>NZ_CM149691.1:2100000-7255188 GCF_056174585.1 Mesorhizobium kamtschaticum | reverse complement strand
GATCGAGTTCCTTGCTTTTCTGTACCTGTTTTCCGCTGGGGATGCGCCTCCTGCATCCGTTTTCCAGCGACTGTGTCTTCGCTACGATGCCCGTTGCCGCCGCCGGCAATGAACGTCGCCCACTATTCGAGGGGAACCGGTGCCGGCCCATGGAAGCCAGTCCGCGTTGGGTATGTCAGGGCAATACAACACCGTCCGGCGAAAGAGCGCCGGCACGCCGTCTACCTGCCATGTCTAGTTACGCCAGTCCCCTACCGTATCGAAAAAGAGCAAACCGTACCCGTTCACGGACTTGATCCGCGTCGCAAATCCCGCCAATTTAAGCTGGCCGCGTCAGGCTGGGTTAAGGGCCAGAGCCCGTCCCTTTCGATGGATCGACATTACCGAAATCGCTGTGGATAGGGCAAGGCCACGTCTAACGGATTTTTAAGGAATCTGGTTACCTCGGGCGCGCCGGAGCGCCATGCCGCAACGGCATATTTTGACAAAGCCATTGTGATTCAAACCCTTTTCCGGCGAATATGAAAAAGCCGGGCCGGCGCGAAATATTCTGAAATAATTCGCTTGACAGCCAGTTGTCCTCCCGTCCCTTTGGGGTGCTGTGGACAAGCTGTGGACGACCATGGCTAAGTATCTGAAAAATATAGCTTATTTTTGATAGCTAAGAATTTTAAAGCCGCCATTTTTCAAGCATGTCAACCATCAGCAGGCAGGCATGTGCCGGCAAAGCATTTCGAAGACTGGAATCCACTTTGGGGGCCGTTTCAGAGCAATCTTTTTAAGTACTTGCCGGCAAACGAAAAAAACCCGGCACGATCGGCCGGGTTTTAAAGAAGCTTAGTCTGTAAAGGCGATGTCAGGCCGACAGCACCTTGAGGCGCGCGGCCAGACGCGACACCTTGCGGGACGCGGTATTCTTGTGGATCACGCCCTTGGTCGCGGCACGCATCAATTCCGGCTCGGCGACCTTGAAGGCGGCCTGTGCGGCAACCTTGTCACCGGAGGCGAGTGCCTCCTCGACCTGGCGGACGTAGGTGCGCACGCGCGAGCGGCGGTTCTTGTTGATCGCCGCGCGACGGACGATCTTGCGCGTTGCCTTTTTGGCCGAGGATGTGTTGGCCATGATGCCTCTCTTCTGATCTGGTCGGCGCACGCGGCATGCCGCAGGGCGCAAAAACAAACGGGCAGCCACAGGGCCGCCTCGGTTGGTGCGGCTTATAGTTCAGCTTTTCCGGCGCGTCAACGCTGCTTGGCGTTCTTTTTGGCCGACGCCACAGGGTTTCGATAGCGGGCCGGCAACGCTCTACCGATTGGTGAAATTCGGCTTCCGCTTTTCGGCGAAGGCCGCCATGCCTTCCTTCTGGTCTTCGAGCGCGAAAAGCGAGTGGAATAGGCGGCGTTCGAACCGCAATCCCTCGGCCAGCGTCGTCTCATAGGAACGGTTGACGGCTTCCTTCGCCATCATCACCGACGGCAGCGAGAAATCGGCGATCTTGGCCGCCGCCTTGACTGCCTCCTCGACAAGCTCGGCCGCGGGCACCACCCGCGACACCAGGCCTGAGCGCTCGGCTTCCGCTGCATCCATCATCCGTCCGGTCAGGCACATGTCCATCGCCTTCGACTTGCCGACGAACCGGGTCAGGCGTTGCGACCCGCCCATGCCAGGAATGACGCCGAGCGTGATTTCGGGCTGGCCGAATTTGGCGGTGTCGGCGGCAATGATGAAGTCGCACATCATTGCCAGCTCGCATCCGCCGCCGAGCGCATAGCCGGCCACTGCCGCAATGATCGGCTTTCGCGTCCGGGTGAACTCTTCCCAGCCGACGAAGAAGTCCTGGCTGTAGGCGTCCACATAGGAGATCGCCTGCATCTCCTTGATGTCGGCACCAGCGGCAAAGGCCTTGTCGGAACCGGTAAGACCATGGCGCCGATGCCGGGATCGGCGCCGAAACCGTTCAAGGCTGCGACGAGTTCAGCAAGGATCTGGGAATTCAGCGCATTGAGCGCCTTTGGCCGGTTCAATGTGATCAGTGCGACCTTGCCGCGCGTCTCGGTGAGGATCGTTTCGTAGGCCATGGTTGCTTCTCCTCGCTAGACCCCGGTCCATCTTTTTGTTCTGACGCAATTCCGGACGGAAAACCGTTCACACTTTTCCTGGAATTGCTCTAACTCAGCTCTGACACGTCCGGCAATAGAAGGTCGAGCGTCCGCTCTGCACGATGCGCTCGATGTGGCCGCCGCAGCCGGGCTTCGGGCAAGGCTCACCCTCGCGGTCGTAGACGGCGAAGGAATGCTGGAAATAGCCCAGCGACCCGTCGGTGTGCACATAATCGCGCAACGACGACCCGCCGGCGGCGATGGCATCCGATATGACCGAGCGGATCGCCTCGGCCAGGCGTTCGCTTTGTTCCCTGGCCTTCTTGCCCGGCTTGGCGATGGTGCCCGCCTCGCGCAAGGGCGACAGTCCGGCACGCCAGAGCGCCTCCGAGACGTAAATATTGCCAAGTCCGGCGATCAGCTTCTGGTCGAGAAGCGCTGCCTTCAGCGGCGATCTGCGGCCTTTCAGCAACGAGGCGAGCAGCACGCCGTCCAGCGCATTGCCCGTCGGCTCGACGCCCAGTCCGGCCAGCATCGGATGCGTCTCCGGCGGTCCTTCCGCAAACAGCATGAAACCGAAGCGGCGCGGGTCGTTGAAGATCACGCGGGACCGGGCGCCGTTGGCGGCGACGACATCGAACACGACATGGTCGTGCGCC
Organism: Mesorhizobium kamtschaticum; assembly: GCF_056174585.1. Lineage (NCBI taxonomy): Bacteria > Pseudomonadati > Pseudomonadota > Alphaproteobacteria > Hyphomicrobiales > Phyllobacteriaceae > Mesorhizobium > Mesorhizobium kamtschaticum. The sequence goes on along the minus strand of NZ_CM149691.1, from coordinate 7,252,432 downwards.
GTGCCTTTCGAGCGTTCGTGGTGGAACACGCCGGGTGTCTCGCCGTCGTCGTCGGTCTCGATGCGAAAGGAGCCCGACATGCCGAGATGGCAGATCAGCACCGGGCCGTCCTGCACATGCATGGTCAGATATTTGGCCCGGCGACCGAGCGCCGTGATGGTCCGGCCGGTCAGCCTTTCCGAAAACCGTTCGGGAAAGGGAAAGCGCAGATCCGGCCGTCGCGCCTCGACCTTGGTCAGACGGGCACCTTCCAGGACCGGCTGCAGGCCACGCCGGACTGTTTCGACTTCGGGCAATTCAGGCATGGCCGCCAATCATCGCATGGAAAGAAGTGCCGTGGCGGCCGGGCGCCAGCCCGAGGTGTTCGGCGACGGTCTCGCCGATATCGGCGAATGTCGTTCTCAGTCCGATGTCGCCACCGCTCAAACCGGACGCCACGCCGATCACCGGGATGCGTTCACGCGTATGATCTGTCCCTCGCCAGGTCGGGTCATTGCCATGGTCGGCCGTCAGGATGAGAAGGTCGCCCTGCCGCAGCTTTGCGAGTGCTTCCGGCAGCCGCCGGTCGAAGGCCTCGAGCGCGGCGGCATAGCCGGCGACATCGCGGCGATGGCCGAATTCGGTGTCGAAATCGACGAAATTGGCGAAAACGAGATCGCCGTCACCGGCATCATCCATCGCACCGAGCGCCTTGTCGAACATCGCCATGTTGCCGGCGGCCTTGCGCACTTCCGAAATGCCGCGGTGAGCGAAGATGTCGCCGATCTTGCCGACGGCGATAACGCGGCTTCCCCGCGCCGTCAGCCGGTCGAGCAAGGTCGGTTCCGGCGGCGGCACGGCGTAGTCATGGCGGTTGTAGGTCCGCTGGAAGGTGGCGGCGGTCTCGCCGACGAATGGCCGCGCGATCACGCGTCCGATCCTGAGCGGATCGACCAGCCGGCGCACCACCTGGCAGAATTCATAAAGCCGCTCCAAGCCGAAATGGACTTCATGCGCGGCGATCTGCAGGACCGAGTCGACGGAGGTGTAACAGATCGGCTTGCCGGTGCGGATGTGTTCTTCACCCAACCGTTCGATTATCTCTGTGCCCGGCGCATGGCAGTTGCCGAGAATGCCCGAAACCTCGCCCTCGCGGATCATCGCCGCGGTCAGATCAGCCGGAAAGGCGGGCACCGTATCCGGGAAATAACCCCAGTCGAACCGCACCGGCAGGGCCGCGATCTCCCAGTGTCCGGAGGGTGTGTCCTTTCCGCTCGAAACTTCCTGCGCCGCGCCATGGAAGGCATTGGCGATCAGATCCGTCCCGAAATGGGCAAAACCCAATCCTGTCGCCGTCTCGGCCGCCTTGCCAAGCCCGAGCGATGCCATGTGCGGGACAAACAGCGGCCCTTGTCGAAGCCCCTCGCGATCCGCGCGCCCTTCGGCGCAAGCTTCGGCGATGTGCGCGAGCGTGTTGGCGCCGGCGTCGCCATAGCGTTCGGCGTCGGCCGCGCCGCCGATGCCGAAGGAATCCAGGACAAAGAGAAAAGCACGCGCCATCGGGTCATTGTTGCCAGTGTGGACGCTCAGACATAGGGTTCCACGGCGGCATTGGCAATTCGGAAACCAAACGGCAACGGCTTGGCGCGATAGTGGGCATGGATCGAAGAAAACGCAGGACCGTCTTGCCATGAACGCTGCGCTGAAGGCGTGCACCGCTCTCATGGTCGTGCATGGCGCGCTCTGGTGTGGTCCGGCGTGGGCCGACTGGCGCGATGATATCGGCACATTTCGCATCGGCATCGTCGCCGAGCCTGGCGCCGGCAACGCCGTTCCGGGGCTGGCGCTGTTGACGCAATCCTTTACCAACGCGCTGGGCATGAAGGTGGAGTTCGTCGTTGCGCGCGATTATGCGGCACTGATCGAGGCGCAGGCCAACGCCCGGATCGAGTACGCCATCTATTCGGCGACGGCTTACGCCACGGCACTGCAGCGTTGTGAATGCATCGAGCCGCTTGTGGCGCCGGTCGATTCCGACGGTGCGGCGGGCATCCGCTCGGTGCTGCTGACCAGGGACGGCAAGCTGTCCGACCTGGCGGCGATGGTGAAGCACCGGATCGCCATGCCGCCGCCGGACAGCGTGGGGGGTTCGCTCTTGCCGCTGGCGGAACTGGCCGCCGAACACGTCAAGATCACCCAGGATGCCCCGTTTCTGATCCATGCCGATTCGACGTCCGCGGCGGAAACCATGCTTGTCGACGGCCGGGCCGACGCCTCGTTCGGCTGGGTGAGGGCGGCAGCCGACGGCCAGCCGCTGCTATCCGATGGCACGCAGGCAAGGCTCGAAGCAGCCGGCCTTTCGCCGTCGGCTCTCCAGGTCGTGTGGATGTCGGGCCTGCTGAGGTACGGTCCGCATGCCGTACGCACTGATCTCGACCCGGAAGCCAAGCGTCGGCTGACCGTGTTCCTGACCAACCTCAAATCGACGACGCCGGATGTTTACGATCTCCTGGAATCGAAACACTCCGGCGGCTTTCTGACCGTGGCCCCAAAGGATTATTCGACGGCGGAAGCCATCGTGCGCCTGGTGTCAACAGGTGGTGGGCAGCAGTAAACTCTTCAGCAGTCGCCGCAGGGGATCGTCAGGCTTCTGCGCGGGCGCAGATAGTAGGTCTCGCCCATCGGGATCGTTGTGGTGAGGGATTGTGTCAATCCGAGCTTTTGCTGGGTGTCCGACTGCCAGTTGATAATCGGCGAATAGCTCAGATTGCTTTCGACACGAATGAGGAAGGTGCCGGCGACCTTGAGCGTTGCCGGAACCGTGGTGGTCGCCGGCAGGGCGGTGGCGATACTGTAGACGCCATTGGCCACCTTGCGCGACCACACCACGTTCACCTTGGGCGGCGTATCGGTGGTGACCTGTATTGCCGTGATGGTGATGTTCGGCGCCGAGCGGTTGTAGGGCTGAATGGTCGAGGTGCCGATTTTCATGATGGCGTCGAGATCCGCCTTGACGATGGTCGGCTGCTGCGTGACGAGGTCGGCAACCATGCTGCCGATGCGGCTGACCTTCTTGCTGGTCTCGATGGCCTGCGAAGCCTCCATGGTCATGAAGTACATGACCAGCAGGATAGGAACGATAAGAGCGAACTCGACCGCCGCCACCCCACGGCGATTGGAGCAGAATCCGACTGCCTTGCTCCAGAGTCCTGCCATTCCCGGATGTGCCCCCGCACGCATCATGCCATTGCCTTTTTTCTTGTTGGTGCTTCCGTACTCAATTGTCGAACGGCTCGTTCTGCCAGGTCACCGACGCAAAATGCAGCGTCCTGCCACCATTTAGATTGGCCATCGACTTGGCCATCAGATCGGTCACGACAGGCCATTTGTAGAAGACCCGCAGCATGTTCTTCGATTCCGCCAGGCCAGGGGTGTTTGCGAAAGCCTGTGAGTTCGTGCCTTGCATCAGAACGACATCGCCGTTCTGGATCTTGAAGCCCGCGGTGGCCGCGTCCGCGAAAGTCGGATACTCGCGAAGGTCCACGAGCAGCTGATCGGGACAATCCGTCGAGACGATGATCTGCAGCCTGCCGCAAATCAGGGTCGTCAATTTGGTCCCGGCGACATCGGCCGGTCTCAACTGGCCCGTGCGCAACTGGCGCGCAATATCGTCGGTGATGTTGGCCATCACTTCCTGGCCGGCAAAAGAGATGCAGCTTTCAAGGATGCCAAAGACAAGAAGCGCGAACGGCAATGCAAGAATTGCGAATTCGATGGCCGTGCTGCCACGGCGGTTGCGAACGAAGCGCTTCAAAAACCCGGCGCGCTCCACCTTGTGCTGACCTGTCGAGCCGAATTCGTTGCCCATACCTTGTTCCTGCCACCCCTGGACGGTTCCGACAGGTGTATTAGCGCAAACCAATTGAGGTCCGGTTTGAATGATCGTTAAAGTCGGCGCGAGTGTCTTAACCGGCCGGTAACCTGGGCGCATGCCGCGGCCGCGCAGCCTATCTGCTGACGTTCATCTCGGCTTCGGAGGATTTTTCAGCCTCGCTCTTGTAAGAACTTTCGCAATAAGGCGTGCAAGACATGGTCTGGACCTCGGCCCGCCGGTAAATGCGAACCGACGAGGCTGCCTGCCGCACGACGGTAACCTGTGCGTCGACGATCGGGCTGCCCTCCTGGTCGAGAACGACGAGATTGGTGACACCGAAGCCCTTGCCGGTGAGCACGATCGTCGAGGCGTCCTGGACCGAGGCATCTGCGATTGCCGGGTTGCCGACGACGATCGTGTCGGCGGGGCGCGACAGTTTCACGATCTTGGCCTGATTCATGGTGACTTCTATATCGGCAGCGGCTCTGGCGGGCGTGATCAAGCTCGTGGCGGCAAGAAGCACGGCAATCAGGATTGAGGATCTCTGCACGGCCATCGAGGCGCTCCACAAGCAAACTGTTCAACGGAACATGAACGAGATTGGTGAACCAACGGTTAAGTCGGCTTGCTGGTGCCGGATGTGGCGATCGGCATGGTTGCTCGCACGGCCAGATCCACGCCGGGTTGCAAGCTTCCTCAAGCCCTTGCCTTTTGCGGCGTTGGCCCGGGAAACGGCACTTTAGCCGGCGCTTAGCATGGAGTTAACCACGCACTCCGTTCGAGCCGGGAAAGGAATCGGTAAGGCTGTTTATTAAGCCGATCGAAAGAGCTTCTCCCTAGATTGGCAGCATCCGATCAACCATCACAGAAGTTGACGGAAGTGCTGTAACACGTGGAGTAGGAGCTCTCAAATGTCTAACCTTTTTGCACGTTTCGTGAAGGACGAATCCGGCGCGACCGCTATTGAATATGGTCTGATCGCCGCTCTCATCGCGCTTGCCATCATCACCGGTGCCGGCGCCCTCGGCAATGCAATCAACGCCAAGTTCACCTCGATCGGCACCACGCTGAACTCCAGCGGCAGCTGATCTGCCGTACTGCTGACAATCAGCTTGTTTCTTACAGCAAGGGCCGCCCACTGGCGGCCCTTGCTTCGTTTTACCTGGTTTACAGTCAGCTCTGGTTCCGATTTTTAGGGAACCGCCTCATCAATCGTTAATCGAAAATACCTAGGCTTGGCTCACTGCAATTGAACCTTAGGCGCGACACCGATGCTTGAAGCCCTGATCTTCGTCGTCTTTCCGTTCTGCATGCTGTTTGCCGCGATCTCCGACATGCTGTCGATGACGATTGCCAACCGCGTATCGGTGTTGCTTGTCGTCGTCTTCGCGCTGGTTGCGCCGCTGACGGGTATGGAATGGGCAGCCTATGGTTGGCATTTCGCCGCCGGCGCCCTGGTCCTTGCCGTGACGTTCGGCCTGTTCGCGATGGGTGGCATGGGTGGAGGCGACGCCAAGCTGCTGGCCGCGACGGCCGTGTGGATGGGGTTGAACATCCATCTCGTCGAATACCTTGTTGTCTCGACAATGATCGGCGGCCTGCTGACGCTCGCCATCCTGCTTTACCGGAAGTCGCCGCTGGCGGTTATTACCGGCCGCAATGCATTCCTGCGTCATTTCGCGGATGACACGACCGGGGTCCCCTATGGGATCGCGCTCGGCCTTGGCGGCCTGTTGACCTATCCGGATTCGCCCTTGATGGTGTGGGCGCTGGCAAGGCTTGCAAGCTGAACACCATCTGATTTCCGTTACCCCGGACCGCGTTGCCCGACCCCTTTGAAAAAGAGCCGTGGCCGGGTTCTTTGCAGTCGTGGCGGGGCGATCCAGCTAATTTATGTAAACCTTAAATTAATCACGATCGTAAGCATTACATTAACCTTGTTTTGACGATTGCCGCTGCAAAGTCCGGCTTGGCTACGTGGTTTGCCAAGGGCGAGGATTCGGACAGATGCCAGCATCCCGACTGATTATTCTGAGCGTGGCGGTGGCCGCGGCGGGCGGTGCTGGCTATGTCGCAAAAAACATGGTCGTGCCGCCGCCCCCGGTCGTCGTCGATTCCGGCCCCCAGCCTCCCGCCGTATCCCTGCAGGACGTGCTTGTGCTCTCGGGCGATGTCGCGATGGGCAACGCGCTTGAGAACAACATCAGCTGGCAATCCTGGCCGGCCGACGGCGTCAACGCGAATTTCATCACCAAGGGCACCGCTCCCGACGCGCTGGAGAAATTGAAAGGGTCGATTGCCCGTGTGCCGATGTATGCGGGTGAGCCCGTGCGCCGTTCCAAGCTGATCGGCGAGGGGCAAAGCTTCATGTCGTCCATCCTGCCTTCCGGGATGCGGGCTGTCGCCACAACCATATCGGCCGACACGTCGGCCGGCGGCTTCATCCTTCCAAACGATTTTGTCGACGTCATCATGACCCGCAGGGCCGATGCCAGCAGCGGCGGCACCGGTTTCAACACCGAGACCATCCTCAAGAACATCCGCGTGCTGGCAATCGACCAGACGATCCAGGAGGACGAACAGGGCAAGAAGACCAGGGTGGGCCAGACCGCCACGCTGGAGCTCACGCCCAAGCAGGCGGAGATCATCACCGTCGCCCAGCAGATGGCCGATCGCCTGACACTGGCTCTGCGGTCGATCACGGACACCCAGGAAAAGAATGTGGACGAGGCCGACTATCTCGTTTCCGGCAATGGCCGCAAGGGAACGGTGAGACTGATCAAGTCGGGTGAAGTTTCCGAAATAGGGGCAAGGAAATGAGGCTAAGCGGTAAACTGCCGGCAATCGCAGCCGCGGCATTCGGCCTGCTGCTCGTTGGAACGAATGTGCAGGGCGTTGTCGAGGCGAAGAGCACGCAGGTGACGGCTACGACCGCCACCCAGCGCGTCAAGCTTGGCCTCAACAAATCGGTGGTCATAGACCTGCCGAGCGATGCCTACGACATTCTTGTCGCCAACCCGACCGTTGCCGATGCGGTGACCCGCACCGCAAGGCGTATCTACCTGTTCGGCAAGGCGGTCGGCGAGACCAATATTTTCGTCTTCGGTCCGAACGGCGAACAGATCGCCAGCCTGGACCTGGCCGTCGAACGCGACGTCGCCGGCCTGGAGGATTACATCAAGCGCTTTATTCCGACCTCGGACGTCAAGGTGGAACTGCTGAACGACAACGTCGTCTTGACCGGCATGGTCGATACGCCGCTGGACGCCAAACGCGCGGTCGACCTTGCGACGATCTTCGTCTCGGGCGGTGAGGCGACGACCGGACAATATTCGCAGACCGCGGCCGGCGGCTCGGCCCAGAGCGGTGTCGACATCAACAACCCCGACACGCAGCGCCGCGTCTCCAAGATCGTCAACCTGCTGCAGATCGTCGGTGACGACCAGGTCACGCTGAAGGTGACGGTCGCCGAAGTCAGCCGCTCCGTGATGAAGCAGCTCGGTGTCAACATGGTCACGAGTGGCAGCAGCAATGGTATCAGCTGGAACGCGCTGACCTCTCCAGCCTACGGCTTGGGCAAACCCCTGTCGCAGAACTCAGGCTTCGCCTTGGGCAATGCCAATTCACCTTTTCAGGCATACATCAACGCGATGGAGCAGTCCGGTGTCATGAAGACCCTGGCCGAACCGACGCTCACCGCAGTGTCGGGCGAAAAGGCCACGTTCAAGGTCGGCGGCGAGTTCAATCTCATCACCTCGCGTACGAACAATGTCTCAACCGACAACCAAACGGGTCAAGTCACATACACCAACGAAAAGATCGAATATGGCATTGGTCTCGAGTTCCAGCCTGTAGTGCTGTCGGCTGGTCGGATCAGCCTCAAGGTGAGGACTTCCGTGTCTGAGCCGACCACGGAAGGCGCCACCACCTTGGAGGGGGGAGGCAATTTGCCTGGAACCACCTTGTTGTCGATCCGCAAGCGCCTGGCAGACACCACGGTCGAATTGCCTTCCGGCGGCTCCATGATGATCGCTGGCCTCGTGCGCGACGACGTTCGTCAAGCCGTCGCCGGATTGCCGGGGCTGGCCAAGATCCCGGTGCTTGGGACGTTGTTCCGGAGCAGGGACTTCGTGCGCAACGAGTCGGAACTGGTCATTTTTATCACGCCCTATCTGGCGAAGCCGGTGGCACGCAACGATCTCGCCAAGCCGGACGACAATTTCAACCCTGCCAGCGATGGTGCCGCCATGTTCCTGGGCAAGGTCAATCGCGTCTACGGCACCATGCAGACCGACAAGCCCAACGGCCGATACCACGGCGTTGTCGGCTATATCTACAAGTGAATGGGGAAGCGGACATGTCTCAGTCAGCGTCGAAGACAAGGACCATCGCCACGACGATGCGCACCAGCCGTTCGCGAGCCGGCCTGCGGGCGCTGCCGGTCCTCGCTGTGGCGGTGACGGCTTTGCTGGCCGGCTGCGCCCAGCGCGACAGCATTACCGTTGGCGCCATTCCGGACGACTATCGCACCAACCATCCGATCGTCATCGCCGAGAAGAACCAGAAGATCGACCTGCCTGTCGGCGCCGGCGACCGCGGCATGACCGGTTCGCAGCGCGACACGCTCATGGGTTTCCTCGACGGCTATGACAAGAGTGCCGCTCCGACATTGACGATCCAGATTCCCAGCGGATCGGCCAATGAGGTCGCGGCGACGGCGGCCGGCCGTGATTTCGCTAGGCTCGCGGTGGCCAGCGGCATCAAGCGCAACCGCATTGTCGTGGTCTCCTACCAGGCCGGCTCGAGCGAGACATCCGCCCCGATTCGCGTCTCCTATATCGCGGTGAGAGCCCAGACCGACAAATGTGGACGCTGGCCCGACGATCTGGTCGAGACCTCGGAAAACAAGCACTATGCCGACTTCGGCTGCTCCTATCAGAACAATCTCGCGGCCCAGATGGCAAACCCGGCCGACCTGCTCGGGCCGCGCAAGCAGACCACCATCGACGCGGAAAATCGTGGTGCGGTGATCGATGTCTACCGCAGCAGGGGTATTTCGAATGAATTCCTCGGCAATTCAGAAGTGACGTACTGAGCCGAGCCCTCGAGGAAAGAGAAGCCACGGAAAGAGCATGACCATGAGCAACCTTGCCTATGACGCCACCGTGGACGGCGGTGATACATCGCCGCAGGACATCGCAGCGATGCAGGCGTTGCGCCCGGTTCCGCGCATCTCGATCCAGGCATTCTGCGAGACCGAAGGCGTTGCCAATCCGGTCGAGCGCGCCGGCGAGGACCGCCGCATGACCAAGGCGCATCTCAAGGTCCATATGGGCGGCGTTCCCACGGCCATCGAGTTCTATCAGTCGGCGCCGACGCCGAACCTGATCCTGCTGGAGTCACGCAGCGAACCCAAGCAATTGCTGGAGCAGCTCGCCCACCTCTCGGAATACTGCGATCCATCCTCGAAAGTGGTGGTGATCGGCCACTACAATGATGTCGGTCTCTATCGCGAGCTCATCCGCTCCGGCATCTCCGAATATGTCATCGCGCCGGTGTCGATGGCCGACATCGTCAGTGTCGTGTCGTCGATTTTCGTCGATCCGGAGGCCGAACCCCTCGGCCGTTCGGTCGCCTTCGTTGGCGCCAAGGGCGGCGTCGGCTCTTCCACCATCGCCCACAATGTAGCCTGGGCAATGTCCACCCTGTTCAAGTCCGAGGTCGTCGTTGCCGACCTCGACCTCGCCTTCGGCACGGCCAACATCAATTTCGACCAGGATCCGGCACAAGGCATCGCTGAAGCGGTGTTCTCGCCTGAACGCGTCGACGAAGTCTATCTCGACCGGCTGCTGACCCAATGCGCCGAGCACCTGTCGTTGCTCGCGGCGCCCTCGACGCTGGAACGCGTCTACGACTTCGATCCCGATGCCTTTGCGCAACTTGTCGATACCGCGCAGCGCAGCGTGCCGCTTCTGGTGCTGGACGTTCCCCATATCTGGACGGGCTGGGCCAAGAACACGCTGGTCAAGGCCGACGAGATCGTCATCACGGCGACGCCGGAACTGGCCAATCTGCGCAACACCAAGAACCTGGTCGACATGCTGAAGCGGCTTCGCCCCAACGACCCGCCGCCGAAGCTGATCATCAATCAGGCCGGCATTCCAAAGCGGCCGGAAATTTCACCATCCGATTTCGCCGAGCCGCTCGGCCTGACGCCGATGTCGGTCATCGGCTTCGATCCGTTGCTGTTCGGCAATGCCGCCAACAACGGTCGTATGCTCGGCGAGATGGATGCCAAGAATCCGATCGTGGCCATGATCAATGAGATTGCTCATGTGCTGACCGGGCGCAGCGAAATCCGGGCGAAAAAGAAGGCTGGCCTGGGCAGTCTGCTCGGCAAGCTCTCGCGCAACAAGAAGTGACGCAGTGGGGTCGGTAGTCGATCATGTTCGGTAAAAGAGGCAACGACGACGGCAACCGGTTCACGCCGGAATTCCGTCAGCCAGCACCGGCGCCAGTCGCCCCGCCGCCCGCGGGTTCGGCGGACACGGCGGTTCTGGCCGCCCGGCCCGCGGCACCGCCGCAGCCAAGCGCACCTGTCGCGCCGCCCGTGCGCCGCGCGGTCGAGGCGCCGCCCATCGCGCCGGAGGCGAGGCGGGGCCGCGAAAAGAGCGAAACCTACTACGACACCAAGAGCCAGGTTTTCTCGGCGCTCATCGACACGATCGACCTGTCGCAGCTCGCCAAGCTCGAACCCGAAAGCGCGCGCGAGGAAATCCGCGACATCGTCAACGACATCATCGCGATCAAGAACTTCGCGATGTCGATTGCCGAGCAGGAGGAACTGCTCGACGACATCTGCAACGATGTGCTTGGTTATGGGCCGCTCGAGCCATTGCTCGCCCGCGACGACATCGCCGACATCATGGTCAACGGGTCGAAGAACGTCTACATCGAAGTCAACGGCAAGGTCGAGCAGACCGGCATTCGCTTTCGCGACAACCAGCAGCTTCTCAACATCTGCCAGCGCATCGTCAGCCAGGTCGGCCGCCGTGTCGATGAATCCAGCCCGATCTGCGACGCACGCCTTCCCGACGGTTCCCGCGTCAACGTCATCGCCCCTCCGCTCTCCATCGATGGAGCCGCGCTTACCATCCGAAAATTCAAGAAGGACAAGCTGACGCTCGATCAGCTGGTCAAGTTCGGCGCCATTTCCCCGCAGGGAGCCGAGGTCCTCAAGATCATCAGCCGCGTTCGCTGCAACATCGTCATCTCGGGCGGCACCGGCTCGGGCAAGACGACACTGCTCAATTGTCTGACCAACTACATCGACCGCGAGGAGCGCGTCATCACCTGCGAGGACTCGGCCGAACTGCAACTGCAGCAGCCGCATGTCGTGCGCCTGGAAACCCGCCCGCCCAACCTCGAAGGCGAAGGCGAAGTGACAATGCGCGACCTGGTCAAGAACTGCCTGCGCATGCGGCCCGAGCGCATCATCGTCGGCGAAGTACGCGGACCCGAAGTGTTCGATCTTCTGCAGGCGATGAACACCGGCCATGACGGCTCGATGGGAACGATTCACTCGAACAGTCCGCGCGAATGCCTGAACCGTATCGAATCCATGATCGCCATGGGCGGCTATTCGCTGCCGCAGAAAACCGTGCGCGAAATCGTCGTCGGCTCCATCGACGTGATCATCCAGGCGGCGCGTCTGCGCGACGGATCGCGCCGCATCACCCACATCACCGAGGTCATCGGGATGGAAGGCGACGTCGTTATCACCCAGGATCTCGTCCTCTACAACATCAAGGGCGAGGACGCTAACGGCAGGCTGCTGGGCGAACACGTTTCGACCGGTATCGGCCGCCCGCATTTCTGGGACCGGGCTCGCTACTACGGCGAGGAACAGCGCCTCGCCACCGCGCTCGAGGCGATGGAGAAACGTGCTGACTGAGATATCCGCTGGCGTGAAGGTTCTGGTCGATGTTTGGAATTGACGGCACCGTATTGGCGTTTGTCGTGCTCGCCGGCTTCAGCGCCGGCGCGGTCGCCTATGCATTCCTGTTCACCCAGATCAGCAATGAGAAACAGGCAGGCAAGCGGCTTGAAACGATCAAGGCCGCGGAGACGGACCGTTCCATCGTCAAGGCCACGCGCGACCGTGCCGCGGACGCGGCCAAGCGCCGTAAATCGGTGCAGGATTCGCTGAAGGAACTCGACGAGAAGCAGAGAACCAAGGACACCGCCATCAAGAAACCGCCGCTGAAGGCGCAGCTCAGGCAGGCCGGCATGAAGGTTTCGATCGAGCGCTTCTACATTTATTCCGCCATATGCGGCCTCGCGCTGGCGATGGTCGCCTTCGTGGCCGGGGCGCCGCTGCTTGTCGTGCCCGGCGTGCTGTTGGCCGGCGCGCTCGGCCTGCCGCGCTGGTTCGTCTCGTTTCGGCGCACGCGCCGGGTCAAGGCATTCCTCAACGAATTTCCAAACGCCCTCGACATCATCGTGCGCGCGGTCAAGTCCGGCCTGCCGCTGAACGATGCCATACGCCTGATCGCCAACGAATCCCCCGAGCCGGTGAAGACCGAGTTTCGCCGCATCGTCGATTCGCAGCAGATGGGCCTGTCGATCCCCGATGCGACCTTGCGCATGCCCGAAACCATGCCGTGCACCGAGGCGAGTTTCTTCGGCATCGTCATCCAGATCCAGTCGCAGGCCGGCGGCAATCTGTCCGAGGCGCTGGGCAACCTTTCACGCGTGCTTCGTGATCGCAAGAAGATGAAAGCCAAGGTCCAGGCGCTGTCCATGGAGGCGAAGGCGTCCGCCGCCATCATCGGTGCGTTGCCCTTCATCGTCGCTTTTCTCGTCTATCTCTCGAGCCCGAATTACATGTTGCCGCTGTTCAACACGAGTGTCGGCAATCTCATTCTCGGTTGCGCTGGCGTTTGGATGTCGATCGGCATTCTTGTGATGCGCAAGATGATGAACTTCGAAGTCTAGGACCACGGCATGACCGAACAAGTCATCAAATCGCTGACTGATCCGACGCTGCTGATCGCACTGCTGGTCGGCATTGCCGTGTTCGCGACCGTCTTTACGCTGCTGCCGGCGCTTGGCGGCAACCAGCTCAAGGCGCGCATGAAATCGGTCGCGCTGGAGCGCGATGAGCTTCGCGCCAAGCAGCGCGCGCGGCTTGCGACCGAGGCCGATCGCCGCCGCAAGGGTCTGCGCGAGCAACAGTCGGTCGGCATGCGCAACATCGTCGACCGGCTCGACCTGCGGCGCGCCCTGGCCGACGAGAGCACCTTGCAGAAGCTCAAGGTCGCCGGCTTCCGCGGGCAGAACCCGCTGACGCGGTTTCTCTTCTTCCGTCTGGTGCTGCCTTTTGTCGGCTTCGCACTGGCTCTGGTCTACATATTCGTGCTCGGCGGGTTGCCGGACAAACCATTGGTCATCCGGCTGTTCGTCTGCGTCCTCGTTGCCTATGGCGGCTTCTACGCACCGGTCATTTATGTCAACAACCGCGCCACCAAGCGCAAGCAGTCGATCCAGATGGCCTGGCCGGATGCGCTCGACCTGATGCTGATCTGCGTGGAGTCGGGCATGTCGGTGGAGGCAGCACTGCGCAAGGTCGCCGACGAGATCGGCGCGCAGTCGGTGGCTCTGGCGGAAGAATTCATCCTGACCAACGCCGAGCTCTCCTATCTGCAGGAACGCAAGCAGGCCTATGAGAATCTTGCAAGCCGTACCGGTCTGGAATCGGTCAAATCGGTGTCGCAGGCGCTCGTCCAGGCCGAACGCTACGGCACGCCCGTGGCGCACGCTCTGCGCGTGCTCGCCGCCGAAAGCCGCGACATGCGCATGAACGCCGCCGAAAAGAAGGCCGCCGCCTTGCCGCCCAAGCTCACCGTGCCGATGATCCTGTTCTTCCTGCCGGTGCTTTTCGCCATCATCCTCGGCCCTGCCGGCATCCAGGTCAGCCAGCGCGGCATCTTCGGCGATCACTCTGGGGCGGCTGCGCCGTCCAGCCAGTAAGAGACACCGCAATCCTTGCACAAATGCGAAAGCCGCGCTGCATGCAGCGCGGCTTTCTTCTGTTGGCGAAATCGCCGTGTCAGTTGGTTGCCGGCTTCGGCTTGTCCTGATCCTTGAGCTGGCTCCAGGCATTCTGCTGGGCCAGCATCTGCCTGAGATAGGCGACATTGGCCTGTGCCTGTTCAGGCGAGAGTTCCTGCGAGGCGATCTTCTCGGCCTCGTCGAAGCGTCCCTGCAGGCCGACCACCAATGCCAGGTTCTGGCGCACACGGCTGTCAGCGCCGGGCTGCTGGGCGGCCGAACGCATATAGGTCTCGGCGGTGCGCAGATCCCCCTCCAGCACATAGGACATGCCGAGATTGGAGAGCACCGAGGGCTCGTTCGGCTTGAGTTCGAGGGCCTTGCGGTAGAGCTGGCGCGCTTGGTCCTTCTGGCCGATCTGATCAAGGATGGCCGCTTCCGCCGACACCAGCTTCCAGTCGGGATATTCCGGCGTCTGTGCGCGGCGCACGGCGTCGAGGGCCGCCTCGAACTGGCCATTGGCGGCCAGCGCCTTGCCATAGGCGGCGAGCACGTCGCGGTCCTTGGGGTAGGCGATCGCCAGCTTGCGCATCACGGCAAGCGACTGGTCGGCATCGCCGTCCATCTGCAGCGCGGCCGCGAAGTTGGTCGCTATACGCTTGTCGTTGGGGTTCTTGGAATAGGACTGGCCAAGAGCGGCCGTGGCATTGTGCAGTTCTCCCGCCGACATGGTCTCCAGCGGCTTGCCGCCGGTGCGGCCGATCGAGCCGGTGGTCATTCTGCTGGTTCCGCAACCGGCGACGCCCGCCGCCAGCGCCAGCATGAGGGCCGTGGTGACGAGCCGTTTTCCCCTGGAATTCAGTGTCCGGTTGGTCGGCATCACACCCTAAGCCTCCATTCATGCGCGCGGCCATTGCGTGGCCATCTTCCCTCCCGCAGAAATATTCTGTTAACCCTAACGGACGGTTAAGAAACGCCGACTCGGCTTGGGGTCGGCAGGAGAACATCGAATGCCTGTCGAACTCGTCGAGAAGAAATTGCAAGGCGCTCTGCCGGTGCATCTGGTGGCCCGGGACGGTCTGGAGGCCGCGGGCCTTGCACCATCTGTCGTCACCTGGGCCAGGGCCAACGGGTTTTCCGGCGAGGCAGGCAGGACGCTGGCCGTGCCCGGCGAAAACGGTGCGCTTGCCGGCGCACTGTTCGGTATTGGCGACGGTGAGGGCGCGCTTGCTCTCGGCGCATTGTCGAAAACCCTGCCGGAAGGCGATTGGCATTTCGCCTCGACGCCTGCCGAGCCGGAACTCGCGGCAATCGCGTTGGCGCTCGGCGGCTATGTCTTTACCCGTTACGGCAAGAAGTCAGGCAAGGCGCTGCGCTTCGAACTGCCGGCCGGTGTCGACGCGGTGCGCATTCGCCGCATCGCCGATGGCATCTTCCTGACACGCGACCTGGTCAACACGCCGACCAGCGACATGGGACCGGATGATCTGGAGAAGGCGGTGCGGACTTTGGCCGCGGCTCACAAGGCCGAAATCTCCGTCATCAAGGGCGACGATCTGCTCACGCAGAATTTCCCGATGATCCATGCCGTCGGCCGTGCCTCATCAGGCGCGCCGCGGCTGATCGACATGATCTGGGGGCAACCGGGCGCGCCGAAGGTGACGCTGGTCGGCAAGGGCGTCTGCTTCGACACCGGCGGTCTCGACATCAAGCCATCGTCCGGCATGCTGTTGATGAAGAAGGACATGGGCGGCGCGGCCAATGTGCTTGGCCTGGCCTCGATGATCATGGCTGCGGGACTAAACGTGCGGCTGCGCGTGCTGATCCCCGCGGTCGAGAATTCGATTGCCGGCAATGCCTTCAGGCCGGGTGACGTGCTGGCGAGCCGCAAGGGCATCACTGTCGAGATCGGCAACACGGACGCCGAAGGGAGGCTCGTGCTCGGCGACGCGCTGGCGCTGGCCGATGACGAAGAACCGCAGCTGCTCGTCGACATGGCGACGCTGACCGGAGCCGCCCGTGTCGCGCTTGGCCCCGATCTGCCGCCCTTCTACACCGGTGACGAGGCGCTGGCCTCGGAGCTGGCGGCGGCATCGCTGGCGGTCGAGGATCCACTGTGGCGCATGCCGCTGTGGCGGCCCTACGATGCGAAACTGTCGTCGAAGATCGCCGACATCAACAATGTCACCACGGACGGCTTCGCCGGTTCGATCACGGCGGCGCTGTTCCTCAGGCGTTTTGTCGAAAAGACGATGAGCTGGGCGCATTTCGACATTTTCGCCTGGAATCCCGCTGATCGCCCGTACGGTCCTTCCGGTGGCGAGGCGCAAGGCATTCGGGCGTTGGAGCGGATCATCTCCACGCGCTATGGCTGATGTGACGGCCGCAAGCAGAGCCGGCAAATCGCTGAAACTGAAACGGAACCGAAACAATTTGCCGTCATGCTGGCCTGATGTCGATTGCGATGCGCCCGAGCCAGGCCTTGCGACTGTGGCAGCAAGTGATGCTGTCGCAGGTGCGCGACGACGCGCCCGACCTGACCATGCGCCAGACGGCCATCCTGTTCACCATCTATCTCGATCCGCCGCCGCATACGGTGCGCGGCCTCGCTGCCCGCCTCAACGTCACCAAGCCGGTCATCACGCGCGCGCTCGACACGATGGGCGCGCTGAAACTGGTGTCGCGCCATCGCGACGAGCTCGACAAGCGCAACGTGCTGATCAAGCGCACGGTCGAGGGCGCGCTCTTTGTCGAGCGCTTCGGCGATGGTATCATCGCCAGGGCGCACGAACTGCCCATCTGACCAATTAGCCATTAGACCGAGTTAGTGATTTGACCGCCAGGGATGCCCGCCTTCACGCCTTTCGTTCCGACCTTGCCGATGCAAGGCTGAAGGGCGAGGTTACCGCCGACCGGTTTGTCAGCGGCCGTTCGGCGCGGATCGCTGCGTCGGTCGCCGATGTCCGCAAGGCACCGCGGCCTGATGCCGGCGTCAACACGCAGCTCCTGTTCGGCGATGATGTCCTCGTTTTCGAGGTCACCGAAGGCTGGGCCTGGATCCAGGCCGAACGCGACGGCTATGTCGGCTATGTCGCCGACACCATACTGGGCGGGCGGGACCATGCGCCCACCCATATCGTCTCCGTCGCGCGCACCTTCCTCTATCCCGCTCCCGACCTGCGCTTTCCAGTCGCGGGGCAACTGTCGATGGGATCGGCCGTGACGGTGACGGGCGCCGCCGAGACACGCGGCACGCACTATGCCGTCCTGCCGTCAGGCGAAGCGATCATCGCTGGTCACCTCAGGCCAATCGGCGAAGTTGCCGCTGACTATGTCGCGGTTGCCGAGACATTTCTTGGCACACCTTATCTGTGGGGTGGCGCTTCCGGCTTCGGCATCGATTGCTCGGGTCTGGTGCAACTGGCGATGCGCATGGCCGGCAGGGACGTGCTGCGCGATTCCGACATGCAGGCGGCGACGCTCGGCGAGCCGCTTGAGCCTGGCCCGGACTATGCCGGATTGCGCCGGGGCGACCTTGTGTTCTGGAAGGGCCATGTCGCGGTCATGACCGACGCCGAGACCATGATCCACGCCAATGGCCACACGATGCTGGTCTCGCGCGAAGGGCTGAAGGAAGCGGTGGCTCGCATCGGCTATCTCTATGGCGGGCCGACGGGGTTTCGGCGGCCGTGATCTTCTTCCACCTCCCCGTTTCACGGGGAGGTGAGGAGTGGTCCGCGCAGCGGGCGAAAAGCCAATTGCTTGGCTTTTCGAACGACGAACGCCCGAAGGGCGGATGAGGGACAGCGCGAACCTGCGAGTGATCGCGCCAACACCCAATTTGTGATCGTCAGCGCTGCCCCTCACCTGCCTGCCGGCATCCTCTCCCCGTAAACGGGGCGAGGAACGCTGCGATCCCCTTTTGTTCCGATTTTCCTTGGCGATTGCCCGTAGCCGCGCTACCTCTGGCGCGTGACAGTTGAGCCGCGCCTTGCCGAGCAGAATGCCGCCATTGCATTGCCCGAGCCATTCCTCAGATGGTTTGGCGAGAAAGGCTGGTCGCCGCGCGCCCATCAGATCGAATTGTTGGCGAAGGCACAAAGCGGCCAATCGGTGCTGCTGATTGCGCCAACCGGGGCCGGCAAGACGCTGGCCGGCTTCCTGCCTTCGCTGACCGAACTGGCGGTCAGGCCGAGGCGAAAGCCAGGGCAGGTGCATCGCGGCATCCATACGCTCTATATCTCGCCGCTCAAGGCATTGGCCGTCGACATCGAGCGCAATCTCGCCAAGCCGGTGGAAGAGATCGGTCTGCCCGTGACCATCGAGACGCGCACGGGCGACACCCCCGCCCACAAACGCCAACGGCAGAAATTGGTACCGCCCGATATCCTGCTCACCACGCCCGAGCAACTTGCGCTGCTGATCGCGGCTGGCGATGCCAGGCGCTTCTTCGAAGACCTGCGCTATGTCGTGCTCGACGAATTGCATTCGCTGGTGACGTCGAAACGCGGCCACCTGCTGGCGCTCGGGCTGGCGCGGCTGCGCAGTTTTGTCCCCGACCTGCAGACAATCGGCCTGTCGGCGACGGTGGCCGAACCGGACGAATTGCGGCGCTGGCTGGTCAGCCAGAATCCGCCCAAAGGCGCAACAAGCCCTGATATGTCCGAGCTGATCGTCGTCACAGGAGGCGCGAAACCCGAAATCTCCATCCTCGATTCCGAAGAGCGCGTGCCGTGGGCGGGCCATTCGGCGCGCTACGCCACGCCGGAGATCTATCGCGAGATCAAGCGCCACAAGACGACCCTGCTGTTCGTCAACACCCGCAGCCAGGCGGAGCTGTTGTTCCAGGAATTGTGGCGAGTCAACGAGGACACCTTGCCGATCGCGCTGCATCATGGCTCGCTCGATGTCGGTCAGCGCCGCCGAGTCGAGAAGGCGATGGGTGAGAATGCACTGCGTGCCATCGTCGCGACATCGACGCTCGATCTCGGCATAGACTGGGGCGATGTCGACCTCGTCGTGCATGTCGGCGCGCCGAAGGGCGCCAGCCGGCTGGCGCAGCGCATCGGCCGCGCCAATCACCGCATGGACGAGCCGTCCAAGGCGATCCTCATCCCGGCCAACCGGTTCGAAGTGCTGGAATGCCGGGCCGCGCTCGACGCCAACTATCTCGGTGCGCAGGATACGCCGCCGCTGGTCAATGGCGGCCTCGATGTGCTGGCGCAACATGTGCTCGGCTGTGCCTGCGGAGCACCATTCCGCGCCGATGATCTGTTCGAGGAGGTGCGAACGGCGGCACCCTATGCCAGCCTCGATCGGCCGACCTTCGACCGCGTCATCGATTTCGTCGCCACCGGCGGCTACGCGCTGAAGAACTACGAGCGCTACGCCCGCATCCGCTTGAACAAGGACGGGTTGTGGCGCGTCTCCAATCCGCGCGTTGCCCAGCAATACAGACTGAATGTCGGCACCATCATCGAAGTGCCGGCGCTCAACGTCCGTTACGTCAAAGCCGGCAGCAAAGGCTCGGCCACGCGCGGCGGCGCCGTTCTCGGCAAAATCGAGGAGGCCTTCCTCGAAACGCTGACGCATGGCGACACCTTCATGTTTGCCGGCAAGGTGCTGCGCTTCGAAGGCATTCGCGAGAATGAATGCTTCGTGTCGAATGCCCCCGGCAGCGATGCCAAGGTGCCTTACTATGGCGGCGGCAAGTTCCCGCTTTCGACCTACCTTGCCGAGCAGGTCCGCATCATGCTGGACGACCCACAGCGCTGGAAGAAGCTGCCGGAGCAAGTGGCCGACTGGCTGCGATTCCAAGCCGACAAATCGGTATTGCCCAAGCGCGATGATCTGCTGATCGAGACCTTTCCACGCGGCAACCGCTATTATCTGGTCGCCTATCCCTTCGAAGGCAGGCTGGCGCACCAGACGCTGGGCATGCTGCTCACCCGCCGTCTCGACAGGGCGGGCGCCAGGCCGCTCGGCTTCGTCGCCACCGACTATGCGCTGGCCATATGGTCGTTGGGCGACATGGGTGCGATGTTCAAGGCCCGGAAGCCGTCGCTCGGCGCGCTGTTCGACGAGGACATGCTGGGCGACGACCTCGAAGCCTGGCTGGCCGACAGCTGGCTTCTCAAGCGGACCTTCCGCAATTGTGCGCTAATTTCGGGACTGATCGAGAAGCGTCATCCGGGCCAGGAGAAGAGCGGTCGCCAGGTCACCGTGTCGACCGACCTTATCTACGACGTGCTGCGCAGCCATGAGCCGGACCATATTCTGCTGCAGGCGACGCGTGCCGATGCGGCGGCCGGTCTGCTTGATGTCAGCAGACTTGCCGACATGCTCTCGCGCATCCAAGGTCGAATCATGCATAAGAATCTCGAACAGATCTCGCCGCTTGCCGTGCCGATCATGCTCGAGATCGGCAAGATGCCGGTGAACGGCGAAGCCGATGAAACACTGCTGATGGATGCGGCGACACTGGTCGAGGAGGCCATGGGGCCGGGAATGGTTGAGGAATGAATTTTTCGCTGGCGCGCACATCGCTGATTGGCGAGGCCGACCTTGTCGGCATCGCCGGCGAACGTGCGGTCTGCGATCCGCGCGGCGTGCTCTATTTTCCGGAGCTCAGGCTTCTGGCCGTGTCCGACCTGCATCTGGAAAAAGGCTCGTCGCTGGCAAGGCGCGGCACGCTGATCCCGCCCTACGACACCGGCGCGACCTTGCTGCGGCTGCAGGCGGTGATCGCGGACTATCAGCCATCGATCGTCATCAGCCTCGGCGACAGCTTCCACGACGGCGGCGGCGCCGAGCGCATGCATGCGAGTTTTCGCGAGCGGCTGGAAGCGCTGATGGCAGGCCGCGACTGGTTCTGGGTCGCCGGCAATCATGATCCGGAAGCGCCGGCCGATCTGCCCGGCGAAACCGTGCGGGAGCTCGCCATTGGTTCGCTGCTGTTCCGGCACGAGCCATCCAGGATGCGCATCGAGGGCGAGATATCAGGCCATCTCCATCCCTGCGCCCGCATCGTGCAGCGCGGCCGTTCTGTGCGGCGGCGGTGCTTCGCGGGCGATGGCGGCCGCATGATCATGCCGGCCTTCGGCGCCTATACCGGTTCGCTCAACGTCCTCGACCGCGCCTATGCCGGGCTGTTCCGCCTGGAATCGCTGATGGCCTATATGCTTGGCGCAGACCGCATCTTCGCCATCTCCCGCTCGATGCTGCGGCCCGGCTAGAGCAGCCCTATCTGCCGTAATACAGGGTAACCGTGTGCTTCGCCTCGGCGAAGAAAAGCCAGCGCTCGACAAGCATCCCGGCGAACTGGACGATCGCGGCGAGCACCGACGGCACCGCCGCAAAGGGCCAGGGCAAGGCAAAGGTGGCGGCGAGAAGCAGGACGGGCAGGGCGAAGGCCAGAGCCTGCGTGATCCGGCGCAGGCGCGCACTGTGCTTGCGTGCGATGCGAAGGCCCATTTCCTTGAGCAGATAGTTTTCCTCGGTGTGCGGCCATTCCAGCGACCGGACGGTGCCGCCGGCCAGCCCTGTCGCGGTGTTGGCGGTCGTTGGGATTTCCAAGTGGTCGTTGTAGCGCCACGTCGCCAGTTTCCAGCCCCAGCCGAGCAAGGTCAGCAGCACGCAAACCACCAGCAGCATATTGGAGTCGAGTGCAAAACCCTGCAGCAGCGCGTTCAACAGCACGCTACCGGTCATCGCCGAGAAGATGAGGTAGCCGGGCAAGGTGAAGCGGCTGTGCCACTGGGCGATTGGCCTCAGTGACGCGTAGATCATGCCGGTGGTGCAGACAGTGATGATCGCGCCGATGGCGGCCAGCAATCCCGTAATGGCCACCCAGCCGTCTGTGCGGCCGAAAACACCCAGCCGATGCCGAACAGTCCCGCCGGGATGAAGGTAGCGACAGAAGCAACGCCTTCACGCGACAGCCACGAGCTGCGCCACTGCGAGAAAGCCCGCCATGCGCGTTCCGGTCTGCCGAGATGGCCGGTTGAAGACAACAGGCCTGCCGCGATCAGGCCGAGCGCCAGCCCCAGGCCGATGAGGCCAAGCCAGAAATCGGGCGGAATGATCTGGAACCCGCCGAGCACGCCAAGCAGCGCCAGCAGCCCATAACCGGCACCGGTGGCGGTGGTGAAGAAGACGACGGAGAAGGCGGGATGCATGGGCTAGTTCGAAAGCATGCGGTCGACCCAGCCGAGGAAGCCGCCTTCGGCCCGCACCGGCTCCAGCGCCTTGGCCGGCACCGATGCGGCGCGTTGGGTGTGGGCGCGCGGCGGCAGATATTTGTTGGTCGGGTGGTAGCCGAGTTCCGGCATCAGGTCGACGCCGCCGCGTTCCGCCACCAGTTGCGAGACAGCCGACTGGGGGTCGCCGAGATCACCGAAATGCCGCGCGCTGGTCGGGCAAGCGGCCACGCAGGCCGGCACGCGGTCTTCTTCTGCCAGATTGTCATTGTAAATGCGGTCGACGCACAGCGTGCATTTCTTCATCACACCGACATCACTGTCGAATTCGCGCGCCCCATAGGGGCAGGCCCAACTGCACAATTTGCAGCCGATGCATTTGTCCTCGTCGATCAGCACGATGCCGTCCGAGGCCCGCTTGTAGGAGGCCCCCGTCGGACAAACGGTGACGCAGGCCGGCGTCTCGCAATGCAGGCAAGAGCGCGGGAAGTTGACGGTGCGCCCGCCCATCTCGGTGGTGTGCTCATAGCTGTGCACGCGGTTGAACCAGACGCCGTCGACGTTGCCGCCATAGGGGTCGATGTCGGTCAGCGGCGCCATGTGGCCGCCGGTGTTCCATTCCTTGCAAGCGGTGACGCAGGCCTGGCAGCCGACGCAGGTGTCGAGATCGATGACCAGGCCGAGTTTTTTGCCGGTTTGACTTGGCAGGCAGGTCATTCGGCCGCCTCTCTTGCTCGCCGAAACTCGGCACCGAAACGGAGCGTGTCGGGCGATGGTTCGAAATGCGGCGGCTGGTGGAAACGCTCGAATTGCGGCTCGGTAAAACCAGCTTCCTCATCAGCGCATTTGACGATGCGCACGCGTAGGTCGAACCATGCCGCCTGGCCGGTCACCGGATCGGAATTCGAATAGCGTTTGCCCCGCGCGTCGGCCGAGGTCTGGTCGCCGATGATGTGGTTGAGCAGGAAGCCGCGATTGCTCTCGGCGGCATCGTCCTTCAGGCCCCAGCTGCCGCGCCGCTTGCCGATCGCGTTCCAGGTCCAGACCGTGCTTTCGTTCACCCCGTCGATCAGCTTGATCTGCCCCTTCACTCTGCCATTGATGCTTTCGATCCAGACCCAGTCGTCGTCTACCAGACCGAGGCCGGCGCCGGTCCGGTGATGCACGAACAGCCGGTTCTGGCTGGTGATCTGCCGCAGCCACGCATTCTGCGAACCCCAGGAATGGTACATGTGCATCGGTCGCTGTGTCAGCGCATGCAGCGGATATTTTTCGAGGTCGACCACCGCTTCCTCGAACGGCACGTACCAGAACGGCAGCGGGTCCATATAGGTCTCGATGCGCTGGCGTTCGCTCTCGGGCGGCACGATCCGGCCATGACCACGCGCAGCCAGCCGAAAGCGCTGCAATGGCTCGGAATAAAGCTGGAAGACGATCGGTTCCGCCTTGGGGATGAAGCCCATGCTCTCGGCGAAGTCGAGATAGGAGCGGTTGGCCATCTTGTAGTAGCGCTGGTCTTCCGCAAAATCGTGATGCCAGAAGCCGCCATTGTCGATGTAGCGCTGCAACTGGTTTGGGTTGGGTTCGCCCTTGCCGACCGCCGTCCCATCCTTGCCGCGCCAACCGGCCAGCGGGCCGATGCCCGGCGTGCGCTCATGATTGACGATGTAGTCGGCATAGTCGCTGTATTTGGCCGAACCGTCCTCATCGACGAAGCCGGGCAGGCCAAGCCGCGCGCCGAGTTCGATCAGCACCGACTGGAACGGCCTGACGTCGCGGTCCGGCTCGACGACGGGATGGCGGATGGCGTCGCCCGGCCCGTCGGCGTGGCTGATCGGCCGGTCGAGCAGGCTGATGCAGTCGTGACGCTCGAGATAAGTCGTGTCCGGCAGCACGAGATCGGCGAACGGCACGGTCTCGGAATAATAGGCGTCGGAATAGATGATGAAGGGGATCTTGTAATTGCCCGCCTCGTCATGGTCGGTCAGCATCGCGATGGTCTCGACGGTGTTCATCGAGGAATTCCACGCCATGTTCGACATGTACATCATCAGCGTGTCGATCTTATAGGGATCGCCGGCCCAGGCATTGCGGATGACGGTGTGCATCAGGCCATGGGCGGCCAGCGGCGCGTCCCAGGAATAGGCCTTGTCGATGCGGGTCGGCGTTCCGGCTTCATTGACCAGCAAATCGTCCGGCCCGCAGACGAAGCCGAGCGGCATGCCGTCCAGCGGCGTCATCGGCTTAACGGTCTTGCCACTGGGTTTCGGGCCCGGCGGCGCGGACCTGGGATAGGGCGGCTTGAAGCGGAAGCCGCCGGGAACATCCACCGTGCCCAGAAGCACTTGCAGCAGATGGATGGCGCGGCAGGTGTGAAAGCCGTTCGAATGGGCTGAGATGCCGCGCATGGCGTGCATCGAAACCGGCCGGCCCTTGATCGTCTCGTGCCGGCGCCCGGCCCAGTCGGTCCAGGCGATAGGCAGCTCGATCGTCTGTTCGAAGGCGACATGGGCAAGTTCAGCGGCGATCCGGCGGATCGTATCGGCGGCAATGCCGCAGCGCTCGGCGACCGCATCCGGCGCGTAGCTGTCATCGAGGTAGCGGTCGGCGATCAGCTGGAACACCGGCGTGCAACGGCGCTTGCCGACTTCAAAGCTGCCGGTCAGGGCCGGCTTTGCGTCCGGATCGGCTGCGTTGACGGAGGTTTTTGCCACCCTGTCCCAGGCCAGCGGATTGCCGTCGGCGTCGCGCACGAGCAGCCCATCGTCGGACGCGCCGGGCTCCTGCACGACGAGGACATGGGCGTTGGTGTAGCGGAGCAAATAATCGAGATCGACGCGCCCGGCCTTCAGCAGTTCGTGGATGAGCGCGAAGACGAACAGGCCGTCGGTGCCGGGCCGGATGCCGATCCAGTCGTCGGCAATGGCGTTGTAGCCGGTGCGGCACGGATTGATCGACACCACCTTGGCGCTGCGCGCCTTGAGCTTGCCCAGCCCAATCTTGATCGGGTTGGAATCGTGGTCCTCGGCAACGCCGAACAGCATGAAATATCTTGTGTTGTCCCAGTCGGGCTCGCCGAACTCCCAGAACGAACCGCCGATCGAGTAGAGCCCGCCCGCCGCCATGTTGACCGAACAGAAGCCGCCATGGGCGGCGAAATTCGGCGTGCCGAACTGGCTCGCCCACCAGCCGGTGAGAGACTGCGACTGGTCGCGCCCGGTGAAGAAGGCGAGTTTCTTGGGATCGGTCCGGCGGATGGCCGAAAGCCGTTCGGTGGCGATCGCAAACGCTTCTTCCCACTCGATCTCGCGGAATTCGCCAGAGCCGCGCGGGCCGCTGCGCAGCAATGGCTTCTTCAGCCGGGCCGGGCTGTAGTGGTGCATGATGCCGGAACTGCCCTTGCCGCAGATTACGCCGCGATTGACCGGATGGTCCTTGTTGCCGTTGATGTAGCGGACCTTGCCGTCCTTGATGTGCACGTCGATGCCGCAGCGGCAGGCGCACATGTAGCAGGTCGTCTTGGCGATGCTGTCGGAAACATCAGGCGAGGTGTCGACGCCGTCGCCTTCATCAGGTGCGCGCGTGTCGGCAAGCGGGCGTTGCGATGGTGCCGAATTTGCGCCGCGGCGCGGTCCGTGAATCATGGGCTGGTTGTGCCCGCGCGGCCGGCGGACTTGGCCCGGGTCTTCGGCCCGGGGCCGCGCATGTAATGCTCTTCAGGGTGATAGCGATCGCCGGCCAGCCGCCGTCTTATGCCACGGGCCCAATGGGCAAGCAGGGATCTGAACCGCCCGATCATTTTATGCGCTGCGACCTGAAGGCCAATTTTTTCTAACTTCAGCTAAAAAAGTAGAATAAAGCTATCGATCCGTCTAATCAGTTGTTCTTGTAAATTCGATCGATATTGGTTCTTAATGCTGATATGACCCTGGATCAGTTGCGCATTTTCGTCGCCGTCGCCGAACGCGGCCACATGACCAAGGCGGCGGAGCTTCTGGGCATTTCCCAGTCGGCGGCATCGGCCGCCATCCGCGCGCTTGAAGAGCAGCACGGCGTCCATTTGTTCAACCGCGTCGGCCGCAACATCGAGCTTGCCCAGACCGGCCACCGGTTCCTGCCGGAGGCTAAGGCTGTGCTCGAGCGAGCCGCCGCCGCCCGCAACGTGCTGGAACACGTCTCCCAGACGGTCGCCGGCAGCCTGTCGATCGCCGCCAGCCTGACCATCGCCAGCTACTGGCTGCCGCGCCGGCTGGCGTCCTTCCATGAGGCCTACCCTGCGGTGAGGTTGAGCGTCAGCATCGGCAACACAAGGCAGGTCGAGGCCAGCGTGCTGGATGGAACCGCCGATCTCGGCCTGGTCGAGGGGCGCACCGAGTCCGACATATTGCGCCGCGCCAAGGTCGATACCGACCGGTTGCTGCTGGTCGTCGCCAGTTCCCATCCCGAGATCACCGAAACCGCCCCGGGCCGGCCCGATATCAAGGGCCTGCGCTGGATCATCCGCGAAGGCGGTTCGGGCACGCGCGAGGTGCTGGAGGATCTGGCTCGACGTGAGGGGATTTCGCTTGCCGACCTGCAGGTGTTCCTGGTGCTGCCGAGCAACGAGGCGGTTCGCCAGGCGGTCGAGGCAGGCGCCGGCGCCACCATCATTTCGGAACTCGTCGTCGGACGCGCCGTGGCCGAAGGCAGCCTGCGGTCCGTGCCGATCGAACTGCCGAAGCGCGACTTCGCCATGATCGCACACCGCGACCGGCAAGCAAGCCTGGCCCAGATGGCGCTCAAGGCGCATCTGGGTACCGAATCCGCTGGGAGCGGCTCAGCGTAGTTAGGCGAACTTCCGCTGGGCATCCAGCGCCAGGCCAAGCCCGACCGAGCCGAACATGTCGCCGTCGATGACGGAAGCCTGCGGCACCAGCGACAGGATTTTTTCTCTCGCCAGCGGAATCGCGGTCGACCCGCCGGTCAGAAACACCGCGGTGATGTCGGACGGCTTGACCTCTGCGTCGCGGATGGTCTGCCCGACCGTTTGGGTGACCCGTTCGATGTCCCTGGCGATGGTGGCGTCCAACCCGTCGCGCGTGATCCCGGCGGCGAACGCGGCGCCAGGCAGCTTCACCGCAACCTCGGCCGATGAATTGTCGGTCAGCTCGATCTTGGCCTTTTCGACCAATGCCGCCAGCGCGTGCCCATAGCGGTGCTCGACGATGTGGATGAAGCGGTCGACCAGATCGGCGCGCGCGGCCTCGTAGCGGATCTGGCGCAGATGCGTCATCGCCTTGGCGGTGTAGACGAGGTTGATCCGCTGCCATGTCGCCAGATCGATGAAGTAGCTGGCCGGCAGATTGCGCTTGCCGTCCTTGGTCGGGGTCAGATAGCCGAGCTGCGGCATGACATGGGCAATGCTGAGCAGCCGATCGAAATCGGTGCCGCCGATATGGACACCCCGGCTGGCCAGAATGTCGTCCTTGCGGTCCGGGGATCGGGCACGCTCCGGCGAGACGCGCACCACCGAAAAGTCAGACGTGCCGCCGCCCATGTCGATGATCAGCGCCAGCTCCTCGCGCGTCACCCTCTGCTCGTAGTCGAGTGCCGCGGCGATCGGCTCGAACTGGAAGGCGATGTGCTTGAAGCCCTGGGCGTGTGCTGCTTTTTCCAGGTCGCTCTCTGCGTTCGCGTCGGCTTGCGCATCGTCATCGACGAACTGCACCGGGCGGCCAAGCACCACGGTCTCGACCAGATCGCCGCCATCCTCCTCCAGCCTTTTCCTGAGATGCCCAAGGAACAGGCCGATGATCTCCATGAAGCCGATCGAACGCGCCTTGATGCGCGTCTTTTCATGCGCCAGCGAACTGCCGAGCACACTCTTCAGCGAACGCATCAGCCGGCCTTCCACGCTGTCGGTGTAATTGGCGATGGCCTGGCGGCCAAAACAGATGCGGCCGTCCTCAAAGTTGAAGAATACCGCACTGGGCAGCGTGACCTGGCCGTCTTCAAGCGCGACGAGGTGGGGTTGCCCGTTGCGGACCACGCCGACCGTGGAGTTCGAAGTGCCGAAGTCGATACCGGCGAATGCTGGTCGCAAAGCAGCCTCCTCATTGGCGCCAGGCAGCGGATCGGCGCTCGCGGAAGAAGCGTGCGCTGCGGTTTCGGGCGACCGGACCGCTCTGCCGAATTGAATTGTGCGTGCTTGCCCGTTGGGCGGGGAGGTGCGGTCTATAGCATGACGTGGAAAAGGGAAACCCCTTGTGGGCGCCTCAGTCCTTGCGGAAGATCAGCCTGCCGAGCCAGCCCGTCAGCATGGCCAGCGATATGGCGAAGACGCCATAGAGGAAGGAGTAATTGTGGGCGACCCGGAAGATCGACTGTTCGAAACCGGATTTGCGGATTTCGAGCTGCGCCGAACTCTCCTTGATGAACAGGCCGCTCTTGAACAGGAACGCGCGGGCTTTATGGGTTCCAACGGGCACATTCGGCGCCAGCCTGACAGTGGCGCGGAACAGGTTCTGTGACAGGAACTGCACGCCGCCGACATTCTCGCTGTAGAGGCCGGTGGCGGCCTTGCGTTCGCGCAAGGCGGTGGTGAACTCCTCGATCGTCGCCGGGCTGTCGCCGGCGTCAGCCGGCTGCATGTAGAGGTTGGAGGCGCCGAGCGACAGCTGCTTGTAGCTGTTCGGTTCGGTGATGTCCTGCAGCGGCCGCGTCGTCGCCACCGAATAGGACATCGGCACGTTTTCGAAGGTTTCGGAGTCCAGATTGACCCACACGCCGAGCACCCGGTCCTTGCGTCGCACCACCACCGGTCGTGGCGGGCCTTCGAGCACGACGATGACATCGTAACGGTTTTGGCGGGCAACCAGCGGGTCGGGATTTTCCAGCGAGCCGAAAATCGTCAGGTCGGCGCCGGAAAAGCCGGCGGTGATCGACACATTGTCGGTGGAGAGCCCGATCTGGATGCCTTCCGGCAGCGGCGACTGCGCCTTTGCCGGCACGATGGTCGCAAGCAGTAACAGGAAAATGGCGGTTGCGAACGCTTTGCGGCCCGTCATCAGTTGAGGCCTAAGGCGGACAGCGAATAGAGATTGGGCGGGGTGACGAAAAGATCGATGGCAAGCCTGATCGCTACAGCCAGCACCAGCAAGGCCAGCAATGCCCTGAGCTGCTCGCCGCGCAGCCTCTGGCCGGCCTTGGCGCCGTACTGCGCGCCGGCGACGCCGCCCGCCATCAATATGAAGGCCAGCACGACATCGACCGTCTGGTTGGTGGTGGCGTGGACCAGTGTGGTGTAGGCGGACGTGAAGATGATCTGGAACAGCGAGGTGCCGATAACGACATTGGTCGGCACCTTGAGCAGATAGATCAGCGCCGGCACCATGATGAAGCCGCCGCCGACGCCCATGATCGACGACAGGAAGCCGATGCCGGCGCCAAGGCCAAGCACCGGGATGACGCTGACGAACAGTTTTGACGCCCTGAAGCGCATCTTCAGCGGCAAGCGATGGATCCAGTTGTGCTGGCCGGATTTCTTCAGCACCGGCGCCGCGCCGCTGCGCGTGGCACGCAGCGCATTGATGCTTTCGACCAGCATCAGCCCGCCGACCGTGCCGAGCAGCACCACATAAAGCAGCGAGATGAACAGATCGAGCTGGCCAAGCCTGCGCAGGAAGGCAAAGACGTAGATGCCGCCGGTCGAGCCGATGATGCCGCCGGCCAGAAGCACACCGCCGAGCTTGAAGTCGAGCGTGCCACGCTTCATGTGCGAAAGGACGCCGGAGACGGAAGAGGCGATGACCTGATTGGCGCCGGTGGCGACCGCGATCGCCGGGGGGATGTTGTAGAAGATCAGGAGCGGCGTGATGAGGAAGCCGCCGCCAACGCCGAACATGCCCGACAGGAAGCCCACCGCCGCACCCATGGCCAGCAGCACGAAGACGTTGACGGAAATTTCCGCAATCGGGAGATAGATGCCCACCCGTCAGTCTCGATCAGTTTGCCTGTCGGCGAATACAGCCTTTGTCGGCAGTCTCGCACCGAAAAGCCAATTTTTTCTTGCGCAGGAGGCGCAGCGCGGTCAAACCGCGCCGCGCCGCCGAAACAAAAAATATCTCAATCAGTTAACAGGCAAATGTGTGGCAGGAGCGTCGTGGAAACGACGCTTCTTCTTCTTATTTGCGCGCCAGCAGCGCCTTGACCAGTTTTTCATCGACGGCGCCGGTTGCCGGCAGCTTGTTGTCGGTCTGGAAAGCGATGATCGCGTTCTTGGTCTTCTCGCCCATGACGCCATCGGCGCCGCCGGCATCATAGCCGTTCTTGTTGAGGATGAGCTGGATGTTCTTGACCGCCTTCTTCATGTCGATGCCGGCGGTCGTCTGCGGCGTGCCTTCCTGCCAGGATTCGGGAATGTCGGCCGAATTGGTCGCCGCATTGAGCGGCTTGGCCTTCCACAATTCGGTCGCGGCACGAGCCCGCTCGAGCTGCTCGGGCCGCAGCGCGTTGGCGATCTCGTCGCGCTTGGCGGCCGCATCCTTGTCGCCGGTCTTGGCGACGAGCGCGAACCATTTGTAGGATTCCTCGAGGTTCTGCTTCATGCCGACGCCCTTGGCGGCGAGGATGCCGAGATTGAACTGGCTGTCCTTGACGCCGAGGTCGGCGGCCTCCTGGAACCAGTGCGCGGCCGATTCATTGTCGGTCACGCCGTCGGCGGCCATGGCGAACAGCACGGCCAGATTGTGCATGGCGCTGGCGTTGCCCTGCTCGGCGGCGAGCTGGTACCAGGTCTTCGACTTCTTGATGTCGCGCGCGACGCCGATGCCCTTCTCATAGAAATTGCCGATGCGGTATTCGGCCGGCGCAAAGCCGAGTTCCGCCGATTTCTCGTACCATTTGGCGGCTGCCGCCATGTCTTCCTTGACGCCGCGCGACTCGGCGTAGCGCGAGCCGATCTCGAACAGCGCCTTGGCATCGCCACCGGCGGCGGCATCGCGCAGCGCGGCCGGGCCGGCATCGGCCGGAATGTCGAACTTGGCCGTGGCTGCTGTCGCAGGAGCATCCGTCGGCGCAACCGCACCGGTTGTGTCCTTGGCGGTGGCCTCGTTTGCCGCCGTTGGCGCGGCCACGGCCGGCTTGGCATCCGCATCCGTCGCTTGCGCACCGCTGGCGACAGCGGCCGGCTCTGAAGCCGTCGCATCCATCGGGGTCGTAGCAATGGGCACAGCTGGCGCCGGAGCGACCGAAGCCATCGCTTCAGTGCTCGGACCGGAAGAGGCGGCCGAAGCCGTGGGCCCTGCAACCGGCGCCGCATTCGCCATTGCATCCGTGTCCGACGGCATCACCACGGCGTTCTGCGCCACCATCTCGTCCTTGCTTGCCGGCACCGACGGTTCGGCCTGCCTGACGGCACGGGCCGGTGCGCTGTCCGTCGCTGCCGGCTGAGTTTCCGCCTTCGGCGGGCTAGCCGTGTCGACGGATGCCGTTTGCACCGGCTGTGCGGCAACGATTGGTGCCGCGTCGTTGCTGGCCACCTGGGCCGGATCCGAGAGAAACGCCTTGCCGAGCTGCAGGCCGGCAAGCGCCAGCATGATCGCCGCCGCCGCCATCAGGATCGGCTTGCGCCGCGCCTTGAGCAGGTCGCCGATCCTGAGCGCTTTCACCGGCCCTTTCACCGTCGACTGGCGCTTCAAGGCGTCGGCCTCCGCGGCGGCAGCCTGCGCCGCGCGCCGCGCGGCAGCGATGAAATCCGATTTCGCGGCGTCGCTTTCGCTGAGTTTGGCCGGCTGACCACGCTCGTCGCGCACCCGCTTCATGATCGCATTGAGGTCGGGTGCGCCCGAGCCGGGTTCCAGCGGTCGGTTGGCCACTTTCGGATCGAGCGGCTCGTCGAGATCGACACTCGGTATGTCGACGCTCGGCGCCGAGCCGGCCAGCGGCGGAACATCCGCCGCCTTCTTGCCCTTGAAGGCACGTGCCAGCCCGCCGAACATCGATTTGCGGCCTGCCGGCTGATCTTTCTCGGCGATGGTGTCCGAGCCGAGTGCGGCCATGGCAGCGGCAGCGGCGGCTTCCGCCGGCGAGCGCGTACCCAGGTCGCTACGCGTACCCAGGTCGCCACGCGTAGCCAGGTCGCTACGCGTACCAAGCTCACTGCGTGCGCCCTGTTCGTTGCGCATTATGGCGGCGACCCGGCCGTCGAGATCGGCCATGTCGCCGGTCAGCGGCATCGGCTCGTCGATATCCAGGGACGGCGCCTCGACAGCCATCTTGGCGGTCCGTGTACGGCGCTTGCCGACGGCCTCGTCCTGGCGCGTGTCCAACAGCTCGCTTACCGCCTCGGACGGTTCGCTGGTCTCCAGCGAACCCAGCCTGTCGACGATCTTGAGCAGTGTGTCGTGGATGGCTTCGAAAGTTCGCGAATTGCGCTCGTCGGAACGCCGCGTCAGCGTTTCCAGCGTCTTCAGGTCCTGGGCGAGCCCGGAAACTGCCGACGCGTTGGCGTTCGACCCAGCCAGCGAACGCACCGCGTTCTCCGCCGCCTCGCGTGCCGCGCCGAGGATGGAATCGCGGGTCCCGGCCAGTGTCTTCTCGATATCGTTGAGGCGCGGGCTGATGTCTTCGAATTCCGGCAGTGGCGTGCTCGGCCTGGAAAGATGGGCGGACAGGCCGGCGACCTGCGCCTCCAGGCTGCGGATCAGCGCCGGATCGATGCCGGCCACCTGGGCCGCCGATGCGTCGAGCCGGCTGGAAATGTCCTCAAGCCGGCTTTCCAGGCCGCGGATCGCCGCTTCGCCGGCAGGATCGGGAGCGCGCGTCTCCATGCGCGTGGCGAGAGCGGTGAAGCGGGCATCGATGGCTTCCATGATGCCGGCGCTGTCGACTTGCGGCGCGATGCGCTGGTCGAGCCGGTCGGCAACTTCGTCCAGGCGGCGCTCGAGATCGCGAAACAGCATGTTGCCCTGTTCGATGGCGTCGCCCTGGCGGCGTTCCATCATGCTGGACAGCACGTCGAAGCGCTGCTCAAGCCCCTGGAAGATATAGTCGGCATCAGGCATGGCCGGCGCCTGGTCGATCTTGTCGGCGATCAGGGTGATCTGCTTGGCCAGCCGTTCCATCGCCTGTTCGGGCAAATCGGCGCGGCCGGCGAGTTCGTCGACCCGGCTCGACAGCGTGCCCAGGCGATCCATGACCGCATTGCCGGGGTGGTCCTGCGCCACTTCCTCGATCTGCCGGGCGAGCGAGTCGATCCGCTTCTCGATGCGTTCAAAGGCTTCATGGTCGACCGAATTGGCCTGTGCCGCGACGGTCGACGCAACGATGGCGCGGGAAATCTCGTCCAGCCGCTCGTCGATCATGGCAAGCGTATCGCTGCCGCGATTGTCCTGCTGGCCCGCGAAGTGTTCGACGGCGCCGGCCAACGTACGGACCTTTTCCTCGAGCGAACGCAGCGACAGCGATTCCGGCAGATTGTTGACGGCGTTGCTGATCTGCTCCAGCCGGTCGGTCAGGGCCGCAAGGGCGGGATCGTCGGAACGTTTGCGCTGGTCGGCGTCGACGCGGTCCTCGAAAGCCGTCCAGCGGCGGTCGAAGTCGTCCCAACGACGGTCGACCTTCTGCACGCTCTCCTCGCGCGCCAGCGTGTCGAGCGCGGCCTTGACCTGCTCAAGCTCCAGCCGCAGCAGGTTGACGCTTCTGTCGTCGCTCTTCTCCGACAGCGTTTTGATGGCGCCGGAAAGCCGCTCGAATTCGACGCCGAGTTCGGCGCTGCCCTTGCCTGCCGCGCCGGGCTTGGCGTTCGCCTGGAAGGCGCGATCGATATCCTTGCGCAGCGCATCGAATTCGCGCTGCAGGCCTGCCGTCATCTGGTGGCGCAGCTCCTCGCGCATGCCGCGCAGTTCGCCGGCGATCTTGCCAACCATGGCGACGCTGTCTTCCTGGCCGCGTACGCGATCGATGTCGCGGGCGATGGCCTGGTAGTTCTGGTCGAAGGCGGGAGCCGGTGCTGGGTTCTGCGGGCGCGTCGCCGGCTGCGGATCCTCGTACCAGCGCTGCTGGGCGGTTGGCTGGGCGGCGGGATAACGCGGCTCCGCGGCGGGAGCGCGCGGATCGGTGGCTGGATAGCGCGGGTCGGCGCCGTATTGGCGTGGAGCCGGACGTGCGGTCACCTCCTCGCGCGTCTGCCCCAGTCGCTGTTCCAGCGTCTCCAGCGAGCGGTTCAGTTGCTCGAGCGTGGTTTGCGGCCTGCGCTGCCTGCCGGCGTTGAGTGTGTCGAGATAGGACCGCTTGCTGTTCATCGGTGCGTCCGTCTTTCAGATTGGCCGGCTTGCGACCAGCTCCCCAAGTCCCTGCCGGAACGAAGGCGACCGCGCTTCCATGCCACGGTGGAAGACAAGCTTCCCGGGGTTTCACCCGCGCTCCGAAAAACCGTGAAAAATTCGATACAGGATAAACACGGGTAGCCGACGCGCCCACATTTCCCCCAACGTGGTAAACAACGCGTTAACCAAGCTTAAGAAGTTGCAAGGAAGTTGGCTTCGCCGTCCGCGCTGCGGCATAAAGCACCTTCTCAGAACGCCCCTTGCGTCATGAGGCGGCTATCGGTATAGAATTGACGTAAACGTAAAAGGCGCATTTGAGTGTGCTGTTTGCGATTTTGTTTGTCGAAACCACGGCCGGAAGCACGCCCCCGCTTCCAGTCAGGCGACGCATGGTCCAGGACCGCGACGCCAC
This sequence comes from Mesorhizobium kamtschaticum, assembly GCF_056174585.1. Lineage (NCBI taxonomy): Bacteria > Pseudomonadati > Pseudomonadota > Alphaproteobacteria > Hyphomicrobiales > Phyllobacteriaceae > Mesorhizobium > Mesorhizobium kamtschaticum. The sequence continues at coordinate 7,217,611 of NZ_CM149691.1, read as the reverse complement.
CAGACGGGGAAAGCCAGTGACCATGAAGCTTATCTCGGCCGGCGAGACCGCGGCCAATACCAATAATGCATCTATCGAAGCCGGTGAGGATCTCGTCCGCATCGGCGAAATGGCCAAGAAATACGGCGTGACGCTGCGCACGCTGCGTTTCTACGAAGACAAGGGCCTGCTCAACCCGCAGCGCGACGGTTCGACCCGTCTCTACACGCGCCGCGACAAGGCACGGCTGAAGCTGATCCTGCTCGGCCGCAAGGTCGGGTTCTCGCTGCGCGACGTCAAGCAGATGATGGATCTCTACGATCCGACCGGTTCCAACACCAAGCAGCTGCGGCTGGCGCTGGACAAGTCGGAGAAGCAGCTTGCCCGCCTGCAGAAGCAGCGGGCGCTGATCGACGACGCCATCAACGAGCTCTCCGGCTCGATGTCGGCCGTGCGCCAGATGTTGACCGAGCGCACGGCGCCGCAGGCGAGCGTCGCGAGCTAAAACCGATCTGTCGATTTCTGACGATCAAAGCCGCGTGGCCATTGCCGCGCGGCTTTTCCTATTGATCAGGGCGAGCGCAGTGGGCCCTCGTTTCAGGACGATGCCTGCGCCTGCGAGGTGCTGATCCGCAAGCCGGCCGTGCCCGAAGCCTCAAGAAGCCCAAGCAAACTCCAGAATGCGTCGGGAGAGGCTGTTCCGAAGTCCACGCTCAGCGCCCTGGGCCGGATGGAAAGGGAATGGATGATGTTGCCGAGCTCGGCGCCCTCCACGTAACGCTCATCGTCGGGGTCGAACCAGTGCTGGAACCAGGCACCTATCTCGTCGAGTGGAGACGTCGCGAGCGTGTGATGGATCACGGCGTCATTCCATTGCAACTGCTCTATCAGGAGTTCGGCGCGACCAAGCCGACCCGATATCGGCTCGAACGTGATGAAATCCGGCTGAAGCTCCGCAGGTTCGACCTTTCCGTCATTCTTGATAAAGTCGACGCAACACAGCCCCCGAAAGAGCCCGCTGTCCTCACCGATCTGGAATTTTACTTCCGCTGACCCCTGAACGCAGTTCTGCCGTTGCGTTTCGACGAACATCCGGAACTGATCCAAATAGTGGCTCTGGATGCTGATTATGAATGCGGCAGGGTTCATTCCGTGAAATTGCCTCGTTGCGAACGGGCGGACAAGCGGCCTCTGCAAAATTCCGATCGGATCAGAAGCTGTCAAAATTTTTTCCGACACAAAAAATTGACGTTTACGCAAACGTCAATATTTGCTATTGCGGCTTCGACATTGGCCCGCTTGCCGCGCACGGCTTGATTTCGGGGCCTAATCCGCATGGTGGAGGAAAAGCATGCCGATCTACAGGGCCCCGGTCCAGGACACGCTGTTCGTGCTCAACGAGGTGCTGGGCTATCAGCGCTATTCGAACCTTCCCGGATTTGCCGACGCCACGCCCGACGTGCTGGAAGCGATCCTCGCCGAAGGCGCCAAGCTCGCCGAAAACGTCATGCATCCTTTGAACCGTGTCGGCGACATGGAAGGCTGCGTGCGCCATGAGGACGGCTCGGTGACGACGCCCAAGGGCTTCAAGGAAGCCTTCGACCAGTATCGCGAGGGCGGCTGGATGGGGCTTGCAGCACCCGTCGAGTTCGGCGGCCAGGGCCTGCCCTATGCCGTGCACACCGCCGTCGCCGAATACATGGTGTCGGCCAACATGTCGCTGATGATGTATCCGGGCCTGACGCAGGGCGCGATCGCGGCGATCATCACCCACGGCACTGACGAGCAGAAGGCCAAATGGCTGCCGAAGATGGTCGAGGGTTCCTGGACCGGCACCATGAACCTGACCGAGCCGCATTGCGGCACCGATCTCGGCCTGCTGCGTACCAAGGCGGTGCCGAACGGCGACGGCACCTACAGGATTTCAGGCCAGAAGATCTTCATCTCGGCTGGCGAGCACGACATGGCGGACAACATCGTCCATCTGGTGCTGGCCCGCATCGAGGGCGCGCCGGAAGGCGTCAAGGGTATCTCGCTGTTCATCGTGCCGAAGCTCAAGCTCGATGCATCGGGCAATCCTGGGACAAGAAACACGCTCTCCTGCGGCTCGATCGAGGAGAAGATGGGCATCCACGGCAATTCGACCTGCGTTATGAATTATGACGAGGCCGAAGGTACGCTGCTCGGCGAGGCCAATGGTGGCCTCAAGGCGATGTTCACGATGATGAACGAGGCGCGGCTCGGCGTCGGCCTGCAGGGGCTTTCTCTGTCGGAGATCGCCTACCAGAACGCCGTCGCCTACGCCAAGGACCGCTTGCAGGGCCGTTCGCTGTCGGGCGCCAAGGCGCCGGACAAGAAGGCCGATCCGATCATCGTCCATCCCGATATCCGCCGTTCGCTGATGACCATGAAGGCCTTCAACGAGGCCGGCCGCGCGCTGGCGCTGTGGACGGCGATCAAGTCCGACATTGCCCACCGCTCCGCCGACGACAAGGACCGTCAGGCGGCCGACGACTACACCGGGCTGATGACGCCGGTGGTCAAGGGCGTACTGACCGACAAGGGCTTCGACCATGCCGTGATGGCGCAGCAGGTGTTCGGCGGTCACGGCTACATCGAAGAGCACGGCATGAGCCAGTTCGTGCGCGATGCCCGCATCGCCATGATCTATGAAGGCGCCAACGGCATCCAAGCGCTCGACCTCGTCGGCCGCAAGCTCGGTCTGAATGGCGGCCGCGCCATCCAGGCCTTCTTCAAGGAGGTCGGCGAATTGTGCGAGGAAAACCGCGCCGACGAAAAGATGGCGCCCTTCACCAAGGGGTTGAAGAAGGGCCTCAACGATCTGCAGGCGGCGACCATGTGGCTGGTGCAGAACGGCATGGCCAAGCCCGACAATGCCGGTGCCGCATCGACCGACTACATGCATCTCTTCGGCCTTGTGGCGCTGGGCTACATGTGGGCGCAGATGGCCAAGGCGGCGCAGGGCAAGACCGGCGCCAACGGCTCCCAGTCCTTCTATGACAACAAGGTGGTGACGGCGCGCTTCTTCATGGAGCGGATCATGCCGGAGACCTCGGCGCACCTCGCCCGTATTTCGAGTGGTGCGGACACGCTAATGGCGCTGCCTGCTGAAGCGTTCTAGGTTCGGCGGGCCGGCAGCGCCGGCCCACAATGTCGGAACGCGGAGGAAATCGTGGCGACAAATCCAGCCGAAGTGCTCTCTTTGCCGAAGCCCGCCTGGGCGGCGGACGAGGTCGGCATGCTCTACGACATGGCAACCCGCTTCATGTCGGAGGAGATCGCGCCGCGCTACGACGAGTTCGAGAAGAACGAGATGGTCGACCGCGAAAGCTGGCTGAAGGCAGGTGCCGCCGGCCTGCTCTGCGCTTCGATGCCGGAGGAATATGGCGGCTCGGGCGGCACCTTCGCGCATGAGAGCGCCATCATCGAAGCCATTGGCCATGTCGGTGTCGACGGTTTTGGCATCGGTCTGCACAATTCGATCGTCGCACCTTACGTCCTCCACTACGGCTCCGAGGAACAGAAGAAGAAGTGGCTGCCGAAGCTCGCCACCGGCGAGCTGATCGGCGCCATCGCCATGACCGAGCCGGGTGCCGGCTCCGACCTGCAGGGCGTCAAGACGCGGGCGCAGAAGGATGGCAACCAGTACAAGATCAACGGCTCCAAGACCTTCATCACCAACGGCCAGCTGGCGAATCTCATCATCGTCGTCACCAAGACCGATCCGGAAAAGGGCGCCAAGGGCACCTCGCTGATCGTCGTCGAGACCGACGAGGTTGAGGGTTTCGAGCGCGGCCGCAACCTCGACAAGATCGGCTTGAAGGCCAATGACACCTCGGAACTGTTCTTCAACGACGTGCGCGTGCCGACCTCCAACCTGCTCGGCCACGAAGAAGGGCAGGGCTTCATCCAGCTGATGCAGCAACTGCCGCAGGAGCGGCTGCAGATCGGCACCGGGGCGATCGCCATGATCGAGCGGGCGCTGGCGCTGACCATCGACTACGTCAAGGAACGCAAGGCGTTCGGCAAGGCGATCATCGATTTCCAGAACACCCAGTTCAAGCTGGCCGAGCTGAAGACAGAGGCCACCATCGGCCGCGTCTTCTACAATGATTGCGTCACTCGCCACATCAATGGCGGCCTCGATCCGGTGACGGCGTCGATGGCGAAATACTGGCTCAGCGACCTGCAGGGAAAGGTCGTCGACGAGTGCCTTCAATTGCATGGCGGCTATGGCTACATGAATGAATATCCGATCGCCCGCATGTTCCGCGACGCTCGCGTCCAGCGCATCTACGGCGGCACCAACGAGATCATGAAATTGCTGATCGGACGCTCGCTTTGAGCTGCGTTCGATAAACCCAAGGAGCAAGAAAATGGCTGACGCTTATGTCTACGACGCCGTGCGCACACCGCGCGGCAAGGGCAAGAAAGACGGATCGCTGCACGAAGTGCCGGCGGTACGGCTTGCCGCCAAGACGCTCGAGGCGCTGCGCGACCGCAATGGGCTGGATACTGGCACTGTCGACGACATCATCTTCGGCTGCGTCGATCCGGTCGGCGAAGCCGGTTCGGTGATCCCTCGCGCCGCCGCCTTCGAGGCCGGCTACGACACCAAGGCGCCCGGCATGCAGATCTCGCGCTTCTGCGCCTCCGGTCTCGACGCCATCAATCTCGGCGCCGCCAAGATCGCGCAGGGCGCTGATGAGATCGTCATCGCCGGTGGCGTCGAATCCATGTCGCGCGTCGGCATGGGCGCCTCCGGCGGCGCCTGGTTCATGGATCCTTCGGTCGGCCTGCCCGGCTGGTTCGTGCCGCAAGGCATCTCGGCGGACCTGATCGCCACCAAATACGGTTTCTCCCGTGACGATGTCGACGCCTACGCGGTCGAGAGCCAGAAGCGCGCCGCCAAGTCGTGGGCCGATGGCCGCTTCAAGAAGTCGGTCATTCCGATCAAGGATCAGAATGGGCTGACCATTCTCGATCATGACGAGCACATGCGGCCGTCGACCGACATGCAGTCGCTAGCCTCGCTCAACCCGTCCTTCATCATGCCTGGCGAAATGGGCGGCTTCGATGCCGTCGCGGTGCAGAAGCACCCCGAGGTGGAAGAGGTCAACCACGTTCACCACGCCGGCAATTCGTCCGGCATCGTCGATGGCGCCGCGGCCGTGCTGCTCGGCTCGAAAAAGGCCGGCAAGGCGATGGGCCTCAAGCCGCGCGCGCGCATCCGTACCTTCGCCAATATCGGCTCCGAGCCGGTGCTGATGTTGACCGGTCCGGTCGACGTCACCGAGAAGCTCCTGAAGCGCGCCAAGATGAAGCTGTCGGACATCGACCTGTTCGAGCTCAACGAGGCCTTCGCCTCGGTGGTGCTGCGCTACATGCAAGCCTTCGACATCGATCACGACAAGATCAACGTCAATGGCGGCGCCATTGCCATGGGCCATCCGCTCGGCGCCACCGGCGCGATGATCTTCGGCACGGTGCTGGACGAACTTGAGCGCCGCGACCTCAACACCGCGCTGGTCACGCTCTGCATCGGCGCCGGCATGGGCACCGCAACGATCATCGAACGCGTCTGACGGGGAGAGAAACCATGAGCTACACCAATTTCACCCTCGACACCGACGCCGACGGCATTGCGCTGGTCACCTGGAACATGCCCGACCGCTCGATGAACGTCTTCACCGAAGAGGTGATGAACGAACTCGACAAGATCATCGACCAGGTGGTGGCCGACGCCAGCATCAAGGGTGCGGTGATCACCTCGGGCAAGGACAGCTTCTCCGGTGGCGCCGATCTCACCATGCTGCAGAAGATGCTGGCGGTCTTTGCCAAGGAGAAAGGCAAGGACCCGGAGAAGGCGGCAAAGCTGCTGTTCGACAATGCCGGCCGCATGGGTGGCCTGTGGCGCAAGCTCGAAACATCGGGCAAGCCCTGGGTGTCGGCGATCAACGGCACCTGCATGGGTGGTGCTTTTGAATTGTCGCTGGCCTGCCATGGTCGTGTGGCCGCTGATTCAGACAAGGTCAAGATGGCCTTGCCGGAAGTCAAGGTCGGCATCTTCCCCGGCGCCGGCGGCACCCAGCGCGTGCCGCGGCTGACCGACCAGCAGCAGGCGCTGCAGATGCTGACCTCGGGCCAGAATCTGTCGCCGCAGAAGGCGAAGGCCATGGGCCTTATCCACGAGATTGCTGAACCAGCCAAGCTGATCGAGACCGCCAAGGCGATGATCAGGAACGGTCTGAAAGCCGTCCAGCCCTGGGACGAGAAGGGCTTCAAGCTGCCTGGCGGCCAGATCTATACGCCTGCCGGCTTCAATCTGTGGCCGCCGGCCATCGCCATCCTGCGTCGCGAGACCTATGGCAACTATCCGGCCGCCGCCGCGATCCTGAAATGTGTCTATGAAGGCCTGCTGGTGCCGTTCGATACCGGCCTCAGGATCGAGCAGCGCTATTTCACCGAGATCATGCAGACCAAGGAAGCGGCGGCGATGATCCGCTCGCTGTTCGTATCGCTGCAGGAGCTGAACAAGGGCGCCCGCCGTCCGGCCGGCGTGCCGGAAACCAAGTTCAAGAAGATCGGCATTCTTGGCGCCGGCTTCATGGGTGCCGGCATAGCCTATGTCACGGCCAAGGCCGGTATCCTGGTGGTTCTGCTTGACCGCGATATCGAGTCCGCCACAAAGGGCAAGGCGCATTCCGACAGCCTGGTCTCGGATCAGGTCAAGAAGGGCCGCGCCAAGCCAGAGGAGCGGGACAAGCTCCTGTCGCTGATCACGCCGACGGCAGACTATGGTGACCTTGCCGGCTGCGACCTCGTCGTCGAGGCGGTGTTTGAGGATTCGGCCGTCAAGAAGGCCGCCACCGAGCAGGCTGAAGCCGTGCTGAAGTCGTCGGCGATCTTTGCGTCGAACACCTCAACCATCCCGATCACCGGCCTGGCCAAGAATTCGACGCGGCCGAAGAACTTCATCGGTATCCACTTCTTCTCGCCGGTCGACAAGATGATGCTGGTCGAGATCATCCTTGGCAAGAAGACGGGCGACAAAGCGCTGGCGACCGCAATCGACTTCGTCCGCGCCATCAAGAAGACGCCGATCGTCGTCAACGACACGCGCGGCTTCTACGTCAACCGCTGCGTGCTGCGCTACATGTCGGAAGCCTACAAGATGCTGATCGAGGGTGTCCCGGCGCCGATGATCGAGAATGCGGCCAAGGCCGCCGGCATGCCGGTCGGTCCGCTGGCGCTCACCGACGAGACGGCCATCGACCTTGCCCAGAAGATCATGAAGCAGACCATCAAAGACCTCGGCGACAAGGCCGTCGACCCCAAACAGATGGCGCTGATCAACACCATGGTCGACGACCATGGCCGCTTCGGCCGCAAGAACGGCAAGGGCTTTTATGACTATCCGGCCAAGCCGGCCAAGAAGAAGCTGTGGCCGGGGTTGAAGGACCTCTATCCGCAGCTCGCGGCCGAGAAGGTTGATTATGAGGAACTGCAGCAGCGCCTGCTGGTCACCATCGCGCTGGAAGCGGCCCGCGTGATGGAGGAAGGCATCGTTACCGACCCGCGCGAGGCCGATGTCGGCTCGATCCTGGCGTTCGGCTTCGCGCCCTACACTGGCGGCGCGCTGTCCTATATCGACGGCATCGGTGCCAAGCGCTTCGTCAAGATCGCCAAGGATCTGCAGAAGAAGTACGGCGCCGAGTTCAAGGCGCCCAGGCTGCTGCTCGACATGGCCGAGAAGGGCGAAACCTTCTACCAGCGCTTCGACCCCTACGCGAAGGGCGACGTGAAGCAGGCCGCCTGACGCAAGGTTATGTATGTCTGGGCGCGCATGGCGCGCATGCTGGCCACGGCGCGAAGCCGTGGCCCCTATATGATGGGCGGTGAAAGCCGGCTGGCCTTTCGCTGCCTGCCGACCGACATCGATTTCAACATCCATCTCAACAATGCGCGCTACATGATGTTGGCCGACCTCGGCCGCATCGACCTGTTCGTCCGCGCCGGCCTGATCACGCTGGCGCGGAAGAACGGCTGGGCGCCGATGATGGGCGGGCTGCAGGCGGTCTATGCGCGTGAGATCAGGCTGTGGCGCCGCTTCGAAGTGGTGTCCTCGATCGAAACCTGGGAAGGCAGCCAGGTCATCGGCAAGCACCGCTTCGTCCTCGACAATGGCGAGACGGCCGCTTTGATCCTGACGACGGCCGGCGTCTACGACCGCAAGGCGCGCCGCTTCCTCGATATCGATGAGGTGGTCATGGCTCTCGGCCGCTCAGTCCGGCCGCGTCCGCCGACCGAGGCCGAGCGGTTGTTCATGGAATCGCACCAGGCCTTGCGCCGCCAGGCCAAAGGACCCGCCTGATCAACCTTTCCGGAGCACGGGTCGCCGCCGCTTCCTCATATGGCTCGCCAATGTTAAGTTAGAAATTGCTAATGTAATGTAGTGGAGGGATTTTCGTCATGCGCATGATGCTGAGAGTTTCCATTCCGACCGAAGAAGGCAACAAGGCGATCAAGAATGGCAGCATGGATAAGTTCATCGAGCACACCCTGTCCGATCTCAAGCCGGAGGCGGCCTATTTCACCGCCGAAAACGGTCGCCGCACGGCGTATCTGTTTGTCGAAATGAAGGACAGTTCGGATATGCCCTATTTTGGTGAGCGGTTCTTCTTCGCCTTCAATGCCAGCGTCGACGGCATCCCGGTGATGAACGTCGAAGAGCTCAAGCTGGGCTTGCCGAGGGCGATGGCAGCGATGGGCAAATAGCCTCGTCTCCGGCCATTGATGTCCAGCGCTGAAGCGCGCCCTGGGGCGCGCTGCGCTGTCCTTGCGGCACAGTTTTGTTCATGATCCGCCGGCTGCGCGATGGACATCCCGGCGGTTGCGGGTTAGACAGGAAAGGCATTTTTTCCTGTCTCGAAGGAGAGCGTGACATGCTCTCGCACGACCGCGTCTGGGCCGCCATCGATGCTCTTGCCGAGCGTTATTCGCTTTCGGCGTCAGGTCTGGCAAGGCGCGCGGGGCTCGATTCGACCGCATTCAACAAATCGAAACGCCTGTCCTCGGACGGGCGGCCGCGCTGGCCTTCGACCGAATCGCTGGCCAAGATCATCGAGGCCACGGGTGCGTCACTCGACGAATTCACCGGGCTGATCGAAGGCCGCATGGGCGCCGCACCCGCCCAAAGGCGATCTGTGCCACTGCTTGGCTTTGCCCAGGCCGGCGCTGGCGGCTTTTTCGACGATGCCGGCTTTCCGGCGGGGCAGGGTTGGGATCTGGTCGAACTGCCGGCGCAATCGACCGAGAGTTCCTATGCGCTGCAGGTACAAGGCGATTCCATGCTGCCGCTCTATCGCAATGGCGACGTCCTCATCGTCGAGCCCGGCGCGGTCACCCGCAAGGGCGATCGCGTCGTCGTCAAGACCACGTCAGGCGAAGTGATGGCAAAGGTGCTCGAGCGCCAGACCGTCAAGTCGATCGCGCTGGTCTCGCTCAACCCCGATCATCCCGACCGTGACATCGCCATGCGCGATGTCGAATGGGTTGCGCGGATTGTCTGGGCAAGCCAGTAGATGAGGCTTCTTCATCTTGTCCTGGCGGTTTTGATGATCCCGGCGATGGCGGCTTTGGTCGTCGCCGGCGGCCGCACGCTGAAAGGAAGCGAAAGCACTGTTGCGGTGGATCAGATCGATCCCGGCGCGGACACGATCTCACAGGCAGGCGCCGATGCCGAGCCTGACGAGCCGGCCACGTCAGCCATTCCCGCGCCGGCCGCTGCGCAGCCAAAGCCGGCGGTGCATTCGCGGGCGATCGATCCGGATGTCGTCGCGCCGCCGGAACTGCCTGCCGGGGAGCTCGAGCGGGTCGAACCGCGTGAGCCATTGAGCAAGCTGGCGCTGGCCATGCCGCCCAAGCCGAAGATGCCCGACGACTGGAATGGTACGAAGCTGTTCCAGCCGGTCGCGACGGCTGCCGGCCTGATCGAGGCGAAAGGCTATTCGGTCGCGGTTTCCGGCATCGATGTCGTCGGGCAGGACGAGACCTGCACCACAGACGGCAAAGCCTGGCCGTGCGGCATCCGTGCGCGCACGGCGTTCCGTGCCTTCCTGCGTGGCCGCGCGGTGGTCTGCACGGTGCCGCCCGAAGGCGGACGCGATCGGATCGCTGCGGAATGCCGGATCGGCAAGCAGGATGTCGGTCAATGGCTGGTCGACAATGGCTGGGCGCGGGCCGCCAAGGGTGGGCCCTATGTCGAGGCCGGCGAAAAGGCACAAAGCGCCAAGAAGGGCATTTTCGGATCGGCGCCGAACCTTGCCGGCATCTCGGCGATGCCGGCTGCGCCCGCCCCGGCGCCTGAGGCGCCGGGCTCGATCCTGGAAGAGGTCGACGGCGCCCTCAAACCAGCTGACCAGCCAGCGCCTGCTGAATGAGTGCGCGGGTCTCGGCGACGCCGTAGAGCGCGGCGAACGAGCCGAAGCGCGGGCCGCGCTCCTGGCCGATGAGCACCTGGTAGATCATCTGGAAGAAGGCGCCCGAAACGCCCGGGCCGCCTTCCGGGCTCTGCTTGGAATGATCCTGATAGCGTTCGATCTTGCGCGCCACGTTGAGCGAAGCGTTCTGGATCGCTTCGCCGCCGGCGTCCGCCGGCAGCGAGCCAAGTGCTGCGTCCAGGGCCTCGAGCGCCTCGCGCTCGACCGCGTCGGCCGGGCGGAAGGTTTTCGTCGGCCGCACGAAATCGTCGAAATAGCGGATCGCATGGCCGACCAGCTGGTCGAGCTCCGGGTGGGTCTCTGGCGTCACATTAGTTGCGGGGCGCGAGATGAAGCCCCACAGCACGTCTTTGTTCTGCGCATTGGAGGCGCTGACCAGGTTGAGCAGCAACGAGAACGGCACCGGCATGTCGATGGCGGGCGGGTTGCCGTCATGCATATGCCAGACCGGATTGCCCAGCCGCTCCTTCCAGTCCTGCCGCGGATAAGCTGCGAGGAAGGTGTAATATTCGTCCACCGCCCTCGGAATGACGTCGAAATAGAGCTTCTTGGCCTGCCGCGGCCGCTGGTACATGTAGAGCCCGAGGCTTTCGGTTGGCGCATAGGTCAGCCACTCGTCGATGGTCAGGCCGTTGCCCTTCGACTTCGAGATCTTCTGGCCGTTTTCGTCGAGGAACAGCTCATAGACGAAATGCTCCGGCGCGCGTCCGCCCAGAATGTTGCAGATGCGGTCATAGACCACCGCATTGGTCTGGTGGTCCTTGCCGAACATTTCGAAATCGACGCCAAGCGCCGCCCAGCGCATGCCGAAATCCGGCTTCCACTGCAGCTTCACCCGGCCGCCGGTGATCGAAAGCGTGGTCTCGGTGCCTTCGTCGTCGAAGGTGATGGTGCCGGCCTTGGCGTCGACATGCTTCATCGGCACGTAAAGCACGCGGCCGCTCTTCGGGGAAATCGGCAGGAACGGGCTGTAGGTCGCCTGCCGCTCCGGTCCGAGCGTCGGCAGCATCACCGCCATGATCTTGTCATAGCGTTCGGCGGCGCGCAGCAGCATCGCGTCGAAGCGGCCTGACTTGTAGTACTGCGTCGCGCTGGCGAATTCGTAGTCGAAGCCGAACGTGTCGAGGAAGCGGCAGAGCATCGCGTTGTTGTGGTCGGCGAAGCTCGCATAGTCGCCGCCGAACGGATTGGGCACCGAAGACAGCGGCTTGTGCAGATGCGGCTCCAGTGCTGCGCGATCCGGGACACTGTCGGGGATCTTGCGCATGCCGTCCATGTCGTCGGAAAAGCAGAGCAGCTTGGTCGCGACCTTGTCCTGTGTCAGCACGCGGAACGCATGGCGCACCATCGAGGTGCGCGCCACCTCGCCGAACGTGCCGATATGCGGCAGGCCGGACGGACCGTAGCCGGTCTCGAACAGGATGGTTTCGGGAAAGTCAGCGCCCTTGTAGCGCTCGATGATCTTTTTGGCTTCCTCGAACGGCCACGCCTTGCTCTCGGTCGCGGCCGCCAGCAGTTCGGGGTTGAGATCGATGATGTTTGATCCCGCCATGGTCCTGTTTTCCAATTATTCGCCGGCCAAATTCGCCTGATATGGCCGCAGTGTCGATTTTCAACCGGTCTCTAGGCGTGCGTGGCCGGAGCGTCAACGAGCGCAGCGCTTTTTCCTTGCGGCCCTTGGCCCTCGTTCCTACCTTCGAGGCCCGTTCAAGGAGTAAAGAATGCCGTCGCCGACCCCGCATGAAGCCCTGATCTACCTGATGGTCATCACTTCGGCCTCCGACCGCGACATGACCGATGTCGAACTGGCGCGGATCGGCGACGTTGTCCGTTCATGGCCGGTGTTCGAGGATTTCAAGCAGGATCGGCTGGTTCCCGTCGCCCAGGCTTGTCAGAAGCTGTTGCATGAAAAGGATGACCTGGAGGGTGTCCTGGCGCAAGTTGCCGAAGCCCTGCCGGAGCGCCTGCGCGACACCGCCTATGCCGCCGCCTTCGAAGTGGCCGCCGTCGATCTCGAAATGCGCCTGGAAGAGGTCCGGGTGCTGCAGCTGATCCGTCGTGAGCTCGATCTCGACACACTGACCGTCGCCGCCATCGGCCGCGCGGCCAAGGCGCGGCTGCGCACTTTGACCTGAAAATCTTGGCCAGGACAGCCCCTAGAAAAAACTGACCGGGAAATAGCGCAGGTAGAATTCGGCGAAGGTGCCTTTCATCGAAATCTCCTGCAGCGCGTAATCGATCGCGGCGGCCAGCGCCGGATTGTCCGCCCGTGTGGCGATGGCCATGCCCGTGCCCAGATATTCGGGCGCCAGATAGGGACCGCCGGCAAAGCGGCAGCAGCCGCCCGCATCCGAGCCGCCCAACCAGAAGGCGAAGCGCATGCCGTCACCGAACGCCGCGTCGATCTTGCCCGCCTTGAGATCGCTGTAGAGGGCTTCGGGTCCGTCGAAGGAGACGATCTGGACCGTGTTGAAATAGTCGCGCAGCATGCGCTCATGCGCCGAGCCGGCGAGCACGCCGACGCGCTTGCTGCGCAGCTTGTCGAAAATCGGTTCTGCAAACGCCTTGCTCTTCGGCATGATGAAGCGCGCCGGAAACTGCAGATAGGAGCGCGAAAAGGCGTATGTCTGGCGCGATTGCGGCGTAGCGGCGATGCCGGCGATGATGGCTTCGCCTTCGCCCTTTTCGAGTGCCCCTTCGAGCTCGCCCCAGGGCAATGCCTGGATCTGGCATTTGTCGACGATGCCGAGTTCGGCGCAGATGGCGCGTGCCAGGTCGATGTGGAAACCGGACAGTTTTCCCGCGCCGTCGAGGAAATTGAACGGCGGAAAATCCGTGGTCGTCAGGAAGCGCAGGCGTGGCAGTGCCGAAAGATCGGGCTTCGGCAACCGTTCCTTGGCGTCCCACAACACCGGCACCTGCGGTTCCGCCGCGCGCCCGCCAGCCAATGGCAGCGCCGCGATCAGCAGCGACGCCAGCACCAGGGACCTCCATTGGAACGCCACGATAGAACTCCGCCGCACTCGTATTCGCACAGGTTTTGGTACGAAAATGGTACAGGCACAATGGTTTTTGATTTCAACGCGCCGATTTCAGGGTATGCTTTAGCGCGTTTGCAAACAGCGGTGGCTACTCTGGTTGGGGGACCAGGGTCGAGAACCACAACCGGAAATGAGCGCGTTGCAATCCGCGGTCGGTGGCAAAGTGCGGACAATGCATGGACCATTGATCTCAATGCATAAGGCAACATGGGGTTGATGTTGCGATGGGTCAGTTCGATCGTACGCTGGAATACATAGACCAACTGCAGCACGCCGGAACGGCGGCGGCGGTTTGCGATAAGCTGTTGGGCATAACGTCGGATTTCGGTCTGACCGCGCTGATGGCCGGAACCGTTCCGCAGCCGGGCACGCCGACCGGGCAGCAAAAGCAGCATGTGCTGCTGTGCGACTGGCCTGTCGAATGGCTGGAGCGCTACGTGGCGCGCAACTATGTCGATCACGACCCCGTGGTCAGCCACATGAAGCAGTTGCAGGCGCCATTCCAGTGGCGCGAAGCCGCGCAGGGCATTCGCATCGACAAGAGCAGCGGCGAAGTGATGGGCGACGCCGGCGCGTTCAAGCTGCGCGACGGGCTGGCCTTTCCGCTGATAACGCTCGATGGCCAGATCGTCATGGTGTCGCTGGGTGGCGAGGCCGTGGAACTGTCGGCCGCCGAGTTCGGCCTGGTGTCGCTGGTCTCGACCTATGCCGTCGGCCGCGCCATGCAACTCCACACCATGGCGACCAAGACCATCGACCATATCGAATTGACGCCGCGCGAACGCGAATGCCTGCAATGGGCCGCCGTCGGCAAGTCGGAATGGGAGATTTCTCAAATCCTCGGAATCTCCGAACACACGTCGGAGAAACATCTCCTTAACGCCAAAAGCAAACTCGGTGCCGTCAACCGGGTTCAGGCTGTCGCCGAAGCGATAAGGCGCGGCTACATTAGTTAGGTCGGCCGTGCCGACCTAGAATTTCTTGCCTACGTGATCACGCAATTTTCTCAAGAAAGCACGGCCGTATCTTCCTCTTAAACCCAGGAGACGACGGAATGCTTTTTTGTCTTACAACTCAAGAATTGATGGAACGTCCCGACCTTTGGGAGGCCGTCCATCGTCTGCGCTACCAGATATTTGTCGAGGAGATGGGGTGGGAGGACCTGCGGCGCCCGGACGGATTTGAAGTCGATCAGTTCGACCATGACGAGGCCGTGCATCAGATCGTCATCAGAGGTAACGAGGTCGCCGGCTATCAACGGATGTTGCCGACCACGCGGCCCCATCTTTTGACCGAGGTTTTGACCGACCTTTCCGAAGGGACGCCGCCATCGGGCCCAAACATCTGGGAATTGACCCGCTATGCGGTGGCTGCCGGTTTTCGCGACGGCCGTCGCGGCGTTTCGACCGTCGGCACCGAATTGATCGCCGGCTTCGTCGAGTGGGGGCTGAAGCGCGGCGTCGACAAGGTGATCATCGAGTTCGAGCCGATGTGGGTGTTGCGCGCCTTGCAGCTGCATTTCCTGGCGACGCCGCTGGGCTATCAGCGCACCTACGGCAATCAGCAGGTCGTGGCGACGCTGCTCTCCTTCAACGAGCACACGCTGGACGTGGTGCGTTCGCGCCGCAATCACCATGCTCCCGTTCTGGCCAGGGGATATCCCGACATGTTCGGCCAAAGGAGGGCGTCATGAGATCGCCGATGGGCGCGCACCCGCAACCCGAACTGCGCAACCACACGCTGATCGTCACCGTGTCGTCAAATGACGGCCGGCCGGTGCTCGACAGAAGGGCCTATGAAAGCCTTGCCAGGACGTTCCATGAAGCCGCCGACAATGATGAGGTTCGTGTCGTCGTGCTGCGTGGCCTGGCGGGCTGCTTCTGCCTTGGCGGCGACTTTTCCGAATTTCTCGACGCCACCAAGCATCAGAAGCTGATCGCCGCCGTCACCGACCTGTTCCGCACGCTGGCGACATTCCCCAAGCCCATCCTCGCCTGCGTCGATGGCGATGCCGTCGGCGTCGGCTGCACCATCCTGTTCCACTGCGACATGGTGATCGCTTCGAATGAAAGCACGTTCCGGGTGCCGTTCGTCGATTTCGGCCTTGTGCCGGACGCGGCGACCAGCATCCTGGCACCGCAGAAGCTCGGCTATGCCGGCGCCTTCCGCTTCTTCTGCCTCGGCGACACGCTCCATGCCGAGGACGCCAGGGCGCTCGGTCTCGTCGCCGAGATCGTGGATGACGGTGTGGAGGAGGCGACGCTCGGCCGGGCCAGGCAGCTCGTCAAGAAGCCGGTCGCCGCCTTGCTGCAGACCCGCGGCCTGCTCAAGGGCAACACCGGCGCGCTGTGCGACCGCATCGACCAGGAGATATCGCTGTTCCAGCAGGCGTTGCAGGACGACGCCACGCTGCGCCGCCTGCAGCGGATCGCCCGGCTCGCGGCCTGAGCGATTAAGAAGATACCGCGCCGCGCTGCCCATGGCCGCGCGGCGCGGAAACATCAACCTTCCTTGCCGAGGAATGACGGCCCTTCGCCGATGATCTTCTTGTCTTCCTTGCCGACGATATCGAGATCGCGTCCCTCATAGGGCAGCGACAACAGGATGCGCCGCATCACCGCCAGCCGGGCACGGCGCTTGTCATTGGCCCGCACGATGATCCATGGCGCGAACTCCTTGTGGGTACGCTCGAACATGGTGTCGCGAACCTTGGTGTAATCGTCCCATTTGGTGATGCCGGCGACGTCGATCGGCGAGAATTTCCAGCTCTTCAGCGGGCTGTAGCGGCGATCGTGAAAGCGCTCGAGCTGGGTTTCCTGGCCGATGTTCAGCCAGAATTTGAAGAAGTGGATGTCGTCGTTGACGATCATCCGCTCGAAATGCGGCGTCTCGTCGAGAAACTTCTCATGCTGTTCGGGTGTGCAAAAACCCATCACCGGTTCGACGCCGGCGCGGTTGTACCAGGAACGGTCGAAGGTGACGAACTCGCCCGACGTCGGGAACTGGTCGACATAGCGCTGATAGTACCATTGTCCCTGCTCGGTGGGGGGTCGGCTTGGTCAGCGCCACGTTGCGGGCTGTGCGCGGGTTGAGGTACTGGCGCAGCACGAAGATCGTACCGCCCTTGCCGGCGGCGTCACGGCCCTCGAACAGCGCCATCACCCGTTTGCCGGTCGCCTGCAGCCATGCCTGCGCCTTGACCAGCTCGATCTGCAATTTCTCGAGCGTTTCGTCATACTCGTCGGTTTTCATCTTCTTGTCGTAGGGGTAGCCGCCCGCGGTCAGCTTGTTGTCCTCGACCCAGTCCGGAAGCTCGGGATTCTCGATGTCGAATTCCCGTTCCTTGCCGTCGATCCTGATCTTCAGCGGACCCGAAGCCGGCGCGGCGGAACTTTCCTTGGCTTTTTTCATCGAGACGAACCCTTTCCAGCTTGCGGACTCATGCTATCGGGAGCCACTACAGCGCCGCGCGTCCGTTTGGACGCGCAAAGGACGCTGTAGCACTTTTGATTTTGCGCGTGATCCTTTCTGAAAATCGATTCCCGATTTTCGGGATCATGCGCGGAGCGGTCCAGCGGAAGTTTCCGCAGCCGTACGACCGGTGGG
Organism: Mesorhizobium kamtschaticum; assembly: GCF_056174585.1. Taxonomy (NCBI): domain Bacteria; kingdom Pseudomonadati; phylum Pseudomonadota; class Alphaproteobacteria; order Hyphomicrobiales; family Phyllobacteriaceae; genus Mesorhizobium; species Mesorhizobium kamtschaticum. The sequence goes on along the minus strand of NZ_CM149691.1, from coordinate 7,200,462 downwards.
ACGGCATGGGGCGCGGGCGCGCGAGCGAATGACTGACCTGGATGCAGAGCAGAAAGGCGTGGCGCAGACCTTGGCCATCAGGCTGTGGCACATCCGCTGGCTGCTTGCGGCCGGGGTCGTCGCGGTTCTGATCGCTTTTGCCTTTGCGGGTATTTCCGCCTACGTGCTGGTGCCGGCGCTGCTCCTGTTGCTTGCAGCGGCGATGCTGCCGACCACGGGCTTGCGCCAATCCGCGGAGAGTGCCGCCGCGATCGAGGCGATCGGCCTGCAGCGGCTGTCGGGCGAATATCTGGCGGCGGCTGTTGCCGACCCGCTGATCATCTTCGACCATGCCGCCACCATCGTTCACGCCAACGCCGCCGCCTTTGCCGCCTTTGGCGGGATCGCACCGGGCCTGTCGCTGCCGCTGAAATTCCGGGCGCCGGAAATGCAGACCCTGCTCGACAGCGTGCTGTCCGGCATGATCGCCTCGGATGTCGTCGACTATACCGAGAAGCTGCCGGTCGAACGGGCTTACCGGGTCAGCGCGTCCTCCGTCGGGCACGGCACCGACCTCTATGTGCTGGTGTTCAAGGACCAGAGCGAGACGCGGCGCATCGATCGCATGCGCGCCGACTTCATCGCCAATGCCAGCCATGAATTGCGCACCCCGCTCGCCTCGATCGCCGGTTTCATCGAAACACTGCGGGGACCGGCCCGCAACGATCCGGCGGCGCGCGAGCAATTCCTGCAGATCATGCAAAACCAGACCGGCCGCATGGCGCGCCTGATCGACGATCTGCTGTCGCTGTCGCGGCTGGAGATGAAGCCCTATCTGAAGCCTGGGACAGAGGTCGATCTGCGCCAGACCGTCGACAGCGTCATCGACTCGCTGGCCCCGCTTGCCCGCGAAAACAGCGTTGCCATCGAGCGCGATTTCGCCAAGGGGCCTCTGAATGTGCCTGGCGATCGCGACGAGCTGTTCCAGGTTTTCGAGAACCTTCTGGAAAACGCCTGCAAATACGGCCAGTCGGGCGGCCGCGTACTGGTGTCGATCGCGCACGCCGATAACGGTTCCGAACCCGGCATCGACGTGACCATCAGGGATTTCGGCCCCGGCATTCCGGAGGAGCATATTCCGCGCATCACCGAGCGCTTCTATCGCATCGACGTCGAAACCAGCCGGACCCAGAAAGGTACCGGCCTTGGCCTGTCGATCGTCAAGCACATCCTGACGCGTCACAATGCCAGGCTGACGATCAAGTCGGAGGTCGGCAAGGGCGCCGCCTTCTCGGTTCATTTGCCGACGCACTGATATCGCCCTAGTTTTCCACGGGACCGTTTCTTTTTTCTGTCATCCGGCTAGCGTATCAGCGGGGATTCGAGGAAACGACTCAAGATCAAGAAACCGTGGGAAGGCATTCATCCATGCAGTCCGTGCACATAATGAGCGCCTATGACGAGGAGCTGAAGTATCTGTCCAAGCGCATCGCCGCGATGGGCGGTCATGCAGAGCGCATGGTCGAGCAGGCGGTCGCTGCTCTCGTCAATGCGGATCCGGGACTGGCCCAGAAGGTCATCCGCGACGACGCCGTGCTCGATGAAGGGCAGCGCGAGATCGACGACAAGGCGATCATCATCATTGCCAAGCGCCAGCCGATGGCGACGGATCTGCGCGAGATCGTCGGCGCCATCCGTATTTCCGCCGACCTCGAACGGGTCGGCGACCTCGGCAAGAACGTCGCCAAGCGGGTGGTCGCGGTCACCGACGGCCGCCAGCCGACCAGCCTGTTCCGCGGCCTGGAGGCCCTGGCCAATCTGGCGCTGACCCAGCTCAAGGAAGTTCTCGACGTCTACGCGTCGCGCTCGGTCGACAGGATAGGCTTCGTGCGCGACCGCGACGACCAGATCGATGCCATGTACACGTCGCTGTTTCGCGAATTGCTGACCTACATGATGGAAGATCCGCGCAACATCACGCCCTGCACGCATCTTCTGTTCTGCGCCAAGAACATCGAGCGCATCGGCGATCATGCCACCAACATCGCCGAAACCATCTATTACATCGTCACCGGCGACCAGATGCCGGCCGATCGGCCGAAAGGCGACAAGACGGACAAAATCAGCGTGTCAGCGACGCTGACGGCGAAATGAACGTTCCTCTCGAACGCCAGATCATATTGCGCTAAACTATCCCGGCGTTAAGCTTCTCAGGCCTTGATAAAGGCCCTGCTTTCCGGAGGCTACGATGGAATATGTCCGAGAGTTCAAGCCCGCGGCGCCGACATCAGGCATCATTGCCTCCAGTGTCTACACGGCCGGTAAGCGTATCGCCGACATTCCGATCGAGGAAGCCGGCGAATGGGCCAAGAAATCGGGACACGTCGTCTGGATCGGGCTGCTCGAACCTGACCGCGAGCTCCTGCTGCGCGTCAAGGCGCAGTTCCATCTGCATGAGCTGGCGATCGAGGACGCCGAGCATCCGCACCAGCGGCCGAAGATCGAGCAATATGGCGACGCGCTGTTCATCGTCGCTCGCACCGCGCAGCTGATCGAAGGACGGGTGACTTTCGGCGAGACGCATCTGTTCGTCGGCTCGGGCTACATCGTCAGCGTCAGGCACGGCCCGTCGACCTCCTACGCCGCCGTGCGTCAGCATTGGGAAAGCTGCCCGCATTCGCTGGCCAAGGGCGAGGATTTCGTCCTCTACGCCATTCTCGACTTCATCGTCGACAATTACATGCCCGTGCTCGAACAGATCGAGGACGAGGTCGAGGCGATCGAGGACAAGGTCCTTTTGAAGCCGATGACCGGCCCCGACATCGAACGGCTCTATATGCTGCGCCGCGATCTCCTGCGCCTGCGCAATGCAGCGCTTCCGCTGGTGGAGGTCTGCCGCCGGTTGACCAGCGCCGACCTGCCGCAGATCCACACCGCCATGCATCCGCTGTTTCGTGATGTGACCGACCACATCCGCACCGTCCAGGAAAAGATCGACAGTTTGCGCGAAGTGCTGGCATTTGCCTTCGAGGCGAGCCTACTGGTCGGTCAGAGCCAGGAAACGGCGATCTCGAAGAAACTCGCCTCCTGGGCCGCCATTCTGGCCGTGCCGACGGCATTCGCCGGCATCTACGGCATGAACTTCACCGACATGCCCGAACTGAAGATGGAGTATGGCTACCCGATTGTGCTGACCACGATCGCGCTGATCTGCTCGTTTCTCTACTGGCGGTTCCGCAAGAATGGGTGGCTGTGAGGGTAGGGCAGTAGGGCAGTAGGGCAGTAGGGCAGTAGGGCAGTAGGTTAAGACAAGGCGCTCATCAGCCGTCTAAAACATATTGCCCTACTGCCTTACTGCCCTATTCCCCTCAGCGATTGCGCCTCCGCTCCGCTGCCGGCTGGAAGGCTACGCGGGCGTGGTATTTGCAATACGGACCGGTTTCGGCGGCCTCGTTGCCGCAGAAATTGAAGTCCTCCGACAGCGGATCGCCGTTCGGCCATTTGCAGGTGCGCTCGGTCAATTCGACTAGCTGCAGATGCCGTGAGATCGGTACCACCACATTTTCGACCGGACGGATATAATGATGGCGCGCGACTGGCTCGGCATCAAACTGGGTCTGCAGGGCCGTTGCACCGATCGAAGTCGTGACGTGGCGTGCCGTGCTTGCGGCGCGCGCCACCGATTTCTGAACGGTCGATCCCTGAGCCGTCTTCTTCTGGCGTGCCGGCGTCGCCGTTGCGCGGCCGCGGCCCGACAGCTTCAGCCGATGCACCTTGCCGATGACGGCATTGCGGCTCACCCCTCCAAGCTGGGCAGCAATCTGGCTTGCGCTCAGACCCTCCGACCACAGTTTCCTGAGAAGTTCAACCCGCTCGTCAGTCCAGTTCATGAGACCGCGCTCCTGCTAAGCGTGCGCAATCGGAATCCCTTCCCGACCCAGCAACCTTGCTGGGGCAGACACCACATATATCTGGTGATTAGGTCCGCCGCACGAAATCTAGTTATTTCTCGACTACAATTACCTTATGCGCTGACTCGGTGACAGAGTTCCAAGTGCAACACGAATCGGTTTTTTCGGTTTTCCCCAACTTGCCCGGTCGCTCATGAGCCGGCGTCGAGTTAGGGGGCTTATTGCGCGCCACTACGTGACGTTTTCGTTGACTTCATGGCCGAAAAACACGATAAGCCGCACAAGGCCGCCGCTTTGGCGGCTTTTTTGATTTTCCGGTACCGGAGACGCATATAATGAGCGGTTCGGCGCTTTACGAGACCTTTGCTCGCGCACCCCTGGCCTTCGACCACGGGGAAGGCACCTGGCTGGTTACCGACAAGGGCGAGCGATATCTCGATTTCGCCGGCGGTATCGCGGTCAATTCGCTCGGCCACAGCCATCCGCATCTGGTCGCGGCTCTCACCGAGCAGGCGGCAAAACTCTGGCACGTCTCCAATCTCTACGAGATTCCGGGGCAGAGCCGGCTTGGCGAGCGTCTGGCCGATGCCACCTTCGCCGACAAGGTGTTCTTCACCAATTCCGGCGCCGAAGCGCTGGAATGCGCGATCAAGACGGCGCGGCGCTACCACTTCGTCAAAGGCCATCCCGAGCGCTTCCGCGTCATCACCTTCGAAGGTGCCTTCCACGGCCGCACGCTGGCGACCATCGCGGCCGGTGGCCAATACAAATACCTCGAAGGCTTCGGCCCCAAGGTCGAAGGCTTCGACCAGGTCGGCTTCGACGACATCGATGCCGCCGAGAAGGCGATCACGCCGGAAACCGCCGCGATCCTGATCGAGCCGGTGCAGGGCGAGGGCGGCATCCGCCCGGTGCCGACACAGTCCCTGAAGCGGCTGCGCCAGCTCTGCGACCAGCACGGCCTGCTGTTGATCTTCGACGAGGTCCAGTGCGGCATCGGCCGCACCGGCAAGTTGTTTGCGCATGAGTGGACGGGTGTCACACCCGACATCATGGCGATCGCCAAGGGCATTGGCGGCGGCTTCCCGATGGGCGCCTGCCTGGCCACCGACGAGGCCGTGGTCGGCATGACGTCGGGCGTGCACGGCACCACCTTCGGCGGCAACCCGCTGGCGATGGCGGTCGGCAACGCCGTGCTCGATGTGGTGCTGGAAGACGGCTTCCTCGAAGACGTCCAGCGCAAGGCATTGCTGATGAAGCAAGGCCTGGCGGCGGTCGCCGACGAGTTTCCCGATGTCATCGAAGGCATCAGGGGCACCGGCCTGATGCTTGGCCTCAAATGCGCCATGCCCAACACCAAGGTGAACATGGCGCTGCGCGACCAGCATTTGCTGACGGTTCCGGCCGGCGACAACGTCATTCGACTGTTGCCGCCGCTCACCGTCACCGACGCCGAGATCCACGAAGCGCTCAACCGCATCCGCGCTGGTGCCAAAGGCCTGGCGGATGCCATCGCCGCGGCCGCCGCGAAGTAATTCCGGAATATTGCTGATGTCAGTTCGCCATTTTACCGATCTCTCCACCGTTTCCGAGGGCGACCTGCGCTTCATGCTGGACGACGCGGTGGTGCGAAAGGCACGCCTCAAGGCCGGCGAGCGCACCAGGCCGCTCGACGGCAAGGTGCTGGCGATGATCTTCGACAAGCCATCGACGCGCACACGCGTCTCCTTCGACGTCGGCATGCGCCAGCTTGGCGGCGAGACCATCATGCTGACCGGCACCGAAATGCAGCTCGGCCGCTCCGAAACCATCGCCGACACCGCCAAGGTGCTGTCGCGCTATGTCGATGCCATCATGATCCGCACCACCTCGCATGAGCGACTGCTGGAACTGACCGAGAATGCCACCGTTCCGGTGATCAACGGGCTGACGGACGACACCCATCCCTGCCAGCTGATGGCCGACATCATGACCTTCGAGGAGCATCGCGGTCCGGTGGCCGGCAAGACCATCGCCTGGACCGGCGACGGCAACAATGTGCTGCATTCGCTGCTCGAAGCCTCGGCGCGGTTCCGCTTCAACCTCAACGTCGCCGTGCCCGAAGGCAGCGAGCCGGCGCAGAAGCATATCGACTGGTCCAAGGCGCATGGCGGCAAGCTGCATTTCACCCGCTCGCCCGAGGAAGCCGTCGACCAGGCCGACTGCATCGTCACCGATTGCTGGGTGTCGATGGGCCAGGAGCATCGCGCCCGCGGTCACAACGTGTTTTCGCCTTACCAGGTCAATGCCAAGCTGATGGCGCATGCCAAGCCGGATGCGCTGTTCATGCACTGCCTGCCGGCGCATCGCGGCGAGGAAGTGACGGACGAAGTCATCGACGGCCCGCATTCGGTGGTCTTCGACGAGGCCGAGAACCGGCTCCACGCCCAGAAGGCGGTGCTTGCCTGGTGTCTTGGTGCTTGAGATGTCTTGGGGCTTGAGATGTCTTGGGGCTTGAGATGTCGGGGCGCTTGAAGTGTCTGGGCGCTTGATCTGCGGGCGCGCGATGCCTATCTGCGCCGCATCACGCAAATCAAGCGCGTTTGGACGCATGTGCCTCTCCGGGTCGCATGGCCGCGCCCTGGAGCTTTGTCATGTTGGAAACGCATCAAGTGACTGAACATCACCCCAAACTCGGCGAGTTCGGCTATGCTGGCGACGATCATGTCGTGCCGTTCGAGGTCGGCCCGCTCGACGTGCGCGGCCGCACCGTGCAGCTCGGGCCGATGCTCGACGCCATCCTCAGCCGCCACGACTATCCCGAGCCGGTTGCCCGTCTGCTGGCGGAAGCCTGTGTGCTGACGGTGCTGCTCGGCACCTCGCTCAAATTCGAGGGCAAGTTCATCCTGCAGACCCGCACCGACGGGCCGGTTGACATGCTGGTGGCGGATTTCTCCACGCCCTCGGCGTTGCGCGCCTATGCACGCTTTGACGCCGACCGGCTGGAGGCTTTGGTCTCGGCGGGCGAAACGTCCCAGCAGACGCTGCTCGGTAGCGGCGTGCTGGCGCTGACCATCGACCAGGGCGCCCATACGCAACGCTATCAGGGCATCGTCCAGCTCGACGGCGAAACGCTGGAGGACGCGGCGCGCACCTATTTCCGCCAGTCGGAACAGATCCCGACGGATATCCGGCTCTCGGTTGCCAAGCTGTTGACGCCGGGTCCTGGCGGCGCGCGCGAACAGTGGCGCGCCGGTGGCATCCTGGCGCAGTTCCTGCCGCAGTCACCCGAGCGCATGCGCGTTCCGGACCTGCCCGGCGGCGATGGCGATCCGCGCGAGGAGATCCACGATCCGGCCGACAATTCCTGGCAGGAGCTGCTGGCGCTGCTCGGCACCATCGAGCCGACCGAGCTGATCGATCCGACGATCGGCGCCGAGCGGCTGCTCTATCGCCTGTTTCACGAGCATGGCGTGCGCGTCTTCGGCGGCGTCCCCGTCGCCGACCAGTGCTCATGCTCGCGCGACAAGATCCGCGGTATCCTCGAGGGTTTTTCCGCGCAGGAGATCAAGGACAGCACCGAGGATGGCGGCATCCACGTCGCCTGCGAATTCTGCTCGACGCAGTACGACTTCGATCCGGCGGAATTCGCGGCGCAATGACGAAGCTTCCTCTCCCCGTTCACGGGGAGGTGAGGAGTGGTCCGCACGGCGGATGAAAAGCCAATTGCTTGGCTTTTCAAACGACGAACGCCCGAAGGGTGGATGAGGGGCAGCGCGAACTTTGGCGAATAGCCGTGCGTGGACCACTCAGACGTTGTCGTGCATGGGAGATAATCTTCTGGGCTCGGCGCCGCCCCTCATTGCCCTGCCGGGCATTTCTCCCCGTATAGCGACGGGGAGAAAGACGCTGTCGGGGAGGACTTCGCTAATCGCCAGACTATTTCAATTCACCGTCCGCCTCGTCCCCGGCAGATCCAGCGAAAACGCCGGGATGGCGATATCGAAAGTCTCGCCCCGCTTGTTGCGCATCGTATAGCGCCCGACCATGATGCCTGACGGCGTCGAGAGCGGACAGCCGGACGTGTATTGATAGCTGTCGCCGGGATTGAGTTCGGGCTGGTCGCCGACGACGCCGGGGCCGCGCACTTCCTCGACCCGGCCGGCACCGTCGGTGATGTGCCAATAACGCGACATAAGCTGCACGAATTCGTCCGACTGGTTGTCGATCGTTATCTGATAGCCCCAGACATAGCGGTTCTCGGAAGGATCAGAGCGGTCCTCGAGGTAAAACGGCCTGACCTGCACTTCGATGTTGCGCGTGACGGCGCGGTACATAAGCGGCTCCAAAACAATCCGATACCTTTCGGCGCTCCTGGCGAGCAGGTCAACGTGCGCGTCTTGTCGCGCCTGGTCTTGAAAGGCAGGTGCCGGCAAAGAATGTCATTTAAGTGACACACGACAATGGTGGTGTACACGCACCGGGCGACTCGGCGCTCTGTCGAACTGTTGAAAACGGCCACGATGCGAGCCGTCTCTTCTGGAGTGACCAGATCTCGATGGAACTCACTCTCATAGCCGCCTCGCTTTCGACTGCTCTTATCCTTTCAAACGCTGCAAGCATCCTGCTCGCCGCTTCACAGCTGAAAAGGCGCACCACGATCGCACGGCTGGCCGGCAAATCGCCGCCGGTGTCGATTATCGTACCGTCGCGCGGCGTCGAGCCGTTCACGCAGGAGACGCTGGAACGCGCCTTCTCGCTCGACTGGCCGCGCTACGAGTTGATCTTCTGCGTTGCCCAAGCCGACGACCCCGTGGTCAGGTTGATCCGTGCCGCCATTGGCTGCTTTCCAAAAGTGCCGGCCCGGCTGTTGATCGGCGACGATCGCGTCAGTGCCAATCCCAAGCTCAACAATTGCGTCAAGGGCTGGGAGGCCGCGCGGCACAACTGGGTCGTCCTGGCCGACTCCAACGTGCTGATGCCGAGAGACTACATCCAGCATCTGATGGCGGCGTGGCGGACGGATACCGGCCTTGTCTGCTCGACACCGATCGGTTCGCGGCCGGATGGCTTCTGGGCCGAGGTCGAATGCGCCTTCCTCAACACGCTGCAGGCCCGGTGGCAGTATGCCGGCGAAGCGCTCGGCCTCGGCTTTGCCCAGGGCAAGAGCATGTTGTGGAACAAGCCGATGCTGGATGCCAATGGCGGCATCCGTGCGCTGGCCGCCGAAATCGCCGAGGACGCCGCCGCGACCAAGCTGGTGAACAGCCTCGGCCTGCGCGTCAATCTCGTCGCCGCGCCCTTCGAGCAGCCGCTCGGCCGGCGCAGGCTTGGCGTGATCTGGTCGCGCCAGGCCCGCTGGGCGCGCCTGCGCCGCGTTACCTTCCCGCTGTTCTTCGCGCCCGAAATCCTGACCGGCGCTGTGGTGCCGCTGGTGCTTGCACTGGTTGCGGCGGCAAGTGCCGGCGTCAGCCTGCCGCTGACGGCCATCGCCGTGCTGGCGGCCTTCTACCTTCCGGAATGCGCCCTGGCCTGGTCCAAGGGCTGGCACCTGTCGCCGCGCACGGTCGCGGCGATGATGGCGCGGGACTTGATGATTCCAGCCATGTGGGCCCGCGGCTGGCTCGGTGGCGCTGTCGACTGGCGCGGCAACGCGATGACCATCGGCACCAAGGCCGCCGAACTGGAAGAGACGCCGTCGCGCGCCTAGCTTCAGCGCGGGCGACGCTGCTTCGACTGGTTCTATTTCGCGGCCTTCAGCGCCTGTGCGATATCCTCCAGAAGATCGTCGGTGTCCTCCAGACCGACCGACAGCCTGAGCGTGCCAGGCCCGATGCCGAGTTCGGCGCGGGCCTCGTCGCTCAAATTCTTGTGCGTCGTCGTCGCCGGATGGGTGATCAGGCTCTTGGCATCGCCGAGATTGTTCGAGATAAGCACGATGTCGAGCGCGTTCTGCAAGGCGAAGGCCGCCTGCTTGCCGCCCTTGACGTCGAGGCAGATCAGCGTCGAACCACCCGACATCTGCTTCTTGACGATATCGGCCTGCGGGTGGTCGGCGCGGCCGGGATAGATGACGCGGGCGATCTGCGGCTGCTCGGCGAGGAAGTCGGCGATCTTGCCGGCGCTTTCCGTCTGCTGGCGCACGCGCAGCGGCAGCGTTTCCAGGCCCTTCAGCAATGTCCAGGCGTTGAATGGCGACAGGCTGGGGCCGGTGTGGCGGAAATAGTCGTGCAAATTCTCGTCGATCCACTTCTTGTCGGACAGGATGACGCCGCCGAGACAGCGGCCCTGGCCATCGATGTGCTTGGTCGCCGAATAGACGACGATATGCGCGCCAAGCTGCAAAGGCTTCTGCTGCAGAGGCGTGGCGAAGACATTGTCGACGACAAGCCGCGCGCCGATCGAGTTGGCCAGCGAGGCGACGGCGGCGATGTCGACCACTTCCAGCGTCGGGTTGGTCGGGCTTTCCAGGAAGAACAGCTTGGTGTTGGGCCTCACCGCCTTTTCCCAGTTGGCGATGTCGGTGCCGTCGACCAGCGTCGCCTCGATGCCGTAGCGGGGCGCCAGCGTCTCGACCACCCAGCGGCAGGAGCCGAACAGCGCGCGCGCCGCCACGATATGGTCACCGGCCTTGACGCTGCACAGCATGGCCGCCGTCACCGCGGCCATGCCGGATGCCGTGGCGCGCGCGTCCTCGGCGCCTTCGAGCGCGCACATGCGCTTTTCGAACATGTCGACGGTCGGATTGGCGTAGCGCGAATAGATGAAGCCGGGCTCCTCGCCCTTGAAACGGGCTTCCGCGGCCTGTGCCGTTTCGTAGACGTAGCCCTGGGTCAGGTACATCGCTTCGGAGGTCTCGCCGAATTGGGAACGCAGGGTTCCGCCATGCACGAGGGCTGTCTGAGGCTTCCAGTTGCGCTTCTTGCTGCTCATTGCTTTGTTCCAGACACAAAAAAACCGGCCGCGAAAGTCGCAACCGGTCCATACGGCCTCGCGGCCAACGGTCCTTTAGCGACTTGTTTAACGTGGCTGCAAGCCGACCGGCCAAATCACCACGGGATAACGACCCTTTAGACCCGCGCCGCGCTTGCGTCAATTGCCGGCTTCATTAAGAGGTTTGTACCAGCGACTAAGGAGCGTAGCCTTGCGGCAGACAGGCATTCTTCCCGATCAGGACATTTCGGCGCTGTTCCAGTCCGGTGCGCTGAAGTCGGCGCGCGCGCTCGATACCGACCAGATCCAGCCGGCAAGCCTGGATCTGAGGCTCGGCGACAAGGCCTGGCGGGTGCGGGCCTCCTTCCTGCCCGGCCCCAACCACAAGGTTTCGGAAAAGCTCGATCGGCTGAAGCTGCACGAGATCAATCTTGCCGAAGGCGCGGTGCTGGAAACCGGCTGCGTCTACATCGTGCCGCTGCTCGAAAGCCTGGCATTGCCGGCCGAGATTTCGGCCTCCGCCAATCCGAAGAGCTCGACCGGACGGCTCGACATCTTCACCCGCGTCATGACCGATCGCGGCCACGAGTTCGACAAGATCGCCGCCGGCTACAACGGTCCGCTCTACCTGGAAGTCAGCCCGCGCACCTTCCCGATCGTCGTGCGCACCGGCTCGCGCCTGTCGCAGATACGCTTCCGCACCGGCAACGCGCTGCTGTCAGAGGCGGAGTTGCATGACCTGCACCGCGCCGAGATGCTGGTCGCCACCGAGCCGCCGAATATTTCGGGCGGCGGCATCGCGCTGTCGATCGACCTCAATGGCGACAGTGACGGGCTGGTCGGCTATCGCGGCAAGCATCACACCGGCCTCGTCGATGTCGACAAGCGTGCGGCACAAGAGGTCGTCGATTTCTGGGAACCGATCCACAAGAGCGGCGCCGGCGAGCTGGTGCTCGATCCCGACGAATTCTACATCCTCGTCAGCCAGGAAGCGGTGCATGTGCCGCCGCTCTATGCGGCCGAGATGACGCCCTTCGATCCGCTGGTCGGCGAGTTCCGCGTCCACTATGCCGGGTTTTTCGATCCGGGCTTCGGCCATTCGGCGTCCGGCGGCACCGGCAGCCGAGCGGTGCTCGAAGTGCGCAGCCACGAAGTGCCGTTCATCCTCGACCATGGCCAGATCGTCGGCCGGCTGGTCTACGAGCATATGCTGAAGCGGCCGCAGGCGCTCTACGGCACCGATCTCGGCTCCAATTACCAGGCCCAGGGTCTTAAGCTCTCCAAGCATTTCCGCGCCGCGCGCTGAGGCCGCTATCCGGATGTTCCCGCGATCAGTCGCGAAAGAAGATTCTCTCGCGGCGCCAAGGCAGCCATGGAACTCACCGATAAAGAGGAGTTCGCGTACGGTCAGGCGCTTCCTGCCCCAAAATCCTTTGGTTTGTTTCTCGTCGTCGAGCGACGCGCTTGTGCGGGACTTCACGGGGAACAATTGCTTGTCGAGGCATCCGAGAACATAGGCTTTAGCGGAGTCGATGCCGCAGGCCTTGGCATTCCCGTCGAGTTTGTCGGCGCGTAGCGCGGAAGTCATGCGATCCGCATTGCTCATCAGAAAGTTCACTTGCGTCTTCGAGTAACCGGCGGCCAGAAGCCGGCTCGTCATTGCCGATCGGGCGTCATGATAGGATTTCGGACTGCAGCGCTCCGCGCCGTAGGCCATCAAGGAGGAACAGGCAAAGGCAAGCGCCAAGCCAGTGAACACGATACTAAGCCGTATCCGGTTCATTTCCTTCCCCCGAATTCTAGCCCTTTGTCACAGCGCCTTGACCGCCACCTTTACCGGTTGCTCAATCTCGAGCGGATTGCGCAGCGGCAGGCCGAAATCCCCGGCCTCGATCTCGAACACATCGCCGGCCTCGGTCTTGACGCCGTCGGCAAACGACAGTGTCGCCGTACCGAACATATGCACGTGCACGTCGCCCGGCTGGCGGAACGCCGAATATTTGAAGTGATGATGTTCGAGATTGGCGATGGTGTGCGACATGTTCGCTTCGCCCGACAGGAACGGCTTTTCCCACAGCGTGTTGCCGTCACGCACGATGCGCGACGTGCCGCGGATGTCGGGAGGCAGGTCGCCGATCAGGATCTCCGGTCCGAACGAGGCATTGCGCAGCTTGGAATGGGCGAGGAAGAGATAATTCACGCGCTCGGTCACATGGTCGGAAAATTCGTTCGACAGCGTGAAGCCGACACGGAAGGGGGCGCCGTCATCGCCGATGACATAGATGCCGGCGACCTCGGGTTCCTCGCCGGCGTCCTTGGCGAAGGCCGGTGACAGGAGTGCGGCACCCGGCGCCACGGCCATCGTGCCGTTGCCCTTGTAGAACCATTCCGGCTGTACGCCGACCTGGCCTTTGGCGGGTTTGCCGCCTTCCAGGCCCATGCGGAACATCTTCATGGAATCGGTGAGTTGCTCCTCGCCATCGGCGCTGAGCTTCTTGTGCATGGAATCGCGCGTCGCCGCCGAGCCGAGATGCGTCAGCCCGGTGCCTGTGAGATGCAGATGCGCCGGATCGGGATGGTTGATCGGCGACAACAGCCGCCCCTTCTTGTAGGCGGCGTCGAGATCGACCGTCTCGCCAAGTCCCTTGCGCTCGATCAGCGCGATGAGGCCGACGCCGGTGCGGGCAGCCTCCATCGCCAGCGAGTAGACGCTGCGGGCGCCATTGATGATCCGGGTCTTGCCGCCGCTGCGGGCAACGACACGGATGGTCTCTGCGTCGTCGAGAATCTGCGAGATCAGCATGATCAATCCTCTCTCATGTGTCTTGGCCTGGTTGCCTCTTGGCAAACCCCAACCTGCGCGGCTCGGACCTCGCCGCGCCACGGGTGAAATTCTTCGTCCGGATTGCGCTCGCGGGCTTGATCCCCGGGGGGACTTCTTGATGCCGACTATTTGCCGGCAGCATCGCGATCTAGACCCGTATGCCTTCCTCGTTGCCTCGCCGGAGCGGTTCGACCCGCTCCAAGTATTTTGTTTCTACGCAATTCTTGTGGGAAAACCGCGATGCACTTTTCCTGGAATTGCTCCTGTCAGGCCTTGTTCTTGTTGTAGACGTCGAAGATGACGGCGCCGAGCAGAACCAGGCCTTTGACCACCTGCTGCCAGTCGACATTGACGCCCATGATCGACATGCCGTTGTTCATCACGCCCATGATGAAGCCGCCGACCACCGCGCCGATGACCTGGCCGACGCCGCCCATCGCCGAGGCGCCGCCGATGAAGACGGCAGCGATGACATCGAGCTCCGAGCCCAGGCCCGCCGCCGGCACGGCCTGGCCGAGACGAGCCGCGATGATCAGGCCGCCGAGCGCCGACAGCACGCCCATGTTGACGAACACCATCAACGTCAGCCGCTCGGTGTTGATGCCCGACAGCTGTGCCGCCTTGGGATTGCCGCCCATCGCGTAGATGCGGCGGCCGATGGTCATGCGCTTGGTGACGAAGACGAACAGTGAGATCAGCACGCCCATAACGAGCAGCACCACCGGCAGGCCCCGGTAGCTGGCGAACTCATAGACCAGGAACAGCGCCAGCGCGCTGGCGACCAGCGTCTTGACGATGAACAGCGGGAAGGGCTCGGCCTCATAGCCGTGGCGTTCGCGCTTGCGTCGCGTCCTCACTCCGAAATAGGCATAGGCCACCACGGCGATCAGGCCGAGCACGATCGTGGTCATGTGCAGCGTCAGGCCGCTGCCCATGATGGTCTTGCCGGCCGCATTCACCGTCGGCGGGATCAGTGTCAGCGGGCCGATCACGTCAGGGATGAAGCCGGAGCTGAGCATTTTGAAGTCGTCGGGAAGCGGACCGACCGAGGAGCCGCCGCCCAGCAGCGCCTGACAGATGCCGCGGAAGATCAGCATGCCGGCCAGCGTGACGATGAAGCTCGGTATTCGGTGATAGGCGATCCAATAGCCTTGTGCCGCGCCGATCAGGCCACCCACGACCAGGCAGACGATCGAAACCACCAGCGGATTGCTGAGCGGTCCGAGCTGCCAGATGACCATCATGTTCGCCGCCAGCGCGCCGATGAAACCGGCGACCGATCCGACGCTGAGATCGATATAGCCGGAAACGATGACCAGCAGCATGCCCAGCGCCATCACGATGATGAAGGAGTTCTGCTGCACCAGATTGCTGAGGTTCACCGGCTTGAACAGCGTTCCCGACGTGGTGAACTGGAAGAACAGCATGATGACGATCAGCGCGATGATCAGACCGTATTCGCGCAGGTTCGTTGTCAGCGCCGAGACGGCGATGCGTGGACGCTGCTCTTCGGCGACATTGCCCTGCGGGGCGGGGGCGCTCTCGGTGCTCATGCTGCTTTTCCTTCTCCCCGAACGATGGCGCGCATTATTTTTTCCTGGCTTGCGTCCGCCGCCGGCATTTCGCCGACGATGCGGCCTTCGTTCATGACGTAGATGCGGTCGGTGATGCCGAGCAATTCCGGCATTTCCGACGAGATGACCACGATCGCCTTACCCTCCGAGGCAAGACGCGCGATGATCGTGTAGATTTCGTACTTGGCGCCGACATCGATGCCGCGCGTCGGCTCGTCGAGGATCAGCACGTCCGGGTCGGCGAACAGCCACTTCGACAGCACCACCTTCTGCTGGTTGCCGCCGGAAAGATTGCCGGTCAACTGATAGACGCTGGAAGCGCGGATATTGGTCCTCTTGCGATAGTCGTTGGCAACGGCAAGCTCGCGCATGTCGTCGATGACACTGTGGCGCGAGACGCCGCCGAGATTGGCGAGCGTGATGTTGTGCTTGATATGGTCGATGAGGTTGAGGCCGTAGGTCTTGCGATCCTCGGTCACGTAGGCGATGCCGTGTTGGACCGCCTTGCTCACCGAGGAGACATCGACGGGCTTGCCCTTGAGCAGCACCTCGCCGGTGATGCGGCGGCCGTAGGAGCGGCCAAACAGGCTCATGGCGAATTCGGTGCGTCCGGCGCCCATCAGCCCGGCAATGCCGACCACCTCGCCCTTGCGCACATTGATGTCGATGCCTTTGATCACCTGCCGCTCGGCGTGGATCGGGTGATGGACCGACCAGTTCTTCACCTCGAACACGACCTCGCCGATGTGAGGCTCGCGCGGCGGATAGCGGTCGTCCAGTGAGCGGCCGACCATCGAGGTGATGATGCGGTCTTCCGAGATGTCCTTCTTGGCCAGCGTCTCGATGGTGCGCCCGTCACGAATGACGGTGACCTTGTCGGCGACCCGGTTGATCTCGTTGAGCTTGTGCGAGATCAGGATCGAGGTCATGCCTTGGCGCTTGAATTCGAGCAGCAGGTCGAGCAGCGCCTGGCTGTCCTTTTCGCTGAGCGACGCCGTCGGCTCGTCGAGGATCAGCAGCTTGACTTCCTTGCTGAGCGCCTTGGCGATCTCGACCAGCTGCTGCTTGCCGACGCCGATATTGGTGATCAGCGTCTTGGGGTCTTCCTTGAGGCCCACCTTTTTCAACAGCGCGCTGGTGCGCTGCTCGTTGGCGTCCCAGTCGATGACGCCGTATTTGGCGTGCTCGTTGCCGAGGAAGATATTTTCGGCGATCGACAGCATCGGCACCAGCGCAAGTTCCTGGTGGATGATGACAATGCCCTTGTGTTCGCTGTCCTGGATGCCTTTGAACTGGCACTCCTGGCCCTGAAAAATGATCTGGCCGTCATAGGTGCCGGAGGGATAGACGCCCGACAGCACCTTCATCAGCGTCGATTTGCCGGCGCCGTTCTCGCCGACCACGGCGTGGATCTCGCCTTCCTCGACGCTGAGGTTGACGTTCGACAGCGCCTTCACGCCGGGGAACGTCTTGGTGATGTCGCGCATCTCCAAAATCGTCGTCATCAGGGCAAGCTCCTCCGAGGCCGGCAGAAACAATACCGGGGTCGCTCGTGAACGGAAAGGGGCCCTGCATTGCGCAGGACCCCTGTCTTTGTAACCGAGATTACTTCAGGTCTTCGGCCTTGATGTAGCCGGAGTCGACGACCAGCTTCTGGTAGTTCGACTTGTCGACCTCGTGCGGCGTCAGCAGGATCGAGGGAACGACCTTGACGTCGTTGTTGTAGGTCTTGGTGTCGAGGCCGTCGGGCTTGCCGCCCGACAGCACCTTGTCAACCAGACCGACGGTAGCCTTGGCCAGGTCGCGGGTGTCCTTGAACACGGTCGAGTACTGCTCGCCCGTGATGATCAGCTTGACCGAGGCGGTCTCGGCGTCCTGGCCGGTCACGATCGGCCAGGGCTGAGCGGCCGTGCCGTAGCCAACGGCGCGCAGCGAGGCGGTGATACCACGCGACAGGCCGTCATAGGGCGACAGAACGCCGTCGACGCGGCTGCCGTCCGAGTAGTTGGCGGAGAGCAGGTTGTCCATGCGGGCCTGGGCGGTTGCCGCCAGCCAGCGCAGCGTGCCGACCTTGTCCATGCCCATCTGGCCGGACTTGATCTTGATCGAGCCGTCGTCGATCAGCGGCTGCAGGACGGAGATCGCACCATTGTAGAAGAAGAAGGCGTTGTTGTCGTCGGGCGAGCCGCCGAACAGTTCGACGTTCCACGGCTTGGTGTTCGGGAAGCGCTCCTTGAGGCCCTTGACCAGCGAATTCGCCTGGATCACGCCGACGCCGAAATTGTCGAAGGTGGTGTAGTAGTCGACATTGGCGGTCTTCTTGATCAGGCGGTCATAGGCGACGACGACGACGCCGGCGTCAGCGGCCTTCTGCAGCGCATCCGAGAGCGTGGTGCCGTCGATCGAGGCGATGATCAGCGCCTTCGGCCCTTGGTGATTTCGTTTTCCAGCTGGCTGAGCTGGTTGGGGATGTCGTCCTGCGCATACTGCAGGTCAACGGTGTAGCCGAGAGCCTCGAGCTGGGACTTGACGGCATCGCCGTCGTTGATCCAGCGCTGCGAAGTCTTGGTCGGCATCAGCACGCCGACAAGACCCTTGTCGGCTGCGTGCGCCGAATAGGTCATGGCAGCGATGCCAAGCGCCGCGACTGCGGCCAGTGTCTTGATGATTTTCACATAACTCTCCCTGGTTGATGGACGCGGCACCCCGGGGGTCGCGGGCCGCGCAATCGTGCAGAAGCGCCAAGGCACTGCTGCCGTCATATCGATCTCCGGTATCCTCCCATGGCCCCGAGGCGCTGATTTCAATCGATACGATTTTTTGTCGTCGGCGACCGTCACGTCTCGAAGCGCCGTAAAGTTGCGACCCTTTTGCCATAACTGTCAAATGCGATCTTTGATGGTTGCTATACCGCAAGTGGTATATGTTATGAGCCGTGGCGACTTGCTGGCAAATGCCAGAGGGTCGCGAGCTGAGGCGGGGAAAAACCATGGCGGCGTTACGGAATCCGACTGGGGTTTCAAATGGTTACGATGAGACTCCGGGCGATGGCGAAACCCTGCTGCGCAGTGGTCTCAGCCTGCGTCACATGCGCATGATCGTCGCGCTCGACGACCACGGCCGGGTGAGCGCGGCGGCGCAGGTCATGAACATTTCGCAGCCGGCGGCATCGCGCATGATCGCCGAGATGGAGGCGGTGCTCGAGGTCAAGCTGTGCGAGCGGCTGCCGCGCGGCATCACGCTGACGCCCTACGGCAAGGCGCTGGCCAGGCGTGCACGCTCGATCCTGCTGGAGATGCGCGAGGTCGACCGCGAGATTTCCGAGCTCAAGGCAGGCAAGGGCGGTTCCGTGTTTCTCGGCGCCGTGACGGCGCCGGCGATCGAGCTGGCGGTGCCGGCGATTCGCGAAATCCGCCGCATCTATCCGCGCATCGAGATCACCATGCAGGTCGAGACCTCCAATGTGCTGGCGCGCGAACTGATCGCCACACGCCATGATTTCATCATTGCGCGCATCCCCGACGACCTCAATCCGCGGCTGTTCGAATCACGTGTGATCGGCGTCGAGAAGGCCTGCCTGATCGTGCGCCGTGGCCACCCGCTCACCAGGGGCCGTGTGGTGCGGCTGGAAGACACCGCAGCCTATGACTGGGTCTTCCAGTCGGGTGGCTCCCCCCTGCGCCAGGCGATGGAGAGCAATTTCCTCAACCGCAACATCGCGCTGCCGGACCGCATCCTCAACACCTCTTCGCTGCTGCTCACGTTGGTCATGGTCGCGCAATCCGACGCCATCGCGCCGGTTTCGGTGCAGGTGGCGAAATTCATCCAGAATCCCGACGGGCTCGCCGGCGCCATCGATGTCGTCCAGACAGAATTCGACATCGAGGTCAGGCCCTACAGCCTGATCACGGTCAGGAACCGCGCGCTGTCGCCGGCCGCCAAGATGCTGCACGATTTCATCCTGCGCGAAGTGGGGTGATGGAACAAGAAGTGCAGTCGCGCGTTCAGGCCAATCGGCATGCTCGCTGGAGCCCGTTTTGGGCGAGGGAACGAGGTACCGATGGTCAACAACTCGGGAGGTTTTGATGGAACGTCGGTTGTTTCTCACTGGACTGCTGGGCGTTGCGGGGGCCGTGGCGTTTGCTGGAGTTGTCGGACCCGGCCGCGCGGTTGCCGGTATTCCCCAAGGCAACGGAATTCTGGATCAACTGGACAAGCCGGATGCGGCTGTCTTCGAAGGCGATGACGCGGTCGAAGTGGAGCAGGTCTCCCATCGTCGCTGGCATCACGGCCATCATGGCCACTGGCGTCGTCGCCATGGCGGACGGCGCCGCGGCTGGAGACGAGTTTGCCGCAGCTACTGGCGCCATGGGCGCCGCCATGTCCGTTGCTGGCGCGAGCGCGTATGGCTCGGCGTCTGGCTGTGACGGACCATTGACGAAAGGCCGGCCACCGCAGCGTGGCCGGTGTCGTCTCTGCACAGATGCGCAGGGTCCAAGGCTTGCGTGTTGCAATCGGTGCGCGGCTTGGCACCGATCACCCAACCGTGACGGAATCGTCCGTGCCGCTTGGCCTAAGATTGAATTGACCGAATCATATTAGACCTTACTAATTCAATTGCCGTCAGATAGAGGTGTGACCGTGCCGAGCGGCCAGCAAGGAGCAGAACCATATCCCGTAACACCGGTTGCACGTCTACAGACCAGGAGCAATCGGCACGCATGAAAGGCGTGGCGATACTGACCGAAGCCCGCAGTGGCTCCGAATGGCTTGGCAGCCTGGCAAACAGCACCGGAATATTGGGTCAATCGGCAGAATGGCTCGATACGGACACGCTGGGGTCCAAGCCGAAATCCTTGAACGAACTCCTGTCCGCGGTGATCGATCGTGGCGGGACCGTAAATGGCAGGTTCGCTGTAAAGCTGTTTCCACGGCACCTTCACTGGTCGCAGGCGAAATATGGAGCTGACTTCCTCGCGGAATGCGTCCGGCGCCACGACATGGGTCTGGTCCTGCTGGAGCGGCGGGACCGTCTTCGCCAGGCGATCTCCTATTGCCGGGCAAAGACGTCGGGCCGTTGGCGAAGCACGATGGACGGCGCGGATCTGGTTCCGCAATACGACTTCGCCGGTATCTGCCAGGCCTATTTCCTGATCGAGCAGAGCTATGCCTTCTGGGAGGCCTACTTGCGTCTGGCCGACCTGCCCTACGACCATTTCTTCTATGAAGATCTGCTGGACGACCCCCAACCTTACGTCGCATCGGTTGCCCGGCAGTTGTCGGTTGAAATGCCCAGCGGGAAGCTTGCGACGAATTTGCGGTTACAGCGAGACAGCCGCACCGAAGAGTGGGCCGAGCGGTTTCGGAACGACGCCAGGTCCGGGGATCTGCTGGCGCATCTCCCCAAGAAGGTGGCGCCGCGAAACATCAGCAACCTCGCCCGGTTCCTCCTCAAGAAGCAGATGCGCGTTGGCCAGGCTTAGCTTCGCTGCATCGGCAGGATTCGGCTCAGTGAGGCCGTAAAGAGAACATGGGCTGTAAAAGCCGCCTGTAAAACTGTCAGTTTCAGGCGGGCTCTAAATCAGGCGCAGTCCCTTGCGGCATATGCTGGAGCGGGTAGCGGGAATCGAACCCGCGCGTTCAGCTTGGGAAGCTGACAGGCTACCATTACATCATACCCGCGCGCGCCCTCGTTACCATGAGGTTCGGCCTTCGGGCAATCGCAAAGCGATCCCTGAACAGACGCTTTCGCGGTTCCCCCAGCGCTGGTCCGCGATTTCTATTTCGCCTTCGCGACTTTGTTGCTGGCGGCAAAGCTTGGCCAGTATTTCGAGATGGCGAGCGTCGCGCCTGCTGACGAGAAATGACCGTAGTCGAAGTAGAGAAATTGCCGGGTGCCAGCGTCGGCGTAGGAACAGCCGGCCGTGTCGCAGAGATAGGCCAGCGGGTCGATGAAGGTGGCCCCTTTGGTAAACGGCAGCACCTGCTTGTTGATGTCCGGATCCATGGCCATTGGCCAGGATGTGTTGGCGACATGATCCCGTCTCGCGAAGAAGGCGATTTTCTGGACGTCGGCGATGAATTCCGGAGACTGGCCGATGACATAGACCTTGATGCCCATGTCACGCAGCCGGTCGATCGTCTTCTGCAGGCCCTCAAAACCCCTGGCCTGGTAGTCGGTCCATCGGCCGCTCAGGATCACGGCCTGGATGTTGGCTTCGCGGATGATCGACAGCGCCCGTTCGTTGAAGCGGGTGCAGGCCGGCCGGGCGTAGGAAAAGTAGCTCAGGTTGGGTGGGCAGCCGGCATAGGTGTACTGGATGACATTGGCCTGGATCTTCTCAGCGTTGGCCTCCAGCCCCGACACATAGTGCGCGGCGAAGGAGTCGCCCCACAGCAGCACGTTGGTGGCAAAGCCATGCGTACGGGTGCAGTCGGCGAGGTTCCAGTCCTCGATCCGGTTCGCGCCCTCGTTGAAACAGACGCCGTTGCGCCAGTCACCCACCACGACCCGTTCCGTCGAGAAGTCCGGGAACCGTTGCGGAAAACCCTTGCCCAGCACACCGGCCACGCCGCCGACGCACAGCAGGACGATCGCCGTCGCCGAGAAGGCGAATATGGGCAGCGGGGCGGTGAAGGCCCCTTTCCGGCGGAAGGGTTGCTCGACATATTTCCACGAGAATGTTGCCAGCGCGACGCTCGCCACCGTCATCGCCATGATCGTCGGCACACCGATGGCTTTCAGCGAGAGATAGTGGACGAACGAATTGATCGGCCAGTGAACGAGATAGAGCGAATAGGAGATGAGCCCCACCCAGACCAGCGGAGTGAACTGAAGCACGCGCGTCGCAACAGGCACCGGTCTGTCGGCATGCGCCTGGCCCGCATAGATGAGCAGCGCCGTTCCGATGCAGGGGAACAGGGCATTGTAGCCCGGAAACGGGTCGCTCTCCGAAATCGTCAGAAAGCCGAAGGCGATCAGACCAAAACCGGCGAGGCCGATCAGTTCCGTCAGCGGACGGCTGGCCAGCGCCGGCGGTTTTTTCAGCATCAGAATGGCGCCCAGCGCCAGTTCCCAGATGCGCGTCGGCAGGAGGTAGAAGCCGGCGGTCGGCGCCAGCGTGGTTGCCATGACCGCCAGGGCAAAACTGCCGATGGCGATCGGCAGCAATATCGTCAGCCAGCGCTTCGAGGCGTACCGGTAGATCAGATACACCAGGATCGGCGCGAAAATATAATACTGCTCCTCGACCGAAAGCGACCATGTGTGCAGCAGTGGCCGCAGTTCCGCGTCGATGGAGAAATAGTTGGTCGTCTTCCAGAAATAGATGTTCGACCAGAAGGTCGAGGCCGCGATCACGCTGAGGCTGTATTCGTGGAGGTCCGACGGCAGGAGAATGAACCAGGCGGCGATGCTGGCCAGCAGGATGACGAAGGTCAGCGCCGGCAGGATGCGCCGCGCACGGCGCCAGTAGAAGCGGCCGATCGAGAACTGGCCGCGCTCGAGATCGTCGAGCAGGCTGCCGCTGATCAGATAGCCCGATATGACGAAAAAGATGTCAACGCCCGTGAAGCCGCCGGGAATGGCGGACACGCCGAAATGGAAGAGCACGACGGGCAGCACCGCAACGGCCCGCAGGCCATCGATATCGCGTCTGTAATTCATTCGGCCGGTCCGTACGCCGTGGCCCGTGGCAGTCGTGCGGCGGAACCTGACATGCTGCTCATACGGCGATCCCCGTCGTAGTCGTGGCTCGTGGGGCTCACGGACTGTGCTCTGCAGCAGAAGTTTGCTGCACTGCAACATGCATGTCAAGGCAGATACCGCCCTTTGAAAGCTGGCGAAGCCGGTTTCACAGGAGCGCGGTAGATCAGGCGCCGGGCAGGTAGATCACGGCGTCGTCGTCGGCATAGGCCCGCTTCCAGCCCAACTCCGTGAAGAAGGGGATGCGGGTGTCGTCGGCCGTCAGGAGTGCCCAGCCTATGGCGTATTTCTTCAACAGGGCCTCGAGCAACGGTTTCCCGTCGCTGTGCCCCGTCGCCTCGTCGGTTTTCGTGAACCCGCCCAGGAACAACTGGTCGGTCCTGCCGTCGATATAGGTCTTGATGCCGTGGAAGATCAGCGTGCCGCCGAAATTGTAGGAATTCAGCACGTTGCCCGTGAGGTGGTGATCCCTGGCGAATGCGAGGGCGCCGCTGGCCGATGTCTTTGGGCTCGGCGCCACCTGATAGGCATTGCCGAGGACCAAGACCGAGCCGAACAACAAGACAGCCATCGCGCCGCAGATCGCGTAGAACCGGCTGGCGAAGAGTTTTTCCAGCCCGTCACGCTTTTCCGCCAGCCAGGTCGTGGTTGAGAGCGAAGGATATTGCAGTGCGACCTCGACCGCGATCACCAAGGGTATCAACAGGAAGGGCAGATATACAAATCGCAGATGGGCGAGATAGACATGCAAGGCGAAGACGATGAACAACGCCTTGGCCCAGCCGATCCGCAGCCTCGATACCAAAAGCCCGAAAAGCGCCAGCAGCATCGCCGCTTCCTGGAAGAGCTGCTCCTGGGCATTGAACGGTCGCCATTCCAGGATGAGCGGCACCGCCTCGTTGCCATAGGCCACGGTGAACGTCGCCAGGATGGCTTTCACGCCATAGGGATGCAGCAAGCTGACCAGCGGGCAGAGCAGGCCGAAAGCGACCCATTTTGCCAGCAGGACGGGTTTCGACAGGCCCGAGCGCGCCAACAGAGCGAGCCCGGCAAAGGCGGCGATGACGAAGCTCAGGGTGAACGTGGCATGCAGGTTGGCCCACAAGACGACAAGCACGAGCAGCCACAGGGGTGGGGCCTTCTCTTCTTGCGCGGCACGAACAGCATTGCCGTCCAGACGACGATGATCGGCAAGGTGAAAACGTGGGGGCGCGCCGTATAGATCGGGGCGACCAGGAAAGCCGCGGCGAAGGCCAGCGCTATCGCCAGTATAGGCTTCAGCCATGCGCTGAGGAACCATCCCATCAGGAAGACGGTCAGGCCGACCATGGCGATGATCAGGGTGACGACGCCATTCCAGCCGCCCGCACGGTAGGCAAGGGCCAGAAAGACCTGCCCCAGCCATTCCTTGGCGATCCAGGGTTGGCCGGCGAAAGTATAGGAATAGGGATCGACGGCCGGAAACGTCCGGTTTTCCAGGAAGTCCAGCCCGACCTTCACTTGCCACCAATTGTCGGGATCCTGCAGGATCGCACCGGCAAAGGCGGTGAGCACGAAGGCCACGATGCAGGCGCCGAGAAGGCAGAATATCAGCCTGATGCGTTGCGCGTCCCCGAGCGACGGCGTCGCCGTCGCGATTGCAGCGGCCTGGTTCATGTCGCAGCTCCGGGCCATTTTGCGTTCGTTGCGGCCACGGGATCATCCGCGCCGCCGACAAAGACGAACCGGGCCGAGCCAAGATAGAAGATGATCGAGTAAAGGCAGTTTCCCGCCAGATGGACGAACGGGTTCTCGATGAAGCCGGCAGACATGGCGGTGATCACGACGCCCAGATTGGCGCCATAGGCGACGACGAAGGTGATCGCGTATCGAGTGACCGCACCGGGGCGAAAGCCGCCGGCACGTCCGAATGTCCATTGGCGATTGAGAAAGAAGCCGAGCGTGAGGCCCGCGGCATAGCCTGCCGCATTGGAAAGGATATCGCCGAGGCCCAACGCCAGCCCGGCCAGGATCAGCGTATATCCAAGCGCCGTGTTGAGAAGCCCGACGGCGCCGAAGCGCAGCAGCCGCGAGACATCAGACGGAAGAGCCGACCGCATCCTGCCCATGCCGTTCCCGTTGCATCTGGTCGACCTTCGCCTCAGCCACGCGCGGCTCTTTTCGCCATCTCCTGCAGGCGATGGACGGGCAGGTTGCTGTCCTTGGCCGACCGGTCGCGCGCAACGATTTCGTTGACGAAGTAGAGCGGCCGCCGCTTCGTCTCCATGTACATGCGGCCGAGATACTCGCCGAAGATGCCGAGCACCAGAAGCTGGACACTGCCCATGATCAGCATGATCGCGGCAAGGCTCGTCCAGCCGGGCACCACGTTGCCCCTGGACCACTCGAACAGCGTATAGCCGAGCACGACCAGTCCGAGCAGACCGAACATCATCCCCAGCAGCGAGGCAAACCGCAACGGCACGATCGAAAAGCTGGTCATCGCGTCGACCGCCAGAAGAACCATCTTCTTCAACGGGTAGTGAGTGGTGCCGGCAAAGCGCCGGTGCCTTTCATAGGGGAAGGCGACCTGTCTGAGTCCGATCCAGCTCACCATGCCGCGAATGAACCTGTAGCGTTCGGGCATCGCGTTCAGATGATCGAGCGCACGGCGGCTCATCAGTCGGAAGTCTCCGGAGTCCGGTGCGATCTCGACATCGACCATCCGGCCGAGCAAGCGGTAGAATATCGAGGCGGAAGCTCGCTTGAACCAGCTTTCGCCGTCGCGCTTCACCCTCTGGCCGTAGACGACGTCGAAGCCTTCGTCCATCTTCGCCATCATCGCGCTGAGCAGCTCGGGCGGATCCTGGAGGTCGGCGTCGAGAATGAGAATGCGCTCGCCGCGGCAGAACTCCAGCCCCGCGCTAAGCGCGATCTGGTGGCCGTAATTGCGGGCGAGGTCGATGGCGACGACATGATCGTCCTTTTCGGCCAATTCGAAGATAGCCTCGCGGGTGCCGTCGGTCGCTCCGTCGATGACAAGCACGATCTCGTAGGAAGGGCTTTGCTCGAGGCAGACGGCGCTGACGCGTCGGTGAAGCTCGGCCACGCCGTCGCGCTCATTGTAGCATGGCACCACGACCGACAGGGCGATTGCGCGGTGCGCGCCGATTTTTCCCGTTCCCACCAAAGCCTGGCTCCCGCTCCTGGAATGGCAATAGCGGCAATTGGTTAGAAAACAGATAAGCCAGGGACCGACTTGGGGTCTCGCCGGCCGATGCTATGGGCTCGGCACCGTCACGAACGCACGGGCAGTTCCATGCGGATGCGGGCGCCGCGCCATGAGCCTGTCAGGATGCGGATCGTGCCGTCATGCAACAGCGCGATCTGTCGGACGAGATTCAGTCCAAGCCCCGCCCCGCGCGACTGCGGCTGCAAGCGGTAAAAGGGCTCGAAGACGTTCTCGTGCTCTTCCGCGGGAATGCCCGGGCCTTCGTCGCGCACCTCGACGCCGCCGGTCCCGTCGATGGCGATCGTGATCGTGCCGCTGCCGCCGCCATGCTCGATGGCATTGCGCACGAGGTTGGCCAGCGCGCGCTCGATCTGCAGGACATTGACCTCCACCTGGGCCTTGCCAGGTGGCGGCTCGAAGGCGAGGTCGTAACCGGCCTCGATGGCCAATGGGGCGAAGTCGGCGGCGACCCGGCTGACGAGATCGTCGAGATCGATGATCTGGCGCTGGTCCGACGGCCGATCGAGCAACTGATGGTCGAGCAGTTGCTGGGCAAGATGCGACAGGCGCTCGATGTCATGCAGCAGGCGCACGCTCTGTGGCTCCTGCTTCAGCAATTCGGCGCGCGTGCGCAGGATGGCGATCGGCGTGCGCAGTTCATGCGCCGCGTCGGTGAGGAAGCGGTTATGGCGGTCGTAGCCTTGGGCGAGGCGGGCGAGCGCTTCGTTGAAGGCATGCACCAGCGGCGCGATTTCCTGTGGCACCTGCTTGACCGGTAGTTGCATGGCACGGGTGCCGATGTCGATGCGCGTGGCCTGGCGGACCGTTTCGACAAGGCCGGCGAAGGAGCGGCGCACCACGGCTGGCGTCGTCACCAGCGTCGTGGTTCCCATGACCAGGACGATCCGCAACAACAGGATGAGGATGATGACCGCAAGCGCGGGGAGTGCCTTCTCCCAGTTCCTGCTGCCGTCGGGATTCCTGGCGACGTCTATAGTGGCCGAAATGCTGAGCTCAAGGCCGTCGGTTTCTCGCGACGGCCGCGTCCCGGCGATGATCTGTACCGTGCCAGCCTTGGTCGCGGCCTTTTCGAGATAGGCCTCCGGCCTCAAATCATCCTCGGAAAATCCGATGGTGGCGTGATCGGCCTCGCCCAGCAGGTCGCCAAAATTCCTGGCGTAGACGTCAGGCACAGTGCCGAAGCGCACGCTCTGGCCGCTGCCGTCACGAACGATGTACCAGACATTGGGGAAGCCCTCGCGAAAGCTGGCAAGCTCCTCGGTCTCATGGACGATCAGTCTGCCGTTGCCGTCACGGCCAACCGCTTCCTTGACGGCCGCGACGGCTGCCTCGTTGTCGATCAGCAGGCGCGGATTGGCGATCCAAAGTGCTGCCGCGCAGAGCACGATGAAGATCAGCAGCGTCGCCGCCTGCAGCAGGATCAGCCGCCGGACCAGGATCCATTGCAGGGAGCGCGTGCGGACTTTCTTCACGAGGCCGCCCGCAAGAGGTAGCCAAGGTTGCGGATCGCCCGGATCTCGATGCCGGCGGCGACATCGTCGAGCTTGCGGCGCAGCCGCGAAATATGCGCATCGAGCGCATTGGAGCCGATCTCGTCGTCCAGCGCGTAGACGGCCTCCTCCAGCGCGCTGCGCATGATGGTCCGCCCCGGCCGGCGGATCAGCGTTTCGAGCACCAGCCTTTCGCGCCGCGGCAGGTCGAGCGCCTGGTCCTCGACCAGCGCTTCGCGATGGCGGAAATCATAGGTGAGGCGGCCGACCATCGTCTGGTTGGCGCGCGATGTGAACGAGCGCCGGTGCAAGGCATGAAGCCGCGCGACGAGTTCCACCGTGGCGAAGGGCTTGACCATGTAATCGTCGGCGCCGGCATCGAGCCCGGCGACGCGGTCGTCCAACCCGCTCATCGCCGTCAGCGCGATGACAGGCACATCCAGGTGCAAGGCACGCAGCCGCGGTATGAGGCTGAGGCCGTCGCCATCCGGCAGCCGGCGGTCCAGCACCACCGCGTCGTGATAGCCCAGGCGGGCCATCGCCTCGGCATCGGCCAATGTCGCGGCATGGTCGACGATGATGTCCAGACGCTCGAGAGCGGCCTTCAACACGGAGGCCATTTCCGGTTCGTCCTCGATCAACAGGACGCGCATAGATATTCTCCTTTATCCGCGGCCGGTCGGGTCTGCGGCCGCGGCAATTCATTCGCATTCCAGCTTGGGCTGGCGGAAATTGGTGATGAACCAGCGGCCGCCGGAAGCGCGGGCGTAGAATGTGTAGAATGTGTAGAATGTGTAGAATGTGTAGAAGCATTCCTGACGCTCGATATAGCCGGGCGTCTCGGTCTCTTCATAGACGGTTCCGTGTTTTGTGTGGCGAACCTCGCCGCTCGATGTCCCGGAAACCGCTGACGTCGATACCTTGCGCCACTGATAGGCGCGTTCGCCCTGGCCGAGATCGACGACAGCGGTTGGCGGGCCGTAATCCAGAATGACCGATTCGACCGGCTGTCCGACATAGTTCTTCATGATGTCGGAGGCACAGCCCGCGAGCGCGAGCGCGACTGCGACGAACACTATCTTCGGGCCCCGTATGAGGAGGCCGGCGCCATATGTGGACATATCGGAACAGATTCCCATCATGAAAATTCACGTGCGGGGACCTAGATCGCGAAGATTGCATCGACATTGCGAAGAGCCCGGGGACCGGGTCCGTTACGGAAAAAGCCGACCGCCGCCTCGGGCATCGGCGCATACCGGAACGCAGGATTGCGCGATGCCGGCGGGCATCGCGCAATCCAATCGACCTGTTTCTAGAACCGGTAGTTGATGCCGGCCTTCAGCTCATGGCTGGCGATCGTCGTCTTGGACGTGCCAAGGGCCGATGTCGTCTCGACGCCAGGGGTGCGGACATAGTCGTACTCGACCTTGGCGGACAGCCCGCCGGCAAAGCCCTGCTCGATGCCGGCGCCCAGCAGATAGCCGACCTTCCATCCGTCAGTGCTGCTGACATTGTCGCCCTTGTCGAACTTGGTCAGGGCAACGCCGCCGGTTCCAAACAGCAGCGTCTGGTCGAAGCTCACGCCTGCCTTGGCCTTGGCGGCGCCACGCCATTTCTCCTTGATCTTGCCGCCATGGACGTCATGTTCGGCGCCGCCCAGATAGGAGCCTTCGATCTCGGCGCCGAGGACCGCCGGACCCATCTGCTGGTTGTAGCCGGCCTGAACGCCGCCGCTGAAGCCATTTCGATCGGCGAACGGATTGGGCATCCTTGTGAACGCCGTGCCGCCATGGACGCCGACATAGGCGCCGCTCCACTGGAAGGCGGGCGGATCATTGTAGGTCGGTGAAAGGTCGGCGGCCATCGCCGGCCCGAGAAGGCAGATGCCGAGGACACCGGCCGTCAGGACGATCTTTGCTTGAGAGGACACGAGCATTACTCCAACACAAACGCGCATCCGACAAATCGATACGCAGGTTAATTCCCGGGGAGCCTGATCGTTGGGGTGGTCCGGCTCCGATTTGGTGTCTTTCAGGGATGGCTGCACGGTCCTGAAGCTGGCGTTCGCCAGCTGTAGTAGGGGGTCAGAGCGCCGCGCGGGTCCATCACCTGAAAGACGCCGACTGTCTCGCAGGTGAAAATTGCACGCACATTGCGCAAAATTCGAAAATGACGATTTTGTGCTTTATTTTCAATAAATTAAAGTGATCTTGTTTACCCATATTTAAGAATTGCGGACCTTCGCAAGCCCAGAATTTCGATCACTTGTTCGAGATGAACAATCCCTCCAGTTGCTCGACTCCCATGCGGCAGCGTACACAATCCGTGGGCAACTGGCCTCCGGCCGGAGGCTTCGGTTCGCTGTGCCCAGGGCAATTCGGGGGAATTTGCTTTGCGGATCATCTATTTCCATTCGGATACGCATCCGTATGACAAGGCGATCTACCCGGGTGTGGGTCCGGCCTTCGCCAGACCGTTGTCGTGGGAGGCCCGGCCGATCAGCCAGATCGGCCAGGGCGATTGCGAGGTCGCCGTCGTCGACAATCGTCTAGAACCCGGCGATGTCGAGGTGCTCAAAAAGCATCTGGCGGTTCCGGCGAGCCGCCGGCCGCTGCTCTTCTTCCGGGTCAGCGATCCGGACATGCCGGAGGCAGCCAATCTCTGTGTCAGGTTCATCTTTGATTGCGCCGACCATCCCGGCGTCCACTATGCCACGACCTACGATCCCGAGGGACCTTTCCTGGCCTTCGTGACGACGCTGAAAGTCTCTCGCGTCGTCCACTTGCCGTATCCCTACGATTCCTCACGAGAGGTCGAGGTCCCCCTGGTTGGCCGCCGCCGCAAGATCTTCCTGTCAGGCAGCAATTCCAAAACCCTGTATCCGCTGCGCTACGCGCTTCGCCGCAGACGCTCCCGACTGCCCTGGTTGAAATTGTTCATCTTCGACCTCAAGCATCCCGGCTATCCGGAAGACAGCAAGCCGCCGCGTCACGACATCACGCACGCGCGCTTTGTCAGCCTTGCCTCGCAATTCACCCATTTCTTCCTCTGCGGGACGCTCCACAATGTCGAACTGATGAAATATGTCGAATGCGCCTATGCCGGCTGTGTGCCGGTTGGCGTGCCCGCAACCTCGTTGAATGCAACGGCTGGACCGTATTTTCGACCATACACCGCGCGCGGGCTCGACCTTGCCAGGGATGTTTTCCAGGCAATGCCGGTGCTTGAGCAGCGGGCGGCCGGCTACAGGGCCGCGATGCGTGAACTGAGGTCGCCAGCCAGGATCATTCGGGAATTCACAGCCGAGGTCGGGAGTATCGAGCGCGAGTGACCGCCATGGATAGCGAACGCCCCCAGCCAAGGCCGGACGGCGCCATCGAGCCAGTCGTCAACGCCGTCTGGATCGGCCCATCGCTGGACAATCTGCATGCCGCCTGCTTGCGTTCCTTCGTGCTGGCGGGTCACCGCGTGCGTCTTCATTGCTACGACATCCCAGGCAATGTACCGCCCGGCGTCGAGACGGTCGACGCCTCGAAACTGATGTCGAGGGAGCGGATCGTCTACTACAAGTCGAACGGAAGCCCATCGCTGTTTTCCAATCTTTTCCGTTTGAAGATCCTGGAGGCCGGGCTCGGTCTGTACGTCGATTGCGATGTGTTCTGTGTCAGAACAATACCGAAGCAGGACTATATTTTCGGCTATCAGACGAATGACGAACTCAATGGTGCAGTGCTGAAATTGCCGGTCGGCTGCAAAACACTGTCCGAGATGCTGAAGATCGCGGAAGATCCCTATTACATCGCGCCGTGGCTCAAACGCTCAAGGCTGCGGCGGCACAGGTTTCGCAAGTTCATCGGCCTGCCGATCCATATCTCCAACTACGGCTGGGGCAAGCTGGGTCCGGAGGCAATCACCTATTTCGCCCGCGAAACCGGTACCATTCATCACGCGGCACCGATCGACGTCTTCTACCCGGTCAGCC
The DNA here is from genome assembly GCF_056174585.1 of Mesorhizobium kamtschaticum. Lineage (NCBI taxonomy): Bacteria > Pseudomonadati > Pseudomonadota > Alphaproteobacteria > Hyphomicrobiales > Phyllobacteriaceae > Mesorhizobium > Mesorhizobium kamtschaticum. The sequence continues at coordinate 7,168,853 of NZ_CM149691.1, read as the reverse complement.
ATCATCAGGTCGCCTTGCTGGTCGATCCGCTTCTCTCGCTTGCCGATATCGGAACGCCGCGCACCCTGTGCATCCATCTGTTCGATCATACGCTCAGCCTGTGGATGAAGGGCCGCGCCATTCCGGCGGGCTCGCCGCTTGGCCAGATGCTGGAGCGGTGTGGATTTTCCGCGGCGGTCAGAAGCTAGCAACCGGCTCGGCGCCCCCGGTTTCGCGCACAGACCGCGCCGGCTTGATGGATGGCCGCCAAGCACGTATCTCTGGGTCGTGCCCATGAGTCCGGGCATCTCAATCGGGAGACGGCCTTGTCCGCACTGACGCGCTTTCTCGGCGACTCGCCATTCAGGGTGATCCTGAAGCTGCTGGTGGTGTCGTTCCTCGTCGGCCTTGTCATGAATGCCTTCGGCTGGTCGCCGATGGATGTGTTCTACGGCATCCAGAAATTCTTCATGGACCTGTGGAACCTGGGCTTCCACGCCATCGACCGCTTCCTCGGTTACATCCTGCTGGGTGCCGCGATCGTGGTGCCGGCCTTCATCCTGCTCAGGATCGCCAACTACCGGAAGTAGCGCTGTCAAGCGCGCGTTCTATCCATCCTCAAAGCTGACAGCCCGCTAAGGGCACCGTACGCCGCCCGGGCCAAGACCCGTCATGGCCCGCAACGGGTTGGTGCGGCACATCGCAATCGCCGTAGGCGCCTTCCAGATCGCGGGCTCAAAAGTGATCGCATCGGTTCAGATTATAACTATTTGTCCTGATGAGGAAAATCAGAAGATTCCAAGAGGATATCTAATAATTCTGATAAGATACTTGAATAGAATGCGTAATTATTTGATGTACTATTGTGTTTTCAGGCCGAGGGGAGCATCATGAAAGACCGGGTGGGTAAGGCCTATAGAGATGGAGTAGGCTTTAATCGGGGTATTTTCAGAAAATTGGAGACAATTGTTTCCCATCAGACTCGCGGAATGCGCAGAATGAATTTGATGGATGGCGATCGGCTACAGGACAAGTCTTGCTTTTCGCCACGTTTTTTCAACTCGGGTGGAGGGAAGAAACCATGGCAATAGATCTTACGAAGCCGCTCTCCTGGAAGAGCGCCAGCCACGACGAGCAGCGGATGCTTGCTGCGCTGCAGGGTAATATCCTGAAAGGCCATGGTCGGCCCGCCACCGTGAATATCTTTTTCAAGATAACGGCTGCCAGGAAGCGCGAGATGCGAGCTGCCCTGCGTGAGATCGCCAACTACCACGCCACCAGCGCCTACCAGCAGTTGCTCGAAGCCGATAATTTTCACGCAACCGGCAAGTCGGGTAGGCCGTTTGTCTCGGTTTTCCTTTCTGCCACTGGCTATTCCGCGCTTGGAGTGGCCTCCGGCGCCATTCCAGCCGACCCGGGTTTCAGAACAGGCATGAAAGCGGCCATATTGGGCGATCCGCCTGTTGCTTCCTGGGAGACGCCGTTCCGAGGCAAGATCGATGGAATGGTTCTTGTGGGCAGCGAAAACGATACGGCTTTGCGCCTGAAACGCGATGCGATCGCGACGCTCTTGACGGGCGCCGGAGCCACAATCGTCAAGGAGCAGCACGGCAGAGCCATTTTCAACAAGGCCAATGATGGCATTGAGCATTTCGGCTATGTGGATGGCCGGAGCCAGCCTTTGATGCTTGTGGAAGACAGCGCCAAGGAAGCGCGCGACGCAGGCATCGCCGAATGGGATCCTGAGGCCCCTCTCGACGTTGCCCTTGTCCCGGACCCAGGTTCCGCCGACGGAATAAGTTTTGGAAGTTACTTTATTTTCCGCAAGCTGGATCAGAACGTGCGCATGTTCAAACGCAGAGAGCAGGAATTGGCAACCGCACTCGGCTTCTCCGGTGAAGATCGTGAATTGGCCGGAGCAATGGTGGTGGGGCGGTTCGAAGACGGCACCCCGGTGACACTCTCGGACGAAGCAAAGGCGGTCAATCCGCCCAACGACTTCAACTATAACAACGACAAAGGCGCACGGTGTCCGTTCCAGGCTCATATCCGCAAAGTCAATCCGCGCGGCACCGGCGGCTTTGAAACGCCGGAGAATGAACGCAAGCATCTGATGCCGCGCCGCGGTATCCCCTATGAGGATGTTCCCCGGCAGGTTCACCCTTCGGATATTCCTGACAGCAAGTCGCTAGCGGAGTTTGATGCGAAGGTAGGTCCGCTGCTGCCGACCGGCGAGGTAGGCCTTCTCTTCATGGCCTACAATCGCGAACTGGCCACGCAGTTCGAATTCACGCAGCAGACTTGGGCCAACAACCCTACCTTTCCCGCGAGCGGGCAACCGTCGAAACTCGACCCCATCATTGGCCAAGGCCCTGTCGCTGGGCAACATTGGCAAAAAGAGTGGGACAACCTGGCTGCTGGAGACGCAACGCTGTCTTTTCAGGGTTTCGTCAAGATGCAGGGAGGCGAGTACTTTTTTGCTCCCAGTCTGACATTCCTGAGAAGCTTGTAGCTACGTCTTCGGCTCTCGAGCTTCAGGTATCAAGCCATGCCGGAAGCCACCTCGAACAGGATGGCGTGCCGCGCGGCAAGTGTCGGCACGTCCGTGGAATAGCCGCCACCGATGACACCGCAGACGGGAATACCGATCGCGCGGAAACGATCGATCACCATCGTATCGCGGGCGCGTAGCCCGTGATTGGAAAGCGCCAGCCTGCCAAGCCGATCCTCGGCATGGACGTCGACGCCGGCATTGTAGAAAACGATGTCCCAATGCGTCCGGGCCGACAGCGCCGGCAGGATTGCGGCCAGCCTCTCCAGATAGACGGCATCGCCCGTGCCGTCAGGCAGCGCAATGTCGAGATCGGAAGCGATCTTGCGCACGGGGTAGTTGCGCTCGCCATGCATGGAGAAGGTGAACACGCGTGGCTCATCGCCCAGAATGTCCGCAGTGCCATCGCCCTGATGCACGTCGAGATCGACGACCAGGATGTTTTGTGCGGCACTCTCGGCGAGCAGCACCAGCGAGGCGACGGCGACGTCGTTGAAGGTGCAAAAGCCGGCTCCTTGCGCGCGCCGCGCATGATGACTGCCGCCGGCGGTGTTGCAGGCAATGCCGTGGCGCAAGGCAAGCCGCGCCGCCAATATCGTGCCACCGGCGGCAAGCTGCGCGCGCAGCGAAACGCGAGGACCGACCGGAAAGCCGATCTCGCGTTCGATTTTTTCCGGCACCGAACAGCTGATGACCTGGTCGACATAGTCGGCCGCATGGGCAAGTTTCAGCCATGACGCCGGCGCGGGTTCCGCTGTGTTGAGCGCGTCTGGACTGGCCAGACCGCGTGCGCGCAAGGCCTCCATCAGCAACGGATACTTGCTCATCGGGAAGCGATGGCTGGTGGCAAAGCCGGCGTCGTAGTCGGGGTGGTGGACGATCTGCAGGGGCATGACGGGATCCGGCGGACTCGCGCCAGACCGGGATTTCGGTTGGCCATCGCGGCAAGAATGATTGCGCGGTGGCCGGAAAATGGGGCACATCGGCTCTTCGATCAAGCCGCAATCAGCAAGGCAGCAATCCCTTGGACAAGGGTGCAATCCCAGCCGACGCCAGATCTTTTGTCGTCACCAACCGTTCCGTGCTCGCCATTGCGGTGCCGATGACGCTTGCCTATCTGACCACGCCGATGCTCGGCCTGGTCGACACGGCTGTTGTCGGGCAGTTCGGCGACGCGGCCCTTCTCGGCGGCCTGGCCGCGGGATCACTGGTGTTCAGCGTCGTCTTCACCACCTTCAATTTCCTGCGCTCCGGCACCACCGGTCTCGTAGCTCAGGCTTTCGGGCGTGGCGACGCGCTCGAGGAACAGGCGGTGTTCTGGCGCGCCGTGCTGATCGCGGTCTTTGCCGGCATCGCCCTGGCGGCGCTTTCGCCGCTGATCGCTGTCGGCGGCCAGTGGTTCATGGGCGCCGAACCGCGCGTCAGCGAGGCGATGGGCGTCTACATCAGGATCAGGCTGCTTGCCGCACCCTTCTCGCTGATCAACTATGCCATCCTCGGCTATGTTCTGGGGCGCGGCGAGGGCGGGCTTGGCCTCGTGCTGCAGCTGGTGCTCAACGGCATCAACATCGCGCTCTGCTTCCTGCTTGGCCTGAAGCTGGGCTGGGGCGTTGCCGGCGTCGCCTGGGCGACCGTCACGGGCGAATTCCTGGCCATGCTGCTGGGTCTCGCCATCGTCGTGCTGCGCTTCCGCTCGACCCCGTCCTTGCCGCGCCATCGCCTGCTCGACATGAGCGCCTTCCTGCGCATGCTGTCGCTCAACCGCGACATCATGATCCGCTCGTTTTCGCTGCTCGCCGCCTTCGCGCTGTTCACCCGCCAGGGCGCGCAGTTCGGCACGGTGACGCTCGCCGCCAATGCGGTGCTGATGAACTTCTTCCTCGTCGCCGGCTATTTCCTCGACGGCTTTGCCACCGCCGCCGAACAGCTCGCGGGCCGTGCCGTCGGCGCGCGTGCCGAGCAGCCCTTCCGGCAGGCGGTGCGGTTGACCCTGTTCTGGGGTTTCGGGCTGGCCGGCGCCGCCACCCTGGTGCTGCTCTTGGCCGGTGCCAATCTGGTCGCCGTCGTCACGACGTCGCAGGAGGTGCGCTCGGTGGCCGACATCTATTTGCCCTGGGCGGCATTCACCGCGCTGAGTGGCGTGCTGGCGTTCCAGATGGACGGCGTCTTCATCGGCGCGACCTGGTCGCGTGACATGCGCAACATGATGCTGCTGTCATTCCTCGTCTTCGCCGTCGCGTTGCTTACGCTGGCGCCGGCCTTCGGCAATCACGGCCTGTGGGCGGCGCTGCACGTGTTCCTGGTGGTGCGCGGCCTCAGTCTGCTGGCGATTCTGCGGCTTAGGGTGCGGACGGCGTTCTAGTGTCTGATTTTTCAGTAAGGTGGAAAATGGACCTAGACTGTTTTACCCTTCAGGAATTGAGGGCGACTGACATATCGGGGCAATGGAGACATGGTCGAACCGGTCGAGCCAAGGATCATAGGAGGATCACGAGGTAAAACATTCCTGTTGCTTCTAGCATGCCCGCTTGTCTTCTTGGCAGGAATTGGGACGGTGCGGAGCCCAGCTGGCGTGCACGCAGTCGGATGGATCGGGATATTTTTCTCTGGGTTGAGCGTGCCATTCCTGATCCGGTCGCTCATCCGCCCTCACACTTTGACCTTGGACGATAGCGGCTTCATGATAGATGCTGGTCCGAAGAAAGCATGGCGAGATATAAAGGGGTTCCACGTCTGGAGGCCGCGTAACCGCAGCAAGCTGATCGGTTACAACTTCGAACCTGGCGCCAGGAAGGAGACCTCGCTCATGCGAATTAACAGAGGTCTTGGAGCCGAGGGCTGCCTTCCCGGAGGATGGCAATTTTCACCCGACAAGATGGTAGAGATTCTCAATGCTTACCGGGTGCAAGCCTTGGCACGACAAGCCGAACACGCTCGGTTGAATGGACTTGGATGATTGGTCGGAACGCGGAGTTGAGATAGTCTCAGGAAGGTCGCGAGCCGACGGATTCAAACCAAGGCCGGTCACCTTCCGAGCAAACGCTTTAGAGCGGCCTCATTACCCATTGATCGAGATGGCTGTCGCGCAATTCGCGAATGGATTTGAGCTGTGACGTCTCGACGAAGCGTGCCATCCCGGCAATGATCCTGCCGGGCAGCGCAGGCCCGGCATAGATCATGCTGGTGTAGAGCTGGACGAGATCTGCACCCGCGCGGATCTTCTCCAGCGCGGTCTCGGCGGAATCGACACCGCCCACGCCGATGATGGCTATGCCCGGGCCAAGCAGCTTGCGCATCTTCGCCAGCACGATGGTCGAGCGTTCGAACAGCGGTTTCCCCGAAAGCCCGCCGGCCTCACGCGCGGTGTCGCCGCTGCGCAGCGGCGGCCGCGAAATGGTGGTGTTGGAGACGATGACGCCGTCGATCTGTTTTTCAATAACCTCGGCGGCGATGTCCTCCAGCTCGGCCTCGACCAGATCAGGCGCGATCTTGAGGAAGATGGGCGGCTGGGCCGCGGCTGATGCACGCGCGGCCATGACGCGGGACAGCAATTCGCCGAGCTGCTCGCGCGCCTGCATGTTGCGCAGGCCGGGCGTGTTGGGCGAGGAGATGTTGACCGTCAGATAGCTGGCATAGGAAGCAAAGCGCGCGACGCCGCGCTCATAGTCACTGACGCGGTCGGTGCTGTCCTTGTTGGCACCGATGTTGACGCCGACAATGCCGCTACGCCCCTTGCGCGCGGCAAGGCGTCTTTCGGCCGCCGCATGGCCTTCATTGTTGAAACCCAGCCGGTTGATCACCGCTTCGTCCGCGGTCAGCCGGAAGATGCGCGGTTTCGGATTGCCGGCCTGCGGCAGCGGCGTGACCGTGCCGACTTCGGCAAAGCCGAAACCGAGGCCAAGCAGCGCGTCCGGCACCTCGGCGTTCTTGTCGTAGCCGGCCGCCATGCCGAGCGGGTTGGGGAAATCGAGACCGCAAAGGCTGACCTTCAGCCTGGTGTCGTGTACCGTCCGCGCACCGACCGGCAGGCCGCAGCGCAGCGCCGCGATCGACATGCCATGCGCTGTTTCCGGATCGAATGTGAACAGCAGTTTTTGGCCAAGCCGGTCGAACAGACTCATTCGGCCTCCAGTGCCGGGAAGTGGTGGGTGCCATCGGCGCCGAGCGGCAGCGGTCGCACCCATGTGACGGCTTTCAGTTCCAGCACGCCGTAAAGGTGCGGAAACAGCGCGCCGCCGCGCGAAACCTCGTATTTCAGCGCGTCGCCCAGGCTGGCGCCTTCGATGGCGACCAGCAGAAGGTCTGTCTGGCCGGAAAACTGTTTTGCCGCGGTTTCCCGAACCTGCGCTGCCGTGGAGAAATGGATGAAGCCGTCGGCGACGTCGATCGGCGCACCGGTGAAGCGGCCACTGGCTTCGGCCTCGCGCCAAGGCGCTTGCGGGGTTATCTTGTAGATAAACTGAGACATGGTTGCGCTATAGTCCGAAGCAGCCACGCGGGAAAGGCCACGCCAAGGGTCTTCCCCATTTGCGGCGCAAACATGCGATATTTCAGGCCTTGGCCATGGAGGACAACATGCGTCTGCAACACATCTTGATCCCTGCCGCGCTCGTTTCACTGGTCGCGGCCTCCGCCTCTTCGGAAGAAACCGACCGCTACCGGCTGGAAAAATCCGCCAACGGCTATGTCCGCATGGACACGCAGACCGGTGCGATGTCGATCTGCGAGGAACGCTCCGGTCAGCTCGTCTGCAAGGTGGCGGCCGACGAACGCGCCGCTTTCCAGGACGAGATCGACCGCCTGCAAACCTCGATGAAGGCAATGGACGAGCGCGTCACCAAGCTCGAGAATTCGCTGTCCGCCCAGCTGGAATCGAAACTGCCGAGCGAGGAGGATTTCAACAAGACGATGAGCTACATGGAGCGCTTCCTGAAGGGCTTCATGGGCATCGTCAAGGATATGGACAAGGACAACGGTGGCGGCGCCCAGCTGAATTCGCAGAAGACCTGAGCGCTGTAGACAAGGGAAAACGCGGCGCGCTGGTTTTGCCGCTTGAAAACAGCGCGCAGCCTCTCATAATCGTCCGACTGGTCCCGAAAAGCTTAAAAATCACCGACGGGATCCGGGGAGGGACATTTGCCGTCAGGCTATTCTTTCGTCATCGCCGACGATCATCCGCTGTTTCGCGGTGCGCTACGTGAGGCGCTTGCCGGTATCGGCAATGTCGCCGCGATCCACGAGGCCGGTGATTTCGAAAGCGCCAAGGCGCTGGTCGTGGCCAATGAGGATGTCGATCTGGTGCTGCTCGACCTGTCGATGCCGGGCGCCAGCGGCCTCTCCGGCCTGATTTCGCTGCGCGGCATCCATCCGGCGGTGCCGCTTATCGTGGTTTCCGCGCATGACGATCCGGCGACCATCAGGCGCGCGCTCGACCTTGGCGCCTCCGGCTTCATCTCCAAGTCGGCGAGCATGGAGGAGATCCGCAACGCCGTGCAATCGGTGCTCGCCGGCGACATCGCGGCGCCCGTCGGTGTCGATCTCGGTGTCGAGCGCGATCCCGAAATATCGGACCTGATCAAAAGGCTGCAGGCGCTGACGCCGCAGCAGACCCGCGTGCTCGGCATGCTGGCCGAAGGCTTGCTCAACAAGCAGATCGCCTATGAGCTCGGCGTCTCCGAGGCCACCATCAAGGCGCATGTTTCGGCCGTTCTGCAGAAGCTTGGCGTCGACAGCCGCACCCAGGCGGTGATCCTTTTGTCCAAGATCGGCAGTGATCCGTTGCAGCCAGCGAACTGAGCGCCAGAGCGCTGTTTTAGTCGGAGCACTCAACCTCCGCCTGCCGAGCCCTTCGGGCGTTGAAGTTCACGAAGCTGATGGCGGCCATGATCCAGACGCCGATGCCGCCATAGAGCATCACCCAGCCAAAGCCGTTTCGAAGTGTGTCGTGGACGACGTCATCGGCAAGACCGGGGTTGGGATTTCCGGCTGAGATCCCCTCGGCGAAAAGACGCAACTGGCTGCCGTCGAGGTCTGGCAGCGCTTCGCTGAGATGCGCCAGCACGCCGCTCACCAGGATGAAGCCCATCACCGCTATGTTCACCGCCTGCGAAACCATGCGGGCGCTCATGTCGATGCCCGAGGCCATGCCAGCGCGGTCGCTTGAAACGGAGCCCGTCGTCGTGTTGGTGACGGGCGTGTTGGTGATCCCGAGGCCGGTTCCGGCGATCAGGCAGCCGGGCAGCATCGTCAACCAGTCCGGCCGCGCGGCGGCGCTGCCGAACTTCATCAGGATGAAGCCGACGCCGATGATGGCGAGCCCGGCCGGAATGATGACGCCGGGCCGGTAGCGCAGCGAAAGCCGCTCAGCCAAGGGCGGCATGACGAGCGTCGGCAGCGTATAGGCGAGCAGGGCAACGCCGGTCGAGATGCTGTCATAGCCGAGACCGGCATGGAACCAGATCGGCAGATAGATCATGAAAGGCCAATAGGAGAGGTTCATCGCGGCCGAGCCGACGATGGCGCCGGAAAGGGCCGGATCCGGAAGACCGAGAAGTCGAACATGGGTCGCTTGCTGACCTTCTCGGCGATGAGGAACGCGATGAAGCTCGCGATCGAGATGCCGAGAATCGTCAGTGCTGCCGGACTGGCGAAACCGAGATCCGGTCCTTGCGTGATGTAGAAGACGAGACAGAAGACCGATGGCGACAGCGTCACTATGCCCGCCAGGTCGAGCTTGCCCGCCTGCGGGTCCTTCGATTCATGGACGCCGGTCAAAGCCAGCACGAACGCCACGATCGCTGCCGGCATATGGACAAGGAACACCCATTCCCAGCTCGAGGCCGCGACGATGCCGCCGCCGATGATGGGTCCGAAGCCGAGGCCGACACCGAAGATGACGCCCCACCAACCCCAGGCGACGGCGCGTTCGCGCCCTTCCCGGAATTCGTGCGACAACACTGCGAGCTGGCAGATCAGCATCGCGCCACCGCTCAAACCCTGCAGGAACCGGGCAGCGATCAAGGTCGACACATCATCCGCCAGGCCGCAGATCAGCGACGTCAGGCCGAAGGCGGCGATGGAAACCAGGAAGACGCGTTTGCGTCCGTAGCGGTCCGCGATGGTGCCGACCGCCATCAGCACGGTCGTGACCGCGATCGTGTAAGCGTTCATCACCCATTGCAATTGCTTGAAGTCGGCGTGCAGCTCTTGCTCCAATGTCGGCAGGATGGTGGGAACGCTTGAAATCTCCAGCCCGAACATCAGGCACGCCAGGCATGCGGCGGACAGAACGACGATGCCTCGACGAGTCAGGGCAGTGGGCATGATTCAACCTTTCGAGCTGTGGACGGCTACCGGCAGGTTCGCAAGGGCGGCTCGCTGGTGCTGATGTGGCCAAGGTAGGCGAGGCTTGATCATTTTGGAATTGCATGATTGGCTATTTCAGTGACAACAAAATGAGATTGCTGACATGACGCTGGACGTAGATGCGGTGAAAGCTTTCGTCGCCGTCGCCGAGTTGCGCAGTTTCACACGCGCGGCCGAGGCGCTTGGCAGCACGCAAGGCGCAATCAGCGTCAAGCTGAAGCGGCTGGAGGATCGGGTGGGGCAGAAGCTGATCGAGCGGACGCCGCGACTGGTGCGCCTTTCAGCGCGTGGTGCGGTGTTCCTCGAACCGGCGCGCGATCTGCTCGCCGCGCACGACCGTGCCGTCGCCAGTCTCGCCGCTGTTCGCCGCCACTTTCGGCTGGGCATTGCCACCCATGTCGGCGGTGCCGAAGTGCCGACCTTGCTGGCGCGCCTCAATGCGCATGATCCGGCCTTGACCATCGAGGTGCGGCTCGACGATACGCGCGAGTTGATCGCCGCGTTCGATCGTGGCGACCTCGATGCCGCGATCGTCCGGCGCGAGGACGACCGCCGCGACGGCGAGGTACTGGCGCCAGAGCATTTCGGCTGGTACGCCACGCCGGATTTCGTCTACCGCGCCGGCGAGCCGCTACGGCTGGCTGCCTCCGCCCCATCTTGCAGCATCCGCGACGTCATCACCGGCACGCTCGATGCGGTTGGAATACCGTGGACGCAGGTTTTCCTGGGCTGCGGTTCCTTCGCCGTTGCCGAGGCCGTTTCCGCCGGCCTCGCCGCCGGAGCCTTCTCGTCTCGCCTGGTTCCGCCCGGCACCATCGAGGTCAGCCGTAAGTTCGGCCTGCCGCCGCTGCCGGCGTCGGAGATCGTGCTGCTGTCCACGCTGTCAGACCCCCAATCGCGCGATGCGTTGCGCACCCTTGCCATGGCGTTTCGCGAGCATCGTCCGTCGCCGGCGGCCAACGGCGCGAAGCCCAGGTTCCGCAATTCGCAGATGGTGGGCAGCCCCTTCTGAGGCTGTCGACCCGCGTCTGTGCGATGACGCCGAACGGATATCTCAGCGATAGTTTTCGACGGCTGAGCCCAGTTGCTGCGTGGCATCATCCTCGGTCTGCCGCGAAGGGCGCCGCGCCCGGCCGATTGCCGCGCCAAGGCCGAGCGATGCGATCGCCACCAGCGGTATGCCGGCGATCCAGGGCAGGCGCGGTGCCAGCGCGTAAAGCGCCGTGCCGATCGAAGGCCCGAGCGAATCCTCGAGGTCGACCGCCACCGACGAAGCCGCCATGTAGGAGGCGCGTCGTGCCGGAGGCGCCAGCGCATTGACGGCGGTCGGCACCAGCGGTCCGACCAGCATCTGCGCGATCGAACACAGGCTGACCGCGCCGATCAGCGTCAACATCGCAGGCGAGGCGGCCAGCAGCGCAAAGGCGAGTATCGTCGCAAGGCCGGCACCGACCGTCAGCCAGAGAGCGGACCGTGCCTCGACCATGCGGCTGACCAGCATCTGCAGGCCGACCGTCAGCGCGGCGGCGTAGGCAAACAGCGCGCCGACGCCTGATGCTGTCAGCGTCCCGGAATCATGCGCATAAAGCGGGATCACCGCCTCGATCCAGTTGCCGGCGACCTCGAACAGCACGACCCAAAGCAGCAGCTTAGCCAACCGGCCATCGCGGAACGCCGGCAGCAGCGCGGACAGGCCTTCCTCTTCTTCATCGTGGCGATCGTCGCCGGCGGCGCGGCCGATGCCGATCGTCTCGCTAAGGGCGAAGAGCATCACGATTCCGCCCAGCACAAGCATCGTACCGCCGGCAAGAAACACGCTGCGCAGCGACACGAGCGCCAGCAGGGCACCGCAAGCTGGTCCCAGAATCTGCCCGGCGCTTGAACTCACGCGCGCCAGGCCGAACCAGCGGGGATGGGTGGATGGCGACGTCACATCGGCGATCGCGGTCAGGATCGTCGGGTGAAGCACGGATTCGCACATGCCGGTCAACAGCAGCACGATGGCGGCAACAACCACACCATGCACGAAGAACAGGGCCAGGAAGCCGGCCCCGACGCCAATAGACGAGACGATCAGCACCGGCCGCCGGCCGACGCGGTCGGCGATGCCGCCGATCAGTGGCGCCGCCAGGAGCTCGCCGCCGGCATAGCAGCCGAACAGCAGGCCGATCGCGCCGACAGGAATGCCGGCCTCGCTGCTCGCCCAGAGCGGAAAGAAAGGCATCAACGCGCCATCGGCGAAACCGGCACAGAAGAAGAGCAGAAGTCCCAACAGGGCTGGACGCGGGGCAGCGCGCCAGGAGGAAAAGAGTGTTTTGATCATGACGCCACCTGCGCATGGAGGCCCGACTGTCGTCGACGGCCCGGAAGATTGCGCGTTGGTTGACGTAAACGCCTACGGCCGCCCTGGAGCGGCGATGGGACCGGCTTCAGCCGAGCCGCACGGACAGTTCGACGTCCTCGCCGAAGGGCGTGGAGATGTGGCCCGATGCCGGCGAGCGCACCCGTTCCAGATATTCGGGAGAGAAGTCGGCGTTGTCGGCGATGATCAGTGCGCCTGGCTTCAAGCGGCTCTCGACTAGGCTGAGGATCTCCGGATAGATCGCCTTGGCGCCGTCGAGCAGCAACAGGTCGATTGTCTCCGGCAGGTCGGCGCCCAGCGTCTCAAGCGCATCGCCCTCGCGGATCTCCACCAGGTCGATGAGGCCGCCCTCGGTCAAATTGGCCTTGGCGCGCATCACCTTGGACGGTTCGAATTCGGTGGTGATCAGGCGGCCACCGCCATTGTCCCTGAGTGCTGCGGCAAGATAGAGCGTCGAGATGCCGAACGAGGTGCCGAATTCGATGATGATGCGCGCGCCGCTGCTGCGCGCCAGCATGTAGAGCAGCGTGCCGGTCTCCGGCGAGATCGCCAGCCAGAGATCCTTCAGCCGTCCGTAGAAATCGACATATTCGGTCTTGCTGTTGAGCAGGCGCGTCCGCTCCTGGTGCGAGAGCGCAGCCACGGCCGGACTGGTTGCGGCATTGGCTTCCTTGAACAGGCGCTCCAGCAAAGGTGCCAGCGGGGCGTTGGTCAGCGTCGTCATGAAAGTCTCCGATCGAAAAGGACTGCGTTCTTGTGTTGCGCTGAAAAATACGAATAATCCTTCAGGTTTCCAATTCGCATTGCCGAGCCGAGACATGACCGGACGCTCAAGCCCTTCGATTTCCTCACGAAAACAGCCCAAACAGGCACGTGCCACGGACCTTGTCGCGGCGATTTTGGAGGCTGCTGTTCAGGTTTTGGCGAGCGAAGGCGCGCAGCGTTTCACCACCACGCGCGTGGCGGAAAAGGCCGGCGTCAGCGTCGGCTCGCTCTATCAGTATTTCCCCAACAAGGCGGCACTCCTGTTCAGGTTGCAGAGCGATGAATGGCGGCAGACGGGCGGCCTGCTGCGCACCATCCTTGAGGACGGTCAGAAACCGCCTCTCGAACGGCTGCGTGGCCTTGTCCACGCCTTCATCCGCTCGGAGTGCGAAGAGGCCGCGGTGCGCGTCGCGCTCAACGACGCCGCCCCTCTCTATCGCGACGCACCCGAGGCGCATCAGGCGAGAACCTCGGGAGAGCGCACTGTCCAGATATTCCTGCGGGAGGCGCTGCCAGAGGCTCCGGAAGCCGCCCGTGCCCTGGCGGGCGAGCTGATCATCACCACACTCAGCGCAGTGGGAAAGGACTTTTCAGGAAGTCCGCGAACACCGGTCGAGATCGAAACCTATGCCGACGCGATGGCTGACATGTTCTGCGCTTACTTCGAAAGTCTAGGACATCGCTGAGACAGAACCGGGCTTGGGCTTATTCGGCGGCCGAGGCCAGCGGCCTGACCCTGGCCATCATCGAGCGCAGCACCGCCGGTTTCAGCGGCTTGTTGATCACGGGAATTTCGAGCCCACCTGCCGCCGCCCGGACCTCGTTGGACCGGTCTGCGGTGACCAGCACGGCTGGCAGGTCGTCACCATGGATCGCACGCAGCCGGGCGATGATGTCGAGACCGGTTTCGCCGTCGAGATGGTAGTCGGCAAGCACGATGTCCGGGCGGTGTATCGCGGCACTCTGCAGATCCCGTGAGCCGGACACCGTATCGACGTTGCATCCCCAGCCTTCGAGCAGCAGCCGCATGCCTTCAAGGATGCGGGCGTCGTTGTCGATACAGAGCACATGCAGCCCGGCCAGCGAAGCCGCAGCACGGGCGGGCGCCCTGGTTTCGACCTCGCGTCGCGGTTCTTGCACCGCCGCCACCGGCAGGATCACCGAGAAGCGCGTGCCCTTGCCCGGATTGGAGAAGATGCGGATTTCGAGCCTGAGCACCCGAGCGATGCGGTCGACGATGGACAGGCCGAGGCCGAGGCCCTCGGCTTCCCGCGCGCCTTCATCCAGCCGGGTGAATTCATGGAAGACCGTGTTCAGCTTGTCGCCGGCAATGCCGATGCCAGTATCGATCACCTGGATTTCCGCCAGTTCACCGCGCCGCCGCACGCCGACCAGGATGCGGCCGTGCCGAGTGTATTTGATGGCGTTGGAGACCAAGTTCTGGATCAGGCGGCGCAACAAATTGCGGTCGGTCACCACCGTCAGCGACGACGGCATGATCGTCAGGCCGAGCTTTTTCTCCGCTGCCATTGGCCGAAAGTCATTGCCGATCTGGCGCAGCAATCCGTCGAGGTTGAAGGCGGCATCGTCCGGCTTCATCGCGCCGGCATCGAGGCGCGAGATGTCGAGCACGGCGCCCAAAATCGTCTCGACCGATTCCAGCGAAGATTCGATGTTGACCGCCGCCTTGCCGGCCGGACCCTTGCCGGCCTTCTCGATCAGCGACGAGCAATAGAGCCGGGCGGCGTTCAAGGGCTGCAGGATGTCGTGGCCGGCGGCGGCGAGGAAGCGCGTCTTGCCGAGATTGGCCTCCTCGGCCAGCATCTGCGCCTGCGCCAGTTCCTCGTTCACGCGGGTGAGCTCGATGGTGCGGGTCTTGACGCGTTGTTCCAGCGATTCATTGGCGCGCTTCAGCGCCAGATCCTGCTCGACGCGCCCGGAAATGTCGGCATAGGTGGCGACGATGCCGCCATCCGGCATCGGGTTGGAGCGCAGTTCCAGGATGCGGCCGCTGGTCTTCAGCTCCATCTGCCAGGGGCTGACGAAACTGGTCAGCCGGTTGAGCATCGCCACGCGCTGGTCGGCCGGGATGTCGCCGCGCTCGGCGAGATGGCGCAGGATCTGGTCGAGCGAGACACCGACCTGGCCCATCTCGTCGGGCAGGTCGAACAGCGCCCGGTACTGGCGGTTCCAGCAGATCAGGCGGAAATCGCGGTCGAAGACGGTGATGCCTTGCTCCATCTGGTCGAGCGCGATCTGCAGGAGGTCGCGGTTGTGCTGCAGCGCCTCGGTGGCGTCGTCGAGCAAGCGGAAGGCGTCCCGGGATTCGCGGTCATGGCGCCGAAACAGCAGCGACAGGATCAGCCGCGCCGAGGAGGAGCCGACGGCACTGGCCAAAAGCTGCTCGGAGAAGCGGATGACGTCCATGCTCGCTTGCTCCTTGCCGTGCAGCGAGGTGCCGTTGGTCTTCTCGAACGACTGGAAGGAGCGCTCGGTGCGCTCGACGCCGAGGTAGCGCCCGATTGTGTCCTTGAGGTCGTTGACGGTGATGGCGGTGCGGAAGCGGCGCAGGCTCGGCATCGGGCCGGCATCCCTTGGCACGAAAATCGACGCCTGGATGCGCTCCAGCGGCACCGAAGCCCGCGACAGCGAGCCAAGGACGAAAAACAGCGTGTTGATCGACAGGCTCCAAAGCACGCCGTGGTTCAGCGGTTCGGCCACGGTGCCGAACAGCGCCTGCGGCCGCAACGCCTCGAAGCCGAACAGCCCATGCAAGAGGATATCGGTATCGGGCGCGACAAGTGACGGCAAAAGCAGCGTGTAGCCCCAGACGAGGATGCCGGCGACCATGCCGAGCGCTGCCCCCCGGCCATTGGCGCCGCGCCAGATCAGCCCGCCGACCAGCGCCGGCGCGAACTGTGCAATGGCCGCGAACGACATCAGGCCGATCGACGACAGCCGCGCGCTGTTGGTGCTCTCGCGGTAGTAGAGAAAGGCGATGAACAACAGGATGAAGATCGCCCCGCGCCGCACATTGAGGATCAGCGTCGACCAGTCCTCATTCTCCGAGGTCGAGGTCTTGAGCAGGCGGCGCACGAACAGCGGAATGACGAGGTCGTTGGAGATCATGATCGACAGCGCCACGCTTTCGACGATCACCATGGCCGTTGCCGCCGACAGCCCGCCGATGAAGGCGGCCATGGCGAGCACATCATGGCCGCTGAACAGGGGCAGCGACAGCACGTAGAGATCGCTGCTGGTGCCGGTGCCAACCAGCGACAGGCCGGCAAAGGCGATCGGCAGCACGAACAGGTTGATCGCCACGAGGTAGAGCGGAAACACCCAGGTCGCGGTGCGCAGCTCGGCCTCGCCGCGATTTTCGACGATGGTGACGTAGAACTGCCGCGGCAGCATGATGATGGCGCAGCCGCTGAGGCCGGTCAGCACCAGCCAGGTGGCGAGCGACGTGTTGTAGCCCATCGCCTGCCGCACCTGTGTATTCTGCGCCAGCTTGGCGAACATGTCGCCTGGGCCGCCAAAGATCAGGAAAGTGACCATCAGGCCGATCGCCAGAAAGGCGGCGAGCTTGACCACGGTCTCGACCGCCACCGCCAGCACCAGCCCGTCCTGATGCTCGGTGGCGTCGGCATGGCGGGTGCCGAACAGCACGGCAAAAAGCGCCAGCAGCATGGCGACGACCAGTGAGATGTCGCTGACGAACGGATCGAAGGAAGGCGGCGATCCCGTATAATGCTCGACCATCAGGCTGACCGAACCGGAGATCGCCTTCAGCTGCAGGGCGATATAGGGCACCGCGCCGATGGTGGCGATCAGCGTCGCGATGGCCGCGACGGTAAAACTTTTGCCGTAGCGCGCGCCGAGGAAGTCGGCGATCGAAGTGATCTTCTCGGTCTTGGCCAGCCGCACGATGCGGTTGAGCAGCGGAAAACCGAACACGAACACCAGCACCGGGCCGGTATAGATGCCGAGGAATTCGAGGCCGCGTTCCGAGGACAGCCCGACCGAGCCGAAGAAGGTCCACGAGGTGCAGTAGATGGCCAGGCTGAGCGCGTAGATGAAAGGCCGCGCCCGGCTCGGCCC
Organism: Mesorhizobium kamtschaticum; assembly: GCF_056174585.1. Classification (NCBI taxonomy): domain Bacteria; kingdom Pseudomonadati; phylum Pseudomonadota; class Alphaproteobacteria; order Hyphomicrobiales; family Phyllobacteriaceae; genus Mesorhizobium; species Mesorhizobium kamtschaticum. The sequence goes on along the minus strand of NZ_CM149691.1, from coordinate 7,151,730 downwards.
TGAAATCGCCGAGCGGCGGTCGCCCAGGCTGGCGATGGCGAACAGCAGCGTCACATAGGCGATCGCGATGATGACGATGAACAAGCCCTGCACGCCTGGAATTTCCTCCTTTGCCGTCTTTTTATCCGGCTTGTCTGAACGCAATCACAGCTTGGCGCTGGAGTCCATTGCGGCTTTGGCAGCATGATCGCGGCCACGGAGCGAGCCTGGGTGCCGCCTAAGGTGCCGAAACGGAAGGAGAAAGCGGTTGTTTTCCCTTTTTTGCCGATGTTGCAACCGCAGGTTTTTGTTATGTTGCCTTCAGGTCGATGCCGCAAGGACGGAGCGGCAGCGGGGCCTGTCATGACAAGGAGGGTCGAATGCTGAAAGAATTCCAGGAATTCATTTCCAAAGGCAATGTGATGGACCTTGCGGTCGGCGTCATCATCGGCGCTTCCTTTGGCACTATCGTCAAGTCGCTGGTCGACGACGTCATCATGCCAATTGTCGGTGCGATTTTCGGCGGACTGGATTTCAACAATTATTTCCTGCCCCTGTCATTGGACAACAAGGCCGCGACGCTTGTCGACGCCAAGGCGCATGGCGCCGTCCTCGCCTATGGCAGCTTCCTCACCGCGGTGCTGAACTTCCTCATCCTCGCCTTCATCATCTTCCTCATGGTCAAGGCCGTGAACAATCTGCGTAAGAAGCTCGAGCGCGAGAAGCCTGCGGCCCCCGCCGCACCGCCGCCGGCCGATATCGCGCTGCTCACCGAAATCCGCGATCTGCTCGCGAAGCGATAATTCAGGCAGGCATTGCTGGACCAAAACCCCGGTCGTTCGCGGCCGGGGTTTTCTGTTCTCGCATCTGGTAAAGAGCGGCAACACCAAGGGAAAACGGATTTGTCCATGAGCCTGATCGACAGCTTTCGCGCCGAAGCCCGTGCCGCACCGGAAAGCGGCATTGTCGCCGTCGTCAATTACGGCCGCCTGCGCGAGGGTCTGATCCCGCTCTGGGCTGGCGAGGGCGACCTGCCGACACCCGCCTTCATCACCGATGCCGCGTCTAAGGCGCTGGCCGGCGGCGAGACGTTCTACACCTGGCAGAGGGGTATTCCCGATCTCAGGCAGGCGCTGTCACGCTACTATGCCAGGCATTTCGGCAAGACGTTCCCCGAGGAGCAATTCATCGTCACTGGGTCGGGCATGCATGCGATCCAGATGTCGCTGACCGCTCTCGCCGGTGCTGGCGACGAGGTGATCTATCTCTCACCGGCCTGGCCGAATTTCGATGCCGCCGCAGCCCTGTCGGGAGCCGTTCCGGTGGCGGTCACGCTCGACCATTCCGGCAATGGCTGGTCTTGCGACGTCGAGAAGATCGCCGCGGCGATCACGCCGCGCACCAAGGCGCTGTTTATCAACACACCGTCGAACCCGACCGGCTGGACCGCCGATCACGAGACCTTGCAGGCGATCCTCGATCTCGCGCGCGCCAGGAATGTCTGGATCATCGCCGACGAGATCTATTCGCTGTTCCACTATGGCCACGGGCGCGCGCCGTCCTTCCTCGACATCGCCACGGCGGAAGACCGCATCCTGTTCGTCAACTCCTTTTCCAAGAACTGGTCGATGACCGGCTGGCGTGTCGGCTGGATCAAGACGCATCCGAGCCTGCAGCAGGTGTTCGAGAACCTGATCCAGTATTCGAATTCCGGCGTCGCCCAGTTCATGCAGCGCGGTGCGGTCGCAGCCCTTGACGAGGGCGATGGCTTCGTGGCCGAACAGGTGGAGCGGGCGAGGAAAGCGCGCGACCTGGTCTGCGGCATTCTTGGCGCCACCGGCCGCGCAAGGTTTACCGTGCCGCAGGGCGCCTTCTATCTGTTCTTCACCGTCGACGGCATCACCGATTCCCGCACGGCGGCCTTCGACATCGTCGACAAGGCCAATGTCGGCTTGGCGCCAGGCACCGCCTTCGGTCCCGGCGGCGAAGCCTTCCTCAGGCTGTGCTTCCACCGCCGCCTCGATCAGGTCGAGGAAGCCGCGCACCGGCTGGCAAAGTGGATGAAGACTGTTTGAGCCGCGCGCAGTTGGATGGGAAGTGTTTGTTTAAAAACCCTTTTTCTGCACCGCTTCGTTCTTCGGCAAATGTGACGGCATGGATCCTAGGGTCTGCGCCGCGTCGCTTCGCTCCTTGCTCCGCCCTAGGATGACGACGGACGGACTGCCTCGGACAATCTTCAACGTTTGTGATTATCGGCTGACAAAATGGACTTCGTCATCCTAGGGCGGAGCAGTCGCGAAGCGACGTCGCGGAGACCCTAGGTGTTTAGTCCTGGCGTTTGATGGGTTGGGTCGAGTCGGAAGCGTTTGGGCTCTTTTTTCCAGATTTTGCAGATGAACTCATAAGGTGTGAGCCCTTTGAGGGTCTTGAGCCTGCGGGCGAAGTTATAGGCTGTTAGGAAGTCGGCGAGGTGCCGGCGCAGTTGATCGTGATCGTCATAGTGGAAGCGCGTGACGGTGGCCTCCTTGATGGTGCGGTTCATCCGCTCGACCTGGCCGTTTGTCCAGGGGTGATTGATCTTGGTAAGCCGGTGCTCGATGCCATGATCGGCGCAAACGTCGTCGAAGACATGCTGGGGGGCATGGCGGTCGCAACTGCGATTGGTGAACTGGATGCCGTTGTCGGTCAAAATGGTATGGATGACATAGGGCACGGCTGCGATCAGATCCCGAAGGAACTGGACCATCGTGATCTTTTCGGCGGTCGCATGCAGCTGGGCATAGGCGAACTTGGACGTCCGGTCGACGGCAACGAACAGACGCAACTTGCCCTCGGCGGTCTGCACCTCGGCGATATCGATATGGAAATAGCCGATCGGATAAGCCTCGAACTTCTTCTTGCTCGGCTTGTCGGCGCCCGTCTGCGGTAACCGCGAAATGCCATGGCGCTGAAGGCAGCGATGCAATGACGAGCGCGTCAGGTGTGGGATCGTCGGCTGAAGGGCATATAGACAATCATCGAGCGGCAGCAACGTATGTTTGCGAAAGGCGACGATGGCGGCTTCCTCTTCGAGCGACAGCACTGTCGAGCGCGGCTCTCTGGGACCGGTCGGCAGATCGGCGGTCGAGGTTCGGTGCCGCCACTTCGCGACCGTCTTCGGATCGATGCCATAGCGCTTGGCGAGCTTCTTCAGGCTCTCTTGACTATTTTGTATTGCTCGACGGGTTGCCTCTGTCGTCGTGGCCCGGCCGTGTAGAACCTGTCCCATAGTGCCTCCTTCCATTCGGAAGAAAATATCACACCATTAAAGCCAGGGATCAAACACCTAGGATCCATTCCGTGACCTTGGAGCCCTGCAGCGCTGGAGAATGAGAAACAGCGATAGACGGAGCGCGGCCCGCGCCCCGACGCCCGCAATTAGCCGCCCGACTTGGGCACCAGCAGCGGAACGATCCGATCGCTCTTGGCGACAGTGGGCCGGCCGGCGGAGCCGTAAGGAATGCCGAGCGCATCCCAGGTCTCGACCAGCGCGTCCTGCAGTCCCGCGATCAGCGTGTCGGAATGGAAAGGCGTCGGCGTGATGCGTAGCCGCTCGGTGCCGCGTGGCACGGTCGGGTAGTTGATCGGCTGGATGTAGATGCCGTGCACGCCAAGCAGGCGATCGCTGGCCATCTTGCAGAGTTCCGGTTCGCCGACCAGCAGCGGCACGATATGGGTTGGCGATTCCATTACCGGCAGGCCGGCCGCCGACAGGATCTGCTTGGTTCGGCTCGCTTGCCGTTGCTGCGCGTCGCGCTCAGCCTGCGAGCGCTTCAAATGGCGGATCGATGTCGTGGCCGCGGCGGCGATCGCCGGCGGCAATGCCGTGGTGAAGATGAAGCCCGGCGCATAGGAGCGCACCGCGTCGATGACCGCACTGGTGCCGGTGATGTAGCCGCCCAGCGTGCCGAACGCTTTGGCGAGCGTCCCTTCGATGATGTCGATGCGGTCGGCCAGGCCCTCGCGCTCGGTGATGCCGCCGCCGCGCGGCCCGTACATGCCGACGGCATGGACCTCGTCGATATAGGTCATGGCGTTGTAACGCTCGGCGAGTTCGACGATCTGCCTGATCGGCGCGATGTCGCCATCCATCGAATAGACGCTTTCGAAGACGATCAGCTTGGCGCGCTCGCGCCCCGCCGCCTGCAACAGGCTTTCCAGATGCGCGACGTCATTGTGGCGGAAGATTTTCTTCTCGGCGCCCGAGCGCCGCACGCCTTCGATCATCGAGGCGTGGTTCAGCTCGTCCGAGATGATCAGGCAATTGGGCAAAAGCCGCGCAATGGTCGAAATCGACGCTTCGTTGGAGACGAAGCCGGAGGTGAAAACCAACGCCGCGTCCTTGCCGTGCAGGTCGGCAAGCTCATGCTCGAGCTCGACCAGTGGGTTCGAGGTGCCGGAAATGTTGCGGGTGCCGCCGGCGCCCGAACCCATCTTGCCGGCCGCTTCCTGGAACGCGGCGATGACATCGGGATGCTGGCCCATGCCGAGATAGTCGTTGGAACACCAGACGGTGATTTCCTCGGCACGGCCATTGGAGCGCCATATGGCGCGCGGAAACTTGCCCGCGATACGCTCGAGGTCGGCGAAGACACGATAGCGACGCTCCGCGTGGAGCTGATCGATCGCTTCTTCGAAGAACCGCTGGTAGTTCATGTCGGCTTCCCAATTTTGCGCGGGATCATAATCATTGCCCTATTGGTCGTCCACCGGGCCATTTTGGTCAAAATGCCACGCCCCGCACCTGTTCCTAACGCTGGCGGATCGTGGCCTATTCCCACTCCACGACACGCTCTGTGGATCACTTTTGTTTCAGCACGATGCCACATTTGGTGAACACCGGTTACCAAGGGTTCTAATGGCCATGCGCCAGGCTTTCCAGTAGAGCGGTGTTTGAGACAGTTTCCGATAAATCTTGAGATGCGAGGATGCGGATGACGGTTTTGGTGACAGGCGGTGCCGGCTATATCGGCAGCCACATGGTCTGGGAATTGCTGGATGCCGGCGAAAGCGTGGTCGTTCTCGACCGGCTTTCCACCGGTTTCGAATGGGCGGTGGCACCGGAGGCAAAGCTCGTCGTCGGCGATGTCGCCGACAAGGAATTGGTCGGATCGATCATCCGGGACAATCATGTCGACGCCATCATCCATTTCGCCGGTTCGATCGTGGTCCCGGAATCGGTCGCCGACCCGCTTGCCTATTACGAGAACAACACTTCGAAGACGCGCACGCTGATCGAAACCGCTGTGCGCGAGGGTGTGCCCAATTTCATCTTTTCTTCGACCGCCGCTGTGTATGGCGGCGCCGGGCTGGAGCCGGTGCGCGAGGATGCCCGTCTGGCGCCGGAATCGCCTTACGGCCTGTCCAAGCTGATGAGCGAATGGATGCTGCGCGACGCGGCGACAGCGCATCCCATACGTTACACCGCGCTGCGCTATTTCAACGTCGCCGGCGCCGACCCGAAGGGCCGCACCGGCCAGTCGACGCCGGGCGCCACCCATCTGATCAAGGTCGCCTGCGAGACGGCGCTCGGCAAGCGCCCGTTCATGCAGGTGTTCGGCACCGACTATCCGACGCCGGACGGCACCTGCATGCGCGACTATATCCATGTCAGCGACCTGGCGGCGGCGCATCGCCTGGCCCTGCAGCGGCTGCGCGCCGGGGGACAAAGCCTCGTCGCCAATTGCGGTTACAGCCATGGCTATTCCGTGCTCGAGGTCATTGAAAGCGTGCGGCGCGCCTTTGGCCATGATTTCGAGGTGAAGATGGGCGACCGGCGTCCCGGCGACGCGGCGGCCGTGGTCGCCAATTCGGACCTCGCCCGGGCGGAACTCGGCTGGACGCCGCAACGCGACGACCTCGACCAGATCGTCGCCGACGCGCTCGCCTGGGAGCGCATCCTGACCAGCAAGAACTCCGCGCGCGGCTGAGCCAGACCTTCCCGAGGGCTCGCAAGGCGCGCGGTGACGCGCGCTATGGAAGCAGTCGCGACACGGCGTGGAGGCGCCGTGCCGCGAACAGCTTTGGGGGATGGCATGAAGATAGTGGTGCTTGGAGCCGGCGTTGTCGGTACGGCGGCCGCTTATTATCTGGCCGCCGATGGCCACGAGGTCACCGTGATCGAGCGCCATCCGGCGCCGGCGCGCGGCACCAGCCAGTCCAATGCCGGCCTGGTGTCACCGGGCGATGCCACCGCCTGGGCCTCACCGGCGGCGCTGAAGACATTTTTGCGCGCGCTCTACAACCATGATCTCGGCATCAAGGTCAGGCTGCGCTTCGATCCCTATTTTCTGGCCTGGAGCCTGCGCTTCCTGCGCCAGTGCACGGTGGCCCGCCTGCGCGCCAACAGCCAGGTCAAGCTGCGCCTGGCGCTCTATTCGCGCGACTGCATCAACGCCATCTCGGCCGACACCGGCATCCATTATGACGAGCGTAAGAAGGGCATCCTCTATTTCTTCCGCTCGCAGCACAGCCTCGACACCGGCACCGACAACTACCGCTATCTGGCCGAGCATGGCCTGCCGATCGAGATCGTCGGCCGCGACCGGCTGGTCGAGCTGGAACCAGGGCTTGCCGGGTGAAGGAGAAGATCGCCGGCGGCGTCTATTCGCCGATCGACCAGACCGGCGATTCCAGAATGTTCGTCGACAATCTCGCCGCTTATGCGCGCGAAAAGCTCGGCGTCAAATTCCTGTTCGACACCACGGTCGAAGGCCTCGATATCGACGGCGACCGCGTGCGTGCGGTGATGACCTCGGCCGGGCCGGTCACAGGTGACGCCGTGGTCATCTCGATGGGGCCGGAAAGCGGCCTGCTCGGCCGCCGCTATGGCATCGACCTGCCTGTCTATCCAGTGAAGGGCTATACAGCGACCATTCCGCTGGAGGACGAGAGCAAGGGGCCGACCATGGGCGGCGCCGACGAGGACCAACTGATGGCCTATTCGCGCCTTGGCAATCGGCTGCGGTTGGCGTCGACCGCCGAATTCACCGGCTTCGACCGCACCCACAAACCCAGCGACTTTGCCACCATGTTCCGGACCGGCAAGGATCTGTTCCCTGGTGCCTTCGACGAGAAGAAGGCGGAGCTGTGGGCGGGCCTGCGGCCAATGATGCCGAACTCCGTGCCGGTCATCGGCCAGGCGAAATACCGCAACCTTTACCTCGACACCGGCCACGGTCATGTCGGCTGGACCATGGCCTGCGGCTCCGGCAAATTCCTGGCCGACCTCGTTGCCGGCCGCAAGCCCGAGATCGATCCGCAGGGATTGGTCTACGTCAACTGAGGGAGCACTAATCGTCGTGCTGGCATCGAGTCCATTCTCCCTGCACCCATTCAGCAAGCCATCCGCGCTCAAGCTGGCCAATCTGTGCCAGATTGTCCTGTCTTGCGGTCAAATGGCCGAAACCGACGACTTCGAAATCTCCGCAGTCCGCGGGGTGATCATGTTCGCCGCACGTCAGTTGCCACTCACCATCGGAATGATGAACGACCAGTGTTACCGGCCTCTCCGATCGAAAGACGTGCCCACACACAATTGCTCTGGTTTCCAACATTGAGACCGTCACCGCGCCAAGTTTGCCAAGTTTTGACGACGATCTGGACGATGCATCTGACTGACAGATTCTACAAACCCTGAGTGAAAAAATGTCGGGACCGCAAGTCGCCATCGACCTCGGCCGCATCGAGCGCAACGCCCGCACCATCGTCGATCGCTGTGCACTTTCGGGCATCAAGGTGTTCGGCGTCACCAAGGGCACCTGCGGCATGCCGCAAGTGGCGCGCGCCATGCTGCGCGGCGGCGTCGCCGGCATTGCCGAATCGCGTTTCGAAAACATTCGCAGGCTGCGCGACAGCGGCATCAACGCGCCGATCATGCTGCTGCGCAGCCCGCCCATGGCACGCGTCGAGGAGGTGGTGCGCACCGTCGACGTCAGCCTGCAATCGGAACTCGCCACCATTCGCGAGATTTCGCGCATCGCCGAGCGCATGGGCCGCGTCCACGACATCATGCTGATGATCGACCTCGGCGATCTCCGCGAAGGCATCTGGCCGAGCGACCTGATCCCCACCGTCGAGCGCATCCTCGAGTTCAAGGGCGTGCGGATCGCCGGCATCGGCACCAATCTCGGCTGTTTCGGCGCCATCATGCCGACACCGGAGAATCTCGGACAACTCGTCGCCCATGCCTACAAGACCGAGCGCCTGTCGGGCAAAAGCCTCGACTGGATATCGGGCGGCGCCTCCTCGTCGCTGACGTTGCTGCTCGAGGGCACACTGCCGGCCGGCATCAACAATCTCAGGGTCGGCGAGGCGATCCTGCAAGGCGGCGTCGAAACCTTCCGCGATATGCCGTGGCCGCAACTCGAGCCCGACGCCTGCCGCCTGACCAGCGACATCATCGAGGTCAAGCTCAAGCCGTCGCGGCCGATCGGCGAGTCCGGTTACGACGCTTTCGGCAACCAGCCTGTTTTCCCGGACGAGGGCGACCGGCTGCGTGCGATCGCCAATATCGGCCGCGAGGACGTGCTGGTCGAAGGGCTGACGCCGATCGCAAAAGGGATACGCGTGCTCGGTGCGTCCAGCGACCATCTGCTGCTCGATGTGCAGGACGCCGATCCGCGGCCCACCGTCGGCGACCGCGTCGCCTTCCGCATGAGCTATGGCGCCATGCTGCTGGCGATGACCTCGGAATATGTCGAGAAGGCGCCGATGCATGACGTCGCCGACTTTTCCGGTCGCAAGATGGTGTCGATCTCGGCCGAACCGGAAGCCACCGGCATCCTCGCTCGTGAGGGAACCGGCGCACGGCTGGAGGCGATGAATTTCGACGTCGTCGAACTGGCTGATGTCGAGCGGCCGCCTTCCGGGTTGATCCGGCTCGCCGCTGGCGCCGATCGCCGCGTCGCCCACAAGGCGCTGACCGCGACGGCGCGCGCGACCCATTCTTTCGGCCTGATCTGGATCGATTCCATCGCCGCCCTGATGCCGGAGGAAGAGGACGGCATCGACCTGCCGGAAGCGTCGGTGCTGGCCCGGACCCTCGGCCTCGATCACAAGGCCGGCGCGCTGCAGCCGCAGCTGTCGCCGGAAAATGTCGTCATCGTCGGCCTGCGCCATGCCGACCCGGCCGAGGCGCGGGTGCTGAAGGATTCGCGGGTGTCCGCCTTCACCATGACCGACATCGACGCCATGGGTATGCGCGACCTGATGCATGAGGCGATCCGCATCGCTACCTCGGGTACGCAAGGTTTTCATGTCAGCTACTCGCCGACAGCAACCGAGTTCGCCGGCTGGGCGGCCGGCTCCGGCGGCCTGACGGTGCGCGAGACGCATCAGGCGATGGAGGCGATAGCGCTCTCCGGCGGCCTGCTGTCGATGGATGTTTCTGACATGACCGCGGATCTGGAGCCGCGGATCGGCACCGACACGGTGAACTTCGTCATGTCGGCCTTCGGCAAGCGGATCCTGTGATCAGCCCCGTGCGTCGACCGCCGCGCGCCAGGCGCTGACGTATTCGGCCCAGACCGGCTCGGTTGGCGGCTCTATTCTTTCGCCCTTGCCGTGCGTCGTTACCTGATCCGATGCCAGCAGTGCTGCGCCGATGCTGGTGCCGGTGGCGGCCTCCGATGCGACGACGCTGCGTGCGGTCGCTGCCGCCAGCATGCCGACAAACAGCCGGTTGCGGGCAAACGGGCCTTCGACAGTGGTTGGGCCGTCGGCGCCGATCAGATCGAGACAGGTCGCCGTCATCAGCGCCAGATAGAACGAGATAGCAGCAAAACGCTGGCCGATGTCGATGCCGTCGGCATCGAGCCACGTCGCGGTATGGTGCGGGAACGGCCCTGACCCTTGCTGGGTCGACGGCAGCAGCAACGTCTTTCGCGCCAGCACGGCGCCGATATCGTCTTCGGTCCAGGTCTCCGGCGGCCCTTCCGTCAGCACGGAAAATTCGCGACCGCCCATGAAGCGGGCCGAGGGGACGGGTCGCCCAGCGCATTGACATTGACCAGCGTATCGCGCGCCGGGTCTAGCTTGACCGTCCTGCCACCCACCGCCATCGATACCACCCATGTGCCGGTCGAGACGACCGAGAAGGGCGGCGTGTCGGACAGGAGATGCGGCAGCAGCGAGGCGTTGGAATCGTGCAGGCCGCAGAACACCGGGGTTTGCGGATCAAGGCCGATTCGCGCGGCAAGCGCCGGCAGGATTGGCCCGAGTCGCTCCCTGGCCGGCCGCACCGGTGCCATCAGGCCGCGCCAATCCAACCGATCGACCAGCGACGAAAAATCCGCTGTCCACGGGTTCCACAGATCGGTGTGGCAACCGAGCGAGGTCACTTCGTTGGCAGCGACGCCAGTCAGGCGCAAGGCCCAGTATTGCGGGTACATCAGCAGCGCGGTGGCCTTGGCGAACTCAACCGGGAAGTTTTTCTGTTGCCAGAAGAACTGCGCGCCGAGATTGAGGCCGAGCGGCAGGCGTGGCGTCCCGGTTTCAGTGAAGGGCGGGCGGATCGCCTCATAGTCCGCCGTCAGCCTATCCGGGCCATCGAACTCGTAGTCGAGCACAGGCAGCATCAGTTCGCCCGAAGCATCGACCAGCGCGCCGGTTGCGCCATGGGTAGTGATCGAAATGGCGTCGATGCGCTGTTGGCGGTTGAGGCTGGCCAGGCTGTCGAGGATGAACGTCCACAGCGCCTCGACATCGTGATGCGGGTAGGGCGCCTGCCGCACCGGCGCATTCGCCATGCGGCGCAGCGCCACCTCGCTCAGCGTAACGAGATCGACCAGCGCCACCTTGGCGTTGGTCTTGCCGATGTCGATGACGGCGATATGGCGCAGAGCACTCATGCCATATGGAACATTGTTTCCAGGGGCACGGCCAGCGGCTCGTTGTCCGGTTTAGTTTCCATGATGTCGGCCATATCAGCCCACCAGCGCTGCATCACCGGATGCTTCGGCAGGTCGTCCATGCCATGGTCGTCGCGCCGCCACAGCACGCCGAACAGGATGTTGGTTTCCTCATCGAGATGGATCGAATAATCTGACAGGCCGGCCTGCTTCAGCAGCGCGACCAGTGATGGCCATATCTCGTCGTGGCGCCTCCTGTACTCGGCCTTCATGCCAGGCTTGAGCTTCATCTTGAACGCATATTTCTCAGCCATCAGCGTCCCCCGCGCAGACGCCGCCAGACGATCGGCAGCGCGATGACGATGATCAGGAGCAGGCCGATGAAGATCGACATGACGATGCCGGGCACGTTGAGCAGACCGAGCCCGAATGTCACCAGCCCCATGATGAAAGCGGCAAGCACGACGCCGACAATACTGCCGGCGCCGCCCAGAATGCTGACGCCGCCGAGCACCACCATGGTGATGACTTCGAGCTCATAACCTTGCGCGATCGACGGCCTTGTCGAGCCGAGGCGCGAGGTGATCAGCACCGAGGCGATGCCCGACATCAGTCCGGTCAGGCAAAACAGGATGAATTTGATACGGCCGACGCGCACGCCGGAAAATTGCGCCGCGACCGGGTTGTTGCCGATGGCAAACACGCGGCGGCCGAAACTCGTGCGGTGCAGGAGGAACCAGTAAACGACGGCCGCGATGAGGAAGAGCACCAGTTCGAACGACACAACCCACCAGACGTAACCCTGGCCGAAGAAGGCGAAGCTTTCCGGATAGCCCTTGTAAGCCTGGTCGCCGAGGATGATGAAGGCGATACCGCGGAACAGGCTCATCGTGCCGATGGTGACGACGATGGAGGGCAGGCCGAGCCTTGTCACCAGCAGCCCGTTGAAGGCACCGCAACCGAGCCCGACGACGATGCCGATCAGCACCAGCACCGGCGTGCCGGCGCCGGCCTGCACCGCCAAGCCCATCATGGTCGAGGCGAGCGCGATGATGGCGGCGACCGAGAGGTCGATCTCGCCCGAAATGATCAGCAGCGCCATGGCAAAGGCGATCAGACCCTTCTCGGTGAAATTGAAGGTCAGGTCCGACAGCGAATAGGGGTCGAGGAAATAGGGCGAGGCAAAGCTGTTGATGGCGAAGATGGCGACGGCCACCACGACCAGTAGCGCTTCCCAGGAAAAGATCGCTGACGAGAGCGGCTTGTCGAGCCGGTCGGGGATGTGGCGCGGGGCAGGGATGTCGGTCATGCCGCCTCCACTTTTCGCAGGATGATGCGGCCTTGCTGGCGTTCGCCACGTGCATTCAGCACGACGGCCAGGATGATGGCGCTGCCCGAAATCGCCATCTGCCAGAAGGGCGAGATGTTGATGACCGGCAGCGCGTTGGAGATGATGCCGAGGAACAGCGCGCCAAGCACCGCGCCGCCGACCGAGCCGATGCCGCCGGCGATCGAAATGCCGCCGATGACACAGGCGGCGATGATGTTGAGCTCATAGCCGTTGGCGACTTCCACCGAGGCGATCACGTAGCGCGATATCCAGAGGTAACCGGCAAGGCCGCCGATCATGCCGGAGATGCAGAAGACGATGAATTTCGTCCGGCCGACATCGATGCCGGTATAGACCGATGCCGTCGGGTTGACGCCGATGGCATGGATCGAGCGGCCGAGCGCCGAGCGCGTCATCAGCACGAAGAACAGCGCGATGACCAGGATGGCGATCCAGGACAGCACAGGAATGCCGAGAAAGGCGGCGCGCTGGAAGCCGATGAACTCCGGGCTCATCTTGTCGGCATTGACCCAGGCGCCACCGGACAGGACGAAGGTGGCGCCGCGATAGATGGTCAGCGTGCCCAATGTCACCACGATCGAGGGGATGTTCAGCCGCCACACCAAAAGGCCATTGATGGCGCCGAGCACCAGCCCGACGGCGAGCGCAATGACGATCAGCAGCGGGATCGGGATCGCCGGGTGCGCGGCGTTCAGCATCGCCACCACCATGCCGGTGAAGCAGAGGTTGGAGGCCATCGAAAGGTCGATCGAGCGGGTCAGGATGACGACCATCTGGCCAAGCGCCAGGATCATCAGGATCGAGGTGTCGTTGAACACCTGGCGCAGATTGCCGGGGTCGGCAAAGGCCGGAAAGCGCGTCGAGATCAGCCCGATCAAAACGATGATGGCCGCGGCCAGCCAGATTTCGCGATACTTCAGAAGAGCCTTCATGCCGCGATCCCCGCTGCGGTCCGGACCAGAGTTTCGGCGTCGAGCCCCTTATTGTCGTAGACCGCCGCGACAAGGCCTTCGCGCATGACGACGACGCGGTCGGACATGCCGAGAATTTCGGGTAGTTCCGACGACACCATGATCACCGACAGGCCTTGTGCGACGAGCTCGGCCATGAAGCCGTGCACGGCGGCCTTGGAGCCGATGTCGATGCCTTTTGTCGGCTCGTCCAGGATGATCACCTTGGGTGCGGTTGCCAGCCATTTGGCGATGACGATCTTCTGCTGGTTGCCGCCCGACAGCGTGCCGACATCCTGGCTAAGTGAGGAGGCGCGCAAGTCCAGCCGCTCGGTGTAGGAGCGGGCGAGCGAAAACTCCTCCGACAGCCGCAGCAGGCCGGATTTCGAAGTCCGCTTGAGCGAAGGCAGCGAGACATTCTGGAAGATCGGCAGGCCGATCACCACGCCTTGCTTGCCGCGCTCTTCAGGCACGTAGACGATGCCGGCTTCGATCGAATCCGCCGCCGATTTCGGCGCGATCACCTTGCCTTCCAGCGTGATCGTACCGCCTGAGGTGCGGGTGATGCCCGATATCGCCTGCATCACCTCGCTGCGGCCTGCGCCGACCAGGCCGTAGAAGCCGAGGATCTCGCCCTTGTGCAGTTCGAAGCCGATGTCGTTGAATTCGGTCGGGTGCGACAGGCCAGAGATGGAGAGCACCGGCGCGCCGATCTCGGCCTTGCGCTGCGGAAAGATGTGGTCGACCGAGCGGCCGACCATCATGCGCACGATCTGGCTCTGGCCGGCATCCTTGATCAGGCCTTCGCCAACCATCTCGCCGTCGCGGAACACCGTGTAGCGGTCGGCGATGCGGTAGATCTCGTCGAACTTGTGGCTGATGAACAGGATCGCCTTGCCTTCGCCCTTGAGGAATTCGATGAGCAGGAAAAGCTCCCCGATCTCCTTCATCGAAAGGGCTGCCGTAGGCTCGTCCATGATGACGATCTGCGCGTCGATCGACATGGCGCGTGCCACCGCGACGAGATGCTTGTTGGCGATGCCGAGATCCTTCAGCCGCGCATCGGCGTCGATATGGCCGGCATGCATGGTGTCGAGCACTTCGCGCGCATTTTTGCGCATCGTGCGCCAGTCGATGGTGCCAAAGCGCGAGCGCGGCGCATGGCCGAGAAGATGTTTTCGGCGACGCTCAGATCGTCGAACAGCACGGTTTCCTGATGGATGGCGGTGACGCCATGGCCGAAGGCGGCATGCGCGCTGGGCAGAGTGACGGCCTGTCCGTCGATGCTGATCGTACCCGCGTCGGGCTGGTGGATGCCGGTCATGATCTTGACCAGCGTCGACTTACCGGCGCCGTTTTCGCCGATCAACGCCGTCACTTGGCCGGGATAGAGCGACAGGCTGACATTGTGCAGCGCGCGCACGCCGGGAAAGCTTTTTGAAATGCCGGACAGCGTCAGGCGTGGCGTGGAGGTCGCAGGCCCCTCCTTCACCGTGCCGTGCTGGGCTGTCGTGTCCATGGTCGTATCAAGCCCTGAAACTAAGGTCCGTTTAAAGTCGCGGCGGGACGTGAGCCCCGCCGCGACAGTTTGAGAGGGGTCCAGATCAATAAATCTTGGAGAACTTCTCGATGTTGGTCTTGTCGAACTGGAAGGGCGGAGCCATCGCAGCCGAATTGCTGTCGTCGAGCGTGACCTTGCCGACGCGGCCGATCGACAGCGTCGCGCCGGGCTTGGCCTCTTCCTTCTTCACCGCCAGATCATGGGCGAGGTAGACGGCCGAGTAGCCGAGGTCGATCGGGTTCCAAAGAGCCACGGCCTGTGAAGCACCGTTGTCGATGAACTTCTTGAACTCGGACGGCAGCGCCAGGCCGGTGACATTGACCTTGCCGATCAGGTTCTCGTCGGTGACGACCTGGGCGGCGGCGACGACGCCGACGGTGGTCGGCGCGATGATCGCCTTGAGGTTCGGATAGGACTTCAGCAGGCCCTTGGCTTCGTCGGTGCTCTTGGCCGAATCGTCATCGCCATAGACGGTGGCGACGAGTTTGATCTTGGGGAACTTCTCCGGCAGGATTTTCTTGGCCGCGTCGATCCAGGCGTTTTGGTTGGTCGCGGTCGAGGAAGCCGACAGGATGGCGACGTCGCCGCCTTCCGGCAAATAGTCGGCGGCAAGCTTGATGATGGTCTCGCCGATCAGGCCGGTGTCGGACGGGTTGAGGTGAAGCTGGCGGCCTTCCTTGGCAACGCCCGAATCCCAGGAGATGACGGTGATGCCGCGCTCCATGGCCTTCTTCAGCACCGGCACCAGCGCGTCGGCGTCATTGGCGGAAATGGCGATGGCGTTGACCTTCTGGGCAATCAGCGAATTGACCACTTCGATCTGCGCTTCGGCGGTCGCCTTGGTCGGGCCGGTGTAGATGATGTCGACATCGCCGAGTTCCTTGGCCGCCTCTTCGGCGCCCTTGTTGGCGGCGTCGAAGAAGCCGTTGCCGAGCGACTTCACCACCAGCGCGATCTTGACGTTTTCGGCATAGGCGGCATTCACGAACATGGCGGCGGAAAACGCCGCCGTAACCATCAATTTCTTCAGAAAGCTCATCGAATATCCTCCCTTGAGCGTTGCATTCCATCGTCGCTGCGGGCGTGAGGGTGTCTCAGGCCTGCAGTGGAGATTCTTCCTTTGCCGACTTGCGGGCGACGATCAGCGTCACGCCTGCGGTCTCCAACATCTTGGCTTCGCGATCCTCGATGCCATCATCGGTGATGACGGTGGCGATGCGCGACAGGCCGCACAGGATCAGGCTGGAGCGCTTGCGGAATTTCGAGGAATCGACCAGCACCACCAGCTCGTCGGCCTGGTCGATCAATTTCTGCTCAGCCTGGATCAGCAGCGGGTCGCCTTCCATCAGGCCGAGCGGCCCCAGCCCTTGAGCGCCCATGAACATGCGGCGCGCATAGAAATTGCGCGTCACATCATTGTCGAAGGGCGACAGGATAATGTTCTGCTCACGATAGATCGTGCCGCCCGACAGCATCACCGTGTTCTTGGAGTGCTTGAGCAAGTGCTCGGCGATCGGGAACGAATTGGTGAAGATCGGCATGCGGCGGCCGGTCAGGAAATGCACCATCTGGAAGGTGGTGGTGCCGCCATTGATGATGATCGGCTCGCCATCCCCGCACAATTCGACAGCCTCGCGGGCAATCGCCCGCTTCTGCGAAGCGTTGATCGTTTCGTTGACGGAAAAGGGCCGACCGGCCAGGCCGATGAATTGCGGTGGGGAGATCGCCTCGGCGCCGCCGCGCACCCGGCGCAGGCGCTTTTGCACGTGAAGAGCCGCGATATCGCGCCGGATCGTCGCCTCGGACGACTCCGTCAGGTCGACCATCTCCTGCACCGTCACCACAGGTTTTTCCTGGACGGCGGACAGAATGATCCTGTGGCGCTCTTTTTCGTGCATGGTTCCTCCCTGCCTGGCCATCTAGGCACTCAAAACGAGCAGTGTCAATCATTTCCGATCATATAATTTCATTGTGCAGTGCAATATGATCGATCTTGATCGTTTGTGATTGACAATCGGCCTGCTTGCGTAGACATTCCCGGCAAAATGGACTGCGGCTTTTTGCGTCCCAGGGAGGATACCTATGCTCGACAAGCGCTCCGGCTCGCGCCTCACCAACCTTTGGGATGATGCGAAAGCCAAGGGGATGAGCGACCCCGAGCTGTTGGTCTATCGCTCGAACACCCTCGGCTCCGACAAGCGCGTCACCAACTATGGTGGCGGCAACACCTCTTCGAAGATCTGGCAGAAAGACCCGCTGACCGGCGAGACTGTCGAGGTGCTTTGGGTCAAGGGCTCGGGTGGCGACAGCGCCTCGATCAAGCTCGATGGCTTTGCCGCGCTCTACATGGACAAGTTGCGTGCGCTCAAAGGCCTCTATCGCGGCGTTGAGCACGAGGATGAGATGGTCGGCTTCCTGCCGCACTGCACGTTCAATTTGAACCCCCGCGCGGCCTCGATCGACACGCCGCTGCACGCCTATGTGCCGAAGCCTTTTGTCGACCACATGCATCCCGATGCCATCATCGCCATTGCCGCGGCGAAGGATTCCAGGGCGCTGACCAAGGAGATCTTCGGCGATGCCATCGGCTGGCTGCCGTGGAAGCGGCCGGGCTTCGAACTCGGCCTGTGGCTGGAGAAATTCTGCCTCGAACATCCCGCCGCCAAGGGCGTCATCCTCGAAAGCCACGGCCTGTTCACCTGGGGCGACACGCCCAAGGAATGCTACGAGACGACGATCTCGGTGATCAACCAGGCGATCGAGTGGTTCGAGCGCCGCTCCGAGGGGCTCGCCATATTCGGTGGCGAAGTGGTCAAGTCGCTCGACGCCACCGAGCGCCGCGCCATCGCGGCAAAACTGATGCCTAGGATTCGTGGCCTGATCTCGGAAAAGAGCCACAAGCTCGGCCATTTCGACGATTCCGCCGCCGTCCTCGAATTCGTCAACTCCAGGGATTTGCGATCGCTGGCGGCACTTGGCACCTCCTGCCCGGACCATTTCCTGCGCACCAAGATCCGGCCTCTGGTCATCGAATTCGATCCGGCCAAGCCTGATGTCGATGCGGTGATTGCGCGCCTCGCCGACGATGTCGCCGCCTACCGTGTCGGCTACCAGGCCTATTACGACAGCTGCAAGCATCCGGATTCACCGGCCATCCGCGATCCCAACGCTGTCGTCTACCTGATGCCCGGCGTCGGCATGTTCACCTTCGCCGGCGACAAGGCGACGGCGCGCATCTCGGGCGAGTTCTACGTCAACGCCATCAATGTCATGCGCGGCGCCTCGACCGTGTCGTCCTATGTCGGCCTACCCGCGCAGGAGGCTTTCGACATCGAGTACTGGCTGCTCGAAGATCTGAAGCTGCAGCGCATGCCGAAGCCGAAGTCGCTCGCCGGCCAGATCGCCCTGGTCACCGGTGGCGCCGGCGGCATCGGCCGCGCGACAGCCAGCCGCCTGCTGCGCGAAGGTGCCTGCGTGGTGCTCGCCGACATTGACGAGACAGCTCTCGCCAGCGCCAATGAGGAACTGGCCAAGGCCTATGGCAAGGATTTCGTCCGGCCGGTGGTCATCAACGTCACCTCGGAGGATCAGGTGGTTTCCGGCTTTGCCGAGACGGCGGTCGAGTTCGGCGGCATCGACATTCTGGTGTCGAATGCGGGCCTCGCTTCCTCGGCACCGATCGAGGAGACGTCGCTGGCGCTGTGGAACAAGAACATGGACATCCTGTCGACCGGCTATTTCCTGGTCTCGCGGGAAGCGTTCCGGTTGTTCAGGGTGCAAAAGATTGGCGGCAACGTCGTCTTCGTTGCTTCCAAGAACGGACTTGCCGCATCGCCCAATGCCGCCGCCTATTGCACCGCCAAGGCCGCCGAGATCCATCTGGCGCGATGCCTTGCGCTTGAGGGTGCGGAAGCCCAGATCCGGGTCAACGTCGTCAATCCGGACGCGGTGCTGCGCGGCTCGAAGATCTGGACCGGCGAGTGGAAGGAACAGCGCGCCGCCGCCTACAAGATGTCGACCGACGACCTCGAAGAGCACTATCGCTCGCGCTCGATGCTGAAGCGCTCGGTTTTTCCGGAAGACATCGCCGAAGCGATCTACTTCTTCGCTTCCGACATGTCGGCCAAGTCGACCGGCAACATCATCAACGTCGACGCCGGCAACGCGCAGAGCTTTACGCGCTAGGCCTCCCTTCTCTCCGCTTTACAGGGAGAAGGTGGCCCGAAGGGCCGGATGAGGGGCAGCGCTGACGCAACGCATTTTGGGAGGAATAGCAGTTTGTCCGAAACCATCATCTCGGCCGACCTCGTCGCCAGCCACAACGCCACCCGCAAACCCAACCTCGATCGTGACTACGCCTCGCTCGGCGAACGCCTCGACCGCCGCGGCATCGCCATCGACGCTATCCGCGACAAGGTGGAAAAATTCGCGGTTGCCATCCCGTCCTGGGGCGTCGGCACCGGCGGCACCCGCTTTGCCCGCTTTCCCGGCGCCGGCGAGCCGCGCGACATCTTTGACAAGATCGAGGATTGCGCCGTCATCAGCCAATTAACGCAGGCGACGCCGACTGTTTCGCTTCACATTCCGTGGGACAAGGCCGACCCGAACCGGCTGAAGCAGGCCGCCTCGCGCTTCGGTCTCGGCTTCGACGCCATGAATTCCAACACCTTCTCGGATGCCAGGGACCAGAAACTCTCCTACAAATTCGGCTCGCTGTCGCATGCCGATGCTGGTACGCGCCGTCAGGCGGTCGAGCACAATCTCGAATGCATCGAGATCGGCAAGACTCTTGGGTCGAAGGCGTTGACCGTGTGGATCGGCGACGGTTCGAATTTTCCCGGCCAGGTCAATTTCGCCAAGGCCTTCGAGCGCTATCTCGACGCCATGAAGCAAGTCTATGCCGGACTGCCGGCGGACTGGAAGCTGTTCACCGAGCACAAGATGTATGAGCCGGCTTTCTACTCCACCGTCGTGCAGGATTGGGGCACCAACTACCTCATCGCCAAGGAACTCGGCGACAAGGCCTTCTGCCTCGTCGACCTCGGCCACCATGCACCCAACGTCAACATCGAGATGATTGTCTCGCGGCTGATCCAGTTCAAAAAACTCGGTGGCTTCCACTTCAACGATTCCAAATATGGCGACGACGATCTCGATGCCGGCTCGATCGATCCCTACCGGCTGTTCCTGGTCTTCAACGAACTGGTCGATGCCGAACTGTCCGGCGCCGAGGGTTTCGATCCCGCCCACATGCTCGACCAGAGCCACAACGTCACCGATCCGATCGAAAGCCTGATGCTGTCGGCGGTCGAGGTGCAGCGCGCCTATGCTCAGGCGCTGCTGGTTGATCGCAAGGCGCTCGAAGGCTTTCAGGACGGCAATGACGCACTGATGGCAACGCAGACGCTGAAGGCGGCCTACCGCACCGATGTCGAGCCGATTCTCGCCATGGCGCGGCTGAACACCGGTGGCGCCATCGATCCCGTTGCCGCCTACCGGGCGGCGGGCTACCGCGCCAAGGTCGCGGCCGAGCGTCCGGCTGTCGCCGGCGGCTCGGGCGGAATTGTCTAAGGCCCAGCCAGCCCCCTCATCCGGCCGCTTCGCGGCCACCTTCTCCCCGAGGGGAGAGCGGGCGCCGGCGCTGACAAACTCCTCTCCCCTTGGGGAGAGGTCGGATTGCCCCGAATTGCCCTTCGCAATTCGGTTGGCAATCCGGGTGAGGGGGCTCTTTCTCTCGCTCCTCCAATTGTTAGTGGACTCGATCAGTCCAACAGGCTCTTCTGGGCGTCCCGCCAGGAGAACCCGCAATGCATCTCACCCGTCGGACACTGACCGCCGCCAGTCTTTCCATCGCCTTTGTCCTGACGCCTTTGACGAGCGTCTTCGCCGCGTCACCCGCACCGGCCAAGGGCGAACACGGCATGGTGGTAACGGCCCAGCATCTGGCGTCGGAAGTCGGCATCGAGGTGTTGAAGAAGGGCGGCAATGCCGTCGATGCGGCTGTGGCCGTCGGCTATGCTCTGGCTGTGGTCTACCCCAATGCCGGCAACATCGGCGGCGGCGGCTTCATGACCATCCGTTTCGCCGATGGCAAATCGACCTTCCTCGACTTTCGCGAACGCGCGCCGCTGGCGGCGACCAAGACCATGTATCTCGACAAGGACGGCAACCCGGTGAAGGGCGCCAGCCTCGACGGTTATCTCGCCATCGGCGTGCCGGGCTCGGTGGCCGGTTTTGAGATGGCGCGCGAAAAATACGGCACGCTGTCCAGGCAGGATCTGATGGCGCCGGCTGTTCGCTATGCCAAGGATGGCTTCATCCTCAATCAGGGCGATGCCGCTTCTTTTGCCGGCAGCGCGGATCGGCTGGCGAAGGATCCGGCGGCGGCGGCAGCCTTCTTGAAACCGGACGACAAGCCCTATGGCATCGGCGAGCGGCTCACCCAGCGCGACCTTGCCGCCTCGCTCTCGGCCATCTCTGAAAAAGGCCCCGATGCCTTCTACAAAGGCGCCATCGCTGACGCCATCGTCCAGGCGAGCGGCGCCAAGGGCGGCATCCTGGCCAAACAGGATTTCGAACAATATGCGGTGCGCGAACTGAAACCCGTGACCTGCACCTATCGCGGCTACGAGATCACCTCCTCGCCACCGCCAAGCTCAGGCGGTGTCATCATCTGCGAAATCCTCAACGTGCTGGAGGGCTATCCCTTGTCCTATCTCGGCGCCGGGTCGGCCGAGGCGGTGCATGTCATGGTCGAGGCGATGCGCTATGCCTATGTCGATCGCAATTCGGCACTCGGCGATCCCGACTTCATTGATAACCCGGTCTCGAAGCTGCTGGACAAAGGCTACGCCAAGGACATCCGCGACAAGATCGATCCGTTCCGGGCCGGCGTCTCGCAGGACCTGATGCCGAAGGGCTTTGGCGAGTCGAAGGAGACGACGCACTATTCGATCATCGACAAGGACGGCAACGCGGTCGCCGTCACCTACACGCTCAACGGCTCCTTTGGCGCGGGTGTCGTTGCCGACGGCACCGGCATCCTGCTCAACAACGAGATGGACGATTTCACCCAGAAGCCCGGCGTGCCCAACCTCTACGGTCTGGTTCAGGGCGAAGCCAACGCCATTCAGCCGAAGAAGACGCCGTTGTCATCGATGAGCCCGACCATCGTCGCCAGGGACGGCAAGCCGTTCATGGTCATCGGCAGCCCGGGCGGCTCGCGCATCATCACCATCACGCTGGAAGCGATCGTCAATGTCATCGACCATGGCATGAACATCCAGGAGGCGATCGACGCGCCGCGCATCCACCATCAATGGCTGCCCGATACGGTCTATGTCGAGCCGTTCGGCCTGTCGCCGGACACCGAAAGACTGCTGGCCGGCATGGGCTACCACCTTGATCTGAGTGACCAGACCTGGGGCCAGGCGGCCGGCATCCTCGTCGGCGGCAAGAGCCTGGCGGAAATCGAGAAGGGCGGCGGCGCGCGCTACAATGGCGCCATCGACAGCCGAGCGGCATCGGGCGAAGCGCTCGGATATTGATATCGGTTTGAACTCTCGGAGAGGTTCTGGTTCACGGCCCGGCAAGGGCCGTCAGGTCACCAGCGTGACGGTCGATGCAATCAGCATCAGGGCGGCGATGCCGACGAACAGCGCGTAGATGCGCGGCCGGTCGAGCAGGAGCGCGTTTCCGGAGATCCAGGCCGATGTGGCGCCGCCAAGTGCGAAGAGGAACCCGTTGCGATGGCCGAAGGTCATCGATGCGGCCATCAGGCCGCCAATGATCAGGGCGCCGAACACGATGATCACGGCGACAGCGTATTTCTCGAAATCATTGTTGCCGATCCCCGGCCCGATCGCGTTCAGATTGGGCAGGTCGTCCGGATCGAAGGGGTTCGCCGACCCATATTCGTCTTGACCGATGGATTCTCGCATCACTCGTTCTCCGCTGACCGGCAACAAACCATCAACACTTGCCGAGCGCAACCCGATCGCACGTTCCTCTATGTGTTGACGTTCATCTTCAACACATTCCGGCCGCGCTTGTCACCGATTTTTAGGGCGCCTGGCTCGGATGCAACACGCGTCCGCACTCGGATGACACGCCACCATATCATTCCATATGGACCGAGTTCGCGGGGAAAAGATGATGCCGCCGATCAATTCGGCGTCGGCATGCGCTGCACGGCTGCGGCGGGGAGTCGCAGCGCCCGACATGCGACCGCTGGATTGTTCACTCCTGGTGGCATCTTTAATGTTGACTATGAAAGTCATGTTTCATAGTCAACCGGCACAGGCCGCTCGAGGCCAAAGTTCCAGACAGGCACGCCAGATGGAAACAGACCAGGAAACCCGGCCCGGCAGGACAGCCAATCGCGCACGCGGCTGGATAACCCGGCGCGGCGCGGTCGCGCTGTTTGGATTGCCCTTGGCCGCACTCATGCCATGGGCGGCCGAGGCGAAGCCGCCACTGCGTATCGTCTGCCTGGATGACGGGCTGGCGGAGACCTTGCTCACGCTCGGCGTTACGCCAATCGCCGTCGCCGATCGCGAAATCTGGGAGAAGTGGGTGGTCGAGCCGCCACTGCCGCCGCAGGTTGCCGATATCGGCACAATCCTGGAGCCAAATCTCGAATTCCTGCAGCAGCTTCGCCCCGACATCATCCTCTCCACTCCCTATCTCGACGGCATCAAGCCGCTGCTCGAACGCGTGGCGCCGGTGACGACGATCGGCATCTACACGCCGGATGGCCAGCCTTATCGGCGCGCGATCGCGGCGACCCGGCAACTCTTGTCGGCAAGGAAAGCGAAGGAGAAGCACTGATCGCGGCGACGGAGGCTTATTTCTCTGATGTCAGGCAGCGGCTGGAACCGCTTTCGGCGCGGCCGATCTACGTCGTCAACTTCCTTGATCCGCGCAATGTGCGCATCTATGGCGAAAAGAGCCTGTTTCAGGCGGTGTTCGACCGCATCGGCATCCGCAACGCCTGGACTGGCGAGACAAATTACTGGGGATTTGCAACCGTTGGCATCGACGGCCTGGCGACGTCAAGCGATGCGCGCCTTGCCTATCTCGAACCCTTGCCCGAGGGGGCTGTGGGCACGCTGACCGAAAGCCCGGTCTGGAGCGCCATGCCTTTCGTGCGCAACCGCTCGATCATGCGCCTTGCCCCAGCGCTGATGTTCGGCGCGCTGCCTTCGGCGAGCCGCTTTGCCCGGCTGCTGGCCGCGGCGCTGACGGCGGAGCACGCCGGTGGCTGAGCAGCAAGCAATCTTGTCCGCCGACGCCAGCCTCGTCTCCGCTCGTGCGTCGTCGTCTCGCATATCGGACAGATATCCCTTGGGCGGGATTCTGCTTTGCGTCGTGCTTCTTGGCACGGCCGCTGTCGCGACCCTCTCCAACCTCGTCGTGCAATTGCCGCCGGCGTTCTGGCTCGATGCGCTGGCAAGCCCCGATATCGACGATATGCGGCAGGTGCTCGTCCACTACGCCTTCCTGCCCAGGCTCGCCGTCAGCCTTCTCTGCGGCGCGGCCCTCGGATTGGCCGGGACGGTGCTGCAACAGGTCCTGCGCAACCCGCTCGCCTCGCCCGAAACCGTCGGCGTCTCGGCCGGCGCCCATCTGGCGCTGGCGCTGGCGACGCTGCTTGCGCCGTCCCTGCTTGCCTACGGCCGCGAATGGGTGGCGCTTGCCGGCGCCTTCACGGCTCTCGCCGCGGTCTTCGCGCTGTCCTGGCATAAGGGCCTGTCGCCGCTCTCGGTGGTGCTCGCCGGGCTCGTCGTCAGCCTCTATGCCGGCGCCATCGGTGCGGCCCTGGTGGTGTTGCGGCACGAATGGCTGGCCAGCCTGTTCATCTGGGGCGCCGGTTCGCTCGGCCAGCAGGACTGGTCGACGACGCTGTGGCTCTTGCCGCGCCTGGGCGCCGCCGCGCTGCTGATCGGCCTGATGGTGCGGCCGCTGACCTTGCTTGGCCTCGACGATGAAGGCGCGCGCAGCCTGGGCGTCCCGCTCGGCGCCTATCGTTTTGCCGGACTGGCGGCGGCGGTCGCGCTGATCGCCTTCGTCGTCGCTGCCGTTGGTGTCATCGGCTTCGTCGGCCTTGCCGCCGCGACGCTCGCCCGCATCGGCGGCGCCCGCCGGCTCGGCCAGCAACTGCTGATGGCGCCGCTCATCGGCGGCGCCTTGCTGTGGGCCGCCGATCAGGGCGTGCAGGTCGCGACCGGACCGCAGGGCGATCTGCTGCCGACCGGCGCGATGACAGCGCTTCTCGGCGCGCCGCTGCTGCTGTGGCTGCTGCCGCGCCTTTCGCTCGGCCTGGAAACGCCGGCACTCGGGTCGCAGCACCTGCCGCGCGCCCGTCATACCGGCCTCCTGCTGGCGGCGATCGGAGGCCTGCTGCTTCTGCTGATTGGGCTGGCCTTGCTTTACGCGCCGGGGCCACATGGCTGGACATTCGCATCCGGCGATCAGCTGCAGCCCTTGTTGTCCTGGCGCCTGCCCCGCGTGTCCGCCGCGCTGGCCGCCGGCGCCATGCTGGCGCTGGCCGGCCTGATGATGCAGCGTCTGACCGGCAATCCGATGGCCAGCCCCGAAGTGCTCGGCATCAGCGCCGGCGCCGCGCTCGGCATGATGGTGGCGCTGTTTTCGCTGTCAGATGCCGGCCGCCCAGTGCAGACCGCCGCCGCCACCATCGGTGCCTTCGCCGCTTTGCTGGTGACGCTGGCGATCGGCCGCCGTGCCGCCTATGCGCCGGAGCGGTTGCTGCTGGCGGGCGTCGCTCTGACGGCCCTGTTCGACGCGCTGATCCTGGTGCTCACCGCCACCGGTGACCCACGCGCCATGCTGCTGCTCAACTGGCTCACCGGCTCCACCTACGGCGTCGACGCGGGTTCGGCGTTTTTCACCTCGTCCATCGCCTTCTGCCTGTTCCTGCTTGCCCCGCTCTTCATGCGCTGGCTGGACATGCTGCCGCTCGGATCCGCCGCGGTGCAGAGCCTCGGCGTCAACCTGCGGGCAACGCGGCTTCTGGTGCTGTTGATGGTCGCAGCACTCACCGCCGCCTCGACGCTTGTGGTCGGGCCGCTGACCTTCATCGGCCTGATGGCGCCGCACCTTGCCCGTCGGCTCGGCCTGTCACGCGCGCTGCCGCAAGCCGTCGGCGCAGTGCTCGTGGGCGCGCTGCTCATGGTCTGCGCCGACTGGATCGGCCGCACCGCCATCTTCCCGCGCCAGATCCCGGCCGGCCTCGTCGCCACGCTGATCGGCGGCCCGGTGCTGATGTGGCTCTTGCGCCGCCGCTGAATTTTGTTCCCGGAGAGTGCCATGACCGCCCCGCCAGAGGCATCACCCGCCTTGATCGCCGACACCACCGTCCACGATCTTGCTTCGAATGCAGGCGGCGACCCTTGGCGGGTCTTCATCCATGTGCCGTCAGGGCCAGCGCCCGAGGCCGGCTGGCCGGTGCTCTATATGACCGACGGCAATGCCGTCATCGGCACGACGGTCGATGCCATGCGCGCACAGGCCTTCTATCCCCTTGGCACCAATGTCGGCTGGGGTGTCATCGTCGCCATCGGCTATCCCGTCGCGGGCGCCTATGACCCGCTGCGCCGTTCATGGGACCTCGGCCCGCCGCCGGGCAAGACCTATCCGCCCTTCTACGAGGGCACATCAGAAGTCAGGACCGGTGGGGCAGGGGATTTTCTGGCCTTCATCGAGGAAGAACTGAAGCCCTGGGTCGCCAGCCGGACCAGGATCGATGAGCAGCGCCAAGCGCTTTACGGCCATTCCTTCGGCGGCCTGTTCGCACGCTACGCCTTGTTCACCCGCCCGCTCTCGTTCCGCACCTTCATCGCCGCCAGCCCCGCCATCCATTGGGAAGATCGCGCCATCGACCGTTTTCTCGAAACTTTCGAGGCGGCTGTCCCCGATGACCTGAAGGCCGATGTGATCCTGTCGGCAGGCGAGTACGAGACCGAGAAGCTTGCACCGTTCCAGATCGGAGCGGAGGACGAGGAAAAACGCCTGCAGCAGAAGAAGCTGACGCGCACCGACGAATTCGCCCGGGCGATTGCCGAGCGCCTCGGCGCTCTGCCTAGCGTGCGCGCGAGCTTCGAGCTGCATGCCGGCGAAAACCACATGTCGATCCTGCCGGTGACAGTCAACCGCGCGGTGCAGGCGGCGTTTGCGGTGAAGCCGCCTAGGCGCCCGCAGCCTTGACCCTTGAAATCATGCCTTCCTGTTTTGCGGCCATGTCCGCGTCCATCGCGCCAAAGCGAAGGGTGCAGCGGAATACTCCTTCCGGAGCGACGCAAACCAGGCGGCCTCTTTCCTTGGCCGCAAGATAGCCGTCGGGCTCGGCGGTCGCCGGCAGCACGAGGCCAAGCGCATCCTGGTCGGGGCCGCGCGTGATCCAGCGAACGGCGTAGTTGAGCTCGGATGGACGAAAGCTGACGAAGTCCGCCGTCTGGTCCGGATGGACCTGCAAGGCGTGCGCCCAGCCTTCGGCGTCCGCCTTGGCTTTCATCGTCAGCACGAGTTCGGGGTCGATCGGCTCGTTCTTGGTCAGCGTGCGATGGCGCGGGGGATCGGCGACAATGGCGTCGCGATAGGCAAGGTAGCTTTCGCTTGGCGTAAAAAAGGGTGGCAGCACTTGGCGCACGACGATGTCCGCGTAATCATCGACGACGCTGTCGACCAGACGGCCGTCATCCGCCGGCCTGAAATTGATGTGCGCCAAATACATCAGCTCCATGGCTGAGCGTTTCAGATTGGTGATGGCGATGTCGACGGCAACGCCGGTGGCGTCGCGCTGCAGTCGCACGGTCGGTTGCATCACATAGTCGTGGCTGAAGGCCACGGTCTGGCGGCAGCGCCCTGTCAGAGCCATGAATGGCCCTTCTGAATTGTCCCCGACAATCAGCTGGACATCCCCATAGGGTGCGTTCGGCAGGTCGCCATGCAGCGGATGGTGGTCGTCCGGACCCGGGTTTTCCATTGCCGTGGCGCCGCAGTGAAGGAAAAACGCGCCATAGTTGGAGAGATAGTCCCGGGTCGCAACCGGCTCGTCGAACATCGAACGCATGGTCAGCGAGCGGTTGAGGAACGTTGCGTCCCAAATCTGCTGCCCCTGGAACGGCAGCATGACGATTTCGCCCTTCGCATTGCTGATGCGAAGACCGGCAACGCCGGATCGATAGCGAAAGGCGGTGGCGACAAGCCCGCGATATCGCGCCACGGTGGAGTCCAGCGGACCAAACTGCTCGGGCACGAGGTCGACGAAGACATGATCGGAATAGTCGTAATGCATTGATTCGACCTTCATCTGGCGCAAGCGCACATGCCGATAGTCGCAGGAAGCGTCTGGAAATCAACGGCTTGGAGCCTCGGATGCTCCGCCAAGCCGGCTGACGTTCTCGACAGGGCGGACCGGCGGTTTGGAGATCGCGCCGGACAGCTTCTTCGAACGTTGGAGCGTTGGCCCGAGCTTGGCGAATTCCACCGGACAATGGTCCTAAATGTCGGGAGGTACCCGTCAAAGTCGGTAGACTTCTCCGAGTTCGCCAGCTAGCTACATCGATATCAAAAGAGGGCAGACTCGGGGATCATCCAAGTGAAAATCAGATACGTCGCCGGCATAAGCTGGCCACGCAGTGGACATCACCTGATGCATCGGCTTGCCCTGAGCTATTTCGGCAACGATTTCAATTACTGCCTGTTTTACCCCACTGATAATCCCGATTGTTGCCGCACCTTCCCGTGCATCCGGCCGGGGGTCAAATTCTCGAAGAACCATGATTTCGATCTATCGGGGCGGATCCTGCCGGATGTTCCTTATCTGGTCCAGCATCGGTCGTTCATGCCTGGAACCGTCTCGGACTTTGAACTGTATCTCCTCGACGGCGGGCAGGACACGAAGGAAAGCTTTAAGGAGTTCGCACTCATCCGAAGTGATGGATGGGCTGCCTTCATGGCAAAGTGGGTGGATAGCCGGATTAAATTCGAGCGTCTGTTGGTGGGATACGAGGATTTTGTGTCCGACGCGCAAGGGACCATGAGACGCGTCATCCCGTTCTTTGCGCCAGGAGAGAAGCCTGATGAAGAGCGTCTGGCGCGCATCGTGAAGAACGAAACGCACGTCGCCGTCACCAAGCAAGGCGGCGAGGAGTGGACCGCCAATGCCGGTGTCAAGGCGTTCCGAAAAGTCGAGGCCTTTCGGTTCTATGACGCTGGATTGTTCCGGGAACTGGAATCCATCGCGCAGGAGAAGCGCCGCGGGATTGCCAGAGAAGCCGCACCGCGCCCTTCGAGTGGCCGCTTCAGGCTGCCGCTGATGAAAGCCATCTTCGGGCGGTAGATCAACAGGCCTCGCGCCATCATTCCTGTGAAGGAGGGGCGCTCAATCGACGATAAGGGACGCCATCGAAGCTTGCCGTCACAAAATCCGTGACGGACATCTTTCGCTTGTGCCCGTCGCTGCAGGCGTAAACCGGCCAACCGGCATCGCTGCATTCGCTGGCGGCGCAGATTCGCGCCAGGCAGTTACCGATAGTCAACCGGAAGCCGCCCTTGCCGGCGAAACCTTGCAACAAGCTGCCGTCCGCCGAGCGCCATGTCCGCGCACGGAATTCCGCCCGCAAAAGCGATGGTTCGAGAGGGACCGCAAGATTGGTTTCGCCGGGACGCCCTGTGAGCTGCAGACGCAAGCGCGCCATTGCGGTCGTGTACGCGGTCACAAGATCCGATTCGCGAAAATAGGCGATCGGCAGGTTGGAGCGGTCAAGCAGATGAGACATGCGCTCGCTTGCCTCAACCGGCGTCAGCAAGCCAACAAAGGCCGGCGTCAGCAAGCCAACAAAGGTAAGAAAGGCGAAGCAAGCTCGCGACATTTTCCAGCAGCCATATCGATCTCGGCCTGCCGGTTTGGCCCCGGTTGCCCCCAATAACATCCCGCCAATCGTCGCCCTGCGCAAGCCGCTTGCTGAGGCAGTCCAAAGCGGCCGAGTGTGCAATTCGCAAGGCCACCGGGTTAAAGCGCCTGGAGCCCCATCGGTTAAAGCGCCTGGAGCCGAAGAGGTAACCCGCACCGACGAATTTGCGCGGGCGATGGCGAGGTACATCAGGCGTTTACGGCAAGGAGGAACCCCTCTCGCCAGCCCGGGTTCCTTAGCTGGCGCGCGCCGGCGGCAGTTCGAACAGGTTGGCGCCATTCTCCTGGCCGCTTTCGACATAGCCGATAATGCCGAACCATCTGGCGACGTCAGGGCCTTGCAGCCAGCTGCGCGAGTGGATGGGAAGATTGCCGGCGAGCGCCTGGATGTGCCTGATGTGCCGCTTGCAGAAGCGCACCGTCGAGGCCCGGAAGAAATCCTCCTGGGCGGCAAACAGCGTATCGGCGGCGTCGCTGTTCTCATGCCAGGCGATGATCGCCACGGCCTTCTCGCCCTCGACAAGCGCGTGCGCCCGGCCTTCCTTCAAATTCATCATCAGATTGTCATAGGCAATCTTGCTGTCCTTGCCGGCCGCCGCGTATTCGTCCGACATCCGCTTGGACAGGCCGTGAAAGACATCCTCGAGATCCCCGAGCGTCGCTGCACGTGCTCTCATTTCACCTCCTGCAGCCCCACGGGAAGTTTGCCCTACGATGGAGGGGGCGCCAAGCAAATTGAATCCCGATGCGGCCCGGTGAGAGCAAAGTTGTTTCGTCAGACTACAGGCGGTGGTTCGGAGGGATCGGCAAACATTGGCAATCGGGTGCTAGGGGAGAAGGCTGACAGTCGGGACGCCGCTAATGCCGCTCGGCTATATTTGCCTCAGCCAGCTTTGCCAGCGCTTGCTCGACTTTCTGCGCCGAAGCGTCGGTGCGCTCGATGTGGCGCATCATCTGCCTGGCCAAATGCTCCAGCCTGGCGGCGCGATATACTTCGCCGTGCCTGGCGATCTCCGAGTGGGTCGCGATCATCGTGTAGAAGCCTTCTGGGCCGGCGGATCGATCTTCACCATCCGCCGTTTGGCCTCGCTCACCCGACGTTGAGCGGACCGTATCCGGCCGCACAACGCCAAGCTGATGCCGACACCGCACTCGTCTTCGAGCAACTCTTCGGCGCGTTCGAGATCGAGCTTTGCCCGGCCGACACTCTGACGAGCCTTGGCCAGTTCCATATCCAGCAGGTCCATTGTCCCGCTCCCATTGGTTGCGGTCCCTTCGCTTCGTTAACCGCTGACGATCGCGTTGGTTCCGACGACGGTTGATCACGAATGGCGCGGAGGGCGCCGATCACATATTCGAGGCAAGCGTTCGAATGTGTACGGGAGGGGATGGTGCCCAGAGGCGGATTCGAACCACCGACACGCGGATTTTCAGTCCGCTGCTCTACCAACTGAGCTATCTGGGCCTGTTCCGGCAAACGAAAACGCGTGAACCGGATTTCATCAAGGCGCCGTGGGGCACCCCTTGAAAGCGCGTGGGTTATAGCACGGGAATTCGGCCTGTCCAGCGCCTAGGTGGCGATTTCCGGCAGGAAAGAGAGGCTGTGGAAAGGGTGGCTTCATCAGGCGCTTTCATCGCCACAATGGCGCGCGGCCTGGCCCCTTTCGGCCCTTTGGCCTCCGTCTCGGCGCAGCCATGGCGCAGGGCAACTCCCGGGATCCGTCCTTAGCCGACGATCAGGATGCTGCAATGCATTCGCATCGACAGGCCAGCGGCAACGGGCTGTCGCCTCTACCTGGCGCTTGGCAGACCCTTGCGAAAATCGGAGGGGGTCATGCCGGCCAGCTTGCGGAAGGATTTGTTGAAGGCGCTGAGCGAGCCGAAGCCGGAGTCCATGGCGACGCGCAGCACATTGGCGTCCTGGTGCATCAACAGCGCCTGTGCGTAGCTTAGCCTCAGAAGGTTGACGTACTCGTTGAGCGTCATGCCGGTCGATTTCTTGAACAGGCTCATGGCGTATTTGGGATGGATGTCGGCGGCGGCCGCGATGTTCACGCAGTCGATGTCGTAGAGGAAATTCTCGGCGATGAAATCGCACATGCGCCCGACATTGCGTGACGATTGCTGGTCGAAGGGGCTGCCGGCTTCCTGCCCGGCCGCGGTTTCGGGCACCAGCCGGTAAGGCTCGAACCGCACCCGCTCCAGCCGCAGCAGGAGTTCGTTGACGGCGTGCTCAGCCTTGGCCGGATCGCCCGAGCGGGCATAGCGGTTCCAGCGGGCGAAATTGTCGTTGTCGGATTGATCGGTGGCGCCGGTCACCAGGGTCGCACCGGTCATCAGCCGGTGGCGCACATCGGCCGGCAGGTGCAGCCGGAAGAAATGCACCAGCGGCAGATGCGCGCCGGCATAGATGGCGTCGTCGCTGAGATCGTCCATCTGGTGCGGCAGGCCG
This sequence comes from Mesorhizobium kamtschaticum, assembly GCF_056174585.1. NCBI lineage: Bacteria > Pseudomonadati > Pseudomonadota > Alphaproteobacteria > Hyphomicrobiales > Phyllobacteriaceae > Mesorhizobium > Mesorhizobium kamtschaticum. The sequence goes on along the minus strand of NZ_CM149691.1, from coordinate 7,119,613 downwards.
CCCCAGAAGAAGCACATCTCGCCGGCCGAAAGGGAAATTTCGTGCTCGTTCATGCGGTAGTGCACGCTGCCGCGCACGATGAAATTCACCTCGACCTGGGCATGCCAATGCGGCTTGAGCATTACCAGCGGCGCGGTGTGAAACATCTGCAGGAGCAGTGGCAGGCCTTCCACGCTGCTGGCGCCTGGCTGGTAAAACGGCCGTTCCGGCATCTTACTTTCCGCCAATTCCGTATTCCCTTTGTCGGCGACAAGCCTTCCGCGCTGCATAGTCTAGCCACGCTCGCAGAGAGAGCAAATGAAATGGGAGGATTTCAATGCGCATCACACTGACATGCGCCGCGCTAGCGCTTGCCCTGGGCTCAGCCCCGGCCTTTGCGCAGTCCGGCGAAATCACCATCTGGAGCTGGAATGTCGCCGCATCGTCGCTGAAGGCGACGGTTGCCGGCTTCAACAAACTGCATCCCGACATCAAGGTCACCGTCCAGGATCTCGGCAACCAGCCGACCTACGACAAGTCGATCGCCGGCTGTGCCGCCGGCGGCGTCGGCCTGCCCGACATCGTCACCATCGAGAATGGCGAGGCCGAGAATTACTGGAGCCAGTTCCCTGACTGCTTCGTCGACCTGCACACGCTGGGCTACACGGCGGAAGACCAGAAGAAATTCCCCGATTTCAAACGCACCGAGCTCGAGGTCGGCGACAAGGCCTATGCCATGCCGTGGGATTCAGGCCCGGTCGCCGCCTTCTATCGCCGCGACTTCTACGAGAAGGCCGGCGTCGACCCGGCATCGATCAAGACCTGGGACGATTTCATCGCCGCCGGCAAGAAGATCCAGGCCGCCAATCCAGGCGTCTCGATGACCAATGCCGATTTCAACGGCGACAGCGAATTCTTCCGCATGATCTCCAACGAACAGGGCTGCGCCTATTTCGCCGAGGACGGCCAGTCGATAACGGTCAACCAGCCCAAATGCGTCGACGCCATGACCAAGGTCAAGGAAATGAAGGACGCCGGCATCGTCTCGTCCGCCGACTGGGGCACCAAGATCACCAACAACACAGCCGGCACCGTCGCCACCCAGGTCTATGGCGGCTGGTATGAAGGCACGATCCGCACCGAATCGGCCGGCGAAAACGGCAAATGGGGCGTTTATCTGATGCCGAGCCTCACCGCTGACGGCCCGCGTGCGGCCAATCTCGGCGGCTCGTCGCTGGCCATCACTTCGGCGTCGAAGAACAAGGAAGCGGCCTACGAGTACCTGAAATACACGCTCGGAACCAATGAAGGCCAGATCACCATGCTGAAGGAGTTCGGCCTCGTTCCCTCGCTGGTCTCGGCGCTGAACGATCCCTACGTCAGCCAAGGCCTGCCCTATTGGGGTGGCCAGGCGGTGTGGAAGGATATTCTGGGCACCTTGCCCAAGGTCGTCCCCAGCCGCGGCACGCAGTTCCAGAGCGATGCCGAAATCATCGTGCGCGCGGTGCAGACCAAGTACCTGGGCGGCGGCTATCCCGACGCCAAGGCAGCACTCGACGACGCCGCAAAACAGATCGCCGCAGCGACTGGATTGCCGGTGAAGTGAACCATTAGCTGCCTTCTCCCCGTTCACGGGGAGAAGGTGCCGGTAGGCGGATGAGGGGCGGCAGTGGCATCGACAATTGACGCCAGCTGCTAACAGGCGCGACACAATCAGGCACCAGAGAAGGAGGAGGAAGATGCGCAACCGCAACGCCACGGCCTATCGTTTCCTGGCGCCTTATCTGCTTATCTTTTCCGTCTTCTGGGTGTGGCCGATCATCTCCTCGTTCATGATCTCGTTCCAGGCGACACGCACCGTGCCCTGGCGCTTCGCGCCCGGCTTCAACTGGGGCCGGCTGATCGGCGATCCGGCCTTTTTCAACGCGCTGAAGAACACGTTGCTCATCCTCGTCATCCAGGTGCCGGTGATGATCGCACTGGCCATGGTGATGGCGGTGCTTCTGAACTCGCCGCTGCTGAAGGCGAGGGGTCTCTACCGCTTCGCCTTCTTCGCCCCGGTCGTGGTCGGCGAGGTCGCCTATTCGGCGGTGTTCCGGCTGATGTTCAGCCTCGATTTCGGCATCGTCAACAAGCTGTTGAATAGCGTCGGGCTGCCCAAGATCGACTGGTTTTCCAATGTCACGCCGGCCATGGCGCTGATCATGATCGCGGTCACCTGGCGCTGGGCCGGCTACAACGCCATCATCCTGCTGGCCGGGATGCAATCCATCCCAGAAGATGTCTACGAGGCGGCGACGCTGGACCGCGTCAGCAAGCTGAAGCAGTTCTTCTACATCACGCTGCCGCTGTTGAAGCCGGTCATCGTGTTTTGCCTGGTGCTGTCGATCATCGGCACCATGCAATTGTTCACCGAGCCCTTCCTGATCACCGAGCGCGGCGGACCGGGCGGCGGCACCGAGACGCTCGGCCTGCTGCTCTACCGCCAGGGGTTCCGGTCGCTCAATTTCGGTTATGCCTCGGCCGTCGCCTACACCATGGCGGGGTTGGCGATTGCCATCACGCTGATCCAGCTGTGGCTGACGAGGGAAAAGCAATGAGTTCGCTCTCCTCTGCCAGGCTGAGACGCAGCATCGCCCTGCATCTTTTCCTCACCCCGCTGGCGCTGATCTGGCTGTTCCCGCTGTGGATGATGGTGGTGTTCTCGACGATGCCCGACAACGGCATTTTCAGCCCTGGCATCGAACTCCTGCCGCACGGCAATTTCGTCGACAATTTCAACAATCTGCAGCGCGATACCAACTTTGTCGGCGCCATCGGCATCTCCGTTTCCGTGGCGGTGACCTACACCGTCCTCTCGGTGCTGCTGACGTCGATGGCCGGCTGGGCGCTGGCACGCTACCAGTTCTTCGGCAAAGGCGTGGTCGTCGGCATCATCTTCGGCACCATCACGCTGCCCTATGCCGTGGTGCTGATCCCGCAATTCATCATGGTGGCGCGCGATTTCCAGCTCGCCAACACCTGGGTGGCGCTGATCGTGCCACCGCTGTTCAATTCGCTCGGCGTGCTGTTCATGCGGCAAAGTTTTTCGATGATGCCGGACGATCTGTTCGACGCCGCGCGCGTCGAAGGCGTGAAGGAATGGCGCATCTTCCTCTTCGTCGCGCTGCCTTTGGCGCGGCCGATGCTGGCCGCACTCGCCATCATCCTGTTCCTCGCCTCCTGGAACAATTATCTCTGGCCGCTTTTGATCAACAGCCAGCCCGGCTCGATGACGGCACCGGTGGCGCTCGGCACGCTGATCGGCCTCACCAAGGTTTCCTGGGGCGGCATCATGGCGGGCGCCGTGATGCTGACCGTGCCGATGCTCATCGTCTTCGTGCTCCTGCAGCGCCATTTCATCGCCGGCATCGCCGCCGGCGCAGTCAAGTAAGAGGCAGCATGGCGACCGTCACACTCAACAATGTCGTCAAGCGTTTCGGCGCTTTCGAAGTCGTCCATGGCGCCAACATCGACATCAAGGATGGCGAGTTCGTCGTCTTCGTCGGCCCGTCCGGCTGCGGCAAGTCCACCTTGCTCAGGATGATCGCCGGGCTCGAGGACATCAGCGGTGGCGAGATCGCCATCGGCGGCAAGCTGGTCAACGATGTCGAGCCGGCCGACCGCGGCATCGCCATGGTCTTCCAGTCCTACGCGCTCTATCCGCATATGAGCGTCGAACAGAACCTCTCCTTCGGGCTGCGCATGACCGGCAATCCCAAGGCCGACACCGACCGGCGGGTGAAGCGCGCGGCCGAGATCCTGCGCATCAGCGAATTGATGGACCGGCGCCCGAAGAAACTTTCCGGCGGCCAGCGCCAGCGCGTCGCCATCGGCCGCGCCATCGTGCGCGAGCCGCAAGTATTCCTGTTCGACGAGCCGCTCTCCAATCTCGACGCCGAACTGCGCGTCCAGATGCGGGTCGAGATTTCGCGCCTGCATAAGGAACTTGGCGCCACGATGATCTACGTCACGCACGACCAGACCGAGGCAATGACGCTCGCCGACCGCATAGTCGTGCTGCGCGCCGGCCACATCGAGCAGATCGGTCGGCCGCTCGATCTCTATGACGATCCCGACAATCTGTTCGTGGCCGGTTTTGTCGGCTCGCCGAAGATGAACTTCATCAAGGCGCAAATCGTCGGGCACGATGCGCGTGGTGTCGTGGTCGAGTTGGCGGGCCAGGAGAAGACCCGTATCACCCAGCCGCTGACCGCCGCTGCGCCAGAGCCGGGCAGCAAGGTCATCGTCGGTGTGCGGCCCGAGCATTTCGGCGGTGCCGGGGAGGGCGACACCGACCTTGTCGTGACCATCGACGTGGTCGAGCACCTCGGCGGCACGAGCTTTCTCTACGCCCGGACGGCCCATGGCGAAGACGTGGTGATCCAGCGCGACGCGGCGAAGGTTCCCACCACCTCCGAGGTCACCGTTTCCATCCGCAAATCCTACCTGTTCGACGAAAAGGGGCTGCGGCTGCGCTGACCGGGCCGTCCCCATCCAGACTTCAAGGAGAATGACATGACTGCAACCACGCCCATTCGCTGGGGGATTCTCGGCCCGGGCAGTATCGCCCAGGCCTTCGCCGGCGGCGTGGCCGCTTCGCGCACCGGAAAATTGGTGGCCATCGGCGCGCGCAATCCCGCCAAGCCGGGCCTCGCCGAGAAATTTCCCGGAGCCCGCATCGTCGACGGTTATGAAGCGCTGCTTGCCGATCCCGACATCGATGCCGTCTACATCGCGGTTCCGCATCCCGGCCACGCGCAATGGGCGATCCGGGCGGCGGAAGCGGGCAAGCATGTGCTGTGCGAAAAGCCGCTGGCGCTGACCGCCTTCGAGGCCGACGCCATGATCCATGCCGCGCGCAAGGCCGGCACCTTTCTGGGCGAAGCCTTCATGTACCGGCTGCACCCGCAGACGCTGAAGCTGGTGGAGCTGATCAAGTCGGGCGTCATCGGCGAGATCCGCATGATCAAATCGAGCTTCGGCTTCGCCATGCCGCGCTTCATGCCGGAGCACCGGCTCTACGCCAACGATTTCGCCGGCGGCGGCATCCTCGATGTCGGCGGCTATACCGTCTCCATGGTGCGGCTGATTGCCGGGGCGGCATCGGGAAAACCCTTCGCCGAACCGGACAAGGTGGTCGGCACCGCCCATCTTGGCCAGTCCGGCGTCGACGAGTGGGCCTCAGCACTGCTGCATTTTCCCGGCGGCATCGTCGCCGAGGTCTCCTGCAGCATCTCGCTCAACCAGGACAATGTCCTGCGCATCTTCGGCACCAAGGGCCGCATCGAAGTGCCGGACTTCTGGTTTGCCGGGGGAAATCGCGATGTCGGCCTCGGCCGGATCGACGTGATCGGCGCCGATGGCTCGCGCGAGACGATCAGCGTCGACGAAAAGCGCCATGTCTATTCCTTCGAGGTCGACGGCGCCGGCGAGGCCATCCTTGCCGGTGGCCAAGAATTCGCCTGGCCGGGTATGGGCTGGGCCGACAGTCTCGGCACCTTGCGCGTGCTGGACAGATGGCGCGCCGCGGTCGGGCTGGAATACGAGATCGAAAAGACCTCGCTGCGCACCAACACCATCTCCGGCCGACCACTGCGGTCGGGCGGCACGGCGATAGGCAAGCGCGTCATTCCGGGCCTGGCGAAACCAGCGTCCGTCGTGGCGCTCGGCTTCGAGGATTTCCGTACGTTCTCCTCGGGTTCGATCCTGCTCGATGCCTTCTTCGAGGCCGGCGGCAACCTCTTCGACACCGGCTATGTCTACGGCGCCGGCTACACCGAAAAGCTGCTTGGCGAATGGCTGAAAAACCGTGGCGTGCGCGAGCAGTCGGTGATCATCGCCAAGGGTGCGCATTCGCCGCTCTGCTATCCCGACGTGATTGGCAAGCAGCTTGCCCAGTCGCTCGACCGGCTGCAGACCGACCATGTCGATATCTATTTCATGCACCGCGACAATCCGGACGTGCCGGTCGGCGAATTCGTCGATGCCATGGATCGTGAGGCGAGGGCTGGCCGCATCCGTGGCCCGTTCGGTGGCTCGAACTGGACGATGCAGCGCATGGACGAGGCGATTGCCTATGCGCAGCGCACCGGCAAGCAGAAGCCCGGCGCGCTCTCCAACAACTTTTCGCTGGCCGAAATGCTGGAGCCGATCTGGGCGGGTTGTGTCACCTCGTCCACCGACGACTGGAAAGTCTGGCTTACCGCGCGGCAAATGCCGAATTTTGCCTGGTCGAGCCAGGGACGCGGCTTCTTCACCGACCGCGCCGGGCGCGACAGGCGCGACAGCGAGGAACTGGTGCGGGTCTGGTATTCCGAGCGCAATTTCGGCCGCCGCGACCGCGCGATCGAGCTCGCCGCCAGACTGCGCAAGAGCCCGATCCACATTGCGCTGGCCTATGTGCTCAACCAGCCTTTCCCGTCGGTTCCATTGATCGGGCCACGCACGCTGGGTGAGCTCGACGACAGCCTGCGTGCCCTCGACATCAAGCTTTCACCGGCCGATCTCGAATGGCTGGACGGCGGCAGCCTGCACGCGGCCTGACAAGCAAGGCCTCAAGGCGGCGTCAGGTCTCGTTATCAGGCATCCTGACGCCGCGCCTGGCCGGGGTCCGCAGATTGGCATACATGCCGGTAGTGCGGAATTGGCTGGGCGTCGTGCCATAGAGACGTCGGAACACCTTCGAAAAATAGTTCGCATCCTCGAAGCCGCACAGGATGGCGACTTCCTTCACCGGCAGGAAGTCCGCCTTGGTCAACAGCTTCGCTGCCCGCTGCAGGCGCTGCTGCAGCACGAATTCGGCCGGCGGCAGGCCTTCGCTCTCGGCGAAGCAGCGCGAGAAATGGGCGCGGCTGAGCCCGCTGATCTGAACGAGGTCCGCCACCGGCAGCGGCTTGTCGAGATTGGCGTTGATATGGTCGATGACCGGGTGCATGGCGCTCTGTTTCTCGGCAAAGGCATGCGAGCCGAAGACATCGTCATAGAGCGCCATCGCCGCCTCGTAGGCGATTGCCGAAGCGGCACCCGGCGACGCCGCCCCCTTGACGAGACGCAGGCTGCAATCGGCAAGGTGATCGACCGTCGCCGGCTGCAGCCGGAACACCGGACCGGAGACGCTGAGGATCGATTTGTGGATGCGCAGCGCCTCCTCGCCATTCATCGAAATCCAGAAATATTCCCAGCGCTCGTCCCGGGCCAGCCAGTAGCGGTGGTTGTGCGGCACCAGCACCAGCAGCGTGTCGTTCGCTTGCAGGCGATAATTTCGGTTCTCGTAGCGCAACTGGCCGGTTCCGCTGATCGTGTGCTGGAGCACGGTGAACGGCGTCTGCCCGCGTTTGCGCCCGTCCCAGTCATAGATCTCGTCCTCGCGCACCTCATAGCCGGTGCTCGTCGGCATGGCATGCAGGCGCTGGCGGCCGCGCGGCAGCGAGATCGTCCGCATCGACTGTCCGTTGGCGATCAAATCCTGCAGCACAAAATTACCCTTGAAAGCATAATCCTTCTCTGGTCGCGCTCGTGAATAAGGGCATAATCCCCCTCGAAAAGCGAGAGAGATCCGCAGGCGAGGAGCGGACAGGGAGGTTGGCAGGCCGGAATCCGGCTTGTCGCGCACACATGTCATGGCATGTGGCTGCAACCCACCCCTGTCATTCCCGGCCTGTCATGAGAGTAAGATGAGGTGCGGTTGATGAGTTTCAAAATCGCTATCATCGGTGCGGGCAGCGTCGGATTCACCAAGAAACTGTTCACCGACATCCTGTGCGTGCCTGAATTCAAGGATATCGAATTCGCGCTGACCGACCTCAGCGAGCACAATCTTGGAATGATCAAGGCGATCCTCGACAGGATCGTCGAGGCGAACGGATTGCCGACAAAAGTGACGGCGACGACCGATCGCCGCAAGGCACTGGAAGGCGCGCGCTATGTCATCAGCTGCGTGCGGGTCGGCGGCCTCGAGGCCTATGCTGACGACATCCGCATTCCGCTGAAATATGGCATCGACCAATGTGTCGGCGACACGATCTGCGCCGGCGGCATCCTCTATGGCCAGCGCAACATCCCGGTCATCCTCGATTTCTGCAAGGATATCCGCGAGGTCGCCGCGACCGGCGCCAAATTCCTCAACTACGCCAACCCGATGGCGATGAACACCTGGGCGGCGATCGAATATGGCAAGGTCGACACGGTCGGGCTCTGCCACGGTGTCCAGCACGGCGCCGAGCAGATCGCCGAGGTGCTTGGTGCGAAGTCCAGGCACGAGCTCGACTATGTCTGTTCCGGCATCAATCACCAGACCTGGTTCATCGATTTGCGGCTGAACGGCCGCAAGATCGGCAAGGACGAGCTGATTGCCGCCTTCGAGGCGCATCCTGTCTATTCGCAGCAGGAGAAGCTGCGCATCGACGTCTTGAAGCGCTTCGGCGTCTATTCGACCGAAAGCAACGGCCATCTGTCCGAATATCTGCCCTGGTACCGCAAGCGGCCCGACGAGATCACACGCTGGATCGACATGTCGGACTGGATCCATGGTGAGACCGGCGGCTACCTCCGCTACTCCACCGAAACCCGCAACTGGTTCGAGACCGAGTATCCGCAATTCCTCGAAGCGGCGTCGAAGCCGATCGATCCGGCAAAGCGCTCCAACGAGCATGCCAGCCATATATTGGAGGCGCTGGAGACCAACCGCGTCTATCGCGGCCACTTCAACGTCAAGAACGATGGCGTGATCACCAATTTGCCGCAGGACGCCATCATCGAATCGCCCGGCTACGTCGACCGCTTCGGCATCAACATGGCTGCCGGCATCACGCTGCCGGAAGCCTGTGCCGCCACCTGCATCGCCTCGATCAACGTCCAGCGCATGTCGGTGCATGCCGCGATATCAGGTGACATTGATCTCTTGAAGCTCGCCGTGCTGCATGACCCGCTGGTCGGCGCGGTGTCGACGCCGGAGGAAGTCTGGCAGATGGTCGACGAAATGGTCGTCGCCCAGGCCGCCTGGCTGCCGCAATACGCGCATGCGGTTCCGGCCGCCAAGGAGCGGCTGTCGAAATCGCAGGTGAAGACCCGTGAATGGGCCGGTGCCGCGCGGCGAAACGTGCGCTCGATCGAGGAATTGCGCGCCGAAAAGGCCGCGTTGAAACAGGCCGGCTAAACCTCGGGCGCAGCGACGGACCTTGGGAGGCAGGTCCGCTGCAATCAGCCGTCCGGGCGGAAGAAGAGCAGCAGCAGATATCTGAACACGAGGGAGGAGATAATGAGGAATCTACGCAGCATTGGCATTGCCGTCGGACTGGCGCTGAGCGTCTCCGTTCCGGCACTCAACGCTTTCGCTTCCGAACCGACGGTCCCGCCGACGCCGGCGACATTTCCGGCCGAGGGCAAGATCAAGTTCGTGGCGCGCGACTCCATCCTGGAGTTCAAGGCGCTATCAGAATATCACGAGCCGGACTGGGTGACCGAAAAGTACGTCAAGACCGGCAAGCTGCCGCCGGTGAAGGACAGGCTGCCGAAGGAGCCGCTGGTCTTCAAGACGGCCAACATGCCTGATGGCATCGGCGTCTATGGCGACACGATGCGCAATGTCATCGGTGGACGGCCGGAAGGCTGGAACTATGGCGCCGGCCAGACGCAAGGCTGGGGCGGCATCGATATCGGCCTCTCCGAATGCCTGACGCGCACCGCGCCACTGTTCCAGGTCGAAGCCAAGGATACCGAGCCGCTGCCGAACCTGGCCAAAAGCTGGGACTGGTCGAAGGACGGCCACAAGCTGACCATGCATCTGATCGAGGGCGCCAAATGGTCTGATGGCGTTGCCTTCAACGCCGACGATGTCATGTTCTACTGGGATGACGAGGTCGTCGACCCGAATGTCTCGCCGCTCAACGGCGCGACGCAGGAAACCTTCGGCGTCGGCACGACGCTGAAGAAGATCGACGACTACACCGTCGAGTGGGCCTTCAAGGACGCCTTCCCGAAACAGTACCTCTACGCCATGGCCTACGGCACCTTCTGCCCTGGCCCCGCGCACATATTGAAGCCGCAACACCCGAAATATTCGAAGAACACCTACGACCAGTTCAAGAACGCCTTCCCGCCGGAATATATGAACATGCCGGTGATGGGCGCCTGGGTGCCGGTCGAGTATCGCGCGGACGACATCGTCGTCATGCGCCGCAACCCCTATTATTGGAAGGTCGACGAGAAGGGCAACCAGCTGCCTTATCTCAACGAGCTGCAGTACAAGCTGTCGACCTGGGCAGATCGCGACGTCCAGGCGGTGGCCGGCTCGGGCGACTTCTCCAATTTGGAGCAGCCGGAAAACTTCGTCGCCTCGCTGAAGCGTGCGGCGGAGGCGAACGCGCCGGCACGGCTCGCCTTCGGACCACGGCTCATCGGCTACAATCTGCGCCTGAACTATTCAGCCAATGGCTGGGGCAACCCGGACGAGCGCAGCCAGGCGGTCCGCGAGCTGAACCGCAACGAGGACTTCCGCAAGGCCGTCACCATGGCGCTTGACCGCAAGGCGCTGGGCGATTCCCTCGTCAAGGGCCCGTTCACCGCCATCTACCCCGGCGGCTTCTCCTCGGGCACCAGCTTCTATGACCGCAAGTCCACCGTCTACTATCCCTTCGACCTCGCGGGCGCCAAGGCGGAACTTGCCAAGGCCGGCCTCAAGGATACGGACGGCGATGGTTTCGTGAACTTCCCGGCCGGCACCGCCGGCGGCAAGAACGTCGAGATCGTCATGCTGGTCAACAACGACTACGGCACCGACAAGAGCCTCGGCGAGGGTGTCGTCGCCCAGATGGAAAAGCTCGGGCTGCGGGTCGTGCTCAACGGCCTCAACGGCACCCAGCGCGATGCTTCGCAATATTCCGGCCGCTTCGACTGGCTGATCCGGCGCAACGACCAGGAACTGACCTCGGTCGTGCAGAACACCGAACAGCTCGCGCCCGTCGGCCCGAAGACCAGTTGGAACCACCGCGCGCCGGAAAGCGGCGAGGTTGACTTGATGCCTTTCGAAAAAGACCTCGTCGACATCGTCAACAAGTTTGTCGCGTCGGAGGACAATGACAAACGCGCCAGCCTGATGAGAGACTTCCAGAAGATCTCGACCGAACATGTCTACAATGTCGGCCTGACCGAATATCCCGGTGCGCTGATCGTCAACAAGCGCTTCTCGAACATTCCGCAGGGCACGCCGATCTTCATGTTCAACTGGGCCGAGGATTCGATCATCCGCGAACGCGTCTTCGTCGCGGCCGACAAGCAGGCGAAATTCGAATTGTTCCCGCAGGAGCTTCCAGGCAAGCCTGGAGACAAGGGGCCGATGTAAGTTTACCTCCCCTGACCAAGAGACCCGGCCGCGCTGCTGGCGCGGCCGGGTGAAACCAACCCTCCGAACGGCCCTCAAAGGGAGCGTCCGGCGAAATGAGGAAGCGGACCGACCATGCTGCGATTCCTGGCTATGCGCATAGCGTCGGCAATACCGGTCCTCGCAATCCTGAGCCTCGTCACTTTCGCCATCATCCAGGCGCCGCCCGGCGACTATGCCGACTACATCCGCTCGCAGCTGATCAACCAGGGCGGCGCGTCCTTCGCCGAGGCCGATGCGCAGGCGCAGGCCTATCGGGTCGAGCACGGCCTCGATAAGCCGCTGCCCGTCCAGTATCTCAACTGGATCGGCGGCATCGTCACCCGCGGCGATTTCGGCTACAGCCTCTACTACAACAAGCCGGTGGCCGACGTCGTCGGCGAGCGCCTGCCGCGCACGCTGCTCCTGGCGCTGGTCTGCCATATCCTCGCCTCGGTGCTGGGCATCACCTTCGGCATATGGGCGGCGATCCGGCAGTACACCTGGATCGACACGACGCTGTCGGCCATCTCCTTCCTCGGCATGACGGTGCCGCGCTTCCTGATGGCGCTGATCATCGTCTATCTGCTGGTCTTCCAGTTCAACGTTTCGGAGATCGGCTCATTCTTCTCGCCGCAATATGGCGGCGCGCCATGGTCGTGGGCGAAGTTCGTCGACCTGGTCAAGCATGTCTGGCCGGTGGTGGCGATCGCCACCTTCGGCGGCCTCGCCTACAATATGCGCGTCATGCGCGGCAATCTGCTGGATACGCTCAACGCCCAATATGTCGAGACGGCGAGGGCCAAGGGTCTGACCGGCAGCGCCGTCGTCATGCGCCATGCCGTGCCCAATGCGCTGCATCCGCTCGTCATGTATCAGGGCGTGGTGCTACCCTACATGCTCACCGGCGAGATCGAGACGGCGATCATCTTCGCGCTGCCGACCGTCGGCCCGGCGGTTGTCGGCTCGATGGCGGTCGGCGATGTCTATGTCACCGCCACCTTCATGATGGTGCTGGCGGCGACGCTGATCGTCGGCAACATCATCGCCGACATGCTGCTCGTCCTGCTTGACCCGCGCATCCGCCAATACGGAGAGAGCTAGATGCTGGCGCGCGATCCATCACCGCCACCCTTGCCGGCAGAAGGCCCCATCGTCGTCAAACCGGCGCGCGGCAATGAGAGCTACATGGCGCTGGTCTGGCGCCGGCTGAAGCGCTCCTGGACCGGCATGGCCGGGCTCTGGCTCGTCGTGCTGCTGCTGGTGATGGCCGTGTTCGCCGAGTTCCTGGCACCGATGGACCCGAAGGCGACCGATGTCGGCTTCGCGCCGCCGCAATTGCCGTCCTTCCACGACAAGGACGGCAATTTCGTCGCGCGGCCGCGGGTCTATGCGCTGGCCGATTCGGCCGACCTCGATCCGGTCACCTTCCAGCCCGTCGTCGGCCCCGACTACGACCATCCGAGATTGCTCGGCTTCTTTGTCGAGGGCGCGCCCTACAAGCTCTTCGGGCTGATCCCGGCGGACCGGCATTTCTTCGCCTCGACGGATGGCCAGCCAGTGCATTTCCTCGGCACCGACAAGTTCGGCCGCGATGTGCTGTCGCGCGCCATTCACGGTTCGCGCGTCTCGCTGATGATCGCGCTGACGGTGGTCTTCATCATCACCGTCATCGGCACCACCGTCGGCATGGTCTCCGGCTATTTCGGCGGCAGTTTCGACGTCTGGATGCAGCGCTTCGTCGAACTGGTGCTCGCCTTCCCGCAACTGCCGCTCTATCTGGCGCTGACGACGCTGATCCCGGTCACCGCGCCGACGAATGTCTTCCTCGCCTTCGTCATCATCGTCATGTCGGCTCTGGGCTGGGCGCAAATGTCGCGTGAGGTGCGCGGCAAGACGCTGGCGCTGGCGCGCATCGAATATGTGCGCGCCGCCATGGCGGTCGGCGCCACGGACCGGCGCATCATCCTGCAGCACATCTTGCCCAATGTGATGAGCCACGTGATCGTCGCGGTCACCTTGGCAATCCCGACCGTGGTGCTGCTCGAATGCTTCCTCGGGTTCCTCGGCTTCGCGGTCAAGCCGCCGCTGATCTCCTGGGGCCTGATGCTGCAGGACACCGCAACCTATTCCGTCATCGGCACCTATCCTTGGATCCTGTCGCCGGTCGGTTTCGTCCTAGCCACCGTTTTTGCTTTCAACGCGCTGGGCGACGGCCTGCGCGATGCCGTCGATCCGTATTGAGGTGGCTGGGATGACCGTCGTACTCGCCGAGTCCTTCGCACCCACCGTTCGTCATGACCATGACGGGCGCCAGGACCAGCCCATCATCGATGCCCGCAACATCGAGGTCGCCTTCAAGGTCGAACACGGCGTCGTCGAAGCGGTCAAGGACATCTCGTTCCAGCTCTATCGCGGCGAGACGATCGCCATCGTCGGCGAGTCCGGTTCCGGCAAGTCGGTGACGGCGCGCGCCGTCATGGGGCTCTTGTCCAGGCGGGCCACCATGTCGCCGAGATCGAGCATCTGTTACGACAGCCAGAACATCCTGAAATTCCCCGAGAGCGAGCGGCGCAAGCTGCGCGGCAACCGTATCTCGATGATCTTCCAGGAGCCGATGAGCTCGCTCAACCCGATCTATACGGTCGGCAGTCAGATCGTCGAGGCGATCAGGGTGCACCGCAAGGTGAGCCGCAAGGCGGCCTGGGCACGGGCGCTCGACCTGCTGCGGCATGTGCAGATCCCCGAGCCTGAGGCGCGGCTCAAGCAATACCCGCACCAGCTCTCGGGCGGTCAGCGCCAGCGCGTGATGATCGCCATGGCGCTCGCCAACAATCCCGACGTCTTGATCGCCGACGAGCCGACCACCGCGCTCGACGTCACCGTCCAGGCGCAGATCCTCAACCTGATCCGCAATCTGCAGAAAGAGCTGCGGATGGCGGTGATCCTGATCACCCACGACCTCACCGTGGTGCGCAAATTCTCCGACTACGTCTATGTCATGCAGCATGGCGAGATGTGCGAGCACAACGTCACCGAACGGCTGTTCGCCGATCCGCAGCATCCCTACACCAGGCGGCTGCTTGCCTCTGAGCCGCGCGGCCGGCCGCAGCCACTGCCGGAGGGCAGCGGCACCATTCTCGAAGCGAGTGGCGTGCGCGTCTGCTTCATGCTGCGCCATGGCAGCTTCCTGAAGCCGGATTGGCGCGAGCTGGTCGCGGTCGACGATCTCGGCCTCAATCTTTGCCGCCACGAGACGCTGGGGCTGGTCGGCGAGTCCGGTTCCGGCAAGACCACCTTCGGCCAGGCGCTGCTGAGATTGACCGACGCCAAGCGCGGCGAGATCCGTTTCGACGGCAAGCCGATCCACGGCCTGTCGCGCAACGAGATGCGGCCGTTTCGCTCGCGCATGCAGATCGTCTTCCAGGATCCGTTCTCATCGCTCAACCCGCGCATGACGATCGGCCAGATCATCGAGGAAGGGCTGATCGTCAACAGCATCGGCGCGACGCGGGCCGAGCGGGTCGACCGGGTGCGCGAGGCGCTGGTCAGCGCCGGCATGCCTGGCGATATTCTGTCGCGCTTTCCCCACGAATTCTCCGGCGGCCAGCGGCAGCGCGTCGCCATCGCCCGCGCCATCGCGCTCGAACCCGAATTCATCCTGCTCGACGAGCCGACATCAGCGCTCGACCTGTCAGTTCAGGCGCAAATCATTGACTTGCTGCGCAAGCTGCAGGACGAGCGCGGTCTGAGCTACCTCTTCATTTCGCACGACCTTAAAGTGGTGCGCGCGCTGTGCCACCGCGTCATCGTCATGCAGCACGGCAAGATCGTCGAGCAGGGACCCGTCGACGAGGTCCTCACCAATCCCAAGACCGCCTACACCGAACGGCTCGTCCGAGCCGCTTTCGACGTGGCCTGAACATATGCCGGAGACCAGCATGGCAAGACATCCCAGGATCACTTTCATCGGCGCCGGCTCGACCGTGTTCATGAAGAACATTGTCGGCGACGTGCTGCAACGGCCAGCACTTTCGGGCGCGACGATCGCGCTGATGGATATCAACCCGCAGCGCCTCGAAGAGAGCGCCATCGTCGTCAACAAGCTGATCGCGACGCTTGGCGTCAAGGCAAAGGCCGAGACCTATTCCGACCAGCGCAAGGCACTGACAGGGGCGGATTTCGTCGTCGTTGCCTTCCAGATCGGCGGCTACGAGCCCTGCACGGTCACCGATTTCGAGGTGCCGAAGAAATACGGCCTGCGCCAGACGATCGCCGATACGCTCGGCGTCGGCGGCATCATGCGTGGCCTCAGAACCGTGCCGCATCTGTGGAAGATCTGCGAGGACATGCTCGCCGTCTGCCCCGAAGCGATCATGCTGCAATATGTCAACCCGATGGCGATCAACACCTGGGCGATATCGGAGAAATATCCCGAGATCAGGCAGGTCGGCCTCTGCCATTCGGTGCAGGGCACGGCAATGGAGCTGGCGCACGATCTCGACCTTCCCTACGACCAGATCCGCTATCGCTCGGCCGGCATCAACCACATGGCCTTTTATCTGAAATTCGAGCATCGCCAGCCGGACAGCTCCTACCGCGACCTCTATCCAGACCTCGTGCGTGCCTATCGCGAAGGGCGCGCGCCCAAGCCGGGCTGGAATCCGCGCTGCCCCAACAAGGTGCGCTACGAGATGCTGACAAGGCTCGGCTATTTCGTCACCGAAAGCTCGGAGCATTTCGCCGAATACACGCCCTATTTCATCAAGGAAGGTCGCCCCGATCTGATCGAGAAATACGGCATCCCGCTCGACGAATATCCCAAGCGCTGCATCGAACAGATCGAGCGTTGGAAAGACCAGGCACAGGCCTATCGTTCGGCCCAGCGCATCGAGGTCGAGGAGTCCCGGGAATATGCCTCCTCGATCATGAATTCGATCTGGACGGGCGAACCCTCGGTGATCTACGGCAATGTCCGCAACAATGGCTGCATCACCTCGCTGCCCCGCGACTGCGCCGCCGAGGTGCCGTGCCTGGTCGATGCCTCCGGCATCCAGCCGACCTATATTGGCGACCTGCCGCCGCAACTGACGGCGCTGATCCGCACCAACATCAACGTCCAGGAGCTGACGGTGCGGGCGCTGATGAGCGAGAACCGCGAGCACATCTACCATGCGGCGATGATGGACCCCCACACGGCAGCCGAGCTCGATCTCGACCAGATCTGGTCACTGGTCGACGACCTTCTCGCCGCCCACGGCGACTGGCTGCCGGCCTGGGCGCGTGTGAGCCGCAAGACCCACGCGGCCTGATCGGAGCAACTCCAGGAAAGCCTCACCGGCGGCGCTTGTACAGACGTTCCCTGCGCAGGTGATCGACCGCCACTGCGCAGATGAGGATCGCGCCGATGATGATGCTGTTGTACTGCGGCGGCACGCTGGCGACGATGAGGGCGTTGTCGATCGCCGATAGCAAGAGAGCTCCAACGGCAACGCCGGTGATTGTCCCCAAGCCTCCAAGCAAGCTTATCCCGCCAATAAGCACGGCCGTTACGACCGAGAGTGTGACCGAGGGCCCCCCCGCGGCAACCTGGCCACTTCCAACGCGCGCCGCGTAGATGACGCCGGCAAGGCCGGCGGTCGCGCCGGCGGTGACGTATAGGATCGTATCGAGCCTGTTGACCTTGAGACCGTTGGCGATGGCGGCTTTGCGATTGCCACCCAGCGCCCGTGTCTCGACACCGAACGGCGTCTGCTCGAGCAGGAACCAGAAGAGCAGCCCCAGCGCGATGGCATAGAGAACGATGTAAGGTATGCCGAGCATTGCCCCCTGACCCAGGGCCTGAAACGTTTCGGGCAGCGGGACAATGTCCTCTCCGCCAGTGAACTGGACACATAGCCCGCCGACGATGAAGAATGTGCCGAGCGTCGCTATGATCGGAGGCACGTGCAGCCGCTCGATGATCACGCTGTTGACGTATCCGACAGCGGCACCAGCCGCCACTCCCGCCAGGACGGCGAGTGGCCAAGGCGCGCCCCACACCAGCAACCACGCGCAGACGATGCCGCCAAGCGTAAAGACGGCACCCACGGAGAAATCGAGCCCGCCTCCGATCATGAGCAGTGAAGCACCGCAGCCCATGACGAAATAGATCACCGCCGCGCGGGCGATGTCGGTGAGATTTGCCGGGTTGAGGAATGCGGGGTTGCGAAGACTGGCAATGATTGCAACTACCACGATGACTGCCAGCAATGTCGTTTCCTGGCGCAACATCAGTGTCGACAGGACACTTTGCGAGGATGCCGAAGATTGGTGTTTTGCCTGCTCGCTGGCCACGGTTCTGGTTCCCCCTCGTTCAGGCAAAGGTTGGATCGGAGCTGGCAGTGTCGCCCTGGATCGCGCCTGTAATCAGTCCGATGATTTCGTCGCGGCTGGTGTCTTTGGTGCGGCGCGTCGCAACCGAGCGCCCCAACCGCATGACGGTGATGCTGTCGGTATTGCGGAACACGAAATCCATGTCGTGGCTGATGCAGATGACGGTCTTCCCCTGCTGCCGGAGTTCGCCGAGGATTTCTCCCACATGGGCCGTCTCCCGGACACCCAGTGCCGCGGTAGGCTCGTCGAGAAGCATGATCGGTAGATCCATCCGAACCGCGCGGGCGATGGCGACGATTTGACGTTCGCCTCCGGAGAGCAGTCCGATCTGCGTGCGCACCGACCCGACCCTTATCTTCAGCTCGTCAAGCACCTTGGCGGCTTCCGTCTCCATGCGGCGGCGGTCCAGCCGGAAGCGCCCTCTGCGCGGAATCGCTCCCAGAGCCATGTTCGTGGCGATGTCCAGGCATTCGACGAGCGCGAGGTCCTGATGGACAACCGATATGCCGAGGCGATGGGCCTCCGACGCGTCGCGCATCTCGATCGATTCGCCGCTCAGTTGCAGATGCCCCTGATCCGGACGGTAGATCCCGCACATGATCTTGAGCGTGGTCGACTTTCCCGCACCATTGTCGCCGACAATGGCATGAATCTCGGCGGCCCTGGCGGTGATGTCCACGTTCGACAACGCCTTGACGTTGCCGAACGACTTGCCCACCCCGCGCATCTGCAGCGCGGGTGCCGAAATGTCCGGCTGGGCGATGGCCATCACTGCCATCCCTTGGCGAGATAGTCCTTGTAGTCGCTCGCGTCGAACATCCGCACGCCAACGTCGACTTGCGGCTGAACCGTTTCGCCGTGGGCGATTGCCGCGACGGAATCGACCATTTTCGAACCCGCTGTACAAAGATCCTGCAGCATCAGCTTGTAGACGGTGCCGTCGGCAAGCCCTTGCTCGCCGCCACCTGCCGTCCCGTTGGCGACGAATACGACCTTGCCGGTCAGGCCCTTTGACTTGATGGCAGCTGTCCCGCCTTGCGTCGCGGTTCCCATATGCGAGGCGATGACGTTGACCTCGGGATGCGCCGTTAGAAGGGCATTGGCCTGGTCAAGCGCCTTGCTCGCGTCGTCATTGGTGTAGACGACCGCGGAAATGGTGACGTTCTGGGTCTTCGCGGCCGCCGCCGTGAAGCCGTCGACGAAGGCTTTGGCCGCGCCGCTTGGTCCTTGCGCCATCAGCCCGACATGCTGCGGGCCCTCGCGCTTTGCTATCGCTTCGACAAAAATCTCGCCGACGCGTGTGAAGTTTGCCCCGATGTTCACGTTCGAACCGGATTCCGTTCCGGAAGCGCCATAGAACGTGCCGACCGTGATACCAGCCTTGCCCGCCTGCTGAAGCACGGGAACAAATCCCGCCGTCGCCGGAAAGGTCAATATCGCTCCCGCCTTGTTGGCGATGCCTTGCTGAATCTGCTGAATCATGACGGTGGCGTCGAGATTGCCGGTGGTCGGGCCGGATTCGGTCGTGGGAATCTTCAACTCCTTCGCCCGATTGGCGACGCAGTCGCCGATCAGCCGCCACGCCGGATATTTGGGCAGCGGATTGACGAAAAGGATCGAGGAAAGGTCCGCCGCCCCGGCAGCCGCCGGTCCGAAGGTGGTGAAGGCACTTAACGCGCATGCCAGCGCGATGCGCGGCAACCGCAGACTGTTGGTTCGCATGAAATCCTCCCATTGACGCCTGCGGCCACGGCTCGCCAGCGTTCGAGGGAACTATGCATCAAACGTTAGTGAGTGTCAATAATAAGTCAGAATGACTTACTAACTATTGCATTACTCGAACAGGGTTAGATCGATGGCCTGCGCCATGGCCCTGTAGCCTGCGTCGCTCGGGTGGATGTGATCGCCGCAATCATAGGCCGGCAGAAGCCTGGTTGGCCGGCCGGGATCGCGAATGGCGGCATCAAAATCCACAAAGCCATGAACGCCCTCCGCCTTTCGGATCCATGCATTGACGGCGGCACGAACCTTCTCTTTCTCGGGCGTGTGGAAATCGCCGACCGGCGATTCCGATCTGGTTCCTTCGAAGGGGGTCAGGGTCCCCAGGATGACGCGAATGCCTGCTGTCTCGGCGCGCACGGCAAGCTGGCTGATCGCCGATATGATTTGGTTTGCCGTTACGACCTCTTCGGCGCCCGCAAGCGCGGTGTTGGGCCAGCCTATGTCGTTGACCCCCTCCAGAATGACGAGATGCGATACCCTTGGCAGGCTGAGGACATCGCGGTCGAACCGCTCCAAAGCCTTCGCGCCGCGGCGATTGCTCAGAAGCCGGTTGCCTCCGATCCCAAGGTTGAGCACGGCCAGGTCCTGTGTCGCGGGGCCGGCGCTGAGGCGGTCGCCGAGAATGTCCGGCCACCGCCTGTCGCCATCTATCTGCGAGCCGTAGCCGTCGGTAATGGAGTCGCCGAAGCAGGCAATCGCGCGCGATCCTTCCTTTGCGTCGACATAGACGGCTGAAGCGAGGTAGCGGCTGGTGGAGGTTTGCTGAAGCGGCAGGAGTTCGGAGGCGGCGAAATTCCCCGGGATGGATATGAATGCCGTCTGCTGCGCTTCGTAGTGATGGGTTTCCACCGGAAGATGGCCGCTCACATAGAAACTCAAGGCAAGCCGGGACAGTGCGGGGGTCGCCAATTCCACGGGATCGCTGAACAGCGGAGCGCCCGGCGCGATTGAAGCGGTCGCATCGCCGCCAAAGGTGAGGGGTCGGCTCGTCAGGGGCTGGATGGCTCCGTCCTCGCCCGCCAGTGCGACATGCGCCGCGTCGATGACGATCGGTGCGCTGCCAAACTCGTTCGACACCCGTACCCTTAACCGCTGGCCACCAACGCTGATGCGGGCAATCTCGCGAATCGTCTGGTTGTAGAACCCTGGGATCACCATGTCGGCGGCCCAGACGTTCATCGGGCTGGCAGTCCATGTTGCGATCCAGTCGCCGCGTACCATCTTCGCTTTCCTCGCCTTTAGGTCCATGTCAGCTACTTTCAGGTCGCGGATCAAGTCAATAGGTAATTTTGATTGACTTATTTACCTTGCTCCTGCAAATCGTTGCCAAAGGTCGTATCTGCGTCTGCCAACCTTGGGCTTGGCGGGCGCGTCCTTATTGGGGTATTCACGGTGACCGGACGTATAGGTGGCGGAAGCTCTGCGCGAACGAGCCCGAACGGTATCTATCCGGGTTACCGGGGCGCGAACCAGGTTGGCCTGCGGGCGTCGAATGAACGTCTTGCCCTGTCGCTGATCAGGATTCACGGTCAACTGTCCAAAGCGCAGATCGCCGAGATCACGGGGCTCACCAAGCAGACCGCGTCCGTCATCGTCCGCTCCCTCGAGGCGGAGGGACTGCTGGCGGCGGGAAGGCCCGTCAAAGGCAAGGTTGGACAGCCGTCGATCCCGATGTCGATCAATCCCGAGGGAGCGCTGTTTCTCGGCCTGCGCCTGGGGCTGCGCCATGCCGACATCGCACTGGTCGATTTTGTCGGCGGGGTTCTGGAGCAGCGAAGGCTGTCCTACGGCGCGGGCGAAATGGGTGAAATCGCGCTTATCGGATATGCGGCGATTGCCGAGATGCGCTCCCGCCTGACCTCAGCCCAGCACGCGCGGCTGCAGGACATCGGCATAGCGGTGGCTTCGGATATTCTTGCGGCGGTCGCCGTGGGCAAGGGCACGGACGGTCCGGAGAGCGCGTGGACCGAGTTTGAGGACCTGGCCCTGCAAATGGGCAAGGAAACGCGTCTTCGTATTTATCTCGATCGGGATGCGGTAGCGGCATGCAGCGCGGAGCTGGCTTACGGGCTGGCCGGAGGCGCGCCCGACTTCCTCTATATCTTCATCGGGCATTTGCTTGACGGAGGCATTGTCCAACATGGTCGCCTCGGCTTCTCGCGGCGCGACGCACGGCCTGGGATCGGGCGCATCCTGGTGCCCTCGGCGACCGGCGGTGTGGCGCCGCTCGGCAAATCGGTCTCGGTTGACGATGTCGGCCTGGCACCGGGATCTCGCGCCCCCGACCCGCAACTCAGGAAATGGATTGAGGCAACCTCATCCAGCATATCGCTGGCGGTCCATTCGGCCTCGGCGCTCGCCACATTCAGGGGCATCGTTCTGGACGGCCTCATGCCGCAATGGGTGAGAGCCGAGCTGGTGCGGGAGATCAGGGAAAAGCTCGCTGCCATCGGCGCCAGCGACCTCGCTTCTCTCTTCGTCAGGGAGGGTACGTCGGACCGGCAGGCGGCTGGCCTTGGGGCGGCCTGCATTCCTCTCCTCGACAGATTCTTTTTGCAATCGGACGCCAATGGCTCGGCGGGCTCAGGAGAAGCCTGACGGCCCGGCTCTATTTCGGCTCGTCGGCGTCCGTATCTTCCTCGTCGTCGCGGGCCTTGATGACGTAGGCGCCCTTCAGCCAGCGGTTGAGGTCGATGTCCTTGCAGCGCGTCGAGCAGAACGGAAAGGTGTCGCGCGCCGAGGCCTTGCCGCATTCGGGGCAGGGGCGCTTTGGGCGTAGCGGTGTGACTTTGGGATCGGAATTCATGGCCGCACGGTCAGCCAGCCTTGATGGAACTTGAAGCCCTCGCCGGAAAGCAGCGCCACCGTCTCATAGAGCGGCAGGCCGACGATGTTGGTGTAGGAGCCGACCAGCTTGACGACGAAGGCGCCGGCGAGACCCTGGACGGCGTAACCGCCGGCCTTGCCGCGCCACTCGCCCGAGGCGACATAGGCGTCGATCTCCTCGCGCGGCAGCCGCTTGAAACGCACCCGCGTCTCGACCAGCCGCTGGCGCAGCTTGCCGCCCGGCGTGATCAGGCAGATGCCGGAATAGACCCGGTGCGAACGGCCGGACAGCAGCCCGAGGCAGTTGGCGGCGTCGTCGAGCGTCTCGGCCTTGGGCAGGATGCGCCGCCCGACCGCGACCACCGTGTCGGCGGCCAGCACGAAGCTAGGCGCATAGTCAGTCTCGGTCTTCAGCGACGCGAACGCCTTCTCGGCCTTTTCCTTCGACAGCCGCTTGGCCAGCGAGCGCGGATGCTCGGCACGCAGCGGCGTTTCGTCGATATCGGCTGGCAGGATACGGTCCGGCTCTATGCCGGCCTGCTGCAAGAGTTCGATGCGGCGCGGCGAACCCGAGGCAAGCACCAGCTTCTGCAAAATGCTCATCGCGGACCAGTCGAGCCTTGATCTTACTTGAAGCGGTAGGTGATGCGGCCCTTGGTCAGGTCGTATGGCGTCATCTCGACCAGAACCTTGTCGCCGGTCAGCACGCGGATGCGGTTCTTGCGCATGCGGCCGGCCGTATGGGCGATGATCTCGTGTTCGTTTTCGAGCTTCACCCGGAACATCGCGTTCGGCAACAATTCCGTCACGACACCCGGAAACTCGAGGACTTCTTCCTTCGGCATTCGATACCTTTGCTTGGATGGTAGTTCCAGCGCCTGGCTGGAATTTCGGCGGAACCTATATGATAATCGTCCGCTTGTGAACACGCTTAATCCGTCGCGTTTTTTGCGTCTGGAAGCAAAAAACGTCGGCTTATGCGCAACTTCAACCGTTCGCGCACGTCGCGGTAACTAGCCATGATCTGCTCGCGCGTGCCGCTGGCGCCGGTCGGGTCCTGCGTTGGCCAGTATTCGACTTCGACGGCGAGCGAGCGGGTAAGCTCCAGCGCGGCATGGTGCGCCTCCGGCGCCAGCGTCACGATCAGGTCGAAATAGTCGTCCTCGAGGTCGTCCAGCGTCCTGGGGTGACGCTCGCCCAGCGTGAGACCCTCCTCGGCCAGCACGGCATCGACGAACGGGTCGCGCTCGCCAGCGCGCACACCGGCCGAGGCGACGAAGATGGTGGCGGGCAGCATCCGGCGTGCCAGCTGCTCGGCCATCGGCGAGCGTACGGCATTCATGCCGCACAGGAACAGGATCGAGCGGGGCAGGGGTGCCAGGACTAGCCCCGCCAGTGCAGCACGCAGACCAGCGTGAACAGCCGGCGCGCCGTGTCGAAGTCGATGTCGATCTTGCCGGAGAGCCGGTCCATCAGCGTCTGCGAACCTTCATTGTGCAAACCGCGCCGGCCCATATCGATCGCCTCGATATGGCTCGGCGTCGAGGAGCGGATCGCATCGTAATAGCTTTCGCAGATCATGTAGTAATCCTTGACGATGCGCCTGAGCGGCGTCAGCGACAGGATGTGGGTGACCACCGCGGTGCCGTCCTCGCGTGCCACGGCGAAGACCAGGCGCTGCTCGGCCAGCGACAGTTTCAGCCGATAGGGGCCGGCGCCGCTGTCGTTGACGGGCTGAAAACGGTTCTCCTCGATCAGGTCGAAGATCGCCACCGCCCGTTCATGCTCGACATCAGGCGTCGAACGGCCGATCGATTCATCGAGTTCGACATCGATCAGTTTTGCGCGGGTTTGATCGGAGCCCGTCATCTCAGCCTACATGTTCAGCCGTATGGCGACGGAGCGGCCATGCGCGTCGAGCCCTTCCGCCTTGGCGAGCGCGATCGCCGCCGGCGCCAGCATGCGCAACTGCTCCGGCCCGAGTTTCAGGACCGAGGTGCGCTTGACGAAGTCGAGCACCGACAGGCCCGATGAGAAGCGCGCCGAGCGTGCCGTCGGCAGCACGTGATTGGACCCGCCGACATAGTCGCCGATGGCTTCCGGCGTGTGGCGGCCGAGAAAGACGGCGCCGGCATTGCGCATCCGCGACAGGAAGCCTTCGGCATCATCGATGGCCAGTTCGACATGTTCGGCGGCGATGCGGTCGACCAGCGGCAGCGAGGCATCGATGGTCGGGACCAGGATCACCGCGCCGAAATCGCGCCAGCTCGCCGCGGCCGTCTCGCCGCGCGGCAGGCTCTGCAACTGGCGTTCGACCGCCTGTTCGACCGCTTTGCCGAAGGCCGGATCGTCGGTGATCAGGATCGATTGCGCCGACACATCGTGTTCGGCCTGGGCGAGCAGATCGGCGGCGATCCAGTCCGGATCATTGTTGCCATCGGCCACCACGAGCACTTCCGAGGGCCCGGCGATCATGTCGATGCCGACCGTGCCGAACACTTGCCGCTTGGCCGCCGCGACATAGGCATTGCCCGGGCCGACCACCTTGGCCACCGGCTTTATCGTTTCGGTGCCATAGGCAAGGGCGGCGATCGCCTGGGCGCCGCCGACGCGGTAGATCTCGGAAACGCCGGCAATATCGGCCGCCACCAGCACCAGCGGCGGGATGGCGCCGCCGGAGGCCGGAACACAAATTGCGATGCGGTCTACGCCGGCGACCTTGGCCGGTATGGCATTCATCAGCACCGAGCTCGGATAGCTTGCGGTACCGCCCGGCACGTAGAGCCCGACAGCCTCGATCGCCGTCCAGCGCCAGCCAAGCTCGACCCCGGCGGCATCCGTATAACGATTGTCCTTCGGCAGCTGCTGCTCATGATAGGCGCGGATGCGGTCGCGGGCGAATTCGAGCGCCTTGATTGTCTGTGCGTCGGCGCCGTCATGGGCGCGGGCGATTTCGGCCTTCGAGACGGCAATGCCGACGCTTTTGAGGTCGGCGCGGTCGAATCGGCTGGAATAATCGATCAGCGCCGCATCGCCCTCGGCGCGGACCCGCGCGATGATCGCGCGCACCGCGGCCTCGACATCGGCGGACACTTCCCGCTTGGTCAGCAGGAAGGCGGCGAAGCGTTGCTCGAAATCGGCGTCGGACTGGGTAAGCGTGATGGCCATGGGGCGCTCAAGCCTTGTGGACGGGACGCGACGTGGCTTCCCACGCGCCGCCTATGTCGGCAAGGCGGGCCTCGATGCACTCGACATCGAGCATGATGGTGCCGCCGCCCGAAAAGATCAGCTCGACGATGCCGGCAGGCTTGCTGATCTCGATGAAGCTGATCGCCAGCAGGGACAGCACCTCCGCCGGCTTGTTGCGGGCAATGCCGTTGGTCTTGGCGCCGAGCACCCGGTCGAAATGCAGCACGGCCTGCCGCCGCTCATTGTGCTGGCGGAACAGGCCCGACTTCGCCTCCCAGACGAAACGGTTCATCGTCAGCACGAAACGCTTGGCCGCGGGCAGGTATTCGAGATCGCTGACTTTCAGGACAGCGTCCTGGACATGAGCCGAAACGATGCTCAGATCCTGGTCGTCGAGCGCGATAAGCTTGAGGGCCATGCGGAATTTGCACCTAAGGTTGGTTTCAGCCTTCTGTTAGAGCATGATCCCGAAAAGTGGAAACCGGTTTTCGGAAAAGATCATGCTCAAACAAAAAAACTAGAGCCTGTTTTGTCCCGATCTCATCGAGATAAAACAGGCTCTAGGCGGTCTTTCCGGCCGGTGCAACCGCGACACGACTTCCGCCCGAGGCAATTGCCTCGGGTTTGCGGTATCGGCAGGGGGATGGAGGCCGTACGGTGCACTCTCCGTCCGAAGTTGCTGCCGTCCGATCGTCAGGCCGAAATCCGCTCGATCACCGCGCCGCAGTTGGACAGCTTTCTTCCAGCCGCTCGAAGCCGCGGTCGAGATGGTAGACGCGGTTGACCGTGGTCTCGCCTTCGGCCGCGAGGCCGGCAATGACCAGCGACACCGAAGCGCGAAGATCGGTGGCCATGACAGGCGCACCTTTCAGCTTCGCCACGCCGTCGACGATCGCCGTCTGGCCCGAAAGCGTGATGTGGGCGCCGAGCCGGGCCAGTTCCTGGACGTGCATGAAGCGATTTTCGAAGATCGTCTCGGTGATGCGCGACTTGCCCTTGGCCATGGTCATCAGGCCCATGAACTGCGCCTGCAGATCGGTGGGGAAGGCCGGGAAGGGCGCCGTCGTCACGTCGACCGGCGAAATGCCGGCGCCGTTGCGCTTTACGCGAATGCCGGAATTGGTCTGCGTGATCTCCGCACCCGTCTGCGAAATGACGTCCAGCGCGGTCTGCAGCAGCTCAGGCCGGGCACCTTCGAGCACGACGTCGCCGCCGGTCATGGCGACCGCCATGGCATAGGTGCCGGTCTCGATGCGGTCGGGGATGACGCGCACGCGCGCACCCGACAGCGATTCGACGCCATCGATGGTGATCGTCGGGGTGCCGGCGCCGGAAATCTTGGCGCCCATGGCATTGAGGCATTCGGCGAGGTTGACGATTTCGGGCTCGCAGGCGGCGTTTTCCAGCACCGTCTCGCCCTTGGCCAGCGAGGCCGCCATCATCAGCACATGGGTGGCGCCGACCGAGACCTTGGGGAACACAAAGCGGTTGCCGACCAGGCGGCCATTCTTGGTCTTGGCGATGACATAGCCGGTGTCGACGTCGAGATCGGCGCCGAGCGCCTGCAGGCCTTCGAGGAACAGGTCGACCGGGCGCGTGCCGATGGCACAGCCGCCGGGCAGCGACACCTTGGCCTCGCCCATGCGGGCCAGCAGCGGCCCGATCACCCAGAATGAGGCCCGCATCTTCGACACCAGCTCGTAAGGCGCCGTTGTATCGACGATGTTGCGGGCGGAGAAGTTGATGGTGCGCGAATAGCCCTCATTCTGCTTCTCGCGGCGGCCATTGACCGAATAATCGACGCCGTGATTGCCGAGGATGCGGATCAACTGCTCGACATCGGCCAGATGCGGCACGTTTTCCAGCGTCAGCGTGTCGTCGGTCAACAGCGAGGCGATCATCAACGGCAAAGCGGCATTTTTCGCGCCCGAGATCGGAATGCTTCCGGAGAGCTTGTTGCCCCCGACAATTCTGATGCGATCCATGGAAGAAAGTCCCTCTCGGCCAAAAAGGCCGGTTCAATCGTTTGAGTATCGGCCCGTCTAGACCATTGGCCGGCCTGGTTCAAGAAATAGGATTTCCCAGCATCCGGGCCAAGAGTGGCTGATTTGAGTTAATCTTTCTGCATTTCCTTGGCCGAACCGAGCCCGTCCGACCGCTGATCGGCTTCACCTGTACGGCGCGAGCGCGACTGCGCCTTGCGTTTCTGCAGATTGGCGCGCAAT
Source organism: Mesorhizobium kamtschaticum (assembly GCF_056174585.1). Classification (NCBI taxonomy): domain Bacteria; kingdom Pseudomonadati; phylum Pseudomonadota; class Alphaproteobacteria; order Hyphomicrobiales; family Phyllobacteriaceae; genus Mesorhizobium; species Mesorhizobium kamtschaticum. The sequence goes on along the minus strand of NZ_CM149691.1, from coordinate 7,091,839 downwards.
TGCTCGGCGAGCCGGTCCTTGCGGTCCGTACCGCCCTTTTTGGCTGGAATTGTCTTATCGCTCATCGTCCCGCCCCGGCTGGCGACCGGCCAACCTGCTGCTCAGGGATAGTCAACATTGTGGCGCCGCCATGTCATTGAAAGCTATCCGGCAAAGGCTTTCACAGAAGCGTTGTTCTTGGCCTTGCGCTTGCCGGTTCGATATGGCAGAAGCCCGCCATCGGCGGCTGCGGTAGCTCAGTGGTAGAGCACTCCCTTGGTAAGGGAGAGGTCGAGAGTTCAATCCTCTCTCGCAGCACCAGTCTATCCCATTGAAATCGCTGAAGTCATTGACACGCAACGGTTTCTGTCCATTCTGACGTTACAAATGCCGTAACAAATCGGATGGAACTGATGACAGGCCGCGTTCGAAATTTGCTGAATCGGGACGGCCGCTACTTTGCGCGCCTTGTCGTCCCGAAAGAGCTTCGGCCGTATATCGGGAAGGCCGAATTGCGAAAAGCGCTTGGTCCCGACTACCGGACAGCCCTGAAGATGCTGCCTGGTGCTGTCGCCGTCCTACAGCACGAGATTGCGCTTGGCGAGCGCCGCGCCGTTGCGGCTGGCGAACAGTCGATCACTGTCGGCCGCTATCCACTTCTTCCACCCCAAATAGCCAGCCGAGACTATCAAATGCGGCTGGCCGACGATGCGCTGATCCGGGCGCAACATTATCAATATGCGGGCTTTGAGGTCGACTATGAGGGGGCTCGGCGCTTTCGCGATGGCTACTCCGGAAAGCTATCCGATGATGAGCTTGAACGGCTCGTCGGCGAGCGCCTCGAAGAGTTCAAGTCTTCTGGCAATCACACGGCCACCAAAGGCAGCGTCGAATGGCGCCTTATCGCTCAGGCTCTTTGTGTCTCCGCCTATGAGGCCATGTCTCGGCAACACGAACGAAACGACGGTGACTTCAAGGGCGAGCCCTCGCACCCTTTGCTAACGGCCGCTCAGCCGGCCGAGGATGACCGCCAGCCAGTTTCCCTCAAGGACCTGCTCAACGACTACCTGGATGAGCGCGCCGCCGACGGGAAGGGCAGGGAGGCACGCAAGCGCTGGACGCCTGTTTTCGCTAACCTGTCTAAGTTCATTCACCACAACGACGCCCGAAAGCTCACCAAGCAGAATCTCCTCGATTGGAAAGATGCGAGCCTGAAAACTCTCGCCAGTAAGACCGTCGCTGACGTGTATTTGGCGTCCGTGCGGACGGTCCTGAAATGGGCAGTGAACAACGATCGGCTCGAAACCAACGTGGCGGAGAACGTGCGGATCAGAGTTTCGAAAAAGCAGCATTCGCGGGAACAAGGCTTCACTCTGATCGAGGCGGTTGAGGTTTTGAAGGTCGCTCGCGACCATCAACCGAAACATTCTGATAACCCACAGACGCGGGAAGCACCGCAGACGACCGCCGCAAAGCGTTGGTCGTCGATCTTATGCGCGCATACCGGGTCGCGAATTGCTGAGATCACCCAGCTGCGGAAGCAGGACTTTCGCTACGTTGAGGATGTGCCGGTAGTTCGGATTGCCCCCGACGCTGGTTCGGTAAAGGCGGGCAACTATCGCGATGTTCCCTTGCATCAGCAACTGATCGACCTGGGTTTTATGGATTTTGTGAATGGCTCTGCCGACGGTCCCCTCTTTATCCGGCGTCTAAGAAGAAGGGCGGGGCGTTTCCGGCGCGAACAGTAGCTGGCCGAATAAGTGTGTGGTTGCAGGCAAAGAAGGTCATCCCGGATGGCGTAAGCCCTAGCCATGGTTGGCGCCACAGGTTCAAGACGGTTGGTCGTGAGATCGGGGTTGCTGATCGGACGCTTGACGCCATCCAGGGCCATGCAGGACGAACCGCCGGCGATGACTATGGAGACGTGACGATCACTGCGAAGGCGGCTGCGATTGGACGATTGCCGTCTTATGAGTTTTGAATACTGAATGACTCACTGGACTTCTTCGTCCGGAAGCTGGTTAGGCGCAACTCTAACGACCGCGTCGCCCACCTCTGTGGCGGAGAGATTTCTTGGCGGGAAAAGATGCGACAATAGAATGAGGTTTTACTGGCAGAATAGTGACGGAATTTGTCAATAAGAATAACTTATACTGTGATAATTCCCATGCTTGTTTCGCTATAAGTTAGATAGATAGACTCTAGCGTAGCGAGAAATGAAATGAATAATACCTCAGGTCGTCCAAATGCGAATACGAAAATCGCGAAGTTCATAAATGGTCGCATCGATCAGCTAAAGGGCCGTAAAAGCCAGAAGGACGTCGCCGTCGAAGCTGGGTTCACCAACGTCAATGTCCTCTCGATGATGAAGTCGGGCGCCACCAAGATCCCTTTCGACCGCGTTCCCGGATTGGCGAAAGCGCTGGAATGCGACCCCGCACGACTTTTCCTTCTGGCGCTCGAACAATACTATGAGAGCAGCGCACTGGTGGCTATCAAGCAGATCTTCGGAACTGTCGTCAGCGACAACGAGGTGTCCTGGATCGAGGCGCTTCGCAAAGCGTCCGACCACAAAGATCCTCCGATAACGGCCAAGCGGGCAAAGATCCTGCGCGCGATTTTTGGTAAGATCGGACCATACCCGGGTCAATGACGGCTGCCGTATGAGCAATCTAACGACGCTTGGGTCGAAACCTCGCCCGCCGGCGGTCGCTCCCACACGGTTGGTCAATATTTAGGGAGAGCGGGATAAGTGTCCATGGCTATCGCATGCGAACAAATGCGAACCGTGGTGCCAATGGTCACAGGTGCCACGGGTCGAAACCCGATCACTGTAACCGACCGAGTTCCACCCCGTTGCGGCATTCAGCTGCGAGCGTTGCATGGCGCGATTTGACCCGTTGCGGACTTTCGGCGGCTAATCGGTCGATGCTCTTTGGGACTCATACCGAAATTTGCAGCATTGTCGGAGGAATGTCCGCTCCGGTTGCAAAGCGTGCCTTCTCGCCGGCCAAAGAACCGCGCATCACGAAGTGGCTACTTTGATCTTCGCATACGTTGCCGCCTACCAGTTGACGGCTTAGGCTAGTGCGGGCCTGATTGGCTTACTATTCTTTCGCTTCGGCGATGGCAAAGTATTGGCGTGCGTCGGTGGGTGAAAAGTTCCGCATTCAAGGAGGCAAGGCGTTGGGCGCAAGCAGGCGGATGTGACGATGCGGGACCTGCAGTTTGCCAGGAACCTCGACTGGAACCTCCTCAAATTCTTCCATGAGATCGCCAACGCCCGCAGCGTCACCAAGGCGGCGCAGGAGCTTAACCGCAAACAGCCGGCGCTCAGCCTCGCCTTGCGGCGGCTGGAGGAGCGTCTCGGCGTGACGCTCTGCCATCGCGGCCCGACCGGTTTCGAGCTGACCGAGGAGGGGCGCATCCTGGCCGAGCGTTGCCGGGATTTTACCGGCGCCATCCGCGAAATCCCGGCCAGGCTCTCCGACGTCAAGGCGGAGATCCGTGGTCATCTCAGGGTCATGCTGGTCAGCCATCTGGTCGCTCCGGCGCTCGACGAAGCCATCGCCGCGTTCCATGCCAAATACCCTGCCGTCGAGCTCATCGTCGAAGTGGCGGCGTGGACCGAGGTCGTCAATTCGCTGATCCAGCACAAGATCGATGTCGGCATCTCGCCATCGAGGGTCAAACGGGCCGAGCTTGCCTATCTGCACCTATTCACGGAGATCCATCGGCCCTATTGCGGGCGCCCGCATCCCTTGTTCGGCAAGACTGTGGCCGAGCCATCCGATCTTGCCGTCCAGGCCTTCGTGCTGACCGGCGCCGACGAGGGCGACGAGCTGACACAGTTCCGGCTCGAGCACGGGCTTGGCCGCAACATCGCCGGCATGTCCGATCATTTGGAGGAGGCCAAGCGCCTTGCCGTCCTCGGCGTTGGCCTGTGCTTCCTGCCCGAAGGCTATGCGCAGCCGGATGTCGATGCCGGCCGGCTGTGGCCGCTGCTTTCGGGAAGCAACGTGCCGCGCAACAACATGTTTGTCGTCACCGACCCGCAGAATCCTGGCCATACGGCGCGCGAACTGTTCATTGCCGAGATCGTCGAGCAGTCGCGGGAAGCGTGAATGAGTAGAGTGCTGGCGTCGCGCATTAATTCTATCAATGCAAGACGTTCGATCTTTGGGCGTTGATGGCGGATAGAGGCCCTTTCTATGGTTGAACATGGCGACATTGCATCGGTCTCGTTGATGCTGCCGTAAGGCAAGGCGCGAGCAGTGTGTCGACCAGGGGAACACCTCGCAAAGGGGAAGCTGACATGACCTTGCAAACTCCAACATCGCCGCGGCAGACGCTGCCTGACGAAACGCAGCCGGCAATCGCCGACGGCGTCGAAACCATACTGTCCGTCACCGAGGCGGACATTGCCGACTACACCGAATCCGTGGTGCCGCAGGCCAAGCGGCGCTCGAACTTCCGCATGCTGGCGCAATTCCTCTCGATGCAGGCGGTGTTCGGCACCGTGCTCGTCGGCTATGGGGCGCGCTTCCAGGGCCTGACGCTTTCCGAACTGACAATGGCGATGCTGATCGCCGCCGCCGTCATGAGCCTCTACTGCATCGGCTCGGCCAATGCCGGCGCCGTCACCGGTCAGACCCATTCGGTCATGGCGCGCAGCATCTTCGGCACCCTCGGCAGCGGCCTCGTCTCGCTGCTTCTCATCGTCAACGGCATGGCCTTCTACCTGTTCACGGTTAAGTTCATCATCGACATCGCCGGCGGCCTGATGACCTTGCCAGCGGTCGGCGCCATCACCGCGCTTCTGGCGATCGTCATGATCGTCAACACATATTTCGGCTTCGAGGGCGTGCAGCGCTTCGCCCAGTTCGTCGCCGTGCCGGTGATCCTGGTGTGGGGCATCTTCGCCACAATCCTGGCCTTCACCACCGTGTCGAGCAGCGTGCTCGCGGCGGTGCCGCATGTCGATAGCAAAACCGGGATGCTCATGGTCATCGGCTCAATGGTCGGCCTGTCGACCTGGGGCAACGAACCGGACTTCTTCCGCTATGCCAAGTCCGGCCGTGCCGCGTGGTGGAATATCCCGACCATCGTCATTTCCTACCTGGTCGGCGCGCTGCTGTTCCCGATCATGGGCTACATGATTGCCTCGCTATCCAATCAGCCGGATTTCGGTCCGAGCATCAGCTACTTCGTTAACTTCACCATGTTCGGCAGCGCGTTGCTCGGCATCGTCGTCATCGTCATCAACCAGTGGGCGGTGCAGGACGGCAATCTCTACATCGCCGTCAATGGGGCGCAGAACGTCCTGTCCGGCATCCGCGGCTGGAAGCGCCAGTATACGGTCGTCGGCCTCGGCCTGATCGCCGCCGTGCTGACCTTCTACCTGCCGAACCTGCAGGACACGTTCAACCTGACCACCAGCATCGGTTCGACCACGGTGCCGGTGGCCAGCACGATCATGGCGATCGACCTCTTTCTGCTGCCCTGGCTGTTCGGCATCAAGCGCCCGATGTTCCGGGTCGCCAACTGGAGCGAGCTTGGCATCGCCAACTGGCCGGGCGTCATTGCGTTGGCCGCCGGAACGCTGGTCGGCGTCTACACCGCTGGCCTGATCCCGATGCTCAACAGCAACTATATCGGCTTCCCGGCTCTGCAGGCCTGGCTGACCGGCGCGGTCGTCTATCTGATCGGCGTGACGCTTGTGCACAAGAGCGCCAATGTGAAGGCGCTGCTCGGCTTCTCCAGCATCTGACGGTCAGTCACCAAAACTCCGGGAGCCGCTGACGGCTCCCGGGCTTCAGTCCAGGCAACGCCGCTTCGTTCACTGCTTCTGTCGCGGCATCGCTGCCGCATGTCCGGGAGGAACCGCGATGACATCCTTCGATCTGCTCATCAGGGCGCCGCGCGCCGTCATGCCGGAAGGCAAGCGGGCCGTGTCGATCGGCGTTGCCGGCGGCAGGATCGCCTGGATCGGCGCCCTCGATGCACCAGCGAGCGCTCGGGAAAACATCACGCTCGACAGCGACACGGTTCTGCTCCCCGGCCTGGTCGACAGCCACGTCCATATCTGCGAACCCGGCAACACGGATTGGGAAGGGTTTTTGACAGCGACCCGCGCAGCCGCAGCCGGCGGCATCACCACATTGGTCGACATGCCGCTGGACAGCGTGCCGACGACGGTGACGCTGGAGGCGCTCGCCGCCAAGCGCGCTGCGGCCGATGGCCAGTGCCATGTCGATGTCGGCTTCTGGGGCGGGGCCATCCCGTCGAACCTCGCCGACCTGCCGAAACTGCACGCCGCCGGCGTGCTCGGCTTCAAGTCGTTCCTGTGTGACACCGGCACCGACGATTTCCCCGGCATTACGCCGCAGCACATGGAAAGCGTGATGCGGGTGGTGGCCGGGCTCGGCTCGATCTTCATCGTCCATGCCGAGAGCGCCGAGGCTTCGGCGCGGATGCAGAATGTCAGCACAAGGCGCTACGCCGACTATCTGGCGTCGCGGCCGAAGGGCATCGAGAACCTGTCGATTGCGCAAGTGATCGAGGCGGCTCGCACCACCGGCGCCCGGGCGCATATCTTGCATCTGTCGAGTGCCGACGCGCTACCGATGATCGCCTCGGCCATCGCCGACGGCGTGCGACTCAGCGTTGAGACCTGTCCGCACTATCTCACCCTTTCGGCGGAAGAGATCGGCGACGGCGAAACGGCCGCAAGGTCGGCCCGCCAATCCGCGAGGCTAAAAATCGCGAACGGCTGTGGGCCGGTATCTCCGATGGCATCCTCGACATGATCGTCTCAGACCATTCGCCGTGCACGCCCGAGATGAAGGTGCTGGATACAGGCGATTTCGACGCCGCCTGGGGCGGGATCTCCTCGTTGCAACTCGGCCTGCCGGTGGTGTGGAGCGAGGCGCGACGACGCGGCTATTCCCTGACGGACGTCGTGCGCTGGATGGCCGAGCGCCCGGCGGCACTTGCCGGCCTGCCGCACAAAGGCCGGCTTGCCGTCGGCGTCGCCGCCGACTTCGCAGTCTTCGCGCCCGATGAGGAGTTCGTCGTCGATCCGGCCCGGTTGCACCACCGCCATCCGGTGACGCCCTATGCCGGCAAGAAGCTCAGCGGCGTCGTCAGGGAGACCTTCCTGCGCGGTTGCCGCATCGAGCCGCTCGGCCGCCCGCGCGGCGCATTGATTACCCGGGATGGCGTTGCCACCGGCGAGACCCAAGACTTGAAAAGGAGTGCCTGAGATGAAGATCCTGGTCGTCAACGTCAACACCAGCCAGTCGATGTCGGATGTCATCGACGAGGCTGCAAAACGCGCCGCATCGGCCGGCACGGAGATCGTCACGGTGACGCCGTTCTTCGGCGCCGAGGCGGTGGACTGCAATTTCGAGAGCTACATCTCCGCCGTCGCCGTCATGGATCGCGTGCTCGCCTATGACGAGCCGTTTGACGCGGTGGTCATGGCCGGCTTCGGCGAGCATGGCCGCGACGGGCTGCAGGAGCTGATCGATCAGCCGGTGATCGAGATCTGCGAGGCCTCGGCTCATTTGGCGATGATGATCGGCCGCAGCTATTCCGTGGTCACCACGCTGCAACGCTCGGTGCCGCCGATCGAGGACCGGCTGCGGCTCTCCGGCCTGTCGGATCGCTGCGCCTCTGTGCGCGCCAACGGCATGAGCACGCTGGAGGTGGACCAGGATCCGGCCAGAGCCATGCGCTCCATTGTCGAGGAAGCGCGCAAGGCGGTCGAACAGGACCATGCCGAGGTGATCTGCCTCGGCTGCGCCGGTATGGCGGGGCTGGAAGACGCCATAACCTCGGAACTCGGCGTGCCCGTCATCGACGGCGTCGCCGCCGCCGTGCGGTTCGCCGAGGCCGTGGTTGGCTTGGGGCTGAAAACCAGCAAGGTCTCGACATATGCCAGGCCCGACGCCAAACGAATCATCGGTTGGCCATTGTCGGAGGCGCTCGGCCTCAGGCCACGCTCTGCGGGTCCCTCGCTGCGCGTGGGAGGCCGTCGATGAACATGATCGGCAAGACCAAAACAGCCGAGACAGCGGATGCCTATGCGATGCCCGGGCTGCAGGAGACTTTCGCCGCCGAGGTGGATCTCGCGTCGCGCTGGCTGGGCGGCAGCGTGCTGGCGGCCAGCGACGAATCGTTTGGCGAGAAGGAAAGCCTGCTGACACCGGCGCCGTCGGCCTTCGTGCCCGGCAATTACGGGCCGCGAGGCGAGATCGTCGACGGCTGGGAAACCAAGCGCCGGCGCGAGCCCGGTCATGACTGGGCGCTGATCCGGCTGGGTGCGGCCGGCATCATCACCGCTGTCGATGTCGACACCAGTTTCTTCACCGGCAATTTCCCGACCACCTGTCGCATCGAGGCCTGCGGCGTCGAGGGCTACCCCAGCCCGAAGGCACTGCAATCCACCGAGACCGAATGGATCGAGATCGTTGCGCGCTCGCCTCTCAAGGGCGACACCCACAACCGCTTCAAGGTCTCCGACCGGCGCCGTTTTACCCATATCCGACTTTCTGCGTTTCCGGATGGCGGCATTGCGCGGCTGCGCGTCTTCGGCCATGTCGTGCCGGATCCGCGCCCGCTCAACGGGCTGACCATCGACCTTGCCAGTCAGGATCACGGCGGCCAGGTGGTGACCAGCAGCGACGGCTTCTACACCTCGGCTGCGATGCTCAACCGGCCCGACAAAGCCCGCAACATGGGTGACGGCTGGGAGACCCGCCGCCGCCGCGACGACGGCAACGACCATGCCATTATCCGGCTGGCGTTGCGGGGCAGCATCCGGCTGGTAGAGATAGACACGGCGCATTTCAAATACAATGCCTCGGCAGAGATCGCGCTTTACGGCGCGGCCGGCGAAGGGATGCCTGGGCGGATTCGGATGCATGGCAGCCGCTACTGTCACGCCGGCCGCTGCAGCCGGACACGCGGCACGTCTTCACGCTGCCGGCCGGTGCGTCGGCGATCTCGTTCGTGCGGCTCGACGCCTTTCCCGATGGCGGCATTTCCCGCGTCAGGCTGTGGGGCGCAGTGGATCCGGCCGCCCGGCGCGAGGCGGGTTATCGCTGGCTCAATGCGCTGCCGGTCGGGCAGGCGACGCATGTGCTGCTTGAGCAAGGTGTTTCGGCCGATCTGGCTGAGAAGGTGACTGCGATGCGGCCACTGACCTCACAAGCCATCGGGTCGTTGGGCGATGCGGCCCTGCTAAAGGCGATGCTGGACGGAACGGCAAATGCGCCTGAGGGGGGCCTCGATCCTACAGCCATTGGGGAACAAAAACATGTGGACTGGCAAGCAAATGCTGACGGATATGCTGGCAGTTTGTCGTCCAACAGGTAAGAACTCCAGCTTTTCGCACTCGCAATGGCCTTTGGCTGTAATGCCGATTAAGGACCGGAACTGCTGCTACTTGCTCGTTCCCATCGACGAGACGAATTTCAACATGCCACCCATCTGAGCCATTGGCGGCAGCCAGCTGATTTTTGACCCTACTGCCCTTAGGCTCGAGCGTGGACCCGCGAGCATGGGGCGCATGTTCGGTCAGTCCGGCTAGTCCAGCGGGGTCGGCGCACGTCAGCGAGTGCACCGCCAAGGCAATCGCGTGCCGGTTCTGGATGCCATGAGAGGAAGCTGACGACACTCGCCTCGGTTTCCGGGAACCAATCGACTTTATTCGCGAGACTGGATGAACCCCACAGATGGAAGTCCTAGGTTTTCCATGGTGAGATCTAGGGGATGCTTTTTGTCGCCGGAGACAAAATATCACCAATGCACCGCTCCGGGTGGGATGAACAAGAGCCTACTCAAAGGGGCTCCGGTTTTGCACAGGCCGGTCCAGGGCTATTGCGACGCTCACAAATCAACCCATCCAGAACCGAGCCAGGTTGACAAACGTCAACTTAGCCGCACGATCACCCACTATCCGTCACCAATTCTGTCAACCAGATAACCGTGCGCTTTCTCGAGATTTAAGAACAGGCTTTCCCTTAAGTTTACCTCAAGTTGACACTTTCGAGCCCAAAAGCACTTTTTGGATAGGTGTCAACTACGGCGGGGATCCAGGACGAGTGCTGCACCGGGGCAGGCTGACTGTCGGGACCGAAGGTAAGATGCTCGGCCGCTACAAGGCCCGATACCCCAAGGAACCTATTTTATATCTTCCTCAATTCGAAGCCATCCGGCCCCGTAAGACGCTGAGACAACACACCTAAATAGACGAAATCGCACGGGCCGGGTGCTTATGTCGAGGATAGATACAAAGCCAGGCCTTAAGCATTTTTCGGCCGCTTTCGTAGCTCGAAGTCTTGGATGGTGCGTTCTGAGCCTCATGGGTTTCGGGTGAGATCATGATCCGTGTGACCGTTCATTCACGGCGCATCGTCTTTGAGGATCGGCGGAAGTCCATGAAGTAACCGATGTCTTGGAGATCAGCGAGGTGTCGCAAGACTGCATCGGTCGCAGGGCGCCGAATTCACTCACCACGCTGTCAGGGGCGGCCTCAGAGAGCGCCTCAGTGTGCAGCGCTCCTGGTTTAGCAGTCCGCGATCAAGCTCTCCAGCGAGCTCGCCAGGGACATGTCGCTCTTCGTGACCAGAACCTCAGGCGCCGTCCGCCGAGGCTATGTAGGCGAGAGTGCCCCCGGTGGATGGGATGGGGTTCGCTCGATCACCCGTCGCAGCGACGATTCTTCGACGTGACTTCGCCACTCGCATTCTGACGCGCGCGGCGGAGACACGCGGCGTCTCGACGACAAAAGGACGTTTGAGTGCAACTCTAACCGCGAAATTGACGATATTGGCGCAGATGCCAGCGCATGATGTTGGACGAGGCGCGGTTCAACCGTCCCGAGAGACGGACGAGACGACGCGCTCTCGGCTTCGACATGTTTCCCGCGGAAAGCTGCCGGAGCGTGAATTGAAGAAGGCGTGCACCACTCCACATCAGCATGCGCATGAGGAGTGTTGCTGCCCAGATTTGCACCATCTGCAGCGATGGTCTCAGAGCACGCAGGCTTGACCGAACCAAAGATCTTTGTTCATGGCGACGTGCGTTACGATGACGATGCTCAACGACGACCCTGTCCAGTTCCGCTTTCGCATGAAGGCGGAGTTGGTGGCGTGTGGCGATAAGATGCTTAAGGTCTTCGCTACGGTTGAGCATGGCCATTTTGCCTTGCAGCTTTGAGTAAATTCCATAGGTTGCATCTGACAGTTTACCAAACGCAACATCACGTCGTGAGTAATCCCGCTCAGAGTCCTGAGGGCAGGACAAAACTCAAGGTCGATGCAAAACCTCGACCGTAAGATGCGACAGCGACCGGAAGCGGGCGAGCCGGGTGCGGTAATAGTCAGCTTCTCGTGCTTTCGTCGTCATTACCGAAACAATCGCTCCCAGGTGCCCCGGACCCAAGCGCCAGAGATGAAGATCGGCCAGTTGGTCGCCGTCGCTCTCAACTGCTTGACGTAGATTGTTCGCCATCTGACGATCAGGGTTCATGTCGAGCAGGATCGCGCCCGTGTCCCGGATCAAGCCAAAGGACCAGCTAGCGATGACTAGGGAGCCAACGATACCCGCAAGCGGGTCCATCCAGAGCCAGCCAAAGGCACGGGCGAGCAGCAGACCCACGATCACCAGCACGGACACAGCGGCGTCGGCAATGACGTGAACTACGGCGGCCCGCATATTGTTGTCGCGATGCGCCGAACCGTGTGCATGTTCGTGCTCCTCGAAGACGACGGAATAAATCTGCTCTCCAATTTGGACATGAGCGGTAAAGGCGTGCGGCTCGGGAATCTCGTCGACCGATTCCAGATAACCCCCTTGGTCCTTCATCACGAAAAGCTGCCGCGCGCCATCGGGGCGCATGGTTTCAACCGACACCGCTTGAGCCGTCAGTGCCGGGCTTGTTTCGGCATGGAGTCGGAAGCGGGGCGGCACGCCGTCCTCGAAGACGTCGAGCACGACAGCTCCGGCGTGGGTCTCGACGCGATGGGATTCGTCATGATCTTCGTGTCCATGACTGTGGCCGTGGTGATGACCGCCGCTGCTCAGGAGCCACGCACTCGCGATGTTCACGGCCAAGCCGAGACAGGCGATCGGAATTGCCTGGGCAAAGTGGATCGGGACCGGCGCGAAGATTCGGCTGACGGATTCATAGCCGATTAGCAGTGCTATCATCGCCAGAATGATAGCGCTGGTGAACCCGGCGAGATCGCCGAGCTTGCCGGTGCCGAAGGTAAAGCGCGTATCATCGGCGTGTTTGCGGGCGTAAGTATAGGCGAGCGCCGCAAGCAGGAGCGCGCCGGCATGCGTGCTCATATGCAGGCCATCGGCGACGAGCGCGATCGAACCGAAGAGCAAGCCGCCGACGATTTCAGCGATCATCATGGCACCGCAGAGCCAGATGACTGCCCAGGTCTTCCGCTCGCTTTTCTCGTGTCCCTCGCCGAGGAACACGTGGCTATGGAAAGCCGAAGGTTCGGCGCTGTCGTCTTCTACCATGACGGTTCTCATTTCAGATAAGTGCGGATAACCTCGAGGAGTTGATCCGCTGCCTCCGCGTTCAGAGCACCTGGATGTTTCTCGGCGTCGACGAGATGCTCGCGGACATGATCCTCAACCACCTCCGCCATCAGACCGGCCAACGCCCCGCGAACGCCGGCGATGAGGTGCATGACCTGTTCGCAGCCGGACTCGGCATTGAGCGCGCGCTCGATAGCTTCGACCTGGCCTCGGATGCGGCGCACACGCGCCAGCAGCTTTTGCTTTTCACGAATGGTATGGGACATGCCACCTTATGCCATAGCCCCCTATCCTATACAAGAAATGATTAGCGTCCATTCGCCTCCCCTCATCAGTCCCTATCAGTGCGCCGATTGTGAAAACTGCGACGCAGCAGTCTGATGCCGGCGCGATCAAGGCGAGACGAGATCCACAAGGCACGCCGCAGACCCTGTCGGCCGACCATGCCGTGCCAATAACTTCTGGCCGCGGTGTGCAGGAGACTGTGGCTAAGCACGAAAAGGACCCGTGAAGCCTTCAGGCAGAGCCGCTCGTATAGCGCGAAATTCATACTGGACAGACCGATCATCATTGGCCTCCGTCATATGAGTTGGGACTGTTTTTCTGCCGGCGCCAATCTCACGTCGGGTTTTCGAGCGTGAACAGGTCGGCCTGCTCGTCATAGGCGAAAAGCTCGGCATAACGCGCCCAGCTTGTCACCGCGCGCACGGTCTGGTTGGCGTATTCATCCGACATGTGGTCTTCCAGCTCGTCTCGGAATCGCCGGGCCGGCGCCTTGTGGCCGGCGCGTTCGTCGAGCACGCGGCGGATATGGGCGGCCAGCGGCACGTAAGTGGCGAGTTGTTGGGCAAAGAGCCGCTTGCGCTCGTCGACGTCACTCTCCGCAAAACGCTTGCCTGCCGGCGTCAGGCGGATGTCGCCTTCGGCGAGTTCGGCAAAACGCAGCAGCTGCAGGGTTTCGGCGATCGGGAACAGATCGTCGATTTCCAGTTGCAGGCTGGCGGCGAGCGGCGGCAGGTCGGCCTGGCCGTTATAAGGCTCGTTGGACACCGCCTCGATCAGGCCGGCCATGAGGTTGGTGGAGACGCGGGGCAGCGTCATGGCGATGCCGGAACCGGGAAAGATGCCGTCGCGGGCCGGCGCGCCATCGCCTTTCTTCGCGGTCATGCGCGTGTAGATATCCTCGACCAGCGCGCGGAAGGCCGGGTCGAGGCGGTTGCGCGGCTGCGGCAGAGCGATCCTGATTTCGCTGACCACCCGTCCGGGATTGGAGGAGAAGATCAGCACCCGGTCGCACATTAGCACGGCTTCCTCGATGTTGTGGGTGACCATCAGGATCGCCTCGATCGGCATGCGCCCCTCGCACCACAGGTCAAGCAGGTCGGTGCGCAGCGTCTCGGCGGTCAGCACGTCGAGCGCCGAGAATGGCTCGTCCATCAGCAGAACTTTGGGATGCACGACAAGGGCGCGGGCGAGGCCGACACGCTGGCGCATGCCGCCGGAAAGCTCCTTCGGATAGGCGCTTTCGAAGCCGTCGAGGCCGATGAGGTCGATTGCAGCGAGCGCCCGTTTGCGCCGCTCCGCCGAGGCAATGCCGCGCGCCTCGAGACCGAGTTCGACATTCTGCAGGACAGTCAGCCAGGGAAACAGCGCAAAGCTCTGGAACACCATGGCGATGCCGTCCGGCGTTCCGGTGACGGGCTTGCCCTCGAAGGTGACCGTGCCCTTGCTCGGCGCGATCAGCCCGGCGATCGAGCGCAACAGCGTCGACTTGCCCGAACCTGAGCGGCCGAGCAGTCCGACGATCTCGGCCGTATGAAGGGTCAGCGCGACATCGTCGAGAACGACCAACTGGCCGGCAGTGCCCTTGTCATATGTCTGGCAGACGCCGCGCACATCGACGAGCGGGTTGCCCTTGGCGCTGACGAATTCGTTCATGATCAGTCTCCCCACATTGGGTGGCAAAGTTGAATGGTTGATCAGTCGAGGCGCAGGCGGCGCTCGGCAAAGACATAGAGCGGACGCCATAGGATGCGGTTGAAGAGGGTGACGAAGAGCGACATGACGGCGATGCCGAGCACGACACGCGGGAAATCGCCGGCTTCCGTCGCCTTTGCGATGTAGGAGCCGAGCCCGAAAGCCTCCAGCCTGGTGTTGCCCCAGCTAGCCAGTTCGGCAACGATGGAAGCGTTCCACGAGCCGCCCGAGGCGGTAAGAGCGCCGGTGACGTAGTAGGGAAAAATGCCTGGCAGGATGACATAGCGCCACCACGGCCACGACCGCAGCTTGAAGACGGCGGCGGCTTCCTTGAGATCGGCGGGGAACGCGCTCGCTCCGGCAATCACGTTGAACAGGATATACCATTGCGTGCCGAGCACCATCAGGGGCGATAGCCAGATGCTGGGATTTGCGCCGGTAGCGACGATCGCGATGACGGCAAAGGGAAACAGCACATTGGCGGGAAAGGCGGCCAGGAACTGTGCCAGCGGCTGAACCCGTTCGGCGACGGCCGGCCGCAATCCGATCCAGACGCCGATCGGCACCCAGATCAGGCTGGCGACGGCAATCAGGACGATGACACGGACGAGCGTCACCAGACCACCGCCGAACGCCTCGGTGACGTCGGTCCAGCCGAGCGTCTGGCGCATGTAGGAAACAGCCGTGAAGGCCCCCCATAGAGCGAGGACGAGCACGAAGCCAAGCCACAGGCGGTCGATCAGCCGCGACATCGCCTGTCCACCGACCGAGGCAGGTGGCGAGCGCCGGCTGCTCAACCGGACTAGCATCAGCCGCTGCCACGCCCAGGCGAAAGGTGCGACAAGGATTTTGACGAGGCGCGCGCCGCGCAGCACGTCATAGGCCCAAGAGCGCGGCTTTTCCTGGCTGGCGGTCTGTTCGAAGCGGAACTTGTCGGCCCAGGCGACGATCGGCCGGAACAGCAGCTGGTCATAGAGCAGGATCAGGATCGCCATCGCCAGAACGGCCCAGCCAATGGCTGCGAAATTTTTCTGGTCGATGGCAAGTGCCAGCCACGATCCGATGCCAGGAAGCTGAACCGTCGTGTCGCCGACGGTGATCGCCTCCGAAGCGACGACGAAGAACCAGCCACCGGACATCGACATCATCGTGTTCCAGACCAGGCCGGGCGCCGCGAAAGGCGCTTCGAGGCGCCAGAAGCGCTGCCAGGCCGAGAGGCCAAATCCTCGGCTCACCTCGTCGAGGTCACGCGGCACGGTGCGCAGCGACTGGTAGAACGAGAAGGCCATGTTCCAGGCCTGGGCGGTGAAGATAGCGAAGATCGACGCGCATTCGGCGCCGAGCTGACTTCCGGGAAACAGGCCCACAAAGAAGGTGACAGTGAAGGTCAGAAAGCCCAGCACCGGCACCGACTGGAGGATGTCGAGCGCAGGGACGATGACCATTTCGGCGCGGCGGCTCTTGGCGGCGAGCGTCGCAACCGTGAAGGTGAACAGCAGCGACGCGATGATCGCCGCGAACATGCGCAGCGTCGTGCGCAGCGCGTATTCCGGAAGGTTGGCGAGATCGAGCGTCACCGGCGTCGTCGAAAGCATTTCGGCCGGCGCCCGCATCGCGGTGGCGCCATGCGCCAAGAGCACGATCAGCGCCGCCATGATCGCCAGCGCGACGAGGTCATAGCTGTTGGGCATGATGCGGTTGCGCGTCAGCTGAGCGGCTTCGCGTTGCGAGGTGCGGTCGTGTGGCAGGAAAGTCATGGCAAGGCCTCAGTGTCCGAATGAGGGTTTCATCGTTGGCGCCCCGTCGCTTCTCGTAGGGCGGCGAGAGTCAATTGTGCGGCAAGCTGAAAGACGCCAACGTGACTGGCGCCTTCGTCAGGGGCGGGCTGTAGCTCACGTGCCCAGCGGCGTTCGAGGCGACCGGTGGAGCGGTTCTTCGACCAGCGCGCAATGAGTGCCGTGGGCTGTGCGGAACCGGACCGATATGTGGGCCAAATGCCGCGCACGGCAGTGCCTCTGACGCGGACGCTGGAAGGATGAGGGTCTTGGTCATTGTTCACCTCCTTCGATCGCTGGCGACCGAACCGGAGGTGGACGTGGACGGGCTAGGCCCGAACGGCGTTCACCCGGCAGGTTCTGCCGGCCGCAATCCAGATTCTGGGTTTCGCAGCCCCGGCAAACCGCAGACCGGTCGCCGGAACCCTACTAGGGTAGCCGTCCATTTTTCTCTCTATCGGGTTTGGGCAAGCGCCGAAGCGTCCGCTGTCGCCGCAGCTATGCCTGGCCGCATGGCTTGTCAACCTTGCGGCCGGCGAAGCAGCGCCACACGATACCAACGTATAGCCGGGATATACCGTTGCTGGAGGACCGCACGCAAAGGCCGGTGGAAACTTATGTCAAGCTGCGTGAGGAAACGCCGATCTTGTCGGCCATCCTGATCAGTTCCGCCAGCGACCGGGCCTGCATCTTGCGCATGAGGTGGCCTCTGCGGACCTTGACGGTGATTTCGCTGACGCCGAGTTCGCCGGCGGCCTGCTTGTTCAGCCGACCGTTGACGACAAGCGCCAGCACCTCGCGCTCGCCGGCGCTCAATGTGGCGAAGCGCTCCCGCAGCTGGGTGACGACTGCCAGATCCTGCCGCCGTCTCCGGTCCTTCTCGATGCCGATCTGGATGGCGTCGAGTAGTTCCTGGTCACGGAAGGGCTTGGTCAGGAACTCGATCGCGCCTGCCTTCATGGCCCGCACTGTCATCGGGACATCGCTATGGCCGGTGATGAAAACGATCGGTATCCCGTCTCCCGATTTGACCAGTTCGCTCTGGAAGTCGAGCCCGCTCTGCTCCGGCATCCTGATATCGAGCACCAGGCATGCCGGCGCATCAGATTTTGGCGCGGCGGCGAACTCTCTTGTCGATGCGAAGGCGCGCACCTCCAGCCCGACCGAGTCGAGAAGGTTGCCCAACGCCTGCCGAACGGAAGGGTCGTCGTCGACGACGTAGACGATGGGTCGCGCTTCTGTCACGTGGCAACACCCGTTCGACGGGATCAGGGCTTCCGGTTTGGTTCGTATGGGGAAAGCCCTTACGGTTTGCAACCTCTCCGCTCACCCAAGAGGCAAGGTAAAGCGAAAAACGGCGCCAGCCGGCTTGTCTGCCGCTGCCCAGATGCGCCCGCCATGCGCTTCGACGATCGAGCGGCTGATCGCCAGGCCCATGCCCATGCCTTCGGTCCTTGTGGTGTAGAACGGCTCGAACAGCCGCTCAGTGTCTTCCCGGGGGAGCCCGACGCCAGTGTCATGCACGCCAACGAGCACGGTGCCGGCGTCTTGCAGGGCCGTTTCGATCACCAGTTCCTTCGGCCCGGTCCCAGCGGCATGGATGGCTTCCACGGCGTTGGCGACAAGATTGAGGACGACCTGCTGCAGCTGGATCCTGTCGGCCGTCACGTCGGGCAGCTCGTCGGCAAGCTCCATGCGCAACGAGATGCCGTTCTTCTCGATCTCCGGTCGGGCCAGTGCGACTGCCTCCCGGACTGCCTCATTCAGGTCCAGCGGCGTCTTCACGGACGGCGCCCGCTTTACCAATGCCCGGATGCGGGCGACGACCTGGCTTGCGCGCATCGCGTCCTCGATGATGCGATCGAGCGTGCTTCGCACCCGCGTCAGGTTCGGCGGCTCAGCCGCCAGCCAGCGCATGCAGGCGTTGCCGTTGGAGACGATGGCGGCAAGCGGCTGGTTGATCTCGTGGGCGATCGAGGCCGTCAGCTCGCCCACCGTCGTCACCCGCGTGACATGGGCAAGCTCTGCCCGTGCATCGCGCGCCGCGGCTTCCGCCGCCGCGGTCCTCAGGCAGAGATAGGTGGTGATGCCGATCGCCGCGAGGCTGATGACACAATTGATGAGGCCGGGCCGCAACGATCCAGACTGCGTCAGAAAATAGCTGAGCAGCGTCAGCACAATACATGCCGAAGCCAGAAGCACGATTCCGCGCCCGTGCAGGAATCTGACCGAGACCAGCACCACCGCGACATAGAAGACCGCGACGGCGATCTCGAGGTCCGTCACCGTGTCGAGGATGAAGATTGCCGCCATGATGGCGCTAGCGGCAAGCGGGAAGGCCGATATCCGCTTCACTGGGAATCCTACTCCTGACCATGCGATGCGAAAACTGGCCAATACTAAGACCAATCAAGCAACGGGCAATCCAGACCCGAAGCCGGGGTCTGCGGTTAGAGCAGCGTCCCCCGCAGGAAGATCAGCGCCACCGTGAAATAGATCACCAGGCCGGTCACGTCGACGAGGGTGGCGACGAAGGGCGCCGAGGCGCTGGCCGGGTCGAAGCCGAGCCGTTTGAGGATGAAGGGCAGCATCGATCCGGTCAGCGAGCCGAAGGTGACGATGCCGACCAGGGCGGAGCCGATGGTCAGCGCCAGCAACAGCCAGTGCTCGCCATAGTCGTAGAACCCGAACTTCTGCCATATCGTGATGCGGATGACGGCAATGACGCCCAGAATGGCCCCAAGCGCCATGCCTGTCGGCAGTTCGCGCAAGGCAATTCGCCACCAGTCCCGCAAGCGTATTTCGCCAAGCGCGAGCGCCCGGATGATGAGCGAGGTGGCCTGGGAACCGGAATTGCCGCCCGAACTCATGATCAAGGGAATGAAAAGCGTCAGCACGATCGCCTTCTCCAGCTCCCCTTCGAAATATTGCATGGCATTGGCGGTCAGCATTTCGCCAAGGAACAGCACTGCCAGCCAGCCGCCGCGTTTCTTCAGCATCTCGAAGATGCCGATCTCCATGTAGGGCTGGTCGAGCGCTTCCATGCCGCCGAATTTCTGGGCGTCTTCGGTTCCCTCCTGAACGATCGCGTCGATGATGTCGTCGACGGTGACAATGCCGAGAACATGGTGTTTGGCGTCGACGACCGGAAGCGCCAGCAAGTCGTATTTGGAGATCAGGCGCGCCACTTCCTCGCGGTCCATCAGCGGGGTGACGTAGAGCGGCTTGCGCGGGGGAGCAACCGACGTGATGGGAGCAGCGGGCTCGCCGGTTATCAATCGCCGCAAGGTGACGGCAGTGAGCAGCGTCTTGGTTTTGGGATCGAGGACATAGATGGAATAAATCGTCTCGCGGGTGCGCTCGACCAGGCGGATATGCTGCAAGGTCTGGGCTATCGTCCAAGTCGCCGGCACGCTGACGAACTCCGTCGTCATGAGACTGCCGGCCGAATGCCTGGGATAGGCGAGAAGCTGAGTGATCGAGGCGCGCGTGTCGGCCTTAAGCGCCGACAGCAGGTCGTCACACTCGGAGGAGTCGAGACGCCGAAAGATGTCAGCCCTCTGATCAGCCGACATGTTTTCGAGGATCGCCGTGGCCAGCGGCCTCGGCATCATATGGATCAGCTCGGCCGGCTCATCGAGACCTGGCTGATCGAAAATATCTGTCGCACGATCGAGGGGCAGTAAGGCCAGCACCTCGACCGCCTCTTCGGGCGAACATAGATTGAGGATTTCGACGCTGTCGGCGACATGTTCATTGGGGAGACGCGCTGCAAGGGCCGCGGCGTCGAAGGGCTCGGTCAGTTTGAGGTTCGTATCCATGAGTCACCCAAAAATCGGCCACTGCCGGCTGAACATTGTGAAGAACCCGAAAGCCATTCTGTCACGACCGGCCCGGCGCGGCACCGCGAGTCGACAAGGACTGTCGCTTGGCACGGATAGGATTTCCCCGGCATTTCGCAGCAAAATGGACAACAGCAACTCGATGAGCGTTTTGCGTTGACGGGTCAATGCGACGGCGCTGAAAAAAGGAAGGGGGCGATCAACACTAGCGGAGCGGGATGACCACCGCCTGCCTCACCCTACAAGATTGTGTTGTTGAACCTGTCCAGCCCTGCAACCCGTCGAGGGTGAACAGAGTTGAGGTTCTTTGGGAGGCGATCACTCGATGGAACCGCCGAAAGCAACGCCTGCCGCCGCACCAACGCCTCGCAAACGCTTCAGCTTCTTCGGAAGCTTGGGCCCGGGCCTGATCACGGGCGCGGCCGATGACGATCCAAGCGGTATCGCCACCTATAGCCAGGTGGGTGCTCAATTCGGCTACTCGCTCGCCTGGACCATGCTGTTCAGCTATCCGCTGATGGCCATAATCCAGGGGATCAGCGCCGGGATAGGTGCGGTGACAGGCCAAGGTATCGCGCGCAATCTGCGCCGGCATTATTCGCCTTGGCTGCTGCGTTTCGCCGTCCTCCTGCTGCTCGTCGCCAACATCATCAATATCGGCGCCGACCTCGGCGCCATGGGAGCGGCGCTTGAATTGCTCATAGGTGGCCCGCATCACCTCTATGCGATCTTCTTTGCGCTGATTTGCGTCTTTCTGGAAATCTTCGTGAGCTATCGGCGTTACGTCACCGTGCTTAAATGGCTGACGCTGTCCCTCCTTGCCTACGTGGCGGTGGTTCTGTCAGTGCACGTGCCTTGGGGGACAGCGCTCTATGGTGTGCTGGTTCCCCAAATCGTTTTCGACGGCGATCACGCCATGGCACTGGTCGCGATCCTTGGCACGACAATCAGTCCTTACCTCTTTTTTTGGCAGGCCAGCGAGGAGGTTGAGGAGCAACATCGGCAGCACCAGCAACGGCTCAGGGTCCAGTCTGATGCCGCTGCCGGGCGGGAGCTTGCGCGCATTCGAGGCGACACTCTGTTTGGAATGGGCTTTTCCAACCTGGTGGCCATTGTCATTATCATTGCCACGGCGGCAACGCTCCATGCCAACGGGATTACGCAGATTCAGACCTCGTCCCAGGCGGCAGAGGCGCTCCGACCTGTCGCCGGCGACTTTGCATTCGCCATTTTCGCAGCCGGCATCATCGGCACCGGCATGCTTGCTGTGCCCGTGCTTGCGGGCTCCGCTGCCTATGCCGTTGCAGAGATGTTTCAGTGGCCAGAAGGACTGGACCGGCGCCCACAGGATGCCAAGGCCTTCTACGGCGCCATCGCGGTGGCGACGCTGGGTGGGGTGACCCTGACCTTCGTCGGACTGGACCCCATCAGGGCACTCTATTGGAGCGCTGTCGTCAATGGCATACTTGCTGCCCCGCTGATGGCAATCATGATGATGATCGCGATGAACCCCCGGGTCATGGGCCGACTTACGCTGCCGCGCTGGATGGTTTTCGGCGGCGTGCTTGCCACGTCAGTGATGGCTCTGGCATCGATTGGCTTTTTCGTGCTGTGACCGACAGCCCGGCCCGCGCCAGAAACACATCATGGCTGACTTTCGGCGTGGTTTGGCTTCTTTTGCATTTGGCCGTCGCGGTGCTCCGCTTGATGCAATTACTCTGCCGTTGGCAAGTGATCAGCGGACGGCAATCTGGCCCCTTCTTCTCCGCTGACAAGTATCTGGAACGATGCGCAGATTGGCTGACCGCGCGCACGCGCAGGTAGCTCCAACAACATGGTTCGACCTCTCAAGACGAGTGCCAGTGTTTCCGATCCTCTCCTGAACTCTAAAACATGGACGTATGCCCAACGGGAACATCGCAAGTTCTGGCGCATTGCTAAAGGACGCCATTTCAGGATACTCGATAGATGAGGTTCTTAAGGGAGTGGATTGGACTGAGTGCTATGAGGGTTGGACTGAAGAGTTGCGATACCTTTTGTTTCGCTATGATGAATATCTTACCACGAGAAATGGAGGACAGTTCAACAATACAGAGTGGAATAGGATCTGGCACTCTGATCCATCCAAGTCAATTGAACACATTGTGCCTCAAAGCTCCGGGCACAAGCTCGTCCACCATCTCGGTAATTTGACCATGCTGCCGCCTGGTGTGAACTCAACACTGCAGGATCGTGAGCCAAGCAAGAAAGTATCCTCATATCGAGAATGCGGACTTCGGGGAACCGTCGAAACGGCAGACCTAATAGACCGCGAGGGTGGCGTATGGGGAAAGGAGCAAATTTTGAATCGCGCCGCCCGCCTGGAAGCGTTTGTTCGGTCCGAGTGGGGATGAGTTCGCGAAGCTCTCTCTCCTCAGTCAGCCGTCCGCCACGAACGCTTCTAGCAAGCCTACAGCGTCTACACTGGTCTGCTCGCGCTCGACTTGCCGGCTGACTGGCGTGATCTTAGCGACGTGTCGACGCTTGAATGGTTTCACCACTCGCTGCGCCATCCCGGTCCCGTCCACGCCTTCACCTTGAACCTGTCTCCTGAAATCGACCGGTTAGCCCGCACGAAGTCGTCAGCAGTCAAATGGTTGCCCAGGGGATTGCACTTCGGCTTAAGCTCGCCCTCGGAAGGCCTATCGATTTCTGGTTCGCTGTAGAGCTCACACAGGAGGGGCAGCCGCGAAGGCTGCATTGTCACGGCGAGCTACAGATCGCGCCCAGTGACTCTGTATGCGCCCGCAAAGCCCTACGCATCGCTGGTGGCGAGTGGAACGTCGCCCGGCAATATCAGGCTCACGCCAGTCCGGCCCCGAATGTGGTTGGAGTCATTACGTTCGCGGGCTGTCTGTCTTGTCTGGCGTGGTTCCTTATCGAGGGCGGTTCAAGAACCTTGAAGCGTCCGATCAACGGCCACTGGTTTGCAGCGACAAACGCCGTGCGCAGCGGTGCCAGGTCGCTCTACGCCGGCCGGCGAGCGGCGGTTTTCTCACTTATGAAGAACCCTCCGGCAGCGCAAAAGTCATCTATGACTTATTAAGTAGTTGAAAACATTGCGTAATATTCGTTGACGCCCACGCCGATATGACTCATGTTGCGCTCGCAATCCCGCAACGGAGGACATCCCATGAATACCTACATCCCAAACGACACATACGACCGGCTCACCCTGGCGCTTGCCACGATCGAACCGTGTGCCATCACCGGGCGGCGTGAGCCCGACCAGATGGTCAAGGCGCTCATGGCGGCCGAGATGTGGCCGGTGAGCGTGAAGCCTCGGAAACGCTAAGCCATTGATCTAATTCAGGTTCATAAATAACCGCTTTAATTCACTTGTGATCCACGATCGCATGTGACTGATAGGTATTCCCCGCAGCAATGGCGATCTTGAACCGGAGCAACGCCCCGGCCGACGACCCGTTTTATTTGGACGAACAATGACTAAGAAATTTGAATACCCAACATCTGACCTGTCGAGCGCGGCCGTTTCCGAACTTCTCTCAAAAGGGTTCGACAATCCGTCGCATCTTATCGACGGCACGCTCACTGAAGCCTACATCAAGCGCGAACTCACGGAAGAGTTTCGTGAAATACAGGTCGTTAGGCGGCTGTCATGAGCCGCGTTCCGACAGCCGCGCAATTCGAAAAGATCGTGGCACCGCTGGCGACATGATGCATCCGGTCCACCGCGCCCTAACTGAAGGTGTGCCGCTGCTTAGCGGCCACGACGCCGCGCGGCGTTTTGTGCTCGCCCATGGCCGCACCTACGTTCCTGCGCCGCTGCCGCGTGAGATTCGGAGGCGCAAGCAGGGCACTTGCTTTAAGGCCGCAGGCAGCATCGTGCTACGGAAGCAGGATGCCGGCTTGCGCTACGTCGAGGGCTTCGCGATCAGCCCGGCGCATCCGTCGCCGGTCTGGCACGCATGGCTGACGACGGACGGGACCGCCATTGATCAAGTGTGGCCAAAGTCCGTTTCGATACAGTCTTTCTATTTCGGGGTCGAGTTCTCCAAGGCCACGCTAGCGGCAATGCTGTTCGCGCGCGGATACTACGGCTTGCTCGACCCTGTGGACGACAAGTTGATGGCGTCCTTCGAGCGTGAGACTGCTTAGTCGCCCAATCCTTTCGTCGAATAAAAGATCACGGGCGAGCACGTTTCCTGCTCACCCGTTTCTCTTGCGGGTATAGCGCGAACCGACGAAGGCACGGCTTTGTCGCCGCCCATCTCGCGACACTTCGACTCCACATGTTTGTCGTGACTAGTTTGGCGGAATAGTCACATGAAGAAGATATCGCTGGCACGATCCATTGGGTCTGCAAAGTGATTTGCCTCGGCAGGCGCTCCGGAATTCCGCGTAACCTGCTGGAAGAACTTTTTGTCGAACCGGTGCTGACAGAGCGCCATATACCGCATGGCACCAATCAACGCCGATCGATCCCAATCACCTCCACCATGACGCGCGTCGTAGATGCTTTCCAACTCATAAAAAGTGGGCGCGGTCCCTTGCCCGCCATCCCACGCTTTGTCGAGGCGCGCGCTAAGCTCGTCCATCATTTCCTTCGTCACGTCGAAGTCGTCTTCGAACGCCTGATGCCACGCCGCGCCGTCATGAAAGATTGGATAAACATTATTGTCCCAGGCATAGACGTAGGCATCATCAATGCGCCCGCCCATTTCTGGATGCAGCGCCATCGACAAGATGTTGAATTTCATTAGCGTGTATTCTTTGGAAGCCACTTTCCCCACCTATCAAATGTGTTACAGCCCCTGATACGTGGATGAAGCGGAAGACATATTCAATGGTGGCCGGTAGCCTTGCACCGCCTTTTGAAAGTCGTCGGGTGCCTTTTCCTTGGGGATTACGCCAGTCGCTCCATGACACCGATCTTGTATGTCGCCGGAAGAACGTTAGATTGCGTCATCCGCTTTGGCGATAACTAGCTTCTCACACTGGTGATGCTACGGGACTACCTTCTGGTATACCTTAGTAACACTTCGAGACCTCTCATGGGTTCTCTCAGTTGACGACTCCTTATGCGAGTCGCTGGTTGCCGGGGCGGGTAGATAAGGAGCAAGGGCATGAAGAAAACTTCACGTCTCAAGCGCCTTACTCACAAGTGGCAGCCATATGTTATCCCGGTGATAAACCTGATAACTGCGGTCGTCTATCTTGTGAGTAAGGTCGTCAACTATGCCGGTAAGGTTCGAGAACTTCGCATTTTCGTTTCTGATAAAGGGCAAACCTGTCTTCAAGCCGTCTGATCTTGGCAGGCGTATCGGAAAAGAAATAAAGACTAAGGTCGAGGCTGCCGTCGAATTTGACGACTTCTATAAGCACCTAAGCGCTGGTGGTCACGTCGGAGCGTTACACGCTCATAGGCCGCACAAATATTTCGCGCGTGTCGACATCGAGCGTTTTTTCTACTCCATTGCACGCAATCGTGTCGCGAGAGCGATCCAAGATTGCGGCATCGACCGTGGCGAGCACTATGCGAAATGGTCTTGTGTAAAAAATCCCTACGAAGATCCCAGCTACGCCCTGCCTTACGGCTTCGTCCAATCGCCGATATTAGCGACTCTAGTCCTAATGCGATCACCGGCAGGAACGTTTTTGAGGAACCTGCCACCTGGCCAGTTTGGACGATCGGTCTACATGGATGACATCTCACTGTCATCCGATAGCCTCGCAGCGCTCCGCGACGCTTATGACGAACTGATAAGCTGCCTCGCAGATTCTAACTTCGCCCCGAATGAAGCAAAGACCCGAGCGCCATCCGACGCCATAGACGTGTTTAACTGCGAGCTTCGGCAAGGGGTTTCAGCTGTAAAAGAAGCACGACAGGCCGAATTTTTTGCTACCGATCGAAGCTTAGCAAGCTCCGCTGCCTTCCAGGGCTATGTCCAAAAAGTTGCTGACGGAAACACCGAGTAGCCGCCCTCTATTGCGTCCGTCGCTAGGCTCATTATGTTTATGGCGATGCACCTTTACGATTTCATATCCGAGGATGAACTGTATGACCTGCCTGAAGATAATCAGCAGGCGTTTTCCTCATTCGTTCGGTCTGCGCGGCGGAATCTTTCGGAAGCATCCAGAGGATTGAACGATGGGGATGAGAATGATTGGCGCCAATTGCAAGAAATCCGTCATGGGTTCACCAATGTAGTTCTTGCGGCTGCTAAGCGCTACGGTATAGAGCCGTTCCTGTCTGCAAACGTGCCAAAAATTAAGCAGTTTGACAGCGATATTTACTTCCAGCTGATAGCCGATCTAGACCATTACATGACTCAACTCGCGATCGACACAAGTATCCGTCGTCGCTCTGAATCAACACGTCTTCCGGACGCTTCGAAAGACAAAATCCGGACTTACATTCATCATCTGAAGGAGGCGATACAAAATTCGTCCAGCTTCAACGATGCAAAGAAAGAGAGGCTTCTTGGTAAGGTCGCTGAATTCGAAGCCGCACTCGACAAAGGTCGACTGAGCTACGTAGCGGTCGCACGCCTCACACTCGAAATTCTCGCTATCCCTGCCACCATTTGGAGCGCCTACGACGTGGCTCACAAGCTCCTGTCAAATATCAACCAAGTTGTCGCGGAGGCGAAGGTTGAGGAAGATGAGCAGCGTAAGCTGCCGGCCCTTCCAAAGCCATTCGTTATGATCGCGCCGCGCGCTCCTGAAATTGAAGAGCGCAAGAAGGAGACGGACTTCGGTAGTGGTGGCCGCGACCGCAATCTAGACGATGAAATCCCTTTTTAGCAACGCCCTCGCAGGTTTATTGGCCATGGAAGAATCACAATTCTTCCGGCCATCGGGCATGATTGCCGTTACCTCCCACCCTTCATCATGGTCATCGTCCCCATAGCGTCCTCGGCGAAGGCCGGCGAGGCGGAAAGGCCGATGAGGCCGGCAATGACGGCAAGCTTTCTCGAGTTCATTCTGCATACTCCCATTTTGAAGAGGCATAGTTGCCCCTTTCAGGTTCGCGACCGCGTTTGGAAAAGTTGCATCAACACGAACACGTGATCCCTGCGGGTCGCATCCCGCGAGCAGTTGGCTCGAGAACCTTTTGACAATTCAACCGATGCCGGGTTTAGGGATTGAACATGGCCGGCACATCGCGAAAATACCCCATGCTGCGGAGGTCGCGAGTGATGTGGGGCTCGCGGCGCGTCTGGCAGCCGCGGCTGGTATTCTGGGCCGGTGCGGTCTCGATCGGTGTTATCAGCGTGCTGTTCGCGGTGCTGGCCGACAAGGCACAGGCGCTGTTCCACGTCATGATCGGCGATCATGGCGGCGGGCGCGTCTACCTGCCGCTCATCGTTACGCCGCTCGGCTTCGTGCTATGCGCTTGGCTCGCCCATGCATTCTTTCCCGGCTCGCAAGGTAGCGGCATTCCGCAGGCCATCGCCGCCCGCCACCTGCGTGATGACGACGACCGCAGCCACATCCTGTCGCTGCGGCTGGTGGTGGGCAAGATCGCACTCACCATCATCGGGCTGTTCTGCGGTGCCTCGATCGGCCGCGAAGGCCCGACCGTGCAGGTCGGCGCGTCGCTGATGCTGCAGGCGGCGCGCTGGGGTGGCATGGCGCAGGCGCGAGGCCTGATCCTGGCCGGTTCGGCGGCTGGCATCGCCGCCGCCTTCAACACGCCGTTGGCTGGTATCGTCTTCGCTATTGAGGAGATGGGCCGCACCTATGAGGCTCGCACCAACGGGCTGGTGCTGACGGCTGTGATCCTGGCCGGTCTCGCCTCGCTTGGGCTGCTCGGCAACTACACCTATTTCGGCGTCTCTAAGGAAACGATCTCGTTTGCCGCTGAGTGGCCGCTGGTGATTGCCTGTGGAGTGATTGGCGGCGGCTTCGGCGCGCTGTTCTCGCTGCTGGCGTTGAAGGTGACGCGGAGGATCCGGCGCTGGCACACGCAACAACCGCTGAGGCGCGCCCTGATCGTGGCGGCTATCTGCGGCCTGGCCGTGGCGGCGATCGGCATCGCTTCGGGCGGGCTGACCTTCGGCACCGGCTACGTGCAGGCGCGCAGTGCTGTCGAAGGCACGCCACTGCCGTGGTTCTTCTTTGCAGAGAAGCTTCTTGCCGGGCTGCTGTCTATGATTTCAGGCATTCCCGGCGGCATCTTCGCGCCGTCGCTGGCCGTCGGCGCCGGCATAGGCAGTTCGCTCGGCCTCATACTCGGCGCCAGCACCGGTGCCGCCGCACTGCTCGGCATGGCCGGCTATTTCGCCGGCGTCGTGCAGGCGCCGATGACGGCCTTCGTCATCATCCTGGAGATGACCGGCAATCACGACAATGTCATTGCACTGATGCTGGCCTCGATGTTGGGCTACGGCACCGCACGCATGATCTCGCATGAGCCGCTCTACCACGCACTGTCGCGGGTGTTTATCGCAGAAGCGATCCGGCGGCGGCGGGCGGAGGCCCTTCCAACATGATTGAGACAGCGATCATTCTGGCGGTCGTCACAATGTTACAAAACATCTTTTAAGTAATTGATTTTATTAATATAAGTCAAAGCCCAATCCTCCGTCCATAGCGCCTTCTCTGTCAGAAAGCATAATTTCCTCCAAAGCTCGATTGACAAATTATGAAACTGCATTCAGTTTCATAATCGGAACAGACGAGCGCCGCCGGCAAGGCGGCCAAATATGGGGAACTGACATGAAGTCACTGATCGCACTGTCGACGGTTGCAGGTTTGACACTCACTTGCCCGGAAGTTGGCAAGGCGGAGGATGCAGCGCTTTCGGGCAAGACAGTCTGTGTGAACAGATATGCGTCGGCGCCTGTCATTGATGACATCCTGAAAGGGATGAACGATGGCCTGAAGGCTTCGGGCGGCGAAAAGATCGTCCAGAACATCCAGAACCCCGAGGCTGACGCCGCAACACAGCAAACCATAGCGCAGCAATTTGCCAATGGCGGTTGCGATCTCATCGTGGTCATTGGCACCGCCGCGGCTCAATCCATACAGCAGGCGACCAAGACTGTGCCTGTGGTATTCGTCGGCGTGTCGACACCCGTCGAGGCCGGCATTGTCCAGTCCCTCGAAAAGCCCGGCGGCAACATGACTGGAGTCTCGGATCCTCTTCCCGTCGAATCGGAAATCGACGGCATGTTGAATATCCTGCCGACCATCGAGACGATCGGTCTTATCTACAAGGTTGGTGATCCCGCGGGCGATCCGCTGGCGGCGCGCGCTGTCGCGCACATAGAAAGCAAGGGTTTGAAGCACGTCACCGCGGGTATCGCCAATGCCGGCGAAACCACCCAGGCGGCGCAGTCGCTTGTCGGACGCGTTCAGGCGATCGAGTTCCCCTGCGACACGACAACGATCTCGGGCATGGCAGGAGCGCTGAAGGTTGCCAAGGACGCCAAGCTTCCAGTGTTCGGCTGCACGTCCGACGCGGTCAAGGGTGGGGCGATCCTGGCTGGCAGCTACAGTTATGTGACTGTTGGAACGAGGGCAGCCGACCTTGTGGTGGCGGTGCTGAAGGGCGCCAACCCCGCCACGACACCGGTCATCATTCCCAAGATTGCAGGCTTCGAGATCAACAAGACCGAGGCGGGCGCCTTGGGGCTCAAGATTCCCGAGACTATGATGACCTCAGCAGTCAAAACCTACTGAGGACGGATGTCGATGCTGATCGATGTGCTCGTGATCGGAGCCCAGATAGGGCTCCTCTATGGACCGTTGGCGCTCGGTATCTACCTGGCGATCAACGTGCTCAGCCTGCCGGATTTGACACTTGAAGGCTCGTTCGGCCTCGGCGGCGCCGCTGCCGCAAGCAGCCTTCTCATGGGCTTCGACCCGATCAGCTCCTTATTGCTCGGCATGTGTGCCGGCGCGCTTGCAGGACTTGTCACAGCCCTGCTGCACGTGATCCTTCAGATGAACGTTCTGCTTGCGGGTATTCTGATGACGACGGCCGCGTGGTCCGTTAGCATCGCGGTCATGGGCACGGGCAATGTCTCGCTCGTCCGGGTGGATACGTTATTCACCTGGGCCGAGAATCTCGGACTCCGCAACCAGACCGCTTCGATCCTTGTGGCGGGCGGTGTCACCTTGATTTTCGCCACCTTCCTGGTCTGGCTTCTGCACACCGGATACGGCCTCGCAACACGCGCAAGTGGGCTGAACATACAGACCGCACGAAGTCTCGGCATCCGCACGGAGATGCATCAGGTTCTTGGCCTTATGCTGGCCAATTCGTTGGCGGCTGCATCGGGAGCGCTGGTGGCGCAGAGCCAGGGGTTCATGGACGTCTCTATCCAGGGCGGCGTGATCGTAGTCGGTCTGGCCGCCTTGACGATCGGGACCAGCGTCATTCGTTCCGACAAAGTCGCTGTCGGGGTGACCTCCGTTATCATCGGCGTCATCATCTATCGCTGTATCGTGGCGCTCAGCCTCAGAATGGGCATTCCGCCAAATTCCGTTCGATTGATCACCGCGCTTTTGGTGTTCGCCTTCATCGCGGCCCGTATCCACGGGAAGGGCACGCTTACGCTTTCCGGGTTCGAGGGCTGGCGGGCCCGTCGGCGCAAACATGTGCAATTCTTGGAGAACGATCGTGTCACCACCCTTCTCTGAGCGACGCATTGGTGGTGCACCACCAGCGATACGCCTTCGCCACGCGACGAAGCGCTTTGCAGGCCTTGGCAAAAAGGAAGTCTTCACCGCGCTGGACGATTTGACCCTTGATATCGCACGCGGCTCCTATGTTGCGCTGATCGGCTCCAACGGCGCTGGCAAGTCCACCCTGCTTTCAATCCTCATGGGCACATTGCTGCTTGATGAGGGATCCCTGCACATTGACGACGAGGACATCAGCGAGAAGCCTTCGTGGCAGAGGGCTTCCAAGATTGCGCTCGTTCGCCAGAACCCCGAGCACAACGTGCTTTCCTCGCTCAGTATCGAGGAGAATTTCGCACTGGCCGTGATGGGAAGGGAGCGTGCCTTCCGCCTTCGCCGCTATGACCGCGATAACGTGAGGCTGGCCGCAAGAAACGCGCTCCAGCGATTTGGCATGGGACTGGAAGATCGACTTGGCGAATCGACAGGCACGCTCTCCGGAGGGCAGCGCCAGGCGGTCGCAATGGCGATGGCGGCGGTCCGCAATCCGCGCGTTCTGCTGCTGGATGAGCACGTGTCGGCGCTCGACCCCAAGCGCGCAAAAATCGTGGCTGACGTAACCGGGGAGATCGTGCGCGCACAAGACATCACGACGGTCATGGTCACGCATGATCTTGGCCATGCGCTCAGCCACACGGATCGAGTGCTGATGATGCATCGCGGCAAGGTGGTGATGGATCTGTCGGGCGAGAAAAAAGCAGCGCTCGACCTGGCCGAATTGGCCGGCCAATTCGAGCGACTGGTCGGCGAGGCACTGCCTGACCGCACGCTCCTCGCTGCGGCTTCCTGATGGGAGACAAGATGACCGATCAGAACGCGCCGAACGACTTGCGAGCTGGGGCTTCAGGCCAGAGCCAAGCTGCCTCCGCCGGACCTCATCTGGCATTGGGTGATCGCTACGTCGCCGCCCTGAATGCCCAGATCAAGGGCGCGGGTGGCGAAGGCAAGAGCGCGCGGACGCGAGCAAAACTGAAGCGGGCGGCGTTCGATTGCTTGACGGAAAGCGACCTTGCCAGCCTGACGATTGGCTCGATCACCGGCAAGGCGAAGGTCGCGGCAGGAACATTCTACCTGCATTTCGATAGCATCCGCGACCTGGTGCTTGAGGTCTTCTCGGAGTTCGCCGCGGTCGATATTGCGCCGGCGATTCCCGAAGGCGACGAATTTGTCGACCTGTTCTCCCAGATGAAGGCGACTTTCATCGAAATCGTTGGAGCGTTCCGCCGCCGCCGGATGTTCTTTCGGTCGCTGTTCCAGATGAAGCGGCAGGACGCGGAAGCCAACTCGGTCTGGCTGAGGCTGACAGCGCAGTGGGCGGAAATACTTTCGGCCATAGCCAGGGATCATGCGAAGCAGCCTGTTCCCGCAGCGTTCGAC
Organism: Mesorhizobium kamtschaticum; assembly: GCF_056174585.1. Lineage (NCBI taxonomy): Bacteria > Pseudomonadati > Pseudomonadota > Alphaproteobacteria > Hyphomicrobiales > Phyllobacteriaceae > Mesorhizobium > Mesorhizobium kamtschaticum. Next base: position 7,059,630 of record NZ_CM149691.1, on the reverse strand, counting down.
CGGTTTATCGGGCACGCAACGAGTGCGTTCGCCGACGAGATCATGACCCGTATCTATGTCGACGAGATTTTTGGCGCGGCATTCCCTGACGATCCGCGCAATGACGAGCACGTGGCTGAGCTCCTGGCCTTCACGCGCCATCGGATGCTGTTCGGATCTGACCCCGACCCGAAGCTGCTGACGGCAAATTCCCCCCTCAATGGTTTCTCTTACCCTGCCAAGCGGTTCTGAAAAGACCCGCCCCCGCAGGCAACAATGCGAGGATACTCATGACACTGCGCTATCAGCATTTCATCACGCCCGAAGGCGCGAAGGAGTTTCCCAAAGTCGTCCGCGGTGAGGGCGTATATATCTGGGACAGCACCGGTCGTCGTCTGCTGGATGGATCGTCCGGCGCCATTTCGGTCAATGTCGGTCACGCCCATCCCAGGGTCCTGGAAGCGATGCGCGACCAGATGGGGCGCATTATCTACGCGCACAGCATGAGATGGGACAACGACCCCAATGAGCGGCTGGCCGCCAGGCTCGAGCGCTTGAGCAACTGGAATTATGGCGCCGCGTTCTTCGTCTCCGGCGGCTCGGAGGCCAACGAGGCCGCGATCAAATTCGCCCGTCAGGTGGCGGTGGCGCGAGGTCAGGCATCGCGTTTCAAGATTATCAGCCGCATCCCTTCCTATCACGGCGCGACGACGGCGCTTCTCGGCATCACCGGTGACCCCGACTATGCATCAGCCTACAGGCCAATGTTTGTCGACATGCCAAAGATCGACGCGCCGCTGATGTATCGGCGCCCGGCCGGCGAAAGTGAAGAGGATGTCGTCGACCGCTGTGTGCGGCAGCTGGAAGAAACGATCCTCAGGGAAGGCCCCGAAACCATCCTGGCCTTCATGATCGAACCAGTCGGCGGCGTATCGACCGGAGCCCTGGTTTCCCCGGACAGCTATTCCACCCGCATCCGCGAGATTTGTGACCGCTACGGCGTCATGCTGATCTACGACGAGATCATGAGCGGCGCTGGCAGGACGGGCAAGTTTCTCGCCGGCCATCATTGGCCGGATTGCCGGCCCGATATCGTCACGCTCGCAAAGGGCGTCAGCGGCTCGTATGCCCCACTTGGCGTGGTCCTGGCGTCAGCCGACATGGTCCACGATGTCCGCCGTTCGGGCGGCTTCAAGCACGGCCATACCTACTCAGCCAATCCCGTCAGCTGCGCTGCATCTGACATGGTTCTGAGGGTTGTCGAGGAAGATGGTCTGATGGAGCGGGCGCGGAATTTGGGCGTGCTGATCAAGTCCCGATTGGAGGACATCAAAGGCAAGACCGGCATCATCGGCGACATTCGCGGGCTTGGACTGCACATGGCCGTGGAGATCGTCGCAGACCAGGTAACCAAGGAACCGTTCCCGGCAGAGATGCGCGCGAGCGAGCGGATAGGAATGATTTGCCGCGACCACGGACTGCTGCTGTTCTCACGGCGCACGGCCGGCGGTTCGTTTGGAGAATGGCTGATGGTCTGTCCTCCCCTGACGATCAGCGAAGCGGAAATCGAGGAACTGATGGAGTCTTTCACCGCCGGCCTTCGCGCTTTCGAGTCGGAGATTTCGGCGAAGCCGGAACGGCGCGCAAGCGCCTGACAGCAATGGCGGCGGTGGATGCCGCGAGCAAAAGAACGGGCTGATTGGACGGCGCTCTTCGAGTGCCGAAAGGAACTGATATGGCCAAAGCACAGATGATCGGTTGGGCTCACAGCAATTTCGGCAAGTCCGCCGCCCCCGACACCGAGACGTTGATGGCGGAGGTCGTTGGCCCGGCGCTCGATCATGCCGGCATTGGGGCCGCTGACGTCGATGGCATCTTCGTTGGCGTCTACAACAACGGCTTTTCCCGCCAGGATTTTCAGGCCGCACTGGTCGGCATGAGTCATCATGGGCTTGCCGCGACCCCTGCGGTGCGGTTCGAAAATGCCTGTGCGACCGGTTCAGCTGCTCTTTTTGGTGCACTCGATTTCATCGAGGCCGGTCGCGGACGCATCGCTCTGGTGATCGGCGCCGAAAAGATGACTGGCCTGACTTCCGGCGAGGTTGGCGATGTCCTGATGTCCGGCTGCTATCGCAAGGAAGAGGCGGACGTGGAAGGCGGTTTCGCAGGCGTATTCGGGCGCATCGCGGAGGCCTATTTCCAGCGCCATGGCGACAGATCCGAGGAACTGGCGATGATCGCCGCGAAGAACCATCGCAACGGTGTAGCCAATCCGGTTGCGCATATGCGCAAGGACCTGGGCTTCGACTTCTGCAACACCGTATCGAAGCGCAACCCCTATGTCGCCGCCCCTCTGCGGCGAACCGATTGCTCCTTGGTGTCGGACGGCGCCGCAGCCATCGTCATAGCGGACGAGGAGGCGGCGGCCCGCATGCCTCGTGCGATCGCATTTCGCGCCAGAAGCCATGCCAATGACTTCATGGCGCTGAGCCGGCGCGATCCGATCACCTTTGACGGCGCGAGGCGGGCTTGGGCGACGGCGCTCGAGACCTCCATGCTGACCATAGATGATCTCGATCTTGTCGAGACACATGACTGCTTCACCATTGCCGAGCTGATCGAATACGAGGCGATGGGCCTCGCATTACCCGGCCAAGGTTTCCGAATCGTGCGCGAGGGGGTCGCGGAACGTTCGGGGCAGCTGCCGGTGAATCCATCTGGCGGCCTGAAGGCGAGGGGCCATCCGCTTGGCGCGACCGGCGTCTCTATGCATGTGATGGCGGCACAACAACTGATGAACGAGGCCGGCGCAATGCAGGTTTCGAATGCGAGCCTTGCCGGTGTCTTCAACATGGGCGGCGCTGCCGTCACCAACTACGTCTCAATCCTGGAGCGGTCGCGATGAACGGGGCGACTGAAGGCTCAGTCGAGCCTGTGTCCAAGCGCGTGATGAACCTGTCGCAGTTCGTCTCCCAGGCAGCCAGGCGATTTCCCGAAAGAATTGCATTTGTCTGGGGAGACAGATGCTGGACATGGCGGCAGATCGATCGGCGGATCAATGCGATGTCCTTTGCCCTTGCTGAAACTTACGGGGTAAAGAAAGGCGATCGCGTTCTCGTGCAGTCGCAAAACTGCAACCAGATGTTCGAGTCCATGTTCGCCTGCTTCCGCATCGGGGCGGTTTGGGTGCCAACCAATTTCCGGCAGACACCTGAAGAAGTAGCCTATCAGGCAGAGGTATGCGGCGCCGCGGGGATGATCTGCGGCCACATGTTTACGCATCATCAAGCCGCTTGTGCGGCCTCTTCCGCGCCTCTTCGCTTCTTTATATCCATCGGCGAAACTGCCTTCGGTGCGGACTACGACAAGGTGGTTTCGCAGCACGACGGCAAGCAGATCGAAACGGCCGCGGTCGAACGAGACGACCCCTGTTGGTTCCTGTTCACATCAGGCACGACCGGCCGGCCAAAGGCAGCCGTGCTAACGCATGGCCAGATGGCGTTCGTCATCACCAATCATCTTTGCGATCTCATGCCGGGGACGACAGAAGACGACGCATCGCTTGTGGTCGCGCCCCTTTCGCACGGCGCTGGCGTTCACCAGCTGACCCAGGTGGCGCGAGGCGCCAAGACGGTGCTTTTGGCCACAGATCGCTTTGACATCGAAGCGGCCTGGGCTCTCATCGAGAAGTGGCGCATCACCAATCTCTTCACCGTGCCCACGATCCTTAAAATGCTCGTCGAGCATCCTGCCGTGGATCGCTACGACCACTCCTCGCTTCGCCATGTCATCTATGCCGGAGCCCCGATGTATCGCACGGACCAGGAGCACGCCCTGACGAAGCTCGGCCCTGTGCTGGTCCAGTATTTCGGACTCGGCGAAGTGACAGGCAATATCACGGTGCTCCCACCCAATCACCATCGACTGGGTAATGGCGCGGATGCGAGGATCGGCACGTGCGGCTTTGAGCGAACAGGGATGCAGGTTGCCATCAAGTCCCCTGATGGCACAGAGCTCTCACCCGGCGAGACAGGAGAAATTTGCGTTATCGGTCCAGCCGTTTTTCCGGGATATTTCAATAATCCAGAAGCGAACTCCAAGGCATTCCGGGATGGCTGGTTCTGCACCGGTGACGTCGGGCACATGGATTCCGATGGTTTTTTATACATAACAGGCAGGGCATCGGACATGTATATCTCCGGTGGCTCGAACATTTACCCTCGCGAAATCGAGGAAAAGATACTTGCGCATCCCGGCATCAGCGAGGTGGCTGTGTTGGGCGTGCCCGATCCAGTGTGGGGCGAAGTCGGGGTTGCTGTTTGTGTCGCCGCACCTGGCACCGACGTCGCAACACTCGATATCGATTCCTGGCTGAGGGATAAAATTGCCCGCTACAAGCTGCCGAAGCATTATCTGTTCTGGAGCCAGCTTCCCAAGTCGGGCTATGGAAAGGTCGTCAAGAAAGAAATTAGAATGACTCTAGCTGGCGAGACAAATTCGACCGTCACTTGCCCGCAGACGCTATGGCGCTTTGCCTAGAAAGTATCGGAAGCGGCACCGCCAGCCGCTCCAGCCGCGTGTCACGCGTCTGCTTCATGTGCGGAACGTGACGGTTTCGAAGGTTTTCGATTGTGCCGACCGGGCGATCGCATCGACGGTCTCAGCAACACGGTAGCCGTCCTCAAACGTGGCTCGCGGCGCGATCGGCTTGCCGCCTTCCACGGCTTCCAGCATATGTCTGGCCTGATGGGCGAAACACTCGTTCCAGCCGAGCGGATGCTGGCCCTGGATGCCCATTGGCAGCCAAAAGTCGCTGTAGGGATGGCCGGCCTGTGTCACCATCTGCACTCGCGGACCGCGCTTCGGCTCGTAGATCACTAACTCGTTCAGCCGCTCCATGTGGAAAGCGATGGACCCTTTGGTGCCGTCGACCTCGATGAAGCCACCAAGATTATGGGCTCCGGCAACGCGCGTCGCCTCGAACGACGCCGTCGCTCCGTTTTCGAGCCGTGCCGCGCAGACGAAGGCATCGTCGTTGACGTCAAGGATCTGGTTCGAGGAATCCTTGCTCCATGTTCCGGTCATCGCCGCCACCTGGGCGACCTCGCCGACGAGGAAGCGCGCCTGGTCGATATGGTGCGAGCCGAGATCGCCGAGTGCACCGAGGCCGGCCTGCGCCTTGCTGAAGCGCCAGTTCAGCGGACCGCCAGTCAGCATGTTGAGCAGGAAGCGGGACCGGAAGTGGCGAATCTCGCCAAGTTCGCCTGAGCGGATCATGTCGCGGGCGAGGTTGAGTGCGGGATAGACCGATGCATGAAGGCGCACATGTTGATCGCGCCAGTTGCTTCGACTGCCTTCCACAGGGCGTAGGCTTCGTCGGCGGAGCCGGCGAGCGGCTTTTCGCAGAAGACGGCTTTTCCCGCTTGGGCTGCCGCGATCGAAGGTTCCGCGTGCAGATGATTTGGGCCGGCGTTGATGAAGAGATCAATATCCGGTGAGGTGGCCGCGTCGCGCCAATCCCCGCTGCTGCGCTCGAATCCATAGCGCGACTGCGCCAACTGGGCTGCATCCAGGTTTTGCTCCGACAAGGCAACAAGCCTGATGTCGATCTTGGGCTGCCAACTCGCCATCGACGCCGTGGTGAAGGTCAGGCCATGCATCTGTCCGATGAAGCCCGCACCCAGAACGCCTATCCTGATCATGTCCGTTTCCTTCTGTAGAGGGACCGCACGGGATGCCGCGACCATCCTTCCCACTTGATTTTCTTACGAAAAAGCACGCGTCGAATTTGATGTCAACTAAATTGTTGACAATTATGATGACAAAGCCTAGCGTCCCCTAACTGTTGGGAAAACAGTGTAACGGGAGAAGAAAAATGAACACCAAATTCACACGGCGCCAGGTCGGTCTGACAATCCTCTATGCATCCGCTGCTATCGCGTTCGGGTCGTTGCCGGCGCTCAGCGCTGGCAACAAGATCGCGATTATGCCGAAGACGCTGATCAATGACGTGTTTCAGATCAAGATCGCGGAGTCGGCTGAAGCCGAAGCGGCAAAACTTGGTCTTCAAACCGAAAGGTTCGGATCGAGCAACGACGTGGCCGTGGAGGACCAGATCAACATCATCGAAGCGGTCATCTCGCGCGGCGAATTTGGCGGCATCGTGCTGGCCGCGACTGTCGCCAAGGGGCTTGGCAATGTCGTCGAGCGAGCCAAGGAAGCGGGGATCTATGTCGTCCTCGTCGACAGCAAGACCGACGGCAATGATTTCGTCACGGTCATACAGACTGACAATGTGGGCGCCGCGGCGGTCGCCGCGGACTACAGCGCCAAGCTGATCGGCGGAAAAGGCAAGGTCGCCATGCTCGAAGGCGAACCGGGCGGCGAAACCGCTGCCCAGCGCACGAAGGGCTTCCATGACGGGATGAAAAAATACCCGGGAATCGAGATCGTGAGTTCTATTACTGGGCATTGGACGCTGCCCGGCGGTGTCGAGGCGACTGAAGCCCTGATCGCCGCCAACAAGGACATCGACCTCATTTTCACTGCTTCAGACATGATGGGTGTCGGCGCACGGCAGGTTCTTGATCGCGCTGCGAAGAAAGCCGAAGCCGACGGTGACACCGCGCAGGCCAAGAAATTCTCCGAGGTCAAGATCGTTGGCTTCGACGGTGTCGCGGAGGCCGTCAAGCAGATCTGGGGCGGCAAGTTTTCGGGCACGGTCGCACAGCGTCCCGACGTCATGGGAACCAAGGCGGTCGAAATTCTGGCATCCCTGATGAAGGGCGAGAAGAAGGCGTCTGATTTTCCGAAAGTCATCGATTCCGGCATGATGATGGTGACGCCCGAAAACGTCGACGACTATGCCAAGCAGATTGGCGTTCAAAAGTAGTAATATCTTCCCCTGCAACGGGGCCGCAGACAATTTGCGGCCCCGTTGCAATTAAGATGACGCTGTTGGAGCATGTCGATGTCGATCCTGTCCGTATTCAATATCCAAAAACAATTTGGAGCCTTGTTTGCCCTCGACAAGGTTTCGGTCGACTTCAATGAAGGCGAAGTCGTCGCGGTTCTTGGTGACAACGGCGCCGGCAAATCGACGCTCATCAAGATTATCTCCGGCACCTACGTTCCGGACGACGGGGAAATCGTGCTTGGCGGCCAGAAGGTGGAATTCGCCAATCCGCGGGCTGCTCTGGATGCCGGAATCCAGACGGTTTTTCAGGATCTGGCGCTTTGTGACAATCTCGACGTCGTCGAAAATCTTTATCTTGGCCGGGAGCTGCGCAAGTCCGTTGTGCCCGGCCTCTCCTACTTCGATCGCCAGCTGATGCGCGAGAGTGCGATCAAGCTTTTGAAGGAACTCGCGGTCGATCTGCCTAGCGTTGATGCCAAGGTGAAGGATTTGTCCGGCGGCCAACGGCAGTCGGTTTCGATCGCCAAGGCAGTCAATGCAAAATGCCGCATCATCATCATGGACGAGCCAACCGCGGCGCTTGGCGTGGCGCAGACCCGCAAGGTGCTTGCGCTGGTGAGAGAACTGCGCACCCGTGGCATGTGCGTGATCTACATCACGCACAACATGCACGACGTAATGGAAGTCTGCGACCGCTGCGTGATCATGAAGAACGGGCGCAAGGTGGGCGAAGTATTTACCGCCGACGTCAGCAGGGACGCGTTGGCGAACATGATCATCACCGGCGACGTTCCGCCGTCGGCTGCAACCGCCCCTCATATTGCTGAATAGGTGGACAGATGACCTTGATTGCTCCCAAAATGCTCAGAAACAATGGTTTGTCCGTTAATTTCTGGCGCTTGTTCGACAGAATAGGGCCGATCTTGCTGCTTATTGTTGTCTTGCTCGTCGTCACGGCGATCAAGCCCTCGTTTCTGACGGGGGCAAACCTGATGACGATCGGTCTGCAGGCGTCGGTGAACGCCTTGCTCGCGATCGGCATGACGCTGGTCATTATCTCCGGCGGCATCGATCTTTCCGTTGGAACAATGATGTCCTTGGCGATGGTCGTCATGGCGATTTCCACCATGACAATAGGCGTGCCGATGCCTGTCGGAATCCTGGTCGCGCTGGCGGTGGGCATGATCGGTAGCGCAATAAGCGGGTTTCTCATCGCGTATGGCCGCATACCGGCCTTCATCGCGACGCTCGGCATGCTCGGGATCGCGCAGGGGACGGCTCTCAAGCTGTCAGGCGGCTACTCGATGTATGGTTTTCCGGACTGGTTCGACTTCATCGCAAACGGGCGCGTGCTGGGCATACCTTTTCCAATCTGGATCGTTGCCGCCGTTGCGATCATCGCCCACTACGTTTTCACGCAGCGTCCCATGGGGCGGTATGCCTATGCCTTGGGGGCAAGCGAGGAAACCGTCCGGAGGGCTGGTGTCGACGTCCGCCGGCTGAAGGTGAAGATCTATGTTTTCTCAGGCGTGACCGTTGGTCTGGCGGCCGTAGTCCTGTCCTCGCGCATCAACTCCGCCCATCCCGGCATCGGACTTGGATATGAGCTCGACGCTATCGCCGCGTCGGTCATTGGTGGCGCCAGCCTCATGGGCGGTCGCGGCAATGTCGTCGGTGCGATCAGCGGAGCCCTGGTCATGGCTACGATCCGCTTCGCTCTCAACATACTCGGAATGGAACCGTTCCTGCAGCAGATCGTCGTGGGTGTGGTCCTCATCGGCGCCGTCTATCTAGATACTATCCGCGTCGCCCAGGAAGAACGCCGGACCAAGGCCCGGGCGCGGCAGCACTGACGGGCCGCCGCCGTGAGGCAACAACTGTTCAAGTCAAATGGAAGCATGTCCATGTATCACGATAGTCTTGCGAAATTCGGCCGCCGGCTACGGCTGGGTATGGTTGGCGGCGGATTCGATTCGATCATCGGCGAGACGCATCGCATAGCGTTCCAGATCGATGGCCATTATGAACTTGTCGCCGGTGCGTTTTCGATCGATCCGCAGGTCTGTCGGGAAACGGCGAAAGGGCTCTTTGTCGCCAGCGACCGCACCTATCTCGACTATCGCGACATGGCCCGCCTCGAGGCGGCCCGTGACGATCGCATCGACGCCGTCGTCATCGCAACGCCACCTGGCCTGCACAAGGACGTTGCGATTGCCTTTCTCGAAGCTGGCTTTCACGTCATTTGCGAAAAGCCTCTGACGCGGACTGTCGCCGAGGCAGAGGAGCTTGCTGCTGCCGTAAAGGCGTCGGGCAAGATCTTCGTTCTCACGCATTGCTATGCCGGGTTTCCCATGGTGCGGCATGCGCGAGACCTCGTTGCGTCGGGTGCGCTTGGCGAGATCCGCATGGTCGACATGGAATTTGCCGGCGGCGCGGCAGGGGTAGCCGAGGAGCCCGAAGATCCGGCACTTCGCCATTGGCGCTTCAGGCCGTCCGGCGGCAAGGAGATGATCCTCGGCGAGGTGGGATCGCATGCCTATCACATGATGCGCTACGTCAGCGGCATGTCGCCGTCGCGCCTATCAGCCCGCATGCAGACCTTCGCAGCACGCCGCGAAGTCTATGACAATGCATATCTCGACCTCGAGTTTACGAGCGGGGCCGTCGGCAGGCTCTGGTCCAGCTATATGGCGACAGGCACTCAGCATGGATTGGCCATGCGTATCTTTGGCGAGAAGGCCGGACTGGAATGGCGCGAGGAGGATGCGGAGTTCCTGCGCTTCCGTCCCTTGAACGGTCCCGAAACGATCCTGCGCTCGGGACAGGACGACACGTCGGAATTCGTGACCCGGTCGGCACGGTTCAGACCTGGCCATCCCGAAGGCTATCCGCTCGCCTTTGCCAACATCTATCTTGAAGCAGCGCTCGCCATTGTCGCTGCCGAGACCGGTGGGGACTTTTCCGCGCTGCTCGCCAATCTGCCGGGGGTCGACGACGGCGTCGCCGGAATGCGGATGATCTCGACCGCCGCGATTTCCAATCAGAACGATGGAGCGTGGCAGCCGCTTTAGGCGCCACGCAACGGACGCGGGTTCCAGGAAGTTATCAGGCCCGGAGTGCTTGCCGCGCCGTGGACTGGTTGCCGTAGCGGATCTGGTAGATGCGAATGTATTCTTCCGGCGAGCCGGGCAGGTGGTCGCGAATCAGCTGGACCAGGCGCTCATTGTCATTGCCCTTCATCGCGTCGATGATCGCCCAGTGATGTTCCACGACTTTCTTCATGTGGATACGGTCGCCATATTTTGTCGCGCGGATGAGATGGGCCTTTCGCGCATAGTCCTCGATCGTCTGGACGAGATGCCGGTTCGGGCAGGCTGAATACTGCAAGCGGTGAAATTCTATGTTGAGGTAGAACACGTCGCGGAACCTTTCCTGCGAAACGGCCTCCGTGTGCCGCCGCTGGACTTCGCTCATCTGCTCGATGAGTTCGTCCGACACCGGAAGCTGCGTCAGCATGCCGGCCCTGGTCTCGAGCAACTCGCGCATGTCGTAGATTTCCAGAACCTCGGCCGGCGTCAGTTCGGTAACCAGTGCTCCCTTGTTCGGGACTCTGACAACGAGGCCAAGATCCTCAAGCGTGGAAAAGACCTCGCGAATGACGTGTCGCTTCGCATCGAAGCGCTCCGCCAGACGCTCCTCGACGAGCCGGGACTGTGGCGGCAATACGCCGAAAACAATGTCTTCTTCGATAGCTTTCAGAATTTGCTGGGTCTGCATGGATTGCCTTCATTCGCGCAAGAGACAGGGCCGACTGGTAGCACAAATATATCATCGCGAAAATGCCGTCAAGATTGTTAACAATATGATTGACAGATATGTGGGAGCCGCTACAGTGTGAATTGTCGGCGATCGACGAGGGACATCAGGGCGACAAACGAGGTGCCAGTGTCCTGTCACAGGAAGTTTCGATTTCGATGAAATCGGGCCTTTCTTCATCCGGAAAGGACTATGCGTCATGCGCCCCAATGGCCTTCAGACCGTCTGGGAGACAAAGAACTACGCGCTCAACGCCTGGCTTTCCATAGGGTCGAGTTACAGTGCGGAGATATTCGCCAACTTGCCCTACAATGCAGTAACCGTCGATCTCCAGCACGGTATGTTCGATCTGGACACCGCACTTTCGATGCTCCAGGCGATTTCGACGACGAACGCCGTGCCCATGGTGCGCGTTCCTCACAACGCAACGTGGCTCATCCAGAAGGTCCTGGATATGGGTGCCTACGGCGTGATCTGCCCAATGATCGACACCCGCGCGGATTGCGAAGCCTTTGTCCGCTCAATGCGCTATCCGCCCCATGGAGAACGCAGCTTTGGGCCTTCGCGCGGCCTACTGTATGGCGGCGCAGATTATGTCTTGAAAGCGGGCTCCACGGTGCTGTCCTGGGCAATGATCGAAACGCAGACGGCCCTCGGCAATCTCGATGCGATCGCTTCCGTCGAGGGGCTGGACGGCATCTATATCGGCCCGAGCGATCTTTCGATGACGTTGGAAGGCACAATAACCAATCCGCTGTCGCCGCGTGTCGTTCGCGAGATCGAGCGGATCGTTGAGACCGCGCGAACGAATGGCTTGCGCGTTGGCATTTTCTGCCCGGACGTGCCGTTCGCCCGGGATATGGTGGATCTGGGCTGCGACCTGATCACGGTCATGAATGATGCCGGGCTGGTTCGCAAGGCGACAAGCGCTCTGCTCGACGAGCTTAAAACCGCAATGGCCGCGCGCGTCATGAATGGTGGCGCTGTGGCCGAGATCGCCGCAAGGGCTCGGCTCCAAGGAGAACTCAAATGAAGATGCAGAGCACCAAGCCGGAAACGTTGGAGCCCTTCAAGCCGGGAGAAGGCAAGCCGCCTTTCGAATCCGATCGCCTGGATCGGCTCATGGAGGAGGCCGGCCTCGAAGCGCTGCTCGTCACCTCCAAGCACAGCATCCAATATCTGCTCGGCGGCTATCGCTATTTCTTCTATTCTTACATGGATGCGCACGGCCTGAGCCGATATCTGCCTTTCTTCGTCTACATCAGGGGCAAGCCCTTCGCTTCGACCTATGTCGCAAGCCCGATGGAAACCTACGAACAGGAACTCGGCAAATTCTGGGTTTCGCAGTTCGACTTCAAGAATATGACGACCGTGGAGTATGCCGCCGCCGCTGTGCGCAGTCTTCAACGCTCCGGCTGTGTATCAGGGCGGATAGGCGTCGAGATCGGGTTCCTGCCCACCGACGCTTACCGGGTGCTGGCGGCAGGTCTCCCGGATGCGGACATCGTCGATGCGACCTTCACGCTTGAATTGCTCAGGGCGCTGAAGTCGCCGCGGGAACTCGACATCTTGCGCGTGGCATCCGAGAAGGTGATCGATTCCTTGCTTGCAGTCATGGCCGGCCATGGCGCTGGAACGACGAAGCAGGCGCTCTTCGACGCCGTCAGGCGTGAAGAGGAAAGCCGCGGCCTGAAGTTCGAATACTGCCTGACCAATATGGGGCGGAGCTTCAACCGGGCACCGTCCGATCAGGTCTGGCAGAAGGGCGATGTCCTGGCGCTGGATTCAGGGGGAAACTACAAGGGCTACATCGGCGATCTCTGTCGGATGGCCTATCTTGGCGACCCTGATCGGGAACTCCAGGATCTGCTCGGCGAGGTCGAGACGATTCAGCAGGCCGCGCGCAAGCCGATCCGTGCTGGAGCCAGGGGCGGGGACATTTACGTCGAACCCGAAGCTATGGTCGCACGCTCGGCCAATTGGGGTGAGCTTTCCTTCGTGGCGCATGGCATGGGCATCGTCAGCCATGAAGCGCCGTGGCTGACCGATAGCTGTTCGGTGCCATACCCCGCATACCACGCCGACCGGCCGCTGGAAGCCGGAATGGTCATCTCGATCGAAACAACCCTGCTTCATCCGCGGCGCGGCTTTATCAACCTTGAAGATACGCTTGCGGTAACCGCCGATGGCTGGGAAGCATTCGGCGATCATGGCCGGGGCTGGAATCGTGGGTTGGACTGATGAGCGGTTCCGGAGCGATCGAGGCTGAGAGTGTCGAAGAAAAACGACCAGCTGAGGCCGGGCGGCCATGATGAGGTTCGGACTGGTCGGAGGGGGCCGCATTGGCGCGGTGCATGCTCGCAACCTTGCTGCCAGCAATTCGGCGGTCCTAGTAGCTGTGGCCGACCCCGACAAGGCGCGGGCACGCGGCATCGTTGAAGTTCATGGCGGCACCGTGGCAGTCAGTTTCGAGGCCCTGCTTGCCGATACGTCGATCGATGCTTTAGTGATAGCGTCGCCGACGGCACTCCATACCGAACAGGTAATCGCAGCGGCGCGTGCCGGAAAGGCGATCCTGTGCGAGAAACCGCTGTCGCTAGGTCTCGACGAAGCGAAGCGATGCAGCGCGATCGTAGCAGCAACCGGCGTTCCATTCATGATCGCGCTAAACAAGCGCTTCGACCCGGCAATTGCGGAACTCGAACACCGCCTTCGCGCCGGCGAGGTCGGAAAGATCGAGATGATAAGTCTGATCGGCAAGGATCCCGAGCCGCCGCCAGAAAGCTTCATTGCAACGTCCGGAGGCATTTTCCGCGACATGATGGTTCACGACATCGACCTTGCCATGTTCCTGAGCGGAGAGGCTCCAAGCGAGGTATGGGCAACTGGGGCGGTGCATGTCTCCAGCGCCTTCGAGGCATCCCACGATTTCGACACGGCGGCGGTGATCATGAAGACGCCAGGAGGCGTGATCATCACGCAGACGCTCTCCCGGCGCGCAACGTTCGGTTTCGATCAGCGGATCGAGGTTCACGGATCAAAGGGAATGCTCAGAACCGAGAACCATCACCGAAACCAACTCGAGTCCCTTTCGGGCGCTGGGTTGGTTCGATCGCCGTTGAAGCACTCGTTCCTGGAGCGATATGCCCTGTCCTATGCGGCAGAACTCGAAGATTTCATCGACAGGGTAAGTTCCGGCCGAAAGATCGAGATCGACCTGAGCCACGCGATTTTGATCCAGTCAGTAGCCGATCTGTTGACCGCCGCCGCACGGGACGGAAGAGGTTGGCACGTTTCGGAGCCGCCTAATCGCAACCCGTTCGAACCGCATCCCAGCGCTGACGCGCGGCAATAGGAAATCGCCATGCTTTTAGGGGCCATAGCCGACGATTTCACAGGGGCGAGTGATCTCGCCAACACGCTGGCCAAGGGTGGCATGGCGACCACACAGTTCGTCGGCATCGGAGCCGGCCCAGTGCCGTCCGATTGCGAAGCCGGAATTGTCGCCTTGAAGACGCGTTCAATTCCAACCGAGGACGCTGTGCACCAGTCGCTCGAGGCCGCGCGCTGGCTGCTTGCCCAGGGCTGCGAGCAGATCGTCTTCAAATATTGCTCGACCTTCGACTCCACGCCGAAAGGCAATATCGGCCCGGTCGCCGAAGCGCTGCTCGACCTTCTTGGCGCCGACATGGCGGTCGTCTGCCCGGCCTTCCCCGCGACTGGGCGCCGGCTGTTCATGGGCCATCTTTTCGTCGGCGACCGTCTCTTGAACGAGTCCGGCATGGAGAACCATCCGCTGACGCCGATGACCGACGCCGATATCCGGCGCTGGCTTCGGCTTCAAACCAAGGGTGATGTGGGACTGGTGTCGCTGGATGCGGTTCGCAGCGGGCCGTTTGCCATCGAACAGGCGTTCAGCGAACAGAGGGCGCAAGGGCGGCGGCTTATCGTTGCGGACGCGGTCGCCGATGACGATTTGATGCGCCTGGGAGAGGCGCTTGCCGGCCACAGGCTTGTCACCGGTGGATCTGGCATCGCGCATGGGCTGCCGGAAAACTTCCGCAGGACCGGTAAGCTTTCGGGAAAGCCGAGCGGAACTGCCGGAGCGGTGGGGCCTGCCGTCGTTCTGTGCGGCTCCTGTTCGAAAGCTTCGCAAGCGCAGGTCGCGTCCTATCTTACTGCCCATCCCGGCCTCGCGCTTGATCCGGCAGCACTCATGGATGGCACCATGACAGTCCACCAGGTGGCCGACTGGTTCTGGCAGCAGGAACAGGCGCCGATCGTCTATTCGACGGCCGATCCGGGCAAGGTTGCCGATGCGCAGGCGCGCCACGGCCGCTACGAGGTGGCGCAAGCCATCGAGCATTTCTTCGCGACACTCGCGCGCCGGCTCGCCGATGGCGGCGTGCGCCGCGTGGTGGTCCGTGGCGGCGAAACATCCGGGGCGATCGTCGAGGCGCTCGGTGTGAGCAGCCTGGAGATCGGCGCCGAGATCGATCCGGGCGTGCCGGCGTTGCTGGCCGAACGCGGCGGCCCATTTGGTCTCGCGCTCAAGAGCGGTAATTTCGGCGCGAATGATTTTTTCGAGAAGGCAGTCCAGAGGATCGGCACTGCATGACCGAACAGGCAATCCGCGACAATCTGGTCAAATGGGGCAAGTCGCTGTTCGAGCGCGGCCTCACCGCAGGCTCGTCAGGCAACATGTCGGCGAGGCTCGATGACGGGTTTCTGTTCACGCCGACCAATTCCTGCCTCGGCTTCCTCGACGCGGGCAGCCTGTCGAAGCTCGACGCCTCGGGCAAGCATGTCTCGGGGGATGCGCCGACCAAGGAATTGCCGCTGCATTTCGGCTTCTACGACAAGCGGCCCGCGGCGCGCGCCGTCGTGCATCTTCATTCGACCTATGCGACCGCACTGTCCTGCCTTGCGGATGTCGATCCGGCCGACGCGATCCCGCCGATCACGCCCTACGTTGTCATGCGCGTCGGGCAGGTGCCGGTCGTGCCCTACTCGCGCCCCGGCTCCTCGGCGGTCAAGCCGTTGATCGACGCGCTGGCGGCAGAACATCCCGCAGTCCTCCTGCAGAACCATGGGCCCGTGGTAGCCGGCACCTCACTCGATGCGGCGGTGTTTGCCATCGAGGAACTCGAGGAAGCGGCAAAGCTTGCAATCATCCTGCGCGGGATGGCCGTGCGCCATCTCGACGCCGACGCCATTGCCGAACTCAACCAGCATTTCAAGTTGAAGTGACGATGCCGAAATTTTCCGCCAACCTTGGTTTCCTGTGGACCGACCGACCCTTGCTGGATCGCATCGCTGCCGCAGCGTCAGCGGGTTTCAGGGCGGTCGAATTGCATTGGCCCTATGATGTTCCAGCCGACCATGTGAAGAGCGCTTGCGACAAGCACTGCCTGGAACTGCTCGGCATCAATACCCCCGTCGGCGACACGGCCAGGGGAGACTTCGGCCTTGGCGCGCTGGCCGGCCGGCAGGCCGATTTCGAGAAGAGTTTTCGTCAGGCCGCGGCCTATGCGCGCCACAGCGGCGCGTCATCGATCCATGTCATGGCCGGCGTCGTCGAGCAGGCAGCCAAACTGGAAGCAACGGAAATCTTGGCGCGAAATCTGGCATTCGCGGCTGCCACTGCACCGGATCTGACATTGTTGCTGGAGCCAATCAACCAGCGCGACAAGCCGGGCTATTTCTATTCGACGATCGGCGAGGCGGCAGCCCTGATCGACCAAGTCGGCGCGCTCAACATCAGGATCATGTTCGACGTCTACCATGTCGGCGTCAGCGAGGGCGATGTCCTCAAGCGCCTCGAACGTCACCTACCGATGATCGGCCATCTGCAGATCGCCGCCGTTCCAAGCCGTGCTGAACCGGACGAGGGCGAGATCGCCTATCGCGCCATATTCGCGGCGCTCGATCAGCTTGGCTATGCCGGCTGGGTCGGTTGCGAATACCGACCCCGCGCCGGCACCGACGAAGGATTGCGTTGGGTGGAGAGCCTGGGGATTTCACTCTATTAATTGCGAAATATGGCTTGCGGGCTTCCGGCGATAAGCCGCCTCCGGTGGGGCCGCCCGTCAGAATCGATAGTTTCACAAGGAGGAGGCGAGTCAAGTCCATGATGCAAGGCAGCAGCCGAAACCCAACAGCTATTGAGAGGTCATTTGTTAGTCCGTCACAACGTTACAAAAACAGTCATAAGTATTTGATTTTATTAGAATGAACCAGAGTTCAATCCTCTCTCGCAGCACCAGTTTCCCCTGGTTTCGTGAAATTTTCCTGCTTTGGCGCCCCGGCTGTCGTCAGCTGTGGAGATGCGCCAGTTCAAAGCCGGCTTCATCCTGCGCATCGGACAGGCGCTGTTCGGCTGAGCGGAACATGTCCGAGAACTCCATCTCGTTCTCCAGCATCACGCCGCCGACCTTGATGGCGAGGACATCCTCGGTGCCTTTCGGCGCGAAATAGACTTGCGCGACACGCGTGCGGATACGCTCGCCGATTTCCTCGGCCTCCGCCTCGGTCGCGCCCGAGAGGAAAACCCCGAACATCGAGGCGCCGATGCGCCCGATCAGGTCCTCCTCGCGCACCGACGACTGGATGGTCGAGACGATGAGCCGCAAGGCCTCGTCGCCCCACTCAAGGCCAAAGCGCATGTTGATGGACCGAAGGTGTTCCGGGTGAATGACCAGGAAGGCGCCGGAGCGTGGGCCTGGCCCCGATCGCCTGGCTGCCCGTCGTTCGATCATCGACGTGAAGACCGGCCCGTTCAGGCAGCCCGTCACGCTGTCATACGTCCCGGACCTGTTGAGTTCCTGCCTGTAATTGCGGATTTGCATCTGCTGCCAGCCGACCAGCACGAAGAGCGGCAGGCCAATGATCGCGGGCAGCAGCGCCGCGGTGATCATGCTGCACCAGAACGGCGTCAGCGTGTCGCTGAACAAAAGCAGGTAGTTGAGGCTCACCGAAAGGCCAAGGCTCGCCGTTGCCCCCAGAACGGCCAGCAACGCAAGCTTTGTCCACGCCGGCGTGGAGGTGGTTGCTACGGTTTGTGCCATCGGCCAATGTCCTGTCAGATCAGCAGGTATAAAGCCGGCCTACCGCAATTTCAGTTTCGGCGAACCATACAAATTGATCGATCTGGCCAATGATTGTTCGCGAAACCGGCTCGCCCGGGCAAACCTGCTCCGCAACGGTCAACAAATGGAGTACCAGCGGCCGATCAGGGGCCGATCCATCTCATCTCGCTTTTTGGCATGTCGTCTTCGCAAAACCGCGATCGCTTTCGGGCGGCATGCATCAGCCGCCGAAAATGAAGGCCATCAGCAGCTCCGGCTCGAGCACCGGCGCCCGCACCGTGTTCAATTGCCCCCGGTAGCGGCGGTCGCCCGCACCGATGACGAAACCGGTGGCGACCGGCGTTTCGCCATTGGCGTCGAGCCGCGCGAATATGTCCGCGACATTGAGGTCCAGCGCGAGCTTCAGGTCGTGGCGCGCATCCTCGTTCGCCGCCACCGGCAATTGACGCCTGACCAGTTGCTGGAACGGCGCGTTGAAGGTCAGAATCTTCTTCGACGATGAGAGTGCAAAAGCCGGTGACGGGCAAGCAACCAGAATGGCGTTGATCGTCTTGATCGACGCGAGCCTTCGCAAGGTCTGGCTTTCGTCGGCCAATCCGCGCATGCAGGCCACTCGGATAGCCGATGTCAGGTTTCCTGTGTTGGCATGGCTCTCGGCGATCTCGTCGATCAGCATGCCGATCGTGCATTTGCGGCTTTCGGCCATCTGCTTCAGCGAGGTCCAGAACGCCCGCTCAAGACGAATGCCGCGTCGCGTGCCGCCACGCGCCACAACCCTGAATTCCAGCCCGAAATCCTCTGCCGCCATGGGTGGAAACAGCCGGTTGCGATCGACAAGAGGGGAGGTGGCGCTATCGCTCACTCATCGCCTCCCCACGTGCCTTGTTGATCGGCTTTGATGAAAGCCCAGGTTTCTTCTTTGCCTCTGCCACGATCGAGGCCTGAAGCACGTAATTCGAGATAGCCCTGGACAACCGAGAGCCCGATGAATTCGGACCGTTCCAGCACACGAACGAGGTGCTTGTGTCGTATTCATTCAACCCGCCCCAAACGTTTCCCCCGCACCTTCTTCGAGCGCTGAACCAAGCCTGAGCCTGTCTCAGGGGATTATCCAACAGTTTCGAGAAATACGTGAGTGATTGTTGATTTAGGTGTCGCTAAATATAGGATTTTGGACACACGGTCGGGAAATGTAGCAAAAATGGCACAAAATGGGGTCGCTGTGGCTTCATCCAAACACGTCGAGTGTGGAAAGTCGAAAGGCCCAAATGGCTTAGTGCCGGCACCGAAAAGCGCGAGAAATTTGATGACGCCTCAACCAAGATCATGGCGTGGCAGCACGGACGGACCGATGCTGAATTTCCAGCTGCCTGGATGAAACTCCCATGTAAGAGCCATAACGCCCTTCCGTTAAGCCTCGCGCAACCTCCGCAATCTAAGCTGACGCCAGATTGTCGAGGACAACATGAAGCGCAAGTCGATATTACTCTTCGCTTTTCCCGCATTCATCCTGATGATCATGGCAGGCGAGCGAGCGGCAACGCTCCTGCTCGGAACCTATCCCGCCAGCCCTGCAATGTGGTGGATCTGGCTTGAACTGCGCCCCCTGTCGACGGTGTTCTGGCAGCAGGTCGACCTCTGGCTGGGCGATTCGATGGTTCTGGATGCCGTCTTCCTGATTGCAGCGGCGATCGCCTGCTGGAGCGCTTGTTGCGTCAGAAAGTCGGCGGCTTTCTTCCTTGTCAATCACGTGGCCCTGCTTTTCGCCGGGCTGATGATCGCCGTCGGCAGCCATTCGGAAACGGCGAGCGCCATTGCCGCTTTCGCGGCTCCCAGCGGCTTCTCGTTTCCGCTGACGGTAGACTTAACCTGGGAGAACAGCCTGGTGCTTATTCTGGGTTTTGCAGCCTGTGCTTACTGTCATGTCGCGTTCCTTCGCGAGACCCGACAGCGTGGAGAAGCACTAGCCGTGCGCCTCATGGCTTTGCAGCGGGACATCTGACCCGGCGCCGCGGGCACTTCTGGAAGCGACAATAGCGACGACCTCCATCCCCGCCGTCTCAATTGATCTTGCGATAGTAGACCTTGCCGTCCGGCGTTTCCGTTCGCTGGTATCAGCGAAGCGACATTGAACTCGAACACGATCAAGATCTCGTCGCTGGTCCCCGGCACGCATAAGATCTGAGCAGCTGAGCGTATAGCATCCCAGCCGTCGAGCGCTCCGCAGGATTGGCCGGATACGGCCGAGATGGAAACCTAAGGCAAGCTCTCAGAAGACTACCCCCGAAATCGCTGTCGTCATCCTTGGCGAGGTGATCTATTGGCAGATTGTTACAAATCTATTATAACATTAGGCAGGGCTAATTTAAATGAGGCAAAAGGGCTGGGGACATGAACCTAAAATTCGGGCGCCGTCCTGCATTGTTTAATCGAGGCAATGGCGACCGCGCGAACAATCCCCGACTGTTAAGTCGGTTTCTGCGCGACGAATCGGGAACCTATGTCGTGCTTATGACATTGCTGACGCCGATCATAGTCGGCATCACCGGCCTTGCCGGAGAGGGCGCCAATCTCCTACTTACCCACCAGACTCTGCAGGCTGCGGCCGACTCCGCGGCAACGAGCGCCGCATGGGCCTACAACACCGGCTCAAGTCTCCAGACACAAGCGAACGGTATCACGGCGACGTATGGCTTGGTAAGCGGCAGCAATAAGGTCACAGTAACCGTAAACAGTCCCGCGAAGTCGGGAAACTTTACGAATGCCAGCGGCTATTCGTGCAGTGTGTATCCATGCTCAATCGAGGTTATCGTTACGAAGGGGCAAGCTCCTATATTTTCATCGCTCTGGCTTTCGCACGATATTGACGTCTCAGCGCGGGCCGTCGCCTTGGTGGGTACATATAGTGGCTGTGTCTTGGCTCTCGATCGAACGGCGTCGAACGCGATTTCCGTCAGCAACAACGCAAGTTTGACCAACTCGAATTGCGGCATTTATTCAAACTCGACCTCATCCAGCGCGTTGAATTGCAATAACAACTGCACCATCAATTCGCCGACTTTCGTTGCTGGCGGGGTTACCGTCGGCAACAACGGACACCTTAATGGATCGCCGAACGTAACAAATTCGAAGAATTTTGCGGCCGACCCGTACGCCGGTGTCTCCGCAGGAAGCGCGGGCGCTTGCACTAGGACAACTCCTGTGACAAGCGGCTCTATATCGCCGGGACATTATTGCGGCGGAATTAACGCAACGAATAATGCGACAGTGACTATGTCGTCCGGCGTTTACTACATTGACGGCACGTTCAATATCTCGAACAACGCAACGCTCAACGCCAATCCAGTGGGCGGCGTTACGATCATAATAAATGGCACCTACGCGATAGGAATTGGCAACAACGTTACCCTGAACATAACAGCCCAAAGCACCGGTCCCTTTGCCGGTATTGCGCTCTTCGGCCCGCGCAACAGCACTTCTAGCGTGACGCAAACGTTCAGCAACAACAGTCACAACAACATCCAGGGCGCGATTTATTTTCCGAGCCAAACTGTTAATTTTGCCAATAATTCCAGCTTCAACAGCACTATGTGCACTCAGGTCATTGCCGACAAGATCATCTTTGGGAATAATGCAAGCATGGGCACAAACTGCACGGGGACCGGCATCGTCGCCATTGGGACGAAACCATTGGTGGAGTGATGAACACCCGAGAGCAAAAAGACCGCATAGCGATGTCTGGGATGTGGCAGGTCGCGCGTAGGTTCTTGGTCGGAGCGGACGCAACAGCGGGTACTGCGCTGGTTGAATTTACCCTGTTCGTACCGTTGCTCGTTCTGATCAGCATCTACGCAATGGATTTTGGCCTGCTCGTTTTTAACAGGATGGAAGTGCAGCATGCTGCCCAGGCAGGTGCACAATACGTCATTGCCAATGGTTTTCCTTGCGACACGTCAGTTGGTTCGCCGATTAAATCGGCGGTGACCAATGCCACGCTCTTTACAGCCGTCACTGCAACCGTGACGACTTGCAGTTCGAGTTGCGGTGCTGGCCCGGGCAGCTATTGCACGATCAGCGTTTCGTCCAACGCCGCGTACCAAGCCTTCGTGCCCTATGGGCTGGTCCCCAGCAGTTGGGGTAACCTTACTGCACAAGCGACGGTGCGCATCCAATGAGGCTGAGACAGCTACTCGACGATACGAGAGGCGGCGCCATGGTCGAATTTACGATCACGATGCCGTTCTTCCTGGTTTTGACCTTTGGTGTCATTCAGGCCGGATTGCTGTTGTGGGCCTATGTCGGTCTACAGCATGGTGTCGAAATGTCTGCGCGTTGCGCGAGCGTAAGTGACGCTGCCATAAATTACGCGGGGCTGGACGTGACGAAGCACCCTACGCCTTGCTATAGCGTCAATGGATCTGCCGCGAGCAACGCGACCAGCATCAAGAACTATGCCGCAAATAATTCTTTTGGTATTGGTGCAGGTCCATCGGCTTTCACCATAAGCACGTGTTCAGGCGGCAATCAGGTCAGTGCAAGTCAATTGTATAATTTGATGAATTACATATTCTCGCCGACTCTGAACGCTAAGTCATGCTATTCAGGTTAGTTCATGGGACAGCGATGATTCGCATATTTAAGAGAATGTAGATATGAAAAACAAGGGGGCTAGAGCCCGTTTCCTTCCCGATTTACTTGGGATGGGGTTCTGCCTTTTTGTTTGAACATGAGCTTCTACGAAGGCTGGATTCCACGTTTCAGGATCAGGCTCTAGTTCGTTTTGCGGTAGTATACCTTACCGTCCGGCTGCTCGATGCGCTGGTAGGCAGGATTCGGAGCAGGGGGGGTGGCTTTCCTTCTCGGCGTACGCGGCATCTCGATTGCGCCGGGCTCCGCCGTATTTTCGGCGACGGTGGGAGCCTCTGCTATCGGGTCGGTCGTAACCGGCGCAGGCGCGGCGGCACTCGTCTTCGGCTCGTCGGCTGTGGAGGGCGGGTTCTGCTCGAGCCGGGCAATGCTGCCGTCAATCTCACCGAAATTCGCCTGCAATTGGCTGTCCAGTTTTTCGAACCGGCTCTGGAAGCCGTTGTTGACGGTATCTAGGCGGGCGCCGATGCGCTGCTCGAATTGCCCAAGTTCCTCCAGACGCGCTTCCACGGCGCGCAGGTCGCTGATGCCGCGGCATAGATAGATGGCGGCGGTCAGGTTCACCAGCGTGACCAGCGCTGCGCCAATGACGATGACGCCGATGGTGCCTTTGCGGCTAGGCTTGCCCGCGGCGACTTCCTGCGCGCCGATCTCGATCGCCGGAATGTCCGGGTCGCTGATCATGGTCATTCCACCACCACCTTCGCGCCCACTGCGACGCGCTTGAAAAGATCGATCACATCGGTGTTAGTCAGGCGAAAGCAGCCAGATGTGCCGTCGAAGCCGACACCAGTGGGATCGTTGGTGCCATGGATGCGATAGAGTGTGTCGCGCCCGTCCCGGGAGAGGTAGAGCGCGCGCGCGCCAAGCGGATTGTAAGGGCCAGCGGGCACCAACGCTGGCAGTTCCGGCTGGCGCGCGCGCATTTCCTTCGGCGGCCGCCAATCCGGCCATTCCGTCTTCGTCCCAACCTTGACTATCCCGGTCCAGCTGAACCCCTCCCGGCCGACGCTGATCTGGTAGCGCAGCGCCTGGCCTTGCCCTGTCACCAGGTAAAGTGCTTTCTCGTTCTTGCGGATGATGATGGTGCCAGCCCGTTCGGCGGTTGCGAAGGCGACCGTCTTGCGCAGGCTGGGACCCATGGCTGGCAGCGGCGGGCGGTCCAGCCCGGACCGAGCTTCGGCGAACTCAGCGCCCGAGGCCAGCGTCACTGCAAGTATGCAGGCGCCGGCGAGCAGTGGGGCGAGATGATGCCTAGCGAGCGGCATCGCCGAGCCGCTCCCTGAAAATCAGCTTCAAATCCTTGTTGAAGCGCGCCCGTCCGTCCACTTCGGAAGGCAGGATGGCGCGGTTGAGCGCATCGGTCAAAAGTGCGTTGTCGAGCGCGACCGACTTGATGTTAGGCGCCTTGAATATCTTTTCCAATTCGCTGTGTGAGAAGTGGTTTCCGAACCATTTACGCTTGTACTTGTTGGCAACCAGCGTAATGCTGACCGCATTGCCGCGCAGCTCGCGGATCTTCTTGTAGAGCCGCTTGCCTTGCCGCAGCGAGGCGACGTTGAGTTCGAAGACGATGAAGATCTCGTCGCTCGTCGAAAGCACCGAATTGTGCCATGGGGTCTCGATGTTCGGTAGGTCGATAACAATGTCGTCGAAGCGGTAGGCAACAAGGTCGAGCAGCCGAAATACGAAATCGGCGCCTTTCGGCTCGAATGGCAACTGCGGCCGCTCGAAAGAATAGAGCGTCAGCCCGGACGGGCGCGAAAGCTTGATGACATCCATCAGCTCGACATCGAGCCTTTCGGGCTGGCCGATGATGCCCGCAAGGTCGAACTGGTTGAACTGGTTGAGATAGGCGCCGCAATTGGCGCTCTGGAAATCGAGATCGACCAGGCAGGTCGAAGCAGCGTGCGCGGCCGACTTCGATGCCAGGAACTCCGCCGCCGACAGGGCAAGCGTCGTGGCGCCGGCGCCGCCACTGGCGCTGATGAAGGTGATGATCCGGCTCTTCGCCCCTTGGTTTCCGGTGTCGTGGAAGGTGACGGCATTGAGCAGCTCCTTGGCATCGAGCGGCTTGTGCAGCCAGTCCGACGCATTCATGCGTACCAGCACGCGTGTCCGTTCGGATGTCAGCTCATCGGAAATTGCGATCAGCGGCACCGATGACCATTTGGAACGCGCCTCGACGGTGCCGGGTTGGCCGAGCAACTCGCCACCGCCAAGGTCGAGGATGACGATGCCTGGCCGCGTATCGGCGGGTGGGCCTTTGAGAAAGTCGTAGGTCTCGGAAACCCTGACATCGTAGATGGCCAGCGCCTCGAGCCTGCTCGCCACCTCGCGCTTGAATTGCGGATCGGACGAGAACAGCGCCACCTGCCTTCGCTTGGTCTGCAGGATCTTGGTGTTGATGGCATTCATGGCGAGGTGCTCTTTGTGCTCAGCATGGAGGGCATGGAGATGTTGTCGAACCCGAGCAATCTCCGCAGGAAGAAGAGCTGGAAGATCAGGTCTGTCGCCGCTGCCATGGCGTCCGCCGCCTTCTGCAAATCGTTGTGGAGGTTATTGGCCCGGCTCATATCGATCACCAGCAGGGAAAGCTGATACTTTGCCGGCAGCATGACGCTGGCGAGGATCAGCGCTATTCCCCTTTGATCGTGCCAGAACGCGCGAATGGTTCGCAGCATCGCTTTATTCTTTGCTCCCCTGACGCCAGGTTTCCTCGTATGGCCTGGCGCGCTGAAACCGCATCCTTCTGTTCAATTCGCAGTGTTGGTCACGCCCGCCCCGCCGACATTGACCGCTATGGCCGGTGGCGGTGGCGGAGGCGGTGGAAATTTGTAGTTGTGCGTAACAGCGGCAGCCCGCGAGCCGTCGCCCTCGATCTTCGTGTTTTTGGAGGCCGGGTTGAGCGGATCGACCGTCTGCAGCAGCGAATTGTATTTCTGCGTATCGCCGGCGGCCAAGGTCACCGAGTCGTAGTGGTTCAGATAGTCCGCGGCGCAGCCCGTCAGCAGGCCGGCGGACAGAATGAGGATCAAGGCGCTATTTCTTGACATAGAGCATCTTGTCCTTCGATTTGAAGTTCAGCATGTGGCCATAGGGGCCAGTGACGCCATCGCCCGTTTCATATTTTCGGATCATGTCCTTGTTCACTTCGAGCTGACCGAGCACGAAGAATTCCGGGTCGTTGGCGGGTCGCGTCTTGTCGAACGGCGTTGCCAGCTGTTCGCCGGGCTTCACCGGCCGCACGATGTGCGGCGTGACGATGACCACCAGTTCGGTCTCTTCCTTCTGGTTGCTCGAATTGCGAAACAGCGCGCCCACGATCGGCACCTGGCCAAGCCAGGGCACCTGGTTCTGCAGCTTCGTGGTCTTGCTGGACAGCAATCCGCCGACGGCGAAGCTCTGGCCGTCGCGCAGTTCGACGACTGTTTCAAGCTTACGGTTGGAGAAGATCGGGTCGCCTGCGGTGGTGAAACCGGTCAGATCGCTGACTTCCGGCGCCAGCTTCATATGGATCTTACCGTCGTCGAGCACGACCGGCGTGAATAGCAGATTGACGCCGAATTGCTTGAACAAGATCACGACCTGGCCATTGGAGTCGACGCTGCGGACAGGGACTTGGCCGCCGGCGTTGAAACTGGCCGGCTCGCCCGACAATGTGGTGAGATTGGGTTCAGCCAAGGTGCGCACCACGCCCTTGTCCTCAAGCGCCTGGATGATCAGATCGACCTTGATGTTGCTGTCGATGACGCGGGTGATCAGCGCCGCGAAGGGATTACTCTTCGACAGCAGGCCGCCGACCAGATCGCCAGCCGCGAGTCCGGTTCCGTCGGTGTTCGCGGCGGCGACGCCAGTTCCGACCAGTGTGGTGCCCCGGCTGTTCGTGCTCTGGATCGACACGCCGAGATCGCGGCCGGCATTGCGCTTGGCTTCCAGTATGCGTACTTCCAGATTGACCTGCTGGCTGTCGTCAATGGTTACGGAATTGATGATGTCGTCGGGTCCATATTGCTTCGCCACTTCCATGATGGCCGCCATAGTGGCGCCGTCCTTGACATGACCGCCAAGCCTGACCCTGCCGTTGACCGAGCCGATTTCGATGCGCGACTTTGGGGCCACCTGCCGGATCGCCTGCGCCATGTCGCCGACATCGACGCCGACCTCGATCTGGATGACGCCGAGCGAGCGTTTGTCTGTGGAAAACAGATTGACCGTGGTGGTGCCGGCGCCCTTGCCGATGATGTAGAGCGTGCGATCGGTCATCGGCTGGGCATCGGCGATCTTCTCGTCACCGACGACGATATCGCCCAGATTGGCATTCACCTGGATCGTCACCGATTGCGATGCCGGCAGGAAAACACGATGGACGCTGGGGGTCGACACATCGATGAAGCGGTCGGCTGCCTCTGCCGAAAGGCTCAATAGCGCTGCGACACAGCACGACGCGGCCGCCGCCATCCTCACCCAAAACCCCTGCATCCCCGTCTCCCCAGTTGCCGCCGGTGGCAGCTAATATTTCGCCGCACCGTTATGGTTGTCGCGGCACGTCATACGTCTCCAGCTTCACGCCCCGAAAAACCCCGACCGTCGCTCGTGCCGGCGGCTCGGGCTGCACATACTTGACCACTTCCTTGACGACTTCCCGGGCTTCCGGCGCCGACACCACGACCGGAGCCGGCTTGACCTTGCTCAGCTGGTCGAGCTTGTTTCCCACGCGGTCCACGGCCTGTGCCAATCCCGCGATCTTGTCGTCCGCGCGCTTGCGAGCGTCTTCCGCGCTCTGACGTTCAGCCGCGGCAGCAGCGTCGGCCGCGGCCTGCCTGGCGAGTTCGGCTTGCTTTTTGGCGACGTCCGCCGGCATTTCGCCAGTCAGGTCCGAAAGCGTTACGCGCTCGGTTGCCTCCCCCTTGCTGGCGGCGGCCTGGCGAAGCGCCAGTGACAATTGGCCGGCGCCCGCCGCAAGGGTCAGCTTCTGCGCGTCCTTGGTGCTGGCCTCGAGCGTGACCGATTTGACCACGGTCGGGCTGTCCTTGCTTTCGTCGGCCACCTGGTCAACGGCGAGCACCTTCATGCCCTGCAGCAGCACGTCGACAAAACTCTGATCCGTGCCATCGTCGCCTCGCACGGTGCGCGTCAGCAGCACATCAACCCGGTCGCCAGGGAAGACGAAACCGGCGACGCCAAGCACGTCGTTGACGCGGATGGAAACTGCCTTCATGCCTTCGCCCAGAACCGCCGAGAGCGTGGCACGCTGGCCGGGGCCGGTGATCTTGGTGGCAAGGACAGGTTCGTTGACGCTGATGGCCTGCAACGCCTGCTTGGGGCCTCCGCCAACGGGAAGGTCCTTCGTCAGAAGTTCATCTGTCGTCTTGAAAGCACCGGCCGGAACCGCGCCCGCCGGCCATGCGACTTCGCGCAATTTGTCGGCCGACAGCGTGTCGCCGAACTTCAGCGCCACCGCGGCCACCACGACCGTATCGCGCTGCATATCATTCGTCTGCGCAAGCGCGCTACGCTGGTTGGCCAGCCAGATATTGGCGAGCACCACGGCAAGTACGCCGAACACGCCGGCGAGGACGATCATGATGACGGTATTTGCACGCATAGCCCCAAGCCCCAAGCCGACAATGCGGGAATTCGCCCGCCGCGACCGATATCAGGCCCAGGTTTTTACGACCCCGGCCTGAATGTTAGTCACAGTTGGTGTGGCCCGTTCTTGCCTCTCCAACCGCTTAGTTTAGCTGCCGCCGGCTAGGCCGCAGGCGTGGCTGCTTGTAGGTTGGTATTTAGTGTCGTCCACTGGCCACCCACCCATGTGCCGACTAGGATTACTGTGGCTATGACAGCCACGGTAATGATGCCAAGCAGCACCGTATATTCGACCATGGCCGCGCCGTTTTCGTCGTCGCTGAACTGCCGGGTCATCGTTATGAGCTTTTTCACGTCAAATTCTCCCTTAACCCGACGAGACGAGCGGGGATGATTCAAACCCAAGCGTTCCCGTCATCTTCAAATCGACAGCCAGCACGCAAATGCAACACCGTGAACACTATGTCAGTGTTTGCGCGTATTCCCGCCTGCCAACCGAGATCGATCGATCTCCCGCTCAGAGGACCAGGTCAGGACCTTGCGGACCTGGCCCTGCAAGAGAATTACGCGGCTGGAGTAGCAGCCTGAAGAGCCGTATTCAGCGCAGTCCATCTGCCGGTGACCCAGGTGCCGACCAGAATCACGGTGGCGATCACCGCTACCGTGATGATGCCGAGCAGCACCGTATACTCGACCATGGCAGCGCCGTTTTCGTCGTCGCGGAACTGCCGGGTCATCGTCATGAGCTTCTTCATGCCAATTTCTCCCTTTGGAGTTTGAACCCGACGAGACAGAGCCAAGGATGAACCCCATACCCAAGCATCCCCCGTCATCTCGATCCTAGGTCTCGGGAAATTGCAGAGTCAACGGGATTAACGGTTCCTTAACTTTCCAATACACGGACTTTCGAGTTCAGACAGGGGGTTAAGTTTCAGCAAGAGCTTGATTCGACTAATTTTTCAGCCGCTCTTAACCAT
Organism: Mesorhizobium kamtschaticum; assembly: GCF_056174585.1. Lineage (NCBI taxonomy): Bacteria > Pseudomonadati > Pseudomonadota > Alphaproteobacteria > Hyphomicrobiales > Phyllobacteriaceae > Mesorhizobium > Mesorhizobium kamtschaticum. Next base: position 7,030,615 of record NZ_CM149691.1, on the reverse strand, counting down.
TCGTTCACAATCATGCCGACGTGCTAATAAAGCTATCTCTAATTTAGCAAAATGGCATACCCCTTTATATCTAAGGGGTTATCGCCAATTGCGGAGTGGATACCCATGTCAGAGTACGCAAGGTGCTCAGAGTGCTGGAAGGCCTAGTGCGCCACTCAAGTTCGACGGCGCGGCAGTCACAAATAAAACGATATTTTCGGGCGCCGATTCTTAACTATGTTGAAAGTATTGGCCATGCGTGGCGCGCCCCGGCGCTTGTGCCTCGCTTGGTTAACGTTTAGTTTCCGCTAATATGCGCTCAAGGGAGTATAGCGGATTATGCTGGGGCGGTTCATCAAGGGTGGCGAGGCGCGGATCGAGCCAAGGGCGGAGTCGTTCGCGGTCCTCCCCGTTGCCAACGGCGCCCTTCCTGTCGCCGATCTCGAGCCGCATGGTGACGAGTTCCTGGCGTTGAAGGTCGATCTGCATCGACATCTGATTGACCGGTTCAACCTTGCGTCGCTCGAAACGGCGTCGAAGGACGAGATCCTGAACGAGATCCGCCCCATCGTACGCGAGTTCGTGCGCGTTCGAACCGTGCCCCTGAATGCCCGCGAACTCGACCAACTGACCAGCGATACCGCCGACGAGATGTTGGGCCTGGGGCCAATCGAACCGTTGCTCAAGGATGACTCGATCACCGACATTCTAATCAATACCCACAAGCGCGTCTTCATCGAGCGAAATGGTGTGATCGAAGAGACGAAGATCCGCTTTCGCGACGAGGCGCATCTCCTGCGCGTCATCAACAAGATCGTCTCGGCGATCGGCCGGCGCGTCGACGAATCGGCGCCGATGGTCGATGCGCGTCTGGAAGACGGCTCCCGCGTCAACATCGCGGTGCGGCCGGTCTCGGTCGACGGCCCGCTGGTCTCGATCCGAAAATTCTCCAAGAATCCTTATTCGCTCGAACGTCTGATGGCGTTCAACTCGATCCGACAGCCGATGGTCGATCTGCTGCGGATCGCCGTACAAACGCGCAAATCGATCCTGGTTTCCGGTGGCACCGGCAGCGGCAAGACGACCTTGCTCAACGCGCTGTCGAGTTACATCCCTTCAAGGGAACGCCTGATCACCATCGAGGATGCGGCCGAGCTGCAATTGCAGCAGCCGCATGTCGGGCGGCTGGAGACGCGTCCACCCAATGTCGAGGGCAAGGGCGAGGTTCGCCAGCGCGAATTGCTGAAGAACGCGCTGCGCATGCGGCCGGACCGCATTATCGTCGGCGAGGTTCGCGGCGAGGAAGCCTTCGACATGCTGCAGGCCATGAACACCGGTCATGAAGGCTCGATGACCACCATCCACGCCAACACGCCGCGCGATGCGATCTCGCGGCTCGAACAGATGGTCGGCATGGCCGGCATGCCGATGACCAACGATTCAATTCGCGCGCAGATCGCCTCGGCCCTCGACATCATCGTGCAGACCCAGCGTCTCTCGGATGGCGGGCGGCGTGTCACCTCCATATCGGAACTGACCGGTATGGAAGGCAACGTCGTCCAGGTTCAGGAAATCTATCACTTCGTCCGCCGCGATGTTCGCGCCGATGGCGCCATTGTCGGCGACTTTCGCGCTACTGGTGTCCGGCCGCGATTTGCCACCGAAGCCGCGGCTATGGGACACCATTTCGCAAACGATGCGTTCAATCCGCAGGTCTCACTCTGATGCCATCCGGTCAGACTCTCCTCTATTTCATTTATGTGCTGGCGGCGGCATCGGTCATCCTCGCTGCCGAATCCTTCTATCTTTCATACGCCGGGCGGCGGGCGCGGGCAGGTATCATCAATCGACGCTTGCAGCGACTAGGAGACGAAGCCCCGGCCGAGCGGAGTTTGCAGGGGCTGCTGCAGGAGCGTGGGCTGACCGCATCGGGCGACTTCATATACGGCGCAATCGCGCTCAACCGGCTCTATACGCAATCCGGCATCACCGGTAATCCACTGGCTTTCCTCGCAGTCTTCCTGCTTGCCGGCCTTGTGCTGGCGCTCCTCCTGCCATTGCTTTTGCACTTTTCCGTCATTGTTGCCGTCATCGTCTTCCTGATTGTCGGATTTGCCCTGCCGGTTCTCGTTTTACGAGGCGCCCGGAACAAGCGCATCAACAAATTTTCTCTGCAGCTTCCCGATGCACTCGATATGATCGTGCGTTCTCTGCGCGCCGGTCACCCGACGACCGTCGCGATAGGGGTTGTCGCGCGTGAAATGCCCGATCCTCTCGGCACTGAATTCGGCATCGTTTCCGATGAAATCAGTTTTGGCCTCAGTCTGGAGCAGGCTGTTCGAAAATTGTCGGAGCGGGTCGGTTTCGAAGGTCTCCATCTGCTTTCGGTGTCGCTCTCCATCCAGGCAAAGACCGGCGGCAATCTTACCGAAATACTCTCGAACCTGTCGTCGGTACTGCGTGAACGGAGGAAATTGCGCATGAAGATCAGGGCGCTTTCCGCCGAAGGCCGCATGTCTGCCTGGATAATCTCGCTATTTCCGCTTCTGATGCTTGGGGTGCTGTCGATCGCCGCTCCGAGCTTTTACGGTGACGTCTGGGGTAACCCGATCATCGTGCCAGTGTTTGCGATCTTTGGGTCGTTGGCACTGGTGGGCGACTTCATAATGTACCGAATGGTCAACTTCGATTTCTAGTGGCGGGCATGGACGTGTTTACCAATCTAGGAAATTCGGCCACGCTGCTCTCTCTCGCCACCTTCCTGGCGGCAGTGGCGCTTTTTTTGCTGGCCGCCTTTGTCCTCATCCCGGTCTTCCAGACAAGAAAGCTGGTTGCACAAACCCTTTTGTCCGAGGGGATCACCGATCGCCGATCGCTCTATGCCCAGCGGGAGCTCAACAGGATTTCCGCGCGGCGGCCTGTCGATGCCTATTTCCGCAGCCTGGAAAAAGAACGCGGCGAACCGAATGCCTTGGAAGCGAAACTGTTCCGGGCGGGGTTCTATCATTCAGGCGCTCCGGCAATCTACACGCTCTCTCGCCTCGGCGCCGTCTGCGTCGGCTTCTTGGTCTGTTACGCGGTTCTGTCGCGGGCGTTGCCGCCGCAATTGCCGGCTTTCGCGGCATTTGCAGGTTCGGCGGTGATCGGGCTTGGCTGCCTTGTCATACCCAGCATTGCTCTTGACCGCTTCGAAAGCCGGCAAAAGCAGGTCTATCGGCGCGGCTTTCCCGATTTCATGGATATGATGATCACCTGCGCCGACGCCGGCATGAGCCTCGAGGCGGCCGTGGAGCGCGTTGGCGCCGAGTTGGCCGGCACCCACAAATGGCTGGGTATTCAGCTCTCGATCGTGACCCTGCAGTTGCGTGCGGGCAAACCGTTGCGCGAGGCACTGCGCGAGCTTGCCGACCGCATCGGGCTTGACGAGGCGCGCGCTCTGGCCGTTCTGTTCCGCCAGTCGGAAGAGCTGGGCACCAGTCTTACAGGCGCCCTGCGCATCTATAGCGACGAAATGCGCACCCAGAGAATTATGAGCGCTGAGGAACGTGCCAACGCCTTGCCGGTCAAGATGATGATCCCGCTGGGCCTCTGCATCTTTCCGGTCGTGATGATGGTCGTCATGTTGCCCGTGCTCATCCGCATGAAGGGCATTTTTTCTAAATGGTTATATGCTTTGGTTCTAAAATAGGGTCGGGGACTCTTGGGAGACAAAATGACAGGGCCAATGCGCCTCGCAGCCGTAGCCGCAGCCAGCCTGTTGATGGCGCTTGCCGGTTGCCAAACCAATGGTGCGAACACCACCGATGGTGTCGTGCGCACCAACGAGCCGTCGAAAGGCGACGTCACGTCCTTTGGCGATGCCTTCGATGGGCTGAAGACGGTCAGCGACGTCGAATATTACGCCTCGGACCAGGCCGTGGCTGAAGCCACGAACCAGTTTCGCGCGGAAAATTACGGCAACGCCGGCGCGCTGTTCTTCAAGGCGACGCAACTGGCCCCCAATGACGGCGGTGCCTGGATGGGGCTGGCCGCATCGTGCGACCGCATCCATCGATTCGACCTCGCCGACCGGGCCTATAGCAGGGCTTTCAAGCTGGTTGGCGCGTCACCCGAATATTACAACAATATCGGCTACTCCTATTTGCTGCGCGGCAAGCTGCAGGACGCACGCAGCAGTTTCCTCAAGGCCTATGAACTGGCGCCCAACGATCCGACGGTCGCCAACAATCTGAAACTTCTGTCGTCAAGCGTGCAGAACATCGAGCGCTAGCATGTTGCTTGTCGAAGTGCTGCTGCTGAAAGCACTCGCCATACCCTTGCTTGCAAGGATTGCGTGGCTGGATTTCACCACACAGAAGATAGCCAATCGCGACGTGCTGCTGCTGCTCTGCCTGGGAGCGGGGTCGCTGTTGCTGCTGTCGCTCCAGACCGGATCCTGGTGGGACATGGGGCTGAGCGCCGTCGCCGCGCTTGTGCTGTTCGTGGCGCTCTTTCCGTTTTGGGTGCTGCGAAAGGTCGGCGCGGGCGATGTTAAGCTGATGGCAGTCGTGCCGTTTCTGGTCGGCGGAAATGATCTCGTCGGGTTTTCCATCTTGCTGCTGCTTTTCGCCCTCGCCACGGCCATGGTCGTGAAAAATCCATTCTTGCTGCCGCAAGGCGCGTTCCGGCTCTACGTTCAGCACCTTGATCGCAAAGGTGTCGTCCCGTTTGGCGTACCGATCTCAGTGGCATCGATCTGCATGATCGCCCTGCAGGTCGCATACGGCTTTATGCTCCCTGGCTCGCTATCGATGTGATAACCGACAGGCGGTGGTCTGCCGATGCGCTACTTCATTTGGCTATGTCTCGGTCGCCGGCTTTACGATGGTATCCGCGGTATTCCGGCGTTCTTGAATGCGGCGCACGAACGGGTAGCCGTGCTGGCCGATATAGTTCGTCGGGATCGGCTCATCGACTCCATATTTCTCGGGCATCTTGGAGTCTGGAACATGAAACGTGCCGAATAGAGCATCGATGATGGCTAATTGACTGGCGAAGTTCTTGTCATAGGCGTCACGTTGATCTGCATGATGCCAGTGATGGAATTGTGGGGTTGCGATCAGCCATTTGAGCGGCCCGAAGTTCATCCTCACATTAGCATGCAGAAGCAGCGCATGCCCGGTGGCGATGATGAAGTATACAGCGATGGCCTCTGACGAAAATCCCAGAAAGAATACAGGCAGAAGCGAGACAGCCTTGGTGATGATCTGGTCCACAGGATGAGCTCGGAAAGCAACCATCCAGTCCAACTCCTCGATGCCGTGATGGATCGCGTGGAATTTCCAGAGCGCCGGGATTGCATGAAACGCTCGGTGCGAGGCGTAGATGCCGAGATCGGTGAGGATGATGATCTCTATGACCTGGAGCCATGTTGCCTGACCGCTCACAGCCATTGTTACCCTCTCCGGTACCAAAGACGCCGAGGCATTCATTGCCGCTGCCGCCATGAGGAGAATGCAGATCTTGAGGAACGCGCCGTTGACCACCGCGTAGATCACATCTGTGCCGAGACCCTTGCGGAATATCCTTTGTTGCGTCCGCAGGGCGAGGAGGTGCTCCAGCGGTACGAAGATCAGGGCGCAAATGAGCAGCGATTGCAGACCAAGGAGGTCCATCGGCTCCATCTCCCAATGTCATTTACGCGAGGAGTGAACCACTTCGTGGTCCGTCACACAAGGCGATGGTTTCCAAACAGTTAACCGGTGCGCTCTGGCCATCTAACCGGGAGCTTTGATGACTTCGACAACGCGCCTCGACGAACAGTCAGTTTGGACGTTAACGCTTAGGAAACCATTTACTTGTCCGCACACGCAAGTAATGCTTCAGTGCCTCTTTGCAGGGGTGGCGAAATGTTGAATGAAGATTTTCTCGGCCGGATCGCGATCGTCTGTATCATGACGGTCCTGGCGGTTCTCAGCGCGATTCCTCTGTTCGCCTATTTCCATCAGGGCGTGTCGGCAAGTTCGCTGGCTGTCGTCAACCAAGTCCTGGCGACCGCGTTATCCGCCCTGCAGGTTTTCCTGACGGTCGGCCGTCTCCCGCCAAAAGGAACCGCCCAGGGAATAGAACCAAGGGTCACCTCGGTGGCCGGAACGTTCCTGATCATCGTTGCAATGTTTCTGACGCCAGCGGTGGAAAACGAGACTGTGCAGATGGTGGCCCTCGGCTTGATTTTCATCGGCATGTTCAGTTCTGTGTATTGCCTCTGCTGGCTCGGCCGCTCTTTCTCCATCATGGCTACGGCCCGGCAGTTGGTTACCTCCGGTCCATACTCCATTGTTCGCCATCCACTTTACATCTGCGAGGCGACATTCATTCTCGGAATGATCCTTTCGCATTTTTCGGTGCTGATGGTGGCGTTAGGCGCGGTCCAATTTCTTCTGCAGTATCGACGTGCCCGGAACGAGGAAGGTATTCTTCGAGAGACGTTTCCCGAATACGATGAATACGCTCGGCGCGTCCCCATGCTTCTGCCGCGGTTCTTCCGCGCAAGAGCAGCGGTTTCCGGGCGGTCATAGATCAACCAAACTTACACAGGCATTTATTTGTTTGCGGCTCGACGATCTTGACTGCGGGGGCTGCGGGCCGATTCAGAATGCCTTCAGCAACGTAATGTTCGTAGAATAGTATTTCGGCGCGCTCGGCGTTCTTTCGACCGCCAACATCGCGTCGACGATCTGATGCACCGGCGTCGTCTCGGTGGCCGCCGACGCTATCAGCTTCGGGCCGTGATCCTCTGAGCCAATTCTTGCTGATTTGCGCTAGTGAAGATGGTCACGCTGATGATGGCTGTGGCTGCCACGACACCGCCACCGATGACATCGACTAGGTAGTGGCCGCCCTCTGGCACCGTCGAGACAATCATAGCCGCATTAACCAGGGCAATCGGGATCAGCAAGGGCGTCCTTCGCATGGCATAGGTGATGATGATCCCGAGAGTGGTGTGGAATGAGGGAAAGCACGTGATCCCAACTGTCTTAGAGATCAGGAAGTCGAAAGGCGCCCCGGAGCGCAGCGCATCGACCGTTGCAGCATGGGACAGGCCGGCATTCGTGAAATGGTCGAATAGCGAAGGCGCCGGGTGGAAATAGAGGTAGGGGCCGTCCACCGGGACGGCGGCCATGATGATGGCGGTCAACACCGACGATGCAAACAGGATCGCGGTGAACTCGAGCAGCCGGCGCCGCTGATTTGTGGCGGCATGCCAGAGCACCACCACCGGCAACTGATAGGTGAGCGCCTCGTAGCAGAACACCAGAACTGCTGCGATCTTCGGATAGGAATTGGCGTAGCCCAGCGCCGAGGGCCATTCGAAGCCAAGGGTCTTGTCTCCGGCGACGAGCAGCCAGTCGAGCCGAGGTCTGGTTGTCGATGCGGCAAGATACATGAACAGGCAGCTGGCAATCGACATCGGAATGAATACCGCCACGAAGATGGCGATGTTTGCGAAGGCAGCCTCGGCACCTTTCCATACTCGGGAAAGTCCAGACTGGCTTCGATTTGCCATTAGGGCGGCAAACTTTCCAGCACCCCAATAAGCGCCGGCGATCGAACAAGCGATGATCAGTTCGACGCCATTATAGGCATCGATCGTGATGTTGCTGACGGATAGGCAGAGAAAATCGGCCAGAACAAACGCCGAGATCGACAGGCCGATAATTTGCGCGTATCGACGTATAGTCGGAGCTTCGTATGCCAGCATCCCCTACCCTCTCGGGGCAGAGAATATTCGAAATTTCAGAGCACTGCAAAACCTGCTCGCAAGCGAAATTAGTTCTTAGACGAATACGTCCTGCCGCTGGCCAGATGCAATCGACGGCCTATCTCGCGACGTCGTTCTGATCACAGGGAGAAGGCACCATGGCACTTCACCTTTCGGCAGATGCCCCGGCTTCCGTCGCGGCCACGCCGCAAAAATATCTCTTTGGCCCGTTCATCGACTTTTTCATGCTTGGCGGAAGCGCGCTTGTCATCCTGCCGGTGCTGTATTTCCTGCCGCTCCGCTACGAAGCCGCCGTGACGCTGACGATGTTCCTGCTCTCGCATCTCATAAACCAGCCGCACTTCGGTCATTCGTACCAGATCTTCTACCGCAACTTCGCGCGCAAGGTGCGCGGCGACGGTTACAGCCGCAACCTCCAGATCCGCTACATCATCGCCGCCATTGTCGTCCCGTTGGCCATGACCGCCTTCTTTGCCTATGGCTCGCTGGCGGGCAACGCCCGCCTGCTGGGCAACGCAACCAACGCGATGGGCTTTTTCGTCGGCTGGCACTACGTCAAGCAAGGCTACGGCATGCTGATGGTGGACGCCGTGCTGAAGCGCAAATTCTTCAGCGAACAGGACAAGAAGGTGCTGCTGTTCAACGGCTACGCCGTGTGGTTGTTCGCATGGCTTCAGACCAACGTGGTGATCAGCGAAAGGCAATTCTGGGGTTTGCAGTACTACACCTTCGCGGTCCCGCCATGGCTCCTCACCATCGCCATGTCGATCGCTGCCGCCTCCTCGGCGGCAACCGCGGTGATGTTCATCAATCGCTGGCGCAAGCATGGTGGGGCGCTACCCTACAACGGCGTCGTCGCTTACGTCGTGTCCCTCTATGCCTGGATCCTGTTCGTGACGCTGAACCCGCTCTGGCTGCTCGTGGTGCCGGCGCTCCATTCATTGCAGTACCTGGCGGTGGTCTGGCGCTACCAGACCAATGTCGAGCGCGATCGTGCGGATGCCGTCGAGAGGCCGGGATTGAAGGTCCTGTCCATTCTTGGACCGCGATACAGGCTGCGCGTGCTGGCCTTCATTGTGGTCGGCGCAATTCTCGGAGCGCTCGGCTTCTGGCTGGTGCCGATGGCGCTGATCGACCTGGTTCCCTACGACAGGGCAGTGCTCGGCTCGTCGCTTTTCCTCTTCATCGCCTGGATCTTCATCAACGTGCACCATTACTTCCTGGACAATGTGATGTGGCGGCGCGGCAATCCGGAAGTCTCGAAATATCTGTTCCGCTGAAGCGATCGGCTGAATGCTTTCGGGCAACCCGCCCCTGTCGGGAAGGCTCATGCCCGCCACGAACACGATTCGTTAACCAAGATGCTGTTCATCGATAGGACGGGACGGATGCCCGTCTGCCTGGTGGGGCCTGCTTGTCGGGTCGAGCGCTTCGAAAACAAGGCTCCCATCCGGCGAAGACGTCAAATCGCCCGAAACAGAAACAATGTGCAAGGCATGAACGTGACTGAAAGCGGACAGAACGCGCCCTCCCATCCTTGGACATGGCTGCCGGCCATTGTGGTCGCGTTCCTTTGCCTGTGCGTCACCGGTGCGTCCGCCGAGACGCGCGCTTTGCGGATTCAACATCTCCATACCGGCGAGAAGGCCGAGATCGTCTTCAAGCGCAACGGCCGCTACGATCAGGCTGGCTTGAAGAAGATCAACTTCATGCTGCGCGACTGGCGTCGCAACGAGCCGACCAGGATGGATCCGCGCCTGCTCGACCTCGTCTGGCAGGCCTATCGCGCCAGTGGTTCGACCTCCTATATCCATGTGGTCAGCGCCTATCGCTCGCCGGCGACCAACGCCATGCTGCGCAGCCGCTCGAAGGGCGTGGCCCGGGAAAGCCAGCACATGGTTGGCCGCGCGATGGACTTCTTCCTGCCGGATGTGCCGCTGAAGAAGCTGCGCGACATCGGCCTCAAGATACAGGGCGGCGGCGTCGGCTATTACCCGACCTCCGGCTCGCCCTTCATTCATATGGATGTCGGCAATGTGCGGCATTGGCCGGGCATCAGCCGCCAGGAACTCGCCAGGGTCTTCCCGAACGGCAACACGCTGCATGTGCCAAGCGATGGCAGGCCGCTGCCCGGCTTTGACCAGGCGCTTGCCGCCTACAAATCGCGCAAGAGCGCCGGTACGCCCAACATCGAACTGGCAAGCGCCGACGCCGGCCAACGCAAGTCGCGCGGCCTGCTGGCGACGCTCTTGGGCGGGCGCGACGAGGCGGAGGATGTCGCGGAGACGGCGCCGGCGCCACGCAAACCGGCCAAGTCCGTGGAGTCCAAGGCGGCAGGGCAGGGCATCGCCATCGTGCCGCCGGAGGCAGCCCAGCGGGCGGATTTCCAGGCGGCATCCGCCGGTGCGGCTGAAGAACCACTCGCCGAGCAAAAGAGTAACACGCCTGAAGCAATCGTCATGGCGATGGCGCCCAACACGGTGCCGTTGCCGGCCGTCGCCCCGCGCGCTGTCCCCACGGCCAGCATTGCGACCCCGCAAACCGCGCCGTTCGCAACGGCCGGCGCGTCCGCGACGCGGGCCGAACTGCCGGCTGCCAAGCCGGCGGCAAGCAACACGGAGGTTCCCCCGGGCAAGACGGATGCCGCTCCGGCGGCCGCCGCGCCGGAGATGGCGGCGCTCACCGTCCCCTTGCCGACATGGCGGCCGCAAAGCCAGACAAGCCCGACGCGTCAGCCGGAAGCCGCCAAATATGGCGACGCCGTCGCTGCCTTGCTGGCCATGCATCACCCCGATAACAGCCTCGATGGGCTGGCAGGTCAGCGCGCCGCGGTCCCTGCACCGAAACCCGAAGATCGTGTCCGGACAAGCCCCAAGGCCGACCGTGTCCAGCCGCGTCTCGATCCCGAAGCCACCGCCGTGATTGTGCCCGTCGCGTTGACTGTCAGGCCGCTTCAGGCAGGTCGCGGCATCGCCGGCGGGACCGGATCAGCAGCGGCGCCCGTCATCGCCGCCCATTTCATCCGCACGGCGCCGGAGCAGGTCTATCTCGACGGTTTCCAGCCGCGAGGACAGACGTCCGATCACCGCCGCTTCACCGGCTCCGCGGTCAAGTTCCTGCCCATCGCCAGCTTCAAATAGGCTGGCTGCGGCCTACGCCACCGACCAGCCGCCGTCGACCAGTATATTCGTTCCCGTAATCAGCGACGCTGCCGGCGAGGCGAGGAACACCACGGTTCCCGCGACATCGATCGGGTCGCCGATGCGGCCGAGCGGAATGTGCCCCAGCACATGCGCATGGAAATCCGGTTCAGCGAGTGACGGCCGCGTCCCGTCGGTCCAGATGAAGGTCGGCGCCACGCTGTTGACGGCGATCTTGTGCTGCGCCCATTCGGCCGCCAGGCAGCGCGTCAGATGGTTGATCGCCGCCTTGGTCATGCAGTAGATCGCCTCGCCCTTCAGCGTCACCGTGCCGGCCTGAGAGCTGATGTTGATGATGCGCCCACCTTTTTGCGCGATCATCAGTTTGCCGACAGCCTGGGTGGTGAAGAACGTGCCCTTGAGGTTGACGTTCACCGTCAGGTCGAAATCCTCCTCGGTGACGTTTTCCGCCAGGTTTTCCGGCCCGAGCCCGACATTGTTGACCAGGACATCGATGCGGCCGAAGGTGGCATGCGCATCGGCGACGCCTTTGCGAACCGTGGCGAGATCGGTCGCATCCATCTGCACGGCAAGCGCCCGCCGGCCGATGCGTTCGATTTCGCCCACAAGCTCCGCCCCGTCGGCCTTGCTGCGCACGCCGACGATCATGTCGGCGCCGGAGCCGGCGCAAGCCAATGCGCAGGCACGGCCAATGCCGCGCGAAGCGCCGGTGACCAGCACCACCTTGCCGGCCAGATCGAATTTTGGTGTGAAGTCCGTCATCGCAACCTCCCTGAAGCTTTTCGGGCCGAACCTGTCGCCAGCGCGCGCATAGGACGGCCGCTTTTGTTGAAGACTACCTGCTCACGGCGTGAAAACCAGCCGGCATCCGCGCCTCACGACAAGAACACCATTCGTCCCGCGCCTTGCCATGCGCCGGCCATCATGATGCCATCTCGCAAGGTAAGATCGCGCCTTGCGGGTTCCGGGGTGGGCGATGCAGCTTGGGCGAATGACCGTCGAAAGGGTGCGCATGTGCGTGGCGTTTGCCGCGGTGCTCATGCTGTGCCTTTGCGCGCTGCTCCCGGCTCAAGCCGAGGAGCCGAAGGCGCTGAAAGGTATCGCGCTCATCATCGGCCAGTCCGACTACAAGCATGTCGGCAAACTGTCCAATCCCGAAAACGACGCCCGCGCCATCGAGGAAATGTTCGACAAGCTCGGCTTCGAAACAACCGTGGCCACCAACCGCGACGCGCGCAAATTGCGGCGCGATCTCGAAGGCTTCGTCGACGATGCCGAGGGCGCCGATGTCGCCGTCATCTATTATTCCGGCCACGGCATCGAGGCCGGCGGCGAGAATTTTTTGGTGCCTGTCGATGCCGATATTTCGGCGCTCGACGATGCCGGCGAGAAGCTGGTGCCGCTGTTGTCGATCGTCGCCGACCTCAAGGCCAAGGTGCCGGTCACCATCGTGCTGCTCGACGCCTGCCGCAACGATCCGTTCCCGCCGGGCACGCTGCTGAAGCTGTCGCCAGGCGATGACGGCAAGCCGATCGGTGCCGGTGGTCTCGGCGAAACGCGCAGTGTCGTGGCGTTGAAGACCACCGCGCCGGCCAAGGGCTCGGCCGATGACAGTCTTGGCCAGGTGATCGGCTTTGCCGCCGAGCCCGGCAAGGTGGCGCTCGATGGTCCGGCCGACGGCAACAGCCCCTATGCGGCGGCGATCCTGCGCCACATCGATACGATGGGCGGCGAGGAATTCGGCACCGTTCTGCGCATGATCGGCGAGGAGGTCTACCTCAAGACCAACGGCCAGCAGCGGCCATGGGTCAATGAGAGTTTGCGCCGGCTGCTTTATTTCGGCACGCCGGCCGAGGCGCCGAAGGGCGATGAAGGCGACATCCTCAGCGAGCGCCGCCAGCTGCTGCTCACCATTTCGGCGCTGCCTGATCCCGAGCGTCGCCAGATCGAGACCATTTCGCGCGACGGCGGCGTGCCGATGGACGCGCTCTACGCCATGCTGAAGACACTCGGCACCGACACGCCGAAGGACCCGGCGGAGCTCGACAAATTGCTGCGCGGCCAGACCGAGCGGCTGAAGCAGGTGCTGGCCGAGCAGGCGGCGCTGAAGAGCCAGGACCCGGAAATCGTCCGCCTGTCGAAACTGGCCGACCAGGCGGTGCGCGAAGGCGCGCTCGATGCCGCCAGGAAATTCCACGAACAGGCCAAGGCGCGCGTCGGTGAATTGTCAAACACGGTCGACAAGGCCGAAGCCGATCTCAAGGCGCGGCGGCTGGAATTCGCCGAGGTGTTTGGCGACAGCGCAAAAACCTACGAAATCTCGTTCAAGTTTCAGGAAGCGGCCCAGGATTACGGCAAAGCCTATGAGCAGGCCGAGAAATGGGACGATCAGGACGCCTGGTTCTACAAGGCGGCAGAGGCCAACGCGCTCTCCCAGCAAGGCACCTTCTCTGGCGACAACGCTTTCCTGGCGCAGGCCGTCGCGGCTTATGAAAAGAGCCTGACCTATGTGTCGCCCGAGAAAAATCCACGGCAATGGGCGGCCACTCAGAACAATCTCGCCACCACGCTGTCGACTTTGGGCGAGCGCGAGGCCGGGCGCGAAAACCTCGACAAGGCGGCCGCCGCCTTCGAGCAGGCACTGACGGTCTATACGCGCGCGGCCTATCCGGATGATTGGGCGTCCACCTCAGGCAATCTCGGCACCGTCTATTGGCGACTCGGCCAGCGCGAGACCGGCACCGTGCTGCTCGACAAGGCGGTCGCCACCTTCCGCGCGGCGCTCGAGGTGCAGGGGTCGAAGAAGGTGCCGCTCGAATGGGCGGCGACGCAAAACAATCTCGGCATCGTGCTGTCGGAGCTTGGCGAGCGCGAGACGACCAGCGACAGTTTTCGCGCCGCCATCGAGGCGCATCGCGCTGCGTTGACGCAATACAGCCGCGAGCGCGTGCCGCTCGACTGGGCGTTGAGTCGGGTCAATCTCGGCGCCGCTCTGTTTCGCCTTGGTGCACGCGAGAAGGACGTCGCAACGCTCGAGCAGTCCGTCGCAGCCTACCAGTCGGCGACGGAGGAAATGACGCACGACCGCGCGCCGGCGCAATGGGCGACGATTGAGAACAATATGAGCTCAGCGCTAGAGACGATCGGCGAGATCAATGGCGACATCCCGACACTGCAGCATGCGCGCGAAGCGGCGGAGGGGGCGCTGACTGTGTGGACACGCGAGCACGCGCCGGCAAGCTGGGCCAATGGCCAGCTGACGCTCGGCAACGCCTTGCAGCGCCTCGGCGTGAAACAGGACGACACCGCGACGCTGCTCAAGTCGGTGTCCGCCTATGAGGCCGCGCTCTCGGAATATCCGCGCGAAAAGCTGCCGCTCGACTGGGCCTCGCTGCAGCAGAATCTGGGCTCGGCCTATGCCTCGCTCGGCGAGCGCGATACGGGAATCGACTATCTGCAGAAATCGGCATTGGCCTATCGCAGCGCATCGGAAGTTTACACTGCCGCGGCCGCGCCCACGGAATTCGCGTCCATCGAGCACGGTCTTGGCAGCACGCTGTCGAGCTGGGGCGATCGTGCCGGCGACAGAGCGGTGCTCGAACAGGCGGTCGCCGCCTACGACGCCGCGCTCACCGTGCGGACCAAGGACAATGCCCCGAAAGACTGGGCAAAAACGCAGTACCGGCTGGGCGCCGCTCTCTCCATGCTGGGCAAGGCCGATGGCGGTCCGACCGAAGCGCTCGAACGCTCGGTGACGGCCTATCGTGCGGCGCTCGAAGTGCAGACCCGTGACAGCGATCCGGACGCCTGGGCGGCAACACAATGGGGGCTAGGTCATGTGCTTCTGGTGCTGGGCGACCGGGTGCAGGATGGCGACGATTTCAAGCAGTCGGTGACGGCGCTCGAAGCGGCTTTGCCGTTCTACGATCTTGCCGCCGTGCCGCAGGATCATGCCCAATTGCAGAACGATCTCGGCAGCGCCTATTACTACCTCGCCGGCGCGAGCAATGATCCGTCGCTCTACCAGAAGGCGGCGACGGCGCATGAGGCAGCGCTGGCCGTCTATGCCACGCTGCCGGACCGCAAGCTGTGGGCCTCGGTCGAAAGCGACCTTGGCAATGCGCGCATGATGCAGGCAAGTGCGGCTTCCGACCCGGACATCATGGCCAAGTCCGTGCAGGCCTATGAGGCGGCACTGACGATAACGACTCGCGACAAGGATGCCGACGGCTGGACCCGCAACCAGTCCAATCTGGCGAGCGCACTGTCGTCGCTGGGCTACTGGCGCAACGACGTCGCCTTGCTGAAGCGCTCGGCCGGCATCTATCGCAGCATACAGGCCGTGCGCAGCCGGGCTCGCGATCCAGAGCGCTGGGCGACCACACAGGGCAACCTCGCCAATGTGCTGAGCATGATCGCGGCGAAAGAGCCGTCGCCTGATGTTTTCGACGAGGCGATCGCCGTCAACCGGGCGCTGGCCGAAGAGGTTGGCCGCGACCACGATCCCGACCGCTGGGCGAGCCTGCAGAACGAGGTCGGCTATGCGCTGACGATGGCCGGCCGTTCCGAAAACAACGTCGCCCGTTTCGAGGAGGCGGTGCCGATCTTGCGCGAGGCGATCGCCGTGCAGAAGAAGATCAATTCGGTGCCGGCCGTCGCCTTCACCGAGGACAGCCTGTGCGACGTGCTGACCGATTTGGGCGCGGCCCGCAAGGACAAGGCGCTGGCCGAGGAGGCTATCGCCGCTTGCCAGGAGGCGCTGGTCATCTTCAGGGACCGCAAGATGGATGATCTCACCGCCGGCTCCGAGAAGAACCTTGCCGAGGCGCAAGCCTTGCTGGCCGACTTGCACTGACACAGGAGTGCCGCGTGTCCACTTGGACGCGCAAAGGACGCCCCGGCAAAGGTCGTTTTTGACGTTTGTTGCTCTGGCACCTGCAATGGCGCGTGACTCCGTCTAGCGAGAAGCGTATATTGACATAAAGATATCCTTATGTGACATGGACAGGCTTGTCGTCCAAAGGATAGAAAATGTCGCAGAATTCTGCATCGCTGGATGACCTGTTCGGCTCCGTCGCGGCCAAGCCCGACGGTTCCGAAGTGCTCGCGGCGCTGACCGCGGCGGCGCGTGAGCGCATTCTGATCCTCGACGGCGCCATGGGCACGCAGATCCAGGGGCTTGGTTTCGACGAAGACCATTTCCGCGGCGAGGCCTTTGCCGGCTGCGCTTGCCATCAGCAGGGCAACAACGACCTTCTGATCCTGACGCAGCCCGCCGCGATCGAGGAAATCCACTATCAATACGCCGTTGCCGGCGCGGATATTCTCGAGACCAACACCTTCTCGTCGACCTCGATCGCCCAGGCCGATTACGGCATGGAGGATGCCGTCTATGCGCTGAACCGCGACGGCGCGCGGCTGGTGCGCCGGGCGGCGAAGCGGGCTGAGCAGGAAGACGGCAAGCGCCGCTTCGTCGCCGGCGCGCTCGGGCCAACCAACCGCACCGCCTCGATGTCGCCCGACGTCAACAATCCCGGCTACCGCGCGGTGACCTTCGACGAGTTGCGGCTTGCCTATGGCGAGCAGTTGCGCGGGTTGATCGACGGTGGCGCCGACATCATCCTGATCGAGACCATCTTCGACACGCTGAACGCCAAGGCGGCGATCTTCGCTTGCAACGAGATCTTCATCGAGAAGGGCGTGCATCTGCCGGTGATGATTTCGGGCACCATCACCGACCTTTCCGGCCGCACGCTGTCGGGCCAGACGCCGACGGCCTTCTGGCATTCGGTGCGCCATGCCAATCCCTTCACCATCGGCCTCAACTGCGCGCTCGGCGCCAACGCCATGCGCGAACACCTGGCCGAAATATCGGGCGCCGCGGACACATTCGTCTGCGCTTATCCGAATGCCGGCCTGCCCAATGAATTCGGCAGATATGACGAGAGCCCGGACTTCATGGCCGCGCAGATCGAGGACTTTGCGCGCGAGGGGCTGGTCAATGTCGTCGGCGGCTGCTGTGGCTCGACGCCGGATCATATCCGCGCCATCGCCGAGGCAGTCAAAAAGTACCCGCCGCGCGCCATTCCAGAGATCGAGCGCAAGATGCGCCTGTCCGGGCTGGAGCCGTTCACGCTTACGGACGAGATTCCCTTCGTCAATGTCGGCGAGCGCACCAACGTCACCGGCTCTGCCAAGTTCAGGAAGCTGATCACGGCGGGCGATTATGTGCCCGCGCTAGACGTAGCGCGCGATCAGGTCGCCAACGGCGCCCAGATCATCGACATCAACATGGACGAGGGGCTGATCGATTCGAAGAAGGCGATGGTCGATTATCTCAACCTGATCGCCGCCGAGCCTGACATCGCCCGCGTTCCTGTCATGGTCGACAGTTCGAAATGGGAGATCATCGAGGCGGGCTTGAAATGTGTGCAGGGCAAGCCTCTGGTCAACTCCATCTCGATGAAGGAAGGCGAGGAAGCGTTCCTGCATCACGCGAAGCTGGTGCGCGCCTATGGCGCCGCCGTGGTCGTGATGGCTTTCGACGAAGCCGGCCAGGCCGACACCAAGACGCGCAAGGTCGAGATCTGCACCCGCGCCTACAAGCTCCTGACCGAACAGGCCGGCTTTCCGCCCGAGGACATCGTCTTCGACCCCAACGTTTTCGCGGTCGCTACCGGCATCGAGGAGCACGACAATTACGGCGTCGACTTCATCGAGGCCACCGGCGAGATCACGTCGACGCTGCCGCATGTCCACATTTCCGGCGGCGTGTCGAACCTGTCCTTCTCGTTTCGCGGCAACGAGCCGGTGCGCGAGGCCATGCACGCGGTGTTCCTCTACCACGCCATCCAACGCGGCATGGACATGGGCATCGTGAATGCCGGCCAGCTCGCCGTCTACGACACGATCGAGCCGGAGCTGCGCGAGGCCTGCGAGGATGTCGTGCTCAACCGCGTGCCGAGCGCCGGCGGCACCGCCACCGAGCGCATGCTGGAGATCGCCGAACGCTTCAAGGGCACGGCCGGCAAGGAAGCCAAGGAGCGCGATCTCGCCTGGCGCGAATGGACGGTCGAACAACGGATTTCGCATGCGTTGGTCAACGGCATCACCGAATTCATCGACGCCGACACCGAGGAAGCGCGGCTGGCGGCCGAGCGCCCGCTGCATGTCATCGAAGGCCCGCTGATGGCCGGCATGAATGTCGTCGGCGACCTGTTCGGCGCCGGAAAAATGTTCTTGCCGCAAGTGGTGAAGTCGGCGCGGGTGATGAAGCAGGCGGTAGCAGGACTGCTGCCGCATATGGAGGCCGAGAAGCTGGCCAACGCTGCCAACGGCATCGACAATGGCGAGCGCCAGACGGCCGGAAAAATCCTGATGGCGACGGTGAAGGGCGATGTCCACGACATCGGCAAGAACATCGTCGGCGTGGTTCTCGCCTGCAACAATTACGAGATCATCGATCTCGGTGTCATGGTGCCGGCGGCGAAAATCCTGCAGACGGCGCGCGAGCAAAATGTCGACATCATCGGCTTGTCCGGCCTGATCACGCCGTCGCTGGACGAGATGGTGCACATGGCCGCTGAGATGGAGCGCGAAGGCTTCGACATTCCGCTGCTGATCGGCGGCGCGACGACCAGCCGTGTGCACACGGCGGTGAAGATCCATCCGCGCTATGCCAGGGGCAGACCGTCTATGTCACTGACGCCAGCCGGGCGGTCGGCGTGGTCTCGGCGCTGCTGTCCAACGACAGCAAGGCGGACTACGTCGAGACGGTGCGGACCGAGTACAAGAAGGTTGCCGACGCGCATGCCCGCTCCGAGGCCGACAAGCAGCGGCTGCCGCTGGCCAAGGCGAGGGCCAATGCGCACAAGGTCGACTGGTC
Source organism: Mesorhizobium kamtschaticum (assembly GCF_056174585.1). Taxonomy (NCBI): domain Bacteria; kingdom Pseudomonadati; phylum Pseudomonadota; class Alphaproteobacteria; order Hyphomicrobiales; family Phyllobacteriaceae; genus Mesorhizobium; species Mesorhizobium kamtschaticum. The sequence continues at coordinate 7,011,828 of NZ_CM149691.1, read as the reverse complement.
TGCCTACCAGCCGCCGAAGCCGTCCTTCACCGGCGTAAAGGCGTTCGAGAACTGGGACCTGACCGAGCTGGCGCGCTACATCGACTGGACGCCATTCTTCCAGACCTGGGAGCTGAAGGGCCGTTACCCCAAGATCCTCGAGGATGAGGCACAGGGACCCGCCGCGCGCCAGCTGTTCGACGACGCGCAGGCGATGCTTAACAAGATCATCGCCGAGAAATGGTTCGCGCCGCGTGGCGTCATCGGCTTCTGGCCGGCCAATGCTGTTGGTGACGACATCAGGCTGTTCGCGGACGAGGGGCGCTCGCAGGAACTGGCGACCTTCTTCACGCTGCGCCAGCAACTCACCAAGCGCGACGGCAAGGCCAATGTCGCGCTGTCGGATTTCGTCGCACCAATGGACGGCGGCAAGTCCGACTACATCGGCGGCTTCATCGTCACCGCCGGCATCGAGGAAGTGGCGATATCAGAGCGTTTCGAGCGCGCAAATGACGATTACTCCTCGATCATGGTCAAGGCGCTGGCCGATCGCTTCGCCGAAGCTTTCGCCGAGCGCATGCACGAGAAGGTGCGCAAGGAATTCTGGGGCTATGCTGCCGACGAGAAACTGGCGCCGGACGAACTGATCGGCGAGCCCTATCGGGGCATCCGCCCGGCACCCGGCTATCCGGCGCAGCCAGACCATACCGAGAAGGCAACGCTGTTCCGGCTGCTTGACGGCGAGCGCAATGCGGGCGTCAGCCTGACCGAAAGCTACGCGATGTGGCCGGGCTCGTCAGTGTCCGGCATCTATCTATCACATCCCGAAAGCTATTATTTCGGCGTCGCCAAGGTCGAGCGCGACCAGGTCGAGGACTATGCTGTTCGTAAGGACATGCCCTTGGCTGAGGTCGAGCGCTGGCTCGGGCCTATCCTCAACTATGTGCCCGCGCAGTATGCCGAGGCGGCGGAGTAGGGCTCTGTCGTCTCATCCTGCCGCCATGGCAAGACACGATGTGCCCATATAGGCATTTGCACGGATTGCTCGCTCATGGTTCAAGGCGGCGATAGATATTGGGCAGCCGTCTTTGCAGTTGGAGCTTGAATGACCGTCCTTACACGCCGCAGGCTCTTGAAAACCGCCGCCATCGCTGGCGCCAGCGGGATAGGGCTCTCGGCCATCGGCAGGCTTGGCAGTTGGGCCGCCGGCAGTCCGGAACCGGTGGTGCTGCAGACGGCGAAAATCCAGGCGAAGCTGATGGATGTCGGCCCGACCAACAATGTGCTGACCTATGGCAACGCCGGAATGCCGCCTGTGCTCAGGATGAAAAAAGGCGAGCCCTTCGCTGCCCGCCTGATCAATGCCATTGATGATCCCACGACCATCCACTGGCACGGCATTCGCGTTCCAAATAAGATGGATGGTGTGCCCTTCCTGGTCCAGCCCTACGTCTACACCGGCGATCATTTCGACTACGCCTTCACTCCGCCCGACGCCGGCACCTTCTGGTATCACCCGCATTGCAACACACTGGAGCAGATGGGCCACGGCCTGACCGGCGTGATCGTGGTCGAGAACCCCAGCGATCCGAAATTCGACGCCGAATTCGTCCTCAATCTGCGTGACTGGCGCCTTGGCGACGATGGCCAGTTCATCGATCAGTTCCGCCCGCGCGATGCGGCGAGAACCGGCACTTACGGCACGGTGCGCACCGCCAACTGGCTCGACCAGCCGCAATATGACGCGCCGGCCGGAGGCCTGGTGCGGCTGCGGGTCGCGATCACCGACGTCACCCGCATCTATGCCTTTCGCGTCGACGGCGCCGAGGCCACGGTCATGGCGCTGGACGGCAATCCGGTGCCGCAGCGTTTTTCGCCCGATGCCTTGCTGCTTGGGCCGGGACAACGCATGGAACTCGCCATCCGCATGCCTGACCAGGAGGGCGCGGTGGTGAGCCTGCGCGACGTCAGGGGCACCAAGCCCAAAATCCTGGCGACCTTGCGTGGGACCGGCAGTTCTCTGAAGCGCGACATCCGCGATGTTGCACCGCTGGAGGTGAATCCGGTGGCGGAGGTCGACCTCACCGCCGCCCAGCATATTTCGCTGGCGCTCAGCGCCACGGCGGAAAACGTCCCGAGCGACGGCATCTGCGGTTCGCTTGGCTACAGTTTCTGGGCCATCAACAAGGTGCCGTGGCCAGGCGATACATCCGATCCGACCGCGCCGCTGGCCGAGCTGAAGCTCGGCAAGAGCTACGTCATCGACATGGAGAACCTGACGCCGCAATCGCATCCGATGCATCTGCACGGCATGAGCTTCAAGGTGCTGTCGTCCTCGACACGGCCGGTTCAGCCTGTCATTTCCGACACCTATCTCATCCAGCCCAACGAGAAGGTTCAGCTCGGCTTCGTCGCCGACAATCCCGGCGACTGGCTGCTGCACTGCCACATCATCGAGCACCAGAAATCGGGCATGACGAGCTATGTCAGGGTGGTTTGAAGCTGCCGCAGAGGCGTCAGCCTCCGCGACCGCTGGTGACCATCACTTGCGCAGCTGCGCCTCGATCTCGTCGAGCACCTTGTCCTTGCCGATGCCGGTGAGGAAGGCGAGGCCCTTGATGACCGGCTTGGTCACCGATGCCGAGATCGGCGTGGTGGCGACGATGAAGTCGACACTGTCGGCCAGTCCCGGCACCTCGGTGGCTTTAGCCTGCTGGGCATTGAAGGTGAGGCCCCGCTTCTTCATCGCCTCGGTGACGGCGACATTGACCGCGGTCGACGTCGCGATGCCTGTGCCGCAGGCAAAGAGAATTGTTTTCTGTCGGGACATCTCTTGCTTCTCCTTGGTTGTCAGCCGAGCGCGGCACGCACGTCGTCAAGCGTCCTGGCCGACCTTAAGCCGTCCAATGCATCTGGATTCTGGATGGTGGCCATGACGGACTGCAACGCTTCAATCTGCTTGTCCTTGTCATTGATGGCAAGCAGGAAGACGAAGCCGACCGGCAGCTTTTCGTCGGGGTCTTCCATATTGGCGAAGGTCACGGGCTTTCTCAGCGTGCCCATGGCGATGCCGGGCTTCAGCACATGTTCGGGATCGGTATGCGGCACCGCGACATTGTCGGCACGTTCCAGCGGCAGTCCCGTCGGCATGGTCATTTCGCGAAGTACGACCGCGTCGGCATAGGAGCTTTTGACGTAGCCAAGGCTCTCGAGCCGGCCGGCCAGGATACGGATGATCTCCTCATTGGTCGAGGCATCGGATCCGAGCACGATCGCCTCGGGGTCCAGAAGCTGCATGAGGCCATCTGACATGTCTTGCTCCGTTACAGATCGTGCGCCCGGGGAGGGCGCACGATCGTTTTTGCAGTGAAGGCGCGATGGCGTTCAGGCGGTGACTTCGGCCGGCTCGTCCTCGGCGCCAGCTGCCCGTTCCCAGCCGAGTGGGTTGCGGCGGTAGAGGACAAACAGTGCGGCGATGACCACGGCGATCACGATGATGCCGACAAGGCCAAGCCCCATAGCCTCGATGATCACATAGGGCACCCACAGGAAGCCGTCGACGACCGAGGTGATCTGCAAAGCGTCCGCTGGCAGCTTGAAGCCCGACGAGACGGCGGCGCTTGTGAATAGCGGCGCAAGCGCATTGGCGACATAGAAGCCGATGGCCAGGGTCACCGTGCCGATCACCACCATGCGGAACACATTGCCTTTGACCAGCGGCGCGGTCATGGCGACGATGAAGGGAATGACCGCCAGGTCGGCGAATAGGATGACGCGGTTGCCCGGCAGGATCACCGACAGGATGATCGCGATCGGCACCAGGATCAGCGACGACGAGATCGCGGCCGGATGGCCGATCAGGATCGCCGAATCGAGGCCGACGAGAAGCTCGCGGTCGCCGGTGCGCTTGCGCACGAATTCCTGCGCAGCGTCGGAAACCGGGATCAATCCTTCCATCAGGATCTTCACCATGCGTGGCAGCAGCAGCATCACGGCGGCAAGCGTCATGCCGGTGCCCAGCACCTTGGCCAGCACCACACTGAGATCGCCCGCATTGTAAAAGGCGATGGCGCCGAGCACGAGGCCGATGATCAGGCCAAGCACCACCGGTTCGCCGAACACGCCGAAGCGACGCTCGATGGTTTCGGTGTTGATGTTGATGCGGTTGATGCCGGGGATACGGTCCATGATCCAGTTCAGGATGATGGCGATCGGCAGGATCTGCGCCGAGGCGAGATGCGGCACCGAAATGCCGGGCACGCCGTAGAACTGCTGCACCGCGCGTGCCGACCAGTCGGCGAACAGCAGCGACAGTGCTGCGACCAGGGCAGCGATGGCAATGCCGTAAGCCAGATTGTTGGTCGCGGCGACAACGAGCGAGCCGACAAAGGCGAAGTGCCAGAAATTCCAGACATCGACATTCAGCGTGCGCGTCATGCGCGTCAGCAACAGCACGATATTGACCAGGATGCCGACCGGAATGACCCCTTTCGCGCCGCCGTCACCATCGGCGTCGCCTTTATCGGTATCAACCTCGTGCTCGGGCTGATGTTCACGTCGATCGGCGACGTCGCCAAGGCAGGCCTTGCTGACCTTGGCTCCCAAAACCACGGCTATGATGAAAATGACGATCGGCAGCAGGATTGTCGCGCCGAGCGTGTCGATGGCCCCCTTGAGGCCAGCGAGAACAGTATCCATTCTTCCTCCCCTGGAGCCGCGAGCCTACGCTTCGCAATGCTCCTTGATCTCATCCAACGCCTTTGCCGCCGCCTCGGCGCAAAGGCACTCCCCAGATTGCCGCGAAACGAATGCCCCTCCGAGCGTTCGTCCCAATGAACATTTGCCTTTGTCAGCAAACGAATGTTTTATTGAGGCTGTTCACAGCAATGTCAATTGGCAACCCTTTGGGCCAATCGGCTAAGGCGAAGCCGCTTTTCCCGGGGCATTTTTGCCGGGAATCGCCACCCGCGAGCGGTTTCATTGGCACACGCGACCGGTCCCTGCTAATCCGGCCGCAAATCAAGAAGCTGTGGACATCCGCATGACCAATGTCGCCTTGACCGGCCTTGCCCGCGATCTCGCCAAGCGTGCCGCTGAGGGCCGCCCGGTACGCATCGGTGTCATCGGTTCGGGCGAAATGGGCACAGACCTCGTCACGCAAGGCATGCTGATGCCTGGCATTTCGGTTTGCGCCGTTTCCACACGGCGCCCTCACACCGCCCGTGACGCCATTCGCATTGCCTATGGCGATGAAGCGATGGCAGTCGAAGCCGACACCGCGTCGAAAGTCACGGCGGCGATCGAGGCCGGAAAAATCGCCATCACCTCGAACGAGATGCTGGTCACCAATCCATTGATCGACGTTGTCATCGACGCCACGGGAAAACCCGGTGTCGCCGCCGATTTCTGCCTGTCGGCGATGGAGCATGGCAAGCATCTGGTGATGATGAATGTCGAGGCCGACGTCACCATCGGCTGCTATCTGAAGCAGCAGGCCGACCGGCTTGGCGTCGTCTATTCGGTCGGCGCCGGCGACGAGCCGTCGAGCTGCATGGAACTGATCGAGTTCGCGTCCGCGCTTGGGCTAACCATCGTCTCGGCCGGCAAGGGCAAGAACAATCCGCTCAACCATGACGCCATGCCCGACGACTATCGCGAGGAAGCAATCCGCCGCAACATGAACCCGCGCATGCTGGTCGAGTTCGTCGATGGCTCCAAGACGATGGTCGAGATGTGCGCCATCGCCAACGCCACCGGTCTGGTGCCCGACGTGCCCGGCATGCACGGCCCCAAGGCCGACCGCGACGACCTCGTCAAGGTGCTGATTCCGCGCGAGGACGGCGGGCTGTTGCTGAAAAAGGGCGTCGTCGACTACACCATCGGCAAGGGTGTCGCGCCCGGTGTCTTCGTCATCGTCGAGGCAACGCATCCGCGCATCATCGAGCGCATGGACGATTTGCATATCGGCCACGGTCCCTATTACAGCCTGTTTCGGCCGTACCATCTGACCTCGCTGGAAGTGCCGCTGACCGCCGCCCGCATCGTGCTGTTCGGCAAGCCCGACATGGTGCCGCTGCCCAGGCCGGTCGCCGAGGTCTGCGCGGTCGCCAAGCGGGATCTGGCGGCTGGCGAGACCTTCGATGCGATCGGCGAGACCTGCTACCGCTCTTGGACCATGACCGTCGGCGAAGCCCGCGCCCAGCGCGCCGTCCCGGTAGGCCTGATCGAGGGCGGCAAGGTGCTGAAACCGGTCAGGAAAGGCGAATTGCTGACCGCCGACAATGCCGCGCCCGACCAGACGACGAGGCTGTTCGCCTTGCGCCGGCTGCAGGACGAGATGCTGTACGAAACGAACTAAGGCTTACTTCCCCAACTCGATCGACCGCAGCCGCGCCGCCTCTACTGCCTGCGTGAGCAGACTGGTCAGCCGGTCCTCGCCCATCAGCACACCAAGCGCCGCCGCCGTCGTGCCGTTGGGGCTGGTCACCTGCTGGCGCAGCACGCCAGGGTCCTCGCCGCTTTCGGCGGCGAGCGAGGCAGCGCCGTAGACGGTTTGCATGGCGAGGAGCCTGGCGGTCGCCGCCGGCAGGCCCGACTTCTCCGCGGCGACAGTCAGCGCTTCGATGAAATGGAAGATGTAGGCCGGTCCCGATCCCGACACGGCGGTCACCGCATCCATCAGGCCTTCGTCGTCGATGGTGGCCACTTCGCCGCTGGCCGACAGCAGGTCGGCGACGAAACGCTTTGTATCATCGGACACGAGCGGGTTGGAAAACACGACCATCATGCCCTTGCCGATGGACGCGGGCGTGTTGGGCATGCAGCGCACGATCGGCGCGCTGTTGCCAAGGATCTGCTCGAAGGTCGCCACGGGCGTTCCGGCGGCGATGCTGACAAAGGTGGTGCGGCCGTCGCCGAAACGCTTGTAGGCGGCCGTCACCTCGCGGATCACCTGGGGCTTCACCGCGATGACGACGAGATCAGGCACGGCGTCTGCCGGAATGTCGCTGGCGTCAGCAGCCGTGGTACAGCCGAGTGCGGCGGCGCGCTGGCGCAGATCGGTGTTGGGCTCGACCACGAAAACCGCCGATGGCGCGAGCTTGCCGGATTTCAGCCAGCCCGAGAGCATGGCGTAACCCATATTGCCGCAGCCGGCGAGAACAAGCCTGATCGTCATTGGAGCCCTCCAGAAGAAGGCCCTGACATAGACGCTCGCGCTTCCCTGGGGAAGCCCCGTCAGACCGTGCGGGAAGATCGCGCATCGCGATCGGAGCCACGCACCGCGATCGGCCGCAGCGACACTTGCCTCAGGCCAAGCACGCCGAGCACGAAGAACAGCCAGACCGGGTCGCCGCGATGGAAGAAGAAGCTTTCGAGGAAAGCGTTGAGCGCGGTGAACAGCACCACCATCATGAAGAAGTCGCCGAGAAAGATGTTTTCTCGGCGCAGCGGAATGCGCATGTAGTCGCGCAGCGGCGCGATGAGGAAAGTGTAGACCGCCACGCAAAGGGCCGGGATGCCCATCAGCACGGCAATGTCGAGATAGCCGTCATGGCCGTGCACGATAGTCCTGATGTCCCACGGCCGGTCGAAGGGCTGGTCCTGGTTGAGGAGCAGCGGCGTGCCCCAGAAGCTCTCATAGCCGTAGCCGGTCCACGGCTTCTTCGCCAGCATCGAGCCGGCGAACTCCCACAGCGTCGTGCGGCCGGTATAGGTCATGTCGGGGAAATAGATCGCCGCCAGATGTTTGACCGGTGGCAGGAAGACGATGCCCAGCGTGCCGACCGCCGTGGCGATGATTGCCAGCGCAAACAGGATCGGCGTGCCGAGCCGCATGCCCATCAGGCTCGGCAGCACCACGATCAGGATCGAGAACGGCACCAGGCCGGCCGTCGTCTTGGAACCGGTGTGCAGCATGAAGATCATCGCCGCGCAGAAGATGCCAGCGCCCCACCAGCGCTGCCCGCGCCGGTAGAGATAGAGGCCCGCGAAACTGAAGCAGGCCATGATCGGGCCGGCGATGTTCTTGTGGGTGAACACGCCGCGCCACAGGCCGGCATGTTCGGGTTCCTGGGAATCGGCCGTGTGCATCGCCTCGTGCGGAAAGACGATGAGGCCGAGATAGGAAAGGCCCATGACCACGACCGCGGTGAAGATGATGACTTTCGAAAAGGATTCGGCATCGCGCGGCAGCGCCAGGATCGTCGCCATCGTCAGGATGCCGATCATGGTGAAAGACGCGGCACGCATGGCCGAGGGCGGGTCGGTCGCCAGCACCACCGACAGGAAGAAGAAACCCAGCATCAGCACCCAGGACGGGCTGAGCAGCGAGCGCACGATGCGCGGATCGGCAAAGGCCATCAGCGAGAAGATCGAAACGGCGCCAAGCGAGCCGAAGCCGAGCTGGTTGACGATGTCGCCGCCGTCGCCGGTGAGCTCGGCGCCAGCCGGCTGGAACGGGCGGAAGGACACCATGATGACGGTGAACAGCAGCGCGGCGATCGCGGTCGCCACGCCGTCGCGCGTGAACGCGTCGCTGAGCGGGGCGCGCTCAGTTTTTCTCGGGCTGGCGATACTGCTCATTGGCATATCCGAATTCGGCCATCACGCGGCCGAGCGCCACATGGACGGGGTAGATGGCGATCGCCGGCGATCCTGTCCGCGCCAGCCGGATCAGGCCGCGAAGCGGCGCTGCGGCAAGCAACGCCAGGCTCTTCGCGAACACTCTGGCGCCGGCCAGTGGCGTGCCCGCGCGTTTCTTCTTTTCGACCAGTGTCGAGATGACGCCGTTGCGCAGGCTGCGGGCCCGGATCCAGTCGGCCTCGACGCGCCGCGCCGGAACGGTTTCGCGCACCTTGGCCTCGGCGCACCAGCCGAGCACAAAGCCCCTTTGCGCCGACCGGCTGAGAAAGTCGGAATCACCGCCGCCCATGAAATTGAATCTGAGGTCGAGGAAGGGCGGCCCCATGGCGACCAGCACGTTGCGGCCGACCAGGAGATTGCCGGACGAATAGAGCGCCGGCACGCGTCCCGTCTCCCGGTAGGGCGGCGCGAAGACAGGGTGCTCGGCCCATTTGGCATGGGCGGGATCGGCGAAGACCGGCACCTGCGGACCGCCGACAATATCGGCGCCGAGCGTTTCGGCAGCCGCGCACATGCGTTCCAGCCAGTGCGGATCGGCGATCTCGTCATCGTCGATGACCAGCAAATGCCTGAAGTTCGGGAAATGCAGGATCGCTGTCTGCCAGCCGGCATTGTAGGCGCTGCAATTGCCGCGCTCATGCGCGATGATGACCATGCCCGGCATCTCGCCGCGCTCGAACAGCGGCAGCACCGCCTTGGCGCCTTCACGCGCGTCCGCTTCGTTCTCCATGACGATCACGGCAAAGCGCCTGCCGGTCTGCTGCGCGCTGAGCGACGCCAGCGTGTCCAGCACCTGTTCGGGCCGCTTGAAGGTCGGCAAGGTGACGACCGCCTCGACAGCCTCCACGTCGAGCCGGGGAGACCGTCCAGCAATCGATACCGAACTATCCGATGGCAAAGGGATCATCCGTGTCCAGCCACATGGTGAGTCGCGTTCTGGTAGCACCACGGTGATAAGGTTTCGTTAATCACCTTGCACGGAGAGGCCCCTCAGGCACGGGCTTTCGGGCGTTGAATGTGCTCGCTTAATCAAGGGTTCACCGCGCTTTGCTACCGGCTACACCACAGGATAGGTGAGATGCATCTGCTGTTCGCCACATCGATCGTGCCCGACGGTGCTCTCACCTCGGGCTACGAGATCGCCAACGCTGCGATCATCGCTGGTTTGCGGCGCGCCGGCGCGCGCGTCACGGTGATCGGCTTCATTTGGCCGGGAAAAGCTGCGACCGACCTCGAAAACACCGTGGTGCTGGGTGCCATCGATGTCCGCACCGAAAGTGCCTCTACGCTGCAAAAGCTCGCCTGGGTCGGCAAGGCGGTGTTCTCAGGCCTCACCTTCGCGTCGGTCAAGCTGCGCGCGGTGTCCGACCGCGATGTTCAGGAGGCTCTCGAACAGGCCGGCCCGTTCGATGGCTATGTGCTGAATTCCGTGCAGTTCGCCGGCGCCTTCGAAAAGCTCTTCGAAGACAAGCCTTCGATCTTCGTCGCCCATAATGTCGAGCATCTCTCGGCGGAGGAGAACGCGGCTGCCGCCGGCGGCCTCTTCCAGCGCCTGCTGTTCCGCCGCGAGGCAAGGCTGCTCAAGGTCGTGGAAGAGCGTCTCTGCGGCCGCGCGCGCTTTGTCTTCACGCTGGCCGAGGAAGACCGTGCGGCACTTGGCGTCGCTGCCGCCGACCGCTCGGCGGTGCTGCCGCTGGTGACCGGTGCCAAAGCGCCAACCCGGAAAGGCCCGCGCCGGATCGGCTATGACGCCGCTTTGATCGGCACCTGGACCTGGCAGCCGAACCGCATCGGCCTCGATTGGTTCCTGGGCAAGGTGGTGCCGCGTCTGCGGCCCGATTTCCGCATCCGCATTGCAGGCCATATGCCTTCTGGCGTCACTTCGGCGCATCCGGGCGTCGAGTTTGTCGGCCGTGTCCCGGATGCCAGGGATTTCGTCTGCGGCGCGGCCGTCATCCCGCTGATCAGCACCGCCGGCAGCGGTGTGCAATTGAAGACCATCGAGACCTTCGAGCTCGGCCTGCCATCGGTCGCCACCAGCCGTTCGCTGCGCGGCATTGACCATCGGCCCGACAATTGCGTCGTCGCCGACGACCCGGTCGATTTCGCCAGGGCCCTGGAGGCCGCCGCGGCCGACGTCCGGGACGTCGACGGCGGCGCGTTCCATCGCCAGCAGATCAAGGCGCTCGATGCCGCCATCCGGCTCGGCTTGGAAAAACTCGGGGGCGTCAGGCAGGAGGTGTTTGCATGAATATGCACAACGCCCGCGCCGTGTTCGGGCTCGACAGCTTGAAGACCATCCTCGGCATCTCCGTGCTCGCCATCCGCTGGGACGATGCCATCGCCTTGCTGAACCGCCTGATTGCCGAGCGTCGCTTCACCAAAGTCAGTTTCCTCAACGCCCACAACGCCAACATCGCCTGGACCGATCCGGTCTTCGCCGAGGCGCTCGACGACTTCCTGATCCTGCCGGATGGCATCGGCGTCGATCTCGCTGCGCAGCTTCTCTACGGCGCGCCGTTTCCGGACAATCTCAACGGCACCGATTTCGTGCCAGCCTTCCTGCAGGCCTCGACGCGGCCGCTGACTGTCGGGCTGCTCGGCGCGACGCGTGTCAACGCCGAGGCGGCGTCGGTCAAGCTGGCCGCCCTTGCCGTGCAGCACAATTTCGTGGTCATTCATGACGGTTATTTCTCCGCCGAACAGGAGCCGGAGATCATCGGCCGGATCGCGGCGCTGCGGCCTGATATGCTGCTGGTCGCCATGGGCGTGCCGCGCCAGGAACTGTGGATCGCGCGCCACATCGACGAACGCCACTGCACCATGCCGGTCGCGGTCGGCGCGCTGCTCGACTTCCTGAGCGGCTCGGTGCCGCGCGCGCCGCTGTGGATGCGCCGCCTGCGCCTGGAATGGCTGTTCCGGCTGGCGGTCGAGCCGGGCCGGCTCTGGCGCCGTTACGTGGTCGGCAATCCTGTTTTCCTGTGGCGGGTCGTCAAGCAGAGATGGTCGCATGGAGCCGAAACGGACGGAGATCTCCGTTGAACAAGCGGTTCGTTCCAGACGCCCTTGCCGGCCCCGGCCTGTTGTCGAAGACGCCGACGGCGGCAGTGGTGACGGCAAGCTACGCGCCGGATTTCGAGCGCTGCCGGCTGTTGTGCGAGACCCTCGACCGGCATGTCTCGGGCGCCGCGCACCACTACATCCTGGTCGAACATCGCGACGTCGCGCTTTTCCGCCAACTGGAAACCAGCCGGCGCACTGTCGTCGATGAACGAGACCTGCTGCCGCGCTGGCTGCGTGCTTTCGACGATCCGCTCAGCCTGTTTCGCCGGCGTGTCTGGCTCAGCCTGAAGACGCAACCGCTGCGCGGCTGGCACGTGCAGCAACTGCGCCGCATCGCCATCGCGGCGCATGCCAGGGAAGACGTTCTGGTCTTCTGCGATTCCGACGTTGCTTTCCTCAAGCCGTTCGACTGCACCGCCTTCTGGCGCGATGGCAAGGCGCGGCTGTTCCGCCGCGACGGCGTGCTGGCGGATGACGGTCACGACGAACATCGCATCTGGTCGCGCAATGCGGGTTCGGCACTCGGCATCGACCCGTCCCGCACATCGACCCACGACTATATTTCGACGCTGATCGCCTGGCGCCGCGACACCGTGCTTGCCATGTGCGGACAAATCGAGAAGGTGCATGGCCGCGACTGGGTCGAGGTTGTTGGCTCGGCGCGCAAATTCTCCGAATGCATGATCTATGGCCGCTATGTCGACGATGTGCTCGACGGTGCCGGTCACTTCCACGGTTCGGAGGAATTCTGCCGCGTCCACTGGACGGGCGAGGCGTTGTCGGACGATGAGTTCCGCCGCTTCGTTGCCGGCATGGCGCCGGAGCAGGTGGCGATCGGCATGCAATCCTTCATCGGCACCGATATCGGCCGCATCCGCCGCCTCATCGGACTTCAATCCTCGTAGTCTTAGATCGGCTTGGCCGGCCTGCGCAGCGCCGAATAGGTCAGCAGCATCGAGGCAAGATAGAGCAGCAGGAAAACGACGTTGAGCGAGAGCACCAACGTCGGCGTGTCAGTGATGGTCGTCAGCACATAAGTCAGCAACAGCCCCTTCAGTCCGGCGAGCAAGCCGAGGTTGATCGCGCGTACCAGCGTCTGCCCGCGCGCGAACAGCAACTCGGCCTGGTACTCGACCAGATTGCGCAATCCCGGAACGCAGATCGCCAGCGCCACCAGCGGTGCAGCCTCGGAGACATTCCTGCCGAGCGCGTTGGGGAAGAAATGCAGCACGATGCCAAGCGCCAGCAGCGCCAGCGTCGAAACCAGGAAGACGCCACCCTCGATGCCGCTTTTGACCGTCAGCCGCGACAACAGGTCCGGCGCGCGCATCATGCGTTGCACCAGCATCATCGAGAAGGTGCGGATCGGGATCGCGGTCAGGTCGACCAGCCGCATGATGATGGCATAGATACCGGCCAGATGCGGACCGCCGATCGCCAGCACCAGCAGCTTGTCGAATTCCGATTGCAGGTAGAACAGGATTTCGGCGCCGGCCACGTAGAGGGAATCCGCCAGTCGCCTGAGATAAAGCTCGATGCGCAGCCGCAGTCTTTGGCGCGGATAGAACCAGCCGAAAGCCAGAACCAGCGAGGCGGCATTGGCGCCGATATAGAACCATGACCAGATCCAGATGCTGTGCTGGGCCGAGAGCATGAACAGCACCGCGCCCAGCGCCCGCAGCGCCGTGGCCAGGATCGCCAGCACGGCGGCGCGGCCGAATTTGCCCAACCCGTTGTTGACGATCAGCGCCACCTCCACCGGCCGCCACAACAGCGCTTCGGCAAACACGATCGCCGAAAACACCGACAGCGGCACCGTGCCGGCGAAGAAGATCAGGTAGACGCCGAACGAGGCCGCGGCCAGCAACGGCAGCGAGACGATGCCGAGCAGCAGGAAGCCGGCTGTGAAGGTGCCGATCAGATTGGGGCGGATGGTGGCGGTGCGATAGAGCGCCGAGATGAAACCGAAGGCCAGGATCCGCGACAGCATCACACCGGCCGCCGACGCGGTGGCGAACATGCCGAATTCGGAGATGGACAGTGTGTTGGCGAGCGCGATGAAATAGGCCAGCGAAAACACCAGTCGCCCGCCGGCGCCGCTGATCGCCGAAAAATAGTCGCGCACCAGCCCCCGTCGTTCGGCCACGAAAGTGCCGATCCGGGCGAAAGTCCGCCTTTGCGGTATGCCGCGAGCCTCGGTCATTGCTGGGCAAGCCATAGGCGGCAAAGCTTAACGTGCCGTTTTGAGGTCCGGATGCGCTGAAATTCCCGCCCGTGAGGTTATGAAAAGCTTACCCGCCGGCCTGCCGAAATTAACCTTTTGTTTCCTATGCTTGTTTAGCGTGACTTAACGATTGGCCGACCGCCGCTGCCAAGCGGCCAAAGAGTGAAGCTCCAAGACAATGGTCGACAGGGAAAACCGTGAAGACTGGAGGCGCGAGCGTTCATTGCTGGCGCTCGGCCAGGCCATGCGCGGTGAGGATGACGCGTCCCTGGTCTCGATAGGGGACCGGGCAGATTCGGCCTGGCGCGAGGATGCCGCCACGCGCCATCGCCTTGCCCGTTCACGGCGTGAGGCGCGGGCGAACCCAACGCCATCCGCTGCCGCCGGAACAGAGCGGTTCCAGTCGGATGAGCAGCCGCAAGCGGCTACACAGGATGACGCTTGGCGCTCGCAGGACGACATCGGCACCAGCGATCTGCCGCCGGCCACGCCGTACGCACGCTCGGCCGCTGAAGAACCGTCCGGCAGCGCTCGGTCTCATGAGACCTCTGGACCCCGCTATGAGGGCGAAGCGAATGCGCCCTTTGGCGATCACAGGGACGATCAGCAGTGGAAGCCGCTGATCGATCCGATGCAGGTGGTGCGCGGCATTGCCAGGTCGAAGCTGCTGATCATCACGACCACCTTGATCGGTGCCGGGCTCGGCATAGCGATCGCGCTGTCGACGCCGAAAAAATATGAAGCCACCGCCGAACTGATCGTCGATCCGCGCGACCTCAAGCTCACCGACCGCGACCTCACCCAGAATGTCGTCGCCTCCGACGCCACGCTTGCCATCGTCGAAAACCAGGTCAGGGTGCTGACATCGGGCACGGTTTTGAACAAGGTCGTCGACAAGCTCAACCTGAGCAATGATCCGGAGTTCAATGGCCAGGGTGCCGGCGGCCTTGGCATCAGGTCTCTCATTCGCTCGATTCTTCCGCACCAGGATAGCCCGAGCGGTGCCGACGAGGTTCGCCGCCGCGCGCTTGCCGTCGGCAACCTGGCCGAAAGCCTCTCGGTCGAGCGCGGCGGCAAGACTTTCGTCATCACCGTCAGTGCGATCACGCAGAATGGCGAGAAATCGGCCCTCATCGCCAACACGATGACGGACGTGTTCCTGCAGACCTTTGGTCAGATTCAGTCGGACACCGCCGGCCGCGCCACCGATGAATTGACGGCAAGGCTCGATGAACTGCGCAAAGGCGTCGAGGTGGCCGAGCGCAAGGTCGAGGAGTTCAGAGCCTCGCACGATCTTGTCGATGCACAGGGCCATTTGATCAGCGACGATGAGATGCTGAAGCTCAACGAGCAGCTCTCGGTTGCCCGCGCCCGCACACTGGAACTCAATGCAAGGGCGGCATCAGCGCGCTCGATCGACGTCAATTCGGTTCTCTCCGGCACCTTGCCGGAAGAGATCAACTCCAACACGATGAGCGATCTGCGCTCGCAATACGCGACGCTCAAGCAGGAGGCGGACCGTGCCGCCATCCGGCTTGGCCCGCGCCATCCCGAACTCCAGGCGCTCAACGCACAGATCGCCGGCGCGCGCGACCGCATCGCTGGAGAATTGCGCCGCATCGCCTCCTCGCTGCAGGTCGACCTGAAACGCGCCGTCCAGCTCGAACAGGATCTCTCCTCCCGCCTTGCCCAGCTCAAGGTCCGCAGCGGCGACGTCAACAACGATCTGGTGTCGATGCGCGAACTGGAGCGTGAGGCCTCTGCCAAGCGCTCCGTCTACGAACAATATCTGCTGCGCGCCAAGGAGACCGGCGAGCAGAAAGACATCAACACCGCCAATATGAACGTGATCTCCAAGGCGTTTGCGCCGCTCGAGGCGAAGGGGCCGTCGCGCGCCTTGATGGCACTTGCCGGCCTGCTGCTCGGCTTTGCCTCTGGTGTCGGCCTTGGCGCCATGCGTGGAGCCTATGAGAGCCTGCGCGAGACCGCGAACTCGCGCTCGCGCCGTGAGCGCAAGGCGCCTCTCGAGGAGCAGGCATTCCGGGCAGCACCGTCGCCCGCGCCGCCAATGCCGGCAGCGCCGATGCCCCCGGCGCCGCCACCACCTGCATCGCCGCCTGCATCACCACCGCCCTTGGCACAGGCCGAAGCCGCTCCCGTCGAACGGCCTGGGCGTATCGCCGCGCTCATGGCGAAGCTGCGCAACGCCGTATCCCGCAAGCCGTCCACAGAGGCGGACGACGACAGCGAGTTCGCCGCCTTTGGTGGAAACACGCGGCCGGCGGATGCTGCCATGCCCTCCGGCGTCCCGAACCCGGATTCCGCCTTCATGCCTCGGGTGTCGGACTATGCACGGCCGCCTTTCCAGCCAGGCTTCGATGCCACTTATTCCCAGCCGATGGGGCCGCCGTCGCGGTCGCCCCTGATGCCGCCGCCCATCTATCCGGCTCCGCCGCCCTATCCTCCTGCACAGCAGGCGGGTTATCCGCAGATGCAGCCTTGGCAGCCACAGCCGCCGGCAGGTTCCCCCTATGCCCAGGGCATGGCGCCCTATGCCGGGCATGTGCCATATCCGCAGCCCGCTCCGCCGCAACCATCGGCCTATCCAGCCCAGCCACCGGCTGAGCCTTCGCCGGTCGAGGAAAGCGCCGAACAGGCGCCGATCGAGGAAATTCGCGCCAGCCTGCGCGAATTCCGCGAGGCTGTTCGCGAACTCACCGAAAGCCGCACCCGCCGCCGCTACTTCTGAGCCACAAATTAGGTTGCCGAGGCCGAACAAAACCATCCCGGTTTTCGCGTAAACGGCATGGGACGGCGCTTTGGCGGGATTGCGTGCCGGAATTTTCGTGACAATGCCGCGCTACATGTTGCCGATGACGCCGCGTTGTGTTGTCGAAAGCGGCGATGGGCAAAACAGTGTTGAGGATGGTTCATGGCCGAAGTGATTGATGGAAAGAGCGTTGCCGAGGACGTGGTGCGGACGGTCAAGACGCTGACCGCCGAGCTGGTCGCCAAGGGCAAGGCCAAGCCCGGTCTCGCCGTGGTCATCGTCGGCGAGGATCCCGCGAGCCAGGTCTATGTCGCGTCCAAGTCGCGCACCGCCAAGGAATGTGGCTTTCATTCGCTCCAGCACACGCTGCCGGCCGAGACCTCCGAGGAGGCGCTGCTCAAGATCATCGGCGAGCTCAACGCCGATCCGGCGATCAACGGCATTCTGGTGCAACTGCCGCTGCCCGCCCATATCGATGCCGGCAAGATCATCCAGACCATCGCGCCGGAGAAGGACGTCGACGGCTTCCATTTCATCAATGTCGGCAAGCTCGGCACCGGCGAACTCGACACGGCCTTCGTTCCCTGCACGCCGGCCGGCTCGATGCTTCTGATCGAGCGCGTGCGCGGCAAGGACCTGTCCGGCCTCGCCGTGGTCGTTGTCGGCCGCTCCAACATCGTCGGCAAGCCGATAGCCAATCTGCTGCTTGCCGCCAACTGCACCGTCACCATCGCCCACAGCCGCACCAAGGACCTGCCGGCGCTTGCCCGCACGGCCGACATCCTGGTCGCCGCCGTCGGCCGGCCGGAAATGATCAAGGGGGATTGGGTGAAGCCCGGCGCCACCGTCATCGATGTCGGCATCAACCGCATTCCCGCACCCGAGAAGGGCGAGGGCAAGTCGCGCCTCGTCGGCGATGTCGCCTATGCCGAGGCGGCCAAGGTCGCTGGCGCCATCACGCCGGTGCCTGGCGGTGTCGGGCCGATGACCATTGCCATGCTGATGGCCAATACGTTAGCTTCCGCCTACCTTGCGGCCGGATTGAAGCGGCCCTCCTTCTGAAGCCCGGGTTGACCCTGAAAGCGCCAGTTTTGCCGAACCCCACCATTTCCCCGGAGCGGCCGGTCACGAGTGATCCCGTTCAAGGTGGCCGGCAGTTCGCCTTCCTGCTGGTCGACAAGTTTTCCATGTTCTCGCTGGCCGCCGCGATCGACACCTTCCGCTCGGCGAACCGACTGCTCGGCCGCGATTTCTATGGCTGGACCACGGTGTCGGCCGACGGCGATCCGGTGATGGCGTCCAACGGCCTGCCGCTCAAGATCGACTATGCCGTCGCCGACCTGCCGCCGGTCGACATCCTCTTCGTCTCGGTTGGCCTGACGACGGAATTCCCCGGCAAGAGCAAGGTTCTGGCTGCCCTGCGCAGCTGGGGCCGGCGCGGCAACGCGCTCGGCGCGCTGTCGGTCGGGTCCTACCTGCTGGCCGAGGCCGGCCAGCTCGACGGCTACCGCTGCACCATCCATTGGGAAAACCGCGCCGGCTTCATGGAACGCTTTCCCGACATCAACTGCACCGGCAATGTCTTCGAGATCGACCGCAAGCGCTACACCTGCGCCGGCGGCACCACCTCGATCGACCTGATGCTGGAGATCGTGCGCGGCGATTTCGGCTCGAACCTCGCCAATGGCGTCGCCAACCAGTTCCAGCACGAGCGCATCCGCTCGGCCGGCGACCGCCAGCGCGTCGGGCCGGAACGCGACCTGACCGGCAAGTCGGAGAAGCTGAGGCGCATCGTCGAACTGATGGCCGACCATCTCGACGAGCCGCTGTCGGCGGTGCAGCTCGCCAAATCGGCCGGCCTTTCGGTGCGCCAGGTGGAGCGTCTGTTCCTGCGCCACCTCAACGTCACGCCTGGCCGCTATTACATGCGACTGCGGCTGGAGCGGGCGCGCGAATTGCTGCGCCAGACCAACATGCCAATCCTCGACGTGGCGATTGCGACCGGCTTCACCTCGCATTCCTATTTTGCCCAGAGCTACCGGCTGCAGTTTGGCAGGCCGCCCTCGGAAGAGCGCCGCACCACCTACTGAGCCGGACTCCGGTCTAGGCTCGGGACGCCCGCTGCCCGGCACGAAGGCTCTGTTCCCGCTCAGGGCCTCTGAACGTGATGGCTGCGCCCGGGCTTGTGTCCTGACGCGGCGTCAAATAGCTTCCCTGTGCGGACTAGGGGGCTAACTCAGGAGATTTCGATGGCGGTATTTGCGCGGGGCGTCGCTGCGGCGATCCTCCTGTTTTCCATGACGACGTTCGGCTTTGCCGCAAACAAGGTCATCATCATTCTCGACGCTTCCGGCTCGATGTGGGCGCAGATCGACGGCAAGCCCAAGCTTGAAATCGCCCGGGAGTCGCTGAGGACCGTGCTTCAATCGGTGCCCGCCGACGACGAAATCGGCTTCATGGCCTATGGTCATCGCGAAAAAGGCAGCTGTGACGACATCCAGCTGATCGTGCCGCCCCAGGCGGGCTCGGCAAGCGCCATCACGGATGCCGCCGACAGTCTGAAATTCCTCGGCAAGACGCCGCTGACGGCGGCCGTCAAGCAGGCGGCCGAAGCGCTGAAATACACCGAGGACAAGGCGACCGTCGTCCTCATCACCGATGGGCTCGAAACCTGCGGCGGCGACCCCTGTGCGCTTGGCAAGGAACTCGAGGCGTCCGGCGTCGACTTCACCGCCGACGTCGTCGGCTTCGGCCTGACCGCTGACGAAGGCAAGCAGATCGCTTGCCTTGCCGAAAACACGGGCGGCAAGTACATCCAGGCCTCCGACGAGAAGGCGCTGCAGGAAGCGCTGGTCGAAACCGTCGCAGCGCCGGCACCAGCCCCGGCTCCCGCGCCAGCACCCGAACCGGCGCCTGCTCCCGCGCCCGCCCCGAAAGCGGCCGAGGTCGACTACAATCTCATCCCGCAAGCGTTCTTGAAAGAGGGCGGCGAGGTGCCGAAGATCGACGTCTACTATGAAGTCTTCAAGGACGATGCAAAGGGTGTCGGCGGAGACAATGTCAACTACGGCTACAACACTATCAAGTTCCACGTTCCCGCTGGCAACTACATCGTCGTTGCCACCAGCGGCGGCGCCAAGGCCGAGCAGAAGGTCTCGCTGACGGCGGACAAGGCAACAGAACTGGCGCTCAACCTGAACGCCGCGGAACTCTCCATCCACGCCCGGCCGGCGCCCGGCGCCGATGTCGACCGGAATGCGCAGATCAGCATCGCCTATCCCGGCGGCACGTCTGACAGCAACTACGGCGAGGTCAAGTTCGTCGTTCCGGCCGGCGAGACCAAGGTCACCGTGAAGCTGGGAGCCGGCGAGGTGAGCGAGACCATGCAGCTTGTCGCCGGCCAGGTTGTCGACAAGGACATGATTGTCGGCGTCGGCAAGGCCAAGGCCAACGCCTTCTACACCCAGGGCGGAGAGAAGGCCGAAACCGATGTGGGTTGGAAGGTCTACAAGGCGGCCAAGAAGCTCGACGGCACGCGCGATCAGGTGACCTATGCCTACGGCCCCGACAGCCAGTTCGATCTGCCTCCGGGCGACTATGTGATGGGCGTCGATGTGCAGGCTGTGTCCACTGAACAGCCTTTCAGTGTCACGGTCGGGCAGATGACCGATGTCAGCGTGATACTGAACGCGGGCGTCCTGGCGGTCGACGCGCCAGGCGCGGACGGCTTCAAGATCTTTGAGGCCAAGAAGAACCTCCAGGGCGAGCGCAAGCAGGTCACCTACGCCTATGGAGAGAAGATGCAGACGACGCTGGCAGCGGGCGACTACGCGCTTGTGACCAATTTCACCACCGACAAGGCCGACAAGGAGACGCCCTTCACGGTGAAGGCCGGCGAGCGGACCGAGCTTAAAGTCCAGTAGAATCCAGCAGGATAAAAAAGGGCGGCTCAAGGCCGCCCTTTTTTATTTGGAAATCAGAAAGCTCAAGCCGTTCCGAAAGCGCTGGCGCCGTGGTCGGCGCGGCCAACCAACTGCCGGAACCCGGCGAAAAGCTCGCGGCCAAAGCCGAACTCGTTGCCGATGAGATCGGCTTCGGCGGTGCGGCGCAGCGCGAACTCCGTCCCCGGCACCAACACTTCGAGCGTGCCGGCATCGGCGTCGAGGCGGATGATGTCGCCGTCATGGATCCGGGCGATCGGCCCGTCCTCGACCGCTTCCGGGGTCACATGGATCGCCGCCGGCACCTTGCCGGAAGCGCCAGACATACGCCCGTCGGTGACCAGGGCCACGCGCTGGCCGCGATCCTGCAGGATGCCGAGCACGGTGGTCAGCTTGTGCAGTTCCGGCATGCCGTTGGCCTTCGGACCCTGGAAGCGGATGACGGCGATGAAATCGCCGGTGAGCGTACCCGCCTTGAACGCTTCGTTCAGGCCCTGCTGGCTGTCGAACACCTTGGCCGGTGCCTCGATGAGGCGTCGTTCCGGCTTGACGGCCGAGGTCTTGATGACGGCATGGCCGAGATTGCCCGCCAGCACCTTCAGGCCTCCCGTCGGCTGGAAGGCCTTGTGGAATGGCGCCAGCACCTTTTCGTCGCCGCTTGCCTGCGGCGAGGCCTCGCGCACCACGGAACCATCGGCGCCGAGCTTTGCCTCGACCGCATAGGGCCGCAGGCCCTCGCCCCACACCGTCTGCACATCCTCGTGCAGGACGCCTTCGTCGAGCAATTCGCGGATCAGGAAGCCGAGCCCGCCCGCGGCATGAAAATGGTTCACGTCGGCAAGCCCGTTGGGATAGACGCGCGCCAGCAATGGAACCGCTTCCGAGAGGTCCGAAATATCCTGCCAGGTCAATGAAATGCCCGCCGCCGCCGCCATGGCGATGAGATGGATGGTGTGGTTGGTCGAGCCGCCGGTGGCATGCAGCCCGACGACGCCGTTGACGAATGAGCGCTCGTCGATCATCCGCCCGACCGGCGTATAGGCATTGCCGAGCGCGGTGATCGCCAGCGCCCGCTTCGTCGCCTCGCGCGTCAAGGCTTCGCGCAGCGGTGTGCCAGGATTGACGAAGGAGGCGCCCGGCGTATGCAGGCCCATGATTTCCATCAGCATCTGGTTGGAGTTGGCCGTGCCGTAGAAGGTGCAGGTTCCTGGCCCGTGATACGACTTGGACTCGGCCTCGAGCAACTCGGCGCGGCCTGCCTTGCCTTCGGCATAGAGCTGGCGAACCCTAGCTTTCTCATCATTGGGCAGGCCGGTTGTCATTGGTCCGGCCGGAATGAACACCGCTGGCAGATGGCCAAAGGTGAGCGCCGCGATCACCAGCCCGGGCACGATCTTGTCGCAGACGCCGAGAAAAACGGCGGCGTCGAACATGTTGTGCGACAGGCCGACCGCTGCCGACATGGCGATCACGTCGCGCGAAAACAGCGACAATTCCATGCCGGGCTGGCCCTGCGTGACGCCATCGCACATTGCCGGCACGCCACCGGCCACCTGGGCGATGCCGCCGGCCTCGCGCGCGGCGTCCTTGATCAGGGCAGGGAAGGTCTCGAACGGCTGATGCGCCGACAGCATGTCGTTGTAGGAGGTGATGATGCCGAGATTGGGCACCTTGTCGGCGCCGAGCGCCAGCTTTTCCGAGGGACTGCACACCGCAAAACCATGAGCGAGGTTGCCGCAGGACAGCACCGACCGGTTGGCCGTCTGGTTCGACGCCTCGGCGATACGACCGAGATAGCGTTCACGTCCCGCCTTCGAACGTTGACGGATGCGCTCCGTGATGGCTTCGATGTCGCGTCTTGCGGTCATGGCGATCGGTCCTTTCAGGCGAGGTCCCGGAAACATCCTCCCGCCATTGCCGGGACCACTAAACGTAAAATCAGGGCGCCCAGAAAACCTCTACGGGCCTGGGGGCAGCATCGAGTACGGCACGGATCGGCTTTCGCGGCCCGGGCGCGACCGCACCGTCAAAGGCGGTGCGCTTGTCCTCGCCCTCTATGTGCAGCGCGATGAAGCCCGCATCGATGATCCGCGCCAGCGTCAGGGTCAGCCGCGGCTCGCCCGCACTAGCCGCATGAACCGGCAGGATGATCCTGTCCGAGGCCGGGTCGAGCAGTTTTGCCAGATCGTCGGCATCGGGAAAGAACGAGGCGGTGTGGCCGTCCGGCCCCATGCCAAGCACCACGACATCGAGCGGCCAGGGCAGGGCCCGCAGTGCGGCATCGTCGGATGCCGCTGCATCCTCGATGCCTGATGCCTCATGATAGAGCGGCACGAAGCGCGCCGCCTTGGCCGCGTTCTGCAACAGATTGGCGGCAACCAGCCCGGCATTGGAGCGCGGCGAGGAGGCGGGCACGAAACGCTCGTCGACCAGCGTCACGATCACTCTGTCCCAGGCAATCGGCGTCGCCGAAAGCGCTGCGAAGAATTTTGCCGGCGTCGTGCCGCCGGAGACGGCCAGCACGGCCGTGCCGCGCTCGACGATCGCCTTGGTCAGGTGATCGGCGACGCGGGCGGCCAGCGCCGCCGCCAGTTGCGGCCGGTCGGGGAAAGCGTTCCAGTTGTAGCTGGCGCCGGTCAGTTGCTCTCGTGCCATGTCCGCCCGTCACGTTCGATCAGCGCTATCGAGGCCGATGGCCCCCATGTGCCTGCCGTATAGCCCTGCGCTTCCTGCTTGGCGCCTTCCCAGGCATTCTGGATCGGGTCGATCCATTTCCACGCGGCTTCCACCTCGTCACGGCGCATGAACAGCGTCTGGTTGCCGCGGATGACGTCCATGATCAGCCGTTCATAGGCGTCGGGCGCGCGACCGTCGAAGGATTGCGCGAAGCTCATGTCGAGCGAGATCTGGCGCAGCCGCATGCCACCTGGGCCCGGATCCTTGATCATGATGAACTGCTTGACGCCTTCGTCGGGCTGCAGCCGGATGACCAGCTGGTTGGCGAAGATCGGCCCGGCGCTGTCGCCGAAGATCGAATGCGGGATCGGCTTGAACTCGATGACGATCTCCGAGACCCGGGTCGCCAGCCGCTTGCCTGTCCTGAGGTAGAACGGCACGCCCGCCCAGCGCCAGGTGCCAATCTCGGCCTTGATGGCGACAAAGGTCTCGGTGTTGCTGTCCTTGCCGAGCTCCTCGACATAGCCCTTCACCGGGCCGCCAGCCGACGCCCCGGCGCGGTACTGGCCGCGCACGGTGTGCTTCGGCGCTTCGTTGCCGTTGATGCGCTTCAGCGCCCGCAGCACCTTCAGCTTCTCGTCGCGCACGGCGTCGGCGTCCATCGACGACGGCGCCTCCATGGCGACGAGGCAGAGCAGCTGCAGCATGTGGTTCTGCACCATGTCGCGCAGCGCCCCGGCCTTGTCGTAATAGGTGACGCGGTCTTCCAGGCCGACGGTCTCGGCGACGGTGATCTGCACGTGGTCGATATGGGCGGAGTTCCACAACGGCTCGTAAAGCGCGTTGGCAAAGCGCAGCGCCATCAGATTCTGCACCGTCTCCTTGCCGAGATAGTGGTCGATACGGAAAATCTGGCTTTCGTGGAAGTCGTCGCCGACCAGATCGTTGAGCGCCCGCGCCGAGGCAAGGTCGCGGCCGATCGGCTTCTCCAGCACGATGCGCGAGTTCGGCGTGATCAGCTTGTGCTCTTTGAGCTTGTGCGAGATATCGCCGAACAGCGCCGGCGCCACCGCCAGGTAGAAGGCGCGGATGCTCTCGCTCTCGCCGATCGCCTTCTTGAGTTTGTCGAAGCCGGCGCCGGTCGTCGCATCGGCCGAGACGTAGGAAAGCCGCGCCAGGAAGGTCTTCAGCTCCTTGGCGTCGATATCGGCCGGCTTGACGTGGTCGGAGATCGCCTGGCTGGCGAAGGCCTGGAATTCCTGGTCGCTCATCTTCGAGCGCGACGTGCCGATGATGCGTGTCGGCTCTGAGAATTGATGATCACGCTGGCGGTAGTAGAGCGACGGCAGAAGCTTGCGTTCCGACAGGTCGCCGGTGCCGCCGAAAATGATGAAGTCGAAAGGGTCGACGGGGATGATCTGGCTGGTCATGGTCTGTCCGCTTTGACGCCGCTCGCGAGTACGCGGCTGATATATTCTAATCGATTTAAATTTTCCAGTGCCATGGTGTCACATCGAGGACCAATCGCTGGATATTGATTGGGTCCACCTGTGCGCTTGACACTGGCGCTTGCCGGAGGCTTGTCGGTGAACGAAGACTCCGGAAGCTTTCGCAGTTGCAGCATAGAACGTGAATGTGACGAAAGCTAAGGGAGAAATGGCGCGTTGTCTGTCGCGGCATGGGCCGAGGCGGTCAGCCACCCCATTGGCTCCGGGAAGACATCAATGAGCGGGAAAAGCATGCGTCTGGAAAACAAGGTCGCCATCATCACCGGCGCGGCATCCGGGTTCGGCGAAGGCATGGCCAAACGCTTCGCCGAAGAAGGTGCCAGGGTGGTCGTCGCCGATCTCAACGCCAAGGGCGCCGAGCGTGTGGCCGGCGAGATCGGCGAGGCGGCGATCTGGACCCAGACCGATGTTTCGCTGCGCTCCGAATTCGACGAGATGGTCTATGCGGCGAAAAGCGCCTTCGGCCGTATCGACATCATGGTCAACAATGCCGGCTACACCCACCGCAACGGCGACATGCTGAATGTCGACGAGGAAACCTTCGACCTGATCACAGCCGTCAACATGAAGGCGATCTATCACGCGGCCCTTGCCGTGGTGCCGATCATGGAGCGGCAAGGCGGCGGCGTCATCCTGACCACGGCGTCCACCGCAGGGCTCAGGCCGCGGCCCGGCCTCACCTGGTACAATGCCTCGAAAGGCTGGGCGATCACCGCCACCAAGTCGATGGCGGTGGAACTCGCGCCGAAGAACATCCGCGTCAATTGCCTCTGCCCGGTCGCCGGCGAAACCGGCATGCTGGAGAAATTCATGGGCGCCGACACGCCCGAGATCCGCGAGACATTCCGCGCCTCGATCCCGCTCGGCCGATTGTCGACGCCGCTCGATATCGCCAATGCAGCACTCTGGCTGGCATCGGATGAAGCCGCCTTCATCACCGGCGTGGCGCTGGAGGTCGACGGCGGCCGCTGCATCTGAAGCATCAAACCAGACGCAATCGCCGGCTTGATCATGCCTAGGGCTTCGACTTGACTGGAGGTTGCGTGGCCTGGTTTTCTTCCAGGAGCGAGGGGTTGGTGGCGCGATGAAGTCGAAATTACGTAAGGGGTTCAAAGACCTACGGTGGCGCGTCAATGTCTACAGGGCGAGACGTGCCCGCGCGAAAAGCAAGGCGACCTTCATCGGCGTCACTGGCAGTTCGGGAAAATCGACCGTCACGGCACTGCTTGGGCACATATTGGCCGCTCATCGACCCGTCTACACGCAGGTTCTGGCCAACACCATCCATTCAGTTGTCAGCACACTCTACAAGCGCATGAAGCAAGTGGAAGGGGCCGACTATGTCGTTATGGAAACCGGGGCGTACGGCATCGACACGATCCGGCCAATGGCGGAAATGCTGCAGCCGCACGTGGCCGTCGTCACCATGGTTCGTCTGGAGCACGTTGCCAGTTTCAGGACACTGGAAAACGTCGCCGCCGAAAAAAGCGCATTGGTCGCGGCGTTGCGACCGGACGGCCTTGCGGTCCTCAATGCCGACGATCCCCATGTAGCCAACATGGCTGCAGGCACCGGATGCCGTGTCGTCACCTTCGGCACGGCGCAAACGGCCGACTATCGTGTGACCGACATCCACGCCGCCTATCCGGACCGGCTGACCCTTTCGATCCATTGGCGGGGAGGGCTGCTGCAACTCGAGACGCCTTTTCCCGCCGAATATTTCTGGCTGCCGACCGTTGCCGCTGTCGCGACTGCGCTCGAACTCGGTGTCCCCCCCGACAAGGTTGCCGCCCAGGTGGCAACGTTCCAGCAAGTCGCAAATCGCTGTACCGTGCTGATCACCGAAGGCGGTCCGCAATTCATCGTCGATGCCGCCAAGGCGCCCTGGCACTCGATCAATCTTGCCCTGGACATGATGGCCAAGGCCACCGCCAACCGCAAGCGCATCGTAATTGGCCAGATTTCGGACTACACCGGCTCGAGCAGGAAATACGCCTACGCCTATCAAACCGCGCGGGAAATCGCCGATCAGGTGATCTATACCGGAGACAATGCACATCGCTCGCGTGCCAGTCAGATCGACCGCGACAGCGGCCAGTTTGTCGAGCTTCGGACGGCGAAGGAAGTCTCCGACCATATCAAGCGGACGGCGGTGCCCGGCGAACTGATCCTCATCAAAAGCTCATCCAATCTGCACCTGGAGCGCATCGCGCTCGCCTGGACGCATGACGTCAAATGCTGGATCCCTATCTGCGGCAAGCGGGAGGGCTGCCGCACTTGCGGTATGTATGAATTGCCTTACGAGCAGCATCGCGCCCACGTTGTTCAACGCAGGCGCGCCAAAATGTGGCGGCGGTTCCGCAGCATGTTCGGTGGTAATTCGTCATAGGCTGGCCCCGGCAGCGAAGCCGGTCCCAAACGCGCAGTCCCATTACGCGCCGGGCTTGATGTAGCTCTTGTAGATCCAGCCGTGTTTGCCGTTGTAGACGATCTCGCACCACTGCTTGCAGCCCATCAGTTGCACTGAAGTCCGGGCAGGCACTGTACCGATGGGGGTCGCCCCCTTCTTCGGCGCACTGCGCATGGTCACAGCCCTGAGGATGCGGCCGCTGCCCGCCGCCGCTACCTTCCGCGGCTTCGCTTTGGCATTGTCGTCTTGTGCATTTGCGGGTTTTTGTTCCGGTGCTTGCGGCTGCATCTCCGGGATAGCCGCGGTCTGCGCGCCATCCGGATTGCTGCCTGCCGCCGGCGCCGGTGCGGCAACCTTGGCAAGTTCGGTGGTGGCATCGGTATCGGTCGCCGATTGTGCGAATGCCGCCGTGGTAGCCGGTTTGTCCGGCGCGGGCTCATCCTGGTTGGCCACTTGGCTGGGGGCGGCTGCTTGATCGGCATCAGGAGCCGCGGAAGCAGTCTTCGGCGGCGCCCCGGTCCAGCGAGGGTCATTGGCCGCGAGCGCTTGTATGTTTGCTTTCGCTGCCGCCACGGTCGGTGAAACCTGGTCGGACTTGCGGGCCGGCTGCGGCACCGTCGCCGCGGCCACCGTGGTTCCGGCAGGGACGATCTTCATTGTCTTCACAGGAATGGTCGGAATGCTTTGTTCCTGGCTGGCGGCTGCCTGCCGCTCGCTCGTCGGCAGTGCCAGCCAGAGCGCCACCGCGGCCACGCCGAGCAGCGCGGCGGTGCCGACCGCTGCAATCACCAGATGCGAGTTCGAACGGACTTCCTGCCAGAAGGACGGCCGCATGTCGTATCCAAACTGCATGGCAAAGCGCCGACGTTCCGGCGCACCGAAACTGAAGGGCTCTCTCACTCTTGCCACCTCCATAAGCGGGCCGGTGTTCTTTCGATCGCTGCCGGAAGTCCGGCGTCTGATCGGCATCGGTCCCAAAATCAACGCGGACAAGCCCGCAGCAATCCCCGAATAATCGCCCAGAAGCGGGAACCTTTCGCCCGCGATTGTGGCATCAGTACGCCTTTACTGGGGATTCTGCGCCTTTGCCGGCATTTCCGCAATGTGCCGCTAGGGCAACAAATGTTACAATGAATATTACAATATTACATCAGGTCGTGATGGCGTGGGACCGTGGCAATCCGGTCTCGCCTAGATTCTGTCCCGCAGCGCGAACCAGTTGAGCGCCAGGAAGAGCAGCGGCGCGCGGAAGCGGCGGCCGCCGGGAAATGGCGGAATTTTCAGGTCCTCGATCAGCTTCAGCCGGTCGCGGTTGCCGGCAACGGTCTCGGCATAGAGCTTGCCGAAGAAGTTCGACAGCATGACACCATGGCCGGAATAGCCGCCGGCCGAGATCACATTGGGCATCACTTCGCGCACGAACGGTTTCCGCGGCACGGTGATGCCGACATAGCCGCCCCAGCCGTGGGTGATCTCGATATCCTTCAATGCCGGATAAAGTTCCACGATCTGGCGGCGGATATGGATGTGGATGTCCCTCGGGTCGTTGACGCCATAGACCTCGCGTCCGCCGAACAGTAGCCGGCCGTCCCTCGACTTGCGGAAATAGCGCACGACGAAGCGCGAATCATCAACGGCCTCACCGCCGGGCAGCACTTTCGAATCCGACCCCAAGGGCACCGTCGCGCCGATGAAGGACCCGATCGGCATGATGTGCGCCGCACTCACCGGTTCGAGCGTACCACCATAGGCATTGACCGCGATCAGGCATTTTTGGGCCGTCACCGTACCTCTTGGCGTCGAGACCTTGACTTTGCCGCCTGCTGAAATGATGCCCGTCGATGGCGTCCCTTCGAACAGCTGCGCGCCGGCCTGCGCCGCCACCCGCGCCGTGCCGATCACCAGCTTCATGGGATGGATGTGGCCGGTGCCGGTGTCGCGCGTGCCGCCGAAATAGGCGGTCGAGCCCAGCCGCTCAGCCGTCTCCTTCGCGTCCATGAAGGAGATATGCGGATAGGAGAAACGGCTGGCCATGATCTCGGCATGCGCTTTGTAGTCGTCGACATAGCGCGGCTTGTGCGCCACAGAGAGCTGACCCGGCATGTAGTCGATATCGATCTGGTTGATGGCGGCGAATTCAAGGAGATGCGCCTTCGCCTCCTCGGCGAGATCGAACAGTGCCTTGGCGCGGGACAGACCGTATTCCGCTTCCATATCCTCGGCCCAGGCGCGCTGCCCGGTGCCAAGCTGCCCGCCATTACGCCCCGAAGCGCCGTCGCCGAAACGGTAGGCTTCGATCAGAACGACGTTCGTTCCAGCCTTGGCCAGATGCGTTGCCGCCGACAGACCGGTGAAGCCGCCACCGATGATGACGACGTCACAGGTCCTGTCGCCGTCAAGCGCAGGATATTCGGGTCGCGGGCCGGCGGTATCCTCATACCAGGAACGGCCGGGAGAAATGGGAGATTGGTAGGGCATGATGCTCACAGGGCAGTAGGGCAGTAGGGCAGTAGGGCAGTAGGGCAGTAGGTAGAACTATTCAGGTGACAATTTGCGGATCAGAAGCCGCAAGAGCGTTCCCACGCTCTCACTCTGGGCCATCAATGGTTTGGCTACCTCATGGGATGTGATTCCGACGCGTTGCGCGATCAGCAGATGGGTTTCCAACTCTTTGAGCGATCCCTGCGCGATCCTGAGAAATTGTTGATAGGAGGCTCGGCTCTCTCGCCCATAACCCTCGGCGATATTGGCAGGTACGGAAGTGGCTGCTCTGCGTAATTGAGCCGTCAATCCATAGATCTCTGCTTTCGGCCAGGCTCGTGTCGCTTCGTAGATTGATACAGCTAGGTCCATGGCCTGCTGCCAGACGATCAAATCTCTGTACGATTCGATCTTCGCCATCGTCAGCCACCCCCTACTGCCCTACTGCCCTACTCCCCTATTTCCCTAAACGTTGAGCAGAAGGTACTCCCGCTCCCACGGGCTGATCACTTCCATGAAGGTCTCGAATTCCGCCCGCTTGATCGCCGCATAGGTGGCGGCGAAGGACTTGCCCAGCAGCGCGCAGAGTTCCTCGTCGCCCTCGAACAGATCGACGGCTTCGAGCAGGCTGCGCGGCAGGTCGATCTCGTGCGCGTTGGCGGTCGTCAGCACCGGAGGCTCGGCCTTGAGCTTGTTGGTGATGCCGATCAGTCCGCAGGCAAGCGAGGCCGCCAGCGCCAGATAGGGATTGGCGTCGGAGGATGGGATGCGGTTTTCGACACGCCGCGCCGCGGGATCCGAACGCGGCACGCGGAACGCCGTGGTGCGGTTGTCATAGCCCCATTTGTTGTTGACCGGAGCCGAGGCCGCCTGTGTCAGCCGGCGGTAGGAATTGACGTAGGGCGCGAACATCACCAGCGCGTTCGGCACATGCTTCTGCATGCCGCCGATGAAATGGAAGAACTCCTCGGTTTCCGAGCCGTCCTCGGCCGAGAATATGTTCCTGCCTGTCTTCTTGTCGATGATCGACTGATGGATATGCATGGCCGAACCCGGCTGGCCCTGGATCGGCTTGGCCATGAAGGTAGCATAGATTTCGTGCTTGAGCGCTGCCTCGCGGATGGTGCGCTTGAACATGAACACCTGGTCGGCGAGTTCGATCGGGTCGCCATGGCGCAGATTGATCTCGAGCTGGCCTGCGCCCTCTTCATGGATGAGCGTGTCGATCTCCAGGCCCTGGCTTTCGGAGAAATGGTAGATGTCGTCGATCAGCTCGTCGAACTCGTTGACGCCAGCGATCGAATAGCCGGCGCCGCCGCCGATTGCGCGCCCCGAGCGGCCGACGGGCGGGGTCAGCGGATAGTCCGGGTCCGGGTTCTTGCGCACCAGGTAGAACTCGATCTCGGGCGCCACCACCGGCTTCAGTCCAAGCTTGTCATAGGCGGCAAGCACGCGCTTCAACACATTGCGCGGCGTGAATTCGACCGAGCGGCCGTCCTGGTGCACGAGGTCGCAGATGACGGCGGCCGTGGGGTCTTCTTCCCAGGGCACCACCGTCAGCGTCGACAGGTCCGGCATCAGCTTGAGGTCGCCGTCGTCTTCCGGATAGTGGAAGCCGTTGCCGTCCTCGGGATAGCCGCCGGAAATCGTCGTCATGAAGACGGCCGAAGGCAATGCCAGCGAGGTGTTGGAGGTGAATTTCTTCGACGGCATCATCTTGCCGCGTGCCACGCCAGCCTGATCAGGCGTGATGCATTCGATGTCCTCGATGCCGCGCCATTGCAGCCATTCGCTGACTTCCTTCCAGTTCTTCACACCACGCAGGTTTTTCACGAAGGCAGGCGTGCGCGCCCGTCCTCCGCGGCTCGACGGACGGACTTCCTTTTTTGCAGGCGGCATCATTCACCAGATTGGGTTGCGGATTTCGGAGTATAGCCGTGCCCCCCTATGGAAGGGAAGGGGAGCCGCTGCCGGCATTTGCCGCCGAGGTTGAAAATCGCGCTGGTCGGCTTAGGTTCGGGCGGCTCCCAAACTGGAAGGCATCGATGCGAAACAACAACGAACTGACGACCATTGGCTTCGATGCCGACGACACGCTTTGGCAGAACGAGCAGTTCTTCCGCATGACGGAGAAGCGCTTCGCCGCCATGCTTGCCGACCATGGCGAGGAGAAACAGATTTCGGCGCTATTGCTCGAGGCCGAACGGCGCAACCTTGCCGTATATGGCTTCGGCATCAAGGGATTTACGCTGTCGATGATCGAAACGGCCATTGAGGTCACAGACGAGCGTGTGCCGGCTTCGGTCATAGCGGAGATCCTCGATGCCGGCCGCGAGATGCTGAGCCACCCGATCGAGGTCCTGCCGCATGTGCGTGAGACGGTGGAGAAACTCGCCGGCGCATACCGCCTTGTGCTGATCACCAAGGGCGACCTCTTCGACCAGGAGCGCAAGCTGGCTGGCTCCGGCCTCGGCGACCTGTTCGACGCCGTCGAGATCGTCAGCGACAAGAATGCCGCGACCTATGCGCGCCTCTTCAGCCGCCACGGTGATGGTCCGGCAAAGAGCATGATGGTCGGCAATTCGCTGAAGTCGGACGTGGTGCCGGCCATCGAGGCCGGTGGCTGGGGTGTCCATGTGCCGCACGAACTGACCTGGGTGCTCGAGCATGTCGAGGCGCCGGTCGCCGAGCCGCGATTCCGCCAGATCGCCGATCTCGGGCAATTGCCCGAACTGCTCGAAAGCATCACGAGTTGATCGTGGTTTAGCGGCTGATCAGGCGATCGATCACCGGTTGCAGCCGCTCGGGCGTGATCGGCTTGGCGACCACGACGTCAATCACGCTCGACAGGCCGAGGCTCTCCGGCGTGCCAGTCTTGGTTGAAAGCAGGATCACGGAAGGCAGCGATTTTCCCGAAGCCCGCCGCAACGTTTCGATGCCGGACATCAGAGTGTCGCAGTCCCTGTTGTCTGCGCCGCCGTCCAGCACGATCACGCCTGGCACCAGCGTCCGCAAGGTTTTCGCCGCCATATCGGGCGATTCCGAGATCGGCCTGAGCCCGGATCGCTCGACGATCTTCGACACCACCACGCGATTGATCGGCGATTTCCCGACAACAAGCACTTGCGAGGGACTGCGGGTCGTCTCGGCGCTTGAATCCTGGGTCACCAGATTCGGATGTTTTGCGGTCTCGCCCTCGCTACTCACTGGGCACCCAAATCGGCCAAGAAGCTCGCCCCCATTTCAATGCAGAGTTGAATCTGGCCGACAATTGGCGTGAGATCGCACCCCATGTCAAGTTGAAATAAAAGGCCTTTGGAAACACCTCCTCCGACAGTGAAGTCAAGCAACAGGACTGTACTGCCCTGTCCATGGATTGGTTGCGTAAAAATAAAATTCACCTGCGCATACGCTGCGCAGGTGAAGGGTCGGTTGCAACGATTTCCGGTCAGCCATGGCTCTGCTGGGTGACGATCACCGGGATCAGCAGATCGCCCCAATTGCCGTCGCCGCCATGGTGCCTGGCCGAGCGCACGAGTTCCACCGAGACTCCCGCCTCGACCGCCTTCATCACCGACTGGTTCAACCTGTGCAGGTCGTTGGCCAGCATCCGGATCGTCGCCTGCTGGTCGACGCTCATCGTGGTCGATTGTTCTTCTGCCCGTTCCTTGACGCGGCTTATCGATGCCATTGGTCTTCTCCTGTGTCTGAAGCCCTGCTGGGCGTTTCCTCGGTGTTTTCTGATCCGCTATTCGGCGGCCGGCTTGAACTGTGCGTGCTCGGTCGATTCGTGCATGGCGGTGGTCGACGACTTGCCGCCGGTGATCGCCATCGACACGGCGTCGAAATAGCCGGTGCCGACCTCGCGCTGGTGCTTGGTCGCGGTGTAGCCGTTAGCCTCCGCCGCGAACTCGGCTTCCTGCAGCTCGGAATAGGCTGCCATCTGCCGTGCCTTGTAGCCACGCGCCAGTTCGAACATGCCGTAGTTGAGCTGGTGGAAGCCGGCGAGCGTGATGAACTGGAACTTGTAGCCCATGGCGCCGAGTTCCCTCTGGAACTTGGCGATCGTCGCGTCGTCGAGATTCTTCTTCCAGTTGAACGAGGGCGAGCAATTATAGGCGAGCAGCTTGCCCGGATGGTGCTTGCGCACACCCTCGGCGAACTTCTTGGCCTGTGCCAGGTCGGGCTTCGAGGTCTCGCACCAGATCAGATCCGCGTAAGGCGCATAGGCGACGGCCCGCGCGATGCAAGGCTCGATGCCGTTCCTGACCTGGTAGAAGCCTTCCACCGTGCGGCCGGCAGCGTAGTCGACGAAGGGCTGGTCGCGCTCGTCGATATCGGATGTCAGAAGCTTCGCGGCTTCGGCGTCGGTGCGCGCCACGACCAGCGTCGGCGTGCCCATCACATCCGCTGCCAGCCGCGCCGCATTGAGGTTGCGGATATGCGCGGCGGTTGGGATCAGCACCTTGCCGCCGAGATGGCCGCACTTCTTTTCCGATGCCAGCTGGTCCTCATAGTGGACGCCGGCGGCACCAGCCTCGATGAACGCCTTCATGATCTCGAAGGCGTTGAGTGGCCCGCCGAAGCCGGCTTCGGCGTCGGCGACGATCGGCGCGAACCAGGTCTCGACCGAAAGCCCGTTGCCCTCGGAGGTCTCGATCTGGTCGGCGCGCTGCAGCGTGCGGTTGATGCGCTTGACCAGCTCGGGCGCGGCATTGGCCGGATAAAGCGACTGGTCGGGATACATCGCCGAGGCGGTGTTGGCGTCTGCCGCGACCTGCCAGCCCGACAGGTAGATCGCCTTCAGCCCGGCACGCACCTGCTGCATCGCCTGGTTGCCGGACATGGCGCCGAGCGCGTTGACAAAATCTTCTTCGTGGATGAGTTTCCACAGCCGGTTGGCACCCATTTCGGCCAGGCTCTGGCGGATCTGCACCGAACCGCGCAGCCGCTTCACATCCTCCGGCGAATAGGGACGTTCGATGCCGTCGAAGCGACCTTCCGGCGCCGAGGGAACGAGATTGTAAAAATCAGTCATGGGTCACTCCGAAGGATTGCTGCACTTTGTCCACGCGCTAATCTTCTGGCGCGCCGGGATGTGACTGAATTTACATTGCGGCGCGAAATCGGCCAGAAAAATCAGGAGTTATGGCCGAAGATAAGGGAAAACCTGTGTTGTGTTTGACAGGGGGCTGCTGTAAATTTGTCATAATTGTAAAACGAACGGGCAATGAGATCGCCGTGAATGTCGTGTAAATTCCTGTCAAGGACAGTCGATGGCTGACCAGAAGATTTTCGCCGGGCCGCGCATCCGCCGCATCCGCAACGCCAAGGGCCTGACCCAGACGGCGATGGCCGAGGGGCTCGGCATCTCGCCGTCCTATCTCAACCTGATCGAGCGCAGCCAGCGGCCGCTGACGGTGCAACTGATCCTCAAGCTGGCGTCCGTCTACAAGGTCGACCCGCACGAGCTGCAAGGCGAGGCAAGGGGGTCGGTCGCGGCCTTGAAGGAGGTGTTCACCGATCCGCTGCTGGTCGGCGAATTGCCGGGAGACCAGGAACTGATCGAGCTTGCCGAGGCGGCGCCCAATGCGTCCGCCGCTGTGATAAAACTGTTCCGCGCCTATCGCGAGCAGGCCGAGCGGCTGTCCGACCTCAACGAGCTCCTGGCGCGCGAGGGGCGGGCGACGGCGCTGTCCGGTGCTCGCCTGCCGATCGACGAGGTACACGAGACCTTCGAGCGGCGGTCGAACCATTTTACAGCACTCGAGGAAGAGGCCGAGGCGTTCACCTCTGTGCTCGATCCCGGCGACGATTTGTTCGGTGCGCTGAAGGCCTGGCTGAGGCGCGAATACGGCATCGTCGTCAAGGTGCTGCCGGTCGCCACCATGCCGAACTGGCGCCGCCGCTACGATCGCCATTCGCAACGCCTGTTCCTGTCGGAGCGGCTGTCGCCGTTCGACCAGTTGCGCGAAGTGGCGATGGAGGCCTGCCTGATCCGCATGACGGTTGCTGTCGCCGGTCAGATCCAGGCGCTCAAGCTGAGCACCGACGAGGCCCGCCGTCTCGCCCGCTTCGAGCTCGGCCGCTATGCCGCGCATGCGCTGATGATGCCTTACCAGGCCTTTCATGCCGCTGCCGTTCGCGCCCGCTACGACATCGACGTCCTGCGCTCCCGCTTCGGTGTATCCTTCGAGCAGGCGGCGAACCGGCTGACCATGTTGCAGCGGCAGGGCGCGCCGGGTGTGCCCTTCTTCATGCTGGAGGTCGACAATGCCGGGAACCGCTTTCGCAGGGCCGGCAGCCAGGGCTTTCCGCACAGCCGCTTCGGCGGCGGCTGTCCCAAGCTGCCCGTGCATGCCGCCTTCTCTCAGCCCGGCCAGATCTTCGTCGAAGCGGTGGAAATGCCTGACGGCGCCGAGTTCCTGTGCATCGCCCGCACATTGGAAGGGCCGCAAGGCGCGTTCTCGGAGCGTCCGCGCCGCACCGCGCTGCTGCTCGGTTGCGACATCGGCTTTCGCGACGACATCGTCTACGGCGCGGCCCTGCCTGGCGCGGCGGCCGCGGGAAAGTCGGGACAAGGCACCGTTGCGGCGACGCCGGTCGGACCCGCTTGCCGGCTTTGCGAGCGCGTCGGCTGCCTGGCGCGCGCCGAACCGCCGGTGACGCGCCCGCTTGGCCTCGACGAGATGGTGACGGGCCTGAGCGCCTTCGACTTCCAGTAACGCGGCAGCAAAGGGGTGCCACAATGGTCGCCGGTGTCTGGATCACCCGCGGCTCAAGTCTTTGCGTTACGCGAACAGAGCAGTTTTTTGTCGTCCTTTGCGCATCGTCCCGTCAACAAAAGCTCGACAGTCGCGCCCATGACAGACGCAGCATCATCGCCCGGCCTTGTTACGTCGACAGCCTCGCCGCGCGAGGAACGCGTCGGCATGCTTCTGGTCTTCCTGTCGGCGCTGATGTGGAGTTTCGGCGGCACCATCGCCCGCTTCATCACCGTCGGCGACAGCTGGACGGTTATCTTCTGGCGCTCCGTTTGGGCCGCCGCCTTCCTGCTCTCCTTCATGGCCTGGCGTGACGGCTGGCGCGGCATGCTGAGATCGTTTCGCGACATGGGCCTGCCTGGCCTTGCCGTCGGGTTCTGCTTTGCCATCGCATCGACCGCCTTCGTCGTGGCGCTCGCCTACACCACCGTCGCCAACATCCTCTTGATGCAGGCCGGCGTACCGCTTCTGGCGGCCCTGTTAGCATGGGCGCTGTTTCGCGAGAAAGTGACTGTCATGACCTGGGTGGCGATCGCCGCCGTCATCGCCGGCGTCGCCATCATGGTGTCGGAATCGCTTGATGGCGCCGTCTCGCCCATAGGCGACGGGCTGGCGCTGCTGATTGCCTTCATGTTCTCGATCGCCACCGTCATCACAAGGCGGTTTGCCAGCGTTCGGATGACGCCGGCGACTTGCCTCGGCACGATCCTGGCCGCGGCCTTTGCCGCCTCGCAGGCGTCGACCTTCACGGTCTCGGCCGGCGACATGGGCTTTCTGTTTGCTTTCGGCGTGGTCAATCTCGGCATTGGCCTCGCCTTCTTCGCCACCGGCGCGCGGCTGATCCCGGCCGCCATCGCGGCATTGCTCGGCACGTTCGAGCCGATCCTTGGGCCGATATGGGTCTGGCTCATCCATTCCGAGGTGCCGTCCGGGCGCACCATCATGGGCGGCGCGGTGGTGGTCACGGCGCTGCTCGTCCATATCGGGCTCGAGTTCAAGCGCCAGGCACGGCCGCAGCGGGCAGGGGTCACTGGGGTGCCGTCGCCGAATTGATGCAGGCCGCTGAAGCTTTGCCATTGACAACGTTGCTGCCGCCCGGGCAGGCTGTGAGCACGGCAACAACAAGACAGGCGTATCTTGCCAAGTCTCCCCGCCGGTCCGATCGAGACCGGTCCACATCGTCGTATCTCTGCCCACGCCACGGCGAAAGCCTCTGACGGCACAGGCACGCCAACCGGGCCGCAGCCGGGACACGGAGCCATCATCCGCCACGCATCGAACTACATTGATGGTGTCGGCAGTTCGAGCTTGTCGCCCTCTGGAAAGCTCAATAATCTGAAGCAAATGCCCGGCCGCGCAAGAAATGTCGCGACGAGCCGGCGATGGAACACTCACCAAAGGAGAATAGCATGATCCGCAAAGCGCTCTGGCTTTCGGCAACCTCGGCAGTTCTGGCACTTTTCACTGTCGGCGGTCACGCCGAGGACCGTGTCGTCAACGTCTTCAACTGGTCGGATTATATCGACAGTTCCGTCATCGAGGACTTCACTAAGCAGACCGGCATCAAGGTCGTCTACGACACCTTCGATTCCAACGAGATCCTCGAAACCAAGCTGCTCGCCGGCGGCAGCGGCTATGATGTCGTCGTGCCGAGCGGCAACTTCCTTGCCCGCCAGATCCAGGCCGGCGTGTTCCAGAAGCTTGACAAGTCGAAGCTGCCGAACATCTCCAACATGTGGGATGTCATTTCGGAGCGCACCGCCAAGTACGATCCCGACAACGAATATTCGGTCAACTACATGTGGGGCACGGTCGGCATCGGCTACAACATCAAGAAGGTGCAGGCAGCGCTCGGCACCGACAAGATCGATAGCTGGGACACTTTCTTCAACCCCGAGACTCTGGCCAAGCTGAAGGATTGCGGCGTCTACGTGCTGGACTCGCCTGCCGATATGATACCGGCGGCGTTGAAATATCTCGGCCTTGACCCGAACAGCACCTCCCCCGACGACATCGCCAAGGCTGAGGACGCGCTGATGAAGGTCCGTCCCTTTATCAGGAAGTTCCACTCGTCCGAATACATCAATGCGCTCGCCAATGGCGACATCTGCCTGGCGGTCGGCTTCTCGGGTGACGTCTTCCAGGCCCGCAACCGCGCGGTCGAAGCCAAGCAAGGTGTCGAGATCGGCTATTCCGTGCCAAAGGAAGGCGCCCAGATATGGTTCGACCAGATGGCGATACCGGCCGATGCGCCGCATGTCGCCGAGGCGCTCGAGTTCATCAACTACATGATGAAGCCGGAAGTGATCGCCAAGTCGTCGAACTTCGTGCTCTACGCCAACGGCAACAAGGCTTCGCAGCAGTTCGTCGACAAGGCGATCCTGGATGATCCGGCGATCTATCCCGACGCGGCGACGGTGCAGAAACTCTACACCGTCCAGCCCTACGATCCCAAGGCCCAGCGCGTCATCACGCGCACCTGGACCAAGATCGTCACCGGCCAGTAGGCAATTCGAGGCGACCCCGGCAGCCAACTGCCGGGGTCGATTTCTTTGCAGCAATTCTAGGAAAGTGGGAAACGGTTTTCCGTCCGGAATTGCGTCAAAACCAGGAGATGGAGCGGTTCTGCGTTTCCGAGAAACGATGAACCGCTCCAGGGGAACTACAAAGCACGGAGTGGGATATGAAATCGCTTGGCAGCATCCGCAGGGATTTCGCGCCATGGACCGACCCGAACGCCAAGCCATATATCCAGTTCGACAACGTCACCAAGAAGTTCGGTGACTTCACCGCCGTCAACAATCTGTCGCTGACCATCTTCGAGCGCGAGTTCTTCGCCTTGCTCGGCGCCTCGGGTTGCGGAAAGTCGACGCTGCTGAGGATGCTTGCCGGCTTCGAGGAGCCGACGGCCGGCCGCATCCTGCTCGATGGCCAGGATCTGCGCGGCATCCCGCCCTATCGCCGGCCGGTCAACATGATGTTCCAGTCCTATGCGCTGTTCCCGCATATGACGGTTGAGAAGAACATCGCCTTCGGCCTCAAGCAGGAAGGCATGCCCGCGCCCGACATCGAAAAGCGCGTCGCCGAGATGCTGAAACTGGTCAAGCTCGAGCAGTTCGCCAAACGCAAGCCGCACCAGCTATCGGGCGGCCAGCGCCAGCGCGTCGCGCTTGCCCGTTCGGTCGCCAAGCGGCCGAAAGTGCTGCTGCTCGACGAGCCGCTCGGCGCTCTCGACAAGAAGCTGCGCGAGGAAACCCAGTTCGAACTGATGGACCTGCAGCAGAACCTCGGCCTCACCTTCGTCGTCGTTACCCACGACCAGGAAGAGGCGATGACCATGGCCGATCGCATCGCCATCATCGACAAGGGCGAGGTGATGCAGGTGGCGACGCCGGCGGAAGTCTATGAGGCGCCGACCTCGCGCTTCGTCGCCCACTTCGTCGGCAATGTGAACATGTTCGAGGGCAAGGTCACCGAGCGCGCGGCAAACACGACCCGCATCACCGGCGCGACAGGCGCCCAGATCGTCGTCGAAAACAGCGCCGGTACCGCGGCCGGTTCCGACATCGTCTTCGCCATCAGGCCGGAGAAGATCAAGGTCTCGTCGAAGAAGCCGGCCGATGCCGTCAATGCGCTGGAAGGCGAGGTCTACGACGTCGCCTATCTCGGCGACATGACCGTCTACCACATCAGGCTGGATGACGGGCAGATCATCAGGGCAAGCGCCTTGAACGCAGCGCGCGTGACCGAGGATCCGCTGACCTGGAACGACCGCGCATGGGTGTCCTTCCGGCCGGACGCCGGCGTCGTGCTGGCGCGGTAGGGGCTGATATGTCCAACATCGCTGTCACCGATGCCGCGGCCCCATCGACCGTCGCCAAGCCGTTCCTGACGCGCCTGGGTGCCGGCTTCGTCAACCGGCTCGTCATCATCGTCCCCTACCTCTGGCTGCTGTTCTTCTTCCTCATTCCCTTCGTCATCGTCTTCAAGATTTCGCTCTCGCAGACGGCGATCGCCATGCCGCCCTACACGCCGGTGCTCGATTTCAGGGACGGCATTTCCGGCTTCTTCGCCGGCTTCCGCAACCTCAACTTCGACAATTATGTCTGGCTGACGCAGGACTCGCTCTATTTCAAGGCCTATGTGACGAGCGTCATCATTGCCGCCATCTCGACCGTCCTGACGCTGATCGTCGGCTACCCGATCGCCTATGGCATGTCCCGCGCGCCGGCGACGATCCGTCCGACATTGCTGATGCTGGTCATCCTGCCGTTCTGGACCTCGTTCCTGATCCGCGTCTATGCCTGGATCGGCATCCTCAAGCCTGAGGGACTGCTCAACCAGCTGCTCCTGTCGCTGCACATCATCAACCAGCCTCTGGTCATCCTCAACACCTACACGGCGATCTTCATCGGCATCGTCTATTCCTATTTGCCGTTTATGGTGCTGCCGCTCTATTCGTCGCTGGAAAAGATGGACTACTCGCTGATCGAGGCGGCCAAGGATCTCGGCTGTCCGCCGACAGCCGCCTTCTGGAAGATCACCTTCCCGTTGTCGCTGCCCGGCGTCATTGCCGGCTGCCTGCTGGTGTTCATCCCGGCCGTCGGTGAGTTCGTCATCCCCGATCTGCTCGGCGGCTCGTCTACGCTGATGATCGGCAAGACGTTGTGGAACGAGTTCTTCGCCAACCGTGACTGGCCGGTGTCGTCGGCTGTCGCCGTCATCCTGCTGCTGTTGCTCACTGTGCCGATCATGCTTTTCCAACAGGCGCAGGCTAAGGCCCAGGAGCAGGACAAATGAACGCCACCTGGAGCCGCTTCAACGTCACCTCGATCGTGCTTGGCTTTGCCTTCCTGTATTTGCCGATCGTGCTGCTCATCGTCTTCTCCTTCAACGAATCCAAGCTGGTCACCGTCTGGGGCGGCTTCTCGACCAAATGGTATGTGTCGCTGTTCCACAATCAGGGCCTGATGGACGCCACCTGGGTCACGGCGCGCGTCGGCGTCATTTCAGCGACGGTGGCGACCGTGCTCGGCACGCTGGCGGCGCTCACTCTGACACGCTACACGCGGTTCCGGGGCAGGGTGCTGTTTTCCGGCATGGTGTTTGCGCCGCTCGTCATGCCGGAAGTCATCACCGGCCTGTCGCTGCTGCTGCTCTTCGTTGCCGTCGGTCTCGACCGCGGCTTCTTCACGGTGACGCTCGCCCACATCACGCTGACAATGTGCTTCGTCGCGGTCGTCGTGCAATCGCGCCTGGTGTCTTTCGACCGGTCGCTGGAGGAGGCGGCGATGGATCTCGGCGCAACGCCGGCAAAAACCTTCTTCCAGATCACCCTGCCGGTCATTCTGCCGGCGATCGTGTCCGGATGGATGCTGGCCTTCACGCTGTCGCTCGACGATCTGGTCATCGCCAGCTTCACCTCGGGGCCGGGCGCCACGACGCTGCCGATGAAATCTACAGCCAGGTCCGCCTCGGCGTGACACCGGAGATCAACGCCGCCTGCACCATCCTGATCGCCGTGGTCGCGGTCGGCGTCATCATCGCTTCGATCGCCAACAAGCGGCGTGAGGTGCAGCGCCAGCTCGACGAACAGGCCGCCCAGCGCGGCTGAGCATGATCCCGAAAAGCATGCCCTCGGGCCTGACCCGAGGGTGGTTCCGGTTTCGGAACCGATCATGCTCAACTGAACTAAAGCGGGCGTCGGAGTTATTCGCCCGAAACGCCGCGGCTTATCGGGGAGATGAACGGCGTGCTCCACGTTCCGCCGACGAAGAAGGACGACTGGTTGGGTCCCTGCTGGCCGGTCTTCTGTGTCGCCGCCTGGTCCGGCTGGATGACGCCGCCGGATAGCGCCAGCCCGCGCCCCGCATAGGAGGCGATGCCGGAAAGCCAGATCTTGTATTTCGCCGAATTGGCCTCGGCCTTGTCCAGCCTTGCCACGCCTCGCGAAATGGTTGCCTTCACTTCGGCGCCGTCGATCGGCAGCGTGCCGTCCGAGACATCGTCGAGCGCGAAGAAGCCGCCCTGTTCGGTATGCTTGAGAAAGGCCGGCAGGTTGAACTTGCTCAGCGCGCCGGGGCCGAAGGTCGCCGAGACCGAACCATCGGCATTTTCAAAGATCGAATCCCAGGTCCTGCCCGGCCCCTTGAGGATGACCGAAACGGTGCCCGTGCCGACCGGCACCAGCCGGGTCATGCCGGCTGCCGTGCCGAACGCGCCGCCATCGACATCGGACGCAAGCAGCCGGATCTCGACCTGGGTGCCCTCGGGCTTGCGGTCGAAACGAAGACTGGTCTGGATGTTGCCGCCAAAGGCGGAGGCGTCGGAGATATCGAAGACGGAAAGACCATCCTTGACCTGGGCGGTGGCGGCGACATCGGCAAGCTGGATAGCGCCGGCCGTGGCATGCGCCGCCGATAGCCTGAGATCGAGATTGACCCGGTCGGCGAAACTTGCCTCGACGTCCCCTGGCGCAGCCCCGCTCGCCGGCCCCAGCGGCGTGAAGGCGGACAGGAAGGACCTCAGGTCGAGCGTGTCGAAGGCGAGCGTGCCCGAGATCACCGGCTGGGCGTCGCCAAGCGACAGGTCGAGCGCGCCCATGCCCGGATTGTTGTCCAGCGCAAGCGCGGTGTTCTCGAACTTGATGCGTCCGGCCGACGCCGTGACCTTGCTCGAAATGCTGACGGAGCCGATCGCCGCGCTCGGCGCGATGCCGGCCTGCGACCACTCCAGCACGCGACGCAGCGAAGGTGCCGCGAACTTCACCTGGCCGTCGAAATAGGCGTTCTCGGACATGCTGGCCGTGCCGTCGAAGGAGAAGGTGGCGGGCGCTGCCTTGAAAGACAGAGTGAGCGGCGCCATGCCACCGGCAAACAGCACCAGCGGCTTCGGCGAGGCCGCGTCGACGGTCACACTTTCGCCGCGCCAGATCCCGGTTGCCGACAGTGTCGCATTGCTGTTCATCGCCGCCCAACTCGCCTGGCCGCTGAGGCTGCTCAGGATTTCCACGTCCTTGCCGTTGGCGGAAGCCACCATGCGGCCGTCCCTGAACTCAACCGTGCCGAAGGCGTCGGTCGGCAGCTTGTCGAGGTCGGGCTTGGCGGGATCGGCACTGACCACGCCGCGCGCCGTGTCGATGGAACGCGCAATGCGCCCGCCCGTCGGCACGGTGGGCAGGAACAGGCCATCGGCCGTGCGCTGGACCCGGATCGTCGGCCGCACCAGCCGAGCCGTGGAAAACGCCACATCGCCCTGCAGCGCCGCCATGGCCGAGAGGTCGATCTCCACCCGTTCGGCTTCGACGACCGGCGGCGCGTCGGCGTCGGTCCACTTCGACAGCGTCACATCGGTCAGGATTGCGCGGAATTTCGGCCAGACCTCGATGCGCGGCGAGCCGTCAATGGCGACCCGGAAGCCGCTCCAGGCGCTCATTTCCCAGGCGATGCGGTCGCGCACGATGCGCGTCGAGGCGATCAGCGGCAGCGTGGCGACCACCAGAGCGATGACGATGACGGCAGCGCCGATCGCCCATACTCCGCGGCGGATCAAGGATGATGGCATATCGCCCTATACGCTTCCATTCCGACAAAAATCGCCCGACGGGTTTAGTCCCAGTCGTCACTACGACTTAGGACTGAGGCATTTCAAGTCTTTATGGCCCGGCGATGGCATTTGCGCACACCTGGCCGCTTGCGCCCAACAAAATCTTGCTCTGCTGCGCTGCGATATGCATAAGCGATGACAACCGTGGGAGGATCGATCATGGCTGCCGAAGTACCGCTCTGGACCCCGACGCAAGACCAGATTGACACCTCGCCATTGACCGCTTTCCTGAAAGCCGTGGAGGCGAGAGCCGGCGCCACATTCTCCACCTACCCCGATCTTCACCGCTGGTCGGTCGAGGATCGCGAGGCTTTCTGGAGCTTGGTCTGGGACTTTTGCGGGATCATTGCCGAAAAGGGCGAGCGCGTGCTCGTCGATGGCGACAGGATGCCGGGCGCCTCGTTCTTCCCGGATGCGTCGCTGAATTTCGCCGAGAACCTGTTGAAGAAGACCGGCGCTGGCGAGGCGATCGTCTTTCGCGGCGAAGACAAGGTCGAGCGCCGGCTATCGTGGAATGAGCTCAATGC
This sequence comes from Mesorhizobium kamtschaticum, assembly GCF_056174585.1. NCBI lineage: Bacteria > Pseudomonadati > Pseudomonadota > Alphaproteobacteria > Hyphomicrobiales > Phyllobacteriaceae > Mesorhizobium > Mesorhizobium kamtschaticum. The sequence goes on along the minus strand of NZ_CM149691.1, from coordinate 6,967,237 downwards.
GCTGGTCTCGCGCCTGCAGCAGCTTTTCCTGTCGCTCAAGGTCAAGAAGGGCGACCGCATCGCGGCGATGATGCCCAACATGCCCGAAACCGTCGCCGCCATGCTGGCCGCGGCCTCGATCGGCGCGGTGTGGTCATCCTGCTCCCCAGATTTCGGTGAGCAGGGGGTGCTCGACCGCTTCGGCCAGATCGAGCCCGTCATCTTCATCGCGCCCGACGGCTACTGGTACAATGGCAAGGCCATCGAGGTCGCCGACAAGGTCGCGGCGGTCGCGGCCAAGCTCGGCAGTGTCCGCAAGGTCCTGCTCGTCGACTATCTCGGCACCTCGGCCGACGTGGCCGCAACCATCGACAAGGCGGTGGCGATGGAAGAGGCGCTGGCGCCCTTCGCCGTCAAGCCTGTAACTTTCGAGCGGCTGCCATTCTCGCATCCGCTCTACATCCTGTTCTCATCGGGAACGACCGGTATTCCCAAATGCATCGTCCATTCGGCTGGCGGCACGCTGATCCAGCATGTCAAGGAACACCGGCTGCATGCCGGGCTCATCGACGGCGATCGCTTCTTCTACTTCACCACCTGCGGCTGGATGATGTGGAACTGGCTGGTGTCGGGCCTCGCCTCCGGCGCGACGCTGCTGCTTTACGATGGCTCGCCTTTCTATCCCGACGGCAATGTGCTGTTCGATTTCGCCGACGCCGAGAGGATGACCTTCTTCGGCACCTCAGCCAAATTCATCGATTCCGTGCGTAAGGCCGGCCTCAAGCCAATCCGCACGCATGATCTTTCCACGGTGCGCAGCATCTCCTCCACAGGGTCGCCGCTGTCGCCGGAGGATTTTCGCTTCGTTTATGACGGCATCAAAAGGGACGTGCACCTGGCCTCTGTCTCGGGCGGCACCGATATCGTCTCCTGTTTCGTGCTCGGCGTGCCGACGCAAGCTGTCTGGACCGGCGAGATCCAGGGGCCGGGCCTCGGCCTCGCCGTCGATGTCTGGGACGATGACGGCAAGCCCATCAGGCAGGAGAAGGGAGAACTGGTCTGCACCAAGGCGTTCCCGTCGATGCCGATCGGCTTCTGGAACGACCCGGACGGCAAGAAATACCAAGCCGCCTATTTCGAGCGTTTCGACAACGTCTGGTGCCATGGCGATTTCGCCGAATGGACCGTCCATGGCGGCATGATCATCCACGGCCGCTCCGATGCCACGCTCAATCCGGGCGGCGTCAGAATCGGCACGGCGGAAATCTACAACCAGGTCGAGCAGATGCCGGAGATCCTGGAGGCGCTGTGCATCGGCCAGGATTTCGACAATGACGTGCGCGTCGTGCTGTTCGTGCGGTTAGCCGCCGGCATGACACTCGACGAGGATCTGGAAAAGCGCATCCGCGCCAAGATCCGCAGCGGCGCCAGCCCCCGCCACGTGCCGGCAAAAATCGTCGCAGTCACCGACATCCCGCGCACCAAGTCGGGCAAGATCACCGAGCTTGCCGTGCGCGACGTCGTGCATGGCCGCGCCATCAAGAACAAGGAAGCGCTCGCCAACCCGGAGGCACTCGAGCTGTTCAGGAACCTGCCGCAGCTTGCCGACTAACGGGCGGGCGCCATGGTTAACGAAATCTGTCGGTAGAATTTACCTAGATTTCATGAGTGGTACACATTCGTAAACTTTTCGACGGCCCGGTAAGGACTTGTTAAGGCCCGGCGTCGATAGTCGCATGTAACTTGAGGGAGAAATCCCGTTCCTCAGCCCCCGGAGGATCTGAATTCGCTCAAGCCCCCGTTGTGACAGCAATCCCATCTCTTAAGGCGTCCTTTGGGCGCCTTTTCTTTTAGCGGAATGGGTTAGCGGAAGGCTGTCGGGGAGGCCGTGACCTATTCCGCGAGCACCCGGGTCGAGGGGAAAGCGACCTCCACCAGCGTGCCTTCGCCGGGCGTCGAATTGATGGTGAAACGGGCGCGGTTTGCTTCCACCATCGCTTTGGTCAGCGGCAGACCAAGGCCGGTGCCGTCGCCGCGTCCGCGCTTCAAGGCGTTGATCTGCTTGAACGGCTTCAGCGCCTGTTCGATCTCTGCCTGGCTCATGCCGATGCCGGTGTCGCGCACGCGCATGACGACATCACCCGAAGTCTCGTAGGCGGTTGAGACGATCACCTGACCGCCGGCCTGGGTGTAGCGGATGGCGTTCGACAGGATGTTAAGCGCGATCTGGCGCACGGAGCGCAGGTCCGCCACCACCTCCGGCAGCCGCGAGGCGAAGCTGGAGCGGATGATGACGCGTTCGCGGTTGGCTTGCGGCTGCATCATCGCCACGGTCTCGGCCAGCGTGTCGTTGAGCGACACCGCCTCATAGGCCATCTCCTGCTGGCCGGCCTCGATCTTCGAGATGTCCAGGAGGTCGTTGACCAGATCGAGCACATGGTTGCCCGAGCGATTGATGTCGCGCAGATAGTCGCGGTAGCGGTCATTGGCGACCGGCCCGAACTTCTCGTCGACCATCAATTCGGAAAAGCCGATGATGGCGTTGAGCGGCGTGCGGATCTCGTGGCTGATGCGGGCGAGGAAATCGGTTTTCTGCGAGGAAGCCCGTTCAGCCACCGCGCGCGCCTGGGTGAGATCTTCCTCGGCTCGCTTCCACTGTGTGATGTCGCGCACGACGGCACAGAAGCCACTGTCATTGGGCAGCCGGCCGATGGTCATGAACAGCGGTATGAAGCGCCCCTGCGCTTCGCGTCCGATCACCTCGCGGCCGTCATTCATGACGCTCGCCACGCCGGGCTCGGACAGGCCGGTGAGATAGTCGCGCGCCGCGCGTTGGCTTTCGATGGCAAACAGCGAGGCGAATGGCTTGCCGGTCACCTCGTCGCTGTCGAAACCGAACAGCGCTTCGGCCGGGCGGCTGATCGAGCGGATGGTGCCGTCGCTGCCGATCAGCACGACGCCGTCGGTGGCGGTGTCGATGATGGTGCGCATCTCGGCGATGCGTGCCTTGAGCTCGGAAATGTCGGGCTGTGTCGGCTCCTCGCCGACCAGGTGCAGGGCAGCGGGCGCTTCATCCTCGCCGGAACGACGCACGACCAGCATCAGCGCCTTGCCGTCGCGCCAGGGAACGGAGCGCAGGATGGCGTCGATCGGGAATTCCTGCCCGTCACGCGTCTTCAGCCGCAGCGCCCGGTCGCTGCCGTCGGACGTGCCGTCATCGGCGTAGGGATCGGCAAACAGCGCGCCCAGGCCGCCGGAATCCTCGAGATCCTCAAGCGTGTCGTAGCCGGTCAGGTCGAGGAACTCCTCGTTCGCATAGTGCAGCTGGTCGCCCGAATGGATGAGCAGCGGCACCGGCAGCTTGCCGAGCAGCGAGGTATCGGGAGCCTTGCTTTCATTGCCAACGGAAAAGGCGGAGGGCACGAACCCCTCGGTTTTGAGCGGCGGTACCTGCAGGCGTGGACGCTGGATCTCGGCTGCATCTTGTGCACCGACAGTCTCGGTGGCTGGCGCAATGGCTTGGCCTTCGGAGATTGTCGATGGCCCGGCGTGCTCCACGGCCTGATCATCAACCGCGGCATCTTCCGCGCTGTCGGTCCAATCTTCATTGTCCTCGGCATCGCGAAAATCGGCCGACGTCATGCTGTCGTCGTCGGCTGCTACATGTCCGGCGCCCGCAACGGCCGGTTCATCCTCAATCGCGGCGGGCTCGGCACTTTCCGGTTCAGCGGCGACCGGTTCAGAGGCCGTGGGCTCGTCATTGTCCGCGATGGGGCTGGGCTCGTCGTTGTGGTCGGCGTAGCTGAGCAGCGAGCCTGTCGCACCGGACGGCGCGTCGGCATGCTCCTCGTGAACCACGTCGTCCGGATGGGCGCCATCAAGCCGTGCGAGATCCGCCTCGTGCTCTCCATCGACTTCGGTCTCGGATGGTTCGGCCAGCACCGCATCGTTCTCTGGCTCCGCCGCGGGGATTTCGCCGACCTCTGTCGGTTCATGATCCGGGGCAGCGTCAGGCGTCGAGGCAAGCTCGCCAGCGGATTCGATCGGAGTTTCCGTCTTGGCGGCCGGGGCCTCCGCTGCTGTTTTCGCCACGGGCTCGGCCGGTATCTCGATCGCCGGTTGCGTCGGGCTTTCGATGCCGGGCTTGTCGGCTTCCGGCGGCTCGGCCGGCGCACTGTCCTTCTTCAGCCGCTCGCCGATCTCACGGAAGGCGCTGCGTTCCAGCGTCGACAGCCCCTTGTCGTTGGCCGGCTGCCGGTGTTCGGCGAGCCGGATGACCTTGTCGGCAAAACGCCGCTCTTGTTTCGGCACGATGGTCAGCGCCGGCACCTCGCCCTTGAATGGATCTGCCGCGTTTGGCTCCTCGGCCTTCGGCGCTTCAGCGGGAGGTTCGACGGCTTCCGGTACGGACGATGCCGCTGGGGCCTCGCCATTGGGCACCAGGGCCATGCCGATCGCTTCCAGATCGACGACCGCGTCGCCGGTCCGGGCAACGCCGAAGCCGCGAAAACCTTCGAAGGCGCGGCTGCGGCCATAGACAGGCAAGGCCGCGAGGTCGACGGGGATCTTCAGGTCGGTGCCGACGACGGGCCACAGCACGGAGCGGCCGGACCAGGTGTCGCGCCGCTCCAGGAGGCCGGCGATCTCGCCGGACGCATCAAGGCCGAAGGTCGCCGCGACATCCCTGAAGCGCCGGCCGATCACGTCGGCGGCCGGCTTGCCGACGATATCGGCGAATTCCGGCGACAGCGCGCTGAACTTGCCCTCGCCGTCGGTGCGCCAGACGAAGCGCAGCGGCGCCGCCGTGCGGTCTATCGTCCGGGCTGGGGTTGCGGTAGGTGTGGACGGGGAGGTGGCCTTGTCCTGCTCCGCGCTGTCCACCGAAGCCTCGGCACCGGTCGCTTCGGCGACGTCCTTCGGTTCCGGCGTGGCAGGCGCGGGTCGCGCGTCATCCTCGCCGGCATTGAAGTACCAATGGTCGTGCTGTGGCGGCGTGCCGCCCGCTACCGGCTGATCGTTGTCGGCAGCAACCGATGTCGGCCCGGTCGGTTCCGCAATCTCTTGCGCTGCCTGTTCCGGCATATCTTCAGTCACGGACTCGGAAGGGGCAGGCTGCTCAATCTCGGCAGTAGCGGGCTCGACAGTGGCTGGCTCGGCAGTGGCGGGAGGAGCCTCGATCGCCTCTGCCTGCGAAACATCCGCCGTCGGCTGATTGTCCTGGTGAGGTTCAGATTCGGCGGCATTTTCCGCCGCTGTTGTTGCGCCGCCGATCTCGTCGGTGGGGCCTTCCGTTACTTCGGGCAGGGCTTGTGCCGAGGCCTCTGCCGCAGAAGCGTTGTCCTCAAGCTGATCTTCGTCGATCACCACCAGGAGGTGCCGCTCCGGCGTCAGCCGGGCGAGGCCGGCGGGGTAGGAGGTGTTGCCGCCCGGAACCAGGCGCTTGACGATGCGCTCGTCCTCGGCAGCCACATCGGCCACCAGGGCCGCCAGCGTCGCCGGCTGGATGCCGAGCTTCGAAAAGCCGTCGGACGCCGCCTCGATATTGCCCCCGGCATCGATGAAGGCGATGAAATGGCCGTCTTCGGTGAAGCCGCTGATTGCCCGGCTGGCGATCTCGGCAGCGCTGCGCGAACCGGTCTGCGCCGCCGGCACCGCCAGCATGATCGCTTTCTCGCCGTCGGGCAGCGTCACGGCACTTGCCTGGAAGCCGACGGTGCGGCTGGTCATGCCGGTCGCCAGCCTGACGGTGATGCCACGATCGCTGCCGATTTCGGGAAAGCCGCTGGTCGCCATGATCTGGCGGCGGGCGATCAGCGGCAGCTGCGCGGAGGCGCCGATGATCGCTTCGATGTCGGGGTAGCCGAACACGGCGGCGCCCGGCCCATTGGCCCAGATCACCTGCTCCAGGTCCAGCGACAGGATCGCGATCGCGTCGCCGGCGGCAAAGCGCTGGCGGACCGCGTCGAGCACGGCGACGTCGAGGAAGGAATATTCGGACGGCATGCGCTTGGCGAACCCTGACGGAGCGGCGAAATTTGCAGTTAACGCTTTGTTAATAAAAGCCGGAGACGCGAAGGTAAACAAGCCAGAACGTGCAAAGGCTGGTTTCTGGGCTTTTGGTTAACGGCCCGAAAGAAATTTATGGTGCAGTGCAACAAATATATTGCAATGCACAAAAATTGCCTTTATATTGCCATCATAACTGAACGAGACGGCTTTCTGTCAAAGCCGCTGCCGCTGAAAAGGATGGAAAATGTCCAGGACCAAGACCGCCGACACGATCGAAAACGTTGAATTCCCGAGCTTCGACGCTTCCAAGACCACCGACCAGATGCGCGCTTTCGCCGAAAAGGGCGTTGAGCAGTCGAAAGAGGCCTACGCCAAGCTGAAGACCGGCGCCGAGGAGACCCAGAAGGCTCTGGAGTCGACCTACGAGACCGCCAAGACTGTTTCCAGCGACCTGTCGCTCAAGACCATCGCTGCGCTGCGCGCCAATGCCGAAGCCGGCTTCTCGCATCTCGAAGCCCTGATCGGCGCCAAGTCGCTGTCGGAAGTCGTCGAGCTGCAGACCTCCTTCCTGCGCAAGCGTATCGAGTTGACCGTCGAGCAGGCCAAGGACTTCCAGGCAGTTGCCTCCAAGGCGGCCGAAGACGTCTCCAAGCCGATCAAGACCGCCTTCGAGAAGGCAGTGAAGGACATCAAGGCTGCTTAACATTTGCGCATGATCTGAAGATGCAACAAAAGGTCGCATTTTCTTAAAAACGATCAGGCGTATGATGGTAGCCATCACGGAATACCCGGCGAGTGGAACCTCCTCCCTCTGCTCCCCGGGGTGACCAGCCAGCACCTCCTCCCGCTGGCTCGTAACAGGAAAAGGCCGGCACCTCCTCCCGCCGGCCTTTTTCTTTGCCCGGCGAAACCAGCGCCGTTGCGGCGAGATGTGGGGAAGTGGCCTTTGCTTCGCAAAAGCCTTGAATTAGAATCCATAAGCCCGTATGGACGCATCGCCGAACGACAGAGCGGATCGCGGAGACTTTCCACCTCGACCCGCTCGGGCAAATGTGCCGTTGTAGCTCAGATGGTTAGAGCGCCGGATTGTGGATCCGGAGGTCGCTGGTTCGATCCCAGCCAACGGTACCATCGGAGCTATCAAATAAGTGATTGAATTTGCTGGGTAATTTCAATTCTATGGTCGTCGATCCCGCTTCATTTCACTCATTTGTGTTACCTATTGTGCTACTTGTCAGGAGTTTTGAACGAAGCGGTTGTGGGCCTGTTTGTAAAGTTTCTCCGCTAGTTGATGGCACTTGTCTCACGTAGCTCAACCCTCCCGATTTCGAAAGACCGTGCATCGACGCGTGCGGTAATCGGCGGCAACGACGTGCAATTAGGCGGTCTGTTCCTCGGCTACAGACTCAAAGCTGCCGCACGAAACCTAAAATTCTCTGATTATCCTCGTGCGTGGCGGACCTGCGTGGGTTGGCGTGCTTGCACATGCAGGGCTCAACCCGAAGCGAACTCAGAGAGTTCGTCGACCGCTTCACTGATACCGTGCGCGGCTGCACGCTCGAGCCAAAGGCGACCGGCGGCCGGGTCGTACTCCCCGGCGAGACCTTTGGAGAGATAACGACCAAGCATGAGTTGGGCTTGGCTATGCCCACGTCCAGCGGCGGCAGCGTACCATTTCTGCGCTGCCGTCTGGTCAACCGGCAGGCCGTGGCTGGCTCCGTACAGCGCGCCAAGCGCAAACATGGCCCCGGCGTGACCGTCGGCGGCCGCCCGCTCAAACAGCTGCATCGCAGCCGTTGGCTCGCTCGTGCCTCCGCGCCCGTTGAGCAGCATCTCGGCGAGCGCCACCCGTGCGTCGAGCACCCCGGCGTCGGCCGCCCGCGCAAACCATATGCGGGCCTGCGTTGGGTCGGCCGCAACGCCACGTCCATCTTGGAGGAGGCGGGCATACATATACTGTGCCTCGGCGACGCCCTCGGCCGCCCGCCGCAGCCAATGTGCCGCTTGCCCTTCATCCTGGCGGACGCCGACTCCCTTGGCGAAACAGAGCCCAAGGTTGAATGCCGCGATGAGGTCGCCCGATGATGCGGCCGCCTCGAACCATCCGGCAACGCTTGCAGCATCGTCGGGCTCGCCGGTTCCGCCGAGGACAAGATTGGCGAGGTCGGTCTGTGCCTCCTGATTGCCGCCATTTGCCGAAGCGCGCAGCCAGCGTGCTCCCTCTTCGACATCCTCGGCTACACCACTCCCGGTCAGGTAGAGAGAGGCCAAAGCGCGGGCGGCGGCCTGGTGACCCGCTTCGGCAGCCCGCCGATACCAGTTTGCGGCTTCTGCAAAATCCGGCGGCTGCGTCTTCACATAGCGATCGCCGAGGAGATAGGCTGCCTCGACATTGCCAGCCAAGGCGGCACGCCGCATCCACGCCTCTCCGGCAGCGACATCTTGGGCGACGAGTGCACCGTCAATCAGTGCCAATCCCAACCGGAATTGGGCGGAGGGCAGGCCCTTCTCCGCAGCAGCCTGATAAAGTTGAGCGGCTGCCGCCATGTCGCGTGCCACGCCGAGCCCGTGTTCGGTTAGGACCGCGAGAAGATAGGTTGCGGTCGGCAGGCCGGCTTCGGCCGCGCGCCTTACCTCTTCTGCAATCCTGACCCTGTTTTCGCGTTTGCCGCCGCGGGCCAACGACAGGGCAAAACCAAGGCACCCTTCGGCGCAGCCGGCAGAAGCCGACTTCTCGTACCAGCGGTGGGCCGCATCGGCATCGCGCATCGATTTGGGGCCGCTGGTATGGATATATCCAAGGATGGCCTGTCCCGTGGCCGAGCCCGCCTCGGCCGCCTTCGTGGCAAAGCTCAACGCAGCCGTGAAGTCCGGTTCGGTCGGGGAATCCCGTTTGAACAAGTGCTCCGATGCGGCGCCCTCGCCGTCGGTTTCCGCCGTCACCAGCCCGGTGACGTAGAGAGCAGCGAGGAGCGCCTGGGCATCGGCGTTCCCGTGGTTGGCTGCCCGCAGCAGCCATCGCGCGCCTTCCATGCGGCTCGGCGGCACACCCGAGCCTTCGAGATAGCAACGCGCGACCCGGTACTCGGCGTCGGCGATCCCCGCGCGCGCCGCTGTCGCCATGAGCGGAAAGGCTTCAGCGGCCTTGCCGCTGTCAGAGAGCTGGATCGCCCGGCGCAACGCCGCCGCCGGGAAGGCCAGACCAGTCAGCCGATCCAGGATTGTCATCGATCCGAGCCCCTGATTCCTGCAATGCCCTATGGCTCCCGCATCGCCTCCTGGCCGATCGGGAGCATCACACCGAGAATGTACTTGAGTATTGTGCGCCGGCCGACCTTGACGTCGGCGGTCACCGGCATGCCGGGGCTGACGGCGAAACCGGCGGGCACGCCGTGGAGGGCGATCTGGTCGATGGAAATCCGCGTGCGATAGAACGGCTCGGAGTCGGAAGGCAGCATGGCCAGCGAGCTGTTCGGATCGCGCGCTTGCTCTTGTGCCGAGAAGGAATCAGGGCTGAGTGCCCGCACGGTGCCGTGGGCGAGGCCGTATTGCGAATAGGGGAAGGTGTCGAATTTGATGACCACGGGGTCGCCGACATGGACAAAACCACTGCTCCTGCCAACGATGTTTGTCTCGATCTCGAGCGGCGCATCGGCCGGCACCAGCGTGATGAAGCGCTCCCCTGACTGCATGACCGAGCCGACGGAGACCTTTGCCACCGATTGAACGATGGCGTCCGATTGGCTCTTCAACTCGACCAGCTGTTTGCGAAGCTTTGCCTTGTTGAGGAGTTCGCGGGCGTCGGAGATCCGCGAGCTCGCCTCCGACAGGCTCTGCGAGACCTCAGCTCGCCAGCCCTGAATATAGCCGTCGCGCTCGGCGGCCACCGCTGCTTGCTGGCGCTTGGCGGCTTCCGCGGTCTGCTCGGCATTGCCGAGAGCCCGGGACATTTCCGCCCGGTTGTCCTCGGCAAGGAGCGTATTGAGGCGGCTTCCTACCTGCCTTGCCTCGAGCTGCTTGCGCATCTGTTCGATCGAGTCGGCGACCGAGAGCCGCTGGCGGTAGCCGTCGGCATCCGATTGCGATCGCGAGATCACCGAGCTGAGTTCGTCGCGCTGGCGTTCGAAATTCTCCACCTTGGCGTCGTAGACCGCCTTGCGTTGCTCGAATATAGACACCTGCAGGGTCCAACTCGGGTCGAGGCCGTTGTAGGTGAACGCTTGACCGCTGGCCTCGGCCTTCAACCGCGCCACCTCGGCTTCAAGCGTCGAGACCTGCATCGCCAGTGCCGCCAGATCGGCGGAGGCAAAGGTCGCATCGAGGCGGGCAAGCAATTGGCCGGCCTGGACGCGCTGTCCCTCCCGCACCTCGATCGAGCGGACAATCGCCGTCTCCAGCGGTTGCACGACGATGTTGGGGGATTGCGAGACCACCAGCCCCCTGGTCGTGACGACCTGATCGACCGGTATCAGTCCCGCCAGGGCGATCAGCGCGATGACCAGGCTCGAAACGATCCAGACGATGCCGCGCGCCGCCCGCGGAATGGGCGCATTGGCGACAGCCGTCGACGGCCACTGGAACTCGAGTATGGCCGGCGTCGTCGGATCCCTCGTTTCCATCCGATGCCACCGGGCGGGGAGGGCCGTGAGAGAGGTGCTGCTACCCATGATTACCGGACCTGATGCGAATATGAGCCGCGCGACATGGTCAAACCAACCGCGGCGGAACGGCGACCGGGCGGCCGTGGCGGCCGTCGAGGTGCCGGTTCTGCTGCGACCACAGCTGGCGATAGAGCGCGCATCGTTCGAGCAGGGTCGCGTGCGGCGCGACGTCGAGAACCTTGCCCTGATCCATGACCAGGATGTTGTCGCACTCGGTCAACGAGGAGAGCCGGTGCGAAACGATGATCATCGTGCGTCCGCTGGCGATGCGCATGAGGTTGGCGCTCACCACCGCCTCGCTTTCCGGGTCGAGTGCGCTGGTCGCTTCGTCGAGGATGAGGATGGTGGGATCGTGGATGAGGGCGCGCGCGATCGCCAGCCGCTGCTTTTGACCGCCCGACAAATTGGGCGAACCTTCCTCGATGTAGGTGTCGTAGCCATTAGGCATCCGCTCGATGAATTCCTGGGCGCCGGCGAGGTGCGCCGCGCGCATGGCGTCGGAAAGCGTCAGGCCCGGGCGCCCGGCGATGATGTTGTCGCGGATCGACCCGCGGAACAGAAAATTGTCCTGGAGGACCACGCCGAGACCCTGGCGAAGATGGCGTAGGTTGATTTCCTTGAGGTCGACGCCATCGAGCTTGAGGAAACCACTGTAGTCGCGGTTTATCCCCTGCAGGAGGCGCGCGATCGTCGATTTTCCCGACCCGCTGCGGCCGACAATGCCAAACATGGTGCCGGCTGGAATGTGGAAGCTGACCCGGTCGAGCGCCGGTGTCTTGGTAGCGATATAGCTGAACGTCAGGTCGCTGAACGCGACCTCGCCGACCAGCCTGGGTCTGAGCCCAGTGGAATTCGAACTGCTCTCCAGCGGCCGGTTAAGGACCCCCGCCGCCTCGCCGATCGCCGCACCGACCTCCTCGTAATCTTCAACCAGTCGCGCCAGGCCGACCAGCGGCTGCGCCACGCGCTGCGAGATCATCATGAAGGCGAACAGGCCGCCGACCATATAGCCCGTGCGATCGTTCATCGCGAGATAGGCGCCGATCAGCATCGTGCCGAGCACCATCACGCGTTCGATCGGCGTGACCAGGGTCTGCGGCCAGCTTGCCAGCTGTCCGAAGGCGAGGCGCGCCTTTCCGGATTCCGCCACCCGCTCGTCCCAGAGCGCCTTGCGCTGCGGCTCGAGACCGAGCGCCTTCACCGTCTTGATGCCGACGACTGTCTCGCCGAGCGCCGCCGACTTCCAGGTCTCGGCCTCGACCACCCGCTGGTACCTTCGGCGCAGGGGCTTGAGGAAGGCGAGGATGATCAGCATGATCACCACCGCGCAGGCCAGCACGATCCAGGCCAGGGAGGCGTTGATGTAGAACATGACCGGCACCAGCACGCAGAGCGTGATCATATCCAGGAACGTGCTGAGCAGTTTTCCGGTCAGGAACTCGCGGATACGATAGACCTGGGCGAGGTGATACATCGTCTCGCCGGCCGGATGCCGCTCGAAATAGTCGAGCGGCAGGCGCAGGAGCCGGCTGAAGACGTGCAGTTGCAGCTTGGTGTCCAGACGGGCGCCGACGACATTGATGATCAGTCGCCGCGCATGGCCAAGCAGTGTCTCGTAGGCGAACACCACGGCGATCACAGCCGACAGCAGCACCAACGTCGAGATGCTGTTGAACTGCAGCACCTTGTTGACCACCGTCATGACGATGAGCGGCGGCAGGATGGTAAGGACGCTCAGCGTGAACGAGGCGATGGTGATATCGCGCAGGGCGTGACTCTCGAGCCGCACCAGTTCGGCGAGCCAGCGAAGGGTGAAGGGCGCGTCCGCCGCGACATAGGACCGGGCGGCGCGCAGCAACAGCGCCTCGCCCGTCCATACCTGCGACAGCCGCAGCTCGTCGATGGCGGTGGCTTCACCATCGTCGGGAGCATCCGCACTTTTGAGGAAGACGATGTTTCGCTCGGCGCTCGCCCCGGTAAGGAGAGCCGCGCCGCCATCATTGAACAACAGGACGACCGGTCCGGCTTCCTGGAAACGCAAAAGGTGAGACCAGCGGATGCGCACGGCGCGTGACCACATGCCGGCGTCCTGCGCCCACTGCGACAGGTCGGCAGCGGCCGGAACCGCGCTCGCGGACCTGAATTCGTTCGGATCGAGCTCGACACCGTGATAGCGGGCGGCCCGCAGCATCGCCTTGAGGCGTGGCCCGATCTTGTCGAACTCGGCGGGGCCGCCAGGAATCCGCCCCACGTCGCTCACAACCCCACCCTTGCCGGTGGTGTCGGCTTCGATGCCGGCGTGGATCGGCACCGGTTGGTTTTCGGCATTCAGAGGGATGTTCACCATGGACGTGCCTTCCGGCAGGCGAGCGAACTCGACAATGCCCGGGCCGAAGTGCCTCTGCCGAGGTTTTCGATCATGCCACCATTGTACTCCGAATTGATCGACCGCGCGACTCTCCTGCCAACCGGTGTCCGGGCATGTTTAACGCGCGAACCTCGCACTCCCGCGACGTTCGCGCGTTTCCCTTCGATGGTCTGTCGCCAGGATTCTTGCTCACTCATGCGGCTTCAGAAGATCCTTCAGCGTCGTCTTGGCGGTGTGGTCGGTACTGGCATAGCCGGTACCGTGCTTGGTCACATCCAAGGTCTGGTCCGTACTCGCGCCAGACGGCTTGTTCAGGTTCTGACCAAATCCCTTGATCGTATTGAGGATATTCAGGAGATCGGTCGTCACCGAGCCGGCCACTAGGCCGATCAGGTGGTGCAGCGACGGCTGGCCGCCGCTGCCATTGCCTGTCGAGCCCGACCGCAGGAATTGCCAGGTATCCTTGAGGCCGAGCGAGTCGGACGTGACATTGGCGGTCTTCTGGGTCGTCGTTGCCAGGGTTGTGGTCGAAGCGACAACCGAGTCGTGATGACCGCTCGAGGGTCCGGTCGGACCGGTTGGGCCGGTCGGACCCGTGGCGCCCTTCGGCCCGGTATCGCCTTTAGGCCCGGTATCGCCCTTCGGTCCGGTCGAGCCAGTCGAGCCGGTTGCGCCGGTCGAACCCGTGGCGCCCTTAGGCCCGGTATCGCCTTTCGGCCCGGTGTCGCCTTTCGGTCCGGTCGAGCCGGTTGCGCCGGTCGAACCCGTGGCGCCCTTAGGCCCGGTATCGCCCTTCGGCCCGGTGTCGCCTTTCGGTCCGGTCGAGCCGGTTGCGCCAGTGGCACCTGTCGCGCCCTTGGGTCCAGTATCGCCCTTGGGTCCAGTATCGCCCTTAGGCCCGGTGTCGCCCTTCGGTCCGGTGTCGCCTTTCGGTCCGGTCGAGCCAGTCGAGCCGGTTGCGCCGGTCGAACCCGTGGCGCCCTTGGGCCCGGTATCGCCTTTCGGTCCGGTCGAGCCGGTGGTTCCAGTGGCGCCTGTTGAACCTGTGGCACCCGTATGGCCGGTCGCTCCCGTAGCACCTGTAGAGCCTGTGGCTCCGGTCGCGCCCGTGGCACCTGTAGCGCCAGTCGAACCTGTAGCACCCGTATGGCCGGTCGCTCCTGTAGCACCCGTAGAGCCCGTCGCTCCAGTTGCGCCGGTCGCGCCTGTGGCTCCGGTTGCGCCAGTCGAACCTGTAGCACCCGTATGGCCGGTCGCTCCTGTAGCACCCGTAGAGCCCGTCGCTCCAGTTGCGCCGGTCGCGCCCGTGGCTCCGGTTGCGCCAGTCGAACCTGTAGCACCCGTATGGCCGGTCGCTCCTGTAGCACCCGTAGAGCCCGTCGCTCCAGTTGCGCCGGTCGCGCCCGTGGCTCCGGTTGCGCCAGTCGAACCTGTAGCACCCGTATGGCCGGTCGCTCCTGTAGCACCCGTAGAGCCCGTCGCTCCAGTTGCGCCGGTCGCGCCCGTGGCTCCGGTTGCGCCAGTCGAACCTGTAGCACCCGTATGGCCGGTCGCTCCTGTAGCACCCGTAGAGCCCGTCGCTCCAGTTGCGCCGGTCGCGCCCGTGGCTCCGGTTGCGCCAGTCGAACCTGTAGCACCCGTATGGCCGGTCGCTCCTGTAGCACCCGTAGAGCCCGTCGCTCCAGTTGCGCCGGTCGCGCCCGTGGCTCCGGTTGCGCCAGTCGAACCTGTAGCACCCGTATGGCCGGTCGCTCCCGTAGCACCTGTAGAGCCCGTTGCCCCGGTGTTGCCGGTTGCACCGGTGGCTCCGGTCGAACCCGTAGCTCCTGTCGAACCCGTTGCTCCGGTACCGCCGGTCGCACCTGTGGCTCCGGTTGCACCGGTTGAACCCGTGGCGCCTGTATCGCCGGTCGCGCCTGTGGCTCCTGTTGCTCCGGTCGAACCCGTGGCACCCGTGTCGCCGGTTGCACCAGTGGCTCCGGTTGCACCTGTGGCTCCAGTTGCGCCAGTCGAGCCCGTGGCTCCAGTATCACCGGTCGCGCCAGTGGCACCGGTAGCTCCAGTCGAACCCGTGGCGCCCGTATCGCCGGTCGCACCAGTGGCGCCGGTTGCTCCGGTTGAGCCCGTGGCGCCGGTATCGCCGGTCGCGCCAGTTGCGCCTGTGGCACCGGTTGCTCCGGTAGAACCCGTGGCGCCCGTATTGCCGGTCGCACCCGTGGCTCCGGTCGCTCCGGTGGAACCCGTGGCGCCGGTATCGCCGGTCGCGCCTGTGGCTCCGGTTGCTCCAGTTGAACCCGTGGCGCCTGTACCACCGGTCGCACCAGTGGCGCCGGTCGCTCCCGTGGATCCCGTGGCGCCTGTATCACCAGTCGCACCTGTGGCTCCGGTTGCACCAGTTGAACCCGTATCGCCGGTTGCACCCGTGGCGCCGGTAGCACCAGTCGAACCTGTTGCACCCGTATGGCCAGTCGCACCTGTGGCTCCGGTTGCACCGGTTGAACCCGTGGCGCCTGTATCACCAGTTGCACCAGTGGAACCTGTAGCTCCGGTCGAACCCGTGGCGCCCGTATCACCGGTCGCGCCAGTTGCTCCGGTTGCGCCTGTCGATCCGGTGGCACCTGTATCGCCGGTCGCACCTGTGGCCCCGGTTGCTCCGGTCGAGCCCGTATCGCCGGTTGCTCCGGTCGAGCCAGTCGCGCCGGTATCGCCGGTCGCACCTGTGGCACCGGTTGCTCCAGTCGAACCCGTAGCGCCCGTATCACCAGTCGCACCAGTGGCTCCCGTTGCTCCGGTCGAGCCGGTGGCACCGGTAGCTCCAGTCGAGCCCGTGGCGCCGGTATCGCCGGTCGCGCCTGTGGCTCCGGTCGAGCCGGTTGCACCAGTCGCACCTGTGTCGCCGGTCGCGCCTGTGGCCCCGGTTGCACCGGTCGAGCCCGTGGCACCCGTATCGCCGGTTGCGCCTGTGGCACCAGTTGCGCCAGTCGAGCCGGTTGCTCCAGTTGAGCCGGTGGCACCGGTATCGCCGGTCGCACCTGTGGCACCGGTTGCTCCAGTCGAACCGGTGGCACCCGTATTGCCGGTCGCGCCTGTGGCTCCGGTAGCACCGGTCGAGCCCGTGGCGCCCGTATCGCCAGTTGCTCCAGTCGAACCTGTGGCGCCTGTATCGCCGGTCGCACCTGTGGCTCCAGTTGCGCCGGTCGAACCTGTGGCTCCGGTATCGCCAGTCGCACCTGTGGCTCCGGTATCGCCAGTCGCACCTGTGGATCCGGTAGCACCGGTCGAGCCCGTGGCGCCCGTATCGCCAGTTGCTCCAGTCGAACCTGTGGCTCCGGTATCGCCAGTCGCACCTGTGGATCCGGTAGCACCGGTCGAGCCCGTGGCGCCCGTATCGCCAGTTGCTCCAGTCGAACCCGTAGCACCCGTATCGCCAGTCGCACCTGTCGCTCCGGTTGCGCCTGTCGATCCGGTGGCACCCGTATCGCCTGTCGCGCCGGTATCACCAGTCGCACCTGTGGCGCCGGTTGCTCCGGTCGCACCCGTGGCTCCAGTTGCGCCAGTCGAACCGGTTGCTCCAGTTGAGCCGGTGGCGCCTGTATCGCCAGTTGCTCCAGTCGAACCTGTGGAGCCAGTTGCTCCGGTCGCACCTGTGGCCCCGGTCGCTCCAGTCGAGCCGGTGGCGCCAGTATCGCCGGTTGCTCCAGTCGAGCCGGTGGCTCCGGTATCGCCGGTCGCACCCGTGGCTCCGGTTGCTCCAGTCGAGCCAGTGGCACCGGTTGCTCCGGTCGAGCCAGTGGCGCCCGTGTCGCCGGTCGCACCCGTGGCGCCGGTTGCTCCGGTCGAACCAGTGGCGCCGGTTGCTCCAGTCGAGCCCGTGGCACCCGTATCGCCGGTCGCACCCGTGGCTCCAGTTGCGCCCGTATCGCCGGTCGCACCGGTGGCGCCGGTTGCTCCGGTCGAACCGGTGGCGCCCGTATCGCCAGTCGCACCTGTGGCACCAGTTGCACCGGTCGAGCCCGTGGCACCGGTATCGCCGGTCGCACCTGTGGCTCCGGTTGCTCCGGTCGAGCCCGTGGCGCCGGTATCGCCGGTCGCACCTGTGGCACCGGTTGCTCCAGTCGAGCCCGTTGCGCCGGTATCGCCGGTCGCACCCGTGGCTCCGGTTGCTCCAGTCGAGCCAGTGGCACCGGTTGCTCCGGTCGAGCCAGTGGCGCCCGTGTCGCCGGTCGCACCCGTGGCGCCGGTTGCTCCGGTCGAACCAGTGGCGCCGGTTGCTCCAGTCGAGCCCGTGGCACCCGTATCGCCGGTCGCACCCGTGGCTCCAGTTGCGCCCGTATCGCCGGTCGCACCGGTGGCGCCGGTTGCTCCGGTCGAACCGGTGGCGCCCGTATCGCCAGTCGCACCTGTGGCACCAGTTGCACCGGTCGAGCCCGTGGCACCGGTATCGCCGGTCGCACCTGTGGCTCCGGTTGCTCCGGTCGAGCCCGTGGCGCCCGTATCGCCGGTCGCACCAGTGGCGCCGGTTGCTCCAGTCGAGCCTGTGGCACCGGTATCGCCGGTCGCGCCTGTGGCTCCGGTTGCTCCGGTTGCTCCAGTCGAGCCAGTGGCACCGGTTGCTCCGGTCGAGCCAGTGGCGCCCGTGTCGCCGGTCGCACCAGTGGCGCCGGTTGCTCCGGTCGAACCAGTGGCGCCGGTTGCTCCAGTCGAGCCCGTGGCACCCGTATCGCCGGTCGCACCCGTGGCTCCAGTTGCGCCCGTATCGCCGGTCGCACCGGTGGCGCCGGTTGCTCCGGTCGAACCGGTGGCGCCCGTATCGCCAGTCGCACCTGTGGCACCAGTTGCACCGGTCGAGCCCGTGGCACCGGTATCGCCGGTCGCACCTGTGGCTCCGGTTGCTCCGGTCGAGCCCGTGGCGCCCGTATCGCCGGTCGCACCAGTGGCGCCGGTTGCTCCAGTCGAGCCTGTGGCGCCGGTTGCTCCGGTCGAACCAGTGGCGCCGGTTGCTCCAGTCGAACCCGTGGCGCCGGTATCGCCGGTCGCGCCTGTGGCTCCGGTCGCTCCAGTCGAGCCCGTAGCGCCTGTGGCACCGGTTGCTCCGGTCGAACCCGTGGCGCCCGTATCGCCAGTCGCACCTGTGGCACCGGTTGCGCCAGTCGAACCCGTTGCTCCGGTATCACCAGTCGCGCCTGTGGCTCCGGTTGCGCCTGTGGCGCCGGTTGCTCCGGTCGAACCCGTGGCGCCTGTATTACCGGTCGCGCCCGTGGATCCGGTTGCGCCGGTCGAGCCAGTAGCTCCGGTATCGCCCGTTGCGCCAGTCGAACCTGTGGCGCCTGTAGCACCCGTGGAGCCAGTCGAACCTGTGGCACCAGTAGAGCCGGTCGCACCTGTGGCTCCGGTTGCACCAGTCGAGCCCGTGGCGCCTGTAGCGCCGGTCGAACCTGTGGCGCCGGTCGCCCCCGTGGCTCCGGTTGCGCCCGTCGAACCTGTGGCTCCGGTCGCACCTGTGGCGCCAGTGGAACCCGTGGCGCCCGTGGCGCCCGTCGCGCCGGTGGCACCTGTCGCACCCGTGGCGCCAGTCGCACCTGTGGCGCCGGTCGAGCCTGTAGCGCCCGTCGCACCCGTGGCGCCAGTCGCACCCGTGGCACCGGTCGAGCCTGTAGCGCCTGTCGAGCCTGTAGCGCCGGTCGCACCCGTGGCGCCCGTCGCACCCGTGGCGCCAGTCGCACCCGTGGCACCGGTCGAGCCTGTAGCGCCTGTCGAGCCTGTAGCGCCGGTCGCACCTGTAGCGCCGGTCGCACCGGTGGCGCCCGTTGAACCTGTTGCGCCGGTCGAGCCTGTAGCGCCGGTCGAACCCGTAGCGCCGGTCGAGCCTGTAGCGCCGGTCGAACCCGTGGCGCCGGTTGAACCCGTGGCGCCGGTCGAACCTGTAGCGCCTGTGGCGCCCGTGGCGCCGGTCGAACCCGTGGCGCCGGTTGCGCCTGTGGCGCCCGTTGAACCTGTGGCTCCAGTCGAACCAGTTGCGCCGGTCGCACCAGTCGCGCCGGTCGAGCCCGTCGCACCGGGCGTGCCGGTCCCTGCGGAGGCAGTCGCGGTTACAATAAGCATCCCACCATTGCCGCTGAGCGGCTGAAACCCAAAGTCACTCAAACCATTGTGGAATTCGCCAAGGAAATTAACGGCGTCGACAACGACGCCGTTAACCAGAATCTGGACGACGGCTTCGCCGTTCGTGTCGATGACATTCTGCGTGATCGTGCCGGCACCCAAATTCTCCAGCGCGACCGTGTCGCCCTGCTTGAATCCAGCTATCTCGGAGGAATCCAGAAGAGAGCTGCCGACAATGAGGAGGCCGCCGGTCGTCGCAAAATTTACCGTCTGGCCAGCGCTTACGCCAACGCCGACACCGAACGTCAGCTCCACGTTGCCGTAAAGATTGTAATATCCATAGCCAGTTAAATATATATTCCCTGCAAAAACTGCGGTAGTTGAGCTTCCACTTGAGTTTTCGACAATGTTAACCGATCCGTCATTTTCGAAATACTGGTACCCAACATTAGCTCCGGCGGCGGCGCCGGTAAGCGTCCAGTTCGTCGCGGACGCCCCGACGGCGAAATTGGCAGTCCCGTTGACGAAAAGCTGGCCTTGATTGACCAAGCTCAGCGAGCTCAGATATTGGCCCGTTCCGTTCAGCGTATCGCTGATCGCCCACGTGCTGATTCCGGTGCCCGTTGCCTGACGAAGGGTCGGCGGCATCGCTATCGTGTCGGCGTTTGCGTCCTTGTTGAAGAACGCCATGTTCGTGCCTGCCGCCGGCTGCGGCAAAGGGGCCGCACCACTGTTCCAGGAAGTAGGATCCTGCCATGAATCGAAGGCTGCTCGCGCATGGAATGCCAGGCCCGTGGTTAGGAAGACGTCCGTCCCGCCGTTCGCGTCTGCATTCCAACTGACGTAGGTGCCCGGCGCGTAGGAGCCGCTGAGCTGCAGATTGAAAGTACCGTTACTGGTGACAACCTGGAGAACGTCAGTGCCAGTATTGAAGCTCGCGCTGGTGAACGTTGGACCGGCATTGTTACCGAATGCCGCGAGTTCCACCCCGTTGGTGGGCGCCAAAGCGCTGACGCCGACGTTCATGCTCGCGATGGTCGCCTGAAATCCGTTGAGCTGGTTGCTCGCGACCGACGAACTGCTGAGGTCGAGCAGTCCGCCGCTGCTCGAGTTGAACGTTACGATGTCGCCGCTGGCAACAGTTCCGTCTAGCCGGAGAACCGCTCCGTTGTTGATTTTCAGTCCCGCGGCACCGGCACCTATGTTTGTCGTGATATCCAGCGTCCCGCCGGCCGCGGTTATCGTTCCGGTGCCGCCGTTCGCAATAGGACCAGTTACCGTGCCAAAGCCCGTGAGCGTCGCGCCGTTGCCGATCGTCAGCCCGGAGGCATCGGTCAGTGTGCCCCGTCCAACTGAATCTTGCCGTTGGTGATGCTCTCGGCGGCGCTGATCGTCAGGTTGCCGGAGGGACCGATTTCCAGCGTCTGGTTGGCGTTGTTGATTGAGATGGCCGCTGCCGATGTCGCGGTGTTGGAGAAGGCGAGTGTTGCAGCAGCGCTCGAATCGATAGTGAACGCGTTGCCGCTGGCGATCGTGCCGGTCAGGGTCAGCGTTCCGCCCTTCGCGGTGATCGTGCCGGTACCGGCGGCAATATTCGCCGCCACCGTGCCCGCGCCGGTCAGCGTTGCGCCGGCGCCGATCGTCAGGCCGGAGGCATCAGTAAGTGTGCCGCCGTCGAGTTGAATCTTACCGGCGGTGATGCTCTCGGCGGCGCTAATTGTCAGGCTGCCGGCGGCGCCGACCTCGAGTGTCTGGTTGGCATTGCTGATCGAGATCGCAGCAGCCGCTGTCGCGGTGTTGGAAAAGGCGAGCGTTGCCGCGGCGGCCGAATCGATGGTGAACGCGTTGCCGCTGGCGACCGTACCGGCCAGGGTCAGCGTGCCGCCCTTCGCGGTGATCGTGCCGGTACCGGCGGCAATATTTGCCGCCACAATGCCCGACCCTGTCAGCGTCGCGCTACTGCCGATCGTCAGGCCGGAGGCGTCGGTCAGCGTGCCGCCGTCGAGTTGGATCTTGCCGTTGGTGATGCTCTGCGCTGCGCTAATTGTCAGGTTACCGGCGGCGCCGATTTCCAGCGTCTGGTTGGCATTGTTGATCGAGATCGCCGCTGCCGAGGTTGCCGTGTTCTCTATCTTCAGGGTCGAAGTGGCGGCGGTGCTTATCGAGAGCACGACACCGCTGTCGACCGTCCCGAACAGGTCGAGCGCACCGCCGCCGGTCGCCGAGATCGTGCCAATTCCGGTATAGTGCCCGGCAACGTTCACCGTGCCACGTCCGGACAGTGTCGTACCCGACGCGAGGTTCAAGCCGCCGGAATCGTTGATAATGCCGCCGGCCACAGTGATCGTCGCGCCCGAAGCCGATAGGTTGATGGCCGAGGCGCCGGTGCCGGTCACGTTAAGTGTCAAGCCTGCGACGGCAAGCAAACCGCCGGTGTTTATCTGCAATGAATTCAGATTGGCGGTGTTGACGTTGAGAACCGGGTTGTTACTGCCGACATTGGGGATGACGACGTCGTCACCAGCGAGAGGTGCGCCGCTACCACCCCAGTTGGCGGAGACGTTCCAATTAGAATTGTTGGTTCCAGTCCACGTCTTTGTCGCCAACACCCCTGCATAAGCACCGACACCCGCCTCGGTGAGCGGCGGCTGCACCCCGGCACCGCTGGCGCCGAGTTCCCATCCGCCGCCCTGTGCCGCTGCACCGATAAGTCCCGTCGCGGCGGCAATGTTCGTGCCGGTTGCGCGCGCCAGGCCAACGACGAATTCATCGCCCCCATCGCCGGCACCGGCGTGGCAGCTCCAGAGGCTGAGACCGCCGCCCTTGCGGAGCGCCCTTCCGATTACGGCGAAGTCCTGCGCCGCGTCCTCCAGCGTCCGCGCCGACCACTCACCCGCCGCAAAGCTCACCCGTCCAGGCGCGCCGTGCGCGATGACGTGTACGGCGTCGAGGCTGTCGCGACCTTCGAGCGCCAGCGCCATCTGGCGGGCGGCCGGACGCTCGGCGTCGAGCACGATCGCTTCGACCTCCGGCCTCAGGTTCGCTAGAATCGTGCCGAGATCGGATACCGAGGGATCGACGAAAACGATTTCGGAAGCGCGGGCCCGGGGCGCATCGGTCCGTGTATTCGGGCGATCAGGTGCATCGTTCAGCAGCGGATGAATTTGGCGCCCATCGAACTGGGGCACAACGCCCCCACGGGGCACACGCGACAACACTTGATTCACAACACCCACTCCCATCACCCGTGCCGCCGACGTCTCGACGGCAAACTCGCGAGTGAACTCCGGAATGGGAACGTCTGCCTTCCGCCGAAGGACAGACATAGACGCGGCCGGTCGTAGCGCGCCCTATAGGCGCAGCTTCTTCATCCGCGAAATTGCGTTGCTACCCAACCCCTGCCCAACTCGCCTTCGCAGACCCGCGGCCACCCGGCCGTACGATCCGCAGGCACCCTCCATACCCATATATTAGTAGATGCGAAAATTAGCGATTTGTAAACTATTAAGTGGGGAACTGGTAAATGGCCAAGAACGAGGCAGCAGACCCCCGTCAATATCGAGGCTCCCAACCCGCGCGAATTATTTTTGAAAATCGAAGACTTGGCAGCTTCCTTTCTGTTGCTGTCAATCCGCGAACGCTCACCATGACGGGGCCAGCCGCGGACCTTGCTGGACCGCCAGCTGGCGGATGACGCGGTCGATAGCCGGGCGCTGCGGGACGATGTTGCGCGACCGACAGAAAGGAAACGATCGGCGCGCGGACCCCGCTTTCCAGCGAAGCCCGCGCGCCCGTTTTTCAAACTTGGACCAGTCATTGTCCGTGGTCCATTCGCCACTCACTCATGCGGCTTCAAGAGATCCTTCAGGGACGTCTTGACGGTGTGGTCGTTGCTGGCGTAGCCGGCGCCATGCTTGGTCTGGTCCGAGGTGAGATCCGTGCTCGCCCCAGACGGCTTGTTCTGGTCGTGACCAAATCCGCCAATCGTCTTGAGGACATTCAGCAGGTCTGTCGTCACCGTTGTGACCGCAAGGCCGATCAGGTTGCGGAACGATGCATGGCTGCCCGGATCACTGCTGCCGCCAGTCGAGCCGGAGTGCAGGAATTGCTTCGTGTCCTTGAGCCCGAGCGAGCTTGACGTAACCTTGGCGTTCCCGTTGCCGGACTTGTCATCGTCATCGTCGTCGTCCTTGCCACGCCCGTTGCCTCGGTTGCCGCGATTGTTGCGGTCGTCGTCGTCGTCGTCGCCGTTGTGGCCATGGTGGTGATGGTGATGATGCTTGTCATCGTCACCGCCTGAGCCAGTCGCTCCGGTCGGGCCTGTCGGACCAGGCGCTCCGGTCGAGCCAGTTGCTCCGGTTGCACCTGTGGATCCGGTTGCGCCCGTCGAGCCGGTTGCCCCGGTAGAGCCGGTTGCGCCGGTAGAGCCGGTTGCACCAGTCGAGCCGGTTGCGCCGGTTGCCCCGGTTGCACCTGTGGATCCGGTTGCGCCCGTCGAGCCGGTTGCCCCGGTAGAGCCGGTTGCGCCGGTAGAGCCGGTTGCACCAGTCGAGCCGGTTGCGCCGGTTGCCCCGGTTGCACCTGTGGATCCGGTTGCGCCCGTCGAGCCAGTCGCCCCGGTAGAGCCGGTTGCGCCCGTCGAGCCAGTCGCTCCGGTTGCCCCGGTGTCGCCCGTGGCGCCGGTATCGCCGGTCGCTCCGGTGTCGCCCGTGGCGCCGGTATCGCCGGTCGCTCCGGTTGCCCCGGTGTCGCCCGTGGCGCCGGTATCGCCGGTCGCTCCGGTTGCCCCGGTGGCGCCGGTCGCTCCGGTTGCCCCGGTATCGCCCGTGGCGCCGGTATCGCCGGTCGCTCCGGTTGCCCCGGTGTCGCCCGTGGCGCCGGTATCGCCGGTCGCTCCGGTTGCCCGGTGTCGCCCGTGGCGCCGGTATCGCCGGTCGCTCCGGTTGCCCCGGTGTCGCCCGTGGCGCCGGTATCGCCGGTCGCTCCGGTTGCCCCGGTGTCGCCCGTGGCGCCGGTATCGCCGGTCGCTCCGGTTGCCCCGGTATCGCCCGTGGCGCCGGTATCGCCGGTCGCTCCGGTTGCCCCGGTATCGCCCGTGGCGCCGGTATCGCCGGTCGCTCCGGTTGCCCGGTATCGCCCGTGGCGCCGGTGTCGCCGGTCGCTCCGGTTGCCCCGGTGTCGCCCGTGGCGCCGGTATCGCCGGTCGCTCCGGTTGCCCCGGTGTCGCCCGTGGCGCCGGTATCGCCGGTCGCTCCGGTTGCCCCGGTGTCGCCCGTGGCGCCGGTATCGCCGGTCGCTCCGGTTGCCCGGTGTCGCCCGTGGCGCCGGTATCGCCGGTCGCTCCGGTTGCCCCGGTGTCGCCCGTGGCGCCGGTATCGCCGGTCGCTCCGGTTGCCCGGTGTCGCCCGTGGCGCCGGTATCGCCGGTCGCTCCGGTGTCGCCCGTGGCGCCGGTATCGCCGGTCGCTCCGGTTGCCCGGTATCACCCGTGGCGCCGGTATCGCCGGTCGCTCCGGTTGCCCCGGTATCACCCGTGGCGCCGGTATCGCCGGTCGCTCCGGTTGCCCCGGTATCACCCGTGGCGCCGGTATCGCCGGTCGCTCCGGTTGCCCCGGTGTCGCCCGTGGCGCCGGTATCGCCGGTCGCTCCGGTTGCCCCGGTGTCGCCCGTGGCGCCGGTATCGCCGGTCGCTCCGGTTGCCCGGTATCACCCGTGGCGCCGGTATCGCCGGTCGCTCCGGTTGCCCCGGTATCACCCGTGGCGCCGGTATCGCCGGTCGCTCCGGTTGCCCCGGTGTCGCCCGTGGCGCCGGTATCGCCGGTCGCTCCGGTTGCCCGGTGTCGCCCGTGGCGCCGGTATCGCCGGTCGCTCCGGTTGCCCCGGTATCACCCGTGGCGCCGGTATCGCCGGTCGCTCCGGTTGCCCCGGTATCACCTGTGGCGCCGGTATCGCCGGTCGCTCCGGTTGCCCCGGTATCACCTGTGGCGCCGGTATCGCCGGTGGCCCCGGTCGCGCCAGTTGCCCCGGTATCGCCCGTTGCCCCGGTTGCTCCAGTCGAACCTGTTGCTCCAGTCGAACCTGTCGCACCAGTAGAGCCAGTTGCGCCGGTCGAACCCGTCGCCCCGGTCGAGCCAGTCGCACCGGTAGAGCCGGTTGCACCAGTCGAGCCGGTTGCTCCAGTCGAACCCGTCGCACCGGTAGAGCCGGTTGCACCAGTCGAGCCGGTTGCTCCAGTCGAACCTGTCGCACCAGTAGAGCCAGTCGCCCCGGTAGAGCCAGTCGCACCGGTAGAGCCGGTTGCACCAGTCGAGCCGGTTGCTCCAGTCGAACCCGTCGCACCGGTAGAGCCGGTTGCACCAGTCGAGCCGGTTGCTCCAGTCGAGCCGGTTGCTCCAGTCGAACCCGTCGCACCGGTAGAGCCGGTTGCACCAGTCGAGCCGGTTGCTCCAGTCGAACCTGTCGCACCAGTAGAGCCAGTCGCCCCGGTAGAGCCAGTCGCACCGGTAGAGCCGGTTGCACCAGTCGAGCCGGTTGCTCCAGTCGAACCTGTCGCCCCGGTAGAGCCAGTCGCACCGGTAGAGCCGGTTGCACCAGTCGAGCCGGTTGCTCCAGTCGAACCCGTCGCCCCGGTAGAGCCAGTCGCACCGGTAGAGCCGGTTGCACCAGTCGAGCCGGTTGCTCCAGTCGAACCCGTCGCCCCGGTAGAGCCAGTCGCACCGGTAGAGCCGGTTGCACCAGTCGAGCCGGTTGCTCCAGTCGAGCCGGTTGCTCCGGTCGAACCGGTTGCTCCGGTCGAACCAGTCGCACCGGTAGAGCCGGTTGCTCCGGTGGAGCCAGTCGCACCAGTGGAGCCAGTCGCACCGGTAGAGCCAGTCGCTCCGGTATTGCCGGTCGCACCCGTGGCTCCGGTTGCACCTGTCGAACCCGTGGCACCTGTCGCGCCGGTCGAGCCCGTGGCACCCGTCGAACCCGTGGCACCGGTCGAACCAGTCGCTCCAGTCGAGCCGGTTGCACCTGTAGCTCCGGTTGCACCTGTCGAACCCGTGGCGCCCGTAGAGCCAGTGGCTCCGGTCGAACCGGTCGCTCCGGTATTGCCGGTCGCGCCCGTGGCTCCGGTTGCACCTGTCGAACCCGTGGCGCCGGTAGAGCCAGTGGCTCCGGTCGAACCGGTCGCTCCAGTATTGCCGGTCGCACCCGTGGCGCCGGTTGCACCTGTCGAACCCGTGGCACCTGTCGCGCCGGTCGAACCCGTGGCACCGGTTGAACCCGTGGCGCCCGTAGAGCCAGTGGCTCCCGTCGAACCGGTCGCTCCAGTATTGCCGGTCGCACCCGTGGCGCCGGTTGCACCCGTCGAACCCGTGGCGCCGGTAGAGCCAGTGGCTCCGGTCGAGCCGGTCGCTCCGGTATTGCCGGTCGCACCCGTGGCTCCGGTTGCACCTGTCGAACCCGTGGCACCAGTCGCTCCAGTCGAGCCGGTCGCACCTGTGGCTCCGGTTGCACCTGTCGAACCCGTGGCGCCCGTAGAGCCAGTCGCTCCAGTCGAGCCGGTTGCTCCGGTATGCCCGGTCGCACCTGTGGCTCCGGTTGCACCTGTCGAACCCGTGGCGCCCGTAGAGCCAGTTGCACCTGTGGCCCCGGTTGGGCCCGTCGGACCAAGGTTAGATCCCGAGAAGGCGGCGGTTAAAGTGAAGACACCGTTCGTGTTACTGCCGTCCGCACCACTAACGGTACCAGCACCAGCACCGGAAACTGGAACGGTAAAAGACCCTGCTGGTATTATGGTATTGTCAATACTATCGCCGTCATCATCAATAGCTGTGACAATCGCAGTTATCGTATATGTGCCGCTTGATGGCACGTTTGTTATCATTTGAACGGATGTAAACGGACTTGTATTCTCTGAAGGGAGTGAGAAACTGCCAACAATTACACCACTCGAATTTGTGATATAATATTGCACGGGAAACGCGCTGCCAGGAACGTTGGTATCGAGCGACCCCGTAAGCGTCACTTCGATGCTCAGCACGCCGGCGTAACTCGCCAACCCGGCGCCGGTCAGCGGCGGCGCCACTCGCGCGCCAGCCGACACCGGCAAGTCCCACCGCCCACCGAGCGCCGCAGCGCCCACCGGCGACGTCGCGGCCGATATTTCGGTGCCCGCCACCTCGGAGAGCGCTTTGACAAACGTCTCACCTTCCGCGCCACGGCCCGTCTCGCAGCTCCATAGCCGCAGGTCGCCGTCGTCAGCCAGGGTGCGGCCGATCGCGGCCAGGTCGCTGGCGTCGCGCGCCAGCGTGTCGAGCGACCATTCGCCGGCCGCGAAGCCGACACGCCCGGGCGCGCCATGGGCTATGATGTGCACAGCCGCCAGGCCTCGCCGGCCGGCCAGTGCCGCCGCCATCTGAGCGGCCACGGGCCGCGCCGCGTCGAGGAGCACCGGCTGCACGCCGGGTCGCAGCCCGGCCAGGAGGGTTCCCACGTCGCTGACAGCAGGATCGATGAACAAGACTTCGGGCTCGGCCGTCATGGCAGGCCCCCTTTGGGCGTGTTCGGACGAACCCCGATGCGTTGATGCGTAAAGGCCCGGCAATGAGGTGAGCGGGCTATGGAAGGGAGCTGGGTTGTTCAGCATGGCGGCATCACCCCTTCGGCCCGACGGCGCCCGACGGAGACACGGGCACATCCACGGTGAAGCCGGCCGAGATGAAGTCGCCGGTTTTGTCGAAGACGCCAACGTCGAGGCTCTTCGATCCGCTCGGCACCCTTACGGCGATCTGGAAGGCCTTGTTTGCCATGTTCGGCAGATTGATGTTGCCGACGATCGTGCTGCGATCTCGATCCACCACAAAGTAGGTGGTCGAGCCGGCTGCCCCGCCGTTTGGAATCAAGCCGGATACCGTGATCTCTATCGCCGTCAACACTGCCGCGTAGCTCATCATGCCCTCCCTTGTAAGCGGTGGCCGCGACGCGGCCTCTCTCGTCCGCACGTTCAGTATCCAGTCACTGCCAAGCGCCGGCGAACCAACCAGGTCGTCGGCGGCCGCGACGGGCGTTCCCGCCGCGCGCCACAGCACATCGATAAAATCCGTTCCAGCCGCGCCGGCGCCCACCACGCGGTTCCGCAGAAGCAGCTCACAACAGCCGCCCAGCACCCGGCCCTGGAAGTGAGGTCCGCGGCGCTGCGAGGCCGAACGGCTCCGCATTGGGATTCGTAGAGGGGGTCGTTGAGGCAGGGATGACCCCGCAATGGGTCGCCGGATGCTGCAGCCAAGGAAAAATGCCCGCCGTTATCCGGACGACCGAATCCAGCGCCTGGCTGATCGTTTCCAGCACTTGGCTGCAAATGGATTTTACGCCTTTCGAACCGGAGAGCTGCACCACAGCCCCGCCGGTCGGCAGGCGACATCGTCCCACCCACTACACAATCCCTCCAGGTTACGCCGAAGGCTCGGCGTAAGCTCTTTAGGAAGCTCCGAAATAGGAAGTCCGTCGTCCTTCAAATGAATGACGTGAGGCAGCCAGGCATCAGCGATAATAGAAGTCACCATCGCCTGGCTGGCGCCGAGTTGGCAGAGGCGGCCGATAGCGAAGTGCGTCTGGTTCAGGTCGGGTTCAGGCCGGCGGCCCGTTGTGTCCGGCGCGGCCGGATCGAACTCGCGCGCATATTGGTGCTCACCGAACCGGATATCCGGACGATCGGCCGCTTGATGGTTTCGCGGCCGAGGCTCTACACTGTGTGCACGTGGCATGACTCGACCCAACACCCACTCCCGTCAACGATGGCGCCGATGCCTCGGCGACAACTCTCAAGGGAATGGGAAGCCGTCCGCCTCTAGATGGAGGCATAGACACAACACATCGTTAGCGCGCCCCATGGACGCACTTTCCAATCTGCGAAACGGCCCTGATAACCCAGACCGTCTGACTCGACTCCCTGAGAGAGGCCTTCGCAGAAATTCGGGCATGCGGCCGTCCAATCTGCGGGCGCCCCTCAACACCGCATTTTAGTAAATTCTAAAATTAGTAAGTTGTAAACTATTAATTAAGTAAATTCTAAATTAGCTGCAAACAGGATAACAGCGTTCGAGCAATACCGGCGGCCCAGATGGCAAAAATCGTTCTGAAAATCATATACTTAACAGTCTCGCCTCGAATCCTACCGGCATCAGCCTTCAGTTGAAGGTCCTCGTCGTCCATGCAAACGCACCGACCATGGCGCGTACAGACGATGTCGGACAGGTTGGCAACGTGTCGGCGGATGTGGGTGTCTCAACCTTGACGGCAGCCTGCAAATGGCGGCGGAATGCGCAGCCTAAACCGGACGGAGCGGTAAATGCCGGCGGTTGCAGTTCGAACACGATCCTTTCACGATAGTGGTTGCCGCGCATGCTGCCGCGACGGCTGGCTGCTAACCACGATGGATAAGGTTAAGCGCGGTTTCCAGAGGACGACCTGCACGATCCGTGAGAAGGAATGATCGGACTTTAGGAATAGAGGCTGTTCCGGCGGCTGGACCGGCAAAAGGGTGGCGACTGCGGGGGGAAATGCATGAGCGATCGAAGCCTGGCAAATCCGCATCGAAGCGGATCCCGCAAGGCGAGGCGGCACGCAAGCCGTTCCCGTCACCAACAGTCATGTTGAGGCCCGATGGAGCACGAATGACAAACGGCAAGCGCCTCTGCCTCAACATGATCGTCAAGAACGAGATGGCGAACCTTCAACGCTGTCTTGGGGCGGTTGTCGACCACATCGACTGCTGGGTCATCGGTGATACCGGCTCGACCGATGGGACCCAGGATTTCATCAAATCCTTCTTCGCTGCCCGCAACCTGCCGGGCGAGCTGCACGAATTTCCATTTCACAATTTCGAGCAGGCGCGCAACGCGGCACTTGATCACGCCTATGCCTCGCCACTCGCCTACGACTATCTGCTGTTTGACGACGCCGACATGGAGCTGATGGTCGATGACGCGGGCTTCCGAGAGCAGCTCGACAGTTCGGGCTACCGGCTCTTGCAGCGGTCGGATTCGGGCCTCGCCTATTGGAATACGCGCCTGGTCAGGCGCGACGCCGGCGCGCGCTACCACGGCGTGACCCATGAATATCTCGACGTGCCCGAGGGTGTGCAGGAACTGCGCGGCGCCTGGTACAAGGACCATGCCAGCGGATCGAACCGCGTCGACAAATTCGAACGTGATGCCAGGCTTTTGCTCGAGGCCCTCGAGAAGGATCCGGAAAATCAGCGCTACTGGTTTTACCTGGCGCAATCCTATCGCGACGCCGGGCGCACGGCGGAGGCCGCGGTGGCCTACGCCAAACGCGCCGCGATGGGCGGTTGGGACGAGGAGGCGTGGAACGCCCGCCTGCAGGGGGCTCGCTGTCTGCGCAAACTCGGCGACGAGCCTGGCTTCATTGAGCAGGCGCTTGCCGCCTTCAATCAACGGCCGCAACGTGCCGAGCCGCTTTATGACCTGGCCCGGCTCTACCGCGACAAAGGGATGAACAACGCCAGCGTGCTGTTTTCCGAAGCGGGGCTGGCGATCAAGCGACCGGAGCAGGACATCCTGTTTATCGAGGATTACATCTACACGACGGGCCTGATGGAGGAGTTTGCGATCGCGGCAAACTATGCGCGCGACCCCGTACGCAAGGACCGTGGTTTCGCGGCCTGCAACTGGTTGGCGCTGAACCGGACCATCGGCGACGGACCGAGGGAGCTGGCGTGGTCCAACCTGTTCTTCTATGTGCAGCCCGCCAAGACAATGATGCCGTCCTTCAACACGCGTCCGGTCGGCTTCGACGCGCCCGATGGCTATCGGTCGTCAAACCCATCAGTGGCTCGATTGGGCGACCAGATCGTGCTCTTGCAGCGGACGGTTAACTACACCCTGGCCGAAGACAACCTCCAATACGACACGCCGGGCGGAGCTCCGGTTCACACGCGCAATTTCCTGCTCCGATTGAGCGATGAACTTGCCATCCAGTCCGCAAGCGAGATTTTGCCGCCAGTTGACATGCCAGACCCCGCTGATGGCCGGGTTCTCGGATTCGAGGACATGCGCCTGTTCGCTTGGCGCGATGCGCTGTGGGGCGTCTCATGCGTACGCGAGCTGACAGAGGAGGGCTGGTGCGAGCAGGTCGTCGCGCGCATCGACGAGAGTGGCGCCTGCCGGCTGGCTGACTGGCGCGTGCTCCACCCGGCAGGACAGCGGGTGCACGAGAAGAATTGGATGCCGCAAGTAAAGCCCGGCAGGACGGGGGCAGGGGCAGAGACACTGCAGTTCATCTACCTCTGCGACCCCACCCGGATTGTGGACGAGCAGGGCTCGACTCTCAGCGAGACTTCTCCCGCGATTGCCGCCCAGAGTTTCAGGGGTGGAACCCAGCTCATCGCATTCGCCGGCGGATGGCTCGCCTTGATTCATGACGTCCAGTGGCGGACCGCGGAGAAGCGGCGTTATTACCTGCACCGGTTCGTCTGGTTCGATGAAGCCAACGCCTTGCGAAAAGTAAGTCGTCCATTCTTCTTCGACAAAAAGGGCGTCGAGTTCGCTGCCGGGCTGGCGTGGCACCCCGACGAAAGGCGTTTGCTGATATCCTACAGCGTCACCGATAGTGAGTCCTGGATCGCCACCGTCGACGAGGCGGAGGTGAGGTCGCTGCTGGAGGATGTGAATGGCCTGCCATCGGGTGTGGCTGATACAGCGTCGAGGCTGACGCCGGCCGGTGGGCACAGCAGCCCGCCAACGAAAGCAGGGATCAAGCCTGACCGAGTTGACGACGATGGGGCCATGGGTGATGCCAGACAGACGGCGTCGAAAGGCAAGGACCTCGGCGCCAGCGGCATCAAGTCCACAGACGAAATCTTTCATGAGCTAGCGCCGTTTCTGCGCGACGTCGATTCTCCGCTAGAACGACGGGAAGGATCGCGCCAGTTCGACGCGCGGATTTCCCATTTCCTTGGCAGCGACGACACGGCACTTCCGCAGATCAACTGCTTCTACCAGGTGATGTCCGACAAGGCCGAGCATCGTACCTTGATTGCCGCCACGACGTCGATGCGGGCAGCGGGCCATCCGGTGCGGGTATGGAGCTACGCACCGGAGAAGCTGGAGTTCCTCGTCGCGCACGGGATCGAAGTCCGCAATGCCGACGACGTCATGCCGCGAGCCTTGTTCGAGCGGATCGTCGCCGGCTCCGAGATCAGGTATTTCAGCGATATCTTCCGCTACGCCCTGCTCTACGAGCATGGCGGGCTATGGATGGATTCCGACGTCATCCTGCTGCGGCCGTTCCCGTTTCGCGGCGATCATTTCTTCAATCTGCAATGGCGCGGATCGCACAAAGGTCATTTTGTCTGCGGCAACGTCATCTATGCCAAGCCCTACAGCGGTCATCTGAGGGCGCTGTATGAGTTGTCGATCGAGCGTTTTCACGCGGCACATGGCAAGGAATTCGGAGACATCGGCCCCAAGCTGCTGTCCGACTACATTGCCTCCGACGCGGGAGCCGAACTGCGGGAATGGGTGTTCAGCCCGATGTTCTTCAACACCATCGATTGGAATGAGATCGACCGGTTCGAGAAGCCGATAACGGAATTGGCCGACTATCTGAACGATGACCGTGTGTTCGGCATCCATCTGTGGACGGCACGCAACGAGGCCCGGCCGAGCGTCGAAGGGGCGCCACTGATCTCGCAGTTGATCAGCCCGCTCGAAAGCTTTCCCACATTCACCAGCCTCGCTGACCGCTTCAACACCGACAAGAACAGACACACCGGCAACCGTCACTGCTACGCGAGGATCTACGATCGCCTGCTGTCGCCCGGGCGCTTGTCCATGCAGCGGCTGATGGAGATCGGCCTGTGCCGTGGTTTGGCCGAGGGCAACCAGACCGAGACCCCATCCGTCTCACTCTGGCAGAGCTATTTTCCGTTCTGCCAGGTGATCGGTGTCGACCTGACGG
This sequence comes from Mesorhizobium kamtschaticum, assembly GCF_056174585.1. Lineage (NCBI taxonomy): Bacteria > Pseudomonadati > Pseudomonadota > Alphaproteobacteria > Hyphomicrobiales > Phyllobacteriaceae > Mesorhizobium > Mesorhizobium kamtschaticum. Next base: position 6,934,154 of record NZ_CM149691.1, on the reverse strand, counting down.
ATTTTTCGCAGCTCAACAATGAACGGTTCAAGTCGTTTGTCGGGGACCAATCCAAGCTGCACGACCTGCGCGGCGTTGCCGCGAAGCTCGATCTGGGATCGCTCGACGTGATCATCGACGACGGTAGCCACGCCTCGTTCGACGAGCAGTTGACGCTGCGCGAGTTCTTCCCACTGCTCGCCGAGGGCGGCTGGTATTTCCTCGAAGACCTCGACTGGCAGCCGCCGGGCGAGGATGCCGCCAAGATCACGCTGACCAAGACCCTGCTGCGGGAAATCCAGCAACACGGCAGTGCACGCTCGGTCGATCCGCTGGGGGTGAGCGCGCTTGCAGGTCAGTTCGCAGAGGTTCTGTTCTTCGACAGCCACTATGAGTTGAACCGGGCGAAGCTGATGGGCGGCCTCGTGGCCATACGAAAGCGCGCAGAAACAGGGCATCTTCGGTAAAAATCGCAGCGAGAACCCTCGTTGCCGCATCGGACCAAATTGAATGTTTGAGAATTCGAACGATATTCAGCTGTTGTCGGTCCCGCCTGACCCGAGGCGCTATCTGATTCTGATACGCGCCGGATCGAAGCGCCGCCCTTCCTTTTTTTCCGAGATTCCGCAAGAGGAACGCGGGTACGACCTAGCTGTAAATTACTACGCCACGCCACACCCGGATGACATTCTTCGAAATAGCGCCGATATTGTTTTTGCCGGCGGCCGATCAAAGATGCATGGAGCTAAACGGTTCTTCGAGGCTACGGGGCTTCATGACATCTATGAGGGAGTGCTATTCCTTGATGACGATATAGAAATTCTTTTCAATCCTGATGCGTTTTTTGCCGTTTGCAATGAGTATTCGCTAGATCTCGCTCAGCCTGCCTTGACTCCAGATTGTATCGACGCGATGGGGCTGACGCGCGAGCATCCTGGCCTCAAGCTCCGGACCACGAATTGGGTCGAGGTCATGGCCCCGTTCTTCAGGCGCGCGTTCCTAAAGGAGATGCTCCATTCCTTTGACCTATCGATCTCGGGATGGGGACTCGATCTATATTGGGGTCATCACCTCGCGGATCGCTGGACTGCCGGTATCGTCGACGAATTTCTGATGCGCCATACCCAAGTAAGCAATCACGATACGGGTGCATTTTACTCATATCTTCGCTCGATCGGTATCGACCCCTATGAAGAGATGAAGTCAATTCTTACCATGATTGATACCAATCCATATATCGCTAGGCCAATACGTTTTGTCTACCGCACTTACTCCTTTCGCGCATAGATTCTATGGAAGGTTTCTGGTGAAAGTAGCCGTCTACACCATTGCGTTGAACGAGGCCGCAAACGCGGAGCGTTGGGCCAAATCGGCGGCCGACGCAGATTATCGCATTGTCGCTGACACCGGCAGTACGGACGACACGGTGGAACGGCTGACCGCAGCCGGCGTCACCGTGCACAGGATAGCGGTTCGCCCATGGCGTTTCGACGACGCCCGTAACGCCGCCATGGCACTGATCCCATCCGATGTCGATGTGTGCTGCACGATGGACATGGACCGGTTCCTCGAACAGGGCTGGCGGGCGAAGCTAGAGGCGGTCTGGCAGCCCGAGACCACAGCCCTGTATTGTCAAACGGTCTACAGATCAAATGTCGATGACCCGACGCCGCTGCGAAACTGGCCAGCGAAGAATTTTCATCATCGCTGGGGGTATCGCTTCAGGCGGCCGGTCCACGAAGCTCTGGTCTTCACTGGAGAAACGGAAGTCGCCGCGAACAGCAGCGACATCGTCATGTTCGAGGTACAGGATCTCGCCAAGCCAACGAGGAGCAGCTACCTGCCGCTGATGGAGATGGCACACAAGGAAGACCCCGACGACGCGCAGATCTGTTTCTGGCTCGGGCGGGACTTGATGTGGGCAAACCATCCAGAGCGAGCCGTTCCGTTGCTTGAGCGCTACCTTGCATTGCCGACAAGCAAGTGGGCGGAAGAACGCTCCGAGGCGATGCGCTACATCGCGCGCATGCGGCCGGAGCAGAAATTGTCCTGGCTGGACAAGGCCCGGATGGAAGCGCCTCACCGGCGCGAAATGTGGCTCGATCTCGCAGAGGAGTTCCACGGCAAGGCCGACTGGCTGAACCTCTTCTGGGCCTGCACCAATGGGATCGAGAAGACGCAACGCACCGGGAGCTATCTGGACGACGCGAACTGCTGGGGATTCCGGCTGTATGATCTCGGTGCGATCGCGTCATGGCGCCTCAATGTCATGGACCGGGCGGTGGAGTGGGGGCGAATGGCGCTTGAACTCGATCCGAACAATCAGCGCCTCAAAAAGAACCTCGACTTCTTCATTGGTCACCGAGACAGCTTGCGGGCAGGCACATGAGCGGTTCGTCTTTCCACCCAGCGCGGCTGTTCACGGTGTTCGGCACCGTCCTGTATGTCGAGCCCTTCACGGGTGAGTTGCGACACGGCCCTGTCGAGAGCAGCCCGGCGAACGCATTTTTTGAGTTGGGCAAGAGTTCCGGAGGCAACCGGCAGGGTCAACTGACCCATGCTGTCAACGGTTCGCACAAACCGATCGCCAGCTATCCTGACACTCGTCTTTCCACCTCACAGTCGCAAAGCGAAAATCAGGCAGTCGATCCCGCGACATTCGAATTGATTCCGCTGGAGCGTGGTTTGCTGACCTTGAAATCCGGTGACCTTTTTTGTCGGCCACACCTGACGGCCAGATGAGGCTCAGCGCTCCTGTTTGCAGCACATGGGAACTATTCATAGCTTCGGAGAACTGGTGCACTGATCGTATGCCGGCTAGCAGGCAGCCAATGCCTGAAATCCTCCCAGAGAAGTTCGATAAGAGAAGGATAAGGGAGTATATTGTTCATCCGCGAATACGAGCTATAACCAACAGACAGCCTCGGGCCGCGAAAGTCTTGATATATGGTTATACGAAATGGTCACATGGGCGCGTATATTACGACCTCTGTAAGCATCTACACGACGCAGATTTCGTAATCGACATACTAGATTGGCAACTAAGCCATAGGGAGTATTTTGATGAATTGCGTTCCTACTACGACCTCTTCATTTCCGCTCTCGATGGCGTCTCCACGCTGGTCGATGCATACGGCGTGCCGTGTGACCGAATTATCGGGGTGTCTCACGGCGAGCTCGACATACGCATGCTCATCGAGCAGAGAGGCATGGACGCCTTCGACAGATTCGCGAACTACGGAGTTGTAAGCGACTTCCTATATTGCGCGTCCCAAATGCGGGGCGTTCAAAGAGCGCCTATGGTAGCTCCAATTGGCATCAACTATTCCGAATTCCACGGTGATATCTCCGAAAAGCTGGAGACTGTGGGCTTTGCGTCGTCGATGTCGCTGATCACCTACGGAGTCGAGCTAAAGCGCGGATGGCTGGCCGAGGCGGCCGCGCGAGATGCTGGTCTCGCGTTCAAAGTCGCTGGTTCAACTGGAAATCAAACCTCGTTTCACGACATGCCCAGCTTCTACAAATCGGTTGACGCCGTGGTAACAAGCTCGATCAGCGAGGCTGCTCAGTTGCCGGTAATGGAGGCAGCCGCCGCCGGCAGACTGGTGATCGGAACGCCGGTGGGACATTTCCCAATGAAGGCATACCAGGGCGGCGGTATCATTGCACCCATCGAGGTCGAAAAGTTCAAGGCCTTCACCGCTGCCACCTTGCGGTATTACAAAGAAAACCCGGCCGCCTATGTTGATAAGTGTCGCGCCATACAGCAGGCCGCCCGAAATTTCGATTGGCAATACGCGATTGGCGGGTGGATCGATTTGATCGAAGTAGCTAAAGCAAATACTCATTGAGGTTAGTCCGGCAATGGGCGGTAAGTAGTGAATATGAGTTTACAATGGATTGGGTTCTCTAGTTATACGTACGAGCGGCTGCAAATAGTTGACCGCTCGCGAGTTCGACACGTCTTTTCCCTGTTCGGACCGCCGGTGTATTACTCGCTCGCCGAGCACGATTCGGATTATGTCCGTCTGCGTCTTTCACCGGAATCGCTCGAAAGGATGCTGGTTTCCATGGCACTATCGGCACCGCTTGCCATCGACCCAAGGCGCATGTGCTCCTTCCGCGACGTCAATATCGGCGAGGGTGGAATAGTAGCAGCGTATGTCAGGGCCGCCAACTTCCAACTGTCTAATATAAAGACAGCCGCCAATTTGAGGCATCCCGTTCTGTAGGCAGGAGAGGACGTTGATCAATGTGGCGCAAGTGACGCGGTTCGGTTATAGGTATTTGGCCAACCAGTGACCTGCTGCCGGAAGTTTCATGGTAAAACTCCGTAATTCGCAGCAACTTGTTCGCCGTGAAACCCGAAACTCTTGCCTAACCAATACTGAGTAAGTGGGTGAGATTCAAACAAGCTAAACTTACCGGCCAATTCTGGTGGGCAGAATCTTACTTCATAGCGAGTTTCAAGTAGCTTTCTAGCTGCGAGCGCAATGACTATGTCCTCGCCAAGGCAATTTTGACCCCTCCGGTTTCTCACAGAATATGCGAAGATTCGTAGCCTGTCCTCGTACGGTATCCAATCCTCTATATTCCAAGTAAGTTGCTCTTTGAGAAGAGCGTTATAAAGTTTCCTACTCCGCAATGAAAAGCCGCCATTCCCAACGATTGGCCCGCACCAATAAGGCCCACCGCTCCATAGTCCACAGAATGGAGCACCGATGTAATCGTAGTTCAGAAAAAGGGGATCCCAAGCTTGTGGATTAACTGCAAAGGCGTGATCTTGAACGATCAGGTTGAAGTCAGTTTCGACGACACTCGGTATTAATCGCAGGCATATGTGGTTAATGTCCTCGATGAAATCGGTGAAATCGGCGACACGAATGTGCCTGATTTCTGTTCCAGTAATCGAGAATGGGAACGACGAGTTGCTGAACCAATATACGACGTCAGTTCGAAGAAGCGCCGCGGTCCGTTCAACAGCTCTTGCGGCTCGATCAATGTATTTGCCGCCTCGTGTTTCAATGCAGCTAATGCTGAGAGTATGACCGAGAGTAGCTAAGGTGTCATAGTTGTATTCTTGCGGGGGAACTGGATCGGCGAGAATGAATGATTCCCAACTGCTGCAAGTTGTTTGCGCCAGAGTGATACGCCCGTCAGGCAGAGCCGCCAAATACGCGCCGTCCGACTTGAGACCAACCCAGCCGTTGTCGAGTCGCACGATCTCAAACATGGTTGGCTCTATCGGCTGGCTTCCGGTGCTGTCGATTGCGCGACAGTGGGTTGGGTGACAAGCAATTGGGTCGAACGAGTCGGGGCCGTCGTACATAACAATTCGACCGTGCCTGCCTTCGAGCACGATCCTGGCGCAAGCTTGCTTGTCCGCACGCTTATCATGACGAAGTTCGCGGGAATCTGGCTCAATGTAGAGGGTTGTCCCATGCGCGGTGAAGAGCCGCGGCGATAGGTTGGCTAGGCTGTGCATTATGGTGCTGACTCCAAGCGCAATGTTCTAAATTCCTAAAGCGGTACAGTTGGCTTGGTAAACTGCGCTGGAACGTTGAGTTGTGCAAGCCTTCGACCGCGCTCGACAGTAAGCCGCATATGATGCAGTTATTCTAGATGGAGACCCAAATGCGCGATATCGTACGGTTGAGGAATTTGAACCTTCTGGAAGCCGCGCTGACCGGTACGCTGTACGGCGACGCGCCGGTGGACCATTGATCTGGCAAGGTCTACGACGAGAACACGAGGATGTTGGGACGCGATTGCCGCTTCAGCGCGCTCAGCGCTGGCGACCAATCCTGCGTAGGCTGAGCGGAAATCTGCTCGGGCCAGAGTCATGAACTGTTTTAGTGCCGAACTGCCTTGATGGATGGTTAATCGGATGGAACTCAACTTCAGCAACTAGACAGGGGGGCCAAAGGTGATTCGGAGATCTGCAGGGTTACCGCCACGGCTGCTCACCGCGCATGGCACGACGCTTTTCGTTGCGGCCAAATCGGGCGAATTGGCGCATGGGCCGGTGGAGGACAGCCCGGCCAATGCGCGCTTGGTGTCGGATGGATCACATGGTCAAATCATGTACGAGGTTGCTGGATCCCTGCGGCCCATCATCTGTCGGACCAACCGCTCCGAAATACTAAGTATCGATGGCGAAGAGGGCTGCTCGGAAGACGCGACCGTGTTTGCAATCATGGATCTGAGCAATGGAAGAGTTGCCCTCAGGGCCGAAGGTTTGTTCCTCTGTGCCGAACCTGACGGACGGGTCACACTGTCCCGGACGGCATGCGGTACGTGGGAAAGCTTTCTTCTCGCCGAGCCTCCGTCGATTCTTCAGCTCAATGTTTTGCGCCATTCGAACGACCTTGTTCGTCTCGCTGTAAAGTACGGCGTGGATAAATGGGGATCTCACTGGTATGCCCAGCACTATCACAATCATTTCAGCCCCTTTCGAGACCAGAAGCTTTCTCTTCTGGAGATTGGGGTCGGCGGCTATGACAATCCGAGAGCTGGCGGTGGATCACTACGCATGTGGGAAGAATATTTTCCCAGTGCGATCATTCACGGAATCGATATCTTTGACAAACGGCCGCATGAACAGGGTCGCGTTAAGATTCATCAAGGCAGTCAATTCGATGAAGATTTTCTAAGAAGTGTATTCAGAGACGCGGGCAGCTTTGACATCATTATTGATGATGGAAGTCATATAAATGCGCACGTTTTAAAATCATTTGAGGTGCTATTTCCGCTACTTAGCAATAATGGCGTATACGCCATAGAGGATGTGCAAACCTCATATTGGCCCGAGTTTGGCGGAAGCAGCGACGACTTAAAAAGCGATGACACCATAGTAGGATTCTCTAAGGGCTTTGTTGATTCTTTGAATTATGAGGAATTAATCAGGCCCAATTATAAGCCGACGTACTTTGACAAGCACATTATATCTATACATTTTTATCACAATCTCATAGTGATTGTAAAGGGAAGCAACAATGAGGGAAGTAATACCCTAAGAAACAACGAAAGGGTATGACCCACTGGAATAAGATCACGCCGGGCGGTGTCCGCGTTCATTCGAGAAGGCCAGGTTGACTGGCGTAGTCATCGCGAGGCGCCGCGGCCCGCTTACCCGTGTCCGGAAACCATCGACGGTTAAGCACCTCCAGTTTCAGAGGTCGGATAACGTTGGAAAATGCGCCAAGTTTTTCGAATCTTCGCCGATGTGGAGCGACATGGTACTCTGATCGTTGACCGATCGGATATAGGAATGGGAGTGCAGCGTCGAGATTTTATTACACTATTCGCGGGTTTGGCGGCCGCAGGCACAACCTTCCCGGCGCTGGCGCGTTGGGTTTGTTTGGATAGGAGCCACGCCGCTATGCTGAAGCGCGTTTCATCGACTGCCCCGCCTAAGGGTCTCCTCTGCCGCCCGATCGAACTCGCAGGCAACTGGGGCCACATGCTTCAGGGCGCGGCCGAGCAAGTCGTCGAGCGTATGCGGCACGCCTGCCTGGATGGCGTTCGCCTGATCTCCGATCGGCAGCCGACGCGGCTGCGCGTGGACGAGCATACGTCGGGCCCGCCGTCCGTGTGGCTGCATCCGGACGGCAGCAGCATGGCGTGGATCATCGTCGACATCGGCGAACGGGACTGGTCGAAGCTCGCTTACCAGTTCGGCCACGAACTCGGCCATGTCACAGCCAACAGCTGGCAGGCCGACGCCAAGCCAGCGCCGCCCTGCCAGTGGCTCGAGGAGGCCATGGTGGAGGCGTTCTCGCTGCGCGGCCTGGGGCGCCTGGCGAAGGGCTGGAAGGAAAACCCGCCCTTCGCCGGCGACAACGCCTTCGGCGATGCCATTGCCGAATATCGACAGAACATTATCCAAGGCTATACCGCGCTCGCCGACAGCCAGGGGCTCACCAGCGACCCTGCGGCATGGTTCGCGGACCATCGCAGCGAAATCGAAATACCCGGCCTCAATCCTTTCGCCCAGGCTATGTCGGTTACCATTCTCGCCGAGTACGACCGCGCGCCTGACTGCGTCGAGGCGCTGGGCGCACTCAACCGCTGGCCTGGACGGACCGGGATCCCGATCGCGGAGTATCTGAAACGATGGGGGGAAGTTGTGCCGAACTGCAAGCCTCGCCGCGACTGCCAGTCCGCCTGCGCGAGCTGTTGCGTGTCGCGTGACTAGGCCATAGACTCATTAAATCGGCACCAGATACGAAAAGAAGCGAGTTTGACGCTTGCAAGGAAGTTATCGTCGCGCTTGTCGTATCGTGTGGCAACGGCTCGGAAGTGCTTGAGTTTGTTGAAGAAGCGTTCGACGAGGTTTCGAAAGCGATATAGCCACGGGCTGAATGCGGGGATATTTTTGCGGTTCGGCATCGGCTTGATGTTAGCCCAAGCGCCGCGTTGCTTGAGGCTGGCGCGCAATTCGTCTGCGTCATAGGCGCGGTCAGCAAGCAGAATTTGGCCGTCGCCCAAACCGCCCAACATCTCCCGGGCGCTGCGGCCGTCATGGGCTTGTCCCTCGGTCAGCTTGAGGGCGATCGGTAGTCCCTCGGCGTCAACGAGCGCATGGATCTTGGTCGTCAGGCCGCCCCGCGAGCGACCCACGCAACGGGATCGGCCATCTTTTTTTGGGCGTTTGCACCATGCTGATGGACGCGGATCGAGGACGAGTCGATCATTTGGATGTCCCCATCGTAAGCCTTTGAAACGGCATCCAGAAGCCGGTCCCAGACACCCGCTCGACGCCATCGGTTGAAGCGGTTGACGCAGGTCGTGTGCGGCCCGTAGCGTGCCGGGATGTCTGCCCATGGCGCTCCAGTCCGAAGCCGCCAGAAGATGCCGTTCAAAACCCGCCGATCATCAACCCGCGCTACCCCGCGCACCTTGTTTGGCAACAACGGTTCGATAGTCGACCACTCGAAATCCGTCAGATCAAAACGTGCCATATCAAACCTCCTCAACTACGAAGGTTGAATCATTCATCGCACGTTTTGGGAATCCCCTTTATGGGTCTATGACCTAGTCATGAGGTGAGGGAACAAACCCACAACCTCTAGCTATTGCAAAGCAACTGCTCCTCTGCCTTCGAATGCTCTGCAACTTCCTCCATCATGCGCTGTTCAAGCGTGGAATTGAGCGTTTGCAACGCGGCTTCCGCACGCCGCCGTTCCGTGAGTTCACGCTCGGCCGCCTGGAACAGGCGGGCGTTGTCGATTGCCGTCGCTGCGTGGCCGGCAACGCCCAGAAGAGCAGTCTCGTGTTCAGGCAGGAACTTGCCGGTTTCGGCATGGCCGAAGAACAGCGGCCGGCGCGGTGAAGGCGGCAAGCTGGTCGCCGCCGGCGAGACACTGACCGTGCAGAGCCATTTCGACGACGGCTTTACCCAATGGGGACCTGCTCGTCCATGCCGACGGGTCGTAGCGAGAGCCTAAGGCCGCCGCGCCCAGGTCCGCGCGGCCTGCTCGACCGCATGCACGGACCCGATGTGGATACCGTCAAACCGGGTGCGCCCGGCTAAGGATGTGGCGGAGCCATCCGCGCCGTTCTTGCCTGTCAGACGGCAATCAAGCAGCCAGCATGCGCCTGTGCTCATCGTGGCGACAGGCCGGGCGCGGCCACTTGCGGCGCATTGCATCGTTCAAGCCGTCCATCCCGATGGCCCGAGGCGCGCTTGGCCTGGCCTGGGCAATCGAAAACGGACAGTCCGTTTACCGCCCAATGAGGGCATTTTGAAGCATGGCTCCGAACGTTCGCAAACAAGGCTAGCTAAAGTCGACTGTAAGGCGTCACGGGACCATACGGAACGATACGGGAAGATTTCTGATTTTGGCCCACGAAAAACTCAACAAAATCAACGATTTTACTACGCCCTCCGGGGCCTACCAATTTCATGTCGGATGAAGAGCGTTCAGGCCAGCGCAGGGGAGTGGGTAGCAGGACGCCGAGGTGTCGCTATTGTGCGAGGATGGTGCCCTGCCTTCGACACTCCCCTGCGGCCGGTTAGTTCGCCGAGAATGTGCTACATATTGTGATACAAATCGATAGCTGCGGCAAGAAAAAGTAAATAAAAACAATATGTTGTGTGGAGTGTCGATCCCAGCCAACGGTACCATCGGCCAACATCCCTTGCGCAATGCGTCAGCGCAGGCCTCTCGCCTTGATCAGAATGTCGTCGGAAAGCGCTGAGACGAGTGCGCGGTCCGCTCCTTTGCTGGGGATCAGGACGAATTCCACATCCTCCAGCTGCGGCAGGCGGCTGATCTCTTTCAGGCCTGACGGCGACATGCTTTGCGGTTGCACCAGAACTCCCATGCCGGCGCGGGCCGCGGCTGTCAGCCCGCTCAGGCTGCCGCAGGTGCAGACGATACGCCATGCCATGCCGTGCCGTTCGAGCACTTCCAGCGCAATGCTGCGCGTGACGCTCGGCGGCGGGAAGGCGATCAACGGCAAGGCCGCGAGCGACAGGACGTGTTCGGGATCGCGAGCGAGCCAGACAAGCGGCTCGCGATAGATGAGCCGACCACGGCTGTCGCCTAGCCGGCGCTTCGCCAGAACGAGATCGAGCTCGCCATTGTCCTGCATCTGGTAGAGCACGCCGCTCAGCGCGACGGTCAGTTCAAGATCAACGGATGGGTGAGACCGGACGAAATCCTCCAGCACCAGTGGCAGACGGCTGGCAACCAGGTCCTCGGATACGCCGAGCCGTAAGGTGCCCCGCAACCTCTGCGCGGTGAACAGCGCCTGCACTTGCCCCTCTATGGACAGCATGGTCCGGGCATGGCCGAGCAGGGCTTCGCCGTCAGGCGTCAGCACCACCTTGTGCGTATCGCGGGCCAGCAACTGCCGGCCAATCACGGCCTCCAGCTTGCTGATGTGCTGGCTGACGGTGGATTGTCCGAGCCCCAGTCGCTCGGCTGCGAAGGTAAAGCTTCCCATCTGCTGGACGGTGACGAAGCTGCGGAGTTGGACCAGATCGAGCATTGGTATCTCAAATTGCGATAACTGTTATTTCTTGTATCCCAATTCGCGATGCGCGAAAAGACGGCGTCGAACCCACTCTGAGCGAACATGTCATGCGCCGCTTTTTACCAGACACCTTTCTGATCCTCCTGTTGTGCACCGTCGCGCTTGCGTCGGTCGCACCTGCAACCGGGGTGTTTGCGGGATGGTTCGCGATCGCGACCAATCTTGCTGTGGCGCTGCTGTTCTTCCTGCATGGTGCGAGGCTCTCGCGCGACGTCGTTATTGCCGGCCTGATGCATTGGCGTCTGCACCTGGTGATCCTTCTGACGACCTTTGGCCTGTTCCCGCTGCTGGGTCTGGCGCTTTGCTATCTGCCTGCTTCGATCCTGCCCAAGCCGCTCTACCTCGGCATTCTGTTTCTCTGCGTCCTGCCGTCGACGGTCCAATCCTCGATCGCGTTCACCTCGATGGCCGGTGGCAATGTCCCCGCCGCCATCTGCTCGGCCTCCGCCTCCAACATCTTCGGCATGTTCCTGACACCCTTGCTCGTCGGATTGCTCTTCTCGATGGGTGGGCATGGCGGATTTTCGTGGGATGCGGTGAGCCAGATCCTGGTGCAGCTGCTCCTGCCCTTTGCACTCGGACAGGTGCTGGAACCCCGGATCGGCAACTGGATACGCTCTCGCAAGACGCTGCTGATGCCTGTCGATCGCGGCTCGATCCTGATGGTCGTCTATCTGGCCTTCAGCACCGCTGTCGCCGAAGGGTTGTGGCACATGTTCACGCTGCGCGACATCGCCGTGGTCGTGGTCGCCGATATGGTGTTGCTCGGCCTGGTGCTTCTATGCACGACCTATGGCAGCCGGCTTCTCGGCTTCGACAAGGCCGACCAGATCACGATCACCTTCTGTGGCTCGAAGAAGAGCCTGGCGAGCGGCGTGCCGATGGCCAATGTCATCTTTGCCGGCCAGGGCGTCGGCGCGATCGTTCTGCCGCTGATGCTGTTCCACCAGATACAGCTCATGGTCTGCGCCATGATCGCCCAGCGATACGCCAAGGCGGCACACCGGTCCACCGTGCAGCAAGCCGAGCCGACGGCCTTGGTGGCTTAGTGCCGTCGAGCGAAACTCTCGGCGATGGCGAGGACCGCGGCGTGAATCGGCCCCGAGGTGAGGTTGGGCATGATCGATGCGTCCACGACAAAAAGATTGTCGAGCGCCTTCACCCGTAGATTTGCATCGACGACGGCGTCCGGGTCTTTGCCCATCCTGCAAGTACCGCAGGGATGATGGTGTGTGATGACCGACCGCGCGATGAAGTCGTCGATCTCGGCTGCACTGTTCAGGCTGCCTGGCAGGAGTTCGCGCTCTCGCCAGCCGGCGAGTTCATCCCTATGCCCGATTGTCCGTGCCGCCTCGAGCGCTTGGCGAAACAGCGCGCGGTCCCGATCGGTCTGCAGATATGCCGGGTCGATGATCAGGGGATCGCCGAGCTCAGGTCCGCTTATGCGCACGTTGCCGCGGCTCGTCGGATGGGTGATGCCGAACAGCAGCGAGTAGGCCGTGCCGGCGGCGGGCGCCTGGAAGCATTCGGACACGATCGGCGCGATGCCGCAACCAACGACTATTTCAGGCTGCCCGCTGGCGGTGAAGCTGTCGGCGCGCATATAAGCCATCGACTCCGAATGTTGCAGGCGCGATGGAGGCACCGGCTTGCGGGCCGCATAAAGGTTGCCGGCGCCAAGCAGGTGGTCCTGAAGGTTTCGACCGATTTCAGGCATATCGATCAGGCAGCCAACGCCCGCGGCATCGAGCACAGCGTGCGGACCAATCCCCGAACGCATCAGCAAAGCCGGACTTTCCAGCGCTCCGGCACAAAGCACGACTTGATCCGCAAAGACTTCGACCGAACCCTGTCGCCCTACGATCTCGAGGCTGCGGAGCTGATTGCCCCTGAGATTGAGCCGCCGCACCCGGGATCCCGTAAGGATGGTCAGGTTTTTGCGGTCTCGAACTGCCCCGGTGAGCCAGGCGTCCGCCGCCGTGACCCGCCGCCCGTCGCGAATGTTCAAGGAGTTCGGGGTGACGCCGATCATCTCTCCGCTGTTGTGGCCCTGAAGGCGAGGCAGGCCCAACGATGCGCCTGCCTCGATGAAGGCACGGGCAACCGGACTGACTTCGTCCGCCGGCAAATGGATCGGCAACGGCCCGCTTTTGCCGTGAATGCCATCGCCGCCAAGCGGGTGGTTTTCGATGGCCTGGAAAACCGGCAGCAGTTCATCCCAGCTCCAGCGGCGTTCCCCGGTCGCATCGACCCAAGCCTGGAAGTCGGAAGGATGACCACGCATGTAGCCCATCGCGTGCAGGCAGCTCGAGCCGCCGATCAACCGCCCGCGCGCCCAATGGTGCACCCGGTCCACGGTGCCGGCTTGCGGCTCCGTGCGATAGTCCCAATCGTAGCTGCGGCCCTGAAGCGCTGGCCAGGCAGCGGGGTTCCAGATGTCGGGGTCCGTCGCCTCTTCGCCTGCCTCGATGAGCAGAACGCGACGATCCGGCTCTTCACTCAGTCGCGCGGCAAGCAACGTCCCGGCCGACCCACCGCCGACGATGACGATATCGCAATTCGGAGAACTCAAATCCCGTTGTCCATGGAAATCTTGGCTGCCGCTTTTGCCCTCAAGACGTGGTGCTTCGAGGCTTTGCGGGCGGCTTTCTCGTCGCCGGCGGCGATGGATTCGAATATCTCCCTCATCTCCGCCAAGCTGCTTTGTGCTCTGCCCTCCAAGGACATCGATCGTCCTCGAAAGAAGCTTATCCTGGCCACCAGACCGCGATGGACTTCCTCCAGGATCGGATTCCCGCAATTCGCGAGTATGATCGAATAGAAGTCCGCGGCGGTCATGACCTGCGCCAGGCTGTCATTGCTGGATGCCGCCTCTTCGAACGCGGAAAGAGATTTCTCGAGTTCACGCAACTGCTCCGGCGAAATTCTCAGCGCGCATCGTCCCGCCGCCTCGACTTCCAGCAGCTCTCGAACCTCGTAGATGGCGGTCGCCACCTCCCACGAAAGTGCCGGTACCGACGGCCCGCGGTTGGGTACGATCTCGATCAGGCGCTCGGCCTCAAGACTGCGCAAAGCCTCCCTCAGCGAGGGGCGGCTGATGCCGAGTTGTGTGCACAGTTGACTTTCGATGAGGCGGCTTCCCGGCTGAAACAATCCGGAGAAGATCGCGAGCCGTAACTTGTCGACGGTCTCCCGTTGCACTGTCCGTGGCGAAATTCGCAAATTCAAATCTGGGGGCATCGATAACGTCTCATGGGCTTTTGAGTCGCAAGCTGAAGCAGCATACGCCACGCCATGCAAATTTGACAGCAGGATAGCCAGATTGTCAAATCTGAAGATTGCAAGAATGTCAGACAATCGGCTTGACGCCACCCCGGTCGATATGATCCTTTTGCAGGAGACGGGCAGCGGAGGCGAGGATCATGGACATGGCGGCGGACATACCTTCCGACCACTCTATCTCGCGACGCATCGACATTGGCCGCATGACCTTGAACGTGCGCGAGAAGGGCAACGGCCCGTTGATGCTCTTCTTCCACGGCATCACCTCCAACTCGGCGGTCTTCGAGCCGTTGATGGCCCGGCTCTCGGATCGGTTCACGACCATAGCGGTTGACCAGAGGGGGCATGGTCTCAGCGACAAACCGGAAACCGGCTACGAGGCGAATGATTACGCGGACGACATCGCCGGCCTGATACGCACGCTCGATCGCGGCCATGCCATCCTCGTCGGACATTCGCTTGGTGCTCGAAATTCCGTCACGGCCGCGGCGAAATACCCGGATCTGGTGCGGTCGGTCATTGCAATCGACTTTACGCCGTATATCGAGACCGAAGCGCTGGACGCGTTGGAAGCGCGAGTGAATGCGGGGAGCCAGCTTTTCGAGGATGCAAAGGCCGTCGAAGCATACCTCGCCGGCCGCTATCCGAACATTCCCGCCGACGCCATCAAGATCAGGGCTGAGAGCGGCTATCAGCCGGTCGACGGCGGATTGCGCCCATTGGCCTCGCCCGCGGCCATGGCGCAGACCGCCAGGGGCCTGCGAGCGGATCTGGTGCCGGCCTACCGCGACGTGACCAAGCCCGTCCTCATCGTGCGGGGCGAGACGAGCAAATTGGTGTCGGCGGCGGCGCTGGCGAAGACAAGCCGGCTGCGGCCCGATCTGCCCGTCGTCGTCGTCCCGGGCGCCGACCACTACGTCAACGAGGTGTCTCCCGAGATCACGTTGAAAGCCATCACCAACTTCATAGACGCCTGACGGCCAAGCGCCGTCTTCTTGTACGCAGCAGGATCCAGAAAATGGCCAACGTAAACAGAACTCTGGGCAAAACGCGTCGTGCCGAGGTCGCCGGCGGCGGTTTTGCCGGCCTGACAGCCGCCATCGCTCTCAGGCAGAATGGCTGGGATGTCAGGCTGCACGAAAAGAGCTCGGAGCTGCGGGCATTCGGCGCGGGCATCTATCTCTGGCACAACGGCCTTCGCGTGCTCGAAGGGCTGGGCGCCTTGGACGAGGTTCTCCAGGGCTCGCACACGCCTCCGACCTACGAGACCTGGATGCACAACAAGTCGGTTTCCAAGGAGACGTTCAACGGTCTCCCCTGGCGCATCATGACCCGCAGCCACCTGCACGATGCCCTGGTCGATCGAGCCCGTGCCCTGGGTGTCGACATCCGCGTCAATTCCGAGGCAGTCGCCGCCGATCCGGAAGGGCGCGTGACCCTCCAGAGCGGCGAGGTTCTCGAAGCCGACCTGATCGTCGGCGCCGATGGCGTTGGCTCCAAGGTCAGGGATTCCATCGGTTTCAAACAGGATCGATGGGTTTCGAAAGATGGCCTCATCCGACTGATTGTCCCGCGCATGAAGAAAGATCTCGGGCATGGCGAGTGGGACAATACCATCGACATGTGGAACTTCTGGCCGCGCGTTCAGCGGATTCTCTACTCGCCCTGCAATGAGAATGAGCTTTATCTGGGCTTGATGGCTCCGGCTGCCGATCCTCGCGGATCAAGCGTTCCGATCGATCTCGAAGTTTGGGCCGAGATGTTTCCTCTCCTGGAGCCATGCCTGATCGAAGCGGCCAAGCTGAAAACCGCCCGGTACGACAAGTACGAAACGACCAAGCTGGACAGCTGGACAAGAGGCAAGGTCGCGCTCATGGGGGATGCCGCGCATGCAATGTGCCCGGCTCTTGCCCAGGGCGCCGGTTGCGCGATGGTCAACGCCTTCAGCCTTTCGCAGGACCTGGAAGAGGGCTCTTCGATCGAGGATGCGCTGGTCGCGTGGGAGAAGCGCATTCGCCCGATCACGGATCGCTGCCAGGCCCTGTCCGGCGACTATGCGGCGAACCGCTCGCTCTCGAAGGGAAACATGTTCACGCCAGCGGCGCTGGAAGCTGCCCGCTACGATCCGCTGCGCCGTGTCTTCTCATGGCCGCAGTAAACGTCGGGCAAGCCGGCCAACGAATTAATCGGCGCGTGCGGAAACAGCGCGCACCCTTCAGGAGATAAAGATGAACTATTCCAGTGAAGTTGAACGGGACTACGATGTCAGGGGATGGTACGCCTCCGTCCAGGAAAGCCGGCATGATGGCGGCACACCTGGCGAGACCCTCGTCAAAGTCGCGACAGGCGTTGTCATACGCAATCCCTTCGCCGGAAAATTCGTCGCCGAACTGTCCGATCTGACCAATCCGAGTTCAGCGATCGGTCATGCGCTCGGCGAGCGAGCCGTGGCGCTGCTCGGCAACAGGCCTGTCGAAAGCTATGGCAAGGGCGGTATCGCGGGTACGTCAGGCGAACAGGAACATGTCGTCGCTTGCATCACCACGGTATTCGGAGATCCGCTGCGGCAGCAGGTGGGTGGCGGCAAGGCCTGGATCTCGTCGGTCAGCAAGGTCGCTGTCGCTGGCACTACCATCGATATCCCGCTTGCCCACAAGGACGAGCTCTACATCCGTTCCCACTACGATGCCGTCACCTTTTCCGTGCCGGATGCCCCGCGCCCGGACGAGCTTTTGATCTGCGTCGCCGTCGCATCGGGCCCGCGCGTGCATCAGCGCGTCGGGGGCAAGTCCGTCGCCGACCTCAAGGCCGGCGTCTAGTTCGATCGAAATTGCTGAAGGACGAATTCCATGCCCCTGAACATCAAGGACCTCAAGATCACCTCGGCGGACTTCCAGCCGCTCGGCAAACTGCGCGACGAACATGCCGGCGACAAGGGCAACGCATTGCCCAAGCTTACCGTCAGTGGCGTCCCGGCGGGGACGAAAGAACTCGCGGTCATCTGCCACGATCCGGACGCGCCGCTCGCCAACGGTTTCACGCATTGGGTGGTCTACGGCATCGATCCCTCGACCACCGACCTTTCGGACGCGCAGGAGAAGTTCCGCGTCGGCCCCAACGGCGGCGGCGACAAGCAGTACTATGGACCCCAGCCACCCGCTGGCCACGGAGAACATCACTACTATTTCTGGGTTTATGCACTCGACACGAAGGTCGAAGGCACGCCCACCCGGGAAGAATTCCTGCAGAAATATGCCGGCAACATCATCGAGCAGAACCGGATCGTCGGCATCTACGAAAACAAGTGAAATCCGCGGCCCCGGCGACCGATAACAACAACAAGAATGGTCGCCGTCGCCGCGCAATGGGAGAATTTGGAAATGACAGACAACAGCCCAGCGCGTCAGAAGGTCTTCGAGGAGCTGGTCACGGCAACGAAGATCCTTCTGAACGAAGGTATCCTGGATACGTTCGGGCACATCAGTGCCCGTGACCCCGAGGATCCCGAGAGCTTCTTCCTGGCGCAGAAACTTGCTCCAAGCCTGATAACGGCCGGTGACATCCAGCGTTTCAACCTCGACGGCGAGACCTCGGACAACCGGCCATCCTATCTGGAGCGTTACATCCACAGCGAGATCTACAAGGCACGGCCCGACGTCCAGTGCGTGCTCCACAGCCATTCGCCGGCTGTCCTGCCCTATTGCTTCACCGACCAGCCGCTGCGGCCTGTGACCCATATGGGGGCTTTCCTCGGCGACGCCGTCCCGGTCTACGAGATACGCGACAAGCAGGGAGACGCTACCGATCTCTTTGGCGGCAGCCGGAGCGTCTGTGCGGACATCGCTGAAAGCCTCGGGACCTATCCCGTCGTGCTCATGGCGCGGCACGGCGTCGTCAATGTCGGCAGCTCTGTCCGGCAGGTGGTATTCCGGGCTTTCTATCTTGAACAGGAGGCGGCAGCGCAGACCGCCGGCCTGCGGATCGGCACGATCAAGTATCTGTCGCCGGGCGAAATCAAGGCCGCGGGAAATCTCGTCGGCGCCCAGATCGACCGTGGATGGGATCACTGGTCGCAGCGCCTCAGGCAAGCGGGCCTGGCCTAGGGTCCGCGGGTGTTTGAACATACCCGGAAGACCTTGGTCCTGGCCCAGGTTTTCCAGGCTCGATCGTAATGGGTTCCCTGACGCCAAGGCGTCAGACGAAGGCAATGAAACGCACCATGCCGCACGCTGAAAGCTACGATTACATCATTGTTGGGGCCGGATCGGCCGGTTGCGTGCTCGCCAACCGGCTGAGCGCCGACCCGAAATGTTCGGTGCTGTTGCTGGAAGCCGGCGGCTGGGACAGCGATCCCATGATCCACATACCGCTTGGCTGGGGCAAGATCCTGACCGAGCGGCGCCATGACTGGATGTATTTCTGCGAGCCGGAAGACAATGTCGGCGGACGCGAGGTCGAATGCGCGCGCGGCAAGGTTGTCGGCGGATCATCGTCGACCAACGCCATGGCCTATGTGCGGGGCAATCGCGGCGACTACGATCGTTGGGCAGCCACGGGGCTCAGCGACTGGTCGTATGACAAGGTGCTGCCGTACTTCCGCAAGCAGGAAAGCTGGGAAGGCGGCGAGAACCAGTTTCGTGGCGGCAACGGTCCGGTCAGCACCCAGTTCTGCCGCTACAAGGACACGCTGATCGATGCCTTTGCGCAAGCCAGCGTGCACGCCGGCTATGCGCAGACGAACGACTACAATGGCGAGCGGCAGGAAGGGTTCGGCCGCCTGCAGATGACGATTTCAAAAGGCCGGCGCAGCTCGACCGCGACAGCCTATCTGCGGCCGGCGCTGAAGCGGCCCAACCTGACCGTTCTGACGGAAGCGAGCGCTACGAAGATCGTGCTGGAGGGTACGCGCGCCACCGGCGTCACCATCAACCATCGCGGCGGCGAACGCACGGTTCTCGCCCGTAAGGAAGTGCTGCTTTCCGGCGGCGTGATCAACACGCCGCAACTCATGATGCTGTCGGGCATAGGGGCGCAGGATGAGCTTGCCGCGCAGGGCATCCAGACGCGGGTCAACCTGCCCGCGGTCGGCAAGAACCTGCAGGACCACGTCTCCGTCATTCTCATGTACCGGCGCCGGGCTCCGGGCGGCCCGTTCCTGCGCAACATGCGTGCCGATCGGATCGGGCTCGATTTCGTCAAGACCTACTTCACGGGACGCGGTTTTTCCGGCGATGTGCCCGGCGGCGTTGTCGCCTTCCTGAAGAGCGGCTCGGCGCGACCCTTGCCCGATGTGCAACTGCTCTTCACCGCGGCTCCGCTCGCCGCTTGGCCATATTTCAAGCCGTTCAAGGCGCCGTTTGCGGACGGCTTCGCAACACGCATCGTTGCCACGCAGCCTGAAAGCCGGGGAGCGGTGAAACTGGCGTCGGCCGATCCTTTGGCGGCGCCCCTGATCCATCAGAATTTCCTGGCCTCGCCGAAGGACTGGGAGTCGCTGCGGGCCGGCTTCCGGGTGGCGCGGGATCTCGCGTCTCAGCCCTCCATGCAGCCCTTCATCGAGGCGGAGTTTTTCCCGGCCCGAAGTGCCAGAGCGACGACGAGATCGACGAGCATATCCGCAAGACCTCCATCACCGTGCATCATCCGGCCGGGACCTGCCGGATGGGGGCCGATGCGGCCTCCGTCGTTGACCCGCAATTGCGCATTCGCGGCGTCCAGGGTCTGCGGGTGGTGGACGCTTCCGTGATGCCCGACCTGGTCTGCGGAAACATCAATGCGGCAGTGATCATGATTGCCGAGAAAGCCGCCGACCTCATCGCCAGCTCGAAAGAAAGCGGGGCAGTGCAATGATCCGAAATATCGCCATCATCGGTTTGGGTACGATGGGACCGGGCATGGCTGCCCGGCTCGCCAGAGGCGGCCTCCAGGTCGTCGCCTACGATGTCGCCCCGGCAGCGATCGAGCGCGCGCGATCCATGCTGGGCGTGGCCGAGGGCGTCCTCGACGCCTTGAGTATCGCGCCACCATCGGCCGGCGTTGGAACGGTTCGCTTCACGGATGATATCGGCGACGCGGTATCTGGTGCCGACCTCGTCATCGAGAACGTTCCTGAAAACATTTCGGTCAAGGCCGAAGTCTATCGTACGATCGACGGCCTGATCGGCTCGGACACGATCGTTGCGTCCGACACGTCGGGTATCCCGATCACCAAGCTGCAGGCGCATATCTCGCATCCCGAGCGGATGGTCGGCATGCATTGGTCGAACCCGCCGCATATCATCCCGATGATCGAAGTGATCGCCGGCGAGAAGACCGCGCCGCAGACCGTGGCTGTTATCCGCGACCTGATCCGCTCGATCGGCTTGCTGCCGGTGGTGGTGAAAAAGATGTTCCCGGCTTCGTCGAAAACCGCGTGCTCTATGCGCTGCTGCGCGAGGCGGTCGACCTTGTCGAGCGCGGCGTCATCGATCCGGAAGATCTCGACACCTGCGTGTCGTGGGGCATCGGCTACAAGATCGCCGTGATCGGGCCGATGGCGCTGCTCGATATGGCGGGCCTTGATATCTACAAATCCGTCTCCTCCTTCCTCAACGCCGATCTCTCCAATCGCGACGATGTCGCGCCGATGGTGCTGGAAAAGACGAACGCGTCGAAGTTCGGCATCAAGTCGGGCGAGGGCATGTTCTCCTATACGCCTGAGCAGACCAAGGCGCTGCAAGGCGAACGGGCGCGCAAACTCGTTGCGGTGCGGCGTATCCTGGAGGGCCGGGAGTAGCCATGCGCATGGAACCCATTCGAGCAGCAGGCGGCCGGCCAGCCCATATCCGCCACGATGACGATCTGATCTCTGTCAAAGGTGTTTCGGTCGTCATGGCCAGGCAACTGGTGCTGCAGAACATCGATCTTGCGATACCGAAGGGGTCGTTCGTCTCCCTCATCGGTCCTTCCGGCTGCGGCAAGAGCACCTTGCTCAAGGTTCTGGCCGGGCTGGTAAATCCGACGAGCGGCAGCGTTTCGATCGCCGGACTTGAGCCAGTCGAGGCGGCGCGCAAGCGTATGATCGGCCTCGTCTTCCAGGACGCCAACCTGCTTCCCTGGAAGAATGCCGTCGACAACGCATCGATGCTGCTTGGCATCGCCGACAGATCGCTCTCGCGCGCGGATTTGCGGGCGCGCGGGCAGGAGATGTTGGAACTGGTGGGGTTGGGCGACAGCGCTCACAAGCGCCCCAATGAGTTGTCCGGCGGCATGCGCCAGCGCGTTGCCATCGCGCGGGCCCTGGCGCTCGATCCGGCGGTGCTGCTGATGGACGAGCCATTTGGTGCGCTCGACGCCATTACCCGCGATTCGATGGGCCAGTCGCTGCTGGAGATTTGGCAGCGCACCGGCAAGACCATCGTGCTCGTCACCCATTCGATAGACGAGGCCATCCACCTGTCGCGCCATGTCCACGTGCTGGGGATCAAGCCTGGGCGGATCACCGAGAGCCTCGACATCGGTCTGCCCTATCCGCGCGATCTGTCGGTCACGGAAGATCCGGAGTTCGTCAGGCTGGTGGTTCAACTGCGGATGATGCTGCGCGCCAGTCACCAACCAGGAGGCGCGTCATGAGCGATCAACCCGTCACCAATCTCTCCGAGTCGCGGCCCGAGTCCCGGCTTGCCTCAAGCTGGGGTGCGGCGACAGGCAGCTGGCTTCCAGCGGTCATCCTTCTGCTGGCGACGATCGTGGTGTGGGAAGCCGTGGTGCGGATTTTCGCAATATCCGCCTTCATCATTCCCGCCCCGTCCGAGATCGCGCAATCGCTGGTCGCGCAATGGGCAACGCTGATGCAGGCGACACTGGTGACGGCAGGCGAGATCCTGTTCGGATTCCTTGTCTCCGTCGTGGTCGGCATCGCCATTGCGCTGGTCATCGTGCGCTTCGACTGGCTGGGGCGAGCGCTCTATCCGCTGGTGGTGCTGTTCCAGAACGTGCCCAAGGTGGCACTGGCGCCGATCTTCATCCTCTGGTTCGGCTACGGGCTCGCGCCCAAGATCGGCCTGATCCTGGTCATCGCCTTCTTCCCGGTGACGTTGTCGATGCTGGCGGGCATGCAGTCGGTCGACCGCTCGCTGCTGTCGCTGATGAATTCGGTCGGCGCCAGCCCGACGCAGATCCTGTTCAGGATACGCGTTCCGCATTCGCTGCCGAACCTGATGGCCGGAACCAAGATCGCCGCGACGCTCAGCGTCATCGGCGCCATCGTCGGCGAATTCGCCGGCGCCTCGGATGGGCTCGGCTACGTCATCCAGTTTGCTTCGACCCAGCTCGACACCGCGCTGGTCTTCGCGGCCCTGCTCCTCGTTTCGGTGCTAGGCATCGCCTTCTACTACGCAGCCGAAATTCTCGAACGCATCATGGTGCCATGGGCACCGAAATTCAGCCACGCCTAGGCCCGCTCAATCAACCAACTAAAAAAGGGAACAAAAATGCTCAGACGCTCACTTATCAAGGCAGTTGCCGTTGCCGCGGCCGTCGGTGTGCTCGGCTTGTCGAACGCGGCTTTGGCCGCCGACAAGGTCAGCGTCCAGCTCGACTGGGTGGTGCGCGGCAACCACGCCATGTTCTTCGTCGGCAAGGAAAAGGGCTTCTTCGCCAAGAACGACATCGACGTGGCCGAGATCCGCAAAGGCTCCGGCTCGCCGGACGCCATGCGGCTGGTCGGCAATCAGAACGCGGATTTCGGTTTCGGCGATCTTCCCACGCTCGCCGTCGCGCGGTCGCAGAATGTCCCGGTGGTGGCACTGGCCGCCGTCAACCAGCACTCGCCGCTGGCGATCATCTCGCTGGCGAAGACGGTGAAGCTCACCAAGCCGGCTGATCTCAAGGGTCTCGCCATCGGCATTCATCCTGCCGGTTCAACCTACATTTTCTTCAAGGGCTTCCTGGCGGCCAATGGCCTGACGGAGAAGGACATGACGCTGAACAGCGTCTCGCCGCCCTATGAAAGCTATCTGCTTCTGGGCCGGGTTCAGACGGTGGTCGGCTATGTCGACGCCGAGGTGCCTGAACTGGAGGCCAAGGCGGGCGGTCCCGGCTCGCTCAGCATCATGATGGGCTCGGACCATGGCTGGAAGGCCTACGGTTCCGGCCTCTTCACCTCTCAGGCCATGATCAAGGACAAGCCCGAAATCGTCGCCCGCTTCGTCAAGGCATACAGCGAGGCCTTCGACTATGTCGTGGCGCACCCCGAAGAGGCCGCCGAGATCACGGCCAAGGCTGCACCCGGTTACGCCGACAAGAAGGATGTGCTGCTGGCACAGATCAACGCCGATATCGCGTCGACCTTCACCAGCCCCGACACCAAGGAACACGGCCTCGGCTGGATGACGAAGACGCAGTGGGAGGAAACGCTGAAGACGCTCACCGATCAGGGCGTGCTCAAGACGGCTCCCTCGGCGGACGATGTCTTCACCGACAAATTCCTGGCAAAGAAGTAAGAGGCGCGCGGTGTTGGGCGGGGCAAATCGATGAGCGCCTACCGGCAGACCAGACTGTCCTGCTCCATGACGCAGGACACGGCGCGTTCGCCTTTCGCCGCGTCGCTGCGGTCGAGCGTGATCTGCACGCGTGTGGCATATGCGCGGCCGGCCAGGCCGCACCACAGCCGCTCGACGGGCAGGTTCTCGCGCTTGTCGTTGAGGATCGTGAACGTGCCCGTCTTGGGGTCGAACCAGAGTTCGAGGCGAGCGCTCTTGCCCGGCTCGACCGTCGCGATCCCGGCCGAATACCAGTGGGCGAAGTCGGCATTGCAGGACAGCCCTTCATTGCCCGCATTCGAAATCGTCAACGGCACCATGTCGAGCCCGTCGGTGCCCTTGCGGACGATGACCTGGTGCAACTCAACCGCGTTGGCGAAGGATGTGAACGCCAGCGCCACAGGGAGAACATAACGAATCTTCACTTTGCCTGAGCTCCATGGGGAAATTTCTCAGGCAGTCTACCTCGCTTCTGCGCAATAACAACAAGAATATTGATTGGTAAATCAAACAGAGAGGGTAACATGTTAAAGATTCTCAAGAGCAGTGTGAGTGCAGTTATACTGAGCGGTGTCTTGCTGAGCGGCGCGTTTGCCGGCGAAGTCAAGTCGATCGCCATCCTGACGCCCGAAGAAGGCACCGATTACGGCTGGAACCAGCAGGGCATCGACGCCGCCAAGGCGGCGGGCAAGGCCGCCGGCGTCGAAGTGGTCGTGGCCCAGGGGCTCGGCTATGGCGATGTTCGTCCGACCTTGCGCGAGCTCGCGTCCGACGGCGCCAGCCTGCTGATCGCGCATGCCAGCGGCTACAACACTTCGGCGCCTGAAATCGCCAAGGAATTGAAGGTTCCGGTGGCGATCGTCGATACGCCGAACGGCCTGGAGAAGGGTCTCGTCGCCGACTACACGCTGAGTGGTCACCAGGGCGCCTATCTCGCCGGCCGTCTTGCCGCCAAGATGTCGCGTTCGAAGTCGGTCGGCATCGTCGTTTCGGGCGAACCGCCATCATGGAACTCGCAGTCGGCGGCGTTCGCGCAAGGCGTGAAGGCGGAGAACCCGGACGTCAAGATCACCTATGCGGTGATCGGCCCGGCCGCCTACAGCGACGCGGCCGGCGGCAAGCGCGTCACCGAAAGTGTGATCGCATCAGGCGCCGACATCATCTTCGGCCAGGGCAACGGTTCGAGCTTCGGCATGCTGCAGGCGGTCGAGACGACCAAGGCAGCCGATGGCGGCAAGGTCTATTTCATCGACGTCATCGGTGACAAGTCGCCGATCGACAAGGGCTTCCTGCTGTCGTCGGTGGTGTGGAACATCGAGCCGGTCTATGCGGCAATGATCGCCGACCTGAAGGCCGACACGTTCGGCACCAAACACTACACGATCGGCCTCAAGGACGACTCGGTGAAGCTGCTGAAAACCGCTGCCATTCCGGACAATGTCTGGGCGGAAATCCAGTCGCTGCGCGAAGACGTCATTTCCGGCAAGATCAAGGTCGATCCGGTGTTTGACGCGGCCGCCGTCAGGGCATTGATGACCAGCGTCGCCCAGTAAGGCGATCACGGTCGGCTGCCGGAGGGGTGATCCGTTCACCTCTCCGGCCGATTCCCACTTTTTGTGTGTTGGGCTTTCATGAGCAGTTCTTCTTCATCGTCCGTTGCCGGGCGCGACATCGTCGCGCTTGAAGGCGTCACCAAACGGTTTCCCGGCATCGTCGCCAATGACAGCATCGATCTGTCGATCCGTCCGGGCGAGGTGCATGTTCTGCTGGGCGAGAACGGCGCCGGAAAATCGACATTGATCGGCATGCTGTCGGGACTGCAGCAGCCGGACGAAGGGCGCATACTGGTCGACGGCAAACCGACCCCGATCACTTCGCCGCGCCATGCGCTGGCACTGGGCATCGGTACAGTGTTCCAACACATGATGCTGGTGCCGACGCTGACGGTAGCGGAAAACCTGTTGCTTGGCGGACCGTGGTGGCAGCGCCCCAGGACCGAAGAGCTGGAGGCGCGCGTCGCCGAGATCACCCGCAGCCTCGGCATCACGGTGAAGCTGCATGCCAAGGTGTCGGAGCTTTCGCTCGGCGAGCAGCAGCAGGTCGAAATCCTGCGCGCGATGGTGCGCAACAGCCGATTGCTGATCCTCGACGAGTCCACCTCGATGCTGACGCCGAAAGGCATCGACGAACTGGGCGCGCTGATGCGCCGCCTTGTCGAGCAGGGCCTGGCGATCGTCTTCATCACCCACAAACTCAAGGAGGCGGCGGCCTTCGGCGACCGCATCTCGGTGCTGAAGCTCGGCCGCAAGGTCGGCGAGATCCCACCCGAGCGGTTTCGCGCGCTGGGCGAACAGGCGATCATTTCGGAGATCGTGGAATTGATGTTCGGCAAGCTGAAGGACGATCCGGAAGCTGTCGAGCGTCCGATCCGCACGGTCCGCACTGATGCCGCTCCGCTGCTTCAGGTCGCGGATCTCGCGGTCGCGCCGACGGACAATGCGCCAGGCCTGTCGTCGATCTCTTTCGACATCCGCCCGGGCGAGATCCTGGGCATCGCCGGCATTGACGGCAACGGCCAGAAGCAGCTGGCGGAAGCGCTGGCTGGCCAGCGCGCGGCGACCAGCGGTTCGGTGCGGCTGGAAGGCACCGCCATCGAGGCGCTGAGCGTCGGCGAACGCCGTCGGCGCGGTCTGCGCTACCTGACCGACGACCGGCTCGGCGAAGGCACTGTCGGCACCTTCCCGGTCTCGATCAACTTCTTCCTAAAGCAGGTTGGCGCGGCCCCGTTCTGGCGCGGCGGCGTCGAGCAGCGCGGCGAGATCGACAAGCGCGCCGCTGAACTCGTGCGCGAATACGATGTGCGCACGCCAAGCCTGAAGACGCCGGTCGCCCGGCTGTCCGGCGGCAACATCCAGAAGGTGCTTCTGGCACGCGAGCTGGCAGAGGGCGCCAAGGTGGTGATCTTCAATAAGCCTACCTATGGGCTCGATCTCGCCAACACATTGGCGTCGCGCCAGCGCATCCGCGATACGGCGGCCCGCGGCCTTGCCGTGCTGCTCATCTCCACCGACCTCGAGGAGTTGCTCAGCATGTGCGACCGCGTCGCCGTCATCGCCAACGGAGCGCTCGTCGGCACCGTCGAGAACGCCGACGACGCCCGCACCAAGGTCGGTCGCCTGATGATCGGACTTGCCGCATGAGCATCGACACCGCACCTACAGCCAATGCCACCGCGCTTGATGCCACGAGCGCGGCGGCGACGCGTCGCGACATCCTGCATCGGCTGCTGATGACGCTCGGCCCCATCCTTGCCGCTCTCGTCATCGCCGGTTGCATCCTGCTCGCCGTCGGCGTCGACCCGCTCGCTTATTACGGCTTCGTGCTGGAGAAAGGACTGTTCTCGCCGCTCGGTATCCAGCAGACGCTGACGCGCATGGCGCCGCTGCTGTTTCTTGCCGCCGGCCTGATCGTGGCCTTTCGCGCCGGTATGTGGAATCTCGGCGGCGACGGCCAGTTCCTGCTGGGCGCGGTAACGGCGGCGGCCAGCGCTCCCGTGTTCGTTCAGATCATGCCGGCCTGGCTGGCGCTGACCTGCGCGTTCCTCATCGCCATGGCGGTGGCGATGATCTGGTCACTGGTGCCGGCGCTGCTGCGGGCCTATCAGGGCGTCAACGAGATCATAACCACGCTGATGATGACGTTCCTCGGCACCTCGCTTGCCAATGTGCTGGTCAAGCTGGTGTTTCGGGATCCCAGCACGACCGTGCCGCAGACCCGCACGCTGCCGGTGGAAGACCGGCTGCCGCGCCTGTTCGAAACGACCATCACCAGCGGCCTGCTGCTTGGGCTGGCGGCGATCATCATCGTGCATCTGGTGATGACGCGCACGGCATTTGGGCTGAAACTGCGGATTGTCGGCGCCAATCCGCGCGCGGCGGTTCATGCGGGGCTGGGTGTACCTGGCCTGACCATTGCCGTCTTCGCCATTTCCGCCGGGCTGGCCGGCCTTGCCGGCGCCGTCGACATCATCGGCGTCCAGGGCAATGTCCGCGCCGACTGGAATCCCGCCTACGGGCTTGCCGTCATTCCCGCCGTATTTCTCGCCCGCATGAATGGCTTTGCCGCCATCGGTTTCGTGTTCCTGCTCTCGGTGCTGTCGATCGGCGGCGAGAGCGCGGCGCGGCGGCTCGGCGTGCCCAATCATTTCACCCTGGTGCTGGTTTCCATCGTGCTGATCGTGCTCGCCCTCGCCGAATATTTCGACCATCGATACAACCAGTCGCGGAGGGCTTGAGGCATGACCGGGCTCTTCAGCGAAGTCTTTCTCAGCGCGCTGCTGTTCGGCGCCGTCACCGCGGCGATCCCGCTGCTGCTGGCCGGCCTCGGCGAGCAAATGTCGGAAAAAGCCGGCGTGCTCAATATCGGCATCGAAGGCATGATGCTGGCCGGCGCCTATCTCGGCTTTGTCGGTGCCTTCTATTCCGGGTCGCTATGGCTGGGGTTCCTCACCGGTGCCGCCGGCGGCGTCGCGGTGGCGCTGATCATGGCGCTGCTCTGCGTGCGCATCGGGCTGAACCAGATCGTCATCGGCATCGCGCTGACGCTGGGTCTCGAAGGCCTGACGGCGCTGCTTCATCATTTCCAGTTCTCGCGCAGCTATCCCCGCCTGCCGGCGGCGGACGCCACCGTCATTCCGCTGCTGTCGGATATTCCTGTGATCGGGCCGGCCCTCTTCAAGCATCATTTGATCGTATATCTGGCGGTCGCGCTGGTGTTCGCCATGGGCTACCTCTATCGGCGCACGCAGCTCGGCCTCAATTTGCAGGCGGCGGGCGACAAGCCGGCCGCGCTCGACGTCGCCGGCATCGACGTCATCAGGACCCGGACCATCGCGGTGCTGACGACCGGCGCGCTGGCCGGGCTCGGCGGCGCCTACCTCGCCAATGTCGGGGCCGGGCTGTTCATTCCGTTCATCACCAATGGTGCGGGCTTTCTCGGCATCGTGCTGGCCATGCTGGCGCGCGGCCGCCCGATCTGGGTGCTGTTCGGCGCGTTGCTGTTCGGCGTCTGCCTGTCGCTGACGACGGCCATGCAGGTGGCGGGCATCAACATACCGACCGACATCATCCAGATGCTGCCATTCCTGGCGGTGATGATCATGCTGGTGCTGTTCGGCCGGCGCGCCAGCCTGCCGGCCGCCCTTGGTATTCCATACGAGCGCGGCGCGCGCTGACAACAATTCATGCGCGGACGGGACCGCGCCTAATAGGAGGCAAGAATGTCGGATACCAAGGTCTACCTGCTCGACGGCGGCTCGCTCGTTCTCGACGGCTATCATGTGTTCTGGAACCGCGGCCCGGGCGGCGAAGTGCGCTTCCCCGTCTATTCGATCCTGGTCGAGCATGCCGAGGGTCGTTTCCTGATCGACACCGGCTACGACTACGATCACGTCATGAAGGTGCTGCCCTTCGAGAAGCCGATCCAGGAAAAGCACCAGACCATCCCCGGCGCCCTGGCGCTGCTCGGCCTCGAGCCGAAGGATATCGACGTCGTCGTCAACTCGCATTTCCATTTCGATCATTGCGGTGGCAACAAGTATTTTCCACACGCCAAGAAGATCTGCCACCGGACCGAGGTGCCGCAGGCCTGCAATCCGCAACCTTTCGAGCATCTCGGCTATTCCGATCTGAGCTTCTCGGCGGAGGCGGCGGAAGCGCGTGGCGCGACCGCGCAGCTGCTGGAAGGCACGACGCGCGCCAACTCGACCTTCGAGGGCGTCGACGGCGACATCGAACTCGCCAAGGGGGTCAAGCTGATCTCGACGCCCGGCCATTCGATCGGCCATTACAGCCTGCTGGTCGACTTCCCCAAGCGCAAGCCGATCATGTTCACCATCGACGCCGCCTATACGCAGAAGAGCCTTGAAACGCTGTGTCAGGCGGCTTTCCACATCGACCCGGTGGCAGGCGTCAATTCGATGCGCAAGGTGAAGAAGCTGGCCGAGGACCACGGCGCCGAGCTGATGTACTCGCACGACATGGACAACTTCAAGACCTACAGGACCGGCACGCAATTCTACGGCTGACCGCCGCTAATCCGGAGACAAGATGATGCGCTATCCCGAACACGCCGATCCGGTCATCACCCTGACCGCGGGACCGGTGAACGCCTATCCAGAAGTGCTGCGCGGCCTCGGCCGTACGGTGCTCTACGACTACGATCCGGCCTTCCAGCTCTTCTACGAAAAGGTGGTGGACAAGGCGCAGAAGGCGATGCGGCTGTCGAACAAGCCGGTCATCCTGCATGGCGAGCCGGTGCTCGGCCTTGAGGCTGCGGCGGCATCGCTGATCACAGCAGACGATGTCGTGCTCAACCTTGCCTCGGGTGTCTACGGCAAGGGTTTTGGCTATTGGGCGAAACGGTACTCGCCGCATCTGCTCGAGATCGAAGTGCCCTACAATGAGGCGATCGATCCGCAGGCGGTGGCCGACATGCTCAAGGCGCATCCGGAAATCACCATCGTGTCCGTCTGTCACCACGACACGCCGTCCGGCACGATCAACCCGATCGACGCCATCGGCGCGCTGGTTTCGGCGCATGGCGGTTATCTGATCGTCGACGCGGTCTCGTCCTTTGGCGGCATGAAGACGCATCCCGAGGATTGCAAGGCCGATATCTATGTCACCGGCCCGAACAAATGTCTGGGCGCCCCTCCCGGCCTCACCATGATGGGCGTCAGCGAGCGGGCCTGGGTCAAGATGAAGGCCAATTCGCTGGCGCCGCGCGCATCGATGCTGAGCATCGTCGACTGGGAAAATGCCTGGTCGAGAGACAAGCCGTTTCCGTTCACGCCGTCGGTCTCGGAGATCAACGGGCTCGACGTCGCGCTCGATCTCTATCTCAACGAGGGAGCGGAGGCGGTGTGGGCACGCCATGCGCTCACCGCCAAGGCCATGCGCGCGGGCGTCATCGCGATGGGCCTGTCGATCTGGGCCGCCAGCGACAGGATCGCGTCGCCTACCACGACCGCCGTTCGCACCCCCGAAGGTGTCGACGAGAAGGCGCTACGCCAAGCCGCGCGCGCCCGCTACGGCGTGGTGTTTTCGTCGGGCCGCGGCGAAACATTGGGGAAGCTGACACGCATCGGCCATATGGGACCGACCGCCCAGCCGATCTATGCGATCGCCGCACTCACGGCCCTTGGCGGCGCCATGAACGCGGCCGGCCAGAAACTGGCGATCGGCAAGGGCATCGAGGCGGCGCTGGCCGTTATCGACGCCGACGCCTGAACAGACACCATTGGATCACGGATTGAGGGAGTATTTTCATGACTGAACGACTTGCGGGAAAGACGGCTCTGGTTACCGGCGCCGCGCAGGGTATCGGCAAGGCGATCGCCGCGCGGCTGGCCGCCGACGGGGCAACCGTCATCGTCAGCGACATCAATGCCGAAGGCGCCAAGGCGGCGGCCGCGGCGATCGGCGGAAAGGCGAGGGCGATCGCCGCCGACATTTCCGATCCGGCATCGGTCAAGGCACTCTTCGCTGAAATCCAGGCCTTGACCGGTGGCATCGATATTCTGGTCAACAATGCCAGCATCGTACCGTTCGTCGCCTGGGACGATGTCGACCTCGACCATTGGCGCAAGATCATCGACGTCAACCTGACAGGCACCTTCATCGTCACCCGCGCCGGCACCGACCAGATGCGTGCGGCAGGCAAGGCCGGACGGGTGATCAGCATCGCCTCCAACACCTTCTTTGCCGGCACACCGAACATGGCCGCCTATGTCGCGGCCAAGGGCGGCGTCATCGGCTTCACCCGGGCGCTGGCCACCGAGCTCGGCAAATACAACATCACCGCCAATGCGGTGACGCCCGGCCTGATCGAGAGCGACGGCGTCAAGGCGAGCCCGCACAATGAGGCGTTCGGCTTCGTCGAGATGCTGCAGGCGATGAAGGGCAAGGGCCAGCCGGAACATATCGCCGATGTGGTTTCGTTCCTGGCCTCCGACGATGCGCGCTGGATCACCGGCCAGACGCTGAATGTCGACGCCGGGATGGTCAGGCACTAAATCAGACAGTCGCTGCTCAGCCCCGCAATGCGACCGGCGGCCGTACTATGGCCGCCTTGTCGCACTTGCCGGGTCAGGCTGCGTATCTGGCAATCACGCCGGGTTGCCTCGACCACTGGGTATACCAGCTGTCGAACAGTTTGAGTTGCGCCTCGGCATAACCGCGCTGGCTGTCGCCCAGCACGTCCGTCTCGTTGAAGTGCAGCTCATATTCGGGAGCGCCCTTCAGCACCATCATGTGCTTGAAATAGAGCACCAGGTCGGGGCCCTCGTCGAAGGAGGACAGCACGGCGAGCGCGGCGTCCAGTTCCAGCGCGCGCTGGCGGGCCTCGACGTCGCCCTTGGCCGCGGCTTGGCTTAAGCCCACAAGGTGCAGCACCTCCTTCGGCAGGACGTTGCCGATGCCGGTGATGGCGCCGGACGCGCCGCAATTGACGAAACCGTGGAAGACGGCAGTGTCGACGCCGATCATCAGCGCCACCTCATCGTCGCGGCTGGTGATGTTTTCAGCCGCGTAGCGCAGATCCGACGGGCCGCCGAACTCCTTGAAGCCGACCAGGTTCGGGTGTTCGGCGCGCAAGGCGAAGAACAGCTCGGCGCGTGTGGCAAAGCCGTAATAGGGGCTGTTGTAGATGACCGCGGGCAGATCGGGCGCCGCCGCCAGGATCGCCTTGAAATGGTTGCGCTGTGCCGTCACCGAGGGCCCGCGCGACAGAACGCGCGGGATCACCATCAGGCCCCGGGCACCCACCTTCTGGGCGTGCGCCGCATGGGCCACGGCCCTGGCGGTGTTGACCGCGCCGGTGCCGACGATCACCGGTACGCCGGCCTTCACCAGGCGCTCGACGCCCTCCATGCGTTGCTCGTCGGTCAACAGCGGCCAGTCGCCCATCGAACCGCAATAGACGACGGCCGACATGCCGGCCGCGATCAACTCGCGTCCCTTGCGCACCAGCGCGTCGAAGTCAGGCTGGCGGTCCTGCGTGCACGGGGTCATCAACGCCGGCATGCAGCCGGAAAAAACATTAGAGGTCATTTCGGATTCTCCTTGAGGCTGGCACGCAGATTGACCAGTTTGTCCCGAGCGGCATGGCTTGCCAAGCAAAATAGTCGTGGCCGCCAGGGACCAACGCAGGAACAACAATGCGCACCAAAACCAGCATTCATGTCGTCGGCTGCCATGCCGAAGGGGAGATCGGCGACGTCATCGTCGGCGGTGTCCTGCCGCCGGCGGGCCGCACGATGATGGAGAAGATGATCACGATGGAACGTGATCATGACCATATCAGGCGCATGCTGATCTGCGAGCCGCGAGGCAGCGTCGCGCGCCACGTCAACCTGCTCGTTCCCTCGACGCGCGAGGATTGCGCCGCCGGCGCCATCATCATGGAGCCGACGGAATATCCGCCGATGTCCGGTTCCAATACGATCTGCATCGCCACGGTGCTGCTCGAGACCGGCATGGTGCCGATGCAGGAGCCCGAGACGCGCTTCAAGCTCGACATGCCGGGCGGCGTCATCGAGGTGCGCGCCGAATGCCGCGACGGCAAATGCGTCTCGATCACCTTCCGCAACGCGCCCGCCTTTGCCGAACGTCTCGACGCTGCCATCGAGGTCGAGGGGCTGGGCACGCTCACCGTCGACATCGCCTATGGCGGCATGTTCTACGCCATCGTCGATGCCGAGGCGCTCGGCTTCTCGGTCGCCCCCGACGAGGCGCGCGAGCTGGCGGTGGCCGGTGAGAAGATAAGGCGGGCCGCGCGCGAGCAGCTCGATGTCGTCCATCCCGAATTCGAGCATGTGCGCGGCGTGTCAATCGTGCAGTTCGCCATGCCGTTCCAGGGGCCGGGCAATGTCACGCGCAACACCTGCATCGTCTCGCCGGGGCGCTCGGACCGCAGCCCGACCGGAACCGGCACGTCGGCCCGCATGGCCGTGCTGCAAGCCCGGGGCTTGATGGGCGTTGGCGACGTGTTGATCCATGAATCGATCATCGGCTCGCGCTTCACGGGTCGGATTGTGGAGCTGACGGAAATCGGTGCCCGCAAGGCGATCGTTCCGGAGATCACCGGCCGGGCCTGGATCACCGGTGAGCACAGCTACTATCTCGATCCGACCGATCCTTATCCCCAGGGCTACGTGCTGTCGGATACCTGGGGCACCTCCACCTCGGTGAAGCAGTAGTCAGAGCCCGCCTTCTCAAGCGTCGGCAGTTCGCTGGACTGGCGAGTTCCCGCCAGGCGAGAATGGTCTCAACGGTGGTATCTGTCACTTTCGCACTTGGTGAGAATTCGCGCATGAACATAGATGGTATCTGCGATCCGCGCTTCGCCGGCGTACGCGAAGCATTCGCCGCGTGTTTCGACCAAGGGCTGGAACATGGCGGTGGCGTATCCGTCGTCGTCCACGGCAAGACTGTCGTTGACCTGTGGGGCGGTCACGCGGATGCCGCGCGAACCCGCCCTTGGCGGCAGGACACGCTGATCAATGTCTGGTCTTCCACCAAGGGCGTCGTGGCGCTGGCGATCGCGATGTTGGTGGAGCGCGGCAGACTGGACTATGCCGCGCCAATTGCCCGCTACTGGCCGGAATTCGCCGCCGGCGGCAAGGAGCGCATCACGCTTGATCAGGTGATGTCGCACCAGGCCGGGCTGAATGGCCTTGCCGTGCCGATGGACGAAGCGGGTCTGCTCGCGTGGACGCCTTTTGTCGACGCGCTTGCGGCCATGTCGCCCCTCTGGGAGCCCGGCAGCCGCTGTATCTATCACGCGCTTACCTACGGCCATCTTGCTGGCGAAGTGCTGCGACGCGTCGACGGGCGGAGCATCGGCCGCTTCATCGCGGAAGAGATCGCCGGCCCGCTTGCAGCCGATTTTCATGTCGGTCTGCCGGACCGCGAGGATTCCAGGGTCGCCGAGATGATCGAGGGCCCCAGGGCTTCGGACTGGGTCGAGTTTGTCCGCGCCTCGCCATTTCCTCACGCTAGCGACAATCCGCCGCCCCGTGCATTGGCCCCCAACGACCGCGTCTGGCGCGCCGCCGAAGTGCCGGGCGGCAATGGCCAGTCGACGGCGCACGCACTGGCACGCATATACGGCATGATGGCAGCTGGCGGGATTTGGGAGGGCAAAGCTCTGATCGGTCGCGCGGCGATAGGGGAAGCAGCGCGCCTCCGCTTTCGCGGCATGGATGACAGCTTTGCAGTTCCAACGGCCTTTTCTGCCGGCTATCAGATGGAGGATCCGGTCTATGCCGGCCGCGCATCGCCGCAAACGTTCGGCCACACCGGCTGGGGCGGCGCCATCGGTTTCGCCGATCCGGGTGCCGGCGTCGGGTTCGGCTATGTCACCAACCGCATGCTGGGTTTTGACGATTTGGACCCACGCCGCAAGGTGTTGATCGACGCCGTTTACGACGCGCTCTGACCGAATGGTGACAGTGCACTTTGATCGCTATTCGCCTGGCCGCCGCAGCGTGTAGATTGACCGAGTGGCCCGCCTGGCTCGCATTGTCGTTCCCGCACTACCGCACCGCGTGACACAGCGCGCCAACGGGCGAGGAAAAATTGGTGCACTGGACTGCACCCCGAGGGTGAGACACGGTAATTTCTGTGACAGGTTATCCTGGAGGATGACCTATGACAGACAGAATGACGTTCAGAACGTTTCCGACGGCATTTAAGTTAGCGGCGATCAAGCGGCTTGAGGCGGGCGAGGCCGTGTTGCCTTTGGCCCGCGAACTCGGCGTTTCACGCAAACTTCTGCATGACTGGCGCAAGGCGTGGGAGCTGCATGGGCCTGCGGGATTGAACCGTAAGCGCGGTCCCAAACCCGGTCGGCGTAAGTTACGCCCGTTGGCTGAACCGGCGGCAAAAGGCAGCAGCGGCGAACTGGCCAAGGCGCGCGTGAAGATCGCCGAGCTTGAACGCAAGATCGGACAACAGGCGCTCGATATCGATTTTTTTCACAAAGCCTTGCGCGCCTTGGACGCGGCGGATCGGCAAGGCTCAATCGCGCCCGTCTCACGGAAGTCATCGAAGCCATGACGGCATCTGACGCCGGCAAAGTTGACGTTCAGCATCTGTGCAAACTCGCCGGCGTGTCCCGGGCGAGTTATTATCGCCGCTTCGAGGCCCGTGCCCCGCGCGAAGCCGATGTAGAACTGACGAGCCATATCCAATTACTCAGCCTGCGCCACCGGTTCTATGGCTACCGCCGTATCACGGCCGTGCTCAGGCGTTCAGGCATGGTTGTAAATGCCAAGCGGGTTCAGCGGCTTATGCGCGAGGACAACCTGATCGCGATGCGCCGCAAGCCTTTTGCGCCACCCACTTCGGACAGCCGCCATGGCTTTCTCATTGTGCCCAATCTGTTGCGTGGCCTGGTGCCTTCGGGGCCGGACCAGATCTGGGTGGCGGATATCACTTATATTCGCCTGCGCGAGGCCTTCGCCTATCTCGCCGTCATTCTCGACGGCTTCTCGCGCAAGGTCGTGGGCTGGGCGCTGGCTCCCAACCTCGATGCCTCCCTTGCCGTGGCAGCGTTGGAGCACGCACTTGCCGATCGCAAGCCCAGACCCGCCAGCCTCATTCATCATTCTGATCGTGGCGTGCAATATGCTTCGACCGATTATCGCCAGCGCCTCGCTGGCCACGACATCACCGTCAGCATGAGCAGGCCCGGCAATCCCTATGACAATGCCAAAGCCGAGAGTTTCATGAAGACCCTCAAGACCGAAGAAGTCGACGGACGCCGCTTCAAGAACATCGAGCACGCAAGACGTTTCATCAGCGTCTTCATCGACACCATTTACAACACCGAGCGCCTCCACTCCGCCCTCGGTTACTGCCCGCCGCTTGAATTCGAAGCCAACTTCGCGCTAGCCCTAAACTCTAAATGAAAACAACCTGTCACAGAAATTACCGTGTCTCACCCTCGGGGTGCAGTCCAGCACTGTCACCGTAATTCGAACGGCACCTCGTACGGTGTCTTATGCAAACCTGGAGTTGCTAGAATTACAGACGTCTGCGACAAGAGTTGTTTGGCTCGGTCGCAATGGGACAGTGTCCATTTCTCGTTGGAAATTTCACTGATTTTGGGTTTAGACCGCGACATCAGGGAATTACGGAATTACGGTGACAGTGCACTTTTTGTCATATTCACCCGGTCATCGTTGATCTGAGGCCGGTGGAAGGGCCGGCTGCCGTGGCCGCGGCTTTCGACGCCATGCGAAAGGTAGAGAGATCGGCCCACAAAAGCTGTGGCTAATCCCCCTCCCGCCCCTTCGCAAATATCCGCATCACACCACCATCTGTAGTAGTCTCGCCCCGGAAACCCCGGCCGAGAATCAGCCGGGGTGGCGGGTGGTTGATTGTGGCGACACTCAACGCGCAGGTTCTGGATTTTTTCGACTGGTGGCTCGACGAGCTGCGAGGGGTCTGGACGCGGCTTACACCCAGGCGGAAGCAATCTTCCTCCGCCGACTGGATCGTCAGCCTGGCGGATGACGGCATTCGCGTGCGCGAGGCCAATGCGCCGGAATTCCAGTCGATCCCCTTGGCGCTCACGGCCTCCTCGGACGAGATCCTGGCACTGCTCCAGGGCGGAGCCCGGCGCAGGCGGCCTAGCTTCGATATTGCGATCCAGCCCGGCCTGTTCCTGACCCGGCACCTGGCAGCGCGGCGGCTGCCGGTTCGACAGGCGCGCGACATGGCCGAACTCGACCTTCTGGCCGCGACGCCGATCGACCCGGCGCAGGTGCATGTCGTCTTCGCCGCAACGGCGGAAGAAGACAGCGCCTACCATGTCGTCAAGACGAAGACGCTTGCCGCCGTGCTGGACGCGGTTCGCCGGGCCGGTGGCTCGGTCCGCTGCCTGTCGCTGTCGCAGCCGGCCGGCACGCTGCGTGCCGATCCGCTCAGCCTCGCCGCGATCTGGCCGCCGACGGCGCGTGACCGGCGTGCCAGGACCGCAGGGATTACGGCCCTGTCGATCCTGGCCGGAGCCGTGCTGGTGACCTTCGCGCATGCGCATTGGCGCGCCTGGCAGGCGGAGGCCGAACTGGACACGCAGATCGCCAATGCGCAGGTGCTGGCCAAGGCGGCGCGCACCTCGCTGCAGAAGCGCCAGGCCGGCATCGAACGGATCGAAAAGATCCGTCAGGAAAAGAAGACGACGGCGTCGCTGGTGCGCGTCTGGGCCGAGCTGACGCATCTGCTGCCCGACACCGCCTGGCTGACCGATCTGTCGGCCAAGGGCGACGATCTGACCATATCCGGCTATTCCACCTCGGCTGCCGAACTGATCCAGCCGATCGACGCCTCGCCGCTGTTTTCGGCGCCTGAATTCGCGTCACCGGTGGTCAAGGTTCCCGGTCAGGATGGCGAGCATTTCACCATTTCGGCAAAGATCGGAGCGCTCTGACGATGCTCTCCGCCATCCTCGACACAAGGCCGACGATCCGCCGCCTGATCGCGCTGGCGCTCGCCGTGGTCACGGCCTGTGTGCTTGCCTGGGTGGTGTTCGCGGCGTTCGACAGCGTCGCCTCCGCACAGGCCGGGATCGAGGAAAAACGCGAGCTTCTCGGCCAGCTGCAGAGCGTGGCCGCGCTGGCAAAGCGCCTCGACAGCGCCGCCAGTCCTGAGGCGGCGGCCAATCCCGAGTTTCTCACCGGTGGCAGCGAAGCGATCATCCGCGGCGGGCTGCAGACCAGGCTGAACGCGATTGCCGCCGCCAACGGGGTCAGCGTTCTCTCGGCCGGCAATGCCCCGGCGCTGAGCGAAGGCGGCGTCGATTTCATCGGCCTGAGAGCAAACCTTTCAGGGTCGCTGGAGGGCATCCACAACGCCATTCTCGCTATCGAAACATCGCTGCCGGTGCTGTTCATTCGCGAGGCCACCTTGCGCACAACCGATGTCGGGCCGGCCGCCGGGCGCACCGGCGATCCGGAGATCTTTGCCGAGCTCCTGTTCTACGGCCCGCTGCAGACGCAAGTCGCGCCAAGCGGGGCCAAACCATGACCGGGAAATTCGCAGGCCTGGCGATTGCGGCTGTGATCGCGGCCCTCGCCCTGATCAATGTCGCGCTTTACGACACGCCTGTCGACATCACGCCGGTCGCCTCCGGCAAAGGGCATGATGGCGGCCCGACCTCAGCGGCGGGATCGCTGCAATTTCCCGAAGCCGGCGATTTCAGCGAGACGTTCCAGCGTCCGCTGTTCACGCCGACACGCCGGAAATTCGTGCCCCCGCCGGTCGCACCACCGCCAGTTGAGGTTGCCGTCGCCCCGGTCGAGCCGGCGCCGGCGCCACCCGAAGCCGCACCGGCCGTCGCCCCATCGCTGCTGGGCATCAGCATTCATGGCGGAGCGGCGAAGGCCCTGCTGCGCGTCGCCGGCAGCGAGACCGCGCTCTGGTATGGTAGTGGCGAGACCGTCGACGGCTGGACGCTGTCGGCGATCGACAAGGATCAGGCCGTGCTGGAGCGGGATGGCAAGGTGGCGCGCATCCCGCTTTATCCGCCCTGGAAGAATGTCCTGCCTAACCCGGATGCCCCGCAATTATGAGCGACCGCGCACCCCATGGCAGCGTAAACACCAGCGGGGGAGACGAAAGCGCGCGCAGCGGCTTTTCGCTGGTTGCCGTGCTGGTGTTCATGCTGATCGTCTCGGCGATCGTCGTTCCCTTTGCCATCACGGCCAAAACGCGGTTGATGATCGCCAACAACGAGGTCGAGCAGGAGCGCCTGTCGCTGCTTGCCGAAGGCCTCGGCAATGTGGTTGCCAGCGCATTGACCGGAGGCGAGGGCGCAAAAAAGTTTCCGCTGGATTCCACGCCGACAGCGTGCCGGTCGGGGCATTCAGTTTCAATGTGCGTGTCCAGGATCATGGTGGACTGATCGATCTCAACGCTGCCGATGACCGTTTGTTGGGGCTTGGCTTTGCAGCGCTCGGCTTTCAGCAGCAGTCATCGGATGAACTGGCCAGGGCCGCGATCCGGTTTCGCGACAGTGCCAAGCTGTTCGCCGGCTTGCCGCAATCCAGAAGCGCCGTCGGACCGCCGGAAGACAAGCAGGCGCCGTTCGAATCGGTGTCCGAACTGCAGGAGTTTTCGGCCCTGTCGTCGATACAACTGCAGACCCTGAATGGTGTTTTCACGGTCAACTCGAAGCGTGGCACGATCAGCGCCGACCATGCGCCAAGCCGTCTCCGCGCGGCCCTTGCCGGTGGCTCCAGCGCTTCGGTCGTTCAAGCCTCTGCCGACCCATCGGCCTACACGGTCGACGTGGTGGTGAGACGGGACGGCTCCGGGATCGCGGGCGAGGCCGGGTTCATCATCGAAAAATCTGCGACAGGCGCGGCATTCTCCCGCGTCGCCCGAAGCCCGGCCACCGAAGCCGGCACAGTCCCGGCCGTTTCCGGTACCGCCGACTGCGAAGTGCTGTTCGGCACGGAGGCGGCGCAGATTCTGCGAGGATGGAGCTCATGAACGCTTCCGTCCAGACAAAGGGGATAGAAGCATTTCTCGCCTTTCTCGAGGGCGAGAAAGTGCTGACCGCGCATGCCGCCCAACGCGCGCTCGGGGCGTCGCGAACATCGGGGCATCCGTTCGATACGGTGATGACCGAACTCGGGCTGATCGGTGAGCAGGAGCTTGCCAACAGCCTCAGCCGCTACCTCGAAGCACCGATGCCGGTCGAGATTCCTGAACAGATCAGCCCCGAAATGCTGGCAAGGGTGCCGCTGGCCTATCTCAGGGAAAACGCCATCCTGCCGCTGCAGATGGACGCCGAGCGGCTGGTCGTCGCCGTCGCCGATCCTTTCTCCTCGGCCAACATCGACGCACTGGCCTTCCACTATGAGCGAACGCTGGCGCTGCGCATCTTGCCAAGGCGCATGATCGCCGAACACATCGATCGCATCGAGCAATCGGCCTTGGCGACCGTTTCGAATGGCGGCGGCAGCGGCGAAACCCTGGATTTCGGCCCCGACGACCTCGAGCGGTTGAAGGATTTTGCCCGTGAGGCGCCGATCGTGCGCTTCGTCGCCGAGACCATCCACAAGGCGGTCGACGCAAGAGCCACCGACATCCACATCGAGCCGCTCGAGGATCACGTCCGCATCCGCTTCAGGCATGATGGCATGCTGTCCACCGTCGACACCGCGTCGATCGCGATGCTGTCGGGCATCTCCACCCGCATCAAGATCCTGTCGCGGCTCAACATTGCCGAACGGCGCCTGCCGCAGGACGGACGCATGCGCATTGCCGTGCGCGGCAGGGATGTCGACCTACGCGTCTCGGTCATTCCCTCCATCCACGGCGAGGCCATCGTGCTTCGCATTCTCGATCGCTCCGGCGTTGAACTGAAACTGGAGAAACTCGGCTTCGACGGTGCCGCGCAAGCGAAGATCCGCAACATGTCGCAAGCCGCCAACGGTATCGTGCTGATCACCGGACCGACCGGCAGCGGCAAGACGACGACGCTCTATTCCATCCTGGCCGAGCGTTCGCGGCCGGACGTCAAGATCTTCACGGTCGAGGATCCGGTCGAATACCGCATGGCCGGTATCACCCAGTTGCAGGTCAATCCAGCGATCGACCTCGACTTTGCCGCCGCTTTGCGCTCGATCCTGCGGCAGGATCCCGACATCATCCTGCTCGGCGAAATCCGCGACCGCGAGACGGCGCAGGTCGCGGTTCAGGCGGCACTCACCGGCCATCTCGTGTTCTCGACGCTGCACACCAACAGTGCCGCAGGCGCGCTGACGCGTCTTCGCGACATGGGCATCGATGGCTATCTGCTCGGCGCGACCATCCGCGGCGTCATCGCCCAGCGGCTGTTGCGCTGCGTCTGCCCGACCTGCCGCGGTGCGGTGCAGGCCGGCCCGGCCTGCCGCACCTGCAACGGCTCCGGCTACAGCGGCCGCACGGTGACCTATGAAATGCTGCAAGTGTCGCCGCGCATCGCCGAGCTTATCGACCAGGGCGCCGGCGAAATGGAGATCGGCCGCATAGCCGCCGAGGACGACCTCGTGCCGATGTCGGCCCACGCAACCGCGCTTGCGCGATCGCAGGTCACCACGATGGACGAAGTCCGCCGTGTCATCGATCTCGCGGGAGGCGACTGATGCCGGCCTTTGCCTATCGCGCCTACCTGGCCGACGGCTCGACGGAGGCCGGCGTCCTCGATGCGTCGACCAAACAGGACGCCGCCCGCAAACTGGCGCAGCAGGGTCGCCGGTCCTACCATCTTGCGCCCGTGAACAGCGAAAGGCCGCAGCTTCGCCTGCCGGGGCGCAGCGCGCTGACTTTTACCAGAAAGGTCGACCTCAGCCGCTTGTTCTCCGAACTCTCGGTGCTTCTGAATGCCGGCTTCACGGTCGACCGCGCCTTGGGTGCGGTCATCTCCGGCGAAGCCAACCGGCAGCGGCGCCAGCAACTGCAATCGGTGCTCGATCTGACGACCGGTGGCCGGCCGATCGCCGAGGCCTTCGCCAGCCTGCCGGGCATCACCCCGGATATTGCCGCCCTGCTTGCCAGCGGCGAGCGCAGCGGCAAGATGGCCTATATCTGCCAGCGGCTCGCGGACACGTTCGAGGCGACGGCCAAGCGCCGCGCGGCAATCGGCGAGGCGCTGGCCTATCCGGCCTTCCTGCTGCTGGTGATGAGCGGGGCGCTGGTCATTCTGGCAACCGTCCTGGTGCCGGCGCTGGAGCCGATCTTCGAAGGCTCATCCGCCCCCAAGCCGTTCACCATGACAGTGCTGTCGGCCTTCGGCACGGTGTTCCGCGACTACCCCTTCGTTTTCCCGCTGGCGGCGGTCCTCGGCCTGCTTTGCTATCTTCTGGTGTCCCGTTCCGCTGGCGCCAGAAGACAACTCTCGCGCTGGCTGTTGAAGATCCCGCTGATCGGCGCGCTGGTCAGGGATGCCGTGGTCGCGCGCTATCTCGAAACGCTTGCGCTGCTGCTCGGCAATGGCGTGGCGATGACCGAGGCGCTTGGCCTCGCCGCCAATGTTTCCCGGCAGAGTTCATTGGCGGCAAGCTTTGCAACGATCGAGGAAAACGTCGCCAATGGCGCCCGCCTGCACAGCGCGATCGTCAAGGCGGGGATTTTCGGCCACGCGACAATGTCGCTGGTCTCGCTTGGCGAAGAGGCCAATGCGCTTCCCGTGGTGCTGGATCGCGCCGCGAAAATGCTTCAGCTGACGCTGACGCGGCGGATCGACACTGTGCTGAAGCTGTTGACGCCGGCGCTGACGATTTCGCTCGGCTTTCTCGTCGGCAGCCTGGTCATTTCGGTGATGACGACGATCCTCAGCATCAACGATCTGGCGCTGCAATGACCGCGCGGCAAGCCAGCGCACCGGCGGATCCAGCAGCCGGATTCACCCTGGTCGAAATGCTGGTGGTGCTGGCGATCATGGCCCTTGTCGCGGCCATCGCCGCGCCGGGGCTGGTCAGCCACTATCGGACCAGGAGCCTGGAGACGGTGGCCGGCGAGATCACCATGCGGCTGCGCCTGTCGCGCACATCGGCAATCGCCACCGCCCGGCCGAAGCAGGTCGTTGTCGATCTGGGTGCCCGTCTCATCCGCTTCGGCGAACGAGATAATGTCGCCTTGCCGGACGATGTCAAAATGACCGTGATCACTGGCCGGGAAACTGTGGTCGCCGACCGGCAGACGGTGCTGACCTTCCTTCCCGACGGCAGCGCTTCCGGCATGGACATCGCGCTGCAGCAAAAAGGCCGGACCGCGCGCATCGCGGTCAACTGGCTGACAGGGCTTTCGACATGGCGAACATTGCCATGACCGGGCCATCGTCCCCATCCTCATCCGAAGATGGCTTCTCGATCCTGGAGATGATCGTCGCCATGACGATCCTGGCGCTCGTGCTTGGCGTCGCCAGCCAGTCGATCGTGCTGGCCAGCCGCAGCATTGCCGCCGCCAAGCGCCAGGTCGAAGCGGCCAGAACGGTCCGCGTCATGCTGGCCGACTACGAGGCGCGGGCGCAAACCGTGGCACAGCCCGGCTGGACCCTGAAGACCCGCATGATAGACGTGTCGAAGGCGAGAGTGACCGCCGTTCTCATCGAGAAGCCGGGCGGAGCGTTTCCAAGCGGACCGTTCCTGACCTTCGTGC
The DNA here is from genome assembly GCF_056174585.1 of Mesorhizobium kamtschaticum. Lineage (NCBI taxonomy): Bacteria > Pseudomonadati > Pseudomonadota > Alphaproteobacteria > Hyphomicrobiales > Phyllobacteriaceae > Mesorhizobium > Mesorhizobium kamtschaticum. The sequence goes on along the minus strand of NZ_CM149691.1, from coordinate 6,890,116 downwards.
CCGCGCAAGGCCCGGCTGCGCCATGAGCTGGCTGTTGTCCTGCGCACGGCTGAAAGCCCGCGCCGTTTGCCGTCGTCTTACAGGCGCTGCTTCGTCGGACGGCAAGTCGCGTCCGGAACCCTCGGCATCGCTGGCGGGTTTTGCACTCATCGACGTACTGGTGGGGCTGGCGCTGATCGGCGTCATCTCATCGCTGATGATGGTCTTTCTCGGCCAGGCGCGAACGATGATGCGCATCGAAAAGGCAACCGAGTTCCAGATGGAGGTCGATGCCGCGTCGCGGTTCCTCGAGACCGCGATCAGCCACGCCGAACCCTTGCCTCTGTCGAAATCATCGCCCGACCAGGTGCTTTATCTCAGCGGCGATGGTGCCCGGATCGAATTCAATGCCGTTCAGGCGATCGGCTTCAAATCCTCCGCATTGCGTGAAATCCTCGTTTCGCTTGGCGATGGTGGCCAGTCGGGAGGTGCTCTGGCGATCGTCCAGAAAACGCGGCGCGGCAGCAAACCCGGCGCATCGGTGTCGAGCGAACCGGTGCGGCTGATCGGCGCCGTGAGCGCGATGAAATTCGAATATCTCGACAGCACGCAGGCATCGCCATCGTGGCTGCCGGTCTGGAATGCGCCACGGCGGCTGCCTGCTGCCGTGCGTTTCACCGTCTCGGTTGTGCGCGATGGCGCGGCCTATTCATCGCGAGGTTTTGCCCGCCTCGATCTGGCAAATGCCCAGGTGCCGCGCACGAACTGAGCAGCGCGCCCCTGTCCCAGCCGAATCCGGGCAGCGTCAGTTGGTGACGTCCTGGTCTTCGCCGATTCCGTCGGGTTTGCCGTCCTTGCCAAGGGTGCGGATGACCACGCCGCTGGCATCGGCCTTCACTTCGTAGGTGTAAGGCCTGCCCCATGGATCCTTCAGGCCGGTGTTTCCTTTGAGATACGGCCCGTTCCAGCGCGCCTCGCCGGCAGGCTGCGCGACCAGGGCATTGAGCCCTTCTTCATCGGTCGGGTATTTCGCATTGTCGACATAGTAGAGCTCAAGCGCGCTTTCGATGTTGCGGATCTGCGCCTTGGCCGCATTGGTCCTGGCCGCGCCGAGATAGCGCAGCACCTGCGGTGCCGCGAGCGTCGCGATCAGCGCGATGATGGCGAGCACGACCAGAAGCTCGACCAGCGTGAAGCCGCTTTCGCTATCATCGCGTCTACGGTGGGATCTTTCGGAGGGTTGAAGAAAGCGCATCATCAGAGCAGTCCCATGTCTAGACCTGCAAATTGCTCCAGCGCCCAGCTGGAGCCGAGGCCGATGGCGATAAACGGGCCGAAGGCGACGCGGGCCCGCGCTGCCGCCGGCCCTGTCGCGACCATCTGCCCGCCGACGAACAAAAGAGCGCTGGCGCTGGCGATGAACAGCAGCACCGGCAGGAGCAGCGGGCTGATCCAGCATGAAGCGGCCGCCAGCATCTTGACGTCGCCGAGGCCAAGGCCGATCCGGCCGGTCAGGAGGAAATGGCCGCGCCGCAGCAGCCAGGCAGCGGCGAACGTCACGGCGGCAAACAGCAGGTGCAGCGGCAGACCGGCGGCGTCGGCCGCCTGATAGAACAGGCCGATGCCGGCCAGCGCCAGGTTGAGCCCGTCCGGGATGATCTGCCGGCGGAAATCGGCGATCGCAATGGCGCAGAGAACGGTCATCAGCGCGATCGTCGCAGCCAGCACGAGAGAGGGGTGCGCAGCCATCGTCAATACGCCAGCCTCTTCAGATCCTGCTGCAGCTTGGTGCCGCCGCGCCGCTTCTGGATCGGCGTCTGCAGGCTGATCTTGCCGCGGAATTCGTCCGTCACCTCGCGCGCTTCATTGATATCGCGCACGACATGCGGCCGGATGAAGATGATCAGTTCGGTTCGTCCGATACTGTCGTCTTTCTGCTTGAACGCATTGCCGATGATCGGGATGTCGCCAAGGATCGGCATCTGGGTCCGGTCGACATTGTTGCGCTGCTGGATCAGGCCGCCCAGCGCCAGGCTTTCGCCGTCATTGACCAGCACCCGCGTCTGGATCTTGCGCTGCTGGATGGTCGGCGAATCGATGCCGGAACTGGTCGTCTTCGTCACATTGCTGACCTCCTGCTCGATGTCGAGCATGACCCTGCCGGCAGCATTGATGCGTGGCGTCACCGTCAGGATGACGCCGGTATCCTTCATCTGGATCGAGTTGATGATCGGCGCGTTGCCGGTCGTCGTGTCCTGCTGTTGCTGGGTGGCGATCGGCACCTGGTCGCCGACCTGCAAGACCGCCTTCTGGTTGTTCAGCGCCATGATCGTCGGCGCCGAGATGACATTGACGTCGGTGATGCTGGACAGCGCGTTCAGCGTCACCTGGATGTTGTCGGTCGCATAGCTCCAGCTGAAGCCGGGGAGCGCGGCCGCGGCGGCGCCCTTGGCCACGTCCGACAGCGAGATCTTGGTGCCGCCATTTTCGAAGAACCAGCGCAGGCCGTATTTCAGATCGTCGTTGAGCGTCACCTCGGCGATGACGGCTTCCAGCATGACTTGCGTCGGCAGCACGTCGACCTTGGACAAGATCTGCTCGATGCGCTCATAGTCGCGCGCCGTGGTCTGGATCAGCAGCGCATTGTTCTCGACATCGGCGACCACCGTGGCGTGCGCGGGCGGCTGTCCATCCTGCATTTCGGGCATGGACGGCGAGGGGCCTGTCAATGGCGCCGGCGTGACGCCATCCGACTGCATGGCGATCGGCGTCTGGTTGGGCGACACGTTCGTGCCGCCCGATCCGCCTTCGGTCTTCACCGTGGTGCCGAGAACCGAGCTCAGCACCGCGGCCAGTTCCTTGGCCGGCCGGTTCTGGATCTGGTAGACGAAGAGCTGGCTTTCATTGGTCTCGGCCAGCCTGTCGAGCTTGTTGATCCAGGTCGAGGCGCGCGCCAGATAGGCCGGGCGCGAGGTGATCACCAGCACCGAATTCAGCCGGTCATTGGGGATGAACTGGATGAGCTTGGCGCCAGGCCCGTCCTTGGTGCCGAAGATCGAATCGAGCTCGGCGGCGACCGCTTCCGGCTTGGAGGTCTTCAACGGGTGCAGCGCCACCGACATGCCGCGCATCCAGTCGACATCGAACACCGAAACCGCTTCCCGGATGGCATTGAGGTCGCTGTCGCTGCCGGCGACCGTGATGATGTTGCGGGTGGAATCGACGCGCAGCACCGAGCCCTGGCGGGTGATCGGTTCGAGAATGGTCTTCATCTCGTCGGCGGCGATGAATTGCAGCTGCAGCACCTGCACCTTGACGCCGGGGCCGGAGGGCGAGGTCGACGGCACGCTGACCGGCGGCGTCGAGGCCATGATCTCCGACAGCGGCACGATCTGGTAGGTGCCGCCGCGGCTGGTGATGCCGGCGGCGTTTACAGCCAGCGCCGATTGCAGGATGTCGACCAGCGCATCCTGCGACACCGGCTGCGAGGTCTGCAGCGTCACCGTGCCTTGCACGCGCGGGTCGACGATGTAGTTGAGGTGCAGCGCATCGCCCAGCACCGCCTTGGCCGCGTCGGCAATCGGCGCATTGACCAGATTGAGCTCGAACTTGCCGGCGCCGTCGCTGGTCACCTTGGTGACCGGCGCGCCCGACGACACGAACTGGCCCGAGCCCTGATACTGCGCGCCGTTGAAGCGCTGTGCCGCACTCTGCGCCGAGGTGACGGTGGCCGGCCCTGTATATCCCGCCCGTAACGGCGAGTTCTTGGCATGCAGGCTGTCGATGGTCTCGGTGAAAAAATCCTTGCCCGGCGAAGACGTGCAGCCGGCAACAGCCAGCAGCGTGCACAACACGACGCAATGACTAGGCTTGCTCGACATCCACCCGATTCCCCTAGGCTTTTACTCTAGGGCTTCTTGCAGGCCGATGTCGGGAATGATGGCGGTGTTTGGGGTCTATCCACAGGGTAGGTGGGGTTGCTCAGGCAGGGCGGGAGCGTTGCCGATCTGGATATCGATGGAGGACGCTTGCGCTGCAGCACAGGAGCGCGATCTCGGTCGTGACTGCTTGGGCTATAGAGGCGGCGTGGCCTTGGCCTGGGAGGTCAAGCCGACCTCGCGAGAAAGTGCACTGTCACCGTAATTCCGTAATTGCCGTATGGGCTCATTAATTAATTGGTCGTTTGAATTGCATAAGAATATCTTCGGGCACCGATGAAAGCCCTTTTTCTTCATAACTGCCGCCATATTTTTCTGCGTTTTCACTAAAGACAGCCCACGTTTCGCCCTTAATTTTTAAGCCGACAAAAATTTCAGAATGACTCCAATACACATCAACGTCGTTCTGTTCAAATGGCGCGTCTCCTGAAAATATCCAAATAAATGATATAATCTTATTTCCCTCATTTTTAGTGTTGTCATATAGATAAAAGTACCCAGTCTTTCCATCATATTCAAAAACACCAGCGAGATCCCCACTGCGGCGAACAGAGCTTTCGAAAATCTCACTACTCATTTTTTCTTCCCGAGCCATGGATGATTCTCTGTGTAATTCGGGCCAAGCCGGTGCTCGGTCCGCGTCATTGGAGTTAATCCGCCCTCTGGGGTACCGCTTACATGATGCAGCTCCATAGGGTAACCGTCTTCCCCGATAGGCGCCATCCCAGCCTTCATCCTCTCCAGGTTTTCCGGTGTATACCCTTCTGGATTTGATCGAGCTAAACCCTTCCAGAATGCCGGCCGCTCGGTATTAAACGTATTGCGGTTTATCTTTGAGCTGTATCGTGTCGGTACATCGTTAGACATATGCGATGGACCAAAAAGTGCTTCCTTGAGGTCCTTTATCGCATCGGCCATCAGACCAGTGCCCAATAAAGTCCCCGCGACTGCGGGCGCTGTGGTCACCGGCACTGCCGCGCCATCGGTGACCACATCCGATCCAACCCCGAAACCTATTGAACCGGCAGTGATCACCGCCCCAAGCGTCAACTTTCCGTGCGCAAGGTATGCTTTTCGAGCATTGTTGAAGAGCGACGGGGGGCCGGATGTATCGTCTGGAGGGCCTAATGATTGGGGGTTAGAATTGTCCGTGCCTCCCTGTCTGTCATTGCCTCCTAATAAGCTTCTCGCGGCATTGTAAGCATTAACCGCATCTAGGGCGCCGTGCCCATTTTGATCGCTCTTATTGACCGGATCGTTCTGGGCATAGGCGTATCGATTGGTCCCAACGCCCGGCATCGTCGGATCCCAATCATCGGGCGAGATGAACCGCCCCAGCATCGGATCCATATACCGCGCATTGAGATACAGCAGTCCGATCTCGGCATCGAAGCGCTCGCCAATATAGCCCTTCTGCGTCTGGAAGCCGGTGTTGAGGCTCTCGCCATAGGTGGCATAGGTGGTTCCCTCAACCACGGCGCCCGATATGTCGGTGACCAGGCGCACCGAGGCTAGATGCTCGCGGTGCAGGAAGTATTTGGCCGTGCCCACCACCTTGATGTCGGGATGCGGGTAGCGCGTGTAGATCTCCGCGCCCGGCGTCGCCGGATTGATCTCGACATTGGCGTCGGGATAGAGCGTCGTGGCGAAGCTCGATGTTTTCTTCGACCGCGCTCCGTCAGGGCCATAGGCGAGATTGACGGTGTTGGAGGCAAGGCTGACCGTCTTCAGCCGGTTGGCCTCGTCCCAGCTCAGCGTGCGGCTGCCATCGGAGGTGAGATTGCCGTTGGCGTCATAGGCCATCGCATTGGCGCCGACGCTGACGGGTGCATGCGGACGCGCGGCACTCGCCGCGGGATAGACATAGGTGCCGGCGACACGGGTGCGCGAGACCATGTTGTCGTTGGCGACATAGACGAAGGTCTCGTCGAGCGTGTTGTCGCCGAGATTGTCGGCCGAGATCAGCCGGTCGGCATTGTCATAGACATAGTTCCAGCTGCCGGGCGCTGACGCCCCGACAATGTTGGTGATGCGGCCAAGGGTGTCGCGCGTGTATTGCCGGTCCATCAATGTGGTGGCGCCAAGTGCCGTGGTGATGCGCGTCACCCAGCGCCGTGTCGGCGAGTAGGTGAAGGACGTCTTCACGCCGTTGGCGTAGGTGATCTCCCTGGTCTGGCCATCGGCCTCGTAGATGGTCGAGGTGATGAAGCCGGGCGCCGAGGCAAGCCTGTTGCCGGCGGTGTATTGCAATGGTGCGGCAGACGTGCCGAAGTCGAGCTGCACCGGCAGATATTGTGTCGCCAATGTCTGCCCCGAGGCATCGCTCATCGCCGTTGTGGTGTGGGTGAGCGTGCCGATGGTGGCATCCTGGCGCGCGACCTTGCCGAAGCCATCATATTTGTAGCTCTGCGTGGCAGCCGGGTTGGTCGACGTCGTCAGCTGGCCGACGTTGTAGGAACCAGCGGCGGCTTGGTCATAGGTGTTCTGCGTCAGGACAACCGGGCTGCCGCCGGGAGCCGTTGCTGTCTTCAGCGTCAGCCGGTCCATCTGGTCATAGCTGAGCGTGGTGACCGTACCCCTGGCATCGGTCTGGCTGACCAGCCGGTTGGCGGCGTCATAGACATAGGTCCAGGTGCCGAGATCGGGATCGGATGCCGACAGCCGGTTGCCGAGCAGGTCATAGGTGTAGGACCAATTGGAACCGCCGGGATCGCTGACGCTGATCAAGCGTCCCAACCGGTCGTAGTTGCGTATCTCTCGCAAAAAGAGGCCGGTGGCATCGCTGATGACGACCACAGGGTCGCCATGCACCCAATTATAGATGGATGTCCTGTGGCCGAGTTCGTCCTGCATGAGCACGCCGGAGAAGACCGGGTTTACGCCGACGGTGCCGGGATCGAGAACTTGATTGTAGGTCCGTTGGCTGGCATCCGGATTGACCGTCTTCACCCGCCGGTCGGCCCAGTCGTAGCTGTTGGTGGTCCATTGCGCGGTGTCACCGGCGAACCTTGGGAAAGCGGTGCGCAAAATATTGCCGCGAAGGTCGTAGTCCGTGTCGGCAATGCGGTGGGCACCAGCCGCCGTTTCTCCAGGCGTCTCCACCCGATAGACGCGTCCGAGCCCGTCATAGTAGGACCGGGTAAAGTCTTCTCCGGCGCCATTGGGCAGCGGCGCGTATTTGACCAGCGCCTGGGTTGCCGGATTGCCTTCGTTCTCGAAGCGCGTCTTGGCATAGGCGCCGGTCACACTCTGCGAGACTTGGTAGGGCCGGCAAAACGGATCGTAGGTAAAGGTTCTCACCAGGCCATTGAGGTCGGTCTTGGTCGCCGGCAGGCCGCAGACGGGATTGTAGGTTGCGCTCGAGACGAAGCGCGTGTCGGCACTTTGACCGCCGGTGGCAAAGTACTTCGGCGCCCGCTCGGTTACGGGATAGAGGTGATAGGTGGCGTCGTAATCCCATTCGGTTTTGTGGCCGAGCCCGTTGGCGGCCGAGACCTTGTTGCCATAGGTATCGTAGGCAAAATACTGGTAGGTCGCTTTCGGCGGGGTCGAATAATAGTCGCTGAAGCTCTGCACCTGTGTCAAATTGCCTTTGACCGGCGGCAGCGTATTATCTGTCTGGCCATCGTAGTTTTTGGAAACCACGCTGATCCACGGGAACGAGCCATCGAAGCCGGCCGCCACCGCCTCGGAGCGCGGCAGCGAGACGATATAGGCTGATGTGTTCGGAGCGAACCATCGAGCGGTGCGTGTCTCGTCGCCGCTGACGTCGGTGCGGCCGTAGTCGTCCTGGATGGCGACATTGTTGTAGGCATCGAAAGTGCGCACGACCCGAGTGGCCAGCGAAATGTTGGTGGTCAGTCCCGTGTCGGTCTCGGTCAGCGTCGTATCGGTCGCCGTGTTCTGCACGGTGTAGGGCTTTGTCGCCACATTGACCGCATAGGTCTCGGCCACCTGCTTGTGCACGGTGCCGGCACCATCCTTCCACACCGTCAGCGACGGCAGGCCATAGCTTGCCAGGTCCTGGCGATAGGTGGTCGTCACTGTCGAAGGCGCCGTCTCGCCATTGGCCAGCGGTTTGGTCTCGACGATCGAGGCAAAGCCCAGGAATTTGCGTGCCGCGGGATCGTAGGTGCCGCCGGCATAGGCATACGTGCTCACCGCCGTCTGGCCCCGGCCGTCACCGACCGAAAGCTTCGTCACCGCATGCACCAATTGCGGCAGGTAGTTGTTCGTCCACGTCGATGACGGCGTGTACTCGACCGCAACCGTCCCGCCGAGTTCCGTGGTGATCTGCTTCAGCAGGTTCGGGTTGCCCGTGCCTGCGTTCGAGATGAACATGTTGTTATAGTCGGTGAAATCCGGCAGACCGTCACCGTTGAAATCGCCCACCACCGTGCCGGCGCTCAGCGAAACCGGTAACGTGAACTCGACCGGCGTCATTGCCGTCGACGACGGTCGCAGCGAAAACACCCGCACAGGGCCGGTGCGGTAGGGCTGCGACGTGATGGTCCCACCGATGGTAATGACGGAAGCCTTGCCGCTGTTGTCGAAGTCGCGAAGGACCGAGGTCGGGCCTGGGAGAGATCCAACGCTGTAGCTCTTGAATCCCGTCCCGGTCGACAGCCAAACAGTCGTGCTGCCGTTGGTGCCGTTGTACTGAACAACGTCCGTCGCGCCGTCGCCATTGACGTCGGCCAAAACGCAGCTGCCAGGTGTTCCTGACCCCAAGAAGCACCCGATGGGGAACGAGGTCCCGCCGGGCTGCCAAGTGCCGTTCGAGAGTGCACCCTTCTGCATATATCCGCTTAACTTGAACAGCGGCTGCTGTTTTCCATTGCCGAGGAAATCACCAACGCCGTATACGGGGTAACCAGAGGCGTTGGGGTTCAGGGTGTCGACCCCGTCACCGTTGGAGTCGGCGACGATAGGATCTGGTGGCGGCTGCCGGCTGGCTTGAAATCCGTGGCAGACTGCCTGGTAGTCAGCTGGGGGCGCTGGCCACCCACAGGAAACATTCGTCAGCCCCAGCGAAGCATCCGTCTTGGCGATTGAGGTGGAGCCGCCGTAGATCGTCCGGTTATTATTGCCCCCTGATTCTGTCGTTGTGGTGACTGAACTTGCAAAGTCCAACGTGTTCTTGGCCGAAATAAAGTGGCCGGGCTGCGAAAAAAATGTCGTATTAGCTTGAGTGGCGTCATTTATCGTGTCGGACAATGAAACGGTTGCACTCAGCGCGCCGCTCGAATTGAACTTGTATATGTATTTGGTCCGCGACATGGCAGTGCAAGGACCTTGGTTTGGGTGACAGGGGTCAAACTGTTGAATGAAGTCCCCGAAGATCTCATCCCGGCCGTCGAGGTTCAGATCGCCAACCTGGTTTGGGGCTCCCGGGCGCTTCGCGGGCGCGCCACTCACCGTCGAATACACCCCATCTGTATTCTGATAGGTCATCTGGGCGATGACCTTCGAGGTACCGCCTGATATTGTGCCGTCGGCGGCAATTGTCGCATCGGTGCCGTAGCGAGAGACGGCGGTGAGGCGCGAGGTGTTGGAGAACGGCGCCTGGTCGTAGGTCAGCTTGTAGGCGCTGCGAAGTGTGCCTGAGACCGAAACGCCGACCGCCTTGATGCGCTGGCTGGTCTCCGAGATGTCACGGCCATTGCCCATCAGGATCATGTCCGGACGGGTCTCGTAGTAGAAGGTGATGCTGGCGCCGTTGTAGGAGACGCTTGAGGGATAGCAGACCGGGCTGGCCGGACAGGTGTAGCTGTAGCTGACCGTGTTGCCGTTGGTGTCGGTGACCGACGTCAACAGCCAGCGGTAGCTCATCGCCAGGTCATAGGCCGGCGTGCCGGCGGTGGGATTGAGGTTGGCGACCGCACCCACCGAGCGGAAGGTCGAGACCGTGCCGTCGCGGTCCGTAACCTTCCACTCATTGGTGGTGCTGTTGAGCGCAATGCGACGATAGCTCTCATTCTCGGTCGCATGCGTGCCGCCGGTCGCGCAGGATGGCGAGACCATGCCGGCAACGCAGGCGACCATCGCCTGGCCGTCGAGGAGATAAATGTCATTGGCATCATAGGCCGGCATGCCGTAGCCCGGCGTCGCCCGTTCGATGACATCAAAACCATCGACACCCCAGGCATAGCCGAGCCAGCCCTGATAGAGGCCACCGGTCTTGGTTTTGCGCGACGAATTGTAGTTGAGCGCGATCTGCGGCTCGATGCCGTGGAAGTCCGGCACATCGATGCCAATGGCATAGCCGAGATTGCCGTTGCCGGCTGCCTTGGGCAGATCCACCTTTGGCGTGCCGACAGCCTCCGGATCGGTGTCGGTGCTCGTCGTGGTGGCGGCCGCAGTCGCTGCGGCGGCCTGTGCCTCGGGCGTTTCTGAAGCCGCCTCGGTATCGGTCGTCTTCGCCGCCGCACCAGCCTTGGCGTCGGTGGTCTTGGCATCCGTGCCGTCGGCGGCTTTGGCATCGGCGGGCTTGGCGCCGACCTTGGCCGCCGCATCAGGACTGCCAGTCCCTGATGAACCACCTTCGGTTGATGGCGTCTGCGCCGACGAAGAGCTCGACGGGCTGCCCGCGGCCGGTCCGCCGGCTCCCAGCGCCGCCCCGCCATTGCCGTAGCCTGCAGCGGAGTTTCCGGCGGCCGCCGAAGAGCCCGGGCTCTCCTGCGCAAGTGCTGCCATCCCTGCACTTTGGCTAATATAAGAGACGACAGAAATGTCCGCGCCCACGACACTCGCGGCAAGCACTGCCGCGCCAACAAGCAACCGTTTCATGAATCCCCCGAGCCAGATTGCTTATCGTTACTCGTCTTTCATTTGATGGATACGAAACGCTCCCGTCACAAAGCCAATATTCACAGACTTATTTTTCGGAGAGGCAAAGCAGAACACTGCGCAAGCCCAGCGAATGTTAGCCGGGTCGAGCACAGTTTCGGACGATGCAATCCATCGCGCTGCGGCAAGCGTGGAAAGCAGCGGAGAATTTCATGATCTCGGGCACGGCACTTGGCATGAACTGAGGGCTGAGCACGGACACCCCGTCAGTTGCCCTATCGCCTGCGAGCGGAAATGACCCATGCGCGCGGGCCAAAGAGCACGCGTGCGCGGTCATATGCGCCTCCAACAAATCGCGCAGCCGCCGCAGTGTCTTGTTGGCGCTTCATCGGTTCGAGCTACGGCTGCAGTCCGGGCAACTCGGCAGGTCTAGCCCGGTTCCGTCTCGTCCATCATCTGCTTGACGGCATCGGCCGCCTTGCTCATCCCCGCCTCGTCGATGGCCCAACCCGCGAAGCGTTCCAACAGGAGAGCGAACGTCACTAGGTCCTGTTCATCCCACTGCGCCAGAGTGCCGGCGAAAATCCGCCATTTGGTCTGACGAACCGCCGTCACGAGGCGCTCGCTCCTGGCGGTGAGTTTGAGGCAAATGCGCCGGGCATCGAGTTGCGATGCGACGCGGACGGCGTAGCCGCGCTCGACGAGGTCGGCGGAGATGCGGCTGGCGCGGGAGGGGTCGATCCCCATGCGCTCGGCTATGATGCCGACCGTCACCTCGTCCCGTGCGGTGTCGCCGACGCCGGCGCCGAGTGCGATAATCGCATCGAGATGGCTCACTTCCAGCGAGGGATCGATGCGGGCCAGGATCAAACGGCCGAAGTCCCGGCGCTGGATCGAGCGGCGCACCTTGGTCATCACCGCATCGATGGCGGCAACGGCGTCGGCTGCAGCTTCGGACAGGCCACTGCTGCGCGCCAGATCCGCGAGGTCCTGATCGCCGTGCGTTTGACACAGGGCGGAAAATCGGTCCGGATTGCCTGGCTCGGTATCGTTGCTGCTCATACCCCAGCGCGCTAGCAAAAATATATGCGAATGTCAATTATGTGCTGGCAGCATATATTTGATATTGACATATATCTGCCATGGGCACATAAACCGCGCCCAGTCTACGGAGAACCCAATGACTCTCGACTCGACCCTTCCAGAGGCGGCACCGATAGAGGCCGAAGCCGGACCCGACTTGACGACATTGATCGTCTATTTCGGCGCACTGATTGCCATGTTCATGGCCACCATCGACATGCAGATCGTCGTCACCGCCTTGCCGACCATTGCCGGCGAACTCGGCAATCTGCATCTGTTCGGCTGGGTCGGCGCCGCCTATCTGCTGTCGACGGCCGCGGTCGCGCCGTTCTACGGCAAGCTCGGCGACATGTATGGCCGCAAGAACGTGGTGTTGACGGCGATCACCCTGTTCCTGCTGGGGTCGCTGGTCTGCGGCATGGCATGGTCGATGGAGAGCCTGATCGCGGCGCGTGTCCTGCAAGGTATCGGCGGCGGCGGCCTGATGGTCTCGGCCTTCGCCATGATCGGCGAACTGTTCGGGCCGCGCGACCGCGCCAAATATCAAGGCTACAGTTCGGCGGTGTTCGCGCTGTCGTCGGTCCTCGGTCCGTTGGCCGGAGGCTATATCACCAGCCTGTTCGGCTGGCGCTGGGTGTTCCTGGTCAATCTGCCGATCGGCATCGTCGTGCTGGCGATCCTGGCATTCGCCATGCGCAGCCGGTTCAATGAGAAGAGGCACCGCATCGACTATCTCGGCGGCTTGCTGCTGGCCATCGGCACCACGGCAATCGTCTATTGGGGCTATCATGTGCTCGACCCCGCCGGGCCGGATCTGCTCACCTTCGTGCTGCCGGTCGTCGCGCTGGCGGCAATCGCTTCGTTCATCATGGTCGAGCGGCGGGCCGAGGAGCCGATCGTGCCCTTGCGGCTGTTCGGCATTTCGACGGTCCGCGTCGTCACCGGCGTGTCGGTGGTCGCCGGATCGGTGACGCTGGGCATGTTCTTCTATTTCGCGCTCTACATGCAGACGTTGACCGGGCTCAGCCCGGCCGAAGTCGGCTTCCTGTTCCTGCCGGCTTCCATCACCTCCATGGTCATCTCGATCGTCGCCGGGCGGGTGATTGCCGCAACCGGCCGCTACAAATGGATGCCGGTGGTGGCGATGGGTATTGGCGGGCTGCTGATGATCGGTTTTGTCTTCATCACATCGCACACGCCGATTTGGGTGCTGGCGGTGATGATGGGCCTGTTCGGCATCAGCATGGGTCTGCAATTCCAGGTGCTGATCGTGGCGATCCAAGCCGCGGCGCCGCTGCAGGATATCGGCGCGGTGACCTCGCTGATCACGCAGGCGCGGACGATAGGCGCATCGCTGGGTCTGGCGCTGAACGGCGCGGTGATGACCTGGGCCCTGAACCGGCAGACATCAGAGCTTCCCGCCGATGCCGCCGCCCTGCTGCCGGACGGCCTGACCGGACTGACCCCGCATCTGGCGTCAAGCTTGCCGGCCGCGATCCGCGACGTGGTGCTCGGCCACTATTCCAGTGGTTTCAACGTGATGTTCCTCTGGGTGGCGGCGCTCTACTTCGTCGCCATGGCGCTGACGCTTCTGCTCGAGGATATCCAGATCCCGAAGCGGGGCTGAGGCCAAGCTTCCCGGCGCGGCCTCAAAATCTCCCGCGCCGGGCGCGACATATGTTAGGAGACAGGCGAACCAATCGGTCTCGGCGTGTCGCTTCTTCCGCCGCAGCTTTCGCGCACGATCAGTCTCGGCATGATGAACTCCATTCCGAATTTGACTTCGATCTTGCCCTCGACCAGGCCGATGAGGTGTCTGGTCGCGCTGCTGCCCAGCTCTTCGGTCGGCTGGGCGACCGTCGTCAGCCGCGGGACGGTGTATTGGCCCTCCAGAATGTTGTCATAGGCGACGACCGCAAGGTCTGCCGGAACGCTGAAGCCGAGATCCGCCGCGGCGCGCAAAATGCTGATCCCGGCGAGATCATAGGTGGCGAAGATGGCGCTTGGCCTTTCCGGTGCTGCCAAAATGTGGCGCGCAAGTTCATGGGATGACTGGCGGTCGTACTCCTGGCTGTGATGCAGGACCGGCTTTAGGCCCGCATCGGCCATCGCGTGCGCATATCCTCGCGCGCGCTCGCTTGGCACCCGAACCGGACCGCAAAGCGCTGATATGTCGGTGTGGCCGAGAGAGAGCAGATGGCGGGTCGCGGTGACCGCGCCGGCAAAGCTGTCCGTGGCCAGCAGAAAGGCGTTCGGCGCATAGTTGATGCGGCGGTCGAGCAGGATGAAGGGAACGGCGATTTCCGAAAACAGGGCGGTCAACTCATCGGAGCTGCTGCCGCTGATCAGGAAGAGCCCGTCGACCTGCCGGTCGAGAAAGGTGCGGACATAGCGCAGCTCGCGCTGCGCATCCTGCTCGCTGTTGCCGAGCACAAGCGTATATCCCGAGAGGTCGGCGCAGTTCTCGATCACCCGGGCCAGCTCGGCGTAGAACGGGTTGGAAATGTCGGGGACGATCAGGCCAAGCACACGCGACCGCTGCCCCCGCAAGGCCTGTGCGACGCGGTTCGGGCGGTAGCCGAGCGCGGCGATGGCGTCGAGCACGCGCTGCCTTGTTTCGGCAGCGACTGGCCGCGGCCCGTCATTGACGACATAGCTGACGACGGCTGTCGAGGTCCCGGCGCGCCTTGCAACATCGGATCGAGTGACCATTACACCTGCCTTGCCCCCGAGAAACCGGCCGAATTTTCCGTGCCGTCAAGTCCAGCATTCATGCATGTGGTTCATGACATGCCTCAAGAAGGCGCTTTCCTTGTCGGCATAGGCGCTGATGGCCGTGAAATGATCGCAGCCCTCCTGCGGATGGGCCTGGACCCTGTTGCCCCCAGCCTGCCAGGCCGCGCAGAACGTCTCCGACTGCCGCCAGAATTCTTGGCTCTCGTTGGAGCCCCAGCTGACGAGCAGCGGTATTCCGTTCTGCGGCACATGCAGTATCGGGCTGTTGCGCCTTATCTGCTGGCCGTTGAACTGTATCTTCGGTTGGATCCACGTGTACTGGAAGGGCTCGATATCATAGAGCCCGCTGATCGGGCAGCCCCCCTTGATGACGTCTGCCGACAGCCCGTAGTCGTTGACCCAATCGGTCACCGCCATCATCGCGGTCAGATGGCCGCCGGCGGAATTGCCGGTCACATAGATCCGGTTGCCGTCGGCGCCGAATGTGGCGGCGTTCTTGTAGGTCCAGGCAATCGCGGCCCGGCACTGGCGCACGATCTCGTCGACGGTGACTTTTGGGCAAACGTCGTAGTCGATGATGACGGTGGTTACGTCATTGCCGGTAAAACCCTTGGCCACCCAGATGTAGTTTTCCTTTTTCAGGCGACCGTCGAACCAGTAGCCGCCATGGATGAAGACCACGATCGGCGCGCCGGTCGTGCTGGCGGGATAGATGTCGAGCTTCTCCATGCGGGTTGGTCCGTAATGGACGTCGGGCGTGCGGTTGAGGGTTTTTCTCGCCTCTTCGGCCTCCGCAATGCGGCCGGCGATGATTTTCTCGAACGCTTTGGGGTCGTCTATCCTGAGCTCAGGCCTGTACTCCCAGTCGAGCTGTTCCTGCGTTTCGAACTGACGGTACAGCGGCATTCGACCACCCTTTCCCTCTCATCTGCGCACGCAGCGTGGCGCAGACGTCCTGTCGCGTCCAGCCCGTGGCATGACGCTCTTTTTGCGCCGGCGCTTCGGCCAACTATGCTTGCAAGACCAATTCTACTCGTGTAGATACCATTTAAACGAGGCAATGTCGAGCATCTGGCCAGCCCGCCCATGCGCGCATCAGCCTCCGATACGCGACCGCGACCAAGTCTGGAGAATGCGATGAGTGGCAAGAGGATCCTGATCGTCGGCGAGACCTGGTTCACCACGGCGACGCACACCAAAGGCTTCGATTCCTTCACCACGACATCGTTCGGCGAGGGCTATTCGATCCTCAAGGCCGCGCTCGAGGCCGGCGGTTACCAGGTCGATGTCATCCAGAACCATGCCGCTCCGACGGATTTTCCCGACACTGTCGACGGGTTGCGGAAATACGCGACCGTAATCCTGAGCGATATCGGGGCCAACACGCTGCTGCTCGCGCCAAAAACCTGGCTGCACGCGCAGCGGTCGCCCAACAGGCTGGACGTGATTGCCGATTACGTGAAGGGCGGCGGCGGACTGGTCATGGTCGGCGGCTATCTGACCTTCACCGGCATCGAGGCCAAGGGCTGTTGGAAGGATACGCCGGTCGAGGCCTGTCTTCCCGTTCGCCTGATGGCGACGGACGACCGGCGCGAACATCCCGAAGGCGTTGTCGGCACAATCGTGCGCGATACCCATCCTGTCTTCAATCAGGTGCAAGGGCCGCTGCCGGCATTGCTCGGCTACAATCGCGTGACGCTGGCCGAAGGCGCGGAGCTCCTGGCGACGATCGGCAACGATCCGCTTCTGGCCCTGACCGAGCATGGCCAGGGCCGCACGGCCGCCTTCATGTCGGACTGCAGCCCGCATTGGTGTCCCGCCGAATTCACCAACTGGCCCGGCTACAAGGCCATGTGGTGCAATCTCGTCGCCTGGACGGGTCGCGGTTGACGGCGCCGATGCTTGACCTTCTGCACGACTGCGACCCCGGCAATGACGACGCACTCGCCATCCTGGCCGCGCTGGGACATCCGGCGGTCCGGCTTCTGGCGGTGACCACGGGGGCTGGACATCTTGCGAGCGACCGCACCGCGATCAATGCCGCGATCACCGTCGCCGCGGCGCATCCGCTGATCGCGCCCGTCTGCGAAGGCTCGGCCGGGCCACTGCTTCGCGAGCGCCTGATCGCCCGCATTCTCGATATGGAGAGCGCACTCGACCCCGCTCGCGACGATCTGGCGCGCGTCGAGCTGGACCCGCAGCATTCCGTTGATAGGATCGCGGCCGAGGCTGCCGCGCATCCCGGCCTGACGATTGTCGCCACCGGACCGCTGACCAATCTTGCCCTTGCCTTGCGCCGCTACCCGCAGATCCAGCCGCTGATCGGCAGGATCGTCACGCTCAGCGGTGCGTGGGGCCTGGGGACGAAGACGGCGGCGGCCGAATGGAACATCCTGTGCGACCCCGAGGCGGCGGCGATCGTCTACGGCTCGGGCATTGCGTTGACCATGGTCCCGGTGGACGCCAGTGGCATCGTGCCGATCACGAATGCGCTGATCGATCGCGTCGCGGCACTTCGCACGCCTGCCGCGAAACTGGCCGCGGAATTGCTGGCGTCGCTGCGCGCAACGCACCGGCCGAACATCCTTACGCCGACCGAGGCGCCGCTGCATGATCCCTGCGCCGTGCTCGTGGCGGCGCAGCCTGGGATTGCGAAGACCGTCAGGGCCAGAGTCGACGTCGAGACGTCACCGGGACTGAACTATGGCCGCACCGTCGTCGATTTTCTCGGCAGGTCCGACAAGCCGGCCAACTGCGACGTGGTCATCGAATTCGACGTCGAGGCGACGCAAGAGGCCCTTTTCGCGTCGATCGCATCGATCGCGGCGCTGCAGCGCGGCGATGTCGAAGCAGGCAGCATAATTCCAGCAGCAGCACATCAAACGAAACAACAACAGGGAACACGATGATGATGAGAATCCTTTCGAAGTTACTGGCCGGCGTTGCCGGCGGATTGCTGTCCGTCTCGATCATGGCGGGCGCGGCGAATGCGGCCGACAAGCTCAGCGCCGTCTACGTGATGAGCGACAATCTGGGCGACATGGGTTTCAACGACAATGCCGCAACCGGCTTTGCCCGCGCGGAGGCGGATGGCGTGCGCACGCGCCTGCTGCAGGCCTCGCCGAGCGATCCGCAATTGTGGCGCCAGAAATCTTGAAGCGGTCTCCAACTCCGGCGAATGGAACATCATCTTCACCGGACCGAACATGCACGACAATCTGGCGGCGGTCGCGCCGCAGCATCCCGAACAGAAATATGTCTTCTTCGACGATCAGCTGGATTTGCCGAACGTTCTTTCGGTGAAGTACGCACAGAACGAGGGATCCTATCTCGCCGGAGCGCTCGCGGCGATCGCGGCGACGGACAAGGCGGAGTTCCCGCTTTCCTCCGGTGAGCCGAAGATTGCGGTGGTCGCCGGCATGGATCTGCCGGTCATCCAGGACTTCATCGTCGGCTTCAAGCAGGGCGCCAAGACGGTGGTGCCGAACATCGAAGTGCAGGTGATCTTCATCGGCAATTTCAACGATGCGCAGAAGGCCTACGACCTCACCAAGACCGCCGTCGAGAATGGCGCCAACGTCGTCTACAACGTCGCCGGCCCCGCTGGCCTCGGCATATTGAAAGGCGCCGCCGATGCGAAGAAATATGCAATCGGCGTCGATTCCGACCAGAACGGACTGCACCCCGACAACGTCCTTGCCTCGATGCTGAAGCAGATCGGCAACTCGATCTACGACTCCATCGGGCAGGTCCGCGACGGCAAGGCCGAGTTCGGCAAGCTCAAGATCTACGGTCTCGCCAACAACGGCGTCGGCCTGGTCTACAACGATGCCCTGGTGCCGGCCTCGGTAAAGGCGAAGATCGATGAGGCGAAGGCGAAAGTCGTGAGCGGCGCGCTTAAGGTCGAGACGGCCTTCAAGTAGACTTGGAAGCAGACGGGCGGGTTCGGTCCCGCCCGTCATCTCGTTGGTGGACTTGTGCCATGACCGGCTCGGATGAAATCCTGCACCTTTCGGGGATCGCCAAGACGTTCGGCGAGAAGGTTGCGTTGCGAGACGTCGCGTTGAGCGTCCGGCGCGGCGAAGTCCATGTCATCTGTGGTGAGAATGGCGCGGGCAAATCGACCTTGATGAACATTCTGGCCGGCATCCACCAGCCGAGCGCGGGTGTCATCCAACTCGATGGCAGCAAGGTCGAGATCGCCAGCCCGATCGCCGCGAGCCGGCTCGGCATCGGCATGGTCCACCAGCATTTTACCTTGGTCCCCTCGATGACGGTCGCGGAAAACATTTTCCTCGGCCGGCACCTCACCCGGCTGGCGATCTTCTCCGACCGCAAGGCCATGGTCGCGCGGGCCGCAGCACTCATAGAGCGCTACAATTTCGGACTCGATCCGCATACGCCGGTCCGCGACCTGTCTGTCGGACAGCGTCAGCGTGTCGAGATCCTGAAGGCACTCGCCTTCGACGCGGAACTGCTGATCCTGGATGAGCCAACCGCGGTGCTGACGCCTCCCGAGGTCGATGAACTGATCAACGTCATCGATGGCTTGCGCTCACGCGGCCGGACGATCCTCTTCATCACCCACAAGCTTCGCGAGGTGAAGGCGGTGTCGGACAGGGTGACGGTGCTGCGGCACGGCAAAACCATATCGACGCATCTGACGCGCGACGTCAGCGAGGCGGACATCGCCCGCGACATGGTCGGCCGCGATGTCTTCTCGTCGGCCGTGCCGGCCAGTCGCGCAAGCGCGCCTTCGGCGAGACCAAGCTCAGGCTTCGCCATGTCGCGGTGGCAAATGCCGCCGGCAGGCGGCTGCTCGACGACATTTCACTCGAGGTCCGCTCCGGCGAGATCGTCGGCATCGCCGGTGTTGACGGCAACGGGCAAACCGAGCTGTCCGAAGTCATCGCCGGGTTCACCGATATCCAGGCCGGAACGATCGAATTCGACGGCCGGGACGTCACCACCGTCGACGTGCCGGGTCGCCAGCAAGCCGGCCTCGGCTTCGTCCCGGAAGATAGGCTGGATCGTGGCCTCAGCGTCACCATGAGCGTCGGCGAGAATCTGGCCGCGACCAATTACAGGCTTGCCGGCCTGATCAGGCACGGACTGGTGCGCACCGACAGGGTCGACACGTTCGCGGCGGGCAAGATCGCTGAGTTCGACATTCGTGGCGCACAGCCGTCGACGCCGGTCGGCAGCCTGTCGGGCGGCAACATGCAAAAGGTCGTCATCGCACGGGAGTTGAACCGCGATCCCACGCTTCTGGTGGTCAGCCAGCCGACACGCGGCCTCGACATCGGCGCCGCCGAATTCATCTACGAGCGCATCATGGCGGCGGCCGATCGCGGCCGCGCCGTGCTGCTGATCTCGTCCGAACTGTCGGAGATTTTCGCACTCTCTGACAGGATCGGCGTGATGTATTCAGGAAAGCTCTTGCGGGTCCTCGAGCGCGGCGATGCCGACGAAGTGACAGTCGGTGCGCTGATGAACGGTTCGCTCGGGGCGGTCAACTGATGCGTAGCACTGTCATCGACCTGTTGAAGGCCATCCGCGCGCCGGTCGCCGCGATCGCGCTGACGCTCGCTATCGGTTTCGTGCTGGTTGCCGCCATCACCGACGAGCCGGTCCGTGCCTATCGCGACCTGCTTCTGGCCAATTTCGATTCACTCGGCAATTTCGCCCTGTTCCTCAATCGCGCAACGCCGTTGACGCTGATCGCGCTCGGCGTGATCTTTTCGTTCCGGGCCGGCGTCTTCAATGTCGGCGGCGAAGGCCAGCTCTATGCCGGTGCCATCACGGCGACCATAATCGGCGTCTCCCTTTCCGGCCTTCCGGCGGTGGTGCTCTTTCCGCTCGTGGTCGTCGGGGGCATCCTGGCCGGCGCGTTGCTCGGCTGGATACCCGCGGTCCTCAAGGTCAGGCTTGCCGTCGACGAGGTCGTCACGACGCTGATGTTGAACATCATTGTGCTGTTGTTCACGTCCTATCTTGCCAATCAGGTGATCCGCGATCCGACCAGCTACGGTGCGGTAAGCGCGGTGCTGCCACAAAAGATATGGCTTCCGGCGTTTCCCGGCGTGCCGGGCGCCACCAGCGGCATCATCGTCGCTGCCCTGCTGTCGGTGGTGAGTTGGGTGGTGCTGTTCAGGACGGAATGGGGCGCGCAGCTGCGTGCATCCGGCACCAATCTGCGCTTTGCCAGGACCATCGGCGTTCCCGCCGACAGGCGCATCGTCATGGCCATGCTGCTGGCCGGCGGGTTCGGCGGTCTGGCGGGCACGCTCTATGTGCTGGGGATCGGCCATCGCTTCGAGCAGAATTTCTCGCCCAACTATGGTCTGGTCGGGCTCACATGCGCCCTGCTGGCGCGCATCCATCCGATCGGTGCGCTGGCGACGGCGTTGTTCTATGCCATGATCATCAACGGCGCTGCGTACATGCAGATCTCCACCGACGTGCCGCGTTCGCTGGTCAATCTCCTCACGGGCCTCCTCGTGCTGTTGATGACGGCGCGGCTCAACGCCCGGGCGCGGGGCTAGAGCCGATGGCATACATCTCCTTTCTCGCCTCGGTGCTCGAACAATCCTCGCCGATCGTGCTGGCGGCCTTGGCCGCAATGATCACGCTGCGCGCCAACATCCTCAACGTTGCCGTGGAGGGGATGATGCTGGTGGCCGCGTTCACCGCCATTGCCGTCGGCAATGCATCCGGAAGTGCGGCACTTGCGCTTTTGTGTGCGCTGGTTGCGTCGATCCTGATGTCCCAGCTTCTGGCGCTGATGACCTTGCGGTTTTCCGCGGATTTCATCGTCGCCGGCCTTGGCATCAACCTTCTGGCCGCCGGCGGCAGCCTGTTTGCGCTGGAGTGGTTTTACCGGAGCCCGGGTGGCTTGCGTCCGATCATCTTCCCCGATCTCTGGCACATTCCGGCTGGTGCGCTTTCCCTGTTGCCGCTGCTCGGTCCGGCGCTGGAGGGGCAGAGCGTCATCGTTGTCCTGGCATTCCTGGCCGTGCCGGCCTGTTTTATCTTCCTCTACAAGACGCCGGTCGGCTCCTATTTGCGCGCCGCGGGCGAAGACGAGCATGCGGCGCGCTCCGCCGGTATCGATGTCGCGCGCATGAAGGCGCTGGCGCTTGCCATCAGCGGCCTCCTGGCGGGTCTCGCCGGCGCTCAGATCTCGATGGACAAGCTGCACTTCTTCCTCCCGGAGATGACCAGCGGCCGTGGCTTCATCGGCCTTGCCGCGACGCTGTTCAGCGGTGGCTTGCCCTGGACAACGGCTGCCGCTGCGGTGCTGTTCGGCTTCTTCGGAGCGTTGGGTGACCGCCTTCAGGCGCTCGCCATCCCCTCGCAGTTCGTCCTGATGTTGCCCTATCTCGCGGCCATTCTTGGGCTGACATTCGCGCGCTGGCGGCTTCACCTGCGCAACCGTCCGGCCAGGATTCTCGAACCAGCACCGGCAGGCGGGTCATCCGATCCGCAACGTTCAAACCTTTGACCACCATGACGCAAGGGCCAACCCATGCAGCGAGAAGATGACTTCGTGTTTCATTTCGGCGGCCATGCACCTCGCAGGACCGTGCGTCCCGGGGAGGTCTTCACCGTTTTCACCGAGGACTGCTTCTCCGGCAGGTTGACCGATGTCGACGGCCGGCCGCGTGAGGTTGCGCCGTACCCGAAGGTCAATCCGCTGACCGGGCCGATTGCCGTCGACGGCGTTGTGGCCGGAGACATTCTCGCCATCCGCCTGATCGCGCTGGAGCCCGCGCGCGACTGGGGCGTCGCGACGATTTCGCCGGATTTCGGCCTGCTCTCGGGCACGCGTGCCAATCCCAACCTCCAGCAGCCGCAGGACGAACGCGTCTGGATCTGGACCTTCGACGCAGACCGCACTTCGCTGGCGACGCCGACGCGTTCCGGGGCTCGGCTGCAAGTCCCTTTCCGGCCATTTCATGGCACTCTGGGGGTGGCGCCGGCGCATGGCGAAGTCCGCCTCGGCGTCGTCCCGGGTGACTTCGGCGGCAATCTCGACATTCCGGATCTCGGCCCCGGCGCCACGCTCTACATCAGGGCCAATGTCGATGGCGGGCATGTCTATATCGGCGACGGGCACTATTCGCAGGGCGACGGCGAGATCGCGGGCACCGCGATCGAAGGCGCCTTCAACACGACATTGTCGATCGACCGGCTTGCGCCCGAAGACGGGTTCGATTGGCCGAGGCTGGAGACCGAGAGCCACATCGGCGTCATCGGCTGCGCACGGCCTGTCGACGACGCCGTCCGGATCGCCGCATCCGGCCTTGTCAGGTGGGTCGCTCGGCGGACGAAACTGGATCTGATGGACGCGCACCAGCTTGTCAGCCAATGCTGCAAATTGCGCGTCGGAAACCTGGTCAATCCGTCCTTCAGCGTCCTTTGTTCGATTCCAAGGAGCGCTTTGCCCTGAGCGGCGGTTCAGGGCGTCCCAGTGGCGCGGCACATTCAGACGACAGTATAAGGGATCGACGTCGCGCGAGAATCTCGGCCCGATAGCGCCAACCGCTCTTCGCGTGGAATGCCGTTCGAAGGGAGTATCCAATGTCGACTGAGACGAACAGCCGCATCGTGCTGGCGGCACGACCGCAAGGCCGGCCGAAGCCGGGCGATTTCCGCGTCGAGTCCGTGGCGATCGCCGAGCCGGGCGAGGGCGAACTGCTGCTCCAGATCCTCTATCTGTCGCTTGATCCCTATATGCGCGGCCGCATGAACGCCGCCAAATCCTATGCCAAGCCGGTCGAGATCGACGGCGTGATGGAAGGCGGCACCGTCGCGCGTGTCGTCAGATCCCGCCATGCCGATTTCGCTGAAGGCGATATCGTGCTGTCCCACTCGGGATGGCAGAGTTTTGCTCTGTCGGACGGTGTCGGGCTGCGCAAGCTCGATCTCGCGGCGGCGGCAACCGTCACGACCGCACTTGGCGTGCTTGGCATGCCGGGTTTCGCCGCCTATGCCGGCCTGCTGACGATCGGACAGTCAAAGGCCGGCGAGACTGTGGTCGTGGCGGCGGCCAGCAGCGCGGTCGGCTCGGCCGTCGGCCAGATCGCGCGCATCAAGGGCGCGCGCGCCGTTGGCATCGCCGGCGGCGCCGACAAATGCGCCTTCGTGCGGCAGGAACTCGGCTTTGACGCGGTCGTCGATCACCGGGCCGAGAATTTCGCCGAGCAGTTGAAGGCGGCCTGCCCGGATGGCATCGACGTCTATTTCGAGAATGTCGGCGGCCCTGTCTGGGATGCGGTGTTTCCCCTGCTGAACGAGTTTGCGCGTGTGCCGGTCTGCGGGTTGATCGCGCAATACAACACCATCGCCGCTTCCGGCACCGACCGGCTGCCGACGCTGATGCAGCAAGTGCTCCACCGCAGCCTGACGATCAGGGGTTTCATCCAGCGCGAATTTGTCGACCAGCGTCCGGCCTTCTATCGCGAGATGGCAGGGTGGATCGCGTCCGGGCAGGTCCGCTACCGGGAAGATATCGTGGATGGCCTGGAGAATGCGCCACAGGCTTTCCTCGGCCTTCTCGATGGCAAGAATTTCGGCAAGCTCATCGTGCGGGTCGCGCAATAATTGCGTCTCGCAGTAGAGTCGGGCGTCAAAACAAAGATTAAGGCGCGTCGCGTGAATCCGTTTCGACGCAACGCGCTTTAGTCGGGTTGGCGATCCGCCGCCGGACGGCGCCCGTCGATCCACAGGGCGAGCAATGTGCAGGCAGCACCCGACAGCAGATAGGCACCGGCCGCGATGAGGCCGAAATTGCCGGCCAGCAGCAGGGCTGCCAGCGGCGCGAAGCCGGCGCCGAACATCCACGCCAGATCCGAGGTGATCGCTGAGCCGGTATAGCGATGCTGCCGGGAAAAGCTCGAGGCGACGACGCCCGACGATTGCCCGAAACTCAGCCCCAGCAGGATGAAGCCCAGCACCATGAACAGCGCTTCGCCGACGGTGCCGCCATCCAGAAGCTGCGGGGCAAAGCCGCTGAACGTCGCGATGGCGATCGCCGAACCGCCGAGCAGCGCACGGCGTCCGACACGATCGGCCAGCGGGCCCGATGCGACGATGGCCGCAATACCGAACAGCGCGCTCACAGCCTCGATCGCCAGGAAGCGCGCCGGCCCCTCATTGGTGAACAGGAACACCCAGGAGAGCGGAAACACCGTCACCATGTGGAACAGGGCGAAACTCGCCAGTGGCGCGAAAGCGCCGACGACGACGTTGTGGCCCTCGGCGCGGATCGTGTCCCTTATGCGCGTCGGCTGCAGGTCGCCGCTCTCGTACAGTTTGGAGAATTCGGGCGTGACGACAATGCGCAGCCTGGCGAACAGGGCCACGACATTGATGGCGAAGGCGACGAAGAAGGGATAGCGCCAGCCCCAGGCGAGGAAGTCGTCGGCCGACAGATTGGCGACGAAGAAGGCGAAGAGAGCGCTGGCCACGATGAGGCCGATCGGCGCGCCCAATTGCGGGATCATGGCATAGAAGCCGCGCCGATTCTCAGGTGCATTCAGCGCCAGCAGCGAGGGCAGTCCGTCCCATGTGCCGCCGAGCGCCAGCCCCTGTCCGATGCGGGCAAGCGCCAGCAGCCAGATCGCGATCGCACCGATGTCGCCATAGGCCGGCAGAAACGCGATGGCGACGGTCGAGGTGCCGAGCAGGAACAGCGCGATGGTCAGTTTCGCGCCGCGGCCATAGGCGCGATCGATGGCCATGAACAGCACTGAGCCGAACGGGCGCGCGACGAAGGCCAGCGCGAAGATCGAGAAGGAATAGAGCGTTCCGGCAAGCGGATCATGCGTCGGAAATATGAGCTTGGGGAACACGATGACGGACGCGATCGCATAGACGAAGAAGTCGAAGAATTCCGACGTCCTGCCGACGATCACGCCGACCGCGATATCGCCGGCGCTGACCTGGCCATGATGCGAGCCGATCAGCTCGCTGTTCGTTTCGGCAGTCGAAGTCTGAGCCATCTTATCCGTCGCCACCGCGTGGAATGAAGTGTCCGGGACCCAATTATGGGAATTCCCCAAAGGTTCCATTGTGCACTGCACACTGCGCCAAAGCCATGCCGGCTGGGCATTGGACAAATTGTCCAATGTTGCCGCGCCGCCGCGAGCAGTAGCCCTTGGATCGATACCGCACTGAAGGTTGCCGCGGTCCATCGAGGGCAGCGTTTGATGAAACGATTTGGAGCCTTGCTTCTGTTCCCCCTGGCCGGGCTGTTGAGCGGCTGCGATCTGGTCGTGCTCGCGCCCGCCGGCGATGTCGCGGCCCAGCAGCGCGACCTGCTGGTGGTCTCGACCCTGCTGATGCTGATCATCATCGTGCCGGTCATGGCGCTGACTGTCTTCTTCGCCTGGCGCTACCGGCAATCCAACGCCGCGGCGACCTATGCGCCGGACTGGGATCATTCGACCAAACTGGAACTGGTGATCTGGGCGGCGCCCCTGCTGATCATCATATGCCTTGGCGCCTTGACCTGGCTCGGCACGCATCTGCTCGACCCATACCGCCGGATCGACCGCATCGAACCAGGCCAGCCGGTCACGGAGCTGCACCAGCCGCTGCGCGTCGAGGTCGTGGCCCTCGACTGGAAATGGCTCTTCATCTATCCGGATTACGGCATCGCCTCCATCAACGAACTGGCGGCGCCGGTCGACCAGCCGATCGACTTCCGCATCACCTCGTCGGCGGTGATGAATTCCTTCTACATCCCAGCCCTTGCCGGGCAGATCTATGCCATGCCTGCGATGGAGACGAAGCTGCACGCCGTCATCAACCGGCCGGGCACCTATAGCGGCTTCTCTGCCAATTACAGCGGCGCCGGCTTTTCCGGCATGCGCTTCGCCTTCCACGGCCTGTCCGAGCAGGCTTTCGAGCAATGGGTGGCACAGACCAGGACCGCGTCGGCGGCGCTTAGCCGCGAGACCTATCTCGACCTTGAAAAGCCGAGCGAGAACGAGCCGGTCCACCACTATGCCTCCGTCGATCCCGACCTCTTTGGCGCCATCCTCAACCTGTGCGTCGAGCGCGGCAAGATGTGCATGAACGAGATGATGTCGATCGACGCCAAGGGCGGCCTCGGTCTTGCGGGTGTCCGCAACACGCTGCCGCTGCAATACGACAAGCTCGCCCGGCGCGGCGCGGTGTTCGGCAACGAGCCGTCCTATGTCGCCAGCATCTGCACTGCGGAGGAGGCGGCTGCCGCGACGCGCGCGGCCAGCAATGCCACGCCGACGGATTGGCCGGCGAGGAATCTTCCCCGCTGCGCGGGGCAGGGCTGCTGAGGCCAGGCACCGAGAGCCGTCGCGCTGAGGCGAATACGCCGTCGCTCGGCCTGCTGCGGCGCGATTTGTGAGAGACAGAAGATGCCCGATACGCTGACCAAATTCATCTTCGGCCGTCTCACCTGGGACGCGTTGCCGCTGCACGAGCCGATCGTCGTCGCCACCTTCGCCGCGGTGGCGCTCGGCGGCATCGCCCTTCTCGGCGTCATCACCTATTTCAAGCTCTGGGGTTACCTGTGGCGCGAATGGTTCACCAGCGTTGACCACAAGAAGATCGGCATCATGTACATGGTGCTCGGCCTGGTCATGCTGCTGCGCGGCTTCTCCGACGCCATCATGATGCGCCTGCAGCAGGCCATCGCCTTCAACGGTTCCGAGGGCTACCTCAATTCGCATCACTACGACCAGATCTTCACCGCGCACGGCGTGATCATGATCTTCTTCGTGGCGATGCCCTTCGTCACCGGGCTGATGAACTTCGTCGTGCCGCTGCAGATCGGCGCGCGTGACGTCTCCTTTCCCTTCCTCAACAATTTCAGCTTCTGGATGACCGTCGGCGGCGCCATCCTGGTCATGGCATCGCTGTTCGTCGGCGAATTCGCCCGCACCGGCTGGCTCGCCTATCCGCCGCTCTCCGGCATTGGCTACAGTCCGGATGTCGGCGTCGACTATTACATATGGGCGCTGCAGGTGGCGGGTGTCGGCACGACGCTGTCGGGCATCAACCTGATCTGCACCATCATCAAGATGCGCGCGCCCGGCATGACGATGATGCGCATGCCTGTCTTCACCTGGACGTCGCTGTGCACCAACGTGCTGATCGTCGCGTCCTTCCCGGTGCTGACGGCGGTGCTCTCGCTGCTGGCGCTCGACCGCTATGTCGGCACCAACTTCTTCACCAACGACTTCGGCGGCAATCCGATGATGTATGTGAACCTCATCTGGATATGGGGTCACCCGGAAGTCTACATCCTCATCCTGCCGCTGTTCGGCGTCTTTTCCGAGGTCACCTCGACCTTCTCCGGCAAGCGCCTGTTCGGCTACACCTCGATGGTCTACGCCACGGTGGTCATCACCATCCTGTCGTACCTCGTCTGGCTGCACCACTTCTTCACCATGGGTTCCGGCGCCAGCGTCAATTCCTTCTTCGGCATCACCACGATGATCATCTCGATTCCCACGGGAGCGAAGATCTTCAACTGGCTGTTCACGATGTATCGCGGCCGCATCCGCTTCGAACTGCCGATGATGTGGACGATGGCCTTCATGCTCACCTTCACCGTCGGCGGCATGACCGGCGTGCTGCTTGCCGTGCCGCCGGCGGATTTCGTGCTGCACAACAGCCTGTTCCTGATCGCCCACTTCCACAATGTCATCATCGGCGGCGTGCTGTTCGGCCTGTTTGCCGGCATTGCCTACTGGTGGCCCAAGGCCTTCGGCTTCAAGCTCGACCCGTTCTGGGGCAAGGTGTCGTTCTGGTGCTGGGTGGTCGGCTTCTGGTTCGCCTTCATGCCGCTCTATGTCCTCGGCCTGATGGGCGTGACGCGCCGCATGCGCGTCTTCGACGACCCTTCGCTGCAGATCTGGTTCGTCATCGCCGCCTTCGGCGCGGTGCTGATCGCCTGCGGCATCGCCGCCTTCCTGATCCAGATCTTCGTCTCCATCCGCAAGCGCGAGGCTCTGACCGATCCGACCGGCGATCCCTGGGACGGCCGCACGCTCGAATGGTCGACCTCCTCGCCGCCGCCCGCCTACAACTTCGCCTTCACGCCTGTGGTGCGCGACAACGACGCCTGGTGGGACATGAAGAAGGCCGGCTACATCAGGCCGCTCTCCGGCTTCAAGCCGATCCATATGCCCAGCAACACCGGCACCGGCGTCATCCTGGCCGCCTTCAGCGTGGCGCTCGGCTTCGGCCTGATCTGGTACATCTGGTGGCTGGCGGCGCTGAGCTTCGTCTGCCTGATCGCCACCGCGATCGGCCACACCTTCAACTATATCAGAGACTTCCACATTCCGGCTGCCGAGGTCACGCAGGCGGAGGCGGCGAGGACGATGCTCCTCGCCGCCCAGGGTTAGGGTTTGAGCATGGCTTCGATAGCAACCACGGCCGGCACCGAACCGGTCTTCCACCTGGAAGAAGAGCATGCGCACGCTGAAGGCAGCAGCACCATGCTCGGCTTCTGGCTCTATCTGATGAGCGACTGCCTGATCTTCGCCATGCTGTTCGCGGCCTATGGCGTGCTCGGCGGCAACTACGCGGCGGGACCTGCGCCGAAGGACCTGTTCGATCTCGATCTGGTGGCTGTCAACACCACCATGCTGCTCTTTTCCTCGATCACCTATGGCTTTGCCATGCTGACCATGGACAAGGGTCGCGTAGCGGCGACCCAGGCCTGGCTTGCCGTGACCGGCCTGTTCGGCCTGGCCTTCCTGTCCATCGAGCTCTACGAGTTCTCCCACATGATCCACGAAGGCGCCACGCCGCAGCGCAGCGCCTTCCTGTCGTCCTTCTTCACGCTTGTCGGCACGCACGGCCTGCATGTCACCTTCGGCATCGTCTGGCTGGTGACGCTGATGACGCAGGTCGCCCGGTTCGGCCTTACCGAGGCGAACCGCCGCCGGCTGATGTGCCTCTCGATGTTCTGGCATTTCCTCGACGTCGTCTGGATCGGCGTCTTCACTTTCGTCTACCTGATGGGGATGTTGCGATGAGCGCTCATGATCATGCCGAGGGTCACGGCGACGCCCATGGCGGAGCCGCGCACGGATCGTTCAGGGGCTATCTGATCGGCTTCATCCTGTCGGTGATCCTGACCGCCATTCCGTTCTGGCTGGTCATGAGCGGCGCCATCGACAACAAGCAGGCCACGGCCATCGTCATCATGGCCTTCGCGGTGGTGCAGATCGTCGTCCACATGGTCTTCTTCCTGCATATGAACACCGCTTCGGAGGGCGGATGGTCGATGCTGGCCCTGATCTTCACGCTGATCCTGGTCGTCATCGTGCTGACCGGCTCGCTCTGGGTGATGTACCACCTCAACGCCAACATGATGCCGGGGCTGCACGACATGCGCGAGATGCCATGAGTCCGGCGCCGGGCGCGGGGAGGACCATCGCCGAGGCACGGATCGGGTCGGCCGGCATTGGCTTGCCCGCCGCGCCAGGAAAGGACGCCGGCAGATCGCCCGCGTCGCGGCTCTTCCTCGCACTGCTCGGGCTCCTCGGCGTGCTGGTGTTTCTCGGGCTCGGTATCTGGCAGCTGGAAAGGCGCGTCTGGAAACTCGACCTGATCGCCCGCGTCGACCGGCGCATCCATGCTCCCGTTGTCGATGCGCCAGGTCCGGGGAACTGGGACGGCATGACCGCGGCCGCCAACGAGTACACCCATGTGCGACTGGCCGGGCGGTTTCTGGGCGGCGAGAACACGCTGGTGCAGGCGGTGACGGAGCTTGGCGGTGGCTATTGGGTGCTGACGCCGATGCGAACCGACCGCGGTTTCGTCGTGCTGGTCAACCGCGGCTTCATTCCCCAGGAGCGCAAGGCCGAGTTCGAACAGGAGAACGGCGGCGGCACATCGCCGGCCGTCATTGACGGGCTGTTGCGCATGAGCGAGCCCGGCGGCGGCTTTCTGCGCAACAACGACGTGGCGGGCAATCGCTGGTATTCGCGGGACGTCGCGGCAATCGCCACCACGCACGGCCTGACCGACGCCGCTCCCTATTTCGTCGATGCGGAGGCATCCGGCGACTGGCCGCGCGGCGGCCTGACTGTCGTCAATTTCCGCAACAGCCACCTTGTCTATGCTTTGACCTGGTTCACGCTCGTTGCGATGCTCGCCGCAGCCCTGGCCGCGCCGATCATCGGCCGCCGCTGGCGGCGAGGACCGGCAAGATGAGCGTCCCGACGCAAACCCTTCGCAACGACAAATCCTTCGCGGTATCCCTTGCGGGCAACGGCGCGGTCTCGGATCCCGACGCGGCGAACAGTAAAAACCTGCTCCTGCTCATCCAGCTGCGTTGGCTGGCGGTGGCCGGTCAGGTGCTCACCATTCTGGCGACGGAATACTGGTTCGACATTCCGCTGCCGCTGCCAGAGATGGCCGGCGTCGTGCTTTTCCTGGTCGGGCTGAACATTTTCAGCCTGCTGGCTTCGCGCGGCCGGCGCCCGATCAGCAACGCACAGCTGTTTGTCGCGCTCATTTTCGACATGGCGGCGCTGACGACCCAGCTTTACCTAAGCGGCGGTGCCTCGAACCCGTTCGTGTCGCTCTACCTGCTGCAGATCACGCTGGGCGCCGCGCTGCTGACACCCTGGTCCACCTGGATCCTGGTGGCGGCCGCTTCCGCCTGCTTTGTTTTCCTCACCTTTCAGTTCCAGCCGATCGCCATTCCGCATCACGGCGGCAGCGACCTGCTGGCCCTGCATATCAGGGGCATGTTCATCTGCTTCGTGCTGGCGGCGGGCCTGATCGTCATCTTCATGACGCGCATCAACCGCAATCTGCGCGAACGCGACGCCTATCTCGCTGATCTGCGCCAGCATTCCGCCGAGGAGGACCACATCGTGCGCATGGGCCTGCTCGCCTCGGGTGCCGCGCATGAACTGGGCACGCCGCTTTCGACCATCTCCGTCATCCTCTCCGACTGGCGCCAGACGCGCAGCGTCACCCGCAACCGCGAGCTGGCCGGGGACGTGGCCGAAATGCAGGCGCAGATCGAGCGCTGCAAAAGCATCGTGTCGGGCATCCTCATGTCTTCGGGGCAGGCGCGGGGCGAAGGCACGATCCGCACCAGCATCCGCCATTTCATCGACGATCTTGTCCGGGAGTGGCGCGGCAGCCGCCAGCCGCTCAATCTGGAGTACAGCAACGATTTCGACCCCGACGAGCAGATCGTCTCCGACACGGCGCTGAAGCAGGTCATCTTCAACGTGTTCGACAACGCCCAGGAAGCCTCGCCCGATTGGGTCGGCGTCACTGCCGAGCGGCAGGGCGAGAAACTGGTTATTTCGGTGCGCGACCGTGGGCCGGGTTTCGACGAGGCTATTCTGGCGGCACTGGGCCAGCCCTATATGTCGAGCAAGGGACGGCCGGGCGGCGGCCTTGGCCTTTTCCTCGTCGTCAACGTGGTTCGAAAGCTGGGAGGCGACTTTTCGGCGCGTAACATGGAGCAGGGGGCCTGTGTTACGCTCTCGCTGCCGCTGGCGGCACTGACCGATGGAGATGATCATGAGGCCTGATCGATCCCTGTTTATCGTCGAGGACGACGCCACCTTCGCGAAGACGCTGAAACGCTCCTTCGAAAAGCGCGACTACGACGTTGTGGTCTGCCACGGCAGGGAAGAGTTGGCTCGCGCCCTCGAAACAGCGGTTCCGGCCTACGCCGTCGTCGATCTCAAGCTTGGCGCCGGCGGCTCCGGGCTGGAATGCGTCAAGCTGCTCAGCGCCCGCGATGCTTCGATGAGGATCGTCGTGCTGACCGGCTTCGCCAGCATCGCCACGGCGGTCGAGGCGATCAAGCTCGGCGCATGTCACTATCTGGCCAAGCCCGCCAACACCGACGACATCGAAGCCGCCTTCGGCCGCGCCGAGGGCGATGTTTCCGTGTCGCTGAGCAGCCGTCCCACCTCGATCAAGAACCTCGAATGGGAGCGCATCCACGAGACGCTCGTCGAGACCGGCTTCAACATCTCCGAAACCGCGCGCCGGCTCGGCCTGCACCGGCGCACTTTGGCCCGCAAGCTTGAGAAACGCGTGGTGCGATAGCCGGAAGCGCTGCGCCCACGATCGGGCTAAGACCGATTGGTCCATCGGCCAATTCGAGCGGGAGCATTCAAAGCTTTCCTGCGTGGCCCGGGATGCCTATCTGTGTGCACAGACACCGGAACAGGCAACGGATTTGGCGCAACGATCGGGCAGTGCGGATCTTCCACTTCACGGCGGACGCGTGCCGAAATGGCTGGGTGACCGCATGACGCGCCTTGGCGCCGTCATGTGCGAGGCGATCATCCATCACTATGGCCGCAACGAATTGCTGCGGCGCCTGGCGCATCCGTTCTGGTTCCAGTCCTTCGGCGCAGTCATGGGCATGGACTGGCACTCGTCCGGCATCACGACCAGCGTCGTCGGCGCCCTGAAACGCGGCCTCACGCCGCTGTCGGGCGAACTCGGCATCCATGTCTGCGGCGGCCGTGGCGCGCACTCGCGCAAAACCCCGCATGAACTGGCCGCCATCGGCGAGCGCATCGGCTTCGACGGAGCGCGCCTGGCAACCGTCAGCCGGCTTGTCGCCAAGGTCGACAGCGCCGCCGTTCAGGATGGCTTCGACCTCTATCTGCATGGCTTCATCGTCACCGATGACGGCGACTGGGTGGTGGTGCAGCAAGGCATGAACGGCGACAGCAAGGTGGCGCGCCGCTACCATTGGCTGTCCGAAGGTCTGAAGAGCTTCGTCGATCAGCCGCACGCCGCCATCGAGGGCGCCAACCAGGGCGAGATCGTCAACCTGACCGACCGCCGCGCCGAGGCCTCGCGCCAGGGACAGCTGGATCTGCTCCAGGATCTCGGCCCGGATCGCATCCTGCGGGAATTCGCTGCTTTGCATCCCGATACCGCTTCGGCTCCGGAGCAGCCGCTGCTGCCGCATCTGGTCATGCCGGCTCACCATGATGTGCGCGAAAGCGATGTCGTGATGCGCCGCCTGCATGGAAACATGGCGGCGGCCGCGGAGCGTGGCCCGGCGGATTTCTCCGAGCTTCTGCTGGTTCCCGGCGTGGGCGCGCGCACCGTGCGCGCATTGGCCCTCGTTGCTGAAGTGGTGCATGGCGCGCCGTGCCGTTTTTCCGATCCCGGCCGTTTCTCACTCGCCCATGGCGGCAAGGACAGGCATCCGTTTCCTGTTCCACTCAAGGTCTATGACGAGACGATCGGCGTGCTGAAGTCCGCCGTGCAGAAGGCCAGGCTTGGCCGCGAAGAGGAGATCGGCGCGCTGAAGCGGCTTGACGACCAGTCGCGACAGGTCGAGCACTATGTCACCGGCCCCAGCCTGAAGGAAATTGTCGCCGGCGAATTCGACCAGTCGCATCTGCTTGGCGGCCGCAGTGTCTTTGGTTGGGAACCGGCGCCGGACAAGGCGCCCGCGGAGCTCAACAAGAAGGCGTGACGGGCTGACCCTGCTTCCGCATCATGCCACGCGACGGTAGCTGTAGCGATCGCGGATGAACTCATTGAAGAAGCGGCCTTTCGAGGCAGCCTTCTTGAAAGCCGCATAGGTTGCCGGGGCAACGTCCGCATAGTCATAGCGATGGCCGCTCGGCACGAACCAGACGGAGAGCGTTCTGGTAGCGGGATCGTATTGGGTGTTTCGGATCGCGGTCGATGGCATGCTGGCACCTGACTGCTCAGCCAGATAAATCCGCCAGCCATGGTCCGGTTCCCTGCCGTTACCCAGCGCACTATCTGTCGCGCACCAAGCGTGGCTCCGTATTGCCTTGTGGTCCGGCCCTCACCATCTAGGCGGGATGTCGCCGCTCAAATCGAAAGTCACCGGCCCCGCTCTGGCATTCCAGCACGATCTCTTTGGCGATGCTGAGGAGTTGCCGAAGGTTTCGCCTACCAACCCGGATTGATCACGCCGCAGGAAGAAGCAGAGCTCGCCCGGCATCTCGAAGGATTGCCGTTCGAGGCGTTCGATTTCCATGGCCATCTGGCAAACCGGCGTGTCGTCGGGTTTGGCCTGCGCTACGATTATGACCGGCGTGAAGTCGTCGAGGCGGCGCCGATCCCTGATTTCCTGCTGCCTGTGCGCGAGAAGGTCGCGGCCTTTGCGCGCCGGCCAGCCGAGGCCTTCGCGCAGGTGCTGATCAATGAATACCGGCCTGGCGCCGGTATCGGCTGGCATCGCGACAAGCCGCATTTCGAGGACGTCGCCGGCGTTTCGCTGCTGGCGCCTTGCGGCTTTCGGCTGCGGCGAAAGAGCGGCGACAAATGGGAGCGCCGGACCATCATCGTCGAGCCAAGGTCGGCCTATCTCATGACCGGGTCTTCACGGATCGAATGGGAGCACAGCATCCCGCCGCTTGCCGAACACCGCTATTCGATAACCTTGCGGACACTGCGCTCCCAAAACCCCTGAGCATCGTGCCGGCGGTGAAGGCCATGCCGATCGTCATACGTCTACTTCACGCCGATGCCGGCGGTCAGGCCGCCATCGATCTTGTAGTCGGCGCCGGTGCAGAAGCCGGCCTTGGACGAGCACAGGAAAGCGATGAGCTCCGCGACTTCCTCCGGCTCGCCGATGCGGCCAAGCGGATGCGCCGCGCCGAAGCGCCTGTAGGCCTCTTCGACATCGGCATCGCTGCCATTGTCGCCGCGCGCGGCCTTCTCCAGGATCGGCGTGCGGATCGATCCTGGGCTCACCGAATTCACCCTTATGCCTGATGCCGCGTAGTCGAGCGCCAGCGAGCGGGTCAGCGTATGGATGGCGCCCTTGGTCGTGGCATAAGCGGCGACGTTCTGCTGGCAGGCAAAACCTTGCACTGAGGCGACGTTGACGATGGCGCCGCCGCCGCGCTTGATCATTTCCGGGATGCCGAAATGGGCGGTCAGGTAGATCGATCCGACATTGACCGTCATCGCCCGGTTCCAGGTCTCCCAATCCGTTGTCGTTGCGGTTCCGTAGGGATGGACCGCGGCGGAATTAACGATGACGTCGATGCCGCCGAATTTCGCGACGCCGGCCGCGACCGCATCGCGCACCTGATCGGAAACGGACACGTCCACAGTCTGCACCAGCGCATTCGCTCCGGCTTTGGCAAGGCTGTCCTGCATGGCGGCATTGGCGGCCCGGTCGATGCCGCAGGCGATGATCGCCGCACCGCCTTGCGCCAGCCGTCTTGCGGTGGCGAGCGCGATGCCGGTCGTCCCCGTCACCAATGCCACCTTGCCGTCGAAATCCTTCATCGCGGGAACTCCTTCATGCGCTATCGAAAAACCTGGTTCTGAGTTTGACACTCATCGTCGTCAAACAATAGGTTGCCGGTCTCTCGCAAAAAGGAAAGTGGCAATGGAACAGTGCTGGCGCTGGTATGGTCCGGATGATCCGGTGACACTCGATCATGTCAGACAAGCTGGCGCCACCGGCGTGGTTTCAGCACTTCACCACATCTACGATGGCCGGGCCTGGCCCGAAGCCGATGTGCTCGAGCGCAAACGCATCATCGAGGCCGCCGGCCTGACATGGTCTGTCGTCGAGAGCATCCCGGTCCACAATTCCTTCAAGATCGGCGCGCCCGAACGCGAGCGCTATGCCGGCTACTATCGCGACAGCATCTGCACGCTCGCCCGGGCCGGCATCAAGACGATCTGCTACAATTTCATGCCGGTGGTGGACTGGACGCGCACCGACCTCATGTATCGCCTGCCGACAACCGGCTACGCCTTGCGCTTCGACGCCATCGACTTTGCCGCCTATGATCTCTTCGTGCTGCAGCGCAAGAACGGCGCCGCCAGCTATACGCCGGCGCGTATCGCCGAGGCCGAGACGCGGCTGAAGGCGCTGACATCGGAGCAGGTCGACCAGATCGAGCGAAATCTGATTGCCGGCCTGCCGGCAACCGAGCGCAAATATGACCGCGACAGTTTCCGCGAGGCTTTGGCGGAGTATGATGGGATCGGGCCGAAGGAGTTGCGCGATAACCTTGCCTGGTTTCTGCGCGAGATCATCCCGGTGGCGGAAGAGGAAGGGGTGCGCATGTGCATCCATCCCGACGACCCGCCCTTTTCGCTCTATGGCCTGCCGCGCGTCGTCTCGACCGCGCAAGATGCGCGTTTCATCCTCGACGCCGTCGACAGCCCGGCCAATGGGCTGACCTTCTGCACCGGTTCCTACGGCACGCGCGCCGATAACGACATTGTCGCCATGGTCAAGGAATTCGCCGACCGCATCCATTTTGTCCATCTGCGCAACATCACCATCGAGGAGGACGGCTCGTTCTATGAAGCCGAGCATCTCGAGGGTGGCACCGACATGGCGCATGTCATCCTCGCTCTGATGCAGGAGGAGGCACGCCGCCGCAAGGAGGGCCGTGCCGACTGGCGCATCCCGATGCGGCCGGACCATGGCCATCTGCTCGCCGACGACATCGGCAAGAAGAAGATCAATCCCGGCTACTCGCTGATCGGCCGGCTGAAAGGCCTCGCCGAACTGCGTGGCATCATGCGCGCCGTGGAGAAGTTCGGACTGGCTTGACGCTTAGTGAAGATGCCTGAGCTTGTCGGGGTTGCGCACGACATAGATCGCCGCGATCTTCCCGTCCTCGATGTCGAGTGCGGTGGTCTGGAGTTCGCCATCGGCTTCCAGGGTGACGAACCCCGGCAATCCGTTGATGAAACCGACGCGGACAAGTTTCGAGCCGTGCGTGCGCAACCAGGCCGCCACGCGTTCGTACTGCGTCATCACGGCATCGAAGCCCAGGGCCGGTTCGGTGGCCGCCGGACGCTTGCCGCCGCCGTCGGCATGGGCGATGACATCGGCGCTCAACATGGTGCCAAGCGCCTTCATGTCACCGCTGCGCGACGCCGTGAAAAAAGCCTCGGCGAGTTCGAGGCCATGTTGCCGTTCCACCGCAAAGCGGGGCCGTGCCTCGCGGACATGGCCGCGCGCCCGGGCCGCCAACTGGCGGCAGGCCGCCGGGTCGCGCTCGACGGCGGCCGCGACCTCGTCAAATCCCAGCCCGAACACATCGTGCAGTAGGAAGGCCGCCCGCTCGAGCGGCGACAGGCGCTCCAGCGCCAGCATCAGCGGCAAGGTGACGTCTTCCACCTCGTCCTCTTCCACCACGGGATCGGGAAGCCAGGGGCCGACATAGGTCTCACGTTTGTGCCGCGCGGATTTGAGCTGGTCGAGGCAGAGCCGCGTCACCGTGCGGCGCAGAAATGCCTCGGGTTCGCGCACCGCGGCGCGATCGGCCTTCATCCAGCGGATGAAGGCCTCCTGCACCACATCCTCGGCGTCCGACACCGAGCCGAGCATGCGGTAGGCGACGCGCATGAGCTTCGGGCGTAGCGGGCCGAAGCCCGCTGCCGCATCGTCGGGCGCTGAGCTCGTCATCAGGCTGCGGCCGCCCTGGCAGCCTTGATGGAAGCCGGGTCGGCATACAGGCCGAAACCGACGGCGATACGGTTCCAGGCGTTGATGATGTTGATCGTCAAGGTGAGCTTGATCTGCTCCTCCTCCGTGAAATGCGCCTTCAGCTCTTCATAGGCGCTCGCATGGCCAGCACCTTCCGACAGGCGGGTCAAGGCCTCTGTCCAGTTGAGTGCCGCGCGTTCGCGGTCGCTGTAGCAGGGCGCCTCGCGCCAGGCCGGCAAAAGGTAGATGCGCTGCTCGGTTTCCCCGTTCTCGCGCGCCTCGGTGGCGTGGAGATTGATGCAGTTGGCGCAGCCATTGATCTGCGAGGCACGCAGCTTCACCAGTTCGGTGAGGCTGTGCTCGAGGCTGGCGGCGGCGGAGAGCTCGATCGAGGAGCGCTGCCAGTTCTTCATCAGCACAGGGGCAGCGGCAAAGAGGTCGATTTTTGCGGTCATGGTTGGCTTCCTTCTGTTGGTGCCGACCCCATGACGAGTGAGGACTAGCTGGTGTGACATAGACGCCAAGATTTTTGTCCGCCATGCGCCATTCCCGTCAGTTGCTCCAGCATGCTTCGCGGCGTCGGCCAAGTCACCTTCGACCGTTCGCCGCCGTTGATACGCATCAAGCGGCGGCCCACCATCCGGTTCGAAGCCTGCATAACTTGCGCAACATCTAATATAAGAGCAGAATTAAAGGCGTTTGAAGGAGATCGGCTCATAAGCAAATCGGGAGGAAACCATGAACACCATGAGCCTCACCACGCTTGATCGCGGCAAGACGACAGTCGACGCCGAGGCAATAGAAGCGCTTTCGGCACAATTGCGCGGCATACTGCTTCAGCAGGGAGACGCCGCCTACAACGAAGCCCGCACCGTCTGGAATGCCACGGTCGACCGGCGGCCCAGGCTGATTGTGTGTTGCGTCGGCGCCTCCGACGTCATCCGTGCCGTGAATTTCGCCAGGGAAAACAGGCTTCTCGTCTCCGTGCGCGGCGGCGGCCATAGCATTGCCGGCAGCGCCGTCTGCGATGGCGGTCTGATGATCGATCTGTCGCCGATGAAGTCGGTGCGAGTCGATCCCGCCGCACGGCGGGCATGGGTCGGACCTGGCGCCACGCTCGCCGATGTCGACCGCGAAACGCAGGCCTTTGGGCTGGCGGTGCCGACAGGCATCAATTCGACCACCGGCATATCAGGCCTGACCCTGGGTGGTGGCTTTGGTTGGATCACCCGCAAATTCGGCCTGACCATCGACAACCTTGTCTCCGCCGATGTGGTCACCGCCGACGGCAAGTTGCTGCGCGCCAGCCAGACGGAAAATCCGGACCTGTTCTGGGCGCTGCGTGGCGGCGGCGGCAATTTCGGCATTGTCACGGCATTCGAGTTTCAGCTCCACCAGATGGGTCCTCAGGTTCTGTCGGGACTTGTCGTGCATCCTTTCGCCGATGCCGAGAAGGTACTGGAGGAGTATCGCAAGGCGCTCGAAACGGCTCCCGACGAACTGACCTGCTGGGTGGTCATGCGGCAAGCGCCGCCGCTGCCCTTCCTGCCGGCCGAGTGGCACGGCAAGGATGTTCTGGTGCTGGCCATGTGCTATTGCGGCGATCTCCAGGCAGGTGAAAAGGCGACGAAGAAGCTGCGCGCC
This sequence comes from Mesorhizobium kamtschaticum, assembly GCF_056174585.1. Classification (NCBI taxonomy): domain Bacteria; kingdom Pseudomonadati; phylum Pseudomonadota; class Alphaproteobacteria; order Hyphomicrobiales; family Phyllobacteriaceae; genus Mesorhizobium; species Mesorhizobium kamtschaticum. The sequence goes on along the minus strand of NZ_CM149691.1, from coordinate 6,850,492 downwards.
ATCGGCTCGCCGATTGCCGATGTCGTCGGCCCCAATCCGTTCACCGGTTGGCAGCAGGCATTCGACCCATTGCTTACGCCCGGCGCCCGCAACTACTGGAAAAGCCATGACTTCACCCAGCTTCCCGACAGGGCAGTTGAGATCGTCACCGAAGCGATACGTGAGCTTCCTGGCCCGGAATGCGAGATATTCATCGGCCATGTCGGCGGTGCGGCGGGCCGTGTGGAGCAGAACGCAACGGCGTTTCCACAACGCAGCTCACACTTCGTCATGAATGTTCATGCCCGCTGGCGCGAACCGGCAATGGATAGGGCCTGCATCGGTTGGGCGCGCAGCCTCTATGAGGCGGCCAAACCCTATGCTGCCGGCACAGCCTATGTGAACTTCATGCCTGAGGACGAGGTCGACCGGCTGGAAGCGGCCTATGGCGGCAACTACCAGCGGCTTCTGGAGATCAAGCAGCGCTATGACCCGCTGAACCTGTTCCGCATGAACCAGAATTTGCAGCCCAAACAAGGCCAGCGCGCCGCCTGAAGAGCCCGCATGACAGTGACAAAAAGCCCGCGCCTCCGCTAGGGGCGCGGGCTTTCGCATATCCTGCGAGAGATAGGACCGATCCGCCGGCGCAAATTGATGGAGCGCGCGGCGCCCGTCACCACATCATGAACGACGCGACATCCGCATCCGACACTTTGCCGGCATTCACGTCGGCGATCGCCTGGTCGACGATGGCCACGCCCTCGGCCACTTCGTCTTCGGTCAGCGTCAGCGGCGGCATGAATTCGAGCACATTGGCCTACAGCCCGACATAGGTGAAGGCAGCCCCCAGCTCATAGCCACGATAGATGATCTTGGCCGTGGTCGTGGCAGGCACCGGCTCGCGCGGTCCTTGACCAGGTCGACGCCGATGGCAAGCCCGCGCCCGCGCACATCGCCGATGATCTCGTGTTTGACGCCAAGCGCCCGCAGCGCATCGGAAAAGAGTTTGCCGATCCGCGCGGAGCGTTCGACCAGGCCTACGCTCTCGATCGTCTTCAGCACCGCGTTGCCGGCCGATGTCGCCACCGGATTGCCGGAGGTCGTCTGCAAGGCGAAGGCCGGTGCATGGTCCATGATTGCCTTCGGTCCGACCACGGCCGACAGCGGCAACCGCCGCCGATACCCTTACCGAACACGACAAGGTCCGGCGTCAGCCCTTCATGCTGGAAGCAGTGCATCATGCCGCTGCGCGCGAGCCCGACCTTGACCTCGTCGAGCACGATCCTGATGCCGTGCTTGCGGCAACGCTCCTGCAGCGCTTTCAGGAATCCCGGCGGCGGCACGATCAGACCGCCGTCCGACATCAGCGGCTCGATGAACACGGCCGCGACCTGGTGCGGCGGGCAGGTGGTCTCGAACTGGTAGTCGAGCAGGGCAAGCACATCCTCGCCGCTGAAATTCGGCCGGAACGGATCGGGGTAGGGCAGCAGCACCACGCCCGGCCGCGGCAGCGTATGCGTCATGGCGGTGTGGCCACTGATGCCCATCGAGCCGGAAAGGTTGCCGTGATAGGAGCCGATGAAGGAGATGAAGCGCGACCGGCCGGTGGCTGCCTGCAGCACGCGCACCGCGCAGTCATTGGCGTCCGACCCGGAATGGCCGAACCAGACGCGTCGTTCGCCTTCTCCAGGCGTGATCGCGAGCAACCGTTCGGCCAGCGAGACCGCAGGCTCATTGGGATAGAGCAACAGACTGGCGCCCGCCATGTTGCGGATCGAGGCCTCGACTGCCTCGACGATGGCCGGATGACCATAGCCAAGCACGGCCGGGCCGGCCGATCCCGACAGGTCGAGCAGCGAGCGGCCGCCTTCCTCGATCAACCGGTTGCCCTTGCCCCCGACGACGCTGAGCGGTGAGAAGCGCAGCTTGCCGATCTGCGCGATGGTCACGGCATCGCGCTCGCGCAGGCTGAGATTGCTCATGAGACCGTTTCCGTCCGTGCCGGCAGCGCCGCCGCCAGCCGATCCGTCCATTCCTCGATGCCGGACCTTGTCGACAAAAGGTCCTGCCGGATCTCGACGAGGACGGCGGGGATGCCGCGATCGTCGCCATGAATGGGCACGGCATAATCGGCGTCGCGGCTGATCACATAGGGCACGTTGGCCGCGACGTTGAGTGCCGTGTCCGTGCGCAGGCCAGAAAGGATCGCTTCGGCGAGATCGGCTGCATGCGCATGCAGCACGCCCGCATGCCACGGCCTGGCGACACCCAGGAAGACCGGCGTGAAGGAGTGGATCGTCACGATCAGCGTTGGCCGGCCTTCGGCCATCCGGCGATCGAGATGTGCGGCGACCCGCTCATGGAACGGTGAAAACATGATTTCCGCGCGTCGGTCCCGTTCCGCTGTATCGACGCCGACATTGCCGGGAATGTCGGTGTCTTCCGACAGCACCGGAATGCTGCCCGGGGTGCCCAGTGGCCGGTTGAGGTCGATCAGCAGCCGTGAATAGCCGCTGAGGAAGGCCGCTGCATCGAGCCGTGCCGACAACAGGCGCGTCACCTCCGCGGCGCCGATATCCCAGGCGATGTGGCGTTGCAGATGGCTGGCATCGAGCCCGAGCTGCCGATACTCAGTCGGCATGTGGTTGGACGCATGCTCGCACAACAGGACGATATCGCTACGTCCGCGCTCGTTGAGAATCTCGACCGCGTCGGGCCAATCTTTTTGAGGCAACAAGTCTTTTTCAGTCCGCGCAGTCATCAATAAAGCGTCCGGTAGAGATCGCAGATGGCAGCCGGATCGAGGCCGGCCAGCCGCTCGGCCTCATGTCGCTTCAGCCCGACGAAGGTCTCGATGAAGACAGGCGCGAACCATCCGGTGACGGTCTTGTCGGCGAGAAGCGCGTCCAGCGCGGCGAGCAGCGTCTCGGGCAGCCGCACCAGGCCAAGGTTTGCCCGTTCCGCCTCGCTCATCAGCGTCGGGTCGCCGGTGACCAGCGGCGGCGATGGCAGATCTGCCTTCAGCCCTTCAAGGCCGGCGCGGATGATCGCCGCCAGCGACAGATAGGGATTGCCGGTGGCGTCGGCGGCCCGGTATTCGACATTGTATTGCCGTGCCGGATCGCGCCCGCCGATCGTCACCGTCGGACAAATGCGCAGCGATGCTTCACGGTCGCGGTCGGCAAGCCAGGTGTAGGACGAACTCCAGCTATGCGGCTTCAGCCGGTAGAAGGACGACACGCTCGACGCTGTCATGGCAGTTATCGCCGGCAGATGGCGCAGCACGCCGGCACAGAAGGCTCCGGCCTTGGCGGAAAGGCCGCCAGGTTGCGTCGCATCGTAGGTCACCGGCTTGCCGGCCTCGTCGACGAAGCTGAAATGGATGTGCACGCCGTTGCCGACGGCATTGGGGGCGATCTTCGGCGCGAAGCTCGCGCGCCAGCCGGCATTGCGCGCCATTTCGCGCGTGATCTCGCGGATGGCGACGGCGCGATCCGCCGCCGTCAGCGCGTCGGCAGGCTCGTGCGTCACTTCGAACTGCTCGTCGCCGAATTCGGCGATGACCACTTCGGGTCCGACATCAGCCTCCTCAAGTGCCGCCATTAAATTGGGGGCGAACGGATCGGTGCGGCGCAGGGCGGCGAAGGACATCGAATGCGCCGGCGCGAAGCTGCCGCCGGCGATGTGGAATTCATGCTCGAAGGCGGCGATGACGGAAAGACCGGTTGCGGCCTTCAGTTCCGCCAGCGCGTCCCTGAGCATGGTCCGTGTGCAGCCGAGCCATGGGCTGCCGTCGAGCTCGACAATGTCGCCGGCCACCATGTCGAAAGGCGTCGGCGATCCGGTCCGTTCGGTGCGGAAGCGCGCCTTGAGATCGGGGATCAGCCGCAGGTCGCCCGACGAGCCCCAGGGATTGGGATCGACGATCGAATTGAAAGGCGTCATCGATAGATTGGCCTGCAGCCAGCCGACACCGGTCGTGGCGGTTTTCTGCAGTCTGCTTTCGACAACGAAGCGGCCCCGCGTGATGGCGGAGAGATCCGTGGTGACGACGGCAACGAGAGGCTCGACGGTCGATGTCATGCAGTTTTTCCCAGAGCGTTGAAACGGTCGACGACAGTGTCGGTGTCGGCGACCCAGCAATAGCCGCCGAAGGCTTTGAGCGCGATGTCGTGGCGCTCCTGGGTGATGGTGGCACAGGCGTCCGCGACACAGGTGACGAGATAGCCGCGGTCGGCGCCGTCGCGCACGGTCATGTCGACGCATTGGTCGGTGAGCACGCCGACCACGACGAGATAGCGGATGCCGAGGTTCTTCAGGAGATAGTCGACATTGGTCGAGTTGAAGATGCCGGACGAGGTCTTCGGCAGCATGATCTCGTCGCCGACCGGCGCCAGCGATGCAACCGGCAGGCCCTCGGGGAGGCTCGGCGGGACATGGATCGGTGTCAGCTTGTGGTCGAGCGAGCGGTCGCGGCCGTCTTCGGTCAGGCTCTGGATGATGGTGTGCAGCACTTCGACGCCATTGGCCCGCGCCGCCGCCAGCAGGCGTTCCTGGTTGGGGATCGTCTGCGAAGATGTCTGGCGGTAGAAATAATGGTCGGGGCCGCGCTCGGGATGCGAGGGATCGGCGCCCGGCTCCAGCCAGATGCGCTGCATGTCGACGAGCAGCAGCGCGGTCTCGCCGGCACGGAAGGCTTCGTCTCGCTTGGGTAGGGCCTGTTTGGATAAGGCTTGGGTCATGCTTTGTCGTCCTGCTTTGCTGATTTGGGTCCGGGTGTCTTGCGTGGCTCGGATGTCTTTCCTGGCCCAGTCTGGCGCTTGCCGTTCTCTTGCGGGTCGCTGTCGAGCGTCACCGCATTGGCGTGCCGCACTTTCTCGATCCTCTCGATGCGCGCCCGGGCGTCGTCGCCCAGCGTCGAAACGATGTGGGCGGTAAGCGCCTCCATCTGGGCGATCGCCGGCGCCAGCGTGTCGTAGGGCGAGGCGACCTCAAGCGGGCTGACGATGGTGACCTCGGCGAGATCTGATATCGGCGACAGCCATTGGTCGGTGAAAAGCAGGATGCGCACATCGAGCGCCGCCGCCTGGCTTGCATAGGCCATCACGTCGAGCTGGTAGCGGCGATAATCGAAGACGACGAGCACGTCGCGGCGGCCGAGGTCGGCCAGCGTGTCGAATGCCTGGGGAGAAAGCACGCCAAGATCGCGGACCCCGGAGCGGAACTGCCCGAGATATCCAGCCAGCATGCCGGCGATGTGGCGGCTGAACCGGCCGCCGACAAGCACGATCTCGCCCTTGGCTTCCATCAGCAGGCGGGCGGCCCGTTCGTAGGTCTGCACCGGCGTCGCGGCGGTGGCTTTCTGCAGCGCGGCGGTGACGGAATCGAGATAGGCAAGCACGGCGCTGTCGCTGGAGCCGCTTTGCCGCTTCGCCTCCATCATCAACAAAGGCGAATGCAGCCTGGCTTCGACCTCGGCCAGCAGCTTGGCCTGGAAATCCGGAAAGCCTTCATAGCCGAGCTTGACGACCAGCCTGACCACGGTCGGATCGCTGACGCCGGCACGCCGGGCAAGCGACGAAGCGGTGCCGAGGCCGGAGGTCGGATAGTCCGTCAACAGCAGTCGGACGATCTTCTCTTCCGACGGCGTTAGCGCCAGATCCCCGCGCATCAGAACATCGCGTATCGCCATTGGCCTCCCCCGAAATACCTGGTCTCTTGTTTTGTAGAGTTTATTACAAAAATTTGTATTTCTGTCAATAATGAAGAGATGATTACATTGCCCGATCGCTGGCTTTACCGCGTTGGAAAGCAGCCAGCCGGCACCCCCGGCATGGCGTTGATCGGCAACGGCGCCATTGAGGGACTTTCGGCGCTGGGCTATTTCAGGAATCAGGTGAAGTCGACCGGCCTTTGCCGGGAGTTCGACATTCTGGCCGACCCGGACGAGGCGTGCGACCTGCTGCTCAGAGCCGGTCCCTCGAAAAAGCCGCTCGTTTGAGCCTCGGCAAGCAGACCTTGCAGATTCTCGGGCTATCGCAAATCATGGCGGAAGTCCGCCCGACCTGCGAGCACACAGGATGCAATCGCCGAACGCCGGCCGATATTCAGCTTCGCGAAGATTCGCCTGATATGCTCGCGTACGGTGTAGCCGCTGATGCCGAGCTGCCGGGCGATCTCTTTGTCCAGCTTGCCGTCAGCGATCAGTAATGCGATCTGGAGTTCGCGCCGGGTCAGTATTTCGGCGGCCGAAGGCGGAAGGTCGGTGGCAACGTCCGGCATGTAGACGGCGTCATAGATCAGGTAGTGCGTGCCGGCGCACACGATGCGTCCCACCGGCTGGCGCTGATCGGTATGACCGTTTGGATCCCCGCGATCGTCGTCTGCGTAACGGATGGCGACCAGCGAATGGCCGTTCACGACAAAGTTCGATGTATCCGGTTCCGGATCGCACTTTCTCCGTGACGCGGAAATCTCATCAGCGAAGTCGGAAAGTCTCTGCAAGTTCTCGGCACGTGCAACCATGGCCGAACGCCCCAGTTGGCAGGAAACTCAGTACAATCACAAGCCCTGGCGCACCAACAAAACTGCCACGCCGCCGATCCCCGGCGCAACCAGTATGAAAGCTGCATAGATGGTTTCGACTATAACACCTTCCGAAATATTAGCATTCCAAAAATCATCATTGGGCCGCCAATTTTCACCTTTCAGCGCCTGAATCCGGCGTGGATCGAGCGCAAGAGGTCAGGGGTAAGCCTGACGCCTCGGTTGAACAGGCCGGCCGGGGCGAGCGGCACCCCGGGCCGGCACCCCCAGGCACCACCCGAATGTGGACGTGGACCGGCGGTGTGAACCGCGATCACGACCGGTGGGCCGGCCTGCTGGCGATGGATCCAGACCGGAGCGCCGCTATGTCCCGGACAGGTATCGACGCTGTAGAAAAGCTGCCGTTCCGTGATCCGGTCCAGGCGCTCGGAATGCTCCCATTGCGTGCCGTCCGGCTTGTCGGCCGGATAGCCCGAAATGTGAAGGAGCCGGGAGCTGCGAAGCCTCACGAGATCCTGGCGGTTCGGCGACCAGAGCCGGAAGTGCCCGGGCGATGGCGAAAACGGCCGCTCAAGCTCGATCAGCCCGACATCGTGCAGGCCAGACGGACGGCGGCGGTATGGCGGGTTGACGTGCCATTGCTTGGCCCACTGCCAGCCGAACGGCCGCGCCTCGCGCGAGGCTCGACCCGGCGTGACACGGATGCGCACGGCGAGATTGGGCAGGCCGAGCCGTTGCCGGATCGGACTGGTGATGCAGTGCGCCGCGGTCAACAGCCGCGTCGGCGAAATCAGGAAGGCGGTACAGCCGGTCATCCTGCCGTCGCCGAAATCGCGCTCGATGTGGCAGACCGCGCTGTGTGGAAAGCGGTTGGTGTGCGTGACCCTGGCGCGCCCGTCGGTCGGCCCGACCACCGCATAGTCCGCTTCGTCGGCTAGCCGGTCGAGTTCGAAGGGGGTGGGCGAAAACAGCATCATGTGTCTTGCTCGCGTTCGGACTCCGCCGGCGCGGCATCCACGGGCATGGCCCCCGGTTGCGCCGGATCATCGATCCCAGCCTCATCCGCGGGCTCTTGCGACGCCTCAGCCTGATCCGCGCCCGCACTTGCAGTCAGGCCGAGCAAGCCTCGCAGTCGCTCCATCAGGAGACGGGCCTCTTCGCCGCGACCTTCGAGATAGGCCATTGTGCGATCCATGAACTCGTCGTCGGAACTGAATGGCGTTTCAGCCGGGCGCGGCTGTGGGGAACGCAGAGCCCTGACCTCCTGAAGAACGATGGCGTCGAGGTCGGCCCATACCGACCTTGCATGAGGTGCGACTTGCCCGTGCATGGGAATCTCCCTGGTTCAATTGTTGCGCATCAGTGCCATTTCATCGAATGTCGTGCTGTTGGGGTCGTAGAGCAGCGGGCGCTCCCGGTCCTGCAGCCAGCCTTCGTAGTTCCTGGCCCGCCTTGGATGCATGGCCTGGCGGGTGAGCCGGGCTGCCTGGACCAGGATCTGGCCCGGCTGCAGGTTGCGGATCGCGGTGTTTACCCGAGGGTCGGCTCGGCTCGGCTGCCGGTAGTGTTCGATAATTCTCTGCGCGATCGAATTGTTGCCCTTGGTCATGCCGATGCTGAGCGGACGGTCGCGGTCGATGCCGGCGCGGGTGATGCGATAGACCTGCGGCCCCGGCGCCAGGAACGGCCGCAACAAAGCATCGACGTGTTCGCCCCGGCTCGCGGCGGTGCGCGCCGCGTCGATCGCAGCCAGCGAGACCGGCGGCGTCCAGCCGCGCCAGCCCGGCAGTTGTGACCCGCGCGCCCGCACCGACGTCTGGCCACGCGCTGAACGCAGGGCTCGACCGCGCCGTATGGCTGTCTCGTCGAAGGAAGAGGCATCGCCGCAACTGCCGCAGCCACAGCTCGGAAAATGCCGGCGCCTGACCTCGACGGCGCGAAAGCCCTGCTGTCGGCGACAGCGCGGGCAGCCGCATGGCGAGCGGTGAGCGACGGTTTGCGCGGCCTCGTTGACCAGCGCGTCGAGTTGTTCGTCGAGATATGACATGCCGATCCCTTTCTCGTAAATCGTTTCTCCGCCCGGGCTCGGATCTAGCCGGATCCGGCCACCATGCTTGGGTCCGATGCCGTCGCCCGCCGACGCAGCCTTGCCACGGTTCGTTCCCTTTGCTCGACGGTTGGCAAGGGAACCGATGGCCGTGCCGGTCGGGGTGGGCGAATGTCCAGATAGCGCGCGATGTTGGCGTCCGGGCTGAGCTCCAGCTGAAGCACCGAGGCCGGCGCCGAAAGCAGTGAGACAACGCCCGGACCATGACCCGCGACGGTGCTGTCGCTGTGCACGATGACGCCCACCGACACATGCCCTCCCAGCCGCGACCGGCCATAGCGGTTGTCGGCATCCATGATCCCGACAATGTCGCCGAAACGCAGCGAGCCGAGCTTGTAGCGCCGCACCATGCCGGGATCGGACATCTGGATGTCGTAGTCGCCGCGCAGCACATTGTTGCGGCCGAGGCCCGAGCCCATGACGCGGGCGGGGATGCGGTGCGTAACCTTGACGTGGATCCTGCCGTTGCGCTCGACCGGCCGCCAGCGGGCGAGCAGCCGCGGCGAGCAGTTCCAGATCGCGACGTCGGGATAGTCGGTCAGGCGCAGGCCAAGCCCATAGGCCCAGACCTGGATGCGGTCGCCGATCGCCATCTGCCGCATCGCCGGCAGCGGAAAGTCGATCAGCACGGTGTCGACGCCGCCATGTTTGCCGGTCACCACGCCGCGCGCGCCGGCGGCGCGGCCTGTGGTGACGATGGCGTGGTTGCCGACGCAGGAATAGCTCTGCAGCGCCTGGTTGGCGGCGTCCGGGCTGCCGCCGGCGGCGCGCGCCTCGTTGCGGATCGACACGGCCGGTTCGACATGGTCGCCGGCCAGGCCGACACAGGGGTCGCCGACACGATGGTTGAGCACGATACCGCCGGTGCCCGGCAGCGAGCGTGGTCGGCCATCATAGCCGATACGCCATGGCGTCCCCCTCTCGGTCGGCGAGGCGACCTGTCCCGCGACGCTGATCATCACCAGGTCGCGCGCATTGGTGCGCAGGCCATGGACCGGGTGGATGCGAGGCGGTTTCATGCCGCAGCCTCCTTCGGCACCAGCTCGTACCAGAGCGCGCAGGCATTGCGCCAAGGATCGTCCGGCGTCCCGTCATCGTGGTCGGCCGGATCTTCCAGCGCCCAGTCGGTCTCGCTCCAGCCGTCGGGCAGCGCCAGGATGACCGGGGCGACCACCTGCACGATCGCGGCATTGCGGCCGCTCGCGGCGATTGGAGCAGCAGCGGGCCAGAGCGCCGGGCCGGACCATCCGGGGATTGCTCCAGGATGGCGTTTGGTGGGAAATGCCAGCCGTTCGAGATAGTCGCACAATGGCGGCCTGGCGCCGTCATTGCCGGCGATGGTGAGAACATAGGTGCTGTCGGGCTGAAGCGCGGCGGAGAGCGCGACCACGTCGCGCGCGCACTCGTCGAGCGGAGCTGCGGTGCCGGCCACATCGCCGAAACGTGTTTCGAGCGCGGCGCAGCAACCTTCAAAGCGCGGCAACAGGGCTGTTTCCTCACGCTCGGGCAGCGCGCTTTCATACTGGGCGTCACCAATCCAGTGCACCCGGGATGACAGGCGGCCGTTCTGCCACGCCCGGCGCCATGGTTCGAGCTCCAGCGTCAATTCCTTGAGGATGACATCGCGCGTGCCGGGGGCGAGCCAACCGCCTCCCATCTGATCGGGCCGACGCCGATAGTATTCGTCGTTGTCGAGCAAGGTGTAGAAGCTGCGCGGCAGCCACACCCGCGCTGATTGCGAAAGCGTTACCGTCACAAGCAGCCCCATCGGTGACAACGCCAGCGGGGCGTCGATGACGATGTTCGGCGGCTTGGCCGCGAAACGCCCCGCAAGAGCAAGTTGGTGGTCCATCGCTGACACCCTTCAGGCCCGGCGAACGGTTCAGGCGGCTATTCGCGACGCGGTGTTGCGGTTCAGCCCATATGACCAATGCACGCGATCGCCGTCGAGGCCAGGGAAGCGCCGCCCTTCGCGTGTCAGCCGGTAGGCGGCCAGCCATGCGTCGGCCTGCGCGCCCATCTTCTTGGCGTCCGCGTCGAACTCCGCCGGCGTGATCGTCGTGCGGAAATCGTTTTCGGCGATGTATTGCAGGATTCGCCGCCCCGCATCGGCCATCTTGGCGCGTTCCGACATCTCGGTGGCGCCGCCCAGATGACGGTTGGCGACGGCTTCGATAACGTCCCATTTGGTGTTGGCGTCGAAGGATTTCTTGATGTCCGGTGCATCGAACAACTCGAAAATCTGCTGCACATACTGTCCGGTTTCACGGGTCAGAGCCAGGATGTTGCCATAGCTCGAACGGTCTAGGTGATAGCGCAGATCGGTGCCGACGCGCTGCACCGTGGCCAGCGCTGCGAAAGGCCGGTCGTTGATGGTGGAGCTGCCGCGAATAACCTGGCCGATCGTCAGATCCTGGAAGTACTGCGACATCGCATTCATGAAGGCGACCAGCTGGAAGTGGAAGCTGCGGTTGACGATGGCTCCGGCGGGCACCGGTGCGCGGCCATAATTGAAGACGCGGCGATAGGCGATCAGCCGGTCGCGGCGCTTGTAGCGGATTGGCCGCCATTTCTCGAGGATGTAGAGCCCGCGTGCGCCGGGGCCACGCTGGATGCGGATCTGGCCGTTCTGGAACAGCCGGCGCAATACATCGACCACCTGGAACAGCTTCATGCGGTCCATCTGGTAGATGTAATAGAGTTCGGCCGAGGCCTGCAACTGCGGTGGGATGATCGATTCATCGAAATCGTTGCGCAGCAGCGGCATCTGCAACGAATCGAACGGCTTGATCGGCCCGTCGCCGAAGCCGACCAGATCCGCGAAGCTGGTTGTTGTCTTGCTGGACGAGCGGTCGAGCAACTCTCCGTAGCGACCCTCGAATTCGCTCTCGAAAGCGGCGCGGTCCGCCGGCGACAATCCCGACAACTCGTCCCTGAAGAAGCGCTGGAACAGCCGCTGGATGACCTGGTTGGATTCACTAGCCATAATCAGACCTCATCTTGCTCGAATTGGCGGCTCATAGTTCTCAGGTAGTTGGGTTCTCAGGCACTTGGCGGCTGTTGCCCGCCGGACGCCGGGTCCTGGCTGGCGGCAATCGCATTCATCACTGCTGGCGCGAGGTCGAAGAAGCGCACCAGTTCGCTATCGGTGACGACCGAGGGCAGGCCGCTGCTGAACGTGTTGGCATCGCGAAGGCGCTTGAGGAACTCGTTGCGGCGATTTTCCTGCGGCTTGCCCTTCTGGAATGTCACGATGTCCTGCAACGACATGAATTTCGCGTGGTTGAACCAGAGCCCGGCGTTCGTCCGGCCGACAATGTCGCCCGACGTGTCGACAGCGGCGGCATAAAGCGCCGTGACATTGTCTTTGTCGCGCAGGCCAAGCGACTGCACCGTTTCATCCAGCCTGTCGATCGCTTTGCCGATCTCGCCAAGCTTCTTGTCGATGGTGTCGCCATTGGGCTGGTTCTTCAGCGCGGAGGCTATGGTTTCGATCGCGACGGTCAAGCGGTCTAAGGTCTTCGATTGTTCACCATCGGAGTACCCCTTGATTGCCTTGGCAACGTCGCCGATGGCCTTCTGGGTCCCCTTGCTGCCGCTGTCGACCTTGTCGGTCAACAGATCGATCGACTGCGGCGTCTCGGCCTCCACTTCGAAGCGGGCTTTGACTCCGGCGTGGAACTTGTTGGCCGGGTGGTAGGGGAACGGAATCTTCGCAGCCATTGTCGTGCTCCTCTCCTGCCCGCTCAGGCCGACCAGTAGTCGGGACGGTTCTGACCCATGCTCGCCATCGAGCTTGCGATCGGCGACGGCATCTGGACCGGGCTCGGCAGATTGGTGCCAAGACCGAACGTATCCTGGAGGATCGCGCGGATCATCCAGCGGATCAGCGACTGATTGTTGCGGAAATTGAAGACGTTGAAGTCGCATTGCGGCGTCAGCGAACGCACCAGGCGTTCCGTCTGGTCCTCCGCCTGATAGGCGATACGCAGCTCACGCACCATCAGCGACTTCAGGCCGGGGTCCCAGGCCAAGGGGCCGCCGAACGGGTCCAGCAACTCATCACGGATGACACCGAGCTTGTTTTTCAGCTTGTCGCTGAATTCGCACAGCAGCACGCCCGGATTCTTCAACTGGTCGGTCAGATCCAGCACCGCACTGATGGCGAGGCCGACGGCGGTGGCCCGCCTTTCCTGTTCGCCGAGGCCGTCCGGATCGGTGCCGACCGCATAGAGGTCGATCGCCCGGTCGAGCAGGAACAGCATGTAGTCCAAGAGCACCTGGCAGCTGATGTCGTCGTCGTCGCAGCCGCAGCCGGCGAAGCAGTCGACCTGCTCAAGCAGGAAACCGCGCGCGATGGTAAGGTTCATCAGGCGTATGGCCCCCTGGTCGGGTCCGCCGGCGCCGTAGAGGCCGTAGACGATGATCGGCGGGCGCGCGACATAGAGCAGCCGCGAGCTGCCTTTCGAGACGAAGGCGTCGACAAACAGCTGCAGGCTAGAGACGAATGCCACCAGCGGCGGCGATTCCGGCGGGCCAGAAGTAATCGGCACGTCGATCGGAACCGGGATGCTCTGGCCGAACTGGATCAGGCGCTGGAAGCGGTGAACGAGCATCGCGGACGCCGTCGACAACTCACGCAGGCCCTCGACACTTGCTCCTGTCGACAGGTCGACCAGATCGTCCATCGCCTGTGACAGCGCGTTCTCCTCCAGCAGCGCGCGCAGGTCCGCCTGGCCACCGGCTTCCAACTGCTGCACCAGATTGCGGTAGGCTTCGATGCCGCGTGGCCAGTCTTCCTGGCCAAGCGTGCTTTCAACCGAACCGGTCAGGCTGCGCAGCGCCATGATGACGGCGTTGCGGCGTGCCTGCAGCTCTCCGGCCGCCGAACGTACGATCGAGGTGCTGCGGGTGATGCCGTTGGACGCCAGCCCTTCGCCGATGGCGACAAGAATGAGCCCGGCCAGCACATCGCAGCTCTGGGCAAACCGCCTGAACAGGATGGCGCTGCCGTCGGTGAGCGTGCCGACATAGCGCGCCAGGCGCGAATACTCGCCGAGCTGGCGCCGCGCCGACATGGCACGGTCGTGATTGACTGAATCGAGAGCGAGCCTGGCGGCAGCCAGTCCATCATTTGCGAGCTGCCGGATCGAGCGGCCCCAGCCAATCATCTCGATGCGGATGTCCTTCAGTGGCGAGGAGGTCGAAAGCGTCTGCAGGTCGCGTTCGAGATCGTCCTGCGCCTGCGCCATCTCGACGGAGGACGGGCCCGTGTTGCGGGCTTGCGGCACATAGTCGGGCACGCTCGAATAAGGCAGGCCGGCTTGTTCGCGTCGATCCCTGTCTGCTTCCTCGGGATAGAAGTTCAAGAGAGCGGTGGCGATCTGGTCGGGATCGCGCGGGTCACTGACGCGCAGCGTCTTGCGCAGCAGATTGTCCACGGCAACCGTGGCAGGAGACCGAAACTTCGAGACCGGGCTGGCGGCGGCTGTAAATACGTCGACCATGACATCTCACCTCATGCAACGAGTGCGGCTGGGGACGGTTGCGCAGTGGGCCGTCGGTTTGCCTGACGCTGGGCCAGGTTTCTGATGACAAGCTTGGCAATGGCGTCCGGTTCGGCGCCGGCTTCCAGCGCGAAACGGCTGGCCGACACAAGAAAACGTGGCGGCAGGTCGGGCACTTGCCCGGCCGCGATCAGGATTCCGCCACGGCGGATGCGGGCTTCGTCGGACCGCGTGAAAGGGATGGCGTCGGCCAGCGCGTGCTGCCCAAGACCCCGGCGCGGCTGGTAGGCGATCTCATCGACCACCGCCGGAATGAGACGAGGGACCGAAGCAAGCAGGACCGGAGGCAGCCTGTGGCCGCGCGCCGGATTATAAAGGCCACGCCAGACACGTTCGGCGCGCGCCGCCTCGGCGGCAAAGCCCATGCGCCGCAGCATCTGGGTCAGGATCAGAACCCGGATCCAGCCGGTTGGATGCGCCCCGCCGGGGCGGTAGGTGAGGGCACGCGCGCCGGGATGGGCGAGGAACTCCATCATGCCCCAGACCGACGCGGTGCCGCCGAGCAGCAGTGCCGCGAGATCGGCGAAGATTTCCTTATGCCAGCGGCGCAGGATCGTCACCACCAACGGATCGAATCGCATCGAGGCCAGGCGGTTGGCGACGGCTTGCGCGTTCTCCTGCCACAGGCCCATGTCGGCCTGCAGATTGTGGGCGACTTCATGCAGGAAGACCGACTGCCAGGGATTGTCGCGATCCCAGGGAACACGGATGACCGGGAACGGATTGCTGTCGCCGAGCAACCGGGCGAGTGCGACGCCGCGACGCTGCGTCGCCGGCGAATAGCCATGTTCCATATAGGTCAGCGGCTTCAAGAGAGGACCGCCGAAGACGCCAGGCAGGGCAGCGCGGACGACCGTGTAACAATCGAGCGCGATCGCGTCATGTGCTGCGAGCGCCGGCGCAAAGCCTGAGCCGCGCTGCGACATGACCTCGAAGAACATGCCGAAGGTCCGGCGCAGCCGATCGATCCTGCGATCGAGCATGGCCATCTGGGTGAGCGCGGCCTGGGCGGTGGCAGGCGGCCAGCCGCGCTCGATCTCGATGATATGCCGGTTGATGGCGTTGCCGATGCTCGCCAACCGCTTGTTGGCGGCATGGAAGTGAGCCCGCGACGGCGCATAGGGCAGGTCCTCGGGACGAAGCCCGATGCGCCTCGGTGTCAGGCGGTTGAGGCGCTGGGCGCGGGCTTTAAGGGCCCGCAGTTTGGTGTCCAGGAACCGCCTGGTCGAAGAACCCGTGCGCATCGCCACGATCCTTCCGTTGCAAGTCGGGGCTTCAGTTGGACCGGATGGTGATGCTGACCGGACCGCGGATGACGATATGCCGCCGGCGCCCATGATTTGGGCCATGTCCGCCTGTCCAACCGCCTGGCCAACCGCCGGCAGCCCGCCCCACAGCCCGCCCGGCGATACGCGCCAGATTGCGTCCCGGGGCCATGCCGGCGCGAACCGCCGCCGCGGTGCGGCGCACGATCTGGCGCCCTCGCTGCAAGGGCCGCGTCAACTGCCGGCGCAGACCCTGCCCGCGCGCCGCGACACGACGCGCGGTGCGTGCCAATACCAGCGGCCGCACGGACGCCGGGGTGCGGCGCGTCACGGCCGTGCGGCGGACGCTGCTGGCGATGCGAGGCAGCGCGCGGATCGCGGTCGGCCCGCCACGGTTGACAAGCTGGGTGGCGGCGCGCCGAACGGTGCGGACCGCTTGAATGCGCGCCGCCGCCGGCATGCGTACGGCCGCCGGGCCAAGCACGCGTCTCGTCGCGAGTGCGGCGACCACGGGAATGGCTCGGCGATTGCGCACCGCGAGCTCGGCAAAGGCGTCGAGGGCCTCGTCTTCAGAGGCCTCGTCCGCCATCAGCTGGCCGACGACATTGGCGACGCCGCCAATCGCGGTGCCGACGCCGGGAATAAGGCTGGCGACCGGTGCCACCGCACGGGCGATGCGGCCGATTGTGGGAGCCGCACGCCGGACGGTGCGCACGACGCCGCGAATGCCACGGGCAATGCGGCGGAAGAACTCGTCGCTGTCTTCAGCCGCAAGCGCGTAGCTCATGGCCTCGTCCCAGGCATCGTCGTCGGACTCATCGCCTTCATCGAAGCCGTCGCCTTCGTCGAACTCGTCACCGGCATCGAATTCGTCGCCGGCGTCCATCTCGTCGAAGCCGGAGGCCTCGAATTCGTCGCCTTCGTCGAACTCGTCGCCTTCGTCGGCCTCATCGAAGCCATCGCCCTCGTCCATTTCGTCGAATTCGTCGTAGCTGTCGGCAGGGCCTTCCGCTTCATCAAAGGCAAGGTCGTCGAACATCGATTCGTCATACCCGTCCATCTCGAGATCTCCTCTTGAGCGATCGGCCCCTCAGGGGCGCGGGACCAAAGCGATTAACGCCGGCCGGAATAGTCGCCCTCAAGGCAATGGCTCTCAAGTCGGCAGGAACGGGTAGCTGAAAGGTGGTCGCCAATATCGGCGACTGTTCAGTCAGCTGATTTTGTGCGCAATCATAATTATACTACGAATATTATTTTATATTTATTTTTGCAGTGTTTGATGAAAGCGACGGATAGTTGCCGCGATGTGGCCAATAAATCGCGGGCGACTCGCGAGATTTCGCTCCTCGGCATTGGATTTGCCGGTTGAAATGACGGCGATACCGAAGCGGCACGCCCGGTGCGAGACAAAGCGGCCGCGCTCCGCCTGAATTCCCCTGAATGGATCGCGATCATCATCCGCTTGCCCGCACGAATGGAAAAATTGTTCGTCACGGCCGCAACGAAGGGCTGATCGTTTCTTTCCCGGCAATCTGAAGTCGATGAGACTTGCGCGCGTTGATGGCGGCTTCGGTCGCGAAAAAGTACCTGCATGTTCAATCGGCTGGGTTTTCCGGGCGTAGATTTCAAGCAACGCCCTGAACGCGCCAGGAAAGGAGCCTGATATGCCCAGAATAGTGCCTGTGCTCGATCTGAGCCGTCTTGAGCAAGGCGCGTCGGAACGCCGGACATTTCTGGCGGACTTGCGTTCCGCTTCGCGCGACATCGGCTTTTTCTATCTGGCCGGACATGGCATCTCCTGGGCGGAGATCAGCGAGGTGCTCACCGCGTCGCGCCAGTTCTTTGCCTTGCCGGAGGCCGACAAGCTTGCAATCGAGATGGTCAAGTCCTCGCAGTTCCGCGGCTACACCCGCGCCGGCGGCGAATTGACCAAGGGCAAGGAGGACTGGCGCGAACAGCTCGACATCGGCGTCGAGCGTCAGCCCATCGCGCAAGGGCCGGGAATTCCCGCCTGGACGCGGCTACAGGGACCGAACCAGTGGCCCGCGGCGCTGCCGGATCTCAAGCCGGCGCTGCTTGCCTGGCAGAGCAAGGTGACGGCCGTGGCGATCCGGCTGCTGAAGGCCTTCGCGCTGTCGCTCGATCAGCCCGAGGATGCTTTCGACCCGATCTACAGCGCAGAGCCCAACCATCGCATGAAGATCGTGCGCTACCCCGGCCGCGATGCGACCGGCGGCGACCAGGGTGTCGGCGCGCACAAGGATGGCGGTTTCCTCACCCTGCTGCTCCAGGATGACAATAAGGGTCTGCAAGTCGACTATGATGGCACCTGGGTGGATGTGGACCCCATTCCCGGCACGCTCGTCGTCAACATCGGCGAATTGCTCGAACTCGCCTCGAATGGCTTTTTGCGCGCGACCGTGCATCGCGTCGTGACGCCGCCCGCCAGCGTCGAGCGCATTTCGGTGCCGTTCTTCTTCAGCGCCAGGCTCGATGCGACGATACCGCTGCTTGGCCTTTCCGAGGAATTGGCGGCGCAGGCGCGCGGACCAGCCAGCGATCCGGACAATCCGCTGTTTCGCGATGTCGGAACCAATGTGCTGAAAAGCCGGCTGCGCTCGCATCCCGACGTCGCGCGGCGCCATTATGCCGATCTGCTCGAAAGGGAAAGCCGGGTTGGCTGAGCCTTGGGTTGGAAAGGACAGGATTTTTGCCATCCTGGCCGATTTTTAGAAAATCATTCGTCGCGCCTGGCCGAGAATCGGTCCAAAAGAGAAAAATCCGTTCGGTGTTTTCCTCCCATTTCGCCGAGCGGTGTTCCCCTCTGAAGGTTATGACCTTCTTTTTGGCCGGGCCGTTTTCGCGCCCGGCCTTTTTCTTGGTTTGCGCGTTGCCGTCACCGTGCTGATCCGGCAAGTTTCAAGACGCTCATTCGCCAGCCATCGACCGCAGTCCCGTGGAAAAAGGAGAAGTCTCATGACATCCAATGTCGCCGTCATCGCCGGTGCGGGCTCCGGCCTGAGCGCCTCGCTGGCGCGCCTTCTCGCGAAGGAAGGGTTCAGCGTCGTTCTGGCCGCCCGCAACATCGAGAAACTCGGTGCCTTGCAGGCTGAGACCGGTGCACAGGCCGTGGCAACGGACGTCTCCGATGCCGCATCGGTCGAGCATTTGTTCGACGTCGCCGACAAGGCCGGTCCGCTCTCGCTGGTGGTTTTCAACGCCAGCGGACGCGCCCGCGGACCGATAGTGGAACTCGATCCCGAGGCGGTCCGCCAGGCTTTGCTGGTTGGGACCTATGGCGGGTTCCTGGTCGGCCAGCAGGCGGCCCGCCGGCTGGTGGCTCTGGGCTCCGGCTCAATCCTCTTCACCGGGGCGACGGCCAGCGTCAAGGGGTTCGCCGGCTCGGCCGGTTTTGCGATGCCCAAATTCGGCTTGCGCGGGCTGGCCCAGTCCATGGCTCGTGAACTGGCGCCGAAGAACGTCCACGTCGCGCATTTCATCATCGATGGCGGCATCGCCTCGGCCGTATCAGGACAGGAGTCCGGGCCGCCGGATCGCCGGCTGTCACCGGATGCGATCGCCGAAGCCTATCTCTCCATCCATCGCCAGCACCGCAGCGCCTGGACCTGGGAAATGGAACTCAGACCATGGGTTGAGAGCTTCTGATGGGGTGCGCGGGGGTGCGACTTTGGTGCAACCTGTGGGCACCGTTGGGAGGAGTCGACATTGGATGAGGATATCACTATATACCGGCGGCTTCGCTGGCTCGCGCCTAGAAGCGAAACGTCAAAGGCGGCTGTAGCGACAGCCATTGAGATTACTAAACGGACTGAAAGCCGTAAAAGGTAGAAGCAATTGCTCGGAGCGGGCCAGATCCCGCCAACGGTACAGTCCTTCAGAATCAGAAAATGTTTTTCACCCCTCGATTTCCTTCAGCTCTGTGGACCCTGGACGGCATTGACTTGCCGGGTGGCCGCGACTCGGCTCGAATGGGAACATGCATCCTTTGCGGGATGCCGACGTTTATGATTACCAACCGGCTTTGCCGCCAGGGGAACAGCAGTATGAGTGAACACGCGATCGAGTTCTTGCGGGGATGGATCGGCGAAAAGGTCCATTGCCAGTCCCAGGCCAGAATCGACAAGCAGGCCGAGACATTGGCCAAGGAATGTGCCGCCAAAGCTGCGGAAGTCGGTATTCCCCTGGAGGACATCCAGGAAGAAGTCGGTGATATCCAGGAACTCATCGCTTCCAGGCTCGAGGAAGCCGCCGAGGCCGACGAGCACCAGCAGGCCGCCAGCAAGGCCGCGGAATAGATTTTAACGTCCACTCGGTTTGAATGCGCGGGCCTTTCGGTCCGCGTTTTCGTCTCAGCCGAACTTTTCTTTCAGCCCAAACTTTTCTTTCAGCCAGGTCTTCGGCAGCGCCGGCACGAAATTACCGTCGCGACCGGTCATGTCGTCATTGGCGACCAAGGCGTTGAGGATCGATTCTTCGACGGTCTGGATCACGGCATCGAAGAATGGGTCGATGTCGGTGTCGGGGATGAAATCGGCATTGGCGATCAGGCCTGACGGCGCCAGTGCGGCGGCAGGATTGGCTCTCGAGAAGGCGATAAAGATGTCGCCTGAGCTGTGATAGCCGAAGCCGCCGGTCATGGCGACGCCGAGCGGTACGCGGCGTGCCAGCCGCTTCATCTGGTGCGGCAGGAATGGCGCATCGGTGGCGACAACAGCGATGATCGAACCCTTTTCGGCGCGCGGCGTGCCTTCGCGGATCGCCGGCTCCGCGAGTTCGAGCCCGGCGCGCAGGCCACGAAGGGCAAAATTGCGCCGCTTGCCGAAATTCGACTGCACGAACGCGCCGACCGTGTAGGCTTGGCCCTGCCATTCGACGACACGCGAAGCCGTCCCCGAGCCGGCCTTGAAGCCGAAGGTGATCATGCCGGTGCCGCCGCCGACGCTGCCTTCCTCGATTGGGCCGCTGACCGCACCGTCAAGCGCCTGGGCCACGTGCTCAAAGGTCAAATGGTGGCCGTTGATGTCGTTGAGAAACCCGTCATAGGTCTCAGCCGCCACCGGCAGGCCCCAGCCACTGTCGAGCGCGGCCGGCAACACGCGTTGCATCCAGCGCAGCGTGCCGTCGCGCGAAACACCGCATGAATGCGTGTTGGTGATGGTGATCGGAAAGTTGAAAGCGCCGGTTTCCTCGACGATGTGCGAGCCGGTCAGTTCGCCATTGCCGTTCTGGCTGAAAATGCCGGCGAAGACCGGCGTGGCCAGCTCAGCAAGTGGCCTGGGCAGGATCGCGGTGACGCCGGTACGCACCGGTCCCTTGCCGACGACCAGCGCGCCGTCGCCTGAAATCAGCGTCGTATAGCCGACCGTGACGCCGGGCACATCGGTGATAGCGTTAAACGAGCCCGGCGTGCCGTCAAAACCGATGCCGAAGCTTCGGGCGCGCGGTTTGCCTGACGGCGTTTTCAGGTGATGCGAACTATCGGTCATGGGCGTCTCAGAATAGGGAACCTTGGTTGCCAGGTTCCTTGGTCTTGGTCACAGGCCTCGCAACCGGCTTCGGCCGCGCCGCACCGCTGGTTGCCACAGCATCCGCCGTGCCGTCGGCGAATTCCAGCGAGAGCGCCATCCCCGATGCCACGTCAGCCGCCTGCTTGATGACGGCGCCGTCGGCATCCTTGACGAGCGCGAAGCCGCGCGCCAGGACGGCCTTGTGCGACAGCGTGGTCAGCAGGCGTTCGGCCTGGCTCAACTGGCCGCGCAGGCGTTCGAGCCGCAACGAAATGACCCGATCCTGCCGCCTGGCGAGTGCCGCCAATGTGTCGGCCTGCAGTTTCTGGCGGCGCGCGATCGGTGCCGGCGACAGCCGCGTCGCGGTGCGCGCAAAGCGGGTGCGGCGCTCACGCACGATGGCAAAGAACGCCGCCTGCGCGCGGGCGAGGTCACGCCCGGTCAGCGTGCGCGCCTCCTTCATGCGCCGAGACAAGGTGGCCGGCGTCAGCCTTTGGCCTTGAAGCCGTGCCCGTTTGCGATCGACGCTGACGGACAGGCCGCGGCCGAGCCTCGATGTCGCCTCGTCGAGGCGCCGGCGCGGCAGCGCCAGCAATTGATCGGGCGAGGGCAGAGCGCGCGCCGCCGCACGGGCGGCCTGCCGCTTGCGTTCGAAATTGCGCAGCACCGCAGCCTTGAGCCGCGCGCCAAGGCTGGCCAGCGTCGCTTCGAGATCGGCCTTCACCGGCACGGCGATTTCGGCCGCGCCCGTCGGTGTCGGCGCCCGCACATCCGCGACGAGGTCGATCAGCGTCCAGTCGGTTTCATGGCCGACGGCGGAAATCACCGGAATGCCCGAGGCCGCAACGGCGCGGGCCAGTGCCTCGTCGTTGAAGCCCCACAAATCCTCGAGGCTGCCGCCGCCGCGCGCCACGATCAAGAGATCGGGGCGCTGGATGGCGCCGTCCCAGGCCAACGCGTTGAAGCCGGTGACGGCATTGGTCACTTCGACGCCTGATGTCTCGCCCTGCACGCGCACCGGCCAGACCAGCACATGCAGCGGAAAGCGGTCCTTGATGCGATGGATGATGTCGCGGATAACGGAGCCGGTCGGCGAGGTGACGACGCCGATGACGCGCGGCATGAACGGCAGCCGGCGTTTGCGGCCGGCATCGAAAAGTCCTTCCGCCTGCAGCCGGCGCTTGCGCTCTTCCAGCAGCGCCATCAGCGCGCCGGCGCCGGCAGGCTCCAGATTGTCGATGACGATCTGGTAGTTGGATTTGCCGGGATAGGTGGTGAGCTTGCCGGTGGCGATCACCTCCATCCCTTCCTCGGGACGGAATTTCAACCGGCTCATCGTGCCTTTCCAAACCACGGCGTCGAGCCGGGCGCGGTCGTCCTTCAGCGCGAAATAGGCATGGCCGGAGGAATGCGGGCCGCGATAGCCGGAGATTTCGCCGCGCACCCGCACATTGCCGAAAACGTCCTCGACCGTGCGCTTCAGCGCGCCGGAAATCTCGCTCACCGTGTATTCGGTGGCGTTGGTGCGTGATTCGGATGCTGCGTCGCTCATCGGCCGATTGGGGGACGGTTGGGCTCCCACGTCAAGGCGCCAGGGCCTGCCCAAATGTTATAACCCGATCTTAAGGCTGGTTTGGTTGACTGGCGCCCAACGAAGCTGGCCGAGGACGCATGAGCGCACGCGCACATCGCAGCCCATTGACGTATCAGGTCACGCTGACCGTGCTGGCGCTTGCCGCTTTCGCGCTGGTCATGGTCGTGGGCTTCGGCTTCTACGCCGCCGTGCAGGCGGACCGCGTTTCGTTGGAGCGCCAAAAGATCTTCTTCGCCAACGGCTTGCAGGACCAGATCGCCGCCGTCGAGCGCGAGCAGGAAAGTGTCTCGGTCTGGGACGATTCCGTCACCAACGCCAAATCAGGCAACCAGGCGTGGATGGCCGAAAACCTCAGCGTCTGGATGTATTCCTATTACGGTCACAACCGGGTCTATGTGCTGGATGATGTCAACCGTCCGATCCACGCCATGCAGGAAGGCAAGGTGGTGCCGGCTTCCGTCTATGGTGCGGATGAGCCCGAACTGCAGCCGACCATCGAGAAGCTGCGCCAGCTGATCGCCCAGCCGCCGAAGGAGAGCACATCCGGCGGCCCGGCCAAAATGGTCGCCGAGGATCTGGTGTCGCTTGACGGGAAGCCCGCCATTCTCAGTGTCATGCCGCTTGTGCCGAGCTCGGACCGTGTCACCCAGGCGCCGCGAAGCGAATATCTGCATGTCTCGGTGGAGTTCATCAACGCCACCGTTATCGGCAAGATCGCTGAAAAATATCTGCTCGATGGCGCCCACCTGCTGCCTCTGTCGCAATCGGTCGGCTCGGCTGCCATTCCGCTGATGGATTCGCGCGGTGTCATTCTCGGCTATATCGGCTGGGATCAGGAGCGCCCCGGTCTGACACTGATACGCAAGGCCGGCCCGGCATTGATCGCCGGCATGCTGCTTGCCGCCGGTGCGCTGGCTTTTCTCTTGCGGCGCCTGCGACGGACATCGCTGGCGCTGCAGACAAGTCAGGCGGACGCACAGTATCTCGCTTTTCACGATACGCTGACGGGGCTCCCCAACCGGGCGCTTTTCGAGGATAGGCTGCGACGGGCTTTGCTGACGACCGGGCGCGATACCGCAAGGACGGCGCTGCTCTATCTCGACATCGATCGCTTCAAACATGTCAACGATACGCTCGGTCATCCCGCCGGCGACGAACTTGTACGCCAGACAGCGGCCAGGCTGCAGAGGACGATCCGCGAAGTCGATACGGTGGCGCGGCTCGGCGGCGACGAGTTCGCGATCATCCTGGTCGATATTCGCGACACCAGGGTAGCCGAGGATATTTCGGAACGGCTGCTGCGGAAATTGCAGGAGCCTTTCCGGCTGACGGATGATCAGGTCTTCGTCAGCGCCAGCATCGGCATAGCCTTGGCGTCGGGTCCAAAAGTCGATGCCGACGATCTGCTGCGCAAGGCCGATATTGCGCTCTACGAGGCCAAGAAGAATGGCCGCGGCCGCTATCAGGTCTTTGCCGGTGACATGGACGACCTGTTGCTGCGCAAGCGCAAGGTCGAGAACGCGCTCCGCCGCGCCCTCCGTGGCGGGACCGAGATCAAGCTGGCCTATCAGCCGATTTTCGCCGCCGACGGCAGGACGATCGTCGGGGGCGAGGCGCTGATCCGCTGGGCGCATGAGATTCATGGCGCCCTGCCGCCGCAACAGTTCATCGCCATTGCCGAGGAACGCGGCATGATCGGCGAGCTTGGCCAATGGGTGCTGCGCGAGGCCTGCCGCTTCGCAGCCGGCACGCAATTGCCGTGGGTGGCCGTCAACGTCTCACCGCTGCAGCTGCGCGACGCAGGTTTTGCCGAGCAGGTCGCCTCGATCCTCGCCGAGACCGGCCTGCCGCCGGCGCGATTGCAGCTCGAGATCACCGAAAGCGTGCTTCTGGAAAATAACGACACCACCAGGATGGCTCTGGAGGCCTTGCGCCGATCGGGCGTTGGCGTGGTGCTCGATGATTTCGGCACCGGCTATTCATCGTTGAATTACCTGCGCCGTCATCTCATCGACAAGCTCAAGATCGACCGTTCCTTCGTGCGCCTTCTCGACGAAGACTCCAGCTCCGCCGCGATCGTCAAGGCGTTGATCGACCTGGCGATAGCGCTCGATGTCGAAGTCACCGCGGAGGGCGTCGAGACCGAGGAGCAAAAGGCGCTGCTCGTCGGCATGGGCTGCCATCAGATGCAGGGTTACCTGCTCGCGCCGCCGCTCGAACCTGCCCAGTTGCTGCTCTTGCCGGGCCTGTCGCTCATTCAGAGCGGACCAGCGTCGATGCGCGCGTAATTCTTCCTACCAGCCCGGCAGGATCTGGTTCGGCCTGGTCCGCTTCATCTTGGCGAAGGCGAGGGCCGCGAAGTCGAATGTTCCCGTCTCTTCGCCAAGCGGCACCGAGATGTTGTCCAGGCTTTCCGAGATGTGGCGGGCAAGCGCATCGACGATCTCCGGCCGTGAGGTCTGCCCGCGCATGATGCCGATGCGGCAGTCGGGCAGGGCGCCGAAGCCGTCGGCCTCGCCCAGCACCCGCATGCCGGGCCTGAGCGCGCATTCCGGCAGCACCGAGATCGCCAGGCCTGAAAGCACGGCGGCGGTGATGACGGTCGCCGAGAAACTGGTGAACAGGATACGATAGTCGCGGTTCTGCTGATCCAGCACATCGACGGCAGCGCGCCGCCAGATGCAGTTCGGCCGGCCAAAGGCCATCGGCAGCGTCACCTGTTCATGCGTCGCATGGTTGGCCGAACTGACCCACAGCAGCGGTTCGCGCCGCACCACTTCCGACTGGCCGCGCACATCGTTGTGCGTCACCAGCGCCAGGTCGAGATTGCCGCGCTTGATATGCTCGACCAGTCCCGGCGTCGGCTCGCAGATGACGGTCAGTTCGACGCGCGGATTGGAGCGGGTGAAGCGTGCCATGATCTCCGGCAGGAAACGGTCGGCATAGTCGTCAGGCGTGCCGATGCGGATTGTGCCTTCGAGCCGCTGGTCGTCGAAGGCGGCGAGCGTCTCGCGGTTGAGGTAGAGCAGCCGCCTGGCATAGGAGAGCAGCTTGTCGCCTTCCTCGGTCAGCCTGTTGTTGCGCCCTTCCTTCTCGAACAGCGGCTTGCCGATACGCTCCTCCAGCCGGCGCATCTGCATCGACACCGCCGACTGGGTGCGGTGCACCTCTTCGGCTGCCCGCGTGAAGCTGCCGGTGTCGGCGATCGAGATGAAGGTTTGCAACTGATCGAGATCGAGCGGCGCTTTCATCGGTCCAATCCATCATTGATGTTGATGCTAAAGATTAGAAACATTCGTTGGATTAATCAATCGGGTGATGGCAAATTGGCATTGTCCACATGAAGGCATGTGAATTGGGACCGGAACGGCCGCTGTTGCCAGCGTCTGTTGCCTGGTTTCGTCCGTTCGAGTCTGAAGGAGACCGACAATGACCACGTATGATTTCGCCACTGAGACCTCGCGCATCACCTCGCGTCCGGCCGTTGCGACGCGCGTGGCCAACACCGTCTCCAACGTCTACCGCGCCTGGAAAAATCGCCGCGCCTTCTATCGCCTTGGCGAGATGTCGGATGCCGAGCTCGCCGATATCGGCCTGACGCGCGCCGACCTGCATGTCGCCATCGACGTGCCGTTCGGCCGCGACCCGACGGTGATCTTGCGTCAGATTGCCAGCGATCGCGTGGAAGCGATCGAGGATCTCGCCCGCCAGGTGGCCTGATTGATCAGTTGCGGTCCTGTTGAACCTTTCCACGGTTCAGCGCGACCAAGGATTATGCAGGCTCCCCACTCCCTGCCGGTTCCCCGCCGGCCTGCCTGCACGCTGCCCGGTCCTCCCAAGGACCGGGCTTTTCTTTTCTGGCTTGCTCAGAAATGGCCCTAGCTAGGTCTGGCGCCTACCGCCGATCCATGTCCCGCTTGAACTGGTCGAAGATCGTTTCCACGCCCTTCTGGTAGTCGTCCCGCTGCTGGGCGCCGGTCTCGAACATCTTGCCGAAAATATCGTCGAACGGGTTTCTCGGCCTGCCGCTCGGATTGGCCTGCGGCTGGGGAGCCTGGCGCTGCTGCGGTGCCTGAGTTTGTTGCGGAGCTGGCTGCCCACCCGGGATGCCGAAGCCTCCGCCCCCGCGCAGCATCTCTTCAAAAATCTTCCCCAGCGGATTGTCGCCATAGGGGCTCTGTGTCTGCTGCGGCTGCGGCTGCGTCCGGCCTTGCGGCTGCGGTGTACCGCCGCCGAACATGTCCTGCAGCACCTTCCCCAACGGATTGTCGCCATACGGATTGGGTGCCGGCTGCGGCTGGCTTTGCGGTTGCGGCGTGCTGCCGCCGAACATGTCCTGCAAGACCTTGCCAAGCGGGTTGTCCATCGGGGTCTGCGGCGGTGCCTGGCGCTGTTGCGGCGCCGGCGCCCGCATGCCGCCTTGCCGCATCATCTGCTCGATGATCTCGCCCAGCGGATTGTTACCACCGCCGAAGCCGCCAGCGGCCTGCATCTGACCTGTCGTCTGCTTGAACAGTCCGCCCATCACCATCGAGGCGATCGCCGGCAGCATCTGCTGCAGGACCTGCTGGCTGACGCCGCTCGCTTGCGCCGCCTGGCTGGCGACGGCGCGCGACAGGTCCTTAGAGCCGAACAGATGCCCGAGAATGCCATTGCCTTCATCAACGCCTTGCGGCGAGAAGGCGCGAGTCGCGTCCTCGAAATACTTGGCGTGCTGGCCGCTTGCCATCGCGGTCATGAAGGCGCCGAGCCCGTAAGGGTCGGCGGTGTTGCGTTGCAAGCCCTGCGAAAAGGCTGGCAGCAGAGCGGCGACCGCAGCCTGTGTCTGCTGCATCGAAAGCCCATATTGTTGGGCAAGCGCCTGCATGCCGTTGCCATTCTGGGCCTGCGTCAGCATGTCGAACAAGGTAGGCATCGGCTTCTCCTCCTGAATTCCTCGGAAGAGAGCCTAATTCGTTTCAACGCTCGATTGAAGCAGCTTTTGCCACTGGGTTAATAGGCGTATTCCATGAACACCGGCTCGATCGAGCCGCCCCAGCGCGTGTGGTAAGCCGAAAGCATCTCCTCGGCGCTGGTCGTGCCGCGCGCAACCACTTCGTCCAAAGTGTTGAGGAACGAGGTTTCGTCGTAGCCGTCACGGTTCTTCTTGCCGCGATTCTTCAGCCCCGTGCGCGAAATGGCCATGACATCGCGCGCGATCTCGCGCAGCGTGGTGTTGCGGAACGGCGCGGCAATGCCGAGCTCCGGCACGGCGTTGCGCATGGCCAGCACTTCCTTGTAGGTCCAGCTCGAGGTCAACGCCTCGGCGGCGTCGAGCGCTGCCTCGTCATAGAGCAGCCCGACCCAGAAAGCCGGCAACGCGCAGATGCGCCGCCACGGGCCGCCGTCGGCGCCGCGCATTTCGAGGAAACGCTTCAGCCGCACGTCGGGGAACAATGTCGACAGATGGTTCGCCCAGTCGCCCATGGTCGGCAGGCCGTCCGGCACTTCATTGCGCGCCGCTCCGGCCATGAATTGGCGGAAGGTGATGTGCGTCATATCGTGATAGTGGCCGTCGCGGATGACGAAATACATCGGCACGTCGAGCGCCCATTCGACATAGTCGGCGAAACCGAAATCGGGTGAGAAGCAGAATTCGAGCAGGCCGGAGCGCTGGTTGTCGGTGTCGCGCCAGATGTCGCCACGCCAGCTTTGCAGTCCGTTCGGATGGCTCTCGGTGAACGGCGAATTGGCGAACAATGCCGTCGACAGCGGCTGCAGCTTCAACGACACCTGCATCTTGCGGCGCATGTCGGCCTCGCTCTCGAAGTCGAGGTTCACCTGGATGGTGCAGGTACGATACATCATGTCGAGGCCCTTGGTGCCGACCTTGGGCATGTAGCGGGTCATGATCTCATAGCGCGACTTCGGCATTTTCGGCGTCTCGGCCAGCGACCATTTCGGGCTGCCGCCGAGGCCGAGGAAGCGGATGCCCATCGGCTCGGCGATCTCGCGCACCTGCGCCAGATGCGCATTGCCTTCGCGACAGGTCTGATGGATGGTCTCCAGCGGTGCGCCGGAAAGCTCGAACTGGCCGCCCGGTTCGAGCGAGATCGCGCCCTGGCCCGTCGGCTCGACCAGGCCGATGATGCGGCCGTCATCCATGATCGGATCCCAGCCGAGTTTGTGCTGCATGCCTTCGAGGATGGCGCGGATGCCGCGCTCGCCGCCATAGGGCACGGGCGCGTTGCCATCGACATAGAAGGGGAATTTCTCGTGCTCGGTGCCGATGCGCCATTTGTCGCGCGGTTTGTTGCCTTCGGCCAGGTGCTCGACGAGTTCGTCGATGTTTTCGATCGGCCGGAAATCGGTTGTGTCGCGCGCCATGGTTCAGCCCTCAGAGGCGGTCGGGCGACCGCCGGCGGTAAATGGACGAAATGTCAGCAGCCGATCAAGCAAAAAATCCTGAGCCACAGGTCAAGAGGAATTGAATGCTACGATCGGGACCGCCTCTTGCAAGAAATGACCTCCTACCAGTCTCCGACAGTTGCCTGGATCACCGCAAGTGCCGCCACGGCCGCCGTGTCGGCGCGCAGGATGCGCGGCCCGAGCGGAATGGCGGTCACGAAGGGCAGGGCGCGCAGCATCTTGCGCTCATCATCGGAAAAGCCGCCTTCCGGCCCAACCAGCAGCCCCAGCTTCCTTTCCTTTACCGCCTGCAAGGCAGGCAGCGGATTGTTGGTCGAGGCGTCCTCGTCGCAGAAGATCAGCCGACGGTCCTTGTCCCAGCCGGTCAGCAGGCGTTCGAACTTTTCCGCCTCGCGCACCTCCGGCACCGCAAGGATGCCGCATTGTTCGGCGGCCTCGACGACATTGGCACGCAGCCGGTCGATGGACGGCTTGGCCACCTGCGTGTGCTGGGTGATGATGGGCTGCAGGACGCCGGCGCCCATCTCCACCGCTTTCTGCACGAGATAGTCGAGCCGGCCCTGCTTCAGCGGCGCGAAACAGTAGACGAGGTCGGGCAATGGCGGCTGCGGCCGTTGCAGCACCAGCACTTTCAGCCGCACCGCTCTCTTCGTCTTTGCCGCGATGGCCGCCGACCATTCGCCGTCGCGGCCATTGAACACCAGGATTTCGGCGCCTCCGCCCAGCCGCAGCACATGCAGGAGATAGTGGCTCTGCTGCTGGCCGGCGTCGAACTCGATCTCCGGACCGAGATCGTCAG
This sequence comes from Mesorhizobium kamtschaticum, assembly GCF_056174585.1. Taxonomy (NCBI): domain Bacteria; kingdom Pseudomonadati; phylum Pseudomonadota; class Alphaproteobacteria; order Hyphomicrobiales; family Phyllobacteriaceae; genus Mesorhizobium; species Mesorhizobium kamtschaticum. Next base: position 6,820,699 of record NZ_CM149691.1, on the reverse strand, counting down.
GCACGAACAGGCGTTGCATCTTGTAATTGGCGCGCATCGCCGAGGAATGAGCGAGCCGGCCGCCGGCGTCAAGCCACGCATGCCGGCTGTGCGGCAAAGACGACATGGCGCGGTCGGAATACCGATGTAGGTCCGTTGCTGCATCGCGCAGTCTGGAGTGCAGGACAACGCAGTCTGGAGGCGTGGGTTGGACAGGATTACACGAGGCGGCTGTTTGTGCGGTGCCGTCAGTTATGAGTTGACTGGCGAGCTGCGTCCGATCGTTGCTTGTCATTGCAATCAGTGCAGAAAGGCAAGCGGCCATTTCGCGGCGGCGACGCAGGTTGAGCAGAAGCAGGCGACCATCACCGGCGACACACTGCGCTGGTTCAGATCATCCGAACATGCCGAGCGCGGCTTCTGCTCCGTATGCGGCGGAAATCTGTTCTGGCGTCGGTTTGGCAGTCCGTTCATTTCCGTCTGGGCCGGGACCATAGACGGCAAGACCGGTCTGAAAATGGAAAGCCAGTTGTATCCGGAATCCGCGGGCGACTACTACGACTTGCCGGCGGTGCCCATCGTTCCACAATCGGAATTGAAGTAGCGCGCCGGTCAGTCCGCCCAAGCCGGACGATATCCGGCGCGAAGCACGGCCACGGTCGTCCTAGGCGTGATCATTAGCGGATCGGCAAGCTCGTGCGCATCGAGACCGATCGCTGGCCCATAACCGCCGAAACTCCAGGGCAGGGCCGCACCGTCACGCAGCGCGTAGGGTCTGCTGCTGGCCGCGATCATCGTTCCGTCCGGCAAGGCCGCCAGCGACGCGCTATCGAGCTTGACCGTCTGCCCACCGGAAGCCAGCCGCTCCTTGTGCAGCTTTTTGTCGACCATCGGCGCGCGCGGCTCGACGATGCCGAAAGCTTTGCCGAAGTGCCCGACGAAATCCCTGGCCCGTTCGCGCTGGCAAAAGAAGCAGGGGCGGTGGCCTGCTGCCAGCGCCGTCACCTCGTCAAGGAAGAACAGCTCGGTCCAGCCGGCCTTGCCGCCGGCACGGTTTCGGCCCATCGGCTCGCGCCGCACATTGCGGAATTGGCACACGCAGATGATCCAGGCCTGCAGCGCCCAGCGCTTTTTCAGCAGCGTCTTCGTTTCGGGATCATGGATGATGCCGCGATTGCCGGTGAACAGCCCGCGCTCGGGCACGGCATGGAAGGCGCCGAACGGATCAACCCGGTTCTGCAGTGGCATAGTTCTCTCTCCGAATGCGCATCTTGGCTGCGATACGAACGGCATGATATCGCTCGTCCCGTCATTTTCATGTCAGCAGGGTTTTGCGATGCGGGTGCTGGTGGTCCAGAACTACGACAATACCGGCCTCGGCCAGGTTGGTGCCGCACTTGCGGAAGCGGGGGCCGATCTCGATCTGCGCCTGCCCTACAAGGGCGATCCGCTGCCGGACGACGCGGCCGGGCACGATGCGATGGTGGTGCTCGGCGGCGGCCAGAATGCGCTGGCCGACGATGAATATCCCTATTTTCCGGCGCTGCTCGAACTGACCCGCGATTTCGCCGACAAGGATCGCGCCGTTCTCGGCATCTGCCTCGGCAGCCAGCTCGTCGCCCGCGCCTTCGGCGGTGAGAACCGCATCGGCGGCGCCAACGAATTCGGCTGGCGCGGCGTGTCATTGACGCCGGATGCCAAGGCCGATCCGGTGCTGGGCGCGCTGCCGGAAAAGTTCCCGATCTTCCAGTGGCACGACGACACGTTCGTGCTGCCGGAAAACGCCGTGCGGCTCGCCGGCAACGATGTCGCCGAAAACCAGGCGTTTCGTGTCGGCCGCGCCGTCTATGGCTTTCAGTTCCATTTCGAGGCCGACCGGCCGATGGTGAAGGACTGGAGCACCTCCTTCGCACCGACCATCGCCGCGCGCCATCCCGACTGGGTCGGCAAGCTCGATGGTGAAATGGCCCGCCACGGCCCCGACGCCGACGCTGCTGGTTTGGCTATCGCCCGCGCCTGGGTCGCGACAATCTAAGCGCCTGCCCTTAGGTCATCGCGTGGCATAATTGGCACGCAGCCGTGAAACCGGCTGGGGAAAACCCCTTTCATCCTTGGCTTGTGTCCGCCCGCCATCCTAGAAGGCGCGCGCTCTGCATTGGCTGTGCAACCGGGATGAACCTTTTGTGTGACCCGTGCGACACACCGCCGATACAGAACGCGCTTAGAAGCGCGAAATCGTCGAAACTTTGAAGCGAATTCTCCGTTTCAACGCATTGGTAACCGCCTGGTGCACAGATGCAGCAAGCTCAACAAGAGATGACGTCCGTGAAAGCAGCGCTTCTGTCCTTTGCCATGTTGTCCGCCATCGTGCTGTGCGGTCTCGGCATCTATTCCGCCGATGCCGCCAACAACCACAACGCCGTCGACGGCTACGGCGTCACCGCCTCGCTTCGCTAAAAGCCGGTCCGCTCGCGACGCATCTCTGCGCCGCGGCTGGGCTCAAGCTTCCTTTATCGCCATTTCCAGGATGCGTTTGTCCGCCCCGTCGACGACGAGCCCGGTCAGCATGCCTGACTGCCAGGCAAGCGTGTCGACATTGACGCGGTTGGCCATCACTTCGGCCTCGGGGACGGGTGTGTGGCCATGCACCACGATCTTCGGGAACAGGCCGGTGTAATCGTGGAAAACGTCGCGGATCCAGATCAGGTCCTGCGGGTTCTGCTTGTCCAGCGGAATGCCTGGCCTGATGCCGGCATGGCAGAAGAAGAAATCGCCGAACGCTAACGAGAACGGCAGCGACCGCAGGAAATCGACATGGCCCGGTGGCATGGCCTCGAGCAAGGCCTGATGTCCCCGCCTCATCGTCTCCATCTTGCCGAACCAGCTGGCGTCGGCGGTCAGCGACACGCCATAGGACAACGCTGTCTGCACGCCGCCAAAGCGCATGAAAAGCCCTTCCGGGTCGGGGGTTCCCAGAAAGTCGAGAAAGCCGATGTCATGGTTGCCGGCGAGCATCAGATGGCGCGGATCGCGTTCCCGCGCCTTGATCAGGAAATCGATGACACCCTTGGAGTCCGGTCCGCGGTCGACATAGTCGCCGAGGTGGATCACCCGCCAGTCGCGAGCCGGTTTCCACTCCAGCTCGCTCTCGATCCGCTGGTGCATGGCGGCCAGCAGGTCGAGCCGGCCATGCACATCGCCGATCGCGTAAAGACGTACCCCCTCCGGCCCTTGTGCGTCGAGAAAATGGATGCCGGGTTCCGCCAACGCCTCGTGGTCTCCGTGGTCAGGCCGTCACGGGACACTAGCGGCGGAGCTGATCCTTGCTCATGTCGGTGACCAGACGCTTTCCGCACAGCGCCAGCGTGATGTCCATCTCCTTGCGGATGATTTCCAACGCTTTGGTAACCCCTTCCTTGCCGAGTGCGCCGAGGCCGTAAAGAAATGGCCGGCCGATATAGGTGCCCTTGGCGCCGAGGCAGAGCGCCTTCAGCACGTCCTGGCCGGAGCGGATGCCACCGTCCATATGCACTTCGATCTTGTCGCCGACCGCGTCCGCAATCTCTTCCAGCGCCATGATCGAGGACGACGCGCCATCGAGCTGGCGCCCGCCATGGTTGGAAACCACGATCGCGTCGGCGCCGGTCTTGGCCGCCATCAGCGCATCTTCCTTGTCGAGGATGCCTTTCAGGATCAGCTTGCCGCCCCAGCGTTCCTTGATCCAGGCGACATCCTTCCACGACAGCTGCGGGTCGAACTGCTCCGTCGTCCAGGACGACAGCGAAGAGACGTCACCGACACCCTTGGCGTGGCCGACGATGTTGCGGAAGGTGCGGCGCTTGGTGCCGGCTATGCCCAGGCACCAGCGCGGCTTGCTGGCCAGGTCGATGATGTTGGCCAGCGTCATCTTGGGCGGCGCCGAAAGCCCGTTGCGCACATCCTTGTGGCGCTGGCCGAGGATCTGCAGGTCGAGCGTCAGCACCAGTGCCGAGCACTTCGCCGCCTTCGCCCGGTCGATCAGATCGAGCACGAAATCCTTGTCGCGCAGCACGTAGAGCTGGAACCAGAACGGCTTGCTTGTCACCGAGGCGACATCCTCGATCGAGCAGATGCTCATCGTCGACAGGGTGAAAGGCACGCCGAATTCTTCCGCCGCCTGCGCCGCCAGCATCTCGCCATCGGCATGCTGCATGCCGGTCAGGCCGGTCGGCGCTAAGGCCACCGGCATCGACACTTTCTGGCCGATCATGGTCGATTCCAGCGAGCGGTTGCTCATGTCGACCAGCACGCGCTGCCGGAACTTGATCTTCTGGAAGTCTTCCTCGTTGGCCCGATAGGTGCTCTCGGTCCAGGCGCCGGAATCGGCATAATCGAAGAACATCTTGGGCACGCGCCGACGGGCGAGATCCTTGAGATCTGCGATGGTGAGAATGTCGCTCATGATGGTCCCCGCTTGGATCGAATTGACTAAAGCATGATGCCGAAAAGTGTGAAGCGGTTTTCGGATGACATCATGCTCTATGAACGTCTGCGCGCCGGTTCGGTATCGCCGGCTTCCGAACGCTGCCGCAGCCTGAGCCGCGATACGCGTTGCCAGTCGCCGCTGCGCTCGGCTTCGGCCATCGACCGCTCGACATAGGTCATGTGGTCCATCGCCGCCTGGCGGGCGCCGGCCGGATCGCCGGCCTTGACAGCGGCGTGGATTGCCTTGTGCTGCGCCAGCAGCGCCTCGCGCGCGCCGGGCACGGTGAAGACCAGCAGCCGATTCTGGAACACGCCTTCCGACAAAAGCCGATAGCAGGAGCGCAGCGTGTGCAAGAGCAGGATGTTGTGCGCGCATTCGCAGATCGCGTGATGGAACTCGACGTCGATTTCAGCCTCGTCGTCGAAATCGCCGGTGCGGTGCGCCTCGTCCATGCGGGCCATAATGCGGTCGAGCAGCGCAAGGTCCTCCGGAGTGGCGCGCCGTGCTGCATATTCGGCGGCTATGCCTTCGATCTCGCGGCGGTACTCCAGATAGTCGGCCACCGCCTTGCGATGCATCGAGATCAGGTCCGCCACCGGCTTGGTGAACAGCTGGCCGATAATGTCGGCGACATGCGTGCCGCCACCGGCCTTGGTCGTCAGCAGCCCGCGCCCTTCGAGCGCCTTCAGCGCATCGCGCAGGATCGGCCGCGACACGTCGAACTGGCGTGCCAGCTCGCGCTCGCCCGGCAGCCGGTCACCAGTGCGCAGCACGCCTTCGAGGATGAGGCTCTCGATCTGCTGCACCACCTCGTCGGCGGTGCGCGAATGCTCGATCCTGGAAAAAATGTCGCTCAACAGCTGTGCCTGGGAATTGAACCGGTGTCGCGCAGGATAAAGCCTGCGTCGCCAACTGGTCAAATTATTTATCCAATTGGTCGAAGCGTGTCGGTTTCGCCGCCCGGCGCCATATCATCTTCGGCTAAACTTTGCTGTTTGCGTCACCTGGCTATTGGCTCTAGAGGGACGCGACTGCCAAAAGGTCAAGAGAAAGAGGGTTCAAAGAAACCCGGGGGACAAGCCGTGTCAGACGACCCGTCCAATCTCGAGTTCCAGCCGCGCGCCAAGGGCAGCGTCATGGGCTTCCCCGCGCATGAGGGCCGGCCCGGCGCGCTGGGCGAGGTCCATGCAAGGCCGCATCCGCTGATCGAAAAGCCGCGCGTGCTGGTGCAGCTTGCCTTCATGACCGAGGGCGGCTCCGGCGTCGACCATGCCGTGCTGTCCGAACTGTCGCGGCGTCTTGGCATTGCAGCCCCCGACCGTCAGGCGCGTCACCATGCCATGAAGTGGGGCAAGGGCTCGCTGCGCTGGGAGCGGCACACGGAATTCTCGACCTATCTGTGGGAAGGGCCGCTTTCCGAAAGCGGCAGGACGCAGGAGGATACGCCCTTCGGCAACGGCTTTTCGCCGCCGGGCACCGTCATTTCGGGCATCCGGCTCGAAATCCGCAAATGGACGCAAACGAGCGAGCGGCTGATCGCCGCTTTCGACCCGACCAGCCTGTGCTATTCGCTGGTCGAGCGCGGCAATGCGGCCATCGTCACCGATTTTCGCCAGGATGGCGACGGCATGACCCGCATCCTGGTGCTCGATCGCGGCCTGACGCCGGCGCGCACCGGGGCGCTGTCGCAGCGGCTGATCGACATCGAAACCTACCGCACGCTGGCCATGCTCGGCCTGCCGCTGGCCCTGACCTTGTCCGGCCGCGCCCGCCGCATCGAGGACAGGCTGGCGCAGACCACGCTGGAAATGAAGGTCGCCGAAACCCGTGACAGCCAGACGCTGCTCGCCGACCTGACCGAACTGGCGGCCGAGCTGGAAGCAGACGCCGCCTCCAGCCTTTACCGCTTCGGCGCCAGCCGCGCCTATGACGGCATCGTCGTCGAGCGGCTGGAAGCGCTGGAGGAAGAGGCCGTGCCCGGCTACGACACCTGGGGCGGGTTTTTGCAGCGCCGCGTTGCGCCTGCCATGCGCACCTGCCGCTCGGTCGAGGAGCGGCAGGCCAATCTGTCGCGCAAACTGACCCGCGCCACGACGCTGCTGCGCACCTGGGTCGATGTCGAGGTCGAGAAGCAAAACCGCGACCTGCTCGCCTCGATGAACAACCGCGCCCGCCTGCAACTGCGCCTGCAGCAGACCGTCGAAGGCCTCTCGGTCGCCGCCGTATCCTACTATGTCGTCGGCCTCATCGGCTATGTCGCCAAGGGCGCCTCTATCTTCGGTCATGCCTTCGCGCCGGAAGTCGTCACCGCCGCCTCGGTGCCGGTCGCCATCCTGCTGGTCTGGTGGGGCGTGCGCCGCGTACGCCAGATGCATTCCGAACCGGCGAAGCATCCCGGCGAATAGCGGCAGATTGCCGCTGCGGAAGCTTGTCCCGACCTTGATGCCGGAGGCCGCATCACCGTAGCGTTTGCAAAGAATGCGCCTCACTGGTAAAAGATTTTGACCAGTCAAGCGAAATGAGGCTGCTGATGTCCGGCTTGGCCATGCCGAAACCAGACGACGCCACGCTGCGCCGGCGCGACGAGATTGTCGCCGACATGCGCATCATCGTGCCGGGCGAGGGCGTCGTCGATGCGACCAACCAGATGCGCGCCTTCGAGAGCGATGGCCTGACCGCCTATCGCCAACTGCCGCTGGTCGTCGTGCTGCCCGAAACGGTGGCTCAGGTCTCCCGCGTGCTGAAATACTGCAACGACCGCAACATCCGCGTTGTGCCGCGCGGCTCCGGCACCTCGCTGTCGGGCGGCGCGCTGCCGCTGGAGGACGCGGTGCTGCTGGTGATGAGCCGCTTCAACCGCATCCTGGCGATCGACTTCCCCAATCGCATCGTCGTTGCCCAGCCGGGCGTCACCAATCTCGGCATCACCACCGCCGTCGAGCAGGAGGGCTTTTATTACGCCCCCGATCCATCCTCCCAGATCGCCTGCTCGATCGGCGGCAATGTCGCGGAAAATTCCGGCGGCGTGCACTGCCTGAAATACGGCCTCACCGCCAACAATGTGCTCGGCATCGAGATGGTGCTGATGAACGGTGAGGTGGTGCGGCTCGGCGGCAGCCATCTCGACGCCGAAGGTTACGACCTGCTCGGCGTGATGACCGGCTCGGAAGGCCTGCTCGGCGTCGTCACCGAGGTCACGGTCCGCATCCTGAAGAAGCCGGAGACGGCGCGCGCGCTGCTGATCGGCTTTCCGACCAGCGAACAGGGCGGCCAGTGCGTCGCCGACATCATCGGCGCCGGCATCATCCCTGGCGGCATGGAAATGATGGACCGGCCGGCGATCCATGCGGCCGAGGATTTCGTCCATGCCGGCTATCCCCTCGATGTCGAAGCCTTGCTGATCGTCGAACTCGACGGGCCGGGTGTCGAGGTCGATCATCTCATCACCGCGGTCGAGGCGATCGCCATCCGCAACGGCTCGACCACCTGCCGCATCTCGCAATCCGAGCAGGAGCGGCTGAGCTTCTGGGCCGGCCGCAAGGCGGCCTTCCCCGCGGTCGGCCGCATCTCGCCCGACTATTACTGCATGGACGGCACCATCCCGCGCAAGGAACTGCCGCGCGTGCTCGCAGGCATGCGCGAGCTCTCTGAGAAATATGGTCTGGGTGTCGCCAATGTCTTCCACGCCGGCGACGGCAATCTGCACCCGCTGATCCTCTACGATGCCAATGTGCCGGGCGAACTCGACAAGGCCGAAAGTTTTGGCGCCGACATATTGCGGCTCTGTGTCAAGGTCGGCGGCGTCTTGACCGGAGAACACGGGGTTGGGGTCGAGAAGCGCGACCTGATGAGGGAAATGTTCAACCAGGTCGATCTCGACCAGCAGATGCGCGTCAAATGCGCCTTCGACCCCAACCATCTGCTCAATCCGGGAAAGGTGTTCCCGCAGCTGCGCCGCTGCGCCGAGCTTGGTCGCATGCACGTGCACCGGGGGCAGGTGGCGTTTCCGGACATTCCGAGGTTTTGAGGGATATGTCGGCGCGTGAACACCCCCCTCTGTCCTGCCGGACATCTCCCCCTCAAGGGGGGAGATTGGCAGCTTCCGCGCCTCGCCCTTTCGTCACCAATGAAGATTGGCGAAGCCATATGCGACATCCGATCTCCCCCCTTGAGGGGGAGATGTCCGGCAGGACAGAGGGGGGCGCCAAGGAACTCGGGATATCCGAACTTGCGTCGGGCATAGGCATCACCGCATTCCCAAGTGGGGCCTGAGCGTGCTGTTCAAACAATCCTCGCTGGACAAGATTGCGCGCAAGGAAGTGACGCTCGCCTTTCGCCGTTGGAAGCGGCCGACGGTAAAGGCTGGCGGGCGCATCCGGACGGCTTCGGGCGTCGTGCTGATCGGCGATATCGCGATCGTGGACATGTCCGCACTGACGGAAAAAGACGCGATCGCGGCCGGCTTTCCGACGCTTGCAGCCCTTCAGGAGATGCTTGGGCCCGATGACGGCATCCGGGTCTATCGCATCGAACTCAAGGGCATCGAGCCCGACGAGCGCGCCACCTTGCGCGGCGAGGCTTTGCTGTCCGAGGCGGACTGGCATGCGCTGACTGCACGTTTTGCGCGCTGGGACAAAACGGCACCCGGCTACTTCCCGTCGATCCTGCGGACGATCGGCGCTCATCCGGAAGTGCGTGCGGCTGATTTGGCTGCGATGGCCGGCGTTGAAACACTGAAGTTCAAACAGGATGTCCGCAAGCTCAAGGAATTCGCCCTGACCGAGAGCCTCGATGTCGGTTACCGGCTGTCGCCGAGGGGCGAAGCCGTGCTCGAAAAGCTCAGGGAGCACAGGCTTTGACGACTTTCACCCCGACCACGTCAGACGAAGTCCTGTCCTCCGTTGCCTGGGCGGTGGCGGAAGGCTCGCCGCTCGAAATTATCGGTCACGGCTCCAAGCGCGGCATTGGCCGTCCGCTGCAGACGGAGCATACGCTCGACCTGTCGAAGCTCACCGGCGTCACGCTCTACGAGCCCGCCGAACTGGTGCTGTCGGCAAAGGCCGGCACGCCGCTGGCCGAGATCGAAAAACTGCTGGCGGAAAACGGCCAGCAGCTGGCGTTCGAGCCGATGGATTACGGCCCGCTGCTCGCCGGCGAGCCCGGCAAAGGCACGATCGGCGGCGTGCTTGGCGCCAACCTCTCCGGTCCGCGTCGGCTGAAGGCCGGTGCGGCGCGCGATCATATCCTCGGCATCAATGTCGTGTCCGGCCGTGGCGAAGCCTTCAAGTCGGGCGGCCGCGTGGTCAAGAACGTCACCGGCTATGACATGTCGAAGCTGATGGCCAACAGCTGGGGCACGCTGGCCGTTTTCACCGACGTCACCTTCAAGGTGCTGCCTGCTGCGGAGACGGAAGTCACGCTCGCGATCCGTGAGCTGCTCGACGACGCGGCCGCCACTGCCATGGCCTTGGCGCTCGGCTCGAGTGCCGAAGTGTCGAGCGCTGCCCATCTGCCGGAGCGCATTGCCGCGCGTGTCGCCGGCGGTGCGCTCGGCAGCGAAGCGGCCACGCTGCTGCGCGTCGAAGGTTTTGGCCCGTCGGTCGCCTATCGCATCGCCGCGCTGAAGACGCTGCTCGGCAAGGCCGGGCCGCTGGAGGAGATTTCGGGCGAGGCTTCACGGCTGATCTGGCGCGATGTGCGCGATATCAGGCCTTTTGCCGACGGCAGCGAAAAACCGGTCTGGCGCGTGTCGATGACACCTGCCCAAGGCCACCAGATGGTGCTGACCCTGCGTATGCAGGCCGCCGTCAGCGCTTTCTATGACTGGCAGGGTGGGCTGGTGTGGCTGCGCATGGAAGAGGGCGATCCGGAAGCCGCTTTGCTGCGCGGCCTGTTGCGCAAACATGGCGGCGGTCATGCGACGCTGGTGCGCGCCGCACCCGCCCATCGTGCCGCCCTGCCGGTGTTCGAGCCGCAGCCGCCGGCGCTGGCCGCGCTCAGCCAGCGGCTGAAGCAGGAATTCGACCCAAAGAACATCCTCAATCCCGGCCGCATGGCCTAGGACATCAGCGATGCAGACGAATTTCTCATCCGCCCAGCTTGCCGATCCCCACGTCGCGGAATCGGAAAAGATTCTGCGCAAATGCGTGCATTGCGGTTTCTGCACCGCCACTTGTCCGACCTATGTGACGCTCGGCAACGAGTTGGATTCGCCGCGCGGGCGCATCTATTTGATCAAGGACATGCTGGAAAACGGCCGTCCGGCCGACAAGGAGATCGTCACCCATATCGACCGCTGCCTGTCGTGCTTGGCCTGCATGACGACATGCCCGTCGGGCGTCAATTACATGCATCTGGTCGATCATGCTCGTGCCCATATCCAGGAAACCTACAAACGGCCGCTGCTCGACCGCCTGACCCGCACCATGCTGGCCTTCGTGCTGCCCTATCCCACGCGTTTTCGTGCCGCTCTCAAACTGGCGAGCCTGGGCAAGCCATTCATCGGCCTGTTCGACAAGGTCCCGGCGCTGAAGCCGCTCGGCGCGATGCTCAAGCTCGCGCCGGCCTCGATCCCAGCGGCATCGCCGATGGCTTCGCCCGGCGTCCATGCGGGGCAGGGGGCCAAGAAAGGCCGCATCGCCATCCTTACCGGCTGCGCACAGTCGGTGCTTGATCCCGCCATCAACGACACGACGATTTCACTGCTCACACGCCTCGGCGTCGAGGTCGTGGTGCCGCCGGGCGAGGGCTGCTGCGGCGCATTGGTCCATCATATGGGGCGGGAGCAGGCAGCCCTTGCCTCGGCGAGACAAAATGTCGACGCCTGGACGCGCGCCATCGACCAAGGCGGGCTCGACGCCATCATCATCACCGCATCCGGCTGCGGCACGACGATCAAGGACTACGGCTTCATGCTGCGGCTCGATCCGGCCTATGCCGACAAGGCTGCACGCGTGTCGGCTCTGGCCAAGGACATCACCGAATATCTGGCGGCTTTCGACATGCCCGAGCCAGTGCGCAAGCCAGGCACGGTCGTTGCCTATCACTCGGCCTGTTCCATGCAGCACGGCCAGAAGATCATCCGCCAGCCGAAGGAGTTGCTGACCAAAGCCGGCTTCATCGTGCGCGAGCCGCGCGAGGGCCATCTGTGCTGCGGCTCGGCCGGCACCTACAACATCCTGCAATCCGAGATTTCGGCCAAGCTGCGCGATCGCAAGGTGAAAAACATCGAGGCGACAGGTGCAGAAATCGTCGCCACCGGCAACATCGGCTGCATCACGCAGATCGCGTCGGCCGCGAAGCTGCCGGTCGTGCACACTATCAAGCTGCTCGACTGGGCTTATGGCGGCGAACCACCAAGAATGAGTTGATTGATATGCATTCGCCCATGAGAATGAGGCGATGTCTGATACAGAATTGCTAGAGATTGAAACCGTCGTTCGGCTGCTGTCGAAGACGCCGCGTGACACAGCCCGGGCACGTTATGAAGACTGTTCGGCAATCGTCACCCGGCACCTCAAAGACGGGTCCGAATTCCTGTTGCACTGATAAAGGCGACCATCGAAGCTGACGTTCACCAGACCAATCTGATCGAAGATGCAGTTTCGTTTCTCGACGACGCGCATCTGGCTCGTCTGGCATTTTTCCTGCAAGGAGAAGTGAAACGCGGAAAGGATGTCGAGGATCTGCTGGCTCACGTCGCCTTGCAGGTGCCGGAATTGTTTCCAGACAGCACCTTGGGCAGCATTCCCGATTTCGTGGATTGGCAGACGCATGATGATCCTCGTTCGCCGCCTGCATGCCATCACTTCATCTTTGAGGGGGGCACCCCGAGCGACATGTCTTTTCCGACACATCGCAACCATCCCACTTGGCACTTGCCGGCAGCCGAAGCGCCATTTGCGATTGGTGGCGAGGGGACGACCACCTGTCCCGCTTGCGGTAACACGCTGGTGCATCTCGTTACCCTGGACGATCTGAGAGGCAAGGGAGGGGCACTTCCTCGGCTCCGCCTTGAGACTTGCGCCGATTCTCTTGAACCGACCTACTATTCCCACGATGTCACTGGAGTACCGACACCGGTGGCTCCGTTCCATTCCCACAATGACTTCACATCCGAACCAGCGACCTGGAAGAGCATCGCCCGGCTAGCGCGGACGCCTCAGCGCTGGCTCAGGCAGTCGTATGGAACCAGCAATTCAAGGCAAAATCTCTTCCGGCTTGGCGGGCTGCCGTCATGGGTTCAAGGGCCGCAATTTCCGTTGGTTCCCGGAACGGATCGGGAAATGAAATTTCTTCTGCAGTTCGATTCACTGGCGGGCTTCTTCTGGGGCAGCGGCGGCATACTTTATGTGTTCTGGGACGAAGAATCCCGGATCACATGCCATGTGCCTCAATACACCTGACGAAAACGCTTACTCCGCCGCGAGCCTGTCCGCGGTGCCGTAGGTCGCCTCGTAGAGCGCGCGCTGGCGGCTGAGCGCCACCATCGTGTTGCGCAGCAGGATCGCCACCGTGATCGGGCCAACGCCGCCCGGCACCGGCGTGATCCAGGACGCAACCTCGCGCACGCTTTCAGTGTCGACGTCGCCGACGATGCGGCTCGTACCGTCCGGGCCGATCTCGGAATTGATGCCGATGTCGATGACGGCGGCACCTGGCTTCACCATGTCGGCCTTGATCAGCCGCGGCTTGCCGACGGCAACGAACAGCGCGTCGGCACGGCGCGCATGGGCAGCGACCGACCGCGTCATGTGGTGGCAGACGGTCACCGTCGCGCCTTCGCTCATCAGCAGGAAGGCGATCGGCTTGCCGACGATTTCCGAATGGCCGACGATCACGACCTCCAGTCCCTTGAGATCGAGGCAGGTTTCCTTGAGCAGTTCGACGGAGGCGGCCGCCGTGCAGGGCGCCAGATCGAGCTGGTTGTAGACGATGTTGCCGATCGAGGCCGGATGCATGCCCTCGACATCCTTGAGCGGATGCACGGCCGCCTGCAGCGTCCTGATCGGAATGTGCGCGGGCACCGGCCGCTGGATGATGATGCCGGTGACACGCGGATCGGCGTTCAGGCCGTGGATGGCGGCTTCCAGTTCACCCGACGTGATGGTGGCGGGGAAACGCCGTTCCTCGAAATCGATGCCGGCAAGCTGAGCCTTGGCGCGCTGGTTGCGCACATAGACATCCACGGCATCGGTATCGCCGACGGTGATCGAGATCAGCTTGGGCGGAAAACCTTCGGCTTTGGCAATTGCCGCATCCTCGCGCACGGCGGCGATGATGCGCTGGGCTACCGGGCCGCCCTTGAGATAGCGGCTGTCGTCGGTCAGGGACATGGGGTGGACTCTTTTCTTGCGTTGGCGCCGACATAGCAAAAGACCGTCGAAAATGGCAGCACGAAAGCGAACCGCCATGCCTTCTGCGCGACGCAACGACGCGGGGCCATGTCGCAGGCACTGGCCGCCGATCAAAAAGAAGGGCAGCGCGGTTTCCCGTGCCGCCCTTCTTGACCGACCGCATCCCCATACGGCCCGTCCCCCGTTATCTCCAGACTGGCCTTGAAAAGCTCAATGCTTTGCCGGCCAAGTGATTCGCAATTCGAACTATATCACCTCGACCGTGGTTCCGACATTGACCCGTTCATAGAGGTCGACCACGTCCTCATTGCGCATGCGGATGCAGCCCGACGACACCGCGCCGCCGATCGTCCATGGCTGGTTGGTGCCGTGGATGCGGTATTCGGTGGTGCCGAGATAGAGCGCACGCGCGCCGAGCGGATTTTCCATGCCGCCGGCCAGATAGGTCGGCAGATAGCGGCCCTTGGCGGCCTCGCGCTTGATCATCTGCGCCGGCGGGCGCCAGTCCGGCCACTCGCGCTTGTTGGTGATCTTGTGCGTGCCCGACCATTCGAAGCCGGGCTTGCCGGTGCCGACGCCGTAGCGCCGTGCCTTGCCGTTCTTCTCGATCAGGAAGAGGAAATTCTGCGTCGTGTCGATGACGATCGTGCCCGGCTTCTGCGGGCCGTCATAGGCGACTTCCTGAGGCAGGTAGACCGGGTTGATCTGTGGGCGCATGACCATGCGCTTGGCCGGTGCCTGCACGGCCGCCGTCTGCACGCGGTCTGGCTGCGCCGGTTGCGCATAGCGCAGGCGCGGCTGCTGCTGCACGATTTGGCGGTTTTGCCGCACGATGCCGGGCGCTTTGCCAAGCTGCAGCACCCATGGGGCGGAAAGGTCGGGGCTCACCATCACCGGCGGCCTGTCGGCATAACGGTCGCCAGCGGCTGCGGGCGTGACGCCGGCAAACACAGCCACGGCGCCGAGCACGGAAAACAAAACTCTCTTCATCGGGAACGCACCTTGATCGTCTTGATACAACCGGGTGGAAACGCTCCCCGGTTCAGCGATCATTGGCGTGCAAGCAGCAACCGAAACATGAATCGGAATGCGTAAAATGCGGAAGTGTCAGTAAACCTTTTGGTGTGGTTACCGCCGGGTTCAGGAATCTGGTAAAGCCACAGTAAATGCCGCGCAAAAGCGCGTTAACGGATGGATTTTTGCGAATGAGCAATGAAAACACCGGCCTGCTTGCCGGTCCCGACGGTGTCGCGCGCTGCTTCTGGCACGGCAATCTGCCCGACTATCTGCACTATCACGACCACGAATGGGGCCGGCCGATGGCCGACGACCGCAGGCTGTTCGAAAAGATCTGCCTCGAAGGGTTTCAGTCGGGCCTGTCGTGGCTGACCATCCTGCGCAAGCGCGAGAATTTTCGCGAGGCCTTCGCCGGCTTCGATTTCGACAAGGTCGCCGCTTTCACCGACAAGGATGTCGAGCGCCTGCTTGGCAATGCCGGCATCATCCGCCATCGCGGCAAGATAGTGTCGACCATCAACAACGCCAAGCGCGCCCGCGAGATGGTCGACGAGTTCGGCTCGCTCGCCGCCTGGTTCTGGAAGTTCGAACCCGGCAAGGCGGAGCGGCCTGCGATCGTCGACCTCGCGCATCTGCGAGCCAACCCGACGACGGCGGTTTCGACCCGGATTTCGAAGGAATTGAAGAAGCGCGGCTGGAGTTTCGTCGGCCCGACCACGGTCTACGCCTTCATGCAGGCCATGGGCCTGGTCAACGACCATCTCGAGGGCTGTGTCTGCCGCAAGGAGGTCGAGAAGGAACGGAAGGCTTTCAAACGGCCGAAGTAGGGTTCACTTCTCGAACCGTCCCTTGTGCCCGCTGCCATTGATGTCCCACACCAGGCTGCGGCCGGAAATGGTCAGCACCAGGCCGCCAAAACCGCTGTCGTCGGGCGTGTGATGCGTCGATGCCGAACTGCGCCCGGCCGGGATGACTTCGACGGTAGATCCCTTCTTCAGCCAGCAGCCCTTGCCGTACTGATCGTTGGCGCCGTAGGCCAGCATGAATTCGAAGCTGCCGTCTTTCCTGAGCAGCAGCTCGGAGCCGACCTCCATGACGCCGCGCAGATAGTAATGGCCGGCAAGGCCGGCCTCGCCCGGCTTGCAGCCAGCAGCGCTGGCCGCATTGGATGCTCCCAGTAGAAGCGAGCAGCCAAGCGCGTATGCGTAGCCCAGTCGCATGCTCAATCCCCCAATCAAGACAATATGGAACCCGACGAAGCGGCAGTTTCAGGTGCCGTTGGCGCTGGCCAGGAAAAGCCCGGCGACGATCGCCGCCACCGTGGCCACCGTTGGATAGATCACCAGCAGGCCGGTCACCAACGCGTCGCGCAGGGAAGACCCCTTGCCGGTGTCTGCCGGTACGTCGAACGGGCCGGCAGCCTGGCCGACCATTTTCGGCGCATGGGTGTCCGCCGGGCGCAGCCGTGCTGGCAATTCGCCGGCATCGCTGTTGGCATGGAATTTTGCTGCGCTGGTCATGTCCCGAACCCCTTCATATCCTGCGCTATATCGGCCGCGATTGTGTCGGCACGATGCCGCGCTGATGGCGGGATTGTTTCATTTTCGGTGCGTTTTTGTTTCAAGGAGGTTCGGCTCCCCCTGCTGCCGTCGTGCGAGGTGCGAGGGGCTAACCCTTGCCGCTCCGGGCTGCATCGGTTAGGAAACGCGCGCTGTGGAACGCGGTAAATTTACCGCGCCACGAAGCAACGAAACACCAGGTGCTCATCTCATGGCCGACAAATCCGAAAAGACGAAAGCGCGGCTGCCGCGCGGTTTTGCTGACCGCAGCGCCGAAGACATCCGCGCCGTCGAAAAGATGATGGCGACGATCCGCTCGGTCTATGAGCTCTATGGGTTCGAACCGGCCGACCAGCCGCTGATCGAATACACCGATGCGCTCGGCAAATTCTTGCCCGACCAGGACCGGCCGAACGAAGGCGTGTTCTCGTTCCAGGACGATGACGACCAGTGG
Source organism: Mesorhizobium kamtschaticum (assembly GCF_056174585.1). Lineage (NCBI taxonomy): Bacteria > Pseudomonadati > Pseudomonadota > Alphaproteobacteria > Hyphomicrobiales > Phyllobacteriaceae > Mesorhizobium > Mesorhizobium kamtschaticum. The sequence continues at coordinate 6,803,869 of NZ_CM149691.1, read as the reverse complement.
CTGTCGCTGCGCTACGACCTGACCGCGCCGACCGCGCGCTTTGTCGCCGAGAATTATGAGCGCCTGCCAAAGCCCTATCGTAGCTATCGTTCCGGCTGGGTGTTCCGCAACGAGAAGCCCGGCCCCGGCCGCTTCCGCCAGTTCATGCAGTTCGACGCCGACACGATCGGCACGCCGGGTGGGATTGGCGGCGCCGCCGCTGATGCAGAAATGTGCATGATGATGGCGGACGTCATGGAGGCGCTGGGCATCAAGAGGGGTGACTACGTTATCCGGGTCAATAACCGCAAGGTGCTGGACGGTGTTCTTGAAGCTATCAGTCTTGGCGGGGATCAAAATGTCGGACGCCGGCTCACAGTGCTTCGGGCCATCGATAAACTTGATAAGCTGGGCATTGAGGGCGTTCGTCTATTGCTTGGTGGAGGGCGACGGGACGACAGTGGCGACTTTACCAAGGGTGCGGATTTAAACGATGATCAGATCGCCGAAGTAGCGCGATGCATTGCGCCTCCCGCACTTCCATTAGACCTCGATAAGGCAGCTTTGGACCGTCTCATTAACAAGTTTGGCAATAACAGTTTCATGGCGTTGCCGTTCATCGATGCTGAAATGGGAGTTGGGCCTTGCGTAGCCGGGTATAGTGAGCTGTCGATGATCGCCTCACTCGTCCATGCAGCGGGTTATTCAGATCGTGTAAAAATTGACCCCTCGGTCGTGCGCGGCCTCGAATACTATACCGGTCCTGTCTTCGAAGCCGAACTGCTGGCCGAGATTCCCAATGAGGACGGCCAGATCGTGCGCTTCGGTTCGGTCGGCGGTGGCGGGCGCTATGACGGCCTGGTCTCGCGCTTCCGGGGCGAGCCCGTACCGGCGACGGGTTTCTCCATCGGCGTCTCCAGGCTGATGACGGCGCTGAAGAACCTCGGCAAACTGGACAGCGCCGATGTGATCGCACCGGTCGTCGTGCTGGTGATGGACAAGGACACGGAAAGCCTCGGCCGCTACCAGAAGATGGTGTCCGAACTCCGCGCCGCTGGCATCCGCTCCGAAATGTATCTGGGCGGATCGGGTGTTAATGCTCAATTTAAGTACGCTGATCGACGCAAGTCACGCTTCGTTGTCGTAGAAGGCTCGGACGAACGAAGAAGAAAAGTTGTTCAGATAAAAGATATGGCTGAAGGCAAGAGCTTGTCGTCATCTATCTCGGACAATGCAATGTGGAAGGAAATTCGACCGGGCCAATTTGAAGTTCCAAGATCGAAAATGGTTTCGACAATTAAACGGCGGTTGGCAGCCCTCGCTAAGGAGCGGGCGCGTGGCAAGTAAGGCGCCACCCTTCCCTTCTCCCCTTGTGGAAGAAGGTGGCCTCGCGAAGCGAGGTCGGATGAGGGGTGTTCCAGGGAACGCCAACGTTCCATTCCGGCACCCACCCCTCATCCGTCTCGGCGCTGCGCGCCGATCCACCTTCTCCCACAAGGGGAGAAGGGAAGGGCGTAGCATATGACCTCCCGCTATCCCACAATATCAGCCGACATCACCAGTCTCTTCGCCACGCGCAACACCCACGCTGTCGAAGTTGCCATCCTGCAGCCGGCGGACCCGTTCCTCGACATGGCCGGCGAAGATCTGCGCCGCCGCATTTTCCTCACCGAAAGCGAGACCGGGCAGACATTGTGCCTGCGGCCGGAATTCACCATTCCGGTCTGCCTTGACCACATAAGCTCGCAGGCCGGCACGCCGCGCCGTTATTCCTATCTGGGCGAGGTGTTTCGCCAGCGTCGCGAAGGCGGCAATGAATTCTTCCAGGCCGGCATCGAGGATCTCGGCGACCGCGATACGGCGCAAGCCGACGCCCGTTCCGTGGCCGACGCGCATGCGCTGCTGGCGCTGGTGCTCCCAGGTCAGGCCCTGGCGATCACCCTTGGCGACCAGACCATTTTCGAGGCGGTGCTCGCAGCCCTTGGCCTGCCGCGCGGCTGGCGCATGCGGCTGGCGCGCGCCTTCGGCTCGGCACCGATGCTGCAGGCGGCACTTGCCGATCTCGCCAACCCGCCGCGCAACAGCCAGCTCTCCGGCGAAGTCGCGACCCTTGTGCTTGACGGTGATCTGGAAGGTCTCTCGGCCCACATCACCAGTGGCATGGAGGAAGCGGGCCTGTCTGCCTCCGGCGGACGCGCGCCAGCCGACATTGCGCGGCGATTGATCGAGAAAGCCGAATTGCGAAGCGTGCGGCTGTCGAACGAGGCCTTCGCGGCGCTGAAGACTTTTCTGGCCATCGACGTGCCGCTCGATGGCGCGGCGCAGGCGCTGGAGACGTTCGCCGCCGGCGCCGGGCTTTCGCTGGGTGCGGCGCTGGAAAAGTTCGCCGCCCGCGCGCAGGCCATCGAGGCGCATGGCTTGCCGGCTGCAAAAATCCGCTACGATGCAGCCTTCGGCCGTCCGCTCGATTACTACACCGGCGTGGTCTTCGAAATCGCGGCGCAAGGCGGCGAGCGGCCTTTGGCTGGTGGCGGCCGCTACGACCGGCTGCTGACGTTGCTTGGTGCGAAGACCGCAATTCCCGGCGTCGGTTTTTCCGTCTGGCTCGACCGCATCGAGGCGTTGCGGGAGACGGCACCATGATCACGCTGGCGATCCCGTCGAAAGGCCGGCTCAAGGAGCAGGCTCTGGAGGTGCTGGCCAAAGCCGGCCTCGCCATCAGCCTGCCCGGCGACGAGCGCAAATATCACGCCCGCGTCGAGGGCCTGGACAATGTCGATGTCGCCTTCCTGTCGGCTTCGGAAATATCGGGCGAAATCGGCCAGGGCGCGGTCGATCTCGGCATCACCGGCGAGGACCTGGTCCGCGAAAACCTCGCCGACTGGGAAGCCCGCGCGGAAATCGTCGCCCGTCTCGGCTTCGGCCATGCCGATGTCGTGGTCGCGGTGCCCGAAATCTGGCTCGATGTCGACACCATGGCCGATCTCGACGATGTCGCCGCCGATTTCCGCCAGCGCCATGGAAGACGGTTGCGCATCGCCACCAAATACTGGCGGCTGACGCAGCAATTCTTCTCGCAGAAACATGGCATCCAGGTCTATCGCATTGTCGAAAGCCTAGGCGCCACCGAAGGCGCGCCGGCGGCCGGCCTTGCCGACGTCATCGTCGACATCACCAGCACCGGCTCGACGCTGCGCGCCAATCATCTCAAGGTGCTGGGCGACGGCGTGGTGCTGAGGTCGCAGGCCTGTCTGGTGGCGTCGAAGAAAGCTCGGGCCGCAGGCGATGAAGCCATCTTGCGCGACATCATCACGAAGATGAGTGCCCTCCCTCCTCCTTGAGGGGAGGGTGCCTCGCGAAGCGAGGCGGTGGGGTCGTCCCACGTCGAGCACTGCCGCAAGGACCCCACCCGTCCATCCGCCTTCGGCGGCTGTCCACCCTCCCCTCGAGGGGGAGGGATCGACCATCGACAGGATTTCCACTGCCCCGCCGGGCTGATAGACTTGGGCGCGCCTGGGAGGAAACAGCGATGCCGGTCAATCTCGACGAGCTGAAGAACGCCACCAATCTGCGCGGCCGCGGCGCGCGCGCCGGCAACGTCTTTATCGCACCCGTCGATGGCAGGGCGCATGTCTCCGGCGAGCGCAAGGTGCCGCTGTTCGACAAGACAATCCCTGCGCTTTTCTCAGACACCGCCAGCAGATACGCCACGCAAGATGCCGCCGTCTTTGTCGGCCAGGACAAGCGCTTCACCTGGAGCGAACTGTCGGACACGGTGGACGCGCTCGCCGCCGGCTTCCTGGCGCTGGGCCTCGAAAAAGGCGACCGCGTCGGTATCTGGTCGCCCAACCGCTGGGAATGGCTGGTGACGCAGTTCGCCACCGCCCGCATCGGCCTGATCCTGGTCAACATCAACCCGGCCTATCGGCTGACCGAGTTGGACTATGCGCTGAACAAGGTCGGCTGCAAGGCGCTCGTCACCGCGGCCAGCTTCAAGACCTCGGACTATCTCGGCATGATCGAGACGCTGGCGCCGGAGATCACGAAGGCCACGCCGGGCAAGCTCAAGGCGCAAAAATTGCCTGATCTGAAGATCGTCATCCGCATGGGCGAGGACAACTCGCCAGGCATGTTCAATTTCGCCGACGTGCTGGCCATGGCCGGCCGCGACGAGCATGACAGCCTCGACCGCATTTCCGAGGGGCTGAAGCCGAACGACGCGATCAACATCCAGTTCACCTCGGGCACGACGGGCGCGCCGAAAGGCGCGACGCTGACGCACCACAACATCGTCAACAACGGCAATTTCGTCACCTCGGCGATCAAGCTCACCGTCGACGACCGGCTCTGCATCCCGGTGCCGCTTTATCATTGCTTCGGCATGTCGATGGGCACGATGGGCTGCGTGTCGAAGGGCGCGACGATGGTTTTCCCGGGCGAGGGCTTCGACCCCGGCGCCACACTGAAAGCCGTGGCGCAGGAACGCTGCACCGGCCTCTACGGCGTGCCGACCATGTTCGTCGGCATGCTCGATCATGCGGATTTCGCGACCTTCGACCTCTCCAGCCTGCGCACCGGCATCATGGCTGGCTCGCCATGCCCGATCGAGGTCATGAAGAAGGTGGTGTCGCTGATGCATATGTCGGAGGTGACCATCGCCTACGGCATGACCGAGACCAGCCCGGTGTCGTTCCAGAGCGGCGTCGACGATCCCCTGGAAAAACGCGTCTCGACCGTCGGCCGCATCCACCCGCATGTCGAAGTCAAGGCCATCGATGCCGATGGCGTCACGGTTGCCGTCGGCGCGCCGGGCGAACTGTGCACGCGCGGCTATTCCGTGATGAAGGGCTATTGGGGCGACGAGGACAAGACTCGCGAAGCGATCGACAGCGACGGTTGGATGCACACCGGAGACCTCGCAACAATAGACGCAGAGGGCTATTGCAACATCGTCGGCCGCGTCAAGGACATGGTCATCCGCGGCGGCGAGAACGTCTACCCCAGAGAGGTCGAGGAATTCCTCTACCGCCATCCCAAGGTCCGGGAAGTGCAGGTGTTCGGCATTCCCGACGCCAAATATGGCGAGGAGCTGTGCGCCTGGATCGTGCTCAAACCCAACCAGATAGCCACTGAGCAGGAGATCAAGAACTTCTGCGCTGGCCAGATCGCCCACTACAAGATCCCCCGCCACATCCGCTTCCGCAGCGAATTGCCGATGACGGTGACCGGCAAGCCGCAGAAATTTTTGATGCGCGAGGCGATGGTGGAGGAGCTCGGGCTGGTGACGCAGAAGACGGCGTGAGGGGTGGGCGCCTCGATTTTGTCGTTGCGCTCAATAATGCCAAGGTCGCGCGACCTTGCGGCATCTTCAGGAGTCGCGGGTCGGTGTCGTTTGCCGGGGTCGAACGCTGGGGCGATGGGCTTGCCGGCTTTGCGATGACATTGGCTGAGGCGCTCCCCACAGGCTTTCCGCAAGGTTCGCAGAAACACATGGGGGCTTGAATGACTGGTTTCGGACGATCGGCGATTTCCTACGCGATGCCCCTCGCTGCGCTGGCAATGGCCGTCGCAGTGAGAGCCAGCGGACTGTCGGTAGACGTAGGTTCGCCGAGCACCCGGATCCTTGTCGGTGCGCTGTCGTGTGCAATCATGTTCGTCACCATTTTCGTGGTGCTTGACCACGCCGAGGCGGTAGCTCGGCGGGTAGGGGAGCCGTACGGCACGCTGGTGCTGACGTTTGCGGTCACGGCAATCGAAGTGTCGATCATTGTTTCCATGATGCTGCATGGAGAGAACAACCCGACGCTGGCACGGGAGTCCGTCTTCTCGACGGTGATGATCACATCCACCGGTGTTGTCGGCATGTGTCTCGCGTTTGGCGGCTGGCGTCATCGCAAGCAGGCCATCGTGCGGCAAGGGACCAGTGCCTATCTGGCGGTTCTGGCCGCGCTGACCGTCATGACGCTTATTCTGCCGACCTACACCCAGACCACGGATCCAGGCACCTTTTCGGCAGCCCAACTTGGTCTCGTCAGCGTCCTTTCAGTGCTGCTCTATGCAAGCTTCGTGTTCGCGCAGACCGTCCGGCACCGGGAAGACTTTACCCAGGGACAACCACACGACGTTTCGGTGTGCGCTGCCCCTCACGAGAACATCTCTGCCAGCGCTCTGCTGCTGATGGCCGGGCTGATCGGAATTGTCATGCTCGCCGAGCAGGTCGCGGCAAGCGTCGAAGATACGCTCGTTGCCTACCAGGTGACCCAGGCTGACAGCATCGTCGGGGCAATGATCGCGGGGCTGGTGTTGATGCCGGAAGCCATTTCGGCGGTGCGCGCTTCACTCAACAACGAGCTGCAGCGCGGCTTGAATGTCGCGATGGGTTCGGCTTGCGCCACGATCGGCCTGACCATACCGGGAGTCGCAGCCGCCAGCCTGCTGACGGGGAGAGGACTGACCCTGGGGCTGCCGGCTGCTGATGCGGCCCTTTTGGTCTTGGCGCTTTTCATATGCAATGTAAGCTTCAGCACTGAAAGAACGACGTTCTTGACCGGAATAGTCCATCTTGTAGTATTTTTTACTTATGTATTTCTGATATTTATACCATGAGAGCTTTGGTGCAATCGAAGCGCCAGGGGGCGGCATCCTTCGTTGCCTCAGACAGCGGATTTGAGGTGGTCGATGAAGGCGCGCAGCTTGGGCAGGATCTGGCGCTTGCCGGGATGGTAGAGGAAGACGCCCGGCGTCGTCGCCGCGATGTCGTCTAGGACAGGCTCGAGTTTTCCCTGGCCTATCGGACCTTCGGCGACGGGCCGAGGGATCTGCGCCAACCCGATCCCCCGCATCGCGGCCCCGAGCAGCGTTGGATAGTCATGCGCGATCAGCGGGCCTGAAACCATGGCCTCGATCGCCTCGTTACCGTCGACGAAGGTCCAGGGCGCAATGGCGCCATTCGAACGGCGCAAGCGTAAGCAGGCGTGGTGGCGCAGATCGTCGACACGCTCGGGGCGGCCGTGGCGCTCGAGATAGTCAGGGCTGCCGACGACCACGAACGAGAATGACGGGGTCAGCCGCACCGCGACCATGTCGGTGGCAATGAACTGGCCGAGGCGAATGCCGGCATCGAACCCGCCGGTCGCCAGATCGACCATCTCGTCACTCGCGGCGATCTCCAGTTCGACTTCGGGATAGGCCTGGCAGAAAGACGCGATCACCGGCTCCAGGATCAATGGCACGACGGCGCGCGGCACTGACAGGCGCAGCAGGCCGGTTGGCCGCTGGCCGACATCGCGCGCGGCCTCGCCTGCGGCGACGATCTCCTCGAAGGCAGGGCCGGCGCGGTCGAGGAACCGCTGCCCGGCTTCGGTCAGACCGACGCTGCGCGTCGTGCGGACAAACAGCGCCGCACCCATGCGGGCTTCCAGCGCGCGCACCGCCTGGCTCACGGCAGACGGTGTCACGCCGAGATCGGCGGCGGCGCGGCGGAAGTTGCGGCGCCTGGCGACAGCCAGGAACACCTCGACGCCCTCAAGCGCCCCATGCCGAACTGTGTAGCTGTGCTTCATAGCCTGTTGTTATTATAGCGGATAGTTGAACTAAGGAAGCGGGTTTAAGTAAGGGCTGAACCTTGGAGACCTGCTATGACCGATGGACTTGATGGCGTGCGCAACCATTATCACGCGACCGGCCTGACTGAGCGGCTGAAGACGGTACTGGCTGCTCTCGGCCCGGAGGATCAGCTTCTCACGCCGCAGCAATTGGGTACCCTCGACCAGTTTCACACCCGTGGGCTTGCCGCGACCGCCGAGCTTGCCCAATTGGCTGATATCACCACGGGAATGTCGGTCCTGGACGTAGGCTCGGGTATCGGCGGCCCGGCGCGCTTCCTGGCCGCGACCTATGGCTGTCAGGTTACCGGCGTGGATCTCAGCGAGCCCTTCGTCGATGCCGCGCGCTATCTGACCGAGCGCACGGGACAGAACGGGCAATTGTCGTTCCAGGCCGCCAACGCCCTGGAGCTTCCCTTCGATGACGGCCGTTTCGACATCGTGCTGCTGCAGCATGTGGCGATGAACATCTCCGGCCGGGCACGGCTCTACCGCGAGATTCGGCGCGTGCTGAAATCAGGCGGCAGGTTTGCCACCTTTGACGTCGTGCTGGGCGGCGGCGAGCCGCACTATCCGCTTCCCTGGGCGCGGACGCCGGCGACGAGCTTCCTGCTGACGATCGACGCGACGCGTGAGGCGATCGAACCGGCCGGCTTCCGCATGCTGGCATGGCAAGACGACACCGAGGTCGCCAAGGCCTGGTTCGCGCAGTTGCGTGCGTCGGGTCCGCCGCCTTCGCCAAATCTCGGCGTGGTGATGGGACCGGACTTCGCCGAGCTTGCAGCCAATCTGGGACGAAATCTCATGGAAGGCCGGCTCGGCATCCTGACCGCGGTGTTCGAGGCCGCGTCGATCAACAGCTGACAGGAGACTACAATGTCGACGGAACCCCTTTTCCAGACGCATCTCGTTCTGGGCTATGTTGCGTGGCTGCTTTGCTTCGGTGCGTACATCTGGCCCTGGCTCAGCTCGATGGACCGGGTCGCGGCGCAGCGCGCTATCGCCACGCTGCACAGCTTCCGCTTCTTTGGGCTCGTCTTCATCCTTCCGGGCGTCGTCAGCCCTGATCTGCCGCAAGCTTCGCCACCTTTGCCGCCTATGGCGACTTCGCAACCGGGGTGCTGGCCCTCCTTGCGCTGCTCACGGTGCGGATACGCCAGCTCTTCTGGCTGTTCGTCGTCGCCTTTAATGTCGTCGGAACGGTCGACCTCGTCGTCGACTATTACCTCGCCATCCAGGCCGACCTCCCTGCCCACGCAGGATTGTTCGGCGCCACCTACGCGATTCCCGTCATCTACGTGCCGCTGCTGATGATCACGCACGTCGCCGCCTTCTATTTTCTGGTACGACCGCATCGAAATGAGACTGGCATCATCACAGGTAATGCTGCGGCTTCCTAAGTTATCTGGGAGCGCGCGATGATCGCCAACCCGACATCGCCGCCGACCCCACGCGTTCCTGTCCCGGCTTCTGTGATACCCAGTTGCCTCGCTTCTCACGCCGCCAGCACTGCCGCGCCGAGGCTGCGAATAATCTTCGCCAGTTCCACGCACTCGCCGTGCCTGGCATTATTCCGCCGCCAGGCCAGGCAGATCATGCGTTGCGGCATCGGCTCCTGGAACGGCACGATCTTGAGGTCGGGGATGGTGCCGGCGGGCCCCGTCGCCATTTCGGGGATTAGCGTGACGCCGAGCCCATGCGCCACCATCTGCAACAGCGTGGTCAGGCTGGTGGCGCCGTAGCTTGCCATCGCCACCGGCCGCACATTGCCGCAGACGGCGAGCGCCTGTTCGCGCAGGCAGTGGCCTTCCTCGAGCAGCATCAGCCTTTCCAGCGCCGGGCTTTCGGGCGGCACCGGCGGCGAGGCGAAGGCCGGATCGCCAGCCGGTACGGCGAGGAAGAACCGGTCGGGGAAGAGCGCCTCGGTAACCAGGCCGGGATGGTCGAGCGGAAGGGCTGCGATGAAGGCGTCGAGCTTTCGCGACGCGATGTCCTCGACCAGGGCAGCGGTGACCGCCTCGCGCAGTTCGAGTTGCAAGGCCGGGAAATGTTTTTTCAATTCGGGCAAAGCGCGCGGCAGAAGATAGGGCGCGACGGTCGGGATGATGCCCAGCCGGAAGCGCCCCTCCATCGCCGTGCGGCCGCGCCGGGCCGTCGTTTCGACGTCGCGTATATCGGCCAGGATGCGTTCGATGCGTGGTAACAGCGCGACCGCCTCGTCGGTCATGCGGACCGACTTGCCGCCGCGCTCGAACAGCCGGCAGTTCAGCCTCTGTTCCATTTCCGCGATCTGAGAGGACAGCGCCGGCTGGCTGACACCGGCGAGTTTTGCGGCACGCCCGAAATGCAGCGTCTGCGCCAGCGCGTCGAAATAGTGCATCTGGCGAACGGTCAAACCTATCATAAGAAAATCCTATCGAAATGAACAGGAAAGGCAATTTGTTTTTATCACGAATGCGGCCTAGTCTGGAATCATTCCAAGATGGTGCGGCCGACGAGCCGACCCCAAAATCTTGGCAAAGATCAAAACTCGGCAAAATCGGAGACTGAAGATGGACGCGAACACCGATGACAAAAGCGCGGGCAAATGCCCGGTCGCGCACGGAGCCGTTGGCAGGACCAATCGTGACTGGTGGCCGAACCAGCTGAATGTCCAGATTCTGCACCAGCAGTCATCCCTGTCCGACCCGATGGGCGAGGCGTTCGATTATGCCGAGGAATTCAAGAGCCTCGACCTCGACGCCGTCATCAAGGATCTGCATGCGCTGATGACGGATTCGCAGGAATGGTGGCCGGCCGATTTCGGTCATTACGGGCCGCTGTTCATCCGCATGGCGTGGCACAGCGCCGGCACCTACCGCATCGCCGATGGCCGTGGCGGCGCCGGGGCCGGCCAGCAGCGTTTCGCGCCGCTCAACAGCTGGCCGGACAACGTCAACCTCGACAAGGCCCGCCGGCTGCTGTGGCCGATCAAGCAGAAATATGGCCGCAAGATCTCCTGGGCCGACCTTCTGATCCTCACCGGCAACGTCGCGCTGGAATCGATGGGCTTCAAGACCTTCGGCTTCGCCGGCGGCCGCGCCGACGTCTGGGAGCCCGAGCAGGACGTCTACTGGGGTCCCGAAGGCAAGTGGCTGGCCGACGAGCGCTACAGCGGCGACCGCGACCTGCAGAACCCCCTCGGCGCCGTGCAGATGGGCCTGATTTACGTCAACCCGGAAGGGCCGAACGGCAAGCCTGATCCGCTCGCCTCGGCGCGCGATATCAGGGACACTTTCGCCCGCATGGCGATGAACGACGAAGAGACCGTAGCGCTCATCGCCGGTGGCCACACATTCGGCAAGACCCATGGCGCTGGCGACGCAACGCTGGTCGGTGTGGAGCCGGAAGGCGCGGACATCGAGCAGCAGGGCCTCGGCTGGGCCAACAAATTCGGCACCGGCAAGGGCGGCGACGCCATCGGCAGTGGTCTGGAGGTGATCTGGACGACGACGCCGACCAAGTGGAGCAACGACTTCTTCGACAATCTGTTCGGCTTCGACTGGGAATTGACCAAGAGCCCGGCCGGCGCACACCAGTGGACACCCAAGGGTGGTGCCGGCGCCGGCACCGTGCCGGACGCGCACAATGCGGCCAAGCGCCATGCGCCCGCCATGCTGACCAGCGATCTGGCCCTGCGCTTCGATCCTTCTTACGAGACGATCTCGCGCCGCTTCCATGAGAACCCGGATCAGTTCGCCGACGCCTTCGCCCGCGCATGGTACAAGTTGACCCACCGCGACATGGGCCCGGTCGTGCGCTATCTCGGCCCGTTGGTTCCGAAGGAAGAGCTGCCCTGGCAGGACATCATCCCGGCGGTCGATCATGTGCTGATCGACGAACAGGATGCGGCAGCGCTCAAGGCCAATATCCTGGCCTCGGGCCTGTCGGTGTCGCAACTGGTCTCGACGGCGTGGGCGTCGGCCTCGACCTTCCGTGGTTCCGACAAGCGCGGCGGCGCCAATGGCGCGCGCATCCGCCTCAGCCCGCAGAAGGACTGGGCCGTCAACCAGCCGGCCGAACTCGCCAAGGTGCTCGACAAGCTCGAAGCCATCGCCAAGGACTTCAACGCTGCGCAGACCGGCAGCAAGAAGGTCTCGCTTGCCGACCTGATCGTTCTTGGCGGCAATGCGGCCATCGAGAAGGCCGCTGGCCACAACGTCGACGTTCCCTTCTGGCCGGGCCGCATGGACGCCTCGCAGGAGCAGACCGACATCCACTCCTTCGCGCCGCTGGAGCCGACGATTGACGGTTTCCGCAACTATGTCAGCGGCAAGCAGCGCCAGACGGTAGAGGAAGCGCTGGTCGACCGGGCGCAGTTGCTGACGCTGACCGCGCCGGAATTGACCGCCCTCGTCGGCGGCCTGCGTGTTCTCGGCGCCAATGCCGGGCAGTCCAAGCACGGCGTCTTCACCACGCAGCCGGGAACGCTGAGCAACGACTTCTTCGTCAACCTGCTCGACATGGGTACGGAATGGAAGGCGACGTCCGACGCCAAGGACGTGTTCGAAGGCCGCGACCGCAAGACCGGCGAAGTCAAGTGGACCGGCACCCGTGCCGACCTGATCTTCGGCTCGCACTCGCAGCTGCGCGCGCTGGCCGAAGTCTATGCGACGGCGGACGCCAAGGCGAAGTTCGCGAAAGACTTCGTCGTGGCCTGGACCAAGGTGATGAACGCCGACCGCTTCGACATCGCCGGCTGATCCGAGCTTAAAGACCAACAAAAAAGGCGCGGGCCGTGGCCCGCGCCTTTTTCATTCAGGCTTCGAGATCAATCCTTCTCGAAGACGCGTGCCTTGGCGACGACGCCGGCAATGGCGCCGCCGATCAGCGGTGCGACGATGAACAGCCAGAGCTGGCTGAGTGCGGCACCGCCGGTGAACAGCGCCGGGCCGATGGAGCGGGCAGGATTGACCGAGGTACCGGTGACCGGGATCATGGCGAAGTGAATGCCGGCCAGCGTCAGGCCGATGACCAGACCGGCAAACGCCGTCGAGTGCTTTTCAGCGGTAACGCCGAGGATCACCGTGACGAAGGTGAAGGTGCCGATCAGCTCCCACAGGAACGCCGAGCTCATGCCCCATTTCGTCTCATCCCAGCCATTGGCGCCGAAGCCGGTGGTGTGTCCGCCCGTCTGGCCGGAAACGATGATCCACAGCGCCAGCGAAGCCAGGATGGCGCCGATAATCTGCGCGATCCAATAGGGGATGACGTCCTTGGCCGGCAGCCGGCCGGCGAGGAAGACGCCGAGCGTCACCGCCGGATTGAGATGCGCGCCCGAAATCGGGCCGATCGCATAGGCCGCGGCGATGAGGCCGATGCCGAATGCCAGACCGATGCCTTCCTGGCCGAGCGGCAGCGCGCCGCCGAAGCCACCCGTCACCACCGACGCCGTGCCGATGAACACCAACAGAAATGTGCCTAGAACTTCCGCCAGATAAGTTTTCATTGCCCTCTCCTCGTAGCGACCCGCCGGTTCGCGTTTTCCGCGCCGCGAATCATGGTGTGAAGAGTATTCCCAACGCAAAAACTTGGAAAGCAGAGCGGTTGCGCCACAGGCCGTGCTTGCAGTCGCCAGTTGTGAACATTAGAGACCTTGCATCTATTGATCGATCTGCTGTTGCCGGCCAGGGATATTTATGGATCGGACAGATTTCAGGCTGGCTCTTCGTCGCAGAGGGAGCGGGGTTCAATCCGGACGCGAAAGGCTCTAAGAGCAGGCGATAGATCTCGATTTGATGGAATGATGAATGCGACTGGGCGGACGGCTGGCTGCGGCCATCGAAGTGCTGGAGGACATTGGCCGGCGTCACCGGCCGGTGGCCGATGCGCTGAAGGATTGGGGCCTGTCGCACCGCTTCGCCGGTGGCGGTGACCGCGCGGCGATCGGCAACATCGTCTACGATGCGCTGCGCCGCAAGCGCTCCGCCGGCTGGCTGCTCGGCGAAGACACGCCGCGCGCCATCGGCTTCGGCGCTTTGCTGCTCGAATGGGGCCAGACGGCGCAGTCGCTCAACGACGCGCTCGACGGCGACAAGTTCGCGCCGCCGCTGCTCAGCGCCACCGAGCTGCAGACGATCGCCGGCCGCCGGCTTGCCGACGCGCCGTCCGCGGTGCGGGCCGACATACCCGATTGGTGCGAACCGCTTTTCGAACGGGCCTTTGGCGAGACATGGATCGGGGAGGGGGCGGCGCTGGCGACCCGCCCGCCGCTCGACATCCGGGTCAACACGCTGCAGGCCGATCGCGCCAAGGTCCTCAAGGAACTGGCCGAGACCGGGGCGCGGGCCGCGCGGATCGCGCCGCTCGGCATCCGCATTCCGCCCATCGACGGCGACGGCAGGCACCCGAACGTGCAGTCCGAGCCGGCCTTTCAGAAAGGCTGGTTCGAGGTCCAGGATGAGGGCTCGCAAATAGCGGCGACGCTTGCCGGCGCCGAGGCCGGTATGCAGGTGCTCGACTTCTGCGCCGGCGCCGGCGGCAAGACATTGGCGCTGTCGGCTGCAATGGACAATCGCGGCCAGATCTTTGCCCATGATGCCGAGAAGGCGCGCCTGGCCCCGATCTTCGACCGCATCCGCCGCTCGGAAAACCGCAATGTGCAGGTCGTCACCAAGCCGGCCGAACTCGCGCCGCTCGCCAATCATATGGACATCGTGCTGGTCGACGCGCCTTGCACCGGCAGCGGCACTTGGCGGCGCCGTCCCGACGCCAAATGGCGGCTGACGCAAAGGCAGCTCGACGCCCGCAAGGGCGAACAGTCGGCGATCCTTGATGCAGCCAAGCTGTACGTCAAACCCGGCGGCCTGCTGGTCTACATCACCTGTTCGGTGTTCGACGAGGAGAATGGCGAGCAGATCGCGGCGTTTCGCGAGCGCAGCAGCGGCTTTGCGCCCATCGGTCATCGTGCGTTGTGGGATAGCCATTTTCCGGGCCACGAGGCGGCGGCGCGGATCGGCTCCGCCGGCGATATTTCACTGTCGCCATTGCTGAGCGGAACAGATGGGTTTTATTTCTGCGCGCTGCGCCGGGCCAACTGAGCCCTGTCGAATCCCCACCGTTCAACCATAACGGCCGACGTAGGCGGATTGTTGCAGTGCAGCAATTGAGATTGCCTGCCGCCCGTGCCTCTGCGATAAGCTTTCCCGGCAAACGTGAAGGCATCAGCGATGGCAGCAAAGATCGTACCGGCTCCGGACTATGAGGATCGCGTCAGGGCTTCTTTCGCCCGCCAGCAGGCGATGGCGACGATCGGCGCCGAACTGACGTTGGTGACTCCAGGCATCATCGAGATCGAGATGCCCTATTCGGCGGCCCTGACCCAGCAGCACGGCTTTCTGCACGCTGGCGTCATTTCGACGGCACTGGATTCGGCCTGCGGCTATGCGGCGTTCTCCCTGATGCCGGAAAATTCTGGCGTGCTGACCATCGAATTCAAGGTCAACCTCCTGGCGCCGGGCAGGGGCGAACGCTTCCTGTTCCGTGGCTCCGTGACCAAGCCGGGGCGCACCATCATTGTCGCCGACGGCCAGGCCTATGCCTTTGCCGCCGACGGCGAGGCCAAGCTGATCGCCACCATGACCGGGACGATGATGACAGTGGTGGGCCGAGACGGGATTGCTGGCTGATGACCAACGCTACGCGAATTGGTGGCAAGGACGTCCTCTTCGTCATGGCGGCGCAGGCCGAATACGGCCCGCATCTGCAAAAACTGTTCACGCCGCTGATGACAGGCGTCGGCCCGGTCGAAGCCGGTGTCCGGCTTGGCGCCGAACTGTCCTGGCTGAAATCCGAGAAGGCCTTGCCGGACCTCATCGTATCGCTCGGCTCAGCCGGCAGCCGGACCTTGGAACAGACCGAAATCTATCAGGCCGTCTCCGTCAGCTATCGCGACATCGATGCATCGCCCTTGGGTTTCGAGAAAGGCGCGACACCGTTTCTCAACCTTCCGGTCACGGTGCCGCTGCCGTTTCGTATCCCGAAATCAAGCAAGCCACGCTGTCGACCGGCGGCGCCGTCATCACCGGCGCGGCCTATGATGCAATCGCGGCCGACATGGTCGACATGGAGACTTTCGGCTGCCTGCGCGCCTGCCAGCTGTTCGATGTGCCGCTGATCGGCCTGCGCGGCATTTCCGACGGCGCGGCTGATCTGCGGCATGTCGGCGACTGGACCGAATATCTGCACGTCATAGATGAGAAATTGGCGGGCGCGGTCGGGCGGCTCGAACAGGCGGTCAGTGACGGCCTGCGCGGCGCCTGAGCGCAACCAGGTCAAGCCGCGAGGCTCTGAGGATCGCCGAAATCGATGCGCGAGATGCGCCCGCGCGCAATGCCGGTCGCATCGACATAGTCGATAGCTCCCGGTGTGTGATTGAGTTTCCAGCAGCCGGTGGGGCCGTCCTGCCATTCGACCTTGTAGCCATCGTCTTGCAGCGTCCAAAGTCCATGGAAACGGGTGCCGTCCGGCAGCAGCATATGCGCCCGGTCTGCGGTTTCGTAGTGGATGAAGGCGCTTTTGCCGCCCATGTCGACGACATGCGTGGTGCCGATCATGATAATGGCCAGCATATCCTTGTTCAGAATTGTCATTATCCCTGTCCAAAGGTTTGAGTTCGAAAGCGCTCGACGCGGGGAAGGTCGTCAAGTATCTTGACTATATGGAGTTGCAATAAAGTGGTCAAGGAGCTTGACGAAAAAACCGAAGCGTTGCCCGACCATGTCGGCTGGCGCCTGTGGCAGGCAAGCCGTGCCTGGCAGGCCGAATTCGCTGCCGCCATGCGCGCCGCCGGCCACGGCTGGTTCACCGAAGCGCGCGCCGGGCTGCTAGGACATATCCCCCGCGGCGGTATTCGTCAGGCGGCGCTGATCGAGCGCTCGGCAATCTCCAAGCAGGCGGTCCAACAATTGCTCGACGGTCTGGAAGCGGAGGGCGTGGTGCAACGTCTACCCGATCCGCGGGACGGGCGCGGCAAGCTTGTCGGCTACACGCGCATGGGTCTGGATGCCTTGCGCGATGGCGACCGCATCAAGCTCCAGATCGAGCGTGGCTACATCGAGCGCATCGGCCAGGAGCGGTTCGCGGCGCTGATGGACGCTTTGCGGACACTCGATGCTGGGCAGGCGGACGCCAGCGATAAAAAGGCTGGCGTTCAGTGAACGGCGCGGCTTTGTAACCCATTGCGCCGACTCATTTCTTTCTCTAAACGCTCGCCATGAAAACAGCCAATCATCCCGACACCGTCCTGATTGTCGATTTCGGCAGCCAGTTCACCCAGCTTATCGCCCGCCGCATCCGCGAGGCCGGCGTGTTTTCCGAGATCGTGCCGTTCCAATCGGCCGAAGCCGCGTTCAAGCGCATCAATCCGAAAGCCGTCATCCTGTCGGGCGGCCCGGCTTCCACGTCTGATATAGGCAGCCCGCGCGCGCCGCAGATCGTTTTCGACGCCGGCGTGCCGGTGCTTGGCATTTGCTATGGCCAGATGGCCATGTGCGTGCAGATGGGCGGTGTCGCCGAAAGCTCCAACCATCGCGAATTCGGCCGCGCCTTCGTCGAGATCGAGAAGGATAGCCCGCTGTTCGAGGGCCTGTGGGCGACCGGCCAGCGGCATCAGGTGTGGATGAGCCATGGCGACCGCGTCATCGCCTTGCCGCCGGGTTTTCAGGTTTTCGGCAAGTCGGAAAGCTCGCCCTTCGCCATCTTCGGCAATGTCGAGCGCAAGATGTACGGCATAATGTTCCATCCGGAAGTGGTGCACACGCCGGACGGCGCCAGGCTGCTCAGGAATTTCGTCCACAACATCGCCGGCATCGAGGGTGACTGGACGATGCGCGCCTACCGCGAACACGCGGTCGAGGCCATCCGCAAACAGGTCGGCAAGGGCAAGGTCATCTGCGCGCTGTCGGGCGGCGTGGATTCCTCGGTCGCGGCACTGTTGATCCACGAGGCGGTTGGCGACCAGCTCACCTGCATCCTTGTCGACCATGGCCTGATGCGTAAGGACGAGGCATCAGGTGTGGTGGCGATGTTCCGCCAGCACTACAATCTGCCGCTGATCCTGGTCGATGCCTCGGAAAAATTCATCTCGGCGCTGGAAGGCGAGGTTGATCCGGAGAAGAAGCGCAAGACCATCGGCCGGCTGTTCATCGAAGTGTTCGAGGACGAGGCCAAAAAACTCGGTGGCGCCGATTTCCTGGCGCAAGGCACGCTCTATCCCGATGTCATCGAAAGCGTCTCCTTCACCGGCGGCCCGTCGGTGACCATCAAGTCGCACCATAATGTCGGCGGCCTGCCTGCGCGCATGAACATGCAGCTGGTCGAGCCTTTGCGCGAACTGTTCAAGGACGAGGTGCGGGCGCTCGGCAAGGAGCTTGGCCTGCCCGAAAGCTTCATCGGCCGCCACCCGTTCCCGGGACCGGGTCTCGCCATCCGCTGCCCGGGCGGCATCACGCGCGAAAAGCTGGAGATCCTGCGCGAGGCCGACGCCATCTATCTCGACGAGATCCGCAAGGCCGGCCTCTATGACGCCATCTGGCAGGCCTTCGCCGTGCTGCTGCCGGTGCAGACCGTCGGCGTGATGGGCGATGGCCGCACCTACGAATTCGTCTGCGCGCTGCGCGCCGTCACCTCGGTCGACGGCATGACGGCCGATTTCTACCACTACGACATGGCCTTCCTGGGCGCTGCCGCCACGCGCATCATCAACGAGGTCCGCGGCATCAACCGCGTCGTCTACGACGTGACGTCGAAGCCGCCTGGTACGATCGAGTGGGAGTAGGGGTACCCGGCAAAAGCGTAGCTTGCTGAGCCGCCCAGCCCCGTTTCTCATCTTCCGCTTTTTGGTTGCGATAACCTCTCTCGATCTCCTAGCAAACCAACAGGATTGATCTGAACGAAGTTGGGAGGGGATGTAAAGCGAAGTCGGCATGTTGGAGAGCTGCGGCGTACAATGGCGTGCAAACAGGCGGGTTTGCTTCGTGCCCCAAGGCCGTCATTCAACGGCTTAGCATCAATCCCTGAGCCCTTAGTTCGGTCGGCCATAATCAGGCTGATAAGTATCGCTGAAAAAAACGCCGGCAAGTCTAACACCAACTACGGGACGCTGCAGTTGTCCTCGACACCTAGCTAAAGCACGACGACGGGCTCCGGCAGGCCTGGACTGTCGACCGGCCGCATGAAAACCGCGCCGCCAACATCGTCTGCCTTGGTCGCTTCCGTCGTGCTGCCGTTCCAACCGGTAGTGACATACAGCGTCTTGAGCTCTGGCCCGCCGAAACAGAGGCTTGTGACAAAAGTGGCCGGTAAATAGAGCGACCTTCGCAGCGTCCCCCTGGCATCAATGCATACGACCTTGCTGCCGCCATAGAGGGCGCACCAGACGTTGCCTACGCTGTCAACAGCGAGGCCGTCCGGCATTCCGTCATTGTTTGCAAAGGTGAAGAAGACCCGCCGGCCGGATATCGCCCCGTTGAAGTCCAGGTCATAGGAAAGGATGCGGTGACCGACCGTGTCGCTGAAATAGAGCTTGCGGTTGTCGGGCGAGAAAGTCGGGCCGTTGCAGATGACAAAACCCTTGTCGGCGACTTCTGCCGTGCCCCCTTGTCCCATCCGATAGAGAATCCCGCCAGGCTCCCTCTCGGTGAGATCATAGGTTCCGATCCAGTAGCGCCCGGCGCGATCGACCTTGCCGTCATTGTAGACCAGATTCATTTTCCCGCTTTTCGGATCGGCGAAAAAGCGTGTTTCCCCGGTGCCGGTATCGAAGAGGTAGAGGCCATGATCAACGGCGAGAAGCAGGCGACCCTTGTCGGCAAAAACCAGCGATCCGATGGTCTGCCCTTGGTCGATCTTCCAGCTTTCGACCGTGTCGCTGCCCCCCTTTTGACGATGTACGAGCGGACCATAGAAGTCGATCCAGTAAAGAGCTTCCTCCACGGGGTGCCACAGGATGCTCTCGCCTAGCCGGTCGCGCGTGGGAGCGCAGATCTGCCATTCCAAATTGCCTGTCGGCATGTTAGCTGCCTATGTGGAAGGTCTCGGTGTGGCCGTCGACGGCGATTGCCTGGCCGCTCACCATCTTCGCGGCGGGCGATGCCAGGAAGACGCACATATCGGCGATCTCTTCGGGCTTCACGAAGCGCTTGATCGACTGGCCCTGAACATACTCCTTGTGGACGAGATCGAGCGACACGCCTCGGCTGTCGGCCTCGGCCTTCATCACATGCTGCATGCGTGCGCCGTCGACGGAACCCGGGCAAATGGCGTTGGCACGTACACCATAGGGGCCGAGTTCGACGGCAAGCGATTTGGTCAATCCGATCACCGCCCATTTGGCTGCGGCGTAAGGCGTGCGAAGGCCGTAGCCGTAGAGGCCGGCGGTCGAGGAGATGTTGATGATGCTTCCCGAACGCAGCTCCTTCATGACAGGCGCGGCGCGTCTGGCGCAGAGGAACTGCGAATCGAGACAGACACTCAGACATGCGCGCCAGTCGTCCAGCCTGACTTCTTCGACGTAGCCGGTCGGCCCCTTGGTGCCAGCGTTGTTGACCAGGACGTCAAGGCCGTGGAGATCGCCCAAGGCTTCATCAAACCAACGGTCGATCGCTTCCTCATCCGTCAGATCGAGCTGCCTGACGGCGATCTGCGGATATGTCTTGGTGACTTCGCCAAGCGCACTCTGGTCGACATCGCAAATATGGACCTTGGCGCCGTTGTCAACGAACGCCTTGGCGATCGCCCAACCTATGCCTGAGCCACCCGCTGTGATCATGACCCGCTGCGGCGGTTTGGCGGCTGCCGATGGTGCTTCAATCATCGCGAAAGCTCCCCGCCGTCGACGACGATATTGGAGCCGTTGACGTAGGAGCAGAGGCCTGAGCAGAGCGCCACGGCGACCGAGGCAATCTCCCGGGGTTGCGCGAAACGACCCATCGGAATAGCCGCCTCATAGCTGGCGCGAATAGCTCCGGCATCGGTTCCCGATTGCCGCGCGATGTTGGCGGTCGTTGATGCGACCATCTCCGTGTCGACGCTGCCGGGCGAAATCGTATTCACGCGTATGCCCTGCGGCGCGAGTTCCCCCCACGAGTGTGTCCGCCAGCCTCAGAACGCCGGCCTTGGAGGCGCAATAGGCTCCCCACAGCGGCCAACCCTTGAGGCCATACTGGGATGCGACAAGGACGAGATTGCCACCGCGGCGCAAATGGCGCGTCGCCTCTCGCGCGACCAGGAAAGTACCAGTCAAATTCACGTCGAGCACACGGCGGAACTCCGCTACGGACATGTCAGCCAGGGCGGCGACGGCGCCAATGGCGGCTGCGTGAACGACGTCATCGATAGGGCCTTCTGTGGCGACATCCATAAAAGCACGCGCCACGGAGTCTTCATCAGCGATATCGCAGCCGCGAACGTTGTCGGATGTATTGATATCAAAGCGGACAACTGTCGCTCCGGCCTGCTCGAAAGCATCGGCAATTGCCTTGCCAATTCCGCGTCCTGCCCCTGTGACGACAGCACGGCGTCCAACGAGAAGCGGTGGCACCTGGAATGGAGTGGACGACCTTTCCTGTGGCAGGTGATTGAGTGTCATTGAAAGGCTCCCGGCAAAGCGATTTTGGCTGTGCGAGGAGGCTATTTCACAGGTCGCGGCTGCAACAATGGTGCCGACGGTCACTATCCATGGAGTGGCGCACTGCTGCGCTTGGGCCCGGATTTGGCAAAGTCTTCGCGACAGGGCGCTCGCTTGCCGGCTCGTATTTGATGGTGACCGTCGGCACCATTGTTGGCGCCTCAATGCGTGAACTAGGCTCCCCGCACATCCAGATTGTTTTGCCGGGAGCCTTTGCCATGAAGCCAGATACTCTTCCCAAATGCTGCATCATCGGGGCCGGCTGCAGTGGAATCGTCACCGCCAAGGCGCTTGCCGAGCGCGGCATCCCATTTGACTGGTTTGACATGAGCGACCGGATTGGCGGCCAATGGGCATTCGAGAATCCAAATGGGAAGTCGGCGGCGTATCGTTCACTGCACATCGATACGTCGAAGTTGCAGCTTCAGCTGTCGGACTTTCCGATGCCTGCCGACACGCCGCATTATCTGCACCACGCGCAAGTGCTGGCCTATTTGACGGCCTATGTGGAGCACTTCGGCCTGTCAGGCAAAGCCCAGCTCAATACAGAAGTCACCGAGGCCACTCGTGACGGTCAGGGAGTATGGCAAATTCGCTTGGGCGACGGCCAGACGCGCTCTTACGATGCCCTGTTCGTCTGCAATGGGCATCACTGGGATTCCCGTCTGCCGGAGCCAGCTTATCCCGGCCACTTCGACGGTAAGCAAATGCACTCGCATGGCTATCGCGATCCCTTCACCCCTGTCGACTTCAGGGGCAAAAGCGTTCTCGTTGTCGGGATGGGCAATTCGGCGATGGACATCGCCAACGAACTTTGCCCACGCCACATATCGAAGAGGCTCTTTGTGAGCACGCGCCGCGGCGCGCATATCTTTCCACGATTTCTCCTCGGCAAGCCGGCCGACAAGGGCAAACTCTATCCCTGGCTGCCGCTGTCGTTGCAGCGCTGGGTCGGTCGCCGGATATTCCACTTCGCGGTCGGTTACATGGAGGATTTCGGATTGCCGAAACCCGACCACCGCGTCTTCGAGGCGCATGTCTCGGTGTCCGACACGTTTCCCACTCTGGTCGCGTCAGGCGATATTGAGATTCGGCCGGGTATCAGAAAGCTGGATGGGGACAGCGTCGTTTTTGAAGACGGACGTCGCGAAAAGATCGACATCATCGTCTGGGCGACCGGCTATAAGGTCAGTTTTCCGTTCTTCGATCCGTCTTTCATAGCGGCGCCCGGCAATCGGTTGCCGCTCTTCAAGCGCGTCCTCAAGCCCGGGATCCCGAACCTGTTCTTCATCGCTTTGGCGCAACCCAGCATCACGCTGTTCGCGCTTGCCGATCGCCAGGCAAAATGGATCTCGGCCTATCTATCGGGTGAATATGCATTGCCTGACGCGGAGGAACAGGCGCGCACGATCGTCGCCGACGAGAAGAGACATATGGCGCGCTACTACGCATCGGCGCGCCACACCATGCAGCTCGATCAGGACATTTATTTTGCCGAGTTGGACAGTGAATTGCGCCGTGGCCGCAAGCGCGCGCGTTCCCTTGGCTTCGGACGCACGCGGTTGCCGGTGCCTCGCCTTGCTAAGGCCGAGGCTGCCTCTGCCGCCGAGTGACCGGTCTCATCTTGGCTGAGCTCGCAAATGCTGCATGTAGGTGAGAAAGAGTTCTCTCTCGGTGGTGATGTCGAGCTTGTGGTAGAGGCGCAGGCGATGGTTCTTGATGGTGCCGCGCTTGAGGCCGAGGCGGCTGGCGATGCTGGCGATCGGATGCCCCTCCAGAGTGAGCATCACGATTTGCTTCTCTCTGTGGGTGAGGCACGCAAGCCAGCCGTCGTCTTGCCTGCTCGGAGCGTGCACGGCGGATATTTCCACCTGGTCACACAGGCCGCCCGGAGCGACACCGAAGTCGGCTGCCAGAGGGGATCTGATAACGAGCCGGCCGTCGGCAAGCGATGTCTGCGTCCTGCCGGCTCTGGCCAAGTCTGCCAGCGCTTCGGCGAGGCCGCCTTTTGGATCAGCCGCCAGCGCCCTCCAGGCACGATTGGCGGCGAGCTCCTTGCCGCTGCGGTCGATCAGTCGGAACGGTTTCTCGGTCGAATGGTCGACCAGACCACGGCCTATAATCGCCTTGAGATGGGCTTTGTGCAGCCCCGCCAAAAGCGGAAAAACGCTCTCGATGAGCGCGATCTCAACGACGCTGAATTCGCCCACGGCCCGATCCAGGATAAGCGTCGGACTGGCGCCGCCGATCGGCGGCAAAAAACCGCGATTTCATCGCTGATGTGCGCGGCGCGCAGGAACTCCAGGGCGTAGCGGCTCTTCCACAGTTCCGCCGGCGCAAGTCCCCGCAAGGATTTGACGGCGGGCTCCGCGACAGTGCGCCAGTAATGATGGAAAGGGTCGAACGCGTAGAGACCAGAGTCATAAGGCGCTGCAACCTCGGTCCTGATCTGGCGCGGAATGACAAGGTCCGGCGCGCCAAAACTGGAATAGCGGACCAATGACAGGAGATCGGCTTCGACCAATGAAGTCAGCACCTCAAGCAGCCGGTCATAGAAAGTCTCCCGCCTATGGCAGCGCTTGCACGCTCCATGGCGTCCCAAAATCCCGTTCCGGCCATGCCGCGTGGATTGTCGAAGGCGCTCAACGACACGGCATTGTCTCGAACATCGGCACGGACCGGAGAAAGAACGTTCATGTCTCACCTCCTTGGCTGACTGGCTTAAAAGTTGGTCGTCTGGCCAATTCTTGATCCTATTAGCCAATTATGTCAATGTCAGCGTATGAGCCTGACCAGAATAAGCGACATTCGACGCCGAGAACTGCGCCATGCGGCCTATGAGGTCCTCCAGGCGGAGGGGATGAGCGGAGCAACCATCGAAAAGGTTGCGCAGAGGGCGGGTGCGTCCAAGGGCATCGTCCACCACTATTTCAAAACCAAGCAGGAACTGTTCGAGCAAGCGATGCGGCATTCCAATGCCTTGCTGCGCGATGAGGTGATCCGCTTGATGCGCCTTGCTCGTAGCCCGGATCAGCGACTATGGGCGATCATCGAAGGCAATTTCAGCACGGCGTTTTTCACGCCGGGGATTTGTCGCGCCTGGCTTGCGCTTTGCGCCGAAATCCCGCGCGAACCCCAGCTCGCACGTATCCAACGGGTCGTTCACGCCCGAATGCATTCGAACCTGATGACCGCGCTGTCGGCGCTTGTTACGCCAGACGAATGCGAAACCGTCGCGCTTGGCATAACGACACTTATCGACGGGCTGTGGCTCAGGCTGGGACTGCATCCAGGCCAGCTGACCGCGTCTGAAGCGTTGATGCAAATGGTCGACTATCTGGACCATCGTATCCCGCACATAGAATGGAGCGACCATCTGTCCCGGGTTGGTGCTGCCAGCGCGCAACCACGCTAGTTGGACGTCTTCACTGCCGCGCTTGCTCAAGCCAGTTGGAGTTGAGCAGCGCGAAATTTCGTGGGCGACGAACTCCCCTGACATCGCTTGCTCCCACCCAGGTTTGATCAGACGGCGACCGGCGGGGCCGACATGTTTCCTGAGCGAGGATGGTGACCGTTGGCACCATTGTTGGCGCCTGGAGGCCTGAATACGCTTGGACCTCGACCAGTTTCAAGGAGCACTTCGTGACCGGACGGCTATCGGGCAAGGTAACTCTTATCTCGGGGGCAGCTTCGGGGATCGGCCGTGAAACCGCGCGCCTTTTTGCACGCGAAGGCGCCGAGGTCTTTCTGGGTGACATCGATTGCGAGAGAGGTGCGGCTGCTGCCGCTGAGATCGGCCCGCAGGCGCAGTTTGTCGCGCTCAACGTTACGCAGGAGCACTCATGGTCGGCAGCATTCGAAATCGTGCTCGCGCACGCCGGCCGGATCGACATCCTGGTCAACTCGGCCGGCATATGGACGGGTGGCGATTTCATCGACTGCTCGCTGGCCGACTGGCAGCAGACGATGGATATCAACGCCACCGGCACCTTCCTGGGTTGTCGGGCCGCGGTAAAGGCGATCAAGGCAACGGGCAATACCGGCGCGATCGTCAACATCTCGTCGATCTACGGCAACATCGCCGCGGACGATGCCGTTGCCTATGCCGCCAGCAAAGGCGCTGTTCGGCTGTTGACCAAAGGTGTTGCGCTCTACTGCGCGGCCAATGCGCTGCCCGTTCGATGCAATTCCGTTCATCCCACTTATGTCGATTCCGAAATGCTGGAACGGTTTGCCGACGCCTTTGGCGGACGCGAGATGGAAGTCGCCAGACTGAGCAGCGTCGTTCCGATGCGCAAGCTGCCGGTGCCATCCGATATCGCCGAGGCCATCCTCTTTCTCGCATCGGATGCAGCTCGTTTCATCACTGGCGCTGAACTGCCGGTCGATGGCGGGATGCTGGCCGGCATAGTCGCTCCTGCCAGCATTCCAGCGCGGCTCGTGTCCTGACCGACCGGGAAGCGCGATCCGGGGTTACGGGTCAGACAAGACAACAAATATGGGAGGATGCACTTCATGCTTACCAAGATCAGAGTTGCCTTATGGGCCATCCCGGTTGCCTTCGGTGTTACGGTGGCATCGGGCGCGATGGCCAAACCACTCGGGGATACGACCACCGCCATCAAAATCGCGATCAACGAATGGACCGGCCAGAATCTGACCGCGCATATTGCCGGCAAGCTGCTGGAAAAACTCGGTTACAAGGTCGAATACGTAACGGCCGGAACGTTGCCGCAATTCACCGGCATTGCCAGCGGCAGCCTGTCTCTCTCTCCGGAAGTCTGGCCCAGCAATCTCGGCGACGTCTATCCGAAGGCGAAAGCTGAAGGGAAGCTGGAGGAGATCGGCGAACTCGGCCTGCAGACCCGGGATGGCTGGATCTATACATCAGACACCAAAGCCGTTTGCCCAGGGCTTCCCGACTGGACAGCCTTGAAGAACCCGTCATGCGTCCAAGCCCTGGCAACGCCGGAAACCTTCCCGAACGGCCGGCTGTTGGACTATCCGGCCGACTGGGGATCGGCGAGCGGTCCGGAACTCAAGAATGCCGATATTCCCTTCACCACCGTGCCGGCCGGATCGGAAGGGTCTCTCATCGCCGAACTGCAGGCTGCCACTGCGGCCCACAAGCCATTGCTGATGCGCTTCTGGGCACCGCATTGGGTTCTGGCCGAAGTGCCGGTCGAGTGGCTGAAGATGCCGCCTTGCGATGAACACAACCTGGCGGAGTGCATCGTTGCCCCACCCGTGATCAAGGTCGTCTGGTCGGGTTTCGCGGAAAAATGGCCGGCTGGTTATGCCCTGATGAAATCGCTCCAGGTCCATGCTGATGACCAGCAGAAAATGATCTACGCCGTCGACAAGCAAGGCAAGAGCCTGGACGTCGCTGTCGACGAGTGGATGGATCAGCACCAGAGCGATTGGCAGGGCTGGTTCAAGGCCGCACAGAATTGATCGTCCATGGCCGCGTTACTGCCCCTCCGTTCTCGGCTCAATACATCGTCACTTTGCTGGCGGCCGTAGAGAAAGTTGGTTCATGATGAGCCCTGTAGATGGGACCGGACTCTCGCTTGAGTCGACAGCTGAGGCGGTCGCCAAGCTTCGATGCCGAAATATCTGGAAGATCTATGGACAGCGGCCCGCCAAGGCGCTGGCCACGGCGCTGGCAGCTTCGGAACCGCCACTGACGTTGAAGCGTCAGCTGGAAGAGACTGGCCATTTTCTCGCCTTGGCGGATGTCAGCTTTGATGTCCGGCAAGGCGAGATCTTTGTTGTCATGGGCCTCTCCGGATCAGGCAAATCAACGCTGGTGCGATGTCTGTCGCGTCTTGTCGAGCCGACGAGCGGCGAAGTCTGGCTTGGCGACGAGAACCTGCTGGCCGCGAGCGAGCGCCGGATGGTTGAAGTACGGCGCAAGGTCATGGGGATGGTGTTCCAGAACTTCGGGCTGTTGCCGCACCTGGATGTCCTCGACAATGTCGCGTTTCCGCTGCGGATGCAGGGTATGCCGCCGGCCGATCGCACTGCAAAGGCTCGCGATATGATCGAGCTGGTAGGGTTGCGCGGCCGAGAAAACAGCATGCCCCTCGAGCTTTCCGGAGGCCAACAACAGCGTGTCGGCATCGCTCGATCGCTGGCTGTCGACCCAGAGTTATGGTTCCTCGATGAACCGTTCTCGGCGCTCGATCCGCTGATCCGACGCCAGATGCAGGACGAATTCCTGCGGCTGCAGCAACTGCTGCAGAAAACGATTGTCTTCATCACGCACGATATTCAAGAGGCCTTCCGACTGGCGGATCGGATCGCGATCATGCGCGAAGGGCGGATTATCCAGATCGGGACGCCTGCTGACATTCTGCTCACGCCAGTCGACGCCTACGTTGCGAGCTTCACCGAGGATGTATCGCTGGCCAAGGTGGTGACCGCAGGCTCCGTCATGGCCAAGCTTCCGGGCAACTGGGACGCAAGTCGGGCTCACGAAATCGATGCAGCGACCCCGATCGAAATGCTGTTGCCACACAGCCTTGCAGGCACACAGACATTTGTCATCACCCGCGAAGGGGAGGGACCGGTTGGCCTGCTGACCTCCGAGATCATTGGGAAGGTGCTGGCCAATGACACGGCGCGAAGGGTGACTCGGTGAGCATTCTGGCTGCTTTGCCTGTGCGGGTCGACAATCCGCCTGTGTGGCTTCGGCGGCAGACGGTCTGGCTCGGCATTCTGATTTTCGTCGCGCTTTGCCTCGCCCAGCGAACAGCGTGGCCCTGGCTTCTGACTTACCCCAAGGCCTGGATCCTGCCGATTGCGCCGGCTGTGAGCGGCATCTTCGACTGGCTCGTGCCGCTGCTGACCCCGGCCTGCGCGGTGATATCATCGATCCTGGCCGCCGCCCTCGATGCTTGCGGTTTTGTCTTGCGCTGGATGCCGTGGCCGGCCTCAATTGTTTTCTTCGCATTGCTCGGTTGGTGGGCGCAAAGCTGGCGGCTGGCGCTCTTTACCCTAGCCGCTCTCGGTTACATCGTGCTCGCCGGTTACTGGCAGCAAGGCATGAACACCTTGTCCATGGTAATCCTCGCCGTGCCGCTTGCCGTCGCTATCGGCTTCCTGCTCGGGGTCGCTGCTCACACGTCGCACCCTGTGCGAAGGGTGACGCTGGTGGCGCTCGATCTGTTGCAGACGGTGCCGGCCTTTGCCTTTCTCATCCCGCTTTTGTTGTTGTTCGGCTTCGGACCGATCGCGGGCCTGGTTGCCTGTGTGGCTTACGCGATCCCGCCCATGGTCCATTGCACCATGCTCGGCCTCGCGCGTGTACCGGTCTCTCTGCTGGAAGTGGGTGGCATGGCCGGTTGTACGCGATGGCAACGTTTCCGGCATGTCGTACTGCCGACCGCCCGACCGCAAATTCTGACCGGCGTCAACCAGACGACCATGGCGAGCTTCAGCATGGTGATCATGGCGGCGATCATCGGCGGCTTCAACGACGTCGGCTGGGAAGTGCTCAATGCGATGCGCAAAGCCGATTTCGGCCACAGCCTGTTATCCGGCCTGGTCATCGCGGTGCTGGCGATGGTGGTCGATCGCATCACCCGCGGCTTCGCGCAACCAGGCCACGGCTCGGGCCACCAAACGCGACATGATGCCGTCCGCGTGGCGGCCGTCCTGGCAGTCCCGCTTCTCGGCGGCGTTTTGTTGCATCTTGCGCCGGCAAGCATGGCGCGGATCGATGCACTGCAGGGCGTGATCGATCCCAATGCCTTGAACACGCTGGTGCTCGATCTGGTCCGTGCCTTTTCGGCGCCACTCGACAGCTTCAAGGTGTTTGTCCTCTATCATTTCATGCTGCCGCTTCGGATCGGATTGGCTGCTGCGGTGACGCCCTTCACCTGGGGCTTCGCCTGGACACCGCAGGCAAGCGCCCTCTATGCCGCGACGACGCTGGTGCTGGCGGCTTGGCTGATGGTCAAGGGCCGGTGGGGCGCTGGCATTGTGGTGCTGCTAGGAGCCGCATTGCTGCTCTTTGGCTTCAACGGGTTCCCTTGGCCAGCATTCATCGCGGTGACAGCAGGGCTTGCCTGGTCGGTCGGCGGCGGCAGGTTGGCGGTTCCGGTCGTGGTCGGGACGTCCTTCGTCGTTACGGCAGGCCTCTACGAGCCACTAGGACAATCCCTCTATCTCTGCGTCCTGGCGGTCCTGATCTGCACTTTTTCAGGAGGACTGATTGGCATAGCGGCGGCAAAGAGCGACCGGTTTTCGGCTCTCCTGCGGCCATGCTGCGATACGCTGCAAACCATGCCGCAATTCATCTTCCTCATCCCCGCATTGATGTTCTTCCAGGTGGGTGAACTCACGGGCCTGATTGCGATAGCACTCTATGCAATCGTGCCGCCAATTCGCTACGTCGAATATGGGATAAGAAGCGTGCCGGCCGATCTTGTCGAGACGTCGCGCCAGATTGGCTGTACTGCCTGGCAGCGCCTGATCCATGTTGAATTTCCAGTCGCAAAGCCGGAAATCGTGCTTGGCGTCAATCAAACCATCATGGCGGCATTGTCGATGTTGCCTGTGGCCGCTCTGGTCGGCACGAAGATCTTGGGCAGCAGGTCTATATTGGACTGAGCAAAGCCGATGCGGGTCTTGGTTTGGTCGCAGGCTTGTCGATTGCAATCGTCGCGATGATCTCGGATCGCATCATGCGGGCGACCGTTTCAAAAGCTGGTAACCTACTGGACTAGCGACCCAGGCGAGAACAGGTTTCAATGGCGTTTGGATACGCGCGGACGACCGAGTGTCGGCGGGCTGCTTGAACCCAACAGGCTGTCGACCAGGCTGGTCAACATGGCCAGAGCTGCTTCTCGCGACGGTTCGGTCTTGGTCGCAGCCATGCGAACCCAGATGCCATCCATCAACATGGCGATCATTTCCGCCGCGCGCTCAGCCTCCACCTTGGGCAGGAGCTGGCGCAGTTCGTGCAGCAGATTGCTGCGCATGCGCGCGTTCTGGACATTGAGCAATCTTGCGAAACGTGCGGAGAAGGTTGCTTGAGCGCAGTAGGAAATCCAATATTGAGCCCGGCTGGCGATGTACATCCGCTCGTCGAAATTGCCATTGCAGATCGTGGTTAGACGTTCGTGCGGTGTCTTGCAGCGGCGCAGGCTAGCTGCGATCTGTTCCGAGATCAGCCGATTCCCGAAGCGTACGGCGGCTTCCAGCAATTCGTCCTTGCTGGTGAAGTAATGGTGGACCAGGCCGCGCGACATGCCGAGGCGATCGGCTACCTTGGCCAGCGTCACGCCATGGAAACCTTCCTCGGCAAGGACGTCGAACGCCACCTGCTGCATGTCCTTGCGGCGTATGTCGCGAATTCGTGTTTTCATCCAGTCCTCTGGAGCATGATCCCGAAAAGGGGGAGTCCTGTTTTCGGAAAAGATCATGCTCAAACAAAGAGATAGAGCCCCCTCCCGATTTCATTGAGATGGCGCGCTCTTCAGGCCACTGACAGCACGCGGCCGGGGCGACAGTCAAGGCAGATTATGCCTTGAGCCCATAAATTGGCATGCTGCCAAAAAATTGGCTTATGAGCCAACTTTTTGTTGACAAGAGCCTGCCCCGACGCCAACCTGCACCAATCGCATTGAAGCATTGGGAGAGGCGAATGGTCCGGCTCGACGACAGAGTTGCGCTGATTTCAGGGCGCGCGGCAGGCGAGGTTGCGTTCGCTACAGCTGCACCCGTCGCCATTTCCAACGCGATCCGTGCATGGCCGAGGACCCACTCATGCAGATGAGCCGGCAGACATTGCGCACCGCTTATCGCCAGATGCGGACGATCCGCGCTTTCGAGGATGCTGTGAACCGCGCTTTCTCCAATGGCGAGATACCGGGCTTCGTTCACCTCTACAGCGGTCAGGAAGCCTGTGCTGTCGGTGTCTGCATGCATCTCGATGACCGTGACTACATCGGCTCGACTCATCGCGGCCACGGTCATTGCATCGCCAAGGGGTGCGATATCGACGGCATGATGATGGAGATCTTCGGCAAGGCGGGCGGCCTTTGCGGCGGCAAGGGTGGCTCGATGCACATCGCCGACATCGAGCGCGGCATGCTCGGCGCCAATGCCATTGTCGGCGGCAGCCCGCCCTTGGCGGTCGGCGCCGCGCTGACTGCCAAGACGCTCGGAACCGACCGTGTCGCCGTTGCCTTCACCGGCGATGGCGGGTCCAACCAGGGGACGATGTTCGAGGCCATGAACATGGCCGTTGTCCTCAGGCTGCCGAGGCAAGGCCGGTAAAAACATTAGCAAGGATGGGAAAGACTGCAAGCCGGTCGCATGGTTCCATCGCCTGTCCCGACGATCCCGGCCGAGGGGTGAAGCTGTTTCTTCAGGGGCGGGAGAACCACATTTGATCACGATCGACATCAATGGAACGTCGCGGCTAATCGACATCGAACCGGATACCCCGCTTCTGTGGGTGTTGCGCGATGTGATCGGTCTGACCGGTACAAAATTCGGCTGCGGCATCGCGCAATGCGGCGCTTGCACGGTGCATATCAACGGTGCTGCCATGCGCTCCTGCTCGGTGCCAGTCGGCGCTCTCGACGGCGCGAAGGTCGTTACCATCGAAGGCCTCTCCGCGGACAACAACCATCCGGTGCAACGCGCATGGATTGAAGAAGGCGTTCCGCAATGCGGCTACTGCCAGTCCGGGCAGATCATGGCCGTGGTTGCGTTCTTGAAGAATTTCGCCGCGCCGACGGATGCCGACATCGACGCGAATATCTCCAATATCTGTCGTTGCGGCACCTACGAACGACTGCGCCGCGCCATTCATCGCGCCGCCGACATGGCGAAGGCCTGAGGAGGATGGCCAAGACCCGTTTCGCCTCACCCGTCAGCCGCCGCGATTTCATTTTCCTGGCCGCGTCCGCCGCGGGCGGTTTGATGCTGGGCATCGGCGCCGCTCCGAGCAACGCCCGCGCCGCAACCATCGCGAACCAGCCCTGGACCGACAATGACTACGCGCCGCATGAAATCGACGCCTGGATCGCCATCGACCCGGATGATTCGATTCTGATCCGCTACCAGCGGTCGGAGATGGGGCAGGGCAGCATGACGGCGCTGCCGATGCTGATTACCGAAGAGCTGCAATGCGACTGGTCGCGGGTGCGGATCGAGTATGCCTCGTCGAACCGCAGCATTCGGGAGAACAGAATCTACGGCAACATGTACTCGCACGGCAGTTTCTCCGTTCGCGAGTCGCAAAAGATGGTGCAGCAGGTCGGCGCCAGCGCGCGGGAGCGCATCATTGCCGCGGCCGCCGCGCGCTGGAACGTTTCGGCTTCAGAATGCACTGCGGCGCAGAGCGCGATCACCCATCGACCTTCGGGTCGCACGCTGCGTTACGGCGAGCTCGCCGCCGACGCCGCAAAGGTCGTGCTGGCAAAGGAGCCGGCGATCAAGGCGCCGGATCAGTTCACTTTTCTCCCCCGGCCGATGCCGCGCGTCGACCTGGTGCACAAGACCAACGGATCGGCCATGTTCGGCATCGACGCGCAGGTCCCAGGCATGGTATTCGCCGCCATCAACGCTTGTCCGGTACGTGGAGGCAAGCTTAGGGATGTCGATGAGTCCGTGCTGTCAGGTGTGCCCGGCGTCGTTGGCGTGGTCAAACTTGAAAATGCCGTTGCCGTCGTCGCGACGGGAACCTTCTGGCGCGCCAAACGCGCCCTGTCCCGCCTGCAGCCCGAATGGGATGTCGGGGTCGGCGGAAGCGTCGACAGCGAAGGGCTTTCGACCGAATTCCGCGCCGCGTTGAGCGAACCCATGGTGAGCGCGCGCAACGACGGCGATGTCGACAAGGCGATGGCGGGCGCGGCCAAGACGTTCGAGGCCATCTATGAGACGCCTTATCTGGCGCACTCGCCGATGGAGCCGATGAACGCGACCGTGGATTTGCAGCCCGACCGGCTCGATGTCTGGGTCGGAACGCAGGATGCGGAGGCGGCGCTCGGCGCGGCCGCGCGTGCCTCCGGCTTGAAGCCGGAGCAAGTCCACATTCACAATGCGTTCCTCGGAGGAGGCTTCGGCCGTCGCGATGCCAGCGACGAGATTGCGCAAGCCATCGCCATCGCGAAGGCCGTCAAGCGTCCCGTCAAGCTGATCTGGACGCGCGAAGAGGACACGCGACAGGACAGGTTCCGCCCGCATGCGGTGGTCGGCTTCAAAGCTGCAACGGGGTCCGATGGAATGCCGGTCGCGTGGTCGATGCGGGTGGTAACCTCGTCGATCTTCAAATGGTACGGCGTTCCGTTTCCAGCCGATCAAGCAGAGCCGATGGCCGTCGATTGCCTGGCAAGCAACGGCTACAACGTCCCGAACACGCGCGTGGAAGCGCTTCTCAGGGATACCCACCTGGCGGTGTGGTTCTATCGCGCGCCCGGCGGCAACCAGAATGTCTTCGCCATCGAGGGTTTCCTCGATGAGATCGCGTCGGCGAGCGGCATCGATCCCTATCAGATGCGGCGCAAGCTCCTCGAAG
This sequence comes from Mesorhizobium kamtschaticum, assembly GCF_056174585.1. Taxonomy (NCBI): domain Bacteria; kingdom Pseudomonadati; phylum Pseudomonadota; class Alphaproteobacteria; order Hyphomicrobiales; family Phyllobacteriaceae; genus Mesorhizobium; species Mesorhizobium kamtschaticum. The sequence goes on along the minus strand of NZ_CM149691.1, from coordinate 6,770,085 downwards.
GCAAGCCGGACTGGCTCAGGGTGCTGGATACCGCAGCCAAGGAAGGCAATTGGGGCAAACCGCTGCCAAAAGGCAGCGGGCGCGGCATCGCCATTTGCAACTTTGTGGACAGTATTTGCGCGCAGGTCGCCGAAGTTACGGTGAACCCGGACGGTCATCTGAAGGTCGATCGGGTCACTGTCGCGCTCGATACCCGTCACATGGTCAATCCGCAGACCATCGTAGAGCAGGCCGAGGGCTCGGTGATCTTTGGATTGACTGCCGCTCTGTACGGTAAGATCACGATCAGGAACGGCGCCGCGGTGCAGGGGAACTTCGACACCTATCGCATGGTGCGGCTTGCGGAAGCGCCGAAGATCGACGTGCATCTGGTGCCGAGCGGCGGGGACATATGGGGCGGCGCGGGTGAGCCTGCCGTTCCGCCGGTCATCGCAGCGGTGGCAAATGCGATCTTCGCGGCGACGGGCAAGCGCATTCGCGCGCTGCCGATCATGGACACCGATCTCAGGGAAACGGCGTAGGCCGGTGAGCCGACGATCTATGTCAACGACTGCTTGGCGCCCGTTGGTGGGGGCGGCTTTTGCTCGAGGATCCAGAGACGTGAAGTCTGTTTTGAGGAAGGCCTTTTTGGGCGGGCTGATCTTGCTGTGCGCCGTGGCGATATTCGCCTATTTCGTGCTGGCGCAAATTCATGAGTTCCCGCTGCAGGCCGCGGGAGATGTCGGTCCGTCGCTAAGTGGCGACGAATATCTGGCGCGAGCCTCGGATTGCGTCGCTTGCCACTCGATCCCCGGCGGCAAGGCGTTCGCCGGCGGCCTCAAAATGGGCACGCCGCTCGGCGCCATATATTCGACGAACATCACACCGGACCCCGAGACGGGGATCGGCAGTTATAGCGTGGCTGATTTCGATCGTGCCGTCCGGCAAGGCATTGCCAAGGACGGCCGCCGCCTCTATCCGGCGATGCCTTATCCCTCTTACGCCAAGCTTTCCGACGCCGACGTGGTGGGGCTCTACCGCTTCTTCATGAAGCAGGTGCCCCCTGTCCATCAGCCGAATCTGAAGAATGAGATCCCGGCGCTGCTCAGCTTCCGCTGGCCGCTCACCTTCTGGAATTTCGTCTTCGCCCCAAATGGCAGCTACGTCGCCAAGGCGGACCATGATGACGCGTGGAACCGTGGCGCCTATCTGGTCCAAGGCCCCGGCCATTGCGGTGCCTGTCACACGCCACGCGGCATCGGTATTCAGGAGAAAGCGCTGGACGACAGCGGTCCGCGCTATCTCGCCGGAGCGGAACTGGACGCCTGGTACGCGCCGAGCCTGCGCGGCGACATGAGGACCGGTCTCGGCACCTGGTCGAAGGAGGACATCGCGGCGTTTCTCAAGCATGGTCACAACCGTGTCGGTACTGCATTCGGGTCGATGACCGAGGTCGTCAACAATTCCACGTCGTACTTGTCGGACGGCGATATCGACGCCATCGCGATCTACCTGAAATCGTTGCCGGCGACGTCCCTGCAGCAGGCAGTTGCCTATGACAACACGACAACCGCGACACTGCTCAACAGGCCTGCAACGCAAGCGGGCGGCGTCATTTACGCCGGTACCTGCGCAAGCTGTCACGGGTTTGATGGCAAGGGTTTCACGCCGTATATGTCTGCCCTTGCCGGCAACCCGGTGGTGCTTGACGAGGATCCGTCTTCACTCATCAATTTGGTGTTGAACGGCTCGATCCCGCTCGCCGCCCAAGCTACGCCTGACGCCTACCGCATGCCGCAATTCCGGCAGCAGTTGTCGGACCAGGACATTGCTGACGTGCTCACCTTCGTTCGCGTCGGTTGGGGCAACCAGGCGCCGCCGGTTACTGCCGCGCAAGTCGCCAAACTACGTGGCAACACCGATCCCATGAGCGATCAGGTCATCATCCTGAAAATGCGTTGATGGATCATTTTGCAGCATTATCTCGTGGAGCCCCTGATGAACGCGCTCAGCACCGCGTCCAGATGCTGTTTCATCGCCCTTCCGGCGGCTGGCGCATCGCCGGCGGCGATCGCCTCGAAAATGCTCTTATGTTCGGTGGCTGTTTCTGCCGGACGGTCAGGCCCTACAAGCATTTTCTCGAAACGTTCGAACAGTGGCTTTGTCCGATATTCCCACAGCTTGGAGACGACCACTTCGTAGGCCGGGTTTCCGCTCGCCCGGGCGATCTCGACATGAAACAGGCGATCCCCCTCTCGGTAGCTTTCCGACGTTGCGGACTCTGCCGACTCCTGCAGGCGCATCGCCGAGCGCATGCCGTCGAGATTCTCCTGCCTATGGTTGGCGGCCGCCAGTTCAGCTACCCGAGGCTCGATCACTCGTCTCGCCTCCATGATCTGAATGGGTCCGATGTCCACTTCAGGAGGATTCGATGTCGCCGGACGCTGGGCGCCCAACAGGACCTGGACCCCATGGCCGTGTCGGATGGCGACGCGACCGGTCACCTCAAGGGCAATAAGGGCTTCGCGTACCGACGTCCGACTGACCGCCAGTTGCTCGGCAAGTTCCCGCTCGGAAGGCAAGAAGGTGCCAGCGGGAAACAGTCCCTGGTCGATACGCGTCTCCAGCAGTTCGGCGATCCGACGATAAAGACGGGTCGTTTCCAATTGCGGCAGACGCGCCGCGGCCCTCTCTTCGGACGAGGATGGCTGTGCCGGATCCGTGTTGCGCAAAATTGGTTCTCTCTCTGCGTCGGTCTGAAGGTCAGCTGCATGCCGCGCGTCGCCAGCCGACGGACTGTCTGCTTCGGCCTCATGGAAGTTTCTCATTGACGGCGTAAGCGAAATTGGATTACTGGTCAAGTGGTTGGACCACTGGGCCAGTATGCTAAACTGCTGGACTGCTGGGAAGACCGACGCCGGGAACCGGAACCAGGGAGGAGCCGTATGATCGACGATAGACTGCGGTTTCGCCTGATTACGATCGCCAGCGATGAGGAACTGTTCCATGTCGTCGAGCGCGGGATGAGTGATGCCGCCACGGCGTTGAATGTGGATGCCGAACTGGTAGGCACCCCCGGCTTCGATGTGGATGATGTGATCCGCATGGTCCGGTCTGCCGTCCACGCCGGCGTCGATGGCATAGGGCTCAATATTTTTCACCCCACCGCCCTGGCAGGCGTTGTCGCCGAAGCAAATGCCGCCGGCGTTCCGGTGGTCGCCTTCAACATCGATGCGGCCAAAACCGGCAGCGGCAATCTCAGCTACATCATGCAGGATTTCTTCGCCGCAGGTGCGATCCTGGGACGCCGCGCGGCTGCGTCTATTGGCGATGGCGAACACATCATCGTCGCCATGCATGACGGCGGCGTGGGGGCACTGGAGGAGCGGGCGGCCGGGATCGCGTCAGGCCTTGCCTCGCGAAGCGCCGTGGTCACACCTATCGTCACCGGACGCGTGCCCGCAAGAGGCGCGGAGATTCTCGAGGAAGCCCTGGCCCGTTTGGGCGCCCACGCAATCATCGGCACCGGCCAACCGGACACCGAGGCAGCCGGGCTGGTTGCCAAAGCGAGTCCGAAGCGCGCCCTCTACGCGGCGGGTTTCGATCTGTCGCCTGGCATAGTCGACCTTATCGCCGAGGGGCATCTCGACTGCGTCGTCGATCAACAGCCCTACGCTCAGGGCTTCTATCCAATCGTGCAACTCGCTCTCTACCGGCGATTTGGCCTGATGCCGCCGTCTCTGGACGCCGGTGCTGCCATCGTCGATCGCCAGAACGTCGAACTGGTTCGCCAGCTCAGCAAGCAATCCATCCGTTAGGTCGCCACATGAAAATCACGTCCGTCGAGCCCTTCATCGTGCATGCGCCGATAAACGTCCCGTCGATCTCGGACTCGACCCATACGATCACCCATTGGGGAATAGTCGGGGTCAAGATCGGTACGGACAATGGTCTTTTCGGCTACGGCTATACCGGCACGCACGCCCATCTTGAGTCCGACCGGCTGGTGACTTCCTGCATCACCGGATCCTACAGACCGATGCTGATCGGCGAGGACGCGCTCGATGGAGACCGGTTGTGGCTGAAGCTGGCGCGTTTTCCTGCGGTGCAATGGGTAGGCAGAGCCGGCATCACCCATATCGCGTTGGCTGCGATTGACATCGCCTTGTGGGATCTCCGCAGCAAGGCCGCTGGACTGCCGCTCTGGAAGCTGCTTGGCGGCGCCACGACCGAGCGGCTGGAAGCCTACAACACCGATATCGGCTGGCTCTCCATTCCCAAGGACAGACTTGTCGATGGCTGCCGGCGAGCCATCGAGCATGACGGCTTTCGCCGTCTGAAGATCAAGGTGGGCCACGCCGATCCCATGATCGATATCGACCGCTTCGAGGCTGTGCGAGAGGCCGTCGGTCCCAATGTCACAATCGCAATCGATGCAAACGGCAAATGGGATCTGCCAACCTGTCAGCGGTTCTGCGCGCAGGCCGAACCGCTCGACGTCTACTGGTTCGAGGAACCGATGTGGTATGACGATGTGGGTCCCACGCCGCGCTTGCGCGATCGACGTCGATCCCGGTGGCGCTCGGCGAGCAGCTTTATACCGCCGAAGCGTTCAGCACCTTCATCGATGCCGGCGCGGTGCAATATGTGCAGCCTGACGTCACGCGGGTCGCCGGCATCACCGAATACATCCGGGTCGCGCACAACGCGCACTCGCACCGTTTGCCGGTGGTCGCTCACGTGGGCGACATGGGGCAGGTGCATGTCCACCTTTCATACTGGCATCCGGCGACCTCGATGCTGGAATACATTCCCTGGATCAAGGACTGCTTCGTCGAGCCCATCAAGGTGGAGGGCGGCCACTATGTCCGGCCACAAATGCCGGGGGCCGGTTGCACGCTGACCGACCAGGCCGTGTCGGCATTCGGTCAGCCCTGTTAGTGCCGGAGGAGAAGATGGTGAAGCTTCTGCCAGTGGAGCGTGAGTTCGAGGGCCGAACGGCCTTTGTCGTCGGAGGAAGTTCCGGCATTGGCCTGGCCACGGCACGGCTGCTTGCCGAGCGGGGCGCCAACGTCGCCATCGTCGGTCATGCGGACGACACACTCATCGTCGCGAAACAATTCACCGACGATGGGCTCAAAGCGATTGGCTTTGTCGGCGATGCCAGCCAATCCGCATTCGTAAACCACGCCATCGATCGGACCGTCGAGACCTTCGAAGGTCTCGACATACTGGTCTGCTCGGCCGCCATCCATCCCGTTGGCGATGTGCTGGAAACGGACGAGCCGACTTGGGACCGAACTTTCGCGGTCAACGTGAAGTCGATGTATCTTACCTGCCACTACGGTGTGCCGCATCTGATTGCCAGCAAGGGTGGGTCGATCATCACCGTGGCCTCGGTGCAGGCCACATCGAACACGCCCGGCGTTTGCGCCTACGCGACGACGAAAGGCGCCATCATAACGTTCACCCATACCCTCGCCGTGGACCTGGCCAAGCACAACATCCGCGCCAACACGATCTGCCCGGGGTCGATCATCACGCCGATGCAGGAACATTTTGCCAGGGCGAACGGCAATGGGCGCAGCGTCGAGGAAATGTACCGCGAATTCGCAAAACCGGTGCCTCTCGGGCGCCTAGGTCACGCCTGGGAAATCGCCGAACTCGCCGCCTTTCTGGCAAGCCCGAGGTCGGGGTTCTGCACCGGAGCGCAATTCACCGCCGACGGCGGCCTGCTGGCGGGCTTGCGGATTTTCTAGAGCGGCAAGGAGAGAGAATGAGCATGCGTCGCATCGATACTCACATGCATTTCTGGACCCTGGCGATGGAGCGATCCTACTCGCTCTGGATGACGCCCGAACTGAAGGTTCTCTACGGCGACTACGGTCCGCGTGATGCCCGACCGCTGATGGCGGCGAACGGCGTCGAGGGCTGCGTGCTGGTCGCGGCCGGGTCCACCGCCGAGGAGCTGGGTTATCTGCTCGGCCTTGCCGAGGGACACGACTTCATACGCGGTGTCGTCGGTTGGTTGGATATGCTGGCTGCCGATGCGGTTCGTGACCTTGAGCAATGGGCTCATTCGCCGGTGCTGAAGGGTATTCGGCCCTACCTGCAGGATCTTCCCGAGGATGACTGGATCCTGCGTCCTGAACTCGATGCGGTGGTCAGGAAGCTGCCCGAACTCGGCCTGCGTTTCGACGCCCTGATCAAGCCGCGGCACATACTCAACACGGTCCGTTTCGTCGAGCGCTATCCTGACCTCCCGGTCATTGTCGACCATATGGCGAAGCCGATGATCAACCAGGGAGAGCTCAAGTCCTGGGCCCGCGACATGGAAGAGTTCCGTCAGCTCGGCCACGTCCATTGCAAGCTCTCTGGCATCCTGACCGAAGACGGCCCCGAATGGACGCTCGAACGGGTGCGACCCTATCTGGAAACCGTCATCGACATCTTCGGACCAGACCGCCTCGTCTTCGGCAGCGATTGGCCCGTGGTCAATCTGGTCGCCGAGTATGGCGCGTGGGTCGATGTCGTCGATGCCGTTCTCAAGCACATGACGCGCGCCGACCAACAGAAGGTTTGGGCTGCGAACGCCGAAGATCTACGGCCTCTGAGGCAAGACTAGCCGCGCACCGTCTGATCGCGAGGCTGCAGGCAACAGGATACTGCCCATTTGGTGGACCCAGTCCCCCAATGGGTCGGCAAGGCGCAAAGCTGGGCGCCAGGACAACCAGCGAGCAACTTGGGAGGATGAATTGACGATAGGACAAATACAAATTGAAACCAGTCTCATGACTGACCGCGCGAAACGCGTTGGTCGCGGCGTACTCGCCGCGTGCCTCGCCGGCCCGCTGGCGCTGTCACCCGCGAACGCGTCCGATCACAAAATTGCGCTCGTGCCGGGCGGACCGCACCCGTACTTTGCCGGCTGGGAGCCCGGTGCGGCCGATGCCGCGAAGGATTTCGGCATTGGAAAGGTCGAGTACCAGGTGCCGGCCGAGTGGAAGCTTGAGGCTCAGACGCAACTGCTCGAAAGCCTTGCGGCGCAGGGCACCAACGCGTTTGGCTTCTTCCCCGGCGACGCCGTTGGCATCAATTCGACCTTGGGAGAACTGAAGGCAGGCGGCATTCCTTCGATTGCGATCGCAGGCTGCGCCAAGGATCCGACCGACGCGGCATTCTGCTTCTCCACGGATGTGTTTCAGGCCGCCTATGTCGGCACCAAGGCGCTGATCGCGGCCATGGGCGGCAAGGGCGCCATCGTCCATGTCGCGGGGTTGCTGGTCGACCCGAACACCACGCTGCGCGAGCAGGCGGTGCAGAAGGCTGTCGATGAGACCCAAGGTGCGGTCACGCTTCTGCAGACTGTCGGTGACACCGACAACCAGGAGCAGGGCGACCAGAAGATCAACGCCTTGCTGGCCGCCCAGAAGGACAAGATCGGCGGCATCATCGCCACCGCCTATATCTCCTCTGTTGTTACTGCGACCGCGCTGCGCAATCTCGGTGACAAGCGGATCAAGATGGTTGGCATCGACGACGACAAGATCGTGCTCAACGGCATTCGTGACGGCTTTGTCGCTGGTACGATTGCCCAGAACCCCTACGGCCAGGCCTATATCGGCGCCTACGCGCTCGATCTGTTGGCGGGCGGTTGCACCGTCAAGGCGGATGCGCCGTGGATCACCACGCCACAGACCGCTCATTTCGTCGACTCCGGCACCGTCGTGGTCTCGGCCGCCAACGTCGGCACCTATGCCGAGGACCTGAAGGCGCTGACCAAGAAGATGCAGGCGACTTTCAAGGACACCTACCTTACCTGTAAATAATCACGCGGGCGGTGCCGATCGCCGGCGCCGCCCTGTTACCCGGCGTCGGTCATCATTCCGGGACAGGTCAGGTCAGTCGCGAGCAGGTCAATGACAGCACAAGTCCCGGCAAGGTCGGGTGCATCCATTTCGTTCACAGGACTGCTGACGCGGGGATCGACCCAATTTGGCCTTTTGATCATCCTGTTCGTCCTCTGGGTGGTGTTCGCCACCCTGTCGCCAGGTTTCCTTTCGAGATTCAACCTGAATTCGATAGGTCGTTCGGTGGCTGTGGACGTCGTCGTGGGCTTCGCTCAGATGGTCGTCCTGGCAACAGGTGGAATGAACCTGTCGGTAGGCGCGATCGGCGTCTGTTCGGTCATGCTCGCCGGTTACTTTCTCCAGGTCTTGGGATTGCCCATACCGCTCGCACTCGCTGGTACGTTGGCCTTCGGCGGCTTGCTCGGGTGGCTTAACGGGACCGCCATCACCAAGACTGGCGTGAACAGCTTTGTGGTGACGCTGGCGACGGCCAGCCTGTTTTCGGGCGGCATGCTGATCCTCAGCCATGGTGTGCCGCTCAACGGCCTGCCGCGTGAAATCGGGACCTTTGGCAAGGCGATGGTTGGCCCTGTTCCAGCGCTTGCCGTCGTGGCCCTGCTGATTGGCGGCCTGCTCTACATGCTGTTCGCGCACAGCGTGCTCGGCCGGCAGATACTCGCGGTCGGCGCCAACGCCAGGGCAGCGGAGATGTCGGGCATACCGGTGCCCCGCGTGATCGTCTTCGTGCATGTGCTGTCAGGAGCACTGGCAGCGGCCGCCGCCCTGATGCTGATGGCGCGGCTCGGCGCGGCAATGCCGGCAGTGGCTGGCGACGACTGGCTTCTGCCATCCTTCCTTGCGCCTGTCATCGGTGGCACGTCGCTCGCCGGCGGCGCCGCATCCGTGATTGGCACGATCCTCGGTGCGCTGCTGGTTTCCACCATTCGAAGCGGGCTTTTGATCCTGCAATTCGCGAGCTTCTGGCTGCAGTTCTTTCTTGGCGTGTTCCTGCTCGCGGCCATCCTGATCGAACGCTATCGATCGGTGCTGTCGGCCCGCCAACAGACGAGGCAGGCATGAGACCGCTTACGGTTCTGCTCCGCCAGCAATGGTCCGGCATCTTCCTCGCCGTGGTCCTGGGCATCGTGGCGTTGAGCATCGCAACCCCCACCTTCAACACCGAATTCAACTGGTTTGTCCTGCTGCGCAGCATCTGCGTCGTCGCGCTGGCTGCCTTCAGCCAGATGATCATGCTCGGCGTCGGCCAGATGAACCTCTCTGTCGGCGCGTTGGGAGGACTGGTTGCCATCCTGGTCGGGGGCCTCATGGACTGGTGGGGGGTCCCGGCCATCCCGGCCGTGTGCATTGCTGTTCTGGTCGGCGGCGCAGCCGGCTTGCTGAACGGCTGGCTAACGGTCAGCACCGGTATCAACGGCTTCGTGGTTACGCTCGCCACGGCTTCGGCATTCTCCGGCATCAATCTCGGCCTCACCAAGGCTGTGCCGTTCTACAACCTGCCTGCCGGCTTCGTCGCGTTCGGCAATGGCCGCATCGGGGCGTTCCCGCTCCTGATGGTCGTTCCGATCATCGTCACCGCCTTGCTCGCGGTCTTCCTCAATCGCACCGTCAAGGGTCGTCACCTGCTTGCAGTCGGCGGCAACAGCAACGCGGCGGAGCTTTCGGGCATCTCGGTATCGCGCGCAATCATGCTGGCGCATGGTCTTTCCGGTCTTATCGCCGCCATCGCCGGCGTGCTCGCGGTGGCGCAACTCGGATCGGCTCAGCCCACCATCGGATCGGACTGGCTGATCATCTCTTTCGCGGCGCCGATCATTGGCGGCGCGAGCCTGTCAGGCGGCTCGGTGTCGATAACGGGGACGGTGATCGCCGTTGTTCTCATCGGACTGATCCAGAATGCGATGGTTCTGCTTGCGGTCGATCCCTATTGGGTAACGTTCCTGCTCGGCGCATTGATCCTGGCCGCAGTCTGGATAAACCGGGCCCGCACGGTTCACATGGAGCGGGCGCAATGAGGCTTGCCCTCCAAAACATCATCAAGTCGTTTCCGGGAGTTCGCGCTCTCAGCAATGCGTCGCTGACCCTGGAGGGGGGCGAGATCCATGCGTTGATAGGGGAAAACGGTGCGGGCAAGTCGACCCTGATCAAGATCATCACCGGGGTCTACAAAGCCGACAGCGGCAGCCTCAAGCTCGATGATCGCGACCTGTTTTTCGCCTCGCCCAGGGATGCGATCTCGGCGGGGATCGCCGTCGTCCATCAGGAGCGCAATCTCATCCCGCATTTTTCCGTGGCCGAGAACATCCTTCTGGAGCGGCTGCCGACGCGGAACGGACTGGTCGACTTCGCCCGCGCGCACGCGGAGACGCGCCAGCACCTGGCCAAGGTTGGGCTCGATGACGATCCGGCTGTCGAAGTGCGGCGACTGAGCGTTGCCCAGATGCAGATGGTCGAGATCGCAAAGGCTTTGAGTCACAAGGCGAATGTGCTGTTGCTCGACGAGCCCACCGCGTCACTCACGGAAGCCGAGGCGGAGACCCTCTTCCGGCTCGTTCGCCAGTTGCGGGAAGCGGGGACGGCGATCCTCTTCGTCAGCCACAAACTCGAGGAGGTGCTGTCGCTCTGCGACCGTGTCACTGTGTTGCGCGACGGCGAGACGACGCTGATGGGCGCACCGGTGGCGGGCATGACGCGTGGACATCTGATCCAGGCCATGATCGGCAGATCGGAACGCCCTGTGCTGCCACGCAAGCAGCAGCCGCATATGGATCAGCCGCGGCTGCAGGCCCAGGCTCTTGCCACCTCCTACGGACATGAGGGAGTCGACTTCACCCTTCACCGAGGGGAGATTCTCGGCCTGTACGGCCTGGTGGGTGCTGGCCGGACCGAACTTGCGCATGCTCTTCTGGGACAAGGCAAGATACGTTCCGGCACTGTCCTGGTTGACGGTGTGGCAGTGCGCGTGCGCTCGGTGCGCGACGCCATCAAGCGATTGCGCATAGGCTATGTCAGCGAGGACCGACAATATGAAGGCGTGATCCTCGATCACCCCATCCGCAGCAATGTCGCGATCACGGTTTGGGACTTTATCGCTCGCAGGCTCGGCCTGCTCACGCGCAACGATGAGATCGCTTTGGCCGCGCCGCTGGCCGCGCGCCTCGAGATCCGCGCCCCGAACCTCGAACAGCGCGTCGGCAATCTGTCCGGCGGCAACCAGCAGAAGGTATCGCTGGCGAAATGGCTGGCGGCCGACGTCGACATCCTCATCATCGACGAGCCTACCGTCGGCATCGACATCAAGGCCAAGTCCTATATCCACGAACTCATCAACGAGCTCGCGGACAGGGGCATGGCAATCCTGCTTATCTCCAGCGATATGCCTGAAATGGTGGCGATGGCCGACCGCATCCTGGTGATGCACGACTTTTCGCTGATCGACGAATTCGTCAACGACAGGCGCTACGAAACAGCCAGCGCCAGGATCATGGACGCCATCCATTCCGTGAGTGCTGCAGCGAACCAGGAGGTCGAGATCCGTAGCCATGGCCAGACTGCCTGATTTTGAAGGTCTCGCTATCTTCGCGAAGGTCGCGGAGTGCCGCTCTTTCGCGGAGGCGGCCGCGGAGCTGCGGCTGTCGAAAGCCACGGTGTCCAAGGCGATCAGCAGAATTGAAGCGAAGATCGGGGCGCGGTTGATTGTCCGCACGGCCCGGCGCTTTGACCTGACCGAAGCCGGGCGCCAACTCGTGGGACGCGCGGCGCATATTCTTGCCGAAGGGGAGGCGGCCGAGGATGCCGCGCAGGCCGAGGCAAGAACACCACAGGGACTGGTGCGTCTTGCGGCGCCAATGTCGTTCGGTACGCTGCATGTCGCTCCGCTGTTGCCGGAATTCCTTGCCACCTACCCGGATATATCAGTCGACCTGCATTTGAGCGACGCGACAACCGACCTGATCGGCGAAGGTTTCGATGCAGCGATCCGCATCGCCGTCCAGCCCGGCAATACGCTTGCCGTGCAGCGTCTTTGCGAAATGCCGCGCTATCTGGTCGGCTCTCCGGACTATCTCGACAAACACGGGCGCCCGAAACATCCTCTTCACCTGACACAGCACCGCTGCATCTGCTACAGCTACACCGGGAACACCGAGATCTGGCGCTTCACCAAGGGTGGCAGGTCCGCCAGCGTGAAGCCTTCGGGCCCACTTCGCGCGAACAATGGTCACGCCATCATGGCGGCACTGATTGCAGGCACCGGTCTCGGCGTCCTGCCGGAGTTCTTCTTGCGCGAGGAGCTCGAGTCTCGCCGGCTCGAGCGCTTATTGCCTGAATGGTTCATTCCGCTTGGCGCCGTCTACTGGGTGACGCCGCCCGAGGGGCCGTTGCCCAAGCGCGTCGAAGTCCTCGGCGAGTATCTTGTCAAGAAGCTCACCCGGGAGTGGGGCGAGCCGGGTTACTTGCCTGCCGCATCCGGCATGTGACCAGCGGCAATCGCTCGCCCGCGGCGAATTCCTCAACCTTCATCGCGCCTTGGCGGCAAAATGCGCCGGGAACCGGCATGGCAGGCAATCGGGGTCAAAAGAATCGCAAATCCGGGAAAGACGCATACCACTCCGCTTGATGGAATGGGCGCAGATGCAAGCCGGCTGGTTGGCAGGTCGAGGACTATCTGTGTCCATTCGTGAAGGCGGTTGGCGTGCTTGCCCGTAGCGGGCCGACACATAAGCTGCGCGTAATCGTTGGCATTCCAATGGAGAAAAGCCATGTCCGCAACACCATCGGCACTAGCGCTTCGCAATCTTCACGACGTGTTCGGTGAGACCGACCCCAAGCGTCGGCGCGCAACGATCGAAGAGATTTTCCACGAAGACGCCGTCTTCTACGAGCCACGCGGCGCCTACCATGGCTGGGATGAAATTGACCGCGTCGCAGGCGTGATCAAAGCCATGCATCCCGATTTCAAGTACCAACTGCTCAGCCCGCCTGAGGAGGTGGGCAATGGCGGCCGGGTTCGGTGGGTAGAGGGCAGCCCCGGCAAGCCGGCTGAGGTGGCCGGGACCGATATCATAGTCGCCCGCGACGGCAAGATCGCCGCAATCTATCTCTTCTTCGACAAGCTTCCGGATTGAACGTTGAAGCGACTAGCGTAGCTGCGGGAGCAAGAGCGGTAAAGAAATCCGCAAGCCGGGGAAAGACGACGCCGGTGAACCGTGTTTCGGTCGCCGGCGTTTTCGCGAGCGAGCAGTCATGGCGCAAACCGTCGGAGTCCCGCTTCTGCCGGCCAAAAGGCGGCGCTGTCGTTTCGCGTCAATAGGGTTGATCTCCTGCCTCGTCTTCCTTGCTGGATGCGGAACCCTTACGCGCACGGCATATACCGCTGCCGAAGCAGCAAGGCCCGAGGTCCTCGGCGTTTCGACCTTGCGATACTTTGCCGACGATCCAATCCAATCACTCGACGCACTTCGCCCGCGAGCAACTGTCAACGGCGAGATCACCTATCTTGCCCTGTCTGGCGGCGGGGCCGATGGCGCGTTCGGCGCAGGGTTTCTCGCCGGGTTGTCCGATGCCGGCAAGCGGCCGGAATTTTCCGCCGTGTCGGGGGTAAGCACCGGCGCGCTGATCGCACCCTTTGCCTTTCTTGGCCCGCAATACGATCAGAAGCTGAAGGAACTTTACACCAGCGGAATAGCAGCAGGCCTGGCGCAGGGTGGAGGCCCGCTCGGTATCCTCTCGACTTCAGGGCCATTCGCCAACCATCGCCTGGAGCGACTGGTGGACCGCTATGTGGATACACAGTTGCTGCAAGCGGTCGCGGTCGAAAGTACAAAAGGGCGCCGGCTACTGGTCGTCACGACCAATCTGGACACGCAACAGACCAACATCTGGGACATGGGTAGGATCGCGGAACTAGGCACCCCGGCGCATTGACGCTGTTTCGCAAAGTGCTCACCGCATCAGCAAGCATTCCCGTCGCTTTTCCGCCCGTCCCCATCCAGGCAGAGGTCAACGGACATCATTTTGAGGAGCTGCATGTTGACGGTGGCGTGACATCGCCGGTCCTCACCTTGCCAGAGACATTTCTGCTACGGGGGCGTCGCGTGCCCGGACCGCCGATAAACATGTACATCTTGATCAACAACGAAGTCGATCGGCGCTTTGAAGTCGTTCCGGGTGATACGAAATCACTTGCGGTGCGCAGCGCAAGCACCTTGGTCAAGGTGCAGACGCGTTCGACGATTTTCGATTCCTATCACCTCACGCGCCGCAACAATTTCAAATTCAACCTCGCCTATGTCGGTGGCGACTTTCACGGGGAGGAGACGCAAGATTTTTCCACCGGCTTCATGCGGTCCCTCTACCGGTATGGATATGCGAAGGGCCGCTCGCCGGCAGCGTGGATACATCAGCCGCCACCCGAAGCCTCGCATTAGCCCGCGACCAGTTCTTCTTCCAAACGAGCCGCAGCACCCCGCCACTTCAGTGGCCAGGGTACCGCTCTCCCGCACATGCAGGGGGCGCGAATCTCGTCGATCTTCGCCTCGCCCGCCTGCGATGGCAAAACTGGTAACGGGCAAATTGTTGTTGGCTGAGATGCGCCCAACGCACATTTCTCCTTGCAGGCCAATCTCACCCGGGCGTTCCACCGCGCGACGCGGCGGTGACGCCTGACGAATACCGGCGTCGAAGATGTCAGCTCGCACTGTTCTAACCATTTGCTTTCACACGATTTCTAGATGGAGAGCGGCCATGCACTCGTTCTGGAGTTGGTTCCGGCCAGAAGTTTGGCACTGCCATGAGTACAGATTCCGAAACCATTGGTTTCGATAGTTTCTATTTCTAGATCGAGCTTATGCTCGTATAGTGGGCCAATGCTCAGACAGCCGATTTTCGCAGTCTCCTTTGTGTCCCGTGTCAGTCGCGAAACGGTGTTGGGCAATGGGAGGAAAGCTCAAAGGAGGAGTTCAAGGGAGTGGGTGCGGCCGGGGTAACCAATAGCATTCTCGCAATGTTCGACGATGGAGCGAATTTTGTCAGCGAACCTTGAACATGAAAGGCGTGACAATGACGCCGTGAGTGCCGGAGCCGCAAACTATCAGCTGCATCGCGCCGAGGCGCACCGGATGCCATTTGCGACGCAATCACAAAAGGTGAGCGAGCAGGAATTCCAGCAGATCCTCGACCTTACGCCGTTGTTCGTAACCGTCCTCGGGCCTCGCCGGGAACGTCTCTACGTCAACCGGATGGGGCTGGAGTTTCTCGGCACCACTCACAATCGCTGGCGTGACACTCGGCCCGAGGCCGAGCTTCACCCGGAGGATTTGGAACTGGTCCGGCTTCATTGGGATCGCGCGTTTTTAGACAGCCTTCCCTTTGAGTGTGAATTCCGGTCGCGCAGGAGCGATGGGACGTATCGTTGGCTTCTGGGGCGCTGCACAACTGTCTGTGACGAGGAAGGCCACGTCCGTCGCTGGCATGCCGCGTTTACCGACATCGATGACCGCAAGGAAAGGCTTCGGCAGGAGAAGGCTGCGTTTCACGCGGTGATCGGCCTCGACGACAGCCGCCTCCAACGCGTTCTCGACTATATCGCCGCAAATCTCAAACGCGACGTGACGCTTGAAGACCTTGCCGGGATTGCGGGCTACAGCACCTTCCATTTCGCCCGCAAATTCGCGCTTGCGGTAGGAGTTCCACCGCACCGCTATATAGGCCGCATGCGTCTGGAAAATGCGATGGCTGAACTCGAGGCTGGCAAACTATCGCTGGCGGAAATAGCCTTCAATGCGCATTTCTCATCCCAGGCCAGCTTCACCCGCGCCTTCCACCGTGCGACTGGGACGACCCCCAATGAATATCGGCGGCGGAGACGCTAGCGAGACGTCGGCATATTCCGCCCCTCGCTGTGGCTCTCCAGGGCTCCGCATGCGCCGCCGTGCGCTGCTCCCAGGGCATTCTCATAACGCCGCAGGCCTAAGCAAGGTCGGCACAAACATCCGCAAGCAAGGGAAAGACAGCACCGTGCCCCGATGCTGTTATTCCTCCGGTCGATGCCTTAGCTCGACCGGAGAGCAGTCCAATTGGGTAGCGAGATGAGCACGAACACTGCAGAGCAAGCCCGCAACGAGAAGCTGATCCGCGAGCTCTACCATCTTGCGGAGGCAGCCTCGAAGGACACGCCAGGATTTGTATCCTCTTCGCGGATGGCGGTTACTTCTACGACGTCTCCGCCGATAAGAAATATTACGGCTCCGACATCGGTGTGACCGTCGACCTCTATGCCGCCGCCTTTCCCGATATGCATAGGGAACTCTACAGCCTGTATTTCTCCCGGAATGTCGTCATCGTTGAATTGTCCTTGAATGGCACTCACAAGGGCGGTCTGGTCACCCCTGCGGGAACAATTCCCGCGACCGGTAGAGAAATACACGCACCCTGCTGCGACGTCTTCCACATTGAAAACGGGAAGGTCACTTCGTTTCACTGCTACCTGGCGGCGACGATCATTCAGGCTCAGCTGGGGCTGTCTTGAGCGATGGTGATGTCATCCAACAAGCCGCCAGGCATGGCTCAGGGCGCTTTCCCGTTCCCAATCGATGAGGATCCGCCGATGCAAGGACCGGCTTCGGACAGCGCATCGACAGGGTTCGTGGTCATACATCCGCTCGATCCCCCAAGATGCCACGATCACCGCCGCAACACGCGCCATGGTCGCCCCCTTCAAAGGCGTACAGCGTGGAATCGCGGCACGCGGACAATTCGATGCTCTGATGGAGAGCGTGTTGCCGCGTGACGAGGTGACATTTCAAGCGGATGTCGTGGGCGGCATACCAGGGATCTGGGTATATCCTGCGAATTGGCGGTCCGACGAGGCGATCCTTCATCTGCACGGCGGCTGGTTCAATCTTGGATCCGCCAAGGCTTACCGTCATCTTGTCGCGCATATCGCCGCGAGAGGGGGAGCAAGAGCGTTTATCCCAGACTATCGGCTTGCGCCGAACAGCCCTTTCCGGCAGCCACGGACGATGTGCTTGCATGTTACCGAGGACTTGCCGGGAGCGGCGTTCGCCGGATTGCCCTTACCGGGGATTCCGCCGGAGGGAACCTCGCGCTGGTACTTGCTTCGCGCCTCATCGGCAAAGCCGCTCCCGCCAACGCGCCACTTGTCGCGGTTGCCGTGCTGTCGCCAATTACCGACCTGACGCTTTCCGGCGCGACCTACGAGACGCGCGCGGATGCCGATCCCTTTTTCACGCGTCCTCAGGCCGCGGAACTCATCTGCTCGTACCTTGGCGATGCCGACCCGAAGCAGGCGCTGGCCTCACCACTTCAGGGTGAACTGGCCGGGATGCCACCCGTTCGCATTCATGTCGGCGATGACGAAGTGCTGTTGGACGACTCGCGCCGTTACGCCGAGCGCGCGTCCGCCGCGGGTGTCGACGTCCGGCTCGATGTGTGGATGGGGATGCCGCACGGGTTTCCCGCAAGCATTGGCAAGTTGCAGGCCGCAGCACAAGCGCTGAATGCCGTCGGCGCTTTTCTTGCCGTGAGGCTGCAGGCGCGCCCGGGCCAATAGTATCCACAAGGGGACAAGTCGCCGGTCGCCGTAAGCCGACACATGTCGTTGTCGACAGCCGGCTTCGTAAACGGGGTCAGTACATCACCGCAAAAGAACACACCTGGAGAGCAAGACATGTCCAAGCCCAAGATTGCCGTCATCATCGGCAGCATTCGTCCGACCCGCCAAGGCGACAAGCCCGCCAAGTGGCTCGTTGAACAGGCCAAGGCGTATGGCGCCTTTGATGTCGAACTGGTCGACCTCAAGGATTATCCGCTGCCGCTGTTCGACGCGCCTGCAACGGACCTGTGGATGCCGACTCCCAACGAGATCGCCGCCAAGTGGCAGGCCAAGCTCAGCGAATTCGATGGCTTCATCATCGTCACCCCCGAATACACCCGCTCTATTCCCGGCGCCCTGAAGAATGCCATCGACTGGGCCTACAAGCCGTTCGTGAAGAAGGCCGTGGCCTGTATGAGCTACGGCTCGGTTGGCGGCGCCCGCGCCGTCGAGCACCTGCGCACCATCATGATCGAGATGCAGGTGGTCAACGTCCGTCACGGCCTGCACATTGGCGGCTCGGAATTCGGCCCGATCATGTTGGGCCATAAGACCTGGGACGACGTGCTGCCGCATCAGGTGCCTTTCACCAAGGATGTGTTCGACAACCTGCTGTGGTGGACCAATGCCACCAAAGCCGCCCGCGCGCTCGGAGATTGATATGAAAATCGGTGTGAGTGGCGCCAGCGGCCATCTGGGGAGTGCCGTGGTCTCGGAATTGCTGCAGCGTGCCGGCGGGCATGAGGTCGTGGCTATCACGCGCACGCCCGAAACTGTTCCTGGACCTGCTCAGGGACGGTTCGGGGACTACAACCAGCCACAAAGTCTCGCGCAGGCCTATGCGGGTCTCGATCGCCTGCTCATCATCACGACGGTCGATTCCGAACCTGGAAAGCGCGGGGCGCAGAACGTTGCTGCCATCGACGCGGCCGTGCAGGCGGGCGTCAAGCATATCGCGTTCATGTCGGCCGTTGGCACGCGCCAGGAGGACGAGCCGGCGCGCGGCGCCTCCTACTGGCGGGGCGAACAACATCTCATCGCCACAGCGCCGGCCTGGACGATCCTGCGCATGAATTTTTATGCCGAAGCCTTCGTGCCGCTGGCGCAGCAGGCGCTGGCACAGGGCGTTCTGGCCGGGCTGGCCGAGAACCGGGCCGCTTTCGTCGCGCGCGGTGACGTGGCGGCCGCCGCGGCGGGAATCCTCACGGGCCACGGCCATGCCGGCGCGATCTACAACGCCACCGGTCCCGAACTTCTGTCGGGGGCGCAACGCGCCGGCCTGATTGCTGAAATCGCAGGACGGCCGGTGGCGTTCCGTGTCATCACCGAAGAGCAACTGCGCGCTGCACTGGCGAAAGCGGGCCTGCCACCGGGCGCCGTCGACATCGTCACAAGTGTCCAGGCGAGTTTTGCGGCAGGCGCGTTCGATATTTTGACCGGCGACGTCGAGCGCCTTGCCGGTCGACCGCCAAGGCCCCTGCGCGACGTGCTTGCCGCAGCTCTGAAGGCGCTGCCTGACTGAGGCCCCCCTGAACGATCTCTGGCCGGGCAGGGTCTGTGGGCGGGCTGCTGAGCTCGCCTTAACCGAGGACAAGCGAATGAAGGTCAAAGCCCTTCAAGAATCGATCGGATCCGCCATGCCGTTCGCCGGCCCGGTCGCTGTAGCCAAAGCGGCCGACGGCGAACACCCACCTGTCTTCAGGACTTTGCCCGGGGCGCGGCCATGATCGAGCGCAGGCCCTTCGACGGGCTCCCCAGCGAGAATCTGGGCTGGCTGAAAAAACAGCGTCATTTCTCCTCGACCGATCACGGCGACCGCTCGAGAGGTGCATGGGGCTGTGTGCGTGCCTGGGACGACGACGAGATTGCGTCGAATGCGGGCTTTGCCATGCAGGTGCATGCCGATATCGAGATCATCACCTTTGTCCGGGAAGGCTCGATCACGCATCGAGACAGTCTCGGCAATGAAGGCAGGATCGACCCGGGAAACATGCAGGTCGTCAGCGCCGGCACCGGCTTGCGGCATGCCGAATACAATCTGGAGCAATCGCCGGCGCGGATTTTCCAGATATGGATCACGCCGCGCTCGCCCGGCGGGGCGCCTGCATGGGGAGTTCACCCATGTCCCAGGGCCGAACGTTCAGGATGTTTCGTGGCAATCGCGAGCGGCGACGACAGCGACATCGATGCACTGCCCATTCGCGCAAGCGCCCGCGTGTTGAACGCAAACATTAAGGCCGGCAGTCCAGTCGAATATGCACTTCGCAAGCCGCGGCTTGCCTACCTCGTGCCGTCGTCGGGCATAGTCGATGTCAACGGCGAACGAATTCACGCGCGCGACGGCGCGGCCATCAGCGATGTCGACACCATCAGGGTCACGGCGATCGAAGATGCCAACGTCGTCATGGTCGATGTCCTCGAAGATGGCGCCTGCGGTGATACGAATTCTCGACAGGAGAAGTTCGGCTCCTCCGCCGCTCGCCTGATAGGGCCGGGCTGGCGGATCGGCAGGGATTGGTCTG
This sequence comes from Mesorhizobium kamtschaticum, assembly GCF_056174585.1. NCBI lineage: Bacteria > Pseudomonadati > Pseudomonadota > Alphaproteobacteria > Hyphomicrobiales > Phyllobacteriaceae > Mesorhizobium > Mesorhizobium kamtschaticum. Next base: position 6,750,103 of record NZ_CM149691.1, on the reverse strand, counting down.
ATGGGAAGAACGGGAAAGATCGGCCTTCGAGCCAAGCCGCTTCGCGGTTGGATCGAAGCCGGAGCTTTCACCACAACTCTGCCGGTCCCTAGATCAGGATGACGTCTCGTTGAAGCGTCATCCTGATCTAACTCTCTTTTCCGAAACTCGTCCCTACTTTTCGGGATCATGCTCTAGCTTTCCGGGCGGCACATGACCGCACCATCGAAGACTCCTCGCCGATGTCCCCCTCGCATCGGCGGCAGCGCTCTCAGCGCGATGACGGGTCTCGAAGGCGTGCCGCCCGGGAGCCCGCATTGTCTGCCGTCGGTACCTCGCCCGACCAAGCTAGCGCATCTGCAACAGACCAACGATCGACGCGGTTGCCAGTTGAGGCAACGGCCAGGCTTGCCGGGAACTCAGGACCCAAGGTTGGCGGCCTTGCGCAAAGATGGTCAAAACATCCGCAAGTGCGGGAAAGACGCCAGCCGTGTCGCATGCTTGCTTCGTTCCGTTCTTGAGAACGGTGAAGTCACGCTCATGCGGTCGCTGCATTTCCCCAATGACGCTGCCATCAGCATGAACGTCCCTTCGATAGTGGATCGTGCGAGGAGATGCCCAGGATGAGCGACGCCGGAGCCAAACCGCAAGCGATCAAGAGTTCTTACGACTACATCGTCGTAGGTGCTGGGGCCTCCGGCTCCGTCGTTGCCGGGGAATTGTCCAAGACTGGAGCCGAGGTGCTGGTGATCGAATCGGGGCCTGATGATACGTCCCCGACGATCAGCAATCCCAGCATCTGGTTCTACAACATGGCCAGCCCCCTCAACTATGCATTGCCGATCAAGCCGACCCCAAAAGTCGGCAATCGTGGTCTCGCGCTCGCGCTCGGCCACGTCCTCGGCGGCGGCAGCTCCATCAATGCGATGGTGTGGACCCGCGGTATGAAGCGCGACTACGATGCCTGGGCGAGCTCCGGCGCCCAAGGCTGGACCTGGAAGGACGTCCTGCCGATGTTCAAGGCGCAGGAGGACTGGGAGGGCGGCGCGAGCGAATGGCGCGGCGTCGGCGGACCCATTCATATCCGGCGCCCCCACGATCCCCATCCGACTGCACGTGCGGTCGTCGAGGCAGCCGCACAGATGGGCATTCCCGTTCTCGACGACCTGAACGGCCCGATGCGCGATGGTGCCGGCTACATCAACATGAACATTGCGCGTGACGGCACGCGCGTCAGCGCCGCCCGCGCCTTTCTGCATCCCAACCTCGGCCGCGCGAATCTGACGCTTCTGCTCAACACGAATGTCACAAGGGTTCTGTTTGCCGGCGATCGTGCAAGCGGGGTCGAGATCGTCGCCGCCAACAGCGTGCGGACGGTTTCGGCGACGCGCGAAGTCATTCTCTCGGCGGGGACGATCCACACTGCGCAGCTTTTGATGCTGTCGGGCGTCGGCGAAGCAAGCGCGCTGAAAAAGCTGGGCATTGCGCCGGTCGCCGATCTGCACGGCGTGGGCCAGAACCTCCAGGACCACGTGCATTTGTCGGGCGTTGTCTATCAGTACAAGGGAAAATTCCCGGACCGCCCCGCCGACAGCAACGCGGTCGAGGCCGAGGTTAACCTCTCGACGGGCGTGGACGGCCACGGCACCGACATGGTCCTTGTCCTCGAGCAGATCCCGAACGCTTCCCCGGAACTGCAGGCACGCTTCGGCGCCTTGCCGGAGAATTGCTTCACCATCTCGCCGTCATTGGTTCAACCGACCAGCCGCGGGCAAGTGTGCCTGGTGAGTGCGGACTGGCGCATTGCTCCGACGATCGACATGAATTTCCTTGGCACGGACCGCGATCTCGAAGCAACGCTTTGGGGTGCGGAGGCTGCACGGGAGCTTGTGAGCCAGAAGGCATTCGACGGAATTCGGGAGGTCGAAAAAATTCCCGGCCCGACGGTCAAGAGCAGGCAGGACCTCATTGATTTCGTGCGCATGGGCACTGGCAGCTTCGGGCACCCGATAGGCACCGCTCGAATGGGCAACGGCGCCGATGCCGTCGTCGACAGCGAACTTCGCGTTCATGGCGTGCGCGGTCTGCGTGTGGCTGACGCCTCGATCATGCCGTCCATCACCTCCGGTGCGACCAATGCCCCCTCGATCATGATCGGCGGCCGCGCGGCTCAACTGATCGAAGCGGCCACATGATGGGGGCGTCATGACCTTCACGATTGACGTGCATCAGCACATTCTCCCGGACTTCTTCTTCGAAGCGACGAACGAGACGGATCATCCTGTCGGCGGAGTAGCGCCGGCGCGTTGGTCGAAGGAGTCGGCTTTGTCCTTCATGGATGATGCCGAAATCGACGTCTCGGTCGTCTCGATCAGCACGCCCGGCGTCCACGTCGGCGACGATGCCGCGGCCGGCGATCTTGCGCGTCGCATGAACGAGCTTGCCGCTCAGCTGATCCAGGAGCGTCCCGATCGCTTTGGCGCTTTCGCCGCTCTGCCGCTGCCCGACCTGGACGGCTCGCTGCGCGCACTGGAATACGGTCTGGATGTCCTCAAGCTGGATGGCGTGCTCTTGTTTTCAAACGCGCGCGGCGTCTATCTCGGCGACCCCCGGCTAGCGCCTTTGTTCGAAGAGTTGGAGCGCCGCAAGGCCACCGTCTTCGTCCACCCCAACGCGGCGCCGGATCCTTCCTCCCTGCTCCTCGGCCTGCCGGATACGTTGATCGATTTCACGGCCGACACGACCCGCGTGGTGGCGCAACTGCATTACCGCAACGTCTTCGCACGCACGCCGAGCGTGAAGTACATTTTTCCTCACGGCGGCGGCACCATACCGTATCTCGCCACACGGTTCGAAATCATCGACAAGATGGGAGTCATTCCAGGGGGTGAAGCGCGCGGGACCGCGGCGCAGATGCTTCGCGGCCTCTACTGGGACACGGCCTCGGCCTGGCGGGCGCCTATCCTGCACATGCTTCGTTCGGAAGCCGGCATCGGACAGGTGCTCTTCGGTACCGACTACCCGTACGTCCGTCGGGATCTCACCATAGCCTGCCGCCGGGATATCGAGACAAGTCCGGAACTGGGCAGCGACGAAGTCCGTGCCATCCTTGCAGACAATGCGCAGCAGCTGTTTCCGCGGTTCGCGCCGCGGGCGTCGGGGACGTCTTCGAACCTGCGATCCGCCTGATGACGACGAGCAAGCATTGAGCCAAGGAGCAGCCCATGGAGCCCCCATCACGACTTCGTTGGCAGAACGGCCTCACCTTACGGGAGGTGGCAGATCGCCTTGCCATTCGCGAGCTCGTCGATGCGTACGCCTATTGCGCTGATCGCCGGGACGCCGAAGGCCAGATGTCGTTGTTCACGGCCGATACCGAGTTCCTCGTCTACATGGATAGCCGAAATCCTGTCCCCAGCCAGGAGATTCGCGGTCGCAAAGGCCTGCGCCCCGTGTTCGAGAACCTGAATACATACGAGGCGACGACGCACTTCAACGGTCAAAGCACAGTGACGTGGGGCGAGGATGCCGCAACGGGTGTGTCCTATTGCCTGGCGCACCACGTCAAGGTTGACGGCTCAAGCAGGAGCCTGATGGTCGCCTCAATCCGCTACCTGGACCATTTCGTGAAAATCGACGGCCATTGGTACTTCAAACAGCGCAAGCTGATGGTCGATTGGATCGACACCCGCCCTATGGGTGCCAGCTGAAGACTCTCGAATTCGCCAGTCGACGTCGCCTGATTTCTTCCCCGCTTGTCTGACCTCGCCTCAAATCAAGGAATAACTTCGATGACTTCAATGCGGTATATTCCGTTCGTTGGCCGTCTCCTGATCGGCGCGCCGTTCGCGATGAGCGGCCTCAGTAAACTGGCGGCGATCGGTCCGACCCTGGCCCTGATCCAGGCGGTTGGCCTGCCGCTGCCGCCGTTGGCTTTGGCAGTTTCGGTGCTTGTCGAGGTGGGAGGAGGGCTCCTGCTGGTCGCAGGCTTCCAGACCCGTGTCGTGGCCGCGGCACTCGCGCTTTTCTCCTTGGCCACCGCGTTGACGTTTCACACCAATTTTGCCGATCAGAACATGCTGGCCCATTTTCTCAAGAACGTGATGATGGCCGGCGGGCTGCTTCAGATCGTTGCGTTTGGCGGGGGAGCGCTCAGCCTCGACAACCGCCGCGCCTAGGGTGCAATAGTTGCGGCTAGACTAGGAACGGTTGTCCTGCCAGCCAGGTAAACACCGGCGCTCGGACACGCGAGTTAGGTGGAAAGCGCGGTTCCCCAGCTCTGCCGCCGGTTCTTGGCGGTGGCGGCCTGCTCGATGAGATCGGCGACAGCCTTGGGTTTGCAGACGTAGACGGGCATGGCTGCCGGGCATTTTCCACGGTCTTTGCCTTGGCGCGGCTGGCCATCTGGCGCTGTGCCGGCGGCGGGATCACGTGATCTTCGGTGGCTACCAGGTACCAGCTCCAGGCCAGCGCAGTGACCTTGCTCTCGCGGGTCACGATTGAGGAATCAAAGGCTCGGCCGCGCGGCTGATGGCGCTCGACCCGCTGTCTGCAATGACGGCTTTGCCTTGTTTGAGAGCGATAGGAAAACTCAAGTCAGCCAGTCAAACAAACAGGTGCTGCGGGTCACACATTGCTGCCGCGGAGCGTCTCGAACAGGAACTAGATGCGCTTCTCGCCCTCGCCGATCCAGTTCTCCAGCGGGCTGACGGTGGCCAGGTCCCAAACCAGCCGGACTCGTATGGTCAACACGGATTCGTCGCCCCTTTTTGTGGGATGAAAGAGACACTGCGTGCATGGAAAACCAGTCCTCTTCCTGGTCCTTAGGTTCGCCTGACCATACGAGGGAATACGAAGGATGGGTCGGCGACATTTGCCAGGGTCAGCATCCAGTAGGCAGCGTTCGTGCACGCGCCCGTCACCTCGCGCCAAGCGAAGCCGAGGCAATGGCTAACAGACAAAACCGCCGCTGAGACTTAAAATCAAAGCGATCTCAAGCTAAAATCAAGGGGTCCTGAAGGTCGGCTGAAAGCGCGCCCTTCCGGTATGCCGCATAGTTCTCCTGCAACACAGAGACAGCCGCAAGGCAGCGTCTGAAACCACGGAAACCATCAACCCAACCTTGAACCCAGGAGTACTTGAAATGACCAAGATCGCACTCACCGCCGCTGCCATCCTCATCGGCATGGGCACGGCTTTCGCGCAACCGGCTCTGGCTAAGTCCCCCGCCGGCGTCAAGAACATCGTGCTTGTGCACGGCGGCTTCGTCGACGGTTCGGGATGGAAAGGCGTCTACGACATCCTGACCAAGGATGGCTACACCGTAAGCGTCGTCCAGAACCCGACCGTATCTCTCAAAGAAGACGCGCTCGTCACCCGCCGTGCGATCGATGCCATGGGTGGCAAGGTCGTGTTGGTCGGCCACAGCTATGGCGGTGCCGTTATCAGCGAAGCCGGCACGGACGCCAACGTTGCGGGCCTCGTCTACATCGCGGCCTTTGCTCCGGACAAGGGTCAGTCGATCATCGAGATGCTGGCCAACCCTGAGAAAGCAGACCCGGTGCCGCCGATCTTGCCGCCGGTGGACGGCTTCCTGTTCCTCGACAAGGCGAAGTTCCACACGTCTTTCGCCGGCGATGTCAGCAACCAACTCGCCGCGTTTATGTACGCCTCGCAGGTGCCATTCGGTCTTGAAGGCGCGAGCGGCAAGGTGAGCGATCCGGCCTGGCGGGCAAAGCCGTCCTGGTACCTGTTGACCACCGACGACAAGATGATCCCGCCGCGTGTCCAGAAATTGATGGCGGATCGCGCCAAGTCGCAAATCACCGAGGTCGCTGCAAGTCACGCGGTCTACGTGTCGCAGCCCAAGGCCGTGGCCAAGATCATCGAGAAGGCGGCTGAGGCCCTCTCGGCGAAATGAGCCAACGCGGCGGGGAGGTACTCCCCCGCCGTCGCCCCCTAAGCGGGCAAAGCGCGGTGCAGCCATTGAAATTTCACGAACGCATGCCCGAGACGTTGCGGAAAAATGTGCCACAAATTGTGATACCTATTGTGCTACAAATCGGGATCAACAACAGAAAAATGAAGCAAAAACAAAGTCTTGTGGGGAGTGTCGATCCCAGCCAACGGTAATAGGGGAAGCACTTCGCATGGCCCGTTGGCGAACTCAAATGAACAAGCTCAAGGGATTGTCACAGTCTGCAGGATGCTTGCTGCACGGAGAGCTTAGGCACTTGCCGGAGCCCCGTGATGCAACTGCCCGAAAATGGCAGTGTCTGACATTGCGATGTAGCCAGAATAACTTACGAAGATCGTGCTTTCGCTCAACCCTGCGCTCGTTTGACCCGCTCGCGTACCGCGACGAGGCGTTCTTCCTTCGCCTGAAGATCCCGCATCGCTCGTTCCAGGTGGTCGTATTGCGGAAGCAATGTCTCGCCTTGGTCACCACGCGCAACGATGATCTCCGCAACGCGGTCGAGCGCTCGTTCAATGCGCTCCGCAGTAATAGCATGACCAGTGGTCGAGTGCGTCACGACATCGCCTCCTGGCAAACGATGAACTCATAATTGATAGTAGTTGGATTTGCGTTTCGGGAGAAGCGACGATCTTGGTCCGAGCGCTAAATTGCGGCGGCGGTCGACAACGGGGGCGGCGATATCGTTTTCGAGGGCTAAACACCCGCTTGCTTGACGGTACTTTTGAGCTAGATTATTTTACGCTGTCGGACGTTACGACGCGCGAAAATCGTCCGATTGAGCTCGATAGTTGGTGAAACCTCAAAATTTTTTTTGCGGCGATTTTCTCTTTTAAATCAATAGCGTAACTTTTTGACGGCCCGCGCGTCGGCTTTTCGAACGGTAGCCAAGAAAAACCCATCTAGATCAATGACCTAGCTGGGCTAAAAACAATCGAGTGGGAGTGAGGGTTAGCGTAGTCTGCAGCGCTCCGGCGTAGTTTTTCGCAGAAAAAACAACTATTTGCGGTTCATCTCATTCACCATCGGCCCTACATCATCAACTGAACTCTTCGGTAGCCTAAGTCGCTGATTTCTTTGGCCTCGTGCAAACCGGGGCGCGTTCGACGTAAGGGCAGCTGATCAAGTCGAGTGCCTGACGAGGCAGTCGCTCACGCAATCTATTGTACGATGTGGCCGGAGACCGCTACGGCCTTTCCCCAACGAGCGCTGACACACATATGGTGACTCGTGAAAATCGACAGCGACGGCGACTTGAGCGTGGGCCTCCCGCAAAATGCACTATTCATGCGCGTGTTCGGCATCAGTGCTTGTGCGGACGCCTGATCAGCCGCCAACTCCGCTCGTCGCTCAAGACTAGGCGGCCGCAGGCAGAAGTCGAACCCGAGCGTTGCGTCTGCTGGCGATCCGTGCTGTGAGCGTTCATAACACCGCAATGCTCGAGAAACGTCTGGCCCGATCCATCTCAGGACCCAGGCGTTTCGCCGAAAGGGCTCAGGTCACAAGGAATGACGATGCAGTTAGCGATAGGTGCGGAGAAAGGCTGGCGAACTGGATCTGATGTGCGCCACCAACCCCGTCGCTATCGAATGAAAGCGCTCCGGTCGAACTGTTGTAGATGATGTGTTGGCTGCTGGTGTGCGCAGCCGAGCCAATGTGGAATGCCCCCGTTGGCAGCGCACCTGGCTGGAGCCCCTTAAACACGGTGTGATCGATCTGGATCTTGTCTTCGGTGACGCTGAAGTCCGTGATCTTGTCGACATTGCCGGCACCGAGCGCGGTGTTGAAAACGAAGACGTCCTTGCCTCCATAACCAGTCAGCGTGTCGGCCCCGCCGCCACCGTTGATGACGTTGGCGCCAGCATTGCCTTGAATGGTCTGGGCGAATCCGTTGCCGGTCAGGTTGATTGGCGCGGTGCCGGATCGGTTCGCGGTAGCGAGAAGCTCGATCTCCGAGCCAGGCAAGAGAGCATAGCTCACCGAGGCAAGCACCTTGTCCGTGCCGCCGCCGATCGCCTCCATCACCCTGTCGCCGGTATTGTTGACATAGTAGGTGTCGTTGCCGGCGCCGCCGATCAGCGTGTCGGCGCCGGTGGTTCCCTGAAGAACGTCCGCGCCGGGGGTGCCATAGAAAGTACCGCTGGTTGGCGACGGAGGTGGGGGGCTGGGCGGAGGCGGGGTGGTGTTCAGGCTATTGTGCTGAAGGAAAAAGGCCTGCAGTGCCGGATCGCTTCCAAGCGCCGTGTCGCCTTGCTGGGAACCCCAAGCATAGGCATAATCGAAGGCAGGTGACGGATCCAGCGAGGCCCAGTGGTCCATCATGGTCTGTTCCTGGGACGCAGTGGGCATCACATATTGGCCACCAGTGTCGGTGGTCCAGGTGCCACCCCCAAATGTCTGATAGACTGGAACAATCTGGCTGACCGGGATGCCCGAGGCTACTGCCGCAGCCACGGTTCTGTCGATCATGTTGTAATCGATCGTGGTTGTTCCCGTGCGCACCGGGTAGGGATCCAGTCCGTAGTAGTCGATATGTGTGTTGGCGGGATTGTAGGTGTTCGTGAAGTCCGGGCTCGCGGAAGCCCCCATATTCATCATGGTGATGAAGGTCTTCGCGCCAGGCACATTGTTATGAATCCAGTCGGATTCCGCCATCAGATTCGCGGCGGAAGCGTAGGTGCCCCACTTGCCGGTGGGATCCGGCTCGTCAACGAGGTAGAAGCCAAACAGCTTTGGATTACCAATGTAGGGGGTGACCTGTTGGATAAAGCTGGATGTTGCTCCATTGACATCGTTCAGGAAGACCAGGCCCTGCATTCCGGCCGGCAGCGCGTTGAGCTGATCGACGGACTGAACATCAGCCAGATTGAATCCGGCCGTCGCAATGTTCGTGCCCAATCCGCCTGAACCTGATGCGTAATGGAGCGTTGTCATCCGATTTCCTTCGTCTGATTCGGCAAGCCCCCTGCGTCTGCCTACGCGAAGGTTATAGTAGCGACAAGTCAAATACCGATATCGCCCGGTCAGAATAGGTGATCAGCGAAGCGAATAGCCGCCGGCAGGAAGTCATGGGCCTGCTCGGCGCATGGCTGGAGCCAGCCTTTTGGGGCGACGGTCAGTGCCTGCCGCCGCGGTTCCGTCGTCCCCGAATGCGGTGCAAATTCGGCGCTACCGGCTGGTTGATCCGATTGCCCTGCACCTGGGCAATCACGGTAGCGCTACCCTTTGATCCGATGCGTAGCCGCCAAAACCACCTCGGCGCATCGCTGCATGTCGGAACGCTCTCTGCTTCATTCAAACGGACGAGGACAGTGGGCAAGCATGCCCCTAGCGTGGCGGGTGTTATTCGCACGGAAGCGATCAGACCGGCCATGACAGCAAATCCAGACGCCAGCCACTTCGCGCGATCGAGGCACCGCGCGCACTCGGGAGTGGCAGGATGAGCCCGCACCTAGTCTGCGTGGGGGGCGAGGATCATCCGTTGAGATCCCGTTCCTGACAGCGCTGCGCGAAAGAGGCTTACGGGTCACCGCGGTCTCCAGTGACGATGGCGCCGCCTTTTACCGCATGGCATTCCCCATCGCCGATTTAGGTTCGATAGCTTTGGCAGTGGCAGTGGGGAATGGAGCGCTCTGCGCTCACAGATCGATGACCATTTGTGACTGCACCAAGCAAAGAAAACTCGGCCTCGGGATTTGAAATTGGCATGATCATTGAATTTTTCGGACCACCGGGATCCGGTAAGACGACCCTCGCGCATGCGCTTGCCGGCCGCTTGCGCGACAGAGGATACATGGCCAAAGTAATCCTCTGCTATCAGCCTCGCAGTAGAGGTGGGGGGTGGAGTTTTTTCGGGTTACTTTCGATAAGTTATAGAATTTATTCGGCTTTAATTTCAATAGTGGCGATAGTGACATCGTCATTTAGAGATGGATATGAGTTAAAAGTAAGCAATAGTTTGGTAAAGATTATGCCGCCAGAAGGTATTATATGGCGTGTCCGGGTATGGCAATATATTATACGGTTATCGCGTTGCTGGAAGCAGGCGAGCAAATCGACTGATATAGCAATATTTGATCAGGGTTTTGTTCAGGCGGTCGGGTCGCTAGCGATGTTCAATGGCGCCGCGGACGACAGGTCAATCGCCCAGGCGCTTCATTTCGCCCCCCAGGCCGATCTCGTGGTTCGAATGGTCGTGCCGCGCGATGTCGTGGAAGCACGGCTGCGTGCAAGGATGATGAGCGAGCCGGCCGCGGAGCGACTCTTTGAGGTGGACGTCGCAGGCAACATGAACTCCTTTGGCGTATTCGACGATATTGGCGATGTTCTCTCGAAAGCGCACCGAAACATCGTGTCGATTCAACCGATCGACCAACAATCAACCTTCAGCGGCCTCCGTCGGGTGGAAGAGGAAATCCTGGCGCGGCTATCCCCAGTCGGGGCCCCCGTCATCAAAAGGCGGCGAAGGCAAAACGAATTGCCGGCCATGCGCAAGCGTGGAAAGAGCGAAGCATGAACGACCGCTCCGAAGGGGATCCGCTCCAGTATCAAGCGGCCGAGGGGGTCGCCGACCCGCTGTCTGTCGCAGCCGCGGGTACCGCCTCCATCGCGATGCCCACTCGGCGTCACGACGTTGGCCGACGCCTCGTTCATGCAAGCATCTTCGCCCTTCTGGTCTACATCGGGGGTGCCGGGCTCACCAGCATGGCACAGTTCGGGATCGCGCGCCTGGTCGGTGCCACAAGCTACGGCATCTACTCCTACTCTCTGGCATGGAGCACAGTTCTCGCCTCGCTCTCGATGCTCGGCTTCAACATTTCGCTTCTTCGCTTCGTGCCGGCATACAAGGCCGCCGGGCGTTTGGACCTGGCTCGGGGGGTAATCACCTTCGCGTTGTGGTGGTCGCTGTCGACGGCGACGCTGGCGGGGTTGGCCGGAGCAGCGTTCATCGTCTTTCTGCCTTCGAACCACCTTCACCAGGAGCTTCAGACGACAATGCTCCTCGGTATGGCGGCTGTGCCGCTGATCACGGCCTACGCCCTTGGCGCTACCCTGGTTCGTGCCTTTGGAGGCGTGGTGTCGGCTCTTTTGCCCGAGCGCGTTGCGCGCGATGGACTTCTGTTGGCTTTACTGGGCGGCGCGGCGTTTTCGGGCTGGTGGACCCTTGATGCACCGTTCGCGATGATGGCAATCGTTGCAAGCTCGGCCGTCACGGTCGGGCTCGTGTTCGTCACAGCAATGAGACTATGGCCGGCCGGCCTGCGAGACACTCAGGCGACCTACACTGAGCGCCAATGGTGGTCGGCCGTCCCCCCGACCATGCTTGTCACCGGGCTCGACGTGTTCATCAGCCGCACTGGGGTCGTGCTTCTGGGCTCGACCGGCCAGGTCCGCGAGGCTGGTATTTTTGCCCTGGGTCTGAACGTGGCGCTGCTCGTGGGCCTTTCCAGCGTCGCTGTCAGCACGATGTTCTCGCCAACAGCTGCGGATCTTCATGCCCGCAAGGATCACGAAGCGTTGCAACGGCTGTTTTCGCGCGCTGCCGTTCTAAGTTCCGGTGGGGCGCTTGCGATCGCTGTTCCATTGCTGCTGGTCACCGAACCGCTGTTGCGCTGGTTCGGTGAGGATTTTGCGGCGGGAGCACTGATCGCGCGGATCCTCATCATGGGTTACGTCTGCACCGCGCTCTGTGGGCCCCAGCTCAATCTTCTGACGATGACCGGACACGAATGGGCCGCTGCGACGACGATGGTTGCCGGCGCCATGGCCAACATCGTGGCCTGTGCGGTCGGCATGGAACTGGACGGCACGATCGGTGCGGCGGCGGGCGTCGTGCTCGCTTTGGTCGTCTGGAACTCGGCGATGGCAATCTATATCCGCAAGCGATTGAACATCTTGCCCGGTCTGGCCTTTGCTGCCTTGGCTTTGAGGCCGGGACAGCTCAGAGCTCGCTGGGGATAGCAGCTGCCCCAATTCGTGGGGTTCGATGCAATGATATCCACCGGTCATCAGCCTAGCCTCGTTCCGCAATATGAGCCCGAATCTCCGACTCTCGAACGGTCGGGTCGCTTCCGGCCGTTGTGACCCGACGGAGGAAATCAACCTGAAACGAAGCGCGTATTTGAAAAGGAGGAACCTATGACAAACAATCAACACCGTCGCAACGCTTCGACGAATACCAGCCTTCTAAGACACTCTGGTTTTGGTCAGTAGTGTGCGCTGCTGTGCTGACGATGATAGTCGGCTTCACTGCCGGCGGTTGGGCCACCGCACGAACAGCGTCGGAAATGGCGAAGACCTCCGCCATCAAGGCGAGGGCTGAACTGGTCGCCAATCTTTGCGTCGAAAAGTTCATCACTGCATCCAATGCGAGCAAGAATCTGGCCAAGCTGAAGGGAACGTCTTCCGTCTTCCTACCAGCGAGATAGTTTCATCACCGATGGCGGTCGGGTGAAATTGGCTGGCTTGAAGAAGGATGCATCGAAGCCATGCTGGGGCAAATCATCTCCTACAAACGCACGAAGACGCTCGGGAAGCTTTGTGTTTAGTTTTTCAAATCCGCTACAGCCCGCCCGTGATCGCCGGAATCGGGCTGACGCGATCACGACACGATACTTCAACGATTGCGAGCTCTAGCAACACGAAGGATAACATGAAAGCTGTCATTCAATGCGGCGGGAAGGGAACGCGCTTACGTCCGCATACATCCATTTGCCAAAAACCGCTGATGCCGATCGGAGCGCGGCCCGTCCTCGAGCTCGTGCTCAAATGGGCTCCGGCGCAATGGCATCAGAGAAGTTTACATCACGACCGGATATCTTGGCCACCTCATTCGCAGCGTTTGTGGCGATGGGAATCAGTGGAACATGCGGATCAACTACACGCAGGAGCTGGAGCCGCTCGGTACGATCGGACCGTTGTCACTGCCGCGCGAACACCTCGATGCGCCGTTCCTAGGAGGTGGGCAGATGTCGAATGTACATAGCATGAGCCGGCCGTATGGCGATCGTAGGCAGGGGCCTCACCTCCTTCGTGACGATCCAAATGGGACGCCTATGGAGGGACGCGGCCCCCTGCAGCCCCATCTGCTCTATATCGGAGGCGAAGACCATCATCTTCGTATTCCGGCCATGTCCGCCCTGCGCAATCACGGCTTTCGCGTAACCGCGGCTGGAACAGGCGAACCCGCCCCGTTTGCGCAAGCAGGCATCAACTATCGGCGCTTCCATTTCGACCGTTTCGTCAGTCCGCTGGCCGATTGGGCCGCGGTCAGGAGCATTTCGAAGATCCTTGTCGAGGTGCAGCCCGATCTCGCACAGAGCTTCGACACCAAACCATCCGTGTTCCTTCCTTTGGCTGCGCGAAGCACTCCTGGCGTATTGGTCATTCGCACGATCAACGGACGGGCTTTCCTCTATTCGTCGCGATCTCCCACGGCCTTGACGTTGCGTCCAGTCTATCGCGCGCTCCACAAAATTGCGGCTCGCACTGCCGCGGCCACGGTTTTCGAAATTGGTGACGATCTTGCATTCTTCGAGCGCCACGGAATGGCAGGGAAGAAACCCGTGCTGATACCTGGCGCTGGCGTCGATGTCGATGGATTCGATCGAGCATTGACGTCAGGGCCTTCGCCAACCCAGCTTCGCAAGGAGCTTGGGCTCGGCGACGCCGAAGTCGTGATCACCGTGACGCGGATGACCCGGCAGAAAGGTATTCCGGCGCTGCTCAAAGCGGCAGCTAAGGTGCACGAAGTGCGTCCCGATGTACGCTTCCTGCTTGTCGGGCCGCGTGAATCCGAAGGGCCGCTTGCGGTGACGCAAGCGGAGATCGAGCGGCATGCGCCCTACGTGAAGGCGATAGGACCGAGATCGGACATCCCATCACTGCTCGCGCTCGCGAATGTATTCGCGTTTCCGACCGAGTATCGGGAAGGCGTGCCACGGGTGCTTCTCGAGGCGGCACTCGCCGGTGTGCCGATCGTGACCACCACCATGCCCGGTTGCGCCGAGGTCATTTGCGACGGATGGAATGGCTACCTGGTTCCGCCCGGAGCACCCGCATGTTGGCTGCAAAAATTCTCGACCTGCTCGGCAATCGAGAGAATGGGCGAATCATGGCCGGTCGCGCGGCCGTGCGCGTAAGGAAGGAATTCTCCCTCGAAAACGTTGTCGCTTGTCAGGCCGCTCTCTACAGGGACCTCATTGATCGCTCGGGCGGGACTCGGTTCAAGGATGACAAAAACGCGCGCGAGCAAAGAGGTCACACATGCGGTTCGCCATAGGGATGAGTGCACAGGCCGTGCACCTCCTGCGGTCTGCGGGAGCAGCTCAACTGGCCGCGAGTACATTGCTCCTGCAAAGCCTTGTGTTTGATGTGCCAGCGCGCGCAGAGCCTAGAACCACGTTGCACTTCGCTTCCAATGGCAACTTCAACTCGAACGGGAATTATCTTCCCGGCGCCGTTGGGTTTAATCTGGCGGACGTCAATAGCGTCACTCAGCTCAACTCTTTGCCGGACGGCGTCAGGGGCCTCGTGTGGGTTGGCCAGTGCAACGGCGTCGATACCACGTTCCTCAACACCGTCCGGCCGTACATCGGCAACGTCAAACTGTTCGGCTTCTATCTGATGGATGACCCAGATCCAACGGGACTGCTGCGCCGTCGCTGCACAGCTGACAATCTGAAGGTCGAGTCCGACTGGATTCATGCCAACGTGCCCGGCGCAAAAACATTCATCCTCCTTATGACCACGACTTCGTCCAGGAAGCCGTCGTTCACAGGCACCTATAACCCCACCAACTCACACGTAGACCTGTTCGGTATCGACCCTTATCCCTGCCGAACGGAGTTGAAGGGTTGTGATTACAACGAGATCGACCTCTATATCGCTGCGGCGGAGTCCTCGGGCGTGCCACGCGACAGTATGGTCCCGGTCTATCAAACCTTTGGCGGCGGCAACTGGGTCGATGACGGCGGCGGTCAGTATACTCTGCCGACTGTCAGTCAGCTGGAGCAAATTCTGGCCCGTTGGGACGCGCTCATACCAACACACGTGTTCGACTACGCCTATAGCTGGGGATCGCAGAATGCAGATACGGCGCTCGGCAGTTCGCCGGATTTGCAGGCGGTGTTCTCGCGCCGCAATGAAAGCTCGATAAATTTTAGATTGGATCGCTCGGGGATACTCAAATGGTGACCGCTCGAGTGCGGCGCAACCGAGAAACGTGCCCCGTAGGCTATGGGCTTGGAGGCCGCCTAACGGGGAAGACTGACAAGCGGTTTGGGACATCGTCCGCTGCCCGGCGATCCACAATGAGGTTGCAGATCGCTGCTCTCAACCGCCGGCTGAAGCACGAACCTCTGGATTGGGAGGTGTGCCGATGATACCGGACGTCTTGTTCGCGCTCGGGCTGCTGCTGACACCTGCTTCGCAATTGCGGCTCGCGGGCTTTCCGGTGGGACCGGGCGAAATTTGTCTTGTTATCTGGATAGTTCTCATACTCGGCCGCGAGGCGACTCGCCTTGGCTCGTCCCTTACGCCGGCTCTTTCGCGACTACTTATCTTTTGGTCGTTTTTTGCCATTGCGCAAAGCCTCGGCACGCTGACAGCAGCACTCATCGGCGATCGGCACGATCCCGAGTGGTTCATACATGATGTTATGGCCTATCCTCTTTTGGCCGCCGTAAGCTGCCTGAGCCTGATCGGGCCCCATGCCGGACCCCACTTGCGTCGCGTCAGCTGGCTTCTGTGCGCGCTCGGCACCCCGGTTGTCGCCGCGCAGCTCGCTGACGCCTGGGGACTGTTCGATATCCCGTCGGTCGATCCTTGGTGGTGGGATCAAGTCCGTGGCTGGTCATCGAACCCTCATCAGCTTGCCGTGCTTTGTATGGTGCTTGGAATTCTGTCGCTTCATCTCGCCGAAACCGCCACCCGGCTCGGCACGAGGATTGCCGCCCTCGCCTGTGCTATCGTCCCCGTCTACACGGGCCTGCTTACGGGCAGCGATTCATTCAGTCTCATTCTTGTTGCCACGGGCCCGATCTTCATTGCATTCAAATTCCGAACTTGGCTTGTCTCACGTGCACCGCGGGTCAGTTTCCGCTCCGCGTTCGCCTGGATGATCGTGCTGGCTTTACCGCTGATCGTAGTTTCGGTGGTCCCGCTGGCTTACTCGATTGCGGTCGAGGCTCAGGGCCTCGCCAATTCGATGGAACGGGAAAATCCGGAGCAAACGGAGGAGAAGACCTCGCTGCGATTTGAGCTATGGGGGCAGGCGATCCGGCGGGGCGTCGGATCGGGGATGCTGGGTTTGGGCCCTGGGCCGCACCTCGAAATACCCCATTCCATCGTGTCCCAGAGGAACTTGGAGACAGAACAGCCCGACTTTGTCGAACACCCCAAACTCACCCTTGCGCCGAACTTCGAGGCGCACAACACATTTCTCGATCTTTTCACCCAAGGCGGGCTGATCATCGTTTTGAGCTTCATCTGGATCGTGGCAACGGCTTTCTGGTTCGCCTACCGGACCGGGCAAGCGGGGCTTCCGTCCCTGCTCTGCGGTCTCTGCATATACTCGATCGCTACCTTCGTCCTCAGGCATCCGGTCTTTTGGTTTGTGATCGCACTCTGCCTGGTCGCGGAGCCTAGGCCAACGGATCGAGTGCGGTCCGTCGCCGGAGGCAAAGCGCTGAGCGGCATTCTTCCGCGTTCTCCGCTCCGGATCGGATATGGCACGAGCAAACTGCGCGTCAGGTCGAGCTAATTGCGGAGACGGACCGCTGGCATGGAGGTACGGATGCATTTGATGGATAGCACGGGCGGCGAGACATGGTCCTCCAAGGTCAGGCGCCGGACCACCAAGGCGCGCAGTCCCACCACCGACCCCATGCCATTTGAACCTGATTTCGAGAACGAGCGGCCAGACAATCACGCCACGACAGTTCCCGAACCGGGTTTCCAGCAGGTGATCGGGATCCTGCGTCGGAGGATCAAACCTATTCTCACGGTCGCGGCGTTAGGAACGATACTGGCCGGTGTCGCCGGTCTACTCATCACACCCAAATATACCGCAACCGCGCAAGTCCTTGTTCGGGCTGCCACTCCCCTCAGCCCTGAAGCGGTCCAGCAGGCCGTAGACACTCAGTTGACGATGCTGGCCTCTCCCGTTCACTTGCATAGCGTCCTTGACAGCCTGCGGAAAGAGACAGGCTTCCGAGGAGCGACATCCGAACCCGAAGCGAACTCGGCTGCCACCGCGCAAGCTCCCGCCGTGCCAAGCACGGCCGAAGCCGGGCCACTGAGCTTGAAAGAACTCAAGCGGCGGCTGGATGTCTGGATTGGGGCGCTTACCGGGCACAAAAGAGACGGAACAGGGCTCACATTCGACGATCTCCAGCGCCGCCTACAGGTCCTGCAGGACCACCGCTCACGTGTCATCGACGTCAGCTTCGAGTGGACGAGCCCTGAGAAGGCTGCCGAAATCGTCAACCGGACCGTCGAGCTCTACGTCCAGAACGGCATCGAGCAGCAGCGGGCCTACAGCACCAACGAAATAGCTCGGCTCGAAGAACGCATTTCGGTTGTCAAGGGCGAGATCGAGCAGGCTAACGCGGCCCTCCAGGCAAGCCAACTGCAGTCCGGTGCAAACCGGATCGTCGGCAGCGAGGCACAAGAGGCTGCTCCAGACCCGCAAGAACTGGAGCGTTGGGCGGCCACCAGCGCGCAGCTTTACGAGAAGTCTTATACAACGACAGAAGGATATCCGTGAACGAGACGAGCTGGTAGATCCAGAAGCAGCTATCCTCTCGCTTGCGTCTCCGCCGTCCCGGCCGAGCTCTCCGAATCCGATCCTGTTCGTGCTCCCTGCCTTGATCGCCTCTTTGATCTGCGCGAGTTTGCTGGCTCTCACTCTGGAACGGCTGGATAGAGGCCTGCGAAGCGAGCGCGAAATTGACGATGCGCTTGGTCTCTCGTGCATCGGCCTTGTACCGCGGATCCCCCGCAGACACCTATCTCATCTTGGCAAATATCTCCGAGCAAAGCCGTTTTCCCCTTACGCGAGCGCATTATGGTCGGTGGTCGCGACGCTGCGGATGGCAAAGCCCGGTAACGCGAAGGTGGTTTTGATCAGCTCCAGCATTCCTGGGGAAGGGAAAACCAGGTTCGCCCAGAGCCTCGCGACCTACATCAGCTTTCTTGGACGTAGCGTGCTCTTAGTAGGTCTCGATTTTCGGAAAGGCTCGCGAGTTGGCGAGTTCAACGACAGACGAATCGTCGATTTGTCCCTGCAAAACCGACCGCCGGAGGAGCTCATCCGGCATATCGCGGAGGCTGGGTTCGACTATCTCCCGATGCCCGGTTACCGCCTCGATCCCTTGACCGCCACCGAACAGATGGCGGACCTCATCCGTCAGCTTCGCGAGCGTTACGATTATGTGATTATTGATGGTCCGTCTGTCCTTGGTGCTGTGGAGGCTCGGTTGCTTCCTTCGATTGCCGACAGATTGCTTCTGGTCGTGAAATGGGGAAGCACAAGACGCGAGGTGGCTCAGAATGCGTTGGATCTGCTTCATAAGTCCGGCGGTCTCAACAAGGAGCATAGCGATCTTGCGATGGCCATCGCGACACAGGTCGATCTCAAGAGACACGCTCGATATCGCTACGGTGATGTGGGCGAGTTCTCGTCGGGGACGGACGGAGCAGATAGCGGCCAATCGAAGCCACAATCGCAATACTTTCATCGTTAGTCCAAAGGATGAGGAATAAGACGTTTTCAAAACCGCGCAATTGTCCAGGCGGAAGGGGCCGAAAGATGAAACATGACGCTCTACACAAAGCAGATGTGATCGGCCGCTCGGGCGCGGAGAACGCGATCCTGCCTCTGATACTGATGGTCTTGAATGACTTTCATCGGCAGAAAATTTCCTATTGTTCCTGGAAAAGCAGCAAAAGGGTCTATCGAGGCTTAGCGGGCGATGGAGATCTCGATCTACTTGTCGCGAAACAGGATCTGCACCGCGCCCAAGCAATTCTCCTTGAGCGGGGCCTCAAACTTTTTCCTTGCGTAGCGTTCCGTGACCATCCCTCGATCTTGAGCTTTCTAGGTTATGACGAACCGAGCAGCCGACTCGTTCATCTTCATTTGCACTTCCGATTGGTCGCGGGCAACAGCCTCCTCAAGAACTACTGTCTACCATGGCAAGAAGCAATTTTGGCGCGGACTATCGTTCATCCAATGCTGCCGATCCGTGTGTTGGATCCGGTGGACGAGGCATTGCTGTTGATCGTACGCAGTTGCCTTGAATTGAGGCGGTCAGATCCTGTTATGCTCCGCAACTGGCGGGCTGAAACGCGCAAGTTCGCGCTCGATCGGATGGAACTTGCCGCCCGCGATGATCGCTCGACGCTCGGCAGCCGAGCCGCTGAGTTGTTGGGTGATGATATGGCAGAGATGATTGTCGCCGCCATCTATGGCAAACCGACGCTGGAAGATCAGCGACGCCTCCGGAGGCGCATCAAAAGGCATTTCCATCCTCATCGCACCTACAACGCATTTGAGGCGGGGCTGCGGAGCCTGGGGCGCGCCGTCCATTGGGTTGGTGGCAGCTTGAACAAGCGTTTTCTCTGGGCACCCCGCCCGTGGAGCCGTCGTGCGCCGGGTGGCGGCCACGTGGTGGCTGTGGTCGGCGTTGATGGCAGCGGGAAGTCCACCGTCGTCGCGACAATTCGGGAATGGCTTAGCGAGGAGATTGATGTCGTGCCAATCTACTTCGGCACCGGAGCCGGAAGGCCGTCCTTCGTACTATGGCCGTTCAAGCTGATGGTACCCTTGATCACCCTCTTGGTTAGGACCAAGCCCAAAGGCGCATCGCACGGCAAGATCTCAGATCGGCCTCCAGGCCCGCTCTACAGTATGCTCCTGATGGTCTGGGCCACAGCCGTTGCTATCGAGAAGCGCATCAAACTGTCGGCGGCGCATCGCGGAGCCAATCGGGGGCTGGTGGTCATTACCGATCGATACCCGCAGAATGAGATCGATGGTTTCAACGAAGGTCCGCTGATGTCACGTCTGACTGGGGTGCCGCGATGGCTACGTCGGTTCGAGGCAACAGCCTATTCTCTTGCCCATCGCCTTCCACCAGATCTCGTCATCAAGCTGATTGTCCCGCCAGAGATTTGCGCGAAGCGCGAGCCAGACATGGATCCTGCTGTGATAACGAACCGTATCGAGGCGATTCCGCGATTGGCGTTCTCGGGAGCGCACGTGGTTTCCATCGACGCCCAACAGCCTCTGGCAGAAGTTATTCGCGCGGTGAAACAAGAGGTTTGGCGGATACTTTAGCGCCTTGTAGTGCTCTCAAATTCCCTGACGACGGACACTGTTGTCGCCGTGGAGAAGTCGATGAGGCTGGTGGCCGCGCGTCGTGGAGCGATCGAGGAATGGTGGTCGTCGTCGACGGATTTCCCCAGGATCAGATCCTGGATTCAACGATACACCCTTGTTACCCCGACTGGCACATATCCGGGTCTGGCTTCGACGGTTCGAGGCTAGGTCATACGCGCTTGCCCGGCGTCTGCCGCCGGATCTCGTGATCAAATTGCAGACGACGCCCGAAGTCATCATGACGCGTGAGCCGGACGTGAATCCTCTCGTCATCCGAAGGCGGACGTCAGCGCTGCAGCAAACTGTCCTTTCGAAACTCCGCCGTGTTGAGCGTGGATGCCGGGCAGCCACTGGCTGACGTCATCCGTGCCGCCAAGGCCGAGATTTGGCGGCGGCTTTGAGCAAATAGGGCAGGCTCCGAACGTGATCATCGCAGGCGGATGCCACGGTTCAGCGATTGGACAGATCGTAGCCCCTACGGCAAGACAGAAATGCGCCCCAAAAGAGCCACCAGTTCCGCCTGGCGCTTCGTCTCGGTCTTGGCGAACAGCGATGCAAGCTGGGAGCGGATCGTCGTGCGGCTGAGGCGCCAGCTGCGGGCGATATCCAAAGGGGCATCGCCGTGAGCCAGGCGCAACGCAAGATGCGTTTCCGCACTCGTCAGGCCGAACATCCTCTGCAGTGTCCCGGGATTTACCGCCGATCTGTTCTTGCGATCGAGCAATGCGACGATACACGTTCCGTCGGCTGCGATGAGGCCCGTTTCATTCAGGATCACCGGCCTGTCGTCCCTGCTGCAGATCACCACCCAAGAGAGCGACCCCGGCAGGAAATGGGCCGGAACATTCGCAACCAGCCGCCTTAGCGCGGCCGAAAGTTCGCTGGCCATGTTGGCCGCTTCGCCTGGGCGCTCAAGCGTTTTTTGGGCGGCCGCGTTCCACTCGATCACTCTCTTTTCGCGGTTCAGTACCAGATAACCGCAGCCGATGCGGTCAAGCATGCCGGTGATGGATTCCCAACCGCGCCGCGTCAACCCGTCAACCCGAGCGTTCGACCGATCCGAAGTATTTAGAGATTGCGTTGTGTGTGCTTGTTGGCCATACCCATCCTTCAGCACAATGTATTGTCCGCCCGCAAACGTATCGTTGCGCCTGTCAATCACGTTCATTTTTCAACCCCAACCTAGTTGCCCAACCTAGTCGTCTTCCACGAGGAGTAACCCTCAAAAATTACTATTTGTTTCTCCAGATTTATTGATAGAGTTTATTCATACATCTTGAATTTAGACATGACTGTACGGATTTGCAGCGGGTTTTGAGCCGTCGCATTCGATGAAACATGTATTTCTGATAAGTCCATCCAACCTGATTCTATTCGCCGGCTAAGGCCTGGCAATCCGGCAGTGGTACTAGGTAGCCCATTTGCGTCTAGTCTCGACGATCTAGTCAGAAGGTTGTAGTCTGACGCATGGGTTCGTATCTACGTTGGCTGAATTCGAACGTGTCGGGCACACCGTTGGCCCATGTGGCTTCCATAGTGGTGCTCACAGTTTCGATAATATTCGAAACAACAAATTCGGTACATATTGGCCAGGGTGGGGATTTTATTGCATGTATTCCCGCCATTATTATCATTGTATACCTTGAAGGCCGCGCGGCCGCGATAGCCGCGACGCTTGCGATGGCGGTTGCCGGCCTATGGGCGCGAAGCGTCTTGAACGCGCAAATCTCATCTGAAGACTGGACGCGCGTCATCCTACTCCTGGTCTCGGGTGGCGTAATCGCCTCGGTGTTCCACCGCCTGCGACAAGACTTGCGTGAGGCGCTCGAGGTCGCAGAGCAAAGGCTCGCTGCCGTCGAGGCGACCGAGAGCCGCTACCGTTGGGCCTTCGAGCGTGCTGCGATGGGTTTCGCAAACACCAACAAGAAGGGCGAGGTGTTGCAATCCAACAGGCGCCTTTGTGAGATGACAGGCTACAAGGAAAAGGAACTTGCCCAATTGCCGCTCAAGGCACTCGTTCACCCGGACGATCAAGATTCCGTGCAGCAGCTGTTGGAAGGTCTCGACAATGACGCGACTTCGTTTGGATCGGAGGTCCGGCTGCTAAGAAAGGACGGTACGGCACTCTGGACTCGGCTGACCTTGTCTTCGTCCCGGCCCCACGGAGTTCTCTCGGAGAGCGTGTTCGTGGTGGTCGACGATATTTCGGAGCGAAGAACGGCGCGCGAGGCGCTTCGGGCTCAGAAGGAATGGCTTGATCTAGCCCTGTCTGCCGGACGCCTGGGTACATGGCGAATCGATGTCAAGGACGGGACAGTCACGGGCTCGGGCAAGTTCTGGGATATTCTCGGCCTGTCTCCAACTCCAATGCGCCCCTTGGACGAGCTTTCGACCGTGGTCCATCCGGCGGATTGGCCGAAGCTGGCAGCCTCGATAAGGCCGTCATCGGTATTGAATTACGATACAGAAATTCGTGTACGGCGGACAGACGGTCATATACGCTGGGTTGCCCTGCGCGGGCGTCAGGAAAAACATGGCGACCGCCTGTTGCGCGTCGGAGTGGCCGCCGATCTGACCGAGCGTCGACAGACCACGCTTCTGCGAGCCGCTGCAAAGAAACGCGAGCGCATCATGCTCGAACAACGCCATCGGTTCGGCAACTTGTTCTCTGTAATCACGGCGCTGGTGAAGATGATCAATGTTCCCGAGAACAATGTTGCAAAATACAAAGAGATGCTGATCGATCGGATTCGAGCGCTGGAAGCGACGCATTTGCTGCTTTCACGCCACACCAACTCATCAGGGATGCTCCATGATCTTGTTGCCCGGGAGTTGCAACCCTTTGCGGAGACGCGGGACATAACAATCGCAGGCCCTTCCGTGATGTTGCCGGCCGGCGCCGCCGAGAGCCTTGCCATGGTTCTTCACGAACTGACGACCAATTCCGTGAAATATGGCGCGCTGGGGGATTCACACGGCCGGATTGAAGTAAAGTGGGAGTTCGCATCCGGCGACGCGGCTGAGGATCTCGCGTTCGATTGGGTGGAATCGGGGCGGCGGACGATCACAAGCGTCGTGCGTCACGGTTTCGGTTCCATGATAATCGGCCTGGACGGTACGCCGCTTGTCGGCCATTCCCCAAAACTGGAAGTATCTGAGCACGGACTGCGATATTCGCTACGGCTATCGCGGAAGGAAATCGAATTCTAACCCACGTTTTTCGCGTGCCAGGTTTGTAGCAAAACGGCGGCTTCAGTCCGGTTTCGCACCCCAAGCTCGCGCAAAACGGCCGCAGCGTGGATCTTCGTTGTCGCTTCGGCAATGTCCAAATTGCGAGCAATCTCCTTGTTCGAGTACCCTTCCGCCATCAGCTTCAGGACCTCCTTCTGTCTCGATGTCAACCTGCTGAAATTGCCGGCGCCCACGCGCCGTTGCCCCTGGTATCTCTGAGAAGGCGAAGGTACGTGCGGTCCTTGTCCGGCAGACGTTCGCGACAGAAGTGCTGGAACATAGATGCGACCGGCGAGGATCTCCTTTACAGCCAGCACGACTTCCTCGTCCTTTTGCGACTTTACGATGTAGCCGTGAAGCCCGATCGAAAGTGCCTTCAGAATCTCCGCGCGTGAATCATCGCCGGAAACAATCGCGAAGCGCGTATCAGGATAGGCAGATAGTACGTCGCCGAGCACTCCCTGATCGAACAGGCCCGGCATATTCAGGTCCAGTATGGCGAGATCGATCGAAGCCTGCTGTTCCAGAAGACTGACCACGGCGTCGAAACACGCAGCGTCGAATATTTCGACGCCCGGAATACCTGCCGTCAGTGCCAGTCGCAATCCGTAACGATACAGGCCGTGATCGTCGGCGATGACGATCCGATACATTGAACTACCCCAACGCTCACTCTTCGCCCCGCGAGCAAACCCGAACCAGTTCGCAGAGGCTCTGTTACCCTGAGATGCGCGGAACTGTGATGAGCTTAGAATCGTGGCCAACCACTTGTCGTGACATCCCCCGCGAGGTTCACGGCGTCCCATCCGCAACATCGCGTATTTCTAATATAATCCAATTTAGCGAAAAGCTTCTCTCTTTTTGTGAGCCTGACGCGTGAGGTGCCTGCCGGACGATATCGAGCCGGATTCCGGGCTCGGTGTGCTGCACAGGCTTTTTGTGTCGGCACCTGCCACAGGCCAGTTCCTACGCCTGGTGGATCTCTGCCTTTTCATTGCAAAACTCACGCGGATTCCATTGGTCTCATAGTCAGGCCCCGATCGCTTAGGTTTGTCCTCGATCCTTCGCGGCTATCTAGACCAGAAACGCGTCGGAACGTTGCCATTCGAATGCACGACGACACCACTTCAGAGTGGCCATACCATTCACGATGCAGTGTTCGGATTGGGCTAAGGGGCGACCCTTCGAGCACTCATCCGGCAGTTGGCTGGTGATGATGATGCTCGGGCTCAATGACCTTGGGAGGCTTGGATGAAAGCGGTGATTCAATGCGGTGGAATGGGGACACGCCTTCGGCCCTTCACATCGGTCTTGCCAAAGCCACTCATGCCCATCGGTGCCCGGCCCGTTCTTGAGTTGCTCCTGAAGTGGCTGCGTCGCAACGGCATCGACGACGTCTATATCACGACCGGATATCTCGGGCACCTGATCCGCAGCGTCTGCGGCGATGGCTCGCAATGGAACATGAGGATCAAATACACGCAGGAAATGGAACCGCTCGGCACCATCGGACCGCTCTCTCTGATCAGGGATGAACTGACCGAAACATTCTCGTGCTCAACGGCGATGTCCTTACCGACCTAAGCCTCAGCCGATTTATAGCTGCTCACCGGCTGCATAAGGATCCGGTGACGATCGCGACGGCATGCCGCGTGATCAAGATGGACTTCGGTGTCATTGACGAAGTGAACAATGCCGTACAACTCTTCCGTGAGAAGCCGACGCTTTCTCATCTTGTCAGCATGGGAATTTACTGCATGGACCCGACCGTTCTGCAGTTCATTCCCTCGGGTGTACCATTCGGGTTCGACGACCTGATGCTGCAGATGATGCAGGGCGGCACGACCGTGCACGTGTTTAAACATGACGGTCTTTGGCTCGACATCGGTCGCGTCGACGACTTCCAGAACGCACAAGCGATAGCGTGGGAAGAGCAGTCGGCTTCAATCGAAGTCGCCGCTGCGGCAGCATGAAAAACCGGATGTCGCGAGGCCGCTAACGGCAGCCAGGGAGGTCACGATGCTCTTGGTAAGTGCCCCGATCCTGGGCGTGCCGGAGAAGGCAGCTCTATCGAAGGTGATTGATAGCGGCTGGCTGACCATGGGCGACCGGGTACGGGCCTTCGAAGAGGCCTTTGCCGGCATGCATGGGGCTGAGGACTGCGTCGCGGTCAGTTCTTGCACCGCAGCGCTTCATCTTATTCTGCATGCACTCGGAATAGGACCCGGCGACGAAGTGCTGGTTCCGTCCATGACCTTCGTTGCGACCGCGAACGCGGTGCTTTACGTCGGCGCGACTCCCGTCTTTGTCGACATCGAGTCAGCCGACGTGCCGTTGATGTCGATTGTTGAGGCGGAAGCACGCTGCACGTCGCGCACCAAGGCTGTAATTCTCGTGCACTTCGCAGGCTACCTTGCCGACCGGGAACAATGGCAGAGGTTCGCCCGCGCCCACGGGCTGCACATCATAGAGGACGCTGCGCATGCTCCAGGCTTGAAGCAAGCCGGGACGTTTGGCGCCGCCGCCGCCTTCAGCTTTTACGGCAATAAGAACATGACAACGGCCGAGGGTGGGGCTGTGATCGCCAGGGATCCCGACCTGCGCGACAGGATCCGCCGGGCTCGCGGGCACGGGATGACCACCGGCACCCATCAGCGATTGAACAGCCGCACGCCGCAGTATGACGTCACCATGCTTGGCTTCAACTACCGTATGGACGAGTTGAGGGCGGCAATTGGGCTGGTGCAATTGCAGAATCTGCAGGAGTGGAATGAGATCAGGCGTATCCTGGTTGTCCTGTACCGGCGCCTCATCGCAGATTATTGCCCGGCGGTGGCAGTCCCGTTCAGCGAACCGCGGACATCCGCTTACCATATCATGCCGATCCTTCTGCCGCGCTTCGCCAACCGGCAAGACGTTGTCGACCACTTGCGGAACGAGGGGATACAAACCACGATCCACTATCCTCCGGTCCACCGGATGACGCTCTATCGCGAGCGATTTCCAGGGACCCAACTGCCGGTGACAGACGAATTCGCCCAGCGCGAACTGACAATTCCACTTCATCCCCAGATCACCTCGCCGGTGGTCGAAGCGGTTGTGGCCGCTCTGGCAAACGCGCTGAGCAATTGCGTGCAAGCGGGAGCAGCGGCATGAATGCTTCGGATTTATCCCTGCATCGGCACTTCGCTCCAAACCCGCCCCACGGGCTTGCGAGACGAGCGATTGATCTCGTCCTGGCAATGACAGCAGCGGTGGTTCTGGCTCCGCTGATGCTGCTGATCGCCGTGGCCCTTATGCTCGAAAGCGGCTGGCCTGTCTTGTTTGTCCAGACCCGTCTGGGCGCAGGCGGCCGGTCCTTCCGCATATACAAGTTCCGAAAGTTCGCTGTCCGCTGCAGCACGCATGGTCTTCCGCTGACTGTCGCCGGTGACTCTCGCATGACGCCAATAGGCCGGCTTCTCGCGGCTGCGAAGTTCGACGAGTTGCCGCAACTCTGGAATGTCCTGAAAGGCGAAATGGCAATTGTCGGGCCACGACCGGAAAGCCTTGCTTTCGCGGATTGTTTCCTTGGGGGCTTCGAGTCCTTGCTGCAATACAAACCGGGCCTGCTCGGTCCCTCTCAGACCCTCTTCCGGCACGAGGCCTGCCTCTATCCGCAATGCGTGGATCCGCTGCAGTTTTACCGGGAGATCTTGTTTCCGGCCAAGGCGAGGATCGATCTCTCCTACTATCCGAAGCGGACGATCGGCTCCGACATCGCCTGGATGATGCGCGGCTTTCTGGCAATCCTCTGCCCGGCTAGGTCGCCGGTCGGCATTTGAGAAGCCTTGACATGCTCGGGCGCTGTTGGATCCAGGAGGTCAGTGCTTCAGGTTAAGGGGGAGGCTTAGTCATGGCCTACAACGGCAAGAAAGTCCTGGTCACCGGCGCGGATGGATTCATCGGGTCGCATCTTACCGAGGCGCTGGTCCGCAACGGGGCAGATGTCACGGCACTGGCCCTTTACAACTCATTCGACAGTCACGGTTGGCTGGATGACTTGCCGGACGCCGTTCGAAGCCGGCTGAAGCTCGTCCGCGGCGACGTTCGCGACAGCGCGTTCCTCAACCGGATCGTGCGTGGCCAGGCGGTCGTGTTTCACCTGGCAGCGCTGATCGCCATTCCGTATTCATATGCGGCTGCTCAATCCTATGTAGAGACCAACATACTGGGCACCGTGAATGTGCTCGAAGCGGCGCGCCAATGGGAGACCGAGCGCGTTGTGCACACCTCAACGAGCGAGGTGTATGGCACCGCGCTGACCATGCCCATCGGTGAAACCCACCCGCTGCAAGGACAGTCGCCATATTCGGCATCCAAGATCGGCGCCGATATGATGGCAGAGTCCTACGCCAGGTCGTTCGATATCCCCGTCGTCATCATGAGGCCCTTCAATACCTACGGCCCGCGCCAGAGTGAGCGGGCAATCGTGCCGACAATCATACGCCAGGCCCTCGATTCGAATTGCCAGGCGATCATGGTTGGGGACACCAGCCCGATCCGTGACCTCACTTTTGTCGAGGACACTGCGGCGGCATTCTTGACGGCAGGTTTGGCCGGGCTCGAGTTCGGCCGCGCCTACAATGCCGGCAGCCAGCGTGCCGTGACGATCTCTGATGTGTTGGATCTTGTGCTCGAACTGAGCGGCTCCAAAAAGCCGGTCCATCGCGACGAAAGCCGCTTGCGGCCGCAAAACTCGGAGGTCCGAGCGTTGCTCGCGGATTCCTCGCGCTTTGAAAATGAGACTGGATGGCGGGCACAGACCAGCTTGCGCGATGGCCTGGAGCGAACCATCGCGTGGTGGCGCGCGCGCCTTGGGGAAGGCCGGGTACGCCGCGAAAAGGGCTATATGACATGACCCTGTTTCGCCATCGTGCATGGCCGCTGATGTTGATTGCCGGCGACGGCAGTGAGATCTACGTCGGGATAAGCAAATCCGACCCGGACAAGTATCAGGTGATCAAGCGCAGGTTATCCGACGGGAAGGTCACTTCGCTGACGAAATACGGTGAAGCTCAGCACGCTTCACCCAGATCCCTGAGCAGGCCTGGCTGGGTGTTCCTGACCTATACCGGCAACCCGGATCAGGTCTCGAAGCATCCGGATTGGGCGCCTTATGTCCGGGAAGTGATCGCGTTGCGCATTGATGGCAGCGGTGACGTTGCGCGCATCGTCCAGACCCGGAACGTCCCGTTCGACTATTGGAGCGAGACCTACGCCTCGCCATCCCCGGATGGTTCGCAGGCGATCTGGTCGAGCAACTGGGGCGTGCCTGGCGGTCCAGTCTACGATTTCGTCGCTCGCCTCGATTGGCCTCGGGAGGGCCCTTCGAAGCCAACTGAGGTTGTCGCAAATGGTCTTCACTAATCGACATGCTCTCGCCCTCATCGCCGCCTTCTGCACCGCGCGTGTGGCCGTGGCGGCAGACATTTCGGCCCCCTACCAGCTTTCCCCAGGCGACACGGTCGAGATAGGAATTGCCTCCATTCCCGATCGCACGCAGCGTGCCGTGGTCCAGATGGACGGTACGATCGCGCTTCCCGAAGTCGGCATGATCTCGGTCGGGGGTCTGACTTCGACCCAGTTGCAGACACGCATGGAAACGATCTTGCCTAGCAAGATCTTTCGCATGCGCCTGGCCGACGGAAGAGAACAGATGATCGTCATCAAGCCAAGCGACGTGACCGCCATCATCGCCGAGTACCGTCCGATCTATGTGACTGGCGATGTGCTCACCCCAGGACAGCAAACCTATCGTCCGCTGATGACGGTCCGGCAGGCAGTTGCGGTTTCAGGTGGGTTCAGCCTTTTGCGGACGCGGGCAAATCAGAATGGTCCTGATCCGGTTGATTTGCGACGCGACTATGAATCGCTTTGGGGCGAATACACCAAGGCCTACCTTCACGGCGCCCGCATTCGGGCCGAACTTCAGAACAAGGACAGCTTTGACACCCAGATGCCGCAAGGCTCGCCGTTGCCGGACAGTGTCGGCGCGGCGATCGCCCAGTCCGAAAGTGAGGCACTCAAGATTGCGCTTGGTGATTATCAGCAGGAGCAGAGTTTCCTCGACAAGGCCGAGAAGGACACGGCGGCTCAGGTGGAAGTGCTTGCCAAGCGCCAGGAGGTTGAGGCCGAGGGGGTCAAGGCGGATGAGGAGGACATGGCGCGGGTAACCAAATTGTATGAAGCAGGCAACCTGACAAACAACAGACTGGCTGACGTCCGGCGCGCCCTGCTTCTCTCGTCCAGCGGGGCGCTTCAAACATCAGTCGAACTGATGCGGACACAACATCAGCAGGACGATTACGCCAGGCAGCGCGAGCACGTCGACAACCAGAGAAGGATCGACCTCCTGACCGCACTGAAGGACACCGACGCGCTGCTGGCGGACCTCACCTCGAAACTTCATGCCACCAGCCAGAAATTGCAACCCACCGGAGCGTCCGCGCTGCCCCTGCCGATCGCAGGCGAAACGGTCCGGGCCCAAGTGACGATCGTCCGCAAAGTAGGTGATGAATGGCGAAAACTGGCCGCCGACGAAGACGCGGCGGTGGCGCCTGGCGACACCGTTGAGGTGAGGTTCACGAGCGACCTCGAAAGCGCTGCTGCCCAATAGGGCAGCCCCGGTCGAACCGACACTGTTCGAAAGACGCGATCCCAAAGGCGGAATCAAGCCTAGTGTATGGCACCACGCTGGATGACCCTTCCTGAAATTGTCATGTCAGTTCCGAGGGCATAGCGAGCAAGCGTTCGGCGCCAGTTTCCGATTGCCCGCAAACCACTGCTTTCAGTACTTATCCCCCGCTTTGGTAAGCCAGCTTCGAGTTCTCAGGGACTACGTCACGATTTTGCTGCATTTTGCCCAGAGTCACATACGTTAGAGGGGCATAATGTTCTATTTCGAGGGGAAGCAAGCTGCTCGAGGACGATAGAAGGTTGTCCATCATCGGCACAGCCAACAAGATCACGCGGCGATTTCGCGTGAAAGATCGCTGGCCATGAGGCCGAGGGACAGGCGCTCGCTCGATCTGCGTGCCGCCATGTTGGGCTGTGTACCAGGGCTGGCTGGTGTTGGCCTGTTTTCCGCGGTCATAAACATTCTGGCGCTTACCGGCTCCGTCTATATGCTTCAGGTCTACGATCGCGTCCTGCCTTCGCAGAGCGTTCCGACACTTGTCGGATTTACGATTGGGATGCTGGGCCTCTACGCGGTCTATGGGCTGCTCGATTTCGTGCGGCTTCGCCTGCTGGTTCGAATCGGCAATCGCGTCCACAAAAATCTGCAGCAAAAGGTCTTCGCTCTCTCGCTCTCTCTGCCGCTCATTGCCGGGCAGGACGCGAGCCGAGTGCAGCCGCTTCGTGATCTGGATCAGTTGCGCGGCTTTCTTTCCGGATTGGGGCCGACTGTCGTCTTCGACGCGCCCTGGATACCGTTCTATCTGGTGGTCATCTATCTGCTGCATCCGTCGCTCGGCATGCTGGCAACGGTCGGTGCGATTGTCGTCGTGCTGTTGACGGTGGTCGCAGAAATCCTCGGCCGCAGACCGGTCGAGCGTGCGTCTGAAGCACTTCTGGCACAGCGGACCCTTGCCGATTCCGGCCGCCGCAACGCGGAGGTCGTGCGTGCCATGGGCCTTTCGGGGCGGCTTGGCCGGCGCTGGAGCGAGGTCAATCATGCGTATCTCATGCACCAGGAGCGCCTGTCCGACATTGTTGGCGCCACCGGTTCACTGTCGAGGGCGCTCCGAATGGCCTTGCAGTCTTCGGTTCTCGGGCTCGGCGCCTATCTCGTGATCGGTGGCGAGGCTTCGCCAGGCGTGATCATTGCGTCTTCCATATTGCTGGGCCGCTCGCTGGCACCGGTTGATGCGGCGATTGCAAACTGGCGAGGGTTTGTGGCGTTTCGGCAGAGCTATTTCCAACTGGCGGCTGCTCTGGCCGCTTTCGGAGACCAAAACGAGCTTATGGAACTGCCACGCCCCCAGGCCATGCTTGCGATCGAGGACCTGACAATAGCGCCGCCAGGCCAGCAGAAACCGACAGTGGTCAATGTAGGCTTCCAATTGTCGGCGGGCGCGGGGATGGCCATCGTCGGTCCCAGTGGGTCCGGAAAAACCACGCTTGTGCGCGCTTTGGTCGGCGTGTGGAAGCCGTTTCATGGAACGGTAAGGTTGGACGGGGCCTCTCTCGATCAATGGGATTCGGAACGGCTCGGCGCCCATATTGGCTATTTGCCACAGGATGTTGAACTGTTTGACGGCACGGTTGCCGACAACATTTCGCGGTTCGGTGGCAAGGGCGACGCCAGAGGCGTGCTGGCAGCTGCCAGAGCGGCGGGCATCGACAAGATGATCATGCGCTTACCGGAGGGCTTTCAAACGCGGGTAGGGGAAGGAGGAACGGCACTGTCGGCCGGACAGAGGCAACTCGTCGGGCTTGCCAGGGCACTTTACGGCGACCCGTTTCTCGTCGTCCTCGACGAGCCGAATTCAAACCTGGACGTGGATGGCGATGCCGCCTTGGCCGGAGCAATCCTGGCGGTGCGCCGGCGTGGAGGCATCGTCATAGTTGTTGCGCATCGTCCCTCTGCCCTGACCAATATCGACACGGTACTCGTAATGTCGAATGGGAGGCTTCATTCCTTTGGCTCACGCGAGGAGGTTCTGGCGAACGTTATCCGACCCTTCCCACCAGCTGCAGAGCGGCCAGGTTCGGTCGTCCCGCTGCAGAAAGGGGTGAGCGGTCATGCGTGAGGTCTTGCTCTGTGTCTGATGCGGCAATGTCGTCATATGCCCCGGCTGATCGTGGAAGGACCGGGACCAAACCACTCGACGCGTCGGATGGCATCCGGGCCAATCTGATCCTGGGCTTGGTGACCACAGTTGTGCTGATTGCCGGTGGAGGGCTTTGGCTCGGCTTGACCAAAATCGCCGGCGCTGTGATCGCGCCCGCCACCGTGGTGGTCGAAAGCAACATAAAGAAAGTCCAACATCAGACCGGCGGCACCATCGGCGGAATCTTCGTGCAAGACGGCGATCATGTGCAGGCCGGCGATGTGGTGGTCAGGCTTGACGACACGCTGATGCGGGCCAACCTGCAGATAATCAATGTGGACCTCGATCGCGCGACCGTTCGTCTTGCGCGACTTGAGGCCGAGGGACAGGGGCTGCCGGAAATGACGCTTCCGGCCAGTCTCGAGGCCGAGAGGGGCAATCCGGAATTGGCCGGGCTTGTCAACGGCGAGCGTGCCGTGTTCGAAAGCCGTGCGGCTGCTTTGGCAGGACAGAAGGCGCAGTTGCAAAGCCGCTCGAAACAACTCGAAAATCAGATCGAGGGACTGAAAGCGCAGCAGGCCGCGACAGACGAGTCCGTGGTCCTTCTTGATCACGACCGGGCCGACGTCGAAGCGCTCTATTCGAAAAAGCTGGTGCCCAAGGAAAGGGTGAGCAACGTCAGGTTGGAAGCGACGCGGGCCCATGGAGAATCCGGACGCCTCGCCGCGGCGGTCGCGGAGACGGAAGCCCGGATCAGCGAGACCGAGCTGCAAATCCTCCAACTGGATGAGCAAAGGCGCAGCGACGTAACGGGCGAACTCCGCGAGACGGAAGCCAAGGTGACGGAACTCAACGAGCGCAGAGTTGTGGCGCAGGATGAACTGACCAAAACGACCATCCGCGCTCCCCAGTCGGGAACAATACAGGAATCGTCCGTCCACACGATCGGCGGTGTGGTCGGTGCCGGGGAAGTGCTCATGATGGTTGTTCCCGATACCGACGATCTCGTCGTGGATGCGCTCATCCCTCCATCGCGCATAGATGACGTTCGTCCTGGTCAGCCTGTGTCAATCCGCTTTCCGGCTTTCGATGCCGGCACCACGCCTGCCTGCCAAGGCAAGGTTCGGCGCGTTTCGGCGGATCTGATCAAGGATCAGCAACACCAGCTCTCGTATTTCTCGGCGCGTGTCAGTGTTGAAAACAAGGTGGACTGCCTGACGGGAGCAAAGGTGCTCAAACCGGGAATGCCGGCCGAAGTCCACATAAGCACGGACCAGCGCAGTGTCTGGTCCTACCTGCTGAAGCCCCTTACCGATCAGATGTCCCGGGCCTTCAGCCAATGACTGTTGGGAGCGAGCCGCAAATAGGAGCGGCTCTTTCCTCCTACGACGCGGTGTGGGCCCCCCGGCGAACGCGACGTGCGGCGCGCGCAGTTCGCTCCGCCATCACGGGAGCCTCTGCCACAATGCTCTCATGCTGCAAGGCGTTCGTGACCCTATGGAGCCTCTCATAGGGCAGTAATTCCCTGATCCGGGCGTTGACCGATGCAATTTCGGCCCGAAGGTCTTCGCATTCCTGGCGGCGGATATCGAGTTGTATCTGGTCGGACGCCTGCTGCAGTGAAAGCTGTGAAAAATTCGCGGTTACCTTCGAAAGGTTGAACTTGTCGGTGTCGGTCTCCTTGGTGAGAGCAGCCAGCCGTTCATCTGCCACCTGCTTTTCCGCCACGGCCTCGCTCCATTGAAGCTTGAGCTTGGCAATCTCGTTTGAGGCTTCGTTATTTGCGCTTGATGTAAGCTCCAGTCGCGACTGGAGGTTCTGAATTTCAGAACGCAATCCTCGAATCTCGGCACGGCAGCGCTCGAGCTCGGCTGCCTTGTCCTCTTCCATGATACGGGCGGCTTCCGTCACTTGGGCTAGTTTCGCCTGGGTGCCCTCGAGTGTCGTGTGAAGCCGCGTCGCCTCCTTCTCGCTCTTGCCGAGAGCGCCCAGAACTTCGGAATTTCGCGCCGCTTCGTTGGCGTGGATCGTTGAGAACTCGTCGAGTCTGTGGCGTGCCTCATCTTCCCGCTTCAGCGCCTTTTCGAGGTCGATCGACAGGCTCACATTCTTTTCGCGTAGCAGTTTGTTCTCTCTCGCGCGCCTATCGGCCTCGACGGTTACGGCGGCAAGCGTGTTTGTGATATCGCCAAATTCCGCTTCATTTGTTGCGGTCGTATTGGCTGCCTCCACGAGTTCCAGCCTTGCCGCGGCCAGCGCACCGCGAAGTGCTTCACTGGCCTGAACCAGGCTTACGTCGCGCTGCTGCAAGGTCTCTATGATGCTTTCGTGCTCATGCTGCTTTCTGGTCAGGTCGTTGAGCTTGTCGCACAGGACTCTTTGATCGGCGGTCAGGCTTAGATTCGTCAGCTCCAGTTCGTTGGCGCGAAGAATGTCAGCATGAAGGATGTGGAAGAATTCGCGTGTCAGGTGGTGCGTGCTTGCGATCTCCGACAGCTTCGCGTCGATCTCCTCGAAATGGAGCTTCGCATCGTGGAACAGCCCATCAAAGGAACTCAACGCAGCCATACGGCTCTGCGTATGGGAGGTCAGCCGTCGTCCGGGCTCAAGCGTGCTCGCGTCGTGTTCGGTTTCCGGATTGTCATCCTGTTCCGGGGGCGCCTCGCCCGGGACGGTGTCGTTTTCCAGAGGTGACAGGTCATCCAAACCAAGGCACTCGTCGACAGCGTCCGCCAAGTCAGCTTCGAGTTGCTCGAATGACTTCTGCGTATTGTCGGCACGCTTGATCAGGTTCCTGAAGTTCATGCCCTGACATCACCCTTCAGCTTGCCTAGACCCAGCAAGGCACGCGGACTGAGATTCCTTTTTTGTAGCAAGGGATCAGTTCAGTGTCTTCGTTCAATCAAACGATGCCAGGCGTCAGCGATTTGGCGCCGGCAACGGCGGAAATTTGTCGGAAATTCGCCGAGAACTGCATGCGGCAGGCCCAGGGTTGGGATTGTCGTCGCCACCTCCAAAGACCCTCCCGGCCTATGCCGGGTGGGCTTCTCGCGTCGGCTAGCCTTCGTCTTCGGCGCACCCTTGTCCCCAATGGAATAGGCAAAAACTTTCCCGCGCACCTCGTCCGTCACCCGGACCCAATCCCTTTCCCACGTTCGAAGGCTGATCTTTCGATCGGTCAGTTCCAATGCGGCCAGGAAAGGAGTGGGAGCATCGATCGCCCGCGATCTGATGGCACGGTCGTTGCGCATTTCTTCAACGAGGTAGGTTGGCATTCACCTGCTCCACAAAGCCATTGCCTATTAATGTCGGCCAATGAACTTGGTTGCAGCCAACCTGCACCGGACGACAACCGCAGGTGTGGGCCACTCGGGCATTGGGGGCAACGAGCGGGCCGCTGGGGCCAATATCCCCAACCCGCTCGAGACCCGGTCTTGCATCCTGGCTCGGCGCCCTTGCTGGCCTGCAAAAGAGCCCGGAAAAGTCGAAGACCGAACGGGCTATACGCCTCGTGCCAGCACGTCGACATGGATCGAGTTCAGAGGGGATCAAGCGTGGTGCAAGCGAGTGAACGCGAGCAGATCATGGCC
Organism: Mesorhizobium kamtschaticum; assembly: GCF_056174585.1. Taxonomy (NCBI): domain Bacteria; kingdom Pseudomonadati; phylum Pseudomonadota; class Alphaproteobacteria; order Hyphomicrobiales; family Phyllobacteriaceae; genus Mesorhizobium; species Mesorhizobium kamtschaticum. Next base: position 6,714,130 of record NZ_CM149691.1, on the reverse strand, counting down.
TGCAATCGCAAGGCGCGCTTCGAACGTGGCAGGCCGGTCATGGGGCGGCCCGGCAGCCCGCCGTTGTGCTCAGCCAGGCGCCGGGCCTAACCGGCGAGCGTTGGGATGATTTGGTCGCCGGCTGGGAAAAATATGCGTGTGCGCTAGCGGAAGGCATCATTCGAACGAACACCGTGTTCGTCGCGTATTCGATCTTCGTGAGGCCGTGAAGGCCGCCGGGTGGTGTTCATAGCCAACAAGGCTGTCCTGTCAGAACTGCTTTCATCACAATGAAGGGCGACAAACGGAAGACTCTATGGGATCGGGTAAGAGAGACCGGCGCGCAACCGCCGAAGACGGAATGCGGTGTCCGGACAGGCCTTTTGGCCGCGTCAAGTTCCTGAATGACCGGGGAGGGTACAATACGTGTCTCCTGAAGGATTTCGTGACATCGGACGGATGCGTTGGCTGCGACACGGTGAATTTGATCTGTCCGCGAAGGCGGTCGCCGAGGCTGAGCGCGCCGAACGCGCCACCAAGATGGCCAGATTGAGATTGCTTCGTACCCAGTTTTTGTTAGCGGAGGCGGATCTGCAGGTTTCGTTTGTTGAGGAGCTCGACTGCTCTCTGCTTCTCGAGGCACTGAGAGACACCAGGGAGTCCTCCCACGGGAAACCTCCTCTCCGTGGAGTTGATCCGCATCTATAGCAAGCTCGGCTTTCCGCAAGGAATCGGGGCTATCCGCATATTCGATATTGTTGGGATCGTCGGCCACTCGCAGGTCGCCGATGCATGGTTGTCCTCCGGCGACTTGACATCAGGGCCGTGCCCGCGGCTGCTAAAAAAGACCGCCTCTGCGCTGGCGAGCCCCTCGTTCGAATGATGCGATTCCGCTAGCTCGAGCGCATGATTTCGTCAGCCGGCATCCCCTACCTCACGCCAGCCGGTTAGGCCCGGCGGTTGACTGATCGCCCCCGATCGTAATCGCCGGGCCGCCCGCTTGCGGCGTGTGATCCTGGCTCGCGTTCGTGATCCGACCTGTACTCAGCACACTTGGACCAGAATTGGTCTAACGGGGAATTCGAATGGTCCGTACCGCCCTCGTTGGTGCCTGGACCATGCCTCCTTGTGGGGGTTAGCGACCTGTATCATTCGAATGGAGGGTGCGCACGGCGCCGCCCCGATCTATTCCGAAACACTGCGTCAATTCAGGATGCGTCAGGCGAGGGCTACACGGCGTTTGTCGTTTCGGCCGCACAAAAGTCGAGACGCATCGAGGAGTTGCGCGAAGGGGAGGAAGCCGAGTCCGATCTCACAAGGATCGGATCGATGTCCAGGGCTATCACTGGACGATGATCCTCCACTCCGATCGGGGGTTTCGAATGACCAGCTCGTCTCAGATCAACACCCTGCTCTCCGGTATTTCCGATACATCAAGCGACCCGCCGCACAATGCGCTCGCCGTCGGCCCAAACAACATCGTCACGGCGGAAGGATCGCGGATCGAATGGACGGATTTGTCCGGAGGCTCGTCAAACGTCGAATCGATGTACCAGTTCTTTGGTTCGCTCGGCGCGACCGCGACAAATGCCCTTTTCGATCCGCGCGCGACCTATGACAGCGTAAACCAGAGATATATCGTCACTGTCGACAACGTCGGCTCAGGCGGCACGATCAGCAATATCGACATCGCCGTATCGCGGGACTCGAACCCCAATGACGGCTGGTATTTCTACTCGCTGAACACGTCGCTCACGATCAACGGCCAGTTGACGGCGGCCGACCAGCCGACCGTGTCGGTGGACGGCACCAACATCTACATCACGGCGCCGCAATACAACGTCAATGTCTCCGGCTTTGCCGGCACTGAACAATGGGTCATCGGCGATACGGCGGGCGCCGGTGGCGGCGTCTACAACGGCGGCACGATGACGGTCGTCGCCAACCAGATCGCTTCGCCCAATCAAGGCATCGCCAGGGTCGTCGCGGGCAACAATGGCCAGACTTACTACGCCTCCGCGGAGAACACCGGTAGCCAGACTCTCGTCACCCTGCAGGCCTACAACCTTGCCACCAACAGTTTCGGCCCGACAGCCACGGTGTCGCTCGGCAACATCGACCAAGGTGGCGGAGGATCAGACTACACGGCGCAGCAGCAAGGCACGAGCGTCTTGCTCGATGCCGGCGACGCGAACATCCAGAACCTCACCTATGCCAATGGCTTCCTCTACGGCGTCTCCGAGGTGATGCCGGTCGGATCGAGCGTTCCAAATGTCCACTGGTTCAAGATCGACGTCACCAATCCGAGCAGTCCGACCCTCGTGGCGCAGGGTGATGTTCCAGGGGCGGCGATTGGCAACGGCGTTGCCACATTCGACGGCTCGATCGCCGTCGACGGGGCGGGTGACGTCATCATCAATTACACCGCCAGCGGCCCGGGCATGTATCCGGCCGACTACTACAGTTTCATGGCGGCGGGCGATCCGTCTGGCACCTTCAGCGCTCCGGTTCTCTATCAGGCAAGCTTGAGCTACCTAGCCAATGGCGATGGCGGAAATGTCCAGCGCTGGGGCACCAACTCCTCGGCGACCGCGGATCCCAGCGATCCGAATTCTTTCTGGCTATCGAATGAATACGTCGCCAATGGCTGGTGGCAGACGTCGGTGGCACAGGTCGCGATCCAGACGCCGACCGCGAATGTGACGGATCGTCTGCTCAAAGACACCGGCGCATCGTCGAGCGACCAAGTCACGAGCAACCCCAAGCTGATCGGCACCGGCATTGCGAACGCCGTCGTTTCCTTCACGGTGGATGGCAACCCGATCTCGACCACGGTAACGGCAAGCAATGGCGGCGCATGGACCTTCACGCCGACGGGGCTTGCGGACGGACAGCATACGATCGTGGCCAGCGAGACGGGCGCGCCCGGGAATCCCTCACCTGCCTCGTTGACGTTCACGCTCGATACCACGCCGCCGACGGTGACGATCACCAATGCCGGCGGCTCGGCCAGTCAGCCGGCTCTGACAGTGACGGGAACTGTCAGCGACCCCGATATTTCGGGTCCTGGCACGACAGTCGCGATATTCGACGGCACGACCCAGGCCGGAACGGCGACCGTCCAGGCGGACGGGACCTGGAGCAGCACCATCACCTTGACCAATGGCACAAATACCCTGACGGCGAGAAATATGGATCTCGCGGGCAATGCCGGGGTCAGCGCGCCGGTCACCTACACGATCACGACGCCGGCATCATCGGTTCAAACGCTGTTCACGGGCATCTCGGATACGAGCGATGACCCGCCGGACAATGGCCTCGCGGTGGGACCGGGCAATCTTGTCATGGCCGAGGGGCAGCGGGTCGGATGGACAAACCTGACCGGTACCGCCGCCACATCCATGTCGGCTTACAGCTTCTTCCCTCCGCTGGGAGGCGCCACTTCATGGACCGGCTCGCTGAAAGACACATCCAGCGCCTATGATGGCGTCAACAATCGGTTCGTCTACGCCACCGAAAATCTCAATCCGCATACCAGCCCCGGCAGCACCAATGAAGTGTTTGCGGTTTCCAAGGATTCGAATCCGAACGACGGCTGGTATTTCGGTTCGATCAGCACCTCGACGATCATCAATGGCGTTGCGACCGAATCCGACGAGCCGACCGTATCGGTCGACGGAACCAACATCTACATCGCGGCTCCGCATTACAACGCCTCCGGTCCGGGTTACCTGGGGTCGGAGTTGTCGGTCATCAGCGATACGACGGGAGCCGGCGGCGGCATCTACAATGGCGGTACGCCGACGGTCATAGCAGACCAGCTTACCGACCCGAGCCTGGGCATTTTCCGCGACGTGGCGGGCAACAACGGCAAGACCTATTTCGCCAGCACCCATAACAGCGGCGGCCAGAGCTTCATGGCGTTGCAGACCTACGATGTGGCTTCGAACACGTTTGGGTCCATGACCAACGTCTCGTTCGGCAACATCGACCAAGGCAGCGGCGGCGCGAACTTCAGCGCCCAGCAGCAAGGTTCAAGCGTGCTCCTGGACGTCACCGACGGTCGAATCGGCAATCTCGTTTATGCCAATGGGTTCCTTTACGGCACGAACGAGATTCTGCCAACTGGATCAAGCGTTCCGAATGTTCACTGGTTCAAGATCGACGTCAGCAATCCGGCCAACCCTGTCCTTGTGGCGCAAGGCAACATATCCGGCGATGCCATCGGCGCAAACGTGGCGACATTCAACGGCTCGATCGCCGTCGATGCGGCAGGCGACGTGATCATAAATTTCAACGCCAGTGGTCCGAACATGCTTCCGTCGGACTACTATGTCCTTGGCAAGACCAACAATCTGGCCTTTGGATTCACCACTCCGACCCTCTATCAGGCGAGTTCGCAGCCGTTCGCCCTGGACACCAATCGCTGGGGCAGCAACTCCTCGGCCGTCGTGGACCCCAACAATCCGAATTCGTTCTGGATATCGAGCGAATACATCGCAAACAATTGGTGGCAGACTGCCGTCGCCCATGTCGTTGTTCAGGACCCAAGTCCAACCATCGCCTCGATCTCGACGTCTGGTACGGGGATCGCCAACGGCAGTGGTGACTTGAATGCGGGCCACATCGTCACGATGACGGTGAATTTCAGTGCGGCGGTGACGGTGGACACCACAAATGGTTCGCCGGGGCTCACTCTCAGCGACGGCGGAACAGCGACCTATAGTGGCGGCTCGGGCACGACGGCACTGAGCTTCAGCTATACCGTGCTTGCCGGGCAGAACACGTCCGACCTGACCATCTCCTCGCTCAATCTGAACGGGTCGACCGTCAAGGACGCTTTCGGAAACGGCGCCAATCTCTCGGGCGCCGCCAACTACAATCCAGCGGGCATATTGCAAATCGATACGACGATGCCGGCGATCGCCTCGATCTCGACGTCCGGTACGGGGATCACCAACGGCAATGGCGACCTAAATGCCGGCAAGATCGTCACGCTGACGGTGAATTTCACCGAGGCGGTGAGCGTGAACACCGCGGGCGGTTCGCCGAGACTTCTGCTCAACGACGGCGGGATAGCAACCTACAGCGGCGGCTCGGGCACGACCGCATTGACCTTCAGCTACGCTGTGTCCGCCGGGCAGAATACCCCGGACTTGACCGTGTCCTCGCTCGATCTGAACGGATCGGCCATCGCCGATGGTGCTGGAAACAGCGGCGATCTCTCGGGCGCCACCAACAACAATCCGGCCGGCACACTGCAGATCGACACGATAGTGCCAATCATTGCCTCCATCGCAACGTCCGGCACGGGGATCACCAACGGCAATGGCGACCTGAATGCCGGCAAGACCGTCACGCTGACGGTGAGCTTCAGCCAGGCGGTGAACGTGAACATCGCGGGCGGTTCGCCGAGGCTCCTGCTCAACGACGGCGGGATAGCAACCTACAGCGGCGGCTCGGGCACGACCGCATTGACCTTCAGCTACACTGTGTCCGCCGGGCAGAACCCCCGACCTGACCATCTCCTCGCTCAATCTGAACGGATCGATCATCGCCGACGGTGCTGGAAACAACGCCGATCTCTCGGGCGCCACCAACAACAATCCGGCCGGCACATTGCAGATTGACACGATAGTGCCAACCATTGCCTCGATCGCGACGTCAGGCACTGGAATCGCCAACGGCAATGGCGATCTCAATGCCGGCAAGACCGTCACGCTGACGGTGAATCTCAGCAAGGCGGTAACGGTGAACACCGCAGGCGGTTCGCCGAGGCTCCTGCTTAACGACGGCGGCATAGCGACCTATAGCGGCGGCTCGGGCACCACGGCGTTGACCTTCAGCTATACCGTGCTTGCCGGGCAGAACACCCCCGACCTGACCGTGTCCTCGCTTAACCTGAACGGCTCGACCATCACCGATGCCGCGAACAACAGCGCCAATCTCTCAGGCGCCACCAACTACAATCCGGCCGGCATATTGCAAATCGACACGGCGGCACCGACCATCACCACCATCTCGACGTCCGGCACCGGGATTACCAACGGCAATGGCGACCTGAATGCCGGCAAGACCGTCACGTTGACGGTGAACCTCAGCCAGGCGGTGAACGTGAACACGGTGGGCGGTTCACCGATGCTCCTGCTCAACGACGGCGGAACAGCGACCTATAGCGGCGGCTCGGGCACGGCGGCATTGACCTTCAGCTATACCGTGCTTGCCGGACAGAACACTGCCGACCTGACAATCTCTTCGTTCAATCTGAACGGATCGACCATCGTCGACGGTGCGGGAAACAGCGCCAATCTCTCGGGCGCCACCAACTATAATCCGGCCGGCACACTGCAAATCGACACGACGGCACCGACAATCGCTATCAACACGATAGCCGGCAACAACAACATCAGCGCCTTGACAGCATTGCTCGGATTCGCCGTCAGCGGCACCACGACCAATACCGAGAACGGCCAGATAGTCGCGGTCAAGATCATCAACAGCCAGAATGTGGTCGTCGACACCTATACGACTTCCGATCAGAACAACGCCTGGTCCGTGAATGTGACGAGTGCGCAGGCACAGGCGCTTATTGACGGCATCTACACGGTGACCGCCAACGTGGCGGACAAGGCGGGCAATCTCGCCCCACCGGCCACTAGGAGCCTCACGGTCGAGGAAGACAACAAGCCCGAAGCGCCGATCCTGACCATCATCAACACAGGGCTGACGGTCCAGGCACAAGGCTCGATCGCACTCGGGATCACCGCAACTCCTGTTGATTCCGACGATAGCGTCACCGTGAAGATCGCGGGTGTGCCGAGCTATGAGACGATCACGGCCCCCAGCGGCTACACCGTCAGCAAGGCGCTGCAGTCGGACCACAACTACACGTGGACGATCAGCGGGACCTCGTCCACGACAGGCAAGCCGCTCACAGGGCTTACGCTCGCGTCCTCGTATACCGGCACGGGCCATCCCGTCGCCACGCTGACGGTGACCGCGAGCAATACGACCTTTGGCGAAACAGCGAGTTCGCCATCCAAGACCATGACGGTCACGGATCCCCCGGCGATCACGACCAGCCCGACTTCGAACCTCGTCGCGTTGTTCAACCAATACGCGGCGTCGGGCTTCCACGGCAGCCGGGCCGACGCCGGCGAGATCGCCCCGGCATGGACGCAGCATGGCGGCCACGATGTCGTGGCGTTCCTGGCGACGCCAGGCCATCTCGAGCGCTAGAGAGGGACCGGAATGGCATTCGGGGGCCCTCAGGCAGGGCGGGAGGACGATCAGGGGCTTGGCGCACTGGTCATGCTCCTGCAACTCAATGGCGTTGCGGCCGAGGGGCCACAGATCCGTCACAGGCTCGGCCAGGCGCGTATCGGCACGACCGAGATGCTGCGCTGCGCCAAGGACCTCGGGCTCAAGGCGCGCAGTGTCAAAAGCGCCTGGCCCCGTCTTGCCCGCACACCCTTGCCGGCCATCGCGGCGCTCAAGGATGGCGGCTTCCTGCTGCTCGGCAAGGCTGGGGAAGAGCAAGTCCTTGTCCAGCGTCCCCATGCCCCGCGCCCGGAGGCATTGTCGCGCGCCGAGTTCGAGGCGATGTGGGACGGGCGGTTGATCCTGATGACGCGCCGCGCCTCCCTGTCAGACCTGTCGCGGCGCTTCGACATCACTTGGTTTCTTGGCGCGATCCGGAAATATCGCCATCTACTGGGCGAAGTCCTGGTCGCGTCTCTTTTCTTGCAGCTCTTCGCGCTTATCAGCCCACTCCTCTTCCAGGTCGTGATCGACAAGGTGCTGGTGCATCGGGGCATCAGCACACTGGAAATCCTCACCGTCGGGCTCGTGGCGATCGCGGTCTTTGAAGCAACCCTCGGCGGACTGCGCACATATCTTTTTGCCCATACGACCAACCGCATCGATGTCGAGCTCGGCGCGCGCCTGTATCGGCACCTGATGGCGCTGCCGCTCGCCTATTTCCAGGCGCGACGCGCCGGGGACTCGATCGCCCGCGTGCGCGAGCTCGAGAATATCCGCAATTTCCTCACCAGTTCGGCGCTGACCCTCGTCGTCGACCTTGCCTTCACCGTGGTCTTCCTCGGCGTGATGGTCGTCTATTCCCCGCTCCTGACCTTGGTCGTGCTGAGCGCCTTTCCCGTCTATATCGGCGTTTCGGCGGGCGCGACGCCGCTCTTCCGCAAGCGGCTCGACGAGAAGTTCAGGTGCGGCGCCGAAAACCAGGCCTTGCTCGTGGAGAGCATCACCGGGGTTGAGACATTGAAGGCGCTGGCGGTCGAACCGCAGATGCAGCGCCGCTGGGAGGAACAGCTTGCCGCCTATGTGGCTGCAAGCTTCAGCGTGATGAGCCTTGGCAACATAGCAAGCCAGGCCATCCAGCTCGCAAGCAAGATCGTCACCGCCGCCATCCTGTTCTTCGGCGCCAAACTCGTCATCGATGGCAAGCTGACAGTCGGCGAACTGGTGGCCTTCAACATGCTGGCGAGCCGCGTGAGCGCACCAGTGTTGCGGCTGGCACAGATCTGGCAGGATTTCCATCAAGCGCGCCTGTCGATCGAGCGGCTCGGTGATATTCTCAATACGCAGCCCGAGCCGACGCTCGGCGCAGGCCGTGCCTCGCTGCCGCCGATCCGTGGGGAGATCACCTTCGAGCATGTCAGCTTCCGCTACCGCATCGATGGGCGGGAGGTGCTGCACGATGTGAGCTTTCAATTTCCGCCCGGCCAGATCGTGGGGCTCGTCGGCGCTTCCGGTTCAGGTAAGAGCACGATCGCCAAGCTCATCCAGCGCCTCTACGTACCCGAGAGCGGCCGGGTGCTGGCCGACGGCGTCGATCTCGCCATGGTCGATACCGCCTGGCTGCGTCGGCAGGTAGGCGTCGTGTTGCAGGAGGACGTGCTGTTCAACCGCTCGGTGCGCGATAACATCGCACTCGCCGATCCGGCGATGCCGATGAAGGATGTCATCGCAGCGGCAGAACTGGCCGGAGCCAACGAATTCATCCTCGAACTCCCGGAAGGCTACGATACGGTCATCGGCGAGCGTGGCTGCTCGCTCTCAGGCGGCCAGCGCCAGCGCATCGCCATTGCCCGTGCACTTGTTGGCGATCCGCGCATCCTCATCTTCGACGAAGCAACGAGCGCCCTCGACTACGAGAGCGAGCGCATCATCCAGGACAATATGCGCAGCATGGCGGAACGGCGCACCGTGATCATCATCGCCCATCGCCTGACGATGGTACGCCATGCCGACCGCATCATCACGATCGATCGCGGCCGTATCGCCGAAGACGGCACGCATGCCGACCTGATGCGCTCGAACGGCCGTTACGCCAACCTGCATCATCTGCAAGCGGGGAACACGAATGGCAGCCGCCGGAAACATCGTTGAATTTCCAGCGCGGCAGGTTCGCCGCCGCGATCACGAGACCGCCTTCCTGCCCGCGGCGCTCGAAGTCATGGAGACGCCGCCTTCGCCTATCGGCCGCGCCATCGGCGCGACCATCATCGCCTTTTTCTGCCTGGCTCTCACCTGGGCCACGGTCGGCAAGGTCGATATTGTCGCGACAGCCCCCGGCAGGATCGTGCCGGATGACCGCGTCAAGGTCATCCAGCCGTTCGAGACCGGAATCGTGCGTGCAATCCATGTGCGCGACGGCGCCTCGGTCAAGGCCGGCGACGTTTTGATCGAGCTCGATCCGACCGTCAGCGCGGCCGAGACCGACCACATCAAGAGCGATTTCGTCGCCGCGCAGCTCGAGGTGGCGCGGCTGCGGGCGGCGCTCGCGGGCAATGCCAATCCCCTGGATGATTTCGTCGCTCCCGCCGATGCGAGCCAGGCCTTGATCGAGACACAACGTCGCTTCCTCGTGATGCAGACGGCCGAGCAGGACGCCAAGCTCGCCGAGATCATGCGCCAGCTTGCCGAGAAAGAGGCGGAGGGCGAGACAATCACCGCCACCATCGACAAGCTGCAGGCAGTTCTCCCGCCGCTCCAGGAGCGAGTGAAGATGGACAAGAGCCTCTACGACAAGGGTCTCGCCTCAAAGATTACCTATCTCACCGACCTGCAGGACCTCATCAGCCAGCAGCACGATCTCCCGGTCCTGGAGAGCCGCGGGCGCGAGGTCAACGCGGCTGTCTCAGTCTTGAGGGAGACGCATTCGCGAGCCGAGGCCGAATACCGGCGCTCGCTTTTCGATGATTTGGCGAAGGCGGAGCAAAAGGCGGCCGGCCTCGCCCAGGACATGATCAAGGCAGAGCACAGGGCGAAGATGCAAACCCTGATCGCCCCCGTCGACGGCGTCGTGCAGCAGCTCTCCGTGCATACGATCGGAGGCGTCGTCACGCCGGCACAGTCGCTCGCGGTCGTCGTGCCGGCCGACGCCGCTCTCGAGATCGAGGCCATGGTGTCGAACAGCGATATCGGCTTCGTCTCCCCGGGGCAGGAGGCGGAGATCAAGGTCGATACCTTCAATTTCACGCGCTACGGGCTCCTGCACGGGCGGGTGCTCGGCGTCTCGCGCGATGCCGTCAACAATGACAAGCGCGACGATGCCTCACGCGAGCCACCATCCACGGCAGAGAGTTCGACGACCGAGACAAGGGGGCAGGGGCTTGCCTATGTAGCGCGCGTTTCGCTTGACCGCACGCAGATGCAGATCGAGGGTAGATCAGCCGATCTGTCGCCCGGTATGTCGGTCACGGTCGAGATCAAGACCGGCTCACGCCGTATCATCAGCTACCTGCTTTCGCCGCTCATGCGCTACAAGCAGGAGATCCTGCGCGAGCGGTGAGATACGAAGAGGACATCCTGGGCCGGCGGGCTTGCTTGAATTGGACCCTGATCAGCGTCGGTCGCAGGGTTCATTCATGTTGACCACCTGCTGATCGCGCTGCGTGACGGCACTTTTAAGCGAAGTTGTTTTTCGGGGTCGGATGCCACGAGGCGCAAAAGTCGACCGATTGGTCCCGATAGCTGGTGAAACCTCAAAATATTTTTCTCGGCGATTCTCCCTTTAAAATCAAAAGCGTAACTTTTTGACGGACCATGCGTCGGCTTTCGATGCCGCAGGAAAGAAAAACCCAGCTAGATCAATGGCCTAGCTGAGTTGGAAACAATCGAGTGGGAGTAGGGGTTAGCGTACTCCTGAGCGCTCCGACGTAGCTTTTCGCAGAAAAACAACGATTTGCGGGTTATCTCATTCACTATCGGCGCCGCATCATCAACTAAAGTCTCCGACTGCCTAAGTCACTGATTTTTCTGGCCCCATGCAAACGAGGGCCTTGTTGGGGTGTGAAGGGCAGCAGATCAATCTGACGGTACTTTTGCCGGTACTTTTCGTACGCGACTCAATGTCCGAGAAAGTACCGTCACCCGTTTTCTCGGCCTGACGGTACTTTTTTGTAGGCCAAAACTTTGAAATATATACAGAAAATGGCTTTCCGGGTGACGTTTCGGCGCGAACGGTACGTTAGCACGTTCCGGCATCGGCCAAGGCTTTTTGCGAATGCGAGTGAAAGCTCGTGAAACGGCCGTCCGTGCCGACGGACAGGTTTCTACAGGTGGCCGCGTAGGGACGCGGGACAGGCTGTTCCGCCCACGGCGGTCCGCAGAACGCGGCTGCGGCCCGGCCATCCGCTGGCCGGGTAGTATCGCGTCTCCTGGAAAGCTCTGATCTCCATTCGCCCGATGGCGCTCCCGATTGTGAAATCGGATGCAAGTGAAAAAAACTACCGGGCAATCAAAGCAGACATTTCTGGACTGTTTGCCGACCGGGGCGGAGTTTGGCGCAACGCTTGAACTTCAGCCGGGACCGAAATGGCTTTATCGTCCGATCCAGATCTCCACGCCCGCGAAACACTTCGGCTGATCGGCCCTGATCCGCAGAACTGGGTGCCGGACCGCGAGGGCATCAACCATAATGTCTTCATCGTCGGAGGCGGGCAGACGGGCGCGACCTTTGCCTTCGCGTTGAGGCGCGCCGGCATCGGCAAGGTCACGGTCATCGATGCCGCGCCGGATGAGAGCAAGGCCGGCATCTGGCTCACCCATGCACGGATGAACAGGTTGCGGACGCCGAAAGGCCTGCCGGGACCGGAACTCGGCCTGCCGGGCTTGAGCTTCCAGTCCTGGTACGAAGCCCGCCACGGTGCGGAGGCCTATGCCGGCTTCGACCGCATCGCGCGGACGGATTGGGCGAACTACCTGAAATGGTATCGCGACTTTCTCGGCATCGGCATTCGTTACGGCACACGCCTCCTGCGCATCGAGCCGGCTGATGGGCATCTTCGTCTTCACCTCGAGGTGGAAGGCAGGTCATTGGTCGAAACGACGCGCAAGATCATCCTGGCCAATGGATTTGGCGGCAGCGGCGGTGCGGTGCTACCGGCTGTGCTCGCCGCTCTGCCTCAAGGTTTTGTCGCGCACAGTTCGGCTGCGATCGATTTTGGCTCGCTCAAGGGCAAGGCGATCGCTGTCGTTGGGTCAGCGGCCTCGGCATTCGACGCAGCCGCGACGGCACTCGAAGTTGGGGCAAAATCGGTGCGTCTGTTTGCCCGCCGCACCAGCATCGCCAGCGTGCCGATCAACCGCGTCCGTGGCTATACCGGCGCCTATGACAACTATCCGCGCCTGCCCGATGCAGTGCGCTGGCGTCAGGCGCTGCGGTTTCGCGATGCCGGTTCGACGCCGCCACCCGATGCCGTGGAGCGGGTGGTGCGGCACAAGAATTTCCACCTGCATCTCGGTGCCCCCTGGACAAATGCGGATGTCGAAGACGGCAAGGTCGTCACCGATATCGCCGGCGAGACATTTGCTTTCGACTTCATCATAGCCGGCACCGGCTACTTCGCCGACCCGACACGCAAGCAGGAATTCTCCGATTTCGCCGCCACAATCCGGCTGTGGCGTGACCAGTATGCACCACCGGAAGGCGAGGCCGATGAATTTTTCGGCGCCCATCCCTATCTCGGTCTCGGCCATGAATTCCTCGAAAAGGCGCCGGGCGAGGCGCCGTTCTTGAAGGATGTCCATGTCTTCAATCCCGGCGGTTTCGTCAGTTTCGGCCTGCCGATTGGCGATGTCCCATCGATCAAACGCGATGTACCGTCCGTGGTCGCGCGCATCAGCCGCGATCTCTTCCTCGCCGACCTCGACAGCCATGAGAGCCGCATAACCGGCAGCCATCCGGCCGAATTCGGCGAGGAGGCCTATGCCTCTTCCGTCTGGCAGCCGGCACAGACCATCGCGGCGGAATAGACACATTTTCATGGATATTGCAGATGACCTTCAGCCCTGACCTGTCCGACCCGTTCGTTGCCACGGCTGTCGAGTTGCGCGGTATCTTCGACCGTGATGCCGTGGCGCGCGACAAAGCCGGTGGACGGCCGGTCGAGCAAATCCGCCTGCTGAAGGAGAGCGGCCTGCCGTCGGCGCAGATTCCCAAGCGCTACGGCGGCAAGGGCGCTTCCTGGCTGTCGGTGCTTCGCGTCGTGCGCGAATTCGCCCGTACCGACGGCTCGCTCGCCCATCTCTACGGCTATCATCATCTGCCGCTCAACGGCGTGCTGTTTCGCGGCACGCAGGCGCAGAAGGACCAACTGCTGACACGATCGGCCCAGGAAAACTGGGTCTGGGGCAATTCCGGCAACGCCATGTCGAAAACCTCGTCGGCCAAGCGCAACGGCAAGGGCTGGATTCTCAGCGGCTTTCGGCCGTTCTCTTCCGGTTCACACATCGCCGATTACATCCAAATTGCCTGGGAGGACGGTCAGGACCGGCTGGCGGCGGCGATCCCGGCCGATCGCGAAGGCATCGTCATCGAAGATGACTGGGATGGTGTCGGCCAGCGCCAGACGGGTTCCGGCAAGGTGACATTCAAGGACGTGCATGTCGGCGACGATGAGCTGATCGGCTCGCCCGCGGTGCCGCTGACGCCCTTCCAGACACTGACGTCACTTTTCCAGCAGGCGGTCCTGCTCAATCTGTTCGTCGGCAGCGCGCAGGGAGCGCTGAGCGAAGGGCGCGACTACACGGTCTCGCAATCGCGCCCCTGGATCTATTCCGGCAACGAGAAGCATACGGACGACCCGTTCGTGCAACGCAAATATGGCGACCTCTATATCCGCACGCTCGCTGCCGCCGAACTCGCCGATGTGGCGGCGCGCAGCCTCGATGCCGCTTATATCAAGGGCGAAGCCTTGACCCTGGAGCAGCGGGGGCAGACGGCGATCGACCTCGCCACTGCCAATGTCTATGCCGGGCAAATCGGCCTTGATGCGTCGAGCGAGGTCTTCGAGGTCATGGGCGCCCGTTCGGCGACCAAGGCCAATGGCTACGACAGGTTCTGGCGCAACGTGCGCACGCATACGCTGCACAATCCGGCCGAATACAAGAAACGCACCATCGGCACCTGGTTGCTTACCGGGGAATTCCCGGTCGGCGGACTGTATCGCTGAGGAGGCGAAAGACATGGCCAGGCGCAAGGACAAACTCAAGCTTGGAGCGTTTCTGCTCTTCACCGGCCACCATGTGGCGGCCTGGCGCCATCCGGCGGCCAGTGAGGGGACCAGCCTTGGCGACTATGTCGAACTGGCCAGGCTGGCGGAAGCGGCCAAATTCGATGCGATCTTCTTTGCCGATGGCGTCGCGGCGCGGTTGAGCAACCTCGAGGCCGCCAGCCGCAAGGCGCATAGCGGCGTCTATCCGTTCGAGCCGATCACGCTACTTTCCGCGCTGTCGGCGGTGACCAGGAACATCGGCCTCATCGCCACCGCTTCGACCAGCTATTCCGATCCCTACAATCTGGCCCGCCAGTTTGCTTCGCTCGACCATCTGAGCGGCGGGCGCGCAGGCTGGAACCTGGTCACCTCGTCCGATCCGGACGCGGCTTTCAATTTCGGACACGAGGCGCATATCCAGCATGGCGACCGCTACGACCGCGCCGAAGAATTCGCAGATGTCGTGCTCGGCCTGTGGGACAGCTGGGAGGATGATGCCTTCCCACGCGACAGGACAAGCGGGCGCTATTTCAACAAGGACAAACTGCATGTCCTGAACCACAAGGGCGAGCAATTCAAGGTGCGAGGTCCGCTGAACACGCCGCGAACTCCGCAAGGTCATCCCGTCGTCGTTCAGGCCGGGGCGTCCGGCCCCGGCAAGGAGCTGGCGGCGCGCACGGCGGAAGCGATCTTTGCCGCGCAGATCACGCTCGACGAGGCCACCGCCTTCTATGCCGACGTCAAGGGCAGGCTCGGCAAATATGGCCGCTCGGACGACGATCTGAAAATCCTGCCCGGCATCTTCCCGGTCGTCGGCCGGACCGAAGCCGAGGCGCAGGAGAAATTCGAACAGCTGCAGGACCTGATCCAGCCGGAAGTCGGCCTCGGCCTGGTGTCGGCGCTGGCCGGCGGCTTCGACCTCAGCTCCTATCCGCTCGACGGGCCTGTGCCGGAATTGCCGGAGACCAATGCCGGCAAGAGCCGGCAGGCGTTGGTGGTCGAGCTGGCGCGGCGCGAGAAGCTGACGATCCGGCAGCTCTATCTGCGCATCGCTGGCGCACGCGGCCACTGGCAGGTGGTCGGTACGCCGGAACAGATCGCCGACGCGATGGAAGAGCGGTTCGAGAATTACGGCGCCGACGGCTTCAACATCATGGCGCCGATCATGCCTGGCGGCCTGAAGGACTTCATCGAGCTGGTGGTGCCGGAACTGCGCCGCCGCAGCCTGTTTCGTGAAGAGTATGAGGGCAGGACCTTGCGCGACAATCTCGGCCTGAAACGGCCGGCAAACCGTTTTTCGCGGCGTGCCGCGGCAGCCGCGGAATAGGCGGACCATGGCGCGCGACAAGCTCTTTCTCATTCAGCCGGGTTTCTCCGACCCAAAACATCCAGGCAGGACATTCGTCTGTCCCTATTGCAACCAGGTCGAAGGGCTGCTCGCCGCCTTTCCCGATCTCGCCGCCAGACTGGACGTCGAGCGCGTTCCGTTTGCGAGGCCGAGGGGCAAGGTGATCGACGCGCTTGGCGAACGGCATCAGTCCCTGCCGGCGCTCGTCATCGGCAGCGATCCGCCCACCGACCTGCCGACGGCCAAGGGCAAGGCTTTCGCCGACGACACCAAGCGCATTCTTGCGCTGCTTGCCGAGCGCCACGGCTTCCCGAATTTGCACGAGTGACAAGATGACCTTCGATCCCGATATTTCCAATCCATGGACAGCCAAGGCGGTCGAGCTTCGCGATATCTTTGCCCGCGACGCGGTCGAGCGCGACCAGCTTGGCGGCAGGCCGAGCGAACAGATACGCCTGCTGAAGGAAAGCGGTCTGCTCACCATCGTCATCCCCAAGGAATTCGGCGGCGCCGGTGAGCCCTATCGACGGCGCTGAAGATCGGCCGGGAGTTCGCCAAGGTCGATGGCTCGATCGGCCACATCTACGGCTACCATTTCAGCGCGCTGATCGCAGCCAGGCTGAATTCAGACGAGCCGCTTTCAGCCGACCTTTTGCGGCGTTCGGCCGCCGGCGACTGGTTCTGGGGCAATACCGGCAACAGTTTTTCGAAAACACTGTTCGGTCGCAAGGACGGCGAGTGGACAATCGTCAACGGCTTCAAGCCCTTTGCCTCTGGCTCCCATGTCGCCGACTATCTTTCGACTTCGTGGGAAGACGAGGTCAGCGGCGAGCGGAAATTCGCGGCGATCCCCGCGGACCGTGAAGGCATCACCATCCTCGACGACTGGGACGGCATCGGCCAGACGCAGACCGGCAGCGGCAAGGTCGCCTATGAGAACGTCAGGATCCATGACAGCGAACTGGTGCGCGGCTGGGTCGACGCGTCGCTGCCTATCCGCACCATCGGGCCATTGCAGCAGCAGAGCGTGCTGCTCAATGTCTTCATCGGCACGGCCCAGGGCGCGCTGCTGGCGGCACGCGACTACACGATCAACAGTTCTCGGCCATGGATGTATTCCGGCGTCGAGCGCCATATCGACGATCCATGGATCAAGCGGCAGTATGGCGAACTCTGGGTCAAGACGCGGGCAGCAACGGTACTGGCCGATCGCGCGGCGGCGGCGATCGATCGTGCGATCGCGCGCGGCAAGGCACTGACAGAGGAAGAGCGCGGCGAGGCGGCGGTTGCCGTCGCCGCGGCAAACGTGCTGG
Organism: Mesorhizobium kamtschaticum; assembly: GCF_056174585.1. Classification (NCBI taxonomy): domain Bacteria; kingdom Pseudomonadati; phylum Pseudomonadota; class Alphaproteobacteria; order Hyphomicrobiales; family Phyllobacteriaceae; genus Mesorhizobium; species Mesorhizobium kamtschaticum. The sequence continues at coordinate 6,696,968 of NZ_CM149691.1, read as the reverse complement.
CGGGCGATGTCGCACTGGAAGTCACGAGCGAGATCTTCGAGGTGATGGGCGCCCGCTCGGCGGTGCGCAAATACGGCTTCGACCGCTTCTGGCGCAATGCACGCATTCACACCTTGCACAACCCGGCCGAATACAAGACCCGCACCGTCGGCACCTGGTATCTGACCGGCGCCTATCCCGAGCCCGGCGTGTTTCGATGAGCCGCCGGCAGCTCCATCTCAACGTCAATATCCTGCATGCCGGCTTCTCGCCGGCGGCATGGCGGATGGACGGCGTCGATCCGTACGCCGCCTTCACCGTCGACCACTATGTGCAGGTGGCGAAGATCGCAGAGCGCGCCAAGCTCGACGCCGTATTCCTTGCCGACCAGGCGGCAATCTCGGACCGCATCGACTATCGTCCGATCACGTCGCTGGAGCCGACCATCGTACTGGCGACGGTTGCTGCCGCAACCGAGCGCATCGGCCTGATCGCCACCGCTTCAACCAGCTTCAACGAGCCGTACAACATCGCCAGGCGCTTCGCGACGCTCGACCATGTCAGCGGCGGGCGTATCGGCTGGAACATCGTGACCACGGCCGACCCCGCCTCGGCTCGCAATTTCGGCCTCACCGGTGCGATCGATCATGGCCGGCGCTACGAGCGGGCGGCGGAATTCACCGAGATCGTCAAGGCATTGTGGGACAGCTGGGAGGACGATGCCTTCATCGGCGATGTCGCCAGCGGGCGCTTCGTCGATGCCGCCAAGGTTCACGCCATCGAGCACAAGGGTGCACATTTCTCGGTGCACGGGCCGCACAATGTGCCGCGTTCGCCGCAAGGGCATCCGGTGGTCATCCAGGCCGGTGGTTCCGACGACGGCAAGGACCTCGCGGCCCGCCATGCCGAAGCCGTTTTCTCGGCCTCGCAATCCCTCGAAGAAGCGCTTTCCTATGCACAAGAGCTGAAGACACGCGCCCAGATTTACGGCCGCACCGGCGGTGTGCCGCTCAATCTCGCCGGCCTGGCCACCATCATCGGCAGCACCGAGGCCGAAGCGGAGCGACGGCAAGAAGAGCTGTGGGACCGCATCCCGCTCGACTACAGCCTTGGGCGGCTGTCCGGCGTGCTCGGCATCGATCGCGAGCGGTTGAAGCTGGACGAGAAGTTGCCGGAAGGGATTCAACTGCCTCCCAACGGCGGCCACACCTTCTTCAAGGCCACCCTGGCGCTTGCCCGCGACAACGATTTCACCGTTCGCCAGCTAATCCGGGCGCTGAACGGCAGCACCGGCCACCGCACCATCGTCGGCACGCCGGAGCAGATCGCCGACGATATCGAACGATGGTTTGCCGCCGGCGCCGCCGACGGCTTCAACCTGATGCCGGACGTGCTGCCGACCGGACTGGAGGTCTTTGTCGATACGGTGGCGCCGATTCTGCGCCGGCGAGGCCTGTTCCGAACGGACTATGAAGGGCGCACGCTGCGCGACCATCTCGGCCTTATCAGGCCCGAAAGCCGTTTCGCACCGCAGCCGCACAAGGCGCCAGGGCTGCTTGGGCCAACCATTGAATGGTCATCAAAATACAACGGAGCGGAAGGTCCTGCCATTGACCTCCATGCCCGGCCAAAATACAGGCCCGACCATGAGCGCTGATACCGAATTTCTTTGGTACATCCCGAACCAGGTCGACCCTGGTCACCGCGGCGAGCCCGCCGTCGAGAACCACAACAGCCTGGAGACGCTGACCAGCCACGCGAAGGCGCTTGAGGAACACGGCTGGAAGGGCGCGCTGATCGGTACCGGCTGGGGTCGGCCCGACACTTTTACCATCGCGGCCTCGCTCGCCGCGCGAACCAACTCCTTCGAGCCGCTCATCGCGATCCGCCCGGGTTACTGGCGGCCGGCGCACTTCGCATCCGCCGTAGCCACGCTCGACCAACTGACCGCCGGTCGCGTGCGTATCAACATAGTGTCGGGCAAGGACAATCTCGCTGCGTATGGCGACAGCGAAGGCGACCAGAACCATCGCTATGCCCGCACCAGAGAGTTCATGCGGCTGGTTCGCAGACTTTGGACCGAAGAAAACGTGACCTTTGCGGGCGAGCATTTCCGGGTCACAGGGTCTACCGTCATGCCCCGCATCCATGTCCGTGGCGATCGTCGCCATCCCAAGCTCTACTTCGGCGGCGCATCGGAGGCGGCCGAGCGGGTGTCGGCCAGCGAGGCGGATGTCCAGCTCTTCTGGGGAGAGCCGCTCGACGGTGTCCGGGAGCGGATCGACCGGCTCAAAGCCTTGAGCAGGGAACTAAACCGAGACCTCCCGCCTCTGGAATTCGGGTTGCGGGTCACCACGCTGGTCCGCGACACCGCTGGGCAGGCCTGGGCGGACGCCGAGGCGAAGGTCGACGAGATGGCCAAGGCCAAGGGCGCCGGCTGGAACGATCACGGTCGGGCGGTAGCGGCGGGTCAGCAGCGTCTGCTCGATCTGCACGCGCGCGGCGAGGTGCTGGACGACAACCTCTATACGGCCCCGGGCAAGTATGGCGGCGGCGGCGCCGGCACCACCTGGCTGGTCGGCTCGGCCGTCGACGTCGCCCGCTCGCTCGGCAAGTACCGGGATCTGGGCATCACGCACTTCGTGCTCTCGGACACGCCGTATCTCTCCGAGATCAAGCGGCAAGGCGATCAGTTGCTTCCGCTTTTGCGCAATGGGGTCTAGACCGCACCTCTTGAACCGGTAAGTGCCGGCGAGGGAAGTAGCGTGCAGGGAAGGGTTTGGATGAAGAGAACGATTTTGGGTCCAGAAGGCCCGCAGGTGAGTTCGATCTGCCTGGGATCGATGACCTGGGGTCGTCAGAACACCGAGGCCGAGGCGCACTCACAGCTTGATCGTGCCGTCGAGCGTGGCGTGAATTTCATCGACACCGCGGAGGTCTATCCCGTCAACCCGGTTCGCGAAGACTCGGTCGGTCGAACCGAAAGCTACATTGGAAGCTGGCTCGCGCCGAGAAGCCGCCGTGACGATTTGGTTATCGCCACCAAGGTGTCGGGTCTCGGCCAGGACGTCGTGCGCGGCGGCGCGAAGATCACCGCCGAAACGCTGCGGACCGCGGTTGAGAACTCACTGCGCCGGTTGAGGACGGATTACATCGATCTGTACCAACTCCACGTACCCAACCGAAGTCACTATCATTTTCGCCGGGTCTGGAGCTTCGATCCGTCCGGACAGGTGAAGGCGGAGACCGTTGCCGGCATGGCCGAATGCCTGGAAACGCTCGCCGCGCTTCGCAATGAAGGCAAGATCAGGCATTTCGGGCTATCGAACGAAACGACATGGGGCATCTCGCAGTGGCTGCGCCTCGCCGACGACGGTGTCGGTCCTCGCCCGCTGACGATCCAGAACGAATATTCGCTGCTCTGCCGGTACTACGATACTGACCTTGCGGAGCTTGCCGTGAACGAGGGGGTAACGCTGCTTGCCTATTCGCCGGCGGGAGCGGGCCTGCTCAGCGGCAAATACCGCCCCGACTACTCGCCGGAAGGATCGCGTCGCGCACTCAACGGCGATCTCGGCGGCCGTTGCACGCCGAGGGTGTGGCCGGCGGTCGATGCCTATGTTTCGATCGCCCAGGAGGCTGGCATCCACCCCGTGACGATGGCAGTCGCTTTCGTGCGGTCTCGCCCGTTTCCCGTTGTCCCCATCGTCGGGGCGACGAGCGTGGAACAACTCGACCATGCGCTCGATGCGGCTTCGATCGCACTGTCGCCGGAGATACTGGCACGGATCGGCGAGGCGTACAGGGCGCATCCAATGCCATTTTGATGTGACCTGTGCCACTTCAATCAATCGGCATGCCACGTGCCAGCTAGCCGATAAGCCAGATTGCCAAATAGGGAAGACGATGTCACAGCCGGCCGCCTTCAGCATCCGCCCTTCCGACGCCGACCTGCATGGCGAAGCGGCGCTACGGCGGCGTTATCGAGCGCCGCAAAGCGCGCATACCGGAAACTGGAACGAAGCCCTCGAGGCGATCCTTTCGCATCGCTCGGTCCGCAACTATCTCGCCACGCCGCTGCCCGACGGGACGCTGGAGCTGATCGTCGCCGCCGCCCAGTCGGCGCCGACTTCGTCCAATCTCCAGGCGTGGAGTGTCGTTGCCGTCGAGGATCCGGCGCGCAAGGCGCGGCTTGCCGGACTGGCGGCGGTCAATCGCCATATCGAGCAGGCGCCGCTGCTGCTCGTCTGGCTGGCCGACCTGTCGCGGCTGCGCACCATTGCCGAGGCAAATGGCCGGGCGGGCGAGGGGCTCGACTATCAGGAAAGTTTTCTGCTGGCCGTGATCGACGCAGCGCTCGCCGCACAGAATGCCGTGGTGGCAATCGACTCACTCGGGCTTGGCTCTTGCTACATAGGCGCGATGCGCAATCATCCCGAGGATGTGGCGCAAGAGCTTGGCCTGCCGCCGGAAACCGTGGCGGTGTTCGGTGTCACTGTCGGCTATCCCGATCTCCTGGCTGCGACCGATATCAAGCCCAGACTGCCGCAGCGTCTGGTGCTGCATCGCGAGCGCTACCAGTCAGACCTCGATCCGGACGATCTTGCAGCCTACAATCAGACGCTTCGTACCTTTCAGCGGGAGCAGGCCATGCCCGTGGTCGACTGGACGGAGCTGATGTCGAACCGCATCGGCAGCACGGCAGCGCTGAAAGGCCGCGATCGCCTCGGCGATGCCCTCAAGGCCCTGGGCTTCAAGCTGAAATAGCCGAGTGCCATTTGTTTGCGAGACCGAGGCTATTCCGCCGCGATGATGGCGATACTAGCCGGAAGCGCTACCGGCGGCGTGAAGTCGAGAGCGCCGAGCTGGCGCGCCTCGGCCTTCAGCCAGCCATGAAAGCGCTCGACCATCTCCAGCTTTGCCTTGTGCGCCGTCGTCGCGAAATAATAGGAAAACTCGACCGGCTGCGGTGAGCCGAACGGACTGACCAGCCGCCCTGCGGCAAGGTCAGGCTCGGCCAGCCGGAATTTGCCGAGACCGATGCCTTTGCCCGCAACGGCCGCGTCGAGCACCAGCGATGACTGGCTAAGCCGAATGCCGCCCTCGACGAGGCGGCTGGACAGACCGTTGGATCTGAGCCAGCCCTTCCAGTCGGGGCAGCTCGGGTCGCGTTCCGGTCCGTCCTCATGCAGGATCGGCGCGTCACGCAGCCCCTCTGGCCCGCGATAGAGGCCGTGCATGCGAGCAAATTCCGGGCTGCAGACGGGCAGCACCGCTTCCGAAAACAGGCGTTCCGTGAGCAGGCCGCCATAGGCGCCCGGCCCGTAACGAATGACACAGTCGATGTCTTCGCTGGCGAAGTCGGCAAGTCGCGTCGATGCATCGACCAGCACTTCGAGGCCGGGGACCGCATCGCGCAGCGCATCGAGGCGCGGGATCAGCCATTTGCTGGCAAAAGAGGGCGCGACCGAGACCTTGATCGGCGCATCCTCCTCGTCGCCGGAAATCCGTGCGACCGACTCGACAACGACGTCGAAAGCCTCGGTGAGGCCGGGCATCAGCGCCTGGCCGGCCGAGGTCAGCAGAAGCTCGCCGCGGTTGCGGTGGAACAGCGGTTGACCGAGATGATCCTCGAGCAGGCGGATCTGCTGGCCGATGGCGGCGGGCGTCACATGGAGTTCTTCGGCCGCCCGCGTAAAGCTCAAATGGCGGGCGGTTGCGACAAAAGCGCGAAGCGAGGTCAATGGCGGCAGTCTCGCCAGCGTCGGCCGCAGCTTCCTCGGTCTTGCGCGAATGAGATCAACCATGAGGCGCATTCAACACGTTCAGGCCCGGCGCGACGAGGGCGGGCTTTGCGCCAAAGCCCCCGGCGGAAAATTTGGTTTGCCGCCGCATCACGCGAGCGGGAACGGAAATCTAAAAAATCCTAATGTCTACTATTCTTGTAGAAATAAGATCGGAGCGCTGATTTGGGCGTCGGCCGGCTCGCTTGGTCCTGGAATGAAACGGTCGTGCGAAGCGCCGCTTTCGGCAGACGATAGAAAATCATTCTTCCGGTTTTGCAGCGTGGCGGGGATCATCGCATCGAGGCGCCGGAGTGCGTTCGGCCGCCGGATGCCCATCGAAGCCGTTTTCCGGAGCTCAGGACCATGTCTGTCAATCGTCGTCATTTCAACCAGCTCTTGCTGCTTGGCGGTGCGAGCTTCGCATTGCCCGGCCTTTCCTTTGCCGCCGAAGGTACGCCCGTCCAGGGCGGCACGCTCAACTGGGCCTATTATCCCGATCCCACCTCGCTGATCGCCATCAACACCTCGTCGGGCACCGGCCAGGCGATCGGTCCCAAGGTGAACGAAGGCCTGCTGGATTTTGACTATGACCTCAACCCGAAACCGTTGCTGGCGACGGAATGGTCGATCAGCGACGACGGCCTGCGCTACACCTTCAAGCTGCGCGAGGGTGTTAAATGGCACGACGGCAAGGACTTCACCTCGGAAGATGTTGCCTTCACCATTTTCCGGCTGAAGGAGGCGCATCCGCGCGGCCGCATCACCTACCAGAACGTGACGGCGGTCGAAACGCCTGATCCGCACACGGCCATCATCGTGCTGTCAAAACCGGCACCCTATCTGGTTACGGCGCTGAGCAGCTCAGAATCGCCGATCGTGCCGAAGCATGTCTACGAGACGTTCAAGCCGGCAGAACAGCCCAAGCTGGAACAGACGATCGGCACCGGCCCGTTCGTGCTCAAGGAATGGGTACCCGGCAGCCATCTGATCTTCGACCGCAATCCGAACTATTGGGACGCGCCCAGGCCCTATCTCGACCATGTGGTGCTGCACGTCATCCTCGATCCGGCCGCGCGCTCGGCGGCTCTCGAAACCGGCGAGATCGATATCGGCGCCAATCCCGTGCCGCTGGCCGATATCGAGCGGCTGAAGGCAAACCCGGCTTTGGTCGTCGACACCAACACCTACGCCTATTCCGGCCCGCAGCAGCAATTGTTCTTCAACTACGAGAACGAAATCCTGACCAAGCGCGACGTGCGCCTGGCCATTGCCCACGCGATCGACCTGCAGAAGCTGGTCGACATCGCTCTGTACGGCTATGCGCAGGTATCGCCGAGCCCGATCAGCACCGCCCTGCCCAAATGGTATGATCCGAGCATCAAGGCGCGCGAGCCCGACCCGAAACTGGCGGAGAAACTGCTCGACGACGCTGGCTATCCGCGTGGCGCCGACGGCACGCGCTTCAAGCTCAGGCTCGCCTACAACGCCTTCCTGCAGACCTCGTATGCCGACTTCATCAAGCAGTCGCTGGCGGCGGTCGGCATCGATGCGGAGATCCTGAAGCTCGATCTGTCGACGTTCCTGAAGACCGTCTACACCGACCGTGCTTGGGATCTGGTGGTCGAGTCGCTGTCGAACACCTTCGATCCGACGCTGGGCGTCCAACGCGCCTACTGGTCCAAGAACTTCAAGATCGGCCTCGTCTTCTCCAACGCCAGCCACTATGCAAACCCCGAGGTCGACAAGATCCTCGAAGCCGCCGCCATCGAGCCCGACGAGACCAAGCGCCGCGAGCTCTGGTACAAGTTCCAGCACATCATCCATGACGACGTCGTGTCGGTCGATCTCGTCGCGGCCGGCGCCCAGATCGTCGCCAACAAGAAGGTCAGGGATTTTGCCCCTGGCGCTCAAGGGATCAACAACAGCTTCGCGCAGATATGGCTCGCGCCAACCGCATAGGTGCTTGGATCGCTTTGGCGGGGATCGGCGCGTGCCAATGCCGATCCCGACTTTTCTCCATGAAAGATAAATCGCGAAAACGCGGAGTACCGTCCATGACCATCAACCGACGCCTGTTCAATCAGTTCCTGCTGCTGGCCGGCGCGAGTGCCGGACTTCCAGCCGGGGCATTCGCCGAAGACGCAAAGCCGGTGGCCGGCGGCACGCTCAATTTCGTCTATTATCCCGAGCCCAACCAGATCGTTTCCATCAACACCAGCGCCGGCGGGCCGGCCACCATCGGTCCGAAGATCTTCGACGGCCTGCTCGCCTACGACTACGATCTCAATCCGCGGCCGCAACTGGCCACCGAATGGTCGATCAGCAACGACGGGCTCGAATATGTCTTCAAGCTGCGCCAAGGCGTGAAGTTCAGCGACGGCCATGATCTGACCTCCGAGGACGTGGCCTTCTCGATCTCGCGGCTGCGCGAAGCACATCCGCGCGGGCGTATCACCTTCCAGAACGTCAACGACATCGACACGTCGGATCCGCATGTCGTGAAGATCAAATTGTCGAAACCGTCCGCCGCGTTGATCTCGGGGCTGGCTGCGACGGAATCGCCTGTGGTGCCCAAGCATATCTACGAGAAGCTGAAGCCGGCGGACGATCCGTCCTTCGAGCAGATCGTCGGCAGCGGACCGTTCGTGCTGAAGGAATGGGTGAAGGGCAGCCACATCATCGTCGAAAAGAATCCGACCTATTGGGATGCGCCCAAACCCTATCTCGACCGGATCATCTTCCGCTTCATCACCGATCCGGGGGCACGCGCCGCCGCACTGGAGACGGGTGAGGTCGACATCGGGCCGAACCCGGTGGCGTTTGCCGATCTTGAGCGTTTCAAGGCGCTGCCGCAATTCGTCGTCGACAGCACGGTCTTCGCCTATAGCGGCCCGCTGCACCAGCTGATCATCAACCTCGAAAACCCGATCCTGAAGGAGAAGAAAGTCCGTCAGGCAATCGCGCACGCGATCGACCTCGACGCGGTGAATGCCATTGTCTTCTATGGCTACGGCCAAGTGTCGCCGACACCGATCAGCGTCGTCAACAAGAAGTATTTCGATCCCGACGTGAAGGCCGCGACGTTCGATACGGCGCTGTCGGAAAAACTGCTCGATGAGGCCGGCTTCAAGCGGGGAGCGGACGGCATCCGCTTCAAGCTCAGGCTCACCAACAATCCCTATAACCCGTGGGGCTATGCCGACTTCCTCAAGCAGGCATTGGCCAAGATCGGCATCGATGCCGAGATCGAAAAATTCGACTTCGGCACCTATGTCAAAACCATCTACACCGACGGTACGTGGGATCTGTCGACGGAATCCTGCGGCAACATCTTCGATCCGAGCGCCGGCGCGCAGCGGCTCTACTGGTCGAAGAACATCAAGAAGGGGCTGCCGTTCTCCAACGGCGCGCATTATCAGAACCCTGAGGTCGACCGGCTGCTGGAAGCCGCATCGGTGGAACTCGACGACGCCAAGCGCAAGCAATTGTTCTTCAAGTTCCAGGAGATCATTGCCGACGAGTTGCCGATCATCAATTTGATCGCGCCGCCGACCATCATTATCGCGCGCAAAACGGTCAGGAACTACGCGCCCGGCGCCGAAGGCCTGTCGGCCAATTTCGCTGACGCCTATATCGATCCGAACGCCTGAACTGCGGCGATCAGGAAGAAAAAAGGGCCGATGCGACCCTTTTTGCTTCTGTTGTCTTGAGGGCAGAACGGTCAGGCCAGGGCGCGCAGCCTTGGGCTGGCCTCAAGCAGAAGGCCGGCAAGGGCGATGGCCTGCGCCAACTGTTCGCCGATCGAACTCGATTCCCAGGCGACGCCGCGCAGAGGATGGCCGATGGCGAACAGATTGCCATGGGTTCTGCCGTCTCGGGAAATCACCTGGCCGTCATGCGTGGCGTCGATGCCGAAGCCGGTTGCATGCGGTCTGACGACGCCGTTCTCGAGCAGACTGCGAACGAACGGATCGGCGATCCGCCGCCAGTCATGTTCCTGATGGCCACGGCAGTTGACGACACCATCGAAACGCAGCCATTCGACCGCGCCGGTATCGCGCCAGCGGATCTCGGCGGCGATGCCGCCGGCTTCCGGATACAGTGCCAGCACCCGTCCGGCTCCACCCGCCCAGCGGCCTTGCTTCTGCGCCAGTGCAACGCGCTCGAAGCTTGGCGGTGCCGCCCGGTGCGCGGTGACATCCCAGAAGGCGCGAAGGTGGCGCGTGAACGTCAGACGCTCCCTGTCGGCGGCGCTTTGCCACAAGGCCAGGATCCAGGGCCGGATCGCCAGCGGCAGTCCTTGCCAATCCAGTCCGGCGGCCGTGATCGCGCGACGTTCGGCCTTGACCAGGGCGAGAAGCGCCCTGGTCGTTTTCGGCAATGGCCGGTCGGTGAGGAAGTCGCGCCAAGCCTCGGTGTTGCGCCGCGGCTCGACAATTTGTCCCCGGCGCGACACGACGCGATAGCTACCCTCGAAGCCGCGCGCCTCCATGCTGGCGACGACGTCGACCATGCTCAGGCTGGCACCGATGAGCAGCAGTTGCTTGCTGCCGGCGAGCCGGTCGAGTGACGCCGGATCCCAGGGATTTGCGACATAGCGGTGATCGTTGATTATGAGCGCTTCCGTGGCGGGCGGCTCGCTCTGAAAAACCCCTGTCGCCAGCACGGCCTCATCCGCCAGCAATTGCTGCCCGTCGCTGGTGCCGACGCAGACTCCGGACGGACCGGTCAGCATATCGACGGCGGATGCCTTGATGTGGCGCAGCGAGGAACGCCCGTCTGCTTCTCTGACAGCTCTGGTCAGTTCCGACTGGACATAGCTGCCGAACAGCCAACGCGGCGGACTCGAGTCCGGCACATCCGCGGGCGGCGCCCAGCCGTGGTCGGGTCCATTTGCCAGCAGCCAGCGAACGAGGTGATCGGGGTCGTCCGGATGCAGCGAGAAGATGCGCGCCGCGCCGTTGACGAGGTGTTGCGGATCGGCGGTGCCATAGGCGACGCCGCGACCGAGCTGGGCTCGGCGCTCGATGATGGTGATCGCCAGCGGCTCGGTCGAACGGTCAAGCAGCTTGATCGCGGTGACGGCGCCGGCAAAGCCACCGCCGACGATGATAACTGAGCGAGGGATCGAACGCGGAGAGATGATCGAAGGCGGGGAGGAGGAGGTATGAAGCATCAGGAACCTTTGCAACGCCGGCGGTCGGTGGCTCTAGCCATCACCTCGGCGGTGACCATCGTGCTGTCCCATAACCCGATGTCAAAAAACAATAATTGCCAGCCGGTGAAAGGCATTCTTTCGCTCAGCGTGTTTGGCAGGCGCTAGATAGGAAAGCCCTTTGCGACCAGCCCGAGAGCTGCTGATGACTGAAGATCGAAAGATTAGGCTTGGAGCCTTCGTCCGCGGACCCGGCCATCATGTCGCTGCCTGGCGCCATCCCGATGTGCCGGCCAATCCGGGCCTGAGTTTTCAGCACTATGCGGACGCCGCTCGCACCGCCGAGCGCGGTCTCTTCGACATGGTGTTTCTCGCCGACAGTCTCAGTGCGCGCAATGGCGAGCAGCCGATTGAGACTTTCGAACGCACCGGCCATGTCGTGCATTTCGAGCCGCTGACGCTTTTGTCGGCGCTCTCGACCGTCACGCAGAGAATCGGGCTCGTGGCGACAGCCTCGACCACCTATTGGGAGCCTTTCCACCTGGCGCGGCTGTTCGCTTCGATCGATCATCTCAGCGGCGGCCGGACGGGCTGGAATGTCGTCACCTCGGCCGATGCACCGGCGGCCGCGAATTTCAGCCGCGACCAGCATCCCGTCCATGCCGATCGCTACGACCGCGCCGAGGAGTTCGTGGCCGTGGCACAGAAGCTATGGGACAGTTGGGACGACGACGCCTTCGTCGCCGACAAGGCTTTAGGCATCGCCATCGACCGGCATGGCATCCATGCCCCTGACCATGTTGGCCGGCATTTCCGGGTCAAAGGGCCGCTCAACGTCGCCCGTCCGCCGCAGGGCCATCCCGTCATCGTCCAGGCCGGTTCGTCCGATGCCGGCCAGCACCTTGCGGCCAGGACGGCTGAGGTGGTTTTCACCGCTCATCCGACCATCGAATCGGCGCGCGGTTTTTACAGCGAGCTGAAGGGCCGGCTGGGCGCCTTCGGCCGCTCTGCCGATTCCTTGAAGATCATGCCCGGTGTCTTCCCGGTCGTTGCGCCGACGCGCACGGAGGCCGAGGACAAGTTCGACGCCATCCAGCGCCTGGTCGATCCGGTGGTCGGCGTCGCACTGGTCTCCGGATTGCTCGGCGGCGTCGATCTCTCCGGCCATCCACTCGACGGACCATTGCCGGAACTCGGCAGTTCCGATGCGGTGAAGAGTCGCCTGAAAGTCGTTTCCGAGCTTGCCGCGAGCCGGAACCTGACCATCCGACAATTGTATCTCGCCGTTGCCGGCGCGCGCGGCCATTTCCAGATCGTCGGCACGCCAAAGGATGTGGCCGACATGATGGAGGAGTGGTTCGTCGGCAGGGCAGCCGACGGCTTCAACGTCATGCCGCCGATCCTGCCGACGGGCCTGACCGATTTCGTCGACCTAGTCATCCCGGAACTGCAGCGGCGTGACCTGTTCCGGACCGCTTACGAAGGCAGGACGTTGCGCGAGAATCTCGGCCTTGCGCGTCCGCTCCGTGGCGCTGCCGAACAGCAAGAGAGGAAAGCATCATGAGCGACAGGACGATCGATTCCAGCACGTTTCGCCAATGGCTGGCGGATGGCGAGGAACTGGCGGTGTTGGATATCCGCGACAGCGCGACTGTCGGATACGCATCGCCGCTGTTCGCCACCAATCTGCCCGCGGCTCAGGTCGAAGCGGAAATCGACCGCTTTGTCCCGCGCAAGTCGGTGCGCACCGTGCTGGCGGATGACGGCAGCGGCTTCGCCGAGCAACTTGTCGAAAGACTGGTCGGGCATGGCCGTACCCAACTGTTTGCGCTGGCCGGTGGAATTCCGGAATGGACGCGTGACGGAATTGATGACTTACCGACCTTCGATACGCCGGGCGTCGATTTTTCGCTGGCGATCCGCGACGAGAAGGGCACGCCGGTCATCACCGCCGAAGAACTTGCGGCACTCAAGCGCCAAGGCGCCGATGTGGTCGTCCTCGACAGCCGGACGGTGGTGGAGTTCGACAAGGACCACGTGATGGGCGCCATCAGCGTGCCGGGTGCCGAGTTGGTGCTGCGCTTTGCCGACCTGGTGCCATCGCCGAAGACGCAGGTGGTCGTCTCTTGCGCCGGCCTGCCGCGCGCCATCATCGGCGCGCAGACGCTGATTGACGCCGGCGTGCCCAACAAGGTCGCCTATCTGCACGACGGCACCAAGGCATGGCGCGAGGCCGGTCTTGCGCTCGAAATCGGCAAGACCGCGGCCTACGGTCCGGCAAGCGAGGATGCGAAGCGCTTCGCCGGTGAGCACATCGCAAAACTTGCCGAAGGCGACAGTTTTCCCCGCGTCGACCCTGCAACGGCGACGGTCTGGGCGAAGGACGACAAGCGGACCACCTACCTTCTCGACGTGCGCACGCCGGAGGAATTCGCGGCAGGCCACATTCCTGGCTCGATCTCGTCGGAGGGCGGGCAGTTGCTCGGCGTCGCCTACCGCACCATCGCCGTGCGCGGCGCCCGCGTCGTGCTGATCGACGATCTGCTTGGCGTCCGCGCGGCGACGACGGCGCACTGGCTGCAGCGGCGCGGCTTCGAGATCGCCATCCTCCTGCATGACTTCCAGTCGGCGAGCCTGGTGGAAGCAGCGTAAAGGCAGGAGAGCTGTCAGTCGATTTTTCGAGGCCGCTATTCGGCGGCTTCCTTTTGGCGGCGGCCCGAGAGGACGTTCTTCTGCATCGCCGTCAGCGAAGACCGCACCGCGTTGGCGCCGTGCTCCAGCATCTTCGCCTCATAGTTTGACAGGGCTTCGAGCAGCGGCTTGCCGCCGCGTCTGGCGGCCACCAGTTCCGGCACCAGCAGCCCGGCGTCATAGATCGCGGTGTTGCCGCCAAGCGCGCGGAAATAGGTCATGGCGTGGATGGCGTCGCCAAGCAGCGTCACCCGTTTCGTCGGCCAGGGATCGACAGGCTCTGAGCTGTGGACATGCAGCAGTGCCACCGTCGACGGATCGGTGTAGCGAATAAGGTTGACGATCTCCGGATGCCAGTGCCCGATCTTCGAAATCAGAAGATCAAGCAGTTCGGAGCCGGAGAGCTTCGCCAATACGTCATCCGTGGCAAGCTCGTCCTTTTCATAGGCGGTGTTCCACCAGACATAGCTGGTGGTGTTGTTGAAATGGAAACCGGCAATGTCCTTGTGGGTGTCGTCGTCCAGCCCGATCAGCCCATATTTGCGATAGGCCTCGACAATGACACGATGGCTGGTGACCATCAGCCCGTGACCTTCCGTCGGCCTGACGCCGGCATTGTAGTCGAGCAGCAGCGGCGAGATCTGGTGAAGGGCTGCCGCATGCAGCGTCATCTTGCCGGCGAGGCGCCGCACACCGGTGTCGAAGCTCCGCGCATGCGGCACCAGCTGCTGGCGCACGCGCGAGCGGGCGCCGTCGGCTCCGACTAGCACATCGGCATGGATTGAAGAGCCATTCTCGAAATGCGCTGTTACCGAGCCGTCCGGCTGCTCCTCGTAGCGTGAAAAGACCTTGCCGTAGCGCACGACGCCGTCGAGGCCGGAAAGCAGCACCTGGCGTAGCGTGATACGGCTCACCGACTTTTCGATATGCGTGTCGTCGGCCTCGCCGAGCGTGTTTCCGCCGCCCCAGGCATCGTCGCCCAAGGTCGCGAAATTCTCGTCGAGCAGGATGTTTCGGTCCGGCGCCTGGCCGAGCGTGGCGACAAAAGCCTCGTAGAGCTCTGCCGGCAAATTGGCGATCAGCGAATCGATGCCGCGCTGGCGGATGCGCAGCCGAAAGCCCTGGACATAATCGGTGCGGGCGCGATCCTTCTCGAAGACCGCGACTCGGATGCCGTTCTTCTTCAGGCCCTGCGCCAGTGTCAGGCCACCGGGACCTCCGCCGATGACAGCGACTTCGACATGTTCCGTTGCCATCGGATCGCGCTCAGCCGACCGCCGCAAGCCTGGGCTTGCCAGTGGCAATAGCCGGTGCCTCGGCGATAGGTTGCCGGGCGGCATGGCGACTGAGCGTCGCCTTGGCGGCGATCGTCCGGATCATGTGGTTCTGCGGCGCGTGCGAGCGTGCGGTCAGCGCATCGCGATGATGACGTTCGAGCTGGAAATCTCTGTTAAGGCCGGGATTGCCGGCGAGCTCCAGTGCCAGCGAGGTGACAGCGACGGCATTGTCGATGACGACATGCCGGACTGTCATGCCGTCGGTGCCGACAGGTCGGCCGGCATCGACGTCTTCGGCGAGCGAACGCAGCAGCCGCGTGCTGGTCGCAAGCCGGACCTCGATCTCGCCAAGCCCCGCCTGGATGTGCGGCACGGTCGACAGCGGCGCGCCGAGGCTCGCCGGCGCATGCGTGGTGACGAAAGAGACCAGCCGGTCGCGGGCAGCGCGAGCCGCACCATGATAGACAGCGCCGATCAGTGAAAAGAAGAACGCTGTCGAACCCTCTTCGCGCCTCAGCGGTTCGGACGCCGGCTGTGTCTCGGTAATGTCTTCGGCAGGAACAGCAACATTATCCAGAATGATATCGTCGCTGGCGGTGGCCCGCATGCCGGCGGCGTTCCACTTCTTTTCGATACGCAATCCGGGTGCGTTGGTCGGCACCAGGAACGAGGCGAGGCGCGGTTGCGGCTCGTCGGTCAGCGCCAGCAAGTTCACCCATTTCAGAATAGGAATGCCGGTGACGTAGTTCTTGTGGCCGGATATCCGCCAGACATTGCCGTCGCGCCGGGCAATGGTTTCGGGCGACTTGCCATGGGCGGGCGAGCCGATCCCCGGCTCGGCCTGCGCGGCGTTGATCAGGGCAGGGCCGTGACGGCCGGCCTCGACAATCCGCTGAACCAGATGGCGCGGCCATTTTCCGGATTTCCGCAGCGCGTACTGGCTGTTGTAGTGCATGGCCAGCACCAGCGCCGTCGATGGCTCGCCACGGCCGATCTCGGCGATCACCGCCTGGGCTTCCGTCAACCCGCCACCGAGGCCGCCATGCTCGCGCGCCGTCACCAGGCCAAGCAGCCCGGCCTGGTGAAGCCGGTCGAAATTGACGAAGGGGAATTCCCCGGTCTCGTCGTGATGTGCGGCGGTCAGCGCGAAGTCGTCTGCAAGGCTTGCTACCGTGTCGAGGAGTTGCGGAAACTCGGGGATCGTCGAGGTCATGAAGCTGGCGTCCTTTCAGGCGGCGGCGCGAATGTTCACCTGATCGAGCGGCCGGCAATCGACCCAGGCCTCGACATCGAAATCGCTGGCGAGAAAACCCCAGTCGCGCAGGAAATTCTTGTAGTGGGAAACCGCCGCGACGAGCTCGGGCTGCAGTCCGAGGCCGAGATGCTTGTGGACATCCGGGCCGTTGGCGGCCAGCACCTGCTCCTCGGTGGCGCCGGATTCGCGGGCGACGAAGCGCCGCGTCTCTTCCGGATGCGCCTCGGCCCAGGCACTGGCGCGCAGGATCGTCTCGATCAAGCGCGCGACCAGGTCAGGGCGTTCCTCGGCCAACCGTTCGTCGACGGTCAGCACGCGCGGCGAACCGGAATTGATGCGGATGTTGGGGTCGGGGTGGAAGCCGAATTCGGCGACCTGGATGGCGCCGATCAGATTGGCGACGTTGATGCCGGCTGTGCCCTTGACATAGATGGCGTCAACTTCGCCACGGATCAGCGCGGCGGCTTCCTCGCCATAGGCCTGCTTGCGCTTGAGGCCGAACAGCGACGGGCCTTCCTGGCTGTCGAGCACGCTGTCGGCCAAGACGATGTCGACGATCTCGACGTCGTCGGGGCTGAGGCTTTCGAGCGACAGCGCAGAGACCAGGCCCTTCAGCGCCGTCGCTCGCATGAAGTCGACGATGCCTTCGGGGCGCCGGGCGATGCCGAAGCGGCGGCCTTTCAGGTCGCTGGTCGTCCTCATGCCGGAGCCAGGCAAGGTGATGATCGCCTGGAATTCGTCGGTCCAGGTGATGCCGACGAGACGCGTCTTGCGCCCTTCGGAGCGGGCACGGATCGGCGGCACGTTGCCGCCGTGGCGGAACGACCAGTCGAGCGTGTGGTTGAAATGGCTCTGGCGGATGTCGCGGTTGGGCGAGTCGATGATCGACTTCAGTTCGATCCCTTCCTTGCGGAAGGTTTCGTCGAGAAGCCCGAGTTGCGCTGCAAGCCCGACAGGCGTCGGCACCGGGCAGCGTGTGTACCAGATTTCGGAGATCGCATTCGTGCTCATGATTGCTCCTCAGGCGTTGCGCAAGCCGGCCTGCTTCATCAGCGGCAGAATGTTCTCGCCGAAGAATTCGAGGTCGGGCTTGAAGTCGAAGAAGGAGAGCTGCAGGCCGTCGATGCCGGCGTCCTTCAACTTGACGAACTGGTCGACGATCTGTTCGGGCGTGCCGATGAGGTAGATGTTGCCGCCGACCTTGGCGTAGGGATCGTCGCGACCTTCGCGACCTTTCCAGGCCTGGGCGTCGCTGTTGAAGGTCTGGAACCCTTTCGGCGTGCGGCTGTCGGCGTGGGCGACGATCTGGTCTGCAACCGCCCAGGCTTCCTTCTCGGTCGGCCGGCTGATGACCAGCGGATTGAGCAGCGTGCGCACCTTGCGGCCGACACCAAGGGCTGCGTCCTTGACCTTCTTCGTATGCGCCGGCAGTGCCTCCAGCGCGCTGGCGATATCGGAGCCGGCCGGGCTGGTGACGAAGACGATGTCGGAATAGCGGCCGGCAAAGGAAATGCCGGCGTCCGAGCCGGTGGCGTTGACCAGGATCGGCCGGCCGTAATTCGGCTTCGGCGTGACGAAGCCGCCATTGAGTTTCCAGCTCGATTCTCCCGAGAAGGAGAAATTCTCGTCGTCCTGCCACAGCCGCTGCAGCACTTCGACGAATTCGGCGGCCAGTTCGTAACGGCGGTCGTGCTCGATGCGGTTCCAGCCGAACATCTCATGTTCGACGGCACGATGGCCGGTGACCACATTGATGCCCCAGCGGCCGCCAGAGATATGGTCGAGCGTGGCGCCGAATTTTGCCAGATGCAGCGGATGCCAGGGGCCGTAGAGAACATGCATGGTCGAAATCAGCATGATCTTCTTGGTGATCGCGGCCATGGCCGCCACGGACACAAAACTGTCCAGCGCCTGGCCGTTGAATACCCCCCCATAGCCGCCCTTGGGCAGCCATTGGCTGAGCGCGAAGACGAGGTCGAAGCCAAGCTCCTCGGCCTTGAGCGTCAGGTCGCGATTGTAGTCGAAGCGCCAGTCGGTCGAGCGGGGCAGGGTGGAGTTGGTCCAGCCGCCGGCCTGGATCGGCAGGAACAGCCCGAGCAGCACCGGCTGCTGAAGCGCTTTCGAGAGCGGGCTGTCCGGATAGTCGGTTGGCGCCTTGAAGAAAGGCGTGCCGACGATGGAACCAGGCTTGTGGGCGAGCGTCATGGCGAAATCTCTCGGGGAAGGAGAAGAGAACATGCGCGAAAGACCGCGCACGGGTTGGCGGATCAGGCGACGATATGGGCCGAAGCGAGGCTGCCGGCATTGCCCTCTGCGCCCACCGTGTGATCGGCGATGCGCCTATTGTAGAGGGTGATTTCCGGCTGGCTGACGATGCCGATGTCAGGCAGGTCCTCGACAAGAATCTGCTGGATCGCGACCCATTGCTTGAAGCGCTTTTCGTGATCGACCTCGACGGCGGCCGCTTCAAGAAGCTCGTCGACCTTGGGATTGCTGTATTTCGAACCGTTGGAGAACGGCACGCCCGGCTTGAAATTCTTCGACCAGTAGAGGCGCTGTACGCCGACCGTCGGGTCGAACAGATTGCTCATGCCGTTGAAGGTGAAGTCGAAGTCACGGTCGGTGTAGATGCGTTTGGTGTAGGTGGCGAAATCCTGGCTGCGCACGGTGACTTCGACGCCGACCGCGGCCAGTGCCTGCTTGATGTAGTCGGCGCCGCGCTTGTAGGTCTCGCCGCTCGGCACATAGTCGTGGACAAGCTTGAGACGGGTGCCGTCGGCATCGCGCGGCAAACCCGCTTCATCGAGCAGTTTCTCGGCAGCGGCGGTGTCGACCGGATAGGTCTTGAGGCCGGCGACGAACCACTTTTTCAGATTGGGGTTGATCGGGCCGGGAATGGTCTCGCCATAGCCATAGTTGATCGTGTCTCGGATGATGTTGCGGTCGATGACATGGGCGAAGGCGCGCCGGACGCGAACATCCTGGAAATAGGGTTTCTCCAGGTTGAACTCGACCCGGCTTATGCCGTTGGAATACTGATAGCCCTGCTTCTCGAAGCCGATATGCGGCAGTGTTTCGAAGCGCTGCAAATCGCTGTACGGGATCGGCGTCGCCGGCGCCAGATCGATCTCGCCGGTCTCCAACGCCAGCGCGCGCGCCGAAGCGTCCGGGATGAAACGGACGATCAGCCGGTCGAGATAGGGGCGCGGCGCGTCCCAATAATCGGGATTGCGTTCGTAGACGATGTGGCTGCCGCGCACCCATTCCTTGAAGACGAACGGGCCGGTGCCGACGGGAGCGACGTTGACCGGATTTTCGGCTGCCTTGGTGCCGTCGTAGAGGTGCTTCGGCACGATCGGCGTTTCGGCCGCGGCCAGCGCCGTGATCAGATAAGGCGCCGGCTTCGACAGGACCAGTGTCACTGTCAGCGGATCAGGTGTCTGGATGTCGACAAGATTGAGGAAGGTGTTGCGGCCACGCGGATGAACATCCTTGATCGTGGCGATCGAGTAGGCGACGTCGGCGGCGGTGAATGGCTGGCCATCATGCCACCTCACGCCCTCGCGCAGTTTGAAGGTGTATTGCAGGCCATCGTCGCTGACCGCCCATTGCCTGGCCAGCGATGGGCGCGGTGTGAGATCGAAATCATAGGTCAGCAGGCCCTCGGTGGTCTTTGCCGAGACGTAGACGGAATTGAACGCCGTGTGGGCGATCGTCGTCAGTACTGGTGGCTCGGCCGACAGCAGCAGCGTCGCCGTCCCGCCCTGTTTCGGCTCGGCGGCGTAGGCGCTGCGCGATGCAGGCAACAGGGTTGCTCCGAGCGCCGTTGCCGAAAGGCCGAGGAACCTGCGGCGGTTCGGAGTGAGGAAATGAGACATGGCGCCTGGTCCTTTTTTGCTGCCGGCATCGATGGGCAGGTCGTCGGCCGCTGTGAAAAATCCGTCGTTCCAAGGGCGGGCCGGTTTGTGAAAAGATTTGGCCGTCCTGGTCCTACGCTTAAGATTTCATGCCTCGAACGGCTAATTTCGTAGCATGGGATAAAATTCTATTCTGCAAAAGTGCCATTTGCGGAATAAATTTCTTAAGTAAGATTTGACAATGTCTATAAATCTTGTCAACTAAAAAGCACGGAACTTTCCGAAAACAGCAAACCCGCATCGTCAGCCACAGCCGGGATAGCGAAAACAATGTCGACCCTGAACCGTATTGTCAGAACCTTTCGGCGCACGGCCATCCAGGCGGTGCCGACAGTTCTGGGCATCGTCATCCTGAACTTCTTTCTGCTGCAACTCGCGCCGGGCGATGCAGCCGACGTCATGGCCGGCGAGGCCGGTTCGGCCACGGTGGAAACAATGGCCGCACTGCGCCAGCGCTTCGGGCTCGACAATCCGCTGCTCGTCCAACTGTTCAACTATCTCTACAATCTGGCGCATTTCAGCCTCGGCTTTTCGCCGCGCTACGGCATGCCAGTCGCCGACCTGATCGGCCAGCGGCTGCCGGGCACGCTGTTGCTGATGGCGGTGGCGTTGACCATTGCGATTGCGCTCGGCCTCGTCCTCGGATCGCTGATGGCGGTGTTTTCCGGACGGCTGCCGGATCGCCTGCTCTCGGTCGTTTCGCTGCTGTTTTATTCCATCCCCGGCTTCTGGATCGGCTTGATGCTGATCGTGCTTTTCTCGGTCAAGCTCGGCTGGCTGCCGAGCGGCGGTTCGGGAACCATTGGGAGCAACCTGACCGGCCTGGCCGACCTGTGGGACAAGGTCCGCTACATGATCCTTCCGGCGCTGTCGCTGGCGCTGTTCTATGTGGCGATCTATGCGCGGCTGACGCGTGCGGCGATGCTGGAAGTCCAGTCGCAGGATTATGTGCGCACCGCCGCGGCCAAGGGCCTGTCGCCGACCGTCATCACCATCCGACATGTCCTGCGCAACGCGCTGATCCCCATCACCACCATGGCTGGCATGCATGTCGGCGGCATGCTGGGCGGCGCCGTGGTTGTCGAGACCGTCTATTCCTGGCCCGGCCTCGGGCGTCTTGCCTTCGAGGCGGTCATGGGCCGCGATTTCACGGTGCTGCTTGGCATTCTCTTGCTGTCGTCACTGCTGGTCATCGTCGCCAACGCGACCGTCGATCTTCTGCACGCCTGGCTCGATCCCCGCATCGGAGTACGCTGATGGCCTCCACCGATTTCGCGGCCGGCGATGCCCGCTCCCGCCGCGTCTATGCCGAGGCCCGCGAGCCTGCGGTACCACCTGAGGCCGAAACCAAGAGCTGGAGCAATCTTCACGCGCCCGATGCGCGCTCCGCCTCGGCGGCGTCAGTACCGGTTGCGGCGGGTGGCCGCGCGCTGAAGGTTTTCCTGCGCAATCCCAACGCCATGTTCGGGGTGGTGTTCCTGTCGCTGGTCGTGCTGGCCGCATTGCTGGCGCCGGTTCTCTATCCGGCCGATCCGCTGTCGATGGTGGCGCGGCCCTTCCTGTGGCCCGGGCAGAACCCGGCCTTCCCATTGGGAACGGATTCTATGGGCCGCGACGTGCTTTCCGGTATTCTGCATGGCGCGCGAATTTCGCTGTTCGTCGGCCTGGTGGCGACCGCACTCGGCCTCAGCTTCGGCATCCTTGTCGGCGCCACCGCCGGCTATTTCGGTGGCTGGATCGACGACCTGCTGGTGCGCCTGATCGAGATCTTTCAGACCATACCGAGCTTCGTGCTGCTGGTCGTCATGGTGGCGATCGCGCAGCCGACCGCGTCCGTGGTGACGGTGGCGATTGCCGTCATCACCTGGCCGACGGTGGCGCGGCTGACCCGCGCCGAATTCCGGGCCATCCGCGAGAAGGACTTCGTCATGGCCGCTCGCAGCCTCGGCTATGGCCATGCTCGCATCATCTTCCGTGAGATCCTGCCCAACGCGCTGCCGCCCTTGATCGTGACCTCGTCGGTGATGGTGGCGACGGCGATCCTGATGGAATCGGCGCTGTCCTTCATGGGCCTCGGCGATCCCAACGTCGTCAGCTGGGGCTCGATGATCGGGTCGGGCAGGGAACTGATCCGCACCGCCTGGTATCTGACGGCGCTTCCGGGATTAGCGATTGTCTTTACCGTGCTGGCGCTGAACCTGATCGGCGACGGCCTCAACGACGCGCTCAATCCGCGCTTCTCGCAGGAGCGCTAGAGATGGCCGCTCCTTTGCTCAAGGTCGACAATCTGACGGTTCGCTTCCCGACCACCGAGCCGGTCAGCCGGCTGAGCTTCGAGGTTGCCGAAGGCGAGACGCTGGCGATCGTCGGCGAATCGGGCTCCGGCAAATCGCTGACAGCACTTGCCCTGATGCAGCTTCTGCCGCGCTCGGCGAAGATCCCCAATGGCAGGATCGAGTTCGCCGGCAGGGATCTGCTCGGTCTCGACCAGAAGGCGATGCGGAACCTGCGCGGGCGCGAGATCGCGATGATCTTCCAGGAGCCGATGACGTCGCTCAACCCGGTGCTGACCATCGGCCGGCAGATAACCGAGGTGTTGACGCTGCACGAGGGCATACGCGGCAAGGCCGCGCGGAGCCGTGCCATCGAGCTTCTCAATCTGGTTCGCATTCCCGATCCGCAGCGGCGCATCGACGACTATCCCCACCAGCTTTCCGGTGGCATGCGCCAGCGCGTCATGATCGCCATCGCAGTTGCCTGCCGGCCGCGCCTGCTGATCGCCGACGAGCCGACGACGGCGCTGGACGTGACCATCCAGGCACAGGTGCTCGACCTGCTCGATACTTTGCGCCGCGAACTGTCTATGGCCGTCGTGCTCATCACCCACGATCTCGGCGTCGTTGCGCAGTGGGCGGACAAGGTTGTCGTCATGTATGCCGGCCGCAAGGTCGAACAGGCACTGCCCGGGGCACTATTCACAACACCGCTTCATCCCTACACGCGCGGCCTGCTGGCCGCCTCGCCGCGGCTGAAGACCAATCTCCACTACCGCGACGCCAGGCTGACGGAGATTCCCGGCAGCATCGTCTCGGCCGCCGGCGAGAAGGGCTGCCCGTTCCGGCCGCGCTGCGGGGTGGCGCGTGACAGTTGCGCCCATTTCGTGCCCGACCTCGTTGAGGTTGGCGAAGATCGCCTCGTCGCCTGTCCCCACAGCTTCATTCCGGAGGTTGCGCATGGCGCTGCTCTCGGTCTCTGACCTCTCGACGCATTTCCACGCCCAAGGTGGTGCGCTGCGCGCTGTCGATGGCGTTTCCCTCGAGGTCGCGCGCGGCGAAACGGTTGGCCTCGTCGGCGAAAGCGGTTGCGGAAAGTCGACGCTCGGCAAGACGATCATGCGGCTGGTCGATGCGACCAGCGGCAAGATCGAGTTCAACGGCACCGACATCACCGCTCTCGATGCCCGCCGGCTGAAGGCGGCGCGCCGCAACATCCAGATGATTTTCCAGGATCCGTTCGCGTCGCTCAATCCGCGCCACACGATCGGCGACATTCTGACCGCGCCGTTGAAGGTCCATGGCATCGGCAACAAAGCCGAGCGGCGCAAAATTGTCGAGGATATAGTCCAGCGTGTCGGCCTGCCAACCGATGCTCTCGGCCGCTATCCGCATGAGTTTTCCGGCGGTCAGCGCCAGCGCATCGGCATTGCCCGGGCGCTGATCCTCAATCCGGAACTGGTCGTCTGCGACGAGCCAGTGTCGGCGCTCGACCTTTCGATCCAGGCGCAGATTCTCAACCTGCTGGTCGACATGAAGCGGCAGCTCGGCCTGTCCTACCTGTTCATCTCGCACGACCTGTCGGTGGTCCGCTATTTCGCCGACCGGGTGCTGGTCATGTATCTCGGCCGCATCGTCGAAAGCGCCGACAATGCGACGTTATGGACCTCGCCCAAACATCCCTACACGCGTGCGCTGATGGAAGCTGTGCCGGACCCGGCACGGCGCCGCCAGGCCGCACCGATCCACGGCGACCTGCCGAGCCCGCAGAACATTCCAAGTGGCTGCCGCTTTCATACGCGCTGCCCGCTGGCGACCGATCTGTGCCGCTCGCAGGAACCGGCATTCCGGGCGATTGCGCCGGGACACCACGTCGCCTGCCACTACGCCGAGCCAACCCTCAACTGAAAGTTCAACGGAGCAGAAAAATGTCCGATTACCGCTATCTCGGCCGGAGTGCCCTGAAGGTTTCGCCGCTCAGCCTCGGCACGATGATGTTCGGCGGGCCGACCGAGGAAACGGTCGCGCACCGCATCATCGACAAGGCGCGCGAGCAAGGCATCAATTTCATCGACACCGCCGACGTCTACCATAACGGCAAGTCCGAGGAAGTGGTCGGCCGCGGCATCAAGGCGACGCGCGATCATTGGGTTGTGGCGACCAAATTCGTCAACTCGCATGACAAGGGTCCCAATCTCGGTGGCCATTCGCGCAAATGGGTGATCCAGACCGTCGAGAACAGCCTGCGCCGCCTCGGAACAGACTATATCGACCTCTTCTACTTCCACCGCGCCGTCTTCGACGCGCCGCTGGAGGAGCCGGTGCGGGCCATCGCCGACCTGATCCGCCAGGGCAAGCTGCGCTATTTCGGCGTCTCGAACTTCCGCGGCTGGCGCATCGCGGAAGTCGCCCATCTGGCGGATGAACTCGGCATCGATCGGCCGGTGGCCAGCCAGCCGCTCTACAACATCGTCAACCGCACCGCCGAAGCCGAGCAACTGCCGGCCGCCGCCTACTATGGTCTCGGCGTCGTCTCCTATAGCCCGCTGGCGCGCGGCGTCCTGACCGGGAAATACGAGCCGAACCAGGCGCCTGTCGCAGACTCACGGGCCGGCCGTGGCGACAAGCGCATCGCCGAAACCGAGTGGCGTCCGGAGTCACTTGAGATCGCCAGCCAGATCGCGGCCCACGCGAAATCGCGCGGTGTCTCCGCCGCCGATTTCGCGCTGGCCTGGGTCCTGAACAACCGGCTGATCACGGCGGCGATCGCCGGCCCGCGCACCGAGGAACAGTGGGACAGCTACGTGAAGGCGCTGGATTTCAGGCTGAGTTCCGAGGACGAGGCCCTTGTCGACCGCCTCGTCACCGCCGGCCATGCCTCGACGCATCGGTTCAACGATCCGAGCCACCCGGTCGAAGGCCGCGTGCCGCGTTCGGAGCCGGCAGCACCAATCCCACTGACGCGGCCTCTGCGCGCCGCCTGACAGTTGCCATGGATTGGCGGGGCTTTGTTTGCCCCGCCCGACGACGTCCCAATCGTTTCGGACAAAAGAGCCCATGAATTTCCATGTCGAACGGCTGCGCCAGAACATCGTCATGCTTTCAGGCAACACCCACAGGCCGTCGAAATCACGGACGCTGGCACATCATCTGGGTGAGGCGCTGCGCGAAAGATTGTCGGTCACGGTGAATTTCCTCGATCTCGTCGATGCCGGCCGCGGCCTGGGGGCTGCGTTCACGCGCAAGGAATTAACGCCGGAGGCGCTGGACGTGGTGGAAGCTGTCGAGCAGGCTGACGCGCTAATCGTCACGACGCCGGTCTACAACGGCTCCTATGCCGGCCTGTTCAAGCATCTGTTCGACCTCATCGATCCGCTGGCGCTCGTCGACCGGCCAGTACTGATCGGCGCGACAGGCGGCGGCCAGCGCCATGCGCTGGTGGTCGAACATCAGCTCCGCCCCCTGTTCGGCTTCTACTCGGCGCTGACGGTGCCGAGCGCGGTCTATGGCAGCGACAACGATTTTTCCGACGGCAAGCTTACGGAACCGTTGGTTCTGGCGCGGGCCGCGCAAGCCGTAGACCAGTTCGCCGCCTTGCTTTCGGCACGGCAGCCAAAGAGCCAACCGGTCAGGCTGGCTTCAGGCTGACGCATAGCTTGTCAAGCACGCGCCAGATAGCCGCGAGGTCCCGCGAAAAGTAGCCTGTCTGCGGCAGTGAATGCCGACAACGTGACGAGTTGATCTGGACTCAACTGGAGTGCTCGCCGCGGGCTTCGCCACCGAATACGAGAACATACAAAGGAAATGTTTGGGCGAACCATCCACTAACTTTTTGTTGAAAAGGCTACGTCCCTCCGACCCCGCCATGACTATTGATTTTGCCACGAGAAAAATGCGCTAGTTGGAGAGATGACGGTACTTTTTTAGACGGCTTGGGCACGCCGTCAAACGCCGCAAAGTGCAAAAGTCGCCCGATTGACCTCGATAGTTGGGGAAACCTCAAAATATTTTTTGCGGCGATTTTCCCTTTAAAATCAAAAGCGTAACTTTGTGCCGGTCCATAGGTCGGCGCTTTGCGTCACAAATAAGAAAAACCCAGCTAGATCAATGACCTAACTGGGTTGGAAACAATAGAGTGGGAGTGAGGGTTAGCGCAGTCTGCAGTGCTCCGGTGTAGTTTTTCGCAGAAAAAACAACTATTTGCGATTTATCTCATTCACCATCGACCTTTGACCTCGTGCAAACCGGGGCGCGTTCGACGTAAGGGCAGCTGATCAATTTGACGGACTTTTCATCTGCGGCTGAATGTCCGAGAAAAGGACGTCAGCCGTTTCTTGGGTCCGACGGTGCTTTTCGGGCCAATATTTTGAAATATATGAAGAAAATCGCCTTCGGGTGACGTTTTCGCGCGGACGGTATATGGTCTAGTACAGCCGGCCGCGACAGGAGTCTTGCCCAAATGAGCGTAGCCTTTGCCAAGGAGGAAAGTGCCGAGGCAGCATCGGAAACCATCCTGCCGGCTCGCCCTATCTCGGACCGGATCAACCTCGTCACGGAGGCGGGCCTCAAGATGCTGCAGGATGATTTGGCTCGCGCCCAGCAGGCTCTTGAAGCCGCCAACGCGCTGGAAGATGTCAACGAGAGGCGACGGCAGTCGGCGGTTCCGGTTCGGGATATGCGCTACTATGCCGAACGCATCCGTACGGCGCAGCTTATGTCGGCTCCTATTTCCAATGAAGTGATCGCCTTCGGTCACACCGTTACCTTCGAGCGTGATGATGGCCGCACGCAAACCTTCCGCATCGTCGGTGAAGATGAGGCCAACCCGTCTCAAGCTTCCATCGCACGGTTCACCGGTTGCCATCGCGCTGATTGGCAAAACCGTTGGCAACGTTGTCCAACTAGGGCAGCGCGAACTTGAGATCATATCCGTTTCATAGTTTGACATCGAGGTAGGACGCAGCAGCCGGCAGATGCATCTGCCGCTGCTGCGATACGAGCAACAGCCAGGGATCGGCTTTCGCAATCTCGCGATGCTCCCCGAAAGGGACCGCCAAGATGATTGTGTCGGCCTCGAGTGCTTCCCGCAGCGACTTGGCGACGACCGTGGGTCCAATCGCCCGAGCCTGCGGCGCCAACGCCTACGCTCTCGCCAGTCAGACTCTCGGGTAGTTGATTCCAGGACGCGGGCCAGTGCGGCAGAGGGGCTAGCTTTGTCTAGCGCCACTTTTTACTGGCGAATTCGATGGCGTGAAATTGCCCAGGGCTGGGTGTGGTCTGTTAGGGTTGTAGTCCTCCCTTCCATGGATCGATTGCTGTCCGCGATCATGTCGGTGGCAAGCAGCCAACTCAAAACTTGGCGACCTTGGCCTCAGATCCCAGTTTGGCTAGAGTTGGCAGCATGTTGAATGCTATTCACCACGTCGCGCTCATCTGCACCGACTACGCCCGGTCACGACGGTTCTACGTCGAACTCCTCGGCCTCGATCTGATCCGAGAGGTCTATCGGGAGGAGCGGCAGTCATGGAAGGCTGATCTGCGGATCGGATCCGTCCAACTTGAATTGTTC
The DNA here is from genome assembly GCF_056174585.1 of Mesorhizobium kamtschaticum. Taxonomy (NCBI): domain Bacteria; kingdom Pseudomonadati; phylum Pseudomonadota; class Alphaproteobacteria; order Hyphomicrobiales; family Phyllobacteriaceae; genus Mesorhizobium; species Mesorhizobium kamtschaticum. The sequence goes on along the minus strand of NZ_CM149691.1, from coordinate 6,669,066 downwards.
TCCTTCCCGCACCGGGGATGCGGCCCTCCCATCCAGAGGCGACAGGCTTGAGACATCTGGCATTTGCTGTGGCGGATCTTGATCCGGTAATAGCGCGGCTGGAAGCCGCCAACGTTACCGTTGAGCCAATCCGGATCGACCCCTATACGGATCAACGGTTTACATTTTTCAGAGACCCGGATGAGTTGCCGCTGGAACTGTACGAAGTCCCTGAAGGCCCTCCATGACGAACCCTGGGGCGATGAGGGTTCAGTTCGATGCCAGGAATTATGTCGTGCAGCCGCCATATCGCGACGACAATCTTGTTCTTTGGGATTTCGGCGACGATGATCAGCAGCCTGAGGATGCCGAGCAGGTTTTGTCGACCGCGCGGATCCGCCAGGAGAAGAATGATCACCGCCCCGACCGCGTCGAACCCGAGAGCAGGCCGGATGGCGATGCAGGCCGGATCGAGGGGGAAGAGGTGCCCTTGGACGGCGTGCAGGACTATGGTCAAGCCGGAACGTCTCCGCTCGCTGTGGGCAGCCCCACGACATCCTTTGAAGTAACCATATGGCGTCCGGGTGCTGGTGCGACCGCCGCTTCAACAAGGATGGCAGCTATTCGTGAGGCAAGGTTTATGTGGAGCGCTCGAGGAATGCAGCGGTTGCCGATGCATACGCGCGACGCTATCGCCTGTACGGTGAGATCAACCAGGCCATGTGGGAGCGCATCGCCGGACAGCAGGCCCGCACGTGACCGAAGTTTCACCATCTCCGTTCGGCGACTACGACTATGTCATCGTTGGTGCGGGTTCCGCCGGCTGCGTGCTCGCCAACCGGCTCTCAGCAGATCCGCGCAACAAGGTGCTGCTGCTCGAGGCCGGTGGCAGCGACCGCTATCACTGGGTCGATATCCCGATCGGCTACCTCTTCTGCATGGGCAACCCGCGCACCGACTGGATGATGAAGACCGAGCCGGAGGCCGGCCTCAACGGACGCAGCCTCAACTATCCGCGCGGCAAGGTGCTTGGCGGCTGTTCGTCGATCAACGGCATGATTTACATGCGTGGCCAGGCAGCCGACTATGAGAGCTGGCGGCAGGCCGGCAATGTCGGCTGGGGCTGGGACGATGTGCTGCCGTATTTCCGCAAGTCGGAAGACTATCATGGCGCCAGGAGCGCCATGCACGGCACCGGCGGCGAGTGGCGGGTCGAACGGCAGCGTCTGTCCTGGCCGATCCTCGACGCGTTCCGGGACGCCGCCGAGGAACTCGGCATTCCCCGCACCGACGATTTCAACACCGGCACCAATGAAGGTTCGGGCTATTTCGAGGTCAACCAGCGGCGGGGCGTGCGCTGGAACACATCGAAGGCGTTTTTGCGCGGCATTGCGGCGCGCAAGAACCTGCGCGTGATGACGGGGGCGGAGACGGAGCGGCTCGAATTCGACGGCCGGCGTGTCATTGGACTCGTCTTCCGCCAAGGCCACCGCTTGCACAGGGTCGGCGCCGGACAGACGATCCTTGCAGCCGGCGCCATCAATTCGCCGAAGCTGCTCGAACTGTCGGGTGTCGGCCGACCGGACCTGCTTTCGGACATTGGCGTGGATGTCCGCCATGCCTTGCCGGGCGTCGGTGAAAACCTGCAGGACCATCTGCAGCTCCGCACCATCTTCAAGGTCGCCAATGCCGCGACGCTCAATCAGCGCTATCACAATCTGATCAGCCGCGCGTCGATGGGCGTGGAATACGCGCTCAAACGCAGCGGGCCGCTGTCGATGGCCCCGAGCCAGCTCGGCATTTTTGCCAGGAGCGATCCTCGCCTCGCAACGCCTGATCTGGAATATCATGTGCAGCCGCTGAGCACGGACCGGCTTGGCGAGCCGCTGCATCGCTTTCCCGCGGTCACTGTGTCGGTCTGCAATCTGCGCCCGGAAAGCCGCGGTACTGTGCATATGGGATCGTCCGATCCGCGCGAGGCGACGAAGATCCGGCCGAACTATCTATCCACCGAGGGAGACCGCGGCGTCGCCGTCGCTTCGCTGCGCCATGTTCGTAGCCTGATGAAGGCGCGGGCCGTGGCACGCTTTGCGCCCGAAGAGATGCTGCCCGGCACGCAATATCAGAGCGACGAAGATCTCATCGGCAAGGCTGGCGATATCGGTACGACGATCTTCCATCCCGTCGGCACCTGCAAGATGGGCTCGGACTCGATGGCGGTGGTCGACGATCGGCTGCGTGTTCACGGGCTTGCCGGACTGCGCGTGGTCGATGCCTCGATCATGCCGACAATCGTCTCCGGCAACACCAACTCTCCTGTCGTCATGATCGCGGAGAAGGCAGCGGAGATGATCCTGCTGGATCCGCGCCAATAATGTTGTGGCGATATGCGACGTCCTGCGGATGCCGATGTCGCGCGACCATACCCTAGCAGCGGTAGCGCCTCCGCCGCATAGGGATCGCCTCTTCGCCTGAGCAACCGGCAGTCTCGTCGGCTAGTTGGTCTTCAGCTTGCCGACGCGGTTTTCGGCGATCCAGCGAGCGGCGAGCACCAGCGCACCCATGCTGAAATCCTTGCCATGCTTGGCCACCATTTCTTCCGACAGTTCGGCCAGCCGTTCGAAGAATTCGTCCTTGCTCTTGTCCTCTGCGGTGAGTTCGGTCTGCATTTCATCCTCCTGTTTCGTGCGGGCTTTGTCCGCTATTTGAACATCTGCGCGGGAAAGGTGACGATCGCGGCGGTGCCGTCGACAGCGCCGATCGCCAGATGCCGCCCGTCGCCGGACCAGGCCAGCGCGGTGACCGCACTGCCCAATGGTCTGACGACGAGCTCGTCCCGCGCGCCGATCTGGGCGATGGTGATGCGGCCGTTGGCGTAGCCCGCCGCAATCAGCTTCTTCTCCGGATGCGCCGCCACCGCCTCGACCAGAACCAGCCCGGCGCGACCCGTCTCCAGCGCGCCCGAGGTTTCGCCGCCGACCGGCGGCGCGGTCATCGACCAGCCGGCGATCCTGAACGCGCCGGACGCAAACAGCGCATGCGCCGGCTGGCTCCAGCACACGGTGCGGACCGGCGATGGAAACCCCGCGACCACGTCTGCTCGGCCGTCAGCCAGGCCGACCAGCGCAAAGCCGCCTGTTTCGAGCCCGCAGGCGAGCCAGGTGCCGTCTCTGCTCCAGCGTATCGACACCGGGCGCGCGGAAAGCGGGATGTCACGTATCAAGGCTGCGTCGCCTTCGACCTCCCAAATCGACAGCCCTTCGCCAAGGCCGCAGGCAAGTCGCCGCCCGCCTGGCGAGAAGGCAAGTGCATCTGTCGATGATGTCACATCGCGTTCCAGCCGTGTGGCATTGCCTTGGCCGTACGACAGGAAGACATCATGCCCGTTGCTGACGGCTGTCGTGCCCGCTCGCGCGCTGTGGTCGAGGGCCACGATTGGCCCGTCTACCCTGGTCAAGGGGGCTGCGACGCCACCGTCGGCGATCAGATGCAGCACGTCGCCGCTCGCCGCGCCGACGAGGAAGCCGGAATGCGCATCGGCGGCGAGCGGGACATCGCCATCTCCGAATGCCGCCGTGGCGATCAACGGCGCTGGCGGCTTTTCCCTGGGGCGGATCGTCGTCTGGCCGAGATCATTGCTCACCCTGATCCGCGCTTCCGGCGGCTCGTGATCCGAGACCGCGGCAATGGCGACGGTCCCGTCGACGCAAGTGAAAGCGACAGCCGAACCGTCGGCGTTGAAGCGCAGATCGGCGATCGCCGACGGCCGCTGCCAGTTGCGGGCCAGAAGGTCGAACAAGGTCAGGTTCTGCATCGTCTGCTGGTTCATGCTTCTCTCTCCCGTCAGGTCTCGTCCGCCGCTGCGGCCAGCTTACGGTCGACGTCCTCGACATCGCCCTCCGCAGCTATGATGCGATCCTCGCAAGCCGCGCATGCCTGCATAATTGCCGCGGCGCTCTCTTCAGCCTCATGCAAGTCCCGCACCAGTTGCTCGCTGGCGCCGCTTCTGCCGATTTCGAGCTCCAGGCGCAGCACGTCCATTTCGATGCCGGCGCGTTTCTGGTTGAGCCGCAGCGCCTCCGCGGTAAGCGCCGAGACGCTGGCGACGAGATCGAGCCGGCGGGCAAGCAGCGCGTCACGCCTGGCCGTTTTGGATCCTTGGGTCATTTTTCGCTCCCCGAAGACCCCTGCGGTTTCTCGAAAGCCGACAGCAATTTGGGCAATGTGCCGGCCTGCGACTGAAACTGTTTTTCGGCCGTTTCGATGTGGCTCTTCAGCTGGTCCCAGATGTCGACGCGGATCATCGATGTCGTGTCGCCGGTCAGGCGCTCGATCTCTTCGACACGGAACTGGCGCGTCAGCGAAACCCCGGAAAACACGAAGTCGCGCAGCAGGATCGCGTGGTTTTCGATGAACAGATGGATCATCGGATGCGTCTCCATGGTGACGCCGCCGGCGGCAAGCTCGGCCCGGATGAAGTCCTGGAAATGGCTCTGCAGGCGGTGCTGGCTCTCGCCCATGAAGCGCATGACGAAGACCAGATCGCGCGGCATCAGCTTGACGAGATCGCCGGTGACGCCATCGGCATGGCGGGACATCGGCTCGGGTGACCCTCGGCTGTCCTTGTCGTTCGGCATGGTCTTTCTCCAGCGCGAAGCCCGTCGATGGGCCGTCACCTTCAAATAGTCTGGAAAGACGAAGAGTTAAACAGATAATATGAGTTTTGGAGTTTGCTGCGATTGCTAACTAAATATGTTGCACATGCGAATATACGGTAAATATTACAGGCGTAAGTTACAACTGTAAAAGAACGTTACAGTTGGGAGCGGGGTTTCCTACCGAAAGGGCGACGGTCTTGTTTTGAATGCCAGCCATGGACGCTATTTTAAAACTGGCACGGCGCTTGCATTGGTCATTTTCATAAGAAGCCCATCGCGCTTGACGCGGTGCCAAAAGAACGAAGGAACGGAGGAAGCAGAACCGCTTCGATACGCCCATCGCACATGCGGTTGGCGTCGCGGATCCCTGCCAGACGCCTCGAAACCTTTGCCCCGATCCACTTGAACGGCCGGACCTCGGGTCGCGCCTCGACGCGCAACGCTTTGTCATGCCGCTCGCACTCTCACTGGCGGTGCTTTGCCGCTTCATGCCGGGGTCAAGGGACCTGCGGCTCAAACCTGGTGGAGGCTTATGACCATGACGTCTCTGACGCTCAACAAGATTACCTCGCAACGCGGAATCTCCGTCGGCGAGGCGACCAAGAAGATTGCCGATCTCGGATGGAATCCTTCCTACGTGCAGGAAGCGATGACGTTTCCGACCGACTACAAGATCAACAAGACGCCGCGCGACCCGATGAAGCAGGTCCTGCGGTCCTACTTCCCGATGCAGGAAGAGAAGGACAACCGCGTCTATGGCGCGCTCGATGCGGCCTTGCGCGGCGACATGTTCCGCAACGTCGAACCGCGCTGGGTCGAGTGGATGAAGCTCTTCCTGGCCATCATTCCGTTCCCGGAAATCTCCGCCGCCCGCTCGATGGCGATGGTCGCCCGCATCGCTCCAGGCGAGGAACTCCGGACCGGCTTCACCATGCAGATGATCGACGAGTTCCGTCACTCGACGATCCAGATGAATCTCAAGAAATGGTACATGGAGAACTACATCGATCCGGCCGGCTTCGACATCACCGAGGAAGCCTTCGGAAAGTGCTACGCCACCACCATCGGCCGCCAGTTCGCCGAAGGCTTCATCACCGGCGACACCATGACCGCCGCTTGCATGTACCTGACCGTGGTCGCCGAGACTGCCTTCACCAACACGCTGTTCGTCGCCATGCCTTCGGAAGCTGCCCGCAACGGCGACTATGCGTTGCCGACCGTCTTCCTGTCGGTGCAGTCCGACGAAAGCCGGCATATCGGCAATGGCCACTCGCTGCTGATGGCAGCACTCAAGGAGCCGGAAAACCACCTGCTACTGGAACGCGACCTGCGTTACGCCTTCTGGCAGAACCACGCGATCGTCGATGCCGCCATCGGCACCTTCATCGAATACGGCACCACCAACCGCGACAAGAACAAGGAATCCTACGCGGAAATGTGGCACCGCTGGATCTACGAGGATTACTACCGCACCTACATGCTGCCGCTCGAGAAATACGGCATCAAGGTCCATCACGACGATGTCCAGGCCGCCTGGGAGCGCATCACCAAGAAGAATTATGTTCACAAGGTCGGACAGTTCTTCGCGGTCGGCTGGCCGGTCAATTTCTGGCGCATCGAAGCCCAGACAGACAAGGACTTCGAGTGGTTCGAGCACAAATATCCGGGCTGGTACGCCGAGTTCGGTGACTTCTGGAAATGGTACGCCAAGCTCAGCCACAAGGGCGAGAAGGTGCTGCTGTTCAACAGCGACGTCGGCTACGTCTATCCGCACCGCTGCTGGTCGTGCCTGGTTCCCTGCCTGATCCGCGAGGACATGGTGGTCGGCGAGATCGACGGCCAGCTCCACACCTTCGCCCATGAGCTCGACAAGTGGACCGCAACGGTCGCCTTCGCCGACGAATATCAAGGCCGGCCGACGCCCGCGATGGGCCGCTTCAGCGGCAAGCGCGAGTGGGAGACGCTCTATGACGGCTGGGACCTGGCCGATGCCATCAAGGACCTGAACTTCGTCCGCTCCGACGGCAAGACGCTGGTCCCGCAGCCGCATCTGCGCTTCGACGACAAGGAGATGTGGACGCTCGACGATGTGCGCGGCAACACGCTCGGATCGCCGCTCAACGCGCTGCGTGCCATGTCGCCCGCCGACCGTGAGAAGCACCTGGCGGAATACCGGGCCGGCTTCACGATCAATCCCTGCAACTGATCAGGCCAAAGGGGGGCGGGTTCGTCCCGCCCTCTCTTTCACTGGAGGTCCGTATGTCGGAAACCCACACGGTCAGGCTCAGCCCGGTCGGCGTCGAATTCGAGGTCGAGAATGGCGAAACGGTGCTCAACGCCGCGTTCCGCCAGGGCATCGCCCTGCCGCACGGCTGCAAGGAAGGGCAATGCTCGGCCTGCAAGAGCGTGTTGCTCGATGGCGAAGTCGACATGCTGAAATACTCGACCTTCGCGCTGAACGACATGGAGAAGGAAAGCGGCCATGTGCTGTTGTGCCGCTGCATCGCCTACTCCGACCTGGAAGTCGAGCTCCTCAACTACGACGAGGAGATTCTGGCGAAAGCGATCGCCGTGAAAACGTACAAGGGCCGGATTGCTCGCATCGAGCACCTGACCCACGACATTCGCGGCATCGAGATCGAACTCGGCTCCCCAATGAAGTTCTGGGCGGGGCAATATGTCGACATCACGGTTACCACGCAAAAAGGGGAGACGATTACGCGCTCGTTCTCCATGGCAAATACGCCGGACCAAACCGAAAAACTCTCCTTCATCATCAAAAAATATCCTGAGGGAAAGTTCTCAGGTGAACTCGATTCCGGAGGCATCAGCGCCGGAGCCGAAGTCACCGTCGTTGGACCTTACGGAACCTGTTTCCGTCGCGACGAACGGCAAGGACCCCTGATCCTGGTCGGCGCAGGATCGGGCATGTCGCCGATCTGGTCGATCCTCAACGACCATCTGAAGAGCGGCGAGAAACGTCCGGTCTATTTCTTCTACGGCGCCCGCACCCGCAACGACCTGTTCTATCTCGACAGGATCGCCGAGCTGGTCGGCAATCATTCCGACGTCACCTTCATTCCCGTGCTGTCGCACGCCAATGACGACGCCGAATGGCAAGGCGAGCGTGGCTTCGTGCACCAGAGCGTCGACGCCATGCTCAAGCAACTGGCGGTCGACGGGCAGGGCGATGTCCATGCCTGTGGCCCGCCGCCGATGATCGATGCGCTGCAGCCGGTGCTGTTCATGAACGGTTTCGAAACGGAGCGGATCTTCTTCGACAAGTTCACCACTTCGGCAGGTGCAACGCCGGCTCATTGAGGGGCGGCCGACACCACAGCCAACCACAACTGCAACAAGGGAGAGAGACTATGCCTGCAACCTCGAGTTCAGTCGGATCCGGAGCCGCCGGCGCGGCAATCTTCGCCGACTCCGACAGCCGGAAATACCGGTATTTCGACCCGAAAGGCCAGCGCGCCACCCACTATGAGGACATGACGGTCGACGTCCAGCCCGACCCGGAACGCTACCTGATCCAGGACTGGATCATCTCCTTCGCCGACGGCAAAGGCGCCTATGTCAAGCAAAACACCGCCGCCCAGAGCTCCAACTGGCACGCCTTCCGCGCCCCCGACCAGGAGTGGGAGCGCACGCACTACCAGCGCCAGTCGAAGATCGAGACGATGGTGCAGAGCGTCATCAACAATGCGCGCAAGTCGGGCACCCCGAAGACCTTCGACAAGGCCTGGGTCAAGATCCTGCAGACGCATCTCGGCGCCTGGAAACATGCCGAATTCGGGCTCGGCACCTCGCTGATGCAGGCGCAGCGCTACGGCTACACACAGATGATCAACAACGCGACGCTGACCAACTCGTCCTACAAGCTGAGACTCGCCCAGGACATCACCCTCTACCTTGCCGAGATCGGCATGGACCTGCCCGGCTGGGACGACGAACTCGGCAAGAAGGCCTGGCTCGAGGACAAGAACTGGCAAGGCACACGCGAAGCGGTCGAGACCATCATGGGCGCGACCGATTATCTCGAGCAGTATTTCGCCATCAACATCGTCTTCGAACCGCTGGTCGGCGAGGTGTTCCGCTCCGGTTTCCTGATGCAGATCGCCGCCGCCAACCATGACTTCATCACCCCGGCGGTGATCTCGGCGGCCGAGGCCGACTACGAGCGCAACCTCGCCAACACGATCGACCTCATGCATCTCCTCGCCAATGACGAGAAGCATGGCGTCGCCAACAAGAAGCTCTTCCAGGGCTGGGTCAAGAAGCACGGCGCGCTCGCCGACAAGGCAGCCACCGGCCTGCAGCCGATCTGGTCGATGCCGCATTCCAAGCCGGTCGCCTTCGCCGATGTCCGCGCCAAATCCGAAGAGCGGATTGGCCAGATCCTCAGCGAACTCGGTCTCAAGCGCTGAAACAGGAGAAATCGTCATGTCACTATCTGCACGCGACGCAACCCATTCCAACATCTTCAAGGCGATGAAGGACATCACCTTCGAGCAGACGATTTCGCACCAGTGCGGCGTCACCATGAACGACTCGGTCGAGGCCCGCGCCATCGCCGAATTCATGGGCCAGAAGCCGGGGGTGACCATCACCTACCAGCCGGCGCTGATCCGCATCGACGGCGACGGCAAGCTGATCTTCAAGATGGATGCGATCGGCGAGTATCTCGGCCGCGAGATTTCGGCCGAGACCTTCGAGGTCAACACCTCCACCCATTACGGCCGCATGGTGCGCGTCGACGACAACACCGTGATCCTGTTCGGCAACATGGATGAGATGTTCGAATACATCGAATAGCCACCACGAAAATCCGGCGCGCCGCCGGGTGCGGCGCGCCAAACCGATCAACGCGATTGCTGCGGAGGCAACCATGTACAGAACACCGGAAGGCAAGGACATTTTCGTGGTCGACGGCCACACCCATTTCTGGGACGGCAGCCCGGAAAACCAGAAGAACATCCACGGCAAGCAGTTCATCGAATGCTTCTACGCCTACCACACGGGCTTGAGCCCGAAGGACCAGCTGTGGGAGAAGAGCAAGTTCGAGAAATACAGCGCCGACGATCTCTATCGCGACCTGTTCATCGACGGTCCCGATGATGTGGCGATCGTCCAGTCGACCTATCTCAAGGATTTCTACAAAACCGGCTTCAACACCATCGAGCGCAACGCCGAGGTGGCCAAGCGCTATCCCGAGCGTTTCATCGTCAACGGCGCCTTCGATCCGCGCGATGGCGAGAAGGCGCTGGAATACATCCACTTCCTCAAGGAGACCTACGACGTCAAGGGCGTGAAGATGTACACGGCCGAGTGGAACGGCGCCTCCAAGGGCTGGAAGCTCACCGATCCCGATGCCTACAAGTGCTTCGAACTCTGCGACAAGCTCGGCATCAGGAACATCCACGTCCACAAGGGCCCGACCATCCTGCCGCTCTCGAAGGATGCGTTCGACGTCCATGACGTCGATGACGCGGCGACGGATTTCCAGGGCCTCAACTGGATCATCGAGCATTGCGGCCTGCCGCGCCTCGACGATTTCTGCTGGATCGCGACGCAGGAAACCAATGTCTATGGCGGCCTGGCGGTGGCGCTGCCTTTCATCCACGCGCGTCCGCGCTATTTCGGCGAGGTGATCGCTGAGCTTTTGTTCTGGCTCGGACCGGAGAAGATCCTGTTCGGCTCCGACTACGCGATCTGGACGCCGCGCTGGCTGGTCGAGAAATTCTGGGCCTACCAGATACCCGAGGATATCGCTGCCGAACGCGGCGTGCAGCTGACCGACGAGATCAAGGAGAAGATCCTCGGTCTCAACGCCGCGCGTCTCTACAACATCGATATCGAAGCCAAGAAGAAGGCGCTGGCCAGCTCGCCCTTCAGCATCGCGGCGGAGTAGGGGCCATGGCAACCGCCAGCGTTTCGGGCGACTGCCAGAAAGAACTCTGGCGGCGCCTTGGTGAGGTCAACGACCCGGAGCTCGACGAACCCATCACCGAGATGGGCTTTGTCGAGCGGGCTGATGTGACGGGCGACGGCAGCGTGGAGATAGACTTCCGCCTGCCGACCTACTGGTGCTCGCCCAACTTCGCGTTCCTGATGCTGGACGGCGTTCGCAAGGCGCTCGACCAGCTCTCCTGGGCGCCGGCCTATCGCGTCAAGCTGCACGACCACATGTTCGCGGACGAGGTCAATCGCGGCATGGCGGAAGGCAAGGCGTTCGGCGACATCTTCGCCGTGCTTGCCGAGGATCAGGATCTCGGCGGCTTGCGCGAAACCTTCGCGATGAAGGCCTTCAAGCGGCGTCAGGAGGCGGTCCTGCGCGGCCTCAAGGCGCAGGGTCTGACCGATCGCGAAATCCTCGGCATGGACCTGCCGGCCTATGACGTCGCGCGGTTCGAGCCGGGCGAGGCGGCCAAACAGAAGCCGCGATACCGGGCGGCGCTGCTCGAGCGGTTTCCCGACCGCCGGGCTGACGATCCCGTCTTCGTGACCTGGGACGGGCATCGCATCCCGCCTGGCGCGCTCAGTGCCCATCTCGCCGAGCTGCGCGGTGTGCGCATCAACATGGAGTTCAACGGCGCGCTGTGCCGGGGGCTCAAGCAGACCCGATACAAGGAACTGGATGTGGTCGACGGCGAACCGACGCTGGTCGATTTCATCATGGATCGCGTGCCGGCACGAACCGCGCCGACCGCCTGAAGCAGAGCCTGCAGCAACGGCCTCCCTTGCACGAGGCCCCTAACCAACAACCCGCCCGTAAGGCGGAAGGAGGAATCATGCCCAAGATAATGCTTCACAATTCCGAGGCCCGCCGTGCGCTCGCCCGCGGTGTCTTCCGGCTCGCCGCCGCCGTCGAGCCGACGCTCGGCCCCAAAGGCATGAACGCCATGATCGACCGGCCGATCGGCACGCCGATGGTGACCCGCGACGGCGTCAGCATCGCCTCCGAGATCGAGCTGCATGACCGTTTCGAAAACATGGGCGCGCAGGTGGTCCGCGAAGTGTCGATGCAGACCAACGAGATCGCCGGCGATGGCACCACGACGGCCATCGTGCTCGCCAACGCGCTCATCCAGGGCGGCGTCGAGGCGAATGAGCGCGGTGTGAAATCCGTCGATCTGTGCAAGGGCATCGACCTTGCCGTGGCGGCGGTTGTGGCAGCACTCAAGGCTTCCGCCAAGCCGGCAAAGGGCAACGGCATCCTGGCGTCGGTCGCCAACATCGCGGCGACCAACAGCAAGCTTGGCGCACTGGTGGCGGAAGCCCATCAGCGGGTGGGCGCCGAAGGCGTCATCACCACGGACTTCAGCGTCACCACCGAGACCACGCTCGATGTCGTCGAGGGCATGTCCTTCGAACGCGGCTATCTCTCGCATCACATGGTGACCGACCAGGAGAAGATGGAGGCCGTGCTCGATCGGCCTTACATCCTGATGACCGACCTCAAGATCAAGGAGCCCGAGCAACTCGATGCGGTCCGCCGCATCGCCGATGAGGCCGGTCGGCCGCTGCTGATCGTATCCGAGGAAATGTCGCCGGAAGTGGTGGTGACGCTGCTCGGCAAGCAGGGGCCGGGACGATACCTCGTCGTCCACCCGCCGGAATATGGCCACTGGCGCAAGGCGATGATGGAGGATCTGGCCATCATCACCGGCGGCAAGGTGATTGCGCGCGATCTCGGCGGCCGGCTGGAAGATGTCACCGCCGAGGATCTCGGAACGGCCGACCGGGTGAAGACCAGCTCGTCCTACACCTCCATCATTCGTGGCGGTGGCGATCATGCGGCCATCGCCTCGCGTCGCGCCCAGGTGCAGCGGCAGTATGAAGCCTCGCCACCGAATATCGACCAGGACAAGCTGCGCGAGCGGCTGGCCAAGCTCTCCGGCGGCACCGCGATCCTCTATGCCGGCGGCGTCACGCCGGTCGAGCAGAAGCGGACCATTCAGCTGATCGAGGATTCCTTGAATGCGGTGCGCGCCGCCTCCGAAGAGGGCGTGGTCGCCGGCGGCGGCTCGGCACTCGCCCAGATCGCGCCGCTGCTCGACAAGGTGGCGGCCGGCGTCGATGGCGATGTCGCCGAGGGCGTGCGCCTGGTGCGCTCGGTCCTGTCGCGGCCGCTGTGGCGTATCGCCGCCAATGCCGGCGCCGATCCCGAAGCCGTGGTGATCGAGGTCACCCGCATCAATGGCGGCTACGGCTACAACGCATCGACCGGCGCGTATCAGAACATGTTCGAGGCAGGCATCATCGATCCGGTCCGCGTCACCTACACCGCGCTCGCCAACGCAGCCTCCGTGGCGACTCTGATCCTGACCACCGAAACACTTATTGGCGATCTTGCCGAGGATGAGGATCCGACGGCCGGGCCGGCACGTGGCGGCGGCTCCGAAAAGCTCGGTCGCGCCTGAAGCAATCCAGACAATCTCGACCCAGACAATCTCTACGTTGAAGGGATACGACAATGAAAGCTGCCAGACTCTACGAATACGATCCGAAGATGAACATCCAGCTCAGGATCGAGGAGGTCAAGGCGCCGACCATCACCGCGCCCGACGAGGTGATTGTGCGGGTCGGAGCCGCCGGTCTTTGCCGCACCGACCTGCACATCATCGAGGGCGTGTGGAAGCCGACCATGGACCCCGAGGGCACGCTGTTGCCTTACATTATGGGCCACGAAAATGCCGGTTGGGTCGAGGAGGTCGGCAGCGGCGTCCGATCGGTCAAGCGCGGCGACGCGGTGATCTGCCACCCCTTCCGCTCATGCGGCATCTGCCTCAACTGCCGCCATGGCGAGGACATGTATTGCGACAACGGCCAGTTCCCCGGCCTTGGCATGAATGGCGGCTTCGCCGAATATTTCATCACCAGCGAGCGCTCGCTGATCAAGCTCAACGCCAACATCACGCCGATCGAAGTGGCGCCGCTGGCCGACGCCGGCATCACCGCCTACCGCGCCGCCAAGCGTGCCGCAAAGCTGCTGCGGCCGGGGAGTTACTGCGTGCTGCTCGGCATTGGCGGGCTCGGCCACATCGCGCTGCAATCGCTGCACGCGATTTCGGGCTGCCGTATCATCGCCGTCGACCGCGAACCGGCGGCGCGGGTGCTGGCCAAGAATTCGGGCGCCGATTTCATCCTCGATGGTGGGCCAAACGTCGTCGAGGAGGTCAGCCAGATCACCGGCGGCGGCGCCCATGTGGTCATCGACTTCGTCGGTGAACTCGGCGTCGAGAACATCTGCTGGAAGATGGTGCGCAAGGGCGGGCAATTGTTCGTCGTCGGCTATGGCGGCAACATCAACGTGCCGACCGCGCATCTCGTCATCGAGGAGATCAACATCGGCGGCAGCCTGGTCGGCAATTTCACCGAACTTGTCGAGCTGATGGAGCTCAACGCCGACGGCAAGGTGAAGATGCACTACACCGAATACAACCTAGCCACCATCAACACCGCGCTCGACGATTTCAAGAACCGCCGGTTCACCGGCCGCGGTGTCATCGTTCCCTGAGGCATCCGGAGGCAGGCCACCGGCCTGACAGGCACAATTCCCCAACTCATGGCGCAAATGCCATGGGTTTCTTTTGTGCTGCGTTTCAGAGGAAACCGCGCCGGATGCCGTATTGGCCGAGCTTGCGGTACAGCGTCGGCCGTGAAATGCCGAGCCGTAGCGCAACCTTGCTGAGATTGCCGCTCTCCGCGGCAAGCGCGTTCTTGATCGCTTTGCGCTCCGCGTCCTCGAAGGTACATACGGGTGCTTCGAGCATGGTTGCCGGATGGTCGCTGTGCCCGGCCACGGTGCCGCGATCGCCGGCACTGATTTCCCCGGGAAGATCCTGCAGTTCGATCGTGCCGCCGCGCGCCAATATGTGCAGGCGCTCGACCAGGTTTTTCAGTTCGCGCACATTGCCCGGCCAGCAATAGGCCAGCAGCGCATCGAGTGCTTCGTTTGAAAACTCCAGCGGATCATTGCCGGCCAGCTTCGCGATCTGCCGGTTGAAATGCTCGATCAGCAGCAGCACGTCGTCGCCGCGATCGCGCAGCGCCGGGACATGGATCGAGACCGCGCCGATCCGGTAGTAGAGATCGCTGCGGAAGCGCCCGGCCGCGACCTCCTGCTTGAGGTCGCGATTGGTCGAGGCGACCAGCCGCACGTCCACCGGCCGCCCCCGTGAGTCACCGATGCGGTGGACCACGCGCTCCTCCAGGACACGCAACAGGAAAGGCTGGATTTCCAGTGGTAACTCGCCGATCTCGTCAAGGCTGAGCACGCCGCCATTGGCGAGTTCGAAGATGCCCGGCTTGCCGTCGCGCGAAGCGCCCGTAAAGGCGCCGGAGACGTGACCGAACAATTCGCTGCCGAACAACTCCTTGGTGATCGCACCGCAGTTCATGGCGATGAACGGGTCATTTTCGCTGCGCCGGCTGCCGGCATGGACAAGCCGTGCGAACAGCTCTTTTCCGACACCGGTTTCGCCTTCGATCAGCAGCGAGGTGACGCCGTTCGATCCGGCCACCCGGGAGGCGATATCGACGGCGGCCAGCAATTTTTCGCTTTCGCCGACAATCATCGCCGCGGCTGCCCGCAGGTGTTTGTTCTCCTCGCGCCGCATCACCGTCATGCTGGAGACGGCCGGCACCGAAGGGAACACCAGAGCCGCGCCGCGAAGGTCGCCGTCGAGCTTCAGCGGCGTGACGTGGCAGGATCGCAAATGCGGCGGCAGCGCGTTGGCTAGATCGGTGTCCGAGCCGGACGCCGGCAGGTTCATCAGCCAGCGGCCACGCCCTGGTTCCATCGGGCCGTCCATCATCTCCGTCGTGTCGCCATTGGGCACGTTGTTGCAGAAGATGGCGCGGCCGCGATGATCGACGATCACCAGTCCGTCCTTCCGGCGATAGCTGGGTGCTGAGGAAATGAAGGCTTCGAGCAGGCGCGTTCGCTGCTCCTGCTGCTGCTCGGCCAGCGCCTTTTCGATCTGCCTGGCGGTGGCCGCGACAAGCGCGGTGTTGTGCGGCCGGAAGATCGGCGAATAGCCCGACAGGTCGACGACGCCGATGATCTTGCCGTCCAGCGGATCGCGGATCGGCGCGCCGGCGCAGGTCCAGGATTTGATGCCGGCGCAGAAATGCTCGGCCGCATGGACGAAAGTCGGCTCACCGGTCCAAAGTGCTGTGCCGATGCCGTTGGTTCCGACGGCGCCCTCGTTCCATTTGCCGCCGATGGCGAGGTGGATGTCCATGCCGTCATGCAGCGTCTTCTTGTCGCCGATGGCGTCGATCAGGACGCCGTCGCTGTCGGCGAGCACCAGCATCGCGCCTGTCCCGTCCAGCAACTGGCCAAGCGAGGCGAACGACCGGCGCGCCGCCGAAAGCAGCTCGGCATTGGCGCGGGTCAGATATTCGATCTCGTCGCGATCACTGCTCAGCGGCGCTTCGATGCCTTGCGCGTTGATGCCGCCGGTGGCGCTGCGATACCAGGAATCCTGGATCAGCGAGCGAACGTGAACCGGAGCGTGGGCGCTTGTAGGCTCGTCGGAAAGAAAACTCTCCCAGGCGCGCATGGTGGCGCGCTCATCATAGTCGATCCTGTCCAGAACCAGTCGTCCGGTGGCCATCGACGCATGCGTCGCAAGAGCATCGGTTTTCATCGGATTGGGGCCGCTCGCGTGTCTCATTCAGTCATCACAGTACCTTTTGAGGTATGCCATTTCTGTATGCCGTCGCGGATTGGGCGTGCAGAGCCGCGCCCAACAGCTTGCCGGTCAGTCGATGCCGAGTTTCGCGCCGATGTCGGCCGCAAGCTGCTCCTCGGTATAGGTCGCGGTCAGTCGGGACCCGTCCAGCCCGGCGAGCGCCTCGGCGATGGTTTCGTCGACCGGCGACAAGAAGCCATTCTGCTTCGTTGCCAGCACGAAGACCTGGTCGCCATCGCGGTTGCGGACATCGCCGATATGATGAAGCTGGCGGCCCGTGTTCTGATCCTTCGAGATCACGCGGCCGTTCATGGTGACGCGGATGGACGGGCTTGCTTCGGTAGCGGTTGCAGCGCTGCCGCCGACATGGATGATCAGCCCTTCTGCCTTGGGTTGCTGGCGCGGCTGCCTGGAGGCGGAGTAGCCCCCACCGCTGATCTGGTCGGCAAGTCGAGTGATGGTGGAGCGGTTCTGCTCGATCAGTCGTTTGACCTGAGCATCCTCACGCCGCGGGCCGTCCCGCTTGGAGATGATCTCGACCATGAATCCTCCCAGATTCGTTGGTTTGGCAGTGCCGTGGACACGGCCATTCTTATTTGCAACGAATCCTACACTGCCATCGCCAGATCCGCCATTCACAATAGGTAGCGCCGAAATTCACATCGTTGGTAGCAGGTGGCTGCTACACGAGATGCCCTGCTGGCCCCTTCTGTTTCAAGAAAAGTTGAAGCTCGGAGCCAGACAGCCACGCCGGGGCGGTTCGACACTCATTGCGGATGGTTCGGCTCTGAGGTAGTTTGCACATTCGGATGAGGAAGGTGCCTGCTGCTGGGACGGATTTTCACTCTTGTTCCTGTTCTGTCTCGGCGGATTGTGAGTTCTTCAACAGACCTTGATACCGCAATCTGGGGAGCTTGTGGTGTCGTATCGAAACGGTTGTCCTGGGCAGGGGCGTTCCATGTACGAAGTCGTCGCATTCTGGTGGAACACAGCGTCGAAAGGCCCTGCAGCAAGAGCTCTTGGCCTGATCGTCGCGCTATCCGGCCTGTTGTTGCTCGGATCGCAAGCCGCGAGCGCCGCGCCGAACTGGACGCTCGATCCCGCCGCTTCGGTGATCACCTACCAGTCGGTCAAGAAGAACACGATCGTCGAGACCAACAAGATCAGGAACATCACCGGCACGCTGAGCGCGGCGGGTGATGCCAAGGTCACGTTCGACCTCAATTCGGTCGATACCGGCGTCGACCTGCGCAATGTTCGCATGCGCTTCCTGTTCTTCGAGACATTCAAATACCCGACCGCCGAGCTGACGGCGAAGGTGGATCCCGCCGCGTTCGCCGATCTGGCGACAAAGCGCAGGGTGAAGGCAACCTTGCCGTTCCGCCTCAATCTGCACGGCGTCGACAAGGATCTCGAGGCCAGCGTCGTCGTCACCATGATCAGCGACACCATGGTGTCGGTTGCTTCGGAGGCACCGGTCGCTGTCCATGTCGAGGATTTCGGCCTGTTGCCGAACGTCGACAAGCTGCAGCAGGCGGCCAATGTCACCAACATCGTGCCCACCGCCTCGGTGTCGTTCGATTTCGTCTTCACCGCCGACGGCAGCAAGCCGGCCGCCGCCCCGACCGCCGCGGCGAGTTCGGCCGAGGTTGGCCCAGTTGCCACCGATGCCGCCAAGGCGAACTTCAGCGACGAGGAATGCCTGAACAGGTTCGCCGTGCTCTCGCGCACCGGCGCCATCTACTTCCGGCCCGCCAGTGCGCGGCTCGATGCGAAAAGCCGTCCCTTGCTGACCGAGGTCGAAGGTGTCGTCGGCAAATGCCCGAGCCTCAAGGTCGAGGTCTCCGGTTACACCGATTCCGACGGCTCGCCGGAGGCGAACAAGCAACTGTCTGAACGGCGAGCCCAGGCGGTCGCCGATGCCATTGTTGCCGCGGGCATTCCGCGCACGCAGATAACGGCGACCGGGTATGGCGAGGAGCGGCCGGTTGCCGCCAACGATACGCCCAAGAACAAGGCGCTCAATCGGCGGATCGAGTTTTCCGCGACCAAGCTCTGAGGGTGCGGTGAGGTCCGGTCTGATCGCCCGCTGCGGCGGCCTCTTTCGCGCCGCCGGACTGGCGGTGCTCGCCCTGCTGTTGACTGTGACGGCCGCCAGCGCCGAGCGCCGCGTCGCCCTGGTCCTCGGCAACGCCCAGTATCAGCACGCAGCACCTCTCGCCAATCCGGTGCGCGACGCCCAGGCCATGGCCGATCGCCTGAAGAATCTCGACTTCGAGGTGGTTTCCGGATTCGACCAGACCAAATCGCAGACGCAGGCAACGATCGCCCAGTTTGCAAAACAGGTGCGCGGCGCCGATATCGCGCTGTTCTTCTACGCCGGCCACGGCTTGCAGGTTTCGGGCAAGAACTACCTGCTTCCGGTCGACGCCGCCCTGGAGGACGAAACTTCCCTCGACTTCGAGGCTGTGTCGGTTGATTTCGTTTTGCGCCAGATGTCGCGCGAGACCAGCATCAGGCTGGTGCTTCTCGACGCTTGCCGCGACAATCCTCTTGCCGAAGTGCTGGCCAAGACTGCGGGCGTCCATGGTGCGATGAGCGGCCTGGCCGAGATCCCGATCGAGAATGGTGGCGCCGGCACGCTCGTCGCTTTCGCCGCCAGTCCCAATCAACTCGCCTATGACGGGTCGGGCGAGCACTCGCCGTTCACCGCTGCACTGCTTCAGCACATCGGCGAAACCAACGTCTCCATCACAGAGGCGATGAACCGGGTGACCGGTGACGTCTTCAAGGCAACCGCCGGCAAGCAGCGCCCCTGGCTCAACGTTTCGCTGACCACGGAGGTCGTCCTGCACAAGGTCGATCTCAATGCGCCATTGATCGTGGGTGAGGCGAGCACACCTCAGACCGAGGGTGGCTCCGAAGCGCGCAACACCGGCGCGGCCGGTGCGTCAGGCCAAAGTGGCGATCAGCTCGCGCTCGATGTGCTGCGCCAGAAAATCCCCAAGCTGGCATCGGACGCCCCGATCCTTTTCAACCATCCGATCGACTTCGGCGATGCTGCAATCGACGGCAAGAGCATCGCCGAACTGATCAAGGGTAAGCCCCTGTTCAGCCCGGTGGAGGGGTTGGACAAGTCGGTCTGGGAAGGCAAGCACTGCGACGGCTGCCATGAATGGAACGAGGCCCGGCTGTGCGATCAGGCGAAAAATTTCGCCGCCAACGATGTCTCTGTCTTGCGTCTGCAACATCCGCTGGGAACACGCTTCAAGGTGGCGCTGGCCAAATGGGCGCAAGGCGGCTGCAAGTAGGCGGCTCTAACTCTTTGTTTTCACGCAATTCCCAAGGGAAAGCGCTACGCGCTTTTCCCGGGAAAACCGCTTCACACTTTTCCTGAAATTGCTCTAATAGGCATCCGCCGATTGGTGCTGCGCCTCGATCTCGGCCATCTGGATGCCCATTTCGACAAATGCCGAAAGAACGGCAAACCGGTCCGCGAGCGCGACACGGGCCAGTCCGGCCAATATCCCGGCATTGACTGCGTGGGCAGCAGGAAATGGTTGCGCAGGAAATGGTTGCAAGGCCGGTGCCATCGTCGCGGCCATGGCCGAACCATTGTCCCGCCATCCCGCAGCGAGCGCAATCCAACCGACCGGCGTTGTCGGTGCTGTCACTGCCGCTGCGCTGACGGCTGCCTGATGGCGGGGATTGTCCGGCTCACCCACCCAGTCACCAACATGCGCAAGCAATTCCCGATCGGTTCCATCGAACAGCTCGGTCAGATGGCTCAGGCATTCATGCGCCCACCAGACAGCGGCCCGCTCGGCAAGCAGGTAGGCACAGAAGGTTATCGCTTCTTCGGGAACGCGCCCGGCCAGCAGTTCGCGGCAAAACGCGATCGAGTTTTGTTCGGTTGGAAGGGTTCGCATGTCCCGGGCAATGGCGGGACAAGCCGTGAAAAGATCTCGCGCCGTCTTGAATCGGAGCCCATTGGCCATGACCGCCACGCTTTCATCGAGAAGCCTTGGCCACTCAAGCCTCAGGCGCGGCGCGGGTCAAGTCTCAACCGGCACCGCTGCAACACCCCTCGGCACAATCATGCCCACGAGCGTTTATCGACAGACAATTGCCATGAAATTTGGTATCGTCACGATCGTCGAAATCGGATGCTCAAACAGGAGTAACCGCTATGCAGTGGGGCAGGTCAGCCTTTGTGTTGGCGGTCGTGTTTTTCTCGACCCACGCTTCCGCCGATCCCGTTCAGAAATCAGAAGACATCGTGAAGTTTTTTACCGGCGCGGCCGATCTCGGCAAGTCGCGAGGAATTTGCGTCGGCACCGAGGAAGAGTGCAAGAGCAAGACCAAGGCAAAAGACGCGCCGGGAGAAAAATCCAGCCTCGATATGCTGATCAATTTCAGCCTGAATTCGGCCACACTCGACACCACCGCGCGCGCTGAACTCGACGAGTTCGCCAAGGCGCTGAAGGACAGCCGGCTGAGCACGTTCAGCTTCGTCGTCGAAGGCTACACCGACGCCACCGGCACGGTGCATTACAACGAAGGCCTGTCGCAACGGCGAGCGAAATCGGTGGCAGCCTTCCTGACGGCCAGTGGGGTCGATCCCGCCCGCATCAACGCGATCGGCATGGGCGAAAAGAATCCGCGCAGCCCCAACCCGTACGATCCGCTTAACCGCCGCGTGGAAATGCGAATAAAGACGCAGTAGCGTGCTAGAGCAATTCCAGGAAAGCGCGTAGCGCTTTCCCTTAGGAATTGCGTCAAAACAAAGAGTTAGAGCAATTCACTGTTTCCGTGAAACGGTGAGTTGCTCTAAGCGTCACTGCTTGAGCACGCTACCCACGGCCACACCGGCACCGAAGATCAGTGCCCTTGTCAGGAAGTCGTTGTTGCGCCGGCGCGGCGGAGGATCATCCAGCCGCACCATGGTCTCGCGGTTGCGCCACTTCGAAACGACCTGCTGCTGCTTGCGGGGTTTCTGCGCCGAGGGCCTCATCGTGCGGGCCTTCTGCACCACCTGCTTTTTCGGCTGCGCCACAGGGGCTTGATCGGCGGCGTATCTGGCACGCACGGCTTCCATCTGCGGATCTGACTGGATCACGAGGAACGCCAGTTGCTCGCGCGTCAGATAGGTGGTTTGCGGCAGTCCGTTATCGGCTTGCCAGATGCCGATCGCCTCGCGGGTCTGGGAGCCCAGGGTTCCGTCGATGCGCCCAATCTCGTTGCCTAACGCTTCGAGCCGCAACTGCAGGTCAATGCGGCCCTGGCGGTCGAGGCCGATCGCACTTTCCGTCAATTCGGTGCCCGGCGTCTGCTTCATCTCGTCCGGAACGCTGGCCGAGGTGCGAACGGCAGAGCCGGAACCGGCGTTAGCCTGGTTCGTATCGAGTGCCGCGACCTGCCGGTTTTGAGCGTTCGGGCCGTTCAATTCGTCGATGTTCAGCCGCGCCACGGTGGCGAAGCGACCGTTCGGAAACTGGTCGAGATAGGCCTGGTAGAACGGACCGGAATTGTGCTTCGAAGCCTCATCCCAAAGACGTTGCTCGACTTCCCAGGAAGGAGAGTCACTGGCGACAGGGGCAGGGGCGGATGTCGCGGATGCGTCGGCTACGGGATTTGCGGCCGGCGCTGCTGCTGCGACGGGTTTTCCAAGAAAGACCTCGCGTCCCAGTGATGCGTTATGCCACGGCCGCTGGCGGCCTTGCGTGGTTTCGGTCACTTCGCCGCGCACGCGCGTCAGCGCGCTCTGGATTTCGACGCCGGGTTCGGTCAGATGCCTGGCGAGCGCCGTGGAGTAAGGACTGTCGGTTCCGTCGCCGTCGAAAGCGATGGCGCCAGGATCCGTTGCATAGGCAATCAGCAGGCCGCCGGTACCGACGCCGTCCGATCTCGCTTCGACGGGCGCCAGGCCAGTGCCCAGCGAGGTGGAGCGGCTTTTCGGCAGCGAGGCCGCCAGCGTTCTCGCCAGCGGATTGTCGCGGCAGGCATCGAGGATGATGACGCCAATCGCCGGGTCGGGCGGCAGCGCGGCCATGAAGTCATCGATCTGAATGGTGCGGGTCTTGAGATAGGCCGGCGACGTCAGATCGGCGTCGACCGGTATCAGGTAGTTCTTGCCGTCGACCTGCATGCCGTGACCGGCATAGAAAATGACCGCGAGGTCGGCGTCGTAGGCTTGCTCGGTGAACCGGCTGATGAGGCTGTGCATGCCGGCATTGTCCTGATCGACCCCTTCGATCACCTCGAAGCCGGCATTGCGCAGCGTCGATGCGATGAGGCGGGCATCGTTGGCGGGGTTGGGCAAGGTAACCGCATGGACATAGTTGCTGTTGCCGATCACCAGCGCGACGCGCTTGGCGTCAGGCGTGGCGGCCCCGGCGCCGAAAGCGGCAAGGAAAGCCAGGATAATCCCGCTCAGAAAGACTGTGATCGTTTTCATGGACCAGCCCTCTACCCACCAGGGTGCTGAATTTCGTCGGCGACTGGGTCGCCTGTGCCAAAAGTGGCTCCTGGACGTGTGTGATCCTGACCGCGGCTTTGGTTCACAAAGGCCTGAAAAATAGTGACACCAATAGCCAGAGCGACTGATGCTGTGGGAGGCGGGTTCAAAGCGTATTCTGAATCGAGCTGATGAGGGCGGTGACAGCCTGTTTGTATTTTTCGAACTCCGGCGATGTCTGGCGGATCTCCGTGGTCGGCGGCGGCGGGGTGGCGTCGGTGGCCACACGGCTGAGCTTCTGGCCCATCTTCCTTTCGGCCCAGTCCACCACATAGCTGGCTGTCTTGCCGGTGAGGAACGGGTTGGCCTGGATGACGGCAGCCCCCAGCACGGCACTCAGTTGCGCCGAGCCTGGCGCCGACAGCACCTGATGCGCGCCTTCCATGCCCAGGAAATGACAGAGATAGAGCCGGCCGGCTGTGATCTGGTGACCGCGCGCCCGCAGATAGGCCTCGCCTTCGCGCGCCAGATTGCGCACCATCTCACGCGAGATGGTGGCATCGTAGCGCAGGGCGAGCAGGTCGGCGGTCGACAGCGTGCGTGCAAGTTCCGGCCGGTAGGTGTTCATCATCCGGATCCAGGTCTTGGTTATGAACTGGCCGGCGCCGGTCGCCGAGGAATTCGGGTTCTTGGCGCGGGCGCTGCCGCCGCTTTCGACATGAACGATACGCTCGGTGAGCGTTTCGACAGCGACATCGCCGGAATTGCCGGAATTGCCAGAATTGCCAGAATTGCCGGCATCATAGGTGGCGACCCTGGGGGCCGTCCCCAGCGGATCGATCGCCTCGCCGTTCTGGTAGAGCTCGAAATGCAAATGCGGGCCGGTCGAAAGCCCGGTGGTGCCGATATAGCCGATGACGTCGCCGGCCCTCACCTTGGTGCCGACGCCGCTGGCAATGGCGAATTTTTGCATATGCGCGTAGCGCGTCTCACGCCCGTTCGCATGCGAAATCTTCACCAGATTGCCATAGCTGCCGCCATCACCCTGGAAGCTGATCTCGCCGTCGAAGGCGGCCATGATCGGCGTGCCGACAGGGGCTGCCCAGTCGACACCCTTGTGGATACGAACGACGCCGAGGATCGGATGCTTGCGCGGACCGAAGGTCGACGTCATGACCCCGTTCACCGGCGTGACCATGCCGTTGGCGACAGTCAGCGAGCGGACCTGGTCATCACCCGTGACGCAGGCAAACTGGCCGTCGCTCTGCTGGAAGACGAAACAGTCGATGGTCTTCTCACCCCCCTGGACGCCGACATAAAGCACCCGCCCGGACGTCTCTTCCTTGCCGCGCGGCGTCTGCGAGTAGATCAGCACCAGGCGCTGGTCCTCGCTGGCGAAAGCGTCGAGGTCCTGTCCTCGCGACAGGTACATGATCGCCTCGCCGATGACGCCGGTTGGAACCTTGTTGCGCGCAGCCGTCGAATAGATCGCGTCGAGCAGGCGGTATTGCCGCTTAGGCCCGCCTTGATCGGCACCGGAATAGTTGAACAGGTCCTCGCGCACCCAGGGATCGACACCCGACACGAAGGCGCCCGCGGCGTTGCGCGTCAGCGTGCCGACAAAGACATTCTTGGCGTAGATCGAGACCTGCATGAGCGACATCGTCGTCGTCTCGCGGTTCGGCCGGAATCCGCGCATGGCAACGACATAACCCGGTTCCAGGCCGTCCCGGTTGAAGAGCGCCTTCAGGGCTTCGCCGGCCAGCTTGGCATCGTCGGCGGAGAAATGTGCATCGAGCGCAACGCTGTCCAGGCTGCGGTCGTTGAGGATCTTCACGAACGTGTCTTCAGTCGCCTCGAAGCGCTGGTACTCGCTGGTCACGGTTGCGACGGTCGTATTGTTCTCGATCTGGGTCTTCTTGAAGGTGGGCAGCGCTGCCTCGCCCTGATCGATGGTTTCTCCCCAGCCGGCCTCCGGGTCGTCGGCATCCGGCTTTGGCGCCGAACCGGCCGCAGCTTCGCTCGCATCGGATGCGGCCAGGTCATTATCCAGGTCGCCCTGCTGGTCGTCCGGCGCCATCGCCGGGGCAGGCGGAGCGGCCTGCTCGGTGGGTGCGGCAGCCGGAGATGTCGGGGCGGTCCGCCGCTGTGCCTGGAAGAACGCGAAGTCCTCCTGCGTCGACGGGATCGTCGTCATGAACTTTTCGCTGGCACTCAGCATCACGTCGGAGAGGATCTCGATCTGCGGCGAGGCGCCGGAACTGTCGAGCTCGGCCGGGCGCGCTACCGCATGGCCCTTGCTTGCTGTGTCGGCATCGGGCGCAAGCGTGATCCACATCGGATCTCCGGCCAGATCGATGATGGCAGGCACATAGACCGACGCATCGGCCGGCACATCGTCCGCACCTTCGACCGCGTGCAACTCCTCGTCTTCGTCGCCGAACGACCAATAGTCCGCGGTGAGGTAGAAACCGGCGGCGATGGAAAGCAGGGCAATTACGGCGAACCCAGCAATGAGCCGGCGCCAAAGCGTGCGCCGGCGCAGTGCGGCGCGCGCCTGCTTTTTCTCTCTGAAGCTGGTGTCGATACTGTGGGTCACGGATTGCTTCCGGTCAGGAAGAAGGTCCACCGCACCTGTTCAAGCGTATCGACTTCGAGAAATTGCGCCGCGATGTGGCCGCGCTGCCAGCACTCGTCGATGCCGCGGATCGAAAAACGCCGCCGCTCGATGCACATCTCGGTCGACCCGGTCAGGATCGCATGGCCGAACACATCCGTCGCGTAGATGTAGATGTAGCGGTTCGTCAGTTCCTCGCGGATGACGTTCACGCATTGATTTGCGCCGATGGTCCACCAGCCGTCTGTCTGGTCCGCATTGTCGACCTTCTGGCCGACCGCGAGATTGACGACGTCGAGCGTCTGGTTGCAGACCGTGAATTCGGCGCGCGCTTCGCCGGACGTCAGAACGGCCAGCAGTGCCGCTCCTGCCACGACCGCAAGCTTCATGCGGCCCGTCAGGGCAAGCACGGCTCGAGCCGAATCATGCTGCTCTACGGGCAGGTCGGCAGACGAATGAGGCAAACACGCGCGGCGGAGTTCCATCGGGCGCCCATGCTATCCGCCGAGCCGGAAATACTTGGCAGTGGCTGAAAATTGCGATCCGTCGGTCTCGATCTCTTCGAGAATCTTGGGCAGCAGCGCCGAGGCTGGCGTCGGCGTCGAGAAGGCAGCCGCCTGAATATCCTGCGGGCCCGTGATCACCATGATGATCTGCGGCACGGCCTTCCCGGCCGCCTTGTCGGCGGCGCCGAGGCCAATCGGAATGCTGAAGGTAGCCTTGTCGGATTGTGCGACGATGCGGTCGTCGAGATTGAACACCATGCCCTTGTGATCGATCAGCAGCACGCTGGAAATGAGCCCGCCGCGCGTCACCAGCGTGCCGCTGATCGGCGTACCATCAGGCACCGATGTCCGGTCGAGAACAAGCTGCGGCTTGTCGGCCGTGGCCTGCCCGAGAAAGCGCAGAAAGTTGGTGACTTCGCATTGGCTCGGCTCAATGAGGCGAACGCTGATGTCCGGCTCGACATGGAATTTTGCCTGGAAATCGCCGAGCATTCGCTCGAATGGCTGGACCGCCGTGCCAAATCCTTCGATCGCAGCGGCCTTGTCGGTCGACGACGTCATGGTGGCATAGAAACAGTCGCCGCCGCCGAAGTCGCGAACCCAGGAGACACGTTGCGCGATGTCGTCGACGACCGGGGGGATCGCCGGTTTGGGCACATTCAACGCGACGACAGCCTGGTCCGGCTGTTTGGCCGGCGGTGACGACGCGTTTTGGCCCTCGGCGTTCGCGGCATCCGTCTGGCTCGCAGTGGGCGCCGGCACGGTCGCCTTGGGCGCTGCCGGCGGGCTGATCTGCGGCTCGGGCTTAGGGGTCTCCACGGCCTCTTGCTGGGCCGGCGGCGGTGTTGAAATCTTCGCGGTTGGCGGGGCTGGAGCTGTCTCAGGCGATGGAGCCGAAGTTTGACCGTTGCTGGCGATCGTATCCGGCTGGGGTGCAGGCGATGTCTTTGCGGACGGCTGCTGCGTCTCCGTGGCGGGCCGCTTCACAGGTGCCTCGGTTTGCGGGGGAATAGCGGGCTTCGCCGGCTCCGGCGCTTGCACGGTCTTGGCATCTGCCTGGTTTACGGCCGGTGGCGCGCTCGCCTCCGTTTGCGCTGCCATTGCCGGCGGCTTCGCGGGTTCCTCGGCCGGTGAGGGGGCCTCAGCGGGCTTTGCCGGCTGCGGCTTTTGAGCCGCCTCTGCCTCTGGCTGTTTTTCAGACGGCGGGACGCTGGCCTCCGGCTGCGCGGGCGGAACCGGCTTTGCCGGCTCCGGGGCGCTCGCGACTTTGTCCGTCGAGGTCGGCTTTGACGTTTCCGCTACAGGCTTCGATGGTTCGGGCGAAAGCGATGTCTTGCCGGCAGTCGGCGTCGCCGGCGTCATGAAGCCGCTCAGATACAGGCCCGCACCTGAGGCGACAGCCAGCGCCGCCAAGGCAGCGATCGCGATGGTTCGGGTCTTCGCGGGTTTTCCGGGGACATCCGCTGCGCGAACACGCGGCGGGCCGGCGATCGGCGAAGGCTTCGGTTCGGACAGATGCGCTGGCCGGACATGCGGGACGAAGCGCTGCTCGCCCGGGTCCGTTGCCACAGGCGCGCTGTGTCCGGCGACATTGGATGGCTGGGGCTGGGCTCGGGGATCAGGAATAAGGGTATGTCCCGCCGCCGGCAAAGCCGGCCGGTCGCGAGGTGTCCTGGATGGCGGCGGCGTTGTCGCCTCGTCTTCGCCGCGCGTCATCCTGGCGATATCAGCCATGCTGACCGGCCGGTCTTGCGGATCCGGCTGCAGCATGGCTTCGACAATGCCACGAAAATCGTCGTCGATGTCGGAGAGATCAGGAACGGTCCGGCGCTTTTCGATGATCTCGTACTGCGATCCGCTCATGTCGATCGGCTTGCCGCGCAGGGCGGCGGCCAGCACCAGCCCAAGGCTGTAGATGTCGGACTGTTCACTGACGTCGCCGCTGTACAGCCCGAGCTGCTCGGGTGAAACGTAGTTGTATTTTCCCGCGAACTTTCCGCCGATCAGCGTCTCCCCGCCCACGGTCGCCGATCGCGCAATGCCGAAATCGATGATCTTTGCGCGGTCGACACGCCCCCCCGGCAGGATGATGTTATCTGGGGAGAGATCGCGGTGGATTGCTCCGGCCTGATGCACGGCGGCCAGGCCGGATGCGAGGCGATGGCAGAGCTTGCGCACCTCTTCCGTCGGCATCGGCCCCCGTCGCATGATGTCGAACAGCGACTCGCCGTCGACAAATTCCATGGCGAGGTAGGGACGGCCGATCCCGGGATCGATGGTGAAGACGTGGTATCGCACGACCGCGTCATGCGACAGATGGTTGAGGATCGAGGCCTCCTTGCGGAACAAGGACAGGATCGTCTGGTCGCGGGCAAACTCGGGCAGCACGATCTTGATGGCGACATGGTCTCCGGTCTGGATGTTGTGGCCACGGTAGACCTCACCCATGCCGCCGAACGCGATCCGTTCGTCAAGTTCGTAGATGCCGCTGAGCTGTGTGCCGACGGCGGTGTTGGCCACCTGCGGCGATATTCGCGTCTTGTCGTCGGCGCTCATCAGCCTCAGCCCTCCGCTCTGGACAGATCAGGGTGGAGCGATTGTCCATTGCGCCCGTTTCCGATCTTCACCAGCACAATGGTGACATTGTCCGTTCCGCCCCGCGCCAGCACCGTTTCCAGCAGGTTTTCGCAGGCCACCTGAGGCGTTGCCGACACCACCGCGGCCTCGATCTCGGCGTCGGTGACATGTGCCG
Source organism: Mesorhizobium kamtschaticum (assembly GCF_056174585.1). Classification (NCBI taxonomy): domain Bacteria; kingdom Pseudomonadati; phylum Pseudomonadota; class Alphaproteobacteria; order Hyphomicrobiales; family Phyllobacteriaceae; genus Mesorhizobium; species Mesorhizobium kamtschaticum. The sequence goes on along the minus strand of NZ_CM149691.1, from coordinate 6,640,392 downwards.
TCAGCCCATCTGTGGCGAGCACAAAAATGTCCCCCGGCATCAGTTCGCCCTGCTGGAAATCGATGACGAATTCGTCGCTGACGCCGACCGCGTGCGTGATGACATTGCGGCGTGGCCAGGTCAGCGCCTCGGCCGCGCTGATCATGCCTCGATCCAGCAGTTCCTGCACTTCGGTGTGGTCCTTCGAAATCTGCGAGATCGCGGCGTTGCGGATCAGATAAACCCGGCTGTCGCCAGCCCATAGACAGGCAAACCGTCCGTCCATCGCCAACAGGGCGGCAACCGTGGAGCCGATGGTGATGCCGCGCGATTCCGATATGCTGCGGATCTCGGCATTGGCCCTGCTCAGCCTGTCCTCGAAACGCGCCCGCAGGTCCGGAGCGGAGCTTGCGATGCCGATCGTGGCCAGGTGGTCGACAATGCTGGCCGAGGCGACCTCTCCGGCATCATGTCCGCCCATTCCGTCGGCCACCACCCAAAGCCCGGTGCGTGGCTCGAGCAGATAGTTGTCTTCGTTGACCTCGCGGACACAGCCCTTGTGGCTCACGCCGAAACTGTCAAAGGGAAGGGCGACATCGCTCACCTTGCCACCAAACGCGTCTCACGCGTCCTCTGCGGCGCACTCCCCGGCGCCCGCTCACGCCAGTCTGCCACAGGCTCGGCCATTAAAGTATCGAAATTAAGGTCTGGGCGCCTGCGGCTCATGCAGGGCGTCAACGCGTTGAAAAGCGCGAAGCCCATCTCAAAACGCCTTCGGACAGCTGAATCCGGAAAGTGCCGGAAGCAGCAACGGGTTGGGGCCGGAGCCGGTCTGGATCGTATAGGTGACGTCGCGCCCGCCGATCACGAAGCGCGCTTCGACATTGTTGTCGGTGCCGGTGATGGTCGCCTTATCCATGAGCCGCTTCAGCGCCCATGGCCCTTCGAACTTGATGCTGGAGTCGCGGCCCGGCATCTCCGGCGTCAGGCTCAGGCTGGCGGATCCGGAAGCCGCGCCGCTCGGCCACGTCAAGGTGCTCGGCGCGTTGCTCGCCTGGTTGCTCTGGACGGTCTGACCGTCGACATCGAGCACCGCCGCATCGGCATCGCCATGCAGTGAGAACGGCGTGAAGGTGATGCTGACCGAAGGCGCCGAACCGCCCTGGGGAAAGAAGGCGCTGCGGATTTCGGCCGCCAGCTGGAAGTTTTTCAGCGTCGACTTCGACAGGTCGCGTCCGAAGCGCGCATCCTGTTTCCAGCTCCAGTCCTGACCGCTCATGTCGATCAGCGATGCGAGGTTTTGCGCGAAGAACCGGTCCATCAGCCCGCCCGGAGCGAACAGTTTGCCGAAATCCGCCATCGCCATGTCCTCGGCGCCATTGCCGGCGAAAGGATAACGGCCGTTGATCGCCGCCTCGCAAGGGGCCGTGACCGCCTGGTCGAGCATCTGGTTCAAATTCGCCACCGAGGTCGCCGTGACGTTGCCTTCAAACTCGTCCGCCGTCGCATTGACCATTCTGGCGAGTGGTTTGGGCAGGCGCGAGGAATTGGCGCGAAGGGTGGCTATCTGCAGCTGCAGGTTGGCGTTGACGCGTTCCGTCTGTGAAGGCACGTCGGTCGCCAGTTGCAGGCTCTGGTAGATGTCGCGGAAATTCTGCGTCAAGGCATCGATCGGTCGGCGTCCGGCAGGACCGCTCACCAGGGCCTGGAACGACCTGAACTGCGCTTCGATATTGGCCCCGGGGCTCTGGTTTTGCGCTGCTGCCGATCCTGCGCCGGCACGGCTTTGCGATTTTCCGGTGGCGATCTGAATGCCGATGCGAGCCAGGCCCTTGGCCATTTTTGCTGCGTCCTGCGACTGGCCTTGAACCGTGCTGGCTTCAACCCCGGCGCCTGGCTCCTTGCCGGAAGCAACGTCCCGCGTCAGGGCGGTTTCGTCGGCGATCGCCGTAAACAGCTGTTCGATCGGCGAGCTGGGCGAGGCGACGGCGGAAAGCGCGATATAGTGCGGTTTGTCCTTCAACATCGCTTTGAACTTCAACCCGTCGAGAACGCTGTTCCACGCCGTTGCGAACTCCTTGCCATAGCGATCGAGAAGTTCGGGGCCGAGCTTGAGCAGCTCCTGATCGATGCCACCCTGTTCGCCGCCGCCGCCGAGCACCCACTGGTCGTCGACAAGCGTCTGCGCAATGCGCGAGAGTTGCCCGAGATAGAAATGGTTGAAGCCGGCCCAGCTGTAGAGGCCCGGAACACGAAGGCCTGACAGATCGCCGCCGTCGACACGCTCGAACAGCAGCTGCGCCTCCGGTCCGCCTTTGACGGAAACGGAAAAATCCTCCAGCGCTGCCGAATACACCGCAGACTTGATCAAGGCGGAGGCGCGGTCGGCAAGGCTCATGCGCCCGAGCGAGCGCTGAGCGGCTTCGACGAGCGGCTGGTTGAGTTCGAAAACCGGATCGTAGGCGTCGTCCAGGGCGAGCATGGCGCGCAAATGCTTTTCGAGCTGCTCGCGTCCCGCGCGGTTGTTTTCGCCGGGATAGCGGTTCTGCTCCCAATCCTGCTTCATCCACGAAACGATCAATGCGTCGTCGACCTTCGGCGCCTTGCCGCCGAGCATCAGATAGATTTTCAACGGCTCGTAGAGCGCGGCGGGATCGGCCATCTTGGCCTGGATCGTCCGTTCGGCCTGGATCAGCAGGCGTGATCGGAACATGCGTTCCAGCGCTTGCCGGTAAGCCGTTTTGGATGCCGAAAGCAGTCTCTCCCGCTGGCTGAGGCCGAACGTCTCCTCGATCGGTGTCGGCACGTCGCCGGTTTCGAACCCGGCCGGCAGGTCACGCAACTGGTCGAGCGGACCGATGACGTTTTCGAGGTCGACATCGGTGACCTCGGTGTTTTTGAGCAGCGGGTCCGCCGTCGTGCGATACTGGCCCATGGCCTGCGTGGTCGAGGCAATCAGCGACCTGTTGGCAGTGAAACTCAGGGCCAGGGTGCCGAGGGCCGCCGCCGCGATCAACGCGATGGCGCCAAGCCCGGCAAATCGGACGATCGCCGCCCGCCTTGCCGCCGATTTGTCGTACGAGACCCATCCGGATTCAGCGAAAATGACGCCGGTCAGCAGATCATGCAAAAAGAAGCTTTTGCCGCTTCCGGAAAGATGGGCGCGGGAATTGCTGCCGAAGCTGCGGCCGATCGCACCCAGCACCTGATCGATCGGCGTCCCCTCTTGCGTGCCTGACGAGAAATAGAGCCCACGCAGGCTGGCATTCACCTGGCTGCGGCCCGGATCGAACAGGCCGGCGACAAAACTGGCAACTCGGCCCTTCAGCGCGCCAAACTGCGCCGGAAAACCGAAGGCCGATATGCGCGCGACCGGGTCAGCCTCTTCCTGAAGGCGGTCAGGCATCTCCTCGACCAGGCGTCTTGCCAGCGCATCGAATTCGGCCGGAGCCTCGGCGGCCATGTTCTTGGTGCGATCGGTGGTCTGGAATGTCGCGCCCCAGACCTTGCGCCGGCGCGGTTCGTCGAAACCGCCGAAATAGTCCATGAACCCGACGACAAGATCGGCCTTGGTGAACAGCAGATACACCGGAAACTGGATTTTGAGCGTTTCGTGGATTTCCCGCAGACGGCTGCGTATCTCGACGACGTGAGCGTCAAGCTGCTGGTCGTCGAGGCCGATGAGATCGGCAAGGCTGATCGCCAGGATGACGCCGTTTATCGGCTGCCGCGTGCGGTATCTCTTGAGCAGCGACAGGAAGGCGAGCCAGCTCTTGCTGTCGCTCTGAGCATTGGAATCCTGCGTCGTGTAGCGTCCGGCGGTGTCGATCAGCACGGCCTGGTCGGTGAACCACCAGTCGCAGGCGCGTGTTCCGCCAACACCGGCGACTGGCTGGGCATCACCCGAACCGGCCAGCGGAAAATTCAGGCCAGAATTGACCAGTGCCGTTGTCTTGCCTGCGCCGGGCGGCCCGATGATGATGTACCAGGGGACCTCATAGAGGAAATTGCGCTTGCCGCTCGACCGTTTGAGCGCGGCGACCGCCTCATTCATGCGCGCCTCGAGCACCTGCGAGTCGCTATCCCTGTCGTCGTTGCGGGCAACGACCGTCTCCAGCGCCTTTTGCGCCTTGCGCATCCGCCAGAAACGCAATCCATAGAACAGCGCCACGGCCGCCACGATCACGCCGATGATTGCCGCGCGCAGCCAGACGGGCCCGAGAGGACGGCTATCGGCGAAGCGGATCAAAGGTCCAGCAAACCACACTGCCGCCGAAAAACCGGCCAGCGCGATCATGCTGAATATCCGCAGCAGCCAACGCGTCATCGGCGCTTCCAACCGGCCGTGCTCACAATGTTTCCTCCTTGGCGATCATCACATCGACACGGCGGTTCCTGGCGCGGCCTTCCGGTGTTGCATTGTCGGCGATCGGCTCGTCCTCGCCCTTGCCGTCGACCGTCAGTCGCGAGGGATCGCTGAACTTTGGCGCCATCATCGTTTCGACGGCCTTCGCCCTGGCGACGGACAGGTCGAAGTTGGACTTGAACGGGCTCGATTTTCGCGGCTTCACATTGTCCGTATGGCCGACGATCCTGATCGGTCCGCGCTCGGGTTCCAGGGCGGCTGCGATATCGGCGGCTATGGGCTGGAATTCTGGCTTCGCATCGGCCCTGCCGGACTGGAACAGCAGGAGATTGTTGATTTCCACGACGATGAAGTCGCCCTTTGTGCCCACGGTCAGCCCGCCGGCTTCGACGTCCTTGGCCAGTGCCGAGCGAATGCGATCGATCTGCGTGGTTGTGGCGGGAGGCGGGGCGACTGTCACCGGCTCGGCCAGCGGCGCCACGCTGGCGCGCTCGATGGCGATCGGCGTCGATGGGTTGAGTGCCAGCAATTCACCAGCGGTAGCGTCGCCTTCATTGGTGATGAAGACCCGTAGTGCGAAAAACGCCGCTGTCAGCAGCGCCGTTGCCGCTGCCGCAACGGCCCAGAGCGGCAGGCGTGTCGACGATTGCGACATCGTCGCCGCCAGGCCCTGCCAGCGAGGCGAGATGTCCTCGTCCGCGCGGGGCTTGAAATAGCGAAGCGTTTCGTAGACGTCGCGCCGAACACGTTCGAGATTGGTGTCCTCGCGTGTCAGGCCGCGATACTGGCCCTCGTACCCCAGCGACAGGCAGACATGCATCAGCTCGAGCAGATCGTAGTGTGCCTCCGGGCTGGCCAGGACCTTGTTCAGCGCTTCGAAAAAGCCCGTGCCGTTGGGTTCGACGTGGAAGAACTGCAACAGCATGCTGTGCTGCGCCCAGGCGTCTTTGCGTGGCCAGGGCAGGTTGCCGATGAGATCGTCGGCTGTTTCGCAGAGGACAAATTTCGCAATCCGCGCATCCTCTTCGGCAACGCCCGATTTCTCCAATGCCCTGTCGAATTTGTCGATCGCCTCAGCGACATGTTCGGCCAACGGCCCCGCCTGTCTCTCGACGGGGACAAGCCTGAACTGGCCGAACAGCATCAGCAACGGTGCGGCCGCGGCAAGGATCGGGTTTGCCGCGGAATATCGGACGCCGTCCGTGACATTGAGCAGGGTCTCCTGCCGCAGGGCCGGCGCCGGCGCGGCCGCGGGAGGCGTTCCCTGATAGATCACCGTCCCGGATGTCCAGCCCGGCGGCGTATGCCGGCCGACGCCGGGATCGAACACGGTCGAGTCCTTGACCGGCGAGGGTTGCCCGCCATCCTCGGCGGGCTCCTGTGGGATCGGCGCCGGCTTTCGCTCACGCCGTGGCGTGGCGCGAATGACGGTCTTGCCCGCCGGGCCGAAAGGATCGTCCTTCGAGTTCATGGCCGATCGTCCGTCCGCGCCTGACGCCCCCGCTCTTGCCGGTCAGGCGCAAAGCTTTTCGCGGTCAGGTAAAGCAAAGGCAAGCCCTGCGGGTCAGGGCTCTGTCTTGAGGAAGGCAGACTAAAACTTGCTATCCTGCCGTAAGATGACATTTGCCGCAGACCCCCAGGTCGATCAGGCTTACCCGCTTGGCGAATTGTCGTATGCGATCGTAATCCCGGAAATTCTCGATTGGAACCGGATGCCGCGCGCCGAAGAGGTATCTTCGTCGGCTGCAACGCTCCCCTGTAGCGCCTATTTCTGCTTGTCGGCCTTGGCATAGGCTTCGCTGAAATAGGCCAGGAATATGTCCAGCATGCCGTTCTCGTGTGCTTCCTCCATGGTTCGCCAGGTCGCGACAAAAGCGTCCCAGGCCTGGCTCTTTTTCGACGAGAACGACGTCGGCGGAAGCTTTCTTCCGATCGCTTCGGGAGACAGGTCGTCAAGCAGCCGCGACAGCGCCGCCTGCATGGCGGCATAGGTGGCGAATTCATGCGTCTTGAGATCGCGGAATGCATCTTCGATGCTGCGCCTGGCATCGAGATAGCCGGCTCGGCGCCTTGCGAACATGATTTCCAGGATGTCGTCGGTTCCCGGAACGAACTTCAGGGGATTGTTGTCGGCGGCGCTGATCATCGTTCGCTGCGTGCTCTTGGCCAGCATCTTCGCCGCCGCGCGTGCCTTCAGCAGCAAGGTCAGTTCCTCGACCACCGTCCGCAGCACTGCGCCGATTTCGGCGGCAACTTCATGCGGGTCGCGCGATTGCAGCAATTCCGGCGAGATGCCGGCTCCGATCGCGATTTCCCGCAGCACTTCATCCCTGGTCGAGGGCAAAGGCGGTTGCGACGGGAATGTCGATGGTGGAACCCGCTGCCCGGACCGTTGCTCCGCCGGATCGAAGAACGGCCCATCTCCGAATTCCAGCGGCCGGCCTGTCGCGACGGGCATTTCGCGCTGCGTCGAACCGTGGCTGGGATGGCCGGTCGTGGCGCGCTCCTCGTCGATCGAGACGAAGATGACATAACGGCCGATGAGCATGCGGTCGCCATTGCCCAGCCGATGCGGGCCGGCCATGCGCCGGCTTGACCCGTTGATGTAGGTTCCGTTGCGCGAGACGTCGTGCAGCCAGAACGCGCCTGCCTCGTAGCGGACCTCGCAATGCCGGCCGGAGATGAATTTGTCGGGGTCCGACAAGGTCCAGTCGCAAGCATCGCGTCCGATTTCGAAGCCGCGATCCCGCGCCGCGTAGCCGGTCGAGATGCCCGCAGGCAAGGCGTCGACATTGTTGATTTGCAAACTGATGTACATCCAGGATCGCCGTCGAACACTGACCGATACTCCACATTCTAGCAGTTTGCACATCCAACAGGACAGCAGCGTTTCGAGGCGATGCGTCGACATGGTAAGGTTTTTCCGCCGTGCCTCCTCTTTGGTCGGCGCGACAACATGTGGTAGGCTCAACATGGCCTGGTGCGGCGGGTCGGAAAAATTCCCGGTAGATGGCGGGAACTTCAAATTCACCGCGCCGGCGGCCGCGTCCAGGAGGGGCACGACCCATGCCGAACGAACGTGCCACGGTTGTGCAGACACCGGTCGGCGCCGAGCTGACCTTCACGCATCTTGTCGGCCGCGACGAGATCAGCCGCTGCTTTGCCTATACTGTCGGGTTCGTCGGGCCCAACTCCGACATCGATCCGCTGAAGATGCTGGGGGGCGTGGTTTCGGTCGAAGGCGAATCCGATCCGAAACGCTGGTTCAGCGGCCTGGTGTCCGAGTTTCGCCTGACCCGCATCGAGGACCGGCTGGCCTACTACGAAGCGATCGTCAGGCCGTGGCTCTGGTTCCTCGGCAATGCAACCGATTGCCGGATCTTTCAGAACATGACCGCTGTCGAGATCGTCGAAAAGATCTTCTCGAAATACGGAACGGCGAAATTCGAGAAGCGGCTGCAAGGGTCGTACCCGTCGCGCGAATATTGCGTGCAGTACGACGAGAGCGATCTGGATTTCGTGCAGCGCCTGCTCGAGCACGAAGGCATCTTCTATTTCTTCGAGCACGACGAGGGCAAGCACACGCTCGTGCTGTGCGACGCGATGAGCAAGCTGAAGCCGGCGCCGGGCTACGAGAAGATACCCTATAATTTCGAGGGACAGGGCTCGCGGCGCGACGTCGAATACATCACCGAATGGATTCCGGGCAGTTCGGTGCGGCCCGGCGCCTATGCCCACACCGACTATGATTTCAAGAAGCCCGGCGCCGATCTGATGGCGAAGTCGGCCCAGCCGTTCAGCCACAAGGAAGCCTCCGGCGAGAATTATCGCCAGCCTGGCGCGCATCTCGATGTCGGGCGCGGCGACACCCTGGCCGGTATCCGGCGCGAGGAACTCCAGGCCGTGCACCAGCGCATCACGGCCGTCGGAACCGTGCGCGGCCTCCATTCCGGCTGCACCTTCAAGCTGGAAAGCTTTCCGCGCGATGACCAGAACCAGGAGTATCTGGTGGTCAGCGCCGAATACCGATTGTTCGATCCGGGCTACAGAACCCAGAACGAGGCCCACAGCGAGAATTACAAGATCGTGCTGGGTGTCGCGCCGACCGCCTTGCCCTATCGCCCGCCGCGGATCACGGCGCGGCCGATCATGCGCGGGCCGCAGACGGCGACGGTGGTCGGCCCTTCAGGCGAGGAGATATTCACCGACAAATATGCCCGGGTGAAGGTGCAGTTCCACTGGGACCGCCTGGGCAAGAAGAATGAAAACAGTTCCTGCTTCGTGCGTGTCTCGCAGACCTGGGCCGGCAGCGGCTGGGGCTTCATCCAGATACCGCGCATCGGCCAGGAGGTGATCGTCGACTTCCTCGAAGGCGACCCCGACCTGCCCATCATCACCGGCAGGGTCTACAACGCCTCGCAGATGCCGCCCTACGGCTTGCCGGCCAACGCAACGCAATCGGGCTGGAAATCCAACTCGTCGAAAGGCGGCGGCGGTTACAACGAGCTGATGTTCGAGGACAAGGCCGGCTCCGAACTTGTCAATTTCCAGGCGCAGAAGGACCACAACCTTCTGATCAAGCACGACCGCACCAAGCTGGTGCAGCACGACCAGTCGGACCGCATCGACCATGACGCCAAGCATTCCGTCGGCCACAACCTCGACGAGGACGTCGGCAACAACAAGACGGTCAAGGTCGGCGTCGACCAGACCACGAATATCGGCTCGAACGACACCGAGACGGTGGGCAAGAACCGCTCACTGACGGTAGGGTCGAATGAGACGATAGGCATCGGTTCGAACTCGACGGAGACGATCGGCTCCAACCACTCGCAGACGGTGGGGATTGTCCAGACGGTGACTGTTGGCGCTGCCCGCATCGATACGGTCGGCGCATCCGAGACACGAAGCGTTGGCGGGCCGCAGACGAACACCATTGGCGCGACACGGTCGGTCACGGTTGGCATCAGCCAAAGCCATGATGTCGGAACTTCCGATAGCTGGAACATCGGAGCTGGACAAACCGTGAATGTTGGCGCGGATCAAAGCGTGACAGTCGGAAGCGCTCAGACTTTCAGTGTCGGCGCCGCGCGCAGTGCCAGCATCGGGGCCGACGATTCCGCGACGGTCGGAGGAGCTCATTCGCTGGGCATCGCAAAGGGCAGTTCGATCAGCGTCGGGGAGGACAGCTCGATCAAGGTCGGTAAGAACCTCATAATCGACGCCGGAGATTCGATCACCCTCAAATGCGGCTCAGCTACGATCACGATGAAGAAGAACGGCAACATTGCCATCGAAGGCAAGGACATATCCATCAAGGGCAGCGGCAAGATCAACATCAATGCGGACAGCGATGTGAACATCAAAGGCAGCACCGTCCACAACAATTGAGGATTCGGGAATGGATGTGTTGGATAGAATAGATGGGGTCGTCATAGGCCTGCTGATTGGGTTCGAGGATGGCGCACCGCTTGTGGTCTTCGTTGGCAATCCTCGCGAAACGGCCATTCCTGCGCGAAGTCTGGCAGATCTCGATATGGCCGCCGTGGGTTCGGAAGTGGCGCTGCTATTTGAGGGTGGTGATGCATCGAAGCCGCTCGTTGTTGGCCGTATCGTCGACCCCGCGCGCAATCGCAGCGGCGCCAAGGTAGTGCGCGACGGGGAAACAGTCACGATCAACGCAACTGATCGCATCGAGCTGCGTTGCGGGCTTGCATCGATTATCCTGGAAAAGGACGGGCGCGTCTCGATACGCGGCAGTCAACTCAATAGCCACGCCAGCGGGGTCAATCGCGTCCGCGGCGCGGCAGTGCACCTAAACTAAGCCGTGCCATGAGCATGCAGCGTGTCGCGACGATTGCTGCCATCGTAGTCCAGCATGTCGAAGATGCCTCTTTCCTGTGGTCGAGGCGCCGACGTGAGATCGACGGCCAAATTCTGGGTGAGGTCGATATCGGCCGTATCGACCAGCGCCTTCAAGCCAATATCGAGGGCATGTTCGCTTCAGGCGAAGCGGCGTGGACATTGGCCTTGGCGCGCTTCTCCGACTATGAAGCGCCAGCGGAACTTTTCGCCATAGGCGTGCTCGCCTTGCACTGGGGCGACAAGAACTTGTTGGATGTGGCGCTCGAAGGTGCCCGCGCCATAGATGGCGGCATGGCTGGCATATCCGGTGCGATCGCATGCACGAGACGTGACAAGCTCCGCTCCTATCTACCGCAATGGCTGGATGAGCGGGACTCGTTGCTGCAGGCTCTGGGACTGAGCGCTCTGACACACCACCGGGTAGACGCTGGCGACCGCCTGCGGGACCTTATTTTGAACCCCGCCGTCGACGTACGGAGCCGCGCCATCCGGCTGGCTGGAATCATGCGACGGTCTGACGTGATCGCGGATGTTTCCACCGCGCTGGAGGCAAACGATCCGCGCGAGAGGCTGGCGGCGGCGTGTGCGCTCTGCCTTCTCGGCGAGGCGCGGTATGCTTATGCCACCCTGGACAAACTGGCCCGGACAGACGGGCGCATAGGCAGGGAGGCGATCGACATCCGTCTTTTGACTACGCCCAAGCTGGAAGCAAAGAGATGGCTGCAGGAGAGACTTGACCAGCCATCGATGCGCCTTGCAGCGCTCGGTGCGATCGGGGTGTTGGGTGAAACGTCGATCATGCCATGGCTTGTCGAAAAGATGCGCGATCCATCGCTCGCCTATACCGCCGGTCTGGCCTTGCGCGATCTCGTCGAGACGGATTTCAACGATACGGACGTTTTTACCCTGGACCCGTCATCGTTGGGCAAGGAATTCGAAAAGGTCGAGGACTTTCCGCTGCCGATCGCCAACAAGGTCGAAGCATGGTGGAATAACAGCAACGGGAAGCCCAAGCGCTTTCTGTCGATGCGGCGTCTCAAGCTCGACGCCTACCGCACCGCACTTATCAATCCGTCAGCGCCGCTCGCCGATTGGCGAAGGACACGGCAGTATCCGGCCTGGATGTAGCTATCCGGCGCGGCTAACCAGGGCCGCAGCGCGAAATCCGCCTTCTGAGGCCACTTCGACCATTACCACCGGTCCTGGCGCGTAACCCTTGGTCAGGCTGTCCGCCGCGACCATCAGGGCGAGCGCCCCGCTGGCCGAGCCGACATCGCCGACGGTCATGGCGGGGTACGCCGTGGGGAGGATTTCACGGCGAGTGCGATAGAAGCGCGGCTGCGCGATCATCTGTTCCCATCCATCGTAACGCTCGCCGTTGCTGTTCCTGACGACGAAAGTGATATCGGGCTCGGTTGGACGTGCCCCGTCAAGAGCCTCCCGCAACGCCGCGAGCATCGCATGACCTTGACTAAAGCGCTCGGACAGCACCGAGTCGCTCTCGGTCGCCATCCCAACGCCATGAATCTGGGCCAGAGGTGTTTCCCGCAGTCTGTTCGCTTGGCCAGTAATCCTAACGAAGGCTGCGGCCTCGCCAGGTATCAAGCCGTCCGAATTGGCATCGCTGCGCAACCGTCCGGCCGCCCCCAGTCGCACGATATCCGTGTCGTTCACGAGGCTATCGACGCCGCCGAGGAGAACCTGCCGCACGTCGCCTCGCGCGAAAACTTCCGACACTCGCGTCAGAAGGCCCAATCCTGCAGCTGCGCCACCATCGATGGCGCGGGACGAAGAGTGAAATTCACGTCCAGTCGCTCCGACCACCGCGCCGAGGAAGTCGCGCTGCGCAATATCAGCGAAGGCCGGATGGTCGCGAAATCCCTCGGGCGGAGCCAGAAGTATGCAGGTCGACCTGGAATCGACGTCTCCGCTTGCCATCGCTTCTTCCAGAGCCCTCGCTGCCATGTTGACGAGCCACTCGCCATGTGTACGCCGGAGCTGCTGATGTGCAGGGATACGGGAAACGGTTTGGACCGCCCCGAACGGATCACCGACAACATATTCGCCATATGCCGAGAGGCCGCCGCGAATAGCGGCAATTGTTTGGCCGGAATTCAGACCGGCCGCGGTTACGGCGCCGGCGCCGCAGATGTAGAGTGGGGTGGTTAGCTTCGCCATGTCGGCCTACCGGCAATTGTCCCGTTACCTCCACGCGGATCGAAGTATTTCTTCCCTTTCCGTCGAGCGATCAGGAAAGCAGGCGTCACGTGTCCAAGGATCACCTCGCGCAATGCGGGGATATTGCGGCGCGTCACACGCGCAATGCGCGCCTTGAGGGTTACCCGCAGATTGTCCGGTTCGATCAGTACCGTGTCGACGCGTAGTGTTTCGTCCTCCGATCGGTCTTCGTAGATGAATCGCACAGGCACGGTGAGGGTCGGCAGCCGAAAGTCCCAGCGTCCTGATGGAGTCATGCCGATCACCGTTACGGCCTCGCCGCCGCGAAGGGCAGGAAGTTGCTGATCAGCCGGCGCGCACAAGTTATGGCGCGGATCGTAGTCCTTGGGTGGAAGAGGCCATTGTGTCGCCAACCAATCTGCATCGAACGTCCCAGCATATTTCAATCGTGGCTGCCAGCCTCTGCCAACAGCTCCGAAAGCGGCGGGCGCGGGGCGATCCGTAGCGGCTTGGAAGGGCTCGTTCGGATATGTCACATTTGGAGCCTCGGACCGTACGGCAGGATCGGCCGACGTGGCATTCCGATACCCGATGCCTACCGGATTTCGCACTTCGACATTTCCATCGGGGGCGGTCCCGCCATAAGCGCGTTCGTATACGATAGGCATCTTCGCAAAGGGATGGGGCGCGCTGTATCCGCCAGCTTCATGAACGCGGTCGCCGACGACATTCAGCACTTTGCGCAGTGCTCCTATCCGGAACCCGACCTGCATCTCCCGGACCGCTTTGCCGTCAGGCGCATGAGCCGCGCCATTGATGATGACTTCCGCGGCTGGCTTTACGATTGCAATGTCCGCCTCGTAGCGCGTCGAGGAAAGCATTGGATTGCCGAACGGGATATCGGAGAAAGCGATCGGTAATTGTGCGGAAGCTGGGGCGAGCACTGTGCCGGAGTTTTCGCCGTGGAATGTCGCGGAGACTATGACGACAACGACTTCCTGGCCGTCGGCGTTGGGTTCGACATGTGTATCCGCGAGAAATGGCGTCCGGTTCTCGACCCAGATATCAGACATGGTTCAACACCACATTCCGCGGGCGTCGAGTCCGATCGGCCAATAAGGCATCCCGGTTAGGACGGTCCTTTCGATCGATTTCTCCGGCAGCCAGGCTAAGAGAAAAACCTCGGGCGCGACCCTGTCGGCCTTCTTCAGTGTCTCACCGATATGACAGACTTTCAGCCAGTATTCTCGGACCGCTTCGACCACCCGGTCATTGGACGATGGGCCCGCCGGCCATCCCGAATACGCTGCCACCAGTCCTTTCTTGAAATCACCCGCCTCCTTTTCGACAAGACCATCCACGACGTCGTTCCACCACTCTCCCGCTTCCTCCACCGCATCGTGCAATCTGGCCCTGTAGTGCTTGAACAAGGTGCCATAACCGGGATGTGCCTCCTTGAGGTCGATCTCTTTGGCACAAAAATTCGCATGCTGCGGAATGTCCTTGGGGGACTCCATTAGCCTCTGGAAACCCGTCTCGATATTATGAACCATGTATTTTGCCGGAAGAGCCACGGATCAGTCCTCACCATAGAGTTCGCCGAAATCGTCCGCTCCAATCGGGATAAACATGAAGTATCGAAAGTGATCGCCGAGCGCAGGATTTGCCTGGATCAGGTCTTCGATGAGAATCGACTGTGGCTTGGCGACTCGATCCCCCTCGCCAGTTTCTCCCTTCTCCCAAAGATCCTGTTTGGACAGATGTGGTTCGTCGATTCTTTTCTGATGCTCGTCATTAACGCGCAAGATCTCCAGCATATACCGGCGGTAGATGGCGATGAAACGCGGATGACCAGAAAGCCCGAGGGGCCAGCGGTCGTCACGCCCTGTCTTCCCGCGCTTGACGCTGGCGATTTCTGACCACCAGTGCTCCAACTGAGGCAGGAGTTCCAGAACTTCGCTTTCGTAGTTGGAGTAGATGTCTGTGTAGAGGCTCATACCGCACCTATCGCAGCCATTAGCTTGTTCATCGCAGCCTCACCGTTCGCGCCGCCGCAAGAGCCGCCTTGCGACGCCGAGCATTTGGCGCATTGGGGCCGGATGCAGTTCGGGTCGTCAGCCCAGTTGTTGAATTTCTGCCGGCAGGCTTCGTCGGCGGGTGCGGGGTCGCAAGCACCTTTGCAGCCGCCAAGTTTGAGCCAGACATAATCCTGAGGCGGCTGATGGTCAGGCGTCCAGCATTTGCCCCGATTCCACTTCGTACCATTTCCGAAGGTCCCCTGGTTGCGTTTCCGCTTGCAGGACCAACATCCTCCCTGACTACCCCCACGACCTCCAATCTCATCGGCTCTCGTCTGTTGATCAGTTGTGGGGTCTCGTCGCTTGAACTTACTCTTTTCGCAGTCTGTGCACTCATATTTCTCGTCGAAGCCGTGTGCGCTCAACGTGTCTCGAATGACCTTGGAGCGTGCGCAGACAATGTTCTTCGGCGTCGACATGCCGTTCTGAAACATTGGGTGGCTGTGGCAACAGGCGCCCTTGCCTTCCACTTTCACGACGAAAGACCAAAGGAGGAACGAGGCGGTTCCCTTGGTCTTGTGCGTAACGACACCCCCACCCTGAGTACCACCCTCGTCGCCACTGCTGGTCGAAACTTCCGACACATTTTCCATTGCCGTCGGATTGCCACCGTCAAAAAGAACGGACTTGCTACCGTTTGACAGGTCGGATGCAGAGCATGTGTTGACGTACGGCACCGGCACAGGGCCGGTTGGAGGCGGCGGCGGGCTAAGGCATACATCTATTGGCGCCGTGCCGGTGCCGCCACTGCCTTTGTGAAAAAAGCCGTTGCCCTCCGCGAAGGTCTGGCAGCTCACACGACGTCCCTCTCTTCATGACGGGGAGATCGCATTGCAGGCAGACCATTAGCGGCCAGATCATGAATGTCAGTAAAATGGAGTTCGTGGACTTCCCAATCGTCGCGCCAGAACATAATGGGGTTTGCTCCTCCCGACGCTGGCGGCGGTAGCCCGCCCAACGCCTCGGAAGCAGTTGCGCCGGCTTGCCGCCGTTCGATGCAGGCTGCCAAGATTTCCGCAACTCTGCCGAACCAGGGATCCGCTGGCTCGGGCATGGCGCCCACGGCGACGACTACGAATGGATATCTGCGTCCGACACGATCCTGGCTCATGCGCCACACACCGGCGCAAGGTAGGTCGCCGAAGATGCCGGCCGGCACCGTGAACCGCCAGGCTCTTGGGTCGAGTTCCCCCTCGTCGGGCCGCGCGCGCAACTCCGTCGACATCCAGCGGTCCCAGCGGTCGATGAAAGTCCGCGGCAGGTTGGCGGCGACGAAATCTCCGGTCGCCGGGATCTTGCCGAAGAATCCAATGTTTATATCTGCGGCGGACATGAGAATTTCTTGAACATCTGCAAATTGTAGGGGTTCTCGACGCTGGCGGCCTTGAGTTCGAAATCGGCCCACATTCCCTTCGTGCCCAGGCGCAGGCTGTAGACATCGGACAGCGACGTGCCGGCGAAGCGGCCGTTGCGCAGCATCCTCAGCCACGCCCAGCTGCCGGTCTCGTTGAGCATGATTTCGGGCGAACCGTCGATCGGCTGGAAGGCGAGTGAAATGACGCCGGTGCCATCCTTGCCGGGCCAGGTCATCGGTTGCGGCCGCGTCGCATTGTTGAAATAGACGAGGGTCTGGCCATCGAGATTGAGCGTGACGCGCGTGACGTTGGGCGACAGGTCCTTCGGTTCGAGCGTGAAGCTCATCACCGGTCCGGTGCCGCCGGGAAAGAGATCGTCGCGAATATGTCTGGCCTGTTCGAACGCCGCCAGCGCCGACGGATCGAGGCCGAAATCGGCGCGCCATTTCCATGGCTGGCTGGTGGTGTCGACATAGTTGATCAGGTGGTCGTTGATGAACCCGTCGATCAGCCCGGCTGGTCCGAACAGGCGGGCGAAATCACGCACATTGACGTCGACCGCGCTGTCGGGGCTGAACGGATAGCGGTCGTTCAGCGCCGCCTGGCAGAACGGCAGTATGTCCGCCCGCCAGATGGCGTTGAGCTCCGACGTCACCGCCTTCTGCGTCAAATTGCTGGTGTCACCGGCAATTCCGCTAAGCCAGACGTTGATAGGGTCGGGCAGGATCTGTGCCTGCCGCGCGACCGCACCGGTCAGCTCGGCAAGGCCGCCTTGCTTCTTGATGGCATCCTGCGGATTGGGGTTGGCGGTGACCGTCTGCAGCACGTTCGACAGCGCGGTCAGCGCGACAACGGCGGCATCCAGTGCCGGCGGCTGGCCGTCGACCTCGGCAATGGTGCTCTTCAGCGGCTTGAAATGTTCCGCCACCAGATTGCCGGTCAGGTCCACCTCGCTGGCTGACCCGGCGCGGGGCAGCAGCTTCGCACCGCTCGTCGCCAGCTTGCCGAGTTTTCCCAGCTTGCCGAGCAATTTCGAGGCGCCCTTGGCCGCCGCCTTGTCGTCGGCGGGCGCCTCATCGGAACGCGTCAGTTCGGTCTCCTGAACGATCGCCGTCAGCAGCCGCTTCAGCGCTGAATCGGCGCTCGACAGATCCTTCAGATTTTCGCTGGCGACATTGAGATCGGTCAATGGCGCGAGCCGCATGTCGCGCAGGAAGCTGTCCCATTGCGCGATGTAGTCGTCATAGTAGAGCTTCAGAATATCCTCGGACAGCGCCGAGACCGAGGTCTCGGAATTCTCCGAGCAGCCGCCGGCGAAAACCGCGCGATCGAGTGCCGCCTGGGCGGCGACATCGTCGATGCGGTCGAGAATGGCGTCGTGGAAGCCGGCATAGGTGAAGGCGCCGGCAATACCGACGCGAAGCGTCTTGTCGGAACGCCGCGCAAACACCTTGCCGCCATTGGGACCGGCGAAATTGGCCGGGATCCACTCCTTGAGCCCGGCCACCTCCGGATCGGCCAGCAACTGCTTGTAGGCTCGTGCCGGCAACGAGATCGTGCACACTGTTTTCAGCGCTTCGGCGACCAGCGCCTGGTCAGGTGCGACATAGCTTTCGTCGACCGCCATGCGGCGGATGGCGGCAAGCTGATGCTCCTCGGCATCGGCGGTCGGAAACGGTGCCGCGGCCGCGAATTCCGGCAGGCTGTTCACCCACCAGTTCTGGGCGAAATCGGGATCCATCTGCGACAGACCCGTCATCATGCGATAGGTCTTCAGCGCGCCGAGCATGAAATCCGGATCGCGGATCTGCCGCCACATGGTCGCCTCGAGCAACGCGATCATGCGCGGCTCGAGCACGTTGCGCAGGGCGTGGTCGTAGGTGTCGGTCTGTGCCCGTACCAGTTCGGCCGAGGCCGATGGCCCCAGCAGATCCTGGGCGCTGCCAGGCGGTGCTGTCCGGGCATTCGCGACCGCGTCCATCGCTTCGAGCGCGCCGTCGATGGCCGGCTGCTGCACCGATGCCGGATTTGCGGCAGTTGCGGTCAGCGGCGTTTGCAGCGCTTCGAATTGGCTCGCCTGCGCCGTGATCGCGTTGCGGTTGTCGAAATAGGACCAGGTGAACAGCCCGCCGGCCAGCAAGGCGGCCGCAGCACACGCGGCCGCAGCACCGCGCCAGATCCAGGCGCGGCGGCGCTGCGCCAACGGATCGAACGTGCCGAGGCCGGCCTCTTTGAAGATGACTTCGGTGAGCAGGTTCTTCAGGAAGAAGCTGCGTTTCTCCACCCTCTGCGCGGGCAAGGCCCGTCGTGGCGGCAGGCCGAAGGACGACGACAGCGCCGCGGTCAGCCGGTCGATCGGCGCCCCTTCCTGCGTCGCTGATGTCAGATAGAGGCCGCGCAGCCAGGCAGCCTCTTCATAGCGGCTTTCACCGAACATCGCCTCGACCAGCACCTGGATCGGTTCGGACAGGCTGGACAGCTGGGCGGGGAACCTGAAGATCTCGGCGCGGGCGGCGAGTTTGTCCTCGTCTTCCAGGCGCGGCACCAGCCGCCGCTCTAGCTCCGTCGCCAGCGTCGAGATCTCTCGTTCGATGGTCTTGGCATCGACGCGCGCATCCAGCGCGAACGTCGTGCCCCAGACCTGCTCGCGCGAGGCGGTCGACAGGCCGCCGAAGAAAGCCTCGAAACCCTTGATCAGGTCGGCCTTGGTCAGCATCAGGTAGACTGGAAGGCGGATTTCGAGCCGGTCGTTGAGCTCGGCCAGCCGCCGGCGGATCTTGCGGCCGTGCGCCTTGATGGCTTCGTCGCCCTCCGAAAGCACGTCGATCGATAGCGCGACGATCACGCCGTTGAGCGCGCGGCGGCCGCGATGCTTCTTCAGAAGGTCGAGGAAGCCCAGCCATTCCGCCGCGTCGACATCGGGCTGGCTCTCCTGCTGGACATAGCGGCCGGCGGTGTCGATCAGAACCGCGCTCTCGGAAAAGAACCAGTCGCAGTTGCGCGTGCCGCCGACGCCTTGCAAATCGTCCGTAAGGTCGATCGGAAAATTCAGTCCGGACTGCCGCAAGGCCGTGGTCTTGCCGGTGGCCGGCGGCCCGACGATCACGTACCACGGCATCTCGCGCAGGAACTTGCGTCCGCCGAGCTTGCGGCGCTTCAGTTCGGCCATCACCTCGGCGAATTTGGCGCCCACGGCGGCGACGTTCTCTTCGCCGGGACTGAGCGGCTTTTCCGCCACCGGTGCGGCGATCTCGGCGACGAACATGCGGTTGGCGCGGATCGCTCGGCGCTGGGCAACGATCAGCCAGATCAGCCAGAAGATGACCAGCAGCGCGATGATGACGATGCGCACATTTTCCGAAGCGAAGGGTTCGTAGGGACCGACCCTGACGATCGGACCGAACACCCAGATGACCAGGGAAAGCAGCGTGATGCCGATCAGCGTCCACAGCCAGCGCGATGTCAGGACCGCCCAGAGGAAGCGCAGGATGAACATCTCACAGCCTCTTTTCGACGAGCACCTCGACGCGGCGGTTCAAGGCTCGCCCCTCGCGCGTGCTGTCGCTGGCCACCGGGTCCGTGGCGGCGCGGCCCTCGGAATGGACGCGATCTTGCGGCACGCCGTTCTGGACCAGCATGTCGGCGATCGTCTGGGCGCGCGCCTCCGACAGCCGCTGGTTGGTCGATAGCGGATTGGTCTTTTGCAGGGGAACGCCGTCCGTATGACCGATCACCGTGATGTTCCCGATCAGCTCCTGATTGGCGAGGATCACCTTGGCGATCGAAGCGATCAGCGGCTCGAAGCCGTCGCTCAGTTGCGGCCGCGACGACTGGAACAGTTCGGGGTTGGAGGCCTGGATGATCAGCTTGGCCAACGAAACGCTCTCGGTGCCGCTGAGGGCGGATTTGAGGTCGGCTGGCGCTCCAGCCTGGAATTCCGGCAACAGCGCAAAATCCACTTTCTCCGGCGGCGGGGCGTCGACCTTGGGCGAGGTCCGGCTGATGTCACCGCGTTCAGGCGGCGGCAGTGCGCGTACAAGGGCTGAAAGCTCGACCGCCTGGCTGCTCAGCCCCATCGACAGCCCGATATGGATGGCCGTGGCGACGACCGCCGCGCCGAGCGCCATGACCCAGATCGGAATGATGAAGCGTTGCGGCTCGTCGGAAGCGATGACGCCTTTCCAGTTTGGCGACAGCGGCGCGCCTTCGGCGTCGGCATCGCGCAGGAAGCGGGCCGCCGCCACGCGAACGGCGTTGAGCGATCGGTCGCCTGAGCGGCCGGGCACGCGATATTTGCCGCGGAAGCCGAGCGCCATGCAGTCATATTGCAGTTCCAGCAATTCGCGGTCGCGGTTGGGATGGCGCTCCAGTTCGTCGAGACGCGTGAAGAACTGCGTGCCGGCATCGACATCGCCGCGCAGCATGACCACAAGCGGCTGCCGCGGCCAGGCGCTGGCCCCGCCCCAGGGCGTGTTCAAGGCGAGATCGTCGAGCAACGCCGCCACGACCCATGCTGCCTGATCGGCCCGCTCCATCGAGGAGCCCGTCGCCATTGCCGTGTCGCGTGCCCGAACCAGTTCTTCGAGCAGTCGGGTGCGCAGCGCTTCCGGGTTCTCCGGCGCCAGCGCGCTTTCAAGCTCGGGCGCGAATTCGAGCAGGGGCGCGAATGCGTTGACGAGCGCGTTCGGGTGGGTGCGAGACCGCTTTACCGCCGCGCCCGGCAACAGCGGTGCCATCGGCCGCGGCGTCGGCGCGCCGGTCAGCCTTATGCGGGTGCGTTCGCGATCCTCCGACAGTCCGAAAGGATCATCGCGGCTCATCACCTCACCTGTTCACCGAGTAGCAGTCCACCTGCGGCTCGCTTGGCAACACGCCCGAAACGCCGATGACGAAGCCGGGGCATCGAGCAGCGACGCCCAGTGCTCGCTTTTCTGGTCCAGTTCGAGGCACAGCCGATCGCCATCGTAGGGGATTTCGCGCGGCTGGGAATGAAGCGGTTTCAGCGGAATGCCGGGCAAACGCGATTTCCACAGGCCCTCGAACTGGTCGGCCGAGCCGACAGTCGCCTGATTGACGAATATCTTGCGCAGCGCGTCTTCCGACAGCTCCGAACCGACCCGGATGACGATACGGCTGGCCACCAGCAGCTTCGGATTGTCGATGCGGATTTTCCAGACATTGGTCGAATGCCGCATGACCGGCAGCGCGCGCGATTTCGGCTCGATGTAGCGCAGGCTGAGGATGAGCGAGCGCAGCGCATCCGCCAGCGCCATATAGGCAGGCCCCGGCGCCATGTGATCGTAGGCGGGCAACTCGCCCAGCCGCCGCGCGCTCGATCCGTAGGTCGCCATCGAACCGGCGAGCCCGGCAAGCTCCAGGTAAAGCTCGGCCGGATGGAAGACATCCTGCGCCAGCATGTGGGCCAGTCGTGGACGTGCCGCATTGGCGAGGTTGAGCATCAGCAGGTCTTCGACGCTGCGTCCTGGCCCGCCCATGACCATCTTGCCATGCGCCTCGGCGATCTGGTCGAGGCCGGTGACGACTTCCAGCAGCAATTGTCGGTACCAGGCCACCGCGCCGGTCACCAGCGTCGGCGGCAGGAAGGTCTCGTCCAGTGAGACGCCGCCATCGGCTCGAACCCCCTTGAGGTCGGCGATCGGCAAGGCGGTGTAGCCACCAACCGACTTCCCGGGTGCCAGCAGCAGCGCCTGCGGACAGGCGATCTCGATTTCTTCAGGGTCCGAACCGCCCTGGACGGCGTCACGCACCGAAACGATCCTCCCATGATAGCGGGCTCCCGAGGCGGCGGCGTGTGCCGGATCGAAGCCGACACCGCCGGGAGGCTCGAGCGGCAAGGCGACCAGCACCGGTCCGGCACTAGTGTCCGGGGTGACCGGCAACGGTCGCGGCGCGTCCATCATCTCTGGTATGGCGAAAGGTGTCCCGTCCGGGAATATGCCGCGAGCCGACAGGATGGCGACCTGGCCGGCGTCGAGCAACGCCTGGTCCAGCGTCAGCTGTTGGAAGCCGAACGTATGCAACTGCCCGGCCTGCAACGCGCCGCGCACCGTCGCCTCGAAAAAGCGATCCTGCTGCTGGAAATGCTGGGTCCGCAGGAAAAGTCCTTCGGACCACAGCACCCTGTTTGCATCGCTCATGCCGCTACTCTCTGCATCGAGCTCCCCTTGCCCTGGCCGCTAGGCGGAAATACCGCCGCTGCCAAGCGAGACATTGATCGTGAATTTTGATCCCGACGACACGGACTTGGTCGTCCGCCAGTTCCTGCCGGTGGGCTCGCGGATCAGCGCGACGAAGCCCAGCGCCGTCGCGTCCGGTTCGACGGTGATGGTCTTGGACGCGGATTTACCCGGCCCGACGGCGATCTGGTCGGATCCGATGAGATCGCCTGCCAGCGCCGAGCCGGCATCGCCCTGCAGGGCAAAGTAGTCGGCGGAATTGAATTTGCCGGTGCTGCGCAGCCGCATGACGAGAACCGTCACCGGCCGGTCGCCACCGCCAGGTCCCGGGTTCATGCCGGCCCCGCCGGTCACATTGATGGTGATCACCGAAGGTTTCGGCGGACCGCTCTGGCAAGCCGTAAGCAGCCCGGTCGCGCCCAGGGCAACGATAAATTCGCGTCGGTCGATCATGTCTCACTCCTCCTCATATGCGTCCCGAAAATCGGCGCCGATTTCGCCGAGAAAGCTTTTCTCCGCGCTCTCGGCGATTTCACGATGGCGTTTCTGGTAGAGCTCCCACAGCTTTGCGCCGCGCCCGCCCGAAAACAGGGTGCCGAGCGCCGAATTCGATTTCAGCTCTTCCTCGATCACTGCCGGGTCAAAACGGTCGACCATCCGCCGCAGGGCGGCCTGCACGCCGCGCCAGGCGCGCACGTGATGTTGCGCGAGATCGCGGACCGCGTCGGCGATAGCCGCTTCGCCGGCGAGAAAGCCGGGGCTGCGCTCGGCGATAAGCGTGACGATGGCGTCGTCGACCGTCGGCAGGAACTTGAGCGGATTGACTTCCGAAGCCCCGACCATGGTCTGGGCGACGCGGGCGTTGCCCTTTTCCTCGGCCCGCTTGCGCAGAAGTTGCATCAGGCCTTCCATCATCAGCCGGTATTCGCGGCCGAACTTCTCCATTTCCGCGATGCTGTCGCGCCCGGGGAAATCGGCTTCCTCGACGCCCATGCCGTGCAGGAATGCGGAGCGAAGCGCCATGTCGCCCAGCTGTGCCGCTGCCGGCATGCGGGCGGGTTTGGCGGCAGCACCAGTGCGCGCTGGAGGCGGGGCGTCTGCTGCCTGCACAGGCAGATCCCAGGGATTGGCGGATTGTGCTCGTGGGGCGATGCGCTCACGCTGTCCGTTCGAGCCGACGCCGTTTGCCGAACTGGAAACGGCCGCTGGTCCAAAACCAAAGTCATCCTTGAATTCGGATGGCTTTCCGGCGGCGGGTTCGGTTGGGCGGTTAACAGAAGGCACCGGGTCGAGGCTGAACGGATCCGCGAAGCTTGGTGTGTTGCCAGTTTCGGGACGAGGGCCAAGGCCCGCCGACACAGGCGTCGACACCGGATCGAGGCTGAACGGGTCATCGAAAGCAGGCGAGCTGCGCTGGCTGGAGGCGGCACGCTCGAACGCGCCAGCAACCGGCTGCTCGAACGGGTTGGGCAGATCGGCCGGACGTGGCCGTCGCGGCTCCTCCTCGACCTTGGCGGAAAAGAAGTCGTCATTGCCGATGCTTAGCGGCGCTCGCGATGCCGGCGGCAAGCGTTCGGAAACCGGCTGGCTGGCGGCAGGTGCCTGGGCGGTTGGCGCCTGCAGGTCGACATAGACGACATAGTCGCCCAGTCTCAGCCGCATGCCGCTTTGAAGGCGCGTCGACTGGCCGGCACCGAGCGGACTGTCGGAGTCGTTTATGTACAGCCCGCTGCTCGACGTGTCGGTGACGAAATAGCCGTCTCGCCCGCCCGTGATCTTGCAATGGGCGCGGGAAACGAACATGTCGGGATCGTTGATCTGCCAGCCTGCGTCGGCGCTGCGGCCGATCACCAGCTCGCCTTCGTCCAGCCGGGTCTGCCGTACCGCCTGGGTGCGTGGCCCTTGCTCCAGCGTCAGCAGCAGGCTCATGCCGCGACCCCCGCCATTTCCGGCCGCCATCCGACAATTGTCCGCAGCCGCAGATCGTCAGCATCGCCCCTTTCGGCAGGCCGCGCAAGCCAGGCGGTCCGGCCGAGCTGGACCGCTCCGATGCGCGGCGGCGGCACCGCTTCACGCGCCAGCACGATGCGCAGGTCGACGTCGAGCGTCTCTCCGACCATGTCGCGGACGGCCTGCTTGAACAGTTTGAGGCGCGAGCCTCCCGGCAGGAACGCCTTGAACTCCTCGAAACCGAGAGGGCCGACCCGCAGCTCGATCCTGCTTTGGCGGTTGAAAACGCGCGGGCCGATTGTCGCCCCCCGGCCGAGCCCCGCATAGGCTTTGGCGAGGCGGGTCTGCAGCCCGGTCGGGATGGTTATCCAGGCGGCGATGAACTCCTTGATCTGGACCGGCACCTTGAACGCTTCCGCCAGGAACAGAGTCAGCCGTTCCGGCCCGTCGACCTGGCTGGCGAGCGACGCCGCCTGGCGGAGCTTGACGGTGTCGAGGTCAGGGTTCTGGGTGCCGGGAAGCCCGATCCCCGCCATCGCTTCCAGCATGGCCCGAACGCGGCCGCCGACCGCGCGCTCGATCTGGACCGCGGGGTGCGCATCCGCCCAGGCCCGGTAGTAGAGGGCAATCATGCGGTGCTGAAGGATGTTGACGAAGTCCACGAAGGTCGTGTCGCTGGTCTGCTGTGCGTCGGCGCCGGCGAACCAGCGCTGCGACAGACGGTCGAGCACCCAGCGCGTCAGATGCAGCGGCATTGGGCCTTCAGGCCCCAGCAGACCGAGATTTGCAACCGTGACCCGCGCCGGCGCCTTGTCGCTGGCTTCGCGGAATTGAACCAGGTCCCGAGCGGAAAAGGCGAGGCGCACATGCTGGCCAAGCCGTGCCGGCTCGCGGTCGGGGCGTCCGGAATGGCCGAACAGGCCGCTTCGCTGTTCGAGACGGCGCAGCAGTTCGAAAAAGTCGAACGCTTCAGACAGGCCTTCGGCCCGGTCCCGCCCGGTCTTGTCCAGATCAGGTGTCCTATCTAGATCAGGTAGCGATTGCCGGGCGTCATCGGCCATGGCACATCCTCCTGCTTCTGCAGCAGCCGCGTGCGGGTTCGCACGAAGCCGTTTATTCCGGCATGACGGGCAAACAGCCGCGCCAGCAAGGCCGAAAGCAGCAAGGTGCTTTGCCCTGCCAGCACCGACTGATCGACATGCAACGTCACTTCCGTGCCGCGCCCGAAGCACATCGGCCCGTCGATCTGCAGCCGTTCGATCACCGACCGCGAGTCGATGCGCACGATCGAATGCACGTTGCGGGCAAGGCTCGGATCGCCGCGGTCGGCATAAAGATCGAGCAATGCATGCAGCGGATCGACGCCGCGGCCTTCCTTGGCGAGGCTCAAGAAATTGAGCGCGAGCTGCGCCACCAGTCGCCAGGCGAGATCGTCGGCCCGGGATTCACCATCGGCCCCTGTGGGCAGCGCCGCGGGGATGGCCGGCTGCGGCGGACGTAGCGCACCGAGCAGCCGCACGGATTCAACCGGGTCGCCGGCCTCCAGCGTCAAGGTCGGATTGTCATCGAGGATCGGTAGGTCACGGTTGGTGCAAAGCGCCATGATGTCGAGACGCTTCAACGGCCGGTTCGCGGGACTTGCGAGCGGCCGGGATACGGCCAGGAAAACATCGTCGCCGGTGTATGACGTGCGGGTCAGGCCGTCGCTCCGCTCATCCTCCGTCGCCCGGCGTGGGCGCCGTTCCGTCGAATAGACCCAGCCACTGCCGCGGTTCTGCCCGAGGCTGAACAACTCCGGTATCTCGGCGTCGCTGCCTTCACTGTCGGCATCCTCGACGCGGAGCACACGATAGATCTCGAAGTCGCGCGCCCGCGTGCGGTCGGCGTGCAGCACCTGCCGCGTCTTGCGCTGATCGAGCTCGACGACGTTGCACTCACGCTCGAACAGATTGATGATCGGCGTCGCGAAAAGCTCGAAATCCGCCGGCGTCAGGTCGGCGAGTTCGGGCACCGGGCGGCGGAACAGGAAGATGATCTCCAGTCCGGCCTCGCATTTGCGCACCACCGGCTGCAGGCCTGAGACCCGCACATAGTGAAAGCGCTCCGGCATGACGAAGTATTCGCGCAGCAGCCGGTAGCCTTCGAATGTCGGGCGGGTACGCGGCATCAGGGCCTCGTCGTCGCTGATGCCGACCATTTCGGGTGCCGGCAAGGGCGACAGCCGGTTGGTCTTGCCTTCCGGCCGTGCGCCAATGGCCACGCAGGCGCCGAAGATCGCGTCGAACAGAAGCGGCGCCTTGGTGCGTCCGGCAAAATAGAGGTCAAGCTGGTCGAGCGCCAATTCGTCGAGTTTGCCTTTTCCGGTCCGCGAAAGCGCCAGACGCAGCGCCGCCTCGCCGGCGATGCCGCCGACCGGTCCGATGCCGGCCGAGGCCAGCGCGCTGCGATCCTGAAAATAGCTGACCGAATTGATCGCTATCGGCCACAGCGTCATGTCCTGCGCGGTGGAGAAAGTGCAACGCGTCGACAGGCCGGGTTGCAGGCTGGAGACCAGCCGTGTGTTGCGCTTGACGACGTGGCCGGCGGGCATGGTCTGCACCTGCTGGCCGGGTTTCAGCACGGCCATCGCCGTCGCCGGCGCCGGTGTGACCAGATCGGGATAGAGGACATCGAGCACGCTGCGCGAAAATCGCGAGCGTTCGGCGTCGACTTTCAGCCGGGTGCGCGCGGCGAGGAAGGCGACGCCGTCCAGCAGCCGTTCGACATAGGGATCCGGGCAGGGCACCGTATCGAGCGAGAGGTTGCGCGCCACCGCCGGATGCATGTCGGCAAATTCCGCCGCAAGGCCGCGGATATGGGTCAGTTCCTCCTCGTAATATTCGACGAAAACCCGATCCATCTCAGGCGTCCCTAATTTCGGTCCGCGCCAAGCCGTTGTCGAGATTGATCGTGGTGCGCAGGCGCATGCGTTCCGGTGTGGGCGTCATGATCAGCACGGCGTCGATCTCGATCTTCAGGCCCACGGTCTTGTCGCCCAGGGTGACGGTAACCTTCGTCGCGCTTTCCTTGAGGCGAGGCTCGAAGGTGGCGAGCACCGAGCGGATTTCGCGCGCCAGCACGTCGCGGTCGAAGTCGCGGGACGACCGGCCCGAGAAGGACGGCACGCCGTAATTGACCACGCTTCGGCGCACTTCCGGAAAATCGGCGAGCGACGGCGGATTGTCCGCCATCTGCTCGTTTTCCAGGTCGGAAAGCAGCGGCGTGGCCTCGAAGCGCTCGGTGTTGAACAGAGCCTCGATGTCGCGCCGCACCGCTTCCCTGAGCACGCGGGCCGATACCACCACGCCTCGGCTTTCGATCTCGACGCGGTGTTGGGTCTGAAAGGCCAGGCGATGCAGACGCCGTTTCTGATCCGGCGTCAGCTCCGCATCGGCGTCGATAGTCCGCGCACTGCCGGCAACGAGGGTTTCGAGACGGTCCGCGCCAAGCTCGTCCAGCAGGACATGGCGCAGCCCGTCTATCTCCGAGGTCAGGCCCGGCAGGTCGTTGACGAGGCGATCCCACAGCGACGGCTGGACCGCCTCGCTTTTCGCCCGCAGGCTGCCCGCGATCTGTTGCTTGCCCGCGCCGGGCCGCCGAACCTCACTTGCCGACATAGACATCCATTTCGGCTTCATCATTGCCGTCATAGACGAACTTGATCTTCTTGTAGGCGAAGCTGACCTCTTCCTGGATCAGGTCCTCCTCATCCTCGGCCTGCGACATGTCGTATTCCATGATCGAGGCGTCGGTGAGCGTCACGACCAGATAATCCTTGGTCTCGCCATCGATGGTCCGCCGTGCGGAGAACACCACTTCATCGAGCGCCTTGTTCTCGAACAATGCCTTTTTCAGATAGGGCGAGGACTTGTCGTAGTGCTTGATGAACTTGATCATGCCCATGGACACGCGGCCACGGCGTGAGAGCGAATTCGGGTCATAGGGTGCGACCATCTTGTAGTCGACGCCATGGATTTCGATTTCGTCCGAGTGGCCGTCGCGGGTGCTTGGGCCCTTGATATCGGGAACCTTCAGAAAACCATCGATCTTGACTGGCATTGTCTTTCTCCACCGCTTTCAAACAAAACAAGGTCTGGTTGCTGCAAATCAGGTCTTCACGGACGGCAGTTCCGATACCAGCCGCAGCGAGGCGTTGATGCCTTCCAACTGGTAATGCGGACGCAGATAGAAGCGGGCGTTGTAGTAGCCCGGCCGTCCTTCGACGCTGTCTACCTGGACTTCGGCCGCGGCAAGCGGGCGCTTGGCGCGCGCCTTGTCGTCGGCGAAGGCCGGGTTGGCCAGCACGTAGCGGTTGATCCACTCGGTCAGCCAGATCTGCATGTCGGAGCGTTCCTTGAACGAACCGACCTTGTCGCGCGCAATGGCCTTGAGGTAGTGCGCGAAGCGCGAGACCGGGAAGAGGTAAGGCAGGTTGGCGCTCAGGCGCTCATTCGACTGGGCGTCGGGGTCGACCAGCCGTCCCGCCCGCGTCTCGTCGTCCTGCAGTGAATGGGCGCCGATGAAGGCCGCCAGATCGGTGTTTTTCCGGTGCAGGATCGGCATCAGACCGAGCTTGGCCAGTTCGGCCTCGCGCCGGTCGTCGATGGCGACTTCGGTCGGGCATTTCATCGCGATCGAGCCATCGTCGGTCGGGAAGCTGTGCACCGGCAAATTGAGCACCGTGCCGCCATTCTCGACGCCGCGGATCTGCGTGCCCCAGCCAAACAGCTTGTGGCTGCGGTTGATGTTGACGCCCATCGGGAAGGCGGCGTTCATCCAGACATATTTGTTGTGATCGCCCTGCACCTCTTCCTCGAAGGTGAAGCCCTTCACCGGAACGGTATCGGTGCCATAGGGCAGCCTGGCCAGAACGCGCGGCATGGTCAGGCCGATATAGCGGGCGTCCTCGCTCTCGCGCAGCGACTGCCACGAGGCATAGGCCGGGTTGGAGACGATCTGCTGCAGGTCTTGCGGGTTGGGCAATTCCTGCCAGCTGTCCATGCGAAACAAGCGCGGCGAGGCGGCCGCGATGAACGGCGTGTGCGCCGAGGCGCAGATGCCGGAGATGTTGCGCAGCAGGCCGACGTCGCGCGGGTGGTTGGAGAATTCATAGGCGCCGATCACACAGCCGATCGGCTCGCCGCCCAGCATCGAATACTCGTCCGTATAGACTTTCTTGAAGATCGGGCTCTGGTCCCACATCTGGCCTTCATAGTCCTCGAGCGTGTCGGCCAGCTGCTCCTTGGAGATGTTCATCACCCGGATCTTCAGCTTCTGATCCGTCTCGGTGTTGTTGACGAGATACCAGAGGCCGCGCCACGTGCCTTCCATCTCGCGCACTTCCGGTGCGTGCAGGATCTCGTTGACCTGTGTCGTCAGCATCTTGTCGATGCCGGCGATCAGCGACTTGATCGACTTGATCGCATTGGACGAAATGGTCGTGGTGTCGGAACGCGATTGTGCTGCCAGCGCGAGATTGCGCACGAGTTGCTGCAGCTTCTCGCTGTCGTCCTTCTTGACCTTGAAGTCCTTCTCGAGGAGCCCGCTGAATTCGTCGAGGTTTATGGCTTCGGCCTCGGCGGTGACGGCGGCGGTCTTTTGCTGTTCGGCCATGGTTTACTCCCCTGCCTTGTCGTCGTCGGCCAGTGCCTGGCTGGCGATCTTGCCAAGAAGTGGCTCATTGTTCAGAAGCTGCGCGATGCGTTTTTCGGCGTCGACGCGGCCATCCATGAAGCCGAGCAGTTCCTCGAGCTGGCGGCGCATCTTGAGGATCTCGGCCAGTTGCGGCACCTGCTCGGCGACCTTGTCCGGAGCGAAATCACCCATCTTGGTGAAGGTGAGATCGAGCGCCAGTTCCTCGTCGCGCTCCTGGCCTTCGGCCTGCGGCAGCGTGTTCTTCACCCGGGCTTTGACGCGGGGCCCGAGCGCCTCCATGAATTTGGGGAAGCGGTTGGCGTCGGTCTCGACGAAGGATCGGTCCAGCACCGATTTTGATGCTTCCTTGGTCTGCGAAGCGCCGGAAAGGTCGGCCATCACGGCCATCACAAACGGCAATTCGATCGTCGTCGGGCTACCGTAGGTTTCCACGTCGTAGGCGATCTGCACCCGCGGCGCGCGATTTCGTTCGATGACCTTCGCTTTGCTTTCGGCTGGCATGTGCTGTTACCTTTCATCCTTCTGAGCCGTCTTCTTGACATCGGGAACGCCGGCAAGGAGCCGGAATTCCTTCAGCCCCGACGGGGCGAGATCTTCCATCAGTTCAACGAAATCCATGTGCACCATGCGGCGCACGCGCCGCGCCAGATGCGGTATCGGGCTCGACGGTTCGGTGCGGTCATAGAAGGCGACGACCAGGTCGAGGCATTTCACCACGTCGTCGCGCGAGGAAATCCGGTCGGGAAGCCCCGTGCTCGAGTCCGTGTAGCTTGCCGCACTTGCCATAGTCTCGGCTCCATGACCGTTTCGAGCAGGCGTTGCTGGTTCTGCCGGCGTGGGCGGCTTGGCAGCGCCATTCGCCACGGTGCCGGCTGCCGAATTCCGTTCGAGGGTCGTCAGCAAACGCTGCAGAAACCGCTTTAATTCCGGAACGGGAGCGCCGCCGCCTTCGAGGCGGGCGTTCAGCGCCGTTTCGACCGCGTCAAGGGCTGCGATCGCCGCCCGGGCGTCGGCGACCAGCGAGACCATCTCCGCACCGGCCTGATCGATCTGTGCCGCACATCCGGCACGCACCCGGTTCAACAATTGTCCGTGCGCGCTGACCAGCGCGGCCTTTTCCGCCGTGTTCAATCCCGAGGCGGCTTCCTGGAGCATGACGCGGTCGTCGAGCGCGCTTTGTTCGAGGTCGCGTCCGCTGATCGGCCCGATCGAGCGGGGCGTAAAGAAAATCATTTGCCTGAGATTCGCCAACAACCCGTCCTGACCATTCTGCAGGTCGAGCAGCGCGTTGATACGGCGCAAGGCGGCATCGCGGGGCGAAGCGTTTGGCCGCAGGGCTGGATGCATGGTTTCCCAATGCTGATCAAAGGTCTGCGCAATGAGCGTCAGACCCTGCGCGAGCCCGGCCAGTCCGTCTTCATTGGCCAGCGCACGCGTGACGATGACCAGCAGGCGAAGGTCCCGGCCATGCGCGCGCAAGTCCGCCGCTCTTGCCAGTACCGCGGACCAGTCGACCGGAATGGTGCTTTGCGACGTGGGCTTGTTGTTGCCGTCGTGGACGACCTTGACCTCGGGCTCGGTCAGGCGCTCCAGCTCATGAAAAGCCGGGTCGTTGCGCAAATCCTCCCCTGACGGGTTTCCACCGTCGAGCGGGCTAAGCCAGAGCGCGGCATCAATCACTCAAACCCCCAGCGACCGACCTCAAACCGTAAGTGACGCGACGTTATCACACGGTTGCACTTTACCACAATTCAAGGACGGCTCAAAAATTAACAGAGGCTAAACGCAATCGTCGCCAGAGTGCCGGAATCCTTGGTGTGGTTGCCGAAGCTGCAGGCGAACCGCATTGCGGAGCAGCGCCCAAGTCAGTGGCTGTTTGCAGCCGGTGGTGCGGGACTTTCCACAAATGGAAAGGAGCCGGCTAAACCGGGCATCGCGACATCGGCCCGCCACGCGCTTTGTCAAGTGACGGCTTATGTGGCAGTTTATCGGCTGGCAGACTGCAGGAGCACGTTCGATGGAACAGCGCCGGTCATCGCAGACTTTCAAGCGCAAGGAACTGGTCGGCAAGCTCAATCCTGTCGGTGTCCGCGCCTTCAAGGCTGCTGCCGACACCGCCAAACTGCGCGGCAATCCCTATGTCGAACTCGTCCATTTCATCGAGCAACTGGTGCTTTCAGACCGCTCGGATGTGCAGATGATCATCGCCGATGCGGGCGTGGATGCGAGCCGGATCACGGCGGATATGACCCGCGCCGTCGACAAGCTGCCGTATGGCGCCACCTCGATCGAGGAATTCTCCGACCATATCTTTCATGCCATCCAGGAAGCTTGGAACCTTGCGACGCTTGAGTTCGGCGTCGAGGAAGTCCGCAGCGCCCATATTCTGCTTGTTTGTCTGAAGACGCCGGTGCTGGAAGGCCTGCTGTCGAAGATCAGCGCCGAGTTCGACAAGATCGACGCCGACGCGGTCATCGCGCGGTTCGCCGATGTCGTGGAGGGCTCGCTCGAAGCCGGCGCCTCGACCACGGTCTCCAGCCCGGAGGCGCCGAAGCGGGCTCCGGGCGGGGATTCGGCGCTGGCGAAATACGCCACCGACCTGACCCAGCGCGCCCGCGACGGCAAGATCGATCCGGTCGTCGGCCGCGATCCGGAGATCCGGCAGATCGTCGACATCCTGATGCGGCGCCGGCAGAACAACCCGATCCTGACCGGCGAGGCCGGGGTCGGCAAGACCGCCGTCGTCGAGGGCTTTGCCTTGCGCATCGCCCAGGGCGACGTGCCGCCCACCCTGCAGAATGTCAGCGTGCGCATGCTAGACGTCGGATTGATGCAGGCGGGCGCCAGCGTGAAGGGCGAATTCGAAAAACGGCTGAAGGCCGTCATCGATGAGGTGCAGTCGTCCGAAACGCCAGTCATCCTGTTCATCGACGAAGCCCACACGCTGATCGGCGCCGGGGGTGCTGCTGGAACCGGTGATGCCGCCAATCTCTTGAAGCCGGCGCTGGCGCGCGGCGAACTTCGCACCATCGCGGCAACGACCTGGGCCGAATACAAGCAGCACATCGAGAAAGACCCGGCGCTGACCCGCCGTTTCCAGGTGGTCAAGATCGACGAGCCGTCGGAGGCGGTGGCCGTTCTCATGTTGCGCGGTGTGGCCGGCGTCCTGGAGCAGCACCACAAGGTGCAGATACTCGATGAGGCGATCGAGGCGGCGGTCGGCCTGTCGCATCGCTACATCCCGGCACGGCAACTGCCTGACAAGGCCGTGAGCCTTCTCGACACCGCCTGCGCCCGTGTCGCCATATCGCAGCACGCCACGCCGGCCGAGGTCGAGGACATCATGCGCCGCCGCCAGGCGCTGGAGGTCGAGCGCGGCATCATCGGCCGCGAGGCGGCGATCGGCATCGAGGTGACTGACCGCCAGGCGCGCGTTGAAGCCGGGCTCGCCGAAACCGAGACCACGCTGGCCGCCGCCGAGGGGCGCTGGGAGCGCGAAAAGGCGCTGGTCGTCGAGATCCTCGAACTGCGCGCAAGGCTGCGCGGCGAGGGCGTGCCGCTCGATACGGCGGCGACCACCGAGGCCGATACCGAAACGATAGTGGCGGACGCAGAAAAGACCAAGGTGCCCAAGACCGAGCCGCCCAAGGCTGAAACGACGAAGACCAAGGCGGCCAAAGCCAAGGCCGAGGCGCCGGCGGTTGCCGATCCTGCGCCGTCAGATCCGGCGGCCGACCTTGCGCGGCTGCGCGAGCTGATGGCCGAACTGGCCGAGGCGCAAGGCGAAACACCGCTGATCCTGCCGTCCGTCGATCGCAATGCGGTGGCGGCCGTGGTCCAGGACTGGACCGGAATCCCGACTGGACGGATGCTGTCCAGCCAGACCGAAAAGGCGCTCAAGCTCGCCACCACGCTTTCGGAGCGGGTCGTCGGCCAGGATCACGCCATGGAGATGATCGCCAAACGCGTGCAGACCAGCCGCGCCGGGCTCGGCGCGCCGGAAAAGCCGGTCGGCGTCTTCCTGCTCTGCGGCCCCTCGGGCGTCGGCAAGACCGAGACCGCATTGGCGCTGGCCGAAACGCTCTATGGCGGCGAGCAGAACCTGATCTCGATCAACATGTCCGAGTTCCAGGAGGCGCATACGGTCTCGACGCTCAAAGGCGCGCCGCCCGGTTATGTCGGCTATGGCAAGGGCGGCATCCTGACCGAAGCGGTGCGCAGAAAACCCTATTCGGTGATCCTGCTCGACGAGGTCGAGAAGGCGCATCCGGACGTGCACGAAATCTTCTTCCAGGTCTTCGACAAGGGCATGATGGATGACAGCGA
The DNA here is from genome assembly GCF_056174585.1 of Mesorhizobium kamtschaticum. Classification (NCBI taxonomy): domain Bacteria; kingdom Pseudomonadati; phylum Pseudomonadota; class Alphaproteobacteria; order Hyphomicrobiales; family Phyllobacteriaceae; genus Mesorhizobium; species Mesorhizobium kamtschaticum. The sequence goes on along the minus strand of NZ_CM149691.1, from coordinate 6,606,404 downwards.
GGGCCGGCGGATCGATTTCAAGAACACGCTGATCCTGCTCACCTCGAATGTCGGCTCCGAGGTCATCATGGACCGGACAAAAAATGGCACGCTGCGGGCCGGGCTCGACGATCTGGATACCGCCTTGCGTAGTCCATTGCTGAAGGTCTTCCCTGCGGCATTCCTCGGACGCGTTGTGACCATTCCCTACTATCCGCTTTCAGATGGAATGATCGAAGCGATTACCCGTCACCAGTTTGCCAAGATCGCTCGTCGGCTGCGGGCAACCAATGACGCGGAATTGGTGATCGGCGACGGTGTCATGGATCTGGTCAAGGCCCGCTGCACCGAGATCGAATCCGGGGGCCGGATGATCGATGCCATCCTGACCAACACGCTGCTGCCGGAACTGAGCCGCGGCGTGCTCAACCGCTCGCTCGGGGGCGAGAAGATGACAAAGGTCACCGTCGGCGCCTCGAAGGAAGGTTTCACCTATTCCTTCGAGTAGCTTCGGGTGAATGGTGATGAAACATCAGCGATCGACGCTTGCCCGGGCGCAGCGGCAAGACGCGATCGGTCGGAAGATTGACGGTATTTCTGACGAATTGGATGTCAGAATTATTCCTTATATGACTTTTAAGGCCTGCAGCAACGGGCGCGTCCTGATCAGGAACCTGTTCGCCAGCCAACTGAATTCCTTGATGTTTTCTGCTTTGGACTCCACGCGCTTCCCGTCTCTCACTAGCCGCTCTCCAACTCCGTCTAGGAAGTTCCAGACGAAACTCGCCAATTCGGTGACGTCCGATTTGCCTTGGTTCAAGGCCAGGATGAACAGCTGGCAGATATGAGGGACGAAGATGCCGCCGCCGGTTACCGGAGAGGCGAGGTAGGCGATATCCGTACTCATGAGCGCTCGCTGGCAAACATGACGATTGAGTGCCTGGCACCGTTCGACGATTTCTTCCGTAGGCGTCTGGGCCGGGCTGACGAACCCTGCGCCAGTGAGCACCATCAGCACTTCGATGACGACCTCCATTTTCATGCCACACAGCTTCCGGCTGGCCATCAACTCGTCAATGCGTTTTGGCTTGTAACAATCTTCGGACAACACATCTATCACGGGATCATAGGTCTTCTCAGGGAGCTCAACCTCACCCAGCGCACCAGTAATTGTCTTGGGTATCTCTTCATGGCAAGTCGTTAGTACGAATGGCTGCGCGCGCCATGCGTCGCGCTGTTTCGGCGCCGTAAGAGGTCTGGCGCCTTTGACGAACAGATCGCATCGAAACCGTTGGTTGACCAGGTAGTCCCGGACCGTTTCCTTCAACAGGGGATGTCCGATCCCATCCAGAAATTTGCGCCCGTCCTGCGTCAGATGCATGCCGTCGATCCTGTCCAGCAGGCGGGCGGACCCAACGAAGCTGAGCTTGGCCTCCTCAAGGCTGCGGGCCATGTCGGAAACGTGGACCAGATGCCAATCCGCACCCAGATATTCATGCCCGATGTAATTCCTGCTCTGTTTCGACAGGCGTTGGAGCTGGTGGGCTGCGGATGGATTGTCACGAAAATAGACCGATCCATTTCGCGCCACATCGGTTGAGAATTTAAGAGCGCCTTCGATTGTCCCTTCAGCAGTGGACATCTGCCCGCCGCCATAGTCGCCGTACAGGGTCATCAGCTGACGCACCGGGATAGCAGGCGCCCATCCGGGCAGGCAGTTGTAGCTGACATAGACAAGGCCGCCGACACGCAGCTTTCGCCGGACAAGATCCAGGATCGTCTTGCGGTTGGCCTCCGAAACCCAGCTCCAGATGCCATGAAGGGCGATGATGTCGAAATCCGGCAGATCGGTGCGGGCCGCAAACTCCTCGAACGAGTCATCGAACAGGTGAAGATCGGCGCCGGAGGCGTCCGCCAACTCGCGCGCATGCGCGGCTTGTCCCGGGTTGAAGTCGGTTCCCCAGAAGCGCCCGCTGTTGGCCGCCGCGTGGATGTTGACGGAAAGCCCCTGGCCGAATCCCAGTTCCAGATAGACGGGCTGGTCTGGAAGCTGCGCTTCGATCCCGCCGCAAAGGCAAGCCATCCGCAGCGCTGCTGGACCCATTTGCCTGTAGTAGCCGTGCGTGTAGTTGAGTTCGGTGTAATACCCGTATGACCAATTCATCGGGTCTGCTCCGTGTAATCGCAAGACAAGGCACCTGGAGCCCGGTTCAGGACGCACTGCCTCGTCGCCTCGCCTTGGCAAGGACGATGAGCAAAGCCACGGCCTCGATCGTCAGAAGCGCGATGAACAATCCCATGCCGATCTGGGGTGCCGACCAGCCTTGCCGACGCAGCAGATAACCAGCCGCCGCCAAAGGCGTGATCCAGCACTGGGCGCCGATCGCCGTTGCTGCAAGGAAGGGCAGCAGGGGTCGCCGGAGCACGCCGGCCGGCAATGCCTGAAAGATCCGGACTGTCGGAACCATCTGGCCCGCAACCGTGATGCGGAACGGTCGTCCCTGATAGGACGCCGCGATCCGATCGTAGAGCTGAGGCTTCAACAGTATCCAATGGCCATAGCCCATGATCAGGCGGCGGACGCGCCGCTGGCCAACGAACGCGCCGACGCAATACCACCCGGCGGCTCCCCCGACCGAGCCGATTGTCGCGATGAGACACCGCAGCAGGAGGTCGACCTCACCGGATGCTCCCATGCCTATCGCCGGAAACAGCACGTAGGACGGGAGAAGGGGCAAGAATTTCTCGACAAAGGACACCAGGAACACCGACGGAAGGTCCACAGCCTCCCCGAGCCGCTCAAGGGTTTGGCTGAGATAAGGAAAAGCCGCCATCTATCGGCACCACCCATCGTCGCTGATGCTCTTGGGGCAACGGCGGCATGTGCCCGACATGGATGCGCCTCGCAAAGGGCCGGTAATTTTCATCTGCGGTCTTTCGTTGAAAAGCATTTCATCGAAACAAGCCGCTGATTGTTTCCGGGGAATTTCCGAGGTCCGGCGCAGACGCCAGGCGTGCTTTACTCGCGACAGAGTGGCACGACGACGAGAGCCATGAGCCCCCCTTCGAACCGATTGTGAAGGGTGATGTCTCCTCCATGCGCACGCGCCACCGCTCTTGCGCTGGCAAGGCCAAGTCCCGTGCCGCCAGTGTCTCGGTTGCGGGACGATTCCAGCCTGTAGAACGGTTCGAAGACGCGCTCGAGTTCCCCTTCCGGGAGACCTGGTCCACGGTCTGCGATTTCGATGAGAACCTGCTCGTTCTTCTGTCGCAGCGTCACCTCGGCTCCGCCGGCATAACGAACGGCGTTTTCAACCAGGTTGGTGAAGAGCGCCCGTAACCCGCCTACATCGGCATCGACTGTGGCGTCGGCGCCCGGCTGCATGGCGACACTGGCACCGCGATCGGCCATTCCGTCGACCACGCTCTCGATCAGTGTTCGCAGCTCGAGTCGCTGGCGGCGGATAGGCTGTGTGCCATCGCGGACGAAGCCGAGCGCGCTGCGAATGCGCTCGGTCATCTCCTTGATCTCGGCATCTGCCGCCTGTTTCATGCCGGCCGGCGCGTCCTCCAGCAGCAAGGTGAGCCGCATCAACGGCGTGCGCAGGTCATGGGCGATTGCCGCCACCATGGTCGTGCGGTCGTCGACATAGCGCTTGAGCCGGGCCTGCATGGTGTTGAAAGCGACCACCGCCGCGGCAATCTCCGGCGGCCCCTTGATCGGGGTGAGCGGCGGCACCGTCGGGTCGCGTCCCAGCCGTTCGGCAGCTGCCGAAAACAGATTGACGGGTGCTGCGATGCGCCGTGAAATGATCCAGGCGAGCGGCGCGGCTATCAGCAGCGTGCCTGCCAGCATCAGCAGGGATTGCCGTTGCCATGGTTCGATCGTGCCGCCGGTTGGGCTGATCACCCGCCATCGGCCGTCAGCCAGGCGAAGCGCAGCCGTGAAGCTGCCGATGATCAGATCCGAGCGGCTGGCATCGCCGGCTTTCGCCTCGAACGGTTTGGCCGTTCGCCCGGATTCGAGGCCCTCGATCTGCTTCTGGTAGTAGAATTGTGGCGGCCTGGATATGACCACCCGAACCTGCTGCTCCTCGACGCCGAGACGCTCGGCAAGTCCGACGCGTACTTCAAGGTCGCGCTTGTCCTGGTCGGCTTCCGGGGGCGGCTCGCCCACCGATACCCTTAGTTGCGGCGACTGGCTCCGTCCTGAACTCAGCGCGTCGGCAATCTCGCTCAACTGGTGGATTCGCGGTTCGGGCAGACGCACCAGAAAAACGCTGGCGAGGTTGAGCGCCTGGGCGCAAAGAACGGCACCGAGTGTGACGGCAAAGATACGAAGGAAGAGTGGTAGTCCGCGCCGCGCAACGCGCGGTGGGTCGCTCTCGGACTTTATCGGCGGTCCTTCCCGTCCTTGGATGTCATTCATTGCTTGCCCCGATGCCGCTCAACGGCTCGATCCTGCCGCCGCCTCGTCCATTCGCTGCTGTTTGTTTCCCTGGTATTTCAGGCAATTTGCCGCCCTTGGCGGCGGCAGCGTTTCAGGGCCGAAAACCCGGAAACATTCCAAACACATTTGGATGCGAATTGAGATGCCATGATGACCGCAACTCAGGATGAGGGGCCATTGGCCACCTTGCTCGTCGTTGACGACGATGTGGGCATACGCTCGCTGCTCGCCACCAATCTGGGGGCGCGAGGCTATCAGGTCGCCACGGCCGCGAACGCCTCTGAAATGCGGCGTATTCTGGCGCGGCTGCCCGTCGATGTGGTCATCCTGGATGTCATGATGCCGGGCGAGGACGGTCTGTCCGCGTGCCGGCGCCTGGAGGAAAGCGGCGGTCCGCCGGTCATCCTGCTCAGCGCGCTTGGCGAGGAAACCGACCGGATAATCGGGCTGGAGCATGGCGCCGACCGCTATCTGCCCAAGCCATGCAGTGCGCAGGAGATTCTGGCGCATGTGCGGACGGTCTTGCGCAGGCGGAACAGACTGGAAGAGCTGCCCGCAGCCTGTTCTTTGCCGGGTACCGTGTCGATCTGGATACGCATGAACTGTTCAATCGCAAGGGGGTGCTTATCGACCTTTCCGACGGCGAGTTTCAAGTGTTGCGGGTGTTCATGGATCGCCCGCGGCGCGTCCTCTCCCGCAACGACCTGCTCATAGCCGCTCGCGGGTCGGACAGCGAAGCGTTTGACCGGGCGATCGATGTCCAGGTCAGCAGGCTTAGACGCAAGCTGAAGGCGGGAGAGGACAGCCTCATTCGTACGGTACGCAATGAGGGCTATATGTTCGTGCCGAAAGTAACCACGTCGCCATAGCCGGGCCATGCGCCTCGGCAGCATGAAATCATCCGGCAACATGCGGAAACATTGCGGAAACGTGGCGTTTCTAACGTCTGTCCATCGCAAGCACGAAGGAACAGGCCACCATGCGATCCATTGTTGTTGCCCTTGCCCTGACCGCGGCTTCGGTCGCCCATCCAACATTGGCTGGTGGCGACAGCCCGGACAGGCCGGCGGCGGTCTTCGCCATGGGCGATGGAGCTGACGACGTGAAGATTCCCCATGCCCGCAGGGATCGGGGCAAGGAATTTGCCCGGGATGACGATGCCAAAGGGCGCAAGTCCGACGCGCTCGAACTGGCTGCGCAACTGTTCGCGATCGAAACACGCATCGGAATCAGGGCCGGTCAGCTCGATGCGTGGCGCGACTACACGACGAGCTTGCAAAGCTTGCTCATGCCGGCAGCCAAATCCCAGGGTGACCAGGACGAGCAGAGCGATCCGCGCGGGCCGAAGGACCCTTTTTACCGGGAACAGAAACTGGCGGATGCGCAAATCGAAAAGGCCGCCGCGGCCGAGAGGCTCCGATCCGCAATTGCGGCGCTACGGACCGTGCTGACGCAACAGCAACTTGAACAGCTTGCCTCGATGAACCGTTGGGAATGAAATTCCTAAACCCGATGGCTCAACGAGCAAGCGGCGGCTCCCAACCTCATCGCCCGGGTATTCAACCCTGAACCGGGCGGCCCCCCCGGCGGGGTTGGATCCGCCGTGCCGGCCAACCTTGTCGAGACTGAAGGTCGACCGGGTTGGCCGGCGTTCCTCTCCGCACAACGAAGCATCGGCGGCTGCGCCAATCGGCCTCCGCCAAACCTTGATCGCGATGGAATCCCATGAAAAAAACCGCCGCCGATACAATGCTTTTCCTCCGCGCCTGGATGGCAAACCCCCTCGGTGTCGCCGCTGTAGCGCCGTCCGGCACGGCACTTGCCGGTTTGATAACCCGCGAAATCGATGCTTCCACCGGTTTCGTCATCGAACTGGGACCTGGCACGGGGGTGTTTACCCGGGCTTTGCTGGCGCGAGGCGTGCAGGAAAAGAACCTGACGCTTGTCGAGGTCGGCTCGAACTTCGCGGCAATGCTCGGGCTGAGATTCCCGAAGGCCCGCATCCTTTGCGTGGACGCCGCCGATCTGACCGCGGTCGACTATTGGCGAAACGGCAAGGTGGGAGCCGTGGTCAGTGGCCTGCCGCTGCTGTCGATGCCAACGGCAAAAATTATCGCCATCCTGACCGGTGCCTTCTGGCATCTCAGGGATGACGGCGCTTTCTACCAGTTCACCTACGGTCCGCGTTGTCCCGTGCCGGCCTTCATACTGGATCAACTCGGGCTGAGAGCGACACGCATCGGGAGGACTTTGCGAAACATTCCTCCCGCAGCGGTCTATCGCATCTCGAGGGAGCGCCGGTGATTTCCGCCTGATAGCGGCGACAGCTGTCCGACCTGGGAGCCTCATTGGCGCCATCGGGAGTGGAAACATGCCGGAAATATTCGCTGCCTAGGAAGCGGTAGCCCCAACAATCCGGATTCCTCAGACATGCAGTTGGCCTTCCCTCGTTTGCCGGCCTTTCGCAACTGGTGCGCAACGGCGAAATCGATCCTCCAGCCGAGAACAGTTCCCCTTGAGCAGGATCGTCGATTGCTCAGGCTTCTGTGCGCCGGCCTCGCGATGGCTTTGTTTGTTGTTGTCGGCAGCGCGCACGCTGCCGTCGTCTCCAGCATCGAGGTCAGCGGCAATCAGCGTGTCGATGCCGACGCTATCCGCGCTTACGTGTCCATCAAGCCCGGCAAGGATTTCCACCAACGACATCGACGATGCGGTCAAGAAGCTGTTCGGAATGGGGCTCTTCTCGGACGTCCAGATCAACCAGGTCGGATCCACGCTGGTCATCAAGGTCTCCGAATACAAGGTGGTCAACCAGGTCCTGTTCCAGGGCAACAAGAAGCTCAAGGATACGCAACTGGCCTTGGGCATCCGGTTGAAGCCGCGCGGCACCTTCTCGCAAGCCGCACTCGATGCCGACGTCGAGGCGGTCAAGCTCGCCTACAGGAAGATCGGCCGCGACAATGCAGTGGTGACGTCGCAGATCATGGATCTCGGTGAAAACCGAGTGAACGTGGTCTTCAAAATCAATGAGGGAAGCCGCACCCAGATCACGGCCATCAATTTTGTCGGCAACACTGCTTATTCGAGCCGCCGTCTGTCGGATATCATCACGACCAGGCGCACATCCTATTTGTCGTTTCTTTTGCGCGATGACGTCTATGACGAAGACAAGCTGCGCGCGGACCAGGAGCTGCTGCGCCGCTTCTACTACAATCACGGCTATGCCGATTTCCGGGTCGTCTCGGCGGTCGGTGAGCTGGACGAAAACACCAACAAGTATACGGTCACGATCACGGTCCAGGAGGGCGACCGCTACACATTCGGTGACGTCAGCGTCGACAGTTCTATTCCGGGCGTCAATGGTGCAGGTCTGGCGTCGGTGATCGAAACCCGCAAGGGCGACATCTACAACGCCAAAAATGTCGAGGACACCATCACCGCGCTGACCGAGAGCGTGGCAGGCGTCGGTTATCCCTTTGCTGAGGTGACGCCGCGCGGCACCCGCAACTTCGACGAGCACACCATCTCGGTCGTCTACACGATCGACCAGGGCACCAAGGCCTATATCGAGCGCATCGAGATCCGCGGCAATGAGCGGACGCGCGACTACATCGTGCGCCGCGAATTCGACGTCAGCGAAGGTGACGCCTTCAACCAGGTCCTTATCCAGCGTGCAAAGAAGCGGCTGGAGGCGCTGGATTATTTTGAGAAGGTCGATATATCGGCCGAACCGGGGTCGGAGCCCGACTACGTCGTGGTCGTGGTCAACCTTGTCGAGAAATCGAGCGGCGACTTCTCGATCGGCGCCGGCTATTCGACCGGCGCCACGCCCGGCCCGACGCTTGAAGGATCGATTACCGAGCGCAACTTCCTCGGCCGCGGCCAGTTTATCAAATTGTCGGCGTCCGGCGGCACCACGTCACAGAACTACGATCTCTCCTTCACCGAACCTTATTTTCTCGGGCGGCGCATTGCAGCTGGGTTCGACATCTATCGGTCGACAAGCGACTTCACCAATTACACCACCACCTCCACGGGCGCGACCCTACGGCTTGGGCTTCCGGTAACCAACGATCTCTCGACCCAGCTGGCCTACAACATCGTGCAGGAAGAATATGGATACTCCGACACTTGCGACACCACCGACGACCCGGCCAGCCCTGACGTCGATTGCGACGTTTCCCAGGCGATCCGCCAAGGTGTTGCGGAAGGAGCCTGGATCAAGTCGTCGGTGGGTGCCGGCCTCGTCTACAACAGCGTCGACGACATGAAGAACCCGCATGAGGGGCTCTATGCCAGCATAAATGCCGAAGTAGCGGGTCTTGGCGGCGACGCGAAATTCATCAAGTTCACGACGCGCGCGACCGTCTACCAAACGCTGTCGGAGCAGATGGACATCGTCGGGCTGTTGTCGGCGGGGGCAGGGCACATCGAGAGCTACGGTGGCGATGGCTTGCGCGTTTTCGACCATCTCCAGGGCAACGACAAAATGATCCGCGGCTTTGCCTCTGGTGGCATTGGTCCGGTGGCCGTCGGCACCAGCGGCGACCATCTTGGCGGCACCACCTATTTCAATGCGTCGGCGGAAGCGCAGTTTCCGCTGCCCGTCATCCCGGAAAGCTTTGGCCTGCGCGGTGCTGTGTTTGCCGATACGGCAACGCTCTATGGCAGCGAGGTCGATCCGGCGCTGGTCGATCCCTCGACCACCGGCATGCAGTGGCGGGCTTCGGTCGGCCTCAGCCTGATGTGGGCTTCGCCCTTTGGCCCGATCCGCATCGACTATGCGGTTCCGGTGAAGAAAGCCCCGACCGACGATATCCAGGAATTTAACTTCGGCCTCGCCACACGCTTCTGACGGGTGCTGTGTTCCCGATACAAATTGGGACAAAGCGGACACACTCAACGGACAGACTGCTGCTAACCCTAGCGTCCTCAAGGCGAACCGATTTCATTGCGTGACCTGGGGTCACCACGATTGAATTGATCCGATGGGGAGAAGGATCAGCGTTTGGGGCCGGGCCGTGTTGCGGCTTGATCGAAACCTGAATCTTCGGCACGCCCTGTCGGGCCTCAGGGTTCCGGGCGGCAGGCATCCGCTCATCTGAGACTTTCGGTCGATGTAACCCCCACATCGACAGTCACGTCCCACCGCGATGAAAGTCTCTCGATGCCGAGGCTAAGCCGCCCGGAACCCCCATGTACGCCTTCTTGTTCTTTTCAAGCACAACAGGTTCAGCAAAGGCCCATGGGCAACACCGGGATGCTTCGGTGTTGCCGCGGCCAGAGCAATTCCAGGAAAAGTGTGAAACGGTTTTCCCGGGAAAAGCGCATAGCGCTTGCCCTTGGGAATTGCGTCAAAACAAAGAGTTAGAGCAGATCGCCGTTTCCGTATAATGATGAGCGCTCTAGAGACGTGGCAAGCTCACCGCGGCACGGAGGCCGGGGTTGTTGGGCGAAAGCACGATGTCGCCGCCGTGATGGCGAACAATCGCCCGGGCGATTGAAAGCCCGAGCCCGGCCCCGCCGGTCTCGCGGCTGCGTGACTGCTCCAGGCGATAGAAGGGCGCAAAAACCTGCTCGATTTCCGCCGGCGGGATACCTGGGCCCTCGTCGTCGACCAGTATGTCCACCGTGGAGGGACTGGACACCAGCCGCACCGAGGCATGGCCGCCGTAACGCAGCGCATTCTCGATCAGGTTGCGGACCGCGCGCTTTATGCCGTCCGGCCGGCAGCGATAGTCGAGGGAATCGCCTTCGACGAACTCCACGTCATGACCGATCTCGGCCAGATCGTCGCAGAGGCTCTCGACCAGCGCATTGAGGTCGACGGTTCGCGTGTCCTCGACCGCCGCTTCGTCCTTGGCGAAGGAAAGCGTCGCTTCCGTCATCGTCTGCATTTCGGCGATCGTCGCCAGGATCTTCTGCTGCAATTCCTCGTCGGCGATGAACTCGGCGCGCAGCCGCAACGTGGTCAAGGGCGTCCTCAGATCATGGCCGATCGCCGCCAGCATCTTGGTCCGGTCATCGACGAAACGCCGCAGGCGCGACTGCATGCGGTTGAACGCTTCGCACAGCTGGCGGATGTCGTCCGGGCCGGCTTCCGGAATGCTCGCGATCGCCTCGCCACGACCGATGGCCTCGGCGGACTTTGTAAGCTCGCGCAACGGGCGGGCAATCCGGTTGGCAAAAAAAACACCGATCGCGCAGAGCACCAGGCCAGTGATGGCAATCGAAAGCAGCGACTGCGTGCGCCAGAGGTCGGAGGTCACCGATTTATAAAGGGCAGCGTTCAGCCACAGATTGCCCTTCAGCGGCGTGACCAGGCCCATGCCGTCTGAACCACTGAAATTGAGGGAACTCGCCGGCCTGGAAATCGTCCACAAGGGCGAGTCCAGATTGCTCCATGCTGTGACCGACGGATCCTTCGTATCGGGCGCCAGACCCGGCTGCTGGGACGTCGAATCCTGAGCGAGGATTTCCGACAGCGGCTGATGCAGATAGCCGATCGCCCTCTGATACCAGTCACTGGTGTTGCCCGCGCGCGGATCTGAATCGGAAATCCAGTATCTGATGTAGCTCGTAGCACTCGCCAGGAGAACGTTGCGTCTCAAATCGGCCGGCATCGAATCGAGCACTTCGGCAAGCGTGGCGGTGCGGCTGATCAATTCGCTTTGCGCGGCCTCTCGCAGCGTGTTCCGCCGCTCGTTCCAGGCATAGGTAAAGGACATGCACTGGCCGATGACCAGGGCAAGCAGCATGAACCCTATGAACTGCCAGGCAAGGCTTCGCTTCCACCAATTCATAGCGCTTCAACTTCGGCCACGAGGCTGTAGCCGCCTCCCCAATGGGTCTGGATGATGCCGGGGTTCTTGGGATCGGTTTCGATCTTCTTGCGCAGCCGGCTGACCTGATTGTCGATGCTGCGGTCGAACGGATGGGAGGATCTGCCGACCGTGAGATCCAAGAGCTGGTCGCGCGTCAGCACCAGCCGCGGACGTTCGAGGAAGACCTTGAGCAGCCGGAATTCCGCCGTGCTCAACGCTATGCCGACGCCATCATTACGCTGCAGTTCGCGCCGGCCCAGATTGAGCTGCCAGCGGTCGAAACGGATGACCTCGCTGCGCAGCATTTCACTTTGATGCGGCAAACTCGTCGCGCGCCGCAAAACCGCGCGCACCCGGGCAAGAAGCTCCCGGGGATTGAACGGCTTCACCAGATAATCGTCGGCGCCGAGTTCGAGGCCGATGATGCGATCGGTATCCTCGGCCATCGCCGTCAGGAAAATGATTGGCAGCTGGTTGGTTGCCCTGATCTGCCGGCATACGGCCAGGCCGTCTTCGCCCGGCATCATGATGTCGAGGATGATGAGGTCCGGTGACGCCGCCTGCATCATCTTGCGCAGCGATGGCCCGCCGTCGGCAACGCTGACGCGGTAGCCGTGCTGCGACAGATATTTGCCGACGAGATCTCTGATATCGCGATGATCATCGACGACGATTATGTGCGGTTGGGCATTCACAAGCTTGTACTTGGTTGATTGAGACTGCGCCGAATATATTGGGATTTCGCACCAACAGCACGCACAAAAATGTATCAAGCTGTCGCAAGACCGGTGCTAAGCCTCTGATCTTTAAAGGTTCACTCTGACGGATTGATACAATTTCACTGGTCTCCGGCACAGCTGTGCGACAACGCAAAACTAGCTTCGGGCCTACACATCATGTCCGAGGACCAGGTCGACCGTGAAAAGCCTTCCCCTCCATGTCATTGCCGGCATTTCGGCGACGCTGCTGCTGTCGGGATGCGAACAGCAGGCAGCGGCACAACGCACGCCACCGCCGGCGGCGAAGCTCGAGGTCAGCGCGCAGACGCTTCGACCGCAGCCGGCGCCGATCACCGCCGAACTGCCGGGCCGGACCAGCGCCTATCTGGTCGCCGAAGTGCGCCCACGGGTCAGCGGCATCATCCGCAGCCGCAACTTCGTCGAGGGCAGCGAAATCAAGGCGGGCGACATCCTCTACGAGATCGACCCCGCGCCCTTGCAGGCCGCTTACGACACCGCGGCCGCCGCCCTTCAGCACGCCGAAGGCGCGGTGCCCAATGCCGAGGCAAAGCTCGAACGCGCCAGATCCCTGCAGACACGGAACATCGTCAGCCGCGAGGCGCTTGGCGATGCCGAGGTCGCCGCCTTGCAGGCGCGCGCCGATGTCGCTTCGGCAAAAGCGGCGGTGGAGACGGCCCGCATCAATCTCGATTACGCAACCATCCGCGCGCCCATCGGCGGCCGCATCGACGCCTCGACGGTCACGGTCGGCGCCCTGGTGACAGCGGATCAGGCGACGGCGCTGACGACGATCCGGGAACTCGACCGGATCAAGGTCGATCTCACGCAGTCGAGCATGAACCTGCTGCGGCTGAGGAAGGCGATCGCGCAAGGCCGCATCAAGGCAAGCGGCAATGAGATCCCCGTCCAGCTCGAGCTTGAGGACGGCACGGTCTATGGCCAGCCGGGCGAATTGCAGTTCTCCAACACGGCCGTCGCCGAGACCGTCGGCACCGTGATGCTGCGGGCCGTCTTTCCGAACCCCGACCGCATCCTTTTGCCCGGCATGTATGTTCGCGCCAGTGTTCAGGAGGGCACGGCGATCGATGGCTTCCTGGTGCCGCAACGCGCCGTGTCCCGCAACGCCAGGGGCGAGCCGGTTGCCAAGTTCGTCACTGCCGCCGGCAAGATCGAGAGCCGTGGGCTTGTTGTGGATCGCATTGTCGGCAACAGCTGGCTGGTCAGCCAGGGCCTGGCGGACGGCGACCGGATCGTCGTCGAAGGTGGCCAGCGCGTCCAGGACGGCCAGGACGTGGCCGTCAGTGCGGTCATCGTCGACGACGCGACCGGAGAGGTGAGGGCGGCGGACGCCGGCTCGGGGCCGAAGCCCGCCGGCCAGGCAACGCTCTCGCCGGCCATCCTGACGACGTCCTCCCTGAATTGAGCCGCGCCAATGTCCCGTTTCTTCATCGACCGCCCTGTTTTCGCGTGGGTTATCGCGATCACCATCATGCTGGCGGGTGCGCTGTCGATCACGACGCTTTCAGTGGCGCAATATCCGCAGATCGCTCCGACAACCGTGCGCATCACCGCGTCCTATCCCGGCGCTGACGCCCAGACCGTGGAAAACTCGGTGACCAAGGTCATCGAGCAGGGCATGACCGGCATCGACAATCTCGACTACATCGCCTCGACCTCGACCGCGACCGGGCAGACGTCGATCTCGCTTACCTTCACAAACAGGGCCGATCCCGATGTCGCGCAGATGCAGGTGCAGAACAAGCTGCAGCTGGTGACGGCGCAACTGCCGCAAGTGGTGCAGAACACCGGCATCACCGTGGCCAAGTCGACATCAAGTTTCTTCATCGTCGTCGGCTTCGTTTCCACCGACGGCAAGCTGACGCCCAGCGATCTGGCGGACTATATCGACACCAATCTCAACGACACGCTGAAGCGCGTGCCCGGTGTTGGCGACACCCAGCTTTTCGGCGCGCGCTATGCCATGCGCATCTGGGTCAATCCCGATGAGCTGGCAAAATACCAGCTGATGGTGTCGGATGTCGCCGCCGCCATCCAGGCCCAGAACACGCAGGTTTCCGTTGGTCAGCTTGGCGCCTTGCCGCAGCGCGACGGCCAGCAGCTCAACGCCACGATCACGGCCGGCAGCCGCCTGCAGTCGCCGCGGCAATTTGAAAACATCATCCTGAAGAGCCAGCCCGACAGCAGCCTGGTGAAGCTGTCCGACGTTGCCAGGGTCGAACTCGGCGCCGAAAGCTACACGACGTCAGGCGTGTTCAACGGCATGCCGGCGGCAGGCCTCGGCATCAGCCTGGCGGGCGACGCCAACGCCATGGACACGGCCGCTGCCGTTCAGTCGACGATCGACGGCTTGCGCGGCACGCTGCCGGCCAATGTGCAGGTGACCTATCCCTACGATACGACGCCCTTCGTCAGGCTCTCCATCGAACAGGTCGTCATGACGCTGTTCGAGGCGATCGTGCTGGTTTTCGTCGTCATGTTCGTCTTCCTGCAGAACATCCGCGCCACGCTGATCCCAACACTTGCCGTCCCGGTCGTGCTGCTCGGCACCTTCGGCGTGCTTGCCGTCTGCGGCTATTCGATCAACACGCTGACCATGTTCGGCATGGTGCTGGCGATCGGGCTGCTGGTCGACGATGCGATCGTGGTGGTCGAGAATGTCGAGCGCGTCATGGAGGAGGAAGACCTCTCGCCGCGCCAGGCGACGATCAAGTCGATGCAGGAGATCACTGGCGCGCTCATCGGCATCGCCACGGTGCTGTCGGCGGTGTTCGTGCCGATGGCGTTCTTCTCGGGTTCGGTCGGCGTCATCTACCGCCAGTTCGCGGTGACCATCGTGTCGGCGATGATCCTGTCGGTGATCGTTGCCTTGATCCTGACGCCGGCGCTCTGCGCCACCATCCTGAAAAGGCCCGCGCACGGAGCGCGGCAGCGTGGCGTCTTCGGCATCTTCAACCGCGGTTTCGAGCGCGGCACGCAGCTCTACCAGCGCGGCATCCACGCCATGATCCGGCGCTCCGCCATCTTTCTCGCCGTCTTCTTGCTGATCGCGATCGCTGTCGGCTACCTCTTCAACCGCCTGCCGAGCTCTTTCATTCCCGAGGAAGACCAGGGACGGCTGATCACGACGATCCAGCTGCCTCCAGGTGCTACCGCCGACCGCACGAGAAAAGTCCTCAATCAGGTCATGACCTACTTCAACACACAGGAAAAAGACTATGTCGATGGCGTCTTCGGCAGCGTCGGCTTCAACTTCAGCGGCCAGGGCCAGAATGTTGCGATCGCCTTTGTCGATCTGAAGGATTTTGCCTTGCGCACGACACCGCAATCGAGCGCGCGGGCCATTGCCGGACGAGCGATGGCCGCCTTCTCCAGGATAAAGGATGGGCGCGTGATTGCGCTGGCGCCGCCGGCCGTTCCCGGCTTCGGCAGCTCCGCTGGTTTCGACCTCTTCATCAAGGACACTGGCGGGGCAGGGCACGATGCGCTTATGGCGGCGCGCAACCAGATGCTGGGGATGGCGGCGCAAAGTCCGGTGCTGAGCGGAACGCGGCCGAATGGTCTGGACGACACGCCGCAATACGCCATCACCATCGACCAGGAGAAGGCAAGCGCGCTGAACCTCAGCCTGGCGGATATCAACGACACCATGTCGACCGCATGGGGCGGCACCTATGTGAACGACTTCATCGACCGTGGCCGCGTCAAACGCGTCTACGTCCAGGCGGACCGCGATTTCCGCATGCAGCCGGACGATTTCGATCGCTGGTATGTGCGCAATTCCGACGGCGCCATGGTGCCGTTCTCCGCCTTCGCCACCGGCAAATGGACCTACGGCTCGCCGCGCCTCGAACGATACAATGGCGCCTCGGCGGTCGCGATCCAGGGATCGGCGGCCGCAGGCGCGAGCTCCGGCGACGCCATGAACGAGGTCGACGCCCTGATGGCGCGGCTGCCGCAAGGTTTCAGCCACGAGTGGACGAGCCTTTCGGCACAGGAAAAGCTCTCCGGCAGCCAGGCCATGCAGCTCTATGCGATATCCATACTCGTCGTCTTCCTGGCGCTCGCCGCGCTCTACGAAAGCTGGTCGATCCCCTTCGCGGTCATGCTGGCGGTACCGATCGGGGTGTTCGGCGCGCTGGCTGCCGCGATGCTGTTCGGCCAGTCCAACGACGTCTATTTCAAGGTCGGCCTGCTGACGACAATCGGGCTCGCGGCCAAGAATGCCATCCTGATCGTCGAATTCGCCATCGACCAGCAGAAGGCCGGCAAGGAGCTGGTGGCAGCCACACTGGAAGCTGCCCGTCAGCGGCTGCGGCCGATCCTGATGACCTCGCTCGCCTTCATTCTCGGCGTGCTGCCGCTGGCGATCGCGCATGGCCCGGGATCAGGCAGCCAGAATTCGATCGGCATCGGCGTCATGGGCGGGATGATCTCGGCGACCGTGCTTGGCGTGTTCTTCATCCCGCTGCTCTTCGTCACCACCCGCAGACTGTTCAAGCCGGCGGCGAAAGCCGGCCATATCGATGAGCAGGCGGCGCTGGCCGACCACTGACCCGACGCTCTCCTCTCGACACAGCTTCTGTGCCTTGGTGCGTTCGCCGGACGCATCAAGGCATTCGCGTTTGATTTGCCGGCTGCGGTGCCGGGCGCGAATAGGCCGGCGAGGACAATCGTCATCAAATATGCCGAAGCGACAGAAGTCCGAGGCGGCGATACGCTCTGGTACATTTTCATACAATTTCAGTGGTTCCGGGCAAACACCTGCGACAGGTCTAGTTTAAATTCCGGGGGTAAGCAGGAGGTCACATCACGGTGATGTGATTGAAAGCCGGAAAGTGTTGAACAGCCGGATTAAAATATTCCGTTTGAGGCGCTGATCGGTGAACCTGCTCAATTCAAAGAAAGGAAATACCATGAATAAGCTTGCAACCGCTCTGATGATCCTCGTCGCAACGACCGGCATCTCTTTCGCCGCGAACCAGAATCCGGACCGCGATCCGAGCAGCAGACTTCCGGCCGCCGTCGACAGCCAGACCACCGCTTCCATCAGTCACGCCGCATCCCTGCCGCGCTACCTGATTGCCAAGGATAACGCCCAGCAGCAGCCCGACAACGGCCCGGCCGAGCGCGCCCCCTGGGCCGGCAACTGATGCAGCGGTTTTGAGCAATTCCAGGAAAAGTGCGAAGCGCTTTTCCCACAGGAATTGCGTCAAAGCGAAGTGTTAGAGCGGTTCGCCGTTTTCGTGAAAACGGTGAACTGCCCTACATCGTGAACTGCCCTACATCGTGAACGGCGCAGGCCGGGTTATGTTGTCCTGACTATCCTCAGCTTTTCGCCGGAACCGCCTCCAAGGAAGGTTTCACCTATTCCTTCGAGTAGCTTCAGGTGAATGTTGACGTCGGTTTGCTTCGGTTTCTCGGTGCATGACACAATCGCCGCTGCGCCCCCTCGCTCGTTACCAGCCGGCCGTTCTCGGGTCCCGTCCCACGGGTTCCCGCTATTCGCGATCCAATCGCGGCGGCGCAATACGAGGGGCGGCGGTCTTGCCGGTGCGGGAGAAGGATGTGCGCAGGCGATAGCGGTCGCCGGCGTAGCGGATCGTCGAGGACAGCAGCGGCCGGCCGGCAGTATCGACGATGAGCTGGCGCATGACCAGGGTGGATTTGCCGACATCGATGTCGAGGTGGCGCGCCAGCACGGGATCGGCGTCATGCGCCTCGATCGTGGTTTCGGCGCGCGCCAGGTCGACGCCGGCATCGATCAGCAGGCCGAACAGCGACGCGTTGCGAAAATCGATGCGGCTGAGATCGGGAACGAGGGCGACAGGGAAGAACGAGGTGTCGACGGCGACCGGCACTTGGTCGAGGCGACGGATCCTTTCGAGATGAAACAGTGTCGCGCCGGGCGCGATCGCAAGCTCCTCGGCTTCGTCCAGCGAGGCCGGCGCCTGTTCAGCGCGCAGCACGTCGGAGGAGGGTGTCAGGCCGAGGCGCCGCGCGGTCTCGCTGAACGATTCCAGCGTGTTGGGAAACTCCTTCGGCACCTTGGCCGAGACATACCAGCCGCGCCCGTGCGAGGGCGTCAGCACGCCTTCCTCGACAAGGCTCTGCAGAGCCCGGCGCAACGTCACCCTTGAGATCGACATGCGCGTGAACAGGTCGCGCTCGGCCGGCAGCCGCGCGCCCGAAGCAAGCTTGCCGCTGGCGATCTCCTGCAGGATCGCATCGGCGGCTTGCCGCCAGAGTGGCTCCGGTCCGTCCGACTGCAGTGGCGAGCCCTCCATCTCAGTCACCCCTGATCTTTTCCCATACGCCCGTTCGCATCGAACGGTAGCAGGCGTCAATTATGTGGTTGACGATGACGCCGTCCTCGAACGTTTCCAGCGGCGTCGTCCCCGCCGCGAAGTGTTCCACAAAATGCCGCATCTGTTGCGAAAAACCGTAGGCGCGGGTTTCCTCGGGCACCGGATAGACCCAGCCGGTCTCGGCATCGGCCTTCTCGACGAGATAACCGACCGGCTTTTCGATGAACCCCCAGACCGGACCGACCGACGTGTCGGTGACGATACGGCCGGCCGAGCCGACCAGTTCGTGACGCAGCTGCATGCCGCCTTTCTCGATCCATGAGGATTCGATCGTGGCGAGCTGGCCGCCGGCAAACTTCAGCAGCGCGATCGCTGTGTCTTCCCCGGTTGTCTTGTCACCATGCACGAGGGTTGCGCCCCACGCCATCACTTCGGTGATTTCGTTGTCCTTGCCGAAGAAGTGACGGGCACTTTCGACGGTGTGGCAGCCCATGTCGAGCAGGGCGCCGCCGCCAGCGAGCTCGGCGTTCCAGAAATGCGGCGCGTGTGGCCCCGAATGCGCCTCACGCGCCCGCATGGTCAACAGATTGCCGATGCCGCCAGCCTGGATCATCTGATGGGCCTTGGCGATGTTGGGCGAAAACACCGCGCATTCGGCATAGCCGTGCCAGATGCCGGCGCGCTGGACGATGTCGAGGATCTCCTGCGCTTCCTTGCCGGTGCGCGCCAATGGCTTGGTGCAGATGACGGCCTTGCCATGCCTGGCGGCAATCCTGACGGCTTCGAGATGGATCTCGTTGGGCAGCGCGATTACCACCAGCTCGACCGCCGGATCGGCGCACAGCGCGTCGATATCCCTATGCGCGGTGACCTTGGGACCCCACTTCTTCGCGAAGGCCGTGGCGCGCTCGAAACTGCGCGACGAGCAGGCCACGAGTTCGGCGTTGCGCACGTCGAGCAGCGAGTCCGCATAGGTCTCGGCAATGAAGCCAGAGCCCAGAATTCCAACGCCAATCATTCAAGTCCTCCCAGATTTTTTGCCACCAGTTTGGTGCTGCTCAGCCCGGGCAGCGACCGTTAGATGGAAAAGACAACACAATACCACTTGTCACAAGATGTATCAGTAGGTATGGTCCGAGGCAACAGTGCAAAATCGTGAATCCACACGAGGCACCATCTTGAGGGAGAGCAGGACAATGCGTTCCATAAATGTATCGATCCCGCTGGCGGCGACGCTCGGCGTGATGTTTTCAGGCGGTGTTGGTGCCGCGTTTGCCGATCCTGTCACCATCACCTTGAACAGCTGGCGCACCGAGGACATCGCGGTCTGGCAGGACACCATCCTGCCGGCCTTCGAGGCCAAGCATCCCGACATCAAGGTCGAGTTCGCGCCGATCAACACCAATGAATACAACGCCGCCATCCAGTCGCAGATCGAAGGCGGCGCTGGCGGCGATCTGATCACCTGCCGCCCGTTCGACGTGAACCGCGAATGGATCAAGCGCGGCTATTTCGAATCGCTGGAAGGCCTGCCGGGCCTGGCAAATTTCGACAAGACCTCGCGGGCCGCATGGAGCGGTGCCGACGACAAGGCCTACTGCCTGCCGGTCGCCGCCGTGCTCGCCGGCTTCTACTACAATGCCGACATCTTCAAGGAACTGAACCTCAAGGTGCCGACCACCAGCGCCGAATTCATCGATGTGCTCACGGCGATCAAGAAGGACGGCCGCTACACGCCGCTCGCCTATGGCGCGGCCGAATCCTGGCAGCTCGCCTATAACGGCCTCTACTCGATCGGCCCCGCCTACTGGAAAGGCGAGGAGGGCCGGCTCGGCCTCATCGACGGCAAGAAGAAGCTGACCGATCCGGAATTCGTCGATGCCATTGCCGCCTTCGCGGCCTGGAAGCCGTTCCTGCCCGCCGGGCAGGAGAGCTTGAACTATGCCGACATGACGCAGCTGTTCACGCTCGGCAAGGCGGCCATCCTCCCCGATGGTTCGTGGGACATCAACCAGGCGACCTCGACTGGCCTCAATGTCGGCGTGTTCGGCCCGCCGGTGCCGAAGGCCGGCGATAAGCGCTACTTGCAGGAGATGCCTGACATGGGCATCGGCATCAACGCCAAGAGCACCCACAAGGAAGCGGCCAAAACCTTCCTCGACTGGGTTGCCGGGCCAGAATTCCAGGAACTCTACGTCAACGCAGCCCCCGGCTTCTTTGCCATGAGCTCGAAGCCGGTGACCTACAAGAACAAGCTGGCGCAGGATTTCGCTGACCTCAAGAAGGGCGCTGAACTGACGCCACGCCTGGCGCTCGATCGTCTGAGTGCCGGCACGCCGCCGCTCGACGACGAGACCTGGCGCCTGCTGCAGGTGATGTTCACCAAGTCCGACGTCACGCCGCAGCAGGTCGCGACCGAACTCCAGGCCGGCCTCGCCTCCTGGTACGGACCGCAGAAGAAGTAATCCGGCTCCGCTTCGCGCATGCCTTGCCAGATGGCAGGGCATGCGCAAGCCTGACGGCACGCCGGCAACTTCTGCCGGCGTGAAGATGAGGTTTTCCCTTGATATCTCCCGCTGCCGCTTATCGAAACCTGCTGCTGTTCGTGCTGCCGGCGCTGGCCGTCTATCTGGTCTTTGCCGTGCTGCCGCTGGCGACCTCGATCGTCATGAGCTTCTTCCAGACCAACGGCGCATCGGGTGATGTCTTCGTCGGCCTCGCCAATTACGAGCGGCTGTTCACCCACCCGACCATCAGCGCCCGCTTCTGGAACGCGTTGCTCAACAACATGCAGTATTTCGCCATCCATCTGATTGTCGAAGTGCCGATGGGCCTGCTGCTGGCGGCATTGCTGACGTCGGGCAGACTGGCGCGCTCGGAAGGCATCTACCGCACGCTGCTGTTCATTCCGGCGACGCTGTCGGTGGTGATCGTCGGCTTCGTCTGGCGCCTGATCATCAACCCGCTCTGGGGCCTGGTCGGCTTTCCGCTGCTGGGCACGGAATCGACCGCGCTCACCACCATCTCGCTGATGTCGGTCTGGCAGTATTTCGGCATCCCGATGGTCTTCCTCTACAGCGCCTTGCTGGCGGTGCCCAACGAGCTTGTCGAAGCCGCCAACATCGACGGCGCCGGCGGCTGGACGACCTTCTGGAAGATCAAGTTCCCGCTGATCGCGCCGCAGTTCGGGCTGATCGCCATCCTCACCTACATCTGGACGTTCAACGGCTTCGACCTGGTGTTCGCGCTCAACGGCTCGGCGCCCGGACCGAACTACAGCACCGATATCCTCGGCACCTATTTCTACCGCACCTTCTTCGGCTCGAGCGGGCAGCTTGCCGATCTCGATCTCGGTAGCGCGGTCGCAACGGTGATCTTCCTCACGGTGTTGCTGGTCACCGCGGCCTATTTCTGGCTGATCCAGCGCCGCCTGAAATCCTATTCGGTCTAGGTGCAGACATGAGCGCCCCGGACCTCACCATACCAGCCGCCCGCCGCCGCCAGGACCGCGAACCCTGGACGGCCGAGCGCATCATCGTGCATGCGCTGCTGATCGTTTTTGTCCTGCTTGCCATCGGACCGGTGCTGATCGTCATCATCAACTCGCTGAAGACGACGCCGGCGATCTTCGGCGGACCGTTCGACCTGCCGACGGCCAAGACCTTCAGCCTCGAAGGCTACAAGCGGGTCTTCACGCGCGGCAATTTCATCGTCAATTACCGCAACAGCCTGATCGTCACGGTGACGACCATCGTGCTGACCGTGGTGCTGTCGACGCTCGCGGCTTTTGCCTTGGTTGAATACCGCGTGCGCGTCGCGTCGTTGCTCAGCGGCCTGTTCGTGCTCGGCATCATGCTGCCGATAAGGCTCGGCACCATCCCGCTCATCCAGATGATGCTCGCCTGGAAGCTGATGGATACGCTGGCCGCGCTCATCCTCGTCTACACCGCCATGAGCATCCCGATCGCGGTGACGCTGATGGTCACCTATTTCCGCACCGTGCCGACCGATCTCAAGGAAGCGGCGCGCATGGATGGCGCCAGCGAGCTGCGCACCTTCTGGATCGTGCTGCCGCTGGTCAGGCCGGGCCTGGCGGCGGTCGCGGCACTGACCATGCTGCCGGTCTGGAACGACCTCTGGTTCCCGCTGATCCTGGCGCCAAGCCGGCAGAACCAGACGGTGACGCTCGGCGTGCAGCAGTTCGTCGGCCAGTTCATGAACGACTATCCGGCCCTGCTCGCCGCACTGACGCTCGGCGCGGTGCCGCTGGTGCTGCTGTTCACCCTGTTCTCGCGGCAATTCATCAGCGGCCTCAGCAAGGGCTACAGCAAATAACCGGACCTCCGACAGATTTTAACAAGACCGACAATTTCGAACCGATGGAACACTGAGATGCAGATAGGCACTTACATCCGCCGCCAGCCCGCGACCCTCACCGGCTTGCCAGCGGCAATCGGCGCGGATCTCGCTGGTTTTGCGAGCCTGCGCCAGAAGCCGGAACGGATCGTGCTGCTCGGCACGGGATCGTCGATGAATGCGCTTCTGGCCGGTGCCGAGGCGCTGGAAGAGGGCACTGGCGCCTCGGTGATCGCCAAGGAGCCGGAGGCATTCCTCCGCCTGCCGCCCAAAGTATCGGACCAGCGCACGCTGGTGCTGGCCGCCTCGCAGTCCGGCATGAGCATCACCACGATCGAAGCGGTGCGCCTGTCGGTGCAGCTCGGTTTTCCGACCCTTGTCATCACCGGTGAAGCTGGCAGCCTGATCACCGAGACCGGCGCCGAGATCATCGTCATGCCGATCGGTCCCGAGACGGTCGGGCCCAAGACCATGGGCTATACCGCGACCGTCATCTCGGTGCTGACTGTTGCCGCCAAGCTTGCCGACAAGACGATCGATCTGTCGGGGCTGCTCGCGCGACTGGAGCAGACAGCGGAAACCGGTTTGGCCGCGGCGAAGGATCTGGTCGCCCGGTTCGGCGTGCCCGATTACATTCTGGTTGCCGGACAAGCGACGCATCTCGGCACCGCGCTCGAGGCCTCGCTCAAGATCGCCGAGATCAGCGGCGTGCCGACATCAGCCTTCGACACCGAGGAAGCCTTGCATGGCCATGTCTATGGCACGACGGACAAGAGCCTGGTGATATCAATCGCGCAGACCGAGACCGAGGCGAAGGTCGCCGCCAATCTTGGCGAGGCGCTGGCCGAACTTGGGCCGCGCACCGTCGTCCTCAATCTGTCCGGCCACCCGACCCGCTTCGACCTGGCGGTGAGCTGGCCGACAGCGCCGGAGCTGCAATGGCTCGCCGGCTGCTGGGCGCCGATGCCGCTGCAATGGTATGGCTGCGAGCTGGCGATCGCGCGCGGCATCGATCCCGACAAGATGATCTACCCCAACCTCGGACGGCGGCTCAACGTGCGCATCCGCAAGGAGGCCTGATGGCAACCGCTGTTGGAATCGACATTGGCGGCAGCCTGGTCAAGCTCGGCGTTGTCGATGGTTCAGGCAAGGTGCTGGCGCGCGGTGCGGTGCCTGTGCATCGCGATATCGAATTCGCCGAGTTCGTGCATCTGGTCACCGAGGCGACCGAAGACCTTCGAAAGGCCTATCCCGACATCGCCGCCATCGGCATCGGCGTTCCCGGCACGCCAAACCCCGAGACCGGCATGCTGAATGGCCGCTGCCCGGCAATCCCGGCGCTGCTCAAGGGATCGCTGTCGAAACTGTTCGCCATCCGCTTCGGCGTGCCGGCCGTTGTCCGCAACGATGCCGTCAGCGCCACCCATGGCGAAATGCGCCACGGCGCCGGGCGTCCGTTTTCCCGCTTTGCGCTGCTGACGCTCGGCACCGGCATTGGCGGGTCCATGGTCATCGACCGCAAGGTCATCGACGGTCCCGACGGGCTGCCGCCGCAATTCGGCTGCATCTCGTTGGATCCGGCCCGCACCGACATCGCCGACCCGGTGCCGGGCATGGTCGAGAACCTGGCCAGCGCCCGCGCGCTGGTCAACCGCTATCGCCAGCTCAAGCCGGACACGGATGCCAAAGACGCCGAGACCGTCGTGGATTTGGCCAAGGCGGGCGAGCCGATCGCGCTACAGGTGGTCGACGAGGTGGCCCGCTGGCTCGGCCAGATGATCGGCATCATGTCGAACATGCTCAACATCGAGGCGGCGATCATCGGCGGCGGCCTGTCGCTGGCCGGTCCCTTCTTCATCGATCGTATTGCCAAAAATGTCAGGGATTTCGTGCTGCTTAAACCTGGCCGCCCGCCGGTGATCGTGGCGGCCGAGCATGGCAACGATGCCGGCGTGATTGGCACCGCGGCGCTGGCGCTCGACATGTTCGCACCCGCGGCAAAGGAATAGCGCCATGGCCGATGTTGAACTGCGCAAGATTTCGAAAAGCTTCCAGAACCTGAAGGTCGTCCACGATATCGATCTCGAGATCGCCGAGGGCGAGTTCGTCGTCCTTGTCGGCCCTTCCGGCTGCGGCAAGTCGACGACGCTGCGCATGGTGGCCGGACTGGACCGGCCGAGCGGCGGCGAGATCCACATTGGCGGCAGGCTGGTCAACGACGTCCAGGCCAGGGACCGCGACATTGCCATGGTCTTCCAGAGCTACGCGCTCTATCCGCAAATGACGGTGGCCCAGAACATGGCTTTCGGCCTGCGCATCCGCAAGGTGCCGGATGCCGAGGTGGCGCAACGCATTGCGCGCGTCGCCGACATTCTCGATCTCAGCGAGCTGTTGCATCGCAAGCCGCACCAACTGTCCGGCGGCCAGCGCCAGCGCGTCGCCATGGGCCGCGCCATGGTGCGCCAGCCAAAAGTCTTCCTGTTCGACGAGCCGCTTTCCAATCTCGACGCCAAGCTCAGGGTCAAGATGCGCGCCGAGATCAAGAAGCTGCACCAGATGGTCGCCACCACCACGGTCTACGTCACCCATGACCAGGTCGAGGCGATGACACTGGCCGATCGCGTCGTGGTGATGAACAAGGGGCGCATCGAACAGATCGGCCCGCCCAACGACCTCTACCACGAGCCGGCCAGCCGCTTCGTCGCCGGCTTCATCGGCAGCCCCGGCATGAATTTCTTCAAGTGCCGCCTGGAAGCGCGCGGCGACCGCCTGGCGGTGGTGCTCGGCGACGGCACGGCACTCGCAGTGCCTGCTGCCCGCACCGCGCGCTATGCCGGCCATGTCGGGCGCGAGCTCGAATTCGGCCTGCGTCCCGAGCACATCACCGAGCAGCGCGAGCGGCCCGATACCGTCGACATCAAGGTGCCGGTCGAGGTCGTCGAGCCGATGGGCATGGAGACGCTGCTGCATGTGCTGGTCGCGGGCGCCGAGGCGACGGCGCGCATCGATCCGGCAGCGACGCCGAGGCCAGGCGAGACGGCGACTCTGTCGCTCGGCATGGGCCACATGCATCTGCTCGACCTCGAAACCGGCAAGGTTCTTTGAGCGCCACACATTCGCGTGTCGAAATGCGAAAACAATATATTATTTGTTGACAAATATAATTTTGGAGCGAATTTTTAGGCGCGGCACCAGACGGCCGTGATGGCCTTCGACACGCAACGCCATGTCAACGCAGTGCAGGAATTCGCCGGTCATGATCGACATCCACAGCGTGTCAAAATCCTTCGTGACCAGGGACGCCGATCCGGTGCATGCGCTGAACGCGGTCAGCCTGGAAATCTACGACAATGAGTTCTTCACCCTGCTCGGCCCGTCGGGCTGC
This sequence comes from Mesorhizobium kamtschaticum, assembly GCF_056174585.1. Lineage (NCBI taxonomy): Bacteria > Pseudomonadati > Pseudomonadota > Alphaproteobacteria > Hyphomicrobiales > Phyllobacteriaceae > Mesorhizobium > Mesorhizobium kamtschaticum. The sequence goes on along the minus strand of NZ_CM149691.1, from coordinate 6,580,344 downwards.
GGCAAGACAACCCTGCTGCGCCTGATCGCCGGCTTCGAGGCACCGAGTTCGGGCGCCATCCGCATCGCCGGCAAGGATGTCGCCGCCCTGCCGCCGCAGAAGCGGCCGGTCAACACGGTGTTCCAGAGTTACGCGCTGTTCCCGCATATGAGCGTCGCCGAGAATGTCGCGTTCGGGCTGGAAATGCAGAACGCGCCGAAAGCGCTGATCGACGAGCGCGTCCGGGAAGCGCTGGAAATGGTCCGGCTCGAGGGCTTCGCCACGCGGCGTCCCGCGCAATTGTCGGGTGGCCAGCAGCAGCGGGTCGCGGTGGCGCGCGCGCTCGCGCCCAAGCCAAGCGTGCTCCTGCTCGACGAGCCGCTGTCGGCCCTCGACCTCAAACTGCGCAAGGGCATGCAGAGCGAGTTGAAGCGGCTGCAGCGCGAAACCGGCATCACCTTCGTGCTGGTCACCCATGACCAGGAGGAGGCGCTGGCCATGTCCGACCGGATCGCGGTGATGCGCAGCGGCGACGTGCTGCAGGTCGGCACGCCGAGGGACATCTACGACAACCCACAGGATCGCTTCGTCGCCGACTTCATCGGCGAGTCCAACCTTTTGCCCGGCGCCGCCCTTGGCCGTGATCCGGCAAAGACGATCGTCGTGCGCCCTGAACACATCGTCGTCTCGCCGGCCTCGGATGGCGCCAGGGGACACGCCACGGGCGCGGTCTCGGCCATCACCTTCCTCGGCTCCGACACGCTCTATGAAGTCGTGCTGGAGGAGGGGGCAAAACTGCATTCGCGCTCGCGCGGCGGTGCGTCGTTCGCAACAGGAGACAAGGTCGTCGTCGACTGGGCACGGCACCTCGAACGCGAGCTGGCGAACTGAGATGGGTCCGAACCGCACCTGGCTCCTGATTGCCCCGGCCATGCTGGTCATCGGCGTCTTCATGGTGCTGCCGCTGTTCCTGGCGGTCGCCTATTCCTTCATGACCGCCAACCCCTATGGCGGCGTCACCGCGCCGGCGACCTTCGACGCCTATCTGCAGTTTCTCTATCAGCGCGACTTCGACGACAGCCTGGTGTTTTCGCCGAGCTATGCGCTCATCATCCTGCGCTCGATCTACCTCGCCATCGCCACCACCATGATCTGCCTCGTGCTCGGCCTTCCCGTGGCCTGGTACATCGTCTGCCAGACGCCGGAGCGGCGGCGCATCCTTTTGTTCACCGTCACCCTGCCGTTCTGGATCAACACGCTGATCCGTACCTATTGCTGGATCCTTATCCTGCGCGACGAAGGGCTGGCGAATGGCGCGCTGCGCCATGCCGGCATCATCTCCGATCCGCTGCCGCTGCTCTACAATGACGGCTCGATCCTGCTCGGCCTCGTCTACACCTTCCTGCCCTTCATGGTGCTGCCGATCTATTCGACGCTGGAGCGCATCGACCCCCGGCTGATCGAGGCAGCGCACGATCTCTACGCCAGCCGCGCCGCCGTCTTCCGCCGCATCGTCTGGCCGCTGGCGCGGCCCGGCGCGCTGGCCGGCGCCACGCTGGTCTTTGCGCCGGCACTTGGCTCTTTCCTGGCGCCGGACCTGCTCGGCGGCGGCAAGAAGCTGCTCATCGGCAGCCTGATCCAGATGCAGTTCACCTCCTCGCGCAACTGGCCGTTTGGCGCGGCCCTCTCGACGGTGGTGACGGTCGTGGTGCTCACCGTCTTCGTCATCCGCTCGCGCCGGGCACAGGAGGACCAGCGATGAATGGCGCCAAACCTTTCGACTGGCGCCACACGCCCGGCCTGTCGGCCTACACGGCGCTGATCTTCGTTTTCTTCTACGCGCCGCTGCTGATCCTGGTGATCTATGCCTTCAATTCGAGCCGGCTGGTCACCGTCTGGGCCGGCTTCAGTTTCAAATGGTTTGTCGCGGTCGCCAACAATGACGCCATCCGCGACGCCGCCTTCAACAGCGTCATCATTGCCATCGTTGCCACCATCGCCTCGACGGCGATTGCGACGGCCGGCGCCATTGCGCTGGAACGCGGCCGGCTGCGTTTTGGGCGGGGTGCTGCAACGGCGCTAATCGCAATGCCGCTGGTGGTGCCGGAAATCGTCGTGGCGATCACCACGCTGATCTTCTTTTCCGGCCTCGGCATGCATCACGGGCTGATCAACCTGATGATCGCCCACACCGTCTTTTGCATCCCGTTCGCGCTGCTGCCAATCCAGGCGCGGCTGCGCGATATGGGCGGCACGCTGGAAGAGGCGGGGCGCGACCTCTATGCCGACGAATGGCGGCTGTTCCGCCGCGTCACGCTGCCCTTGCTTCTGCCTGCGATCTCGGCCGGCGCCATCATGGCCTTCGTCGTCTCGCTCGACGATTTCCTGATCTCGATGATGGTGTCGAGCGCCGGCTCGACCACCTTGCCCGTCTACATCTACGGCATGATGCGGCTTGGCGTGACGCCCGAGGTCAACGCCATCTCCACCATCCTGCTTGCCGTTTCCATCGTCTTCGTCGCGGCGGCGCTGCTCGTCGGACGGCGCAACAGATTTGCCTAGAGATAAGAAACCAGAGGAGAACGACTATGACCAAATGGAAAGAAGGATTTTCATCACTAGCCCTGGCCGCCGCTATGCTCGGCGCAATCACCACCAGCGCGCTCGCCGATGCCGGCGAACTGCATATCTACAACTGGACCGACTACACGTCGGACGAGATGATCAAGAAGTTCGAGGCCGAGACCGGGATCAAGGTGACCATCGACACCTATGACTCCAACGAGACCGCGCTCGCCAAGCTCAGTTCCGGAGCCGCCGGCTACGACGTGATGATCATCAGCAACGACTTCGTGCCGATCTTCGTCAAGCAGAAGCTGTTCCAGGAAGTCGACGCTGCGGCGATGCCGAACTTCAAGAACGTCGATCCGAAATGGCAGCACCGGCCCTGGGATCCGGATGCGAAATACACCGTGCCATGGGTGTGGGGCACCACCTCCTATTCGGTCGACACCGCGGTCTACAAAGGCCCGACCGACAGCCTGAAGCCGCTGTTCGATCCGCCGGCGGAACTGAAGGGCAAGGTCGGCATGTTCGGCTCGCCGACCGAAGTGATATCGCTGGCGCTCGTCTATCTCGGCAAGGACCAGTGCAACAGCAATCCGGCCGACCTGAAGGAACTCGATGCCTTGCTCGAGGCGCAGAAGCCGTTCGTGAAAGTCTACAATTCCGACGGCATCGTCGAGCGCCAGGTCGCCGGCGAAACGGTCATGCACGAGCAGTGGTCGGGCAAGGCGCTGGCGACACGCCAGCAGAAGTCGACGGTCAAATACGTCTACCCCAAGGAAGGCGTGGTCGGCTGGATGGACAATGTCGCCGTGCCGACCACGGCGCCCAATCTCGACAATGCGAAGAAGTTTCTCAACTTCCTGATGGATCCCGAAAACATCGCGCTGCAGCAGAAATACACCGGCTACCAGAGCGGGATCGCCGGATCGAACAAACTGCTGGCGCCGGACGTTGGCGGCTCACCCGAATTCAATCCGCCGGCCGATCTCAAGATCACCTTCGCGCCGTCATGCGACGAGAAGGCGATCCGCGCCTATGACCGGATCTGGACCAATCTGCGCCAGTAGGCCGCGACGCAAAACGCCGCCCGTTCGCGCGGGCGGCGTTTGTCCGAGGAGATCGAATGAAACGCTATGCCCGCTCGATCGTCTTGCGCGCCGGCAGGTCGTCGGCTTCGGCGGCTAGCAAGATGTCTGTGGTGACAGCCAGATGCGCCGCCAGCAAGTCGCATGCCTTCTCTGCATCGCGGTCGAGCACAGCATTGGCGAGGTCCTGATGTTCCTTGCTGATGTTACGCGCCTTTGGTGCCAGCGAGACCGACCGGCGGCGGTAGCGTTCGCTCTGGTCGTAAAGCTGGTCGCGCAAGCGCAGCAGCCAGCGGCTGTCGCAGCCGGCGACCAGCGCCTTGTGGAAGGCCGCGTGCGCGGTCGCCCATTCGTCGCTCGAATGCACGGGATCGTCGGGCGTGTGCTCGGGCGTGCGCGACAGCCGGTGCAGCGCGGCAACCAGCTGCGATTCCCAGGCGACATCGCCGACCTCGATGGCGCGGCGGATGCAGAGTGTTTCGATCTGGATGCGCGTCTTGGTGAGGTCGAGCAGGTCCTCGGCCGAGATGGGCGCGGCGCGAAAGCCGCGCTGCGGCTCGGCCACGACAAGGCCTTCGGATGTCAGCCGCGATAAGGCCTCGCGGATGGCGCCAAGGCTGACGGAGAGCCTGTCGCAGAGCTCCTGGACCTTGAGCCGGCTGCCGGGCGCGATCCGGCACGACAACAGGTCGGCGCGCAGATCCTCATACGCGCCCTGGGTGAGATTGATCGAGCCGTCCCTAGCCATTCGTTTGCCTGCGGGCGAATCCGTCCTTCGAGGGGCCTTGATACATTATCCCAGCGGAAAATCAGAATGCAAAATAATATATTCTCTGTTGACAGATATATAATTTCTCAACAAAGTCCAGTCTTCACGAGCAAGGATGTGGCCAGTGCGATTTGCAGCCTATAAATCGTCGCGAGGACCTGGGCTGGCGATCGCCTTGCCCGCCGGTGAGTTCCGCGGCATCGATGCCAGCGATGCGATGTTTCCCGGATGGCTGGACGAGTTGATCGCCGAAGGCACGCCGGCGCTCCAGGCCGCCGGCGAGAAGCTGGCCTGCGGGCGCCGCATTGATGCGAAATCGGTCGAATGGCTGCCGCCGATCTCGAGGCCCGGCAAGATCATCTGCGTCGGCCTGAACTATGTCGACCATTCGATCGAGAGCGGCTTCGTGCCGCCGACCTATCCGACTTTGTTTGCCCGCTTCTCGACCAGCCTGATCGGCCATGGCGCGGCGATCCGCCGGCCGGAAGCCTCGATCCAGCTCGACTACGAGGGCGAGATGGTGGCGGTCATCGGCAAGGCCGGCCGCCACATTGCACCAAGCCAGGCGCTCAGCCACGTCGCCGGCTATTCCATCTTCAACGACGGCTCGATCCGCGATTTCCAGACCAAGGCGCCGCAGTGGACCGTCGGCAAGAATTTCGACGGCACGGGCTCGTTCGGTCCGATCTTCGTCACGGCTGACGAACTGCCGCCAGGCGGCAAGGGCCTGCGCATCCAGACGCGGCTGAACGGCGAGATCGTCCAGAACGCCTCGACCGACGACATGATCTTCGATGTCGTCTCGCTGATCTCGATCATCAGCGAAGCCATCACGCTGGAGCCCGGCGACATCCTGGTCACCGGCACGCCGTCCGGCGTCGGCGTGGCGCGCAAGCCGCAGCTGTTCATGAAGCATGGCGACGTCTGCGAAGTCGAACTGGAAGGCGTCGGCATCCTGTCCAATGTCGTTGCCGACGACGTCATCGCAGCGCAAGCCGTCAACCAATAACCCACGCCAACTCCGAAAGGACGAAGTCATGACAAGAGTGATGTTCCGAAATGCCATGATCTGGGACGGCACGGGCACTGATGCCTATCCGGCCGATCTGCTGGTCGACAATGGCCGCATCGTCACCATCGCACGCACGCCCGGACAATTGTCGGGCGAGGGCGCGACGACGGTCGAATGCCGCGGCATGACGCTGATGCCGGGCCTTGTCGAAGGCCATGCCCACATCTCCTTTGGCGGCGCGATCAAGGATTCCGACCTCGGCCTGATCCCGCCCGAGGAGCACCTGCTGCTCACCATGCGCAACGCCAAGACCTTGCTCGATCATGGTTTTACCAGCGCCTACAGCGCCGCCACCTCGAAGCTCCGGCTCGACATCGTCATCCGCAACGAGATCAATGCCGGCCGCCTGCCGGGCCCGCGCATGCGCGCCGGCAGCCCGGAGATCACGGTCACCGGCGGCCTCGGCGACGAGCGCCAGCAGCATATGTACCACGAGAGCTTCGGCATGATCGCCGACGGCGTCGAGGAGATCACCAAGGCGGTGCGGCTGTGCTGCCGCGAAGGCGCCGACAACATCAAGATCAACATCTCCGGCGACGATCTGAGCCCGGCGGCGCATGGCGGCCTCACCGTGATGAGCGAGGCCGAGGTGATGACGGCGGTGTCGGTGGCGCGCGACTTCGGCAAGAAGATCAACTGCCATGCCCGCGCCGCCGGTTCGGTCAAGCGCGCGGTGAAGTGCGGCGTCGACGTCATCTACCACTGCGAATCCGCCGACGAGGAGGCGCTCGACGCGCTGGAATCGGCCAAGGACCGCATCTTCGTCGGGCCGGCCATCGGCATCATCTACGGCACGCTCTATGAGGGCGAGCCCTTCGGCTTCACCCATGAGATGGCGGTGAAGTTCGGCATGCAGCGCATCCTTGACGACAGCCGCAAGGTCTACACCGAACTGCGCAAGCGCGGCGTGCGTGCGCTGATCGGCGGCGACTATGGTTTCGCGCAGACGCCGCAAGGCACCAACGCGCGGGATCTAAAGCATTTCGTCGATCTGCTGGGCTATTCGCCCAGCGAAGCCCTGCAATGCGGCACGCGGCTCGGCGGCCAGGTCATGGGCCTCGGCGACGAACTCGGCATGGTCAAGGAGGGCTTTATTGCCGACCTATTGCTGGTCAATGGCGACCCGCTGAAGGATCTCGACATGATGGTGCATGAGAAGAACCTCATCGTCATCATGAAGGACGGCGAACTCTACAAGGACCAGTCGGCCTCGGTCGCTTCGCAGCGGCAAGCGGCTTAAGCGGCGGCCTAGGCATCATGCAGCCCACGGTTCCGATCGATGTCGATGAGGAAAGCGGCATCTGGCGGACCGACGGGCTGCCCATGGTCTATCTGCCCAGGCATTTCCTGGTGAACAACCATGTCGCGGTCGAGGCAGCCCTCGGCCGCGACGCCTACCGCGACATTCTGCGCGCGGCGACGGCGAAGTCCGCCATCGAATGGTGCGAGGCGCAGGTGCGGGTCAAGGGTCTCGATCCCGAGGCCACCTTCCGCCACTATTTCCAGCGGCTGTCGCAGCGCGGCTGGGGCCAGTTCTCGATCGACGTGCTGGATGTCGCCGGCCGTCGCGGCAGCATCAGCCTGAAGAATTCGATCTTCGCGCTGGAGGCCGGGCAGCAACCCGGCCAGCGCGTCTGCTACATGTTCGAAGGCTTCGTCACCGGCGCCTTTTCATTCCTGCTCGGCATTGCCGATCCGACGGCAATCGCATGCGAGGAGGCGTACTGCGCCTGCGACGGTCAGCACGATCATTGCCGGTTCGATTTCGAAGCTCGGCAATAGGCCAATCACCAGCGCTGATGCACGTAGGGCTTGATGTCCTGGTCGTAGATCGCCTTAACCTTGCCCATCAGCGCATTCGACAACGGCGCAAGCTCCGCCGCCTCGGCATTGGAAACCGCCTGCGCCGGGTTGCGGGCGCCAGGAATGACCACGCTTACCGCGTCGAACATCAGGATCCAGCGCAGTGCGAATTTCGCCATCGTCGTGTCGCCTGACACCAGCGGCCGGATCTTCTCGACCGCCGCCAGCCCGACCTCATAGGGCACGCCCGAAAACGTCTCGCCGACGTCGAAGGCCTCGCCGTTGCGGTTGAACAGGCGATGGTCGGTGGTCTCGAACTTGGTGTCGGCCTTGAACTTGCCCGACAGCAAGCCGCTGGCCAGCGGCACGCGGGCGATGATCGCGACATCGTTCTTTTTCGCCTGGTCGAAGAACAGTTCCGCCGGGCGCTGGCGGAAGGCGTTGAAGATGATCTGCACGCTGACGACGCCGGGATATTGCATCGCCTTCAGCGCCTCTTCGACGCGCTCGACGCTGACGCCGTAATTGCGGATCTTGCCTTGCTCGACGAGCCGGTCGAGCCGCTCGAACACCTCCGGGTGATAATAGAGGTCGGTCGGGGGGCAGTGCAGCTGCACGAGATCAAGCGTCTCAGTCTCCAGATACTTCAGGCTGCGGTCGATCCAGCCGGTCAGGTTCTCCAGGCTGTAGCCTTCGACGGTCTGCTTCGGCAGCCGCCGTCCGGCCTTGGTGGCGATGAACGGCCGCTCGCCGCCGCGCTCCTTCATCACCCTGGCGATCAGCTTCTCCGAGCGGCCGTCGCCATAGACGTCGGCCGTGTCGAGGAAGGTGACGCCGGCGTCGAGCGCGGCATGCAGGGCGGCGACCGCGTCGTCGTCATTGACCTCGCCCCAGGCGGCGCCGATCGCCCAGGCGCCAAAACCGATTTCGCTGACTGATCTGCCGGTACGGCCGAATTTCCGTGATTGCATCTTGCTGTTCCTGACTGCGGCTTGCCGGCAAATCCGGCTCTGCGATTCTGATTTTCGGGAAGCCTCTTATCGCATGGCAATGCGATTGACATCCCCGTCCGTAAGATTTACCAGATTACAGGGTTGTATGACAACCCGGTAAGACTGCAATGATTTGGAGTCGGGAGGATCTCAAATTGAAAACCGTGCTTAAACTGGCCGCGTCAGCGGCCTTGTGCCTTGGCGCGTTCGCTCATCCGGCGTTTGCCGAAGACAACATCGTCAAGATCGGCGTCGTCGCCGCCGAGTCAGGCTCGTTCGTGTCCGCCGGCCATACCTTGCCGGCGGGCGTCGGCCTTGCCGTCAAGCAGATCAACGATGCCGGTGGCTTCAAGATCGGCGGCAAGACCTACAAGCTAGAAATGGTCAAGCGCGACGACCGCACCGACATCTCCACGGCAATAGCCGCGACCCAGGAGCTGGTGCGCGACGTCAAGGTGCAAGCGATCTTCGGCTCGGAAACGCATGACTTCACCCTGGCCATGGCCAAGATCACGCAGCCGGCCAAGATCATCCATTTCGCCGGCAATTCGACGCTGGCGAAAATCCTCAACCCCGACTCCGTCAAGCCGGGCGGCGAGGACCACTATCTCTTCCAGTCCGAACCGCAGGAATTCCAGCGCTCCGGATCGACCGCGCGTGGTGTCCTGTCCTTGCTCGAGCCGCTGCTTGGCTTCAAGCCGAAGAAGTCGGTGATGATCGTCGGCAACGATGCCACCGGGCAGTTCCTGTCGTCCTACTACTACAAGGCGCTGAAGGCCGAGGGGCAGGACGTGCCCGACATCATCTTCTACCCGCCGGACACGACCGACTTCTCGCCCTTCCTGACGCGGGCCAAGAGCCTCAATCCGGACATCATCCACTTCTGGTACAATGGCGATTCAACGCTGACGGCGCTGCCGCAGGCGCTCGAACTGGGTGCCGCGAAAAGCTATTTCCTGTTCGGCGTCGACCCCGGCATCTGGAAGGAAAAGCAGCTGTCCGCCGACGTGCCGGTGGCGATGAGCTGCGTGCCGGTGTGCTGGGGCGAGTCGTCCAACCCGAAGGCCAAGGCCTATTTCGACGCCTACTTCGCCGCCGGCGCGCCGCATGGCGTGACCTCGTCGGTGTCGCTGCTCTACCACGACTATGTCCACTTCCTCGTCGAAGCCTGGCAGAAGGCCGACAGCTTCGATCCGGACAAGACGGTCGAGGCGCTGCTCAGCCTGCACCATCAGGGCGTGGTTTCGGATGATCTGACGTTCAATCCGACGCATCAGGTCACCCACGCCACCGAGGTCTGCGCCGCGGCACCCGGCGGCACCATCTCCTGCGCCATGCAGCAGCCACCGGCCGAAGCGCCGAAGAGCTGAGTTGCTGAAGCAATCCTTGTTTTGGCGGCGCCACTCGCCGCCAAAACATCCTTCTTGAAACAGGCAGGTCTCGATCGCCGTGGATATCTTCATCCAGCAAATCCTCAACGGCCTTTCCATCGCCAGCGTCATCACGCTCATTGCCATCGGCGTGACCCTGATCTTCGGCCTGACCGGCATCATCAACTTCGCCCATGGCGAGTTCCTGATGATCGGCGGCATCGTCACCTGGCTCGCCGTCAGCGCCGGCCTCGGTTTCCCCCTTGCGGTGGTGCTGGCGATCCTGGCGGTCGGGCTGATGGGCTACATCCTCGAGCGCGGCCTGTTTCGCTTCACGCTGGAGCGACCGACCAACGGCTTCATCGTTTCGCTCGGCCTCATCGTCGTGTTGCAGCATGTCGTCGTGCTGTTCTGGAACCCCAACCAGAAGAGCATTCCGCGCCCGCTGACCACGGTCTGGGAGGTCGGCGGCGTGCGCATCGCCTCGGTGCGCGTCATGGTCATCCTGATCACCATCGCCGTGGTGGCGCTGAGCTTCCGCATGATCACCGCCAGCCGCTACGGCCGCGCACTGCGCGCCAGCGTCGAGGATCGCGACACGGCCGCCCTGATGGGCATTCCGGTGCGCCGCTATATCACCGGCGTCTTCGTCCTCGGCAGCGCGCTCGCCGGGCTGGGCGGCGCGCTGCTGATCGCCCTGTTTCCGATCACGCCGTTCACCGGCGGCACCATGGTGATGAAGGGCTTCGCCGTCGCTCTGATCGGCGGGCTCGGCAACATCTATGGCGCCGTCGCCGCCGGCCTCATCCTCGGCATCGTCGAGGGCTTCAGCGCCGGCTACGGCTTCTCGCAATGGACCGACGCCTATTCCTTCGCCTTGATGATCCTGGTGCTGATCGTGCGCCCGCATGGCCTGTTCGGCGGCACCAGCGGACCCCGGATGGCGTCATGAATGCGGGTACCGCCCTCAAGCCGCTGCGGTCGCTGCTGCCGGTGCTGGTCATCCTCGTACTGATCGCGGCCGTGCCGCTGTTTTCGCCGAGCAACCGCTTCCTGTCGCTGGCGATCTCGGCCGGCATCAACGTCATCGCGCTTTACGGCCTGTCGGTGCTGTTCGGCCAGACCGGCATCCTGTCAATGGGCCATGCCGCACTGGTTGGTGTCGGCGCTTACGCGGCGGCGATCCTGGCGCGGGATTTTCGGCGTCGGTTTCTGGCTGGCGCTGCCGGCGGCAGCCGTTGCAAGCGCAATATTCGCCATGATCGTCGGCATTCCGTCGCTGCGCGTCGGCGGCCATCACTTCGTCATCATGACCTTCGCCTTCGGCCAGTTGCTGGCCATCGTGCTGACCAATGGCGGCGACTACACCGGTGCCGCGACCGGGCTCGATATCGCCGGCCCAGTCACCCTGTTCGGCGCCGATATGACCGATTTGACGCGCTACTATCTGATGGTCGTTGCCTTCGTGACCATGGCGGCGGTGGCGAGCTGGACGATCATCCACTCCTCCTATGGCCGCACGCTGCGGGCCATCCGGGAGAACGAGAAACTGGCCGCCTCGCTCGGCATCAATGTCGGCCGCCACAAGATCGGCACCTTCGTCGTCAGCGGCGTCTTTGCCGGCATCTCCGGCGTGCTATTGGCCTATTTCCTAGGCCATATCTCGCCTTCGCAATTCTCCTCCTTCCCCAGCATCTACCTGGCGCTGATGGTCATGATCGGCGGCGCCAGGCTGATCGAGGGACCGCTGGCCGGCGGCATCCTCGTTGCCTTCCTGCCGGAGGTGCTCAACCTCGATCCGGTGCAGTCGCGCATCGTCTACGGCGTCTGCCTGATCGCGGTGATCATGCTTCTGCCTGACGGCCTGATCGGCGGCATCGTCCGAGCGCTCCGCGCGGCATTTTCGGGCAAGCCGAAGCCGGAGACGGAAGAGCGCGACGCAGCGGAGGCGCGGCGATGAGCCCGATCCTGGCGATCAGCGCCCTCAGCAAACAATTCGGCGGCGTCACGGCCCTTGCCGGCGTCGACCTCACCATTGAAGAGGGCGAAATCCTCGGCGTCGTCGGTCCCAACGGCTCGGGCAAGACGACGTTGTTCAACGTCGTCACCGGCGTCCACAAGCCGAGCGGCGGCAGCGTGGCGTTTCGCGGGCAAGACATCACCGGTCTCAAGCCGCACGCCATATCGCGGGCCGGCATCGGCTACACTTTCCAGCAGGCCATGGCCTTTGCCGGGCTTGGCGTGCTGGAGAATGTCCAGATCGCCGGCGAGCACGTGCGGGCGAGGGCGGGCACCAAGCCCTGGCCGACACCGCAAGCCTTGCTCGACTTCGTCGGCCTGAGCGCGCTCGGCGGCGAAAAAGCCGGCGTGCTGCCGTTCGGCAGCCTGCGCCTGCTGGGCTTGGCACTTGCGCTGGCCACGCGGCCGTCGCTGCTGCTGCTCGACGAGCCAGCCGCCGGCCTCAACGACCGCGAAACCACGGCCCTTGTCGGGCTTGTCCGCCAGCTGCCCGGTCATGGCATCACTGTCTGCGTCATCGACCACGACATGAAGCTGATGCAGATGCTGTGCCGGCGCCTTGCCGTGCTCGATTTCGGCTCCAAGATCGCCGACGGGCCTACCGAAGCCGTGCTCGCCGATCCCAAGGTGCTGGATGTCTATCTCGGAGGCGATCTGTGAGCCTGCTCGCCGTCTCCGATGTCGTCACCGGCTACGGGCCGACCATTGTCAACCGCGGCGTCTCGCTGACATTGGCCGAAGGCGAGATCGTCACCATTCTCGGGCCCAACGGCGCCGGCAAGTCGACGCTGCTCAAGGCCATCGCCGGGCTGATCCGGCCACGCGCCGGCAGCATTGCTTTCGATGGCGCCGAGGTGACCGGGCTTGCCGCCGATGTCATGGCCAGGCGCGGCGTCGTTCTGGTGCCGGAGGGGCGCAAGATCTTCGTCGACATGACGGTGGAGGAGAATTTGCGCCTTGGCGCCTATGCCCGCCGCGACGAGGCCGCCGTGGAAGTCGATTTCGCAACCATGCTGGCCTTCTTTCCGATCCTTGCCACCAAGCGACGCGACAAGGGCGGCTCGCTGAGCGGCGGCCAGCAGCAGATGCTGGCCATCGCGCGCGGGCTGATGACGCGGCCGCGCGTGCTGCTGCTGGATGAACCGTCGCTCGGCCTGTCGCCGCTGCTGGTCAAGGAGATCAAGGCGATCATTCTGGATATCGGCGCGCGCTTCGGCGCTTCCGTACTGCTGGTCGAGCAGAATGCCGGCCTTGCACTCGCCGTCGCCTCACGCGGCTATCTCATGCAGAACGGCCGCATCGTCGTCTCCGGGCCGATCGCCGAATTGCGCGACATGTCGCTGATGCGCGAACTCTATCTCGGCGGAGTCGCCGGATGAGCGGCAAGCAATCAGTCGTGGCTGGCCCCTCAGTCGTGTCCGGCTTTGTCGCGCAGATCCTCGAAGCGGGCGTAGCTCTTGGTCAGATGGCTGCGCATGGCGCGCCGCGCCGCGTTGACGTCCCTGGCCTCGATGGCTGCGAGGATGGCGCGATGTTCACGCTGCATGCGGTCCAGGTATTTTTCCCGTTCGGCCTCGGTCATCCGGTCGAGCCGTGTCCACTGGCGCGGGATCATGGCGCTGCCGAACGTATCGAACAGCCGGGTGAAATTCGGGTTCTGCGTCGCGGCCAGAATGGCGCGGTGGAACCCAAAGTCCTCTTCCGAGCCGGAGCCTCCCGCACGCACCGCCGCCTCCAGCGCGTCGAGCCGCGCACTCATCTGCGCCAAGGCGGCCTCGCTGCGCCGCTCGGCGGCAAGGCCGGTCGCCTCGACCTCGATGCCCATGCGCAATTCCAGCACGCGCAGCACCTCGTCGATCGATTCGAGATCATCCGGCAGGATGGAAAAGGTCCGCGGCAGCGGATCCTTGGCGACGAAGGCGCCGAGGCCCTGGCGCGTCGTGATCAGCCCTCGCGCCCGCAACGCGGCCAGCGCCTCGCGCACCACGGTGCGGCTGACGCCCGTGGCGGCGACGATCTCCTGCTCGGTCGGCAGCCTCTGCCCCGGCGCAAGGTCGCCGGATTCGATCTGTGCGATCAGCGTGTTGACGAGCCCGGTCCGCAGATTGGGCGCCTGCGGTATGGCATCGAAAAGCATGGTCTCCGCCATCACGCGGGCTCCGGTCCGAGTCTTCGGCAAGGTCGTTTTTTGTTCGAGGGCCGATTCTTCTTCAAAGCATTGCATCGACAGGTGCGCGCCGCAAGGTGACGAAAGTTCAGCCCGCCGGCGCGGGTCAGTAGGAGGTTTCTCATGAAAGAACACATCGGCTTCATCGGCCTGGGCAGCATGGGCGCCGGCATGGCCGACAATCTGCTGCGCAAGGGCTGGCCGCTGACCGTCTGCGTGCATCGCAGCCGCACCGCCGCCGACCGGCTGATCGCCGCCGGAGCCACCGAGGTCGCAACCCCGCGCAAGCTCGCCGCTGCCTGCGATGTCGTCATCCTCTGCGTCACCGGCTCGCGCGAGGTGGAAATGCTGGTCAAGGGCCCCGATGGCCTTGCCGCGGCCGGCGCGCCGCTGCTGATCATCGACTGCTCGACCTCCAATCCGTCCTCGACGACAGCCCTTGCCGCTGAGCTTGCCGCGCAAGGCATCACGCTGATCGACGCGCCGCTGGCGCGCACGCCCAAGGAAGCGGCCGAAGGCAAGCTCGACGTCATGGTTGGCGGCCCGGCCGATTCCGTCGCCCGTGCGCGGCCGGTGCTTGAAGCCTTCGCTGCGCGCGTCGTCCACACCGGCCCGACCGGCAGCGGCCACACCATGAAGCTGCTCAACAATTTCGTCTCGATGGGCTATTCCGCCATCTATTCGGAAGCGCTGACGCTGGGCGCCAAGGCCGGGCTGACGCCGCAGGTCTTCAACAGCGTCATCTCAGGCAGCCGCATGGATTGCGGCTTCTACCAGGCCTTCTTCGATTTCGTCCTCAACCGCAACGAAAACGCCCAGCGTTTTGCCATCGCCAACGCGCTGAAGGACATGACCTATCTTGCTTCGTTCGCGCAGGCCGCCGGCATCGCCAACCCGATCGGTGCGGCGGTGCGCAATGGGTTTGCCACCGCTGTCACGACAGGCCATGGCGAAAAGTTCGTACCGGCGCTGTCGGATATCGTTGCTGGCCTCAACGGCGTTTCGTTGGTTGAGCCACCAACGACATGATAGGACAGGGTCGACTATCCCCACCAATCAGAAGCGATCACCCCAGCACAGGCGGAGTGGGATCGTAGCCGATTGAAACTATCCCCGGATGCCGGTGGGCGATGGCGAGTATCTGGGTCTCAAGCTCGCAATTATAGGCCATGAGCGCCTTCACGGTCTCAAGCGGGCTGTCGTAGCGCGCGATGAGCTTCACGGCTTCCGAATGCAATTCGGCTTTGGCTTCGTCGTCAAAATGCATCGTGCCCATAGCGATCCTCCTAGCGTGTCGCGCGGC
Source organism: Mesorhizobium kamtschaticum (assembly GCF_056174585.1). Lineage (NCBI taxonomy): Bacteria > Pseudomonadati > Pseudomonadota > Alphaproteobacteria > Hyphomicrobiales > Phyllobacteriaceae > Mesorhizobium > Mesorhizobium kamtschaticum. Next base: position 6,565,217 of record NZ_CM149691.1, on the reverse strand, counting down.
GAGGTGCGGTGAGGGCGTCAAGACGCTCCTGCAGATGCCCGTTGAGCACGATCATTTCCTTGAGCGCCTTCATCACATCGCCCTTGTGGACGGCGATGAAATCCTCGGCGTGAGCCTGGAGGGCGGCCTCCTGGCGGCTGTTGAGTGTCACGATGCGGTCCATGGTTAGTACTCCAAACGCTGCATGGGCACAGTGAACAAAAGGGAACGAAAATGTCAAGGGCGAATTGACTCGGCGAGGAACTCATTCCTATTTTCTAATATGCCGGAGCAGCCCAGAAAACCCCGACGCCTTGTGCAGACCCTCAGCAAAGCGCATGAGGTCGGTCAGCTGATCCGCGTCCGCTGCTTCAATTGCAACATCACGCGCCATTATCTGCCTGGAGACCTAGCCAAGCTTGTCGGCGACATTCCGTTCTGGGACGTTGACCGGCATATGCGTTGCGAGCGGTGCAAACGTCGCGACCTTGATGTCGATATCCTGCTGCCAAGCGCGTCGGAGGGCTCGAAGATACCCGTGAGGCGGCTTGTTGAAATCCGCATGGTGCGGCGGGTGATTTGGAGAGACGATAATCCCTGACGGTCCGAGCTTAGGGAAGCGCTGACCCTATTGACTTATGCCTCAGCCGGCGCGTGATTGCGGAGATTGGGGGCGCAAGATGAGAAGAGTTGTTTTGGCTGGGGTTTGTCTTTTTCTTGCGAGCGGCCCAACGTCACCGTCACCAAGGTCTGACTGCGAGTTCAATTCCCAACTTTTCAGGTCGCCGTTATACCGGGACAAAAACCCAACCTCATACCAAGAACTTCAATTCATCGATGGAGCGCAGGGCGGCAAGGCTAGTCTGACCGAGTATCGCAAAGGCAAGCCCATGTGGACCGCCCACGGCAACTTTACCTGTTCCAATGGTGCCTCAATCTGCTCCATCACATTTCCTCTAATGACAGGCGACTCGATCAATCTCCCCTACGAGACAGTGGATGATGGCGGCCCGGCCGCCGAGTTGGTTGTCATTCCTGCACTTCGTCAGGAAGTTTATCAGATGGAACTAGGCGCAGAGCTAGAAGGCAAGAGCTACAGAGGCCTTGTCGCGGACCTACTGGGTGGCTTTACCCCTGCGGAAGATGAGTTGCTCGCCCCCTATAACATTTACCGCTATGCGAAATGTGCCAAGTCACCCTGACGGGGAAACGCCCTACCAAACCACCGATCTAAAACAACGAGCCCTGAGCCGGTGTCTGCTGCGGAAACTTGATCTGCGTGGCCGGCTTATCGACAATCACCAGCGCATCGTCAGGCGCTGTGCGCTGCAGCCGTTTCGCCTCCGACCAAGGCGCTGTCAACCACGCCTCGGTCTCCTCTTGCGTCGTCAGGATCACCGGCATGGCCTTCTCGTGGATCGGCTTGATGAGGGCGTTGGGCGCTGTCGTCACGAAGCCGTAAAGCTCGAAGTCGCCCGGGCCATCCTTGACCTTGCGCACGCCTTGCCACGGCGTCCAGAGGCCAGCAAAGAAGAACAGCGGGCGGTCTTCATTGAGCGCGAACCAATAGTTCCTCTGGATGCCTGTCTCAGGGTCCTTGTCGCCTTGTGTCGGGCTTGGCTCCGCAAAGCTCGTCACCGGCACCACGCAACGGTTTTCGACGCCGACATACTGTTGCCAATGGCCATACTGCGGGTTGCGTATGTTGGTGGTGCCGTAATCGGCCTTCCCCTTCATCCGCTCAACGGGTGTCGGCATGCCCCACAGCAGGTTGGCAAGTTCCCGCTGCCCGTCCAGCGCATTGCGCACCACCGGGCCGGGCTGGTTGGGATAGATGTCAATGGACGGCTCGAGGTTGCCCAGGATGTCCCGCAAAGTCCGGGTCCATTGGCGGACGGCTTCTTGCGATGTGGTGATGTTGTAGAGGTTGCACATGGTCACACTCTGCCGTGAGAGCGCACCGGCGACTAGCCGAAAATTCGAATGGAACCAATAGGTGCACAATGGTTTTGCCACAGCGATCACCACCGGGCATGGGGAAAAGTTAGTGCCGGCGCAGTTGGATATTGTCGCGGGGTTGAATGGGGAGTCGCCGGTGGAGTGACCAAGCTGCTATGATGGTCGCTGAGCCGAGCGTGGTTGTCACAAGGCTGGGACCACGGATAGAGCCGCCGCTCACCGGGTACGCTGATGGCAAAGCGCCAGCGTTTCTCCTTATTCCCGCAAGCCGGCCCTGCGCAAATTCCCACGAAGATGTTCTAGATCGCCAGGACTTTTGTAAGGCGTCATTTCGGGGCCAGTTCGCCCTACGACCGTGGCTGCCGGGTCTATTTGATTGATCCGCGCTACGGCCATTTTCGCTTCGGCAATATTCCCCAATGCAGCATGACTAGCTGCTAAATAGATCCAGCGGTACACTGTATCGATTTTGGCTAGGTTATCCAAAGCGGCGATTGCTTCATGGTATTGTTGGCAGTCGTAATAAATTTGACCGAGCTGTAGTCGGTACCACTCGGGATGGCGCGGATTAAGACGCATCGCCCTTTGAGCGGTGTCGAGCCCCTGTGCGGCCCTCCCCGAGCAGGAAAGACAGTAGGCAAAATCCATGAGAATATCTGCATCATTGGGATTGAGGTCGAGGGCGCGCTGAAACGCAGCAATGGCAGGCTCGTAGTGCCCGCAAAACAAACAATGTCCTGCAAGAGCGTAATGGCCCCACGCCTCAGCGTCGTCGCGTTCAATCGCGAGTTTGGCGTAGTGCAAAGCCTTAGCTAACGAGGACTCGGGATTCTCGCTAAATCCATCGGTTACGTCCATCATGTGCGTCCAGGCAACTTTCGCGAAGGCCTTGCCAAATTTGGGATCCAGCTCACTGGCCTTGTGGAAGAGTGCGCGCGCACGCTGATTGTCCTCCTTGGTAAAATTGCCCAGGGCCTCCATACCTCGCACGAAGTAGTCCAGCGCTTGAAAATTCCGTGTCCCCGCGACTTCCGGGCGCTCGTGCCACGCCTTTAACAGACGGCCTCCGTACGCTGTAGCTAAGCTGCCAATTATTCTTTCGGTGACATCGTCCTGCACGGCAAAGACGTCATCGATGCCTCGGTCGTAGCGCTCTGCCCAAAGGTGCCGCCCACTGTTGCCGTCAATGAGCTGGGCGGTAATCCGGACGCGGTCCTTTGACCTCTGTACGCTGCCCTCCAAAATATAGCGGGCACCCAGCTCTCGACTGGCATCCTGTATCTTCGTGGCTTTGCCCTTGTAGGCAAACGTCGAATTGCTCGCGATGACAAAAAGATCGCGAAACCGGGACAAGCCAGCGATGACGTTCTCTGTAATCCCATCTGCAAAGTAGTCCTGCTGACGGTCGTCGCTTATATTGACAAACGGCAGCAGAGCGACGGACGGCTTGTCCGAAAGCGAAGGCTGTGAGATCGGTACTTCGGCAGGTACATTTATGCGCACTGCATAGACTCGAACGGGTCGTTCGACATTCTTGAGTGTATGGTCGCCAATGTCATCAAACTGAAGATCAAGGCGGCCTCCAAGATGGTCTCGTACCGCGCCCGAGACCATGACTCCGCCCACCGGAGCTATGCCTTCTAGCCTGGCCGCAATATTCACCCCATCACCGAACACATCATCACCCTCGATGATCACGTCTCCAACGTTGATCCCGATCCGGTACCGTATTGCCCGCGTTTCGGGGATGGCTCCGTTTCGGTCCGACATGGCCCGCTGGATATCGACCGCACAAGCCACGGCGTTCACGACGCTTGGAAACTCGGCGAGGACGCCATCGCCGGTCGTTTTGAAGATGCGGCCTTGGTGCTCAGCCATCTTTGGGTCGATAAGGTCGGCCCGTATCGTCTTCAGTTCCCCAAGTGTGCCGGCCTCGTCGCCGCCCATCAGACGCGTATAACCCACCACATCAGCGGCCAGAATTGCGGCAAGACGGCGTTGGACGCGTCCTTCGGCCATTCGCGAGATCGTCCTTCAGCAGAACCGGGATTGTACGGGCGATGGCTGGCCGAGTCCACGAGCCGGAACACCACCTTCATTTCATGGGCGAAGCCGAGACGGAGTGGGGGGCCGGCGCAGCCCATCGTATTTGAACCGCCAGGCGAAGACGCCTATGTTTGGCGGAAAGCATGGGGTGGCAATGGCGGTAACCTGTCACATCAAGATTGGGTCGGAAGCTCAAACGCTTCGGCTTCAAACCTTTCAGGAAGTGCCCAGGGTCGGCGAATTTGTTTCGTTTTCACGAGATGGCAAGCGGGACGAGAGCGGCGTCCTTCATTTGGATATGTTCCGGGTAAGATACGTCATTCACACCGCCGCGAATGATCTTAGCCCCGCGACGATCACGATCGATGTAGTGCCGGAAGAGCCCACTGACCGAGCGGGCTGAACGACTGGCTTACCCCCCAGCCCGCCCGCGCACAGCCTTCCGCAACCTCGAATGCCGCACCGGAGACGGCACTTCCTGCGCCGGAGACGCCGGTTCCGCTACTTCCCCCTCATGCAACCCCACCCGCAGGGCAGCACCCGCCAGGTGATCCCGCATCGCCGCTTGCGCGCCCTCGGCGTCGCCGGCGCGGATGGCGGTCAGGATGCGTTCGTGTTCGCCGAGCGTGATGCGGGCCATGTCGTCGGATTTCTGCTGGTTGCCGGCGGCGAGAATGCTTTCGCGGACACGCTCGGAAACGAAGACCAGGAACTGGCCCATATAGGAATTGCGCGTTGCCTCGGCGACGGTGCGGTGGAATTCGAGGTCGCTGCGCAGCCAGGCGACGCTGCCATAGGGGGCGGCGCGCATGCCGGCGAGCGCATCGCCCATGGCGGCAAGATCGGTCTCCGAGCGCCGCTTGGCGGCAAGCGCTGCCGCCTGGACTTCGAGGATGCCGCGCAGTTCGAACAAATTGCGGAAGGAATCGGCGCGTTGCAGCGCCTCATAGTCGATCGTGAGCACCGTCGGGTTGGTGCTCTCCACGACGAAGGCGCCGCGCCCTTGCTGCGACCAGATGCGGCCTTCCGAGCGCAGCCTGGCAATCGCCTCGCGCACCACGTTGCGGCTGACGCCGAAGGTGGTCGCCAGCGCCTGCTCGGTCGGCAGCTGGTCGCCGGGCTTCAGCCGCCCCTGCGCGATCTCGCGCGAGATGGAACTCGCCACCAAAGTGGAGAGGTGTGGACCGCGATTGACCTTGTCGAGTTTCAGCGTCATCGCTCACCTATAGTCGACGGCGGATGTGGACGCCAGAATGCGGCCGTTGCTCAATATGTGGCGCGGATCGAACGCCTGCTTGATGCCTGCCGCGAGGTCGAGCGTCACCGGATCGATGCGTTCGAGGAACGCCTTCTGCTTGACCCGGCCGATGCCGTGCTCGGCGCTGATCGAGCCACCATAGCGGTCGACGACGGCAAAGATCTCCGCCTCCGCCTCCTCGAACAGATGCTCGATCGCTTCAGCGCCCATGCCTTCCGGCGGCACCACATTGAGATGGATGTTGCCGTCGCCGACATGGCCATAGGTGACGGCCAGCGCGTCCGGGCGCGCCCGCTGCAATTCGAACAGCGCGTCGGTGACGAAATCGGCGAGTTTGGAGATTGGCACCGAAACGTCGGTGCGCAGATAGCGGCCGCCGCGCCCCTGCCGCTCGACCATGATCTCACGGTACAGCCACAGCCGTTCGGCCTGGGCCCGCGTCGAGGCGACGATGCCATCCTCGACCAGATCGGCGACACCGCCGAGAAACCCCAGAAGCATGGCGGACAGGTCGATCAGCCCGCCGGAGGACACCTCGATCAGCACATAGGCCGGGTAAGCCTTATCAAGCGGGTCGGGAAAATCCTTGCCCTCGCGCATGGTGATCTCGATGCCGCCGCGCAGGATCAGCTCGAAGGCGGTGAGCAGGTCGCTGCAGTCGCGCCGGGCGCGGGCATAGAGCGCCATCGCATCCTCGACCGAGCGCAAACCGACCAGCGCGGTCTCGATCTGCGTCGGCTTGGGGAAGAGCTTCAGCGCGGCGGCGGTGACGATGCCGAGCGTGCCTTCCGAGCCGATGAAGATCTGCTTGAGATCGTAGCCGCGATTGTCCTTGCGCAGCACCTTCAGCCCGTTCCAGATGCGGCCGTCGGCCAGCACCACTTCGAGGCCGAGCACGAGGTCGCGCGTCATGCCGTAGCGCAGCACGTTGAAGCCGCCGGCATTGGTGGCGACATTGCCGCCGATGCGGCAGCTGCCTTGCGCGCCGAAGGTGATCGGCAGCAGGCAGTCGCTCTCCTCGGCGGCGCGCTTGGCCTCCTCGAGGATGCAGCCGGCCTCGACCACCATGGCGAAGTCGATCGGGCTTATCGAGCGGATACGGTTCATGCGCTCCAGCGAGATGACGATTTCGCCGCCATCCGCCGCCACCGCCGCGCCGACGAGGCCGGTCAGGCCGCCTTGCGGCACGACGGGGATGCGCTCGGCATGGCAGTGCCGCAGCAGCGCCGACATCTCCTCGACCGAAGCCGGACGCGCCACCGCCAGCGGGCGACCGAAATGGTCGCCCGACCAGTCGCGGCTGTAGCGCGCCAGATCCTCGTCCGCGGTCAGCAATCCGCCATTGGGCAGCACGCGGGCAAGGGCCGATATCAGGGATAGGGAGGGCACGATAGTCATGACCTGGTTATGGACCCTCTGGTAAAACGACTGGACAAGCATTGTTCTTGTCGTGTTATCATACAACCCTGATTTAGAACATCAAGCGAGGCCGCGTTCCCACCACCTGTTTGATGTGGATGATCAGACCAGCAAATCACTGAATTCGGAGGATTTCCCCAATGAGCGACGCCCCGGGCTTTCGCTATATGCACACCATGATCAGGGTGCTCGACCTCGACAAGTCGATCGCCTTCTACACCGAGGTCCTCGGCATGACCTTGCTGCGCCGCGACGATTATCCCGGCGGCAAGTTCACCAACGCCTTTGTCGGCTATGGGCCGGAGGACAAGGAGGCCGTCGTCGAGCTGACGCTGAACTGGGGCAGGGAAGAGCCCTACGAAATCGGCACCGGCTTCGGTCATCTGGCGCTCGGCGTCAACGACATCTACGCCGTCTGCGCCGAACTCGAAAAGCGTGGCGCCAAGATCCCGCGCAAGCCGGGGCCGATGCAGCACGGCACCACCCATATCGCCTTTGTCGAAGACCCGGACGGCTACAAGATCGAACTGATCGGCCTCGACACGATGTGATCCGAGCAAGCGGGGTCGCATCGAGCCTGTGATGCGACCCCGTCCTGTCCGCGCTGGCTTGGGAGGCGGTGCGGATCGATCTGTCACTTGATGACCGCGATCTTGCTGCGGTCGATGGTGATGGCGACGGCGGCGATGAGCACCGCGCCGAACACCATGTTTTCCAGGAAAATGTTGACGCCGACGAAAGTCATGCCGATGCGCACGATCGAAATGATCAGCGCGCCGACCGCCGTGCGGGCGACGCCGCCCAGCCCGCCGGTGATGGCGGTGCCGCCGACGATGACGGCGGCGATGGCCGGGAGCAAAAGCTGGTTGGCAAGCACCGGCGAGCCGCTCGACAGCCTTGCCGCCAGCACCACGCCGGCGACAGCCGCCAGCATGCCGGAAGCGGCGAAGGCGATGATCTTGGTGCGGTCGACATTGATGCCCGCCGCCCAGGCGGCCGGTTCGCCGGCGCCAACCGCGATCGCCTGGCGGCCAAAGCGCGTGTAGCGCAGCGCCAGGAAGGCGGCGATGCCGATGACCGCCGAGATCATCACCACCACCGGCACGCCGGCGACGCTGGCGTTGATCCATGCGGTGTTTTCGCGGCCCGCTTCCTCGATGGTGATGGCGCGGCCATTGGAGACCCAGAGCGCCAGGCCGGTGACGACGCCACCGGTGGCGAGCGTCGCCACGAAGGACGGCACGCGCAGCTTGACATGGACGATGCCGCTCAACGTGCCGAAAGCAAGGCCGGACAGGATCGCCACCGGAAACGCGGCAAGCCCGAGCGAGGGTAGCAACTGCGCCAGGATGACGCTCGCCAGCGAGGCGACCGCCTGGATCGACAGGTCGATGCCGCCGAGCAGGATGGCGAAGGTGACGCCGGTCGCCAGGATGAAAAGCACGGCGGTGTTGGCGAACAGCAAGGCCACGGTCTCGCCGGTGAGGAAGCCCGGCGCGGCGATCTCGATGATCAGCAAAAGCGCGACAAGCAGGACCAGCGGGATGGCGCCTTGCGTCCACTTGCCTTCGAAGACCTGCCTGAAGGGAAAAGATTCGTTCATCGGCTCACACCATTGCTCGCAGCAGATCGACCTGGTTCGGCTTGTTGCCGGGACTGGCGTCGAAACGCGCGGTGATCTCGCCGTCGCGCATCACCAGCACCTGATGCGACAGGCCGATCGTCTCTTCCAGCGTGTCGGAAATCAGAAGGATCGCGACGCCCTGCGCCGAGAGATCGCGGACCAGTTCGTAGACCTCTTCCTTGGCGCCGACGTCGAGGCCACGCGTCGGGTGGTCGAGTACCAGGATGCGCGAGCCCGCCGTCATCCAGCGCGCCAGCACCACCTTCTGCTGGTTGCCGCCGCTGAGCTTGCGGCAGGCGGCGTCAGGCCCGGGCGCCTTGATGCGCAGCCGCTTGATCCAGTCGGCGGCAAGCCGGCGCTCCTTGCCATAGTCGATGGCGCCATTGCGCATGACGCTGGACAGATCGGCCAGCGAAATGTTCTCCGCGATCGTCAGGAACATCACCAGCCCTTCGAGCCTGCGCTCGCGCGGCACATAGCCGATACCCCTACGCACCGCCGGTTCCGGCGAGCCGAACCGCACGGTGTCGCCGGCGATCTTCATCTCGCCAGCATCATGCTGGACGAAGCCGCCAATGGTGCGTGTCACCTCCTCGCGGCCGGAGCCGACGACGCCGGCGATACCGACGATCTCGCCGGCGCGGATCTTGAGATCGACGCCGTGATAGAAGCCGTTGGCGCCCAATCCCTTGGCCTCGACCATGACCGTGTCGCGTGGCGGAAGCTGGCGCGCCTCGCGGTAATATTCGGCCTGCAGGCCACGCCCGACCATGATCTCGTGCAGCTCTGGCGCGGTGACTTGAGCGGCGCGGTGCTCGGCGACGACAGCGCCATCCTTCATCGTGTAGACGCGGTCGGAAATCGCCAGCACCTCGTCCAGACGGTGCGAGACGAAGACGAAACTGGCGCGGGATTTGAGCGAGCGCACGCGCGCGAACAGCACCTCGATATCGGCGGCATTGAGCACCGAGGTCGGCTCGTCGAGCAGGATGAGCAACTGCCGTTCGACCACTTCCTCCAAGGTCAGCGCCTTGGCCAACTCGACCATCTGGCGCGCGGCGAAGGTGAGTTCGGAGGTGCGCGCGGTGACGTCGATGTCGATGCCGATCTTGGCCAGCTGACGCCGCGCCGCCGCGTTCATGGCGCGCCAGTTGACGAGGCCGAAGCGGGTGAAGCGGTCTTCCTCGCCGAGATAGATGTTTTCGGCGACCGTCAGGTTGAGCACCAGCGACTGTTCCTGGAACACCATGCCGATGCCATGCTTTGCCGCGTCGCGCGGGCTGCGCATGCGCAACTGCTCGCCGTCCAGCGTCAGGCTGCCGCCGTCCGGGCGGTAGCTGCCGGCCAGCACGCGCATCAACGTCGACTTGCCGGCGCCGTTCTCGCCGATCAGCCCGACCACCTCGTTGGGCCGGACCTCGATCGAGACGTCGCGCAACGCCTGGACGCCGGGAAAGTTCTTGATGATGTGGGACGCGCTCAGCATGGCGCTCACTTCACGATTCTGAGGCGGACGCGGTCGAGCGACAGCGCCACCGCGGCGATGATCATCAGGCCCTGCACCGTCTGCTGGATATAGGGCGAGATGCCGAGCAGGATCATGCCGTTGGCCAGCACGGTGACGATCAGCACGCCGATCAGCGTGTTGACGACGCCGCCTTCGCCGCCGGTCAGCGCCGTGCCGCCGACGACGACGGCGGTGACGGCTGCGAACAGCCTGCCGTCGCCGATGACCGCGTGCGACTGGCCGAGCTGCGCGGCGGCGAGCACGCCTGATATGCCGAAGAAGAAACCGGCCAGCGCAAAGGCGGTGATGCGCACGCGCACTACGTTGACGCCGGAGAGCTTGGCGACGTCCTCGTCACCGCCGATCGCCAGTATGTGGCGGCCGAGCTTGGTGTGGTACTGGATAATTGCGGCGAGCAGGAACGCTGCAAATGCGACCCAGACCGCCACCGGCAAGCCAAGGAAGCGATGCAAGGCCAGGTCGCGGATCGAGGCATCGTTGAGCCGGATCGCCGAGCCGCCCAGCATATAGACCGACAGGCCAAGGCCGATGAACCACATGCCGAGCGTCGCCATGAAGGAGGGGATGCGCAGCATGGTCTGGACGAGCCCGCTGACGAACCCCATCGCGGTGCCGGCGATAATTGCGGCGAGCACCGCCCACCAGCCATAGTCATTGCCATTGCCGTCATTGGCGGCGAGCAGCACCACCACCATGGCCGACACCGACAGCGTTCCCTCGACCGAGAGGTCGATGCTGCCCATCAGGATGATGAAGGTCAGCCCCATCGCCAGCGTCAGCGGCACGGCGGCGGAGTTGGCCAGCCGCACCAGATTGCGCAGCTCGATGAAATTGGGATTGGCGATGGCGATGAGGACGCAGAGCACGATCAGCACCGCCAGCGGCGCCAGGCTGCGCCAGCGCCTGCCGCCGAACACAGCGGCGATGCGGCCGGGGAGAAATGTCATAAGCGTCGTCCGCTCGATGTCCGAAACGGACTTCAGGGGTTCTGTATGGATTGTCAAGAAACCGCTTCCCGTCTGCTGAAAAGGGAGCGGGCCGCCAGGGAGCAGCGGCCCGCCCGGCGGTCAGGTTCGGATCGCTCCAGTCACCCGGCCCCACAGATCGTTCCAGTCGATCTCCGGTTTGGTATCGACATTGGTCTTGTAATAGTCCTCGACATTGTCGTGCGAGATCAGCACCGCCTTGCCGTAGAATTCGCGGTGTTCCGGCGGCTCCTTGGTCGGGTCGAACTTGCCGATCTTGGCGTTGTAGCCGATGGCCAAGCCCATGCCGCCCTGCCAGAATGGATCGGAGGTGACGGTGCAGGCGAACTCGCCGGTGCGCACCGCGTCGACCGCCGTCTTGATACCGTCGACGCCGACGATCGGCACTTTGCCGGCGAGGTTTTCGGCGCGCAACGCTTCCAGTGCGCCCGAGCCCATGTCGTCATTGGCGGCCCAGATGCCCTTGATGTCGTCGCCGAAGCGGGTGAGCAGATTGCCCATCAGGTCGAAGGCTTCGGTCGATTTCCAGTTGGCGACCTGGAAGTCGAGCAGCTTGATGTCGGGATTGGCGGCAAGGGCCGCGTCGAGGCCCTTCTTGCGTTCGATCGCCGCCGTGGTCGAGATCAGGCCGCCGAGTGCTACGATGCCGCCCTTGCCGCCGATGGTCTTGAACAGGATCTCGGCGATGGTCTTGCCGCTTTCGATGCCGTCGAACTCGATGTGCGAGACATAGTTCGGGTTGAAGTCCTTCGGATGCAGGTCCGACGGCTTGTTCCATTGCGTCACCACATAGGCGCCGGCCTTGGCGCAGGCTTCGACGATCGGGCGCGCGTCCGGCGTGTCGTTGGGATCGGAATTGAGCACCATGTTGCCGCCGGTCTTGGCCAGCATCGCCTTGATGTCGGCGATTCCTTTCTCGCTGTTGCCTTCCGAAACCAGCGTGACATGTTCGAGCCCGGCCCATTTGGCATAGGCTTCGGCCCCGGTCTTCCACACCGCGTGATACGGGTTGGAGAGCGAGCGGATCGACGTCACCAGCGTCGGCTTTTCCTGGGCGCGCAAAACCTTCGGCATGGCGAGCGCCGCCACGCCGGCGGTGGCGCCCATCATCAGCGTCCGGCGGTTGACCGAAAGCGTAAGATCTGTCCTGTCCTTCATATTCAAACCTCCCGATTGAAATCTGTTTCCCGCCCGGCGGCATGCGCGGGGGAGCGCGGCCGGGCCTCCGATCGATGGATTGCCAAGTTCCTCAACTTGTACGACAACCCTTCAACACGATAACCATACCCTTTCTCTTGACGCGGCACAAGCGACTTGAGATCGTTGCACGCGGGGAGGACAGGACACTGTTTCCACCTGCCAAGGGAGCGAGAATGTCTGACTACATCATCGTCGGCGGCGGTTCGGCCGGCTGCATTCTGGCCGCCCGGCTGAGCGAGGATCCGGACGTGTCGGTCACCTTGCTCGAGGCCGGCCCGCCCGACACCGATCGCTACATCCATCTGCCGGTCGGCTTCTTCAAGATGACGGCGGGGCCGCTGATCTGGGGCTATGACACGGCCCCCGGCAAGGCGATCGACGGCCGCACCATGGTCTATCCGCAGGCGCGTGTGCTGGGCGGCGGATCATCGATCAACGCCCAGGTCTTCACCCGTGGTTGTCCTGAGGATTACGACGGCTGGGCGGCTGACAGTGGTTCTGCGGGATGGAGCTATGCCGAGGTGCTGCCCTATTTCATCCGCTCCGAGGGCAACGACACCTTCGCCGGCCCGCAGCACGGCATCGACGGACCGCTCGGCGTTTCCAGCGGCGCCCCGCATCCGCTGACCCGCATCTTCGTCAAGGCGGCGCAGCAGGCGGGCCTGCCGTTCCGGGCCGACTTCAATGCCGGCCAGCAGGAAGGCACCGGATTCTACCAGACGACGACGCGTCAGGGGAAACGCTCAAGCACGGCGGTCGCCTATCTCAAGCCGGCGCTTGGCCGCAAGAATTTGATGCTGCGCACGGACGCCACGGTCAGCCGCGTCGTCGTCGAGAATGGCCGCGCCATTGGCGTCGAGATCATCATCAATGGCCGTACCGAGCATTTGCGCGCCGAGCGCGAGGTGATCGTCACCGCCGGCGCCATCGGCTCACCCAAACTGCTGATGCTGTCGGGTATTGGCCCGGCCGCGCATCTCGGCGAGCACGGCATCGAGGTGGTCCACGATCTTGCTGCCGTCGGCCAGAACCTGCACGATCATATGGATGTCGACGTCGTCGCCGAACTCAACGGACCGCACGGCATCGACCGCTACAAGAAGAAGCGCTGGCAGGCGGTCGCCGGCCTCGAATACGCGCTGTTCGGCAAGGGACCGGTGGCCTCCAACATTGTCGAAGCCGGCGGTTTCTGGTGGGGCGACCGCGCGGAGAAGACGCCCGACATACAGTTTCATTTCCTGCCTGGCGCGGGCGTCGAGGAAGGCATCGGCTCGGTTCCCGGCGGCAATGGCTGCACGCTGAATTCCTACCATGTCCGCCCCCGCTCGCGCGGCAGCGTAACGCTCAAATCAGCGGACCTGCGCGATAAGCCCATCATCGATCCCAACCCGTTCGCCGAGCGCTACGATCTCGAGCGCGCCATCGACGGTATCGAGATCAGCCGCGAAATCCTGTCGCAGCCGGCTTTTTCAAAATACATCAGCCGCGAGCATCTTCCGGGCGCGGCCATGCAGGGACGCGCCGCACTCGAAGCCTTTGCCCGCGAACATGGCCGCAGCGCCTACCACCCGGTCGGCTCCTGCCGGATGGGCGGCGATGCCGGGAGCGTCGTCGATCCCGAGCTTCGCCTGCGCGGACTGCAAGGCCTGCGCGTCTGCGACTCTTCGATCATGCCGAGCATCGTGTCGTCCAACACCAATGCCGCGGTCATCATGATCGCCGAGAAGGCGGCGGATTTGATCGCCGGGCGCGGCCCGCTGCCGGCGGTGACGGCCTAGTCGTCTGGAAACATCTCACGCGGCGGAAAGTCGGCGCGGCTGTAGTCGACGACGATGAACTTGCCGCCCTGGTAGCGCTCGACCACCGGGTTGTCCGTCACCTTGCCGCGGACGCGCTCGGTCTGGCTGTCGGAACTGTCGAGCGGCACCCAGCCGAGCTTTTGCCTGGCATCGTGCCGCCAGAAGCCGCGGCTGTTGTTGGACTGGCCCCAGATGACGGAGCAATCGACCCGCTCTGCTTCGGCGCAACGTTCGATCAGGCGAACAAAGTCATCGTGGGATATCCAGGTCGACAGGATCCTTTCGTCCGGAACCTCCGGCAGCACCGAGCCGATGCGGATCAACACGCTTTCCACCGCATGCTTGTCGAAGTAGAGCCGCGCCAGCATCTCGCCATAGGCTTTCGACAGGCCGTAATAGCCATCTGGACGAAGAAGGCAGTCCTGGTCGAGGATCTCCGTCCGCTCGTAGAGCCCGACCGCATGCACGGAGGACGGAAACACCACCCGCGCCTTCTGAATGCGCGCCGCCTCGTAAATGTGGAAAGCGCCGCGCAGATTGGGGCCGAGCACCGTCTCAAAAGATTGCTCGGTGGAGATGCCGCCGAAATGCAGGATCAGGCCGCAGCCCTCGGCCAGATCGTTGACCGCCTGCTGGTCCTCGAGATCGGCGATGGTGAAGCTGGCGTTTGGCGGCAACGGGATCGGCAAGGGCATGACATCGGTGAGCCGCAAGGTCCAGCCAAGCGCCGCCAGCCGGACTGAGAGCAGCCGTCCGATCGTGCCGGAGGCTCCGGTCAACAGCACCGGTTTTTCGGGGATCATCACACCCTGTCCTTTCGCTGATACCGCGGACATGTTCGCGCTGATATGGCAAGGCGAACGAAGACTGGTCGCCGCGAGCGCGCCGCAAATGTCATCATATCACCGTATAAATAATGGGTTGCCAAGGACAGCGGTTCGTTTATTGCTTGATGGCGATGAAACGTTCCTTTGGCCTTCCCCCGCAGATCAGCCGCACGGCGCAGGTTGCCGACTGGTTTGCGCGCGAAATACGCGCCGGCCACCTGACCAGTGGCGAGAAGCTGCCGACCGAGCAGGAACTGATCGCGCAATTCGGTGTCAGCCGCACGGTGATCCGCGAAGCCATGGCTTCGCTTCGATCGGAGGGCCTTGTCGTCAGTCGCCAGGGCTCCGGCGTCTTCGTTGCCGACCATGAGGCCAACACCGCATTTCGCATCGTCTCCGACGAGCTTCACTCGCTGACGGAAGTCCAGAACGTGCTGCAGCTTCGGCTGGCGGTCGAACAGGAAGCCGCCGGCATCGCCGCTGAGAAGCGCGGCGACGACGACCTTGCCCGCATGCGCGATTGTCTTGACGCCATCGATGCGTCGATCGCGGCGGGCGAGAGCGCCATCGAGCCGGATTTTGCCTTCCACCGGGCGATCGCCTCGGCCACCGGCAATCCCTATTTCGAACGCTTCATGCATTTTCTCGGACCCGTCGTCATTCCGCGCCAGTCGATCCGCCCGCGGGACGAAACGCCGGAGCAGCGGCGGCACTATCTGGAGCAGGTCCAGATGGAGCACCGCCGCATCTACCAGGCCATCGAGCGGCAGAATGTCGAAGCCGCCCGCTTCACCTTGCGCGAGCATCTGGAGGCTGGCCGGGAGCGTTATCGCCGCATGGTCGATGGTCACGCCAGATCGTAGCAGGCCGTCAACTCCGGTCTTCGATCCGCTCCCGCAAATCATCCGGTCCTACGCCAGCTCCGCGACCGGCATTTTGCAGGACTGCATGAGATCAGCGAGCTGCCGCTCCTCATCCGGTGTCAGGTCGAGAAGCGGCGATCTCACCGGGCCGCAGTCGATTCCCGCGATGCGCGCGCCGGCCTTGACGATCGACACGGCATAGCCGGCGCGCCGGTTGCGGATGGCGAGGTAGGGCAGGAAGAATGAGCGGATGAGATCGCCGACCTCGGCTGTGCGCCCGGCGCGCAAGGCGTTGAAGAAACGCAGCGCGATCTCGGGCGCGAAATTGTAGATCGCCGAGGAATAGGTCGTCATGCCGATGGCCGCGGCGGCACTGGCATGGACTTCGGCCGTCGGCATGCCGCCGATGAAGATCAGGCGATCGTCCATGCGGTAACGCAGCGCGGTGAGCAGCTCGATGTCGCCGACGCCGTCCTTCAGCCCGATCAGGTTCGGACAATCCTGCGCCAGGCGCTCCAGCGTCTCGGGCGTCAGCACCGCATTGTCCCTGTTATAGGCGATCACGCCGATGCCGACGGAGCGGCAGATGGCGGTCAGATGGCGGCGCAGGCCGTCCTGCTCGGATTTGACCAGATAGGGCGGCAGCACCAGCAAGCCGTCGGCGCCATTGGCCTCGGCGGCCTTGGCGAATTCCACCGCCATATGCGTGCCGTAGCCGACGCCGGCCAGCAGCGGCAGGTGATCAGGCACCTCGTCCGACGCCGCCCGCACGACGCGCTTGTATTCCTCTAGCGTCAGCGAAAAAAACTCCCCCGTTCCGCCGGCGGCAAAAAGCCCGCTTGCGCCGGCAGCGCCTTGGCTGGCGACATGGGCGCGATAGCCGTCTTCGTTGAAGCCGCCGTCCTCGTCGAAAAAGGTCAGCGGAAAGGACAGCAGCCCGCGGCCAAGGGATCTGGTCAGTTCGGTGGGTGAGAACGTCAAAACGAATACTCCATGCAGAGAGCCGACAAGTGGGTGGTCTTGTCGGCAGGGATTTTGGCGGCGGCGGCGTCTGCCGGTGGCCGGTTCATATGAGGCCCGGCCGCACTTCGGCCGCGGCGGCTTCGATCGCCCTGGTGCCCAAGCCCGACTTGACGATGCGGATCAGTTCCTCCTCGCTGGTGTCGGCCGTCGACGCGTCGAGCGCGACCTCGCCCGAATGCAGGAAGTTGATGCGATCGCAGACCTCGAAGATCTGGTTGTAGTTGTGGACGATCAGGATCACCGAGACCTGGCGCTGCTGGCGCAGGTTTTGGATCAGGCCGAGCACATGCGCGCTCTCGCGCACGCCGAGTGCCGCCAGCGGCTCGTCAAGCACCAGGATCTTCGGCGACGAATAGATCGAGCGGGCGACAGCGATGCATTGGCGCTGCCCGCCCGACAGGAGGTCGACCGTGCTGTTGACGCTGGGGATCGAGATGCTCAGCGTATCGAGATAGAGCTGCGCCTGTTCGCGCATCTTCCTGTTGTCGAGCAGGTTCAGGCCGAGGAATCGCTTGTGGTACTCGCGGCCGAGAAACATGTTGTGGAAGACGCTGAGGTCGCCGATCAGCGCCAGGTCCTGGTAGACGGTTTCGATGCCCTGGGCGCGCGCATCGCGCGGCGAGGCGAAACGTACCTCCTTGCCTTGCGAGACGATCGTGCCGGTATCGGGCTGGTGGAAGCCCGACAGGATCTTGATCAGCGTCGACTTGCCGGCGCCATTGTCGCCGACCAGCGCCAGGACTTCGCCCTGGCGCAGCTTGATCGAGACGTCGACGAGGGCGGTGACGGCGCCGAAACTCTTGGAGATGTTGGACATCTCCAGCACTACGGGTGCATCGGGGGCGAGCGGTGGAATGGTTGGCGAATTCATACGCGCCTCCGTGTGCGCAGGCGGTCGACCTGGATTGAGAGGATCATCGCCGCGATGATGGCCGCGCCGAGATAGATGTCGGATACGGTGGCCTGGGCGCCGATCATCACCAGGCCATTGTTGAGCGAGGCGACGACGAAGGCGCCGATCAGCGCGCCGATAACGGTGCCGGAGCCGCCGAGCAGCGAGGTGCCGCCGATGACCGCGGCCGCGATCGCCTGCAAGGTCAGGAACGGGCTGCCTGCCTGCGGGTCGGCCGAGGTGAACTGGGCGGTGTTGATGATGCCGGCAAAGGCCGCACAGCCGCCGGCGATCATGAAATTGTAGATCTTCATGCGATCGGTGCGCACACCGATCTCGCGGGCGCCGATGATGTTGGAGCCGGTGGCGATGGTGTGCAGGCCGAAGGTCGTGCGGTTCAGCACCAGCGCCAGCACCAGCACCACCAGCACCGCCCAAAGGAAGGGCGTGAACGCCGTGATGCCGTGCCAGGACAGGAGCGCATCCGACGGCTGGTAGAGGCTCTGCCCGAAGATGGCGTTGAAGGGCTGTTCGACCGGCGCCACGATCGGCTGGCTGTTGTAGATCGAGACGACGATGCCTTGCAGGAAGAACAGCATGCCGACGGTGGTGATCAGCGACGGCACCTTGAACCGCACCGTGATGATGCCGTTGATGGCGCCGACCAGTATGCCGATCAGCACGCCGATCAGCGCCCCGACGGCGAGCGGCACGCCATAGGTGACCGACAGCAACGCCATGACATAGGGGGCGATCGAGAAGATGGCGCTGAGCGACAGGTCGATCTCGCCGGTGATCATCAGCATGACTTCCGCGGCGGCGATCAGGCCGAGCCGGCCTGTGTCGCGCAGCACGACGCTCATGAATTGCGGCGACAGGAATCCGCCATCGCTGCCAACTTGGAAATAGATCACCAGCACGATGGCGACGACGGCGATGCTGGCCTCGCGATAGCGGGACAAAAGGATGAGCAGCCTTTCCGTCATCGTGTGCGGGACCTTGACGCCAACGGCGTTCTTCTTCGCAGGCTTGGTTTCGGTGGGCGCCACTGTGTGTTCCTGATCTGGAAGTCTAGGCGAAGAAGCGGATCGGCAACAGGCGAAACGGCAGCCGGCGATGCCTCGCCGCATCATCTTGAAACGATGCGGCGAGGCAGGGGTATCGCAGCCGGATAGTGTCAGGTCGGCTCGACGTCGCTGCGACCCTCAAAGCGGGACTTGCCGACATAGGCGTCGACATTGTCCTTGGTCACATAGGCCTGGCTGGTGTCGCTGTTGGCCGGGCCGACAAGGCCGCCCGACAGCTTGTAGAGATACATCTGCTGCACCGGCAGGAAGCCCTGCAGATAGGCCTGCTGGTCGGTGGTGAAGTTGACGTCGCCGGCCTTGATGAAGTCCAGCGTCTGTGGGAACAGGTCGAAGCCGGCCACGGCGCCGCCGGCTTTCACCAGGCCATATTTGTTAGACACGAAACCGCAGGCATAGGTGTCGGAACCGCCGGTGCCGAACAGGCCGTTGACGGTCTTGTGGCTGAGATAATAGCTCTCGACGCGCGAGATTTCCGTTGCCGGATCAGGCCCGGTGTTGACGACATCATAGGTGACGCCGCTGCCACTGTCCTTGATCGCCTGGATATAGCCGTCGAGGCGCGGCTGCGTGTTGAGCGAGCCCGGCACGCCGATCGACAGCATGACGTGGCCGCCCTTGGGGATCAGCTTCAGCCACTTCAGTGCCGAGTTGTAGCCGGACTGATAGAGCGGCTGGCCGACATAGGACAGCCGCTTGTTGGGGCTGCCGACCGGCACGTCGGCGTTGAAGGCGACAACCGGAATGCCGGCTTGCGCGGCCATGTCGGTGGCGGCGTCGAAGGCCGTCGGATCGACCAGGCAGACAGCGATGCCGTCCGACTTCTGCGCGATCGCCGTCTGCATGGCGCTGACCATTTCGGAGACGACGTTCTTCTGCGACCCCGTCCACTGGTAGCTGCAGCCGAAAGCGGCGCAGGCATCCTGGATGCCGTAGACAGTCGGGGTGAAGAACTGGTCCAGCGTCACATGGCAGACGAAGTGGAACTTGTAGGGCTTCTTCGGCAGGCCGGGCGATGAGTCCGCAGCCCTGGCGGCGCTGATGCCGCCGGCAAGACCGCCCAATCCGCTGGCCAGGCCGGCGGCACCGAGACCGAGCTTCCCGGCCAGCGCGAAAGCACTGCGCCGGCTGATGGCAGCATTCGCCATCTCCATCTGATTTTTCGTTTCGTCGTCCTTCTTTGTTTTGTCGGCCATTGCGTTCCTCCCTTTTCGTTTTGCGGGCTTGCCCACCTTTGTCGTCTGGTTACATTGTTATATGACAAGTTTTGTGTCAATGCTTTTTCGACCCCGGTGCTACGGCGCCTTTCCTCCGCCTGAACACCGGCGCGGGAGGGCCGCCGCATCGCCGGCACGATGGACGACCAAAGATCACAGGAAGAGAAAATGGCTGAAATCGAATTCAGGGCTGTCAGCAAGGGCGGCCTGAAAGTGACGACGATCGGGCTCGGCGGCACCGGGCTGGGCAACATGTACCGCGCCGTCGATACCGATGCGGCGGTGAAGACCGTGCAGGCGGCCTATGACAATGGCATCCGCTATTTCGACACCGCACCTGTCTATGGTTTCGGCGTCAGCGAGACCCGTCTGGGACTGGCGATCAAGTCGCTGCCACGCGCCGACATCGTCATCTCGTCCAAGATTGGCTACGACCTCGTACCCATTCCGCCGGAGGAACTGAAGCCGGCACTCTGGGACCAGCCCGGCTCCTTCCGCGCCGAGTTCGACTATTCACGCGACGCGGTGATGCGTTCGCTCGAAGGCACGCTGAAGCGCCTCGACACCGACTATGTCGACATGGTCTCGCTCCATGATCCGGACGAAGCCATCCATTTCGGCCCCGGCGAGGATCCCTATGCCAGAAGCCGCTTCCGGGAAGCGATGGACGGTGCCTATCCGGCGCTCGACGAACTGCGTTCGCAAGGCGTCATCAAGGCGGTCGGCGTCGGCATCAACCAGTGGCAGATGCTGTCCGATTTCGTCGTCGCGGGTGCGTTCGACTATTTCCTGCTCGCCGGCCGTTACACACTGCTGGAGCAGGAGCCGCTGGCGACCTTGCTGCCGCTCTGCGAGCAGCGCGGCACCCGGATCGTCATCGGCGGCCCCTACAATTCCGGCATCCTGGCAACGGGCGCCGTCAAGGGCGCGACCTTCAACACCAGGCCGGCGCCCGAGCCGGTGCTCGAACGCGTCCGCCGCATCGAGGCCGTCTGTACCAGTCATAAGGTATCGCTGCCGGCCGCAGCGCTGCAATTCCCGCTCGGCCATCCCCTGGTGTCGAGCGTCATCCCGGGCGCCCGCTCGGCCGATGAGCTGAAGCAGAACCTGGCCTATCTGCGCGAGGATATTCCGCCAGCGCTGTGGGCCGATCTCAAGCAGGCCGGGCTGATCGAGGCCGACGCGCCCGTTCCCGCGTCGTGACGGCACATCGCCCTGCTGTCACGCCGGCTTGTCGTCCGGATGGCCGAGTTCGCAGAACCAGCCGCCTAGATATTTTACCGACGGTCTTTTCGGATCGGGAATGGGGGTCTTTGCTTCCACGGCCGCGCGGAACGGCTCGGCGCTGTCCTGTGGGATGAACCCCAGATGGTTGGCGCCGCTGTTGTCGACCATCTTCAACTTGTTGTCGGATATGCCGAAGGAGATCGTGTGACCGACGCGCGGCGCGGTGAGCGCTGCCTCGACCAGGCGCACGCAGTCGGCAAAGGACAGGTACGACCACAGCATGCGGCGGTCCGCCGGTTCGGGGAAGGACGAGAAGATGCGCAGGCACGCCGTCTCGATGCCGAACTTGTCCCAGTAGAGCCGGCTGAGGCTCTCGACGAAATTCTTCGACACACCGTAGAGGCTGTCGGGGCGCACCGGCGCATCGACGCCGATATGCGCCTCGACCTCGTGATAGCCGATGGCATGCACCGAGGAAGCGTAGATGACGCGCTTCACGCCGTGTTTCCGGGCGCCTTCGTAGATATGGTAGGAGCCGCGGATGCTGGAATCGAGGATGGTCTGCCATTCGCATTCGAGCGGCGCGCCGCCGAAATGCACGATGGCGTCGCAATCCCTGGTGGCAGCGATCGTCGCTTCCATGTCGGCGAGGTCGAACACCGCTTCCTCTTCGTGCGGCGCCAGATCGCCGAACGGTTCACGTCCTGCCAGGCGGATCGTCTTGGCCAGCGGCACCAGCCCCTTGCGCAGTTCCGAACCGAGGCGGCCGGCAGCACCGGTGATCAGGATACGGTCGTAATGCGACATCATCTACTCCACTTGCGCGACGGCGGCGTTGATCCGCGCGATCGCCTCGGTCAGCACCTCTTCGCTGGTCGCGGTCGAGATACGAAAATAGGGTGAAAGTCCATAGGCGGCACCCGGCACCGACGCCACGCGGCCTTCGTTCAAGAGATAGTTTGCCACCGCCGTATCGTCCTCGAGCACAACGCCTTTCGGAGTCTTGCGGCCGATCAGGCTGGCGCAGCCGATATAGGCATAGAAGGCACCATCCGGCGGCGACAGCGCGAGGCCGTTGATCTTCCTGATCCCATCCACGACCAGATCGCGGCGCGCCTCGAATGCTTGCCGGAAGCGTGCCACTTCGTCCTGCGGGCCGTTGAGCGCGGCCACCGTCGCCGCCTGCGCGATCGAGCAGACGGAGGTGCAGGACTGGCTCTGGATGGTCGACATCGCCTTCACCAGCGGCGCCGGTCCGGCCGCATAGCCGACACGCCAGCCGGTCATCGCATAGGATTTCGAGACGCCGTTGACGATCAGCGTGCGATCCCTGAGCTCCGGGCAGGCCTTGCCGAAGGAAACGAATTCGCGGCCATCGAACAAGATGTGCTCGTAGATCTCGTCGGAGAGGATGAGGACGTGCGGATGCCTTGCCAGCACCGCGCCCAGCGCCCGCAGATCCGATTGCGAATAGACCGCGCCGGACGGGTTGCCCGGCATGTTGAGGAACAGCCATTTAGTCCTTGGCGTGATGGCCTTCTCCAACATGTCCGACGTCAGCCGGAAGCCCGACGTCTCCGGGCATTCGACGGTGACGGGCGTGCCGCCGAGCAGCTTCACCATTTCCGGATAGGAGACGAAATAGGGCGCCGGCAGGATGGCCTCGTCGCCACTCTCCAGCGTCGCCATCAGCGCGTTGAAGATGATCTGCTTGGCGCCGTTGGCCACCACGATGTCGTTGGCCGTGTAATCCAGTCCATTTTCGCGGCGGAACTTGCCGGCGATGGCTTCGCGCACCTCGGCCGTGCCGGCAGCACCCGTGTAGAGCGTCTGTCCCGCCTTCGCCGCGACATGGGCGGCATCGATGATGTGGCTGGGTGTCGGGAAATCCGGTTCGCCCAGGCCGAGATCGATCACGTCGACGCCCTTGGCGCGCAGCGCCTTGGCGGCCTGCGAGGCCGCCATCGAAGCCGAAGGCTTCACCGCCGACAGGCGCGAGGCAATGTAGCTCATTTGCCGTTCTCCGAAATGTATTGCTTGGAGCGGTCGTTCGCCCGCGCCTCGGTGCTGCGTTTGGCCGGATCGCCATAGCCGCCGCCGCCCGGCAGTTCGAGGATCAGCCGGCGGCCGGCCGGAACGTGCTGCCAGCCCTTGGGCCGCATCTGCGTGCCATCGTCCAGCTTGACCACGCCGGCGACGCCGGGCTCGCCGCCATTGCGTCCGTGGGCAGGGTGATTGACACGGTCGAACATCGCCGAGAAGTCGAACTCATGGCCTTCGATCGCGGCGATCTCGATAACCTGTCCGAGGCCGCCGCGGAATTCGCCGTCGCCGCCGGAGTCCGGCCGCAGCTCCTTGCGCCAGATGACGATCGGCCCGGTATGCTCCGTCGCCTCGATCGGCATGGTGTGCACGCCCGAGGGAAAAGCTGTCGCCGACAATCCATCGAGGCCTGGACGCGCGCCCATGCCGCCGGAGTTGAACATCAGCACTTCGGCGCGACGGCCCGAGCCGCCCGCGACCGGCCGCACGGAGATATGGATGTTCCACAGCGCCCCGGCGCCTTCGGCGAGGATCTTGCCCGGCAGCGCCTGGGAGATCGCGCCCAGCACGAGATCGGGGACCATGTGGCCGAAGATGTGCCTGAGCGCCACCGGCGCCGGCCGCACCGCGTTCAGGATGTTGACCGGCGATTTCACGGTGAAGAAGGCGAGCGAGGCGGCGTTGTTGGGAATGTCGGGCGCCACCACACATTTCAGCGCGTAGCAGGCGTAGGCCTTGCTGTAGATGATCGGGCAGTTGATGCCCCAGCGGCTCATCGGGTCGGTGCCGGTGAAATCGACCTCGACATGGTCGTCGCGGACCGTGACCTTTGCCGCCAGCTTCACCGGCGCGTCATAGCCGTCAGTGACGAGTTCGTTCGACCAGCTGCCCTTCGGCAGCGCCTTGATGCGTTCGAGCATAGCGTCGCGTGTGCGCGAGAAGATGAAGTCGCCGAGCCCGTCGAGAGAGGAGAGCCCGATCTCCTTCATCATGTCGACGAGACGGCGATGGCCGACCTCGTTGCAGGCGGCGAGCGAATAGAAATCGCCGACGACCTGGTTCGGCTCGCGGACATTGGCACGCAGGATCCTGACAAGGTCGAGATTGACCTTGCCCTTTTCGGCGAACTTCATGATCGGGATCTGGATGCCTTCCTCGTAGACCGACTTGCCGTCGGCGCCGAAGCCGCGTCCGCCGACATCGACGACATGCGCCGTGCAGGCGAAGAACGCCACCAACTCGCCATTCAGGAAGGACGGCGACACCATGGTGATGTCGTGCAGATGGCCCGTGCCCAGCCAGGGGTCGTTGGTGACGTAGGTGTCGCCCTCGAACATGGTGTCGCGCGGGATTTCGTTCATGAAATGCAGCACGGCCTCGGCCATGGTGTTGACGTGGCCGGGCGTGCCGGTCACCGCCTGCGCCAGCATCTGGCCGCGCGGATCGAACACGCCGGCCGACAGGTCGCCGGACTCGCGCACCGAGGTCGAGAAGGCGGTGCGCAGCAAGGTGAGCGCCTGCTCCTCGACCACCGAGATCAACCGGTTCCACATCACCTGCATGCGGATGTCACTGATGTCGCTCATGACTGGCTGCCTTTGCGGATCAGAAGGATGGCGCCATCGCTCTGGATGACGGCGTCGAAGCTGGTGGTGACGACGGTGGACGTTTCGCGTTCGACGATGACCACCGGCCCCGCGACGCGGTCGCCCGCGCAGAGCGTATCACGTTCGACGATGCCGTAGATCTGCGGCTCCCCACTTGCCGGATCGAACACCGCGCGGGTGGTGGCCGGCGTGCTGGTGCGCTTGCCGCTGGTAAGCGCGTGCCTGGCGACATCAGGCCGGATATCCGTCGCCTTGACCGACCAGGTGACGATTTCGATCTCCAGCCCGTCGAGCCCTTCGATGGCGCGGCCGAAGAAGCGCTGGTAGTTCGCCTCGAACAGGTCCTTCAGCCCTGTGACGGCATCCTCGCCGAACGGCTTGTCCGGCAGCGACACGGGGATTTCCCAGCCCTGGCCGGCATAGCGCATGAAGGCGGTGATTTCGCAGGTGATGCTGCCGCTGGCGCCGCTGCGCACGAAGCTTTCGGCTGACGCCTTGAGGTCGCCGAGCAAGGCATTGATCTCGGCCGGCTTGAACCGCGACAGGCGGGTGAGCTTCGACGCCAGCGCCTCGTAGCCGAACGGTGCCTTGAGGAAGCCGATCGCCGACCCGACGCCGGCGCCCTTGGGGACGATGCAGCGTTCGATGCCGAGTTTTTCGCAGAGCCTTGCCGCGTGAAGGGGCGCAGCGCCACCGAAGGCGATCATCAGATTGTCAGAAATGTTCTTGCCATTCTCGACCGCGTGGACGCGGGCGGCATTGGCCATGTTTTCGTCCACCACCTCGCAGATGCCGAAGGCCGTCGACATGGCATCCAACGACAGCCGCTCGCCGACATCGCGCATGATCGCCTGTTCGGAAGCGGCCGTGTCGAGCCGGATCGCGCCGCCGGCGAAATTGTCGGGGTCGAGCTTGCCCAGCACCAAATCGGCGTCGGTGATCGCCGGGCGCATGCCGCCGCGGCCGTAGCAGGCCGGCCCCGGCTCCGATCCGGCGCTTTCCGGCCCGGTCTGGATCCGGCCCATGGCATCGACCCAGGCGATGGAGCCGCCGCCGGCGCCGATCTCGATCATCTCGATGACCGGGATCGAGATCGGCATGCCGGAGCCCTTGCAGAAGCGATAGGTGCGCGCCACCTCGAAGGTTCTGGCCGTGCGCGGCGCAAAATCCTCGATCAGGCAGATCTTGGCGGTCGTGCCGCCCATGTCGTAAGAAACGACCTTCTTCAGGCCGAAGCGCCTCGCGATGTCGGCGGCGAAGATGGCGCCGCCGGCCGGGCCGGACTCGACCAGGCGCACGGGAAATTCGGAAGCCGTCTCGACCGAGATCAGGCCGCCGCCGGAATGGATCATGAAGACCGGGCACTCGGCGCCCATCTCCTTCAGCCGTGTCTGGAAGCGGGCGAGATAGTCGGCCATTTGCGGCCGCACATAGGCGTTGGCGCAGACCGTGTTGAAGCGCTCGAACTCGCGCATCTGCGGCGAAACTTCGGCGCTGATCGAAATCGGGATGCTGAGCTTGCGGGAAAGGATCTCGCGCGCACGACGCTCATGCGCTGGATTGGTGTAGGCGTGGATGAAGCCGATCGCCACCGAGCCGAAACCGCCGGCAGCGATCCGTCCGGCAATCTCCTCCAGGGCGGCTTCATCGAGCGGCTGCAGTTCCTGTCCCTCGGCGCCGATACGGCCCTTGACCGTGAAGCGATGCTCGCGCGGGATGAGCGGTGTCGGCAGCTGCAGGTTCAGATCATATTGTTCGAAACGGTTTTCGGTCCGCATCTCGATCACGTCGCGAAAGCCTTCGGTCGTGACCAGCGCGGTCTTGGCGCCGCGGCGCTCGATCAGGGCGTTGGTGGCGAGCGTTGTGCCGTGGATGATGATGCCGATCTCGGCAGGCGAAATCCCGGCATCGCGCGTGACGACGGCAATGCCGTCGAGGATCGCCTGCTCGGGCGCCGCATAATTGGTCAGCACCTTGGTCGAGAACAGCGTTCCCCTGAGGTCGAGGGCAATGTCGGTGAACGTGCCGCCTATGTCAGCGCCAAGACGGATGTCGTCGGTTCGGGAGGTCATGCCTTGGCCTTCTGCGAAGCGAGCGCGGCTTCGCGCATCTGGGAAAGGGTCTGCCGGGGCGTCAGCGCTTCCGCCGAGATGGCGATGTCGAGGACAGCGCCCGTCGCCGAGTTGAGCGCCCGGCTGAAGGCGGCGGCGAAATCCGCGGTGGATTCGACCCGCTCGGCATGGAAGCCATAGGCCTTCGCCAGCGTGACGAAATCCGGATTCTCGAGCGAAGTTCCCGAAACGCGGGCCGGATAGTGGCGCTCCTGATGCGCGCGGATCGTGCCGTAAATGCCGTTGTTGAGGATCAGCACGATCGGCTGCGCGCCCGCCTGCATGGCGGTGCCGAGCTCCTGGCAGTTCATCTGGAAATCGCCGTCGCCGGCAAAGCAGACCACCGTGCGCCCTGGAAATGCGACCTTTGCCGCGACCGCCGCCGGCAGGCCGTAGCCCATCGCCCCGGACTGCGGCGCGAGCAGCCGCGCCTGCCGCCCGAACTTGAAGAACTTGTTTGGCCACACGGTGAAATTGCCGGCGCCGTTGGTGAGGATGACGTCGGCGGGCAAGGTCTCGCGCAGCCAGGCGCTGACCGCCACCATATCCACCGGGCCGGGCTGGACGGGTGCCGCGAATGTTCCTTCATAGGCCTTGCGCGCCGCCGCACGCCAATCCGTCCACGCGCCCTTCACCGGCGTCAGTGCTTTGGCGAAGGCGTTCGGGCCGGCATGGATGCCGATGACAGGCACGTAGATCTTGCCGATCTCGCGGTCGGAGCCGTGGACATGGATCAGCTTCTGGCGCGGTTGCGGCACCGACAGCAGCGTATAGCCGTCCGTGGTCATCTCGCCGAAGCGCACATTGACGGCCAGGATCACATCGGCGTCGCGGATCAGGCTCTTGACATGCGCCACCATGCCGACGCCGGCTTCGCCGACGAAGGCCGGCGAATGATTGTCGAACTGGTCCTGGTAGCGGAAGGCCGCCACGGTCGGGATGTCGGAGGCCTCGGCGAAAGCCTGCAGCGCCGCGCGTCCATCCTCTGTCCAGTTGGCGCCGCCCATCAGCAGGACCGGCCTTTCGGCCGCCGCCAGCAGTTTGAGTGCCGAGACAATCGCCTCCGCGCTCGGCGCCGGCTCGAAAATCGCCGCCGGGCCGTTCAGCGGGGCGGCCTCAGTCGGGGTTGTCAGCATGTCCTCCGGCAGGGCGACGACCACGGGGCCGGGCCGTCCGGTCAAGGCGGTGGTCCAGGCCCGCGCAACGATCTCCGGCAGGCGCGAGACGTCGTCGATCTCGACCGCCCATTTGGCGACCGTGCCGTAGACGGCCCGGTAGTCGATCTCCTGAAAAGCCTCGCGGCCCTTCATGTCGGTGCCGATCTGGCCGACGAACAGGATCATCGGCGAGCTGTCCTGCATGGCCGTATGGACACCGATGCTGGCATTGGTCACGCCCGGGCCGCGCGTGACGAAGCAGATGCCCGGCGAGCCCGTCAGCTTGCCGTAGGCCGAAGCCATGAACGCAGCACCGCCCTCATTGCGGCAGAGCACATAGTCCAGCCTTCCCTGCGTGTCGTGCAGCGCGTCGAGAACGGCCAGATAGCTTTCGCCGGGCACACCGAAGCTCTTCGTCGCGCCGAGCGCGATCAGGCATTCGACAAGAAGGCGGCCGCCATTGCGGATCATGTTTTCGACATCCTCGGTCTGGCGGCAAGCGGATCCGGCCTGCCTTTCGGATTTATACCTGCACGCTGGCGGAGCGGGACGAAATCAAGAAATGCCGTTTATGCGAAAGTTTTTCTTTACTCAGCAGTCCGCAGCAGAACGCCGGGGTTCATCGTGCTCAGCGGATCGAACGCACCCTTCAGCCGCGCCATGAGCTGCCGCTCCACCACACCACGATTGCGCTCGGCCAGGGCGATCTTCGCCCGGCCAAGCCCATGCTCGGCCGCGAAGCTGCCGCCCATTTCCGTGGCAAGCGCCGACAGTGCCTCGGCGAACTGCCCGGCCTTGCCGCCGAAATCGCCACGGCCTTCCGGCGGCGACAGATTGTAGTGGATGTTGCCGTCGCCGAGATGGCCGAACGGGTTGATCCGCACGCCGGGCAGAATGTCGTCGCAAATTTTCCCGCCCGCCTCGATGAAGCGGGCGATCGCGCCTGGCGGCACCGAGATGTCGTGCTTGAGCTGTTCGCCTTCCAGCCGTTGGCCCTCCGGCTGCTCCTCGCGCAGCCGCCAGAACTGCGCCCGGTGCGCCCCCGACGTCGCCAGCGCACCATCCAGGACCAGACCTTGCTCCATGCCCCATTCGAGCGCCGAGTTCAGGATCTCGTCCAGGGGAACGCGTTGCGAGCCGGAAGCCAGTTCAACCAGCAGATAGACATCGCCTCGTGTCCCCAGCTGGTAGGTGAGATCAGGCAGATGCTTGAGCGCCAGTGTCAGTCCGACATCGCTGAAGAATTCGAGGCCGGTGAGAAATTCGCCGGCCTCGCCGCGCAGGAAGGCGCCAAACGAAACGGCGGCGGCGAAGTCGGGCATGACGAGAAGCGCGCTCGCCTGCTGCCTTGGCGTGGGATAGAGCCGCAGCACCGCGCGCGTCACGATGCCGAGGGTGCCTTCAGCCCCGCAGAACAGCTTGCGCAGCTGATAGCCGGCATTGTCCTTTTGCACCGCGCGCAATCCGTCCCACACCGCGCCGTCCGGGGTCACGACCTCGAGGCCGAGCACCAGATCCTGCATCATGCCGTAGCGGAAAGCCTGGCTGCCGCCGGCATTGGTACCGATCAAGCCGCCGATCCGGGCGCTGCCTTCGGCGCCGAGATGCATGGGAAACATCAGGCCATGCGGTTCCAGCGCCTCGTGCAGCGCGGCAAGCACGACGCCTGCCTCGACGGTGATCGATCCGCTCTCTCGATCCGGTTCGCCGATCGCCGTCATACGCGAGAGCGAGACGATTATAGCGTTCGGCTGCTCCGCGACGGCGCCGCCGCAAAGCCCGGTGTTGCCGCCTTGCGGTACCACCGCCAGCCCGGCCCCCCGGCATGCCGCGACGACCGCGGCCACTTCAGCGGTGGTGGCTGGCCTCGCAACGCCCAGCGGTGCGACGCCATAGCGGTTGAGCCAATCGCGTTGGTAGGGGAGGGCGTCATCGCCCGAAAGCCAGCCTTTCGGTCCGAGGATCGCGCGCAGTGCGGCTGTGGGGTCAGTCATGGAAATCCCTGAAGATGTGTGCTGCTTCAAACTTTGCATCTTCAAAAATGCCGTTCAATGGCCCAGCACCTGCGACAGGAATTGTCGGGTGCGCTCGTTGCGGGCCGCGGTGAAGAATTCTTCCGGCGGCGCCTCCTCGACGATCTCGCCGCCATCCATGAAGACCACCCGGTCGGCGACCCTTCGGGCAAAGCCCATCTCATGCGTGACGCAGATCATCGTCATGCCTTCAGAGGCAAGCGTCACCATGACGTCGAGCACTTCCGAAATCATTTCCGGATCGAGCGCCGAGGTCGGCTCGTCGAACAGCATGATCTGTGGCTGCATGCACAGGGCGCGTGCGATCGCCACCCGCTGCTGCTGGCCGCCGGAAAGCTGGCCGGGAAACTTCATCGCCTGCTCGGGGATGCGGACTTTTCCCAGATAGCGCCGGGCGGTTGCCTCGGCCTGCGCGCGCGGCTGCTTGCGCACGATCATCGGCGACAGCATGCAGTTCTCCAGCACCGTCATGTGCGGGAACAGGTTGAAGTGCTGGAACACCATGCCGACCTCCCGCCTGATCTCGTCGATGTTGCCGACATCGTCGTTGAGCTCGGTGCCGAGCACGGTGATGCGGCCGCCATTGTGCTGTTCGAGACGATTGATGCAGCGGATCATGGTCGACTTGCCCGAGCCGGAGGGACCGCAGACGACGATCTTCTCGCCGCGCTCCACCAAAAGGTTCACGCCCCGCAGCGCGCGGAAGGACCCATAATATTTGTCGAGATTTTCGATGCGGAGCGCAGGCCCGGCCGGTTGCGTTGAATTGCCTGAAATCATGTCCGCGCCTCCTTAGCGTTCGCTGACCGACATGCGGCGCTCAAGGAAGGCGCCGTAGCGGGACAGGCTGAAAACGAAGACGAAGTAGATGAAGGCGATGAAGGCGTAGACCTCGACATAAGCGAAGCGCCATTCGCCGGTGCCGTAGGCGGCATTGCCGGATGCCAGGATTTCGAAGAAGCCGACGATGACCACCAGCGAGGTCTCCTTGAACGAGATGACGAACTGGTTGATCGTCGCCGGCAAAGCGTTGCGCATCGCCTGGGGCAGCAGGATGCGGCCGATGCGCTGCCAATAGCGCATGCCGAGCGCCATGGCCGCTTCTTCCTGTCCTTTCGCAACGCCCTGCATGCCGCCGCGCACGATCTCCGCCTGGTAGGCGGAGAAGAACAGGGCCGAGCCCAGGATCACCCGGTACAGCTTGTCGCCCTGCAGCCATTGCGGCAGCGCGAACGGCAGCACGATGGCGAATGTGAACAGGATCGAGATCAGCGGCAGCGAACGCACCCCGTCGATGATCAGGCCGGTGGTGCGCGAAATCCAGGGCAGTTCCGACCGGCGCAGCAGAGCCAGGCAGATCGCCAGCGGGAAGCCGATCAGGCAGGTGGTGACGAAGATGAACAGGGTCAGCGCCAGCCCGCCCCAGGCTTCCTCGCCGACGAAGGGCAGACCGAGCACGCCGCCCTTCATCAGCACGTAGAAGACGGTGGTGCCGATGCCCCAGACCAGCGCGATGCGGCGGCCTGTCCAGAAGGCTGGAATACAGCTCAGCACCGTCATCACCACCACGGTCACGCAGGCGAGCGCCGAGCGCCATTGCTCCTCATAGGGATAGAGGCCGAAGAGAATGATGCGCCACCTCGCTGCGATGACCGACCAGCAGGCACCGGCCGTGGCCTGGCAGGCCTCGGGTCCGCCGCTCGTGGTGAAGACGGCCGAGAAGACCGCCCAGTTCAGCAGCTTCCAGACGATGAAAGCCAGGATCGCCAATGAGATCAGCGACATCACGGCTTGTAGCGGCGTCGCGAAAAAGCGTCGCCTCAGATCCTCGAGCTTTCCGGGGGCGGGGGAGCGACAATCTCCATGTCTCAGCCCCTCAACTGATTGCCCTTGAGGGCAATGGCCTTGTTGAGGCGATTGAACAGCGCGGCCAGCGAGAGATTGATGGCGAGGAAGCCAGCCATCAGGATGCCGATCACTTCGAGGGTCTGGCCGGAATGATTGATCGTCAGCGCCACGATCATGAAGAAATCCGTGAAGCCGACCGCGATGCCCATCGTGGTCGCCTTCATCAGCCAGACATACTGGTTGGCAAGGATCGGCAGCATGGCGCGCAGCGCCAGCGGCAGCCGCACCAGCGTGAACACCCGCCATGGGCTCAGGCCCAGCGAGAGTGCGGCTTCCATCTGGCCCTTGCCGACAGATTTGAAGCCACCGCGCACGATCTCGGCGATGTAGGAGCCGCCATAGATCGCGATGGCGATGGCCAGCGCGGAAAACTCCGGCGGAATGCGCAGGCCACCCCTGAGGTTCAGGCCCTGCAGCGCCGGAAAGTCGATGAATGGCGCGTCAGGCAAACTGCCGATCGCCAGGATGACCGCCGCGCAGGCGAGCGCTGCCGCCGCGCCGGCGAATTGGATGCCACGCCGCTGGCCGATTGCCTGGTTCAGCCGCGATGTTCTGCCCAGCCAGAGCGGCAGCGCCATTGCCGCGAGCAAGGCGAACAGGGCAAGCGCCATTGTCACGCCGCCGACATTCGGGAACGGGATGTAGAGCCCCCGGCTGGTGAGCAGGAAGCCCCAGGCTTCGTGCGCGGCGCGCGGCGGCGGCAAATGCGTGATCAGCGCATACCAGAAGAAGACCTGGAGGATCAGCGGGATGTTGCGGAAGATATCGACATAGGTGCGGCCAAGCAGCTGCGCCAATTCGTTGGAGGAGGTCCGTGCCAGGCCGACGATGGTGCCGACGACCGTCGCCAGGATCAGGCCGACGGTCCCCAGGAACAGCGTGTTGGTGATGCCGATGAGGAAGAACCACCAATAGGGGTCATTGGCGGTGGCGGGCAGCAGCGTGAAGTTCACGTCCCAGCCCGTCGACTTGAACAGGAAGTCGAAGCCGGAGGTGATGCCTTGCTCAGCCAGATTCCGTCGCGCGATCACGACCCCGGCGAGCACCAGTGCCGCGATCGAGCCGACATAGAGAACCTGCAACAGCGTGTTGCGGACCTTCTGATTTCTCAGCAGGCTGACCATCGATCAATCTTCCTCGAAATTGCCGTCGGCTCCGCCCGGCAGAGGCCGGGCGGAGCCTGGAACAGGATGCGTTCAGACCCGATCAGTCGATAACCAGCGGGAACAGGACGCCGCCATTGTTCCAGAGATTGGTCAGCTCACGGTCCATCTTGTAGGGCGAACCCTTGCCGAGATCGCGATCGAAGATCTCGCCGTAATTGCCGACGTTCTTGATCACCTTGTAGGCCCAGTCGTCGGAGAGCCCGAGACCCTTGCCCATGCCCGGCGTCACACCGAGGAATTTGGCCACCTGCGGCGAGGTCGGCTTGGCCTTGATCTCGTCGACATTCTTGGAGGTGATGCCTTCCTCCTCGGCGAAGATCAGGGTGCTCAGCGTCCAGTTGGCGATGTCGACCCAATTGTCGTCGCCTTGCCGCATGATCATCACTTCAGGCTCGACCGCGAGCACGTCGGCAGGATGACGTGGTCTTCGACCTTGCCCTTGGCGATGCGCGCGATGGCCAGCGTCGGACCCCACTGCGCATAGAGATCGCAGCGCCCCGAGAAATAGGCCTGCTCGAGTTCCTCGGTCTTTTCGATGAGCACAGGCTCGAGCTTGATGCCGAGCTTGGCCGTATAGGCCGCAACCTGCTGTTCCTGCGAGGTGCCGGCGGGAATGCAGATCGTGCCGCCGTTGGCATCCTTCAGCGACTTCAGATTGAGTTCCTTGTGCGCCATCACCTTGGTCGTGCCGAGGTAGTAGGACATGGAGAATTGCAACCCGAGCTCCGTATCGCGGCTGAGCGTGCCGCCGGATGCCTTGATGATGATGTCGACATCGCCCGACTGCAGAGCCGGCCAGCGCTGCGCCCAGCTGATCGGAACGACCTTCAGCTTGGTCGGATCGCCGAAGACGGCCGTGGCCACCGCCTTGCAGAGGTCGATGTCCATACCCTTCCAGTTGCCCTTGTCGTCCACCTCGGCAAAGCCGAGATAGGAACCGTCATGGCCGGTGCAGTTCAGCACGCCGCGTGCCTTGACCGTGTCGAGTGTCTTGCCGCCCGCCGCTTGCGCCGGCGCCGAAAAATGCACGAGGCCAAGGGCCAGGGCCGCAGCCCCCCATTTCATCGTCTTCATGTTGTCGTCTCCGCTGTTGAGGTTGTTCCGTTTCTTGTTGTTGGAGCCGCGAAAGGGACCTTTCGCAGCTCGGTCTCGAAGCCGCCTCCTAGTCGGAAAGCGGGGTCGGTTTCGGCAAGGAGATCGCGAGGTCGCTCCGCCAGTCCTGCTGGGCCAGCCATCGATGCAGGGCGGCAACCGCCTTCACGCGCAGATGCCCGCGCGGCACGACAAGATAGAAACCCGGAATTTCCTCCGGCCGCATATCGGCGATGGCATCGCGGCCGATCGGCGCGACCAGCGTGCCCGCTCGGAAATCCTCCTCGGCGTCGATGACGGAGACCAGACCCACGCCGATACCCTGAAG
Source organism: Mesorhizobium kamtschaticum (assembly GCF_056174585.1). Taxonomy (NCBI): domain Bacteria; kingdom Pseudomonadati; phylum Pseudomonadota; class Alphaproteobacteria; order Hyphomicrobiales; family Phyllobacteriaceae; genus Mesorhizobium; species Mesorhizobium kamtschaticum. The sequence continues at coordinate 6,530,840 of NZ_CM149691.1, read as the reverse complement.
GGTCGCCCGGCGCATGGTCGCCGCATCGTCGAAGCTGATGCTGCGGTCACCTTCCGTCAGCTCGACGCCGAGGTGGCGCAATATGTCCGGCCACAGGCGCTTCGACTTGACGGTGTCGAGCAGCGTGAACTTCGTCAGCTCATGCGCCGACTTGATCTTTTTGCCGATATCAGGTGTGCAGCAGATGATCTTCGGGTCCGGCACCAGCAGCGTGGTCTCGTAGTCGGGCCAGTTGCCGTAGCCCCACTGCACCGTCATATCGATGTCGTCGCGGCCGAAATCGGGCAGGTCGACCATGGTCGTCAGGCGCAGATCCGCGCCCGGCAGGATTTCCCGGAACAGCGAAAGCCTGGGCAGCAGATAGTGCGTGGCGAAATACGGGCTGGCATTGAGGTTGATGCGGTCGCGGTAGGTCGATTTGGTGACGCGGCGCACGCCTTCCGAGAACTCGTCGAAGCCGGCTTTGATGTAGTGCGAGAGCAAGATGGCGGACTCGGTCAACTCGATCGACCGGCCCTTGCGCTCGAACAGCGTCACCTGAAGCGTGTCTTCCAGCAGCTTGATCTGCTGGCCGACCGCTTGCGGTGTGACCAGCAATTCATCCGCGGCGTACCGAAAGCTCTTGTGCTGCGCGACGGCGTGGAAGACGCGAAGCGCGTTCAGCGAGGGAAGGCGCAGCTTGCCGGTCATCGAAAATTCCGCTCCTTCCGCTCGAGGCTCCGTTGATCATGCACTGCCGTACTTCAGTCACCGCCGGTTGCGGAAAGCCGCCTCAGGCGTAGATATAACCACCTGAAACGATGACGTTTTCGCCGGTCATATAAGTGTTCTTCGGGCCACCCGTCATGAGCACCCATTCGGCGATCTCGGCCGGCTCGGCACCGCGGCCAAGCGGGCTTGCCTTGGCCAGTTCCTCCAGGAAGCCGAGCGCTTTTGCCTTCTCCGTGGCCATGCCGGCCGGCGCCACCGAGTTCACCAGGATGCCGTCCTTCGCCACATGATGGGCGAAGGAACGCGTCAGGCTGACGACCGCGGCCTTGGTTGCCGCATAGTGGGCGTTCTGCGGATGTGCCTTGAAAGCGTCGACGGAGGTCAGGTTGACGATGCGGCCGCGCACATGCGCCTTCGGCTCCTGCGACTGCATATGGCGAACGGCCGCCACCATCATGTGATAGGTGCCCTTGATGTTGATGCCGTTGGAGGCGTCCCAATCGGCGTCGCTGATTTCCAGAAGCGGGCGGCGCGGATAGATCGCGGCGCAATTGATCAGTGTGTCGATGCGCCCGAGCTTGGAAACGATGGCGTCGAAGGCGGTATGGCATTGCGGGCCGACCTGGATGTCGCAGGCGGCGGCCGCGGTCGGTAGGCCCTTGGCCTTCGCCGGCGCGAGCGCGGATTGGGCGGCCTCCTGATTGATGTCGATGATGCCGATCTTCGCCGCCCCGGCCTCGACAGTCATCTCAGCCAGGAGAGCGCCGAGGCCGGCGCCGCCGCCAACGATCAGAACGGAAAGATCCTTCATTTAAAGTTTTCCTTACTTGGTGCCGCTTGGCGAGGTCGGCCAGGTCGGCATGATGTCGAAACGGGTGACGTCGGCCCATGCGGGGAGCGCAAGCACCGCGACGACCATCCTGGCCACGTCCTCCGGCTGCACCACTTTGCTGGCGTACATCGCGGCACGCGCCTTGGCGTCGAGTATGTCCTGGTAGAGCTGCGTCTCGACACGGCCGGCGACGATCTCGGTGACGCGTATGCCTGATGGAGAGAGGTCGGCGCGCAGTGCGGCGGCAAAGCCTGAGATCGCCGCCTTGGTGGCTGAATAGACGGCAATGTTGGAATAGGCCGCGTGGCCCGCGGTGGAACCGGTGAACAGGATGTGGCCTGACTGCCGCTCGCGCATCTGCGGCACCACAAGGCGGGTGAGCAGGATCGCCGCGCTGAGGTTTATCTCCAGCGTGGTGTCGATGTCTGATATCTTCATGTCGGCGAAATTGCCGAGCGGCGGCATAATCCCGGCATTGTTGATCAGCACGTCGATGGTGAGGTCCGCCAGGACCGCCTCCAGCGCCTCGCGATCGGTGATGTCGACGGCAATGGGTATGATGCCGGGCCGCTCGGCCTGCAGCGCCTTGAGCGCCGCCTGGCTGCGTCCGACCGCATAGACGTCGTAGCCGGCATCGCTCAACGCGATCGCCATGGCCCGCCCTATGCCGCTCGTCGCTCCTGTGATGAAGGCTGTCGTCACCTGGGCTTCCCCGTTTGCCTGGATTTCAATGTGCGGCGCTGGCCGGCGCCGCGAAACCAAGAAAACCAGCAAAAAGGAAAGATAAACTTTCGAATTTTCTTATCGCGTCCGAAAATCGGGCAGGTGGTCACTCCGATGCCGAGGCTGAAAATCCGGGGAAACATTCGGAAAACGGCAGTTTACGCCTGCCAAAAACGGTCTCGGTCAGCCGGCGGCGCAAAAACATGGCTTTCGCAATGCATGGCTAATCTGAGCCCCGGCGAATGCCTGTGCGATCGAAGTCGCCAGCTATCCGCCGGTCGGGGAGGGCCTCTTCATATCGGTGAACAGCGAGGCCGCTGCCGCCTTCTGCTCCGCCTCTGTCGCCTCGACGCCGGAAGCCCGGGCCAGCGCCCGCACACGCCCGAGGCTGTTGTGCAAATGCTTGCGCATGGCCTGGCGCGCGGCGCGGCCGTCCTGCCTCTCGATGGCGTCGACGATGGCTTTGTGCTCGTTGTGGATGCGCGTGTAGTAGCTGTCCTTGCGCTCTGGCGTGACCACATAGCCGAGCTGGAAGCGCGGGACGATCATCGGCCTGAGATAGGCGAGGAAGCCGTGGATGAATTCATTGCGTGCCGCCCTGGCGATCGCCAGGTGGAAATCATAGTCGTAGTGGATCTGGACGACGGCCGGATCGGCCTGCTGGGCGTCGACCTGTTCCATCAGGGCGCGGATTCCGCTCGCCTCCGCGTCGGTTCGACGTTCCGCGCAGAGCCCGGCGGACTCCACTTCGACGCTTAGCCGCAGCTCGAGCAAGGCGATGGTTTCCGGCAAAGTCCTCAGCGCCTCGTCCGGGATCGAGAAATTGCGCGGCGCCGGTGTTTCGCTGACGAACATGCCGCGCCCCTGCTGCGGCACCACCATGCCGTCGGAGCGCAACCGTGCCACCGCCTCTCGCACCACGGTGCGGCTGACATCGTATTCGGCGCAAAGCTCCGCCTCGGTCGGCAATTGCGCGCCGGGATGCAGCGAGCCGGAAAGGATCTTTTCGGACAGGCTTTCCGCCACGACGGTGGAAAGCGGCTTGCGCTTCGTCATCAGTCTCCCCTTAGAGCGTTTCGACGTTTCATGGAAACGGAGAAACGCTCTAACTCTTTGTTTTGAAGCAATTCCAGACGGAAAACCGCTCACACTTTTCCTGGAATTGCTCTAGCCAGATTCGCGATAATGCCCGAACCGGCAGGACCATTCAAACCGCCGCTGTGACGATCAACTCGACCAGCATGCCGGGCTTGGCCATCCTTCCTTCGCCGGAAGAACGCGCCGGCGCATGCTCTTTCGGTATCCAGGCGTCCCACACCGTGTTGACCTCGTCGAAATCCCTGACGTCATCCAGCCACATCTGCACATGCAGGATGCGGGTCTTGTCCGTGCCTGCCTTGGCGAGCAGCGCATCGATCTTGCCGAGCACCTCGCGCATCTGGTCGGCCGCGGATTGGCCCGGCCTCGCGACCTGGCCGGTGAGGTAAAGCGTACCGTTGTGGATGACGCCGTGGTGGATGCGGGTGTCGAAGTCGAAACGCTGGATATCGTTCACGGATTGTCCTTGTCAGATTTCCGGCGTCGCCGGATGGGGTCAGATTGCCGGCGTCCGCCGGATGGGGTTGCCTTGCAGGTATTGCGCGTAAGGGGCCTGAACCAACCAGCCGGCGTCGACAGGCAAGGTAACGCCGGTTATCGACGCCGCACGGTCCGAGCAGAGGAACAGCGCCGCCTCGGCAACGTCGCGCGGCTCGACGAAGCGGCGCAGTGCCGTGGTCGCCTGGATCGCTTCGGGGTTGCGTTCGCCCTTGGCGATCCTGGCTTTCAGCCCATCGGACAGCGTGTAGCCGGGCGCCACCGCGTTGACGCGAACTCCGTGCGGGCCAAGCTCCGCGGCCAGGATCTGTGTCAGCGCCAGCACCGCATGCTTCCCGGGCGTGTAGGCCGGCAGCGACAGCGGCGCGAAGGAGGCGAGCGAGCCGACATTCAGGATCGCTCCGCGTCCGGAAGCTGACATCAGCCGGCCGAACACCTGGCACCCCAGCAGCGTGCCGCGATAGTTCACCCGCCACATCTTCTCGTCCTCGTCCAGGTCCTGGTCGAGCACATGCTTGCCGCTCTGCAGGATGCCGGCGCAGTTGACGGCGACTTCAGGCGTGCCGAACGCAGCGCTGACGGTCTGCGCCAGCGCCTCCACCGAGGCGGCTTCGGCGACATCGGTCTGGACGAACAGCGCGCGCGGCGCGCCCGCTGCCTCGCAGGCACTGGCCGATTCCTTGCCTCGGATCGCGTCCCGGCCGGCGACGGCGACTTGGTAGCCGTCCTCGGCGAAGCGCAAGGCAATCGCGCGGCCTATGCCGGAGGTGCCGCCGATGACGACGGCGGTCAATGTCTCAGCCATGACTGCGATCCCTGCGCTCGATGTCGAAGAATTCGGCCATGGCTTCAACCTGGAAATCCATCATCGGGCGTCCGGGCTGGACGCGGCAGCCGATCGCCTTGGCTGCCTTGAGCAGCGCCGTCTCGGCCGGTTCCATGATGATGTCGACGACCGTCATGTCAGGCGTCAGCTTGGTCACATCCATAGGCAGCGGATCGCTGGCCATCAGCCCGGAAGGCGTGGCGTTGATCGCCATGTCCATGCCGGACGGATCGGGCTGGCCAACCTCGATACGGCATTTTGGAAAAGCCTTGCCGACCAGCGCGGCCAGCTTTTCCGCGCGTCCCCTGTCGATGTCGGTCAACCGGATCTCCGCCGCGCCTTCCTCGGCGAGGCAGTAGGTCAGCGACGCACCGGCGCCGCCGGCACCGACCTGGAGGATGCGGCGGCCGGCAATCTGGTGCCCGCCCGCCTTCAGCCCGTCGATGAAGCCGACACCGTCGAAATTGTCGGCGTACCAGCTTCCATCGGCCTGGCGGCGCACCGAATTGGCGCTCTCAACCCGCGCGGCGCGGTCATGCGCGGCCGAGCACTTGTGGTAGACCGCGACCTTGTACGGCACCGAGATGATGACGCCGCGAATGTTCTCGGCCGCCGTGATGCCGGCCCAGAAGGTATCGAAGTCTTCCGGACGGCAGCTCAGCGGCACCATCAGGCTGTCCAGGCCCTTCTGCTCGAAAATCTCGTTGAACATGCCGGGGCTCTTGGCGTGGCCCACGGGATGGGCCAGCATGACGAAGACATCGGCCTTGCCGGTTCCGCGCATCGATTTATTCCTTTCCGTTTGACAGTTCATGGTCGCTCAGCGGTCGGGCACATCTTGCATCGAGTCAAAGTCATATGATATAGGACATCATACAAATTTCAATGCAGCTTCTTTGACTGGAGACCACCGCGAAATGCAGGAGCGCCGCAACGTTCTGAAGGCCGCCGTGACGGCCGGCCATGCCCATATCGGCATCTGGTGCTCGCTGGCTTCCGCCCTCACCACCGAGATCGTCGCCGGTTCCGGCGCAGGCTGGGTGCTGATCGATAGCGAGCATAGCCCGAACGATTTGCGCAGCATCATGGCGCAGCTCCAGGTGATCGCCGGCTTCGACAGCGAGCCGGTCGTCAGACTGCCTTCCGACGATGTCAATCTGATCAAGCAGGTGCTCGATATCGGCGCCCGCAGCCTGATGATCCCCAATGTGCGCACGGCCGATCAGGCCCGCGCTATCGTCGCCGCCATGACCTACGCACCTGGCGGGTTTCGCGGCTTCTCGGTGGGTCACCGTGCCAACGCCTTCGGCCGCATTGCCGGCTACCACGCCAAGGCGCGTGAGCAGCAGCTTCTCGCCGTGCAGATCGAGGATGAGTTGGGCGTCGCCAATGCCGCCGCGATCGCGGCCGTTAACGGCGTCGACGTCCTCTTCGTCGGTCCCGGCGACCTCTCCGCCAATATGGGCGCGATGGGCAATCCGGGTGCCGCGCATGTCCAGGAGGCGATCGCCTCGGTGCGCAAGGCCGCAACGGCGGCAGGCAAGGCCAGCGGCATACTGGCGCCGGCAAAGGCCGATGCCGACCGCTACCTTGCCGACGGCTTCACCATGGTCGCCGTCGGCTCGGATCTCGGCCTTTTGGCCCGGGGCTCGGATGCCCTGATCGCTTCCTTCAACCAGTAGACGGGAGACAGACCGTGGCAATTCCTGCTTACAAGGCACCGTCGCGTGCTGCCTATGACATCGTCATCGTCGGCGGCGCGGTTGTCGGTTCGTCGACGGCCTACTGGCTGAGCCAGGCGCTGGGCAATGGCGCCTCGATCCTCGTGGTCGAGCGCGACTCGAGCTACACCTTCTCGTCGACCGCGCTCTCAACCAGCGCCATCCGCCAGCAATATTCCAATCCGATCAATGTGAAGATCAGCCAGTTCGGCATCGACATCATCCGCGGTTTTCCGGAGCGGATGGCGCCGTTCTACAAGGATGAGCCGGCGCCCGATCTCGGCTTCAAGGAACATGGCTATCTCTACTGTTGCTCACCCGAAGGCGTGGAGGCGGCGCGCGAACGCGTCGACCTCCAGCGCAGCCTAGGCGCCCATACAGTGTTCCTCGAACCGGGCCCGCTGAAGGAACGTTTCCCCTGGCTCAATGTCGAGGACCTTGGCGGCGGCTCCTGGGGCTCGCGCGAAGAGGGCTGGTTCGATTCCATGGGCCTGCTCAACGGCTTCCGCCGTGCGGCGCGCGCCAGCGGCGTCGAATATGTCGACAACGCCGTGACCGGATTGGATATCGCCGATGGGCGCGTCGTCTCGGCCCGGCTCGCGACCGGCGAGGTGATTTCCTGCGGAACCCTGGTCAACGCCGCCGGCCCGCGTGCGCAGCAGGTCGCCGCCATGGCTGGCCTGTCCATCCCGGTCGCGCCCTACAAGCGCTACAGCTTCGTCTTCGCCAGCGCCACTCCGATCCCCGGCCGGATGCCCAATGTCATCGACCTGTCAGGCACATTCGTGCGGCCGGAAGGCGAGCTTTTCCTCACCGGCAACACGCCGCAGGGCGACGGACCGGCGGACTATGACGACTTCGAAATGCACTTCGAGGAGTTCGACGACTACATCTGGCCGGCGCTGTGGCACCGCATTCCGGCCTTCGATGCACTAAAGGTCCAGACCAGCTGGACCGGCCACTACGAATACAACATGCTCGACCACAATGGCATTGTCGGCTTCCATCCGGAGGTGACCAACTTCATGTTCGCCAATGGTTTTTCGGGACACGGGCTGCAACAGTCGCCGGCGGTGGGCCGGGCGGTGTCGGAGCTGATCGTTCACGGCGCTTTCCAGACGCTCGATCTGTCGCCGTTCTGTTACGAGCGCATTGCGCGCAACGAGCCGTTCCTGGAAGAAGCGGTGATCTGAGGCGAGGGGCTCTGGACTTTGCCCAGCCTGGCGACGGCGAATGCGTTGATACCGTCGACTAAAAGCCCCGCTGCTGTTTCTGGTATCGTTTGACCAGCCGCTCCCGCTTCAGGCGGGAGAGTCGCTCGATCCAGAAGAGACCGTCGAGCTGGTCGATCTCGTGCTGGTGACAGACAGAGAGCAGGCCCTCGGCCTCCTCGATAGCGTGGTCGCCGTCCAGGGTCTGGTAGCCGATGCGGACACCTGCATGCCGTTCAATCTGTTCCGTGACCCCTGGCATGGACACGCTGCCTTCGACATGGCGGATCGTCTCGGTGGATGCCCAAAGAATGGTCGGGTTGACGTAGCTGCGCAGGCCCGCCGAGGGCGACACTTCGATGACCACCAGCCGTTTCAGGATGCCGATGTGAGGCGCGGTGATTCCGATGCCTGGAGCGGCGCGCATCGTGTCGGTGAGATCGCCGGCAAGCCGGTGCAGGTCCTCGTCAAAGACCGATATGGGCTCGGCGACGGAGCGTAGACGAGGATCGGGAAATCTCACGATTGGCCGTATCGTCACATGTCACTCCCGCGTTCGGCAATCGCAGAGGCTAACGTCAGGCGATCGAGAGGCCAAGCCGGCTGGGCAATATGTCAGGCTTGAACGGCGAGCCGCTCTTTCTCCATCTCGGCCATGTCCTGGAAGCGGTCGGCGATGCGGGGATGGATGCGGCCGCCATCCGCCGCGCCGATGGCGACGACGATCTCGTCCGCGGCCGGGCCGTCGGCGATCTGGAAGTTGGCGGTGATGAAATGCGAGCGGCGGCCGTTCTCGCTCTTGTGCATCATCGGCAGCGACAGCAGCGCGCCAGGCGCGTTGCGTGTGTTGCAGAATTCGAGATAGGTCGTGCCGCCGACGGCATCGCGGAAGACATTGCCGAAGCGCAGCGTGTGGATCATGGCGGAGGCATGCTCGATCTCGCCGGCGGTTCCGACGGCGGCCGCCTTGCCGTAGCTTTCGATGCGTTCCGCCGGCATCAGCCCAATCAGGCGGCGCGTGAGTTCCTGCCCGAGCCGGGGTGCGATGGCGACAATCTCCGGCCGCAAATCCTCGACGAAGCCGCGCCCGGCCCATGGATTGCCCAAGACGGCGGCGACGACGATCGATGTCACCGGCCTGGCGGCCGCCCTGCTGCCCTCAAGGTGCACTTCCTCGATGAAGGTGCAGATTTTTCGCAATTCCATGATTTGGCCTCTCCACGTGGAAGCGCAAATCTAATGAGCGCCAATCGGCGGGTATTCCTCCGGTTCGTAGGAAGAATCGGCGTGCGCCCCGCTTGGAAGCGGTGTAGCGTTGGTACATCCGCGACGGCTAAAATTCGCCCTTCGCGAGTGGCGGAAGATCAGGCGTGGACCACGAGTCGCAAATTCTTTCCTTGCGGGACGCCGCCAGCCTCATCAATTCGGGCGGCGATCTCCAGTCCGTGCTGCGCGACCTCGTGCTGGCGGCCTGCCGTCATGCCAAATGGACGCTGGGCTCGATCATGGGCATCGACGCGCCGCATGGCCACGCCTATGTCATCGTGCGCCACGATCCGACGCTCATTCACCGCACGCTGCCGGATCGCTGGGAACTGGCCACCAGTCCCTCGATCGTCGCGCTCAACCGCAATGAGCCGGTCTATATCAGGGACGCGCGGGTGTCGGAGGAGTTTCCGGGCTATCGCCGCGAGGCCTTCGAGCGCGACTACCGCAGCGTGCTGGTCATGCCGATGAACTGCGTCGACGAGGACGGCCGGCCGATGGTGCTGACCGTCGTCTCGCGCGAGATCACCGAAGTGATGGCGGAGGATATCGCCTTCATCGGCATGATCGTGCATCTGGGCGAGATCGCGGTCGAGAAACAGCATCGGCTGCGCCAGGAGAAGCAGGCCGGCGAACGCCTGCAACGCGCGCTTTCGGCGCACACCTCGCTTCTGCAGCAGGCCTTGTCGGACGGATCGGTGGTCTCGCTCGCCGAAAAGGTCAGCGAGCTTCTGCCCAATCCGGTGGTGGTGATCGATTTCCATGCCAATCTGGTCGTCGCAGGCCGTTCCCCGAGCGCGGCGCATTTCGACGTCACCTCGTGGCAGCAGGCGGTGAGCGGAACGCTCAGCCGGCAGATCTTCAAGATCGCGCGCGGCGCGTCCGACGGGCGCCACACCGAGACGCTGTTCGTCGATGACGGCAAGCGGCAACTCAAGCTTTCGGTGCGCATCGAGCCGCTGACCATCGACGCCGAAGTGGTTGGCGCGATGATGATTTTCCCGACGCCACAGGCATCGGGCCAGCTCGATCAGATGCTGCTCGACAGCACCAAATTCGCACTCAGCGTGCAGATGATGCGCAGCTTCGTCCGCTTCCGTTTCGAGACGCGTTCGCTGACCGAGCTTTTCCTGGAGGTGGCGGAGCGCCGCTGGCGCGACGAGGCCGATATCGTCAATCGCGCCCGCCGGCTGGGGCTCGACTTGACCGTTGCGCAGAAGATGATCGTCGTCGATCTCGCCGAGCAGGTGAAGGACGGCGCCATCGGCCTTGCCGATCCGCATCATGCGCTGGTGCGTCTCCTGCAGCAGGCCGGCATTGCCGGCACGGCCATCGCGGTGGAGGATGGGCTTGTCTGCCTGGTTCCTGCCGATGCCGGGCAGGACGGCGCGCGTTTCGCGAAATTGCCGCACCGGATCGCGGCCGAGCTCGGCCGCTATTTCGAGCGCGAACCGGTGGTGGTGCTTTCCGAGGCCTGTGCCGCGCTGGCCGATTATCCCATCGCCTGGGAGCGGTGCCGCCGCATGATCCGGATCGGCCGTTCCTTCGGGCGCACCGGTGTTTTCGCCGGCCAGGATTTCGGCCCGCTGCCGATATTGGTCGCTGCCGCCGACGCCCCCGACGTGCGCGGCTTCGTCGAGGACAGCGTCGGCGCTCTGATCGCGCACGACCGCGAGCACGGCACGCCCTATCTGGACACGCTGTTTGCCTATCTGCGCGAGGGCTGCCGCAGCCAGGCCTGCGCCGACGCCATCGGCCTGCATGTCACAACCTTGCGCTATCGCCTGTCGCGCATGGAGGAACTGTTCGGGATCCGTCTCGACACGCCCGAACAACGCTTCGCGGTCGAACTCGCGATCCGTCTTAGCGGCATCATCGACAGCCGCGTGCCGACAGCCCGCTAGACTCTCTTGACCTCGCCATCACTGTAGCGACGCGGCAGCCGCCGCAGGCGCGGGCTTGTCGCGCCTGCACTTGCTCTGGATGGCAGCAGCACGCCGCGACATCTTTCCTACAGACCGGAGGAAGAATGCCGGCCGGCACCTGCCTAGCTTTCGTCCGACAATCTGGAGGAAAGCAATGGCGAACGCGGTGGCACAAAGGACGATCGATCCGATCGCCTTGCGTCGTGCCTTCGGCACCTTCGTCACCGGCGTCACCGTCATCACCACGCGCGACTGCGACGGCTATCCGCGCGGCATGACCGCCAACTCCTTCACCTCGGTTTCGCTTGACCCGCCGCTGCTCCTGGTCTGCGTCGGCAAGGCGGCGGCGAGCTTTCCCGCCTTCAACGAAACACGGTCCTTCGCGGTCAATTTCCTGCATGAAGGCCAGGTCGATGTTTCTTCGGTGTTCGCGTCCAAAGCGGCGGACAAGTTCCAGTCGGTCAACCATGACCGCGCCCACACCGGCGCGCCGATCCTCACCGACAGCCTGACATGGTTCGACTGCACCGTTCACAACCGCATCGAGGCCGGCGACCACATCATCCTGATCGGCCAGGTCCAGGCTTTCGGAACCAGCCCATCGGCGCCGCTCGGATTTTGCCGCGGCCGTTACGCCAGCGTCAAGGATCCGCTGCCCGCCGGCTGGCTGGCCTCGCAGGACATGATCATCGGCTATCTGGTCGAAGCGGGGAACCGCATCCTCTTGCGCACCGATGGCAAGGGAAGCTGGGTGCTGCCGACGGCGCGGCGCCGCAAGGCCGACAGCCAGCTCGTCCTCGATGGCGGCGAGGCGCTGAGCCTCGTCCCGGAAAACACCTTCCTCTATTCGGTGTTCGACGTCGCCGACAGCGACCCCGGCTATCTGATCTACCGCGCCGAACTCAGCCGTGAGAGCGCTGAAGCCGCACTTCCGGATGGCCACGCCTTCTTTTCCGTCGACGCGCTGCCCTATGAGCGGATCGCCACGCATGAATTGCGCGCCATGCTGCGCCGCTATGCGCGCGAGCGCCAGGACAAGCGCTTCGGCATCTACATCGACACCGGTGACGGCGGTCGCGTCGCCATGATCGACGGCCAGTCGCAATCGTGGACGCAGGCCGCGTCCGAATGATGTTCCACGCAGGACAGACAGCATGAAAACGACGGTCGGATCGCTCGAAGGCTCACGCCAGAACCTGTTCATCAACGGTGCGTTCGTGGCGCCGAAAGGTGGGCATTACATCGACAGTTTCGACCCGACCACCGGCAAGCCCTGGTACCAGTTCGCCGAGGCCGGCGCCGAGGATGTCGGCGCGGCTGTCGAGGCCGCGCGTACCGCCTTCGCCGCTCCAGCCTGGCGGCGCATGACCCAGACCGACCGCGGCAAGCTCGTGCGCCGGCTGGCGGAGCTGGTGCTGGAGCACGCCGACGAGCTGGCGCTGATCGAGACACGCGACAACGGCAAGCTGCTCAAGGAGATGCGGGCGCAGATGCGCGCCGTGCCCGACAGCTACACCTATTTCGCAGGGATGGCCGACAAGCTGCTCGGCGACACCATCCCCGTCAACAAGCTCGACATGCTCAACTTCAACCTGCGCGAGCCGATCGGCGTCGTCGGCATGATCACGCCATGGAATTCGCCGCTGATGCTGCTCACCGGCACGCTGGCGCCATGCCTGGCGCTCGGCAACACGGTGGTCGTCAAGCCGTCCGAGCATGCCAGTGCGTCCACGCTCGCTCTGGCCGAACTGATCATGGAGGCCGGCTTCCCGGCCGGCGTCGTCAATGTCGTCACCGGCACCGGCGCTGCGGCGGGGGACGCGCTGACGCGGCATCCAGGCATTGCAAAACTCGTCTTCACCGGTTCGACGGCGACGGGCCGCCGGATTGCCGCCAATGCGGCGGAGAATCTCATTCCCTGCTCGATGGAACTCGGCGGCAAGTCGCCGCATGTCGTCTTCGGCGATGTCGACATCGATCATGCCGTCAACGGCGTCGTGTCCGGTGTGTTCGCGGCGGCAGGGCAGACCTGCGTCGCCGGTTCGCGCTGTTTCGTCGAGGCCAGCGTCTATGACCGTTTCGTCGAGGCGCTGGTCGAGCGCACAAGGCGCGTGCGGGTCGGGCTGCCGATGCTGGAGGAAACCGACATCGGACCGCTGGCGCTGTCGGCGCAGCTTGCCAAGGTGGAAACCTATGTCGCCTCGGGCGTGCGCCAGGGCGCGCGGATTGCGGCCGGCGGCAAGCGGCCGCAGGCGGCCGAGCTTGCCGGCGGCTGGTATTTCGAGCCGACGGTGATGACCGATGCCGACAACGGCATGGAGTTCATGCAGGAGGAACTGTTCGGTCCGGTTGTCGGTGTCATGCCGTTCTCGTCGGAAGACGAGATGATCCGTCTCGCCAACGACACCCGCTATGGGCTCGCCTCCGGCATCTGGACGCGGGACATCAACCGCGCGCTGCGTTTCGCCAGGAATGTCGAGGCCGGCACGGTCTGGATCAACACCTACCGCGCGTCCTCCTTCATGTCCGCCAATGGCGGCTTCAAGGAGAGCGGCTACGGGCGGCGCGGCGGCTTCGACGCCATGGAGGAGTTCTCGCGCCTGAAGAACATCGTCATCGACTACTCCGGCGCCATGCAGGACCCCTTCATTATCCGCCTTCGCTGACCAAACCCGACGCACTGGGGAGACCGACATGAAATTCGCTGTTTCGCTGACCATGGAGCGCTTTTCGCCCGACATGCCGATGTCGAAGGTGAAGAGCAATCTGCTCGACCTGGCGCGCCTGGCCGACGAGGGCGGCTTCGAGACGCTGTGGACGGCGGAGCATCACACGATCGAATGCACGATCTCGCCCAACCCGCTGATGACGCTGACCTGGCTTGCCCAGCATACCGAGCAGATCCGGCTCGGCACCTCGACGCTGGTCGCGCCCTACTGGAGCCCGATCCGGCTGGCAGGGGAGGCGGCACTTTGCGACCACCTGACCGGCGGTCGGCTGGAGTTCGGCATCGCGCGCGGCTCCTATCAGTACGAGTTCGACCGCATGGCCGGCGGCATGCCGCAGCAGGAAGGCGTTGCCTATCTGAAGGAGCTGGTGCCGGCGGTGAAGAAGCTGTGGGCGCAGGATTATGCCCATGACGGCGACTACTGGAAGTTCCCGCTCGCCGCCGGCGTGCCGAAGCCGCTGCAGAAGCCGCATCCGCCGATCTGGGTGGCCGCGCGAGACCCGGGTACTTTCGACTGGGCGGTCGGCATCGGCGCCTCGATCCTGTCGACGCCCTTGTCTGCGCCGGCGGCCGAGATCGCCGTGCTCGGCGAGAAATTCCGCAAGGCCGTTGCCGATCATCCCGAGGTGCCGCGCCCGCGCCTGATGATGCAGCGGCGCACCTGCGTCTACGAACGGGCGCAGGACTGGGAGATCGCGGTCGGGCATGCCATCGACTACGGCCGCGCCTTCGAGAACCTGTTCCAGAACATCGGCACCGTGCAAAACGGCTTTCCCGAAGCTGTCCCCTACGAGAGCGTCAAGGGCAAGGACAACTACAATCCCGAGAACATCCGCCGCAACCTGATGTTCGGCACGCCCGACGAGGTGATCGAGAAGCTGCTCGACTATGAAGCGGCGGGCGTCGACCAGTACTGCCTCGGCCTGACCTTCAACCTGCCGTTCGAGCTGCAGAAGAAGACGATCAAGCTGTGGGTCGACGAGGTGATGCCCGTCTTCGCCGCGCGCGAGCGCGACAAGGTGCGCCAGGCGGCGAGGGCGTGACCATGGCGCGCTCCGGCCAGCTCGATGTCGAGGGCGTGCTGCTCAACTGGCGCCTTGAGGGCGAGGGCGGCGTGCCGCTGGTCTGCATCCATGGGGTCGGTTCCTATCTCGAAGCCTGGAATGGCGTGGCCGGCCAACTGAAAGATCGCTTCGCTGTTCTCACCTTCGATCTGCGCGGCCATGGCCGTTCCAGCCGGGTCAAGGGCCGCTACGAGATCGACGATTTCGTCGGTGAGACGCTGGCGTTGGCCGGCCATGTCGGGTTTGCCACCTTCCACCTGGCTGGGTTTTCGCTGGGTGGCCTGATCGCACAGCGCCTGGCGCTGACGCATGCCGAGCGCCTGCAAAAACTGGTGCTGCTGTCGACGGTTGCCGGCCGCACGCCTGAGGAACGGCACGCGGTGCGTGGCCGGCTGGCGGCGCTGATGGCGAGCGATGCCTCGGCGCATCATGCCGCCTCGCTGTCGCGCTGGCTGACGGAGGATTTTCAGGACAGCAACCCGGAGGTCATCGCCGAGTTGCGCCGGCGTGACGCCGAGAACGACCGCGAATGCTACGCGGCGGCCTATCGCGTTCTCGCCGAAACCGATTTCGGCGGCATTCTCGACCGCGTCACCTGCCCGACGCTGATCGTGACCGGCGAGGACGACCAGGGCTCCAGCCCGCGCATGGCACGGCTGATGCACGAACAGGTGCAAGGGTCGCAACTCGCCATCCTGCCCGGACTTCGCCATTCGATCCTGATCGAGGCGCCGGCTCGGGTTGCCGCCGTTATGGGCGATTTCCTGCTGGACGCTGACCGCGGAAAAGGGGCCACCGCCGATGAATAGCAGCCTTCGCGATGCGAAAGAGAACATCGGACACCAGGCGCTGCACGACATCTCGCAGGCAACAGGCCGGGACCTTCCCTGTGATCGGGGGAATGGCGACGGCAAACATCCTCCGCGACATCGGAAGACCGGACCGGCCGCGACGTCGCTAAATCCACGAGCCTTCGGGAGAGGACGCCGACCTGGTCGGCACGAAATTGCGACGTCACGACCGGCTGAACCATCGTGACCGCAAGGGACTGAACAACAACAGGGGAATACGCACATGACAATCTGGAACAGACGACACGTGACGATGGCCGCGGTGGCGCTTGCGCTTGGCGCATATCCTGCTCACGCAGGCGCGGTGCTCGACCGCGTGATGGCGGCCGGCACGCTCAAGGTGGCGACCGATGCCAACTGGGCGCCGCAGTCCTTCGTAAATGCCAGCAACGAGCTGGATGGCTTCGATGTCGACGTCGCCAAGGCGATCGGCAAGCACCTCGGCGTCAAGGTCGAGTTCATCACGCCCGGCTGGGACATCATCACCGCCGGCCATTGGGCAGGGCGCTGGGACATGCATGCCGGCTCGATGACGCCGACCAAGAAGCGCGCCGAGATCTTCGATTTTCCGGCGGTCTACTATTACACACCGGCGGCCGTTGCCGTGCACAAGGACAGCAAGGCCAAGACGCTGGCCGATCTAGACGGCAAGGTGGTCGGCGCCACCAGCACCTCCACCTTCGAGGCCTATGCGAAGAAGGATCTGACGCTCGACGCCGCCGGTGCGCCGCCATTCGAGTACAAGCTCAACCCGAAGGAGGTCCATTCCTACGAGAATTCGACGACCGCCTTTGACGACCTTCGCCTCGGCGACGGCGTGCGCCTCGACGCTGTGGTCTCTTCGCTGCCGTCGATCCTCGATGCGCAGAAGGCCGGCTACCCGATCAAGCAGGTGGGCGATCCGGTATTCTACGAGCCGCTGGCGATCGCCATCGAACGCGGCGATCCCGAACTCTCCGCCAAGATCGCCGACGCCGTGAAAGCGATGAAGGAGGACGGCACGCTGAGCAAGCTCTCCGAAAAATGGTACGGGCAGGATTATTCGAAGACAAACTAGCCCCTCAAAAAGGCGGCCTGCCCCCGGCAGGTCGCCGAACAGCCGGTGCTCAAAGATGCTTTATCCGGATACCGTCGAAGCCGAAATCCTCGTCCACAAACCCTGGTTCGTGGCGACGATGTTCGGTGTCGTTCTGCTGCTCTTCATGGCTTTCAACATGTCGGGCACCAGCTTCGCCGAACTGATGCGCCCGGTGATCGGCGAACCGTCGGTGAGTGGCCTCTACGGCCGCTTTGCCATTGCCTTCGCCATAGCGGTGATCTTCACCCTGAATGTCGTGCTGATCGGTTTCGCGCCGCTCAAGTTCCAGATCGGCATCGTCTGGCTCGAACTGTTGCTCCTGTTCATCGCCTTCTTCGAGACGTTCCATCTCAGCCTGCCCTTTATCTGGGAGAAGCTGCCGTTCCTGATCAGCCAGGGCGTCGTCACCACGCTCTACGTCTCGGCGATCTCGATCGTCATCGCTTCGGTCATCGCCGTCGCAGGCGCGGTCGCCAAGCTTTCCAGCAATGGCTTCGCCTACGCCATCGCCAGTTTCTACACCTCCTTCTTCCGCGGCCTTCCGCTGCTCATGCAGGTCTACCTGATCTATCTCGGCCTGCCGCAACTCGGCTTCGTCATCAACGCGGTGCCTGCCGGCATCCTGGCGCTTTCGCTCTGCTATGGCGCGTATATGACGGAGATCTTCCGCTCCGGCATACAAAGCATCGATCGCGGTCAGTGGGAGGCGTCGCGCTCCATGGGCTTCGGCTTCACATTGACCATGCGCCGCATCATCCTGCCGCAGGCGCTGCCGGTCATCATTCCGCCGACCGGCAACCAGTTCATCTCGATGCTGAAGGATTCCTCGCTGGTCTCGGTCATCGGCGTATGGGAGCTGATGTTCCTGGCGCGCACCCTCGGCCAGAAGACCTTCCAGCATATGGAGATGCTGATTTCGGCCGCCATGATCTACTGGATGCTGTCGATCTGCCTCGAACTGATCCAGGCGCGCATCGAGCGGCATTACCACAGGAGCAAGGTCAGATGAGCGCTCATGCCATCATCGAAGCGCGCAACGTATCGAAGTGGTACGGCGCCTTTCATGTCCTGAAGGACATCAACCTGACCGTCCACAAGGGCGAGCGGATCGTCATCTGCGGCCCCTCGGGTTCCGGCAAATCGACGCTCATCCGCTGCTTCAATCGCCTGGAGGCGCATCAGGAGGGCGATATCACCGTCAACGGCGTTGCCCTGCACGGCAAGATGGGCAATGTCGCCGACGTGCGCTCCAACGTCGGCATGGTGTTCCAGCATTTCAACCTGTTTCCGCACATGACGGTGCTGATGAACTGCATGGCCGGCCCGATGTGGGTGAAGGGCGTGCCGGAAAAGGAGGCGCGCAAGACCGCGCTGAAGTTCCTCGAGCGGGTTCGCATTCCCGAGCAGGCGAACAAGTTCCCCATCCAGCTGTCCGGCGGCCAGCAACAGCGTGTGGCGATTGCCCGCAGCCTGTGCATGGAGCCGGCTGTCATGCTGTTCGACGAACCGACCTCCGCCCTCGATCCGGAAATGGTGTCCGAGGTGCTGGACACCATGACGGAGCTTGCCCGCGACGGCATGACCATGGTGTGCGTGACGCATGAAATGGGCTTTGCCCGAGCGGTGGCCGACCGCGTCATCTTCATGGACGCCGGGCAGATCGTCGAGGCGGGTACGCCAGACGAATTCTTCGGCCAGCCACGCCACGATCGAACCAGATTGTTCCTCAGCCAGATTTTGAAGCACTGACCGGAGCGTTCCACCGTTTCACGGAAATGCTCTGTCGGCATGGCCTCCAGGGCCGTTGCAAACCCCTGCTTTCTTCGCACAGCCGCCCCGACATTGAGACGGTCATGCATGCGCCTAAGGCCCGAGTGCGGCCAGCGCCGGCCTGGTTAGGCCCAGCCTAAGCAGAATTATCGAAAATCATTATTTGTGCATCGCACACAGCGTGCTTTGCTCCTTCCGCCGGCTGAAAGAGAACAAAAAGAACGTCAGGCGGCAGACTTCGGCGATCCGTCCGAAGCGGGTTGTTATGGCGCCGACAGCGCCTGACCTCAGAAAAAGACAGGGGAACGTGATGACGACAATAATCTCGAAGTTTCGCCGCGCCGCACTGGCGGCCGGCATTGCTCTGAGCGCCCTTTCGGTGAGCCTCCACGCCGAAGCCGGCAGCTTGAAGCTGGGCATGACGACCTGGGTCGGATACGGCCCGCTCTTCCTTGCGCGTGACATGGGCTACTTCAAGGAAGGCGGCCTCGATGTCTCGCTCGAAATCATCGAGGAAGCATCGATGTACATGGCGGCCGTCGCCGCCGGCGAGCTCGACGGCAGCGCCTCGACCATAGACGAAATCATGAAGTACCGTTCGAAGGACGTCTGCTTCAAATCGGTCTATGCCCTGGACGACAGCCATGGCGGCGACGGCGTCCTGGCACCCACCGAGGTCAAGAGCGTCGCCGATCTCAAGGGCATGGAAGTCGGGTTGAACGAAGGCTCGGTGTCCCAGTTCTGGTTCAACATCCTGCTCAAGCAGGCCGGTCTCACCCAGGCCGACGTGAAGGTCACCAACATGACGGCCGATGATGCCGCTGCTGCCTTCATGGCCGATCGCATTCCTGTTGCCGTCACCTGGGAACCGCATCTGACGCTGGCCAAGAAGGCAAACAAGGGACAGGTCTTGATCGACTCCTCGAAGACGCCGGGCTTGATCGTCGACGTCGTGGCGCTGAACTGCGACTACATTGCGAAGAACCCGAAAGATGTCGAAGCCTTGGTGAAGGGGCTCTACAAGGCCAACGAGCTGATCAAGGCAGATCCTGCGAAGGCTTATGAGGTGATGGCCAAGGGTGTCGGCGGCTGGCTGAAGGATCCGAAGGACTTCGCCTCCTCAGCCGCGGGCGTGAACTTCTACGGCAAGCAGCGCAATGCCGAATTTTTTGCCGGTGGCGAGAGCGGTGAAGCCGGCAAGCTGATCAAGCTCGGCGGCGATGTCTGGGGCGGCTTCGGCAAGCTCAAGATGGACATCAAATTCGACGACCTCGTCGATCCGTCCTTTCTTGCGAAGTGACCTCGCCTCTGGCCTTTTAAAGTGAGCTCGCTGGACCGCAGGCCGAGCCTTCGCGCCTGCGGTCTATCCAGCCCAAAGGGTTTCCCTGTGACATTGGCACCGAATGCAACGTCTCCCATCAGCCATATCGTGACCACGAGCGTGGATAAAAATCAGCCCGGTCGATCCGCCTGGAAAGCTGTCACCACGCCCTTTCGGGCCGTGTCGCGCCCTCTCTCCATCACGCTCAGCGTCCTGGTCTGGGGCGCGGTCATTGGTGGCTGGTTCGCTCTGACCTATTCCGGAGCGGTCAAGGAAATGTTCCTGCCGCGCCCCGAATCCGTCTTGTCCACCACCATCAGCATGGCGCTTGACGGGTCGTTGTGGGAGCATGTGCTCGCCAGCGTCCAGGTGGTGCTGATCGGCTTCGTCATTTCGAGCATCGTGGCGGTGCCGCTCGGATTGACGATGGGCACCTACCGCATCGTCCAGGCCGCACTCGACCCGCTCGTCAATTTCATCCGCTATCTGCCGGTGACGTCCTTCGTGCCGCTGTTCATCCTGTGGATCGGCATCGGCATCGAGCAGCGCGTGGCCGTCATCATCTTCGGCATCTTCTTCCAGCAGCTGGTGATGATCGCCGACAGCGCCCGCGGCGTTCAGCGCGACCTCGTCAACGCAGCCTATACGCTCGGCACGAAACGCCGCGATACGGTCTTCCACATCGTCTTTCCGGCCACGCTTCCGAACGTGCTCGACGTGCTGCGCGTCACCATGGGCTGGGCCTGGACCTATCTCGTCGTTGCCGAACTCGTCGCCGCCCGAAGCGGACTTGGCTACATCTCGCTCAAGGCGATGCGCGGCTTCCAGGTCGACGTCATCTTCATGGCCATCGCCATGATCGGCATCCTTGGTCTTTGCACCGACCAATTGTTCCGGGGCATCCGCCGCCTCGTCGCTCCCTGGGCCAACTGAGGAATTCGTAGACATGGATGCCCTGACACTCGCGACGAAACCGAAGAGCGCCGACATCGGCATCGACAATGTGGTCCTGCGCTACGGCAAGGGCGATAACGCCGTGCTGGCGCTGGACGGCATCTCCTTCCATGTCGTGCCCAACGAGTTCTGCGTGATCGTCGGCCCATCCGGCTGCGGCAAGTCGAGCCTGCTCTATCTCATCGCCGGCCTCGAGGAGCGCACCGGCGGCATGATCTCGGTCGGCGGCAAGCCGGTTACCGAGCCGGGTCCGGATCGCGGCATGGTGTTTCAGGCCTACACGTTGTTCCCCTGGCTGACGGTGGCGCAGAACGTCGAATACGGTCCGAAGCGCAAAGGCATGTCGGCGGCCGAGCGCAGGGCCATCGTCGAGCATTTCCTGCACGAGGTCGGCCTGGCGAAATTCGCCAACCATTATCCCTCGCAGCTGTCGGGCGGCATGAAGCAGCGCGTGGCGATTGCGCGTGCGCTCGCCAACGATCCGCAGGTGCTGCTGATGGATGAACCCTTCGGCGCGCTCGACAGCCAGACCCGCCACTCCATGCAGAAGCTTCTCTTGAGGATCTGGGACCATTCCAAGAAAACGGTCCTCTTCGTCACCCACGACATTGACGAGGCGATCCTGCTGGCGGACCGGGTGCTCGTCATGTCCGGCCGGCCCGGCCAGATCAAGAAGGAAATCCGTGTCGGCCTTCCGCGTCCGCGCAGCATGAATCTGGTCATGGAGCCGAACTTCATCGCCATGAAGCGGGAAATCCTCGAGCTCTTGAAGAACGACGAAGACGAAGAGCACTAATGCATGTCGCCCAAAAGTGACCTCGGTTTTGGGAAGACGACATGCATGAAACGAAGACCGGCATGAGCATTGAGGCCGCGGAATTCGACTATATCGTCATCGGTGCGGGCTCGGCCGGTTGTGTTCTGGCCAACAGGCTGAGCGCGAGCCCCGCCAACCGCGTCTGTCTCATCGAGGCCGGCGGCAGCGACGACCGCACAAGGGTGCGCGTGCCGGCCGGCATCCTCTCGCTCTACGGCAATCCGGCTTTCGATTACGGCTACAAGGGCGTGCCGCAGCCGCTGCTCAACAACCGCCGCATACCGGTCAACCGCGGCAAGCTTCTTGGCGGCTCGAGTTCGATCAATTCCATGGTCTATATTCGCGGCGCCGCCCAGGACTACGATGAGTGGGCAGCGCTTGGCTGCGCCGGGTGGTCCTATGCCGACGTGCTGCCGGTGTTCAAGAGACTGGAGCGGAACCTCCTGTCGCAAAACCCGGCCTATCACGGCTTCGACGGCGAACTGCTGGTCGACAATCCGCGCGATCCCAACGTCGTATCCAGCTTGTGGGTAGAGGCGGGTCGGGGCGTGGGCTTGCCCGAAAACCGCGACTTCAACGGCGATGGCCAACTCGGCCTCGGCATCTACAATGTCACCCAGAACAAGGGGGAACGCTTCTCGGCCTACACCGCTTTCGTCCGACCGGTTCACGGCCGCCCGAATCTCCAGGTGCTGTCAGGTGTCGAGGTGCTTGATCTGGTGGTCGAAAGCGGGCGCGTCACCGGCGTCAATGTGATCAAGGACGGATCAGCCCAAAGGCTGATATGCCGTGCCGAAATCGTGCTCAGCGCCGGCGCGATCGGATCGCCGCGCATCCTGCTTGCTACCGGCATCGGCCCGGCCGAGGAACTGAAGGCGGCGGGGGTGAAACCGGTCATGAACGTGCCGGGCGTCGGCAAGAATTTGCGCGACCATGTCGACGGCATGATCACGATGCGATCGAACAGCGCCAGGACGCTCGGCCTGTCGCTCGCCAATCTGCCGGCGATGCTGGCCGCACCCTTTCAGTATTTCGTCCGGCGCAAGGGCATGCTGACGACCAATTACGTCGAGGCCGGCGGCTTCGCCAAGACGAAATATGCCGGCGATATTCCCGATGTCCAATTCCACTTTGTTCCGGGCTACCGCAGCCATCGCGGCCGGCTTGTCGAATACGGCCACGGCTATGCCGTGCACACCTGCGTGCTCAGACCCGGAAGCGTCGGCGAAATCACGCTCGAGCGTGACGGCACCCGCCGCAACGTGCTGATCGATCACCGCTTCTTCAGTGACGGGCAGGATGCCCTGGCCCTCGTCGAAGGCATCAAGCTGGCGCGCTCGATCCTGGCTTCGCCGGTCTTTGCCGATATTCGTGGACCGGAAATCCTGCCGGGACCGGATGTCGTCACCGACGACGAGATCCTTGCCTATCTGCGTGCCGAGGCGCTGACCGTCTATCACCCGGTCGGCACGGCCAAGATGGGCAATGACGCCATGGCAGTTGTCGACCCCGCCGGCCTCAAGGTGCGCGGCTTCGACAATCTGCGCGTGGCGGACGCCTCGATCATGCCGACGCTGATTGGCGGCAACACCAATGCGCCGTCCATGATGATCGGCGAAAAAGCAGCCAGGGCGATGCTGTCGTAGTCTCACGTTGGCCAGTCTCCTGGCATTTAGGGACAAGCTAACCACTGCCACGTGAAATCGTAATTTTCGGTAATCAGTCCCTCCAGTACACCAGCGGTCTGACCTCCTCGCATCCGCAGAAACTCTTGGGGGGAAAGGACGCAGAAATGTCGGTGGAAAAAATAGACACGCTTGTCGTCGGCGGTGGCCAGGCGGGGGTGGCTATGTCTGAGCATCTGAGCAAGTGCGCGGTGCCGCATCTGGTTCTCGAGCGTGGCCGGATCGCCGAGCGCTGGCGTTCGCAGCGATGGGACTCGCTCGTTGCCAATGGTCCGGCCTGGCATGACCGATTCCCGGGTATGGAATTTCCCGTGACGGGGCCCGACGGCTTTCCCTCCAAGGAGGAGGTTGCGGACTATTTCGCCGCCTATGCAAGGCAGATCAATGCGCCGATCCGCTGCGGCGTCGAGGTCAGGCTCGCACAAAGAAATGTCGGTCGGCCCGGGTTCCGCGTCGAGACGTCGGATGGGGTGATCGAAGCCAACAGCATCGTTGCGGCGACCGGCCCTTTCCAGGTCCCCGTCATCCCCGCCCTTGTCCCTGCAAATGCAAATATCCTGCAGATTCATTCCAGCGCGTACCGCAACCCCGGACAGTTGCCAAAGGGCGCGGTGCTGGTGGTCGGGGCGGGATCGTCAGGTGTGCAGATCGCCGACGAGCTTCAGCGCTCGGGGCGACGCGTCTACCTCTCGGTCGGCGCGCACGACCGCCCGCCGCGTGCCTATCGCGGGCGCGATTTCTGCTGGTGGCTTGGCGTTCTCGGCAAATGGGACCTCGAGACCCCGGGGCCTGGCACGGAACATGTCACGATTGCGGTGAGCGGCGCGCGTGGCGGCGAAACGATTGATTTCCGTCGGCTGGCCGCGCAGGGTCTTACCCTGGTCGGCATGACCAAGACATATCAGGACGGCGTGCTGACTTTCGCGCCTGATCTGGCGAAGAACATTGCCCGCGGCGACGCCAATCTGATGTCGCTGCTGGACGAGGCTGACGCCTATGTCGCGCGCAACGGCCTCGATCTTCCGGAGGAGCCCACGGCTCGCCGGATCGACCCGGATCCGGAATGCCTGGCCAATCCGCTTCGAGAGCTCGATCTGGCCGAAGCCGGGATAGCGGCGATCATCTGGGCGACAGGCTTTGCCGTCGACTACAGCTGGTTGAAGGTCGATGCCTTTGACGAGAAGGGCCGGCCAAGGCATCAGCGCGGCGTCTCGGTCGAGCCTGGACTCTATTTTCTCGGCCTGCCTTGGCAGTCGCGAAGAGGATCGAGTTTCATCTGGGGTGTCTGGCATGATGCCAAGCATGTCGCGGACCGAATTTCGACGCAGCGCAAATATCTGGCCTATCACGCTGCAGCACGGCGCGAGACAGTGGACGCCTGACCGACGCTGACAACAGCTGCGAGACCGACCTTATGGAGACCAGGATGGCGCATACGAGAATCCGCAAGTTCAACACCAAGGACACCTATCCCGAGCAGAAGCTCGACAATGATCTGTGCCAGGCGGTCGTCACGCGGGGCGGCCGGACGGTCTATCTGCGTGGCCAGTGTCCGCAGGATCTCGACACCGCCAAGAATATCGACAGCCACGATCCGGCCGAGCAGACGCACAAGGTGATGCAGAACATCAGGCAGCTCATCGAGGAGTGCGGCGGCACCATGGAGCATCTGGTCAAGGTGGTCGTCTACATCACCGACGTGCGCCATCGCGAGGCGGTCTACCGCACCATGGGCGAGTACATCAAAGGCGTGCACCCGGTTTCGACCGGCCTCGTCGTGCAGGCCCTTGCACGGCCGGACTGGCTGGTCGAGATCGACGGCACCGCCGTAATCCCGGACTGATCATCATGACATTCTCCATTGTCGCGCGGTGCAGCCGCACCGGCATGTTCGGCGTCGCGGTGTCGTCCTCCTCTCCGGCGGTGGCGGCGCGCTGCGCCTATGCGCAGGCGGGCGTCGGCGCGGTCGCCAGCCAGAACGTCACCGATCCGACGCTCGGCACAAAGGGGCTCGAACTGCTGGCGCGCGGTGCCTCGGCCGCCGAGGCGGTCGCTATCCTGAAGCGCACCGGCGCCTACAGCGACTACCGGCAGGTGCTGGCTGTCGATGCCGCCGGGACCACGGCGATCCATTCCGGACCCAAAGCGCTCGGCATCTGGGCGGAAGCGCGCGCGGACAATGTCGCCTGCGGCGGCAACATGCTGGCCCATGATGGCGTGCCGCAAGCCATGGTCGAGGCGTTCCTGGCCTCGGAAGGGCATCTCGGCGACCGCCTGATCGCAACCATGCGCGCCGCGCTGAAGGCGGGAGGCGAGGCGGGTCCGGTGCATTCGGCGGGACTGAAGCTGGTGCGCGAAGTCGCCTGGCCCGTCGCGGACCTGCGCTGCGACTGGACCGACAGCTGCCCGATCGAGGAGCTGGCGACCTTGTGGGACCGCTACAAGCCGCAGCTCGATGCCTATGTCACCCGCGCGATCAATCCGTCCGACGCGCCGAGCTACGGCGTGCCGGGCGACGAGTAGCCAGTACGCAAGTAGCCGGCATACAGGGGGAGGCATCCGCATGAGCGAACTCAGTCACAAGGACTGGATCGGCAAGGCATCCGCGATCCGTTTTCGCGACAAGGCGTTCATCGACGGCAAGACTGTTGCCGCGCGTTCAGGCCGCACCTTCGCCAGCATCAATCCGGCCACCGGCGCAACGCTGGCCGAGGTGGCGTCCTGCGGCGAGGAGGATATCGATCTCGCCGTTGCCGCGGCGCGCCGCAGTTTCGAGGCCGGTGTCTGGTCACGCACGAGCCCGGCGCACCGCAAGGATGTGCTGCTGCGGCTGGCGCGGCTGCTGCGCGAAAACCTGCAGGAGCTTGCGCTGCTCGAGTCGCTCGACATGGGCAAGCTGGTCACGGATGCGGCGACTGTCGATGTCCCGGGTTCGGCGGCGATCTTCCAATGGTATGGCGAGGCCATCGACAAGATCTACGACGAGATCGCGCCGACCGGCGGCAGCGATCTGGTATTGGTGCGGCGCGAGCCGCTCGGCGTCATCGGCGCCGTGGTGCCGTGGAACTTCCCGCTCGACATGGCGACCTGGAAATGCGCGCCCGCGCTGGCGGCGGGCAATTCAGTGGTGCTGAAACCCGCCGAGCAGTCGCCTTTCTCGGCGCTCAGGCTGGCGGAACTCGCCATGGAGGCGGGCCTGCCCGCCGGTGTGCTCAATGTCGTGCCCGGCCTTGGCGAGACGGCCGGCCAGGCGCTCGGCCGCCACATGGATGTCGATTGCCTTGCCTTCACCGGATCGACCTCGGTCGGCAAGATGTTCCTGCAGTATTCGGGTCAGTCGAACATGAAGCAGGTCTGGCTCGAACAGGCGGCAAGAGCCCGAACCTCGTCTTCGCCGATTGCGGCGATCTCGATGCGGCGGCCGACATGGCGGCCTTCGGCATCTTCTTCAACCAGGGCGAGGTGTGTTCGGCCAATTCGCGCCTGCTCGTGCAACGCTCCATCAAGGATGCCTTCGTGGAGAAACTGGCTGAGCGCGCGGCCGCCACCCAGCCTGGCGATCCGCTCGACCCGGCCTCGAAAATGGGCGCCATGGTCGATGCCCGCCACGCCGCCAACGTCATGCGCTTCGTCGAGGCCGGCAAGAAGACCGCGCGCCTGGTCGCCGGCGGCGACCGGGTCACGGTCAATGGTCGCGGCAGCTTCATACAGCCCACCATCTTCGACAATGTTGCCCATGACGACCCGATTGCCAGGGACGAGATATTGGGCCGGTGCTGTCAGTCATTGCCTTCGACGACGAAGAGGAAGCTATCCGCATTGCCAATGACAGCCCGTACGGGCTGGCGGCATCGCTGTGGACCGACAGTCTTTCGCGCGCGCACCGCGTTGCCGGCTGGCTCCGCGCCGGCACGGTTTCCGTCAACACGGTCGATGCGCTGAGCCCGATGACACCGTTCGGCGGCATCAAGCAATCCGGCTTCGGCCGCGACCTGTCGCTGCATTCGCTGGACAAGTACACCGCATTGAAAACGACATGGATCAAATACTGAGGCAAAGCGATCGCTTGATCGCAGCGCCCAAACCGGCAACATAGAAGCCCATGCCGTTACGCTTCACGCTCAGACAACTGGAATATTTCGTCGCCGTCGGCGAAGCCGGCTCCATTACCAAGGCGGCCGAGCAGGTCAATGTCTCGCCGCCTTCGATCTCGGCGTCGATCGCGCAGCTCGAGGCCGAATTCGGCGTCCAGCTTTTTGTCCGCAAGCATTCGCATGGCCTGTCGCTCACGGCCGGCGGGCGCGTTTTCCTCAAGGAAGCCGCCAGGCTGCTGGCTGATGCCGACGCCCTGCACGATATCGCCGGCGACATCGCCGAGAAGGTGCGTGGGCCGCTGGCGGTCGGATGCCTGCTGACCTTCGCGCAAATTGTCATGCCGACCCTGCGCATGAAGTTCGAGCGCGCCTATCCCGAGGTGCGGTTCCGGCAATTCGAACGCAACCAGGGGCAGTTGCTCGAAATGTTGCAGCGCGGCGAAATCGACGCAGCACTGACCTACGATCTCGAACTGTCGCAGGACACGACGTTCGAACCGCTGATGCTGGTGCCGGCCTATGTCATGCTGCCGCAGGGGCACCGCTTCGCCGGCAAGGCTTCGATTACGACCGAAGAACTGGCCGACGAGCCGATGGTGCTGCTCGACCTGCCATACAGCCGCGAATATTTCCTCTCGGCCTTCCAGATGCGGGGCATCCGGCCGAACATTGCCGAGCGCACCGGCGACATCGCGGTGATGCGGTCGATGGTTGCGAACGGCTTCGGCTATGGCATCGCCAACATGCGGCCGCTGAACACGCTGGCGCCTGACGGCAAGCCGCTGGTCTTCGTGCCGCTGGCGGGAGATTTGCGGCCTCTGACCATGGGGGTTGCCTTGCCCAACGCCGAGCACCGCACGCAGACGGTGCAGGCATTCATCGATCATTGCCGCCGTTTCGTCGTCGAACAGGGTGTGTTCGGCAGCGGGCGGGTCGTGGAATAGCAGCGAACTTTATCAGGCAAGCTGAAGCCGGTGGTCGGCAAGCCGCCGCAACAAATTGTCCAGCATGTCGTCGCAACGACGCAGCTGTTCGACGCCGACGAATTCGTCCGGCCTGTGCCCTTGCGCCATCGACCCCGGTCCGCACACGATGGTCGGCGTGCCGAGGTCGCGGCTGAACAATCCGCCTTCGGTGCCGAAGGCAACCTTGATGGTATCGTTGGCGCCGGTCAGCGACTTGACGAAGGCCACAGCCTGCGAATTCGCCGGCGTGTCCAGCCCCGGATAGCTGTTGGTGATATCGATCTCGATGGCCGCCTCCGGCGCGATTGTTGAAGCTGCAGCGGCAATGCGCGCCGCCGCAGCGCGCAACCCATCGAGGATTTGGTCGGGATTGTCGGCCGCGACGTTGCGGATCTCGAAGTCGAGCTGGCAGAGGTTCGGCACGATGTTGAGCGCCACGCCGGCATTCATCTTGCCGACGTGGACGGTGGTGTAGGGAATGTCGTAGTCGCCGTCTCGCGCGCCAGCGCTGGCCAACCGGTCCTGTTCCTGGCGCAGTGCGGCGACGAAGTCGCAGCCGAGATGAATGGCATTGAGTGCCAGCGGGGCGAGCGCCGAATGGCCTTCGCGTCCCCTGCAGATGGCGCGCGCCGCAAGCTTACCCTTGTGGCCGGTCGCAACCTGCATGTTGGTCGGCTCGCCGACGATGCACAGCAATGGCCGGTGCGGCGCTGCCCGCAGCATGTCGATCAGGCTGTGCACGCCGATGCAGCCGACCTCCTCGTCGTAGGAAAGCGCCAGATGCAAGGGCGTTTGCAGGCTCATTTTCGCGGCCCTGATGCATGCCGCAAGCGCGCAGGCGACAAAACCCTTCATGTCGGCAGCACCACGGCCGTACAGCTTGCTGTCGCGCGCGGTCATCTCGAAAGGCGGCAGCGTCCAGTCCTGGCCGTCGATGGGGACGACGTCGGTATGGCCGGACAGCATGACGCCAGAAGCGTCGGCCGGCCCGATGGTGGCGAAAAGGTTGGCCTTGTGGCCGTCCGGGCTGCGGATCATCTGGCAGGCAACGCCCTGTGCGCCCAGCAGCTCCGTCACGTAACCGACGAGGTCGAGGTTCGAAACGCGGCTCACCGTCGGGAATGCGATCAGCTTTTCAAGGATCTGGATGCTGTCCATGCGTCGTGTGTCTCATTGGCCGTGCGCGCTATCTAGCATCGCGTGGCCACGGCCTTGAAGTCGCATTTGGCTCAGCCGGGATTCACCGGATGCTAATCCAGGCGGCGGGGGCTGATTAGGCGCGTCCTAATCGGCACAGAAGAAATCTGTAGTTTTCCGGCACGCGCCGCAACTTATGAGTAAGTTCACCGCATCTACCCACCGGGCGGACCGGCTTGCGCCGAAACCATCACCGCGCATGCCGCGATGCGACGCTGGCAGGAAGGAAGCACCATGCGTGATCCACGCTACGACATTCTGTTCGAGCCCATGAAGATCGGTCCGGTGACCGCCAAGAACCGCTTCTACCAGGTACCGCACTGCAATGGCGGCGGCTATCGCGATCCGTCGGCCGCGGCCGAGATGCGGCGCATCAAGTCGGAAGGCGGCTGGGGCGTCATCTTCACCGAGCAGACCGAGATGCACCACACTTCGGAGATCACGCCCTTCATCGAGCTCAGGCTGTGGGACGACGCCGATATCCCGGCGCTGGCGAAGATGGCCAAGGCCATGCACCAGCATGGCGCGCTGGCCGGCATCCAGCTGGCCTATTCCGGCATCAACGGCCCGAACCTCTACACCAAGGAAGTGCCGCGCGGACCGTCGGCCTTGCCGATCCGCACCTTCACCAACGATCCGGTCCAGGCACGCGCCATGGACAGAGAGGATATACGCGACCTCAGGCGCTGGCACCGCAATGCCTTCAAACGCGCCAAGCTGGCGGGCTTCGACCTGGTCTGCCTCTACGGCGCGCATGGCTTCGGCATCATCCAGCACTTCCTGTCCACCGCCACCAACCAGCGCACCGACGAATATGGCGGCTCGCTGGAAAACCGCTCGCGGCTGATGCGCGAACTGATTGAGGAAGGCCGCGATGCCATCGGCGACACCTGCGGCCTGACGCTGCGGTTGTCGCTGGACGAGATGATCGGCGAGCTTGGCTTCGCCAATTCCGAAGTGCGCGACATGATCGAGATGCATGCCGAGCTGCCCGACCTCTGGGATCTGGCGCATGGCGCCTGGGAAGATTGTTCAGGGCCGTCGCGGTTCAAGGAGGAGGGCGCGCAGGAAAGCCTGGTGTCCGGCATCAAGTCGCTGACGTCGAAGCCGGTTGTCGGTGTCGGCCGCTTCACCTCACCGGATGTCATGGTCAGGATGATCAAGTCCGGCACGCTTGATTTCATCGGCTGCGCGCGTCCATCGATCGCCGATCCCTTCCTGCCGAAGAAGGTGGAGGAGGGGCGGATCGAGGATATCCGCGAGTGTATCGGCTGCAACATCTGCATCACCGGCGACATGACCATGTCGATCTCGCGCTGCACGCAGAACCCGACCTTCATGGAGGAGTGGCGCAAGGGCTGGCATCCCGAACGCATGCAGGCCAAGGGCGACAGCGACAGCGTGCTGATCGTCGGTGCCGGCCCCGCCGGGCTGGAGGCCGCCCGTGCACTCGGCCTGCGCGGCTACCAGGTGGCCATTGCCGAGGTCGGCACCGAACTTGGTGGCCGCGTCGCGCGCGAATGCCGCCTGCCTGGGCTGTCGGCCTGGGGCCGCGTGCGCGACTATCGCCAGTACCAGCTCAGCCAGATGTCCAACGTCGATATCTATTTCGAAAGCCGATTGTCGGCGCAGGATATCCTGGCCTTCGGCTTTCAGAACATCGCGCTTGCTACCGGTTCGACATGGCGCCGCGACGGCGTGGCGCGCGCCCATGTCGTGCCGATGCCGGTCGACCCGGCCATGCCGGTCTACACGCCGGACGATTTGATGGGCGGCAATGTGCCTGCCGGCAACGTCGTGCTGTTCGACGACGACCACTACTATATGGGTGGCGTTCTGGCCGAGCTGATGGCGCGCAACGGCGCCAGGGTGACGCTGGTGACGCCATCAGCCTATGTCTCGGACTGGACCCGCAACACGCTGGAGCAGGGCGCCATCCACCGCCGTCTGGCCGAGCTTGGCGTCGAGATCGTGCTGAACCGGATCGTGACGCGTGTCGTGCCGGGAGGCGTTGCCACCGCTTGCGCCTACACCGGCGCCAAACGCGACATCGCCGCCGACGCCGTGGTGCTGGTGACGTCGCGCCAGCAGGACGACGAGGTCTGGCGCGACCTGAAAGCGCGGCGCGACGAATGGGCCGACAATGGCATTCGTTCGATCAAGGTCATAGGCGATGCCGAGGCGCCAGGACCCATCGCCTGGGCGACCTATGCCGGTCACCGCTTCGCGCGCGAACTGGACGAAGACGATATCGGTGACGCGCTGCCGTTCCGGCGGGAGGTGACGGCCCTGGCGGGACTTGCGCCTGGCAACCATGGTCCTTAGACAGGCGGCCTTGAAGGACGTTTGCCGAAGGCGGAGAAGAACATGTCGGACCGGATGAAGACCATCTCCGCTGCCAAGTCGCATGGCGGCGTGCAGGGCGTCTATTCCCACGCTTCGGATGCCTGCGCCTGCGACATGATTTTCGCCGTCTTCGTGCCGCCGCAGGCCCGTGAAAAACCTTGCCCGGTCGTATGGTATCTCTCCGGCCTCACCTGCACGCATGCCAATGTCATGGACAAGGGCGAGTACAGGCGCATGGCCGCCGAGCTTGGCCTGATCGTCGTCTGTCCCGACACCAGTCCGCGCGGCGCCGATATTCCCGACGAGAAGGACAATTGGCAGTTCGGCAGCGGCGCCGGCTTCTATGTCGATGCGACGCAACCACCCTACGCCACGAACTATCGCATGTATTCCTATATCACCGAGGAACTGCCGGCACTGATCGCTGAGGAATTTCCGGCCGACGTGACGCGCCAGGCGATCTTTGGCCATTCGATGGGCGGGCATGGCGCCCTGACGATCGCGCTCAAAAATCCCGAGCGCTTCAAAAGCTGCTCGGCCTTCGCGCCGATCGTGCAGCCGAGCACCGCTGGCTGGTCGCGGCCGGCCCTCGAAAAATATCTCGGCGCGGACGAGACATCATGGCGGGGCTACGATGCCACCTTGCTCATCGAGGATGGCCACCGCTTCCCCGAGCTTTTCGTCGATCAGGGGACGTCGGATGGATTTCTCAAGGACGGGCTGAGGCCCTGGCTTCTGGAAGCGGCCTGCGCCAAGGCCGGCATCCCTCTGACACTGCGCATGCAGGACGGCTACGACCACTCGTATTTCTTCATTTCGACATTCATGGACGACCATCTGCGATGGCATGCCCAAAGATTGTCTGACCCGGTCGTCGGCACTGGGTCACGCTGAACCAAGGAAATATCCCCGAGCGGGTCTAATCCCGCAGCAGGTCGAACATCAGCTTGAAGAAACGGTCCGCGTCGACCTCATGGGCGATGCGCGCATTGTCCTTCTCGCCGCGCTCGTTCCAGAAATCGGCAACCGTCGCGCCGAACGCATAGGTGCCGGACAGGTCGACGCCGATATGG
Organism: Mesorhizobium kamtschaticum; assembly: GCF_056174585.1. Taxonomy (NCBI): domain Bacteria; kingdom Pseudomonadati; phylum Pseudomonadota; class Alphaproteobacteria; order Hyphomicrobiales; family Phyllobacteriaceae; genus Mesorhizobium; species Mesorhizobium kamtschaticum. The sequence goes on along the minus strand of NZ_CM149691.1, from coordinate 6,498,086 downwards.
GCCGGGCGCGTGCGCACCAGTGTCGGGTCGATGGCCAGCGCCAGCGCCAGCGGATCGTGCATGGCGCCGCCGACACCCATCGAGTTGCGGTGCAGCGTCTCGTAGAACAGCAGCCAGTCGTTGACGAGCTTGCCGAGCGGCGTATCGATGGTTGCCAGTTCGGCATATTGCGGCGCCTCGATCAACACCTGCATGGTGACATCGAGGCCGACCATCAGGATCGGCACGCCGCTGTCCAGCACGATCTTCAGAGCTTCCGGGTCGCAGAAGGCATTGAACTCCGTCGGCGTGATGATCTCGCTCTTGCGGTAGAACACGCCGCCCATCCAGATCAGTTCCTTGATCTTGGGCAGCACGTCGCGATGCTTGAGGATCATCAGGCCGATATTGGACAGCGGGCCGGTGGCGACGACCAGGATCGGCTCGGGCGACGCGCGGAGCTTGTCGGCCAGGAAATCGACAGCGTGCTGGTCGACCGGCTTGATCGTGGCCTGCGGCAGATAGGGCGAGCCTTCGAGGCCGCTTGGGCCATCGGCGGTGCCAAGCACCAGCGGTCGTGCCAGCGGGCGATGACACCCTTGAGCGACTGGCACGTCGCCGGCGCCGATATATTCGAGGATGCGCAGCGCGTTGGCCGTCGTCTTCTCGACCTCGGCGTTGCCGCAGGTGGTGGTGACGCCGATGAGTTCGATGGCCGGTGAACGATGCGCCATGACCAGCGCGATGGCGTCGTCGTGGCCTGGGTCGCAGTCGAACAGGATGGGTGTTGCAATGGTCATTTTGTCGGTCCTCACGCCGCTTGTTCGTAGCGCGCGATGGTTTGCTTGAAGATGTTCAGGAAGCGGCGGCCGTCGAGATCGGTGCAGATGCGCGTGGTCCTCGGTCCGCCGCCGGGCAGCAACTGCCGGCCGCGATGGGCGACCGTCTGTCCACGGGCGAGGCGCCCGTCCAGCACGACATCGACGAAGAGCGGTTCGCTCATGGTGGCGAGGGTCGGGTCGAAGGCCAGTGCCACGGTGATCACGTCGTCCATCGGGAACCCGACCAGGTCGAAGAACTCGCGCCAGATGTCGATATAGATCGGAAAGCTGTCGGCGATCATGTCGAAGACGGCATTCTTCCGGGCAACGGCCTGCATGTCGGCAATGTCGTCGCGCGTCAGCATGGAGGCGGCGACGCGGTTGTCCTCGCAGATGTCGAGCGGCACCAGGATCTTGTCGACATCGGCGTTGAGCACGATGCGCGAAGCCTCCGGATCGGCCCAGATGTTGTATTCCGACAGCGGCGTCATGTTGCCGGGCGTCTGGAAGTTGCCGCCAAGCACCAACAGCCGCTTGAGCGCGCCCGCCAGGCGCGGCTCCTGTAAGAGCGCCATCGCCGCATTGGTCAGCGGCCCCGTCGTCACCAGCGTGATTTCACCCGGATTGGCCATCACCGTCTCGATGATGAAGTCGACGGCATGTCCCGGCGTCGCCGGGCGGGAGGGAGGCGGCGCCGGCGGGTTGAACTTCTTCAGCCGGTCGCCGAAGCGGGCAACGAGCCGCTTTTCGAAATGGACAGGCGCGTCCATGTCGGCCTTGGAATTGCCGACGATCGGCCGCCAAGCGCCGGCGTGAACCGGTATGTCGTCGCGCCCGGCAAGCGTCAGCGTGTTGAGCACGACATTGGTGACCTGTTCGATCGGGCCGGCGGCACCCGTGACTGTGGTGACGCCTTCGAGCCGGACATTCGGGTTCGCCGCGGCAAACAGCACGGCGAGAATATCGTCGCCGGCAGAATCCACGTCGAGGATTATGCGTTCCATGAGAGTTCCTTCATTGCGGATTTTTGTCGACCGGGGCGTTGTTCCTGTCCACCGACAGCAGTTTCTGCATCGACGCCAGCGTCTCCTTGATGATCCTTGGCCGTGCCCGGTAGGACAGCGCGAACAGGGCGGTCAGCGCGACGACATAGGGCACGGTCAGCACCAGATAGGACGGAAAACCGAAGGTCTGCAGGCGCAGCGAGAAGGCGTCGGCGAAGCCGAACAGCAGGCAGCCGGCCAGCACTTTCAGCGGATCGCCGTTGGAGAAGATCAGGATCGCCACCGCCATGAAGCCGCGGCCCGAGGACATGTTCTCGGTGAACATGGTGATGTAGCCGAGCGACAGATGCGCGCCGGCGAGGCCCGCCAGCAAGCCGCACAGCAGCGAAGCGATGTAGCGGACGCGGGTGATCGAGATACCCAGCGCTTCGGCGGCTTCGGGCTTTTCGCCGACGACGCGGATATAGAGCCCGAGCCGGGTGCGGTTGTAGAACAGCACCAGCAGCGGCACTGCGAGGAACGCGACATAGACGATCGGCGTGAAGCCCGAAATCAGCGGCGCCCACGAGCCGAGCAGCGCCTGGGCGCCAGGTATCTGCACCTTGGGCAGGCCGACGATGCCGTGACCGACGATCGATCCGCGCGTGCCGAAAATCGCTTTCATCAGCGAGATCGTCATGCCGCCGGCAAGGATATTGAGCGCCAGGCCGACGACCACTTCATTGGCCCGGAACGTCACCACCAGCACGGCAAAGGCGAGCGCGAAGGCAAGCGCCGCGGCAACGCCGCAAGCAACCCCCGCGAATGCCGAACCCGTCCAGATCGAGCCGATAACGGCAAAGAAGGCGCCGGCCAGCATCTGGCCCTCGAGGCCGATGTTGAAGATGCCGGCCTTGGTGGTGAACGACCCGCCAAGCGCGACCAGGAGAATTGGCGCGGTGGTGCGCAGCGTCGCGGCGATCAGTGCGACGTTGATCAGTTTGTCTAGAATTTCCATCGCCGCTCCCCCGCCTGGCTGTCGCCGCGGCGTTTGATCAGAACCTGCGCCGATACGCTGAGGATGATCAGCGCCTGGATCACGGTGATGATTTCGCGCGACGCGCTGGTGTCGACTTCGAGCAGCAGCGAGCCGCTGCGCAGCGCGCCAAAGAACAACGCGGTGACGATGGTGGCAACCGGCGAGCCGTTGGCGAGCAGGGCGGCAATCAGCCCGTCGAAGCCGAAGCCGGGAGCAAAGCCTTCCATGAAGCGGTGATGCACGCCGAGCGTCTCGACGCCGCCGGCCAGGCCCCCAACGGCGCCTGAAAGCAGCAGCACGACAAAGCCCTGCCGTTTCACATTGACGCCGCCATATTCGGCGAATTTCGGCGCCGACCCGACCATCGTCACGCCATAACCCCAACTGGTGTAGCGAAACACCAGCGCCACGCCGACCGCCAGCAGCAGGCCAATCACCAGCCCCCAGTTCAGCCGCGAGAAGGCAAAGATCTCCGGCAGATAGGCTGTCGCCAGTATCGGTGGCGTCTCCGACCAGCCGCCCGGCCGCTTGAACAGGAAGATGGTGAAATAGGAGGTCAGCAGCACGGCGATGTAGTTCGACAGGATCGTCGAGACGACTTCGTTGGTGTTGTAGCGGGCGCGGAAATAGGCGGGAATGGCGACCCAGGCCGCGCCCGCGACGACCGCGAGCGCCAGCGCCGCCAGCGTATGGATGCCCGCGGGCAGGGAAAAGCTGAAGCCGACCCAGGCGGCGGCGAAACCGCCGAGGAACAGCTGGCCCTCAATGCCGACATTGAACATGCCGCCGCGCAGGCCGATGCAGGCCGCGACGCCGCAGATCAGGATCGGCGTCGTCTGCAGCAGCGTGCCGGCAATCTTTTCCTGGTCGCCAAAGGCGCCGCGCAGCAGCGTCATCAGGACATGGACCGGACTTTCGCCGACCAGGAGGATGATGATCGCCCCCAGCAGCAAGGCTACGCCCACGGCGATGATCTGGCCGGAAAAGGCGCGCAAACGGTCGCTCATCATGCGGGCTCCAACTGCCGCGACACGCCCGCCATCATCATGCCGATCCTGTCTTCGTCGGCATCGTCGCCGGCGACTTCGCCCATGATCCGTCCGTTGAACATCACCAGGATGCGATCGGCGAGCGCCGCCAGTTCGTCGAGCTGCACGGAAATCAAGAGGATGGCACGCCCGGCCGCGCGTTGGCGCATGATCTCGTCATGGATGGCCTCCTGGGCGCCGATGTCGACGCCGCGCGTCGGCTGATCGATCAGCAGGAAGTCGGCGCCATTGGTGAATTCGCGTGCCAGCACGACTTTCTGGATGTTGCCGCCGGAGAGCCGTTTGACGGCGTCGCCCGCTCCTTGCGCGCGAATGTCGAAGCTCTTGATCAGCGCTCCGGCATTTCCAGTGATCGCCTTCCAGTCGAGCATGCCGTTGCGGCTCCACGGCGCGCGGTGCTGCCGGCCCATCAGCGTGTTCGCCGCGATCGAGGCATTGCGATCGACCCCGCGCACCATGCGGTCGCCCGGAACATGGGCAAGGCCGGCCTCGCGGATTGCGGCGGGGGAGAGCGTGGTGAGGTCCTGGCCCTTGAGCCGGGCCTCGCCATGGCTTGCCGGCCGCAGGCCCGAAAGCACTTCCGCCAGTTCCGTCTGCCCATTGCCGGCGACGCCCGCAATCCCCACCACCTCGCCGGAGCGGACAGTGAAACTGGCGTTGCGAAGGGCCGGCAAGCGGCGATCATCACGAGCCCACAGATCCTTGACGTCCAGCACGATGTCGCCGTGCAGGGCTGCTCGCGGCCGCCGGTCGAAACTGACCTCGCGGCCGACCATCATGCGCACCAGCTCGTCCTTGTTGAGTTCCGAAGTCGGGCGGGTCGCCACCTTCTTGCCGTTACGCAGCACCGTCACTGTGTCGGACACCTCCATCACCTCTTCCAGATGGTGCGAGATGAAGATCACGGTCATGCCCTCGGCGACGAAGCTGCGCAGCGTCTGGAACAGTTCGCGGCTCTCCTGCGGCGTCAACACCGCGGTCGGTTCGTCGAGGATGATGGTGCGGGCGCCGCGCACCAGCACTTTCAGGATTTCGATGCGCTGTTCGATGCCGACCGAGAGCAGTCCGACGCGCTCGGTCGGATCGACATGCAGCCCGAAGCGCTTCGACAGTTCCTGTGTGCGTGCGATCTGCGCGCCATGGTCGATCAGCCCATGACGGCGGATTTCCATGCCGAGAAAGACATTGTCGGCGACCGAGAGCGAGGGCACCAGCTTGAAATGCTGGTGCACCATGCCGAGCCCCGCCTTGATGGCCGCCGCCGGATCGGCGACCACCGTCGCCTCGCCATTCAGCCGGATCGAGCCTTCGTCGGGCTGCAGCAGGCCGAACAGGATGTTCATCAGCGTCGTCTTGCCGGCGCCGTTTTCGCCGATGATGGCGTGGATTTCGCCCCTGCGCACGGCAAGGTCGATGCCGTCATTGGCAATGAAAGCGCCAAAACGCTTGGTGATAGCCGTCAGCTCGACGGCCATCGCGGCAGTGTTGTGGAGGGTCGGTGACCCCGGCGCGTTCGACACCATTGCTCTCGCAGATTGGGGCTCTCGCAGATTGCGAGCTTTCGAAGATTGGACACTGATCCGCCGCGGCAAGCCGCGGCGGATCAGTGTAGCGCTTTCTTGGGAGGGATGCGCTGTTGCTGGCTTACTTCGCCTTGGCGATCACGATCTTGCCGTCGAGGATGCCCTTCTTGATCTCGTCCAGCTTCGCCGTCACGTCGGCCGGGATCTTCGGCGCGATGTCGTCGCAGACCTTGAACTCGACGCCGCCCGACGCCAGGTCGAAGGTGCGGGTGCCGGCGGTGACCTTGTTGCCGCCGACCTCGTCCTTGATCAGCGTGTAGACGGCGATGTCGCCACGCTTCAGCATGCTGCCGAGCACATTTCCGGGGGCCGTGCCGCACATGTCGATATCGACGCCGATCGAATATTTGTCGGCGGCGGCACTCGCCTGCATCACGCCTTCGCCGGTCGGGCCGGCAACGTTGTAGACGATGTCGGAGCCCTGGCCGTACAGCGCCTGGGCGAGCTCGCTGCCCTTGGCCGGATCATCGAAGGTGCCGGCGAAGACGGAGTTCACCTTGACGTCGGGTGCGGCGTATTTGGCGCCTTGTTCGTAGCCGCCAAGGAAATTGCGGATGACCGGGATGTCGCGGCCGCCGACGAAGCCGATTGCCTTGCCGTCGCCGATCTTGGGAAATTCGCTGCCCTTGGCCTCGATCATGCTGGCCAGCGCGCCGGCAACGAAGGAGCCCTGTTCCTCGGCGAAATTGGCATAGATCATCTTGGGATTGTCGAGCACGCCATCGATGAAGACGAAGCGCTGGTCGGGGTATTCCTTGCTGACTTTCTGCAGCGAATCGACCAGCTCCCAACCCATGACGAAGATGAGGTCGTACTGTTTACCCTTGGCGAGGTTTTCGAACTGCTCCTCATAGTCCAGCGCGCGATTGCCGGTGTCGACCAGCTTGAGGTCGATGCCGAAATCGGTCTTGGCCTTGTTGAGGCCGTTGACGATCGAAACGCCAAAACCCTGGGCAAAATAACCCGAGATGGCGGCCACCGAAACCTTGGCCTGTGCGGCGGCCGATCCCAACGAAACGGCCAGCATCGTGCCGGCCAGAAACAAACTCTTGAGCGCCCTTGTCATGTTATTCCCCTTCAGCTTTTTTCAGCTTTTGAAGCCACGCCTTGACCATCCCCCACATATCGCCGGAATGCCGGCAAGTTCGTTGATGGTCATATGAGTTTAGGAGCGGCTAAACAGGCTGTCAATCGTCATCCGATGTAGTTTTCTCAGGCCCGTCATCCGCGTCCTCCATCGCGCCGCTTGACAAATATCGGCGATGCATAATTGTTGATACTCTAACGAATTTTCGCAAGTGACGGGACGAAGGATACGCGCAATGCCAGCTGTGGTGGTCAGGAAATTTCTGGTCCAGGTCGAGGAGATCTTCCATGAGGGCGGGCCGCCCGCGGCACGCCCGCCCAAGCGCGGCGCGATCGTCGCCGTCATCGCCAACCCTTTTGCCGGACGCTACGTCGAAGAGATCACCGGCTTCATGGAGGATCTGAAGCCGCTCGGCCTCGAGATGGCGCGGCGCCTGATCGACGCCATGGGCGATGGCGTTGCAGCTGTCGAAGGCTATGGCAAGGGTGCCATCGTCGGCGCCGCCGGCGAACTTGAACATGGCGCACTGTGGCACAATCCGGGCGGCTACGCGATGCGCGAACTTCTCGGCGACGCCAAGGCGATCGTGCCCTCGACCAAGAAGGTCGGCGGCCCCGGGACGCGCATCGACATTCCGATCACCCACATCAACGCCTCCTATGTGCGCAGCCATTTCGACGCGATCGAGATCGGCGTCGGCGACGCGCCGCGCAGCGACGAGATGGCGGTCATCCTGGCGATGACGACCGGCGCCCGCGTTCATGCGCGGGTCGGCGGCCTGGCGGCGGCCGACATCAAGGGCGAGGACGGATTGCGATGAGCCTGGAAATCCGCCGCATCATCACCATCGTCGAAGAAACCCGGATCGAAGGCGGCCGTCCCGTCGACCCGCCGACACGGCGTGCCGCGGCGATCGCGGTGATCCGCAACCCTTATGCCGGCACGTTTGTCGAGGATCTGTCGGCGTTGAGCGCGGTCGGCGAAGCCCTGGGCGATATCTTGCCCAGGCGTGCGGTGGCTGCGCTTGGCATTGCCGGCGGTGAGGTCGAGAGCTTCGGCAAGGCAGCCGCCGTTGGCGCCGACGGCGAGCTGGAACATGCCGCCGCCATCCTTCACCCAACGCTCGGCGCCCCGTTCCGCGACGTGCTCGGCAAGGGCGCCGCGCTCATTCCCTCATCGAAGAAGCGCGGCGGCCTCGGCGTGCCGCTCGACATTCCGCTCGGCCACAAGGATGCGGCGAAGGTGCGCAGCCATTTCGACGGCATGGAGGTCCGCGTTCCCGATGCGCCGCGCGCCGACGAGATCGTCGTCGCCATCGCCGTCACCGATTCCGGCAGGCCGCACCCGCGCGTCGGCGGGCTGACCAAGGACAAGATCATCGGCAAGGACGGCGTGAGCTAGAGCAATTCCAGGAAAAGTGTGAACGGCTTTTAGAGTGCGCCCCTCGGAGCGGACAGATTGACTAAGCAGAATTGACTTGGAAGCCGGGCTTTCGAAGGATGGAAGCCATGACTGCACATCGCGCGCACAGCATCGAGTTCAAACGTCAGGTAGTGCAAGAGTTCCTCTCCGGTGAGACGCTTCATGGTCTGGCCAGGCGGCACGAACTAGCGCGTAACCTGATCCGTATCTGGGTCCAGAAATACGAGGCCGGCGCCTTCGACGAGGATGTAGCGGCGGCCGAGACGATGCAGACCTATGAAGCTCGGATCGCCGCGCTGGAGCGGCTGGTAGGCCGGCAAGCCTTGGAAATCGAGTTTCTAAAGGGGGCTCTGAAAAGCGCACCACGTCCCAGAAGCGGACCTACATCCGTGATCACCGGCCCCGCGGTGTCTCCATCGCTGAAGGATGCCGGCTGATGGGGATCGCGCGATCAACCTACTACGATCAGCCCGAAACCGCCGTGGATGACACAGCGCTCGTCGAGACGATGGGTGAGATCTCCGACAGCTTCGAAGCCTACGGCTATCGCCGCATGCAGGCGGCGCTGCGGCAGAGCGGCATTGTCGTGAACCACAAGAAGGTCAGACGATTGATGCGCGAGCATGATCTGCAGCCCAGGATCAGGCGACGCTTCATCGCCACCACGGACAGCAATCATGAATTGCCGATCTTCCCGAACCTGGCGAAGGACGTGACACTCGATGGCCCGAACCGGCTTTGGGTAAGCGACATAACCTACGTGGCGATTGCGGCAGGCTTCGTCTACGTCGCGGTCATCTTGGATGCCTGGTCCCGCAAGGTCGTTGGTTACGCCATCGGCCGGTCGATCGACGCGCGCTTGACCGTTGCAGCATTGAAGGCGGCAATCGAACGGCGAAAGCCGCCGCCGGGCTGCGTCCATCACTCGGATCGAGGCGCGCAATATGCCGCGCTCCTCTATCGCAATCTTCTCGCCGAGCACGATCTTATTGGATCGATGGGTCGGCGCGGCAATCCCTACGATAATGCCAAAGCGGAAAGCTTCATGAAGACGATGAAGGTCGAAGCCATCTATCCGATGGCCTATGAAACCTTCACCGACGTCGCTGAGGATCTTCCCCGCTTCATTGATGAGGTTTACAACACTCGCCGATTGCACTCAGCGCTCGGCTATCTCAGCCCGCAACAGTTCGAAGACCAACACGCCCGGAAGATGGTCAAAACTGCCGCCTGATCCTGTCCGCTCCGAGGGGCGCACTCCATTTCCCGGGCAAAGCGCATAGCGCTTTGCCCTTGGGAATTGCGTCAAAACAAGGACTTGGAGCCGGTCGCCGTTTCCGTGAAACGGTGAACAGCTCTAGGGTATGCCTGATATTCAGGTGATGCCGGCCTGCAAACGCCGGCTTCCTGCGCTTCCGGTGTTCGCGTATCGGAAAGTTTTAGCGGGTTTCGACGATGAACATCCGTGCCTCTTGGGCTTCCCGGCGCTCGGCCTTGATCGGCGCGTATCTCTCGGAATTGTAGAACGCCAGCGCTTGGGCGAGGGTTGCAAACTCAAACACGCCGGCCATCGGGAGCGGCGCGTCCTCGCCCTCAAGAACCTGCGCAACAGGGCCGAAATGTAAAATGCGCCCGCCGGCCTCTTGCAGAGCGGCTTGAAAGCGTGGCGCGACAGCCGCCTGTTTGGCGGCGTCGATGACACGCAGATTGATATGCACGTACGCTGGCATGGAATTCTCCTAATAATGCATATACAGTATTCTTCGAGGACGAAATTGTCCAAAGCAATTCCAGGAAAAGTGTGAAACGGTTTTCCGTCCGGAATTGCGTCAAAACAAAGATTTAGAGCGTTTCACCGTTTCCCTGAAAACGGTGAAACGCTCGAGAGGGCGGACGTGAGCGGTTTTGATCCGGAAACGTTGAAAGGCGTCGCGGCGGAGTGTCCGGGTTTTCAGGCTCGTGCGACGGCGCGGGCGGTCACGCGCTATTACAACGCCTGCTTCAAACCGCTCGGGCTGACGGCCGAGCAGTTCAGCCTCCTCGTGGGCATCGGAGCGGTTGAGGGAACGACACTCGTCGATCTTGCGAACAGCGCGGGAGTCGACCCGACGACCCTAAGCCGAAATCTTCAGAACCTGGAAGAGCGACGTTTGGTACATTCAAAGGGCGGACGCGGCCGCTCGGGAAAGCAGATTGGCCTGACAATATCGGGGCGCAAGCTTGTCGTCGATGCGCTCCCGTTATGGAATTTGGCTAAAGCGGAACTGTCCAGTCGCTTGGGCAAAGAGAAACTGCGTTCCGCCAGCAAGCTAATGGCCGAACTGGCCGAGGCAGCAAAAACTTTGCGTGCATAACGGCTCGTCCTGACCTCCTCAACATAACCCTGAAACGTCGTCAGCTGGGGACGACTTCCGGCACCCGCATCGCTGGCGGGGTGTTGCGGCTGCGGCCGGTTCGCACCTCGCCGTCGATGACGACCATGCCGATGCCAGGCAGATTGCCGAGCGCCACACTGTCGAGCAGCCCGTCCCCGGCGCCGCCCATGGCCTGATCGATGAAGATCAGGTCGGCTGCACGGCCGACCTCGATGATGCCGCGGTCGGCCAGTCCGCGCACGCGCGCCGTGTTGCCGCTGGCGAGACAGAACGCCACTTCCGGCGCGACACCGCCCAGCGAAGCCAGCATGGTCAGCGTCCTCAAAATGCCGAGCGGCTGTACGCCGGATCCGGCCGGGCTGTCGGTGCCGAGGATGACGCGCGAAAGTTCGCCGCGCTGCCTGGCGAGGTCGAGCACGAACAGGCCGGTGCGCAGATTGCCGTTGTGGACGATTTCAAGCGCGCGCGAGCCGTTCTCGCAGATCTGCCGGATTTCGGCGTCGGGAAGTGCCGTCGGTCCGCCGTTGACGTGGGCAACGATGTCGGCGTCGACCTCCAGCACGACGTCCGCTCCGATGCGGCCGGAGCCGGGCAGGGACGGACCGCCTGTGTGGGTCATCGAGGTCATGCCGTATTTGCGCGCCCAGGCGATCATCTGCCGGCCTGTCGGCCCGTCCTTGACGCCGCCGAGACCAACCTCGCCGACAAGTGTCACGCCGGCCTCGGCGAGGTATCGGAAGTCATCCTCGACCAGGCCGTGTTCCAGGATGGGGGCGCCGGCCAGGATCTTCATGCCGTTGGGGCGGAAGTTGGAGAAGGTCCGCTGTGCCGCGATCGCCAGCGCCTTCAGCCCGACCAGGTCGCGCGGCCGGCCAGGCGTGTGGACCTCTCCCGCCGAAATGATCGTGGTGACGCCGCCATGCACGGTCGAATCCATCCAGCCGATCTGGTTTTGCCGCGGCGTCCAGTCGCCGGCCACCGGATGGGCATGGTTGTCGATAAGTCCCGGTGCGACCGCACAGCCCATCGCATCGATGATCGTCGCCGCATTGCCGCTGTCGACGTCGTCAGCCTTGCCAATGCCTGATATGCGCCCGTCGGTAACGACGATGGTGTCGGCATCGAGGATCGGCTGGCCGAGGTCGCCGCTCAGCATGAGGCCGATATTGCGGACGACGAGCGTGTTGGCAGACGACTTGGGGTCGGACGACATCGGTTCTCACTTCTGCTGGTACGGAAAAGGTCTGGTCGCGGCCTACTTGCCGCCGTCGCCATTCGATGGATCGTCGTCATTGATGCGCTTGAGCAGGCGAAGCAGCGTCGCCTGCTCCGTGGGCGACAGCGGCGACAGGAAGCGCCGTCCGACCTCGACGCTGCGTGCGAGCCGCTCGAGCGTGTATTCGGTGCCTTTCTCGGTCAGTGCGATCATCGACAGGCGCTGGTCTGTGTCGGAAGCGCTGCGCGTGATCAGCCCGTGTTTGAGCAATTTGCGCATGACGATGCTGATGGTCGACGGGTCCATCGCCGTCAGCCGTCCGAGATGGTTCTGCGAGACCTCGCCATGTTTGAGGATCGTGGCAAGGGCCGCGAACTGGGTCGGCGAAAGATCTTCGCCGGCCATGACCTGCTGGAAACGCAGCGTCGCGCGCTGATGCGCCTTGCGGATGACGTGCGCCGGATGCTGGTCCAACGCGTATCCGGTCTCGGCGTAGCGCTCCAGCACCTGCTCGCGGCTCAGTGGTTCCGCGTTGCCGCTCGGTCGCTTCGGTGTCGCGTTTTTCTCGGATTTCGTTTCGGTCGTCAAACCGCACTCCTGTTGCCTGTCTCGGATGCCGCTGGCTCTAGGTCAAGCCGCGACTTCAGTCGGTTGCAGCGACGTCCCATCGCGAAGGGCCGCGACGACATCAGCCGAATCGCTGACCACGCCGAAATGCGTCGCTATGTCGTAGAGCGAGCTTTCCTGCTCGCGCGGTCCGGTCGCGGCGCAGCAATCGCTCGGCACCACCACTTCATAGCCCCGGAAAAAGGCGTCGTGGACCGTCGAACGCACGCAAATGTTGGTGACCACGCCGAAGATGACCAACTGGTCGACCTGCATATCCTTGAGCGTCAGATCGAGGTCGGTCTGGAAGAAGGCCGAGTAGCGCCGCTTGATGACATGAATCTCATCATCGCGGGCGCCAAGGTCCTCGATGATTTCCGGTCCCCAGCTGCCCTCCACGCAATGTGGCGTTCGTTTGACCCATTCGCGCTCGCGGCGCATGCCCGGCCGGTGCGCATCATGAACCCAGATCACGGGCGCGCCGCTGGCGCGCGCCGCCTCGATGACGGCCAGTTGCGGCGCCACCAGTGTCTCATATCCCGGCAGGACCATGGCCCCGCCCGGTTTGCAGAACTCGTTGACCATATCGATGACGATAATGGCTGCGCGTTGCGGATCAAGGCGCATCGCGTCATCGTGCCGATGTGAGGAAAAAACGTCCACGGCCATGGCGGACTCCTTTGGTCGATCGTTGATACTCATACAAAAAACCCTGGCGGATGCCAAGTCAATCCCGTTCGACGCAAAGCTGTGGTCACCTGCCTTGCGCACGCCGCTCGCACAAGCGTATGCGCTATTTGCTCGACGCGAAATGGCCTTGACAAGGGTCGGCAACCATGTGCTCGATTTGTATGACCATCAATGATATCCAAGCCTCTGTGCTTGCGAGCCGAGGGCCGTGATATGAAGACGATTGTCACCGGAGCCAGTGGCCTGCTTGGCCGTCACGTGGCCGAGGCTCTGCTTGCGGCCGGCCATGACGTGCTGGGCATCGATACTGTGGCGCCGGTCGGCGGCGCATGGCGGCACGCCACCGCCGACCTGACCGATCTGGGATCCACCCTGCAGCTGGTGCGCGACTGCGATGCCGTCGTGCATGTCGCGGCCATTCCGCGGCCGACCGGGCGGGCCGGCGGCGAGGTGTTCAAGACCAATGTCGCGACCGCCTACAATGTCGTCGAGGCCGCCGCCATGGCTGGCATCAGGCGCTTGGTCTATGCCTCGTCCTTCAGTGTCTTCGGCTATCCTTTCTTCGAGAAGGCGGTCGTTCCGCCCTATCTGCCTGTCGATATGAACCATCCGGTCGGCGCGCAGGACCCGTACGGCCTGTCGAAATGGCTGGGCGAGGAAATCGTCGACACGGCGGTGCGCCGCGGCGCCTTTTCGGCGGTCAGCATCCGCATGCCGTGGATCCAGACCCCGCAATCCTTCTTCGTTGGTGTCGGGCCGCGCCGCGCCACGGCCGACAGCGCCCGCGACCTGTGGGCCTATCTCGACGCGCGCGATGCCGGGCAAGGCTTCCTGCGGGCGCTCGAATGGCAAGGCGACGGTCATCTGCGCGTCCTACTCAGCGCTGCCGACACCTTCATGGAAGAAGAAACCGAAGCGCTGGTGCGTCGGGTCTATCCAGGCGTTGCCCTGTCGCGGCCGATCGCCGGTTTCGGTTCCGTGCTCGATACGGCCCACGCGCGCGAAACGCTCGGCTTCGAGCCACAGCATTCATGGCGTTCCTATCCAAAGCCGGAGACCGAGGGATGAAAAGGTTCGACCAGAAGAAGGTCCTTGTCACCGGCGGCGCCGGCGCCATCGGCACTGCCGCGGTCCGGCGTTTCCTCGACGAAGGCGCGCGCGTCGCCATTGTCGACCGCAACGGCGCGGCGGCCCACGAGCTGGCTCGCTCTCTCGGCGACAGCACCATCGCCATCGATGCCGACGTCACCGACGAGAAGGATGTACGCAGCGCCGTCGCAACCACCGTCGAGACATTCGGCGGGCTGGATGTGGTGTTCAACAATGCCGGCATTTCCGGCGTCGTCGCGCCCGTGCACGATTTGCCGGTCGAGGATTGGGACACCATCATCCGCATCAATCTGCGCGGCATCTTCCTCGTCCTGCAAGCCTCGCTTCGGGCGATGATCGAGGCCGGGACCGGCGGCTCGATCGTCAATATGGGTTCGTCGATGGCGGGCTGGGACGTGCTTTCTGGCGGCGCCGGCTATGTCGCCTCCAAACACGGCGTCGTCGGGCTGACACGGGTCGCGGCGCTCGATGCCGCGCCCTACGGCATTCGCGTCAACGCCATCTGCCCCGGTGTGATCGAGACGACGCTCGGCGTTCCGGCTTCCGGCGACGGTGATTTCAAGAGCAGCGTCCAGCATTTCGCCGACCGCATCCCGTTGCGCCGCATAGGCCAGCCGGAGGATGTCGCGGCCGCCGTGGCTTTCCTTGCCTCGGACGAGGCAAGGCATGTCACCGGCGTCGACTGGCTGATCGACGGCGGCCAGACCTTGCAGAGCTGGGCCAACGCGCCGGCCGGCGACGCCTTTCCAAAGTATCGGTAGGGCGCCGCTGCCGACCCACGAGCGAAGGCCCGTCAGGGCTTTTTGGGCGGCATTGCCTGGATGATCCGGACCGCAAGATCGAGATCGGCCAGCCCGCCCGAAAGCGGCGTGCGCGGCTTTGCCCCGGTCAGGATGCAGTCGGCGAAATGCTGCCATTCGCGGCGGAACGAGGTGTCGGGGACGCCCGGTATGACGCGCTCGGACGCGGTTTCGCCCGTTGCCTCGCGCACGCGAACAATTGCCGAGGCGTTGCGGAAATAGGGGTTCTGGAATTCGATCCGCACCTCCTCGCGCTCGCCATGCACATGGATCCACTCGTCCCACCATTCATACTGGGCAAGCGCCATGTCGAACAGGCAAGGCACGCCGCCATAGTCGAGCACGGCCAGCAACTGGTTCGGACCGGTCTGTTGCGCATGGACGACGCGGTCCGGCGTGCCGAAGGCGCCGCGCATGACGGCAAGATCGTGGCTGCTGAGACCGAGCAGCAGCAGATAGAGGTCGCGATAGCCGGCATGATCGGCGCCAAGCGCCGCCTCGACGCGCCGGGCGACCGCATCGCGCCCTGCCGCCAGTATATCAGCCGGGACATCGGCGATGCGGGTCTGCGTGTAGAGCTGGCCATAGCGGTCGAAGCGGCCGGCGAAATCATGGACATGGATCGACTTCGGCCGGCCGATCGCGGCAATGCGCTCCAGCCCGGTCTCATAGCCCGGATCGTAGAATTTCATGTAGCCGACAAGGGCGACGAGGCCGCTCCGCTCGGCCTGCTCGACCAGCGGGCGCGCCTCCTGCGGCGTGAAGGCGAGCGGCTTCTCGACGATCAGGTGCTTGCCGGCACGGATCGCGTCGGCGACCATCTCGCCATGGTCGTAGGTGCAGATCACCACCGCATCGACATTGGGATCGGCGAGCAGGGCGCGATGGTCCGTATAGCGGGCGGCGACACCGTAATGCTCTCCGACCTTGTCGACCGTGCCGGGCGAGATGTCGCATAGAGCGGCGATACGAAACGCCGGCAATTCCATGAGATAGGGCAAATGCATCAGCTGGGCGATCTCGCCGCAACCGATGACGCCAACGCCGATAACGCGATCCTGCATGTCAACCCTTCACGGCGCCGGCTGTCAGGCCGGCGATGAACTGCCGTTGCATGGCGAGGAAGACGACGATCACCGGCAGTGTCGTGATCGTCAACGCGGCGAAATAGAGTGTCCAGAGCGAATCGTACTGCTGGAAGAAGCTGACCAGGCCGAGCGGGATGGTCTGCACCGAGGGGTCGCGCAGCAGCAGGAAGGCGAGGAAGAAATCGTTCCAGATCTCGATGAAGCCGAAGATCAGGATCAGCGCGACGCCCGGCCGCACCAGCGGCAGCATGATGTGGATCAGGATCTCGAGCCGGCTCGCACCGTCGACGCGCGCGGCGTCCTCGAGGTCGGCGGGCAGCGTGACGAAGAAGCTGCGCAGGATGAAGACCGACAGCGGCAGCGACGTCGCCGCATAGACGAAGGCGACGCCGAGCCGGTTGTTGATCAGGCCGAGGTCGCGCGCCACCATGAACAACGGGATGGCCATCACCTGCGGCGGCACCAGCATGGCCGCCACCGCCACCGCCAGCACGACGCCGCGTCCGGGAAAGCGCAGGCGCGCCAGCGCATAGGCGCAGGGCGTTGCCACGACGACCAGGATGATCAAGGCCGAACCGGTGACCAGCACGCTGCTGACGATGCGCGAACCCATGCCGGCAATGCGCCAGGCATCGGCATAGTTCTGCAACACCAAGCTCGACGGCGGACCCCAGATGTTGCTCAGCATTTCTTCCTTGGTCTTGAGCGAGCCGAACAGCACCCAGAGCAGGGGATAGAGTGTCTCGATGAGCACCAAGGCCAGCGCCGCGTAGATGCCCGCGACTTCCAGCAGGCCGCGCGTGCCGAGGCGCCGGCGGCGGGCGGCACCATCATCGAGGGCGGGCAAAGGGTTGACCGCGGCGCTCATCAGACATCCAGCCTTTGGCGTCGCATCAGCGCGAGCAGGCCGACACTGGCCAGCCCGACGATCAGGAACAGCACATAGCCGATCGCCGCGGCGTAGCTCATGGCGCCATCCTGGAAGGCCTTGCTCATCATGTAGGTGAGAACGACTTCGGTGGCGTGGTTTGGGCCGCCCTTGGTCAGCACATAGACGATGTCGAAGTTGCGCACGAAGGCGCCGGACAGGCCGAGGATGGTGTTGATGAAGATAATCGGCATCATCATCGGCACGGTGACATGCCGGAACCGCTGCAGCGGACCGGCGCCGTCCATCTCAGCCGATTCATAGAGTTCCGAAGGGATCGTCTGCAGCCCGGCGAGATAGATGACGGCGTGGAAGCCGAGCCATTTCCACACGTCGACGACGATGATCGAGTAGAGCGCGATGTCGGCGTCGCCAAGCCAGGACTGTTTCAGCCCGCCGAGGCCGAACAGATCGAGCGCGCCGTTGAGCAGGCCGAAGACCGGATTGTAGATCCAGGACCACAGCAGCCCGACGGCGACGAAGGACATCGTCACCGGCACGAAGGCGGCGGCGCGAAAGAAGGCGCGGCCGACCAGCGCCCGGTTGAGCAGCAGCGCCAGCCCGAGGCCGAGCACGTTCTTCAGGATGACGACGGCAATGACGAAGATCAGATTGTTGCGCAGCGCGCCGAGGAAGATGCGGTCGTGCAAGAGGCGCTGATAGTTGGAAAAGCCGGCCCAGGTCGGATCGGAAAACCCGTCCCAATTGTGCAGGCTGAGCCAGAAACCGTTGACGAAGGGCCAGAGGTAGAAAAGGCAAAACAGGATCGCGGCGGGCAGGATCATCAAGAAGGCCACCGCACCGTCCCCGGCAAGAAAGCGCCAGGAATCGGAACGGCCAAAAGCGGCAGCCTCTTGTGATCGCGCGGTCATGCGGCCTTCGCGCTTTGCGGCGTCAGCACCAGTCCGAGCGTGTCCCTGACATAGGCGATGCTTTCCAACGTGCTTTGCTCCGCCGTCTTCTTCGATGCATCGAGCTCGATGATGGCGAGACCGTCGTAATCTGCCGCCAGCAGCACGTCGACGATGCCGGCAAGATCGACGACACCGGCGCCGAGTTCGCAAAAGGCGCCATAGCGGTCATAGTCCTTCAAGCCGGGGTCAACCCTGGTGTCCTTGAAATGCATGTAGCGCACGGCCGACATGTAGGTCCGGACCGCATCGACCGGATCGGAGTCGGTGTGGGCGAGATGCGCCGGATCGATGCAGAGGCCGGCGAGATCGGTGTCGAGTTCATCCATCATGCGATCGAGCTGGTCGCGGCGCTCGATGAAGGTGTCGAGATGCGGGTGATAGACGGTCTCGATGCCGAGGTCTTTTGTCCGCCTGCCGATATCTTCCAGGGCCCGGCAAAAGGCGCGATAGTCGTCGGCGGTGTGGGTGCCGGCGATCGCTTCCGAGGGACCGCCGCCGAGAACCAGCACCGGTGAGCCAAACCCCTTCAGCATCCGGGTCAGCGCCACCAGCACGTCGCGTTCGTAAGGCCACGCGACAGGGTTGGTGAAGATGGCATTGACGTAGAAGGAGGAGAGCTTGATGCCATATTCGCTCTGGCCTTCCGAGAGCAGTGCGTAACGCCGCAGGATGTCGGTGTCGGTGGTGACCCCCATCGGCGCCTGGTTGCCGAGCTGCATGTATTTGCGGGCGTACTGGTCCGACAGGCTGGTGAAGGCGAGGATCTCGAACCAGCCGAAACCCTGTTCGGCCAGGAATTTTATGGCTGGCCTAAGCGGAAGGCCGGTCAGGTCCCAGCTGTTCAGATGATAGCCGATCGAGAAGCGCTGCCGTTCGGCACGAGTTTGCGTCATGTATTCTCTCCGATGAGCGAGGCTGCCCCGAAGCGGGCGGCCTCTGTTTTCATGCTTGGCGCATCACTCGGCTGGATGCGCGCTCGCTCAGTCCGCGCTCACTTCGGCGGCCAGTTGCCCTGCGCCTTGAGGTCGTCGAAGGTGGTCTGGATCGAGGCGGCGGCATCCTCGGGCGTCGTCGTGCCGCCGACGATGCCGGCAATGGCCGAGGCCGTGGCGGTCGCGACCTCCGACGGCCAGATCCAGTCGAGGAACTTGATCGTGCTCGGGAAGGCTTGCTTGCGCAACTCGACGGCATAGGCATCCTCGACCTGCGGCACGCCCTTGATCGAGGCTGCGATCGGCTGCTCCGGTGCGAGGTAGAGCGTCGCCACCTCCGGCCGCGTCAGATATTCGATGAACTTGACCGCCGCATCGAGCTTTTCGGGTGGGATCGACGAGGCGACGCACATGCCGTTGTCGGCGCCGCCGCCATGGCCCGGCGCACCCGGCGTTCCGTCCATTTTCGGAAAGGCGAAGACGCCCCATTTGAACGCCTTGACGCTGGTCTGCAGCGACGGGATTTCCCAGGTGCCGCCATAGTACATGGCGCTCTTGCCGGCGGCGAAGGCGGCCCGCATGCCGTCCTGGTCGACCGAAAGCGAATCCTTGGACAGGATGCCGTCGTCGACCCATTGCTTGATCAGCTTGAAGCCTTCGACATCGGGCGCGTCGGTGAACTTCGCCGTGCCATCGAGGTTCTTCTGCGTCTTGCCGATGGCGTCGCCCGAGGCCTGCGAGAAGGTTTCGAAGTACCACATCGGCCACATCACGGTGTTCGAGCCCTGATGCAGCAGCGGGATCACACCCGCCGTCTTGAATTTCGGCACGGCCGCCTTGAGGTCGTCATAGGTCGGCGGAACGGGGATGCCGAGCTTCTGGAAGAGGTCGACATTGTAGAAGATCGTCGATGTCGAGAGCGTCGAGATCGGCACGCCGTAGACCTGGCCGCTGATGGTGAAGGCGCCGAGCGCGGCGGCGTCGATCCGATCCTGGAACGGCTTGATCTTGTCGGTGATCGGCATCACCAGCTTGCGTCTCACATAGGCGCCATTGGTGTAGAAGGCCGGGCAAGCGATCAGGTCCATTTCCTGGTTTGCCAGCTTGGCGGTCATCAGGCGCTGGATCGAATCTGTCTGCGGCCCCTGGGCGTCCCACTCGACCGCGGTCACGTCGGGGTTGGCCTTGAGGAAGCCGTCGATGACCTGCTGCTGGATTTTCTTCTGCTCGTCCGGCGGTTGGCGCGGCGCGAGTTCGTCAAGCGCCGAGCCACCGAAAACCTTGAGCGTGATCCCGTCGGCATGGCCGACGCCGGGCAGTGTGATCAGACTGAGGCTTAGCAGTGCGGTGGCAAGGATGGAGCTGGCGGGGCTTTGTTTGGAACGATGGGTCACTCTCTGCTGAACGGGCATCTGGCTCTCCTTTTCGCCAATGCCGAGGGGCAACCTCGGGACCAAATATCGTTGATGGTCATATGATCTTGGTCGCCTGTTATGATTTTTGTCAATCGGCAAGTGTGCCTATAATTTGATCGGCATGATGGGGAGCGCCCCGGGAGCGAAAATGGCTCGGCTTCGCGTTCGGGTATGAAAAGGCGCCGACGCAAAACCGCTGGCCGCAAGGCCGGGCTTGCAGTCCAGCGGGTTGTCAAGCTGAGCGTGCTTTTCGCCTCAGAAACCGAAGCGGTCCTTCAGTCGTCCGGAAAGGATCGCTGCCTTCACCCCGACCGGCCAGAAGCGGTGAAACCGGATCGGCTTGAGCGGCGATATCGGCATGGGAAAGGGCGACGTCTCGTCGCCGCGCAGGCGTTGCGCCAAGGCAGCGCCCATCGCCGAGGCCATGGCGACGCCACGGCCATTGTAGCCAAGGCAGATCAGCACGCCGTCTTCCGGCTCGTGAATGTGCAGAAGATGGTCCTTGGTGATCGCAACCCGGCCGTTCCAGCCATGTGTCCAGCGTATTCCCGCAAGCGCTGGCCAGAGCCGCAGCGCATAGTCGGTGAGGTAGCGGATGGCGGAGGCATCACCGATGGGTTTCATCGGTCCCCGGCCGCCCATGAGAAGGCGCCTCTCGGCGTCTATGCGGTAGTACACGGTGATGTTGCCGGCTTCGTAGACTACCGGCCTTTCGGGGAGGATTGCGGCCGCGACCGCCGGCGCAAGCGGTTCGGTCGCCGCGATCGCGCTGAACACCGGAACCAGCGATTGCTCCAGGCCCGGCCACAGGGTTCCGGTGTAGCCGTTGGTCGCGATAAGAACCTTCTCGGCGCTGACAGAGCCGTTGGCGGTTTTGAGGAGCCATCGTCCGGCCTCTCTCGTCAGCGAGAGGACTTCGCTGCCGCCGAATATCCGCGCGCCGGCGCTCTTGGCCGCGGCTGCCAGGCCAATTGTGTATTTCAAGGGGTGGAGGTCGCCGCCGCGGGCGTCGAACATGCCGGATATGTAGCGATCGGTTCCGGTTCGCACTGCCATCGCCTGCGCGTCCAGCATGCGGACCGGCATCCCCCGCCGTTCGCATTGCGCGGCCGTGGCCCGTACAGCGGCTTCCGGTTTCGGTCGAATGGCCGCGCATATGGTGCCGTTCTGCCGCGCCTCGCAGGCGATCGACAGGCGCCGGATGAGGCCGAAGGTGAAATCCGGCGCGCCATAGGAGAAATCGATCATCCGCTGCCCAAGCTCAGGGCCGAACATCGCCTCGATCGTGTCGGGATCGTATTTGAGGCCGGGATTGACCTGGCCGCCATTCCTGCCCGACGCGCCCCAGCCCGGCTGCTGGGCCTCGATCACGGCAACGTCGTCGCCGGCTTCCGCCAGATGCAGGGCGGTCGAAAGGCCCGTGAAGCCACCGCCGACAATGGCGACCCTTGCCCGCTGCGCGCCGGCAAGGGCAGGGTAGTTGGCGGTGCCGCCGGCCGTTTCGCGGTAGAGGCTCCGAGGTGGGCTGCTTTCAAGCATAGGGCAGGCTCTTACGACAAGGTGACTGCGAGGGGGGACCCCACGGAATTGGCAGACCCTCGGATATCGTGCCCGGTGTGTGCAAGGCAATTCTGTATGCTTTCGGGAAATCACAACAGTTGGGTCAGCGCAGCCATGAAGTGGTCGTTCTCCGATGGCGAGCCGATGCTGACACGCACATAGCTGTCGAAGCCCTCCTGCTTCCAGGGTTTGACGATGACGCCTTCGCGAAGCAGGCCTTCGACGAATGCGCTGGCGTTTTGCCGGCAGTTGAAGAACAGAAAATTGCCTCGAGAAGCGGCGACTTCGAGGCCCCTGCTCCTGAGAAAGCTCTCGACACGTGTTCTCTCCGCCTTGGCCAGCGCGACGACCCTGGCGAGGTGTTCCTCATCGGCGAGCGCCGCCAGCGCGGCGGCCTGTGCAACGCCATTGGCGTTGAACGGCGTGCGCACCCTGTCGAGCAGCGCCCGCAATTCCGGGTCACCGACGATGCCGAAGCCGATGCGCAATCCGGCAAGCCCGAACGCCTTGGAAAATGTCCGCAGCACGATCCAGGACCGGTCGCGTTTGCCGAGGTCGGGGAGGGACGAGGCATAGTCGTCGCCCTCGGCATATTCGGCATAGGCCTCATCGACGACGATCAGCGTCTCGTCGCCGACTGCATCCAGCACCCGCGACAGATCACTGCTCGACAGCCAGCTGCCGACCGGGTTCATCGGGTTCGAGAACAGCAGCATGCGGGGCCGTTCGCGCACCGCCTCGATCAGGGCGTCGACGTTGATGGTGAGATCGTCGTTGACGGCTACACGTTTGACACGCGCGCCCATCAGCGTGGCATAGTCTTCGTGCAGTGGGAACGACGGATAGAGGGTGACGACAGCGTCGCCGGGCCGCAGCACGGCGCGGCTGATGACGGAAAGAAGATCCTCCGAGCCATTGCCGAGGATGACCTGATCCTCGCCGACTTCATATCTGGCGGCGATGGCCTGGCGCAGCGCGCGCCCGGCCGGATCCGGATAGAGCCGGAACATCTCGGCGCCGCCCTGCATCATCGTGGCGAGCGTCGGGCTCGGGCCAAGCGGGTTTTCATTCGAACCCAGCTTGGCGATCCTGACTGGCGCGTATCGCTGCATGACCTCGGCGATGGTCAGCCCGGAATTGTAAGGCGACAGGCGTGTGACTTCGGTTCGGACCATGTCTGAAGCTTTCGACACGAACGGGCTCCTCTGCGGTTGGCCAAGCGACTTTCGTCTCCGGCCGGGTTCTCAAACACCGGGTTTCGCGGCATCGTCCCGGAGCAAGCCAGGTCACCGACAGGCGCGCTGGTGCGGCGAATTTTGTTCGGAGTAGCGTACCCGAAACGATTTGTATATGCTTGTATATGTAACCTGATCTGATAGTGTCGGCATTGAAGCGGAACCCGACACCGGCAAGGAAGGATCACATGCGCAATGCTTCTCTGTTCGATCTCGCCGGCAGGAAGGCGCTTGTCACCGGCGCCAGCCGTGGCATCGGCCGCAGCATCGCCGAGGCGCTGAGCGCTGCCGGCGCCGACGTCGCGGTCACCGCACGCAGCCTGGCCTCCCTCGAGGAGACGACAGCCGCCATCCGTGCGGCCGGCGGGGTGGCGCATGCCATTGCGCTCGACGTCACCGATGTCGATCGCTGCCGGGCCGCCACCGCCGAGGCCGCGAGCCTGCTTGGCGGTCTCGATATCCTCGTCAACAATGCCGGGATGGAAGAGGTCCGGCCCTCGCTCGATGTCGACGAGGCACTGTGGGACCGGATCATCGACACCAATCTCAAAGGCGCATTCTTCTGCGCCCAGGCCGCGGCGCGGCAGATGCGCGACGCCGGCCGGCCCGGCACGATCATCAATCTCTGCTCGCTGACTTCAGAAGTCGGCATTCCGACCGCAGTGCCCTATGGCTCTTCGAAGTCAGGCCTGCTCGGCATGACGCGGGCGCTGGCGGCGGAGTGGGCCGATCTCGGCATCAGGGTCAACGCCATCGCTCCGGGCTATTTCAGGACGGCGATGACGGATGTGTTCTACAGCAATGAGGCATGGCAGCAGTCGATGCTGGCCAAGATCCCGCAGCACCGTTTCGGCGATCTGCGAGATCTGCACGGCGTCGCCGTGTTCCTTGCCTCGGATGCGGCCGCCTACATAACCGGCCAGTCCATTCCGGTGGATGGCGGTTTCCTGGCGTCGATTTGAAACAGCGCGCCACAGGTTCGAGATCAAAGTCTTCCGCAATGTGACCGGTCGGCACGTTGCGTTCCAACAAAGAGGAATATCCATGTCCGACATCAGCTTCCACGATCTGTCATCGCTTGATGCCACCCAGCGGGCCAGCCTGCTGAAACGCGCCGAGAGCGATCTGTCGGTCTTCGTCGAAAAGGTCCGGCCGATCATCCAGGCCGTCAAGGACGAGGGTGACGCCGCTTTGATCCGCTTCGCCAGGGAACTCGACAAGGCCAATGTGACTGAGGGCGGACTGAAGGTGTCGGAAGCCGAATTCGACGCGGCCTTCGACAAGGTCGAAAAGGATGTCGTGGAGAGCATCGGCTTCGGCATCGACAACATCCGGCGTTTCCATGAGGAGCAGAAGCCGGAAGCCATGTGGCTCAAGGAAGTCCGGCCGGGTGCCTATGCCGGCGACCGGTACACGCCGATCGCCTCCGTCGCGCTTTACGTGCCGCGCGGCAAGGGCGCCTTTCCGTCGGTGACGATGATGACCTCGGTTCCGGCTGTCATTGCCGGTGTGCCCCAGATTGCCATCGTGACGCCGCCGACAGCGGACGGTTCGGTGGATGCGGCAACGCTCGTCGCCGCCCGCCTCGCCGGCGTGCACACCGTCTACAAATGCGGCGGCGCCCAGGCCGTCGCCGCCGTCGCCTACGGCACCGAGACGGTGAAGTCTGCGCTGAAAATCGTCGGTCCGGGCAGCCCGTGGGTTGTTGCGGCCAAGAGCGTGCTGTCGTCGATCATCAACACCGGTCTTCCGGCCGGTCCGTCGGAAGCCATCATCTTTGCCGATGACAGTGTCGACGGCGGCCTTGCCGCGCTCGATCTTTTGATCGAGGCCGAGCACGGGCCGGATTCCTCGGCCTATCTGGTGACGCACAGCCGCAAGGTCGCCGAAGCAGCGCTGGCGGCACTTCCCGAGCACTGGTCGCGGATGACCGAGCAGCGCGTCGAGTTCTCGCGCGCGGTGCTGACCGGCAAGCGCGGCGGCATCGTGCTGACGGCGTCGCTGGAAGACAGCTACCGCTTCATCAACGACTATGCACCCGAACATCTGGAAATCCTGTCGAAGGAGCCGTTCGCGCATCTCGGGCACATCACCGAGGCGGCCGAAATCCTGATGGGGCCGCACACGCCGGTGACCCTTGCCAACTTCGTCCTTGGACCGAATGCCGTGCTGCCGACCAGCCGCTGGGCGCGGACCTATGGGCCGCTCTCGGTGACGGATTTCGTCAAGCGCTCGTCGGTCGGCTATGTCACCTCGGCCGCCTATCCGGAACTGGCGATGCATGCCCGCAGGCTCGCCCGCTATGAGGGTTTCAGCTCGCATGAGAACGCGGTCTCGGAGATCCGCGACCGCTACCTCGCCGATTGAGGGGAGACGATCGCGATGAAGGCGGCGCGGCTTTATGGACCCGGCGATCTGCGGGTGGAGGATATAGCTTCGCCGGGCGCGCCGGATGCGGGCTGGGTGAAGCTCAGGGTCGATGCCGCCGGCATTTGCGGTTCGGACCTGCACAATTTCCGCACTGGCCAATGGATCAGCCGGTCGCCTTCGACGGCCGGCCATGAACTGACCGGCACGGTGATCGCGCTCGGCGAGGGCGTCGACACCGTTGCTGTCGGCGACAGGGTGGTTGCCGATTCCCGCTTCTGGTGCGGGGAGTGCGCGCAATGCCGTGCCGGCAGGCGCCACCTCTGCGCCTCGCTGGGCTTCGTCGGCGAAGTCTGCGACGGCGGATTTGCCCAACAGGCGGTGCTGCCCGCGCGTCTGCTGCATGTCGTCGATCCGGCGCTTGACGAGCGGGTCGCGGCGATGGCCGAGCCGCTCAGTGTTGCACTGCACGCGGTGCGGCGTCTGCCGAAGACGGCAGGCTCCGTGCTTGTCGTAGGCTGCGGGCCGATCGGCGGTCTTGCCGCGCTGCTGCTGTCGCGAAGCTTCGCCGGCACCGTGCTTGTCGCCGACCGCAACCAGGCGCGCTGCGCCCGCGTGGCGCGGGTGACCGGCGCAACAATTGTCGACCTCGACCGCGATGCCATTGCCGCCGCGACCGGCAATGCGCCATTGCTGGCCGCCGTCGAGGCGACCGGCAGCATCGCCGCATTCACGCAATTGCTCGGCGTTCTCGATTCCGGCGGTGCGGTGGCGATGGTCGGCATCTTCCAAGGCCGCCTCGACATCGATCCCAATCTCCTGGTCGAACGCGAGATCGCGTTGCTGGGATGCCATGCCTTCGCCGACGAACTGCCCGACGCCGTGCGGATGTTGAGTGAGTTGAGCGACCCGCTGCTCGCCCTGATCGATCGCGAGATCAGCCTGGACGAGATACCGGCAGCCTATGAGCGGTTGTTGGCGGGGGAGAGCGATGGCTTGAAAACAATCATCCGCATGCGGCAACCTGTTGAGCCGGCGTGATTTCCGATAGATTGCCGGAAAGGATTTTGAAATGATCGATTTGCCCGATACGGCGAGCCCCCTTTACGAGAAGGTGAAGGACTACATCCTGACCAACATCGGATCGGGCCGGTGGGGCAAGGATCGCAAGCTGCCGTCCGAGAACGAGCTGGTGGTTTCGCTTGGCGTCTCGCGAATGACGGTCCACCGGGCCCTGCGGGAACTGACCGCGGCGGGATTCCTGATTCGACTGCAAGGTGTGGGCACATTCATCGCGCCACCCCGGCCGCAATCGACGCTGATCGAGATCAACAACATCGCAGCCGAGATCGTCGAGCGCGGCAACAGGCATCGCTCCGAAGTGCTCGTGCTTGAAACCATCACGCCGACGAAGGAACTCGCGCTGTCGTTCGAGTTTCCAAAGCGCGTTTCGATCTATCACTCCGTCGTCGTCAATTTCGAGAACGATTTGCCGGTGCAACTGGAAGAGCGCTTCGTCAATCCGAGCCTGATCCCCGACTACGACAAGCAGGATTTTTCGAAAACGGCGACCTACGACTACCTCATGCAGAAGACCCCGGTGACCGAGGTCGAGCACATCATCTCCGCGATCCCGGCCGATGCCGAGACGGCGCGGCATCTCAACATCGATGTCGGCAGCTGCTGTCTGTTTCTGCACCGCCGCACATGGACGGGCGCGATCGTCGCCACGATCAGCAAGCTGACTTATGTCGGCAGCCGCTACTCGCTCGGCAGTCGCTATTCCCCCTCCAAGACCAACTGACGGCAACAGGGCGAAGGCAGCTCGCAGAGGCTTTTCCATAGATGTATGTACATGTACTGATGATGATCTCGCGCTCGGTGGACGGCCTGGCCGGAAGGGGCGATCGATGACGACCCCAAGCCGCACGGCGCGAATCCGCGCTTTGGCGCAGCACGATGTCGCCGAGGCGCAGCGCGCGCTGGCGGCATTGCTGGGCGACCTGTTCGCAATGAGCCCCAGCAATGTCCGCATCAATGTCGACAAATACAGCCTCAATTCGTTGAACGGCTTCTTCGACAGCGACGGCCAGCCCTACTTCTTCAAGTTCCATCAGGAGGAACGCGAAGAGGGCATGACGGGCGAATACTACCGGGCCGAGATCCTGTCGCGTGCCGGCCTGCCGGTCGATCAGCCCGTCCATATGTCGGCCCAGCCCGGCGAACAGATACTTGTCTATCGCCGCCGCACGGATCCGAGATTTTCGGATGTGCTGTTCGCGCTGGATACTGAGGACGATGCCGGCAAGCGGCGCGAGGCGGTTCTTGCCGAGCGTGACCTGTCCGCCAGGCTGCTTGAAGTCTATCTCGAGACGCTGCATCCGGTGACCGTCGCGGAGGTCTCGGCGGAGCCGATCCACCGGTTGTTCTACGAGCGGCTGATCGACGCCGAGACACGCTCGTTTCCGGGCGGAAGACTGGCCGATTTCTATATCGGCAAGCCGTTTGTCTTTCCCGGCGTGGAACTCGACTGGGATACGTTTTCCCGGCTGAAATTCGTCATCAATGGCCGGCTTTACATCAACAGCATCGGCGAGCTTTTCGATGCCGCAGCCGCGTGCCTGCGGCCGGACCGGCTTGCCGATGCCGGCGGCGTGGTCGCGCATGGCGACGCCCACAACGCCAACGTCTGGTACACCGAGAAAGCGGGGAGGGCGGAACTCTCCTTCTTCGATCCCGCCTTCGCCGGCTCGCATATCCCGACGCTGCTGGCGGAGGTGAAGGCGACCTTCCACAACATCTTCGCCCATCCGTTCTGGCTCTACGATCCGGCCATCGCGACGGAAGCGTTTCGCGCCCAGGCGCGGCTGGACGGAGACCTGCTCCATGTCGACACGGACTGGGACCTGAGCCCGGTCCGTCGCGACCTGCTGGAGGTCAAGGCGACAGCTTTGTGGCGACCCCTGCTGCTGGAGCTTAAACGGCGCGGCATGCTGCCGGCTGACTGGCGGGCGGTTCTGCGCTCAGGCCTCTTCCTGTCGCCAACGCTGGTCATGAACCTGCGCGCCGGCGCGCGCCGCCACACGCCGGTTTCCTCCCTCATCGCTTTTTCGGTCGCGGTCATGGTCGGCAGCGAACCCGATAACGGGGCCGATCGGGTGAGCGATTTCCTCGACCGGATCGATCCGGAAAGACCATGAACTGGTATCGCGGAAGGGTGGGTGGATACGCCTGATCAAGGTCGAAAATTGAGTCACGCCAACTTGTATATGCATGTATGTATTTTAGCCTTGACATCCGCTCCCGCTGACGCTGAAATATCCCTGCACTTCACCATGAAGTGGTGGGCAAGACGCCGAGGCAAAGGTGCCGCGAGAGCAGAACCCCACAGTCTCACCAGACCGGATGCCTGGGTAAAAAAGCGGTCTGATCATCAAGGGGAACTAGATGATGCGTAACCTAGCAGGACAATTTCGCGCGCTCATGATGGCCGCCGCCATCGGGCTCGCCGCCGCGCCAGCGGCCCACGCAGCCGACGCGGCCATTCCCACGGCGCCCGAGGCCGGATCGTTCAAGATCGGCATCGAGCCATGGCTTGGCTACGGCCAGTGGCACGTCGCCGACGCCAAGGGCCTGTTCAAGGCAAATGGCCTGTCGGACGTCCAGATCGTCAATTTCGCCGAGGACAAGGACATCAACGCCGCGCTCGCCAGCGGCCAGCTCGACGCCGCCAACATCGCCACCCACACGGCGATGGGCATGGTCGCCGCCGGCCTGCCGGTGAAGATCGTGCTGCTGCTCGATGTTTCGATGACGGCCGACGCCATCATCGCCGGCAAGGACGTCACCTCCATCAAGGACCTCAAGGGCAAGCAGGTCGCCTTCGAGGAAGGCACGACGAGCGACATCCTGCTCAAATACGCGCTCGCCAAGAACGGCATGTCGATCGACGATGTGAAAGCCGTTCCGATGCCGGCGTCCGACGCCGGTGGCGCGCTGATCGCGGGTCAGGTGCCGGTCGCGGTCACCTACGAACCATACCTCACCGTCGCCATGGCGCAGAACAAGGACGTCAAGCTGCTGTTCACCGCCGGCGAGGACCCCGGCCTGATCAGCGACGTGCTGGTGGTGCGCGACGAGGTGATCAAGTCGCGGCCCGGCCAGGTGTTGGCCATGATCAAGAGCTGGGACGCCGCACTCAAGGACTACAATGCCGACACACCCGGCGGCCGCGCCATCATCGCCAAGGCGGTCGGTTCCGACGTCAAGGATCTCAACACCGCTTTCGACGGCGTGCGCTACTATTCGCTGGCCGAAAACAAGACGGCGCTGACCGGCGATTTCACCACCAAGACCTTCGCTGATGTCGAGGCCGCCGCCAAGAACGCCAAGCTGCTGCAGGCCGACGTGACGCCGGAGCAGATGATCGACCCGGCCTTCGTCAAGGCAGCGGAATGACAAAGCCCGGATCGCGGTGGTAACGCAGATGTCCGCAGAGCCCCCCGCGAAAACCGGCTTGGCGCGCCCCGCGCCAAAGGCGGCCGCAAAACAGGCCAGGCGCCGCCGATCCTCCGGGATCGGCGTGCCCATCGCCAGGTCGCGTTTCCTGATGATCGCGGTGGCTGTCTTTGTCGGGCTTGGCCTTGCCTGGTGGGCGGCGACCGGGCTCGAATGGGTGAAGCCGATCTTCCTGCCGTCGCCCGGCAGCGTCGCGACCCAGATCGCCAAGCTCGCGACGGACGGCACGCTGTGGGTGGACCTCACGGCCTCGGCGTATCGCATTTCCATCGGCTTCCTCATCGCCTCGGCGCTGTCGATCCCGATCGGCGTGCTGATCGGCAGTTTCCGCTCCTGGGAAGCGGCCATCGAGCCGCTGGTGGATTTCATCCGCTACATGCCGGTCGTCGCTTTCGTGCCGCTTTCCATCCTGTGGGCCGGCACCGGCGACACGCAGAAATTCCTGATCATCTTTATCGGCACCTTCTTCCAGCAGGTGCTGATGATCATGGACAATGTGAAACGGGTTCCCGCCGATTTCATCGGCCTTGGCCGCACGCTCGGCCTGCCGGATCGCAAGATCCTGACGCGCATCGTCGTGCCCAGCGCCTTGCCGGGCATCTGGGATACGCTGCGCATCAGCCTCGGCTGGGCGTGGACCTGGCTGGTTCTGGCCGAGCTTGTCGCGGCGACATCCGGGCTCGGCTATCGCATCACCGTGTCGCAGCGCTATTTCCAGACCAACACCATCATCGGCTACATCCTTCTGCTGGGCGTGCTCGGTCTCATCACGGATCAGGTCATGAAGGCGCTGGAAAAGGTGCTGTTCCGGCAGGATGGCCACTCGCAATGAGGAACCGCCGATGACCGTTCCCAAATTGCGCATCGCCGGTCTCGACAAGAGCTTCGGCACCGGCGAGCGGCGCACGGAAGTGCTGCGCGACATCAACCTCGATCTTGCCGACAATGAGTTCGTCTCGCTCGTCGGTACTTCGGGCTGCGGCAAGAGCACGCTCTTGTCGATCGTCGCCGGACTGCAGGACTTCGACGCCGGCGATCTCAGCATCGATGGCGCGCCGATCCTGCAGCCTGGTCTCGACCGTGGCGTCGTCTTCCAGTCCTACACGCTGCTGCCCTGGCTGACGGCGCGGCAGAACATCGAGTTTGCCCTCAAGGCCGCCGGCTACGATCGCACGGCCTGCCGTGAGATCGCGCTCGAGCATCTCGACCTCGTCAAGCTGTCGCAGAGCGCCGACCGCTATCCGTCCGAACTGTCGGGCGGCATGAAGCAGCGCGTCGCCATTGCGCGCGCGCTGTCCTATCGGCCCAAGATGCTGCTGATGGACGAGCCGTTCGGCGCGCTCGATGCCTTGACCCGGCACCAGATGCAGGAACTGCTGACCCAGATCTGGGAAGAGCACAGGCTGACCGTGCTGTTCGTCACGCATGATGTGGAGGAGGCGGTCTATCTCTCGGACCGCATCGTCGTCATGGGGATCGGTCCGGGGCGCATCATGCAGACCTTCAACGTCGACATCGAGCGCCCGCGCCGGGAAGAGGTGATGGAAACCCCGGCCTTCATGGATTTGCAGCGCGGCGTGCACAAGGCGATCCGCGAGGCGTCAAGACGTCCCGAAATGGCGTAGCCATGGCACCTGAGCGGGCGCCATGGCCGGATAGAGATCAGAGGATTCCGAACGGGCCATAATAATAGGGCCGGTATGGGACACAGAGCCCGAGCGCCAGCTGGACCGGTCCGCAATAATCATAGTAGCCGCCATAATAGCCGCCTTGCCAGCCGCCGCCGGCCCAATGGCGACCGTGTCCGTATCCGCGGTGAAAGGCGTATCTATTGCCGCCGCCGAAATGGCCGCCGCTGAAATGGGCATGGCCGCCACTGTTGTGCCTGACGAACGCGGCGTCGGCTGTGGTGGCAAATGAAGTCATGCCTGCCGCCAACGCCAGCACGACGGAGCTTGCGAACACCAATTGCCTTTTCATGGGCGTTACTCCTGTTTGTTTTGCGATACTTGCGCATGGGAGAAAAACGGCCTCCTCACTGCACATGTTCCTTCACGAAATCGGGACGGAGCGTCGTGCGGTGCGGTCAGCAATCAGGGGCCGTGGGGACCGCACAGATCGAGCGTCCAGGCGATGGTTCCGCAGAAGTCGCCGACGTAGCCATGGTAACTGCCGTAGCCATTGTAGTAGCTGTCCATCCGGCCATTGTCGGTGGCCGAATTCTCGGCGGTCCAACCGCCGCCTACCCAGCCGCCATGGCCTCCATGTCCACCGTTCGTATGGCCGCCATGTGCAGCGGTGAGTTGGACAAAGTGGTGCCTGACGACGGCCGCATCGGCGACAGTGGCAAACGGGATCGCGCTCGTGGCCAAGGTCAGCAGGATGGAGCTGACGAATACGAGTTGCTTTTTCATGGGAATATCTCCTTTCCGTTCCAGAGATATGGGGAGGAAAGCCGTCCCTTGCCGGACACGTTCCTTCACGAAACCGGGACGGACGCTCGCTGTACTGTGCGGCGTCCTTGGGCGATATCGGATGGCGTCTCTGGTCTGGCTGGTGCCCCGTCAATTCACGGCGCCGGTCAAGATTTGTTGACTTCCGGCAGGGTCGAAATGACTACCCCCAACCTATTTGTCGGACCATAAGACGGCCGTGCGATCAGGCTCCGGCTGGCTGGCACATGGGGCAATCTTGCCTTTGGACGGGGATGCGCCACTTTGGCTAGAGACTATAAGCCGCTCGCATGACGGAATTGGCCGGAGCATTGGAACAGCCTCAATTTGCCACCGAGCGTGATCCGCGGCTGAGGCTGATCATCCCGATCATCGTCGCCATCGCCTTTCTGATGGAGCAGCTGGATTCCACCATCATTACCACAGCGATCCCGGCCATCGCGCAAAGCCTCGACACGACGCCGGTCCGGCTCAATCTGGCGATCACCACCTACATTCTGACGCTTGCCGTGTTCATTCCCGTCAGCGGCTGGTTCGCCGACAGGTTCGGCGCGCGCAGGGTGTTCGCGCTGGCGCTGTTCACTTTCACCCTTGGCTCGGCGCTGTGCGGCGTGGCCAACAGTTTCGGCATGCTGCTGGCCATGCGCGCGCTGCAGGGGCTGGGCGGCGCCATGATGACGCCGGTCGGGCGGCTGATTCTGCTGCGCAGCTTTCCGCGCAGCGGACTGATCACCGCCATGACCTACATGACCTTGCCG
Source organism: Mesorhizobium kamtschaticum (assembly GCF_056174585.1). Lineage (NCBI taxonomy): Bacteria > Pseudomonadati > Pseudomonadota > Alphaproteobacteria > Hyphomicrobiales > Phyllobacteriaceae > Mesorhizobium > Mesorhizobium kamtschaticum. Next base: position 6,465,158 of record NZ_CM149691.1, on the reverse strand, counting down.
GCCATCATGGGGCCGGTCATCGGGCCGCTGCTCGGCGGCCTGCTCACCACCTATGCGTCGTGGCGCTGGATATTCTACGTCAACGTGCTGTTTGGCTGCATTGGCATTCTGGCGGCACTGCGCTTCGTCGACGATTTCCATGAGGACGCGGTGCAGCGCTTCGACTTCGCCGGATTCCTGATGGTAGGGTTCGGCGTCGCATTGCTGCAATTCGGACTGGAAAGCATCGGCCCGCCGATCATTCCCGTTTCCGCGACGGTGCTGGTGTTGGCCGCTTCCGCTCTGCTGCTGCTCGCCTTCGGACGCTACGCGCGCCGCGTCGTGGCGCCGGCCGTCGACCTGACGCTGTTTCGCTTTCGCTCCTTCTGGGTAGGCACGCTTGCCGGCGGCCTGTGCCGTGTCGGCCTCAATGGCGTGCCGTTCCTGCTGCCGCTGATGCTGCAACTCGGCTTCGGCATGAGCCCGGTCACGTCAGGCTCGCTGACATTCGTCGGCAGCTTCGGCGCCTTGCTGATGCGGCCGCTGCTGTCGCCGCTGCTGCGGCGCTTTGGCTTCAGTGTCGTGCTGATTGGCAGCGCCATCGTCGGCTCCGCCGCCGTGGCCGGTTTCGCCCTGATGGGCCCCGATACGCCGCATTGGATGATCGGTGTCTATGTCTTCCTGTTCGGCATCGTCCGCTCGGCGCAGTTCATGACCTCCAACACCCTGTCCTACGCCGACCTGCCGGCGGACAAGCTCAGCCGCGCCACCAGCCTCGGCGGCGTGCTGCAGCAGCTCAGCGTTTCGCTCGGCGTTTCAATCGCCGCCATGCTGCTGGGTCTGATTGCAGGGGAGACCCACGTGCTGACGCCGGAGCGCTTTCACCAGGTGTTCCTGCTGACCGCGATCATCCCGCTGATCTCCATTCCCGGATTTCTGTACCTGCGCGCCGAGGATGGCGTGCAGGTCAGCGGTCACGTCAGGGGAATTCGCAAATAGAAGGCGTGGGGGAAAGCGCCTGTCCGGTCCTAACTCTGCCGGCACGGGTCGCGTCGCTCTGCCGACCGCAGCGCGGCACCAATTGCAGCTCCGGCCGGGGTAGCCCACAAAGCTAGCGCAAGATCAGGTTGAATATCGGTGAGAAGCAGCGCTTGGAAAGAGGCTCAGAATTTGTATGCCATGCCGAGGCGGATGTCGTGGCTGTGCAAATCTACATCTATCCCGGATGATGACAAGCTCTTGCTGCCAAAATCGGTGTAGCGATATTCCACCCGCCCGACCCAGTTGTCGGTGAATGCGTATTCTGTACCTACACCCAACGTCCAGCCGACATGGGTACTGGTACCGCCATTGTCGAATACGGCACCATTATCCAAGCCTTTGTACTCGATACTTCCAATCGCCACACCACCTGCAATGTAGGGAAGAAATCGGTCGACCGCATAGCCAAGCCTGCCGCGCACTGCACCAGACCATTTCAAGTCGACATCGCTCTGAAACTCTGAACCAAACGGGACCCCGGCGCTTGTGAAGTAACCGGCTCCGCCCTTCATGTCGCTATAAGCGAGATCAGCGTCCAGACCGACAACCACATTGTTGGACATCTGGTAGTTATAGCCGACGTAGACACCGCCGATGAAACCATCAACCTTGGGTGAGGTGTTGTCTCCATTGTCGTATGTCGAGTCGGACTTACCCCAGCCGTAGCCAGCCTGTAAGCCGACATAACCGCCGGTCCATACGAAACCGGCGGGCACCACTTCCGGGACAACCGCATCTGCTGCAAAGCCGTTGCCGGCAATCGCGAGCAAAAAGCCTGAGGTGAGCAGAATGCGTTTCATTTGATATCCCCTGTTGCCAACAAGATAGCATAGGCACTCGGGGTTGAGATTAAGAGACAACCGATTAACACCACGTGTTGCGTTGTCGCCACAATGCTACTTGGCGGTGAGACTAAAAAGCGCCTAGGTCGATGCATGAATTGTTAAGGCAGCCGAGTGAGGCGCACGAAGCACCCCTCACGTCGCTTTGCCGACCGCCGCGTCCATTCCCATCTCTTCCTGCGAAATGTCGTCGAAGGAAGCGTAGTTCATGTTGTAGAGGCGGGCGTAGAGGCCCTTCCTCTGCATCAGCTGTTCGTGGTTGCCGCTTTCGACGATCTCGCCATTCTGCAGCACGATGATGCGGTCGGCGCCGCGGATGGTGGCGAGCCGATGGGCGATGACCAGACCGGTGCGGCCCTCCAGCAGTTTGATCAGCGCCTTCTGGATCAGCATCTCGGTGTAGGAATCGATACTGGCCGTGGCCTCGTCGAGCACCAGGATCTTGGCGTCGGCCACCAGCGCCCGTGCAAAACTGATCAGCTGGCGCTGGCCGAGCGAGAGGTTGCCGCCGCGTTGCTCGAGTTCGGTGTCGTAGCCATCGGGCAGATCCTCGATGAAGTCGTGCGCACCGACGGCTTGTGCCGCGCGCACCACTTCCTCGCGGCTGGCGCCGGTCTTGTGGTAGCGGATGTTTTCCAGCACCGTGCCGGAGAACAGGAACGGCTCCTGCAGCACCATGGCCACCTGATCGCCGAGTGAATCCTGCGTCAGGTCGCGCACGTCATGCCCGCCGACCAGGACTTCTCCCGACCAGACATCATAGAAGCGGTGCACCAGCGCCATGGAACTCGATTTACCCGATCCGGTCGGGCCGACGAGCGCGACCGTCTCGCCCGGATTGACGCGGAAGGAGATGTTCTTCAGCACCGGCTGGTTCTGCCGGTAGCCGAAGGTGACGTTCCTGAATTCGACCGAGCCGTCCATGTCGCGCGACAGCGCCACCGCATTGTCCTTGTCGCTGACATCCACTGGCACGTCGAGCACTTCGGAGATGCGCTGGCCCGAAGCCATGGCGCGCTGCATGACGCTGTACTGCATGGTGAGCGAGCGGATCGGGTCGAAGAAGCGCTGGATGTAGAACAGGAACGCCACCATGACGCCGACATCGAGGCTGTGCGACAGCACCATCGAACCGCCGACAACGATGACCGTCGCCATGGCGATGCCGGTCAGCGTGTCGACGATCGGCACCATCACCTGCGCGTATCTCGCCGAGCGCAGATGGGCGTTGAGATTGGCCAGCACCTTCTCGTCATAGAGGTCGAAATTGACATGCTGGCGTTCCAGGCTCTGCACAGTGCGCACGCCGTGGATGCCTTCGGCCAGCGCACCATTGGCGATGGAGTTGGTCTCGTGCGCGGCCATGAAGGCGACCTTGGCGCGCGGCAGCCAGAACAGACGCACGATGAACAGCACCGGCATGGTCGACAGCGTCAAGAGTCCGAGCCGAAAATCGAGCCAGAGCAGGACGGTGACGATGCCGAACAGCAGCACGATGTCGCCCACCGACATCACCGAGGTCTCGAGGAATTCCTGCATCGAATTGACGTCGCCTTGCAGGCGCGACATCAGCCGGCCGACCTCGGTCTTGTCCATGAAGCTCAGCGACACACGCTGCAGATGGCTGAACATGGCGCGGCGCAGATCGGACAGCACATTCTCGGCCACCTTGCCGACGACGCTTTCCTGCACATGGCTGGCGGCATAGTTGATCAGGATGATCACGGTGAAAGCGACGATCGCGGAGATCATCACCGAACGGTCGAGCTTGCCCGGAGCCATGCCGTGGTCGATGGCGTAGCGGATGACCAGCGGGATCGCCAGCTGCGTCAGCGTGAACACCAGCACCGCGGCGACCGAGATGAAGATCCGGCCCTGATAGGGGCTGACGAAGCTCCAGATGCGCCTGATGATGCGCGGATCATAGGCCTTGCCGAAAACCTCTTCCTCGTCGCGATGCGAGCCGACAACCGCCTTGGTCGGCCGCCCGCTTTTGTCGTCCTTCTCGTCGTCGTCCTGCGTCGACATCATGCGGCTCCCTCGAGCCGGTCGTCGTCCGGCCGCAGCTGCAGGTCGTAAAGCGCGCGATAGCGTCCGCCGAACGCCAGCAACTCCTCATGCGTGCCGCGTTCGACGATGCGGCCGCCTTCGACGAACAGGATCTGGTCGGCATGCATCAGCGAACTCAGCCGGTGCGAGATGATCAGCGTCACGCGATCCCTGGCGAAGCGCTTCATCGCCGCGCGGATACGCTGCTCCGTGCCGGCGTCGATGGCCGCGGTGGAATCGTCGAAGACCAGAACAGAAGGCCGCAGCATCAGGCTGCGGGCGATGGTCAGGCGCTGCCGCTGGCCGCCGGAAAGCGATGCGCCGCGCTCGCCGACGACCGTGGTGTAGCCCGCCGGAAGGCCGATAATGTAGTTGTGCAACTGGGCATATTCGGCGGCCTGGCCGATGCGGGTCTCGCGCGCCCAAGGGTTGCCATAGGCGATGTTGTTCTCGATCGAGGTGGTGAACAGGAAGGCGTCCTGTTGCACGACGCCGACCACCTTGCGCAGCGATTGCAGGGTGACCTTGCGAATGTCCTGGCCGTCGATTGTGATCGCGCCTGACGTCACGTCGTAGAAGCGCGGGATTAGATGCGCGATGGTCGACTTGCCGCTTCCCGGCGGGCCGACAATGCCGATCGTCTCGCCGGGCCTCGCCTCGAAGGAGATGCCGGACAGCGTCGGGCGGTCGCCAGCGCCCTCATAGCGGAAGCCGACATTGTCGAAGCGCAGCACGCCCGCGGTGATGACGAGATCCCTGGCATCGGGTGCATCCTTGATGTCGAGTTCGGTGTCGAGCAGTTCGAACAGCCGCGTGCCGCAGGTCGAGGCGCGCGCGAACGAGTTGACCATCAGGCCGAGCTGGCGCACCGGCATCTGCAGGATGGTCATGAAGGTGAGGAACTGCGCCAGCGTGCCGACGCTGATCTGGCCCGCTATCACCTTCTGGCCGCCGAACCACAGCACCAGGCCCATGGCGGCCAGGAAGGAAAAGTTCATGGCGCTGGTGTTGGAGACGCGGATGTCGACACGCTCATTGGCCAGCTCCAGCGCATCCTGCTTGGCACGGTCGAATTTTTTGAGCTCATGGCGCTGCGCCGCGAAGGCGCGCACGACACGGATGCCGCCGAGATTCTCGTCCATCACCCGGCTCAGCACCGACAGCCGCTCCTGCAGCGTCAGCCAGGTGCTGCGCAGTTTGAGCTGGGTCACCGAGGATCGCCAGGCGACGAATGGCACGAAGCTCAGGCTGAGCAGGCCGAGCACCAGATCGGTGCTGATCAAGAGATAGGCGCCGACGCCAATCAGCACGCCGAGCAGCACCACGCGCAGGATGCCGGTGGAAAAGAACATGCGCACGCCGTCGAGATCGAGCAGCCCGAGCGTGATGAGATCGCCGGTATGGACCTTGTCGTGGTAGGAAAAGCTCAGGCGCTGGATCTTTTCGTAGAAAGCGAGCCGCAGCTCATAGCCGGTCCGGTGGCCGACGGCTTCGCCATAGTAGTTCTGCGCCATGGTGAAGAGGCCGCGCAGGATGCTGACGACGAGCAGCGTCAGCGCCGTGTTCCACAGCGCCTGCTCGGCAGCGGTGCCGGCGCCCGCGGCCATCACGCCTTGCGCCTGGTCGATGGCGCGTCCCAGCAGGCGTGGAATGAAAAGCTGCAGCGTTGCGGCGATGAAGGTCGAGACGAGGGTGATGGCGACCTGCCAGGGATGGCGCAGCGTCATGCGCACGATGCGCAGCAAGGTGCCGAGGCCCTTGCCCCAGGAGGCTTCCGCCACATGGGCAAACGATTTGCCGCGCTTCGCCGCGCCGCTGGTTGCATCCATTGCCAAGGAAAATATCCAGTCCAATCCGGACATTAGCCCGGACGAATGAAGCAGACTCAGTTCTGATGACGCGATGTTACGCGTGTCCGACTTGACCCTTCAAGGGGCCAATGGCGGCATCGCACTGTGCCTGAGAAGCGGTACCGCTACTGGGCGCTTGCGGCCTTGCTGCCAAAGTTCATGGGAGGGCGTCGAGGCGACTGGCATAAACAATTCTATGGCATTGACGCGCAGATTCTCCAGCTCGACCCAGCGTTGACGGACTATCAGTTCTGTCACGCATCGCCGACATCCACGGAGGCGGCCAGTCCGGCAGCGAGGGCCGGCACCGCCGTGAATAGCAAGAGGGCAGTCTTCTTTGACAAATTTTCCCTTCACCGAAGCCATGCCGATCCAGTTTCAAGCGCCGTTGCCGAAGGCTTCGGAGGTTGTGGTCATCGGCGGTGGTGTGATCGGCGTGACCACGGCTTTGTTCCTGGCGCGACGGAACATTTCGGTGACATTGCTGGAAAAGGGGCGCATCGCCGGCGAGCAATCGTCGCGCAACTGGGGCTGGATCCGGCAGCAAGGTCGCGACGCCGCTGAACTGCCAGTTGTCATCGAAGCGCAACGCCTCTGGCGTCAACTGGCCGAAGAGTGCGGCGAAGACATCGGGTTGAAGCAGACGGGCGTCACCTATCTTGCGCGAACGGACAAGGAGATGGCCCGCTTCGGAAAGTTCCTGAAGATTGCTCGGATCCACGGCGTCGACACACGTCTCCTTGACCAAGGCGAGACAGCCAGGCTGATCCCGGCCATGTCGCGCTCTTTCAAGGGCGCAATGACCACACCATCGGACATGCGCGCCGAGCCCTGGGTCGCGGTGCCGGCGCTTGCTCGGCTGGCCGCCCGAGAGGGCGTCACGATCATCGAGAATTGTGCTGCGCGTCTGCTCGACATATCGGCCGGACGCATCAGCGGGGTCTGGACCGAGCAGGGCCGTATCGCCACCTCGAACGCTGTCGTCGCGAGTGGTGCTTGGACGTCGCTCTTCCTGCGCGCACACGGCGTCTCCATCCCGCAGCTCAGCGTCAGGGCGACCGTCGCAGCGACCGAACCCATGCCCGAAATCCATGCGGGCGCCGTCGCTGACGACCACATCGCATTCCGGCGACGGCAGGATGGCGGTTACACGCTGGCATCGGGAGGCTCCAATCAACTCTATGTCGGGCCTGACGCGTTTCGTCACGCGCGCAAATATGCTCGCGCGCTGATGGCCAATCCCTTTGGCACCCACTATTTGCCGGCGGCGCCGCGAGGGTTTCCGGACAGCTGGTCAACCCCACGCAAGTGGAACGCCGACGAGGAAAGCCCGTTCGAACGGATGCGCATCCTCAATCCCGCCCCCAAAACCTCGGCGCTGCGCGACATCGACCGCGAATTCACGGCACTTTTCCCGCAGTTCAAGACAGTGCCGATCAAGGTGAGCTGGGCGGGCATGATCGATGCAATGCCGGATGTCGTGCCGATCGTTGATCGTGCCGCCGAAATTCCGGGTCTCGTCATCGCCACCGGGATGAGCGGTCACGGCTTCGGCATCGGCCCCGGCATGGGCCGTATCGTGTCCGACCTCGTCCAGGGAAACGAGATCGGACATAATCTTCACAGGTTCCGTCAATCCCGGTTCAGCGACGGCAGCCCGATCGAGCTGGGCCCCAGTCTCTAGATCGGGCCGTCGCGTGTCGCGGTCTGCCGCCGCTACATTTCCGTCACGAACTTCGTCCGCAGATAGGCGTCGAGGCCTTCGATGCCGCTCTCCGAGCCATAGCCGGATTCGTTGACGCCGCCGAACGGCGTTTCCGGCGTCGACACCATCATATGGTTGACGCCGACCATGCCGGCCTCGAGTGCCGCCTCCGTCTTCTGGGCGAGGCTGAGATTGCGGGTGAAGACGAAGGAAGCCAGCCCGTAAGGCAGCGAATTTGCCCGCTCGATCATGTCGTCGAAGGTGGAGAAGGTGGTGGTCGGCGCGATCGGCCCGAACGGCTCCTCCGACATGATACGCGCCGTGTCCGGCACATCCTTCAGCAATGTCGGTGCGTAGAAATAGCCCTTGTTGCCGATCCGCTTACCGCCGGTGACGACGCTCGCGCCCTTCGCCGTCGCATCGCTGACGAAACCGTCCATGGCGTCGAGCCGCCGGGGCGCGATCATCGGACCCATCTGTACGCTCGTGTCGAGGCCGTCGCCGATCTTGAGCTTTTCGGCGCGCGCGGCGAAACCGTCGATGAAGCGGTCATAGACAGCCTCGTGCACATAGAAGCGGGTCGGCGAGGTGCACACCTGGCCGGCATTGCGGAACTTGAAGGTAACGACCGTATCGAGCGTCTTGTCGAGGTCGGCGTCCTCATAGACGATGACCGGGGCGTGGCCGCCGAGCTCCATGGTGCAGCGCTTCAGCGTCTCCGCCGCCTGCTTCTGCAGCAGCTTGCCAACCGCGGTCGAGCCGGTCAGCGAGACCTTCTTCGGGATCGGCGAGGCGATGAGATAGGACGAGACCTTGGCCGGCTCGCCGAACACGATGTTGAGCACGCCCGCCGGCAGGCCGGCGTCCTGGAAGCAGCGGGCGATGGCGACCGCGGTTCCCGGCGTTTCCTCCGCCGGCTTCAGGATGATCGAGCAGCCGGCGCCGAGCGCGCCCGAAATCTTGCGGATGACATTGCTGGCGGGAAAATTCCAGGCGGCGAAGGCGACGACCGGGCCGACCGGTTCCTTGAAGACCATCTGCCGCACGCCGGGCAGCCGGGCAGGGACGATGCGGCCATAGGCGCGCTTGCCTTCCTCGGCATACCAGCGGGTTGCGTCCGCCGCGAACTGCACCTCGCCGGTGGCCTCGGCCAGCGCCTTGCCGTTTTCCATCGTCAGGATACGGGCGATGGTGTCCTTGCGCTGCTCGATCAGGTCGGCGGCCTTGTCCATGATCGCCCAGCGCTGCATCGCGGTCATCGTCTTCCACAGCTTGAAGCCTTTGAGCGAGGCCGCGAGAGCCCGGTCGAGATCGGCCTCCGTGGCATGCGGCACGGTTGCCAGCACCTCCTCGGTGGCGGGATTGATCAGCGTTTCGGACTTGCCCTCCGACCCCTGGCGCCACACGCCGTCAATCAGCAGCTCGATCGTCTCTGGATACATGTCCTGGCCCTTTCAGCCCGGCGGGGCGCGGAAGCCGCCGGCAGATTTCACGTCACAAGAAAGTTTCCGCGATGGCTTGACCTGTACATTGTATACAGTATGGTGTCGACGTGATTTTAGCGCGCATACAGAAATTGTCGGTCGCCATCCCGGAGAATCTCGCCGAGATGCTCGAGGAAGAGATCATCTTCGGCCGCCTCAAGTCGCGGGAGCGGTTGACCGAGGAAATGGTCGCCGCGCGTTACGGCGTCAGCCGGTCGCCGGTGCGCGAGGCGCTGAGGCTGCTCGAGCGCGACGGCCTGGTGATGCGTGAGGCCAGGCGTGGCATCTGGGTCTCGCCGATGTCGCAACGCGATTTCGACGAGGTCTATACCTGTCGCATCGAACTCGAAGGGCTGGTTGCCAAGCAGGCGGCCGAATCCGCCGACATCGAGAAGAAGGCCGAGTTCAAGAGCCTGTTGTCGGAGCTGAAGCAGGCCCAGGCCAGGAACGATGCGCGGCAGTTCTTCATCGTCGACGTGCGCGGCTCTTTCCTGACCTACACGCTGGCCGGCAACAAGACGCTGACGCGCCTGCTTGGCGGGCTGGAAAAGCAGGCCTTGCGCTACCGCTATCACGCCTACGAGCAGGATCCGAAGATCATCCAGCTGTCGCTGGACGACACGGCCCGCATCTATGATGCCATCACCGCGGGCGATGGCGAAAGCGCCAAGGCGATGACCGAAAACCTCATCCGGGAAATCTGGCAAAGCATGCGGGCCGGCATTCGCGACGCCTTCGGAGAGGGCTAGGTCGTGTCCAGTTTCTCGTCAGCGTTCAGCGTCATCGATTCTCATACTGCCGGCCATCCGACGCGCGTCATCCTGAGCGGCATTCCGAAACTTTCCGGTTCCAGCGTGCGGGAGAAGCGCGACCATTTCCGTCAGCGCTTCGACCATCTTCGCCCGGCACTGCTGCATGAGCCGCGCGGCCATGCGGCCATGGTCGGTCTCGTGCCGGTCTCCTCTGAAGTCGCCGACTACGGTGCGTTCTTCATCTCGTCCTATGTCTATCTCGATATGTGCGGTCACGGCACGATTGGCCTTGCCAGGACGCTGGCCTTCACAGGCCAGATTTCTGTCGAAACGGGCGACAGCTTCACGCTGGAAACGCCGGCGGGCATCGTGACCGTTCATCTGATCTGGAACGAAGACGGTTCGCTGGACCGCGTGCGGATCGCCAATGTCCCGAGCTATGTCGGAGTGGAGCACTTGAGCGTTTCCGTCGAAGGCGTCGGCAAGGTCGATGCCGCGATCGTCTACGCCGGCATGTGGTACGCGCTGGTGGACGCCGCGCCACTCGGCTTCAAGCTGGTCCCGGACAACGCATTGGCCTTGATGCAGGCCGGCGCCAGGATCAAGGACGCGATCAAGGCGGCGACGAAGGATCTGCCGCTGCTGACGGGCGCGGCCGCGCCGAGCGTGCTGTTCCACGATGCCGACAGCGCGCATTCGGCGACGCATTTCCTCGTCCTGGAATCCAACAAGTTCGACCGCTCGCCATGTGGCACCGGTACATCGGCGCGCCTGACCTACATGCTCGAGAAGGGGCTGATCGGTCCCGACCAGACTTACCACGCCAGGAACATTTTCGGCATTCCGTTCGAGGCACGCCTGCAACGGCGCGTCGAGGAGCAAGGCCGCGAGGCGATGATCATCGAGATCGAGGGCTCGGCCTTCATCACCTCGACCCAGACAATCTACTTCGAGAAGAGCGACCCTCTCTCGAAGGGATTTCTAGCCCGGTAATCACTAAAAACTCAGAAAAGGGGAATGACATGAAATTCACAGTAATGCGTACGTTCATGGCCGCTTTGACCATTGGTCTTGGCCTGCTCAGCGCGCCAATCGCGGCTTCCGCGGCTGACAATCCGTCCGCCGTCATCGACCAGATCCGCGCCAGCGGTGTGCTCAAGGTGCCGGTGATGACCGGCGAGGAGCCCGGCTATATCAAGGATCCGGCCACCGGCCAGTGGAGCGGCTTCTACTACGAATTCCTCGGCGAGATCGCGACCCAGCTCGGCGTCAAGCTCGAGCCTGTCGAGACAACCTGGGGCAATCTGGCCGCCGACTTCCAGTCCAACAAGATCGACATCGCCATCGGCGTCAATCCGAACCCGAAGCGCGGCCTTGTCGTCGACTATCTCTGGGAGCCGCTGTTCACCGACGCCTGGGCCGTGCTGACGCCTCCCGGCAAGCCGGTCAAGACCTGGGCCGAACTCAATTCGGCGGACAAGACCGTCGTCGTGCAGAAGGGCAGCACCATGCAGGTCGTTGCTGAAGCCTTGCTGCCGAAGGCCAAGATCACGCCGGTGGAAGATCGTGGCCTGGCGCTGATGGAACTGCAGGCTGGCCGCGCCGATGGCGTCGTGCTTTCCATTTTCGACGCGCTGCAGATCACCAACCAGAAGATCGGCAATGTCTCGTTGCCTGAGCCGATCCTGCGCAATCCGGCAACGCTGGCCGTCGCCCGCAAGCCGGGCAATGCCGGCTACATCAACTTCCTGACCAACTGGATCCTGCAGGAGCGTTCGCTCGGCCTCGCCCAGGGCAAGCTTGCCCGCTCCTGGGAAGCCCGCGGCATCGACCTGTCGATCCTTCCGGCAGGTTTCTCCTTCTGATCGCAACAGCCTGACCGCCGCCTGGTGCGGCGGTCAGGCCACCACTGGACGTGCATCGAACCAGTGAGGACGCCATGCTATTCGACTACACAGTCATAACCAACAATATCGGGCTGCTCTGGCAGGGCCTGCTGATGACGCTCTACTTCACCGTCATCACGATCGGTGCGGGCATGCTGATCGGCCTGTTCATCGGGCTCATCCAGCTGAGCACGTTCAAGCCGCTGGTCATCCTCGGCCAGATTTATGTCGAGTTCTTCCGCAACATTCCGCTGCTCGTCACGCTGTTGTGGGTCTACTACGCCTTCCCGATCTTCGCCGGCATCAATGTCACCAAATTCTGGGCCGGCTTCATCGGGCTGAGCTGCTATGTCGGCTCCTTCTACGCCGAAATCCTGCGCGCCGGCGTCCAGTCGGTCGATCCGGGCCAGACGGACGCGGCGACCGCGATCGGCATGTCCTACGGCCAGCGCATGCGCCGCATCATCCTGCCGCAGGCTTTTCGCAAGATGATCCCGCCGCTCGCCGGCCAGTCGATCATCCAGATGAAGAACACGACGCTGCTGTCGATGATAACGGTTCCGGACCTTCTCTATCAGGCCAGTTACATCTCGAGTTTCACCTATCGGCCGATGGAGGTTTACACCGCCGTCGGCGTCATCTTCCTCATCATCCTGGTGCCGCTGACGCTGCTGTCGCGGAAACTCGAAAAGAGCGGGGCCAGCGTAAAATGAGCACCACCCAAACCAACGCCGCCGTGACGGACAAGAACGACAAGCCTGTCCTGCGGCTGGATGGCATCTGCCTGAAGTTCGGCGACAAGCGTGTGCTGAACGGCATCGATCTCTCGGTCGTTGAAGGCGAAGTGGTCGTGCTGATCGGCGCCAGCGGATCGGGCAAGACCTCGCTGCTGCGCTGCATCAACCTGCTCAACGTGCCGACCAGCGGCAGCATCGTCATCGATGACGAGACGCTGTTCGACAGGCGGGCCGATGGCAAGGGCGCTCAGATACCGGCCCAGGAGGTCAATCGCATCCGCTCCAAGACCGGCATGGTCTTCCAGCAGTTCAATCTCTTCCCGCACATGACGGCGCTCGAAAACGTCATGGAAGGCCCGGTCATCGTCAAGAAGGAGCCGAAGGAGCAGGCGCGTCAAACGGCGCTGAAGCTTCTCGATGTCATGGGTCTGGCGCAGCATGTCGAAAAATATCCGCGCCAGCTTTCCGGCGGCCAGCAGCAGCGCGTCGCGATTGCGAGAGCCATGGCCATGCAGCCCAAGGTGATGCTGTTCGACGAGCCGACCTCGGCACTTGATCCCGAACTGGTCGGCGAAGTCATGAAGGCAATGGTCGAACTGGCCAAGAGCGGCATGACCATGGTGATCGTCACCCACGAGCTCGGCTTCGCCTTCGAGGTCGCCGATCGGGTGGTGTTTCTCGATCAGGGGCTGGTGGCGGAGCAGGGGCCGCCGGCCAAGGTGCTGCTGCATCCCGAACATCCGCGTCTGAAGAGTTTTGTCGGACGCTTTCATGAATCGGCGGATCTGCTTCGCCCGTTCCTCGAGGCGCGTGAAGCCGAGAAGGCGTGCTGACGGCACGCCCGCTTCACGCACGACAGTCAAGCGGACATCGTCGAATGCGCCCCCCTTCGAGCTGGCCGCAAAAGGAAGACATCAATGACACTGAGTTTCGATCCGGCCACAATCGCCATTCCCAGGGGCCATCACATTGGCGGGCAATACGTTGAATTGCCTGGCGTGGAGATCGAGGTTCTCCGCCCCTCCGATCTCCAGCCCATGGGGATGATCACCGATGGCGGCGAAGCGGCGGTGCAACAAGCCGTCGATGCGGCCAAAAGGCGCTGGCGCAGAGCCGCTGGGCGAAGATCGCGCCACGCGATCGCGCCGCCGCGCTCATGCGTTTCGCGGCGCTGATCGAGGAGAACGCGACCTATCTCGGCCAGCTGGAAGCGATGGGATCGAGCCGGCTGATCTCGATGACGATTGCCCGCGATGCGGTGCGCACCGCCGGCGTCGTGCGCTACTACGCCGAGTTCTGCGACAAGATCGAAGGCACGGTCACTTCGACCGAGGCGAATGCGCTCAGCATCGTCAAGCATGAGCCCTATGGCATTGTCGGCGCGATCGTTCCCTGGAACTTCCCGATGATCACCGCGGCCTGGAAATTCGCGCCGGCGCTGGCCGCCGGCAATGCGGTGGTGATGAAGACGTCGGAACTGACGCCGCACAGCCTTCTGGCGCTGGCGGAGCTTGCCGCCAAGGCCGGGGTTCCGGCCGGCCTGTTCAATGTCGTCAACGGCTACGGTCACACGACGGGGGCGGCGATCGTGCGCCATCCCGATATCCTGAAAATCTCCTTCACCGGGTCGACGCAAACAGGTGTCGCCATCATGACGCTGGCCGCCCAGTCCGGCATCAAGCCCGTCACGCTCGAACTCGGCGGCAAGAGCCCGCAGCTGGTGCTGGCCGATGCCGGCGATATCGATGTCGTGGCCGGCCGGGTCGCGGCGGCGTTCATGGACAATGCCGGCCAGGTCTGCACGGCCGGTTCGCGGCTGATCGTCGAGGACAAGATCGCCGATCAGCTTGTCGACCGCGTCATCGCTCGCACCAAGGCGATCAAGGCCGGTCCGACCTGGGACGAGACGACCACCTTCGCGCCGATCATCAGCCGCAAGCAGCTCGAGCGCATCGATACGATGGTCCGCGCCAGCATCAGCGAGGGCGCCTCCGTTGTCACCGGCGGCACGGTGCTGGAAGGCCGCAACGAAGGCAGTTTTTTCGCGCCGACGATCCTCGAAAACGTCTCCGACGACAATATCGGGTTCAAGGAAGAGTTCTTCGGTCCGGTGCTGACGGTGCGCAGCTTCACCGACCTGGAAGAAGGCCTCGCCTTGGCGGCGCATCCGGTCTACGGGCTCGCCGCCAGCGTCCACACCACGGATTTGAAGAAGGCGCTCAAGGCGGCGGATTCGATCGAGGCCGGCATGGTCTGGATCAACCAGCACGGGCGCGGCCCGGAGTTCACCTACCCGGCCGGCGGCTACAAGGGCTCCGGCTTCGGCAAGGATATGGGCCGTGCCGGCATCGAGGCGTTCCTGCGCCAGAAGGCCATCTGGGCCAATTACGCCTGAGCGAGCGCAAGCACATGCAATTTGACTATATCATCGTCGGCGGCGGCTCGGCCGGAGCTGTGCTTGCCAGCCGTCTTTCCGAAAACGGCACCAGACGGGTGGCGCTTTTCGAGGCTGGGCCCGACACGCCGCCGGACGAGGTGCCGGAGGTGATCGCCGACAGCTATCCCGGCCTCTCCTATTTCGACCCGAAATACCATTGGACGGAACTGCGCGTCTTCAACCGCTCGCCGAAGCAGAATGCGCAGGTGATCAAGACGGCCAAGCTCGAACAGGCCAAGGTGATGGGCGGCGGCTCCAGCATCAACGGCCAGTTCGCCGTGCGCGGCCTGCCGCACGACTATGACGAGTGGGAAGGTCTCGGCCTGCCCGGCTGGGGATGGGACGGCATGCTGCCCTATCTCAAGAAGCTCGAGCGCGATCTCGATTTCGATGGCGAGCTTCACAACAAGACCGGCCGGATTCCGATCCGCCGCGTCTTTCCAAAGGATTGGGCCGGCTTCACCAGATCCGTGCTCAAGCAGACGGAAAGCGAATATCCCTACCGGCCGGACTACAATGGCAGTTTCGAGGACGGCTCGTTCCCGCTGCCGCTGTCGAACGAGAACGACCGCCGCGTGTCGACCGCGATCGGCTATCTCGATGCCGGGGCGCGCGCCCGCAAGAACCTGCACATCTTCGCCAATGCCTTCGTCGAGAGACTGATGACCGAGGGGACGCGCATCACCGGTGTCGAGGTCACGATCGCTGGCCGCACAAAGATCTACAACGCCAACGAGACGATCGTTTCAGCCGGCGCCCTGCATTCGCCGGCCATCCTGCTTCGCGCCGGCATCGGGCCGGCGGCGCAGCTGAAGCGGCTGGGCATTGAAGTGGTCGCCGATCGCCCCGGCGTCGGTGAGAACCTGACCGATCATCCGCATATAGCCGTCGGCGCGCATTTCAAGAAATCCGCGCGGCTCAAGCCCGGTCAGCGGCGCCACATCTTCTTGGGGGTGAGATACTCTTCCAACTATGCTGGCTGCCATCCGGGCGACATGCTCCTGATGCCGGTCAACCGCGCCGGCTGGCATCCGCTCGGCAAGGCGATGGGCGCGCTCAATGTCTGCGTCAACAAATCCTATTCGCGCGGCACCGTGACGTTGAAGTCCCCGGTCCAGACCGATGAACCGATCGTCGATCTGAACATGGCCTCCGACGGCCGCGACCTGATGCGCCTGGTCGACGGCTTCAGGCGCATCTGCAAGATCATGCTGTCGCCCGATGTCCAGCAGCACGTCAACACCTGGTTCCTGACCGGCTACAGCGACGAGGCGCGCGCGCTCAGCGTCCGCAAGCCATCGAACTGGGTCAAGACCGCGACCGCGGCCTATCTCTTCGACTATGCACCGTTCTTCCGCGAGACCTTGCTCAAGCGCAAGTTCGGCACCACCGACCGTATCCAGGCGATGCTCGGCAATGAAGAGCTGATCGCCGATTGGGTCAAGCAATCCGTCTGGTCGGGCTGGCATGTCTCGGGCACCTGCAAGATGGGCGCCGACAACGACCCGCTGGCGGTGCTGGACGCCGAGTGCCGCGTGCGCGGCGTGCAGGGCCTGCGCGTCGTCGACGCCTCGATCATGCCGACGATCGTCGCCGCCAACACCAACATCACGACCATCGCCATCGCTGAAAAAGCGGCGGACCTGATTTTGAATTCCCGACAATAGCAAAGGACCTCAAGACTATGCGCAAGAACAAGGTGAAGGACATCTGGGCCGCCGGCGGCGAAGTGGTCACGGGCTGGCTCGGCATTCCGTCGTCGATCTCGGCGGAACTGATGGCCCAGCAGGGCTGGGACGCGCTGACGGTCGACCTCCAGCATGGCGCGACCGACTATGTCGACGCCGTACCGATGCTGCAGGCGATCTCGACGACCGATACGACGCCGATGGTGCGCGTGCCGTGGAATGATCCGGCGATCATCGGCAAGGTGCTCGATGCCGGCGCCTATGGCGTGATCTGCCCGATGGTCAATACCGCCGAGGAAGCGGACGCCTTCGTCAAGGCCTGCCGCTATTTCCCCAAGGGCGGCCGCAGCGTCGGGCCGCTGCGCGCTTCGCTCTACGCCGGCGCCGACTATTTCCAGCACGCCAACGACACCATCATCACCATGGCGATGATCGAGAGCGAGCAGGCGGTGAAGAACCTGGAAGACATACTGAAGACGCCGAACCTCGACGCCATCTTCGTCGGTCCGTCGGACCTCGCGGTCACCATGGGCGAGGCGCCCGGCTTCGATCCGCGCTATCCTGCCGTCTACGAGGCGATCGAATACATTGCCGCCAAATGCAAGGAAGCCGGCGTCATCCCGGGCATCCATTGCGGCTCGGTCGCCTATGGCGTCGACATGCGCAAGATGGGCTATCGCTTCATGGCCTATCTCTCCGACTTCCGCATGCTGCAGCAGATGGTGGCACGTTCGCTGCCGGCCTTCCGCGCCGGCACGCCAAGCGCGATCGCGCCCTGATCGGCAAAAATCCGGATCGATCGCCATGACATCGACAGGCACGCCGCGCGGCAAGGTGACGGTCATTGGCGCCGGCATCATCGGCGTCTGTACCGCAAACTATCTGCTCGAGCAGGGTTTTGCCGTCGAAATGGTCGATCCGGCCTTGCCAGGATCTGAGGAGCAATGCTCCTTCGGCAATGCCGGCGGCATCTGCCCGGGGTCGTGCATCCCGAACTCGATGCCGGGCGTGCTGCGCAACGTGCCGAAATGGCTGATGGACCCGGAAGGTCCGTTGATCGTGCGGCTGGCCTATCTGCCGCATGCGCTGCCCTGGCTGCTGCGCTTCCTCGCCGCCAGCCGCCAGCCGCGCGTCGAGGAGATATCAGCGGCGATGCGCTCGCTGCACCGCTACACATTCGACTGCTACGAGCCATTGATCAAGGCGGCCGGCTGCGAGGATCTGTTGCAGAAACGCGGCCAGCTCTTCGTCCATGAAACCGCCGACGGGCCGTCGAAGGGGGCTTATGGCCTCGGGCTGCGGCGCGAGCATGGCGTAAAGGTCGACATCCTCGATGCCGACGAAATCCGCCAGCTCGAACCGGCCCTGGCGCCGATTTTCAAGAGCGCCGTTTATCTGCCCGAGCAAGGGCAGTGCCCCAATCCTGGTCGGCTTGTCGCCAGGCTTGCCGAACATGCTGCGCGCCAGGGTGCCCGCTTCATCAGGGCGAAGGTGATCGGCTTCGACATGGCCCCCAACGGTCCCTCGGCGTTGCGGCTGGAAGGCGGTGGGCGCATGCCGGTCGAAACCGTGGTGCTGTGCGCCGGCGCCTGGTCGGGCGATCTCGCCCGCAAGCTCGGCGACCGCATTCCGCTCGAGAGCGAGCGTGGCTACCACATCATGGTCAAGGGGGCCGATACCGGCCTGCGCATCCAGACCATTTCGGCCGACCGCAAATTCGTCGCTTCGCCGATGGAGGATGGACTGCGGATCGCCGGCAATGTCGAATTCGCCGGCCTGAAGGCGCCCGCGAACATGAACCGGGCGGATGTTCTCCTGAAGCAGGCGAGACCGATGTTCAGGAAGCTGGAGGTCGGCGAGGTCACGCGCTGGATGGGGCATCGGCCGGGAACGCCCGACAGCATTCCGGTGATAGACCGGGCATCACGGGCGAAAAACGTCATCTACGCCTTTGGTCACGGCCATCAAGGCCTCATTGGCGGTGCCGTCACCGGTAAGATCGTGTCG
Source organism: Mesorhizobium kamtschaticum (assembly GCF_056174585.1). Taxonomy (NCBI): domain Bacteria; kingdom Pseudomonadati; phylum Pseudomonadota; class Alphaproteobacteria; order Hyphomicrobiales; family Phyllobacteriaceae; genus Mesorhizobium; species Mesorhizobium kamtschaticum. The sequence goes on along the minus strand of NZ_CM149691.1, from coordinate 6,446,701 downwards.
CAACTTGCCGCCGGTTTGCCGCCGGTGATCGATCTGACACCCTTCCGGGCGGATAGGTTCTGATTATTCAGGCTGCTGCCGCAGCGGGCCTGCCGTTCTTGCACGAGGGAAACGACGTGACCGCAAACACCAGTTCACAGGCCGTGGAGCCGATCGACCCGCAGCGCGTCTACGCCGCGCTGATCTGCGATCTGGTCGGCCTGCGCTTCGGAGCCGACGGCAAGCCTGACCCGAGTGAAGTGCGCGCCCATATCGAGGCCAAGGGCGGCCGCTTCCATGCAACAGCGCTTGGCGACAAAGCAGGCCTCGAACAGGGCCGGGTGCATTTCTTCTACCAGCCGGATCTCAGCACGCGCGAAGAGCTGATCGAAGCCGCGGGTGACGGCCGCTATGACGCCGTCATCGCCGCCGCGACTTTTCTGCCCGCAGAAACTGTCTTTCCGCTGGCCGGCGTTCGGATCGGCGCCGGCACCGGCAATATGGGCTCGCGCTCATGGGGCGGCGGCAGCGGCGAGGGCGGCACTGCCGTGCTGATGAACACGCCCGGCATCAACAGCCGCGCCACGGCGCAGATGGTGATGAAGGCGATCCTGAAAGTGCTGCCGGATCTTCCGGTCGACAGGCTTCACGAGCGGGTGGCGCGCGGCGATTTCGACACCGGCCGTGAGCTGCGCGATTTCCCCACCGAAAAGCTCGAAGGCAAGACGATCACAATCATCGGCTACGGCAATATCGGCCGCGAGGTCGCCAAGCTCGCCCGCGCCTTCGGCATGCGCGTGGTGATCCATGCACGGCCGCGACATCGGGACTGGGTGGAAGCCGAAGGTTTTGCCTTTGCGCCAGACCTCATCGATGCGGCAGAAGGCGCCGATGTGCTGAGCGTCCATGTCGGCCTGGGCAAGCAGGATGCGCAAACCGGCCGCTACGCCAATGCCGGCATCATAGGCAAGGACGTCCTGTCACGCATGAACAAGGGCGCGGTACTAGTCAACTACGATCGCGGCGAGCTTGTCGATGTTGCGGCCCTTGGCGACGCGCTGGACGCAGGGCAGCTGCGCCACGCCGCCATCGATGCCGACCTGTTCAGGGATGCCTCGACCGGACGTCTTTCCGGTCCGATGCTGCCTTATCTCGACCTCGTCGAAAGGCATGGCGACAAACTCGAACTTCTGCCGCACGCCGCGGCCGATACGGACCATCCGTCACGTGTCGCCGGTGCCAAACAGGCCGTCGACCAGCTGTTCGATGTCATCTGCCGCAAATCGGTGACCAACGCGAAAGGCAACGTGCCGCCGGGCTATCTTTCCTTTGGAGCGACGACGCCCCCTGGCATCGGACCGGTGACGGCGGATCACCTTTTGAAATTGACCGCCAACGACCGCTCCGAGCTGGCGGATGTCTGTGGTCGGCAAAGCCGGCTGTGGAAGGCGCTGTCGGACACGCCGCCCGCCGAGCGCGGCACGATCGTCGCCGAACAGGGCGAAGAGCTCGTCCGGCTGATCGACCGTTTTTGCCTTCTGGCCGAGAAGCTGAATCTCAGGGGGCCTTATCAATAATATCGGCCTGCCGCCGCGCGGATTTAAAAACGGCAGCTGTCGGATGGGAGCCTCGCTCAGTATCTTGGTCCCGCCACCATCCGCGCCATCCGCGTCATGTCGGTGCTCATCTCGCGGTCGTCGTCGAGCGGGCTGACAAGCGCGCGCACCGCGGCGAAGGTGCGCTGCGGTCCTTCGCCCACGCTGTCGACGACACCGCGCAACTCGACGCCCGTCGCCGCGAAGATCAGCTCCATAGCCACGAGATAGCGCATGCGCTCGATGATCTCGGCGGTCTTGGCCACCACCCTGGGCGCCATCGACGACTGATCCTCGATGCCATCCGAAACCGCGAGCGGGCTGAGCGACATCGGATTGGCGAGATGCCGGATCTCGGCTTCCAGCGCGGACAATGGTTTCTGCAGTTCCGCATAGCCCTGGCGGCTGCCGCCTCTCGCCGACAGGAAGCGCGGCAGGTCGGCGATCGTCGGCGACATCAGCTTCATGCAACGGTTGGCGGTGCCGACCGCGCAATGTGCGAGCGCCTGGCCGAGCTGTTCAAAAGCCAGCGTCATCGCCGTGAGGTCGAAATTGCCGTTGGAAATCACCCGTTCGCCCTCGGCCAGGATCACGGGGTTGTCGCCCGAATGGGTCAGTTCGATCTCGGTCGCCAGCCTTGCCTGCTCGAAGGTATGCAGCAGCCCTCCCCAGACCTGCGGCACGCAGCGATAGCTGAGCGGATCCTGGAGGCGCCGCGCCGCCTTGTCCTTCCACAGGCCACTGCCCGAAAGCTCCGTGCGTAGCCGCGCGCCGATCTCGCGCTGGCCGAACGCCGGCCGCGCGGCGAGGGCATCTTCGTCGATCGCGGTGAGAGAAGAGCGGAACGCCTCATAGTTGAGGGCGACGGCTGCCATCGCCCAGTCGATGAGATGGGCGACGTCTTCGAGGCACAGGCACGCCGTTCCGGTTGACAGGCTGTTGGCGACGATGATGGCGTGGCCGTCCTTTTCGCGCAGGTCGAGCGGCTCGAGCCCGGCGAGAGCGAGCGCTTCGGCGGAGGGCATGATCCTGCCCAGGAATTCCGCTTCGCCATCGCCGCGCAACGACCTTGCCATGTGGCCGAGATGGGCGAGGTCCGCCGCGCCGATCGATCCCCAGGTCGGGATCACAGGATGGACGCCGGCATTGAGCGCCGCCACCAGACCCATGACCACGCGTTCGGAAGTGCCGGTGCCGCCGGCGGCCATGCCTGAAATGCGCGCGGTCATCATCGCCCGCACTGCCTCGGTCGGCAGCGCCGGTCCGATGCCCATGCTGTGGCTAAGCGGCACGCTGTGCTGGAAGGCGATCAGGTCGGCCTGCGCCAGCGGCGTGTCGACGCAAGCGCCGAGGCCCGTGGTGACGCCGTACATCGGTTTGCCAAGCCCAGTGAGATGTTCGATGAGGGCGCGGCTCGCCTGGACGCGGCGCATCGCGTCTTCGCCCAGCATCAGCCGGGCGTTGCGGCGTGCGATCTCGGCGACATCAGCCACGCCAAGTGGCTTGGCGTCGAGCAGTATCATCCGGGCTGTCATGTCTCGCCTGTATCCTGTGACCAGAGGCCCGGACCGGCGGCGCGGCGGGCGTCACCGTTTGTGGCGGCTTGCCGGCTGGACTGCAAGCCATTCCGATTATGGCAGCGGGCAGAAGCGAGGATGCCTGGATTTCTGAACTACGCCGACCGCTCCGCGACGGCGTCGGGCACCACCACCAGCTTGCCGACAAAATCCTTGGCGATGAAATCGGCCTGCGCTTGATGAAAATCGGAGAGCCTGTAGACGCCGCCGACAAGTGGCCGGATCTTTTTCGCCTCGATGTATCCAACGATCCGCCGGAAATCGGCGCGCGTGCCCTGGCTCGAGCCATGCAGTTGCAACTGCTTGAGATACATGGTCCTGAGATCAAGCTGCACAACCGGGCCGGCGATCGCGCCGGCGGTGGTGTAGCGGCCCTCGGGCCGCAGGATACGCAGCAGGTCGTTGAAGATCGCGCCGCCGACGAGGTCGGCGACGACGTCGATCGGCTTGCCGCCGGTCGCCTCAGTCACGGCTTGCGGCAGGTCGGCGCCGCCGCGGGTGATCACCGCCTCGGCGCCGATGTCGCGCACCGCCTGTTCCTTGCCCTTGCCGACGATTGCATAGGGGATCGCGCCGCGTGCCCGCGCCAGTTGCACGATGCCGGAGCCGACACCGCCCGAGGCGCCGGTGACCAGCACGCGCTCGCCTGTCTTGAGTGCGGCGCGTTCCAGCATCTGTTCGCCAGTCAGATAGGCACAGCAGAAGGTGGCGAGTTCGACATCGCTCATATCCGTGTCGACGACATGCGCATTCTGCGCCGGCACGGTCTGGTACTCGGCGTAACCGCCATCGCGGCCATGGCCCATATAGTCGATGTCGGCGAGTGAATCGTCATCGCGATTGTAGATGGAGAAATCGACCATCACCCGCTCGCCGATCCGATCAGGTGAGACGCCTTCACCGATGGCCACGATATGACCGACCGTGTCGGCGCCCTGGATGCGCGGGAAAACAAGCGTGTTGCCCTGCCTCCGCCAGGTCGACACGGCGGCGGCGTCCTCTTCCGTGCCATAGGCGCCCTGGCGCACCCAGACATCGGTGTTGTTCATTCCGCAGGCACTGACCTTGACCAACACTTCCCCTGCAGCAGGCGAGGGCACTTTCACATCGGTGCGGTAGACGAGCTTTTCCGGTCCGCCGTGCCCGGTGAGCAGCACGGCGGCCATGGAGGCGGGGAGGGTTCTGGCATTCATGTGTCGATCTCAGAGATTGGCAAACACGCTTTTCACCGCATCGGCCGTCTTCGACACGACGATATCGGCTTCTTCACGGGTCAGGCAAAGCGGCGGCGCAAAGCCAAGGATGTCGCCCTGCGGCATGGCGCGGCCGATAACGCCGCTTGCGGCCAGCGCTGTCGCCACTTGCGGTCCGATCTTCTGCGAAGCGTCGAAGAACACCCGGTCATCCCGATCGGCGACGAACTCGACCGCCGCCAGCATGCCGTCGCCGCGCACCTCGCCAACGTTCTTGTGCCCGCCGACGGCCTTGGCCAGTTCGGCGCGGAAATAGGCGCCGGTCTCCCTGGCATTTGTCACCAGGTCCATCTCGTCGATCAGTTCGAGATTGGCGACGCCGGCGGCAACGCAGATCGGATGCGCCGAATAGGTCCAGCCATGGCCGAGCGAACCGAGCTTGTCGGAACCCTGCACCAGCACCTGCCACATCTTGTCGGCGACAATGACGCCCGACAGCGGCGCATAGGCCGAGGTCAGGCCCTTGGCGATGGTGATCAGGTCCGGCTTGATGCCGTAATGGTCGGAGCCGAACATGGTGCCCAGCCGGCCGAAGCCCGTGACCACCTCGTCGGCGACCAGCAGCACGTCATACTTTTTCAGTACCGCCTGGATTTTCTCCCAGTAGCCGGCCGGCGGCGGCACGATGCCGCCAGTGCCGAGGATCGGCTCGCCGATGAAGGCGGCGACAGTTTCGGGCCCTTCGGCCAGGATCATCTCCTCGAGCTTGTCGGCGCAATGCTGCGAGAACTGCTCCTCGCTCATCGAGCGATCGGCGCGGCGGAAGTAATAGGGCGCCTCGGTGTGCAGGATCGGCGCGCGCGGCAGGTCGAAAGCGTTGTGGAACAGGTCGAGCCCGGTCAGGGAACCGGTCATCACGCCCGAGCCGTGATAGCCGCGCCAGCGCGAGATGATCTTCTTCTTCTCCGGCCGGCCGAGCACGTTGTTGTAGTACCAGATCAGCTTGATGTTGGTTTCGTTGGCGTCCGAACCGGAGAGGCCGAAATAGACTCTGCTCATACCCTTGGGCGCGCGGTCGATGATCATCTTGGCCAAAGTGATCGAGGCCTCGGTGCCGTGCCCGACATAGGCGTGGTAGTAGGCGAGGTTGCTTGCCTGGGTGGCGATGGCGTCGGCTATCTTCTGGCGGCCATAGCCGACATTGACGCAATAGAGGCCGGCGAAGGCATCGATGCTCTTCCTGCCATTGTTGTCCCAGACGGTGACGCCTTCACCACCGGCCATGATGCGCGTTGGGCTTTCGCCGCGCGCGTGCGTGCCCATATGGGTCGAGGGATGGAAGAAGTGGTCGCGATCCCAGGCGGCGAGTTCATTGGACTGGTCGAGCATTCTTTTGACTCCTTGAGAAATCCGGGTGGGGTCTAAGCCACATCTAAACAGAGATATTTTAGATCGGTGAAAGCTTCGAGGCCATGGCGCGAGCCTTCGCGGCCGATGCCGGATTGCTTGACGCCGCCGAACGGAATCGGCGCGCCGGTGATCTTGACGCGGTTGATGGCGACCATCCCATAGTCGAGCGCGCGGCCCATCCGCTGTTGGCGCGCGCCGTTCTCGGTCACGACATAGGCGACCAGGCCATATTCGGTGGCATTGGCGCGGGCGATCACCTCGTCCTCGCTGTCGAAAGGCGTGACGGCGGCGACCGGCCCAAAAGTCTCCTCGCGCATGATCAGCGCCAAGTCGGAAACATCGGCCAGCAGCGTCGGCTGGTAGAACAGCGGCCCGGCCTGATGGCGCTTGCCACCGGCGAGGCAGCGCGCGCCATGAGCGATGGCATCGGCGACCTGCTCCTCGACCTTCGCCACGGCGCGCTCATGCATCAGCGGCCCGATATCAATCTTGTCGGCGAGTCCATTGCCGATCCGCAGCGCCTCGATGCGCCTGGCGAAGGCGGCGCAGAAGCGATCGTAGAGCGGGCGCTGGACATAGATGCGGTTGGCGGCAAGGCAGTCCTGGCCCGATGTGGCGAATTTGGCGTCGATGGCGATGCTGACCGCCTTGTCGAGGTCCGCGTCGGCAAACACGATAAGCGGTGCGTGGCCACCAAGCTCCATCACCAGCCGCTTCATCGTTGGCGCGCTCTGGGCGGCGATCAGCCTGCCGATCTCGGTCGAGCCCGTAAAACTCATGGCGCGGACGCGTGGGTCCTCGCACATCCGGCCGACGATCGTCGCGGCCTTGCCGGTGACGATGTTGAAGACGCCGGCGGGCAGGCCGGCACGTTCGCCAAGTTCAGCCAGCGCCAGCGCCGACAGCGGCGTTTCCGAGGAGGGATGCGCGACAACGGTGCAGCCGGCGGCGAGAGCAGCGGCCGCCTTGCGGGTCAGCATGGCCGAGGGGAAATTCCACGGCGTCACGACACCGACGACGCCGAGCGGCTCACGCCGCACCATCATTTCCGCGTTCGGCAGATGGCTGGTGACGCTCTCGGCGTTCAGACGTTTGGCTTCTTCTGCGTACCACTCGACGAAGGAGGCGGCATAATCGATCTCGCCGAGCGATTCCTGCAGCGGCTTGCCCTGCTCCAGCGTCATCAGCAAAGCGAGGTCGTCTTTCGCGGCGATGATCAGCTCGAACCATTTTCGCAGAATTTTCGACCGCTCCTGCGGCAGCAGCGACCGCCAGGCCGGGAAGGCGCGGGCGGCGGCATCGATCGCTCTCGTCGTTTGCCGCGCATCCAGTGCGGCAACGAAGGCGACAGTGGTGCCGGTGGCCGGATCGGTGACCTCAAAACTTTCGGCCGCCTCGCTTGCCGTCCAGTGCCCGTCGACATAGGCAAGTTCGCGCAGCAGCCGGCGGTCGGCAAGGCGGTCAAGAGCTTCATGGCGATGCGAGCGGGCGAAATGCGCGGACATGGTCGAAGCCTCCCGGTTCGGTCTGATGCCGGGAGACTATCCACCACGAGCAGACAGAGAGGCTGTTTGGGAGCGCGTTGATAGAGAGTCTCTCTTATTGCGTCGGTCGGGCAGACGATCTCTCCGGCGCTACGGCGATGCCGGCAACAGGTCGGCTATGGGCAGCGCAATATCGTCCTTCACCGTCTTGATGACGATGTAGGTGAAGTAGCGGTCGATGCCGATTTCGCGCTCGAGCAAGCCGTCGACCAATCGCTGGTAGGCATCGATGTCTCGCGCCATCACCTTCAAGACATAATCGACGCCGCCGCCCACCGACCAGCAGGCGACAATTTCGGGGATATCGCGGATGACGCGCTCGAAGCGGTCGAAATCGGCCTGGCGGTGACTGGCCAGCGTCACCTCCATCAGCACGGTGGCGACCGGCGCCACGACGCGCATGGCGATGCGGGCGTGATAGCCCGAGACGATGCCGGCCTTCTCCAGCTTGCGCAGCCGCATCCAGCACGGTGTCGGCGACAGCCCGACCTGCTCGGCCAGCGCCAGCTTGGTGATGCGTCCGTCGCGCTGGATGGCATCGAGGATTTTGAGGTCGATCGGGTCGAGTTTCGCAGCAGTCATCAGCGCCCACTTTTTCGTCCACAGTACCATGACGGCGCATTATTTCGATTGTCAATTGCACTGATTTCGATCTCTAATAAGTCATGACATTGTGGCAACCCGATCCCGCGCTCATCCGGCGGCCAGCCTATCAATCGCTGGCCGACCAGTTCGCGCGGGCCATCCATGACGGGCGTTTGGCCAATGGCGCGCGGCTGCCGACGCATCGCCGGCTGGCTGACGATCTCAAACTGTCAGTGCAGACGGTCAGCCGCGCCTATGAGGAATTGATCCGGCGCGGCCTGATTTCGGGCGAGATCGGCCGCGGCAGCTTCGTGCAGACCCAACGCCGCGAGCCTGAACCGCCCTATCTGCCGGAGCGCCTCGGCGAGGTCATCGACCTCTCGATCCTGAAGCCGGTCTGCGAGCCGATGCATTTGGAGCGGCTGAAGCAGGCATTGGGCTGGCTGGCCGAGAACCTGCCGTCGAGTTCGGCGCTGTCGTTCCGGCCCAACATGGTGTTCCCGCGCCATCGAGCGGTCGCCGTCGAATGGCTGAAACTGTGCGGGCTGGATGTCTCCGCGCAGAACATCAGCCTGACCAATGGCGCCACCGCCGGCATGACGGTGGCGCTGATGAGCGTGGCGCCGCCGGGATCCACCGTCGCCACCGAGGCGATCGGCCACCACACGCTGGTGCCGCTGGCGCGCTATCTCGGCTTCAACCTCGAAGGCCTGCCGATCGACGACAACGGCCTGATCCCCGAGGCGCTGGACGAGGCCTGTCGGCTGTCAGACATCCGCGCCGTGTTCGTGCAGCCCTCGGTGATCAATCCGACGGCAACCCTGATGGATGCACGGCGGCGCGAAGAAATCGCAGCAGTTGCGCGCAAGCATGACATCGCCATCATCGAGAACGATGTGCTGGGGCCGCTGGTCGAGGACCGGCCGCCGCCAGTCGCGGCTTTCGCGCCGGAACGCACGCTCTACGTCACCTCCTTCACCAAGATCACCGTGCCTGGCCTGCGCATCGGCTATCTCGCGGCGCCCGACCGCTACGTTGCCGCCGTCGCCAACCGGCACCTGGTTTCCAACTGGATGGCAACGCCGCTGGTGGCGGAGATCGCCACCAAATGGGTAACCGACGGCACGGCGATGGAGCTTGTCCGTTGGCAGCGCGCCGCGCTGCGGCGGCGGCAGGATATCGCCGCCGAGGTGCTTGCCGGGATCGACTATCGTGCTCGGCGCGACGGGCTGCATATCTGGCTGCAACTGCCCGATGACCGTGCCGAGGAGGGTTTTGTCGCCCAGGCGCGGCTGCAAGGCGTGGCGATCGCGCCGGGCACCTCCTTCCGCATTTCCGACGCGCCATGGCATCCGGCGGTGCGCATCTCGCTGGGCTCGACCACCGAAGGGGAACTGCGCGCCGGCCTCGGCGTTGTCACCAAGCTGTTGCTTGGCGATCCGGAGCACCTGCTGCTCGCCATCTAGGCCAGTGTTGCTCGGAAATTGTGCGGAATCAGAATAATTGTCATGATATTATTTTCCCAATTGACATGATTTTGCGCGTTCCGCATCGTTAAGGGCACAGGCTTCTCCAGCACGGGGAAATTCATTTGTCCGCAACCGCGCCTATCATCAAGATCGACGGCATCTCGAAGAGCTTCGGCAGCTTCAAGGTGCTCGACGGCCTGTCGATGCAGGTCATGCCGCGCGAGAAGCTAGCGTTGATCGGCCCGTCCGGCTCGGGCAAGACGACGATCCTGCGCATCCTGATGACGCTGGAGCGCATCGATGGCGGCCACATCCAGATCGAAGGCGAGCAACTCTACCACATGGAGCGCAATGGCCAGCTGCTGCCGGCCGACGAGCGGCATCTGGCCAGGATGCGGCAGAAGATCGGCATGGTCTTCCAGTTGTTCAACCTGTTTCCGCACAAGAGCGTCATCGACAATGTGACGCTGGCGCCGATGTTGACCAAGGGCACGCCGCGAGCCGCCGCCGAGAAGCGGGCGATGGAACTGCTCGACATGGTCGGCATGGCCGACAAGACCAAGGCGATGCCAGCGCAGCTGTCCGGCGGCCAGAAACAGCGCGTGGCGATCGCCAGGGCGCTCGCTTTGCAGCCCAAGATCATGTTGTTCGACGAGGTGACGTCGGCGCTCGACCCCGAACTGGTCGAGGAGGTGCTCAACGTCCTGTGGCGGCTCTGCGCGGAGACCGACATGACCATGCTGCTGGTCACGCACGAGATGGGGTTTGCCCACGACTTCGCCGACCGGGTGCTGTTCTTCGATCGCGGCAAAATCGTCGAGGAAGGCAAACCCGACGAGATTTTCCGCAATCCCAAGCAGGAGCGCACGCAAGGCTTCCTTAAGAAGATCATCGCGGCCGGACATCGCGTCTGACCGTCATGCCCGAGGCGACAACGCCGTCCTCAAGGGGCGGAAAGCTGCCTCGAACAAACCAAGACAAGAAACAAGGAGTTGGGAACAATGAAGAAACTTGGCATTCTGGCCGGCGTCGCCGGCCTTGCACTGACGGCGGTGCTGGCCGCCTCGACCGCGGGTTCGGCCGACGACAGCAAACTCGAGCAGTTGAAGGCACAGGGCTTCGCCCGCGTCGCCATCGCCAACGAGCCGCCCTACACGGCGGTTGCCGCCGACGGCAAGGTTTCGGGCGCGGCGCCCGACGTGGCGCGCGAGATCTTCAAACGCCTCGGCGTTGGCGACATCGTCGCCTCGATCTCCGAATATGGCGCCATGATCCCCGGCCTGAAGGCCGGCCGTTTCGATGTCGTCACCGCCGGCCTGTTCATGAAGCCGGAGCGTTGCGCCGCGGTCGCCTATTCCGAGCCGGTGCTGTGCGACGCTGAGGCGATGCTGGTGAAGAAAGGCAATCCGAAAGGCTTCAAGAGCTACGAGGACGTCGCCAAGGACACGACCGCCACGATCGGCGCGCCGGGCGGCGGCACCGAGGAGAAGCTGGCGCTCAATGCGGGGGTGCCGCGCGAACGTGTCATCGTTGTGCCGGATGGCCAGAGCGGCCTGAAGATGGTGCAGGACGGCCGCATCGACGCCTATTCGCTGCCGGTCCTGTCGATCAACGATCTGATGAAAAAGGCCAATGATCCGAGCCTCGAAGTCATCGCGCCCGTGCAGGGCGCGCCAGTCTATTGCGACGGCGCCGCCTTCAAGAAGGGCGACGAGGCGCTGCGCGATGCCTTCGACGTCGAGCTCGCCAAGATGAAGAAATCCGGCGAGTTCGCCAAGATCATCGAGCCCTACGGCTTCTCGGCGGCTGCCGCGATGTCGACGACACGCGACAAGCTCTGCTCGGCGAAGTGATTTTTGCCTTCTCCCCGTTCACGGGGAGAAGGTGCCCCGAAGGGGCGGATGAGGGGCGGCGCCAAGTTTGGAGAAGCTAGCGCTGCCCCTCATCTGCCTGCCGGCTTTCGTCGCTCGAAAAGCCAAGCAATTGGCTTTTCGCCCGCTACGCGGACCGCTCCTCAACTCCCCGTAAACGGGGAGAAGGGGCTAAAATGAAACGTTGGAACCCAGATGACCCAGTGGTCCGGCTATCTCGGCCTGATATTGCAGGGAGCGCTTGTCACCATCGAGCTGACGCTGATGGGATCGGTGCTTGCCCTGATCATGGCCTTTCTTGCCGGCATGGGGCGGCTGTCGCGCTTCTTCGCGCTGCGGGCGCTGGCCACCGCCTATATCGAATTCTTCCGTGGCACATCGATCTTCGTGCAGCTGTTCTTCGCCTATTTCGTGCTGCCGCTGATTGGCCTCGAACTGACTCCGCTGCAGGCCGGCGTGCTGGCGCTGGGCCTCAATGTCGGCGCCTATGCCGCCGAGGTGGTGCGCGGCGCCGTGCAATCGATCGGCCGCGAACAGCACGAAGCCTGCATCGCGCTCAATCTCGGCCGCTGGCAAGGCATGCGTCACGTCATCCTGCCGCAGGCATTTCTGGTGATGCTGCCGACCTTCGGCAACAACGCCATCGAACTGCTCAAGGCCACATCGGTCGTCTCGCTGATCTCGCTCGCCGACCTCACTTTTCAGGCCCAGGTGGTGCGTGCCCAGACTGGCAACACCATGGTGCCGTTCACCACCATCCTGATCATCTATTTCATCCTGGCGCTGCTCATCTCGTGGGGCGTGCGCTCGCTGGAGCGCCGGCTGGCGCGTGGCCTTGATGGGGTGCGCGTCTGATGGCCAATACCCTTCTGATAAATCGGACCTGCTGATGGAATGGGATTGGGATTTTGTTCGGCAGATCCTGCCGACGCTGATCCAGGGGGTGAAGATCACCATCCTGGCGACGCTGCTCGGCTCGGTGCTGGCGGCGATCGTCGGGCTTGGCATTGCGCTCGCACGCCGCTCGCCCAACAAGGCCCTGTCGCGCACCGTCGGCTGGGCGGCCGATTCATCCGCGGCACACCGCTTCTGGTGCAGCTCTATTTCATCTTCTACGTGCTGCCCGACATCGGCATTCTTCTGCCGCCGCTCGTCGCCGGTGTCATAGGGCTTGGGCTGCATTACGGCACCTATACGGCCGAGGTCTACCGCGCCGGCATCGACAATGTGCCGCGCGGCCAGTGGGAAGCCGCCAAGGCCTGCAATCTCAGCGCCACGCAGACCTGGACGCACATCATCATTCCGCAGGCCATCCCGCCGATGATCCCGGCGCTGGCCAATTACTTCATCGCCATGTTCAAGGAGACGCCGTTGCTGTCGGCGATCACCGTGCTGGAGCTGATGAACCAGGCGAAGAGCGTCGCCAACACCTACTATCGTTACATCGAGCCGATCACTTTGGTCGGCGCTTTCTTCCTCGCCATCAGTCTTTGCTCGGTCGTGCTGCTGCGCTGGCTGGAACGCCGCTACGGCAAGATCGAGAGGTAGTTCGTGAAACCCTTGCCCGAGATCAAGGTCCACCCGAAACGGCCCACGCTCGATGACCGCCCGCTCGAGCGGCGCGTCGGCCTGATCATCCTTGCCACCGACCACACCAGCGAGCCGGATTTTCGCCGCATGGTGGCCAGCGAGCGCATCGGCGTCTATGTCGCGCGCATTCCCTATGCCAACCCGACGACGCCGGAAAACTTGCGCAAGATGCAGCCGGCGCTGACCGCGGGCGCGGCGCTCATCCTGCCCGACGAGCCACTCGATGCCATCTGCTATTCCTGCACCTCGGCCTCGGTGGTGATCGGCGACGCCGAGATCGAGGCGGCGATCCAGGCCGCCAAGCCCGGTGTTCCCGTCGTCACGCCGCCAATGGCGGGCGTGCGTGGGCTGAAGGTACTCGGGGCGAAAAAGATCAGCATCCTCACCCCCTATACGGTCGAAACCTCCAGGCCGATGGCGGCCTATTTCGCGGCGCGGGGTTTCGAGATCGCCAGCTTCACCTGTCTCGGTTTCGAGGACGACCGCGAGATGGCACGCATTCCGCCGGCGACGCTTGTCAATCTGGCGCGCGAGGCAACACACGCGCAGGCTGACGCATTGTTCGTGTCCTGCACGGCACTGCGCGGTGCGCTCGCGGTGATCGGCATGGAAGAAGCGATCGGCCGCCCGGTGGTGACCAGCAACCAGGCCAGCGCCTGGAATTGTTTGCGGCTGTGTGGTGACGAGACGGCTCATCCCGAATTCGGGCGGCTGATGACGTTGCCGCTGGTGCAGTAAGACCATGTCCTGCATGCACGAGCGACCCCCTCTGGCCTGCCGGCCATCTCCCCCTCGAGGGGGGAGATTGGCTGCCGCGCGGCTTTCGCCAATTACTGACGTCGCAGGAAGAGTGGCAGCGGCGAAGCTGCTGATCTCCCCCCTCGAGGGGGAGATGGCCGGCAGGCCAGAGGGGGTCGCCCGATGACGAGCGCCGTCGCCCTTCAGGACATCCGTATCGCTCGTGACCGTATCGCCAACAAGATCGAGCGGACCCCAGCCGTATTGTCCCATAGCCTGTCGGAGCGTCTCGGCCTCCCCATCCACCTCAAGCTCGAACACCGCCAGACCACCGGCAGCTTCAAACTGCGTGGCGCCTCGAATGCCATCGCTTCGCTGAGCGCGGAAGAAAAGGCACGCGGCGTAGTCGCGGCATCGACCGGCAATCATGGCCGGGCGCTTGCCCATGCGTCAAAGCTCGAAGGCATGCGCGCGGTGATCTGCATGTCGCGGTTGGTGCCTCAGAACAAGCTCGACGAAATCCGCCGGCTCGGCGCCGAAATTCGCATCGTCGGCAACAGCCAGGATGACGCCCAGCAGGAGGTCGAGCGGCTGGTGGCGCAAGAGGGATTGGTGATGCTGCCGCCCTTCGACCACCCCGCCATCATCGCCGGGCAAGGCACGCTCGGGCTGGAGATGATCGAGCAGGTCCCGGACGCTGCTCTCATCCTGGTGCAGCTCTCCGGCGGTGGGTTGGCCTCGGGCGTCGCAGCCGCCATCAAGGGCATCAGCCCCGGTACAAAAGTCATCGGCGTTTCGATGGCGCGTGGTGCGGCGATGAAAGCGAGCCTCGATGCCGGCCGGCCTGTGCTGGTGGAAGAACTGCCGACGCTGGCGGATTCGCTCGGCGGCGGCATCGGCCTCGACAACAGGCTGACCTTTTCCATGTGCCGCGACCTGCTCGACGACGTCATTCTGCTCAGCGAGGACGAGATAGCCGCCGGCGTCCGCCATGCCTACGCTGAGGAGCGCGAGATCGTCGAAGGCGCCGGCGCGGTCGGCATCGCCGCGCTGCTCGCCGGCAAGGTCAAGGCAAACGGACCGGTGGTGGTTCTTCTCTCCGGCCGCAACATCGACATGAATGCGCACCGCAAGATCATCTGCGGCGACGCGATAGCGGAGCGTGCCGCATGAGCCGGATGACGATCCTCACCGAGAGAGAACTGCGCAAGATCGTGACGCTCGACCTCGATGCCGTCGCCTGCGTCGAAAACGCTTTTCGCGCGCTGGCCACCTTGCCGGTGGCGATGCCGCCGATCCTGCGGCTCGATATTCACGAGCACCGCGGCGAGGTCGACGTGAAGTCGGCCTACGTACCCGGTATCGACGGCTTCGCCGTGAAAATCAGCTCCGGCTTCTTCGGCAATCCAAAACTCGGCCTGCCGAGCGGTGGCGGCATGATGGTGCTGCTTTCGGCAAAGACCGGTGTGGTCGAGGCGCTGCTGCTCGATAATGGCTACCTGACCGATGTCCGCACCGCTGCGGCAGGCGCGGTCGCGGCGAAGCATCTGTCGCGCGAAGACTCCGCTGTAGCAGCGATCTTCGGCGCCGGTTTGCAGGCAGGCCTGCAATTGGAAGCACTGCGCCTTGTCAGGCCGATCGTCGAGGCGCGCATCTGGGCGCGCGACGCCGCCAAGGCCGAAGCCACTGCTGCTCGCTTGAGCGAAAAACTGGGCATCATCGTACGCGCCGAGCCCGACGCGGCAAAGGCGGCTACCGGCGCCGACATCGTCGTCACCACGACGCCGTCGACAGAGCCGCTGATCAAGGCCGGCTTCGTCTCCGCCGGCCAGCACATTACCGCCATGGGCTCGGACGCCGAACACAAGAACGAGATCGCGCCGGCGATCCTGCGCATGGCCGATCTCTATGTCGCCGACAGCGCCCGCCAGACACAGCGTCTGGGCGAACTGCACCATGCCATCGCCGCCGGGGTTATGGCAGCCGACGCCGAAGTGACCGAGCTTGGCCAGATCATCGCCGGTGCAAAGCACGGCCGGCGTTCGGCCAGCGACATAACCATCGCCGACCTGACCGGCACCGGCGTGCAGGACACGGCGATCGCCACGCTCGCCCGCGACCGGGCTCGGGCGGCCAATGCCGGAACCATTTTCGAAAGCTGATGCTGGCCAAAGCGTGATCCGGAAAAGTGGGAACCGGTTTTCCGAAAAGATCACGCTCAAACAAGAGACAGACGACGAGTCGGATTCAACGAAGTTGAAACAGGCTCTAGGCCCAACAAACGAGGACCAAGAACAATGCAACCAAACCTGAAATTCTCGCGCGGCGAATTTGCCGATCGCCTCGCCAAAACGCGGCAAGCCATGGAGGTGAAGGGCGTCGATCTGCTTGTTGTCAGCGACCCCTCCAACATGGCCTGGCTGACCGGCTATGATGGCTGGTCGTTCTATGTGCATCAGGCCGTCATCGTATCCCCGTCGGGCGAGCCGGTCTGGTACGGCCGTGGCCAGGACGCCAACGGCGCCAAGCGCACCGCCTATCTCGCGCATGACAACATCGTCGGCTATGCCGACCATTACGTGCAGTCGACCGAGCGTCATCCGATGGACTTCTTGTCCAGGGTGCTCGCCGATCGCGGCTGGGGCAAGCTCACCGTCGGCGTCGAGATGGACAATTACTGGTTCTCGGCCGCCGCCTTCGCCTCGCTGCAAAAACATCTGCCCAATGCCCGCTTCGTCGACGCCACAGCCCTGGTCAACTGGCAGCGCGCGGTGAAGAGCCCGACCGAAATCGACTATATGCGCAAGGCTGCCCGCATCGTCGAAGCGATGCACCAGCGCATCGTCGACAAGATCGAGATCGGCATGCGCAAATGCGATCTCGTCGCCGAGATCTATGATGCCGGCACGCGCGGCGTCGACGGTATTGGCGGCGACTATCCGGCGATCGTGCCGCTGCTGCCGTCGGGCGTCGATGCCTCGGCGCCACATCTGACCTGGGACGACCAGCCGATGAAGCGGGGCGAGGGCACCTTCTTCGAGATCGCCGGCTGCTATAACAGGTACCATTGCCCGCTGTCGCGCACCGTCTTCCTCGGCAAGCCGACGCAGGAATTCCTCGATGCCGAGAAGGCGACGCTGGAAGGCATGGAGGCAGGCCTGGCAGCGGCAAAGCCCGGCAACGCCTGCGAGGACATCGCCAATGCCTTCTTCGCCGTCCTGAAGAAGTACGGCATCGTCAAGGACAACCGCACCGGCTATTCGATCGGCCTGTCCTATCCGCCGGACTGGGGCGAACGCACGATGAGCCTGCGCCCCGGCGACCGCAACGAACTCAAACCCGGAATGACCTTCCACTTCATGACCGGCCTGTGGCTGGAGACGATGGGATTGGAAATCACCGAATCCATCCTGATCACCGAAACCGGTGTAGAGTGCCTGGCCAATGTGCCGCGCAAACTGGTGGTGAAGAATTGAGCCCGATGTCCAGCCTCCGCCCATCGCCGATCGCGCCGACTGTCGATTTCGATCGTGACGGCGTCCAGCACGGTTTCCTGCGCTTGCCCTACAGCCGCGACGATTCGGCGTGGGGCTCGGTGATGATCCCGATCTGCGTCATCCGCAACGGCAACGGGCCGACGGCCCTGCTCTCCGGCGGCAACCATGGCGACGAGTATGAGGGGCCGCTGGCGCTCTACGATCTCGCCCGCACGCTCGACCCGAAAGACGTCAGCGGCAGCGTGATCATCGTGCCGGCGATGAATTATCCGGCGTTCCGCGCCGGCACGCGCACCTCACCGATCGACAAGGGCAACATGAACCGCAGCTTTCCCGGCCGGCCGGACGGCACGGTGACCGAAAAGATCGCCGACTATTTCCAGCGTGAGCTGCTGCCTCGCGCCGACATCGTCTTCGACTTTCACTCTGGGGGAAGAACGCTCGACTTCGTGCCATTCTGCGCGGCCCACACTTTGCCCGACAAGGCGCTGGAGCAGAAAGCTTTTGACGCGGTCGCGGCATTCTCCGCACCCTTCTCGATGCGCATGATCGAAATCGACTCGGTCGGCATGTACGACACGGCGGCCGAGGAAATGGGCAAGGTCTTCGTCAGCACCGAGCTTGGCGGCGGCGGCACCTCGCGTGCGCAAACCGTGCGCGTCGCACGGCGCGGTATTCTCAATGTGCTGCGCCACGCCGGCATTGTCGCCGGTGCGGTCGAGAAGGGCAGAACCCAGTGGCTGGACATGCCGTCCAGCGATTGCTTCTCCTTCGCCGAAGACGACGGCATGATCGAAACCATGGTCGATCTCGGCGAGCCGGTCGAAGAAGGCGCGGTGCTGGCGCGCATTCATTCCGTTGGCCGCACCGGCGTCGCTCCACAGGAGATCCGGGCAAAAATGTCGGGCATGCTGGCGGCGCGGCATTTTCCCGGCCTGGTCAAGGCCGGCGATTGCGCGGCGGTGGTTGCCGTCGAAGTGGAAGGTTAGACGAAAGCAAGCCGCGCTTTCAAAGCACGGTCTGCGTCTCATCGACCTGAACGCGCCGGTAGGCGGCAGGTGTCACCCCGACCTTGCGCTGGAAGGCGCGTCGAAAGGTGTCGACGTCCGAAAAGCCGCATTGATCGGCGACCAGTTTTGGCGCCGCACCGGTTTCCAGCAGGCGCTGCGCCGCCTCGACCCGGATCGCCTCGACCCAGGCTGACGGCGTAATGCCGACCTCCTGGCGAAACAGCCGGGCGAAGTGGCGCGGAACTCATGCCGGCGCGGCTGGCGAGCTGATCGACGCCATGCTCTTCGGCGGGGTTGGCGATCACCCAGCGTTGCACCTGTTGCAGCGCCGACCGTCCGGTCGGGCTGCCGGCGCCCTTGCGGCTGTACTGAAGCTGGCCGCCGCTACGGCGAAAATACATGACGAGCTGAGCGGCGACGCGACGCGCGATCTCGGCGCCGAGATCCTCCTCGACCAGCGCCAGCGCCAGATCGAGTCCGGCGGTCACGCCGGCCGCCGTCCTGATCTTGCCGTCGCGGGCGTGGATGGCGTCGACATCGAGGATCACCTCGGGAAAGCGCTCGGCGAGCCGGTCGGCCACGGCCCAATGCGTGGTGGCGTGGCGGCCGTCGAGCAAGCCGGCTTCCGCCAGCAGGAAGGCGCCGGTGCAGACCGATCCATAGCGTCGGGCAGTGGTGCTGACGGCGCGTAGCCAGTCGAGCACAGGCGCACTGTGTCGCGATCGTCCCAGATGCGGCGCGCCGGCCACCAGCATCGTGTCGAAGCGTGGCATGCCAGCCTGTCCGATGACGAAATCAGGCAGCAGCCGTGCCCCCGAGGAGCAGGTTACCGGGCCGTCCACCGCTGCAACGACCGATAGGACATAGGCTTGCCGGCCGGCCTGCAGATTGGCCTCGGCGAAGACATCGAGCGGCCCGGAGACGTCGAGCAACTGCGCGCCTTCCATGGCGAGGATACCGATCCGCAAAGCCATCTGTCCGCTCTCCAGGTCTGTTTTCTCAGTGTTTTGGCAGAAATCATCGCAACAAAACAATTTCTGCCATAGCCGATAGCGCCTAGATTGTCACCTCAGATCATCAGGAGACGACATCATGGCCACCATCCCCAACGCCGCCGCTATTCCCGACAGCAGACTGGCGCGCGCCATCACCACCTTCATCCACGACACCGAGACCGAACTGCTCTTCAACCATTCGAGCCGTGTCTATCATTTTGGTGCGCTGGCCGGCCTGCATCGCGGGCTCAACTTCGATCGTGAACTGCTCTATGCCGGTGCGATGTTCCACGACATCGGGCTGATGCCGAGTCACTCAAGCCAGCATGAGCGTTTCGAGGTCGATGGCGCTCACGCCGCGCGCGACTTCCTGCGCAGCCATGGCATTGCCGAGGAGGATGCCTACACGGTCTGGACCGCGATTGCGCTGCACACCACGCTGGGCGTCCCGGTTCACATGCATCCTGTCGTGGCGCTGGTGACGGCCGGCGTCGAGATGGACGTGCTCGGGCTGACCCACGCGCAATATTCCGACGAGGAGCGTGAAACGGTTGTGCAAGCCTTCCCACGGACGCCGGCCTTCAAGGAAGACATCATCCAGGCCTTCTATGACGGCATCAAGCACAAGCCCGACACCACCTTCGGCAACGTCAAGGCCGATGTGATCGCCGACAAGGAACCGCATTTCCACCGCGGCAACTTCTGCTCGGTGATCCGCAATTCCGCCTGGCGGTAGGAGCGGCAGGGTCTCAACGCCCGTGTCGGATCGTACACGAGGATACTCATATCCAGTTCCGCGGTTTTTCATTACGCTGCACCCCGTGACAGGGGAGCATCGATTGCGCGGATTTTCCGAAGGCTTGATTGAAAGACCGCAGACGGTGGCGGAGCAGGTCGCCAACGTTCTGCGCGAGGCCATTGCCAGCGGCACCTTGAAGGCCGGCACCGCGCTGCGCCAGGACGAACTGGCCGAGCAGTTCGGCTTCAGCCGCATGCCGATCCGTGACGCGCTTCGCCAGTTGGAAGCCGAGGGCATCGTGTCCATCCACCCGACCAAGGGCGCGCATGTCGCTCGGATGGACGGCGCCGAAATCAGCGAAATCTACGCGGTGCGCGGCCTGCTCGAATGCGAAGCGCTGCGGCTGTCTGTTCCCACCTTGTCGGACGGCAAGCTCGATGAGGCCGGGCAGGTGCTCGACCAGATCGACGCCGAGCGCAACGTCGGCCGCTGGGGCGCGCTGAACCGCACCTTTCACCTCTCGCTCTACCATGCTTGCGGCAACCAGCGTCTGCTCAGCCTGATCGAGGCGCATCACAACGCCGCAGATCGCTATGTCCGCATCCTCTTGTCGAACCTCGACTATCGCACCCGCTCGCAAAGCGAGCATCGCGACCTGCTGGCCGCTTGCCGCCAGCGCGACGGCAAGAAGGCCGTGAGCGTTCTGCGACAGCATCTTCGCGAAGGAAGCGAAACCCTCGTCAAGGCGATAGAGGGCGGCGGCCTGTCGCGAAAAGCCTAGGCTCGGCTGAAAGCGAATTTTAGCCCTCGTTGGAGATCAACGATGCAGTGTTCGCCAGAACGTAGCGGCTCCGCCGTGGCCGTCTAGCTTGGCGGGAAACCCTCGCTGCTACCCGGAAGCCCGATGTTGTGGTTTCCCCAGTGGGCAGGTCAATGGGTCACGCTCCCGCAAATGATGCTTGGTGTGTGTTGATCCAAAAGCATTGCCTCGCAGGATCGGTCGATTATCATGTTCTATGTTGAGTCCGGAGCTCTTGGCGACAGGTGGCGCGGAAAGATCGCGATGGCGAAGCGGGCAACGCAACGGATGTGGGTCAAAGAGCTTTCGTCCGACGAGAGGCTGGCCATCGCCGCTGCCTGCGAGCGTTTCATCGCCGATGTTCTGAAACCGCGGTTCATCCCCGGTCAACCGAATCGGTTCGACCATCTAGCCGACATCTTCGGGAAGTGGCGAGGAAGCAAATACGGTTTCTCCGCGCGCTACCATTCGGATGACGGCGAAGCATTCGACGCCCCCTTCGCCCGGCTCGACCATGTGGAGGAGCATCGCGCCGAGACCCGGTTCGACCTCATGTGGCACAGACACACCGGAGCATGGTGGCGGCTGCATGCGAACCTTGCGTTGGACGAGGCCCTGCGTCTTATCGCGGCTGACTCGAGGCTCCAGCCGTCACTATGAACCGCAAGAACAGCCGCCCTCGCTTCGATGTCGACGCCCTGCGCGATCTTGTCGGCAGCAAGGTCTTCTCGCGCGGCGAGACCTATTGGCGTGACGGGCTGGTGAAATTGTTGATCGTTGGGCCGAAGCGGGTGTTGGCCCAGGTTGCCGGTACTGAGGACTACCGCGTGGAACTGCTGGGAAGTGGCGAGTCCGTTGACGGTTCTTGTTCCTGTCCCGCCTTTGGCGATTGGGGCTATTGCAAGCATTTGGTGGCGACGGCGCTGGCAGCAAATGCGGCAGGCAGCGACACGGAAGCAGAAAGCCTCGACGTCTTCGCGGGTATTCGCCAATATCTGAATGGCAAGGACATTCCAGCGCTCGTCGAGATGATCATGGATTGTGTTGAGCGCGATCCTGTCCTGTTTCGGAGGCTGGAGACCGCCACGCTTGCTGCACATGGCGACAAAGCGACCCTCGAGACGCGTCTCGGCAAGATGATCGGCGCCGCCACCGCCACCAATGGCTTCGTGGACTACAGCGAAGCCGCCGACTGGGCGCGAGGTGTCGACGAGGCACTCGACCTGATCGCCGAACTCTCGGGCAAGCATGCCGGCGTCGTGATGGGGCTGGCGATGCGGGCCATCGATCGGATCGAGAGCGCCATCGACGATATCGACGATTCCGACGGCCATTGCGGCGCGCTTCTCGACCGGGCATGTGAGATGCACCGAACTGCCGCCCAGGCGGCACCGCGCGACCCCTTGCCTCTCGCACGCGACCTTTTCGCCCGCGAGATGAGCGGAAACTACGACACCTTTGCTGGCGCGGCCGGGCTCTATGGCGATATTCTTGGCGAGGACGGATTGGCCGAATATCGTCGCCTCGCCACCGAGGCCTGGGACAAGCTTCCCGCGACCTCCAGCAAGGACCGCGCTGGCATGGGGCCGCCGATGGACCATTTCAGGCTGCGGGAAATCCTCGATTTCTTCGCCGAACGCGATGGCGACGTGGAGGCGCGCATCGCGCTTCGTGCCAAGCATCTGGCCTCACAGGGAAGCTATCTGCAAATCGCAAGATTCTGCCTCTCGCAGGATCGGACGGAAGAGGCCTTGCGTTGGGTGGAGGACGGCTTGTGGATGTTCGAGGACGATCGGCCGGATGAGCAGCTCATTGCCCTTGCAGTCGACCTGCTCTCCAAGGCCGGTCGGGTCGCGAGGCCGAGGCGCATTTGTGGCGTGCCTTCGAGAAGGCGCCGAGCCTCGAACTGTATCGGCGGCTGTGCAAGGCGGCTGGCGCGGCCGCGCGCGACAAAGCGATCGAGCGCCTCCAATCCAGGCTGACGCACGGAAAGCCTTCCGCCTGGCATTTTCCGGCCGATCTGCTCATCAGCGTCCTGATTGAGGAGAAGCAGTTTGAAAAGGCTTGGTTGAATGTGCACGAATATGGAGCTTCGGAAGGGCTGAAGCAGAAACTTGCGCAGGCCAGTGAAGCGACGCATCCGCGCGAGGCACTGAAGGTCTACGCGGCACGCGTCGACCAGATGGCCCAACTTGGCGGTAATGGCGGCTATGCGGAGGCGGCAGCACTGATCGGTCGCATGGCCGGCCTGCGCGGCGCGTCCGAACATGCCGCTTACCTGACGGATGTGAAAGCCCGCTTCGGCCGCAAACGCAATTTCATGAAACTGTTGGCCTGAGATGCGGCGCGCGGCTATCGAGCAACAAGACCGATACATGCTGGAACGCCAGCGGCAGTTTCGTGCGGCGGCGGATGTCGTCACCGATGCCTGGACACGCTTCCAGGAAGTGGCTGCGGTGGCTGTCATCGGCTCCGTCGCGAAGCCGCTTTGGAAGGAGGTGCCGCGCTTCAGCGAATTCCGGCGCGCACGGATCGAGGTCTGGCATGAATGTGGCGATCTCGATCTGGCGCTGTGGCTCGATTCGCAGGAACGGCTTGGCGAACTGCGTCGCGCCGCAGCACTCGCCCTGCGCCAGGCGTTCGAGAAAGGAACCGGGATCAGCGTTGCCGATCACCAGCTGGACGTCTTTCTGATCGAACCAGGCAGCGATGCCTATCGCGGTCGGCTCTGCAAATTCAGTCAATGTCCGAAGCAGAAACTTGACTGCCTGGTTCCCGGTTGTGGCGAGATCGCCTTCAATAGGCGCATCGCCGAATTCACGCCGCATGCCGATCTGCTCGCCCTGGCCGAAGGCGCTATGCTCTACAAGCGCGGCGTTGGCCGGATCCGCTCTGCGCTTGATCTGCCCCAGACCCGTTGAAGTCCTTCACCGGTCATCGGGAAGCTTGGCGAAAGTTTGCGTCTGCTCACATTAACTGCCACATATTGCAACATCAATGCTCGACTCGAGGATCGCCATGTCTCCCGTCAGTCGCCTGCCGGCACGCGCCCTTGCCCCGCGCCGCCACGACGAGATCCTGAGGCGGCTGAGCGCCCAGGGTTCCGTCAGTGTCGCCGAGCTGGCCGCGTTCTTCGATATTTCGCGCGAAACCATCCGTCGTGACCTGAAGCTGCTTTCGGACCAGGGCAGGCTGGGCATCGTGCATGGCGGTGCTGCTCGCTTCGAACCGAGCGAACCAGCGATGAGCCTGCGCAGCCAGGAAAATGCCGGTGGCAAGGCGGCGATCGGCAAGGCGGCCGCCGGCCTGGTCAGGGATGGAATGGTGGTCTTTCTCGATTCCGGCACCACCACCTTGGCCGTCGCGCAGGCCCTGGCCGGACTGCGCGATCTCACCATCTGCACCGCCAGCCTGAAGATTGCGCTGCATCTTTGCCATGTCCCCGGCATACGCGTGCACATGCTGGGCGGCGAAATCGATCCGGGCGAGGAGGCGGCTTCCGGTATCGACACGCTCGATGCCATGGCCCGCTTTCGCGTCGATATCGCCTTTCTCGGTGGCGGCGCCCTATCCCCCGACGGTGAGGTCACGGACTTCACCCGCGCCGGCGCCGAGCAACGCGGCCGCATGATCGCGCTCGCCAGAAAAGCCTATTTCGTGCTCGACAGCAGCAAGTTCGGCAAGCTGACGCCGCTCAGGGTTCCGAATTTCGAACGCGCTGCCGGCGTGATCGTCGACGCCGATCCCGAACCCGCCCTTGCCGGGGCGCTTTCGCAAAAGGGGCCTGAACTCATCGTTGCGACCCTGATGTGATATTTTGTGACTTTTTGAGTTGATATTTGGTTTTGGTGTGTTAGTCTCCGCCATCCCTTCAAATGGCGGAACGCTCATGGCACATGAATTTCCCACCCAGGCCCGTGTTGTCATTGTCGGCGGCGGCATCATCGGCTGTTCGGTCGCCTACCATCTGACCAAGCTCGGCTGGACCGATGTCGTGCTGCTCGAGCAGGGACAGCTCAGCGGCGGCACCACCTGGCACGCCGCAGGCCTTGTCGGCCAGTTGCGCAGCCATTCCAACATGACCAGCCTGATCCGATATTCGACGCAGCTCTACAGTGAACTGGAGGCCGAGACGGGGCTTGCTACCGGCTGGAAGAATTGCGGCTCGCTGTCGGTGGCGCGAACGGCCGATCGAATGACCGTGCTGAAGCGCACGGCCGCGTCGGCGCGCGCGCAAGGGGTGGAGATCGATGTCATATCGGCGAAGGAAGCCGGCGATCTCTGGCCTGTGATGGCGACGGACGACCTGGTCGGCGCTGTCTGGTTGCCTGGCGACGGCAAGGCCAATCCAACCGACTTGACGCAGTCGCTGGCCAAGGGTGCGCGCAACCGCGGCGCGAAAATCTTCGAGCGGGTCAAGGTCACCGGCATCAGCGTCAAGAATGGCGTCGCCTGCGGCGTCGAGACGGACCGTGGCGACATCGCCGCCGAGATCGTCGTCAACTGCGCCGGCCAATGGGCGCGCAAGGTCGGGCTGATGTGCGGCGTCTCGGTGCCGCTGCATTCGGCCGAACACATGTACATCGTCACCGGCAGGATCGAGGGCGTGCATCCGGACTTGCCGGTCATGCGCGACCCCGACGGCTTCATCTATTTCAAGGAAGAAGTCGGCGGCCTGGTGATGGGCGGCTTCGAGCCGCATGCCAAGCCGTGGGGCATGAACGGCATCCCTGAGAATTTCGAGTTCGCACTGCTGCCCGACGATTGGGACCAGTTCGAGATCCTGATGGAAAACGCGCTGATCCGCGTGCCGCAACTGGCCGAAGCCGAGGTCAAGAAATTCTACAACGGTCCTGAGAGCTTCACGCCGGACAACAATTTTCTCCTCGGCGAGGCGCCGGAGTTGAAGAATTTTTATGTCGGCGCCGGCTTCAACTCGATGGGCATCGCCAGCGCCGGCGGTGCGGGCAGGGCGCTGGCCGAATGGATCGTCAACAGTGCGCCGACCATGGATTTGTGGCCGGTCGACATCAGCCGTTTCGCCTCGTTCAACAACAATCCCCGCTGGCTGCATGACCGGGTCAAGGAAACGCTCGGCTTGCACTACGCCATGCCGTGGCCGAACCGCGAACTGGACACGGCACGGCCCTTCCGCCGTTCGCCGCTCTACGACCGGCTCTCGGCAAAAGGCGCCTGCTTTGGCTCGAAAATGGGCTGGGAGCGCGCCAACTGGTTTGCGGCGCCGGGCGAGAAGGCCGAGAACGACTATGCGTTCGGCCGCCAGAACTGGCACGAGGCCGTCAGGCGCGAGATGAAGGCGACGCGTGAAGCGGTTGCCATCTTCGACCAGACCTCCTTCGCCAAGCTCCTCGTCCAGGGCCGCGACGCCTGTGCCGTGCTCAACCGGATCTGCGCCGGCAATGTCGATGTGCCGGTCGGCACCTCAGTCTACACAGGCGTGCTCAACGCGCGTGGCGGCTACGAGAGCGATCTCACTGTGATGCGGCTGGCTGCCGAAAAATTCCTCATCGTCACCGGCTCGGCGCAAGCGGTTCACGATGCCGACTGGATCGTCAAGAACATCCCGTCCGATGCCCATGCCATCCTGACCGACGTCACCTCATCATACGCGATGCTGGCCTTGATGGGGCCGCGCTCACGCGATCTCCTGAGCAAACTGTCCTCGGCGGATCTCTCCAATGCCGGCTTCCCCTTCGCTACCATGCGCGAGATCGATATCGGCTACGCCACCGCCTATGCCAACCGCATGACCTATGTTGGCGAGCTCGGCTGGGAACTGATCGTGCCGACCGAATTCGCCGTTGGCGTCTATGAAGCGCTGCATGAGGCGGGCCGTGAATTCGGACTGCTGGATGCCGGCTACTACGCGCTCGACGCCTTGCGCATCGAAAAAGGTTTTCGCGCCTGGGGGCGTGAGTTGACGCCTGATATCAACCCCTGGCAGGCCGGGCTAGGCTTTGCCGTGGCCATGGACAAGCCGGGTGGTTTCATCGGCCACGACGCGCTGCTCGAGGCAAAGTCGTCGGCGGCACCTGCCAGGCGCGTCGTGCTGTTCACCCTCGACGATGCCGATCCGATGCTGTGGGGCGGTGAACTGATCCTGCGCGACGGCAAACCGGTCGGCGAAGTCCGTTCGGCTGCTTACGGCCACACGCTTGGCCGCTCGGTGGCGCTCGGGCTGATCGAGAATGAAGCCGGTGTCGATGCCGCGTTCCTCACCGGCGGCCGTTTCGAGATCGACCTTGCTGGTGTGCGCCATGCTGCGACAGCGCACCTGCGCAGCCCTTACGATCCGAAGTCGGAGCGTGTGAAGGCGGATGTGGTGGAGGTGAGGGCGGCGGCTTAGGATCAAAACTCAATCAGCTGGCCGCCCAACGGCCGAGATGGCTGCAATGCTGCCATTCGTTTCGTCGTTGGGACCTGGCAAATAGTGCCGAGGCTGACCTGAGACTAAGGAACGCCTGTGGCCCAGGTCGGCTTCTGATCTCTGCTAGCTAGCAATTCACAAATGCGTACAATATTACAAAATAGAACCAAGCGTTGAGACACCATATGGACGAAGAGGTCGAACAACTTCGTGCTGCCGCTCGAGCCATGGTTGTGACAAAAGTGCGTAACGCTAAGCTGCTAGATGCAGCGTTTGCAATTGTCACTTACAACAGCTCTCATCGACGGTTCGGCCCACTCCGTGAGCCGCCGCTTCCGATTGACTTACGTGTGCTGAGGGATCGCTTTTCGGAGAGCGAAATCAATGACGCACGTCGCCGGGTGCGCGCACTTTTCCGTGACGCTTACCAAGCCGGCGAGGATGTACTCTCGCATCGACTCACACATGCGGAGACAGTCAGTAGGCTTCGCCAGGGTCATCCCGGCTTTTCCGACAATTGCTACGAGGAGACGATTCATCAAGGATGCCTTATGGCCCGCTGACGTGGCGGTCGCCAATTCGCTCCCTTAGGTGCTCTCTCGGCGTGAGCACAAGTCGGAATTACTCTGTATGTCTGCGTTGGGGTCAGGTTTGCTGTAAACCTCTCTGGCGAAGGCATAGCTGGGGAACTCGGTCGTTTAGACTTGTGTGATTTGATTCTGGACAAAGAGCATAATCCCGAAAAGTGGGAACCGGTTTTCGGAAA
This sequence comes from Mesorhizobium kamtschaticum, assembly GCF_056174585.1. NCBI lineage: Bacteria > Pseudomonadati > Pseudomonadota > Alphaproteobacteria > Hyphomicrobiales > Phyllobacteriaceae > Mesorhizobium > Mesorhizobium kamtschaticum. Next base: position 6,418,956 of record NZ_CM149691.1, on the reverse strand, counting down.
GATCAGGCTCGCCTAATCCGCCGACATCGATCTTGCCATGTCGAGGAAGGCGCGCACCAGCTTGCCGCCGCTGCGTTCGCGCAGGCAGATCAGCGCTTCGTCCATCAAGGTTTCAGGGGCGTCGATGGTGATCGGCACCAGCCGCGAATCCTGGCCGAATTCGGCCGCCGAGACAAAGCCGATGCCGGCGCCCGAGGCGACGATCTCGCGGACGGCTTCGCGGCCTTCGGCCTCGATCACGGGCCTCAGTTCGATCTTCGAAGCAGCGGCCAGGTCTTCGAGCTTCTGGCGCGTCTTCGAACCGCGTTCGCGCATCACCAACGATTCCTGCGCGAGTTGTTTCAACGTCAGCGATGTCTTGCCCGCCAGCGGATGATCGACGGAGGCGAAAGCGATGATCGGCGTAGAGTTCAGTTTCAGCACCTCGAAATCGCGCCCGGTCGGCACCTCGCCCAAGACGCCGATGTCGGCATCGTAGCTGTAAAGACTGCTGATCACCGTCTCGGTGTTGCCGGCGCGCACCGAGACCTGGACGCCGGGATAGCGAGCCCGGAAACTGCCAAGGATGTGCAGCAGATGGTGCGCGGCGTCGGCGACAATGCGCAGCGTGCCCGAGCGCAGCGCGCGGGACTCCGTCAGAAGTTCGAGCGCCTGCTGTTCGGTATCGAACATGCGGTGGGTTATCTCGAGCAGCTTCTGGCCCGAATGAGTCAGCGTGACCTGCTTCTTGTTGCGGTTGAACAGCAGCACATCATACTCTTCCTCGAGCTTGCGCACCTGGTCCGAGATCGCCGGCTGGGTCAGGAACAGCGCCTCGGCGGCGCGTGAAAAACCACCGGAGATGGCCACCTGATGAAAGGCCCGAAGCTGAACGTAGCGCATCTTCTCCGCCTCCGAGACGCTGAAATCGACCGGACCTTATCATAAGGTGAGCTAACTAAAAGATAGAAACGAACGATTTGACTTATGTCGAGTCGGTCATCACCCTTACCATGGGTCGACGTCCCTGCCGGCCGTTGGAGGCGTCGCCATGCAATTTTCCATTATCCTGCTGCATCTGGCGGGTGCCGTCATGCTGCTGCTCTGGGCCGTGCGCATGGTGCGCACCGGTGTCGAGCGCGCCTGTGGTCCTGCATTGCGCGATGCGCTGAGACAAGCCCGGAGTGCCCGGGTTCGGTCGGCTTGCGTCGGTACGGTGCTTGCCGTGCTGCTGCAGAGTTCCACCGCCGTCGCCATCCTCGCGGCCGGCTTTGCCGCCAGCGGCATGGTCTCGGTATCCGCGGGACTGGCGATCCTGCTTGGCGCCGACCTTGGTTCGGCGCTGGTGGTGCAGGTGCTGTCGTTCGACCTCAGTTGGTTGATACCGGCGCTGATCCTGATCGGCGGCGCGATGTTCCTGAAGTTCGAGGTGCGAGGTATCAAGCAAGGCGGGCGCATCCTGATGGGTGTGGCGTTTGTTCTGTTGTCGCTGCACATGATCGGCGAGGCGACCGCGCCGATGCGCCAGAGCACGCTGCTGCCCCTGGTGATTTCCTATCTGCGCGCCGACTATTTCACCGCCTTTGCCGCCGCAGCGCTGTTCACATGGCTGATCCATTCCAGCGTGGCAGCGATCCTGTTGTTCGTCACGCTTGCGGCGCAAGGTGTCTTGCCTGTCGAAGTCGGCCTGTTCTTCATCCTCGGCGCGAATTGCGGCGGCGCGCTGATCGCCGTGTGGCTGACGCGCGGCGAGGCCGTCGAGGCGCGCCGCGTCCCGCTCGGCAATCTGATCTTTCGTGGCACGGCCGCGCTCGGCGCCCTGTTCGCGCTTCAGGCTGTGGCGTTCCCCACGGCTCTGTTCGGCGCAACCGAAGGCCGGCAACTGGTCAATTTGCATCTTGCCTTCAATCTGGCGCTTGTCGTCTGCTGTCTGCCCCTCACCGGCTTGATGGAAAGGCTGGTCACCTTGCTGATCGTCGACAAGCCGCCGGCAAAGGCGGAGGAGGGGACGGACCTCATGTCGCGTCGCAGCAGCGCACTTGATCGCACCGTCATGCGCACGCCTGGCCTTGCTTTGGCTAGTGCGACGCGCGAGTTGCTGCGCATGGGCGAGGTTGTCGAGGTGATGCTGCGCCCGGTGATGGATTTCTTCGACGCCGGCACCACTGAGCAGATCCGCCAGGCACAGAAGCTCGATGAAGAGGTCAACCGCGCCCACACCGACATCAAGCTCTACATTGCCGAGGTCAATCGCGGCAGCATGACCGCGACCGAGGCCCAGCGCGGCATCGAACTCACCGATTTCGCTATCAATCTCGAACGCGCCGGTGACATCGTCGCCAAGAACCTGCTCGTGCTCACCCAGGAATTGCGCGACAAGAACCTGCGCTTTTCACGCGACGGCTGGAGCGAACTGTCCGGGCTTCATAACCGTGTCATGGCTAACATGCAGCTTGCGCTCAACGTGCTGGTCTCGAGCGATCTCGAATCGGCGCGGCAACTCGTCGTCGAGAAGGAGCGGATGCGCAAGCTGGAACGCATGAGCCATGACCGTCACCTCAAGCGCCTGCAGTCGGGAATGCCGCAAAGCATCGACACCAGCGACATCCATCTCGAGGCGGTCAGGGCGCTGAAGGAAATCAACTCGCTGATGGCCTCGGTCGCCTATCCCTTGCTGACGCAAAGCGGCGATCTGCTCGAAAGCCGGCTGGCCAAGGGCGGCGGGGTCGCGGACGAGATGGCTTCCGCAGTGGCATGACAGGGCGGAACCACTCGATGAAGCCGGCAAACTTATCCATCGCCTAAATCGATACTTCGATACAAAATAACGATTTTACAAATATGTCGTTCGGGCCGAGACTAAGGCCATATCAAAAAGCAGCGATCTGTCGGAGGACACCATGCTCGCCGAGACCAAATTTGCCGCGGAGCCGCTGGCCAGTCCGGCGCTGGGCGAGCCCTATCTGCTGACCCCGGGACCACTGACCACGGCCTATTCGGTCAAGCAGGCGATGCTGCGCGACTGGGGATCCTGGGACGGTGATTTTCGCGGCATGACATCAGACATGCGCCGCCGCTTGCTGGCGCTGACCGGCGACGCGCGTGACGAGTTCGACTGCGTGCCGATGCAAGGCAGCGGCTCCTTCTGTGTCGAAGCAATGCTCGGCTCGTTCGTCCCGAAGGACGGTAAGGTGCTGGTGCTGGCCAACGGCGCCTACGGCCTGCGCGCCGCGCAGACCATGCAGTATCTTGGCCGCGCCTATACGCTGATCGACAAGGGCGACTATCTGCCGCCGCGCGGCGACGAGGTGGCGGCCGCGCTTGAGGCCGACCCCGCCATCACCCATGTCATCGCCATCCATTGCGAGACCAGCTCCGGCATTTTGAACCCGGTCGCCGAGATTGCCGAGGCCGTCCATGCCAAGGGCCGCAAGCTGCTGGTCGATTCGATGAGCGCCTTCGGTGCCGTCGCACTCGACGTCAACGAGATCCACTACGAGGCGATGGTCTCGTCCGCCAACAAATGCATCGAGGGTGTGCCCGGCTTCGGCTTCATCATCGCCCGCAAGAGCGAATTGGAGGCCGCCAAGGGCCGCAGCCATTCGCTGTCGCTCGACGTTCACGCCCAATGGGCGCACATGAACAAGACCGGCCAGTGGCGCTACACGCCGCCGACGCATGTCGTTGCCGCCTTCCTCGAAGCGCTGCGCCAGCATGAGGCCGAGGGCGGCGTCACTGGGCGTGGCGCCCGCTACACCAGGAACCGCGACGTGATGGTGGCCGGTATGCGCGACCTCGGCTTCGAGACCTTGCTTGGGGATCGCTGGCTGTCGCCGATCATCGTCACCTTCTTCAACCCCGCCCACGCCAACTTCGCCTTCGACCGCTTCTACGAGCTGATGAAGGACAAGGGCTTCATCATCTATCCGGGCAAGCTGACCGCCGTGGATAGCTTCCGCGTCGGCTGCATCGGCCAGATGGACGAACATGTCATGCGCCGCGTCGTCGAGGCGGCGGCTTTCTCGCTTCATGAAATGGGCGTCGACACCGCCGCTCCACCCGCAGCCGCACTCGCCGAGCGCGCCAAACTCGCCGCCTGAAGCGGCCGATCTCGAGGATTTTTCAATGAACCAGATGTCTCCCATCAACGTCGCCGTCAACGGCCGCACCTACGCCTGGCCGCGTGTGCCGGCGATCGCCATCTGCCTTGACGGCTGCGAGCCGGCCTATCTCGACGAAGCGATAGAGGCCGGGCTGATGCCGGCTCTGGTCAGGATCAAGCAGAAGGGCACGGTGCGCTTTGCCCACTCGGTCATTCCGAGCTTCACCAACCCCAACAATCTGTCGATCGCCACCGGCCGTCCGCCATCCGTGCATGGCATTTGCGGCAACTATCTCTACGAGCGCGAGACCGGCAAGGAAGTGATGATGAACGATCCGCGCTTCCTGCGCGCGCCGACGATTTTTCAGGCCTTCTACGATGCCGGCGCCAAGGTGGCCGTGGTCACCGCCAAGGACAAGCTGCGCGCCCTGCTCGGCAAGGGACTGGCGTTCGACGAAGGCCGCGCGCTGTGCTTCTCGGCCGAAAAGTCCGACACCACCACCAAGGCCGAGCATGGCATCGACAATGCCTCGAAGCATTTCGGGCTGCCTGTGCCGGAGGTCTATTCAGCCGAACTGTCGGAATTCGTCTTTGCCGCCGGCGTCCAGCTGCTGAAGGAGTTCCGCCCCGACATCATGTACCTGACCACCACCGACTATGTGCAGCACAAATACGCACCGGGCGTGCCGCAGGCCAACGCCTTCTACGAAATGTTCGACAAGTACCTGACCGAGCTCGATGCGTTGGGCGCGGCCATCGTCGTCACCGCCGACCATGGCATGAAGCCCAAGCACAAGGCCGACGGCTCACCCGACGTCGTCTATGTCCAGGACCTGCTCGACGAATGGCTGGGCAAGGACGCGGCCAGGGTCATCCTGCCGATTACCGACCCCTATGTCGTGCATCACGGCGCGCTCGGCTCGTTCGCCACCGCCTATCTGCCTGATGGCGCTGACAAGGCCGATATCATGGCCCGGCTCGCCAAGATCGACGGCATCATGTTGGTCGTCGACAGCCCGACCGCTTGCGAGCGCTTCGAGCTGCCGGCTGACCGCATCGGCGACATCGTGTTGATCTCGACCGAGAACAAGACCATCGGCACCTCGGAACATCGCCACGATCTGGCAGCGCTCAACGAGCCGCTGCGCTCGCATGGCGGGCTGACCGAGCAGGAGGTGCCGTTCATCGTCAACCGCGTGCTGCCGGATTTACCGAATGAGCCGACCTTGCGCAACTTCGACGCGTTCTATTGCGCCACCATGGCAGCGGCACTGGCGTGAGGGTTGAGTTGGGCGCCGGTAGGACGTGTAGCCATCCATGATAGTGCTGGTCGAGCCCCACTCCGGCCCTTCGGGCCACCTCTCCCCCGATCGACGGGGAGAGGAAGGGCGCTGAGCTCGACAGCCTTGGCTCCCTTCCTCTCCCTCCGGAGGGGAGAGGTGGCGCCGCGGAGCGGCGACGGAGTGGGGGAAGCCATTGCCGAGACGCGATGGCCTAGCCGACAAAAGACCAATGTGGCTCACTGAGCACTGGGAAGACTCACATGACCAAGCTTGACCCTGCCATCAAAGTTCGCCACGAGCCGATGCGTATCGCCGGCAAGAAGGTCGATGCCGACGGCGTCGTCGAGGTGCGCTATCCCTGGAACGACACCGTTATCGGCACCGTGCCTGCCGGCCGCGCCGAGCATGCGCGAAAAGCCTTCGAGATCGCCGCCGGCTACAGGTCGAAGCTGACCCGTTACGAGCGCCAGCAGATCCTGTTTCGCACCGCCGAAGCTCTGGCGTCGCGCCGCGAAGAAATCTCCGATCTCATCACGCTGGAACTCGGCATCTCCAAGACGGATTCGCTCTATGAGGTCGGCCGGGCCTATGACGTGTTCACGTTGTCGGCGCAGATGTGCATCCAGGATGACGGCCAGATCTTCTCCTGCGATCTCACCCCGCACGGCAAGGCGCGCAAGATCTTCACCACGCGCGAGCCGCTGAAGGCGATCTCGGCGATCACCCCGTTCAACCATCCGCTCAACATGGTCTCGCACAAGGTGGCGCCGGCGATCGCCACCAACAATTGCGTGGTGGTCAAGCCGACCGAACTGACGCCGATGACGGCGCTGCTACTGGCCGATATTCTCTACGAAGCCGGCCTGCCGCCGGAAATGCTGTCGGTAGTGACCGGCTGGCCGGTCGATATCGGCAACGAGATGATCACCAACGAGAATATCGACCTGATCACCTTCACCGGCGGCGTGCCAGTCGGCAAGATGATCGCCCGCACCGCCGGCTACAAGCGCCAGGTGCTGGAACTCGGCGGCAACGATCCGCTGATCATCCTCAATGATTTGTCGGACGAGGATCTGGCAAAGGCGGCGGACCTGGCGGTGGCCGGAGCGACGAAGAACTCCGGCCAGCGCTGCACGGCGGTCAAGCGCATCCTCGTCCAGGAAAGCGTCGCCGACCGCTTCGTGCCGCTGGTGCTGGAGCGGGCAAAAAGAATCCGCTTCGGCGATCCGATGGACCGCTCGACCGACCTCGGCACCGTCGTGCACGAGAAGGCGGCAGCACTGTTCGAAGCGCGTGTCCATATGGCGGCCGAGCAAGGTGCCGAAATCCTCTACAATCCGGGCCGCCGGGGCGCACTGTTGCCGCCGATCGTCGTCGATCGCGTGCCGCACACATCCGAACTGGTGATGGAAGAGACGTTCGGGCCGATCATCCCGATCGTGCGCGCACCGGACGACGACGAGGCGCTGATCGCACTGTCCAACTCGACCGCCTTCGGCCTTTCGTCGGGCGTCTGCACCAACTCCTTTCCCCGCATGCAGAAATACATCGCTGGCCTGCAAGTCGGCACGGTCAACATCTGGGAAGTGCCGGGCTACCGGATCGAGATGTCGCCCTTCGGCGGCATCAAGGACAGCGGCAATGGCTACAAGGAAGGCGTCATCGAGGCGATGAAGAGCTACACCAATGTGAAGACATTTTCGCTGCCCTGGTCCTGACCGGACCATAGCAACTGACAGACCAACCGAGGGGGCGTTTTGACGCTCCCTCATTCGCGTTTCGGAGACCATGATGGCCGCGATATCTGAGCTTGTGCACACCGAGGGCGATTCCAACACGACAGCGGCACGCGGCCGCTGGGATGCTGGCCAGGACGATCCCCGCATTCGCGGCCTGCTCGATCGCGATGCGGCCGCCTTCATGCACCAGAGCCTGTCCAGCCCCTGCCTTTCGACGATCGCCAAGGCGGAAGGCATCTGGATCGAGGACACCGTCGGCCGCCGCTTCATGGATTTCCACGGCAACAGCGTGCATCACCTCGGCTATGGCCATCCAAGACTGGTGGCCGCGATCAAGAAACAGCTTGATGACCTCTGCTTCGCGCCGCGCCGCTTCACCTGCGAGCCCGCTGTCGAACTGGCGGAGAAGCTGGCAGAACTGGCACCCGGCGATCTCGGCAAGGTGCTGTTCACCACCGGCGGCTCGGACGCCATCGAGGTGGCGCTGAAGATCGCGCGCGCCGCGACCGGCCGCTTCAAGACGGTGTCGTTCTGGGATGCGTTTCATGGCGCCGGCTTCGGCGCCGCAAGCGTTGGCGGCGAGGCGACCTTCCGCTCGCACATCGCCGGCCCTATGATGACCGGCACCGAGCATGTCGCGCCCTGGGACGGCTATCGTTGCCCCTATGGCCACGATTCGCTGGAAGCCTCGGGACTCGCCTGCGCCAACATGATCGCCTATGTGCTTGGCCGCGAACAGGACGTGGCGGCGGTCGTCGCCGAGCCGATGCGGGCGACGCCCAACCCGCCGCCGCCCGGTTTCTGGAAACGGGTGCGCGAGGCCTGCGACCGGCACGGCACACTGCTGATCTTCGACGAGATCCCGACCGGCCTCGGCAAGACAGGAAAATTCTTCGCGCATGAGCATGATGGCGTGACGCCCGACATCGTCGTTCTCGGCAAGTCGCTCGGCGGCGGCATCCTGCCGATCGCCGCCGTCATCGCCCGCCGCGACCTTGACGTCACCGGCGGCTTTGCCATCGGCCACTACACCCATGAGAAGAACCCGGTGACCACGCGCGCGGCGCTGACCACCATCGACATCATCCTGGAAGAAGGGCTGGTCGAACGATCGGCCGAGCTTGGCCGGCATATGCTCGGACGCATGCAGGACCTGATGGCCCGCTCGCCCCATGTCGGCGACGTCAGGGGCAGGGGGCTGATGGTCGGCGTCGAACTGGTCGAGGATCGCGCCACGCGGCGGCCCGCGCGGGAGCTTGCTGAGCGCGTCTTCTACGCCTGCCTGGAGCAGGGCCTGAGCTTCAAGGTCAGCCAGGGCAATGTGCTGACGCTGTCGCCACCGCTGGTCATTTCGAAAGCCGACCTCGACCGCGCGCTCGACATTGTCGAGGCCGCCGTGCTGGCCGCATGATCGTGAAGGCCATCCGCACCGATCGGGAACTCGAGTGCCCCGGCATCGATGCCGGCTTGCGGGCGCGGGGCGTCGAGCTGGTGACGCTGCCTGACGGCATTGCCGAAGACGATCTCATCGAGGCCGTCGCCGACGCCGATCTTCTGCTGATGTGCTACACGCCGATCACGGCGCGGGTGATCGAGGCCGCTCCCAAATTGAAAGGCATTGTCAAATACGGCGTCGGCATCGATGCCATCGACATTCCTGCCGCGATGCGGCGCGGCATTCCTGTCGTCAATGTGCCCGAATATGCCGAGGAAACCGTCGCCGAAGGCGCCTTCGCCCTGATGATCGCGCTGGCCAAGCGGCTGCCGGCTATAACGGCGGCGGTGTCGCGCGATGGCTGGGTCTGGCCCGAACAGCGCTGGCTCGGGCGCGACATTTCCGGCGCCACGCTTGGCCTCGTCGGCTGCGGCAAGATCGGGCGCAGCGTGGCGCGCATGGCAGGCCAGGGATTTCATACCCGGGTTCTCGGCTTCGATCCCGGTGTCGATGCCGCGACCATGCACGCCCGCCGGCATCGAGAAGGTTGACGACCTGCAAGCCATGCTGCGCGTCTGCGATTTTGTCTCGATCCATTGTGTGTTGAACGACAAGACGCGCGGCCTGATCGGCAAGGCGGAACTCGCCTGCCTGAAGCCTTCCGCCATCATCGTCAACGTCTCGCGCGGCGCGCTCATCGACGAGGCGGCGCTTGTCGAGGCTGTTGTCGCCGGGCGCATCGGTGGTGCCGGGCTCGACGTTTATTCGGTGGAGCCGCTTTCCAGGTCGGCTCATCCGATGCGTGAGCTCTTTGATCGCGACAACGTGATCCTGTTTCCGCATCTCACCTTCTTCACGCACGAGGCGATGCGTCGGCTCGAGGAAGACACGCTCGCGCGCTGTTTCGAGGTCATCGAGGGCCGGCCAGTGACCATCCGCTCAAATGACCACGTTTGCGGGCGCAGACGTCAGGCGTCCAGTTCAGCTGATAAAGCATATCTTTCAACGGGATAGGCGCCTTCCGCGTCGCCGCAATCGCGCCCGCGACAGCGATGCGACAGTTCCATGACAAATATCAGCAGAAGCTTGCCTGTCATAAAATAAATAGATTTTACTTATCGATCGCCGATCCCCAGAGTTGTCACAACGACGACATCCAATCGGCTCAACGTCCGCCAGAGACACGAAGCCGATCGGTCCTAGTGCATCGCAGAATGTGCCATCAATCACAGGGGAACTGATCCATGAAATCGCGAAACACAACCATCGCAATGGCCTTCGCCGCGTCGCTCTCGGCGTCGTCGGCTCTCGTCGCACCGGCGTTCGCCGACGGCGTCGTCACCATTTATTCCGCCGACGGCCTGCATGACGGCAATGGCAGCTGGTATGAGACTGAATTCGCCGCTTTCACCAAGGCAACCGGCATCACCGTGCAGTATATCGAGGCCGGCTCCGGCGGTGTTGTCGAGCGCGTCGCCAAGGAAAAGTCGAACCCGCAGGCCGACGTGCTGGTGACCTTGCCGCCCTTCGTCCAGCGCGCCGCCGCCGACGGCCTGCTGCAGGACTACAAGCCGGCAGGCGCTGACCAGATCGACGGCGGCACCGACAAGTACCGGCCGCTGGTCAACAACTACATGAATTTCATCTACAACAGCGCCGTGCTTTCGGAGGCACCGAAGGCCTACGACGATCTGCTCGATCCGAAGTTTAAGGGCAAGATCCAGTATTCGACCCCCGGTCAGGCCGGTGACGGCACCGCCGTCATGCTGCAGATCATCCATGCCTTCGGCGGCGAGGATGCCGGCTTCGCATTCATGAAGAAGCTGCAGGACAACAATGTCGGCCCGTCGGCCTCGACCGGCAAGCTGACCGCGCTGGTCAACAAGGGCGAGCTTCATGTCGCCAATGGCGATCTGCAGATGAACATGTCGCAAATGGCCGACAACCCGAACATCAAGGTGTTCTGGCCGGCGGGACCTGACGGCGTGCGTTCCACCTTCGCGCTGCCCTATGAAATCGGCCTGGTCACCGGTGCGCCGAATGGCGACAACGGCAAGAAGCTGATCGACTTCCTGCTTTCCAAGGAAGCCCAGTCGACCGTAAGCTCCGTTGCCATCGGCATGCCCGCCCGCAAGGACGTGACGCCGACCGACGCCAACTTCGCCAAGCTGCAGGAGGCGATGAAGGGCCTGACCATCTGGTCGCCGAACTGGGACGAGGCGCTGAGCAAGCTGCCCGACTACGTCAAGAAGTGGAACGAAGCGACCGGAAGTTGACCTCCAAAGGAAACCATCCGGAGAGCTCCGCCATGTCGGCTGTCGCCTTTACTGGTACCAGTGTCATGGACATCGACGCCGCGAAAATTCGCGGCGCCGGTTCCAATGTCCACTTCGACAAGGTCAGCGTCGCCTATGGCGCGCATGTCGTTCTGCATCCGCTGACCCTGGACATTGCGCCGGGTGAAATCCTGGCGATGATCGGCCCGTCCGGCTCCGGCAAGACCACCGCCTTGCGCGCCGTCGCCGGCTTCGTGCGGCCGGCAAGCGGCCGCATCCGCATCGGCGCCACCGACGTCACCGATCTGCCGCCCTACGAGCGCGGCCTCGGCATGGTGGTGCAGAATTACGCGCTGTTTCCACATATGCGGGTCGAGGACAACGTGGCCTTCGGCCTGCGGGCACAAGGCGCCGACAAGGCGCTGATCGGCGAACGGGTGAAAGATGCGCTCGCCACTGTCGGCATGGCGACTTTCGCACGGCGCTATCCGCGTGAGCTTTCGGGCGGCCAGCAGCAGCGTGTCGCGATTGCCCGCGCGCTTGCCGTGCGGCCGCGCGTGCTGCTGCTCGACGAGCCGCTGTCGGCGCTCGATGCGCAGATCCGCCGCAACATGGTCGAGGAGATCGCCCGCCTGCACCGCAGCCTGCCGGGCCTGACCATCCTCTACGTCACCCACGACCAGACCGAAGCGCTGACGCTTGCCGACAAGATCGCCATCATGCGCGACGGCAGGGTCTGTTCGCACGGACCGACGACAGAACTCTACCGCCGCCCGCCAAACCGGTTTACCGCCGAATTCCTCGGCCGTGCCAACCTGCTGCCGGTGACGGTTGCCGAACCCGCTGGCTCGAAGGGATTTGCCACGGCAAGGCATGGCGACGCGGTGCTCACAGGCGCCGGGCGTGACGAGAAGGCCGGCGACAAGAGCCTGCTCTGCATCCGGCCGCAGCACCTCAGCCTAACGGCCGACAGTGAGCACAGCAACCGCATCGTCGGCACGCTGAGGGAAGTCCACTGGCAGGGCGAACTCACCCATCTTGTGCTCGATGTTGACGGCACGCCGGTGCGCGTCTCGGCAACGAAGCTGCCGATCGCTTTACCCGAACCCGGTGCCAAGGTGCCGCTGTTCTTCGCGCCCGCCGACACCTCGCTGCTTCCGGAAGACGCCGGTGTCTGACGCCGTCGCAATTGGCGCGCCGGCGATCAGGCGGGAACCCGGCAAGTTCTGGATCGTGCCGCCGGCGGCCTTGCTGGCGCTGCTGTTCTTCTACCCGCTAGCGCTCATTGCCCGGCAAGCCTTCCTCGACGACAGCGGCGTTGCCAATGCCGCCGAGATTTTTCGCGTGCTGCATTCGCGCTTCTTCCTCAACGCGCTGATCAACACGGTGACGATCTCGGTTGCCGCCACGGCCGGATGTCTGATCGTCGGCCTCGTGCTGGCGCTGATCCTTGCTTTCGTGCCGTTCCCCGGCAGCGGTTTCATCGCCCGGCTGATCGACACCTTCATCGCCTTGCCAACCTTCCTCGTGACGCTTGCCTTCACCTTCCTCTACGGCTCGGCCGGCATGCTCAACGCCGGGCTGATGGAGACTTTCTCGCTGCCGCTGCCGCCGGTCGATTTCCTCTATTCGACCTGGGGCGTAGTGCTGGCCGAAGTCACCGTCTACACGCCCTTCATCCTGCGCCCGCTGCTCGCCGCCTTCTCGCTGGTCGACCGTGGCCAGATCGAAGCGGCGAGCGTGCTTGGCGCCAGGCCATTCCGCATCGTGCGTCAGGTCATTCTGCCGGCGGCAATTCCCGCGCTCATTGCCGGCGGCAGTCTCTGCCTGCTGTTGACCGTCAATGAATTCGGCATCGTGCTGTTCATCGGCGCCAAGGGCGTCATCACGCTGCCGCTGCTGATCTACGGCAAGGCGATCCAGGAATCGGCCTATCAGGTCGCCTGCATCATCGCCGTGGTCAACATCGCCCTGTCGCTCGGCCTGTTCGGCCTCTACCGTTTCGCCGCCGGCCGGCTGGGAGTCTAACCATGCTGGTCTGGTCCCGCCCTGGTCGCATCGTGTTGTGGGTGCTGTTCGCGCTGATTTTCGGCGTGCTGTTCCTGGCGCCGCTGGCGGTCATTCTCCTGTCCAGCCTCGCCGACCAGTGGAACGGCGTGCTGCCCAACGGCCTGACGACGGAGCACTACACCGATGTCATCAGGGGGTCGGCGTGGAATTCGGTCAAGGCCAGCCTGATCACCGGCTTCCTGGCCAGCGCTCTAGCGCTGGTCAGCGGCACCTGGGCAGCTCTGTCGCTCCGCCTGCAAGGGCCTTCCTTGAAGCGCCTGCTTGGCCTGCTGTTCTTCATCCCCAGCGCGGTGCCTTCAGTCTCTGTCGGCCTTGGTTTGCTGGTGGCGTTCAGCCATCCGCCGCTGCTCCTCAACGGTACGATCGCGATCGTCATGATCGCGCATTTCGTGCTGATCTCGGCTTTCACTTTCGGCAATGTCTCGGCCGGCCTGGCGCGTCTGTCGCCCGACTTCGAACAGGTCGCGTCGAGCCTCGGCGCACGGCCGGCCTACCGGCTCTGGCACGTCACGCTGCCCTTGCTGGCGCCTTATCTGGTCGCGGCCTTTGGCCTGAGCTTCGCGCTGTCGATGGGTGAGCTTGGCGCCACCGTGATGGTCTATCCGCCGGGCTGGGTGACGCTGCCGGTGTCGATCTTCAGCCTCACCGATCGCGGTGACATCTTTGCCGGTGCGGCGCTGACCATGATCCTGGTGGCGGCAACGCTGGTCCTGCTGCTCGGCTTGGAGCGCATCACGAAGCGCGCCACCGGCTCTTAGGGTTGCGCTGAATTTCAGCCCTGCGCCGGCTTGCGTTCGACGATGTAGATGTGGTCGGCCGCTAGCACCACTTCGCCGCGCTGGTTGATCACCTCACAGCGTTCGATCACGCGCCCTGAGCCCGGCCGCTTCGGATCGTCTTCCTTGGCCGTGATGGTGGTGCGGGTTTTGATCGTGTCGCCAATGAACACCGGCTTGATGAAGCGCAGCCGGTCATAGCCATAGGAAAAGGCGACAGGGTTGACGATGCTGGCTGTCAGCCCGATGCCGACCGAGAACACCAGCGTGCCATGCGCGATGCGTTGGCCGAACGGCGTCGTCTTCATGTACTCGGCGTCCATATGGTGTGGAAAGAAGTCGCCGGTGTGGCCTGCATGGACGATGAAGTCGGTCTCGGTGATGGTGCGGCCGCTGGTCAGCCGCGACGAGCCGATTTCATAGTCTTCCAAATAGGTGATCTGTTCCATCAGGGTCTTTCCGCGATCGGCGTCGCCGGGGCCGCGCTCGATTTATAGGCGGCTTCCACCAGCGCCATGGTGTTCCAGGCGTCCTCGACCGAACTGACCAATTGTTCGTCTTCGCCCGCGGCGAAGCGCTGGACATTGGCCATACGGCCGACAAAGGCATCGGGGAACCATTCTCCGGCCAAGGGCACGGCGACCCAGTCCGCTCCGCCTTTCGGATAGATCTCCAGTATATCCGGTTCGCCCCGGGGATAGTCGAGGTTGAGGCCGAGCTTCAGGTAGGCCGCACCTTCCGTACCGCAGATGCGAAATTCGCAGGCCTGGTGCCGGCGGCCGAATTTGTGGTCGTGGTTGATCGACAGCGCGCAGCGCACGGTCTCACCATAGTCGAGAATGGCGCTGGTGCGCGTCTGCGCCACCTTGTGGTTGGGATGGCCGAGCGTTTTGGCGTGCACGCCCTTGGGGTCGCCGAGCAATTGCCGGATCAAGTCGAGATAGTGGATCGAGTGCATGGCGATTTCGACGCGCGGCGCCTTGAGCAGGAACTCCCACAGCTGCCACGGCGTCGTCAGCGCCAGCCAGGCGTCGAAATCGACGACCTCGCCTAGCCAACCCTTGGCGATGGCGTCCTTGAGCGCCAGCATCATCGGCGCGAAGCGGAGCTGGAAATTCACCGCCGCCTTGAGCTCCTTGGCGCGGCAGATTTCGAGGATTTCGGTCGCCTCGCCAAGATAGTTGCCCATCGGCTTCTGGATCAGTGCGACCGCGCTGTCGGGCAACGCCTTCAGGATCTCGGCGTGCCGTCCCGGCGGCGTTGCCAGATCGAAGATCGCATCCTTGACGGAAGCGGCTTCGTCGACCGACCGGAATGCCGTCACACCCCATTTTGCGGCGAGGACCTGCGCCTTGGCCTGGTCCGGATCATAGAGGCCGGCGATCGGAAAGCCCGCTTTGCGATAGGCGGGAAAATGCGCGTCGCCGACGATCGATCCGGCACCAAAGGTAACGATCGGTCGGGGCTTTGACGGGTTTGGCCAGGACTGGATGAGCGAGGCAGGGTCGAAACCGCCTTCAGTCATGATGGAAGACCTCATCCATGGAAGCCCACCACTCGCCCTCCTTACGGGTCGTGAGCGGCTCCTGGCACGGCATGCAAACGGCCCACCATTCCTGCGTCCTCGGGTCGGCTGCCATCCTGGCCATGTCGGCGGCATAGTCGGTGCCATGATATTCGAAGGTGGAAAACAGCAGGTTCTCCGGCCGCTTCAGATAGATCGAATAATTCTTGATGTTGCAGGCCGAGATCATGGTCAGCACGTCGGGCCAGACGGCGGCATGGAGGCGGACATACTCCTCGACCTTTTCCGGCTTCAGCCCCAGCACCATCCCCATCCGCTGCATGTCCGTTCCCCTATTTGGTGATCGCCGTGGTGAATTCGGCGATGCTCATGGCCTTGACCGCGTCCCAGTCCCAGTCGATGCCGATACCGGGCTCGTCGGGCGCCAGTGCGTGGCCATCCTCGATGCGCATATGCTTGCCGGTCAACTCGTCGAGTTGCGGAATGTACTCGACATAGCGGCCGTTCTGAACAGCGCAGGTCAGGCTGACATGCAGCTCCATCAGGAAATGTGGGCAGACCGGAATATCGAAGGCCTCCGCCGCATGCGCGATCTTGAGCCACGGCGTGATGCCGCCGATGCGGCCGACATCGACCTGGACGATGGAGCAGGCGCCTTTTTGCATGTATTCGCGGAAATGGCGGATGGAATAGAGCGACTCGCCGATGGCGATCGGCGTCGGCGTCGAGTTCGACAACCTGATATGCCCGGCGATATCGTCGGCCGGCAGCGGCTCCTCGATCCAGGCAAGGTCAAGCTCGCGCAGCCGCGCAGCGCGCCGGATCGCCTCGTCGACTGAAAAACCCTGATTGGCATCGGTCATGATCTCATAGCCGTCGCCAACCGCCTTGCGCACCGCCGACAAGCGGGCGAGATCCTCAGATCCATGCGGCTTGCCGATCTTCACCTTCGAGCCGCGAAAGCCCTTAGCCTTGGCGGCCAGCGCATCGTCGACAAGTGCTGCCGTCTCGATGTGCAGCCAGCCGCCCTCGGTGGTGTAGAGCGGACAGCGGTCCTTGGCGCCACCGGCCAGTTTCCACAGTGGCAGGTTTTGCTTCTTGGCCCTGAGATCCCAAAGTGCGGTATCGATTGCGGCGATCGCGATTGCCGTAATCGCGCCGATCGTGGTGGCGTGCGTTGCGAATTCGAGATCGTGCCAGATCGCCTCGATCATGTCGGGGTCGCGGCCGATCAGGCGCGGCACCAGATGGTCTGACAAAAGCCGCATCACCGACGAGCCGCCAGTGCCGATCGTGTAGCTGTAGCCGGTGCCGACCGCGCCGTCGGAATCGGTGATGGTGACGATGGGCGTTTCCTGGCTGACGAAGCTCTGGATGGCGTCGGTGCGCTTGACCTTGGGCACAAGGTCCACCATCCGCAGTTCGACTTTCTCGATTCTGGCCATGTCCGTCAGCTCCGCAATGTCTTTCCGGTGTCGGTGGCGAACAGATGCGCCTGCGACATGTCGAGGCTCATGGCGACCTGCTCACCCGGCCGCAGCGGTCGCGGGTTCAGCATGCGCGACACCCAGTCCGTGCCGTTGAATTCGACGAACACCAGCGTCTCATTGCCGAGCGGCTCAGTGACTGTGACGGGCAGCTCGATCTGGTGGACGTCGGCGGCACCACCGGAGCTGATGCCATGGCCCGCCGGATAGATGTCATCGGGCCGCAGCCCGAACACCACCTTGTCGCCGGTCGCGACATTGGCCCTGAACTGGCCGGGCAGCGGCAGCTTTTCACCACTGGAAAAGACCATCTGGCCGTCATCGATCGTTGCCTCATGCAAATTCATCGGTGGCGAGCCGATGAAGCCGGCAACGAAGCGCGTCGCCGGCCGCCGGAACACCTCGTCGGGCGTGCCGACCTGTTCGATATGGCCGTCGCGCATGATGACGATGCGGTCGGCCAGCGTCATCGCCTCGACCTGGTCGTGGGTGACGTAGATCACCGTCGACTGCACCTTGGCATGCAGCTTCTTGATCTCGGTGCGCATCTGCGTCCTGAGCTTGGCGTCGAGATTGGACAGCGGCTCGTCGAACAGGAACACGTCGGGGTCGCGCACGATGGCGCGGCCCATGGCGACGCGCTGGCGCTGGCCGCCGGACAGTTGCGACGGGCGGCGGTCGAGCAGGGTGTCGAGGCCGAGAATGGCCGAGGCCTCGGCGACCCGGCGCTCCATGTCTTCCTTGGCGACACCGGCGATCTTCAGTGAGAAACCTAGGTTTTCGCGCACCGTCATGTGCGGATAGAGCGCGTAGGACTGGAACACCATCGAGATGTTGCGCGAGCGCGGCGGCAGATCGTTGACAACACGTCCGCCGATTTCGATCGAGCCGGCGCTGATCTCTTCGAGCCCCGCGATCATGCGCAACGTCGTCGACTTGCCACAGCCGGACGGGCCGACCAGCGCGATGAATTCGCGGTCGGCGATATCAAGGTCGATGCCATGCACAATCCCGATATTGCCGTAGCGCTTGGTCAGTTTTTTGAGGGAAACCGTTGCCATGGGATCAGCCTTTCACCGCGCCGGAGGTCAGGCCGCCGACAAGGTGTTTCTGGACGATGTAGGTGAGGGTGAGCGCCGGGATGATCATCACCACCGCCAGCGCGCACATGCCGCGCCAGTCGATGGTGAACTCGGCCGTATAGTCTAGCAGGCCGACCGGCAGCGTCTTGGCGCTGACCGAGCGGGTCAGCTGCGAGGCCAGCGCGAATTCGTTCCAACAGGTCAGGAAGGCAAAGATGGCGGCCGAGGCGATGCCAGGCCCGGCAAGCGGGAACTCGACCTGCCAGAACGCCTGCCAGCGCGTGCAGCCATCGATCTGCGCGGCTTCGGCGAGATCCTTCGGCACCTGGCGGAAGAAGCCGTCGATCAGCCAGATCGTGAACGGCACGTTGAGCGCGACATAGGCAAGGATCAGCCCGAAATGCGTGTCGATGATGCCAAGCCGCACATACAGGAAGAACAGCGGCAGCGACAGTGCGATGCCCGGCACCGTGCGCGTCAGCATCAGGCCGAGGAAGACACTGGATTTGCCGCGGAAACGATAGCGCGCGAAGGCATAGCCGCCGGCCATGCCGATGGCGACCGCAATGACAGTCGAGGTCACCGAGATGATCAGCGAGTTGCGGAAATATTCGATGACCGGAATGCCGCCCTTGCCGATGCCTGAGAACATCGAGACATAGGCGTCGAACGAAATCTCTCGCGGGATCCACACCGGTGGCTTGGCCATGATCTCGACGGTCGGCCGCAGCGACGAGATGACGATCCACAGCCCCGGCAGGCAGATCGTCAGCATCGCCAGGAACAGGCCGATACGATAGACGATGCCGAGCAGCCGGCGCTTCAGGCGGGCGGAAGAATTCTCGTCCATCACCACTCCGCACCGATCTGCGTGCGCGCCGCGGCGAGCTTGTTGAAGAAATAGACGGTGAAGGCGATCGACAGCAGGATCGAGAAATAGGCCATGGCGTTGGCCATGCCCATGCGCCCGTCGCTGTAGGCGGTGCGCGCCACCAGCGTCCACAACAGTTCGGTACGGCCCGCCGGTCCGCCATCGGTCATGATCTTGACGATGTCATAGGCGCGCGCCACGTCGAGCGAGCGGATGGTCATGGCGATGTAGGCAAAAGGCATCACAAACGGCCATGTCACATAGCGGAATGTCTGCCACGGCGTGCAGCCATCGACCCGCGCCGCCTCGATCGGCTCCTTGGGCATGGCGAGCAGGCCGGCCAGGATCAGGATGGCGAAGATCGCCGTCGACGACCAGATCTCGGCGATCGAAATGGCGATGAAGGCGAGATGGCCTTCGATCAGCCATGGGATGGCGTCCTGCGTGATGCCGAGCGACTGCAGGGCGTTGTTCACCAGGCCGATATTGTCGTTGAACATGAACTTGAACTGGAAGCCGACCAGGATCGGCGAGAACATCATCGGAAACATCATCAGCGTGCGCAGGATGCGCTGGCCGCGCGTCGCCTTCTCGACCAGCATGGCGAGGCCGAGGCCAAGCAGCATTTCGAGATTGAGCGCGATGGTCAGCAGCAGCACGGTGCGGCCGAACGCCCACCAGAAATCGGTGTTGGCCAGGATCGACAGATAGTTCCGGAAACCGATGAAGACGTAAAATGTCTCGGGCTTGGTCAGCCGGAACGGCGTGAAGCTGGAATAGAGCGACAAGAGCAGCGGCACGACGACGACCGCCGCCAGCACGATGAAGGCTGGAAGCAGCAGCAGGAATGGCGCGGATGGCTTGAAGCCCATCATCAGAATTCCTGAGATGTTGCATTGGACTGGCGCCGAGGCGGACGCGACGAAAGGGCCATGTATCGCCGAGCATACGCCAAGACGCGATCGCCTCCCCCATCACGATGGGGGAGGCAGCCTTGGAAGTCGTTTCTACAGCTTGCCGGCGTCCAGGAGGATCTGCGTCGCCTTGGCGGCCGCTTCATCCAGAGCCTGCTTGGAGGTCTTGTCGCCTAGGATTGCCGCCTGCAGCTCAGGGTAGACGGCGTTGGAGATTTCGATCCATTCAGGCGTCTGCGGCACGGCGAAGGCGTGCTTGGCTTCTTCCTGGAAGGCGGAAAGAACCTCCTTCTTGTAGGGATCGTTCTCGGCCTGCTTGAGGTCCCAGTCCCAGACCGCGGTGCGGGTCGGCAACGGGCCGGCGGCCGCTTCGAGCTTCTGGCTGTCCTCGTTGGTCAACCACCACACCAGCGAGGCCGCGGCCTCCTTGTTCGGGCAGTTCTCGGTCACCGAGAAGCCGTGGAAGCCGGACCAGCCGGTGCGCTTGCCGGAGGAACCCTTCGGCGCGACTTTCACGCCGACATTGCCGGCGACCTTCGACGACTTCGGATCGTTGAAGAAACCGGCCCAGCCCGGCCAGTCGAGGTTGATGGCGACGGTGCCCGAGGCAAAGCCCTGGCCGAGATCGTCCCAGAGATAGTTGGTCGTGCCGGCCGGCACGGCCTTGGCCTTGTAGAGATTGACGAACCAGTCGAGCGCCCGGATGCCGGCCTCGGAGTTGAAGACCGGCTTGCCGTCCTTGTCGAGATATTCGCCGCCCTCGGCGACGACCATCTCGTAGAAGCGGCCATTGATCGCTTCTTCCTTGCCGGCAAATTGCGTGCCGTAGAAATTGGGCGGGTTGGCGAAGAACTCGGCCTGGTCGGTGACCTCCTTCCAGGTGTCCGGCGGCACCAAATCATAGCCGTATTTCGCCTTGAACTTGGTCTTGTTGTCGGCGTTCTCGTAGAGGCTCTTCTGATAGTAGAGCGCCGAAACGTCGAACTGTGCACGCGGCAACATCTCCAGCTTGCCGTCGATGGTCGCCGACTTGATCGTCGACGGCACGAAGGCGTCGATCTCCGACTTGGGCAGCAATTTGCTGAGGTCGGTGTAGAGGCCGGTATATTGCGGCGCGAAGGACGAATGGTTCCAGCCGACGCACCAGTTGGCGCTGCCCGAGGCGATGTCGGACTTGAGCTCCTTGTCGATGTCGAAGCCGTTCTTCTTGGTCAGGATGTTGACCTTGGCGCCGGTCGCCTTCTCCCATTCGGGAATGCGCTCGTAGAGCTTTTCATATTGCTGGCCGCCGATCAGTTTCACGTCGACGGTCACGCCTTCGAACTTGCCGGGCAGGTCGCCGGCAAGGGCCGTGCCTGCACCGAATGCAAGCAACAATGCGCCGGCGGACACGCCGGAAAGCAGTCTGTTCATTGGTATCCTCCCTTGGTGCGCCTTGGCAGGCGACCGCAACTCGTCTGATGACAAGAAGTGCTACATTCATATACAAACAAAACATTCATGGATACGTCAAGGCGAAATTTGTTTCCGCCGGCAGCGTTCCTGCGTATATGAAGGGCAGAATTCACTGGAGAGATGGCCCATGGATGACAGCGAAGACGAGCGCTACCGCGCGCCGGCGCTCGACAAGGGGCTCGACATCCTTGAGTTGCTGGCTGGCGTCGACGGTGGCCTGACGCAGGCCGAAATCGCCAAGAAACTCGACCGCAGCCCCAATGAGTTCTACCGCATGCTCGACCGGCTGGTGCGGCGCGGCTATGTCACAAGGCTGGATGGCGACCGCTACTCGCTGACGCTGAAATTGTTCGGCCTGGCGCAATTGCATGCCCCTGTGCGGCGGCTGGTCTCCTACGCCACGCCGCTGATGCGTGAACTGGCCGAGACATCGCAGCAGGCCAACCAACTCGTTGTTTTTGATCGCGGTTCCGCCGTCGTCATCGCCCAGCAGGAGGCCCCGGACTACTGGGCATCTCGATCCGGGTCGGCTCCCACATCAGCCTGTTCGACACCGGATCTGGCCACGTGCTGCTCGCCTTCCGCTCGCAGGAAGAGCGGCAGATGATGATTTCCGAATACGTCCGCAGCACCGACAAGACGCCGCAATCGGCGGAGTTCTTCACCCGGCTGGACCAGATCCGTGACCGCGGCTACGAGATGATGGCCTCGATGCAGACAGCCGGCGTCTTCAATCTCTCGGCACCGGTGCGCAGTTCCGATGGCAGGGCGATCGCAGCGCTGTCGATCCCCTACATCACCGTCATCAACACGCCTGCCGCGCCCGACATCACCCGGACCATCGAGCTCTTGCTGGCAACGTGCGAGAAGCTGTCGCACCTGGCAGGCTCGACTGTCGGTTCATCGGCATAAATTCTTATTTGAATGAAGAATTCCTCCGTGAGATGATTTGAACAGCCAAGAGGAGGAGCCTCGCCATGATCATCGACACCCATCTGCATCTCATCGATCGCTCGGCCTTGCGCTATCCCTGGCTTGCCGGCGTGCCGGCGCTCAACCGCGATTTCTCCTACGAGGAATACGCCACCGAGGCGCAGCGTGTCGGCGTCGAGCGCGTGCTGCACATGGAGGTCGATGTCGATCCGGCCGATATCGAAGCCGAGACCGCACGGGTCGAAGGTCTGTCGCGGCAGCCCGGCAGCATGCTCACCGGAGTGATCGCATCGTGCCGGCCGGAAGGGGCTGACTTTGCCACCTATCTCGAACGCCAGCAGACAAATCCTTTCGTCAAGGGCTTCCGCCGTGTCCTCCATGTCGTGCCGGACGATCTCTCGGAAGGCGCGCTGTTCCGCGACAACATCAAGCGGCTTGGCGGCACCGGCCTGACCTTCGATCTCGTCGTGCTGCCGCACCAGATCCCCAAGGCGACAGCGCTGGCCGACCTGGCGCCCGACGTCCAGTTCGTTCTCGACCATTGCGGCGTGCCCGACATCAACGGCAACGCCGAGCATCCTTGGCGTGAGCACATGAGCGAGATCGCGCGGCGCCCGAATGTCATGGCCAAGATATCGGGCGTCGTTGCCTATGCCGGCCCTGCCTGGACGGTCGAGACATTGCGGCCCTATGTCGAACACACTATCGCTGCGTTCGGCTGGGACCGTGTCGTCTGGGGCAGCGACTGGCCGGTCTGCACGCTTGGTGGCGGTCTCTTGACCTGGGTTGGCGCGACCCATGCGCTGCTTGCCGGCTGCAGCGTCACGGAGCGCGACAGGCTGTTGTCGGGCAATGCCCGCAAGCTCTGGCGGTTGAAGTAGCCGCGGTCAGATCGTCGTCGAGACGTGCCGCTCGCGGCCGTAGAGCGAGACCAGCAGCACGATGATGAAGCCCAGTGCTGCTTGCACCGCAGAGGGCTGGAAGCCAAGGCCGATCAGCAGCGTGTTGATCTCGGTCAGCACCAGCACGCCGGCGATGGTGCCGAGATAGCTGCCCCGCCCGCCGACCAACGCGGCGCCACCGACGACGACCGCTGCAATGGTCTGGAACAGATAGGGTTGCCCGACATCGCCATAGGCTGAGCCGGTGAAGCCGAGCAACAGCACGCCGGCCACGGCAGCGAAGAAGGCGCTTGCAGCATAGGTGATCACCCACATGCGGACCGGGTCGATCAGCGCCAGCGGCGCCGCCCCCGGATTGCTGCCCAGCGCATAGAGCCGGCGGCCATAAGGCGTCCGCTCCAGCACCAGCACGACGAGTGCCGCCAGCACGACGAGGCTCGGCACCAGCCATGGGACCGGCAGCGGTCCCGCCGATCCGCCGATCGACACGAAGCTGGAAACCGCTTGCGGTGCCGAGCCTGACGGGAAGCCAGCCGTCCACAACAGCACCAGCCCTTGCACGACCATGCCGATGCCGAGCGTGACGATGAGCGGCTGGATGTCGAGGCTGCGCGCGATCAGCCCGTTCAGCCCACCGATGACGAGTGCGAGCACACCGACGAGGCCGCAGACCAGGACAAAATTCCAGCCATCGCCGTAGAGCTGCGCGGCCACGACATTGGCGAAGCCGATGACGAAGGGTATCGACAGGTCGATGCCACCCATGATGACGACCAGCGTCTGGCCGATCGAGGCGACCGCCAGCAGCGAGGCAAGCACCAGCATGGCGCGTATCGCGAACGGCGCGGAGTAGCCGGGAATGAGAACTGTACCGGCGAGATGCAGAAGGGCGGCGACACAGAAGGCGCCGACGACGCGGGCATTGGTTGTCGCAAACAGGTTTCGCCCAATCATGTCAGCGCCCTCTCGTGGCAAGACGTTCCTGCAGCGCAGTCAGCATCACGGCCAGAACCAATATGGCGCCATAGGCGATCTGCAGCACGAAGGTCGAGACGTTGAACGTCGTCAGCACGCTCTGCAGCAGGAAGATGTCGATGGCGCCGATCGCGGCGCCGGCGACGCCGCCACGGCCGCCGGCCAGGCTGACGCCGCCAAGCGCTACGGCGGCGATGGCGATTAGCGTGTAGGTCGGCCCGATATTGGGATCGGCCGAGCCAATCAGCGCCGTCAGCATTAGCCCTGCGCAGCCGCCGAGGATGCCGGTCATGACATAGGCGATGAAGCGCACGCGTGTGACGTCGACGCCGGCGGTGTAGGCGGCACGGTCGTCGCTGCCGACCGCCATCAGCTGGTCATAGTAAGGCGTGCGCCGCACCAGCCACCAGGTGATGAACATCAAGGCCAGCGGCAGCATCGACAGCGGACCGGATAGCGCCTTGAGCCAGGCCGGCGCCGGCCCGATCGGCGCCGGCAGGATCGTCAGCGTCACGCCGGTGAGGATCAGATAGGTGCCGAGCGTGGCAACGATCGGCTGGATGCGCACGATTGTCGCCAGAAAACCGTTCGCCGCGCCGACCAGAGCGCCAATGAGCAGGGCTGCCGGAACGAGCAGCAGCGGCGATGAGATGCCGGCCTTGAGGAACAGCACCTGGATTACCATGGCGTTGACGAAGCCCATCAGCGGTCCGACCGAGATGTCGATGCCGCCGCGCCCCGCAAGGATCACCGGCGTCGAGGCGATGGCCGCGCCGATCAAAGGCGCGGCCAATCCGACCAGCGCGCCCCATGATCCGGGCTGGAACCGCCCCGGGCTCAGGATGAGATTGACCGCAAGCAGGACGACCAGCAGCACGACAGCGAAACCGACACTTCGCCCAAAAGACAGGATGCGCTTGACCGGGGTCATGCCGCACGTCCGAACATGGCGGAGATCACACCATCAGTGGTCAACGCCTCGCCGGCGATTTCGGCGGCGACCTCATTTTCGCGGAACACCAGCACGCGCTGGCAGAGGAGAAGAATCTCCTCGATCTCGCTGGACAGAATGACCAGTCCCATCCCGTCGGCTGCCAGTCCGCGAAACACGTCGTAGAGCACATGCCGCGTCGCCACATCGACGCCGCGCGTCGGGTCGTTGAGCAGCAGGATCGCAGGCTCCAGCGCCAGTGCCCGCGCCAGCAGCACCTTCTGCTGGTTGCCGCCCGACAAAGTGGTGATCGGTGCATCCGGCCGGGGCGCTACGATCGACAGTTTTTCGCGGTAGATGTCGTAGCGCGCTCTTCGCGCTGCCGGGCTGATCAGGCCGAGACGGGTGTCGCGTGACAAGGTCGAAACGGCGAAATTGTCGAGCACCGATTGCGTCGGGAAAATGCCGTTCGCACGCCTGTCGCGCGGCAGATAGGCGATGCCGCTGGCGATGGCCTTGCGGAACCCGGTGATCTTGCGGGATGCGCCGGGCAGGGCCAGTTCGATCGAGCCGCCAAGCGGCGGCGCCAGGCCGGCAAGCATTTTGAGGAACAGCTCCTGGCCATGGCCATCGAGGCCGGCAAGGCCGACGATCTCGCCGGGAGCGATCGCTTGCGTGATCGGGCCGGCGCCGGGCGCGATGACGAGGTCGCGAATGGCGAGGCCAGGAGCCGTGTGATCAGCCATGCGCCAGCTCCGCCGCGGTACGTGGCGCCATCGCCTTCAACAGTTCAGCCGGTGTCGAGGCGCCACGCTCCTCGGTGCGCACCACGCTGCCGCCGCGCAGGATCGAGATGCGATCCGACAGCGACATCACCTCGTCCATCCTGTGCGTGATGAACAGGATGAGGCAACCTTCGCCGGCCAGCGCGCGCATCAGTGAAAAGACGGATTCGCGGTCGGCGAAGTCGAGCGCTGCGGTGACCTCGTCGAGGATCAGGATTTTTGGGTTGCGCACGATCGCACGAGCGAGAACCACCAGTTGCTGCGCGGCCAGAGGCAACAGGCCGGCGGGCGTGTCGAGCGGAACGTTAGTTACGGCGAAGCGCTTCAGTGCCGCGGCAGCCCTGTCGCGACGCTCGTTCCTGGGAACGATACGCCGGACCAACCCGTCGAGCCCAAGCAGAATGTTGTCCGTCACGCTGCGATCGGGTGCGATCAGAACTTCCTGGAACACCGTGGCGAAACCCTGCACCTGGAAGGCCGACGGGTTTGCACCCGAAAACGGCTTGTCCTGCAGCAGGATCACGCCACTGTCCGGCTGGACGATGCCGGACAAGAGCTTGACCATCGTGCTCTTGCCCGAACCGTTCTCGCCCAGGATGGTGTGGATGGTGCCCGCCCGGAACGCGATCGAGGCGTCGGCCAGCGCGATCGTCTCGCCATAGCGTTTGGATATGGTTTTGATTTCAAGCATGCCGTGTTTCGAAGCTGGCAAGCCGGCTCCCCGAAAGGAGCCGGCTCGTTGGGTCTGTCGATGATGTCACTTCGCGCAGGCGTCGGGTACTTTCGAATAGTCCCAGCCCTTGGTCGGCGCCGGGTTCGAGAAATAGGCGTCGAGCCATTCCTCCGGCATCGGATCCTTGGGTGGGATCGGGAAGATCGAGACGGCATCCGTCGTCATGCAGTCCTTGTACCATTGGCCGAGATCGGCGCTGTGCACCGGCGGGATCGGGATCAGCAGCGTGTTCAGCTTCGGCTTCTGGCCGTCGAGCATGCGCTCGCCGACGCGGAACAGCGTTTCGGCGGTCCAATGCGGCAACACCGCATGACCTTCGAAGCGGTACTTGTCGGGGTTGGCCTTCCAATAGCCGAGCGCGTCGCCGGTGATCGAGCCGGTGATCAGCGGCGCCGGACGGCCGGCTTCAGCGAAGGCCTCGGCGACGACACGGCTTTCGCTGCCGGTCGTCCACACCGCATCGATCGGCGCCGGGTTGGTGGCGATCGCCTGCAGCACGACGGTCTTGGTGACGTTGGCCGTCCAGTTGCCGTTGACGTTGCGCGAAATCTTCATCTTGGGATTTTCGGCCAGCGCCTTGTCCGCGCCCTGCCGCTCCTGCACCACGATCGGATGGCCGGCAATGCCTTCGACGAGCAGGATGCTGGCGCCGTCCGGCTGTGCCTTGCCGATCGCCGTCATCATGTCATAGCCCCAGCGCGCATAGTTGGAATCGACATTGATCGCGTTCGGGCTGGTCACCGAGCCGGCTGCCGTGATGAACGGAATGCCGGCCTTGGCGGCTGCGTCGACGGCGTCGTCAAGTGCCGTCGCCGAGCCCGGGATCGAGGTGATGATCGAGCATTTCTTGTCGATGAAGGCGCGGATCTGGTTGATCTGCTGGCTGGCATCGTTGTTGGAGTCAGACACTTCGAAGCTGGACACCGTGCCGTCGGCGATCAGCCCGTCGACCAGACGCTTCAACTCCTTGGTGACCGTCACGCGCCACGGATTGCCCTGGTAGGATTCCGAGTGGCACCATTTCCACGGCTTCGGCGGCGGGGTGAAATTGTCCCAGGCCGAAGGCAGCACCTTCTGGGGCGCGCCGTCATACTGCGCCTTGAGTTCGGTCGGCAGTCCGCCGATGACGCCTTGCACGTCCTGGGCAAAGGCAATCGTGATGGATACAAAGGCGGTTGCGGCCAAAAGGCCGCGCATCATGTTTTTCATTGTCTCTCCTCCGTTCGGTTTCGTTCAGGCTCCTCCACCGGCAGCGCCGGACACCTGCGCAGGAGAACTCTCCCGGAACAGGCGATTGAGATCGGCAACGACCTGGGCGGCTCTGTGCCCCGAGGTCATGCCGGAAAGGATGCGGTCGGACGCCGCCTGCTGGAACGCCATGTAGCCGTCATGGCGCGGTCGCACCCATGCGCCCTCAAGCGTCGCGCGCGTGTCGCGATAGAAATTGCCGGTCGCTTCATTGACGGGCCGGTCTTCCCAGGCGGCGCCATGGCCCGGCTGTCCGCCGGCGGCGGCATAGGGACCGCGCTGGACATCGCCGCTGGCGACCCAATAGGCGAAGTCGGTCGCTGCATCTTTCGCCTTGGAAAAGGCTGACACCGCTATGCCGGTGCCGCCGAGCGCCGAGCCGACGGGACCATCGGAGCCGATGGTCGGAATGTCGGCGAAGGCCAAGCGGTGCGCGCGAAACCCTGATATCGCATAGGAGACATAGCCATAGATCAGCGGCGCGCAGACAATCCGGGAGCCGGCCTCCGCCATCCGTTCCGAAACGGCGATCGGGTCCATCTCGAAGCAGGCCGGTTCGACCAGCGCTGCGATCTCGTGCATCGCTTCGAAGACTTGGCTGCCGGTCTCGATGTCGATCAGATCGCGGGGCGGATCGGTGGCGCAGGGATGACCAAGATTGCCGGCCAGCGTGTAGAACATCATCAGCACATGCGGCGGCCGCAGCGGCAGCAGCACGCGGCCTTGCCGGGCGAGATCGAGCACCTCGCTCCAGCGCGCCGGCGGCGCATCGAGCGCGTCCGGCCGCCAGGCCTGGACCTGGCTGGCGGCATCGATCGGCAAGGCCCATTGCCGTCCCTGCCAGTTGTAGCTCGGATAGGACTGGCCGACGCTGCCCGAGGCAAGTGCCGCACGTTCCGCTTCGCGGCCGGCGACATCCAGCGGCTCGAGGCAACGCTCCGCCGTGATCTGGCCGACATGCGGATGGTCGATGACGATGAGGTCGTAGGCGCGCGCCAGTTCCTCGACCGGAAAGGATTCGAAATCCTGCAGCGAACGCTTGTCCCATGCAATGGCAACGCCGGTCTTCTGCTGCCAAAGCGACGAGCAGGCGACCATCGGATCGTAGCCGCGCGGATGGCTCCAGGTCATGCCCTTGAGCGTGGTCACAGGCCGAACTCCGCGCGGATCGCCGCACTGTGCTCGCCGATGCGCGGTGCGGCCCGATCGACCTTGGCCCTGATCCCATCGACCCTCAGCGGTGAACTGGTGGTGAGGATCGAGACATCGTCCTCGCGTGTCACCGTCTGCAGCATGTCGAGCGACTGAAAACCTTCGCTGGCCAGCATTTCCGGCCAGGTCAGCACCTTGGCGCACCAGATGTCGGCTGGCTCGAGAATGGCTAGCCACTCGTCGATGGTCTTGGTGGCAATTCTCTGCGCGATGATCGCCTTGATGTCGTCGCGCGCGGTGAACCACGATGCCGGCCTGTCGCGATAGGGTGCCAACTCTTCGAGTGCCAGCAGATCGGCCAGCTTGGGGATCGGCGTCATGGCGATGGCGAGATAACCGTCCTTGGCTGGATAGACGCCATAAGGCGCCGACAGATAGGCATGCGCGCTGCGGAAATTGGAGCGCTTGGGCAAACGGCGGCCATCGTTGAGATGCGTGGTCAGCACCTCGAACTGGAAATCGACCAACGCTTCGAGCAGGCTGGTCTCGATATGGCTGCCCTGGCCGGTGATGCCCCGCCGGACGAGCGCCGCGAGGATGCCTTGCGCGCAGGCCGCACCCGCCAGCATGTCGCCGATGGCAAGCCCGAACGGCACCGGCCCCTGGTCCTCGTCGCCATTCAGCCACATCACGCCTGAGCGCGATTGCGCCAGCAAATCCTGGCCGGGCCGCTTGACCCATGGGCCCTCTTCGCCATAGCCGCTGATCGAGGCATAGACGAGCCGCGGGTTGATCTTGCGCACGGCCTCATAGTCGAGGCCCAGTCGCTCGATGACTCCCGGCCGGAAATTCTGGATCAGCACGTCCGCCTTGGCGAGAAGAGCGCGCAGCGCCTTGAGATCGGCCTCGTTCTTGAGGTCGATGGCAAACTCTCCTTGGCGCGGTTGATGGCGTGGAAGATGGTGGAATCGCCGCCGATCTCGGTATCGCTGAGATAGAGCCGGCGCGACAGGTCGCCGCCATCCGGACGCTCGATCTTGATGACACGGGCACCGAGGTCGAGCAGCCTGAGCGAGCAATAGGGCCCGGACAGGAACTGGCTCATGTCGACGACGACAAGACCGGCGAGCGGCAATTCGGCTGGCGCCGGCATCTCTATTTCTCCGTCTTGCCGACGAAATCGGCCGGGTTGCGGTACTTCACCGTCTGCAAATGCTCGCAATAGAGAACGAGTTCGCCTTCGCCCTTGAACACCTCGTAGCTGGCGCGGATCAGCCCCATTTCCTTGTAGCGGGGCTTCTTGTCGAGGTTGGAGCGGATCGAATAGATCGTGTCGCCAATGAAGACAGGCTTTATGAAACGCAGCCTGTCGTAGCCATAGGAAAAGGCGTTGACGCAGTTGGTGGCGACCAGCCCGAGGCCCGCCGAAAAGACAAAGGCGCCGGCGATCAGCCGCTTGCCGAAAATGCCTTCGCTCTCGGCAAACATCTGGTCCTGCACGTAAGGGTGGATGTCGAGCACCAGCGTGTTGAACAGATGGCTGTCGCCTTCCGCCATCGTGCGCCGCAACGAGCGGATTTTCTGGCCGACCGGCCAGTCCTCGTAGAACCAGTTCTCGGCATTCCACACCGGCAGCGCGGCATGATCCTCCGGCATGTTCTTGGGATACGTCGAGGCAATGCCGACAGTGGGGGCGAAGTCGTTCATGGCTGACTCTGTTGCTCTCGCGAAAGGGTCCGTGCAGCCGTTCGAACGCGCGTCAAGGCGCCTGATTGCACGACGTCTCCTCCCGTCAATCTTCTTTTGTAAATAGTATTTTCACATATGGGGTTGCGTTGCAAGCGAGGACAGGCGAAATTTTGACCGATCCCGCAGTGCTCAAGCGACGGCGGGCAGGGAGGAAAAGATGAGCAGTGCATGTCTGGTGTTTGTCGGCAGCCTGAACCGGGAGGCCCCCTATTTTCAGGGCGCGCGCGGCGTCGGACTCAGCGTCTACAGTTTCGACGAGGCGACGCTGGAAATACGAAAACTGGCTGAGACCAATGACGTCGACAATCCGACCTTCCTGTCGGTGACACCGGATGGCTCGCGCATCTATGCCAATTCGGAAGTGTTTGCCTGGCGCGAGGGCACAGTCTCGGCCTACAGCTTCGATCGTGGCTCAAACACGCTCACCTATTTGAACAAACAGCCATCGCTCGGCAGCATCACCGCGCACAACACCATCACCCGCGATGGGACGAAACTGCTGGTTGCCAATTACGGCATGGGCGAGGGCGGCCCGGACCGCGCTGTGGCTGTCTATGGCTTCGACAGGGATGGCGTGTTGACGCCGCCGCTGGCCAGCGTTTCACACAAGGGCACCGGCCCCAATGCGGCGCGGCAGGAACGCTCGCATGCCCACAGCGTGACCGAAACCATTGCCGGTGGAACGGCCATCGTCGCCGACCTCGGCATCGACCGGCTGGTGTCCTACCGGATCGAGCGGGATGGCAGCTTGACGAAGCTTGCCGAGTCCGCGCTGACGCCGGGCGCCGGTCCGCGTCATCTCGCGCTGCATCCGAACGGGCGTTTCGTCTTCGTCATGAACGAGCTGGATTCGACCGTCGTGTCGTTGGCGCTGGACGAGGCCTCAGGCAAGCTGTCGATCATCGACGCCAAGCCGGCGGTGCCGGCCGAGGCGCGCGACAGCAATCATTGCGCCGACATCCAGATCTCGCCGGATGGCCGTTTCATCTACGGCTCCAACCGTGGCCATGACAGCGTCGTCATCATGGCGATCGATCAGCAGACGGGCGCGTTGAGCCTCGTGGGCTATGTTCCTTGCGGCGGCGCCACGCCGCGCAATCTGGCGCTGACGCCGTCGGGCGGTCATCTGTTTTCCGCCAACCAGAATGCCGACCGCATCTCGATCTTCGCGCGCGACGCCGCCAACGGCATGCTGACGGACACTGGACGCGCCATCGAGATCGGCACGCCGATGTGCGTCAGGATCGTGCGCTAAACTGTCTGCAACTGTCCTCGGACAAACTGGCCGGGTCTCAAGCCTGTTGTATTGCCGAGAGCTTCCAGTTCGAGCCATTCTCTCGCACGAATGTCCACAACTCGGTCGTCTCGGTCGGATGATCCTCATCGCCCTCGATGACCTTGCCACTGGCCCTTTCGCGCGTCACGTCGCGAGATTCGTAGCGCAACGCGGCCGTGGCGTAGTCGCGGTCATCCTCGCGCCAGCTTTCGGCGATGTCGGCCTGCAGCAAGGTGACATCGGAGACCTCGTTCCTGAGACCTTTCTGGGCATTGTCGGCCAGTTCTTCCGAGAGATAGGACACCATTTCGGGCGTCGTCGCCCGGCGGAGCGCGGCATGGTCTTCGCGCCCGAATGCTTCCTGGACATCGGTCAGCAGTTGCTGGAACGCATCGAGATCGGTCTGGGCCAACGTGATCTCCTCGGAACCGGTGGCCGGCGAGCCTCCGCCCGAACCGCCGCCAAAACCGGGGATTGTGAAGGAGCTTGCCGTCTGTCCCGTTGCGCGGTTCTCAAATCGCGACGTCTGGCCATTGCCTGCCCCGGCGAGCGCCGGGGCAGGGCCACGCGCGGATTGCGACCGGAAGAAGCGGATGGCCAGCATGATCGCGCCACCGATGAGCAGGGCCTGAAGCAGGAAGCCGAACATGCCGGCCATGCCGCCGAAGCCCTGGCCCAAGAGCAGCCCGATCAGGCCGCCGATCAGCAGGCCGCGCATCATCGTTCCGCCGAAGCCGCTCATGAAGCCGGGCCTCTGCGGGCCGGCCTGGGGCTGCCGGGCGGCAGAGTTCACACCGGTGTTGGGCGTCATCGAACGCTCGACCGGAGCGGTCGGCGCCGGTGCGGTCCTGGTCGGCGGCGCCGACTGGAACGTGCGCGTGCCGCGACTGCCGAAACTGCCGCCGCGCCGAGCCTCGGCATGATCGATCGCGACCATGGAAAATGTCAGGATCAGTCCTGCAAAGAGGGTGGCAAATCGGCTTGTGCGAGACATCATCGAGGTTGGCCTTTATCGGTGTGATTGTTAGAAATTTTCAGCAATGCCGGCCCGGGTAGCGGACGGCGGCATGCGGTCAATCGAACAGCTCTTCGAAGAATGATTTCTTCCGCTTCGGATAGCGGTGGCCCTGCGAGCGCGAATAATCGTCATCGCGGCCATGGCCGTGCTGAGGTTGGGAGAATGCCGCCGGCTGTGGCTGCGGCGCGGGCGACGCCTCCCTGCCGGAACGCTCGATGATCTTGTCGAGTTCGCCTCGATCAAGCCAGACGCCGCGGCACTGCGGACAGTAATCGATCTCGATACCCTGGCGTTCGCTCATTGTGAGCGCGACGCGGCAGGAGGGGCAAACCAAACCAAGGAGGGAAGATGTCATACGGGGCTCCAAACCGAAAGGAATGAGCCCGCTTGACCGAAAAGTATGGAAACGGGCCCGTTAAAGCGGTCCGACATCACAAACCAGAAGCGATCGTCAGAGGGGCCCGGCCCGCACCAGACAGTTAGGGATGCGGAGCCGTGCCTTCAAGGGCGGTATTGCCGGCAAGAACGATTTGTTCGCGTTGCCGTCGCTCAGACCGTCACCACGATCTTGCCGAACTGTTCGTTCGATTCGAGATAGCGATGCGCCTCGACAATCTGGTCGAAGGCAAAGCTCCGGTCGATGATCGGCCTCAGCGTGCCTGTCTCCAGGCCTTCAAGGATAAATGCCCTGGCGGCCTCCAGTTTCATCCGATCGCCGGTGATCTCGTGGACGAGGTAGCCACGCAAAGTCAGCGTCTTGCCCAGGACGGCAGCCAAAGGGAATGGTGTCGGCTCTGGGCTAAGGCCACCATATTCGATCAGAATGCCGCCTCGCGACATGGCAGCCGTCAGTGGCTTGAAGATCGGGCCGCCGACCGCATCGAGCACCACGCGCACGCCGCACCGTCCAGCGATCTCGTTCAGCCGCGCCGCCAGATCCTCTTCGGCTGAGGCCACGACATGTGCCGCTCCGGCGTCGAGCAGGGCCTGTTGCTTCGTCGATGTCCGCGTCACCGCGATCGCCGTTGCACCAACCTTGTTGGCGATCTGGATCGCCGCAAGCCCGACGCTGCTTGAGGCCGCCGTGATGACGACGGCATCTCCACTGCTCAGCTTGGCGATATCGATCAGCGCGCCATAGGCGGTGAGATACTGCATCCAGATGGCTGCCGCCGTCTGCCAGTCGAGCGATGGTGGATGCTTGACTATGAGCCCTGAGGGATAGGTGACCAACTCGCCGTAAGCCGGCCAGCGAACCATCGATTGCGGCGGGATGACACTGACGGCATCGCCCGGCGCGAAATCCTTCGCGCCGTCGCCCACCGCCTCGACAACGCCCGCTGCCTCCAGGCCAAGCCCGGAGGGCAGGGCGGGTGTCTCGATATAGGTGCCTGCGCGCAGCAGAGCCTCGGCACGATTGAGGCCGAGCGCCTTGACGCGGATTTGAACCTCGCCCGGACCGGGTGGAGCGAGGTCGACATCCTCGATGCGCAGAACCTCGGGACCACCATGCTGGTGGAAGCGGACAATACGTGCCATTCGGGTTACTCCAAATTATCTGAACCGAATTAGCTATGCGGCCAAAGGTTTCATGGATAAATGGGCGTAATGATAAAGCAGTAGAAACCAGAGGTTTCGAATATGGATCGGCTCGAGAGCATGGCGGTGTTCGTTAGGGCGGTCGACCTTGGCTCGTTCGCGGCTGCTGCAGTCGCGCTCGACCTGTCCGGGGCGATGGTGGGCAAGCATGTCCGCTCTCTCGAAGAGCGGCTGGGCGTACGCCTCATCAACCGCACCACGCGCCGCCAGAGCCTGACCGATTTCGGCCACGCCTACTATGAACGCTGCCGTGTCGTGCTGGCCGAGGCCGAAGCCGCCGATGCGCTCGCCGCCGACCAGTTTTCCGAACCGCGCGGGAAACTGCGTGTCACCATGCCGGCGCATTTCGGCCGCCACTGCGTCACCCCCGTGCTGCTGCAACTGGCGCGGCAATATCCGATGCTGGAACTCGATTTGTCGCTCAGCGACCGCTTCGCCGATCTCGCCGAGGATGGCTTTGACCTTGCCATCCGGACCGGCGATCTCATCGACAAGGCCGGGTGATCGCGCGGCGTGTCGCGCGCCAGGGCATGGTTGTCTGTGCCGCGCCCTCCTATCTCAGAATTCATGGCGAACCGCGGCGGATCGAAGACCTCGCCGATCATGCGGCAATCGTCTATCGCCGGCTCGGTCAGGTGGTTCAGCCGTGGCTCTTCCCGCGCGAAGGACAACCCACACAGGAGATCATGCCCAGCGGCCGGCTGCGGCTCGACGATCTCGATGCCATCGCCGACGCAGCGGTCGACGGCATGGGGCTGGCGTGGCTGCCTTGGTGGCTGGTTCGCAAGCGCATTCGAGCCGGCGCGCTGGTGGCGCTGTTGCCGGACCAGCCGCGCTATCTCTACGACTGCCACGCCCTTTGGCTGCAGACGCCGCATCTGCCGCTCAAGGTGCGGCTCGCCGTCGACGCGCTGGCGGCCGCCTTGCCGAAATTGATGGCGTGATCACTGCACGCGCGGCGCGCCGGCCAGCCAGTGGTCCGCGCCGGCACAGCTCTTTGCCTCGCCCAAGGCGGCGGGCTGCAACACGCGCCTTTGACCCGCGGTCGAAGACTGCCTCTTTGCGGTGTCGCCTTCCCTGCCATATGAAGATGGCTGACGGAATGTGCGCATTGCAGGAGAGGCGGTTCATGACCAAAGGTTCGGATCTGTTCGTCGCGGCCCTCGAAAACGAAGGGGTCGAACGGATTTTCGGCATTCCGGGTGAGGAGAACCTGGATATCGTCGAATCCATCCGCCGCTCGTCGATCCAGCTGATCCTGACCCGCCACGAACAGGCGGCGGCGTTCATGGCCGCCACCTATGGCAGGCTCACCGGCAAGGCAGGCGTGTGCATCACCACGCTTGGCCCCGGCGCGCTCAACCTGACGACCGGCTCGGCCTATGCGCTGCTTGGCGCGATGCCGATGATCATGATCACCGGCCAGAAAGGCATCCTGTCATCGCGGCAGGCGCGCTTCCAGATCGTCGACATCGTCGCGGCGATGAAGCCGCTGACCAAGCTGTCGCGCCAGATCGTCTCGCCGAAGATGATCCCCTCGCTGGTGCGCGAAGCGTTCCGCGTCGCCGAGGAAGAGCGTCCCGGCCCCGTGCATCTGGAACTGCCGGAAGACATTGCTGCGGCGGAGTGCGAGCCGATCGCACTGGTGCCGACGCACCCGGTCGAACTGCCGCTGGCCAGCCCGGGCGCGCTTGATCGCGCCGCCCGTATGATCATGGAGGCCAAGCGTCCGCTGCTGATGTTCGGCGCGGCGGCGTCGCGGCCGCGCGTGACCCCCGATGTCGCCCAGTTCGTGCTGCGCACGCAAATTCCCTATTTCACCACGCAGATGGGCAAGGGCACCGTGCCCGGCGGCACCGAGCTCTACATGGGAACGGCAGCCCTTTCGGAGCGCGACTATGTGCACGAGGCCATCGAACAGGCCGATCTGATCATCACCATCGGCCACGATACGGTCGAGAAACCGCCCTTTATCATGGGCGCCAAAGGGCCGAAGGTTATCCATGTCGGCTATCAAACGGCCGATGTCGAGCAGGTCTATTTTCCACAAGCCGAGATCGTCGGCGACCTCGGCCCTTCGCTGGCGCTGCTGGCCGACCGCATCGAGGGCAAGATCCCCAACGCGCAGGCCCTGCTGCCGCTACGGGAAGGCATTTTGAGCCGGATCGCGGCGCGCGCCACCGAAGACCGCTTCACGCCGCAGCGCATCGTGCATGACGTGCGCGCCGTGATGCCGGCGGACGGAATCCTCGCCCTCGACAACGGCATGTACAAGATCTGGTTCGCGCGCAATTACCGCACGCGCATGGCAAACACACTGCTGCTCGACAATGCGCTGGCCACCATGGGCGCCGGCCTGCCATCGGCGATGATGGCGGCGCTGCTTTATCCGCAGCGCCGTGTCATGGCGATCTGTGGCGACGGTGGCTTTATGATGAACAGCCAGGAACTGGAGACCGCCGTCCGGCTCAAGCTCAACCTGGTTGTCCTGCTGCTCGAAGACCATGCCTATGGCATGATCCGCTGGAAGCAGGCGGTCGACGAATTCCCGGATTTCGGCATGACCTTCGGCAATCCCGATTTCGTCAAATACGCCGAGGCCTACGGTGCCAAAGGGACGAGGGTTGATGTGATCGCCGATTTGCGACCGGCGCTGGAACAGGCCTTCACCGGCGGCGGCGTGCATCTCGTCGTCGTCCCCATCGACTACTCCGAAAACACCAGGGTGCTCGTCGACGAATTGCGCGAGCGGCTGCCGGCGCCGCGGACGCCCTGACGGCAGCGGTAGCGCCGCCGTCAGGATCGCTCGGGTGTAAGACCCTATACCTTGCAGTAGGGCGTGACCGGCGCGATGGTGCCGAAATCCCTAGCGATCTCGTAGCTGATGCCGTCTGCCGCCGCCTTGCCGACATAGGAATGGCAGAGCGTGTGGTTGTTCGAGGCATCGACGCGGATCTTGCCTTGCGGCGCGTCGAACTCGATCGTCGGCAGCGCCTTGAGCACATCGTCATCCCTGAGCGATCCGGCCTTCTCGGCGGCCAGCGCGTAGAGATGCAGGCCGTTATAGCCGGCCTCGCCGATACCGTTGACCATCTTCTCCTGGCCGAATTTTTCGCGGAAGCTCGCGATGAACTTCTTGTTGACCGGATTGTCGAGCGCCATCCAGTAGGGCTGCGGCGCGTAGGTGCCGGCGGCGACGCCGGGCGGCAGCGCGTCCTTGTTGAAGACCTCGTCGAGCGGCGCGATCAGCGGCTGCTTGATGTCGAAGGAGCGATACTGCTTGAGCTGGGTGACGGCGTCGTTGCCGACCACCATCGACCACACGACATCGGGCTTCAGCGACTTGATCTTCTGGAAGGCCGGGCCGAAATCGGTGGTGCCGAACGGATAGTAATCGGCGCCGATGATCTTGCCCCGGCCTTCTCATAGGCCGCCGTGATCGCCTCGGTCATCTTCTGCGGCCAGGCATAATCGGACGCCATGACGTAGATGGTCTTGCCGAGATTCTCGGCCACCCATGGCATCATCGGGTCGACCTGCTGCATCGGGATCGGGCCGGTGGCGACGAAGTAGCGGTTGCATTCGCCGCCCTCGAAATTGGTCGGGTAGAAGAACAGCTTCTTGGCCTTCGAGGTCACTGACAGCGTCGCGCTGCGCTCGGGCGAAATGATCGTGCCCATGACCACGTCGACCTTGTCTTCGTTGAGGAGTTTTCGGGCCTTGTCGATGGCGCCCTTGGTCGTGGTCTGATTGTCCTCGATGAACAGCTCGACCTGGCGGCCGCCAATGCCGTTGGCGGCGTTGAGCTCGGCAGCGGCGAGCTTGTAGCAATTGAGCAGCGTCTCGCCGAGAATTGCCTGCAGCCCGGTGATCGGGATCGACAGGCCGACCTTGACTGTGTCGGCGGCGCGCAGGATCGACGGCGCGCCGATCATGGCGAAGGCGGCGGCAGCGCCGCCGGATTTCAGGATCGTTCTTCTGCTTATCATTTTTATGTTCCCTTCCAGTCCAGGCGCGCCCCATGCGCGCCTTACAAGTCAACAAGCTCCCAGGCGCGCTTCAGGCGCGCTCTATAGGGCCAACAGGTCCTTCAGCAGGCTCTCGTCGGCGAACGCCTCCGGCGTGCCTTCGTGCACGATCCTGCCCTTCTCCATCACCAGGCAGCGGTCGGCGGCCTTGAGAACGAGATCGAGATTCTGTTCCACGAGAACGATCGCGATGCCGCGCTCGCGAGCAATGCGCGGCACCAGTTCGGCGATCGACTGCACGATGTTCGGCTGGATGCCTTCCGAAGGCTCGTCGAGCAGCAGCACCGATGGCAGGCCGCAGAGCGCGCGGCCGATCGCCAGCATCTGCTGCTGGCCACCGGACAGCGTGCCGGCGATTTGCGCCTCGCGTTCGCGCAGGATCGGAAAATAGCCGAAGATGTCGTCCGGAATGCCGCCGTCGCCGCGATCCCTTGCGGCACGGGTGCCGACTTCCAGGTTCTGCTTCACGGTCAGCTGGTTGAAGATGCCACGCCCCTGCGGCACATGCGCGATGCCAGCTCGCGCCCGCCGGAAGGCCGGCGCATTGGTCAGGTCCTGATCGCCGAGAACCACGGCGCCACCGCTCACCTTCAAGCCGCCGGCGATGACCCGCAGCAGCGTCGTCTTGCCGGCGCCGTTGCGGCCGAGCAGGCCGACGACTTCGCCTGATGCCACGCTGAGGTCGATGCCGTTCAGCACCGGGAGCAGGCCGTAGCCGGCCGAGATCGCGAGTGTCCGCAGCATGGTCAGCGCCTCCCCAGATAGACGTCGCGGACCATTTCGTCGCTCTCGATGTCGTGGAAAGGACCGCTGCGCAGCCGGCGCCCCTGATGCAGCACCAGCGTCTCGCAGTTCAGTGCCCGCACGAAGCGGATGTCGTGCTCGACGGCGACGATCGAGAACTCGCCCTTGAGCCGCAGCAGCATCTCGGCTGTCGCCAGCGTCTCCTGCGGCGTCATGCCGGCGGTCGGCTCGTCGAGCAGCAGCAGCTTTGGCTCGATCGCCAAAGCCATGCCGATCTCCAGCCATTGTTTCTGGCCATGCGCGAGTTCGCCGGCCAGCGTGGTTGCGCGGCTGCCAAGCGCGACCAGGTCCAGCAGCTCACCAACCGGGCGAACCGGCGAGGGCACGCCCCAGCGTGCCACCTTCAGATTGTCCTCGACCGAGAGACTGGGGAAGACCGACGGGATCTGGAATTTTCGCGCGATGCCGAGCCGGGCAATGCGGTGCAGCGGCAGGCCGGCAATATCGTGGCCGAGGAACCGCACGCTGCCGCTGGTCGGGCGAAGCGTTCCGGTCAGCACGTTGAGGAAGGTGCTCTTGCCGGCGCCGTTCGGCCCGATGATGCAGCAGAGTTCCTTGTCGCGCACCGTCAGGTTCAACCCTTCCAGCGCCTGCAACCCGCCAAAGCGGATGCCGACATTCTCGGCGTGGAGCAGGACGTCGCTCATTGCGCGCGCCTCCGGCCCTTGAACAGGCTCTTCAGCCGCGCGTAGATCGACAGGATGCCGTCCGGCAGGACGAAGACGATGATGACGAAGACGCAGCCGAGCAGCAGCGGCCACAGGCTCGGGTTGAAGCTGCTGATCGTCTGCTGCGCACGCTGGATGAAGATCGCGCCAAGCACCGGACCGAGCAGCGTGCCGCGCCCGCCGACCGCCACCCAGACGATCACTTCGGTCGACAGCAGCAGTCCAGACAAATCGGGCGCCACCAGCCCGGCCATGCAGACATAGAGCGCGCCGGCAAGTCCGGCGATCGCGGCGGACAGGACGAAGGTGACGAGCAGCCGCAGCGGCGCGTTGTGGCCGAGCGCTGCCGCCCGGACTTCATTGTCCTGGATGGCGGTCAGCACCGTGCCCCAGCGGCCCCGGCTGATCGACCACAGCACCAGCACGACCACTGCAGCGATGGCCGCCACGAAGATGTAGCTTGGCACATCTTGGCTGAGATCGACATGTGTGCCGCCAACATCGAATTCGATCGGTGGGATGCCGATCAGGCCGCTGTCGCCGCCGGTGACCGAACTCCAGGAGACCGCGGCTTGCTGGCAGATGACGCCCATCGCCAGCGTGACGATGGTGAAATAGCTGCCGCGGATGCCGCCGAAGAACAGGAAATAGCCGATGATGGCGGCGACGAAGGCAGCCCCTGCGATCGCGCCCATGATGCCGAGCAGGCTGCCGAAGGGGATCGAGTCGTTGAGCGTGATCAGCGCCATGATGTAGCCGCCAATGCCGAAGAAGGCGGCGTGGCCGAAACACAGGATGCCGGTGCGGCCCCAGAAGAAGTCGAGGCTCGCCGCGAACAGGCCGAAGATCAGCGCGTCGCGGATCACCGTCAGCTGATAGCCGTCGGCGAAGAGCGGATAGATGACGGCGAGTGCCGCGCAGACGGCGAAGATCAGCAGCCAGTTGCGGTCGCGGGCGATCATCGCGACGCTCCGTTGAACAGGCCGTTGGGCCGAAGCCGGACAGCGACGATGGCCGCGAGCAGCACGATCGCCTGCGCCAGCGAAGGCGAGATCTGGTAGTTGAGCACACTGGTCAGCCCGCCGACGAAGACGCTGCCGGCGACGAGGCCGCCGATCGAGCCGACGCCGCCGACAATGACGACGAAGAAGGCATTGGCGAGGTAGTTCACCCCCATCTGCGGCAGCACGATCGCCAGCGGTGCGACCAGTCCGCCGGCGAGCCCGGCGATGGCCGCGCCGAAGGTGAAGGCGATGGCGTAGGTGCGCCGCGTGTTGATGCCGACGCCTTCGGCCATCTCGCGGTTCTGGATGACGGTGCGGATGTCGAGCCCGAACGATGTCCGGCTGATCAGCAGGATGACGCCGAGCAAGGCAAGCATGGCAATGGCGATCAGGATCAGCCGGTAAGCCGGATAGACGGTGAAGAACAGGTCGAGCGTGCCTTCGATCGGTGGCGTCACCGGCTTGGCGCCGAGACCGAAGGTCAGTTCCAGCCCTTGCTGCAGGATCAGGCTGACACCCCAGGTGGCAAGCACCGTCGACACCGGTCGCGAATAGAGGTGGCGGATGATGGCGAATTCCAGGATGCAGCCGACCACCGCGCCGGCGATGGGCGCGGCGGCGAGCCCCAGCCAGAACGAGCCGCCGATGCTCTGGACGAAATAGACCGCGAAGGCGCCGACGGTGACGAACTCGCCATGCGCCAAATTGGTGACGTTCATCAGGCCGAAGCTGATCGCCAGCCCGAGCCCAACCAGCATCAGGATGCTGATCAGCGTCAGCGCATTGAGGAGCGTGGTGATCAGAAAATCCATCGCGTCAGGCAGCAC
Organism: Mesorhizobium kamtschaticum; assembly: GCF_056174585.1. NCBI lineage: Bacteria > Pseudomonadati > Pseudomonadota > Alphaproteobacteria > Hyphomicrobiales > Phyllobacteriaceae > Mesorhizobium > Mesorhizobium kamtschaticum. The sequence goes on along the minus strand of NZ_CM149691.1, from coordinate 6,377,330 downwards.
TTGCGAGGCGTTGGCGCAGGCCGGCGAGCAGGCCTTCGGCGGCGTCGATCACCGCAGCCTGGTGCGGCTGCAAGTCCTGCCCGGCCCATTCGTCGATATGGTCCGACAACGGGTCGACCACTTCGGTGCGATGGTTGGCCAAGGTCTCGATCACGGCATGGCCGCAGAACGGCACGTACCCCTCGGAGTAGCCGCCTTCATGGCTCATCATCAGGCGCCCGTTCGATGTCTCGGCGGCGAGCGCCACCATGCGCGCGGCAAGGCGCCGGAAGCATTCGCTGTTGAGCATCATGCGGCCGAGCGGATCGAAGCCCGACGCATCGAAGCCGGAGGCGACAATGACGAGGTCGGGCTTGAAGGCGCGCAGCGCCGGGGCGACGACGCGGTCGAAGGTCGCTTCATAAGCGCCGGTGCCACTGCCCGCCGGCAGCGGGATATTGATGTTGTAGCCTTCGCCTTCGCCCTTGCCTTTGTCGGCCAGCGCGCCGCGACCGGTCGGATAGAGATTGTCCTGGTGCAGGGAAATCGTCAGCACCGACGGGTCGGAATAAAACACCGTCTCGCTGCCGTTGCCGTGATGCACGTCCCAGTCGACCACCGCCGCGCGGCCGAGCAGGCCTTCATACTGCAGCCGGCGCACGGCGACGCCGATGTTGGAGAACAGGCAATTGCCCATTGCTTGGTCGGGCTCGGCATGGTGCCCCGGCGGGCGCGCCAGCGCATAGGCGTTGTCGACGCGGCCGGTCAGCACGGCGCGCATCGCCGCATAGGTGGTGCCGGCTGACAACAGCGCGATGTCGAAACTGTTGAGGCCGATCGGCGCCTGCGGCCCGGCAAAACCGGAACCGCGTTCGCTCAGCATCTTGATGTCGTCGACATGGCGTTGTGTGTGCACGCGCAGCAAGTCTTCGACAGTCACCGGCTCGGCGACGATCGGCACCAGATGGCGCGCCAGGCCGCTAACCTGGATAAGGTTGTTCAGCCGGCGCTTCGATCCCGGCGATTCCAGGTGCCGTCCGGGTTCCACGAAACGGCCGGGAGGCATCATGTCGGCGCTGGAGCCGGTGTCATGCCACATCAGCTGTTCGTGAAAAACGTAACCTGTCGCCATCCGCAACGTCCTCTACAATCCGGAGGAGGCTAGCAGGCTAACGATACGATGGCCCGACCCGAAAGAGGGGTCGCGCCAGATGTCTATGCCCCTCCTTTCGGAGGGGGACGGAGGTTTGCGGCGGCCTGCGCGGCGCGCACGGCCTGGACGCGGTTCGATACCGAGAGCTTGCCGTAAATGTTCTTCAAATGCCACTTCACCGTGGTCTCGCTCACCGACAGCGCAACCGCGATATCCCTATTGGATAGGCCTTCCGACAGGCAGCGCAGCAGTTCGGTTTCGCGCTGGGTGAGCTGTTCCTTCTCGGTTGGTGCGGCGGGCTTGCGTGTCGCTGGGGGCATTGTCTGCGCCGCATCGATGATGCGCGTTGCATAGGCCGACAGGGCGGGGTCGGTCTTTGCCTGAGCGGCGCGCAGCCGCATCAACGCTTCGATCACAAGCCTGCCCTCGTCGACGAAGGAGCGGATGAAGCCGGAAGGCTGGGCAAGACGCAGCGCCTCGAGGAGATAGCGATCGGCTTCGCGCTGGTCATGGCCGGCATTCTTGGCGCGCAGGATCAGCGCCAGTATGTGGCGGCGCATGCGCCCGCTACTTTTGGTTCGCTCCAGCAACGCGTCGAAAAGTGCTGCGGCGGCGGCGTAGGATTTCTCCGCCGTCAGCAGCCTGCCCTCGGCAAAGAACTCGAATTCGTTGGCGACAGTCGGGGCGGTTTCAGCGCTTTCGCGGCGATGCTCGCTCAGCAGGGCGCGTGCCTCGGCGACGCGGTTCTGGTCGATGAGCAGCCGGATGCGGTCATGCACCAGCACTGAGGCGAGGCGGCGGTAGACGGAGCCGCGCACGCGCTGGTAGACGCGCTCCAGCATGTCGAGTGCCGCGTCGCCGCGACCGGTCAGCTGCAACACGCGGGCATAGGTCGGAACGCTGGCCAGGGGATAGACGATGACCGCGGCGCCCTCGATCAGTGGCCCGAGATTCTCGACCAGCGTCAGCGCCTCGCCGGATGCGTTGGTCTCGTAGGCCAGTTCGGCAAGCAGCGTTCCGGCCAGCGCCTCGGCATAGGAGTTCGCCCCGATCCGCGTCCTGGCCTCGATGATCGTGTTGCGCAGCAGCCTTTCGGCGGCGGGCAGGCGGCCGGCCGAGCGTTCGATGACCGCCATGTAGCAATTGGCGATGGTGACGCCGAGCAGGCTGCCGCTTCGCTCATGCGCCTTGCGTGCTGCGTCCGCCGCCGCGCGTGCGCCCTCGAGGTCGCCCAGCGCATAGAGATTGTAACCGATGACATTGGCGGTCGCGCCTTCCATGAACCAGGCATCGGGGGCGATGATGCGCAGCGCGGCCAATGCGGTGTCGCGCGCGTCCTCGAACTGCTCCAGCGTGCTGTGCACGGCGGCTTCGAGGACCACGATTTCGGCCTCGATCGTGGTGCCGGTCAGTGTGCCCGGATCCTTGCCGTCGGCCGGCCCGGTCTCGACCAGCTTGCGCGCATTGGCGAGCGTCTGCTGAGCAATCTCGGGCTGGCTTGAGTGCACCGCCAGCCACAACACGACGAGTTGCAGCCGGATGCGCTGCTCGACCAGTTTCCTCGGCAGCAGTGCCAGCAACTGGCGCACATAAAGCAGCTGGCACTGGGCGATGAGTTCGAGTGCGTTGTTCTCGACGAACACCGCCGCGCGGGCCTGGTCGCCAGCGGCAAGCGCATGTCCGATCGCCTCGGTCAGCATCTTGCGTTCGCCGAACCATTCGGCCGCTGCCAGATGCAGGGGTGCGATCATCTCCGGCTCGCGCCGTTCCATCTCACGGCTGAGGAAGTCGTGGAACAGATGATGATAGCGGAACCAGCGCCGCTCCTCGTCGAGCGGCACCAGGAACAGGTTTCGGGTCTCGATTTCGGTGATATCAGCCTCGGCGTCCGCCGCGCGCATCACCGCCCGGCAGGCCTCGGCGCTGAAGCGCTCGAAGATCGAACTGTGGAGCAGGAATTTCGCCAGGGCCGGCGGCAGCCCCAGGAAAACTTCGCCCATCAGGAAATCGGCGACGTTGCGGTTGGCGCCGGTGAAATTGCCGATGACGGTTTCGGGCGCATGCGCGGCACTGAGCGACAGCGAGGCGAGTTGCAGGCCGGCGGCCCAGCCTTCGGTCCGTGAGCACAAGGTCTCGACCGTGCCGCTGCTGACGCTGAGGCCCAGTTTGTCGTTGAAGAAAGCTTCGGCTTCCGACGAGGCGAAGCGCAGATCGTCCGGACCGATTTCGAAAACGTCGCCAAGCACCCTGAGCTTGCCGAGCTGCAGGTCAGGCAGGTTGCGCGAGCCAATGACGAAGGCGACGTTGGCGGGCGCCTGCCGGGTCAGCCGCTCCATGAACCGCTTCACCGCCGGCGCTTCGATGGCGTGGTAGTCGTCGAAGAACAGAGTGATGTCGGCGTCGCGCGCCGCAAAACCTGCCACCAGTGCTGCCAGCACCACGTCGAGCTGCGGGATAGGGCTCGACTGGAAGGCAAGGTCGAGTTCGGCCGGGTTCTGGACGAGATGGCGCAGCGCCCCCACCAAATGCGACAGGAAAGCACCTTCGTCATTGTCCGTCGCCTCGCAGGACAGCCATGCGGTCAACCGGCCGTGGCGCGCAACTTCCGCGGCCCACTGCGCCATCGTCGTCGACTTGCCGAAGCCGGCGGGCGCGGCGAACAGCACGATGCGCGTGTCGACATGCCGCTCCAGCCTCGACAGGATGCTTTCGCGCCGTACCCACCGGCGATGGTGCGGCGATGAAAGGCCGGCAGGTTGCGAAGACGGTCTCATCTGGCGCCGGGCACCCATTCGGTTTCGATCAGCGGGATTTGCGGGGCCGCATCGCGCGGCAGGGTTCCCTTGATCCGGGGATCGTCGGTGAGTTCGAAACCGGCCGCAAAGGGTTCAAACCCGCAAGCCCGGTAGAAACCGATGACGCTGTGATGGTCGATGCTGCTGGTGTGCAGCCAGATGCGGCCGGGGCCGAGGCGCCATGCCTGGTCGAGCGCGCCGGCCATCAGCCGCTTGCCGAGGCCGCGGCCGGTCAAGGTGGGGAACAGGCCGAAATAGGTGATCTCGATCTCTGTGTCGTCGGCCACGGAGAATTCGACCATCCCGACATGGTCGCCGCTTTCATCATGGCCGTAATAGACATGCTGGCGCGGGTCGGCGAAATGCGCTGATACTTCGGCATCCGACATTTCGGCGGCGCGATCCCACAGCCAGGGCGCGCCGATCTCGAGGAAGATCGCGCGGTAGGCGGCGCTGTCGGGCTGGGTGATCCGGGTCATGGTCAGCGGTCGGGCGAGGCCCGGCATCGGGGCGCGTGCCTCCATCCACGTCACCGCATTGACGATCTTGCCGGCCGGCACGCGCCGGTAGCCGGACGCGAGATCGGTGATTTCATCCGGCAATGCGCCTTCGGTGACCAGCATCTGTCCTCGATCTTCGCCATGCAGCTTCGCTGGCATGCAAGAGCTGATGCCAACTCTGCGCCCGCCTGCCAAGAGGTTCCCGGGTTGGGCCATAGTTTTGGTCCAACCTGTCTCTGTGCCTTTCCCTGGAATGGCATATGAGATATGATACACCATTCATGGGAAAGCGGAATATCATGCCTCAGCGAATTGCCGACGAAGCCATTTTGCGCGCGGTCGATGACGGCTTCGCGCGGCAAGTCGCATTCCTGGCGGACCTTGTGCGCTTTCCCTCCCAGCGTGGCGAGGAACACGCCGCGCAATCCTTCATGGCGGCTGCCTATCAGGCCGATGGCTATGCAGTCGATATGTGGCGTGTCGATGTCGATGCGATCCGCGACCTGCCGGGGTTTTCGCCCGTGGCCGTGTCCTACGACGATGCCTTCAACGTCGTTGCCACGCACACGCCGCGAAACGCCGCCGGCCGATCGCTGATCCTCAACGGCCATATCGACGTGGTGCCAACCGGGCCGCTCGACCGTTGGGTGCGTGACCCCTACGATCCGGCCATCGAGGATGGCTGGATGCACGGTCGCGGTGCCGGCGACATGAAGGCCGGCCTGTCCGCCTGTCTCTACGCGCTGGCCGCCTTGCGCAGCCTCGGCTACCAGCCGGCCGCGAACGTCTACCTGCAGTCAGTGGTCGAGGAAGAATGCACCGGCAATGGCGCGCTCGCCTGCCTGCAGCGCGGCTACCGCGCCGATGCCGCCTTCATCCCCGAGCCGCTGGAACCGCGTTTGATGCGGGCGCAGGTCGGGCCGATCTGGTTCAGGGTCGAGGTCGACGGCGATCCGCAGCATGCGTCCGGGGCTTTCTCGGCCGGCGCCAATGCCATCGAAAAGGCTTTTCTCATCATCCAGGGGCTGAAGCAGCTCGAAATCGTCTGGAATGCGCGCAAGGTCGACGACAAGCATTTCTGCGATCATCCGCATCCGATCCGCTTCAACCTCGGCAAGATCGAAGGTGGCGAGTGGACATCGAGCGTGCCGGCGCGCTGCGTCTTCGAGATGCGCGTCGCTACCTATCCCGGCCAGAAGCTCGAAGACGCCAGGGCCGAACTCGAAGCCTGCATCGCCGATGCGGCCCGTGCCGATCCGTTCCTTGCCAATCGTCCACCCACAATGACCTATAATGGCTTCATGGCCGAGGGCTATGTGCTGGAGGATGCCGACGAGATGGAAGCCGTGCTGCGCAGCAGCCACACCGCCGTATGGGGCGAGCCGCTGACGGAACACGTCACCTCGGCGACCACGGATGCACGCTTCTTCGGCCTCTATGCCGACACGCCGGCGATCGTCTATGGCCCGATCTGCCGCATGCCGCATGGCTATGACGAGGCCGTCGATCTGGATTCGGTGCGCAAGGTCACGCAGACCATCGCGCTGTTCATCGCCGACTGGTGCGGCCTCGAGCCGATCGATCCGGAGGTGAGCTCATGAATGCGGCTGTGCCTGACGGTTTCGGCGAAACGCTCGCCGAGGATGCGCCTGATGTCTCGATCGCCGACGCGCTGGCCATCTTGCGCCGGCACTACGGCCTCACCGGCAGCGCGCGTCCGCTGCCGGGCGAACGCGACCACAATTTCCACATCCAGACCGAAGGCGAGGGCGAGTTCGTCCTCAAGGTCTCCCACCCGGCGGAAGAGGCCGGCTTCACCGATTTCCAGAACAAGGCGCTGGCCCATATCCTTGCGGTCGACCCGACCTTGCCGGTTCCCTCGGTGCGCAAGAGCCTTGCGGGCGAAGCACAGTTCACGGTCAGTGTCGGCGGATCGGCGCCGCGCATCATTCGGCTGGTGACCTATCTGCCCGGGCAACTGCTGTCGCGTTCGCCCACCTCGGCGGCGCAGGATCGCAATCTCGGCATCTTCCTCGCCCAGCTTGGGCGGGCACTGCGCGGCTTCTTCCATCCGGCGGCCGGCAGCGACCTGCTTTGGGATATCCGCAAGGTCGCCAAGACGCGGCCGATGCTGGCGCATATCGCCGATGCCGGCCACCGGGCCATGGTCGAACGTGTGATGGACTCCTTCGAAGAGCATGCGGCGCCGGTCATCCCGACCCTGCGCGCCCAGATCGTCCACAACGACATGAACTCCTACAATGTGGTGATGGATGTTTCGCGGCCGGAGGTCGTGACCGGCATCCTCGATTTCGGCGACATGATCCATTCTCCGCTGATCTGCGACCTCGCCATCGGCGCCGTCTACCGCTGGCCTGCGCAAGGTCATCCACTGGCATCGGCCGCGCGCTTCGTCGCCGGCTACCAGTCGGTACAGCCGCTGGAACCCGAAGAGATCGGCATCCTGTTCGATCTGATCCGCGCCCGCCTTGCGCTCATCGCCAACATCGCCAGCTGGCAGGCCGAGCGGTTTCCGGCCAAACGCGACTATGTGCTGCGCCTCATCACCGAGGTGTGGGCCTCGCTCGAACGGCTGGACGAGCTGTCGTCCGATGAGGCCCGCCGCTATTTCCTTGATCATTTCAATCCGGAGTAGATGCTCGTGTCCCAGTCCTCGCCATATCCTGCAAATGCTGACCCGACGCCATCCGAGCAAGCCCTGCTTGAGCGCCGCGCCAGGCTGCTTGGGCCGACCTACCGCGCCTTCTACCGCAACGCGATCCATCTGGTGCGCGGCAGCGGCGTCTGGCTCTACGATGCCCAGGGCCGGAAATTCCTCGATGCCTACAACAATGTCGCCTCGGTCGGGCACTGCCATCCGCGCGTCGTCGAGGCATTGTCGGGGCAGGCCGCCACGCTCAACACGCACACGCGCTACTTGAGCGAGATCATCCTCGACTACGCGGAAAAACTGCTCGGCACGGTTCCGGCCCATCTCGGCCATGCCATGTTCACCTGCACCGGCAGCGAGGCCAACGACCTCGCCATCCGCATCGCCCAGCATTCGAGCGGCGGCACCGGAGTGATCATCACCGACTTCGCCTATCACGGCGCCACGATCGCCACCGCGCAGCTGTCGCCGGCGGCGGTCGGCGCCAAGGGCGTGCCCGCGCACCATCGGACCGTGGCAGCGCCGGACACGTTCCGCGACCATGGCCGCGCCGCGCATGATTTCGCCAAAAATGTCGCCGCCGCCATTGAGGACATGCGTGCGCAGAATATCCGCCCGGCGGCGCTGCTGCTCGACTCGGCCTTTTCCAGCGACGGCATTTTCTTCCCCGATGCGGCCGACATGCGCGAGGCGGCGGATCACGTCAGGAAGGCGGGCGGCATCGTCATTGCTGACGAGGTCCAGTCCGGCTTCGGCCGGCTTGGCCAGGGCATGTGGGGTTTTGCCAATTATGGCATCGAGCCGGATATCGTCACCATGGGCAAGCCGATCGGCGACGGGCATCCGATGGGCGCGGTGCTCGTGCGGCCGCAGCTTGTTTCGTCCTTCGGCTCCAACACCGGCTACTTCAACACTTTTGGCGGCAATCCGGTCGCGGCCGCCGTCGGCATCGCCGTGATCGAGGTGATCGAAGGCGAGGGGCTGATCGAGAACGCACGCAATGTCGGCGCCTATACGGCTGAGTTGCTGCGCGCGCTGCAGAACCGTCACGGCATGGTCGGTGACGTCAGGCACAACGGCCTCTATTTCGGCGTCGAACTGACGGCCGATGGCGACGAGGCGCTGGCCGCCAGCAAGACCTCAGCGGTCGTCGAAGCCATTCGCGAGGATGGCGTGCTGATCTCGTCCTGCGGTCCGCGCGGCAATGTGCTGAAGATCAGGCCGCCTCTGCCCTTTGCCAGGGACAATGCCGAGCAGCTGGCCGAGACGCTCGATCGCGCTTTGTCGAACTGGTGATCGGGGTGGGCGCATGCTGAAGCTCGAACATCAAACCCTCAACGACCGCGCCTATGGCGCGCTCAAGCAGGAATTGATTTCAGGCGGCTTCAGCCCCGGCCAGACGCTGGTTATCCGCAAGCTCGCCGAGACGTTCGGCATCTCGACGACTCCGATCCGCGAGGCGCTGCAAAGGTTGGTCGCCGAGCGGCTGCTCGAGATGCAGAACAACCGCTCGATCATTGTGCCGCTGCTGTCGGCCCAAGCCTTCGAGGAATTGACTCATATCCGCATCGCTGTTGAAGGGTTGGCGGGTGAGATGGCGGCATCACGGATGAGCGAAACCGGACTGATAGAGATACAGGCGACGCTGGCCGGCATGCAGCGCGCCATCGAGGCCGGCGACGCCAGGGCCTACCTTGCCCTCAATGAGGCCTTTCATTTCGCCATCTACCAGCATGCCGGCGCGCCGATCCTTTTGAACATGATCCGCGATCTCTGGGGTCGCGTCGGGCCCTACCTGAAACTGCTGATGCAGGCCGATTGCTACATTCCCCAGTCCAACGACGCGCATCGCAGGATTGTTGCCGCGCTGGAGCAGCGCAATGGCCCTGCTGTCCGGGCTTCTCTTGAACAGGACATCGCCGTGGCGGCCGCTGTTCTCTCCGAAAATCTTCGCATGACGGCCTGATCGGAAGGCAGCTGGGTCGGCCTACGCTTTTTCGTCCATCCGATCGCGCAGCATGCTCCAGCCGAGCAGCATGTTGGGCGCGTGCCGCAGCAGCGCATGGAAGGGGATTGGTGCCGGCGGCGCGAACGGCAGTGGCAAGTCACGCGCTTCGGTTCCGGCGGCCCAGTCGGCCAGCACCTTGCCCATCGCCGTCGTCATGGCGATGCCGCGCCCGTTGCAGGCGCGGCCGGCGATCAGGCCTGGCCCGAGGTTCAGAAGATGCGGCAGGAAATCCGGTTCGACCGCGGCCATTCCCGACCAGCCATAGGCAAGCGGTGGCAGGTCAGGCAGGTCGAGATGTTGGGCAAGCCGCCGCCAGATCGTTTGCGGCACGCGCGTGTCCGCACCGGCGCTCAGAATATGCATGCCGCCGCTGATCAGCCGGTTGTCGGCATCGAAGCGAAAGGTGAAGAGATTGCGCCTGGTATCACCGGCGCCTTGGCCGCTGGGAAGTAAACGCGTGCGGATTTCGCGCGGCAGCGGCTCGGTCGCAATCTGAAAAACCTTCAGCGGAATATAGGTTCGCTGCAGCAGCGGATTGAGCGACCCGCCATAGGCGTTGGTGGCGATCAGCACCTTGCCGGCACGCACCGAGCCCGATGGTGTTTTCAGTGTCCAGCCATCGGCCACGCGATCGATCGAGGTTACCGGTGTGCGCTCGAAAATCTCAGCGCCAGCCTGCTCCGCCGCATCGGCCAGTCCGTGCGCATAGGCGACCGGATTGAGCACGCCGCCCGAACGATCCATCCAGCCGCCGGCATAACCGCGCACGCCCGTCAGCGCTTCGACGTCCTGCCGATCCAGCGTGACAGCCGGCCGGCCGCGCCGCGCCCATTGTCCGGCGCGCGATTTGACCTTCTCGAAGGCGGCGGGCGAGTGCGCCGGCTGGATCCATCCGTTCTGCACGGCGTCGCAGTCGATGCCGTGCCGTTTGATAAGGCCGAAGACCAGATCTGCGCTGCCGGCGGCGAAATCGATCAGTCTCTCGCCGCGCTCGGGGCCGAGATGCGCAAGGATGCTGTCCGGGTCCATCTTGGCAAAGTTGGGCACGACGAAACCGGCATTCCTGCCGGTCGCGCCCCAGGCGATGATCTCGGCTTCGAGGACGGCGACGGAAAGTCCTTTCCCGGCGGCGTGCAGCGCGGTCGACAGGCCGGAAAAACCACCGCCGACAATGGCGAGGTCGACATTGAGCTCCTCGTGCAGCGCAGGCCGGTCGCGGCGGTTGCGGCTGACGGCATGCCAAAGTGAAGCGCCATGCGCTTCCTGCCGGATCGCAGTGTTCATGAGCCGGAACTGCTCTTGATCGCGGCCGCTTTCGCTCGCTTGCCCAGACGTGGCCGCCGCGGTCTGTCACCGATCAAACCATTCGGCCGGACCAACAGGATGACGCAGAGCATGACGCCGATGGCGACGATCTGCAGCGAGGCCGCGCGTGCCTGCTGCTCGGGCGCAAACAGTACGCTGGTCAGCGTGCCTGACCCCGCCCATATTCCCCAGACGAGGATGCTGCCGATGACGGCACCGAGATTGCTGCCGGAGCCGCCGACGATCAGCATCACCCACACCTGGAAGGTCAGGATCGGCAAATAATTATCCGGCGCGATGAAGCCGGTGAAATGCGCCTGCAATGCGCCGGCCAGCGCCATGATGGCGCCACCGACGGCAAAGGCCTGGACGCGGTAGAAACGCGCGCTCTTGCCCAGTGAGATGGCGGCTCGCTCATCTTCGCGTAGCGCCTTCAAGACACGTCCCCACGGGCTGCGCGACAGGTGCTCTAGCGCGAGATAGACGATCAGCGTGACCGCCGCGACCACGGCAAGGTTCGACAGGTTGAACAACAGCGGCGTCTCGGCAAGGCTGCCGAAGGGGCGCGGGATGAAGCCGATGCCGAACGGGCCGCCGGTCAGCTTCTGCGCGTTGAGCGCGACGAGTTGCACGACCACGGCGACGCCGAAGGTGGTGATCGCAAGATAGTCCGATCTCAGCCGCAGTGTCGCCATGCCGGTGAGGGCAGCAGCAATGCCGCCGACGATCATGGCGCCTAGCCAGCCGACAAGAATCGGCAGGCCGAAGCCGCCGAGCCGCGCCGCATCGTCAGGCGTGGTCAGCAGCGCCGAGGTGTAGGCGCCGATGGCGACGAAGCCGGCGAGGCCGACATTGAACAGGCCGGTCAGGCCCCACTGCAGATTGAGCCCCAGCGTGACCAGCGAAAAGATCAGCGCGGTGGTCAGGAAGAAGGCGCCGTAGCCGAGCAGGTCCATCAGCGTTCCCTCACACCAAAAAGGCCGATCGGCCGCACGAACAGCACCGCCATCAGAATGATGAAGGAGACGGCCGCGCGCCATTCGGCGCCGATAAGCTGCACCGCGCCGGCTTCGGCCAGCCCGATGATCAGGCCGCCGAGCACCGCGCCCGGAATGCTGCCGATACCGCCCAGGATGGCGGCGGCGAACATCGGCAGCAGCATGTCGAAGCCCATGAACGGGCGGATCTGCACCAGAATGCCGATCATCACGCCGGCGACGCAAGCCAGCGCTCCGCCGATGACCCAGGCGACGCGCACCACGCTGGCGACGTCGATGCCGACGATGCGGGCCAGTGCCGCGTTCTGGCTCAGCGCCTGCATGGAACGGCCGGTCTGCGTGCGTGTCATCAACAGATGCACGCCGAGCACCAGCACGGCGGTCAGCAGCAGAAGCGCGATCTGGTCGGGTGTGATGCGGATGCCGAAGCCGACCGGCATGGCGATCTGGATCGCCCGGCTGAAATAGGTCGGCCGCGAGGTGAAGGTGAATTCGAGCAGGCTGCGCAGCGCCATCGAGGCGCCGAAGCTCGCCATCACCACGATGATGGCTTGCCCCTGCGAGCGCAGCCGCGAAAACAACACTCTGTCGAGCAGCAGCGCCAGCACTGCGGTAAAGGCCATGCCGATAACCAGGGCGACAAGCAGCGGCCAGCCGAAGGACAACGGCGCGATGGGTGCTACCTTGCCGACCATCGCGCCGATGGCGCTGACCACGGCCAGCGTCGCATAGGTGCCCCAGGCCATGAAGTCGCCATGGGCAAAATTCGAGAAGCGCAGGATCGAATAGGTCAGCGTCACGCCGATGGCGCCGAGGCCGATCATGGAGCCGGTCAGCAATCCATCGACGACAAATTGCAAGCTCATGCCGCGCCTCCTTTGCCGGCGTGAGAAGGGCGTTGGCCGAGATAGAGTTCGGCGACGACCGGATCGTTCCACAGTTCGGAGGCGACGCCCTCGTGCCGGTCCTTGCCCTCGACCAGCACATAGGCGCGATCGCCGATGGCAAGGGCAGCCTTGGCATTCTGTTCGACCAGCAGGATGGTGACGCCGGATTTGCGGATGCCGGCCAGCATCTCGAACACCATCGAGACGAATTTCGGCGACAGGCCGGCCGACGGCTCGTCGAGCACCAGCACCTTGGGATGGACGATCAGGGCGCGTGCGACGGCGAGCATCTGCCGCTGTCCGCCCGAGAGGTTTCCAGCGGCGGTGCGGCGCTGGCGCACGAGATCGGGAAAAGCGGCATACATTTCCTCGATGCGGCCAGGGATGTCGCGCCGTTCGAGAATGCCACAGGCGACTTTGAGATTATCCTCGACCGACATCAGCGGAAAGATGTTTTCGGTCTGCGGCACGAAGGCCAGACCGAGCCGCACCATGGTGTGGGCGGGCGCTGCGGTGATGTCCTTGCCGTCTAGAAACACCGTGCCGCCGGTGATCGGGACAAGGCCGGCGATCGCCTTGATGAAGCTCGACTTGCCGGCGCCGTTGGGGCCGAGGACGACGACGATTTCGCCCTTGCTGACGGTGATCGAGGCGCCGCGCACGATCGGCACGCCAGGTTCGTAGCCGGCTTCGAGGTCGCGGACATCGAGGACGATCTCGCTCATGCGGTGCCCCCGAGATAGGCCTCGATGACGCGCGGGTCGCGGGCGACTTCTTCCGCCGTGCCTTCGCTGAGCAACTGGCCGCTCGCCATGACCAGAACGCGATGGCAGAGCCGCGTCACCATGTCGATGTTGTGCTCGATCAAGAGGAAGGTGATGCCGCGCGCATTGATGTCGCGGATGCGGTCGATGATGACTTCGAGCAGCGTCGCGTTGACGCCGGCCGCCGGCTCGTCGAGCAGGATGATCGCCGGGTCGGCCATCATGACGCGGGCAAGTTCCAGCAGCTTGCGCTGGCCGCCGGACAGCACGCGCGCCGGCTCCTGCGCGAGGTGGGTGAGGGTGACGAGCTCCAACAGGTCGAGCGCCTTTGCCCTGGCCGCTTTTTCCTGTGCCGCCACCCGCCACGGCGTGACGAAGTTGGCGAGCAGCTTTTCCCCGGCCTGGCCCTGCGCCGCCAGCATGATGTTTTCGATCAGCGTCAGATTGGGCAGTGGGCGCGGGATCTGAAAGGTGCGGCCAAGACCACGGCCGATGCGCAGATGCGCGGCTTCGCCCGAAACCCGCGTGCCGTTGAGAAGGATATCGCCGCTGGTCGGCAATATGCTGCCGGCAAGCAGGTCGAACATGGTCGTCTTGCCGGCACCGTTCGGACCGATCAGGCCGAGGATTTCGCCCGCTCTGACATCGAACGAGACATCATTGACGGCGACAAGGCCGCCGAACCGCCTGACGACATGGCTTGCCGTCAGAACCGGTGCCCGGGTCTCCTGCCCTTGGCGCTCCGCTGCCTCGCTCATCAAACCCTCTGGCCGAAGACGATCGTTGTCGCCTCCTGATTTTTGATTTGTGATCACACTTGCTTTGATCACGCTATTCGGCTTTAATTTCATCCGCAAGCCGAAAACGGGCCAAGACCGGGAATGCCATGCAAAAGGCTGCCATCGAGCGAAACAATGAAACGATCGCAGCCCAGCTTTCGCCGGTCGGCCGCGAGACTGTGCAGGACCGCGTCTATTCCGAGCTGCGCCGGGCTCTGATCGGCGGCCTGTTCGAGCCGAACCAGGTGCTGACCATCCGTGGCCTGGCCGATGCGCTGGTCACCTCGACCATGCCGGTGCGCGAAGCGCTCGGCCGACTGATCACGGAAAAGGCGCTGGAGGCACTGCCCAACCGCTCGGTGCGCGTGCCGCCGATCACGCTGGAGCGCATCGACGATCTTCTGCGCGCCCGCTCACTCATCGAAGGCGAAGCGATTGCACTTGCCGCCACGCGCATGAACCCGCGCCAGATCGCTTCGATCGAAGCCATGCTCGGCGAATGGGACGAGATACGGGCCCTGAAGCACAAGAAGGATATCGACCGCGAAGCGACGCTCAACCAGAGCTTCCATTTCGAGATCTACCGCTGCTGCGGCTCGGCCGTGCTGATCCCGATGATCGAAAGCCTGTGGCTGCAATCGGGCCCTTGCATCCGCGTCGCCATCTACGCCTTTTCCGAGGCCGGCGAGGTCGACACCGCGCATTATCACCGCAGCATCGTCGCGGCTCTCGCCAAACAGGATGCGCAAGCGGCGCGCGAGGCACTGGTGGCCGATATCAGCCGGCCCTTTGCCTTCCTGCGCGACAAGCTTCAATCCGCCGGGAAAGACCAGACATGACGAAGCCAGCCATCAGCATCACCGAGCCGCGCTCGAAGCTTTCCGTGACGGCGCTGTTGCTGCCCGAAAAGGCGCCGGAAAATGCCGCCTTTCTCAAGGCGTATCTCGCAACGCCACGTGTCGTTCCCGGCATCCATGCGATGTGGACCGGACCTGAGATTTCCTGCCCGGTTCCATCAGCCGATCTCGATGGCCAGTCCTATGCCCGGCCTCTACCGGCGGAGAACGCGACTTTGACGCCACAGCCGGGAGACATCGTGCTATCCTACGTGCCGCCGCGCATGTGGGGCGGCAATCCCAATGCGATCTTCGACATCGGCCTCTACTATGGGCAAGGGGCGCGGCTCTTGTTCCCGATCGGCTGGCTGGCCGGCAGTGTGGTGGCGCAGGTGCGCGCCGATCAGCGCGACCAGTTCGCCGCTGCCTGCGGCGTCATCCGGCGCAACGGCGCCTGCGACATCACCTTCAGCCTGGTGGAGGCCTGACATGGCGGACGACAGTTTCGAGCTCTTCGATCTTCGCGTCGAGGCGGTCATCCCCGAGGGCAAGCCGATCTATTGCGGCGCCAAATCAGGCGACTATTTCGAGCTCAAGGGCGAGATGCTGTCGATGCCGGCAGGGCAGAGTTTTTCGATCTATTCGCTTGCCTCCGTATTGCCGTTTCTCGCGGCAAAGCAGCGTCCGACAGACCGCAATGACTGGATGACCTCGGACGCCGAGATCGCCTGTCCCGATCCCAACTGCGCCAGTCGGCTGCGGATCGTCAGGCTGGCCAAGCGGCGGTTCAGCCACGCCGAAACCACGGCCGTGCCGCTGCCGAAGGAGAACGACCAGACATGACCGCCAAGACCTTCGAACTCGGTCCCGGCTACACCATCTCGCGCGTCATCCGTGGCGGCTGGCAACTCGCTGGCGGGCATGGCGCCATCGATCGCAGCCAAGCGGTGACCGACCTGATCGCCACTTTCGATGCGGGCATCTGGACCTATGATTGCGCCGACATCTACACCGGCGTCGAGGAGTTGATCGGCGCCGCGCGCTTGCGGCTGGCCAGCGAGCGCGGCCTCGATGTCGCCGCCAGGATGAAGGTGCACACCAAGCTGGTGCCCGACCTCGAACGGCTGGCCGGCATCAGCCGCGACTACATCAGGGGCATCGTCGACCAGTCGCTGCGCAGGCTGAAGACCGAGCGTCTCGATCTCGTGCAGTTTCATTGGTGGGACTATGACCAGCCTCGCTATGTCGAGGCGATGGGCTGGCTCAACGAGCTTCGGCTGGAAGGCAAGGTGCGCAATCTCGGCACCACCAATTTCGACACGCCGCGGCTCGCCGAAATCCTCGCCGCCGGCATCCCGCTGGTCAGCCAGCAACTGCAATATTCGGTGCTCGATCAGCGGCCGGGCAACAGCCTCGCCGCACTCGCCGCGAATAACGGCGTCAGCTTCCTCTGCTATGGCTCCGTCGCCGGCGGCTTCCTCAGCAATAAATGGCTTGGCGTAGCCGAACCCGCCATGCCGCTCGAAAACCGCTCGCTGGTCAAATACAAGCTGATCATCGATGATTTCGGCGGCTGGGACCTGTTCCAGCAACTGCTTCGGGCGCTGAAAGTGGTTGGTGATCGCCACGGCGTCGACATCGCCACCATCGCCAGTGCCTGGGTGCTGGAGCAGCGCCAAGTGGCAGCCGTCATCGTCGGTGCCCGCAACCAGGCGCATGCGCTGGCCAATGCCAAAATCATGGACGTCGCACTCGATGCCGACGACCGCGCGCGCATTGCTGCCGTCATCGCGCAGGGTGCGGGCCTTGAGGGCGATGTCTACACGCTGGAGCGAGACCGCCATGGCCGCCACGGCTCGATCATGCATTACAATCTCAATGCGGGGAAGAAATGAGCGGCGAGCCCTCCCTGTTTTCGCGTGCCAGCGCGGAGGTCATCGACCTACATCGCTTCTTCGTCGACTGGTTCGTCGCCGCGCGCGCCGACACGGCGGATTTCAGCCGCTTCGAGCGCGCCATGGGTGACGGCCTCAGCATGGTCGCCCCGGATGGCAAGGTGCTCGATCGCGCTGCTGTCGTCGATCATGTCCGCTCCAGCCGCGCCACATGCGACGACGGCTTTGCCATCTCGATCGAGGACATCCGGGCAGGCTGGCAGGACGCGGACACGATCGTCGTCTTCTACGTCGAGGCGCAGCAGCGGGCGGGCAAGCACAGCCGCCGCCAGTCGAGCGCCGTCTTCACCACCAGTTCATCGGCGCCCAACGGCGTCGAATGGCGACATCTGCATGAAACCTGGCTGCAGGTGCCGGAACGCTGAACAGGCTCCAGAGATCAAATTAGAGTCGAGTAACGAAAGGGGAACAACAATGACAAAGACGATACTCCAACTCACCACGGCACTTGCCCTCGTGACGATGGCCGGTGCGGCGCAGGCCGCCGATTGCAAGATCACCGTCGGCCTCGTCATGGAACTGACCGGCCCGGCCGGCGAATACGGTCAGGCCGGCGCCAAGTCGGTCGAAATGGCTTTTCGCGATATCAACGCAGCCGGCGGTGTACGCGGCTGTGATCTCGCCACCGACACGCGTGACAGCCAGAGCCAGGGCAACATCGCTGTCGATGCCGCGACCCAGCTGGTTCAGGTCAAGAAGGTGCCGGTCATCATCGGCGGCATCATCTCCTCGGTGTCGATCCCGATCCTGACCTCGGTCACCGCCCCGGCCAAGATCGTCCAGGTCTCGCCGGCTTCATCGTCCCCGACGCTGACCGCGCTCGGCCGCGACGGCAAGACCAACGGCATCTTCTTCCGCACCATCACCTCCGATGCGCTGCAGGGCGTCGCGGCCGCCAAATATGCCATCGACAAGGGTTTCAAGAAGCTGTCGATCATCCACGTCAACAATGACTTCGGCGTCAACATGGTGGCCGAATTCTCGCGCGCCTACAAAGCGCTCGGCGGCACCATCGTCTCCGACACGCCCTACAACGAGAAGCAGTCGAGCTACGCCTCGGAAGTGACGGCGGCGATGGCCGGCGAACCTGACGGGCTCTATCTGGTCAGCACGCCGGTCGATGGCGCAACCGTTGCCCGCACCTGGATTTCGCAAGGCGGTGTGCAGAAATTCCTGCTCAATGACGGCATGAACAGCCCGGACTTCATCGAGTCGGTCGGCGCCGATTATCTGAAGGAAGCCTACGGCACCTCATCGGGCACCAGCCCGACCGCCTCCACCGACTACTTCATGAAGAACTACAAGGAATTCTCCGGCATCGAGCCGTCGAACCCGGCGGCCGACCGTTCCTATGATGCCGGCGCCATCGTTGGGCTTGCCATCGCCATTGCTGGCTCCGAGGATCCGGCCAAGATCAAGGATGCCATGTACAAGGCGGTCGATCCGGCCGGCACGCCGATCTTTGCCGGCAAGGAAGAATTCGCCAAGGCGCTCGGCCTGATCAAGGACGGCAAGCCGATCCGCTACGAAGGCGTCATCGGCCCGGTCGCCTTCGACAAATATGGCGACATCACCGGCCCGTTCCGGCTGTGGAAGATCGTTGACGGCAAGGTGACGACCGACGGTGAAATGACCACTGACGACGTCAACGCGCTGCAGGCCAAGCTTCAGTAAGGCCGCGCAACTCTTCCGGCATCAATCGCGTCACATCGCGATTGATGCCGGCATCGCCTAGGGCAGGCCGATATCGCTTGCACGGCAGGCGATCCCGAATAGGATCGGCCGGCTGCAATTGAGGGATGGCGAGCGTGTTGGACGGAAATACTCATCGGGCCATCCGGTCGGCGGATGCCGACGATGCGCTTCGCCGCACAGGCGCCTGAGCCCGATGTCGCCCGAAACGCAACGACTTCTGTCCGCCCTTGGCGATCGGCTGGGCGCCGGCGGCGTGCTCGCCGGCTCCGATGTCGACCAGCGCTATCGCGACGATCCCGACGGCAAGCTTGGCGTGCTGCCCGAAGTGGTGCTGCGTCCGCGCGATACCGTTGGTGTCGCGGCGGCACTCGCGGGGTGCAATGCTCTCGGCCAGCCGGTCGTGGTCCAGGGTGGACGCACCGGACTGGCCGGCGGCACACGCGTGCAGCCGGGCGAGATCGTGCTGTCGCTGGAGCGCATGACCGACCTGGCCGCGCCGGATCTTCAGGCAGCCACCATCGTCGCCGAAGCCGGTGCGACGCTGCAGTCGGTGCAGGAGGCGGCCGATGGCGCCGGGCTGATGTTCGGCGTCGATATCGGCGCGCGCGGTTCGGCCACGGTCGGCGGCAACATCGCCACCAATGCAGGCGGCATCCGCGTGCTGCGCTACGGCATGTACCGGGCGCAGGTGCTGGGGCTGGAGGCTGTGCTGGCCGACGGCAGCGTGCTGTCCTCGCTCAAGGGCTTGCCCAAGGACAATTCCGGCTACGACCTCAGCCAGCTCTTCATCGGTGCGGAAGGGACGCTTGGCGTCGTCACCCGTGCCGCGCTCCGGCTACATCCGAAACCGGCATCGGAGGTGAACGCCTTCTGTGCGCTCGCTTCGCTCGATGCGGCGATCGCCTTGCTCGGCCTGCTGCGGCAAAAGCTCGGCCCGTTACTGTCTGCCTATGAGGTGAATTTCGCACCGCTCTATGACGTCATGGTTGCCAGCATGGCCATGCCGGCGCCGTTGCCGGCGGGTTCACCCGTCTATGTGCTGGCCGAGATCCAGGGCAGCGAGCCCGAACGCGACGGCGAGCGCTTCGCCGAGGTGCTGATGCAGGCGGTCGAGGACGGCGTGGTCGACGATGTCGTCGTCTCGCAGTCGCCACGCGAATTCCGCGCGCTCTGGGACGTGCGGGAGGACGCCAACCGCATTCTGTTTTCGATAAAGGGTCTGATCGGCGTCGACATCAGCATCCCCTTGGCGCGCATGGGAACATTCCTGCAAGAAGCCGACGCCGCCATCCATGCCGTCGATCCCGCCGCCGACATCTATGTCTTCGGCCATCTCGGCGACGGCAATCTGCATTATCAGGTGCTGACGGCGGATCCGGCGGCGGCCTACGGCATCGTCTATCGTGGCGTGGCGGCGGCGGGAGGCGGCGTTTCCGCCGAGCATGGCATCGGCCTCGACAAGAAGCAGTGGCTGCATCTGGTGCGCAGCGATGCCGAGATCGCCGCGATGCGGCGGCTGAAGACGGCGCTCGACCCGAAGAACATCCTCAATCCAGGACGTGTCTTCGACCTCGATCCAACGGCAGCACCCCGATGACGGGTGTTCGATAACTCAGCTCCGTTCCGTCGCCATCTGCCTGGGGATCAGGAAACGGGCGGCGAGCACGCAGAGCAGCACGGTGAACATCAGGATCAGCGCCACCAGTGCGTTGATGTCGGGCGAAAAGCCAAGCCGCATCATCGCCCATAGCCTGACCGGCAGCGTGCTTTGCGTGCCGGTGACCAGGATGGTGATCATCGTCTCGTCGAACGACAGCGCGAAGGCCAGGATGGCGCCGCCGACCATGGCGCTCGACAGGTTCGGCAGGATGATGCGCCAGAAGGTCTGCCAGCCGGTGGCGCCGAGATCGTAGGACGCTTCGACCAGCGTGCGGCTCATCGACTGCAGCCGCATCAGCACCGTGCGATAGACGATCGCCAGCACGAAGACGGTGTGGCCGATGACGACCGTCAGCAGCGAGCGTTCGAGGTGGATTTCGCGAAAGAAGATCAGCAGCGCCAGGCCGCTGATGATCGGCGGCATCAGGAACGGCAGGAAGATGATGAACTGCAGGAAAGAGCGTCCGGATCGGCGGCCGTGATAGTAGAGCGCCAGCAGCGTTCCGCTGACCACCGAGAGGATGACGGTGCACAGGCCGACGATCAGCGTCGTGCGTAAGGCAGCCAGGATGTCGTGGTTTTCGGCCAGCGCGACATAGGTCGAAAGCGTCGGTGACGACCAGTCGACATTGCCATGCGAAATGGTGAAGAACGACGACACGATCGGCACGAACAGCGGGCTGTAGAGCAGCACCGCGACCAGTGTCGTGAGCGCGGCCAG
The DNA here is from genome assembly GCF_056174585.1 of Mesorhizobium kamtschaticum. NCBI lineage: Bacteria > Pseudomonadati > Pseudomonadota > Alphaproteobacteria > Hyphomicrobiales > Phyllobacteriaceae > Mesorhizobium > Mesorhizobium kamtschaticum. Next base: position 6,356,625 of record NZ_CM149691.1, on the reverse strand, counting down.
GAAGATGGTGGAGGGCCGGGGCAGGGCGTTCATATCGACGTCCCCCGATTGCGTCCGAAGCGTTCGCCGACGAGGATGGCGCAGATCACCACGATCGCCAGCGCCACCGAAAGTGCGGCGCCGAACGGCCAGTTATAGGCCGTGCCGAACTGGCTGTAGAGGATGCGGCCGAAGGTGAAGCCGCTTATCCCGCCGACCATCTGCGGCGTCAGGAAATCGCCGATCGCCAGCACGAAGACGAAGCTCGCCGCCGAGGCAACGCCTGGCAGGCTGAGCGGCAGAGTGATGCGCAGGAATGTCTGCCAGCCGCTGGCGCCAAGGTCATCCGAAGCGCGCAGCAAGGTCTGCGGGATGCGCTCCAGCGACAGGAAGATCGGCAGGATGGCGAAGGGGATCAATAGCAGGCTCAGCGTCAACAGGATGGCGTTCATGTTGAAGACGAAAAGCGTCGACGGCTGATCCAGGATGCCGAGCGCCACCAGCGCCTTGTTGAGGAAGCCGTTGAGGCCGAGGATGCTGCGGATCGCATAGATCTTGATGACGTAGCTCATCAGCAGCGGCACCAGAAGCAGCATCAGCAAGGCATAGCGCCAGCGCCCCTTGAGCGTCGTCAGGAAATAGGCGGCGGGATAGGCGAGCAGGATGCAGATGATGGCCACCGACACGCACAGCACGATGGTGTTCCAGAACACCGGGAGGAAGATCGGATCGGTGAAGAACCTGATATAATTGCCCAGCGACAGTCCGTAGACGATCGTGCCCTGGTCGACGCTGAAGAAGCTGTAGCCGAGGAAGATCGCCAGCGGCACCAAGACAAAGATCACCGGCAGCGCGAAAGCCAGCACCGTCACCAGCAGCGACAATCGCCTTTCCGCGGGATGTATCGAGCCGGCGCTCATGCCAGCACCAGATGGCCTTCATGCGGCGCAAACGAAAGCGAGACCGTGTCGCCTGACTTGAGTGCGCTGCCGTCGATCCGGCTCGGCATGCGCAGCCGCAGCCGTTGCGCGGCATCGCCGCCAGCCGTGATGGTGGCGACGGTCGACGAACCGGCAAAGGCCAGATCGGCGATGGTGCCGGAAAAGCGGTTGCCGCTGTCCGTTGCATCCGCAAGACGCAACGCCTCTGGACGGAACGCCGCGAAGGCGCTCGCACCATCCGCTGCAGCCTTCAGATGCGGCTGGTCGATGATTGAGCAAACCAGACGCCCGAGTGCCGTCTCGATCGATCGCTGCTCGCCCTGGACCGGCCCAAGCTTTCCGGCCACCAGATTGTTCTCGCCGAAGAAGCGCGCGACGAACTCGCAATTCGGCTTGTAGTAGAGGTCGTGCGGCGTGCCGAGCTGGCGGATATGGCCGGCCTGCATGACGCAGATCCGGTCGGCCATGCCGATCGCTTCTTCCTGGTCGTGGGTGACAAACAGGAAGGTGGTCTTGATCTCGCGCTGGATGGATTTCAGGAACTCCTGCATCTGCCGGCGCAACTCCAGGTCGAGTGCCGCGAGCGGCTCGTCGAGCAGGATCAGGCGCGGCTGGCAGATCAGCGCCCGGGCGAGCGCGACGCGCTGGCGCTGGCCGCCGGAAAGTTGCGCCGGAAAACGGTCGGCGAAACGCCCGAGCTGCACCAGCTCCAGCGCTTCCGCGACACGGCGCGCGATCTCCTTGCGCTGGATATGGCGCACCGAAAGTCCATAGCCGACATTGCCGGAAACGGTCATATGCGGGAACAGCGCATAGTCCTGGAACACGGTGTTGAACGGCCGCTTGTTGATCGGCATGCGGCTGATGTCCTGACCGTCCAGCCGGATCTCGCCCGCGGTCAGCGGTTCCAGCCCGCCGATCAGCCGCAGCACCGTGGTTTTGCCCGAGCCCGACGGTCCAAGCACGGTCAGGAACTCGCCGTCCTTGATCGACAGGTCGATGTCGTGCAGCACGGGAACCGTGCCGTAGGATTTCGAGACGGACCGCAGCGTCAGCAGGTCGGCGTTCTGGTTCATAAGCTATTCTCGCATACGCTGCGGCGGTCCGGAACGTCCGGACCGCCGGATCCTTCGAAGTCAGGGTGCGGAAAGGATCAGGGAGTCGCCTTGATCTCGTTCCACAGATCCGAACGCTTGAGCGGATCCTCGACATTGTTGAGCCAGACCAGCTTGTCATTGCCGCCGGCGCTGCTCGACTCGACCACGGTGTTGCCGAAGCCGGTGCGCTCGGAGAGCTCGCCGCTGACCTTTTTCGTCAGCATGAAGTCGATCCACTTCTCGGCCGCCGCATTGTCGCGGACGCCCTTGGAGATGACCCAGTTGTCGAGCCAGGCCAGCGCGCCTTCGCTTGGATTGACGTAGGCGACATGGGCGCCGATCTTCTGCAGCGCCTTGACCTGCTGCTGGCCGTAATTGGCCCAGATCAGGGCAACGTCATTGTTCTGATAGATCTGCTGTGCCTCGTCGGCGGTGGTGTAGAAGCTCAGCACGTTGCGCTTGAGCTCGACCAGCTTGGCCTTTACCGCCGCCATCTGCTCCGCGTCGAGGTTGAACGGATCCTTGTAGCCGAGCGTCAGTGCGGTGAACGAGAAATTGTGCTCGCCATTGTCATAGGCCAGGATCTTGCCCTTGTAGGCCGGGTCCCACAGCACCGACATCGATGTCGGCGCCGGCTTGACCTTGTCGGTGTCGTAGATCAGGCCGATGGAGTCGAAGCAGAATGGAATGCCGTAGACCTTGCCGTCCTTGGTGTCGCCGCTGACCTGTGACAGATCGCGGAAGCGCGGCAGCACCTCTTTCTGGTTGGGCAATTTGGTGACGTCGATCGGCGACACCAGATCGGCCTTGATGTAGCGCTGCAGCTGGGCGGTGTTGACGGCGAAGACGTCGAAGTCCTGCCCTTCGCTGCCCTTGATCTTGGCCCAGATCTCATCATCGCTGCCGATGAAGACGACATCGACGCCGATGCCGGTGGCGGCGGTAAAATCCTTCACCCAGTCCGGGTCGGCGTAGCCGTCCCAGGCCAGCACGCGAAGGTTCGCGGCCAGCGCCGCCGAAGTCATCAGGCCGATGCCGAGTCCGATTGTCGCTAATCTCAGAAACGCTTTCTTCAGTCCCATTTTCAATCTCCCATTGTCGTTCTGGTGGACCGTAATTTTCGGGCCTGCGCCGTCACAGCGGGGTGACGGTGACCAGTCCCTCGTCCGGCACCGAGACCATCCGGTTGCGCAGCGGCTTGCCGAATGTCTGTGCCTGGATTTCATACTCGTCGCCGGACGCCGTCTTGACGCCGGAGGCGTAGCTCATCACCGCCGCGCCGAAGAAATAGGCATGCAAATCGCCCGCCCTGCGGTGCATCGGGTAGCGGAAATGGAAATGTTCGAGATTGGCGATCGAGTGCGACATGTGCGTCTCGCCCGACAGGAACTCCTGTTCCCAGACCACGGCACCGTCGCGCAGGATGCGGGAATGGCCGCGCACTTCTTCGGGCAACTCGCCGACCAGAAGCTCCGGCCCGATCGAGCAGGAGCGAAGCTTGGAATGGGCGAGATAGAGATAGTTTTCGCCTTCGGTCACATGGTCGGAATATTCGTTGCCGAGCGCGTAGCCGATGCGGTAAGGGCGGCCATCCGGCCCATTGAGGTAAAGCCCGACGATCTCGGCTTCCTCGGCGCCGGCACGTGCGAAGGCCGGCATGGGCAGATCGGCACCGGGCGGCACGACGCAGGTGCCGACGCCCTTGAAGAACCATTCCGGCTGGATTCCGATCTTGCCGACGCCTGGCTTGCCGCCTTCCAGGCCCATCTTGAAGATCTTCAGCGAATCCGATTCTTCGGCGTCCTCGCCATGTGTCAGCAAGTGCATCTGGTTGCGCGCAGCGGCACTTCCGGTGTGGGTGAGGCCGGTGCCGGTGACCAGGAAGCGCGCCGGCTCGGGGTGATCGACAGGAGCCAGCACGCGGCCATCGCGCAACAGCTCGTCATAGTCGACTGACGCGGTGCCCGTCCGCTTCTCGACCAGTGATGCGATGTACACGCCCTCGGCGATCGCCGCCTCGGCGAGTTCCAGCACGCTGCCGGTCTTGTCGAGCGGATGCAGGTGATTGCCGTCATCGGAGACGCGGCCGACCCGCCTGCTGCCATCCGGCATTCTGTACTGAACAAGACGCATGAAACTAACCTTCTTCCTTTTGGTACGGTGCGGGTCACACCCAGCCCGCATCGACGATGAACTGCTGGCTCGTGCACATCAGGCTGTCGTCGGCGGCGAGGAACAGCGCCATGCGCGCGATATCGGAGGGCTGCAGCCGGTCGGGCAGGCACTGCCGTTCCGCGATCTGGCGCTCGCCGGCCGGGTTCAGCCACAGCCGCATCTGGCGCTCGGTCATTACCCAGCCCGGCACCATGCAGTTGACGCGGATGCGCTCGGGGCCGAGTTCGCGGGCCAGCGCCCGCGTCATGCCGTAGACAGCGGCTTTCGCGGTGACATAGGCCGGGCAATCGGGATCGCCGACCATCCAGGTGATGGAGCCGAAATTGATGATCGAGCCGCCGCCCAGCGAGCCCATCTGTGGGCGCACCGCCTGGGCGGCGAAGAACTGGTGGCGCAGATTGACCGCCATGCGGTCGTCCCAGTATGCGACCGTCACGTCCTTGGTCTGGTGACGGTCGTCATTGCCGGCATTGTTGCACAGCACCTGGATCGGGCCGTTGTGCCGCATCGCTTGCACGGTCGCAGCCTGCAGCGCCTCGACATCGCGCAGGTCGCAGGGAATGAACCGCGGCGCCGAATGTCCTTCGGCCGTGATCGCATCGACCAGGCGCCTTGAAGGCTCTTCAGCCAGATCGACGAAGGCGACACGGCTGCCTTGCGCACAGAAATGCCGCACCAGGCTTTCGCCGATGCCGCTGCCGCCGCCGGTTATGAAGACGCTACGGCCCTCGAGGCTCGGGTAGGTCGCGTAGCTGCCGATCTGATCCGTCATTACGCGCCTCTCCTAATGGGAATGCCGGGGAATGCCGGCGTCGCGCCGGCCGACGAGAAAGTCGAAATCACAGCCTTGATCCGCTTGCAGCACGCGCTCGACATAGAGGCTCTGATAGCCGCCTTCGGGCGGCGCCGGTGGCTTCCAGTCGCGGCGGCGGATCGCCAGTTCTTCGTCCGACAACAGCAACTCCAGTCGCCTGCCGGCGACATCGAGCTCGATGAGATCGCCGTCGCGCACCAGCGCCAGCGCGCCACCTGCCGCGGCCTCAGGTGCCACATGCAGCACCACCGTGCCATAGGCGGTGCCGCTCATGCGCGCGTCCGAGATGCGTACCATGTCGGAGACACCCTGCTTGAGCAGCTTCGCCGGCAGCGGCATGTTGCCGACCTCGGCCATCCCGGGATAGCCGCGCGGTCCGCAATTCTTCAGCACCATCACCGAGGAGGCGTCGATATCCAGCTCCGGATCGTCGATGCGGGCGTAGTAGTGCTCGATGTTCTCGAACACGACGGCCTTGCCGCGATGCTGCATCAATTCGGGCGTTGCCGCCGACGGCTTGATGACCGCCCCGTTGGGCGCCAGATTGCCACGCAGGATCGAGATGCCGCCTTGCTCGGTCAGCGGCGCGCTCATCGGCCGGATGACCTCGCTGTTGTAGTTGGGCGCGCCATCGATCAGTTCACCAATGGTCTTGTCGCTGACGGTCATGACGTCGCGATGAAGAAGCCCCACTTCATCAAGCGACGCCATGACCGCAGCTAGCCCCCCGGCATAGTAGAAATCTTCCATCAGGAACCGGCCCGACGGCATCAGGTCGACAATGGTAGGCACGTCGCGGCCAAGCCGGTCCCAATCCTCGAGGCTGAGATCGACGCCGATCCGATTGGCGATGGCGATCAGGTGCAGCACCGCATTGGTCGAGCCGCCGATCGCCCCATTGACGCGAATGGCATTCTCGAATGCCTCCCTAGTCAGGATCTGCGCAATCGTCACGTCCCTGCGGACCAGCTCGACGATCTGGCGTCCGGCCATCTGGGCGAGCACGCCACGGCGCGAATCCACCGCCGGGATCGCTGCATTGTCCGGCATGCCGATGCCGAGTGCTTCCACCATGCTGGCCATGGTCGAAGCCGTGCCCATCGTCATGCAACTGCCTGCCGATCGGCTCTGGCCCTGTTCGGCGGCGAGGAAGTCGGCGACCGGCATACGGCCGGCCTTCACCTCTTCGGCGAATTTCCAGACATGGGTGCCGGAACCGATATCCTGTCCGCGGAACTTGCCGTTCAGCATCGGTCCGCCGGAGACGGTGATGGTCGGCAGGTTGCACGAGGCAGCCCCCATCAGCAGCGCCGGTGTGGTCTTGTCGCAGCCGACCAGCAGGATGACGCCGTCGATCGGATTGCCGCGGATGGATTCCTCGACATCCATGCTGACCAAATTGCGAAACAGCATGGCCGTCGGGCGCATGTTGCTTTCGCCCAGAGACATCACCGGGAACTCCAGCGGCAGGCCGCCGGCCTCGTAGACGCCGCGCTTGACGTGATCGGCGAGCGCCCGCAAATGGGCATTGCACGGCGTCAGTTCCGACCAGGTGTTGCAGATGCCGATCACCGGGCGGCCGTCGAAAGCGTCGGCGGGGATGCCCTGGTTCTTCATCCAGCTGCGGTGCATGAAGGCGTTCTTGCCTTCACCGCCGAACCAGGCTTCGGACCGCAGTTTGCGTCTGGTCTCGGTCACGATGTCTGTTCCCGATCCTGGCGGCGCTTGTTGCGGTTCTCGACGCTGCGGCGCACGTCTTCCTCGGCATTGTCGATGAGCACCAGCAGCGCCTTTTGCGCACCGAATGCGTCCCCGGCGGCGATCTTCTCGGCCACCTCGCGATGCAGCGGCAAGGAGTGGCGCTGCCCCTCCGGATTGTCGTTGGAGAGGCGAAAGCTCATCACCAGCGCGGTTTCGACCAGCGCCGCCAGCGAGCCGATCAGCTCGTTGCCGGTCATGCGCAGGATGGTCTGGTGGAAGACCAGATCGGGCTTGGCGAAACGGTCGCCGTCATCGCTCAGCGCTTCCATTTCAGCGAGTGCCACATGGATCTCGGCGATCTGTGCCGGCGTGGCGCGCTGGGCGGCAAGTGCTGCCGACATCGGCTCGATGGCGCGGCGCAGTTCGAACAGCGCGCGGACATCGTCGGCGCTGACACCGCCGGCGTAGCGCCAGGACAGCACGTCCGGATCGAGGAAATTCCAGTCGGCGCGCGGACGCACCTTTGTGCCGGTCTTGGGCCGCGATTCGACCAGCCCCTTGCCCGCCAGCACCTTGATCGCCTCGCGCAGCACCGTGCGGCTGACCCCCAGCATCTCGCTGGAATCGTCGGCGTTGGGCAGGGCCTCGCCGGGCAGGAAGTCGCCCTGCACGATGCGCAAACCGATCTGCTCGACGACGGTCGCGTGCAGCGCGGTGGAGCCGCTGGAAACCGCCACGGCAACCCGCGAGGTGCGCGCCGTGCTGAAAGATTTCTTATTCTTCATACTATTCATATGATATGTCTTATAGCCGTGGCGATTGGAGTCAAGGGATAGGGGAGCGCCGATGACAAAGAATTCCGCTGCCGTTGCCGCGCAGCACACGGAGCTGGTCTCGATCAGTGACGGCTTGGCGACGGTCGAGCTTGCTCCGGCCGCCGGTGGCGCCCTGGCGTCGTACCGCTGGTGGCACAATGGCTCTGCGGTGGATTGGCTACGGACGGCCGATCCGGCGGCGGTCGATCGCCGCGATGCCGGTGCCATGGCCTGCTTTCCGCTCGTTCCCTATTCCAACCGCATAAGGGAGGGCCGGTTCGAATTCGCAGGTCGCACCATCCAGCTTCCCACGGCCGCCGATGATCCGCATCACGAGCACGGCCATGGCTGGCGTCACCCCTGGACGGTCGTCAGGCATGAAGCCAGCACGATCGTCCTGCGCTATCGCCACGCCGCCGATTCCTGGCCATGGAGCTATGAGGCCGAGCAGGAGATTTCCTTGGCTGACGGCACACTTTGCATGACCATTAAGGTGCGCAACCTGTCGGACGCGCCGATGCCGGTTGGCTTCGGCCTCCATCCCTATTTTCCGTCAACGCCGTGGACGCATGTCCAGGCGCCGGTGTCCGGCATGTGGGAGACGGATACGGAGGTTCTGCCCGTCCGGCATGTCCTGCCGCCGGCAGGCGCCGATCCATCCATCGGTTTTGACGTATCGGAGGTGGATTTCGACACGGTTTTCACCGGATGGGCGCGCCGCGCCCGGATCACTTGGCCGGAGCAGGGGCGGCAGCTGGACATCGAGGCCGAGGCGCCGCTCGATTTCCTCGTCCTCTACACGCCGCCGGGTGAGCCGTTCTTTTGCGCCGAGCCGGTCAGCAACATCACCGATGCCTTCAGCCGGATGGGCGAGGACATCAACACCGGATGCATTGTGCTGGCGCCCGGGCAGATGCGATCCGCCAGCGTTCGCTTCACGCCGTCATTGGCTGTTTGACCCGCCGCAAGGTGAGGCCGGATCAGAACGGATAGTGCTGGCCCGGATCCTCGATCGTCACCCAGCGCAAATCGGTGAATTCGGCGATCGAGGCCTTGCCGCCGAAGCGGCCGTAGCCGGAGCCCTTGACGCCGCCGAACGGCATCTGTGCCTCGTCGCCAACGGTCGGACCATTGATATGGCAGATGCCGGCCTCGATGCGCGCGGCGACTGCCATCGCTCGCTTGATGTCGCGACTGAACACGGCCGACGACAGGCCATACTCGGTGTCGTTGGCAACCCGCACGGCCTCATCCTCGCCTTTCACCCGGATCACCGGCTTGACCGGCCCGAAGGATTCTTCGGCGTAGACGCGCATCGCCGGCGTGACATGGTCGAGCAGCGTTGCTTCAACCACAGTGCCGGTGCGCTTGCCACCGGCAACCAGCTTCGCGCCCTTGGCGACGGCATCAGCGACGAGCTCTTCCATCTTGTCGGCCGCCTGGCTGCTGATCAGCGAGCCCAGCACCACATGACCGCGCGGGTCTCCGGCCGGCAGCTGCGACGCACGGGCGGCCAGCTTGGAAACGAATTCGTCGGCGACCTTGTCATCGACGATCAGCCGCTCGGTCGACATGCAGATCTGGCCCTGATGCATGAAGGCGCCGAAGATGGCGGCGTTGACCGCTGCATCGATGTCGGCATCGTCCAGCACCAGCAGCGGCGCCTTGCCGCCGAGTTCGAGCAGCGCCGGCTTCAAGTGCCGGCCAGCGAGTTCGGCGATGATCCTGCCGACTTTTGTCGAGCCGGTGAAGTTGACGCGCTTGACAGAGGGATGCGCGACCAGCGCCTCGACGATTGCAGCGGCATCCCTGGGGTCATTGGTGACGACATTGATGACGCCCTTGGGCAGGCCGGCCTCGACCAGCACCTGGCCAATCAGCCGGTGTGTGCCGGGGCACATTTCGGATGCCTTCAGCACCACCGTGTTGCCGCAGGCGATCGGCATGGCGATGGCGCGGGTGCCGAGAATGACCGGCGCATTCCATGGCGCGATGCCGAGGCAGACGCCGGCTGGCTGGCGGATCGCCATGGCCAGCGTGCCCGGCTTGTCGGAGGGGATGATCTCGCCCGAAATCTGCGTCGTCATCGCCGCTGCCTCACGCAGCATGTTGGCGGCCAGCATGACGTTGAAACCGGCCCAGGGACCGGTGGCACCTGTCTCTTCCATCATCAGCTTGGTGAATTCGCCGACCTTCGAGGCCATCACATCAGCTGCCTTGGACAGCAGAGCGCGGCGTTCGCCCGGACCGGTCTTCGACCATGCTGGAAAGGCGGCCGCGGCGGCTTCGACCGCGGCATTGGCGTCGGCCACGCTGGCCGCTGCGGCGCGTGTCGCCAGCTTCCCGGTGAACGGATCCATGCGCTCGTAGGAAGCCGAACCGGACGCATCCCTTTTGTCGCCGTCGATCAGAAGTCCGATATCCATGACTGTCTCCCTCGCTCCATTGGGAGCGTGCTCATTGAATTAGAAGCCGAACATTTCGGCATTGATCGATGCTTCGAGGCCACCGTCAACCGGCACGTTGGCGCCGTTGATCCAGCGCGCGCCGTCCGAGCACAGGAACAGCACGACCGGGGCGATATCGCCCGACGTGCCGGCGCGGCCGACCCTTGCGATGTCGCTGTCGACGCGGGCGTCGCCAAGCACGGTGCGGAACTGTTTCAGGATCGGCGTCTCGACCGGGCCGGGGCTGACCGCATTGACGCGGATGCCACGGCGTTTGAACAGATCCTGGTGCGCCGCGCGGAAGGTCCACAACAGCAGCAGTTCCTTGGAAACGGGATAGCCTTCCTCGTTCCTGACCGCGTGCGTGCAGACCACGTCGGTGACATCGGGAAAGCCCTCGATGGCGACCATCGAGGCGGCGCGGCTCAGGTTGGCGCGCCAGCCATAGCCGGCGATCGAGGCGACGTTGATGATGGCGCCGCCTTCGCGAAGTCTTGGCGCGAGGCCTTCCGAAAGTGCCCTGAGGCCAAAGAAATTGACGGCCAGTGTCGATGCCGCGCCGGTACTGCCGGAAAGGCCGGCGACATTGCAGAGCGCGTCGATGCGCTGCGGCAGGCGCGCGATGAGATCGTCGACACCGGCTTTCGAGGAGATGTCGGCCTTGACGAAACTGCCAACCACTGCCGCCGGCTCGCGCACATCGACGCCGATGACGTCGGCGCCGAGCTGGCCGGCGAGCTCCGCCGTGCGGGCGCCGATGCCGGAAGCGACGCCGGTGATGAGGATGGTCTTGCCGAAAAGCATGGTCATGCCTTCTCCTGATGCTGTGTGGTTCGCTCCGGCGAAGGCGCGGTGCTGTCATCGGCCGGAGCATTTCCCGGAAGCCTGACACGGTAGCCGACTGGCAGCAGGCGTAGGCCGAAGCGCTCCTCGATCGTTCCCCACAGGCCGCGCGGCAGGAAAAGCGAGAACAGCACGGCCGTGGCGCCGAGGCCGACCAGGTACCAGACGCCGGTGCCGCCGAACCAGGTCTCGATGAGGAAGAACACCAGCGCGCCCAAAATGGCGCCCTCGAACGTGCCGATGCCGCCGACCAGCACCATGAAGATCATGTAGGCCGTCCACTGCACGTTGAAGTAGGTTTTCGGCTGGAAGGTGATGGAGGTCGCCAGCCACAGCGCGCCGGCGATGCCGATGCCGAAAGCGGCAAGCACGAACAGCAGCCGCTTGGTGCCGGTGACGCGCACACCGACCGAGGCGGCGGCATCCTCATTGTCGCGGATGGCGCGGATCGCGGCACCGGTGTTGCCGCGCAGCAGGCCGAACAGGACGGCGAGCAGGGCGGTCATCGAGGCCAGCGCCAGCCAGTAGATCGTTACCCGTCTGGTGCCGGCGTCGTAGACGTTGAGCGAGATCAGCGAGGTGCCGGTTTCGCCCTGCACCAGCCGGTCGAGATTGACCAGCAGATGCGTCAGCGCCGCGATCACCCACATGCCGATAGCGAACTCGCCGTTCCTCAGCCGCAGCATGAACAGCGAGAGCGGCCAGGAGATGGCGCCGACGACAACAGCCGAAACGAAAAGCGAGGCGAAAGGGTTGAGCCCGGCATCGGCCAGTCGGATGGCGAAATAGGCGCCGAGTCCGAAGAACACCTGCTGGCCGACCGAGACCAGGCCGCCGAAGCCGGCCAGCGCGTTCCACATCGCCGCCAGGATCACATAGATGAACAGCGCGGTCATACGGTCGACCGCGCCGGCCGACAGGAACTGCGGTGCGATCGCAAGCAGTGCGATGATGATCGCCACCGCAATGGCGGCGAGCCGCGACGTCGCCGTGCCGCGCTCGATGACCGGCGAGGTCGAGACGGCGCTCATGACGCGCTCCGGGAAGGCAGGCGCAACAGGCCGCGCAGGCCAAGGCCGGATGTCGAAAGCCGCACGAACAGCACGACGAGGAACACGGCATGGCCGCCGATCAGAAAACCTTGCGGGTGCACCTGGGCACCGAGCGTCTGGGCGAGCGCCAGCACGATGCCACCGATCAGCGTTCCCCACAGCGAACCAGCACCGCCGATCACCGCCGCCTCGAAAGCAAACAGCAATTGCGGCGCGCCGGCATAGGGATCGAAGGTGGCGCGCATGCCGAGGAAGGCGCCGGCAAGGCCGACCGTGACCATGGCGATGGCTGCGGCTATCGCATTGGCGCGGCGCGCATCGACGCCGACCAGGCCGGCCGTATCAGGGTCTTCGGAAGTGGCGCGGATCGAACGGCCAAGCCTTGTGCGGGTGAGGAACAGTTGCAGCCCGCCAAGCAGGATCACGGCGGTGGCGAACATGATGACGGCGAGCTTGCCGACGTAGATGCTGCCCGGCCATTCCCAGGAATCATAGGACAGGCTGCCGATATAGGGCGCCAGCGAACGGGTGTCGGCGCCGAATTGCTCGAACAGCATGTTGTCAATGACGATGGCGAGGCCAAACGTGGTCAGGATCGGCAGCAGCGCCCCGCCGCGCGCACTGCGCTCGAGCAGGAAGCGCTGCAGCGCCCAGCCGATCAGAGCCATCAGCGGCAGCACGATGAGCAGGCCGACAAAGGGCGAGACATGGAACCGGGAGGCGAGCCACCACAGTGCAAAGGCGGCGAACACGGCGAGGCTGCCATGGGCGAGGTTGATGATCCGCATCACCGAAAACATGAAGGACAGGCCGCAGGCGATCAGCGCGTAATAGCCGCCAAGCAGAATGCCCTGAATGATCTGGTTGCTCATGCCGGAACGCTCCCAGGGCTTTTCCGGTGCAGGCCGAAATAGGCCTTGGTCACATCGTCGCGCGAAACCGTCTTGCTCGGGCCTTCCAGCGCGACCCGCCCTTCGAGCATGCAGATGACCCTGTCGGATACCGAAAGCGCGCGGTTGAGGTCCTGTTCGACGAGGATGATCGTCGTGCCGGAAGCGATCAGCCCCTGAAGGGCCGCATAGACACGGTCGACGATCAGCGGCGACAGGCCGAGCGAAACCTCGTCGAGCAGCAGCACGTCGGGATTGCTCATCAGCGCCCGGCCGATCGCCGTCGCCTGCTGTTCACCGCCCGACAGGTGACCTGTCTTTGCGTGGCGGCGCGGCTTCAGATTGGGAAACATCTCCAGCACTTTGTCGACGCTCCAGTCGCCTGGGCGGCCGGCGGTCTTGCCGAGCAGAAGGTTTTCTTCCACCGTCATCTGCACGAACAGTTTTCGTCCCTCCGGCACCAGCGCGATGCCCATGCCGACGCGCCTGTGCGATGGCACGCTGGTGAGGTCGGCGCCGTCAAGCAGCACGCGGCCGGCCGCCGGCTGGTGCGCGCCGGCGATCGCCCTGAGCAGCGTCGTCTTGCCAGCGCCATTGGCGCCGACCAGCGCCAGCGTTTCGCCACGCTCGACAGAGAAGCTGACGCCACGCACCGCCTGCAGCAAGCCATGCCGGACAACCAGGTTCTCGACCGACAGCAGGCTCATTTTGGGCCTCCGCCGAGATAGGCGCGCACGACCTCGGGGTCGGCCATGACCGCTTGCGGCTCGCCGTCGGCGATGATTTTTCCCGCATCCATGCAGATCAGCCGCTCGGCCACCTGCAGCAGGATGTGGACGATGTGCTCGATCCAGACGATGCCGATCTTGCGCCGGCGCAACTCCTTGATCGTGTCGACAAGTTCGCTGGCCTCGCCGTCGGTCAGCCCGCCGCCGATCTCGTCCAGAAGCAGCAGCGTCGGTCGCGCGGCAAGCGCCCGCGCCAGTTCCAGCCGCTTGCGGTCGAGCAGGCCGAGCGTCTCGGCTCGCCGGTTGGCAACGCCCAGCATGCCGCACAATTTCAGCGAACCGAGCGCTTCCTCATAGGCCTCGTCACGGCCGAGGCCGGCGCCATGCGAGGCGGCGACGAAGACATTCTCGAAAGTGGTCATGCCGCTGAACGGTTTCGGCAACTGATGCGTGCGCACCAGACCGAGTCGGCAGCGCTGCGTCGCCGGCAGGGACGTCACGTCGCCGCCTTTGAAGCTGACCGTCCCCGCACTCGGCGGAAAGGCGCCCGAAAGCACGCTGAGCAGCGTCGTCTTGCCGGCGCCGTTCGGGCCGACAATGCCGACCGCCTCGTCGGCACCCATCGTAAAGTCGACGGCATCCAGCACCACGAGCGCACCGAAGCGCTTGTGGATGCCGACGGCAGTGAGAACAGCCTGTTGTTGCGGATGGGTCACCAGGCGGCCCTCGTCAGCGATCCATCAGCCGTTGTATGGCAGAAGCTTGGCTTCGACAGGCACTTTCGGATCGGTGGCGTTCTCGGTCACCACGTAATCGAGCGGGAATTTGCTGCCTTCCTTGGCCGCCACCCACTGCGTGCCGATGATCGGGCCGGGCGACACATTGGCCACCGGGCCGCTGGTGAAGTCGACCTTACCGATCATGGTCTCGGTCTTCAGCGTGCTCAGCGCCTTGGCCACCGCCGCCTTGTCCTTGGCGTCGGTGCTGGCCTTCAGCGCTTCGAAGCCGGCATCGAGCAGCGACATCGAGGCGCCGAGCTGCTGCGTCCACTGCTTGCCGCTTGCCGCCTCATAGCCGTCGGCCAATTCGGTTCCCGAAGCGCCGGTCAACGGCGACTTGTAGGGGAAGGCCTTGTGCCAGTAGGCGGCGCTCGAAATCTTGATGCCGAGGTCACCGAGAGCCTCGATGTCGGACGGGAACAGCCCGGTCTTGGCGACCTGACAGATCTTGATCTGCTTGATCAGCCCCTGCTGCGCCGCCTGGCGCCAGAAGGCGGCGAAGTCCGGCGGGATCGGGAACGAGTTGAAGATCTCCACGCCTTCCTGCTTGAACAGCGCGATCTGCGAGGAATAGTCGGTGGTGCCGGTTTCGTAGGCGCCCGGATCGACTATGGTGAAACCTTGTTTCGCCAAAAGAGGCGCCAGATTGGCGCGGATGGCGTTGCCGTCGGCGTCGTTGGGATACATGACGCCGACCTTCTTGTTGGTCTCGATCAGGTTCCATTGCGAGATGTAGGTCTTGAAGAACTCGCCGACGCCGAAGCCGAAATGATAGGTCCATTTGAACGGCGAGGGCGCGCCCGGCTTGGCGCCACGGCCGAAATACCAGGCTTCCCAGGGCATAACCGTCGACAGGCACGGCACGCCGGCGGCCTCGCAGGCATCGGCCACCGGGTTGATCACCTCCGGCGTCGACACCGCCAGCATCAGGTCGATGGCCTGGTTGTTGATCAGGTCCTTGGCGAGCTGGCCCGCGCGTGACGGATCCGATTGCGTGTCCTGGTCGAGGATTTCCACACTGTATTTCTTGCCGCCGATCTCGAGACCGCCGGCCAGCGCCTTGCGCGCCAGATCGAGCACGTAGCCGTCTGTCTGGCCAAAGCCTGCCAGCGGCCCGGTGCGCGGACTGACGAAGCCGACCTTGAGCGTGTCGCCTGCCTGGGCGAAGGCCTTGCGGCCGCCAAACGTCAGCGCAGCACCTCCGGCGATCGAGGTGGCGATGAACTGGCGCCGCGAAATGCCGCGAATGCTGGATTTGCTGCCGATAGAATGGGTCATGCGTTCCTCCCTCTGTGGCTCCTCCATCGGTACAGTGCACCAGCGTTTTGGTTCGGTAAAATGATATTTTGCGGTGTTTCATTAACCCCAGGGTTAGGAGATTCGCGATCAGGAACTGAGCCGGTTTGAATGGCCTAACACTCATTTGCCCGGTCTGGCCGCCTCGCGAATGGTTTGCAGCAAGATGGTGAAAGCTGGCGAGGGGGCAGTGTCGGTGCGCATCGTCAGGCCGACCGGTCCTTTGGTTTCGTCGGTGTCGACCGGCAAGGCGACGAAGGCGCCGCTGGCGATTTCGTTGGCGACGACGCCCGCCGAAATGATCCACACCGCATTGCTCTGCCGCATGAAGGAGCGGCCGAAGGAGTCCGAGACGGTTTCGATCTCGGTTGCCGGCGCGGTCATGCCGTTGGTGATGAAGAGGCGATCGACAAAGGGGCGGATGACGGATTCCCGGGTTGGCATCAGCACCGGGAATTCGTCGAGCCTGGCGAAAATGTCCGCCTCCGGTTCCAGCAGCGGATGTCCGGCCCGCACCACGAACAGCACCTGCTCGGAATAGAGGTGCTCGAAGAAGAAGCCGGTCATGTTTTCGGGCGCCGCCAGCCGACCGACGACGAGATCGAGTGCGCCGGTACGCAATTGTTCGAGCAGCACGGCGTTCTCGCCGGTGACGATCTTGATCGCGGCGCCGGTGTTTTCCCCGAGGAACAGGCTCATGGCCCGCGGCATGACCTTGGCCGACACTGTCGGCAGCGCGCCGATGCGGATCGGATGGCGATTGATGGCGCCGTCCTGGCGCACGGAATCGACGCCGCGCTTCAACGCCGTGATCGCCGAGCCGGCATGGCCAAGGAATATCTCACCAAGCCTCGTGACGCGGATGCCGCGCCCGTCACGTTCGACAACGGCGACACCGAGCGCCTCTTCCAGTTCACGCAGGGTCTTGGTCACCGCCGGCGCGCTGACATGCAGGAAGTCGGCGGCGCGGGCCACACTTCCTTGCCGCGCGACCTCCAGGAATGCCTGTAGGTGACGGAAGCGGATGCGGCTCTCGGCCATGGATTTGATAACCCCTGAGTTAATGAAACGGCGCAAAATATCATTTTACCGAACCAAATGCCTTGTGCAATGTGGGGGTGGAGGATCGAAATCGTGCCATTCGTTACCATCGGCGGCATCACGCTGCATCATCGCCACGTCAAGGCGACCGGCAATGCGCGCACGATCATATTCATCAATTCGCTGGGCACCGACTTCCGCATCTGGGACGACATTGTCGCCGCACTTGATGGCGAAATGCCCTTGCTGGTCTATGACAAGCGCGGCCACGGGCTGTCCGATATCGGCGACATCAGGTCGATCGACGATCATGTCGACGACCTCTCGGCGCTCATCGATCATTTCGGGCTGGAGAAGGTCGTGCTGTGCGGCCTGTCGGTCGGCGGCATGATCGCGCAAGGGCTCTATGCCAGGCGGCCGGAGCTCGTCGAGGCGATGATCCTGTGCGACACGGCCCACAAGATAGGCACCAACGAGAGCTGGAACACTCGCATCGCAACGGTCGAAAGCAAGGGCATCCAGGCCATTGCCGATGGCGTGCTCAAAGTGTGGTTCACCCCCGCCTTCCACACCGCACGGGTGGCCGAGCTGGATGGCTATTGGAACATGATGACCCGGCAGGCTGTCGCCGGTTATCTCGGGACTTGCGCGGCCGTTCGCGACGCGGATTTCACCGAAGCGGCACGTCGCATCGCGGTGCCGACGCTTTGCATTGCCGGCGACCAGGATGGCTCGACACCTCCCGATCTCGTCCGTTCGCTGGCCGATCTGATTCCCGGCGCGCGTTTCGAAATCATCCGCGACGCCGGACATATTCCTTGCGTCGAACAGCCCAAGGCGCTGGTCGCGCTGATCCGCGATTTTGTCGTATCGCTTGCCTCTGGAGCACAAACCCATGGATGAAGTCCCCGGCAACGCCGCCAGATATCGCACCGGCCTCGCGGTGCGGCGCTCCGTTCTTGGCGACCGGCATGTCGATCGGGCCGAGATCACCGCCACCGATTTCGACCAGCCTTTCCAGGAACTGATCACCGAGGCCGCCTGGGGAACGGTGTGGGCACGGCCAGGCCTCAGCAAGCGCGAGCGCTCGATCGTCACCCTGGCGCTGCTCGCCGCACTCGGCCATGATGAGGAGGTCGCCCTGCATGTGCGCGCCACCGCCAACACCGGTGCGACGCGCGACGATATCTGCGAGGCGTTCCTGCATGTCGCCATCTATGCCGGCGTGCCGGCCGCCAACCGTGCCTTCAGAATAGCCAAGGACGTGTTTTCGGAAATGGACGGAGCCGACAATGCCAGCTGAGTCCGGCTCGAACCGGAGGCCCGAGACCGGCGCCTTCTTCCAGCGCGATCGGACATGGCATCCGCCGGCGCTGACGCCGGGCTACAAGAGTTCGGTGCTGCGCTCGCCGCAGAAGGCGCTTTTGTCCTTCGACAACACGCTGTCGGAAATAGCGGGACCGGTCTTCGGCCACGCCATGCTCGGCGAACTCGACAACGATCTGATCCATAATTTCGCCAGGCCGGGCGAGAGCGCCATCGGCGAGCGCATCATCGTCCATGGGCGCGTGCTTGATGAGCGCGGCATTGGTGTTCCCGGCGTGCTGCTCGAATTCTGGCAGGCCAATGCCGGTGGCCGCTACCGCCACAAGAAGGACGGCTATCTGGCGCCGCTCGACCCGAATTTCGGCGGCTGCGGCCGCACCATTTCAGGCGAGGATGGTGGCTACGCCTTTCGCACCGTCAAGCCCGGTCCCTATCCCTGGCCGAACGGTCCCAATGACTGGCGCCCGGCGCACATCCATTTCTCGGTTTTCGGCCATGGCTTTGCCCAGCGCCTGATCACGCAGATGTATTTCGAGGGCGACCCGCTGATCTGGAAATGTCCGATCGTGCGCGGTATCGCCGACAAGGCGGCCATCGAGGCGCTGACGGCCATCCTCGACACGCAGGCGACGATCCCGATGGATGCGCTCGCCTACAAATTCGACATTGTGCTGCGCGGCCGCCGTTCGTCGCTGTTCGAAAACCGGCTGGAGGGCAATTGATGGCCCAGTCGCTCGACCGGCTCAGGGAGAGCCCCTCGCAGACCGCGGGCCCTTACGTCCATATCGGGCTGACGCCGAATTTCTGCGGCATCGGCGGCGTCTATGCGACCGACCTCGGCGCGACCATGGTCAACGACAAGACCAAAGGCGAGCGCATCGGTCTCAAGATCCGGGTGCTCGACGGCACCGGCACGCCGCTCAAGGATGCGCTGATCGAGATCTGGCAGGCGGATGCGGCCGGGTTTTACAATTCGCCGGCCGAATTGCGCGGTGCCGCCGATCCGAATTTCCAGGGCTGGGGCCGTTGCCCGACCGATATGGAAACAGGCGTCTGTGCGTTTGAGACGATCAAGCCGGGCCGCGTGCCATTCCGGGATGGTCGCCTGATGGCGCCGCATATCACGCTGTGGATCGTCGCCCGCGGCATCAATCTCGGCCTGCACACGCGGCTCTATTTTTCCGACGAGGAAAAGGCCAATGCTGAGGATCCGATCCTGGCGCGCATCGAGCACCGCATCCGCGTGCCGACGCTGATCGCCGAGCGCCAGGGCGACACCTACGTCTTCGACGTCCATCTCCAGGGGGAGAAGGAAACGGTCTTCTTCGACAGCTGATGGTCAGGAGGAGCAGGACATGACCGTATCGCCCTTCGATCATCCATTGCTTTCCGCCCTCCTTGGTGACGAGGAAGCGAGCCGTCATTTTTCCGTCGACGCGGAAATCGAGGCGATGCTGGCCTTCGAACACGCGTTGGCCGAAGCGGAGGCCGAAAACGGAATCATCGCCAGGGATGCGGCGGCAGCGATCGTGGCGACACTGGCCTCGTTCCGGCCGGACACAACCTTGCTGCGGGCCGGTGTCGCCAGGGATGGCGTCATGGTTCCGGAACTGGTGCGCCAGATCAGGGCTGTGGTCGGTGAACCGCATGGCGACAAGGTGCATTTCGGCGCGACCAGCCAGGACGTCATCGATACCGGCCTGATGCTCCGGCTGAAATCCGTCGCCGAGCATCTCGGCCTGCTGCTGACCGAGACCATCATACGGCTCACCTCGCTTGAAGAACGCTTCGGGGGCAGGGCGCTGGCCGGCATGACGCGCATGCAACCAGCGATCCCTGTTCATGTGGCGGATCGCGTGACGGCGTGGCGGGCTCCGCTGCAACGGCATCAGGAAAGATTGTCGGAACAATCGCGGCGCCTGCTCGTGGTGCAGTTCGGCGGCGCCGCCGGCACGCTGGAAAAGCTTGGTGGCAAGGGGCCGGCGGTGCGCGCCGCACTTGCCGAAAAACTCGGTCTTGCCGACGCGCCGCAATGGCATAGCCAGCGCGACGCGGTTGTCGACTTCTCCGGCTGGCTGTCACTGGTAACGGGAAGTCTTGGCAAGTTCGGTCAGGACATCGCGCTGATGGCGATGGCTGGGACGGACATCGCGCTGTCGGGCGGTGGCGGCTCGTCAGCCATGCCTCACAAGCAGAACCCCGTGAAGGCGGAAGCGCTGGTGGCGCTCGCCCGCTTCAACGCTACGCAGCTTTCCGGCATGCATCAGGCACTGGTACATGAGCAGGAGCGCTCGGGCACGGCCTGGACGCTGGAATGGCTGCTGCTGCCGCAGATGACCGTCGCCACCGCCGCGTCGCTGCGGCTCGCCGCCGAATTGGCCGCACAGATCGAAAGCCTCGGCCACTGATGCGCACCCAGGTCGCCATCATCGGGTCCGGACCGTCCGGCCTGCTGCTCGGGCAGCTTCTGGCCGGCATCGGTGTCGAGACCGTCATTCTGGAACGCTCGAGCCGCGAGCATGTGCTCGGCCGCGTGCGGGCAGGGGTGCTCGAACAGGGCACGGTCGAATTGCTGGAAGAAGCGGGTGCTGCCGCAAGACTACATGCCGAAGGCTTGCCGCATTCCGGCATTTCGCTCGCTTTCGACGGGCGCCTGCACCGCATCGATCTCGCCGCGCTCACCGGCGGCAAGCATGTTACCGTCTACGGCCAGACCGAAGTGACGCATGATTTGATGGACAAGCGCGAGGCGGCAGGGCTCGTCACCGTCTACGAGGCCGCCAATGTCGCGCTGCATGATTTCGACGGCGCCGCGCCTTTCGTCACCTACGACAAGGACGGCATCACTCATCGTGTCGACTGCGACTTCATCGCCGGCTGTGATGGCTATCACGGCGTCAGCCGCAAATCGGTGCCGGAGCGTGCGCTGAAAACCTTCGAGCGTCAGTATCCGTTCGGCTGGCTCGGTGTGCTGGCCGAGGTGCCGCCGGCCGATCACGAACTGGTCTATGCCAACCACGAGCGTGGTTTTGCGCTGTGCTCGATGCGCTCGACGCACCGCAGCCGCTACTATGTGCAGTGCCCGCAGGACGACCATGTCGAGGCATGGTCCGACGACCGCTTCTGGGACGAGTTGCGCCGCCGCTTGCCCGAACAGACGGCGGCAAGCGTCACCACCGGGCCATCCTTCGAAAAGTCGATCGCGCCGTTGCGCTCCTTCGTCGCCGAGCCGATGCGCTTCGGCCGGCTGTTCCTGGTCGGCGACGCCGCCCACATTGTGCCGCCGACCGGCGCCAAGGGCCTCAACCTCGCCGCCAGCGACGTACGCTATCTCTTTGCCGGTTTTCGCGATTACTACCGCGACAAATCCATGGTTGGCATCGACGCCTATTCAGCCAAGGCGCTGGCGCGGGTCTGGAAGGCGGTGCGCTTTTCCTGGTGGATGACGACGATGCTGCACCGCTTTCCCGACACCGGCGACTTCGGCCAGCGCATCCAGGAAGCCGAACTCGACTATCTCGTGCATTCGCGGGCGGCATCGACCGCGCTCGCCGAGAACTATGTCGGGTTGCCTTACTGACCGGCGGCAAGCAATCCGGCTGCTACCGTCCCAGCAGATTGCGCTCGACGGTTCTCAGATGCGCCAGCATGGCCTGGCTGGCGCTTTCGGGGTCGCGCCGCAGCAGCGCGTCGAGAACGGTCTGATGTTCGCTGCAATAGATGCCGCGGCGCTCCTCGGAAAAGGAGCGCTTCTTCATCTCGAACCATGGCGCCTGATTGCGCAGGATGCGCATCAGATTGTGGATCTCCTTGAGAAAATCGTTGCGCGAGCAAGCGAAGATGCGGTGGTGGAATTCCGCATCCCAATGCTCGAAGGTCGGCATGTCCTGCGACTCCGAAGCGATCTTGTGTGCCTCGCGCACCGCGTTGAGTTCCATGGCGCTGGCGTTGGTGGCGGCGAAGGCGGCCGCCGCCGGCTCCAGCAACTGCCGGATCTCCATCATGTCGGCCGGGCTGGTGCCTTCCATCCTGCCGACAACCGCCGCCATCGAACTGGGATTGGTGGCGGTCAGGAAGGTGCCGCGTCCGACATGCCGCACCACGGTGCCGTCATCCTCAAGGAAGGAGACGGCGCGCCGCACCGTGTTGCGCGCCACGCCGAATTCGCTCGCCAGGTCGCGCTCCGGCGGCATGCGGCCATTCTCGATCCATTCGCCTGATGAAATGCGTTTCTTCAGCGCGGTGGCGATATCGTTGGCGACGAGCTTTGGCATGTCTGGCAACTTTTATCTGATCCGATACTGAACCATTGATAGCAGCTTCCGCTACCTCCGTCCATCGCACGGCGCTCTTCAACATCGTATGAAGCGGCAGGGATGGCGATTGAATCCTTTTTGGTATGACCAGCCTAAATTCCTCTTGCGGGCTAAACCAATCGGCGATAGCGTGTAACAAAAGAGCGAATAATTGGCTCAATATTGGTTCAGGGAGGAACTGGATGCGGGTCGCGACTTTTTCGATCGCCGGTGAACGTCGTGTCGGCCTTGTCGATCTCGATGCCCAGACCATCGCCCCTTTCGATTTTACCGTCGACCAGGCCAAATCAGGCATTCTGGCTTTGATCGAGCGCAACGGCTCAGGTCTGCCACGTACCCTGTCGTCGATCCCCTTGGCGCAGGTCGAGATCGAGGCGCCGATCCCGCAGCCGCGTCGCAACATCTTCTGCGTCGGCAAGAACTATCACGAACACGCCCACGAATTCGCCCGCAGCGGTTTTGATTCCAGCGCCGGCGCCGGCGCGATCCCCAAGCACCCGATCATCTTTTCCAAAGTGCCTGAATCGGTCGTCGCCAACCACGCCAGCGTGCTGATCGACCCGTCGGTCTCGACGGCCATCGACTACGAGGCGGAGCTCGCCGTCATCATCGGCAAGGGCGGGCGTGGCATCTCCAGGGAGAATGCGCTCGATCATGTCTGGGGCTACACCATCGTCAACGATGTCACGGCGCGCGACCTGCAAGGCAAATACAGCCAGTGGCTGATCGGCAAATCGCAGGACACGTTCTGTCCGATGGGGCCATGGGCGGTGACCAGGGATGAGCTCGACCTGGCGACCGCCGGCATCCGGTGTTTCGTCAACGAGGATCTGCGCCAGAATTCGCAGATATCATTGCTCATCTTCGACATCCCGACCATCATCGCCACGCTGTCGCAAGGCATCACGCTGAAGCCCGGCGACATCATCGCCACCGGCACGCCGGTCGGCGTCGGCATCGGCTTCGATCCGCCGAAATACCTTAAGGCCGGCGACGTCGTGCGCATCGAGATCGACGGCATCGGCACGCTGGAAAACCGCTTCGCGGAGCATGCGCAATGACCACGGTGACGGTTGGCCAGGTGGTTGCCGAAGTCGTCGGCGAGGGCGCTGCCGTGGTGATGATTCACGGTCTCGGCGGCACATCGAACATGTTCCAGCCGCAGATGGCGGCACTGTCCGGCTACCGCGTCATCCGGCTTGACCTGCCGGGCTCCGGCCGTTCGCCGCGCCCGATCGAACCGCTGACCATCGAAGGCATGAGTGAGGCTGTCATTCGTGCCATGGCCGGCATGGGAGTCACGACGGCACATTTTGTCGGCCATTCGATGGGCACCATCGTTTGCCAGCAGATAGTGGCGACGCAGCCCTCGCTGGTTAAATCGCTGACGCTGTTTGGCGCGCTGGCGGAACCGGCCGAAGCAACCAGGCAAGGGCTCGGCAACCGGGCGCGGCTGGCGCGTTCGGGCGGTATCGCCGACATCGCCGACCAGATCGTCGCCAATGCGATTTCGGCACATACGAGGGAGACATCGCCGGCGGCCGTTGCCTTCGTGCGGGAATCGATCACCAGGCAGGATCCTGAATCCTATGCCCGCACCTGCGAGGCGCTGGCCAAGGCGATCGCGGTCGACCCGCGCCGGATCTCGGCGCCGACATTGCTGGTCACGGGCGATGCCGACACGGTCAATCCGCAAGGGGTCGGGCAGGCGCTTGCCGACAAGATCAAGGGCGCCGTATTCTCGTCCCTGGATCGGTGCGGGCACTGGGCCACGGTGGAAAGCCCGCGCGAAAGCAGCCAGAAGCTCGCCGATTTTTTGAGACGGGTTGATAGGTGAGAATTTCAGATCGGGCGTAGAACTACGCGCTCGGCAAGTTGGGAGGCTTGTGATGGCAGACGACAGCTGGAACGGCAACGGCTCGAACGGCACGCTCTTCACCAATGTGCGCGTGCTCGACGCGACCGGTGAATATCCATACACCGGCGAGGTTCTGGTGCAGGGCAACCGCATCAAGCAGATCACCAAGGGCTCGTCGCGCTTCGGCTCGTCCTCGTCGTCTTCCTATAGCGGCGGGGCAACCGTGATCGACGGCATGGGCGCGACGCTGATGCCGGGCATGATCGACGCGCATCTGCATCTGTCCTGGAACAACGCCCCCGGCATCGATCCCATCCAGATGATGGAAATCGAGGAGCATATGCTGGTCACCATGGAGATGGCCAAGCTGGTGCTCGATGCCGGCTTCACCGCCGGCCGGGGCGCTGCCGCCGCCAAGCCGCGCCTCGATGTCGTCGCCAAGAAATTCATCAACCAGGGCCGTTTCCCCGGACCGCGCTATCTCGCTGCGGGACCGGAGATCACCACGGTCGGCGGCCTCGGCGATTCCTCGCCGTCGCACATACCGCATGAAGGTCTCAATCTCGGCATCGTCGTTTCCGGTCCTGAGGAAATTCGCCGCACCGTGCGCCAGCTGATCAAATACGGCGTCGATTCCATCAAGCTGAATTTGTCGGGCGAAAGCATCACCGGCATGGGCGCCGAGGAGACGCCGATGTCGGAGGAAGAGGTCGCCATGGCCGCCTCCGAGGCGCGCTGCCGCAACAAGGTGCTGTCGGCGCATGCGCGTTCGTCCGGCTCGGTCAAGCAGTGCGTTCGCCACGGCATCCAGAACATCTACCATGCCTCCTTCGCCGACGAGGAGGCGCTCGACATGCTCGAGGCGGTCAAGGACAAGCATTTTGTGGCGCCCGGCATCGCCTGGCTGATCAACACTGCGCGCCATGCCGAGCAATGGGGCATCAAGCCGGGCTCGCCGCTGTCGCTCGAATATGAGCGCGAACTCGAAATGTGCATCGACACGATGAAGAAGATGCACCGGCGCGGCATCCGTGTCTGCATCGGCGGCGACTATGGCTTTGCCTGGACGCCGCAAGGCACCAACGCCAAGGACATCCAGACCTTCGTCGAGATGCTCGGCTTCTCGCCGATGGAGGCGATCCAGGCCGGCACGAAGTATGGCGGCCAGATCATGAACATGGGCGACGAACTCGGCATGATCAAGGAAGGTTACCTCGCCGACATGCTGCTGATCGACGGCGATCCTATCGCCGACGTGCGCATCCTGCAGGACAAGAACCGCATCCTCGCCATCATGAAGGACGGCAAGTTCCACAAGGCGCCGCGCATGAACGAACAGCGCCGGCGGCTGACGGCATGAGTCTGCTCGACCAGCCAACTTCGTCGTCGCTCACAAGCGGCGGCGTGACACGCCGGCAGGCCTGGAGCCTCGTCGGCCTGCTTGCCGCCGCCGTCGTGGCATGGCTGGTCTTCGCCGTCTGGCCGGATTGGCTGAACGCGATCCTGATTTCCAAGAAGGCCTTCGTCAGCGCCATCCTCAACGGCATCACGCTGGCCGGCCTCTATTTCCTCGTCGCCAGTGGCTTCACGCTGATCTTCGGCCTGATGCGCAACGTCAATCTCGCGCATGGCTCGCTCTATCTGCTCGGCGCCTATATTGGCTACGAGGTCACCAGCCGCACCGGCTATTGGCTGCTCGGCGTCGCCGCCGGTTTTGCGGTACTGGCCATCGTCGGCGTCGTCATGCAGGTCTTCGTCTTCCGCCGCCTCGAAGGCGACGACCTTCGCCAGACCCTGGTCTCGATCGGCATCTCGATCGTCGCCGCCGATTTGATGCTGGCGGTGTGGGCCGGCGGCACCTATCAGATCACCACGCCGGAATGGCTTGACGGTGCCTTGACGCTGCCGATCATCACCGCGGTGCGCTCCAACGGCGCCTCGGTCTTCCTCACCTATCCGCTCTACCGCGTCGTCGTGCTGGCGGCGGCGATCGTCATCGGTGTCGGCCTCTGGCTGATGCTGCACAAGACCCGCGTCGGCATGATGATCCGCGCCGGCGTCGACGACCGCGCCATGCTGCAGGCGTCCGGCGTCAATGTGCATGCGGTGTTCGCCATCGTCTTTGCCGTCGGCGCCGGCCTTGCCGGCTTTGCCGGCGTCGTCGGTGGCTCCGCACTGTCGGTCGCGCCGGGCGAGGACGTCCGCTACCTCCTCGCCTCGCTGGTCGTCGTCATCGTCGGCGGCATGGGCTCGATCACCGGTGCCGCCATCGGCGCGCTGCTGATCGGCCTCGCCGAACAGATCGGCCTCGTCTACTTCCCGACCTACGGCATCGTGCTGACCTTCGTCATCATGGTGGTGACGCTGGCGGTCCGGCCGCAAGGCATTATGGGGAAGGCGAGATGAGCCTGGCCATCGCCACCACCGGCGCAACGCAGCAGAACTGGCTGGAGAAGCTCGGCGCCGGCCACATCATCCTTGGTGTCGCGCTGGTGCTCTATCCCCTGGTGGCCTCGGATTTCTTCCTGACGCAGATCGGCGGTTACTCGCTGATCTTCGGCATGCTCGGCCTGTCACTGATGCTGCTCGCCGGCTATGGCGGCATGGTCAGCCTGGCGCAGATCACGGTCGCCGGCATAGCGGCCTATGCCATCGCCATTCTCGGCAACAACAATTCCAACGTCCTCGGCTTTGGCTGGCCGTGGTGGCTCACAGTGCCGTTCGCCCTCCTTGCGGCGGCATTGGCGTCGGCGCTGATCGGCTGGATCTCGGTGCGCACCGAAGGCATCTACACCATCATGATCACGCTGGCGATCGCCACCGCGATCTACTATTTCGCGCAGCAGAACTACGCCATCTTCAACGGCCATTCCGGCTATGCCGGCATCCGCGCCCCGGTGTTCTGGGGCGTCAACTGGCGCGACCCCAGGCCTTTCTATTATCTCTGTCTTGGACTGGCGGTGCTGTCCTACGCCGCCGTGCTCTACGGCTCGCGCTCGACCTTCGGCATGACCTTGCAAGCGATCCGCGACAACCCGCGCCGCATGCGCGCGCTGGGTTACCACGTCACCGCGCACAAGGTGTTCGCCTGGCTGCTGGCCGGCTTCATCGCCGGACTGGCGGGCGTGCTGCTGGTCTGGTTCAACGGCCGCGTCTCGCCCGGCACCATCGGCGTCGATGCGGCGATTGACGTGCTGATCATTGCCGTCATCGGCGGCCTGCGCCATCCGATCGGGCCATTTCTCGGCGCGGTCGTCGTTATCCTGATGCAGACCTTCGCCATCGACATCGTCGGCGCCGAGCGGTTCAACACGCTGATCGGCATGGTGTTTCTGGTGATCGTCTTCGTTTCACCGGATGGAATTCTTGGGTTGTGGGGGAGGATCAAGCCACATCTTGTCCAGGAGTCCTTGCGTCCCGGACCGTAGCAACCGGGATGGAATGAACCACTGCAAAATGAAATCAACGGGAGGAAAATCATGAGGATGCATAGACGTACTTTACTGGCGCTCGCGGTGTTCACCGGGCTGACGGCGCCTTCGATGGCGCTGGCTGCCGACGACACCATCAAGATCGGCCTGCTCGCCACTTTCGAGGGACCGTTCACGGTGCTGGGCGAAGACGGTGAGCGCGGCGCCATGACCGCGGTCGCCGAGATGAACGGCACCGTCGCCGGCAAGAAGATCGAGATCGTCAAGGGTTCGTCCGATGCCTCGCCCGACAGTGCGGTGCGCGCGGCGCGCAAGCTGGTCGAACAGGATGGCGTCAAGGTGCTGGTCGGCCCGCTCTCGGGTGACGAAGGCCTTGCCGTCAAGGACTATGCCAAGACGCAGCCGAACGTGACCTTCATCAACGGCACCTCGGCCGCGCAGGACACTACGCTGCGCGATCCAGCGGAGAATTTCTTCCGCTTCTCGACTGATGGCGCGCAATGGATGGCCGGCCTCGGCAGCTATGCCTTCAAGGACAAGGGCTACAAGAAGGTCGCCACCGTCGCCGAGGATTATTCCTTCCCCTACACGCAGGTGTTCGGCTTCATGGCCGAGTTCTGCAAGGCTGGCGGCCATGTGCCGTCGAAATCCTGGGTGCCGATCGGCAACAAGGATTTTTCGTCGGTCATCGCCGCCATCCCTGAAGGCGTCGACGCGATCTATGTCGCACTCGGCGGCGCCGATGCCGTCAACTTCCTGACCCAGTACCAGCAAAGCGGCGGCACCGCGCCGCTGATCGGCGGCTCGATCACCGTCGACCAGACGGTGCTGACCTCGAAAGGCAAGCTGAAGGATGTGCTGAAAGGCACGCCCTCGGCCGGCCCGACCGCCGACACCAATGACGCGCCGGCCTGGAAGACCTTCGTCGAAGCCTACAAGAAGCAGCCGGGCGCGTTTCCGTCGCCCTCGCTCTTCGCCCATGGCTACTATGTCGACATGAAGGCGACGCTGCTTGGCCTCGACCAGGTCGGCGGCGATGTCTCCGACGGTGGCAAGAAGCTGCGCGATGCGCTGTCGAAACTGTCCTTCGACACGCCGACCGGCAAGGTGTCGCTCGACAAGAACCGCAACGCCATCGCCGACATCTTCCTGACCGAGGTCACCGAAGGTGCCGACGGCAGTCTCATGAACAAGCTGGTCAAGGTCGTGCCGCAGGTCAACCAGACGCTCGGCATTCCCGAAGACGAGTTCATGAAGCTCGGCGCGGTCAACCGCGACAATCCGAGCTGCCCGTAACACCTGATTTCGAGTGCAGCCGCCAGTGACCGAAAGCTTCGCAGCAAACCACCTCCAGAGCACCGGCGCCTACGCGCTGGAGCTCGATGGCGTGGCGCGGCATTTCGGGGCGCTGGTGGCGCTCTCGGGCATCACCATGAGGATCGCGGCCGGCGAACGGCGCGCGGTCCTCGGTTCCGACGGCGCCGGCAAGACCACATTGTTCAACGCCGTGACCGGCGACTTCCTGCCGACGGCGGGGCGCATCCGTTTCTTCGGCGAGGACATCACCGACCTGCCGCCGCATGAACGCATCCGGCGCGGCCTGCGTCGCACCTATCAGATATCGCAATTGTTCAAGGGCCTGTCGGTTCTCGATTCCATCTTTCTCGCGTGCCGCGGTGTCTCTCGCCGCAGGTTCTCGCTGCTGCGCCCAGCGGCAAACGACGTCAACATGGTGCAGGCGGAATCGATCCTCAACGCCGTGCATCTCGAAGCCTATCGCGACACGCTGGTGGCGACGCTGAGCCATGGCCAGCAGCGCCAGCTGGAGATTGCGCTGGCATTGGCCGGCGCCCCCCGCTTTATCCTGTTCGACGAGCCGGCGGCTGGCCTGTCACCGACCGAACGACGCGACCTCGTCGCCATCCTCAATGCGCTGCCCAAGCACATCGGCTACATCATCATCGAGCATGATCTGGACGTCGCGCTGCGCGTCTCCGAATATGTCTCGATGATGCACAATGGCCGCCTGTTCAAGGAAGGCACGCCGCAGGAGATCGAGGCCGATCCCGAAGTGCAGGAAATCTATCTCGGGGGCAAGCATGGCTGAGCGTCCCGGGAAGGTGGCCAAGGCAATGCTGCGGATAGACGATCTGCAGGTCTTCTATGGTGAAAGCCATGCCCTGCAGGGCGTTTCGCTGATGCTGGAAAGCGGCGTGCTGTCGGTGGTCGGCCGCAACGGCATGGGCAAGTCGACGCTCTGCAACACCATTGTCGGGCTGAAGCGGGCGAAGTCCGGTTCGATCCGCGTCGACGGTCGCGAGATCACGTCCCTCGAACCGCACGAAATCCACCGCCTCGGCGTCGGCTATGTGCCGCAAGGCCGCCGTGTCTGGCCGAGCCTGACGGTCGACGAGCATCTGCGCCTTGCCGCCGGCAACAGGCGCGATGCCAGCTGGACGGTCGAGCGCGTCTACCAGACCTTCCCGCGCCTGGCCGAGCGCCGCGGCAATGGCGGCTCGCAGCTGTCGGGCGGCGAACAGCAGATGCTGGCCATTTCGCGCGCGCTGCTCAGCGACCCGAAGCTGCTGGTCATGGACGAGCCGACCGAGGGGCTGGCGCCGGTCATCGTCGACCAGGTCGAGAAGATGCTGGTCGATCTCGCCGCCGAAGGCGAGATGGCGGTGCTGGTCATCGAGCAGAATATCGGTGTGGCGACTGCTGTGTCGAACCAGGTCGCCATCATGGTCAATGGCCGCATCAACCGGCTGATGGACGCCAAGGCACTCGCCGCCGACCGTGAATTGCAGCAACGCCTGCTCGGCGTCGGCCGCCATGCCGAGGAAGCACAGGTCACGCCGGCGGAAGTGGCGCAGGCCAGGGAACAACTGGCGGAAGTGTATCGCGTCGACCGGGCTGGCGCCGGTTCGGCCGAGCCGACGCCGCAAAATGGCGTCTATCGTCCGGTCACCGAACTGCCCAACCGCTGGAATGTGCCGGTCACTGAACTGCGCCAGGCAGCGGTCGACAAGGTAGCACCGCAAGACGATGCGAAAAAAATCTTCGCCATCCCGTTTGCCGAACGCATCGGCAGAACCGTGCTGGTCGTCGGCACTTTCGACACCAAGGGCAAGGAATTGCGCTTCGTCGCCGACCGGCTGAAGTCATTGGGTCTGCCCGTGCGCACCGTCGACCTGTCGACATCGGGAAAACCGACGAGCGCCGATGTGCCCGCCATGCAGGTGGCGGGGATGCACGCGCGCGGATCATCCGCCGTTTTCACCAACGACCGCGGCGGCTCGGTCAGCGCCATGGCGGAGGCCTTCGCGCGCTGGATCGAGCGCGAGCCGCGCATCGGTGGTATCATCTCAGCCGGCGGCTCCGGCGGCACCACGCTGGCGACGGCAGGCATGCGCGTGCTGCCGGTCGGCATCCCCAAGCTGATGGTCTCGACGGTGGCGGCCGGCGATGTCGCCCAATATGTCGGCGGCGTCGACATCATGATGTTCCATTCGGTCGCCGATGTGCAGGGGCTGAATTCGATCACTGAAGCCGTGCTGTCCAACGCCGCGCACGCCATGGCCGGCATGGTCGCGCAATTGCCCAATGCCGAGGCTTGGGAAGCAAAACGCAAGCTGGCGCGGCCGGCCGTCGGCATCACCATGTTCGGCGTCACCACGCCTCTGGTGCAAGCGGTCACCAAACGCCTCGAAGCCGACTATGACTGTCTCGTCTTCCATGCCACCGGCATTGGCGGGCGGGCGATGGAAAACCTCGGCGACTCCCGCCTGCTGTCGGCCTTCCTCGATCTCACCACCACTGAGGTGGCCGACATGATCGTCGGCGGCGTCTTCCCGGCGACCGAGGATCGCTTTGGCGCGGCGATCCGCACCGGACTGCCCTATGTCGGCTCGACCGGGGCGCTCGACATGGTCAATTTCGGCCCGCGCGACAGCGTGCCGGAGAAATTCCGCAGTCGCAAATTCGTCATCCACAATCCCAACGTCACGCTGATGCGCACCACGCGCGACGAGAACCGCGCATTCGGCGAATGGATCGGCGCGCGGCTCAACGCGATGAACGGCCCGGTGCGCTTCCTGCTGCCCGAGGGCGGCGTCTCGATGCTCGACGCACCAGGCCAGCCGTTTCATGATCCGGAAGCCGACAACGCTCTGTTCGAGGCGATCGAGAAGACGGTGCGCCGCACACCTTTGCGCCATGTCGAGCGGGTGCGGGCCAACATCAATGACACGCCTTTCGTCGATGCGGCGATCGCTGCGTTCCACGCGATCACGCCGAAGCTGCAGAGGCGGGCATGAAGAATTGGACTTCACCACCCTATGGGTGGATGTTTGAAATCGGTCGTCTTGCGCCGACCGCATTGTCTTGGGGAGGATAGATCATGGACGCGCAGACCTTTGGCGCTTTCCTGTTGTGGCTGATCATCGCCGCGGTCGTCGTGGTGATCGCCGTCTATATCTTGCGCTGGCTCTATCGCCGCTCGACCAAGGAGACGGCGTTCGTGCGCACCGGCTTCATGGGCGAGAAGGTGGTGGTCAATGGCGGCGCCTTCGTCATTCCGGTGCTGCATGAAATTACCCCGGTCAACATGAACGTGCTGCGCATCGAGGTGCGCCGCGAAGACGGCCATGCTCTGATCACCAGGAATCGCATGCGGGTCGACCTGATCGCCGAGTTCTTCGTCCGTGTCGGCGCCAGTCGCGAGCTGGTCGCCGCAGCCGCGCAGACGCTCGGCCGCCGCACGCTGCAGCCCGACAGCTTGCGCGAATTGCTCGAAGGCAAGTTTGCCGGCGCCTTGCGCACCGTCGCCGCCCAGATGACGCTGGAAGAAATGCATGAATTGCGTGGCGACTACGCCGCCAAGGTGCGCAGGCTGGCCGAAGAGTCGCTCGCAGCCAACGGGCTCGAATTGGAAAGCGTCGCCATCGTCGACCTCGACCAGACAAGCCTCGAATATTTCGACCCGTCCAACGCCTTCGACGCCGAAGGCCTGACCCAACTGACGGAATCGATCGAGACCAGGCGCCGGATGCGCAACGAGATCGAGCAGCGCACGCTGGTCGACATCCGCAACCAGAATCTCGACACCCAGCGCAAGGTGCTGGAGATCGACCGCGACAGCGAATATGCGCGCCTCGAACAGGAGCGCGAGGTCGAGATCCGCCGCGCCGCGCAGCGCTCGGAACTGGCCATCGATCGCGCGCTGCGCGACCAGGAATCCGAGCAGGCACAACTTTCGTCACGCGAGGCGGTCGAGAAATCGCGGCTCAACCAGGAGCGCAACATCACCGAGGAGCGCATCAAGAGCGAGGAAGACACGCAGCGCCGCGAGATCGCGCGCCGCCGTTCGCTCGACGAAACCGAGATGAAGATGCGCGAACTGACCGAGCGCGAGCAGATCGCGCTCGAACTGTCGCTGGAGAAGGCGCGCATCGAGCGCGAAGGCACGCAGAGCCAGCTCGAGATCGAGCGCAAGAAATTGCTCGAGGTCGCCGAACTGGAACGCCAGATCGCGCTGGCCGAAAAGGCGCTGGAGGTGACGAAGGCCGAGGCAGAAAAGCGTCGCGCCGAGATCGTCGAGAACCAGGCGACCGAGACGGCGCGTATCGCGCAGGATCGCGCCATAGACGAGGTCAGGATCGCAAGGGAGCGCCACCTCGAGGCGCTGCAGATCGCCAAGCGTCAGGCCTTCGAGGAGGCCGAGATTTCGGCCGGCGAAGAGGTCGAACGCGCCCGCATCACCACCGAGCGCGGCATCGAGGAAGCGCGGCTGATCAAGGATCGCGACATCAGGCAGATGGGTGTCGAGCGCGACCAGAAGATCGAGATCGCCGAGATCCAGAAGGCGATCGACATCGCCAAGAAGACGCAGGAGCGTTCCTCCGCGATCGCCGCTTCCGAAGCCGTGCGCGCCAAGGCCGTCCAGGCCGAGGAGCAGGCCTTCACCGCCCGCGAGCGTGAGATCGCCGAGCGCCGCAAGCTGACCGATCTGATCGGTGCACAGCGCGAGGCCGAGCGCGAGGCGCTGCGCATCACATCCGCGGCCGACGCCGAGATGAAGGCGGCGAAGAGCCTGGCGGAGGCGCAGAAGATCGCCGCCGTCGCTTCGGCCGAGTCGGAGAAGATCCACGCCCTTGCCGCCGCCCAGCGTTACGAGGTCGACGCCGCCGGCCACCGCCAGCTCAACGAGGCCGAGAACATCCTTTCCGAAGGCGCGCGGGCCGGGCGCCTGCG
Organism: Mesorhizobium kamtschaticum; assembly: GCF_056174585.1. Lineage (NCBI taxonomy): Bacteria > Pseudomonadati > Pseudomonadota > Alphaproteobacteria > Hyphomicrobiales > Phyllobacteriaceae > Mesorhizobium > Mesorhizobium kamtschaticum. Next base: position 6,322,844 of record NZ_CM149691.1, on the reverse strand, counting down.
CGGAAAACTGCTCGACCACATGGAAGGCATCATCCGCGAGAGCGTCAAGCCGATGGAGAAGATCGACGGCATCAAGATCCTGCATGTCGACGGCCTCAACGGTGGCACCGGCGGCAACCGCAACGTCACCGACGAGGTCATCGATTCCGCCCTGCGCTACCGGGTGCAGGCGCCGATGATCGACAATCTGATGAAGGAGATCGGCATCGAAGGCGGCTCGCTCGGCCGCATGACCGACGTGCTGCGCGACGCCAAGGACATTGCGAGCCTGACCCGCGACAAGAAGGGCAAGGGCAAACCCGCCAAGGACGACGATGACGACCGCGATCACTGAGACGATCGTGTTCCGTCGCGCGCCCCTCTGTCCTGCCGGACATCTCCCCCTCAAGGGAGGAGATCGGCCGTCATCAACGGTGTCGCCAACCTCCAAATTCGGAATGTCGGGGCAGATGGAAAACTTGCCAATCTCCCCCCTTGAGGGGGAGATGCCCGGCAGGGCAGAGGGGGGTACGCCTGGGCGCGGACTTCGTCATTCGATCCTCGGCTCGCAAGCATGACCAAGGTCTATGTTTCCTCGGTCATTCCCGCGCCGGCGGCGGAAGTCTGGAAGCTTGTGCGCAACTTCAACGCATTGCCAAGCTGGGCGCCTTTCGTCGCCGAGAGCCGCATCGAGCAGAATGCGCAAGCCGACCAGATCGGTTGCATCAGAAGTTTCACGCTCAAGGACGGCGGGCGCATCCGCGAAAGGCTGCTGGCGCTGTCCGATTACGATCTGTCCTGCAGCTACGCCATCCTCGAAAGCCCGATGGCGGTCGAGAACTATGTCGCCACGCTGTCGCTGACGCCGATCACCGACGGCAATGTCACCTTGGCCGAATGGCAGGCGGAGTTCGACTGCGCGCCGGATCGCGAGGCATCCTTGATGCAGCAGATCGGCAACGGGGTGTTCCAGACAGCCTTGACCGCGCTGAAACACCGGTTCGGGCGCTGACGCCGGCCGATGGTCAGGGTTTGCCAGAGCACGATCATCGAGGCACCGGTCGACGCGGTCTGGGCGATCCTGCGCGACTTCAACGGCCATGACCGCTGGCATCCGGCGATCGCCTTCAGCGAGATCGAGGGCGGCGAGCCGGTCGATGCCGTCGGCGCCGTGCGTCACTTCAGGCTGAACAATGGCGGCGAATTGCGCGAGCAATTGCTGGCGCTGTCGGACAAGGACCGGCGGCTGAGCTATTGCCTGCTTGAAGCGCCGCTGCCGCTGATGGGCTATGTCGCCTCGCTGCGGCTGAAACCGGTGACCGACGGCAATGCCACCTTCTGGGAATGGCGCTCCGAGTTCCAGCCGCCGGCGCATCGCCGCGACGAACTGGTCAGGTTGGTCACCGAAGGCATCTATCAGGTCGGCTTCGCGGCCGTGCGCAATCTGCTGCGACGCAGGAGCGCGGCCCCACCAGTTGAGACGAGAACGCCCCAAGTGATTGCCGCGCCGGCGCTGTCCTTGGACATGCCGCGTGTCGCGTCAAGGGTCGCGGCAGGCCAGACCGCAACGACCCGTGCGATCGTTGTCGAGCGCTATGGCGGGCCGGAGGAACTACAGCTGAGGGAAATCGGGCTGCCGCCGCCCGCGCCGAACGAGGTACGGATCCGCCATACGGTGATCGGCGTCAATTTCATTGATGTCTATTGCCGCACCGGGTTTTTCGACCTCCTGCAGCCGCCTGGCGTGCCGGGTATGGAGGCGGCCGGCATCATCGAAGCGGTTGGACCGGCGGTGTCGGGCTTTTCGATTGGCGACCGCGTTGCCTATGCCTGTCCGCCGGTCGGCGCTTACAGTGAGCAGCGCAACGTGGCGCCCGATCTGCTGGTCCATGTCTCGGACGACATTGCCGATGAGATTGCCGCCGCCGGCCTGCTCAAGGGCGTCAGCGCGAGTTTCCTGCTGCATGATGTCCATGCCGTAAAGCCGGGCGACGTCGTCCTCATCCATGCGGCCGCTGGCGGCATCGGCCAACTCTTGGTGCAGTGGGCGCGTCATCTCGGCGCGACTGTGATCGCCACTGTATCGAGTGACGACAAGGCGCGTGTCGTCGAGCGTCTCGGTGCGCACCACGTCATCGTCTATTCCCGCGAAAATTTCGCCGATGCGGTCATACGGCTGACGGGGGGCAGGGGCGCCGATGTCGTCTATGACGCGGTCGGTAACGACACGTTCGGCGGCTCGCTGGCGGCCCTTGCCGTGCGCGGCCATCTCGTCAGCTTCGGCCAGGCTTCCGGGCCGGTCGGCAATTGGGATATCGGCCGCTTCGCTTCCAAGTCGCTGACCATCTCGCGGCCGAACTACGCGCACTACACGGATACCCCGGAAAAACTCAGCCCCCACGTTGCCAGGTTCTTTCAGGCGCTTCGCCAGGGCGTCGTTCGGGTCGAGGCGCCGACGCCTTACACCCTCGCCAACGCCGCCGATGCGCACCGCGATCTGGAAGCGCGGCGCACGACGGGAGCGCTGGTGCTGCTGCCGTAACCGAGGCTCAAAGTCCGGGTTTCAGTTTTAAAGCGTCAATAAATAATTTGACGCGCGCAACTCTTTTGCGTTGTACTGGAAACGCTGAAATTTGACTGAACAAATTTGGTCAAGCAATGCTGCCTCTCGGCAACGGCCGCAAGACTGATTCTGGCTGGAAGGCTGGCAGCGAGGGCAAAGGGGCCTGAAAGATCGATGGCGGAGAAGACCCACCGCACGATGGATGATTTCGCCAGGGCGTCCGGCGTATCGCGGCCGACCCTGTCGAAGTATTTCGACGACCCGGCCAGCGTGAAGCCGGCGACGCGGGCGCGCATCGAGGCGGCGCTGCGGTCCTCGGACTATCAGCCCAACGTTTTCGCGCGCAATCTCAACCGCAAGCGCACCCGCAATGTCGGCATCGTCGTGCCGGCGCTGACCGATCCGTTCTATGCCGAGATGGTCAGCCGCATCGAACTGCGCTGCCGCGATGAGGGTTTCTGGCCGATCGTCATCTCCTCGCACGGTTCGCCGAAACTGGAGGCGGAATCGGTCAAGACGCTGTTGTCGCTGAAGGTCGCCGGCGCCATCGTCGCTCCGCTCGGGTTGGTCTCCGAACCCGGCGTCTTCGAGCGGATGAGCGAGGACATTCCGATCGTCTATTTCGACACCTACATCGAAGGCGATACGCCTTTCGTCGGCAACGACAACCACCAGAGCACGTCGACCATCGTCGACTATCTCTGCCGGTCTGGCGAACCGCCGGTCTATGTCGACATTCCGCACGTCAACCACAATTCGGGCGAGCGCCTGCAGAGCTATATCGAGACGATGCGAGCCGCCGGCCTGGAACCTGTCGTTCTCGAGGCGGCGGGCGGCTACAACTGGGACTTCGAGCGCATCGGCCATGAGTGGATGGAGAGGACGCTCGAGAAAGGCGGCCTGCCGGCCCGCACGCTGCTGTGCGCCAATGACCGTCTCGCCTTCGGCGTCATGGCGGCGGCTTTTTCGCGCGGGCTGAAGATCGGCCGCCGCGCCGATTGCGACTTCCGTGTCGCCGCCCATGACGATCATCCGCTGAGCCGCTACACCTGCCCGGCGCTGACCACCATGGCGCAGGATTTCGCCGCCATGGCCGGCCGCAGCGTCGAGATGTTGCTGGCCTTGCTGGACGAGGCCGACCCATCTGGCCTGGGTCTGGCGCGCAACGTCAAGCTCGGCGCGACACTGGTGATGCGTCAGTCGGCCTGAGCGGGCGTCTGCTGTTTGAGCCAGGCCGCCGCCTCGCTCACCGCTTGCCGCGCAGCCAGCATGTGGCGGCCCATCGAGACGAAGCCGTGGATCTGACCTGGCCAGTGTCGCAACACCAGCGGCACGCCTCCGACCCGCAGGCGCTCGGCATAGGCCGTGCCTTCGTCGGCAAGGATGTCATGGCCGGCGCTCACGACAAACGCAGGTGCGGCGCCGGCAAGGCTTGACGCCAGCAGCGGCGAGACGCGCCAGTCCGTGATGTCGTCCGGTGTTCGCACATAGTGGTCGCGGAACCAGGCCATGGTGGCGGCGGTGAGCCCGAAGCCGTCGCCGAAACGCCGATAGCTGTCCGCAATCTGGCGGGCATCGGTGTTGGGATAGATCAGGATCTGGGCGGCAAGCGGTGGTGCCAGCCCGTCACGAGAGAGCAACGCCAGGACGGCGGCAAGGTTGCCGCCGGCGCTGTCGCCGGCGACGGCGATATGGGCCGGGTCGATGCCGAACTCGCCGGCGTTTTCCGCCATGAAGCGGAGCGCCGCCGCGCAATCCTCGAGCCCTGCCGGAAACTTGTGCTCCGGCGCCAGCCGATAATCGGGGCAGACGACGACGGCGTTGGCCAGATTGGCCAGCCAGCGGCAGATCTCGTCGTGCGAGGAGAGATTGCCGATGACCCAGCCGCCACCATGCAGATAGAGCACGGCGCGTGCTCCGGTCCGTGGCGCGCCGATGCCGCGATGGATGCGGATCGTGACCGGGCCGTTTGGCCCGTCGATCTCTTGCTGCGAGGTCGCCGCGACCGGCTCGTGCTCGCCCTGCTGTGCCGGGAGCGAGGTGATGTAGGCGGCGCGCGCCGCCGCCACGCTGCCGTTTTCGAACGGCTCGCCGCCGGCCGCACGGCCGATTTCGAGGACACGCAGCGCATCCGGATCGAGCGTCATTGCCATCTCCGTCATGAACTAGGCGAGCAGGCTGCTTGCTTCATCCTCGGTGAGCAGCGCCGGCTGGACGACATCGCCGGCAATGGCGACCGAGCTCTTCGTTTCGCCCGAATGCAGGATCGCCTCCATGATCTCCAGCACATGCAGCGCCAGAGTGCCGGACGCGCGCGGTGCTGCACCAGTCTTGAGTGAACGCACCAGATCGGCGACGCCGAGCATGCGGTAATTGGCGCGATCGGGTGCGGCATAGGGCCAGTTGCGGGCGCCGTAGAGTTCGCCTTCGCTGACGAAATCCTTCCACTCCGCGCCGCGTTCGGACAGCGACACCGTGCCGCCAAACGTGTCGGGATCGGGCAGGCGCAGCGAGCCTTCCGTGCCATGCAGTTCAATCGGATGGTTGGAATGCTTGAAGACATCCCACGAGGCGCCGAAGGTGACGGTGGCGCCGGAGCGGAATTCGAGCAGCGACAGCACGTTGGTCGGCGTGCCGACCTTGAATTTGGTGTTCTTGAACGGTCCCTCGGCGGTAATCAGACGCTCCTCCTGGCCACGCGTCGCCATCGCCATGACGCGCGCGACCGGGCCAAGCAGATTGACCAGCATGGTCAGGTAGTAAGGACCCATGTCGAACACAGGGCCGCCGCCCGGCTGGTAGTAGAATTGCGGGTTCGGGTGCCAGTGCTCCATGCCGCGTCCCATCATGAAGGCGGTGCCGGTGACCGGGCGGCCAATGGCGCCTTCATCCATCAGGCGGCGCGCCCGGCGCCCGGCGGCACCGAGGAATGTGTCGGGGGCCGAGCCAAGCAGCACGCCGCGCTTGGCGGCCTCGGCTACCAGCCGGCGTCCGTCGCTGGCCGAAGTCGCCAGCGGCTTTTCGGTGAAGACGTGTTTTCCCGCCGAAAGCGCGGAAAACGAAATGTCGAAATGCGCTGCGGGAATGGTCAGGTTGAGCACGAGATCGATCTCGGGATCGGCGAGCAGCGCATCGACGCCGAGCGCCTGGATGCCATATTCCTTCGCTCGCAGCGCCGCCATCTCGGCCGAGATATCGGCGCAGGCGCGCAGCTCTATGCCACCGAAAAGCGCGGCATTGCGCAAATAGGTCATCGAGATGTTGCCGCACCCGATGACGCCGATTCCGAGCTTGCCCTTTGATTTTGCCTGCATTTTTGGCCGTACCTCCCAACTTCGTCATGCTCTGCCGGATCCGCTGCGCCGGCAACAGATCGTTCTGGGAAAGCGCTATACAACATTTTAAATATTGACGCGCGTAAAATTTTTATAGAACATGCGAAAATTCTGGCGCGACATTCGGGAGGCTGCCAGCCCTAGGAGGAGAAAATGACAGACATGAAAAAACGGCCGACCGCCGACACTAAGCCTGTGGGTCATGTGACGATCGCCGATCGTCGGCAATTTCTCATCGGTTCCGCCGGCCTGCTTGGCGCGGCGGCATTCGGGGCAGGGACGTCCCTCGGCATTGGCCGTGCTCGCGCCCAGTCACGCGCCGAGATCAGCTTCGCCAGCGCGGCCTTCTTCGGCAAGGAGACCTTCGGCGACCTGATCAAGGTCTTCAACGAATCGCAGGACCGCGTCCTGGTCAGAGAATATCGAACTGCCGCCGCCGAGCTCCTCGACGGAGGTCTACCAGGGCTTGGTGCAGCAGCTTGCCCGCCGCAACGGCACGCCGGACGTCTTCAGCCAGGACGTGATCTGGATCGCCGGCTTTGCCGCCGCCGGATGGGCGCTGCCGCTGGATGAGTATTTCCCCGCCGACAAGCGCAGCGCCTACTTCACCGGCACCCTCAACGCCTGTACCTATGGCGGCAAGCTGACCGCCCTTCCCTGGTTCATGGATTCGGGCATGTTCTATTACCGCAAGGATGTGCTGGAAAGGCATGGCGGCAAGGTGCCGGAAACCTGGGCCGACATGGCGACCATCGCCGCCGCCGCGCAGAAGGCAGGCGACATCGATTTCGGCTATCTCTGGCAGGGCAAGCAGGCCGAGGTGCTGGTCTGCGACGCGGTCGAGATCATCACCTCCAACAATGGCGCTATCCTGGCGCCCGACGGCAAGTCGTCGCTGATCAACCAGAAGGGCGCGGTGGAAGCCATCCAGTTCCTGCACGACACCATCGCAACCACGAAGATCAGCCCGCAGGACGTGCTGTCCTGGGATGAGGAACCGTCGCGCCAGCCTTTCACCTCGGGCAAGGCGCTGTTCATGCGCAACTGGTCCTATGTCTATCCGATCGCTCAGGACGCCAAGGCGTCCCAGGTCGTCGACAAGGTTGGCGTCGCACCTCTGCCGTCATTCCCCGGCGGCAAGAGCTCGGCCTGCCTCGGCGGCTATCAGCTCGGCGTCAACGCCAACTCCAAGCAGCGCGAAGCCGCGATCGAACTCTTGACCTGGCTGTCGTCGACCGAGACCCAGCATCGCATCGCACTGAACTTTGGTCTGGCACCAACGCGCCCGGCGCTGTTCCAGGACGAGCAGATCAAGAAGGAACAGCCCTTCATGGCGAGCCTGGAGAAAGTATTCACCGGCGCCACGGCGCGGCCGATCACGCCGCAATACGCCAAGGTGACGCTGGCCTTGCAGTCCGGCATCTCCAAGGCCCTGGTTTCCGGCAACGTCCAGGCCGAGATGGACGCGACCGCCGACCAGATTAACAAGATCGTCGCCTGATCATGACCGCGGCCGCCACCATTTCAGGCGCTGGCCGGCCGCGGCGGTTTGGCAGGGCGCTTCCCGGCGCCTTCTGGGCCCTCATCCTGCTGACGCCGGCCTTCGTGTCGCTGGCGTCAGTCTCCTTCTACCCGATCGTCAACGGGCTCTACCTCTCGCTCACCAACACCTCGCTGATCACGCAGGATCAGGATTTCACCGGCTTTTCCAACTATGTGCAGCTGTGGGGCGACCCGCAGTTCTGGAATGCCTGGTGGCACACGATGTGGTTCACCGCCGCGTCGACGGTGCTGGAGACGGTGATCGGGCTCGGCATGGCGCTGATCCTGTGCGAGGCCTTCAAGGGGCGAGGGCTCGTCCGCGCGGCCATGCTGGTTCCCTGGGCTATGCCCACCGTCGTCACCTCAAAAATGTTCGGCTGGCTGTTCGACGGCCAGAACGGCATCATCAACTACATGCTCCTGCATGCTGGCCTGATCGCCCAGAAGATCAACTGGTACGGCTCTCCCGACACGGCGATGATCACCATCATCATCGCCGACGTCTGGAAGACGACGCCGTTCATGGCGTTGCTGCTGCTGACCGGTCTGCAGACGGTGCCCAATTCGCTGATCGAGGCGGCACGCATGGATGGCGCCAAGGGTTGGATCACCTTCTGGCACATCCGCCTGCCGCTGTTGATGCCGACCTTGCTGATCGCCGGCCTGTTCCGCGCGCTCGACGCTTTCCGCGTCTTCGACCTAGTCTATGTGCTGACCGGCGGCGGCCCGGCCGATTCCACCGAAACGCTGTCGACGCTGTCCTACAAGGTGCTCTTCTCGACGCTGCAGTTCGGTTACGGCTCGGCCGTGTCGACCGCGATGTTCATCACCGAGGGTCTCATCGCGCTGGTCTTCGTCGTCTTCCTCATCCGCCAGATCAGGAGGGCGCAATGAACGAGACGCGCTCGCCACTGCAGAGCTTCGCCATCTATGCCGGCGCCGTGCTGATCCTCATCTGGTCGGGCGGTCCGTTCCTCTGGCAGTTCTCGACCTCGTTCCAGCTCGACAAGATGCTGACCTCGGGCTCGCCGTCGCTGATCCCGCATCCCTTCACGCTGGAGCACTATTACAACGCCTTTTTCGAGAAGCAGCTGCACCGCTATGTCTGGAACTCGCTGGTGGTGTCGCTGGCGACGACGTTCCTCTGCCTGTTCGTCGGTTCGCTGGCCGCTTTCGCTCTGTCGCGGCTCAACATCAAGGGCCGCTTCGGCATCCTGATGGTCATCCTGTCGGTGTCGATGTTCCCGCAGATCGCGCTGGTCGGCCCGCTCTATCTCGTCGCCACCAATCTCGGCCTGCTCGACACCTACACGGCGCTGATCATTACCTATCTGGCGCTCGGCCTGCCGCTCGTCACATGGGTGCTGTTCGGCTATTTCGAGACGCTGCCGCGCGAGATCGATGAGGCCGCGCGCATGGACGGAGTCAGCGTTCTCGGCCTGCTCTGGCGCATCATCCTGCCAATGTCGCTGCCCAGCCTGGTGACGACCGGCCTGCTTGCCTTCATCACCGCGTGGAACGAATTCCTGTTCGCGCTTGCCTTCACCTCCAACATCGACCGGCAGACGATCCCGGTCGGCATCGCCAACTTCACCAACCTCTATTATGTGCCCTGGGGCGACATCGCGGCGGCCTCCGCCGTGGTCACCGTGCCCTTGATCCTTCTGGTGCTGTTCTTCCAGCGCCACATCATCGAAGGCTTGACACAGGGCGGCGTCAAGGAATGAACGACATGACAAAGACGAAGCTCAAGGTCGGCTGCCAGACCTTCACCTGGGAAATGCTGGGCGACCGTTTCACCGGCGGCCCCGACGATCTGTTGAAGGCCATCGCCGATGGCGGCTATGCCGGCATCGAGATCACCGACACCATGATCGGCCGCTACGCCGACCGGCCGTCGGAGTTCGCCGTCGCGCTGAAATCGTCCGGCCTGACGCTTGTTTCCTTCGCCTTCGGCTCGAACAGCGGTTTTACACTCACGGAGGAGATCGGCGCCGACCTCGACACCGCCAAGCGGTGGATCGACTTTGCCGCCGCCTTTCCCGGCGCATTGGTCTCGATGGGGTCGGCAACCGTGGTGTCAGACGGGCCGCGCGACGACAAGTTCGCCATCGCCGCGGAGGTTTACAACAAGGCCGGTGAACTCGGCCGCCAGGCCGGTGTCCAGGTGGCGGTGCATCCGAGCTCACACCACAACACGCTGCTGTTCGACCGCGCCGACTATGACCGGATCTTTGCCTTGCTCGACCCCGGTCTGGTCGGCTGGGTGCCGGATACCGGCCATCTCCTGCGCGGCCACAAGGACATGGCCGACACGCTGCGTAGCTATCGCGACCGCATCCGATACATCCATTTGAAGGACGTCGACGCCAACGGCACCTGGGCGATGCTGGGTGAAGGCGTCTGCGACACATCAGCGGTCATCGAGATCGCAAACACCGCGCCGCACTTCAATGGCTGGCTGGTGCTCGAAGAGGAATCCGACACGGCCGCCGCCGACCCCGCCGGCGCGGTCAAGACCAACCGCCAGACAATGCGCAGCTACGGCGCCTGAAGAACGAGACGATGATCAAGAAACAAGACAGACGCCTCAGGGTCGGCGTACTCGGCTGCGGTCCCATCGCGCAGTTCGCGCATCTGCAATCCTGCACGAAGGCCGCCAATGCCGATCTCTACGCCATCTGCGATGCGGCGCCGGATTTGCTCGCCCGCATGGGCGCCACCTACGAGCCGCAAAAGATGTATGCCGACTATGACGCCATGCTCGCCGATCCCGAGCTGGAGGCGGTGATCGTCGCCACCTCGGACGCCTATCACGTGCCGATGTCGATCAAGGCGCTCGACGCCGGCAAGCATGTTCTCTGCGAAAAGCCGATCGGCACCTCGGTGGAGGAAGGCGAGGCGCTGGCGGCGGCGGTCAAGCGTTCGGGCAAGGTGCTGCAGGTCGGCCACATGAAGCGCTTCGACCCGGCGCTGGAGGCGGCGCGCGACTTCGTTCGCGACGAGATGGGTGAGGTGCTGGCGCTGAAGGCCTGGTATTGCGATTCCACCCATCGCTACACCAACACCGACGCCATTCAGCCGCTGCCGGTCACCAGCAAGCTGGCGAGGAAACCATCGGGCAATCCGAAGGCCGACTTGCGGCAGTACTTCATGCTGGCGCACGGCTCGCATCTCGTCGACACGGCGCGCTTCCTATGCGGCGACATCACAGCGGTCCGCGCCCGTCTCAACGAACGCTTCGGCGCCTATTGCTGGTTCGTCGAGACCGAATTCGCCAGCGGCGCGCTTGGCCATCTCGATCTCACGGTTGCCGTGCGCATGGACTGGCATGAAGGGTTCCAGCTCTATGGCGAAAACGGTTCCGTCATGGCGAAAACCTTCAACCCCTGGTACTTCCGCGCCAGCGAGGTCGACATCTTCCATGAGAAGGACGCAACCTCGCGCAAACCACTCGGCGCCGACGGCCATTTCTTCCGCCGCCAGCTCGAAGGTCTTGCCGATACGGTGCTGAACGGCACGCCGATGCGCGGCGCCAATGTCGAGGACGGCATCGCCTCGATCCGTGCGATGGTGGCGATTGCCCGCTCTGTGGAAACGGGCGAGCGGGTTGAACTCGCCTCGGTTTCGGGTGCGGTCTGATGCGTCTGGGCATCTTCGCCAAGACTTTTCCCGGCGCTGACCCGGCCGCCGTGCTGGCTGCGGTGAAGCAGGCCGGATATGAGACGACGCAGTTCAATCTTGCCTGCGCCGGCCTGCCGTCGATGCCGGATGTCGTGCTTGATACAGCCATTCTAGACATCCGTGCCGCCGCGCGATCGTCCGGTGTTTCGCTAGCCGCTCTGTCGGGCACCTACAACATGGCGCATCCCGACAAGGCGGTGCGCGATGACGGTCTTCGCCGTCTCGCTGTCGTCATCAAGACGGCGGCAGCTCTCGGCATTCCGCTGGTCACGCTCTGCACCGGTTCGCGCAATGCCGCAGACCAATGGGCGTATCATCCCGACAATGCGACATCAGCCGCCTGGTCCGACATGGCCGTTGAGATGGAGAAAGCGCTGGCGCTGGCGGAAGACGCCGGCGTCGATCTCGGCATCGAGCCAGAGCAGGCCAACATCGTCACCTCGGCCACGGATGCGACACTCCTGATTGCCGACATGGGCTCCAGGCATCTCAAGATCGTGCTCGATCCGGCGAACCTGTTCGAGCACGCGACGCCGGACGAGGCGCGCGCCATCGTCGCCACCGCGATCGACGAAGCCGCTGGCCACATCGCCATGGCGCATGCCAAGGATCGTCACGGCGACGGCCGCTTCGCCACATCGGGGCAAGGCATCGTCGACTTCCCGGATTTCGTCGCGCGGCTGAAGGCCGTGGGTTTCGACGGAGCGCTGGTCACGCACGGGCTGTCCGCCGATGAGGCGCGCGATGTCGCCGCCTTCCTGCGAGGGCTGCTCTGATGAGTGCGGCGCCAACGATCCTGCTGCGCGACGATGCCGCTCTTCGTGTCTTCGACACCGGGCAGGGCGGGCTTCCCGTTATCTTCCAGCATGGTCTCGGTGGTGATGCCGCCCAGGTGGCGCAGAATTTTCCAGACAGCCCGTCATACCGCCGGCTGACCGTAGAGTGCCGCGCGCAGGGCGGCGCCGGCGCCGGCAGCACGCGTCCGTTCTCGATCGCCATGTTCGCCGATGATGTGCTGGCTGCCGCCGATGCGGCCGGGCTCGACCGCTTCGTCGCCGGCGGCATCTCGATGGGCGCGGCCATCGCGATGCGACTTGCCGCCCGCCACCCGGACCGCGTGCTTGGCTTGGTGCTCGTGCGTCCCGCCTGGACCTTCGATGCGGCACCGCAAAATATGCGCCCTTACGTTGAAGTGGCGGAGCTTATCCGGAGGCTCCCGCTGGCTGAGGCGCGCGACGCCTTCGCGTCCTCCGCGACATCGGCTCGCTTTCGCGCAGAGGCGCCGGACAATCTCGCCTCGCTGCTCGGCTTCTTCGCGCGTGAGAACGCGACCGTCTTCGCCGAGGTGATGCAGGCGATCGCAAAGGATGGGCCCGGCGTGACGCGGACGGAAGCCGCTGGTCTCGCAATTCCCACGCTGGTCATCGGCAGCGGCATCGATCTCGTCCACCCCTTGGCGACCGCCCGCGAACTTGCTGAGACCATCCCCAATGCCGCCTTCGCAGAGGTGACGCCGAAAGCCACCGACAAGGATCGCCATTTCGCCGAAATCCGCGCCGCCATCGGCGGCTTTCTCGACAGACATTTCAACAATCAGGACCAATCATGACTTCAAAGCCCCTGTCAGGCCCCGCCGCCATCGCCGCATTGCCGCGCGATCGCTTGATCGCCGAATTTTCGCTCTGGTCGGCCAATCTCGCCAATTTCGAGAGCGATCTGAAACGGATCGAACCTCATGTCGATCTGCATCACATCGATGTCGCGGACGGCCATTTCGCGCCGTCCTTCCTGTTCTTCCCCGATCTCGTCGCCCGCATCGCCGGGCTGACGGCAAAACCCATCCACGTCCATCTGATGGTCGATGACGCGATCGTCGAGGCACAGACGCGTCAGTTCATCGAGGCCGGCGCCGACATGATCAGCGTCCATGCCGAAAATGGCGAGGCGGGATTGCGCGCCGTGCGGCTGGCACGTGAACTCGGCGCCGAAGCCGGAATCGTGCTGCGGCGGGAGACGCCGGTCGAGGCCGTAAAGCCTTTCGTCTCCGAGGTCGCCTTCGTCACGCTTCTGGGCACGGCGATCGGCGTCAAGGGCCAGAGCCTGTCGGAAGAAGCCTGTGACAGGCTGGGCGCCGCCCGTGCCATCCTGCGAGAGGCCGGCCGCGAGGCTGCGGTCGTGCTTGCGGCCGATGGCGGTATCCGCCACGAGACCGTGCCGTTGCTGCGCGCCGCCGGGGCCGAGACGGTGGTGCTGGGTTCGCTCGCCTTTGGCGACAAGGATCTGGCCGGCCGCATCGGCTGGCTGCATGGGCTGAAGGTTGCGGCATGACCACTGAAGCCGCCCTTGCGATCGATCTTGGCGGCACCGAGCTTCGTGCCGCGCTGGTCGACCGTGACGGCAAGATACTGGCCTTCGCCGCGGTGCCGACACAGGCACAGGCCGGGCCCGACGTGGTGATCGGCCAGATCGAGGCGCTCGCCGCGACCGTTCATGCCGAGGCGCCGGGGCTTGCTATTGTCGGCGTCGGCGTCGGCGCGCCGGGACCGCTCGATCCGCTGGCCGGCATCGCCGTCGGGCCGCCGACGCTGGCCGGCTGGCAGGATGTGCCGCTGGCCGACATCCTCGAGCGGCGGCTCGGCCTGCCGGTGCGGCTGGAGAACGACGCCAATGCGGCGGCCCTTGGCGAATGGCGCTTCGGCGCCGGCCATGGCGCCCGCTCGCTGGTCTTTGTCACGGTCTCCACCGGCATTGGCGGCGGTGTCGTTGCCGACGGACGCATCCTGCATGGCCGCCGTGGCCTGGCCGCCGAGATCGGCCATATGACCATCACCAATGAGGGCGAGCGCTGCGTCTGCGGCGTCGTCGGTTGCTTCGAAGCCATCGCCTCGGGCACGGCACTTGGCCGCCGCGCCAACGCCGCGACATCAGCCTTCGATGGCTCGACGCTGCGTCGTCTCTCGACCAACGGCGAGGTCACGGGTCGTCATGTGGTCGAAGCGGCGCGGCTGCAGGACGACCTCGCCGTGGCCCTGCTCGAGGAGGAGGCGCGCTGGCTAGGCGTCGGTTTCACCAATCTCCTGCATCTCTATTCGCCCGACGTGCTGGTCGTCGGCGGCGGCATCGCCAATGGCCTAGACCTCATGCATCCGGTCATCGAAGCGACCATCCGGCAGCGCGCCATGCGCGCCTATCGCGACGTGCCGGTCGTCCAGGCGCAGCTCGGCCGCCATGCCGGGCTGGTCGGCGCCGCCAGCCTTGTCCTGTTCGACGATGGCAGCCTGGCGGCCCGTATGCCGGTCGGTCCAAGCACGTTTCCAGAAGCGAGGAGGGACTTCAATGGCTGAGCTCAAGCTGCGCGGCGTGCGCAAGTCCTATGGCGGTGTGGAGGTGATCAAAGGCGTCGACCTCGATGTCGGCGACCGCGAGTTCGTCGTCTTCGTCGGCCCGTCCGGCTGCGGGAAGTCGACGTTGCTGCGCATGATTGCGGGGCTGGAGAAGATCACCGCGGGTGAGCTGATGCTCGATGGCGCGCGCATCAACGAGGTCGATCCGTCCGAGCGTGGCCTTGCCATGGTGTTCCAGTCCTATGCGCTCTATCCGCATATGACGGTGGCGGAAAACATGGGCTTCGCGCTGAAGATCGCCGGCCTGCCGGTGGCCGAACGCGACGCCAAGGTCAGGGCGGCTGCCGACGTGCTGCAGCTGTCGGCTCTGCTCGAGCGGCGGCCGAAGGAACTGTCCGGCGGCCAGCGCCAGCGTGTCGCCATTGGCCGCGCCATCGTGCGCCAACCAAAGGTCTTCCTGTTCGATGAGCCGCTGTCGAACCTCGACGCCGCACTGCGCGTCAACATGCGGCTGGAGCTGATGCAACTGCACGAACGGCTCGCCGCCACCATCGTCTACGTCACCCACGACCAGACCGAGGCGATGACCATGGCCGACAAGATCGTCGTCCTCAACGGCGGCACGATCGAGCAGGTCGGCACTCCGCTCGATCTGTACAACCGCTCGGCCAATGTCTTCGTCGCCGGCTTCATCGGCTCGCCGAAGATGAACATGCTGCCGGTCCGGGTTCTTTCGGCCGATGGGAATGGCGTTGCTGTTGCCTTGCCGGACGGGGCCAGCCTGGTTATCCCTGTCGAGGCCGGAAGGTTTGCGCCGAACAGCGAACTGCTGCTCGGCATCCGGCCGGAGCATATCCGCATCGCGAGTGCGGGGCAGTTCAAGGGTGAGGCGGTGCTGGCCGAACGGCTCGGCGGCCTGACCATCCTGCACACCGACATTGGCGAGAAGGCACGGCTTGTCGTGCAGACCGAAGGCACCGACACCACCCCGCTGCACAGCCCCATCGCCATGCAGGTCGATGCGTCCCACTGCCATCTCTTCGCCGCCGACGGCAAGGCGCTGGCGCCGCTCGGCAAAGCCTGACATCACCGACGCACGAAAATGGCCGGAGGCAGCGATGCCTCCGGCCATTTGGTATTGCTATGCGATCGCCTGGACTACTCGGCGGGAACGACATCCGCCGGCAGGCTGTCGTCGGCCGTTCCGGCCAGAGCCCTGGCGAGCTTTGCCTCGTCGAGCTCGCCTTCCCAGCGCGCGACAACCAGCGTGGCGACGGCATTGCCGACGAAGTTGGTCAGCGCCCGGCACTCCGACATGAAGCGGTCGACGCCGAGGATCAGCGCCATGCCGGCGACCGGCACCGAGGGCACCACCGAGAGCGTCGCGGCCAGCGTGATGAAGCCTGCCCCGGTGATGCCGGCGGCGCCCTTGGACGAGAGCATCGCCACCAGCAGCAGCAGGATCTGGTCACCGATAGACAGATGGATGTTCGTCGCCTGCGCGATGAACAGCGCGGCAAGCGTCATGTAGATGTTGGTGCCGTCGAGGTTGAAGGAATAGCCGGTCGGGATGACCAGGCCGACCACCGAGCGCTTGGCGCCGGCCTTTTCCATCTTTTCCATCAGCGAGGGCAGGGCGGCTTCCGACGAGGAGGTGCCCAGCACCAAAAGCAGCTCTTCCTTGATGTAGCGCAGTAGCGACAGGATGGAGAAGCCGTTGTAGCGGCAGACGGCGCCCAGCACGACGAACACGAACAGCAGGGACGTCGCGTAGAAGGTGCCGACCAGCATGGCGAGGTTGATGACCGAGCCGATGCCGTATTTGCCGATGGTGAAGGCCATGGCGCCGAAAGCGCCGATGGGGGCTGCCTTCATCAAAACGCTGACCAGCTTGAACATCGGCGCCATCAGCGCCTGCAGGAAGTTGAGCACCGGCGCGCCCCGGTCGCCGACCAGCGCCAGTGCGATGCCGAACAGCACCGAGAAGAACAGCACCTGCAAGATGTCGCCATCGGCGAAGGCGCCGACGATCGTGCCGGGGATGATGTTCATCAGGAAGCCGGTGACCGACTGGTCATGCGCCTTGGCGGCATAGGTGTTGACGGTCGAGGCATCGAGCGTCGCCGGGTCGATGTTGAAGCCGGCGCCGGGCTGCACGACGTTGGCGACGATAAGGCCGATGATCAGCGCCAGCGTCGAAAAGGTGAGGAAGTAGAGCATCGCCTTGCCGGCGACGCGGCCGACCTTCTGCAGGTCGCTCATGCCGGCGATGCCGGTCGCGACCGTCAGGAAGATGACCGGGGCGATGATCATCTTGACCAGCTTGATGAAGGCGTCGCCGAGCGGCTTCATGCTCTCGCCGACAGACGGATAGTAGTGGCCGAGCAGGATGCCGACGGTGATCGCCACCAGCACCTGCACGTAGAGTTGGGCATAAAGGGGCTTGCGCTGCGCGGCGGGCGCGCCCGATTGGTCTGCGATGTGCATCGATCTCTCCCTGGCCGGATGGACGGAAACCGCCCTGCGTGACTTCTCCCATCGCGGCGTTCCGGTCGCCCGCCGCTGGAAGGAGTTTTGCAAGCGCCGTGCCAGATCGCGGAAAGCCCGGAATCCCGGGATTCCGGGCATTCTTCAGCGTCCTTTGGTGGAGGTTTGTGCGGATTTCCGCACACGAAACATTTTGCCTGGGCGGAATTTCGCATTACAGTGACCTCGAGGCCGCTAGCAAAGGGAGAGGGCAGACGCCGCAAGCAAGCACCGATAGCGGTCACGCAGTGTTTGCCGGTCGCGAACTGCTGCGTGAGGCGGTGGCCCGGCTGCGCGATGGCCGCTGGGTTATCGTCGTCATTGCCCTGGCGATCCTTGCAGGCGCGATCGCCATTGCCGGGCGCATCGCTACCGGCCAGGCGGCCGATGATCTGCGCGACGCAGCGCTTGCCGCTTTGCCTCTGGCGGCGGGAACGCTGACCGGCGAGATCGAAAAACAGCGCCTGGTTCCCTTGGTGCTGGCCCGCGACGATGCCGTGCGCGGGGCGCTGCGCCGGGCCGGAAAGATGCAGGAAGCGGCCCTCAACGACAAGCTCAAGGCGATTGCCGGCGATGCCTCGGCGTCCGCCATCTATGTCATCGACACGGCGGGCATCGCGATATCGGCCAGCAATGCCGGCGAGCCGACGAGCTTTGTCGGCATCGACTATAATTTTCGTCACTATTTCAACGAGGCCATGGCGAAGGGCTCTGCCAGCCAGTACGGCCTTGGCACGATCAGCGGCCGGCCGGGACTCTATCTTGCGAGCCGCGTCGACGATAACGGCAAGCCGCTGGGCGTCGCGGTGCTGAAAGTCGAACTCGACGGCGTCGAAGCCAATTGGCGCTCCAGCGGCTTCCTCGTTTTCGTCACCGACGAACACGGCGTCGTGCTTGCCACCAGCCAGCCCGAATGGCGGTTTCACGCGTTGGCGCCATTCTCCGCCCAAGATGCCGCCGCTGCCCATGAGCAACTGCAATTGACGGACGCCGCCTTCGAACCCTTGCCGATACGACGCGGCGCCGGCGACGGCCTGGCGACGATCGACAGCTCCGGCAAGCCGCGCCAGTTCGTCGAGGTGGTGCAGGACCTGCCCGGTGCGGTCCCCGGCTGGCGCCTCTGGCTGTTGACGCCCGCCGACGCCGCTCTGTCGTCCGCCGCCAACACGGCGCGGCTGACGACGCTGCTCGGGCTGCTGCTGACGGGTTTGCTTGCCTACGTGCTGACAAGACGGCGCCGCACACGCCGGCTGCGGCAGGAGGCGCTGGCGCGCATGAATACCGAGCTCGAAAGCCGCGTGACCACGCGAACCGCCGAGCTGACACGCTCCAACACCGCACTTGCCGGCGAAATCGCCGAGCGTGAGAGCGCCGAAGCCAAGGTGCGCCGGCTGCGCGACGATCTCGCCCAGGCCAACCGGCTTTCCATCCTCGGCCAGATCGCCGCCGGCGTGGCGCATGAGATCAACCAGCCGGTCGCCGCCATCCGCACCTATGCCGAGAATGCCGGACGCTTCCTCGAAACCGGCAAGACCGAACCGGCAAGCGGCAATCTGACCTCGATCGTCTCGATGACCGAACGCATCGGCGCGATCACCAGCACCTTGCGCACCTTCGCCCGCCGGCCGGGCCTAGCTGCCTCGCCCTTGCCGGTGCGCGAGGCGATCGATGGCGCACTGTCGCTGCTCTCCGGCCGTATCCGCGATTCCGGCGTCACCATCGTCAAGCCGCGCGGCAACGCCTCGCCATTGGTGATGGCCAGCCGCATCCGGCTGGAGCAGATCCTCGTCAACCTGCTGCAGAATGCGCTGGATGCCATGAAGGATCAGCCCGATCCCCGCATCGAGATCGAACTCGCCGAGCGCGACGACCACGTGCTGATTTCGGTGCGTGACAATGGTCCCGGCCTCGGGCCGGAAGCGGCCGGCAATCTGTTCATGCCGTTCCAGACAACCAAGGAGAAAGGGCTCGGCCTCGGGCTGGTGATTTCGCAGGAGATCGCCCAGGAATTGGGCGGCACCTTGCAGCTCGATCCCGACAGCGCCAAAGGCGCGTCCTTCACCATCGATTTGAGGCGACTTGAATGACGCAGGGATCAGGGCGGGTGGCGCTCGTCGACGACGATGCTGACCTGCTGCACGCTACAACGCAGTTGCTCGAGCTTGCCGGCTTCACGGTCGTCGCGCGCGATGCCGCCGAGGCCGCACTTGCCGTCGTCGACAGGGATTTCGACGGCGTGGTCGTCAGCGACATCCGCATGCCGGGCATGAACGGGCTGCAACTGTTCGATCGCATCAAGGCGATCGACCCAGATATACCTGTCATTCTGGTCACCGGGCACGGCGATGTCGATCTTGCGGTGGCCGCGCTCAAGGACGGCGTCTACGATTTCATCCCGAAACCCTATGCCGGCGATCGTCTGATCGAGGCGCTGAAACGGGCGAGCGAAAAGCGGCGGCTGGTGATGGAGAACCGGCGGCTGCGCGAAGCCGCCGCATTGGCCGCGGATGGCCTGCCGCTGATCGGCGAAGCGCCTGCCATCCGCCGGCTGCGCGAAACCCTGCGGCAGATCGCCGACATGGATGTCGACGTGCTGGTCGAAGGCGAGACCGGAACCGGCAAGGAAGTGGTGGCCGACCTGCTGCACCGATGGGGCCGCCGCCGCGCCAAACCCTTCGTGGCGCTGAACTGCGGCGCCCTGCCGGAGACCGTCATCGAAAGCGAGCTGTTCGGCCACGAGGCCGGCGCGTTCACCGGTGCGCAGCGGCGGCGGATCGGCCGCGTCGAACATTCCAGCGGCGGCACGCTGTTCCTCGACGAGATCGAATCCATGCCGCCGGCCCTGCAGGTCAAGCTGTTGCGGGTGCTGGAGACGCGCAGCCTCACGCCGCTCGGCTCGAACGAGATCCGGCGCCTCGATCTGAGGGTCGTCGCGGCGACCAAAATCGACCTCGGCCGGCCTGACCAGCGCGGCGATTTTCGCGAGGATCTCTATTTCCGCCTCAACGTGGTGACGCTGCGCATCCCGCCGCTGCGCGAGCGGCGCGGCGACATCCCGATGCTGTTCGGCCATTTCCTCGGCAAGGCGGCGGAACGGTTCGGCCGGCCGGTTGCCAAGGTGAACGCCGCGGTCAGCGATCATCTCCAGTCGCATGCCTGGCCGGGCAATGTGCGTGAGCTCGCGCATTTTGCCGATCGCGTCGCGCTTGGTCTTGGCCCGGACGATGAGACGAGGGCGGTTTCCCGGCAATCGCCGGAGCCAGCGGCCGCCTCACTGCCCGAACGCGTGGGCCATTATGAAGCGCAAATCATCCGCGATGCGCTGCGCGATCATGGCGGTGACGTGCGCGGCGCCATCGACGCGCTCGGCGTGCCGCGCAAGACGTTTTACGACAAGCTCAAGCGCTACGGCATTGCCGCATCAGAATTCCGCAACGGCGGCGATCCGCAACCTGTTCGAGAGCAGACATAGATTGCGCGGACCTCACGCTTCATAACCCTTAATCCCCTCCAGCCATGCATTCCGGAAAGAGCCATGAACACGACACTCGAAACGACGGCAAACCCCTTGCCGGAAGACCTCGCCTTTCTCAGCGAACGGCTGACGGCGTTCAACGACGGCGATGTCGGAGCTTCCGAGAGAAAGGCGCTGGCCGTGTTCGTGCGCGACGAGGAAGGCGCCGTAGTCGCCGGCATCTCGGGTTACACGGCCTGGGGCTGGCTTTACGTGCAATGGCTGTGGGTCGATGAAAGGGTGCGCGGCCAGCATATGGCCGGCCAGATGCTGGCCGCGGCAGAGCACGAAGCCTTGGCGCGCGGCTGCCAAAACGCCTGGATCGACACCTTCAATCCGAACGCGGCCAAGGTCTATCAGCGCCAGGGCTATCAGCCCTTTGGTACACTGGCCGATTTTCCTGTCGGCCGCAGCCGCATTTTTCTGCAGAAGAAACTGGCTTAACCGGCGAGTTTCCCCCGCGCATCGGCTGCGGCGCGCCGGTCGTGCTTGGAAAACTGATCGGCAAGCCGCGCAGCACGCGCACCGCGAGGAAGGCAAAACACTCGGCCTCCACCGCATCGCCGCTCCAGCCAAGGCTTTCGGCCTGTACCACCTCGACGCCGGCGCGGCTGGCGAGCATGGCCATCATCGTCGGATTGTGGCGGCCGCCACCGCTGACCACCAGCTTTTTCGGCCGGCTCGGCAAGAGGTCGAGGGCCTTGCCGACGGCGCCGGCGGTGAAGGCGGTGAGTAGGGCCGCGCCATCCTCGGCATTGAGGCCGTCGGCCATGGCAGCGCCGAAGTCGAAGCGGTCCAGTGATTTGGGGTAGGGCTTGCTGAGATAGGGATGCTGCAGCAGCTTGGCGAGCCTTGCTTCGTCGACCGTTCCCGCGCGGCCAAGCGCGCCGTCGCGGTCCATGTCGCCGAGCCCCTTCGACTTGATGAAATCGTTGAGCGGCGCGTTGGCGGGGCCGGTGTCGAAGGCGACGACATTGTCGGCGCCGTCCCACCAGGTGACGTTGGCGACGCCGCCGAGATTGAGCACGGCCACCTCGCCGCTGGCGCCGGCGCTGCGCATCAGGGCGGTGTGATAGGCAGCGGCCAGAGGCGCGCCTTGCCCGCCGGCGCGCATGTCGGCCGAGCGGAAATCATAGGCGACCTTGGTGCCCAATAGGCTGTGCATCAGTTCGCCGTCGCCGAGCTGCCGGGTCTGGCCGAGCCGTCCGACCTGCGGCGCGCGATGCAGCACCGTCTGGCCGTGAAAGCCGACAACGCCGATATCGGCCATGGTCATGCCATAGCCTTCGACCAATTCCTTCACAGCCGCCGACTGGGCACGCGTCAGCGCTTCCTCGGCTTTGCGGAAGATCGCTGGTTCCGGCCCGACAAAATTCCAGGCCCGCGCCGCCGTCAGCGTCTCTTCCAGCAGCGACCGGATCGACTGGGGATAAGGCATCAGCCGGTAGGTGCCGAAATCATCGATGCGTTCGCCATCGGTCTTGATCAGCGCGACGTCGATATTGCCGTCAAGCACGGTGCCGGTCATCAGGCCGATGGCCCAGATTGGTTCCATCATTGAGCTCCATTCAAGATATCGCCGACCGCTTGCCGAAGCTGAACGATTCCGCTGTCGAAATGACGTGTCGGATGGATCCGGTTGGTGAGCAAGGTCCAGGCCTTGCCGCTGTCGAAATCGATCCACAGTCCGGTGCCGGTAAAGCCGGTGTGGCCGATGGTTTCGGGGCTGCATAAGGACCCGCCGGACCAGCCGTCGTAAGGATGTTCCCAGCCATGGGTGCGGGTGGCGGACAAGGGCGTGCGCATCAGCGCGATCGAATGTTCGGTGGCACCTCTACCGTCGAGCAGCCCTTGCGCGAAATCCAGCACCGACGCAGCTGTTCCGAACAACCCGGCATGACCGGCGCCTTGCAGCGCCGAGCAGTTGTCGTCATGCACCTCGCCGGACAGCACGCGATGGCGCCAGGTGCAGTCCTCGGTCGCCGCGGCGACATCCGGCTCCGTCGACCAGACAAAGCCGGGGCCGGGATCCATGTCGCGGATCGTCTTTCCCGACAGCCGCTCGAGCGCAAAGCCGAGCAGGATGAAGTTGATGTCGGAATAGACGGGATCACGGGCGCGCCATTCGCGCTGCAGGATGAAGGCGCGCAACAGTTCGGGGTCCCGCCCGTAAGTGTAGATCGGTTCGACGGCCGGGAAGGGTGTCTGGTGGCCGAGACACTGGCGGAAGGTTACCTTTCGCTCCCAGGCCTCGGCATCATATTGGCGCAGGTCGGGCAGCACCGAGATCAGCGGCGCGTCGAGATCGATGACGCCATCTTTCGCCAGCGCCAGGATGCGCGGCGTGGTGAAGATGATTTTGGTCAGCGATGCCAGGTCGAACCAGGTTTCGGCGGTCATCGGCCGCTGCTTGGGCACGAGTTGCGCCGAGCCGATTGCCTTGGTGATGCGGTGGCCATTGCTGTCGACGATGCCGAGTACACCGCCGGGAATACGCTTGGCAGCCACTGCGGCTTCCAGCGGTGCGAACGCGCGGTCGAAGAGGGAGGCGGGGGTGCTCAAGGGCAGCCTCCACTCGAAAGTTGGCGATCCTTGTCGCCCCCCTCTGTCCTGCCGGACATCTCCCCCTCAAGGGGGGAGATTGGCAGTTTGAAGGTTCCGCTCGCCTTCCAACGTTGGAGATTGGCGAAAGCCGCAACGACATCCGATCTCCCCCCTTGAGGGGGAGATGCCCGGCAGGGCGAGAGGGGGGTGCTGTCCCGCCAACCTCGCATATCCCCGCACACCACCCATCACCCTTCCACCCTCGCCATATGATCCCCGCCAAACTTCTCCCACCGCGCCGGCGCCGGCTCAAACCCCTGCGGACGCACCAGCGAGGGCACCTGGCGGGTGTCGATCTCGAAATGCTCACGCCGCCGGTCGACGGTCGGAACGGCGGCGATGAGCTTCTTCGTATAGGAATGCTTCGGCATCGACAGCACCGAAGCCGCATCGCCGATCTCGACGATCTGGCCGGCATAGATGACGGCGATGCGATGCGCGATCCGCTCGACGACCGCCATGTCGTGCGAGATGAACAGATAAGCCAGCCCAAATTCCCGCTGCAGATCGACCAGCAGCTCCAGCACCTTGGCCTGCACCGAGACGTCGAGCGCCGACACCGCCTCATCGAGAACGACCACGGACGGGTTGAGCATCAATGCGCGGGCAATGCACAGCCTTTGCCGCTGGCCGCCGGAGAATTCATGGGGATAGCGCTGCAAGCTGTTCGCAGGCAGGCCGACGCGTTCCAGCAGGCTCGCCATTCTGGCCCGCGTCCCGGCATCCATACGGCCGCCGGTGGCGATCACCGGCTCGGCCAGGATGCTTTCGATGCTGAGCCTCGGATTGAGCGAGGCATAGGGGTTCTGGAACACCATCTGCACGGGCTTGGCGCTGTGCTCTGCCGAGGCTGTTCGGGTGCCGACCGAGAAGCTGCCGCGCGTCGAGCGCACCAGCCCGAGCACCGCCTTCGCGGTGGTCGATTTGCCCGAACCACTCTCGCCGACAATCGCCAGCGTCTCGCCCGGCATCAGGTCGAAGTCGACGCCGTCGACGGCATGCACCGCGCCTGTCGCGCGGCTGAAGAAATTGCTCTTGAGAGGAAACCGCACCACGAGGCCGTCGACCTTCAAGGCCGGTTCTGCGCCTGCATCTTTGTCGCGCTGTCCGTCCGCGCGCGTCGCGCTTCCGTTGGCGAAATGCGGCACGGCGTGCAACAGATGCTGCGTGTAGGGATGCTGCGGCCTGTCGAGGATCTGGTTCAGTTCGCCTTGCTCCACGGCCTGCCCGCTCTGCATCACCATCACCTTGTCGGCGATGCCGGCAACCAGGCCGATATCGTGGGTGATGAAGATCATCGACATGCCGGTCTCGCGCTTCAATTCGGCCAGCAGCGCCATGATCTGCGCCTGCACGGTGACGTCGAGCGCCGTCGTCGGCTCGTCGGCGATCAGCAGGCGTGGATTGCAGGCGAGCGCAATGGCGATCATCACGCGCTGCAGCATGCCGCCCGAAAGCTGGTTGGGCGTGTATTTCAGCCGCCTTGCCGCATCGGGAATGCGCACGCGGTCGAGCGCATCCCTGGCTGCCGCCGTGGCCTGCCGGCCGGTGAGGCCACGATGCAGCCGGAACGATTCCTCGATCTGCGTGCCGATGGTCAGCACCGGATTGAGCGATGTCATCGGCTCTTGGAAGATCATGCCGATCTCGGCGCCGCGAATGCCGGTCAGCTGCGGTTCGGTCGCTCCCATCAGGTCGAAGAGACTGCCATCGGCCCGCTTCAGTTTCATCGCGCCGCCGGTAATGCGGCCGCCGCCAAAATCGATGAGCCGGTTGATCGACAGTGCGGTGACGGATTTGCCGGAGCCGCTTTCGCCGACAATGGCCAGTGTTTCGCCATCGGCCAGATCGAAGCTGACGCCGCGCACCACTTCGTTGGCTTGGCGGTCGCGGCCGAAGCCGACGCGAAGGTCGTTGACCGACAGCAGCGGGCTCATGCCGGCGCCCTCCGCATCCTGGGGTCGAGGATGTCGCGCAAGGCATCCCCCAGCAGGTTGAAGCCGAGGATGCTGATCATGATGGTCAGCCCAGGAAAGATCATCAGCCAGGGCGCAGTTTCCATCAAATTGCGGCTGTCGCTCAGCATCAGGCCGAGCGAGGCGGCGGGCGGCTGCGTGCCGAGACCCAGGAAGCTCAGGCCGGCTTCCGTCAGCAGCGCCCAGGCCAGCGCCAGCGTCACCTGAACGGTCAACGGCGCCACCAGGTTGAGCAGCAAATGGCGCGTGACGATGTAGAACGAGCTGCTGCCGAAGGTGCGCGCGGCGTCGACGAATTCGCGTGCCTTGAGTGAGAGGGCAGGGCCGCGCACCACGCGGGTGAAGATTGGCGTGTAGACGATGCCGATGGCGACGACGCTGGTCCATGTGCCTGGCCCGGCGACAGTGACGATGAGCAGCGCCAGAAGGATGGCCGGGAAGGCCAACAGCACATCCATGATGCGCATCACCACACCATCCCAGCGGCGACCGAGCCAGGCGGCGGCCAGCCCGAGCACGGTGCCGGCGAGAGTGGCGAAGGCCACCGAGAAGAAGGCAACCGTGAACGACTGGCCGACGCCCGCCATCAGCCGGCTGGCCACGTCGCGCCCGAACAGGTCGGTGCCCATCCAGTAGGCGCCGTTGGGCGCGTGCAGCCGGTCGACGCGGAACTGCGTGATCGGGTTGTGCGGCGTCAGCCCGACCAGCCCGAGGATGGCGATGAGCAGATAGACGCCGACAATGACGCCGCCGATGCGGCCGCTGCCGTGGCCGAAGATGGCGCGCAGGATGCGCATCACTGCTCTCCCAGCCGGATGCGCGGATCGAGCGCGACATAGGCGAGGTCGACCAGGAGATTGACGATCATGAAGTTGAAGGCGATGAACAGCACGGCTCCCTGCACCAGTGCGTAGTCGCGCTGCAGGATGGCGTCCAGCACCATGCGTCCAAGCCCAGGCAGCGCATAGATCTGCTCGACGATGACGGCGCCGCCCAAGAGATAGCCGAACTCGATGCCGCTGAGCGTGACGACGGGGATCAGCGCGTTGGGCAAAGCATGGCGCCAGATGACGCTGCGCGCCGAGGCGCCCTTGCTGCGCGCGGTGCGCACATAATCATCGCTCAACACGTCGAGCATCGCTGAGCGCGATATGCGGGTCACGGACGCCGCGAAGGCGAAGCCGAGCGTGATGGCGGGCAGGATCAGCTGGCTGAGGTTGCGCAGGGGATCCTGCCAGAGCGGTGCGAATTCGCCCATTGCCGGCAGCACGCCGAAACCGGCCGACAGCGTGTAGATGATCAAGAGGCCAAGCACGAAGCTCGGCGTCGACTGGCCGATCATGGCGACGATGCGTACTCCGAGATCGGACAGTTTTTCATTGTGCGTGGCAGCGAAGATCCCGGCTGGCAGGCCGACCACCAGCGCAATGATCATCGACAAGATTGCCAGTTCCAGCGTCAACGGAAATCGCTCCAGAATCACGTCGAGAACCGGCCTGCCGTAGGTGACGGAGATGCCGAGATTGCCGTGCAGGATGCCGCCGATCCAGCGCCAGTACTGGACGAACCAGGGCTGGTCGATGCCGAAATAGGCGGCGAGCGAATCCCGCTGCGCCGGCGTCAGCAGGCCGGCTTCGGTACCCAGCATCGCCGTGATCGAATCGCCCGGCACCATCCGGATCGCGACGAAGACCAGGATGGACACGCCAAGCAGGACGAGAGGAAACGTCGCCAGTCGTCGCATCAGATAGTTCACGCGAAGAAGTCCTCTCGCCAGCGGCGGCTACTGCTGGATGGTAACCTTGCTCAGGCTGAACAGCGTGCCCGTCGGCGTCGGCACGAAGCCGGCGACGTTCTTCTGCTGGGCCGTGTAGCTGTAGGACGTGTAGAGCCAGATCCACGGTGACATCTCGGCGAGGTGCTTCTCGAACTCGGCGAAGATCGCCTTGCGCTTGGCCGGGTCGGTCTCGGCACGGCCTTGCTGCATCTGGCTGTCCAGCGTGTCATCGATATAGTTCGCCACCTTCTGCAGATTGCCTGCCTTGGTCCAGTAGCGGTTGTACATGGTGTAGGGGTCGGCGCGGCCGCCATTGAGCGCGATCGCCATGTCGAAATCGCCCTTCAGCCAGGCGTCGACATAGACGTTGAGCTCCATCATCTTGATGTCGAGCTTGACGCCGATTTCGGCCAGCTGCGACTGGATGACCTGAGCCTCCGCCGCCGCCGTCGGCGGCTCGCCGGTGGCGCCGATCACGGTCGCCGAAAAGCCATCGGCAAAGCCGGCTTCCGCCATCAGCTTCTTGGCCTTTTCGACGTCGCGCTTGTAGCAGAACAGCTGGCTCGGATCGGTCGCCAGCGCCGGGATGGTCAGCGGCCCGGTGACCTTGCCTTCGCCAAGCGAGGCGGTGTCCAGCACCTCCTGCCGGTCGATGGCGCAGGAGATCGCCTGGCGCACCTTGAGCTCTGTCATCGGCTTGCGCGACGGGTTGAGCTGCAGCACGTGGTAGGAGAGCACCGGCACGCGGTTCAGCTGCAGGCTGGCCTCCTTCGGCACCAGCGTGGCGACCAGCGGGTCGTTGAGCAGCGCGAAATCGATCTGCTTGGTGCGCATGGCGGCCAGGATCGCCGCTTCGTCCGGCAGCACGCTGATCTCGATGCCGTCGACACCGGTCGCGCCGCCGGCCCAGTCCTTGTTGGCGCTCAGCACTTCCTTGGCGTTGGGGTCCCATTTGTCGAGCTTGAACGGGCCGGAGCCGACCGCCTTGGTGCCGATCGAACCGGCCTTGATTTCAGCCGCCGGAACGATGGCCGCATTGACGTCGCTCATCGCCGTCAGGATCGGCACGTCGGGCTGCGACAGATGGAAGACGACGGTTGCCGCATCGGGCGTGTCAATGCTGGCGATCGACAGGAAATTGGCGCGCGCGGCCGCCCCCGTCTTCTCGTCGAGGATGCGCTCGAACGAGGCCTTGACGTCGGCCGAGGTCACGGCCGTGCCGTCCTGGAATTTAGCCTTGGGGTCGAGCTTGAAGGTCAGCTCCTTGCCGTCCTTGGAAAACTCCCAGGAGGTGGCGATGGCGGGGATGATTTGCAGGCTGGCATCGACGCGCACCAGCGGCTCATAGATCAGTTCCAGCAGCCGCAGCGACGAAAAGGCCGTCTGCTTGTGCGGATCAAGCCCGGTGGCGTCCTGCGACCAGGCCATATGCAGCGTCGCCGCCTGCGTCGAAACCGTGGCCATGCCGAGCATCGCGGCAACCGTGATGCCCCACAGCAATGTTCTTGCGAGATGCCTTGTCATTTTCGTCTCCCATTATGATTTGACTTGATGCCTTGCAGTTTCTGCGGACCGCTTCCAAGACACACATGCTTCGGAGTATCGGCCCAGTCTATGCGGCTTCATGCCGTCTTGTCGCTGATTGCCTTTCGCAGGAAGCCTCCGGCCTTGCCAAGGGCGGTTCGCGCCGCCTCGACATCAAGGCCAGTGATTGTCACCAGGATCGCCAGCTTCACGTCATTGCCGGTTTGCTGGAGCGCCTGTTTGGCCTGCTGCGCCGAACAGCCGGTGGTCTGCATGACGATCCTGATCGCCCTTGCCACCAGCTTCTTGTTGGATGGGTTGAGGTCAACCATCAGGTTCTGAAAACTCTTGCCGATACGGATCATCGAGGCCGTGGTCAGCATGTTGAGCACCAGCTTCTGCGCGGTCCCCGATTTCAGCCGGGTCGAGCCGGTGAGCACCTCAGGCCCGACGACGGGCGAGATGGCGATATCGGCGATGCCGGCAATGGTCGAGGCCGGATTGCACGACAGGGCAACCGTTGTAGCGCCTACTTGCCTGGCATACTTCAGACCACCGATGACGTAGGGCGTGCGCCCGCTGACCGCGATGCCGACCACCACGTCGTCCGCTGTGAGCCCGATCTCCTGCAATGCCTTGGCGCCCATTTTCGGATCGTCCTCGGCGCCTTCCAGCGATCGCACCAGGGCATCGGAACCACCGGCGATCAGGCCGACGACCATGCCTTCGGGCACGCCGAAAGTGGGCGGGCATTCCGAGGCGTCGAGAACCCCGAGCCGGCCGCTGGTGCCGGCGCCGATGTAAATCAGCCGCGCGCCTTTCTGGAAGGCAAGCACGATCCGGTCGACCGCGGCGGCGATTTCCGGCAGCACCTTTTCGACAGCCGCCGGGACAAGCCTGTCCTCGTCATTGATCTTGCGCAGCACATCGATGGTCGGCAGCAGGTCGATGTCCATGGTCCGCGGGTTGCGGCCTTCGGAAACCAGCAGGTCCAGCTCAGACATCAACCCTTGCTCGGTCATTCCAGTGCTTTCAAAAATTCTGCCACCGGCGTTCGGCATGGTTCAACGGGCACCAGGGCACACGGACCTCGGGTCCGTCATCGCGGTTTTTCTTTGTTAACTTTTTAGAATTGTATATTCGTATCGTCAACAGAGATTTGGAATATTTTATTCCTGACGGCGCAAAACCTACCGTGCGCAGAGCGACCTCTTGGCAAGGATGATCGCGCCGGACACGGCGTCGCCGTCGGCGGGCTTCAGCCGGCGCCGCACATCGGGCGAAAGCCAGGGTTCGAGCGGGCTAGCGAGGCCGCCCAGCAAGGTCACGCGCGGCGCGCCTTTTTCGAACAGCACCCGTACCAGCGTGTCGATCTGCTCGGCCGCGCTTTGCACGATGCGCCGTCCGGCCGGGTCGCCCTGGTCGGCATGGCGCATCACCATTGGCGCCAGCGCCGCATAGTCGGTGGCGCTGGCGCGGTCCATCCAGGCGACGGCCTCCATCGGGTCACCGTCGAAGCGCTGCATCACCTCCGCCAGCAGCGCCGTCCGCTCGTGCCGGCCGTCATGGCCGCGTAGCGCCAGTTGCACGGCTTTCAGGCCAAGATCGGCGCCGCTGCCTTCGTCGGAGATCGGAAAGCCGTAGCCGCCGACGCGCAAATCGCGGCCTTCGGCGAAGCCGAGGCCGATCGAACCCGTACCGGCAATGACGATAGCGCCGTCCTGGCCGGAATGCGCGCCAAGGCAGGCGCCGACGCCGTCGCTGACGAAATCGATGCTGGCAAAGGGATGCGCGATCGCCCGCAACGCCTCCAGCGCGCCCTTGCGGCCGATGCCGGCAAGGCCGATGCCGGCACGAATTCCAGCGATCTCGGCTGGTCCGAACCCCGTCTCCTCGATTGCCGCGCCAAAAGCTTTCGCAATGGAGGCCCAGGCTGCGTCGATGCCGAGCCGCGTCGTCGCCGGGCCGGACAGGCCTTGCCCCAGCACAGTTCCCGCCGCATCCTCGATGCGGGCTCGGCAGCCGGTGCCGCCGCCATCGACGCCGAGAAAATAGTCCGCGCCGCTCATGCGCTTAGCCGCTCGATGTCGGCGCCGCACAGGCGCAGCTTGCGGTCCAACTGCTCATAGCCGCGGTCGAGGTGGTAGACGCGGTTGATGATCGTCTCGCCTTCGCTGACCAGCGCCGCCAGCACCAGCGACACCGAGGCGCGCAGGTCGGTGGCCATCACCTGCGCGCCATGCAGCCTCTCGCCGCCGCGCACCAAAGCCATGGTGCCTTGCAGCTTGATGTTGGCGCCAAGCCGCATCAGTTCCGGCACATGCATGAAGCGGTTTTCGAAAATGGTTTCGCGCAGCAGCGAAGCGCCGTCGGCGCAACACATCAGCGCCATGAACTGCGCCTGCAGGTCGGTCGGAAACCCCGGATAGGGCTCCGTCGTGAGATCGACCGCCTTGAGCGGCCGCTCGCGTGACACGATGAGCCCACGGTCGCCGGGCCAGACGTTGACGCCGGTGGCCTCCAGCAACTGCACCACCGAGGCCATGTGCTCGAGCCGCGCGTGGGTCAGTTCGAGCTGGCCGCCGGTGATCGCCGCGGCGATGGCGTAGGTGCCGGCCTCGATGCGGTCCGGGATGATGTCGTGCCGGGCCGCATGCCAGCTGGTGTCGCCGGCGATCAGGATGCGGTGCGTGCCGGCGCCTTCGATGCGCGCCCCCATGGCGTTGAGGCAAGCGGCGAGATCCGCCACTTCCGGCTCGCGCGCGGCGTTGAGGATCTCGGTTTCGCCCTTGGCAGTCGTCGCCGCCATCATGGCCGTTTCGGTCGCTCCGACCGACGGTGAGCTCAAGACGATGCGCGTGCCGGTCAACCCGTTGGGCGCCGAGGCGACGATCGAGCCGTTCTCGATCGCAATCCTTGCACCCAGTGCTGCGAGTGCCGCCACATGCATGTCGACCGGCCGCGCGCCGATCGCGCAGCCGCCCGGCAGTGAAACCCGGGCATGGCCGAACCGGGCCAGCAGCGGCGCCAGCACCAGCACCGTCGCGCGCATCTTGCGCACCGTGTCATAAGACGTTTCCTTCGAAACGGCGGCGCTGGTGTCGATCGTCGCGGCATGCGCCGACCGCGTCACCTCGGCGCCATGAAGCCGCACGACGCCGAGCATGTTTTCAACGTCGGTGACATCCGGCAGGTTGGTCAGTTCGAGCGGGTAGGGGCTGAGCAGGGCGGCCGCGATCTGCGGCAGAGCCGCGTTCTTGGCGCCGGAAATGGTCACCGCGCCTTCCAGTCTTCGTCCGCCGACGATCCGCAATCTGTCCATGGTTGAACCCTTGTATGGCGAAAGGGTTAGTGGCCCGGTTTCGCTCTCCGAAAGACCTGCCTCGAATCCCGGGCTTTCGCCGACCCATTGAGAATTAATTCTGCGTTCTTGGCTGTCAATCGAAATTGGAATAATTTATTCCTCTGACGTCGAGCACCGAAGCGCTGTAGAGGGTTCATGTCCGTCCTGAAGACGATCAATGCGAAGCTCGATGGCATGGCGGCCGGCGATCGCGAGATCGGCCAGTACATCGTCGACAATCCCGACCAGATGCTGCGCCTGTCGACGGCCGCACTTGCGGCCGAGATCGGCCGCAGCCAGTCTAGCGTCGTCAAGTTCAGCCAGAAGCTCGGCTATGCCAGCTATCAGGAGCTCAAGCTCGCCGTCAGCGAGGCTAAGGCGCAGGACTGGCAAGTGCCGGCCGGCGTCATCCATGGTTCGATCGAGGTCGGCGACACCTATCCGGTCATCCTGAAGAAGCTGATCGGCAGCAAGCTGCTGTCGATGCAGCAGACCGTCGCGGCCAACAGCGAGCGCATCATCTCCCGGACGCTGGAACTGCTGGATGGCGCGCGCCGCATCCACCTGGTCGGCGTTGGCGCCTCCTCGCTGGTGGCACGCGATTTCTCCTACAAGCTGATGAAGCTCGGCCGCAATGTGCTGCATGACAGCGACAGCCACATCCAGATGGCCAATGTCTCGACGCTCGGGCCCGGTGACGTGCTGTTCGCGCTCTCCTATTCCGGCGCCAGCATCGAAACCTTGCGCATCGCCGAGCTTGCCCGCAAGCGCGGCACGACGGTGATCGCCGTCACAGGCCTGCACGACAATCCGCTCAGCCGCGTCGCCGACATCCGCCTCTACACCATCGCCGACGAGGAGCGTGCGCGCTCCTCCTCCATCACCGCGCGCGACGCGCAGCTGACGCTGACCGATCTGTTGTTCATCCTCCTGGTGCAGAGGCAGCCGGACGCCAACGACTATGTCCACAACAGCGAGATGGCGGTCTCGGTGCTGAAGGCCGAGCGGTCCTCGTAAGCGCTACCAGGTCGTGTGCATCTTCAGCTTGAACGAGCGGCCTTCGCCGTAGGAGCAGGTCAGCGTCGTCTGGCAGCTGGCGACATAGGTCTTGTTGAACAGATTGGTGACGTTGAGATCGACGCCCCAATTCTCCTTTTCGTAGCCGAGTTTCAGGTCGGCCAGTGTCACGGCCGGCACCTTCGCCGTGTTTGCATTGTCGGCCCATGACGAGCCGATATAGCGCAGACCCCCGCCAATCGAGATACCGTCATACCAGTCACCACGGAATGTGTAGTCGGCGGAGGCCGAGGCCATCACTTCCGGGACGATAAAGGGCGTCTTGCCGATGAGCGCCGAGTTGGCGTCCTTGGTGATGTCGATATCGTAAGCGGTGAAGGCGCCCGTCACCCGGAAATCATCGGAAATGTTTACCTTGCCTTCCAGTTCCACGCCGCGCGAGCGCACTTCGCCGGTCTGCATCTGCGTGAACAGGGTGACATTCGACGGCACGTTCTGACGCGTCAGATCAAACAGCGACACGGTGAACAGGCCATCGACAAAGGTCGGCACATACTTCACGCCGACTTCATATTGCGTACCCTCTTCGGGCTTGAACAGATTGCCCGTCGCGTCGGTGCCGATGATCGGATTGAAGAAGGTTGCGATGCTGGCATAGGGGGTTACGCCGTTGGCGAACTCATAGGCGAGGCCGGCACGGCCGGAGAAATCGCCTACCGTGCTGCTCTGCGTGCTGGAGCTCGACGAGTAATAGGTCGGACGATTATCGGCGTCGAGCCAGCCACGGTCGTAGCGGCCATTCAGCGTCACCAGCCAGCCATCGCCAAAACGCAGCTGATCCTGCGCATAGAAGCCAAGCTGCTTCTGCGTCAAGTTCTGGTTGAGGTAGCTGACGCGCGGCGTCAGCGGCGAGCCGTATACCGGATGGAAGGCATCAATGGGATTGTCGTAGTTTGGATCGTAAAGGCCGGACGACTGGACCTGGTCGATGTTGTAATATTTGAAATCGATGCCGGCGAGGATCGTGTGCTCGACCGGGCCGGTCACGACCTTGCCTTCGATCTGGTTGTCGAGAAGGAAGGTTTTTGCCGTCGTGTCGTGGTCGAAATTGATGCGGGCGAGATCGGTAGGCCCCGCCGTTACGGACCATCCGTTGGGGTAGACGCTGACTTCGTTGATATCGGCTGCGGTGAAACGGGCGTTGGAGCGCACCGTCCAGTCACTGTCGAACGTATGCTCGAATTCGTAACCGATCGACCCCTGCTCACGCTTGTAGAGATCGATGCTCGGTTCGGTGAAATTCGCATCCGGATCGATGCGGCCGTAGTTCACCCCGTCGACGATCCGGTCCGTCACCGTCCCCGCATAGGGCAGGAAGCTGCCGCCATTGTGGTTCTCGTCGATGTGGCTGTAGTTGGCCAGGACGGTCAGCGTGGTCGCTTCGTCTGGCTTCCAGCTGATGCTGGGCGAGATGAAGCCGCGCCAGCCGTTCTGGAAGTCGCTGTAAGTATCGCCGCCGGCGACCTTGCCATTGATGCGGTAGCTGACCGTGCCGTTGTCGGCCACGTCGCCAATGTCGAAGCCGAGATAGACATTGCCGGCATCGTTGACGCCGGTCTCGACATAGCGCTTGCGCTCGAACTCTGGCCGCTTGCTGACATAGTTGACCACGCCGCCCGGATTGCTGCCGCCATAGAGCACGGAAGCCGGGCCTTTCAGCACCTCGATCCGCTCGAGCCCAAAACTGTCGACGTAGAAGCCGCCAAAGGCATAGCTGAACAGCTGCAACCCATCCATGTAGGTGCCGGTGGCCGTCGCATCGAAGCCGCGGATGTACAGCCAGTTGGTGTCGCTGTCCGGGCCGAAGGGCTGCGCGAAGACGCCGGCCGTATAGCGCAGGGCTTCATCCTCCTTCTGCGCGCCCTGGGCGTCGATTTCCTGCATGCCGACCACCGAGACCGATTGTGGGATGTCCTTGATATCGGTTGCCGTCTTCGAGCCGGTCGTGGTCTTCTTGGCAACGACACCGTCGACCGGGCCGGTGGCGCTGCCGCCAGCCTCGCCCTCGACCACCACGGGTTCAAGCTGGGTGCTCGCAGGTGCTGTTTGCGCGAAGGCGGCCATCGGCGGGATCACCGCGGCTGCTGCGACGCCGCCCGCCAGAAGCGCCTTCATCCGGTAAAGTCTGCTCATCAGGAAAGTCCCCGCCTGTCGTCGTTGAGATACTTGATCATTTATCTCAACTTATATGCGGGTCATTGGATGGATTTGGGCGGCTTGTCCATTCTTGTCCAAACGAGGGACATCGCGGCGTCATGTTGCGGAAATGTCACGGGCTGCCGGCGCTCTTCATCCAGGCGCCGGGCGTCACGCCGACCACCGCCTTGAACACCCGCGTCAGATGCGCCTGGTCGAAGAAGCCGGTCGCCTCGGCGATGTCGGCAAGCGAGGCGGCGTCATGCGCCATCATCGCCTTTGCCCTGTCGACCCGCGCCTGCATCTGCCAGCGGTGCGGCGGCACGCCCGTTGCCGCCTTGAAGGCATGGCTCATCGCGGTTTCTGAGAGGCCAGTCAGCGCGGCGAGATCGGCAAGCCGGATCCGGTCCAGGCAGTGCGCGTCGATGTAGTCGGTGACCAAGCGCAGCTTGCGGCGCGACAGCGGTGACCGACGCCTGGCAGCACCCGGCTGATCGATCTGGAAAAGGCTGGCGAACAAGGCATTGAGCAGGCCCTCGCCGTAGAGATCGTGCAGAGGCTGATCGCTGCCGCATTCGGCAGCGATCAGGCCGGCCAGCATGGCGATGCGTTCGTCGCGGAACTGGAAGCGCGACATCTGCAAGGCTTCGCGGTCGAGGCTGCGGCCGAAGCGGCGCGTCAGCGTCGCCACGTCGAAATGCAGGTCGAGATGCCGGATCCGGCGCAGCCCCTCGACCCGGCCATGGACCGGCACACCGGCCGGAATGTAGGCCATGGAGAGGGCCCTGTCGTGGCGGGATACTTCGCCATTGGCGCCTTCGACGAAGAAGGCGCCGTCGCCATCGACGTCGAGCGCGACAAACAGCCGGGGATCGGGAGAGACATAGTAACCCTCTGCCCGCTCACTGCACGAGACATCCCAGAGGTCGGCAACCACGCCGTCCCACAGGTGCCATTTCAGGTCGCCGATGACGGAAAAGCCCTCTATCCGGCTTTCCATGCGCGCAACGAAGGTCAAGTCCTGTCTATCCCCGGGCATAATACATGATAAAAATAATCATGTTTATGCCCGATCACGGATCGCGCCGCAAGCCTCCTGCTTTTACGACTGTTCGAAGGTCGTCCGCGCCAAAGCCGATGGTCCGTGGAGCCTAAACGCTTTCGAGATAGGTCTCGATCTCGAAGTCGCTGACATTAAGCGCGAAGGTGTTCAGCTCCTGGCGTTTGCAGGCGACGAAGGAGTCGCGCAGGATCGCCGGAAAGATCTCCGCCACATGCGTTCCGCTCTCGAACGTGGCGATCGCGGACGCCCAGTCCGGCGGCAGCTTGGCCGGCACAACGCCTTGTCCGTCGCTGCCGGTCGGGTCGCCCGGCGACATCTGCCTTTCGATGCCGATCAGTGCCGCGCCCAGTATGGCCGCAAGCACCAGATAGGGATTGGCGTCCGCTCCCGACACGCGATGCTCAATGCGGCGCGCGCCGGTCGGGCCGCCGGGAATGCGGATCGCGACCATGCGGTTCTCGTAGCCCCAGGCGACTGCGGTCGGTGCATAGGAGCGCGGGCGAAGCCTGCGGTAGGAATTGAAATGCGGCGCAAACACCAGCGTGCTCTCGGCCATCGCCGCCAGCAGGCCGCCGACCGCATGGCGCATGATTTCGGAGCCCTGATCGGTGCCGTCGTCGAACACGTTGCGCCCTTCGGCGTCGACAAGGCTGAAATGGACGTGAAAGCCGTTGCCCGCCCGATCGCCATAGGGCTTGGCCATGAAGCAGGCGGCAAAGCCGTGCTTGCGGGCAATGCCCTTCACCGTGCGCTTGAACAGCACGGCGTCGTCGGCGGCCCGTAGAGCGTCCGCGACATGGTTCAGATTGATCTCGAACTGGCCGACGCCATTTTCGGCAATCGCCGTGTCGACGGGAATGCCTTGTGCCCGGCAGGCCTCGTAGACGTCATGGATGAAGGATTCGAAATCGTCGATCTCGTCGATCGACAGCGCCGCGTCGGAATCGAGACGGCGCCCGGTGACCGGCGAGACGGGTCCCACCGGCCGCTGCGACTGCGGATCGACCAGGTAGAATTCGAGTTCGGTCGCTGCGACAGGGGTCAGGCCGAGCGCCCTGTAGCGGTCGAGGATGCGCGCCAGCGCCCGCCGAGGATCGCCGAGATAAGGCGCGCCGCTTTCGTCGGCGAGCCAGAGCGGAACGAGTGCCGTCGGATGCGCCGTCCAGTCCACCGGCAGGATGCCGCGTCCCGTCCATTGGCAGAGGCCATCGGCATCGCCGGTCGAGAAAACCAGGGTGTTGCCTTCGATATCCTCGCCCCAGATGTCGAGCCCGATCAGCGAATAGGGCATGCGCAGCTTGCCTTCCAGCGCCTTGCGGGCCTGTTCCACGGGGATGCGTTTTCCCCGCATGACGCCGTTGAGGTCGCACACCGCCGCCCTCAGGCTCTGGATGTCGTTTCTGCTTTCAAGCCAGCTCAGGACGTCCGCAATTGCATCGCTCAATTTAAAACCTCTGGTTTTCGAAGGTGCCTAAGCCGGATCGGCTGCACTGTCCCTGGTAAAAAATGCTTGTGAGTTTTCGGGAAGCCTATCCGACGATTGCCGGATAGTTTTCCTTATTTTTTCAAGTCACTAACCGGGATGTCGGGAGGCATTTTCAAAACCAATTGCGCGATCTGCGATCGCAACATAGAGGCAAGAGGACAGAAAGCCAAGGGGCATTCGGGTCGTGGGTCAGTTTGAAATTCGGCCTTCAACCGGTCCCCTTGAAGTGTCATATTGTTGGCATGAACCCCAAAATAGAAATCAGGGCTTGGATTGTCCCTGTCTGGACCACTAACGACCCTCCTATGGCCTTCTGCTGGATCGCTGGGTACGGCGACCCCATGGAGGCGCAAGAGGCTGTGAGGCGAAAAATTGGGACAGCCGATATCAGGGACCCGTCTCCTGTATCAAATGCGACCGCTGACAAGTTGGGCGTCAGACCGGGCGAGGCGTGGCTACTATGATCGACAAGTACCCGAAGTGGCCGCGTATCGCGCATGATCCCGGCGATGGCCGCTGGCGTTGCCAAAAAGCTTTGGCGGTGGAGATATCATTGCTCCGATCGAAGTGAGGGAGGCCGAAACGCTGATGGTTCGCGGGTCGTATAAGAGACGGGAAGCGTAAGGTGAAAGCATGCGAGATGAAGAACGGCGTTCTAGCATCCGCTCATTGGTTGAGTTAGATCGGCCTGTTGCCGAGCTTGAAACGCTCCTAGCGCCGCTTCCTTGGGACTATCCAAAACCGCTGGTCAGGCTGACCTACGATCATATTCGAAGCGTTCTCTTGCGCTTTCTCGCTGGGAACCTTGATGCGAAGGACGTAGAGGAATGGGCCGATCTTGTTGAAATGCGAGATGACATCGAGTTCGCGGACGAGCGGACGCAAGAGGTAATCCACATGCTGTCCACGCCGCAAATCCACTTTCCTATCGACGGCCAGCTTGCGCAGCTTCTGCTCTCGCCAATTTCAAACTGAACCACTACCGGCATTCGTCTTTCTGGATCCGCCACCGAGGCAACATGGCTGGACCCGGGCTCCAACAACTGCCCACCGGCAATCCTAGCTTCTTGCGTTCGGAAATCTGGCCTGCCGCAGGATGTGTGCAGCACCCTCGTCAATGTCGCGGACAATGGCTGCGCGGGCGCGCGCGCCGTCCTGGGCCTCGATCGCCGCGACGACTTCCTCGTGATAGTCGATGTCGAGGATGGAGGAGAGATCGTCCTCGAAGCCCATGGCGAGATTCCTGAGGAAGGGGCCAACCTGCATCCACACGGTCTCGATCAGGAAGACCATCTGCTCGTTGCCGCAATGGCGGTAGATCGAGAATTTGAAGGCGTAGTTCTTCCTGAGATAGTCATCGATATCGCCCTGGCGCGCTGCCAGGGTCAATTCGGTGCTGTGGCGCCGGATCGTCCGCAGATTGTTGCCGTTGATGCGTTTTGTCGCGAGCTCCGTCGCCGAACCTTCGAGGATCGTGCGCACGGCGGTCAATTGCGAAAACCGGTCGGCCGAAATGACAGGCACCTCGACGCTGCCGTTCGGCATCGGGCTCAGCGCCCGCAGCGCCTGCAGCCGCATGAAGGCACTGCGCACCGGCATGTCGCTGGTGCCGAGTTCCTTGGCGAGCTTGCGCGAGGTCAGCTTCTGCCCGGGCGTGAACTGGCCGGACATCAGGGCCCGCACAAGCTCCAGATAGACCTTCTCATGCAGGGGCACGCTGTCGATGGCGCTCAACCCGAATTGTGTTCTGTCGGCCATTGGCGGGGGCGCTACTTCATTCGTTCTGAAATCTGGCCTGACGACAACAGCCGCGGACAATCCGATCGGGCCGAGCATGGCGGAGATGCCGAAGCCGGAGATTTATCAGGGCATGATAGACGCTTCAATCGTTGCGCGGCAAGCCGTCTAGCAATGCGGCCAAGGGCAGGTTCGACATTGAAGGCCTCTACGCGTTGCTACCGCTTTTTGGCCTTCTCCAGAACCGCCTCCCCCATTGCCAGTTCGTAGCGTGTGAAGGTGCGGTTCTCGCCAGGCAGCGGCGCGATTTCCATGAACCCGCTCGCCGGCTCGAAGATGATCATCGCCACCGTCGCCGACAGATTGCCGCCTCCCTCGCGGATCGCCGGGCGGCAGACGCTGAAGGGCGCGGCAAAATCGTCGAACAGTGCCTCCTTGAGGTCATCGACGGTGATGACGCCATGCCGAGCCGCGAGATGCCGGCGCACGCGGTAGTCGCGGTAGAGACTATCCGGCACGTCGCTGAGCCCGGTCTCGCGCAGCTTCGATAGCGCGATCGGGCTTTGCCAGTGATTGGCATGCACGATCAGGTCGTTCTCGGGATAGATCGGGAAGGCTTCGTCCGGCGCGCATTCGATGTCGACGGCAAAGCCTTCGGCGGTGCTCAGCATCATGTTGTTGGAACAGGACTTCGGCGTCGTCGCCACCACCTTGATGGCGTGGGCGAGATGCCTTGCTTCCAGCACGCGGCGGCGGATGAAGGGCAGGGGGATGCCGATGTCGCGATAGTCGCGATCGGATTCCAGATAGTTCGCGGTGATGCCGATGCCGGCCGCGTTGAAGCCGCTGCGGGCGAGCCCGCCGGCCTCGGTGAAGGTAAGCAGATCCGGGCCGTTTTCGCGCCGCACACGCAGCACAATCGAAGTTTCCGCGCATTCGATGCGCCAGTCCCAGTTCTGGCCGTGGATCAGCCTGCCGGCCTTGGTCGCTTCCGGCAGGATCACCGCGCCCGTGCAGCCGTCGGGCTCGTCATCGGTGATGCCCTTCTCGCGCTTGGCCTGTTGCAGGATTTCGGTGCGGCCGTTGACGAGCAGGATCGCGGACAAGTCGACACCAGCGCCGGCGGCGATGCCTTCCATCTCCTCGACAAGGTCGGGCGCCCATTGTCGAAGACGGGGCAGGAACATGCCGCCGAAGCGCTCGATGTCGCTCTCGCCGAAGCCGAACCGGTCGAGCTGCGCGGCATAGAGCGCGACGGATGCATGGATGCGGCCACGCGCCTGCTCGCCATAGGCATTGCCGCGCTCAGTGGGTGTTCCGCTCACATCGATGAGCGGAAAGGGCGCGACTGCCGTCATGGAAAAGACCTCGAATTTTTGCCGGTGCCCTCGACCATAGTGCACTTCGTCAGGCGTCGGAATTCACCTTTCCGCCACATCCGCCGCGAAGCCTCGCCCGCAGGCGAGTTGCCGCCTGACGCTCAGTCGAACTCGGCGCGTCGCGTCTCTTCGCGAATGGATTTCAGCACTTGCGCCTGAAGTTCTAGGACGTCGCGGTCATGCTGAATGCCGGTCGGTCTTGGCCTGACCGCAGGCACCGCAATGCACTCCTTGATGCGCCCCGGATTGAGGCCCATGACGAAGATCCGGTCGGACAGATAGACAGCCTCCTCGACATCGTGGGTGACGAAGATCACGGTCAGGCGATGCTCCTGCCAGATCTGCATCAGCAGTTCCTGCATCTGGCCGCGGGTCAGCGCGTCCAGCGCACCGAAGGGTTCGTCCATCAGAAGCATTTTCGGCCGGTAGGACAAAGCGCGCGCAATGGCGACGCGCTGCTTCATGCCGCCGGACAGCTGGCTCGGAAAGCTGTCGGCAAAGCGCGAAAGCTTGACCAGGTCGAGATGCTGGCGCGCCACCTCGGGGATGTCCTTGGCGTCATGTCCGGTCTCGCGCAGCGCGAACTCGACATTCTGCAGCGCCGTCAACCATGGCAGCAAGGTGTAGGACTGGAAGACGACGCCACGGTCGCGGCCCGGTCCGTTGATCGGGCTGCCGTCGACCAGCATCTCGCCTTGCTCGTAGTCCTGCAGGCCGGCGATGATCGACAGCAGTGTGCTCTTGCCGCAGCCCGACGCGCCGACCAGCGAAACGAACTCGTTGTCGCCGACTTCGAGGTTGATGTCGTCGAGCACCTTGATCGTCGACCGTCCGTTGGTGAACGATTTCTGCAGATGCGAAATCTTCAGCTTGGGATACGCCTGCATGTCAGGACTTCCTCTCATATTTGAAGAAATGCCGACCGAGGAATCGCATGATCTGGTCCGTCGCCAGGCCCAGTATGCCGAGCATCAGTATGTAGCCGATCGCCATGTCGGTTTGCAGGTAGCGCTGGGCAACCGTGATCCGGTAGCCAAGCCCGGAATTGGCGGCGACCAGTTCGGCCAGCGTCACCCAGGTCCAGGCCCAGCCGAGCGAGATGCGCAGCGTGTCCCAGATCTGCGGCATCGCCGAGGGCACGACAATGCGCATCAAAACGCGCAGATCGCTCATCCCCAGTGTCCGTCCGAAGCCGATGAAGTCCGTGGGAACGCGTTTGATGTTGTCCTTGAACATCAGCGCCTGCTGGAAATAGGTGCCGATCCAGATGATCAGGAATTTCTGGATATCGCCGGTGCCGCTCCACAGGATGGTCAGCGGCACGAAGGCGACGACCGGCATGTAGCGGACAAAGTCGAGGAACGGCTCGATCGCCGCCTCCCAGAAGCGGTAGGCGCCGATCAGGATGGCCGTCGCCAGCGCCATCACCGAGGCGATGAGGAAGCCGATCATGATGCGGTAGACGCTGTTGCCGACATCGCTGGCCAGCGTTCCGTCCATTGCCAGTTTTGTCAGCTTGGCGACGACGGCAAGGGGCGAGGGCAGGAAGATGGGTTTGGTCATGCCAAGCCCGGTTGCCAGGAACCACGCCGCGATGAAGAGCAGGAAGGCGCAGACGGCGATGAACAGATAGGTCGAGCCGGAAATCTCCGCCGCCATGCTCAGCAACGGCTTGCGTTGGGGATGTTGCGTGGTCTGCTTCGGGGCCGCTGTGTCGGTCTGTACGGTCATTGTGATCTCGCCCGCGGGGCTGTGAAAGGTCTGCTGTTCGACAGGATGCGATCGCGGATTTCCGAAACCGAATTCGCGTGCGCCATGAACCCTTCATATTGGGCGAAGGTGCGGGCGGCGGGCGCCAGCCGTTGATAGGCCGCCTGGGACAGGTAGGCGATCGAGGAGCGCTTCATGAAATCGAAGACGGACAGCGGCGATGCCGTGTTGGCCCGCCCGCCGGTCGGCAGGACGTGGCTCGGTCCCAGCACGAAGTTTGCGATCGGGATTGCCGAATGCGGGCCGAGCAGGATTTCGCCGGCATTCCTGATCCTCGGCAGCAGCTCGAAGGCCGACGTCGACAGCACGGCCAGATGCTCGGCGGCATAATCGTTGATGAAGTCGAACGCCGCTTCGATCGAAGGCGCCAGCACGATGCCGCCATTCCTGCCGTTCAGCACGGTGCGGGAAAAATCCGCGCGATACTCGCCCATCGCCTCCCAGAATTCCGGTACCGCGGCGGCGATGGCCTCCGCCAGCGTCCGGTCGGTGGTGACGACGAAGGCAGACGAGTCCGGGCCATGTTCCGATTCCACCGTCAGCTCCAGTGCTGCGAGTGCGGCGGGAACCGAGTTGTCGGCATAGACCAGCAATTCGCTTGGGCCGGCGGGGCTGCCCGGATCGATCCGGTTCGACAGAAGCTGGCGCGCCGCGCTGACCCATGGACTGCCGGGGCCGACGATCTTCGCGCATTTCGGCACGGTCTGGGTGCCGTAGGCAACCGCCGCCACCGCCTGGGCACCACCGCAGAGATAGATGTCCTCGATGCCGATCAAGGAAGCGATGAAACGCGTGGCGGAATCGGCCGTGCCGTCCGCTCCGGGCGGTGTCACGATGACCACCCTTGGCACGCCGGCCACCTTCGCGGGCACTGCGGTCATGATCGCGCTCG
Organism: Mesorhizobium kamtschaticum; assembly: GCF_056174585.1. Classification (NCBI taxonomy): domain Bacteria; kingdom Pseudomonadati; phylum Pseudomonadota; class Alphaproteobacteria; order Hyphomicrobiales; family Phyllobacteriaceae; genus Mesorhizobium; species Mesorhizobium kamtschaticum. The sequence continues at coordinate 6,279,593 of NZ_CM149691.1, read as the reverse complement.
ACGGGAAGAATCCCTTGCCGCGCGGCACGTAGCAGGCGACGGAATCGATCGACGTCCAGCGGTCGCCGATCAGCGCGCCTTCGGTTGCCTCGCTCAGCCAGAGATTGTCGGGCATCTGCGCCTCATGGAAACGCCTCACTTGCGCCACCGAGAGCCGGATCGCCGCGACGATCTCGGCATCGAGTTCCTTTTCGGCGCCGGCAATCTGGCTTGCGGACACCTTCAAAGCCGCGCGGTCCAGCGTCACGCCGTCGAACCGGGCGGCAAGCTCGATCAGGGCATCGTCCCCCCTGGTCCGCACTGCGGCGATGATCGGTTCGACCTTGCTGATCGTGTCGGTGAGGTCGGCCTCGGTCCGCTCGAGCAGGCTTGTGCGCGCCTCGGACGACATTTGCGCCAGGTCGTGGATTGCAACAGGTGACATTCTCTTTCCTTCGTGCTGTCTGAACGCCCTCACGGGGCGACGCGTGCGGCAAGCCAGCCGCCGTCGATATTGAGGATGTGGCCGGTGATGAATTGGGCGTCCGGGCCGCACAGGAACAGGATGCCGCCGGCGACGTCCTCTGCCGTGCCGACGCGCCGGATCGGCGTGGTTTCGATCATGGCCCGCCGGTACCAGGCGTCCGAGGCGATCCGCCCGGCGACGATCGGCGTGTTGATAACGCCAGGCGCCACACCGTTCACGCGGATTCCGTCGGCCGACAGGTCGGCAGCCAGCTGGCGCGTCAGTTGCGACAGCGCGCCCTTGGACGCGGCATAGGGTGCCGTGTTGGGGAAACCGACCTCGCCGAACACCGAACAGACATTGACGATAGAGCCGCCCGGCCTCGTCAGATGCGGAAGCATGTCGCGGGTCAGCCGCATCGCGGCGCGTACGTTGATACCCATGACATGGTCGATCAATTCGTCGCTGCTGTCGGCAAGCGACTTTGGACCGGCGACACCGGCGTTGTTGATGAGAATGTCGATGGTCCCGAACTGTGCCTTGGCGGCAGCTATGATCCGCGCCGGGGCATCGTCATCGGAGAGATCGATCGTCAGTTTCGGTTCCGCGCAATCCGCCAGATAGTCTGCGTTCCAGTCGACCGAGAGCACCTCGGCGCCTTCGGCTTGCAGCCGCCTGGCCGTGGCGAGACCAATGCCGTTGCCGGCGCCGGTCACCACGGCGGTCTTCCCTTGAAATCGCCTTTCCATTGTCAGCTCTTTTTCTTGAGTCTCTAGATCGTCTGCCCGCCGTCGATCGTGAATTCCGACCCGGTGATGTATTCGCTGCCCGGTGACGCCAGGAACGCCACGAGATGCGCGACCTCCTGCGGGCTGGCCAACCGGTTGAGCGGCACCGAGGCGGTCATAGCAGCCAGGTTCTCGGCGGTGTTCTCGCCAAGCATCGGCGTGTCGACCAGGCCCGGATGCACCGCGTTGACCCGGATGTTGCGGCCGGCAAGTTCGCGCGCCGCGACCTTGGTCATGCCGCGGATCGCCCATTTCGAGGTCGAATAGGCGAAGGCGCCGCTGAAGCCTCTCAACCCGCCCGTCGAGCAGACGTTGACGATCGAACCGCCCTGCGCCGGCATCAGCGCCGCAGCAGCGCGCATGCCGAGAAACGTGCCCAGCTGGTTGACGTCGGTGACGGCCTGGAAACCGCTGACGCTTTCTTCCAGGAACGGCACCGGATTGAAGATGGCGGCGTTGTTGACCAGCGCATCGATAGGGCAGAACCGCTGGGCAACCATGGCCGAAATCCTCACCCAATCGGCTTCATCAGCGACATCGAAGGAGGCCGACAGGATCTGACCGGCACCGGTCGCCTGTTCACTCATGCCGGTGAACGACCGGTCGAGCGCGATCACGGTGGCGCCTGTCGATGCGAACAGCGTCGCGATCGCCGCGCCGATCCCGCCGGCGGCACCGGTGACGATTGCCGTTTTCATCTGGCCAGCCTGTTGTCGCCGGCGTCCGCGGGCAGGGATGGCGAACGCCCCTTGCGCCACTGCCGCACATAATCCTGGCATGTCGTGAAGCCGGCGCGTTCATGCGAGGCGACATGGCGGATGAATTCCTCGAGCATCAGCAGCCGATGGCCGCGGCCCATGATCTGCGGATGCATGGTCACCACCATCACGCCACTGCCAATGCGCTGGTAGAGGAAGTCGAACTCGGCCTTCCAGATCTCCAGAACTGTCGACGGCGGGCGCCCGCCGGGCAGATAGCCCTTGTCGGTCGCCAGGAACTCGAATTGCGGAAAATCATCCAGATGCCAGGCGACAGGCATTTCGACGAGGTCGACCGGCAGACCGAAGCGGAATTCTTCCGACGTCGACCACGCATCGCCGATCCGGCACCAATAGGGCTCGTGGTCGTTGCCCATCATCGAGCTCTCATATTCGAAGCCGAATTCGAGCAGCAGTTCGATGGTGGACGGGCTGTTGTCCCAGGCCGGCGAGCGGTATCCGGATGGCTTGACGCCCGCGACCTTGTCCAGCGCGTCCAGGCCTCTCAGCAGGACGTTGCGCTCTTCCTCCCGCGTCATCAGCACCGGGTTCTCATGAACCCAGCCATGATGGCCGATCTCGTGGCCGCCATCGCGAAAGGCGCGCACGACCGGCGGGAAGGCGAGCGCCGAATGGCCGGGCACGAAGAAGGTTGCCGGGATGCCGGCGTGCTCCAGCACATTGAGAATGCGGCGCGCGCCGATTGGATCGAACTCGCCACGCGAAAGCATGCTTGGCGACGTCGCCCGATGGCTGCCGATCCATGTCGAATAGCCGTCGAAATCGAACGTCAAGGCGACTTGAACGTCGGTGCTGGTCATGTCTGGGTTTCTTCCCGCCATTGCGATGGGGAGGCAGAGCCGCGATGACCTGCCTCCCGGTCGCTGGCGACTACTTGGAATGCGCCACGGTCGAGTCGATGGCTGCGTCGTAGGCGATGTCCTTGTCGATCAGCTTGGCCGCGATCGCCGCCTTGACGATGCCGGGATAGGTGTCGGACTTGAACACGCCGTTGAGCGCCTTCTGGCTTTCGCTGACCGAGTAATACGACACGCCGTCGAAGGCTGTGGCGAGGTCCGCCGGCTCGGCGCCGACGCCCTTGGCGATGATGGCGCGGCCTTCCTCGGTGTGGGCGCGATAATATTCCAGCGCCTGATCCCAGCTCTTCAGCATGGCCTGCACCTGGCCCGGCTTCTTCTTCAGCGTCTCTTCCGGCACGGAAAGCACGTCGCTGATCAGGCCTGGCGCCTCGCCGGCCTCGGCCAGCACCTTGATGTTCTTGTCGGCGCCAATGGCCGCCGAAATATACGGCTCATAGGTCACGGCCGCCGGCACTGTGCCGGAAATGATCGCGGTGCCGGCGCTGGCCGCCGGCATCGGCAGGACGCTGACGTCGTCGATGGTCATGCCGTTCTTCCGCAGCACATAGTTCAGCAGCAGATCGCTGGTCGAGCCGCGCTCGAAGGCAACCTGTTTGCCCTTGAGGTCGGCCACCGTCTTGATGTCGCCGTTGACGAGGATGGCATCGGCCTTGGTGCTGGCATCGAGCAGCAGCACACCCTTGATTGGAATGCCGGCCTGCACCTTGGCCAGCAGCTGCTGGATGGATTCATTGTCACCGTCGACCTGGCCGGCGGCAACCGCCGCGCCCATGTCCTTGTCCTCGACGAAGTTGGTCAGCTCGACGCCTTCCAGCCCGTTGGCTTTGAAGAAGCCTTTTTCCTGCGCGATGTACCACATGCCGTAGCCGAGCCAGGGCGATATTGCGAGCTTGAACACGCCCGGTTCGACCGGCAGGTCCTGCGCCTTCGCCGGTTGCGCGGCGAACGGCAGTGCGGTGGCGAGCGCCAACAGGGCGACCGCCCCGACGAAATGTTTTCTCAATCCCATGATCCTGGTCCTTGTTCCCAAAGTGTGATGTTGAACTGTCGTTATTGAAGCCGATGGGGCGGCGGGTTGGCTCCCGCTCTGTTGCTGTCGATCCCGGGCCGGCCGGCTCTTTGCCGGCGCCAGATGCGTCAGCAAATTCTTGGTAATCCTGCCGACGTCGTTCATGGCGTCGCCGGTCGGCAGAGCGCCGCACCAGGCGACCGAACTCGCGCAAAAGATCAAACCGCCTGAAGGCAGATGGCGCAGCGTCATCTCCGCGCAGCGCCGCGATGCGCGTTCCTCCGCGCCACCCTCATACCAGCGCGTGGCGTCATGGACGAAGCTGTCTGGAAAGCCGGTTGCGCGCGCTATGACTGTCGTATCAGGGGAGGTGCCCAGATGCGGGTCGGTGGCATCGACCTCGTAGCCGGCCGCACCGCCAAGCACGATGCCCTCGTCGCCGAAGGTTTCGTTGGCGACGCCGTCGAACAGCCATGCGGCCGAAGGTACACGGCTTTGTGGTGTGCGGGTGAAGGGCCGCGCGCTGTCAAAACCCATCAGCGAGATGGCGACGCCGGTCAGCGAGAATTCACCACGCCCGCTGGCGCGCAGATGGCCGCCCGGCTGGTTGGTCATCGACAGCGATTGTTCGGCGATCGGTCCGTCCCAGGTGCGGCCGGCCTCGAGCGGCGAACGGCGCAGTTCCATCAGGTCGTCCTGGAACGCCACCTTGCCGGCAAAGCCATTGCCGCCGAGATAGGCGATGCTGCCGCCCGTCGCCGCGAACTGGCGCAGTGCATGCTCCATCTCCACCGACATGTATTCGGGATGGCTGCCGGTGATGACCGCCTGGTAGCCCTGCAGGCCGGCAAGGCCGCGCCCATGCAGGTCGCGGTCGGTGATGAGATCGAAGGCGATGCCGTTATTGTGGCAGAAGCGCAGAAAATGCAGGTCGACCGGCAGATTGTGAGGGCAGCCGCACAGGGGATAATTGTAGTCGTCGCGCAGCGTCGCCTTCGGCTTCCTGGTGGAAGAGATGGACACGCCGCTGAGGTCGCTGTGATAGTCGTAGAGCGACTTCAGATTGTTATCGATGGCGAAGCGATGGCCGCGATCTTCGCACATCCATTCATAGAGATGCGCCGGCAGGAATTCATCCGCATAGGCGAGATAGGTGGCCGTCGGCACCAGGAACAGCAGCGGCGCCCGGCGTGCGGTCGAGGTGATGAAGAACACGATGCGCTCCGATCCTTCGTCATGACCGACCTCGAAGGCATAGATACCGGCAGAGGCTTCGGCGGGGATCTGCAAACGGTATGAAGCGGGCCAATCCAATGACCCCATGTCGTCGTCGTGGCAATGCACCGCATCGTAATGCAACGGCACCAGCCGGGGATCGAAACTCGACCCGTCCCAGCGGCGCGAGGTCATGCAGAACGCCGGTTGGTTGATGGTGTCCAGCAAGAGGACGCCATCTCCGCCGGTCGAGGCGATCGGACCGCCCGGCAGCAGAGTGGGGAAGGTCCAGGCGATGCGTCCGGCCGCGGTTTGCAGGGCGATTGCCGAGAATTTGGCGTTGAGCGACCTGACATCGTTTGCCGCGCTGGTGCCGAAGACCATGTCACCGGACAGCGACCAGCGCAGATCGAATTGGTGATGCAGGCGAAACGGCGACAACAAATCGTCGGAGCCGATGTTCAGGATCGTCCCGCTGCCATCGGACGAAATTTCGACCGTGAGCCAGGTGTTTGCCGGCAAGACCTCGCCCGTTTCCAGCGGCTTGCCGTCATGGCCTGATGTCAGCCGCCCGTCCTGCAATCCAAGACGCAAGTTTCCGCACTCGAAGAGCACGCGGGCGCCGTCATTGCGGGTCAAATAGACTTCGAAGGCGACGCCGCTGATTTCGGTGGCCTTGGCCAGCTCCGATGCCGCGATCCTCAGGAAGGACCCATGATCGAAGTCGCGGTGCGACACGGCAGTCCCGGTTGGTTCGACATGCCAGTCCATGAATTCGGGCGAAGGCGTGTCGAGCCGTACGATCCCTACATTGCGCACTTGCTGCGAGGACGAGACATGAAGCGCGACGGGCGTACCAGTCGCTGTGTGCCAAGGAACGGTGTAGCCCGAAACGGCCATGGCGCCATGATCGACGGGACGCTTCATCGCGGCAAAGAGCCGCGCCGCGATCCCGGCCTGTATGCGCTCTTGAATGGCAAACTGGACAATTCTCTCGTACCCCTTTCTTTTTTGATTTACACTACGGGCATGGTTTCTTGGGGATATACCCCCATCGGGGTATGATTGGTGACAAAGTCTGTTTTTGAAGGTCTCGCGCTGGCCATCGACGCGATCGGCAAGCGCGAGTTCTATCCGGCTGTTACCGAGTATCTGCGGCGCTGCCTCAGCTACGACAACGTCATCGTCATCGTTTTCTCGGGCACCGCGGTGCCGAGCGTGCTCTACAAGAAGATCTACGGCCCGGACGTGTTTCGTTATCTCGCCGAACAATATCTGCCGGCGGCCTATCTGCTTGACCCGATCTATCATTTTCACCTGAGGCGCGGCGCGCCGGGGCTTTATCGTCTTCTCGACGTGGCGCCGGATCAGTTTCGCCGCAGCCGCTACTTCAAGTGGTATTACGGCCGGATCGGCATCACCGACGAGATCTCGGTCGTGCTGCCGATCGGCGAGAACGCCACCATCACCATCTCGATGGGCAAGGACGGTTCGTCCGGCCAGGCCTTCGCGGCCAAGGCCGAGGAATGCCTGCGGGCGCACGAGCCGGCGATCATGTCGCTGCTGCGCGCCCACTGGGTCGCATCCGAAGCGCCGCCCGCAACTGCCCCGCGCCCGATGTCGATCACCGACAGCCTGATCGCGGCGATGCGGAAGCACCACGATGTCCTGTTGAGCAAACGCCAGGCTGAAGTGGCGCTCCTGATCTTGCAGGGGCACTCCTCGCCATCGATCGGTTTGAACCTTGGGGTCAGCCCGCAGACCGTGAAGGTCTTTCGCAAGCAGCTTTACAACAAATGCAGCCTGTCATCGCAGGCGGAACTGTTCGCCCTGATGATGCCGATCCTGGAACGGGCGACCAGTCAGGTTCCGGAGCGCAGGGCGTCCTGAAAAGCCTCCGGATCGCGCATGATCGCCCAGGACCGGACACCCGGTCGCGCAAGGTCAATCCCTTCATCACAAATCTTGACCTTTCCCGCACTTGCACGTCCGGCCGCTCTCTGGCTTTTTGGGGCACCCATCCGAACGGACTGATTCGCGTCATGCCGCTCGATTGCAATGTCCTAGAGGCAGTCTGCGGATGGGTCGTGAAGCGCGCGCAATTGGCGAAGGAGAAGCAGGCATGGCCGAGTTCAAGAAGCCGGAAATCTCCGAGATGAGACCCAAGATCACCGTTATCGGCGTCGGCGGCGGTGGCGGCAACGCCATCAACAACATGATCACGGAGCAGCTTCAGGGAACCGAATTCATCGCCGCCAACACCGATGCGCAGGCGCTGACCATGTCGAAGGCGATGCGGCTGATCCAGCTTGGCGCCCATGTGACCGAAGGTCTCGGCGCCGGCTCGCTGCCGGAGATCGGCCGTGCCGCGGCCGAGGAATCGCTCGACGAGATCATGGATCATCTGGCCGGCACGCATATGTGCTTCGTCACCGCCGGCATGGGCGGCGGCACCGGCACCGGCGCTGCGCCAATCATTGCGCAAGCCGCGCGCAAGGCCGGCATATTGACGGTTGGCGTCGTCACCAAGCCTTTCACCTTCGAGGGCAGGCGCCGCATGCAGATGGCCGAGGAGGGCATCGAGCGGCTGCGCGAGGCCGCCGACACGGTGATCGTCATCCCGAACCAGAATCTGTTCCGCATCGCCGATGCCAAGACCACCTTCGCCGACGCCTTCGTCATCGCTGACCGGGTGCTTTATTCCGGCGTCAGCTGCATCACCGACCTGATCGTCAAGGAAGGCCTGATCAATCTCGACTTCGCCGACGTCAAATCGGTCATGCGCGGCATGGGCCGCGCCATGATGGGAACCGGCGAGGCGTCGGGCGACGGCCGGGCGATGAAGGCGGCGGAGGCCGCGATCGCCAACCCGTTGTTGGACGAGATGTCGATGAAGGGCGCCAAGGGCGTCCTGGTCTCGATATCGGGAGGCAGGGACATGACCTTGTTCGAAGTCGACGAGGCAGCCACCCGCATCCGCGAGGAGGTCTATGAGGACGCCGACATCATCGTCGGCGCGATCTTCGACAAGAGCATGGAAGGCCGCTTCAGGGTTTCGGTGGTGGCCACCGGTCTCGATCGTGCGCTCGGCGCGGAGGATGCCGGTGTCGGCGTCGCGCATGACCGCGCCGCCCAGTCGCCATTGCGGACGCTGCAGTAAGTCTTAGGTTGGCTGGCGCAACGATCGCGGTCAGCTGTATCGATCTCTGTGCCGCTGCTGCTACAAGAATCCGTCATAGACGGTCCTCTATACTGGCAGTCCGTATCGTTCGAGCGACGAGAGGCGCGGCTTGGAATTTGACTTGAAAACCATCGAAGCGCTCGCGCCTGACCAGGCGTCGCTGAGCTCGGCTTCCAAGTTGACCAAGCAATCGAACTGGCCCCGGCTCGAAAAGAACGAGCAGCTGGCGCTCATCTGGGGAGAATGCCAGGGCTCCGGCTCCAACCCTTATCGCGTGATCGTCGACACCGGCGACCACGGCTACAAATGCACCTGTCCGTCGCGGAAAATTTCCCTGCAAGCACACATTGGCGCTGATGTGGATCGCTGCCACCACGCCAGCCAGTTTCACCGCCGCCGGCTCGACGCCGGAATGGGTGAATGACTGGCTCGGTCGTCGCCGGAAAACCAGCTCGCAGCCTGCCGCACCGGCGCCTGGTGCGGGAGGCAAGAGCATTGGCGAGGCCTCGCGCGATGATGAAAGCGCCGTTGTCGAGGATGCCGCCACGGTCGAGCGCCGCGAGGCCGCGCAGCGCAAACGCGCCCAGGATACGCGTTCCGCCGTTTCGGCCGCACTGGACGAGCTCGATCAATGGATATCGGATCAGCTGCGGCTTGGCCTTGCCGGTTTTGTCGACAACAGCAGCGATCGTTGCCGCCGCATCGCCGCGCGGCTGGTCGACATGAAGGCGACAGCGCTTGCCGGCCGCATCGACGAGATTCCATCCCGGCTGATGGGGCTGCGCAGCGAGGAACGGCCGGACGCCGCGATCCGCGAGCTCGGAAAGCTTGTGCTGCTGGCCAAGGCCTGGCGATCGACACCTGACGACGCCGAGCTGCGGCGGCTGGTATCGACTTCGGAAAGCCGCGAGCAAGTTCTTGCCAATTCCGACGCGATCCAGGTCGACAGCGTCTGGGAGGTGCTCGGCGAGAAGATCGAGACGCGCCGCGATGGTCTTGTCAGCCATTCGACCTGGCTGCTCGATCTGAACAGCGCCAGTCCGCGATTCGCCCTGCTGCTCGACTATTTCCCGGCCTCCGCCGGCCGTCGGTCCAACGCGTTCACGCCGGGCGATCGCTTCGATGCAAGGCTGGTCTTTTATCCGGCACGCCAGCCGCTGCGGGCGCTGGTGGTCGAGCGCAAGGGCGATGTATCGTCAGGGCAATGGCCGGATTTCGGCTTTGACGCGGCCGATCCGCTCGCCGCCCATGTCGCTCACCAGGACACGGCCCCCTGGCTCACCGACTGTCCCGTCATGCTGCCGCCCGGCGCGATCCTGCTCGACGATCGCGGCGATGCCTGGTGGCAGTCCGCCGATGATCCGCACGGCATCGCCTTGCCGATCGCCGATACCGTGAACCCGACGCTACTTGGGCTGGACCTCGTGGCAACGGCAGCGCTTTGGAGCGGCAGCCGACTTCATCTGCTGGCGGCGCAAAGCGGGTTCGGGAGGCTAGATCTGTCGTGAACGAGATCGAGCAGACGGGTCTCGCGACCATGCGCGATTGCTGGATCACCGGCGGCACCAGCTTTGACCTGGCTCCGGCCGCCTGGAAGGACATCGCCGCTGGCGCAAACCCCGACGAGCGTGAGCGCCGGCTGCTGGCAATCGCCGCGCAAGCCCTCGAAATTGCCTTGCGGCCGGCAGCACCAAAGACGCTGAAGCGGCGCCCGCCGCTGCCTGAACTTGCCTTGCCGATGCTGCCTGAGCGGTTGCGGCCGCTGTTGCGGGCGGCGCTGAAGCACGCCGTCGACGCGAGAGGCAAGTCGCGTGTGGTGGCGCTCGTCGCCAGCCGCGGCTTCGTGCTGCATCCGATGGATTGGATGCCGGCCGCGTCGGATCAGACCAGTCCGGACGTCTATGCGCCGTGGATCGACTGGCAGGCTGGCGTGGATGGCGAAAAACACACGAGACGTGAGCAACTGACGGCGCAGAATTGGGACGATTTCTATCCCGCCGCGCGCCGCAGTGCGCTGGCCGATATGCGCCGCACCGCGCCGGCTGTAGCCCGGCAACTGATCGAGACCAAGGGATCGGCCGAGCCGGCGGAGATCAGGCTTGCGTTCATAGCACTCATGCATTTCGGCCTGGGGGCCGATGACGTGCCCTTCCTGAAGAGCCTGTCCGCCGATCGTTCCGGCAAGGTGCGCGAATTGGCCGGCCGGCTGCTGGCGCGGTTGGGGCAGCTTGGCCAGCCAGGCGATGGCGGGCCGGAAAATCCCACGGCCGAACTCGCCGCCTTCATCACGGAAGGCAAATCCGGCTTCATCCGCCGCCGCACCACCTACACGCCGGCAACACTGAGATCGCCGGCGCAGGAACGACGCCGCGCCGAATTGTTCGAGACCTGCAACCTGGTCGATCTTGCCGCGCGCTTCGGCGTCACCGAATCCGACTTCATCGGCGCGTGGCAGTTCGGCGCCGACAACCACGTCGATATCCTTGTCGCCCGCATGGTCGCCGCGTCGGGCAGTGACACCGCGGTCACGCACATGGCCGATACGCTTGTCGCTGAGGGCGGCAAACCGGCGCTTTTCGTCCTGCATTTGATGCCGCGCCTGGACAGTCGCCGGCAGCGTGTCCTGGTCAGGCTGATCCTGAAGGACACGCAATATCTCGGTGCGCTCAGCCTGGCCGAGGGCGTCGAAGCAGGCTGGCTGGACTGGGCCGACCTGACGAACGGCAAGACGCTGCCGGCGCTGCGCGCCGCTGTCGCGGGAAACGATGACGCCGTGAAGCGCGGCGTCGACCAGCTTCTGGAAACGCTGGGCTTTCTCGCCACAGCGGCGGCGGCGGAAAAATTGATCGGCGATGTCGTCGCGGCCGGTATGGCGCCGGCAGCACCTTCGCTCGGTCTTCTGCGCCTCAACGCATCCCTGACCGCGCCTTGAACCATCACATGATCAATCCGGAGAACAGCAAATGAACGCAGCCATCCGTCTTCCGGTCGAGCAGGCCTACGCCGGCGAATTGCAAGCGCTCGCGCGCAACGACGACCGGCAAAGGCCCGCCGGCTGGAGCCTGTCGCCAAAGGCGGTGCTGACCTATCTGCTTGGCGGAAAGGCCGACGACGGCACGCTGATAACGCCCAGATGTCGGCCGGCGCCGGCTGATGGAAACCGCCGTGGCGACGCTCGCCACCGACCGCGCCCTGTTGCTGCTCGGTGTTCCCGGCACCGCCAAATCCTGGGTGTCGGAACATCTCGCCGCCGCCATCATGGGCGACTCGACGCTGATCGTGCAATGCACGGCCGGCACCGACGAGAACCAGATCCGCTATGGCTGGAACTACGCGCAGCTTCTGGCCAAGGGCCCCAGCCAGGACGCGCTGGTGCCGACGCCGCTCTACCGCGCCATGCAGGACGGCAAGCTCTGCCGCCTCGAGGAACTGACGCGCATGGGCTCGGACGTGCAGGATACGCTGATCACCGTGCTGTCCGAAAAAATGATGCCGATCCCGGAACTCAACACCTCGATCTATGCGCAGCGCGGTTTCAACATCATCGCCACCGCCAACAATCGCGACAAGGGCGTCAACGAGCTGTCCTCGGCGCTGAAGCGCCGCTTCAATGTCGTCGTGCTGCCCTTGCCTGAAGACATGGCGGAGGAAGTGGCGATCGTCTCCAAGCGCGTCGGCGAGATGGCTGGCGGTCTCGACCTGCCGGTGCCGAAGAATGTCGGCGAGGAGATCGCCCGTGTACTGACCATTTTTCGCGAATTGCGCTCGGGTGCGACAGCCGACGGTAAGGTGACGTTGAAGACGCCGTCCGGTTCGCTGTCCACGGCCGAGGCGATCGCCACCATGGTTGGCGGCCTCAGCCAGGCGGCCTGGTTCGACAGCGGCAAGCTCGGCGCCGAAGGTCTGGCGGCCAGCCTTGTCGGCGCGATCGTGAAAGATCCGGTGCAGGACAAACTGGTGCTGGAGGAATATCTGGAGACCGTGCTCAAGAAGCGACCCGATTATGCCGGCTATTACGCGGCCTTGAACGCAGCGATCTGACGCCATGGCATCAGGCGACGTTTCCTATTTCGGCATCCGCCATCACGGGCCCGGCTCCGCCGCCAGCCTGGTGCAGGCGCTGCAGGAGTTGAAACCGATCGCCGTGCTGATCGAAGGGCCGGCCGATGCCTCGGCGCTGCTGCCCTTGCTCGCCCACCCCGAAATGCAGCCGCCGGTGGCGCTGCTGTGCTATCCCGAAGACGATCCGGCCTCGACGAGTTTTTGGCCGTTTGCCGAGTTCTCGCCGGAATATCAGGCGACGCTGTGGGCCGTCGCCAACAACGCGACGGTCCGGTTCATCGACCTGCCGTCTTCGGCCCGGGTCGCACCGGCTGAGGCCACGGAAATAGCCGATGCCGACGGGACGGAGGTCACCGTCGAGACCGAGACGGCACCGCATCTGCGTGACCCGATTGGAACCCTGGCGCAGGCCGCCGGCTATGAAGATGGCGAGAGCTGGTGGGCCGACATCATCGAGCAGAATCCTGAGCCGGGTCCCATCTTCGCCGCAATAGCCGATGCGATGACGACGCTGCGCCAGGGCGAAGGTCCGCTTGCCGAATTCGAGGCAAAACGCGAAGCCCATATGCGGCTTGAAATCGCCGCCGCGCGCAAGGAATTCGACGGGTCGATCGCTGTCGTCTGCGGCGCCTTCCATGTGCCGGCACTGCAGGCGACGCGTCCGCTCAAGGAAGACCAGGCCCTGCTCAAGGGGCTGGCCCGGCGCAAGAGCACGATGACCTGGGCGCCATGGACCGGGCCGCGCCTGGCGCTCGGCTTCGGTTATGGCGCCGGTGTCGTCGCGCCCGGCTGGTGCAAGCATCTGTGGCGCACGCGGGGCCGCCACGACGCCGCAATCCTGTGGCTCGCCATGATCGCCGCAGTGCTGCGGGCAAAGGGACACATGGTCTCGACCGCCTCGCTGATCGAAGCCGAAAGGTTGGCTCGTACGCTGGCCGTGATCCGCGAGCGGCCAAAGCCTGGCTTCGAGGAATTGCGCGATGCAGCGATTGCCGCTCTGTTCAACGGCGAAGCGGTGCTGTGGGCGCTGGTCGAAGCCGAACTGCTGCTGGGCGCCGATGTCGGTGAAATTCCACCCGACACCCCGCTGGCGCCGCTGATCGAGGATCTGCAACGCAACCAGAAGGCGGCGCGGCTGAAGCCCGAGGCGCTGGCGCGCGAACTGTCGGTCGACCTGCGCAGCGACAGCGGGCTGTTCCGCTCGACCCTGCTGCACCGGCTGAACGTGCTTGGCGTGCATTGGGGCAGACTGACCGACAGCGGCCGCAGCCGCGGCACGTTTCGCGAGCGCTGGACGCTGGCGTGGGAGCCGGAATATGCCGTTCGCCTGGTCGAGAACTTGGTCCATGGGCCAACCATCGAAAAGGCGGCCAATGGCCGGCTGATCCAGATGATTTCCGCAGCGACATCGCTCGATGCACTGGCGGCACTGGTTCAAGGTGCCATCACGGCCAACCTGTCGGAAGCCTCGACGGCAGGGCTGGCCACATTGGAGGAGCGGGCGGCGCGCAGCAGCGAATGCCTGGAAATCCTGGCATCGGTGCCGCCGCTTGCCGACATCATCCGCTATGGCGAAGCCCGCAAGACCGAAACGGCCCGCCTGTCCGGTCTGCTGGAGCGGCTGATCGTCGAAGGCGGCATCGCGCTTCCCTATGCCGCCCGCGACCTCGATGCCCAGGCTTCGACGGCGCTGGTCGGCGCCATGCGCAGGGCCGACGAGGCGATCAAGCTGGTCGAGCCGGAACAGGACGTGCTGGACGCCTGGCGCAATGGATTGGCGGCCGTGCTCGACGGATCGCGATCGACGGCGCTGGTGGCCGGCTGTGCCGCGCATCTGCTTTACGAGGCCGGCCATCTGTCCGCCGACGCCGCGGCAGGCCTGATCGCGCGGCGCCTGTCGCCGGGCACGCCGGTCGCCGAGGCCGCAGGGTTCTTCGAGGGCTTCTTCAGCACCGCCGGTCAGCGGCTGATCTATGACGAGGGCCTGCGCGGAGCGGTCGATGCCTGGCTCAAATCGCTCGACGAAGACGCTTTCATCGCGCATCTGCCACTGCTGCGCCGGGTTTTTTCGCATCTGGACTCGATGGAGCGGCGGCGGCTGATCGAGGCAGTCCTCGGCCGCGCCAGGCGCCTGCCAGTGGGGCTGACACCGACGCCCGGCGGCGACGAGGCCTGGCGCCGGCATCTGGAACGGCTTGGACCCTTGCTGATGAGCGAGAATGGCAATGGATGACGAGGCCGACATCAGCGAAACCGAGCCGGCCGGCGACGGACGGGAGCGCCGCTGGCGCCTGGCGATCGGCGCCGATGACGAAACCTCTTCAGCGCTGTCCGATACCGACAAGCGGCTGTCGGCGGCGCTCGATGCACTCTATGGCGATGGCGCCGGCGATGCGGCTGCCGATCCGCGCAAGCGGCGCGGCGGGCTTGGTCGCTCGGCGCCGAAGGTGGCGCAGTGGATGGGCGATATCAGATCGTTCTTTCCCGCCCAGGTCGTCCAGATCGTCCAGAAGGATGCCTTTGAGCGGCTCAATTTGAAGCAGATGCTGATGGAGCCGGAATTCCTCAAGGCGATTGAGGCCGACGTCAATCTCGTCGCCGACCTGATCTCGCTGCGCTCGGTCATGCCGGCCAAGACCAAGGATATCGCCCGCACCATCATCGCCGACATCGTTGCCAAGCTGATGCAGCGGCTGGAACAGAAGACAGCCGAGGCGATCCGTGGCGCGCTCGACCGGTCGCAGCGCACCAACCGCCCACGCCAGCGCGACATCGACTGGCCGCGCACCATCTCGGCCAACCTTCGCCATTACCAGCCCGAGCACAAGACCATCGTGCCGGAGAAGCTGGTCGGCTTCATGCGCAAGCAGCGCAGGCTGGTCGATCTGGACGAGGTCGTGCTGTGCGTCGACCAGTCGGGCTCGATGGCAAGTTCGGTGATCTACGCTTCGATCTTCGCCGCGGTGATGGCCTCCTTGCCGGTGGTGCGCACCAAGCTCGTCTGCTTCGACACGGCCATCGTCGACCTGACCGAGGAGCTCAGCGACCCCGTCGAAGTCCTGTTCGGCGTACAGCTCGGCGGCGGCACCGACATCAACCAGGCCGTCGCCTATTGCGCCGACCGCATCGAACGGCCGACCAAGTCGCATATGGTGCTGATCACCGACCTCTATGAAGGCGGCAACGGCCAGGAATTGCTGCAGCGGCTGGCGGCACTGGTTCGCTCCGGCGTCAATGTCGTGGTGCTGCTGGCGCTGACCGATCAGGGCAGGCCGGGTTATGACCCGAAGATGGCAGGCTCGGTGGCAGCGCTCGGCATTCCGGTCTTCGCCTGCACGCCGGATCTGTTTCCAGACATGATGGCGGCGGCCTTGCGGCGCGAGGATATCGGCGCATGGGCGGCCGGGGCCGACATCAAATTGGTTCGTGCCGAGACCGACAGTCCCGAGGCCGGCGCGTAAAACGCGCTCTTCACGCGCCTAGCGTAATCAAAAGCGGCAATCCAAAACCGGGCTTGAAGAGCCGGCGATGCTGACCTGCACGCCGGATGCGGCTCCTCGCATCACCATTCACTGACATCGCCAGACAGACGACCGAAGCCTGCTTCGGCCGTCATGTCGTGATTTGTGCCAAGCGGTCGCTTGACTCTGATCGCGCCTTGTGAAAAATTTTGCATCAACTGATAAAAATATCAAAGGGTGGAAATGGTAGGGTTCGGCAACGGTCTCCTGCGCGACGATGAAACCAGCATGGCGACACGTGCCGCGTGGCTTCACTATGCCGGCGGGCTCACCCAGTCCGAGGTTGCCAAGCGGCTGGGGCTGACCAGCCTCAAGGCCCATCGCCTCATCACCAAGGCCAACCAGGAAGGGCTGGTGAAGGTCTATATCGACGGCGAAGTGTCGGAATGCGTCGAGCTTGAGGACGAGCTGTCCCGCCGCTACGGCCTCGACTATTGCGAGGTGGTTCCGGACTTCGATTCCGAGGATCTGCCGCTCAAGGCGCTCGGCATTGCCGGCGCGCAGTTCCTCAAGCGCGAGATCGAGCGCGGCGAGGAGGCGCTGATCGGCGTCGGCCATGGTCGCACGCTGGCAGCTTGCGTGGAATATCTGCCGCGCACCTCGACCGACAAGATTCGCTTCGTCTCGCTGCTCGGCGGCCTGACGCGGAAATTCTCGGCCAACCCGCACGATGTCATCCACCGCCTGGCCGAACGCACCGGCGCTGAAGCCTATGTCATGCCGGTGCCGATGTTCGCCAACACGGCGGAGGACCGCACCGTCCTGCTTGGGCAGAAAGGCATCAGCGAGGTCTTCGATCTCGCCAAATCCGCCGACCTTTTGTTCGCCGGCATCGGCACCGCCGAACGCGAGGCGTCGCTGGTTGCCACCGGCATGATCGAAAAGGGCGAGATGGAGGAGATCCGCCGCAATGGAGGCGTCGGCGAATTGCTCGGCCATTTCTTCGACGAGGCCGGCAAGGCGGTGGCGACGACCGTTTCCGACCGGGCGCTGGCCTTGACGCGCGAGGACATTGCCAGCCGCCGCATCGTCGCCGTCGCCGGCGGCAAGATCAAGGTTCGCGCTATCAAGTCGGTGCTGGAGGGCCGCTATCTCAAGGGCCTGATAACAGACGAGCGGACGGCGCGATCGCTCGTGGAAGAGACGCCGGTCGGGTAGCCGGTATCAGTTTGGTTGAAACTACCCTGTGGAGGAGAAAACGAAATGCATGAGAAAGAGAAAGACCTCATTGACGCCTTCCTGCGCGGACAAGTCGACCGTCGCGGGCTGATCAAGGGCCTGGGTGCGATGGGCCTTGCCGCCGGCACCGCCGGTACCCTGCTCAACCTGGGACAGACCCGGGCGCTGGCCGCGGATTTCGACTGGCAGGCGCATAAGGGCAAGACCATCAAGCTCCTGCTCAACAAGCATCCCTATGCCGATGCGATGATCGCCGATCTCGAAAACTTCAAGAAACTGACCGGCATGGAAGTCGTCTACGACGTGTTTCCTGAAGACGTCTATTTCGACAAGGTCACGGCAGCACTTTCGGCAAGCTCGCCCGAATACGATGCCTTCATGACCGGCGCCTACATGACCTGGACCTACGGCCCGGCCGGCTGGATCACCGACCTCAACGAATGGATCAAGGATCCGGCCAAGACCAACCCGAAATACGCCTGGGACGACTTCCTGCCCGGCGTCAAGAACTCCTGTGCCTGGAATGGCAAGCCAGGCGGCGCGCTGGGTTCGGACGACGCCAAGCAGTGGTGCATTCCGTGGGGCTTTGAACAGAACAACATCACCTACAACAAGGCGATGTTCGACAAGGCCGGCGTCGCCATTCCCGGCAACATGGACGAGATGGTTGCCGCGGCGGCCAAGCTCACCAAGGATGTCGGTGGCGGCGTCTACGGCATCGGCGTGCGTGGCTCGCGCTCCTGGGCGACGATCCATCCGGGCTTCCTGTCGGCCTATGCCAATTTCGACCAGAAGGATCTGAACGTGTCGGCCGACGGCAAACTGTCGGCCGCCATGAACACCGCCGGATCCAAGGCCTTCCACAAGCAGTGGGTGCAGATGATCCAGGAGAGCGGCCCCAAGGACTGGTCGACCTACACCTGGTACCAGGTCGGTACCGATCTCGGCGCCGGCGCCTCGGCGATGATCTTCGACGCCGATATCCTCGGCTATTTCATGAATGGCGGCGACAACAAGATGGCCGGCAAGCTCGCTTTCGCGAACTTCAAGGCCAATCCGGCAGCCAAGGCGGCGACACCCAACATCTGGATCTGGTCGCTGGCAATGTCCAACTTCTCGAAGGACAAGGACGCCACCTGGTACTTCATGCAATGGGCCTCCGGGCCGGAGCATGGGTTGTTCGGAGCGACCAAGATGGACTTCGTCAATCCCGTCCGCCAGTCGGTCTGGAAGGACCAGGGGTTCCGCGACAAGCTGAACAAGAGCTATCCGGGCTATGTCGAGATGTTCGACGCCTCGGCGCCGGGCGCCTCGATCAAGTTCACGGCACAGCCGCTGTTCTTCGACCTCACCACCGAATGGGCGGCGACGCTGCAGAAGATGGTGGCCAAGGAAGTGCCGGTCGACGAGGGTCTCGACAAGCTCGCCGAAAGCATCAACGGCCAGCTCAAGGAAGCCGGCCTCGGTTAAGTCGCTACGAGGGCCGGCCTGCTTGGCGGACCGGCCCCCGTCACACCTTTTGACGTTTGCGATGCGGTGCCGGAAGGTGGCCGCTATTTCGCCCGACCGGTCGCCTTGCTCCCTTAGGCGGCCGGCAGGGCTAAGCGACAGCAACAACGGAGCAGCTCGATGACTGCGGTGGTATCGCAAAGGCCCAAGCCATCCGGCTTCAGGATCAGCAAGCGGGTGCTGCCCTATGTGCTCAGCCTGCCGGCCTTGCTCGTCTGCATCGGCATTCTGATCCCGTTCCTGACCTCGGTCGTCTACTCGTTCCAGCGCTACCGGCTGAGCCAGCCCTGGGCGCGGCAATTCAACTGGGGCGACAACTACATCTCCTTCTTCACCGACCCGAAATTCTGGAACACGCTGAAGGTGTCGCTGCTCTATGCCGGCACCACCGTCGTGCTGGAACTGCTGCTCGGCCTCGCCATCGCCCTGCTGCTGCAGAAGCGCTCGACGCTGAACAATTTCATCTCGATCATGCTGTTGATGCCGCTGATGACGGCGCCCGCACTTGCCGCGCTGATGTGGAAGCTGATGACCAATCCCGGCTTCGGTGTGCTCAGCTATCTCGCCAGCCTGATCGGGCTGCAGGATTTCCGCTGGGCGTCGTCACCGTCGACAGCGCTGTTCACCGTCGTGCTCGTCGACATCTGGGTTTACACGCCCTTCATCATGATCCTGCTGCTCGCCGGCCTGCGCAGCCTGCCGACGCAGCCCTTCGAAGCGGCGGCCCTCGATGGCGTGCCGAGGAGTTTCGTCTTCTTCCGCATCACGCTGCCGATGCTGACGCCCTACATCCTGACCGCGACTTTGTTTCGCCTGCTCGATTCCATCCAGCAGTTCGATATCATCTACGCCATGACCCAAGGCGGACCGGGCGACACGCTGACCGTGTTCCAGGTCGAGGCCTATCTCAACTTCTTCCAGTCGACCAATGTCGGCCGCTCGGCGGCGCTGATGATCATCCTGTGGGCGATCACCTATTTCCTCTCCAACATCTTCATCAAGAACTGGCTGCGGCTGCGCGAACGCGCCCGTGGCCAGGCATAGGAGGCCGGGATGGAACACACCTCGCTTCTCGAACGCATCCTGCGCGGCGTGGCACTGACGCTGGTCGTGATCTTCTTCATGTTCCCGATCGTCTGGATCTTCATGATGTCGTTCCAGACCAACGAGACCATTTTGCGCATTCCGCCGCAGCTGATCTTCGAGCCGACGCTCGCCAATTACACGGCGTTGATCACCGGCAAGCTGATCACCGCCGCCGGCACGCTCGACATCGCCTTCATGCGCAACCTCTGGAATTCGGTGTTCCTGTCGACAACCTCGGTGGCGGTCGCGCTGCTGCTTGGCGTGCCGGCGGCCTACGCCTTCGCGCGGCACAAGTTTCGCGGCTCGGAGGACATCGCGTTCACGCTGCTGTCGTTCAAGTTCGCGCCGGCGCTCCTGGTGCTGTTGCCGCTCACCCTCTATTTCCAGAAGCTTGGGCTCGCCAACACCTATATCGGGCTGATCTGGGTCTACCAGCTGATCTGCCTGCCGCTGATCTTGTGGATCGTGCGCGGCTATTTCGAGGATATTCCCGCCGACATCGAATATGCCTATCGCATCGGCGGCCATTCCTGGTTCGCCACCTTCCGCAAGATCGCGCTGCCGCTCGCCGGCCCCGGCATCGCAGCCGCCGGCCTGCTTGCCTTCATCTTCGCCTGGAACAATTTCGTCTTCGCGTTGGTGCTGGCCTCGGCCGACAAGCAGCCGGTGACGGTCGGCGCGCTTGCCTTCATCACCTCCTCGGGTATCCAGTACGGCCAGATCTCGGCGGCCATCGTGCTCTCGATCACGCCGACGCTGGCGCTCGCCCTCTATGCACAGCGCTATCTGGTCGAAGGCCTCTCGCTCGGTGCGGTGAAAGGATAGATATGGCCAGCCTCGAACTCAGAAACATCGTCAAGCGCTACAAGAGCCAGACTGTCCTCGACAATCTGTCGTTGACCGTGGCCGATGGCGAAACCCTTGTGCTGTTCGGTCCGTCCGGCGCCGGCAAGACGGTGCTGCTTAGGCTCGTTGCCGGCGTCATCGATCCGGATGAGGGCAAGATATTCATTGGCGGCGACGACATGACCGATGTCGATGCGGAGTTCCGTGGCATTGGCATGGCGTTCCAGAATTTCGCGCTGTTTCCGCATATGACCGCCTTCGACAACATCGCCACGCCGCTGGAGGCCAAGCGTTCCTCGCAAGGCGCCATCAAGGCCGGCGTCGAGAGCGTCGCCAAGCTGTTGAAGATCGCCCATGTGCTCTCCCACAAGCCGCGCGCGCTCTCCAACGGCCAGAAGCAACGCACGGCACTCGCCCGCGCCCTGGTCGGCTCGCCGCCGCTTCTGCTGCTCGACGATCCCTTGCGCAATGTCGACGCCAAGCTGCGCTTCGAGATGCGGCTCGAGCTGCCGCGCCTGCTTGCCGATCGCGGCGCCACCGTCGTCTACGTCACCCAGGACTACAAGGAAGCCATGGCGCTCGGCGACCGCATCGCTGTCATGTCGCAAGGCGTCATCAGGCAGCTCGGCACGCCCGAGCAGATCTATCGCGAGCCGGCCAATATCGAGATCGCGCGGCTGTTCGGCGACCCGACCATCAACCTGCTCGACGTCAAGCCCGCGCGGGATAGCAGGGGGATTTATGTCGGCCTCTCCAATGTCCAGGTCCATCTGGCAGGCGCTTACGACACGGCGGTCGGCCGCGACTGTGTGATCGGCTTGCGGCCGGAAGCGTTGAGCTTCGTTGAGGAAAGCACCCCCGGCGCCATTCCGGTGACGGTCGAGGCCGAAACGCCGCTCAACGAAAAGATCGTCACGCTGGTGCGCACCGTGCGCGGTCGCGAGATCCTGGTTTCGCGCCCGGCCGGAACGCCGGGGCGCAGCGAGGGCAAGGCCCATATCGCCGTCGACGGCAAGAGCGCCTTGCTGTTCGATCACGCCAGCGGCGAGCGCATCGGTTCGAAGAACGTCGTTGCTTTGCGCAATGGAGAAGCGGCATGAGCCAGAGCGCACTCACCATTTCAGGTGTCGACAAGTTCTATGGTCCGATCGACCGGGGCGTGCACGCCGTCAAGAACCTGACCATGGCAATCGCCAAGGGCGAGATCGTCGCCCTGCTCGGTTCGTCGGGCTGCGGCAAGACCTCGACGCTGCGCATGATCGCCGGTTTCGAGGACGTGTCGCGCGGCGAGATCGCCGTCGCCGGCCGCAAGGTGCACACTCTGGCGCCGGTCAAGCGCAATGTGGCGATGGCGTTCGAAGGCTACTCGCTCTATCCGCCGCTGACCGTGCGCGAGAACATGGCTTTCGCGCTCAAGGCGGCGAGGCTGCCGAAGGCCGAGGTCGACGCCAAGGTCGCCAGCATCGCCAAACTGCTCGAGATCGAGGACATACTGGAGCGCTACCCCAGCTCCATCTCCGGCGGTCAGCAGCAGCGCGCCAGCCTTGGCCGGGCGCTGATCCGCGAGGCCGACCTGCATCTCCTGGACGAGCCGATGGGGCAGCTCGAACCGCAGCTGCGCGCCGTATTGCGTGGCCGCATCAAGCACTTCATCAAGGAGCGCGGCCTGACCGCGATCCTGGTCACCCACGACCAGACCGAGGCCAATGCGCTTGCCGACCGCATCGCGGTGATGGAAGGCGGCGTGTTGCAGCAGTTCGACACGCCGGACCGAATCAAGGAGCGCCCGGCGAACCTGTTCACCGGCACCTTTGTCGGCGAACCGCCGATGAACGTCTTCGAGGCTTATGTCGGGACCGCCGCCGGCCGCATCAATCTCAGGCTGCCCGACGGCCTGTCGCTCGACTACGACAAGGACGCCTTCAGCGCTCCGGTTCGCGATCAACTGCTCAGCCGCGAGCGGGTCGTCATCGGCATCAGGCCCTACGCGGTCCGGCGCTCGAAGGAGGGTGTTCCCGCCAGGGTTTCGGCCAACCAATGGCTCGGCGACCAGACCCATATCGCCGCCGACTTCGCCGGCGGCTCGCTGGTTCTCGTCGAACATGACCGCACCCGCCTCGACCTTGGTGCGCCGATCAATGTCAGCATCGATCCGAAGAACTTGCATGTCTTCGACCAGGCGAGCGGTGAGGCGATCTCGCACGGCATGGAGCTTGCCTGATGCGCGACGTCATGATCGGCATCGATGCCGGCACCTCCGTCATCAAATCCATAGCCTTCGACACGGCCGGCCGGCAGATCGCCGCCGCAGCACTGCCGAACCACTATGAAACGCTGCCGGGCGGCGGCGCCGAACAGGATTTGGCGCGCACATGGAGCGATGCCGCTACAACCTTGCGCCAACTCGCCGACAAGATGCCGGACCTTGCCAACCGGACGGTGGCGATCGCGGTCACCGGGCAAGGCGACGGCACCTGGCTGATCGACGACAAGGGCGAGCCGGTGGCCAAGGGCTGGCTCTGGCTCGACGCGCGCGCCGCCGCCGTCGTCGAAGAAATCCCGCGCGCGGCCCGAGGACCGGCTCCGCTTCGAAAAGACCGGCAGCGGTCTCGCCGCCTGCCAGCAGGGTTCGCAATT
Source organism: Mesorhizobium kamtschaticum (assembly GCF_056174585.1). Lineage (NCBI taxonomy): Bacteria > Pseudomonadati > Pseudomonadota > Alphaproteobacteria > Hyphomicrobiales > Phyllobacteriaceae > Mesorhizobium > Mesorhizobium kamtschaticum. Next base: position 6,256,476 of record NZ_CM149691.1, on the reverse strand, counting down.
CGTCTTCATGAAGCGCACCATGCCCGAAATGCTCGGCAAGGCGGCGACCGCCTTCCACTGCAAGGACTGGCTCTATTTCAGGCTGACCGGCGAACGCGCCACCGATCCGTCCGAGGGAACATTCACCTTCGGCGATTTCCACACCCGCGACTATAGCGACGAGGTGCTCGACGTGCTTGGCGTCGCCGATCTCAGGCATCTGCTGCCGCCGATCGTCGATGGCACCAGGCACAGCACCGGGCTGTCGCAGGCAGCCGCCGACGCCACCGGAATGCTGGCTGGTACGCCGGTGGTGCTTGGCTATGTCGACGTCGTCTGCACCGCGCTCGGTGCCGGCCTGCTCGATCGCGAGCGCAAACCCGGCTGCTCGATCATCGGCTCCACCGGCATGCATATGCGGCTGGCCGAGACCCCCGACGATGTGCAGCTCAACGAAGCGGCGACCGGCTATACAATGGCAATGCCGGCGCCCGGCGTGTTCGCGCAGATGCAGTCGAACATGGCGGCGACGCTCAACATCGACTGGGTGCTTGGGCTGGCCTCCGGGATTCTCGCCTCGCAAGGCATTTCGCGCAGCAATGGCGAGATGATCGCGCTGGTCGACGCCTGGATCGCGGCCGCGCAGCCGGCCTCGCTGCTCTACCAGCCCTATGTGTCGGAGGCGGGTGAGCGGGGGCCGTTCGTCGATGCCAATGCGCGGGCAGGGTTCGTCGGCATTTCGTCGCGGCACGGCTATGCCGATCTCGTCCGCGCCGTCTTCGAAGGCTTGGCCTTCGCGGCGCGCGATTGCTACGCCGCCATGGGGCCTCTGCCGCGCGAAGTTCGCCTTACCGGTGGCGCCGCCCGAAGCCCGGCGCTGCGCAAGATCCTGGGTGCGGCGGTGGGCGCCGACATTCGCACCAGCGCGCGCGAGGAAGCGGGCGCGGCGGGCGCGGCAATGATCGCCGCGGTCTGCGTCGGTCTTTACCCGTCCATGGATGCGTGCGTCGACGAATGGGTGACGCCGCTGCTTGGCGAGGCCGAGCCGAGCGACCGCAGCCTCGCCGCGATCTACGACAAGATGACCCCGTCCTACATGTTGGCGCACCAGGCGTTGCGGCCGGTCTGGCGCGCAATGGCTTCAGTGCAGGCAAATTGAGAAGTCGAGTATGCGTAAGACAATAGCGATCATCGGCGACAACTTCATGCTCCCGGAGGTGTTTCGCGCCAAAATCGAGACGGTCGCGACTGGCGACCTCGACATCAGGACATTGCAGACAGCCTGGCCCGACGAGCCGATGGAATTCGGCAATCCGGTGCTCGGCCTCGACAAGGTCAAGGAGTACTTTGGCCATCCCGACGAGGTCGTCGACTTCATCGGCGATGCCGAGATCCTCGTCACCCAGTTGGCTCCGCTGTCAGAGGGAATGATGCGACGCCTGCCCGCGCTCAAGCTGGTCGCGGTCTCGCGCGGCGGCCCGATCAACATCGACATGGCTGCTGCCAGGGCGCACGGCATCACCGTGGTCAATGTGCCCGGCCGCAACGCGACCGCCGTCGCCGAGTTCACCATCGGCGCCATCCTGGCCGAGACGCGGCTGATCCGGGTCGGCCACGAAGCCTTGCGCAAGGGCGAGTGGCGCGGCGATCTCTACCGCGCCGACCGCACCGGCCGCGAACTCAGCGAAATGACGGTCGGCGTCGTCGGTTATGGCAATATCGGCACGAAGGTGGTGCGCCTGCTGCGTGCCTTCGGTTGCCATGTCCTGGTCAGCGATCCCTATGTGCAGTTGAGCGCCGAAGACCGAAATGCCGGCGTCGAGCTTGTCGCGCTGGACGATCTCCTTGCCCGCTCCGATGTCGTCACGCTGCATTCGCGGGTGACCGAGGAGACGCGCGGCCTGATCGGCAAGGACACCATCGCGCGGATGAAGCCTGGCGTGATCTTCGTCAACACCGCGCGCGGGCCGCTGGTCGACTATGACGCGCTCTACGAGGCGCTTGTTTCAGGCCAGATCGCCAGCGCCATGCTGGAGACGTTCGCGGTCGAGCCGGTGCCTGCCGACTGGCCTTTGCTGCAGCTTCCCAATGTGACGCTGACGCCGCACATCGCCGGCGCTTCGGTGCGCACCGTCACCTATGCCGCCGAACAAGCCGCCGAGGAGGTGCGCCGCTATCTCGCCGGACTGCCTCCGGTCAATCCGTGCTGAGGCAGCCGCCATGACGCATCACATCGGCATCGAGGCCACGGCGACATGAACGGCGGTCCTGAAATCGTCGACCTCTTTGTCATCGGCGGCGGCGTCAATGGCGCCGGCATTGCGCGCGATGCCGCGGGCCGCGGCCTTTCGGTCATCCTGTGCGAAAAGGACGATCTTGCCGAAGGCACCAGCTCGCGCTCGGGCAAGCTCGTCCATGGCGGCCTGCGCTACCTCGAATATTACGAGTTCCGCCTGGTGCGCGAGGCGCTGATCGAGCGCGAGGTGCTGCTGGAATCGGCGCCGCACATCATCTGGCCGATGCGCTTCGTGCTGCCGCACAGCCCGGACGACCGGCCGGCATGGCTGGTGCGGCTCGGCCTGTTCCTCTACGACCATCTCGGCGGCCGCAAGCGGCTGCCGGCGACCCGCACGCTCAATTTGCGCACCGCGCCCGAGGGCGCGCCGATCAAGGACGCCTTCAGGCGCGGCTTCGAATATTCCGACTGCTGGGTCGATGATGCCCGCCTCGTCGTCATCAATGCGCTCGACGCCGCCGAGCGCGGCGCCAGGGTTTTCACTCGCACCGCTTGCACCGCCGCCCGCCGCGAGAACGGCCTTTGGGTCGTCGAGATGCAGGACGGCAGGACGGGCATCAGGACGGTCGTTCGCGCCCGCGCACTAATCAATGCCGCCGGCCCCTGGGTCAACGACATCGTCAACCGCGTTGCCGGCCAGAACTCAAGGCGCAATGTGCGCCTGGTCAAGGGCAGCCATATCGTCGTGCCCAAATTCTGGGAGGGGCGGCAGGCCTATCTCATCCAGAACAGCGACAAGCGTGTGATCTTCATCAACCCCTATCAGAACGATCTCGCTTTGATCGGCACCACAGACATCCCTTATGAGGGTCGGCCCGAGGATGTGGCGGCGGATGAGAGTGAGATCGATTACCTCATCAAGGTTCTCAACCGCTATTTCAAGCGCGGCCTTACGCGTGGCGATGTCATCTATTCGTTCTCCGGCGTCCGGCCGCTCTATGATGACAATGCCGACAACCCCAGTGCCGTCACCCGCGACTACATTTTCGAGCTCGACGCGCCGGACACGCAGGCGCCGCTGCTCTCCGTCTTCGGCGGCAAGATCACCACCTTCCGCAAACTGGCCGAGCATGCGCTGGACAGAATCGCCCCGTTCTTTCCCCATATGGGCAAGCCCTGGACGGCGAAGGCGCATCTGCCCGGCGGCGACATCGCCAATGCCGACTTCGAACAGTTTCTCGGCGATCTCGGTCGCGAGTACCCGTGGATGCCGGCATCGCTGCTCAAGCACTACGGCCGGCTCTACGGCACCAGGACACGGGCTTTGGTCGGCGCGGCGCGTTCGCTCGATGAACTCGGGCGCTGCTTCGGCAGGGATTTCTTCGAGCGCGAGGCCAACTATCTCTTCGATCAGGAATGGGCGGTGACATCAGCCGACATCTTGGAGCGGCGCACCAAGCATGGGCTGCATCTGTCCGCCGAGGAGAGGGCGGCCTTCGAGCATTGGTGCGCGAACCGGCTGGCGAGGGCAGGCTGATGGTCCATCCCGTCGATACCGGCACCACGGAATTCCGCATGCTGCGCTCCTTGTCGGCCAGCATCGGCGCCGACCCGCTGCTGGTCCAGGGCGCCGGCGGCAACACCTCCATCAAGCAGGCCGGCGTGCTGTGGATCAAAGCCTCCGGCACCTGGCTGAAGAATGCGCGCGACGATGAGATCATGGTGCCGGTCGCGCTGGCGCCGTTGCTCGATGCCGTGGCGCATCGCAGCCCGGCGGCCGAGACGGCCGGGCAGTTCACGCTGGCGGACCTCAACCCGCGCCAGCTGCGGCCCTCCATCGAGACGACGGTGCACGCGCTGCTGCCCCAGAAGATCGTCGTGCATGTCCATTGCGTCGAGACGATTTCGATTGCCGTGCAGGCCAATGCCGAAACGCTGCTGGAGGAGCGCCTGCGTGGGCTCGATTGGGCGTTCGTGCCCTATCGTCGGCCCGGTCTGCTGCTGGCGCAGGCGATCGCCGAACGGCTGAAGCCCGCGACCAACGTGCTCGTGCTTGGCAATCACGGGCTGGTGGTCGCCGCCGACACGGTCGGCGAAGCGGCCTTGCTGCTGCAACGGGTGACCGGGCTGCTGGCGCGACCGCCGCGACCGGCTCCGCCGCCCGATCTCGACGCGCTGCTGAGGCTCGCCACCGGCAGTGACTACCGGTTGCCGGTCTCGGCGGCCGCGCATGCTGTCGCGACCGATCTTGCCAGTTGCCGCATCACGGCTTCCGGCAGCCTCTATCCGGATCATGTCATCTTCCTCGGCGTCGGCTCGGTGATCGCCGGCCCCGCCGAGAACGCGGCGGCGGTCGTCGCCCGCACCGCCTCCGCTCCGACATCCATCCTCTTTCCCGGCAAGGGCGTGCTGATGCGCCGGGATGCCAATGCCGGCGCCGAAGCGATGGCGCGTTGCCTGGCCGATGTCGCCGCGCGAATCGATAGCGCGGCGCGCGTCAACTATCTCAGCCCGAGAGAGAATGCCGAACTGCTGAACTGGGACGCCGAAAAATACCGCCAGCAACTCAACCGCGAGGGGGCGACGCTGCAATGACGGCCGTCACCACCCGTGCCAGTGCTGAGGAGGGATAGCGGCCTTGGCCTTCACGCTTTCCCTCAACACCAATCCGCTGGTCAACCGCTTTGCCGATCCGGACGATTTGATCGACACCATCGCCTATGACATCGGCATAAGGGACGTGCAGCTCACGCATGAATTCGTCAATCCGGGCTGGCCGGCGGCGACGATCGTCAAATTCGTCCGCCTGTTTCGTGGCGCGCTGGACCGCACCGGCGTGCGCATAACGTCCGGCATGACCGGCCCCTACGGCCGGCTCAATCATTTCGGCCACCCCGACGCCGATGTGCGCCGCTACTATGTCGACTGGTTCAAGACCTTTGCCGACATCTCGGCCGAACTCGGCGCCAGCGGCATGGGCACGCAATTCGCCATTTTCACGCACCGCGACTTTGACGAGCCAGAGCGCCGCGAGCGGCTGTTCGACATCGCGCTGGACTGCTGGCGCGAGGTCGCCGAGCATGCCAAGGCGGCCGGCCTGACCTATTTGTTCTGGGAGCCGATGTCGGTCGGCCGCGAGTTCGGCCACACCATCGAGAACTGCCGCCAGCTGCAACGCGCGATCGACGCCGCCGGCATGGCCATTCCGCTGGAGATGATGGTCGACATCGACCATGGCGACGTCACCTCAAGCAATCCCGCCGATATCGATCCCTATGCCTGGGCGGAAGCGTTTCCTAGGAAATCGCCGATCATCCACATCAAGCAGTCGTCGATGAACAAGGGCGGCCATTGGCCGTTCACCGCTACCTACAACAGGGATGGCCGCATCACGCCGGAAAGACTGCTGGAGACGGTGCGGCGCGGCGGCGGCACCGACAACGAGATCTGCCTCGAACTGTCGTTCCGCGAGCGCGAGCCGGTCGACCATCAGGTCGTCGCCATGATCCGCGAGTCGGTCGACTACTGGGCGCCGTTCATCGACGCCGGCAGGTCCGGTCTTCTGCCAAAGGCCAAATGAAAAACGGGCAGGGGCCGATGCGGCTCCTGCCCGTTGAATTCAGCAGATTTGAAGTCGCCAGAACTCAGCCGAATTTCGGATCGAGGCTGCCCGACTTGTAGCGCTTGGCCATTTCCGAGACCGGCAGCGGCTTGATCTTCGGCGCGTTGCCGGCGGTGCCGAACTGCTCGAAGCGCTCCTTGCAGAGCTTCCGCATCGCCGCCATTGCCGGCGTCAGGTACTTGCGCGGGTCGAACTCGCTCGGGTTTTCCGTCAACACCTTGCGGATCGCGCCGGTCAGCGCCATGCGGTTGTCGGTGTCGATGTTGATCTTGCGCACGCCATGCTTGATGCCGCGCTGGATCTCTTCCACCGGCACGCCCCAGGTCGGCTTCATCTGGCCGCCGTACTTGTTGATGATCTCCTGCAGATCCTCCGGCACCGAGGACGAGCCATGCATGACCAGATGCATGTTGGGCAGGCGGCGATGGATCTCCTCGATGACGTTCATGGCCAGCACCGCACCATCCGGCTTGCGCGAGAATTTGTAGGCGCCATGGCTGGTGCCCATGGCCACCGCCAGCGCATCGACATGCGTGTCCTTGACGAATTCCACCGCCTGTTCCGGATCGGTCAAGAGCTGGTCGTGGCTGATCGCGCCTTCGACGCCGTGGCCGTCTTCCTGCTCGCCGCCGCCGCTCTCCAGCGAACCGAGCACGCCGATCTCGCCTTCGACCGACACGCCGCCCCAATGCGCCATGTCGACGACGCGCTTGGTGATGCCGGAATTATAGGCGTAGTCGGCCGGCGACTTGCCGTCTTCCTTGAGCGAGCCGTCCATCATCACCGAGGTGAAGCCGTACTGGATGGCGGTGACGCAGGTGGCTTCGTTGTTGCCATGGTCGAGATGCATGCAGACCGGGATGTCGGGGTGGATTTCGACCAGCGCGTCGATCAGCTTGGCCAGAACCACGTCATTGGCATAGGCGCGCGCACCGCGGCTTGCCTGCAGGATGACGGGCGATTTGGTCTCTTCCGCCGCCTCCATGATGGCGAGGCCCTGTTCCATGTTGTTCATGTTGAAGGCCGGCACGCCATAGCCGTATTCGGCGGCGTGATCGAGCAATTGTCTCAGTGTGATGCGAGCCAACGAAATAGTCTCCCGTATCTGGTTTCAAACCTGGTGGTTGCGGACTGTCCGCGCATTGTCCAGCCCACCGATGCTTCTGGCCGGATTTCCGCGCCACCGCAACCGTGACAGACCGTCCCGGCAGCAATTCTTGTTACAGCGCCGCGATCGGGGCAAGCGGAATATCCCAAGAAATTATCTCATTATCACAAAATATCTGATACTTTTGCGACGATAGCTGTTATCTCTTGGGCGTGATCAAGGAGCCGCGCTACGGCGTTGGCGGTCGGCAGCGATGAAAAGCGACATCAGGCGGCAAGGCATCATGGACTTTCTGATGGACGCTGGTCAGGCCGGCGTCGATGACCTCGCCTTGCGCTTTGGCGTCTCCAAGATGACCGTGCACCGCGACCTCGACGAACTCGAGGAAAGCGGTTTTTTGCGCAAGGTGCGCGGCGGCGCCTCGATCCAGCCGAGCAGCCTGTTCGAAAGCGATTTCCGCTACCGGCAAAAGCAGGCGACCGAGGAGAAGCAGCGCCTGGCAGCAGCCGCCGTGGCCATGATCGAACCCGGCCAGACGGTGATCATCGACGACGGCTCGACGGCGGGCGGCATCGCGCGCCATCTCGCCGATTTGCGGCCGCTGACGGTGATCTCCAACAATCTGGCCGTGATCCAGGAACTGGCCGGGGCGGGCGGCATCAACCTGATCGCGCTCGGCGGCCAATACAGCAAGAAGTTCCATGGCTTCTTCGGCCTGCTCGCCGAGGACATGCTCAAATCGCTGCGCGCCGACGTCGCCTTCCTGTCCTCATCGGCCATCCACGGCGCCTCCGCCTTCCACCAGGACCAGGAGGTGGTGCAGGCCAAGCGGCTGATGATGGCAGCGGCAACCCGCAAATACCTGTTGGTCGATCACGGCAAGTTCGGCCGCACGGCGCTGCATTTTCTCACCGACCTCAAGGCGTTCGACACGGTCTTCACCGGTCGTGAGCTCGAGCCGGGGTTGTACGAAGCGCTCGATGCCGCCGGTGTCTCGGTGGCCCTAGTCGGCAACTAAGTTCGGCACTGAGTAAGGAGCACCTGTGGTGTATTGGGTCGGTACAAGCTGGAAGATGAACAAGACGCTCGCCGGGGCGCTGGATTTCGCGGAGCGCATGGCCGGATTCATTCCCGGTTTCGATGACCGCATCCAGCCCTTCGTCATCCGCCTTTCACGGCGGTGCGCGAGGTCAAGCAGGCGCTGTCGTCGACGCGCATCAAGGTCGGCGCCCAGAACATGCATTGGGCCGATGCCGGCGCCTGGACCGGCGAGATTTCACCTGTGATGCTGAGCGACTGTGGGCTCGATCTGGTCGAACTCGGCCACAGCGAACGGCGCGGGCATTTCGGCGAGACCGACCACACCGTTGGCCTGAAAACGGCGGCGGCCGTGAAGCACGGCTTGATACCGTTGATCTGCGTCGGCGAGACGCTTGCCGAGCGCGAAAGCGGCAAGGCCGATGCCGTGCTGACCGCTCAGGTCGAGGGCGCGCTGCAATTCCTCGAAGGCGAGGCGAAGGGCGCGAAAATCCTGTTCGCCTACGAGCCGGTCTGGGCGATCGGCGACAAGGGCATTCCGGCGAGCTCCGACTATGCCGACAGACAGCAGGGGCTGATCAAGACGGTGGCCGGCGGCCTGCTGCCTTCCGTGCCGCCGGTGCTCTATGGCGGCAGCGTCAATCCCGGCAATGCGGCCGAACTGATCGGCCAGCCCAATATTGACGGCCTGTTCATCGGCCGCTCCGCCTGGCAGGCGGATGGCTACATCGACATTCTCGGCCGCGCCTCGGCGGCGATCTGAGATCATCCAAACACGAAAGGGAAAACCATGAAAATAGCCATTGGAGCCGACAGCGCCGGCAAGCCGCTGCTCGACGTCATCGCCGCACACCTTGCCACCAAATCCGGCCTGACGGTCAGCGATCTCAGCCAGGCCGGTTACTATGCCGACCTCTCGCAAAAGCTCGCCCAGACCATCATCGACGGCGAGAACGAGCGCGGCATCCTGTTTTGCGGCACCGGCATCGGCGTCTCGATCTCGGCCAACAAGGTGCCGGGCATCCGCGCAGCGCTTACCCACGACACCTATTCGGCCGAGCGCGCGGCGAAATCCAACAACGCCCAGATCATCACCATGGGCGCCCGCGTCATCGGCCCGGAACTGGCCAAGGCGATCGTCGATACCTGGCTCGCCTCCGAGTTCGACGAAAAGGGACCGTCTGCCGGCAATGTCCAGGCGATCGACAGGCTCGACGCGGCGAAGGGCTAACCCAGGCTCTTGCGTATCGCGCCGATGACGGTGACGGCCGAGGCGGCGCCCGGGTCCATGTGGCCGAGCGATCGCTCGCCGAGCCGCGAGGAGCGGCCCTTGGCGGCGATCATGTCCTTGGTCGCTTCAGCACCGGACTCGGCGGCGGCAAGGGCCGCCTCGAGGCTCTCAACCAAAGTCTTGCCGGCGAGATTGGCGGCGGCGGCCGCTTCGGCCGCCGGCTGCCAGGCATCGACCATCGTCTTTTCGCCAGGTTCCGCCTTGCCGCGATCCTTGACGCCTTGCGCCATGGCCTGGAACAGGGCGATGAAGTCCGCGTCCGCCAGCGTCGCCTTGCCTTTGACGGCTGCAGCGGCGCGCATGAAGGCCGTCGCATAGAGCGGGCCTGACGAGGCCCCGACGGCATTGAGGAACGATTTTGCCGCCGTGTTGAGCAGCGCCGTCGGCTCGGTCGTTGCAAGGTCGAGCGACGCCAGCGCATCGCGCACGGCATTGAAGCCGAGCTCCATGGCGATGCCATGATCGGCGTCGCCAATGACGCCATCGAGCTGGCAGAGCCGGTCCCTGTCGGCCTCGATCGCCACCGCGATCGTATCGAACATTCTCTTCAGGTCAGCGGCGTCGATGGTCACAGGAACTCTTTCGTCAGCCTGCACGGAACATGGCGCAGTCGCAGGGGTGGTCGAGCATGGCCTGCAATTCCTCGTCGAGATGAAAAAGCGTCACCGAGGCGCCGGCCATTTCGAGCGACGTGCAGTAATTGCCGACCCAGGTCGCGTGGATGGAAACGCCGAGTGCGTCGAGCCGCTGCTTGACCCGGCGGTTCATGATGTAGAGCTCCATCAGCGGCGTCGAGCCGAGCGAGTTGACCAGCACCGCGACCTTGTCGCCGCGCTTCGGCGCCATCTCGGCGAAAATCTTGTCCAGCATCTCGTCGGTGATGGCGTCGGCGGTCCTGAGCTTGCCGCGCGCGATGCCGGGTTCGCCATGGATGCCCATGCCGATTTCCATCTCGTCGGCGCCGATTTCGAAATTCGGCCGCCTTGTCTGCGGCAGGGAGCAGGGCGACAGCGCCACACCCATGGTGAAGGTGTGGTCGTTGGCCTTGCGCGCGATGCGCTCGACCTCGTCCAGGGACAGCATGAGGTCGCAGGCGGCACCGGCCGCCTTGAAGATGAAGAAATTGCCGGCGACGCCGCGACGCTTCTGCCGCTGGTCGCGTGGCGCCGAGGCGACGTCATCGGTGGTCAGCACCGTGCGCACCTCGATGTCGTCCATGTCAGCCATCTCGGCCGCCATGTCGAAATTCATCACGTCGCCGGCATAGTTGCCATACATGAACAGCACGCCGGCGCCACCGCTCACCGCCTTGGCGCATTCGAGGATCGGATCGGGCGGCGGCGAGGCAAAGACATTGCCGATGGCCGCCGCATCCGCCAGTCCCTTGCCGACAAAGCCGAGAAAGGTCGGCTCATGGCCCGAGCCGCCGCCGATGACAAGCCCGACCTTGCCGGGTCGCGGCCCGTCACGGGCGATGATCGAGCGCGGGCTGCCGTCCGCGCTTTTGAGATGGCGAGGATGCGCGGCGAGGATCCCTTCGAGCATCTCGTCGACGGCGCGATTGCCGTCATTGATGATCTTCTTGGTCTGCACCGGCATCCTCCCGACTTTTGGTAAATACTACCGGGTGTTATCGCGATTTCCACCCGGGAAGATTTCATGCCGCGATCTTTTCCCGCGCGGCGAGAATTTCCACGCAGGCCTTGGCCGCTTCCTTGCCCTTGACGGTGAAGTGCTCGAAGAAGAAGCGATGGTGCTCGGCGCTGTCGTGGTAATTGTGTGGCGTCAGCACCGCCGAAAGCACCGGCACGCCGGTCGACAGCTGCACGGTCATCATGCCGTCGATGACGGCGCTGGCGACGAACTCATGCCGGTAGATGCCGCCATTGACGACGAACGCCGTGCCGAGGATCGCGGCATAGCGGCCGGTCTGAGCCAAGGTCTTGGCATGCAGCGGTATTTCGTAGGCGCCGGGCACGTCGAAGACATCGACGGCGAAGCGGTCGCCTCCGATGGCGGCCAGTTCCGCCTCGAAGGCGTGCACGCACTGGTCGACGATGTCGGCGTGCCAGCGCGCGCGGATAACGGCGATGCGAACAGTCTCATAGTCTTTGTGGGAATGCTGATTCATGGGTCCATCCTTCCGTTTCGAACCAGAATCAGGACGCACGATACGAAATACGGCCCGCCAGGGCGGTCCGTTTTCCGTTTCGTTCTCTTTCATCCGGACTATACCGTCGGCTCCGGAATCACACCGGATCTGCTGACCTTTTCCGATTTTGCCGGAAAGCGCTCGCGGGCTTGGATCGAGATCCTTACCGCCGGTGGGGACTTTCACCCCGCCCTGAGAACATTAACGCCGTTTGTATGGAAGGGCAGGGGTGTTGCTGTCAACCACGCGAGGCCAGTGGCCAATCACGTTCTGTCGACTGGAGCAATTCCGCGAAGGAAGCGCTCTATCGCGTGCGCCACGCCGCTGCCGCTGCGGCAACCAGCATCAGCAACGCCGCAACCATCGCGCAGAAGGCAAAGCCAAAGCTGGAATAGAGCGGCCCGAAGCCGGTGGTGCCGATGAAAACGGCCAGATAGGTCACCGCGCTGTTCAGGCCCATGATCGTGCCGCGCCGTGAGGGATCGAGTGCGGAGAGGCGCATCACCAGGACGTTCAGCCCGAAATGATTGGTAAGTCCCCATAGCGCCACCATGGCCAGGGTCAGTCCAAAACTATTGCTCGTTGCGGCAATGGCGACATAGACGGCGGCAACCAGCAGATAGGCGAACGGCATGACGCGCCGCGCACCAAGCCGATCGATGACGCCGTCGAGGAGTGCCGCGGTGCCGAAGCCGATGCCATAGGCAAGTGCTGCCCAACCATTGGCGCTCACGGGTTTGCCCAGTCCGCTGTGCAGATGGTCGCCGAGATAGCCATAGACCCCGTAGAACGCCGTCATGAAGGCCGCGCAGGCAACGAGAAGCGGCACGATGCCAGGAATGCTCAGCGCCGCCAGCGGTGTCGGTGCAGGGCCGCCCTTCCTGATGTCGCTCAGCGACGTCATCGTGAGACTGGCCAGCGCAATCATCGCAAGCAATGCGACTGCTGCGAAAACGGCGCGCCAATGCACGAGATCGGCAATCACGGCCGACAGCGAAACGCCGGCCACCATGCTGAGCGTCCATCCGGTGAGCACGACGCCGATCGTCCCGCTTTCGCGGCCGGGCGGCGCGATCGCCGCCGAACTGGCATAGATCGCCGGCATGGCGACGCCGGCGGCAATGCCGGCGACCAGCTGGGCCGCGACCAGCATGATCAGGATCGGTGCGGCTGCACTGGCGACGAGGGCCATGGCCAGCAACAGCAGTGCACCCTGCAGCATCCGGCGGGCGCCGAGCCGGTCGATGTAGCGTGCCAGGAACAGGGCGCTTGCCGAGGTGCCGAGGCCGAAGGCGGCCGCCGCGATCATCACCACCGGTACGCTTGTTCCGAACGACAAAGCCACGGCCGGCGCTATCGGCCCCAGCACAAGCGAATTCGAGCCGATCACGGCGATGCAGCCGGTGAGCAGATAGGCCAGCGCCGGGATCGGCGCTCGGGCGGTCAATGGTGCAACTTGATCAACGTTCGACATATCAGCATAATGGCCGTATTCCATTCAGCAGAAAACCGGGAATTTTGACATGGATGAAGAAACAGATGGCATTCCGCAGAATAGGGCAGCCGCCCGCGACCTTGATGCGATAGACCGAAGAATATTAGGCGTCCTCGTCGACGACGCCACCATCAGCTACGCCGAGCTCGGCGATCGCGTGGGCTTGTCGCCGCCGGCCGCGCATGAGCGGGTCAAGCGCTTGCGGCGCAGCGGCGCCATCCGAAACACCGCCGCCATCATCGATCCCCGGGCGGTGAAGAAGCCGTTGCTAGCCTTTGTCCATATCGACACCAAGGGCTGGGGGAAGACGCCGGAACTGATGGCGGTCTCGCAATACCCCGAGGTGGAGGAGATCCACACCGTCGCCGGCGACACCTGCATGCTGCTGAAGGTTCGCACGGAAGACACGAGGGCACTCGAAGGACTTTTGGCGCGCCTCTACGAAACGCCGGGAGTCACTTCGACGCGCAGCTACGTGGTCCTCTCGACCTATCTTGAACGGCCGGTGCAGCCCGGCATCACCGAGACATGGCCAACGCCCAAGCACATGGCCGAGCCTCTGTACTAGAAGCGCGGATCAAGCCAACCTGGTATCCGGTGCTACGCTCGTTCGGGGAACATCGCCTTCAGACCCTCGCGCGAGGCCTTGGCGATGCCGCGTTCGGTGATCAGTCCGGTCACCAGCCGCGCCGGGGTCACGTCGAAGGCCGGGTTCGCGGCCGGTGTCGCCTCGGGCGAGATGCGCACCTGGGCGATCTCGCCGCTGGCGGTCTTGCCCCAGACCAGCGAGACTTCATCGGCCGAACGCTGCTCGATCGGGATCTCGTTCAACCCGTCATGCACCGTCCAGTCGATGGTCGGTGACGGCAGCGCGACATAGAACGGCACGTCATTGTCTGCCGCGGCGAGCGCCTTGAGATAGGTACCGATCTTGTTGCAGACATCACCATCAGCGGTGGTGCGGTCGGTGCCGACGATGACCATGTCGATGGCGCCGCGCTGCATCAGATGGCCGCCGGCATTGTCGACGATCAGCGTGTGCGGCACGCCGTGGCCGGCCATCTCCCAGGCGGTCAGCTGGGCACCCTGGTTGCGCGGTCGCGTCTCGTCGACATAGACATGAACGGGAATGCCGGCCTCGGTCGCCAGATAGATAGGCGCGGTGGCGGTGCCGTAATCGACGGTGGCCAGCCAGCCGGCATTGCAGTGGGTGAGGATGTTGACCGTCTCGCCGGGCTGCTTGCGGGCGGCGATCGCCTTGATGATGGCGAGACCATTTTCGCCGATGGCGCGGTTCAGCCCGACGTCCTCGTCGGCGATCTCACCGGCCCGCCGATAGGCGGCTGCGGCGCGTTGTTCTGTCGGCAGCGGGCGGAGGAAGCGCCGCATTTCGTCCAGCGCCCAGCGCAGATTGATCGCCGTCGGGCGCGTCTCGTGCAGCGTCTCCCACACGGCATCGAGCGCTTCGTCGGACGGATCACCAGCCATCTGCATGGCGACGCCATAGGCGGCGGTGACGCCGATCAGCGGCGCACCGCGCACCCACATATCGCGGATCGCGGTGGCGATGCCGGTGACCGTGCCGATCGTCTCGACGCGGAAATCATGCGGCAGCCAGCGCTGGTCGATGATGTCAACCGAACGTCCGTCGTCGCTCAGCCAGATGGTGCGATAGTGGCGGTCGCCGACGTTCAAATGCTGTTCTCCTGTTCGATCAGCGTGGCCAGAGTGTTGACCTCGTCGATGCTGTGTATCTGGCGCCGGTTGACGGCGATGTGACGGCCGAATTTGAGCGCCTTCGCCTCGCAGGAGGCGCGCAGGTCCTCGTCGACGATGGTCTCGAAATCAGCATTGTGGGCGAGGCCGAGGATGCGCCTGTGCACCTCGATACCGGCAAAGCCGAGCAGGTCGGTCCAGATCTGGTGCAGCACATGGTCGAGCGCCTGTTCCGCGGCGAGTATGTCGCCCTGATCCTCGAACAGGCTTTTTTGATAGAGCATGCCGGTCCGCTCGGTGCGCCACAGATGCGAGAACTCGGTGCGGAACACCGCCCATGTCTCTGTGGTGACCCCGAGCAGATAGGAACGCATGGCGTCGCGTTTGCCCTTCTGCTCATGCCCGCGCTGCGAGAAGAACGACATCCAGAAATTGGCCAGCAGCATGCCGACATCGAACGCCATCGGGCCGTAGAAGGCGAATTCCGGATCGATCATCCGGGTCTCGCTGTCGGTGACCATGATCGAGCCGGAATGCAAATCGCCATGCAGCAGCGTCTCGGCATTGGCGGCGAAAATGTGCTTCAGCCGCTGCGCCTCGACCTTGAGGTCGCGATCGGCGCGCAGTTCGGCGACGAGGCCGTCGAGTTGCGGACTGGTGTGCCGGTTCATTTTTGCATCGAAGTAAGGGTCTGAGAACACCAGGTTCTCGGTGATGTCGCAGAGGTCGACATTGTCGGCGAACAGCGCCAGATCGGCCTTGCGGTCCCTGGTCACCATCGACAGGTCGGAACCGCGAAACAGTGTGCGGGCCATGAACAGGCCGATATCCCGGGCGATGTTCGGAAGCTGGCGCCCGTCGATCAGGGCGCGCCTGAGAATGATGTGTGGCGGCGCCAGATACTCCATGATGATCAGGGCCTGGCCTTCATCGAAATAATAGATCGCCGGCACGGAGCCGGGCGCGCGCGCCTCTTGCCTCGTGAGCGCGTGATATTCGAAGAAGGAGCGTTTCAGCGGTAGCGGCCAACTGTCGCCGACCAGGCGGACATAGGGCAGGGCCTGCTTGACCACGGCGGCACCGCTGTCGCCCTCGACGATGAACACCAGGTTGAGATTGCCGTCGCCGACCTCGCGGACTTTCCATTGGGCCGTGTCCTTGCCGATCTTGGCGCACAGCGCCTCGTTGGCGCCGAGGCGCGTTGCAAGCGTCTCGACCGACAGTGCTTCGAACGGCAATTTCCCAGTCATCGTCATCCTCTCGCATATGCACTCCGAACATAACGGAGGCATGGCGGCCTGGCCAAGCTAGGAAGCTGTCTGGCAATTGTCAATCGTGTTGACAATTGCCGACATTGACCATAGCGTCATGGTCAGGGAGGAACGCATGGTCGGCAATGCCGTGTTCCGCGTAGAGGGACTGAGGAAATCCTTTGGCCGCAACGGGGTGCTTGGCGGCATCTCGCTCGAGCTGCATTCCGGCGAAGTCACCGTGCTGATGGGCGCCAATGGCGCCGGCAAATCCACACTCGTCAAGATCATCAGCGGCGTCTACGAGCGCGGCGGCGGCACGATGAGCCTCGCCGGGCAGGACTTCGCGCCGAACACGCCGGCGGAGGCGATCCGCGCCGGTGTCGTCACCGTGCACCAGAACATCAATGACGGTGTCGTCGCCGACCTCGATGTCGCGACCAACCTGACGCTCGACAGGCTGAGCGGCCGGGGCGTGCCGACCCTGTTCAATCCGGCCCGCGTGCGCCGCGAGGCCAAGGCGGTCGCCGACCGCATGGGTCTGGCCATCGATCTCAAGGCGCGCGTCAATGACCTTTCGCTGGCCGATCGCCAGATGGTGGCGATCGCGCGTGCCCTGGCGCACCAGCCGAAGGTGCTGATCCTCGACGAGCCGACCTCCTCGCTCTCCAGCGCCGAGGCCGACCGGCTGTTCGCGCTGGTCGACCGGCTGCGCGAGCAAGGCGTGGCGATCCTCTACATCTCGCATCGCATGTCCGACATCAGGCGGCTTGCCGACCGCATCGTCTCGATGCGTGACGGCGTTATCTCCGGCGTCTTCGACAGGAAACCGCTCGACTATGAAGGCGCGGTCAACGCCATGCTCGGCCGCAAGATCCATCTCGACCAGATCGTTGCCAGGGACTCAGTCAAGGCGGTCCTGACCGTCGAGGGTCTGCGCATCGCGCAAAGCGCCAAGCCGATCTCGCTGACGCTTGGCGATGGCGAGGTCGTCGCCATCACCGGCCTCGTCGGCGTTGGCAAGACGGCACTTGCAGAAACGCTGTTTGGTGTGCGCAAGCCGCTCGCCGGCACCATGACCATGAACGGTAAGCCCTATGCGCCGCGCTCGGCCGGTGATGCGATCGCCGCCGGCGTGTTCCTCGTCGCCAAGGATCGCGCCACCAGCGGCATCGTCGGCGGCTTCAACATCGAGCGCAATGTCAGCCTGCCGTTCCTCAAGCGGATGTCGAATCTGAGCGTTCTCAAGCGCCGCCTCGAACGCACCACCGCGCGCCGGCAGATCGAGGAACTCAGCATCGTCTGTCGCTCCGAGAAGGACGAAATGTCGGCACTGTCCGGCGGCAATCAGCAGAAGGTGATGGTCGCCCGCTGGATGGCACAAGACGCAAAGCTGTTCATCCTCGACGAGCCGTTTCAGGGCGTCGACATCTCGGCTAGGCGCGACATCGCCGCCAAGCTGAGGGCAAGCGCCCATGGCCGCGCGACGCTTTTGTTCGTCACCGAACTCGATGAGGCGCTGGAGACGGCCGACCGCATTTTGGTGATGTCGGAACACACAATCGTCGGCGAACACCGCAATGCCGAAGTCGATCTCGATCGCCTGCTGGCCGAGGTCGCCAGCGGGCCGCTGCACAGCGCTGCCTGAGCGTGGCGGCGGATAGAATTGGAATGGAGAGAGCATGGGTTCGAGTTGGGTAAAGTGGGCAGCAGCGCCGGGGTGCGCTGAATGACGTTGCGCGACTATGCCATCCGTTACGGCTTCATCGTCCTCTTGTTCGGGCTGGTCGCTTATTTCGCGATCGCCGCCGACGGTTTCGTCTCGCCGCAAAGTGCCGTCTTCATCTTCCAGTCGGTCGCCATCACCGGCGTGCTGGCGCTCGGCGTCACCGCCACGCTGGTCGTCGGCGGCTTCGACCTGTCGATCGGCTCGGTCGCCACCTCGGCCATGATGGCGGCGGCCTATGTCATGGTCGTGCTGGAGCAGAACGCCGTCGTCGCGGTCGTCGTCTGCCTGCTGATCGGCGCCATTGTCGGCCTGATCAATGGCTGGCTGATCGTCTACATGCGCGTGCCGGATTTGCTGGCGACGCTCGGCATGATGTTCCTGCTTGTCGGCCTGCAGCGCATCCCCACTGAAGGCCGCTCGATCGCCACCGGCATGACCATGCCCGACGGCTCGGTTGCCAATGGCAAATTCTCTGATGCCTTCCTGGCGCTTGGCCGCCACCGCTTCGACTTCTTCATCCCGAACCTCATTCCGGTGTCGGTCGTCGTGCTGCTGGTGCTTGCCGTACTGATCTGGTTCTTCCTCGAATACACCCGTTTCGGCCGCATGATGTACGCCGTCGGCTCAAATGAGCGCGCCGCCGAACTCGCCGGCGCGCCGGTCAAGGCATACAAGATCTGGGCCTATGTCATTTCAGGCGTCTTTGCCTCGATCGGCGGCATCTTGCTCGCCGCCCGGCTTGGCCGCGGCGACATCGCCTCGGGCAACAATCTGCTGCTCGATGCGGTTGCCGCGGCCCTGATCGGCTACGCGGTACTCGGCGCCGCCAAGCCGAACGCCTTCGGCACCGCCATCGGCGCGCTGTTCGTCGGCATCCTGCTGCAAGGCCTGACGATGATGAACGCGCCTTATTACACGCAGGATTTCGTCAAGGGCGTGGTTCTGGTCGTCGCCCTTGTCTTCACCTTTGCCCTTTCGGGCAGGGGCAGGGGATAGTTTCGACCGGACAGGATTTTCGAGTTCAACACAAGTGGAGGAAAACAAGGTGAACATCACAAGAAGACTTCTGGGGAAGGCGGCGCTCGGACTGGCCGGCGCAACCATGCTGATGCAGGTCCCGGCGCTGGCCGCAGACAAGCCGGCGCCGTTCGACAAGCCCGGCGTCAAGATCGCGCTGGTGCGCTATCTCTCGACCGGCGACTTCTTCCAGGCCTATCTCTCGGGCGTCGAGGCGCAGTCGAAGGCGCTCGGCATCGACCTGCGCGTGCTCGACAGCCGCCAGGACGCCGCCCTTCAGTCAGACATGGTCGACCAGGCCATCGCGCTCGGCGTGCAGGGCATCATCATCCAGCACGGCCTGACGGAATCGATGAAGGACGCCGCCCAGCGCGCGGTCGACGCCGGCATCAAGGTGGTGGCTTTCGACGTCAATGTCGAAAACCCCAAGATCCCGCAGATCGAGCAGTCGGACAAAGACCTGGCCCGCCTCGCGCTTGAGCAGGCGGTCAAGGACAATGGCGAAAGCTGGAACGCCGGCTATGTCTATGTCGCCGGTATCGCGCCGCTCGACCGCCGCAACGAGACCTGGATCGACGTGAAGAAGAAGTACGCGGGCATCAAGGAAGTCGCGATGTTCGGCACGCTCGACAACCCGATCGCCAATTCCGTCGCCAACCAGGCACGTTCGGTGTTGACTGCTCACCCCGACATCAACGTCATGTTCGCCCCCTATGACGAATTCGCCAAGGGCGTGAAGATCGCCGTCGACGAGGCCAGCCTGAACAAGAAGATCAAGATCTATTCGGCCGACATTTCGACGTCTGACATCGCAGCGATGCGCGAGCCTGACAGCGCCTGGGCGGCAACCGCAGCGACCAACCCGGCCGTCGTCGGTCAGGTCTCGGTGCGCGCGCTGGCGCAACTGCTCGCCGGTGAAGACCCCGGCCACAATGTCATCGTGCCACCGACGCTGATCACCCAGAAGGAGCTGATCGACAAGGACATCAAGAACATGGAAGACCTGTCGGCCAAGCTGCCGCAGTTCGCCCATGCCGATGTCGCCATGCCGGCCTGGATGCCGAACCCGAACGCGAAGTAAGGTTCATCATCGCGCAAACGAAAAGGGCGGCCCGTGAGCCGCCCTTTTTGGTGTCTGCTGGAAGTTTACCGCAGCGCCGCCGCGATGTTGCCGCCGTCGACTGTCGTCACGTCGGCGGTCGTCCGTTCGGCCAGCGCGTGATGCAGGAAGGCCTGCGCCACGTCCTGTGCCGTCACTTCCTGGCCGAGCAGATTGCCGGACATGTATTCCTTCTCCGACACGCCGCGCGCGCCGGAGCGGCTGGCGATCATGGCGTCGGTCAAAATGCCCGAGCGGATGCGGTCGGCATTGACCGCGTTCGAACGGATGCCGTGGGCGCCATAGTCGAGCGCGTATTGCCTGGACAGGAACAAAGTCGCCGCCTTCGGCACGCCATAGGCACCGAATTTCGGGCCCGGATTGACCGCCTGCTTGGAGGTGTTGAACAAAAGCACACCGCCGGTGCCCTGTTCGAGCATGATGCGCACGGCGTTCTGCGCCACCGACTGGTGGGCGAAGAAATTGAGCTCGAAACTCTTGCGCAGCAGGGCATCGTCGAGCTCGCCGATCCGGCCTTCCCAGGCCGCACCCGCATTGGAGACGAGAATGTCGACGCCGCCGAACACGGCGACCGCTTTGTCGAAAGCGGCGCGCACCTGTGCCGGGTCGGTGATGTCGGCGCCGACGCCGATCGAATTGTTGCCGGCTTTCTTGGCGGCATCAGCGGCCTTGTCGCCATCGAGATCGACCACGACGGCATGGGCGCCATTGTCGGCGAACAATTTGGCTGTCGCCGCGCCGATCGCGCCAGCGCCGCCTGTGATCAGCACCACCTGGCCGGTCAGCGGCTTCGGCTTGTTGGAGGCAAGCTTGGCCTGCTCCAGCGACCAGTATTCGAGCGGGAACAGATCGGCCTTGGAGAGCGGGTGGAACCGGCCGACCGCCTCGGCGCCGCGTACCGCCTCGATCCACATTTCGCCGACGTCCGAGGCGATCCTGGCATCCTTCAGCGTGCGGCCATGGCCGAACATGCCAAGCCCCGGCACCAGCGTCAGCCGCGGCATCGGGTCGAGCATGGTGCGTTTGACGTCGTCGAGCGCGTCATTGGTCTCGAAATAGGCGCGGTAATCCTGGGCGAAGGCGTCGACATGGCTCTTGATCACGGCCTTGTAGTCGCCGGCCTTGTCGGCATCGGGAGCCGGCACCGCCATCGGTCCGGTCTTGATGCGGATCGACAGATCCGGCGTCGACACGCCGCGTCCGGCATAGTCGGCGATCCCTGCCGAGTTGATGAAATCGACAATTGCATCCGAGGTGCGGAAGTCAGAGATCATGCGGTCGAAGCGGCCTTCGCCGCGTGCCACCGCGACGGCGCCGCGCAGCATCGGAGCGATGGAAGCCGGGGTTGACAGCTTTGCCGGCAGCGCCGCCTTTGCCGCCTGCGGCTTGGCGTTCTTGGCGACGTATTCCTCGGCGACGTTCACATAGTGGATCATCCGGTCATAGGCCTGTCTGGCATCGTCGCCGAAGGTGAAGATGCCGTGCTTGTCGAGAATCAGGCCTTCCACGGTCGGGTCGGCATCGAAGACGTCAGCCGCCGCCTTAGCGAGGTCGAAGCCGGGCATGATGTAGGGCACGTAGCCCATCTTGCTGCCGAATACCGTCTTCACCAGCGGCTTCGAGTCTTCCTGGTCGACGATGGCCAGGATGGCAGTCGAATGGGTGTGGTCGACGAATTTGTGCGGCAGGAAGGCGTGCAGCAGCGTCTCCACCGAAGGGTTGGGCGAGGAGGGATCGATGAGGTTCGCCCGCTGCAGCGCCACCATGTCCTCGTCGGCGAGCTTGTCCAGCGCGCGCGCCTTGAGCAGGGCGCCCATTTTGACCGCTGGCAGGCCCTGCGGCTCGATGACGGCCATGTCCCAGCCGCTGCCCTTGACGCACAACACGTCCCATTCGTCGCCGACGAGGTCGGTCGCCTTGATCTTGCAGGAGGTGTTGCCGCCGCCATGCAGGACCAACTGCGGCACGCCACCCAGCAGCCGCGTCGTGTAGACGCGCAGCGCGAGATCGCGGCCGACGCCCTTCTTCGCATAGTCGGCAACGAGTTTCTCGGCCGCGTCGTCGTTCCACAAATTCTTCATGTTCGCTTCGTCCAGTTGCTGTCTTGGGTGGTGAAACAGGAATGCCGCGACGCCTTGATGACAATGCGCCGGCGAAGGGTTGCTTTTCAGGATGCTTTTTGGGGCGCCGCTCCGGCATGATCGAGCAGCCGCTGCGCCATATGCGCGCCGACCACCAGATGCGTGCAAAGTCCGCCGGCGATCGCCGCCAGCAGCGGTTCGAACTTGCTGTCCTCCTGCACCACCATCAGGCGCCTGGCGATGGCACGCAGCGAGGCAAGCTCGGCGGAGATCACCCGGCGGTTGTAGCTGCAGTCGAGCACCTTGCCTTCGGCGTCGATGATCTGCCCGGCAATGACGCCGGCGGCACCTCGGCTGCGCAGCTCCGCCATTTCATCTGATGTCAGCGCGCCGCATTTGACCAGATGGCTGTCGGCGTCGACCGCGCCGACCGAGTAGAGCGCCAGATCGCAGTCCTTGACCCCCGACAACTGCTCGCGGATCACCGGCTCGGCCCGCAGCGCGCGCGCCAACTCTTCCGTCGACAGCACCAGCGGCGCATAGAAGTTGAGACCCTTGGCATTGAGCCGGCGCGCGATCTCCATCGTGCATTGGTCGGGCCGGTAGGAATAGGGCGCGCCGAGATTGCCGCAGAGCTGAACCACCGTCACATCCTGCAGGTCGGCATAGGACATGATGTCGGCGATCGTGTAGACGGTGCGGCCCCAGGCGACGCCGATGCGGTCGCCCTTCTTGACCAGCTCGAGAAAGACGCTTGCCGCCAGCACGGCAATGTCCGTCGACGGGTCCGGGATATGGCCGTTCTCCGGCGCGATCCAGACCGCGTCGAGGCCCAGCGCGTCCTCGAGCTTGCGCGCCATCACATCGTCGGTGAACAGCTGCGTCGAGGTCGAGATGTTGACGATGCCGGTCTCGCGCGCCTTGCGCAGATACATGGCCACCGAGGCACGGGAAATGTTAAGCTGGCTTGCAACCTGATCCTGCCTCAGGCCATGCGCATAATAGAGCCAGGCGGCTTTGTGTATGAGCTGTTCTGCCGGTCGGATCGCCATGCCGTCTCCTCGGCTGACATTAGTCACGGCTCTCGACAAAAGTCAAATTGCGATGCTGGAGCGCGATCGCCTCTCAGCAAGGCTCATCCGGGATCGTCGTTCTACAAAGCCTGAACACCATAGCATTTTCGGCCATCCAGGGGGATGGCCTGACGAGACTCCTAAGGTTAGAAAGTCGAAAAGGACTTTGGGGAGAACGGGATGGGCAATCCTTACGAACAGGATCTCGACAGGAATGCGGCCAACCACCAGCCGCTGACGCCGCTCACCTATCTGGAGCGCGCGGCAAAGACCTATCCTGACCACATCGCCATCATTCATGGCGGCCAGCGCATCTCCTATCGCGATTTCTGGCGCCGCTCGCTCAAGCTCGCCTCGGCGCTGCAAAAGCGCGGCATCGGCAAGGGCGACACGGTCACCGTCATGCTGTCAAACACGCCGCCGATGCTGGAGGCGCATTTCGGCGTGCCGATGACCAAGGCGGTGCTGCACTCGCTCAACACCCGCCTCGATGCCGCGGTCATCGCCTTCCAACTCGATCACGCCGAAACCAAGGTGCTGATCGTCGACCGCGAATTCTCAGGCGTTGTCCGGCAAGCGCTCGATCTGGCCAAGGTCAAGCCGCTGGTCATCGACTACGACGATCCCGACTACGCTGCGGACGCACCCTATCCGAAGGGTGAGCGGATCGGCGCGCTCGACTATGAGGATTTTGTCTCAGGCGGTGACGAGGATTTCGCCTGGTCGATGCCGGACGACGAATGGGACGCCATCTCGCTCAACTACACCTCAGGCACGACAGGCAATCCGAAGGGCGTCGTCTATCACCACCGCGGTGCCGCCCTGATGGCCTACACCAACACCATCCATGCCGGCATGGCCAAGCACGCCGTCTATCTTTGGACGCTGCCGATGTTCCACTGCAATGGCTGGTGCTTCCCCTGGACGCTGGCCGTCCAGGCCGGCACCCATGTCTGCCTGCGCTGGGTGCGGCCGAAGCCGATCTACGATGCCATCGCCGATCATGGCGTCACTCATCTCTGCGGCGCTCCGGTCGTCATGTCGGTGCTGATCAACGCCAAGGACGAGGACAAGCGAACGTTCGCGCAGACCGTGACCTTCAACACCGCGGCCGCGCCGCCACCCGAAGCGGTGCTGTCGGGCATGGCCGATGCCGGCTTTGCCGTCACCCATCTCTATGGCCTGACCGAGACCTACGGCCCGGCGGTGGTCAATGAATGGCATGGCGAATGGGACGGTCTCGCAAAGGGTGAGCGCAGCGCCAAGAAGGCGCGGCAGGGCGTGCGCTATGCCGCGCTCGAAGGGCTTACCATCATGGACCCCGAGACGATGCGGTCGACGCCGGCCGACGGCGAGACGATCGGCGAGGTCATGTTCCGCGGCAACATCGTCATGAAGGGCTATCTGAAGAATCGCAAGGCGAGCGACGAAGCCTTCGCCGGCGGCTGGTTCCACTCCGGCGATCTCGGCGTCATGCATCCCGATGGCTATATCCAGCTCAAGGACCGCTCCAAGGACATCATCATCTCCGGCGGCGAGAACATTTCGTCGATCGAGGTCGAGGATGCGCTCTACAAGCACCCGGCTGTGGCGTCATGCGGTGTGGTTGCCCGCGCGGACGACAAATGGGGCGAGGTGCCGGTTGCCTATGTCGAGTTGAAGCCCGGCAAGGCGGCGACCGAGGCCGAGATCATCGAGCACTGCCGGGGGTTGCTTGCCCGTTTCAAAGTGCCGAAAGCGGTGATTTTCGCCGAAATCCCCAAGACCTCGACGGGCAAGATCCAGAAATTCCGGCTGCGGGAAATGGCGAAGGGGACGTAGGCCCGCTGGCGCTTTTGCGGTGACGTCGACAGGTTTCCTGGACGCCTCGCGGCTTCGTCATCCTAGGGTGGAGCAGTCGCGAAGCGACGTCGCGGAAACCCTGGGATCCATGCCGTGACCTGGCGGCCGTGCTCCAACAGCTCTTCGCAAGCTGCCGGCGCTGATCCGCGTAACTCTTTGATCCGCCTCGCTCTTCGGCATACGTCACGGAATGGATCCTAGGGTCTGCGCCGCGTCGCTTCGCTCCTTGCTTCGCCCTAGGATGACGAACTCATCGGCGCCTGCCTCCAATTGTAGGCGTCGGCTACACGCGTCCGCCCACTGTCACCATCTGTCACCAATTATACGTGTACGTCGATTTCGCGTTGACATCCCGCTTTCTTCAATTTACGACTGACGAAAATTGAAATTCGTCACTTGTCAAACGAAAGAGCCATGTCCGAAGCCGCCAACATAGTCGCCGATGCCGCCAGGCAAGAGAATGTGACGCGCATTCTCGACTGCGCCGAGCGCCTGTTCCGGCACTATGGCTACGGCAAGACCAATGTCGCCGACATTGCCCGCGAACTCGGCATGTCGCCGGCCAACATCTACCGTTTCTTCGCCTCCAAGGTCGAAATCCACCAGGCGGTCTGCGGCCGCATGCTCGGCGCCAGCTACAAGATGGCTTACGAGATCATGCACCTGCCGATCGGCGCCGAGGAGCGGCTTCGTCGCTACATTCATGCGCAATACAAGATGACGCTGGAGACCATGCTCGACGAGCAGAAGGTCCATGAGATGGTCATCGTCGCGCTCGAGCGCGACTGGGGCGTCATCGACAAGCACGTCGACAGCATCCACGACCTGTTCGCGGAGGTCATCCGGGACGGCATCGAAGCCGGCGAGTTCAGGGAACAGGATCCGGTGATCGCGTCGCGCTGCTTCGGCGCCGCCACAATCATCCTGTGCCATCCGCAGATGGTGGCGCAGTGCCTCGCCAAGACCAACCGGGCGATGCCCGACGACCTGATCGACTATGCGATCAAGGCCCTGAAGAAATAGCCGCCGCCCGCCGGGCGCCGGTCGACAGTTCATCTCCAGTTCGGGAGTGCCAAGGTGTCTTTGTCCAATTCCATCATCAGCCGGTTGCCGGTCGCGGGCTTGATCGTCGGAGCGCTCGCTCTCGCCGGCTGCAGCCAGGAGAAAGCCGAAGTCAAGGATATCATCCGCCCGGTCAAGGTCGTCGAGATCGCCCAGGCGCATGACACCCGCATGCTTTCCTATTCAGGGTCCGTGCGGGCCCGCACCGAAAGCGCCCTGGCTTTCCGGGTCAACGGCAAGATCACCGAGCGCCTGGTCGACATCGGCCAGCACGTGGCGCCGGGCGATGTGCTCGCCCGCATCGATCCCACCGACTACGACCTCTCGGTCAAGAGCGCCCAGGCTACGCTCGATGCCGCCGAGCGACAGGTCGAGACGACAGAGCTTGCCCGTAAGCGCGCCGAACAGCTTTTCGCCAAGAATTTCTCACCAAAATCGCAGCTCGAACAGGCAACGCTGACCTATGACCAGGCGGTCGCCACACGCGACTCCGCCCGCTCGTCGCTTGACCAGGCCAAGAACCAGGTCGGCTATACCGACCTCAAGGCTGACAAGGACGGCATCGTCACGGCGGTCAACGCCGATGTCGGCCAGGTGGTCGGCTCCGGCACGCCGGTGGTCACTGTCGCGGTCGATGGCGAGAAGGAAGTGCTGATCGCCGTGCCCGAAATGGAGATCGCCGAATTCAAGCCGGGCAAGTCAGTCAAGGCCGGATTCTGGTCCGACAACACGCTGGCGCTCGACGGCAAGGTCCGCGAAGTCGCCGGCAGCGCCGATACGCAGTCGCGCACCTTTGCCGTCCGCGTCAGCCTGCCCAACGATCCGCGCGTGCTGCTCGGCATGACCGCCAATATCGAGGCTTCGGCCGCCAATGAAAAGCAGCTCGTATCGATCCCGCTGAGCGCGTTGGCCGAGAAAGACAGCCAGTCGATCGTCTGGACCGTCGATCGTGGCGCCGACACCGTTCATGCCCGCCCGGTCAAGGTCGCCGAGTTCGCCGCCGATGGCGTGCGTGTCACTGAAGGATTGAAGCCCGGTGACATCGTGGTCGCCGCCGGCACGCAGTTCATGACCGAGAATCTGAAGGTGAAGCTCGCCGGCGGCGTGGCGCAGCAATCCGCCTCTGCCGAGGGCCAGGACGCCAGCCAGCTGCGCTGACGACAGACAGGTTGGCCGCGCGTTCCCGCGGCCGCAGGTTTCCGGGCGGCGTGCGCCCGAAGGTCGAGACGTCAAGGCCGATGTCCCCCCGCATCGATCCTAGCGTCCCACCGCGATGAGTGTCTCTCCACTTGGAAGGCCTCGCCGCCCGGAAGCCAGATCGAACGCAGACGATTTCGTTTCGCGCGCCGCGCTTCTTCGAAGCACCAGGCGCCGGCAACCAAGCAAAGTGGACCAGCACCAATGACGACCTCCACTGAAGAAAAGCGGCCTTTCAATCTGTCGCGCTGGGCGATCGGCCACCCCTCCATCGCGCGCTTCCTGTTCGGGCTGATCATCATCGCCGGTGCGCTCGGCCTGATGCGCATGGGCCAGAAGGAAGACCCCGACTTCACCTTCCGGGTCATGGTCGTGCAGGCGATCTGGCCGGGCTCCTCGATCAAGGAGATGGAAGACCAGGTCGTCAACAAGATCGAGCGCAAGCTGCAGGAAACGCCGCATCTCGACTTCGTGCGCTCCTTCACCCGCGCCGGCAGTGCCATCATCACCGTGCAGATCAAGGGCGACACCAATGCCGCAGAGGTGACGGACGCCTTCTATCAGGTGCGCAAGAAGGTCGGCGACATATCAGGTGACCTGCCGCAAGGCCTGCTCGGCCCCTATTTCAACGACGAGTTCGGCGACACCTTCATCACGCTGCATTCGATCAGCGGCGACGGCTTCTCCTATCCAGAGCTGAAGAAGTTCGCCATCCAGGCGCGCGACATGCTTTTGACGACGCCCGGCGTCGAGAAGGCCGTCATCATCGGCGACCAGCCGGAAAAGCTCTATATCGACGTCTCGTCCAAGGCGCTCGCCGAGCGCGGCCTGACGCTGACCGACCTGCAGAACGCGATCAAGGGCCAGAACAATGTCGATCCGGCCGGGTCCGTCGACACCGGCGTCAATTCGGTGCGCATCTCCGTCGAAGGCGACGTCACCAAGGCCGCCGACATCAGGGAACTGCGCCTGCGCGCCGGCGGACAGGTCACCCGGCTCGGCGACATAGCCGCGGTGACATCGGGGCTCGAAGATCCCTTCCAGCGCAAATACCGTTTCAACGGTCATGACAGCGTGCAACTCGGCGTCGTCATGGCCAAGGGTTTTAAAGTCACCGATGTCGGCAAGGACGTCGAGGCGACCTACAAGCGCTTCGAGGAGGCGTTGCCCTATGGCGTGTCGGTCGACCAGATTTCCGACCAGCCCGGCGTCGTCACCGATGCGGTGGCCGAATTCATGCACGCGCTCGGCGAAGCGCTGCTCATCGTGCTCGTCGTTTCGTTCCTGTCGATCGGCTGGCGCTCGGGCCTGGTCATCGCCATAGCCATTCCGCTGGTTCTGGCAGCCACCTTCGCCATCATGTACGAGCTCGGCATCGACCTGCAGCGCATTTCGCTCGGCGCCCTGATCATCGCGCTCGGCCTGCTCGTCGACGACGCCATGATCGTCGTCGAGATGATGGAGCGAAAGCTGGAGGAGGGGCTGGTCAAGATCGAGGCCGCGAGCTTCGCCTATACATCGACCGCTTTCCCGATGCTGACCGGCACGCTGATCACCACCGCCGGCTTCATCCCGGTCGGCTTTGCCGCCTCCACAGCCGGCGAATATGTGCGCACCCTGTTCTATGTCGTCGGCATCGCGCTGATCGTGTCGTGGTTCGTCGCGGTCTATTTCACGCCATGGCTCGGCAACATGATCCTCAAGCAGCGCAAGCATGCCGGCAGCCATCACGATGCCTTCGATACGCGCTTCTACCGCCGGCTTCGTTCGACCGTCGGCTGGGCGGTGCGCCATCGCATCATCGTTCTGGTGATGACGCTGGTGACCTTCGGTACCAGCCTGTGGGCGTTCCAGTTCATCCCGCAGAACTTCTTCCCGCAATCGTCACGGCCGGAAATCCTCGTCGATCTCTGGCTGCCGGAAGGCACCAGCATCAAGGAGGTCGAGACGCAGGCCAAGGCGCTTGAAGCCAAGATGATGGACGACAAGGACAAGCGCTTCATCGCCACCTATATCGGCGAAGGCGCCCCCCGTTTCTTCCTGCCGCTCGACCAGCAGCTCGCCAACCCGAACTTCGCCCAGATGCTGGTGATGGCCAATGACGAGCCGGCGCGCGAGCGGCTGATCGTCAAGCTGCGCACCGTTCTGGCCGAGGACTTCCCCTCGATCCGCGGCAAGGTCGACCGCCTGTTCCTCGGCCCGCCGACCGGCTGGCCGGTGCAGATGCGCGTCATGGGTCCGGATCGCCAGGAGGTGCGCCGCATCGCCGACCAGGTGAAGGCGAAGTTCCGCGAGGATCCGCTGCTTGGCGCGGTCCATGACGACTGGCTCGAACCCGTCCCGGCAATGAAGCTGGTCATCGATCAGGATCGTGCCCGCGCGCTCGGCGTCACCTCGCAGCGCATCCGCCAGATGCTGCAGGCATCGATGTCCGGCGCGCCGCTCGACAACTTCCGCGACGGCGAGGAGACGGTCTCGATCGTCGCTCGTGAGCCGGATGCCAGCCGCAGCCTGCTGTCCTCGGTCGACTCGGTCTATATCCCGACCGATTTCGGTGGCTTCGTGCCGCTGTCGCAGGTGGCCAAGGTGGTGCCGGTGCTCGATCAAGGCATCGAGTGGCGCCGTGACCGCCTGCCGACCATCAGCGTGCGCGCCACGCTGCCTGATGGCGTGCAGTCCAACGACGTCGTCACCAAGATGTACAAGGACATGCAGGGCCTGCGCGACGGCCTGGCGCCCGGCTACAAGATCGAGATCCAGGGCGGTGCCGAGGATTCGGCCGAAAGCCAGGCGTCCATCGCCGCCAAGGCGCCGATCATGCTGGCCATCATCGTCGTGCTGCTGATGATCCAGCTGCAGAACTTCGGCAAGGCGATGCTGGTGCTGGCGACAGGTCCGCTCGGCATCATCGGCGCTGCCGCGGCATTGCTGATCAGCGGCGCGCCGTTCGGCTTCGTCGCCATCCTCGGCGTGATCGCGCTGCTCGGCATCATCATGCGCAACTCGATCATCCTGGTCGACCAGATCGACCAGGACATCGCCAGAGGCATGGAACGCTCCGAGGCCATCATCGGCTCGGCCGTGCGGCGTTTCCGGCCGATCGTGCTGACAGCGATGACGGCGGTGCTGGCGCTGATCCCGATCTCGCGCGCCGTGTTCTGGGGGCCGCTCGCCTATGCCATGATGGGCGGCATCATGGTTGCCACCGTGCTGACCATTCTCGTGCTGCCGGCAGGCTACGCCCTGTTCTTCGGCCGTGAGCCCAAGAAGGTGGTGAACAGTGAGCAGGCGCCCGAGCCGGAACTGCCCGCCGAGCGGCCGCAACTAGCCTTGGCCGCGGAATAGAGCGGTTCTATCGCATCATCCGCCGTCTGTGATGGCGGATGATGCCGTGTGACGGTTGGTCCGTCACGCCGATGAAAATGCTCCCCGGAGCGGATTCTGCAAAACAGAATTCCTTCCCAGGACCGCAAGGCGGTCCCATCCTGCGCTACACTGGAGCGGTAACGCTCGTCCTCATCAGGGTGTCTTCCCATGACAGAAAAACGGCAATTGCGGCTCGGCGCCTTCATGCGCCCCGTCAGCCTGCACACCGGCGCCTGGCGCTATCCCGGCGCCTATCCCGACGCCAATTTCAACTTCGCGCATCTGAAGCGCTTCGCGCAGACGCTGGAGGCGGCGAAGTTCGACGCTTTCTTCATGGCCGATCATCTGGCCGTGCTCAACATGCCGATCGAGGCGCTGCGGCGCAGCCACACGGTGACCTCGTTCGAGCCGTTCACGCTGCTGTCGGCGCTGGCCGCCGTTACCGATCATATCGGCTTGGTCGCCACCGCATCGACGACCTTCGACGCGCCCTATCACATCGCCCGCCGCTTCGCGTCGCTCGACCATATCAGCGGCGGCCGTGCCGGCTGGAACATCGTCACCACGTCCAATCCTGATGCGGCGCTCAATTTCGGGCTGGACGAGCATGTCGAGCATGACGAGCGCTACCACCGGGCGCGGGAATTCTACGATGTCGTGACCGGCCTGTGGGACAGTTTTGCCGACGATGCCATCATCCGCGACGCCGAAAGCGGGCTCTATTTCGATCCGGCCAAACTGCATGTGCTGGATCACAAGGGCGAGCACCTCTCCGTGCGCGGGCCGCTCAACATCGCGCGCCCCGTGCAGGGCTGGCCGGTTATCGTCCAGGCTGGTGCCTCGGAGGCGGGGCGGCAACTGGCCGCCGAGACGGCCGAGGTGATTTTCGCTGCCCATGGTGATCTTGCCGCCGGGCAGCGCTTCTTTGCCGACGTCAAAGGCCGGGCGCAAAAACTCGGCCGCTCGCGCGACGATATCAAGATCCTGCCTGGTGCCTTCGTCATCGTCGGCGACAGCGTCGAGGAAGCGCGGGCCAAGCGGGCGAAGCTCGACAGCCTGGTCTATTACGAGAGCGGTATTGCCTCGCTGTCGATCGCGCTTGGACATGACGCATCGGCCTTTGATCCCGATGCCGCCTTGCCTGAGATACCTGAGACCAATGCCTCGAAGAGCAGCCGCGAGCGCGTCATTGAATTGGCGCGGAACGAAAATCTGACGGTGCGCCAGCTTGCACAGAGGCTGGGCGGCTATTCCGGCCTCGCCTTCGTCGGCACGCCGCAAACCATTGCCGACGAGATGGAGGAATGGCTGGTCACTGAGGGATCCGACGGCTTCAACATCATGTTTCCCTATCTGCCCGCCGGGCTCGACGATTTCGTCGAGAAGGTGGTGCCCGAGCTGCAGCGGCGCGGCATCTTCAGGCGGCAGTATGAGGGATCGACGCTGCGCGAGAATCTCGGCCTGAAGCGGCCGGCCAACCGGTTCTTCGAAGACCCGAAAGTGGCGGTCCGCAAGGCTGGCTGAAGAAAAAGATCGGGCGCGCCGAGGCGCGCCCATTTCTTTTGCTCTTAGTCGTCAGATGACGAAGAACCAGTTGGCGAGCAGCATCACGGCAACGCCGGCGATCAGCGTCAAATAGGGCAGCATTCCCGCTTTCTTGACCGCGAGGTCGGCTCCCGTCATGCCGAGATCGGCCAGCATGTGGTCGGGGAACTTGCCCTTGTCCTGGATGTAGTGGCGGAAGCAGAACACCGGGATGATCAGCGCCGCGGTGATCAGTCCGGCCCACAGCGCCATCGGGTTCCACACCTTGGCGCCGGCGCCCATGAAGATCGCATTGACATAGGCGAAGATCGCCCCGATGCCCAAGAGCCAACTCGGCGCCTTCCATGGCCGCGCGATATGGCCGTTGTCGATGCGGTGGATCCAGCCGGCATTGAGGTTGAGGAAGTTGAAGATGATGTAGCCGCAGTTCGACACGGCGAGGATGAAGAAGAAGCTCGTCGCGTCGGCCGAGGCGATCGCCAGCACGATCAGGTTGAAGACGAGATCGGTCCACATCGCCCGCGTCGGAGCGCCATGCTCGTTGACGTGGCTGAGATAGCGCGGCAGCCAGCCATCCACGGAACCCTGATAGAGCGTGCGTGAGGAACCGGCCATGGCGGTCATGATGCACAGCACCAGCGCCAGGATCATCAGCATCACCAGAAGGCTGTGGATCAGCGCGCCCCCACCGACCATGCCGGCCAGAGCGTCTGCAACGCCGGAGCCGTCGACGATCGGTGTCGCCAGCATGCCGTTCAGGCCGAGCACGCCCTGGAAGGTGAAGGGCACCAGGATGAACAAGAGCATGCAGAGCAGGCCGGAATAGAAAATGGCCTTGAAGGTGTCGGTGCCCGGGTTCTTGAACTCGGATGTGTAGCAGACGGCGGTTTCAAAGCCGTAGGTCGACCAGGCGGCGATGAACATGCCGCCAAGCACCAGCGTCCAGCCGGCGATGTTCCAGGCGCCCGGCTCGGGCGCGTAGGCGGTGGCCAGCGGCACCAGCGGCGAGAAATTGGCCCAGTTGATCTGCCCGGTGACGATCGGCACGACGCCGACGATCAGCATCGGGATGATGACCAGCAGGCCGATGTACTTCTGCACGTTGGCGGTGCCGAGGATGCCGCGATGCTGGATCGAGAAGATGATCAGCATCAGCACCGCGCCGATGAAGAATGTCGCATTGAAGGTGAAGGAGACCGGACCCAGCGTGTGGCTGTACAGCGTCCAGTTACGGATGGCTGGCGTTGCGGCCGCGGTCACCGCGGTGATGGCGTCGGCGGGCGCCGTTCCGGCATGCGCCGCGATATAGGCGACGACATCGGCCGAGGTCTCGGTGAACAGCGGCACCGGCGCCAGCGCGTTGAGGATATAGGCGGCGGCGATCGAACAGCCGAGCGACAGCACAGGCGACCAGGCGAACCAGTTGCACCACACCGACAGCGGCGCGATGAACTTGGAGTAGCGCAGCCAGGCCGTGGCGCCGTAGATCGAGGCGCCGCCGGATTTGTTCGGGAACAGGCCGGCGATCTCGGCATAAGTGAAGGATTGCAGGAAGCCCATGATCATGGACACCGTCCAGATCAGGAAGGCCAGCGTTCCCGTCGTGCCGGCGATGCCGCCGATCGAAAACAGAACCAGCGCCGGAACGCCGCTCGCCACCCAGAAGGCGCCGCGCCAGTCGATATGCCTGAGCAGCTTGCTTTCGGCAGGCTGCTCGAGGGCCGTGCTTATGGTGCTCATGTCAGTGACTTCCCCTTTTCCAGTGTTCCCCGCCGGCGATGCCTCGGCTTTGCGAAGCTTGCTCCCCGGCACTATCACCTCACGACTCCGGTGTTTCCACTCAGTCGTATTTTTTTCTTAAGAGTGAAGATTGATCCGGCGCGCTTTCACGTCAAGCGTTTTGTGAGACCGTGCACATCACGCTTGCGCGCGCACGCAAGAATACGCCTCGCGGCGCTGCTGGCGCGCGGTCTTGCCTGTCTGGAAGGCAGCAGTCAGGAGCGCGGTCTGATCTTCTGCGGATCGTAATGGGCGAAGGCGACGACTCGCGCCGGCAGCCGTTTGGCATGGCCGTCGAGCTTGCCGATCTCGACCTCGGTGCCGATGGCCGCATGGGTGACGTCGAGCCGTGCCAGCGCGATGTTCTTGTTCAGCACCGGCGAACGCATGCCTGATGTAACGACGCCGATCTGGGCGCGGCCGACATGGACGCAGTCGCCATGGCCGACCGCGACATTGCTGTCGATGTCGAGCCCGACCAGCTTGTTCTGCGGGCTCTCCTTGCGCCGGATCAGCGCCTCGCGGCCGATGAAATCGTCGGTCTTGGTCTTCAAGGGCACGGTGAAGCCAATGCCCGCCTCGAACGGGTCGGTCTGGTCGGAAAATTCGTAACCGGCGAAGATCAGTCCGGCCTCGATGCGCACCATGTCGAGCGCCTGCAGCCCCATCGGCTTCAGCCCATGCGGCTGCCCGGCCTCCCAGATGGCGTCGAACACTTTCTCGGCGTCGCGCGGATGACACCAGATCTCGTAGCCGAGCTCGCCGGTGTAGCCGGTGCGCGAGACGACGACCGGAATGCCATTGCCGCCACCGATCCGGGCAACGGCGAAGCGGAACCATTCGAGCTCGTCGATCGACGGCTGCAATGGCGAAGTCCAGATCACTTCTCGCAGGATGTCGCGGCTCTTCGGCCCCTGCACGGCGACATTGTGCATCTGGTCGGTCGATGAGCGCACCAGCACATTGAGACCGAGTTTCTTCGCCGTTTCGCGCAGCCATTCGCCGGACAGATCATCGCCGCCGACCCAGCGGAAATTATCC
The DNA here is from genome assembly GCF_056174585.1 of Mesorhizobium kamtschaticum. Taxonomy (NCBI): domain Bacteria; kingdom Pseudomonadati; phylum Pseudomonadota; class Alphaproteobacteria; order Hyphomicrobiales; family Phyllobacteriaceae; genus Mesorhizobium; species Mesorhizobium kamtschaticum. Next base: position 6,221,737 of record NZ_CM149691.1, on the reverse strand, counting down.
TTGCCGAGCCGCAGCAGCGTGCCATCGTCGATCATGCCGCCATGCTCGTAGCACATGGCGGAGTAGACGACCTGGCCGACGCCGAGTTTCTTCACGTCGCGGGTCAGCGTGTATTGCAGCAGCGCTTCGGAATCCCGGGCCGGTGACCTCGAACTTGCGCAGCGGCGACAGGTCCATGATCACGGCGTCCTGCCGGCAGGCCCAGTATTCGTCGATGGGTCCTTGCTTGGCGAAGGAATTGGCCAGCCAGTAGCCCCTGTACTCCGAGAAGTTGCGGGTGTGCTTGGCAAAGCTCGAATGAAAGGCGGTCTCGCGGGTCATTTTCGGTTCCGAATCGGGCGTCATGCGTCTGGCGATCGCTCGCGAGAATTTGTGCTGGCCGGAATAGGTCCGCACATGGATGTCGGTCAGGTCCCAGCCATTGGCCGGTGTCGTGTCGTCGGGGCAGGCGGAGGAGACGCAGACGATGTCGGTCAGCGCCCTGAGCAGCACATAGTCGCCGGCGCGTGACCACGGCTCGTCGGAGACCATCACGCCATGCGCGTCGATCGCCGTGTTGAAGAAGAAATTGATCGCCATCCAGCCGGCGCGGGGATTGACGCCCTTGCCGGCCAGTGCGCCGTTGAAATTCTCCGAGCAGTTGGTGTGGCCGGGATAGCCGATGTCGTCGTAATATTTGGCGGCACAGGCGAGCGCGAAGGCGTCGTGCCGGCCGCATGTGTCCTGCACCACCTCGACCAGCGGCTCCATGTCCTGGTCGTAATATTTCGAATGCAGGCCGGGCATCGGATAGCTGGCGCCCATCAGCGTGCGCGTCGTGGTCACGTCGAGCGGATGGTCGAGGCCCTTGTCCAGCTTGCGCGCCGAAAAGCATTGGAAGTCGGTGCACTGGCGCCCATCGACGTCGATGATCTGCAGATAGTCGCCGGCCTTGACGAAATAGGATTCGGCCGTCGCCGAGTGGACGCGCAGGTCGAGCACAGGATCGGCGAGCGGATCGGCAAGCTGCGATTTTGTTTTCAGGCGGATCATGGCGCGGCGCACGATGGCGGTGAGCGGCGTTGCTGTGTCGTGGCCATCGACCAGCATCGGCCCGCCGGGCGCGGCGATGACCATTGAGCCGTCACGCGTGACCGTGAATGCTTGTTCCGTACCGGCAGGCGTGGTGGCGCCGAACACGCGCACAGCCTTGGCCTGATCGAGCTGCACCTGACGGCGTGCGATGCCGCGCCGCAACGCGCCGATACTGTCGTCGCCCTCGGCGAGCAGCGCCTTGATGCCGGCGGCATTGCTGTTGGGCTTTTCGCCGAAGATGCCGGGGTCGGTGGCGCCGTTGCTGTCCCAGGCCAGCAACTCGCAAGCCTGGCCGCCCTCGACATTGCGCACGGTGAGTGTGTCGCCGGCCTCGACTTCGATCAGCACCGCACCATTGCCCTGGATCGTATACCGCTCCATGCCCGGCGGCAGCGCGATCTGGCCGGGCCTCAGGATGAGGCTCGGGCGCGGCGGTCCGGCTGCGACTGTGGGGTAGGGCGACTGGCTCATCTCAGCCTTGCGGTTCGAGAAACAAGTTTGCCTGTGTGTGAAATTATTTTAGCAGCAAGAATAGCAGGGGGATCGCGTTTGGCAAGGCGGGCTGCCCTTTCTTCCTTCTCCCCTTGTGGGAGAAGGTGGATCGGCGCGCAGCGCCGAGACGGATGAGGGGTGCGTGCCGGATCGCCGTCTTTGCCAAGCTGGAGCACCCCTCATCCGACCTCGCTTCGCGAGGCCACCTTCTCCCACAAGGGGAGAAGGAAGGGCGCACAAGCGCTACGCCAGTTCCTCCGAATGCGCGATCGCCACGCCATACTCCGCAGCCGAGTCCAGCATCATGTGCCACAGGCTCTCGGCAAAAGTCGCGAAGACCAGAACGTTGAACACGGCCAATCCATCTCGATCATTGCCCCGCCAGAGCGTGACGCTGGTGTGATCCATCGAGGTCGCGGCAGCCGCGCCAATCGCGAATACATCGGCGTGCAGATCGATCGACGACAGCTTGGCCAGTATCGTCCGCGCCTTGGCGCCGGAGATGCTGATCAGCACTCGCGCATGCGATTGGTCGGACAGCGACGCCGATTGCGCGAACGTTTGGCCGAGCGCGCCAATTCCGTGCTTGCCGCCCTTCGACAGCACGAAAAACTGATCCGGTCCCGACCAGATCAGCGTGGCATCCGCGGTCTTCACCGCCTTCGGTGCTTCCGGAGCCGCAGCACCGAAGCGTGCCTTCGCGGTCTCGGCCATGTCAGCCGCCTTGCCGCGCCTCGCCATCACCTGGATGAGGTCGAAATTGCGGATCTCGGTCAATGTAACGCCGGCGTCGCCACGCGCGCCGTGCGGTCCGGCAACGAGTGCGCGATCGAGCGGGCTGCGGACATTCCAGGAAAACTCAGCCACGCTGGCGCCCTCCATCCGGATCGTAGAAGACGGGATTGCAGAGTTCGACGTCATAGTCTTCGGCGCGTATCGGATCATGTGCATGGACGATCTCGCCGATGCGTTCGCGGCCGCGCTCGACGAGCGCCAGCCCGATCCACTGGTCTGATGTCGGCGAGAAGCAGACAGAGGTGACATAGCCCTGGTCGTTGTCCGGTCCGGGTGTCTGCCCTTTCGGAATGATGTGCGCCCCGGAGCGCAGGCGGCGCGCCTTATCGACCGGTTTGATCCCGACCACGACCTGCCGGTCAGGCGCCACCAGCGCCTCGCGCCCGGCCATGACGCGGCCGATATAGTCTTTCTTGGTCGACATCATCTTGCCAAGGCCAAGATCGGCGGCCGTCGTCGTGCCGCTCAGTTCCGGTCCGGCGATGTGACCCTTCTCGATGCGCATGACGCCAAGCGCCTCGGTGCCGTAAGGCGTGACGCCGAATTGTTTGCCGGCCAGCATCAGGTTGCGCGCCATCGCCTCGCCGTAGCGCGCCGACACCGAAATCTCGAACGCCATTTCGCCGGAGAAGGAGATGCGGAACAGCCGCGCCTTGATGCCGCCGCGCAAAGCGACTTCCCGGGCGCCCATGAACGGAAAACCCTCATTGGAAAGGTCTTCGGCAGGGTCAACAATTTCCCGAAGCAGATCACGTGTCTTCGGGCCTGCGATGGAAAACTGCGCCCATTGGTCGGAGACTGAGGTCAGTTGCACGTCGAATTCGCTGAACAGCACCTGCCGGCAGAATTCGAGATGCTGCATCACCAGCCCGGCCTTGGCGGTGGTGGTGGTGAGGAAATAGTGGTCCTCGGCCAGCCGTGACGTCGTGCCGTCGTCATAGACGATGCCGTCCTCGCGCAGCATCAGCCCGTAACGGGCTTTTCCCACGGCGAGATTGGAGAAGGTGTTGATGTAGACGCGGTCGAGGAAGGCGCCGGCATCCGGGCCATGCACGTCGATCTTGCCAAGCGTCGAGACATCGCAGAAGCCGACGCCTGAGCGCACCGCCTTGACCTCGCGCGTCACCGATTCCAGCCAGTCCTTCTCTCCGGCGCGCGGATACCACTGCGCGCGCTTCCAAAGCCCGGTGTCGACGAAGATGGCGCCTGTTCGGCGGCCCAGTGATGCGGCGGCGTCAGCCTGGTCGCATGGAAAGTCTCGTCGCGGTGATGGCCGGCGAAGGCGCCGATGGCGACGGGCACATAAGGCGGCCGGTAGATCGTCGTGCCGGTCTCGGGAATGGAGCGGCCGCTAACCGCCGCCATGATGGCGAGGCCGGCGACATTGGATGTCTTGCCCTGGTCGGTCGCCATGCCGAGCGTCGTGTAGCGCTTCAGATGCTCGACCGATTCAAAACCTTCGCGCTGCGCAAGTTCGATGTCGGAGGCAGTGACATCGTGCTGGTAGTCGACAAAGGCCTTGCCCTTGCCGGCGACGTGCCAGAGCGGCGTCAACGAAAAGGCTTCGTCGTCGGCGATTGGTGCTGAGCCGGTCTTGCCGGCACGCCCGGCATCATGCGCCGCTGCTGCACCTGCGGCGAACCCTTCAGCCAGGCAGGCGCCAAGGCCGAAGGCACCGTTGGCGGCACCGGCGGCGACCATGCCGGGAGGCGCGCCGTCGGGCACGAAAGCCGAAATGTCGTCGCGCCATTTCGGCCGGCCGCGATGGTAGGAGGTCAGCCCGACCGTCGGGTTCCAGCCACCGGAGACGGCGATGCCATCAGCCTCGACCTCTGCGCGGGCGCCGCCGGTGAGCGACACCGAAATCTTGCGCACGCCGTCCTTGCCGCCGTCGACACCGCTGACCGCGCCATGCAGCACGGTGAAGCCGTTCTTGGAGGCCAGCGAACGATGGGCCGGCGATACATCGGGCCGCGCGTCGATCACCGCAGCGATCTGCAGCCCGGCGCCGAGTGCGGTCTCGACCGTGCGCCAGCCATCCTCATTGTTGGTGAACAGCGCGACGCGTTTTGCAGGCGTGGCGGCGTAGCGCCTGACATAGGTCCGCATCGCGGATGCCATCATCACGCCGGGCGTGTCGTTGCCGGCAAAAACGATCGGCCGTTCGATGGCGCCGGCAGCGACTATGCTGCGCTTCGCCACGATCCGCCACAGCCGCTGGCGCACCTGGTGCTCGGGCGGCGAGGGCAGGTGGTCGCTGACCCGCTCCAGCGCGCCATAGGTGCCACCGTCATAGACGCCGAACAGCGTCGTGCGGGTCATGATGCGGACATCGGGCATTGCCGCCACCTCGGTCAGTGTCCGCGACAGCCATTCGGCCGCGGGCAGGCCATCGATCATGCCGCCATCCGACAGCAGGCGGCCGCCAAGCGTGAAATCTTCCTCGCACAATATGACGCGAGCGCCGCTGCGGCCGGCAGCGAGTGCCGCTGCCAGACCGGCCGGACCGGAGCCGGCGATCAGCACATCGCAATGCGCCCAGGCCTTGTCGTAGTGGTCGGGATCGGCAACACCCGCGGCGCGGCCAAGGCCAGCGGCGCGGCGGATCGCCGGCTCGTAGATCGCTTCCCAGAATTTCGCCGGCCACATGAAGGTCTTGTAGTAGAAGCCGGCGACGAAGATCGGCGCGAACAGCTGGTTGACCGACATCACATCGTGGCGCAGCGACGGCCAACGGTTCTGGCTGGCGGCCTCGAGGCCTTCATAAAGCTCTGCCGTCGTCGCCTTGGTGTTCGGCTCGCGCCGGGCGCCGGTGCGCAGTTCGACCAGCGCGTTGGGTTCTTCCGAGCCTGCTGTCAGGATGCCGCGCGGGCGGTGGTATTTGAACGAGCGGCCGACCAGCTTGACGCCATTAGCAACGAGCGCGGACGCCAGCGTGTCGCCCTGGAAACCGGAAAAGTTCTTGCCGTCGAAACGGAAATTCAGCGACGCCGAGCGGTCGATGAGGCCGCCGCTGTCCAGCCGGTTTGTCTGTGCGCCGGCCATCACGCGCCAACCTTCGCGGCACCGGCGCCCGCTGCCGGTTCGACAGCGGAAATCTCATGTGTCAGCGTGTTGCGGGTGACCGTCAACCAGGCCCGGCAACCGCCGCCATGGTACCAGTTCTCGCTCATCACGCCGGCGATATTGTCGCGCAGATAGACGTAGTCGAAGACCTCATCTTCCGAAGCGCCAGCCGTCGGTCGCACCGGCTTGGCGTCGCCGAGATAGGTGAACTCGCCGAGTTCGCGTTCGCCGCAGAAGGGACAGACAATACGCATGTGACCGTCCTCAGTGCAGGTTCGGTTGGGCGCCCTGGCCCTTTTCGTCGATCATGGCACCAGTCGGGAAGCGGTCGAGGCGGAACCTTGCAGCTTCTTGATGGGATTCATCGCGGGCTAAGAGATGCGCAAAGACAAAGCCCGATCCCGGAGTCGCCTTGAAGCCGCCATAGCACCAGCCGGCGTTGAGATAGAGCCCGTCGACCGGGCTCTTGTCGATGATCGGCGAACCGTCCATCGACATGTCCATGATGCCGCCCCACTGACGCAAAAGCCGCACGCGGCCGATCATCGGCATCAGCGCCATGCCGCCCTCGCAGACATCCTCCATCACAGGCATGTTGCCGCGCTGGGCGTAGGAATTGTAGCCGTCAATGTCGCCGCCGAAGACCAGTCCGCCCTTGTCGGACTGGCTGACGTAGAAATGGCCGGCGCCAAAGGTCATGACTCCGGGGATCAGCGGCTTGATCGCTTCCGACACAAAGGCCTGCAAAACATGGCTTTCGATCGGCAGGCGCAAGCCCGCCATTGCCGCGACGCGCGAGGAAGAACCGGCCACCGCCATGCCGACTTTGCCGGCGCCGATCTTGCCACGCGACGTCTCGACACCGGTCACCTTGCCATTGGCATCCCTGACGAAGCCGGTCACTTCGCAATTCTGGATGATGTCGACGCCGAGCCCGCTCGCCGCATGCGCATAGCCCCAGACCACGGCATCGTGCCGTGCGGTGCCGCCGCGCCGTTGCAGCAATCCGCCTTGCACCGGAAAGCGCGCATTGTCGTAGTTCAGGAACGGGATCATCTTCTTGACCGCGGCGAGGTCCAACAATTCGGCGTCGATGCCGTTGATGCGCATCGTGTTGCCGCGCCGCGCATAGGCGTCGCGCTGTGCATCGGAATGATAGAGGTTGATGACGCCGCGCTGGCTGACCATCGAATTGTAGTTGAGGTCCTGCTCCATCCGCTCCCACAGCTTCATCGACAATTCGTAGAAGCCGGTATTGCCGGGCAGGCCGTAATTGGAGCGGATGATGGTGGTGTTGCGGCCGGCATTGCCGGAGCCGATCCAGCCTTTTTCCAGCACGGCGACATTCCTGATGCCGTATTCGCTGGCGAGGAACCAGGCGGTGGCCAGGCCATGGCCGCCACCGCCGATGATCACCACGTCGTAGCGATCCTTCGGCGTGGCGTCGCGCCAGGTGCGCTGCCAGTTCTTGTGGCCGGACAAGGCGGCACGGGCGAGCGAGAAGATCGAGTATTTCATCAGTTCATTCCGAGGTCGCTCGCCCCAAACCGGACATCAGATATCCAGCGTGTGGTCGCGCTCCCATTGCGTGAAGTGCGAAGCATAGGAATTCCATTCCTGGTGCTTCAGCTTTAGATAAGCCGACGAGAATTCCTCACCCAGCGCCGCCTTGAGCGATTTGTCCTTGTCGAACTCGCGCAGCGCGTCGAGCAGGTTGAGCGGCAGTTTTGGCGCGCCCTTCACCGTGTGCCCGTGCTGGTACATGTCGATGTCGTAGCGCTTGCCGGGATCGGCCTTGGAGCGGATGCCGTCCAGACCAGCGGCAATGATCACCGCCTGCAGCAGATAGGGGTTGGCGGCACCATCGGGCAGCCGCAGCTCGAAGCGGCCGGGTCCGGGCACGCGCACCATGTGGGTGCGGTTGTTGCCGGTCCAGGTCACCGTGTTCGGCGCCCAGGTCGCGCCCGAGATCGTGCGCGGTGCGTTGATGCGCTTGTAGGAATTGACCGTCGGGTTGGTGATGGCGGCCAGGGCTGAGGCGTGCTTCATGATGCCGCCGAGGAAATTCTTGCCCTTGGCCGACAGGCCGAGTTCCATCGAATTGTCGGCAAAGACGTTGGTCTTGCCAGCCTTGTCCCACACCGAGATATGGGCATGGCAGCCATTGCCGGTCAGGCCCTGGAAGGGCTTTGGCATGAAGGTGGCACGCAGGCCGTGCTTTTCGGCGACCGACCTGACCATGAACTTGAAGAAGGAGTGCTTGTCGGCGGTCGCCAGCGCGTCGTCGAAGGCCCAGTTCATCTCGAACTGGCCGTTGGCGTCCTCGTGGTCGTTCTGGTAGGGGCTCCATCCCAGCGCCAGCATGTGGTCGCAGATCTCGGCGATGACGTCATAGCGGCGCATCACCGCCTGCTGGTCATAGCAGGGCTTTGATGCCGTGTCGTACTGGTCTGAGATGACGCTGCCGTCCGGTGAGATCAGGAAGAACTCGGCCTCGACGCCGGTCTTGACATGCATGCCGTCGCCGGCGGCCTCCGCGATCAGCCGCCTCAGCGTGTTGCGCGGCGTCTGGTCGACCTCTTTGTCGTCCATGATGCAGTTGGCGGCGACCCAGGCTACCTCTTTCTTCCATGGCAGCTGGATGACCGAGTCCGGATCCGGCACCGCCAGCATGTCGGGATGCGCCGGCGTCAGGTCGAGCCAGGTGGCGAAACCGGCAAAGCCGGCGCCGTCCTTCTGCATGTCTGATATCGCCTGTGCCGGCACCAGCTTGGCACGCTGGCCACCGAACAGGTCGGTGTAGGAAATCATGAAATATTTGACGCCGTTCTCTTTGGCGAATGCGGCGAGATCGTTCCCCATTATAATTCCTCGCTTATGGTATTTTGGATGCTGTTTCTTCGCTTGAGCATGACCTTTTCCGAAAACCGGATTCCACTTTCGGGATGATGCTCTAGAAGCCGTTTTTCCCCGGTATCCAGTTGGTGCCGGCCAGCGGCACGCCGGCCATGGCGGCGGCTTCGATGGTGAGCGCGACGAGATCTTCGGGCTCGAGATTGTGCAAGCTGTTCTTGCCGCAGGCGCGGGCAATCGTCTGCGCCTCCAGCGTCATCACCTTGAGGTAGTTGGCAAGCCGGCGCCCGGCCGCCACCGGGTCGACCCGCTTCATAAGCTCGGGGTCCTGCGTGGTGATGCCGGCGGGGTCGCGGCCCTCATGCCAGTCGTCATAGGCGCCGGCCGTGGTGCCGAGCTCGTTGTACTCCGCCTCCCAGCGGGGATCGTTATCGCCAAGCGCGACCAGCGCCGCCGTGCCGATGGAGACCGCATCGACGCCGAGCGCCAGCGCCTTGGCGACGTCAGCGCCATTGCGGATGCCGCCCGAGATGATCAGCTGTACCTTGCGGTGCATGCCGAGATCCTGCAGCGCCTGCACCGCTGGCCTAATGCAGGCAAGCGTCGGCTGGCCGACATTCTCGATGAACACCTCCTGTGTCGCCGCCGTGCCGCCCTGCATGCCGTCGACGACGACGACATCGGCGCCGGCCTTCACCGCAAGCGCGGTGTCATAGTAGGGGCGGGCGCCGCCGACCTTGACGTAGATCGGCTTTTCCCAGTCGGTGATTTCGCGCAATTCGAGGATCTTGATCTCGAGATCGTCCGGGCCGGTCCAGTCGGGGTGACGCGAGGCCGAGCGCTGGTCGATGCCCTTCGGCAGCGTGCGCATCTCGGCGACACGGTCGGAGATCTTCTGGCCAAGCAGCATGCCGCCGCCGCCGGGCTTGGCGCCTTGGCCCACGACCACCTCGATCGCATCGGCGCGGCGCAGGTCGCGCAAATTCATGCCATAGCGCGAGGGCAAATATTGATAGACCAGTTGCTTGGAATGGCCGCGCTCTTCCTCGGTCATGCCGCCATCGCCCGTCGTGGTCGAGGTGCCCGACAGCGTCGCGCCGCGGCCGAGCGCTTCCTTGGCGGGACCGGACAGCGAGCCGAAGCTCATGCCGGCGATGGTGATCGGGATCTTCAGCTCGATCGGCTTCTTGGCATGGCGGGAGCCCAGCACCACACTGGTGTCGCAGCGCTCGCGATAGCCTTCGAGCGGATAGCGCGAGATCGAGGCGCCGAGGAACAGCAGGTCGTCGAAATGCGGCAGCTTGCGCTTGGCCCCGGCGCCCCGGATATCATAGATGCCGGTCGCCGCGGCGCGGCGGATTTCGGAAAGCGTGTAATCGTCGAAGGTCGCGGATTTGCGCGGCGTCGTCGGCGGGTTGCGATAGGTCATGCTGCCTCAATACGCGTCGGCGTTGTCGATATTGAAATTGTAGAGCGTGCGCGCCGAGCCGTAGCGCTTGAACTCCGACGGCTTGACGCCGGTAACGCCGGCACGGTCGAGCAGGCCCTGCAGCAACTCCAGATGCTCGGGCCGCATCTCCTTGGCGATGCAGTCGGCGCCCAGGCTGTCGACCTTGCCGCGCACGAACAGCCGCGCCTCGTAGATGGAATCGCCCAGCGCATCGCCGGCATCGCCCAGCACCACCAGATTGCCGGACTGCGCCATGAAGGCGGACATGTGGCCGATATTGCCGTGCACGACGATGTCGATGCCCTTCATCGAAATGCCGCAGCGCGACGAGGCATTGCCTTCGATGACCAGCAGGCCGCCCTTGCCGGTGGCGCCAGCATACTGGCTGGCATCGCCTTTGATCGTGATCGAGCCCGACATCATGTTTTCGCCGACGCCGGGGCCTGCCGACCCGTGCACGGTGATGATGCTGCCGGAATTCATGCCGCCGCAGTAGTAGCCGACGCTGCCGCGCACATCGATGCTGACCGGCTGGTCGACGCCGACGGCGACCGAATGGCTGCCCTTCGGGTGCAGCACTTCCCATGCCGTTTCATTCGAGCCGGGCGTGAGATTGTGCAGCGCCTGGTTGAGCTCGCGCAGCGACGACACATCGAGATCGAAGACCCGGGAGGCGTGGTCCTGCGCCGCCTTTGAAAGTTTGGTTGCCGGCATGAACTCAATGCTCCCAGAAATAGACGGTTGCGGGTTCCGGTTCCCAGACCCTCGCATTGTCTATGCCGGGCAGTTTGGTCAGCGCGCGATATTCCGAGCCGAAGGCGACATACTGGTCGGTCTCCGCCATGACGGCGGGCTTGCAGGCGATCGGATCGCGCACGACGCCAAAACCGTTCTTGGTGCCGACGACGAAGGTGAAGAAGCCGTCGAGGTCGGAGAGCGTACCTTCCAGCGCCTCGCCGAGGTTCTTGCCATGCGCCATCTGCGAGGAGAGATAGGCGGCCGCCACCTCGGTGTCGTTCTCGGTCTCGAATTTCATGCCTTCACGGATCAGCTCGCGGCGGACATTGTTGTGGTTCGACAGCGAGCCATTGTGCACCAGGCACTGGTCGGCCCCGGTGGAGAAGGGATGCGCGCCCATCGTCGTCACAGCCGATTCCGTCGCCATACGGGTATGGCCAATGCCATGCGTGCCGGTCATCTTGCGAACGTCAAAGCGATCGACGACCGCTTCGGGCAGGCCGACTTCCTTGTAGATCTCGACGACATCGCCGGCGCCCATGATACGGATGTCGGGGCGCAGTGCCTGGATCGCCTCGCGCGCTTCGTCGATCTTGTCGGGATGGGCTCTGACGACGGCATGGGTTGATTTCACCGCGATGCTCACCGGCACACCGATGGCCTTGGCGAGCTCGGTATCGAGGCCGCGAAAATCGCGCGCGGGCTTGGCCGACTGAATGGTGATCTTGGCCTCATTCTTGGAGGGGGCGCCATAGATGGCGATGCCTGCGCTGTCCGGGCCGCGATCGCTGAGCGAGACCAGCATCTCCGACAGCATCGCGCCGAGCTTCGGCTCCAGCGACTTGTCCTTCAAAAACAGTCCGACAATTCCACACATGTCAGCCTCCCGGCGTTTGTAGCTAAGAGATGATGTACCGAATGCGTTGCACGAATTCAATCACATGAAAAAAATTTTCCTCTAGTTACGTATGCGGCGCAATGCCACCATGCGAATTATCGCTGCCCTGCGCGGCATTGTGAACCCACAGGGCGTGGCGGATGCGGGCGAGCTTGTAGGCGTCGAGGACCGACAGTGCATAGATCAGGAAACCGCCGGCATGACGGCCGATGAAGCTGGCGTCGGGCGGCGCGATCTTGGCGGTGACCCAGGACAGGATCACCATGAAGAAAAGAAACTGCAACCCGCGCACCGGCACGCCCAAAATGACATGGCCGCTTGCCGGCAGCACAATTGCGGCGCCGAGGACGAGATAAGGGTTTGTCGGCGCCGGCGAGGTGTCTGAACTTGTCATGCGGCTTGCCGTTCGCTTTTGTTGATGGCGTCGCGCAGCGCCGACAGGGATATGAGCAACCGTTGGATCAGCGCCGGATCGATCTGAGCGTCACCGAACGCGGCCTGCCGGAAAACGCCGTAACGTGCCCGCTCGGCCTCCGCCAGCAGCCAGACGATGCGCACCCCGTTTGGCGTGATCAGCAGTTCCTTGGCGCGTCCCTCTGAAAAGAGTTCCAGGTGATCAGCGATGATGCCTTGCGGAAAACGCGTGCCCCGGTGGTCGGTCCGAAGCACCGCCTCGGCTGGAAATCCCGGAGCCTTGGACAGAGTATGCTGAAGATGATCGAAATTGGAGAAGGTCGTCGGCGAACCCGGCCGCATCATCATGTCGAACGTGGCGGGCACGGCCACCTTTTCGGTGATCGAAATGCTGAGCCAGCGTGCCGGCAGTTTTCGCGTCGCCAACGTATCGGCGATGGTGCGCAGTTGAACGCGTTGGCCGTTCCAAGAGCCTTCCCAGGTGACGACACCGGCGGTGCCGTCCGAAACATTGGCGACGTCGGCGATGACGGTGCGGATGCTGGCCTCGTCGGCGGCGAGCGCCGCCAATGCCCTGTTGCGGCTGCGGCGCGCCAGCCACGCAAGATGGAGGACGAGAGCCAGGACAATGGCCCCGGCAAGCAGTGCTGATGTCACTTCGGACATTTTATCATGCCTGGCCCATCCGGCATCCGGACGGGCCGTCTCCCATCAATAGCCCTGCGGTTTCGGCCACGGCATGGTGAACTGGTCGCCGCGCCGCACGAATTTGTAGCGGTAGAAATGGAACCACAGCGAGATCAGGAAATAGAAGGCGACCATGGCGCTCAGCTGTGAACCGAAGCCGAGGAAGATGGCGAAGAAGGTGACCACGCACAGGCAGAACAGCACGATCGCCGGCAGCGGGTGGAACGGATGGGTGTAGCCGCGACGGATCGTGCCGAGCGGCCACTTCTTGCGGAACATCATGATGTTGATGCTCATGAACGTATATTGCAGCACGCCCGATAGGATCGAGAAGGTGATCGCCTGGTTGAGGTCGGCGATGAAGGCGAAGGCAAGCGCGATCGGCAGCAGGAACAGGATCGAGCGATAGGGCGTACGGTATTTCGGATGCACCGCCGAGAACCAGGTTGGCAGATAACGGTCGCGGCCGAGTGAGAACCAGGCTCGCGCGGCATCGTTGATACAGCCATTGGCGGAGGCGATTGCGGCAAGCAGCGTAGCGATGAACAACAGATTTTCGAGCAGCGGGCTGCCGGTCAGCTTGCCAGCGTCCCACAGCGGATAGGGGGTGATGCCGAGATATTCCCACGGCATCAGCGAGGCGCAGACGTACCAGGTCATGGCGGCGGCGATCAGAAGCGTGATCATGCCGGCCATGGTGCCATAGGGCAGCGAGCGCGCTGGCGAGCGCACTTCCTCGGCCGCCTGCGTGGTGCCCTCGATGCCGAGATAATACCAGATGCCGAACTGGAAGGCAGCGATGACGCCGATCCAGCCATAGGGGAGCGCATTGCCGGGAGTAACCAGTTCATTGAGCTTCAGCACCGCGCCTTGCGTCCACGGGCTGACCGAGAAGAACAGGATGACGATCGAGACATAGGCGATCGCGGTGATGACGAAGTTGACGTTGAGCGTCATCAGCACGCCGCGATAGTTCAGCCACGCCAGCACGACGATGGTGGCGGCGATGAAGGAGTTGTAGCTCATATCTGGGATGCCGGCCTTGGCGACGATTGTTTGGCCGAGCAGGATGGCATCCGAGACCTCAAGCATGGTGTAGGCAAAGACCAGGAACAGCGCCACGTTGAACGCCATCAGCGGCCCGACAATGTGCTTGGCCTGGGCGTATTGACCGCCCGCGGCGGCAACGGTCGACGTGACCTCGGAATCGATCATGGCGACGGATGTGTAGAGCAGGCCCACGACCCAGCACACGATTAGGGCTGCCAGTGTGCCACCTTTGTCCGCCGAAAAATTCCAGCCGGTGAATTCGCCGACCAGAACGATGCCGACGCCGAGCGCCCAGACATGGGCCGGGCCTAGCACCCTGAGCAGCGAAACCCTGTCGCCGTGTACTGCCGGTTCAAGCGCGATCGTCATTGTTCAATCCCCACTCAGATCCGGTGTTCTTCGGAAGCGGCTTCAAGCTCACCTTCGCGCGACGAGGTCAGGACCTCCTCGGAATAGGTCGTATCGACCTTGAACCAGTCGTAAAGCATCCACAGCGCGAGCACGACCGAGATGCCCCAGCATGCGTAAGAGAGTGCCACCCACATGATCTTGTCCCCGAATTACTTGTCGTCGAACTTTTCGTTGATGACGTCGCGATATTCGCGGTCAGATGCACGGAACAGGAACACGAAATAACCGATCAGCACCGCCGCCATGATGATCAGCGTCGGCCAGTCGATGACATAGTGGAATCGGTTCTGGATAACGTCGTGCGCGGTCTCGGGCGTGTAGCCGAGCTTCTCCCAGATCGCTGCCATGGTCGGGTTCTGACCAAGCGCTTCCCAGGTCTTGGCGTCGAGCGCGTCAATGGACTTTGCCGCTCCGGCCAGGCCCAGTTTCAGCGGCAGCCACAGTGCCACGAATATGGCGACCACGACGACGACGATGTCGAAAACCTGCCCGGCCTTGCTCTGCTCCGGCGGAATGTAACGGGACATGTGGTGTACCCCTCAGGACTTGCGGTTGCTGAACGCGTCGGCGTTCTTGATATCGAGCCCGTAGATGAAGTCCTTGTCTTCCTTGTAGTGCTTGACCATCGCCAGGATGGCGGCCGTGTTGAAGATCAGCACGGCGGCGGCGGCAATCGCGACGACGGCCTTGATGCCGCTGTCCGGGATATACGGCCATGTCATGAAGAGGACGAAGAGGATCGTCGCCCATAGGCAGATGATCAGCAGCGCGGATCCACGCAAATCGGAGCGATACAGCGCCTCGATGCGCTGTTGCAGGTCTGACATCGGTTGTTCCCCTTTTTGCCGACGTCCGGTTCCGAATTGACCGTGCGCCGCTCTCTTTCAAGAGAGTGAAATTTTTTTCATAAATTCAGGCCGATCTTCGCAATTGTCAAGGCGAATTTACGCTGAGTTAACCGTTTGCTCGGGGCGGTCAATTTTGCCTGACAATGAAATTATTTGCTTTCAGGGGATTGCAGCTCTCCCGCGTTTGCGATCAATATTCAACCCAAAGCTCCGGCCACCGCGCCAAGGAGCAGGGAACAATGGATTTTTGAACGGAGGACGATCGGATGACGGCATCCTGGAGATTTTCGACCCTGGCGGATCGCCATCGCGCGCTGGGTTCGAAGCTCGAAGACTGGAGCGGTATGGGGACCGCCTGGACCTACGACAAGGACGCCGACGAAGAATACACCGCCATCCGCACCAAGGCCGGGCTGATGGATGTGTCGGGCCTGAAGAAGGTCCACATCACAGGCCCGCACGCTTCGCATCTCATCGACCTCGCCACCACCCGCGACGTCGAAAAGATCTACCCCGGCAAGTCGGCCTATGCCTGCATGCTGAACGAGGCGGGAAAATTTACCGACGACTGCATTCTCTACCGCACTGGGCCGAACGCCTGGATGGTGGTGCACGGTTCGGGCACCGGCCATGAGGAGTTGCAGCGCGCTTCCGTCGGCCGCGATGTGTCGCTGCGCTTCGACGACAATCTGCACGATCTGTCGCTGCAAGGGCCGACCGCGGTCGACTATCTCGCCAAACATGTGCCTGGGATCCGCGACCTCAACTATTTCCATCACATGCAGACGCAGCTGTTCGGTTTCCCGGTGATGATCTCGCGCACCGGCTACACCGGCGAGCGCGGCTACGAGATCTTCTGCCGCGGCCAGGACGCCGGCACGATCTGGGACAGGATTCTCGACGAGGGCAAGAGCGCCGGCATCATCCCGTGCCGCTTCACCACGCTCGACATGCTGCGGGTCGAAAGCTACCTCTTGTTCTACCCCTACGATAATTCGCAAAAATACCCGTTCGAGAATGAAGGCCCCGGCGACACGCTGTGGGAACTCGGCCTCGACTTCACCGTCAGCCCCGGCAAGACCGGATTCCGCGGGGCCGAGGAGCACTACCGCCTCAAGGGCAAGGAGCGCTTCAAGATCTATGGCGTGCTGCTCGACGGCAAGGAACCGGCCGACGAAGGCGCGCCGGTCTATCGCGACGGCAAAAAGGTCGGCGTTGTGACCTGCGCCATGTATTCGCCGCTGGTCAAGAAATCGATGGGCATTGCCCGCCTCGATGTCGACTGCGCGGTCAAGGACACCAAGCTCGAAATCCGCAACAAGAGCGGATCGATCAAGGCGACGGCACAGCCATTGCCTTTCGACGATCCCAAAAAGACCAAGCGCACCGCCAAGGGTTGAGGCATCATCAGCAGCGAGGGATTTTAAGGCACAAAGAGAGAATGGCAGCCAAGACCATCATCAGCCGGCCCATTTATGGAACCCTGTCTTCGCAGCCCGGCAAGCATCATCTTTTCGTGGCGGATGCGGAAGGCGCGCTGGCCATCCTTGACATGGCCGGGGCGGCTCCGCCCGGTTTCTTCGACGGGGCCGAGATTGTCTTCATCCCAGGTCCCGACGGCAAGCATGTCGCCGCTCTCGAAGCGCTGAAGCCGGGGCAGTTTCATCAGGCGCCGTCCTTCGCCAGCCTGCTGCCGCGACTGAAGCAGACGCTGAGCAACGCCCATATGGGCCTACGCCTTTACCTCGCCGGCACCGAAGGCCTGATCGGCCAGACCATGCAGGTGGCGCTCGAAGCCGGTATCGACCACACCTCCATGCAGACGGAGCATCGAGGCTCGCTGGCGCGGCGCATGCAGTGCGTGCACTGCAAGGGCATCACCGAAAACGTCACGACACAGCCGGCTACCTGTGCGCATTGCGGCCTGCTGCTTCTGGTGCGCGATCACTATTCCCGGCGCCTCGCCGCCTTCCAGGGCGTCTGCATCAATGCCGAGGATCGCTCGGAGATTCCTCCAATGGAGGAGGCCTTCCCATGAGCACCGGCACCACCAAACTCGATGTCGTGGTCAGCGATGTCGTCCCGGTCAACGATCTGGTCACCCGCTTCCATTTCCGCCGGCGCGACGGCGATCTCTTGCCGACCTTTTCCGGCGGCGCCCATGTCGTGGTCGAGATGCGTGACGGCGACCGCACCAGGCTCAATCCCTATTCGCTGATGGGCTCGCCGCTCGACACGCGCGAATACACGATCTCGGTGCGTCGCGACGATATCGGCCGCGGCGGCTCGTTGTTCATGCACCGGTCCGTCAAGCCGGGGCTGGAGATGGTGATCAGCTATCCGGTCAACCTGTTCTCGCTCGACCTGCGCGCCAGGAAACATCTGATGCTGGCTGGCGGCATCGGCATCACGCCGTTCATGGCGCAGACCGCGCAGCTGGCGGGGGAGGGCGGCAATTTCGAACTGCACTACACCTGCCGCACCGCCTCGCTCGGCACTTATGCCGACGTGCTGCGCGAGCGCTATGACCGCCGCATCAGGCTCTACCATGACGACCGCGACGAGCGCATCGATCTCGACCGCTTGCTGTCGACACAGCCGCTCGGCACGCATCTCTACGTCTGTGGTCCGGCTGGCATGATCAACTGGGTCCGCGACCGCGCAGCCGCCCTGGGCTGGCCGGCGGAGGCCGTGCATTTCGAGCATTTCGCCGCACCCCAGCCCGGCCTGCCTTTCGACGTAACGCTTGCCGTCACCGGCAAGACGATCCGCGTCGACGAGCAGCAGAGTCTGCTCGAGGCGATCGAGGCGGCTGGTGTCGATCCGCCCTATCTCTGCCGCGGCGGCGTCTGCGGTCAGTGCGAGACCAACGTCATTTCTTATGATGGCAAGTTCATTCACAACGACCATTGGCTGAGCGAGGAAGACCATCGCTCCGGATGCAAGATCATGCCGTGCGTGTCGCGCTTCGAAGGCCGGTCGCTGGTGCTGGAGCGGTAGGAGGAAATCATGGGCATCACCTTTCGCAAGGAAACGTTCCGCGACGATTTCACCTTCAAGAACAGCCCTGAGCATATCAGGCGGTTCCCGTTCCCGTTTCACGAAGACAGCTACATGTATGCGGTCAACATCGAGCCGCATGTCGTCGGGCCCAAGGGCAGCGTGCTGGAGAACCTGATCGACGTCGACGAACACTATGTCGCCGAAATGCAGGACCGCGCGCTGGTGCTGGCCGAGGACCCGCTGCGCTGCCAGTCTTTGCCGCACATGACGCTGGCCGGCTGGGATTTGCTGGAACTGCTGATGGAGCAACAGGCGCTCGGCTATCCCGAGCATTTTACGCTGACCCGCGACGGCGACCGCTGGCGCTGGATCAACCGGCCGCTTGGCATCGACGACACCTTCACCTTCGGCGACACTTCGACGCTGCCTTACGGGCCGATGGAATACATCACCCGCCAGAGCCAGGGAGATTTCTGCATCCTCGACCAGCGCGACGGCAATCTGTGGATGGATGCCGGCATGGTCACCACGCAAGCCGACTGGTCGCTCGATTTCGACATCGGCATGAACTTCTTCGAGTGGCACGCGCCGGTGCCGCTGGCGCATGAGAAGGGGATTTTCGTCAGGGCGCTGAAGTTCCTCACCAACATCCAGCAAGGCAAGCCGGCTCGGCGTCTCAACTGGACCATGACCATCAATCCGCGCCTCGACACCAGCCCGGAAAATTACCACAAATGGGGACCGGATCGGACAACCGTGACGCCCGAGAATGTCGGCGACAAGGTGCATTTGCGCGTCGAATTGCAGAGTTTTTGGCGGCTGCCGCGCTCCAACGGCATCGTCTTCCCGATCCGCTGTTATCTCATCAAGATGGACGAACTGGTGACACAGCCGAAATGGGCACGCCGCCTGCACCGCGTCATCCGTGATCTGCCGGACGAACTGGCCAATTACAAGGGCCTGACCCGCTATCGGCCGACGCTGGTCGAGTGGCTGTCGAAGCTGGATGACGGGAGTGCGACGAGTCCAGGGTTTGGGCCGGATTAGAGCTGCCGCCGAAGCTGCCGATCTCTCCCACGAGGGCAGGGGAATCGCATATGGCGATTTTGGACTTGAAGTCGGTTTGAGAAGGGATTCTTTGGGAAGGCAGTCCATCGAAGGAGTGACTGCCATTTCCAGCCTTGAGAGCTATTTCGGCGCGGTCCCTGATCCGCGCGCGGCCAATGCCACGCACCGGCTTGGCGACCTGATCGTGATGATGATCGCGGCGAGCCTGTGTGGCGCGACCAACGCGACGGAGTTTTCGTTGTTCGCGCAAGAACGCAAGCCGGCGCTGTCGCGTTTGATCGACTATGAGGAGGCGCCCAGCCACGACACCTTCTCGCGGCTGTTGCGGCTGCTCGATCCGGAGGCCTTCGGACGTGCGTTCGCCGCCTTTGCCGCAGGCTTTGCCCAGGCACGCCAGGGTGTGGTCTCACTTGATGGCAAGGCGCTGCGGCGGACCTATGAGAAAGGCCTTGCGGCCAGCCCGCCCCTGACGGTGTCAGCCTTTGCCAGCCAGACGCGGCTGTGTTTGGCGGCGGTCTCGCCCGGCGAGGGAGACAATGAGGTCGAGGCTGCCCTCAAGGTCGTCGAACTCATTGATCTTACTAGCCGATTGGTTGCAGCTGACGCGCTCCATTACCACACGCGCATGGCCCAGGCCATCATTCAGCGTGGTGGCGACTATCTGCTCGCGCTCAAGGGAAACCGCCGGCATTGGTTGGCTCGGGCCAAACAACAACTGGCCCAGACCACTCCCGCCGTCACTGAGCGGACCGAGACCAACCATGGCCGTAGCGAATGGCGGCAGGCAGAGGTCGTGGTGGCGGCTGAACCAATGATGCCTGGGCACAAGGCCTTCATCCGCATCACCAGCCGGCGTGATCAGGCCGAACCGCTGACGCGCATGTTCATGGCCTCAACGCTGCTGTCGCCACAGCAGGCAATCGATCTCACCAGAGCGCATTGGCAGATCGAGAACGGGCTGCACTGGATGCTCGACGTCCATCTGCACGAGGACCTCAGCCGTGCCCGCAAGGACAACGCCCCAGCCAACACCGCGCTAATCAACCGCATCGCCAGAAATATCCTTCAGGCCGCCGATATCGACAAAGTCCCTATCAGCCACCGCATCAAAAAATGCGCTTGGAATGACGACTATCTCATCCAGGCAATCGCTCATATGCGATAGCCCTGCCCTCAAGGGGGAGATGCCCGGCAGGGCAGAGGGGGGCGCGAAGGAACGCGACCATTGAGGTCGTCATCCTAGGGCGAAGCAAGGAGCGAAGCGACGCGGTGTAGACCCTAGGATCCATGCCGTGACGCTAAGGTGTTGCAGCGGTTGAGAATTCTGCTCCGTTGCACCCTTAGGCGAAGGTCGCGGCATGGATCCTCGGGTCAAGCCCGAGGATGACGAACGTCGGCGGGACAGCGCCCCCTCTGTCCTGCCGGACATCTCCCCCACGAGGGGGGAGATTGGCCAGCCTAACCCGCGCTGTTCTGCGGATAGCAAATAATCGACAGATACCGCATCGGCAGTTTCGTCAGTTGCTCCGGTCCGTGCGGCGCATCGGCGTCGAAGAACAAGCTGTCGCCCGGCTTCATCGGATAGAGGTTGCTGCCGTGCCGGTAAACGACCTCGCCTTCGAGCATGTACAGGAACTCCATGCCCTCATGCTGGAAGGTCGGGAACACGTCCGAATCCTCGGTCAGCGTGATCAGATAGGGTTCGACGACGACGCCGCTGGTGTTGGAGCCGATATGGCCGAGCAGATTGTACTGATGGCCGGCGCGCGTGCCACGGCGCTCGACATCGAGACCTTCGCCGGCCTTGACGAAGACGGCGCTGCGCTCCTCCTCGAAGCGGCGGAAGAAGGCTGTCACCGGAACGCCGAGCGCCCGCGACAGCGCCTGCAAGGTGGTCAGCGACGGCGAGGTGATGCCGTTCTCGATCTTCGACAGCATGCCCAGCGAAATGTCGGTGGCGACAGCGAGATCGGCGACGGTGATGCCGAGTTTCTTGCGGAACGCCCGCACCTCGCGGCCGATCGCCACCTCCAGCACTTTCTCGCGGGTGTCGCGGATGGCGTGCGGGTTCTGCATCAGCGGCGCGCGGATGGTCTTGCCGTCCGCCGAGACCTTTGGCAACGGCTTTGGCTTGGCGCCGGCAAGCCCGGCCTTGGAACTGTCTTTCGCCATGTCGCCCCCCGGACGTCGCGGATTTATTTCACTCTAGGTGAACATTAGAGGTGGCGATACAGCAGCGCGGCGGTGTCGGCAAGCCGTCTTGTGTCGCACGGGCCGATCCCATGAATTCCGCCCGCGAAAGTTTTTCGCCAGGAATCCTGTCCGCGCAAACGCCCTTCCCACAGATGTCTGTTGACAGCACCGAAGCGCCAATTAGTGTCACTGTCAGTGAAATTTGTTTCGCTGGGGAAATCAAAAATGAGGAGGCCCTGGAAATGAAAACTCGCGTTGCCGTCATCGGCGCCGGACCGTCCGGCCTGGCACAGCTCAGGGCCTTCAAGTCGGCTGCCGACAAGGGCGCCGACATCCCTGAAATCGTCTGCTTCGAAAAGCAGTCGGACTGGGGCGGCCTGTGGAACTACACCTGGCGCACCGGCCTCGACGAGCATGGCGATCCCGTCCACGGCTCGATGTATCGCTACCTCTGGTCGAATGGACCGAAGGAATGCCTGGAATTCGCCGACTACACATTCGAGGAGCATTTCGGCCGGCCGATCGGCTCCTATCCGCCGCGCGCCGTGCTGTGGGATTACATCAAGGGCCGCGTCGAAAAATCGGGCCTGCGCAAATGGGTGCGCTTCAACAGCCCGGTACGCATGGTCACCTTCTCGGACGAGACCAAGAAATTCACCGTTACCGCGCATGACCGCAGCAACGACGTCACCTATTCCGAAGAGTTCGACAACGTCGTCGTCGCTTCCGGGCATTTCTCCGTGCCCAACGTTCCCCATTTCGAAGGTTTTTCGACCTTCAACGGCCGCATTCTGCACAGCCACGATTTCCGCGACGCGATGGAATTCAAGGGCAAGGATATCCTGATCATCGGCCGTTCCTATTCGGCCGAGGACATTGGCTCGCAATGCTACAAATACGGCGCCAGGTCGATCACCTCCAGCTACCGCTCGAAGCCGATGGGCTTCAAATGGCCTGACAATTGGAAAGAGGTGCCGCTGCTGCAGAAGGTTGTCGGCAAGACCGCCCACTTCAAGGACGGCACTACCAAGGATGTCGACGCCATCATCCTGTGCACCGGTTATCTCCATTCCTTCCCGTTCCTGACCGACGACCTGAAGCTCAAGACCGCCAACCGCATGTGGCCAGACAGCCTCTATGAGGGCGTCGTCTGGGAGAAGAACCCGAAACTGTCCTATATCGGCATGCAGGACCAGTTCTACACCTTCAACATGTTCGACGCGCAGGCCTGGTTTGCTCGCGACGTCATCATGGGTCGCATCAAGCTGCCGTCGGCCGACGCGATGGCCGCGCACGGCGCCAAATGGCGGGCGCGTGAAGAGACACTGGAAGACGCCGAGCAGATGATCTGGTTCCAGGGCGACTACACCAAGGAACTGATGGACCAGACCGACTATCCCGGCTTCGACGTCGAGGCGGTCAACCAGACCTTCATGGAGTGGGAGCACCACAAGGGCGAAGACATTATGAGTTTTCGCGATCACGCCTACCGCTCGCTGATGACCGGCACCATGGCGCCGTTGCACCATACGCCATGGCTGCAGGCGCTGGACGATTCCATGGAGAGCTATCTCGAAGTGAAGGGCGTCGCGGCGGAGTAGGCCATGATCCCGAACCGGAGGTCAGCGAAGCAAAAAGAGGGAACCGGTTTTCGGAAAAGATCATGGCCCAACTAAAGATTGCCGCGCTTCAATCCAGCGGATAGTCGGGAGCCGCATCCGTCTCGGTAACCTTGACGGAGAGAACATCGCAATCGTTGGCCCAGTCCGGGCCATCGCCGCGCATCGCCATCATGTCGGCCATCAGCAGGAACTGCATGGTTCTGAGCGCCCAGTCGGTCGGCTCTTCCGGCCAGGCGAAGACGCCGGCGGCGTCGCCGCCGAACTTCACATCGTGGCAGACGAAACCGACCTCGACCTTCCAGGATCGCAGCGCCGCGCCCGGCGATGGGTAGGGCGGATCAGGAAGCTCGAAGTAATTGGCGACCATGAGCTTTGTCGGCACGGCCGGCTCGATGTTCTTGGCTTTGAAGGCAGCAATGGCGTCGTCGCGAAAACGCTCGAGCAGGCCGTCGCGCGCCAATTTGTAGGTCGAACGAAAGAATCCGCCGGCCCAGACCGACTCGTCCTTTTCGTTGGAGATCAGCAAGGAAGCGCGGAAGCGGCGCAGCCTTGGCGCCAAAACCTGCCAGTTGCACTCGACAGGGGTCGCCGGCGTGGCGATGAAATCGTCGAGAAGATCGCTGCCGCGCACATTGGCGTTCAACACTGAACAGTCTTCGCCGTAAAGGTGCCAGAGCTGCCTCAGCTCCGCGGCAGCGATGCCGGGCTTACGCAGTTCCTCCACCGAGGCGCGAACCCGCGCGATGGCGTAGGATGTTGCCGCATCCAGCGTCTGGAATCCGCGAACCATATGCTCGCCATCCGGCTCGCCGGTCTTGGCCATGTCGAAGACGAGAACGGTAAAAGGCGGTTCGCCCGGCTCGGTCATTCGGCTTCTATCCCAGCCTTGCCCGTGCCTTCGCCGTCCAGGCATTGAACAGCCGGTCGGCGACGATGCCGATGAAGGCTATGGCCAGGCCGGCGACAATGCCGCGGCCGGAATCGGCTTTCGACAGCGCGATGAACACCTCCTGACCGAGATCGCGGGTGCCGACCATGGCGCAGATGATGATCATCGCCAGCGCCATCAGGATCGTCTGGTTGACGCCGAGCATGATTTCGGGGAGCGCCAGCGGCAGTTGCACGCGAAAGAAGGTCTGGCGCGGCGTGCAGCCGGAAACCTTTGCCGCCTCGATCAGCGCCGGTGGCACCTGGCGGATGCCGTGATTGGTGTAGCGGATCGCCGGCACCACGGCGAAAGCAACCGTGGCGATCATCGCGGTGACGTCGCCGACTCTGAACAGCATCACCACCGGGATGATGAAGCAGAAGGACGGCAGCACCTGCAGCGTGTCTATGATGGGCGTGACAATCTTCTCGAAGCGGTCGCTGCGCGCGGCCATCAGCCCGATCGGGATGCCGATCAGGCAGGCGATGAAGGCCGAGATGCCGCAGAGGTAGACCGTCGCCATGGTCTTCTCCCAGAGACCGGTGATGGCGCAGAAGGCGGTCAGTGCCGCGACCAGGGCCGCCAGGCGCAGGCCTGAGAGCTGATAGCCGGCAAGGGCGAGCAGGAACACCGCGCCGAGCCACGGAAAGCCCTCGCAGAAGGCACGCACCGGGTTGAGCACGTTAAGGATCAGCGCCACGCGAAAGGCTTCGATGATGTCGAAGAAGTTGATCGTCACCCAGTTCACCGCCGCCTTCCACAGCGGCGCGGTGGTGAAGGTGATCGCCTTCGGCACTGCGGCGAAAGCCGGCACGAACAGGCCGAGCAGCGTTGTGACGGCAAGGATAGCGATGGCCAGCGTCAGGTTGGGGTAGCGCCGCCAGAGTCTAGGGCTCATGGCCTGATGGACATGGCCCTTTGCCTGCTTGTGCGCGATGGCCTGGCTCAGCCGGTCGAGCGCGATCGCCAGCGCCACGATGGCGAGACCGGCCTCCATCGCCTCGCCAACCTTCAGCGCGCGCAGCGCCAGAAGCACGTCGTAGCCGAGGCCGCCGGCGCCGATCATCGAGGCGATGATGACCATGTTGAGCGCCAGCATGATGACCTGGTTGACGCCGACCATCAGCGTCGGCCGCGCCGAGGGCAGCAGCACCCGCCACAGTTTCTGCCGCGCCGTGCAGCCGGCCATGTCGCTGAATTCGCCGATCTCCAGCGGCACGCGGGAGAGGCCAAGCATCGTCGCCCGCACCATCGGCGGTGTGGCGAAGATGGCGGTGGCGATCATCGCCGAGACCGGGCTGTTGCCGAACAGGAGCAGCATCGGGATGAGGTAGGCGAAGGTCGGGATCGTCTGCATCAGGTCAAGGGCAGGGGAGACGATCAGTCTTTCCGCCCACGGCTTGCGCCAGGCCCAGATACCGGCGAACAGCCCGGCGACGATGCAAAACGGCACCGCGATGGAGATCAGAGCCAGCGTCAGCATGGCACTGGTCCATTGGCCGAACAGAGCGATGTAGAGGAAGCAGCCGCCGACCAGCAGGCTGAGTTTCCGACCACCGACAGCGTGTCCGGCGAGGAAGGCGGCAGTGCACACCCCGACCCAGGACAGGCGCGGCAGGACCACGGTGTCGACGCCGTGGCCGATCTTGAAGTTCTTGGCCAAGAGATTGAGCGCGAAGTCGAGCGGCACACCGAGCACCGCGGTGATCGAGCGCGTCAGCCACGACAGGTTCGACTTGATCCAGCGCATCAGCGCGCTGACCCAGTCGGCGACCGGCACGACCGCATCGGCCGGATAGTTGACTGCCCAGGGCACACTGTCCTGCAGCAGGAACACCACCAGCACGGCGGCAAGGGCGAGTACCCAGACAAGCAGCCAGCGCTGAAGCGGTGGCCTCGCCTCGCTGGCGCTTGCCGTTACCGTCATGCGCCAGCTCTCTCGATGCCGGCCAGCAGGTCGATGACCGCTTGCGGCGTGACTTCGCCGATCGGCTTGCCGGTGCCGTTGACCACCGCGAACGGCTTGCCGGCGGAAACGATGCTGGCCGAGAAGCTGGCGATCTTGGCCTCGGGCGTCACGGTGCCGCCATACTCGGCGCCATCGCAGGCGCGCATCAGGCTGCGCGCGGAAATCACCTTGGCGCGGTCGACGTCGCGGGTGAATTCGGCGACATAGTCGGTCGCCGGATTGACCACCAGGTGTTCCGGCGTGCCGATCTGGATGACCTCGCCGTCCTTCATGATGGCGATGCGGTCGGCGAGCCGGATCGCCTCGTCGAAATCATGGGTGATGAAGACGATGGTCTTGTGCAGCATGGTCTGCAGCCGCATCAACTCGTCCTGCATCTCGCGGCGGATCAGCGGATCGAGTGCGGAGAACGGCTCGTCGAGGAACCAGATTTCCGGTTTCGTCGCGAGGCTGCGGGCAATGCCGACACGCTGCTGCTGACCGCCGGAAAGTTCGCGCGGATAAAAGTGCTCGCGGCCGCGCAGACCGACAAGTTCGATGACCTCACGCGCCCGCGCCTCGCGCGTTGCCCGGTCCTGCCCCTGGATGCTGAGCGGAAAGGCGATGTTGTCCAGCACGTTGAGATGCGGCAGCAGCGCGAAATTCTGGAATACCATGCCCATGCGATGGCGCCGGAGTTCGATCAGCGCCGCATCGGAAATCTTCAGCAGGTCCTTGCCTTCGAACTCGACCTTGCCATGGCTCGGCTCGACCAGCCTGGACATGCAGCGCACCAGTGTCGACTTGCCGGATCCCGACAGACCCATGATGATGAAGATCTCGCCCTGGCGGATTTCGAGGTCGATGGCGCGCACCGCCCCGACCAGCCCGGCAGCGGTGACATCGGCCATGCTGGCCTTGCCGTCGCGCTCGCGGATGAAACTGGCCGCGTTCGCTCCGAACAGTTTCCACACATTGCGGCAGGCAAGCTTTATCGGGCGGTCGTCCGTGCCCGGTTGCATCGCCCCCTGTTCAGTCCCGTCCGTCATCCAATCGTCCTTCTGGAACATCAACAATTGAGGCCCGGCCGATCAACGGCCGGGTCTCGCATTTCCAGTCGGAACGATCACTGCGCCCAGGCTTTCCAGTCGGCCTCATGCGCGGCAATCCAGGCTGCGGCGACGTCTTCCGGTTTTTTGCCGTCGAGGTCGATCTCGCCGCTCATCTTGTTGAGCTCGTCGGTATCGATCGTGAAGGCCTTCGCCACCTTGTAGGCGACCGGCCATTTGTCCTTCATGCCGTTCCAGGAGTACTTCCAGATCTCGCCATGCGGCTTGCCGCAATCATATTTGGCGTCGGGATTCACGCCCCATTTCGGGTCATTGTAGCATTCCGGCGTGTATTCGGGGAATTGCACCCACTCGCCCTTGTACTTGGCCGGCGCCCAATGCGGCGAATAGATCCACAGCATGATCGGCGCCTTGCGCTGATAGGCAGAGTCGAGTTCCGCGAACATCGCTGCATCGGTGCCGGCATGGATCACGGTGAAGGGCAGTTTCAGCGCCGCGACGCGCTCATCGTCAAAGCCTTCCCAGGTCACCGGGCCGCCGAGATAGCGCCCTTTCGGCGCCGTCTCCGCCGTCGAGAACGATGCGGCGCATGTCGGATCGAGCAGCGCATGCCAGTCCGGCAAGGTTGGGCATTTCTCCTTCATATATTCGGGAAACCACCACTCTTCCTTGGCCTTCGGGCCGAGCTTGCCGAGCCGTTCGGTCTGGCCGGTGGCGTCGGAGGCTTTCATGGCTTCGCCGGCGGTCGTGTCCCAGAACTCCAGCCCGACATCGAGGTCGCCATTGGTAAGGCCGGTGGTGAGGCTGGAGAGGTAATCGGCGGTCGGGTACTCGACGGTATAGCCGAGCTTTTCCAGAATGCCGCCAGAATCTTGGCGTTAAGGTTGACGCTCGTCCAGTCGAACAGCGCGATCTTGATCGGATCGTTGGATTCCGGTGCGGCGGCATGGGCGGAAGGTGTCAGCAGGCTTAGCGTCGCGAGCGCGATGGCGCCCATCGATAGTTTTGAAATTCTGCTCCGAAATGACATGCTTGTTCTCCTTCAAGCTGTGGCGGTTATTGTTCGTTCCCTTCTTGCGTCTTTTTATGCCCGTCTTGCATCTTTCCCTGATTGTGGTGGAAAGACTGGTCGTTGCGCAAGGCCGTTGCCGCCACGTCGCGGCTAAAGCCGGCGCAGGCGAAATGATGCTGAATTTCGGTGATGATGGAGTATGCCGGGAGGGTCAGCGTCATGACTGCCGATGCATCGCTGCGGGAGCGATCATCCGCGGATCAATTGCCAGTCTTGCGGCGCCCTGCAAGGTGCGAGCCATCAAGGTCCCATGATCTCGGCTGTCGGCATGGCAAGCCCCATCTCGCCAAGCCGTTTCATAGGATGAAATTATATATACCAACGTTCATCTCACGCAACGACTAACGCCTCGCGGCCGCACAAATTCAGACTGCAGGCGAAGTTCTGCCAGATGCGGTCCTACCAGCAGACGTAACCGCCATCGACGATCAGGTCGAGGCCGGTGACGAAGCTCGACGCGCGGCTGGCCAGGAACACCGTCGGCCCGACCATTTCCTCCGGCGCCGCCATGCGTCCCATGGGCGTGTCGCGTTTGAAGATCTTGATCTCCTCCGCCACCTCGGGCCGCTTGTTCATCGGCGTCAGCGTGTAGCCCGGGCTGACGACATTGACGCGCAGTCCGCGATCGGCCCATTCCATGGCGAGGCTCTTCGACATGTGGATGACGGCGGCTTTCGAGGAATTGTAATGCGCCTGCGTCAGCCCGCGATTGACGATGGTGCCTGACATCGAGGCGATGTTGATGATCGAGCCCTTGCGTCGAGCCAGCATCTTGCGCGCCTCGGCCTGGCACGACAGGAACACGCCGGCGACGTTGACCTCGTGCACCTTCTGCCATGTCTCAAGCGACATCGTTTCGGCCGGTTCCGACCCGGCGATGCCGGCATTGTTGACCGCAACGGTCAGCGCGCCGAGCTCAGCCTCGACGCGATCGATTGCCGCCGCCAGATCACTCTCCGATGTCACCGTGCCGTTAAGGACCAGTGCCTTGCGGCCAAGCGCGGTAATCCGGTGCGCGGTCTCCTCCAGCCCACCCTTCGATGCATGACCGAAACAGGCGACGTCGGCCCCTGCCTCGGCCAGTCCGATCGCGATTGCCTGGCCAATGCCGCTGCCGGCACCCGTGACCAGCACAACGTCGCCGTCCAGCTTGAAAAGATCCATCGATAGCCCTCCCTATTTCAGGGGAGGGTATGCGCTGCATGGCAGTTCGATCAACCTCGTCAGAAATCGCAAGCCTTGGGGCGCTTCTCCGAGGACCAGTCCTTGAGCGGCACCGGCCTGAATTTGCCCTTGATCGGCTTGCCGTCCTCAAGGTCCCTGGAGACAGTGCCCTTGCCGGTGAGATAGTTGATGTCGCAGCCTCCAACCGTCGTCTTGACGCCATCCGATGTCTGCTGGTTCCAGTCCCAGCTGCGGCTGTAGCCACCGACCAGGAATTGGCCTCGGCGGTAGACGATCGTCAGCGTGTCTTCTGTCGACTTGCTGGCGCCGCAGCCGAAGCAGGACGTCATCGCCAGCGATCCCTTGCCCTTGCTTTCAAGGTCGATGACCCGGTCTTCGGTCAGCCCTTTCCTAACGAAATCGGGCCGGCGCGAGGGGTCGAGCTTCTCCTCGCCCGCTGCCAGGTAGAAATACAGATCGGCCGGCCCGCCGGGCTCCTGCATCGCCACGGCCCGGTCCATCTTGCCGTCCTGGTCGATATCGAGCTTGAGCTCGAAAGCCGGCACACTTTCGGCAAACGCCGGTGCAGGTACCGCAACGAGGGCGACGAGCCAGGGAAGGGCCGCATGATGAAATGCCGTCTTCATGAGCAATCGTCCGCCGCGAAATCTCAGCCTAGCACCGGCCCGGGCGAACGAGAACTCGAAACCTGGCTGACTTCGAACGCAGTCAGCCAGTGACAGCTCAGAAGTAGCCGCTGGACGCGGCCGTGAATTCCTTCGGGATCTCGACGCCGTCGACCAGGATCTTGTCGACCAGTTCGTGGTGGAAGCAGACCAGGCCCTTGATCCGCTCGGCCTCATGCACCGGCTCTGGATAATACCAGACGAGGTTCTCGTGCCGCTTCTTGGGCGTGGTCACGTGATAGTAGCTGGAGATGCCCTTGTAGGGGCAGCGCGAAATGTAGCGGCTGGGCGCGAACATATCGAGCCGCGTGTCCGCGATCGGCAGATAGTGTCGCACCGGATGGCCGGTTTCGAACAGGAACACGCCGCGGCGTGAATCGGCAACCTGCTCGCCGTCGAGGATGACCTGGACCCGCCGCGAGGAGGGCAGGCAGTCGACCCGGCGGAACGGATCGCGGGCGTGGACGAAGATCTCTTCGTCCTCCTCATACCAGTGCGTCATCTTGGGCCAATAGAAGGACATGTAGTCCGACAGGTCAGGCGATCCCTTGACCGGATCGACATAGCGCCAGGCCGCATCCTCGACCAGCGTGATGCCGGTGTTCAGCGAATAATGCGTGGCGACGCCCTTGAACGGGCTCTCGGTCGTCGTCGCGCTCGGCAACAGGAACTCTTCGCGCACATCACTGATCGGGAAGTAGTAGACCGGCAGATGGTCGGATTCGTAGAGCACCAGCGCCTTGGTCGTGTCGGCGACGATCATCGATCCCACCTGCACGCGCAGCCGCTTCTGCATAGGCATGGTGAAAGCGACGTAGCCGGGCTCGAACTCGTATTGCACGATATTGTCGAGCAAGGGGAAATGCGGCCCGCGGCCGCGCAAATGAGGCTTGCGAATGGTAGTCTCCCGTTTCTTTTCTTTTGTCATCGAGCGTTGGCGCACAGCGAGATGAACCTGGATTGAATTGTGGTGCCGGAGAGGGTTTCCGGGCGGCGGGTTTCCCTTGCATCGAGTGGCTCGAACGATGGCCCCCCATCGTTCTTCGCAACCCTGCCAGCGGATAGCCTCACCGCCCGAAAAGCGGAATTGTCCAACCCGGCCTTATCCCAGCGACACACGATCGAGCAGCAGACCGGCGGCGATCGGCGGCAGGCCGCTGACATTCTTGCGCACCGGCACCAGCAGATCCGGGAAGTAGCTGAAAATGACCGGCGTCTCGTCGAGCAGCAGCTTCTGGATGTCGGAAGCGGCCGCGCGCTGTGCGCCGATGTCGAGTGCCTTGAGGTAGGAGGTGACCATGCCGTCATAGGCAGGGTTCTTGAAATGCGCCGCGTTCCACGGGCCGTCGCTGACCAGCGGGCTTTTCAGGAAGACATTGGGCACGCTGCGATGGGCGTAGTCGGTGATCCCCAACGGGCTGTCCAGCCAGTCCGACTGGCCGAACACCGCCTTGCCGTAATATTTGTCCTGGTCCTCGATGTTGAGCGCGATGCGGGCACCGATTTCCTTGGCGAAATTCTGGAACAGCTGCGCATAGCCTGGAATGTCGGAATAGCGCAGCGTCGTCAGGGTGATGTCGAAGCCGCTGGCGAGGCCGGCTGCCTCAAGAAGCTGCCTGGCCTTGGCGATGTCCTGGACGCGTTGCGGCACGGACTTGTCGGTGGCGGGGAAGGCCGGTGCGAACGGGCTGTCATTGCCGGTCGCCGCCATGCCGCGGCACAGGCCGTCGACCAGCTTGGAGCGGTCGATGCTGAGCGCCAGCGCCTGGCGGACGCGTTTGTCGGTGAACGGGCCGGTGTCGCAGCGCATATGCAGTTGGCGGTGCGCGGTCGAGGCGACGCGCAGCACCGTGATGTCGGGGCTGTTGAGCACCACCTGGCTGACATCGAGCGGCACGGCATCGAGGATGTCGACCTCACCCGCCTGTAGCGCCAGGATGCGTGGCTGCACGTCGCCGTAGAATTTGAACTCGAGCCGGTCGGGCAGCGCCTTCTCGCCCCAATAGTCGGGGTTGCGGATGAAGGTCGCGCCGACCTTCGGCGTATAGCTTTCCAGCCGGAACGGGCCGGTGCCTTCAAAGGTCTTTTCGTAATCGCCCTTGTAGCTCGCCGGCAGGATGACGGCGTTGTAATTGTCGATCGACACCGAATAGGGAAAGTTGCCGTTCGGCGCATCGAGATGGAAGGCGACGGTATGGTCGTCGACCTTCTGCGTGCCGCCCTTCGACAGCAGGCCCTTGAACACCGAAAGCGCGTTCGAGGCACCGTTGGGGTCGGCCAGCCGGTCGAAGGTCGCGACGACGTCGTCGGCCTTGAAGTCCTCGCCATTGTGGAATTTCACGCCCTTGCGCAGCTTGAAGGTCCACACGCTGCCGTCCGCGTTCGGCGACCAGCTTTCCGCCAGCACTGGCTTCAAGGTGAGATCCGGCTGGGTAATGCAGAGGAATTCGGCGGTCTGGAAAACCAGCTGGTAGCTGCCGCTGTCATAGTAGGTGACGGGATCGATGGCGCCGCCCGGCGTGGCCACGCCGGCGCGCACCGTGCCGCCCGGCTTGCCCTCGGCGCGGGCCTTTTGCGTGCCGAGACCAGCAGCCGCGACAAGGCTGCCCAGGAACGGCAGGGAAAGGCCGAGAACGCTGCCATGGCGCAGGAAATCGCGGCGGTCGAGCCGGCCGGCCAGCAATTCGTCGACAGCGGAATTTTCGATTGCTGTTAGGTTCTTGCGAGCGGCGTCGATCGTCATGAAATGCTTTGGCATTGGCTGCATTCCTCGCTTGCCCTTGGGGGATCGGCCATTTAGGTCATTGTTGATCGCGGCCGGAAAGCGATATTTTTTGATAGGGGTCATCGAAATTTTCGATGCAAGGTGTGAGCATGGATACCGAAAACCTGCGCAGCTTCCTGGAGGTTGCCGAACATGGCAGCTTCACTGTCGCGGCCAGCCGGCTCGATCTCGCCCAATCCACCGTCAGTGCGCGGATCAGGGGGCTGGAGGAGCAATTGGGACGCCGGCTTTTCGTGCGCGACCGCGACGGCGTTACACTGACGCCGGCGGGCCGGCAGTTCCTGCCGCACGCCTCTTCCATCACCCGCACCTGGGAGCAATCGAGGCAGGATATCGCCGTTCCCGATGGCTATGAGACACTGCTGCGGCTAACCGCGCCCGCCTATCTCTGGGACTTGATCACTTCGCCCTGGGTCGAATGGATGCGTGCCAAGCGGCCGAACGTGGCGCTGCGGCTCGAAGGCAGTTTCCCGGACCTGGCGATCGACCAGTTGGCCGAAGGCCTGCTCGACATCTGCATTCTCTATCTGCCGCGCCCGCATCCCGGAATCGTCTATGAAACGCTGGCTGTCGATCATGTGGTGCTGGTCCAGCATGCCGCGCAGACCAAGCCGTGGACCGAAAACTACATCCTGATGGACTGGGGGCTGGAATTCCGCATCGAGCATGACCGCGCCTTTGCCGGCATGGTCAAGCCGGCCATTTCTGCCGGGCTGGTCTTCATCGGCCTGCAGCATGTGCTGTCGCAGCAGGCGGCCGCCTATCTGCCGCTCAGCGCCGTCAGCGGCCATATCGAGCGCGGCGAGATGCGGCGCATCGACAACGCGCCAATGTTCCAGCGGCCGATCTATCTCGCCTATCCCTCTAACCCCGTCTCGTCGGATGTGCTCGACGTCGCGCTGACGGGCTTGCGCTTGCTGGCCAAGGACTGGACCAGCGATCAAGGTTTTTCGGAAGGCGACCGCTCCCTGGGCATGGCCGGCCTGAGGTAGCCGGCCAGTGATGCCTTGCTATGCCGCTTCGATCACGGCCGGTTTCTGCAGCCTCGTCAGTTCCGCATAGGGAATATGGCAGCGGATCGAGTGTCCGGGCTGTGCTTCTGCCAGCGGCGGCTCCTGCTGCTCGCAGATCAGGCCGATCTTCCGCGGGCAGCGTGTGTGGAAGACGCAGCCTGATGGCGGGTTGGTGGCGCTGGGGATTTCGCCGTCGAGCCGGATGCGCGCGGTTTCGGTCTGGTCGAGCTTGGGCACGGCCGACAGCAGCGCTTCGGTATAGGGATGATGCGGCCCGGAGAAGACTTCCTCCGATGGCCCGATCTCCATGATGCGGCCGAGATAGAGCACGGCGATCTTGTCGGAGAGGTAACGCACCACGCCAAGGTCATGCGAGATGAAGATGTAACTGACGTCTTCCTTCGACTGCAGGTCGGCGAGCAGGTTGAGGATCGCCGCTTGGACGGAGACGTCGAGCGCCGAGGTCGGCTCGTCGCAGACGACGATGCGCGGATCACCGGCGAAGGCGCGTGCAATCGCGACGCGCTGCTTCAGCCCGCCTGACAGCTGGCGCGGCTTGACGGCCAGATGCCGGTCGGTGAGGCGCACCGAGCGGACGAGGTCGTCGAGACGCGCCTCCTGCGCCTTGCCGGAGAGGCCGGCCAGCCGCTTCAAGGCGCGGCCGAGGATGTGGCGGATCGAATGCGAGCGGTTGAGCGCTGAGTCCGGGTTCTGGAAGACGATCTGCAGCGCCTTGACCTGATCGTCGCCGCGGTTCTCCAGCTTCGGCGCCAGCGCCTTGCCCTCGAGCTCGATGGTGCCGCCCTCATCGGGCGACACAAGGCCGAGCAGCAGCCTGGCGAAAGTGGTCTTGCCGCTGCCGGATTCGCCGACCAGCCCCAGTGTCTCGCCGGGCCGCAGATCAAGCGAGACATCCTTGACGGCGCGCAAGGGATGGCCATGGCTGGCATAGGTCTTGTTCAGCCCGGCGACACGCAGCACCGGTGCTGCCGCCGGCTTTGGTGCAGGCGCAACATCGCTGGGTGTGGCGCGCGGCAGGGCCTGCGCCTTGTCGTGATGGAAGCAACGCGACAGGCGTTTTCCGCGCTCGTCACTGAGATCATAGAGCGGCGGCAATTCGGTGCGGCAGCGATCGTCGGCGAGCGCGCAGCGGTCGGCGAAGGCACAGCCCTTGATGTCAGCGCCAATGCCCGGCAGGAAGCCCGGAATGGTGTCGAGCCGGCCCTGATCCTTGCGCTGGCCGCCGCGTGGCAGGCAGCGCAGCAGCGCAACGGTGTAAGGGTGGCGCGGATCGTTGAAGACGACGTCGGTCGGTCCTTCCTCGACCAGCATGCCGGCATAGAGCACGCCGACCCGGTCGCACATGTTGGAGACGACAGCGAGATTGTGGCTGATGAACAGGATCGAGGCCGACAGCTCTTGCCGCAGCTGTGCGATCAGGTCGAGCACCTCGGCTTCGACCGTCGCGTCGAGGCCGGTGGTCGGCTCGTCGAGGATCAGCATCGACGGGTCATTGGCCAGCGCCATGGCGATCGCCACGCGCTGCTGCATGCCGCCCGAGAGCTGGTGCGGGTAGCGCTGCATGACGCTTGGCGGATCGGAGATGCGCACGCGGTTGAGCATCGCGATGGCGCGATCCTCAGCCGCCTTGCCCGTGACGCCGGCAAGCTCGAAGATCTCGGTCAGCTGGCGTCCGATGCGGATCGACGGGTTCAGCGCCTTGCCGGGATCCTGATAGACCATCGAGACGCTTTCGGCCCGTGCGCGCCGCAAGGCTTCGGCATCGAGCTTCATGACGTCCTGGCCGTCGAGCGAGATGGCGCCGCCCGATATCGAGCCGTTCCTCGGCAGATAGCGCACGACGGTGAGCGCCACGGTGGATTTGCCGCAGCCGGATTCGCCGACCAGCCCGTAGGCCTCGCCTTGCCTGATGTTGAGGCTGAGATTGCGCAGCACAGCGCGGTTGCGCCCGGCCACCCGGTAGGCGACTGACAGATCGTGCAGTTCGAGGGCGTTTTCGGCCTTTGCTGAGTTAGTCATTGAGCGCTCCATGGACGCCATCGGCCGCCAGGTTGACACCGATCACCAGCGAGGCGATGGCGAGCGCGTCGAACAGCACCGTCCACCAGAAGCCGCCGCCGATCATGCCGTAATTGCTGGAGATCGACAGCCCCCAGTCGGGTGATGGCGGCTGGATGCCAAAACCCATGAAGGACAGCGTGGCGACCGCGAAGATGGCGTAACCCAGCCGCACGGTGGTCTCGACCAGGATCGGCGGGATGACGTTGGGCAGGATCTCGACGAACATCGTATGCAGCGCGCTCTCATGCCGGAGCTGTGCGGCGGCGACATAGTCGAGTTCGCGCTCGGCCAGCACCGCGGAGCGCACGGTGCGGGCAATGATTGGCGCGAAGCTCAGTCCAATGACGACGATGACGGTGGTCTTGGAGGTGCCGAGCGCGACGATGGCGAGCAACGCGACAATGACCACGGGGATCGCCATGAAGGCTTCGAGGATGCGGCTGACGACATCGTCGACGATGCCGCGGAAATAGCCGGTGAGCAGGCCAAGCGCGGTGCCGGCCACCGTCGCCAGCAGCGTTGCCAGTGGCGCGACGGTGAGGATATCGCGCGAGCCGACGATGACGCGCGAGAAGACATCGCGGCCGATCTGGTCGGTGCCGAACCAGTGTTCGCGCGAGGGGGGTGCCAGCGCGTTGATGATGTCGTCTGCGAGCGGGTCGTAGGGTGCAAAATGTTCGCCGAACAGCGCGCAGGCGACCCAGAACAGCACGATGAACAGGCCGACGAGGAAGGTTCGCGAGCGCAGCAGCGAGAAAAGACTTCCGCCATGGGACTGCGCCGGCGTGTGTCGTCTTGTGGCGGAGAGGTGGTCTGGACGGCGCTCATTGGTCTGACCCCAGCCGGATGCGCGGATTAAGCACGGAATAGAGGAAGTCGGCGATCAATGTCGCCACGGCATAGACGATGCCGATGGTGAGGATGCCCGATTCCAGCATCGGAAAGTCCTTGCCGCGCGCGGCGGTGAAGATCAGCGAACCGATGCCCTGGTAGCGAAACAGCGTCTCGATCACCACCAGGCCGCCGATGAGATAGCCGGTTTGCGTGGCAATGACGGTGATGGTCGGCAGCAACGCATTGCGCAGCACATGGCGCCAGATCACCGTGCGCCAGGGCAGGCCCTTGAGCACCGCCGTTCGCGTATAGTCGGAATCGAGCGCCTCGATCATGCCGGAGCGCGCCATGCGCGCGATATAGCCGAACAGCACCAGGAACAGCGGCAGCGACGGCAGGATCAGGTAATAGAGCTGGGTGAAGAAGCCGGCATCCTTCGGCCATGCCGCCGAGATCGGCAGCCAGCGCAGCCACACACCGAAGATCAGGATCAGGATGATGCCGGTGACGAACTCCGGCAGCACCGTCACCGACAGGCCGCCAAGGCTGATGATGCGGTCGAGCGGGCGGTTGAGGTTGAGCGCGGCAATGACGCCGCCGAGAATACCGATCGGCACCACCAGCACGAAGGCGACCGCGGCCAGCTTCATCGAATTGCCCAAGGCATCGATGACAAACGGCGCCACCGGCGAGCGGAAGATGTAGGACGTGCCCATGTCGCCGCGGACGAAGTTCCAGATCCAGGTCGCATATTGTGTGAGCAGCGGGCGATCGACGCCGAGCGTATGATTGAGCGCATCGACCGCGCGCTGGTCGGCAAACGGCCCCAGGATCGCGCGCCCGACATTGCCGGGCAGCACCTGGCCGCCCAGAAACACCATGATGCTGAGCAGGAACAGCGTCACGAGCGACAGGGAAACACGCCGGGCAAAGAAGGAGAGAATGGCTAAGCCTCCTTGTGATGGGGCTGCGGTCCGGCCAGGCCGGACACGTCGGCTAAACGCACTGTGGCAGGCGGATCGAATGCTGTCACCGGGGGAACGGTTCCGTCAAATCGCGACACCTGAACAAGCGTCGAATTGCAGGTCGGCGATTGGGCAAGGCGCGACGTACCCCGGTCAGGCGTCAGCACATTCGGATTGCCATGCTTTTCCATACTGTGCGGCTGTCCTGGCGAGGAAGGGTCGAACCATGCCCCGGTGGGCAACTGGACGACTCCAGGGATCAGGCCATCCGTCAGCACGGCGCCCGCCAGGCATGCTCCGCGATCGTTGGAAACGCGCACGACCGCTCCGCCCACGATGCCGCGCGCCGCGGCATCCGCCCGGTTGATCCACAGCGGCGCGCGGCCCGACACTTTGCCCGCGCGGCTGACCGAGCCGTGATCATACTGGCTGTGCAGCTTGTCGGCCGGTTGCGGTGACAGAAGATGCAGCGGGAACCGGCTGGCGAGGTCGCTGCCCAGCCATTCCCGCGGCTCAAGCCACACGGCGTGGCCCGGACAGTCGTCATAGTCGTAGGAATCGATCGTCGGCGAGAACAGCTCTATGCGGCCCGACGGCGTTGCCAGCCGGTGCCGGTCCGGATCGGTCCGGAAGGCGCCAAGCAGTGTCTGCGACGTCACCTGTCGGGCAAGATCGGCGTGTCCGTCGTGCCAGAAACGATCGAAGGATGGCATCTCGACCCCGGCCGCGTTCGCATTGTCCCTGGCCTGATCGTAAAGGACCCGGATCCATTCGCCGGCTTCGCGCCCTTCGGTGAAGGCTTCGCCGGTGCCGAGCCGTGCCGACAGGTCGGCAAAGATACGATAATCGTCGCGGGCTTCCGCCACGGGGTCGATCGCTTGCTTCATGGCGACCACGAGGTTTTCGCGGCTCGAGAAGGCGAGATCGTTTCGCTCCAGTGGCGTGGTGACGGGCAGCACGATGTCGGCATGGCGCGCCGTCGCCGTCCAGAAGGGCTCGTGGACGATGATGGTTTCAGGACGTTGCCACGCCTCGACCAGCCGGTTCAGATCCTGGTGATGATGAAAGGGATTGCCACCGGCCCAGTAGACCAGCTTGATGTCGGGATAGGACATCGTGGCGCCGTTGAATTGGAAGGAACCGCCGGGATTGAGCAGCATGTCGGCCATCCGCGCGACCGGGATGAAGTCCGGCACCTGGTTCCTGCCTTGCGGCACGGACGGCCACCGAAATCCCATCTCCGGTCTTCCTGCGCCATTTGTCGACGAATAGCCGAAGCCAAAGCCGCCGCCCGGCAATCCGATCTGGCCGAGCAGCGCGGCAAGCGTGATCGCCGCCCAATATGGCTGTTCGCCATGGTCGGCGCGCTGCAAGGACCAGCTCACCATCAACATTGTGCGCTTGGCGGCCATTTCCCTCGCCAGCGCGACGATCCTGTCCTCTGTCACGCCGCTCAGGGCGGCGGCCCATGCCGGGCTCTTCGGCTGGCCGTCGGTGTCTCCCAGGACATAGGCCCGGACAGCCTCGAAGCCGGTGCAGTAGCGCGCCAGGAATGCCTCGTCATGACGGTGCTCGCTGATGAGGACATGGCATAGAGCCAACATCAGCGCGGTGTCGCTGTTCGGCCGCAGCGGCAGCCATTCGGTTTCGACGCCGCGCGGCGCATCATCGCGCACGGGTGAGACGTTGATCAGCCGGGCGCCGTTGCCGACGGCCTTTTGCAAGGCCGCTGCCGCCTCGTGACGGGCCGCGCCACCACCTTGTATCTGCGCGTTGCGCCAGGGCAGGCCGCCAAAGGCGATGATCAGTTTGCTATGCCGTTCGATCCCGTCCCAGGTGGAATGATTGCCCGTCAGGCCATCGGTGCCGCCAAGGACATGCGGCAGGATGATCTCGGCCGCGCCATAGGAATAGCTGAGCACCGAACTCGTATAGCCGCCGATCGCGTTGAGGAAGCGGTGGACCTGGCTCTGGGCATGGTGGAACCGCCCCGCGCTCGCCCACCCATAGGAGCCCGCATAGATCGCGCTGTTGCCATGCTCGAGGCGAACACGCACGAGTTCTGCGGCCACGATGTCCAGTGCCGTTTTCCAGGAGACTTCGACAAAAGGCTCGCTGCCGCGCCCGCCCTTGCCGCTGGCCCTGTCTCCCTCCAGCCAACCGCGCCTGATGGCGGGACGGGACACGCGCAAGTCGCCCTGTACCGTGCCGAGCATGGACCTGCCGATCGGCGACGGATCGGGGTCGCCGCTCCACGGCTCGACGCCGACGAGCCTGCCGTTCTCGGCACGGACTTCGTAAGTCCCCCAATGCATGGTGGTGAGCAGGGTCTCGGACTCCATGGGACGGATCAATGATCAATCGTCCCGCAACGCGAGGTTCCGCGTCAGGCCGGCGCGCAGCGCTTTGCCTCGACCTGGCAGCGAAAGCACCAGCCCCCGGAGGGGGCTGGCGGTTGCGGGATGGGCTTTGTTTGCCTCCGCTTAGGCCTTCGTTGCCTTGTCGAGGAACAACTGCGACATGGCGGTCGGCTGCACGCCGGCCACGCCCTTCGCCGTTGCCGTCAGATAGTCGTAGAAATAGCCGAAGATAACAGGCGTTTCCTCGAGCAGCAGCTTCTGGATCTTGCCGGCGTCAGCCTTCTGCGCTTCAAGGTCGAGCGCGGCGATGTAGCTGTTTGCCAGCGTGTCGTAATCCTTGTTCTTGAAGTGCGCGGCGTTCCAGGTGCCGTCGCTCTTCAGGGGTGCTGCAAGGAACACGTTAGGCACGCCGCGGTGACCATAGTCGGTAATGCCCATCACCGAATCCAGCCAGTTCGATTTGCCGAACACCGCATCGCCGTAGTAGCCGCCCTGGTCGAGGATGTTGAG
The DNA here is from genome assembly GCF_056174585.1 of Mesorhizobium kamtschaticum. Lineage (NCBI taxonomy): Bacteria > Pseudomonadati > Pseudomonadota > Alphaproteobacteria > Hyphomicrobiales > Phyllobacteriaceae > Mesorhizobium > Mesorhizobium kamtschaticum. Next base: position 6,181,658 of record NZ_CM149691.1, on the reverse strand, counting down.
CTCGAGCTCGATACCGATCTCCTTGACCCAATTCTGGATGAGCTGGGCGTATTCGGGAATTTCCAGGTAGCGCTCGGTGGTCAGCGTCACCTTGAAACCCTTGCCGGCGCCGGCCGCTTCCATCAGCTGCTTGGCCTGCGCGATATCCTGCTTGCGCTGCGGCACGCTTGTATCGGTCGACGGATAGGCAGGCGCGAACGGGCTGTCGTTGCCAGGCGAAGCACGGCCTTTCATCAGGCCGGCGACCAGCTTGTCGCGATCGAGGCTGAGCGCGATAGCGCGACGCACGCGCGGGTCCTTGAGCGGATCGGAATCGCAGCGCAGATGCAGTTGCTGGTGCGCGACCGACTTCAGGCTGATGATGTCGACGCTCGGATCATTGAGCAGTGCAACGCCGGCCAGCACCGGCATCTGGTTGATGATGTCGACCTGCCCACCCTGCAATGCCAGGATCATCGGCTGCACATCGGTGAAGAAGGTGAACTCGGTGCGATCCGGCAGCGCCTTCGGCCCCCAGTAGTCGTCGTTGCGGACGAAGGACGCGCCGACTTTTGCCGTGTATTTTTCGATCTTGAACGGGCCGGTGCCGTCGAAGCTTTTCTCGTAATCGCCCTTGTAGCTCGCCGGGATGATGACCGCGTTGTAGTTGTCCGACGATACCATGTAGGGGAAGTTGCCGTTCGGCGCGTCGAGATGGAATTCGACCGTGTAATCGTCGACCTTCTTGGTGGCGCCCTTCTGCAGGATGCCGGTGAACACCGACAGTGCGTTGGACGAGTTTGCCGGATCGGCAAGGCGATCGATGCTGGCCACGACGTCGTCGGCCTTCATTTCGCCGCCCGAGTGGAATTTCACGCCCTTGCGCAGCTTGAAGGTCCACACCGTACCGTTGTCGTTCGGCTTCCAGCTCTCGGCCAGGGCCGGCTGCAGCACGAGGTCGGGGCCATCGACGCAGAGGAATTCGGCAACCTGCTGCATGACGAGCAGGCCGCCGGCGTCCGCAATGGTGACCGGGTCGATGGCTGCTGCCGGCACGCTGCTGGCGACGCGGATGGTGGCCCCCGCGGCACCCGCGGCGCGGGCGAGCGACGGCATGCCGCCGAAGCCGGCCGCCGTGGTGATACCGCCCAGAAGCGGCAGCGACAGGCCGAGCAGGCTGCCATGGCGGATGAAGTCGCGGCGGCTGACGCGGCCGTCGACGAGACCGTCGATCAGGTGATTTTCGAGCGGCGAGCGGTTGCGCCGGATCAGGTCGAGAATGCGGTAGTTCTTGCTCATGGGTTTAACCCTTTCCCCTGTTTCTTATGGCTGAAGAATGCATTTCAGTTGACGAAATTCCGTGGAGTTCTCCTCATCCCGGCCATCAACGAAGTCGGTCGACCGGGACTGTAGCATGCGGTTTTGTCTGGTCCATCCGATCCTTGCGACGGAGGGGTCAGATTTTCTTGAGGCAATGCTTCCACCCGTCAGGTCCTGTCGTCACGATCCGATCGCGGCGCGGACTTCTTGTTGTTGAATAAGTCTCCTTTCCTTCTCGTTCTCCTAGTTGAGCGGCAGGCGGCGATATGTTCCGGGCTTCGCCGGGTCGTGATATTTGTTGCACGCGCCGTTCTCGACGAAATCGCGATGGCAGGCCGCGAGGTTTTTCCGCGACAAGGTGACGCCGAGACCGGGGCCTTCCGGCACGCGCACGACATTATTCCTCGGCGAAAACGGCCCTTCCTCGGTGATATCCAAGGGCTGCATGCGAAACAGCGACTGGTTCGGCTCCCGGATCCAGCCGAGCGCCGCGCACAGATGCAGATAGGCCGCGCTGCCGATGCCGCTGTCGCCGCTGTAGCACCAGAAATCGACGCCGGCGTGCTCGCAGGCGCCGACGAACCGCAGCATGCGGCCGATGCCGCCATGCGCTGTCGGATTGCCGACGAAGGCGTCCGGGACCTTGAGGTCCATGGCGCGCGCAATGTCGATGTTGTGGGTCGAGAACGGGATCGAGCAATGCTGCCGCAACTGGCGCATCTCCTCGATCGTCGCCACCGGATCCTCCCAGTTGCGCACGCCGAGCTCCTCGAGCGGCCGCGCCAGCCGCCGCGCGGTGCTGAGCGAATAGGCCTGGTTGGAATCGATGCGGATCATCGCCTCGTCGCCGAGTTTTTCGCGGATCAGCTCGACCATTCTCAGCGAGATTTTCGGGTCTTGCGTCGAGAATTTGCCTTCGAAGAAGGTCGTTCCATGCGTCTCGTGCAGTTCGACGCAATAGTCGGCGACTTCTTCCGGCGTCGTCTCGCCTTTCACCTTGGGTCCGTCGCCGCGCAGCGAGAAATAGTCGGTGAACGGGATGTCCTTGCGCACGGCGCCACCGAGCAGCTGGTAGAGCGGCTGGTTCCACGCCTTGCCGCGCAGGTCCCACAGCGCCATCTCGACGGCGCCGAAGGCCATGATGCGCGTGCGGTCATTGATCGACTGCACGCCGGTCCAGTAGGGCAGGCAGACATGCTCGGCGCCGGCGATATCGAAGGCATCGCGACCGACCAGGCGCTCGGCCAGAACACCATTGATGATGGCCGCTGCCGCCGGCGTCGGCGCCTCGCCGAGGCCGATCAGCCCATCCTCGGTCTCGACCTCGACAATGGTCTGCGAAAACCCGTCGAGCTCGCCGAAGACCCAGCCATACGGCGCTTCGAGGCGAAGATTGATCGGCGTGGCCTTGATGCTGCGGATTTTCATGTCAGCGTCCGATCTCGAAGAACGGCGCACCGAGCAGGTCGGGAACGACGTCGATGCCAAGGCCCGGCCCGTCCGGAATTCCCATCCGGCTGCCGGTGACCGGCGGCTTGTTCGAGGCGGTGCGCACCGTCACCCATTCATGGAAGGCAATCGCATGCAGCCGGCGCTCCTCCGGCGTCGACAGCGACAGATGCGCCATCGCTGCCGTGTCGATCTCGGCACCGCCAGTGTCCTCGACCGTGATCATGAAACCGAGATCGACGGCGACGTCGCGGATCAGACGGGTCTTGGTGATGCCGCCCAGCCGCGAAATCTTCAGCGTCAATCCGTCGGCCGCACCCAGGCGATGGATTTCCAGCATTGCCTCGAGCGAGATGACGGATTCGTCGAGCACCATCGGCTTGTCGAGCATGCGGCGCACCGACATGTTCTCGTCGATGGTTGTGCAGGGCTGCTCGAACGTGTAGTCGATGGCGCGTGTGGCATCGGCGAACTGCCGCGCCTGATAGGGCGTCCAGCCGGCATTGGCGTCGCAGAAGATCACGGTGCCTTTCGGCACCGAAGCGGCGACCGCGGTGACGCGCTCGATGTCGTCATGGACATTGCCGCCGACCTTGACCTGCAGTCGGTGGAAGCCGTCCTTGACGATGCGCTTGGCCAGTGCGGCCATGGCGTCGACGCTGCCATGGGTGACGACCTTGTAGAGTTCGGCCGTGTCGCTCTCCTTGCCGCCGAGCAGCGTGACCAGCGGCACGTCGGCCGCGCGCGCGGCGAGATCCCAGCACGCCATGTCGAGAGCCGACTTGATGTAGGGATGGCCCTTGAACACCGTGTCCATCAGCCTGCCGATGCTGGCCAGGCCACGCGGATCGTGGCCGATGAGGTGCGGCGCGATTTCCGGCACGCCGGCGCGGGTGCCGGCCGGGAAGGCGGCCGAATAAAAGTTGCCGAGCGGCGCCATCTCGCCCCAGCCGGTGAGGCCGCTGTCGGCGGTGATGGCGACGATCACCGCGTCGAAGGCGTCAGCCTCGCGCCCCTTGGACATGCGGTAGGGCCCGTCCACGAAGGGCTGCACGACATGGTAGGCTTTGATGGTTTCGATCCGCACGTGTCTGTCCCTTGGCTGCAATGTCTGGGGAATTGATCAGGCGCCCCTTGATGGGCGCAGTTCGAGGCCGCGTGCGTAAGAAAGCAGCTGTTCGAAATCGAGGTGGATATGCTCGCGGGCATGGCGCTGGGCAGCGCGCATGTCGGTGCCCTTGAGCAGCCGCACGTAAACCTCATGGACGTCTTCGGCCGGCACCGGCTCGTTGCGCGCATGCTGGTGCAGCGCGAAATACATCTGCAGCCGGCTGGTCAACCGCTGCCAGGTTTCCAGAAGCACCGAGTTGTCGGCCCATTCATAGATCAGGCCATGCAGTTGCAGCGCCGTTTCGATCTGCCTTGTGGTGTCGAGGTTGCGGGTCGCCTGCTTCACCGCTTCGTGGCGGCGGTCAAGCTCGTCGAAGAAGCGCTGGTCGCGCAGCGGCCAGGTGCACTCGATGGCAAATTCGTCCAACACCTGGTTGAGCGAATAGGCATCGTCGATGTCCTTGGCGGTGACGTCGATGACGAAGGTGCCGGCATAGGGAATGCTGGTCAGGATGCCTTCCTGCACCAGCTCGCGCATCGCCTCGCGCAAGGGCGCGCGGCTGACCCGCATCTGTTCGGAAATCCTGAGCTCATTGAGCTTCTGGCCGGGTTGCAGTTGCCCGGTCAGGATCGCGCGCCGCAGCAGCGCCACGATCTCGGCGCGGCGCGTCGTGTCGGCAATCGGGCTGAAATCCGTCGTCACCATCCGGCCCACTCCAGCGAGAACAGAAGGCAAGACAATCAGATTGTCGACAATCTAACAAGATGTGATTTTCAGATTTTTTCGCCCGACAGCTGGCCCGCATGCGGTTGGCTCAGGCCGCCCGGCCGTAGAAGCCGACGCGCTCCTCGGTGCTGAACATCACACCCGGCTTCTCATAGTAGGAAAACACCGCGATCATGCGTTCGCGATCGCCTCCGACCGTGGTGACGCGATGCGCGGTGTTCTTGCCGCGAAAGACATTCAGCGTGCCCGGCTTCATGCGCAGGATTTTTGCGTCGGGATCGCGCCCTTCGAGCAACTTGGCGACGCCCTCATAATTCGGGTTGTCATCCGACCGGAGATCGGTGCGGTATTCGAGGTCGCCGCCGCGCTCCGCCTGCTGCAGCAGCAGCGTCGTGGTGAATTCGGAACGGTCGAAATGCCAGTTCAACGCCTCGCCGGCGCGATAGGCCATGACATTGGTGCGTGCCAGCGGATCCTGCATGACATGCAGTTTTTCCTTACCCATGGTCGCCGCTAGGAACCGCACCAGCGGTTCATACTCGTAGATGGCAAGCACGGTGCTGCCGGGAATCTGGTCGGCGCAGACCGTGTGGCTGATGGTTTCGACCTTGCGCAGTGCGGGATGTTCGGGTGCGAGTTCGGGGATATCGGGCTTGAAGTAGATGTTGTGCATGCGCTTGTGCACATGGGACTGGGTGTCCATCACCGGCTTGATTTCCCGCACCGCCTGTTCGGCGACGTCGGGCCGCAAAAAACCTTCGAGATTGAACATGCCGTCAGCCCTGAGGGCTTCGATCGACTGTTCGACGAGATGGTTCCATTCGGCGCTGCCTTCGCGATCGAGCGGATAGCGGTCGAGATCGAGGATGTCTTTCATGTCGGGTGCTCCAAGGGTTGGGCACAGAAGACGGCAAAAATTTCTTTCCCTCAACGCGGAAAATTATTACGACTGACCAAGAAAAACTTATGGAACCTATCATGGAACGGCTGCCACCGCTGAACGCGATCAAGGCCTTCGAAGTCGCGGCCCGCGCCGGCAGCTTCACTTTGGCCGCGAGCGAGCTTGGCGTATCCTCGGCGGCGGTCAGCCAGCAGATCCGCAATCTCGAAACCTGGTTCGGCAAGCAGCTGTTCGTGCGCACGGGCAACCGCATCACGCTCACCGACGCCGGCCATGCCATCTATCCGCAGACGGCGCGTGCGCTCGGCGACATCGCCGCCATCGGCCAGCGCATGCTGGAAGGCGGCTTGAGGACACGGCTTGTGGTCAGCGTGCCGTTCTCGCTGGCCGAACTGTGGCTGGCGCCGAGGCTGGCGGCTCTTCTCGATGCCTTTCCGCATATGGCGATCGACGTGCGGGCGGAGGACGATCCGATCGACCTGATGCGCCAGAATGTCGACCTGCGCATCTCCTATGGCGACTATCACTATCCCGGCCTGCGCATGGTCCGCCTCGTCCATGACGATGTGCTGCCGGTCTGCGCGCCGGACTTCTGGCACCGGCACGGCAATGGCGATCCGGGGTTCACGGACCTGCATGAGAGCCTGTTCATCCACACCAATTGGGGCCCGAATTATGCTTCGCACCCGACCTGGGCGGACTGGTTTTCTGCCTGCGGCGGCAGCCGCTCACCCGACCCCTCGCATGGGCGCCGCGTCGGGTTATCCAGCCTGGCGATCGCCTCTGCGAGGCTGGGTCTGGGCATTGCGCTCGGGCAGCGGGTGATGGCGCAGGCCGATCTGGAGGCTGGCCGCCTGATCGCGCTCTCGTCAGTTTCAGTGCGCCTTGGCCATCCCTATTGCGCGTTCATGCCGCCGGCCAAGGCCGATCGCGCCGATGTCGCCGCTCTCGTCGGCCTGCTCGTGAAAACGGCGCCCGCGACCTGAGAAAAGGTCGGGGCGCCGCGCGGAAACCGGGCCTGCGGGGGATTCAGGTAGCCGGTTTCTGTGGCAGTGGCGAGATCGGCATTCCAGGTCCGATCTTCTGCAGATTGCCAGTTATCACCTGGTCGCCTTCGGCAACACCGCTCAGGATAGCCACCAGATCGCCGCTGGTCGGGCCGAGCGAGACCAGCCGCTGGTCGACTGTGTTGCCCTTGCCGACGACATAGAGATATTTGCCGAGCTGGCTTGAGCCCAGCGCAGTCTGCGGCACCATCAGCGCGTCGGGCTGCTGCCTGATATGCAGCCGCACGCGAACATACTGGCCAGGCATCAGCGTGAACTTTGCATTGCCGATGGTGGCGCGGGCGGTGATGGTTCCGGTCGAATGGTCGACCGTGTTGTCGATGAAGGTGAGTTCGCCCTTCTGGCTGGTCTCGGTCTCACCGGGAAGCAGGACCTCGACCTCGATCGGGCCGTCTGCGCGGGCCTGCTCGATCTCGGTCAGATCCGTCTCGCTCGGATTGAAGGTGACATAGATCGGGTCGAGCTGCACCAGCGTGTTGAGCACTGTGCCGGCGACGCTGACCAGCGTGCCGACCGAAGCCTGGTTGCGGCCCAGGCGCCCGGTGAACGGCGCGTGGATCTCGGCGTAGCTCAGATTGAGCTCGGCCGTGCGCACGGCCGCCTGGTTGAGCGCCAGCGACGCCTGCGCTTCACGCAAGGTGCTGGTGCGCTGGTCGAAACTGTCCTTGTCCAGGTAACCGCTCTTGGCGAGCTCGGTGCCGCGGCCGAGATTGGACCGCGCATAGTCGAGCGTTGCCGTGTCGCGCTGGACCTGGGCTTTCGCCTGGTCAAGCGCGGCCTGGAAGTCGTCAGGCGAGATCTTGTAGAGAAGGTCGCCCTGGCGGATATCGGCGCCGTCTTGCGCCGTCTGTTCCTGCAGGTAGCCAGGCACGCGTGCCTGCAGCGTGACGCTGCGGATCGGCTCGATGCGGGCGGCATAGTCGAGATAGATCGGGATCGTCTTCTTGATCACGCTTGCCACCGGCACCGGCATGACGAATGCCGCTTGAGCCGGCGTCGCCGCTCCCGCCGTGCCGGCGCTGAGCCTGAGGTTGCCCATGTCGAGCAGGTGGACGCTGGCCACCGAGATCGCACCCAGCGCGACAGCCGTTCCCAACGCGATTTTCCATTTACGCATAATTAGTCTCCAATCTTATTCAGCCGCTTCCGCCAGGGGAGGGAAGGCGGGTTCGGCAGTTGGTTCAGTGTGTTTGGAGGAGGCGGGTTCGCCGCTTTCGCGGCGCTCCCGCAGTTGTTCGATGACCGCGTAGAAGACCGGCACGAACACCAGCGACAGGATGGTCGCGGCGACCATGCCACCGAACACGGTGGTGCCGATCGACTGCCGGCTTGCAGCGCCAGCGCCTGTCGCGAACATCAGCGGCAGCACGCCGAGGATGAAGGCGAAGGCCGTCATCAGGATCGGCCGGAGTCTCAGCCGCGCGGCTTCCATTGCCGCCTCGACGATGCTCAAGCCTTCCTCGCGCCGCCGTCTGGCGAACTCGACGATCAGGATGGCGTTCTTGGCCGCCAGGCCGATCAGCATGACGAAGCCGATCTGCGAGTAGACGTCGATCTGCATGCCACGCACCCAGAGCGCCGCGAACGCGCCGAACAAGGCCAATGGCACCGCTAGCAGCACCATGAACGGCATCGCCCAGCTCTCATACTGCGCCGCCAGGATCAGGAAGACGAAGACGATGGCGAGGCCGAAGACGACGGACGCGATCGATCCTGCCTTGAGCTCCTGGAAGGTGATGCCGGTCCATTCGAAACCGAAATCCCTGGGCAGCGCGGTGGCCGCGGCCCGTTCCATGGCAGCGACCGCCTGGCCGGAAGAGAAGCCCGGTGCGGCGCCGCCATTGATCGAGGCCGAAGCGTTGTTGTTGTAGTGCGGCACGGTTTCCGGCCCGACGAACGGCACCAGCTTGCCCAGTGTGCTGAGCGGCACCATGCCGCCCGACGCATTGCGCACATAGAGCCGTGAGATGTCGGCGGCACCCGCGCGTGCATCCTTGTCGGCCTGTATGGTCACCCGGAAGGTGCGGCCGAACAGGTTGAAGTCGTTCACGTAGAGGGAGCCGAGATAGATCTGCAGCGTGTTGAAGACATCGGGCAGGTTCAGGCCGAGCAATTTGGCCTTGCTGCGGTCGAGGTCGTAGTTGAACTGCGGCGTCGAGGTCGAGAACGGCGAGAACAACTGCTGCGGATTGATTTCCGGCTGCTTGCGCGCCTCAGCGATCACGGCCTGCGTCGCGTCGTTGAGAGCCGTGCTGCCGCGACCGGTGAGATCCTCGACGACGAATTCGAAGCCGCCCGTGGTGCCGATACCCGGTATCGAAGGCGGATCGAAACTCAACGCAAAGGCTTCCGGTATCTGCAACAGCTTGCCGCGCACGTCGGCAACCAGCTTCGATGCGCTCTGGTCGGGAGTACGCTCCTCCCAGGGCTTCAAAATCGCAAACTCGACCGCCGAGTTCGACTGCGCCGCACTGGTCAGGAAGTTCAGGCCGCTGATCGAGCCGACAATGTCGACGCCGGGCGTCGCCTGCAGGATGTCGCGCGCCTTCTGCGCCACCGCGTCGGTACGCTCCAGCGAGGCACCGTCGGGCAACTGGATGACGACGAAGAAATAACCCTGGTCCTCGACCGGGAGGAAGGTCGAGGGCAGCTTCTGCCAGACGAAATAGGTGGCAACCAGCCCGGCCGCGAACAGGCCGAGCATGATCCAGCGCAAGCGGATGAGAATGCGCACGCCATGGGCGTATGCATGCGACAGTTTGTCGAAACCCGTATTGAACCAGCGGAACAGCACGAACTGCGTCTCGCCACGATGGCGCAGGAAGGCGGCGCTGAGCGCGGGGCTGAGCGTCAGCGAATTGAAGGCGGAAATACCGACCGAAATCGCCACCGTCAGCGCGAACTGGTTGTAGAGCTTGCCGGAAACGCCGGGAATGAAGGCGACCGGCACGAACACCGCCATCAGCACGGCGGTGGTGGCGATGATCGGGCCGGTGACTTCGGCCATGGCGGCCTTGGTCGCCGCCAGTGGTTTCAACCCAGCCTCGAGCTGTCGTTCGACATTCTCGACCACCACGATGGCATCGTCGACGACAAGGCCGATCGCCAGCACCATGCCGAGCAAAGACAGCATGTTGAGCGAGAAGCCCATCATCTCCATGACGACGAGCGTCGCCACCAGCGACACCGGAATGGCGATGGTCGGGATGATCGTCGTGCGCCAGCTCTGCAAGAAGACGAACACCACGGCAACGACCAGCACCAGGGCTTCGCCGAGCGTGATCAGCACGTCATGCATCGAGGCCGAGACGAAGCGCGTCGTGTCGTAATGCATCGCGTAGGACACGCCCTTCGGGAAACGGGCCGACAGCTCCTGCATCTTGTCCTTGACGCGCTGCTGAAGGTCGAGCGCGTTGGAGCCGGGCATCTGATAGACGGCGAGCACCACCGTCGGGTCCTTGCCGAAGAAGGCCGACGAAGAATATTGCAGGGCGCCGAGCTCGATGCGGGCGACGTCGCGCAGCCGCACCAGCGAGCCGGTGTCGGTGTTGGCGCGCACCACGATGTCGCCGAATTCCTTCGGGTCGCCCAGGCGGCCAACGGCGTTGACCTGCATTTCGAAGGCGGTGCCGGCGGGAGCCGGCGACTGGCCGATCTTGCCGGCGGCCACCTGGACGTTCTGTTCGGCGATGGCATTCTGCACGTCGACGGCGGTGATGCCGAGATTGGCGAGCTTGTCCGGGTCGAGCCAGACGCGCATCGAATAGCGCCGCTCGCCGAAGATCTGCACGTCGCCGACGCCTTGCAGACGCTTCAGCGGATCGACGACCTGCAGATAGGCAAGGTTCGAGAGCGCCACCGGATCGATGGACTTGTCGGGCGAGGTGAGGTTGACGATCAGGACGAAGTTCGGGTTCTGCTTCTTGATCGTCACGCCGCCCTGGTTGACGATAGCCGGCAGCGACGAGGCCGCCTGCGAGACGCGGTTCTGGACGTCGACGGCGGCGGTGCTCAGGGAATAGCCGACATCGAAGGTGATGGTGATGGTCGAGGAGCCGTCATTGGAGCTCGTCGACGACATGTAGGTCATGCCTTGCACGCCGTTGATTTGCTGCTCCAGCGGCGTCGTCACCGTGTCGGCCACGACTTGCGCGCTGGCGCCCGGATAGTGGGCGCTGACCACGACCTGGGGCGGCGTGATGTCGGGAAACTGCGAGACCGGCAGCAGGAAATAACAGATCGTCCCGGCGAGCACCATGATGATGGCGATCGCCGAGGCGAAGATCGGACGGTGGATGAAAAAGTTTACCACGACACACATGCCTCGCCGGCTGCTCTTGCCCGCCCGAAGGCGCTGGCAACCCTGGACAACTGGCCGTGCCCGTCACGGGAGGCTTCCCGTGACCGCAGCAACGGCACCTCGCGACGCTGCTCATCGGCAAGCGAGCGAAGCATCTTCTCGAAGGCGCGGGGGTCGACCCCATCTGCTTTCATGACCAGCCGGATCATCGGATCCCGGACGGCCTCATCTATGGTAAGATCGCGGCGCTGTGGCATTGGCCGGCTCCTTGTCTGTCGATTCGCAGCCCATGCTCGCGAACCGTTTTTCATCTCTTCACCGGCCGGAGCCGCATGAACCGCAGTTTTTCGCTCATTCCGATCTGGCAGGACCAGTTCACGGCCTTGTTATTGACGGAAGGCGACATAGGTGTTACCAGTAAGTAACATCTGCATAGTTACAGACCGGTAACACCCTAGTCAAGAGGTGGCCGTGGTTTTTAGGAAACGAAAGGAGATCATGATGACAGACGGCGTCGTGGAGCGCTCACGTCCCCGGGATCGAATCTTGGAGACGGCGCGTGACATGTTCCACAAGCATGGCATCAAGGGCGTCGGTGTCGACGCCATCACCGAAGCTGCCGGCACGAACAAGATGACGCTCTATCGTCACTTCGAATCCAAGGACGAGCTGATCGTCGAGTGCCTGCGCGCCACGGCGTCCAAGGCCGGCGCGATGTGGGAAACGTTCGAGGCCGAGTTTCCCGGTGACAAGCTCGCCCAGTTGCATGCCTGGATCCGCATGGCCGCTGATTGCCTGAAGGCTGACGGCCGCGGCTGCGACATGGCCAATGCCGCTGCCGAACTGACCGAGCCTGACCATCCGGCCAGGCGTGTCATCAAGGAACTCAAGGAAGCCCAGCGCGATCGCCTTGTGACTTTGTGCCGGGATGCCGGCATCGGTCAGGCTGAGCTTCTCGCCGATACGCTGTCGCTGCTGCTTGAAGGCGCGCGCGTCAGCGTGCAGACGGTGGGCACCGAAGGGCCGAGCACGCAGTTCGTGCGCATGGCCGAAGGGCTGATCGTTTCCTTCCGGGGCACTGCCGCCGGTTGAATTGAACCGCTGTTGACGCGCCATTCCATCGTGCGGTGAAGCGCGATGGGTGGCGCGCTTTGGCGTCGGTAATACGGCTATTTCCCCGTTTGAACGAAAAAAGCCGCTGCCGGGAGGAGGTGGCAGCGGGCTCGATTTCGAATGTGGCGCGGGAGGAGGTGCACCCCATTCAGCGTCGGCATCGCATCTGGGAGGAGTAGATGGCCGACAACCAGAACATACGAGTTGCCCAATGATTCGGCAACAATGAATTGTGCATAGCAGCTGTGCAGATTTGCCGTGCCAATTATCCTACAAATGCGGGAGACCAAGCTTTGCCAGGCGGCCCGGCCTCACTGCACCGGCACGTTTTCCCTGAAGATGAGGCGCGGCTCGATGAATTTACGTGTCAGGTAGGGTGCCGATGAGGCAATGGAGCCGAGCAGGCGGATGACCGACTGTTCGGCGATCAGCCTGGCGTTCTGGTCGATGACGACATCGGCTAGATCGTCGATGAGATAGCCGCGCGTTTCCCGCGTCAGGTCGTGGCAGATGAACACCGGTTTGCGGTTGGGCCTGGCTTCACGGATGGCTTTCGCAACACCGGAGCGTCCGGCCCCGACACAATAGATGCCGAGCAGTTCCGGCTGGTTGCGCAGCGCCTTCATGGTCTCGGCATAGCTGGCATCAGGCTCGTCATTGACCTCGACGGCACTGCTGACGATCAGGTTGGGAAACTCTTCGTCGAGCACGGAGCGAAAGCCCATTTCACGCTCCTCATGGCCGCGGTAGGAGCGCGAGCCGACGACCATCGCCAGATGGCCCTCGCGGCCGCCGAGGAAGCGCCCCATCAAAAGTGCCGCCGTTCGCCCCGCCACCCGGTTGTCGATGCCGACATAGGCCGAGCGGGGAGCGGCCGGAATATCGGACACCAGCGTCACCAGGCGGATGCCGGCCTCGACAATGTCGCGCAGGATGTTGCGGGTTCGTGGATGGTCGACGGCGATGACACCGACGCCATTGGCCCTCAGCGACAGGTTTTCGACGGCGCTCTGCAGCGCGTTTGGCGAGATGCCGGCGAGGTTGTGGATCCGGCAGGACGCGACCAACGGCAGGCGCGATGCATAATCCTCGATGTGTTTTGCCAGATCCTGCATGAAGGCGTTGCTGCCGATCGGCAGGAAGAATTCGAGGTTCGCGGGCTTCGAGGGAAGCGTCACCTGGTCGGCGACCGGCAGATAGCCGAGTTGCTTGGCGGCCTCCATGACGCGCTGCCGGTTGGCGGCGCTGGCGCCCGGCCGATTGTTGAGCACCCTGTCGACCGTCGCTGTCGAGAGCCCGCAATTCCTGGCGATGTCGGAGACGGTGGCCTTCATGCCGCAACCCTATGCGCCGATGCGATGGCGCGCCAGACAAGCCATGGGATAGGTGATGTGACAGGCGATGCGATCTGAGGGGCGGATGATCGACACCCATCACCGCGCGACGCATTCGGCTGCTGCGACAAGACGCGTCCGCCCGTCCTCAGTGCGCCGGCTTGCCGTCGGCGACGGCGTCGCGGATTTCCTTGTCCGACATGCCGGTGATGATCCGTTCGACTTCCGTCACGGTCGTCTTCTTCGGGTCGATGTCGTCGGCGACCACCTTGCCCCGGCGCATGACGACGATGCGGTCGACCACCTGAAAGACATGGTGGATGTTGTGCGCGATGAAGATGCAGGAATGGCCGGAATCGCGGGCGCTGCGCACGAAACTCAGCACCCCTTGTGTTTCGGCGACGCCGAGATTGTTGGTCGGCTCGTCGAGGATGATCAGGTCGCTGTCGAAATGCATGGCGCGCGCGATCGCCACCGCCTGTCGCTCGCCGCCGGACAGCGAACCGATCGGTGTCGTCGGCGGAATGTTCTTCGAGATGCCGACCTGCTTGAGCAGGTCGCGGGCGACAGTGTTCATCGTTTCCTGATCCATGCGGTTGAGGAAACGCGGCGGCTTGATCGGCTCGCGCCCGAGGAACAGATTGCGGGCGATCGACAATTGCGTGACCAGCGCGGAATCCTGGTAGATCGTCTCGATGCCATGGGCGATGGCGTCGCTGGTGCTGCGCAAGCTGACCTTCTTGCCGCGGATGAAGATGTCGCCGCTGGTCAGCGGCACGGCGCCCGACAAAACCTTGATCAGCGTCGACTTGCCGGCGCCGTTGTCGCCGAGCAGGCCGACGATCTCGCGCTCGTTGACATGGAAATTGGCATCCTCCAGCGCCTGCACGCGGCCGTAGGACTTGCGGATGTTCTGCATGCGGATCAATGGCTCAGCCATGGTTCAAGTCCCTGCCTGATGCCGGCGTTCCAGCCATGAGTGGAGCGCCATCATGCCAAGGATGATCGCGCCGATGAAGATGTTGTAGGCGAGGCCCGGCACGCCGATCAGCACGATGCCATTGCGCATCACGCGCAGGATCAGGATGCCGAGCACGGTGCCGATGATGGTGCCGCGCCCGCCGGTCAGCGCCGTGCCGCCGATCACCACCATGGCGATGACTTCGAGCTCGTAACCGGTGCCGCTGTTGGGGTTGGCGGCAGACGTGCGCAGCGAGGAGATGACGCCGGCAAGCGAGGCCATGAGCGACGACAGCACGAACAGGCCGATCTTGACGCGGTTGACATTGACGCCGCGGGCGCGCGCCGCGTTGGGATTGCCGCCCGCCGCCTGGATCCAGTTGCCGGTCCGGCTTTGCGTCAGCACATAGCCGAGCGCGATCGCCGCGGCGATGAACCAGAACAGCGACATGTAGATGCGGAATGGCCCGATGAAGAAGTCGCCGACCAGCGCCTCCGCCAGCCAGCTGCCCTCGGCGCTCCAGGTGCGCTGCGGAAAACCGTCGGTGATGAAAAGCGCACTGCCGCGCACCACCAGCAGCATGCCGAGCGTCACCAGGAAGGACGGGATCTTGAGCTGAGTGACGAACCAGCCATTGACTAGGCCGATCAAGGCGGCAACCACCAGCGCGGCGACGAAGCCCATCTCCAGCGAGGTAACGCCGCTGTTGAACAGCGTCCACATCAGCACCGGCGAGAAGCCGAACAGGGACCCGACGGACAGGTCGAATTCGCCTGACGTCATCAGCAGCGTCATCGCCAACGCGATCAGGCCGAGCTCGACCGTGAAGGCCAGCGTGTTGGAGATGTTCTGCGGCGACAGGAAATCGTGGTTGAAGCCCCAGAAAACGCCGATCTCTATGACGAGCAGCACGAAGGGGCCGAATTCAGGCCGCGCGATCAGGCGTTGGACAAGCGAATGATTTTCCACTGAGAACCCGCGACATGATGGGAATGGCTGACACCTGCGCCGGATCCGGCGAGGCTCGGCAAATGGACAAGACAGTCGCGACCGTGGATGCGGTCGCGACTGTCTAGGTCCGGGATGTTACTTGCCGGACAGGATCTTGTCGTAGACCTGCGCGGTGTCCTTCTCATACAGCGCGCCGGTGATGACGTTGAAGCCCGGAGGAATGCCTGACGCGGCCATGTTGGCGAGCGACAGCGCGACATAGCTGGTCGCCTGCGGGTCCTGCCACTGGCCGGCATTGACGTAGCCGTTCAGCACTTCCTGCGTGGTGTCGAGCGAGTTGCCCCAGCCGACGACCGGGATTTCGCCCGGCTTGACGCCGACCTGGTCGAAGACCCGCTTGATCGAGCCGGTGACGAGGTCGCCGAGGCCGATGATGGCGTTGACCTTGCCCTTGTGGGCGGTGAGGTAGTCGACCATGCGGTTGATCACTTCGGCCTGGTCGAGCGTCGCCTCGGTCACTTCATAGGTGATGCCGAGCGGTCCGAAGACGCTCTTGATGCCTTCCTCTTCCTGGACGCCATAGGTGGCGCCGGGGACCTCGACCGGCATCCAGACGAAGTCGCCCTTCTTCACCAGCCCCTTGTCGACCAGATATTGCGCCCAATGCTTCCCGAAGGTGACGTTGTCGCCGCCGACATAGGCGTTGAAATTGGCTTTTGGATCGGGCGTGTTGAAGTTGATGATCGGGATGTTGGCCGCGCGGGCTTCCTTGACGATCTCGACGAGGCTGCCCGGATCGGGGCTGGTGGTGACGATGCCGTCGGCCTTGGCCGAGAGGGCAGCGCGAACCGCTTCCTGCTGCGAGGCGACATCGCCATTGTGGAACGAGGTGTTGACGGTGTTGCCGGTGTCCTTGGCCCATTGCTTGGCGCCGGCAAGGAAGTAGGTCCAGACCGGATCGGCCGGGCCGCCATGAGAAATCCAGTAGAATGTCTTGGCCTGTGCCGCTGCCGGAATGAGCGTCAGCGCGACCAGCAGGCCGTAGAGCACAAGTCTTAGTCTTGTCAGCATTTGATTTCCTCCCGGTTGAAGATGATCCGTCCCTTGTTCCGGCTTCAGCCGGATTGCGTCTTTTGCCAGCGCCGCTCGGATGCCTCAGAGCATCCCCTTTTTCGACGGATGGCAAGCCTCCATCTGCAGATGTAGTTGGCGCCTGACGCGACGCCATCAACGGACCCATCAGATTGCATCAGTTGGGGTGATTTTTCCGGCCAGCCGGATGATTGGCCTCGAGGCTCAGCCGAGCGGATTGTCCCGGGCGCGATCGGCGCGCCAGTTGCGCCACAGCCTGACCAGCCGGTCGACCGCGAGGGCAAGTACGACCAGGGCACCGGTGGTGAAGGCGGCCCAGATAGCATCCACGCCAAGCGTGGTCATGGCGCTCAGTATCGTCTGCAGGACCAGCATGCCGATCGCGGCACCGATGACGCTGCCGTTGCCGCCCGAAAGCGATGTGCCGCCAATGATGGCCGCCGCGATCGCCAGCAGTGCGAACCTGCCGCCGTCACCGGGGGCAATGGCGCCCTGGGCGCCGACATGGATCACACCGGCCAGCCCGGCCATTGCCCCCATCAGCACCAGCGTCAGCACCCTGACCTTGCCTGTTGGAATGCCGGCATAGGTGGCCGCCCGCGGATTGCTGCCCACGGCCTGGAGCCGGTAACCGAAGCGGGTGCGGTGAAGCACGACATGCATCGCCAGCGCCAGCATGATGAAGATGATGCCCACTGCTGGCACCACGACGAACGCCTTGCCCGACAGCGTGGCCAGGACATCCGCGCCTGGCGGCACGATTGTCTGTCCCTTGCCGGCGACGAGCGACAGGCCCTGGATCATCCACCATGTGCCGAGCGTCACCAGCAGGGCCGGCAGGCGCAGCGCGATCACCAGCAGGCCGTTGATCAGGCCAAGGCCGGCGCCAGCCGCGACACCCGCCAGCGCGGCAAGCCAGGGGTCCACTCCGGCAACCATCATCAAGGCGGTGGAGGTCGCCGCGAGATGGAACACCGCACCGGCCGAAAGGTCGATTTCGCGCGTGGCGAGCACGAACACCATGCCAATCGCCAGCAGGCCGGGCAGGGCAGCTTGGCCCAGCACCGAGAGCAGATTGGCCGGTTGGAGGAAGGCGGGACTCAGCCAACCCAGCATCGCGACCAACAGGGCGAGGGCAACGACAGCACCGGTCTCGGCCGGCAGCCGAATACGGCGTCCAGGTCGACGGTTCGCTGAACCGGCAAGCAGCGGCACGGTATCGGTCCTGGTCATGCTGCACGCTCCCGGCTGGTTTGTCGGTTTTCGTCCGCAGGCTTGCCCGCTGTGATCAGCTTCAGAAGCCTGCCCACATCCATATCGTCGCCGGCGATTTCGCCGGCCAGTCTGCCCTGGTGCAACGCAAGGATACGATCGCAGAGCCCGGTCAGTTCCGACAGCTCGTTGGAATGCAGCAGCACGATGCAGCCGCTGGCCGCCATCTGGCGGATCAAGGCGTAGATCTCCTGCTTGCTGCCGATGTCGATGCCGCGGGCAGGCTCGTCGAGCAGCACCATCTGCGGGCCGATTTCCAGCCATTTGGCGATGATCACCTTTTGCTGGCCACCGGCCGAAAGCGAGCCCGCCGGCATCTGCGGTGTGCTCCTGATGCGCAGCGCCTCGATCTGCCGTGCGGCGCGGCCGAGCGCTGCTTGGGGCGAGTACCAGCGCGATCCCCAGTCGCGTGCCCCGACGACGACGTTCGCCATGTTGAAGGCGATCGACTTGTCGGGCATCAGCCCGTTGCCGCGCTCACCTGAAATCATGCAGATGTTGCGCCGCGCCGCTTCCGTCTGCGTCCTCGGCAAGCCGTCGCCATCGGGAAAACGCACCTTGCCCTGGCGCGGCTTGCGCAGCCCGAACAACAGGGCAAGCAGATCCTGCGCTCCGGACCCAGCGAGCCCGAGAATCTCGCCGGCGCGGGCCGTGAAGCTGACACCGGACAGAATGCCGCCGCTGAGCCCGTCGACCGTGATCTCCGGCCGCAGCATGCCGGCAAGCGTCGGCAAGGCCCTGAGCGGCAGCGGGAACAGCGACTGGCGCAACTGGCCGATCATCGCTTCCTCGGAAGCCGTCAGCTCCTGCCGCGCCTTTGACAGCACGTCGCGGCCGTTGCGGATCACCGTCAGCTGGTCGGCGATGGCAAGCGCGTCCCCCAGCCGGTTCGACACGTAAAGCATGCTCATGCCTCTGGCTTTCAACCCCCGCAGCACCGCGAACAGCCGCTCGCTCTGACGCTGGTCGAGCGCCGAATTCGGGTCGTCAAGGATGAGCAGCCTTGGGTTTTCCAGAAGCGCGCGGGCGATCGCGACCAACTGCCGTTCGCCGGACCCGAGATCGCCGAGCGGGGCATGGACATCGACATCGAGGCCAAGCTGGCGAAGCAGGTCACGGCTGCGTGCCTCCATTTCGCGCCGCGAGATCAGCCCGTTGTGGATCGGTTCGCGGTTGACGAAGAGGTTGGCCAGCACCGGGCGCTCGGCAAACAGCCCCGGCTGTTGCAGGACCACGCCAATGCCGAGCTTGCGCGCCGCATTGGGGCTGTCGATGGTCGCGGTCTTGCCGTCAAATTCGATGACGCCACGGCCTGGCCGGACAATGCCCGCCAGCACTTTCGTCAGCGTCGATTTGCCGGCGCCGCTTTCGCCGACCAGTGCGTGGATCGAGCCGCGCTCGACCACAAGGTTCATATCTTCGAGCACGACCGTGCCGCCAAAACGTTTGGCGATGGTGCGCACGAACAGGATAGGCGAATCGGACATCGGAACGGCCCCCCGACCGCACCGCGATCTTGAAGCGGATTGCGTCCGCCGTCACTGGGATTCCGCATAAAATTGTGTTGATTGCGGCCGTTTCGGACAGATTCTAGATAAGATCGGCCTTCGCCAGGTCGCGCATGAGGTGGCTGGCGCCGTAGGTCCAATGCGGGCAATCGGGCGACAGCCGCACGCGGTTGACCAGCGCCCCGAATTTCTCTGACGAGATGGTGACGATGTCGCCGACCTTGTGGGTAAAACCCTTGCCCTTTTCGCCGCGATCCTTCGACGGCACGAACATGGTGCCGAGATAGAGCGCCAGCCCGTCCGGATACTGGTGGTGCGGCCCCATGGCTGCGGCCACCAGCTCTTCCGGCGAACGGCTGATCTCGGCCATCGAGCTTGCGCCCTCCAGCGAGAAGCCGTCATCGCCCTCGACCTTCAGGCGCACGACGGCCTGCTTCACGTCGTCGATCGAGAACGTGTCGTCGAACAGCCGGATGAACGGGCCAAGCGACGCGGAGGCATTGTTGTCCTTGGCCTTGCCGAGCAGCAGCGCCGAACGCCCTTCGACGTCACGCAGATTGACGTCGTTGCCGATGGTGGCGCCGACGATCCTGCCGCTTGAGGCGGCGATCATGGCGATCTCCGGCTCCGGATTGTTCCAGGTCGACACCGGGTGCAGACCGACATCGGCGCCGAAGCCGACCGAGGCCATTGGCTGACATTTGGTGAAGATCTCGGCATCGGGGCCGATGCCCACTTCCAGATATTGCGACCAGGCGCCGCGGGCGATCAGCTTGGCCTTGATCTCCATGGCTTCGGGCGAACCGGGCTTGAGCTTCGACAGGTCGTGGCCGATCAGCCCGGCAATATCGGCGCGGATGGCGTCGGCCTTCTCCGCCGAGCCGCGCGCCTGTTCCTCGATCACCCGCTCGAGCAAGCTGACGACGAAGGTCACGCCCGACGCCTTGACCGCCTGCAGGTCGACCGGGGAGAGCAGATACGGCTTTGCCTGATCGCGCGTCGCCTCGAAACTGTTTGCCGCGATATCATCGAGCGAGCCGATCGGCTTGCCCTTGGCCGAGCGCACATGCGCTGCCGGATCGGCCATCTCGCAGATGTCCCGCACGGTCGGCGCCGCGCTTGAAGTAATGTCGAAGACGGTGCCGTCACGCACCGTGACCACCACGGGATGGGAGGCAGCCGCTGATCGAGCACGGCCGACGAAGACACCATCGTCAGGCAGAAACGTCATATCAGTCATTGTTCTCTATCTCTCGTCAGAAAGCAGGACGGTTCAATGTTGCAAGGTGCGCACGGTTTCTTCAAGTCGGTTCGCTCTGAGGCGGCATGTGCCGGAGCGACAGACAACGGAAAAGGCCTGTGCCACCATGTCCTTGCGCCGCTAGCGACTCCCGATTCGACGCTACAGCTCATCCCAGCGTAGACGCAATCGCGCGCTTGTCGATCCGCCTTGTTCCAGTGTGGTCAGGCCGCTGCCGTGATGGGCGTCCACCAGATGTGAAACGGGTTCGAAACAGAAGAAATCGGCGTCTCGTCCCGGCGAATAGAGAACGAAGACGTTCAGCGACGGCGATGCCTCGACCGTGACGACGATGGCGTTATCCGGCTGGACGATCGAGGCGCGCCCATTCCAGTCTTCGAAGGCATTGTTGACCCAGCCGTCTGGAAGCGGCGCAGGGTGCGAAAAATCCCAGTCCGGGCGGGAGGCGAGCGGCACAACCTCCGTCGGCAGATGGCGCTCGTCCTCCAGCCAGACCCTCTTCGCCGATGCCTGCAGCAAAGTGCGCGGGCGGCGCGGAAACCAGGGATGGAAGCCGAGCCCGTAGGGCAGGCGGATAGCGGCTCGGTTCTCGACGGTCAGGACGGCAGACAGCGCGCCATCCTCCAGCGCGTAGCGGATGCTCGCGTGGTAGCGATAGGGTCCGATCGCTCCGTCCTCCAGAACCAACTCCATTTCAGTGCCGGCTCGTCGTGTCAGCCGCCACGGCCTTTGAAAACCGTCGCCATGGAGCGGGAACGGCTCGCCTTCGACATTGGGTTCGAGCGGATGGAAGCGCCCGTCAAACTCGAAGCCGCCGCCGGAAATACCGTTCGACCAGGGAATCAGCAGTTGAGACCCGAACGTCAGCAGGCCCGTCGATGGCTTGATGAGAGGCGTCGGCGCCCGGCCGGGGCGCAGTGCGTCGTAGCGCAGGATGGCAGCGCCCTCGCGAGGGCTCACCACCAGGCTTGCGCGCCCGTCGGCAAGTTCGACCACATCACTGTTTGTCATTGACGGAGCGCCACGGCTACCAGCCACCATCGACGCTGATGTTCTGGCCGCTGATCATGTCCGCGGCCGGGGAGACAAGGAACAGCACGAGATCCGCGACATGCTGCGGCTCGATACGGCGCTTAAGGCTTTGGTTGGTCAGGATCCAATCATTGTATTCCTTGAGCCGTTCTCCGAAAACGCGCTCCTCCGCTTCGGAAACGACGGCGCCGGGCGATACCGCGTTTACCGTAATGCCGTGCGGTCCCAATTCCCGCGCCAGCGACTTTGTGAGACCGAGCATGGCACCCTTCGAGGCTACGTAAGGCACATAACCCTCCCAGCGGCCATTCAGCGTCACTGAACAGAAATTGACGATCCTCCCGTGGCCCTTCCTCCTCATGCCAGGAGCGCAAGCGCGCGCCAGTGCGAAGGCAGCCGAGGAGTTCACGCGAATCTGGTCCTCATATTCGGCGAGCGAAAATTCCTCGAACGGACGGTTGATGATCAGCGCTGCGTTGTTGATCAGAATGTCGATCGCGCCTTCTTCGTCGGCGAGCGCCTTGATCGTCGCTTCGGCTTCGGCCAACCGGTTCAAGTCGCAACCGACATAGACGATCGTACCCTTGTTTGCCGCCGCCAATTCCGCCGCGATGCTGGGCCCTTCGGCATTCTCCGGTCGGTCTAGCAAGAGTACGCGCGCGCCGGCGTGGGCAAGTGCGGCAGCCTGGGCGCGGCCGAGCGAACCCAGACCACCAGTCAGGAGCACAACCTTGCCGGAAAAATTCGTCATCGCTATTCCCCGCTTTTAAAGCACGCCGTGGACTTCATCGATGGAGGTTTCCTCGATGCGCTTGTCGAGCACGACCTCGCCGCGCGCCATCGCGACCACGCGATCACAGCAGTCAAAAACGTGATGCATGTTGTGGCTGATGAAAATGCCGGTGACCCCTTGTGCCTTCAGTCCACGTACAAAGCCGATAACCTTGCTGGTCTCCTTGACCGAAAGGTGATTGGTCGGCTCGTCGAGGATCATCACCTTCGACTTGAAATGCATGGCGCGCGCGATGGCGACGCCCTGCCGCTGGCCGCCTGACAGTTCGCCGACCAATGCGTCGGGCGACCGCAGATGCAAATCGACATTGGCGATCGCCTTGATGCTTTCGCTGCCCATTTTCTTCTGATCGAGGATGCCAACGCCGAATACGGAAAACCGCGTCGGTTCCCGCCCGATAAACAGGTTCCTGGCAATCGACATGGTGGGAACCATGGAATTGTACTGGTAGATGGTCTCGATGCCGAGGTTCATCGCGTCGCGCGGCCTGGCGATCCGCACCGGCTTGCCGTCGACCAGGATCTCGCCCTCATCGGCGGTATGGACGCCGGACAGGATGTTGATGAGCGTCGATTTGCCGGCACCATTGTCGCCGACCAGCCCGAGCGCCTCGCCCCGCTTCAGGTCGAGGCTCACGCCCTTCAGCGCATGGACGCCGGAGTACCATTTGTGAAGATTGCGGACGGAGATGATTGCGTCTTCCATGCGTCAGCCCTCCATCTTGATCGCCTTGGCGCGCTTGCGCATCCAGGCATTGGCGACGACGGCGAAGATAGTCAGGAAGCCGATAGCGAATTTGAACCAGTTCGCATCAACGTGGGAGAGCACAAGCCCGTTGTCGATGATGCGGATGAGGATCGTGCCGATGATACCGCCAGCGACCGTGCCGATGCCGCCTGCGAGCGAAGCACCACCGATAACCGCCGAGGCGACTGCCTGGAGTTCCAGACCTTCGCCGATGGAAGGCAAAGGGGAGCCCAGCCTCAGCACTTGCAACATGCCGGCGAAACCGGACAGCATCGAGCAAAGCATGAAGCATGCGAGTTTCACCCTTGCGGTCGGGATGCCCATCGAGGCGGCGGCGGGATGGAAGCCGCCGGTGGCCTTTATCCAGTTGCCGAAATTGGTCCGGGAAAGCATCAGCGATGTCAGCACGGCAATTCCGACAAACCACACGAACGACATGCGGAACATATGGCCGGGACCGACAAACGAGGTGAACAGCCAGTTCGGCAGATCGACGGGAAGCAAGGGCGGAAACCCGCCCGAGACGACGATCGTCAGTGAGCGGGCGATGAAAAGCATGCCGAGCGTGGTGATGAAGCTCGGGATCTCGAACCAGATCGTCACATAGCCGTTGATGAATCCGATCACCGCGCAAACGACAAGCCCAGCCAGCAAGGCAAGGGGGAAAGGGACCCCCTCGACCATGAGGACGGCCATGCACATCGGCATCAGCGCGAACACCGATCCAACCGACAGGTCGAACTCGCCGCTGATCATCAGGATTGTGACGCCGATGGCGACGAGGCCCGTCTCAGGCAGAATGCCGAGTATGCCACGAAGGTTGTCCTGATTGAGGAACACGCCATCCGAGCGGATCTCGAAAATCACCACCAGAAGCGCCAGCAGGATCAGTCCCGCCAGTTCCGGCTTTTCCAGATAGGTCTTGAAGAGGCGTTTCAAGGCAGGCTCCAGGAATTCGAGGCAAGGGACCGCCCGGCGGGTGCGAACACCGCCGGGCGAACACATGGCGCGTGGGCCTAGCGCAGGCCTTGCGCGGAAAGCGTCATGATCGCGTCGGCCTGGTCCGGGCGCACGATGCCCTGGCCCGTATCGATGTCGGAGGGTGCCAGGCCGACCTTCTTGTTCAGATAGGCTTCCATCACCGGCATGAAGCCCTGCATGTAGGGCTGCTGGTCGACCAGGGCCTGGACGTAGCCCTTCTGCATTTGCTGCAAAACTTCCGGCACCAGGTCGAAGCCGCCAAGCAGGACCTTGCCGGGCGCGACACCGCGATCCTGCAGCGACCGCGCAACGCCGGCGCACCAGAAGCCGGTGTCGAAGTATGCGGTGGTGTCGGCGTGCGCGTTGAGATAGGCGCCGACACGATCGGAGGTGATCGCGAGATCCGTTCCGCTGTCGATCCGCTCCCATGAGACCTGGCGATCGGGATGGGCCGCCTTGTACTCCTCCAGGAACTGCATCACACCCGCGCCGCGACTTTCCGACCAGTTCTGGCCTGGTGCCGAAATACCGACCAGAACCTTGATCGGCCCATCCTTCGGGAAGCTCTCGGAAATTGCCTTGCCGAGCGAATAGCCCGCCGGCTTGAACCCTTGCCCTATGAAGGCCTGCCGCGCATTGCCCTTGGCGCCTTCGGTGTCATCGACATTGACGGCAATCACCAACACACCGGCATCGCGCGCTTCCTTGATGACGTCGTCGAACGCCTTGTTGTCGACGATCGAGGTCAGCAAGGCATCCGGCTTGGCGGCAAGGGCCGCGCGCATGTTAGCGAGTTGCTGCTCGACCGAACCTTCGGTCTGGGTGAAGATCATGTTGCACTTGGCCTCGACCTTGCCGCAGGCATCGTCAAAGCCCTTCTTCACCGCCTGCCAGAACGTGTTCGAGGCCGACGAATGGTGCGTGAAGACGATGTTGAGCCCGTCGGCGCTGGCGATGGAAGGCCCGGCGAGCAGCGTCGTCGCGAGCAAAAGCGTTGCAGTCAGTCGTTTCATTACTATTCCTCCCGTTGAGTGTTCTTCAGATGTCCGTCTTGTCGGAGACACGGCGATGGACGGTGTAGGCCCGACCGAGGTCGGGATTGAGTTCCAGCCCGAGGCCCGGGCCGGGCGGCACGGTGATCATGCCGTCCTTGACTTCCGGTAGTGCGGTCACGAGGTCGCGGTACCAGGTCCGGTAGAATGCCCGCACACTCTCCTGTACGAGTGCGTTGGGCGCGTTGAGGGATAAATGTGTGGACGCCGCCAGAACCACCGGCCCGGTGCAGTCGTGCGGGGCGACCGGCAGGTGCCAGGCCTCCGCCATCGCGGCGATCTTGCGTGCTTCGGAAAGCCCGCCGCACCAGGAAATATCCAGCATGACGATGCCTGCGGCGCCGGTCTCCAGAAGATCCCGGAATGCCCAGCGGCTACCCAAGGTTTCCGATGCCGAGATCGGCGCCGGGCTCGCGGCCTCATAGCGCTTGAGGTCGGCGAGGCTGTCCATGCGGATCGGATCCTCATGCCAGTATGTGCCATAAGGTCCGAGCGCTTTGGCGATCTTGATCGCCGGCAGGAGCTGCCACATGGAGTGGAATTCGACCATGATGTCGATCTTGTCGCCGACAGCTTTGCGGATCTTCTCGAAGGGTTGCAGCGCGGCTTTGAGGTCGGTGGCGGTAATGTCTTGCCCCCGGCTTTTCTCGGCGGCATGGTCGAAAGGCCAGATCTTCATGGCCGTGATACCGTCTTCAAGCAATTCTGCCGCCAATTCGTCGGCGCGGTGGAGAAACCCGTTCAGGTCGTCGTAGCCTTGCCTCGTGCCGAGACCATAATTCGCGGTTGTCTGCCCCTTGCCGTCCTTGATGTATTCGGTGCCGGCGCAGGTGTTGTAGGTGCGGATGGACTGCCGCGAAAAGCCTCCTAGAAGCTGCGCAATCGGCTGGTTCATGGCCTTGCCGAAAATATCCCAGAGCGCGATGTCGAAGGCGGAATTGCCGCGGACTTCGACCCCGCTTGAGCGAAAACCGAGATAGCCAACCAGGTCCGCGGAAAGCAGATCGATCTGCAACGGATCGCGGCCGATGACGCGGGGCGCGACATATTCATGGACGTATTCCTCGACCGTGCGGGCTAGGAAGAACGTTTCGCCAAGGCCGGTGATGCCCTCGTCGGTATGCACCTCGATCCAGAGCAGATTGGGCCGCTCTTCGATGCGAATGGTCTCAAGCGAGCGGATTTTCATGCGATCCCCGCATCGATCAGCGCCTTGACGCTCTTGTCGAAATGCGCGGCCATATGTTCGGCGGCAAGTTGCGGGTTCCCTGCGATGATCGCCTGGGCAATATCCCCGTGACCGTCGATCATCTTGATCTGCTCTGCCTCGGTGGCACGCGTACGCCAGCCGATCACCCAGGTGCGTCGCGTGACACCGCTGAAGGCGTTGATGATCAACGAGAACACCGGGTTGTGAGAGGCCCGCGCGATCGCTTCATGGAATGCGATGTCGTGCTCCATGACGATCTCGGGCGCCTGATGGTTCTCGCGCATCAGCCGCGCGCATTTTTGTATTTCAGCCGCCTCGGCATCGGTCCGCCGCAGTGCGGCGAGCGCCACCGTGCGCATTTCGATGGTACGGCGCACATCATAGACCTGCTGGATGCTGATCTGTTCGGTGGTGACGCCGTGCTCGATCACCATCGACATGGCGCCAATGTCGAGTTTGGCGACGCTGGCGCGCCGGCCGGCGCTCATGTCGATCAGACGCATCGCCGACAGCGATCGAAACGCCTCCCGCACCACTGTCCGCGAGACGCTGAGCCTGCGGGTCATGTCGGCTTCACTGGGCAAGAGGTCGCCAGGGCCAAGGCCTTCAACGCGGATGTGTTGGGTGATGGCCTGAATGGCGGCACTCACCAGGCCGGGATTTGTCTCGTCAGGTCCTATGCCGCGATCGCTTACCATTTGCCCAAAACCTGTATGACATGTTTTCTCGAAATGTGTATATCTTTGTGAAATCTTGTCTGTCAATAGGGGGGCGACCGCGCGACAGTCGGGAAGGGAAAAGGGTGGTGGATAGCGAAGAAAAGCAGCCAGGCCTCGTGTTTGATGCCCAGGATATTGTCGGTGAGAGCCTGGTCTGGGACGAGAGCAGGAAGACACTGATCTGGGTGGATATCATCGGGCGACGCATCCACTGGCTCGATCCGGTCACTCTCGATCACGAGAGCTGGCAGACACCTGACCTCGCAACCTCGATTGGCCTGCGCAGGGATGGCGGCGCGATCGTCGGGCTGCGAAAGGACGTGGCACTGTGGGATTTCGGAGAAACCTTCAGGACGATCGCGACGATCGAACCGGACAGCCCTGACACACGGTTGAATGAGGGCGTGGTCGCCCCGGACGGCTCATTCTGGGTCGGCACCATGGAAAACAACATCGGTCCCGACGATCGTCCACGCGACATCTCGCGAGATGTGGGGCGGATCTATCGAGTCGACACTGCCGGCATTGTCGAGGCGCTCAGTGCCGATCGCTTCGGCATCACCAACACGATGGTCTGGACGGCGGATGATGCCTTCATCACGGCAGACACGACCAAGAACCAGATTTTCCGCTATCACTGGGACAGGGTGCAATCGCGAATAACCGGCAGGCGTCTTTTCTTCTCGGGCTTTCCACGCGGTTTGCCGGACGGGTCGTGCATGGATGCGGAGGGTTATGTCTGGAATTGTCGCGTCGCAGGCGGCGGCTGCCTGGTCCGTATTTCACCTGACGGAGTTCTGGACAAGGTGGTGGAGCTGCCCTGCAGCTGGCCCACCAGCTGTGCTTTCGGTGGCGAGAATTTCGATATCCTTTTCGTCACCTCGGCGCGGTTTACCATGAGCGAGAGACATCTGCAGGCGAACCCGCGGGAGGGCGGGCTGTTCGCAGTGCGCGCAGGCGTTGGAGGCACACCGACCAAACGGTTCGGGTGAGATAACCTGGCTAACGCGGCCAAGAACGGCAGGCTACGGCTTTTTCGACCATTCCGGGCAAAGCCCCAAGCGTTCTGGCGGTCGCCGGAGCGCTGACGGCAACAATTCATGAAAGCTGGATTCCGCTTGACAGTTTCATGAATATGAAAAAGTCTTAGCCAATTTCAAAATCCCGGTGAGCAGGTCGATGTCGACCCTAGTTACAACGCAAGCGCCAGAGGCCCGGTCTTCATCGGGTTTCCGGCTCGCCATGCTGCTGCCGGGGGCGCTGGTCACTTTCCTGCTGATCCTGTTTGCGCTTGGCATGGTGCTGTTCCTCGCCTTCCGCGGCAATGACGGCTCGCTGCTCGGCGTTGGGCTGACCGTCGAAAACTTCGCCACCGTGGTCACCGATCCGCTCTACTGGACGGTGACGCTGCGCTCGCTGATCATTGCCGGCCTGGTGACGCTGGCGACCGTCGTCACCGCCTATCCCGTCGCCTACTACCTTGCCTTCCATGCCGGGCCGCGGCGTAGCCTGCTGTTGTTCCTGGTGACGCTGCCATTCTGGACCAGCTATCTCCTGCGCGTCTTCGCCTGGAAGATCGTACTCGCCTACAACGGCGTCTTGAACTCGGCGCTGATCGAAAGCGGCATCTGGTCCCAGCCGACATTGGCCTTCCTGAACACCCCGGCCGCGGTGGTCGTCACGCTCGCGCATGCCTACGCGCCCTTCGCCATCCTGCCCATCTATGTGGCGCTGGACACCATTCCGAAATCGCTGCTCGAGGCTGCTTCCGACCTCGGCGCGCGGCCGTTCACCGCGTTCCGCCGTGTCGTGCTGCCAAATTCGATGCCAGGCGTGCTGGCGGCCGCGCTCGTGGTCTTCGTGCCGACCGTTGGCGACTACGTCACCCCGGCCATGGTCGGCGGCCCGACCAGCACCATGATCGGCTCGCTGATCCAGTCACAGTTCGGCAAGGCCAATGACTGGCCGTTCGGCGCGGCGCTTTCGGTCTGCGTCATGCTGGTCATCCTGCTTGTGGTGCTGGTGGCGCGCGGCGCCGACCGCAGATTTGGCAGCCGCACATGAAAGCGGAACGCGCCGGCACAAAAGGCGATGGCCGCTGGCTCGGCCTCTATGTGCTTGCCTATCTGGTGTTTCTCTATCTGCCGGTCCTGCTGATCCCGCTGTTTTCCTTCAACGATTCCATCCAGGCGGCGTTTCCGCTGCAGGGTTTCACGCTGCAATGGTACCAGACGCTCTATGGCAATCCGGCGCTGTCGGGCGCGCTCATGAACAGTCTCGTCATCGCCGCCGTCGCTGCCTCCGGTGCCACGCTGTGCGGCATCACCGTTTCCTATATGGACCTCTACGGCCGCTCGCCATTGGCCTCCACGATCAGCGCCATAGCCCGGCTGCCGATCCTCATTCCCGGCGTCATTGTCGGCATTTCGCTGCTGATCCTGGTCAACCTCATCGGCCTCGGACCATCGCGCATCGCCATCGTGCTTGGCCACATACTGGTGGCGCTGCCGACGACGGTGGTGATCATGCGCAGTCGCTTTGCCGCCATCCCCAGGACGGTTCGCGAGGCGGCGCTCGACCTCGGCGCCTCCGACTGGACGACATTCCGGCGCGTCATGCTGCCGCTCAGCCTGCCCGCCGTGCTGTCGGCCTTCATGCTCGCCTTCCTGATTTCCTTCGACGAATTCATCGTCGTCTTCTTCCTCGCCGGCACCGAGCCGACGTTGCCGCTCTACATCTGGAGCCAACTGCGCTTCCCCCGCTCGCTGCCGACCGTCATGGCGCTCGGGACGGTGATCCTGGCCGTGTCCTTCATCATCGCCGGTACAGCCGAGCTCCTGCGCCATCGCGGGCTCGGCGCCGCGCGCCGTAATCCAGCCTGACCACAACAATGAGAGGAGAACGAAAATGGCATTTCTGAAATCGATAACCGGACACAAGGCCCGTGCCGGCCTCGCCGCACTGGCGCTCGCACTGTCTTCGACCGTGGCGCTGGCGGCCGAAAAGCTGCAATACTTCACCTGGTCGGGCTACGAACTGCCCGATTTCAACAAGAGCTTCCTCGCCGCACACCCCGATGGCGTCGAGGCCTCGATCTTCGGTGACGACGACGATGCCTTCACCAAGGTCAAGGCCGGCTTCCGCCCTGACATCGCCCATCCCTGCTACGACAAGGTGGCGCGCTGGAACAAGGAAGGCCTGCTGCAGCCGATCGACACCAAGCGCATCAAGAACTGGGATTCGATCTTCCCGGTGTTCAAGAACCTGCCCGATTTGCAGGCCGGCGATGGCAAGGTCTGGATGGTGCCGTGGGACTGGGGCAACACCTCGATCCTCTACCGCACCGACCTAGTGAAGAACCCCGAGGCGAGCTGGAACCTTCTTTGGGACAAACAATATGCCGGCCGCATGGCGACCATCGACGCCGTCCACGACACGCCGATCGTTGCCGCGCTTCTGGCCGGCGTGAACCCCTTCGACATGACGCCCGAGCAGATGGACAAGGTCGCGGCAAAACTGCGCGAACAGCGGCCGCTGCTGTCGAGCTACACCACCGACATGACGTCGGTCGAGCAGGCGCTGGCCAGCGGCCAACTGGTCGCCGCCATGACCTGGAACGCGTCCGCCACCTCGCTGAAGAAGCAGGGCGTGCCGGTCGAATTCATGAAGCCGAAGGAAGGCATGCTGACATGGGCCTGCGGCTTCGTCATGCTGAAGGACGCCAAGAATGTCGATCTCGCCTATGACTTCATCAACAGCCGGCTGGATGCCGATTCGGGCAAATTCCTGATCCAGTCCTACGGCTATGGCAGCTCGCTCTCGACCGCCTTCGCCGGCGTGGCGAAGGGTGAACTTGAGAAGCTGCAACTTCCGTCCGATCCGGAAGTGATGCTGAAGACCACCATCTTCACCGCACCGATGAAGCAGAATGACGATGTGGCCAAGATGTTCGAGAAGGTGAAGGCGGGCGGGTGAGACTGATCTTCCCTTCTCCCCCTGAGGGAGAAGGTGGATCGGCGCGCAGCGCCGAGACGGATGAGCGACTATCTGGGGTGTCAAGTTGCATTTGCGAATTCGTTACGCGCGTCGCGTGCTTTTGCATTGAGAATGACGAGCAGCTTGCGGGCGAGCGCAATGCGGATGACCATTTTCTCCTTTCCGGCAGCCTGCAACCGTTGCTTGAAAGCTGCCAGATGCGGATCATATTTGGCAACGATGCTGGCAACGAGGAAGAGGACGCCGCGCGGCCCTGCCCGACCGCCGCGCACTGGTCTTCGACCGCTGCGCTTGCCGCTGTCATTGGCGATCGGCGCCAGGCCGGCCAACTTGGCGATGGCCTTGTTGGAGAGGATGCCGATCTCCGGCAACTGCGCCATCAGCCGCGCCACGGTGCGAGAGGCAACACCCTTGAGCGAGCGGAAGGCCCGGTCGAGGCATGCCCACAGCGGATCGTCATCGATGAGCGTGGCGATCTCACCCTCGAGCCTGCGGCTCTGGCGCGCAAGCAGCGCGATCACCTCATCAAGGCTTGCGATGGTTTCGGCGTCGGCAGTGCTCTTGCGCTGCTTTTGAATGGTGAGGTCACCTCCCACCTGGGAAAGCCGCGCAACCAGCGCCTTGAGCCGCTGCTGGGCCGCGCTTGGCGGCGGCGTCGGCTTGAGCCGCTTGACGGCACCATAACGGGCAATCACGGCGGCATCGATCCTGTCGGTCTTCTCCAGGAAACCCATCGCCTCGGCAAAGTAGCGAACGCTCCTCGCATTGGCCATGCCGCAGGGTTGGCCCATCTCCCACAAGAGCAGGAAGGCCAACCGTTCGTAGCCGCCACTGGCCTCCATGACGACGAGTTTGACATCATGGTTCTGACACCAGGCGGCCAGATCGGCGATGCCTGCCGCATCGTTGGCGAAGCGGTTTGCCGCTCCCATCGGCTCGATATGGGCATCAAGCCAGTCTTTCGAAATATCTATTCCACAGAGGATCGTGTTCACGGTAACCTGCCTTGTGCGTGCGATTGGAGCCAAGCGACTATTCGGTCGTGCGTGACGAAGGCGAAGATCCCAGGCTCATCCACGGTTGTAGCCGCAGGGGTGTCGGGCGACTTCGCCAAGCCTCGAATCGGATGGCCGTCCGGTTCGAGGCTCAGTCGCTTCCATCGCACAAAGTCTCCTCCGTGCAGATACAAGGGGTGGGTGACGGATCGCCGTCCTTGCCAAGCTGGAACACCCCTCATCCGTCGCCTTCGGCGACACCTTCTCCCACAGGGGGAGAAGGGGAGCTTATCGACGCTGCGCCGCGCTCGGATAGAGAGACTGCAACGAGGACGAATGCATGGATGTTCTTGACGAAGCCGCCGAGAAACCCAAGGACGATGCCGATGTGCGCGTCGGCCGGCGCGTGCGGGCGCTGCGGCTGGAGCGCCGCCTGTCGCTGGCCGAACTGGCCGCAAAAGCCGGCGTGTCGATTGGTGCGCTGAGCCAGATCGAGCGCGGCATGTCCTCGCTGCGCGTCAAGGTGATCTGGCCGCTCGCCGCCGCGCTGGACATCGAGCCGTCGGCGCTGATCGCCGACGGTAACGATGCCGTCAACGATCTCTATTGCGTGCGTGCCAACAGCCGCCGCGCCATTCCCGTGAAGTCGGAAGGCATCGCCAAGGCGCTGCTGTCGCCGCCGGGCGCGACGCTGACCGGCATGCTGGTGACGGTGGAGGCCAATGGCGGCACGGCGGAAGCCTATGCCCATGCCGGCCATGAATTCGGCTATGTGCTGTCGGGCGAGGTCGAACTGGTGGTGGATTCGACAAAATACGGGCTGAAGACCGGCGACAGCTTTGCCTTCAAAAGCACGCTTTTGCACGCCTTCCGCAATCCGGGCGCCGAGCAGTGCCAGATCCTGTGGGTCAACACCACGAAGCCCTCCGAGGTACGCGATGGCGCCTGATCCACTCGTTCGGCTGCAGGCGGTCTCGAAGGTTTTTCCCGGCGGCATCGTCGGGCTCGATGCCGTCGATCTCGACATTATCAGCGGCGAGTTCATCACGCTGCTTGGGCCGTCGGGCTGCGGCAAGACCACCAGCCTGCGCGTCATTGCCGGCTTCGAAAGCCCAACAAGCGGCAAGGTTTTGCTCGACGGCCGCGACATCACGGCGCTTCGGCCCTTCGACCGGCCGGTCAACACCGTGTTCCAGGACTACGCACTGTTTCCGCATATGAACGTCGCCGAAAATGTCGGCTTCGGCCTGTCGTTGCGAAAACTCACCGGCACCGAGCAGGCAAAGCGAGTCGGCGAAGCCCTCGACATGGTCGGTCTCGCCGACAAGCTTGGCGCCCGCGTCTTGGAACTGTCGGGCGGTCAGCGCCAGCGCGTCGCGCTCGCCCGCGCCATCGTCTGCGAGCCGCGCGTGCTGTTGCTCGACGAGCCGCTGTCGGCGCTGGACGCGCATCTGCGCGAACAGATGCAGGTCGAATTGAAGCGGCTGCAGTCGCGGCTTGGCACCACCTTCGTCATGGTCACCCACGACCAAACCGAAGCGCTGTCGATCTCCGACCGCATCGTCGTCATGAACAAGGGCCGCATCGAGCAGATCGCGCCGCCGGCGACGCTCTATGACAGGCCCGCCACGAAGTTCGTTGCCAGCTTCATCGGCACCATGAATCTCCTGCAATCGCGTTTTGTCGGCAGGGATGGCGATCGCCTGCGTTTCACCGCCGGTACCTTGCCGCTGGAAGCCATTTCTGAAACCGGCCAGCCACCTGGCGAAGGCGAAATCCGCACCATTGGCGTGCGTCCGGAGGATTTGCTGGCGGCCACCGAAGCGACCGAAGGAACCGCTCCGGCGCGGGTGAACAGCATCGTCTTCCACGGCCGTACCTTGCGGCTGCATGCTGAACTGGGGCAGGGGTTGCCGGTGGTCATCGATGCGCCGCGCCAGGCCGAAGGCTTTCAATTCAGCGTCGGCGACGTGGCGCATATCAGCCTGCGCCGTGGCGCCAACTGCCCTATGCTCTCCGCATAGGCTGACCATCCATTTCCCAAAACATCGGAGTCTTCCCCGTGAGCAATCATCTCAATTTCTTCATCGACGGCAAATGGGTGGCGCCCGTGGTGCCGGCGACGCTTGATGTCATCGATCCGTCCACCGAAGAGGCCTACACCAAGATTTCCGTCGGCTCGAAGGCCGACGTCGACAAGGCTGTCGCCGCCGCCAAGGCAGCCTTCCCATCCTTCTCGCAGACCAGCAAGGCCGAGCGCCTGAAGCTGTTGAAGCGCATTCTCGAAGTCTACAACGAACGCTTCGAGGACATCGCTCAGGCCGTAAGTCAGGAGAATGGTTCGCCCATCACCTGGGCGCGCGAGGCGCAGGCCTGGGCGGGCAGGGCGCATATGGAAGCCACTATTCATGCGCTGGAGGATTATGAATTCCAGGAGAAGCGCGGCGGCACCATGGTGGTCAAGGAACCGATCGGCGTCTGCGCGCTGATCACGCCGTGGAACTGGCCGCTCAACCAGATCGTCTGCAAGGTGGCGCCGGCCATCGCGGCCGGCTGTACCGTGGTGCTGAAGCCTTCGGAGATCGCGCCGATCAGTGGCATCGTCTTTTCAGAGGTGATGGAAGCGGCCGGCACGCCGAAGGGCGTCTACAACATGATCAACGGCACGGGTCCGGATGTCGGCCAGATCATGGCCGGCCATCCTGATGTCGACATGGTGTCCTTCACCGGCTCGACCCGCGCCGGCATCATCGTCGCCAAGACGGCGGCCGAGACGGTCAAGCGCGTGGCGCAGGAACTCGGCGGCAAGTCGGCCAACATCGTGCTGCCCGACGCCGATTTCGAAACGGCGGTGCGTAAGGGCGTTGAGGGTTGCTTCGGCAACAGCGGCCAGTCCTGCGATGCGCCGACCCGCATGCTGGTACCGGCCGCCCGTCACGACGAGGCGCTCGCCATTGCCAAGAAGGCGGCCGAAGCACACAATGTCGGCGATCCGCGCAATGAACAGACCAAGCTTGGCCCGGTCGTCAGCGAGCTCCAGTTCAACAAGATCCAGCGGCTGATCGAAGCCGGCATCAAGGAAGGCGCCACGCTGGTCACCGGCGGCCCCGGCCGGCCGGAACACCTCAACCGCGGCTACTATGTGCGCCCAACCGTGTTCGGTCACGTCACCCCGGGCATGACCATCGAGAAGGAAGAAATCTTCGGCCCGGTGTTGTCGGTGATTTCCTACAATGACGATGACGACGCCGTGAAGATCGCCAACGACACGGTCTACGGCCTCGCCGCCTATGTGCAGTCCGGTGACATCGACCATGCGCGAAAGGTGGCAGGACAGCTGCGTGCTGGGCAGGTCTCGATCAACTATCCGGAATGGGACACGTTCGCACCGTTCGGCGGCTACAAGCAGTCGGGCAATGGCCGCGAATACGCCGACTGGGCGATCCACGATTTCCTGGAGGTCAAGGGCATCATCGGTTACGGGGCGTAGGGTTCGAGAGCCCTGCTCGGAAGGGCTCCCTCACTCTTGATGAAACAGGCGCTGATGCGGAGAGCATCAGCGCCTGTTTCGTTTTCACTTGATTTGTTCACTTTTTGTTCTATGGTTCCCGACTGGATTCAATTTGCCGAACGAGTTCCGTCATGAGTAGGCAACCTGCATTCGCAAAGAATGGTCAGACCTCTTTCCCATTTGAGGAACCGAGTCCGGTCCGGGAGCCGCATCTGTTCTACGCATTCCTGGTCGAAGCCCCGGTTAACGAGATGCTGCGGCGTAGGGCCGAGCACTACAATCAGGGGCTGGGGTTGCGAGGGTGGCTGACGCCAACCGATCAAATCCACATAACCCTGATGGGCCTTGGCGACGGCAAACAGAAGCGTGTGGTGGAGATCGCGCGCCATGTCGGCTTGCTGATACAGGCCGCGCCATTCGATGTTTGCTTCGATCGCCTGTCGGCTTTCGGTGGCGGGGCGCTGGTGTTTCGCAGCAGCAACCATTCGCCGGCCCTGCAAGCCTTCTGGCGCAAGCTCTCTGCTGTAATCGACGACAGCCCGCTGCAGCCGTTCGTCACGAGCTCGTTGGAGCCACATGTTACGCTGCTTCGTGACAGACGAGGCGTGCCGAAAGTGCGGGAGCAGATTGTTGAGCCGATGTCCTGGACGGTGCGCAGCTTTGCGCTGATCCGCAGCTATCAGGGCGAATACGAATGTCCAGCGATCTGGCAATTGACCGGCCAGGACGATTCCATGGCCGGCATGTGAGAAATCGTCGTCACATAGCTGCGCTATATCAATCGTCCTGACACGGCTTGTCAGCTAACGTGCGGCCCAGCGGTGGCAGGGCAGCAAGCGGTCCCCTACTTGGGGTACGTCTGAACAGGAGGAACACATGTCAATTGCAGATATTGCCAAGGATTTCACCGAGCTGCTCCAGCAGGGTGATCATGCCGGTGCTGGCGAGAAATACAACGCCGACGATATCGTCAGCTACGAAGCCATGGAAGGGCCAATGGCCGTGGCCCGTGGCAAAGAGGCTCTCAAGCAAAAGGGCCAATGGTGGCAAGAGAACCACGAAGTCCACGGTGGCTCGGTCGAGGGCCCCTATGTCAACGGCGACCAGTTCGCCGTGCGCTTCAAGTTCGACATAACGCCCAAGGCCACCGGCGAGCGTGTCACCATGGATGAAGTCGGCCTGTATACGGTCAAGAACGGCAAGATCACGGAAGAGCGTTTTTACTACTGAGGCCGGAAAGTCCCCTTTCTCGGAGTCTGCTCTCTCCGCTGCAAGGTCGAAAAACAAGCATGGCGGCCGGGGCAATGCCCTGGCCGCCAGTGATAGACTCAAATCGTCTTCACATACTTGGCGAGCTGGTCGGCCACCGTGCCCCAGCCATCGAAGAAACCCATCTCTTCATGGTTGTTGCGGGTCGCCGCGTCGCGGTGGATGGCGGTGGCGGTGTAACGCGTGCCCCGGCCATCCGGCTGGAGGGAAATGACCGCGGTGATGAAGGGCTCGCCTGACGGCCGGTAGCCCGGCAGCAGCGCATCCGTCCACACCAGCCGCTCGTTCGGCACGATGTCGAGATAGCAGCAATGGCGATCGCTGACCTCCTTGCCGTCGGGCGACTGCATGCGTGTGCGGAACAACCCGCCTGGCTTGAGATCGATCTCGCAGTCGGTGATCAGCCATGGCTTGGGCGTGAACCATTGCCTGACATGCTCCGGCGTCGTCATGGCGCGCCATAGCAGTTCGCGCGGCGCGTCGAGCACGCGCTCCAGCACGAGGTCCAGCCTGGGATCCGGCTTGAAGGGATAGTTCATTTTTCCTGCTCCTTGAGGGTCATCACATAGGCGTCGAACTGGTCGAGGCGGCGCTCCCACAGCGTGCGCTGCTCGGCCAGCCAGTTCTCGGCGAGCTGCAGCGGCTCGGGCGCCAGTTGATAGGTCCTGGTGCGGCCGATCTTTTCCGAGCGCACCAGCCCGCAGCCTTCCAGCACCTTGAGGTGCTCGATGAAGGAAGGCAGCGCCATCTCGAAAGGCTGTGCCAGTTCGCTGACCGAGGCCGGACTGCGGTTCAGCCGCTCCACCACGCGGCGGCGCGTCGGATCGGCAAGCGCGCGGAAGATGCCATCGATGGGCGGCAGGCTCGGATTGGCGGTCTGGAGACTTGTCATGATCGATCCTGCGGCGCCGTCAAAAGCGGTTCGAAAATACTTAGGGAAATTCCTTAGTATCGGCAAGCCCGAAAATTCTGGCGATGCAGGGCTGGGCGCTGGCAAAGCGGGAAGGGCGGTTTTAGGCTGTGCGACGGATTCGACTGTCAGCCCAAGGGAAGCACGCTTTGACGATCACCATCTACGGCATCACCACCTGCGACACGGTCAAGAAGGCGCGCGTCTGGCTGGAAAGCCATGACGTGCCTTACCGTTTTCATGATTTTCGTGCGGAGGGACTGGACGCGAAGCGGCTGGATGGCTGGGTCGGCAAGGTCGGCTGGGAAAAGCTGCTCAACAAGGGCAGCACGACGTTCCGCGAGTTGGCTGACAAGGAAAAGCAAGGCCTCGATGAAAAGAAGGCCAAGGCGCTGATGCTGGCCAAGCCGACGATGGTCAAGCGGCCGGTGTTGGAGGTGGGGGACAGGGTTCTGGTTGGTTTCAAGCCGGATGTTTATGAGCTGGCGGTGGGGAAATAGAGCGGACCTTCACCTTCGCCCGTCGCGGGCCAGCGCCCCCCTCTGTCCTGCCGGACATCTCCCCCACGAGCAGGGCAATCGCATATGGAATTTCTGAGTCTTTGCAGCCACTTAGTGGCTGGGAGACACTTTTGCCGACGTTCGATCGCGGTATCGAACCCGAATCGGAGCAAGAACGGATCAGAATCAAATCGCGAACCGTCCGCGTCGACGATTTTCTTGGTATCCAGCCAAGTATCTGGAAAACCAAGAAAATCGCCATATGCGATTGCCCTGCCCCCACGAGGGGGGAGATTGGATGTCATCGTGGCCTTCGCCAATCAGCTACGCTGCAAGGGATCTGCGGCGCCGAAGCTGCCGATCTCCCCCCAAGTGGGGGAGATGTCCGGCAGGACAGAGGGGGGCGCTGTCCCGCCGGCCTCAGAAAGTTCCGGCCGCCTCAACCCTTCCCCTGCAAATATCCCGCCAGCGCCACCGCATTGTTATGCGCCTCGTCATGCGCGCCGTAGAGCAGCGTCACCTTGCCCTTACTTAGCAAGCCGCGCAGTTGCGCCACCGCCTCGCCATTCTCATCCAATTCGGCTCCGTATCGCTTCCGAAACTCCGCCCAGCGCGTCGGCTCGTGCCCAAACCATTTGCGCAAATCATCGCTCGGCGCGATCTCCTTGAGCCACAGCGCCAGCGCGGCATGCTCCTTGCTGACGCCGCGCGGCCAGATCCGGTCGACCAGCACCCGCTGCCCGTCCTCGGCAGCAGGTGCTTCGTAGACCCGCTTCACCGCGATGTCGAAGACCACCGAACCCTCCGCCTGCCCTCAGGCCCATTCGCCCTTGCGCATCACCGGCACCTTGCGGCCGTCCTTGTGGACGCCGTCAATGTCGATCTTGTCCGAGCCGATCATCCAGTCGATGTGGATAAAACTCTTGTTGCCGCCGCGCGTCGTGATCTCGTCCTGGCTGAGCGAAGCGCCGTTGACGAAACACTTCGAGTAACACTGGCCGAGCGCGATGTGGCAGGCAGCGTTCTCGTCGAACAGCGTGTTGAAGAACAAAAGGCCGCTGGCCGAGATCGGCGAGGAATGCGGTACCAGCGCCACTTCGCCGAGACGCCGCGACCCCTCGTCGGTGTCGAGCACTTTCTTCAAGACGTCCTCACCCTTCGAGGCCTTGGCCTCGACGATCCGGCCTTCCTCGAAACGCACCGAGATCTCGTCGATCAGCGTGCCCTGGTAGGACAGCGGCTTGGTCGAGGAGACATGGCCCTCGACCCGCCTGGCATGCGGCGTGGTGAAGACCTCCTCGGTCGGGATGTTGGGATTGCAGGTGATGCCGTTCTTGGCGGTCGAGGCGCCGCCCATCCATTCATGACCATCCGCGAGACCAACCGTCAGGTCGGTGCCCGGTCCGGTGAAATGCAGCGCATGGAAATTATGGCCGTTCAGCCATTCGGTGCGGCCGCGCAGCGCTGCATTGTGCGCCGTCCAGTTTGCGATGGGGTCTCCCACGTCGACTCGTGACGCCGCGAAGATGGCATCGGCGAGCTTCACCACCGCGACATCGTCGGCATCGCCGGGGAAAACCTGCTTGGCCCAGGCGAGGTCCGGATAGGCGACGATGTTCCAGTTGATGTCGAAGCCGGTGATCTTTTCCAGCGCCGGCTGGTAGGCCATCGAATTGGCCTTGTTGGCGCGCGCCACTTTGGCCGGATCCTGCGCCGACAACAGCGATGGATCCTCGCCGCGCACGGCAAGCCGGGCCGCATTGTTGGAAAAGGCCTTCGCCATGCCTTCATAGAGCCAACCGGCGGCGTGGTCGAAACCGACGTCCGCCCCGAAGCGGTAACGCGCCAGCGTCATTTCGTCGTCGTTGAAGATCGGCGTCACCAGACCGGCGCCCGCCTTGTAGGCGTGCTCGACGATGCGCCTGGTCAGCGGCAGGGCCGCGATCGACGAGGTCAGCACCAGATCCTGTCCGGGCTGCAATTGCAGCCCGACCTTGATGGCGACTTCCGCCAGCCTGTCGAGCTTCACCGGGTCGATCGTTGCGGAAACGCCGCGCGAATGTGTGGTCATGATCCTGCCTGCCGTCGTTGAATATCTGCTTCTACATAGACCGGCGCCACGGCGCTTTCCACCGCGATCGCGCCGGCGGGGCCTGTCGTCGCCGATCCGAACTGCGCCATCGTCGCCGCGATCTCTTCCTTGATCCAGGCCTTGAAGTCCCGGACCTTGCGGCTCTCCGCCCTGGCCGACGAGGTCACCAGCCAGTAGCCGAGACCGCTCTGGGCGCGGATGCCGAATGGCGCCACCAGCCGCCCGTCGGCCAGCGCATCCGCCGTCAGCAACTGCCAGCCCAGCATCACGCCATGGCCGGCAATGGCCGATTCCAGGCACAGCATCGGATCGGTGAAGCGCGCGCCCTTCTGGAAGGTGACGGGTGGAACACCGGCCGCCGTGAACCAGCTTTCCCAATTGATCATCGCCCGCTCGTCGGTGATGGCGCAGGTCTGGGCAAGGTCCTCGATCGATTGCAGTTTCCTGGCGATATCAGGCGAGCAGACTGGAAAGACCTCCTGCGCCAGGAGCAATTCCGCTCGCCCTTCTGGCCATTTGCCGTCGCCAAGCCGGATGGCGATGTCAACGTCGGAGCGGTCGAGATTGGTGAGCCGCACCGTAGCGTCGATGCGCAGCAGCACGTTGGGATGGCGGTCGAAGTGACGCGACAGCCTGGGCAGCAGCCATTTCGAGGCGAAGGCCGGTGCCACCGAAACGACCAACGTGCATTGCGTCGCCTCGTCGGCCAAGGCCACGGCCTGAGCAAGCTCGCGAAACCCCGTGCCGAGACGGGTCGCGAAGACGGCGCCGAATTCGGTCGGCACCAGACCGCTTGCCGTGCGCTCGAACAGCGCCTGGCCGAGCTGCTTTTCAGTGCGGCTTATCTGCTGGCTGACGGCACTGACGGAAACGTTGAGCTCGCCGGCGGCCGCCGCGAGTGATCCCAGACGGGCAACGGTTTCGACGGCGCGAAGGCCGTTGAGATGGACGCGGTTAAGCATGGCCATTTGAGATTTTCTAAACTGTTCCGTCTGAAATCTCAATTGAAAGACGCGCCGAAACGGCAGACTTTGTTGATGGGAGAGAGACCCGTGGAGCCGGAAATGTTAAGGATGCTGTCATCGCTTAAGGTTCTGTTCGCTGGGGGCACGCCCTATGAGCCGCGCTCGCAGAGCGATACGCAGACATGGCTTACCGATCCGCTTTCGCACCCCGTGCTGAACACCATGTCGGAGCGCGAACTTGGCGACGTGCCGTTCAGGCTGACGGCGCGGCGGACGGTGCACGAGACCACTTCGTGGCAAGCCGGTTTCGGTGGGCGCTGCTGAGCGGATCCCGCACCCTCCGGCTTAAGGAAAACTCGAGCTGGCGCGACACGCTGTAGGCCCACTGGCCCAACGAAAGGCGATTGTTTCAGCGATCCCTGCATTTATTGTGCGCTGCAATGACATCGGCCTCAACAGCGCTGCGCTTCACCGTCGCCGGCATGATTGCGATGGCCGTGGCCATGGGCATCGGCCGCTTCGTCTACACGCCGATCCTGCCCGGCATGATGGAAGAACTGCATCTGTCGCCGGCCAATGCCGGGTGGATCGCGTCTGCCAATTATCTCGGCTACCTCGTCGGCGCGTTTGTGGCGGCGGGCGGCTGGGCGCATGGCCGCGAGCGCCTGCTGATGCTGGGCGGTCTTGGCGCCAGCACCATACTTGCCGCCTTGATGGGACTGTCCGACACCATGGTCGCCTTTCTTGTCATCCGCTTTCTGGCCGGTCTGGCCAGTGCCTTCGTCATGGTTTTCATGGCCAGCATCGTTTTCAGCCATATCAATGCTGCCGGTCGCGGCGACCTGCAGGCCTGGCATTTTGGCGGCGTTGGCCTCGGCATCGCGATCTCCGCGGCGATGATGGCGGTGCTGGTCACCGAGCATGCCGGCTGGGCGGCGGGCTGGCTGTGGTCGGCGGCGATTTCGGCCTGTGGCTTCGTGGTCGTGGCGCTGCTGGCAAACGAAGGCCCGCTCGCCAGCGGCGAAGCCGTCCGTGAGTCGGCCCTGCCGAAAGACCGGTCGCTGATGAAGATGATCGTCGCCTACGGGCTGTTTGGCTTTGGCTATGTGGTGACGGCGACGTTCCTGGTCGCCATCGTGCGCCAAGGCGGCGGCAGCCGCGTCTTCGAAGCCATGGTGTGGATGGTCGCCGGCCTTGCGGGTTTTCCTTCGACCTGGCTGTGGCAGAAGATCGCCGGACGGATCGGGCTCTACGCCGCCTATGCGTTGGCGTGCTTCATCGAAGTCATCGGCGTCACCGCCAGCGTGGCGCTTGGCGGATATTCGGGGCCACTGCTTGGCGGTCTGCTGCTCGGCGGCACCTTCATTGCCATCACCGCGCTTGGCCTGCAGGCCGCCCGCCAGCAGGCGCCAAAGACACCCCGGCGCATCTTTGCGTTGATGACGGCCTCGTTCGGCCTCGGCCAGATCATCGGCCCGATCGCCGCTGGCCTTTTGGCGCAGGCGTCGGGGAATTTCTTCCTGGCTTCGATCGTCGCTGCGGCCATGCTGGTCGTGTCCGGCATCATCACATGGTCGGCCGCGCCAAAATCGCCATGATTTGTGGTCTTGCTCTGCACCGGGCATCGGGCAGGCATTTTCTTTCCCCCTAATGTGTGACTTTATGCCCGCCGAAGTCAGCTGATTTGCCCACCGAGCAAGGAATTCGCCACAGTGTTCGTATCCTTCTTCCCGCAGCCGAAGCTCTTTTTCTCTTCGGCCGCCCTCTGGAGCCTTGCGGCCGTTCTGTTCTGGTTTTTTGGGGGTGAACAGTTAGGCGCCGTTTTCGGTTTGCCGCCTTTGGCTGATGGCGTCGACAAGATCGTTGGTGTAGCGCTTTTTTGGTCAAAACCATTTTTGTGGTTCTACATATATTTTGCCGCTGTTGTTTTGATTTTTTATGGATTTTGGGCTTGGTATCGCCCGCATCCGTGGCAGAATTGGTCGATCCTTGGATCTTCCTTGATACTTTTTGTAATTTACTATCAGGTTCAGGTAAGCGTCGCGTTCAATGACTGGTATGGTCCATTTTACGACCTTATCCAGAAGGCATTGGGTACCCCGTTTTCCACGACGCCATGGGATTTCTACAGCCAGTTATTGACAATAATGTGGATTGCACTTCTGGCGGTCTTTATAGGGGTGCTTAACAGGTTTTTCGTAAGCCACTGGATATTCCGTTGGCGTACTGCGATGAACAATTATTACATGGATAACTGGGAAAAATTGAGACGCATCGAAGGCGCGTCGCAACGCGTGCAGGAAGATACGATGCGTTTTTCCACGACAATGGAAGATCTCGGCGTAAGCTTGGTTGGGTCGATCATGACGCTGATAGCGTTTCTGCCTGTGCTGCTGCACCTTTCTCGAGACGTGACAGAACTGCCCATCGTCGGTGTCGTGCCATACTCACTTGTCGTTGTAGCAATTCTCTGGTCACTCTTTGGAACGACCTTCCTAGCACTTGTTGGCATCAAGCTTCCCGGTTTAGAATTTCGCAATCAGCGTGTTGAAGCTGCTTATCGCAAGGAACTGGTTTATGGTGAAGACGACAGCGATCGCGCCCAGCCTCCTACAGTAGCGGAGCTATTTAGTCATGTCCGGAAGAATTATTTTCGCTTATACTTCCACTACGTCTATTTCAATGTAGCTAGGATATTCTATCTTCAGATTGATAACATTTTTCCTTATATCGTGCTTGTTCCCACGATGGTTGCAGGCAAGATCAAGCTCGGCGCTCTGA
Source organism: Mesorhizobium kamtschaticum (assembly GCF_056174585.1). NCBI lineage: Bacteria > Pseudomonadati > Pseudomonadota > Alphaproteobacteria > Hyphomicrobiales > Phyllobacteriaceae > Mesorhizobium > Mesorhizobium kamtschaticum. The sequence continues at coordinate 6,137,760 of NZ_CM149691.1, read as the reverse complement.
ACCAAATCCTCAACTCTTTCGATCAGGTTCGATCTTCATTCCAATACCTGGTCAACTCCTGGCCAACGATCGTTGAGTTGCTCTCGATCTACAAGCGTCTGCGCGCCTTTGAAGCGACGATCCACGGTGAGCCGCTGCCCGCCATCGACAGACGTTTCATGGAACGTCAAGCTCAGGAAGGCGATCCAGCCTGATGTTTTCAGGGCAGCGGGTTGGCGGCTCAGCCGCCAACCGAGGCCTGCTTCTGGCTTCCATCCTGCCGCGAAACATAGTCGCGAAAACTGATGCATTCGACGTCTGATTTCACACAGACCTCGCCGGCAAAGCGCTCCAGCGCGTTCCAGTAGGCACCGTCATTCATCAGCGTGAAGTGGAAGCCGAGTTCCAGGGGAATGCGCTTGCCCTGATACTGCGCGTCGAAGGCGGCGCGGAAAGCCTGATAGGTCCGGTCCGCGAACTCGTCCGCCTTGCTCGGCCGTTCGAAGCCACCGGAGTGGCGGACATAGAGATTGTAATCCATGGCGATCACCGGCCTGGATTTCGGTCCTTCCGGAATCTGCGGCAGGGAAAAGCGGGTGATGCCGCCGACGGTCGGCGGCTGGGCAGGCCCCTGTGAAACGCCGCTGGCGTCGAACTGGTAGCCGGCGGCCGGCAGCGCCTCGTAGAGCCCTTTGCTCGTCGACAGATAGGGTGCGCGGAAACCGACCACCGCATGCCGCGCGAAATCGCGCCAGCCCTGCGGTTCAGGCGCAATGCCGTTGATCGCATAGGCGTTCTCGAGAATCTGCTTGAACGAGCCGAATTCCGTCAGCCAGTCGGCCTTGCTCCAGTCCTTGCCGTCGAAATGGCCGCAGGCATGGCTGGCGATGTCGTGGCCCTCGTGCGCGGCAAGGCCGATCTGCTCAAGTCGATCGGCCACCTCCTGTTTGGAAGCGGCAAAGCCGATGTTGGATTTGCCAGCTGTCTTGCCGGGCGCGGTGTATTCCTTGCGCGTCTCCGGCGACAGCAGGAAGACGCAGGAGAGAAAATAGGTGAAATGCGCGCCGGTGCGCTGCGCCAGAGCGCGGCTGCGCTTCCACTGCGAGATGTCGCGGGCGCTGTCGAACGAGATGATGACCACCTGCTTCGGTTTTGCTGGCATTGGTGGCGCGGGCGGATCGGCCAAGGCCGCGCCTGCGGTGGCGAGCGAGGCAAGCGAAAACGCAGTAACGCGGAACAAACAAGGCATCGGCAAACTTACGGGCTCCTGACGGTCAGCAAGCCGGCTATCCCCGAAATGTGGCGTGGGTGCGGTTGGCCCTTTCGTCCGTTTGCCCCGGGGCAAACATCCGTTTGCACCTGGGGATTAGGCGATTTTCCGCTTGAACCCCTTCCATGCCGACAAAATTTCGCTAAAACGCGGGCTCATGAACCGCCCCGGCCCGGGGCAAAAGTGGTTTTGATTGATGTCCGACGACAGTTTTATCCGTGAAGTCAACGACGAGATGCGTCGCGAGCAGGCGCAGAAGCTGTGGGACCGTTTCGGCCCGGCCTTGCTTGTCATCGCGATCCTGGTGGTGCTCGGCACCGCCGCTTTCGTCGGCTACCGCTATTGGGACGAGACGCGCGCCAACCGCTCCGGCGATGCTTTCTCGCAGGCCTTGAAGCTTGCCAATGACGGCAAGAACGACGATGCGCTGGCCGCGCTCGGTCAGTTGGAGAAGGATGGCTACGGCGCCTATCCGCTGCTTGCCCGCATGCGTGCCGCCACCGTCAAGGCGAGCAAGGGCGACACCGATGCCGCCGTCAAGGATTTCGACGACGTCGCCGCCGACACCGCCATTCCCCAGGGCATTCGCGACATGGCGCGGCTCCGGGCAGCGCTCCTGCTCGTCGATCACGGCTCTTTCGCCGACGTGTCCAGCCGCGTCGAGGCGCTGACATCGGACACCAACACGCTTCGCCACACGGCGCGCGAGGCGCTCGGCCTCGCCGCCTGGAAGGAAGGCAAGACCCAGGACGCGCTCAAACTGTTCGACCAGATCGCCGCCGATGACGGCGCCCCACGCAACACCCGCGAGCGGGCAACGCTGATGTCCGAGCTGATCCGCGGCTCGGGCAATGCCTCGTAAATGCATGTCGCCCAAAAGTGTGCAGCGGTTTTGGGAAAACGACATGCATGATTGTAGGACTGTATGACCTTCAAAGTCGCCATCATCGGCAGACCTAACGTCGGCAAATCGACCCTTTTCAATCGGCTGGTGGGAAGGAAGCTGGCGCTTGTCGACGACACGCCGGGTGTCACCCGCGATCGTCGCGTCCATGCCGCCAAGCTCTACGACCTGCATTTCGATGTCATCGACACCGCCGGTTTCGAGGATGCCGGCGCCTCGACCTTGCCCGGCCGCATGCGCGCCCAGACCGAGATCGCCATCCGCGAAGCCGATCTGATCTTCTTCACCATCGACGCCAAGTCCGGCCTGCTGCCCGACGACAGGACCTTCGCCGAGATCGTGCGCAAATCCGGCAAGCCGGTCGTGCTGGTCGCCAACAAGGCCGAGGCCAAGGGCGCGCAGGGCGGCATGCTGGAGGCCTGGGAGCTTGGGCTGGGCGAGCCGATCCCGGTTTCCGCAGAACATGGCCAGGGCATGCCCGATCTGCGCGACGCGGTCATTGGCGCCCTCGGCGAGGCGCGCGCCTTCGGTGAAGAGGAAGAGGGCGAAGACGACGAGATCGCCGCCACCGAGGTGCTGATCGGCGAGGACATTGCCGACCCTGACGCCGAGGAGGTGCATACTTACGACGACACCAAGCCGATGCGCATCGCCGTCGTCGGCCGCCCGAATGCCGGCAAGTCGACGCTGATCAATGCGCTGATCGGCGAGGAGCGGCTGCTGACCGGACCGGAAGCCGGCATCACCCGCGATTCGATCTCGGTCGACTGGGACTGGCATGGCCGCCGCCTGAAGCTGTTCGACACGGCCGGCATGCGCCGCAAGGCCAGGATCCACGAGAAGCTGGAAGTGATGTCGGTGCAGGATGGCTTGCGTGCCATCCGCTTTGCCGAGATCGTCGTCATCGTGCTCGACGCCACCATTCCCTTCGAGAAGCAGGATCTGCAGATCGCCGACCTGATCATCCGCGAGGGCAGGGCACCGGTGATCGCCTTCAACAAATGGGATCTGATCGATCATCCGCAGGAGCTGCTGGCGGAGCTGCGCGAGAAGACCGAGCGGCTGTTGCCGCAGGTGCGCGGCATCCAGGCCGTGCCGGTCTCGGCCGAGACCGGACGTGGGCTCGACAAGTTGATGGACGCGGTGCTGAGGACCCACAAGGTCTGGAACAGCCGTGTCTCGACTGGCAAGCTCAACCGCTGGCTCGAAGCCATACTGGCGCATCATCCGCCGCCCGCCGTCGCCGGGCGCCGGCTGAAGGTCAAATATGTCACCCAGGCCAAGACGCGCCCGCCAGGCTTCGTTGTCCAGTGCTCGCGGCCGGATGCGATGCCGCAATCCTATGTCCGCTATCTCTCCAACAGTCTGCGCGAGGCCTTCGACATACCGGGCGTGCCGATCCGCATCGCGCTGCGCACTTCGGACAATCCGTTCGCCGGCCGGGCCAAGAAGCGCGGCTGAGGCTCGACGCTCGTCCGATCAGGCGACCGCACGCAAGCTGGCGGCCCGCGCAGTGTCCGGCAATGCCTGTCGCGCCGCCTCCAGCAATATGTCGGCGAGGCGGGCCGCCACCGGCTCGGGTTCGGCATCCCGGCGATGCAGGTAGAGCGCCATCTTGGGCAGCGCCGGCAGACCGGCAATCTCCGGCGTCATCGCGCTGACGCTGGCCGGCAGGCCGATGTCGGTGCGGATCGTCAGCCCAAGTCCAGCGGCCACCGCCGCCCAGATGCCGCCGAGGCTCGGGCTGGAGAAGGCCATGCGCCAGGGCAGCCCGGCGCGGTCGAGCGTTTCCGTCGCCACCGTGCGCAACAGGCAGGGCGCTTCGAGCGCTACCAGCGGCAGCGGTTCGCCGTCGCGCAGGCTGGTCTCGATGCGCTTGGCCGGACCGATCCAGCGCATTGGGACATCGGCGACGTGCTCGCCGTAGGGCAGCGTCTGGCCGCAATGCCAGGCCAGCGCGATGTCGAGGCTGCCTGACATCACCCTTTCGGCAAGGTCGTGGCTGCGCGCTATCCTGGCTTCGATCTTGACCTTGGGGTGGGCGCGGGCAAAGCGGCCAAGAACATCGGGCAATACAGCCTCGCCGAAATCCTCCTGCAGGCCGAGCCGCACCCAGCCTTCCAGCTCAACGTCATGAATGGCCGCTGCCGCCTCGTCATTCAATTCGAGCAGCCGGCGCGCATAGCCGAGCATGGTCTCACCCGCCTCCGTCAAGGCCAGGCCGCGCCCCGCTTTGCGAAAGATCGGCGTCGCCGCCTGCTCTTCCAGTTTCTTCAACTGCGCGCTGACCGCCGAGGTCGAGCGGCCAAGCCGGTCGGCGGCCTTGGCAAAGCTGCCAAGCTCCATGCCGGTGACGAAACTGCGGAGAACGTCGAGGTCGAATGTCACGCGTTGCATAGGGAATGTCCTGTTTTTCAGGATCGATAGTCAAAAACTTCCTGATTTTAAGGATGAATTTATGGCGATAGAGAGATGCCGTCAAGGTCTGGGCCACTGGACCACCACGGGAATGAAACCATGTCCGCCATCGTCGACTGCGCCAACCAACAGCCAGCACAAATCCTGAAAGACAGCGGCGCCACCGGCAGGGTGTTCAGTCCCGGCCATCGTTGGAAAGTCCTGGGTATAGGCGTCGCCGCGAACGCTGGTTTTTCGGCCACGTTCTCCGGCATACCGGCAACGGCGGTGGTGCTTCGTCAGGGCTATCACCTGAGCAATGCAGAGCTTGGCTTGGCACTCGGCCTTCTCGGCTTGGGCGTTGCGCTCAGCGAACTGCCCTGGGGCTTGCTCACCGATCGCTGGGGCGATCGCCGCGTGCTTCTGATCGGGCTTGGCGCGACGGCGGCATGGCTGCTTGCCATGGCGATGCTCGTCGTGCCGACAAGGTCAGGCATTCCCGATGTCGCACTCCTCTCGGCAAGCCTGCTCGTCACCGGACTGCTCGGCGGCAGCGTCAATGGTTCGAGTGGCCGCGCCATAATGGGTTGGTTCCGGGAAAGCGAACGCGGCTTTGCCATGAGCATAAGGCAGACGGCGGTGCCGCTTGGCGGCGGCCTTGGCGCGCTCGTCCTGCCGTCCCTCGCTTCGGCCTACGGCTTTTCCGCTGTGTTCGCGCTGCTGGCGGGCGCCTCCGCTCTTTCCGCTCTGTTTGCCTGGCGTTGGCTGCACGAACCGCCGACGGCGGGTCATGTCGTTTCGTCGGCTGCGGCCGGACCGGCGCCGCTGCGCAACATCGAGGTCTGGCGCATCGCAACCGCCATCGGCCTGCTCTGCTTCCCGCAAGTGGCGGTGCTCACTTTCGCATCGGTGTTCCTGCATGACTTCGCCGGGCTGGGGACGGCAGCGATCAGCGCGAGCCTCGCCGCGGTGCAGGTCGGCGCCATGGTCATGCGCGTCTGGAGCGGCCGCTTCACCGACCGCCATGGCAATCGCCGCCAGTTTCTGCGCGCATGCAGTGCGCTCAGCGGGCTGGCCTTCGCTGTGCTTTGGCTGATGGTCCAGGCCAGCCCCGCCATGCCTGGCGGCCAGTCCTTCCTGATCGCTGTCCTTCCCTTGGTACTGATTGTCGCGGGCATCTCGGTGTCCGCCTGGCACGGCGTCGCCTATACCGAGCTTGCCACGCTTGCCGGCGCCGGCCATGTCGGAACCGCGCTCAGTCTTGCCAACACCTTCGTCTTCGTCGGCTTCTTCCTGGTGCCGGTGGCCATTCCAGGGTTGCTGCACCTCTGGTCATGGTCCGGCGTCTGGCTGTCGGCCGCCATCTGCGCGCTGATCGCGTGGCCGATCTTTCTGCGGCCGGTCGCACGCGGATCAGCCTGAGACAGTCAAACCAAGGCAGCCAGTGGCATATGCTGGGATGAAGGTGCGCGCCTGGACATCGGAAACCGCCGTTTGGCCCAGGCGATGGCGGGTTTTTCTGCCGTTCGATGGAGGATGACTGAAAGGCCAAGGCTCAATATCGCTGCCGAAATTGTGGCCGCTATTGGACCGTAGTGCTTATCGAACTCGTAGTTGTAGGCCATGTTGAAAACGACGATTTGATGAATCATGTAAAATGCGAAACTGATCTCACCGCAGAAAATCAACGGGCGGCAAGATAGAACGCGCGTCACCACGCCGGATTGGTGCGCAAAGACATAGACCATGGCAGCGAACACCGGATACATCCCATATTCGCGGTACGCGACAGACGCCATGACCGATGCGTGATTGGCGAAGAATTGCGTGATCTCGTCATGCACGCCGGCATAAAGCACCAGGCTGGCGATTGCCGCAATTTGAGCGGACCCCAACCAGCCGGCGGGAATGCGTCGAAGTCTGAACAATTGATAGATGGCTATCCCCGACAGGAATTCCACCATGCGCAGAGGCGGAAAAAGTTGAACGAACGATGCGTCCGTAACGTAGAAATCCAGCCACGGTCGTTCGGAAGAAGGCGGAAATACCGGACCGGGCAAAACCACCGTGAACGCAAGCAGGCCGAGGACGGCAAGGGTCCAGCCGCAGATCACCAGCATGATCTGGTTTGGCCTCAGGATCAGAATGAACGGCAGGAGAAGGTAGAAGAATAACTCGACCGATATCGACCATGAGACGCCATTGTAGGCGTAGGCCGTGCCGTAGGTCGGAATCCATGAGCTCTGGAGCGTCGTTGTCAGATAGGCGGTGAGAAGGCTTGCCGGTTCATGAAGCGTCACCAGGGCAAAAAAGGAACACAGCATGTGAACGGGCCAGAGCCTGAAAAATCTCTGGAAGACAAAGTGTCTTACATCGCGCCAGTCAAAGAAACGCCCTGCGAAACTGTAGGACAACACGAATCCCGACAGGACAAAGAAGAACGAGACGGCGCATTCCAGATCCATGTTCCGGATGGATTGCGACGCATCGATTCCAAACACCTTTAGATGATGGATGAATATCGATAGGGCCGCAAAAGCCCGCAGGGCCGTCAAATTATGAAGCTGGGGGCGTCCGGGTGGCTCTATCGAGTCCACGCCGTTTGCGGTTGTAGTGTCCACGACCGTTGCCTCGTCGCTCGGCTTGCGCGGCCGCTGTTTCGAACCGCTCCATTGTGATGGTTGGAATATGGATATCCGGTTAAGGCCGGTTCCGGGAACGCGGATCGGCGGGTGTTCCGTCGCCATCCCGCCGCAAAACCGCCCGACTTCGAAATCACGACCTTGAGCCGACTGAGAAAACCCGATCGATCCCGTTAACGTCCCATCAAGGTTAATGCATCATTTTGCTCTCCAGTGGGGTCAGTGGCGTTCCTGGAGAGTGTTCCGTGCATCGACGTGTGTTGAAGCGGCTTGTTGCCGCCGCCGGTGAGAAGAAACGCAGCCTCGTATCTCCGCTCATCATCGGCCTCGGCATCTGGATCGGCTTCCCGACCGTCGCCGCCTACCAGGACATGACCAGCCTCGTTTCCGGCCTCGAATCGCCGACCGCGCGCTGGAATTCCTATGTCGAGCGATCCGTCGCCGGCTCGACCCATGCCGCCGAGATGCCGTTCGTCGATTCCGACGTCACCGGCTCGATCTCCGGATCGGGTATTCACCTGGCCGGCGTCGGCAACGTGTCGTTTCGCGGCAAGGGTGGCAAGGTCAGCGGCTCGCCCGACGAGGATCGCGTGGTGCGCGCCGACAAGAAGGGCCGCATCGTTCAGATGTCTCCTGTTGCACCGCCGAAGAACTTCAACGCCGGGTCGATCTTCCAGCGGACCTCTTCCTTGATGCGGCCGAGCATGGACGGCGACCTGAAGATGGCTTTCGCCAAGCCTCAGATCAAAGGCAAGGAAATCCAGATCGCCGCTGCGTTCCATGCGCGTGAGGACAAGAAGCCGGATCCCGGCGTGCCGTCCTTGCTCGCCGCCCTGGTCAATAACGATCATCCGGATGTGCTGGCGACAGCCTATGCGCAATCCGAGCCGGATTATGCCAAGGCCTCGCCCTTCGAAGTTCTGCTTCAGGATGAAGAGCCCAACAATGGCCGGTTCATTCCGCCGATGGCCAAGGGCGACCATTGGTGGATCCAGAACCCGCTGCCAGAGAGCGTCTTCTCCAAGCCCGAGCAAAAATGCCTGGCCAACGGCATCTATTTCGAGGCGAGGAGCGAATCCGTGCGCGGCCAGGCTGCCGTTGCCCAGGTCATCCTCAATCGCGTCCGCAATCCGGCCTATCCGAACTCGATCTGCGGCGTCGTCTACCAGAACGACAGCTGGTTCAACCGTTGCCAGTTCTCCTTCGCTTGCGACGGCAGGAAGAAGCGCATTGATAGCCCCGTCGCCTACAAGACCGCGCAGGACATCGCCATGGCGGTCACGGCCGGCAAGATATTCATCCCGGAGGTCGGATCGTCGACCCATTATTATGCCCAATATGTCCATCCGGGCTGGGCGCGCACCATGCAGAAGATGACCAAGATCGGCCTGCATATCTTCTACCGCACCTATGGCGGCGGCTGGAGCTGAGGTTCGTCGGTCGCTGGTCTTTTCCATCGACCACAGGCTCGATCAGCGAGCCATTGCCAGGGGGATTCGCGCAACGTATCCCCATCATCGCGACGGGCACGATGTCGCACCTCTCTAATTGATTGATTTTATTGCCTAAAATACATGGCAATGAACTTCCACCCGTGGCTTGACGGGCGCAACCCCTCTAACTATGTTGCCGGCGACTTTAGAAGCGGACGGACGGTGACGGTCTGACCGGGCAGGGGGGTTGCGATGGCCGACAAGAATGGGCCAGACGGAACCGGAGAAACCGGCCGCGGCAAGCAGCATGAACCTGACATCCGCGACGACGATCTTGAGCGCCGTCGGCGTGAACTTGAAGCATCGCTTGCGACAAGGCTGCCGAACCGGCTTGAGGGGAAAGACGACGCGAAAGCGGGCAGTGCGGCCGGATATGGCCAGGCGGTCAAACTCTCCAGTGAATTTATCGCTGGCGTGGTGGTGGGCGCCGGCATCGGCTGGATCATCGACCGTATGGCGGGGACATCGCCGTTCGGTCTGATCGTTTTCCTGCTGCTTGGTTTTGGCGCCGGCGTGCTCAATGTCATGCGTTCCGCGGGCGTTGTGGCAGAATTCGGACAGGGCGATAAATCGCGCTCTGGCCGGGACGACAGCAAATAGCCGCTGACAGGCGGCAATGATAATTTGGCCGTACGCGGCATTGACGGGGTTAGAACGTGGCAGCTGACAAGGTCGATCCGATCCACCAGTTCCATATCATCAAGCTGATTCCGATTAACATCGGCGGCTATGACCTGTCCTTCACCAACTCTGCGCTATTCATGGTCGCGACCGTGGTCGTTGCCGCCGGATTCCTGTTCCTCACGACGTCGAGCCGCAGCCTGGTTCCTGGCCGGATGCAGTCGATCTCCGAGATGGCCTACGAATTCGTCGGCAACATGCTGCGCGACGCTGCCGGCACGCAGGGCATGAAGTTCTTCCCGTTGGTATTCTCGCTGTTCATGTTCGTGCTGGTCGCCAATCTGCTTGGCCTGTTCCCCTATTTCTTCACCATTACCAGCCACATCATCGTCACCTTCGGTTTGGCCATCCTGGTGATTGGCACCGTCATCGTCTACGGCTTCATGAAGCATGGCCTTGGCTTTCTAAAGCTGTTCGTGCCGAAAGGTGTGCCTCTCCTGATGATGGTGCTTGTCGTTCCGATCGAGGTGATTTCCTTCGTATCGCGACCGGTCAGCCTCTCTGTTCGTCTGTTCGCCAACATGCTCGCCGGCCACATCACGCTGAAGGTTTTTTCGGGATTTGTCGTCAGCCTGAGCGCGCTGGGTGCGCTTGGCATTGCGGGTTCGATCTTGCCACTGGCTATGGCGGTGGCGTTGACGGCGCTGGAGCTGCTAGTGGCGCTCTTGCAGGCTTACGTCTTTGCGGTGCTGACCTGCATGTATCTGAACGACGCCCTGCATCCTTCGCACTAATTAGAGTTTCCGGCATGGCTGCCGGATGGAATCGCAACGGAATTTTAGATCCAAAGGAGTTGAACAAATGGACGTGGAAGCAGCAAAGTACATCGGCGCCGGCATCGCTTGCCTGGGCATGGGTGGCGCGGGCATTGGCCTGGGCAACATCTTCGGCAGCTATCTCTCGGGCGCGCTGCGCAATCCGTCGGCTGCTGATGGCCAGTTCGGCCGTCTGATTTTCGGTTTTGCCGTGACCGAAGCGCTGGGCATTTTCTCCCTTCTCATCGCGCTTCTGGCACTGTTCAAGTAAGCCTTGCGCCATCTGGCCCGACGCCACGGCGTTCGGGTCTGAATTTCGGGGATAGTCCATGTTCGTGACATCTGCCTTTGCGCAAGAGTCCGCGCCTGCCACAACGGAAGGCGACACGCATTCCGGTACCGGCGTGCCTGCGGAAGCACACAGCGCGTTCCCGCCATTCGATCCTGCGACCTTCCCGTCGCAGCTTCTTTGGCTGGCGGTCACGTTCGGGCTGTTCTACCTCTTCCTGAAGCGGGTGGTGATGCCGCGTGTCGCTGGCATCATCGATGTCCGCAACGATCGCATCAGCCAGGATCTCGATCAGGCGAGCAAGTTGAAGGGCGAGGCCGACGCCGCTGTTGCTGCCTACGAGCAGGAACTGGCGGAGGCCAAGAAGAACGCCAACTCGATCGGCCAGCAGGCCGCGGATGCGGCCAAGGCGGAAGCCGAGACCGCACGCAAGAAGATCGAGGCCGCGCTCGACGAGAAGCTCGGCGAGGCCGAGGCTCGCATTTCGTCCATCAAGGCCGATGCCATGAAGGAAGTCGGCAGCATTGCCGAGGACACCGCTTCGGCAATCGTCGAGGCCCTGGTCGGCGGCAAGGCCAGCAAGGCCGAGATCGCGGCCGCGGTCAAATCCGTGGCCCGGTGAGGAGCGCATCATGGACGCTACATCTCTCGCAACGCTCTGGGCCACGATCGCCCTGATCATCTTCCTGGGCGTCGCCATCTACATCAAGGTGCCTGGCATGATCGCCAAGGCACTTGACGCCCGCGCCGCCAGGATCAGCAGTGAGCTCGACGAAGCCCGCAAGCTGCGTGACGAGGCCCAGCAATTGCTCGGCCAGTACAAGAAGAAGCGCAAGGAAGCCGAGCAGGAGGCTGCCGACATCGTTGCGGCGGCCAAGCGCGAAGCCGAAATGCTCGCCGCCGATGCGCATAAGAAGTCCGAAGACTACGTCGCCCGGCGCACCGCGCTTGCCGAACAGAAGATCGGTCAGGCTGAGCGTGACGCGGTCGCCGAAGTCCGCGCCAGCGCCGTCGACATCGCCGTCGAAGCCGCCCGCGCACTGCTGGCCGCCAAGGTCGACGTCAAGGCCGGAGCCGATCTGTTCAAGGCATCGCTTGCGGATGTGAAAGCCAAGCTGAACTGAGCTGAAAAAATTTGGAAATCAAAAAAAAGCCGCCCGGGCAACCTGGCGGCTTTTTTGTTGTAGCGCGGATAATCTCCCCCCTTGAGGGGGAGATGTCGCCGAAGGCGACAGAGGGGGTCGTTTCGACCGGACGCGACGCCCATGAGACGTTGAAGAAGAGGCTGGCGCTTCACGCTCGGCGACCCCCTCTGGCCTGCCGGCCATCTCCCCCTCAAGGGGGGAGATACCGCTCCGCCGCTTTCGCCAGCTCAGTCCAGTCCGGCCAAGCCGTCTTCCTCGACCACCTCAGCCCCGCCAAGCCTGAATGGCGCAAACGACACGCGGTGCAGTCGTGCCACCGGGCCATGCGCCTCGATCGCCGTGCGGTGACGGGCGGTGGCGTAGCCCATATGGACTTCGAAGCCGTAGCGGTCGTGGTGGCTGCCGCAACCACACATCATGCGGTCGCGCATCACCTTGGCGACGATCGAGGCGGCGGCGATCGATTGCGAGCGTTGGTCGCCCTTGATCAGCGCACGGCCGTCGCACGGCAGCCCCGGCGGCACGTCGCGTCCGTCGGCGAGTGCAAGCTTCGGCCGCACCGACAGTCCGACCAGGGCGCGGCGCATCGCCTCGAGGCTCGCCTTGAGGATGTTGCTGCCGTCGATGCCCTCGGCGCTGATCGAGGCCATCGAAACCGCCTGCGCGGAGCCAAGAATGCGCAGGAACAACGCCTCGCGCTGCAAATGGCTCAGACGTTTGGAATCGTCGAGGCCTTCGGGGATGTTGGCGGGGTCGAGCACAACAGCCGCGGCGACGACCGGTCCAGCCAGGGGGCCGCGGCCAGCCTCATCCATGCCGGCGACCGGCCACAGGCCTTCGGCCATCGCCTTCGTCTCGAAGGAGAAATCGGGTTTCTCGACGATTTCGAAGAGAAGCGGAGAATCGGAACGCGCGCGAGCCATGTTGCGGCGAGGTTCGCATTGGCTCCGATTCTCCGCAAGTCCCTCCGGGTCGGGTGGGGCGCCGGACCGGGAGGGCACCGTCTGCAGGCCGGGGCAGGCCGGACGGGATTTCTTGCCGTGTGGCAGGTCAGACCGCCACGGCGAATTGCATTTTCAGAGCAGCATCAGCTGTTCCTGGTCTTTTCCAGCGGCGACGAACTGGTCGGTGCGCAGCGTGCGCCGTTCGGCATTGAGACCGAGCCGCTTGGCGGTGATCTCGAAGCGGCGGCCGATCTGCCAGGCGTAGGGGCCGGCACCCTTCATGCGCTTGCCCCATTCCGAATCGTAATCCTTGCCGTCGCGCATCGAGCGGATCAGCGACATCACGTGGCGATAGCGATCGGGATAGTGGCGCAACAGCCAGTCCTTGAAGATCGGGCTGACCTCCAGCGGCAGGCGCAGCACGACATAACCTGCCTCGCGTGCGCCGGCTGCGTGCGCCGAATCGAGGATCCGTTCCATTTCTTGATCGGTCAGGCCGGGGATGATCGGCGCCACCATGACCGAAGCCGGGATGCCGGCATCCGAGAGCTGCCGGATCGCCTCCAGCCGCTTGGTCGGCGTCGACGCGCGGGGTTCCATGGTGCGCGCCAGCATGCGGTCCATTGTCGTCACCGACAGCGCCACCTTGGCTAGCCCGCGCTCGGCCATGCGCGACAATATGTCGATGTCGCGCGTCACCAGGGCGGACTTGGTGACGATGCCGACCGGATGGCCGCGCGCTTCCAGCACTTCGAGGACCTCACGCATGATCCGGTACTGCTTCTCGATCGGCTGGTAGGGATCGGTGTTGGTGCCGATGGCGATGGTGCGCGGCTGGTAGCCGTCCTTGGACAGCTCCTTGTCGAGCAGCCGCGCCGCATCTGGCTTGGCGAACAGCTTGGATTCGAAATCCAGCCCCGGCGACAGGGCCATGAAGGCGTGCGTCGGCCGCGCGAAGCAATAGACGCAGCCATGTTCGCAGCCGCGATAGGGGTTGATCGATCGGTCGAAGGAAATGTCGGGCGATTCGTTGCGGGTGATGATGGTGCGTGGCTTTTCCACCTGCACCTCGGTCTTGAACGGCGGCAGTTCCTCCAGCGAACTCCAGCCATCGTCGAAGACATGCCGGCTGACGGGTTCGAAGCGACCGGACGGATTGATGCCCGCCGACCGGCCGCGATTGCGGTCCGGACGGATGCGCATGCCACTCTGCTCGATCATCGCATTGGCCATTTCGGCGCGTCCTGCTCCGAAGGCTGCAATGTCGGCGCGCACGATCGGTTCCATCTTGGCCCGCTCCCAGGGACTGTCCATGTTGTGTCGAATCGCTCTGTTCATGAAATTATTCCTATTTCGCCGATGAGAACAAAGCAAGAACTTTTTATGCTGCGCCGCAAAAACTGGCGCTGTGCGCGGCTTTCCGCTATTCGGCTAAACATGCTCAGTGTTCTCATCGAAACGCGCAATGACGAGGAGGCTCTCGCCCGCACGCTCGCCTCGCTGATTGGCGGCGCGGTCGAGGGGGTGGTGCGCGAGGTCGTCGTCTGCGATGCCGGTTCCACCGACCAGACGCATCATGTTGCCGAGCATGCCGGCTGCCAGTATGTGGCGAGCGGCGGTATCGCTGCCGGGATCCGGCAGGCCAAGGGTGACTGGCTGCTGCTGCTGGAACCGGGCGCGCGGCTGGTGGAAGGCTGGATCGAAGCGGTCGTCGTCCACACCGGCAGGCAAACCATGGCGGCGCGATTCTCGCGGGCGCGGGGCAGCCGCACGCCGTTCTTGGCTCGGGTGTTTTCGGGAAATCGTGCGCTCGCCGATGGGCTGGTCATCAGCAAGCGGCAGGCCGCGTCCTTGTCGAAGAGCGCCGGCAGCGCCGAAGCGCTGGCGCGTGGCCTGGCGACAAAGAGGCTCGATGCCGAGATCTGGGTGGCGCCGCCGAAGCAGCAGCACCGCTCGCCAAAGTGATTTTTTTCGGCTGCTCTGTTCATTGTGCATTGCACAAAATCTGACGTGGGGTTAGCCTTCTTCTGAAGTGGGTGAATTGGGTTTGGGTCATGCGAGTGGTGAGCACCGATGCGGCATCGGGTTGTCACTCTCATAGAAGAGGACCCGATGAACCTTTCAACGCCTGACAAATCCGGTGCTGCCAGTCTCGAGGCCATTGCGCGCAATGGTAGCCTGCTGCGGCGCATTGCCGTGCGCATTCCGACCTATCTCACGGACCTTCGCGAAAACCCTGCCTGGCTGCCGATGTTCATGCTGGCGCGCACCATGCCTGGGCGCCGCATGCACTGGCTGGGTGCAAAACGCGCCCGTCCTGCCGACACTGTTGGGGATACGATGTTTTCCGGCGTCTCGCGGGCGACAGTGGTCGATGCGCTGCGCCTCGACGGCCTGTTTTCAGGTCTGGTCTTGCCGCCTTACATCCACGAAGAGATTGCGGATTTCGCAGGGCGTACGCCTTGCTTCGGCAATTTCGACCGCCGTCTCGAATTCATGCCGGGCGAGCATGCGCAGGCTGAGAAACGCCTGGGCCGTTCGCTGCTCAGCGGGCACTATTTCGAGCGCATCCTCGACTGTCCGGCGGCACTCGCCATACAGCGCGATCCGCTGCTTCTCGACGTTGCCGCGCACTACCTTGGTGGCCAGGCGAAACTGATCACGACACGCGTCTGGTGGAGCTTTCCAACCGGCGAAGCCTCGGATGCCGACAAGAACCTTGCCTCGCTCGGCAAATATCATTTCGACCTCGACGACTGGCGCATGCTGAAATTTTTCTTCTACCTCAAGCCCGTCGACGCCGACACCGGTCCGCATGTCTATGTCAGGGGCAGCCATAACAGGCGCGCCATAAAGCATCAGCTGACCCTGTTGGTCGGTCATCCCGCCCAGGAGGTGCTGGACGTCTATGGCGAGCAGAGCCCGGTGACGCTGACCGGCGAAGCCGGCCTCGGCTTCGTCGAGGACCCCTTCGGTTTCCACATGGGCACCGTGCCGGCGCGCACGCCGCGGCTGATGATGGAAGTCGGTTTCGGTGTTTCGCGCCCCTCGCGCCGGCGCTTTCACGGCGAGCCGGTCATCCGCTGAGCGCGATCAGTCGAAACGCATCTCGACCGGCATCCAGCGAAGGCGGCGCCTGGCTTGGCGTTGCTCTCTGCTTTCCCTGTCGAAGTCGACAGGGATCGGTTCCCGATTGAATGCCCTTTGATCATCCAGGGCGTTGATGATGACGATTGCCCGCGCATCGTCGTCTCCGGCGATTGCATCGTTTCCGGCGAGTGCGGCGACATAGACGCCGCATTCCCCGCAGATCAGATAGTCGGCCGTCCTCAGCCCGAACCGGTAGTTCCGCAATCGCTCGGCGTCCTTCACCAAAATGATCAGCCTGCCGTCCGGATCGGCGAC
Source organism: Mesorhizobium kamtschaticum (assembly GCF_056174585.1). NCBI lineage: Bacteria > Pseudomonadati > Pseudomonadota > Alphaproteobacteria > Hyphomicrobiales > Phyllobacteriaceae > Mesorhizobium > Mesorhizobium kamtschaticum. The sequence goes on along the minus strand of NZ_CM149691.1, from coordinate 6,121,856 downwards.
GGCGCGCGCGCCATGTCTGACACAGAACGAGCATTGGCAGGCGCGGATTTCGATTTGCGAGGGGTCGAGCTCGGTTGAAAATCGAAGGCGTATGTTGCCGCAATGGCATCCGCCGGTGTGCTCGTTCATTGCATCTTCCCCATCATGATCGGCCATGGCCGTTCCATGGGAAGGTACTTTCTTCGGCATCCGGTTTGGAATGGCGTTTCGAAGGCACTGCTGGCGTTCTGCCTGGCAAAGGCGGCGTGAAACCGGGGCTTTGCCCTGGGTTTTTACGGAGCCGACGTCCCGCGCCGCAGATGCTCGTCCAGGCGCGGCATGATCTCGACGAAGTTGCAGGGCATGTGCCGGTAATCGAGCTGCGCCTTGAGGATGCCGTCCCAGGCGTCCTTGCAGGCGCCGGGCGAGCCCGGCAGCACGAACACGAAAGTGGCGTTGACCACGCCGCCGGTCGCCCGGCTCTGGATCGTCGACGTGCCGATCTTGTCGTAGGAGATGCGGTGGAACACTTCCGAAAAGCCATCCATGCGCTTTTCGAAGATCGGCTCCAGCGCCTCCGGTGTCACGTCGCGTCCGGTGAAGCCGGTGCCGCCGGTGGTGATGACGACATCGATATCTTTGTCCCGCGACCACGCCAGGACCGTGTCGCGGATCTTTTGGCGGTCATCGGTGACGATGTCGCGGGCGGCCAGGATGTGGCCGGCCTCGGTGACGCGGTCGGCCAGCGTCTGGCCGGATTTGTCGTCGGCAAGGCTGCGCGTGTCCGAAACGGTCAGCACCGCGATGCGCACGGGAATGAAGGAACGGCTCTCGTCAAGTCTGGCCATCAGCTCCCTCCGAGGCGATGCTGCGCGTCGCCGCGACGAACCAGTCGGGCTGGCGGCCGCGGATTTCGGCCGCCGCGCGCTTGGCGACATTGCCGGTCTCGAACAGGCCGAAACAGGTCGCGCCCGATCCGGACATGCGTGAAAACCCCGATCCCGCTTTGTTCAGCCACGACAGCGCTCGGCCTATGGCGGGCTGCATCGCCAGGGCTGCCGGCTCGAGATCGTTTCGGGTGACCTCCAGCCAGTTGCGCAGGCTGTGAAAATCGATGCTGCGCGGCAGCGGCGGCAGGGGTTCGTTGTCGCGGCGGGAAAGCGCTGCGAACACATCCGCCGTCGAGACCGGCGTGCCTGGATTGACCAGCACCAGTCCCAGCGCCGAAAAGTCCGGCACCATCGACAGTTCGTCACCAATGCCGCGCGCCACCAGCGGCTTTGCCGCCAGGCACATCGGCACATCGGCGCCAAGCGAGAGACCGATCCGCGCCAGCCCGGCATCGTCCATGTCCAGGCCCCAGCTCTGCGCCAGCCCGCGCAGCACGGCCGCCGCATCGCTCGACCCGCCGCCGACGCCGGAGGCCACCGGCAGGTTCTTTTCGAGTTTTATGAAGACGGGCGGGGCTCGCTCGGGGCCGGCCTCCCTTCGCAAGGCATCGCGCGCCTTGAGCACCAGATTGCTGGCGTCGAGAGGAACTGCCGGCGCATAACGACCGGACACGGTAAACTCATCGCTGTCGGCGAGCGCGATCTCGACCCGGTCGCCAAAACGCGTGAACACCGCCAGGCTTTCGATCAGGTGATAGCCGTCAGGGCGCCGGCCGGTGACATGCAGCGCCAGATTGATCTTGGCGTGCGCGTGCCAGGTACGCGCACCGGTGTCGGTGTCCGCCGCAACTGATGTCAGCGAAATGATGCTCAGTCCTTGGCCAGCCGGTATTCGCCGGTCTTCGGATCCTTGACCAGCGTTCCCATCGCGCCGTTGGCCGCCTGCTTTTCGGTGCGCCGCACCTTGGCCGTCACGCGCTCGGCTTCGCGCACGAAAGTGCGGTAGCCGAAATAGGCGGCGACGCCAACGACGGCGAAGAAAATGATCTGCGGCATGTCACAACTCCTACCACGCTGGGCCGGCAAGGCGGCCGGTCGGGTCGGTTAATGCATGTCGCGCAAAACTGTGTCCGGTTTTGGGAAAACGACGTGCATAAGACTACAAGCACCCATGCTAGACGGTTTTGCCGGTTTTTCAAAGCCCGAAGCGAGCCCACAATGCGCGCTCTTCCGCCGCATCGATGACGCCGCTGGCGGCAGCAGCGGCAATGTCGGGCGCTGAAAAGCCCTTGCTGGAACCGAACAGGCCGAAGCGGCTGAGGAAACCGCGCGGCGCCGAGACCAATCTCAGCTGGGTTTTCGCCCCAAACCGGGTCTTCAGCACCGTGCGCATGTCGCCGAGCGCATCGACCAGGCCGAGCTCCAGACCCCTTTTGCCCGTCCAGAACAGGCCGGTGAACAGGTCCGGATCGTCCTTCAGCTTGGTGCCACGCCGCTCCTTGACGAGATCGATGAAGGTGTCGTGCACCTCGAGCTGCAAAGCCTTCAGCCGTTCGACGTCTTCCTTCTTCTCGGGCTTGAACGGATCGAGCACAGCCTTGTTCTGGCCGGCGGTGTGGACACGGCGCTCGACCCCGATCTTCTTCATCAGTTCCGGGAAACCGAACGAAGCCGAAACCACGCCGATCGAACCGACGATGGACGATGGATCGGCGAAAATCTCGTCGCCGGCGACCGCGATCATATAGCCGCCCGAGGCGGCGACGTCCTCGACGAAGACCAGCACCTTCTTGTTCTTTTCCACCGCCAGGTCGCGAATGCGCTTGAAGATCAGCCGCGACTGCACCGGCGAGCCGCCGGGCGAATTGATCGAAACGGCGACCGCCGGCGCGTCGAAGGAAAACGCCTTCTCGATGAGGCCGGCGGTGGAGGCCAGCGACAAATTCTGCCGGAACTGGCCGCCTGACATGATCGTGCCGTGCAGCCGGACAACCGGAATGACGACGACGGTGGAGCGCCAGGATTTCGGCAGCAGTCGGTTGAAAAGACGTTTCACGAGGGCGCGGTCTCCGGTCGATGGGTTGCAGGCATGTAGGGATTTCCCGGCCAACGGCAATGCGGCGGCCAGGAATAGCTCAATCTCCGAACAGCGAGGCGAGACCGTTGGTGATCATTTCGCTGCGCTCATCAGGGCCGTTGCCCGACTGCGCGTGAAGCATCAAAGGCGGGCGGATGGCGAGTTTTCCACGCGCCCCGAGTGCCGCCCGCACGACGATACGGATCGCCGCAGCGTCGGGGCGAGGGTGGACGGCGAGCATCTCGGCATCGCCGAAACGGCCTGATAACGCATCGAGAATGGCGGCGAGCTGTTCGGGCCGCGCGATGACGGCCAACCCGCCGCGCGGCCTGACCACCGCCGCAGCACTGCGGATCCAGCTTTCGAACAACCCGTCCTCCATGACATGGGCTTCTTTTCGCAGGCGGTCCGGCGTGGCGCGGTCCCGGGCGGCGTTGAAAGGCGGGTTCATGATGACGTAGTCGAAGTCATTGTCGGCGAGACCCGCCGCAGCCCGGGCTTGGCCCGACACAGCGACATCGGCGACGAGCACCGAGGCGCGATCGCTGAGATGGGCATTGCCAGGATGGGCAAGGGTGGCCGATGCGAAGGCCGCCATTTCCGGCGCACGTTCGACAAGCACGGCCTGGGCAGCCGGACAGCGCGACAGCACCGCCAGGCCGGCAGCACCGGCTCCGGCGCCGAAATCGGCGAGGCGCCCGCCAAAGCCGGAAGGCACGGCCGCCGCCAGCATCATCGCATCCATGCCGGCGCGGTGGCCGCCATGCTTGGGCTGCACCAGCCAGAACCGGCCGCGATGGAAGGCATCGACCGTATGGGCCGGTGTGTCCGGGGCGAGGGCGGCGGGCGCGGCCGACATTATTTTGTGCGGATTTCGTTGGCGATGCCGGCGTCCGTCAGGATACGCCGCGCGGCGTCGGCCTGGTCAGCGTCGACCATGACGCGCTTCTGCAAAAGACCGATCGACCCTTCGAGAATGCTCATATTCTGATCGGCGACAAAGCAGGCGATGCCGGCGTCGCGCATCAGCGATTCGACAAAGGAGATGATCACGGCATCGTTGGTGCGGACAAGTTCTATCATCGTGTGAAACTCGCAGTTTGCGCTATTGATGTAAACGGGCAGGGGATTTCCGTGGCAGGGCCTCGCTCCCTCCGGCGCCGGTTGACAGGCTGTCACCGACGCCGCGCCAATTCGCCACTTGCCGTGGCCGTGTCCGCCGCCCTAGAGTCCGCCTCGGGACTAAGGGTGCCGTCGCACGCGTTATACCAAGACGGGAGTGATTGTCGTGGGTGTCGTTCTCAACATCGAAAACGGGAAGCGGGAACCCGCCTCCATCAAGGATCTCATCGATCTGACGGCGGCCGATATGGGCCGCGTCAACGAATTGATCCTGTCCAAGGCCGGCTCCGACGTCGAGATGATCCCGGAGGTCGCCAACCATCTGATCTCGTCTGGCGGCAAGCGGCTCAGGCCGATGCTGACGCTCGCTGCCGCGCAGATGTTCGGCTATGTTGGCGAGGGCCACGTCAAGCTCGCCACCTCGGTCGAGTTCATGCATACGGCGACGCTTCTCCACGACGACGTCGTCGACGAAAGCGGCATGCGCCGCGGCAAGAAGACCGCCCGCATGATCTGGGGCAACCAGGCGAGCGTGCTGGTCGGCGACTTCCTGCTCGGCCAGGCCTTCCGCATGATGGTCGATGTCGGCTCGCTCGAAGCGCTCGACATCCTGTCCAGCGCCGCGTCAATCATCGCCGAGGGCGAGGTCATGCAGCTTGCGGCCGCCAAGAACCTCGAAACCACCGAGGACGAGCATTTCGCCGTCATCAAGGCCAAGACCGCAGCGCTGTTTTCGGCCGCCGCTGAGGTTGGACCGGTCATCGCCCAGGCGACCCGCAATGACCGCGCGGCGCTGCGCTCCTACGGCATGAATCTCGGCCTTGCCTTCCAGCTCATCGACGATGCGCTGGACTATGGCGGCACCAGCAAGGATCTCGGCAAGAATGTCGGTGACGATTTCCGCGAGGGCAAGGTGACCCTGCCGGTCATCCTCGCCTACCGGCGCGGCACCAAGGCCGAGCGCACCTTCTGGAAGCGCGCCATCGAGGACAATGTCGTCGACGACGCGGGCCTGGAAAAGGCTATCGGCCTGATGACCCGCCACGGCGCCATCGCCGACACGATCGGCCGTGCCCGCCATTTCGGCGAGATCGCCCGTGATGCGCTGGCGCCGCTGGAGGAGACGCCGCAGAAATCGGCGCTGATCGACGTCATCGATTTCTGCATCAGCCGGGTGAACTGAGCGTCACCCGGCGTGGCGACTACTTCGCCTTTGCCGGCAGCACCATTGCGGCCAGCAGGCTGATCAGGATGCCTGCCGCAGCGAGCCAGAAGGCAAATTGTATGCCGTCGGCAATCGCGCTCTTCAGCGCATCGCCCGTCAGCCCGGCAATGTGACTGTTGGCGACCGCGATCAACGTCGCCATACCGATGGCATTGCCGATGTTGAGCGTCGTGCAAGCCATTCCCGAGGCCACGCCCTGTTCGTCATGCGCGACACCTGAAGCGGCCGCGATCCACATCGCCGTCCAGACAATGCCCTGTCCAACACCGGAGATGATCAGGCCGGGAACGATGGCGGCATAGCTGCTCTCTGCCGACGCCCCAAGGACCATCAAGGCTGTGCCGATTGCCCCGATGATCATGCCGCCAACCAGGGTCGAGCGTGTCGAGAAGCGTGTCGCCAGGCGTTCACCGAGCTGCGTGCCGGTGGCGATGGCGATCGACGGCACCAGGAAGGCGAGGCCGGTCTCCAGCGCAGTGAAGCCATGCACGGTCTGCAGCAGGACGGTTAGGAAATAGGGCAGGGCTCCAAATGTCCCCATGTAGAGGAAGGTGATCGTCATGCCGGCGACCAGGCTGCGGTTGCGGAACAGGCGCAGCGGCATCAGCGGGTCGGCGCTCCTTGCCTCGATCACGGTGAAGACGATCAGGAAGAAAGCCGCCAGCAGGGCGCTCGCAAGGATGGTCGGTGACGTCCAGCCATAGTCCGGTCCCTGAACCAGCGTGAAGACCAGCAGCGTGGCGCCGGCGGTGACGGTGAGCGCGCCGGGCAGGTCGAAATTGCGCTGCTCGTGCCGCTTCGAATCGCGCGGGATGATGGCAAAGGCGGCAACGATGGCGACACCGGCCAGCACCACATTGACATAGAAGACGGACGGCCAGCCGAAGGCGCTGGTCAAAAACCCTCCCGCCAGGGAGCCGAGGGTCAGGCCGCTTGCCCCGGCGCCGCCCCAGACCGCGAGTGCCCGGTTGCGCTCTGGCCCTTCCGCGAACAGGCGATTGATCAGCGACAGTGTCGCCGGAAACAGGAAGGCAGCGCCAATGCCTTGCACGGCGCGCGCCGCGATGATGATTCCTGGCGACCAGGCGAGGCCGCCAAGCAGCGATGAAAGCGCATAAAGCCAGAGCGCGAGGATGAAGACGCGGCGCTGGCCGATGAGGTCGGCAGCGCGGCCGCCAAACAGCAGGAAGCCGCCGGTGAAGACCGTGTAGGCGCTCACCACCCATTGCAATGTCTGGCCGGAAAAACCGAGGCCGGAGCCGATCTCCGGCAGCGCCACGAAAACGATGTTGAGGTCGAGCGCGATGATGAGCTGGGCGAAGGCCAGTAGCGCCAGCGTGGCGCCGCGTTTGCTGCCAGCCGCTGCTTGAGTTGGCGCGACATCCAGCGGCGCGCCTTGATCCAGTAAACTCATGTCAGTCTCCGATTGATTCCTTATCGATTGACAAAGAATTAGAATTTGCAATCTGGAGTCAAGCGGATTATTTGTTGATCGATAAAAAATGGAGTTGGCGATGGCGGGAAGGCCAAGGGAGTTCGACCGCGATCAGGCGCTGGAGAAGGCGCAGGACGCCTTCTGGACGCGCGGTTACGAAGGCACCTCGATGGCCGATCTCGTCTCGGTGCTCGGCATCGCCTCGGCGCGCATCTATGCGGCCTTTGGTTCGAAGGAGGATCTGTTTCGGGAAGCGGTCGGGCTCTATGAGGCCAATGAGGGCGGTTTTGCCACGCGAGCCCTGGCGGAAGAGCCGACCGCCCGGCGCGTCATCGAGCGAATGCTGCGCGAGGCCGTCGAAACCTATACGAAGCCGGGGCGGCCGCAGGGCTGCATGGTGGTGTCGGCCGCCACCAACTGCGCCGTCGAGAATGACCGCGTGCAGGAGTGGCTGGCGGAGCACCGCCGGGCGCGCACGGTATCGATCGTCGAGCGGCTGAATAAGGCTGTTCGGGACGGCGAACTGAAACCGGATACCGATGCCGAGGCGCTGGGCGATTACTACGCCGCGCTCATGCATGGACTTTCCGTGCAAGCCCGTGACGGCGTGCCGAAAAAGCGCCTGCACGATCTCATCACGGTCGCCATGCAGGTGCTGGATGCAAGGCTGGCGGGGCGCCCGTGAATTTCGGTACCGTTCGCCAGGCAGTTGTGGAAGCCGGTCTCGACGTCTCGACAAGCAGCCCTGCTACAAATTATCTATAAAATATGGCAAAGGGCACGGACGACACCATCGCGGTGCGTATCAGCAAGGTGCTGGCGGACCGCATCATCTCCGGCGCGATCGAGCCTGGGGCGCGGCTGCGCCAGGATCATGTCGCCGAGGAGTTCCACACCAGCCACGTTCCGGTGCGCGAGGCGTTCCGCCGTCTGGAGGCGCAAGGCCTGGCCGTCAGCGAGCCGCGCCGCGGCGTGCGCGTCGCGGCTTTCGATCTCGGCGAAGTCAAGGAAGTCGCCGAAATGCGAGCCGCCCTTGAAGTGCTGGCGCTGCGCCACGCCGCGCCGCATCTGACGTCAGCCATTCTCGATCTCGCCGAGGAAGCGACCAAGGCCGGCGACAAATCCCGTGACGTCAGGTCCTGGGAGGAAGCGAATCGTGCTCTTTCATCGGCTGATCCTGGCGCCATGCGCCATGCCGCGCCTGCTCGCCACCATCGACGATCTGCATGCTGCCAGTGCCCGCTTTCTGTTCGCCGCTTGGCGTTCGGAGTGGGAGACACGCACCGACCAGGACCACCGGGCGATCCTGACCGCCTTGCGGCAAGGAAACACCGAATCGGCCGCCGCGACGCTGGGGCGGCATGTCCAGTGGATTGGCCGCAAGCCGGTCAAGACGGCCTCCGGCGCGACGCGCGAAGCCTTCGCGATCGTGGGCTGATGCATGTCGCACAAAAGTGGCCCCCGATTTTAGGAACACGACATGCATAAAATAATGATCTGAAGCGCGTCGCGACGCGGGTCAGACGGTCTTTGTCGTGGGAAGGCTTGCTATCCCAGCGAAAATGTGGATTCGATAATAGATCGAAAACAGAAATTATCTATAATTTCAAACCGGTCGAAGGAATCCTCATGACAGACATCGCATTCTCGTCCCACAAGCCGTCCTTCAGCCCGCTTCGGCTCCAGGATCGTTCGCTCGCCTGGCAGGTGGGAGCCGTCGTGCTCGGCACGCTGTTCCTGGCGCTGTCGTCCTACATCGAAGTGCCGATGGTGCCTGTCCCCGTGACCATGCAGACCTTCGCCGTGACGCTCATTGGCGCGCTCTATGGCTGGCGGCTTGGCGCGGTCACCATCGCGGCGTGGCTTGTCGAGGGTGCTGCCGGCTTTCCGGTGCTGGCTGGAGGCGCTGCCGGCGTGGCACATTTCGTCGGCCCGACCGGCGGTTATCTCTTCGCTTTCCCGGTCACCGGCGCGCTTGTCGGCTGGCTGGCCGAACGCGGCTGGAACGGCAACAGGGTGCTGCTTGCCTTCGCCGCCATGCTGCTCGGCAATCTTGCCTGTCTGGTGCTCGGGACGGCGTGGCTCGCCGTCATGATCGGCACTGAGAAGGCCATTACCTTCGGCTTCCTGCCGTTCATCGTCGGCGGTTTGCTGAAGTCGGCGCTTGGAGCCGCGACGCTGATGGCGCTTCGCGGCGGCAAGGCGAAGCCGGCCAATTCGTGACGATCAGGCTGCGCGCCCATCACCTCCTTTGCCTGCTCACCTATGTGGGCAAGGGATACAGCCCCGCTTTCACCGCCAATTACGACGCGGTCGCGGTGCGCCTGAGCCGGGGCGAGGACATCCTCCTCGTTGCCGGCCCAGACGACATCTGCGCGCCGTTGCTGGACGAGCCGGAACCGCATTGTCTCAACGACAGCGTCATCGAACGGGACCGGCTTGCCGCACGCGATGTCGGGGATCTACTGGCCCGGTCAATCCAGGCCGGCGTCCGCCTCCACCTCGATCCGGCAATCCTGGCGCGGATGCGGCGGGCGTTTTCCGTCGGTGGCGTGCGCAAGGCTTGCGACGGCTGCGAGTGGAACGAACTGTGCAGCGCGATAGCGGCCGGCGGCTTTGCCGAAACGAAGGTGCAGCGATCCGTCGTGCTGGGCTGACCTTGACGCGGGCTTTTCCACGGTCGAAAGTCCCCTTCAGCCATGGTTTGTTAATCGGCTGACCCGATTGTGAATTTCAGGCGGATTGAAGCGCGACCCCAAAAAGGCCATGCTTTGCCCGGAAAGATCGAGTCTACGTCGATCCCGCTGACGCGGAGATGGCGCCTGGCTGAAAGGGATACGATGCAGCAAGGACGTGCGCGCTGGCTGACAAGGCTGGCAATTGTGACGGGCATGGCGATTTCGGCTTTGCCGGCCTATGCCAAGCAATCCACCGAACCGGTCAAGATCTCGTCGTTCTCGGGCGCCTATCTGGCCGCCCGGATCGCCGAAGGCGACAACGACCTCGACAGCGCCATCGCTTACTACAAGCAGGCGCTGGCCTTCGATCCGAGCGACACCGGCCTGCAGCAGAGCCTGATGCTGTCGCTGATCGCACAAGGCCGCTTCGACGAATCCCTGGTCTATGCCGACAAGCTCAAGGAAGTGCCCGATGTCGAGCGCTTCTCGCGCCTGGCGCTGGCGGTCGATTCCTTCCACAAGAAGGATTTCACCAAGGCGCAGTACTGGCTCAAGCTGTCGCTGGAATCCGATCTCGACCGGCTGATCTCCGGCGTCATGTCCGGCTGGGCCGAACAGGGTGCCGGCCAGGCCAGCGATGCGATGGCTTCGATCGACAAGCTTCAGGGGCCGGACTGGTTCGGCCTGTTCAAATCCTTCCACCGCGCCCTGATCGCCGACGCCTCCAACATGCCTGAAAAGGCCGAGGCGATCTACGCCGCGACGATGCAGGACACAACTGCCGGCGGTGCGGCGCCTGAAACCTGGATGCGTAACGCGCAGGCCTATGCCTCGTTCCTGGCCCGCAAGGGCGACAAGGCCAAGGCGGTCTCGGTGCTCGACCAGGCCGAGGCGTTTTCGCCGGGCAAGCTGGAAATCGTCGCTTTGCGCGACAGGATAGCCAAGGGCGACAAGATTGCGCCCTTCGTTTCCGGTCCCGCCGACGGTGCTTCCGAAATCCTGCTCGATCTGGCCACCGCGCTCAATCGTGGCGGCGGCGAGCCGTTCGTTCGCCTTTACCTGCAATATGCGCTCGCCCTGCGGCCTGACAGCGACGCGGCCCTTGTGCAGCTCGCCGCCGTTGCCGAACAGCTGAAGGACGGCGAGGGCGCCATCGCGCTCTATCGGCGCATCCCCGATTCTTCGCCGCTGAAGGAGCTTTCGGACCTGCAGCTTGGCCTCAACCTTGCCGATCTCGACCGCCATGACGAGGCGATCACCCATCTCAAGGCCTTCGTCGAGGCCCATCCCAACGACATGCGCGCCTATCTGGCGCTCGGCGGGGTCTATTCCTCGAAGGATGATTTCCGCTCGGCCGCCAATCTCTACGACAAGGCCGTCGAGGTGCTGAAGACGCCGACCGCGGCCAACTGGAACATCTTCTACCAGCGCGGCATCGCCTATGAGCGGCTGAAGGAATGGCCGAAGGCCGAGCCGAATTTCCGCCGGGCGCTGGAGCTGCAGCCCGATCAGCCGCAGGTGCTGAACTATCTCGGCTATTCCTGGGTCGACATGAACACCAACCTGAAGGAAGGCCTGGCGATGATCCAGAAGGCCGTCGATCTCAGGCCGAGCGACGGTTACATCGTCGATTCGCTGGGCTGGGCCTATTTCCGCCTCGGCAGGTTCGATGACTCAGTGCGCGAAATGGAACGCGCCGTATCGCTGAAGCCGGAAGATCCGGTTCTCAACGACCATCTCGGCGACGCCTATTGGCGCGTCGGCCGCAAGCTGGAAGCCACCTTCCAGTGGAACCAGGCCCGCGACCTGAAGCCGGATCCCGATGTGCTGGCCACCTTGCAGCAGAAGCTGATGAAGGGCCTGCCGCCGATCGAATCCAACACGGCGCAGGAGACCCCCAAGGTCAAGCCGGAGCCGGTGCCTGCCCCGAAGGGGTGAAATCGGCTTTTTGAAATGCGAACGGGGCTCTTTGGGAGCCCCGTTTTCGTTTGGAGCAATTCCAGGAAAAGTGTGAACGGTTTTCCGTCCGGAACTGCGTCAAAACAAGGACTTGGAACGGCGCGTCGTCCTCAAAATAGTTTGCGGTAGACGACGAACCCGGAGCGTTCGCCGACCTTGTCATAGAGTTTCATTGCCGTCTCATTTGTCTCGTGCGTCAGCCAGTAAACCCGGCCCGAGCCGGCTGCCTGGGCGCGCTCATAAACGCCTTCGATCAGCGCCCGGCCGATGCCTTTTCCGCGCGACGCCTGCGTGGTGAAAAGGTCCTGCAAATAACAGTTCGGCGCGATCGCCGTCGTGCTGCGGTGGAAGAGATAGTGCACGAGGCCGAGCAGTTGGCCGTCGCTTTCGGCCACCAGCGCATGCACCGGCTCATAGGCATCGAAGAAGCGCGACCATGTCATGGTGGTGATCTCGCTCGCCAGCGCCGTCTCGCCCGAGCGGCCATAAAACGCGTTGTAGCCATCCCACAGCGGCAGCCATCGGTCGAAATCCTGTCGCGTGACCGGGCGGACGGTGATGGAATTGGGCATGACTGGACCTGTCGTCGTTGCTGTGGGGATCGAACAGACCGCAGGCTTCTGAGGTGGGCAATGGGCCAGCCTCCGCAAAGCTTTCAACAGCGTTTGGGTATGTCCAGCGCGACCGCATCCCACGCGCCTTGCTTGACGCTTCGCCGTCGTGTCTCTAGGACGTGCCGGCAAGCTAGCCTTTGCTGTCGAGGCCACCCCGTGACGATTGAAATCCCCGCCCATATGCACCCAGCCGCTCGTTCCAGGGGCTGATCCTGACCTTGCACAATTACTGGGCGGCCTATGGTTGCGTCATTCTCCAGCCTTACGACATGGAGGTCGGCGCCGGCACGTTTCACCCGGCAACGACGCTGCGCGCGCTCGGTCCAAAGCGCTGGAACGCTGCCTATGTCCAACCCTCGCGCCGTCCCAAGGATGGCCGCTATGGCGAAAACCCGAACCGGCTGCAGCATTATTACCAATATCAGGTGATCTTGAAGCCGAACCCGCCGAACCTGCAGGAGCTCTATCTCGGCTCGCTGGCGGCGATCGGCGTCGATCCACTGCTGCATGACATCCGTTTTGTCGAGGACGACTGGGAGAGCCCGACGCTGGGCGCCTGGGGGCTTGGCTGGGAATGCTGGTGCGACGGCATGGAAGTCTCGCAGTTCACCTATTTCCAGCAGGTCTGCGGCATCGAATGCGCGCCGGTGGCCGGCGAACTGACGTACGGGCTGGAACGGCTGGCCATGTATGTGCAGGGCGTCGACAACATCTACGACCTCAACTTCAATGGCCGCGAAGGCGCCGAAAAGGTGACCTATGGCGACGTCTTCCTGCAGGCCGAGCAGGAATATTCGCGCCACAATTTCGAATACGCCAACACGGCGATGCTGCTGCGCCACTTCGAAGACGCCGAAGCCGAGTGCAAGGCGCTGCTCGACGCTGGTGCGCCGGCTTCGAACGACAATCTGCCGATGCACAAGATGGTCTTCCCAGCCTACGACCAATGCATCAAGGCCAGCCATGTCTTCAACCTGCTCGACGCGCGCGGCGTGATCTCCGTCACCGAGCGGCAGAGCTACATCCTGCGGGTGCGCAATCTGGCGAAGGCTTGTGGCGAGGCGTTTTTGAAGACGCAGGCGGGCGGTCTGGCGGCTTAGAGCAATTCCAGGAAAAGTGTGAACGGTTTTCCGTCCGGAATTGCGTCAAAAAAGCTCTGCTTCAGACAGACTTCATCGTCTCGAGAGCAGCGTTGATCGGCGACAGGATCTGGCCGTTCTGCCCGGCCATCGTCCGCAGCGCCTGCCGCACACCCGGCATCGAGAAGGCGCCATGGACCTGCGCGGTGAAGCAGGCGCTGAGCGCGAGGATCTGGAGAAGTCTGGATGCCGTTTTCATGGTCGTTCAGCCAATAGTTTCCTGCCTGAGCGTGGGTCGCTCCAGCGCTGCGTTCGGTTCATGGAAATCTTTGATCCAAGGACGGGCGGGGTTGCCGCGTCCCGACAGGGCGGTCAAAATTTCTGGAAAGGGTGACAGCGGCCAGCCGAGTTGCTATGCCCCGCCCGGACCACTCTCCCGCATGAGCTGACCCGATGCCCGACCTGCTTCTAGAACTTCGTTCCGAGGAAATCCCCGCCCGCATGCAGCGCAAGGCGGCGGGCGATCTGAGGAAGATGCTGACCGACGGTCTGGTCGAGGCAGGGCTGACCTATGAGGCGGCGCGCGATTACTGGACGCCGCGGCGTCTGACGCTTGATATCAGGGGGCTGACCGCGCGTTCGAAGGATATAAGCGAGGAAATCAAAGGGCCTTCGACATCAGCGCCTGAACAGGCGGTGCAGGGGTTCCTGCGCAAGGCCGGCCTGTCTTCGGTCGCCGAGGCGCATGTCCATTCCGACCCGAAGAAGGGCGACTTCTATGTCGCCCACATTTCGAAGCCGGGCAGGGCGGCCGAAGAGATCGTCGCCGAACTGGTGCCTGGCATCATCCGCAACTTCCCCTGGCCGAAATCGATGCGCTGGGGGCCGGCCTCGGCCAAGCCCGGCTCGCTGCGCTGGGTGCGGCCGCTGCAATCGATCCTGTGCACCTTCGGCCCGGAGACCGAGGAACCTGTTGTGGTCGATTTCGAGATCGACGGCATCCGCTCCGGCAACATCACCTATGGCCACCGCTTCCTCGCGCCGGGCGAAATCACCGTGCGTCGCTTCGACGATTATGTGAGCAAGCTGGAAGCCGCGAAGGTCGTGCTCGACGCCGACCGGCGCAAGGAGATCATCCTCGCCGACGCCCGCAATCTTGCTTTCGCCAACGGGCTCGACCTGGTCGAGGACGAGGGCTTGCTGGAAGAGGTGTCCGGGCTGGTTGAATGGCCCGTCGTGCTGATGGGCGAGTTCGAGCAGGCGTTCCTCGCCATTCCGGCCGAAGTGATCCGGCTGACCATCCGCGCCAACCAGAAATGCTTTGTCACGCGCCCGCAGGGTGAAGGCGAAGCACTCTCCAACCGTTTCATCCTCACCGCCAACATCGAAGCCAAGGACGGCGGCAAGGAGATTGCGCATGGCAACGGCAAGGTGGTGCGCGCCCGTCTCTCCGACGCGCTCTATTTCTGGACGACCGACCAGGGCGATCTGCCGGATCTCGCCACGCTTGAAGCATCGGCTGAAAAGTTCGGGCTCGATCTGAAAAAGCCGCTTGATCAGCGCATGGCCCGGCTCGACCATCTCAATGTGACGTTCCACGCCAAGCTCGGCACGCAAGGCGAGCGCGTGGAGCGGATCAAGCGACTCGCCGAAGAACTGGCGCCAACGGTGGCGCAGTCGATCTCCCCCCTTGAGGGGGAGATGGCCGGCAGGCCAGAGGGGGTCGCCTCGCGTGAAGCGCTGGCATCCTCTGTCCTCAACGGGAAGTCGCGTCCGGTCGTTCCGACCCCCTCTGTCGCCTTTGGCGACATCTCCCCTTCGAGGGGGGAGATTCCCGCGCTCGCTGCTCGCGCCGCGGTTCTCGCAAAGGCCGACCTGCAGACCGAAGTGGTTGGCGAATTCCCGGAATTGCAGGGCGCCATGGGCCGCAAATACGCGCTGCTGCAAGGCGAGCATCCGTCCGTGGCCGCGGCCATCGAGGAACACTACAAGCCGCAGGGCCCGTCCGACTATGTGCCCAGCGATCCGGTGTCGGTCGCTGTCGCGCTCGCCGACAAACTGGATACGCTGGTCGGCTTCTGGGCAATCGACGAAAAGCCGACCGGGTCGAAAGATCCTTACGCACTGAGAAGAGCAGCACTGGGCGTGGTCAGGATTTTGGTCGAGAACGAAGTTCAATTGGATCTTGCTACACCACTCATCCGTTCAGGGCGTCATCTGATGGCGCAGTTACTTCAAAAAGAAGCCGGTAAAGCGGAGACCCAGTTGGCACCGATGCGGGCCATGGACGAACTATCCGGCAAAGGTTTGCTGAGCCAGTTGACGAGCTTATCCGAACGCGCTTCTCAGCTAATGTTTAGCGACTCCGGCGTACCACCTCAGAACTGGGAGATTGATCGCGCGCTCGACCTCCTCGCCTTCTTCCACGACCGCCTCAAAGTCTATCTCCGCGACCAAGGCGCCCGCCACGATCTCATCGACGCCGTCATCACGCCGCAGTCCGACGACCTCCTGCAGATCGTCCGCCGCGTCGAAGCACTGGGCTCCTTCCTCGACAGCGAGGACGGCCGCAATCTGCTTGCCGGCACCAAGCGCGCGGCCAACATTCTGGCTGCCGAGGAGAAGAAGAAAACGGCGATCGCCGAAACCGTTGAGCCGGCTCTGTTCAAGGAGAATGCCGAGAAAACGCTGTTTGCTGCGGTGAATCAGGCCGAGAAGCAAGCCGGCGAAGCGATTCAAAACGAAGACTTTTCCGCCGCCATGCTGGCGCTTAGCGTGTTGCGCGAACCCGTTGATTCATTCTTTGAGGGTGTTCTCGTGAATGATGAGGACTTGTCCGTACGTGCAAACCGTCTGGCGCTGCTCGCCCGCATCCGTGCCGCCACCGGTCAGGTCGCGGATTTCGCGAAAATCGCCGGCTGAGAGCCCAGGAAAAATATCTGCGAGCCGGCCGTTCGAGCCGGCTTACAGTCATATGACGATGATCTCTCCGTGGCAAAGGGACATGTTCCCCACCCCAACGGAGGCTTCCATGAATTCCGATCACGAAATCGAAGTGACAGAAGAAACCTCGGCTTCTGTCGAGGCGCTTGAAACCGCTTCCGAAACCGCCCTCGATCATGCCGCCGCTGCCACGGTCGAAGCCGCCGATCACTCTGACGGTGAGGACGGCGACGAAGAAGAAGGCGACGACGAAGACGGCGAAGAGTCCGACGAAGACGATGCTGAAGCCGCCACGCTCTCGGGCGATGACGACGAAGATGAGGACGAAGACGACGCCGATGATGCCGTGAAGGCTGAAGGCGATGACGCTGAAGGCGAAGAAGAATCCGAAGACGGCGAGTCCGAAGAAGACGACGACAAGGAAGAAGCGGCCTGAAATTTCAATCCGGTTCTGTCGAGAAGAGAGGGCGGCGCATCAGCGCCGCCCTTTTTTCGGTCTTCCCAAATGCCGTTTGATCAGTTTTCCAGGATGCTGACGCGCACGCTGTCCTCATAGACGTCGACCTGGATCAGCGGTTCGCCATTGACGATGGCGCGCTTGGTCGACGAACTCATCGCGCCGGGACGCTCCAGCATGCGCTGCAGATCGGCGCGCTGGTCGTTGGTCCTGAACCAGGCGTCAGCCTGGTCGTCGCTGTCGCGGCGATGGAATTTGTGCCAGTTGGCGCGGTCCTGCCGCACCATTTGCGCGGCGCTGTCCAGCGCATAGCCGTCGCTCGCCTGATGATCGCGATCGGAAATGCGCGCGACATAGGACCCAGCATGTCATCGGCTTGCGCTGCACTGGCACCCAGCAGCGAGGCCAGCAGAAGCCCGGCCACGGTAACGGTCTTGGATATTCTCATGATCAACCCCCTTTGAACGACGAAACCCGTCTGCCAGAGCCGCCCCTTTGCCCGATTCACTTGACCAAATTCAGGCGGCAGCGTTGAGCGGCCGGATAGGCCAGGACGAACTCGCGCGACAATGGTGCACAGGGCGCCGTCAAGCTGTCAACGATCTGGCCAGTCCACCAGTATGTGCGTCGCTACTTGAGCTTGCCGACCCCGGGAACGGGTGCGGTCGGTGCAGGTGCCGGCGCGGTCGGTTTCTTCTGTGCGACCGGGGTCGGAGCGGCCGAGGCGGTCGCCTTGGCGGGCGCCGCCGCGGTGGTCGCGGCGGGTGCCTTGCCTTGCGTAGGTGTCGAGAAGTCGCCGCCGACGACGCCGCCGCGAATGATCATCGGGCCTGGCATGAAACCGTGCCGTGCCTCGGGCGCGTTGGGGATTGCCGCCACCTTCTCATAAGTGACGTCGGGCTCGCCAAGCGCAACGACGGACACCACATCACTTGCCTTGATATCGGTTGCCTTCAGCATGAGGATGGAGGGCGTCGTGATCGGTGGGCCGGGAAAGACCAGCGACGAGGCCTGAGCTCCGCTGCTCGACGCCGCCAGGGTGATCCCCAGCAAGATACGCAGAGACACCATGACCACTCCCCTTTGCCCAAGCCCGGATGGTAGCGGACCGGAATTGATGCCGGCTTTCGCGGAAACATAGCATTTTAGGAATTGATAAATTGCCAAGGGCCTCTCTTGCCGAACAGCCGGCTTGCCCAAAAGCCGCCATCGTACTACGCAGCCGCCATCTGCGAGGTGATGAGAGTGGCTGAAATACTTGCCGTCGGCGAGGCGTTGGAGCGGGCGCTGGCCCTGCTCCAGGGCGGCGATGTCGTCGCTATCCCGACGGAGACCGTCTACGGGCTTGCCGGCGACGCCACCAACGGCATCGGCGTGGCGCGCATTTTCGAGGCCAAGGGACGGCCGCGCTTCAACCCGCTGATCGCCCATGTCGCCGACATGGCGATGGCCGAGCGCATCGCTGTGCTCGATCCGCTGTCGAAGAGACTGGCACAGACGTTCTGGCCGGGGCCG
This sequence comes from Mesorhizobium kamtschaticum, assembly GCF_056174585.1. Lineage (NCBI taxonomy): Bacteria > Pseudomonadati > Pseudomonadota > Alphaproteobacteria > Hyphomicrobiales > Phyllobacteriaceae > Mesorhizobium > Mesorhizobium kamtschaticum. The sequence continues at coordinate 6,103,883 of NZ_CM149691.1, read as the reverse complement.
CTGACGCTGGTGCTGCCGCAGCGGCCTGGCAACGGCATTCATCCGCTGGTCACGGCCGGGCTCGACACGATCGCCTTGCGCATGCCGAGGGGCTTTGGCGGCGACCTCATTGCAAAACTCGGCCGGCCGCTTGCCGCACCCAGCGCCAATTCATCCGGCAGGATCAGCGCGACGACGGCGCAAGCGGTGGCGGCCGATCTCGGCGCCCGCATCAAGCTGGTGGTGGATGGTGGCGCGACACCGGTCGGGCTGGAATCGACCATCGTCAAGGTTGAGGGTACGGGATTGCGCCTGCTCCGGCCCGGCGGCATCGCCGCCGAGGAGATCGAAGCGGCCATCGGCATGGCTCTGTTGCGCGGCGGAGGGGCGGGGGTCGAGGCGCCGGGCATGCTTGCCTCGCACTACGCGCCAGGTGCCGCGATGCGGCTCAATGCCGATACGGTTGGCAAGGACGAAGCGTTGCTCGGCTTCGGCGACCAGCGGGCTGAAGGCTGGCGCCATGCGGCTGCCTTCCGCAATTTGTCTGTATCAGGCGATCTGCGCGAAGCCGCGAGCAATCTTTTCGCCTATATGCAGGATCTCGATCGCAGCGGCGCGCGCAGCATCGCGGTCGAGAAAATTCCCTTCGACGGGCTTGGCGAAGCCATCAACGACCGGCTCTCGCGTGCCGCCGCCCCTCGTGACAACACTGAGCCCACACCGTAGTTTTCCCACATGACCGAAATTTCGCAAAAACTCGATCCCGCTCTCATCGACCGCTTCGCGGCCATCGTCGGGAACAAATACGCGCTGCGCGACGAGCAGGACATCGCGCCTTATCTTATTGAGCGGCGCGGGCTCTGGCATGGCGCGACATCGCTGGTGCTGCGGCCGGGCAGTGTCGACGAGGTCAGCCGGATCATGCGGCTGGCAACCGAGACGGGAACGCCCATCGTGCCGCAAAGCGGCAACACCGGTCTGGTCGGCGCCCAGGTGCCCGATAGATCCGGCCGCGAGGTCATCCTGTCGCTGTCGCGGCTGAACCGCATCCGCGAGATCGATGTCCTGTCCAATACGGTGACGGTCGAGGCCGGCGTCATCCTGCAGACGCTGCAGGAGGCGGCCGATGCCGCCGACCGGCTGTTTCCACTGTCGCTCGCCGCGCAAGGCTCCTGCCAGATCGGCGGCAACCTCTCTTCCAATGCCGGCGGCACCGGCGTGCTTGCCTATGGCAATGCGCGCGAACTCTGCCTCGGCGTCGAAGTGGTGTTGCCGACAGGCGAGGTGTTCGACGATCTGCGCAAGCTGAAGAAGGACAACACAGGCTACGATTTGAAGAACCTGTTCGTCGGCGCTGAGGGCACGCTCGGCATCATCACCGCCGCTGTCTTGAAGCTCTTCCCGAGGCCGAAGGGCAGGGAGGTCGCCTTTGCCGGCATGTCGTCGCCCAAGGCGGCGCTTTCGCTCTTTATCTTGGCGATGGACCGGGCCGGCGCCTCGCTCACCGCTTTCGAGCTGATCGGTAAAAGGCCTTACGACTTCACGCTGAAGCATGGCCAAGGCATCACGCGGCCGCTGGCCGATGATTGGCCATGGTATGTGCTGATGCAGGTCTCTTCAGGACGTTCCGAGGAAGACGGCAGGGCGCTGATCGAGGAGATTCTGGGCGAAGCGCTCGAGCAAGGTATCATCGGCGACGCAGTGGTCTCGGCAAGCCTTGCCCAGGGCGATGCCTTCTGGAATTTCCGCGAGACGCTGCCCGAGTGCCAGAAGCCCGAGGGCGCTTCGATCAAGCACGACATCTCGGTGCCGACAGCCGCGATCCCGGAGTTCATCGACAAGGCGGCCGGCGTGGTGGAAGGGGTCTGCCCCGGCGCGCGCGTGGTCTGCTTCGGCCACATGGGCGACGGCAATCTGCATTACAACATCTCGCGCCCCGTGGACTGGCAGGATGAGGCGTTTCTCGCTCTCTACCATCCCATGAACAAGGCCGTGCACGATGTCGTGCGGTCCTTCCATGGATCGATCTCGGCCGAGCACGGCATCGGCCAGTTGAAGCGCGACGAACTGATCGCCACGGCGCCGCCGATGGCCATCGATCTGATGCGCAGGGTGAAGACTGCCTTCGATCCTGCCGGCATCATGAATCCCGGTAAGGTTATCTGATCCTTTCACCATCTTGTGGTCGGTGGCATTCCGATAACCATCCCTGAGATCAGCAAAATTTAACCGACTTTCTTAAGCGCGGCGGTAAGGAGCCCGCGTTACTGTTTCCCCATAACGAGGCCGGGAAAACTGGCCCGGAGAGAACCGGACACCGGCTCTCAGGAGACAGACAGGAAGGCATTCTATGAACACTGGACTGAAGCCAGTCTGGGCGGGACGCAACATGCGCCTCGACCCATTCCGCCTGCCGCAGGTGGTGAGCTACGCCACGCGCGACGACTATGGCGACGTGACGTTCACCATCGACCACCGCGGCGCCGTGATCCGCCGCCTGCTCGAGATGAGCGGCGTGCCGGCGATCATCGCACTGCCCGCCAATGCGTTCCGCGGCGTTGCCGCCCGCGCAATGGAGGATCCGGACGGCAATGTCACGGTGACCCTGGAACTCCTGCACAACGATCCGATGCTGTCGGTGCCGCTTTTGGTGGCCGACGACCTCGAAGACGTCGCCGCCGACTGGCGCGCCTGGGCCGATGCCTACCGTCTGCCGATGCTCCTCATTGAATCGGACGGCGTCGCCCGCACCTTGGAAGAATCGCTCGGCGCCGCAATCAAGACGCTGCCGCCGCAGGATCGCCGCAAGGGCCGTGTTTCGAACACGCGCCGTCCGCGCTTCCTTGCCCGCCGCAGGGCCGGCAACCTCGGTCTCAGGCTGGTCATCGACGGCCAGGAGATCATTTCAAGAGACTAGGATGGGACCTCCCTTCTCCCCTTGTGGGAGAAGGTGGCCGCGAAGCGGCCGGATGAGGGGTGTTCCAGCTTGGCAATGACGGCACTCCGTCACCCACCCCTTGTATCTGCACGGAGGAGACTTTGTGCGATGGAAGCGACTGAGCCTCGAACCGGACGGCCATCCGATTCGAGGCTTGGCGAAGTCGCCCGACACCCCTGCGGCTACAACCGTGGATGAGCCTGGGATCTTCGCCTTCGTCACGCACGACCGAATAGTCGCTTGGCTCCAATCGCACGCACAAGGCAGGTTACCGTGAACACGATCCTCTGTGGAATAGATATTTCGAAAGACTGGCTTGATGCCCATATCGAGCCGATGGGAGCGGCAAACCGCTTCGCCAACGATGCGGCAGGCATCGCCGATCTGGCCGCCTGGTGTCAGAACCATGATGTCAAACTCGTCGTCATGGAGGCCAGTGGCGGCTACGAACGGTTGGCCTTCCTGCTCTTGTGGGAGATGGGCCAACCCTGCGGCATGGCCAATGCGAGGAGCGTTCGCTACTTTGCCGAGGCGATGGGTTTCCTGGAGAAGACCGACAGGATCGATGCCGCCGTGATTGCCCGTTATGGTGCCGTCAAGCGGCTCAAGCCGACGCCGCCGCCAAGCGCGGCCCAGCAGCGGCTCAAGGCGCTGGTTGCGCGGCTTTCCCAGGTGGGAGGTGACCTCACCATTCAAAAGCAGCGCAAGAGCACTGCCGACGCCGAAACCATCGCAAGCCTTGATGAGGTGATCGCGCTGCTTGCGCGCCAGAGCCGCAGGCTCGAGGGTGAGATCGCCACGCTCATCGATGACGATCCGCTGTGGGCATGCCTCGACCGGGCCTTCCGCTCGCTCAAGGGTGTTGCCTCTCGCACCGTGGCGCGGCTGATGGCGCAGTTGCCGGAGATCGGCATCCTCTCCAACAAGGCCATCGCCAAGTTGGCCGGCCTGGCGCCGATCGCCAATGACAGCGGCAAGCGCAGCGGTCGAAGACCAGTGCGCGGCGGTCGGGCAGGGCCGCGCGGCGTCCTCTTCCTCGTTGCCAGCATCGTTGCCAAATATGATCCGCATCTGGCAGCTTTCAAGCAACGGTTGCAGGCTGCCGGAAAGGAGAAAATGGTCATCCGCATTGCGCTCGCCCGCAAGCTCGTCATTCTCAATGCAAAAGCACGCGACGCGCGTAACGAATTCGCAAATGCAACTTGACACCCCAGATAGTCGCTCATCCGTCTCGGCGCTGCGCGCCGATCCACCTTCCCCCACAAGGGGAGAAGGGAAAAAAGTCGCTACACCAGCGGCTTCAGCGCCACCCACAACGCGCCGCCGATCAGGCCGAGGAAGATCAGCCAGCCGACCTGGTTGTTCGACCGGAACAGCCGCAGGCATTGGTCGGGATCGTTGATATCCAGAACCGCGATCTGCCGGGCCATATGGGCGCCGGCGGCGATCAACCCGGCGAGCGCCACCACCGGCGCCTGCGCCGATGCGAAGGCGATGGCGAAGCAGATCAGCGTGCCGCCATAAAGCCCAGCCAGCCACGCCTTGGTGTTGTCGCCGAACAGCCGTGCCGTCGAGCGCACGCCGACAATGGCGTCGTCTTCCTTGTCCTGATGCGCATAGATCGTGTCGTAGCCGATCACCCACAGGATCGAGCCGATATAGAGCATGATGGCGGGACCATCGAGATCGCCGAACTCGACCGCCCATCCCATCAGCGCGCCCCAGGAAAAGGCAAGACCGAGAAACAATTGCGGCCAGTTGGTTATCCGCTTCATGAATGGATAGACGGCGACGATGGCCAGCGAACAGATGCCGAGCAGAATGGCGAAGCTGTTGAACTGTATGAGCACCACCAGGCCGACCAGCGCTTGCAGGACAAGAAACAGCCAGGCACCTCGGCGCGTGGCCTGGCCTGACGGCAACGGGCGCGAGCGTGTGCGTTCGACCTGGTTGTCGATGTCCTCGTCGACGATGTCGTTGTAGGTGCAGCCGGCGCCGCGCATGGCGATGGCGCCGACCAGGAACAGCACGAGATACCATGGTGCCGGCAGCAGCGAGAGCAGCGGGTCGCCGGGACGCGGATAGGCGCTCGCGGCGAGTGCGGCCGACCACCAGCATGGCCACAAGAGCAACTGCCAGCCGATCGGCCTGTCCCATCGCGCAAGCTGCGCATAGGGCCAGATCGAGCGCGGCAGCACGCGGTAGACCCAATGGCCGTTCGGCGCATCGGCAACACGGCCCTGGGCGGCTTTCGACTGGATAGGTTCCATGCCCATGGAGTGGCAGCAGCCGCGGAAACCGTCAAGCGGCAAGCGGATGAGCGGCGACCGTCAGTTCGTCAGGAGGTGAAGATGTCGCGCTTGGAAAACCAGTCTTTCGCCGTCTCGACGAATGCCAGTGCTGCATTCGACACGCGCTGATGCGTGTCATAGGTGAGGATGATCCGTTGCATCGGCAGCGGATCCGACAATGGCTTGCAGATGAGGGGCAGGCCATCATAGCTGCGGTCGCCATGCGGGCGGGTGTAGCTGACCGCGACGCCAAAACCGTTCGCCACCATGCTGCGCTGGAGTTCGAATGAACTCGTCGCCCTGTCGGCCACTGGCGAGAGGCCGCGGCTGCGGAACAGGTCGAGCATATGCTGCCAGCTGTGCGGCTGATCCGTCGTGATCAGCGGATAGGCGGCGAGGTCCGCCAGGCTGACCGATGCTTGGTCCGCCAGGGCATGGCCCGCCGGCAACAGCGCGTGCGGGCGAAGTTCGTGCAGCAGGATGCGCGCGAAATGTGTCGGCAAGCTGAGATCATAGGTGAGGCCGAGATCGATGGCGGCATCGCCAAGCCGCCGCCCAAGCGTCTCGAACGTCTCGTCGCGAACGACGACTTTCACCGCGGGATAGCGTTCGGAAAAGGCGCGGAGCAGCGCCGGTGCGAAGAATGGCGCCAGATCCTCGAAGCACCCCAGCACCAGTTCGCCGCCGACAGCCGATTTGCTTGAACCCAGGCCGACGAGTTCGTCCGTTTCGGTGAGAACCTGTCTCGCCTTGGCCACGAAAGCGCGACCGAACGATGTCGGCGACACGCCGCTTCCCCGCTGGCGGACGAACAGCTTCTGGCCGAAATTCTTTTCGACCGCGTCAATCGCCACCGAAATTGAAGGCTGTGAGACGTTCATCATCTTTGCCGCGCCGGTGACGCTGCCATGGCGCGCCACGGCGACGAGATAGCGCAATTGCGTGAGGGTGACGTTCATAGCCCTACTCTATATATCAGATGAGAAGTTATTATTTTACTGAATGAATTGATGTTGCGATAGTCGGTTCATTCCAAGAGGAGAACGCCATGGCTTCCCAAACCGCTACCCGTGCAATCAAAACCGACATCATCGATGCGGATACAATCGCCGACTATCAGCGCGACGGCGCCGTTTGCATCCGCGGCGCCTTCAAGGGCTGGGTCGATACGATCGCCGCCGGCATCGAGCGCAACATGCAGAACCGCAGCGCCACCGCATCTGATATCGCCAACGGTCGCGGCAGTTTCTTCGACGACTACTGCAATTGGGAGCGCATCCCGGAATTCGTCAAAGTGGTGCGCGAATCGCCGGCCGCGCAAATCGCGGCGGCGGTGATGCAGTCGCGCACCGCGCAGTTCTTCCATGATCATGTTCTGGTCAAGGAACCCGGCACGCAGAAGCCGACGCCCTGGCATCAGGACATCCCCTACTATTTCGTCGATGGCCAGCAGACGGTCAGCTTCTGGATCCCCATCGACCCGGTGAAGGAGGCGACGCTGCGGCTGATCGCCGGTTCGCACAAATGGGACAAGATGATCCTGCCGGTGCGCTGGCTCGACGACAGCAATTTCTACGCCGGCGAGGGCGACTATCTGCCGGTGCCCGACCCCGACAACGATCCGTCGATGAAGGTTCTCGAATGGGAGATGGAGCCGGGCGACGCCATCCTGTTCGACTTCCGCACCGCGCATGGCGCGCGCGGCAACCCGACCGCGGCACGCCGCCGGGCGCTGTCGCTGCGCTGGGTCGGTGACGATGCCCATTATGTCGAGCGGCCGGGCCGCACATCGCCGCCCTATCATGGCCACGGCATGCAGCCGGGCCAGAAATTGCGCGAGGACTGGTTCCCGGTCGTTTTCCCCGGCTAAGCGGGCCAGAATATGGGCGCCGGTATTCGGCGCCCATATTCGGCTGGGGATAACGTTCCCGTGCGCAATTCGGATCAAAACACCTTGATGCCTTGACCCGTCGCCCGGAGAGCAATAGCGGGTGCTCTCCAAGGGTTAGCATCAAGAGGTGGCCATGAACGTTCTTCTTCTGGGCTCCGGCGGCCGCGAACATGCGCTGGCCTGGAAGATCGCCGCCTCGTCGCTGCTGACCAAGCTCTACGCGGCTCCTGGCAATCCCGGCATCGGCAGCGAGGCCGAACTGGTGAAGCTTGATATCACCGATCATGCCGCCGTCGCCGCCTTCTGCCGGGAGAAAAAGATCGACCTCGTCGTGGTTGGTCCGGAAGGGCCGCTCGTCGCCGGCATTGCCGATGATCTGCGTGCCGAAAACATCCGCGTCTTCGGGCCTTCGAAGGCTGCCGCACGGCTGGAGGGGTCGAAGGGTTTCACCAAGGATCTCTGCGCCCGATACGACATCCCGACCGCCGCCTATGGCCGTTTCAGCGATCTGGCCTCGGCGAAGGCCTATGTCGAAAAGACCGGTGCACCGATCGTCATCAAGGCCGATGGGCTCGCCGCCGGCAAGGGCGTCACCGTCGCCATGACGCTGGACGAGGCGCGGGCGGCACTTGATGCCTGTTTCGAGGGCTCCTTCGGCGCTGCCGGCGCGGAAGTGGTGGTCGAGGAATTCATGACCGGCGAGGAGGCGAGCTTCTTCTGCCTCTGTGACGGCACCACCGCGCTGCCCTTCGGCACGGCGCAGGACCACAAGCGCGTCGGCGATGGCGACACCGGCCCCAACACCGGCGGCATGGGCGCCTATTCGCCAGCTCCGGTGATGACGCCTGATATGATCGAGCGCACCATGCGCGAAATCATCGAGCCGACTATGCGCGGCATGGCGGAACTCGGCGCGCCTTTCGCCGGCATTCTCTTCGCCGGGCTGATGATCACGGACAAGGGGCCGAAGCTGATCGAATACAACACCCGTTTCGGCGATCCGGAATGCCAGGTGCTGATGATGCGCCTCAGGGATGATCTGCTGGTCCTGCTCAACGCCGCCGTGGACGGTCAGCTCGCGCACACGTCCATACGCTGGCGCGATGAGGCGGCACTCACCGTGGTGATGGCGGCGAGGGGCTATCCCGGCACGCCGGAAAAAGGCTCCGTCATCCGTGGCGTCGAACAGGCGGCGAGCGACGACGTCCAGATCTTCCATGCCGGCACCGCCATCAATGGCGGCGCGCTGGTTGCCAATGGCGGCCGCGTCCTCAATGTGACCGCGAGCGGTGCCACGGTCGGCGAGGCGCAGGCGCGGGCCTATGCCGCGCTCGACCGGATCGACTGGCCGGATGGCTTCTGCCGCCGCGACATCGGCTGGCAGGCCGTGGCGCGCGAGAAGGCGAGCTAGCAGCCTTACTGCTGGCCGCGATCAATTTCGGTCGAAGCGGTGCTGAGCGGATCGGCCGCGGCAAAGGCGGCGTCGAGTTGCTCCGGGGAACGCTGTTCTGTCCGCTTCCAGGCGACATATTGGACGATGCCGAAGCTCGGCCGCCGTGGCACCGTCTTCACCACAGGCATGCGGAACCCGTCGCTGAATTTGGACCAGCGTGAACCGATCACCGCGACCATTTCCTCGAAGGTCGGCGGTGTTGCCACATCGGCATAGATGAGGGTGGCCTTGCCGGCGAGCGCTGCTTCGCGCGAGAGCGGTACCGGTACGCTGGCAAGATAATCTGATGGCACGTCGATAAGCCCACCAAACGGCCATTGCTGGCGCAATGTGGCGGCATCTGTCGGTGCGACGTTGACGTCGATATCGTTGGGCGTGCCGGCAACCCTGTAGGGGCAACGGAAGCGGCCGCAATTGGCTTGCGCCGAGAATTGCCAGAGCGCGTAGCCCTGCCAGTTGCCCATCGGAAAATGCACGTCGATGTCAGTCTTGTAACGCGCGTACCAAAGCGGCAGCCGCGACAGGAGCCGGTATTTGTAGCGGTTGTCGGCGATGTATTGGGCCGTCTTGCCATTGGTGTAGAGCACCGGGAAGCGGCCGATGCGCCGATGCACCTGGCGCACGAACTCCTCGGCATCGTCGAGCGACATCCATTGCGAGGGATCGTTGCCCTCGATGTCGAGAGCCATGAGATCGTCCGGCGCGGGGTCGGCGAAATCAAGGAAATTGTTGGCTTGCTCGACCGGATTGCCGGGCCGGGCGAGATGATAGGCGCCCCATTTCATGCCGAGCGCCTTGGCCACGACCCTGCGCGTCTGGAACAGTTCGCGCGTCACCGCATGGCGTTTCCACAGCGCCTTGCAGAGCTTTACCTCGGTGTCGGCGCCGAAGCAGAAATAGGGCGGCGGCATGCCGTCCGACGCCTTGTTGATGAAACCGGCGATGCGCTTGTCGGTGGCAAGCTGCGCCCAGTCGATGGAATTGTACTCGTAAGCGTCGACGACCAAAGCGCGGTCGGCGCTCTTCCACGGCTCGGAAAAGTCCGAGGCCTTTGCCGCCGATATCAGCGCCATCATCGCCGCAAGAGCGATCGCTGAGCGGCGAAGAGGATGCGCCGGCGTTTTCAAACAGGAGGTCCCCGTTGATCAAACACCGATGGTGAGCCGGTATGGTTAAGGAAATGCTTTCACGCTAGCAGTCCGAGGAGACTGGCGATCTTCGTCTAGGAAACTGTGCGACAAAGGCTACTGCCTCCCACTTATCCGTTGGCAAGCATCAATTCATTGGCTTGCCCGGGATAGGCGCTCTGGACCAGCTCATTATAACCCCTGAGGCAATCTATTGGCTTCGAGTAAAAGCCTTTGACGATGGGTGTCGCCGTGCAGATTCGCTTGCCGATGGCTCTCAGCTTCGTGATCTCTTCAGCCGTCAATTTTTGGCGATTCTTCTCCAGTCCAGTATATCGGGCACCGGGCGCCGCCCTCAAATAGGAGAGTACGGGGTATAGTTGCAGAGGGGGATTTTCTGCGCTCAGCAGTATCGCATCCATGCGTTGGCTGTGGTTGAGTTTTTGCGCATCGGCGAACCGATCGGTCGATATTCCGGTATAGGCTCGGATCAGGTCCTTCCATTGGACAGGCGTGCCAATGCGTTTCTGCGACCCTGGCAAGGATCCATATTCCCAGCGGATCAGTTCCTGGCCCAGCGTTCCATCCGTGACGGCTTGAAGCACTTGGACACCTTGCAGCCCGTAAGGGCGCGCAAGCACGTTCCTGTCATATTGGAAACCGCGAAGGGCTACCGCCGTTATCGGTGGGTCCACTCGTGCATTCACGACGCAGGTATTAAATATCCCTCGGGACTGCAGGTACTCCACAGAATCTTGTACGGGATTCTCTTTCGAAAGGCAGTTTTCTCCTGCCGAGAGGCTGAATGGTTTCTCGAAAAATTTTTGGCTTCCTCCATTGTTATTCAGGTGTCCATTTGAATATTTCAAGGAAATCCCATTGACGAGAATCTCGTAGCAGTTCTCAAAGCAGCCTCCGCCTTCGCCGATCAAGAGCAGCAGCTCCAGTCTGCCAACGGGCTTGGCCACCGTCCGGCTAAGGTATTCGGGCCGAATTCCCGCCTCTATCTTGGACGATGCAGTTGTATCCCTGATGTAACCGAAGCCCGACCATGCCGTCAGCAGCAGTGGGATGAGCGCAATTCCACCCAGGAGTTGCGCCGGGCGTCCTTTCGTCCACCAGATCAGTAGGCCCAAAACAATCGGTATCCCAATCACCAGCAGGGCCGGACCGAAATACACGACGATGACGATGAAGAGCATGCCCATGCCGACCCCACAGTCGCCACGGCAATCGCCGGTTCCCCCAAGAAGCGAAAGTGCCAGAAGCCAGGCTGGAGACAAAATCACCAGAACCTTGAAGCCGCCGGTTAGAAAATCCAAAAATAACTCGAATTTAGAGTGTGCCCGGTCAGGGGGTTCCACAATATCATTCATAAAGTAAGTCCCACAGAGACAACCGTTGCAGGCGTATCAATATTTTCAAAATTATCTGCTAATCGGGAAAGTAAAATATTCAGCGATGGTGCCTGCATCGCGGTCAGCAGGAGCAAGGTCGACTGATATCGCAGCGACCAATGCATTTTGCGTGTCGGTGTGGATCGACGGCAAGAGCAAATTCGCTGACCGTCACGGTCACGGGATGCTTCTGATGCTGGCCTACAAAACTAGCGCCGGCTGAACGGCTGAACCTCGAACGGATCCGGCGCGGGGTCTTGCTGCAGCGTGCCTTCGGCTGCGCGTTTGCGATGGTGGGCGAGAGAACATTGCGGCGAGCACAATATGCCGCGATCCGACCAGTAGGCCGCACCGTGTTCGAGCTGACCCCCATGATGCCAGAACCCCGCTGCGCGATAGGGCAAGCCGCATTCGATGCAGAGATAGGCGTCGGGTCTGGCGAGCATGGGCTGGTTCCGGTCGGCTGGTTCTGTCTGTCGCCGGTCGACTTGATCCGGCGTCCATCGCATTTAATACAGGCTGGCGCGATTGCAAAATCCGCGTGACAAAATTTGACGTTTACGTAAAAAGAAGATGGGAGACCGCCCAAAGGTGGATGGTTTTGCGGCGGTGCTGGCTCTAGGGTCGGCTAGGCCGATGCATCAGGAGGATCGAGCGGCATGTATCGGGCACCGGTCGAGGATATCGCGTTCACGCTCAAGCATGTGGCGGGCATGAAGTCGGCCCTTGATGCCGGCACGTTCGGCGATCTCGGCGAGGACCTGGTCGATGCCGTCCTTGGCGAGGCTGGCCGGTTCGCCACCGAGGAGGTGGCTCCGCTCTACAAGATCGGCGATGAACACGGTGCCGTGCTGAAGGATGCCGCCGTCACCACGCCGCCTGGTTGGAAGGACCTCTATCGCCGCTGGATCGACGGTGGCTGGAACGCGCTTTCCGGGCCGGAAGAGTATGGAGGCCAGGCGCTGCCGACCATGCTCGGCGTCGCCGCGCTCGAAATGTGGAATTCGGCCGCCATGGCCTTCGGCATCGGCCCGACGCTGACCATGGGCGCGGTCGAAGCGCTCGACAAGCATGCTTCCGAAGACCTCAAGGCGAAGTACCTTGCCAAGCTCGTGTCCGGCGAGTGGATGGGCACGATGAACCTGACCGAGCCGCAGGCGGGCTCGGACCTCGCTGCCTTGCGTAGCCGCGCCGAGCCGGCCGGTGACGGCACCTACCGCATCTTCGGCCAGAAGATCTTCATTACCTATGGCGAGCACGATTTTACCGACAACATCATCCATCTGGTGCTGGCGCGGCTGCCGGATGCGCCGGCCGGCACGCGCGGCATCTCGCTGTTCCTGGTGCCGAAATTCCTGGTCGGCGACGACGGCTCGCTTGGCGCGCGCAACGACGTCTTCTGTTCCGGCCTCGAGCACAAGCTCGGCATCCATGCCTCGCCGACCTGCACCATGATCTATGGCGGCGGCTTCCAGGGCGCCAAGCCCGGCGCCATCGGCTGGCTGATCGGCGAGGAGAACAAGGGTCTCGCCTGCATGTTCACCATGATGAACAATGCGCGGCTTTGCGTGGGCATGCAGGGCGTGGCGGTCGCGGAGGCCGCCACCCAGAAGGCAATCGCCTACGCCAACGACCGCCGCCAGGGCAAGGCGGCGGGTTACTCCGGTGCGGGCATGGCGCCGATCGTCCATCACCCTGACGTGCAGCGCAATCTCCTGACCATGAAGGCGCTGACGCAGACCGCGCGGGCGATCAGCTATTCCTGTGCCCACGCCATCGACATGGCGCGTGTCTCGGATGGTGATCAGGCCGCGCACTGGCGCGACCGTGCCCATCTTTTGACACCGCTGGCCAAGGCGTTTTCGACCGATGTCGGCGTTGACGTCGCATCGCTCGGCCTCCAGGTGCATGGCGGCATGGGCTTCATCGAGGAGACGGGGGCGGCGGCTTTCTACCGCGACGCGCGCATCGCGCCGATCTACGAGGGCACCAACGGCATCCAGGCGATCGATCTGGTGACCCGCAAGCTCCCGCTCGGCGGCGGCGAACATGTGCATGGCTTCATCGCCGAATTGGCCGCGGTCGCCAACGCCGTGCGCACCTCCAACCTGCAAGGTTTCGGCCGCACTGCCGATGCTCTCGATGCTGCACTCGGCGACCTGACGCAAGCGACCCGTTTCCTGCAGAGATTGTCTGCCGACGGCCGCGTAGAGGAGGCGCTGGCGGGTGCGACGCCTTACCTTAGGCTGATCTCGCTTGCCGCCGGCGGCGCCTATCTGGCGCGGGGCGCTCTTGCCGATCAGGGCCGCATCGCGCTTTGCCGATTCTTCGCCGAAAATCTGCTCGGCGAGGCGAGTGCCTTGAAAGGGCGTGTTGTCGATGGCGCGGAGAGCCTCGCTGCCGCCGGCAAGACGCTGATATCGGCCTGAATTCTCACAGCGCTCACCAGGGAAAAAAGACCGTGACAGACCACATCCTCGTCGAGCGCCAGGGCGCCATCCAGATCATCCGCATGAACCGCCCGGACAAGAAGAACGCGCTGACCCGCGCCATGTATGCGAAAATGTCGCAAACCCTGGCTGAGGGTGACGCCGATCCGGCCATCCGCGTCCATGTCTTCCTTGGCGTCCCCGGTGCCTTCTCCTCCGGCAACGACCTTGCGGATTTCATGGTTGTCGCCACCGGCGGCGATGGCGGCACCGAAGTCTGGGATTTCCTGATGGCGCTGGCCAGGGTCGAAAAACCCATCGTCTCCGGCGTTGACGGCATCGCGGTCGGCATCGGCACCACGATCAACCTGCATTGCGACCTGACCTTTGCCACGCCGCGCACCGTGTTCAGGACGCCTTTTGTCGACCTCGGCCTGGTGCCGGAGGCGGGATCAAGCCTGCTGGCGCCGCGCATCCTGGGGCAGCAAGGCGCCTTCGCCCTGCTCGGTCTTGGCGAGGGCTTTTCCGCCGAGCGCGCGAAGGCCGCCGGCCTGATCTACGAGGTGGTCGAAGAGGGTGCACTTGAAGCCTCGGTGCTGGCGGCCGCAGGCCAGATCGCCGCCAAGCCGCCGCAGGCGCTGAAGATTGCGCGCGATCTCATGCGTGGCTCGCGCGATGACCTCATCGCCCGCATCGGCGAGGAAAGCGAGCATTTCCGCGAGCGGCTGAAGTCGGACGAGGCGCGCGCGGCGCTCACCGCGTTCATGACCAGAAAGAAGAGCTAAGCCCTTTCAGGGATAAAGCCGCGTCTTGTCCCAGCCGCCTTTGGCGTTGCGGGAAAAAACCACGCGGTCATGCAGCCGGAACGGACGGTCGTGCCAGAACTCCATCGTCTTCGGCACGATGCGGAAACCCGACCAGTGCTTTGGTCGCGGGATCTCGCCGATGGCGTAACGCGCAGTGTACTCGGCGACCGCCTTCTCCAGCGCGAAGCGGCTTTCCAGCGGCCGCGACTGCTTCGAGGCCCAGGCGCCGATGCGGCTGCCGCGTGGGCGCGTTGCATAATAGCTGTCGGCCTCCGCCTCGCTGACGATCTCCACCGGACCGCGAATGCGGACCTGGCGGCGCAGCGATTTCCAGTGGAAGCACATCGCCGCCTTCATGCTGCCCAGAATCTCCTGGCCCTTCGCACTCTCGAAATTCGTGTAGAAAACAAAGCCGCCCTCATCGAACCCCTTGAGCAGCACCATCCGCACATCCGGCATGCCTTCGGCATCGACGGTCGCCAGTGCGACGCCATTGGCGTCGTTGATTTCGCTCTTGCTGGCATCGTCCAGCCATGCGGCAAAGAGGCGAAACGGCTCGGCCGCTTCGGTAAAGTCACTGGATGTTAACTCTGTGTCACTCATAGTTTTTCTCAAATTGTCACGAGATCAGGGAGGTTGCCGATTGTCGCGTATCGCGCAAGCTTTTGACAGCAGGCAATGGGGCGTTATCGCTTCGGCCAGCGCGAAAGCGGCGATCGTGTCAATCGCCCTGCCGCTTGTTGGCTGTGGCGCAGGCGGCTTCAGCCTGGAAAAAGCCGAAGTCGACCGCTCGATCCTGACCAGCAGCACGCAGGCTCCGGCCGCGTCGAAAGATTCGGATCGCGACTCCGACCAGACGACGATCGGCAATGCGGTGTCTTCCGCCGACATCGAGCAGCTCGGCGGCCAGGCCGTGCCGTGGGCGAATACCGGCACCGGCTCACGCGGCTCGATCACCGAACTGGCGGAATTGAAGGACAGGGGCCAGACCTGCCGCCGCTTCAAGGCCTCGCGCGAAAGCTTTGATGGCGTTGCCATGTTCGAGGGCGAACTGTGCCTCGCCAGTGCCGGCGGCTGGCGCATGCAGGGCTTCAAGGCGCTCTGAGCCTGACACGAAAGTCGGTCCGGTCGGCTCGGCGGGTCTTTCGCCGCCCGGTGCGTCGCCAATCTTGCCGATATCTCGATATCGGCTGCGATCGGCTCCTTCCGGATCGACAAAAATCCCTCACCGATCCTCAGCCGCCGACTTTCGGATCAGGCTCTGATTTTCCGCTTCCGATATGGTGACCCGCCACTGGAATTTCTTCCTATGCGAGCGCATATAGGGGGCAAGTATGGACTCAACTCATTTCCAGGGCAGGAAGCATGCGCGACCCGTATGAGGTCCTGGGCGTTGCAAAGAACGCATCGGCCAAGGACATAAAATCGGCGTATCGGAAACTCGCCAAGAAACATCATCCGGACCAGAATCCGGATGATCCCAAGGCGAAGGACCGTTTTGCCCAGGCCAATCAGGCCTATGAGATCGTCGGCGACGAGAAGAACCGTGCCGCCTTCGATCGCGGCGAGATCGACGCCGACGGCAAGCCGCGCTTCCAGGGATTTGAAGGCGCCGCCGGTGGCGGCGATCCCTTCGGTGGGTTTCGCCGCCAGCAAGGGGCCGGTGGTTCGCGATTCGAATTCCGGTCTGGGCGCCCGGGCGGTGATCCGTTCGACGGCAACAGCGATATTTTCAGCCAGATTTTCGGCGACGCCTTTTCCGGCGCGCGCGGCGCTGGTGGTGGCGATCGCCGCCAGCCGGCGACGGCTGCCGATCTCAACGTCACGCTCGACGTCACCATCGAAGAAGCCGCGACCGCCGAAAAGGTGACGGCGATGTTCCCCGATGGCCGCAAGGTGGCAGTCAAACTGCCGGCCTTTGTCGAGGATGGTCAGACCATCCGGCTGAAGGGGCAGGGCGAGCAGGGCCCGGGCCAGCCCGGCGACGCGCTGGTCAAGATCCATATCCGCCGGCATCCGCGCTACCGCATCGAAGGCCGCGACCTGCATGCCGATCTGCCGGTGTCGCTCGCGGATGCCGTGCTGGGCGCCAAGGTGCCGGTCGAGACGCCCACCGGCAGGCTCGCGGTCAATGTTCCCGCCTGGTCGAGCTCGGATAAGGTTCTGCGGCTCAAGGGCAGGGGCTTGCCGGAGAAAGCCGGCGGCCATGGCGATCTCTACGCCCATGTGCGCATTATGCTGCCGGAGGGCGGGGATTCTGCACTCGAAGCCCTGCTGCGCGGGCAAAAAGCCTGATCCAGCGCTTTTGTCCCCCGAACTGTCCGGTTTGAACGCTTGAAGGGGCTGTGTGCCTGTGCGATAGGCACTCCACAAAGCAGAAACCTTGCGGAGAGCGCTCACATGGCGGGTGGACAGGGCCTGATGGCCGGCAAGCGCGGCCTGATTCTTGGCGTCGCGAACAACAGGTCGATTGCCTATGGCATTGCCAAGGCATGCGTCGACCACGGTGCCGAGATCGCGCTGACCTATCAGGGCGAGGCGTTCAAGAAGCGCGTCGAGCCGCTGGCGGCGGAACTGGGCGCCTTTGTCGCCGGCCATTGCGACGTCACCGATCCGGGGAGCCTCGACGAGGTTTTCGCCAATGTCGCCAGGCATTGGGGGGGCAAGCTCGACTTCCTCGTCCATGCCATCGCCTTCTCCGACAAGGACGAACTGACCGGCCGCTATGTCGAGACGACGCGCGACAACTTCCTGCGGACCATGGACATTTCGGTCTATTCCTTCACCACCATCGCCAAGCGCGCCGAGGCGCTGATGACCGATGGCGGCTCGCTTCTGACGCTGACCTATTACGGCGCCGAGAAGGTGATGCCGCATTACAACGTCATGGGTGTCGCCAAGGCCGCGCTCGAGGCCAGCGTGCGCTACCTCGCCGTCGATCTCGGCGCCAAGAAGATCCGCGTCAACGCCATCTCCGCCGGCCCGATCAAGACGCTGGCCGCATCCGGCATCGGCGACTTCCGCTACATCCTGAAGTGGAACGAATACAATTCGCCGCTGAAGCAGACGGTCACCCAGGAAGAGGTCGGCGATTCCGGCGTCTATTTCCTGTCCGACCTGTCGCGTGGCGTCACAGGCGAAGTGCATCATGTCGATTCCGGCTACCACGTGGTCGGCATGAAGGCGGTCGACGCGCCTGATATTTCGACGGTCAAGGACTAACTCCCTCCGCCGATCCTCCGCCCAGGCCCAGGCCCGACCTCCGGAAGACCTGATGTACCCGCTGGTTTATATCGTGCGCCACGGCCAGACCGCGTGGAACGCCGAGTTCCGGCTTCAGGGCCAGGCCGATACCGATCTCAATGTCCTTGGCCGCGAACAGGCGACCGGGAACGGGCATCGGCTGGCTGAACTTGTCGGCGATCCCCACGATTTCGATTTCGTAGCCAGCCCGATGCGGCGGACGCGCGAAACGATGGAACGCATCCGCGCCGCGATGACGCTCGATCCGGTCGCCTATCGGACCGATATCAGGCTGATTGAAGTCAATTTCGGCGACTGGCAGAGTTTTACCTTCGCCGAGCTCGAGACGCAGTCACCCGGAGCAAGCCGATCCCGCGCACTGGACAAATGGAACTTCCAGCCGCCCGGCGACGGGGCGGAGAGCTACCAGATGCTGCTCGAACGGGTGAAGCCCTGTTTCGACGAGATGGACCGCAGGACGGTTTGTGTGACGCACGGTGGCGTCATGCGCA
The DNA here is from genome assembly GCF_056174585.1 of Mesorhizobium kamtschaticum. Classification (NCBI taxonomy): domain Bacteria; kingdom Pseudomonadati; phylum Pseudomonadota; class Alphaproteobacteria; order Hyphomicrobiales; family Phyllobacteriaceae; genus Mesorhizobium; species Mesorhizobium kamtschaticum. The sequence goes on along the minus strand of NZ_CM149691.1, from coordinate 6,085,817 downwards.
CCCTGTTCCGTTTCGTGCTTGATATGGCCGAAGACGAGGCCGCGAACCTGGAGATACCGCAGGATCGCGTGCTCAAACTCGAAGGCAAGAGCCTTGAGTGGCTTTAGGCAGTCTACAGTGGCCCAGGAAATGACACGGCAGTTTGCGGCCGCAATCACGTAAGAGACGGCTGGGCCGGCTCGGCGGAATGTCGAAACCGACGGCACGCATCCAAATTGGGTTGGAAGCTTCAGTTCGTGTCGCCGTCCGGCAACTGCATGTCGGTGATGACGTTCTCGCCATTGGTCACGTCGTAAGCGATGACGATGTCCATGCCCGGCTTCAGCGCGTCGAGATCGGTCTCGGCGTTCAGCTTGTAGGATTTGCCGTCGTCCAGCGTCAGGGTCAGCGCGTCCTTGTCGACCTTCTTGATCAGGCCTTCGGTCTGGCCGGCGAAAGCAGCGGTGGAAAGCAGCAGCGTGGCGGCAACAGCGCCAATCAGGGTACGCATAATCGTCCTCTTTGGTCATTGCGCCGGCACTGTGGCGGCGGATCCTCAACGGCGGATGGAAGAAAGCAGAAACCAGCCGAATGTGTCAAAACTTAAACGGCGGGGATGACAGTTTGACCACTGCAAAAAACGCCAATAGAAGGCAGGCTTCAACCGGCTCCGCTGCCGGGCAGGGCACTTTTCCATGTCTCACAACACGTTCGGCCATCTTTTCCGAGTCACCACCTGGGGCGAAAGCCATGGCGCAGCACTGGGCTGCGTGGTCGACGGCTGCCCTCCCGGGATCCGCTTTACGCGTGACGAGATCCAGGCCGAACTCGACAAGCGCCGGCCGGGCCAGTCGCGGTTCGTCACCCAGCGCCGCGAGCCGGACGAGGTGAAGGTGCTGTCGGGCTTCGTGCTCGACGAGGACGGCGAGACGATGATCACCACCGGCACGCCGGTCTCGATGCTGATCGAAAATGTCGACCAGCGTTCGAAGGACTATGGCGAGATCGCCCGCCAGTACCGGCCGGGCCATGCCGACTACACCTATGACGTCAAATACGGCATACGCGACTATCGTGGTGGCGGCCGCTCCTCGGCCCGCGAAACAGCGGCGCGGGTGGCGGCAGGCACGCTCGCCCGCAAGGTGGTGCCGGGCATGGTGGTGCGCGGCGCGCTGGTGTCGATGGGTGAAAAGTCGATCGACCGCGCCAACTGGAACTGGAATTTCATCGGTGACGCCGAGAACCCGTTCTTCACGCCCGATCCCGCTTCCGTTCCGGTCTTCACACAGTATCTCGACGGCATCCGCAAGGCCGGTTCCTCGGTCGGCGCGGTGATCGAGATCGTTGCCGATGGCGTTCCGCCGGGGCTTGGCGCGCCGATCTACGCCAAGCTCGACCAAGACATCGCCTCCGGGCTGATGTCTATCAACGCCGTCAAGGGCGTCGAGATTGGCAACGGCTTCGAGGCGGCACGCATCACCGGCGAACAGAATGCCGACGAGATGCGTATCGGCAATGACGGCAAGCCGGTGTTCCTGGCCAACAATGCCGGCGGCATCCTCGGCGGCATCTCGACCGGCCAGGCGATCATTGCGCGCTTCGCCGTCAAGCCGACCTCGTCGATCCTGACGCCGCGCAAGTCGATCGACAAGGACGGCAACGACGTCGAGGTGATGACCAAGGGCCGGCATGACCCCTGCGTCGGCATCCGCGCCGTGCCGATCGGCGAAGCGATGGTTGCTTGCGCCATCGCCGATCATTATCTGCGTCATCGGGGACAGACGGGGAAGGGAGGGGAATAGGGCAGTAGGGCAGTAGGGCAGTATGTTACGCAGCCTGCCGAAACAGCCAAAATTTTCCTTTCCCCTACTGCCTTACTGCCTTATTCCCCTACTGCCCTGCGAGCAAAGCGAGCGTCCATGCCTTACGACCAGAAGAAGATTGTCGAAGCCATTCGGGCCTTCGAACGCGGCGAGATCGTCGTCGTCATGGACGATGACGGGCGCGAGAACGAAGGCGATCTGATCGTCGCCGCCGTCCATTGCACGCCGGAGAAGATGGCCTTCATCGTGCGCAACACCTCGGGCATCGTCTGCACGCCGATGCCGCGCGAGGAAGCCAAGCGGCTCAACCTGCAGCCGATGGTCGCCGACAATGATTCCGCCCACACCACCGCCTTCACCGTCAGCGTCGATTTCAAGCATGGCACGACGACGGGCATTTCGGCCGACGACCGCACGCTGACCGTGCGCAACCTTGCCAACGGCAATGTCGGCGCCTCCGATTTCGTCCGCCCCGGCCACATCTTTCCGCTGATCGCGCGCGAAGGCGGCGTGTTGATGCGTTCGGGCCATACGGAAGCCGCCGTCGATCTCTGCAAGCTCGCCGGCCTGCCGCCGATCGGCGTCATTTCCGAACTGGTCAATGACGACGGTACCGTCAAGCGCGGCCCGCAGGTGCAGGCCTTCGCCGAAGAGCATGGTCTGAAGCAGGTGTCGGTCGCCGACCTCATCGCCTACCGCCAGCGCAAGGAAACGCTGGTCGAGCGCGTCGCCTGCTCCGATATCGACACGCTTGGCGGCAAGGCGCAGGTCTTCACCTACACGCTTCCGTGGGACACGATGCATCACGTCGCCGTTGTCTTCGGCGACATCCGTGACGGCGAGGACGTACCGGTGCGCCTGCATTCCGAGGATGTGGTGACCGACGTCTTCGGCACCAGCCATCGGCTCGACGCCATCATGAAAGCGATGGGCGAGCGCAAGCGCGGCGTCATCGTCTATCTCAGAGAGGGTTCGGTCGGTGTCGCCCACCAGGAGCGCAAGCGCCCGCTGAGCGGCGATCGCGAGGATCACGAAGAGGCCCGCCGGCGCGAGAACGAATGGCGCGAGATCGGCCTCGGCGCGCAGATCCTGAAAGATCTCGGCATTTCCTCGATCAACCTGATCGCCTCACGCGAGCGCCACTATGTCGGCCTCGAAGGCTTTGGCATACACATCGCCAAGACCGAGATCCTCTGAAGGGGTAACCGATCCCTTTGCGGAGATGACGGGATGAACGCGTCATTGCCTCTGAGCCAGCGCAGCGAGCGGCTTTTGCTGCGCCGCCCGGCGCAGGCTGATCTGGATTTCCTGATCGATCTCTTCTCACGCCGGGAACTTGTCGCCCATCGCCCCGATCCTGTTGCGGACACGCCTCAGCAGAGCGCCGCCAGGCTGGCGCGCGACATCGGCCATTGGGACAAGCATGGCTTTGGCCGCTGGGCGGTCGAGGCCGATGGCAAGCTGATCGGCTTCGGCGGCGTCACCGTCTCGGCGGATTTCGACGGCCTGAACCTATCCTACCATCTTCATCCCCAGAGCTGGGGCCATGGCTATGCCACGGAACTGGTCACGGCGGCGCTGCAGGCCGCGTTCGGTCCCCTGCATGCCGACCGGGTCATTGGCCTCGCCCGTGACGCCAATCCGGCATCGCGGCGCGTGCTGGAGAAATGCGGCTTCGCCTTGGAACAAGAGGTGATGCTGCACGGCGCGCCAACAATGCTTTTTGCGCTGGCACGAGCCCGAAGGGCCGATGTGTCAAGCCCGTCTGCCTAAAGCGAACGGCGCGTTCCGCCCCGACGGACGGCGCGCGCTGGACACTATTCCGCGGGAACCGCGGCAGCCTCACACCCATCCAGGTCGCATTCGCGGGTGGCAAGGCTGCGCTGGCCAAGCAGCACGGTGATCAAGGCAATTGTGCCTGATGCCACCGACACCCAGAACCCGCTCTGGGCGCCGAACGCATCCACCACCGCGCCGGCGACAAACGCGCCCAGCGCCATGCCGATGCCGATGCCGGTGGTCACCCAGGTGATGCCCTCGGTCAGCATCGCTTCCGGCACGTGCCGCTCGATCAGGCCGAAAGCGGTGATGAAGGTCGGCGAGATCGCTACGCCACTAAGGAACACGGTCAATGCGAGCAGCGGCAGCGAGCCGGCGGTGAGCGGCAGCAATGTGCTGAGCGCAAGGACAGCGACTGCAATGGCGAGTTGCCGCTGCAGTGGCGCCTTCAGGTTGAGCGCGCCGACCACGATGCCGAGCATGAACGATCCCACTGCATAGACGCCGATGACGAGGCTGGCGGCACTCGGCTGGCCGAGTTCCTTGGTGAGCGCTATCGTGCTGACCTCCGTCGTCGCGAAGGTCGCGCCAACGAAGATTATGGCGAAGGTGATGATCTGCACCGGCCGCAGACGGATGGCCGAGCCGCTGGAGCCATGACCAACCGGCCGCACTTGTGGTTCGCTCGAACGCTGCAGGATGAACGCCGCCCAGCCAATGGCAAGAAACAGCGTGCTTGCCAGGACGCCGGCTTCCGGAAACAGCGCGGCGCTGAGTCCCACCGAAAGCGATGCGCCGAGAATATAGACCAGCTCGTCCGCGACCGACTCGAAGGCGAATGCAGTGTTCATTTGGGGACGTCCGCGAAAAAGCTCGGTCCAGCGCGCGCGAACCATTGCCGGCATGCTGGGCATGGCGGCTGCCGCCAGCGCCGACGCGAATAGCGTCCATACCGGCCAGTCCTGATTGGCCGCAACAATCAGCACCGCAAAGGCGATAAAGGCGATGAGGGTGGTAGGGACCGCAACCCGCGTCTGACCAAGGCGATCCACCAGCCTCGACGTTTGCGGTGAAACGAATGCGTTGCCCAGAGCAAACGTCGCCGAGACCGCACCCGCCAGCCAGTATTCGCCGCGCGTCTGCGACAGCATGGCCACAATGCCGATCGGCGCCATGGCGATCGGCAGGCGCGCGATGAAGCCGGCGGCCGCGAAGCCCTTCGCTCCCGGAGCACGAAAGATCTCAGCATAGGGGTTTTGCATGGGGTTCCTCGACAAAAGGCGATCTGCCAATTACATACGGGGCGTATGAGGATTAGATAGACCATACGCGACGTATGTCAATTGGCATACGGAACGTATGTGGATAAGGCCAGACAGAATGCACAGACCCCGCAAGGAGATGATTGCCGAGACGCGCGCCAAGCTGATCGCCGCGGCCCGCCAGGCTTTCGGCACGACAGGCTACGCCGAAGCGTCGATGGATGATTTCACTGCCTCGGCCGGACTGACGCGCGGCGCACTCTATCATCACTTCGGTGACAAGAAGGGACTGCTGGAGGCGGTTATCGCCGAAATCGACCGCGAGATGGCTGCTCGGGTGAATGAGGTCGCCTCGAAAGCGCCGACTCGCTGGCAACACTTCGTCGACGAATGCACGACCTATATCGAGATGGCGCTGGAGCCGGAAATCCAGCGCATCATGTTCCGGGATGGTCCAGCCGTGCTGGGTGATCCAGCACTTTGGTCGAATGCCAATGCCTGCGTCGGTTCAATGACCGATCATCTGACCGCGCTGCAGGGGGAAGGGGTGGTCGTCCCGAGCGTCGATCCCGAGACCGCCGCCCGGCTGATCAATGGCGCCAGCAGCCAGGCGGCGCAGCGAATCGCCAATTCGAACGACCCCGAAGCGACATCGAAGATGGTGGTGGCGGCGTTCAAGCAGCTGCTGGAGGGCCTGCTCAGAAAACCAGGTTCATAACAGACCCAAATCCCTGTTGGGCGCCTCGCTGGCCACCGCCCCGATTGACAATCTTCAGGCAGAGCGCATCCTCCTCGCCCATCTCTGAGGGGGATTCGGAGCCATGTGGGATTTCGAGATCGGCCGGTCGGTGTCCATCATGATCAGGACCTGGCCCTTCATTGTCTTTCGCATGATCGTCTATTTCGGCATCACGCTGGCCTACATCATGGCGACCGGCACCGGCGCCTCCGTTGGCTATGGCGTCGGCCATATCTCCACCGATCCAGACGGGCCAATGTCCTTCGCCCTGTGGGGTGGCGTGGTCGGTTTCGGCATCGTCTCGATCGCCGTCTACTGGATCCGCGAATACATCCTCTACGTCGTCAAGGCCGGCCATATCGCCGTCATGGTCCATCTGATCGATGGCCGGGATGTTCCCGACGGCCAGAACCAGATCGCCTATGCAAAGCAGGTCGTGACGGAGCGTTTCGCCGAGGCCAACATCCTTTTCGTCGTCGACCAGCTGGTCAAGGGCGCCATCCGCGCCATCACCGGCCTGCTCGGCGGCATCGCCGCTTTCCTGCCCATTCCAGGTCTGAGCGGCCTGGTCTCTTCATCAACACGGTGATCCGCCTGTCGCTGACCTATGTCGACGAGATCATCCTCGGCTACAACATCCGCATCAATTCGTCCTCGCCCTTCGAGACGGCGCGGCAAGGCGTCGTGCTCTATGCCCAGAACGGCAAGACCATGGTCAAGAACGCTGTCTGGCTGGCGGTCATCATGTGGGGCGTCTCTTTCGTCATTTTCCTGCTGATGCTGGCCCCGGCCGCCGCCATTTTGTTCATGATGCCCGGGCAACTCGCCGGCTGGGCTTTCGTGCTCGCCATCGTCTTCGCCTGGGCCTTCAAGGCGGCCTTCATCGAGCCCTTCGCCATCGCGTGCCTGATGCAGGTCTATTTCAAGACCATCGCCGGACAGGTGCCCGATCCCGCCTGGGATGCCCGGCTTGCCGAGGCATCGTCGAAGTTCAGGGAATTGAAGGACAAGGCGCTCGCCTCGTTCGGCGGGTCGCGCTGGGGCACGGCGGGCGCGACGCGCTGATCGGCGGGCTGCGCCGGCGCGGCATCGACGGCGTTGAGGCACGCCACCGCTGACTTGAGCTGCGCCTCGCCTTGCCCGCAAAACGTTTCGCTCATGATCAATTCGGGCAGCGGCAGGCGTCGGCCCCAGCCATGCGTTTCGAGGTCCGGTTTGGGCGCGAATTCCGAGACACGGCCGACGCAGAGATAGGCCACCGGCGTCACGTGCTCGGGAATGGACAGCAGGCTTTTCAACGCTTGCGGCTCGATGATGCTGACCCAGCCGACCCCAACGCCCTCGGCCCGCGCGGCCAGCCAGAAATTCTGCACCGCGCAGACCGTGCTGTAGAGATCCATCTCCGGATTGTGCCAGCGTCCAAGCGGTGAGCCCTGCGAGCGCTGGCGGTCGCAAGTGATGCAGATGTTGAGCGCGCTTTCGCAGATGCCTTCCAGCTTGAGCTTGCGGTAGAGCGCCTGTCTTTCGGCCTCGATTTCAGGCAGTTCCTGCTCTCGCGCGGCCAGGAACAGGTCGCGCACCTTCTCCCGTCGTGCGGCATCGCGGATGACAATGAAATTCCACGGCTGCATGAAGCCGACCGATGGTGCGTGATGGGCGGCAAGTAGCAGCCGCGCCAGCACCTCATCGTCGAGCCCGGTAGGCAGGAAATGGCTGCGCACGTCGCGCCGTGTGAACATGGCACGGTAGACCGCGTCGCGCGCCATCTGGTCAAACCCGTCGCCGATAGGAGCGGTCATAGTTTCCGGCATCGCTTGTCCCCTTGCGATTGCAATCAATGCCGCCCGCCTGACCATGCGGATGACGATGCCTGCCAGGCCGGTCTTCTGGCTCGGGATCAACCCGCGTCCGGTGCCTTCCCGTCATCGACAGTGGCATTTACCGGCGCGGTCCCCCTCACAGCGTTGGGCACGCCACGGAATTCAACCGTGTTCCCGATTCTCCCGCTCGCGGCGGGCACCAGGCAGTGGCGGAAACCTTACGCCGAAGCGCCGGCGCCGCCAATGCCCGCAGCGACACGAATGGACGCAAGCGTGATTTTCCCCAGCCCATCAAGCCGCAATGCATGGCCATCGCGGCGCCGGGGCATTAGATAGGGAACATGGCAACTCGTCTCTACACCCACCCGATCTTCCTCGAGCACCTCACGCCGCCGGGCCACCCCGAGCGGCCGGACCGCTTGCGCGCTATCGAGCGTGTCCTCGACGACGAAGCCTTTGCCGCGCTCGAACGCGTCAAGGCGCCGGAGGGCGACGAGGCGACGATCCTCTACGCGCATCCCGCCGATTTCGTCGCGCGCATCCGCGCCGCCATTCCCGAAGAAGGCCTTGCCCGCGTCGATGCCGACACCACCGCCAGCCCGAAGAGCTGGCAAGCGGTGATCACCGCGATCGGCGCCGCCAACGCCGCCGTCGACGATGTTTTTTCAGGCCGAGCCGACAATGTCTTCGTTGCCGCGCGGCCGCCCGGCCACCATGCCGAAAAGACCACCGCGATGGGCTTCTGCTTCTTCAACACGGCGGCGATCGCCGCGCGCTATGCCCAGAAGAAGCATGGCGTCGAGCGCGTCGCCGTCGTCGACTGGGACGTGCACCATGGCAACGGCACGCAGGATATTTTCTGGGACGATCCGTCGGTGCTCTATTGTTCAACGCACCAGATGCCGCTTTATCCCGGCACCGGCGCGAAGAGCGAGATTGGCGCCGGCAACATCGTCAACGCGCCCTTGGCGCCGCAGACCGGCAGCGAGGTGTTTCGCGATGCCTTCCTGTCGCGCGTCCTGCCGGCGCTCGACAATTTCGCGCCCGATCTGATCATCATTTCGGCCGGCTTCGATGCGCACCACCGCGATCCGCTGGCCGAGATCAATCTGACCGAAGACGATTTCGACTGGGCGACCGGCCAGCTGATGCAGCGTGCGGCCCGCCACAGCGGCAACCGGCTCGTCAGCCTGCTCGAGGGCGGCTACGATCTGCAGGGACTGGCATTTTCGGTCGCCGCCCATGTCGGCCGACTGATGAAAGGATGAATGATGGCTGCTGAGACCAACGAAGACGTCAAGGCGATGAGCTTCGAGCAGGCACTCGACGCTTTGGAGAAGATCGTCGATGATCTGGAGCGTGGCGACGTGCCGCTCGACCAGTCGATCAAGATCTATGAGCGCGGCGAGGCGCTGAAGGCGCATTGCGACCGGCTGCTGAAAGCCGCCGAGGACAAGGTCGAGAAGATCAGGCTGTCGCGCGACGGCAAGCCGGTTGGCACCGAGCCGCTCGACGCGGACTGAGGCACGGAGCAGCCTTACCGGCTTTTGGACACGATCATGGTTGAGGATTAAGCTCGTCTCGATTGAAACGGTCCAGGACAAGAGGAGATACGGAAGCGATGTGCAGAAACATCAAGACCCTGTTCAATTTTGAGCCGCCGGCGACCAATGACGAAGTGCGCGATGCGGCCCTTCAGTTCGTCCGCAAGCTGAGCGGAACGACGCGGCCTTCGAAGCAGAACCAGCATGCATTCGACCATGCGGTCGAGGCCATCGCGGCATCGGCGCGCGAGCTGCTCGATTCGCTCGAAACCCATCAGAATCCGCGCAATCGCGAAGAGGTGGCGGCGAAACTACGGGCAAAGTCAGCCATCCGCTTTGCCTGATACCGCCAAAGCGGCCGTTGGCCGCTGACAAGGAGAGTTCATGAGCTTCTTCCCGGGGAAAGACCCTGAAGCCGGCGACGCCTTTGCCAGCGACCAGATCGAATTGATGGTGATACCAACCGCCAAGGACATTGGCGGTTTTCAGGTGCGCCGCGCTCTGCCGACCGCCAAGCGGCGGCTGGTCGGGCCGTTCATCTTCTTCGACCGCATGGGCCCGGCGATCCTGCGCGGCGGCCAGGCGATGGATGTCCGTCCGCATCCGCATATCGGCCTGTCGACGGTGACTTATCTGTTCGACGGCAAAATCCGGCATCGCGATTCGCTCGGCACCGAAATGGTGATCCAGCCCGGCGACGTGAATTTGATGACCGCCGGCCGTGGCATCGTCCACTCCGAGCGCACGCCCGAGGAACTGCGCGGTGCGCCGATGTCGATCTCGGGCCTGCAGACATGGCTGGCCTTGCCCGATGGCAAGGAAGAAGTGGCGCCGGTGTTCGAGAACACGGCTTCCTTGCGGCTTCCCGAGATCGATGCCGAAGGCGTTCGCGGCCGCGTCGTCATCGGTGACTTCCAGGGGCTGCGCTCCCCGGTGCGGGCCGATACCGAGACGCTCTACGCCGACCTCAGACTGGCGCCCGGCGCCAGCGTGAAGATTCCTGCCGATGCGGAGGAACGAGCCATCTACACGCTGGAAGGCGAGGTCACGATTTCCGGCGACGTCTTTCCGGCCGAACGGTTGCTGGTGTTCCGGCCCGGTGACGAGATCATCATATCGTCGCAGACCGGTGCGCATTTCATGCTGTTCGGCGGCGCTTCGCTTGGCTCGAAGCGTTACATCTGGTGGAATTTCGTCTCCTCGTCAAAGGAGCGCATCGAACAAGCCAAGCAGGAGTGGAAGACGGGCCGCTTCGATATCGTTCCTGGAGACGAGGAAGAGTTTATTCCACTGCCGGAAAACTAAGGAATATCGCCCAAAAGCGGCCCGGTTTCGGGACACGATATGCATGAAAACAAGGGCTTGAAAGCGCGGGCATAAGCTGTTTCGACGCGCTGTGCTTTTGGGAGCAGGCCCGCGTCACTGACACGCATTTACTTTCGCAGGTCGGCGGCCTATCCCGCCGTTGAACAGAAAGCCTGAGACCCGTGAACGCAACGCCGCATACGCCGCTTCTCGACAAGGTCCGCATTCCCGCCGACCTACGGGCGCTTGCCGAGAGCGAATTGCCGCAACTGGCGTCCGAGTTGCGCCTCGAACTGGTCGACGCGGTGTCCCGCACCGGTGGCCATCTCGGCGCCGGCCTCGGCGTGGTCGAGCTGACGGTGGCGTTGCACTATGTCTTCAACACGCCGGACGACCGGCTGATCTGGGATGTCGGCCATCAGGCCTATCCGCACAAGATCCTGACCGGCCGCCGCGATCGCATCCGCACACTGCGCCAGGAAGGCGGCCTGTCCGGCTTCACCCGCCGCGCCGAGAGCGAATATGATCCGTTCGGCGCCGCCCACTCCTCGACATCGATATCGGCCGGCCTCGGCATGGCGGCCGCCCGCGACCTCGCCGGCGGCCGCAACAATGTGATTGCCGTCATCGGCGACGGCGCCATGTCGGCCGGCATGGCCTATGAGGCGATGAACAATGCCGGCGCGCTCGACGCCCGGCTTATCGTCATCCTCAACGACAACGACATGTCGATCGCGCCGCCGACCGGCGCCATGAGCGCCTATCTGGCGCGGCTGGCCTCCGGCAAGGCCTATGCCGGCTTGCGCGATTTCGGCAAGAAACTGACGTCCTATCTCGGCAAGCGTGCCGATCGGGCGATCACAAGAGCGGTCGAGCATGCACGCGGCTATGTCACCGGCGGCACCTTGTTCGAGGAGCTCGGTTTCTACCACATCGGTCCGATCGACGGTCACAATCTCGAACATCTGATCCCGGTGCTCAAAAACGTCCGCGACAATGGCGAAGGCCCGGTGCTGATCCATGTCGTCACCCAGAAAGGCAAGGGCTACGCACCTGCGGAAGAAGCCGCCGACAAGTATCACGGCGTCAACAAGTTCGACGTCATTACCGGCGCGCAGGCCAAGGCGCCGGCCAACGCACCGGCCTACACCAAAGTGTTCGCCGAAAGCCTGATCCAGGAGGCCCGCGAGGACGACCGCATCGTTGCCGTCACCGCCGCCATGCCGAGCGGCACGGGGCTTGACCTGTTCGGCGAAGTGTTTCCCTCGCGGACGTTCGATGTCGGCATCGCCGAACAGCACGCTGTGACTTTCGCGGCCGGCCTCGCCACCGAAGGCTACAAGCCGTTCGCCGCGATCTATTCGACCTTCCTGCAGCGCGCCTATGACCAGGTCGTCCATGACGTCGCGATCCAGAAACTGCCGGTGCGTTTTCCCATCGATCGTGCCGGTTTCGTCGGCGCTGATGGCGCCACCCATTGCGGGGCGTTCGACACCACTTTCCTGGCGAGCCTGCCGGGCTTTGTCGTGATGGCGGCGGCCGACGAGGCTGAACTTCGCCACATGGTGCGCACCGCGGCAAGCTATGATGACGGCCCGATCGCCTTCCGCTACCCGCGGGGCAACGGCGTTGGCGTCGACATGCCGGAGCGCGGCTCGGTTCTCGACATCGGCAGGGGCCGCATCGTCAGGGAAGGCAGCAAGGTGGCGCTATTGTCCTTCGGCACGCGGCTGCAGGATTGCCTTGCTGCCGCCGAGGAACTTGGCGCGGCCGGGCTTTCGACCACCGTTGCCGATGCCCGCTTCGCCAAGCCACTCGACCAGGATCTGATCCGGCGGCTGGCCCGCTCGCACGAGGTTCTGGTGACGGTGGAGGAGGGCGCCATCGGCGGCTTCGCCAGCCACGTGCTGCAGTTCCTTGCCCATGAAGGACTGCTGGAAAGCGGCCTGAAGGTACGCCCGCTGGTGCTGCCCGATGTGTTCGCCGACCACGCCAAGCCGGAAAAGATGTATGCCGATGCTGGCCTCGATGCCGCCGGCATCGTGCGCACCGTTTTCGTCGCGCTCGGGCACAGCACACGCGCTCAACGCGCTTGAATCAAAATCTCAAGCGCTTGAATCAGTTTGCCGGCTTGATTCCTTAACGCATTGTTTACGCTGCCGTTTGGCGCTTTGCTTACCGTGTCTCTTGGCCGTTTTTCAACGGCGCCCTGCTAGATGGTGATCAGGCAGGGAGACAATAACAATGAGAACGCTTCTGTGTGGCGTGGCGCTTTCAGCCACCATCGCAGCATCCGCCGCCGAAACGCCTTACGACCGCAATCTCGAAAAAGCGGCGGTGGGCATCGTCGCCAGCAAGATGGGCGACATCAGGGGCGGCTTTTCCTACAAGCAGGTGCCGCAGCTCGTCGTCCTGCCCGATCCCGTCCCTGCGTCCGCGGTTGCGGCTGAGCCTTCACGGGAGCAAGCTTCAGGCGATCGGCACGACGGTCTGTCTCCTGCCGTCGAGCGCCAGGTGTCCCGCACCATTTTCTAAAACCACATATCACGGACGCAGCGGCCATCGCGCGGCAGGTCGTCGTAAGTGTCGAGACCGTCAAAATGGTCGATCGGCAGATCGGCGACGGCCTCGGGCGGCGCCAGCCGTACATTGACGGCGATGCGTGTTCGACCGGAGGCGCCTGCACGCAAGCCGCGCCAGGCCAGCACGCAGGCGCAGGTCGGGCAGAACAGGATTTCGAGCGAAGGCGTGTCCTTCCCGGCGCGCGTATAACTGCTCACCGGTCCCGCGACACGGATGCGTTCGTCGACATAATCATAGGCCCAGAGCGTGCCATAGCGCCGGCAAAGCGTGCAGTTGCAGGCTGTGATCGGCCCAGGATCGCCCTCCAGGGTCCAGTGGGTTGCGCCACAGTGGCAGGTTCCCGTCAGCATTTCTTCTCCCCCGGGGTTTCGACGACAGAGGGCTCTGCTTGATACCATTTTGCCGGACCTGATACGGTGCACGCAAGCCGCTACGCGGCTCGATGCGTTAGCCGCTTTTTTCTGGTTGCGCCCAATGTCCTTGCCTTCGCTGCCGGCTTTCGCCATGAAGGCCGATGAACTCGCCTCTGCCAGCCAGCACACGCCAGCGGCTCGACGACCTGCTCGTCCAGCGCGGCCTGTTTGCCAGCCGCTCGCGTGCCCGTGACGCGGTCGAGCGTGGCACGGTGACGGTTGACGGTGTCATGGCCCGCAAGCCCGGTCAGAACGTTTCGCCGCAATGCCTTGTTACCATAGACGATCCGGCACAGGGCTATGTCTCGCGCGCGGCGCTGAAGTTGATCGGCGGGCTCGACCATTTTAGCCTCGACCCAGCCGGCCGCGAAGCGCTCGACATCGGCGCCTCGACCGGTGGGTTCACCCAGGTGCTGCTCGAACGCGGTGCCTCCCATGTCACGGCAATCGATGTCGGACACGGCCAGATGCATCCCGATGTCGGCAAGGACCCGCGCGTGACGGTCATCGAAGGCTTGAACGCCCGCGATCTCGCTGCCGAGGATCTTGCCGGCCGTGTTCCGGATTTCATCGTTTCCGACGTCAGCTTCATCTCCCTGAAACTGGCGTTGCCGCCGGCGCTTGCCATTGCCAAGCCTGGTGCCGCCGCGGTCTTTCTGGTCAAGCCGCAATTCGAGGCGGGTCGCGAGGCGATCGGCAAGGGCGGCCTGCTGAAAGACCCCTTCGATGCCGCCCGCGTCGCCGGCCTGCTGCAGGATTGGTTGGATGCGGTTCCCGGGTGGCGCTCGCTCGGCCTGCATCTGTCGCCGATCGAAGGTGGCGACGGCAACCGCGAATTCCTGCTCGGTGGGATTAAGGATCGATGAGTACGCGCTTCACCATCAAAAAGCTGGGCGCCCAGGGCGATGGCATTGCCGAGACTGAAAGCGGCGATCTGTTCATCCCTTTCACGCTGCCGGGCGAGACCGTCACCGCCGCGCGCGAAAGGGACCGCGCCGCGTTGATGGCGGTGCTGGAAGCCTCGCCGCTGCGCATCGAACCTGCCTGCCGCCATTTTACCGAATGCGGCGGCTGCGCCCTCCAGCATTTCGAGGCCGAAGCCTATCGCCAGTGGAAACGCGACAAGGTGGTGCACGCCCTGAAGGGCTTCGATTGCGACATCGATCCGCTGGTCGCCTGCGCGCCGCACACGCGCCGCCGTGTTGTGCTCGCCGCCCGGCGCAGCGATAAGGGCATGCTGCTCGGCTTCAACCGCCATCTGTCGCCGGAAATCATTTCCATATCCGAATGCCCGATCTCGCTGCCCGAGATCGTCGCGGCACTCGACCGGTTGCGGGCGCTCGCCGACTTGATATGCGCCACCACCAAGTCGTTCCGGATGGCGGTCACCGTGACGGGTTCCGGCCTCGACGTCGCGGTGCATGAATCCGGCAAGCTCGGCGAACACCAGCGCCGCATCGCCTCCAATTTTGTCCTTGCGCAAGGATTTGCCAGACTGTCCATCGATGACGAGATCGTCATCGAGCCGAGGAAGCCTGTTGTGATGTTCGGCAGTGTCGCTGTCGCCGTGCCGCCGGGTGCCTTCCTGCAGGCGACCGAGGCCGCCGAACAGACCATGGCCGAGATCGTCGGGGGCCATCTGAAACGCGCCAAGAAGGTCGCCGATCTTTTCGCCGGTTGCGGCAGCTTTGCCTTACGGTTGGCCGCGAAGTCGGAAGTCCATGCGGTGGAAGGCGATGCGGCCGCCCTCTCGGCACTCGACCGGGGGGCGCGGTTCGCGACCGGCCTGAAGCGAGTGACGGGCGAACGCCGCGACCTGTTTCGCCGGCCGCTGACGTTCAAGGAGCTGAACGCCTTTGACGGCCTTGTCTTCGACCCGCCGCGCGCCGGCGCCGAGGACCAGTCAAAGCAGATCGCCCGCTCGGATGTTCCCTTGGTTGCCGCGGTGTCCTGCAATCCGGTGACGCTGGCGCGCGACCTGCGCATCCTCATCGATGGCGGCTATCAACTGAAAAGCGTGACGCCGATCGACCAGTTCCTGTGGTCGCCGCATGTCGAGGCGGTCGCCCTGCTGGAAAAGCCCAAGAAGCGCCGGTAGGCGGATCGGTTCGACTGCCGCGCGGACAGCGATCACTTTTTCTTGAAATCGGCAGGTAGGCTATACTCGATCCCAACCTGCCGAGATCGCGCCGCAAAGCCGCCTCTTTGCGCCCATCTAGTCCAGATCGCTGGAGGAGGGGAAGGGCCTCGACAGCGTCGGCTCTTTACCCATGGTGGCCTGAAATGCGGATGCTCCAGAAATTCCTCGGTTTATTCGTCCTCTTGCTTGTCGTCGCCGCCTCGGCGACGGGCGCGCTCGCGCAACAGCAAAAACGCCTCGCTTTCGTTATCGGCAACGCTGCCTATCCGTCCGGCGCGATGGTGACACCCGCCAACGACGCCGGACTGATCGCGCAGACCTTGCAGGCTGCCGGTTTCGATGTGGTCGGCGCCCGTGATGTGGATCAGGAGTCGCTGCGCGGCGCGCTGCGCGACTTCCTCGGCAAGGTCTCGGCCGCCGGACCCGACGCGGTCGTCTTCGTCTATCTCGCCGGCCAAGGTGTGCAGTTCGAAGGCGAGAACTACTTCCTGCCGGTCGATGCCCAGATCGCCAATCCTGCCGACGTCCCGCTCCAGGCGATGCGGCTCTCCGACGTCACCAAGTCGCTGGCTGGACTGCCGACGAAGGTCAACATCGTCGTGCTCGACGCGGCGCGACCGAATGCATTCCCGCAAACGAACCAGCCGCTGGCCGGCGGTCTCGCGCTGGTCGATCCCGACCCGAACATGCTGATCGCCTTCAACGCCGCGCCGGGAACCGTCGCGCCGGAAGGCAAGGGCCCGTACGGCGCCTATGCCCAGGCGCTGGCCGAGATGATGCGCGACGGGGGCCTGTCGCTCGACGATGTGTTCGACCGCACGCGCCTGCGCGTCAACGAAGTGACGCAAGGGGCCGAAGTGCCTTGGAACGCCTCGAAGATCAGCGCGCCCTTCGTGTTCTTCGATCGTGCCCCGGATGCGCCCGCGCCGAAGGTTTCGGAGGCCGAATCCCAGGCCAACCGGACCAGGGAAATCCGCGACTTCGATGCCCACGACGCTTATGTAGCGGCGCTCGATCGCGACACGCTGCGCGGTTATGAGGATTTCGTCGGGGCCTATCCGCACGATCCGATGGCCAAGCGCGTGCGCGCCATCATCGCGGCGCGGCGCGAGGCGATCACTTGGCGCGAAACCTGGCTACGGGACACGCCGGAAGCCTACTGGTCATATCTCCGGCGCTACCCGCATGGCCCGCATGCCTGGGATGCCCGCCGCCGGCTCGAGCATTTCGAGGCGGCCCTGGAGCCCCCGGAGGATTTCACCGTCTACGCCTATGACGTGCCGCCGCCGCCGGAGGAGGAAATCGTCTACGTCGACCGTCCCGTACTCTATTTCGACGACCCCGACTTCGATTTCGATCCGCCGCCACCGATCGCGGTGATCTTCCTGCCGCCGCGGCCGCGCGACTTCATCGAACTGCCGCCACCGCCGCCGCCAGTCGGAATCTTCCTTCTGCCGACACCCGTCTTTGTGCCCGTGCCGGCCTGGGTGAACCCGCCACATGACGTCTTCCCACCGCCGGACAATGTCATCTTCAATAACATCCACAACACCACGATCATCAACAACACGACGATCAACGAGAACAACAACCAGGGCGGTGGCCTCACCACGGGCCAGAAACTGACCGCCGGCGCCGTGGGCCTAGGTGCGGCCGCACTGGCGACCAAGGTGGCGCTGCCAGCTCTTCTGCAGAAGAAAGAAGCCGTGCTGTCCAAGCAAAACCCGGGCGGCCTGCCGCTGAAGCCGGGGCAGGGTGGCCAGCAGCCCGGAGGTGCCACGCCGCTGTCGAAGACCTTGCCTGCCGACAAGCTGACAGGTCATGCCTTGCCCGGCGCCGACGGCAAGACGCTGCCGCTCGTCAATGGCAAGCCGGTGCTGAATGGACAGAACCTGCCCAACAACCCGAACCTGCCCAACAACAAGTCCAAGAAGCTCTTGAACAAGCAGGGCACGGCAGGTGGAAACGCCGTGACCGGGAACCCGGTGCTGAATGGACAGAACCTGCCCAACAACCCGATCCTACCCAACAACAAGTCCAAGAAGCTCTTGAACAAGCAGGGCACGGCAGGTGGAAACGCCGTGACCGGCAACCCGGTGGTGAATGGGCAAAACGGGGCCAATGGGCAGCGCCAGACCGGTACCGGCAAGAAGTTCCGCAAGGTCCCGGGTGCCAACGGCAAGCCTGTGGCGAATGGAGCGAACCCTTCGGCGCTCAATGGCCAGAATTCCGGCCAGAATCCGCCCAATGGCAAGTTCAAGAGGCTTCGCAATCAGGGCGTTGGCCAGACGAACGGCCAGGCCAACGGGCAAGGCAATGGGCCCCAGGGCAATGGCAACGGTCCCAAATTCCACAAGCTACCCGCCAACGGAAACGGTGGTGGCAACGTTCAGCAGAAATTCAAGGTCAACAATGGCAATCAGCAGTTGAAGGTGCTGGGTCAGCCCAAGCCGCAGAGGCCGGAGTTCCACGCCCAGCCGAAGCAGCAGATCCAGCAGGTGCACCGGCAGCCGCAGCCGCAGGCACAGCCAAAGCCGCCGCAGCCGCCAGCCGTCAAGAAGCCGTCTTGCGGGCACCCCAATGAGCCCGCTTGCAAGAAATAGCACATGTCGCCCGGAGGTGGCCCGACTTCGGTCGCGACATGCGTAAGGCTTGAAACGCATCGCCGGTCGCGTTGTGTGAGGTGAGACGCTTTGCCTGGCTAGGGGCAAAACATGGCCGGGCCGCTGCGGCAACCCGCGATCAGATCACAACTGCGTGGTTGGCCACAGCTGAGATTGCGCGGCGCCCCGGCTCGCTGATACCCAGTCAGTGCCGGGGGGCCTCAAGGGAGTAACCATAATGAGGATTGCAAGCGTTCTGACGTCTATCGCCTTGGCCGGTTTCATTGCGACGGGAGCCGCCGCGGCAGCGACGACAGCAGCCACGACGACCACTGCGCCGGCCGCCACCACGGCCGCCCCCATGAAGAAGGCGCCGGCGACCGCCATGACGCCGGAGAAGACCGCTATTTCGAAGCAATGCTCAGCCCTTGCCGATGCCAAGAAGCTGCACGGCAAGGCGCGCGCGAAATTCCGGGCCGACTGCAAGAAGAACGGCGGCAAACCCACCTGATCAACCGCCGTCGCGGCGGAGGTCCGCTGCCAGCCTGCCCTGCCGGGGAGGCTGGCGGCAATTTCGGAAAATATGAACCTGGTTGCGTTTGAAGCCGCTCCCATGTGAGCTGCGCCAGGGCGGAAGGTAGGCAGGTGGCATTCGCCATCTTGATGGTTGGGTACTCGCCCCCCCACCGCTGCAGTGCCTGGGCCGCCGCGGCCCTGTCAGGCCCTTCAGTCTACGAGCTTGGCAACATTCGTGAGGGTCTTCGGCGTGCCACCCCGCCGGTTGATCGACACCCAGATATTCGGGTTCTGCTGCGACTGGCGTTTCAGGAAGTAGTAGCCAGTCGCGTTCCAGGGCCTGATTTCGTTGACCAGATTGTCGAGGACGAGATCGCCCTTGTCGGTTTTCACCGTCAGGATGGTGTGGCCTTCATGTCAAGGTCGTGGACCACGGTCATCAGCAGCGCCTGCCGGGGGAATCCAGCCTCCTGAAGAAGCTTACGCTTGTAGAGTGCGTAAATCTTGCAGTCGCCCTTGCCGTCAACCGGGTAATCCCAGTGGTCCGCCATCGTGCCCCAGTGATCGAAATTGCTGACGGGTTTGATGGCGCTGTTGGCCTTCTGATTTATTCGTTTGAGGGTGCGCAGGTTCTGCGCGGTCAGCTTGACGTTGGTGGCCGGCAGAGCGGGCACCTTGCACTCTTTTGGTCGGCGATGGCAGAAATCGACCCAACCGTAGGGGACGCTGGTGGAGCCGCCCACCGCGGCAGAGAGTGACCCATCCCTGGATGGTTGCGTCGATATTCGCTTGAACAAGGTCGACTGTGCCGCCGCCGGGGTGACTTGCAGCGATGTCGCACCTATCAACGAAACGAAGCCAAGCAGGATAGACGAAGTCAGGACGGAGGAATGCCGCATTGCCGAAACCACCACCGCAACGAGGAAGCTGGTACTGCGTTCGTGCGCAAAAGGCAGCCCAGGCAGTTAAACAGTTACTAATTTCCTAACGTGGATTGTGTTCACTTCAAGGTGTGGCGGGGATTCAAGTTAGAAAAGCAAGGATCAGCCGGCACATTCAGACCAAGCTCGACTGTCGGAGCGCCAGCCGCGCGCCTCCAAATTATGCTTCCTGCACGCTCTCATATCCGGCCGCCCTCGCAGCTTTGAGGAAATTACGGTCAAAGGTCGCCAAGCCGGCGCAATGAGCTGATTTCCCCAGACGCAGCGCATCTGCGAAATCCATTCCCGAGTCCGACAGGTCGAGCGCAGAGGAGACAACCGCGGCATCTTCCAACTCAACCGTCGGCAACCCGCCGAACACCCGCAATGCGCTGGCGACCACCGCCTGGCTATAACCATAGGCACTGCGGAGCACCCACTCAGTCTCCAGGATTACCGTGACAGCGACAAAGACGGGTTGACCATCGATCAACCGCCGGGCTCGCGGGGACTGCTCCGGATCGTCGTTCGTCAAATACCTGACGACAATGTTGGTATCAATTGCGAGCATCGCGTCGCCGTGCTTCAGCAAGGACGGCTGCGTCCATTTCCTCCAGCGTCTTCGGCTTGCCACTATGCGGCAGGACGCCAAAGACATCGTCTGGCCGCGTCGGGGCAAAGGCCGGCGCCAATTTCAAAAGCACTCCATCCGGAGTGTCTTCGACCTGCAGGCGCGTGCCCGAGCCCCAATCCTTCCGTTTCCGGATCGCGCTGGGCAGGATCACCTGTCCCTTGGTGGAGACGGTCGTTATGAGTCTTTCTTTTGCAGCCATCGTGTCGCGCCTTCATGTAAGACGAAGGTAAGATAGTCTTGTCGCGAAAGCTATTCAAGCCTGTCGGATTTGCAGCCTCAAACCCGCGTGCCGCCGACCGTCATCTGGTTCATCCTGAGATGCGGCTGGCCGACGCCGACCGGCACGCCCTGTCCGGCCTTGCCGCACATGCCGATGCCGTTGTCGAGCTTCATGTCGTTGCCGACCATCGAGACGCGGTGCATGGCATCCGGCCCGTTGCCGATCAGCATCGCACCCTTGATCGGCTGCGTCACCTTGCCGTTCTCGATCATGTAGGCCTCGGTGCAGCCGAACACGAATTTGCCCGAAGTGATGTCGACCTGGCCGCCGCCGAAGGAGACGGCGTAGATGCCGTTCTTGACCGAAGCGATGATCTCGTCCGGCTCCATGTCGCCTGACGTCATGTAGGTGTTGGTCATGCGCGGCATCGGCTGGTGCGCATAGCCTTCACGCCGGCCGTTGCCAGTGGCTTTCATGCCCATCAGCCGGGCGTTCTGCCGGTCCTGCATGTAGCCGACCAGTTTGCCGTCCTCGATCAGCACGTTGCGGGCCGAAGGCGTGCCTTCATCGTCGACGGTGAGCGAGCCGCGCCGCTCGGGGATGGTGCCGTCGTCGACGACGGTGACGCCCTTGGCGGCGACCTGCTGGCCCAGGAGGCCGGCGAAGGCCGAAGTTTTCTTGCGATTGAAGTCGCCTTCCAGCCCGTGCCCTACGGCTTCGTGCAGCATGACGCCCGGCCAGCCGCTGGACAGCACGATGTCGAAGGTGCCCGCCGGGGCAGGGATCGCCTCGAGATTGACCAGCGCCTGCCTGAGCGCCTCCTTGGCCGCGTGCTTCCAGCTGTCCTCGATCAGGAATTCGCCAAACGCCTTGCGTCCGCCCATGCCATAGGAGCCGCTTTCCTGGCGGTCGCCATCGCCGACCACGACCGAGACGTTGATGCGGACCAGCGGCCGGATATCGCGCACCACCTGGCCGTCGGCGCGCACGATCTCGACATGCTGCCAGGACGCGGCGAGCGAGGCCGTCACCTGGCGCACGCGCGGATCCTCGGCGCGCAGCCATGCGTCGATTTCCTGCAGCAGCTTTGCCTTGGCCTCGAAAGAGGGCGAGGGGATCGGATTCTCCTCGCCGTAGAGATGGCGGTTGGTGCGGGCGGGTGCGGCGGCAAGCGTGCCGGAATAGCCGCCCTTGACGGTCGAGACGGCAGCGGCCGCGCGCAGCAGCGAGGTCTCGGACAGGTCGCTGGAATGGGCATAGCCGCTGGCTTCGCCGGCGACGGCACGCAGGCCAAAGCCCTGGTCGGTGTTGAAATTGGCGGTCTTCAGCCGGCCATTGTCGAACATCAGCGCCTCGCTCTCGCTGTATTCGAGAAACAGTTCGCCGTCGTCGGCGCCGTTGATGGTGTCGGCAACGATCTGCTTGATGCGATCGTCTGAAATGTCGAATTGGCCGATCAGGCTGTTCATGGCGCATCCATTCGTGGGAAGAGAGCTGGTTTCCCACGATGTAGGCGTGAAGCCGCGCCGAGACAATCGCCCCCGACGCGCTGTGCGGGCAAATGCGATCGCCGACAGGCCGCCGGCGTCACTTTTGGTTGATGAAATCCTTGATGTTGGTGGTCATCGAATCCCAGTTCGAGAACTGTTCCTCGAGATTGGCCTTGGTGATGCCGCCGATGAAGCTGATATCCATCTTGAAGTTGGAACCGTCGCCGGAAAACGCCTTCACCCAGCGATACTTCTTGTTCCACTCGTTGGCTTGCTCGGCCGTGAAGGCGTCTGTGTAGCCCGAGGAAAACTGGATGGATTTGCACTTCTCGTGGTTTTCGCAGCCATAGAAGTAGATCAAGTACTTCATGCCTTCGAGCCGGCCGGAGACCATGGGGTCGCCACCGTCGTCCTTGTCCAGCTTGGCCGAACCGTAGCCCTTGGCAATGTCGAGAATCGTAGCCGGATCAGGCGCTGTGATGATTTCGCTATCTTCAGCCCACGCAACGGAAACCGCGCCGGTCGAAATCAGACCGGCGGATAAAAGCATTGAAAACGAGCGCATGATGATCCCCCCGCCAAAAACCCGCATCCCATGGGAATTCTGCGTCAGGGCCGGTTTTTTGGCAAGCGTCCCGCTGTCAGGGCAGGGCGGCGAAGCCGTCGGCAAAACCCTTGAGGTCGACAGGGATGCCGATGCCTTCTTCAGGCGTCTGGAAGACGATGAACGTCGCCGACGTGCCGGTCTTCAACGTGTCGAGCAGCGGCTTTTCGAGAATGACTTCCGCGTAGCAGCCGTCCTGGAAGCAGCGCACGAAATAGGCGCGTCCGATGTCCTTGCCGTCGACATTGAGGCCGAGGCCGTTCGGCAAAAGCACGCCGAGCGGCGCCAGCACGCGCAGGATCTCGGCCTTGTTGTCGGCGGTGCGCAGCACGACGACCGACAGCCCCATCTCCGGACGATCCTCGGCGACGACGTTCTGCATCATCACGCATTGTTCGGAGGTTGCACCGGCCGGCGTGTCGCAGATGATCGACCACGCGCCATGCGTCGAGCGCACCGTGCCGCTCGGCTGGGCGGCATTGGCCTGACCGGTGACGAACAGACCGGCCGCGGACAAGATAGCGAGAAACACGGCCTTCGCCAGTGCTCTCGAAAGCTCCTGTCTCGTATGCCTCAGTCCCGAAAGCCAAGAGTTCATGACGGCTCCATTGCGAATCACGGCACTTTAAGCCGCGCCAATGCCAAGTAAAGGACGAGACCGCGGCCGAACTATCCCGAAACAGGCAATACAGCGCTTTTCCCTGCCAAATTCGCCTGAATTACGACGCTTCGCACACCCCGCCAGCATGAGGCGGGCAACCCGCCGGACATACGCGATTCGTCGCCGTGGCCGCTGCCCCGGAAGGGCCATGCCAGCTTGCGCGCAAAAATGCCGCACAGTTTCCTCCGCTCCTTTCTTGCGGAGGGAAAAAGAGTATGGTTTGAACCACCTTGAGACTGTCGGGATTCCCGTCCCGGCATTGTTCGTTATTCTCGTTGGCACAGCCGCGAGGAACTGGGAGACGAAGAGGGCGATGAGAAATTTCCTAGCAGACGCCAAGTTTCTAGCCAGTGCTGGGGTTGCCACCGCGTTTTTCGCCGGCACATCCGCCCATGCCGATCAGCCCGTGAACTGGGAGACGAGTTTCCAGGCGCCGGCGACCGACATGATGCGGCAGATCGAGTGGTTCGGAAACTACACGATGTGGTTCGTCGTTCCGATCACCCTGTTGGTGCTGTTCCTTCTTGCCTATTGCATCTTCAGATTCCGGGCGAGCGCCAATCCGGTCCCATCCAAGGTCAGCCACAACACGCTGATCGAGGTGATCTGGACGGTCGGACCCGTCATCGTGCTGTTGCTGATCGCCATTCCTTCGTTCCAGCTCCTGACCGCGCAGTACACGCCGCCGGAAGAAGCCAAGCTGACCGTCAAGGCGACCGGCAACCAATGGAACTGGGACTACGAATACCAGACCGACAACACGCTCTCCTTCAACTCCGCCATCCTCCAGGAGGGCGACCGTGCCGCCGCCGGCAAGGAGGATCGCAAGGTCTATCCGCGGCTGCTCGCCGTCGACAACGAGTTGGTGGTGCCGGTCAACACGATGACCCGCGTGCTCGTCACCGCGACCGATGTGATCCACTCCTTTGCCATGCCGTCGTTCGGCATCAAGATCGACGCCGTTCCGGGGCGCACCAACGAGACCTGGTTCAAGGCGGAGAAGGAAGGCCTTTATTACGGCCAGTGCTCGCAGCTCTGCGGCAAGGACCATGCCTTCATGCCGATCGCCATCCGTGTCGTCACCGACGCGCAGTTCAAGACCTGGCTGGCGGCAGCCAAGACCAATCTGCCCGGCGCCAACAAGACGCTGATGGCTGAGGTTGATGGCCAGAACAAGGTAGCGGCCGCCGGCAACTGATGCCGCGGGTTAGCAAGATTTAGGGAACGGAGCGGAACATGGCAGACGCTGCAGCTCACGATGGGCACGACCACAAACCTTATCACGGTTGGGTGCGCTGGGTTTATTCGACCAACCACAAGGATATCGGTACGCTCTACCTGATCTTCGCGATCATGGCCGGCATCATCGGCGGCGCGCTGTCGGTTGCCATCCGCATGGAACTGCAGGAGCCTGGCATCCAGATCTTCAGCGGTCTGGCGCAGATGGTCTATGGCATGAACGGTGACGCCGCGATCGACGGCGGCAAGAGCATGTACAATGCCTTCGCCACCGCGCATGCGCTGATCATGATCTTCTTCATGGTCATGCCGGCGCTGATCGGCGGCTTCGCCAACTGGATGGTGCCGATCATGATCGGTGCTCCCGACATGGCGTTCCCGCGCATGAACAACATCTCCTTCTGGCTGCTGCCGCCGGCCTTCATCCTGCTGCTCACCTCGATGTTCATGCCGAGCGCGCCGGGCGCTTACGGCGTCGGTGGTGGCTGGACGCTTTATCCGCCGCTGTCGACCTCGGGTCAGCCCGGACCGGCCATGGATCTGGCGATCCTGTCGATCCATATCGCCGGTGCCTCGTCGATCCTCGGCGCCATCAACTTCATCACCACCATCTTCAACATGCGCGCGCCTGGCATGACGCTGCACAAGATGCCGCTGTTTGCCTGGTCGGTGCTGGTCACCGCCTTCCTGCTGCTCTTGTCCCTGCCGGTTCTGGCCGGCGGCATCACCATGCTGCTCACCGACCGCAATTTTGGCACCACCTTCTTCGCTCCCGATGGTGGCGGCGACCCGATCCTGTTCCAGCACCTGTTCTGGTTCTTCGGTCACCCGGAAGTCTACATCCTGATCCTGCCGGGCTTCGGCATCATCAGCCACGTCATTTCGACCTTCTCGAAGAAGCCGGTGTTCGGCTATCTCGGCATGGCCTACGCCATGGTCGCGATCGGCGCCGTCGGCTTCATCGTGTGGGCGCACCACATGTACACGACCGGCCTGTCGCTCGACACGCAGCGCTACTTCGTCTTCGCCACCATGGTCATCGCGGTGCCGACGGGCGTGAAGATCTTCTCCTGGATCGCGACGATGTGGGGTGGGTCGATCTCGTTCAAGACGCCGATGCTGTGGGCGCTGGGCTTCATCTTCCTGTTCACCATCGGTGGCGTCACCGGCGTCCAGCTGGCCAATGCCGGTCTCGACCGCTCGCTGCATGACACCTATTTCGTCATCGCCCACTTCCACTACGTGCTGTCGCTGGGCGCGGTGTTCGCCATCTTCGCCGGCTGGTACTACTGGTTCCCGAAGATGACCGGCTACATGTACTCGCCCGTCATCGCCAACACCCACTTCTGGGTCACTTTCGTCGGCGTCAACCTGATCTTCTTCCCGCAGCATTTCCTCGGCCTCGCCGGCATGCCGCGCCGCACCATCGACTATCCGGACGCGTTTGCCGGCTGGAACTATGTGTCGTCGATCGGCTCCTATATCTCGGCCGTCGGCGTGGCGATCTTCCTCTACTGCGTGTTCGAAGCCTTCCAGAAGAAGCGGGTCGCCGGTGCCAACCCATGGGGTGAGGGCGCCACCACGCTCGAATGGCAGCTGCCTTCGCCGCCGCCGTTCCACCAGTGGGAGCAGCTGCCGAAGATCAAGTAAGGCGGCTCCCCGCTCGAATACGAAACCGCCGGCCCGCCGGCGGTTTTGGCCAACGGAATGATGGACTTGAGTACGCATGGCCCTAGTCGACGAAACCAGCATTGACGAAGCGGGCTTCCGCATGTCGGAAGCGACGGCGGGCGATTTCTTCGCCCTGCTGAAGCCGCGCGTCATGTCGCTGGTGGTGTTCACCGCCTTTGTCGGGCTGGTCGCCGCACCCGTGACCATCAACCCGCTGCTGGCGGTGATCGCCATCCTGGCCATTGCCATCGGCGCCGGCGCCTCGGGCGCGCTCAACATGTGGTACGACGCCGACATCGACGCTGTGATGACCAGGACGGCCAGCCGTCCGGTGCCGTCCGGCCGCATCCAGCCGCACGAGGCGCTGACCTTCGGCCTGGTGCTGTCGGTGCTGTCGGTGATGACGCTCGGCGTGCTGGTCAACTGGCTGTCGGCGAGCCTGCTGGCCTTCACCATCTTCTTCTATGCCGTCGTCTACACGATGTGGCTGAAGCGCTGGACGCCGCAGAACATCGTCATCGGCGGTGCTGCCGGTGCCATCCCGCCGGTCATTGGCTGGGCCGCGGTGACCGGGTCGGTCAGCCTCGAAAGCATCATCCTGTTCCTGATCATCTTCCTGTGGACACCGCCGCATTTCTGGGCGCTCGCGCTGTTCAAGTCCGAGGACTATGGGCGCGCCGGCATCCCGATGATGCCCAATGTCGCCGGCGAGGCGTCGACCCGCCGTCAGATCTTCGCCTATGCGCTGGTGCTGGCTCCGGTCGGCGTGCTGCCGTGGTTGCTCGGCTACACCACGCCGATCTATGGCGTGGCCTCCGTGCTGCTGGGCGTTGGCTTTGTCTGGTATGCGTGGAAAGTACTCGGCATGGCCGACGACGATCGCGCCATGAAGCCGGCCAAGGCGTTGTTTGCCTATTCGCTGCTTTATCTCTTCGCCATCTTCGCTGCCTACCTGGCCGACAGCGTTGTCGAACGCGCACTTGCCATGGGTGGGGCATGACCATGGTCGAGGAAAAACTTGAAACGGTCACTTTGACCGATCGCCAGAAGAAGGCCCAACGCAGCCGATCCATCGCCATAGGCGTGGCGCTGGCGGCGCTGGTCGTCATTTTCTACATCGCGACGATCGTCAAGTTCGGCCACAATCTGGGCACGATGTGATGAGCGTCGAGATGTCCAAAAGCCGGCCGGCAGGAACAGCAACGCCATCGTCGCGGCGGTCTGCCTTGCCTTCTTCACCGGCATGATCGGCATGGCCTATGCCGCCGTGCCGCTCTACAAGATGTTCTGCCAGGCGACAGGCTATGGCGGCAAGACGCAGCGTGCCGAGAAGCAGTATGCCGGCCGCGTGCTCGATCGTGAGATCACGGTGCGCTTCGATGCCAATATTGCCGGCGTGCCGTGGGAATTTCAGCCGGTCCAGCGCTCGATGACCATGAAGATCGGCGAGACCGTGCAGGCGCATTATCAGGCGACCAACAAGTTCGATCGCCCCGTCACCGGTCGCGCCACCTTCAACGTGCAGCCGGAGCTGGCGGGTCCGTATTTCAACAAGGTCGAGTGCTTCTGCTTCACCGATACGTCGCTGAAGCCCGGCGAGACGCTGGACATGCCGGTCCTGTTCTACGTGGATCCCGATATCGTCAATGTGCCGGAACTGAAGGACGTGAAGACGATCACCTTGTCCTACACGATGTTCCCGGTCGAGAAGACCAAGCCGGTCGCCTCCTCGGAGCCGGTCCAGGGCAACAGCAAGACAATTTCCAATACCGAAGCAAATCTCGGGGGTTGATATGGCAGACGCGCACGCAAAACCACAGCATGACTATCATCTCGTCGACCCGAGCCCGTGGCCTTTCCTGGGCTCGATAGGGGCGCTCGTCATGGCCTTCGGCGGCGTCTGCCTTATGGAGTACCTGAAGGGCGGCACCTTCCCGATCTTCGGCTTCAATATCGCCAATCCGTGGCTGTTCTTCATCGGCCTGGTGATCGTCCTCTACACCATGTTCGCCTGGTGGTCGGACACGATCAAGGAAGCGCATGAGGGCCATCATACGCGCGTCGTGTCGCTGCATCTGCGCTACGGCATGATCATGTTCATCGCCTCGGAAGTGATGTTCTTCGTCGCCTGGTTCTGGGCTTATTTCGACGCCAGCCTTTTTGCCGGCGAGGCGCAGAACTACGCGCGCCACACATTTACCGGTGGCGTCTGGCCGCCAAAGGGCATGGAGGTTCTCGATCCCTTCCATTTGCCGCTTTACAACACCATCATCCTGCTGCTGTCGGGCACCACGGTCACCTGGGCGCACCATTCGCTCATCCATGGCGATCGCAAGGGCCTGATCAACGGCCTGGTGCTGACCGTCGGCCTCGGCATGCTGTTCACCATGGTGCAGGCCTACGAGTACATGCACGCTCCGTTCGGCTTCAAGGATTCCATCTACGGCGCCACCTTCTTCATGGCGACCGGCTTCCACGGCTTCCATGTCATCATCGGCACCATCTTCCTGCTGGTCTGCCTGGTCAGGGCGATGAAGGGTGATTTCACCCCCAAGCAGCATTTCGGCTTCGAGGCCGCCGCCTGGTACTGGCACTTCGTCGACGTGGTCTGGCTGTTCCTGTTCTCTGCGATCTATGTCTGGGGATCTGCCGGCGCGGTGATCGAAGGCCACTGATCCAGTCTTTGGGATTTCGATTTCGGGAAGGCGGCTGCGGCGACGTGGCCGCCTTCTTCGTTTCGGCGCAATGATCGTCGATCGATTGCCCATGCGGCTGACAACTCCCTGGGCGATTTGCGCATTCATCCTCCTGGCGTTCCCGGCCCATGCGGCTGATTCGGTCGATCTGGTGCGTGTCCACAAGGCGGAACGGCTGCTGGAACTGATCGGCGACGGCAAGGTCCTGCGCAGCTACGGCATTGCGCTCGGTGGGGATCCCGTCGGCCACAAACACCAGGAGGGTGACCAGCGCACGCCCGAGGGTCGTTATGTCCTCGACTGGCGCAACCCCGACAGCATCGCGCACAGATCGATCCACATCTCCTATCCCAATGCCGAGGATCTGGCGGCCGCGACGGCGCGCAATGTCGACGCCGGTGGCATGATCATGATCCATGGCCAGCCGAATGGTTTCGGCTGGTGGGGCTGGCTGCTTCAATTGGTCGACTGGACCGATGGCTGCATTGCCGTTACGGACTCCGACATGGACGAAATCTGGGCACTGGTGGCCGACGGCACACCGATCGAGATCGAGCAATAAGCAATGAGCGACGGCCCTATCCATGACTGAAGACAAGGCGATCTGGCCTCCGATCGAACCGATTTCGGCTGGCCTGCATGGCCGTTGCCCGCGCTGTGGCGAGGGGCGGCTGTTTTCCGGTTTCCTCACCGTCGGCAAACGCTGCGTCAATTGCGGCCTCGACTATTCCTTCGCCGATGCCGGCGACGGGCCGGCGGTCTTCGTCATCCTGATCATCGGCTTCATCATTGTCGGCCTGGCGCTCTGGGTGGAAGTGACGCTGAGCCCGCCGCTCTGGCTGCATCTGTTGATCTGGATTCCGCTGGCCCTGGTGCTGTGCCTGACAGCGCTGCGGCTGATCAAGGGCGTGCTGCTCACCCTGCAATATGCCAACAAGGCGGCCGAAGGCCGGCTGGACCGCGGCGAATGAGCGAGGCATCCATCAAGGAAAGCGGCCGTTCACGGCCACGATCGGCATTGCTGCTCGGCCTTGGCTCGGTGCTGCTTTTGATCCTGATGGCGCTCGGCACCTGGCAGGTCCAGCGCCTGCACTGGAAGGAAGGTCTCCTGCAGACCATCGACCAGCGCACCCATTCGGCGCCACGCCCATTGGCCGAGGTCGAGAAGGAATTCGCCTCGACGGGGGACGTCGACTACACCCCGGTCACGGTCTCCGGCACGTTCCTGCATTCAGGCGAGCGGCATTTCTACGCGACCTGGGAGGGTGATGCCGGCTTCAACGTCTACACGCCGCTTGCCCTCGACGATGGTCGCTTCGTGCTGATCAATCGTGGTTTCATACCCTATGATCTGAAGGACCCCGCCAAGCGCGCCAAGGGGCAGGTCACAGGCAAGGTGACCATCACCGGGCTTGCCCGCAATCCGCTGCCGGCAAAGCCGTCGATGATGCTTCCCGACAATGACGTGGCCAAGAACATCTTCTACTGGAAGGACCGCGACGTCATGGCGGCGAGCGCCGGCCTGCCGGCCGGGTTCACGCTGGTGCCGATCTTCATCGATGCCGACAAGACGCCCAATCCCGGCGGTCTGCCCATCGGAGGCGTCACCATCATCGACCTGCCGAACAGCCACCTGCAATATGCCGTCACCTGGTATGGGCTTGCGGCGGCCCTCGCCGCCGTGCTCATCCTGCGGCTTCGCCGTCCCGCGAAAGAGGAATGAACGCGCGACACCCTTGACAGGGCCCACTCTTGACAGAACAGGGGTAGGCACCTCATTTCGGCGCTGACGAACCGGCCAGGATTTAATGCTTCAGACAACCACCAAGCCTCCGCTGACGATCCGGCTCTGCCAGCCACGCGGCTTCTGCGCCGGCGTCGACCGTGCCATCCAGATCGTCGTGCTGGCGCTGAAGAAATACGGCAAGCCGGTCTATGTCCGCCACGAGATCGTCCACAACCGTTACGTCGTCGAAGGACTGCAAAGCCTCGGCGCCGTCTTCATCGAGGAGCTTTCCGAGATCCCGGCCGAACACCGGCAGTCGCCGGTCGTCTTCTCGGCGCATGGCGTGCCGAAATCGGTGCCGGCGGATGCCCAGGCGCGCAAGCTGTTCTATCTCGACGCCACCTGTCCGCTGGTTTCCAAAGTCCACAAGCAAGCGATGCGCCATCAGCGGCTTGGCCGCCATGTGCTGTTGATCGGCCACGCCGGCCACCCCGAGGTGATCGGCACGATGGGGCAATTGCCGGAGGGCGCGGTCACGCTGATCGAGACCGAGGCCGATGCCGCCAGGCTTGAACCTGCCGATCCAAAGGCGCTTGGCTTCGTCACCCAGACCACGCTGTCGGTCGAGGACACTGCCGGCATCATCCGTGCGCTGAAAGAGCGCTTTCCCGACCTGCAGGCGCCGGCGGCGGAATCGATCTGCTACGCCACCACCAACCGCCAGGAGGCGGTCAAGGACACCGCCCCGGGCGCTGATCTCTATCTGATTGTCGGCGCTCCTAATTCCTCCAATTCGCGCCGCCTTGTCGAAGTGGCGGAGCGTGCCGGCGCCACCATGTCGCTTCTCGTGCAGCGCGCGGCCGAGATTCCGTGGAATGACATCGGCAACATTTCGACGCTCGGCCTGTCGGCAGGGGCATCGGCGCCGGAGATCATCGTCGACGAGATCATCGACGCGTTCCGCCAGCGCTTCGATGTCACCATCGACCTCGCCATCACGGCCACTGAAACAGAGGATTTTCCGGTCATGCGGGTACTGCGCGATGTCGAACTGACGCCGGCCGACATGGCCTTCGTCAATGGGGCCGCGTAAGCCAGATGGCGGTCTATACCGACGTTGCGGAGGGCGAACTCGGCGCTTTCCTGAAGCACTACCCGGTCGGCGATCTCCTGTCCTACAAGGGCATCGCCGAGGGCACCGAGAATTCGAATTTTTTGCTGCACACGTCGACCGGCTCCTACATCCTGACACTTTACGAAAAGCGGGTCGAGAAGGCGGATCTGCCGTTTTTCCTCGGGCTGATGGGTCATCTCGCCAACAAGGGCGTGTCCTGCCCGCTGCCGGTGATCGCGCATGACGGCAGTGTCATCGGCTCGCTGGCCGGCCGGCCGGCGGTCATCATTACCTTTCTCGAAGGGCTTTCGCTACGGCGGCCGACGGCAACGCATTGCGCCGAGGTCGGCAAGGCGCTGGCCGCCCTGCACCTTGCCGGCGCCGATTTTCCGATGACCCGTCCCAACGCGCTCGCCATCGACGGCTGGCGCAAGCTTTGGAACGCAGCTCGCGATCGGGCCGACGAGGTCGAGCCGGGCCTGGCGGCCGAGGTCGACGCCGACTTCGTCGATTTCGAGCGGAACTGGCCGAAGGGCCTTCCGGCGGGCATCATCCATGCCGATCTTTTCCCGGACAACGTCTTTTTCCTGGGCGAAAAACTCTCCGGCCTGATCGACTTCTATTTCGCCTGCAACGATCTCTACGCATACGACGTCGCCACCTGCCTCAACGCCTGGTGCTTCGAGAAGGATTTTTCCTTCAATCTCACCAAGGGCAAGGCGCTGCTCGCCGGCTATCAGAGCGTGCGTCCGCTGAGCGATCAGGAAAAGGCGGCATTGCCGATGCTGGCGCGCGGTTCGGCATTGCGCTTCATGCTGACCCGGCTCTACGACTGGCTGACCGTTCCCGATGGCGGCCTGGTCATGAAACGCGATCCGACCGAATACATCAGGCGGATGCGGTTCCATCGGGCAATCAAATCTGCTTCGGAATATGGATTGGCCGAATATAGGGTATCATGAGCAAACAGGTTGAAATCTTCACCGACGGCGCCTGTTCTGGCAATCCAGGCCCTGGCGGCTGGGGTGCAATCCTGCGCTTCAACGGCACCACCAAGGAGCTTTCCGGTGGCGAAGCCGAAACGACCAACAACCGCATGGAGTTGCTGGCGGCCATCTCGGCGCTCAATGCGCTGAAGGAGCCTTGCACGGTCGAGCTTCACACCGACAGCAAATATGTCATGGACGGCATTTCCAAGTGGATCCATGGCTGGAAGAAGAACGGCTGGAAGACCGCCGACAAGAAGCCGGTCAAGAACGGTGAGCTCTGGCAGGCGCTGGACGAAGCCAACCGCCGCCACAAGGTCACCTGGAACTGGGTCAAGGGCCATGCTGGCCACGCCGAGAATGAGCGCGCCGACGAATTGGCACGGGAGGGCATGGCGCCGTTCAAGAAAGGCTCTTTCAAGCCTGCAGCTTCAGCGCCGAAGCCGGATGTTCAGCCGAAGCAGCCGGCGGCCACGAAGGCGCGTCGTTCGACCCAGAGTTATTGAATTCCGGCAGCGATCCGCTTTCAGGCAGGAACCTCGATCGTGCCGATCCTCTACTATGTCACGCATCCCCAGGTTCAGGTCGACGCCCCCATTCCCGTGCCGGAATGGGGGCTGTCCGACATCGGACGGTCGAGAGCCGTTGCCATGCTCGATCAGCCATGGGTCGGTTCAATCCGGCGTATCGTGTCGTCGGGCGAGCGCAAGGCGACAGAGACTGCGGAGATCCTCGCAGCGCATCTCCACCTCGCGGTCGAGGTGAGGGAGCGCATGCACGAGAATGACCGCTCCGCGACAGGCTTTCTGCCGCCGCTCGAGTTTGAGGCGGTCGCCAATCAGTTCTTCGCCAAACCGGACAGCAGTATTCGCGGCTGGGAGCGAGCCATCGATGCCCAGAACCGTATCGTGCGTGAGGCCAGCGCCGTGCTCGCCGGTGATGAGGCCGGCGACATCGCTCTCATTGGCCATGGAGGCGTTGGAACGCTCCTGCTGCTGTCACTCAGCGGACGGGAGATCAGCCGCGACGCGGATCAACCAGCAGGCGGTGGCAACTATTTTGCTTACGATATCGGCGCGCGCCACGTCATCCACGGATGGCGGCCGATCGACAGGCTTGAGCAGCCCTGAGCAGCCCTGAGCCGTCAACGTATCAGCAGCGCCGTGCCCCAGAGCCCGAGCGCGAACACTGTGTGCGAGACCAGGTTGAGCGCCCGGATCTGCATGGGATTGGGCCGCTTCGAAGCTGCCCATCCGGCGCCCATGCCGGGCGCCAGCAGGAACCAGCCGGCGCCGACGGTGACGATGCCCAGGATGAAGGCCGGCAGGAAGGTCGGCGCGGCAAGCCAGCTCGCGCCAGCCACCACGACCAGGATGATGCCGTAGACGATGCCGACGAAATAGTGAAACGCCCAGCCCAGCGCGACTTCATGCGCGTAAGGCTCTGCCTCGCCGATATCGTTGTGAAAGACCTTGTCGGTGAGATGCCAGACCCAGCGGCCGACCGGTCCCCAGTTCGGCCGGGGCTGGCCGAACGCCTTGTGCAGGAAGATGGCCCAGAGATCCATCAGCACGGTAGCACCGATCCCGATCGCGACAGCACGCCAGAAGACGTCGAACATTGTTGGGATCCCCCCGAAAGCCGGCAGTTCTGGAGCGCAAGCGGTTGTCGGGCGAGGTCGGCCGTTGCGGCCTCGCCCGATGCGGCCGTTGAAGCTCAGAGCTGTCCGAGAATATGCGCCGCGCCGGACTCGTCGACGCCGGGCTTGGTCTCGACATTGAGCGCGGTGACCTTGCCGTCGTCGATGATCATTGAAAACCGCTTCGAGCGCAGGCCCATGCCGCCTGCGGAAAGGTCGTTGTCGAGGCCGACCGCCTTGGCGAAATCACCACTGCCGTCGGCGAGGAACAGGATCTTGCCCTCGCCGCCGGTGAAGCGAGCCCAGGCGCCCATGACATGGACGTCGTTGACCGAAACGACGGCGATGGTATCGACGCCGCGCGCCAGGATGGCGTCATGGTTTTCGAGATAGCCGGGCAGATGGTTGTTGCTGCAGGTCGGCGTGAAGGCGCCGGGAACACCGAACAGAACCACCTTCTTGCCCGGGAAAATCTCTGCAGACGTGATCGCCTTGGCGCCGTCGGCGGTCATCGTCTTGAAGGTCGCCTCGGGCAGCTTGTCGCCAACGGAAATGGTCATGAGTTCCTCGCTTGGGGGATGGGAAGGATGCCTGCTTGCGTAGCGAACTCGGCGGCGTCCTGCAACCGTTCGGGCAAGCTGGATCAAGGGAAAGGCAAAAGCCCTTCGACGGCGCCCGCCGAACTGGTCAGCGTGTAGTGAAGTCCACCATCCGTGGGCGTCGTCGAAGGGCGATCGAGGATCGGCACCGTGAAGATCAGCTTGCCGTCCTTCTCGCTGCGGGAAGGGGTGCCGAACATATAGTCCCGCTCGCCGGCGACGAAGAAATCCGCTGCCTCCGGGTCACCGGGAAAGCTCGCCTCGACAACCAGCGTTTCGTGATCGCCCGGCAGCACGTTGATGCCGAAATCAGGCTTTGCCGGCGCCGGCAACGCCGTGAAACTCGCCTTCACCAGGGCTGCGTCGTCGGCATTGTCAGGATCGGAAGTGGGGTCGACGGTCAGTCGTGTCTGCACGGGGATGCAGATCGTTTCACAAATGCCGAGAAAGATGTCGGCATCGATGACTGCCGGCTGGTTCGGTGTCGCCAGCGTGAAGGTCACAGGCAGCGAGATCGGATAGTTGTAGCCCGCCCATTTGCCATAACCATCGTCATGGCGTTGGGGTGCCGGAAACGAGAGTGTGGCATCGGCGATGTTGGTGCTGGCCGAAATGTCGAGCTGCGGCGGCACGCCGGCGTCGCCCGGATCGCGCCAATAGGTCTTCCAGCCGGGCTTGAGCGCGATGTCGAGAACACCCTGGATGCGGCCGGCCTCGTCGGGTTTGCCTGATGTCACCAGCCGCACCTTGCCGCCTTCGCTGTTGTACCAGGCGGACGAGGAGGCGGAGGCGGGAAGGACGGCCGCCGATCCGATGGCGGCGCCGAGCAGCAGGATTTTCAAGCTTTGCATGGCGGTGATTTGATCGTCCGTTCGTGGCTTCGCAATGATTTCATGGCCGTCCCGGTATCATATTTGCGTGACCCCTGCTGGCAAGCCACGGCGGCCTGGCCCCATGGGCTTTGGTCGAATCCGGCGCGGCGCATCTTTCGGCGCCCGGGAAACACGGTACCTTCCCTGTCATGGATTTGTTGCGCCACAAGAAGACAGCCGCTGGGCGCGGCTTTCTCGACGATCAGTTCCTGATTGCCATGCCCGGCATGAAGGACGATCGTTTCACGCGCTCGGTCATCTACATCTGCGCACACTCAGATGAAGGCGCGATGGGCCTGATCATCAACCAGACACAGCAGATGCTGTTTCCGGACCTCCTGGTGCAGCTCGGCATCATGAACGAGCAGGAGGCGATCCGCTTGCCGGCACAGGCACGCGATTTCGTCGTGCGCAATGGCGGCCCAGTCGATCGCAGCCGGGGCTTCGTCCTGCATTCTGGCGACTACCGCGTGGAATCGTCGCTGACCGTTTCCGACGACATCTGCCTGACCGCGACCGTCGACATTTTGCGCGCCATATCGTCGGGCCGCGGCCCGCGTCACGCGCTGATGGCGCTCGGCTATTCCGGCTGGGGTGCGGGCCAACTTGAAACCGAGATCGCCGAGAATGGCTGGCTGACCTGCCCGGCCAGCCCCGAGCTTCTGTTCGACGCCGACATAGAGCGCAAATACGATCGCATCCTCGCCTCGATCGGCATCGACCTTGCCCATCTCAGCCTCGCCGCTGGGCACGCCTGACCCATTAAGCCGACGCAGAGGCCGTTTCGAAACTCGCTCATGCGAGTCATATGATGGTGATTTCGAGAACCGGAGCGGAGCGTACTTTTGGTACGTGAGCACCGGAAGCGCAGAAAGCGCAGAAAGCGCCATCAGATGGCCGCAGGAGTAGAGTTTCCAAACGGCCTCTAAGCCTGCGTCAGCGGATACTGTTCCTTCAGCGTCTTCAGCACCTGGTCGCCTGGCATCGGCGCGCCGAACATGAAGCTTTGCACATACTCGCAGCCCATCTGGCGCAGTTCCAGCGCATCGCGTTCGTCCGAGATGCCCTCGGCGACCACCGACAGGCCAAGCTCATGCGCCATGTTGACCATGGATTTGAGCAGTACGGCCCGTTTGGGCGTGCTGTCGTCGACAAAGCTCTTGTCGATCTTGATCGTGTCGAACGGGAAACGCGTCAGATAGGCGAGCGACGAATAGCCGGTGCCGAAATCGTCCAGCGACAGGCCGATGCCGAGCTGCTTCAGCTTGGTCAGCACGTGGGCGGTCTGCTCGGGATTGTCCATCACCAGGGACTCGGTGAGTTCGAGCCGGAAACAGCGTGGCTTCAGATTGGCCCTTGCGATGACGGAGCGGACATCGCTGACCAGGTCGCGGCGGATGAGCTGGCGGCTGGACAGGTTGACCGAGACCGACAGCGGCGCATCGCCGATCTGCTTTTGCCATCCGGCGAGATCCTCGGCCGCCTGCTGCATGGCGAACAGGCCAAGCTGCACGATCAGCCCGCAGCTTTCGGCGACGGGGATGAAATCGGCCGGCGGGATCATGCCGCGGCGCGGATGGTCCCAACGCAGCAAGGCTTCGAAGCCGGCGACGCTGCCGTCTTCCAGCCGCACGATCGGCTGGTAGGCAAGGGTGAATTCGCGCCGCTCGATGGCGCGCCGCAGGTCGGATTCGAACTGCAGCCGATCGGTGCCGACGGTGCGGAAGGCCGGGCGGAACGGCTCGATCCTGTCGCCGCCGAAACGCTTGGCCTGATGCATGGCAAGCTCGGCGTCCTTGACCATGTCCTCGGCCGAGGTTTGCGCCGAAGTCCAGGTGATCAAGCCGATCGAGGCGGTCAGCACGATCTCGCGCTTGGCAAAGGTGATCGGGTTGTTGATCGCATGCTTGATGGCATCCGCCACACCGGCGATGCGGGCAGGATCCTGTTCGGACAAAAGCATCAGCGCGAACTGGTCGCCGGCAAAACGCGACAGCGAATCCTTCGGCTTCAACAGCCGGTGCAGGCGGCGCGCTATGGTGAGCAGGATGGTGTCGCCGGCCGAGATGCCGAGCCCGTCATTGACCTGCTTGAAACGGTCGATATCGATGACGAAGACGGTCGGACGCACCTTCTCCTCGGTGCGTGCGATCGAGATGATCGCTTCCAGCCGGTTCATGTACAATTCGCGGTTCGGCAGGCCGGTCAGATTGTCGTGCACGGCGTCGTGCAGCAGCCTTTCCTCGGACTTCTTCTGCTCGGTGACGTCGACCATGGTGCCGACGCAGCGGATGACCTCGCCATCCGATCCGATGACCGGGCGCGCCCGCAAGTTGAACCAGTGATAATGCCCATCGGCGCCACGCAGGCGGAAATTCTGCGACACCCGGCCACGGCGATGCTCCAGCACCACGTCGAGCGTCGTGCGGAAGGTGTCGCGGTCGTCGGCATGCAGCACCGGCAGCCAGTTGCGCGCCGCACCGCCGAGGCTGTTGGGCGCGAGACCGAGCTGGATGCTGACATCGGGCTTCGTGACGACGCGGTCGCGCAGCACGTCCCAATCCCACACCGTGTCGCCCGATCCGGCAACCGCCAGCGCCTGGCGTTCGAGGTCGGAGAACAGCCCCTGGTGCAGCGCGCCACCGGCAAAGGCGTGCTGCATGACGGTGAAGCCGATCAACAGGATGATCAGGATCAGCCCGCCGCCGAGCGCCGGCTGGGCGATGTCGTTGTCGAGCATGCCGGTGATCGCCATCCACGACCCGCATAGCCACAACAGCACCATGACCCAACTGGGCACCAGCATGATCGCACGATCATAACCACGAATCCCGAGGAAGATGATCAGGCCGAGCCCGGTGAGAGCGGTGGCGGCAAAGGATATGCGGGCGATGCCGGCGGCAACCGCCGGATCGACGATGGCGACGCCGGCAATCAGCACCAGCCCAAGGATCCAGACCAGGGCGCCATAGCTGAAATGGCCGTGCCATCTATTGAGGTTGAGATAAGCAAACAGGAAGACCACGAAAGTCGCCGCCAGCGCCACCTCCGTTCCCGCTCGCCACATCTGCTCATTGCCGGGCGAAATCTCGATGACCTTGTTGAGGAAGCCGAAATCGACGCAGATATAGGCAAGCACTGCCCAGGCAAGGGCTGCGGTCGCCGGGAACATGGAGGTCCCCTTGACGACGAAAAGGATGGTCAGGAACAGCGCCAGAAGGCCTGCAATGCCGATGACGATGCCGCGAAACAGCGTGTAGGAATTGACCGAGTCCTTGTAGGCTTCCGGCTCCCACAGATACACCTGCGGCAGCTTGGGCGAGGCGAGTTCGGCGATGAAGGTGATCACCGTGCCGGGGTTCAGCGTCACCCGGAACACATCGGCGTCGGGGCTGGTCTGGCGGTCGAGCGCGAAGCCCTCGCTGGGCGTGATCGCGGCAATGCGGGTGGCGCCTAGATCGGGCCAGAAGATGCCGGAATTGACCAGTCGGAAATGCGGCGCCACGATCAACCTGTCGAGCTGCTGGTCGGTGGTGTTGGCCAGCGCGAACACCGCCCAGTCGCCGGTCGAGCGCGCGTCATTGGCCTCGACCTCGATGCGCCGGACGATGCCGTCCGGCCCGGGCGCGGTCGATACCTGGAAGTTTTCGCCCTGGTTGCGGTAGATCTCGAAGGCGCGCGACAGGTCGAGCGCGACGTCGTCGCGGGCAATCTTGATCGGTTCGACGGCAAAGGCCGACGAAGCCGCGCACAGCGTCAGGATTGCCGCGAGGACAAAGGCGAACAGCGGCCCGTTTCGCAGGAAATTCGTCAAAAATCAGTCCTTCGTTCCTGCGGCCAGCGGATCGTCCGCGATCCGGGCGTAGAGGTAGTGGTCCTGCCAGATACCGTTGATCCTGAGATAGGATCTTAACAGTCCTTCGCGTCGGAATCCGGCTTTTTCAAGCACGCGGATCGACCTGATGTTGTCGGGAATACAGGCCGCCTCGATCCGGTGCAACCTCAGCGTATCGAAGGCGAAGCGTGCCACGACCTTGACCGCGTCGGTCATCAGCCCGCGCCCGCCGAAGCGCTCGCCGATCCAGTAGCCGACATGGCCGCTTTGCGAGACACCGTGGCGTATGTTGCCGAGCGTGATGCCGCCGGCCAGCTTGCCACTCGACTTCTCGAAGATGAAGAAGGCAATCGCGGTTCCTTGTGCATAGTCTTCGCGGTAGCGGCTGATGCGCAGGCGCCATGCGGTGCGGTCGAGTTCGTCGGGCGTCCAGCGCGGTTCCCACGGCTCCAGGAAGGCCCGGCTTTCGCCGCGCAGCGCCGACCACTCACGGAAGTCATTGGTGAATGGCACGCGCAACGTGACGAGGTTGCCCTTCAGCGCCGGCAGGTCACGGCGAAAGAAAGGGAGCGCGAACACGACGCTTGGGGGGCTTAGACGGCGAGCTTGCGGGCCGTGGTCTGCGTGCCCGGAAGCGAATCGAGGATCGCCTCATATGGTGCCAGCGTACCCACAGGCCCGACAGCGGTAAGCGTCGGCTTGGTCGAGAACATCCGCGACGACAGGTCGGTCAGCCGCTCGATCGTCAGCGCCGACAGGCGCTCCA
Organism: Mesorhizobium kamtschaticum; assembly: GCF_056174585.1. Taxonomy (NCBI): domain Bacteria; kingdom Pseudomonadati; phylum Pseudomonadota; class Alphaproteobacteria; order Hyphomicrobiales; family Phyllobacteriaceae; genus Mesorhizobium; species Mesorhizobium kamtschaticum. The sequence continues at coordinate 6,045,639 of NZ_CM149691.1, read as the reverse complement.
TCAATTCCTCCTTGGCGATCGGCCTGCCGAACAAAAGCAGTTGCCGTGCGATCTGCGAGGCGCGGCTGGCTGGGCTTTCGGCGGACATGATCAGCCCGGCGCGGTACTGGGCACGCGCCCGGTCCAGCTCTTCCTGCAGGATGTTCTCGCCGGCCTTCTGCAACTCGTCGATGATGACAGGCACGAGTTCGGCGATGTCGCTCTGCCCGGTCGCGGCATGGACGCCGAAAATGCCGGTGTCGGAAAAGCCCCAATGGAAGGCATAGACCGAGTAACACAGGCCGCGTTTCTCGCGGACTTCCTGGAACAGGCGCGACGACATGCCGCCGCCGAGGATCATCGACAGCACCTGCGAGGCGTAGAAATCACGCACGTGATAGGCACGGCCTTCGAAGCCCAGCACGATCTGCGCGTCCATCAGGTCGCGGTCCTCGCGGAAATCGCCGCCGACATATTGCGCGTATTGCGGGATGGTGCTGTCGGCCTTGCTGCGGAAGCCGCCGAGCTGCTTCTCGACCTCGCGCACGAAATTGTCGTGCTTGATGTCGCCGGCAGCCACGATCACCATCCGCTCGGCGCCATATTGGCGTTCGATGAAATCGTGCAATTGCTTGGAGGTGAAGGATTTGACGGTTTCCGGCGTGCCCAGGATCGAGCGGCCGATGGTCTGGTGGCGAAAGGCCGTCTCGGTGAAACGGTCGAAGACGATATCGTCTGGTGTGTCGTGCGCGGCGCCGATCTCCTGCAGGATGACGTGCTGCTCGCGCTCGAGTTCCTGCGGGTCGAATTCGGACTCCTGCAGGATGTCGGCAAGGATGTCGACGGCCAGCGGTACGTCGTCGGACAGCACCCTGGCATAGTAGGAGGTGGTCTCGACACTTGTGGCGGCGTTGATCTCGCCGCCGACATCCTCGATTTCCGAGGCGATTTCGAAGGCCGTCCGCCGCTTCGTGCCCTTGAACGCCATGTGCTCGAGCAGATGGGCCATGCCATGCTCGTCGTCACGTTCATTGCGGGCGCCGGACTTGACCCAGGCACCCAAGGCAACCGATTCGATACTTGGAAGGGTTTCGGTGGCGACTGTCAGGCCGTTCGACAGACGGCTTACCTCAACACCCATATGGCTCGTACTCCCTAACGCGCCGCCCGCGCGCGGCGGCTGACGTAATCTTCCACCATTTTCAGGTCGGATGGAAGTACCGTGTATTTTTCCTCAAATGTCATCAATCCCCCTAGCCATGCGGGCAGGGCCGGCGAAACCCCGCTGGCGGCCTCGACGGCGGCCGGGAATTTTGCCGGATGGGCGGTGCCCAGCACCACCATGGGGACGGTGCCCGACGCTTTGCCGGCCGCGACATGCACGGCCGCGGCGGTATGCGGATCCAGAAGATAATTGCTGGCCGCAAGCGTCGAGCGGATGGTGGCGGCGACCTCGTCCATGGTGGCGCGGCCGGCGTCGAATTCAGACCGCATCCCATTGATTTCGCGGGCTTCTATAGTGAAGGCGCCGGATTGCTTCAGGCCATCCATGTAGCGCCGCACGGTCGCGGCGTCGCGGTTCGAGGCCTCGAACAGCAGGCGTTCGAAATTCGACGACACCTGGATGTCCATCGACGGCGAAGTGGTCGCAAAGACACCCTTGGTGCGGTATTCGCCGGTCGCGAAGGTGCGCGCCAATATGTCATTGTCGTTGGTGGCGATGACCAGCCGTTCGATCGGCAGGCCCATCTTCTTGGCGGCGTAGCCGGCGAAGATATCGCCGAAATTGCCGGTCGGCACGGTGAACGACACCGGCCTGTCCGGTGCGCCGAGCGACAGCGCCGAGGAGAAATAGTAGACGATCTGGGCCATGATACGCGCCCAGTTGATCGAATTGACCCCCGACAGCGCCACCCGGTCACGGAAAGCGTGGTCGTTGAACATGTCCTTGAGCAGGCCCTGACAGTCGTCGAAATTGCCTTCGATCGCCAGCGCGTGGACGTTTTCGGCTTTCGAGGTCGTCATCTGCCGCTGCTGCACCGGCGAAACGCGGCCATGCGGGAACAGGATGAAGATGTCGGTGCGGCTGCGCCCGGCAAAGGCGTCGATGGCCGCGCCGCCGGTATCGCCCGACGTGGCGCCGACGATGGTGGCGTGCTGATCGCGTTCGGCAAGCACATGGTCCATCAGCCGGGCGAGCAACTGCATCGCCACATCCTTGAACGCCAGCGTCGGCCCGTGGAAGAGTTCGAGGACAAAGGTGTTGGAGCCGGTCTGCACCAGCGGGCAGACGGCCTCGTGGCGGAAGGTGGCATAGGCTTCGCGGACTAGGCGTTCGAAGACCGGTGCTGCGATTTCACCGCCAAGGAACGGCGACAGCACGCGGATGGCAAGGTCGGGATACGCAAGGCCGCGCATGGCGCGGATCTCGGAGGCGGAAAACCGCGGCCACTCGCGCGGCACGTAAAGCCCGCCATCGCGTGCCAGCCCCGCCAGCACGGCATCGGAAAATCCAAGCGCCGGTGCTTCCCCGCGCGTACTCACATATTGCATGTCTCAGTCCCGTTGCCGCTTGGCTTTTCCGTTCACCACAAGGTGGTTAATTTCTGTGTCGGCTCCAGTCGCATTTTTGCCGCGCCGTTGATATACGTCACCAGCTTTGCGAGAGGGAAGTGGGAGTTTCATGGCGTTTCGTACATTCAGTGGTCGCTTTTTGGCGGGTCTTGCGCTCACCGGCTTTATGCTCGCCGTCGCCGGCTGCCAATCGGGCGACAATGGCATCCTGAACCTCGGCTTGGGCGGCAAGAAGGATCCGACCGCGCCGCCACCGCCGCAGGATCCCGAGATTCTGGCCAGCCAGTTGAATGCCTATTGCCCGAGGGTGACGGTGCGTGACGGCACGGCCTTCTTCAACACCTATGTCAATGAGGTCAAGAAGGCCAAGCCGAAGCTCAAGAAGACCGGCGACGCCGCCGCGGATGCCGCGGCCCAGGCTGCGGCTGACGCCGCCGCTGCCACTCCGCCCGACGATTCTCAGAGGATCATTTATCAGGCCTCGATCAGCGACGTGACCCGCGATTGCAGCCGCGCCGACGGCCAGCTGACGATGAAGATCGCGGTCGCCGGCAAGATCGTGCCGGGACCGAAGTTCACACCCGGCACCATCACCATGCCGATCCGCACCGCGGTGATGCACGGCACCGACGTGCTTTATTCGCAGATTCACCAGTATCAGGTCCAGGTCACCGACCCGTCGGTCGCCACCCAGTTCGTCTTCACCGATTCCAATGTCGTCGTGCCGGCGCCGACGGCGCAGGACTATCAGGCCTATGCCGGCTATGACGAAACCACGCCGAAGGCGACGACGGACAAGCCGAAGAAGACCCACAGGAAGAAGGCCACCGCGACGAATTAGTCGCGGTTCTCAAGGGAAGCGTGCGTCGCGGCGCAGATTGCTCAGGCGTCGGCTGACCATTCCGACAGTGCCGCGATCACGCTTTTCAGCTCTGCCCAGCGGCGGATCACCGTCTCGGCGCCGGCCTCGGTCAGCGCGTCGGCATGGCCGGGATAGCTGTGGCTGGCGCCGGTGAAGCCGATCACTCGCATACCGGCTGCCCTGGCGCCGGCAACGCCGTGCACGGAATCCTCGATGACGAAAGTGTTCGCCGGGTTCGCGCCGAGTTTTTCGGCCGCGAGCAGGAACACGTCCGGAGCGGGCTTGGTCTTTTTGCTCGGTATTTCCAGCGCCGAGAAGATGCGGCCGGCGAAAAACGGCAGCAGATGCACCTTCTCCAACATGAATTCTATCCGCTCCGAGCGTGAGTTGGAGCAGATACAGCGTTGCGCCGTGACCGAGGCGACCGCTTCGCGCACGCCCTCTATGGCACGAACGTCGCTGCGCAGTTTCCGGTCCACCAAGTCTTCGGCGCGGTCGATCAGCGACGCCTGGAACGGGATTTTGGATTTTTCCTCGATCCGCAGCAGGATGTCCTTGAACGTCAGGCCGGCATAGGTCTCGGCAACCTCCTCGGCGGAGATTTCATATCCGGCGAGCGTTATCAACTCAGCCTCGACCCGCGCGGCGATGATTTCGGAATCGACGAGCACGCCGTCGCAATCGAAGATGACAAGGTCTGGCTGGGGCATGGTGATCCGGACAAGGGGAATGGAGGGATGGCCTCTCAGGGCTCAAGCGGCGCGGCATACACCAACAGCCCGGCCTTCGCAAACCTGGCAGGCGATCGCGCAGGCCTTCACCGAATATTTACGCTGATCGGTAACCATAACGGGGAGTAAACAGTAACGCGTGCCTTGGGTGTAAAAATGTCTGCCGTGCGTCTTCTCGCCGACCTTTCCCATGCTCCCCAGCAATCCGAATGGCTGGACACGATCCTCAAGGGCGACTGCGTCGCGGCACTCGACCGCCTGCCCGAAAAGTCGATCGACGTCATCTTCGCCGATCCGCCCTACAATCTGCAGCTCGACGGCGACCTGCACCGCCCCGACCAGTCCAAGGTCGACGCGGTCGACGACGACTGGGACCAGTTCGAGAGTTTTGAAGCCTATGACGCCTTCACCCGGGCCTGGCTGCTGGCGGCGCGGCGGGTGCTGAAGCCCAATGGCACAATCTGGGTCATCGGCTCCTATCACAACATCTTCCGGGTCGGCGCCAAGATGCAGGATCTGGGCTTCTGGATCCTCAACGACGTGGTCTGGCGCAAGACCAACCCGATGCCGAATTTCCGCGGCCGCCGTTTCCAGAACGCCCATGAGACGATGATCTGGGCTTCGCGCGACCAGAAGGGCAAGGGCTACACCTTCAACTACGAAGCCATGAAGGCGTCCAACGACGACATCCAGATGCGCTCGGACTGGCTGTTTCCGATCTGCACCGGGGGCGAGCGGCTGAAGAACGACAATGGCGACAAATTGCACCCGACGCAGAAGCCGGAAGCGCTGCTCGCCCGCATCATGATGGCCTCGACCAAGCCCGGCGACATCGTGCTCGATCCCTTCTTCGGCTCCGGCACGACGGGTGCTGTCGCCAAGCGCCTTGGCCGCCATTTCGTTGGCATCGAGCGCGAGCAGGCCTATATCGACGCCGCCAACGAGCGCATCGATGCGGTGCGGCCGCTGGAGGATGCCGATTTGACGGTGCTGACCGGCAAGCGTGCGGAGCCGCGCGTTGCCTTCGTCAGCCTGATCGACACCGGGTTGATGACGCCTGGCGCCACGCTTTATGACGCCAAGAAGCGCTGGGCGGCCAAGGTGCGTGCCGACGGCACGGTGGCGATCGGCGACAGCGCCGGCTCGATCCACAAGATCGGCGCCGAAGTGCAGGGCCTGGACGCCTGCAATGGCTGGACCTTCTGGCACTATGAGCGCAGCGGCGGGCTCACCCCGATCGACGAACTTCGCCGCATCGCTCGGTTGGGCATGGAGCGGGCAGGGGCCTGAGCCCCTGCCGTCTACGCAATTTGCGTTGATTCAAAATCTCAGCGGATCGCCGCAAGCGATTCAGACCACGCCTTTATACCGAAGCGTTCAAGATCTGCTTGAAGCGTCTTGGCATCGGTGAACAGCACCGCTTGCCAGCCGGCCGCCTTGGCGCCGTCGACATTCTTCTGGCTGTCGTCGATGAACAGCGATGCGGCCGGGTCAAGGTCGAAGGCTGCGACGTGATGGTCGTAAATCCTGCGATCCGGCTTGATCAGCCCGATCTCGGCGGACACAGTTATGCCGCGCGGCCGGTCGAGGAATGGAAAGCGGCCGCGCGCCTCGACGAACGTGTCGGCGGCCCAGTTGGTCAGCAGCGTCACGTCGTGGCCGGTGTCGATCAAGTTCTCCAGGATGGCAACACTGTCCGCATAGGCATGCGGCGCCATCTCGTGCCAGTGACGCCGGAAATTACGAATGTTTTCCGCATGATCCGGATGATCGGCGATGGCAAGCGCCTCGGCCTCTTCCCATGTACGGCCGCGGTCCTGCTCGATGTTCCAGTCATGCGTGCAGACATTGTCGAAGAACCATTTCCGCTCATTCTCATCGGGAATCAGCCGGCTGAAGGGGATGTTGGGATCGTAGTGGACCAGCACCTTGCCGATGTCGAAAACGATGTGGCGGATCTCAGTCATGAAGCCTCTTTCAATGCGGACGTTCCTTTTTCGTCGCGCCGGGTATCGCAGCCTCGATTGCCTTTTTCATGACAGTTGGCAGGGCCTCCCCCGAAATATCCTGACGCAATGACCAGAAATGGCCGGCCGGCGCGTCACCTTTGGTGCGGGCCAGGAAGATTTCGAGCTCGAGGGCGAAATGGGTGAAGACATGCGAAATTGTCCCGGCGCGCTTCCAGTCAGCCGGGAACGGAGCTGCCGCTTGCGTGGTGGCGCCGTCGATGCGCGCGGTCCAGGCGGTGGTCGGCACCTCGGTCATGCCGCCAAGGAGACCCTTGTCCGGCCGTTTGCGCAGAAGAATGGCACCGTCCTCGCGCACGGCCACGAAAGCAGCGCCGCGCCGCTGCGGCTTGTCTGCTTTCGGCAGCCGCACCGGGAAGTTTTCGGGATCGCCTGAGACGACGGCGCTGCAGTCCTCGCGCAGCGGGCACAGCATGCAGCGTGGCCGGCGCGGCGTGCAGATCGTCGCGCCGAGATCCATCATCGCCTGGGCGAAGTCGCCCGGCCTTGCCGCCGGCACCATGGCCTCGACATGGGCGCGTATCTCAGGCTTGGCGTCGCTGAGCGGCGTCGTGATCGAAAACAGCCTCGATATGACGCGTTCGACATTGCCGTCGACCACGGCGGCCGGCCGGTCGAAGGCGATCGCCGTGATCGCGGCCGAGGTGTAGGCGCCGATGCCGGGCAGGTCTCGCAGAGCAGCCTCGGTGTCGGGAAACCGGCCGCCACGCGCCGCCACCAGATCGGCGCAGGCCTTGAGGTTGCGTGCGCGGGAATAGTAGCCAAGCCCCGCCCAGGCCTTCATCACGTCCTCGGTTGGCGCCGTGGCCAGCGCCCCGACATCAGGCCATTTCTCGACAAAGACGCGGAAATAGGATTTCACCGCCTCGACCGTGGTCTGCTGCAGCATGACTTCGGACAGCCAGATACGGTAAGGTTCGGGCCGCACGCCGCGTGCATGCTCGCGCGGCGTCACCCGCCACGGCAGCTCGCGATGATGCACGTCGTACCAGGCGAGCAGGCGCGACGCGGTATCGTCTGGGATTGCCTTGGTGGTCTGGGCCTTGCGGGTCTGGTCTGCTGGTGCCATTGATCGTGTATTGGCCTGGCCGGTATTGCTGGGGTCGTGGCTGGAGAACGTACATGGCAGGGAGAACGCCCTACGGCAATCCCGTCCCGGTGAGCGATCTTGCGACCAAAATCCTCGATCCGGTGCTGCGCAAGCGGGCCGGCATCTCGATTGGTCTCGTCCAGTCCTGGGAAGAGATTGCCGGACCGCGCCTTGCCAGTCGCTCGCGGCCCGAGAAGATCCAGTGGCCGCGCCGGCTGCATGAGGACGACCCGTTCGAGCCGGCGGTGCTGGTCATCGCCTGCGAAGGCATGGCGGCGCTTCATTTGCAGCACGAGACCGGCGAGATCATCAACCGGGTCAACGCATTTCTTGGCTTTACGGCAATAGACCGCATCAGGATCGTGCAAAAACCGGTGACGGCGGACAAAGGACGGCCTAAACCGACCTTCAGGCCCTTGACGGCAGCGGAGAAGACGAAGTTGTCCAGCACGGTCGAACTGATCGAGGATGACGGACTGCGCGCCTCGCTGGAAAGGCTTGGCGCAACCATTTTGGGTGAAAGGAAGTCAAAAACACCTTGAAGACAGTCATCGATTTGTCGTCAACATCTCGCATTCGTGATCGCCTCTGTCAGGTTTCGCGATTGGATTGGGGATGGAGATGCCTTAATTCGCGCCAACTCTCGCCTTTTCGTGCCTTTGCATTGCAAAATTCAACCCTTGTCAGGTGATTCGTATGAACCGTCCTCCGTTCGGCAAAAGTCTGTCTCGCAGAAACGTCCTGTCTTCGCTGGCCGCCATTCCGGCGGTGGCCCTGCTCGCCGCCTGCAGCGACTCCGGCGAACAGGCCAAGGCGGCGGATGTGAAGCCCGCTGATCCGGCAACGCCCGCAAAGCCGGCCACGCCGGCTGCCATTCAGGTTCCCGAGTCTCAGGGCAACGTCGACATGGCCGAATTGCTGAAGCCGGGCGCGCTGCCTGACAAGCAGCTCGGCAAGGATGACGCCAAGGTCACCATTGTCGAATACGCCTCGATGACCTGCCCGCACTGCGCGCATTTCGCCGCAACCACCTTCCCGGACCTGAAGAAGAAGTATATCGACACCGGCAAGGCGCGCTATATCCTGCGCGAATTCCCGTTCGATCCGAGCGCGGAAGCCGGTTTCATGCTGGCGCGCTGCGCCAAGGATAACTATTTCCCGATGGTGGACGTGCTGTTTGCGCAGCAGGCGAACTGGGTTGGCGTGTCCAACACCAAGGATGCGCTGCTGCAAATCTCGAAGCTCGCCGGTTTTACACAGGAGTCCTTCGAGGCCTGCTTGACGGACCAGAAACTTCTGGACGATGTGAGATCGGTCCAGAAGCGCGGCGCCAATGAATTCAAGGTCGACTCGACACCGACCTTCTTCATCAACGGTAAGACCTACAAAGGGGCGATGTCGATTGAGGAAATGTCGGCCATCATCGACCCTCTGCTCTGACATCAGGTCAGCGCTGAAGCGGCAGCGTTTCGGCGCTCGCCTTTATGGGGCGCGTGAATGAAGTTTTCGCGCCTCCGCCTCCTCGGTTTCAAGTCCTTCGTCGAGCCCGGCGAGTTCGTCATCGAGCGCGGCCTGACGGGTATTGTCGGGCCGAACGGCTGCGGCAAGTCGAACCTTGTCGAGGCGCTGCGCTGGGTGATGGGCGAAAGCTCCTACAAGAACATGCGCGCGTCCGGCATGGACGACGTCATCTTTTCGGGGTCGGGCACGCGGCCTGCGCGCAACACCGCCGAAGTCACGCTTTTCCTCGACAACACAGACCGCTCGGCGCCATCAGCCTTCAACGACGCCGATGAGTTGCAGGTGTCGCGCCGCATCGAGCGCGAGGCCGGCTCGCTCTACCGCATCAATGGCAAGGAAGCGCGCGCCAAGGATGTGCAGCTTCTGTTCGCCGACCAGTCGACCGGCGCACGCTCGCCCTCGATGGTAGGCCAAGGCCGTATCGGTGAACTGATTCAGGCCAAGCCGCAGGCGCGCCGTGCCCTTCTCGAAGAGGCAGCCGGCATTTCCGGCCTGCACACCCGCCGCCACGAGGCCGAACTGCGGCTGAAGGCGGCAGAACAGAATCTCGAACGCCTGGACGACGTCGTCGGCGAACTGGAAAGCCAGATCGAAAGCCTGAAGCGCCAGGCGCGCCAGGCGTCCCGCTTCAAGAACCTGTCGGCCGATATCCGCAAGGCCGAGGCGACATTGCTGCATTTGCGCTGGACGCTGGCCAAGACGCAGGAAGGCGAGGCGCGTTCGGCCCTGGCGGTTGCCACGGCACTTGTCGGCGACCGCGCGGCCGCGCAGATGGCCGCCGCCAGGGAGCAAGGCATCAGCGCGCATCGCCTGCCTGACCTGCGCGACGCGGAAGCCGCGGCTGCCGCCGCCTTCCAGCGCCTGTCGATCGCCAAGTCGCAGATCGAGGAGGAGGCCGGCCGCATCCGTGCCCGCCAGACGGAAATCGAGCGCCGGTTGCAGCAGCTCGACGGCGATATCGCCCGCGAGGAGCGGATGGTGCGCGACAATGCCGATGTTCTCGAACGCCTGCGCACCGAAGAGGCTACGCTGAATTCCGAGAACGCCGGCGCCGCCGAGCGCGAGACCACCACCCGCGCGGCGTTCGAACAGGCGGCATCGACGCTTGCGCAAAGCGAAGCCAAACTCGCCGCGCTGACCGCCGAACGGGCCGAGGCCGCCGCCTCGCGCCATCAGATCGAACGCACGCTGCGCGAAACCGCCGAGCGCCGCGACCGCTTCGCCCGCCAGCTCGCCGAGGTCGACCGCGAACTGTCGGATATTCTCTCCAAGGTGGCCGGCCTGCCGGATCCGGCCGAAAAGCGCGTTCTGGTCGAACAGGCGATGGAGGTTCTCGAGGAATCCGAGGCCGCCGTGGCGCAGGCCGAGCAGTCGGTCATCGATGCCCGTGCCGCCGAAAGCACTGCCCGTCCGCCGCTTCAGGACGCCCGGGCCGAACTGGCGCGGGTCGAGACCGAAGCACGCACGCTGGCCAAGATCCTTAACGCCGCCAGCGGCGATCTCTTCCCTTCGGTGCTCGAGCAGATCAGCGTCGAGCGCGGCTTCGAGACGGCGCTGGGTGCGGCACTTGGCGAAGACCTCGACGTGCCGCTTGATCGCAGCGCGCCGGCGCATTGGGGCGAAAGCGAAATCCAGCCCGGCGACGCCGCGCTGCCGGAAGGCATCAAGAGCCTTGCCAGCGTGGTGCGTGCCCCGGCGCAACTTGCCCGCCGCCTGGCGCAGATCGGCATCGTCGAGACCGCTGATGGCCGCCGGCTGCAGGGGCTTCTTGCTCCTGGCCAGCGTCTGGTCAGCCGCGAGGGCGCGCTCTGGCGCTGGGACGGCCTGACCGCCAGCGCCGATGCGCCGACGGCCGCGGCACAAAGGCTGGCGCAGAAGAACCGGTTGGCCGAACTCGACGCCGAGGCGGTGCAGGCGACACTCGTCCTGCGCCACGCCGAGGAAGCGCTGGCGCAGGCTGAACAGGCGCTTCGCCAGGCGAGCGAGGCCGAACGCAACACACGCCAGGCCGGGCGCGACGCCCAGCACCGGCTGGATGCTGCCCGCAATGCGCTGGCCGAGGCCGAGAAAGCCGGCGGCGAACTGGCGAGCCGCCGCGCGGCACTCGACGAGGCGCGCGCGCGCATCGTCGACAGCCATGAGGAAACCTCGGCGGCTTTCGTCGAGGCCGAAATGCTGCTGCAGGACGCGCCCGATCTCGGCGACCTGCAATTGCAGCTCGAACAGTCCTCGGCCAACGTCTCCCGCGACCGCGCCACGCTGGCCGATGCACGCGCCGTCCATGAGGGGCTGCGGCGCGAAGCCGAGGCGCGCGTACGCCGGCTCGATGCCATCGGCGCCGAACGCAGCAACTGGCTGGTGCGTGCCGAGAACGCCTCGACGCAGATCGCCTCGCTCGGTGAACGCAAGGCCGAGGCCGAGGCCGAGCGCGAGCGGTTGGCCGATGCGCCCGACGAGATCGACGCCAAGCGCCGTGCATTGCTGTCGCAGCTCACCGAGGCTGAGACCTTGCGCAAGGCGGCGGCCGATCGTCTGCAGGAAGCGGAGAACAGGCAATCCGAACTGGACAAGGCGGCCACATCAGCCATCCAGTCGCTGGCCGAGGCGCGCGAGACCCGTGTCCGTGCCGAGGAAAGGCTCACTGCGGCCGACGAACGGCGGCTGGAAGTCGAGGCGCGCATCCAGGAAACGCTGAACACACCGCCGCACCTGGTCATCCGTCATACCGGCCTGGAAGCCGACGATCCGATGCCCGACATGCCCGAGACCGAACGCCAGCTCGATCGGCTGAAGATCGAGCGCGAGCGGCTCGGCGCTGTCAATCTGCGCGCCGAGGAAGAGCAGAAGGAGCTGTCCGACCGGCTGGAAGCGATCGTCACCGAACGCGAGGACATCATCGAGGCGATCCGCAAGCTGCGGCAAGCGATCCAAAGCCTCAATCGCGAGGGCCGCGAGCGGCTTCTCGCTGCCTTCGATGTCGTCAACAGCCATTTCCAGCGGCTGTTCTCACATCTGTTCGGCGGCGGCACGGCCGAATTGCAACTGATCGAGTCTGAGGATCCGCTCGAGGCAGGGCTTGAAATCCTGGCCCGCCCGCCGGGCAAGAAGCCGCAGACCATGACGCTGCTGTCGGGCGGCGAGCAGGCGCTGACGGCGATGTCGCTGATCTTCGCCGTGTTCCTGACCAATCCGGCGCCGATCTGCGTGCTCGACGAAGTCGACGCGCCGCTCGACGATCACAATGTCGAGCGCTTCTGCAATCTCATGGACGAGATGGCCAAGACCACCGAGACGCGCTTCGTCATCATCACCCACAACCCGATCACCATGGCGCGCATGGACCGGCTGTTCGGCGTGACCATGGCCGAGCAGGGCGTCAGCCAGCTTGTGTCGGTCGACCTGCAGGCGGCAGAGGCGATGCGCGAGGCGAGCTAACGCATCCGGGCTGACAGCGCTGCGGCCCGTAGGACCAGATGCGATTGGTGGTCAGCCTTGGCGGTGCATGATCCGGTGTGCACAGATCGCGACCGCGAGGCCGCACGCCATATTATTGGCCGAGTATAGCGACGCCGGGGGGTCAACAGGTTGATTGAATCCGTTTGTCCTGCTTGCGGTGCCGGCGCGCCAATGAGGTTGGCGTTGCCCCATTCATCCCTTTCCATGACGAGCGATGGTGCGATTCTCAGCCGCCCCCTGCAGAAGGCCTCATGTCTGAGGTGCGGACATGGCTTTCATCTCACCCCGCTGAAGCCCGAAGATCGGGACGCCATGTACAGCGACGGATACGATCTCGGCCTGGTCGACCCGGCCGCCGATGCCGCGCGAGCAGAAGCCTATGCCGCTTGCATAGACGAATCCGCGGTCACGCTTCTCGGACGCACTCTTCGCCCCCGCAGCGTCGTTGAGTTTGGGGCAGGGACCGGTGCCCTGCTCGAAGAACTTGCACGGCGATGGCAATTGGGGGAGGCGCTGGGCTTCGAAGCGGCATCTCAACTGGTCGCCGCTACTCGGCAGCGGGATCAAGCACGGGCAACGATCCGGCGGGGCTATGCCGAAGAAGCCCTTGGTGAGATTGCCGGACGGTACGACCTCTGCCTCTCGGTGAACGTCCTTGAGCACGCCCTCAGCCCGGAAGTCTTCCTGTCCGTGTCCAGGCAGGCCCTCTCGGATGAAGGCACCGTGGTGGTGATCTGCCCGGACGGCGATGTTGCCGACACGGAGCTGTTGTTCCTTGATCATGTCTCGAGTTTCTCCCAACAGTCCCTGCGGATGGTCGCTGCGGCAGCGGGATTGCACGTCACTGGAAGCGTTGCGCTGAGTGGACAGCAAAAAGGCTTTCGATTGACCTTCCTGAATCCCGACCCGACCGCGCCGGCGGTTCCCACGGACCTCCAATACCTGTCGCTCGCACAGGTGCGATCGGATTTCCTGAAGGGTTGGTCGGAAATTGATGATGGCGCGTCAGAATGGCTGGACGGCAAGCCCTACGCGATGTTTGGAGCCGGGGAGTTCCGAAATCTGCTGCGCGCCTATGCCCCCCGGCTCGTCAAAGGAGCCGAAGCATTCCTGACGGACGAGCCGCTCGCGGCCACTCTCGACGACCGCCCATGGCTGAGAGCCAACGAATATGCTTCCGCGCATCCCCAGACTATCATAGTGGCCGCCGTGAATCCGCGAAGCTGGCTGGCGTTGGCCGGAAAGTTTCGGGGCAGCGGCATGCAGATCGTCCATCCCTACCTCTTCTCCAGCCGTCTCAAGGAGCAGCTGTGACCGAGATAGATCGCTACGGCGTCAAGGAAACCGCGGTTGTACGCGATGAGATCGATGTCCTGATCGAAGATCTCCGGCTCACCGGCCATACAACGCTCGACGCAGGGCTGACCGGCGAGCAACTGGATGCGTTGTCCCGTGACTTTGACGCCGCTGAAGCGGAATACGCTGAACAAGCCGCGACTGCGGGCTACGACCTTTCGACGATCGGCGAGCGCGACACGATCCGCGTCCTGCCCAAATACGCTCCGGCGTTCATGGCCATCGCCTTCAATGAGCGGCTGGCGCAGTTGCTCTCAAGGATGCTCGGTGACTACTACATCCTCAATCAGGTCAATGGGCTGATCAATCGCGGCAACAAGAGCAAATACGGACAGGCGGCCTTCCATCGCGACATTCCCTACCAGCACTTCGTCAGTTCACGGGCGCTTGCCATAAATGCGCTGTTCGCGCTTGACGATTTCACAGCCGAAAATGGAGCCACCCGGGTCATACCCGCCAGCCATCATCGCGAGGATTTTCCCTCCGACGAGACGGTGCGGCGGCGTCAGATTCAGATAGCCGTGCCGCGGGGGACATTCATCATTCTGGATTGCATGCTCTACCATGCCGGATCGACCAACCATACCGACAGGAATCGGCGCGCTGTGAACCACGTTTTCACCATCCCGATGCTGCGGCAGCAGCTTCATCTTCCGTCGGTCCTGTCCGATCTTCCGGGATTAAGCGCGGATCAGAAGAAGATTCTCGGATTTGGTCTGGATGAGTATCGCTCGGTGGACGCGTGGTTCGGCGCGCGAGCGAAGAAGTAGATGCTGCGAAAGCGGCACGGCCTTGCTTCCGCTGCTACGGATGTGCCCGCTCGATGGTGACGGATTTGAACGCCGCCGCGCCGGTTCCCAAGGTCCAGACCCGAAACTCCATAACCGATGTGTGGTCGAGCGAGAAGAGCAACTGTTGGGGGCCGTGACTTTCCGTCAAATCCTTCTGAGCTATAACTATTCCGCCCGGTGATGCAGCCGCGTCAACGCGCAGCGCGGCAGTCGGACTGCTGTTGGCTTCGACGTCAAAGGTAAGGCGATACGTTCCCGGGGCGACGCTCACATAGGGACCATAGTACAACGCGCCGTTCGCTTCCGGCGGCGCCACCAGCGCTTTCCCGTCGCCGCGCTCTTGCAGGGAGCCCACTTGCGTAAGCGCCTGGGCGTCGGCATGAAATGTTACCGGCTGCATGAACCGAACATCCCAACCCGGCAGCTTCGCAGCAATGTTTTCCGCGAATACAAAGATGCCAAGATTGCCGAATTGAAGTTTCCGCGAAACGGGTAAGCCGAGTGCCGCCAGCCGCTTCCAGTCGATCTTGTTTGCTTCCTCCTGTGTCAGCAGAAGAAACGTCTCGCCCTTCCACGTATCGGCATTGTACCAACGGTCAGCAGACAGGAAGCGCATTGGCATCGGCAGGGCGCTGTCCAGGGCAATCTGCCGAACCAGGACATGTTCGTCGGACAACACGCTGACCGTGCCGGCGTTCCAATAGGTGGCGTAGCCATAGGTCAGCCCATTGTCTTGGAGGTAGCGCGCCAAGTCCGACAGATCGACGGCACGGGATTTCTGCTGCCCCAGGCTCAGACGCGACCACGCATCCGACTTGACAAACGTCGGGTAGGCACTTGTCAGCAATCCGGCAAAGACGACCGCTACGCTGAGGAACTCGATGGGTCTCTGTCGCAAGTCGAGAGGGGTGGCCAACGCCACGATGGCCATCGTGACGAGCGCCGGTACCAGGTAACGGGAACTGCCGATCGGATCGGCAAGGTTTGGAATGGTCGTTGCCACTTGCAGAAGGCACACCGACAGAAGCGCCAAAGATCCATAGATGGCGAGCGGTCTGACCTCGTCGTGCGGTCTCGCCGATGTCGCCACCGACCGCACGATCAACGACACCAATAGGACTGCCACAATCAATCGCAGCGCGCCGTAGAGGCCGACCACGGTCAGAAGCCCGCTGCCTCCGGGCGGAGACCCGCCGAAAACCGCCAGGACCTCCTTGCCCAGCACCACGAGGTTGCTGACGATCGTCTCGTATGGCAGCCATTGGACGGAGGCCGCGTCGCGCGCGGCATTGTTTACATGCGCAAAGGTCACGCCATAGAGGATGGTCCCGCCACCTATCGCTGCGCCGATCGAGGCGGCCGCGCCCACCAAGGAAGCTCTTCCCACACCTGCGGGACGCAGCCTGTGTATCGACCACAGCGCGGCGGCGATCAGCGGCATCCCTATGGTAACGATCGCGCGCTGAGGATTGCCCCAGAACTCGGCCGTAGTCAGCGCCCAGAGCAAAACGCTCCATATGACGACGTTCTTCGTCGACGTCTCTCTCATCAACCTGACGAGGCAGTATATCGAATACAGCGACATGTAGAGAATTGTGCCGTACGACGCCTGTCCGTAGAGATTTTCGGCCAGAACTCCGGATATTCCCGCCGCTACTGACGCGGTTATCAGCATCCGCCGTGTTTTGCCGATCGGCGCCAGGCCGGCAGCCAGCCATACACTGTGCAGCACGAGTATGGATGTGACGAGGCCCGAGATCGCATGAACTGTAAAGCCGGCGGGAAGAAAGGCCAGGGCCGGTATGATAAAGAGATGGCCGATACAACGACAATGTCGTTGTTTCCATAATACCAATCCGGCGGGAAGAAATTGTGGCTTTGGACGATTTCTCGCGCCAGCAGCACTTTCATTGCGCTGTCGGAGTGAAATATGGTTTTGTATTTCACGAAAACGTAAAATACGAGGAAGCAGAAATTGATCGCCAGAATTAATACAGCCGCAGGAAACCAATAGGACCTGGCTTTGGACAGTCCCTCTGCTGGCAAATTCTGCTCAGCCGGGATTGTCCGGGACTGCTCCTGGATTGCCATGGTTCGGTTGGGCTCCCCCTGGAGCAGTTCACCGTTTCACGGAAACGGCGAGCCACTCCAACTTTTTGTTTTGACGCAATTCCTGTGGGAAAACCGTTACACACTTTTCCTGGAATTGCGCCATGCCGTGCACACAGCCCGAAACCAGGGCCGGGCACGACAACTGGCCTAGATGGACCGTTTGGCTTCGCCTTTGTCAACCTGAACTGGCCAATCGAAGCCGGTATCAACGGTTCCTGGTCGACCGAGAGGCTCCCGGGAGGGCGCGCCCCGCGTTTGCAGCCGCCAGCCCAGCCCAGAATGGACAGCTGGCATGCTACAGTCCAAAGGCTAAGGCGCCGGCCGATTCGAGCAGATGGAGAAGCAAACTGGATAACCGTGCCACCGGCATTGCCCTTATTGTTGCGGCTGTGCTTCTGCTCACCACAGCCCAGATCATCATCAAGTCTCGCCTGACCGACCATGGGACGGTGCCGTTCAGCTTTGAGCAAGGCTGGCCCTATTTGCTTGGTTTGCTCGCCGACTGGAAGGTTTGGATAGGCGGTCTTGGCCTCGTCTTCTCGAGCGTTCTTTGGTACGCCGCGATCTCAAGAATTCCGCTATCGGTAGCCTTCCCGTTTGCAGCGCTGGCTTATCCTCTGGTCTTTGCCAGTTCGGTGCTGTTCCTGCACGAACGGTTCAGCTGGCAGTCCCTTGCCGGCAATGGCTTGATTGTCCTCGGTGTGGTGTTGGCGGCGACCCGATTGCCGTAGGCAACGTTGCTGTTGTCGGTAAGGTGCCGGCTGCTTTCCCGGCGAGTGCCGCCAGTCACGGGCGCTTCGCCACCACCAATCTGGATCCGCCGACCGGAAGGGTCAGGCCCGATGCGAGGATCACGCTTTCGATCCCCATGACGGCTCGCAAAGAGGCATTTGTGGCCCGTCCAAGGCGAAATTCCCTGCCGGCGTCGAACTCGGCGCTGTTGCTCTTGCGTTGCCGCGACAGGAACATCAGCGGCAACAGCAGCGACACGAACGACGTGCTGTAGACGATCTCCAGTCCCACGCCTGCGATCTTTTCATGCAGCTCCCGCTTTTCATAGCGCCGGAAATGAAACGACTGTTTGTCGATGTCACTCCAAAGCCATTTGTGCTGCGGCACGGAAATGATCACGCCCCCGCCGGGCTTTACCGCGCGTTTCAGATTCTCCAACGTATCGACATCCTCATCGATGTGCTCGATCACGTCGAACGCCCCTATCACGTCGAATTCCGCGGCATAGGGCAATCGTCTCGCGTCCATCTGCGCAAAGCTTGCCGACGGCACGCGGGCGGCGGCAAAGGGCAGCCCTGCAACGAAGATTTCGGTCCCGACAAGCCGGACCTCGGGAAAGGCGCGGGCGATGCCGCTGAGCACAAACCCAGTGCCGCAGCCGATCTCGAGGAATGACTGCAACTGCGGAAAGAACCGCCTCAGCGTGCGAACGATGATGGTATTGCGGGCCTCGAACCAGAAATTTCCAGCCTCGCGATGAGCAAGTTCGGCAAAGAAGCTCTCGTGGAACCCACCGCCTTCGGTTGCCATTTCGGGCGCCCAGGCGGGGAAGCCGTTCAGGATGGCGGGAACGAAGCCGCAGGCCGGACAACCCGCGTCCAGGGATGCATGGTGTAGACTGCAGCGCGGACAAATAATCATATGTCCGCTCGATCCCCGTTAGACGAGCACGGCCAGGCCGAAGCCGGTCTTCCCGTAGCCATTGCCGTTGTAGAGCATGTAGCGCTGCCCCCCATGATCGAACACAATTGGATACTCGATCATCTCACAATCCCAGCCTGACTTGGAACGCGCGATGCCCACCTCATGGTCCATCCGGGTCCAGTTCAGGCCATCGGCCGATTCGGCGTAGCCGATGCGATAGCGGTCGCCGCGATAGGCATACCACATGCGCCACAGCGCGCCGTCTCGCTGAACCGCTGGTCGAGATATCGCATATTCCTGTTCAGTCGCGAAATCGATGGCGACCCTCCCGTCACGGCGCCAGTGGATGCCGTCGTCGGAGCTCGCATATTTGATGTGGTAGCGATGGATTGGTCCATTCGCCGATGGGCTCCAATCGACGCAGGACGTGTACCACATATGCCAGAGGCCGGCCTCATGCAGCACACAGCAACTGCCGACAAAATGCGGCTCTGTCATCGAGCGATCAACCAGCGGACCCGCGGCGAACCGTGAAAACGAACCATCGGGCGGCGCCGTGGCGAGGCCGATGGCGTTGCGAAAGGGAACGGTGACGCCCAGATTCCAGCCGACATAGTAGAGATATCGCGTCGGACCCGCGACCGTGAGCCAACTCGCCAGGGCGCCGCTGTCGTCAAATTCGCCGAGGGCTCCCGGCACCAGGACAGGCGACCGGGCTACCTCGAGGATCCGCGCCGGCGACGACAGATCGACGATGACATAGCCGGTATGCGAGCGTTGCGATGCATCCCGAGAGCCGAAATAGATTCTGAACAGATTGCCCGAAACGTGCTCGGCGATCGGCATGGTGGCGTGCGAGCGCATCCAATCGACATCACCGGTCGGGCAGAACAGGCGGCCGAGCTTCTCCCATCGCACGGGGTCATATCCCCCTGAGCCGCGAACGCGGCACTGTCGACCGTTCCGTCATGGTTCCAGGATAGCGACCCCGACCCCATCCCTCCCATAACCATTGCCATTATAGAGCAGGAAGCTGGCCTCCGCGGTGTGCAACAGGCTGGCATAGCAGACCATCTCGCAATCCCATCCGCTGGCGCTGGTGTCGAGCAGTGGCACCCTGTCGCGCTCCCAGTGTACCCCGTCGACGGATGTGGCGCGGTACACTCGGTAGGTTTCGCCCAAACGCCTTGCACAATAGAGCATTTCGTAGCCGGCATCGGTCCTTTGCACGACCGGTCGGGCGATGGCGTGCTCTCCCTCATGGAAGGGCAGGCAGATTTGCTCGTTGGTCGTCCAATTCATGCCGTCGCGGCTCGTCGCGTGCTTGACGGTGTAGTAGTGGATAGGAGCATTCTTCCCTTCCGGGTCGACCTCCCATCGCAGGCCGGACACATACCACATGCGGAAATTGCCGTCTTCGACGAGCACCCAGGGCGCGCCGGCAAGCAGGGGATCGTAGTGGTTGCGGCCGAGCACAGGCGCTTCGGACAGACGATCGAAATGCCGGCCTCCGTCGCGCGATTCCGCGATCCCGACTGCGAAGGTGAATGGCACCGTGCGGGTGAGTGACCAGCCGGTATAGTAGAGCAGCAAGCGACCTTCGTGATTGACGAGACAGCCGGGCATGGCGCCCGCATCATCAAATGTCCCCGGCTGGCCAATATCGAGGGATGGACGCTCCGAGCGGGCGATCTGGGTCAGGCCGTCAGCGGTCGCGGCGACCTCGGCCCAGCCGCCTCGCGAGCGATTGCTGTCATCGCGACTTGCAAAATGAATGCGGTATGTTTCGTTGCCCAGCCTCTGGGCAAAGGGGTTCTGGCAATGCGAACGCTCCCAGGGCGAGCCGCCCGGCCGGCATACCAATCCGGCGCGCTTGAAGCGTAATCGCGTCATATCTTTCTCAGCCGCGAGCTCGGCACTTTAGACCGCTCCGTGGCGTTGCCGAGATAGACCCCGTCGGGCGCCGCATCCGCCAGAATTAGCGCTCCGGCGCCGATCACGCACCTCTCGCCCACACGGATATGATCGCGCAGCGTCGCGTTGACACCCAGGAAACAGGCCTCGCCAATATCGACCCCGCCCGAGACCACGATATGCGAGGCAAGAAAGCAATGATCGGCAATGCGCGAGTGGTGCCCGATGTGATTGCCGCTCCACAGCGTCACATTGTTGCCGATAGATGCGAAAGGCTGAATGACGTTGTGCTCGAGAATGAAGCAGTTTTCGCCGATTTTACCGTCGTTGAGGACTGTTGCCCTGGAACTGACATAGCTGGCGAAATCGTAGCCCAGCGCCTTGAGCGCCAGGTATTTTTCGCGGCGAACCTCGTTCAATTTGCTGTAGCTGAGCGCCACGAACGCACTATGGCTGCTCGGCGGATAGTCCCGGGTCAATGTCTCGAATGGCACGACAGGAAGGCCCGCCAGCCGATCCTGGGTCAGGAATGCACTGTCCACGGTAAAGGCGGTGACGTCGTAAGAGGAATCGCGCGTAAAATAGTAGTGGGCGAGTTCAGCGATATCGCCTGCTCCGAATATGACGATGGGCCGCTTCATGACTTCCTGACCAGGATGGTGAATTCATAGAGACCATAATCGTGCAGCAATGCCACGCGCTGCGCATATTTTTTCTTGCAGATGTCGAAAAGCTGCCTTGGATCGGCATAGAAGAGATCGGCTCTTCTCTTGTCCATATCCGAATAGGAGGTAAGGCAATTGAAGGCGAAGCCGCGCCGGCTGGTGGCATGGAGGACATCCAGCGTCGACTCCAGATAAGCCGCCCATTCATCGTCCGGACGTGTGAGCTTGACGTTGAAGATACCGCTCGCAAAGCCGAAATCGGCAATCTGCGCCGGCACTGATCCGACGGCAAACTGCGCTTGGGAACGATCACCAAAAAGTGTGGCCGCTGCTTCGATCATCTCTGCAGCCACATCGCAGCCATAGTATCGTACGCCGGGAAAGCGATCGGCGAGGAACGGCAGCAAAGCACCGTAGCCGCACCCCAGATCGTTGACCGTGAAGTCGCCCGGCAGGTCGATCAACGATGCCAATTGCCTGAAGCGAAGGATCTGGCCTTCTTCTGTATTCCAATCCACACCCTTGGGGCTGGGGCCGTGCGCCTGCACCTTGTCGCCATAGTAGCGGGCGACCTCAAGCAACATTGCCCCGCTTCTGTCCGTTGCCGGGGTGCCAATAGACGTCATGGGCATAACCATCAGTGGGTTTTCGCTCACAGAATCGTGAATCCAAGTCTAAATGGACGGTTCCGCGAATGATACCGGAATTGAACTTTGTTTCCCCTTGACTAGGCAGCCGCTGACAGAGGCGCCGGACGGCTCCGCTTTGCTGGGCGGGCCAGACGAGCGCTATCCCCTGATCGACGACATTCCGCAACTGCTCATCCGCTCCGGCGAGGTGCAGGCCTCTTCCGAGAGCCAGGCCTATTACCGCGAGCGGGCAAGCGAATATGATCGCGGCATCGAGGCACTATTTGCCACGCTGCTGGCGGACGAGGAGCAAACGCGCCGGGACATGTTTGCCCAGCTCGAGCTTCGGCCGGATAGCAAGGTGCTCGAAATTGGCTGCGGGACCTGCCGCGACACCATCCATCTGCTCGATATGCCCATTGACGTGTTTGCCGGCGACCTCTCATTCGAGATGCTGCTGACGGGCCAGGGTCGCCTGCATCGCGCGAAGAAGGACACTTCACGCCTGCAGTTGTTCTGCGCCGATGTGATGCATTTGCCTTTCGCCGACGGCTTCTTCGATGCGGCCTATCATTTCGGCGGCTTCAATCTGTTCCCCGACCACAAGGAGGCCCTGGCTGAAATCACCCGCGTCGTGAAGCCGAACGGACGGGTCGTGGTCGGCGACGAAGGAATCGCGCCCTGGCTGGCGAACAGCGAATTCGCAAAGATCCTGGAAAACTCCGATCCCCTGTTTCGCCATCGTGCGCCGCTGGACTGCATCCCGGTCGATGCGCGACAGGTCGCCTGCCGGTGGATTCTCGGCGGGTCCTTCTATCTGATCAGCTTCGTGAAGGGCCAGGGAGAGCCGCCGCTCGATCTCGACGTCACATTCCCCGGGCGACGGGGCGGATCGCACCGGACCCGCTATTTCGGCAAACTGGAGGGCGTTTCTCCCGAATTGCGCGACCAGCTGCTGGATGCGGCGGCGGCCGAGGGGGTATCGGTGGTCGACTGGCTGGAAAGAACACTTGGCAGAGCAGTACAGAATGCCGAGCGTGATGGCGTCGAAGACTAGCTAGTCGCGAACACGCTCTGACCCAAGGGATGATCGATCTTCAGCGACGGCATTGCCATCGGCCTGCCCCTCGACACCCATCGCTGCGCCGCGATGAATATCTCGAATTATCGTGTAGGGACGACGTTTGGTTTCGGACAATATATTGGCAATGTAGACACTGAGAAGGCCAAGGACAAGCATCGTCATGCCGCCGAAGAACCAAATGGAAATGATTATGGATGTAAATCCGGTAACGCCAATGCCATGGACGAGATATCTCATGAGATAAAATGCCATCGTCAATACCGATAAAAGTGAAATCGTTAATCCAAAATACAATATCAAGTAAAGAATTCTGGTTGATGTCGTCATAAGATAACGCACCGCCATTTGAATGCGGCGACTGATCGAATACGTCGTAGGGGACAGGGCGTGCTTGACGACGACCTGTGAGTCTTGACGAAAACCGGTCAGCTGAAACAGATGAGCGATGATAAACTCATGATCCTGATGGCTGACGAGCGCGGCAACGTAAGCGCGAGTCATGAGCCGCGCGATCACCAGATTGCGCGGCAGATGGAAGTCGCTCAGCCAGTCATTGATTGTGAAGAATAGCGCGCCGGTCCATCGTTCAAAGGCGCCGCCACGGCGAGATTCCTGCACCCCATAGACCACATCGAGTTTCTGTTCCGACATCTGCTCCGCAAAGGGCAGCAGACACTCGGGCTCTTCCTCGAGATCGCTGTCGATGAGGAACACCCGATCGCCCTTGGCGTGGGCCAACCCGGTCATGATCGCCTTGTGGTGGCCGAAATTCCGCGACAGGTCGATGACGGTCACGTGCCGATCAACCGTGCTACGCGCGACGGCGAGGTCGAGGCTGCCATCGGGGGAGCCGTCATTGACGAGGATGATCTCGAATTCATCCCCGACCAGGCGACGCGCCGCGGCAGAGACCCGGTCGCAAAATTCGGCGATATGGGGCTCTGATTTGTAGAGCGTGCTGACGACGGAAAGCTTCATGAAGGAGAATCGGTCCATTGCTGCGCCAGGCGCTTCCGCCCGACGTCTCATTTCAGCTATCGTTGCCCCAGGAAAAGCAACACCGTCAACCTGGCGTCCTTCATTCTACCCCCTCAGCGCCAAAATCGGATGTTCTCACGTCCAATTTCCCAAGTTGGCTTGCTCAAGCCGGCAATTAATGGAACTGTCCTGGTTGAAGTACAGGAGGTACTTTCTTTCGGCGACACCAGTAGCGCCGTTTGGCGGGGGGACGACAGTGTCCGATTCTTTGAACAAGCCTTTGCGGACGGCAGGGTCGCTGCCTGTTGCATTCAATCGCTTGCATTTGACCGGGCGGGAGATGCTCTACATCGCTGAGGCGCGGGTAGCCCAGCACATGTCCGGTGACGGGGCTTTCACCAAACGCTGCCATGCCTGGATCGAGGAGCATGTCGGGTGCGCAAAGGCGCTTCTGACCCATTCATGCACGGCGGCGCTGGAGATGTCGGCGCTCTTGCTGGATATTGTTCCCGGCGACGAAATCATCATGCCGTCCTACACATTCACATCGACGGCGAATGCGTTTGTGCTGCGCGGCGGCGTGCCGGTATTCGTCGACATAAGAGGATACCCTCAATCTTGACGAGCGCCTGATAGAGGCCGCGATCACCCCAAGGACACGGGCGATCGTGGTGGTCCACTATGCCGGAGTGGGCTGCGAGATGGACACCATACTCGATATCGCGCACCGGCACGGGCTGAAGGTCGTCGAAGACGCTGCCCAGGGTGCGATGGCGCGCTACAAGGGGCGGCCGCTCGGCAGCATCGGCGATCTGGGGACGCTAAGCTTCCATGAGACCAAGAACCTGATTTCGGGTGAGGGCGGCGCGCTGCTGATCAATGACCCAGAACTCAGCCAACGGGCTGAGATCATCCGCGAAAAGGGAACCGACCGCAGCCGGTTCTTCCGTGGCGAGGTCGACAAATACACTTGGCAGGACGTCGGCTCCTCCTATCTGCCCAGCGATTTGCTGGCGGCATTCCTGCTCGCCCAGCTCGAGGATGCGGAATCGATCACCGCGGAGCGTTTGCGGGTATGGAACCGCTATCACGAGCTGCTGGCGCCGCTGGAGCAGGCCGGGCTGCTTCGCCGGCCAATCGTTCCGGCCGAGTGCGAACACAATGCGCATCTCTACTACGTGCTGCTGCCCGAAGGAGTGGACAGGCGCGGCGTGCTGGCCCGTCTTCGGGAAAATGGCATCGACGCCATTTTCCACTATGTTCCGTTGCACGAAGCGCCGGCTGGCCGACGCTACTGCCGGACCCACGGCGACCTGCGGGTCACCACCGGAGCCGCAGCGCGCCTGATCAGACTGCCGCTGTGGTATGGCCTCAGTCTCGCCGCCCAGGAGGGCGTGGCCGCGGTGCTGAGCGCCGGTCACCGCTGAACAATCCGCAAGGACGTTGAGCTATTCCCATGATTCTTGGTGAGTGAAGCTGCGGGCAGATGACGAAGCGGGTGGCCATTCTTCAGTCGAACTATATCCCCTGGAAGGGATATTTCGACCTCATCGCTTCGGTCGACGAGTTCATCCTCTACGACGACATGCAATATACCCGTCGCGACTGGCGCAATCGCAACAAGATCAAGACGCCCACTGGGCCCCAATGGCTGACCGTGCCTGTCGTGACCAAGGGAAAATACCTTCAGAAGATTTTCGAGACCGAGATAGACGGCGCCGACTGGGCTCAATCGCACTGGCGGCAGCTGCAGCTGAACTATCGCCGGGCGAGCTGCTTTTCGGAAATAGCCGAATGGCTGGAGCCGCTCTATAGCCGCCACTACACGCACATATCGGAGCTGAACCGCTGCTTCATCGCGGCAATATGCGGGTATTTGGGGATCACTACGGCCATCACATCGTCCAGCGCGTACCAGCTCAACGGTGCGAAAACCGAGCGGTTGGCCGACATTTGTGCCCAGGCCGGAGGGACGGTCTACGTTTCCGGGCCGTCCGCGAAGGACTACATCGTGCCCGACGTCTTCGAGCTCAAGGGCATCGATCTCGAATGGTTCGACTACGAGGGCTATCCTGCCTATCCCCAGCTCTGGGAGGGGTTCATTCACCAGGTGTCGATCCTCGATCTGCTGTTCAACTGCGGCAAGCAGTCGCCTCGGTTCATGCGGTTCGTTGCCAAGCGGGCCTAGTCTGGTGCCCTGATGAAAAGTTCATTAAGATATTGATTTAAATACACAATCATGAACTGGCTGGGGCGCCAGGATTCGAACCTGGGAATGTCGGTACCAAAAACCGATGCCTTACCACTTGGCGACGCCCCAATAGCCGTCAGAGTCGCTTGTGCGGCGCGTTATTAGCAGAGCAGCCGAAAAGCACAATGCTTTATGAGCGAGGGCAAGAACGCCCAAATCGAGCAGTCCACAATGCCACCGGATCCTGTCCGAGCGGGCTATTCACCCCAGACAGCCAGCTCGTTCCCGGCCGGATCGACGAAGTGGAAGCGCCGGCCGCCGGGGAACGGGAAGATCGGCTTGACGATCGTGCCGCCGGCGCTTTCGACGGCGCCAAAGGTTTCCTCGAGGTTGTCGCTATAGAGCACGGGCAGCGGCTTGGCCGGTGCTTCTGCGGCATCGGCCTGAAAACCGCCGTCCAGGCCTTCGGAAAAGGCCGAATAGGTCGGCCCATAGTCGGTGAACGACCAGGCAAAGGCGGAACTGTAGAAAGCCTTCAACCGGTCCAGCGTGCCGCCGGTCGCCGACATTTCCAGATAGTCGAGTTTTCCAGTCAGTTTCATGGGCACCTCTACGTTCCCTTTATGTTCTAGTCGTCGAACCGTGAGGTGGCAAGTCTTTTTGCCGCATGTCCGGGCGAGGCTTTTTCTTAATCGATTGTAGCGGCAGGACGGCTTTGCCGGCGCTTGCCTTTCGCACTGCAGCATCATATCGCTCCAAAGTCGGAGCAGGGCGGAACTTTCCGTTTCGCCAATCTTTCCAATCTCCTGCAACCGGAGCGCAAAGCATGACCAAATGGGTTTTCACCTTTGGCGATGGTGCGGCGGAAGGCCGTGCCAGCGACAGGAATCTGCTGGGCGGCAAGGGCGCCAACCTGGCCGAGATGTGCAGCCTGGGCCTGCCGGTGCCGCCGGGCTTCACCCTCACCACCGAGGTCTGCAACGCCTATTACGCCAATGGCCGTGCCTATCCGGCGGGCCTGGAAGCCGATGTCGCGGTAGCGCTCGATCAGATCGGCCGGCTGACCGGCCGCCGGTTCGGCGATCCGTCGAAGCTGCTGCTTGTGTCGGTGCGCTCCGGGGCCCGCGCGTCGATGCCCGGCATGATGGACACCGTGCTCAATCTCGGGCTGAACGATGAGACCGTCGAGGCGCTGGCCACCGATTCCGGCGACGCCCGCTTTGCCTATGACAGCTATCGCCGCTTCATCCAGATGTATTCCGATGTCGTCATGGGCCTCGACCACGAGGTGTTCGAGGAAATCCTGGAGGACCAGAAGGGCGGATTGGGCTATGAACTCGACACCGAGTTGACGGCAGCCGAATGGCAGGGCGTCATCGAACTCTACAAGGCCAAGGTGGAGGAGGAGCTCAGCAAACCCTTCCCGCAGGATCCGAACGAACAGCTCTGGGGCGCCATCGGTGCGGTGTTCTCGAGCTGGATGAACAACCGCGCCATCACCTACCGGCGTCTGCACGACATCCCCGAAAGCTGGGGCACGGCGGTCAACGTCCAGGCCATGGTGTTCGGCAATATGGGCGAGACCTCGGCCACCGGCGTCGCCTTCACCCGCAACCCGTCGACCGGCGAAAAGCAGCTCTATGGCGAGTTCCTGGTCAACGCGCAGGGCGAGGATGTCGTTGCCGGCATCCGCACGCCGCAGAACATCACCGAGGCCGCCCGCATCGCCGCCGGCTCCGACAAGCCTTCGCTGCAGAAGCTGATGCCGGACGCGTTCCAGTCCTTCGTCACCATCTCCGACAGCCTGGAAAAGCACTACCGCGACATGCAGGACCTCGAATTCACCATCGAGCGCGGCAAATTGTGGATGCTGCAGACCCGGTCGGGCAAGCGCACCGCCAAGGCAGCGTTGAAGATTGCGGTCGAAATGGCAAGGGACGGCCTGATCACGAAGGAGGAAGCCGTCGCGCGCATCGACCCCGCCTCGCTCGACCAGTTGCTGCACCCGACCATCGACCCGAAGGCCGCGCGTGACGTCATCGGCGTCGGCCTGCCGGCGTCGCCCGGAGCCGCCACCGGCGAGATCGTCTTTTCCTCCGGGGATGCCGAGGATCTGAAGACGCAAGGCCGCAAGGCGATCCTGGTGCGTATCGAAACCAGCCCGGAGGACATCCACGGCATGCATGCGGCCGAGGGCATCCTGACCACGCGCGGCGGCATGACCAGCCATGCCGCCGTCGTCGCGCGCGGCATGGGCAAGCCTTGCGTGTCTGGCGCCGGCTCGCTGCGCGTCGACTACAAGGCCGGCACGCTCCTCTCGATGGGACAGACGTTCCGCAAGGGCGACATCATCACCATCGATGGCAGCAATGGCCAGGTGTTGAAGGGCGCCGTATCGATGCTGCAGCCCGAACTATCAGGCGATTTCGCCGCCATCATGGAATGGGCCGACGCGGTGCGCCGCATGAAGGTGCGCACCAACGCCGAAACGCCGCTCGACGCCCGCATGGCGCGTTCTTTCGGCGCCGAAGGCATCGGTCTCTGCCGCACCGAGCACATGTTCTTCGACGGCGAGCGCATCGTCGCCATGCGCGAGATGATCCTGGCCGACACCGAAAAGGAGCGGCGTGCCGCCCTTGCCAAGCTTCTGCCCATGCAGCGCTCGGATTTCCTGGAATTGTTCGAGATCATGGCCGGCCTGCCGGTGACGATCCGCCTGCTCGATCCGCCGCTGCATGAATTCCTGCCCAAGACCGAAGCCGAAATCGCCGAGGTCGCGGCCGTCATGAATGTGTCGCCCGACAAACTCAGGCAGCGCACCGAGGCCCTGCACGAATTCAACCCGATGCTCGGCCATCGCGGCTGCCGGCTGGCCGTCTCCTATCCCGAGATCGCCGAGATGCAGGCGCGCGCCATTTTCGAGGCCGCCGTCGAGGCCGGCAAGAAGGCCGGCGCGCTGGTCGTGCCTGAGATTATGGTGCCGCTGGTCGGCCTGGTGAAGGAACTCGACTATGTGAAGGCGCGCATCGATGCGGTCGCCAAGAGCGTCATGGACGAGACCGGCGTCAAGATCGACTACCTGACCGGAACCATGATTGAGCTGCCGCGCGCGGCGATTCGTGCTCATGTCATCGCCGAATCGGCCGAATTCTTCTCCTTCGGCACCAACGATCTTACCCAGACCACCTTTGGCATCTCACGCGACGATGCGGCCTCGTTCCTGGAGACCTACCGCCAGAAGGGCATCATCGAGCAGGACCCATTCGTCTCGCTCGACATCGACGGCGTCGGCGAACTGGTGCGCATGGCGGCGCAAAAGGGCAGGGCGACCCGGCCCGACATCAAGCTCGGCATCTGCGGCGAACATGGCGGCGACCCCGCATCGATCCGTTTCTGCGAGGAGGTCGGTCTCGACTATGTGTCGTGCTCGCCATATCGCGTGCCGATCGCCAGGCTAGCGGCCGCGCAAGCCGCGGTGCAGGTGGCGAAAACGCGACGTGGATAGGGGAATCAAAGCTTACGATTTTGTATGAAAACTCACGCGAATGTGCTGAAGGCATTGCGTAATCTCGACATTGTTCCTGCCCAATTTGCGGATGGCCCGCCAATTGCACCCGGAATCACATGTTGCAGATCTCACCCGCGCCATTTCGCTCGATCCTGATCATTCAAACGAAGTTCATCGGCGATATTGTTCTCGCCTCGACGCTCGCCAGGAACCTGCAACTCGAATTCCCGGGCGCCAGGATCGTGTTCCTCTGCGAAGCGCACTTCGAGAGTTTCGTGGTGGCGCATGGCATCGCTTCCGAAGTGGTGGCGTTCAGGCGGTCCCGCATGCGGGGCACCCCGCTGGAGCGTGGGAAAGAGCTCTATGCCATGGTGCGGGCTCTGCGCCGCTTCCGCTTCGACCTGACGATCGACCTGACTGATTCCAAGACCTCGCGCCTCGTCAGCGGGCTCGTCAACGCAAAGACACGCATCGGCTACAATCCGCCCGAGAGGCCCCTGAAACTGCTGGAGCGGCAGCCCGCCAATCTGTTTGCAAAACCACAGGGATTTGGCGGCCAGCATTTTGTCTATCGCTATCTGTCGCCCCTTGAAGCGCTTGGCATCGATCTGCGTGTGACGGTGCCAAGCATTCAGCCGCTGCCATCGGAGACCATGAAAGCCCTGGCGCTTCTCAGCAAGCACCGTCTCCACCCGAACGGCTTCGTCGCCGTGCATGCGGGTGCGAGCTTCAAGGGCCGGCAATGGCAGCCGGAACGATTTGCCGAGGCGATCAACGAGATTGCCACCGACAGCGGATTGGCCGTTGCCCTGGTGGGAGGCCCTGACGAACGCGAGGCTGCCAGGCGGATCATCGCCGGAACGGCGACGCCGGTCGTCGACCTTGTCGGGACGCTGTCGCTTGAGACCTTGCTGGCTGTTCTCGAACAGGCGCGGCTGTTTCTTGGCAATGAGAGCGGTCCGATGCATATGGCCGCCGCCGCGGGCACACCGGTTGTCGGACTTTTCGGCCTGACGCATCCGTCGCGCTGGGGGCCTGTCGGCGTGCCCAGCATCGCGCTTCGGCCATCGATGCCGTGCGACTGCGTAGCCAAGGACCTATGCAGCCCGAAGGACCCCAGCAAGGCGTGCTGCGTGTGGCGGCTTGAGGTGAAACCTGTCGTCGAAGCGGCGCGCGAGCTCCTCGCGCGCACCGAGATGAAGCGGGAACGCGCTGTCTGAGCGGCGATCGAACATCGAAGGCTGTCGAATGGCTCGTGCACCAGCGCGCGGTCAAATTGCCGCGCCGGGCATTTTTCTGCTATCCATCGTCCCGATTTCCGCCTTCATGCGGGTCTTGGGATACCGGCTTGAAATCGGTAGAGCAATTCCAGGAAAAGTGTGAAGCGGTTTTCCGTCAGGAATTGCTCCAAAACAAGGAGTTGGGGCGGGTCACCGTTTCAGCGAAACGGTGAACTGCTCCAATAGGGAACTCGGTTTGATGCGTCTGCTGCAAAGACATCTCTGCATGATCGCCATGTCGTTGGCGGTGGTATCCGGCGTCCATGCCGCCCCGCTGGTCGAACCCACGCTGCACATCAAGCCCGCGGCAAGCGGCGCCGGCCGCGTTGCGCTCACGCTCGATGCCTGCGGCGGACAGACCGACACACGCATTCTCTCGGCGCTGGTGGAAAACAAGATCCCCGCCACGATTTTCGTCACCGGCATCTGGCTGAAGCGCAACGCTGCGGCAGTCGAGATCATGCGGGCGCATCCCGACCTGTTCGAGCTGGAAAATCACGGCGGGCGCCATGTTCCGGCGGTCGACACGCCGCAGAAGATTTATGGCATCCGCAGCGCCGGCAGCCCGGAGGCTGTGCTGGCCGAGGTCGAGTCGGGGGCTGCGGCCCTGGCCAGGACCGGCGAGCCGGCACCGAAATGGTTCCGCGGTGCAACCGCCGAGTACAGCCCCTCGGCGATCGCGATGATCCGCAAGCTCGGCTTCAAGATTGCCGGCTTCTCGATCAATGGTGATGGCGGCTCGCTGCTGGGCGCCAAGGAAACAGCCAGACGCATCGCCGCGGCCAAGGACGGCGACGTCATCATCTCACACATCAACCAGCCGACCCATGCCGCCGGCGAGGGTGTGGTTCAGGGCCTGTTGGCGCTGAAGGAAAAAGGCATGACCTTTGTGCGCCTCGACGACGCCGATGGCACAGGCAATCATGGTACGACGGACTAACCGGTAGCGCTGTCTTGTCCTTGGCGACCGTTCAGCCGGGCGTGGCTTCGATCGTTACCTTGCTGGCGTAGAACGCACCGTGGTCGCGGATCTCGGTCATTTCGTCGAAAGGCCGCTCGTAAGCCCACATCGCGTTCTGCCCGGCCTCGCCGGCAGGCAGCACGCTCCAATAGCTGGCATCGCCCTTGTAGGGGCAATGGGTCGAGTGTTCGGTGCCGCTCAGCCTGTCGAAATCGATGTCGGCGAATGGAATATAGAAGGCTGGGGAATAGGGAGCCTCCGTCAACACCTTGGCCTTGGTGGACGACGCTATGACCGTGTCGCCGGCGCGCACCGTGACGGTGCCGACATAGGGCTCGATGGTGATGATCTTGTCGGGATTGCGCTGGAAGCCGGGTGCCGGGTTGGCGATCTTGTCCATGCTGTTCTCCTTGCCTGGCACCTTAAAGTGTGGCGGACACAGCTGTTGCACAAGGGCGTTCGCATCACGAATACGAGCGCCAGTCGCCGAGGCCTGGCGTGCTTTCGCGTGTCAGCCGAGGCTCAGGCGGCGGTTTTGAATGCGTCCATCAGTCCGGCATAGGCGGCCGCGATGCCCGCCACCGGATTGCTGCTTCTCGAAACGGTTTCGACTTTCAGCGAACCGCCGCCGGTCGGCAGAGTGAGCAGCAGGAACTGGCGATTGCCGCCAGCGCCGACGGAGGCGGCCGCGACGTGCTGGCCTTCCCCTTCATTCTTGACGCACATCTTGAACAGCAGCGTGCCGCCGACCGCTTCGAGCGCGCCGCCGACAACTTCAACAAATTCGTCTTCGGAAACAGTCTTTTCGTCCGGCACCAGATCGGCCAGACTTTCGGCAAGTGTGCTCTCAAGGGCCTTGTCGTCGATCTGCGCGTCCATGCGAACCTCTTTCAGTCGCCAATCGCCCCTTGCCCGTTAACGAACCTTAACGCCGACGATGGCCGGATTGTGGCGGATTTCCCGGTCATTTCGCGGGGTAGGACACTGCCACCATTGCGGTGGCTTTGACACTCCTGCCATCGCGGTGGCACGAGTGCCCAGCAACCCGAAATCCAAAACATGCCAGAATTCAACCGCTTGCCGTTGCGGCAGGAACTCTGAAATTCATTCGCCGCGCAAGCGGGTGACTGGACAATCCGCCGGTTCGCTTCACAATGAACCAAAGCTACGACGCAAAATGCGCGAGGGAGGAGGAATCAGATGCTGGGGCTGATGCAGGAATGGCCGCTGCTGTGCCACAAGCTTATCGACAACGCTGAACGGCAACATGGGATGCGCGAGATCGTGTCGCGCTCGATCGAGGGACCGATCGTGCGCACCACCTACGCCGACATCCATCGTCGTTCTCTCAAGGTCGCCCAGCGGCTGGAGCGAGACGGCTATGGGTTGGGCGACCGCATCGCCACGCTCGCCTGGAACACGGCGCGCCATATCGAGGCCTGGTACGGCATCATGGGCGTCGGCGCGATCTATCACACGCTCAATCCGCGCCTGTTTCCCGAGCAGATTGTCTGGATCATGAACCATGCCGAGGACAAGGCCGTCTTCGTCGACCTCACCTTCATACCGTTGCTCGAGAAGATCGCCGGTGCCGTCAAATCGCTGAAAAAGGTGATTGTGCTGACCGACAAGGCGCACATGCCGCAAACGACCTTGCCCAATGCCGTCGCCTATGAGGACTGGCTTGACGAGGTCGATGGCGATTTCGCCTGGAAGACCTTCGACGAAGGCACCGCCGCCGGCATGTGTTACACATCGGGCACGACAGGCGATCCCAAGGGCGTCGTCTACAGCCATCGCTCGAACGTGCTGCACGCCATGATCGCCGCCATGCCGGACGCGATGGGCCTGTCGTCGCGCGACACGATCCTGCCGGTGGTGCCGATGTTCCACGCCAATGCCTGGGGCCTTGGCCAGGCCGGCCCGATGATCGGCGCCAAGCTGGTCATGCCCGGCTGCAAGATGGACGGCGCCTCGATCTATGAGTTGCTCGACACCGAGAAGGTCACCTTCAGTGCCGCTGTGCCGACCGTATGGATGATGCTGCTGCAATATCTGGAGGAGACCGGCAAGAAGCTGCCCTACCTGAACAAGGTCGTCATCGGCGGCTCATCCTGCCCGCGTGCGATCATGACGAAATTCCAGGACAATTACGACGTCCAGGTCATCCATGCCTGGGGCATGACCGAAATGTCGCCGCTCGGCACGCTGTGCACCTTGAAGCCCGAATATGCCGATCTCCAGGGCGAGGCCCGGCTCGATGTCAAGCAGAAGCAGGGCTACCCGCCCTTCGGCGTCGAAATGAAGGTGACCGACGACGAGAACAATCCGCAACCTTGGGATGGCAAGACCTTTGGCCGCCTGAAGGTGCGTGGACCCGCCGTCGCTCGCGCCTATTATGGTGGCGTCGGCACGGAGCAGTTCGATGAGGACGGCTGGTTCGACACTGGAGACGTCGCTCACATCGACGCCGGCGGCTACATGCAGATCACCGATCGGGCCAAGGACGTCATCAAGTCCGGCGGCGAATGGATTTCGACCATCGATCTTGAGAATCTGGCCGTCGGCCATCCGGACGTAGCAGAAGCGGCGGCCATCGGCGTCCATCATTCGAAATGGGGCGAGCGGCCCTTGCTGGTCGTCGTTGCCAAGCCGGGCAAGGAGCCGACCAAGGCGGACATTCTCGACTTCATGAACGGCAAGGTGGCCAAGTGGTGGATGCCCGACGATGTCGCCTTCGTCGGCGAAATACCGCATACCGCCACCGGCAAGATCCAAAAGATCACCTTGCGCCAGCAGTTCAGGGATTATCGCTTGCCGACGGATTGACGGGATGTTGCGTGTTTCGGCTTCAAGCCGTCGCGAAAAGGCACTAAACCTCCGTCCGGGTTGGGGCAGCGCAGAGAACAATGGTTAGCATTCCCGAACGGCGAACGTCGAAGGCTGCCGGCTGGTCGCGGCGCATCGGCGCATTTTCAGCGGTGCTTTTGCTGACCGACTTCGTCGGCCATCGCTTCGATCTCGTCGAAACGCCGGTGTTCCTGTGGGTGCTGGGCGTTGTCGCGCTGCTGGCGGCGCTGGCGCTGCTGTTTGCCGCCTTTGCCTTTTCGAGGCTATGGAAATTTGGTGACCGCGGTGGCCGCGACCTGACCGTCGGCGCCTTGCTGGCACTGCTGGTGCTGGTTCCCTATGGCGTTGCCGCCTACTGGGCGACGATCTGTCCGCCGCTCCGGGACATCTCGACCGATTTCGAAGATCCGCCCGCTCTCGACGTCAGCGACCGGACAAAGGACATGAATGTGCTTGTCCCATCCACACCAGGCGAACAGAGGCTGCAGACCGACAGCTATCCGCTGGTCACCGCGCGCAGCTACGACCTGCCATTCGAGACCATCGTCAATGCCGTCGAAACCGTGCTCGACCGGCGCAGCTGGGAGCTTTCCGAACCCTATCCCGACCTCGCCGGGCAAAGCGACGTCACCATTACCGCTGTCGCCAAGGGCTTCGTGCTCGGCCTTCCGGCCGATGTGGCGATCCGTGTGACGGACGACGGCGATACGGTGATCGTCGACATGCGGTCGGCCTCGCGTTACGGCCGCTACGACCTTGGCGACAATGCCGCGCGCGTCACCGATTTCCTGGCGGAACTCGATCAGGAAGTCGCCGGCCAGGTCGGGGCGGCGCCTGCCGAATAGTCATTTTTCCTCGGATCCCGTGCCTGTGACCAGGGCAGGTGGCGTCCGGGCCAGACAGGCCTACCGAGTTGGCGTGAAAATGCCGTCGATAGCGGGGGCGGCGTCCGTCGACACCATGCCGCGCGCCACCAGGTCTTCGAGATGGGCAAGCACCGACAGTCCGGCGGCGCCATGCAGCCGGGGATCGGTGTCGCGATAGATTGCCCTGACCATGTCGGGAATGGTCCGGTCGCCGGCCCTGACCCGCTCCAATATGGCCCGCTCGCGCATCTTGCGATGCGTCTTCAGCCCGCGCATGAAAGCGCGCGGCTTCGTCACCGGCCCGCCATGGCCAGGCAGCAGCAGGCTGTCGTCGCGCGCGATGAGCCTGTCCAGCGATGCCATGTAATCGGCCATCGCTCCGTCCGGCGGCGCGACAATGGATGTCGCCCACGCCATGACATGATCGGCCGAAAACAGGATGCCGGTTCCTTCCAGCGCGAACACCGCATGATTGGCGGTATGGCCGGGGGTCAGAACCGTGCGGATCGCCCAGCCGTCGCCGTCGACCAACACACCGTCCGGCAGTGCGATATCGGGAACGAAAGCGGTGTCGGCGCTGGCGTCGAGCGCATTGGTCTCGCCGATATGCAATGGCCTTGCCGGTCGGTGCGGCCCCTCCGCCATCACCAAAGCGCCGGTGCGCTCCTTTAGCCGGGCCGCCAGCGGGGAATGGTCGCGATGCGTGTGGCTGACGAAGATATGGCTGACCGGCCTGCCGGCGATCACGTCGAGCAAGGTTTGAAGATGCGGCTCATCATCAGGCCCTGGATCGATCACCGCCAGCGTGTCGCGCCCGACGACATAGCTGTTGGTGCCATGAAAAGTGAAGGGGCTGGGATTTCGCACCGTGACGCGCTGTACGTCCGGTGCCACGTTCACGGCCCGGCCGTAGTGCGGTTCGAAGCTGGTATCGAATTTCAGAGCCATATCGGCACATTATTCCCGGAACGGCAAAACCGATTGCCGCATAGCACGCAAGCCAATATAGGAAAACGCTGAGACCGCGATTATCGGATCGCGACAGATCGGATTGGGGAAGACCATGGCAACTGCAACGACGATGCGCCCGCTTGTTTTTCTGGCTTTGCCGCAAGAAGGCGCGGCGCGACTGGCAACACAGCTTTTGCTGGCGATCGCCGGAACGCTGCTTTTGACCCTGTCGGCCAAGACCAAGGTTGTGCTAGGCCCCGTCGACATCTCGATGCAGACGCTCGCCGTCTTGCTGATCGCCGCCGCCTTCGGCATGCGCCTCGGCGTCGCCACGCTGCTGCTCTACATGGCTGAAGGCGCTATGGGCTTCCCGGTCTTCCAGGGTACCCCGGAAAAGGGCGTCGGCATTGCCTACATGCTCGGCTCGACCGGCGGCTACCTCGCTGGCTTTGTGGTCATGGCGGCGATTGTCGGCTGGGCTGCGGATCGCGGCTGGGATCGCCACCCGATCAAGCTTTTCAATGCGATGCTGGTTGCCGAAGTGGTGATGATGGCGATGGGCTTTGCCTGGCTGGCGCTGCTCATCGGCCCGGAAAAATCCTGGCAGTTCGGCGTCGTGCCGTTCATCGTTGGCGACCTCATCAAGGTTGCGCTGGCGGCTAGCCTTGTGCCGGCCGTGTGGTCGCTGCTGAAGCGCTCCTGAGGTCTGTCGGAAGCTTGGCGTGCCATAGACGTCAGGGCTCCATTCCCGAGGGCGGACGCTTCTGATGAAGGTTCTGGTCACCGGCGCCGCCGGCTTCATAGGCTATCACGTCGCCAGGCGGCTCCTGGAGCGTGGCGACGAGGTTGTCGGCATCGACAGCGTCAACGATTACTATGATCCCGCGATCAAGCAGGCGCGGCTGCGGCTGCTGGCCGAGGCGAGCCGAAGCACCAATGCCGGCTATCATTTCATCCATGGCAATCTTGCCGACAGACAGATCGTGGACGGCTGCTTTGCCGACCACGCCTTCGACCGGGTGATCCATCTCGCCGCCCAGGCCGGGGTCCGCTACAGCCTGGAAAACCCGCGCGCCTATGTCGAAAGCAACATCGTCGCTTTCACCAACATGCTGGAGGCCTGTCGCAGCGACGGCATAGCGCACCTCACCTATGCCAGCACCTCGAGCGTCTACGGCGCCAACACCGACATGCCGTTTTCCGAGCACCGCCCCGCCGATCATCCGCTGCAGTTCTACGCCGCGACCAAGCGCGCCAACGAGTTGATGGCGCACAGTTACAGTCATCTGTTCGGGCTGCCGACCACCGGGCTGCGCTTCTTCACCGTGTACGGCCCCTGGGGGCGTCCCGACATGGCGCTGTTCCTGTTCACCAGGAGCATCTTGGCCGGTGAGCCGATCAAGCTGTTCAACAATGGCAACCACACGCGCGACTTCACCTATGTCGATGACATCGCCGAAGGCGTGATCCGAACCAGCGACAGTCCTGCCGCCGGCAACCCTGCCTGGGATTCCGGTCATCCGGATCCGGCAACGAGCAGCGCGCCGTGGCGCATCTTCAACATCGGCAACAACAATCCGGTCAAGCTGACCGCCTATGTCGAGGCGCTGGAAAACGCGCTTGGCCGCAAAGCCATCATCGAGTTCTTGCCGCTGCAGGCCGGCGACGTGCCGGACACCTTCGCCGACACCTCGGCTCTGCAAGCCGCCGTCGGCTATCGGCCCCGGTACGTCGGTGTCCGACGGGGTAGGGCGGTTCGTCGAGTGGTACCAGGCGTATTTTGGTAACGACTCTAGGATATAAGCGGGCGCTGGCAGCAGCTTTTCAGGGTGTAGTTTGGCTACCACTGCTGCGGAGGGGATTTGGGCATGTCAGGGAGAGCTTCTTGAAAGGAATTATCCTTGCGGGAGGTAGTGGAACGCGCCTTTATCCGCTGACATTGGCAGTCTCTAAACAAATTCTTCCGGTATACGACAAGCCGATGATCTACTATCCGCTGAGCGTACTGATGCTCGCGGAAATTCGCGAGATCCTGGTTATTTCGACGCCCCGAGATCTGCCCGTTTTTCGTGATTTACTCGGCGACGGATCGGATTTTGGGCTGGATATCTCCTATGCGGAGCAGCCGCAACCCAATGGGCTCGCGGAAGCTTTCATCATCGGCCGTGACTTCATCGGTAAGGACAGCGTGTCGATGATCCTGGGCGACAACATCTATTTTGGCGACGGGCTGTCGCAGCTTTGCCGCACCGCCGCTGCGCGCGACACCGGCGCTTCGGTGTTCGCCTACCGCGTCGAGGATCCTGAACGGTATGGTGTTGTGTCCTTCGACAAGGCCACCGGAACCGCGCTCACGATCGAGGAAAAGCCGCAAAAGCCGAAATCCAACTGGGCCGTCACAGGGCTGTATTTCTACGACAACGCTGTCGTCGACATCGCTTCGTCCATTCGACCTTCGGCCCGCGGCGAGCTCGAGATCACGGCGGTCAACAACGCCTATCTCGATCGCGGCCTGCTGCATGTGCACCGATTGGGGCGCGGCTATGCCTGGCTCGATACCGGGACCCATGACAGTCTGAACGACGCTTCTTCCTTCGTGCGCACGATCGAGCACCGGCAAGGCATCAAGGTTGCTTGCCCTGAGGAGATCGCCTTCGAGCAGGGCTGGCTGACGGCAGACGAAGTGCTGCAACGCGCAACCCGGTTGGGCAAAAATGAATATGCCGCCTATCTGCGCCGGCGCGTCGCCGATCTGTCGGAGAGCTGAGCGTTGGAGATCAGGTCCCTCGGCCTCGAAGGCGTGCTGGAAATCGTTCCAAAGCGGCATGGCGATGCACGCGGCTTCTTCATGGAGACATACAATGCCGAGCGCTTTGCGCAGGCCGGAATAAAATTGCATTTCATGCAGGACAACCATTCCTATTCCGCGGCGGCGGGCGTCCTGCGCGGGCTGCATTATCAGCTTGCGCCCCGCACCCAGGACAAATTGCTGCGTGTGATCCGCGGCCGGGTTCTGGATGTTTGTGTCGACATCCGCCGCAGCTCGAAGACCTTTGGAAAATGGATCGCTCACGAGATTTCGGCCGAAAAGGGCAACCAGATTCTGGTGCCAAGGGGCTTTGCACATGGCTTTGTGACGCTCGTGCCCGACACCGAGGTCCTCTACAAGGTCACCGACACCTATTCGCCCGATCATGAGCGCTCGATCCGTTTCGATGATCCCGCCATCGGCATCAAGTGGCCGTCCATCGCTGGCGGGTTCCAGCTTTCGGACAAGGACCTCAAGGCGCCGATGCTTGCTGCCGCAGAGGTGTTTGCCTGATGAATTTTCTGGTGACAGGCGGGGCTGGCTTCATCGGTTCAGCGGTGTGCCGGCATCTGTGCGCCAATCCGGCCTACCGGGTGACCAATCTCGACAAGCTGACCTATGCCGGCAACCTGGCTTCGCTGCGGCCGATCGAAAACGCGCACAATTACAGCTTCGCCCATGCCGATATCTGCGACGAGAGGACGGTGCTCGATCTCCTGCGCCGTGACGATATCGACATCGTCATGAACCTCGCTGCCGAGAGCCATGTCGACCGTTCGATCGACGGGCCCGGCGCCTTCATCGAGACCAACATCGTCGGCACCTACCGGATCCTCAATGCCGCGCTCGAATACTGGCGCGGCCTTGCCGACGACAGGAAAAGCCGCTTCCGCTTCCATCATGTCTCCACCGACGAGGTGTTCGGCGATCTGCCTTTCGATGGCGGCATGTTCGTCGAGGAGACGCCTTACGCGCCGTCCTCGCCCTATTCCGCCTCGAAGGCAGCCTCGGACCATCTGGTGCGGGCCTGGCACGAGACCTATGGCCTGCCGGTCGT
Organism: Mesorhizobium kamtschaticum; assembly: GCF_056174585.1. Classification (NCBI taxonomy): domain Bacteria; kingdom Pseudomonadati; phylum Pseudomonadota; class Alphaproteobacteria; order Hyphomicrobiales; family Phyllobacteriaceae; genus Mesorhizobium; species Mesorhizobium kamtschaticum. The sequence continues at coordinate 6,005,741 of NZ_CM149691.1, read as the reverse complement.
GCTCTCCAATTGTTCGAACAATTACGGCCCCTATCATTTTCCCGAAAAACTGATCCCGCTCGTCATTCTCAACGCGCTCGATGAAAAACCGCTGCCGGTCTACGGCGCCGGCGCCAATGTGCGCGACTGGCTGTTCGTCGAGGATCATGCGCGGGCCCTGGAACTCGTCGCCACCAAGGGCACGCCCGGCGAGAGCTACAATGTCGGCGGCAATTCGGAACGGACGAATCTCGCCGTCGTCGAGACGATCTGCGATCTGCTCGATGTCAGGCGTCCCCGGGCCGGGGGCAAGCGCTACCGCGACCTGATCTCCTTCGTCACCGATCGCCCCGGCCACGACCGCCGCTACGCCATCGATGCCTCCAAGATCGCCCGCGAACTCGGCTGGGCGCCGAGGGAGAATTTCGACAGCGGCCTGACCAGAACCGTGGACTGGTTCCTCGACAACAAATGGTGGTGGGGGCCGATCCGCGAGCAGCGCTACGCCGGTGAAAGACTGGGCGAAGCGCGCAAGGGTGGCGCGTGAGGCTCGTCGTCACCGGACGCGACGGCCAGGTCGCGGCGAGCCTGCTGGAGGCCGGCGAAGGAGAGGCCGGCGTGGAGGTCGTCGCCATCGGCCGTCCGGAACTCGACCTGGCAAGACCCGAGACCGTCATCGACGCCATCGCGGCGGGCAAGCCGGATATCGTCGTCTCGGCCGCCGCTTACACGGCCGTGGACCAGGCCGAGGACGAGCCTGACCTGGCTTTTGCGGTCAACGCAACCGGCGCCGGCAAGGTGGCTGAGGCTGCAGCGCGGCTCGGCGTTCCCATCATCCATCTTTCGACCGACTATGTCTTCGACGGCAGCGCCTCCCACGCCTATGTCGAGACCGACGCGACGGCATCGCTGGGCGTCTACGGCGCCTCCAAGCTCGCCGGCGAACAGGCGGTGGCCGCCGCCGGCCCGCGCCACCTGATCCTGCGCACCGCCTGGGTCTACAGCCCGTTCGGCAAGAATTTCGTCAAAACCATGCTGCGGCTGGCCGCCGACCGCGACGAGATTTCGGTGGTGGCCGATCAGTGGGGCAATCCCACCTCGGCACTCGATATCGCCGACGCCATCCTGCATGCGGCAACGATGCTGCATGACGACAAGAGTTTTGGTGCGTTCGGTACCTATCACCTGGCCGGCACGGGCGAGGCCAACTGGAGCGGCTTTGCCCGTCACATCCTGGACACCAGCCGGGCGTCTGGCGGTCCCTGGGCGCAGGTGCGGGATATCGGCACCAAGGACTATCCGACCAAGGCGCGGCGCCCCGCCAGTTCGCGCCTGTCGAGCGCGAAATTCGCGGCTGTATTCGGATGGCGCGCGCCGGGATGGCGAAAATCCACCGAGCGGGTCGTGCGCCGCATCCTGGATCGTCAGTGAGCTCGAGGTTTCAATCAGCGTTCGATTTGCCTGAACTCGGTAGGCTTGCTCCGTAGCTTTTCACGGCCGTGGTCGCCTGAATCCCCTGCAGCGTGGTGAAATCGAACTCGGTCCCGCGTCCGAGATTGACAAGCCATTGCGTGAAACCTAAGCACGGGCAACTTGGGTGTCAGGTGGGGGCTTGGCAATTCACGGAGAGCTTCTTGAAGGGGATCATCCTTGCTGGAGGCAATGAGAACCGGCTGTACCCAATAATATTAGCGGTCTCTAAGCAAACACTGCTTATATATGAAGATCAGGTCGCTGGCTTTGATCTATAGCGACGCGCAGTCTGACGTTCTCGCTCGCCAGCCTTCATGCTGTCGCAGGCTGCGGCACGTGAGGGCCCTTGCCGCAATTTGTGCCGGGGCAGCATTCCCGGAAAAAGGTAGCAATCAGTGACTTTGAAGTTCGGCACCAGCGGGCTGCGCGGTCTCGTCAGCGAGCTCATGGGACCACCGGCGCGCACCTATACAATTGCCTTCGCACGCATGCTTGTGGGGCGTGGTGTATTGAGCGAGGGCGACAAGATCCTTGTTGGGCGCGACCTTCGCTCTTCCAGTCCCGAGATTGCGGGGATTGTCCATGCTGCAATCGCCGAAGCCGGCTTGGTGCCGGTCGATTGCGGAGCCTTGCCCACGCCAGCACTCGCACTTTATGCAGCAGGCAAAGCCCCGGCGATCATGGTGACCGGCAGTCATATTCCCGAGGACAGGAATGGGCTTAAGTTCTACCGGGCGGACGGCGAGATCGACAAGCGCGATGAGCTTGAAATTGTGGCGATCCACGCAGGCTTGCAGATAGCCGACCGATCACAGCCATCCGTTGAACCCGTACAACTGGGCTCCGAACCGTCCGCAGGCTACAGGGATCATTTTCTTGGGTTCTTTCAGCCGGGTAGCCTGTCTGGTGTCCGTGTCGGGGTCTACCAGCATTCGTCGGTAGCCAGGGACATCATCGTCGATATCCTTCGTGCGTTGGGAGCCGAGGCGGTGCCGCTCGGCAGGTCCACACATTTCATTCCGGTGGATACCGAAGCGCTCAGGCAAGAGGATCTATCGCTTCTCAAAAACTGGGCGGCGGCGGAGCCCTTCGATGCCATCGTGTCCGCTGATGGCGATGGCGACCGGCCGCTTGTGGCGGATGCGCAGGGCAGTTTCGTGCGCGGCGACCTGATCGGCGCGATCACGGCGCGTTTTCTTGATGCCGACTGCATCGTCACGCCAGTCAGTTCCAATTCTGCCTTGGAGCGTTGCGGGTATTTCGCAACCGTGGTGCGCACACGCATAGGCTCGCCCTATGTTATCGAAGGTATCGGCGCGGCCCTCGCTCAAGGGGCAAAATGCGTCGTCGGGTTCGAGGCAAATGGCGGCGTTCTTCTGGGGTCATCCGTCGAGAAGGATGGCCGCACGCTCGCGGCCTTGCGAACCCGGGATTCGCTGTTGCCAATTCTCTGTGCGCTATCAACGATTGCGGCGACAGGTCGCCCGCTCGCCGAGATCGCGGCCGGTTTCGGATTCCTTGCCGCGGCAAGTGGCCGGCTTGAAGGCGTGTCGGCGGAAAATAGCGCGTCTTTCCTCAAGAGACTGGCGACGAATGCCGTCTATGCCGACACTCTTTTCGAGGTTCTGGGCGGCGTGGCGGATATTGACAATCGCGACGGCGTGCGTATCACCGCCCGCAACGGAGAGGTTGTTCACTTCCGTGCGTCAGGCAACGCGCCCGAATTGCGGTGCTACATCGAGGCAAAGACAGAATCCCGCGCAGACGAATTGCTCGGTTGGGGTCTTGACCTCAGCCGGACTCAAATCCTGGAAAGCTGAACTTTGACCAATATCGTTCCTGTCATCATAAGTGGCGGTGTCGGTTCCCGCCTCTGGCCTATTTCGCGGGCCTTGCACCCCAAGCCGTTCATCCCCTTGCCGGGAGGCGGGACCCTCATTCGCAGGACCTACGCCCGTGCAGCCGGGCTTGCAGGCGTTGATCAAATTGTGACGGTCACCAATCGCGATCTGTTGTTCCTGACGGCGGACGAGTATGCGGAGGTGGCGGCGCCAGGTGTAAGGAACACGTTCCTGCTGGAGCCTTTCGGCCGTGACACGGCAGCCGCGGTCGCGCTCGCTGCGTTGCAGGTCGCCCGCGACAATCCAGACGCGGTTCTGGTTGTGCTGCCTGCGGATCACCTGATCATGGACGAAGCCGGCTTTGGCGCGGCCGTGGCGAAGGCGGCGGCGATCGCGGCCACGGGACGGATCGTCACGTTTGGCATGAAGGCCGAGAGCCCTGAAACCGGGTTTGGCTATATCGAGGCCGAGGGAGATACGGTCCTTCGGTTCGTCGAAAAGCCGAATGCGGAACGAGCGGCCCAATTTATCGCCAGCGGTCGGTTTTTCTGGAATTCGGGCATGTTCTGTTTTGCGGCTCGCTCCATGATCGCCGCGATGCAGGAACTGTGTCCGGATGTGTTGTCCAATGCGCGCACGGCGCTCGATGCGGCCAGGACAAGCGATGCCGCGGACCGGATCACTGTTGAGATAGACAAGGATGGTTTCGCGGCTGTTCCTGCTGTTTCCATCGACTATGCGGTCATGGAGAAAGCAAAGAACGTGGGTTTCGTGCCCTGCAGCTTCGATTGGTCCGACATCGGCTCATGGACCGTTCTGTCGAAGCTTGTTCCAGCCGACGACAACGGCAACCGCACGACCGGGGAGACCATGCTCCATGACACGACGAACTGCTACGTGCACAGCGAAGACCGGCTTGTCGGTCTTGTCGGTGTTTCGGATCTGTTGATCGTCGACACGCCCGATGCGCTTCTGATTGCCCACAAGGACAAGGCGCAGGAGGTCAAGGATCTCTACAACCGCCTCAAGGCGGAGGGGCATGAGGCAGCGACAGTGCATCGCACCGTGCATCGCCCATGGGGTACCTACACCGTCCTGGAGGAGGGGCCGCGTTTCAAGATCAAGCGGATCGAGGTGAAGCCGAACGCGCGCCTGAGCCTGCAGGCGCATCATCACCGCTCCGAGCACTGGGTGGTGGTGAGCGGGACTGCCAAGGTCGTCAACGGCCAGAGTGAGATCCTGCTGGCGACCAACCAGTCCACCTATATCCCTTGCGGCCACAAGCACCGCCTCGAAAATCCCGGCATTCTTCCGCTGGTCATGATCGAAGTGCAAAGCGGGGAATATCTCGGTGAGGACGATATCGTGCGCTTCGATGATGTTTATGGCCGCACGTAACCTGAAGACAACCCATTGGGCACGTCTGCGAATTGGGTACAGTTTCCGTTTTCGGGCAGATGGTTTGCATTCCTGAAATAGCGATCAACAAAGTAGAGACAGGTTCATCATGAATTCCAAAATAGCGTTTATCACCGGCGTGACCGGGCAGGATGGAGCCTATCTCTCGAAGTTCCTGCTTGAGAAGGGGTACGAGGTCCACGGCCTTCTGCGGCGCAGTGCCTCGGCCGATGTGGTCGGTTCACGGCTGAAATGGCTTGGAATCGCCGACAAGATCGTGCTTCACGATGGCAATCTGACCGATCTCTCCGGCCTCATCCGGGTCCTCCAGGACGTTCGTCCGGCCGAAGTCTACAATCTTGCCGCGCAATCTTTCGTCAAATCGTCTTGGCAGCAACCGCTTTTGACAGGCAACGTGACGGGCATTGGCGCCGCCAACGTGCTGGAAGCGGTGCGGATAACGTGTCCCGAAACCCGTTTCTACCAGGCATCCTCTTCGGAAATGTTCGGGCTGATCCAGGAACCCATCCAGTCGGAAAAGACCCCCTTTTATCCGCGCTCTCCCTATGCCGCGGCCAAGCTCTATGCACATTGGATGACGGTCAATTATCGCGAGAGCTTTGGGCTCCACGCGTCGAGCGGCATTCTCTTCAATCATGAATCGCCCCTGCGCGGCATCGAATTCGTCACCCGCAAGATTACCGACGCTGTCGCGCGCATTAAGCTTGGACTGCAGGAAAAGCTGGCGCTCGGCAACCTGGACGCCAAGCGCGACTGGGGCCACGCACGCGACTATGTCGAAGCCATGTGGCTGATGGTGCAGCAAGACACGGCAAGCGACTATGTGGTCGCCACGGGCAAGACAGTCTCCGTTCGGGACTTCTGCAAGCTCGCCTTCGAACATGCCGGTCTCAATATGGAGGATCACGTCTCCATCGACGAACGCTTCCTGCGGCCTGCGGAAGTTGAAGTCCTGCATGGCAATCCGACCAAGGCCAAGGAGAAATTGGGCTGGGAGGCAAAGACGAGCCTCAAGGAACTCGTCATCGAGATGGTCGAAGCCGATCTTGAGCGTGTAAGACGTGACCAACACCTTTGAGGTGCGGTTAGCGAGGTCGGCATGCGAGTTTTGATCACGGGCGCACGGGGCTTTGTCGGTCCCTATGTCTATGAGGCGTTGCACAGCATCTGCGGTCGCGACCTGACGGTTATTGCGACCTCCAAGGACGCAGGACCGCATCCCGTGTTCGGTCAAATCGCTGCGCTCGACGTGACGGACAAGGTCGCGGTTCATGAGGCGATTGCCCGTCACAAGCCGACCCACGTTGTCCACCTGGCGGCCGTCGCCGCGCTTGGCGCCGCCCAGGCTGACCCTGAAAACACCTGGCGCATCCATGTCCAGGGTGCGCTCAACGTGGCCCATGCCATTCTCGAGGAGGCACCGGGATGTTGGTTGCTCTATGTCGGGTCGGGCCTGGTCTATGGCGAGAGCGCGAAAGCTGGCCGGCCGCTTGATGAAAATGCGCTGCTTGCGCCGATGGACGACTATGCCGTGACCAAGGCCGCGGCCGACCTCGCATTGGGTGCGCTTTCCCGTCACGGCCTTAAATGCATTCGTTTGCGCCCCTTCAATCATACGGGACCAGGGCAAACCGAGGCATTTGCCGTACCTGCCTTCGCCATGCAGATCGCGCGGATTGAAGCAGGTTTGGCCCCGCCGGTCATTCGCGTCGGCAATCTTGACGCGGAGCGGGATTTCCTGGACGCGCGAGACGTCGCCAGCGCTTATGCGCGCGTCGCCTTGAACAGCGACGATCTCCAGCCAAACACCATCTTCAATGTCGCATCTGGCATCTCATGGCGGATGGGGGATATTTTGGATCAGCTCTTGGCGCAGAGCAGTGTCAAGATCGTCACCGAACAAGATCCGCTGCGGCTGCGACCAAGTGATCTGCCGTCCATTGTGGGGGATGCAACCCGCGCCCGAACGCGTCTTGGCTGGGTGCCGGAGCATTCCTTCGAGGAGGCCCTTGCCGCGGTTCTGAAGGATTGCCGCGCACGGGTGGCCCAAGCTTAGAGAACCGCAATCAATGCCCTTTCACCAACAAATTGAGAGTCAGAATTCATGAATGAGGTAAGGTATCACGCCATCGAGACCTGCCGTGTCGGCAAGGCCAAGGATCTGGTCTCCGTGCTCAATCTCGGCGAGCAGGCGCTCACCGGAGTGTTTCCCAAATCGGCGTCTGAACCTGTGACCAAAGGGCCGCTCGAGCTGGTCTGGTCTGCCTCCAGCGGACTTCTGCAGCTGAGACATTCCTATGAGCCGAGCGAAATGTACGGCGACAATTACGGCTATCGCTCGGGTCTCAACCAGTCGATGGTCGATCATTTGACGCACAAGGTTCGCTTCCTGGAGAGGCTCGCCTCGCCACGCGGCGGTGACGTCGTTCTCGACATCGGAAGCAACGATTGCACGACCCTCAAGGCCTATTCGACCGCAGGGTTGACGCGTATAGGCATCGATCCGACGGGCAGGAAGTTTGCGCAGTATTATCCGGACGATGTGAAACTGGTGCCGGACTTTTTCTCGGCCGAAGCCTATCGTGGCATCTCACAAAAGCGGGCCAAGATCGTGACATCCATTGCGATGTTTTATGATCTTGAGGATCCTATCGCCTTTGCTCGTCAGGTGGCCGAGGTCCTTGCCGAAGACGGCATCTGGCATTTCGAACAAAGCTACATGCCGTCCATGCTTCGCCTCAACTCCTATGACACGATTTGCCACGAGCATGTCGAGTACTACTCCCTCGGAGTCGTGGCTAACATACTGGAGGCGGCCGGTCTCAAGGTCGTCAACGTTGTTATGAACAACATCAACGGCGGCAGTTTCGCGGTCACGGCCACCCACAAGGGCAACACGAGTCTCAGATCCGATCAACCGGTCATCGATTGGCTGCTGCAACAGGAAGACCGCATGGGCCTGTCCACGCCGCGGCCTTTTCGCGACTTCGAGGAGCGCGTGTTCCGGCACAAGGACGACCTGTCACGTCTTATCAGGACACTCGTGGCCGACGGCAAGAAAGTGCTGGGCTACGGCGCCTCGACCAAAGGCAATGTCGTCCTGCAATTCTGCAACTTCACGTCAGCCGAAATCCCGGCCATCGCCGAAGTCAATCCGGAAAAGTTTGGCCGCATGACGCCTGGGACGCACATACCGATCATTTCCGAAGCCGAAGCGCGAGCGATGAAGCCGGACTATTTTCTGGTCCTGCCTTGGCATTTCAAGGACGGTATCCTGCGTCGTGAGCGCGAATATCTTGCCGACGGCGGACGGTTTATTTTCCCGTTCCCCGAGATAGAGATAATCTAGATCGGCAGTTGGAGAGCCCGTGCTTTTTACAAAGCTCTGCTCTGGGCGCCGTCCAGCGCCGCGTCCGCGTCGTGATCAAATGATGCGGCCTGGCATGAGGAGTCAAATGGCCGCTTCATAGAGTTCCTGGTCAATTCGCGTGAGGTCTCGCAGTCTCCGAAGCGCTTCCTCCGGCAGTTCCTCGGCGTCGTCCCGTTCGGTGCCGTTCGCCCGAGGGACCTCCGTCGCTATGGGGGGAGGGATATCTGCGACTTCTGCGACTCGGACAAGGAAGTCGTGAAGGCGCTCGGTAACTCCGACGACCGCCATACCCTTGAGCGCTGTCCTGGCCCCCTCCAGCAGCTCCGGCTTGAGCAGAGGCAGTGACATTTGCTCCAGCGCCTCGGAGAGGGCGAACAGTGCGTGGTCGGCCTCGGAGTAGCGACTGCCGAGTACCGCAAGGTTGAGCGGCAGTTTCATAAGGTACCGGGCCTGATAGTCCTCGATCATAACCCGATTAAGATCGTCCATCACGAAGTCGGTGAAGGTTTGGCCCAATACCCTGAGATGATGAGGGTGCTCACGCGCCCGGCGAACATGGTGCCAGTGCGAGCGCGTCCTGGCGACGGGCTCCCGCAGGACAGTCACCGTCACGACGTCGCGACCAAGATACTGCTTGAGATAGCTATGAAAGTGGCCGGCGAATGCCTGGTAGTCGCGAAGCGTTTCCGGTGGACGCATCACCAAATCGTCCGCAAGCCAAGCCGGGCAGAGGCGGTCGCCGTAGTGGGAATGCAGCCACGTCCTGACAGAAACGCCGGCCGTTTTCGGGATGTGCTGGAAGTAGATCGGGAGATCCTGCAACCGTGCGCGTGCCCGCCTTTCGATCCAGCCTCTGACGCGAGATACCATAGTCTTTTTCCTTCTGCGCCGGCCACTTGTAGCCTCACCCGACGATTTCGTAAGAAGCCTTCCATTGAATGCGTCGTGCGAATCGCGCGCTTTGCTCAACCAGTTTGATAAAGCCATCAACTTGATGTCCTTGAGGCAATAATGTATCGAACCTGTCGCACACCGCCGGGCCTGGGCAGAACACACGATCGGGATATCTCGACATATGCTGCCGACTGAGACAGGCGTCCTCGCAGAGGCTTTCGCCGACATAAGAGCGTCGCTGAAGAAACACCACCTGGCGACAACTTTCAGCTGGCAGGACGTGGCCCAGCGGTACCGGCGCTCGCGGGTCGGAGCGTTTTGGCTGACCATCAACATGGGCGTTCTGATCGGCGCGCTCGGGCTCGTCTTCGGCACGCTCTTCCGTGCGCCGATGCAGGAGTTTCTGCCCTACATCTGCGTCAGCTTGATCTTCTGGGGGTACATTTCGTCGTCGATCAACGAGGGGTGCACCACCTTTATCGGGGCCGAAGGCATCATCCTTCAGGTGCGCATGCCATTGTTCACGCACGTGCTGCGCACGCTCTACCGCAACGCCATCATTCTCGGCCACAACATCCTCATCTATCCTCTCGTTCTCCTGGTCTTGTGGCGCATGCCGACATGGCACGTTTTCCTGGCGCTGCCGGGCTTTGTCATCTTGTCGCTCAATTTGCTCTGGATCATGGTGATCCTGGGTGTCTTATGCGCCCGCTATCGCGACATGACGCAGGTCATGCAGAATCTCCTGCAGGTCATCATGTACCTGACCCCGGTGATGTGGATGGCACGAACGCTGCCCGAGGGCATTTCGCGGCTGTTGCTGGATCTCAATCCCTTCTACCACCTTATCAGCGTCGTGCGCGACCCGCTGCTGGGCGAGCTTGCGTCCGCGACGAGCTGGATGGCGTGCATCGTGTTTGCGATCGTCGGCTGGACGGTCGCCCTGTTGCTGTTCGGCCGTTATCGTCATCGCATTCCGTATTGGCTTTGAACATTCCCATGGTCTCAATCATACTGACCGGTGTCTCGGTCGAATTTCCGGTCTTCAACGCGGCAAGCCGCTCTCTCAAGAACAGGGTGCTGAGTGTCGCCACGGGAGGCGCGATCGACCGTCGGGTTGATGGCCATGTCATCGTGCGCGGACTGGAGGATGTGAGCTTTTCTGTGAACGAGGGGGACCGGATCGGCCTCGTTGGCCACAACGGTTCCGGCAAGACGACGCTGCTGCGGGTGCTGTCAGGCATCTACAAGCCGACGAGCGGGTCGGCGGTGATCCACGGCGAATGCGTATCCCTTATCAACATCTCCCTGGGTATCGACCCGGAAGCAACGGGCCGCGAAAACATCAGGCTGCGCGCGGCGATGATGGGCATGCGGCCGAACGAATTGCGCGAGCAATTCGATGGGATTGCCGAGTTCACCGGACTGGGCGATTTTCTTGACATGCCGTTCCGGACCTACTCGTCGGGCATGCAGCTTCGCCTGGCTTTCTCGACATCCACGGCGATCCGGCCGGAAATCCTTGTCATGGACGAATGGCTCTCAACCGGCGACGAGGACTTCAAGCAGAAGGCCGACAAGCGGCTGCGCGAGATCGTGGAGACGACCAAGATACTCGTCCTTGCCAGCCACTCGCGCGATCTGCTGCAAAAGAATTGCAACCGCATTCTGTGGATGGAACATGGTCGTGTGCGGATGGACGGCCCCCCCAATGAGGTTCTGCCAGCTTATTTCGGTTGATAGTTTTGCGAATGGAGGTAGAACGATCTCGGTTGAGATAGACAATAACAATCAATAGTCATGCGGTCGCTGGAACTCGTACGATTCGAATGAAATGTACGGAGAAATAATGGAGATCCAGGCAATGCCCGCACGGGATGCATCCACCGTCACTGCCGCCTCGAGCCCACCGCCGGAACCGGCGTCTCATGGCTAGCAGCGAGCAAGGCTGGTGGCGCGGCAGGAAGGCTGCATTGATCGTTGCTCATCCGGGGCATGAATTGCGGGTCCATCATTGGATGGAGACCAGCAAGCCTCTGGTCCTGGTACTGACAGACGGCTCGGGGCATCTCGATGCCGGCCGGCTCGACCGCACGGCCGAAGTGCTGGCCGGCGCCGGTGCGCGTCCAGCGGCAACGTTCTTCGGCAGGATGGCGGACCGCGATCTCTACCGGGCCATTCTGACCGGCGAAGTGGAGACGTTCAGGGTGCTCGTTGACGAAATAGCCGCGATCCTCGTCGATGAGGCGATCGACTATGTCGCGGCCGACGCGGTCGAGGGGTTCAATCCGGGGCATGATGTCTGTCGGCTGCTCGTCAACGCGGCGCTGGCGCGGCTGCACGAGCGAAGTGGTCACGATCTGCCCAATCTCGAATTTCCGCTCGAGGCGGTTGCACTGAGGCGCCAAACCGCCACGCGGGAGGGAATAGAGCTTCATCTCGACGCCGGCGCCTTCGACCGCAAGCTTAGGGCCGTCGACAATTATCCGGAATTGACCGAGGAAGCCGACCGTCTGCGCGCGGCGCATGGCCTTACGAGCTTCAGCGTGGAACACCTCACCCCGGTCGACTATCATCTGGACATTTCAGAATGCTCCGAGCAGCCGCCGGCCTATGAGCGTTGGGGCACGGAGCGCGTGAAAAGCGGCTACTACAAGACGGTGCTTCGCTTCAAGGAACACGTCGAGCCGCTGGCCAGGCAACTGGCGATCTGAATCCCGAACGAGCGTCCTGGCCGAAGTCAGGACCTCATTCGCCAAGTTCGATCAGGCATAGCCCCAATCCAAGCCGCCGCCGATCGTCTGACAGCCCCACCTCCAGCGGACTTGCCGGATTCTCGATCCGCAGACCAACAGAGAGACTGCGGGCCAGCGCAGCATCGGGCGGCAACGCCACCTGCCAGTCTTGCTGAAGGAAAAGCGGTGCACCGGGCGTGGCCGATCCAAACACCCGCCGTTCAATCCACACTCCGTTGATGAAGAGTTCAGCGGCCACTTCCGGATGGTTCTCATGAAGAAAAGCCACCAAACCCAGTCTTAACCAGGTCGGCGCAGCCGCGGAGGATATTTTGAATTCGACTGTCGCCAGGTCGCCGTCAGTCCAGACTCCCCAATGTTCAACCGCGGAGAATCCCGTCAGGCGCACAAATCTTTGGGGACCGTCGGCCTGGGCGAACGATACCGCCTTGCTCGCCTCGACCGGTTCCAGCCCACCCTGTTCCGGTTCGGCTCGCTCCAGCTCGGCCTGCGCCAGCTTGGCCTGTTCCAACGCGGCCTGCGTCATCATCTCGGCCTGCTCCAACTCGGCCCGCATGCGAGCCAGCCGCGCCAGCAGATCCTCACGCTCCGTCATCCACGGCCATATCGGCCCAGGCTTCGGCAGCCAGGTCTGCATGTGACGCGCCAGCGACAGGTTCAATTCGTCCTTGTCCGCAGGTGAGGCGCGGTGTTGGCTCAGTGCTTCGCGATAGAGCGACAGGCAAGCGTTCAGCCATTTTGACATGCCTGCCTCTTGGCGGGTTCTGCTCGAGATTTCCGCTGCATCGACGGCATCGTAGCGGTCGATCTCGGCTGCAACCGCCTCGGTCGACAGGCGCTGTTGCAGCACCCGCAGTCCGAAGTTGCGCCGCCGCCATCCATCCCAAGTGTCGGACCGAGCCATTCCGGCAAGGCCGCGGCCGTCGCAGACGATGACTGCGCGTCCGCATGCCATGGCTTCAAGGGCGCTTAGCGCCGACGCGAAGACGAGGTCGTATTGCGGCAGCAGGATCTCGGGTTCACTCACGATGCTGCCGATGGAGGCTCCTATCACATCCAGTTCGATGCCCCGCTCCGCGCAGGCGGCGCGCACCGCGTGCAAATGCTGCGTGTTCTTGGCGAAAGCCAGGGCTCGGCGCGGACGCTCCGGCAGCGGCGGGCCGGGGACGAAACGGTCGGTGTCGACGGCATTGAGCAGCGTGACAATACGGTCGGCCGGAATGCCGGCTTCGAACTGCAGCCGCTCGGCAACCGTGTCGTCGACGGCAACGTATTTGCGGATGTTGGCGAGAAGCGGTGGGGCGCTGTGCCAGGCGACGAAGTCGTGTGCGAAGTAAACGGCCGGGGCATTCGGGAAGCGCGCCGTGGCGATCGCGGTAACCTGGGTGTGGTTGCCGTGGATGATGTCAATGTCTGCGGCGATGGTCGAGATGTCGTCGGTGACAGGTATGCCACGAGCCTGGATCTCTTCCGCGATCGGTCCCAGCCCGGGGGCATAAACGATCGGTCTGTGCCCGGCACGCATGAGGGCGAAGGCAACTTCCCGGGTGACGATCTCGGTCCCCGATCGGCCTGTCAGATAAATGTTGGCGATCAGGACCGTCAGCGGCTGTTCGAAGGTCATGGATCGGCAGGCTCCCTACGACGAACTGTCCGCTCAGGCAGTCCCGGCGCACCGCGCCAACTCTATAACTTATCGACGCCATGACAGGAAATTGCTACCCGACCGTGGCGCCGTGCAGATCGCGAAACCGCGCAAGGGAGGACAATCCCGATCCGTTGGCAGGTTTTTAGCCGATGTCTCGTTTTCAGCAAACAGTTCGACAATTTTCGGACACGGCAGCATGCGACCAGGGGGGCTGCAGACCTGCCTCGGTTGCGAGTTTCCCCCTGATGTCAAACGGCTTCAGCTAAGTTAGACAACAGCGAGGCTGCGGGGCCAATGGAGCTTTTTCGATTCGAATGAAATGCACGGAAAAACCATGGGCGCCGACGCAACGCCCCCGCCGGCAGCGCCCGCAATGATCAGCTACGCCCAAAATTGTGAAGACGTTTTGCTCGAGCGCGTTTTCAAGGACGCCGCGACCGGTTTCTATATCGACATCGGCGCCTATCACCCAACCATAGGATCCGTCACCAAAACTTTCTACGATCGCGGATGGTCCGGCATAAACGTCGAACCGGGAGCGGTTTTCGACGAGTTGGCGCGGGAACGATCGCGTGACACGAATGTTAGGGCCGTGGTCACAGATCAGGACGGTGAAGTTGATTTCTTCCAGAATCAATCCGATCCCGGCATGTCCAAAGTGGCCGAAGAGCCGGTCATGGCGGACGGCGAAGGGGAGATGCTTCGAGTTCGGGCTGTGACGCTGGACGGTCTCGTCGCCCAGCATGCCATCGGACAAGAGATCAGCTTTCTCAAGATCGATGCGGAAGGGTCGGAAGCTGCAATCATTCGAGCGACAGACTGGAGCTTGATTCGACCGCTGGTGCTGGTGATCGAAGCAACTGCGCCGTGGTCGAACGAGCTCGTCAATCAGAGTTGGGAGCCTGCTCTGCTCGCGAGCGGGTTCTTGCGTGCGTATTTCGACGGCATCAATGTCTTTTACGTGAGGGCCGAGAGCAAAGAGCTGCTCCGCCACTTCCATGTGCCGGTAAACGTTCTCGATGGCCATGTTACATTCGAACAATGGCATTTGAGCGTAGCCGTGGAACAGCTGACGGCCGAACGCAGCGAGATCATTGCGCAGCGAGATCAATTTTCCGCAGAATGCGAAGCCCAACGCCAAGAGAGCGCGGAAATTCAAAAACGATCGGTTGAGCTCACGGCGGCAATCGAGCAGGCGGAGGCTGAAAGCCAGCGTCTGACAGTCCACGCAGCGGCTCTGACCAAACGCCTTGCGCGGGAACAAAAGCAGGCGGAGGCCGAACGCAAGCGCCTGACAGCCCAAGCGGCAACTCTGTCCAAGCAGCTGGAGCAAGAACGCGAGCGGGCGGAGGAGGACAGCAGGCGTCAGGCGACCCATATTGCTGCCCTGTCCGGACAGTTGGAGCAGGAGCGTCATTCACGCGCTTCTGCGACCTCTCTTGCCGTACGTTACGATCGCCTCGTCCTTGAGCTTCGCGATGATGGGGCGCCCCGCGCCTTGGGGAGCGTTCTGCCTTTGGCGCGGCTTTTGCGCCGGTTTCATCATGCTGTCGGTCGTGATAATGCGATTGATATCACTCCTACGGAGAGTTCCATGGTTTCGCAGGCTAGTTCTGAGCCGCCCTCCAGCCCTGCTCCAGGTCGCCTGCGCTCAACTGTGAAGAAGGGCGCTCTCGGCGTCTACAAGGCCCTTTTCAGGCCTTTCGTGCGTCCAGTCATGTGGCGGACCAGAACATTTCTGTTGCAACCCGTCCAGGAACACCTCGATCGCTCATATGAGACCCTTCATGCACGCTCGGATGACATCCAGGCGTTGCGACAGGAGCAGGCTCAGCTCGCGAGGAACCTGGAAAATCATGCACGCTCGGATGACATCCAGGCATTGCGACAAGAGCAGGCTCAACTCGTGAGGAGCTTGGAGGCACTGGCTCTGACGATAGCGTCAAACCCGCCGCGAGGCCGTTAGAGCAATTTCAGGAAAAGCGTGAAACGGTTTTCTCGGGAAAAGCGGGTAGCGCCTTCCCTGGGGAATTGCGTCAAAACAAAGAGTTAGAGCGGGTCGCCGTTTCCGTGAAGCGGTGAACTGCTCTAGCCTGCGCCGTGCAGCCACGCTGCAAGTTTGCGCACAAACCCGTCCCAAGTCGGTATTCGCAGTCTCGTCACCTCATCCCAAAGCCTTTCCGCGAACGGATCGTCAAGCAGTTGATGCACCGCGCTCGCAATCGCGTTGGGGCTTATCTCGTCGAGGATGACACGGCCGCCTGGTGGCAGCACGTCGAGGCTTGGCAGGTTTGCCGATGCGATGACCGGAATGCCGCTTGCCAGGCTTTCATAGGGCGGAATGCCAAAGCCCTCCAGTGAACTGACGAACAGGGTTGCTCGCGTTTTTTCCAGGGTTTGCCTGATCGCATCATCGCTTGCATGACCCAGATACCTGAACCGCGGTTCGGCCTTGAGGCGTTCCAGGATCACAGGCTCGCGCGTCGATCGGCTTTCCATCCGACCAATGATGGTCAATTCGACGTCGATATCTTGCTGCCAAAGCAGCTCAAAGGCCTCGAGAATATCGGCAACGTTTTTTCTGGGCTCGATTGTCCCGACATATGTGAACATTCGTTTCTGGGCGTCGAACGTTTGCCGGGACATCGCTACGCCATCGCCGCCCAGCGGGATCGCGGGACCTGCGCGACCAACCTTTCGGATGACGCGATGCACGTACTCGCGGCGGGTCTGTTCGCTGATAAACGCAGCGCGCGGTACTTCGCGAAGCGCGCGCAGATAATGCATCAGTCGCCCGGTCGTGCGCGGCTCCCAGTCCTGCGGATGAAGATAGGGCAGGAAATCGTACACCAGCCAACTGACCGATGCGGTGCCCTCATGGCACAGAGCCCGGTATGCTTCGGCACGTTGCGCATCGAAAAACACCTCGGGGTTGTGCAGGCCGGCTTTCAGATCGGTCGTGGAAATCGGGGTGCCCTTGCGGAGATGTGGCAGAAGTCGTTCTCTTTCGTCCTCGACTGAGTGCTTGCCGTCACGGGTGAGTATCTCCACCACCGCGTCCGGGAGCGCGCGAAAACCCAATTTCTCCGAGTCGAACCGACACGGGACGAGCGGCCGCGGACCGCTCCACCTGCGCAAGATCTCGCGTTCTACCCGCTGGATACCCGTGCGCAACGGATGGGTCGTCAACTCGGTCAGATCGACAAAGATTGGGGTTCGTGACAATTCGCTTCTCTTACGGTCTTTGGCGACAGTCTCAGAATCCAAGTCCCTCGCACAGTTGCTGCGCGTAGTTTTTGAAACTGTGAACGTCGCAGTATTGTCGCCGCGTCTCGTCAAATTGGGACCGATTGGCACCTATCTGGCTGATCTTGGCCAGCGCTTCCGCGATCAGAACCGGGCTCGGGTGATCCGGTACGGTAGAAACAAATGTCGGCCCCTCCATTGCCAGCGCCAAGTCCTCGTTTGCAACGGTGGGCAGCCCAACGGCGATACAGTCGAGCAGCGCACCGGACAAGCCTCCGAAGAAGTGGGTTCTCAGCTGAACCGCGGCGTCGGCTGCAAGCAGATAGTCTCGATATTGCACCTCGCCGACAAAGTCGGCTGAGAACACGACATGATCTGCCAAGCCGACGTTGGAAACCAAATCCCTGAACGGACCCTCATCCGATGCAAATCCGCCAACAAAATACAGTTTTGCGGGAATGCCCCAGCTGCGCAGAAGGTCAACAGCCCAAATGCACTCCTCGGCCGCTTTATTGGAGTGGACAAAACCAAGCGATATGATCGCAAATTCTTTCTTGGCGATGCCAAGCCTCAGTCTGGCCGCTGATTTTAGCCTTCGATCGGTGGGATCGGTCTCCCACTGCCGATAGATCGAAAAGGGCAGATAGATCGCCATTTTGGAAAAGCGCTCTTGAACGATCCGAGCCGTCACGCGCGAGTGAACGAACATCGGTGAAGCCCATTCGGCGATTTCGCCGAGAAAT
This sequence comes from Mesorhizobium kamtschaticum, assembly GCF_056174585.1. Lineage (NCBI taxonomy): Bacteria > Pseudomonadati > Pseudomonadota > Alphaproteobacteria > Hyphomicrobiales > Phyllobacteriaceae > Mesorhizobium > Mesorhizobium kamtschaticum. Next base: position 5,988,372 of record NZ_CM149691.1, on the reverse strand, counting down.
GTTGCTGGCAGCCTCGATTCATCTTGCAGCCAGGAGCCGACCTCTTCCGCGGTCACGGATCGCCCGAGTTCACGCTCCGCAACCGCGCAAGCGCGCGGCGAACCCAGGAGACTTCCGTAGAAGCCGAGGAGGCGATTGTCGTGTTCGATGCAAGCTCCGCCATACCGTTCAAGTAGCTGGAACACCTCCAGATGAAAATATGAGTTCCCTACCACTCCAACCACTCGATCAAAGCCCGAAGACAAGCACGGAAGGGTGGTGATCTGCTGCGCCGATGCTGCTCCGTCAGGTGCGGTCACAGGCACATGTTTCGAGAACACATGGACATCGGCCAGTTTCCCGAGTTCCCTGATTGTTGCGGCGGAATAGTCAGCAACACCGGATTGATCAGGCGGCATCGGACTGAGGAATGCAATTTGTGGACGCGCGCCTCTGAGGATGCCGGTGGGCTTCGGATGACGACGCGTAACCAAATCGCCCACCGTCGACCAGAATTCCGCCGCGATTTGGTCGGCCCGAAACCGCTGCCACCGTGTCGACTGATCCTGGATAATCTTGCCGCGCTCCGCTTGATCGACGGCAATCGCTTCGAGCTTCTGTCTGAGTTCCTCCGCGCTGTCGGGAGAAAACATCAAATCGTCGCGCCCGATCAGTTCCCTGTGAGCAGGGATGGAAGACGCGATTACCGGTGAGCCAGCCGCCATTGCCTCGACGACCGGAATCGAGAACCCTTCCATGTACGTTGCAACGACCGTGCAGAGCGCGCCGCGGTAGATCGATACGAGTTCATCTTCGTCGACAAAACCCGGGAAAACAAGAAGCTCGGACCTGCCGCCATTGCCGGTGTACAGGTCGCGCAAGATTGCCTGCCAAACCGGCGGGTAATTCCCGGTGACCACGAGCTGAATGCCGGCGTCCTGCATCACGGCGCTTCCGGCATGAGCGAGGATAGGGCATTCGACATTCTTGCGAGGTTCGGCTCCGCCGCAGGCAAGAACATAGCGCGCGGAGGATCTTCCCGCCGCCCCGAAGTGTCGGCGCGCTCGAACGCGCTGTCTATCGGTGCCCCGGTCTTCGTAATGCGCGTCGGGTTTACGCCGAGAATGCGCCGGAGTTCGTCGGATGTATGCTGCGAGATGGGAAAGAAATGATCGTAGCGAGAAAGCCAAATGAGCTGGGTGTGATAGTCGAGGCGATTGGAAGCCGTTGGCAGGTAACGTTCCGGCTTCATCAGCGGAATGAAGTCGTAGACAATCGCGAGCTTGAGAATGTCGGGATCGTTCACGATGCGACCCAGGAAGAACGGGTCATGGGTCATAGGGGACAGTTCGAAGAACACCGTCGAACATCCTTTGGCGCCCAGATAGGCGTTGCTGCGAACCTGATCGACGAGATGTAGGAAACGATCCTCGAGCGGTGGCAAGGCGGGATCAACCAGCCCGAGGGTCGACACATCAACTCTTTCGCGAAGGTGGCCGACAGCCCTGACCAGATTCGCCGACAACTTGCCGACGCCGCGATCCTTATAGGAAGGGTCTTGCAGGCATCTCAAATCGAATACAATTTCGCAGTTGTCCATGCCGCAACCCAACCCCGTCGTAGCTCACTTCCTACTCGCTGCAAACGGAAGATGACAAGCGAAAAGGGCCTGGGATGTCGCGCCTATGGGAAGAGGCCACCCGGAAATCGATTCGATGATTAGTCCTGATTAATATAAGGGTCGAGAAGAAGCTTGGCTATCGCTTTGGTCTCGTGGCGTAAAAGGCACGATGACGTGGGATTTATTTGCTGTTGCCGGAGAAGTATTAGATATTCTTCATGAGATACTGGTAGAGATTCATATAGGAGATCGCCATTTTCTCAGACGTGAACAGGCCCTCGTATCGCTCTACTGCATTTTGCCCGAAGCGTTGCGCCATGTCCGTGTCATTCCACATCTGAGTCATGGCGGCGGCCAAGGCCGGCGCATCGGCGGCTGGGACGACCAATCCCGTCACCTTGTCCAGGTTGATAAAACTCGTGCCCGTGCCGATCTCGCAGGAGATCATCGGTTTGCCGAACATCGCTGCTTCGACAAGAGACAACCCAAAAGCTTCCGAGCGCAGATGGGATGGGAGAGACGACTCCGCTGCACAGCGTCAGAAGCGCGATCTTGTCCTCTTCTTCCAGCGCGCCGACGAAATGCACATTCGACAGCCGGCTTGCGTCAGCTTGACCGCGCAGGGCCTGCTCCATCGGACCTGAACCGACAATAACCACCGGATAGCCGCTCAGGCGCGCCGCCTCGATCAGCACATGCAGGCCTTTGTAATAACGCAGCACACCGGTGAACAGGAAAAACCTGCCGGGAAACCGCGCGCGCCATTGTTGCAGCCGTGCTTCGGTGGGAGCCGGATAGTCATTCGGGTCCAGGCCGTTCGGGATGACGATTGTCTTGGCACGCTGTCCTCGCAGGACCCCACTCGTTTCGAGATAGTTGGGCGAGGCCACGACAATGCGGTCAACGCTGTTGAGGAAGAGATGCATCAGCGGACGATAGACCTGCAGCAGCGTGCTCTGCTTGACGATATCGGACTGATAGGTGACCACGGTTGGCTTTCGCACCCGCATGCCGAAATGAACCAGGTCCATGAAGGGCCAGGGGAAGTGATAGTGAATGACGTCGGCTTGCGCCGCCAGTTCGCCGAAGCGCTTGAAGGCGCCGAGCGAGAAACCCGTCGAAGCGATCTCCAGATCGAGCCGTGCCTTGTAGGCCCAATGCCCGTCGAAGAAGACGCTGTTCTCCTCCGGCTTGCGGCTGAGTGAAAGCACTGTTGGCTCCACGCCCAGTTTCGACGTTCCACAGGCGATTGCATGGATTGCTCGTTCCATGCCGCCGAACGTGTCAGGCCAGTACGTCTTGAAAAAGTGGAGGACGCGCATGTCAGCGGCTTTTCCGCTTGGCAATGGCCTGGTCGAAAACCTCAATCAAACGCTTTGCGCTGAGATGCCAGTCGAAACGCGCCGCATTAGCCTTGGCGGTCGCGGCCCGTCGTGCAAGGTCGCGATCGTCGGTAAGCAGTTGCTGCAGTTTTGCGGTGAGGTCGCTCACTGACAGCGGATCGACCAGCAGGGCGCCTTCGCCGGCAACTTCGGGCATTGAAGAGACGTTGGAGGTCAGAACCGGTACCCCAAAGCCGTTTGCCTCCAGAATGGGCAAGCCGAACCCTTCATAGAGCGACGGCATCGTAAGGGCTCGAGCTCCAGCATAGAGCGATGCCAGATCGGTGTCATCCAGGTACCCGGTGAGCCGCACCTGGTCGGAAATACCGAGATCCGCCAGGCGAGATCGGAGATCGCCGAGGTGCCAACCCTGCCCACCGGCGATAACCAGCAGATGTCCGGAACGGACCTCCGGGCCGAGGCTGGCCCAGGCCCCCAAAAGGCGAATGAGGTTCTTGCGTGGCTCAAGGGTCCCCACAAACAGCAGATAGGGCCGGTCGATTCCAAAACGCGTGCGCACGGCCGCAATGTCGCCCGGCACGAGGCGGGTGTAACCGGGATAGATCGTTGTCACTGGAGCTTCCACGCCAGGGTACCGCTCACGGAGCGCCCCCATCGTTGAATTGGAGTCCACGACAATTGCATCAGCCCGGCGCACTGCTGAGCCGACAAAGGCGCGCTCCGCGCCCCATGTCTGCCAACGCATGGTTTCGGGCGCATAGGCCCAAACCAGATCGTGAATGGTGACCACCCGTGGCATCGGCGCCGGTAGACGGAAGGGAAGCCTGTGGGCCGGACCCCAAAAAATGTCGACCGCGTCGTTGACCGCAGCGCGTGGTAGCGCCGTTTGCGACCAGATCATGCGAGCGACAGCGCCTGGAAAAGCCGCGACGCGCATGTCGGCTCCAGCCAACTCGCCAAGTGCGTTGGCCGACGGCTCCGGCAGATAGAGGATTGGCCGGTGTCCGGCCGCGACGAGCGCCCGCGTCATCTCGACGACATATCTTCCGATACCCGTGAGGCCAGGTACAAGGTTGCGTGCGTCGATTCCGATTTTCATTTACGATCTGAGTACAATGAACTGCGTGCGGTGCAGGTAGCGAGCACTTCTGCCGTGATATCAGGGTTGCCCCCCACCTTTTCATGCCTATCGCCGGCACTTCCTTTCGCATAGCAGAGTCGAACTCCATTGCAACATCGTCTGCGATGAGCGCGGAGGTCGATATCAGACTTGGCGACCGAAGCCGGCCATGCTTCCGATCTCTCATTTGACAAGCGATGGTGCACTGCAATACCAGACACAGCCTTCCGGGGGCCGGAAAGCGGATGATCGAGCGCATGATCAAGAAGAAACGAATTTTCTGGCTGGGCATGCACAAGGTGCTGTCGCAGACCGAACTTCCTCACCTGCGGGCGCTCGGCTACGAGGTGTTCAATCCGCCCTATCTGAGCGACGTCTATGATCAGTCCGCTGTCTACGATTGGGCTCCATCAGCTTCCAGCCTGCCCAAAGAGGCACTGGAGATCCTGGAAAGGACCAACTTCTTCTACGATGAGGTTCCGCCGGAAGCAGCTGAGATTCTGAACGCATATTTCGATGCGGCCATCGTTACCATCAACCCGCTATGGCTGGTACATTTCCTGAAAGCCTACCGTGGCCGTGTCATCTATCGCACCTATGGTCAGCCCTACAGTCTGTCGGATGAGCTCATCAATATTGGCGGGCTGCCGCTTGTCACAGAGCGGGACGATTTCTGGTTCATGCCGCACTCCGAAAAGGTTGCCGACATAGAGGACGATTGGCTGCGATCGCGCATGACGATCGTTCCCTATTGCCTCACGCAGGACGTCGTCGATCTGCGCGACACATGGGATGTCGGGGCGTCGACGGCAGAGGTGGGGTTGCTATGTCCAAGGGCGGCGGACATCCCTTATTACTCCGCCAACTACCGTCACCTTAAGCACTATTTCCCTGCCAAAGGTTACAGGATCTTCGGCGCGCAAAACGTGCCCGTCCGCGATGAACAGGTGATTGGCACGGTCGAGCGTCCCGAGTTCCTGAGACGATTCGCTCAGATGCGTGGCTTTGCCTATCACTATGAAGAGCCGACCGTCTGCTATCTGCCGCCGATAGAATTCATGACGCTTGGCGGTCCGGTGCTTTTCCAAAAGGGATCTTTGCTCAGCCGGTATTTCCCCGCCGACGCGCCCGGCAGGACCGACAGCATTGAAGATCTGGTCAGGCGGTCGGAGCAGCTGAGGAAAGGGGACGGTGCTCTCTCCCGCGAACTGATCGAAAGCCAGGCCGAGGTTCGCAAACTCTACCAGCCGGAATTTGTGTGGCCCGTATTCGACCGGGCGATAGAGATGGCGCTTGGTGAAGCAGGATCGAACCGGGCACAGGAATTGATTTATACGCCTGCCGTGAAGGTGGAAGCGCCTGCCGCCGAAACTGTTCTTGTCGCCTTCCACGGTTTCGGACCGCTGGTCGTTCGCCACAATGGCGAATACCACTGTTCAGAGGGGATCGCGCGCGTTGTCCGTCAGATCATTCGTGCGTTGAGCGATCTTGGTTTCAAGATTGTCGTCACGAGCCGCAAGCAGGACATCGGCCGCGTTCATGGCTTCCTCAGTTCCGCCGCCGGGCGCGATCTGAGGGTCATGGTTGTGGAAGAAGAGGTTGCCGGTGGAGGAAACGCCATGAAGGCGCTAGGCCGCCTTCGCCAGATTGCAAGGATGCGGCCATTCTCCGCCAACCTCGATCATCTCAGGACGCTCTACCGAACCAGAGATTTCAAGAAGATGCCGCGTGCACTGGCATCCACGGCATTGTTGGCAATTTTCAAGATTTTGACCAAGGTGGAGCAGCAAGTAAATAATATTAGACTTGCGAATGGAACCATACCTCACGCCAAATATGTCGATTTGATAAATGCAGACCCGAACATTGCGCATGTATTGATCTCGCATTACTACATGTTCCCTGAGCTTGCCCATCTGAATGGTAAGAATGTTGTTCTGTATCTTCCCGACTACATGCCTCATTTCTACCAGGGGTCGGCTGAGATGGGGGCTACACGGCAATCGGCCATGATCGGCAAAAAGATGGTCGCCAAGGCGCGCCGCATCCTGACGAACTCCGCGTTCACCGCGTCTTATCTGCCCAAGACCGCCTTGGCGCCAAGGCCCGAGAATATCGCCCACATTCCCTTGCCGTTCCTGAATGACAATGCGAGCAGCGTAGAATCCCTTGATCGGTTTGGAGCGCTGCCGGCGCACTATGTATTTTACCCCACGAGGAACCGGCCCTCAAAGCGGCTTGCAGATTTCGCAAAGACCGTGGCGATCGTAAACGAACGGCTGAAGGCAGCGGGAGGCAAGGATCAGCTCGTTGGGATTTTGACCACGCCCTTGACAGGTCAGGCGGCGGCCGGGGCGGGTGAGCATCTGATTTCGCTTTCGGAGCTGACGGACGCGGAACTCGGATATTTGTACAAGAACGCGCTCTGTCTGCTGTTTACATCTGAAATGGAAGGGAACTTCCCAACCCAGATAACCGAGGCGCTGCACTTGGGCGTGCCGGTGGTTGCAACGAACATCCCTCTCATTACCTTGGAGATGGAGGATGCATCGGCCTCCCTGGATTTGGTCGATGTCGGCGACTGCGAGGGCTTCGCGAACCGGGTTATGTCGATCCTCGCGGATCGCTCGGCGGTGGTGCGCCGACAGGAAGGCGCCAGGCAACTTTCGTCCAGGAAGTTCGCCTATGACAACTTCAAGCACGGATTGTTTGAGCTCTTTAGGCCGTAGGCTATTTCGTGCACAGGCGACAAACTGCTGAAGTTCCAAATGCCGCCTGATTTGGAACTCATAAGGTCGCACGGCGCGCGCCTGTCTAGCGGGTGGAATGGGGGGCGTGACAGAGAGCCCGAAATCAGCTTTTGTTGGTTTGGCAGATGCGCTCGTCCGCTGCCGCTGTTGATGTACGATCGGGGTCGCTCATAGTCGAGGGCGATGGGGGTTTAAAACGCATAAGGTCGCAAGGCGAATGTTTCATTCGCGCATTTTGCATGACCAAAGGCGCAGTCTGGAGAAGCGCATTCTGGAAGGTCTTCGTCAGTTCATGATCCGCAACGCCAGGCCATACTTCGTGCGCGGCAGTGCGGCTTTGGCGCGCGCGTACCGAGCGGGTGGACTGCGGGGCGTGACAGGCTGCCTGAAATCAGCCTTCGTCGGTCTGACACCGCCTGCTGAACAGCTTTTGCCGTCGTCTCCTGATACACTCGAGACCGCACCCGCTGCCGCTGTTGGTTTGGCACGGCCTGCTGATCAGGCCTTGGCGCCGGCTCTGCTCGAGACCGCTGCCGCTGTTGATTTGACGCCGCCTGCTGAACAGATCGTGGCGCCGGTACTTGATGCACTCGAGACCGCACCCGCGTCCACTGCCGCTCTGACACCGCCTGCTGAACAGAGTGTGCCGCCGGCTCCTGATACACCCGCGTCCGCTGCCGCTGCCGCTGCCGCTGTCGATTTGACACCGCCTGCGGAACAGAGTGTGGCGCCGGCTCCCGATACACCCGATACCGCGCCCACTGCTGGTGATATACGATCGGGGTCGCTCAAGTTCGCGCTTGATGATCGATATCGTCTGCCTGCCGCAGCATGGTCAGCTTATTTGGATCATATCCATTCGGCCGTCCAAGGCGATGCGGGAGAATTGCAGGCTTCGATCACCGTCTATGTGGCTATCGTCCTTGCGCTGGGCGAGAGTGAGCAGGAGCAAGATCGCTGCGTTGAGGCCACGCTGACCTCTATTCGGTCGGCTAATTCCCATGTGTTGGTTGACATTCAGCCGGTAGCGTTGGGGGAGGCTGCTTCCAGTAATTTGAAATGCTACTCTTCCGCCAAGGAACTCGCGGAGAAAATTTCAGGCGGGCGTACCTACGTTCTCTTCCTGAAGGCCGGCGACGAAGTGTCCGATAAATTTTCCGCCGTGCTTGCTTATGGGCTGAACGACGGCAAGGACCTGTTGTTGTTCGATATGTGGCAGAGATCGAATGACAAGGTCCTTCCAATTTTTTTGCCGGGTGTAAATCCGATACTTGCTTTGAACAAAGATTATTTTCATTCCCGGTTCTTGATCTCTGGCCCCGCAATAAAGGAAGAATCCGCGAACGCGGAGGTCAAAGCGCCCTATGGCCTGGCTCTTGGCGTGCTCGGAAAAGCATACGAGGCGAAGGAATTTCAAAAATACGGGCATTTGCCGTTTCCCATGATTTGTCTTCCTGGGACAGAAGCGGCCTCGGCGCCTTTGGCGTTGTCGGAACCGTTCCGGTATCGCTTTCCCGGCGCCGGAAAACATGGCGCGAGCAAGTCGGAAGAGGAGCGCATACCGTCCGTTTCGGTCGTCATCTGCACGCGAAACAAAGGCCAGCTTCTCTTTCAGCTGGTGAATGGTATCCTCAACCAGAAAAACAGTCTCATCGAGGACGTCATCATTGTTGCCAACAACACTGACAATCCTCTGGCGATTGAGAGACACAGGCGTCTCTCAAAAAATAGAAAAGTGAAATTTTTAGAATTTCCGCAGCCGTTTAATTTCTCTGCCCAGAGCAACCTTGGTGCCAGGAACGCGAAGGGGAATACCCTCCTCTTCCTGAATGATGACATCGTGCCCGTCACGGAGGATTGGGTGGCTGAATTGTTGCGGCCCCTCGAAAGCGAACGCATTGCAATGGCTGGAGCGTTGCTGCTTTACCCGAATGAACGGGTGCAGCATGCCGGTATGTTTCTCGGCTTCGATGGGATTTGTGGCCACACCTTCAGGCATGCTGCATTGCCAGAAGAGGATTATTGCGGGCTGCTGTCTGCACCGCGCAACGTCAGCTGCACGACGGGGGCATGCCAGATGATTAAGCGCGATGTTTTCGAGGATCTGAATGGATTTGATGAAACCTTCGCGACGTACATACAAGATGTCGACCTTTGCCTGCGGGTGCGCGAACGTGGTTACGACATAGCTTGGACACCCTCGGCTGTTCTCCTGCATGTGGAATCTCCCTCCGTAAGAGAAATTCTCGCAGACGCGAGTATTGAGTTCACGCGGAAACGCGAACGCGACATCTTCACGGAGCGTTGGGGGCAGGCATATCTAGCGAAAGATCCATTTCACAATCCGAACTTTTCTATCGATGACGAGCGTCTTCGCGAAATCGTCTAGCCGCAGAACACCAATGGCTGCCACAAACATCCCTTCCATTGCCCTGGAGCTGGGGGTGCGTCTGCTTCCCTGGACCTGGCGGATGGTGGCGACTGCGGAGGATTTGCGGACCCGTGCGCAAACGCAGCCGCCGATTCCATCTGATTGATCGCGTGGCTCATCGTCTTTACCCTGCACGATCAGTGTTTCACGGCGAAAAGCTGGTCGCCGATGCGCAGCAGCATGAGGCGCCTGACGCTCTGCCCAAAAAAACTCTGGCGATGGCCGCAACTCCACGCTATGCGATGATTGCAGCGGGGGCTGAGGACAGAGCTACGGAACGAGCGATCGATGAGGGATGTCATTCGATCGCGCGAGGCTGTAATGTTGAAGTCCTCTGCCTGGAGTATAGTACTGGCCAATGACTTCCTATGTAAAAGCCGTATCCGGAAGTCGGCCGAAGATGCGTCGCGCCATCATCATGGTCCAGGATATGGCCATGGTCCTGATCGCGGTGGCGCTTAGTCTCGTCCTCTCCAGGTCAAATCTTTCGTTCGATGCCTTCTCCTACGAAGGCTTCGTCACCTGGGCGGGGATCGTTCTCATCAGCCACCTGCTGTTCAGATATTGTGGCCTCTACACCACGATCTGGCGCTTTGCCTCGACCCCGGACTTTTTCAACATTCTGAAGAGCTGTGCGATTCTGACGGTCGTGCTTTACGGCGTCTCGCTGATGTCTCGTTTCTTCCAGCCTGTCGCCGGCCTTAATGAGCGCCAATTCATCGTCTTCTTCCTCGTTTCCTTCACCATCATATCGGCGCCTCGGCTGTTCTACCGATTCCTTCGCGACGGCGCGAGCTGGGGCATCCTCACGGACAAGACCAATAAGGCGCAGGCCAAGCGGGCGCTGTTCGTCGGTCGGCTTGGCGAGGCCGATCTGATCATTCGCTTCACACGCACGGCAGAGCCGGCCGACTATTCCATCGCCGGCATCATGGCGACCGAGCGCGGTGCACCGTTGGGTACACGGATTCAAGGTGTTCCCGTGGTGGCGTCCCGGCCGCGCCTGATCGATGTCCTGGAGGACTACGCCGCCGGCACCAAGAGCATCGACCTGCTTATTTTCGGCAGCGGCGTCGAGCATGAGATCGAGGAATATTCCGAGCTTGTGCGTGTCGCCCGCCATGGCGGTATAGCCGTCGTACAGTTCTCGCGGCTTTCGCAACTGGGGCAGGAGGGAAGATCGTTCTCGACGAAGTCGAGATGGAAACGATCCTGCGCCGCCCGACGGTGCCGTCCGATATCGAACGCATTGGTGCCTTTGTCGGCGGCAGGCGCGTCCTGGTGACGGGAGGCGCCGGGTCTATCGGCCGCACACTGGTCAAGCGGTCGCTGGAGCTGGGGGCAGGGGCGGTGCTGGTCGCCGATAATTCCGAGTTCGGCATCTTCCAGTTGAGCCAGTATGTCGACGAGAAGGACCACGATCGCCTCAAGGTCCGCATCGTCGATGTCGCGGACCGGCGTCAGATGACGCGTGTCGTCACCGAATTCAAACCGGATATCATCTTTCATGCCGCGGCGCTCAAGCACGTTCCGCTGCTCGAGGAGAACTGGGAATCGGCCATTCAGACCAATGTTTTCGGCACGCTTGTCTGCGCTGAGGTTGCCGCCAAATGTGGCGTTCCGCAGTTCCTGCTCATCTCGAGCGACAAGGCCGTGGATCCGACCTCGGTGCTTGGCATCACAAAGAGAGCGGCCGAGCAGCTCGTCAGTTCCCTGCACGAAAGCCACGCAGTCGCGCCGGACGGGCGCCGTTCCGGCACCAAGTTCATAGCCGTGCGGTTCGGCAACGTGTTTGGCTCCAACGGTTCGGTGGCGACCATCTTCCAGGCACAGATCGAAGCCGGCGGCCCGGTCACGATTACCGATCGACGAATGACGCGTTATTTCATGACGGTGGCGGAAGCTGTCGACCTGGTCATCATGGCGGCCGCCGACGCGCAGTCGCGTGAAGGCAAGGACGATTATGCCATCTACATGCTGGACATGGGCAAACCCGTGCCGATTCTCGAAGTCGCGGAAACCATGATCCGCATGGCCGGCAAGACGCCCTATGCGGATATCCCGATCCGCTTCACCGGCATCAGGCCCGGTGAGAAGCTGCATGAGACGCTCCAGGGCGCCAATGAAGAGATCGTCACGCTCGACATCGCCAAGATCTTCGGCCTCAGGACCGATGTCGTGGCGTGGCCGGCGGTTCAGGCCGCGCTGGCTGCGTTGCAGGCGGCAATGAAGAACCAGGACAAGGCTTCCGCCCTTGCGGTGCTGGCGGAACTCCATCGGCCGGAGACGCCAGCGCCCGACACGCGGCAGGAAACGGGCTCGAGAACAGTCGGGCAGGCAGGTTAGATACGTTGCAGCTGACGGTTGAATGACGAGATCTTGCCTGGATATCGATCCCGCGGCGTTGTCAGAGCAATTCCCAAGGGAAAGCGCTACGCGTTTTTCCCGGGAAGACCGGTTCACACTTTTCCTGGAATTGCTCTAGTGATCGGGGGATGGCCGTGAAGGGACTGAAGCGAGCCTTCGATCTCGTCGCGACAGCCCTGCTGTTGCTGGTGACGTCGCCTGTTCTATTGCTCTGCGCGCTTGCGGTGCGGGCATCGTCGCCGGGTCCGGTGATCTTTTCGCAAACGCGGGTCGGTCGCGATGGCGTGTTGTTTCGCTGCCACAAATTGCGGACGATGGTCCAGGGAACGCCGTCCTTGCCCTCGCACGAAGCGCCAGCGAATGCCGTGACCGCGGTCGGAAGGACCTTGCGGAAGTTCAAGCTCGATGAGCTGCCACAATTCTGGAACGTTCTGCGCGGCGAGATGAGCCTGGTCGGGCCGCGCCCTTGCCTGCCGACACAGACAGAACTGATCGAGCGCCGCAGGCGGCTGGGCGTCTTGGCGGCACTTCCGGGCATTACCGGCATGGCCCAGATCAGGGGCATCGACATGTCGAACCCGCAGCTTCTGGCCGAAACGGATGCCGCCTATCTCAGGTCTGCGTCGTTCTGGCTCGACCTGCGCATCCTGTTTGCAACGCTCTATCGCAAAGGAGGCGATTGAGCGTTTCCGAGCCGCGCTATCTCGGCCAGCCGCTCCAGCGTGGCGGTTTCCGGTAGCCAGCCTTCGGATACGAGCAGGGAAGGGTCGCATATCTGCGTCGCCGTCATGCTATCCCAGGACGTCCGCTTGCCCAGCAGGATCGCGGCTGTCCGCAACAGCCCGGCCGGCACGGCCATCAGGCGCTTCGGCCGTCCAAAACCGTTGCGAAAGGCGCCGACAATGTCAGCGACCGAAACCGGCGGCACATCGCTGGCAACATAGATCGGGCGCAGTGGCCCCGAATGGCTGAGCAGGTGCCACACCGCGCCAGCCGCCGATTGCGATGACAGCAGCGAGCGGGTTCCTGTCAACGCACCTGCCGGCAGCGGCAGGCCCGTATCGGCCAGGCGCATCAGCGTCGCCAGGTTTCCCTTCATGCCGGTTCCGTAGACCGGGGGCAGCCGCAATACGGTGGCGTCGGAACGGCCATGCGACGCATAGGCGTCCAGCACCGTGATCTCTGCTTCGCGCTTCGAGCGCCCATAGGCGCATTGCGGATCGGCTATCGTGTCCGCGTCGATCGTTGCACTGACGCGCGCACCGATCACGGCCCGGATCGAGGAAAGCTGGATGAAGCGCCCGCTTGCCTGTTCGGCGGCGGCCTGCGCCAGCCGTGCACTCAATTCCGTATTGGCCGCCCGAAAATCGGCTTCGGTGGCATTGCCTGCGTCATTGTTCAGGCCCGCGCAATGCACGACATCCGTAACATCCCTGGTAAGCGCCAGGAAGGCAGCCGCCGGCGCATCGAAACCGGGCATCTGCATGGCATCCTGTCCCGGACCAAGCCTCTCAGGATAGCGGGACGCGAGACGAAGCTCCGAGCCCGCCTGACGAAGCTGATGCACCACCTGACGGCCGAGGAAGCCTGTCGCGCCTGTGACCAGGACTTTCATGACCTTTGCCCTGAACGGCTATTGGGTGGATGGAAGCGCCTGGTCTTTCATTGCTGGCGGAAGGACTTCTTCCGCCACTGGCGGAAACGCCTGATCTTGCGGCAACGGAGCCTGACGTCCGCAGGCAAGATAGGTTCCCGACACCAGGAAGACCATCAGCACCGAGTCCAGAATGTCGTGACCAACCAGGATGCCCGTCATCCCTGATGTGAGATAGGTGATCACCACGATGACAATCATCGTAGCGCCAAAACGCTCGATCGGATCGGTGCTGTTTCGCAAGACCATGGCGGCATTTGTGGCGGCAACGACAAAGATCGCCGCCAGCGTCACCGCGCCCAGGATTCCCGCCTGCACCAAGGCGGTCAGGAAGCCGTTGTGGAAATGGCTGAAGCCTGCATCCATTCCGAACTGATCGCGGAAGCCCTGTTTTATCAAGGTTTGGGTGGCGCCCACGCCATGTCCGAACAAGGGCATCTCACGAAACGCCTTCAGGCCGATATCCCACAAGGCGAATCGCAATCCGATAGGCGTCGTGTAGTCACCATGGGTGGCGAGCGCGTCCAAGTCGGAACGCATAAAGTCGACACGCCCGGATATCGTCTGGAAACCGACTGCCGCGATCACAGCGCCGACGGCCACCAGCAGCATCAGCAGGCGAATGGCATTCCTTCCTTTCAGCCTCTGTTGGTTGATCAGCAGGACGGCGATGACGGCGATCAGCAGCGACAGCCAGATAATGCGCGTACCGGAGTAGACGATGGCGATCGTTCCGCCAAGGGCTGCGCAGGTGAGGGCGATCCTGTGCCTCTCGAGACCCGACAAGGCGCCGGCCACACAGACCATTACGGCAAGGCAAAGCACCTCCGCGAACACGATCGCATTGCCGGCCCCGCCCTTGGCCCTCATCCCCACCCAATATTGCTGGAGAACGGCCAGCAGCAGCGCGACGAAACAGGCGGCCAGGCTGCTGAGCACGATGATGCGGACGAGCGTGGTTTTCTGCGTGATGCTCCAGGTCGAATAGGAGACAGGAAAAAACAGGAAGGTTACGAGCGGTATAAGGCGTGGCGCATCCTGGACGAGCGTGTTGTTGACAATGGACGCCACGAGATTGGCGGCGCAATAGGCATAGATCGCGATCGTCAGCGCCATCATCGCCCGGTCGGTGTTGAAGCGCCTCTTCTTCAAGGCGACCAGCAGGACGGACCACAGGCCGCCGCCATTGAACACGAAGCTGACCAGCGATCCCAGGACCGGTGGAAAAAGAAGCAAAGAATGGAGAAGTAGATATTGATCCGCGACGGCGTGAGTTGCGGTCTTATGGACGAAAGCCGGTTCAAGTTTCGGGCTCGCTGTTCTCGAGTAGCTCTATGCGGCACATCCTGTTCAGCGGAACCGAATATGCTCGCCTCGAAATTGCCCATGCCTGATGACGCATCTTGCCCGCTTCCGCAGGTTGTATAACGGCTGGGCTGTCTTTTCGATAGTGCGCCGGAGCTTGTTGTCACGGAAAATCGGCGGCCCAGCGCCCGTCGATTGGCAAAGGGCGCCAGGGGTGTTTGTCGTCAGGTCATCCCGAGCAATATTTTTCCTGCCTTTTCCCGGTTCGAGGCCTTGCGAACAGAAATTTTCGGGTTATGGCGAAAGCGTGGAAAATTCATTCCCGAACCGACCGCTGCCGGGCTCGTCTTGCATTGTTCTGCCGTGCGCCGATCTGCTAGAACGCCCGCACGAAACACTTTGTCCAGAAGCGAAGCTTGAACCGGGCGCAAAAAGCTCGATGATTTGACGCAAGGTCTTCTGGCGCAGGCACGAGAGAACGCTCACAGTCTATGACCATAGCGCTTACGCATCTGCAGCGGCTTGAAGCCGAATCCATCCACATATTCCGCGAAGTTGCGGCCGCCTTCTCCAACCCGGTGATGCTCTATTCGGTCGGCAAGGATTCATCCGTGCTGATGCATCTGGCAATGAAGGCGTTCTATCCCGCCAAGCCGCCATTCCCGTTCCTTCACGTCGATACCACCTGGAAATTCCGCGAAATGATCGCTTTTCGCGATCAGATGGCGCAAAAGCTCGGCTTCGATCTCCTGGTTCATGTCAACGAAGATGGTGTGCGCGACAACATCAATCCGTTCGATCACGGTTCAAACACGCACACCCATGTGATGAAGACCGTGGCGCTGCGCCAGGCGCTCGACAAATACGGTTTCGACGCCGCCTTTGGCGGCGCCCGTCGCGACGAGGAGAAATCCCGCGCCAAGGAGCGCATATTCTCCTTCCGCAACGCTCAGCATGTCTGGGACCCGAAGAACCAGCGACCCGAGATGTGGAAGATATTCAACACCCGCATCGCCTCGGGCGAATCGATCCGCGTCTTCCCGCTGTCGAACTGGACCGAACTCGATATCTGGCAGTATATTCTGCAGGAAAACATCCCGATCGTGCCGCTCTATTTCGCCAAGCCACGGCCCGTCGTCGAGCGCGACGGCATGCTGATCCTGCGGGATGACGAGCGCATGAAACTGCGCCCCGGCGAGACGGTGGAGAACCGGCTTGTGCGGTTCCGTACGCTCGGCTGCTATCCGCTGACCGGCGCCATCGAATCGGATGCCGACACGCTGGAAGCCATCGTCGGCGAAATGCTGACCGCGCGCACCTCCGAGCGACAGGGTCGCCTGATCGACCGCGATGAAGCCGGCTCGATGGAAAGAAGAAGCGCGAGGGGTATTTCTGACCATGCGCCACATCATGGCAAAGAGCCTCGCACCCACCGACGGCGTCCGCGACTATCTGGCGGCGCAGGAGAAGAAATCGCTGCTGCGCTTCCTGACCTGCGGTTCCGTCGATGATGGCAAGTCGACGCTGATCGGGCGCCTGCTTTCCGACACCAAGCAGATTTTCGAGGACCAGCTCGCCGCGCTCGAACGCGATTCGCGCAAGCACGGCACCACCGGCGACGATATCGATTTCGCGCTGCTGGTCGACGGTCTTGAGGCCGAGCGCGAGCAAGGCATCACCATCGACGTCGCCTATCGCTTCTTCGCCACGCCGAAGCGCAAGTTCATCGTCGCCGATACGCCCGGCCACGAACAATACACCCGCAACATGGCGACAGGCGCCTCGACCGCCGATCTGGCGATCGTGCTGATCGATGCAAGGCAAGGGGTGCTGCGCCAGACCAGGCGCCATTCGATCATCGCCTCGCTGCTCGGCATCCGTCACATCGTGCTGGCCGTCAACAAGATCGATCTCGTCGATTTCGACGAGGCGGTTTTTGACCGGATCGTCGAAGACTACGGACAATTCTCGCGCGACCTCGGCTTTCAGACCATCGTGCCGATCCCGATGTCGGCTCGCTACGGTGACAACGTCAGCAGCCGTTCCGAAAAAATGAAATGGTATTCCGGCCCGACGCTGATCGAGCACCTCGAGACCGTTTCGGTCGAAGAGGCCGCCGTCGAGCAGCCGTTCCGTTTTCCGGTGCAATACGTCAACCGCCCCAATCTCGACTTTCGCGGCTTTGCCGGCACGATAGCGTCAGGCGCCATCGCGCAAGGCGACGAGGTCGTCGTCGCCAAATCCGGCAAGTCCTCGCATGTCAAACGCATTGTCGCTTATGGCGGCGATCTCAAACAGGCGGTGGCCGGCCAGGCCATCACGCTCGTTCTTGACGACGAGGTCGAGGTTTCCAGAGGCAACATGCTGGTTTCGCCGGCTGCCAGGCCGCAGGTCGCCGACCAGTTCGCCGCCAACATCGTTTGGTTCGACGAGCATGCGCTGCTGCCCGGCCGTTCCTACATCCTGCGCACCGAAACCGACCAGACCAGCGCCACCATTACCGACCTGAAATACCGCATCAACGTCAACGACTTCGCCCATGAGGCGGCCAAGTCGCTTGAAATGAACGAGGTCGGCATCTGCAACATCTCGACGCGGGCGCCGATCGCCTTCGATCCCTTCGCTGAGAACCGCACCACAGGCGCCTTCATCCTGATCGACCGCATCAGCAACGCCACGGTCGGCGCTGGCATGATCGTGCACTCGCTGCGTCGTGCCGAGAACATCCACTGGCAATCGCTCGATGTCGGCAAGCGCGTGCGCGCCGACATGAAGAACCAGCGGCCCGCCGTGTTCTGGTTCACCGGGCTTTCAGGATCCGGCAAGTCGACCATCGCCAATTTGTTCGAGAAGAAGCTGTTCGCCACCGGCCGGCACACCTATATCCTGGACGGCGACAATGTCCGTCACGGTCTCAACCGCGATCTCGGCTTCACCGATGCCGACCGCGTCGAGAACATCCGCCGGGTGGCCGAAGTGGCCAAGCTGATGGCCGATGCCGGGTTGATCGTCATTGTCTCGTTCATTTCGCCGTTCAGCGCCGAGCGGCGCATGGCGCGCGAGTTGATGGCCGATGGCGAGTTCATCGAGGTGTTTGTCGACACGCCTTTCGAGGAGTGCGCCAGGCGTGACCCGAAGGGCCTCTATGCCCGCGCGCTGAACGGCGAGATCAAGAACTTCACTGGCGTCGATTCCCCTTACGAAGCGCCGGAAAAACCGGAAATCCATCTGAAGACGCTCGGCAGATCGGCGGAAGAGATGGTAGATGCCCTGGAACACTGGCTGAACGAGCGTGACATTGCCGAAGACCAATATGACAATGGCGGCGGTATCTGACGACAGGTCGATGCTCGACATCTTCGAGCAACTGGCCCTGGCGGCTGGACGTGAGGTCATGCGCGTGTTTCACGCCGGCTGCGCGGTCGACCGCAAATCGGACTCCTCGCCGGTGACCGAGGCGGACCGCGAGAGCGAGAAGATCATTCTCGCCGGCCTGCGCGCCGCATTTCCCGACATTCCCTGCGTGGCCGAAGAGGAAGCGGCGGCCGGAATCATGCCGGCCGATCTTGGCGACGCCTTCTTCCTCATCGATCCACTCGACGGCACCAAGGAATTCGTCAACCGCCGCACCGACTTCACCGTCAACATCGCGCTTGTCCGCCATGGCGTGCCGGAAGTCGGCGTCGTCTTCGCCCCTTGCACCGGCCGCTTCTTTTCCGGCCGGCCGGGGAGGGCGGAGAGCCTCGAAATCGATGGCGATTACCAGATCGTCGCGCGCCGGCCGATTTCAGTGAGAACGGCAGCGGTGCCGCTGGCCGTCGTCGCCAGCCGCTCCCACAACACGCCGGAAACCGAAGCGTATATTCGCGACCTCGGCGCCGCCGAGATCGTCTCGGTCGGATCGTCGTTGAAATTCTGTCTTCTGGCCAGCGCCGAGGCGGATGTCTATCCACGCTTCGGCCGCACCATGGAATGGGACACGGCAGCGGGCGACGCGGTGCTGCGCGCGGCGGGCGGCACGACACGCACGCTCGATGGCAAACCCTTGGCCTACGGCAAACGCGACCAGGCCGACGACGAGGATTTCGCCAACCCGCATTTCATCGCCAGCGGCAGGGCAGGGGCGAGCCCCGTCTGATATTGCTGGTTACTCGGCCGCGGCCTGCGCCGAGTTCGAGCCGATATAGTTGCGGATCGTCTCGATGATCCGGTCCTGGTCGACTTCGCTGAGATAGGGGTGCATCGGCAGGCACAGGATGCGCTTCGGCAGGTCCTCCGAGACGGCAAGGCCGGTCGGCGTGCGCGGGTAGTCGCGATAGGCGACCTGGGCATGCAGCGGCTTGACGTAGTAGATGACGGATGGAATGCCCTTTTCGCCCAGATGCGCCTTCAGACCGTCGCGCTTGGGCGTCTCGATGGCGTATTGCGCCCAGGCCGAACGGCTGCCGTCGAGGTTGCGAGCCGCTGTGACGACATCGCCGAGCCCCTCCGCATAGCGGTTTGCCACCACCTGGCGCGCCACCATCTCGTCTTCGAGAATGGCGAGCTTTTCGATCAGGATCGCCGCCTGGATCGTGTCGAGCCGTGAATTGATGCCGACGCGGACATTGTCATATTGCGTCTCGCCCTTGCCGTGGAAGGCGAAGGAACGCAGCTTGTCGGCCATCGCGTCATCATTGGTGAACATCGCGCCGCCGTCGCCGTAGCAGCCGAGCGGCTTGGCCGGATAGAAGCTGGTCGAGCCGACATGGCCGAAGGCACCGCACATCTTGCCGTCAAGCGACCCGCCCATCGACTGGGCGGCGTCCTCGATCACCAGCAGCCCTTCGCGGTCGGCGATGGCCATGATGGCATCGTAGTCGGCGGCAAGGCCGAACAGGTCGACCGGGATGATCGCCTTCGGCTTCAGCCGGCCTTCCTTCTTGATCATGGCGATGGCCGCCTCGAGGCTGGCGATGTCGATGTTGTAGGTCACCGGATCAACATCGACGAAGACAGGTTCCGCCTTGGCCAGCGCCACCACTTCGGCGGTGGCGGCGAAAGTGAAGCTCGGCACGAACACCGCGTCGCCCGGGCCGATGCCGGCGGCAAACAGCGGCAGCAGCAGCGCATCGGTGCCGTTGGCACAGGCCACGACATGCTTGGTGCCGATATAGGCGGCGAGCTTGTTCTCGAATTCGGTGACCTGCGGGCCGAGAATATAGCGCCCTTCTTCGACGACACGGTCGATCGCGGCCTTCAGCCGGTCGCGGATGCGTTCGCGCTGCGCGCCAAGATCAATGAACTGCATGTCGGCCTCAAAACGGTTCTAACCAGGCGGTTTAGCCCAATAACGGCCCGCTGGTATCAGAGTTGCGCCTGCCGAGAAAGCCGGGCATTCAGAGCCGCCAATTGCCGAGATATCGCAGTCTGTTACCTCTGATTTCCGGCGTATCTTCGCAAGATGCCGGAAATCCGGGCTTCGTCGGGCTCAATCGCGCCTATATAACGCCTGGGATCAGGCCTGCGAAACATAAAGTGATCGGCTGGCTCAACTTAAGTTGAGCGCTATTCAGGCGATTTCATGCCGCCACGGCGGATTGGCGCCCGCGCGTGACACGGTCACCGCCGCTGCCTTTGCACCAAGCGCCAGCGCCTTGTGGATGGCCTCTTTCGATAGGCCGGCGATGGCCGCCTTCGCCAGCAGGCCCTGTTCATGCAGGGAGGCAAGGATGCCGGCATTGAACGTGTCGCCGGCGCCGACCGTGTCGACCACCTCGACTTTTTCCGGCATCACGGTGACGGCGTGGTCTTTGGTGTAACCGACAGCGCCTTCGCTGCCATGGGTCACGACGATCAGCTTGGGGCCGCGGTCGAGCCAGTTGCGGATGACATCCTCATGCCGAGCCGGCTTCGCCGAACCAATGGAGGTCTTCGTCCGAGAGCTTCACGATGTCGGCCATCGCCATCATCTCGCGGATGCGCCTGAGGTGCTTGGCCTTGTCGGGGATGAAGTTCGGCCGGATGTTGGGATCGAGCATCATGACGCGGCTTGCGTGCTCGCGCCGCATGAACTCTTCATAAGCACTGCCGGCGGGCTCCGAGATCAGGCTGATGGCGCCGAACAGCATGGCCTCGATCTCGTTGCCGAGCGCCGGCAGGTCGTCGATGGTCAACAGGCGTCCGGCTGTGTTCTCGTCGTAGAATGTGTAGGTCGCCTGGCCGTTGGTGAGCTTCACAAAGGCCAGTGTCGTCGGTCGCGACGAAGTGTGGGCATAGGTGGAACTCACCTTGCTTGCGCCCAGCGCATCCCGGAACTGGCCGCCGAACAGATCCGACGACAGGCCGGAAAAGAAGCCGGCCGGCGCGCCCAGCCGGCCAAGTGCAATGGCCGTGTTGAACACCGCGCCGCCGACATAGGGAGCAAAGGCCGGCTCACCCTGCGTCGTCGTGCGCGGCAGCATGTCGATCAGGGCTTCGCCGCAGCAGAGGATCATGGCTTCCTGGTCTCCGGCGGATAGATCACGCCCTTGCGGATGATGATGTTGGCGTAAAGCCGCGGCTCGCTTGTCGCGACGATGGCATGCGCCGATTTGACCCGTGCATAGAAGTCGGCGCCGGCCAGTGCAACCACCTTGCGGCCCGGCGCGCGTTTGGCGCAGATCGCCTCGATCTCGTGATGGACTGGATCGGCGAGTGACGGGTCGCCTTTCACGGACGCGCGAAACAGCGCCTCCGATACCGCGTCGTCGACCGGCAGGATGCTCAGGATCGCGTCGAGCACCGGAATGAGCGGATGACCGTCGGCGCGGATCAGGCGCCTTGCCTGCTCCTCGGCCGGATAGTTTCCGTCGACAAGGGCGATCTCGTCGCCATGGCCCATGGCGCGCAGTGTCGCCAGGAGATCCGGACCGAGCAGCGCCGGGATTCCGATCAGCATTCAGGCGCTCCTGGAAATCGTCGTCGAACCAATGAGGAAGCGTTCGGACAGCGGCAGGCTGGCGCCACCGAGCGCCCGGGCATGGATGCCGACGGTTCCCTCGCGAACGGCGGGAAGTTTCAGGCCTTCGCCGTCGATCGTCGCGATGGCCGCGATGATGGCATCGACCAGCCGGCGGCGCACCGCCTTCGGCATCCAGCCGTCGATCACCGCCGCCTCGAAATCGATGACCGAGGACGCCGCGACGATGGCATAGGCGAGCGCCTGCGAGGCGCTGGCGATCCAGTCGTCGAGTTCGGAGCCGATCTCGCCCCAGTCCTCGGGCGAGGTCCACAGATGCGAGGCCTCGACGCCGCGGGCATTGAGCGCTTTTTCCAGCATGGCGATCGACGCCACGTCGATCAATTGGGTCGGCTTGCCATCCGGTCCGGGCACCGGCATCGAGCCGAGCGCGCCGGCATTGCCGGTTGGCCCGCCGAACAGCCGGCCGTTGAGCACGATGCCGCCGCCGGCAAAGGCGCCGATGTAGAAATAGACGAAGTCACGCGCGCCGCCAGCCTGGCCGAAGACGAGCTCGGCGCCGCAGGCCGAGGTGGCGTCATTTTGCAGATAGACCGGAAACTCACATTGCGCCTGGATATCGGTCCTGATGTCACGGTGGCGCCATTCGTCCATGACGTCGCGCGGCGCGCCGGCGGTGTCGGCCCAGTTCCACAGTTCGAACGGCATGGCGATGCCGAGCCCGGCGATGCGCTTGTCCTGCGCCGGTGTCAGTTCGCCGCGCATCTTCTTCATGCCTGATGTGACGAATTCCACCGTCTCGCGCGGTGCCGGATAGCGATAGGAGTGCTGCAGCATCGCGCGCACATGCCCAAGAAAATCGATCAGCACCAGTTCCGCGCTGCGGCGGCCGATCTTGAGGCCGATGAAGAAGGCGCCCTCGGGATTGAGCGCCATCGGTATGGAGGGCTGGCCGATCTTGCCGCGCAGCGGCGCCTGGCGAACGAGCAGGCCTTCTTCCTCCAGTTCGCGCATGATGACCGAAACCGTCTGCGCCGAAAGTCCGGTCATGCGGGCGATGTCGGATTTCGCCAGGCTGCCATGCTGGCGCACCAGCGAGAGCACCAACCGCTCGTTGTGGTCGCGCATGCCACTCTGGTTGGTGCCGCGGTGAATCAGGCTGTCATTCGCTTCGGGCGAACCGTGCCTCGCAGTGGCGGTCTCCACCCTGTTCCTCCCGTCGTTTCTTCTCAATGCTTTTGGGCCAGAATGAGTGAACGAAGCAAGGCTGTCAATAATAAATAAGAGTGATTTAATTATTGACAGAGGCCCCTGTCTGGTGTCTGTTGGAGCCGCGTCCACGCTGGGAGAAATTCGTTGGATGCGCTGTGGATGTCGGTTGGCCGGCATCCGGAATTGGTTCCACTGGGAGGAAAATCGTGACCAATACAAAACTGTTGAAGTCCACCGTCTTTGCGGCGGCGGCCCTGGGCCTGATGGCGTTTGCCTCGTCCGCATCCGCGGCCGGTGTCGGCGCTTGCCTGATCACCAAGACCGACACCAATCCGTTCTTCGTCAAGATGAAGGAAGGCGCGACCGCGAAGGCCAAGGAACTCGGCGTCGACCTCAAGACCTACGCCGGCAAGATCGACGGCGACAGCGAGAGCCAGGTCGCGGCGATTGAAAGCTGCATCGCCGACGGCGCCAAGGGCATCCTGATCACCGCATCCGACACCAAGGGCATCGTGCCGACCGTGAAGAAGGCGCGTGATGCCGGCTTGCTGGTGATCGCGCTCGACACGCCGCTCGACCCGATCGACGCGGCCGATGCGACCTTCGCCACCGACAATCTCGAGGCCGGCAAGCTGATCGGCGCCTGGGCCGCCGCGACGCTCGGCGACAAGGCCAAGGACGCCAAGATCGGCTTCCTTGACCTGACGCCTTCGCAGCCGACCGTGGACGTGCTGCGCGACCAGGGCTTCATGATGGGCTACGGCATCGACGTGAAGGACCCCAACAAGATCGGCGACGAAACCGATCCGCGCATCGTTGGCCACGACGTCACCAACGGCAATGAGGAGGGCGGCCGCAAGGCGATGGAGAACCTTCTGCAGAAGGACAACACCATCAACGTCATCCACACCATCAACGAGCCGGCCGCCGTCGGTGCCTACCAGGCGCTCAAGGCTGTCGGCCTTGAGAAGCAGGTGCTGATCGTTTCCGTCGACGGCGGCTGCCCCGGCGTGAAGTCGGTGGCCGAAGGTGTCATCGGTGCGACGTCGCAGCAATATCCGCTGCAGATGGCGGCGCTCGGCATCGAGGCGATCGCCGCCTTCGCCAAGGACGGCACCAAGCCGAAGCCGACCGAAGGCAAGAACTTCTTCGATACCGGCGTCAACCTGGTGACCGACAAGCCGGCCACCGGCGTGAAGTCCATCGACACCAAGGAAGGCCTCGCCAAGTGCTGGGGCTGATGCTGGTCTGACCGGCAATTACCGAACTCGAGTGGTTGGGGCTTGATCCCCAACCGCTTCGGGTGGACGATGGGTCGCGTGACCGCGAGCAATCCCGGCGACAGACCGGAAGGCGTGGACGGGCGTCGGCGTTAGGCTGACACCTCACGGGGAGGAAACATGGCTCAAGCTCAGGAATTCGAGAAGGTTCTCTCGGGCAGCGACACCAGCGTCGCCGCTTTTGACGAGCACAAATCGGCCGTCAAGCGCATCCAGCATTTCCTGCATTCGACGCCGGCCGCTGTGCCGCTGATCGTGCTGGTTCTGTCGATCTTCGTCTTCGGCATCGCCATCGGCGGACGTTTCTTTTCGTCCTACACGCTGACGCTGATCCTGCAGCAGATCGCCATCGTCGGCATTCTCGGTGCCGCGCAGACGCTGGTCATCCTGACCGCTGGCATCGATCTGTCGATCGGCGTGATCATGGTTATTTCCGCCGTGATCATGGGCAATTGCGCGGTCAGCTACGGTATGCCCGCCATTCTCGCCGTGACGATCGGGCTCGCCGCCGGCGCGGCCTGCGGACTGCTCAACGGGTTGCTGGTCGCTTACATGAAGCTGCCGCCCTTCATCGTGACGCTTGGCACCTGGAACATCGTCATGGCCACGAACTTCATTTATTCAGCCAATGAGACGATCCGCGACACCGATGTCGACACCCAGGCGCCGCTGCTGCATCTGTTTGCCCTGAGCTTCAAGATCGGCACGGCTGTGCTGACGCTCGGCGTCATTGCCACGGTCGTGCTCGTGATGATCCTCTGGTACGTGCTCAATCACACGGCATGGGGCCGCCATGTCTACGCCGTTGGCGATGACCAGGAAGCGGCGAAACTGTCGGCATCCAGACCAAGAAGGTGCTGATGACGGTCTACACTCTTGCCGGGCTGATCGCTGCTTTCGCTGCCTGGGTCTCCATCGGCCGCAACGGTTCGATCTCGCCGTCCGCCGCCGTCACCGACTACAATCTGCAGGCGATCACCGCGACAGTGATCGGTGGTATTTCCCTCTTCGGCGGGCGTGGTTCGATCCTGGGCACGCTGTTTGGCGCGATGATCGTCGGCGTCGTCTCCATGGGCCTCAACATGCTGGGCGCCGATCCACAATGGAAAGTGCTGCTCACCGGCGTGCTGATCATCGGCGCCGTCGCGATCGACCAATGGATCAGAAAGGTTTCGGCATAGTCATGACCCAGGAACCCATCCTTACCGCGCGCGGTCTGATCAAGCGCTATGGTCGCGTCACCGCCCTCGACAATGCCGACTTCGACCTCTACCCCGGCGAAATCCTCGCCGTCATCGGCGACAATGGCGCCGGCAAATCGTCGCTCATCAAGGCGATTTCCGGCGCGGCCGCGCCCGACGAAGGCGAGATACGGCTTGAAGGCAAACTCGTCTCCTTCAAATCGCCGATGGAGGCCCGCGCGGCCGGTATCGAGACGGTCTATCAGAACCTGGCGCTGTCGCCAGCGCTGTCGATCGCCGACAACATGTTCCTTGGCCGCGAGATCCGCAAACCCGGCTTCCTCGGCCAGTGGCTGCGCATGCTCGACCGCCCGGCGATGGAAAAGCGTGCCCGCGACAAGCTTACCGAACTCGGCCTGATGACCATCCAGAACATCAGCCAGGCGGTGGAAACGCTCTCGGGCGGCCAGCGCCAGGGCGTGGCGGTGGCGCGCGCCGCTGCCTTCGGCAGCCGCGTGGTGATCATGGACGAGCCGACGGCCGCCCTTGGTGTCAAGGAGAGCCGCCGCGTGCTCGAACTGATCCTCGACGTCAAGAAGCGTGGCCTGCCGATCGTTCTGATCTCGCACAACATGCCGCATGTCTTCGAGGTGGCCGACCGTATTCATATCCATCGTCTCGGCCGTCGTCTCGCCGTCATCGACCCCAAGCAATATACGATGTCCGATGCCGTCGCCTTCATGACCGGAGCAAAGGCCCCCCCGGAGGCCGCGCTGGCCGCCTGACTGTCAAATTGCCGCAGGGTAAGCCGGCACGCGCTCATCTAAATCGATTGAATATATGTTGCGATGCGGTAACATGGGCTGGGATGAATGGTGAAAGCCGGTATGATCATTGCAACCGCACGAGAGGCAGCATGACGCGCGCGATGACATCCGAAACCCTTCCCCCACTGCTCGAAAACCCCGATCCGAAGACCCTCGCAAGGGAAGTCTTGATGGCCCTCAAATACAGGGTCGGCAAGGACACTACCGTTGCGACCCAGTACGACTGGCTGACCGCCTCGATCAAGGTCGTGCGCGACCGTATCGTCGATCACTGGATGCAGGCGACCAAAGAGGCCTACGACCAGCAGGAAAAGCGCGTCTATTACCTGTCGCTGGAATTCCTCATCGGCCGCCTGATGCGCGACGCCTTTTCCAATCTCGGCCTGATGGACAACATGCGCGAGGCGCTGTCTTCGCTCGGCGTCGACCTTGATCTTATCGCGGCGCTCGAACCCGATGCCGCGCTCGGCAATGGCGGCCTTGGCCGGCTCGCCGCCTGCTTCATGGAAAGCATGGCGACCGTCGACATTCCGGCACACGGCTACGGCATCCGCTACGCCAACGGCATGTTCCGCCAGGAGATCCAAGGCGGCTGGCAGGTCGAACTGCCAGAGACCTGGCTCGATCACGGCAACCCTTGGGAATTCGAACGGCGTGAACGCTCGTTCGAAGTCGGCTTCGGCGGCTCGGTCGAATCCATCACTTCAAAGGATGGCCGGCTCGAGCGCCACGTCTGGAAACCGACCGAGCATGTTCTGGCGGTCGCCTACGACACGCCCGTCGTCGGCTGGCGGGCAAACCGCGTCAACACGCTGCGGCTCTGGTCCGGCATGCCGATCGATCCGATCCTTCTCGACAAGTTCAATGCTGGCGACCACATCGGCGCGCTCGCCGAAAGCAACAAGGCCGACGCCCTGTCGCGCGTCCTTTACCCCGCCGATTCCCACAAGGCAGGGCAGGAGCTGCGGCTCAGGCAAGAGTACTTCTTCTCCACCGCTTCGCTGCAGGACATCGTGCAGCGCCATCTCAGCCAATATGGTGACCTGAAGTCGCTGCCCGACAAGGCGGCGATCCACTTGAACGACACCCACCCGGCGATCGCGGTGCCGGAACTGATGCGGCTCTTGATGGATGTCCACGGCATGGACTTCGACCTTGCCTGGGATGTCACCAAACGCACCTTCGGCTACACCAACCACACACTTCTTCCCGAGGCGCTGGAAAGCTGGCCGGTGCCGCTGTTCGAGCGGCTTTTGCCGCGCCATATGCAGATCGTCTACGCCATCAACGCGCAGGTGCTGCTGGAGGCGCGCGCCACGAACCTGTTCTCGGATGAGCAGATCAGCCGCATCTCGCTGATCCAGGAGAATGGCGACCGCCGCGTGCGCATGGGCAATCTGGCTTTTGTCGGCTCGCACTCGATCAACGGCGTCTCCGCGCTGCATACCGAGCTGATGAAGGAAACGGTGTTCGCCGACCTGCACAAGCTCTATCCCGATCGCATCAACAACAAGACCAACGGCATCACGCCGCGGCGCTGGTTGATCCAGTGCAACCCCGGGCTGACCTCGCTCGCCCGCGAGGCGATCGGCGACCGCTTCCTTGACGACATCGACGCCATCAAGGGGCTCGACAGCTTTGCCGATGACAGCGCGTTCCGGGAGAAGTTCGCGGGCGTCAAGCGGCAGAACAAGGCGCGGCTGGCCAATCTGGTCGCCGACCGGCTCGGCATCAAGGTCGACCCCTCGGCGCTGTTCGACATCCAGGTCAAGCGTATCCACGAATACAAGCGCCAGCTGCTCAACATCCTCGAGGCGATCGCGCTTTACGACCAGATCCGCTCGCATCCGGAACGCGACTGGATGCCGCGCGTGAAATTCTTCGGCGGCAAGGCCGCACCCAGCTACCACAACGCCAAGCTGATCATAAAACTCGCCAACGACGTCGCCAGGGTCATCAACCGCGATCCGGCCGTTCGCGGTTTGCTGAAGGTGGTGTTCGTGCCGAACTACAATGTCAGCCTGGCCGAAATCATGATGCCGGCCGCCGACCTGTCCGAGCAGATCTCGACCGCGGGCATGGAAGCGTCGGGCACCGGCAACATGAAGTTCGCGCTCAACGGCGCGCTGACCATCGGCACGCTCGACGGCGCCAATGTCGAGATCAAGGAATGCGTCGGCGACGACAACATCTTCATCTTCGGCCTGACCACCGCCGAGGTCGCCGAGCGGCGCAACAATGGCTACAACCCGCGCGCCGTGATCGAGGGCTCCCCCGAACTGGCGCAGGCGGTCGCGGCCGTTTCCTCGGGTGTCTTCTCACCCGACGATCCCGATCGCTACCGCGAGCTGATCAACGGCCTCTACAACACCGACTGGTTCATGGTCGCCGCCGATTTCGACGCCTACGCCGCCGCCCAGCGGGATGTCGACGCTGTCTGGCGCAACAGCCCGGACTGGTATGCGAGAGCAATCCGCAATGTCGCGCGCGTCGGCTGGTTCTCATCCGATCGTACGATCCGCCAATATGCGAAAGAAATCTGGAACGTGCCTGTCTGATGTGATTGCATGAGGCCACGAACAATGTGGTCCCGGTGATGCGGGTTGACTGCCAACCCGCATCGCTGGAAATAAAAACCTGGTGCCCTGGGAGGGACACTGCCTGATGAGGAAACCGCGCGCGACCGCTACGACAAGCGGGCCGGACGGACTGGCGCCAGCCAGCGATGTTGCGGCGATTGTCGCCGGCACGCACGGAGATCCGTTTGCGGTCCTTGGTGTCCAGGAGGTCGGCAAAGGCCTGTTTGCCCGTTGCTTCGTTCCGCACGCCGAGACCGTCACCGCCTATACGCTGACGGGCATCGAGGCTGGTCAATTGTCGAGGCGGGACGATGCCGGCTTCTTCGAAGGCAAATTGTCGATCAAGAAGCGGCAGCCGCTGCGCTATCACGCGCGCAATGCCGGCGGCGACTGGTGGCTGACCGATCCCTATTCGTTCGGCCCGGTGCTCGGACCTCTGGACGATTACTATATCGCCGAAGGGTCGCATCTCAGGCTGTTCGACAAGCTTGGCGCGCATGTCATCGAGCACGAAGGCGCCACCGGCGTGCATTTCGCCGTCTGGGCTCCCAATGCAAAACGCGTCTCGGTGGTCGGCGATTTCAACGACTGGGACGGCCGCCGCCACACGATGCGCGATCGCCGCGACACAGGCATCTGGGAACTGTTCGTGCCCGACATCGGTGCCGGGCGGCCCTACAAATACGAGATCATCGGACCCGATGGCGTCAGGCTGCCGTTGAAGGCGGACCCGTTTGCGTTCAAGTCCGAACTGCGTCCGGCCACGGCCTCGGTTGTCGCCGTGCCGCCGGCGCATGAGTGGGGCGATGAGGCGCACCGCAATTTCTGGCGCAATGCCGATCACCGCCGCGAAGCCATCTCGATCTACGAAGTCCATGCCGGTTCCTGGCAGCTTCGCGACGACGGCACGTTCCTGTCATGGGACGAACTGGCCGACCGGCTGATCCCTTATGCGGTCGAGACCGGTTTCACGCACATCGAGTTCATGCCGATCTCCGAACATCCCTATGACCCGTCTTGGGGTTATCAGACAACCGGGCTTTATGCGCCGTCTGCCCGTTTCGGCGATCCGGACGGCTTTGCCCGTTTTGTCGATGGGGCGCACCGTGCCGGCGTTGGCGTCATCCTCGACTGGGTGCCGGCGCATTTCCCGGTCGACGCGCATGGCCTGGCCCATTTCGACGGCACCGCGCTCTACGAACATGCCGATCCGCGCAAGGGCTTCCACCCCGACTGGAACACCGCGATCTACAATTTCGGCCGCCGCGAGGTGATATCGTTCCTGGTCAACAACGCGCTGTTCTGGGCCGAGAAATATCATGTCGACGGTTTGCGCGTCGATGCGGTCGCCTCGATGCTCTACCTCGACTATTCGCGCAAGGCCGGCGAATGGATCCCCAACGAGAAGGGCGGCCGCGAGAACCTCGAAGCGGTCTCTTTCCTGCAGAAGATGAACAAGGAGGTCTACGGCCACCATCCAGGTGTGATGACCATCGCCGAGGAATCGACCTCATGGCCGAAGGTCTCGGCGCCGGTGCATGAAGGCGGGCTGGGCTTCGGCTTCAAGTGGAACATGGGCTTCATGCACGACACGCTGGAGTATTTCGCCAAGGAGCCGATCTTCCGCAAGCACCACCACAACGACCTGACCTTCGGCCTGACCTACGCCTTTTCGGAGAATTTCGTGCTGCCGCTCTCGCATGACGAGGTCGTGCACGGCAAAGGCACGCTGCTGGGCAAGATGGCCGGCGACGACTGGCAGAAATTCGCGACCTTGCGGGCCTATTACGGCTTCATGTGGGGCTATCCCGGCAAGAAGCTCTTGTTCATGGGGCAGGAGTTCGCGCAGCGCCGCGAATGGAGCGAGGCGCGCGCGCTCGACTGGAACCTGCTCGATTTCCGCCCGCATCGCGGCGTCTGGCAGACGGTGCGCGATCTCAACTATCTCTATCGTTCGCGCCCGGCGCTGCATTGCCGCGATTGCGAGCCGGAAGGCTTTTCCTGGCTGATTGTCGACGACAGCCAGAATTCGGTTTTTGCCTGGGTGCGCAACGCGCCGGGCGGCAGCCCGGTGGCCGTCATCTCCAACTTCACGCCGGTGCCGCGCGACAATTACCGCGTGCCGCTGCCGAAGGCCGGCAAGTGGCGCGAGATCATCAACACCGACGCATCCGAATATGGCGGCTCCGGCATGGGCAATGGCGGCCTGGTCGAGGCAAGGGCGGAGGGCAAGAGCATCTCGGCAACGATGCTTTTGCCGCCGCTGTCGACGATCATGCTTGAACTCGTTGCCGACTGAGCCCGGCAAGGCCGAGCACCATGGCGAGACTTGAGTAACTTGGGAGGGTAGAAATGGCAGACTTGAAACGGACCCAGCCGCTGGCACGCGATGCCATGGCCTATGTACTGGCCGGCGGCCGTGGCAGCCGCCTCAAGGAACTGACGGACCGTCGCGCCAAGCCGGCGGTCTATTTCGGCGGCAAGACGCGCATCATCGATTTCGCGCTCTCCAACGCGCTGAACTCGGGCATCCGCCGTCTCGGCGTCGCCACCCAGTACAAGGCGCACTCGCTGATCCGCCACCTGCAGCGCGGCTGGAACTTCCTGCGGCCAGAACGAAACGAGAGTTTCGACATCCTCCCGGCCAGCCAGCGCGTCTCCGAAACGCAGTGGTATGAAGGCACGGCCGACGCCGTTTACCAGAACATCGACATCATCGAGGCCTACGGCCCGGAATACATGGTCATCCTGGCCGGCGACCACATCTACAAGATGGATTACGAGCTGATGCTTCGCCAGCACGTCGACGCCAATGCCGACGTCACCGTTGGCTGCCTCGAAGTGCCGCGCATGGAAGCGACCGGTTTCGGCGTCATGCATGTCGACGGCAAGGACAACATCATTGCCTTCGTCGAAAAGCCCGCCGATCCGCCTGGTATACCCGACAAGCCCGAGTTTGCCCTCGCCTCGATGGGCATCTACGTCTTCAAGACCAAGTTCCTGATGGAACAGCTGCGCCGCGATGCCGCCGAGCCTGGTTCGAGCCGCGACTTCGGCAAGGACATCATCCCCCATATCGTCCAGCACGGTAAGGCGATCGCCCACCGCTTCGCCAAGTCCTGTGTCCGCTCGACGATGGAAAACGAGGCCTACTGGCGCGATGTCGGCACGGTCGACGCCTATTGGGAAGCCAATATCGACCTGACCGATATCACCCCGGAGCTGGACCTCTACGACCGCGACTGGCCGATCTGGACCTATGCCGAGTTGAAGCCGCCGGCAAAGTTCGTCCATGACGAGGATGGCCGCCGCGGCTCGGCTGTTTCTTCACTCGTGTCGGGCGACTGCATCGTTTCGGGCGCTTCGCTGAAACGCAGCCTGATCTTCACCGGCGCGCGCATCAATTCCTATTCGACGCTGGAAGAGGTCGTCATGCTGCCCGACGTTCATGTCGGCCGGAACGCAAAGTTGAAGCGCGTCGTCATCGACCATGGTGTTAGGATACCGGAAGGGCTGGTCGTCGGCGAAGACCCCGCTCTCGACGCCAAGCGTTTTCGTGTTTCCGAAAAGGGCATCTGCCTAGTCACCCAGGACATGATCGACAAGCTGAAACTCTAGAGCAATTCCACGCGAATTGCTTAGAAACAAAGAATTGGACAGGATCGGACCATAAACGCATGCAGGTTCTGTCGGTCACGCCCGAGATATTCCCGCTGATCAAGACCGGCGGGCTTGCCGACGTGACCGGCGCGCTGCCCATAGCGCTCGCCGCCAAGGGCGTGACGATGCGCACGCTCATTCCCGGCTTTCCTGTGGTGATGGATGCCTTCAAGAAAAAGAAGGCCGTCTACCAATATCCGCTGCTGCAGGGCGGCAAGGCTTCGGTCCACGCCGTCCAGATTGCCGGGCTCGAGCTGTTCGTGCTCGACGCGCCGCATCTCTTCGACCGTCCCGGCGGGCCCTACGGCAATGCTGCGGGCGCCGACTGGCCGGACAATTGGAGGCGCTTCGCGGCACTCAGCCAGGTTGGCGGTGATATCGCCGGCGGCGCCATCTCCGGCTACCAGCCTGATATCGTCCATGCCCATGACTGGCAGTCGGCGATGACGCTGGCCTATATGCGCTACGGCAAGGCGGTCGGCGTCCCGTCTATGATGACGGTCCACAATCTCGCCTTCCAGGGCCAGTTCGGCGCCGGCATCTTCGGCGAACTCGGTCTGCCGGCGGTTGCGATGGCGCTCGACGGCGTCGAATATTATGGCGGCGTCGGCTTCCTCAAGGCTGGCCTGCAGGCGGCGTGGGCGATCACCACGGTGAGCCCGACCTATGCGCAGGAAATCTGCTCGCCGGAATTCGGCATGGGTCTCGACGGCCTCATCAACATGCGCTCCAGTGATCTCTACGGCATCGTCAACGGCATCGACACCGCCATCTGGGATCCGCAAACCGACAAGCATCTGGTGTCGAACTATACAGCCGCCACGCTCAAGGCACGGGCACCGAACCGGGCAGCCGTGGAGGATCGCTTCGGCCTCGACCGCGACGACAGCCCG
This sequence comes from Mesorhizobium kamtschaticum, assembly GCF_056174585.1. Taxonomy (NCBI): domain Bacteria; kingdom Pseudomonadati; phylum Pseudomonadota; class Alphaproteobacteria; order Hyphomicrobiales; family Phyllobacteriaceae; genus Mesorhizobium; species Mesorhizobium kamtschaticum. Next base: position 5,955,230 of record NZ_CM149691.1, on the reverse strand, counting down.
ATGGTCTGCGTCATCAGCCGGCTGACCTGGCAGAAGGGCATGGACATATTGGCCACCGTGGTCGACGGCATCGTCGCGACCGGTGCACGGCTGGCCATACTGGGCTCGGGCGATGCCGGACTGGAGGGCGCGTTGCTTGCCGCCGCCGCACGCCACCGCGGCCGCGTCGGCGTGGTCGTTGGCTATGATGAGGGGCTGTCGCACACCATGCAGGGCGGCTGCGACGCCATCATTATCCCGTCGCGCTTCGAACCCTGTGGACTGACCCAGCTATACGGTCTGCGCTATGGCTGCGTGCCGATCGTTGCCCGCACCGGCGGCCTGGCGGACACGGTCATCGATGCCAATGAGGCCGCAGTTTCTGCTGGCGTCGCCACCGGCTTTCAGTTCGCGCCCAACAATGGCATTGCCATGCTGCACGCCATCCGCCGTCTCGTCGACGCACATGCCAATCCGGTGATCTGGGAATCGCTGCAGCGCCAGGGCATGAAGGCCGATGTGTCATGGGACAAGAGCGCGGAAAAATATGTCGAACTCTATCGCCTGCTGCTTTCGAAAAGGGTTGCCTGAAGCATGATACGGACCGTTCCCACCAAACCCTATTTAGACCAGAAGCCCGGCACGTCGGGACTGCGCAAGAAGGTGCCTGTGTTCCAGCAGGAGCATTATGCCGAGAATTTCATCCAGTCGATCTTCGATGCGCTCGACGGCTTCAAGGGCAAGACGCTGGTGATCGGCGGCGACGGCCGCTTCTACAACCGCGAGGTTATCCAGAAGGCGATCGCCATGGCCGCCGCCAACGGCTTCGGCAAGGTGATGGTCGGGCAGGGCGGCATATTGTCGACGCCCGCCGCCTCGCATGTCATCCGCAAATACAAGACCTTCGGCGGCATCATCCTGTCGGCAAGCCACAATCCCGGCGGCCCGCATGAGGATTTCGGCATCAAGTACAATGCCGGCAATGGCGGCCCGGCGCCGGAAAAGCTGACCGACGCGATCTTCGAAAAAACCAAGGCGATTGCGAGCTTCAAGACCGCAGACATCGATCCGATCGACATCGACACGATTGGCACCGTCAAGGCCGCAGGCATGACGGTCGAGATCATCGATCCGGTCGCCGACTATGCCGAGCTGATGGAAAGCCTGTTCGACTTCGACGCGCTGCGCAAACTGTTCAAGTCGGGCTTCCGCATGCGCTTCGACGCCATGCACGCGGTGACTGGTCCCTACGCCAAGGAAATCCTCGAAAACCGCCTCGGTGCGCCCAACGGCACCTGCCGCAACTTCAAGCCGCTGCCGGACTTCGGCGGCCATCATCCGGATCCGAACCTTGTCCACGCCAAGCATCTCTATGACGAGATGATGGGACCGGACGCGCCGGATTTTGGTGCCGCTTCCGACGGCGACGGCGACCGCAATCTGATCATCGGCAAGGGCATTTTCGTCACCCCGTCGGATTCGGTGGCGATGCTCGCCGCCAATGCCCGCCTGGCGCCCGGCTACAAGGACGGGCTGAAGGGCATCGCCCGCTCGATGCCGACCAGTGGTGCGGCCGACCGCGTCGCTGAAAAGCTCGGCATCGGCATTTATGAAACGCCGACCGGCTGGAAGTTCTTCGGCAATCTGCTCGATGCCGGCATGGCGACGATCTGCGGCGAGGAGAGTGCCGGCACCGGCTCCAACCATGTGCGTGAGAAGGATGGCCTATGGGCAGTGCTGTTGTGGCTCAACATCCTTGCGGCGCGCGGCGAGAGCTGCAAGCAGGTCGTCACCGAGCACTGGGCGGCCTATGGGCGCAACTACTATTCGCGCCACGATTATGAGGAGGTCGAGAGCGACCGCGCCAACGCGCTGGTCGACGAACTCAGGGCCAAGCTCGGCTCTTTGCCCGGCACCAGCGTACGCGGCCTGAAGATCGCCAAGGCCGACGATTTTGCCTATCACGACCCGGTCGACGGCTCGACCAGCGAGCATCAGGGTATCAGGGTGCTGTTCGAAGGCGGCTCGCGCGTCGTCTTTCGGCTTTCCGGCACCGGCACGTCGGGCGCGACGCTGCGCGTCTATATCGAGCGTTACGAGCCGGACAAGGCGAGGCACGATCTCGACACCCAGGTAGCACTCGCCGACCTCATCGCCGCCGCCGACGACATTGCAGGGATCAAGAGCCACACCGGCCGCAACAAGCCGAGCGTGATTACTTGAGGGTGGTGGATAGGGCTCCCCCTTCTCCCCTTGTGGGGTCCGAAGGACGGGGCGTGACCCGTGGCTCGCCCCCGGGCGGTGGATCGGCGCGTAGCGCCGAGACGGATGAGGGGTGCGTGACGGATCGCATACCTTGGAGTTTGTCCGAAACGCCAATCCTTTCGTCATCCACGGGCGGAGCAAGGAGCGTAGCGACGCGGCGCAGACCCGAGGATCCATGCCGGGACATCAAGGCGTTGCCACGGCGCAGAATTCTGCTCCGCCGCGCACGTCGGTCAAGGTCACGGCATGGATCCCAGGGTCTCCGCGACGGAGCTTCGCTCCTGCTTCGCCCTAGGATGACGAAGTCGGGGAAGGCTCAGCCAATCTTCAACGTTTACAATACCCGACAAGGCTCGCACCCTTGAACCAACTCGGCGCCACCGTCACTCCCGAAGGCATCCGCTTTGCCGCATGGTCCTCAGCCGCGAGACGCCTCTGGGTCTCGATCTTCGACGGGCAGGGCAACCGAGAACTCGACCGGTTGGAACTGAAGCCGGAAGGCGAGGGGGTGCATGCGCTCTTCGTCTCAGGCCTCGCCGCCGGCACCCGCTATGGCTTCCGCGCCGATGGTGATTATGCGCCCGAGCGCGGGCTTTGGTTCGATCCCGACAAGCTGCTGAGCGATCCCTACGCCATCGAAATCGATCGCCCCTATGCCTATCACTGGCGGCTCGCCGCGCGGCGCAATGAGGGCGCCGACACCGCGCCGCTGATGCCAAAGACCGTGGCAAAGGCCTTGCCAATAGCGGCACCCGTGCTACCGGCGCTTTTCCGCCCGGGCGGTGTCATCTATGAGCTGAATATCCGCGCCTTCACCAAGCTGCATCCGGATATTCCGGAAGCGCAGCGCGGTACGATCGCGGCACTTGCTCATCCTGTCATCATCGAGCATCTCAAAAAACTCGGCGTGTCAGCCGTCGAACTGATGCCGGTGACGGCATCGATCGACGAGCGGCATCTGCCGCCGCTGGGCCTGAGCAATGCCTGGGGCTACAATCCCGTGACCTTCATGGCGCTCGACCCCCGGCTTGCACCGGGCGGGCTGGCGGAATTGCGCGACACGGTCGCCGCGCTGCGTCAGGCCGGCATCGGCACCATCCTCGATCTCGTCTTCAACCACACCGGCGAAAGCGACCGGCTGGGGCCGACGCTGTCGCTGCGCGGCCTCGACAATCAGGCCTACTACCGGCATCTGCCGGATGGCAGGCTGGTCAATGACACCGGCACCGGCAACACCGTCGCCTGCGATCACCCGGTGGTGCGAGACATGGTGCTCGACACGCTTCGCCACTTTGTCCGCCATGCCGGCGTCGACGGCTTCCGCTTCGATCTGGCGCCGGTGCTGGGCCGCGTCGAAGGAGCATTCGATACCCAGGCGCCGTTGTTGAAGGCGATGCACGAGGATACGCTGCTGGCCGATCGCGTCTTGATCGCCGAGCCCTGGGACATCGGGCCGGATGGCTACCAGCTTGGCAATTTTCAGCCGCCCTTTCTCGAGTGGAACGATAGATATCGCGACGATGCCAGACGTTTCTGGCGCGGCGATGCCGGCGCGGTGGGAGTGTTGGCGACGCGGCTTGCCGGCTCGTCCGACGTGTTTGCCAAGGCAGGTCAACCGGCCAGCCGCACGGTCAATTTCATCGCCGCCCACGATGGCATGACGCTGGCCGACATCGTCCGCTACGAGCGCAAGCACAACGAAGCCAATGGCGAGCAGAACCGCGACGGCCACAATGAGAACCTGTCGTGGAACAACGGCGTCGAGGGCGATGCGGACAGTGCGGCGATCATCCGCGACCGCTTCGACGACCAGTGCGCGTTGCTTGCCACGCTGTTTGCCTCGCGCGGCACCATCATGCTGACCGCGGGCGACGAGTTCGGCCGCACCCAGAAGGGCAACAACAACGCCTATGCGCAGGACAACGCCATCACCTGGCTCGATTGGGCAGGCCGCGACCAGGCGCTGGAGCGCTACGCATCGGCGCTCGGCATGCTTCGTCGTGCCGTCCCCGCTCTGTCGGACACGCATTTCCTGACAGGAGAGCCGACCGAGGCTTCTGGCATCGCCGACGTCGCCTGGTTGACCGAGACCGGCATGCCGCTTGCCGAGACGGACTGGAACGACCCCGCCCGGCACCGCCTCGTCATGCTGCTCGGCGATGCCGGCGGCGGCCGCCTTGCCGTCATCGTCAACGGCGATCGTCGCCAATGCGTCTTCACCTTGCCCGCGCGGGAAGGGTTCCGATGGCAGCCGGCGATCGACACGCAGCCGATCGACCTTGCGAGGCCGCTGCCCGGTCGCAGCGTCAATTTCATGGCAGAGCATCGGATCGAAAAGTGGCAACCGGTTTTCGGTGAATCCGATGCGAAAGAAAATAGTTCGCGTCGGGTCGCAAAGGGCCGCGCCGGGAAGGGTTCGTAATGGCCGACAACAATGCCAGCCCTTGGGCCGACCCGGAGGCGGAGCAGGCGACTGAATGGTGGCGCGGCTGCGTCATCTATCAGGTCTACCCGCGTTCCTATCAGGACACGACCGGTGACGGCAGCGGCGATCTCAAGGGCGTCACGGCAAGGCTAGCCCACATCGCCTCGCTCGGCGTCGATGCCGTCTGGCTGTCGCCCTTCTTCAAGTCGCCGATGGCCGACATGGGCTACGACGTGTCGGATTATCGCGATGTCGATCCGATGTTCGGTTCGCTGGAGGATTTCGACGCTCTGGTCGCCGAGGCGCACCGGCTCGGCCTGAAAATCGTCATCGACCAGGTGCTGTCGCACTCATCCGACAAGCACGAATGGTTCATCGAAAGCCGCGCCAGCCGCGACAATCCCAAGGCTGACTGGTACGTCTGGGCCGATACGAAGCCCGATGGCAATGCGCCCAACAACTGGCTGTCCGTCTTCGGGGGCCCGTCCTGGGAGTGGGATTCGACCCGCCGCCAATATTACATGCACAATTTCCTCGCCTCGCAGCCCGATCTGAATTTCCACAATCCGGAGGTCCAGGATGCACTGCTGGACACGGTGCGCTTCTGGCTCGAGCGTGGCGTCGACGGCTTCCGGCTCGACACCGTCAATTATTATGTCCACGACCGCTGGCTGCGCAGCAATCCGCCTCTGGCGTCGAGCGTCGCCGGCACCAATGGCGAGACCAACACCTATCTTTACCAGGAGCATCTGTTCGACAAGACGCAGCCGGAGAACCTGGCTTTTCTCAGACGCTTCCGAGCGCTGCTCGACGAGTATCAGGACCGCGCCGCCGTCGGCGAAATCGGCGATGAGGGCCGCTCGCTGCAGACGCTGGCCGCCTACACCGCCGGCGGCGACAAGCTGCATATGTGCTACACTTTCGATCTGCTCGGCGCGCAGTTTTCGGCGGCGCATGTGCGTGGTTGTGTCGAGGCCTTCGAACATGCGGTCGCCGACGGCTGGGTCTGCTGGGCGTTTTCCAACCATGACGTGGTGCGCCATGTCAGCCGCTGGACAAGGCCGGACGGCGATGCCGACGCGGTGGCCAAATTCTCGATCATGCTGCTCGCCTGCCTGCGCGGCTCGATCTGCCTCTACCAGGGCGAGGAACTCGGCCTGGAGGAGGCGGAGCTTGCCTATGAGGATCTGCGCGATCCGGTCGGCATCCGCTTCTGGCCGGGCGTGAAGGGGAGGGATGGCTGCCGCACGCCGATGGTTTGGGAGGCCGGCGCCGACAATGCGGGTTTCTCAACGGGCAAGCCCTGGCTGCCGGTTCCCACCAGCCATCGCGCCCGCGCCGCCGATCTACAGAACGGCGACGAGCAATCGGTGCTGTCCGCCTACCGTTCAACCCTCGCCTTGCGCAGGCGCCATCCAGCGCTGGTCAGCGGTTCGATCCGCTTTCTCGATGCCGAGGGCGACGTGCTCGCCTTCATCCGCGGAGGCGGCGGGCAGAGGCTGCTCTGTGTCTTCAATTTCGCTGGAGAGCCGGCGAATTGGCCGTTGCCCGGGGATATCGGAGCTGTCGCGCCTGTCCTGGATGGCGGCGCTGTTGTCGAGGAAGAGGCGCTCTCGCTGCCGGCTCTCGGTTGCTTCCTTGGTCGGCTCTACTGAACCAGCACGGCGCGTCCGCAGGTCGCCCCGGTGACACGCACGTCGGCCTGGCCGACACCGACACCCAGGGCGGACAGCACATTGTAGAGCAAGTCGTCGACGGGCGCCGTCACGGTGTTGAGCAGGGTCACCACTGCGGGTTTGACCGTTCCGAGCAGGGCGGTGAGATCGATGCCGAGACCAAGCAGGTTGGCCGAAAGCGACAGGTTGTTGACCAGCGACGTGGTGAGCGACTGCGAGATGTTGCGCGTCGAAACGGTCTTGATCGTCTTGTTGGCGATGTCGGTCGCGTTGAAGGTCAGGGTCTGCGGGCTGTTGTTGGTGATCGCGGTCGCGGCCGAACCCATCACCTGGATCAGCGGGATGTTGATCAGCAGCAGATGGAGGCTGACATCCGCGATCTCGGCGTCGGTGAAGGTCTGCGGCTGGCTGAAATCGGCAAAACCGGAGGGATTGTTGCTGTTGGCGAGGTTCAACTGGGCAATACCCGGGTGTGCGGCGATGGAGACGCTGATGCTGGAAGGCCCCGTCGGGCAGGTGATGTCGGTCAGTTTGGCTTCGGCATAGGCGACTTCCACATTGAGCGGCAGATTGACGGCCAGCAGGCTGATGCCGCCGCCGAGGCCGGGCGTGCCGACACCGACGGAGGCCGTCAGTTTGATGCGCGTCTGGGCCGTCCGCACGGTGGTGCCAATGCCGTCGATCGCCAGCCAGGGCGAGGATTGCGCCGGCTGGCCAATGGCGATGGCGAGCTGGGTGTTGAGCAGCCCCGGGATGGTGGCGCCGAGATTGATCGCTGCCTGGTTGGTGCCGTTCGCGAGCACGGCGGCGGCGGTCAGCATGCCCATGGCGCTTGCGTCGACGCCGAGGCCGGTCGGCTGTTGCCCGAGGCCCAGGCTGCCGACGGAACCGAGGTCGACAAGACTGCTGAGCGGGATCTTGACCGTGCTGGTCGACTTGGTGGCGATGGTCTGCAGGGCGACCTTGGCCGTGTTGCCGAGGCCGGGAACGTTGGCCATGGCAGTGGCGATCTGGCCGACGGTCGCCTTCGAGGCCAGCACGTCCGAATAGGTGCCGGCCGTGATGTTCAGCTGTGTGCCGAGCGCACTGATGAAGGAAAGCACGCTGACGTCGGCCGAGATCAGCCCGTTATAGTCCATGACACTGAGCGAGATGTTGCCGCCGAGAAGCCCGCTCAGAAGAGCGTTGAGGATGCCGCCATTGACGCTGAGCAGTCTCGATCCGACCGAGAATGTCGCCTGCGGCGTCATGCTGGCCGTGGCTTGGGTACCGATGACCGGACTGGGGATGAGCGAGCTGGCGAAATAGCGGGCGGGGATTTTCGTCAGCGTGACACGCACCGCGTTATAGGGCGTCACACCCGCCTGGAAGCGCTGGGTGACATTGGTGGTCGTCGAGGCATATCGGCCCTGCGTGACCGTCACCACGGTCTTTCCGACAGCCGGGGCAATGGTCTGGCCCGAAGCTTGAACGACGACACCCGGCATGCCGTTGTCGGTGAGCGTGGTGACGACCGCCGTGTTGACATTGTTGATGTTCGAGGCTGCGGTGATCGCCGCCAGGTCGACCATCGCCTGGGCTTGCCGGCGCTCGCCGTAGATTGAGGCCTCGTCGATGGCCACCGCGGCCAGCGCCAGCGCGACCGGCGCGCTCAGTGCGGTCATGACGGCGAAGTTTGCTTTCCTGTCTCCCACCATCGACCGTGCAAGCCGGCCGATGCCCTTGCCCGCACGCTGCAGCATTAGATACCTCCGACCCTGATCGTTGACTGGCGCGTGATCGTGGTCCCCGGCATCGCTATGCCCGGGAACAGATTCCAGATCGGCAGGTTGCGGGCATCGTACGAGATGGACACCACGAACTGGCTTCCATCGGCCACGCTGTCATTGGCCTGGTAGGTCAGTTTGCTGGCGTCCACGAACGGGTAGCCGCCGGCATTTGTGGTCAGGTAGCTGGCCACCAGTGTCTGCCGCTCGGTCTGGTTCAATCCGGCTATGGCCGTCCGGGCGGCATCGGCCGCGATCTGCTGGATCGAGTTGGCGGCGCCAAAGTAGATGCCGTATGCAACCATTCCGAGCAAAAGGAGGATGAAAAGCGGTGCTAGCAGGGCGAATTCGACCGCCGAGGTTCCCGAATTGTCTGTTCGGAACGCGCTCCTTCGGACCCTGGAAATGAGGTTCTGAACCATGATATCAGCATGCCAAAGTTCGCATGCAGAAAGCGAAAACTCCGGGCGCAACCTGAGGATGCACGCGATTGAAAATGCCGCTCTAATTTAGCCGTTGCTTCTTCGATTATGAGGATTGACTTAGGGTCAATCAGTACTCGGTTGAAAGAGCTTACCTCCTGTCTAGTCTCCTGCCACCAGCTGCCGGAGGGAACCGGCGGCGCGCTCAAAAGGGGCCAGACATCGGTTCCGGGGCGTCAACACGTAAAGGCGCGCCGACGGCAGCGCCGACAGGGAGAACTTCATGCTGAAAAACATGCTGAAGGCGACGGTGTTCGCCACCACCATGGCGGTAGCCGCCGGCGCATTCTACGCGCCGGCTTTCGCCGAGACCGTCTATAACAGGGGCACCGCCGCTGAATCGGAATCGGTCGACCCGCACAAGACCTCGACGGTCTATGAAGCGAATGTCTTGCGTGACCTGTTCCAGGGCCTGGTCATGCAGGACGAGAAGGCCAACCTCATCCCGGGCGCCGCCGAAAGCTGGACGGTATCGGACGACGGCACCGTCTACACCTTCAAGCTGCGCAAGGGCGGCCAGTGGTCGGACGGCAGCCCGGTGACGGCGGACGACTTCGTCTACGCCTTCCACCGGCTGGAAGACCCGGCGACCGGCGCCGAATACGCCTCGATGCTGTACCCGGTGAAGGGTGCGGAGGACGTCAACACCAAGAAAGGCAAGCCCGAGGACATGGGTGTCAAGGCGATCGACGCCAACACTCTGGAAGTGACCTTGAAGGCGCCGACACCTTATTTCCTGGAGATGCTGACCCATCAGGCGACCTATCCGGTCAGCAAGGCCTCGATCGAAAAGCTCGGCGCCGACTGGATCAAGCCCGGCAATCTTGTTTCGAACGGCGCCTATACGTTGGCCGAATGGGTTCCCAACGACCACATGAAACTGGTCAAGAATCCGAAATTCTGGGACGCCGCGACCGTCAAGTTCGACGTGGTGAACTACATCCCGACCGAAGATCGTTCGTCGGCGATGAAGCGCTTCGAGGCCGGCGAACTCGACAGCTATGACGATCTGCCGACCGAACAGCTTGCCGATCTCAAGACCAAGTTCGGCGACCAGATCCATGTCGGCCCGTATCTCGGCACCTACTACTACGCGATCAAGACCGACAAGGCGCCGTGGAACAACCCCGAGCTGCGCAACGCAATCTCGATGGCGATCGACCGTGACTTCATCGCCGAAAAGGTCTGGCAGAACTCGATGTTGCCCGGCTACTCGATGGTGCCTCCTGGCATCGAGGGCTACACGCCGGCAATGGCCAAATACGCCGACATGCCGCAGATCGACCGCGAGGACGCGGCCAAGAAGATCCTCGAGAAGCTCGGCTACACGCCCGAACATCCGCTGAAGATGGAAATCCGCTACAACACCTCGGAGAACCACAAGAACACCGCGGTCGCCATCCAGGAACAGCTGAAGCCGCTCGGCGTCGACGTCACGCTGCTCAACACCGACACCAAGACCCACTATTCCTTCCTCGAGCAGAAGGGCGACTATGACGTGGCGCGAGCCGCCTGGATCGCCGACTACAAGGATCCGGAAACCTTCCTCGGCATCTCGCGCAAGGCGAGCGGCAACAACTACTCGAACTACAACAGCGCGCCATACGAAGCGGCCATGGACAAGGCGGCCGCCGCCGGCGGCAAGCCTGAGGAGCGCATGAAGGAGCTCTCCGAGGCCGAGCGCATCCTCGTCGACGATGTCGGCCAGATTCCGCTGCTCTATTACAGCTACCACGACATCGTTTCCTCGAAGCTGCATGGCTTCGTCGACAATGTGATGGACGTCCATCCGTCGCGCTTCGTCAGCAAGGACTGATCCCTGGCCAAGCCGCCGCGCACTCGGTGCGCGGCGGTGATGGTTTGCCATCGCATCGGCCGGGAAGCGCAATCGATTTTCGGAAAATCCGGTGCGAAGATTTGAAGGCTGGAGCACAATCATCCGACTGGATGGGCGTGTTCCGGATCAAGTGGGGCACCGATGCTGCGATACGTATTCCGGCGGCTTTTGACCGCCATTCCAACGCTGTTCGTCATCGTGACGATGGCGTTCTTCCTGATGCGCGTCGCGCCGGGCGGGCCATTCAACCAGGAGCGGGGATTGAGCCCCGAGATCAAGGCCAACCTTGAAGCCCAGTTCGGCCTCAACGACCCGCTCTGGCTGCAATATGTCCACTATCTCGGCAATCTCCTGCGCGGCAATTTCGGCCCAAGCTACAACATGCCGGATTTCACCGTCACCGAACTGTTTGCCAAGGGCCTGCCCATTTCCGTCCAGCTCGGTGCCTCGGCGCTGATCCTGGCGCTGCTGCTCGGTTCAGTGCTCGGCACCATTGCCGCGCTCAACCAGAACAAGCTTGGCGACTATACGGTGATCGCCCTGGCGACGGCCGGCAGCACCATCCCGACCTTCGTCATCGCGCCGGTGATCCAGCTCCTGTTCGGGCTGACCTGGAAGCTGCTGCCGATCGGTGGCTGGGGCGATGGCGCCTTCGTCAACAAGGTCGGCCCGGTGCTCACGCTCGCTTTGCCGCAGATTGCCATCGTCGCCCGCCTGATGCGCGGCTCGATGATCGAATCGCTGCGCTCCCATCATATCCGCACTGCTCGTGCGCTCGGCCTTTCCGACTGGTCGGTGGTGGTCAAGCACGCCCTGCGCGGCGCCATCCTGCCCATCGTCTCGTTCACCGGTCCCGCCGCGGCGGCCTTGCTGACCGGCTCGGTCATCGTCGAGACGATCTTTTCCATCCCAGGCGTCGGCCGCTATTTCGTCGATGCCGCGCTCAACCGCGACTACACGCTGGTGATGGGAACGGTGGTGGTGATCGCCATCTTCACCATCGTCTTCAACCTGATTGTCGACGTCATGTACGCGGTCGTCGACCCGAGGGTGCGCTATGACTGACATCGCAGCCGCGGCGGCTCCCGCCATCGTTGGCCGTTCGCTCTGGGGCGATGCCTGGGCGCGCCTCAAGGCCAACCGCGCCGCCATGTTCAGCCTCTATTACCTTGCCTTGATCGGGCTCGTCAGCGTGTTAGGCCCCTGGTTCGTGCCGCATCAGTACACGACCATCTATGCCGACTATGTCCGCATGCCACCAAGCCTGTCGGCCTATCCGAAGCCGGACATGATTCAGGGAGCACTCACGGACGCCATCAAGCGCATGCGGGTCGACCTCAAGGAGTGGCATCAGGAAGGCAGCCGCGTTACGGTCACCGTCACCTCGACCAAGCCGATCGATGATCGCAACATCCGCTACCTCGACCGCTCCGATGCCTTTGACGACACCAAGATCGAGAACAAATCGCCCGACGGGCTCGAGGTGACGATGAGCACATCGGTCAAGCAGCAATATTTCCTGTTTGGCACCGACAACACCGGCCGCGATCTTCTCTCGCGCACGCTGATGGCCGGGCGCATCTCGCTCGCCATCGGGCTGCTCGCCGGCGTCGTGGCGGTGGTGATCGGGGTGATCTACGGCGCCGCCGCCGGCTTTTCCGGCGGCAAGATCGACGAGGTGATGATGCGCATCGTCGATGTGCTCTACTCCTTGCCGTTCATCTTCTTCGTCATCATGCTGGTGGTGTTCTTCGGCCGCAACTTCGTGCTGATGTTCCTGGCGGTCGGGGCGGTGCTGTGGCTCGACATGGCCCGTATCGTGCGCGGCCAGGCCCTGTCGATCCGCCGCCAGGAATATGTCCAGGCAGCGGAAGCCATGGGCGTCGGCCAGCGCGGCATTCTGCTGCGCCATGTCATCCCCAATCTGCTCGGCCCGGTGGTGATCTACATGACGCTGCTGGTGCCGCAGGTCATCATCCTGGAAAGCTTCCTGTCGTTCCTCGGTCTCGGCGTGCAGGAGCCGATGACCAGCTGGGGCGTGCTGATCTCGGTCGGCGCCAAGAACATCGGCACCGCCAACTGGCTGCTGTTGTTTCCCGCCTTCTTCCTCGTCTCGACGCTGTTTGCCCTCAATTTCGTCGGCGACGGCTTGCGCGACGCACTTGACCCGAGAGATCGTTGACATGGCCACTCCCGAAACGATCCTCAGCGTCAAGGACCTGCGCGTCCGCTTCCGCACGCTCGATGGCGCGGTCGAGGCGGTGAAGGGCATCAACATCCACGTCAATGCGGGCGAGACCGTTGCCGTGGTCGGCGAGTCCGGTTCCGGTAAGAGCCAGACGATGATGGCGGCGATGAGCCTGCTGGCCTCGAACGGCGAGGCGACGGGCCATGTCGACTATCGCGGCCGCAATCTGCTGACACTCAGCAAATCCGACCTGAACAAGGTCCGCGGCGCCAAGATCAGCATGATCTTCCAGGAGCCGATGACCTCGCTCGATCCGCTCTATTCGATCGGCAACCAGCTGATCGAACCGATCCGCCGGCATCGCGGCCTGAATGCCGCCGAGGCACGCGAGGAAGCGCTCAAGCTTTTACGCCTCGTGCACATCCCCGATCCGGAGCGGCGGATGAAATCCTACCCGCACGAAATGTCCGGCGGCCAGCGCCAGCGCGTGATGATCGCCATGGCGCTGGCCAACGACCCCGACATCCTGATCGCCGACGAGCCGACGACGGCGCTCGACGTCACCATCCAGGCGCAGATCCTGATGCTGCTCGCCGAACTGCAGCGCAAGCTCGGCATGGCCATCGTCTTCATCACCCACGACCTAGGCATCGTCCGGCGCTTCGCCGACCGGGTCTACGTCATGCGCCAGGGCGAGGTCGTCGAGGAGGGTGAGGCCGAAGCGATCTTCGTCAACCCGCAGCACGCCTACACCAAGATGCTGCTGGCGGCCGAGCCGACAGGCACCAAGGCGCCTCCGCCCGTCAATGCGCCCGTGGTGCTCGAAGGCCGGAATGTCGAAGTCACGTTCAAGATCGGCGGCGGGTTCCTTGCCGGTGAGGCGCTAATGCTGCGCGCCGTCGATGACATCTCGATCCGGCTGCAGCGCAACCAGACCATCGGCATTGTCGGCGAATCCGGCTCCGGCAAATCGACGCTCGGCCGCGCCTTGCTGCGGCTGCTGCCGAGCGACGGGCTCATTCGTTTCGGCGATCGCGACATTTCCCAGGCCGACCGGCAGCAGATGCGGCCGTTGCGGCGCCAGATGCAACTCGTCTTCCAGGACCCGTTCGGCTCGCTGTCGCCGCGCATGACGGTCGGCCAGGTCATCACCGAAGGGCTCTTGGTGCATGAGCCGAACCTGTCGCACAAGCAGCGCGACCAGCGCGCGGTCGAGGCCTTGCTTGAGGTCGGCCTCGATCCCAACGCCCGCAACCGTTACCCGCATGAATTCTCCGGCGGGCAGCGGCAGCGCATCGCCATTGCCCGCGCCATGATCCTGAAGCCGAAGATGGTCGTGCTGGACGAGCCGACCTCGGCGCTCGACCGTTCGGTGCAGAAACAGATCGTCGAACTGTTGCGCAAGCTGCAGGCCGACCACGAACTGTCCTACCTCTTCATCAGCCACGATCTCTCGGTCGTGCGCGCCATGGCCGACTACATCATCGTCATGAAACAGGGCAAGATCGTCGAAGAGGGGCCGACCGAGGCGATCTTCAGCAACCCGCAGCATATCTACACACAGACGCTGATGGCGGCGGCGATTGATGTCACGCGCTTCCGGCTGAGCGCGTGAGACGGCGCTTCAGGTAAAGGCAATCATCGTGGCGGCAACCATTCGTTCAGCCCGCAGACCTCGGGCATTTGCGCGCTCGCGCGGCGGCAATGGCATCCTGCTGCTGTTTCAGCCGGTCAATCCTGGCGGTCTCACGATTGGCCACTGCGGTTTTCACACGCGAGCCGCCAAGCAGCCAACGCGGAACACTGGTGTTGGCGACCTTGCCGCGGGTGATCGCGGTTTGTGAGATTTCACCGGCGTTGGTTCCCAGCGCGCTGTTAAGCTCGGTGCAGCTCATCGTGTCGTACTTCGCAGGGTCAGCCGTCCCGCTGAGGGAAGTGCAGCCCGCGACGACAAACAATATGAGCACCAGCGTGAGCGGGTAGGCAACGGTAGAAGGCAATTTCATCTTCCAACCTTGCTCCCGCGCCGCCCTTAGAGCAATTCCAGGAAAAGTGTGAAACGGTTTTCCCGGGAAAAGCGCGTAGCGCTTTCCCTAGGGAATTGCGTTAAAACAAAGAGTTAGAGCAGTTTCCGTGAAACGGTGAACTGCTCTAGCCATCCGAATGTTCCATGGAAGTAGAGCGGCTCGTTTGTCTCGTCAAACGGCATTCTTCGCCGGTGGGACCAGATCCGGCCGGCGCGGGGTTTTCCATAGCGCCTGGTATCTTGCCCCGTGGAGACGATACTGATTTGCTCGGGCAGGTGATAAGAGTTCGATCGAAGGGGCAATCACTTGGGACACAAGCATGCGTCGATGGTTCTTCTGATCACTTTAGCCCTACTGAGCTTGGGGTCACCGGAAGCCGATGCCCGTTTGAGGGTGACGGAGACGACCAAATACTTTGCTGTCTCTGGAACGTCCGTTCCAGAGCTGCTCGACAGCCTGAGGCGCGCGCATTCAAATTTTGACGCGGAAACGCACTGGGACGTTTCTGTCAATCACAACTGGAGGCAGTCTGGCAAAACATGCCGGATGACCAGCGTCGACGTTGCATTGAAGTTGACTGTGTTGTTGCCGAAGCTCGCCACCACCAAGGTTCCGCCTGACGTTCAGGTGAGGTGGGACAAATTCCTGGCTGGCGTGATCGTCCACGAGAATGGGCACGTAAAACTCTACAAATCGACGGCGAAGGATCTCGACAGAAGTCTCGGGGCACTCGCCCGGCCATGCGACATCTTTCTGCGCGATGCCGCTGCGGTGACCCAGGATGGTTACAAGAGAATGCAGGAGGCCAATGACGATTATGACGCCGAGACTGATCATGGCGTCAAACAGGGCGGGACCCTGTATTGATAGCCGTCACACCGCTTTATGAACATTTGGATTGCTGGCCGATGTGGGAACGTTCTCGGGCACTCGAAGTTGATCTCGGTCGAGTGTCTTAATTCAAATTGCTGGTAACGGAGAGAGCCCGTCTCGGTTGATGCCGGGGCGGGCTTTTCGTCGGCCACTGGCCAAGGGTCACGCTGCTTCGGCGATGAATGCGGTGGGAACACAACCGCCGAGCACAGCCTGGGCGATGTCAGTCTCATGGTCATCGACATGCGCGGTCACCAAAACGATTCGCTCGGCAACGCTCCGATCATCCAGCTTTGTGGCAGCCGTGATGACTGCACCGAGCAACCCGCCAGCACCGCCGCCGCAGATCGCGTAAATCAATGCTGTTGCCGATAGTCCTGCCGGAAGAGGATCGGCGCCGAAAACGATCATGGCGCTCAGGCAAGCCAATACCGCACCGACGGCGCCAAGGAGGACACACGGAGTTCTCAGAAACCCGACCTCGTCCTGGTAGGGCCCGATAATGGCAATCTGAACGCGAGGAACACCGACCGCCACCAACTCTCCGGCAACCCTGGCGGCTTCGGCATGGGACTCAAAAAGCTTGCTGATTGTTCGCATGGTCTCAGGGCGTCTTGTCGAGCAACGTGTCGGTAACGAAGGACGCGGCGATCAAATCGTCGCCACCGATGCTTCCTCGTCCGTCGACCATCATGGCCGCGACCTTTTGGAAGGTCTTCATTTCGCTCATGGTAATCCGGGCCTGCTGCATTCTGGACTTGAGGTCCGCTACGCGCGTCCCCAAAGCATCGGATCTTGTGGCCTCACTGCTAAGCATGGTGACGTTCATCCAGTTCCGCTTCCTCGTTGATCGTCCTCACGCCCAGCCAATCGAACAGGGCTGCAGCGCAAACGTTCCCTGGCTGGGCTTCGGTCCGGTATGACCCAGGACTTTAGTCTGGCCACAAAATGCAATGGTCTTACCTCTGGTGCTGTTCGGAACGGCCACTGTTCGCAGCCGTTGTCCGCTGCACGTTCAGGAGGGAGCTGATGGAGAAGAGTGTTGACTAGGCGCGCTGGTTGCTCGCGGTGGCCATCACTTTCATGGCGATTGGAATAGCCCTTGGCTGACCATCCGAGAGGTCAAGCAGGAATGATTTGCAGATTGGCGCAGCTACGTTCCTTCCTGCGCTGATAGGGTTCGCTCGCCGCGCCCGTGTGGCGAGCGAACCCTCGAGTTTCAGCAGCCCCAGCAGCTTGTATTCAAGCCAGTGAAGCGAAATTCCGCGAGCTTTTCGGAGAGGCCGAATGGCGTCGTATCCACACGATGGTTCGCTGATGGTGCCTTGTATCGGCACGCCGGATCACCAGCCACATTTCAGATTTTTTTGCCGGCAGGCCCGGCTGCAAAGAGCCGGGCCTCGGCGTCGATCAGTAATCGTTGTTTTCGATCACCACGGGGCGGCGGTGATGGTGCTTGGAGACGGAGCCAGTCACGATGACCGCATCCGGACGATGGTGCCGGCGACCATGATCGTAGAACGCAACGGTGCCATGGTGACGATGATGCAGGCGCTGGCCGTCCTCGTTGATGATCTTGACGTTGCTGTGGTGACGATGGTGGGTTTTGATAACGACATCGGCTTCGGCGGCCGAAGCGATAGCCGGCAATCCGACGGAAAGCGCCAAAGCGCACATGATCATTGTTTTCATTGTAATTTCTCCATTGCCCTGATTGGCCCTTCGTCGGAATAACTGCCGCTGGTCGCTTTGGTTCCGGGTTTCCCAAGGCAGCCGGAAAGACAATGGCAATTCGCAGGACGAGCGATCGCGTGCCGAGGGCTGAGAAGGAGCCGCCTCTCGCTCAGGGTACTTATAAAGAACGATGTGTCTCGACGCATCGGTCGTGCACGCATCGGCAACGCCGCGCCCAAAAACCCACCTCTCTCGATCCTTGCCATATGGCGGAACATTAGGCGTGCCTAATAGTTCTAGTCTTCACAGCAGATGCCGTGGTGTCTGCTGAAGATCAGCCGGCAAAGGGCTGGTCGGCCCGCGTTCTTCGCCAGAGGCGTGGGCTCCCCCAACCAATAGGAGAGAGATCATGAACAACATCATTTGGCTCGTTGGAGCGGTGGTTATCGTCATAGCGATATTGAGCTTCTTCGGCCTGCGCTAAGCTCGACATCAGACATGCCCATGGACCCTTTATCGGAAGATGACCAGCCGAAGCGGACAGTGCGAAAGCGCCGCAGGCCACCAGCCGAAGACCGAAACGATGGCGGGGAGTTCGTCGCCCCTTTTCCACCTGAAGACAGGAGCTTTCGCGTCTGGTTCCTGTCCAATGAAACAGGCATCAGCGTCGACCAGGCCAGCGAACTTGTGGACAAGATCGAGATGGATGGCGCGGCATTATTGAACGCCGCGCGGCGAATGAAAACTCACGCGCAATGACCGATAAACTGCAGCCGGCTACGTCGCCAGCGTTTTCAACAAGCCCACTTGTGTGGCGCGTTGGCGACAAAGCGAAGAGCTGCGCCGAGGAGGCAGCTCATCTCGCCGTATTTTCGGCTGTGACATCGGTTCGAGCGCCAAAGTCGGGATGCGCTAACACGTTGTTTTTCTGGTCGGAGTGGCAGGATTTGAACCTGCGACCCCCTCGTCCCGAACGAGGTGCGCTACCAGGCTGCGCTACACTCCGTGACCAGACCGCGGGCTTATAGCCGCCACACTTCATTCCTGCAAGCGGCAATGGCAGCACTTCTGTCGCATTTATCGGCTTTCGCCACGCAGGCCGCTGGCGCTCCAGTCAAATGCGCGCGCCCAGTCGGCAAAGCCGTGCCAGCGCACCTCGGGGAAGTCCCTGTGCAAGGCGGCGATATCGACGTCGTAGCCGACGCGGTCGAACCATTCGAACATCAGCGCCGCGTCCTCGCTCTGCTGGCGCGCGACAGCGATCGGGATTTCCTGATAGCGGATCGGGCGGCCGATGGCCTCGGACAGGATTTGCGCCTGCTCTTCGCCGGACAATTCGTCCCCGGCGAAATCGAAGCGCTTGCCGAACACCTGTTCCCGCCGTTCCGCAAGCGCGGCAACGAAGGCGCCGATATCGGCCAGCGCGACCAGCTGGAGGACGCGCTTCGGCGGCATGGCGAAGGCATGGGTGCCCTGGCTAAGCGCGTCGATCGACCATGGCGCGACGGCGTTCTCCATGAAGGCGACCGGCGCGCTGATCGTATAGGGAATGCCGAGTTGCCTGACATGCTGCTCGACCCGGTATTTGCTTTCGAAATGCGGAACGCCGGTCCGCTTGTCGGCATCGGCGACGGACGAATAGATCAGGTGTCCGATGCCGGCGGCCTTTGCGGCATCGGCGGCCAGGATCCCTTGGCGGGTTTCCTCTTCGAGGCCGGCCTCGTAGCTGTTGCCCATCAGGAACATGGTGTCGACGCCTGTTGCGGCTTTCACGACGGAGGCTGTGTCGGCGAGATCGCCGGCCACGATTTCGGCGCCTGCCGCCGCCAGTTGCCGCGCGGCTTCGCTGTCCGGCTTGCGCGTCAACGCCTTGACGCGATGGCCCCTGGACAGCAGGGCACGGGCAACAGCGCCGCCTTGCTGGCCCGTTGCTCCGCTCACAAGAATGCTTCGTTTGCTGGTCATCTCATTTGCTCCTTCTTGTTTGTCTGGAGCAAATTAGGCTTTGTCACATTGATGCATAATTGCCTATAATTGGAAAACTTTGTCCCAGTATTGAGCACAATGATCGACCTCAACGATGTCATCGTGTTTGCCCGCGTCGTTGAAGCCGGCAGCTTTACCGCGGCCGCACGCCTGCTCGCCATGCCCAAGACCACGGTCAGCCGCCGCGTCGCCGCACTCGAACGCGAGGTCGGTGTGCGTCTGCTGCAACGCACCACACGCAGCCTCAACCTGACGGACGCCGGACGTCTCTATTATGAGCAAAGCAGCCAGGGGCTGCGGACGATCGAGGAGGCAAATCTACGCCTCGCGGAGGCGAGGGCGGAGCCTTCGGGTACGATCCGCATTTCGGCCCCGGTCGGTTTTGGCGGTCACTTCCTCATCCGCGCCGTGGTCGAGTTTCTGGCGTTGTACCCGAAGACCAATGTCGAACTCCGCCTCACCGACGACAAGCTCAACCTGGTCGAGGACGGCATCGACCTCGCCTTCCGCACCGGGAGACTTGAGGATTCGACGCTGATTGCCCGCAAGATCGGTTCCACGCACAGGCTGCTCTGCGCCAGCCCCGACTATCTCGCCCGGTACGGAATGCCGGAAAGCCCAACCGATCTCGCTCGCCATCGATGCGTCATCGCGGGCCCGTCGGCCTCAGGCGCTCATTGGGTGCTGGATGGACCACAAGGCCAGGAAAGTGTCTTCGTCGCCGGGCGTTTCGCCGCCAATGAGATGCAGGCGGTGGTGGCGGCCGCAATCGCAAGCTTCGGCATCGCCCAACTGCCTCAGGTGATGGCCGAGGCGCTCATCGCGGAGGGACGGTTGCAACGCGTTCTCGATGGCTACACGACGCCCGAGGGCGGTCTATATGTTCTCTATCCAAGCAGCCGACACCTCTCACCCCTGGTCAAGGCTTTCATCGATCTCGCGGTCGAGCGGATTTCGAATCGGGTAAACACGGCTTAGAGGCATGTCTGCTGCCCCAGACCAATTTTTGAGCGAGATCCGAATGAGCCAGCGCATCGTCAGTTTTGTCATGAGCGGTGGCGTCGGCTCGCGGCTCTGGCCGCTGTCGCGCGAGGACAATCCGAAGCAGTTTCACGATTTTTCCGGCGATGGCTCCATGCTGGCCAAGACCTTGCGCCGGCTGACGGCAAGGCCGGCCGGGGAAACGCCGATCTTCCTGATTGCCTCCGAGCGCCATGCCGATCGTGTCCATGCCGACCTGGCCGGCCTAGATCTCGCCGGCGGCGGCCCGCTGTTTGAGCCCACCGGGCGCAACACCGCCGCCGCGATCGCACTGGCAACGCTGCGCACCCTGTCCGAATTCGGCGACAGCCTGGTCCTTGTGGTGCCGTCGGACCACGAAATATCGACCGCGGCGCTATTCTGGCAGAGCGTCGAGGCAGGCGCCGAGGCGGCGCACGCCGGCCGGCTTGTGGTGTTCGGCATCAAACCGACACAGCCTGAAACCGGCTATGGCTATATCGAGGTGGCGGGCACGCAGGGTGGCATCTTCGACGTCACGCGTTTCGTCGAGAAGCCGGACCTGGCGACGGCGCAGGCCTACCTCAAGGCGGAAAGCTTTTACTGGAACACCGGCATCTTCCTGTTTCGTGCCGCTGCCATGCGTGACGCCTTCGCCGCTTTCGAGCCCGACATCTGGCAGGCCACCGAAGCCGCCTACAAGGCGGCGACATCGGACCTGTCCGGCCTCTATATGCCGCTGGAACTCTATGAGGCCATCCCCTCGATCTCGATCGACTATGCCATCATGGAGCGGGCGCAAGGCATTGCCATGGTGCCGGCCGACTTTCGCTGGAACGATCTCGGCTCCTGGCAATCGCTGCTCGACGTCGGCCCGGCCGACGACCGCGGCAATGTCGTCATCGGCGATGTCGTCGCCATCGATTGCGAGAACTCCTACATCCGCAGCGACGGCCGCCTGCTGTCGGCGATCGGCATGAAGGATGTCGCCATCGTTTCGACCGCTGACGCAACTTTCGTCGCACCGGTCAGCCACAGCCAGCACGTCAAGAAGATCGTCGAACAGCTCGAAAAATCCGGCCGGCTGGAAACCAGGTTCACGCCGGCGCATGACCGCGTCATCGAAAGCGGCGCCTGGCGGCGGCGTGTGCACCACTGGCTGTTTCAGGAGACCTTGCCGCTGTGGTCGACATCGGGTGTGGACGAACGCCATGGCGGTTTCCATGAAGCGCTCGGTTTTGATCGCGCGCCGCTGATGAAACCCAAGCGCATGCGCACAATGGCCAGGCAGGTCTATGCCTTCGCGGTCGCCAGCGCGCGCGGCTGGGATGGTCCGGCCGACCGGCTGATCAGCCACGGTATCGAGTTCATGGTCAGAAATGGCCGCACCGACAAAGGCGGCTGGGTGCGCACGCTGCATGTCGACGGCTCCGTCGCCGACGCTACAGAGGATGCCTACGACCATTCCTGCGTGCTCCTGGCGCTGGCGCATGCGCATATGTCCGGCAATCCCGATGCCTTGCGGCTCGGTGAGGAAACCTTCGCCTTCCTCGATGCCCATCTCGAGGATCATCGCATGACCGGCTTCCTCGAAACGTCGGACGGCGAGGGCGAGCGCCGCTCCAACCCGCATATGCATCTGCTCGAGGCGTTCCTCGCCTGGCACCAGGCAACCGGCGAGCGTGCTCATCTGCGCCGTGCGGCGCGCATCATCGATCTCTTCCGCAGCCATTTCTTCGACCGGGAAAGCTGGACGCTGGGCGAATATTTCGATGATGAATGGAAGCCGTCAGCGGGCGATAAGGGCGCCTGGACCGAGCCCGGCCATCACTTCGAATGGGCTTCGCTGCTTGTCGATTTTGCCGGCCGCAGCGGCCAGGCCGAACTGAGCGGCTTCGCCCGAAAGCTCTATGCCTCGGCCATCGCCAATGGCCTCAACCGCGCCACCGGCCTTGCCTATGGCGCCGTCTCCCGGCAGGGGCTGCCGCTGGACCTGATCTCGCGCAGTTGGCCTCAGGCCGAAGCGGTCAAGGCGGCGATTGCGCTGGACGGTTCGGGCGGACCCGATCTCAAGCCGGAGATCGAGGAACGCGTCGGCCGGCTGTTCCGCTGGCACATCGACCCGGCCCCGCTCGGCCTGTGGATCGACCGCATCGACGAACGCGGCCGTTCGTTGGCGACCGACGTGCCGGCAAGCATCTTTTATCACCTGGTCTGTGCGTTGACCCAGTATCTGGATGGGACGGCGAAGAAGGCGGCCTAAGCTCGGCTCAATACGGGCTCGCCACATCCCCGGTCTCGACATAGATCGACTTCAGCTGCGAATAGAGCGCCAGTGCCGCAAGCGAATTTTCACGGCCGATGCCTGACTGCTTGAAGCCGCCGAAGGGGATTTCCACCGGTGTCAGATTGTAGGCGTTGATCCAGCAAGTGCCGGCCTGCAGCTCGGCGATGACACGGTGGGCGCGCGGCAGGTCGCGGGTGAAGACGCCGGCGGCAAGGCCGAATTCGGTGTCGTTGGCGCGGTCGATCACCTCGTCCTCGCCATCGAATTTCAGCACGCTCATGACCGGCCCGAAAATCTCCTCGCGCGCGATCCGCATATTATCGGTGACGCCTGTGAAGACCGTCGGCTCGACGAAGAAGCCGCCGTCAAACCCCTGCAGCGAAGGCACGTTGCCGCCGCAGGCCAGTGTGGCGCCGTCCTGCTTGCCTATCCCGATATAGCCGACCACCTTGTCGTGCTGTGCCTTCGACACCAGCGGCCCCATCTGCGTTTCGGGGTCGAGTGGATCGCCGATGCGGATCTTTTTCGTCCGCTCGACCAGACGGTCGACAAAGCGGTCGTGAATGCCGCTCTGCACGAAGACGCGCGTACCGTTGGAGCAGATCTGGCCGGTCGAGTAGAAATTGCCGAGCATGGCGCCGCCAATGGCGTTTTCGATGTCGGCGTCGTCGAAGACGATCAGCGGCGACTTGCCGCCGAGCTCCATCGTCGCATGCTTCATCTTCGAGCCGGCGAGCGACAGCACCTTGCGGCCGGTTGGAACCGAGCCGGTCACCGAAACCTTGGCGACGACATCGTGGCCAACGAGGCCTGCACCGACATCGCCATAGCCTTGCACGACGTTGAACAGCCCGTCCGGCAGTCCGGCCTCGCTGTAGATTTCGGCCAGCGCCAGCGCTGATAGCGGTGTGTTTTCCGATGGCTTGAACACCATGGCGTTGCCCATGGCGAGCGCCGGTGCCGATTTCCAGCCGGCGATCTGGATCGGATAGTTCCAGGCGCCGATGCCGACGCAGACGCCAAGCGCCTCGCGCCGCGTGTAGGCAAAGGGCCCGCCGAGGTCGATGGATTCGCCATTGTAGGCGGCGACCGCGCCGCCGAAATACTCAAGACAGT
This sequence comes from Mesorhizobium kamtschaticum, assembly GCF_056174585.1. Taxonomy (NCBI): domain Bacteria; kingdom Pseudomonadati; phylum Pseudomonadota; class Alphaproteobacteria; order Hyphomicrobiales; family Phyllobacteriaceae; genus Mesorhizobium; species Mesorhizobium kamtschaticum. The sequence continues at coordinate 5,931,650 of NZ_CM149691.1, read as the reverse complement.
CCGCAGCCGAAGGCGCATCCGCAACCAGCGTTTCCTGGATTGCCTTGCCGGTGTCGAGCGTCTCGATGCGGGCGAGATCGGCATTGCGGGCGCGCAAAATGTCGGCGGCGCGGCGCAGGATGCGGCCGCGCTCGACCGGCTTCAGCCGCGCCCAGGCCGGCTGCGCGGCCCGTGCGGCCTCGATGGCGAGCTCCAGCACGTTCGGCGTCGCCGAATGCAGGGTGGCGATGACCTCGCCGGTTGCCGGATAGATCACCGGCAGCGGCGCGCCGCCTTCGTCCTCTATGTAGCGTCCGTTGACATAGTGCGATGCCGTGGGTTGGGCGCGCATGGGAAGTCTCCAAATTGTCTTTCGCGGCATGCGGATCGTGCAGTCACACGATCATGGCCTATCTGTCGGACAGCTGCCAGCGCGGATTGATCCATGGTTCCTGGTTGGACGGCGCCAGCGGCGTGCGGCCGAGAATGTGGTCGGACGCCTTCTCACCGGTCATGATCGAAGGCGCATTGAGATTGCCGTTGGTGACACGCGGGAAGATCGAAGAGTCCGCGACCCGCAAGCCGTCGACGCCGATGACCCGGCATTCCGGGTCGACGACACTCATCAGATCGTCGGCGCGGCCCATCCTGCAGGTGCCGCAGGGATGGTAGGCGCTCTCGGCATGGTCGCGAATGAAGATGTCGAGATCGTCGTCCGACTGCACATGGCTGCCCGGCGAGATTTCCTTGCCGCGATAGGCGTCGAAGGCCGACTGGCCAAAGATTTCGCGAGTCAGCCGGATGCAGTGACGGAACTCGGTCCAGTCGTCCGGATGCGACATATAATTGAAGCGGATCACCGGTGTCGCCTTGGGGTCTGGCGAGCGCAGCGTCACCGAGCCGCGCGACTTCGAGCGCATCGGCCCGACATGCGCCTGGAAGCCATGTGACTTCGCCGCAGCCTTGCCGTCATAGCGCACCGCCGCCGGGATGAAGTGATACTGGATGTCCGGATAGTCGACGCCGGCGCGCGAGCGCACGAAAGCGGCCGCCTCGAAATGGTTGGTGGCGCCGAGCCCGGTTTTGAAGAACAGCCACTGCGCCCCGATCAGTGCTTTCGAGAACGGGTTCAGCACCGAATTCAGCGTGATCGGCTTGGTCGATTCCTGCTGGATATAAAGCTCCATATGGTCCTGCAGATTGCGACCGACGCCGGGCCGGTCAGCGACCACGGCAATGCCGTTTTCGCGCAAATGCTCGGCCGGTCCGATGCCCGACAGCATCAGGATCTTGGGCGAATTGATCGACGACGCGGCGACGATCACCTCACGTCGCGCCTTAACGACTTGAATCTGTTTATGAGCTTCGATCTCGACGCCGACGGCGCGTTGATTCTCGATGATCACCCGGCGAGCGAAACCCTTGAGCAGGCTAACATTCTTGCGTTTGAGAGCCGGCTTCAGATAGGCCGATGCCGCCGACCAGCGGCGGCCGCCACGGATGGTTTGCTCCATCGGCCCAAAGCCTTCCTGCTTGGCGCCGTTGTAGTCGTCGGTCAGTTCGAAGCCGGCCTGGCGGCCGGCCTCAACGAAGGCGCCATAGAGCGGATTTTTACGCGGACCGCGCTGCACATGCAGCGGCCCGCCGTGGCCGCGCCAGCCATCCTCGCCGCCGTCATTGTCCTCCATGCGCTTGAAATAGGGGAGCACGTCGGCGAAGCCCCATCCCGTCGCACCTTCTTCGGCCCAGTGGTCGAAGTCGCGGGCATGGCCGCGCACATAGACCATGCCGTTGATCGAGGACGAGCCACCGATCACCTTGCCGCGCGGGGTCGCCAGCACGCGGCCGCCGAGATACGGCTCCGGTTCGCTGGCGAAGCCCCAGTCGTAGAGGCTCATGTTGAGCGGGATCGACAACGCCGACGGCATCTGGATCAGCGGCCCGATATCGCTGCCGCCGAATTCGATGACGATGACCGAATGCTTGCCGTCCTCCGACAGGCGATAGGCCATTGCCGAGCCGGCCGAGCCGGAGCCGATGATGACAAAATCCGCTTCAAGCATGGTTCATATGCGCCATAAAATCGGCGAGCGAGACATTGCCGCCGGTAGCCACAACAAGGACGGTCTTGTCCTTCACATCCACTTTGCCGCCGAGCAGTGCGGCGAGCGACGCAGCACCAGACGGCTCAAGCACCAGCTTCATCCGCTCGAAGGCGATCCGCATGGCGCTGCGCACCGATTGATCGTCAACGGTGATGCCGCGAACGCCGGCGGTCTTGACCGCCGCGAACGGCGCATCACCTGGCCGTCGCGACATCAGCCCGTCGCAGATCGACTTCGGCCCGATCGGCATTGTCTCGATGCTGCCATGCGCCAATGACGAACCCATGCCATTAAAACCTTCCGGCTCAACGCCGATGATCTCGGTCGAGGGCGACAGATAGTGGAAGGCGAGCGAAACGCCGCCAATCAGTCCACCGCCGCCGACCGAGCAGAACAACAGGTCGGCGCTGGCGTCCTTGGCCTCGAGCTGGTCGAGCGCTTCAAGGCCGGCGCCCGCCTGGCCGGCGACGATCTCCGGATCGTCGAAGGGATGCAGCAGGGCCAGACCTTCGGTCTGAGCGATCTCGCGCGCCTTGGCGGCCGCGACCTCTTCGCGCGCGCGATCGCCATGGTCGGTCAGCACGACGCGCGCGCCATAGCCCGCCGTCGCGTCACGCTTGGCGGCCGGCGCATCGATCGGCATGACGATGGTGACCGGAATGCCGAGCGCCTGGCCGGCGGCGGCGAGCCCTTGCGCGAAATTGCCGGAGGAATAGGCGACGACACCCTTTTTCGCCTCGTCGGCCGAAAGCTGCTTTAAACGCCAATAGGCGCCGCGCACCTTGAACGATCCGGCCCATTGCAGCGATTCCGGCTTGATGAAGACGCGGGCCGCTCCGGTCTCCCGGGCGAGCGCGGCCGATTCCAGCAGTGGCGTGATCTGCGTCGCCCTGGAGGTGACGGCATAGGCCTGCTTGAGATGGTCAAGGGAGGGGACGAGAAGGTCTGCCATCATTCGCCTCGCGGATACCGTTTGCTCTCTTCGAGATTGTCGAGATTCATGTGATTGCGCATATAGCGCTCCGACGCCTTCTGCAGCGGCTGGAAATCCCAGGGGTAGTAGGCGCCATTGCGCAGCGCCGGATAGACGATCCAACGGCGCGCCTGGCTTTCGCGCACGGCGGCGTCGAAGCCGGCCATGTCCCAGCGTGCCCGGACCTTGTCCATGAACGCTGCGACCAAGGCTGCGTTTGCCGGATCGTCGGCGAGGTTGTCGCGCTCGAGCGGATCGGTTTCGAGATCGAACAGTTGCGGCGCGTCGAGTTCGCAATGGACGAATTTGTACTTGCTCTCGCGGATCGCCACCATCGGCGCATAGGAGCCCTCGGCGGCATATTCCATCAGCACCGGTGCCGAACGCTCCTTGCCGTCGAGAAGCGGCAACAGCGACTGGCCATCGGTCCATGGCACGATCGCGCGGATGTCGATGCCAGCGAGGTCGCAAAGCGTCGGCGTCACGTCGAGATTGGAGACCGGCGCCTCGACCAGCCCAGCCGGCACGCCCTTGCCGGCGATCAACAGCGGCACCCGCGCCGAACCCTCGAAGAAGCTCATCTTGAACCACAGGCCACGCTCGCCCAGCATGTCGCCATGGTCAGAACAGAACAGGATGATTGTGTCGTCGAGCATGCGCGTGCGGCCGAGAACGTCCAGCAGCTCGCCGAACTTGTCGTCGACATAGGAGATGTTGGCGAAATAGCCGCGCCGCGAACGGCGCGCCTGCTCAGGCGTGATCTCGAACGAGGGATAGTCGCTGGCATGGTACAGCCGCTGCGAATGCGTGTCCTGCTCGTCATGCGCGATGAACCCGGTTTCCGGGTCCAACGCTTGGCAGTGTTTGTAGAGATCCCAGTATTGCTTGCGCGCGACGTATGGGTCGTGCGGGTGCGACAGCGAGACGGTGAGGCACCACGGCCTGAGGTTCGCATCGTCCTGTTCGCGCGAAAGCTGATAGAGCTTCTGCGTGGCCAGGAACACGACCTCGTCGTCATACTCCATCTGGTTGGTGGTCTCGGCGACGCCGGCGCCGGTCACCGAGCCGAGATTGTGATACCACCATTCGATGCGCTCGCCGGGCTTGCGGTAGTCCGGCGTCCAGCCGAAATCGGCGGGATAGATGTCGGTGGTCAGCCGCTCCTCGAAACCATGCAGCTGATCCGGCCCGACAAAATGCATCTTGCCCGACAGGCAGGTGTAATAGCCGGCGGCGCGTAGATGATGGGCGAAGGTCGGGATCGATGAGACGAATTCGGCGGCATTGTCATAGACCCCGGTGCGCGACGGCAACTGCCCGCTCATGAACGAGGCCCGGCCCGGCGCGCAGAGCGGCGAGGCCGTGTAATTGTTGGCAAAGCGCGCCGAGCGCGCGGCCAGCGCTTTCAGATGCGGCACATGCAGGAAGTCCGCCGGTCCGTCGGGGAACAGCGTGCCGTTGAGCTGATCGACCATGACGATCAGGAAATTGGGTCGCTTGGTTGTCACTGTTTATGCCGCTCACCGAGTTTGGTTTCGAGATAGTCCTCGACCAGCGCGATCGCGGTCGCGGCGTCGGGCACGCCGTCCTTCAGCGCCCGCCTGATGTAGAGCCCGTCGATCATCGCCGCTGTCGCTTCGGCGGCGCGGTCGGCCTCTGCCCTGGGCAGGATGCCGGTCAGCCCGCTCATCAGGTTCGAGTGCAGCCGTCTTGCATAGACCCTGAGCAACCGGCGCAACGCCGATGACTTCTGCGCCTCGACATAGAAGGCGAGCCAGGCGGCGATGGTTTGCGGCTGGAACTGGATGTCGGAGAAGTTGACCGCGACCACGGCCGAGACGCGTTCGCGCGGGGACGCGGCGGATTGCAGGGCGCGGCGCATATCGATGGTCAGTTCGGCAAGGATGTGCCGCATCGTTGCCAGCAGCAGCTCGTCCTTGGCGCCGAAATAATGATGGGCAAGCGCCGACGACACGCCGGCACGTCCCGCGATCTCGGACATGGTCACGTCGAGCGAGCCGCGCTCGCCGATCGCCGAGATCGTCGCGTCGATAAGCGCCTTGCGGCGCAGTGGCTCCATTCCGACTTTTGGCATGTCGTTCCCGATTTTTGCGCGGAGATTATTTTTTATTGACGGGTCAATCAACAAAAAATCGACGCCGCCGCGACCTGTACCAAGCGATTGTCTTGTTCCGGCCCTTCACGGCTTGGGCAAGAATGTTTATATTTGAACAATAACGGCGAACTGCGCCATGAGCCCATAGGCCAGGCTGGCGCCAAGGATGGAGACCGCCATGACCGCATGCATCGTTGGCTGGGCGCATTCGCGCTTCGGCAAGCTCGAAGGCGAGACTTCTCGAAAACCTGATCGTCAAGGTCGCGACGGACGCGCTCGACCATGCCGGCATCGGCCCGGACGAGGTCGACGAGATCGTGCTCGGCCATTTCAATGCCGGCTTTTCAGCGCAGGATTTCACCGCCAGCCTGGTGCTTCAGGCCGATGATCGGCTGCGCTTCAAGCCGGCGACGCGCGTCGAGAACGCTTGCGCCACGGGATCGGCGGCGGTCAGGCAAGGCATCCGCGCCATCGACGCCAATGCCGCCCGCATCGTGCTAGTGGTCGGCGCCGAGCAGATGACGACGACGCCGGGACCGGAGATCGGCAAGAACCTGCTGAAAGCGTCCTATCTGCCGGAGGACGGCGAGACGCCTGCGGGCTTCGCCGGCGTCTTCGGTAAGATCGCGCAGGCCTATTTCCAGCGCTATGGCGACCAGTCGGACGCGCTCGCCATGATCGCCGCCAAGAACCACAAGAACGGCGTCGACAATCCTTATGCGCAGATGCGCAAGGATTTCGGCTACGAATTCTGCCGCCAGGAGAGCGAAAAGAACCCCTTCGTCGCCGGTCCTCTCAAGCGCACCGACTGCTCGCTGGTCTCGGACGGCGCCGCCGCCCTTATCCTTGCCGACACGGCGACGGCGTTGAATATGCGCCGAGCCGTCGCCTTCCGCGCCAACGAGCACGTTCAGGACTTCCTGCCGATGTCGAAGCGCGACATCCTGTCCTTCGAAGGCTGCGAGCAGGCCTGGACCCGCGCGCTGAAGAACGCCGGCGTGACACTCGACGATCTCTCCTTTGTCGAGACGCATGACTGCTTCACCATTGCCGAACTGATCGAGTACGAGGCGATGGGGCTGGCCAAGCCGGGCGAGGGCGCCAGACTGGCGCTGGACGGCACGACGGCCAAGGACGGCCGCCTGCCGGTCAATCCCTCCGGCGGGCTGAAGGCCAAGGGCCATCCGATCGGCGCCACCGGTGTCTCCATGCATGTCCTGACCGCCATGCAGCTTGTCGGTGAAGCCGGCGGCATCCAGGTCCCCGGTGCAAAGCTTGGCGGCATCTTCAATATGGGCGGAGCTGCGGTCGCCAACTACGTTTCCATTCTCGACCGGATCAGGTAAACCGCCCCTGCATTTGTTGGAGGTGGCATGGTAAATCCGGTCCTGATCGAGGTTCTGCGCGGCGCAATCGTCGAGAGCGTGCATCGCGGTGCCGTCGCGGTCTTCGATGCCGACGGCAAGCCGGTCCTGGAGATCGGCGACACCTCGAAGCCGGTGTTCCCGCGCTCGGCGGTCAAGGCGATCCAGGCCCTGCCGCTGGTCGAAACCGGTGCTGCCGATGCCTATGGCTTCGGCAACCGCGAACTGGCGCTGGCCTGCGCCTCCCATTCCGGCGAGCCGGCGCATGTCGAACTGGCGCGGTCCATGCTGGCCAGGGCCGGGCTGGACGGCTCAGCGCTCGAATGCGGCGCGCATTGGCCCTCGAATCATGATGCGGAGATTGCGCTTGCCCGCTCCGGCGGTTCGCCCAACGCGCTGCATAACAACTGTTCCGGCAAACATTCCGGCTTCCTCTGCATCTGCGTCCACGCGGGCATTGCGCACCGCGGCTACGTCAAAGCGGGGCACGGTCTGCAGGAGATGGTGCGCGACGCCATGCAGTCGGTCACCGGGGCCGTCCATGGCGCCGATGAGCGGGCGACCGATGGCTGCTCGATCCCGACCTATGCGGTGCCGCTCAAGAGTTTCGCGCTCGGCTTTGCCCGTATGGCCACGACATCAGGTTTTGGTCCAGAGCGGGCCAAGGCAGCAAAGCGTCTGTTCGCGGCCTGCATGGCAGAACCCTTCTTCGTTGCCGGCACAGGCCGCGCCGATGTCGCTTTGATGGAAGCGGCACCTGGCCGGATCTTTGCGAAAGGCGGCGCCGAAGGTGTCCACTGTAGCGCGATACCCGAACTTGGCCTCGGCATCGCCATCAAATGCGATGATGGTGCCGGCCGCGCCGGCGAGGCCATGGCGGCCGCCGTCCTTGCCAGACTGCTGCGTGCCGATGAGGCCGTGGCGGCGAAGCTGCTCGAACTGGCGAACGCCCCGATCGAAAGCCGGATTGGCGCCAAGGTCGGGGCGCTGAGGCCGACCCCGGCCTTGAATTAAAAATTGCTCTCAGCTGACGCGGTTGCGCTCAACCGTCAGATGCGCAAAGCCGCTATTGCTTGACTGGGTGAGGTCTGATGTCACCGGCTCGGCCCAGCGCTGGCCGATGACGGCGCCGTTCAACGCGCCGTCGATGACGTTGTCGGAGATGACGGCGGTGCCGGCACCCTCGACCACGCTGACGACAATGCCGGTGCCTGCCTTGCGGATGATGTTGCCCGTGGCCACCACATTGCGCAGATACGGCCCCCAGCCGATCGACATGCCATAGAGCGGCGCGTTCTCGATGACGTTGTTGGACGCGATGGTGTCGGCTTCGACGGCAATGCCGACGCCGAAGCCGGGCGGATCGGCGGTGTAGGGGCCGCTGGTCGACAAATTGCGCACGATGTTGCCCGAGCAGACACCCATGCGGCCACCTTCATTGAAGTTGACGATCGAGATGCCGTTGGCCGCGCCATCGACGATGTTGTTGCTGATGACGGCACCCTCGAACGAGAATTCGGAATAGACCGCGGTCTCGCCCGAGCGCGAACAGGTATTGCCTGAAATCTGCAGATTGCTCGAACTGTTGGCGCGGATCGCCGAGAAAGCACAGTCCGAAACGACGTTGCCCGAGATGATGACATTGCCGGCGCGGAAGGCGTTGATGCCATTGCCGTTCTGGCCGGTTCCGCCGCTGCGCGCGCCGATGCGTTCGACACGGTTGCCGGTGACCATGGTGCCGTCCTCCGCCGCCTGCCAGCGATGCACGAGGATGCCGCCATTGGCGCAGTCGGAGACGGTGTTGCCTGATATCGCCAGTCCAGCTGCCTCGACCGAATGGATGCCGGCGTCCGCCGCGCCCGATATGTCGGAGCGTTCGATGCGGCCTGCCGCGTGTTCCAGCGCCAATCCATTCTTGCCGCTGCCCGTTATCTGGCAATTGTCGACGACGAGATGGCCGACCCGGCGCAGATCGAGCAACCCTTGCGCATAGTCGCCCATCGAGCGGTTAGAACCGTCGAAGACCAGCCCGCTCAGTTCGATATGGTCGGCCTGTTCGGCCATGAAGAGGTGGCCGTCGCCGCCATAGACGATCCGCGTTGCGCCCGGCACACCGGAAAGACGCACGCGGCTGGGCAGCGACAGGTTGGACACCACATAGGTGCCCGCCGGCAGGAACACCGGTATGTCGCGCTCGTTCGCGTCACGCAGCAGCTTGGCGAAGGCCTTGCTCTGGTCGTCGAAGGTGCCGGGCTGCACGCCAAGTTCGGTGGCGTTGATCGAGCCGCGCATCGAGGCCTTCTCGATACCAGCCAGGCTGGCGGCCGCCGCCTTGCCGAGCGAAAGGCCCATGACGGCAAAGCCGGCGGTTCCGGTCAGCAGTGTTCGCCTGTTCAACATCGGCACAGAATCCCAGCGTTCAACCATGACACCGCGGTGTCAGCCCTGACACCGCAGGAATCGTGCCAGACGCCCTGTTCCGCTTCACGAGGTATCGACAATGGCTTGTCGAGCAGCCACTCGAGGCCTAGGTTCAGGGAATGAGCAGAGCTTTCACCCGCGAAGAAGACAGCGAAAATGCCATCGCCGGCGTCGGCGAGCGGCCGATCAGCACGCACCGCAACCTGGTGACGGAGCGTGGCCTGGCGCAGATCGAGGACAATCTGGCCGATCTGCGCGATATCCTGGCGAAAGCCGAGAAGAAGGCTGATCGCGAGCGCATCGCGGTCGTGTCGCGCGACCTGCGCTACTGGACGGCCCGGCGCGAAAACGCCGAGCTTTCCGTGCCGGAGCCCGACAGCGATGTCGTCCGCTTCGGCATGGGCGTCACGCTGGAAGGCGATGACGGCAAGAAGGTGCACTGGAAGATCGTCGGCGAGGACGAGGCTGACCCGGCCAAGGGCACGATTTCCCACGTTTCGCCGATGGCGGTCGCCCTGTTCGGCAAGAAGGTCGGCGAGGTCGTCACGGTCAACGGCAACGAATGGGAAATCGTCAAGCTCTCGGACAGTTAGAGCGTTTCCAAATTGCCAAGTTGACGCGTCATTCGGCCAGCTTTTGAAGGCCAGCTTTATATTTGTCCATGACCTCACGAGCAGCCTTCATCTGCCGATCGAAGCTGTCGGTCATTGGTCTTAGGATGATGCCGTCATCGGTTTCGATGATCTGGAGTTGATCGCCCACATGCTGATTCAAGCCGTCGAGCAGTTCCGAGGCAAGATTAGGGCTTCTGATCCGTCGTCGAGCGTTTGGATAGTGGTCTTCACGGCTACTGCGCCTTTGGTTGTAGGTTCGACCCTAGCACAACCTTTCCAGCAGCGCAGCAAGCTTACTCCGCAGCCAGCAGCCGATCCATCAGCCGGTCCGCCGCCTCCGGAATAACCGTCCCCGGCGGGAAAATTTCCGCCGCGCCGGCTTGCAGCACGGCGTCGTAATCCTGCGGCGGGATAACGCCGCCGGCCACGATCAGCATGTCGCCACGGCCGAGTTTTTTCAGCGCGTCGCGCAATTCTGGGATCAGCGTCAGGTGTCCTGCCGCCAGCGATGAGGCGCCAATGATGTGGACGTCATGCTGGACCGCCAGTTTGGCGATCTCTTCCGGCGTCTGGAACATCGCGCCGACGGTGACGTCGAAGCCGAGATCGGCGAAGGCTGTGGCGATCACCTTCTGTCCACGGTCGTGGCCATCCTGTCCCATCTTGGCAACGAGGATGCGCGGCCTGCTGCCGTTTTTCTTCTCGAAGGCAGTGAGCTTGTCCTGCAGCCCGTCGACCACAGGATTGTCGCCAAGCGCCTTGCGGTAGACGCCAGAGATGGTCTGCACCGTCGCGACGTGGCGGCCAAAGGCTCTTTCTAGCGCAAACGAAATCTCGCCGACTGTCGCATTGGCGCGCGCGGCGCGGATGGCGAATTCCAGCAGGTTCTCATTGCCTTGCGCGGCACGGGTCAGCGCATCGAGCGCGCTTTCGACGGCCGCGACCTCACGCGTGCCCTTCAGCCGTTGCAGCTTCGACAATTGCCGGGCCCTGACCTCGGCATTGTCGATCTTCAGCACGTCGACCTCGATGTCGTTCTCGGGGCGATGCGCATTGACGCCGACCAGCATCTGCTCGCCGGAATCGATGCGTGCCTGCGTGCGCGCCGCTGCTTCCTCGATGCGCAGCTTCGGAATGCCCTGTTCGGTCGCTGCGGCCATGCCACCGAGCGCCTCGACCTCCTCGATATGGGCAAGCGCGCGCGCCGCCAGATCATGGGTGAGCCGCTCGAGATAGGCAGAGCCGCCCCACGGATCGATGATGCGCGTGGTGCCGGATTCCTTCTGCAGGATGAGCTGCGTGTTGCGGGCGATGCGGGCCGAATGATCGGTCGGCAGCGCCATCGCCTCGTCGAAGGAGTTGGTGTGCAGCGATTGGGTGTGGCCCTGCGTGGCCGCCATCGCCTCGATCATGGTGCGGATGATGTTGTTGTAGGGGTCCTGCGCCGTCAGCGACCAGCCGGACGTCTGGCAATGGGTGCGCAGCGACAGCGAACGCTCGTCCTTCGGCGCAAAATTCTTCTTCATCAGCGTCGCCCACAGCAGGCGCGCGGCCCTGAGCTTGGCGACTTCCATGAAGAAGTTCATGCCGATCGCCCAGAAGAACGACAGGCGTGGCGCGAAACGGTCGATATCGAGCCCCGCCGCGACACCCGCGCGGGCATATTCGATGCCGTCGGCGATCGTATAGGCAAGCTCCAGGTCGGCGGTCGCGCCGGCCTCCTGCATGTGGTAGCCGGAGATCGAGATCGAATTGAACTTCGGCATGTTCTTCGACGTGTAGGAGAAGATGTCCGACACGATCCGCATCGAGGGCTTTGGCGGATAGATGTAGGTGTTGCGGACCATGAACTCCTTCAGAATGTCGTTCTGAATGGTCCCGGCCAGATCCTTCTGCGCAACGCCCTGTTCTTCCGCCGCGACGATATAAAGCGCCATGATCGGCAGCACCGCGCCGTTCATCGTCATCGACACCGTCATGTCGCCGAGCGGAATGCCGTCGAACAACTGCCGCATGTCGAGGATGGAATCGATGGCGACGCCCGCCATGCCGACATCGCCGGCAACGCGCGGATGGTCGCTGTCATAGCCGCGATGCGTGGCCAGATCGAAGGCGACCGACAGACCTTTCTGGCCGGCGGCAAGATTGCGCCGGTAGAAGGCGTTGGATTCCTCGGCCGTGGAGAAACCGGCATATTGCCGGATCGTCCAGGGCTGCTGGACATACATGGTCGGGTAGGGGCCGCGCACGAAGGGCGGCAAGCCTGGATAGGTGTCGAGATGCGGCAGGCCCTTGAGGTCGCCCTGATTGTAGAGATGCTTGACGACAAGCCCTTCCGGCGTCGTCCGCTGGCCCTTGACCTCGACCGGTGCGCGTCGTGGCGGCACCCAGCCGATCTGACTGAAATCCGGGATCAAGAGGCGGCCCCGATGGATTGGTCGATGCGGGCTGGAAACAGCGGTTCGCACAGGACGACACCTTCGGTGAAGGCAGGCCGCTGCTCCGCGTCCAGCGTTTCGACCGGACGCTCGCTTTTCTGCGGATAGAGCGTGGTGCCGATGATGGCCCGCTCGCCTGTCTTGAAGGCGACGTTGCGACGGGCGGCGGCAGCGCGAACACGCTTCTGGATGTGTCCGTCCCGAAGGCTGGACAATACGCCTCCTTCGGCCTCGATCGTCTGCAGCTCCGCCCAGGCGGCTTCGCAAAGCTCCGCCGTCAGCGCTTCGACCGCGCCGGACCCATAGGCGGGATCGGCGACGTGATCGACATGGCTTTCATTGGCCATGATCAACTGTGCGTTGCGCGCGACGCGGCGGGCAAAAGGCGCCGGCAGGCCGTGCGCGATCGTATGCGGCAGGATGGAGATCGAATCGGCTCCCCCCGCGGCCGCGGCGAAGCAGCCGATTGTCGTGCGCAGGATGTTGGTCTCGGGTCCAATGCCGTCATCATGCGAAATGATGTCTCGGCATGGATGTTGGCCGTCGAATTGGGGATCGAGCAGGCTTCCTGCACCCGTGCCCATAGCCTGCGCAGCGCCCGCACCTTGGCCATCGACAGGAACTGGTCCTGGTCGACGCTGAGCGCGAAGCCGATATGCGGTGCGGCATAGACGAGCGGCTGCCGCGCCTTCTCGAACATTCTGAGATAAGAGACAGCGGACGCCAGCATGATGCCGAGTTCCTGCGCCTCCGTGGCGCCGGCATTGTGGAAGACGCGACCGTCCGCTTCCAGCAACACGCCGGGAACGCCCATCGAGAAGAAATGCGCCAGCGATTGCGGCATCGATTCCTGCAATGCCTCGATCGACATGCGCAGCCGGCCGGTTCCGGCGAGGATGGCCGCCGGATCGATGCCGAAGGACAGGTTGAGCTTTGCCGGATCGGAGCGGCGCTTGCTCAGGAACGCCACCAGCCAGTCGGCCATGGGGCGGCTCCAGGGGTGGGTGTCGATGCGGATCTGGATCCGGTTGAGGGGCACACCCTCCAGCACCGTTTCCAGCGCCTGTGCGGTCCTCGGCAGACCGTAGCCGAATGCGTTCGGAGCACCTTCGAAGACGAGCGACAATCCCGTCGCGCCCTGCGCGATATCATCCAGGACCTGCGCCTTGGCGCGATCGACATCAGGGTCGTCGACGCGCTGGCTGACAATCCAGGGCGATCGGGGATTCGCGCGCACGATCGGCTCCGTCCCGGTCGCACGGTCATAGAGTGGCTCGATGCGGATGGTGTCGTCGGTGTGCGAGACCAGCTTTTCCTCGAAGGATGCGCCGGCCAACGCCTTTTCCGCCAGGGCCAGCCAACGCTGGCGCTCCGCGTTCACAGGTTCAGCATCCCTAGTCAAGGCTCCGGCGCCCATCCATTTTCCTCGTTTATGTGGCCGCACCAGCCGGGCGGTTCAGTCTACGGTCCCCGACCGGTTATCGCAATGCACGTCCAGGGTCCGAATGCGATCCACCAGATATAGGGCGGCTTGCATGGACGAACCATGAACGATTGCCAAACACCAGCAAAATCCGCAAGTTCCAAAAATCCGATTTCGGCGATGGGTCCGATTGGGACGATTGGCCTCGATTTGGATGGTCGGCCCCGATCTAGATGATCGGCTTGTCGCTGTGCAGCAGCCTCACTATACCTTCGGGCAAAGGCTGGCTTTTGACACATCGATTTGCGGAGACCCGACATATGGCTGACGACACCAGTATTTTCATCGGCGCCAGCCGCAAGCCCGACGACAGCTATCAGCGTGCCGAGCAGCTGTTGCTGCAATATGGGAATCGCCATGGCCTGGTGACCGGTGCCACCGGCACCGGCAAGACCGTCACCTTGCAGATCCTGGCCGAAGGTTTTTCGAATGCCGGCGTGCCGGTGTTCTGCGCCGACATCAAGGGCGACCTGTCCGGCATTTCCATGATGGGCACGGCGCAGGATTTCCTGCTCAAGCGGGCCGCGCAGGTCAAGCTCGATCCCTATGACTTCCAGGAATTCCCGGTCATCTTCTGGGACCTGTTCGGCGAGCAGGGTCATCCGATCCGCGCCACCGTCTCTGAGATGGGGCCGCTGCTGTTGTCGCGCCTGATGAACCTCACCGAGGCGCAGGAAGGCATCATGAATATCGCCTTCCGCCTGGCCGACGAGGAAGGCCTGCTGCTGCTCGACATGAAGGATCTTCAGGCGCTGCTGGCCAACATCGCCGAGCGCGCCGACGAGATCGGCTCGCGCTACGGCAATGTGACCAAACCTTCCGTGGGAGCTATCCAGCGCACGCTGCTGGTCCTGGAGCAGCAAGGTGCGGCGCATTTCTTCGGCGAGCCGGCACTGCGGATCTCCGACATCATGCGCACCACCCGGGACGGGCGCGGTGCGATCAGCGTGCTTGCCGCCGACAAGCTGATGATGAACCCGCGGCTCTATGCGACCTTCCTGTTATGGCTGATGTCGGAACTGTTCGAGGTGTTGCCGGAAGTCGGCGATCCTGACAAGCCGAAGCTGGTGTTCTTCTTCGACGAGGCGCATCTTCTGTTCGACGAAGCGCCGAAAGTGCTGATCGATCGCGTCGAGCAGGTGGTCCGCCTGATCCGTTCGAAAGGCGTCGGCGTCTATTTCGTCACGCAGAACCCCCTGGATATCCCTGAAAAGGTTCTGGCCCAGCTCGGCAATCGCGTCCAGCACGCGCTGCGCGCCTACACGCCGCGTGAGCAGCAGGCGGTGAGGACGGCGGCCGAGACGTTCCGTCCCAATCCCGATTTCGATTGCGCCGTCGCCATCACCCAACTCGCCACCGGCGAAGCGCTGGTCTCGACGCTGGAGGCCAAAGGCATTCCGTCCATGGTTCAACGCACCTCGATCCGCCCACCGTCGTCGCGGCTCGGGCCGATAACTCCCGCCGAGCGGCAAAAGCTGATCGCGGAAAGCCCCGTCACCGGACAGTACGACGAGGTCATCGACCGAGAATCGGCCTTCGAGATGCTGCAGAAGAAGGCCAAGGAGGCGCAGGACGCCGAGGCGCAGGCGCAGCAGGCCGGCACCGGTGGTTCGCGTTGGACCATTCCGGGTTTCGGCAATGACGATCCCGCACCGCAGTCGGGTGGCCGCCGCGCCCCGACGCCGCGCCCCTCCGATCGCCAGACGGTGGCCGAGGCCGCGATCAAGTCGGTGGTGCGCTCGGTCGGCTCGTCGGTCGGACGCGCGATTGTGCGTGGAATTTTGGGGAGCCTGTCGAGGGGCCGCTGAGCTTTATGCCAAGGCAGCAAAGCCTGCGTTACAGCGCCGCGCGTTCCCTTGAACGCGTGGCGCTAAGCATTTCCGTAGACGGCCAACTCAGAAGATCGCGTCCGTTACGGCCTTCACAGGTCCGAGCAGGACCGATCCGTCCGGCACGCCGGAATCGATCGGGATAGCCTTGCGGTTGGCCGTCGCCGCCATTGCCTGACCGATATCAGCGGTCACGATGACCGGCGTCTTCTGGGGCACGCGATCATAGAGATCGATGATGTCCTGGTTCATGAAACGAACGCAGCCTGATGAAACCGACTTGCCGATCGATTTCCATTCCGGCGAACCGTGCAGGCGGTAGAGCGTGTCGACGTTGCCCTGGAAAAGATAGAGCGCGCGCGCACCGAGCGGGTTTTTCAGCCCGCCGGGCATGCCGCCATTGTCGGCGCTGTATGGCTTCAATTCCGGCTGCCGGGCGATCATTTCATCCGGCGGCGTCCATTTCGGCCACTTCTGCTTCCACTGGACGACGGCATCGCCGGACCATTCGAAGCCGGCGCGGCCGAGGCCGACACCATAGCGGATCGCCTGGCCGCCCGGTCGCACCAGATAGAGATGATGTCCGGTCGTATCGACGACGATCGTGCCAGGCTTCTGCCCCGTCGGATCGGGCACGATCTGGCGCAGGTACTGCGGATCGATTCTTTCGAACGGTATGGCCGGAAGGTCGAAACCGCCATCGCTGACGGCCGCATACATCGTCGCGTAGTCGGGCAGAGGCGGTTCTACATAAGTCGGCGGTGGCGGCTGGACCGGTCCCGGCCCGGTGGTGGCGCATGCGGAAACCGCAATCGAGGCGGCGCCTAGTGCAGCGGCATTGAGGAAGCCGCGACGGCTCAGGCGAAAGGATTCGATTTCGGTATTGGACATGGTTGCCTTCTTTAGGTCGGAAATCGCAACAAAGCGTGAATTCGCCGACCGTTGTTACGAGGTGCCTGACAACACCTGAGACGATAGGCGGTTCCGATTCTGGCCCGAACGTGGACAAACAAAGGCGAAGCTGTGACTGCACCGCCACTGTGGCGCCAGGGCCACAGCCCTAGCTGCCTGACACCAAAGCTTCGAGGGTTGGCAGGATCAGGGCCGGCGGGAAGTCCCGGTATTCCTCGGGCTGGTTCGAACGGTTGATCCAAACCGTGCGGAAGCCGAATTTGGTCGCGCCTGCGATGTCCCAGCGATTGGAGGACTGGAAGGACACCGCGCCGGGATAGAGGCGCCAGCCAGTGGCGACCATGTCGTAGACCGCCGGATCGGTCTTGAAGCGCCGCACCGCATCGACCGAATAGATGTCGTCCAGGACCTGGTCGAGCGCGGCGGACTTGACCGCCGCTTCCAGCATTTCGGGCGAGCCGTTGGAGAGGATTGCCAGCCTGGCTCCCGACGCCTTGAGCGCCTTCAGCACGGCCGGCACTTCCGGGTAGCAATCCAGCCGCCAATAGGCTTCCAGCAGCTTGGCCTTGAGGTTTGGATCGGCGGACGGGACCTTGCGCAAAGCGAAGTCGAGCGCCTGTTCGGTCAGCTGCCAGAAGTCGGCATAGGCGCCCATCAGCGTGCGCACCCAGGAATATTCGAGCTGCTTGGCGCGCCAGATTTCGGACAGCAACTGGCCATCCGGCCCGATCTGGTCGGCATGGCGGCGCACGGCGGCATGCACGTCGAACAGTGTGCCGTAGGCGTCGAAAACATAGGCGGCGTATTGCATGGCGACAGTTTTGAGGCGAGGCGGGGCAAGGTGCAAGCCTTGATTGCATCACGCCTGTCGCTGGCCTCAACAAAACTCCCCGATGCCCGTTGACGGCAGCGGCCAAAGCATCATCCAATGTTGTCACACAAGATTGATCGGAACGGGATAACGCGATGACACTGGCGGCAGCGGCGCAATCCGCGACATGGACTTTCGTCGATGGCGATTGGTTCGAGGGCAACGTCGCCATTTTGGGGCCGCGCAGCCACGCCATGTGGCTCGGTACCAGCGTGTTCGACGGCGCGCGCTGGTTCGAGGGCGTGGCGCCCGACCTCGACCTCCATGCCAGGCGGGTGAACGCCTCGGCGATCGCGCTCGGCCTCAAGCCGAACATGTCGCCCGAACAGATCGTCGGGCTGACCTGGGATGGACTGAAGAAGTTCGACGGCAAGACGGCGGTCTATATCAGGCCGATGTACTGGGCCGAGCACGGCGGCTATATGGGCGTGCCGGCCGATCCCGCTTCGACCCGTTTCTGCCTCTGCCTCTATGAATCGCCGATGATCTCGCCAACCGGGTTTTCGGTGACCGTGTCGCCATTCCGGCGTCCGACGATCGAAACCATGCCGACCAATGCCAAGGCCGGTTGCCTCTATCCCAACAATGGCCGCGCCATCCTCGAAGCCAAGATGCGCGGCTTCGACAATGCGCTGGTGCTGGACATGCTGGGCAATGTCGCCGAGACCGGAAGCTCCAACATTTTCCTGGTCAAGGATGGCCACGTGCTGACGCCGGCGCCGAACGGCACCTTCCTGTCCGGCATCACGCGCTCGCGCACGATGACGCTGCTCGGCGAGTACGGCTTCAAGACGACGGAAAAGACGCTGTCGGTGCGCGATTTCCTCGAAGCGGACGAAATTTTCTCGACAGGCAACCATTCCAAGGTGGTGCCGATCACGCGCATCGAGGATCGCGACCTGCAACCGGGGCCGGTGGCCAAGAAGGCGCGCGAGCTCTATTGGGACTGGGCGCATTCGACGTCGGCTGGCTGACGCGCCAGCCCGGCCTTTTTGTCGCTGCGCGCTTCGTCGCGGGAAAACCGTGTGACAGTTTTCCGGAACCCGCTTAGAAAGGGTACCGGCGCTTCACTTCCGGAGTTGTCCCAGCTCAATCCAGACCTATCTTAATCCGGTATCCACACCGGATTTTTCCACGAGGGAGTACTACCCATGGCTTTTGAATTGCCCGCTCTGCCCTACGACTATGAGGCCTTGCAGCCCTACATGTCGAAAGAGACGCTGGAGTATCACCACGACAAGCACCACAAGGCCTATGTCGACAACGGCAACAAGCTGGCCGCCGAGGCGGGTCTTGGCGATCTGTCGGTCGAAGAGGTGGTCAAGCAGTCGTTCGGCAAGAATGCCGGTCTCTTCAACAATGCAGCCCAGCACTACAACCACATCCATTTCTGGAAGTGGATGAAGAAGGGCGGCGGCGGCAACAAGCTGCCTGGCGCACTGCAGAAGGCTGTCGACAGCGACCTCGGCGGCTACGACAAGTTCAAGGCTGATTTCATCGCCGCCGGCACGACGCAGTTCGGTTCGGGCTGGGCCTGGGTTTCCGTCAAGGACGGCAAGCTGGCGATCTCGAAGACGCCGAACGGCGAAAACCCGCTCGTCCATGGCGCCTCGCCGATCCTCGGCGTCGACGTCTGGGAACACTCCTATTACATCGACTACCGCAACGCCCGCCCGAAATATCTCGAGGCGTTCGTCGACAGCCTGATCAACTGGGATCATGTGCTGGAACTTTACGAAAAGGCGAAGTAATCGATCGTCAGAAAGGCCCCGGCAATCCCGGGGCTTTTCTTTTTCTGTAGCGATGTCGGTGGCTGCGAAAGCCCGGCAAAAATCGCCCGGGGGAAGGGGATATTTAGCCCGCCGCTTCCGTTAACGTCCTGTCCCTAAATACCTTCATCATGGAGCCAATTGAATGAGAAAGCTTGTCATCGCCATCTCAATGCTCGCCTTCGCCGGTTCGGCGGCCTTCGCCGACCCGATCCTCGACCGGCAGGCTCTGATGAAGGAGCGTGGAAAGATCGCCGGCGGCATTTCGAAAGTAGTCAAGGGCGAGGACCCCTTTGATGCCGCTGCCGTGCTAGCGCAACTCCAGGCATTGCAGGCGAATGCCGAGAAGTTCGACGCCGACGCGTTGTTCCCGAAAGGCAGCGACGCCGGCGACACCACGGCGGGGCCGAAGATCTGGGAAGACATGGCCGGCTTCAAGGCCACCGGGGACAAGTATCTCGCCGACGTCAAGGCCGCCGTCGCAGCAGCTCCCGCCGATGTCGACGCGCTGAAGGCGCAACTCGGCATCATCGGCTCGGATTGCGGTACCTGCCATCAGAGTTACAGGATCAAGAAGGGCTGATCTCAGCCATGGCATGGCTGAAGAAGCTCGTCGGCGTGGCTCTCGTTCTGGGTGGCGCCGGCGCGGCTGCTGGCTGGCTGCTGTCGGCGCCGGTCAAGCTGGATGCGGCGACCCTGGCGCAACTCGGGCCGGGCGACGCGAGCCGGGGCAAGCGCATTTTCTATGCCGGCGGCTGCACCTCCTGCCATGCAAAGCCGGGCTCACAAGGCGATGCACGGCTTCAGCTCGTCGGCGGCCTCGAACTCAAGACGCCGTTCGGCACTTTCGTGCCGCCCAACATTTCGCAAGACCCCAAGGATGGCATCGGGGCGTGGTCGGTCGGCGACCTCGCCAACGCCATGCTCAAGGGCGTGTCGCCGTCCGGCGAGCATTTTTATCCGGCCTTTCCCTACGCGTCCTACGCCCGCATGAAGCCATCGGACATTGCCGACCTTTATGCCTTCCTCAAGACGCTGCCCGCGGTCGCCGGCAAGGCGCCGGCCAATTCGCTCGGTTTCCCCTTCAACATCCGTCGCGGCATCGGCATTTGGAAGCTGCTCTACCTCAGCCACCAGCCTGTTGTCGCCTTGCCTGATGGCACGCCTGAGCCCGTGATGGCCGGCCGCTACCTGGTCGAAGGGCCGGGCCATTGCGGCGAATGCCACACGCCGCGCGACTTCGCTGGCGGCATCAAGAAAAGCGAATGGCTTGCCGGTGCCGTGGCCGCCGAAGGCTCGGGCATTGTGCCCAACATCACATCGGGCGCCGGCGCCGTCGCCAAATGGTCGGAAGCCGATATCGCCAACTATCTCGAAACCGGCTTCACGCCTGATTTCGATTCCGTTGGCGGCGCGATGGTCGACGTGCAGCGCAACATGGCTGAGCTGACACCGGAGGACCGGGCCGCGATCGCCGCCTACCTCAAGGCAGTACCGCCGCACCCGAACGGTTATCCCGCACGCAAGAAACCGACTGCGAATTGATTATCGACTACAGGTGCCGGTCGCCGAGGAAGTCGAAGCCCGTTTCGAAGAAGAGATTGTAGTTGCAGGTCATCTCCTCGCCGGCTGCGATGTCGCGCAAGGCGTAGGTTTCCTCGGGCGACGAGACATCGCAATTCGGCTCGTCGTCATGGTTCATGTAGCGGGCGTCGTCGGCTTCGAAGACGATATAGGCCGGATCGCGCCGGTCGGGGTAGGAATAGCGGTCGAGATAGTTCTTCACCGGCCCGGTCTCGCCCTCATAGGTCTCGACGTCGATGATCCGGTCGAACCGGGGGTCGAGCTTCCAGACCAGCGTGCCCTTGGCAATGTGGCTCTTGGCAAAGACACCGATGCCCTGGATGGGCGATTTGTCGAGATAGACGTCGACGAGCAGCATAATGGACCCTTGTGCGAGCGTAGGCTTTGTTGCCCCAGGAAAATCGTGCTTTGGGTAGCGCGCGGGCGTCGCAATTGCGAGCGGAAATGAGCAATTCGGAATTCAAAAAGTCATGATCATCATGCCTGCCGGATGGCGCGCGCTGGCCGCTGTCAGCGTTGCTGCAGCGCCAGACGGACGCCCAGGGCGCAGTAGATGCCGCCGACCACCTTGCCCTGCCATTTCAGCACTGTCGGATTTCGGCGCAGGAAACTGCCGAGCCGACCGGCGCTTAACGCAAAGATGACCGTGCTGAAAAGGCCCAGCGCGACGAAGACAATTCCCAATGCGGCCAATTGAAGTATCACGGATCCGTTTTCGGGCCGCACGAACTGAGGCAGGAATGCGAGGAAGAACAGCGCGGTCTTGGGGTTGAGCACCTCGGTCAGGACAGCCTGTCGAAACGCCTTGCCGGCAGGGATGGCGAGCGCGCCGGCGGTCGGATCGGCCGGCGTCTTCTCGATGATCGCGCGAATGCCGAGGTAAACGAGATAGGCCGCGCCGATGTACTTTACGATGCTGAACAGTGTCGCCGACGTGGCGATGATCGCCGAGATGCCGACCATCGCCATGACAGTGTGAAACATGTCGCCGGCCGCGATCCCGGCACCGGTTGCGATTCCGACCCTCGTTCCCGAACTCGTTGCCCGGGCGATCGTCAGCAGCGTGGCTGGACCCGGGATAAAGACGAAGCCGAGCACGACGGCGATGTAGGCTATCAATGTCGACAGATCGATCATCGGAGGGTCTCCTCAGCAAGCTGCGCCTTCCCGTCACCTTCAGCGCGAAGGAATAGGTATAGGCGATTTCCTCGAGCCTTGAGAACCGGCCCGACGCGCCGGCATGGCCAGAATCCATGTTGATCTTGAACAGCACCGGATTGTCGCCGCTCTTGCGTTCGCGCAGCCGCGCCACCCATTGGCCGGTTCCCAATAGGTGACGCGCGGATCGGTGAGGCCGGCAAGCGCCAGGATTGGCGGATAGTCGAGCGCCGCGACATTGTCGTAGGGCGAGTAGGCGGCGATCGTCCGGTAGTCGTCGGCCGACGCGATCGGGTTGCCCCATTCCGGCCATTCCGGCGGCGTCAGCGGCAGGGTCGCGTCGAGCATGGTGGTGAGAACGTCGACGAACGGAACCTCGGCGACGATGCCGCCAAAGCACTCCGGCGCCATGTTGGCGATGGCGCCCATCAGCATGCCGCCGGCCGAGCCGCCTTGCGCGACCATGCGGTCATGCGCGGTATAGCGCTCGGCAACGAGGTGGCGCGCACAGGCGATGAAATCCGTGAAGGTATTCATCTTGTGCTCCCGCTTGCCGTCATCGTACCAGCCGTAGCCCTTGTCCTTGCCGCCACGGACGTGGGCGATGGCGTAGACGAAGCCGCGGTCGACCAGCGACAGGCAGTTGGTGTTGAAGGCTGCCGGCACGGTGATGCCGTAGGAGCCGTAACCATAGAGCAGGCACGGTGCCGATCCATCGAGCGGCGTGTCGCGATGGTGCAGAAGCGAGATCGGCACCAACTCGCCATCGGCGGCGGGCGCCATCAGCCGCCTGGTGGCATAGTGGTCCGCATCATGGCCGGATGGCACTTCCTGGGTCTTGAGCAATACACGCTCGCGGGTGCGCATATTGTAGTCGAACACCTGCGCCGGCGTCGTCATCGACGAATAGGAAAAGCGCATGATCTCGGTGTCGTATTCATAGGAACCCGACAGGCCGAGCGAGAATGCTTCCTCATCGAGAGACAGAAGATGCTCTTCACCGCTGGTGCGGTCGCGCACGACGATGCGCGGCAGGCCCTCCTTGCGTTCGAGCCGGACCATATGGTCCTTGAAACCGATCACCGACAGGATCAGCCGGCCCGGCTCATGCGCCACCAGCTCCTGCCAGTTGGCGCGGACCGGATCGCTTGCCGGCGCCGTCATGATCTTGAAGTCCTCGGCGCCGTCGGCATTGGTCAGGATGAAGAAAATGTCGCCGCCTTCCTCCAGCTCATATTGCAGGCCGACCTCTCGCGCCGAAACCAGCTTGGGCTCGGCAAACGGATCGCTGGCGCTCAACAGGCGGTATTCCGAGGTCTCGTGATCGTTGATGCCGATCATGATCCATTGGTTGTTGCGGGTGCCGTCGACATTCATGAAGAAGCCGGGATCGGTTTCCTCATAGATCAGGCGGTCGTTTTCAGGGTCTTGTCCCAATGCGTGGAACAGCACTTTCGACGGCCGGTGGTTGGGGTCGAGACGCGTATAGAAGAACCCGTCATTGCCCGCGTCCCACACGCCCGAACCGCCGGTGGCGGGAATCTGGTCCGCCAGTTCCTTGCCGTCGGCAAGATCGCGCACGCGCAGGGTGTAGAATTCGGAACCCTTGTCGTCGAAGGCCCACAGCAGCTTGCGGTGGTCGGCCGAATGATCGACGCCGCCAAGCCGGAAATAGGCCTTACCCTCCGCCTCAAGGTCACCGTTGAGCAGGATCTGCTCAACTCCGCCGTCGCGCGGCATGCGGAAATAGCGCGGCTGCTCGCCGCCGAGCTTGAAGGAAGAACCATAGGCATAGGGTCCGTCTTTCATAGGAACGGAAGAATCGTCTTCCTTGATGCGGGCCTTCATCTCCTTGAAAAGCTGCTTCCGCAGGTCTGAAGTGTCGGCCATCAGCTTCGACTGGTAGGCATTCTCGGCTTCGAGTTCGGCACGGATACCCGCATCGAGCAGGGAAGGATCCCTGAACATCTCCTGCCAGTTGTCGGCCCGCAGCCAGGCATATTCATCGGTTCGCGTGATGCCGTGATGCGTGTCGAAAACCGGCCGCTTCTCGGGTGTCGGCGGGCTGACGATCGGAAATCGGGGAGTGTTGGTCATTGCGTCTCGCTTGGGAAATATCTTGAATGGCGAATGAATACGCTGATCAGGGTGGGTTCAAGGGCCGCAGCCTAGAGTTGGTGCCGGCTCCATGAGATGAGTTGGGGAGGAAAGATGATGACTGTTCGATCTCGGATTGCTGCGACTTTCGCCGTTGCTTCGCTAACTCTGGTCTTTGCCGGCCAGTCTCATGCGACCGTATTCGCGGCTTGGCAAGTGGCCAATGTGCCGTTCGGCGACACGCTCAATGTGCGTAAGTATCCGTCCGGCACATCGCAGAAGCAGGCCGCATACCCGAACGGGACCGTCCTGCAGATGACCGGACGCTGCACCGGTGGCATAAACCTGCTCGATATCGCCAATCAACCGGCATGGAAGCAGCAGCAGACGGTTCGCTATCGCTGGTGCGAGGTCTGGTATGACCCGGCCAACAACGGCGCCTTCGTCACCGGCTGGGCCTATGGCAAGTACATCACCCCGTATTGATCGACCACCAGCGTTTGTCCTGACAGCATGGTCGCCTGGTTGCCTGCGAAAAAGATGAGCGGCAACCTGAGGTTTTGTGGACAGATGTGAACAACCAAGATTGTCGGCTCGATGGCAAAGCAAACCAGAGCATTGAAATCTGCTTTGTGAGTTATCGCGAATGTAACGATCAGCTGACGTAACGTCAGCCTTTGCCGGTTTGGCGCGAAAAATATCGAAAAATTACATGATGCACGAAAGATTGAAGCTGATTGGCGAATAGTTGATCAGCATTCCCAAATATAATGCAAAGGGCGAATTGACTTACTTGCTCTTCGGTCGCATTGATGTGCCCGCGACACGAATCGCAGAAACTCTACCTGCTCAAAATTCGTGCAATGCCCTGCCTGTAAAAAAGGGCGCAGACCACGTAACTCTTGTTGGGGCCTGAAGACCATGGATATTGTCGAAACACCTTCCAGAAACAGTGACGCGCTGATCGAGCTGACCGCCGATGTGGTGGCCGCCTATGTCAGTAACAATCCCGTGCCGGTCGGCGAACTGCCGAACCTCATATCAGATGTCCATGCCGCTCTCGGGCGTGTGGGCGGAACCGCCGAACAGCCCCCTGCCGACAAGCAGAAGCCGGCTGTCAACCCGAAGCGCTCTGTTCATGACGACTACATTGTCTGTCTTGAAGACGGCAAGAAGTTCAAGTCGCTCAAGCGTCACCTGATGACCCACTATGATCTGACGCCGGACCAGTATCGCGAAAAGTGGAATCTCGACCCGAGCTATCCGATGGTTGCCCCGAACTATGCGGCAGCCCGCTCGCAGCTCGCCAAGAAGATGGGCCTTGGCCGCAAGCGCAAGGCGCGGTAATCGCCTGCTCTGTCAGGTCGAACCGACATCAACGGCGCCTTCGGGCGCCGTTTGATTTTGGGGACGTGACAGGACCCTGCCGGTCTGCTCAGGCGGTCTGGGCGAGTGCCATCTCGGCATCGCGCTTGATGCGCTTGACCATCGAGCGAAGACCGTTGGCGCGCTGCGGCGACAGGTGCTCGTCCAGGCCGAGCTCTTTCAGCGTCGCTTCCGCATCGGTTTTCTGGATCTCGCTGGCGGCCCTTCCGGAAAACAGCGCCAGCATGATCGCCACCAGGCCGCGCACGATATGGGCGTCCGAATCGCCCGTGAAGGTGATGACCGGATCGCTGCCCGGTCCCCGTTCGGTGGTCAGCCAGACCTGGCTGACGCAGCCCGGCACCTTGTTGGCTGCATTGCGCTTCTCATCGGGAAAAGGCGGCAGCGCCTCGCCCAGTTCGATCACATAGCGGTAGCGGTCTTCCCATTCGTCGAGGAACGAAAAATCGTCGCGGATCGTCTGGATCGTGGTCGTCATGACCCCGGATATAGTCATGCAGCAGTGCCGCGTCACGGAAAAAACAAGGACACCGCGGGCGTCGAGAGGGCAGACGGCCCGCGGTGCGCCGTCGAGACGGCTTAATTCTTTATCGGCAGGTTGACGGTCTCGGGCAGGACAATCTCTTGCGGCACGCTGCCCGTCATTGTCGAGGTGTCAGGGCCGGCGGACTTGTCGTCCAGCATGGCGGCCGCGATCTTGGCGGTCTCCTTGGCGCGCGCGGTGATGGTGTGCATCGCCGACTTGCCGGTTTCGCAGACATCGGGCTTGCGTTCGCAGATGCCGGCGATGTCGCCGACGGCGTCACGGGCCGCGAACAGGGCCTGGATCGGCCCGACGCTGTCCTGCCCCGGCTCGGAACCGACGCTCAGCGGCAGCGCCAGCAGCACCAGTGAAAACCAGAAAGCCATTCTTATCAGGAAGAACATGCCTTGCCTCTCGTCGTGACCGGATCATGCATCATATGGCATGACCTCTTTATGGGCAGGATGTTGGCACACAGGCACGAAGGACGGCTTGCAGGTTCGCCGAGAATTTTCCTCAAATTTTAGGCAAATTCGAAACGAAGCGTTTTGTGATGGATTTGTTTCATATCGGGACGATTTTGCTTACCCCTTGATAACCATTTATCCGGTTGTTTCCATTGCATTTTCTCTAAACTAGGCCGCTTCTCGCCGCGCCCATGGTCCGCTGATGGCAGGCGTTCGGGGATAACCCTCCATTTACTATGGCGGCATTTGCCCCGGTTTTCGGCAGCAAGCATCCCGATATTTGCCACAGGCCGGGCTTTGGTCGGCCCTGCCTTATCCATTCCTTAAACGCTGGATGAGAGTTTCAGAGCCAACCAAAACAATCTGCAAAAGCAGAGCTGTTCACGACGAGTGCGAGTGCGTTGAGTTGATGCCGATCAAGGCCAGATACGCTGAATTGCCTGGCGCGATTGCCGCCGGTTGCGAACGTATGGTCCATCCCTCGAATTCTTGGGCAGAGCGGGCGCGAGCGCCAGCGCCGCTTCATCGGCGTCATGCTGGCGGCGCCATTCTTTGCCGCCGGTGCCGCGGTCACGCTGGTTACGTCAGGCATGGGTGCCGCGGTGACCATGGCCGCCATTTTCGCGGCCTTCGGTCTGTGCTGGTTCATCGCCCTGCTGGTGGCGGCGACCGGCAGGATGGCCACGGCGGCACCGGTCGCCCTGGCGATGGCGGCTGTTGCCCTTGGCGGTCTGATCGCCGCCGCCGGCGGGTTGAGTTCTCCTGTCGCCATGCTTGCCGTGGCGCTGCCGTTCGAAGCCTGGTGGATCGGCGCCTCACGGCGTGCGGCCCTGTGGGGAGCGGTCTCTGCCATTGCCGCCATTGCCCTTCAGCCTCTGGCTGCGGCTTTCTTGCCCTTCGCGGGCGCGCAGATAGCCGCCTGGCATTGGCTGGTGCCGTTGGCCTGGGCGCTGACACTGATCCCGCGCCTATCGGCGTTTCGCGATAGTGCCGGTGTGGCCGATACGCTGGATAGCGGTGACCGGCTGGAAGACCTCATCGACGCGGTGATCTTGCGGGTCGCCCGCCACGGTGAGGTGCTCGATGCCTCGGCCAAGGCGCGCACACTTTTGAAATTGCCGCCGGAACTGCTTTCCGGAACCGGCCTCTTCGACCGCGTCCACCTGTCGGACCGTGTCTCCTATCTCAGCGCCCTGGCCGACATGCGTGATGGTGCTGCCTCGCGCCGCCTCGAATTGCGCATCAGGCTGCCCCAGAACGGCAATGGCCAGAGTGACAATCGCCAAAATGACAGTCGCCAAAATGACAGTCGCTTGGTGGCTGACAACTATCGACCGTTCCTGCTCGAACTGCTGCGCGCCGAGGAACAGGGCGACGTCTTCACGCTCATCCTGCGCGAGAATGACGAGACGGCCCGGCTGCGTGAGGAACTCGCGCAGGCCAATGAGGCGGCAGCCGCAGCAGAGGTGGCCAAGGGTCGGTTCCTGGCGGTGGTGAGCCATGAGCTGCGCACGCCGTTGAACGCCATCATCGGCTTCTCGGACATGCTGCTGCACGAGATGTTCGGTGCCTTCAAGGATCCGCGCCAGAAGGAATATGTCGGCCTGGTGCGGGATTCGGGCCAGCATCTGCTGGCCGTCGTGACATCCATACTCGACGTGTCGCGGATCGAATCCGGCGCCTACGCGGCGGAACCGGAGCCGTTCCGGTTCATGGAAGCCGTCGACATGTGCCAGTCGATGATGAGCCTGCAGGCGCAGGCCAAGAACATCGACCTGCAGGCGCAGATCGCTCCCGACGCCGGCGACATCAATGCCGATCGCCGCGCCGTGCAGCAGATACTGATCAACCTCGTCTCCAATGCGATCAAGTTCACACCCGACGGCGGCGATGTCGTCGTCGGCGCCAAGCGGATCGGCTCGCGTCTGCATTTCTGGGTCAGGGATACCGGCATCGGCATCGCCGAGGAGGATTTCGCCAATCTCGGCAAGCCCTTCATGCAGATCCAGAACGACTATACGCGCCGTTTCGAGGGGACCGGCCTTGGCCTGTCACTGGTGAAGGGGCTGGTGGCGCTGCACGAAGGCACCATGTCGATCGAAAGCATGCCGGGTGAGGGCACCACGGTGACCATCAGCCTGCCGGTCAACGGGCCGAAGGGGCGCCCGGCGAACCAGGCAGGGGTGCTGACGATGCCGGTGACGAGGGCGAAAGGGGACAGAAATGGCTCGCTCCGCAAAACAGCCTAAGGCGGTCAAACGCCGCAGCAACGCCTTTCAGGATGGCGCCATCGCCGTCGGCGGGATGATTTCGCGCAATCCCGTTTTGGTGGGCGGATCGACGGCATTCCTGGTGACGCTGTTCTATGTCTCGGCGAATGCGCTGTGGTATCAGCCTTTCCCGCATGCCGGGGCGTTCTTCGCCACCCGCAGCGTCCACGCTTTTCCGCACGCCGCGGCTGACGAGCCGGAGACGACATTCAACATTGAACGACCCAGTGCCGCGCCGTCGCCGGTCAAGGGCGACCCGGTCGTCGAGCAGGTGCAAGGCATATTGAAGGATCTCGACTTCTATCCCGGCACGGTCGACGGCATTTCCGGCCCGAACACGCGCAAGGCCATTCAGGCCTATCAGCAGAAGGTCGGGCTCAACGCTTCCGGCGAGATCGACGCGCTGCTGCTGGATCAGCTTGGCGCAACGCCGAAGACCGCTGCCGTGCCCAAACCACAGCCTCGTCCAGACGTGGCGCCGACCGCCGTTCCGGTGTCGTTGCAGACAAATTCCGGGCAGACGAATGCTGGCCAGACGAATGCTGGGCAAACGGATGCGGCCCCGACCCAGGGACCCGATCCCCGTATCGTCAAGATCCAGGCCGGGCTCAAGGCGTTCGGCAATGACAATATGCAGCTGGACGGTGTCGTCGGTGCGCGCACCAAGGCGGCGATCAAGGAATTCCAGTCGCTGTTCGGACTGCCGCAGACCGGCGAACCCGACGAGATCGTCTACGTCAAGATGCGCGAGATCGGCCTGACAAACTAAGGCCTGAAACGACGGCTCGCCGAGCGGCGGAAATATCGCTAGATAGCCGCACGCTTTCGGAGCTGTCTCATGCGCGTTACATCGGATCTTTGGGTTTCTGCCTTGGTGCGCCGGGTTTTCGGCGCCGGCGGATTTGCCGCCGTGGCCAACCGGGGCGCGACCGAGGCCGGTGCTGTTTTCGTGCTGGCGCGGGGCAGGCTGGGCGAAATCGCCCTCTACGGGCCGGCGCCGCAGACAAGCTACGATTCGGCCAAGCCGGACGACCGTTTCTTCAGTCTTCTCGCCGCAGGCGATGATCAGTCCGTGCTCGATGCCCGTCTTGAAAGGGAAAAGAAATTCGATCCCGACATCTGGGTGGTCGAGATCGAGGCCGGCACTGTTCCCGTCGAGGAACTTATTTCCGTGAAGACGCCCTGAGGCCGGGAGCCGCGGCTTCGTCGCTGTTCGAGGCCTTGCGGCTGTCGCTATTCGCGGGTTCGGCTTGGCGGACCACCCTGGCCAGCGTTTCGGCTTTCCATCCCCGCACCCGGTCCAGAGCGACATCGCGGTGCATCAGGCGGTAGCGGTCGAGATAGGTGCGGATGGCCTGCGGATGCGGGAACAGGCTGGGATAGATGGCGACCGTGATCAGGAAGGCCCGATCCTCACTGAAGTCGAGCGAGCGTAGCGCCGCAAGCAGTGAGGCATAGTTCTGGTTGGCGGTCAGCGCGCGCGCGGTCGAGAAATCAATGTCGAGGGCATCCGCCAGCGCGGTCTGGAAGAACGCGGCGTTTCCCGTCAGCGCCGTCTCGCGCAGTTTGACATAGGTGTCGGAGCCAGGGAACGCATCGACCTTCGCCGCCAAAGCTTCGTCGCCGGTGCGCATCATGGAGCGCAGCCTGCGCCGCGCATTCTCTGCGGCAATGCCGGAGGGCTCTTGCCCTGTCGCGCTGTCCTCGGCCGCGTCCGCAGTGACGACTGCGACGGTTGGCGCCGCGGGAGCCTGCACCTCCGGATCCCGCACCCGCACCAATGTCGGTCTTTCGAGCGCCCGGATCAGGTCGGCGATGGTCGGGTTCAGGTCCTTGCGTCGGGCTATGGCGCGCGCATGCGGCAGGCCGTGCCGGCCGATCAGCGCGATCAGGTCGATATCGCTGACGGCGCGCGAGCGGATCAGCAGCGGTGCGGCAATGTCGACCGGTTCTTCGCAGAGGCGACGCACGAGCGCTGCGGGGGCATATTCGCATTCGGAAAGGGCGGCCGCCACATAGCGTCGCGATTCGACGGATACATCGTCGAACAGCGGCAGCGTCAGGTCTTCGAGCTGGCCGATCTCACGGCGGGACGGCCGGGTCAGCGAACAGAACGCCGACACCGCGGCGCGGAACAGCCTTTCAGCTCTACCCGATTCCGTTCGTACAGCGATTTGCCTGAAGTCCGAAGATGACACGAAGGATACCCGATACTCGATACACAGCCTTGATCATGCTCAACCGGGACCATGTCGGTTTCGCGACTACCAAGAACAAAGATCAAGTTAGCGGCGATCCGTTAGCGCTCCGTTAACCCTCTGCCGGCCTTAATGATATTTGGAGGCGTTGCGTTGTGCTCCGGGGAAACCGAGAGGAATGCGCGAATCATGGGCATGGTACTGTCTTTCGTGCCGCGTGCGGCACCGACCAATCGAGCCAAGCAAACCACCGAAATACCGGCGGCGGTGATCATCTTTCCCGGCATCCGCTATGAGCGGTCCAGCACTGGCGAGACGCGCCCTGCCGGGCCCGATAAGCCGGGATCGCCACGGACACCGGTGCCGCACCACTGAGCCTTGCTGAAGCCACGACCTGATCCGTCAGGCCATTGGCTCTGGGGCTCTGATCAGTGGCCTAGAAATCCTGCAGCTCGCAGGAACTCTGATCAAGAAAGCGCGACACGGTCGGCTTCCAGCTGTCGTCCGGCACGAAGCTGCGAATGACGAAGATGCCCTCGTCGATCGGCGCTTCGACGAAGATCGCTCCTTGCAAATCCTCGGGCAAGTCCTTGCGCACGTCGATCATCTGCGCCGGCGTCAGCACGACCGCATCAAGCTTACCGTCGGTCGCGGTATGGTCGTTGAAGGAATAGATGTTGTGGCCGTTGCGGTCATAGACCGACACCGACCAGAAGGGGACATTCCCCGGCGCCTTGATCCGGACCATGCCTTCCTCGAGGTCGAACCGGCAGGCGGTGGCGTAGAACAGCGGGTCGACCGATTTCACCACCGGCGCGCCGCCAGCCTCGGCATCGAGCCGGTTCATCCGGTAGAGATCGGACGCCATCGACAGTCGCGACCAGGCGTCGCGTTCCGAAAATTCCGGCACCAGAAGCAGCACGACGATGTGCACGATGCCGGCGCCGACCAGGCCGAGTAGGACGGCGTGAAAGAGCCTGCGCAGCGCGGCCAGGACATTACGCATCGCAGCCGGCCTTCACGATCCTCGGAAGCGACACGTCCGACAGGCCGGTGCTGCTGGCGATCGGCGTGTCGTAGAAGGTCAGGACGAAATACATCCGCCCGGAACCGTCGGTCAGAAGCCAGTTGCCGGACATCGGGTGATGGCCGACCGAAATGATCACCGAATTGTCGGCCTGGCGCAGCACCTCGTAGGACTGAAGGGCTGCGAGTCGCGGCTTGCCGGTCTCGACGACGCCGAGCGATTGATCGGCGGCATAGAGTGTCCAGAAACGGGCGGTCGGGAATCCGCCCTCTATCCTGTAGCTGCATTCCCGCTTGAGCTGGTCGCCGGCAGCGTCATTTTCCGCGACGAAGGACAGGCCCTCGGCGCGGCCGAGCGCAAGCACGCCCTCGCGCGCCACGCGCGCCTTTGAATAGGGATCGGCGGCCGGCGTGCCGATGTCGGGGAAGGCGGTCCATTGGCCGATGCGGATAGCGCCGACGCCATCCTGGATCTTCAGCGCATACCAGACGCTGGCGCCACCGCCGCCAATGGCTATGGCAAGCGAAAGCAGCATCAGGAAGGCATTCTTGAGCATGAAGGGCCGCGTGCGCGAAGGATTGCCGCTCGGGGATATCGCGGCGCAGGGCCTTGTGGCAAGCGGGCGCGATGGATTTGCGTATTGGCCTGGCCCACGCCGGACAGATGTCACAACGCCGAAAGCGTTTCGGGCGGGGCGGGGGCGTTGAGTTTGGGCGCCGATTGGAACAACTGCGTCATGTCCCTCAGCGTCTGCGTGGTCCGGCTGGACAGCACCGCCGGCCGTTCGGCTGCCGCGTCGGCCGCAGCCTGTTCCTCGCTCTTCTTCTGCGCTTCCGCGGCCTTGGCCGCGACGTCCTCGTCGACGAACGGCTTGTCGATACCGGGGATCGGCTTCAGGTCGATGTTCTGGTGCGCGTAGACCATCAGGCGCTGCCACACCATCGCCGGCAGCGAACCGCCCGTCATGTTCTTGGTCGGAGTGAAATCATCGTTGCCCAGCCACACGGCCGCCGTGTAGTTGCCGGTGAAGCCGACAAACCAGGCGTCGCGGTAGGATTGCGTCGTGCCGGTCTTGCCGGCGACGACGATATTGGGAATTTGAGCCCTCCGCCCGGTTCCCATCACCGGCACCGCCGCCAGCATGGTGTTCATGGATTTCAGCGCCTGCTCTGACAGAACGCGATGCGGCGGGGGTGCTTCCTTGGCGAAATCGTAAACTACCTCTCCGGTCCGGGAGACAAGCTGCGTTATGCCGTGCCTGGAACCGACGAAGCCGTTCTGGGCGAACACGCTGTAGCCCGTCGCCTGGTCCATTACGGTCATGCCCGAAGTGCCGAGCACCATGGTCTTGTGTGCCTCGAGCGGCGATTCCACCCGAATGATTCCGCCATCGCCTTGATCGGCGCGATGCCGAGATGGTCCTTGGCCAGCCGTACCGGCACGGTGTTGATCGACTTCGCCATCGCCATCAGCAGCGTGATATTGCCCGCCGACTCGCCACTGTAATTGTGTGGCGACCAGTTGCCCCAGCTGATCGGGCCGCCTGAAAATGATCGAGTTCGGCGTAAAACCGTGTTCCATCGCCGTGGCGTAGACATAGGGTTTGAACGACGAGCCGGTCTGGCGCAGCGCCTTGGTGGCGCGGTTGAACTGGCTGGCGCCGTAATCGCGGCCGCCGACGATCGCGCGCACAGCGCCGTTGGTCTCGATGACGACTACCGCACCTTCGGTGACGTTGTACTCCTTGCCGAACTGGCGCAGGTGGAACTCGACGGATTCTTCCGCCGCCTTCTGGATATTCGCGTCGAAGGTGGTGTGGGCAACCAGAGAATGCTGGCCCGGCTTGGCGATCTTCTTGACCTCGTCGAACGCCCAGTCGAGATAATAATCCGGACTTTTCTGTTCGCCGCGGTCGACGACGTCCGCCGGATGAAGCCTTGCCTGCAGCACCTGGCCCTCGGTCATGAAACCGGAATCGACCAGGTTGGACAGCACCACATTGGCGCGCGCACGCGCTGCCGGCAGGTTGATGTGGGGGGCGTATTTGGTTGGCGCCTTGAACAGGCCGGCCAGCATGGCAGCCTCGGCGAGGTTCAGGTCCTTGACGCTCTTGCCGAAATAGAAGTCCGCCGCCGCCTCGATGCCGAACGTGCCGCCGCCCATATAGGCGCGGTCGAGATAGAGCTGCAGGATTTCCTTCTTCGATAGATTGGCCTCGAGCCATAGCGACAGGAAGGCTTCCTTGATCTTGCGCTCGAAGGTGCGCTCATTGGTCAGGAACAGGTTCTTGGCCAATTGCTGGGTGATGCTCGAACCGCCCTGGACGACGGAATTCGCCCGCACATTCTCGAAGATCGCGCGCGACAGGCCGAGCACGTCGATGCCGTAGTGATCGAAAAAGCGCCGATCCTCGGTGGCCAGCACCGCCTTGATGACGTGATCGGGCATCTCGTCGACCGGCACGGAATCACGCTGGATGATGCCGCGTTGGCCGATCTCGTTGCCGTAACGGTCGAGGAAGGTGACGGCGAAATCGCCCTGGGCACGCCAGTCGCCGGTCGTATCCTGGAAGGCAGGTATCGCCAGCGCCAGCATCACCACGATACCGCCGGCGCCGAGCGTGAAACCTTCGCTCAAAAGTTCGATGATGACGCGGCGCCAGCCCTTCAATCGGAAGCGCCGCGAGAAGATCGTCGCGGCTTCCCAGAACTCGCGCGCCTTGAAGCCGATCTCGTAGAGCGAGGAATCGATCCAGGCGTCCAGCGCCAGAAGGCGGGAGGCGATCGCACCTCTTCTCTTGCGCGGTTCAGGGCTGACCATTCAAAAACCCGGCTCGGCTGTGGCGTGACCTGAAAACCGCAAGCCGGCAATTTCAGGGCAGCGCCCTGTTCCGACTATTCATCCATTTTGTGGACGCTCACAAGAGCGGCGAGGACACAGCCGCAAGGTTTGTCGATGAAAAAGCAGGCAACCGGTGACACGGTCGCCCACCCGCCAGATTCTTGATCCGGCGGGCGAGGGCGGTTTGTCGTTCCCGGGCTGTCAGGCCGCTTCGCGCTTCAGCGCCTGCGCCATGCAATGGATGCCGCCGCCGGTCTTGGAGATCTCGCTCATGTCGATCGCCGCGACCTCGAAGCCGCGCGCCTTGAGCTTTTCGATCAGCGTCTTGCTGGAGGTCGGCGCGATCACCCGGTCCTTGCCGAGCGACATGAAGTTGCAGCCGAGCGCCATCGTGTCCTGGAACGGCACGTCGATGATCTCATGGCCCTTGCCCTTCAGCCAGTTGACGATGCCGGGTTCGGTGCAGGCGAGGCACACTGCAGTGAGCTTTTCAGCGATCGGCACCACCATCAGGTCGATGTGGACGTAATATTCGTCGATGAAGGCGATGCGCGTTTCCCAGCCTTCCTTCTCGAACCAGGACTGGACCTGGCGGGCGCCTTCCTCCTGCGTGCGGGCGCCGCCGCAGCCGATCAGCACCACGCCCTCTTCGATGACGTTGAAGTCGCCGCCCTCGAACGTGCCTGCGGTGACCATGTCGTAGATCGGGATGCCGAGTTTCTCGTAGGTGCGGATGGCGGCATAGTTCTCGCCGCGCCGCCACCAGTTGGCCATGGCGGTGATGAAGGCGCCGTAAGGCGTCATGACGCTGGAATCGCGGGAATAGACCTGCATCGGCAGTTCCGGTGTCGGCTCGTGCCAGTGGATGTTGACACCGAAATGCTCATAGGCGGCGACCAGGTCCTTGTGCTGTGCCTGCGCGATCTGGACGTTGCAGGGGGCTTCGCGCAGATGCTTGCGCGACAGCGAACTGGTCGACAAATGGCGCAGGAAATTCGGCGAGCCGAGCAGGACGTCGGTCAACACGTCGGTTTCGTTTGCGAAGCCCCATGATGTCAGCGGCTTGGTGCCGCCGGCCGGATTGCGGCGCTGCAGCGAAAACGGTTCGGCGACGATGCGATCATGAACGGTCATGCGGTTCTCCTCATGGGCTTGTTCTCAAGGGTTGGTCGGGTCATGCATTGCTTGGGATCCACCAGTCGCGGCCGCGTGCGGTGGTGACATATTCCGGCCAGCGGAAATTTGTCGGCGGATCGTAGTCGCAGAGCGGCGCGATCCAGTTCGCACCACCAACGCCGCCGCCGGTGCGGGTGACGAATTCGTCCATCGCCGTATCACGGGCGGTTTTGTCCTCGAGCAGACGCAGCGCCGCCAGCGCGATCGTCTTGGCCGCGCAGGTGACCATCGGATCAATGGTGGCGGAAATGCCGCCCAGCGCATTCATCACCCAGGAAGGATAGGCGTGGCCATTCGCCGAGCGCAGCGCCGGACGCGCGACATAAAAGCGCGCGGTCGGCGCATGCCAGCTCATGTCGGTGTAGTCGTCGGAGGTTGAATTGACCTGCGAAGGCGGCAGGTCGCGGCGCAGGATCGCCTCGGCCTCCTGTGGCGAAATCAGCCGCTCCAGCTCATCGATGAACGGATTTTCGGTTGCGGCAGCTCCGGCATTGACCTGGATTTCGCGCCCGACCGCCCTGGCGGCCTCGTCCCAGCGTGGCGGGCCGACCGTCGACAGCGCCTCATAGGCAATCTCGGCCATGGCGTGGTTGGCCAGCCCCGGTCGCGACTTCGACACCCAGTGCCGCTCATAGCGGCAGCCGCTGATCGCGGCCGCGGCCGCGGCATTGCGGTCGAGCACGGCGGTCACCTGCTCTGCCATGCCGATGGTCGGCACGCGGATCATGTACTGGATCTCGGCCAGCCCTGCCGGGAGATTGTCGGCGGTGGCCTGGCCAGCAGTGAGGATCGCCTCGCTGATCGACCAGCCGCCCTGATGCGGCAGCATGGAGTCGCGCAGCGCCTTGGACGCCATATACATCATCATCAGCGCGTCGTTGGCGCCGGGCGCGCGCGCAGCCGAATGTGCCTGCGGGATCGGTGCGCCGTCACCCGCCGCACGCGCCCAATTCTGCGGCTCGTCGCAGATGAAGCGATAGATCATGGCGTAGGCGGCACCGCAATGCGTGTCCCAGCGCGCCGTGTTGCAGAGCGGCAGCATGTAGAAGGGATGGAAGGAGATCATGCCGGCAAGGCCGTCATAATAGCCTTTTTCCGCATGGATCGGCTTCGACCCCCGCACCTTCTCGGCCGGCTCGCCGGTGAAGCGCAGCGTGCCTGGAATGCCGTGCCGCTGCATCGCCGCCTTGGTGGCCAGCACGCCGCCAAGGCTTGCCATGCCGAGCCCCGAATGCGGGTCGGTGTGGCCGCCGGCCTCGACGCCAAGACCGGGCCGCGGCTGCTTTACGGTCACTGCGTCCTGGCAGTTGCCGGGGACGGCATCATATTCGGCATACATACCGATCGTCGGCCCGGCGCCATTCGTCCAGTGGGCGCAAAATGCGGTCGGCATGCCGCCGGAACCGTCCTCGATGGAAAAGCCCTCAAGCTTCAGCCGTGCCACATACCAGGCGGCTGACTGGTATTCGCGCCAGGCGGTCTCGCCGAAATCGAAAATGGTGCGCGTCCACGCCGACAGCAGCGGCTGGATGCCGTCGAGGCAGGCAAGGGCCGTCTCTTGCGCCGATGTCGTCACCGGTTTGTCCATGCCTCAAAGAAAGCAGTGAAGCGGCTCGCCAAAAAGTGATATGTTTTCCCGGTTCATGCAAATTCGGTTCACCTCTTGAGAATTCCCTCCACACAGGCGCTGCGCGCTCTCGACAGTTTCGCCAGGCATGGCAGCGTCTGGCGTGCCGCCGACGAACTGCACCTCACCCGCAGCGCGGTGAGCCACCAGCTGCGGCTGTTGGAGCGCGACCTCGGCTTCGATCTGCTGCAGCGCATCGGCAAAGGCGTGGCGCTGACGCCGCGCGGCCAGCGCTACGCGGCCGATGTCAGGAAGGCGCTGACCGTGCTCGGCGACGCGGGGACGCAAAACAGCGGCGCCGGCGTCGGTGGTTCCTTCGCCATTTCCTGCCCTCCGGGCTTCGCCTCGATGTTCCTGTGCAGCCATATCGGCGAGTTCCAGCAAATGTACCGGGACGTGGCGCTCTCGATCCTGACGCCTCGCCGCCTTGACGACGTCAGCAATCCGGAAGCCGACGCCTTCATTGCCTTTGGCGTTGGCAACTGGCCGAACCGGGCGGTGGAGCTGCTTTGCGAAGTTTCCTTCACGCCGCTCTGCAGCCCGACGCTGCTCAACAAGGTGGGTGGATTTTCCAAACCCGCCGACGTGCTGCGCGCCAACCTGCTGCATCTCGGCGATACCGAGGACTGGGCGCGCTGGCTGGCGCTGTCCAAGGTGGAGAATCCCGATACCGAAGGCGGTATCTTCTTTTCCGACATGAACCTCGTCTTTTCCGCGGCGGTCGCCGGACAGGGCATTGCCATGGGCGACGAACTGACCGGCCGCCGGGCGCTGAGCGAGGGTCGGCTGGTGAAGCCGTTTGAAGCCTCGGTGCCCTCGCCACGCTCCTATTTCCTGGTCTTCGAGCATGCCAAGGCCAGCCACCCCGTGCTCAATGCCTTCAGCGACTGGCTAAGGGCAAAGCTGTCGGAGAACAGACTCTAATCTCCCCCCTCGAGGGGGAGATGGCCGCGAAGCGGCCAGAGGGGGTCGGTTCGACTGGGCTCGGCCTGCTGCGGCGGATAAAGGTTGGCGCTCCATGCGCGGCGACCCCCTCTGTCGCCTTCGGCGACATCTCCCCCTCAAGGAGGGAGATTAGGCGCGCCCCATCTCCCACCCGTGAATCAAATTTGCCGATCAGGCGAAAACTATTCGGTTGCGGTGAGCCGTGAGCCTGCCTACGATTTCACCAGAGACTGAGGAAGGGGCAGGATGCAGCAACCCGGCCGGGCCGCGGAGATCAAGGCAATCGGGATCGGCAAGAGCTTCGGCTCGTTCCGTGCGCTGGACAATCTGTCGCTCAACATTGGCCGCGGCGAGTTCCTGACGCTGCTGGGACCCTCCGGCTCGGGCAAGACCACCTTCCTGATGATCCTGGCCGGTTTCGTGCAGCCGACCGAAGGCAAGCTTTTCAGCGACGGCACCGACATCACCGACCGCCCGGCCGAGCAGCGCGCCGCCGGCATGGTGTTCCAGGGCTATGCGCTGTTCCCGCATATGAGCGTCGAGGCCAACATCGCTTTCCCGCTCAAGGTGCGCAAGAAATCGGCCGCCGACATCAAGAAGCGCGTCGGTGAGATGATCGAGCGCGTCGGTTTGATCGGCCACGAGAAGAAACTGCCGTCGCAGCTCTCGGGCGGCCAGCAGCAGCGCGTGGCGCTTGCCCGCGCGCTGGTGTTCGAGCCGGGCGTGCTTCTGCTCGACGAGCCGTTCTCGGCGCTGGACAAGAGCCTGCGCGGCCAGATGCAGGCCGAGATGAAGCGCCTGCACCAGGAAACCGGCACCACCTTCGTCTTCGTCACCCACGACCAGAGCGAGGCGCTCGCGCTGTCGTCACGCGTCGCCATCTTCAACCACGGCAAACTGCTGCAGGTCGGCGCACCGGACGAAGTCTACGACCGGCCGGACAACCGCTTCGTCGCCGAGTTCCTCGGTGAGATCAACATGCTGCCGCTGAAGGGCGTCACGCCCGCCGGCAATGGCTCGACCGGCCTTTGCGAGGATCGCGCCGTCAACATGCACTGCAAGGCCGAGAAAGTCCGTGGTGACGCCATCCTGGCGATCCGGCCCGAACATATGTCGATCGCGCGTGAGGCGACGGTCGGCGAGAACGGCATCGCCGCGACCGCCATCGCCTCGACCTATATGGGGGCTGCGACCAAGCTCGACCTGACGACGCGCCAAGGCGCCAAGGTGACCGTCTCGGTGCCGAACGAAGTCGCCGCCGCCGCACTGAGCAAAGGCAATTCCGTCTGGCTGACCTGGCCGGCGGAAAAGGGTTTCCTCCTTCCGGACGGAGGACAATGACCGCCGGCGCGGACCGATGGGACACGCAGGCTTCCGGGAATGATCAACGACAAAAAGGGGAACTGACATGACAAACGATACGAAGAAACAAGCCATCGACAGCCTGTCCGCGAGAGCAGGTCGCGGCGAGATTTCGCGCCGCCAGTTCACGCAACTGGCAGCGCTCGTGCTCGCCGGCACGCCGATGCTGCTGCGCTCGACCGGTGCCTTCGCGCAGGCCAAGGAACTGGTGCTGGTCAATTGGGGCGGCGACGCCATCACCGCCTATGACGCGGCTTATGGCCAGGCCTTCACCAAGGACACCGGCATCACGGTGAAGATGGACGGCTCCGGCCCGACCGAAGGCGCCATTTCGGCGCAGTTCAAGAGCGGCGCGCCGACCTGGGACCTGGTCGACGTCGATCCGTTCTCGGCCATTACGCTCGGCGCCCAGGGCGCGCTGGAGCCGATCGACTACAAGATCGTCGACAAGACGAAGATGCGCCCCGGCTTCGGCTGGGAGTTTGCCGCTTCGACCTATTTCTTCTCCTATGTCATCGCCTATGATTCCGAGAAATACGGCAAGGACGCCCCGACCGGCATGGCCGACTTCTTCGATGTGAAGAAGTTCCCCGGCAAGCGCTCGCTCTACAAATGGGGCGTGTCGAGCTGGGAAGCGGCTCTTTTGGCCGACGGCATCGCGCCGGCTTCGCTCTACCCGCTCGATCTCAAGCGCGCGCATGACAAGATCGCCGCCTTCAAGGAAAACGTCGTCGCCTATTGGGGTGGCGGCGCCGAGAGCCAGAGCGTGCTGCTCAATGGCGAAGCCTCGATGGCCATCGTCTGGTCGACCCGCGCTTCGCTGATCGAGCAGGATTCCGGCGGCAAGATCAAGTTCATCTGGGACCAGGGCCTTATCTCGCCCGGTGCGCTGGCCGTGCTCAAGAACAACCCCGGCGGCAAGGACGCGGCGATGAAGTTCATCGCCAGCGCACAGGATCCGCAAAAGCAGCTCGTTATGTTCGACAAGCTCGGCCAGGGCCCGGCCAATCCGGCCGCCGATGCGCTGATCCCCGCCGACAAGAAGCGCATCAACCCCGTCGATCCGGAGAACATGAAGAAGCAGATCGCGCTCGACATGGATTGGTACGCCAAGAACTATGGCGCCGCGCTCGACGAATACACCAAGATCATCTCCGCCTGAGAGCTGGATGCTGATCTGAGATGAGAGGCGTTCTCTCCGACAGGATGGGCGCGGCGCTGTTGATGGCGCCGCTGCTCCTGTTTCTCGTCCTGGCCTATGCCTGGCCGTTTCTCGGCGTGGTGAAGTGGAGTTTCACTCTGCCGACGCCTGGGCTAGGCCAATACGAGGCATTGCTCACCGATGATCTGGTCCAGTCGGTGTTCATCCGCACGCTACGCATCGCGGCCATCGTCACTGTTGTGTCCGTCGCGGCCGCCTATGCCATCACGGTCGTCTGGGTGCGCGGCAGCCCGGCGCAGCGTCTCATCGCCGAATTCTGCATCCTCGTGCCGTTCTGGATCTCGGTGCTGACGCGCGCCTTCGGCTGGGTGGCGCTTTTGTCCAATCGCGGCTTGATCAACACCTGGCTGCAGTCGATCGGCTTCATCTCCGAACCACTGACGCTGGTGCGCAACGAGTTCGGCGTCATCGTCGGCATGACGCATTTCCTCATTCCGTTCGCCGTTTTCCCGC
Organism: Mesorhizobium kamtschaticum; assembly: GCF_056174585.1. Lineage (NCBI taxonomy): Bacteria > Pseudomonadati > Pseudomonadota > Alphaproteobacteria > Hyphomicrobiales > Phyllobacteriaceae > Mesorhizobium > Mesorhizobium kamtschaticum. The sequence continues at coordinate 5,890,440 of NZ_CM149691.1, read as the reverse complement.
TGGCATCCGCCATGCGCAGCCTCGACGACCGCGTGCTGCTGGCAGCGCGTGGCCTTGGCTCCAGCCGCATGCGCACCTTCTGGACGGTGTTCGTGCCGATGACTCGCTCCGGCATCATAGGCTCGGCGCTGATCGTCTTCGTCTTCTCGCTCGGCTTCTTCGTCACGCCGGCGATTCTCGGCGGCGGCCGCAGCGTGATGATCGCCGAGCTGATCTATCTCAGGATTTTCCAGAGCCCGGACTGGGGTCTGGGAGCGGCAATCAGCGTGGTGCTGGTGCTGTTCGTCGGCGCGCTGATGGCGCTCTTGTTCCGTTATGTCAGACCGAAGCAGTTGATCTGATGCCGACCTATCGCCCCGGTCCCGTCTCGCTGGTCATCGCCGCCCTGGTGGCGCTGTTCCTGCTGATGCCGCTGCTCGCCGTTATCCCGGTGTCGCTGACGCCGAGCCGCATGCTGGCGATGCCATCAGGCGAACTGTCGTTGCGCCATTACCGGGCTTTGATCGAGGATCCGCGCTGGATCGACTCGATCCTGCTCTATCCGCATCGGCGTCGTCAGCAGCGCTTTTTCCACTGTGCTGGCACTGTGCTTCAGCCTCGGCGTCTGGATGTTCCAGCCGCGTTTTACCGCCGCTCTCGTCGGCTTCGTGCTGCTGCCGATGGTGGTGCCGCCGGTGGTCTCGGCGATCACGCTCTACTTCCTGCTGACCTCGGTCTCCGGCGTCTCTTCCTTCTTCGGCTACGACACCTGGCTCGGCGTCGCCATGGCGCATTCGGTGATGACGGTGCCCTTCGCCACGGTGCTGATCCTGGTCTCGCTCAGCCAGCTCGACCGGCGCATCGACCTGGCCGCGAGGGGCCTTGGCGCGACCGTCTGGGAGCGCGCCACCCGCATTATCATGCCCAACATCAAGTTCGGCATCGTCACAGCAGCACTTTTGTCCTTCGTGCTGTCCTGGGAAGAGATCGGCGTCACCCTGTTCATCACCTCGGTCAACGCCATCACGCTGCCCCGGCTGATGTGGATGGGCCTGCGTGACAACATCGACCCGGCGATCGCCGCCCTTTCGGTGATCCTGATCATCATCACGGTGCTGGTGCTGGCGGTGCGCAGTGTGGTCACCAGGCAGCGCGCCGGGCACTAAACAAATCGCACCGAGACGCGGCCGAACCGGCCCAGATCGCCGATGACTTCGTCGCCGGCCTCGACGCTGATCGGTGTCACGCAAGTGCCTGTAATCACCATTTGTCCCGGCTCGAGTGCTATGCCGAGCCCGGACAATTCATTGACGATCCATGTGAGCGCGATCCGAGGGTCGCCCAGCACAGCCGCGCCCGATCCGTTGTGCTGCGACTTGCCGGAAACGACACCGACCACCAGGTGCTCCGCGAGATCCACGTCGCGCCATTCGTCTTCTACAGCCTCGCCGATGACAAACAGATTGGCGCAGGCATTGTCGGCGATGAGCTGTGGCGCCCCGACAGCGCAGAAATCGTTGTATCGTGAGTCCGGAATCTCGATCGCCGGGTGCAGGCTCGACACCGCATCCATCACCTCGGCGATTTCATAGGGCGCGGGACGCGGCGGCAACGGACGGCCGAAACGGAAAGCGAATTCGATCTCGGCCACGCGCATCTTGCTCGTCGCCAGGGAAACGGTGCCGCCAACCTCAACCGATTTCTCGGCGATGAGACGCCCGGCCATCGGGCCTTCGACATTGATGTGTCTTTGTCCAGCCAGGCTTGTCGCGGCAATCTTCCAGCCGAAAAGTGGAGCTGACAACCGCTCCATCACATGCGACTGGATGGCGTAGCCGTCGATCCGCGTTTGCGGCCGCAACTCCTGGGGTATGGCGTCGAGACGGGTGCCGTTGTCCCAATGGCCTACCAACAGCCGAGACGCGGCCCTGGCCTTTTCTGTATCGAGCATCATCAGCTCCGGAAATCTGGGAAAATGCCCCGCTGCCCAGCCAAAGCCGGCAATGAACATCCCGTCGAGTGGACCAGTCCATATGGAGCAAGATCACGTGACCAGGCAAGCGAGACACCACGTTCATATAAACCTTGCCGGGCAGTGCTGATGCTCAGCTTCGCGGCTGCGGCATCACGCCTGCCGACGGGATTGTCGGCAAAGTCGTATTTCCGAGATCATCGGCATTCATCATTCTGATGACGAATCGCCATCGTCTTCGCGTGGCGAACCGCTATATCTGGCAAGGGTATGCAGACATGGACAGGCTTTGGAAAAGCAATGTCGGTGATGCAAAGGCTTGAGGAAATGAATTATGACCGCGCCCGGCGATTTGCTGCAGGCACTTTTTCTGAGGCTGAAAAGCGATAAGTCGCTGTCGGCGTTGCTAAGCGGCGCTGGCCTGCTCGAACAGGCAACCGACAATGCCGCCTTCCCGTATGTGACCTGCGGCCAGACCAGTGCCTTTGACTGGAACACCGGTGCCGACAACAATGACGATCAGCTGATCACGCTGCATGTCTGGTCGAAAGCCCAGGGCGAAGCCGAAACGCTTGCCATCATGGACGCCATCAAGGCGCGCCTTGCCGACGCGGCGCTGGTGATCGGCCCGCGCGGCCAGACGCGGCTGTCGCTTGAGTTCACCGAGGCCCGTTACGACGAGGATCTCCTCGTGCACCACGGACTGCTGCGGTTTCGTGCGCTGACGCAGGAAAATGCCTGACACGCTTTCAATCTGACCGTAACGGAGTCTAGATTGGCGTCTGCGGGATTTCGTCGGGTTGGGGCGTCGAAATCACCATCGGTCGTCTCGCGTTCAGGGGTGTAGCGAACATGGTTTTCGCATCGATCACCGTTCATTTCACGTTCAGCACCGATGCGTTACAACGCCGACCATGAAAACGCTTCGCTCCCACTTTCGAACCGCGACCCTGGCGCTCTGTGCTGCCGGGCTGTTCGCGTCGCAGGCGACAGCGATGCCGGTGATCGCGCCCGACCAGGCCAGCCCGATCGTCCTGGCCGCATCCGACTGCTACGCGATCGGCCAGCAGGTGGCCGAGCAGAATGGCGGGACGCTCGCCAAGGCCTCGCAGTCGACACGCGGTGGCCAGCCGGTCTGCGTCATCGTCGTGCTGGTGCCTGGCAAGGACGGGCAGCGTCCGCGCCGTTCTGAGATCGTCGTTCCGCAGAACTGACCCAACCTTCCAACTGACAAGGCTAAGTTTCCCAGGCCGCCGGAATCGGCCTATATCTGAACCAGTCCTTCAACAGGTATCGATCACCGCATGCGCGTACTCGTCGTCGAGGATGACAAGGATCTCAACCGGCAGATAGCGGACGCGCTGGTCGACGCCGGCTATGTCGTCGACCGTGCCTTTGACGGTGAGGAAGGCCATTTCCTCGGCGACACCGAACCCTACGACGCCGTCGTGCTCGACATCGGCCTGCCGCAGATGGACGGCATCAGCGTGGTCGAGCGCTGGCGTCGCGGCGGCCGCAAGATGCCGGTGCTGATCCTGACGGCGCGCGACCGCTGGAGCGACAAGGTCTCCGGCATCGATGCTGGCGCCGACGACTATGTCACCAAGCCGTTCCACATCGAGGAGGTGTTGGCGCGGCTCAGGGCCTTGATCCGCCGCGCCGCCGGCCATGCGTCATCCGAACTCACCTGCGGGCCGCTGCGCCTCGACACCAAGGCCTCGAAGGCAGATGTCGACGGCGTGCCGCTGAAGCTGACCTCGCACGAATTCCGCCTGCTTGCCTATCTGATGCACCATATGGGCGAGGTCGTCTCGCGCACCGAACTGGTCGAGCATCTCTATGACCAGGATTTCGACCGCGATTCCAACACCATCGAGGTTTTCGTCGGGCGGCTGCGCAAGAAGATGGGCATCGACATGATCGAAACCGTGCGTGGCATGGGCTACCGCATGCGTGAGCCGGAGGCGTAACTCGGAACCGCTTAAACCAACCGCAAGGGCGCTGCTTTCGCTGCGTTTGTGGCCGCGTTCGCTGACGTTCCGCGTCATCGCCTTTTCCACGGTGTGGGCGATCCTGACCCTTGTCGTCATCTTCACTTTGATCACCACGCTCTATCGCCAGGCGAGCGAGCGCGGCTTCGACAGCCTTTTGTCGGCGCACCTGTTCAATCTGATCGGGTCCATCGGCATTTCCGACACGGGAGCGCTGACTGGCGCTCCCGACCTCGGCGACCTCCGCTTCTCGGAACCGAATTCAGGCTGGTACTGGTCGGTCGAGCCTGCCTCGGAAGGCGTGCATGGCGACCTTCATTCGTCGTCGATGACGAGCAAAATCCCGTCGCCAAGCGTCGCCGAAGTGCCCTTCAATGCCAGCTTCCAGCGCAGCTATGCGGCCGAAGGCATCGATGGCGAGCAACTCGAAGTGTTCGAGAGCGAATTCGTGCTCGACGCCAAGAACCGCGCCGCGCGTTTCCGCGTCATGGGCAATCAGAGCGAGCTCGAACAGGAAATCTCCACCTTCCAGCGCCGCCTGCTGACCTATCTCAGCCTGTTCGGCGTCGGCATGATCGCCATCAACGCCATCGCCATCCTGCTCGGCCTGCAGCCGCTGCGCCGGGTCCGCAACGCCCTTGCCATGGTGCGTGAAGGCACCGCGCAGCGGCTCGACGGCCGCTTCCCGGCCGAGATCGAACCATTAGCCAACGAAACCAACGCCTTGATCGAGAACAACAAACGCATCGTCGAGCGCTCGCGCACCCAGGTCGGCAATCTCGCCCATTCGCTGAAGACGCCGCTGGCGGTGCTGCTCAACGAAGGCCGGGCGCTTGGCGGCGCCAAGGGACAATTGATCGCCGAGCAGGCCGCCTCGATGCAGAAGCAGGTCGACCATTATTTGCAGCGCGCCCGCGTCGCGGCGCAACGCGACAGCGTCGTCTACCGCACGCCGGTGGCGCCGCTGGTGCAGCGCATGGTGCGGGTCTTGCAGAAACTCAACCCGCAGACCAGCCTGTCGCTGTCGCTGCCGGCCACCGAGATCGTGTTTGCCGGTGAGCGCGAGGACCTCGAGGAACTGCTCGGCAATCTTCTCGAAAATGCGATGAAATGGGCAAGGAGCGCGGTGTCGGTCACGGTGGCGCCGTCGGCCGGCAAGGATGATAATCTTTTCGAGATCAGCATCGACGACGATGGCCCAGGCATTCCCGAGGACAAGGCGCGCGACGCGCTGAAGCGTGGAAGACGCCTCGACGAGACAAAACCGGGAACAGGGCTGGGGCTGGCCATTGTCGCCGACCTCGTCAACGAGTATGGAGGCGTTCTCGCGCTCGAACGGTCGGGCCTGGGTGGATTGAAGGCAGTGGTGCGATTGCGGAGCCTTCAGTGACGCTTTCTCGGGCCAATCGACAGCTGTGGACGGCGTGTGTTATGGCGGCATACCGATTGATCCCGGAGCAATACCGATTTGCTTCAGGAGTGGCCGGCGGTGGCCAAATTTCCGACAAATATCAATACTATGGCCACGCCTACTTATCCGATGACGCGGCCCCGGCGCATCCATGGCAGGCTCCAACTCAAGAAAACCGGTTGTTGGCATGAAGATTCGCGTCGCGCTTGTTTCCGCCTTGCTGGCCGTGTCCGGCTGCTCCACGTTGAGCGGCAAGGGTCCAACGCTCGCGCCGACACCGGCCTCGACGCCTCCGTCGAGCGGCAAGGTCACCAAGTCGATCATTTCGGCAATGGATGGCGGTCTTATCGGCGGCTCAATCGGCAATGGCCTCAGTGAATCGGAAAAACGCAGCGCGCTCGAGGCGGAATACAAGGCGCTCGAATATACGACGAGCGGCCAGAAAGTGGCGTGGAAGGGCGATCAGGCATCGCACTATGGCGAGGTGGTTCCGGCTCAACCCTATCGCGTCGGTTCGCAGGATTGCCGCCAGTACACGCAGACGGTCTTCACCGGCGGAGCAGGCGTCACGGCGCGCGGAACCGCTTGCCGCAACGCCGATGGCAGCTGGACGCCGCTGACCTGATATCCAGACCGGCTCCGCCCGGTTGATGTCGATCAAGGACGTCAGGCGCGCCGGCCGTCAAAGCGTCGCAGGATGCCTGTGTTGGCAGGGCAGGGCTCTGCCGTTATTGGAAGAACCATGCTGTTCTGGGTCATAGCTGCAATACTGACGCTCGGCGCGAGCCTGGCGGTGCTGCTGCCGCTAGCGGCCGGCCCGAAGAGCGACTCGTCGAGCGGCGATCACGACCTGGAAGTCTATCGCGATCAATTGTCCGAGCTTGACCGCGACGCCGTGCGCGGCTTGATCCAGCCGGCGGAAGCGGCCGAGGCGCGCGCCGAGATCGCGCGCCGCATCCTTCGCCTCGACACTGCGGATACAGCCGATAAGGCAACGGCCAGGCAGGTCTCGGTCACGGCGCGGCTTGTCGCGACCATGGCCGTGCTGGCGGTGCCGCTGGTCAGTTGGGGCCTTTACAGCCAGATCGGCTCGCCTGACCTGCCATCGCAGCCGCTCAGCGAACGTCTGGCCAAGAACCCGGCCGACAGTTCGGTCGACGAATTGGTGGCGCGGGCCGAGGCCCATCTTGCCGCCAACCCTTCCGACGGCAGGGGGTGGGACGTGCTGGCCCCGGTCTATCTGCGCATGCAGCGCTTTTCCGACGCGGTGACCGCGTATCGCAACGCCATCCGCTTCGATGGCGACAGCGCTGTTCGCCAGGCTGGCCTCGGCGAGGCAATCGCCGGTGCGGCGGGCGGCATTGTTTCCGCCGATGCCCAGGATGCTTTCGAGGCGGCGCTGAAGCTTGATCCGGCCAATGCGAAAGCCAGCTTCTATCTGGCCATGGCTTTGGCGCAGGAGGGGCGAAACAAGGACGCGGTGACGGCCTGGCAGGCAATGCTCGGCACTTTGCCGCCGGATTCGCCATGGCGCGGCGCGGTCGAGCAGGCATTAGCCAAATCCGGCGAAGTCGCTTCCGGCGCGGCCGCGAAAGGCCCTGACGCCGCGGATGTCGACAACGCATCCTCCCTGTCGCCGCAGGATCGCGAAGCCATGATCAACACGATGGTCGCCGGCCTCGACGAGAAATTGCGGCAAAATCCGCGTGACCCGGAAGGATGGATGCGGCTCGTTCGTTCCTATGTCGTGCTGGGCAAGGCCGATCAGGCGCGCGAGGCGCTGGGTCGCGCCATCGCCGTCTTTGGCGCCGGCAGTGACGAAGCCAAGAAATTCACCGCCTTTGCCACCTCGCTCGGCCTGACGGCGACGGAGTAGAACTGGATATGACGCGCAAGCAGAAACGGTTGTCGGTCATTGTCGGTGGGTTGGTTTTCCTGGGCGCCGCCACCGGGCTGACCTTTTACGCGCTTGGCCAGAAGGCCTCCTATTTCTACATGCCGGCCGATCTCACCACGGCCAGCGTCCAACCTGGCCAGCGCATCAGGCTGGGAGGCTTGGTCGAGAAAGGCACCATCCAGCGCGGGCAGGGGCAACGGTCGCCTTTTCGGTGACCGACACGCACAAATCGATCAAGGTCACCTATACCGGCATCCTGCCCGATCTTTTTCGCGAGGAGCAGGGCGTCATCACCGAGGGCACCTTCGGCCCGGACGGTGTCTTTGTTGCCGACAGCGTGCTGGCCAAGCATGATGAGCGCTACATGCCCAAGGAAGTGGCCGACGGTCTGAAGGCCAAGGGCGTCTGGCAGGAGAGCAAGAGTGAGTAACTCTGGCGGGAGAGCAAACGTGGATTTCGGGCACAACCATGGTTGAAACCGGACATTTCGCCCTGGTCCTGGCGTTCGCGCTTTCGCTGGTGCAGACGATCGTGCCGCTGTTTGGCGCGCGCCTCAACAACCAGCGCCTGATGGCTGTCGGCGGTCCTGTCGCGGTGACCGGCTTCGCGTTGACGGCGCTGTCCTTCGCGGCGCTGGCGAGTGCCTATGCGAACTCCGATTTCTCGGTGGCGAGCGTCTGGGAGAACTCGCATTCGCTGCAGCCGATGATCTACAAGATCACCGGAACCTGGGGCAATCACGAAGGCTCGATGCTGCTCTGGGTGCTGATCCTGACCTTTTTCGGCGCGCTGGTCGCCGCTTTCGGCTCCAACCTGCCGGCGACGCTGCGCGCCAATGTGCTGGCGGTGCAGGGCGCCATTGGCGCTGCCTTCTTCCTGTTCATCCTGGCGACGTCCAATCCCTTCATCCGGCTCAATCCGGCGCCCATCGAAGGCCGTGACCTCAACCCGGTTTTGCAGGATCTCGGCCTCGCCATTCATCCGCCGCTGCTCTATCTCGGCTATGTCGGCTTCTCGATCTGCTTCTCCTTCTCGGTCGCAGCCCTCATCGAGGGCCGCATCGACGCCTCCTGGGCGCGCTGGGTGCGGCCATGGACACTGGTCGCCTGGATGTTCCTGACCGGCGGCATCGCCATGGGATCGTACTGGGCCTATTACGAGCTCGGCTGGGGTGGCTTCTGGTTCTGGGATCCGGTCGAGAACGCTTCCTTCATGCCGTGGCTGGCCGGCACCGCGCTGCTGCATTCGGCCATCGTCATGGAGAAGCGCTCGGCGCTGAAGATCTGGACCCTGCTGCTCGCCATCCTCACCTTCTCGCTGTCGCTGCTCGGCACCTTCCTGGTGCGTTCGGGCGTGCTGACTTCCGTTCACGCCTTCGCCACCGATCCGACGCGTGGTGTCTTCATCCTGTGCATCCTGACGCTGTTCATCGGCGGCTCGCTGGCGCTGTTTGCGCTGCGCGCCTCGAGGTTGACGGCCGGCGGTCTGTTCCATCCGATCTCGCGCGAAGGCGCGCTCGTCCTCAACAACCTGTTTCTGACCACCGCGACCGCAACCGTGCTCGTCGGAACGCTCTATCCGCTGGCGTTGGAGGCGCTCACCGGCGACAAGATCTCGGTCGGGGCGCCGTTCTTCGACCTGACCTTCGGCCCCTTGATGCTGCCGCTTCTGGCCATCGTGCCGTTCGGGCCGCTTCTGGCCTGGAAGCGCGGCGATGTCTTCGCTGCATCGCAACGCCTGATGGCGGCCTTTGCCACGGCGCTGGCGGCGATGCTGGTCACCGGCCTGTTTGTCGACGGCGCGTCGGTGTTCGCCGCACTCGGCATCGGCCTTGCCGTCTGGCTGGTTGGCGGCGCGCTCACCGATCTTGCCGTCAAGTCCGGCGTCGGGTCGGTTGCACCGGCCGTCATGTTCAGGCGCTTCGCCGGCCTGCCGCGCTCGGTCTTCGGCACGGCATTGGCCCATCTCGGCCTCGGCCTGACGTTGCTCGGCATCGTCGCCACGCTCTCCTTCGGCACCGAGAAGATCCTCAGCATGCGCGCCGGCGAGACGGTCGAATTGTCAGGCCATACGCTGCGTTTCGTCGGTCTCTATCCGGCGCAAGGGCCGAACTACAGCGAGGACCGTGGCCGCTTCGAGCTGATCGGCGCCGACGGAAACGCAGCTGGCGAAATCACCTCGGCCAAGCGCTTCTTCCCCGTGCGCCAGATGACGACGACAGAGTCCGGCATCAAGACGCTCTGGTTCGGTCAGCTCTACCTCTCGCTCGGTGATGAGAACAAGGACGGCTCCGTCGTGGTGCGCCTGTGGTGGAAACCGCTGGTGACGCTGATCTGGGGCGGCGGCCTGGTGATGATGGCGGGTGCTGCCATGTCGCTGATGGACAGGCGCCTGCGTGTCGGCGCGCCCTCGCGCCGGCGCAAGCAGGCCGAGGTAGCTGCAGGCCATTGAAGATTGCGGTGGAGCGCTTTGCCGTGGCCGAAGCGCGTCTTGTTTAGGCATTTCTGTGGGTATAGCCAAAGCTCCAAGCGGTCGTCGCGGCTGCCATGGCCGGCGCAGGCAAACTAACGCTCGAAGCGCTGCTAAAGCGAATGCCCCTAAATGTGCTCCAAGCCGATTAGCGCAGCTGAAACCATTTCCAGTGTAGGCGTTTCACATGAAATGGATCGCCCAGATTGCTATCGGAATCGTTCTCCTGGCAGTCGCCTGCTGGATAGGCATTTACAGTGGGATATATCTTACAGCTTTCACGCTGGGAATTTTCGGCGGCGTTGGCATGTTCATCAGCGCTGCTCTGCCGCTCGGCGTGGCTGTTTTTCTGATCCTGCAAGCTGCTCGCGGCAGGCCTGCCTATGCCGCGGCCCCCGTCTTGTTCTTCTGCGGTTGGGCTCTGACATCAGTCGGCATACGCCAACAACTCAGTCTCGAAGCCGCAAAGTTCGCACCGCCCGCGATCGACCACGGGCTGGTGAAGAACAAAACCCTGATCGTGGACGATTTCCTGAATTTCAGCCGCACCTTCGTCACCGAAGGCGTCGTCGATCGACTGGTCGAGATCTCTTACGAGGACAACAACCGTTCCAAGCCAATCAGGTCCATACGGCAGACAACGCTCGCACGGGGCCAGGAATGCAGCGACGCGGACAAACAGCGATCCAGCTTATTGCGCGCTGCGGGAAGGACCGAGGAGTGCCTGAAGGAAACCACTCTCTCTGAAATTCCCGATGGTCTCCAGATACTCTATCCCCGGGGTTATTTTTGGGGGCCGGGTTGGCCCGGTCCACTCACCGCGACTGTCGTCGACGGCGAGCGGAAAACGGACGCTTTGACATGGCGCAGGATCGCGGCGCGTGTCCCTGCCTATCTTCCATTTTTCAGGATGAATAGTGGGCCGTTCGACCGTGCGGCCACCATCTGGGAATCGCGCCAGGGACCTTTCGAACTTGTCAGCTACGGCGATCTGGACCTGAGGTCGCAGACGATGGCGGCTGCAATCTTTGGCTTCGATCCAAGCCAGCCGCCCAAGCCCGAGCAAAATCTCACCCTGGTGGCCAAGCGTGCGTCGGACCTTGCATCCGCCGGCGACTATGGTGCCGCGTTGAGCAACGTCACACTTCTGGACAAGGCCAATTTCCTCGATGACAATATGATCAGGGCCGCCGCCTACAACATTTTTGTCAATGTAAATAGCAATGTCGTTGGTGGACGCTTGCCCTCTCTGCGCCAATTCTCAGACAAGTTGAGCAATCAGCAGCGCGCGCTGTTGAACGGCGAGATCATTCGGATATTGACGACGCCTAAGAAGTGCTATTGCCGCGCGTTTCTTTTCGATTCCAAGGAACTCGGGCAGATGGCCATCGATGCGTTCCAGAATGCAGCGGGCCTGGAGCTTTGGCAGTATAATGGGCTTCTGACAGCGACGATGTACATCTCTACACCGTTCGAACAATACCGCAGCGCGTTGTTTTCGAGCATCATGGCTTCACATGATCAATCGAATGCTCGTCGAATTATCGCCTATTTGTATAAGGCGGACTGGAATCTGCGTGACGACGACATGCGGGCATTGACCGCGAAATTGACCGAATTGGACGCTGACGGTATCTACTTGATGGCGACGCAAACTGCGGGTCTCCACTCACCCTCTCAGATTGCAAAGTTTCACAAATCGTTCGATCCCGAAATTGCTGTCAGAGCCGATACGTGGAATGCATTCTGGACCGCCATGCGGGTGCATGCCTCCCGGATTCCGGAGCCTGACCAACGAGATCGCGCTATAGAGGGAATCGCAAAAATGCAGCAGGAAAGCTAACCAGAACCGGCATGAGATGAACGCACGCCTTTCATTGACCTCGATTGTCCTTTTGCTGGCGCTGTTCTTTACCGGTACGGCAATGGCGGTGAAGCCTGATGAGATGCTGGCCGATCCGGCGCTCGAGGCGAGGGCGCGGGCGCTGTCGGAAGGCCTGCGCTGCATGGTCTGCCAGAACCAGTCGATCGACGAATCCGATGCCGATCTTGCCCGCGATCTGCGTATTCTGGTGCGCCAGCGCCTGGTCGCCGGCGATACCGACCAGCAGGTCATGGACTATGTCGTTTCGCGCTACGGCGAATTCGTGCTGCTGAAGCCGCGTTTCGACCTGCGCAACGCACTGCTTTGGGGCACGCCCGTACTGTTGCTGCTGGTCGGAGGCGTATTCATTGTGCTGACCGCGCGGTCGCGCCGGACACTGGCGACAAAGTCCCTGTCTTCAGAGGAACAGGCGGCACTGGACGCTATCCTGCGCCGCGACTGACGGCGGCGACCGCCCCGCCAACATTACCAAAGTTTCATGTGTCGGAAATGGCGCCGTAATGTGCGCCTCTCTAAGTCTCTCTCCTCGAGGATGCCAATCAAGCAGCGTCCGTTTCAAAGAGGATAAGAGATCCATGAATATTGCCCCCAATTCATATTCCGTCACTCGCAAGCGTCTTATGGCAGCCGTCGCTTCGGTCGCCGTTGCCGGCGTGATCGGCGTTGGCGCGCTGACCGGTGGAACCAGCCCCGTTCTGGCCGATGCCGTACGCGTCGAGGCGCCGCAGGTGCAAGGCTTCGCCGATGTCGTCGAGCGCGTTTCGCCGGCCGTCGTCAGCGTCAAGGTGAAGGCCAAGATTCAGCCGACCGCCGATGATGGCTCCGATGACCAGGACGGTCTCGACAATCTTCCCAACAATCCGCAGCTGCGCCGCTTCTTCAAGGAGTTCCGCGGCTTTGGCGATCAGAACGGCCAGAATGACGACGGCCATCGCCGCTTCGGTCACCGCGACCGCAACAATGACCAGCCGCGCCCGGTGGCCCAGGGCTCCGGCTTCTTCATTTCCGATGACGGCTATCTCGTCACCAACAACCACGTCGTCGAAGAGGGCACCGCTTTCACGGTTGTCACCAATGATGGCAAGGAACTCGATGCCAAGCTGGTCGGCACCGACCCGCGCACCGATCTCGCCGTGCTTAAGGTCGAAGGCAGCGGCAAGTTCACCTATGTCGACTTCGCCGACGATTCCAAGGTTCGTGTCGGCGACTGGGTTGTGGCTGTCGGCAATCCGTTCGGTCTCGGTGGCACCGTCACCGCCGGCATCGTGTCGGCGCGCGGCCGTGACATCGGCGCTGGCCCGTATGACGATTTCCTCCAGATCGACGCCTCGGTCAACCGCGGCAATTCCGGTGGCCCGACCTTCAACCTCAACGGCCAGGTGGTCGGCATCAACACGGCGATCTTCTCGCCTTCCGGTGGCAGCGTCGGTATCGCCTTCGACATTCCTGCCTCGACCGCCAAGCAGGTTGTCGAAGACCTGATGAAGAACGGCGCGGTGCAGCGCGGCTGGCTCGGCGTCGAAATCCAGCCGGTTACCTCTGACATCGCCGAATCGCTCGGTCTGAAATCCAACAATGGTGCGTTGGTGTCGAGCGCCCAGGACGATGGCCCCGGCAAAAAGGCCGGCATCGCGGCTGGTGACGTCATCACCCAGGTCGAGGGCAAGGATGTCGCGTCGCCGAAGGAACTCGCCCGCCTGATCGGCGCCTATTCGCCGGGCAAGTCGGTTGACGTCACCGTCTGGCGCGACGGCAAGAGCCAGACGATCAAGGTCGATCTCGGCAAGCTGCCGGCCAGCGACAAGCAGGCTTCGAACGACCAGCAGCCGCAGCCCGCCACTCCGGCGAAGCCCGACACGCTGGCTGATCTCGGTCTCAAAGTCACCAAATCCGAAAACGGCAAGGGTCTTGTGGTGACCGATGTCGATCCCGACAGCGATGCCGCCGACCGCGGCATCCAGCCGGGCGACATCATCACCGCTGTCAATTCGACCGAAGTCAACGGCACCGACGACGTCACCAAGGCGATGACCGACGCGGTGAAGGCCGGACGCAAGGCAGTGCTGATGCAGATCACCCGCGACGACAACAACCGCTTCGTCGCGCTGCCCGTCGCCAAGGGCTGATAACGACTTTTCCGGTGCGGCGGTTTCAAACACCCCCGAGCCACCGCATGGGAAAGCATGGAGCCGGGTACGTTAGTCAGTCATCGTGCTCTCCTCCAGCGGCAGCGGGCCTCCCATCGCCCGCTGCCGCACATTTTGGAAGTCGCCTAAAAGCGCTCCCTCGGGCCTGGGCCGAGAGGACGTCATGATTGCAGGATCATGCCCTGAAACAGGCCCCGAAACAGGCTTGTCCGGGATGAAGACAACCAGAGAACAAGATTTTATCGCGCGCGGTCTCGATCATCTTGATCGCGACGCGCTTTGGCAAAGGCTAAAATGCAGATGCCGGCTACTCAACCTTCCAGCGAAATCGCGTATAACGGCCCCATGAAGATTCTCGTCATAGAAGACGATCGCGAGGCTGCGGATTATCTGCAGAAAGCCTTTACCGAAGCCGGTCATACCGCGCACGTCGCCGGTGACGGCGAAACCGGTTTCGCGCTTGCCGACGCCGGCGACTATGACGTGATGGTCATCGATCGAATGATGCCGCGCCGCGACGGTCTTTCGGTCATTGCCGGCCTTCGCTCCCGTGGCAACACCACGCCGGTGCTGATCCTGTCGGCGCTGGGCGAGGTCGATGACCGGGTCACCGGCCTTCGCGCCGGCGGCGACGATTATCTGACCAAGCCCTATGCTTTCTCCGAGCTTCTGGCCCGCGTCGAGGTGTTGAACCGCCGCGCCAGCGCCAAGGAGGCCGAGACCGTCTACCGGGTTGGCGACCTTGAACTCGACAGGCTGTCGCATTCGGTCCGCCGGGCGGCGCGCGAGATCACGCTGCAGCCGCGCGAGTTCCGCCTGCTCGAATATCTGATGCGCCATGCAGGCCAGGTGGTGACGCGCACCATGCTGCTCGAAAATGTCTGGGATTATCATTTCGATCCGCAAACCAATGTCATCGACGTGCATGTCTCGCGGCTGCGTGGCAAGATCGAAAAGGGCTTCGACAAGCCGATCCTGCATACGGTTCGCGGCGCCGGCTACATGCTGAAGGGCGGCTAGAGCATGACCCCGAAAAGTGGGAACCGGTTTTCTCGGACAAACGGTTCCGTTTGTCCAGAGGTCATGCTCCAACAACAAAGAGCTAGATCAGCATGACGATTCGACCAATCGTCATGCTGATCTAGGCGACGCATGGCTCTTTCCGTGCCGGCCATCATGAAGACGACGGCAGCGCGGCTTTCGGCGCTCTACCTTCTGCTCTTCGCGCTCTGCGCCGTGCTGCTTGTCTTCTACATGACCTCGCTGTCGGCGCGCATGCTCACGGCGCAAACGCAGGAGACCATCAACGACGAAGTGCTCGGTCTTGCGCGCGCCTATCAGCGTGGTGGCCTGCCAGTCCTGGTGCGCGTGGTCGAAAACCGCTCCCGCCAGCCTGGTGCCAACCTCTATCTGATCGCCGACGCCAACGGGCAGATCCTGACCGGCAATGTGCAGAGCCTGGAGCCGGGGGTAATCGACAACGAGGGCTGGACGACCGAGCCCTTCTCCTACAAGCGCTTCGGCGAAGGTGAGCTTGACCGCCTGCGCAGCGGAGCATCCGACCAGACGCCATCGCCTTCAACTGGCGACAACACCACGCAGCAGGCCGAAGGCGAGAAGGGTCACAACGCCATTGCGCTGGTGCTGCGGCTGCCCAACCAGATGATCATGCTGGTCGGCCGCGATCTTGGCGAACCGGAACGCTTTCGCGCCGTCATCCGCCGTGCGCTGATGCTGGCGCTCGGCATGATGGGGCTCGGCGGACTGCTGATCTGGTTCTTTGTCGGCCGCGCCGCGCTGAAGCGCATCGACAGCGTGTCGGAGGCCAGCCGCCGCATCATGGGTGGTGACCTCTCGGGCCGGCTGCCGGTGACCGGCGCCGGCGACGAGTTCGACCGCCTTTCGGAAAACCTCAATTCCATGCTGGCCAGGATCGCCACGCTCAACGAAGGCTTGAAGCAGGTTTCCGACAACATCGCGCATGATCTGAAAACGCCGCTGACCCGGCTGCGCAACCGTGCCGAAGCGACACTGTCCGGTAAGCACAAGCCCGCCGATTATCGTCAGGCGCTGGAAGGCACCATCACCGAATCCGACCAACTGATAAAGACCTTCAACGCCATCCTGATGATCTCGCGGCTGGAGGCCGGATATTCGTCGGAGCACACCAATCGCGTCGATCTGACCGCGGCCGTGCGTGATGTCGTCGAACTCTACGAGCCGGTGGCGGAAGAGGCAGGCGCTTCGCTCGACGCCGAAGTGAACGGCGCCTTTGTCGTCAACGGCAACCGCGAACTGATCGGCCAGGCGCTGTCCAACATCGTCGACAATGCGATCAAATATTCGACCGATTCCACGTCCAAGCCGGCGGTTCGTGTGACGCTCGAGCGGACACATGGCGAGATCAGGCTTTGTGTCGCCGACAACGGCCAGGGCATTCCGGACGATGCCGATCGCGCCCGGGCGACCGAACGTTTTGTTCGGTTGGAGAAGAGCCGTTCGCAGCCGGGCTCCGGCCTTGGCCTCAGCCTCGCCAAGGCGGTCATGACCTTCCACTATGGACGGCTTGATCTCTTGTCTGGCAATCCGGGACTATCCGTGGTCATGAGTTTCCCCGCGCGGGAGGATCACTGATGGCTGCGGTTGCGAAGCGAACGGTCACGGACTGGCTGCTGAAGCCGGCGGTTGGGCTTGCCCCTCTCGACGAAGGCCGGGCGCGGCACGAACTGGCCGAAATCGCCACAGCGGCACGCGAAGAAGGGCTGGCGCGACTGGCCAAGTTCCTGGCCGGCAAGGGGGAGGGCCAGGATTTCCTCGCCGCTGTCTTCGATCTCTCGCCATTCCTGCGTGACACGGCGCGTCGCCGGCCCCGGATTCTGGATGCTCTTTTCGACCAGCCGGTCGAGTCGCGCCTGAAAGCGATCACCGTCGCGATCGAACAGGCGCCGCTGGCCGAAGCGGTCTCGGAATCCGGCCTGATGATGGAGCTGCGCCAGTGCAAGGCCGAGGCGCATTTCCTGATCGCGCTCGCCGATCTCGCCGGTGAGGCGGAAACGTCGCTGACGGTGCGGCGGCTGAGTGATCTCGCCGATGCCTGCACCCGTGCTGCAGTCGACTTCCTGCTGCGCGACGCGCATGGCCAGGGCAAGCTCAAACTGCCCGATCTCGACGACCCGTCGCGGCAGTCGGGCTGGATCCTGCTCGGCATGGGCAAGCTCGGCGCGCACGAGCTGAATTTCTCTTCCGACATCGATCTCGTCGTCTTCTTCGATCCGGAAGCACCCGCAATTGTCGATCCGCTCGACGCCACAGAGCTGTTTTCGCGGCTGACGCGCCGGCTGGTGCGCATCCTGCAGGATCGCACCGAGCACGGCTATGTCTTCCGCACCGATCTGCGGTTGCGCCCCGATCCCGGGTCGACCCCACTGGCGATCCCCGTTGAAGCAGCACTTCGCTACTACGAAGCGCGTGGCCAGAATTGGGAGCGTGCGGCGATGATCAAGGCGCGTCCGGTGGCCGGCGACCTCGCCGCGGGTGCTGCCTTCCTCAAGGAGTTGCAGCCCTACATCTGGCGCAAATACATGGACTACGCGGCGATTGCCGACGTCCATTCGATCAAGCGCCAGATCCACGCCCACAAGGGCCATGGCGAGATCGCCGTGAAGGGCCACAACGTCAAGCTCGGCCGCGGCGGCATTCGCGAGATCGAGTTCTTCGTCCAGACCCAGCAGCTCATCGCCGGCGGCCGTTTTCCGGAATTGCGCGGCCGCGAGACCGTGCCGATGCTCGGCCAGCTCTCCGCGCGCGGATGGATCACCACTGAGGCGCGTGATGCACTCGCCCGCCAGTACTGGTTCCTGCGCCGTGTAGAACACGCCATCCAGATGGTGGCCGACGAGCAGAGCCACACGCTGCCGGAAGACGATGAAGGGCTGGAGCGGATCGCCCGCATGCTGGGCTTTGCCGATGCCGCAGCCTTTTCCCTGGCGTTCCGCGCCTCGCTGCAGCAGGTCGAACGCCATTATGCGGCGCTGTTCGAAACGGCCCCGGAGCTTTCGGCGGGCATTGGCAATCTGGTCTTCACCGGCGATGTCGACGATCCCGACACGCTGCGGACCTTGCATGGCCTCGGCTTCCAGCGGCCGAGCGACATCTGCCGCGTCATCCGCGGCTGGCATTTTGGGCGCTATCGCGTCACCCGGTCGGCGGAGGCGCGCGAGCGGCTGACGGAATTGACGCCGGCGTTGCTGCGCTCTTTCGGCCAGACGCGCCGGGCGGACGAAGCCTTGATCCGCTTCGACGAGTTCCTTGCCGGTCTGCCGGCCGGCATCCAGCTGTTCTCGCTGCTACAGTCGAACCCGCCGCTGCTCAAGCTGATGGCAACGATCATGGGCGCGGCACCCCGGCTGGCGGCGATCATCACGCGCCGGCCGCATGTCTTCGACGGCCTGCTCGACCCGGCCTTGCTGAGTGAACTGCCAGACCGCGCCTATCTCTCGGCACGGCTTTCGGCCTTCCTCGAAGGCGACAGGGCCTATGAGGAATTGCTGGACCGGTTGCGCATCTTTGCCTCGGAGCAAAAATTCCTCATCGGTGTGCGGTTGCTTGCCGGCTCGATCGATCCGGCCCGGGCCGGCCGCGCCTTTTCCGATCTGGCCGATCTCACCATCGAGGCGGCCTTGCAGGCGGTGACCGCCGAGTTCGCGGCGCGCCACGGCAGGATCGCCGGCGGCGTGGTTTCGCTGCTTGGCATGGGCAAGCTCGGCAGCCGCGAGTTGACCGCGGGATCGGATGTCGATCTCATTCTGCTCTACGACCATGACGCGGACGCCGAGGACTCCGACGGTGACAAGCCGCTGGCGCCCTCGCATTACTACACCCGCATGACGCAGCGGCTGATCGCGGCCGTGTCAGCACCGACGGCCGAAGGGGTGCTCTACGAGCTCGACCTGCGACTACGGCCGTCCGGCAACAAGGGGCCAGTGGCCACCCACATTGATGCCTTCAAGAAGTATCAGCGCCAGGAGGCCTGGACCTGGGAGCATATGGCGCTGTCGCGGGCGCGCGCCATTGGCGGCGATGCCGGCCTGTGCGCCGAGGTCGAAGCGGAAGTCGCGGCCGTGCTTGGCCAGTCGCGCGATGCGGCAAAGGCTAAGGCCGAGGCCTCGGACATGCGCGTCATGATCGATAAGGAAAAGCCGCCGCGCGATCTCTGGGACATCAAGTTGATCCCGGGGGGACTGATCGATCTTGAATTCATCGCCCAGGTGGCTGTCATCACCGGACAGGTCGAGGCCGGGCCGCGTGTCACCGGTACGGCTGAGATCCTGTCCCGCCTCGCACCTGGCTTCGCCGACGTCGGGGTCAGGCAGGAACTTGGTGCCGCCTTCGCGCTCTATCTGGCGCTGACCCAGATGACGCGGCTATGCCTCACCGGAGCCTTCGAGCGCGATGACGTTCCGCCGGGGCTTTCGGATCTGCTTCTGGCGGTGACCGACCTGCCGGATTTCGGTGTGCTGGAAGCACATCTCAAGGAGACGTCGCAGAAGATCAGGAAGGACTTTGATCTTTTGCTTCGTGCCGGACGACCATGAAATAGCTGTCGAAGCATCGGACCCAAAAGTGGAAACCGGTTTTGGGAAAATCCGATGCTCGAACAAAGAGATAGAGCGGCAACAGGATCGAAGATCCGCCGCTCTCGCATCGGGGGTGACGATGCAACAGGAGAAGATCATGAGAAAGTCAACCAAGCTTGCCCTTGCCTTCGCAGCACTTGCCGGAGCCGTCGGCACCACCGCCTATGCCGAAAACAATGCCAGCGCAAAAATGCGCGAGGACACGATGATGCGCCTCAACAAGGCGATGAGCGATTCAGATGGCGCCATCACCTTCGACCAGTTCTCCGACGCCATGAACGCGCGGCTGAAGAAGCTCGTTGCCGCCAATGGCGGCAAGCTGACCGTCGCCCAGCTCGCCGACGCGCTGGAGAAGGCGCGCTTCGAGCGGATGGCCAAGCACATCATCGCCCGCTACGACACCAAGGGCGACGGCACGCTGACGACCGATGACATCACCGGCCGTGAGAAGAAGGTCTTCGCCATGCTCGACAAGAACAATGACGGCAAGATCGAGAAGAGCGAGCTGCCGAAAGGCAACCATCACTCCCAATTGGATGACGAAGGCAACGATGGCAGCGTGCAATGATCATCATCCTGTAAACTCCGGCGGCGTCAGTCGCCGGAGGCTTTTCGTTATCTTCAGCGACCGTGGAGCTATTCTGTTCGCCGAATCTGCTGGAGCACGCGGTTTGTCCGAGCCTGCAAAATCCTGTCGCGCAGATAGGCATAGAAGCGCGGCGGCAGCATGCCATAGTCGAAACGGGATGGCTTAATGCCTGCAATGGGCCGCAGGTCGGGACCTGGCCAGAGGAAATCATTGGTTTCGGTCACGACAATCCATGACGGCGTTTCATCGAGGCCGAGATAGGCCTTGAGTGGCGCAGGCATCTCTACTGCATCGGCAGGGTCAGTCGGTGCCGAGTGTGTGATTGGAACCACCGTTACGACCTCACGGCCCTCTACGATCCGTCGAGCGGCGACAATGGCGCAGGGCCGGCTTTTGCGGCCTTCCTCCGCGCCTTTTTCGTATTCTCTCACCCAGAGGTATGAATAGGAGATCACCAGGCCGGGGATAGGCTTGGGCAGGCTCACGGCGTCCAGTCTTTGAGCATTGCATCAAGCCCGGCATATTCGGCTGGGACGGCGCTTTCGGCGACGGCGTTCAGCGTCTCGTCGTCCAGTTCCTCCACCGGACGAGCGACCCGCCCTTTGACCAGAACCTCGAACATTGCCGCCGACAGGAGCACCGTGTGAGTCCGGCCGTTCTTTGTGATCGCAACCGGCGCACGCTGGGCTGCGTCCTGAAAGCGCCCGACATTCTGCTGAAATTCCGTTGACGTCACGCGCATGACAAATCCTCTTCTTATCTAAAATAGATAGAATGGATAATCTTGTCAAAGCATCTCACCTCACGCTCACGCACGGAGCGAGAGAGAAACCTGCTGTTCAAGCCGCGACCTTGACCGCCGGCGTTGCCCTTTTCACCGGGATACGCACCGACACGATCGTGCCGACGCCTTCGGTCGACCGGATTTTCAGCGCGCCGCCCTGGAGCTCGGCAAGCGAGCGCGAGATGGCAAGGCCAAGTCCGGATCCAGCATGGTTCTTGGAGAACTGGTTCTGCACCTGTTCGAAGGGCCGCCCGAGCTTGCCGAGCGCCGCTTTCGGGATGCCGCAGCCATTGTCCTCGATGGTCAGCACCAGCGCGCCGGACGTGTTGCGGGCCCTGACCGATATGTGGCCGCCCTGGCCGGTGAACTTAACCGCGTTGGACAGAAGGTTGATGACGATCTGCTTGATTGCGCGGCGATCGGCAAACAGCGTCAGCGCGTCGGCGATACGCGTTTCCACGGTGATCGCCTTTTGCGCGGCCTGCAGCGAGACGACGCGCACCGTCTCGCTGATCAGCGGCCCGAGGTCGATCTGCTCCTGGTCCAGCGAGAACTGGCCGGCCTCGATCTTGGACATGTCGAGAATGTCGTTGATGACGCCGAGCAGATATTTGCCGCTGCTGTTGATATCGGTGGCGTACTCCTCGTAGCGCTCCGAGCCCAGCGGGCCGAACAGCCCCTGTTCCATCAGTTCGGAGAAACCGATGATGGCGTTCAGCGGCGTGCGCAATTCATGCGACATGTTGGCCAGGAATTCGGATTTCGCGCGGTTCGCCGCTTCGGCGCGCTCGGTTTCCTTCATGTACTTGCGGTTGAGGTCGACCAGTTCACTGGAGCGCTCCTCTTCGGAGCGCCTGGCGAGGCTGAGGTCATGGATCGTTGCCATCAGCCGGCGTTCGCTGTCGACCAGCTTTTCCTGATGCAGCTTGATCTGGGTGATGTCGGAGCCGACCGAGACGATGCCGCCGTCCCTGGTCCTGAGTTCGTTGACCTGCAGCCAGCGGCCGTCGGACAGCTGCCGCTCGAAAGTGGCGCCGCCTTGCGGGCCATTGGTGTTGGCAAGCCGGCGCTCGGAAGCAAAGGCCAGCATCCGCTCTTCCAGGGAAGCGCGCGTCACACCCGGCATCACGTCGCGATCCGAGAGCCCGTTGTCCTGCTGGTATTTGGAGTTGCACATGATCAAGCGCTGGGCAGAATCCCACAGCACGAAGGATTCATTGATGTTCTCGATCGCAGTCCTGAGGCGAAGATCGGCTGCCTCCGAACGCAGCGCCAGATGGCGCTGCTCGGTGACGTCGACGGCGATGCCGATCAGCTGGATTTCCGGTGCTTCCGGATCCATGACTTGGGCACGAGCGCGCATCCACACCCATTGGCCGTCGGCATGCCGCATCCGGAACACCTGGTCGATGTGGTCGATCTCGCGGGCGACAATTCTGTTGGCGAGCTCGAACAGGTCGCCGTCCTCGGGATGAATGATCTCGTCGACCTCGCCGAAGGACAGCATCGTGTCGCAGGGCTCGTAGCCGAGCATGTCGTACATCGAGCGCGACCAATACATCTTGCCGCGCACCATGTCCCAGTCCCACAGGCCGCAGCGGCCACGAACCAGCGCCATGTCGATGCGCTGATGCGCTTCGAGATAGATGCGGTCGGCGGCCTGCGCGCGCGCCGCCTGCCCGAAATAGGCGTAGAGGATGATGATCAGCACGCCGGCCGTCAGCACGAACAGGGTGACGTTGAGCGAGACGGTCTTGCGCCACGTGTCGAAGACCGCTTCCTGCGGCACCAGGGCCGCCGCGGCACCCTTCCGATCCTTGGCCACGCTGACCGCGGCGTACCAGTCCTGGCCGCCGATATTGACCTCCATGACGCCGGCGCGATCGCCGAACATGAACAGCGGCTGGCCGCCCTCGACGAGGCCGTCGAGGGCATGGCCTTGCCAGGGCATCGAGCGCGGCGTCCCCGCGGTGATTTTGAAGGCGCTGTCGGTGATGACGAGCACATGGCTGCGGCTCATCGAGCCCTGACGGCTGGTGGTTTCCAGCAGGTCCTGTATGGCGCCGGGCACGGTATCCGAGGTGGTGGCGAGCGAACTGGCCAGTTGCCCCGCCGCCAGCGTCAGGATCGCTTTGGCATCACGCTCGACGTCGTCGCGTTCATTCATCAGCGACAGCACGCGCAACGCCGCGATGACGAAAAGGAAGATGATGATGAGGGCCGGAATCGACCGGCGCAGCAGCGGTTCGGCGGCCAGAAGCCGCTTGTAGGCCGGTTCGGCAATGAGCCGCGTATTCCCGGCAAGGCCATCGCTGCGCGTCTCGCGACGCGCAAAAGCCGTCCCACCGGGCGCGCCCCACGCGTCCGCCTTCGCCATAAATGGCACTCCCCGAATTTGCCTATGCTGCTTGGTGATCCGGCAAACGCCGCACATCCGAATCGTCAGTAAAGAATCAAAGGTGATTCGCCTTGTCCAGTGGTCCGGCGAAAAAAGATCAAAAATAGACTAAAATAATCGGTTTTGGGGGTGCGGCGACTTGGGCCTTCTCCCCGCACGGGAGAAGGCAAGGTATGCCTAGGCCAGTGTGCGCTCGATGATGTCGCGCAGATCCGCCGACAGGTTTTCGGCATTGGCGATCGAAAGCAGCGCTTCCCTGGCCTTGGCCTGCCGGCCCGGCTCAAGCGAACGCCACGATCTGAGTGCCGTCGCCAGTCTTGCCGCCACTTGCGGATTGCGTTTTTCGACCTCGAGCACCGTCTGCGCGAAGAACCGGTAGCCTTCGCCGTCGGCGCGGTGGAAGCCGGTCTGGTTGGCGCTGGAGAAGGTGCCGACCAGCGAACGCACTCGGTTTGGATTGGCCATCGAGAAGGCCGGATGAGCGGACAGCGCCCGAACCGTGTCCACGGCCTGCGGCCCCGGCACGCTGGCCTGGATCTGGAACCATTTGTCCATGACCAGTGGGTCGGACCCATAAGTCGTCTCGAAAGCCGCCAGCGCCTTGATGGCCTCGGGCGAACCATGGTGGCGGTGAGCGAGTGCGCCAAGTGCGGCCGCACGGTCGGTCATGTTGGTCGCCGACTGGAAATGCCCGGCCGCCAATGCCGCTCCACCCGGCAGCAGCGAGAGATAATCCAGCAAAGTGTTGCGCAGGGCGCGCCGTCCGGCGCTTGTCGCATCCGGGCTGAACACGGCCTTGTCGGCAAGGCTGTTGTAGAGGCTGGAAAATGCCTCGCCATTGGCCGCGGCGATCGCGAGCGCAAGGGCCTGTCGGGCTGCGTGGATGGCGTCGGGATCGATATTCTTGCCGATGTCGCGGGCGATGTCGGCATCGCCGGGCAGCGCCAGCGCCAGCGCCCGGTAGGCCGGCTCCAGCGTCTCATCGCCGGCGATGCTGCCGGCAAGCTCGGTCAGCCGCGTCGCGAAGACCGGCTGCTTGCCGCCAAGGATCTCGCGGAAGGCTGCGATCAGCGCATCGGTGAGCAGCGTGTTGAAGGCTTGCCAGCGCGAGAAGGCATCGCTGTCATGGCGGGCGAGGAAGAACTGGTCGTCGGCCTTCTGCTCGACCGACAGCGTCACTGGTGCCGAAAAGCCGCGATTGAGCGACACCGCCGGGCGTTCGGCAACACCTGAAAAGCGCACCATATGCCGGCGCTTACGAAGATGGATGACACCATCCTCGACGCTGGCGCCCTCGACGCCGCTATATTCGACGGGCTTGCCGCCGGCGCCGATCAGCCCGAAGGCGAGCGGGATATGCATCAGCCGCTTGCGGCTTTCGGAGGGTGTCGGCGGCACCGACTGCTCGATCTCGAGCGTGAATTCCTGCGCGGCCGCATTGTGCGCCGAGCTGACCGTCAGATTGGGCGTGCCCGCCTGATGATACCAGAGCGCGAACTGTGACAAGTCGCGGCCCGAGGCATCCTCGAACACCTTGATGAAATCCTCGATCGTCGCCGCTTCGCCGTCATGGCGCTCGAAATAAAGGTCCATGCCGGCGCGAAAGGCGTCAGGCCCGAGGATGGTGCGGATCATGCGCACCACTTCGGAGCCCTTTTCGTAGACCGTCGCTGTGTAGAAATTGTTGATCTCGCGGTAGCGGCGCGGCCGCACCGGATGCGCCAGCGGGCCTTGATCCTCGGGAAACTGATGCGCGCGCAGCAGGCGTACCTCGGCGATGCGCTTGACCGGCCGCGAGCGCTGGTCGGCGGAGAATTCATGGTCGCGGAAGACCGTCAGACCTTCCTTCAGGCAAAGCTGGAACCAGTCGCGGCAAGTGATTCTGTTGCCTGTCCAATTGTGGAAATACTCATGCGCGATGATCGCCTCGATATTGGCAAAATCGGCGTCCGTCGCCGTCTCCTGGTCGGCAAGCACATATTTGTCGTTGAAGATGTTGAGGCCCTTGTTCTCCATCGCGCCCATGTTGAAGTCGGACACGGCGACGATGTTGAAGACGTCGAGGTCGTATTCGCGGCCAAACGCCTCTTCGTCCCATTGCATCGACCGCTTCAGCGCGTCCATGGCGTAGCCGGCAAGCTTCTCCTTGCCAGGCTCGACATAGATGCCGAGTTCGACCTCGCGGCCGGATAGGGTGACGAAACTGTCGGCAACCCGGCCGAGATTGCCGGCCACCAGCGCGAACAGATAGGACGGCTTGGGGAAGGGGTCGTGCCACACGGCATAGTGCCAGCCGTCGCCGAGATCGCCCTTGTCGACCGGATTGCCGTTGGACAGGAGCAGCGGCGCCTCGTCGCGCAGTGCCTCGATCCGCACGGTGTAGACCGACAGGACATCGGGGCGATCGAGGAAATAGGTGATGCGGCGAAAGCCTTCGGCCTCGCATTGCGTGCAATAGACATTGTTCGAGCGGTAGAGCCCCATCAGGGCTTCGTTGCCGGCCGGTGCCAGTTCGGTTTCGATCAACAGTTGGAAGCGGCGCGCAGCCGGCGGCTTGAGAATGGTGAGTTGGTCGGGTGTCACCAGCAGATCCGCTGGTTTTGCCTTCTTGCCGTCGATCGCGATGCGCTTGAGCGTCAACCCGTCGCCGTCGAGCACCAAAGGCGCCGACGCGGGCACCCCATCGCGGCGTTCGACCGTCAGGATTGCGGTGACGATTGTGGCCTCGGGCGAAAGGCGGAAGGTCAGGTTGGTCTGCGGAATGAGATAGTCGTTGGGGCGATAGTCTTCGAGCCTGAAGACCTGGCCGGTGTCCGTGCGCATTCCGTGGGTTTTCCTGTCGATTGCGTTGGAAGCGGACAGTTCCCGCTGGTCCAAAAAAATGAAGTTCGCGCTCTTTACACGAAACGGTCCCTCGACAAAACTGCGAGAGGGTCTATCGAGGCCTTCTTTGCGGCATCGCGGCTAAAGCATGTTGAATGCCAGCGTTGCCGGGCATACAGGCAACGATCAGGGACGCATCACCAGCGTGACATCAGGAGCCGGGGCTCAACCAGAAACAACCGGCGGCCACGGTACGCTGAGGGGCATCGCCCTGAAGATCGTGTCCGTCGCGGTTTTTGTCGGCATGCAAACCTGCATCAAGGCGGCCGGCGACGTGCCAGCCGGGCAGATCGTCTTCTTCCGCTCCTTCTTCGCCATCTTCCCGATCATTGCCTTCCTGGCATTGAAGGGACAGCTGTCGACGGCATTCGTCACCAAACGTCCCTTCAACCACGTCGCACGCGGTATTGTCGGCGTTGGCGCCATGGGGCTTGGCTTCTTCGCGCTGACCAGGCTGCCGCTGCCGGAGGCGATCACCCTGAACTATGCGCAGCCGCTGCTGGTCGTGGTGTTCTCCTCTGTCTTCCTTGGCGAGACGATCCGCGTCTATCGCTGGAGCGCTGTCGCCGTTGGTCTTGTCGGCGTGCTCATCATTTCCTGGCCGGAGCTGACGTTGCTTAATTCGGATGAAGCGCTCGACGACCAGGAGGTCCTGGGCGTCATGGCCGCGCTGGTGGCCGCGGCGATCTCGGCTGTTGCCATGCTGCTTGTGCGCAATCTCGTGCAAACGGAGAAGACGGCGACCATCGTCTTGTGGTTCTCGTCGACCGCAAGCGTGCTCTCGCTGCTGACGTTGCCTTTCGGCTGGCAATCGCTGACGCCGGCGCAAGCCGCGCTGCTCATCATGGCCGGCTTCTGCGGCGGCCTCGGCCAGATCCTGATGACCTCGGCCTATCGTCATGCCGAGGCTTCGGTGGTGGCGCCGTTCGAATACACTTCGATGATCCTCGGTGTCGTCGTCGGCTATTTCGTTTTCGGCGACGTGACTTCGCTCAGCACGCTGATCGGCGGTGTGATCGTGGTGGCCGCCGGCATCTTCATCATCTGGCGCGAGCGGCAACTCGGACTGGAGCGTAAGCGAGCGCGCAAGGTGGCGCTGCCGCAAGGCTGATCAGGATCGTTCGCTCCGCTCCTTGGCCAGCCGCACCAGCACCGCCCTTGTCTGTTCGTCGGCCGGGAAGAAGGATTCGATCGCCAGTTCCGACAAGGTCACGTCGAGCGGTGTGCCGAACACGGTGATGGTGCTGATGAACGACAGCACCTGATCACCATGGGCGAGGCGCAGCGGATGCACGATCGCATTCGGCTCGACAGGCATGGGCCTGCTGCCCTTCAGCCCGGACGGGTAGGTGCGCAGCTCGCGTTCCAATTCGACCAGCATCGGATCGCCGCTGGCGTCGTTCTGGTGTTTGAGACGTTCGAGCAGGTGCGTGCGCCATTCCGCGAGGTTGACGATGCGTGGCGCGATGCCGCCGGGATGCAGGCTGAGGCGAAGCACGTTGACCGGCGGCGCCAGCAGCGAAGCCTCGCCGACATCGGCAAGGAAGGGAGCAATCGCGGCGTTCGCCGAAACCAGGTTCCAGTGCCGGTCCACCGCCAGCGCCGGGAACGGCTCATGCCCCTTGAGCACGATCTCGACCGCCGCCATCGCTGGTGCCAGAGTCATGTCGGTCAGCGGCCGTTCGCTGAAGCTCGGCGCAAAGCCTGCGGCCAGCAGCAACAGGTTGCGCTGCCTCAGCGGGATCGACAGCTGCTCGGCCAGATGCAACACCATGTCGCGCGACGGCGCGGCGCGCCCGCTCTCGACGAAGCTCAAATGCCGCTGCGAAATCTCGGCTTCCATGGCAAGGTCGAGCTGGCTCATGCGGCGGCGCGTGCGCCATTCGCGAATGAGACTGCCAGCGGAGGTTTGGGCTGTTGTCATGGGGAAATGACTAGGTCAGCGAGGGGCGCAATTCAATTACCTTGGAGGTTATGGCGCAGCCGTCCTCGAAGATTGGCGAAGCCCGTGACGACATCCGATCTCCCCCCTCGTGGGGGAGATGCCTGGCAAGGCAGAGGGGGGCGCTGTCCCGCCGACATGTCAGCAAGCCGCGACTACTTTATCAAGCGAAGAGTGAAAATCACAAAGGCTGGCGATCTTTCGCGCCCCCCTCTGTCCTGCCGGACATCTCCCCCACGAGGGGGGAGATTGGCTAATCTCCCAGCGCCCGCAGCTTCGCCTTCACCTCGAGAAAATCCCGCCACGCCAGCTTCTTGTGCGCGGGCGTCCGCAGCAAATAGGCCGGATGCAGCGTCGGCATGGCCGGAATGGCGGTGCCTGAGGCCGTGGTGTGAACACGCCAGTTGCCGCGCAGCCGCAGAATGCCTTCCGAGGTGTTGAGCAAGGTCTTGGCCGACGGTCCGCCGAGATTGACCAGCACCTTGGGATTGACCAGCTCGATCTGCCGCTCGATGAACGGCCGGCAAATCTCGGTCTCGTGCGGCGTCGGCGTGCGGTTGCCTGGTGGCCGCCACGGAATGACATTGGCGATATAGACCGAAGTGCGGTCGAGCCCGATCGCGGCCAGCATGCGGTCGAGCAGACGGCCCGAGCGGCCGACGAAGGGCAGGCCCTCAATGTCCTCATCGCGGCCGGGCGCTTCGCCGACCAGCATCACCGCGGCCTCCGGGTTGCCGTCGGCGAACACCAGGTTCTTGGCGGTGGCCTTGAGATTGCAGCCGTCGAATGCCGCCATATGCTGGCGCAGCTCGTCCAGGGTTGTTGCCGTTGTTGCCAACTGGCGCGCAAGCGCCGCCTGAGCTTCGTCTGGCACGGCGGCGACCGATGAACGCGCCGGTGGCGCATCCGGCACGTTGCTCGTATCCAAGCCGGGCGAAGCCGCTGGCCGCTCCGGCGCCTTGTCTTCGCGAGGGGGCGCTGCCTGTGCCGGTGCGCGCTCGACGGGCCTCGGCGCCGGCTCGGCGAAGCGGTTCACCGGGGCGTCTTCCAGCGCCTCGTCGACGCCTGCGCTGGCATAGAAAGCCAGGATGTCGGCAATTTCGGTCGGGCTGTTGGGGGAGGCGGCAGTCATGGTGCGCACATTCGTCCGCATGACTGCAATTTGCAAGCTGGCGGCTTGCTCTATCCGGTCGGTATGCGCGGATCCTGCACCACATAGAAGGTCCATCGCGGCGTATAGTCGGTCATCAGGAACTCGAAGCTGACGGTCTTGTGCGGGTCGACCTTGCCGTTCTTGAACAGCAGCCGGTCATAAGGTTCGAACTCGCGGTCGAAATCGGCGAAATTGCTCGACCAGATATTTTCCGGCGTCTTGTTGCGTTGGTCGAACGAGAACCCGTCTCCAAACACGCTCGGCTGGTTCAGGATCTCCTGAAGCTCGAACTGGAACTCGATCCAGGCCTGGCCGCTGTTGTTGAGCACGTCGATGCGCATGTACATGATGCCGTTGGCGAACTCGCCCGCCTTACCGAATGTCTGGATCGGCTTGGTGGTGCGGATGGTCAGCGTCACCGGTGTCGCCGAATTCAGCTCTTCGGTGATGACGAGCGGATCCTCCTTGGTTCCGATGCCGGAGGCTCCGGTGATGCGGAAGCCGCCGAGCTCGTCAGAGAAGGAGTAGGCGCCCGTCGGCCAGACCTTCACCTCGTCCGCCGCGGCGTGCCCTGATGCCGACATCAGAAGGGCCAGAAGAATCGCCCGGCAGGCCCGGCCGGGCGTGAAAAGAAAGCGCGTCGAAGGAAAGCCGGCAGGCCCAGGAATGCGCATGGCAGGAAGTATGGCCGATAAGCAAGCCGCCGAACAATTAAAAAACGCAAGCACTGTAGGTCTCGCCGGGCACAAACGGCTGCCCTGCCGCAAGATGCGCGACTTTTTGGCCAAATCCGCATTGTCACGTCTGCGCCGGTTTCCTGTCGCCAATTGATGCGCTATGCAGCGCAGGAGCTAGCAAGATACGCAACAGCGGCAAGCCAGTGCGGAGGGGTTGATGAGCGATATCGAACGCGAAAGCATGGAATTCGACGTGGTCATCGTCGGTGCCGGCCCGGCCGGCCTTGCCGCCGCCATCCGCCTCAAGCAGGTCAATCCCGAGCTTTCCGTCGTCGTGCTGGAAAAGGGCGGCGAGGTTGGCGCCCATATCCTCTCCGGCGCCGTCGTCGATCCGATCGGCATCGACCGGCTGCTGCCCGGTTGGCGCGAGGAGGATGGTCATCCCTTCAAGACCCCGGTCACCGCTGATCATTTCCTGGTGCTTGGCCCTGCCGGCTCGTTCCGTCTGCCCAACATTTTCATGCCGCCGCTGATGAACAATCACGGCAATTACATCGTTTCGCTCGGCAATGTCTGCCGCTGGCTGGCTGGTAAGGCCGAGGCGCTCGGCGTCGAGATCTATCCGGGCTTTGCCGCCGCCGGGCTGCTCTACAATGAAGAAGGTGCGGTCACCGGCGTCGTCACCGGCGACATGGGCGTCGAGAAGGACGGCACGCATGGCCCGGGCTTCGCGCCGGGCATGGCGCTGATGGGCAAATATGTACTCATCGGCGAGGGCGCGCGCGGCTCGCTCGCCAAGCAGCTGATCGCCAGATACAAACTCTCTGATGGCCGCGAACCCGGCAAATATGGCATCGGCCTGAAAGAACTCTGGCAGGTCAAGCCGGAGAACCACCGGCTGGGCCTTGTCCAGCATTCCTTCGGCTGGCCGCTCGACATGAAGACCGGCGGCGGCTCCTTCCTCTACCACCTCGAGGACAATCAGGTGGCGGTCGGCTTCGTCCTCCACCTCAATTACAAGAACCCGTATCTCTCACCCTTCGAGGAATTCCAACGCTTCAAGACCCATCCGGCGATCGCGGGCACCTTCGAAGGTGCCAAGCGCCTGGGCTATGGCGCGCGCGCCATCACCGAGGGTGGCTGGCAGTCGGTGCCGAAACTGTCCTTCCCAGGCGGTGCGTTGATGGGTTGTGCCGCGGGCTTCGTCAACGTGCCGCGCATCAAGGGCTCCCACAATGCGGTGCTGTCGGGCATGCTGGCCGCCGAGCATGTCAGTGAAGCAATTGCCGCCGGTCGCGCCAATGACGAGCTCACTTCCTACGAGGAAGCCTGGCGTGCGACCGATATCGGCAAGGATTTGAAGAAGGTGCGCAACGTCAAGCCGCTCTGGTCGCGTTTCGGCACCATCGTCGGCATCGGCCTCGGCGGCCTCGACATGTGGCTGAACACGCTGTTCGGCGTCTCGCCCTTCGGCACGCTGAAGCACGGCAAGGCCGACTATGCCACGCTCGAGCCCGCCGCCCAGCACCAGAAGATCGCCTATCCGAAGCCGGATGGCGTGCTGACCTTCGATCGCCTGTCCTCGGTGTTCCTGTCCAACACCAATCACGAAGAGAACGAGCCGGTCCATCTGCTGGTCGGCGATATGGACCTGCAGAAGCGCTCCGAGCACGATGTCTTTGCCGGACCCTCGACCCGCTATTGCCCGGCAGGCGTCTATGAATGGGTCGACAAGGACGGCAACGCCGCCGCCGATCCGGCGGCGAAGGATGTGCGCTTCGTCATCAACGCGCAGAACTGCGTCCACTGCAAGACCTGCGACATCAAGGACCCGAACCAGAACATCAACTGGGTGCCGCCGCAGGGCGGCGAAGGTCCGGTTTACCAGGGTATGTGACCTCGCGTGGCCGGGCGGTTTAGGCCTCGGCGGCAAAACCGTTGAAACGGCCATCGGTCTATGGTTCCTTCTCCCGGGATACGGGAGAAGGCCATGCGCCGGATCGTTCTGACATGCCTCGTCGCTATTGGAGCGCTGTGTGCGCCAGAAGCCTTGGCCGGCACCAGGGCGGTGGTCCAGACGCGGACCTACGACATTACGGGAAGCTCGGGCGCTGCTCTCGTCGAGGCTATGGACAGCAAAGGCCCCAGGCACGGCTTCATGACGCATGCCATCGCCACAACTGCCTATACCGTCGACTGGAACCTCAATGCCGGTGAGGGCAACGGCTTTTGCCGGATGCGGGGTGTCAATGGCACGCTCAATCTTTTCTACACCTTCCCTCGCTTTGCCTCGCCCGCGACGCCGGCACTGAAGAGGCGCTGGGTCAGGTTTTTCGCCGGTGTTCGCGCCCATGAGGAAACTCATGGACGCATCGCCAGGGAGATGATGCGCGCTACGGAAAGGTCGATAACCGGCCTGCGGTTAGCCAACGACCCGTCTTGCTACAAGACGCGCCGCGAAGCGCAGCTTCGCATCAAGGCTGTCTATGCCGAATACGAGGCCAAACAGATCGCCTTCGATCGGCGCGAGCACAGCAATGGCGGCCATGTCGAACATCTGATCGCCGCTTTGATCGGAAAACCTTGAACGGCGATCCATTCGCAATCGCAATGCTTCGCCACGTCGTCGGGCGCGCGCGCTCCACTCGATTGAGCGCGTCAGACGTGCGGCTTGGCTGATAAGTCGCTCGCCGCGAGCGCGGTGGCGTGCCCATTCTCAGGCTGCTTGTCGTCAGGCCTTAGCGTGAACTCGACCAGCACCGGCAGATGGTCGGAGCCGGTGTCCTCCAGCCGGGTCGAAGACAGGATGGTCAACCCGCCCTTGCTGAAGACCTGGTCGATCGGCAGGCCTGCATAGCGGCGCAGAACGTCGGGCAGTGTCCGGTGGATCCAGGTCGGGCCGACCGAAGGCATGAGCGTCAGCCCGCCGAGAGCCGCGACCCGCCGCACCGCCGCGCTCCACGGCACGGCGTTGCAGTCGCCGGCCATGATCGCGGTCGGGCCAAGCCCGGCCAATGTCTGCGCCAGTTCGCCGACCTGCCAGTATTGCTCCTTCGGCCACGGCCAGCTCAAATGGATCGCGGCGACATCGACGCCGATGCCGCCGAAGTCGACGGTGGCGGTCGCCATCGCGCCGCGCGGCTCGCAACGCGGTGCGGTGTCGGCGGCAAACGGCCGGCGCGACAGCAGCGCCACCCCGAACATGCCGTTCGGGTAGGGGCACAGGATACGGTAGGGGTAGGCGCTGGTGATGGTGCCAAGCTCGGTCGTCCACATCTCCGACACCTCGTCGAGGGTGATCACGTCCGGATTGGTGCGGCCGATCAGCGAGAGCACCTTCTTCGGTGTCGGGTTGTTGAAGCGCAGGTTCATCTGCAGCAGGCTGTAGACAGCCTGATCTGCGGGCTTGGCAGCCGCAGGCTGCGGCCAAAGCCTCGGCAGGGCGCTTGCCGTCGTGGCCAGGCAGGCGATGGCAAAGACCAGCCCCGCTGCCGCTTGCAGCCGAAACGAGCTGGCGAGCAGCGGCAGAGCCAGAAGCGCCATAAGCACACTGAAGTGAATGCGGAAATGCGAGAAGGAATCGAACGCCGGATGCAGCGTGCCGAAGAACCCGGCCAACAGCGCGGCCGACAGTGCCGTCATCGCCAGGAATGCCAACCCAGCTGTCATTTTCAAGCGCGCGCCTGTTATCATTGAGGTCGTGTCTGCTGGATGCCGCCTGCGTTCGATCTGCTTACCGGTCAAATTGCGGCCTGAGCAAGACGGCGAATTGCCTCGCCGCGGCCTCGCGGCCGCCTATTGGAACGCCGTCTCCGAAAAACTCCGGAGCTTGCGCGAATGCAGCCGCTCCATCGGCATCTCGGCCAGCTTCTCCATCGCCCTGATGCCGATGGTCAGGTGCTGCGCCACCTGGCGCTTGTAGAACTCGGTCGCCATGCCAGGCAGTTTCAACTCGCCATGCAGTGGCTTGTCGGAAACGCACAGCAGCGTGCCGTAGGGCACGCGGAAGCGGAAACCATTGGCGGCGATCGTCGCCGATTCCATGTCGAGCGCGATGGCGCGCGACTGCGACAGGCGCTGCACCGGTCCACGCTGGTCGCGCAGTTCCCAGTTTCGGTTGTCGATGGTGGCAACGGTACCGGTGCGCATGATGCGCTTCAGGTCATAACCCGACAGGCCGGTGACCTCGGCAACAGCCTCCTGCAACGCCACCTGGATCTCGGCCAGCGGCGGGATCGGTACCCAGACGGGAAGATCGTCGTCCAGTACGTGATCCTCGCGCACGTAGGCATGCGCCAGCACATAGTCGCCGAGCGCCTGGGTGTTGCGTAGCCCGGCGCAATGGCCAAGCATTACCCAGGCATGCGGCCGCAGCACGGCGATATGGTCGGTGATCGTCTTGGCGTTCGAGGGGCCAACACCGATGTTGACCATGGTGATGCCGCCATGGTTCGGCTTTTTCAGGTGATAGGCCGGCATCTGCGGCAGGCGCGGCGGCGCGACGCCTTCGCTGGGCGCGGCCTGTCCCGCCTTGGTGATGACATTGCCCGGTTCGACGAATTCGGTATAGCCGTGGCCACCTTCCGCCATCTGTACCCGGGCGCGGGCCACGAACTCGTCGATGTAGAACTGGTAGTTGGTGAACAGCACGAAGTTCTGGAAGTGCTGCGGTGTGGTCGCGGTGTAGTGCGACAGGCGGTGCAGGGAATAGTCGATGCGCTGCGCCGTGAACGGCGCCAGCGGTCTTGGTTCGCCGAATGGCACTTCAAAGGTGCCGTTGGCGATCTGGTCGTCGGTGCCGTCGAGGTCGGGCACATCGAACAGGTCGCGGATCGGTCGTTTGATGCGTTCGGCCGCCGCGCCGTCGACATGGGTGCCCTCGAGGAAGGCGAAATGCAGCGGGATGGGCGTGGTCGATTCCGACACCGTGACCGCGACCCCGTGATTGCGCATGATCAGGCGCAACTGCTCGACCAGATAGCTTTCGAACAGAGCTGGCTGGGTGATCGTGGTCGAAAAATGCCCCGGCGTCGGCATGTGGCCATAGGCCTGACGCGAGTCGATCTGGGTGAACGAATTGGTTGTGACGCCGATCTCGGGATAGAAGGCGCGGTAGCGTTTGCCGTTGTCGCCGCCCGCCGCGGCGAGCGCCGCAAAGGAGTCGCGCAGGAACTTGGTGTTGCGGTCGTAGAGGACCTGCAGTGCGGCGACGGCTTTTTCGGCTTTGTCAAAGCTTTGCCGGCCAAAAGGCTCGGGCATGACGACAGATTCGATGGCTTGGGGGTAGATTCGCTTTTCCATGACTCAATATAGAGACTTGGACGGGCGGTTGGGAGGGGTGTCGCTGTCGAAGGCGCCCAAAGCGCCATTTTTCTTTATCCCCGCTGCAGGCTGACCAGCAGGACGAAACCCACGCCGGACTGCCTCAGGGCCGGCGCCTCGATCGTCGAGCCGGCATCGGCGCGCATCATCGGCACCGCCAGAACCGGAGCGGACAGAAGCATCAGGACAAGCACCGCCCGCGGCAGAAGCCGGAGGGTCTTGAGGGTGTTGGCGGCGATGCGGTCCATGATGTCTGAGCTTTTCTGTTCGAGGTCTTGGTTTCTTTGGTTCAGTTGCGAAGGTGGGTGGGGCAGGCGAGGCGGCATGTCCTGGAACTGGCTTCGTCCCATGAGCGGGGCGAACGGCCCGCTTCGGCGACGAGGATGGCGAAGAACATTCCAAACAGGCTCATCAGCAGGCAGACGATGGTGAAGCGGCGAGCAAGCATTGGTCGTGTCTCCTTCAACACGGGAGAGAATGCCCCAACGCTTCTGAACCGGCTCTGATGCCGGCGTTCATCTGCGGTTCAAATTGATTGACGGGGTCTGACCAGGCGGGCGCCGGCTGCGCGGCGACCGGAAGCGGGGCACTGGCACCAAGGCTCGACGTGCCGGTGAAACGAAAACGGGGCCCGCCGGGCGGGTAGAACTCCCCCTCTATCAGCGCAAGACTTTGCTAGTCTCCGCAACGATCTTGGGGTTGGACCCAATCGATATCGTGTAGCTAAAGTTCGCTACGCCCTTTGCTTGCTTGTGCCTAGGCAGGCTACGGACGATCCAGTCATAAGTGCCCGAGACCATGCATGTGTCGTTAGCGCAGGAGACCATCACGCTGCCATCGCGAACGTTGTATCCCCGCTCGGGCCAACGCTCGAAATAGTTTCGCTTGTCCTGAATGATCGAGCCTAGGTCCGTCAGCTTCCCATAGTAGTCAACGGTGGGAGCGTAGGAGGACTGAACTTGAGCGAGAGCCAACTCGGCGTTGTCCCCATGATGCTCTATAAGCCCCTTGATGAAGGCTACCGCAGCGCCCTCCAACTCTTGCTTGGCGCTGGCATCTGGCACAGGCGCGGGATTGGGCCTCGTGGGCACCTGAGATGTATCTACCGGCGATTGCGTAACAGCGACGTTGGTCACCCGCAGGTCCGCCATTTCGCTGGCCGATAGGTACCTCATGTCGGACCTGTCGTAGCTCAGGGCTACTTCCATGAGTTTGGAGTCTACTCCCATTTCCGTCATGTAAGACATGACTTGGGCAGTTCCGGCCTGGATTTGAGCCACGGCTTCATCAGCGGACATTCCGCTATTCGTGTCGAAAGATGCCCTGTGAACGCCAATGGAGCCCGCATCTGCAACTCGGCGGACACCACCCAAGAAGGCCAGTGAGCAAGCAGAGGCGCACTGCAACTGGCGAACTTGGAGTGTGTCCAAGCCCGCTGCCCGGATCATACGTCCTAGCTGTATTGCGGTGCCCACGCTCCCTCCGGGGGAGTCGAAGACGATCACCCTGGCCCCGCTGCTCACCACAGCGTTGGTGAATGCTGTCAGTGGTTCGCTGACGCCGAATTCTCCGGAGACCACTAGGAATGGCTGTTGGCCCGGAGAGGAAACTGGAGTGTACTCTAGCGCCCAAACCGGAGACGCCGCCGCCGCGACAATTGACCCAACTCCTATAACTACAGAAACTGCACGCACAACCTGACAGAGCCCCAACCTGCCTGCAGCAAGTAAGAACCTGTTAACGGGTTATTTCAAGGGCTTTGCTCGAAGTCTGGGATGAATTTGTGGGGCAGGTGTGGGCGTCTCCATCGGTCTGGAGATCGCCCGATATCGCTCTGCAGAATTAAAGCTTGTGCCAGGTCTGGCTCTTGCAGATTAGTCCGCCGAGCACGCAGCCGCTCATCTTCAGCGAGGTGCCCGACAATGTCGCCTTGCCCGAATAGGTCTTGTCGTTCGCCGGATCGGTGATGCTGCCGGCATATTTGTTGTCGCCGGCCGCTTTCAGCGAGCCGATGGTCTTGCCGGCATATTTTCCTGATTTGAGCGTGATGGAAAACGAGCCGCTGCCTGAAATGGCGGCGGTGTCGCCGGCTTGCGTCTTCCAGTTGCCTTCGATCGGATCGGCCCACGCCGCACCCGCCATGATCAATGTGGCTGCAAGAGCCAGGCTCACTTTTCGAACATGTCTTGCTCCCTTTGGATAGCCGGCCGAATTCTCCGCCTCGCCGGTCTGCCGCTTACGCAAACGTAAGCTAATCCAGCTCCCGACAAAACAAAAGCGGTGCCGCAAGGGAAGACTTTGGGATTTTGAAAGCGCCTGAATCCGGCTTGTCGCAGAGGAAATGAAAACGACCGGCGCATCGTGTTTGTTTCCCGTGGTTAGCGGAGTGTTGATTCCGCTCCCGAAAATTTTCGTCAAATTTGGCGCAAATCGGCTGAATTGCTGGCTTCGTATCCTTAACGAATTTGCGCGTTTACCTCTTGTTTTAGCTTTGTTTTCTTCAAATTAAGCACGCCATTTAACGACGGATTCAAGCCTGATCGGCATTCTCGAAGGCATCGAAAGAGCGGCCCGGACAAGACAAACGGAGGCAGCTCTCGGGAGCCAGACAGGGGACTAAAATGGCACGTTTTGAAATGCTTGAAGCAGGTTTCGGCGCCATGGGGGCAACTGCCCAGGCCGACATTCTTTTCGAACTGGGCATGATGTATGCGACCGGCCGCGACTGCGAGACCGACGTCGTTGCCGCCCACAAATGGTTCAACATCGCCGCCATCAAGGGCTCGGCTCGCGCCGCGGAGCTGCGCTCTGAACTGTCGGCGGCCATGTCGAAGGTCGAGATCGCCAAGGCGCTGCGCGAAGCCCGCGAATGGATGACCATGCACTGAGTTCCGCCAGACGGGGACGCTCCGGCCAAGACCGCTCCAAGACGGTCGGGCCAAAACAGGGATAAGGCTGCGCAGACGGCCAGGCCACAGGCCATCAACAACAAGAATGCGGCCGGCCGACAGGTCCAGGCCGTGCGACGAACCATGATCCCGAAAATCGGGAAAGGTCATGGTCTGCAGGAAGACAGGAAAGGCGACGTTGGGGTTCGCGGCGCGGGGGCGCTGGGGAAACAGCCCGACAGGCAAAGAAGCCACGACCAGCCGGAACAAGGCTGGCGTGGCTTTTTTGCGTGGAGGAGGCTTCGCAGGCCCAATCGAGCGGTGCCGATGCGCCTAGACAGGCCCAATGAAGGATGAAATTGTCCCGCCTCTCTAAGAAGAAGCGCGGCCGGGGCGGCCGCGCGTGAGTGGAGGAGTTCTATTGCCATGAAAAAAATGAGTATTTTTAGCGCGGCCATTTTCGGCCTGATGATGAGTGCGCCGGTCGCATTCGCCGACGACATCACCGTTTCGGTGGTCGGCCCGATGACCGGACAGCTCGCCACCATCGGCGATCAGTTCAAGCAGGGCGCACAGGCCGCCGCCGACGCCATCAACGCCGCGGGCGGCGTCAACGGCTCGATGATCAAGCTCGATATCGAGGACGACCAGTGCGATCCGAAGCAGGCTGTTTCGGTGGCCAACCGCATTGTCGCCAACGGCACCAAGTTCATCGACGGTCACGCTTGCTCGGGCTCGAGCATTCCGGCCTCGGCCGTCTATGCCGAATCCGGCGCGCTGATGATGAGCCCGGCTTCCTCGAACCCGGTCCTGACCGACGCGGCCGCCAAGGCCGGCTGGCCGACAATCATGCGTCTCTATACGCGTGATGACGCACAGGGCGCCTTCATCGGCCCGTGGATCGCCAAGAAGTATGCCGGCAAGAACGTCGTCGTCCTGCACGACAAGAGCGCCTACGGTCAGGGCGTGGCTGACGCCGTCAGGGCGACCATGAACGCCGGCGGCCTCAAGGAAGTCTACTATGACGCCATCAACCCCGGCGAGAAGGACTATTCGGCGCTCGTCACCAAGCTGAAGGATCTCAAGGCCGACGTCGTCTATTTCGGTGGCTACCATCCTGAAGCCGGCCTGATCTTGCGTCAGTCGGCGGAACAGAACCTCAAGTTCCAGCTGATCATGCCGGACTCCATCGCCTCGCCGGAATTCTGGCAGGTTGCCGGCCCGGCTGGCGAGGGCACCATGTTCGTGTTCCCGTCGGACCCGCAGGCAAAGCCGGAAGCCAAGGCCGCTGTCGAGAAGATCAAGGCTGGTGGCTTCGTGCCGGAAGGCTTCACGCTGTTCTCCTACGCCGTCGTCCAGGCTTTCGCCGAAGGCATCAAGCGCGCCGGCAGCGACGATCCGGCCAAGGTTGCCGAAGCGTTGAAGAACGGCACGCCGATCAGCACCGTGGTCGGCGATGTCACCTTCGACGAGAAGGGCGACCTCAAGAATGCCAGCTACGACATCAACCAGTGGCATGACGGCAAGTACGCGCCGATCGCGCAGTAATCTCAGGCGATGAGATAATCCAAGGAAATGGCCGGGTTCGCCCGGCCATTTCTGTTTGCTCTGTCGTTTGCCTCTTGATCCGTCAGTTCGCAGGCGTGGTCGCGGCGCTCTGTTCCTCGACGAACCGCACCAGCACGGTCCCGTCGCTGACCTGGGCTCCCTCCACGGCGATCTCGGCGATCACCCCGTCATGCGGGGCGGCGATGGTGTGCTCCATCTTCATCGCTTCGAGGATCAGCAGCGGTTGCCCTTTGATCACCGCATCGCCCTTTGCCACGCGCACCAGCTTGACCAGGCCAGGCATCGGCGCGCGCAGGCTGCCGGAAGCGGCCGCCGCGTCATCGCTCCTGGCCAAGGGGTCGGGCACCACGAATGTATAGCCGACGGCGCCTTCGAACACGGTGACGTGGCCTGGCCAGCGGGCGACGCGAGGAACGGCGCGAAAATCATGTGTATTGGCGCTGTCATAGGGCGCGTCGAGCGCCACCAGGAAGCGCCCGTCCGGCCGCACCGAAACCTTTGCCAGTATATCCGCCTCGCCGAACTTTAGCCGCGTGCGCCGCGCGACGCCGTGGAAATGCGCGTAGCCGGAAAGCGAAGACCATGGGTCGTTCGATGGCGGCGAAGCTTCCGCACCGGAGGCGGCAAGGCCGGCTGCCGAGATGATTTCGCCGGTCGGCGGCGCGACCTCGGTCAGTGCCGCCTGATGTCTGCCGATCAAGCCGGTGTCGACGTCCCCAGCGTAAAAGTCCGGATCGGCGGCAAGCGCGGCAAGAAAGGCGGTGTTGACGGTGGAGCCGGCGATCTCGGTTCGCGACAGCGCCGCGCCGAGGGCTTCCAGCGCCGACTGCCTGTCGTTTGCATGGACGACCAGTTTCGCGATCATCGGATCGTAATAGGGCGAGATGGCATCGCCGGCCCGCACGCCGGTCTCGATGCGCATCGTGGCCCCTTCGGCTGCTGCTTCAGGAAATTTCAGGTGATGCAGTGTGCCCGTTGCCGGCAGGAACCCCTTTGCCGCGTCCTCCGCATAGATGCGCGCCTCGAAGGCATGGCCGGCAAGCGCGATCTCGCTTTGCGTCTTCGGCAGCTTTTCGCCAGACGCAACCCGCAACTGCCACTCCACCAGATCGGTGCCGGTGACCATTTCCGTGACCGGATGCTCGACCTGCAGGCGGGTGTTCATTTCCATGAACCAGAAGCGGTCGGCCTTGAGACCTTGCGAGGCATCGACGATGAACTCGATGGTGCCGGCGCCTGAATAATTGATCGCCTTGGCGGCCTTCACCGCCGCCTCCGTCATCGCCTTGCGCAAAGCCGGCGTCATGCCGGGGGCGGGCGCTTCCTCTATCACCTTCTGGTGGCGGCGCTGCGCCGAGCAGTCACGTTCGTAGAGATGCACCGCATTGCCGAAATTGTCGCCGAACACCTGCACTTCGATGTGCCGCGGCTTGTCGACATATTTTTCAACCAGAACGCGGTCGTCGCCGAAGGCGGCTTTTGCTTCGCGCCGGGCGCTGGACAGCGCCTCGGAGAAATCATCAGGATGCTCGACGCGGCGCATGCCCTTGCCGCCGCCGCCGGCGCGCGCCTTGATCAGTACTGGGTAGCCGATCTCGCGTGCCTTGGACGCAAGCAGGACAATCTCCTGTGCCTCACCATGATAGCCCGGCACCACCGGCACCCCGGCCTTTTCCATCAGCCGCTTGGCGGCGTCCTTCAGTCCCATGGCGCGGATCGAGGCCGCCGACGGACCGATGAAGGTGAGCCCTGCCGCCACCACCTGGTCGACGAAATCAGGATTTTCCGACAGGAAGCCGTAACCGGGATGGATGGCCTGTGCCCTCGTCGAAAGCGCTGCCGCGACGATCTTGTCGCCGCGCAGATAACTTTCGCCGACAGGCGAGGGGCCGATATGAACAGCCTCGTCGGCCATCTCGACATGCAGGGATTTCGCGTCCGCATCCGAATAGACGGCGACGGTGTGCACGCCGAGCTTGCGGGCCGTGCGGATGACACGGCAGGCGATCTCGCCCCGATTGGCGATCAGGATCTTGCTAAACATGGAGCCTCCCGGGTTTGTTTCGGGCGGCGCCATTCGGGCAGGCGCCGGCCTATTTCGAAGCGGCGATCTCGCAGGCGCCGCCGTTCGTCACCTTGTAGTGCGCGCGTGTGGCCAGGCAGGATTTCATCGCCAGCTCTTCCGCCACTTTTTGCGATGGCGCATTCAGCCGCGTGCCGCAGAGGATGTACAACGAGACCACCCTGGAATACGGCGTGGTGGCATAGGCGGAATGGCCGCCGGCCGCCACATAGGCCTTGTATGCCTTGGTGCATGGCGACTTCGGGTCGCCATTCAAAGCTGGCGGAAACCGTTTGTCTCCCTCGCTGCCCGCCAGCGATCCGGCCACGCCGAAACCGGACGAGGTGATCATGAACAACCCGGCCAGTATCGCCATGGCTGTTCGCCTGGAACTCGTGGATTTCATTTTGTCTTCCCCAAAGAGAAAAACCGCGCGCCTTCCAGCCTACTTGGACGCGGCGATGCTGCAGGCGCCGGCGACCGTCACCTTGTATTTGCCTTTGCTGGCCTGGCAGGATTTGAGCGCCAGGTCCTCGGCCGCCTTCTGTGAAGGTGCATTCAGCTTCACGCCGCAAATGAAATACTCGCTCGCCGGAACGATTGGCGTCGCCGCAAAGGCCGAATGGCCCGCGGCTGCGAGATACGCTGCATAGATCTTGCCGCAGCCTCCGGTGGTCCCCACGGGAATGTTTATCGGGTAACGCACGTCGCCCCTGCTGCCTGCCAGCGATTTCCGCCGGGCTGGCGCCAGCTGTTGCGAGTATTAGCAGGATCGCAAGTGTCGAGACAGACGTCCCCCGATAATATTCCAGTTTCATTTCCACCCTGTCCCCTTTGCACTGAGCAGGACAAGCAGTAGCGAATGTTTTGCCTCGCCGCCAGTTCGTTGGTGGGAATTTTGGTTTGCCTGTGCTGATGAATCGGTTGGTCCATACAGTTCAGCCTTTCCGGAGCGCAGCAACGGTTCGCCGGTATAGTTCTGCCGTATGCTCGTCGAAGCAGCAGAAGATGACGGTTTCGGGCATGCTTTTCTCTTCGACGACCATGCTGACCGTGCCGACAGCGATCTCGGTCGCCTCATCTTTCGGGTAGCGGTAAACACCGGTCGAGATCGCCGGAAACGCCACCGAGCGGCAATCATTGGCGGCCGCGAGTTCCAGCGACCTGCGATAGCAGGAGGCCAGCAGTTCGGCCTCGCCCTTGCCGCCGCCCTGCCAAACCGGTCCGACTGTGTGGATGATGTGTCGAGCCGGCAGTTTATAACCCTTGGTGATCTTGGCGTCGCCGACCTTGCATCCGTTCAGCATCCGGCATTCGAACTCGAGCTCGCGGCCCGCCGCGCGATGGATGGCGCCATCGACACCGCCGCCACCGAGCAGCGACGAATTGGCGGCATTGACGATGGCGTCGACATCCAGTTTCGTGATGTCGCCGGTGTGGATGCGGATCCTGTCCAGAGCCTTGGTCATCTCACATTCTGAACACGCCGAAGCGCGTGTCCTCGATTTCGGCATTGAGCGCGGCGGACAGGCTGAGCGCCAGCACCTCGCGCGTCTTGGCCGGATCGATGATGCCGTCATCCCAGAGGCGGGCGGACGAGTAGAGGGGATGGCCCTCATGCTCGTATTTCATCAGGATCGGCTTCTTGAATTTTGCTTCCTCCTCGGCGCTCCATTCGCCCCCCTTGCGCTCGATGCCTTCGCGCTTGACCATGGCAAGCACGGTCGCCGCCTGCTCGCCGCCCATTACCGATATGCGCGCATTCGGCCACATCCACAGGAAGCGTGGCGAATAGGCACGGCCGCACATGCCGTAATTGCCGGCGCCGAATGAACCGCCGATGATGACGGTCACCTTCGGCACCCTGGCGGTGGCGACCGCCATCACCAGCTTGGCACCGTCCTTGGCGATGCCGCCGGCTTCGTATTTCCGGCCGACCATGAAGCCGGTGATGTTCTGCAGGAAGACAAGCGGGATCTTGCGCTGGCAGCACAGTTCGATGAAGTGCGCGCCCTTCAGCGCGCTTTCGGAAAACAGCACGCCATTGTTGGCGATGATGCCGACCGGCATGCCATGAAGATGGGCAAAGCCGGTGATCAGCGTGGTGCCGTAGTTCTGCTTGAACTCGTCGAATTCGGACCCGTCGACAAGGCGCGCGATCACCTCGCGCGCATCATAGGGCTGGCGCAGGTCCGTCGGCACGACGCCGTAGAGTTCGTCCTCCGGATGAAGTGGCGGAATCGAATTCTGTAAGTTCAGGCTTACGGTCTTGTTCCGATTCAGGTTCTTGACGATGCGACGGCAGATGGCGAGCGCATGGTCGTCGTCCATCGCATAGTGGTCGGCGACACCGGAAAGCCGCGTGTGCACATCCGCGCCGCCCAGATCCTCGGCGCTGACGTCTTCGCCGGTGGCCGCCTTCACCAGCGGCGGGCCGCCGAGGAAGATGGTTGCCTGGTTGCGCACCATGATCGTCTCGTCCGACATCGCCGGCACATAGGCCCCGCCCGCGGTGCAGGAGCCCATGACGCAGGCAATCTGCGGGATGCCCGCGGCCGACATGTTGGCCTGGTTGTAGAAGATGCGGCCGAAATGCTCGCGGTCGGGAAACACCTCGTCCTGGTTGGGCAGATTGGCGCCGCCGCTGTCGACCAGATAGATGCAAGGCAGATTGTTCTGCAGCGCGATCTCCTGCGCGCGCAGATGCTTTTTCACCGTCAGCGGGTAGTAGGTGCCGCCCTTCACCGTGGCATCGTTGACGACGACCATCACCTCGGTGCCTTCGACACGGCCGATGCCGGCGATCATGCCGGCCGACGAAATCTCCTCGCCATACATCGACCACGCCGCGAACTGGCCGATCTCGAGGAAGGGCGAGCCGGTGTCGAGCAATTGGGCGAGGCGTTCGCGCGGCAACAGCTTGCCGCGGGAGACGTGGCGCTCGCGTGCCTCCTCCGAGCCG
The DNA here is from genome assembly GCF_056174585.1 of Mesorhizobium kamtschaticum. Lineage (NCBI taxonomy): Bacteria > Pseudomonadati > Pseudomonadota > Alphaproteobacteria > Hyphomicrobiales > Phyllobacteriaceae > Mesorhizobium > Mesorhizobium kamtschaticum. The sequence goes on along the minus strand of NZ_CM149691.1, from coordinate 5,845,824 downwards.
CCGCGCTCGACGGTCGCGGCTTTTTCGGCGATGTCGGCGACCAGTGCGCGCATGCGTTCGGCATTGGCGCGAAAGGTATCGGAGGAAGGCGAGATCTGGGTCTGGAGGACGGCCATGCTACACCCCCTCCGCCATGATCTCGCGACCGATCAGCCAGCGCCGGATCTCGCTGGTGCCGGCGCCGATCTCATAGAGCTTGGCGTCGCGCAAAAGCCGGCCGGTCGGATAATCGTTGATATAGCCATTGCCGCCCAGCAGCTGGAGGGCGTCGAGCGCCATCTGCGTCGCCTTTTCGGCGGCGAACAAAACGCAGCCGGCGGCGTCCTTGCGGGTGGTCTGGCCGCGATCGCAAGCGGCGGCGACGGCATAGACATAGGCGCGAGCCGCATTCATCACCGTGTACATGTCGGCAAGCTTGCCTTGCACCAGCTGGAATTCGCCGATCGGCTGGCCGAACTGCTTGCGCTCATGCACATAGGGGATCGCCACGTCGAGGCACGCCGCCATCAGGCCGATCGGGCCGCCGGCAAGCACGGTGCGTTCATAGTCGAGCCCCGACATCAGCACCTCGACGCCGCGTCCTTCCTCATGCAGAACATTGTCGAACGGCACCTCGACATCCGAAAAAACCAACTCGCCGGTGTTGGAGCCGCGCATACCGAGCTTGTCGAGTTTTTGCGCCACGGAGAACCCCGTCATTGCCTTCTCGACGATGAAGGCGGTGATGCCGCGCGATTTCCGCTCCGGATCGGTCTTGGCATAGACGACCAGCGTATCGGCGTCCGGCCCGTTGGTGATCCACATCTTGGTGCCGTTGAGCACATAGCGGTCATTGCGCTTTTCGGCGCGCAGTTTGAGCGAGACGACGTCGGAGCCGGCGCCGGATTCCGACATCGCCAGCGCACCGACACGCTCGCCCGAGCACAGCGGCGGCAGGAATTTTTCCTTCTGCGCCGGCGTCGCCCAGCGGTTGATCTGGTTGACGCAGAGGTTGGAGTGGGCGCCGTAGGAGAGACCGACCGAAGCCGAGGCGCGGGAAATCTCTTCCACCGCGATGACATGGGCGAGATAACCCATGCCGCTGCCGCCGAAGTCGGGATCGGCGGTGATGCCGAGCAGGCCGAGCGCGCCGAGCTCGCGCCACAGATGCGCTGGAAATTCGTTGTCGCGATCGATGTCGCCGGCGATCGGCGCTATCCTGTCCTGGGCGAAGCGCCGCACCAGGTCGCGCAGCGCTTCGATATCCTCGTCATGCCCGAAGCTGAGCGTGTTCGTGTACATCTCGTTCCTCCCCCGAGTATGCCCCCGAAGACCGCTCTCGATCTTCGGGGGCATACTCAAATCAAAGTGCTACAGCGTCCTTTGCGCGTCCGAAGGGACGCGCGGCGCTGTAGGTGCCGATCCTCGCGCCAACCAGGCGCATTGTCATTGAAAGATATGTCGCCGTTACTTCAGGGACAGACAGCCGCTCGCCGGGCCGGAACCAGACGATGACGCCGGTCATCATCTGGATCAGCGCCATGGCCGTCAGGCCGGTGTCCTCGATGCTGAAGGCGCCGGAACTCGGCGCCGTCGCGCAGGATGGTGCGCAGTTCCTTTTCGTAGGCTGTGCGCATGCGCAGGATCTGTGTCAGCCTGTCGGGCGACAGGCTGCGCAATTCCATGTTCGACACATGCGTGGCGTGCCGGCGCTCGATATGGAAAGCGATGTGGTTGCGCACATAGGCCGCAAGCTGCTCCGCCGGATCGGCGTCGGTCGGTCGGGCATGTTCCCAGGCCTCGCGAAGCCCTTCCATGTGTTCGCGCATCAGCATGAACAGCAGGTCTTCCTTGGTCGGGAAATAGCGGTAGAGCGCAGCCGCCTGGACGCCGACCTCGGCCGCCAGCTGGCGCATCGACATCGCTTCGTAGCCATAGCGGGCGATCAGGTTGACCGCCGCTTCGCGGACTGCCGCCTCGGTTCGCTCGCCGTCGGACCCTGTGGTGCGCGCCATGATCGCCTCGTCAATGCGCGGATAATAAAACGAACGTTCAATTAATTCAAGGGTGCCTGATGAATTCAAGTCACGCGCATGCGCCTACGCGACGATCCTGAAGTCTCCAGGCGCGGTCCAGGTCTCGATCTCCTCGACATCGATCCGTGAGACTGATGCGCCCCGCGGGCCTTGCCAAAGTCGTTCGATCATGGCCGAAACCGTCGCGTCGGCGCCGGCAAGCCATGCCGTTACCGAGCCGTCTCTTTCATTGCGCACCCAGCCCACCAGCCCAAGCCCTGCCGCTTCGCCTCTCACCCAGATCCTGTAGCCGACGCCTTGCACCCTGCCGTGTACGCTGGCCTGCACTGCCCTTTTCCGATCGTTCATCTCGCGCTCCCTTGCATAGAGTCTGGCGCAGGATCGAGCGAAGGCAACCGGCTTGAAGGGGAGGCTATAGAATATGAGCCGAGGCTTGTCGGAAGATAGATGACTTGATCCAATAAATAGTTGACTTGGTCAACTTTTGCGCGATGATCTGCCGACGTGGAATCTCACGGAAGGCGCATGACATGCCCGCCGATCGGAATGCTTTGGTCAGAGACCTCAGGTGCTTCAACCGGTTCTATACCGGCCTGATCGGGCTGCTCGACGAAACCTTGACGCACAGCGCCTATACGCTGACCGAGGCGCGGGTGCTGTTCGAACTGGGCCGTCGATCCGGCCATATTGCCGCCAGCCCTGACGGCAAGGCAGGCTTTCTGGCACGGGCGTTTCAAATCGATTTCGCGCCAGCAGCGTCCGACATCGCCCAGGAGCTCCAGTTGGAGCCGGCCTACGTCATGAGAATCCTTCGAAAACTCGCTGCCGCCGGCCTGACGGAAACGCATGCCGGCCCCGATGCCCTGCGCGGTCGCGTCCTCTCGCTCACTGTCCGCGGCCAGGCCGCGCTTGCCACACTCCAGGCGGCCGCGGATCGCGATCTCGTCCGGCTGACCGCGAATCTGGACGACGAGGAAGCCGCCGAACTATCCGATATTTTGACACGTGCCAGGTATCTGCTCGGCGGCGCCCCGGCATCCGGGAGCGGTGAAATTACCTAGTTTCCTCGCGCTGCGGCCAAGGCGCCGGGCAACTCCTCGGCGAAAATATCGAGTTCATGATCAAGACCGACGCTGACGCGGATGCAGCGGTCGAGCCCTGGCGCCATCGGCTTGCGGATGAACACGTCGCGCGACAACAGTCCCTGCAGCACTTTCAGCGCGAAGGCGCCGTCATGGCCACAATCGATGGTGACGAAATTGGTCGCCGAGGCCAGCGGCTTCAACCCGTTCTGCTCGGCGATCGCCGCGATGCGCCGGCGCCCGGCGGCCACCCGCGCCACCACCGTCTCGAGATAGGCCTGGTCGGCAAGCGCCTCGACACCGGCGATCTGCGCCATGCGGCTGACGCCGTAATGGTTGCGGATCTTCTCGAAGTCGCGGATCACCTGGGCCTCCGCCACCGCATAGCCGCAGCGTATCCCGGCAAGCCCGTAAGCCTTTGAAAAGGTGCGCATGCGGATGACGTTCGGGCGCGAAGTATCGATCGGCGGCAAAGCCGAGGCGGGCCCCAATTCGCCATAGGCCTCGTCGAGCACCAGCATGGTGGTCTCAGGCAACGCTTCGATGAAGCGGATCACCTCGTCCGCCTCCCACCAGCTACCCATCGGATTGTCCGGGTTGGACAGATAGACCAGCGGTGCCTTCTCCTTGACGACCGCCGCGAGCAAACCATTCAGACTTTCGTGGTCGTTCTCGTAAGGGACGGTCACCAGCCGGCCGCCGACGCCGGCAACATGGAAGTTGAAGGTCGGATAGGCGCCGAGCGAGGTGACCACGGCATCGCCAGGCGCCACATACATGCGCGCCACCAAGCTGAGCAGGCCGTCAATGCCTTCGCCGACAACGACGTTCTCGACCGCCACATCGTGATGCGCGGCGGTCGCGACCTTCAGATCGAAATTGTCGGGGTCGCAATACATCCACATGTCGCGGGCGATCTCGGCCATGCGGGCGATGACGCGCGGCGAAGGCCCAAAACTGCTCTCATTGGCACCGATACGGGCGCGGAAGGCCCGTCCGCGCTCACGCTCTTGCGCCTCCGGGCCGACAAACGGCACGGTTGAAGGAAGCGCGGCGATGAGGGGCGTGAGGGGAGGGCGCTGGCGCATGGCAGAGGCTCGCGTGGAAAGAGCCTTCTTGCTAGCGTGACCGCTTAACCTGTGCAAGCACCGGTGGCCTGTGCAACCGTAGTGCTGGATTCTGCCGTCTCTTTTTGCTAGCGAGGCAATATGAACAATCGTCTGCCGCCCGCCTGGTCCAAGCACGTCAAGCCCGGCCTTGCGCCAAAAGCGAAGCCATCGATGCCAAACCCGCCGAAAGCAAATTTGCTTTCCCGTGGGCGGTCCGACGATGCTCTGCTGCAACAGGCCTACGTCCTCCAACAGGCCAAACGCCTCAACGAAGCTCAGGACCTGTGCCTTCGAGTTCTGTCGCGTACGCCAAATCATCCCCTCGCCCTGTATATTTTGGGGACCATTTGCGTAGGCTATGAGGATGAGGCGGCTTTGCGATATTTCGCGCGCGCGGTTGGCGAGGAACCCAAAAATCCTTATTATCACCTGAGCTTGGCTTCGGTCTATGTCCGGCTTAGCGAGTACTCGCCGGCAATCAAGCATATGCAATATGCCTTGGAGTTGCAGCCAGACCTTATAGAGGCACTTGGCGAATTGGGCGACGCCTACCTTGATTTTGACAAACCCGAGATGGCTTTGCCGCTTTACGAGAAGGCGCTGAAAATCGACCGGGACCATCCAAAGGTGCGAATCGGGATGGCCCGCGCGCTCACCAGTTTGGGACGCATGGATGAGGCGGCCGTCTACCTTCATGAGTCGAATCGCACGCCGCATCTCGGTGCCGACCGCATACAGCGACCTTGTGCAGACACAAAAATTCACCGAAGAGCCAAAGGAGCTCAAATCCATCCTTGGCGAACTTGGAAATCCAAAACTTAACGCCGACGACGTGGAGAAGCTTCATCTGGCGGCGGGCAAGGTGCTGAATGACCTCAAGCGTTACGAGGATGCGTTCGACCATTTCAAAAAGTCGAAATTGGCCTCCGGGCGTAAATTCAATATCGATCTGTATCGTTGCTGGATCGATGCAATCATTGAAGTTTTCACGCCTGAATTGTTGGCAGCCAGGAAAGGGTTTGGAAATCCTTCGGAAGTGCCGGTGTTCGTTGTCGGAATGCCCCGCTCCGGAACGACGCTGACGGAACAAATCTGTGCCAGTCATCCCGACGTTCATGGCGCGGGCGAGCTTATGAAGCTTAGGCGCGTCGCGAATGCGCTAGAATTCAGAAAGTCATCGGCCGCAAATTTGAATCAGGCGATCGCATCGATCACAAAAAACCTGTCAAGAACGTTGGCTGATGAACATCTGTCCTATCTGCACGAGCGGGCACCTGATGCACTGCGGATCGTGGATAAGATGCCGCACAATTTTGAACTGATTGGTTTGATCGGTCTCCTCTTTCCCAATGCACGCATCATTCATTGCCGTCGCGATGCCATCGACAATTGCGTCTCCTGCTTTGTTTTGAAGTTCGGCGAGGGGCACAGCTATAACGCCGACCTGCGGACGCTTGGCCTATACTATCGCGAATATGACCGTCTGATGCAGCATTGGAACAAGGTGTTTCCGGGCCTGATCTTCGAAAATAAATATGAAACGCTGGTTGACGATCAGGAAGCACAGTCCCGCCGTCTCATAGATTATCTAGGGTTGCCCTGGGATGACGCCTGCCTGCGCTTTTTCGACAGGGATGGTTCGGTCAACACGCCCAGCCGCTGGCAGGTTCGTCAGCCGATCTACAAATCCTCGGTCAAGCGCTGGAAGAACTATGAGAACAAGATTCAGCCGTTGATCGAAGCATTGGGTGAACTGGCGGACGCGTGAATCAGGTATTCGCGTCTCAAACCCACCTCCGCCAATAGGACACATCGGGTGGGCACTGCCGCGTGGCACGTATTCTGTAGTTTTCCCGTATCGACCTTCCAGCGGTAAGCGAAGACGCCATCCGGCAAATGGCATCGTCGAGGAAAGTGCTGCGATGAGTGGCGCGAGGCGAAGAGCGCTGGCGCATGGCAAAAGCTCGCTTGAAGGCTTCCTTGCAAGCCTGCCGGATGGGCGTGCAAGTTCCAGCAGCCTGCAACCGCACGCTGGATTCCTTGGTCTCTTTTTGCTAGCCAGTCACGATGAACAATCGTCTGCCGCCAGCCTGGTCCAAGCACATCAAGCCCGGCCCCGCGCCGAAACCCAAATTGCCACAGCCAACCTTGCCGAAAGCAAACTCGCTTTCGCGTGCCCAGGCCGACGATGCGATGCTGAAGCAGGCGTATATCCATCAGCAGGAGGAGCGGCTGGACGAGGCGCAGGACCTCTGCCTTCGGGTTCTGGCGCGCACGCCAAACCATCCGCTCGCCCTATACATACTGGGGACTGTATGCCTGGGCTACGACGACGAAATGGCCTTGCGGTATTTCGCGCGAGCGGTCGGCGAGGAACCTAAGAACCCTCACTATCAACTTGGCCTGGCCGAGACCTACATGAAGGTCAGCGAATATTCGCTTGCGATCAGGCATATGCAGCAAGCGTTGAAACTCCAGCCTGGCCTTATCGGGGCACTTTGTGCGTTGGGGCGCGCTTATATCGCATTTGACAAACCTGATATGGCGTTGCCGCTTTACGAGAAAGCGTTGAAAATCAACCGTGATCACCCCAAGGTGAGGGAAGGACTGGCCAAGGCGCTCAGCAGCCTCGGCCGTATGGATGAAGCCGCCGTCTACCTGAAAGAGGCAATCGAGCGGCGTATCGAAATGCCGGCTGCGTACAACGCCCTTGTGCGGACGCAAAAGTTCACCGAAGAGCCGATGGAACTCCAAGCCATCCTTCGTGAACTCGATAACCCGAAGCTGGATGTCGATGGCGCGAAGGAACTCCATCATGCGGCCGGCAAGGTCTTGAACGACCTCAAGCGTTATGAGGAAGCTTTTATTCATTTTACCAAGGGAAAACAGGCAGCAGGATATAAATTCGATATCGGCTCTTACCGGAACTGGGTCGATTCGATGGTCGAAACCTTCACTCCGGATATGTTGGCTGGGAAGGCCGGCTATGGAAATCCGTCCGAAGTCCCGGTGTTCGTGGTTGGCATGCCCCGCTCGGGAACGACGCTCACGGAACAGATCTGTGCCAGCCATCCCGATGTTCATGGCGCGGGCGAGCTCAGCAAGCTGATGCGCGTCGCCAACGCTATCGGCTTGACAAAGCGCGGTTCAGGAGACATGGGCCAGTCGGCCATGTCGATCACGACGGGCCTGTCGAGAAGGCTGGCTCAGGAACATCTGTCATACCTGCGCGAGCGGACGCCTGATGCCTTGCGCGTTGTTGACAAGATGCCGCACAATTTCGAACTGATCGGCCTCATCGGGCTTCTCTTTCCCAACGCACGCATCATTCATTGCCGCCGCGATGCCATCGACAATTGTGTCTCGTGCTTTGTGCTCCCCTTAGGTAAGGGACACAGCTACAGCAATGATCTGGAAACGCTCGGGCTTTATTACCGCGAATATGACCGCTTGATGCGCCACTGGCAGACGGTTTTTCCGGGGCTCATTTTCGAGAATCGCTATGAGACGCTGATTGAAGATCAGGAAGCGCAATCGCGCCGCCTCATAGATTATCTTGGGCTGCCCTGGGACGATGCCTGCCTGCGGTTTTTCGACAAGGGTGGCTCGGTTAATACTTTTAGCCGCTGGCAGGTTCGCCAGCCGATCTATACATCGTCCGTCAAGCGCTGGAAAAATTACGAAGGCGAGATCCAGCCTCTTATCGGGGCGCTGGGAGATCTGGCTGAACTTTGAACAGAGATGCGCTTGATGCCCTGAGGCCCCATCCGGACATGATCAATCGTCATCCCGAAGCCGTTGCGCAGTGTTGGGCCACATGAATAGGCAAACTTGACGAAGGCCATGCAGTCGGCGGCTATGTCATCGAGAAACTTTCTGCGGCAGTGCTGATCACCTGATACGCCGTGACCGGCGTCGAGAGGCGCCTCCAAGCGTTCGGTGATCGCAATGCTCATTCATAGTTCGGAACTGGGCCATGTTTGAGCCGTTCAAACCTCGTTGCGGGACCGCGCAATCATGCGGCGGCCCGATCGCCTTTGTCGCTCCGGCCTTGGTATCATGGGGCAGGAAAAAACCCGGCGGTCGCCCGCCGGGTTTTCGATTTCGACTTGCCGAAATCTGTTAGAACGAGCGCTGGAAGCGGAGGATGCCGCCGACGCTGTTCTTCTTGTCGGCGTTGGTCCAGTTGCGATCGTCAACATCTCCGAATTTGCCGTCGTGAGCATAGTCAACTTCGGCCGTAACCGTGAGGCCGGGAACGACGTCATAGGCGATGTTCGCCGCGACGCCATAGTTCTTGTCCCCGTCAACTGACGCCTGGAGGTTGAACGAGGTCTTCTCGTTGAACTTGTAGGTGCCGCCGCCCCACACTGCCCAGTGACCGCCCCACTGCTTGTAGAAGTTGCGGTCGATGTTCTTGTCGGAGCCCCAGCCGCCGATGATGAACAGCGACAGTGCGCTGGTCGCATTCACGTCCAAGCGGACCTTGCCTGCGTACTCATCCCAGGTGCTGTCATAGGCGGCGACGCCACTGATGGCGCCCCAGCCCTGCGTGTACTTCACGCCGCCGACGACGTCCGGTACGTAGCTGTCGATCGAATCATTGCCCGAATTGCTGGCCTGGAAAACTCCGGGCGAAGCGCTGGCGCTACCCGAGCCTTCTTCCAGCGAAACCACAGCCGACAGGCCGTTGCCGGCATCGAAGTAGTACTGCACGACGTTGGTGTCGAAGCCGCCGTAGGGGACGAGCGTGTCGTTGATGACGCTGCCGGCGTAGCCGATGAACGTATCGAAGGCCGATTCATCCTTACCGACGCGCAGGCCGCCGAGCTGGATCCAGGCAAAGTTTAGCGAGATGCCCTTGTTTTCAGCATAATTGTCGCTGCTGTAGTTGTTGTGATTGCCGAAGTTGATGCGGGTCTCGGTATAGGTCTTCAAGGTGCCGAGTTCGGTTTCCTGGCCGGTCCAGGTCTTCAGTGTGAAGCGGGTGTTCTTGAAATAGGTGCTCTGGTCTTTGCCGGACCGCTGATCCTCTGTCTTGGCACCGTCGAACGAGCCGACGTCACCGACGCCGATGTCGTAACGGACATAGCCGCCAATGCGCAGGCAGGTTTCGGTGCCGGGGATGTAGAAGTAGCCGGCGCCGTAGACGTCGCAGATCTTGACGTATTCAGCGGGTTCCGGCTCGGCGACGACGACGGCGTCGGCGGCGCGCGCACCGGAAACTGCGATCAGGGCCGCAGCGGAGCCGAGAAGAAGGCTCTTGATGTTCATTTTCTGACCTCCAGTCAGAATCGAGAGCGGAGGTCAGAGAAAAACAGATTTAATAGCTGTTTTTCGTTTCATATCAGATAGATAGCATTGTGGGTCGTCAGCGGGGCTCGGTTCGCCAAAATCGCTTGTTAGCAAAAGCCTTGCCCGATCCGGTCTTGAAATACCGCTCCAACTGCCGTGCATTGGCCTCGGTTTCGACCGCAATATACGTCTTCAAGGCGACAGGTAGATGAGCCTTTGTCGATGTCACATAGCCTGATTGATGTGATTCGAACCGGCGTCGAAGGTCGTTTGTCGACCCGACATAGACGTCACCATTATGGAGCTGCAGGAAATAAACGTACCACATAGTCCCCCTACGCTACTTCGTAGCTTCGGGCGACACTCCTACGCCCGAATGCGGTTCCGGGTGGCCTGCCACCCGAAGCCCGCAGGGCGTAGGGTGGCGGAGAGGATGGGATTCGAACCCACGAGAAGCTTTTGACCTCTACTCCCTTAGCAGGGGAGCGCCTTCGACCACTCGGCCACCTCTCCGTTGCGCCGCTGGATAAAGAAAAGCGCAGGCACAATCAACAAGCCCCAGCCATTATCTCGGAAAAAGAAGTCATTATATGGAAAAATAACGGCGCGCCGCGCCGTTGGCTTTCCCAGCTGCGGCGGTTCTGCGGCAGATCCCTGGCCAGCGACTCGCCGCTTCGCCTTGATTCCGTCAGTCGGTTGCCGGATTCGGCTGGAAATAAGCGGTTGCGGCAGGCCAGATGGTTAATGAGAGCTTTCTGAGTGAGGCCAAATCGTGTCATTTGTGCAACAACGCCGGGGGATAGCAGCCGAACAGCCCTTTCGCCGGTACGATCGTTGTTGAACGCCGCCGCCTCATGGGTAATGTCGGTTTCGAGGAAGCGGCGCGGTGCGCATCTTTTTCGGTAGTGGGGATGGGGCAGGGAACGCTGTCCTTCAGCAAAGAATACCCAGACCCGTTTTTTAACTTTTGACTGGAGGTCAGAAAATGAACATCAAGAGCCTTCTTCTCGGCTCCGCTGCGGCCCTGATCGCAGTTTCCGGTGCGCGCGCCGCCGACGCCGTCGTCGTCGCCGAGCCGGAACCCGCTGAATACGTCAAGATCTGCGACGTCTACGGCGCTGGCTACTTCTACATCCCCGGCACCGAAACCTGCCTGCGCATTGGCGGCTACGTCCGCTACGACATCGGTGTGGGCGAGCACGGCTCGTTCGATGGCGTAAACCATGTTCCCGATCAGATGGGCGGTGGCGACCATTCGACCTACCAAAAGCAGGCTCGCTTCTCGCTGAAGACCTGGACCGGCCAGGAAACAGAACTCGGCACCTTGAAGACCTATACCGAGACCCGCATCAATTTCGGCAACAATGGCGGCGACTACACCGATCAGAGCACCGGCTACTATGGCAACGCCAAGCGCAATAACTGGCAGGGTCACAACAAGGGCATCTCGCTCAACTTCGCCTGGATCCAGCTCGGTGGTCTTCGCGTCGGTAAGGACGAATCGGCTTACGATACGTTCATCGGTTATGCCGGCAACGTCATCAACGACACGATCGTTCCTTACGGCGGCTTCGACACCAACGTTGTCCAGTACACCTTCGACGCTGGCAACGGTTTCTCGGCCATAGTCTCGCTTGAAGAAGGTTATGGCGGTTACTCGATCGACAGCTACATTCCGCACGTCGTCGGCGGTGTGAAGTGGACCCAGGGTTGGGGTGCGATCACCGGCGTCGTTGCTTACGACAGCACTTTTGAAGAAGTCGCTGGCAAGGTTCGCTTGGACGTTAACGTTTCCAACGCACTGTCGCTGTTCGTGATGGGCGGCTACGGCAACGACAACAACCTCCAAACCTTCCATGGCGACCGCGGCATGTACAAGATCTGGGCCGGCAACTGGGCTTTCTGGGCCGGCGGCACCTACAAGTTCAACGAGAAAACCTCGTTCAACATCCAGGTGTCGGGTGACGAAGAGAAGAACTACGGCGTGGCGGCGAACGTTGCCTACGACGTCGTTCCTGGCCTCACGGTCACTGCCGAAGTCGACTACGACCATGCTGGCAATTTTGGCAGCTTCACGTCCGCCAACGGCGGCAACTGGACTGGCGCCGACAAGAAGAACAGCGTCGGCGGTATCCTCCGCTTCCAGCGCTCCTTCTAAGGGCTGGTTCCTTACAGGTGAAATCCAGCCCGGGCGCGCAAACGCCCGGGCTGTTTTTGTTTCGTGACTGGATCAACGCAAACGAAGGAACAGGGGGAATCGGTAGCTGAATAGATCTGCGGGATGATGTCGTGGGATCCGTTGATGGGCGGATGAGATCACAACCGCGTGATTAAAATCTCTTGAAAGGACGCTTCCAAGCGGGTAGGGCTGATCTATCCACTCGGGGGTGTGATGAATTATGACCAACGAAGCGATTCAAGAGGGTAGCCCCCCGGATCCGTTTTCGATGTTTTCTTCTCAGAACTCAAAGATCAACTACACCTACAATAAGATAAGAGAAGTAAAGTCGTATAGGGTCGGAGAGCTTTTTTCAGCTTACCGGGACATACTGTGGGATGATGGGCGGCATAAATACAATGTCAGCTCCTTCATCGGCGAGATAGACGAGATCCTCCTTGGGGAGCGTTTTAGCGCCGTTGACCAGAGTACCCTTGATAACCTTATCGGCACCTTGCGCCAGCGCGGCAACAGCAACGCAACCATCAATCGAAAGATGGCTGCCCTCAGCAAACTGCTGCGCAAGGCTTACAAGATGGGAGATATCCACAGCCTGCCCGAGTTCCGCCGCCAGAAGGAGCGGGCGGGACGGATTCGCTTCCTCGAGAGAGAGGAAGAGGCAAGGCTGTTCTCCGCCATCAGAAGCCGCAGCGAGGATGCTTACAGGCTTTCCGTCTTCCTGGTCGACACCGGATGCCGTCTCGGCGAAGCGCTCGGGCTGATCTGGAACGACATCCAGGAACATCGCGTCTCCTTCTGGATCACCAAATCCGGCCGCAGCCGCACCATTCCGATGACCGAGCGCGTCAAGGAGGTGATCAAGCTGCCTCCCACTGAAGGGCGCCGCCCCAAAGGCCCGTTCACCAAGCTCAGCCAGGCGCAGTTCCGTGCGATTTGGAACGACGCGAAAGCCGAAGTCGGCCTCGGCGCCGACGATCAGGTCGTGCCGCACATTCTGCGCCACACCTGCGCATCGCGCCTTGTCCAGGGCGGCATCGACATCAGGCGTGTGCAGATGTGGCTCGGCCATCAGACCCTGTCGATGACCATGCGCTACGCGCATCTGGCTACCAACGATCTTGACGGCTGCGTCGTGGTGCTGGAAACGCCGCGAAGCGAAGCGTCGCCGCACGGTGCCGAAAGCTCGGTGTTCTCGTCTCCGTTGACCGCGGCTTCGACGCCAAAGCGGGGCCAGACAGGCGAGGCGGGCACGGCGAAGTCGGCCAAAGCGTCGGGGAAAAGCTCAAAGGCCAAATAGTTCCACCGGCTTGCATATACTGTCATGTTAACCCCAGGGCCAGATCTGGTCTTGGGGTTTACTTTGTTTGGACTAATGCATGTCGCCGAAAAGTGGCCTCGGTTTTGGGAGAACGACATGCATAAAACAAAGACGTAAGGCGCGTCGCATGGATCCGTTCAGACGCGACGCGCTTTAGCGCTCAGCCCGATCAAGGAAGGCCGCTATATCGCCGGGCAAGCTGCCGGTTTCTAGGAATGGTGCGTGACCCTGGCCGTCGACCGTAATCGTTTCCATCGCCGGATGATGCTCTCGCATTTGCCGCATGGTGTCCGCGGACAGCAGTCTCGAATTGGCGCCGCGAATCGTGAGCAAGGGAATGGCCGCCAGCGCGTCGAATTGCGGCCACAGGGCCGGCAATGGCTGGGACAGGTCGAGACTGGCGACCGTCTCGACAAGCTTCGGGTCAAAATCCGGTACCAGCCCTTGATTCGTCTCGCGGTAGAGCGCGCCCACCATCCGCGTCCAGTCAGCGTCGGTGAGCACGGGAAAATCCTTGCCGTGAACGCTGCGCTGGGCATTCACCAACTCGGCGAAAGTTTTCGCCTTCGGCGCGCGTTCAAGATAGGACTGGATGTGGGCGAGGCCGGCCGGCTCGATCACCGGCCCGATGTCGTTGAGAACAATGGCTTTCAGCGCGGCCGGCCGCAGGGCGCCGAGCACATGGATGATCAGCCCGCCGCGTGAGGTGCCGATGAAAGCGGCCTCCTCGATGCCGAGTGCGGCCAGCCCGGCAAGAATGTCGCCGGCTTCGATGCCGACATTATAGTGACCGACATCGGGATCATAGGCGGACTGTCCGCGTCCGCGATAGTCGAAGGCAACCACCTTGCGCGGTACCGACGATCGCGTCGAAAGATAAAGTGCCAGCTCGTGAAAGTCCCGGGCGTTGCGGGTCAGGCCAGGCAGGCAGACGACTGGCCAGTGTCCGGAATTCGCTTCGCCGTAGACGCGCGCATGAAGTCTCAGCCCGTCTGGCGCCGCGTAGAAGAAGTCGGAAAAGCCTTCGGTGCTCGACATCTGAAAAAGACTCCCTGGCCGGATCGTTTCCGAGTGCTACAGACGAGGGCAGGGATGGTCAAATGAAGGTCTTCCCTTCTCCCCTTGCGGGGCAGGGCAATCGCATATGGCGATTTTCTTGGTTTTCCAGATACTTGGCTGGATACCAAGAAAATCGTCGACGCGGACGGTTCGCGATTTGATTCTGATCCGTTCTTGCTCAGATTCGGGTTCGATACCGCGATCGAACGTCGGCAAAAGTGTCTCCCAGCCACTAAGTGGCTGCAAAGACTCAGAAATTCCATATGCGATTGCCCTGCCTTGCGGGGTGAGAAGCGGTCCGCGCAGCGGACGAAAAGCCAATTGCTTGGCTTTTCGAGCTTCGAACGGTGAAGACCCGGTTCGCCTTCGGGCGAAGCAAAAGGTCCAGTGGACCTTTTGAAGGGGCTGAACGCCCGAAGGGCTGGGAGCCTGCGAAGGGCCGGGTGGTGGCTGATCCACCTGCCGGGTCCCCGCTGCTTCGCAGCGCCCCGGCGTTCGCCGGCCTTTCATCGTGCCACTGGCACGATGAATTCGCTGACGCGAACCGGCTGCTCGCCCCACAAGGGGAGAAGGACAAGAAGCCTCAACTGCGCCCGTTCACGAGATCGCCGACGATGTCGTATTTGCCGGAAATACGCATCTTGTAGACCTCGTAATTCTCCATCACGCGCTGCACGTAACTTCTTGTTTCCGTGTAGGGAATCCGCTCGATCCAGTCCACCACCGCATCGATGTCCTTGCCGCGTGGGTCGCCGTATTTCGCCACCCACTGGCTGGCCCGATTGGGCCCGGCATTGTAACCGGCGAAGGTCAGCACGTAGGAGCCGTTGAAACGGTCGAGCTGCTCGCCAAGGAAGGCTGAACCCAGCGTGGCGTTATAGCCGGCGTCGGTGGTCAGCCGTGCCTGAGAAAACTGCAATCCGGCTTTCTTCGCCAATTGCTTGGCGGTTCCCGGCATCAGCTGCAGCAGCCCGCGCGCGCCGGCACTTGATATGGCGCCGACGTTGAATTCGCTCTCCTGGCGGGCAATCGCATAGGCCAGTGCCTTGCCCGAACCGGAAATGTTGGCCGAATCAGGGATGACGCCGAGCGGGTGCGACAGCGCGCCGACATCGATGCCGCGTGCCCCGGCGATCTTGCCGACCTTCAGCGCCATGAAGTGGTTGTCCTGCTTTTCAGCAAGGACAGCGAGCAGCGCCAGTTCGCCCGGGCTGGTCAACTGGCCGGCAAGGTCGCGATAGAGCGTCTCGGCGTAGCGGTCATAGCCTGCCTCTTGCAGCCGCTTGATGGCGCTGACGGCTTCGCGGCCAGCAAAATTCTGCCGGTCGGCGGCACTTGGCGTGGGATAGACGATGTTGAGCGCCTGCCGGCCGACGCGTTCGGCGGCAAGCTGGCCGTAAAAGGTCGTGCCGTAAGCGGCGGCGCGCCCAAAATAATCCTTGGCATTGCCCGGGCCGCCGACTTCCGCCGCGCGGCCGAGCCAGTAATAGGCGCGTGACAGCGTCATCGGTCCCTGAGCGAGGTCGGCGATGCGCGAAAAGTGCGTTGCGGCAAGCTTGGGGTCGTTCAGGCCGCGCAGCGCGTACCAGCCGGCATGGAATTCGGCCTCCGCCGCATTGGCAGCACTTTCGGCGGCATGCGTGGCGACGATCCTGTACGCCGTCTTCATGTCGCCCTGGTCGACCAGTTCGCGCGACAGCACCCGGCGCTCGACCCACCAGGCGTCGGGATCTACCAGAGCCTCGCGGTTCGTCGGCGCTTTCATCACGACGGCCGCGGCACCGGCAAAATCCTCCTGCTTGCGCAGATATTCCGCCTGCGCGAAGAAGTAGCCGGCCGAACGCTGGGATGCCGGCACCGCCTTCAGCAGTTTCAACGCATTCTTGTCGCCTCTGTCGGCCGCGGCCCAGGCCTCGGCAAACTGCTGGGCGCCGGCAAGGCCGGCAATGCGCAGCGCGGAATTCACCCGGTCGGCATAGAACATGCGGTCCATGCGAAAACGATGGTCGGCGGCAGGGATCAGGCTGCCGAATTCCTTGATCAGTGCCGTCTCGTCCTTGGCTTCCAGGATCGCGGTGCGCCAGAACGGCGACAGCACCGAGCGCGCCGCCTTGACGTTGCCTGACGCCACATAGGCGCGGGCGAGAACCATGACGCCTTCGAATGTCTGTGGCTGGCTGCCATCGAACGCCGCAATGACGATGTCGGCGGCGGGGTTTTCCCGATAGAGCGCGCGCTCGCTGTTCTTGCGCAAGGCAACCGTGCCCGGCCAGTTGGGCAGCATCTTCGCGGCCGCGGCGATATCGCCACTCGGCACCTTGTCGCCGCCATAAAGCGCGATCGCCCAGGCCAGTATGTGCTGATCGAGCGATTGAGCGGGAAGCGCATCGCGCACGCCACGGGCGCCGGGAATATCGCCGGCCGCCAGAGCGTCCAGCCCGCTCTTCAACAGCGCGACGCTGGGCGAGGGGGCCTGCTGTGCGCTGTCCAGCGGGCTCGGCACCGGAATCGCCGAGGTGACCCGCACATCGACGCTGCCGCTGATCGCCACGCCGGGCATCAGCCCGGCAATGGCGCCAAGCAGCGCGAAGAGGTGAGGCCGACGGGTCGGCATGATCTCGTGTCTTTCCCTAATCCAGCATGTTATCAGCAGGCGAAGAAGCCTCGAAGCCTAAACTTAGGTCGTGAAGGGCTCGTAAACAAAGAGTTATCGAGGCCGTTCGAATTGCGCTTGCTGGCACCATGGCAATGCTTGCCGCGCAACCATGTCGAGACTATGGTGCGCCGCTTCGCTTTCGGTTAGAAGGCGCGCACGACAAAACACCGGTGCATGTCGCCCAAAAGTGGATACCGGTTTTGGGATAACGACATGCATAAACCGAAGATGCATGTCGCCCAAAAGTGGATACCGGTTTTGGGAATAACGACATGCATAAACAAAGAAGTCCCAAGGAGTTGGACGACATGCTGAGAGGCTCGCTTACTGCGCTCGTGACACCGTTCGAAAAGAGCGGGCGTTTCGACGAGAAAGCCTTTCGCGCGTTTGTCGAATGGCAGCTAGGGGAAGGCACGACGGGTCTGGTTCCGGTGGGCACGACCGGCGAGTCGCCGACGCTGTCGCATGATGAGCACCGCCATGTCATCAAGGTCTGCATCGAGGTGGCCAAGGGTCGCGTCCCGGTCGTCGCCGGTGCTGGCTCCAACAATACCGAAGAAGCGGTCGGGCTTGTACAATATGCCGAGAAGGCCGGCGCGGATGCCGCCCTGGTCGTCACACCCTATTACAACAGGCCGACGCAGCGCGGCCTCTACGAGCACTTCGCCGCTGTCGCCAGGGCGACCAAGCTGCCGATCATCATCTACAACATTCCGCCGCGCTCGGTGATCGACATGATGCCCGAGACGATGGGCCGGTTGGCGCACGACTTCAAGAACATCGTCGGCGTCAAGGATGCCACCGGCAAGGTCGAGCGTGTCTCCGAGCAACGGATGACATGTGGCAAGGATTTCATCCAGCTCTCCGGCGAGGACGCTTCGGCACTCGGCTTCAACGCGCATGGCGGCGTCGGCGCTATTTCGGTGACTTCGAACGTCGCGCCGCGGCTCTGCGCGGAGTTTCAGGAGGCGACCCTGTCCGGTGACAGCGCCAAGGCGCTGGAGTTGCAGGACCGCCTGCTGCCATTGCACAAGGCGATCTTTATCGAACCCGGCGTTTCCGGCGCAAAGTATGCGCTTTGGAAGCTCGGCAAGGTCGAGAACGTGCTTCGGTCGCCGCTTGTCACGGTCGAGGAGTCGACTGCGTTAAAGCTTGACGCGGCATTGAAGCACGCCGGCTTGATTAATTAGGGATGAGGCGCCACCTCTCCACATCATGAATCAAGTCAGAAAAGCCGATCCCAACAACAAGACTGTTGCGGAAAACCGCAAGGCGCGGTTTTCCTATGAGGTGCTCGACACGGTCGAGGCCGGCCTTGTGCTGACCGGCACCGAGGTCAAGTCGCTGCGTCAGGGTCAGGCCAACATCCAGGACAGCTACGCCTCGGTCGAGGGCGGCGAGATCTGGCTGATCAATTCGTATCTGCCGGAATATCTGCAAGCCAACCGCTTCAACCACGAGCCCAGGCGGCGTCGCAAACTCCTGCTCAACAAGCGTGAGATGGCGAAACTGTCGCAAAGCGTCGACCGTGAAGGCATGACGCTGGTGCCGCTAAAGATCTATTTCAACGATCAGGGCCGCGCCAAGCTGCTGCTCGCCGTCGGACGAGGCAAGAAATTGCACGACAAGCGCGAGACCGAAAAGCAGCGCGACTGGTCGCGCGAGAAGGGCCGGCTTCTCAAGGAGCGCGGGTAAGGAAACATCGGGCGATAGCCCCAGAAAAGCCAACGATTTGGCTTTCAAGTTTCAACCCATCAGTCAGGACGACAACCGGGGGATGGTCTTGAAAAACCGGATTGTTCTCTGGGGCGTGGCCAGCGTGGTTGTTGCGGGCCTCATCATCGCCGGCGGCTTCGTCTACTTCCACACCTATTCTCCCGACCGTGGCAAATATCCGCTTAGAGGTATCGACGTTTCCCATCATCAGGGCCAGATCGACTGGCGGCGCGTTGCCGCCGACGATGTCGCCTTCGCCGTGATCAAGGCGACCGAGGGCGGCGACCATGTCGATGATGCCTTTGCCACCAATCTGCGTGAGGCGCGTGCGGCTGGCCTTGCCGTCGGCGCCTATCATTTCTTCACCTTCTGCCGGCCGGGCGCCGACCAGGCAAAGAATTTCATCTCGGTCGTGCCGCACGATCAGCCCTTGCTGCCGCCGGTCGTCGATATCGAGTTCGGCGGCAATTGTCCGCAGCGTCCGTCGCCCGAACAGTTGAATGCCGAACTCCAGGCTTTCCTCGGACCCGTCGAGGCGGCGTTCGGCAAGACGGCAATCGTCTATCTGACCGATGAGGCCGAGGCCGCCTATGCCGGGCAGATCGTCGCTCGCCCGCTCTGGCTTCGCTCACTGCTGGTGGAACCGGACCGCCACGACTGGATCTATTGGCAGTACCACAACATGGGGCGCGTGGACGGCATTGTGGGCGACGTAGACCTGAACGTTCTTCGGGGCGGGCAGGACAGATTGGCGTCTCTGCTTGCGTCGGTGAATTGAGGTGTCGAATCGTTTGGGACACCGCAGGCCCGAATCTGTTTCTTCATAAATCTGGCTATGCCATTGAACTCATTGATGGTTCGGTCGGCTCCGCATTAAGCCTGCTGTGCCGCGCGTCTTGCCATCACTGAAAAGCCCATCCCTGTGGCCATGATCGCTATCGCTGCGAATTGGATCGCAGTGGGTGTTTCGCCGAGCACGACCATGCCGACCGCCACCGTGGCGATCGGTACGCCCGGCATGAACAGCGATGCCGCCTGCGACCCGAGTTGCCCGACGATGTAGGTATAGAGGAACATGGCGGCCGCACCGGCAAGAAGGCCCTGGATAACGACCTGGCTGACGATCTCGGCACCTGCCGCGGCATGGAAACCGCTTGGTGCGAAGAGGGCGAGAAAGGGCAACGGCACGCAAGACAGGAGCACCACGGTCGCGGTCGCCGTGACCGGATCGACACGCCATTGCCGCACAAGCGTTGCATAGACGGAAAACATGAGGCCCGATCCGACGAACAGCAGGTCGCCGAGGAGAATTTCATTGCCGCCGCCGCGTGCCGGCGCGATGAACAACAGCAGCCCGACGATTATGGTGGCGACGCCGATAGTGCGTTGATGCGAGGCGCGCTCCAAAAAGAGCGATAGCAGGAACGAGAAGAACACAATCGAGGCGGGGCAAAGTGCTGCGCCATGGACGGCAGGCGCATAGGTGAGTCCCCAATTGATGATCAGCGGATAAGGCAATCCGGCCAGCATCGCCAATACCAGTGCCCGCCGCCAGCCCAATGCCTTCATCCGCGAAAAGCCGCTTCGCCAGACGATCGGCAGGAAGGCTGCAGCCGCACCGGCAAAGCGCAGGGTCGCCATGTCGGTCGCCGTCAGATGGTCTCTGAGGCTGAAGCGGGCGGCGACGAATTGCACCGCATAGATACCGATCATGGTCAGCCCGGCGATGATTGCCAGCTTTGCGTTTCCTGTGCTTTCTGCCACGTCCCAGCCGCCTGTAACCGACATCGCCGCCGGACTGTCCCGAACGTCGCGGCAAGCACAGGATATTGCTGGTAAAGCCGTGATTGAATATGCTTCTTTCAAGAAAATTGAGTGAAATTCACGCGAACGGGGCGGTAGAAAGTGAATCCTGAATCAGCTGGTCTCGACGCCATCGACCGCAGTCTCCTGCGATTGCTGCAGGAAGATGGACGCCGCACCACGCTCGATCTGGCAGCCCGCGTCGGCCTCTCGCCGACCGGCACCAGCCAGCGCGTGAAACGCCTGTTCCGCGACGGGTTCATCACTGCTGTCAGGGCCGTGCTCAATCCGGCGAAGATTGGTCGCGGCACGCTTGTCTTCATCGAGGTGCGGCTGGATCACACGGCTCCGCATGTCTTTGACCGTTTCGCCGAGGCGGTGGCAAAGGCGCCCGAGGTTCTGGAGTGCCATATGGTCGTCGGCGGCTTCGACTATCTGGTGAAGGCGCGCATTGCCGAAATGGCCGATTATCAGGATTTTCTGAAGCGTGTGATCCTGCCACTGCCGGGGGTGAAGGAGACACACACCTACGCGTCGATCGGCGACGTGAAACCCGATGCCCTGCTGCCGGTGTGAACCCTGCCAGTCCTTACCGCCGCCGCTTCAAGCCGCTGCCTGCGAAACCTGCGGCGCCAGCGTCACATTCGCATCGCCCCACACTTTCAAGGCTGTGATCACCGGCTCCAGGCTTCTGCCGCGCGGCGTCAGGCTGTATTCCACCTTCGGCGGCACTTCCGGATAGATCTTGCGGGCAATCAGCCCATCGGCTTCCAATTCGCGCAACTGGTTGGTCAGCATGCGCTGCGTGCAGTTGGGAATGCGCCGGCGGATCTCGTTGAAGCGCAGCGTGCCCTCGAACAAATGGTAGAGCACGACGCCTTTCCACTTTCCGTCGATATAGCGGAGCGTTCCCTCCACGGTACAGCCTGGGCTGCAATCGAAACGCTCATGGCGAATGCGCGGCATGACGGTATCCTTTTCGACACTATGTGCTTTATATGTGCATTCTTGCGCTTTGCGCACATAATCCGCATCTCTGCCCCAGACAAAGCTCAACAGCAATCGCGGAGACCAGAATGCGCGCCGTCGGCTATCAAATCCCAGCTCCCATCACCGATGAGGCCTCCCTTGTCGATATCGACCTGCCCAAGCCGGAGCCGAAAGGCCGTCAACTGCTGGTCGAGGTGAAGGCAATTTCGGTCAATCCGGTCGACACCAAAATCCGGAAAAGTGCCAAGCCCGAAGCGGGAGCGTGGCGGGTGCTTGGTTGGGACGCCGCCGGTCGGGTCGCGGCGACCGGTCCGGATGCCAGCCTGTTCAAGCCTGGTGACGATGTCTTCTATTCCGGTGCGCTCGCGCCGCAGGGCACCAATGCCGAGTTCCACCTTGTCGATGAGCGTCTTGTCGGCCGCAAGCCCGGCTCGCTCGATTATGCGCAGGCTGCGGCGCTGCCGCTGACGGCGATCACCGCCTTTGAGGCGCTGTTCGACCGCCTTGACGTGAAGAGGCAGGTCGTCGGTGCCGCGAATGCCATCGTGATCATCGGCGGCGCCGGTGGCGTCGGCTCGATTGCGGTCCAGCTTGCCCGCCAACTGACCGATCTGACGGTGATCGCCACCGCATCAAGGCCTGAAACACGCGACTGGGTGCTTGGGCTTGGCGCGCATCATGTCATCGACCATTCCAAGCCGCTCAGCAGTGAAGTCGCAGCCCTCGGCATCGGCGCACCAGCCTTCGTGTTCTCGACAACCAACACCGACCGGCACCTCGCCGAGATCGCTGAATTGATCGCACCGCAGGGCCGGTTCGGCTTGATCGACGACCCTCAAACGCTCGATATCAATCCGTTCAAGCGCAAGAGTGTTTCGGTGCATTGGGAACTGATGTTCACCCGCTCGCTGTTCGAGACGCAGGACATGGCCGCACAGGGCGAGCATCTGAACGAGCTGTCACGCCTTGTCGATCAAGGCACCATCCGCACCACTTTGGGCGAAACCTTCGGTCGTATCAATGCCGCCAATCTGAAGCGCGCTCATGCCCTGATCGAGACCGGCAAGGCCAAGGGCAAGATTGTCCTCGAAGGCTTTTGATCCGGGGTCGCCCAGCCGAATCTAACTCTGCAGGAAAGCTTCTATCTGGCTAAAAACATTGACGAACATCTCCTCCGTCAAGACGCCGGTGTTGGTGTTGTAGCGCGAGCAGTGGTAGCTCGAAAACAGCGTGATGCCGCCGGCCGGCAATTGCCCGCCATGCTTGAACGGGTAGGCGGCGACACGCCCGCCCAGAGCGCGCACCGTCGACTGGTGCGCGATCGACCCCAGCGCCAGCACGGCGCGCAGATTGGGAAAGCGAGCGATCGTCGGTACCAGGAATGTCCGGCAGGTGGAGATTTCGGCGCCGACCGGCTTGTTCTCTGGCGGCACGCAGCGCACCGCATTGGTGATCGCCGTGGCGACAAGCTCCAGGCCGTCATCTGGCCGCGCCTTGAACTCACCGCGCGCAAAGCCGTGTGCGATCAGCGTTGAGTAGAGTAGATCGCCGGCATAGTCGCCGGTGAAGGGACGCCCGGTTCGATTTGCGCCGCGCAGGCCGGGTGCCAGTCCAACGATCAAAAGCTGAACGGCTTCATCGCCCTCGAGTGGCAAAAAAGTCGGCACCGGCGCGTTGAACCAGGACGGCTCGCGCTGCCGCCACTCGGCGATGAAGTCATGCAGCCGCGGGCAGAGCGGGCAGTCGCGGTTCGGTTCGGAAGCGGAAAGCGCGGTCAAGGCGACCGCCCTCAGTAGTCGTCCTCGTCGACTTCAGCCGGTTCGGGCCGCCGCACGGGCCGTTCGGAGGGGTCGCGGCCGACTTCGCTCTTCAGCGTCGTCAGGTCGATGAAATGGTCGGCCTGGCGGCGCAGATCGTCGGAAATCATCGGCGGCTGCGAGGCCATGGTCGAGACAATCGACACTTTGCGGCCACGCCGCTGCAGCGCCTCGACCAGCGTGCGGAAGTCGCCATCGCCGGAGAAGATGACATAGTGGTCGACGACATCGGCGAGTTCCAGCGCATCGACGGTGAGTTCGATGTCCATGTTGCCCTTGATCTTGCGGCGGCCGGTCGAGTCGGTGAATTCCTTGGCCGGCTTGGTCACCACCTTGAAGCCGTTGTAGTCGAGCCAGTCGATCAGGGGGCGGATCGAGGAGTATTCCTGATCCTCGACCAGCGCCGTGTAATAATAGGCGCGCAAGAGATAGCCGCGCTTCTGGAAGCTCGACAGCAGCTTGCGGTAGTCGATGTCGAAGCCGAGCGCCCGCGACGTGGCGTAGAGATTGGCGCCGTCGATGAACAGCGCGATTTTTTCACGAGGGTCGAACATGGAAAATATTCCTTTTCGAAAAATGCGGCCGTCTAAACGAAATGCGGTAGCGACTATCGGTCTGGCTCATAATAAACCGGCTGACCTTGTCCATCCGAGATAACGCCAGTTTGGTGGCAATCCAAGGCGTGATGGGGCAATGCAAGCAATTGTGATCGCGGCGTCGAACGCCATGGACACAACGGCGTTCCGCTTCAATCGGGTGTTTGACCGCGCGATTGAGTGCCCTGCAGCGCCGACTTTGGCATGATGCTTGTATTTTGACGGCGTTCGGGTTATGGACCGCGCCTGTTTTCCATCAAATCCAGGCATGAAAGGGGCAGTCCATGGCCCGCGTAACCGTTGAAGATTGCATCGACAAGGTCGACAACCGCTTCGAGCTGGTGCTTTTGGCCGGCCACCGTGCTCGCCAGATCAGCCAGGGCGCGCAGATCACCGTTCCTCGCGACAACGACAAGAACCCGGTTATCGCCTTGCGCGAGATCGCCGACGAGACGCTGTCGCCCGATGATCTCAAGGAAGATCTGATCCATTCGCTGCAGAAGCATGTCGAGGTCGATGAGCCCGAAGCCGATGGCGAGGTGATCGCCGACCAGACCAGCGGCGCCGTTGCGGCCGCCGACACCGATGATGCCGAGGAAAATGTCACGTTCGATCGGATGACCGAGGAAGACCTGCTCGCCGGCATCGAGGGTCTGGTTCCCCCGGAAAAGAGCGACGACTACTAAGCGAGTGCTCTGGACCTGCCTGAATACGTTTCCGGCACTTCCGTCCAGTCAGTTTCGTGGCTATCTATGAGATGCGCCGTACGCTAGTGCGGCGCATCAATCATTTCAGCACCGCGAGATTCCGCCCATGATGCGTCAGTATGAGCTTGTCGAGCGCGTCCAGCGCTACAAGCCTGACGTCAACGAGGCGTTGCTCAACAAGGCCTATGTCTATGCCATGCAAAAGCATGGCCACCAGAAGCGCGCTTCGGGCGACCCCTATTTCTCGCATCCGCTCGAAGTCGCCGCCATCCTCACCGAAATGCACATGGACGAGGCGACGATCGCCGTCGCTTTGTTGCACGACACCATCGAGGACACCACGGCCACGCGGGCCGAGATCGACGATCTGTTCGGCCCCGAAATGGGTAAGCTGGTCGAGGGCCTGACCAAGCTGAAGAAGCTCGATCTCGTCTCGAAGAAGGCCGAGCAGGCGGAGAACCTGCGCAAGCTGCTGCTGGCGATCTCGGAAGATGTCCGCGTGCTGCTGGTCAAGCTCGCCGACCGTTTGCACAACATGCGCACCCTCGACCACATGCCCGAGGCCAAACGCCTGCGCATTGCCGAGGAGACGATGGACATCTATGCGCCGCTGGCCGGGCGCATGGGCATGCAAGGCATGCGCGAGGAGCTGGAAGAGATCGCCTTCCGCTTCATCAATCCGGAAGCCTATCGCGCGGTCACCGCCCGGCTTGCCGAGATATTCGAACGCAACAAGGGCGTGCTGACCGACATTGAAAAGGCGCTGTCGGCGCTGTTTGAAAAGCATGCCATCAACGCCGGCGTGAAGAGCCGGCAGAAAAAGCCCTGGTCGGTGTTCCGCAAGATGGAGGCCAAGGCGCTGTCCTTCGAGCAGCTGTCCGACATTTTCGGCTTCCGCGTCGTCGTCGACAGCGTCGAAGACTGCTATCGCGCGCTCGGCGCCATCCACACGACATGGTCGATGGTGCCAGGCCGCTTCAAGGACTACATCTCGACGCCGAAGCAGAACGACTACCGCTCGATCCACACCACCATCGTCGGGCCGTCGCGCCAGCGCGTCGAACTGCAGATCCGCACCCGCGAGATGAACAAGATCGCCGAATACGGCGTCGCGGCGCACTCGATCTACAAGGACACCGGCGGCAAGACCAACGGTGCCGGCCATGCGATCTCGAAGGAGACCAACGCCTATGCCTGGCTGCGGCGCACCATCGAGCAGCTCGCCGAAGGCGACAATCCCGAGGATTTCCTCGAAAACACCAAGCTGGAACTGTTCCAGGACCAGGTGTTCTGCTTCACGCCGAAGGGCATGCTGATTGCCTTGCCGCGTGGCGCCACCCCCATCGATTTCGCCTATGCGGTGCACACCGATGTCGGCGACACCTGCGTCGGCGCCAAGGTCAATGGCCGCATCATGCCGCTGATGACGGAACTGAAAAACGGCGACGAGGTCGAGATCATCCGCTCCAAGGCGCAGGTGCCGCCGGCGGCGTGGGAATCGGTCGTCGTCACCGGCAAAGCCCGCGCCGCCATCCGCCGTGCCACCAAGAACGCCATCCGCAAGCAGTATTCGGGTCTTGGCGCGCGCATTCTGGAACGCGCCTTCGAACGGGCCGGCAAGACCTTCACCAAGGAAAGCCTGAAGCCGGTGCTGCACCGGCTGGCGCGCAAGGATATCGAGGACGTGCTGGCGTCGGTCGGCCGTGGCGAACTGGCCTCTACCGACGTCATGAAGGCGGTCTTCCCTGACTACAAGGACGAGCGTGTCACGTCGGCAGCGCCCAAGCCGCGCGAGGAGGGCTGGTCGAAGATCCGCAATGCTGCAGGCATGCTGTTCCAGATTCCAGGTCGCGCCGCCCGCAAGGACAAGGACCAGCCGCGCGACGGTGCAGTGCCGATCCGTGGCGTGCGCGGCGACTTGCCGGTGCGCTTCGCGCCGGAAGGCGCAGTGCCTGGCGACCGCATCGTCGGCATCGTCCAGCCGGGCACCGGCATCACCATCTATCCGATCCAGTCGCCGGCGCTGCAGGCCTTCGACGACCAGCCCGAGCGCTGGATCGACGTGCGCTGGGACATTGACGAACGCACCAAGGAACGCTTTCCCGCGCGTGTCTCGGTCACCGCCATCAATGCGCCGGGATCGCTGGCCGATATCGCCCAGGTCGTTGCGTCCAACGACGCCAACATCCATACGCTGTCGATGGTGCGCACCGCACCCGACTTCACCGAAATGCTGATCGATCTCGAAGTCTGGGATCTGAAGCATCTCAACCGGCTGCTGTCGCAGCTCAAGGACAATTCGAGCGTCAGCGATGCACGGCGTGTGAATGGCTGACGCGGCTGATCTATGAGGGGATAGGCGCAAATGAAGACCGATGAAGTGCTGGGCATTTTCCGCGAGGCGGGTGCTGTTCTGGAGGGGCATTTCATCCTGACGTCGGGCCTGCGCAGCCCGGTCTTCCTGCAGAAGGCCCGCGTGTTCATGCATGCCGATAAGACCGAGCGCTTGTGCAAGGCGCTGGCCGAGAAGATCCGCGCCGCGGTGCCGGGCAAGATCGACTATGTCGTCGGCCCGGCGATCGGCGGTCTGATCCCGGCCTACGAAACCTCGCGCCATCTCGGCGTGCCGGCGATCTGGGTCGAGCGGGAAGGGGGCGAGTTCCGCCTGCGCCGCTTCGAAATCGCCAGGGGTGCCCGTGTCGTCATCGTCGAGGATATCGTCACCACCGGCCTGTCGATCCGCGAAACCATCGAATGCCTGCGCGAGCTTGGCGCCGAGGTGGTGGCCGCCGCCTGCATCATCGACCGTTCGGCCGGCAAAACCCATGTCGGCGTGCCGCTGATCGCGCTCGCCGAATACGAGGTTCCGGCCTATCCGCCGGACCGGCTGCCGCCGGAGCTTGCCGCGCTGCCGGCGATCAAGCCCGGCAGCCGCAATATCTGACCATGCATGTCGCCCAAAAGTGTGCAGCGGTTTTGGGAGTGACGACATGCATGAAAGCAAATTGGCGATGATCGTCGGCATCGATCATTTCGTATTGACGGTGGCGTCGCTCGAGGCGACCTGCGCCTTTTACCAGCGCGTGCTGGGCTTTGAGCGCATCGATACGCCGGGCCGACCGACGGCGCTGGCTTTTGGCAGCCAGAAGATCAATGTCCACGAAGTCCGCCGCACTTTCGAGCCGAAGGCGAAGGTGCCGACGCCAGGGTCAGGCGATTTCTGCCTGATCACCGAACGGCCGCTCGACGAAATCCGTGCCCGTCTCGAAGCCAATGACGTTGCGCTCGAACTGGGACCGGTCGAACGCATCGGGGCGCCGGGTCAGATGATGTCTGTCTATTTTCGCGATCCGGACGGCAACCTTGTCGAAGTCAGCCAGTACTTGCGGTAGTGTCTCAAGCATCCGGCTGCGACAATAAGCCGAAGCCATTCTCAAATTCGCCGTGATTGTCCGGTGTTGGAAGAGGGAACCTTACCAAAAATTATGGCGGTGCGGTCGCTGAGCAGCTGGCCTTTGGTTGTTGTGGGGGTTCGAGATGGCTATATCAAAGTGGCGATTGCCTTTGGGCGACCGTAAAGCGCAAGATGTGGCGGTCGAAGTCCGGCTGGAAACAGTCGGCATGTAAGCCGTAAGTTATCGGGAATAGGACAAGAGTGCTTTTTCGTCGCCGCAAGCCTGATGGCCTTTTCGAGCGGGTGCGCACCTATCTGTGGCCGCGCCGGTCGTTTTCGCGCTCGCTTCAGTATTTCTCGAAGCGCATTCTGCGGCTGAAGGCCACGCCGCATGCGGTGGCCGCCGGTGTCGCGGCCGGTGTCTTCGCTTCGTTCTTTCCCGTGGGCTTCCATTTCATCATTGCCGCCGTTCTGTGCTGGGTGATCGCCGGCAATCTGGTGGCGGCGGCACTCGGCGCTGTTTTGTTCGGCAATCCGCTGACCTTTCCCATTCTGTGGGGCGCATCCTGGGAAACCGGCAAGCTCATCCTGCACGATCGCCTGCCGGCGCATGGTCCGCCGGCGCATCTGGGCGAGATGCTGCACACGCTTTCCTTCGCGAAACTGTGGCATCCCGTGCTGGAGCCCATGCTGATCGGCGCGGTGCCGCTCGGGCTGGTGTTCGGCCTCCTGTTCTACGGTGTCACGCGCTGGGGCATGACTGTCTTTCGCGAGCAAAGGCGCAAGCGGTTGGCCGAGCGCGCGCAGCGCCACGCGCAATCGTCTCATCCCGGCGGAAGCGTTGGTTCCGCCGCACAATGATCATCGGCATCGGCAGCGATCTGATCGATATCAGGCGCATCGAGAAATCGCTGGAGCGTCACGGCCAGCGCTTCGTCCAGAGGATCTACACCGAGATCGAACAGGCGCGTTCGGAGAACCGTCGTGCCCGCGCCGCCTCCTACGCCAAGCGCTTCGCCGCCAAGGAAGCTTGCGCCAAGGCGCTCGGTACCGGTCTGGCGCAAGGCGTGTTCTGGCGCGACATGGGTGTCGTCAACCTGCCCAGCGGCGCGCCAACCATGGCACTGACCGGCGGTGCACTGGTACGGCTGCAAAAAATCCTGCCGAAAGGGCATCGGGCGGCGATCCACCTCACCATCACGGATGATTTCCCCCTCGCTCAAGCCTTTGTGATCATCGAGGCGTTGCCCGTCGAAGAAGCGCCACATTGATTGCATCTGACGACCGGCATTGACGTTGCCCAGCGCGCGCCGAGACTCTATACCATCCAACGCACAATCGAGGACGACATGAGCGTGGCTGAAAAATCTCAGAAGAAATCCGGCGGGCTTGGCGAAACCGTCAGCGTCATCGTCCAGGCGCTTTTGCTCGCCCTGGTCATCCGCACGCTGTTGTTCCAGCCCTTTTCGATCCCGTCGGGATCGATGCGGCCGACACTTCTGGAAGGCGACTATCTGTTCGTCACCAAATGGTCCTACGGCTACTCCCGCTATTCGCTGCCTTTCGGCCCTGACATTTTCTCGGGTCGCATCTGGGGCTCCGAGCCCAAGCGCGGCGACGTGGTGGTGTTCAAGTTCCCACCGGATCCGTCCGTCGACTACATCAAGCGCGTGGTCGGCCTGCCTGGCGACAAGATCCAGATGAAGAACGGCCAGCTGTTCATCAATGGCGTCGGCGTGCCACGCGTGAAGACCGGCCAGATCGACAATCCCGACATCACCGAAATGCCTCAGCCGATCGATGTCTACCGGGAAACCCTGCCCAACGGCGTCAGCTACGACACGCTTGACCTCAATCCGAATTCGATCGGCGACAACACGCGTGAATTCGATGTGCCGCCCGGCCATTATTTCATGATGGGCGACAACCGCGACAATTCCGCCGACAGCCGTTTCACGGTCGGCTACGTTCCGGCGGAGAACCTGGTTGGCCGCGCCAATCTCGTTTTCTTCTCGATTGCCGGCAAGGCAAGCCCGCTCGAAATCTGGAAATGGCCGTCGCTGATGCGCGCTTCGCGCCTGTTCCACTTCGTCAATTAGGGATGGCAGCGGCGAAACGCCTGACCGCCGATGCGCTCGCCGAAGCGCTTGTGGAACGCACGGGCCATGCCTTTGCCGACCGCCAGCGCCTGCAGCGTGCGCTAACCCATGCCAGTGCCCGCAGCGCCAATGCCGGCACCGATTATGAGCGTTTCGAATTTCTCGGCGACCGGGTTCTCGGCCTGGTTGTTGCCGACATGCTGCTGGCCGCGTTTCCCGATGCGGCGGAAGGCGAGTTGTCTCTGCGGCTCAATGCACTGGTCAATGCCGAGGCGCTTTCGGACATCGCCGAGGATATCGGGCTGCCGGAGTTGATCCGCGCTGGATCGGATGTGCGCGGGCTCGCGGGGCGCAAGCGCGTCAATCTGCGCGCCGACGCCTTGGAATCGCTGATCGCCGTGCTCTATCTCGATGGTGGGCTGGAGGCGGCGAGCGCTTTCATCCACAAATACTGGCAGCCACGTTCGCAGGCTTCGGGCGCGGCACGCCGTGACGCCAAGACCGAATTGCAGGAATGGGCGCATCAGGCGGCGAGTGCCGTTCCTGCCTACCAGATCGACAGCCGCGAGGGGCCGGACCACGATCCGTTGTTCACCGTCAGCGTCAAGGTTGGTGCATTTCAGCCGGCGACAGGCAGCGGCCGTTCCAAGCGCGAGGCCGAGCAGGCGGCTGCGGCTGCCCTTCTGTTGCGCGAAGGTGTATGGAGCGTGGCATGACGGATATTGAAACTGCCGAAGCCCCTGCCACCCATTCCGGCTTCGTCGCGCTGATCGGCGCGCCCAATGCCGGCAAATCGACGCTGGTCAACCAGTTGGTCGGCGCCAAGGTGTCGATCGTCACCCACAAGGTGCAGACGACACGCGCCATCGTGCGCGGCATCGCCACGCATGACAATGCGCAGATCGTGTTCGTCGACACGCCGGGCATCTTCAAGCCCAAGCGGCGCCTCGACACGGCTATGGTCACCACCGCCTGGGGTGGCGCCAAGGACGCAGATATCGTGCTTCTACTGATCGACGCCGAGCGCGGCATCCGCGGCGATGCCGACGCGATCCTGGAGCGATTGAAGGACGTGCGCCAGCCGATGGTGCTGATCCTCAACAAGGTCGACCGGGTCAAGCACGAGACGCTTCTGGCCCTGTCCGCGGCAGCGAACGAAAAGGTGCCGTTCAAGCGCACCTTCATGGTCTCGGCGCTGACCGGCTCCGGCTGCAAGGACCTGCTCGACTATCTGGCGCAGGCGCTGCCGGCCGGCCCGTGGTATTATCCGGAAGACCAGATCTCGGACCTGCCGATGCGCCAGCTGGCGGCCGAAATCACGCGCGAAAAACTGTATCTGCGGCTGCATCAGGAACTGCCCTATTCCTCGCATATCGAGACCGAGAAATGGGAAGAGAAGCCGGACGGCTCGGTGCGCATCGACCAGACCATCTATGTCGAGCGCGACAGCCAGAAGAAGATCGTGCTCGGCCACAAGGGCGAAACCATCCGCGCCATCGGCCAGGCAGCGCGCATGGAAATAGCAGGCATCCTCGAACAGAAGGTGCATCTGTTTCTGTTCGTAAAAGTGCGCGAGAACTGGGGCGACGACCCCGAGCGCTACCGCGAGATGGGTCTCGAATTCCCGCATTAAATGGACGGCAAG
Organism: Mesorhizobium kamtschaticum; assembly: GCF_056174585.1. Classification (NCBI taxonomy): domain Bacteria; kingdom Pseudomonadati; phylum Pseudomonadota; class Alphaproteobacteria; order Hyphomicrobiales; family Phyllobacteriaceae; genus Mesorhizobium; species Mesorhizobium kamtschaticum. Next base: position 5,814,344 of record NZ_CM149691.1, on the reverse strand, counting down.
CTCACCATCGATACGGCTTTGGTCCGCCGGTTGGTCGCCACGCAATTCCCCCAGTGGAGGGATCTTGCCGTCAGGCCGGTTGCATCAGGCGGATGGGACAACAGGACCTTTCATCTCGGCGACGGGATGACCGTGCGGCTGCCAAGCGCTGCCGCGTATTCCCTGCAAGGGGAAAAGGAACATCGCTGGCTGCCGCGGCTGGCGCCGCTTTTGCCTCTGCCCATCCCGGTACCGCTGGCGATGGGCGTCCCGGCTGGCGGTTACCCCTGGCATTGGTCCATCTATGGCTGGATCGAGGGCGAGACCGCGAGGCGAGAGAACATCGCCGATCTGTCGAAATTCGCCGCGGATCTGGCCGGATTCCTGATTGCATTGAAACGCATCGATCCGAACGGCGGCCCGTCGCCAGGCCAGCATAACTTCTTTCGAGGCGGACCGCTGAGCGTCTATGACGGCGAGACAAGGCAAGCGATCACCGCACTCGGCAGTCGCATCGATGCCAGTGCGGCGAGTGCCGTTTGGGAAGCAGCCCTTGCCGCGACCTGGCAGGGACCACCTGTCTGGTTCCATGGCGATGTTGCCTCGGGAAATCTGCTCGTCGAGGACGGCCGCTTGAGCGCCGTGATCGACTTCGGCACGTCAGGCGTCGGCGATCCCTCCTGCGACATGGTGATCGCCTGGACCTTGTTTGAGGGTGAGAGCAGGGAGGTTTTCCGCACCGGTCTTGCCGTTGATGATGCGACCTGGGCGCGCGGGCGTGGCTGGGCGCTGTGGAAGGCACTGATCACGGTCGCTGGCCATACGAACGATCAGGCAGAAGTCGAAAAGTCTCGGCAGGTGATCGGCGAAGTGCTGGCCGATTACGAGAACTCAGCCTGACGTGATTCCGCGATCGCCCTTGTTTGTTACTCGCCTGCTTTTGTCGCGCTGGGCTTGAGAAAGCGGTCCCGCACCTGCTCACGTTGAGCCGGTGGCTGTCACAATCGATAGCGCCGGAGCGTGCGCCGGCCTGTTTCGAGTCGCCTTCGCGAGATTTGGCCGACTTGGCAGGCGGCGTTGGAGTTCCTTTGCGTCATCGCAGGTGGAGGATGCCAGCCTAGCTGCTGAACGAAACGTAACAGTTACTTTTCAAGACAAGTAGCCAAAAAATGCCATTTTTAGGCTAATGATTGGAAATATCTCGTGCAGGACACATAGTTAGCCGAGAAACTATCCGAATATATATTGAATATATGACGTTGTGCCAATTGTGCCATTCGTCATATGGGCCAGTGTTATTTGTGCAACACAGCATTAATCTGTTCACAGAATCGCCTTTATTTCCAAAACCGTCATTGAACGCGGAAGATTGATGGGTATGTTCGCCGCGAAAAGGGGACGCGGTGCGAGCCTTTTTCGTTGTGGGGGTGAGGCGGGAAAACATATCCGCCAGCCACAAATCCGAAGCCATTTTTAACTTTGACTGGAGAGGTCAGAAAATGAACATCAAGAGCCTCCTTCTCGGCTCAGCCGCGGCCCTGATCGCGGTTTCCGGCGCTCGCGCCGCGGACGCGGTTGTCGTCGCCGAGCCGGAACCGGCCGAATACGTCAAGATCTGCGACGTCTACGGCGCCGGCTACTTCTACATTCCGGGCACCGAAACCTGCCTGCGCATCGGCGGCTATGTCCGTTACGATATCGGCGTCGGTGATGCCGGCTCGTTGGATGGTGTCAACCATGTCCCGGATCGCATGAATGCCGGTGACGATCATTCGACCTACTACAAGAACACCCGCTTCACGCTGAAGACCTGGACCGGCCAGGAAACCGAACTCGGCACCCTGAAGACCTACACCGAGACGCGCATCAATTTCGGCAACAAGTCTGGCGACTATACCAATCAAAAAGCTAGCAGCGCCAATGACTGGCAGGCCGTTAACAAGACGCCTATTTCGCTGCGTTTCGCCTGGATTCAGCTTGGCGGCCTGCGCGTCGGCAAGGACGATACAGCTTTCGATACGTTCATCGGCTATGCCGGCAACGTCATCCAGGATACTCTGGTTCCGTATGGCGGGCAGGAGAGCAACGTCGTTCAGTACTACTTCGACGGAGGCAACGGGCTGACGGGGCTGGTTTCGCTTGAAGAAGGCGCTGGCACCGGCACCATCGACAGCTACGTGCCGCATGTGGTCGGCGGCTTGAAGTACAAGGGTGACTGGGGCGCGATCACAGGCGTCGTCGCCTATGACAGCAACTACGAGGAAGTGGCCGGCAAGGTTCGTTTGGACGTGAATGTCAGCAAGGCATTTTCGCTGTTCATCATGGGGGGCTACGGCTCGGACAACAACCTCAACGATCCAACCAACTTCGTCAATGCAAAAGGTCGCGGCTTCTACAAGCAGTGGGGCGGCAACTGGGCAGTCTGGGGCGGCGGCACCTACAAGTTGAACGACAAGACTGCGTTCAATGCCCAGGTCTCCTATGATGACTGGAAGAACCTCGGCATCGCCGCCAACGTTGCCTATACCGTTGTGCCCGGCTTTACGGTCACTGCTGAAGTCGACTACCTCAATGCAGGTAAGTTCGACGACGCCGACTTCAACAACTGGACCAAGGCTACCAAGAAGAGCAGCCTCGGCGGCATCCTCCGCTTCCAGCGCAACTTCTAATCGATCGACTGACCTTACCAGGCCGCCCGCAGCGTATCGCTGCGGGCGGTTTTTTATGTGTTCTTGCGAGCGTTGGCCCCGGCGCCGGGCCCATACCTTGATTTCGTCACCCGATCGGTGAAAAGCTCCGGCATGGAATGGCGCGACGAGGGAATCATTCTCGGCACCCGCAAGCATGGCGAAACCAGCGCCATTCTCGAGGTGATGACACGTGCGCATGGCCGTCATCTCGGCCTCGTCCGCGGCGGCCGCTCGCGCAAGCAGCAACCCGTTCTCCAGCCTGGCAATCGCGTCGATCTTCTGTGGCGGGCGCGGCTCGACGAGCATCTCGGCACCTTCCAGGTCGAGGCGATCGAGATGAACGCTGCCCGATTGATGGATAGCGCCGTCGCCGTCTACGGACTGCAGACCATGGCCGCGCATCTGCGCCTGCTACCCGAGCGCGATGCTCATGGCGGCCTCTACGAGGCGCTCACCGTGATGATCGTCCATCTCGACGATGCCGATGCCGCCGGCGAATTGGTGGCGCGCTTGGAGCTTCTGATTCTCGATGAACTCGGCTTCGGCCTCGATCTCAGCCAATGCGCCGCCACCGGCACAAAGCAGGACCTTGCCTATGTTTCGCCGAAGTCGGGCCGTGCGGTCTCGGCAGAAGCCGGCGCGCCTTGGCACGACAAGATGCTGGCGCTGCCGGCCTTTTTGCAGCGCGGCTCCGGCCTGCGCGCCGATCCAGCGGCGGTCGAGGACGCCTTCCGGCTCACCGGCTTCTTCTTGGCCGCCACGTCTACGAGCCGCGTGCCATCGAACAGCCCGATGCCCGCGCCGGCTTCCTTGCCGCGCTGCGCAAGCACTATGCAGCGCGCAAAACCATTGCCGGAGAAAATGCAGCCAGAGAAATCATCACATGAGCGAAGTCGAGCTTTATCCGGGCCGGGTCTCGCCGCTCGGCCTCGGCACCATTCCGCACGCCGACATCCTGAAATACACTGGCTTGGAGTTGCTGCAGCGAATCATCGACGGCAAATACCGGCACCGCCGATCTCGTTCCAGCTCAGCTTCGCGCTGACCGAAGTGTCGGAAGGTCGAGCGGTGTTCCGTGGCGTGCCGAATGAGCGCCACCTCAACCCGCTCGGCGGCGTGCATGGCGGCTGGGCGGCGACGCTGCTCGATTCGGCATTGGCTTGCGCCTTGCAGACGCTGCTCGAAAAGGGCGAGGCCTACACGACGGCGGAGTTCATGGTGGATCTCACGCGGCCGATCACGCCCAGGACCGGCGAGGTGGTCTGCGAAGGCAAGGTGGTCCACAAAGGCCGCACGCTTGCCGTTTCGGAAGCGACGCTCAGGGATGCCGGCGGCAAGCTGCTGGCTTTCGGCACCGAGACATGTTCGATATTTCCAGCCGCCAATCTGGCGGCACGTTGAGTTTTTAAGCCGTTTAGCCGCCGCATTTGAATGTCAGTGAGATGAAACGTCAGTGAAAACTGGCCTGGTTTGGGGGAACCGCCATGTTTGAAAGCCTGATCGGCCTTGTCGCCATCATTGCCTTGTTCGTCATCATTTCGCGTCAGCAGAGCCGCATCGGCCTTGTCGAGCGCGAGCTTGGCGCGCTGCGCAGTCTCGTCCTTTCGGGCGCCGTGCCGCCGGTGGTCAAGCCATCCGGGCAGGCCGCGAGGGACAGCGAACCCGCCGATGTGGTTCCAGCAGTAGCTGCCGCCATGGCTTCGCCTGCGGTGAGCGAGGCCACCGCTGGGCAAGCGCCGGCGCCTGAGACGGTAGCTGTGCCCAGCGACGCTGTGTCCGGCCCGTGGGCCGCGGGCGAGCCGAAGGCAGTGGAACCCGCGGCGCCGACACCGCCGGTCAAAGCGCACGGCAAGCCGGATATCGAAACGGCGCTCGGCACGCGCTGGGCGGTCTGGGTCGGCGGCATCGCGTTGGCGCTGGGTGGCCTGTTCCTGATCCGCTACACCATCGAGGCTGGCATTTTCGGCCCCGGCGTGCGGCTCACCATGGCAGCGGTGCTCGGGCTGGTACTGGTCGCCGGCGGCGAGTTCATTCGCCGCACCGGCTTCAAGGTGCCGGTGCAAGGCGTTGCCGGCGCCTATATTCCGGCGATCCTGACGGCGGCGGGTGCCTTCATCCTGTTCGGCACCGTCTATGCCGCCCATGGCATTTATGGCTTCATCGGCCCGGCGCTTGCCTTCACGCTGCTCGGCGCCATCGGCGTGGCGACGATCGCAGCTGCCCTGGTCCATGGCCTGGCCCTGGCCGGCATCGGTCTCGTCGGTGCCATGGCGACGCCGGCGCTCGTGTCCTCGCAGGCGCCAAATCCATGGGCGCTGTTCGTCTATCTCGCCATCGTGCTTGCCGCCACCGCGGTGATCGCCCGCATGCGCGACTGGAAATTCCTGATGGCGGCGGCCTTCTTCGGCACCGGTCTCTGGACCATCGCCTACATGACGAACGCGCCCGGCGCCGACCTTGCCGTCATCCTGTTCATCGACGCGGTGACGCTGGCGTTGCTTGCCCTTGTCTGGCTGCGCAGTCGTGGCGGCGAAGAGGAAACTGCAAAAACGGGTTTCGATTGGCCATCGATCGTGCCGGGCGTTTTTGTTGCGTTTTCGGCGCTGGGCCTGTCCGTCGACTCCACGCTTGTCGCGGCCGGCGATGCCTTGCCGGGCGCCTTGGTCATCGTCGCCCTTGTCGCCACCGCACTCTATCGGCCGCGCGCCGTCCCGCTGCTGCATGCCGCCGGGGTGGTGAGCGTGATGATCTATCTCGGCATCATTCCGCCGGCCACCATCGGCTCCGATTTGTCCCAGGGCAACATAGGCTTTGACGGCCTGCAGGTGGCCGCCGGAAATCCCTTGACGCTGCGCATCGGCATTGGCCTCGGCCTGGTCTTCGTCGGCGCGGGTTTCTGGGCCGCCCGCCGTTTCGCCGCCGTCGCGCAGATCCGCGCGGCATGCTGGGCGGCATGGGGCATCGCCGCGCCGCTGCTCATCATGCTGACGCTATGGCTGACCTACGGCAATCTCGATCGCGACCTTGCCTATACCGCGGTTGCGGCCCTTCTGGTCGTGGTTTTCGCCGCCGGCGGCGAGTGGATCGCGCGCGCCGAAGAACCGCCTCTCAAGGGCGGCCTGGCGGTGTCGTTTGCCCTGTGCGGCGCGGCGATCGCCGGCCTCTTGATGCTGCACATGGCTTTCGATTCCGGCTGGACCACCATTCTGCTCGGTGCCGCGGCCATCGTGCCGGCGCTGGCGACGCGCTGGCGCGCTTATCCAGTGCTTGGCTGGATTGCGGTTGGCGCGGTGATCGCCGTGCTTGGCCGTGTCGCCTTCGATCCGACCATCGTCGGCGCCGAATTCCTCTCCAGGACGCCGGTGTTCAACTGGCTGCTGCCGGGATACGGCGTGCCGGCGCTCGCCTTCGGCTTCGCCGCCTGGCAGCTCGCCCGCACCACCAATGGCCGGCCGCGCCTCGCCATGGAAGCGGCGACGGCGCTGTTTGCGCTGCTTGCCGTTGCCATGCTGGTACGTCACGCCATGCATGGCGGCGTCATCGACACGGGTGCGATGACGCTCGCCGAGCAGGCGGTCTACACGCTGATTGCCATCGGCGCCGGCGCCATCCTGGTCGCCATCGACATGCGCTCGCCAAGCTCGGTGCTGCGCTATGGTTCGATGGCCGCCGGCGTGGTTTCGGTCGCGTTCATTGTTATCCGGCATTTCGTGGTGCTGAACCCGCTGTTCACCGACGAATCGACCGGCCAGATCCCGGTGTTCAACCTGTTGTTCCTCGCCTATCTCCTGCCGGCGGTCGCCGCCGGTGGGCTGGCGCTGTACGCCCGCGACAAGCGGCCGAAATGGTATGCGCAGATGTTGGCGGTGGTGGCGGCCGTGCTTGCCCTGGCCTATGCCACGCTGTCGGTGAGGCGGCTGTTCAAGGGCGAGTTCATCGGCCTGTGGAGCGGCCTCGGCCAGCTGGAGACCTACACTTATTCGGCGCTCTGGCTGGTGATTGGCGTGGCGCTGCTCACCGCCGGCGTCTGGCTGAAGTCGCAGGTGCTGCGCATTGCCTCCGCCGCGCTGATCGCGATCGCCGTGCTGAAAGTCTTCCTCTTCGACATGTCGGAGCTGGAAGGCGTGCTGCGGGCGCTGTCTTTCATCGGCTTGGGCGCGGTTTTGATCGGCATCGGCCTGTTCTACCAGCGGCTGCTGACGCGGGCGGCGAAGGAAAATGGGTAAAGGCAAGCAAGAACAATAAGATTTCCGTCCGGCCGGGAATAAATCGGCCAATGGGCTCGTTATCTCATTGCTTGGGTGACCGGGGCGTTGGACCGCTTCGCGCTGGCCGCTTGCGTCACGCCGGGAAGGCGCGTTCAATCGGGATCAACAAGGGCGACCTCAGAACCAGCGGTCATGGACGAAAAGAAGGCAGCAATCCTTGGCGAAATACCGCGCCTGCGCCGCTACGCACGCTCGCTTTTGCGCGACCGCGATTCTGCCGACGACCTCGTTCAGGACTGCCTCGAGCGCGCACTCATGCGGCTCGACAACTGGCAGACGGGAGAAAGCCCCAGGAGGTGGCTGTTTACGATCATGCATCATTTGTTCATCGACCAGATGCGCAAGGTGAACCGCCGCGGCGAAGCGGCGATGCTTCCCTTGGAAGCGGGCGAGGCGGTTGCCCAGCCGGCCGAGCAGTTGGAAGGCATCGCCTCACGCGAGATCATCGATGCGTTGCAGGCGATCAGCCCCGATCGCCGCGCGGCCCTTGTCATGGTCGCCATCGAAGGCTTTTCCTATGCCGAGGCCGCCAACATTCTGGGCGTACCCGCCGGCACGCTGATGTCGCGCATTGCGCGCGGGCGTGAGGAATTGCGCGGGTTGCTCGATGACACGGCGCGTCGCCGCACGATAAGGATCGTCGAGAAATGATCCGCCGCGATTTCTCCGAACGTGACATCCATATGGCGCACGACGGCGAACTGCCGGCCGACGAGCGTGCCGCCTATGATGCCTGGCTCGATGCCAATCCCGAGATGAAGGCGAGAAGCGCCCGTTTCACAGCCGACCGGGAGGCGTTGCGCTCGGCCTTTGCCGGCGTGCTGGATGAGCCTGTTCCCGCGCGCTTGCGCAAGGTGGTGCTCGGCGAAGCGCCTGTTAAGGCTGTGGTGCCGCGCTCGCGCTGGTGGCTTGCCGCGGCCGCGGCCGTGCTCTTGGCCACAGGTGGATTTGGCGGCTATTTTGCCGGCATTGACAGCGCCGGACAGGAGGATCCGGCGGAGGATCGGCTCGCCGAGCAGGCGATTGCCGCCCATGTCATCTACGCCGCCGAGAAGCGGCACGCGGTGGAAGTGCCGGCCAGCGACAAGGATCATTTGCAGACCTGGCTGTCCAACCGGGTTGGGCTGAAGCTGGTAGCGCCGGATCTGACCGCGAACGGTTTTCAACTGGTCGGCGGCCGGTTGTTGCCGGCCGGAGAAGCCAAGGCCGCGATGCTGCTCTACGAGGACGACAAGGGCGAACGCATATCGCTCTTCGTCACGGCGGAATCGACGGAGAACGCCAAGGGCACCTATGCCTCGGCGCAAGACGGCCCGCAGGCGGTCTACTGGCTGGACAAGGGCTATGGCTGCGCCGTCGTCGGCTCGCTGCCGCGCGAGCAATTGGCGGTCGTGGCCAAGAGCGCCTATGGCCAGCTTCTGGCTGGCATCGCAAGCTGATTTGGCCGCAATTGTTTGCAACCGATGGCCTGTCAAAACAGCGATCCTGTTCAAAGCCCGCGCGCTTCCTTGCCGCCGCGGAAACTGTCACAATTCGGCCCTAATCAAGGAGCGATAGCGCTTGATGAATACCGGCGCTTCGGCCGGTGTTTGCGACGCTTTTGACCGGGGCCGTTTCCGCAACGCAATCGAGGTTTTCTCAAGTCGCATGCCTGCCGAGATCCGCACGGCCCGCGCGTCTGACGTCGATGATCTCGCCGCCATCGAGAAAGCCGTTTTCTCGAGCGATCGCATTTCCCGTCGCTCCTTTCGCCTGTTCATCGAGCGCGAGACTGCCGAGACGCTGGTCGCCGAAGTCGATGGCCGCGTCGCCGGCTATGCGATCGTGCTGTTTCGCAAGGGCAGTGGGGTGGCGCGGCTTTACTCCATAGCCACGGGTCCGTTTTTTGGCGGGCTGGGTGTCGGCCGCATGCTGCTCACGTCGGCGGAAGACGCTGCCTTCGAACACGACCGCATGATGCTGCGTCTCGAAGTGCGTGAGGACAACAGCCGCGCCATCCGCATCTACGAGCAGGCCGGCTACCGCAAGATCGGCCGAGAGCCGGGCTACTACGAGGACGGCGCAACCGCGCTTCGCTATGAGAAAACCTTGCGCGGCGACATTCCGATCGCCACCAGGGTGCCGTTCTATCAGCAGACCTGCGAATTCACCTGCGGCCCATGCTGCCTGATGATGGCCATGGCCAATTTCGACCGGGGCTTCGTGCCCGACCCGGTGATGGAAATCCGCCTCTGGCGTGAGGCGACGACCGTCTTCATGATGTCGGGGCCGGGCGGCTGCGAACCATTCGGCCTGGCTGTTTCTGGATACGAAAGCGGGCTCGCGGCGGAGATCTTCGTTTCCTTCTATGGCGCGCTGTTCCTGCAATCGGTGCGCAGCGAGGACAAGCGCCGGGTGATGGAACTGGCCCAGGTCGACTTTCGCCGCCGCGCGGAACTTTACGGCATCCCGGTGAATTACCGCTCATTCAGCATCGATGACATCAGAGCCGCGATCGCCGAGGGGAAACTGGTGCTGGTGCTGATCAGCGGCTTCCTGATGTTCGGCAAGAAGGTGCCGCACTGGGTGCTGGCTATCGGCGATGATGGCGACCATATTCTGATCCACGATCCCTGGGTCGAGGACGAAAGGCAGGAGACCATCCTTGATGCCGCCAACATTCCCGTGCCCTACGGCATCTTCATGAACATGGCGCAGTTCGGCCGCGACGGACTGCGTGCCGCCATCACTCTGGGGAAGCGCGACACACAATGACCTGGGTCATCCTTACCGGCCGGCAGAGCGATCTCGACCAGGTGGCGACACCGCACAAGATCATCACCAATCGTGATTATCTCGCGCATCCCTCGCTGTTTCGCGGCCAGCGGCCGAAGGTCATCAACCTGTCGAACAATTATGGCTACCAGAGCCGCGGCTACTATGCCTCGCTGCTGGCGAGCTCGCGCGGCCACAAGGTCATTCCGACCGTCGAGACGATGATCGACCTGTCGGAGCGCAAGCTCTACGAGCATGCGTTGCCGGAACTGGAACTGGCGCTCAACAAATGCCGCAAGGATCTCGGCGGCGCCTTTCCGGCCAAGGTCTGCATCTTTTTCGGCATCGGCCCCTCCAAGGTGTGGGACCGTTTCGCCAAGCTGTTGTTCGACTGGTTCCGGGCGCCGGCACTCGAGGTCCACATCAAGGACAGCGCCGAATGGGCCTCGATCCGCAAGATCGGCTTCCATCCGCTGGCGCGGATGACCGAGGACGAAGAAAAAGCTTCATCCAGTGCCTGGAGACCTACACCAACCGCGAATGGCGCGACACCAAGGGGCGCACGCCGGCGCGCTACACCTTCGCCACGCTGGTCGATCCGCATGAGGAATTGCCGCCGTCGGAAATCTCGTCGCTGCGCTACTGGGCCAAGATCGCCGAAAAGATGGGGGTCGAAATCGAGCCCATCACCAGGAAGGACCTTGCCAAGCTCGCGAACTACGATGCGCTGTTCATCCGCGAGACCACCTCGATTTCCAACCACACCTATCGTTTCGCCCGCCGTGCCCAGCAGGAAGGCATGCCGGTCATCGACGATCCGCTGTCGATGATCCGTTGCACCAACAAGGTCTATCTCAACGAGCTGATGGCCTACAACAAGGTGCCGGTGCCACCGACGGTGATGATCGCCGGCACCTCGGATCTCGAACTCGCGGCGCAGACACTGGGCTTTCCGCTGGTGCTGAAGATCCCGGATTCCTCCTTCTCGCGCGGCGTCAAGAAATGCGAGAATCTGGAGGAGCTGACGCGGCTTGCGACCGAGTGGCTAGAGGATTCCGACCTTCTGATCGCGCAGAAATTCATTCCGACCGAATATGACTGGCGCGTCGGCGTGCTCGGCGGCCAGCCGCTGTTTGCCGTGCACTATCTGATGGCCAAGAAGCACTGGCAAATCGTCAACCACAAGGCCAATGGCAAGCCCGACCAGGGTGGCATCAAGACCTTCACGCTGAAGGAGACACCGGCCCATGTCGTCGAGACCGCGGTCAAGGCGGCACGCTGCATCGGCGATGGCCTTTACGGCGTCGACCTCAAGGAGACCAAGGACGGCGTCTTCGTCATCGAGGTCAACGACAACCCCAATCTCGACCATGGCTGGGAAGATTCCGGCGAGAAGGATGAGGTCTGGGTCCGGCTGACGCAGTGGTTCCTGGAGCGGCTCGACCGGCCGGGGCGACAATAGTTCAACCAAGGGGAAAACATGCAGTTCATTGTGATCGAGGATTTCACCGGCTGCGACCGCAAGGAGATCTACCGCCGCTTCCGCGATCGCGGCCGCCTGAAGCCGGATGAGCTTGTCGTGCACCACAGCTGGATCGCGGCGGATATGAGTCGCTGCTTCCTGCTGGTCGAGGCCGATGACGTCACAGTGCTGCAGCGGTGGGCTATCGAATGGAACGATCTGGTCGAGTTCGAGATCGTTCCCGTGGCAACGAGCAAGGACATGACAGCGGCATTGGCCAGCCATCTCTGACCGGCGCCTGCCGGTCAGAGGCTGTCGTGGGAACGCAGCGCCGGTGATCCAATCGATCGCTGGCATTCCTTGATCAGCCAATCGCGGAACGCCGCCACGACATCGCGCCTGGCGCTGCGCTCCGGGATCGTTAGGCAATAGGGCTGGCGCAACGCGATCGCCTTGGCGGCGGGGCGGACCAGCCTGCCGTCCCCCAGCGCCTCGGCACAGTAAACGCCTTGTGCCAACGCCACACCCAGTCCCGAAATGGCGAGGTCGAGTGCCGCGCGCGACGAGTTGGCCGACAGGCCCCGCTGCGCTGCCCGGCCGGGCTGGGCACCGGCAGCCTCGAACCAGTTGCGCCAGGACGGAAATGAGGCGCCGGTCGGTCCCCAGTCGGTGTGGATCAGCGGCAGCCCGGCGAGCGGACCGCCATCCACCTTGATCCCGCGGGCAAGCCCCGGCGCGCAGACGGGATAGACGGCGTCTCGGGCGATGTCCTCGGTCGGGTGCTCGCGGTAATGCGGACCGTAAGACAGCCTGATGTCGATCAGCTCGCGGTCGAACGGCACCGGGTCGTCATCACCGCGCAGCGATATATCGGCGGCGCCATGGCTTGCGACAAAGCCGGCGAGACGCTGCGAAAGCCAGCCCATGGCCATGGATGGCGGCACCGAGACCACCAGGCGTGGGCGAAATGCATCGCCGCCCAGTTCACGCGAGACACTGCCGATTTCCTGGAAGGCCATGGTCAGCCGTGGCAGCATTTCCACGCCGGCCTCGGTGAGGACCACGCGGCGGTTGACCCGGTGAAACAGCTTGCGGCCCATCTGTTCCTCGACGGTGCGGATGAGCTGGCTGACGGCGGCCGCCGAGACCGAAAGCTCTTCCGCCGCCGCGGCAAAGCTGCCCGTGCGTGCCGCGGCCTCGAAAGCTTGCAGTCCTTTCAGGGATGGAGGTGTGACCATGATGACCAGATAGATAAGTTTAGCTTATCTAAATCGCAGGAATCGTCGTTTTTGGAAAGCTTTTTCACCGGCTAGAGTGGGCCCCATCAAATCTCCAGCCTGGATCGAAGCCGATGGATCATCGCGACATAATCGCGTCATTAACCCCGGAAGAGCGCAATCGCCTGACCGCCAAGTCCGACGCCGCGGGTCTCGTTCAACTCGGCGCCCATTGGGGTGCGATTTTAATCATTGGGTCGTTGATCGCCGCGAAAGTGCCATTCTGGCCGTTGCTGATGTTGCCGCAAGGCATCCTGATCGTCTTCCTGTTCACTCTGCTGCACGAAACGGTTCATCGCACGGCCTTCGAGACGCAGTGGCTGAACGATGTCGTGGCGCGGGTGTGCAGCGTGGCGCTGGCGCTGCCGGCCGACTGGTTTCGTTACTTCCATTTCGCCCATCATCGCTTCACGCAAGATCCGCAGAACGATCCCGAGCTGGCCTTTCCCAAACCGGACACCCTGCGGCAGTACCTCGTGCATGTTTCCGGCATCCCGCTGTGGTGGGGCCATCTCAAGACGCTCTACGCCAATGCCTTTGGTCACAGTCAGGAAAGCTATGTGCCGCCGAAAGGCCGACCCAAGGTACGTGCCGAGGCGCGCGCCATGATTGCCTTCTACGCCGTCGTCATTCTGATCGCCGTCTATTTCCGGCTCACGGTGCTTGTCTATGTCTGGATCATTCCCGCGCTGCTTGGTCAGCCCTTTCTGCGCCTCTACCTCCTGGCCGAGCACGGCCGCTGTCCGTTCGTCGCCAACATGCTGGAGAACACGAGAACCACGCTGACCAATTGGGTCGTGCGCAAGCTGGCCTGGAACATGCCGTTCCATGCCGAGCATCATGCCTATCCCGGTGTGCCGTTTCATCAACTGCCGCAGTTTCACGCGCTGATCGAGCGGCATCTGAAAGTGGTCGAGCCCGGCTATGTCAGCTTCCATGAGAAATACATCGAGACATTGCGCTGATGTGGCCAAGGTGTGCCGGTATGCCGGGCGCGCCCCTTAAGGACGCGACCGGCGTGAGCGACTAGACTTGAGCGATGCCACCGTCGACGAACAGCTCGGCACCAGTGACAAAGCTGGAATCGTCCGAGGCCAGGAACACCGCCGCCTTGCCGATCTCATCGGGATCGCCCAGCCGGCCCATCGGCACCTGGGTAGCAAGGAAATCGAGCAAGCCCTTCTGGTGCTCGGCTTCGGGGCCGGCAAGCTCAGCCAGGCCCGTTGTACGGGTCGGGCCGGGGCTGAGGATGTTGACGCGTATCCGCCGCTCCTTCAGGTCGATTATCCAGCTGCGGGCAAAATTACGCAGTGCCGCCTTTGACGCGCCATAGACGCTGAACGCCGCCGCACCGGTTGAGCCGGCGGTCGAACCGGTCAGGATCACCGAGGCGCCTTCGGTCAACAGTGCGAGCGCCTTCTGCACCGTGAAAAGCACGGCTTTGACATTGCGGTCGAACGTTTCGTCAAAGTGCTGTTCGGTTATCTGACCGAGCGGCAACATCGAACCGCCGCCGGCATTGACCGAAAGCACATCGATACGGCCGCTTTGCGCTTTCACCTCGGCATAGAGCCGGTCGAGATCGGTGAAACTGGTCGAGTCGGCCTGGATGCCGGTGGCATTCTTCCCGACTGCCGCGACAGCCTTGTCGATCTCGGCCTGTCGCCGTCCGGTAAGGTAGACATGCGCCCCTTCGGCGGCGAAGCGCTTGGCGATGCCAAGACCGATGCCGCTGCTGCCGCCGGTAACCACGGCGATCTTTCCTTCGAGTTTCCCAGTCATTTTCGTCACTCCTGTTGTGGGGGTGACAGAGACATATGGACAGCTGGATCCTTTCGAAATAGCAATGCTTGCAAACAATCGTTGCAGGATTGGTGATGTCGAAAATCCCGGATTTCGAAGGTTTGGCCATGTTCGCCAAAGTCGCGGAAGAGCGGTCCTTTGCCGCCGCCGCGCGCGTGCTCGGCCTATCGGTCGCAACAGTGTCACGTGGCGTCAGCCGGCTGGAGGAGCGGCTTGGCGCGCGGCTTTTCAATCGGACGTCGCGGCGCCTGGCGCTCACGGATTTCGGTCATCGGCTCGCCGAGCGTGCGTCCCGTCTCTATCGTGATGCGGAGGATGCCGAGAATGCGGCCCGCGAGCTGTCGGCCAGTCCGCGCGGCCTTGTGCGTCTGGCCGTGCCGATGGCGTTCGGGTTGCGGTGGGTGGCGCCGTTGCTTCCAGATTTCTTCAAACTCTATCCTGACGTGTCGATCGATATGCATCTGAGTGACGAAGTCGTCGACCTGATCGGAGATGGGTTCGATGCAGCGCTGCGGATTGCCGTGTTGCCAGATTCCTCGCTGGTTGCCCGGCGCTTGTGCAACATAGCTCCGTTCATCGTTGCGGCACCGTCCTATCTCGCCAGGCACGGCTGTCCAGGCAAGCCACGCGACCTCGACGCGCATCACTGTCTTGGCTATGCCTATCGGCCGCGCCAGGATGTCTGGCATTTCAGCAATGCCGCAGGTGACGAAGAGGCCGTCACGCCGTCAGGGCCGTTGCGTGTGACCAATGCTGAAGCGTTGGTTCCAACGGTGCTGGCTGGGATGGCAATAGCCGAGTTGCCGGAGTTCATTGCCAGCGAATATCTTGCCGACGGGCGTCTGGAAGCGATCCTCACCGACTGGACGTTGCCAAGGGGCGCGCTGTATTTCGTCACGCCATCAGCACGGGCGCGGCCGGCCAAAGTCGAAGCCGTCGCCGGCTTCATGGCTGCCCGCCTGTCGAGACCAAGTTGGCAACCAATCCCACAATAGAGGGCGCGGCTGAAGAGCTCGACGATATGCCCTTGAACGGATCAGCCGGTCTGGCTGTGCAGCGCACGCGACTTCAACAGACGCTGGATGTCCGCCGCCTTTGACGGCACGCCGATCAGATAACCCTGTGCCTCGACACAGCCATTGTCGCGCAGCATGTCGAGTTGCACCTCGGTCTCGACGCCCTCGGCGGTGACAACGATGCCAAGCTCATTGCCCAGCCCGATGATGGTGCGGACGATCGCCGCCGTGTCGCGATTGCCCATGTCGCGGATGAAGGAGCGATCGATCTTGATCTTGTCGACCGGGAAACGCCGGAGGTAGCCGAGCGAGGAATAGCCGGTGCCGAAATCATCCAGCGCGATGCGGATGCCGAGTTCGCGCAACTGTCGCAGCGTCTTCAGCACGGCTTTGCTCTCGTCCATCAGCACCGTTTCGGTGATTTCCAGCTCCAGCTGTGGGGCCGGCACGCCGGAAAAGGCCAGAGCCGAGATGACGTCACGGGCAAAACCGCCGCTTTTGAGCTGGACGGCCGAGACATTGACCGCGATGCGCAAGCCGGGGGGCCAGCTTGCCGCCGCCGTGCAGGCCGTCCTCAGCGCCCATTCGCCAAACGGCACGATCAGTCCGGTTTCTTCGGCGACTGGAATGAATGCGTCCGGCGTGACAGTGCCCCGTGCTGGCGAATGCCAGCGCATCAAGGCCTCCGCGCCGATGATCTCGCCGGAGGCGATGTGCATGATGGGCTGGAAATCGAGGTCCAATTCCTGGCGCGACAGCGCGGCCTCAAGGTCGACCTCCAGCGCCCGGCGGGCCTGCACGACGGCGTCCATTGCGGTCTCGAAGAAGCGACAGAGGTTTCGCCCTTCGCTCTTCGCCCGATAGAGCGCCGTATCGGCGTTCTTCAGCAGCGTGTCGGCGTCCCTGCCATCGTCAGGGAAGACGGCGATGCCCAGGCTGATGCCGACATGCATGTCCCGGCTCTTGTCGCGAAACGGTTTTGCGATTGCCTCGACGATGCGCTTCGCCAGTTTTTCAGCATCGGCGCCCCTGGAATTGAACTGCATGATGACGAACTCGTCGCCGCCGAAGCGGGCGACGATGTCTGTCTCATTGTGCAGGCAACACTGCAGCCTCTCGGCCACGCTTTTCAAGAGCCAGTCGCCGGCAGGATGTCCCCAGGTGTCGTTGATCGCCTTGAAGCGGTCGAGATCGAGAGAGAAGATCGCCAGCGGCGGTGCCGTCGCATCCTCCAGTGCCAGGTCGAGCCGTTCGCGAAACATCGAGCGGTTGGGCAGTCCGGTCAGTGTGTCGTGATGCGCAAGGTGGGTCATACGCTCTTCGGTGCGGCGACGTTCGGTGACATCGTCGAAGGTCACCACCCAGCCGCCGCCGCTCATCGGCCGTCGTGTGACCAGAACCGTCCTGCCGTCGGTAAGATAGCGATAGGCCGAATGCGGTTTTGCCGCCGCCAGGCAGGCTTCGGTCTTGGCGACTTCGCTGTCGACGTCGATCTTCGTATAGATGCCCAGTTCCAGAAGCCGTTCGAGCGCGTCGCGGTGCGTTGTTCCAAGCGGAAAGTCCGCCGCGGTGACGTCGTAGAGTTCCAGAAAACGCCGGTTGCGCACGATCATCTTGCCGTCGGCGTCATACATCAGCAAGCCTTGCGACATGTTGGCGAGTGCGGCGTCGAAACGGCGATGCTGCTCCTTGAGATCCTGCTCGGCGCGCCTTTGTTCGGTGATGTCCTCATAGATCGAGACCCAGCCGCCCAGAGCCAGCGGGCGGTGCGAGATGTTGATGATGCGACCATCCGACAGCGTCTCTTCGTAGGTCGAGGGTTTCGCCTGGTCGATATAGGGTTTGCGGATGGCATAGAGCTCGTCGGCGCTTTGCGAGGCGATGCCGATGTCGACGCTGTGCCGCAGGATGTCGATGAAGTGGATGCCCGGTCGTATCAGCTTGGCGTCGAGGCAGAAGATGTTGAGGTAGTTGCCGTTGCAGATGATCATGCGCTCGTCGGCATCGAACATGCACAGGCCATGCGACATGTTCTCGACAGCGGCTGAAAAGCGCTCATTCTGTTCGCGCAGCTCGTCTTCCATGTGGCGAGAGCGCTCCACGCCTTCGGCCACCCGCTCCGGGACGACCGAACCAACCTTGACATCCACGACGGGCATGAGGCGCGCCTGCGGTGTTTGATCCAACACCGCACTGTTGACGTTTCCGGTTAATTTAGCGTTTTCTACCCTACAGCCGACGTCGGAACTGTGCGTCGCGACGTCTCGATCGCCGCAAACCGCTTCAGGAAGGCATTCTGTGCCCAGGTGACCGAGCGCGGTGTGAAGTCGAAGCGCTCGGCGGAAAAACCGCGCGGACGGCCGAAGAATTCGGTCGCCTCGGCGGTCGAGAAGCCGGCAAGCAGCGTCGCCTCGAAATAGGCGGCGATCTGGTCGGCGCGCTTGATGTCCCTGCGCAGTGCCGCGGCCGGTTCGGGAGGCAGCGAAAAGCGCAGATGGATGGCGCGCTGCAGGCGCAGTTCGCAATCCTTGTAGCTGCCGCCCATCACCGACTTGAACGGCGAGATCATGTCGCCGATGACATATTCCGGCGCATCGTGCAGCAGCGCCGCGAGCCGGTCGCTGGCCGAAGCCTGGGGCACGAGGTCGTTGAACAGCGCCTCGACCAGCAGCGAATGCTGGGCGACCGAAAATGCATGCTCGCCGCGGGTCTGGCCGTTCCAGCGGGCGACGCGGGCGAGCCCATGGGCAATGTCGGAAATCTCGATGTCGAGCGGCGAGGGGTCGAGCAGGTCGAGCCGGCGGCCGGACAGCATGCGCTGCCAGGCGCGTGGCGGCGCGCCGGTGCGGTCCGCCGCCATCAGGCTTCCTCCGCGCTGACGGCTTCCTGCGGAAAGCTGAATTTGGCCCAGGCGGGAATGGCTACCGTTACTGGCATATCGCCCGCCAGGATCGGCTGGCCGGCGTCCAGCGCCGCCTTGACCCTGTCGATGCGGGCAATGGCAAGCCCTGATGTGCCGGCGTTCGAGCCGAGCGTGCCGACCGGCCGTCCGTCAACGGTGAGTTCGGTGCCGGAGGCGGGCAGGGGAAGCCCAGCCTGGACAATCAGCACGCGCCGCCTGGCCGTGCCGCGATGCTGCATGCGCGAGACGACTTCCTGGCCGACATAGCAGCCCTTCCTGAAGCCGACGCCGTCGGTCTCGTCGAGCAGCACGTCATGCGGGAAGGCGTCGCCCAGCGCATAATCGGCACCGCTTTCGGCAATCCCATTGGCAATGCGGAAGGCCTGCCACGCGGCGATGTCGCCGGCGTCTGCAGTGCCGGCATAGGAGCGCGTGACGCTCTCATCGCGAAAGCGCCTGTCGGCAGGCGCGGTTGAATCATTTTCTGAGGCGATTGACTCTTTCCCCACCCGACAGTGACAAGCGTCTGTTCCGACTTGGCAATCTCGACCTTGGCGCGAAGCCTGTAGAGCGTCAGCCGGCGAACGAAATCGTCTGAAATGTCGGCCCGGCATTCGAGCCGGAAGGCGTTTTCACCGGCCCGCGAGATCAGGAAGTCGAACAGGATCTTGCCTTGCGGCGTCAAAAGCGCGCCAGGCTTTGCTTCGCTTTGGCCGAGTGTGTCGAGATCGGTGGTCAGGATGTTTTGCAGAAAGTGCTCGGCATCCGGGCCGGAGACGGAGATGAGCGCGCGGTCTTTCAGCAGGGCAAAGGGCATGGGGCGGATAAAAGCCTGATCTTGCAAAACGGTTGGCCATTACGTAAGCCGCTGACACTCCCCCCGCAAGAGAGCATGGCCATGACCTACGACCTCATCCTGACAGGCGGCACTGTGGTCAACCATGACGGCGAGGGGGCACGTGACATCGGCGTGAAGAAGGGGCGCATCGCCGCAATAGGCGATCTCCGCCAGGCTTCAGCCGGCGAGACGATCGACTGCCGCGGCCTGCATATTCTGCCCGGTGTCGTCGACAGCCAGGTGCATTTTCGCGAGCCGGGACTGGAGCATAAGGAAGATTTGGAAACGGGCTCGCGGGCTGCGGTGCTTGGCGGTGTCACCGCGGTGTTCGAGATGCCCAACACCAACCCGTTGACCACCAGCGCGGCAACGCTTGCCGACAAGGTTTGGCGCGGCAGCGGCCGCATGCATTGCGATTTCGCGTTCTGGGTCGGCGGTACCCGTGACAACGCCAGGGATGTCGGCGAGCTCGAGCGGTTGCCGGGGGCGGCGGGAATAAAGGTTTTCATGGGTTCGTCCACCGGCGACCTGCTGGTCGAGGACGACGAAGGCGTCGCCTCGATCCTGCGGAATACTCGCCGCCGCGCCGCATTCCATTCGGAGGACGAGTTCCGATTGCGTGAGCGCCTCGGCGAGCGCATCGAGGGCGACCCGTCATCGCATCCGGTCTGGCGCGACGAAATTGCCGCCTTGCGCTGCACCGAGCGGCTTGTGCGCATCGCCAAGCAGACCCGCGCCCGCATCCACGTCCTGCACATCTCGACCGCCGAGGAAATCCTGTTCCTCGAACAGCACAAGGACGTCACGACTTGCGAGGCGACGCCGCATCATCTGACGCTGAGCGCCGACGACTATCTCAGGCTCGGCACGCTGATCCAGATGAACCCGCCGGTGCGCGCCTCCCGCCACCGCGACGGTGTCTGGCACGGCATTGCACAAGGCATTGTCGACGTGCTCGGCTCCGACCACGCACCGCATACACTGGCCGAAAAGGCAAAACCCTACCCGGCTTCGCCCTCGGGCATGACCGGTGTGCAGACGCTGGTGCCGATCATGCTCGACCACGTCAACGCCGGCCGGCTGACCTTGCAGCGCTTTGTCGACCTGTCCAGCCACGGCCCGCAGCGCATTTTCGGCATGGCCAGAAAAGGCCGCATCGCCGCCGGCTACGATGCCGACTTCACCATCGTCGACATGAAACGGCGCGAGACCATCACCAATGCGCAGGCCGGTTCGAAGGCGGGCTGGACGCCCTATGACGGCAAGGAAGTGACCGGCTGGCCAGTCGGCACGGTCGTTCGCGGACGACGAATCATGTGGGAAGGCGAAATCGTCACGCCAGGCCAGGGCAGGGCGGTGGAGTTTTCCGAGGCGCTGCCGGTTTAGCCTCCGTACTCGCTTGTGGAGGGTAAGCCGCTCGATCCCCTGCGACGAAAAATGTCCACTGCCCGGCAGGCGTGATGCCGACGCGGTAGAAGATATAGGCGCCGAACTGCTTCATGTCGTCGAAGTCGCCGGCGGTGACGATCTTGAACAGCTCGACCCGCTGCTTGGCGTCGAGCTTGTCCAGCGGCAGGGCGAAGAAATACGGCCAGACATAGAGTTCCTGCGGCGTTCCGGCATCGACATGGACATAGCCGGCACTGAGCACCTCCTCCAGAATGGCCAGGATTTCCTGGCCGTCTGGATCGCCGGACAGGCCTTTGAGGAAGGCGATGGCGTCGCCGTCGATATCGGCCAGCGACAGCTGGGTCATGCTGTCGCCCTTGCCGATCAAGGGCCGGAGCTTTTCGATGTCGCCGCTCTTGCAGGCTTCGATGATCAAATCATGCATGCGCCGCACGGGCTCGGGCAGCTTGCTGAGATCGTAGACGACTTCCGGCAACGGCGCTTCGGGATCGACACGCGGCCTGTTGGTGCCGCCATCCGCTGGACTGTCGGGCTCCGCAGCGTCCGGAGCGGCCGGCTGCTGGCCAGTCGAAGGCGGGGTTCCCACCGGGTCAGGCATGGGAATCGCGCCGCCGGGCGACGAAACGTCGTCATCCGTCGACGGTGTGACGGGAGCGGGAAGCTCTTCGCGTTTGATCTCGCTCAGCGCATAGGCCGGGCTGCTTGCCAGGCACGTCACAAAGGCAATCGCGGCACAGCAAGCAGCGAGGCGGATGTAGAGGACCAGGCCCTTCGGCCTGCCTGACATCGGAAAATTCACTGCCCGTATCTCCTTGGCTCCCGGGCAATCGATCGTCAAAGAACCGGATGTCGGTTCAGTGGCGCAGCCGCTCGGGTTCGAAGGCGCCAGCAATCACCTTCTCGCGCATGCGGTCGAGCAGGGCAAGGGCCGAGGTCTCGCCATTGGCGCGCAGCATTTCGCCGAATGCTGTCTCGAGCGCCGCTTCGGCAATGATCTCGGGCTCGATGCCGGCCGACAGACCCTCCGCCCAGGCCTCGCTGTGGCTCTCCACCGCGGTCAGGCGTTTTTCTTCCCTGACCAGAGCGTCGATGTCGTTGGCAGCTTGTTCCATAAGCGATGTCCACCCTTTCAAGCGGCGATCCGCCAGTGCGGATCAGGCTTGATCTGTTCCGTTTGCGCGCAGCCTCGAAGTAAGTATCTGTAAATACGACATTTTTCTGATCGTCTTTTACAGGAGACGGCTGTGTTTGGCGAAGCTGCGTTTCAACCCGGATCAAACTTAGCCGATTAGGCCGGCCTGCGGGGCGAAAACCTTCAGTTTGAGTTAATTCCGCATTCGTGCGCTAACGTTTCATTAACGTTGTTGCAGAAGTGCAACATCAGGATTGCACCAAGACATCGACTGCTACAAGCCGATTTGTCCAATATTGCCTGGCGACGGCCCGGATATCTGTTGATGGATTGCCTAGTTGCCGTAGCGCGAGGCGATGTCGCGCGACAGCGTCTCGCCTTCCTTCATGTAACGGCTGATGGCCTCGGTGGCCGAGGCGGTGCACTGGGTGTAGGTGCCGCCGAAGGAGCGGTAGCCGCGGTTGAAGCTGGCGATGAAGCGGGCGCGGCGCTCCGGATCCGGATTTTCCGAATCGAGCAGTTTTTCCATCTCGCCACGCCACTGATCGCCCTTCTCTCCGCACAGATTGCGCAGGAAATGCAGCGACCCCAGAACCTCTGCCAGCCGCATCAGTCCCGGCTCGAATGGCGACTCGGCACTGAACGCAGGCCGCACGGCCATGGCCGCACTGACGGCAAGGCATAAAGCGACAAGAAAAGGAGCGCGGCTCATGGGTCTATGTGGCCAAACAATTTGTCGCCTGCAAGGCGTTTCCGGCGCGGCGGTCGGGGAATTCAGCAGCTTTCAGGAGAACCAGCAGGTCGGCCAAGCAGATCATCCGCAACTGCGAACACTGAACCGGCAAGCGGTAGCGCCGCCATCTCTTTGAGCGTGTAGAAGGCGGCTGTCTCGGCATCGTCGCTGGCCACGGCCTCGCCGCCAGCATAAGCAGCGCCGAAGACCGTGAGGCGGTAATCGACCGGGTGGCTGTCGTCCCTGCCGTCGATGTGGATTTCCCGAAGCGGGCGGAAGCCGGTGGCGTGCAAGCCGGTCTCTTCCAGCAACTCGCGCCGTACCGCATCCTCCAGCGTCTCGCCGGCCTCGACCTTTCCGCCCGGGAAGGCATACAGCCCCTGTGAGGGCTGCCGCGCCCGCTTGACCAGCAGCACGGTGTCACCACGCACGACGGCCACCGAGACGGCCGGAAGTGTCTTGCGCTGTTCGTTCATGGTTTCCGATCGGGCTCGATGGCAGGTCTGTTGTGGACCGCCCAGCATGAGGAAGCTTTAGCGGTTGCGCAACGCCGCTTCCATCGCCACCTTCAACCGAACCATTCGAAGGGCGCCAATCGACAATGTGCGGACGTTTTGCCTTGACCGCGACGCCGGATCAGACCGCCACCTTTCTGGGCTTGGCCGAGCTGGAGGAATTTCCGGCACGCTACAACATCGCGCCGACGCAGCCGGTGCTGATGGCGATCGCCGGCGCGCCGCGGGCGCCGGGTTCCAATTTGCCCGACCGGCAGCCGATGCTGGTGCGCTGGGGGCTCATTCCCGCCTGGGTCAAGGACACCAGGGAGTTTCCGCTGCTGTTCAATGCGCGCTCGGAAGGCGCGATCGAAAAGGCCTCGTTCAAGGCCGCCATGCGCCATCGCCGCGCGCTGGTGCCGGCGTCGGGCTTCTATGAATGGCGCCAGGCCGGGGGCAAGAAGGTGCAACCCTATTGGATTCGCCCCAGGCATGGCGGGCTGATCGCCTTTGCCGGCCTGATCGAGACCTATGCGGAGCCGGGCGGCTCGGAAATGGACACCGGCGCCATCCTGACGGTCAACGCCAATGCCGACATCGCCCATATCCACGACCGTATGCCGGTGGTGATCGATCCCAGGGATTTCGCTCGCTGGCTGGATTGCCGCACGCTCGAGCCGCGCGATGTCGCCGACCTGTTGCGGCCGGCGCAACTCGATTTCTTCGAGGCTATCCCCGTCTCCGACCTCGTCAACAAGGTCGCCAAAACCGGCCCGGAGATTCAGGTGAGGGGCGAGATCGGGCCGGAGCCCGAGAAGGCCAAGCGCCAGAAGCCTGGCGTGGACGACAGTCAGATGACGCTGTTCTAGCGCATGATCCTGAAAAGTGGCCCCGGTTTTCGGGAAAGATCATGCTCGGACAAAAGATCGAAGTTTCGATCTGGAGGCGTATACGAGCGCCTCATGCCCGGCGCCTTTGGCGCCGGCCGCACACTGCTTCAGGCAGCGCGGGGCGATACGATTTTCGGTGCCGGCTTGTTCTTCTTCGCGGTGTGGAGAAGGGCGGCGACGATCGCGGCCGGACCGATCGCGCGATAGTGGCTAGCCAGCGCCGGTTGCTTGGCACGGGTGGCGTCTTGCTTGCTTCGAGACATGTTTCTCTTCCCAGGTAACGTTTTCGTGTTCGCGTTTGACCGTTGATTCCGACCAAATCGTGACGCTTGGTGATCTAGCCGGCGAATGTTTCATGACTGTGCCGACATGTTTAATAAAATGTTTCACTGGCTGATTCCGCGTGATCGGGCGACGGGTTTGCCAGTCTTGGCGACGTTTTTCCCGGGATCAGCGGCTTGACGGCAACACTGACCAAGGCGATAAAGCCGCCCATGAAAACGTCTTTCGCCATTTGTGGCATTTGCATTATTGGCTAGCCTCGCGCTGGTCCGGACGTTTTCGCCTCATCTTTCCCCAGATTGGACAAACGCCCCGGCCAGCAGGCTGGAGTCTGATTTGCGCCTCGGCGCGCGGCTGGCTCCATCCAGATAAGAAGTTCTGAATCGGGAAGGCATGGAATGTCAGACGCATCGAAGGGCCTGCGCCTCTACAACACGCTGACGCGCACGAAGGAAAGTTTCGTTCCGATCGATGCGCTGAACGTGCGCATGTATGTCTGCGGCCCGACCGTCTATGACTTCGCCCATATTGGCAATGCCAGGCCGGCCATCGTCTTCGACGTCCTGTTCCGCCTGTTGAGTCATGTCTATGGCGAAACGCATGTCACCTATGTGCGCAACATCACCGACGTCGACGACAAGATCAACGCGCGTGCGCTGCGCGATTTCGGTGGCGAGATATCAGCCGGAAAACTGTCGCTCAACGAAGCGATCCGGCGGGTGACCGAAAAGACCGCCGACCAGTTCCACAGGGATGTGGCTACGCTCGGCTGCCTGGAGCCGACGGTCGAACCGCGCGCCACCGAATTCGTCGAGCCTCGCGCCGACGGCAAGGCCGACATGATCACCTTGATTCAAAGCCTGATCCAACGCGGCCATGCCTATGTTGCTGCGGGTGAAGTGCTGTTCGACACCGCGTCGATGCCGGACTACGGGCAATTGTCGAAGCGCAATCTCGACGAGCAGCAGGCCGGTGCCCGCATCGCCGTCGACGCTCACAAGAAGAACCCGCAAGATTTCGTGTTGTGGAAGCTGTCGTCGCCGGAAGAGCCGGGCTGGCAGAGCCCATGGGGCAGGGGTCGGCCGGGCTGGCACATCGAATGCTCGGCGATGTCGGCGGCCTATCTCGGCGAAGTCTTCGACATCCATGGCGGCGGCCTCGACCTGATCTTCCCGCATCATGAGAACGAGATTGCCCAGTCGCGCTGCGCCCACGGCACGTCAGTCATGGCCAATGTCTGGATGCACAATGGCTTCCTGCAGGTCGAGGGCCAGAAGATGTCGAAGAGCCTCGGCAATTTCTATTCGATCCACGAATTGCTGGAGACCGAGACCTTCGGCGGTCGCAACTGGCCGGGTGAGGTTCTGCGGCTGGCGATGCTGATGACGCATTACCGCGAGCCGATCGACTTTTCCGTGCGCAAGCTGGAGGAGGCGGAGAACACGCTGCGCAAATGGAAACGCGCGGCGGATCTGGCGCCAGCGGTCGGGCAGTTGCCGGCGGAGGTCATCGATGCCTTGTCGGACGATCTCGCCACCTATGCCGCTTTCCAGGTGCTGACGCAGTTGGCTGGAGAAGCCGCGGACGGCAACGAGGCTGCCGCTTCGTTGAAAGCGTCGCTGCTGTTCCTTGGCTTCGATATCGCGTCGGCAGAGGTGGATGAGGACAAGGTCGCCAAGGCCATCGCCAATCGTCTCGCGCTCATCGCCGCCAAGAACTGGGCCGAAGCCGACCGCATCCGCGACGACCTTTTGGCGCAAGGTGTACAATTGAAGGATGGCAAGGATCCGGCCACCGGCGAACGCATCACGACGTGGGAGGTGAAGCGTTGAGGGTGGCGCCAAGCACCCCCCTCTGCCCTGCCGGGCATCTCCCCCTCAAGGGGGAGATTGGATGTCGGTTCGGTTTTCGCCAATCGCGGACGTTGAAGACTGGGTGCCGTCAGCGGAGCTGCCGATCTCCCCCCTTGAGGGGGAGATGTCCGGCAGGACAGGAGGGGGGCGCCTCGCGATGACCCATTATCGCGTATCTCCCGTCAATCGCGGCAATGCGCGCAAGATGCGCAAGGGCATGACCGACGCCGAACTGAAGCTTTGGAATGAGATACGTGCACACCGACTCATGGGGCTGGCGTTTCGACGTCAAATGCCGATAGCTGGCTACATCGTCGATTTTGCTTGCCCCAACAAGAAGCTGATCGTTGAGCTGGATGGTTCCCAGCACGCTTCTCATGAGGTTTCGGCGTCTGATGCCGCGCGATCAGCCAGGCTCGAAGCGCTGGGCTGGACCATCCTGCGCTTCTGGAACGACGACGTCATTCGCGATATCGACAATGTCTGCCAGCACATCGTGATCGAGACCGGCTTGGCTGGTGCCGAATTGCCAGCACACGAACCAGCAAGGGAGGCATTTCCATGATCGACCATCTCGGCATCGACGTTGCGGATTTCGAGGCTTCGAAGGCTTTCTACGACAAGGCGATGGCGCCGCTTGGCGCCTCGCTGTTGTATATGGTGCCGCTGGAATACACTGGCGGCGAAAAAGTCGGTGGCTACGGTCGCGATCGGCCGGTGTTCTGGCTGCAGGAAGGCAACGACGGTCAGAAGGCTCATCAGCACGTCGCCTTCACCGCGCGCAGCCGCGCCGAGGTCGACGCCTTCCATGCCGCGGCGCTTGCCGCCGGCGGCAAGGATAATGGCGGGCCGGGCCTGCGCCCGCACTATCACCCGAACTACTACGGCGCCTTCGTCTTCGATCCCGACGGCAATAATGTCGAGGCCGTCTGCCATGCGCCGGAGTGAGCGGTCATGAGCCTCGACAACCGGCCGGTCTACACAGGCGGCTGCCAGTGCGGGGCGGTTAGGTTCCGCGTCGAGGGCACGCTTGGCGACGCGTCGGTCTGCCACTGCCGCATGTGCCAGAAGGCGAGCGGCAATTTCTACCTGCCGCTGGTCTCGGTGCGTGGCGCCAAGGTCGACTGGACGCGCGGTGAACCGAAGCGTTTCCGTTCCTCCAATGCCGCCTGGCGCGGCTTCTGCGCCGAATGCGGCACGCCGCTGACCTTCGAGGCGCCCGACGGCATGGCGCTGGCGATAGCCGCCTTCGACGATCCGGCTGACATCGTACCGACCATCCAATGGGGCACCGAAGCAAAACTGCCTTATGTCGACACTATTCCGCAATTGCCGGGCGAGGACACAATGGCGGATATGGGGTCGGCCCCCTATCTCGCCGAACTTGTCTCCTACCAGCATCCCGATCACGACACCGAACAATGGCCGCCGGAGGAAAGACCATGACCGAGACTGTCCGAACCGGCGGCTGCCAGTGCGGCGCCGTGCGTTTCCGCATCAAGGGGGCGCTGGGGCGCCCGTCCATCTGCCATTGCCGCATGTGCCAGAAACAGTTCGGCTCGTTCTTCGGCGCGCTGGTGACCGTGCCTAGGGATGGCGTCGAATGGACCCATGAGGAACCGAGCTATTTCCAGTCGTCGGTCAACATCGATCGCGGCTTCTGCGCCCGCTGCGGTACACCGCTGACCTACCGCCAACCCGGCGGGCTCGAGATCGCCATCGGCGCCTTCGACGATCGCTCCGATCTGGCGCCGCAGATTCAGGTCAACTATGCGTCCCGGCTGCCCTGGGTGGAGACGATTTTCGACCAGCCGGTCCACCAGGATCCCGACTATTACGCCAGGCAGGAGCAGATCATCTCCTTCCAGCATCCCGATCACGAAACGGCCAACTGGCCGCAACAGGGCCTGAAACTATGAGCTTGCGCACCCTCTACCCGGAGATCGAGCCGTTCGACTCAGGCATGCTCGATGTCGGCGATGGCCATAGGGTCTATTGGGAGCGTTCCGGCACCAAGGGCGCCAAGCCGGCGGTGTTCCTGCATGGCGGACCGGGCGGCACCATCTCGGCAAAACACCGGCGGCTGTTCGACCCAAAACTCTATGATGTCATCCTGTTCGACCAGCGCGGCTGCGGAAAATCGACGCCGAACGCCTCGCTCGAAGCCAACACGACCTGGCATCTCGTCGCCGACATCGAGCGCCTGCGCGCAATGGCCGGCTTCGACACATGGTTGGTGTTCGGCGGCTCCTGGGGCTCGACGCTGGCGCTCGCCTATGCCGAGACGCATCCCGATCGCGTCAGCGAGCTGGTGGTGCGCGGCATCTACACGCTGACCCGGGCCGAGCTCGAATGGTACTATCAGTTCGGCGTCTCCGAAATGTTTCCCGACAAGTGGGAGCGTTTCGTGGCGCCGATCCCGCGGGCCGAGCGCGGCGACATGATGGCGGCCTATCGCAAGCGGCTGGTCGGTTCCGACCGCAAGGCGCAGATCGAGGCGGCTCGCGCCTGGAGCCTGTGGGAAGGCGAGACGATCACGTTGCTGCCGGAGCCTGAAACCAGCGGTCCGTTTGGGCAGGATGACTATGCCGTCGCTTTCGCCCGCATCGAGAACCACTATTTCGTCCATGCCGGCTGGCTGGAGGAGGGGCAGCTTTTGCGCGATGCGCACAAGCTCGGCGACATCCCCGGCACCATCGTCCACGGCCGCTACGACATGCCGTGCCCGGCGCGCTACGCCTGGGCGCTGCACAGGGCTTGGCCGAAGGCCGATTTCCATCTGATCGAAGGCGCCGGCCACGCCTATTCGGAGCCCGGCATCCTTGACCGGCTGATCCGCGCGACGGACAAATTTGCAGGCAAATGATCATGACCCGCGAGCGCCTCTATCTCTTCGACACCACATTGCGCGATGGCCAGCAGACGCCGGGCATCGACTTTTCCGTCGAGGACAAGATCGCGATTGCAAAATTGCTCGACGAATTCGGCATGGATTATGTCGAGGGCGGCTATCCCGGCGCCAATCCGACCGACACTGCATTCTTCCAGCAGAAACGCACGGCACGCGCCAAATTCGCCGCCTTCGGCATGACCAAGCGGGCAGGGGTGTCGGCATCCAACGATCCGGGCCTTGCAGCCCTTGTCCAGTCGAAATCGGACGCCATCTGCTTCGTCGCCAAGAGCTGGGACTACCACGTCCGCGTCGCACTCGGCTGCACCAACGAGGAGAACCTCGACTCCATCAAGGCCTCGGTCGAGGCATCAGTCGCTTCGGGCAAGGAAGCGATGGTCGACTGCGAGCATTTCTTCGATGGCTTCAAGGCCAATCCCGACTATGCGCTGGCCTGCGCGAAGACGGCATATGACGCCGGCGCGCGCTGGGTGGTGTTGTGCGACACCAATGGCGGCACGCAGCCCTCGGAAGTGCGCGCCATCGTCGACAAGGTCATCGCCTCAGGCATACCGGGCGATCATCTCGGCATCCACGCCCATGATGACACCGGCCAGGCGGTTGCCAATTCGCTGGCAGCGGTCGAGGCCGGCGTGCGCCAGATCCAGGGCACGCTGAACGGCATCGGCGAGCGCTGCGGCAACGCCAATCTGATCTCGATCGTGCCGACGCTGGCGCTGAAGCCCGCCTTCGCCGATCGCTTCGAGACCGGCATTTCGGCCGAGGCACTGACCGGCATTTCGCGTCTGTCGCGTGCTTTCGACGAACTCTTGAACCGTGCCCCGGAAGCGCAGGCGCCCTATGTCGGCGCCTCGGCTTTTGCCACCAAGGCCGGCATCCATGCCTCCGCGCTGGCCAAGGAGCCGGCGACCTATGAGCACGTGCCGCCGGAAACGGTCGGCAACCGCCGCCGCGTCATGGTTTCCGACCAGGGTGGCAAGGCCAATTTCCTTGCCGAGCTGAAGCGGCGCGGCATCGATGTGCCCAGGGACGATCACCGGCTCGATGCGCTGATCGCTGTCGTCAAGGAGCGCGAGGCCGAGGGCTATGCCTATGAGGGCGCCGACGCCTCCTTTGAGCTCTTGGCACGCAAGATGCTGCACGGCCTGCCGGAGTTTTTCCACGTCACCTCGTTTCGCTGCATGATCGAACGCCGCTTCGATGCCAATGGCCAGCTGAAGACGGTGTCGGAAGCGGTGGTCAAAGTGCAGGTCGAGGGCGAGGAGAAGATGTCGGTGGCGGAAGGCCATGGCCCGGTCAACGCGCTCGACATCGCGTTGCGCAAGGATCTCGGCAAGTACCAGAACGAGATCGCCGATCTCGAACTCGCCGACTTCAAGGTGCGTATCCTCAATGGCGGCACCGAGGCCATCACCCGCGTGCTGATCGAATCGCATGACGGCACCGGCGCGCGCTGGTGGACGGTCGGCGTGTCCGAAAACATTATCGACGCGTCATTCCAGGCCTTGATGGATTCGATCATCTACAAGCTGATGAAGAACCGCGAGATGGCTGGCTTGGTTGCTGCCGAATAAGGTTGAACCATCAGCGGAACTCCATTGATCCATAAGAACTTTGCGATGGTCTTGCCAAGGTTACTGGGCCATAGCGTTGGCCCATGGCCGCTGAAGCAATTGCCCTGGATACAGATTCAAAAGCCCGTCGCGGCTTCTTGCTGGCGCTGGGTGCCTATCTCTTGTGGGGATTGCTGCCTTTCTACATGAAGGCGGTGGCGCATCTGCCGCTTGCCGAGGTGATTGCACACCGCATCGTCTGGTCGGTGCCGATCGCCGCCGCGGTTCTGGTCTGGGCCGGCCGCACGGCGGATTTCAAGGCGGCGATTCGCTCA
This sequence comes from Mesorhizobium kamtschaticum, assembly GCF_056174585.1. NCBI lineage: Bacteria > Pseudomonadati > Pseudomonadota > Alphaproteobacteria > Hyphomicrobiales > Phyllobacteriaceae > Mesorhizobium > Mesorhizobium kamtschaticum. The sequence goes on along the minus strand of NZ_CM149691.1, from coordinate 5,783,762 downwards.
CCCCGCACCATTGCCATGGCGGCGCTGACGGCCGCGCTGATCTCGGTCAACTGGGGCATCTATGTCTGGGCGATTTCCGCCGACCGCACCGTCGAGACCGCGCTCGGCTACTATATCAACCCGCTGGTGGTGGTCGTGGTCGGAGCCGTGCTGCTGGGCGAAAGGCTCGACCGGTTGCAGATCGCTGCTGTCGCGCTGGCGGCGGTCGCCGTCACGCTGCTGACGATCCAGGGCGGCAAGCTGCCTTGGGTATCGCTGGCGCTGGCGTTTTCCTTCGCCGCCTACGGCTTCTTCCGCAAGACGCTGCCGATCGGCCCAAGCCAGGGCTTTCTGCTCGAAGTGCTTTTGCTGTCCGTGCCGGCGCTCGGCTACATCGTCTACCTGATCACGACAGGACAGGACCACATCGTGTCCAGCAACGGCACCGACACTGCCCTGCTGATCGGCTGCGGTCCGGTCACATCGATACCATTGCTGTTGTTCGCCTTCGGCGCCAAGCTGCTGCGGCTCTCCACCATCGGCATCATGCAATATATCGCGCCGACCATGGTGTTCCTGATTGCCGTTCTGATTTTCGATGAACCGTTCGGCACCGCACAGGCCATCGCCTTTGCCCTGATCTGGGCAGCCTTGGCGATGTATTCCTGGTCGATGCTGGTTACGGCCCGCCGGGCCGCCGCTACAACCCGCGGCCGAGCCGCCTGACGAACAGGTAGGTGGCCAAAGCGATAACCACCGACACAGCCGTCACCACCCAGAAGCCCGCTGGCGTATCGACCAGCGGCAGCCCGCCGACATTCATGCCGAACAGGCCCGAGATGATGGTCATCGGCAGCAGCACTGCCGTCATGACGGAGAGAACGTAGAGGAGCTGGTTCGACTGCATGGTCAGCTTGGCCATCAATTCGTCCTGCAACAACCTCGTGCGCGCCTGCAGCTGCTCGCCATCATTGTAGAGGGTGAGCGCCCGATGCGAGAGCCTGGCCGCCATGTCGTTGATCAGGTCGGGCAGCTCGTCGCGATGCGAATGATCGAGATGGCGAAACAGGTTGGTGAGCGTCGCCATCTGCCGGTGGATCACCACCAGCTGCCGGCGCGCCTCGACCAGCGACTGGCGTTCATTGTGCCATGCATCGCGCACGACGCGGTCCTCGATGCCGTCGAGCGCGTCGCCGAGTTTGCCGAGCTCGCCCGACATGCCGTCGAGCGACTGACCCATGACCGCCTCGATCAGTTCCGCAGGCGAGCGGAATTTCCGCGATCCGTTTTCCACCGCCTTGCGGACCGCGTCGACCGACTCAAGAGGCTGCTTGCGGGCACCGATCAGCATCGTGCCGTTGAAGGCGAAGCGGAAATGGACGAGCCCGCGCGCCTCTGAAAAATCGTGCCTGAGGTCCGGCAGGTCGCCAAACAGCCAGTCATCCTCGTAGTCGATGTGGCAGCCATGGCTGGGCGCGAGGAAAGCATCGCGCGCCGGGACCGGCAGAGCTTTCTCGGCGGCGATCTCCTGGCGGGCGTGCAGATCGGTGATCTGATAGCTGCGCCAGGTCCATCGCGCTTGCGCGGGGTCCTTGGTGCGCACGCCTTCAGCGGTGAAATGATAGATGAAGAACAGCCCGTGCTCGTCGGGCAGGTAAGGCGACAGGTCGGTGCCTTCCGGGGCGAGGGCGATATCCATGGGCGCAGTGCCAGATGCAGGTTTCGACAAGTGGCGCCGCGCAACGGCGCCTGATCTCAATTTCTAGCACGCGCGAACCCGGTTTCGTGTGACGGTTTCTTGACAGCGGGTCACAGTGTGTCGAGCAGGAGAGGCCTCGATCCGCCAATTGCCGTCATTTTCGACGCTTGGATGGACTTCGCATCCACCGCAACGGGGCTGTCAATCGTCGCCAGCTGGGCGATGCGAGCAGTGCGGCGCGTTCGGCAACGAGATTGTCTCGATCGTGCACCAATGCGTTCCGTTCGAGGCCAAGCTCATGATAGGCCAGGTTGATTGCGTCGCGCTCGCCGCGCAAATGGTCTGCCTCGGCCGCTGCCGCGGCGCCCACGACAGCGCAACTTTCGTCGAATTTCGCCCGCATAAGATCCAGCTCGTCGCGCAATCTCTGGTTGTCGCCGTCGTCTGCCATGGCGCATAAAATGTCGTAGGCGGTGCGTATCAGCGGTGTCACATCCGGATGGTTTTGAAATTCCCCGACTGTCGCCCGTTCACGGTGCAGGTCCGCTGTCAGAAAACGTCCTATTTCGGCCTCCGCCTGATCGGAGCGGATCGGCCAGACGATCCCGGTCTTCTCCGCCGCGCGGTCGACATGATGTCGCCAGTCGATCAGGAATTGTTCGTGGCGCATGAAATGACGTGGCATGTGCCGGGAATGATATTCCGCATCGAGCACGTGCCTCAGCCAGAGCAAAAGGGATTTTGCCAGCGGTAATCCATCCCGCCGCTCCAGCGAGTAGGCGACCTCGAGGGGGTTGCGGAGCGGAAGCAGAGCCACCGGCTCGACCTCCATCTCGGCGAGGATCGACGACAGGAACGGAATGAACCGGCAGATCCGGGGATCCTTGACGAAAAACAGCGGTTCGTCGCCGTACTCGCTTGCCAGGATCGCCTTGATCTTGTGGCGGTGACGCTCCGCCGCGGGCGATTGCAGCCATTGCGGATCGAGTGGCCGCCAGTCATGCCACGAGGAGGCTGCCGCTGCGAGCAGTTCGTCGTTGGCGAAATTGAGCGGGGTGCTTTCCCAGTATCCCCTGGGATTGTTGCCGTCCGCGCGCAACGGTTTTTTGGGGCCGGCCGATCCCAATGCGGCGATGGTGCCGGCAAGCATCGAGGTCCCGCTGCGGTGCATCCCAAGCACGAGGATCGCTTTTCTCCGGGAGTGGCGCGCGCGGTTCGGCATCTGCGCGGCCTGCGCAGGGGGCTCTCGCAATGGCAGCCGGGCCTCGAGCCATTCGGCTATTCCCGCAGGCAGCGCAAACGTTCCGTCCAGCATCGGGTTCGCGGCGGCAGAGCCCTCGTTGAACAGTCCATGATAGTGGATATGGACCAGCCGGGCCGGGTCGGGCGACGTGGCCGGGTTGAAGTTGTGAAGCGGAAAATTATGCGTGGCCGGCAAAAGCCTGACGGAATGGTTGCCGGCGGTGGCCGCCAGTGAGAAGGCAGCCTGGCTCGAGCCCCAGAAGGCCGTGGCCTCCCCTTGCAGGATGCCGGTCCCGGTGCCGTAGGTTGGCTCGGCGCCGGCCCATGGTTTCATATTGGCGGTCACCAGCTTCCTGAAAATATCTTCGGTGCGCTGAAACAGGCCGCTCGCCCTTTTTGAGGCGATGAGCCCGGCATTGTAGCTGGCGCGCACAGCCAGGCCGTCGACACTCGTGCGCACGATGGGCAGGTGTTCGTAGTCGACACCGGCAAGGACGCATAGCTGTCGCCAGTAACCGTCGAATGGGTCGCCAGGGCCGGTCGTGCACATGCCCTTGCTGTCCACCGGGCGGGCAGCGGCGGAGCATGTACCCAACGAAAAGTCGGGCTCGGCTATGAATATTGCGTCGCTATCAAGCATGATGATGACCGGCGGCCCGGTCCGTCTTTCGACATGAGCAAGCGAATGGACCCGGTATGAGGGGCCATATTGCGGGCAGCGGCTGTCGATTTCGATCGGCAGGTAGTCCACTCCCAGTTGCTCGAACCGGTCTATCGTTGACGCGGACGGGCGACGGCTGCTTCTCGGCGAGACCGCAATTATCGGGGACCTCGAATAAGATCCGGCGAAACACCTTATGCTTTCGCACAGCAGCAGGGCCTGTGCTTCGAGAATGCCCGCCTCGGCGATCAGCACAAACTCGACGTCGCTTTCGGATCCGTCGGCTTTGGGTTTGTCGACGGGTTCTTCCCGGGGGGCAGGAGGCGGCCGAGAAGAAATTGCCGGGCGCTCGTTCCTGGCGACGCCGATCTTCTGGATGATGACTTGTTCTCCTCGGTACAACTCGCGGTATTGGCCTGATTGCACCGACAGGAAACTGTCGATCCCGAGTTTTGGACGCTCGACCTCGTCGGCAAAGAAAGTCCATTCGTAATCATCGAAAATGACGATCCCGCCGTCCCGCACCATCTGCCAGGAGAACACGGCATCGGACTGGACGTCGGCGCTGTGATGGCTGCCGTCGACATAGACGAGGTCGAAACGCCGCTCGTCGGTGATAAGGCGGGCCAATGCCTGGGACGAGGGACTTTTGATCTTCTCGACCCGTTCGCCGAACGCGGCCAGGTTGCTGTCGAAGCGTTGCTCGACATGCGCAAGCTGGTCGCTCCATTTGTGGCGCAGCGTGTGTTCGGGACTGCCGCCGAATGTATCGATGCATGTCAGCCGGCATTTGCCGAAATAGTTGAGAAAGAAGATCGCCGACCGGCCCTCCCAGGAGCCGATCTCCAGGACATCGAGAGCCTCATCGCGGCGCGACTGGAACAGTGTGGCCCAGAGAGGAAAGAAGCGCGAGGTCCAGTCGGTCGAAAGGCTCTTGCCTGCAAACCACGCGGAATAATCAGGGTTCATATTCTCACTCTTTAAGGCAGAGACGGCACCTTCAGTTTCCAGAATGCTGTTCCTCGTCAATTGGTCCGGCACCGATTCAGTCAGCTGCTTCAGTCAGCTGCTTGTTTTGGGCAACCACGCTTTGAGCCCAATCGCCAGCCGTTTTGTCACCGCACCGGTTACGGTTCGCCAGCCGAGCGGCCAGCACAGATAGCAGACGCGCAGCATCTCTGTGAAACCCGGTGGCGGGCTGGCGAGCATGCGCGCGACGATGCCATGGGCCAGCTGCCTTGCCGCAACCCCATCCTCCGTGCGCTGGAAGGGCCGTGACGCTGCGAGGAAGGCTTTGAGCACGCCAAGCAACTTGCCGTAGGCGGCGGCGCGTCGGTCGACGGCAATCACGTGCCCGCGGATGAACTGGGTGAGATCCTGGGCGAAGGCGTCGTCATAAAGGTCATAGGTCAGGCCGAGGCGCGCCCATGATGCCTGGCGGATCGGATGCGTGCGATTGCGGGCATTCGTTGCGTTTGTCGCGGTCAGCCCGAGTGCGTTCAGCCGGTAGCGCGTCAGCGGCTCGGCAAGATTTCGCGCCCGGCACAAAGGCAGCATGTCGAACCACAGATAATGGTCTTGCGAGACCAGCTCATCGATCCTGTAGCGCCCGGCGGCCTCGAAGCAGCCGCGGCGGTAGGCGATCGTCGAATGGTAGAAGGGATTGTGGAACAGGATCGTCCAGCGGATCTCCAGATCCGTCTCGGGCATAAGTTGCGCACCGACGACGCGGTCGGCTTCGTCGATCAGCGTCACCGCATGTCCGACGAGGCCAAGTTCGCGGTCCTCGTCCAGGGCCGCGACCAGTCGTCCGACATGCGCAGGCTCGGCGATATCGTCCGCGTCGATGCGCAGGATGATCTCGCCTCGGGCCGCCTCGATGCCGCGATTGGCGGCGGCCGCGGTGCCGATATTGGTCGGGTTGGTGACCAGCCGGATGCGCGGATCGCGACGCGCCAGCTCCTGGAAGACTGCGTCCTGACCCGTGCCGTCATCGACAATGATGAGTTCGAGATCGTCGAACTCCTGGGTCAGGATGCTGTTGACCGCGGCATCGAGAAAGCGCTGGTCCGTATAGACGGTCATGACGACGGAGGCGCGTGGAACGCGATCCGCATCGCCGTCTGTCCTGTCCACCACCGTTCAATCCCCCTTGCGCATCTCCCCGATAACCAACCAGGAGATTCGCCGCAAATGGAAATCGCCGGAGCCGTCCGCGAGGCTTCTACCTTGCCGCTCGACCGGCGGTCGGCGCTGAGTGTCGCCGACCGCTCCGTCTGACGCGGTTCAGCGCTTCGGCCCAAACCCGGGGTAGGGGTTGAGCGGCACGATCGCGGCGATATCCATCATGCCGGCCTTGATCAGCGGCAGAGTGGCGAGATGGCCGCGCACTTCGGTGTCATCAGCCGCCTCGAACATCATGCCGCTGCCGGGAATGTCGCCGCGGTTCCAGACTTGGCGCACCGCGCCCTCCGCATAGAGCGTGCGCCGCTGTTCGGCCTCGCCGGGCAGAAGCGGTGCAAAGTCGGCATCGCCAAACTTTGCGGTGTTGCGGGTGAGAAGGGCAAAGAACTGCATGTCGGTCTCCTTTGGTTGGGATGGTCGAGTATTGCTTTGGACTGGTCAGACTGTCCAAGACTGATTAGGCTAAAGTTGAGACCTGAAAGGACGTAAACCTTCGGATAAAAATGTTCGACCTGCGCCAGCTCCGCTACTTCATCACTGTCGCCGAAACCGGAAATGTCGGCCGCGCCGCCGAACTGCTGCATATTTCGCAATCGCCGCTCAGCCGGCAGATCATGCAGCTCGAACAGCAACTGGGCGTCGCCCTGTTCGAACGGGCAAAGCAGCGGGTTCATCTCAATGCCGAGGGCCGCGCCTTCCTCACTGAAGCCCGCGCGCTGCTCGCCAGTGCGCGACGAGTGGAGGAGTTCGGCCGCAACCTTGCCAGCGGCGCGGTCGGCCGTCTCGCCATCGGCTATGTCGAGGGCGCGGTGCATGCCGGGCTGGTCGCCGACATGCTCAGGCAATTCCGCCGCGAGCGGCCCGATTTCCATCTTCAGCTTAGGAGCAGTCGCACGGCGGTGCAGTTCGAGGACTTGCGGCAGAGCGCGCTCGACCTCGGCTTCGTCTACGCTCCGGCCCTGGCCGACGATCCGGACATCGACAGCATGCTGGTGCGGCGGGAGCCGCTGGTGCTGGCGATCCCCGAAGATGACCCGCTTGTCCAGTTGTCGGACATCAGGCCGCATCATCTCGATGGCCGCACCTGGATCACCGTCGTGCGCCAGCCAGACGACCAATCGCGGCCAATTCCTCGCCGCTTGCGCCAAGGCCGGCTTTCTGCCCGACATCGCCTATGAGACAGCCGATCCGCTGACCTCGCTCGGCCTGGTCAGTGCCGGCCTGGGCCTGGCGACAGTGCAGTCCAGCCTGCGTGCCGCCGCACCGCCGCGGATCGTGTTCCGCGACCTGCCCTGGTTCGACCGCACGGTTTCGATTCACCTGGCCTGGCGGCGGCAGGATCGGCGGGCGGTGATTGGGGATTTGCGGAAGGCAGTAGGGCAGTAGGGCAGTAGGGCAGTAGGGCAGTAGGGCAGTAGGGCAGTAGGGCAGTAGGGCAGTAGGGCAGTAGGGCAGTAGGGCAGTAGGGCAGTAGGGCAGTAGGGCAGTAGGGCAGTAGGTGCAGTCTTTCCCTACTGCCTTACTGCCCTACTGCCTTATTCCCTTACATTTTGTCGATTACCGACCGCATGCCCTCGGTTGGCGCGTCGACGGAGGAGCCTGCAACCATGATGGCGGCGACGATGGCCTCCGGGTCGTTGACGACCAGCGGCTTGACCCGTTGCGCCGTGTGGATGAAGCCCCCTGCCGCCATGTGATCAAGCAACGACAGCATCGGATCCCAGAATCCGTTGACATTGCCGAAGACGATCGGCTTGCGGTGATGGCCGAGTTGCCCCCAGGTCATGACCTCGACGATCTCCTCGACTGTACCGATGCCGCCCGGCAGCGCCACAAAGGCGTCGGATTTCTCGAACATCTTGTGTTTGCGCTCGTGCATATTGTCGGTGATCAGCAGTTCGTCGAGCCGGTCGAGCGCGGTTTCGGTTGCTTCCTTGTTGATCAGGAAGCGGGGAATGATGCCCGTCACCTTGCCGCCGGCCTTGAGCGCGCCTTCGGCGACGGCGCCCATAATGCCTTTGGTGCCGCCGCCATAGACCAGCCGCAGGCCCGCTTTGGCAATTGACCGGCCAAGCAGGTGTCCGGCCTTCGCATAGATTTCAACGCGGCCCGGCGACGAGCCGCAATAGACGCAGACGGATCGAATCGTGTTCATACGGATGATTGGTGATTGGGTCTGAAAGCGTGGTCAAGCCCCAAGGCTTGACAAGTTCGGGCTTTTTCTTGTCGGCCCGTTTTTCTTGTCGGCATTGGGAAAACACGCTAGACCGGCATTAGGTGGCTAAGGGGTAGGGAAATATGGCAATTAATCCATTGAAGGCGTTCCTGTTCGCGGCGGGTGGGACCGTCGCGGCCGCGGGAACCGCCTATGTATCGGGCGCACTCGACCCGTATCTTCATCCAGCGCCGCCGGCGCAGGTGGCGGCCTTGACGCCGCCCGAGGCGCCGAAACCGGCTGATCCCGGCACGGAAGGGCGACTGCCGGCGCCGGCAGTGCCGGCCGCTCCCGCCGCAGCGCCGCAGGCGACCGCTCCGGCCGCGCCTGCGACGGAAGCCACGCCCCCGGCAGCGCCGGCAACCGATGCGGCGGCTCCCGCGGTGCCAGCAGCAGCCGGTCCGACCGCGCCGACCTTCGATGTCGTGCGCGTCGAGAGCAATGGTTCGATCGTCATTGCCGGCAACGCGGCGCCCAATTCAAAGGTCGAGATCCTCAACGGCACGACCGTGCTTGGTTCGACGGTGGCCGGTCCCGATGGCGCTTTCGTCATCGTGCTCGACGATCCGCTGAAGCCGGGCGACTACACAATTGCCCTGCGTTCGGCGGTCGGCACGGTGGTGACCGTCTCGGTGCAGACCGCCGTCGTTTCGGTTCCCAAAAATGCCGCCGGCCAGGTGCTGGCGATGGTCGAAGAGCCGGGTAAGCCGGCCGAACTGCTGACCGTTCCGGCACCCGAGACCAAACCGGCCGCACCCGCCACCGGCGACCAAGCTGCCGCTCCGGCTGCCCCGGCGCCAGCTCCGGCCGCAGAAGCGCCCGCAGCTGCTGCTCCGGCGCCAGCCGCACCGGCACCTGCACCGGCGCCAGCCGTCGTCGAGACTGCACCGGCTCCCGCCGCGCCGGCAACACCGCCCGCCGCAGCCGTGGCCGAACCCAAGATCGTCGTCGAGGCGGTCGAGATCGACGGCAACAAGATCTTTGTCGCCGGCCTCGCCGATCCGGGCCGCAAGGTGCGCGCCTATGCCAACGACATTCTGCTCGGTGACGCGCAGACATCGCCGGACGGTCATTTCCTCGTCGAGGCGACGCGCGACATTCCGGTCGGCAGCTACACCATCCATGTCGACGGCCTCGATGCCGACGGCGTGAAGGTGGTGGCCCGCGCCGCCGTACCGTTCGAGCGCGAACCGGGCGAAGCGGTTGCCGCCGTGGCGCCCGCCGAGACCAAGCCAGCAGATGCCAAGCCGGCAGAGACCAAGCCAGCCGCACCCGCGGCCGCCGAAGCGCCTGCCGCTCCGGCTCCTGCTGCGCCAGCGCCAGCTCCGGCCGTTGCCGCCGCTCCGGCGGAGACGGCACCGGCAACGTCGCCTGCGCCCGCCGCCGAGGCTCCGGCCGTTGTCGCTGCGGCCACGCCGCCAAGCGACGTGCCGGAGGTTGTGTCGCCCAAGCTCGAACATGCCGACGGCGCCGTCATTATCCGCCGCAACGACACGTTGTGGCGGATTTCGCGGCGCGTCTATGGCCATGGCGTGCGCTATTCCACCATCTACCTCGCCAACCAGGACCAGATCAGGGATCCCGATCGCATCTGGCCCGGGCAGGTGTTCAAGGTCCCGGAGAAGTCCAAGGAAGGCGAGGCCGCCGACCTCAAGGCGATGGGTGAGCAGGCGACCACGGCGCCGGCCAAGACGCAGTAGAGCCCCACTTCGGTCAGCTGGCATTGCCGGCTTGGTTGGCGTGAAGCGCGAAGCCGGCTGCACCGGGATCGCCTAGCTCAGGGCGGAGATTCATGCTTGGGATGAGATAATCTCCGCCATTTTGCCGACGGTATGGGATGGGCGGCGTCGTCGCCAGTGTCCGCATCCTGTCACGCAGGCTTTCGGCCACGGGTTCGAAGCCGGTCTCGTCCAGACGATCGACCTTGTAGACAACGAATGGCGGAAGCACGTCGTATCCGGGGTAATAGAGGATCCCGTGATTGATCGGGAACAGCAGGTCGTCGATGGGGCCGTTGATCCCGCGCGGCGTATAGTGCTCTTCCCAGCCTCCGGCGGTCACGATCAACATCGCGCGTTTTCCGACGAGGGTCCCCTCACCATAGCGATCGCCCCAGCGCCGATCGCTATGCTCGCCAACGCCATAGGCGAATCCGTAGGCGAACACACGGTCGACCCAGCCCTTGAGGATCGCCGGCATGGCGAACCACCAAAGCGGGAACTGCAGGATCAAGGTATCGGCCCACAGGAGCTTTTCGATCTCGGCCTTTACATCCCCGGTTAGCGTGTTGGCCTCGAAACCCTTCTTGGAAGCCGCGACCGGGATGAAGCGCGCATCAGGGTCCTGCGATGGGAAGTCGGCACGATCGACTTCGGATTTCCAGCCATCGGCGTACAGGTCCGATACGCATACCTCATGCCCTTGAGCCTCGAGTTCCTTGATGGCGACGTCACGAAGGGCGCCGCTCAGCGAGCGTGATTCAGGGTGAGCGAAGACGAGCAGAATTTTCATGGGTCAGATCCAATGTTGAGGAAACTGATGGGAAGGTAGCCAGTGGCAGAATGATCCGCTATATGCAGGTAATGCATAATATTGTGCCGAATAATGGATAAGTCCGACATTACATTCGAGCGCATGCGCAGCTTCATTCGCGTGGCCGAGCGTGGCAGCCTTTCAGCCGTCGCGCGCGAACTTGGGGTCGGGCAGTCAACGATCACGCGGCACGTGCGGGAGCTCGAAGAAGCGGTCGGCGTGCCTTTGCTCAGCAGAACGACCAGGCGTGTGACGATGACCGCCGAAGGCAGCCGCTACTATGCCAACAGCGTTCAGATACTGCGCCTTGTCGAACAAGCCAGCGATGAGGCCCGAGGCACGCGTGGCGCGCCTGCCGGCACGATCCGGATAAGCTGTACGGCGGCCTTCGGAGTCCTGCACGTCAGCCGGCTGATCTTCGCTTTTCAGGACCGTCATCCTGACATTGGAGTTGACCTCAGCCTCACGGATCAGCGGGTGGATCTCGTGCGCGAGGGCGTCGATATCGCGCTTCGCCTGGGGCCACTCACGGACAGCTCGTTGAAGCTGCGGGCCCTGGGCCAATCGCGGCGTCTGCTCGTGGCATCTCCGGATTATCTGGCGGCACGGGGGAGGCCGGCTACCCCTGCGGATCTGTCCCGGCATGAGGGCATCCGGATGTCGAACGTGGCGGGCAGCGAAACACTCATTTTGCGGGATGCCGGCGGCGAACGCCACACCGTGCCTTTCGCGGGGCGACTGCGTATCGATCATGGGCTTGCCGCGCGGCAGGCCATGGTCGCCGCTCGAGGGATCGCGCCGGCGCATCGATGGCTTGTGGACGATCTTTTGGCCGCGGGCTTGCTCGAGACGATCCTGGCGGATTATTCGCTGACGTCCGTCCCGCTGAACATGTTGATTGTCCCCGAGCGCGCGGGCGTCGCAAGGGTGCGCTTGCTGGTCGAGTTTCTGGCTGAACAGATTGCCGCTATTCCAGGGATCGAGAAATCCATACCGGAGCACTAGCCGCCGTCCGATCTGCCCGGAAGAGTAGCTTGCGGCGGTGCCGTCCATCGTCTATCGCCGATGAACGATGACAGAATCCGCCCTTGAACCAGACCGCGCTACCAGCGCTCTACCCAACTGCATCTCCGACAGCCGCGCTGTCGCGGCGCGTTTCGCGGCATTATCGCATCCGGCACGGATCGAGATACTGAAGCACCTCTCGGCCAGCAATTCGTGCTGCTGCCGTGAAGTCGTTGACCGTTTCGATCTGGCGCAGTCGACCGTCTCGCAGCATCTGAAGATATTGGTCGAGGCCGGCCTGGTCCGCTTCGAGCCCGACCGCCAGCGTTCTCGCTATGCGGTCGATCATGCCGCGCTCGCCAACCTGTCGGCATCGCTGAACGCGCTCGTCAATTCCTGCTGCTCCGGCCGCTGACCCTCTCACCCAAAAGGCAAGAAAAGTGGTCGAAAAAACCGTCTCCGCCGATACCTCAACCCTAACCACATTGCGCAATTTGTGGCCCTATATGTGGCCGGCCGACCGCGCCGACCTCCGGGCACGCGTCACCTGGGCGACGCTGCTGCTGGTCGTTGCCAAGCTGACGCTGGTCGCCGGCCCCTATTTCTTCAAATGGGCAACCGATGCGCTGGCGGGCGGCTCCAAGGTACCACCGCCGCTGCCGTCTTTCATGCTCGCCCCGGTGATGCTGGTTATTGCCTACAACGTGCTGAGGCTCGTCCAACTCGGCTTCAACCAGTTGCGCGATGCACTGTTTGCCCGCGTTGGCCAGCATGCGGTGCGTCAGCTCGCCTTTCGCACCTTCGTGCACATGCACCAGCTGTCGCTGCGCTTTCATTTGGAGCGGCGCACCGGCGGTCTGTCGCGCATCATCGAGCGCGGCACCAAGGGCATCGAGACGATAGTACGCTTCATCATGCTGAACACCGCGCCGACCATCCTCGAATTCGCGCTGACCGCCGGCATATTCGGTTTCACCTATGGCTGGAAATACGTGGCCGTGGTGGCGGCCACCGTCTGCCTCTATGTCTGGTTCACGGTCAAGGCGAGCGACTGGCGCATCTCGATCCGCCGCGACATGAACGACAGCGACACCGACGCCAACACCAAGGCGATCGACTCGCTGCTCAATTTCGAGACGGTCAAGTATTTCACCAACGAGGCTATGGAAGCCGAGCGCTTCGACCGTTCGATGGCGCGCTACGAGATCGCCGCCACCAAGACCTGGACCTCGCTCGGCTGGCTGAATTTTGGCCAGGGCATCATCTTCGGCCTCGGCACCGTTGTCGTGATGTGCATGTCGGCGCTGGAGGTCCAGGCCCACACGCAGACGGTCGGCGATTTTGTCTTCATCAACGCCATGCTGGTGCAGTTATCCGTGCCGCTCAACTTCATCGGCTTCATCTACCGCGAAATCCGGCAAGGGTTGACCGATATCGAGCACATGTTCGACCTGCTCGACGTGCCGCAGGAGATCGTCGACAAGCCGGATGCGAAATCCCTGGTCGTCGGCGCCGGTAAGGTCGAGTTCCGCGACGTGCATTTCTCCTATGACCCGAACCGCAAGATCCTGAAGGGCGTCAGCTTCGAGGTGCCGGCCGGCAAGACGGTCGCCATTGTCGGCCCGTCCGGCGCCGGCAAGTCGACCATCTCGCGGCTTTTGTTCCGCTTCTACGACGTGCAGGCCGGCCAGGTGCTGATCGATGGCCAGGATGTCAGGGATGTCACCCAGGACAGCCTGCGCGCTGTGCTCGGCATGGTGCCGCAGGACACGGTGCTGTTCAACGACACCATCGCCTACAACATCCGCTATGGCCGCGTCGGCGCCAGCGAGGAGGAGGTGCGCAAGGCCGCCGAACTCGCGCAGATCGGGCCGTTCATCGACAAGCTCCCTGACGGCTACAAGTCGATGGTCGGCGAGCGTGGCCTAAAACTTTCGGGTGGCGAGAAGCAACGCGTGGCGATCGCCCGCACCATCCTGAAAGCACCGCCGATCCTGATGCTCGACGAAGCGACCTCGGCACTGGACAGCCACACCGAGCAGGAAATCCAGGCCGCGCTCGACCTCGTCAGCAAGGGCCGCACCACCATTGTGATTGCCCACCGCCTGTCGACGGTGATCTCGGCCGACGAAATCATCGTGCTCAAGGACGGCCAGATCACCGAACGCGGCACTCATATCGAACTGATGCGAAAGCACGGCCTCTATGCCTCGATGTGGGACCGCCAGCGCGAGGCGACCGAGGCCGAAGAGCGCCTGCGCCTCGCTCGCGAGGGCGACGAACTCGGCGTCATCGTTCGCCGGCGGACGTCGGAGGTAAATTGATTTTTGCGCTTGACCTCAACTTAGGTTGAGATTGTACGCCCGTTCCTGGAGCCTGAGAACACCATCATCCAGGAACGGAACAACTGAAATGAACGACATAAATCAGAGTGTTAACGGTGGCAGCGTGTTCAGGGTGGACAAGTTTGTCGTCCCGGCCGCCGCTCGCGAGGAGATCCTCACCAAGGTCAGGACGACGCATGAATTGCTGCGCCAACAGCAGGGTTTCGTGCAGGATTTCCTGCTCGAGCAATTTTCCGGGCCGGGCGAATTCAACCTGGTGACGATCGTCGAATGGGAAAGCCAGGCGGCCGTCGACAAGGTTGTGCCGATAGTCAAGGCCGCGCAAGAACGCGTCGCGTTCAATCCGCAAGAGACGATCGCCCGTCTTGGGGTGCGAGCCGACATCGCCAACTATCAGCGGATCCCGGGGCTGTAGGTTCCGTTCCTAGGGCCAGCCGATGCCAGGTGCCGGCGCTTCGACGCTGAGCACCTGGCCGGTTCTGATATCGCTGACCATATGCTCGAAGCCGCGCCACTCGGCGGCGACGATGAACAGCGTCCTCCTGTCCGCGCCGCCCAGCATGCAGGCAAAGCAGCCGCGGTCGACAGTGACGGTCTGCAGCACCTCGCCGCCTTCGCGCACCCGCACGCAGTGCTTGTTGGGAACGTCCGCGTACCAGACCGCCCCTTCGGCATCGAGGCAGATACCGTCGGGATAGCCGTCTAGATCGGCCCAGACGCGCCGGTTGGACAGGTGCCATCACTGGTGATGTCGAAAGCGGTCAGCCGGTTGGCATGGGATTCGGCAATGATCAGCGTCTTGTTGTCCGGAGTTACCGCCATGCCGTTGGCAAAGGCGATATCCTCCGCCACCTGTCGGATCGCGCCATCCGACATGATCAGCACGATGGTGCCCGGGCCGAATTGCTGGCCGGCAGCCGGCGCCGGTCCGCCGCCATTGACATAGATGTTGCCGCGCCCATCGACGACGATCTCGTTCCACGGGCTTTTCGACAGGGCGCGCAGATCGGCGTGGGTGACGAGCCTGCCATCGGCGTCCTGCCGCAACAGCAAGCCTTCGCGACCTGAGACAACGAGCAGGCGCCCATCCGGCAGCCAGTCGATGGAGTAAGGCAGGACGGCTGGCACGGTGAGCATGATTTCGCGATTGCCGTCGGCATCGACGGCGATGATCTCGCCGGTGCCCCAATTGCAAAGCCAGAGCCGTCCGTCATGCCAGCGCGGCGATTCACCGAAGGCGAGGCCCTCCATGACGAGACGAGCTTTGGTGTTGGATGATGTCGACATCATCGGGAGCCTCCGTTGCGCGCATCATCGGCCCTGCGGTACGATGATGCGCTTTCTCACCAAGGACGGGCGGGAGGGTGGTTTGCCGACAGTGGGCTAGCGCTTTTCGCTCAGAAAAAACGTTCCATCGGCATGGCCATTGTAGCCGCATGATGGTGGCTCCGAATTGCCGTCCTTGCCGGTGCCGCTCTGCTCGACAACAAGCGCGTCGCCGTTGCGGCGGAAGGTGAAGACAAATCCGGTCGGCTTGTCATTGTCGTCGGTGTCGACGAGCCGTAAGGCCTTGCGGCTCTCGACCGTGCCACCGATGTCGCACGCACCATTTCCTGAGACAGGGTTGGCGACCACATCTTCCGAAATCTCGAGCTTGCCTGCACCCGCCGCCTTGATTTCGACCCCGCCGCGGACGCTGCTCCATGTGCCGACGAAACCGGCGTCAGCCGGCTTGCGGATGCCGGCGAGGAAGGTCGCACGGTCGCGCAGGAATTCGCCGAGATCGAAAGTCTGCTGATCCTTGGGCGTGTTCTCGTTGAAGCCGGCGATCTGGTCGCGATACCCAATGAAATCGCTCTGATCGTCCCGCAAGGCCTTGCCGGCGCGGGCGTCGAGCGTCTTCAGTAATGCCGCGTAGTTCTTCGCCACGTCGGCGTCGGCTTGCGCCAGGGCAGGATCGGCGCAAATGGCTTTTTCCGCCACGCTGGCCGCCTTGGCGCAGTCGAAGGATGGCTGCGCCAGCGCATGGCCGGAAACTGCCTCCACCATGGCCAACGCCAGCGCGGGATAGAGTACGCGGCCCGCGGATTTCGGGCTTTTCATCAGATTTTACCCGCCCAGGCCGGAATTCTGACGGCTATGGCATGGGCACGCAAGCCGGTCCCGACTTCACGAAACGCGGAGCGTCCGGCTGTCCGGACACGGCCGACCCTTGCCCGTTCGCCCGCGCGGCCGATTGTTGCGTTGCGGCGAAGGGGGCTTTCGGCTATTGAGGCCCCACTTGAAACGGAGCCAGCCCCAGCCCGATGAGCCTTGTCGATACGGTCAAGAACGCGTTCGTACCGATCCATCGCGAAGGCTACCCCTTCATTGCGGCCTTTGGCGCGGCAACGCTTTTCCTCGGCTATTTCTCCTCGATCCTGTTCTGGATCGGCCTCATCCTGACTGCCTGGTGCGTCTATTTCTTCCGCGATCCCGAGCGCGTCACGCCAGTCGACGACCGCCTGGTGGTGAGCCCCGCCGATGGCATCATCTCGGCGGTCGGTCCGGCCGTGCCGCCGCGCGAGCTTGGCCTCGGCAACGTTGAAATGACCCGCATCTCGGTGTTCATGAATGTCTTTTCCTGCCATGTGAACCGCGCCCCGGTGCGCGGCCGTATCGCCAAGATCGAACATCGGCCGGGAAAATTCCTCAATGCCGAACTCGACAAGGCCAGCACCGAAAACGAGCGCAACGGACTGGTCATCGAGAGCCCCAACGGCACGGTCGCCGCCGTCCAGATCGCCGGCCTGGTGGCCCGCCGCATTGTCTGCTGGGCCGAGGCCGGCGCTTCGATCGGCACCGGCGAGCGTTTCGGGCTGATCCGTTTCGGCTCGCGCGTCGACGTCTTCCTGCCTTTGACCGCCACGCCGCGTGTAGCCGTTGGCCAGACGGCGGTCGGCGGTGAAACGGTGCTCGCCGAATTCGGTGGGATCGCCGGCACCCCCCTCGTACGGATTTCCTGAGCGGTGGGCACGCAATACAAAAAGTTCGAGGCCCATGCCAGCGGCGGTCCGCGCATCCGCGAGATCCCGATGCGCATGGTGCTGCCCAATCTGGTCACCGTGCTTGCGATCTGTGCCGGCCTGTCCGGCATCCGCTTCGGCTTCGAAGGCCGCTTCGAGCCGGCGGTGGTGATGGTGCTGCTGGCCGCCTTCCTCGACGGCATTGACGGCCGCCTGGCGCGGATGCTGAAGGCGACGTCCAAATTCGGCGCGCAGATGGATTCGCTGGCCGACATCGTCAATTTCGGCGTCGCCCCGGCCCTGGTGCTTTATGCTTTCCTGCTCGATCGCGCCGGCTCGCCGGGCTGGATCGCGGCGCTTCTGTTCGCCATTGCCTGCGGGCTCAGGCTCGCCCGCTTCAACGTGCTCGACGACGAGAAGGCCGAGCGCCCCCTTTGGCAGTCCGAATATTTCGTCGGTGTGCCGGCGCCGGCGGGCGCGGTGCTGGTGATGCTGCCGCTCTATCTCTATTTCCTGCGGCTCGGAGTGGAGCCCAGCCGCCCGGCCGCCTTCGTCGCCACCGGCTTCACCATCCTGGTCGCCTTCCTTCTGGTCAGCCGGCTGCCGGTCTATTCCGGCAAGAGCATCAAGATCCCTGGAGACAGGGTGCTGCCGGTCATCCTGGCCGTGGTGCTCTACGTCCTCTTGCTGATGACCTATCCCTGGTACACGCTGACGGCTTCGGTCGCGGGCTATCTGATCTTCCTGCCGTTTTCCGTGCGCGCCTACTCCAAGCGTGCCAAGCTCGAGGGCGAGAAGGTGCCGCCTTCGGACATAGGTTAGCGCGCGCCATCTCCCCCCTTGAGGCCCCTTGAGGGGGGAGATGTCGCCAAAGGCGACAGAGGGGGTCGGTTCGACGGGGCTCGACCTATTCCACAAATGGACGATGGCGCTTTACGCGCGAGGACCCCCTCTGGCCGCTTCGCCGCCATCTCCCCCTCAAGGGGGGAGATTAAGCAGCCACTCCAAGCCCCAGCCTGTCGATCGCCAGCTTCCGGGTCGAAACATAGTCGGTCTTGCCGGACCCCAGCACCGGGATTTCCTCCACCTTGACGATGTCGTTGGGCACCATCAATTCGGCGGCCCCGGCCTTCTTGCCGAACTGACGCAGCTCTTCGGGATTGGCATCGTCGGCGGTGGTGACCAGAACGATGCGCTCGCCGCGCCTTTTGTCCGGCACCGCTACCGCCGCATGGCGTTCTTCCGGCCACAGCGACTGCACCAGCATCTCGACCGCGCCCAGCGACACCATCTCGCCGGCAATCTTGGCAAAGCGCTTGGCGCGGCCGCGAATGGTGATGAAGCCTTCGCGGTCGACGGCGACGATGTCGCCGGTGTCGTGCCAGCCGGTCAGCGGCTGCAACTCACCGGGGCGGTCCGCAGTCATGTAGCCCATCATCAGATTGGGTCCGTCGAGCCACAATTGGCCGGCGTCCGAAATGCCTTCGACCGGTTCCAGCTTCATGCGCATCGCAGGCAGCAGCCGGCCGACGGTGCCGTCGCGGCCATGGATGGCGGTGTTGACGGCAACCACGGGTGCGGCCTCGGTCAGCCCGAAACCTTCGATGATCTCAGCCTGGAAACGCTCGCGATAGGTGCGCCGCGTTTCCGGCTTCACCGCCTCGGCGCCGGCAACGACGAAGCGTAGGCTGGAGAAATCGCCGTCCTTGGCGGTGCGCGCATAGTTGGCGAGGAAGGTGTCGGTGCCGAACATGATGGTCGGCTTCACCTTGCGCGCGATCTCGGGGATGATCTTGTAGTGGAGCGGCGAGGGGTAGAGGAACAGTTTTACCCCGGTGACCAGCGGCAGGATGGTGCCGCCCGTCAGGCCGAAGGAATGGAACACCGGCAGCACGTTGAGCAGGATATCGGCCGGCGAGATGGTGATGCGCGCCTCGGCCTGCATGGCGTTGGCGAGCAGGTTCTTTTGCGACAGAACCACCGCTTTCGGCGTGCCTTCCGAACCCGAGGTGAACAGGATCACACCCGGCTTGGCCGCATCCTGCCGCTGCAGCGGCAATCGCCACAGCAAGGCGGCGGCAAGCTTGTCCAGCGTGGTAACGCTGGTGCGAATATCTTCCAGCCACAGCAGCCTGGCGCCACCCTTTTCGACCGCCGCGACGATATCGGCGAGATCGGCCTTCTCGACGAAGGCGCGTGAAGAGATGACGGTGCGGATGACGGCCGTGCGCACAGCGGCCGTGACGCTCGCTGGCCCGGCCGTATAATTGATCATCGCCGCCACCCGGCCCGCTGAGAGAAGGCCGACGAACGACAGCACGACACCATTGGCGTTGGGCAGCATTATCCCCACCGCTTCGCCAGGCGCCGTCACTGCCTCGAAGCGCCGGCCCAGCACACGCGCACCGATGAACATCTTGCGGTAGCTCAGCGCACCCGAGATGACGTCCTCGATGATCGGATGCGAGGCGCCGACTCTGCTTGCGGCATCGCGCATGGCCAGGAACAGGCCGCGATCGAGGTTGGTGCCGAAAAGCCGCGCTTCGGCGACGCGGTCGAACAGCGCATTGGTGTTCGACGCCTGGTCCGGATTGCGCGCCACCAGTTCGGCGATGGTCATCGGCTCCAGCACGCTGATCGACAGCTGCGGAAACCAGTGCCGCGGCGCCTTGTCCGCCGGCGTCAACGACACAGGCAGGCTGCGCGCGCCAGCAACGAAGATCGGCACGATGCGGGCGTCGGCCTGCATGGCGATGCGGGTGACGGCGCGAAACAGGCGGAACGTCTTGATGTCGGGTTCGACCGCATCCGGCAGATAGACGGCGAGCCGGCCCTTGCCCTTCAGCACGCGCACCAACCGGCGGCTGACGAAGAGATGTTCGGCATTGAAGGCGATGCTGCGGCCAAGCTCACGCCATGGTTCAAGCCAGGGCGAGCGCGCCGAGACCTCGTCGAGGATGTGAAGCGTGTCATCCGGCAGCAGCGACAGCATCAGCGCCGGTTCGAAGCGCGACTGGTGCGAGATGACGTAGATGACAGGAGCCTGCGCCTTGCGGGCGATACCGATGCGGTTGTCGCTGATCCGGTAGGCGAGCTTGAACGGAACATAGAGCAGCGCCTGGGTGAAACGCAGGCCGAGGCGGAATTTCTCCACCATGCCGATCAGCAGCCAGGCCACAACAAGACCTGCAAGCAGCGCCAGTGTCAGGATCATGCCGCGTCTCTCCCAACGTTTTTGTCATCACGGCTCTGCGGCCGCTTCGGAGGCAGAGGGTAGCGGAAGTCGGAGGAAGGTCAATGTGGGGGTGACCGACGCGGAGCTTCGATTTTACGCTGGGACATGATGGGCCAAGAGATCAGGCGTCATCACTTGAAAGGCGGCGACACATGTCGTAAATAAAGCGACACGTGACGGAGAGACGAGCATGGCTAATTTCCCAATGGCGTTTGCCGAGGCACCACGCATGGAGCCGGAATTCGAACGACTGGTCGACCTATTTGGCGGGCCGAAAGTTCTTGGATTTTCCGTATCCAGTCAGCTTGAGGCACATGAAATGATCCTGCACGGAATTCCAAGCCAAGCCCTGGAAAGCCTTGTGGGACACCTGACCGTCATTGATCTTGCCGATGCTTTCGAGACGGCATTTGGCATGAGCGAGCGGACATTTCAGCGGCATAAGTCGGATCACTCCAGGACCCTTAGTAGGGAGCAAGGCTCTAGAACCTGGAATTTCGCCAGGGTTCTCACGAAGGCCACGTCCGTTCTTGGAAACCAGGAAGAGGCTGAGAAATGGATGATCCAGCCCGCGATGGGTTTGGACAACCGGCGACCGATCGATCTGCTCGCCACAGCGGCGGGTACTATACTTGTACAGGAATTTCTTGAGCGGCTCGACTACGGTGTCTATGCATGACACCCCTGCCAGGTTCCCTGGGAACAGGAGATGTCCTCGGCTGGAGACTTGACCACAAACGCTTCAAGGCAACTTGGGACAGCGGTGAGGGAGCCTTCAAACTCGGTGGAAGATGGAACAGCAAAGGTGTCAGGGCTGTGTATGCGTCCATCGACCCATCGACCTCCATCCTTGAGGTGGCTGTCCACAAGGGGTTTCGCACGCTGGATACTGTTCCTCATGTGCTGACGGCATTTGCCATCACTGATCCGTCGAAGATTCATGTGGTGGAAATTGACGATATTCCAAACGCAAACTGGCTGCGCCCTGGCATTCCCAGCGCAGGACAGCAGCAATTTGGTGACAGTCTGCTGGCAAAGCATCCCTTGTTCCTAATCCCCAGCACGGTATCCCAGCACAGCTGGAACCTGGTGTTCGACCCTGGCCAGGTGGCCGGCCTTCACAGGCTACACCTCCAGGAGGATTTCGCGCTTGATACAAGGCTTCACCCTCCTGCCACGTAGCCGTTCGGTCGGAGTGGGGTAGGAGCGAAAAGCCCTTATGCCGCCTTCAATCGTCCGCTGATGAAACGGAACTCCTGCGTCTTGCCGCCATAGCCATAGGCGGCCGCCGGCACCTCATGCACGAAGGCATAGCTTTCCTCGTGTACGCCGCCGAGCAGGCGGCCGAAGGCATCGAAGAGAGCCTTGAGATAGGCTTCCAGCTCGAGCTTGGTGTTGGTGCCGTCGACCACCTTGATATCCAGCCAGAACGTGTTGGTACCATGCTCGGCCAGCGACTTGCCGCCGGCGAACCAATGCTGCGGGTCGACATAGGTGACGGCAACGGCGGTGATCGTCGGATCCTTGCGCAACTGGGTGGCGGTGATCTCGGTGATTTCCCTGGCAATCCTGGCGGACAAAGCGGCGTCCGGCTTGCCGGTGACGCTGATGTTGATGATGGGCATTTTCTTCTCCTGGGTTTCTAGCGGCGTCTGATGGCCGTTGGAGAGACAATGTCATCATCCGGGAGTTAAAAAAATCGAATTGTTTTCAAGTGAAGATTCGATATTATCGAATTATGGCAACGCTCGACCCCGATCTACTCAAAACCTTCCTCGCTTTCGTCGACAGCGGCTCGTTGGCGCAAGCGGCTTCCAGCGTCGGCCGTTCGCCTTCGGCGGTGACTGCCCAGATGCAGCGGCTGGAGGAGATCGTCGGCGAGCCGCTGCTGGCGCCGCAAGGCCGGGGTCGTGGCCTGACGCCGGCTGGCGAGGACCTCGTCGGCCATGCCAGGCGCATCCTTGCCGTGCACCGCGAGGCGTGGCTGGCGCTGAAGGGCGCGCGGGCCGCCGGGCGTGTCGCCATCGGCACGACACAGGATTTCGCCGACAGCGGCCTGCCGGACCTGCTGCGTGCCTTTGCCACCAGCCATCCGCGCGTCAGGATCGAATTGCGGGTCGGCCGCTCCACTGAGCTGGCACAGGCCCTGCAGGCCGGCAGCCTCGATCTGGCGATCGTCATGCGCCAGACCGCGGCGCCGGACGAAGTCGGCGTCCTGCGCGAGCCGATGATCTGGCTGTGTTCACAGAAGGGACTGGCCTCGCGCCAGGAAGAACTGCCGCTGGCGCTGCTCGATCCCTATTGCGGGTTTCGCGAGGCCGCGCTCGCAGCGCTCGATGCCGCCGGCCGCCGCTATCGCATCGCCGCCGGCAGTGCCAGCCTGGCCGGCCTGCGCACTGCCGTAAACGCCGGCGTTGCGCTGACCTTGCGAACGCCGCGTTTTGCCCATTCCGGAATTGTCGAGGCGCCGCGCGAGCTTGGCCTGCCACCGGTTCCCACGGCTGAGTTCGCGATTCGGCTGCGCGCCGGTGCCGATGCTTCCGCGGGCGATCTGGCGGCGCTGCTCAGCGGCAACCTGGCTTCATCTGGGCATTTCGGTTGAAGCCACGGGGCCTCGGTCTCCCTTCGCCCAGTTCAGAGCAAAGAAAAAGCCGACCTTGCGGTCGGGCCCATTTAGCAAAAGAAAAAGCCGACCTCGCGGTCGGCTTGGGAGTAGGACGGGCCGAGGGGTTTGGGGGGACTTGGGGGGTGGCCCGTCGCACCAATAATGCCTGACCCCGATGATGGTTCCATGACTGTGTCACTTTTTTAAGAAATATTTGACGCTGCTTGCTGTGAGCGGGCCACCAGCCAGTCGCGGCCGGCATGGGCGAACACCGCGCAGAGCACAATGGCGCCGCCGATCATGCTGGCCAATGGCGGTATCTCGGCCAGGAACAAGAAGGCAAACAGGATCGCGAACGGTACCTCGGCTGAGCCGAGCAGGCCGGATTCGGGTGCAGGCAGAAGCCGCGCGCCCTCCGTCCACAGGATCGAAGCCAGCGCGAAGGACGCGCCGAAAGTGGCAAGCAGAACGGCGTCCCTTGGCGAAACCGCCAGCGGATCGGTGACGAACCAGCCAAGGACAAACAAAAGAAAGGCCGACACCGCACCGGCCCAAACCGATGGCGTGTCGCGGAAGGCGCGCACCATGATCATGTAGAGCGCGCTGCCGGCCGTCATCAGCAGCGCCAGCCCGTCGCCGAACAGATTGCCGGTACCGAAGCCGGACCAGACCATGATGGCCACGCCGCACAGCGATACGGCGGCCGCGACCATGGTCTGCAGGCGGAAGGGCTCGCGCACCAGCATCCAGGCCAGCACCGCGGCGATGAAGGGCGACGTGGCGTAAATGACCGCGACATTGGCGACGTAGGTGAATTTGAACGCTGAAATGAAGGCGATGCTGGCCAGCGCACCCTCAACCGCCAGCAGCCAGCCGCGCCAGCCAAGGCGCAGCGTGTCGCGGTTGCCCGAGCGGCGGCGGCGCCACAGCACATAAAGGCTGATCAGGATCGAGCCGACAAAGCCGCGCCAGCAGGTGATCGTCAGCGGATCGGCGTGGATCGACTTGGTCAGCACACCGGTTAGGCCGAACACCGCCGCCGATGACGATACTAGTATGATGCCAAGCGTGCGTTCGGCGACAGTGTCGGTGGTGGCTGTCACATCAGTCATGTCGCGAGCCTACGCCACTCCGTCCTGACATCGTAGCGTCAGCAGTCATGCACATCACAGCCGCTTCCGGAAATGCTCGCCGCCCACGATCAGCAGCCCGGCGGCGATGATCAGGGCAGCACCGAGAAACACTTCGCGGCGCGGCACGTCGCCCCAGATCGCAAAGCCGAGCGCGAACGCCCACAGCAGCGAGCTGTATTCGAGAGGGGCGAGGATCGATGCCGGCGTCCGCTTCATGCCTTCGAAGAGAAGATATTGCGCTAGCCCCCCGAGCGCGCCGACGCTGGCAAGAAGCAGCAACTGGGTCAGGTCAGGCGTGTGCCACCACAACAGCGCCGGCACAGCCGAGAACATCAGGAAATAGAAATTGTTGAGGAGGAGCTGGATCATCGAGCGTTCGGCAAGTGCTGTCTTGCGCAGGAGCACGATGGCGATGGCCCACAAAAGCGCGGCCGCCAGCACCAGCAGCACCGGCACGGACAGGCCGAGATGGGTGGGATCACAAGCGACGAAGACACCGACAAAGCCGATCAGCACCGCCAGCCAGCGCAGCATCGGCACCTTTTCACCGAGCAGGAACACCGAAAGCACGGTGACGATGATCGGGGCCGCGTAATAGACGGTGGTCAGTTCGGCGAGCTGCAGGCTGCGGGCGGCATTATAGTAGCAGAGCCAGGCAGCAAGCGTGAAGGCGCTGCGCACCAGCATCGGCCACACGATCGGCGAGCGCACCGCGTCGGCAAACAGTTTTCGCCCGCCGATCGCCGCGCAGGCGCTCAGAATGGTGATGCTGCGGAAGAACATGATCTGCCAGACGGTCATGCCGGTGACCAGCAGCTTGATCGAGGCGTCCTGCGTTGAAAACAGCAAATAGGCGGCGCCGGTCAGCAGGATTCCGGCGAGAACCCTTTCGCGTGTTTCGAGAATGGCGACATCGGCCATAGGCGCGGACCAAAGTTACAGAAAGCGGCAGGGATGCTGCGAGGCGGCGCAAGGGGCTTGGAAGGTCAGGCGCTCACCAAAGCTATACGGTCGAAAGTTGGTCCAGCGCTACGCCAGCCCTGGGCTTGCATTGGGGCAGGGATTGCGAGCTTGCTTCCAGGACACGATCGGCACTTATATCTGCCAAAGCCACGCTGCGCGCTGGCCATAAATGCAAAAGAGGCAACGGAAATGGACGCCACGGAACTGAAAGCGATGCAGGCGCCGCTGAAGCAGGCTTACCGCGACGATGCCGCGCAGGCGTTGATCACGCTTCGAGCCAAGGGCTCGATCGACGATCAGTCGGTGGCCTGCAAGGTGGAGACGGGCAGGGCGATCGCCATCGCCGGTCTGCATCCGGCGACAGGCGGCTCAGGGCTCGAACTCTGCTCCGGCGACATGCTGCTGGAAGCACTGGTGGCGTGCGCCGGCGTGACGCTGAAGGCGGTGGCGACGGCACTCGAGTTCAAGCTCGGCGCTGCCACGGTGGAGGCCGAAGGCGACCTCGATTTTCGCGGCACGCTCGGTGTCGCCAAGGATGCGCCGGTCGGTTTTCGCGCCATCCGGCTCAATTTCGCTCTCGACACCGATGAACCGCAGGAGCGTATCGACTCGCTGCTGAAGCTGACCGAGCGCTATTGCGTGGTGTTCCAGACCATCAACCAGAAGCCGGAATTGACGGTGAGCGCCGGGCGCTGAAAATCACAAGGCCCGCAGCCAACGGCTGCGGGCCTTGTTGCATCTGATGCTTACTGCGCTGCCGGCGTCTCGGCATCGCCTTCGTCGGTGAAGGGCGAGGCGCTTGGCACGCACTGTATGGACCAGCCGGTGGGTGTCGGCTGCTTCTGATATTCGGTGATGGCGGCGGTGCACTGTTCGCGCTTGTCGAAGGTGCTGGGCAGCACCACCATGCCGCCCTGCGGGCCGGCGATTACCAGATACCAGACCAACGCTGCCGTGGTAGCCATGGGGATGTCCTTGTTCTGCCCAGCTCGGGCGCTCGTTGTTGTGGGAGTCTATACGATCCTACCAACTCTATGGAAACGACGAAAGCATGACAGAAGCGCAGCCTTTCCCCCTCTGATCACAGCCGCGTGATCGTCCGGCGGATCTTGCAGCCAGGGTTTTACAGCCGACGCGGCTCAGTCGGTTGCAAAACAATAAAACAGCCCGTCGCCACCGGTGCCCTTCAGCGCCTCCTGGCCGCAGCCGCCGCGCGACGCGTGCGAGGAATTCCACGACTTTGCCGCCGCCGAATCGTCAAGGCCGGTGCGGTCGTGATGCCCCATCATCGCCGCCCCTTCGGCGCCGCTCATCGTCCAGTCGCCGCAGGTCTGGTCGGCGATCCTGGTGCCGCCGGGTTTCGACCCGGTCAGCATGTCATGCCGGTTTGGCGTGTCGCCGCGCCCATTGACCACTTCGCTCTTTTCGTTCAGCGCCGTCTGCTTGGTGATGCCGTTGGCGTCGCCGTGCAACGAGGCGACATCGTCGGCGATCTTTTCGCCCTTGGCGTTGAACCAGGGACCCTTGCCGATGCGGTCACGCGCATCCTCGGCGCTGGTCGAGAGATAGGCATGCCAGCTCTTGACGCCGGCGGCTTCGGCCAGCGAAGCGCAATGCGCGTCGGCGCCCTTCAGGCCGCCGAGATCGGCACCCTTGCCGGAGCCGGCACTGGTGACGAAGAAATTCATCTTGGCATCTTGCGAAACGGCAACACCGGCTGTCGCGCCGAGAGCGGCCACAAAGGTGGTGGCGCCAACGAGAAGAAGTCTGCGCATGTCGGTCCTCCGGTTTCGAATGGCCTCCATTCGAAGAACGTAGCCGAAGGCCCTTTTAATCCCTGACATAACCCACCCAAAGGCGGGCAACGGTCCTGGGAGCCGTCAAAACCGAGGTGTAAGTTTATTCCGGCTGCCTGTAGGTGACGAAGCGGTTGTGCTTGGCCTGGAAGATCAGCCCGGTCTCCTTCAACTCGGGGCTGGCCAGCGGCACGATGCGCTTGGCGATCTCCGAGGGGTGCGGCAGCGTCTCCGGATCCTCGCCGGGCACGGCCTGGGCCCGCATCGCGGTTCGGGTGGCGCCGGGGTCAGCAGCATTGACGCGCAGTGGCAGGCTTTGCGTCTCATGCGCCCAGGAGCGCATCATGGTCTCGACCGCAGCCTTCGATGCCGCGTAAGGCGCCCAGAAGGCACGCGCTGAGTGTGCTGCGTTTGACGACAGGATGATGGCCCGGCCGGCATCGGAAAGCCTGAGCAGCGGGTCCACCGAGCGGATCAGCCGCCAGGTCGAAGTGACGTTGATGGTCATCACCTTCTCGAACGTCTTGGCCTCGACATGGCCGATCGGCGAGATGACGCCGAGCACGCCGGCATTGGCGACAAGAATGTCGAGCTTGCCCCAGCGCTCATGAATGGCGCCGCCCAGCCGGTCGATGCCGGCCATGTCGACGAGATCGAGCGGCACCAGCGTCGCCTGGCCGCCGGCCGCCTTGATCTGGTCGTCGAGTTCTTCCAGCCCGCCGACGGTGCGCGCAACCGCGATGACATGCGCCCCGGCAGCGGCCAATTCCCTGGCGATGAAATAGCCGATGCCGCGCGAGGCGCCGGTGACGACCGCGACGCGGCCGGTAAGGTCGAGGGTCATGCGAGAATTTCCGTAAGGTGGTCTAGAGCAATTCCAGGAAAAGTGTGAAGCGGTTTTCCGTCCGGAATTGCGTCAAACAAAGAGTCTGGCCTACGCCCCGTTGTTCGCCAGCAGCGACAGCGTGCGCACATTGTCGTGGCCTTCGAAGTCGAGCAGGCGGGTCGGATACTGGCCGGTGAAGCAGGCGTCGCAGAACTGCGGCTGGTCGTTGTCGCGGCCCGCCTCGCCGACGGCGCGGTAAAGCCCGTCGATCGACAGGAAGCCGAGCGAATCGACACGGATGAACTCGGCCATCTCTTCCACCGACATGCGCGATGCCAGCAGCTTCGACTTCTCCGGCGTGTCGACGCCGTAGAAGCACGACGCGCTGGTCGGCGGCGAAGCGATGCGCATGTGCACTTCCTTGGCGCCGGCATCGCGCACCATCTGCACGATTTTCTGGCTGGTGGTGCCGCGCACGATCGAATCGTCGACCAGAACCACGCGCTTGCCCTCGATCATGCGGCGGTTGGCGTTGTGCTTCAGCTTGACGCCCATATGGCGGATCGAATCGCCGGGCTGGATGAAGGTGCGGCCGACATAATGGTTGCGGATGATACCGAGCTCGAAGGGAATGCCTGCGGCTTGCGAAAAACCGATCGCCGCCGGCGTGCCCGAATCCGGCACCGGCACGACGATGTCGGCCTCGACCGGGTTTTCCTGCGCCAGCTCGGCGCCGATGCGTTTGCGCACTTCGTAGACGTTGCGTCCTTCGACCGACGAATCCGGCCGCGCGAAATAGACATATTCGAAGATGCAGAAGCGGGTCTTCTGCGGCTCGAACGGGAACAGGCTCTCAATGCCCTTGGAAGTGACGACGACCATCTCGCCGGGCTTCAGGTCGCGCACGAAACGCGCACCGATAATGTCGAGCGCGCAGGTCTCGGAGGCAAGGATCCAGGCGCCGTCGAGATCGCCCAGCACCAGCGGCCGGATGCCGAGCGGATCGCGGCAGCCGATCATCTTCTTGGCCGTCATCGCCACCAGCGAGAAGGCGCCCTCGACCTGCCGCACCGCGTCGATGAAGCGCGAATTGAGGTCGCGTTCCTTGCTGGTCGCGACAAGGTGCAGGAGCGTCTCGGTGTCGGAGGTGGAGGAGAAGATCGCGCCCTGCTTCTGCAGCGCACGCTGCACCGTCATGGCGTTGGTCAGATTGCCGTTGTGGGCGACAGCAAAGCCGCCATCGGCGAGTTCGGCGAAGAAAGGCTGGATGTTGCGCATGCCGGCGCCGCCGGTCGTGGCGTAGCGCGTATGGCCGATGGCACGGTTGCCTTGCAGGCTGTCGATGACGCGCTGCTTGGTGAAGGTGTCGCCGATCAGGCCGACATGACGTTCGACATGGAACTGGCTGCCGTCGTAGGAAACGATGCCGGCCGCTTCCTGGCCGCGATGTTGCAGGGCGTGCAAGCCGAGTGTGACGATAGCCGCTGCGTCCTGTCGGCCGAAAATGCCGAACACACCGCATTCGTCATGGAAATGGTCGTCGGCCTCGGCGGAAAGCACGTCGTCTGCGTCTGCCATCTTAAGCTCCGCTAAAATCGCCATATAAGGCGCTCACGCGTCGAAAGCAACGCACACCGTGCAGTCCTTCACACCATCGTCTTTACCGGCGCCCGTTTCGGGCGTCAGTTTGCAGGTGCCGCCGGCGCTGCCGGCGCCGGCTTGGCCGTGTTGTCCGCCGGGCCGGCGTCGTTCTCGTCGGGAGCCGGTGCGTTGGCATCATCACCTGTCGCCGGCGCATCCGCCGCTGGCGCATCGGCGGCAGCCGGGGCCTCGGCGCCTGCTTTCGGGCTGAGCTTCTTGAGGATTGCGTTTTCTGTGTCGGGAGGCAGCAGGTTCTCGATCTTGGCACCGATCGATTCCAGCAAGGGCCGCGACTTGGCATCCGTGACCCAGGCGGGAGCCTTGGCGCCGGCCAGCCAGTTGAAGAACAGCAGCGCGACAGCGACGACCAGGATGCCGCGCGCGGCGCCGTAGAGGAAGCCGAGCGTGCGGTCGAGCGCGCCGATCCGCGAATCGATGATCCAGTCGGCGAGCTTCATGGTGATGACCGAAACGA
The DNA here is from genome assembly GCF_056174585.1 of Mesorhizobium kamtschaticum. Classification (NCBI taxonomy): domain Bacteria; kingdom Pseudomonadati; phylum Pseudomonadota; class Alphaproteobacteria; order Hyphomicrobiales; family Phyllobacteriaceae; genus Mesorhizobium; species Mesorhizobium kamtschaticum. Next base: position 5,754,221 of record NZ_CM149691.1, on the reverse strand, counting down.
CGATCAGCGCGATGACGAAGACGACGCCGGCGGAGGCCGCCATGGCGATCTTCTCATTGTCGATATAGGGCTTCAGGTAAGGCAGAACCGGCTTGTAGAAGAAGAAAGCCGCCGCCGCCGCCGCCGCCCATGAGACGACCGACAGCACCTCGCGCGAGAAGCCGCGAACCATGGCGAGCATCGCCGAGACCAGGGTGAAGCCGACCAGGATTCCGTCAAGCAGCGTAATCGGCATGTTTTTCGCCCCACTCCGATCTGTTTTTCACGGCTCGGCGAGCCGCGTCACTCTTCGTCGTCGGCGCGGCTTCGCCGTGAGCCGGCTATGCGCGCCACGAGGTCGGCAAGCTCGGTGGGCTGGAAAGCGCCGGCCCCGATCCCTCCAGCAAGTTCCTCGCTGCCCAAGGGCAGAACCGCGCTACCAAAACCCAGCTTTTCGGCTTCCTTGAGGCGCTGCTGCGCATGCGCAACCGGCCTCACAGCGCCCGAAAGGCTGATTTCGCCGAAATAGACGCAATCGGCGGGAAGGGCAAGACCGGTGAGCGAGGAAACCAGTGCGGCCGCTACCGCCAGATCGGCGGCGGGTTCCGAGATTCGATAGCCGCCGGCAACGTTGAGATAGACATCGTGGCTGCCGAAGCGCACGCCGCAATGGGCTTCGAGAACCGCCAGGATCATCGACAGCCGGGCGCCGTCCCAGCCGACCACCGCCCGGCGCGGCGTGCCGAGTGAGGACGGCGCGACCAGCGCCTGGATCTCGACCAGAACCGGCCTCGTGCCTTCCATGCCGGCGAAAACGGCCGCACCGGGCGATTTCGCATGCCGCTCGCCGAGGAACAGCTCGGAGGGATTGGCGACCTCGCGCAAGCCCTTGTCCGACATTTCGAAGACGCCGATCTCGTCTGTCGGCCCAAAACGGTTCTTCACCGTGCGCAGGATGCGGTAGTGATGGCCGCCTTCGCCTTCGAAGTAGAGCACGGCATCGACCATGTGCTCGACGACGCGTGGACCGGCGATCTGGCCTTCCTTGGTGACATGGCCGACCAGCACGATCGCGGCACCCGTGGATTTCGCATAGCGGATCATCGCCTGGGCGGCGGCGCGCACCTGGGTGACGGTGCCGGGCGCCGAATCGGCGAGATCGGTCCACAGTGTCTGGATGGAATCGAGAATGACCAGATCCGGCCGCTTGCCGTCGGCGATGGTGGCGAGAATGTCTTCGACATTGGTCTCGGCTGCCAGTTCCACCGGCGTGTCGGCGACGCCGAGCCGCTGCGCCCTCAGCCTGATCTGGGCGACGGCTTCCTCGCCCGAGACATAGACGATGCGGTGGCCTCGCGACGCAAGAGCCGCTGCCGCCTGGGTAAGCAGCGTCGACTTGCCGATACCGGGATCGCCGCCGACCAGCAACGCCGAGCCGCGCACGAAGCCGCCGCCGGTGGCGCGGTCGAGTTCGCCGATGCCCGAGATGATGCGCGGCGCGTCCTCGATATCGCCGGAAAGCGTGGTCAGCACCACCGCGCGGCCCTTGCGGGCGTTGCGCGTGTTGGCTGGCCCCGAGCCGATGCCGCCGGACGTGCCTTCCTCGACCAGCGTGTTCCACTCGCCGCAGGCATCGCATTTGCCGGCCCAGCGCTGATGCACCGATCCGCAGTTCTGGCAGATGAACTGGACGCGCGATTTAGCCATCAGGTGTGGCCTGCGACAAATGAAAGATAGGTCGGCGGGACAGCGCCCCCCTCTGTCCTGCCGGACATCTCCCCCACGAGGGGGGAGATCGACTCGCGCGTCGGATTTCGCCAATTTTCAGCGTTGCAGAAACGAGCGCCGGCATGGGTGACAGCCAATCTCCCCCCTTGTGGGGGAGATGTCCGGCAGGGCAGAGGGGGGCGCCGCAGAGCGCCTTGGTTCCATATTTCTGTTGCGACCGCTGGCAAGAGGCTACTCAAACCTCTCCGCGATATGATGCTCTTCCGCCAGATCGGAGAAGCGGGTGAATTCGCCGTGGAAGGCCAGCGTCACCGATCCCGTCGGTCCGTGGCGCTGCTTGGCGACGATGACCTCGGCCTTGCCGCGCATCTCGTTCATCTCGTTTTCCCACTTGACGTATTCTTCGGTGCCAAGCTTCGGCTCGCGGTTCTTGAGATAATACTCCTCACGATAGACGAACATGACGACGTCGGCGTCCTGCTCGATCGAACCGGATTCACGCAAGTCGGAGAGCTGCGGGCGTTTGTCCTCGCGGCTTTCGACCTGACGCGACAGCTGCGACAGCGCGATGATCGGCACGGCCAGCTCCTTGGCGAGCGCCTTCAGGCCGGTGGTGATCTCGGTGATTTCCTGCACGCGGTTCTGCGAAGACTTGGCGGATGAGCCCTGCATCAGCTGGATATAGTCGATGACGATCAGGTCGAGGCCGCGCTGGCGCTTCAGGCGACGCGCGCGGGCAGACAGCTGGGCAATGGAAATACCACCGGTCTGGTCGATGAAAAGCGGAATCTTCTGCATGGTCTGCGAACAGGCGACCAGCTTTTCGAAGTCCATTTCGGTGATTTCGCCACGACGAATCTTGGACGACGAAATTTCCGTCTGTTCGGAAATGATACGGGTGGCGAGCTGTTCCGACGACATTTCGAGCGAGAAGAAGCCGACAACGCCGCCATTGGCCGCCTTGAACGAGCCATCGGCCTGCTGCGCCGGCTCATACATCTCGGCAATGTTGAAGGCGATGTTGGTGGCGAGCGATGTCTTGCCCATGCCTGGACGGCCGGCGATGATGATCAGATCGGACGACTGCAGGCCGCCCATGCGGCGGTCGAGATCGCGCATGCCGGTGGCAAGGCCCGACAGATGGCCGTCGCGCATATAGGCGGCGTTGGCCATGTCGACCGCGGTCTTGACCGCGTCGGTGAAGCTCTCGAAACCGCCATCGTAGCGTCCGGTTTCGGCGAGTTCGAACAGGCGGCGCTCGGCGTCCTCGATCTGCTCGGAAGGCGACATGTCGACCGGCGCGTCATAGGCGATGTTGACCATGTCCTCGCCGACGGTGATCAGCGCGCGGCGCGTCGCCAAATCATAGATGGCGCGACCATAGTCGGTGGCGTTGACGACGGTGACGGCTTCCACCGCCAGCCGCACGATATATTGCGCCACCGTCATGTCGCCGACCTTCTCGTCGGCCGGCAGGAAGGTCTTCAGTGTGATCGGCGTCGCCACCTTGCCCATGCGGATGAGCTCGGCCGCGATTTCGAAGATCTTGCGATGCAGGGGTTCGTGGAAATGGCCTGGCTTCAGGAAGTCGGAGACACGATAGAAGGCATCGTTGTTGACGAGGATGGCGCCGAGCAGCGCCTGCTCGGCCTCGATGTTGTTCGGGGCCTCACGATAAAGCGGTTGCTGCTCCGCCACGCCGAATTTTCGCGCTGCCTCTGCCATGATATCCCCGATTTCGATCCCGATCCGTCGCTAGCAGAGGCGATTGATGAGGCCTAAACAAACTTTGACTTATCCCGCTTGTGCACACGATTCACAGCGTCGAAAAAATTTGTGCATGCGGGGTACGAAATTCGATTGACGAATCGAGCGTCAAAGATACCGGCGCGGAAAGAACGAAACAAGAAAATTCCAAGGCTTGTCCAGCCAGAATCGCAGCACTAGCTGTGAGCTTTCAGAAGGTTGTCCATTCGGACCGGACCGAGGAGACTGGAGTTACCAGGCTTCAGCACTCGTGGGAGGGTCCGAATGAACATCCATAAGAATGCCCGTCTGACGCCGCTGCGTCGAGAGGAGATGGCGCTGGCGGTGATAGAAGGCGGTTTTTCCAAAGCCAATGCGGCGCGGACGTATGGTGTGTCGGCGAAGATCGTGGCGCGCTGGGTCGAGCGCTACAAGGCCGAGGGCAGCAAAGGCATGGCCGACCGCTCGTCGCGGCCCACCGTCATGCCGAGCATGACCGAACAGGCCGTGGCCGAGCGCATCGTCGCCTTGCGCCGCCAGCGGCTGACCGGCAAGCACATAGCCATGGAGGTCGGCGTGTCGCCCGCCACCGTCAGCCGGGTTCTCAAGCGTGCTGGACTGTCGCGGCTCAGAGACATCGAGCTGGCCGAACCGGTCCGACGCTACGAACGCGAGCATCCCGGCGACATGATCCACATCGACATCAAGAAGCTCGGGCGATTTGAACGGGTTGGCCACCGCATCACCGGCGATCGCACCGGCCAGTCCAACAGTCGCGGCGTGGGCTGGGAGTTCGTTCATGTCTGCATCGACGACGCTTCGCGCGTCGCCTTCTCGCAAATACTGCCCGACGAGCGCAAGGAAAGCGCCATCGCCTTCCTCAAGGCAGCGGTGGCCTATTATGCCAGCCTTGGTATCTCAGTCGCGCGCGTCATGACCGACAACGGCTCGTGCTACAGATCGAAAGCCTTCGCCACGACCTGCCGCGAGCTTGGCCTCAAACATATCCGCACAAAGCCCTATACGCCGAAGACCAATGGCAAGGCAGAGCGCTTCATTCAGACCGCGCTCAGGGAATGGGCCTACGCCATTGCCTACCCGACCTCCGATCATCGTGCCGGAGAACTTCCCGTCTGGCTGCACCGATACAATTGGCATCGACCGCACGGCAGCTTAAAGTCCAAAACACCAATCAGCCGCCTCGGCCTAACCGAGGACAACCTGTTGAGGTTCCACAACTAGAGCTGCCCAAGTCGCGACACGATAAACCGCCGTTCGGCCGGCTGGCTGGCAAGTTCGAGAGCCCGCAGATAAGAGGCTCTTGCCGCCTCTGTCAGGCCAAGCCGCCGCTGCATATCGGCCCGCGCCGCATGCGCCAGGTGGTAGCCATCGAGGCCGCCTTGTGCCATCACGTCTTCGATCGCCGCCAGGCCGGGCTGTGGCCCGTCGCGCATGCCGAGCGCCGCCGCCCGATTGAGCGCTACCACCGGTGAGGGCGCCACTCGTTCCAGCACATTGTAGAGCGCGATGATCTGGGACCAATCCGTCTCAGTCGTGCTCGCCGATTCGGCATGAACGGACGCGATGGCCGCCTGCAGGATGTAGGGCCCGACGCGTCGCGAAGCGAGCGCCTGGCTGATCAGCCCATCGGCCTCGGCAATCAAATTTCGATCCCATCGCGACCGGTCCTGATCTTCCAGCAACACGAGATCCCCGCTCGCATCGATCCGTGTCGCGCGCCTTGCTTCATGCAACAACATCAACGCCAGCAGCCCTTGCGCTTCGGGCTGGTCAAGCAGATCCACCACCAACCGGCCGAGACGGATCGCCTCGGCGCACAGATCAGCGCGCGTCAGGCTTGGTCCCTGGGTTGCCGCGTAGCCTTCGTTGAAGATCAGGTAGATCACCTGCAGCGCACTCTCGAGGCGTGCCGGCAGTTCGCCGCGGTCAGGCACCTCGTAGGGAATAGCCTCGTCGCGTATCCTTGCCTTGGCCCGCACAATACGCTGGGCAATGGTCGGCGCCGGTGTCAGATAGGCGCGGGCGATCTCTTCGGTGGTCAAGCCACCCACCTCGCGCAGGGTCAAGGCAATGCGTGCGTCCGGCGCCAGCGCTGGATGGCAACAGACGAAGATGAGCCGCAGTTCATCGTCCCCGATGTCTTCGGGCATGGGCGGTTCCACCATCGGTTCCGCCAAAGCCGAAAGTTCCGGCAAGGTGCTCGCCAGCCGCGCTTCCCGGCGCCAGCGATCAATGGTTCTGAAGCGGCCGGCCGAGACCAGCCAGGAATAGGGATTGGCCGGCACGCCTTGGCGCGGCCATTGCTCGGCGGCGGCGGCGAAGGCCTCATGCAAGGCCTCCTCCGCCGCGTCGAAACCGCCGAGCAGGCGGATCAAGGTCGCCAGCACGCGCCGCGCCTCGGTGCGGTACACCGTCTCCAGGCAAGCGTGCGTGCCGGCGGCGTTCACAGCACAGGCCGAGGCTGGCTGAAGTCGACGATCGGACGGACTTCGATATGGCCGATCGTGGCCAATGGATGTCCGCTTGCCACCCGCACCGCTTCGTTGAGGTCACGGGCTTCGATGACGACGATCCCGCCCAGGATTTCCTTGGTCTCCATGAACGGGCCGTCGACAGCCGACATTTTGCCGTCGCGAACCTGCAAGGTCATCGCTTGTTCCGGCAGCACCAGAGCTTCGCCGGTGACGAAGTGGCCGCTGGCCTTCAGCACCTCGTCATATCCGGCGCACTCGGCGAGTGCGGCGTTGGCTTGCGGGCTTCCGCCGAAGAGTGCCTGAGGGTGATAGTAGATGAGACAGGCATAGCGCATGATGGTCTCCTGGTTTCCGAGGTCAGGCGTCGAGGATCGGCGCGAAGCCGCCATGGACCCTTCGATTGTTGTCGTAGGGCATCATGTCGGCATACATGCGCGGATCGGCAATCACCTTCTTCCAGCCTTCGTCACGAACCTGCTTCGACGGCCATTCGACCCAGGCATAGACGACAGCTTCCCCGTCTGTCGCTTTCACCGCTGTCCTGTAGTCGGTGACCTCGCCCGCGGAGATGTCGTCGCCCCAGGCTTCGACGATGCGGGTGGCGCCGAATTCCCGGATCACGGCGGCATGCTTCGCCGCCACGGCAAGGTAGGTAGCCTTGTTGGCGATGGGAACCGGCACCAGCGAGCCATCAATATACCCGGCCTTGCCAGGTCTGCCCTCGTCGATGATTGAGGTGAAGCCGCCTATCATCATGCGTTGGCCGTCGAATGGCATGGTTGCGACCATCTTCGCCACACGCGGATCGCTCATCATCGTATGGTAGGCGGCGTCCGCCGCTGCCTTGTCCAGATATTCGTGCCACGAAAAGGTGACGACCTCGTCCGGCGTTGCCTTCACGGCGCTCTTGAAGTCGGTGGTCTTGCCGCCGGGGACGTCGTCACCCCAGGCTTCGATCATCCGGGTCGCGCCGAATTCCTTCAGCACCGACGCCGCCTCGGCGACATGCTTGCGATAGGCTTCCTTGCTGGCGGCGGGCACGGCGGCGACAAATCCTGCGATATAGTTCATTGCGTTTCTCCTCTTGGCTGATGTTTGACGCTTTGGCGTCTCGGGAAGGCCCGAGAACGCCAATGGTCGAACGGCCCAGCCTGGATTCGACATTGCTGCGAAATTTTTCTTGGGCGGCGCTGTCTGAATGCCGTTGCCGCTCTATTCGGACGCCAGCCTGTCGCCCCAGTCCAGCCGCCGGGCCAGCTTGAAGTCCGCGCCGTCACGCTTGGTGAACAGTTGCTCCGTGGCCGTGCCGTCTTCCCGGCAAAGCTTGAGCAGAACCTTGCCCGATCCGGATTTCGGCGGTGCGATGACCCGCGCGGCGTGGGAGGCAGCCGGGTGGCGCGAAGCGGCGACAAAAATGAATTTCTCGTCTTCCCAAGGCACTTCTGCGTCCTTGGCCAGCCGGTGCAGGCGCGAGCGGGCGACGCGGCGGGAAAAGTGGCACCAGTCGGGCGGGTCGAGCGGGCACGGCGCCTCGTGCGGACAAGGCGCCAGCAGATGCGCGCCGGCCGCGATCAGCTGCGCGCGCACCGCCAGAATCCGCTGCCAGCCCGCCGGCGTGCCCGGCTCGATGATCAGCAAAGTGTCTGTCGTCAGTTGCCATAGCCGGTCGACCATTTTGGGCAGCGATGCCGGCACGATCTCGTCCAGCACATAGGCGCAGGTGACGAGGTCTGCCGGCTGAAAATCGGCAAGGTCTGTTGTGACGTCGCCGGCCTGCCAGACCGTTCGGGCTGTGATGGCATTGGCGGCAAGCATCTCGCCGACCTTGCGCACCGCCGCACTCGCTTCCAGCAAAACGGCCTGTTCGAGATCAGGCCAGAGCTCGCTGGTGGCCCAAAGCACCGTACCAGGACCGGCGCCGACATCGAGTAGGGTTTTCGGCATGAAATCCGGCCGGGCTGCGTTCAGCGTGTCTAGGCTGGCGCGGACCGCGGCATAGGTCGCCGGCAGCCGTGTCGCCAGATAGGCCCTGACCGCCATGTCCTGTGCCATGTGCAGGCGGCCGTCGCGCAGTTCGGCGCGGTAGCGGTCCGACAGGGTTTTCGCCGCCTGCTTCAGTTCTGGCAGCGGAACTTTTTCCAGGATGCGATCGACAGCTTGTCGAAGAGAGGCCGGCAACTCCACGCTATGCTCCTCGCGGTGCGAGCAGAATGTTCGAGGCGCCGGCTATGCAAAGCGCCGCGCCGCCAAGATCCCACCGGTCGGGCCGCACGCCCTCCACCAGCCACAGCCAGGCCAGCGAGGCGACGATGTAGATGCCGCCATAAGCGGCATAGGCGCGGCCTGCGGCATTGGTGTCGACCAGTGCCAGAAGCCAGGCGAACAGAAGCAGCGAGACGAAGCCCGGTGCCAGCCACAGCGGCGATCTTTCCAGCCGCCACCAGGCCCATACCGAAAAACAGCCGGCGATCTCGGCCAAGGCCGCGGCGGCATAGAGGAGATAGGTCATGAAAAAGGCCTCGCGACGATCACGAGGCCTTTTTCGGGCAGGGGCCGAGAATGGCAAGCGCCAATGGGGAACGGCGTTTCTACTCCGCCACCTTGCGGCGCCGGGCGGGCTTTGCGGGCTTCTCCACGGGAGCAGCTTCGCGGCGGCCCATGTCGCGCAATTCCAGCGCCTTTTCACATTTGGCCATATAGTCGCGGGTCATCGGCAGCGTGTCGTTCTTCTTGGCGATCTGGAACTGGAAGATGACCAGATCCTGCCAGCGGAAGGCGGCTTCCGAGGCGGCCAGATAGAATTCCCACATGCGGCAGAAGCGTTCGTCGTAGATCGCCTTGGCCTTGTCGCGATTGGCGTCGAAGCGCTGGCTCCAGTGCTTCAGCGTGTCGGCATAGTGGAGCCGCAGGATCTCGACGTCCGTGACCACGAGGCCCGACTTCTCGATCGCCGGCAGCACCTCCGACATGGCCGGTATGTAGCCGCCCGGGAAAATATACTTGCGGATGAAGGCGCTGGTCGCCCACGGCACGCCGGAACGGCCGATCGTATGCAGGAGCATGACGCCATCGGGCTTCAGCAATGTTGCCGCCTTGTCGAAGAAGGTCCTGAAGTGGTTCACGCCGACATGTTCGAACATGCCGACCGAAACGATGCGGTCGAAGCGCTCGTTGAGTTCGCGATAATCCTTCAGCTCGAAATGGACATGGTTTTCCAGGCCTTGCGCATGCGCCCGGTCGGTGGCGACGCCATGCTGTTCGGTCGACAGCGTCACGCCTTGCACGTCGACGTCGAACGCCTTGGCGAGATAGAGGCCAAGCCCGCCCCAGCCGGAGCCGATGTCGAGCACAGTCTGGCCGGGCTTCAGCCTGAGCTTGGCGGCGATGTGCCGTTTCTTGGCAGCCTGCGCCTCGTCGAGCGTCATGTCCGGCTGTTCGAAATAGGCGCAGGAATACTGCATGTCCTCATCGAGGAAGAGCCGGTAGAGGTCGCCCGACAGATCGTAGTGGCGCTGCACGTTGCGGCGCGAGCGCGAGGTGGTGTTGATCTGCTGCAGGCGGCGAAAGGCATGGCGCAGGCCCTCTATGGCTTTCGACCAGGTTGCGTCGATGCCGCCGCTGCCCATGTTCTGGAAGGCAATACGCATCAGTCCGAGCACGCCGCCTTCGAGAATGTCGAGTTCGCCGTCCATGTAGGATTCAGGCACCGCCAGCATCGGATCGAAGGTGATGGCGCGTTCGGCGTGTCGGGTCTTGATGTGCATGTGCACCGGTTCGCCGCTGCCGTCGCCGAAGACGAAGGTGGCGCCTTTGGGCCCGGTCACCTTGAGATTCCCCGTGCGCACCAGGCGATCGAGAACGCGCTTCAGCAGGATGTTCATAACCAAATGTCCCCTCACGGTCAGACTGGCTGCCTTAATTCTGCAACAATATATAGGGGTTCGAAAAGTTCCATTTGGTACAAAAACGCCCGGGCGAGAGGCCCGGGCATTGGTCCAGAAAGGCTGGATGACGACAAAGTGATCGGAGCGCCGCTCCTCGCTTGTCGTACGCGATCAGGCGTTGTCTTCGCCGCCCTCGAACTCAGTGTTCGGATCGAAGAAGTTCTCCGGCCGCGCATTGTCGTTGATGTCGTCGCCATAGATGGCTTCGGCGGTGGTCAGCGTCTCGCCCTTGGCCTGACGCTCGGCTTCATCGGCCGTGCGGGCGATGTTGAGCGTGATGGTGACTTCGACTTCCGGATGCAGCGCGATCGCCACATTGGTGAGACCGATGGTCTTGATCGGCTGGTTGAGCAGGATCTGGTTGCGGTTGACCGAAAAACCTTCCGCCGTCACCAGATCGGCGATGTCGCGTGTCGACACCGAACCGTAGAGCTGACCGGTCTCGCCGGCCGAACGGACCGCGATGAAGCTCTTGCCGTCGAGCTTTTCGGCAATTTGGCTAGCTTCCGACTTGCGCTCGAGATTGCGGGCCTCGAGCTGGGCGCGCTGGCCTTCGAACTTCTTCTTGTTGGCTTCGTTGGCGCGCAGCGCCTTGCCCTGCGGCAGCAGGAAATTACGGGCAAAGCCGTCCTTGACCTTGACGGTATCGCCCATCTGGCCGAGGCGGGAAACGCGTTCGAGAAGAATGACTTCCATGGTTTTGTTCCTTTTGGCTGGGCGTCTGTCCATTAAGGCAGGCGCCGAATTCTCTGGAACAGGTCAGGAAGCAAAAGGGGCGTTGCCGCCGGTGTCGCTGTCCTGCCTGTCGCGGCAGTTAGAGGCCTTGACCTCAACTCGGGATTTGATGGCTGAACCGGTCATGCCCGTCATGGCCGGCGAAAGGAACGGGCGGCGAACCGCCCGTTCGAGAGCATTAGCGGACCACGTAGGGCAGCAGGCCGAGGAAGCGGGCGCGCTTGATCGCCTTGGCGAGTTCACGCTGCTTCTTCTGGCTGACGGCGGTGATGCGCGACGGCACGATCTTGCCGCGCTCGGAAATGTAGCGCTGCAGCAGACGCACGTCCTTGTAGTCGATCTTGGGCGCGTTGGCGCCGGAGAACGGGCAGGTCTTGCGGCGACGATGGAACGGGCGCCGGGTCGGGATCTGGTTGATGTCGACCATTATTCTGCACCCCCTTCAAAGCCTTCGCGCGGACGGCGCGGACCACGATCAGCACCGGCGTCGCCACCGAAGCTGCGCGGCGGACGATCGCCACGGTCGCCGCGATCACGGTCGCCGAACGAACGCGGGCCACGATCGCCACGGTCGCGGTCGCCGAAGCTGCCGCGCTCGGAGCGCTCTTCGCGCTTCTGCATCATGGCCGAAGGACCTTCCTCATGCGCCTCGACCTTGATGGTCAGGAAACGCAGGACGTCCTCGGACAGACCCATCTGGCGCTCCATCTCGTTGAGCGCTGCCGGCGGGCAGTTGAGGTCCATGAGCGTGTAGTATGCCTTCCGGTTCTTGTTGACCCGGTAGGTGAGGGACTTCAGTCCCCAGTTCTCGACCCGGCCGACGGACCCGCCATTCGCGGAGATGACGCCCTTGTACTGTTCGACAAGCGCATCGACCTGCTGCTGCGAGAGGTCCTGCCGGGCAAGAAACACATGTTCGTAAAGAGCCATTATGGTTCAGTGCCTTTCTTCGTTTCTCTCCCGGTTCCCGGCGGCTAAAGCCTCTGCAACTTCTCTGACCCGCAAACCCTTGAAGGGTACGGGGAAGAAAGGAGCATTTCGAGACGGTCGAGAGCGGAGACACGGGAGGCGGAAACACTTCTGGCTTCACACGAAGGTTTTTTGAAAAACCTACGGCCCTCCGTTCAGCCCCCAGCAAGGACCGGCAGATTGCGGGCGTCTATACAGCAATCCGCTGATAAGGCAAGGGCAAGGTGCGTTCCCGATGTCGCAGGGGCCCTGAAAATCAAGCAGCAGCGCCAGAAGGCGATGATTTCCCGGCAACCGGCCCTTAACCACAATGTCAGGTTGTGCAGGGTTGCGCCCTCGCCGTCAACGGTCGATTCATCATGGAAGGCGCAAAAGCCCGGGCAATCCGCGCAGATCAAGCGGTAAGCATTTCCGGGGGTAAGGATGCTTCTCAACAGATTCTGGCGCTCGAAGAGCGGCAATTTCGCGCTTCTGATGGGGCTCGGCCTGCCGGCCATCCTGTCGGCCGTGGCCTTCGCGGTCGACGTGTCCACCATCATGCGAGCCAAGAGCAACCTGCAGAATGCGCTCGACTCCGCAAATCTTGCCTCCTCGCATCTCGGCGATCTCGACATCACACGTACCGACGCTTTCAATCGCTATTTTCAGGCCAACATCGCCGGGCATGGCGAACTCGCCAACGCGCAGGCGACGCTGACCGTCGACAAAGGCGTCAACTACATCAAGACGAAAGCTGTCGCCTCGGCGGACGTCAAGTTGAACTTCGCCTTCCTGTTCGGCGAGAACAAACTCATCGTCGTCGATGCCTCGGCTGTCGAATCGAACAATCAGCTCGAAGTCGTGCTGGTGCTGGACAATACCGGCTCGATGGCCGGCGCCCGCATGACGGCGTTGAGAACGGCGACGAAGTCACTGCTGGACACGCTCGAGGCGACAAAATCACCGACGCGCCAGGTTCGTGCCTCGCTGGTTCCCTTCGTCACGGCGGTCAATGTCAATGGCGACGGGTTCGATCCGTCCTGGATCGACATGGACGGCAAATCCTCGACCAACGGCATCAATTTCCCCGTCATCGATGGCAAGCGGCCGAACCATATGGCGCTGTTCAAGCAATTGGGGCTGAAGGGCGGATGGAAAGATACCGGATGGAAAGGCTGCGTCGAGGCTCGCCCCGGCGCCTACAACGTCTCTGATACGCCGCCGGATCCAAACAAACCCGACACGCTGTTCGTCCCTTACTTCGCTCCCGACGATCCGGCGCCTGCCACCAAGCCGTCAGGCTCCTACGGCAACTCGGCCACCGGCTACAACAATTCGTACCTCGACGACACCATCGACAAGGTTAAACTCGCCGAGCCGGGCGTCAACATACTGGGCATCGACCTCAGCGGCCGGCTTGGCAGCGTGGTCGACGCACTGTTGGGCGCGGACCTGGAAAAGATCGCCAAATATGTCGCGTCGACGAACAAGATCGTCACCGAGACCGGCAGCGCGATCACCGTTGGCCCCAATCGCTCCTGCCCAACCCCTGTCGTTCCCCTGACCGATGATTTCGACAAATTGCGCAAGGCGGCGAGCCAGATGACGGAGTGGAACGGTTCCGGCACCAACGTCTCCGAGGGGCTGTCGTGGGGCATGCGCGTGCTGTCACCCGGCGCGCCCTATACCGACGGGGTGCCATTCAAGACGCCGGGCGTCAGCAAGATCGTCATGCTGCTTACCGATGGCGAGAATGTCGTCTATGGCGCCAGCAATCAGCCGACCAAGTCCGACTACACATCCTATGGCTATCTGGCGGGTGGCCGCTTCGGGTCGGACAACCAGACGACTGCGGCGCGCAATGTCGACGGCTGGACCAAGAGCGTCTGCACGCAGTTGAAGAACGAGGGCGTGCAAATCTACACAATGGTGCTGCAGTCGGATACCGCCGCCAACCGCACGCTCTACAGCGCCTGCGCTTCCGACCCCAGCGGCTATTATGCCGTCAACGATCCGGCAAAACTGCCGAACGTTTTTCAGCAAATCGCCAACAAGTTCTCGAAGCTGCAATTGACGAATTGAGCGCTCAATCTCGAGAGGCCGCTACATCTGAAGGGATCGGAACCCTTCAACTCGTATGGGCGACAACCTTGTCGACCGTCTCGGGGAAGAAGTCGGGCGCAGCGCTGCGCTTGCCGAACATCATGTCGTACTGGATGAGCCGGAAATCGCGGATCGCCGGGTCGATCTCCTTTTACGCGACCAGTCGGGCGTGGCCTCGCCGGCCGGGGTCAGCAGCAGGTTGCGGTCGACGACGCGGTAACGTTCCCGCATCTCGCCCAGGAAGCCCGTGTAGTAGGGATGGGTAATCCCCGCGGTGGTGAGGATATGATAGGGCAGGAAGGCCGGGCTCACCGCGCCAAGGTTCTCGACCGAACCGGAGCGGTTCGACCAGATGATCAGTGGCGTCTGATGATGCTCCAATGCGTCTTGCGGCGTTGCTTCCTTGCGGGGTGCGACATTGTCCTTGAGGAAGCCGGTTTCGACATAGACTGGCCCCAGTGGCGGCAGATGGTCGCCGAAAAAGGCGATGACGGTGGGGCGGGAGCGCTTCTTGGCCCATTCGATCAGCCGTTCAAGGCCGCGGTCCGCGTCGGCTGAACCCTCCGCATAGCTCAGCAGCGAGTCGCGCGCCCATTGGCTGATCGGCGCCTGCACCGAGTGGGTCGGGTTGTAGTAGCGGTTCGGTTCATAAGGACCATGGTTCTGCAGGCTGACCGCGAAGAAGAACACCGGGTCGTCACTGGCGTCGGCTTCGCGGATGATCTCGTCCGTCATCGCCGCGTCCGATGCCAGCGGTCCGCGCTTTTCCATGGGCGGCAGTGTCTCTTCCGACTTGAAATCGTTGAACCCGAAATCGGCGTACACCGCGCCGCGGTTCCAGAACCAGTTGGTGCCGGGATGGATGGCGCGCGCGCGGTAGCCCTCGCTCTTCAGGAAGGTCGCCATCGAAGGCGTCGGCGTGCGCACATATTGCTGGTAGGGGATGCTGCCGGCCGGCAGGAAGGCGTTGGAAAAACCGGTCAGCGCCTCGAATTCGATGTTTGCGGTCATGCCGCCGAACTCGGGCGAGAACATCGAACCGGAACGCAACGCCCGCACGGTGGGAATGGGATCCGGCGTGATGGTGACACCGGGCAGCTTGGTCGGGTCCCAGAAGGATTCGCTCATGACGACGATGATGTCGGGCTTTTCGTCGGGTACCGAGGCCGTCACCTGCGGCCGGTCGATCGCCGCGATCGCCTTGTCTGAATAGCCTGATGGTGCCGAGACATGCGCCATCGGCACGTTGAGCGCGAAGGCGAGCGCAAAGCCGTTCGAGGCGTAGTTTTCCTTCTGGTCCCACATGATCGGGATGATCTGCAGCCGATCCCTGGTCCACGAGAAGGTGGCATAGTCCATGATCGAAACGAAGAAGGCGAGCAGCGGCACGGCCAGCGTCAGCCGGGCAAGGCGGCCCTTGCGGCTGAGTGCGGGAACCTTGCGGCGCCACAGCCGCCAGCCATAGACGAGCAGCGACAGGCCGGCGACGATGCCGACGACCATGGCGAGCGCGGTCATCGGCCGGTCACGCACCAGGAGCGGCAGCAGGGCGGCGATCTGGCGGGCGTAGAGAAAGTCAGTCGGATAGAGGGGATCGCCGAGATAATGCGATTTCTGGTGGCCGACAAAGGCCAGCGACAGGGTCAATGGCGCGACGATCATCAGGCTTTGATGACTGCGGCCGAGCACGGCGTCGAGGCCGATCAGGATCAGCGCGAACACGACGATGGTCGTCCAGCCCGGCTTGAGCGGCTGCAGGAAGAAGGAGACCGTGCCGGCAAAGTCGCCGCGTACGATCAATTCGATGGCAAACACCAGGATGGTTGCGATCGCCAGGCTGATCAATCCGTAACGGACGACAGGCCATCTCCGGCCCGGCAGATAGCCGGTGGACGGATCGTCTTCCAGGAACTGAGGCGCGGCTTTACCTGCGCGTTTCGAACTCTTTGCCACTTTAACTTCCCACCCAGCGACAACCCAAGTCACGCGATTGTCATATAATTGTCACGCGAAGCTAGCGCCTGTGGCGGAAATAAGAAGAGCCAGCAAACGATTCGTGAGCGGTTTTCATCAGGAGTGATCGCCAAAAAGCCTTTCGGAACAGGCACTCGGCGCATGGTTCCGACTCGGGACTGGGCTGAACCGGGCTTGACTTGGCGGCCTGCCTTGCGCCACAGGCAGGAAAAACGCGTGTTATCAGGCAAGCACAACCAGTCTTGGAGAGCCCTCGCATGGCCATTGCATTCACCTTTCCGGGACAAGGCAGCCAGGCTGTCGGCATGGGCAAGGATCTCGCCGATGCCTTTCCCGAGGCACGCAGGATCTTTCAGGAAGTCGACGACGCGCTCGGCGAAAACCTGTCGAAGCTGATCTGGGAAGGTCCGGAAGAGACCTTGACGCTGACGGCCAATGCGCAGCCGGCGCTGATGGCGGTGTCACTGGCGGCGATCAGGGCGCTGGAAGCGCGCGGCTTCTCGCTGAAGGACAAGGTCGCCTATGTCGCCGGCCATTCGCTGGGCGAATATCGGCCCTTGCCGCCGCGGGTTTTGTTTCCGTTGCCGATGCCGCCCGGCTGCTGCGCATTCGCGGCAACGCCATGCAGGCGGCGGTGCCGGCCGGCGAGGGCGCGATGGCGGCGATCATCGGGCTGGAGCAGGCGGATGTCGAAGCCGCTTGCACCGAGGCCGCGCAAGGGGCCGGCAAGGTCTGCCAGATCGCCAACGATAATGGCGGCGGCCAGCTGGTGATTTCCGGCGCCAAGGCCGCGGTCGAACTGGCGGCGAAACTGTGCACCGAAAAGGGCGCCAAGCGGGCGCTGATGCTGCAGGTCTCGGCGCCCTTCCATTCGGCGCTGATGGCGCCGGCGGCCAATGTCATGCGCGACGCGCTCGCCGGGGTAACGAAGCATGCGCCGGCGGTGCCCGTGCTGTCCAACGTCACCGTGACCCCGACCAGTGATCCCGACGAGATCGCGCGGCGCCTGGTCGAGCAGATAACCAGCCGCGTGCGCTGGCGCGAAACGGTGGAATGGTTCGGCGCCAACGGCGTCACCGCGCTTTACGAGATCGGCGCCGGCAAGGTGCTGTCGGGCCTGGCACGGCGCATCAACCGCGACATCGCTACCGCGTCGGTCGGCACATCGGCCGATGTCGAGGCCGCGCTGGCCGCACTTGCATAATCCACTGGCGATTTGACCCCTTCCGTGTGAAGGCTGTTCTCTCAGATCAGGAGACAAAAATGTTCGAACTGACCGGCCGCAAGGCACTCGTCACCGGAGCATCGGGAGGCATCGGCGAGGCGATTGCCCGCGTACTGCATGCGCAAGGCGCCATTGTCGGCCTGCACGGCACCCGCATCGAGAAACTGGAGACCTTGGCAGGCGAACTTGGCGACCGGGTCAAACTGTTCCCGGCCAATCTGTCGATCCGCGACGAGGTCAAGGCGCTTGGCCAGAAGGCGGAGGCCGAGCTCGAAGGCGTCGATATCCTGGTCAACAATGCCGGCATCACCAAGGACGGCCTGTTCGTGCGTATGTCGGACGCCGATTGGGATAGCGTGCTCGAAGTCAATCTGACCGCCGTTTTCCGGCTGACCCGCGAACTCACCCATCCAATGATGCGCCGCCGCCATGGCCGTATCATCAACATCACCTCGGTGGTTGGCGTCACCGGCAATCCCGGCCAGACCAATTACTGCGCCTCCAAGGCCGGCATGATCGGCTTCTCCAAATCACTGGCGCAGGAGATCGCCACCCGCAACATCACCGTCAACTGCGTTGCACCGGGCTTCATCGAATCGGCCATGACCGACAAGCTCAACGACAAGCAGAAAGAAGCGATCATGGCGGCGATTCCGACGCGCCGCATGGGCACGAGTGTTGAAGTGGCGTCCGCCGTTGCCTACCTCGCCTCCAACGAAGCCGCCTACGTCACCGGCCAGACCATCCATGTCAACGGCGGCATGGCTATGATTTGACGGATACGGCGGGGCTGTGAAAAGAGACCATTTCGCCTTGGACCTCAGCCATTTTTCGTGTAATGCGGCCCGCAACCCGGCGGTTCGGGCAAAAACCGGTCCGTGGCCGTAGCGTTTCCGGCAGGACCATCTTTCAGCTTGATTAGCGGCATTCTGCCCGCTAACGAAGACAGACAAACAAAAGACGAGGATGCCCCAAATGAGTGACACCGCAGAGCGCGTCAAGAAGATCGTCATCGAGCACCTTGGCGTCGATGCCGACAAAGTGACGGAGCAGGCGAGCTTCATCGATGATCTGGGCGCTGACAGCCTCGACACGGTCGAACTCGTCATGGCGTTCGAAGAAGAATTCGGCGTCGAGATTCCCGACGACGCAGCCGAGACCATCCTGACGGTCGGCGATGCGGTGAAGTACATCGACAAGGCTTCGGCCTGACGCTTTCCGCAGTCATCACCGGGGAGGACCTGCGATGAGGCGTGTCGTCGTCACGGGCCTAGGGTTGTTGTCGCCGTTCGGCATGGGCTTCGAGCACAGCTGGAAGGAACTTCTGACCGGCCGCAGCGCCGCCAAGCGCATTACCGAGTTCGAGGTGGAGGATCTTGCTTGCAAGATCGCCCACGTCGTTCCGCGTGGTGACGGCAGCAATGCCACCTTCAATCCCGAGGCCGTGCTCGAGCCGAAGGAATTGCGCAAGATCGGCGACTTCATCCTGTACGGGATTGCCGCCGCCGATGAGGCGCTGAAGGATTCCGGCTGGGAACCCAAGACCCACGAAGAGCAATGCGCCACCGGCGTGCTCATCGGTTCGGGCATTGGCGGCATCGAGGGCATCGCCGAGAACGCGATGATCCTCAAGGAACGCGGCCCGCGCCGCATCAGCCCCTTCTTCATCCCGGGCCAGATCATCAATCTCGTCTCCGGCCAGGTTTCGATCCGGCACGGGCTGAAAGGTCCGAACCATGCCGTCGTCACGGCCTGTTCGACCGGCGCGCACGCCATTGGCGATGCTGCCCGGCTGATCATGTGGGGCGATGCCGACGTCATGGTCGCCGGTGGCGCCGAGGCGCCGGTGACGCGGCTGTCGATCGCCGGCTTCGCCGCCTGCCGGGCGCTGTCGACCGATCGCAATGACACGCCGCAGACGGCGTCGCGTCCCTATGACCGTGACCGCGACGGCTTCGTCATGGGCGAGGGCGCCGGTGTCGTGGTGCTTGAAGAACTCGAGCACGCCAAGGCGCGCGGTGCGAAGATTTATGCCGAGGTGACCGGCTACGGTCTCACCGGCGATGCCTATCATATCACGGCTCCGGCTGAAGACGGCGACGGGGCGTTCCGTTGCATGACTGCGGCGTTGAACCGGGCCAAGCTTACGCCCGCCGATGTTGACTACATCAACGCGCACGGCACCTCGACCATGGCCGACACGATCGAACTCGGCGCCGTCGAGCGGCTGGTCGGCAATGCGGCGTCGAAGATTTCGATGTCATCGACCAAGTCGTCGATCGGCCATCTCTTGGGCGCGGCGGGTGCCGCCGAAGCGATCTTCTCGATCCTCGCGATCCGGGACAATGTCGCGCCGGCGACCATCAACCTCGACAACCCGGAGCGCGAAACCGCGATCGACCTGGTGCCGAACAAGCCGCGGGCTCGCCAGATCGACGTGGCGCTGTCCAATTCCTTCGGTTTCGGCGGCACCAACGCTTCGCTTGTGTTCCAGCGCTACAATGGCTGATCGCCCGGCTGCCGGGCGATGATTGGGCATGTCGTCAATTTTGCCATATTCGCCCCTACTCTGCCGCAGGGGATTCGTTGAGAGATCAAACGGTAGGGCGAAATGAACACAAATCCGGCGGGCAACGGAGAATTCGGGCAACGGCCGGCGAATACCGGGCCGATCGTGCCGAAGACAGCCAGCGAGGCCTTGCGGCCGGAAGCCGGAACGCCGCCGCCGAAGCGCTCGCGCGCTTCGCGCAGCCAGGTCGTCGTGTTCATGAACTTCGTCATCTCCTTGGTGATGCTGATGGTTCTGGCGGCGGGTGCGGCGCTTTACTTCGGCAAGCAGGAATTCACCGAAGCCGGTCCCTCGGCCAATGGCGACACCTTCCTGGTCAAGCCGAACACCGGCGTCGCCGACATCGCCGACCAGCTTGAGCGCCGTGGGCTGATCAGCGATGCCCGCGTCTTCCGCCTTGGCGTGCGTGCCTTCGGCAACGATTCCGCGCTCAAGGCCGGCGAATACGAGATCAAACCCCGGGCATCCATGCGCGACATCATGGAGCTTCTGAAGAGCGGCAAGTCGGTGATGTACTCGCTGACCATTCCGGAAGGGCTGACGGTTGAGCAGGCCCTGCAGCGTATTGCCGACGAGCCCGCCTTGAGTGGCGACATGCCGTCGACAACGCCCCCCGAGGGTAGCCTTGCGACCGACACGCTGCGCTTCACGCGCGGCGCGACGCGTCAGCAGATGATCGACAAGCTGGTGGCCGATCAGAAGAAGCTGGTCGACGAGGTCTGGCAGCGTCGCGCGCCGGACCTGCCGCTCGCCAATATCGAGGACTTCGTCACCCTGGCCTCGATCGTCGAGAAGGAAACCGGCAGGGGTGACGAGCGTTCGCGCGTCGCCGCCGTCTTCCTCAACCGGTTGGCCAAGGGCATGCGCCTGCAATCCGATCCGACCATCATCTATGGTCTGTTCGGCGGCAAGGGAAAGCCTGCGGACCGCCCGATCTACCAGTCGGACATTCAGAAGCAGACGCCCTACAACACCTATGTGATCAGCGGCCTGCCGCCGACGCCTATCGCCAATCCGGGCCGTGCAGCACTTGAGGCCGTGGCCAATCCATCGAAGACCGACGATCTCTATTTCGTCGCCGACGGCACGGGCGGTCACGTCTTTGCCGCGACGCTGGATGAGCACAATGAGAACGTCGCCCGTTATCGTGCGTTGCAGAAGAAGCAGGCCGATGACGCGGCCAAGGCCGCTGCTGCCTCTGGTACAAACGGCAATGCCGACAAGCCTGCTACCGACAAGCCTGCCGATGACAAGCCCGCTACCGACAAGCCTGCCGACGGCAGCGACAGCACCGGTGGCGACAATAGCGATGCCGGCGGCGATGCGGGTGACGCCCAGTAAGACGAAGAAAGGCGTTGCCCGAAAGGCGACAGCCTGACATTTGAAGGAACGCCAAGCGTCCGATTTTGACGCACCCGCGGCGTGGTTGTTTTAAGCAGCACTTGCCCCGTCCGGAAAACTGGCTTTGGGGTGATGCGCCAGGGGTGTGCAGGCGACATGAATTTGCAGAGCATGACCGGGTTTGCGCGTGCCGTCGCCGAGCATGACGGCACTTCGATCGCCTGGGAGGTCAAGTCCGTCAACGGCAAGAGCGTCGAGGTGCGGCTGCGGCTGCCGCAAGGTTTCGAGCGGCTGGAGCCGACGGTCAGGCAAACGCTGCAGAAGCGTTTCGCCCGCGGCAATTTCCAGGCGACGCTGACCATCGGCCGCGCCGCCGGCGCGCAGGCGCAACCCGTTGTCAACGAGGCCTTTCTAAAGGACCTTGCTGGGCTGGCGAAGCGGCTGCAGGAACAATTCGGCGTTGCCCCCGCGTCGGCTGACGGGTTGCTGTCGCTGCGTGGCGTGCTCGACATTACCGAAACCATGGAAACCGAAGAGGCGCGCGCCGCGCTCGACATCGCCATCATGGCTGCGCTCGACGTGGCACTGAAAGGGCTGGAGCAGGCACGGCAGGGCGAGGGTGCGGCACTGACTTTGCTGCTATCCGGCCACATCGACGCCATCGAGGCACTGACGTTGCGCGCGGAGGCGGATCCGTCTCGCGAGACCACGGCGATCCGTGAACGCATCGCCGAGCAGGTCAGGCTGCTGATGGACGCGTCCGCCAATCTGGATGCGAGCAGGCTGCACATGGAGGCGGCGTTCCTCGCCACCAAGGCTGATATCCGCGAAGAGATCGACCGGCTGAAAACGCATGTCGCATCTGGCCGGGCCCTGCTTGAGGGCGGCGGCGCCGTCGGCCGTAAGCTCGATTTTCTGGCACAGGAATTTAACCGCGAATCGAATACGCTGTGCTCGAAGTCGAACGCCGCAGCCGTCACCGCGATCGGACTGGAACTGAAGGCCGTGGTCGACCAGTTTCGTGAACAGGTCCAGAATCTGGAGTAGCCGATGGTCGCCAAGGAACCGATGGTTCCCAGGGATTTGGGGTCCCGCATCCGCCGCCGGGGGCTGATGCTCGTGCTGTCGTCGCCATCCGGCGCCGGCAAGTCGACGATCGCGCGCAACCTCCTGGAAAGCGATTCCAGCCTCGAACTGTCGGTCTCGGTCACCACCAGACCGCGCCGCGGCTCAGAGATCGAGGGTGTTCACTACCATTTCCGCACCATGCGCGACTTCGAGCGGCTGCGCGATTCCGACGCGCTGCTTGAATGGGCCGAGGTGCACGGCAATTGCTATGCGACACCGCGCGAACCCGCCGAACTGGCGTTGGCGCAAGGCCGCGACATGCTGTTCGACATCGACTGGCAGGGCGCACAGCAGCTGAAGGAGAAGATGCGTGCCGACATCGTCTCCATCTTCATCCTACCGCCATCGATGAAGGAATTGAAGGCGCGGCTGAAGCGCCGGGCCGAGGACCAGGAAGCGGTGATCGAGACGCGGCTGAAGAACGCCCGCAACGAGATCGAGCACTGGAAGGAATATGATTTCGTCATCGTCAATGACGATCTCGACCGCGCCTTCGCTGAGGTGCGCGGCATCGTCGTCGCCGAACGATTGCGGCGGGACCGCCGGCCCGGTCTCTTCGATTTCGTCTCGGGGTTGCTGGACGAGAAAACCGTCTAGAGCTGTTCACCGTTTCACGAAAACGGCGACCCGCTCTAACTCTTTGTTTTGAGGCAATTCTGGAGTGCGCCCCTCGGAGCGGACAGATTGACTAAGCAGAATTGACTTGGAAGCCGGGCTTTCGAAGGATGGAAGCCATGACTGCACATCGCGCGCACAGCATCGAGTTCAAACGTCAGGTAGTGCAAGAGTTCCTCTCCGGTGAGACGCTTCATGGTCTGGCCAGGCGGCACGAACTAGCGCGTAACCTGATCCGTATCTGGGTCCAGAAATACGAGGCCGGCGCCTTCGACGAGGATGTAGCGGCGGCCGAGACGATGCAGACCTATGAGGCTCGGATCGCCGCGCTGGAGCGGCTGGTAGGCCGGCAAGCCTTGGAAATCGAGTTTCTAAAGGGGGCTCTGAAAAGCGCACCACGTCCCAGAAGCGGACCTACATCCGTGATCACCGGCCCCGCGGTGTCTCCATCGCTGAAGGATGCCGGCTGATGGGGATCGCGCGATCAACCTACTACGATCAGCCCGAAACCGCCGTGGATGACACAGCGCTCGTCGAGACGATGGGTGAGATCTCCGACAGCTTCGAAGCCTACGGGCTATCGCCGCATGCAGGCGGCGCTGCGGCAGAGCGGCATTGTCGTGAACCACAAGAAGGTCAGACGATTGATGCGCGAGCATGATCTGCAGCCCAGGATCAGGCGACGCTTCATCGCCACCACGGACAGCAATCATGAATTGCCGATCTTCCCGAACCTGGCGAAGGACGTGACACTCGATGGCCCGAACCGGCTTTGGGTAAGCGACATAACCTACGTGGCGATTGCGGCAGGCTTCGTCTACGTCGCGGTCATCTTGGATGCCTGGTCCCGCAAGGTCGTTGGTTACGCCATCGGCCGGTCGATCGACGCGCGCTTGACCGTTGCAGCATTGAAGGCGGCAATCGAACGGCGAAAGCCGCCGCCGGGCTGCGTCCATCACTCGGATCGAGGCGCGCAATATGCCGCGCTCCTCTATCGCAAGCTTCTCGCCGAGCACGATCTTATTGGATCGATGGGTCGGCGCGGCAATCCCTACGATAATGCCAAAGCGGAAAGCTTCATGAAGACGATGAAGGTCGAAGCCATCTATCCGATGGCCTATGAAACCTTCACCGACGTCGCTGAGGATCTTCCCCGCTTCATTGATGAGGTTTACAACACTCGCCGATTGCACTCAGCGCTCGGCTATCTCAGCCCGCAACAGTTCGAAGACCAACACGCCCGGAAGATGGTCAAAACTGCCGCCTGATCCTGTCCGCTCCGAGGGGCGCACTCCATTCCCGAGGGAAAGCCCTACGCGCTTTTCCCGGGGAAAACCGTTCACACTTTTCCTGGAATTGCTCTGGCTGGCTTCAGGGCGTCATGCCGTCGGCCAGGATCAGATCGCGGCTGAGTGCGGCGTCGCGCACCTCCAGTGCCGCGGCATACTCGGCGGATGCGTACCAGCGCCGTGCCTGCTCGATGTCAGGAAATTCGACGACGATCAGCGGTGTCGGATGCCACTCGCCTTCCAGCGTTTCCACTTGGCCGCCGCGTACGAGGTAGCGTCCACCATACTGGGCGATGGAAGCTGCTGCGCGTGAGCGGTACGTCTGGAACGCCTCTTCGTTGCGGATCGTGACATCGGAAATAATATAGGCAGGCATTTGGTTTCTCCGGCATGCTCGCCGGACTATCTATGCCTGCTTCGTCGCGATTCCAGAGCTGCCGGTGCTACACCGCATTGGTCAGTCGCACGAATTCCTCGACACTGAGCGTTTCGGCGCGGCGGGTCGGATCGATGCCCGCGCGCTCGAGCAAGGCCTCGCCGCCGAGGCTCTTCACACTCTGTCGTAGCATCTTTCGGCGTTGGCCAAAGGCGGCTTCTGTGACGCGGCCGAGTTTCTTCACGTCAGTGGGCAGGGGTGTCGTGCGCGGCTCCAGATGCACCACCGAAGAGGTGACCTTGGGCGGTGGTGTGAAGGCCTGGGGCGGCACATCGAAGGCGATCCTGGCCTGCGTGCGCCAGCCGGCCAGCACGCCAAGCCGGCCATAGGCGTCGCTGCCGGGCGCGGCGACGATGCGCTGGGCCACTTCGCGTTGGAACATCAGCGTCATCGAGGCGTAGAAGGGCGGCCAGGCCGGGACCGTCAGCCACCGCACCAGCAGCTCGGTGCCAATATTGTAGGGCAGGTTGGCGACGATCCGCACCTGACCACTGTCTCCGGCGGCCGCCGAAGCGAGGGCGGCGAAGTCGGTCTTCAGTGCGTCGCCTGAAATCACCTCCAGCCGGCCGGGATAGTGAGCGGAGACTTCGGCAAGGGCAGCCAGGCAGCGCTCATCGCGCTCGATGGCGACGACCCGGCGGGCGCCGTTGGAAAGCAGCGCCCTTGTCAGCCCACCGGGCCCCGGACCAACCTCGATCACCGTGGCGTCTGTCAGATCGCCGGCGCTGCGTGCGATCTTGCCGGTCAGATTGAGGTCGAGCAGGAAATTCTGGCCAAGCGCCTTTTTCGCCTGCAACCCATGGCGCTCGATGACGTCGCGCAGCGGCGGCAGACCGTCGATGCTCATGCGTTCGGACCCGAAACGGCAGCGCTCATGCAGCCACCGCCTTTGCGTCGGTGTCGGCGAGCCTTCTGGCGAGCTTCAGCGCCGCGATCAGGCTGTCGGGCCGCGCAATGCCCTTGCCGGCGATGTCGAAGGCAGTGCCGTGGTCTGGCGAGGTGCGGATGAAGGGCAGGCCGAGCGTGACGTTGACCGCCTCGTCGAAGGCCAGCGTCTTGGCCGGGATCAAGGCCTGGTCGTGATACATGCACAGTACCACGTCATAGCTTGCCCGCGCCCGCGCATGGAACAGCGTGTCGGCCGGCAGCGGGCCGAAAGCATCGATGCCTTCGGCGCGCAGGATGTCGACTGCCGGGCGCACGATACGCTCGTCCTCCAGGCCCATGGAACCGCCTTCGCCGGCATGCGGATTGAGGCCGGCGATGGCGAGCCTCGGCCTGGCGATGCCGAAGCGGCCGGCGAGGTCGGCCGCGGTGATGCGCGCGGTCGCGATGATCAGCTCGGTGGTCAGGGTCTTCGGCACCTCGGCGAGAGCGATGTGGATGGTTACGGGAACCGTGCGCAGGTCAGGACCCGCCAGCATCATCACCGGCATTGCGTCGACACCACTGTGCCGGGCTGCCAGGTGCGCCAGATATTCGGTGTGGCCGGGAAAGCGGAACCCGGCGTCGTAGAGCGGCTTCTTGGCGATCGGGCAGGTGACGACGGCGGCGGCGTCGCCGGCAAGGCAGGCGGCGACCGCGCGGTCGATGGCCTCGACGGTGCCGGCCGCATTGGCCGGATCCGGCCGGCCGGGGCTGTCGACGAACTGGGCCGCCAGTGGAACGATCGGCAAGGCATGGGCGAAAATCTGCACCGCTTGCGCCGGTATCGTCTCGACGATCGGCACCGACACGCCCAGCTGGCTTGCCCGCGAGGCGATCAGCGTCGGATCGGCCAAAAGATAGAAGGCGGGCAGACCAACTGCCTCGCGCGCCAGGAAGGCGGCGATGGCGATTTCGGGGCCGATGCCGGATGGATCGCCGACGCTCAGCGCCAGCGCGGTCATCGCGCTCTTCACGTCAGCGCTTGACGATGCGGGCTTTCGCCTTCAGCTCGTCGACATATTTCTTGCTGAGATCGTCGGCGGCCTTGTCGTTGGAGCCTTCGCTCTGGAACACCATCTGGGCTGTTTTGTCGTCGGATACTTCGCGCGACGAGCAGATGCCGATGAACTCGACGCCGCGATCGGTTTCGCGCGTGGTGGTGGCGCTGCCGACCTTGGTCGCCTTGATCTGGTCGGCCCAGTCCGGCGGCAATTGCGGCGCCAGCACCCGTCCGAGATCGCGAACGGTGACGTCGATGAGGCCCTTGGCGAATTCGCGCGTCGTGGTGCAGCCGTTGAAGCGGGCGCGCATGGCATCGGCCTCGCGCTTGCGCTTGGCCAGCGTCGCGCTGCGTTCGGCGGCGGGCACGACGAAGATGACCTGCTGCAGCATGTACTCGGTGGCGCTCGGTTTGGCCCCGCCCTTGTCGAGCATGCGCCTGACGGCGTCCTGTTCGGTCACGCTGCCGCCTTCGCCGGAACGGTAACGCGCACTCAAGGCCTGGTTCCAGGCCATCTGGGCGCGGATGAACTCTTTGAAATGGTCCTTGCCGACGCCGGATTTCTCCATCACGCCGTCGAGTTGGGCGAGCTGCATCTTGTTGCCGGAAGCAAAGCGCTGATAGGCGGCCTCGACCTGGGCGTCGCTGATGCGGATGCCAAGCCGCTTGGCCTCGGCCATGCGCAGCGTCTGGTCGATCATTTCCTGGGCGGCATCGCCCTTCTTGCGCTGCAGCTTAAAGAAGGCGGCGCGATGCGCGATATCGCCTGACGTGATTGGTATGTCGTTGACGATGTATTTGATCTCGCTGGCGAAAGCCGGCGGCGTCATGACGGTCATCGACACGGATGTCGCCGCCACAAGCAGCGCGAACCCTGCTGAAAAGAGGTATTTCCTCATCATTAGCATCCCAATTCTATCCCGGTTCCGCCCAATTTCGTCCTCTCCCGGGTGCGCGAATCCGTGCCAGCCCTATGCGGCGAAACGATGTCTCGCCGGCTATTGGATGGTGTCGATTGCGCTGGTCGACGAGCCGAAGTCGCCAAGGGTGCGGAACGACAGGTTGAAGCCGATGCTCTGCGTCACTTCCCTGGTGTTCAGGTCACGCGACTGCGAGTACGTCATCAGATAGGTGAAGCAGGAATCGTTGTAGGCGAAGCCGACCCCATCCTTGACCAGCAGGCTTTCCTGCAGATCATAGGTTCCTGTCCCGAACACGCGCCAGTTCTGGGCCAGATGCGTGGAGGCACCCAGTGTGACCTCATGACGGTCGGTGGTGAAACCGTAGAGCGGCTGGGCCTGGATGAAGGCGTATCTGGCACTCAACGACACCGGCAGGCCTGAATAGGCGGCCCTCAACTCGGCGCGGCGAACCTCGAAGGTCTGTTCGTCGAAGCGGCCGCTGACCGAGGCCGCGAATCCATTCGGGCTGTTGATACCGAACAGACCGACATAGTCGGACTTGGTGGTCTGAAGGCCCGAATAGGCGCCGACATTGACCAGATCCGGCGCGGCGAAGGAGTTCTCGCCGCCAATCTGATAGGACTGGCCGAAGATGGCATTGGTGCCCCAGCCATTGATGTAGGAGCCGGAATAGCGGAAGCCGACATTGGCGCGCGAGCCGCCTTCGATGCGGTCATAACCGGAGAACTTGTCGCGTTCGAACAGGGTGGTCGCGTCGAACACCATGCTCTGGGCGTCTTCGTTCGGAATGGAGAGGCCGCCGACATATTGTTCGTTCGGACGCATAAAGACCTGCGCCATCGGCTCGATGACATGGCTGGATCCGCTGGCCATCGAAAACAGCAGCGGCCAACGCATTTCGAGCCCGGCGGTTGCCATGTAGCGGGCGAACGACGAACGCATATCGTCCTGCTCACCCAAATTTGTCGCCATCTGGTTGACGGCGGCGAGCGAGGCCGATGATGCGTTAAGGTAATCGACGTCGCCCTGCAGCGCCAGCAACGGTGTCAGCACCAGCCCGTCGTCGGTGACAAAGCTCCGCTTCCACTCGGCCTCGGCCGTGAGACGTCCTGATTCGCCCGCGATGCCGGGCACGCGCACCGTAGGCGTAGTCGTGCCGTCATCGAGATCATCGCGGCGGAGGACCCGCGTATTGACATTTAAAGACAGCTGCCCGCCGGCGACCGCCACGTCGGGAATGTAAGCGTAGTCGAGAGAAGGCAGCACCCAGGGCTGCTGGCCGCTGCGCGCGGTGCTGTCGATAGTGTTTTCCTGAACGTCGAAATGCATTGCACGCACGTCGAAATAGTTACGGCCATTGAGGCCCGTCAGGTAGACCGTCGACTGATGCACGGCTGCGTTGTACTTGTCGATATTATAGGTGCTCGAAAAGTCCTTGTCGGTCTGCAGCAGAACGTCCCAGCCGAACTTCCAGCGTTCGTTGATGGCGAACTGTCCCTGCGTGCCCATCATGCCGCGGAACTTGTTTGGATCGCCCGCTGCGCCCGAATCGACATTGTGGCCGGAGGCGTCGACGAAAGCGTCGGGATTCTGCTGCTGGATCCCGGCGATCTTGAAACTGTATTCGCCATTGTTGAAACGCTGGCGCCACTCGGCCTCTCCGAGGAAACCCTGCTTGGTATAGCCGCTTCCCGTCACCGTCAGGTCATATGTCGGCGAAAGTGCGAAATAATAGGGAATCTTGACGCTGTACCCCAGGTGGCTGTTGTAGTTGATGCTGGGGATCAGGAAGCCGCTCTTGCGCTTCACCGTCGGGTCGGCGATCTCGAACGCTGGCAGGTAGGCGAGGGGAAAGCCGAAGAATTCGAAATTCGCATTCTCGAAGCGAACCGTCTTCTTCTCGCCGTTCCAGATGATCTTCCTGGCTTTCACGCGCCAGGTCGGCGCCTTGTCGGGCTTGTCCTCGCACGGTTCGCACGCGGTGTAGACACCGTTGTGGAATGTGGTCAGCACGCCGCCCATGCGCTCGGCGCTTTCGGCGGCGAAATAGGCCTTGTCGATGGTTTCAACGCGCAGCGCGTTGACGAAACCGTCGGCGAAATCGTCGGTGATATCGATATGCTGCGAATTGATCTTGGTGCCGTCGCTGTTGACGATCTCAACATTGCCGGTGGCAACCATCCGCTTGGTGTTGCGGTCGTATATGACCTTCTGGGCGACGAGGCGGTTGCCGCCATAGTCGATCTGCACACCACCGACAGCGGTCACCGTCTGGTTGTCATTGTTGTAGACCAGCGTATCGGCGGCCAGCAGCATCTGCGAGCCGGCCGGAACGTTGGTCGTCATCTTGCCGACTTCCTGAGCGAAGGCAGGCAACGGCACGGCGCAGGCAAGCAGGCACGCCAAAGCGCTCGCCGCATAGAGGCGCGCCAAATTGGCCTGCCTGTTGCTGGGCAAAACGCCTCCCTCACTAGCCGTCTTCCTTGTATAGCAGGAAAGTCACCCCGAAGAACATAGCTACCACGACCGGCACCCAGGCGGCTATGGCTGTCGGCACGAATCCCGCCACGCCGAATGCCTTCACCAGCACCGAAACGACATAAAGCAGAAACCCGGCAACGACGCCACCCAGAATCATCGTTGCCGATTGCCCCATTCTCGCAAATCGCATTGAAACTGTTGCCGCAATCAGCGTCATGGCGACGAGAAGGAACGGCAACGCCACCAGCGAATCAAACTGCATGGCGAACGCATTTGCCTTGAGGCCGAAGGAACGGGCAACCTCGATTTTTCCAGGCAGGTCGTAGAACGGAATGGTCTCCGGGCGTGCCAGACGCTCCTGCACGAATTCGGGCTTCAAATTGGTCGGCACGCGATCGCTGGCCGCGGGCTGGATGGTGCCGTTCCTGAAGGTCTTCACATCCTGCAATTCCCAATAGCCGTCCCGCAGATAGGCGCGGGCGGCGTCCTTGCGCTCGACGATGTTGCCTTTCGGGTCGAGGATGAAGAAGACGACATCGGCCATCTCGAGGCCCTGGTTGAGGATGGCCCGCGCACCGATGATGGTGTCACCGGTACTGGTTTTCTGGCGAATCCAGGGGGCGGCATCGGCCGAAACCGTATTTGATTTGCCGGAGCGCAACTGGGTCTCGATCTGCTCGGACAAGGAGAAGGCATGCGCGGCGAGCGGGTTGATGAGCCCGACCGAGACAAAGCCGAACAGCAACGCTCCGATGCAGCATGGCAAAAGGAATTGCCAGGCGGAAACGCCGGCGGACCGCGCGATGACCAGCTCGTAGCGGCGGTTGAGCGAAACCAGTGTCGCCATCGCCGAGAACAGGCCGACAAACGGCACCGTCTGCAGCATGATCATCGGCATGCGAAGACCCGAAATGGCCACCGCCGTTCCGTAGGTGAAGCCGGGCAGGCCGGTGGTGCGGCCGGACAGCTCGGTGAAATCGATCAGGAACACCAGCGCCAGCAGGCCCAGGAAGAACCAGATCGTGATCGTCACGTAGCGGAAGAAGAAATAGCGGCCCAGTGTCCAGCCCATCAGCCGATCCCCTGACCTGAAGTGCCGCGCCTCGACCAACGCAGTTTGAGGGCATTCCAGCCGTCACCGAAGCGGCTGGCCAGGTTCGTCATCCAGTCCGCCCATGCCACTGGCAGTTCCATGGTCCGGTTCGACACGATGAACCAGATGGCCACGGCGGAAGCCACGATGGGCACGCCATAGACCATATAGGCGTATTGCGGCACTTCATCGGCCTTGCTGGCGGCAAAGAAACCCAGCCAGCGCACGAACAGGGATATGGTGATCGCCGTGATCAAAGGATTGACGCGTGCCTCACGATGCGAGCGCGCGTCGCCGGCGACCGCGAGCGCGATCAGCGCGAACACCATGGAATACAGCCATTCCGAAAACCGCTGGTCGACCTCGGCCCGGTATTCCTGCGGATTCTGCTGAAAACTCTTGTCGTTGGGGCTTGGATTGAGCAGGTACTGGGTGGTCTGGTCCTTCGGCAACAGCGTCACCTCGGAAGCCGCCGCCATGAAAGCCGACATGTCGAAGGCATAGGAGGTGAACCGGATGACGCTGAGGTCGCCGGTCAGCGTTTTGCGGTGGATGACGCCGTCGTTCATCATCAGCACCTTTTCGCCGCCGCGTTCGACGACGCTGCCGGTCTTGGCGTAATAGACGAGATTGACGCCTTCCTCGCGCGAATCGGCGACGAAGATGCCGCCCAGCTTGTTATCGGGAAGCCGCTCGCCAATCTGCAGGAACAGCCCGTCCTCGATCTTTCGGAAAGTGCCTTCCTGGATGATCAGCGACAACAGATCGGCGCGCGACTCCGCCACCAAAGCGCGGTTCTTCTGCCGTGCATAGGGGTCGATGCCATTGTCGACGGCAAAGGAAAAAACACTGGCGGCAACGGCCAGAAGCATGATCGGCCGCACGATCGTCCAGCGCGAGGCGCCGGCGGCGTTGACGACGGCGAGTTCGGAATCCGAATTCATGACACTGAGTGTCTGGGCGACCGCCACCACCAGCGCGAAAGGCACGACGATCGGAATGATCGAGGGGAGAATGAGGGCGGCGACCTCGAAGAAGGTCAGCGACGACTGGCCGCTGTCGGTAACCAGATCGATCTTGGCCAGCACCTGCGTGGTCCACACGATGGCCAGCGTCCAGACCAGCGCTGCCAGAAAGACCACGAAAGCGCGGCGCATGATGTAGCGTTCAACGACCTTCATGAAGGCTTTACTCGATTTTCTCGAACGGCATCATGCCACCACGCTAAGGGTAGCTGCCCGGCGACGCCCGCACAACTGGCTCCGATGGGCTCGATCAGGCAGGCGATCCGGTTCCCGTCCCACGTCGCGTGCCGCAATGAACCGGAGTGTCGGAGGGAATGGATAAGAAAGGGAAAACATCGATGGTTAACAACAGGTTGCGGCATGAAGCGGGGCCGTGCCGCGACGAATCGCCATCGATTCCACGTGTCATATGGGTGGTCATTTTGGCAAAGTCTTGCCAAATGCCGGAAAACGACCAAATGTCGCGGATCACTTCAAAGCGCTTCGCACACCATCGCGCAATCCCCGAAAGCAGGACATGATGAACCCGAGACCGTCGATCGCCTTTGCAAAATTCGCCGCGCCTCAGACGGCGGCGAACAGGAAGGGCACGGTCTTCGTGCTGTCGGCGGATGACGGTGGCCTGAGCGATGCGGCCAGGGCTTACGATCCCGGCAAGACGCTGGATCGGGCCTTTCCGGTGGCCGAGTTCAGCGGCAAGTTCGCCGGCGTCGTCGAGATTCTGGCGCCGGAAGCAACCTCACTCGACAGGCTGGTCGCGGTCGGCGCCGGTAAGGCGGCGGGGCTCGATGAATATGCCTGGCTGAAACTGGGCGGCACCATTGCGGCGTCGCTGCGCAAGGCAACCGACGTCGCCGTGGTGCTCGACCTGGTCGGCGCCTCGGCTGATGGCAAGGACGCCGCCAACCTTGCCGCGGGCATTCTCCTGCGCAGCTATTCCTTCGACAAGTACAAGACCAGGAAGGACAAGGATGACGCAAAGGCCGATCAGAAAAAGCCGGTCAAGGTCACCATCCACACCGCAGACCCCGCGGGCGCCAAGAAGGCTTTCGCCGAGACCGAGGCGGTGGTCGACGGCGTGCTTCTGGCGCGCGACCTGGTCAACGAACCGGCAAACGTGCTGGGACCGGTCGAGTTCGCCGCCCAGGCCAAGGAACTCGAGGCGCTCGGCGTCAAGGTCGAGATCCTGGCCGAGAAGGAGATGAAGAAGCTCGGCATGGGCTCGCTGCTCGGCGTCGCCCAAGGCTCGCCTCGCGGCGCCCGCATGGCGATCATGCAGTGGAACGGCGGCAAGCCCAAGGACAGCCCGATTGCCTTCGTCGGCAAGGGCGTCACCTTCGACACCGGCGGCAATTCGATAAAGCCGGCTTCGGGCATGGAGGATATGAAAGGTGACATGGGCGGCGCCGCCGCCGTCACCGGGTTGATGCATGCCCTGGCCGCGCGCAAGGCAAAGGCCAATGTCGTCGGCATCATCGGCCTTGTCGAGAACGCCGTCGACGGCCACGCCCAGCGTCCCGGCGACATCGTCACCTCGATGTCGGGCCAGACCATCGAGGTGCTCAACACCGACGCCGAAGGGCGCCTCGTGCTCGCCGACGCGCTGTGGTACTGCAACGACCGCTTCCAGCCGAAATTCATGGTCAACCTGGCGACGCTGACCGGCGCCATCATGGTCGCGCTCGGCCTGCATTATGCCGGCCTGTTCTCCAACAATGACGAACTGGCGGAGAGGCTGGCGGCGGCGGGGCAGGCGACGCAGGAACGGTTGTGGCGCATGCCGCTCGGCGCCGAATACGACAAGCTGATCGATTCCAAGAACGCCGACATGAAGAACATCGGCGGCCGCTATGGCGGCGCCATCATCGCCGCGCAATTCCTGCAGCGCTTCGTCAAGGACACGCCCTGGGCGCATCTCGACATTGCCGGCACGGCGATGGGCTCGCCGTCGAACGAGATCAACCAGTCCTGGGGTTCAGGCTTCGGCGTGCGCCTGCTCGACCGGCTGGTGCGCGACCACTACGAAAGCTGACCTTCATCCATGGCCGACGTGCTGTTCTACCATCTGACCGAATCGACGCTGGAGGAGGCGCTGCCGGGGCTGCTCGAGCGCAGCGTCGATCGCGGCTGGCGCGCGGTGGTGCAGACCGGCAGCGAGGAACGGCGTGACGCGCTCGACCAGCATCTGTGGACCTTCCGCGACGATTCGTTCCTGGCGCACGCGACCGATCGCGAGGCTTATCCCGGCGAGCAGCCTATCCTGTTGACCACCGGCGACGGCAATCCCAACGAGGCCAGGATAAGGTTCCTGGTCGACGGCGCGGTGCCCCCTGAGCTCAGCGGCTACGAGCGTGCCGTGTTCCTGTTCGACGGCCATGACGCCGCCCAGGTCGAGGCGGCGAGGGGGCATTGGAAGACGATGAAGGACGCGGGCCACGCCGTGACCTACTGGCAGCAGACATCAGACCGCCGTTGGGAGCGCAAGGCTTAGCGCGATGCTTGGGACGCAGACCTAGCAGGTTGTTGAAGAAGTACTGGCGCGGCTGTTTGGAGCGTGATTCACTGCTCCCCGGATGATTTGGGGATTTGTGGATGCGCGGCTCAGACGAACGGACAGGTTCGCTGTTTTCGTATGTCGACCTTGAGGCGCGGGTTCGCCGCGACCATCCGCTGCGGGTGATACGAGAGATCGTGAACGCCGCTCTTGTGGAGATGGACGGCGATTTTGCGGTGCTTTATCCGCCCGGACTCGGCCGCCCGTCGATCGCGCCGGAACGTTTGCTGCGTGCGATGCTGCTGCAGGCCTTCTACGGCATTCGCTCGGAGCGTCAGTTGATGGAGCGGATGGAGTTTGATCTTCTGTTCCGCTGGTTCGTGGGGCTTGGTGTAGACGAGCCGGCCTGGGATCATTCGAGCTTCACCAAGAACCGGGATCGGCTGCTGGAAGGTGAGATCGCGGCAAAGTTTCTGCGCGCGGTGCTTGCTCAGCCAAAGGTGAAGCGGCTTTTGTCGTCGGACCACTTCTCGGTGGATGGGACGCTGATCGAGGCCTGGGCTTCGATCAAGAGCTTCCGCCGCAAGGACGGGGACGACAACGACCCGGATGGAGCGGGCCGTAACGCCGAGCGCGGCTTCCACAAGGAGAAGCGCTCCAACGACACACATCAGAGCACGAGCGACCCGCAGGCACGGCTCTACAAGAAGGGCGACGGGCAGCCGGCGAAGCTCTGCTACATGGGGCATGCGCTGATGGAGAACCGTCATGGGCTGGCGGTCGATGGCGGCATTACCCAAGCGACAGGTACGGGCGAACGTGATGCCGCGCTCGCCATGTTGGATCGCAGACCGTCGCGGCGGCGCATCACACTGGGTGCGGACAAGGCGTATGACGTGCGCGCTTTCATCAAGGATCTGCGCGAGCGCAAGGTCACGCCGCATATCGCCGTCGACGGCCATCTGAGCAAAACCGGCAAGCCTCGCGTGACGGCGGTCGATGGCCGCACGCGTCGCCACGCCGGCTATGCGGTCAGCCAGCGCCGCCGCAAGCGGATTGAGGAGGTGTTCGGTTGGATCAAGGCCTCGGCCGGCATGGCCAAAGTCAAGCTGCGAGGATGCGCCCGTGTGGGCGCGGCCTTCACCTTGAACCTGGCGGCCTACAATCTGATCCGCTTGCCCAAGCTGCTGGCAGCGCCGATATGAGCCTCACCGGCCGCTGGCGGATCGTCGCGATGCCCGACTATGTCGAGAACTATCGCGACATGATGGAGGCCGCCTACATTGAGTTCGCGGCCGACGGCTCCGGCGAATTCGCCTTCGGCTGCGTCACTGGGCAGATCTTCGGCGCGGGCGACGGCAACAATGCCGCCTTCTCCTGGCAAGGCAATGACGAAATGGACGAAGCCCAAGGCAATGGCTGGGCCGAAATCCAACCAGACGGCTCCATCAGTGGACAAATCTGCTTCCATGGCGGTGACGAAGCAGACTTCGTCGCCCGCAAGTGGACTTCTTCAACAGCCTGCTAGAGCAGTTCACCGTTTCACGGAAACGGCAACCGGCTTAGGGCAGGACATGCTGGGTAACCCTCCAGTCGGGCAGCCCATAGCCGCCCAGCCATGGCCACACTTCCTTCTGGTTGAAGTAGACGACCGACGTCAGGGCCGGGAATTCCGAATAGGACTTGCGGGAATCGGCCGCCCATTGCGAAACATATTCCTGCTTCCCGACATAGCCGAGTTCCGCCACTTCGATCGGCTTGTTGAAACCCGCGACGCGGTCGTAGCCTGGCTTCAGCATCTCGGCGAACGTACGGTCACGACCGGCCTCGTTATTGTCCTTTGTCTGCAGGCCGAACACCGACAGGCCGATGACGTCGACGTAGTCGTCGCCAGGGTAGTATTTCTCCAGACCCTCTTCACCTTTGGGCGACCACATGTATTTGGCGGCCGGAGCAGCCTTGCGGCAGAGATCGACCTCGCGCTTGTAGGCGGCGATCCAATCCTTGGGGGCCCAGTTGGCCCATGTGAAGCGACCGTTCTTGTCCTCCATTTCCTGCGCCCAGCGAATGGTGACGGGGCTCTTCATGGCCCCCACCAGGTTGCAGATTGCCTGCATGTTGGCGTCATACTTGCCGCTCAAAATGCCGTCGCGCAGTTCGTTCGGGGTGATGCGCCAGTCCTTCGACCAGGTCCAAGGCTCGATGGTGATCAAGAGCGACCGGTTTCGCTGAAGGGCGTAGGCATCGGCCAAGGGGAGGGTCGCCAGATCGACGTCTTCCCAAGGCAGGAACAACTCCTCGATGCTGGCAGTCTTGTCGGCGCTGAAGTCGCCGTAGGGATCATAGGATCCGAACGCCGACGCGGCGCTGCTCGTCTGAACGGGATCCGTCGCGGCTGTCGAGCCGGCGCCTGCCGAAATCGGGAACGCTGCGCTTCCGCCCAAAGCCAACGCGATTGCAAGTGCACTTGCCGCATAGTTTTTCATGTTTGTTCTCCCATCGCCTGAACTTCCCGCGGAAGTCAAAGCGTCGCCTCTGCGCATCGATGTATACTCGATGCGACTGCCCAAGACCGATCGGCTCAGTTGGGGGAATCTGTGGGATTTCGGAGCGATTGGTGGGTGTGTGACCCATCGCACAAAACCCACCTGACAATTATCTCTCAAGGCACCGACACAAGGGCTACGAAGAGAGATTTCGCCGCGATACTCACAAATTCGCGTCAACATCCCGATATATCATCCCTGGCTAATTTAAGAGCCGGTCGGGACCAAGAGTCAAGTGCAATTAACGGTTGCTTAACCATGGCTCGCAACATGGTTAACGCGCCCCTTGGGGCCATGACGGTTTGTTGGGATCTGCCCCTCCCGTCGGCGAATTCTCCAACGAAAGATTTTACCGGCACGCCATTTCAGAGCGGGTGGGTGGAGAGCGTCCCATGGAATTCGTGCTGCGATTCAAGGCGTTAAGTTAACCAGTTCTCAAGGAGCATAGTTAACGAACACTTAATTTAGTTGACTCTAAAGAGGCCCGGGCAGATTCTGGAGCAGGGTTTGAAGGTCGTTGGCCGTTGTTTGGCTGACGTTTAGTGTGGCGGCGGTACGTGTATGAGTATTTCCTCGGCAGGAACCATCAGCGGTAAGACCAGGCCGAGACGGCGGCCCGCAGCGCCTCTGGCACAGGCGGCGGAGCTGGCCAAGGCGGCGGAGCTGGCCAAGGCGGCGGAGAAGGCTCCTTTTCTCGTGCCCGTCCTGTCGGTTACCCAGCAGCGTATCTGGAGGCTGGGACTGGCTTGCTGGTCAGTCACGTTCGGGTTTTTCTGGTTCTGGTGGCTGCAGCCCGAGCACGTCGAACACATCTTTCCATACATGTTGGCGACGCTCACGCTCATATGGCTGACATTCATGCCGATGTATTTTCTCTTGAACGTGCATGCGATGAAAAAACCGTCCAGGCTTCACACGATCCCGAAGCATGCGCGGGTCGCGATGGTGGTGACCAAGGCTCCGTCCGAACCGTTTTCTGTGGTCGCGCGAACCCTCGAGGCAATGCTGGCGCAGGACTATCCGCATGACACCTGGCTGGCCGACGAGGACCCATCCGAGGAAACGATCGCCTGGTGCGATGCCCACAATGTCATGGTTTCGACGCGGCGCGGGCGAGAAGATTATCACCGCAAGGTGTGGCCGCGCCGGACGCGCTGCAAAGAGGGGAACCTAGCGTTCTTCTACGACCATTATGGTTATGAACGCTACGACTTCGTCGCCCAGATGGATGCCGACCACGTACCGACACCGTCCTATCTCAGGGAAATTCTGGTCGCTTTTGCCGACCCTGCGGTCGGCTATGTCTCGGCGCCGAGCATTTGCGACAACAATGCCGCCGAGAGTTGGTCGGCGCGGGGACGGCTGTTTCCGGAGGGGATGTTCCACGGCCCCCTGCAGTCCGGCCACACGGGCGACGGAACGCCGCTCTGCATCGGCTCGCATTATGCGGTGCGCACAGCCGCGCTCAAGCAAATCGGCGGCCTTGGCCCGGAATTGGCCGAGGACCACTCGACTTCCATGCTGTTCATTGCGGCCGGATGGCGCGGCGTGCACGCCATTGACGCCATCGCCCATGGCGATGGGCCCCAGACTTTTGCCGATCTTGTCACGCAGGAATTCCAGTGGTCCCGAAGCCTGATGACGATCATGCTCCAATACTCACCCATCTATCTTTCCAAACTGACACCGCGGCTCAAGTTTCAGTTCTTGTTTCGGCAGCTTTGGTATCCGCTGTTCGCCCTGTTCTCGCTGCTGATGTATGTCATGCCGATCTATGCACTTTTGTCGGGGCAGAGCTTCGCTAACGTGACTTATACCGATTTCCTTTGTTACTATGCGCCGAATTCGACAGCCTTGATTATCCTCGTAGTGCTCCTGAGAGCCTTCGGTTTGGCACGTCCTCTCACCGCCAGGACGATCAGTTGGGAAGGAACGTTGTTCTCCTTCTTTGCGCGTTGGCCGTGGGTGCTGGCGGGCACGCTGTCGTCGATTCGTGATTATCTGACCAGGTCATTCGTCGATTTTCGGGTTACCCCCAAAGGCAGCGGCCCGAAAAATCTCCTGCCTGCCCGCGTTATCGTTCCCTATGCGGCGCTTGCGATCGGGGCTTCACTGCCGGTCCTTCTTGTCGAGCGCGCCTCCGACGCCACCGGCTTCTACTGGTTTGCTGCCTTCAATGCGTTCATCTACGGCTTGCTCGTGGTCCTGATCATCGCCAGGCACCTCCTGGAAAACAGAATTTCACTGCGCCGTAATGTCGCGAAACTTGCCTTGCAGGCCTTGCTGGCCAGTGTCGCGCTCTCCGTCCCGGGCGCTGCGTTTTATGACCGCGGCCTGGAAGGCATATATGGCCTGCAGCAGGGTGCAGGCAGTGTGCGCATAGTTAGCGTGGCCTATCCGGTCTCGGGCGCTGGCCGTGGGGGGATCGGAACACGCACGTTCCATTTTGACCCCGGCTGGGATCAAGCAACGGTCAGATAGTCGGATAGTTGGGTCGGAAGAGCGGAGCGAACTCACAATCTCGGACCGATCGCCAAACAACGCGCTGCAAGGCACGGGGATGACGCCTCGACCGCAGGAGATTGAAGGCAGCGGCTGATTGGAGATTTTCAGTCGCTTTGCCGGGGGGGGCAAATCCGGCACCCAGCAAATGCCAGTGGGGCTTGAGATGGCAGCGCGAGCACTTGCTCGTCGCCTCACTGGGCCAGATATTTGTTCTTCGATGTACACGCGAGTCATGCACGGATAGGGCAGATGGAATCCAAGACACAGCCAAGTTCCTTTCGCTACATGCGCTTCTTCCGCGCAAGCGTGCTGATCATTTGTACTGCCATGTTCTCCTGGCTGCTTCTGGGTATCTATCGAAGCTTCATCATCGACCCGCAAACGACGCTGCAGGGACTTTCGGCGTCCATCCCAAGCGGAATAGCCGCGAGCTACTACGACCTGGTTTTCGTTGTGTTCCTGACGGCGGCAGCCTTGGTTCTGCTTTTCCTGGCGAGGGCCAGCCGCCTCGGCACCGGCGTCGTCGTCACAATATTCTACATAGCTATCCTTGTGTCGCTGTGTTGGGGGTTTGCCAACATCAATCTCGTCAAGATGTTGAGCGAGCCGTTCACCTTCCAATGGCTGGTCTATGGCGACTTCCTGCAGAACGCCGACGCCAAGAACGCAATAGGCGACGCGCTCAAGCCAAAGGATTTTGCGGTTTCGTCCATCTCAATCGTTATGGTGCTGGTCCTGGGGTACGCTGCAGCGAGGCTATGCTTGCGGCTGGGGGCAACCGGCCGCACGATATTCCTGGGCGCGCTAGTCCTGTGCGTTGCCGCGGCACTGTTCGGTACCGGACGCTATCTGCAGGCAGCGGCCCTGCCGGCGGCAAAAGTCGAAAATCCGATTGTGCATTTTGTTGAATCCGCCTTGCTCAAGCCTACGCCGGTCGTCTTCACCATGAAAGTCGACGCCAACGACCCAGACGTCGCCAGCGTTGGGGAGCGTCCGGCGGAGACCTCCAGTTTTAAGGCGCCATCGCCAAATCCGATAAAGAACGTGCTGGTCTTCATGATGGAATCGGTGCCATCCCGATACATCGAGACGTTTGGCGGAAAGTATCCAGTGACGCCAAATATAAAAAGTTACGCGAGCGATTCCTTGCGTTTCGACAATATATACGCACACACGCCTTCCACTAACTATTCGATATTTTCTTTGTTCAGCTCGCTATACAACGACATATCCTACTACGGCATGACCGCGAGCCATCCGGATCTACCGCTGAATTCGATATCCAACACTCTGACCGCGAGCGGCTTTCGCACCGGCTTCTTCTGGAGCGCGGATTCACGATTCCAGCGCGTGGATGAGTTTCTGCTCAACAAGGGGCTGGATGTCATCCAGGACTATCGTGGGCAGAAATGCACCATTCCCACATTCAAGCTCAGCTCGGAAGAATGGAAGAATTTCGACTACAACAGCGATCTCTGCACGGCCCAATCCGTCATTAATTGGGTGAATGAGGATGCGGAAAATCCATTTTTCGCTGTCATGTTCACGGCGATGACCC
Source organism: Mesorhizobium kamtschaticum (assembly GCF_056174585.1). Lineage (NCBI taxonomy): Bacteria > Pseudomonadati > Pseudomonadota > Alphaproteobacteria > Hyphomicrobiales > Phyllobacteriaceae > Mesorhizobium > Mesorhizobium kamtschaticum. The sequence goes on along the minus strand of NZ_CM149691.1, from coordinate 5,713,414 downwards.
ACTACCCCTATTTCACGGACAGCGAACAGGTTCACTATTCAGATGACGAGAAGTTCAACGCCTACCTCAATGCTCTGAAGATCGGCGACCAGGCGCTCGGGCAGATACTTGATTCGCTCAAGCAATCCGGCAAACTCGATTCCACGCTCGTGGTCATACTTGGCGATCACGGCGAAGCGTTTGGAGAGCACGGAAATTACGTCCATGCCAGCGCTCTCTACGAAGAAAACATCCATATTCCCCTTATCATGATCAACAAGCAGCTCTTTCATGATGACGTCGCGCATTCTGTCGGTGGAATTATCGATATAGCTCCAACCATCCTCGATATACTCGGCCTTCCGCTACCGAAGCCGTGGCAAGGCCACAGCCTGTTCAGCGAGCAGCGGCCGAACAAGACATTCTTCTTCATCCCGTGGAGCGGGTTCCAGTTCGGCTACCGCGAGAATGATCGAAAGGTCATCTTCAACGCGTCCACCGGCAAGATCGAAGAGTATGACCTCAAGGCGGACCCCACGGAAAAGGTCAATCTTGTCAAGGACGGCACGCGCGACCATAGCGAACTGCTGCGGCCCATCGCCGGATGGGTACAGTCGCAGAAGCGGCGCGTGGCGGATATGGTCGCTGAGGCAGAGAAAAACGCGGCACGTTGCCGGATCGCCAGCCTTGAGGTTGACGCCACCGGCACCAGCTTTGAAGGGCCACCTCGGCTCGACGTCCTGGTGGACGGGAAGCCGGTTGGACAGATTGAAGTCGAGGGGGTGGAAAGCAAAGCGATCACAGCCGAATCCATCGTGGCGGAGTTGAAGGCAGCGTCCGCTCACACAGTGTCATTCCGCTTCGATCTCAGCGCCGTGCCAAATCCGCACAAGATCGAACTGCGCTACGCCAATGATCTCTGGGCCGGGCTGGGCAAGGCGGGCGATCGCAACCTGTTCGTCAGGAGTATCAAGGTAAACGGCCAGGTGGTGCCGAAGAGCAAGTTGCATGTCGACAACAAAGCCGTCGGCTTCATTGACGACAGCGGGACCAGCATGTTCAACAATGGCTCGCTGTGGGTCAGCGGCCCGTTTGTCGAGGGGTGCATATAGCGCCATGGGTATCTTGAAGCGGGTCGCATCGTTTCCACATTTCGAACCGCACCGCAGTGGCGGGCCTCGCATTCGGGAGGTTCCGCCACGGATGGTGTTGCCCAGCCTGATCACCGTGCTGGCGATCTGCGCCGGTCTTTCAGCAATCCGGCTTGCATTCGACAGCCATTTCGAAGCCGCCGTCAGCCTGATACTGCTCGCCTGTCTGCTGGATGGGATCGACGGCCGGCTTGCCCGCGCGCTTCATGCGACCTCGCGTTTTGGCGCTGAGATAGATTCGCTCGCTGATATTGTGAATTTCGGCGTGGCTCCGGCGCTCGTGCTCCACGCCTTCCTGCTTCATGACGCTGGCCCGCTTGGCTGGATTGCCGCGGTCATCTTCGCCATCGCATGCGGGTTGCGCCTGGCGCGGTTCAATGTCCTTGCCGGAACAGGACACGAAAGGGGAAATTGGCAGGCCGAATACTTTGTTGGCGTCCCCCGCGCCGGCAGGCGCCCTGCTCGTGCTTCTGCCGATGTACCTGGTGCTCAGCGGCCTGGAACCGGATCGAACATTTGCCCTGCTGAGCAGCGGCTACACGATCATGGTCGCATATCTGCTGGTCAGTAGGATGCCTGTTTTTTCCGGGAAGGGTATAGGTGGCCGTATCCCGCTTTTTATCGCGATCATGGTGATGTCCGGCCTGCTGGGTTACGCCATGCTGCTGTTCAACTACGCATGGTACACCCTGACCGCCTCGGCGCTAGCATATCTTGTTTTCTTGCCTTTCAGCGCCCTCGCATATTCGCGACGGGCGCGCATCGAGGATGAAAGAAAGACCTCTGCGTGATCGCGGCATTACTTCGCCTGCGCCGCTTGCCGGAATGTGAATTGCAAAATTCGCTGTGATGCTCACATCGGCCGACTTATGGACGGCTGTCTTGCGGCCCGATCATCCATTCCGGCACATCAGACAATGATTGCATTTTAATAATATCCGATCGAGCGCTGAAAGGCGGCACTGACCATGCCGTTTGCGCGAATTTTAATAAGTATCCTCTAATATTCGGACATGATGTGAGTGGCGATTGGTCGCTCACGCGGCGCGGAAGACACCAAAGAAAAATATCTCCGCGTCCAATCGACTTGCATTTCTCGGCAGGGGATAGGTGATGAACAAGTTCATGAGGGGTTTGGCTGCCAAGGGCAGAAAGAATGCCTGGTCTATAGCTGCCGTTGCATTGATCTCGATGGTTTCCGGTTGCCAGAGCATGGACGCAACCACGACTGGCTCACTCGCCGGCAAGCCTGCGGTGCATGCGCCGGTCAAGAAGATTCACTACATCGGCAAGAAGCGGAGTCATGTGTTCAACCGCAAGCGCCTCATGCAGACGACCAGCGTGACGCGCACGACCGAAACGGCCTACGCCGCCTTCGTGCGGCCGCAGCGGGCCAGGATCGTGACGCCGGCGCCGATCAAGGTTTCTTACAAGCTGGGCGATGGCGGCCCATTCCTCGGTCATTCGCCCTGGATCTGCGGTCCGAGCGGATTTGGCCAGCGCGCGGCTTGCCGCGCTCGCTAGCAGGAGTTCGGCGGGGACTGGAATCCGGACGCGAGAGGGGAGGCGGTGCGGGCCGCGCATCCACCCCTCGCGCCCGGATTTCCATTCGCGCCGATACCAATCGACGAACGCCTCGGATCCCACTTCGATCGGCTCTCGTGGCTTGACGTCGAAGTCTCACCTCGGCCCGTGTTTTTGGGGCTTGTCGACCCTCAGCCTGAAGCACTTCGGTACGGCGCAAAAGGTTGACATCGGTCTTTACCCGGCTGTTAATGCTCGTAGCCAGTTGCCGACCGCGCGGCCTGGGTCGTGATCATGTCGGCGCTACGCTGGATCGAGATGCGAAAACCGAAATGCGACCGCTGATTGTGCCGACAGCTTCAACCGGATTCCCCTGGCCTCGTGCAGGTAGAGAACGCGCCCAGTCTGCCAGGCGCATATGGCTTGTGCCTCTGCTGGTCGTTTGTGGCCAGTTGGTGCTGGCCGGAGCGGCTCACGCGACCGACGAAAAGAAGCCGAAGCCTACGGAAGCAGCCGCCACCGTGCCGACGGCTTTTGATCTGCAGCTTCTCTACACCGACCGCACATGGCTATGGAAAGACGGAGCGGCCTATTTCGGAAAGGCCGGCCGACCCCTCCGGGCCTGGACCTCGGGGCAGGATTCAGCCTCGGTCGCCGAGGGCAGGTGGCTGGTGACCAAAGACGGCCAGATGTGCATGGAAGTCGCCTGGCGGTCCAAGAGCTACAAGGGCAAGCTGCAGCGCACCTGCTACAGCCACCGCATCAAGGGCGGGACCATTGAGCAGCGCAAGGACCCGGGTGGGGAATGGTACAGTTTTAAGCGAACTCCCGAGGACCCTTCCGACGAATACCGGAAATTCGTAGCGGGCGACACCAAGGGCGCGCAGTTCGAAGAGACCCGCAAGCTGATCGATTCCAAAAATTAGGTCGTGTCTCGGCCACACTGAGCTCACAGTAGCTTGTGGCATGCTTGCATGAGCGTTGGCACAGTCCGCATTGCGCGATCCGCTCCAGACCCATCGCGGCGGTAAAGCAGACCCCAAATCCGTCCCTGATTTGACAGGGGGCTGCCTTTGCCGGCGCCTGTCAAGGACCTTGCGAATCGCCTATGGTGAAGCATCAAGCGGTTCGGCTGGAACCGTCGGCGCGCCGACCGCCGATTGATCGCATTCAATTGCATCTGACGGACGACGAGACGGTGCGCTTACCCTAGGGTTTTCATTAAATTTAATAATTAGTGATGTCTAATGTTCATGCGTGATGTGCGAGTGGTTGCCCACGCGGCGTGGAAGCGACGGAGGCATAGTATGTCGCAACACGCCCTTGGCTTATACTTGATAACAAGGGACACATGATGAACAAATCCGCAGTGGGCGCATTTCGCCCAAGCAAAAATATAGTATCTATTGTTGCGGTTATGGCGATGATCTCTGCGATTGCAGGCTGCCAGGGTATGGATGCGACCGAAACCAATTCGGTCTTCATCAAGCCTGTGGTCCACCCGGTGCGCGTCAAGCCCGTGGCCCAGTCGGTCTACGCCATGTCCACGGTTCATTCGCTCAGAATCGAGCCTCAGATTCTGATGACGAGCGCGGTACAAACGACTGAAAGCGATTACGCTTTTGCATCACCACAGCGGATCAGGGTTCGCACGCCGGGGCCAGTGAAAGTCGCTTTCACTCCTGGCGATGATGGTCTGTTGCTGGGCGGTTCGCCTTATATCTGCAGCCCCAGCGGATTTGGCCAACGCGCAAGCTGCCACCCCCGCTATCTCTGATCTAGCGAGCAGCGACAGATGCTGCCGCCTCGCTTGGCGGCAGTTTCACCGATTTTGTCTGCAGCCCGAAGAATGGCGCCGCCGTCCTGACGATCGTGTCGATGTCGGAGAGCTGCGGTACGAAGCCAAGCTGCGCGCGCGCCTTGCCCGGATCGGCATAGAGTTCGGCCGGGTCTCCCGGGCGCCGAGCCTTGAAGACGGCCGGAACCGGTCTTGAGGTTATCCGGCTGACCGCCTGTACGATCTCCTTGATGGATACGCCTCGCCCGGTGCCAAGGTTGACCGCCAGGCTTTGTCCGCCGCCCTCGAGGTGTTGGAGCGCTTTCAGGTGGGCGCGGACCAGGTCGCTGACGTGGATATAGTCGCGCACGCAGGTGCCGTCCGGCGTATCGTAGTCCGTGCCGAAGACCTCGATTTCGTCGATGATGCCAGACGCCGCCATCAGCACCCTGGGAACCAGATGCGTTTCTGGCGAATGCCACTCGCCGAGCTCGCCGTCAGGATCGGCGCCGCAGGCATTGAAATAGCGCAGGATTGCGAATTTCATCCCATAGGCCGACGCATAGTCGCCAATGATCTGTTCGCCCATCAGCTTGGTGCGCCCGTAAGGGCTGATCGGGTTTTGCGAGGAGGTCTCGCGAACGGGCAACGCTTCCGGCACGCCGTAGGTTGCGCAGCTGCTGGAGAAGATGATGTTTTCAATGGCGTGCGCGCGTGCGGCGTCGAGCACGGCGATGGTGCCGGCCACATTGGTCGAATAATAGTCGGCGGGCTCGTGAACGGATTCCCCGACATAGGCCAGTGCCGCGAAGTGGATGACCGACGTCGGCCGGTACGTCCCGATCGCCTCCCGCAGCGCATCCCGGTCGCGGATATCGCCGACGACAAGCGGACCCCAGGCGACGGATTTCCGGTTGCCGCGGCACAGATTGTCGAAAGCCACGGGCAGATAGCCGGCGGCGGCTAGCAGCTTGCAGGTGTGACTGCCGATGAAGCCCGCTCCGCCTGTTACCAGGATCGCCGGTCGGCTCATGAAGCCGCGGCCCCCGTGATCATCCGGCTGCCGTAGAGCAGGGTGTCGAAATAGTCGACAGTGTGCGCGAGCCCCTGGGCCAGGTTGATCCTCGGCTCCCAGCCGAGATTGTCCCTGGCGAAGGAAATATCCGGTTTGCGCTGCCTGGGATCGTCGACTGGCAGCGGCCGATGCACGATCTTCGATCTGGAGTTGGTGTAGCCAACGACCAACGTCGCGAGTTCCATGATGGTGAATTCGCCGGGATTACCAAGATTGACCGGATGGGCAGGCGCACGCGGCGTATTCATCAGCCGCATGAAGCCCTCGATCAGGTCGTCGGCATAACAGAAGGAGCGGGTCTGCAGGCCGCTGCCATAGACGGTCAGGTCTTCGCCGCGCAGGGCCTGGACGATGAAGTTCGAGACCACGCGCCCGTCATCGGGCTGCATGCGGCGACCGTAGGTGTTGAAGATACGGGCAACGCGGATGTCGAGCCCATATGTCCGCGAATAGTCGAAGAACAGGGTTTCGGCCGAACGTTTGCCTTCATCATAGCAGGACCGCGGTCCATGCGTGTTGACGTTGCCGAAATAGCTCTCGGGCTGCGGGTGCACGAACGGGTCGCCATAGACCTCCGAAGTCGAGGCCTGGAAGATCTTGGCGTTGTTCCGGCGCGCGAGCTCCAGAAGGTTCAGCGCACCGAGCACGCTCGTCTTGAACGTATGGATCGGGTCTGCCTGATAGTGCGGCGGAGAGGCAGGGCAGGCGAGATTGTAAATCTCGTCGCACTCAAGGCCCACAGGCAGCGGATCGACAATGTCGTGCTCGATGCAGGTGAACCTGGGATTGCGCAGAAGGGCATTGAGATTGTATTTTTTTCCGGTGTGGAAATTGTCCAGCGCGACGACGTCATACCCATCCCGCAACAGCCGTTCGCACAGATGCGACCCCAGGAAGCCCGCGCCTCCGGCAACCAGGGCGCGACGTCGTTTTTGGTCGGGCTCCCTTTGACCGTTTCCGGATCCCAGTTTTAGAACCTTGATGACCTTGCTCATGCTTTCCCCTTACGCAACGCGCACGCTACCGCCGAGCCGGGACAAACAGTCCGGCCACGCCTTCAGAACGTGACAAACCCTCCGCATCCGCGGATTCGCCAACATGATGTGCGTTAATTGTTCTCTGGGTTCGCCGGGCTGGTGCTACACGGCTTTTACGTGCCGCTGCTCACACCCGTATCCACACCCCAAAATCGCGATCACGCGCTCGGTGCCATCATCGTCGATTGCTCGCCCAAATTGCACATCCCAACGCATTGAAAATATACCTGTGGAAATCATAGTCAACTAAATTAGCAATCGGTTAACTACAACATTTTGCGAATGGTTAACCCTTGGGTCGGTTTGGGCCCGCAACGCCGGACTGTGAGGCTCGAAGAGGATACTCTTTTCAAATCAACAGTTTGGATCGGCCATTTGACGAAGTGTCAGGGGCTTGGCGCCTGGGGATGCGGAGGCCACCACTCCATTGCGCATCTCGGCATGTATCCCAGGAAATATGCTTAAATGAAAACCGCCTGGATGATCCATGGCGGACGTCAAATTTTCAAAGTGCAACTAGATTGTTGGCCAAAAACACTCGGGCTACAAACATAAACGTCCGGGTGTAAATATTTTGCCAATATTTCTTTATGGAAAGAGGATGCATCGCATCCGGCTATAGTGGAGAAGAAGCCGAGAGCGAAAAGATGAACGAAAAACCGCGTCGTAAAGGCGGGATTCAATCGCGATTTTATTCCACCGCACTGTTCGCAGGCTCTGCGCATAAGGGCCTCTCGTTCGCGTGGCGCGGATCACCGGTCATTTTTGCCGGAAAACGCCCACACGTCCATTCCATGCCGAAATATCGGTCATTTCTGCAATGGCATTGAGCGCATAGGTAGAGTGCATCGTCCATTGCGCGATCGCGTATGCGCGGAACGGCACCTCGACACAACTGGTGGCAAAAAATGCCTGAACCATGGGGCGGTTCGCAATCCGCGGGCCGTCCCCTGGCGAGTGCCGAGAAAACGGTCGCACTATCCTGTCGTCGATTGAGCATGGATCGAAGCGGTCGCCCGCTTCGGGCGCGAACAGCCTACTGCCCGCCCATCTCCTTCTTGAATGTGTCGAAATCGACCTGCATGCCATTGAAGATGGTGCTCCAGTGGCGGGTCAGCGCGGCCATCGCCACGGCCTCCTGGATTTCCTCGTCGGTGGCGCCGGCACGCTTGGCGTCCTGCGTATCCGACCAGATGCAATAGTTGCACGGAATCTGCGCCGCCACCGCCAGCGAGATCAGTGACTTGACCTTTGGCGGCAGCGCCGTCTTGTCGCTGAGTTCGATGGCCTTGACCTCCGCCCAGGCACCGGGCAGACCGGCTTTGGGAAACTGCTTCACAAAGCTCGGCACGCCGCCCATGGTCGACTGAATGTCCTTCAGGGTTGCATCATAGTCGTCGGCATGGACAGGTGCCGCGGCCAGTGTCAGCGCACAGCCGGCAGCGGCGAGCAAGCAAGCGTGGCGTATTGATGAAAGCACGGATGAAAGAATGCGATTGGCAGACATGACATTCTCCTCTGGTCTTTGTTAACCTTACGATGTAAGGTGATGTGGAAAATGAACCTTACAGTGTAAGTTTTCAAGCGACGCCATGGACTCATCGATAAAAAGAACCAGAACCCGTGGCCGGCTGTCGCGCGAGATGATCGAGGACGCGGCCTTCGAGGTGATCGAGAAGGAGGGGCTCGCCGGCTTTTCGATGCGCAAGCTGGCGGCGGCGCTCGGCTGCGAGGCGATGAGCATTTATCACCACTTTCCTTCGGTGGCGCATTTGCACGAAGCGCTGGTCGACCGGCTGGTCGGTGCGCTTGAAATGCCTGACGCCAGCCTGCCGTGGCGACAAAGGATGCGCATCGCCATCGAGGATTTTCGCCGCATCGGCCGCGACCATCCGGCCTATGCCACTTTCTTCGTGACTTACCGCATGAACTCGCCGACCTGCCTTGCCTGGTTGAACGGCGTTATCGGCCTGTTCAGGGATGGCGGCTTCGACGCCGAGCTCAGCGCGCGGCTGTTTCGTGCCGTCGGCTATTATCTGATGGGCGCGGTGCTGGACGAAAACGCAGGCTATGCCAAGGGGCCGTCGGCGGTGAACACAGTCAGCGACGAGCAATTGGCCCGGGATTTTCCAAATGTCATGGCCGCCGGGCGTTTTTTTTAGCACCGCCGAATTCGACAAGACATTCGAGCTTGGCCTAGACATGCTGCTGGACGAGATGGAACGCCTGCGCGACGGCGCCAACGCAAGCTAGTTGTCCAGCAAAGGTGCGATACAAGGTGACTGTCTGAATGCGCTTTCTGTTTGTCCTGATCCTGCTCGCCGGCACCGGCGTCGGCCTCATCTATCCCTGGGCGATGACCAATTTTTCCGGCCGTGAGATCGGCTCCTGGCGGGTCTATGAGCAAGGCCGCTTCAAGCCGTTGACCGTGTCGCTCTCCGGCCGTGATGCACCGGTGCGGGTGTTGGTCGACCTCACTGCGCGGGCCGAACGCATCGTTTCGCAGCAGCGCACGGTGTTGACGCTGACCGCCGCCAGCAATGGCCGCACGGTGCTTGCCTCGACGTTGCAGTTCAACCATGTCGACAACCCGCGCCAGGTCAGCCCGCAGCTGCCCGACAAGATCTTTCGCGATGAAGGCGGCGTGATCGCGACCGTCAGTCCCGGCCCTTATGTTTTCACCGTTGGCCCGGGTGATGCCGAAGACATTCCGATACGCGCGGTCGACCTCGTCCTGCGCTCCGGTGTCGGCGAAACCGACCGGCGTGCGCGGCCGGTCGGCTTCTCCTTGATGGCGATCGGTTTGATCGGCTTCCTGCTCTCGTTGCGTTCTGGTGGCGGCCGGCCGGACAACCCGAACTCGCAACCGCCGCCGCCGCGCTGGGGCAGGGGAGCCAAGTGAACTATCGCCACGCCTACCACGCCGGAAATTTCGCCGACGTCGTCAAGCATGTCGTGCTGACGCGCCTGCTCGAGTATCTGAAGCAGAAGGACAAGGCGTTTCGCGTCGTCGACACCCATGCCGGCATTGGCCGCTACGATCTGTCCTCACTGGAGGCGCAGAAGACCGGCGAGTGGCAGGGCGGCATCGGCAGGCTGATCGACGCCTCGTTCGCCGCGCCGGTGGCGGCACTGCTGGCGCCCTATCTGGAGGCGGTGCGGTCGCTCAATCCTGAGGGTGGCATCCAGAAATATCCGGGCTCGCCGCTGATCGCACGGCATCTGATGCGCAAGCAGGACCGGCTGTCGGCGATCGAACTGCATCCCAAGGATGCGGCGAAGCTGAGGACACTGTTTGCCGGTGATTTTCAGGCCCGCATCATCGAGCTCGATGGCTGGCTGGCGCTCGGCGCCCATTTGCCGCCGAAGGAAAAGCGTGGCCTGGTGCTCATCGATCCGCCCTTCGAGGAAGCGGGTGAGTTCGACCGCCTCGTCGACGGGCTCGTAACGGCGCACAAGCGCTGGCCGGGCGGCATCTACGCGCTCTGGTATCCGATCAAGGATCGCAGGGCGATCATCGCCTTCAGGAAGGCGCTGAAGCAATCCGGCATCCCGAAAATCCTCGACATAGAATTCGAGATCAGGCCGGCCTCTTCTGAGCCCAGCCTCGACGGCAGCGGCATGGTGGTGGTCAACCCGCCCTTCACGCTCGAAGGCGAATTGCGAACCGTGTTGCCAGCACTGCACAAAGTGCTCGCCGTGGAAAAGCCGGCGCACTGGTCGCTGGAATGGCTGGCCGGAGAGTAGGCCGGCATGGCTTCGGCTGCCTCGGCCGAGGCTATGCTCCGGTGGCAGCCAGCGCGGCCGGCGTGATACTGGATAGCCGCCTGCTTTCTCGTATCAGATGGGCCTGGTCCGCATAGCCGGCCTCGATCGCTAAGACCGCGGTCGAGGTATTGCTGGATGCCTGTCGCAGGCGCTTGAAGCGGTGGAAGCGCAGGATCCGGTCAAGCGTCTTCGGGCCGTAGCCGAAACTTTCGTCGAAACGCCGCCGCAGCGTTCGTTCGCTCATATACAGGGAGCGCAAGAGGAAAGGCACCAGCGGCTTGTCGGCTGGCAGACCTCGGTCGATAATGTCAAAGGCAAAGCCCATGACCGCATCGGGCACACGGTGGTCTTGCCCGTATGCGCCGATTGCCTCCTCCAATTGTCTCACCAGCTTGGCGAGATCGGGCGTGGCCTGGATGCGGCCTGCCAGATGCCGCGCCCTCGTGCCCCAAAGCTCGCTGAGATCAAGGCGTTCTCCGACGATCTGGTTGGCCGGCATGCCCAGCCAACCGGCGGCCGCCCCTGGCCGGAATCTGAACCCGACGATCGTCGCTCCTGACGGCAGTATTTCGATCTGCGGCTCCCGGTCCGGTCCCGCGACCCGGAAGCGGCCGTCGATCCACTGCAGGTCGATCGTCGCATCCGGCGTTATCACGACGGGTGGAGCGTCCTGGTCCCGCATGCGGTGGACCCAGATGGACGCGAAAGCGGCACTCAGCCGCTTCTCTGCAGGCCGTTCCTGGAAAAAGCCGGTGGTCTGCGCCAGTACCGCTTCCATCCCTTCAGCCTTTGTCAGTCCGCTCGGCCCATGGTCTTCGAGGCCATTTTGGCCGAAATCTTCAAGGCGTGCCGCTCCCGCCATGGCAAACCGAACGAAGCCTTTCGGTGCCATTCGATGTCACCGACATCGCACCGTCGTGAATATAGAAAGGACAGACCAAAATGAAAGCTCGCATCAGTGTCATCACGCTTGGTGTCGATAGTCTGGAAGCGTCGCTCGAATTCTACCGAAACGGCCTCGGGCTTCCGACAGAAGGCATCATCGGCAAGGAGTTCGAGCACGGCGCCGTCGCCTTCTTCGATCTGCAGGGTGGCTTGAAGTTCGCGATCTTCGAACGCGCCAACATCGCTCTTGACGCCGGCATCGCCCAAACCGGCCGCAGCCCGACCGAGTTCACCATCGGTCACAATGTCACGAGCGAGGCCGAGGTCGATGCCGTGATGGCACAGGCGATCAGCGCTGGCGCGCGCCTCGTCAAGCCGGCGCAAGATACGTTCTGGGGTGGCTATGCCGGCTATTTCCAGGATCCGGATGACCATCTCTGGGAAGTCGTCTTCAACCCCGCCTTTCTTCCCGAGGACTGATCCTTGAGAGGAACGCGTAGCCGGTAGGTACGTTGGTGGATGCTCCAGCTCGTTTCTGGAAACCATTGTTTCGGCAACCGCTTGACCGCCGCCAAGCGAATCCGCACAGTGGGCGTAACCGACCTTGAGAGGCTGTCATGACTCGCTTCGCCAAATCCGCACTTGCCGCCCTGATTTCGCTCTGCACCCCGCTTGCCGCGCCTCTCGGTATCACCCAGGCGGTGCAGGCGGCCGACCTCAGCGTCTATTCCGACGACGATGGCGGCGTCTGCGGCCAGCCTTGGGTGCTGAGCAAGATTTCCAGCCGCTTCTCCTACCAGGTGCATCACGTGCCGCATCTGCCGGATGTGCAGATCACCGATTTCCGGCGCATCCACCAGCACCGCTATCTGCCGGCCAACGACATCTGGCCGATCGGCCGCCGCTATTGCGGCGCCACCGTCAGTCTCTCCGATGGGCGCGACCGGACCATCTGGTATCTGATCGAGGAAGGCCAGGGCTTTGCCTCGATCGGCGACAATGTCGAATTCTGTGTCTCGGGCTTCGACCGCTGGATGGTCTATAACGGCCGTTGCCGCGTCCTGCGCTAGACGCAGCTTTCCGATTATCGATTTCCTCTAACGCCTGCGGCTCGATCAGCCGCAGGCGCTTTTCCGTGCCGTGTTGACAGCTGGCGCGATCCATCGCATAAATTAGACAGACCTGTCTCATCACTTGGACGCGCCATGACACCGTCACCTCCCTCCGACAAACGCCAGCATGTCGTCGAAACGGCCTATGCACTGTTCAAGCGCGGGGGCTTCCATGCCACCGGCATCGACCGGATCATCGCCGAAGCCGACGTGGCCAAGATGACGATGTACCGGCATTTCCCCAGCAAGGACGAGCTGATCGTAGCGGTGCTCGACTATCGCGCCAGGCGCTTTGACGATCAGCTCGAGCAGCTTGCCCAGAAGAGCATCACTCCGGAACAGAAGATCGCCGAGATATTCGACTGGCATGGGCGCTGGTTCCGCAGTCCGGATTTCCACGGCTGCCTGTTCGCGCATGCGCTGGCCGAGTTCGGTGATCCCCGGCATCCGGTGTTCGAGGCTGTCGCCCGGCAGAAGAATGGCTTGAGGCAGCGCATGCAGTCGATCCTCGCGCAGGTGATGCCGCGCGGGCGGGCCGAAAACGTGGCGGCGACGCTGTTGATGCTGATCGAGGGTGCCACCCTTATGGCGCAGATGGGGCAGGCGGACACCGCCCTTCGTGAAGCCCGCAAGGCCGCCCTGGATATCGTCGCTGCCTCGCGCAGGCCGCAATGAGCCCGCCGGTCATCGGCCTCGCGCTCTTCGCGGCGATCCTGCACGCAAGCTGGAACGCTTTCCTGCGAACCGGCGCCGACAGGTTGTGGACCGTCACCGTGATGAGCTTCTCCAGCACGGCGTTGGCCATTCCGCTGGCAATCTTCAACGGTTTTCCAGCCACATCGGCCTGGCCCTATGTCGGGCTCTCGGCCTGCCTGCAGGTCGGCTACAGCGTGTTTCTGGTGGCCGCCTACAGATATGGCGAATTGGGACAGGTCTACCCGATTGTTCGCGGCAGCGTGCCTCTGCTCGTCACCCTTGGCGGCTTCCTGCTCGCCGGCCAGCAACTCACCGCTCTGGAGACCGTCGGCGTTGCCCTGGTCGGTGGCGGCATCATGGGCCTTTCACTCGGACGAGGAAGGGCTGCCACGACGTCGATCCTTTATGCGCTGGCAACGGGGGCAATCATCGCCGCCTATGCGACGGTCGATGCCATCGGCGTGCGTATGGCAGGCAATGTCGGCGCCTACACAGCCTGGGTCCTGCTCGCCTATGGCGCCTTGCTGCCGGCGACCTTCGTCGCCAGTCGTGGCCGGCTCGTTGTCGACCCGCGGGCGCCGGAGACCTGGAAGGCACTCGGCGGCGGACTGTTCGCGCTTCTCGCCTATGGCGTCGTGGTGGCGGCCTTCGCGCTCGGGCCTGCCGGTCCGATCACAGCGATCCGCGAGACCAGCGTCGTCTTCGCGGCCTTCATCGGCCGGCTGTTTCTCGGCGAGACGCTGACGCCCCGGCGGGTCGGCGCCTGCGCTGTCGTCGCGCTCGGCGCCATCTGCCTCGGTTATCAATCGTGACGGAAATGCATACGCCTGCCGGCACGCGCAGCCCTACGATCGACAAAGGTCTGCTTGCCATACTCGCGATTGCCGCGGGCCTGACCGTGGCCAACAACTACTACAACCAGGCGATGCTCGGCCTGCTGGCACACCAGTTCGCTCTGTCCGCCGGCGCGGTGTCAGTGCTTCCCGTCGTGACGCAACTGGGCAACGTCGCTGGCATCCTGTTTCTGGCGCCGCTCGGCGATCGGCTCGATCGGCGTTCCCTCATCCTGGCGACGACAGCGGCGCTGGTCGTCGCTCTTGTCGTTGCCGCACTGGCGCCCAGCTTTGTCTGGCTGGTCGTCGCCGGCATCGGCATTGGTCTCTTCGCCACGGTCACGCAGCAGATAGTGCCGCTCGCCGTGCATCTGGCGGCGCCGCATGAGCGCGGCCGTGTGCTTGGCATCGTCACCGGCGGCATCCTCGTCGGCATCCTGCTTGCCCGCACCGTCAGCGGCTTCATCTCCGACATATGGGGATGGCAGGCTGTCTTCGCGGCCGCCGCAGCATTGATGCTTGCCACCGGCGCGGCACTCGCTTGGCGTCTGCCGCGCGTCGAGCCGGTCACTGATCTGAGTTATGGCAGGCTGCTCGGCTCGCTGTGGACGCTGCTGCGCACGCACCGCATCCTGCGCCAGGCGATCGTCGTGCAGGCGCTGATCTTCGCCGCCTTCATCGGCTTCTGGTCGACGCTCGCTCTTGCCTTCGAAGCAGCCCCCTATCATTTCGGCGCCACGGCTGTGGGCCTGATGGCACTGGTCGGTGTCGCCGGCGCGCTTGCGGCTCCGCTCGCCGGCCGCTTCGCCGACCGGCGCGGGCCTGATCTCATCGTTTCGATCGGCGCCGGCCTGGTGGTCGCCGCCTTCGCCATCCTTGGCCTGTTCCAGGGATCGCTGGCGGCGATGATCGTCGGCGTGTTGATCCTCGATCTCGGCGTGCAGTCGTCGCAGGTCGCCAATCAGGCGCGCATCCATGCTCTGGATCCGGCAGCCCGCAGCCGCCTGAACACCATCTTCATGGCGACGATGATTCTCGGCGGCGCCTGCGGCTCGGGTCTTGCAGGGCTTGCCTATTCGGCGTGGGGCTGGAGCGGTACCTGCCTGTTCGGCGCGGCATCCGCCGCGACCGCGCTGTTGGTGTCACGAAGGCCGTGAATTTTTCGGGCTATCGCCGGCAGGCAAATCGGCTAACCTGAACACCCGAGAGCAACGCATCACTTTCGGGAGTCTTCATGGACCTTGCCACCATCCTTGCCTTCGCGGCCGCCTTCTTCGTGTTCGCCGCCAGCCCAGGCCCCGACAACATGACGATCGTCGCCCGCACGATCTCCAGCGGTGCGGCGTCGGGCATCGCCTACGGTGCCGGCACGGTGGTCGGCATCCTCATCTTCCTGATGCTCGCTGCCTTCGGCCTGTCGATCATCGCCGCCAAGATGGCGATCGTCATGACGGTGCTTCGCTATGGCGGAGCGGCCTATCTGATCTGGATGGGCATCAGGCTGTGGACGGCCGCGCCCGTCGTGCCGGAACTGCAGCCCGTCTCCGGGCGGCGCGGACTAATGACGATCTTTGCCACCGGTGTCGCGCTCAATCTCGGCAATCCGAAAATGCCGCTGTTCTATGTGGCGCTGTTACCCAACGTCGTCGGCGCCTCGCTCACTTCGGCTCATCTCGGCATCCTCGTCGCGGTGATCCTGGCTGTCGAGATCGTGGTGATCGGCGGGCATGTCGTTCTCGCCGGCCGCGCCCGCAATCTGTTGCGCACGCCCAGGATCGTGCGCCGGGTCAACCGCGCGGCGGGCGGCGTGATGATCGGCGCCGGCGTTGCCGTTGTCGCCACGCGTTGAGGGCGGATCGCGGCGCTATTTCCTGCGTTGCACCGCCTCGGCCTGATCGATGATCTTGCGAAGATAAGCAATGTGGCCGCGAAAGGCCCGCCGCCCGATCGTTGTTGCCTTGATCCGGGTCTGCGGCCGTCGCCCGACGAAAAGCTTTTCGACATCGACATAGCCCGCTCTGGCCAGCGTATCGATGTGCGCCCCGAGATTTCCGTCAGTGGTTTCGATCATGACCTTCAACTGGCTGAACTCCAGCGCCTCGCGCCTTTCCAGTGTGTTCAGGGCGGCCATGATCCTGAGCCTTGTGCTCTGGTGGATGATGTCGTCGGCGCTCATCGATGGCTCCGATGCGGCAAAGCCTTGGGCCGTCGTCATATGGCTCGGCAACCTCGGCGGCGATGGCTCCTATGCAGAATACTCTGCTATGCAGAGTATTCTGTCAACTTGTCAGCAGTTGACGGAGGCATGCTTGACAAGGTGATCGTCAGATCGGTCGTCGCGTCGCGCTCGTGATCCGCATGGATCATTCGTCTGCAGGAAGATGATTGCCTCGATGAGGTGGCAGGTCATGATATTCACGGCCGACGATCATGCGTAAAGCTGCTCGCTAGTCTTCGGAGTTTGATGGTGGGCTGGCATCGAGAATTCCGGTGTCAAATTGCTGGCGATGCCAGAAGATCAGCGACGGATTTTTTCGATGATGAGTGTGATCGCGTCTCGATCTCAACGAAAATTTAAGCTGACAAAATCATACCATTGCTTCGCTGGCTAGCGAGCCGCGAGTCAGATATGCATTGCGCGCCGGGGTCATTCACGGCCATCGGCATAACGTGAAGGGGCATGACATGGCTAAGCAGTCATCTAAAGCGCCGGCATCCAAAGCACCGGCAAAGAAAGCACCCGCAAAAGCAGTCGCGGCGAAGGCCGCAACAGCAGTGAAGAAAGCAGTGCCTGCGAAGGCGGCGGCAAAGCCCGCAGCGAAAGCAGCACCGGCCAAGAAGCCGGCAGCGGCCAAGGCTGTGGCGAAGCCCGCAGTGAAGAAGGCAGCGCCCGCTAAGGCAGCGGCAAAGCCCGCCGCCAAGGCAGCACCGGCCAAGAAGCCTGCAGCCAAGGCAGCGGCAAAACCCGCGGCCAAGAAGGCAGCGCCCGCCAAGGCTGCGGCAAAACCCGCCGCTAAGGCAGCAGCAAAGCCAGCCGTGAAAGCAGCAGCGGCCGCGACAAAGCCTGCGGTGAAGAAAGCCGCCGCGCCGAAGGCCAAGGCAGCGCCTGCGAAGGCGAAGGCTCCGGCCAAGAAGTAGACCGGTCGTTGGGGCGTCGCGTGTCCTTCGGGGCTCGGCAAGGACGCTCTGACGCACTGGATCGAAGCAAGTCCGGCAGCGGGTTCAGCCCTGAGGGCTGAACATCGGGATGGGACCGATGGGCAAGCAAAGCGAGGCGCCGGTTGGCTGCCTCGCTCGCTCTTTGGATTGTCTCCTTGCCGCGGTCGGCGAAGGCCCCGGTGCAATGCCTGGGGTTTGTAAGATGCGAATGCAGGTTTGAATCCCATCGGCCTGCACTTGTCGTTCGCTCGTGTTTTCCAGCGTATCAGTCTGTAGGCTTGTCACGATGTCTGGGGCGGAAACCGCAACCGGTTTCTGGCCGCTGTTTTTTTGCGCTCTGGCGGTTGATCGCAAGCGCCTGTCCAGTCAACACTAAGCGTCTGCAAACAGGAAACCGATCATGCCGAAGCTGCTCTATGCATCCACCTCGCCGTACAGCTCGAAGGTGCGGATGGCCGCGGCCTATGCCGGGATCGTGATCGATCTGGCGCCGGTCAAGACCGAGGACAAACCGGCCGAACTGATCAGTGCCAATCCGCTCGGCAAGATCCCGG
Organism: Mesorhizobium kamtschaticum; assembly: GCF_056174585.1. Classification (NCBI taxonomy): domain Bacteria; kingdom Pseudomonadati; phylum Pseudomonadota; class Alphaproteobacteria; order Hyphomicrobiales; family Phyllobacteriaceae; genus Mesorhizobium; species Mesorhizobium kamtschaticum. The sequence continues at coordinate 5,695,864 of NZ_CM149691.1, read as the reverse complement.
TTCTGGTGCTCGACGATGGCCGTTCGGTACACGACAGCCGCGCCATCACCCAGCACCTCAACCGGATTTCGAGGAACGCTTTGTTCCCGCGCAATGCCGACAAGCGGCTGGAAGCGGAAGTGCTTGAGGCGCTGGCCGACGGCATCTGCGATTGCGCGCTGTCGATGGTCTATGAGCGCCGCACCCGGCCCAACGAGATGGTCTATCAGCCCTGGCTCGACCGGCAGTGGGCGAAGATCACCGCCGCGCTCGATCTGCTCAATGCCAACCCGCCAAAACTGCCGAAGAAGATCACGGTCGGTCAGATGGCGTTGCGTGCCTGCCTCGGCTACCTCTCCCTGCGCTTCGCCGGCAAATGGAAAAGGGCCGTGGCCGATTGACCCGCTGGGCGGCGCGTTTCGACGAGAAGTTTCCGGAACTGAAAGGCTGCGTGCCGGCGTGAAGCGATGCGCCTTTCCTTCTCCCCTTGTGGGGCCCGAAGGGCGGGCGAGACAGGTGGCTCGCCCTGGGGTGGCCGAGCGAAGCTCGGTCGGATGGCAACAGGCTTGAAATCGCCGCCGCTTCATTCCGTCACGCACCCCTCATCCGTCTCGGCGCTATCGCGCCGATCCACCTTCTCCCACAAGGGGGCTGTTGCGTAATTCGCTGTTTGTGATTCTCTGAGATTGACGCTCGGAGGGAATCACGATGGCAGTGAAGCGGACGGGTCAGTTGAGCTTGGCGGAAGCCTTTCTGGGCACCAAGCTGGTGGGCGGGGCTTCGCCGCTCGACCGTCTTGTCGGTCTGGTGAAGTGGTATCGCTTCGAGAAGCTGCTGACACCGCTACGCGATGGCGGGCCGGGTCGGGCAGCCTGGCCGCCGCTGGTTCTGTTCAAGGCGCTCTTGCTGCAATCTCTGTACGGGCTGTCGGACCGCGAACTGGAGGAGGCACTTGGCGACCGGCTGTCGTTTCGACGTTTCGTCGGGCTCGGTCTCGAGGAGAGCATTCCCGATCACACGGTGCTTTCGCGCTTTCGCAATCTGCTTGTTGGCGAAGGTCTGCTTGAGAAGCTGTTTGGCGAACTGGACCGGCAGTTGGAGAAGGCCGGCGTGATCCTGAAGCGGGGCACGATGCTGGATGCCACGCTGATCGATGCGGTCTCATCGCCGCCTTCGGGCGAGCGGGTCTCGAAGGATGCGGACGCCCGTGTCACGGTGCGGCAAGGCAAGGGCGGCTTCACCTTCGGCTACAAGGCACATGTCGGAGTGGATGAAGGCTCTGGCCTGATCCGCAAAGTGATCACGACGCCTGCCAACGTCAACGACACGGTGGTGGCCGATGCCTTGATCTGCGGCGACGAGAAGACGGTATGGGCGGACGCCGCCTACGACACCCATGCCCGCCGTGCCCGGCTCAAGGCTGCAGGCAAGAAGACTCGCATCGCGCGCCGCCCCAATAAGCACCATGCGCTGGCGCCACGGCTCAAACATTACAACCGTCTAATCGCCAGACGGCGTGCCGCAGTCGAGACCACCTTCGCCACGCTCAAGAACCGCATGAAGCTGACCACGATCCGCTATGTCGGGCTGGCCAAGGCCGCTGCCCAGGTGACACTGGCGGCGATCGCCTTCAACATGCGCCGATGGGTCGCCATCACAGGATAGGTGCGCCCGCAGTCCGGCTGCACCACCTCCAAAACCCCAAATCAAGCGTCAGGGCTCACAAATACGAGCGGAATCCTTGCGATCCCGCTCCCTTCAAACATCCACGGCTACTGCGCAACAGGCCCACAAGGGAGAAGGGAAGGCGCGCCACGCGAGTTTGCTGCCTGCCCGTACAAAGTTCTCGAAACCGGCAAGCTCCTGGGCTAGAAAGGTTTTTGAGAATGGCGGCGCGAAAACCGGACAATGACCATAATCGACGAAGACAGCCCGAATGGCGCAGGCCACGCCACCTTCACGCCGCCCGGTGATGGCGCCGCCGTAGAGCGGGCAGGGCGCCCGCGCAAGGCGCTGCTCTCGTCCTCGATGGTCGGCTCGACCAATCGCGGCCGCGTGCTGCAGGCGCTGTTCGATCTCGGCCCCACCAGCCGCGCCGAGCTCGCGCGCATGGCCGGCGTCAACCGCACGACGATTTCCGGCATCGTCCAGCCGCTGATCGACGACGAGGTGCTGGTCGAGAGCGATCCCATGCCCGCCAGTCCCGGCGGCGGAAAGCCGGCGCGTCCGCTGTGGTTTTCGCCGAAAGCCCGTCCAATCTGCGGCGTGCTTTTGATGCCGGACGCGGTGCACGCCTGCGTGGCGACGCTCGACGGCAAGATCGAGTCGGAACGCAAGATGGTGCTGCCGGACGGCAGGGGGCAGGTCGCACCGATCATCGAGACGATTGCCGAATGTGTCGGCGACACGCTTGCCAAGGCGCGGCGCAAACCCTTCGGCATCGGTGTCGCGGTCGGCGGTATGGTCGATACCGACCGCGGCTCGATCGTCACCGTCAATCTGGCCCCGGCGCTCGACCGCTATCCGCTGGCCGAAGATCTCGGCCGGCGCTTCGGCCTGCCGGTCAAGCTCGACCATCATCCGCGTGCTTTGCTGGTCGGCGACCGCTGGTTCGGCGCCGGCCGCGGTGTCAAACAATTCGCGGTCGTCTACACCGGCGAAGTATTGGGCGGTGCGCTCTATTTCGACGGCCATCTCCATCGTGGCACGTCCGGGGCAGGGGGCGAACTCGGCCACACATTCGTGCAACTCGACGGCGAGCTCTGCCGCTGCGGCCGGCGCGGTTGCTGGGACACCATCGCCACGCTGAGCTGGCTGCGGCGCGAGGCCGCCCATGCGGGCTGCCCGAGCCCGAGCTGATCGATTCGGCCCGTCTTGTCGTCATGGCCGGGCGCCGAGTGCCGGGCGCTGAAAAGCTGCTCGACCACTATGCCCGCAACGTCGCCGTCGGCATCGCCAATCTGCAGCAGACAGTGGCGCCCAACATCTTCATCCTGCATGGCGACGTCGTGCTCGGTGGCGATCGTCTGCTCGGCGCGATCGCCGACCATGTCCGCGCCATGGTGCCCGCGCGGCCGGGCGGCACCATCGAAATCATCGCCGGCGATGCCGGCGATGGCGCGGCACTGCTGGGCGCGGCCGGCCTGGTTATTTCCGAGCTGCTGCAGCTGCCGATCTAGAGCAATTCCAGGAAAAGTGTGAAACGGTTTTCCCGGGAAAAGCGCGTAGCGCTTTCCCTAGGGAATTGCGTCAAAACAAAGAGTTAGAGCAGGTTGCCGTTTCCGTGAAACGGTGAACTGCTCTAGGGGACGCGCGTCGTCCTATCCAGCAAGCCCCGGATAGCTTTGAAACCACGGCCTGATGCGCTCGAAGCGCGCCGCCATGTTGAGCACGCTCTCGTCGGCGTGGCGTCGCCCGATGATCTGCAGACCGACCGGCAAGCCCTGCGCGGTCAGACCGGCTGGAACCGAAATCGCCGGATGACCGGTGTAGTTGATCGGATAGGTCATGCACCAGCCGATCAGCGGATCGACCGCCTCGCCATTGATCGACGTCGGTCCGATCGTGTTGCCGTCGGTGACGTTCTTCACCGGCGGAATGGCGAGCGTCGGCGACACGATCAGGTCGTGGCTCGCAAATACATCTTCGAGCCCGTCATGCACGCCGGTGCGCAGGAGATCGTCGAGCGCATGATCGACGGCGGACACCTTGTAGGCGTCCTTCAGCATGGCGAGGAATTGCGGGGTCAGCACGTCGGCATGCTCGCCCATCAGGTCGATGCCTTCTTGCTTCCAGTAGACCGCGATCGCGGCGTAGTGGATCGAGATCGTGCGCACCCACAGCGCCGCGAGGTCCTTGTGGTCGGCCCTGAAATCGAGCTCGATCTCGTCGACCGCAATGCCGTTGTTGCGCATGGCCTCGACCGCGCCGGCCACCACGGCTGCGACCTCAGGATCGACCGGGAAATTGCCGAGGCGCGGACTGTAGGCGACGCGTAGCGGCCGGAACGGTCCGCCGGCCGCGCCGACATAGTCGGCGCCATCGTCCGGCAGGCTGAGCGGGTCGCGACCGTGCGGACCGGCCATCACCTTGGTCATCAGCGCGGCGTCGCCGACGGTGCGCGCCAATGGCCCGATATGGACAAGTGGATGCCCCCACAGGAAACCGTCGGGACGGGTCACCGAAGGGATGCGGCCGAAGGAGGGCTTGAAGCCGACAGTGCCACTGAACGAGGCGGGGATGCGCACCGAGCCGCCGCCATCGGTGCCTTGTGCCAGCGCCGCCATGCCGTCGGCGACGGCTGCGGCACTGCCACCCGATGAGCCGCCGGAATTGTAGCCGATCGCGAAAGGCGTGCTGGTCGGTCCGAAGCGCGGATTGTCGGTGATGCCCTTGTGGCCGAACTCCGGCGTGTTGGTCTTGCCCAGTACGATGGCGCCGGCTGCAAGCAGCCGCTCGACAGCTACGGCGCTGGTTTGCGGCACCTTGTTGTGCACGGCGCGCGACGCCATCGATGTCGGCACGTCGGCGACATCGTCGAGATCCTTGATGCCGACCGGCACGCCATGCAGCGGCCCGAGCGGAACACCGGCCATCACTTCCTTTTCGGCAACGCGCGCAGCGTCCATCGCTTCGTCGCCGAGGACCAGCGTGTAAGCGTTGATGACGGGGTTTCGCGCCTCGATGCGGCGCAGGTAAGCCTCGGTCACCTCGACCGGCGACAGGTCGCGGCGCCGGATGCGCTGTGCCAGTTCGGCAGCCGGCAGGAAACAGAGTTCATTGTCCGCAGAAGTCATTGAAGCCATTCCGTCTATTTGATGAAAACCGGATTTGCCGAGCCGCCCGTGCCCTTGCTCACCTTGGCGGGGCTGGCGCAGTAAAAGCCTTCGTAGCGCCGGTCGATCGCGCAATCGGCGGCAAGCTGGTCGAGCGCGGCCATTTCGGTGAACACGACGCCGAGATTGCGCATCAGCGCTGCATGCAGCACCAGCATCAGGCCGGTTTCGGGATCGTAGGTGGTTTCATTGGCCAGCGTGTCGGTGACCAGACAAGGCACCTGCATGGCGTCGAACCAGCGCACGAGGTCCAACGAGAAGGTCAGGCCGGGTTCCCAATAGCTTTCGCCCACTGTCTGAATTCCCGCCGCCAGCGCACCAACCCAGCCGGTGCGGATGAGCAGGATGCTGCGCGGCAGGATCTCGACGCCTTGCGCCCGCGCGCAGTCCATCAAATCGTGGTGGGTGAAGGTCTCGGCGCGGTCGAGCACCGGCTTGCCGCGAAAGCGGGCAATGTCGAGGAGCACGCCGCGGCCGACAATGCCGCGTTCGGCGATTGGCATGATGCCGGCCTTGGTCATGCCGCCATTGGTGCTCGATGCCGGAAAGCCGTTCCACAAAGTATCGTCGAACCACATATGGCCGAGTGCGTCGCAATGCGTGCCTGCCTGCGCGAAGCCGGTGACATAGTCGTCGGCGAATTCGAGCCCGCCGGGCAGGGGATGCCAATGGCCGTTCTCGAATCCGGCCTTGTCGGCGACCATGAAATGCTTGGCCGGCCAGCGGCCGGGGAACACCGCGTCTCCTTCGTGGGTGCCGATCGGCACGCCAAGCGTGAAGGTGCGGCCGTCCCGCACCGTCGCCAGCCCGCGCTTGACCTCTTCAGCGGTGAGATAGTTGAGCGCACCGATCTCGTCGTCAGCGCCCCAGTGACCCCAGCGGTTGGGGGCGTTCGCCAGCAGCCGGCGCAGCGTCATTGCGTCGGTTGCGCTCATGCGCCGGCCTCCATGGCCGCGGCAGTCATCGCCGCCTTGGCGCCGGTTATATAGGCGACGACCTCTTCCATGGTGGTGGCGGAACTCGCGAGATCGGCGGCCTTGCGACCCCTGCGCATCACCACCACCCGATTGCAGACCTGCCAGAGATGATCGAGATTGTGGGTGACCATGACGATGGTCAGCCCCTTGGCGGTCAGCCGCTTGATCAGCTCAAGCACCTCGCGCGATTCGCGCACGCCAAGTGCCGCCGTCGGTTCGTCGAGCAGCAGCAGCTTATGGCCCCAGAAGGCGCCGCGCGCGATCGCAACCAACTGGCGCTGGCCGCCCGACATGCGCTCGACCGTCTTTGTGCGCACGCCTGGAATATCGATGTGCAACTCGTCGAGGCCCTTGATCGCGGTGTCGCCCATCGATCTCAGGCGGATCCAGCGCAGCAGCGCCGGGCCGCGTCCGTGCGCGAGCTCGCGGCCGAGAAAGAAATTCTCGGCGGCCGTGAAGGTGCCGATCAGCGACAGGTCCTGGTAGACCGTCTCGATGCCTAGTCGCTGTGCCTCGGCCGGCGGCGACAGTTTGCGCGGCTGGCCTTCGAGGATGATCTCGCCGGAAGTCGGGTCGTGCGCCCCGGCGAGGATCTTGATCAGCGTCGACTTGCCGGCGCCATTGTCGCCGACCAGGCCGATAATGTCGCCCCTGGCGATATCGAGCGAAACAGTGTCGAGCGCCTGGATGCCGCCGAAGCTACGGCAGATGCCGCGCAGGCTGAGCAGTGTGTCCCGTGCCATGGCCTAGCTAGCCCCTCGCGAAGCGGCGGCCGATGCCGCCGAGCGCCACGGCGACGACGAGCAAGGTGCCGGTGAACAGGAACTGGGTGAAGATCGGCGCGCCGATCATGGCCAGGCCATTGTTGCCGACGGCGACCGTCAGCACGCCGATCAGTGTGCCGAGAATGTGGAACTGGCCTTCCCGCAGAGCCGCCGAACCGAGGAAGGCGGCGGAAAACGAGGTCAGCATGAAACTGTCGCCGGCCGTCACCTGGCCGGAGCCGAGGTTGGAGGCCATCAGCACACCGCCTATGGCCGCGCAGGTGCTGGCGATGGCGAAGGCGACGATGCGGCTGCGGTCGACGGCGACGCCGGCCCGACGCGCCGATTCGGGACTGACGCCGATCGCCTTGATGTGCTGGCCCTGCACCGTGCGATTGAGGATCACCCACAAAAGCGCCAGCACCACGGCCATGATGATGACGAGATGCGGCACCCCGACGACGCGGCCGATGGCGATGTCGGTGAATTCGCGTGATTGGGTGAGCTGCAGCGGTATGCCGCCTGAATAGGCGTAGTTCAGCCCGACGACGATGGTGCCGGTGCCGAGCGTGGCGATGAAGGCGTTCACGCCGATCTTGGAAACGACGATGCCGTTGACGATGCCGATGATCGCGCCGAGCGCGATGACGATAAGGATGGCGAGCGGGATGGACAGGCCGCTGCTCAGCAGTCCGACCGCGAGCAGCCCACAGAAGCTTGCGACATAGCCGATGCTGAGATCGAAATCGCCGGCCACGAGCGGCACGGTGAGGCCCGCCGCGACGATGGTGCCGATTGCCATATCGTTGATGATGTTGCGGAAATTGCCGATCGTGGCGAAGGTCCCCGGTTGCAGCACCGAGAAGATCGCCAGCATCAGCGCCAGCACGATGATGGTGCCATAGGTGCCGAGCAGGCGCATCAGAAGCGCCCGCCGGTCGCGCGCGCCGGGCGGGAGAGACCCGGCCTGCGTGACCGGCAAAGCGCCCTCCGCCCGGGCGGAGGTTTCGGGCAGGGGATGATCTGCGGGCATGACAGCTCTGTTCATGATGGACCGTCAATCTGCAGGACTTACTGCGGATTGTCCTTCATGAACTGGTCGACATTGTCCTTGGTGACGAGCGTGTAGCCCGGCACGAAGGATTTCGGCTGCCACTTGTCGCCGGCTGCCAGGATGTCGGGGATCTGGTCGACCAGCATCTTGCCGGCGGACGTCAGGTCGACGCCGAGCGTCGCGGTCATCGTTCCGTCCTTGACCGCCTGGACGGCGGGCGCCGTGGCGTTGAACGAATAGACCTTCACATCGCTGCGGCTGTTCTGCTTCAGCGCCGCGATCGCACCCATGGCGTTGTCGTCATAGCAGTTGAAGATCGCGAACGGCCCCTTGGCGTTGGCATTCGCGGCAAGCCAGGCACTCGTTGCGGCCTGCGAGGATTCGGCGGCACCTGGAATGCTGATCTCGTGCGACGTCGCAGTCAGTCCGGGATTGGCCTTGGCCGCGGCATCGAAGGCGTCGGCCCGCTCACGGCATGGAATGCCGGGATGATAGGTAAGGTCGAGCAGGGTGCCGGCATTGCCTATGTCCTTCAGCATCAGGTCGAGCAGCGGCGGCGCTGCACCGGTGCTGGCCGAAAGCGCAATACCGTCGGCCATGCCGCCGCCGGCGGAAAGCACAGGGATGTTGGCATCGGCCGCGGCCTGCAGCCCGGCGGCGAGGCCGGTCGAATCGAACACCGTGACGATGATGGCGTTCACCTTCTTGATCGCCAGTTGCTTGATTGAGGTGATCGCCTGCGACGGGTCGCCATTGGCGTTGAGGGTTTCCACCGTCCAGCCCTTGGACTGGGCCTCCTTGCTCATCGTGTCGACCATCTGGTTGGTGTCGACGTCCGAGGTCGAGAAGGTGACGATGCCGATCGTCAGCTTGTTGTCGGTGGCATGTGCTGCAGGCGCGAAAGATGCCGCGACGAGCGTGGCGGCCGAGAGTTTTTGAAAGCGGTTCACTGCAAATCCCCTTTTGATCGAGTGTTCCGGCTCACATCCCAACCACGCGCAGGCCACGATTTCGGGCCTGGCTCCGGGTCGATACAGCTAAAGCTGTTTGTTCGTGCGAGACACGTACTAACTATAGGCACAAGCTGGGGAAGGGCGCAACGGGGAATTTGGAGATGCTGGAGGTATCCGTAGTGTTGCCGGGTAACTTGAGCATTCTAAAATATGCGTCGCGCATTTCGGGCTTTCTAAAATATTTGAGGGGATCATAGCCGCGATTTAACTGGCCTAGGGCAATCAGCATGGCGGAACCGGAATGGGTTGATCGGCTGTTTTTCTGGATGTCTAAAGGCAAAGAATTCGAGGGGCTAAGGATTGCCACTCTTGAAGGCAAGAGATCCACCGAAGTGTTTCAGCGTGTCATTGATGCGATCCAACTGATCAAGAAACATGATCCTATTCGCTTTCGAATGGTATTGCGGGAGATAGAATGCATCTGGGTAAGACTCCTCCCGGGGCATTCGGCCGAGTACGGCCAAAGCAGAAAGATGTGCGTTCTCGACAGGAGATTCGTCTTTTCTTCTCAGCCGGAGATGCTTGCGTCCGCAATCGTCCATGAAGCGACACACGGACGGATTATGCGATGGGATATCGGCTACATGGAGGATGTGCGCCATCGTGTTGAAATGGTCTGCGTCCGCCGTGAGTTAGCGTTTGCGCAGAAGATTCCGAACGCCGAAGCGTTGATGACACAAACCAAAGCGATACTCGAATATGGTCCCGAAATCTTTAGCAACGAGGCCATGATCGAGCGCTCGTCCGCTGGAGAGGTCGAGGCAGCCCGTGAGGCAGGCATCTCGGACTGGGTGATAAAACTGGCGTTTCGTGTGAGGAGCTTGCGGTCCAGGTTTGCAACGCGAACCCGACGGTGACCAGACAAATAGGACCGAAAAGGCACAAAAAAAGCCGGGCGCGAGGCCCGGCTTTTTCGTGTCGTGGCTTGAACGACTTAGAACTTCATACCGACGCCGAAGGTGACGCGGTTGTCGGTGGCCTTGACCTTGCCGATGCCGCTGAAGTCCTTCGAGCCGAAGTCGGTGTAGCGGTACTCGACACGGCCGAAGATATTGTCGGTCAGCTTGATGTCGGTGCCGACGCCGGCGGTCCAGCCGATCATCGTGGCGGTGTCGCTGGCGCCGAGGACGCTGTCCTCTACCTTCAGGCTTCTGCCGGCGAGACCGCCGGTGCCATAAAGCAGGATTTCCGGGGTCACAGCGTAGCCGAGACGGGCACGCAGCGAGCCTTCGAAGCCGCCCTTGGAGTTGATGCCGTTATCGTCACCCTTGATGCCGTTGTAGCCGAGTTCGGCTTCACCACCGTACACGAAGTTCTCCTGCTGCCACTGATAGCCGCCGAAGACACTGCCGACGAAGCCCTTGGTGCTGGTCGAATCGCCGAAATCCTTTTCCTTGGTACGGCCGCTAAAGCCATAGCCAACGTTCAGACCGGCGTAAGGGCCGGCCCAGGATGCGACGGGCAGTTCGGCAACCGGAGCGGGTGCCGGCGGCTCTTCCTGGACGACGTCTGCGGCATAGGCAGTACCACCGAGGGCGAAGAGCCCGAGCGCAACGGCCAGCGGCCGTGCGAATTTAAGATTGGCTTGCATTGTTCTTTACTCCTTAAGCCACAGGACACAGGCTTGTTTCTCACGATCGCCATCAACCCGTCCGGGGGGTGAAACGGATCTGGCGTTCGTCGGTTCCAAATGTCGTGTCAAAATGCGGCTGAAGCGAACCTGAACTTGGGTCATTCCCCGGCGCGAATGAGGCGGAACCTTGACGTTGCATCTTCGCAACAGCGAAATGTCAGCAGCCATTTCATGCTGCGCTGCACACCGCTTGGTGCAAGGAGTCCAGCGTCCTATATTGCGCTCCAGCGCTTCCGACTCCAAGACGAGTCGGGATGCCGAACCGGGCACTTCGCCACAATGCTGCCCCAGGTGAGAACGCCATTTAACGCATGCCGGGCCATATTTCGTCGGCGTCGAGTTTTCGGGCCGAAATTGAGGATTGACAACACATGAGCAAAGCCACTGCCGCGGCGCTGGTGACGGGCGGGGCGAAACGGATCGGCAAGGCAATTGTCGAAGACCTCGCCAGCCATGGTTTTGCCGTAGCCATCCACGCCAATCGCTCGCGCGATGAGGCGGATGCCTTGGCCGCGGGGATCAACCAGTCTGGCGGCCGCGCGGCGGTGGTAAGCGCCGACCTGACCGACATGAATGCTGTCAGTGACCTCATTGGCCAGGCGGAAACCGCGCTGGGCCCTATCTCGCTGCTGGTCAACAACGCTTCGCTCTTCGTCGATGATTCCATTGAGGATTTCGACTGGCAGGCCTGGGACCGCCACTTTGCCATTCACGTCAAAACGCCGGCGCTGTTGGCGCAGAATTTCGCCAGCGCCTTGCCGGAAGGGCAGGAGGGGCTGATCGTCAACATCATCGACCAACGCGTCTGGCGGCCGACGCCGCGCTATTTTTCCTATGCGCTGTCCAAATCCGCGTTGTGGACCCAAACGCAGATGCTGGCGCAGGCGCTCGGCCCGCGCATTCGTGTCAATGCAATAGGACCTGGCCCGACGCTGAAGAATGTGCGCCAGGACGATTCCGATTTTGATGCGCAGATCGCCGGCCTGACTCTGAAGCGTGGCCCGGAATTGTCGGAATTCGGCGCCACCATCCGCTATCTCTGGGAGGCGCGCTCGATCACCGGCCAGATGATCGCGCTCGATGGCGGCCAGCATCTTGCATGGCAGACGCCCGATGTGACAGGCATGACGGAATGAGTCCTTTGGATCACAAGAACAAGGCGCGCGGCGGCGCCGACGATCTGCCTCCCGAAATCGACCTCGAGGATGAGGCACTGGAGGAGATCGTCGAACCGGCCGGCCCGGATGTCGCCTTCACGGCCATCGACTGGACGCCCCATGCCGGCGACGCCGAAGGCATGGTCGGCGCCGAGGTGATCCAGACGCTGGTCAAGCGGCTGCCCAACGCGCCCGGCGTCTACCGCATGATGAACGCCGCCGGCGACGTGCTCTATGTCGGCAAGGCGCGCAGTCTGAAGAAGCGCGTCACCAACTACGCGCAAGGCCGGTTCCACACCAATCGCATCGGCCGCATGGTGCGCGAGACGTCGACGATGGAGTTCGTCGTCACCCGCACCGAGATCGAGGCACTGCTGCTCGAAGCCAATCTTATCAAGCGCTTGCGGCCGCGATTCAATGTGCTGATGCGGGACGACAAGTCGTTCCCCTATATCCTTTTGACCGGCGACCATGTCTCGCCCGGCATCTACAAACATCGCGGCGCGCGGTCGCGCAAGGGCGACTATTTCGGCCCCTTTGCCTCGGCCGGCGCCGTGGGCCGCACCATCAATTCGCTGCAGCGCGCCTTCCTGCTGCGCAGCTGCACAAACTCGTTCTACGAAAACCGTACGCGCCCGTGCCTGCTGTACCAGATCAAGCGCTGCGCAGGCCCCTGCACCGGCGAAATCTCGCATGAGGGCTATGCCGAACTTGTGGAGGAAGCGAAGGACTTCCTGTCGGGCCGCAGCCAGAAGGTGAAGACCGAGATTTCGGCGGCCATGCAGCAGGCCTCGCAAGACCTCGATTTTGAGCGCGCCGCCATCTATCGCGACCGGCTCGCGGCCCTGTCGCATGTGCAGAGTCATCAGGGCATCAACCCGGCGACCGTCGACGAGGCCGATGTCTTCGCCATCCATCAGGAAGGCGGCCAGGTCTGCATCCAGGTGTTCTTCTTCCGCACCGGCCAGAACTGGGGCAACCGCGCCTATTTCCCCAAGGCCGATCCGGCGCTGGAAGCCGCCGAAGTGCTGGGCTCCTTCCTGGCGCAATTCTATGACGACAAGCCGACGCCGCGGAACATTCTCCTGTCGCATGGCGTCGAGGATCAGGAACTGCTGGCCGAGGCGCTCTCCACCCGCGCCGGCCGTAAGGTTGCGATCTCTGTGCCGCAGCGCGGCGAGAAGAAGGACCTGACCGACAACGCCCTGCAGAACGCCCGTGAGGCGTTGGGCCGCAGGCTGGCCGAAACCTCGACGCAAGGGCGATTGCTTGCCGGTTTCGCCGAGACGTTCGGTCTGGCCAAGCCGCCGGTGCGCATCGAGGTGTACGACAACTCGCACATTATGGGCACCAATGCCGTCGGCGCCATGGTCGTCGCGGGACCGGAAGGTTTCGTGAAAAACCAGTACCGGAAATTCAACATCCGCTCGACCGAGATAACGCCGGGCGACGATTTCGGCATGATGCGCGAGGTGATGGAGCGGCGCTTTTCGCGGCTGCTCAAGGAACATGGCGATGTCGCCGTGGCCGACGCCGTGCCAGCAGGCGAGGCGGCCGATGATATCGAAGACGATATCTCCGGCAACTTCCCGGCCTGGCCAGACGTCATCCTGATCGATGGCGGCCAGGGCCAGATGACGGCGGTGCGCAAGATTCTCGCCGAGCTCGGCATCGAGGATCGCGTCGTGGCGATCGGCATCGCCAAGGGCCAGGACCGCGATGCCGGTCGCGAGCGCTTTTTCGTCAGGGGCAAGGACTCGTTTTCGCTGCCGGTGCGCGACCCCGTGCTCTATTTCGTCCAGCGCCTGCGCGACGAGGTCCATCGCTTCGCCATTGGTTCGCACCGGGCCCGCCGCAAGAAGGAAATGGTCAAGAGCCCGCTCGACGAGATCGCCGGCATCGGCCCCGGCCGCAAGCGCGCGCTGCTGCTGGCATTCGGCACCGCCAAGGCGGTCAGCCGTGCGGCGATCGAGGATCTGAGGAAAGTCGAGGGTATTTCCGAACAGGTCGCCAAACTGGTCTACAATCATTTCCACGAAAGCTGAAAAATTCGGCAGTTTCGGCTGGCCAGTCGAATCTGGCCTGTTGACCCCCCACATTCGCTTCTGATTTGAGTACGCAGGCAGAAAGAGTCTCCCAGACATGGCCAAGCGCGCGTTCAACCTGCCCAACATGCTCACCTACGCCCGCATCGTCGCGGTGCCGCTGGTTGTGTTGTGCTTTTTTCTCGAAGGCCATCTGAAATCGAGCGACTTCGCCCGCTGGTCGGCGCTGATCATCTTCCTGCTCGCCTCGATCACCGATTACCTGGACGGTTATCTGGCGCGCGCCTGGCAGCAGACCTCCAACATCGGCAAGATGCTCGATCCGATTGCCGACAAATTGTTGGTCGCCACCTGTCTGCTGCTGTTGGCCGCCGACACCGATCGCCATGCCGGCATCGCCGGCTGGTCGCTGTGGGCGGCGATCATCATCCTGTGCCGCGAAATCCTGGTCTCGGGCCTGCGCGAATATCTGGCGGCACTCAAGGTTTCGGTGCCGGTAACGCAGCTCGCCAAATGGAAGACCGCCATCCAGATGGTTGCCATTGCCTTCCTGCTGGCGGGGCCGGCCGGCGACAAGATTTTCCCACTGACCACGCAGACCGGCCTGGTGCTGCTGTGGATCGCGGCACTCGTTACGCTTTACACCGGCTACGACTATTTCCGCGCCGGCCTCAAGCACATCATGGACGAGTGAGATGACGACCCGTCTCATCTACTTTGCCTGGGTGCGTGAACGGATCGGCATGCCTGAAGAGGATGTCGAATTGCCCGCCGGCATCGAGACGGTCGCCGACCTCTTGCGCTGGCTGCAATCGCGCGGCGAGGGCTACGAACACGCGCTGCAATATCCCGACGTGATCCGCGTTGCCATCAACCAGGAGCATGTCGATCACCGCGAAAAGATATCGGGCGCACGCGAAATCGCGCTGTTCCCTCCGATGACCGGGGGCTGACACTCATGTCGGCCATCCCGGTGCCGACCGTGCGCATCCAGCGCCAGGATTTCGACGTCGCCGCCGAGATTGCCGGACTGACGCAAGGCCGCGCCGACATTGGCGCGGTCGTCACTTTTTCCGGTCTCTGCCGTGACGAGCAGGGCACGCTCTCGGCACTCGAACTCGAACACTATCCCGGCATGGCGGAGGCCGAGATTGGCCGCATCGCCGCTGAGGCGGTTCAGCGCTGGCCACTGCAAGGCCTTACCGTCATCCACCGCCATGGCAAGATCGCGCCGGGCGAGAACATCGTGCTGGTGGTGGCCGCCTCGGCCCATCGCCAGGCGGCGTTCGAAGCGGCAAACTTTCTCATGGATTATCTCAAATCGCGGGCACCCTTCTGGAAGAAGGAGCATCGCGTCGATGGTTCCGAAGGTGGCTGGGTCGAGGCCAAGGAAGCTGACGCCCTGGCGGTCGGGCGCTGGAAGTCACCGCCCGAATAAATCCGTCGCAGCCATGCATTGACCGCAATCCTTTGGCCAATTGCGCGAGGTTGATCAGCCCGGGCATTGACAGTTCGGGGCATTGGCAGCCCGGGGCAAGGGAGGTGGTCATGCTGGACAGGCTCGCGGAATTCTTCGTCTTCGGTTTCGTGCCTCTGGTCATCGGCATGCTGGCGGTGCCGGAACTGTCCGTGGCCGCCGAAAAGACGGTGAGGGGCGAAGTCATCTATCGCGAGCGCATTGCCTTGCCGCCCAGCGCCGTGCTTTCCGTCCAGCTTGCCGATGTCTCGCTGGCCGATGCGCCGGCCAAGATCATCGGCGAGCAGACTGTCAAGCCGGCCGGCCAGGTGCCGATCAGTTTCGAGATCAAATTCGATCCATCGGTGGTCCGGTCGCAGATGACCTATGCGCTGCAGGCGCGCATCACTGTCGATGGCAGGCTGATGTTCATCTCCGACGTGCGCCATCAAGTCGATCCGCTGACCGACGCGCCGCAGACCATCATGCTGAAGATGGTCACGCCAGCCATCGAACCGGCGGCTTCCGTCTTTGGTCAACTCTGGGTGGTGGACTATGTCGACGGCATCGGCGCCATCACCGCGCCACAGGCGACGTTCAGGGTCAGCGAGGCCGGCAAGGCCGGCGGCAGTGGCCCCTGCAACACCTATTTCGCCACGGCGAAGGTCGAAGGCCAGGCGATCGCCATCAGTGAGATCGGTTCGACCTACAAGGCCTGCGCCCCCGAGATGATGGCCGAGGAAAAGGCCTTGTTCGATGCATTGGCCAAGGCGGCGTCATACAAGGTCGATGCCGGCAAGCTCACCATATCAGACAAGGACGGCCGCGAGATCCTGCGCTTCAGCGCCGCGAGCTGATTCCGCATCGGCGTCACATCGCAGCCGTTTCCTTGGCCATGGTCTTGACGATCTCGATGGTCTGGTCGTCGGCCGGAAACAGCATTTCCAGGGCAAGCTCCGCCAGCGTCACATCGTTGGGCGTGCTGAAAACGGTGGTGGTGTTGAGGAAGGATACGTTGCCGAGGCGCGTTGCGATGCGCAGCGGCGTTGCCCGGCATCATTTACACGCATATGGACCGGCTGCATGCAGATATGCTGCGGTCCATGCGCGAGACCTGATCGGTCGCTTGCCCGCTGATGACTCCGTATTTGAGGCCACCTATACTCTCTGCGCTTCAGGCGAAGGAAAGTGCGATGCGTAAAGCGCTGCCATGAAAGTCGCTCTCTTTATTCCGTGCTTTATCGATGCGTTTTATCCAGGGGTCGGCGTTGCGACGCTCGAGTTGCTGGAGCGTCTGGGTCTCGACGTGGACTATCCCGAAGAACAGACCTGCTGCGGTCAACCGATGGCCAACAGCGGCGCGCAAAAGGAAGCGGCAGGCGCGGAGGCCGTGTTCGTCGACAATTTCGCCGGCTACGATTACGTCGTCGGACCTTCGGCGAGTTGCATCAACCATGTCCGCTCCCACCTGACCGCCATTGAGCAGACCGCTTCCGTCCGTCAGGTCAGGGCGGCTGCCTATGACTTGACTGAGTTTCTTCATGACGTGCTGGATGTGCGCGAATTTCCCTGGGCGGAATTTCCACATCGTGTGGGGTTGCACAACAGCTGCAGCGCCATCCGGCATCTACGCCAGGCGACGGCGTCCGAAATCGACGAGCCGCCATTCTCGAAGCCGCGTGCCCTGCTGGAAAGCGTCAAGGGGATCGAATTCGTCACGCCGTCCCGGCCGGATGAATGTTGTGGCTTTGGCGGTACGTTCTCCGTCACCGAAGAGGCGGTCTCCGTCAGAATGGGGCAAGACAGGGTACGCGATCATCTGGCCGCGGGCGCCGAATACATCGTGTCCGGCGACATATCGTGCCTGATGCATCAGCAGGGCTGCGCCGATCGCATGAAGCTGAAAGTGCGCTTCATCCACATTGCGCAAATTCTGAATGGCGCCCGGGCATGAGCAAGCGGGTCGATCACGCCAAGGCCGCAGGCGACTTCCTCGCCAAGCCGGACCACGTGTCGTTCCACGACCAGCGTCTTTGGGGCCTGCGCTCGAAGCGCGACGCACAGGCGCACGGCCTACCCGAATGGGAAACCCTTCGCGACCTCGCCTCGGGCATCAAGGAGCATACGCTCTCTCATCTCTCCCAGTACGTGGAGCAGTTTGTCGATGCGGCCGAAGGCAACGGCGTCGTCGTCCATTTTGCCGCCGACGCCCGCGAGCACAATGAGATCGTGTTCAGCCTTTTGTCCGAGCGCGGCATGACCACGCTGGTCAAGAGCAAGTCGATGCTCACCGACGAATGTGCGATGCGGGCCCATCTCGAGCCACGCGGCATCGTGGTGATGGAGACCGATCTCGGCGAACGCATTCAGCAGCTCGACAATCAGGATCCGAGCCACATGGTTGTCCCAGCGGTGCACAAGCTGCGCAGCGACGTGGCCGAGTTGTTTGGCCGCACCATCGGCACCGATCCCGCAAACAGCGACATTCATTACCTCGCCGAAAGCCAGCGCATGGATACGCGTCCGCATTTCCTGCGCGACAAGACAGCGGGCATGACCGGCTGCAACTTCGCGGTCGCGGAGACAGGAACCGTCGTCGTGTGCACCAACGAGGGCAACGCCGACCTGTCCGCCAACATTCCTCCGTTGCACATTGCCTCGATCGGCATCGAGAAGCTGATACCCCGCATTTCCGATCTCGGGGTCTTCATCCGCATGTTGTCGCGCAGCGGGCTCGGCTCGCCCATCACGCAGTACACCTCGCATTTCCGCGCGCCACGGCCCAGCACCGAGATGCACTTCATCCTGGTCGACAACGGCCGCTCGGAACGCCTCGCCATGGAGGACTTCTGGCCATCGCTGAAATGCATTCGCTGCGGCGCTTGCATGAATACCTGTCCGGTCTACCGGCGCAGCGGCGGCCTATCGTATGGCAGCACCTATTCGGGGCCGATCGGAGCCATCATCAATCCAGCCTTCGATCTGCAGCGTTTCAGCGCGCTGCCCTTTGCTTCGACGCTGAACGGCAGTTGCACCAGCGTCTGCCCGGTGCGCATCAACATCCACGAACAGATATACAAATGGCGCCAGGTGATCAGTGCACGGCACGAGGCACCGTTCGTCAAGGCGGAGGTATTGAAGATGGCCGGACGGCTGCTCGCCAGCCCGACACTGTACCGCGCCACCATTGCCTCGCTTGGCGGTGCCTTGAAGAGGCTGCCCAACTTCCTGCTCTACAATCCACTGAACATCTGGGGTCGGCAGCGCGACCTTCCCGATGCACCGGTGCAAACCTTCCGCGATTGGTACCGCGAAAACCGGAAGCAGTCGAAATGACCTCCCGCGATGTTTTCCTGGCGAAAATACGAAAGGCGCAGCCTTCGCCGGTGTCGCTGCCCGTCGTGCCGCTCTTCGCCACGCCCGTGGGTAACCGCGTATCGCGCTTTGAAGCGGCGCTGACAATCATGGGCGGCACCTGCATTACCGTGAAGAACCTCAGGGACGTCAGGGCTTGGGTGATCGATCGTTTCGGCCCGGGCGCGGTGATCGCATCCGCGGTGCCGGGAATCGATGGCAACAGGGCGATCAATTCTCGAACCCCTCCGGCGTCGCTCGAGGATGTCGCCGTCGGCATCGTACGGGCACGCTTTGGCGTTGCCGAAACCGGCTCCGTGTGGTTCAGCGAGGACGAATACGTCGTCAATGCGATCGGCTATCTCGTGCAGTACCTCGTGGTGCTGCTTGATCCCGCGCGGATCGAGGACGGGCTTCAGGAAGCCTACCGCCGACCCGACTTCAAGACGGCCCGATACGCCGCGCTGGTCACCGGACCATCCGCCACCGCCGACATCGAAGGCGTCATGATCCGTGGCGCCCAAGGCGTGAGGTCATTGACGGTGGCGCTGGTGCCTTGACACCCAACGTGCAGCAAGGCCACACGCGGCTGCACGTCAACGTTCTGATGCAATCGGGCGCCAACAAAAAAGGCCGACGAAACGCCGGCCTTTTTGCATCAGATTTGGCAGTGTCGGCTCAGCCGACGATCTCGGTGTCCGAGAACCAGTACTTGATCTCCTGCGCAGCGGTTTCCGGCGCGTCGGAGCCGTGCACCGAATTCTCGCCGATCGACAGCGCATGCACCTTGCGGATGGTGCCTTCGGCGGCGTTGGCCGGGTTGGTGGCGCCCATCACTTCGCGGTTCCTGGCAATGGCGTTCTCGCCTTCCAGCACCTGGACGATCGTCGGTGCCGACGACATGAATTCGACCAGCTCGCCGAAGAACGGACGATCCTTGTGGACGGCGTAGAAGCCTTCGGCCTCACGACGGCTCATCCAGACGCGGCGCGAAGCGATGACGCGCAGACCGGCGTCTTCGAGCATCTTGGTGATGGCGCCGGTGAGGTTGCGCCGGGTTGCGTCCGGCTTGATCATGGAAAAGGTGCGTTCGAGCGCCATGGGTCGTCCTTGTCTGAGAATGGAATTGAGAGTGGCGGGCTCTATACAAGTCGCCCGGAGCCAGAGCAAGGGGTGAGGAGCGGTCCGCAAAGCGGACGGAAAGCCAATTGCTTGGCTTTCCGAGTGACGAACGCCCGAAGCGGCAGCGAAGGGCCGGAACAGTGCGTGTTTCTATGCAAGGCTGGTGTCGACAAGGTGAGCCCGGAGCCGACATCAGATGGCTGCACAGCAACGCTTTGCTTGCTATAGTCGCGTGTCGGTGCCGCGCTGAAGTCGGCCCGAATGGAGACAACATGACCATGGCAGACGATCGTCAGGAGCGCATTCGCAACCGCGCACATCAGATCTGGCAGGAAGAAGGGCAACCGGCCGGTCACCACGAACGCCATTGGCACCAGGCGGCAGCCGACATCGATCGAGAGGATGCCACGGGCAAGCCAGCCAAGAAGCCATCCAAGAAGGCAGCCGGCGCCGACAGGGCAAAGGCCGAGCCCAAGGAGGCCCAGGGTAAAGTGGCCAAGGCTGCCAAAAAACCCAGCAAGCCGAAGAAGGCAGCAGCCAAGTAGCCCTGCGGCGTCAGGCTGCCGCGGCAACCTTTCGTCCCAGCCCGCCATGCAGGTCGAGGCAGCGGGCGAACCATTGCGCCACGATGTCGCTGTTTTCGAGCAGCTGATAGGGCGTGGCGATGCGCGCCCATTGCAGCGCGCCGAAGACGATATAGTCCGCAAACAGCGGTGAGGCGCCGCCGATGAAAGGCTGGTAGCCCAGCATCGAGCGCAGCGGCTCCAGCGAAGCCCGAAACGCCGCCAAGCCGGCGTCGCGGGCCGCGACGACATCTTCCAGCCGCTTGCCCAAGCGTTGCTCACGGCTCAGGCGGAAATAGGTGGCGTTCTCCTCGTCCTGCATGGTGTGGAGATCGACGATCGCGGCGGTGGTGATGTAGGGGTGGATGGTCAATTGCGACCAGCGCTCGATGAAACGCGCCATCGCCTTGCCGCCTTCGCCGCCAAACAGCGTCGGCCGATCCGGATAGGCCTCATCGAGATAGAGCGCGATGGCGAAGGAATCGATGACGACCTTGTCGCCGTCGCGGATCACCGGAACAGTTTTCGAAGCGCCGCCTTCGATGCTGGGGACCTCGAGAAAACGCGTCGGCGCGGTTGAGATATCGAGCCCCTTATGGGCCAGCGCCATCGTTGCCTTCCAGCAATGCGGGCTGAACGGACGGCTCTCGTCGCGCCCGACGAGATCATAAAGCAGAATGGTCATTGGCGCGGGTCCCTTTGCGGTCTGGAGCAATTCCAGGAAAAGTGTGATCGGTTTTTGGAGTGCGCCCCTCGGAGCGGACAGGATCAGGCGGCAGTTTTGACCATCTTCCGGGCGTGTTGGTCTTCGAACTGTTGCGGGCTGAGATAGCCGAGCGCTGAGTGCAATCGGCGAGTGTTGTAAACCTCATCAATGAAGCGGGGAAGATCCTCAGCGACGTCGGTGAAGGTTTCATAGGCCATCGGATAGATGGCTTCGACCTTCATCGTCTTCATGAAGCTTTCCGCTTTGGCATTATCGTAGGGATTGCCGCGCCGACCCATCGATCCAATAAGATCGTGCTCGGCGAGAAGATTGCGATAGAGGAGCGCGGCATATTGCGCGCCTCGATCCGAGTGATGGACGCAGCCCGGCGGCGGCTTTCGCCGTTCGATTGCCGCCTTCAATGCTGCAACGGTCAAGCGCGCGTCGATCGACCGGCCGATGGCGTAACCAACGACCTTGCGGGACCAGGCATCCAAGATGACCGCGACGTAGACGAAGCCTGCCGCAATCGCCACGTAGGTTATGTCGCTTACCCAAAGCCGGTTCGGGCCATCGAGTGTCACGTCCTTCGCCAGGTTCGGGAAGATCGGCAATTCATGATTGCTGTCCGTGGTGGCGATGAAGCGTCGCCTGATCCTGGGCTGCAGATCATGCTCGCGCATCAATCGTCTGACCTTCTTGTGGTTCACGACAATGCCGCTCTGCCGCAGCGCCGCCTGCATGCGGCGATAGCCGTAGGCTTCGAAGCTGTCGGAGATCTCACCCATCGTCTCGACGAGCGCTGTGTCATCCACGGCGGTTTCGGGCTGATCGTAGTAGGTTGATCGCGCGATCCCCATCAGCCGGCATCCTTCAGCGATGGAGACACCGCGGGGCCGGTGATCACGGATGTAGGTCCGCTTCTGGGACGTGGTGCGCTTTTCAGAGCCCCCTTTAGAAGCTCGATTTCCAAGGCTTGCCGGCCTACCAGCCGCTCCAGCGCGGCGATCCGAGCTTCATAGGTCTGCATCGTCTCGGCCGCCGCTACATCCTCGTCGAAGGCGCCGGCCTCGTATTTCTGGACCCAGATACGGATCAGGTTACGCGCTAGTTCGTGCCGCCTGGCCAGACCATGAAGCGTCTCACCGGAGAGGAACTCTTGCACTACCTGACGTTTGAACTCGATGCTGTGCGCGCGATGTGCAGTCATGGCTTCCATCCTTCGAAAGCCCGGCTTCCAAGTCAATTCTGCTTAGTCAATCTGTCCGCTCCGAGGGGCGCACTCCATTTCCCGGGAAAAGCGCGTAGCGCTTTCCCTTGGGAATTGCGTCTAAACAAACAGTTAGAGCAATTCACCGTTTCCGTGAAACGGTGAATTGCTCTAGGTATCGCCCCGACACCCCGAGACAGGCGCGGCGGGAGAAAAGATGAAACAGCACTTCATGATGTTTGCGGCGTACAATCAATGGGCCAATGGCCGCATCTATCATGCAGCTGCCGATCTCGACGATGAGGAATTCAACCGTGATGTCGGAGCCTTCTTCCGCTCGCTGATGGGCACGCTCAACCATCTGCTCGCCGCCGATCGCATCTGGATGAAGCGCTTCACCGGCGAAGGCGACGCGCCGACGGCGCTGGATGTCATCCTGCACCGGGCCTTGCCCAATTTGAGGACGGCGCGCGAGGCCGAAGACCGGCGGATCATCGACTGGCTCAGTGGCATGAACGACAAGGCGCTCTCCGGCCGCTTCACCTATATGACCGTATCGGATATGCGCACCGTCTCGCAGCGCCTGGCGCCGGCCCTGGCTCATGTCTTCAACCACCAGACCCATCATCGTGGCCAGGCGCATATGATCCTTACGGTTCTCGGCCGCCCCTCCGTGCCGCTCGATCTGGCGCATTTCCAGCGCACTGAAGAGGGCAGGGCCTTCGGCTGATTGAGATTGTTTCGTTCTAAATCCGCGGGCGAGCGGTCCGCGCTGACTATCGCCGCGTCTTTACCGCAGCATCGCTTTTACATCAGGCCACTCGGAAATTTCAGACAGCCTCTGAAACCAGGCCGTTGATTTCGCTATCCAATTGGCGCTGCGTTAGAGCCGCTTCCGCCATCACCCATTGTTTGAACATCTGCACCTTGCGTGCGGCAAGGCTCTTATGGGGGGAGACGAAATACCAACCGGCCGTGTTTGGGTGATGGACGTCAAAGGGAGCGACCAGCCTCTCGGCGCGGATATCGCTGGCCATATAGGCACGGTTGGCCACGGCAAAACCCATTCCGGCATTGGCCGCCTCGTAGGACATCATGCACGAATCGAAATAGATGCTTTTGGTCTCGCTGAGCACGAAGCTGGCGCCGGCGAAGCCAAGCCAGGATTGCCAGTTCTGGGTGCAGGTGTCGGAATGCAGCAGCGTAAAGTACTGGAGGTCGTCCGGCGTCACCTTTGACAGCGGCTTGTCGCCCAAAACTTCATGGAACAGCTTGCGGCTACACACCGGCGTCAGGTCCTCCCGAAACAGCAGATCGGATAGCAGCCCGTTGAAGTGGCCGTCGCCATAGCGGATTTCGAGATCGAAATCGGAGGTCGTGAACTCATGCGTCGCGTAGGAGGTCGAAACCCGCATCACGATATCGGGATGTTGCCGCTGGAACAGCGGCAGGCGCGGAAACAGCCAGCGCGCCGCAAAGGTCGGCAGCACGGATATCTTCAGCACATGCTCCTGCGATTGCCCGGTCGCTTCCATGCTGGCAGCAACGATCCGCTCCAGCGCCTCGCGAACGCGCGAGACATATGTCTCGCCCTCCGGCGTCAGCGATACGGCGTTGCCGCCGCGCTGGAAAATCTTGAAGCGCAGCTGGTCCTCCAGGCTTTTGACACGCTGGCTGACCGCGGAAGCGGTGATGAACTGCTCTTCGCCGGCGCGCGTGAAATTCCCGTGGCGCGCAGCACTCTCCACGATTTTCAGCGAATTGAGGTTGACCTGACTGAGCAGACGCACTGGTTTTCGACCTTAAGCTGGGCTTACGGTAGCACTAGCATTCCTAATTTTACAGGGGGGGCTAATTTAATCGACTGTTAACCAAGTGTTTGCCCCCCACTTGGAGAAGTACAATGAACGCACATACCATACCCGAACTGCGCTATGCGATGAGCCGCGAGGCCATTATCGGACACGAAACCGCCTGGAAAGTGTCGAGTTTCGGCGTTGCGCAGTATCTGCATGGCTATGACCCGGCACTGCTTGCCGCAATCGAGGAAGCCGCCCTGAAGCTCAAGGCCAGCCATGCCGTGCACAAGCACCTCGACCTGACCTTCATCACCGGCGCCGACCGTTTCATCCCTGAAATCAAGGAGTTGCTGCACGACAAGCTGCGCCTGGAGCGGCTGTCCGACATGATGGGCACGAAGCTGGAGCCGTATCCGCTGTCGATCGTCGGCTCGACCGTCACCTTCATGAATCCCAGGGACGGCGCCGTCGAATGGCATTGCGACGGCGTCCCGGTCACCGAGCTCATTCCGCTGTCAATCAGCGATCCGCTGGTCGGCGGCCATCTCGAAATTTATTGCGACGATTCCGAGACCGGCCGCGCCATTCTCGAATCCGGACGCGAAATCCCGCGCAACCGCATCATGCGCATCGATCACAAGATGAAATACGCGACGCTCGGGCAGTTCCTTGGCGTCCTGCATCGCACGGCGCCGATCCACTATGGCGAGCGTGTCACCCTGGTGCTCAATCAGCGCTCGGTGGCCAAGCCCTATGTCGACGACAACCGCATGTTCTACCTCGCCGCCGACAATGATCACGACCGCGAGTGGGTCAACGAACTGGCCGAAGATGTATGGACCAATCAGTTGCCGGCCTATCGCCGGTTCGAGGCGGAGCATCCCACGCCGGCCGCCGTTGAGGCACCGGTTGCAGGCGGAGCGAGGGATACATGGTAGTCAGATCCGCGCTGGTCTTTGCCACCGGCGCGGTGGCTTTATGGTCGACCAATGCGTTGGTCGGCAAATCCCTCTTGGCGAACCATCCGGTGTCGCAGGTGCAGTTCCTGCAATTTGCAGGGGCTGCACTGGTCTTCGCCGCCATCCGGCTGATGAGCCGGGAAAAGGCCGCGCCGGTCATGGCCGGGGCGGCGTTGGCATCGCTCGCGGTCGGCTTCATCGGTCTGGTCGGTACCATGGTGCTGCAATACATCGCCTTCGCCTCGATGCCGGTGATCGAAGCCAATCTCGTGGCCTACACTTGGCCCTTGATGGTTGCCGCGGCAGTGATCGCCTTCGAAAATCCGCGGCGTCCGGCACTGCTCGGCCTTGCCGCGGCCCTTGGGTTCGTCGGCGTCGCGCTGGTGATTTCGGGAGGGCGTGAGAGCAACTGGTTCCAGGGCGATCTTGTCGGCTATTTCGCCGCATTCGGGTCTGCGCTGTGCATGGCCTTCTATTCGGTGATGGTGGGACGGCTCGCCACTTCGCCGGAACGCCTGTTGCTGCCCTCGTCGCTGGCCGGCGTCGCCTTGACGCTTCTATGGTCTGCTGGCGAAGGCGTCGCCTGGCCCGCAGGCGTGGATCTCGCCCTCGGGCTTTATCTCGGCGCCGGCCCGATGGGGCTGGGTTATTACTTCTGGTCGCGCGCCCTGAAGCTCGAAGGCAGCGGCAAGGTCGCTGTCGTCGCCTATCTCACGCCGATTGCTTCGACGTTGCTGTTGACCTTGTCCGGCGAACGACTAACGGCCACCGCCATTGCCGGCGCTATCCTCGTCATCGGCAGTTGTATCGCGGTCGGCCTGGAACGTTCGGAGGCGCAAGATTATGTTTGACGAAAATGAACGTCTCGCCAGGCAGGAAGCAGATTGGCTCATCAAGGAATTTGGCGCCGAGGCACCGCTTTACGCGGCGATGAAGGCCGAGAAGGCGATTGAACAGAAGGATTTCGGGCGATGTGCCCGCTGGCGGCGTATTCTTGAGATATTGGCCGACGCCCGGACAACCAAGTCTGCTGTGTCCAAGTATTAGATTTTCTAATTTGCACGTCGTCGCTTTCCAATAAAAATAGTTGACGCCAAGTCTTGATTCGTTTTGGCGCTTGGCGGCCCGTTGGGGGACGCGGTTAAAGAGATACATCGACAAAAGTCTTCGCTGGGGTGGACGACTTTGTCGCAAATAGGATGAAAGAATTGTCAAATATCGAGGATAAGACCATTATCGAGCTAACAGCCGATATTGTCTCGGCCTATGTAGGCAACAATCCGCTTCCGGCTTCCGGCCTGCCTGACCTGATTGCCAGCGTCAGCGCAGCGGTTCGAAAGCTGGCTGGTGCAGCCGTCGTGGAAAGCCCGAGCCTGGTTCCGGCCGTAAACCCGAAAAAGTCGGTGTTTCCCGACTACATCGTCTGCCTGGAGGACGGAAAGAAGTTCAAGTCGCTCAAGCGACACCTCAGGACAGACTATGGTTTGAGCCCGGACGACTATCGGGCCAAATGGGGCTTGCCGCCGGACTATCCGATGGTCGCTCCGAATTACTCGGCGACCCGGTCGGCGCTGGCGAAGTCGACAGGACTCGGCCGCAAGCCGGCAGCAGTGCCGGCCGCCGTGGCCAAGCCAAAGCGCAAGGCGACTGTCTGAGCGCGGCTTGAGTGGTATGGCAAGCCACTGATCGGCTGCCCTGACGGCGCAGTTGCGCGCGCCGTTTTCAGGCCTTGTGCGGCCAACTGGCCCGCAAGGTCTTGCGAAGCGTTGATGTCCAGTGCAAAAGCGCCACCATGCTGATCATCAACGACCTTTCGCTCCGCATGGCCGGGCGCCTTCTTCTCGACCACGCCTCGCTGACCTTGCCGGCCGGCACCAAGGCCGGCCTTGTCGGTCGCAACGGCACCGGCAAGACGACGCTGTTCAAAGCCATCACCGGAGATTTTCCCTCCGAGACCGGCTCGATCAGCCTGCCGAAGAACACGCGCATCGGCCAGGTGGCGCAGGAAGCGCCGGGAACCGAGGAGCCGCTGATCGAGATCGTGCTCAAGGCCGACCTCGAACGCACGGCGCTGCTCGAAGAGGAAAAGACGGCCACCGATCCGCACCGCATCGCCGACATCCACATGCGGCTGGCCGACATCGACGCACATTCCGCCGAATCCCGCGCCGCCACCATCCTCGCCGGCCTCGGTTTCGACGATGCCGCGCAACGCCGTCCCGCCTCGTCCTTCTCCGGCGGCTGGCGCATGCGCGTGGCTCTCGCCGCCGTGCTGTTTTCCGAGCCTGACCTTCTGCTGCTCGACGAGCCGACCAACTATCTCGATCTCGAAGGCACGTTGTGGCTGGAAAACTATGTGTCGAAGTATCCGCACACAGTGTTGCTGATTTCGCACGATCGCGATCTGCTCAACCGTGCCGTCAACTCGATCGTTCATCTCGACCAGAAGAAGCTGACTTTCTGGCGTGGCGGCTACGACCAGTTCGAGCGCCAGTATACCGAGCAGAAGGAATTGCAGGAAAAGGGCCGCGTCAAGCAGGAGGCCGCCCGCAAGCACATGGAATCCTTCGTCGAACGCTTCCGCGCCAAGGCCTCCAAGGCCAGGCAGGCGCAGTCGCGCATCAAGGCGCTGGAGAAGATGAAGCCGATCGCGGCCATCGTGAACGATTCAGTGCGACCGTTCTCTTTCCCCGAACCGGTGAAGACGGTTGCCTCGCCGATCGTGGCGCTGAACAACGTCAATGTCGGCTATACCGAGGGCCAGCCGATCCTGAAGAAGATGACGCTGCGCATCGACGCCGACGACCGCATCGCGCTGCTCGGCGCCAACGGCAACGGCAAGTCGACCTTCGCCAAACTACTGTCCGGCCGGCTCAAGCAAGAGAGCGGCACGATGACGGTGGCGCCCGGGCTGAAGGTGGCGATCTTCGCCCAGCACCAGCTTGATGACTTGCGGCCGGAGGAAAACGCCTATGAGCACGTCCGCCGGCTGATGCCGGAGGCGCCGGAATCCAAGGTACGCGGCCGCGTCGCCCAGTTTGGTCTCACCACCGAGAAGATGAATACGCCCGCCAAGGACCTGTCGGGTGGCGAGAAGGCGCGCCTTCTGATGGGCCTGTCGGCCTTCGAGGGGCCGAACCTGTTCATCCTCGACGAGCCGACCAACCATCTCGACATCGACAGCCGCGAATCGCTGATCCGTGCGCTGAACGAGTTTCCCGGCGCCGTCATCCTGATCTCGCACGACCGCCATCTGTTGGAGGCGACGGCCGACCGGCTGTGGCTGGTCAAGGATGGGGCGGTCAACCCGTATGATGGCGACCTTGAGGACTACAAGACGCTGGTCACCGGCGTGTCCGGCGACCGCCGCGGCAAGCGCGAGGCGGACAAGGCGTCAAAAGCCGACCGCCGCCGCGATGCGGCCGCGCGCCGCGCCGCCTTCGAGCCGCTGGCCAAGGAAATCCGCGCCACCGAAGCGCTGATGGACCGCATCCGCAAACGCATCGACGGCATCGAGGATGAACTGGCCAACCCGGCGATCTACGAAAAGGATCCGTCGACAGCGACACGCCTGGCCAAGGAACGCTCGCAACTCGCCCAGACGCTCGCCGGCCACGAGGAAAAATGGCTGACCATGTCGGCCGAATATGAGGAAGGCACGGCGGAGTAGAGCCAATCTCCCCCTCGTGGGCAGGGCAATCGCATATGGCGATTTTCTTGGTTTTCCAGATACTTGGCTGGATACCAAGAAAATCGTCGACGCGGACGGTTCGCGATTTGATTCTGATCCGTTCTTGCTCCGATTCTGGTTCGATACCGCGATCGAACGTCGGCAAAAGTGTCTCCCAGCCACTAAGTGGCTGCAAAGACTCAGAAATTCCATATGCGATTGCCCTGCCCTCGTGGGGGAGATGCCCGGCAGGGCAGAGGGGGGCGCTGTCCGGCCAACCTGTCAGCCTTTTTGCAATCACCCACCGCCGGCCTCGGTGACGAATAGATAGGTCGCGATCCTTCGCGCCCCCCTCTGTCCTGCCGGACATCTCCCCCACAAGTGGGGAGATTGGCTAATCATCTGGCCCTACACGCCACCCGCAAAACCCGCTAGACAAGCCCCATGAACCAGCACGCCAAGCTCCGCATCGGCCATTCGGCCTGTCCGCATGATTGCCCGTCGACCTGCGCGCTCGAGGTCGAACTGCTTGATGGCAACCGCATCGGCCGCGTCCATGGCGCCAAGGCCAACACCTACACATCCGGTGTCGTCTGCGCCAAGGTTGCCCGCTATGCCGACCGCGTCCACCATCCCGACCGGCTGCTGAAGCCCCTGATCCGCGCCGGCGCCAAGGGCGATGGCGTCTGGAAGGAAGCGAGTTGGGAGGCCGCACTCGACCTCGTCGCCGAAAGATTCATCGCCGCCGAGGCAAAATACGGCTCGGAGACGGTCTGGCCCTATTTCTATGCCGGCACGATGGGGCTGGTGCAGCGCGACGGCATCGACCGGCTGCGCCATGCGAAAAAGTACTCAGGCTTCTTCGGTTCGATCTGCACCAATCTCGCCTGGACCGGCTGGATGATGGGAGCCGGCGCCTTGCGTGGGCCGGACCCGCGCGAGATGGCGAAATCCGATTGCGTGGTGATCTGGGGCACCAATGCCGTGGTCACGCAGGTCAATGTCATGACCCACGCCATCAAGGCGCGCAAGGAGCGTGGGGCGAAGATCGTCGTCATCGACGTCTATGAAAACGCCACCATGAAGCAGGCTGACATGGGCCTCGTCCTGAAGCCCGGCACCGATGGAGCGTTGGCCTGCGCGGTCATGCATGTGCTGTTCAGGGACGGCCTGGCCGACCGCGCCTATCTCGAGAGATACACCGACGACCCGAAGGGGCTGGAAGCGCATCTGAAGACCCGTACGCCTGAATGGGCCTCCGCGATCACCAGCCTTGGCGTCGCTGAAATCGAAGCCTTCGCGCGCTTGGTCGGCACGACCAAGAAGACCTATTTCCGCCTCGGCTATGGCTTTGCCCGCCAGCGCAACGGCGCCGTCAACATGCATGCCGCGTCTTGCATCGCCGCGGTCACCGGCAGCTGGCAGTATGAGGGCGGCGGCGCTTTCCATTCCAACTCCGGCATCTTCAAGCTCAACCAGGAAGTGCTGGAAGGCTCCAGGATGCGCGATCCCTCGATCCGCCATCTCGACCATTCGCGCATCGGCCCGGTTCTGACCGGCGCCAGCGACGCGCTCTATGGCGGACCGCCGGTGACAGCGATGCTGATCCAGAACACCAATCCGGTGAATGTCGCGCCCGAGCAGCGGCTGGTGAAGCAGGGCTTTCTGCGCGACGACCTGTTCACGTGCGTGCATGAGCAGTTCATGACCGACACGGCCAAGCTTGCCGATGTCGTGCTGCCGGCGACGATGTTCCTCGAACATGACGACGTCTACAAGGGCGGCGGCAACCAGCACATCACGCTCGGCCCCAAGCTGATCGAGCCGCCGGAGGGGCCGCGCACCAATCATTTCGTCATCGAGCAGTTGGCCGAGCGCCTGGGAGTCGCCGACCGCCCCGGTTTTGGCCTGACCGAGCAGCAGCATATCGACATTATTCTCGGCAAGCGTGGGCTGGGCAGCTTCGACAGCTTGAAGGAGCAGAAGTGGATCGATCTGCAGCCGGATTTTGAGACCGCGCATTACATCAAGGGGTTCGGCCATCCCGACGGAAAGTTCCGCTTCCGCGCCGACTGGACCGGCCAGCCGGCGCCCAACCGGCCGCCCAAGAGCATGGGCCTGTTCGGGCCGGTGGAACGGCTGCCGGAGTTTCCCGACCATGTCGATCTGATCGAGGTGGCCGACGAGGCGCATCCGTTCCGGCTGACGACCTCGCCGGCGCGCAATTTTCTCAACTCGACCTTTGCCGAGACGCCGGTGTCGAAGGAAAAGGAAGGCAGGCCGGCGCTGCTCCTGCACCCCGATGATGCGGCGGACCTTGGGCTTGCCGATGGCGACCGTGTCGAGGTCGGCAACCGGCGTGGCGACCTGGTACTGTACGCGAAATTCTTCGACGGCATCAAGCGCGGCGTGGTGATCGCCGAAGGCATCTGGCCAAACAGCGCCCATGAGCGCGGCGAGGGCATCAACGTGCTGACCGGCGCCGACGCACCCGCGCCCTATGGTGGTGCTGCCTTCCATGACAACAAGGTCTGGCTGCGCAAGGCAAGTTGAGCTGGGCGAGCGCGTCGGCCGTCTGGGGCCGACTACACCGGCAGGATCTCAGCCGCCTTTTTCCTGTTCAGCCGGTGCCGGATATCGTCGGCGATCGCCTGGGCTTCGATCCCGATCTCGCGCAGCAATCCGGTGACAGCATTGTGGAAACCGATGAGGTAGAGGCCGAGATCCGAAGCTTTGGGGGTAACGCCGCTGCGGTCCGGCTGGGTGCCAGGCTCGAGAAATCTGGCATAGCCCGGCCGGTAACCGGTCGCGAAGATGATCGCGTCGAATTCGCCGTGTTTGCCGTCGGCAAAACGCGCACCGCGTTCCGAGATCTCGGCGATGTCGGGCGCGACCTTGATGGCGCCTTCGCGGATCTTGCCGATGGTGCCGACGTCGATCACCGGGATGCGCGATGCAATCGCAATCTGTTCCAGCAGTCCCTGTCCCGGCCGTTTGAGCCCGTATTTTTCCAACCTGCCCAGCACCAGGTCGAGAATGACGGGGAAAAGAGCGTCATTGAGGCGTTGCGGCCCCAGGCGCGTTGCCATGCCGACCATCTGGATGGGCACGCCGAACAGTTCGCGCGGCACGATATGAACGCCGCCGCGCACGGAAATCGTCGGTTTTGCGCCGTTTTCCGCCAGGTCGAGCGCAATCTCGGCGCCGGTATTGCCCATGCCGATGACCAGCACGGACTGACCGGCGAAAGGGACGGCATTGCGATAGTCGGCGCTGTGCAGTGTCTTGCCCGTGAAGGTGTCGATGCCGGCAAATCCGGGCCGCAGGGGCTCGGCATTGTAGCCTGACGCGATCACCACATGTTTGGCGCGCAACGGGCCGGATGTCGCATCCACAAGCCAGCCGCGACCCTCCCGGGTGATCGCTTTCACCGTTTCCCCAAACCGGGGCTTGAGGTCGAAGCGTTGCGCATAGGCATCGAGATAGTCGGCGAAGAGATCGCGTGGCACATAACGCGGATAGTGTTTTGGGAAGGGCACGAAGGGCAGGGACGAATAGCGCTTGGTCGTGTGCAGGTGGACGCGCTCGTAATGGCGCCGCCAGGCGGGTGCGGCCTGCTGCTCCTTCTCGATGATGATGAAGTCGATGCCGGCCTGCCGCAGGCATGCGGCAACCGCCAGGCCCGCCGGCCCGGCACCGATGATCGCTACTGTTGTGATGTCGTCCAAGCGCGCCTCCCAGCTCAACTCGCGTCCTGAGAATGTCAAAAGCATGGCGGGACCGACTGGGCCCCGCCTGCAGCAAAGCTCAATCCGGCAACGGCACCGTCAGCCCGACCTTGACGCGGTCCATGGCGACGAAGGTGCGGAACTTCCGGACATTGTTGCTGCCGAAGAACAGTTTTCGCGTCAGCGCCTCGTAGGCGCCCATATCGGCCACGGTGAGGACGAGGATGAAGTCGGCTTCGCCGGTGACGTAATAGCATTGCTGCACTTCAGGCGTTTCCGAGAATTGCCGCTTGGCTGCGTCGATCAGTTCGGTGCGCTCGCTCTCCAGCTCCACCTCGACGAAGATGGTGATGGGCTGGCCGACCGCTGCGGGCTCGATGATGGCGACATTGCTTGCGATGACGCCGGCCTGCTCCATGCGCTTGATGCGGCGCTGCACCGCCGGCGCCGACAGGTTCACCGCTTCGCCGATCAGGCGCTGCGGCGTCGTGTTGTCCCGCTGCAGGATGGCAAGGATGGCGAGGTCGAAACTGTCGAGCGAAGGTGGCGATGGAGGCAATGGAGATATCCTGGCGAAACAAACTTGCATTTCTAAGGCCCAATTACAGCGCTCTTTGCGCCGGTCCTGCAATATGGTCTCGCTGACTGCCAAGGAGGCGCCAGTGTTCCTGCCCAATCGTAATGCTCTGCTCGGCAAGCCGCTTGATACGGCTGACGCCGAAACCCTTGGGATTGCCGGAGCCGACACGGTCGAGCGCTTCCTCGCCCATCGTGACAATCATCGTGAGACACCGCTGCACGCGCTGCCGGCGCTGGCGAGCGAACTCGGCCTCGATGCGCTGCATGTCAAGGATGAGGGCTTTCGTCTCGGCCTCGGCAGCTTCAAGGCTTTGGGAGGCGCCTACGCCGTCTTCAGCTTGGTGCTGGAGGAGGCAGGAAAGCGGCTTGGCCGCCCTGTCGATGTCGAGGATCTCGATCGGCCGGATGTTCGCGGGGTCGCCGCGAAGATGACATTTGCCTGCGCCACCGACGGCAATCACGGCCGCTCCGTCGCGCAAGGCGCCGAGCTTGCCGGCGCCAGGGCCGTGATCTTCGTCCATGCCGGCGTCAGCGACGAGCGGATCGCCGCAATCGCCCGCTATGGCGCGGAGATGGTCCGTGTCGATGGCAATTATGACGACTCGGTCAGGCAAGCCGCCAAGGTCGCGGCCGAGAAAGGCTGGACCGTGGTGTCGGATACGTCGTGGCCGGGATACGAGCGTATTCCTGGTCTGGTGATGCAAGGCTATACGGCGATCGTGCGCGAAGCGCTGCGCCAGCTCAGCGAACCACCGACCCACGTCTTCGTCCAGGCGGGCGTCGGCGGCATTGCCGCCGCCGTGGCCGGCCATCTCGCTATCGTGCTCGGCGACGCCAGGCCAACCTTCATTGTCGTCGAACCGGCCCGCGCGGCCTGCATTGTCGCGGCTGCCCGGGCAGGGCATGTGGTCAAGGTCGCGCACGACCAGCCGACGGTGATGGCCATGCTTGAATGCTACGAGGCCTCGCAGGTTGCCTGGCGGGTGCTGGCGCGCGTCGCCGACGCCTTCATGACCGTGGACGAGGACGACGCCATCGCGGTGATGCGACGCTTGGCCCGCCCGGCCGGCAGCGATCCGGTGATTATCGCTGGCGAGAGCGGCGGCGTCGGCCTTGCCGGACTGACCCGGGCGGTGGCCGAGAACAAGGCCGATCTCGGCCTCGACGGCAAATCCCGCGTGCTGGTGATCAACACCGAAGGTGCCACCGACCCGCATCGCTATGCCGAACTGGTCGGCAGGAGCCCGGCCGATGTGCTGGCCGGCAAGCTCGCTGCCGAAGCAACATCATGATCGCGATCGATGCACAGCGGCTGCTTGGCCGCATCCGTGAACTCGGCGCCGTTGGCCGCGATGACCAGGGCCGGCTGAGCCGGTTGGCCGCTTCCGACACCGACAGACAGGGCCGCGACCTCTTCGTCGGCTGGCTGCGGCAGGCCGGGCTCGATGTCGCCATCGACCGCATCGGCAACATTTTCGGCATCTGGCAGAGCGCCGACAATGCCGGCGAGGCACCGCTGCTCATCGGCTCGCACATCGACACGGTCATCGACGCCGGCATCTATGATGGCTGCTACGGCGTGCTTGCCGGGCTGGAGGTGATCGAGACGCTGAAGGCCTCGGGGCTCTCGCCATCGCGCCCACTCGCCGTCGCTGCCTTCACCAATGAGGAAGGCGTGCGCTTTTCTCCCGACATGATGGGGTCGCTGGTCCATGCCGGCGGCGTCGATGTCGAAGCAGCACTTGCCGCTGTCGGGACCGACGGCAGCACGCTCGGGCAGGAACTCGCCCGCATCGGCTATGCCGGCGACCGCGAACCGGGTTTTCTCAAGCCGCACATCTATGTCGAACTGCATATCGAGCAGGGGCCGGTTCTGCAGCGCGAAGGCATTCCGATCGGCGCGGTGGAAACCCTGCAGGGGATTTCCTGGCAGCGCATCACTCTCGATGGCGTCGCCAACCATGCCGGCACCACACCGATGTCGATGCGCTGCGACGCCGGATACGCTGCGGCACGCGTGGTCACCTTCCTGCATGACCGTGCCGCGGCTTCCAACGCGCCAACCGTTGCCACTGTCGGCACGATGCGCTTGGAGCCGAACGCCATCAACGTCATTCCCTCACGCGCCGTCTTCACCGTCGATCTGCGCGATCCCGATGAGCAGCGCTTGCAGGCGCAGGAGGCGGCGCTGGCTGCCTTTCTGGAGCAACTCGCCACCGAGGGCATCACGGTGACTGTCGAAAGGCTGGCGCGCTTCGAACCCGTTATTTTCGACGGCTGGGTCGTCGAGCTGATCGAGGCCGCGTCGAGGAAGCGCGGGCTTGCCTCGCGGCGCATGACCTCGGGCGCCGGCCATGACGCGCAGATGATCGCGCGCATCGCGCCGGCGGCGATGATCTTCGTGCCGAGCGCCGGAGGCATCAGCCACAGCCCGCACGAGCACACCGAAGATGCCGAGCTTGTTGCCGGCGCCAACATCCTGCTTGATGTGATCACCGAACTTGCGGAGGGGCGGAGGAATGGCTGAACTCGATCCCGAAACATTGAAGCGCGAGATGACCAATTGGCGGCGCGACCTGCACGCGCACCCCGAATTCGGCTTCGAGGAGAAACGCACCGCTGCCTTCGTCGCGGCCAAGCTGCGTGAATTCGGCCTCGACGATGTCACCGAGGGTGTCGGCGGCACCGGTGTCGTCGGCACGCTGAAGCGCGGCACCGGCAACCGCGCCATTGCGCTCCGGGCCGACATGGATGCGCTGCGCATGTTAGAGCAGTCGACTGCGTCCTATCGCTCCGGCAATCCTGGCGTCATGCATGCCTGCGGCCATGATGGCCACACAGCCATGCTGCTTGGTGCGGCAAAGCTGCTTGCCGGCGAGGGCGGTTTCGACGGCACCGTGCGCTTCATCTTCCAGCCGGCCGAGGAGTGGGGCAGGGGCGCGCTGGCCATGCTCGATGATGGCCTGATGCAGCGTTTCCCTTTCGACGAGATTTTTGGCCTGCACAATATGCCTGGCCTGCCTGTCGGCCACTTCGAGACCCGTGCCGGTCCTGTCATGTCGGCCGAGGATAACTTCGAGATCGTGCTCAGGGGGCTGGGTGGCCACGCGGCGCGGCCGCAATCGGGCAACGAAACGCTGGTTGCCGCCTGCGCGCTGGTCACCAACCTGCAGACCATCGCCTCGCGCCGCCTGAGCCCGGCCGACATCGCGGTGGTTTCGGTGACCGAACTGATCACCGACGGTACCCGCAATGCACTGCCCGGTCTCGCCCGCATCCTCGGCGATGCGCGTAGTTTCCGTCCCGAGGTGAGCGCCGAGATCGAACGCCAGATGCGTGTCATCGCCGAGGGTACAGCTGCCGCCTACAATATCACCGCCGAGGTTACCTATACGCGCGAATTCGTGCCTTTGCGCAACGATGCCGAACTGGTTGACGCGGCCTTCGCCGCCGCGGGAAACGTCTTCGAGCCGGGCAATATCGCAGTCGCCCGCGAGCCGATGACCGCTTCGGAGGATTTTGCCCGCTTCCTCGACCACGTGCCGGGCTGCTTCGTCTTCCTCGGCAATGGTGAGGCCTCGGCGCCGCTGCACAATTCCAGCTACGACTTCAACGATGACGGGTTGTTGTTCGGCACGAACTTCCATGTCGCCATCGTCAGGCAAAGACTGGGCAACGGGACCGGCAGATGATCGTGGTTTGATTGGGTGCTCGAACCCGGCTTTGTACGTTTTTATCAAACGACGATCCTCAATGACGCAACGGAAAGACTCAGCTAACCTCCGCTACGCGGCGGACCTCTTATCCGCTTGGCCGGCGCCTTCTCCTCCCAAGCGGCGCCGGCCTTCTTCATTGCGGCGACAGGCCGCTAAATTAGTGCTCATTAAATTTAGAATGTTCGCACTTGCCGGAAGTTAAAATCTTTCTGGCATGAAAAGCCGCAGGTCTTTGGGGTTTTGCGGGAAGACGGATGCGCGGGCGAGGCTGGATAAAAGCGTTGCGTCAGGACGAGGCGCGGCAGGTGCGCGCGCGCATCGCTGAACTCGAAAGAAACCTCACGGCGGCGTCACCGTCCCGGGGCCGTCAGCAACGACAGGAAGCCGGGCACGAACTGCGCAACGCCAAGTTCCGCCTCGAGCGCCTTGAGGAGTGCATCGCGGCAATGCCTGACGTCCCGACTATCACCTGACTGCACGGAACATATTCACTTGCCGGCAGTCCCTGCGTTCATGACAGGATTGCCGGCGTGAAAACTTTGTTCGGCACCAGGAGCCTTCGTCGGTGGCAGTTTGTTGTCGCAGGCCGAGACAGCCAAAGCCACCAGAACGAGGCTAAATCCTAGCTTTTTCATCGCTACGATCTCCAATCCCACAACGAGCCTCCAGTCTCAAAACGAGGCGATGTTGGTTTGGTTGCGAACCAGCGTTGCGGGAACAAAACGCCACGCCTGCGGTTGATCTCTATTAGAGGAGACCGCCGCATGATCCGTTTGCTTCTGGCCGGCACCTTTGCCTATGTCACCTACCGTCTCGCGCGCAGGATGATCGATGATGTGCCCGACGACATCGATCCCCTTCTGTTACCCGCATCGAGAAGCGACCGCGACGCTCTGCGCCGACAATCGGTGGCCATGGGTGTCGATCCCCGGCGCTAATTCGTCATACCGCTTACTTGTTGCGAACAAAGCGGAAACGATGCTTGATGGGCGATGAACCTCGCCGCCCATGATTCGACCTTTTTGGAATCGACCGTCGCGCCCGCCTATCTCGCTCGCTTGAACGATGCCCAGCGCCAGGCCGTCGAGCATGGCGACGGCAAGATCGCAGGGCCGCTGCTGGTCATTGCCGGCGCCGGCTCGGGCAAGACCAATACGCTGGCGCATCGCGTCGCTCATCTCATCGTCAAGGGCGCAGACCCGCGCCGCATCCTGCTGATGACTTTTTCGCGACGCGCCGCGTCCGAAATGGCGAAGCGCGTCGAACGCATCGCCGGCGAAGTGCTCGGCCGTGACGCCGCGGTCATCACCGATGCGCTGACCTGGGCCGGCACCTTTCATGGCATCGGCGCGCGCCTGTTGCGCGACTATGCGCTGGAGATCGGCCTCGATCCGGCCTTCACCATCCATGACCGCGAGGATTCCGCCGATCTGATGAATCTCGTGCGCCACGAACTCGGTTTCTCCAAGACGGAGGCGCGCTTTCCGACCAAGGGCACCTGCCTTGCCATCTATTCGCGCGCCGTCAACGCGCAGGCGCCGCTGGGCGAAGTGCTGGGCTCTGCCTTCCCCTGGTGCGCTGGCTGGGCCGATCAACTGAAGTTGCTCTTCGCCGGCTATGTCGAGACCAAGCAGGCGCAGAACGTGCTCGATTACGACGATCTGCTGCTCTACTGGGCGCAGATGACGGCCGAGCCGGAAATCGCGGCGCATCTCGGCGGGCGTTTCGATCATGTGCTGGTCGACGAATACCAGGACACCAACCGGCTGCAGGCTTCGATCCTGATGGCGCTGAAACCCGACGGCGCCGGGCTGACCGTGGTCGGCGACGATGCGCAGTCGATCTATTCGTTCCGCGCCGCCGAGGTGCGCAACATCCTCGATTTCCCCAAGCAGTTCGCGCAAGCCGCCGATGTGGTGATGCTGGAGCGCAACTATCGCTCGACCGAGACCATTCTGGCCGCCGCCAATGCGGTGATTGGCGAGGCCTCGGAGCGTTTTACGAAGAACCTGTGGTCGGAGCGCAAATCCACCGACAAGCCAAGGCTGGTCAGCGTGCGCGACGAGGTCGAGCAGGCCAACTTCGTCTGCGATACGATCCTTGCCGAGCGCGAGGCCGGCACGGCGCTGAAATCGCAGGCGGTGCTGTTTCGCGCCTCGCACCACAGCGGGCCGCTGGAAATCGAGCTGACACGGCGCAACATTCCCTTCGTCAAGTTCGGTGGCCTGAAATTCCTCGACGCCGCGCATGTCAAGGATGTGCTGGCGGTGCTGCGTTTTGCTGAAAACCCGCGCGACCGTGTCGCCGGTTTTCGCGTCCTGCAGTTGATGCCGGGCATTGGC
The DNA here is from genome assembly GCF_056174585.1 of Mesorhizobium kamtschaticum. Classification (NCBI taxonomy): domain Bacteria; kingdom Pseudomonadati; phylum Pseudomonadota; class Alphaproteobacteria; order Hyphomicrobiales; family Phyllobacteriaceae; genus Mesorhizobium; species Mesorhizobium kamtschaticum. The sequence goes on along the minus strand of NZ_CM149691.1, from coordinate 5,657,203 downwards.
CCCTCGGCCGCCGGACAGATTGTCGAGACGATGACCACGGCACTGGATGAGGCTATGGGCTTGGCCGGCTGGCGGCCGCCGCAGCGCGCGGCGGATGATTGGTCGGGCTTCGTCTCGCTCTATGCCGGCCTGCGGGCCGGCGCCAAATGGCCGGCCGACCTTGAACAGGTCAGGCTTTGGTACGAGCCGCATCTGGAGCGTATCCACGAGGACGCGATCACGCGCCGCGCCGACCTGTTGCAGCTCGAGCAGATCGGCTCAGGTTACGCCTCGCGCGAACGGTTCCTGACCGAACTGACGCTCGATCCGCCGGACGCGACCAGCGACCAGGCCGGACCGCCGCATCGCGACGAGGACTATCTGATCCTGTCGACCATCCACTCGGCCAAGGGCCAGGAGTGGAAGAATGTCTTCGTGCTCAACACGGTCGATGGCTGCATTCCGGCCGATCTCGGTGTCGGCACCAAGGAGGACATCGAGGAGGAACGCCGGCTGCTCTATGTTGCGATGACGCGGGCCAAGGACAATCTCAACCTCGTCATGCCGCAGCGCTTCTTTCCGCACGGCCAGGCGGCGCGCGGCGACCGTCATCTCTATGCCTCGCGCACCCGCTTCATCCCGGCCTCGATCCTCGCTGCGTTCCAGCAGGTGTCATGGCCGAGCGCGCAAGAAGCACAGGGCAGGGCGCCCCGGCCGGAAGTGCGCGTCGACATCGGCGCACGCATGCGCGGCATGTGGAAATAGCCGACGCCATGGCGCAACCGCCGATCGGGATCGCCATCGCCGGGGCGCTCGGCCGCATGGGCCGCCAGATGGCGGACGCCGTTCAGGCCGATCCGCGGCTGGCGCTTACCGCCCGCTTCCATCGCCCAGGCAGTGTCGGTGACGGGCTGGTGAGCCGCGACGAGGCGCTTGCCAAGGCCGATGTCGTGATCGATTTCACCACGCCTGCTGCATCAGCCGAACTGGCAAGGCTTTGCGCAAACCGCGGCGGCCCCGCTTTGGTGATCGGTTCGACCGGTTTCGATGCCGCCGAACTGGCCACCATCGCCGACGCCGGGAAAACGGTTCCCATCGTCCGCTCCGGCAGCTTTTCGCTCGGGCTGAACATGGTGGTCGGATTGGTCGAGCAGGCGGCGAGAGCGCTCGATGCAACGGACTGGGATGCCGAGATTTTCGAGGCGCATCATCGCCACAAGATCGATGCGCCGTCGGGCACCGCGCTGATGCTGGGCAGGCCGTTGCCGGTGGACGCGGCATCGAACTGGAAACGGTCGCCAAGCGCGTCCGCGACGGCGTCACCGGAGCGCGTCCGGCCGGCGAGATCAGTTTTGCGGTGGTTCGCGGCGGCAGCATCGTCGGCGAACACAGCGTCAGCTTCTGTGCCGAAGGCGAGCTTGTGACCTTGTCGCATGCCGCCGGCGACCGCATCATGTTTGCCCGTGGTGCCATTGCCGCGGCACTCTGGGTGTCGGGACGCTCGCCTGGTGAATATGACATGCGCGACGTGCTGGGGATGAACGATTGAGCGGCCGTGCGTTGTCACGGCATGTCCGCCCTATGGGGGCCGGCAGCCGCAGTACCAATCTGTAAGCTTTGATTTTCAGCTTTTCCTTGAAAGCTGGCTGAAAGGTTGGTGCCATAACTGTTGAGTGGCGCCCCCATATTGTCGTGCAAAAACGATGGGAGAGAGGGGCGCGGGACACGAACAAAGGGAAGAGGCCATGTCGCTCGCGCGAATTCTGCTTGATTCAGCCGCCACAACCGCACTCGTCGCCACCATGGCCTTGTCAGCGCCGTCCGTACGCGCCGACGAGAAGGTCTCCATCATGGTCGGCGGTTACGAGAAACAGATTTATCTGCCAGCCAAGCTGACCGAAGCGCTCGGTTACTTCAAGGACGAGGGCCTCGACGTCGAGCTGCTGAATGAGCCGGCCGGCGTCGATGCCGAAAACGAGATGCTCGCAGGCGCCGTGCAAGGAGTTGTCGGCTTCTACGATCACTGCATAGATTTGCAGGCGAAGGGCAAATTCGTCGAATCGATTGTCCAGTTCAGCCAGGCACCGGGCGAGGTCGAGCTTGTTTCGACCAAGCATCCAGAGATCAAATCGCCCGCCGACTTCAAGGGAATGAGCCTGGGCGTGACCGGTCTGGGCTCATCGACGAATTTTCTTACGGAATATCTCGCCGTCAAGAACGGCTTGAAGCTCGGCGAATTTACCTCGGTTCCGGTTGGCGCCGGCACCACCTTCATCGCCGCCATGCAGCAGGACAAGATCCAGGCAGGCATGACGACCGAGCCGACGATCACCCGGCTGCTAAAAACCGGCGAAGCGACCGTTCTTATCGATATGCGCACAATGGAGGGCACCAAGGCTGCGCTCGGCGGCACTTACCCGGCCGCATCCCTCTATATGCAGACCGACTGGGTCGAAGCGCATAAGGACACCGTGCAGAAGCTGGCCAATGCCTTCGTCAAGACACAGAAGTTCATCAACACGCATAGCGGCGCCGAGATCGCCGACAAGATGCCGAAGGACTACTATGTCGGCGACAAGGAAGGCTATGTGAAGGCCCTCGATGCCGGCAAGGCGATGTTCACCCCTGACGGGATCATGCCTGCAGGTGGACCGGAGACGGTGCTGACGGTTCTTTCAGCCTTCAAGAAGGAACTGCAGGGCAAGCAGATCGACCTCTCTAAGACCTACACCTCGGAATTCGTCAAGAACGCCAAGTAGCAGGCCGAGCCGGCGCGATGTGCGACATCGCGCCGGCAATCGTCAGTTCTCGACGTCCGGCGGCCCTGGCCGACGGCGGGCGTCCGCTCGAACCCGGAGTTTCACCATGGCCCCTGAAAAGACCACACCCGCGATCGAACTGATCAATGTCAGCCGTCGCTTCCTCTCGCCTACCGGCAAATCGCTGACAGCGCTGCGCGATTTCACCATGACCGTCGAGCGCGGCGAATTCGTTGCCGTTGTCGGTCCAACCGGTTGCGGAAAATCCACCACCCTCAACCTGGTCACGGGATTGGCAAGCCCGAGTGCCGGCGAGGTTCGTGTGATGGGCGCCCCCGTCAAGGGAATAGACCCGCGCATCGGCTTTGTCTTCCAGAGCGATGCCTTGTTCCCTTGGCGAACCGTGATCGAGAACGTGATGGCCGGCCCGCTGTTTCGCGGCCGAGCCAAGGCCGATGCCACGGCGGCGGCACGCGACTGGCTAGCGCGCGTCGGCCTGTCGCGCTTCGAGCACCATTATCCGCATCAGCTTTCCGGCGGCATGCGCAAACGCGTGGCGCTGGCACAGACCTTCATAAACGGCCCAGAGATCCTTCTAATGGACGAGCCGTTTTCAGCGCTTGACGTACAGACGCGCGTTCTGATGCACGAGGAGTTGCTGCGCCTGTGGTCTGAGGCAAAGGCTTCCGTGGTCTTCGTCACACATGACCTCGAAGAGGCGATCGCACTTGCCGACAAGGTCTATGTCCTGACCGCCGGGCCGGCCACGGTAAAATCGGTCTACACGATTGATCTGCCGCGCCCGCGCGTCGTCGCCGATATCCGCTACGAGCAGAGCTTCATCAATTACTCGCGCACCATCTGGGCCGACCTCAAGGAAGAGGTCGAGACCAGCTATGCGCGTGCGGCAGCCTGAGGAGGAACGCCATGACAGATGCTGCCATCGACATCAGAGCAGGGGCTTTCAAGCCTGGTACATCAGACGCGGAAATCGAAGCGGCCGCGGCAAAGGCATCGCAGCACCGTCGCCGCACCGTGATTTTCTGGCGGGTCGCCATTCTCGTTGCCTTTCTAGGCGTTTGGGAGGTCGCCGCGCGCGAGGCCTGGATCGATCCGTTCTTCTACGCGATGCCGAGCGCGATCGCGCAGCGGCTCTATGAATGGACGACGGAAGGAACGTCCGAGGGGCCGCTCTGGTATCATCTCTATGTCACCATGGAGGAATCGGTCATCGGCTTCGTGACCGGCTCGGTCGCCGGCATCATCGTCGGCGTGGCGCTCGGTCGCAACCGCATGGCCGCCGACATTTTCTCGATCTACATCAAGGTGATCAATTCCATTCCGCGCGTGGTTCTGGCGCCGATCTTCATCATGATCCTTGGCCTCGGCCTCGCCTCGAAAGTGGCGCTTGCCTTCGTGATGGTTTTCTTTGTCGTCTTCCACAACGCATTCCAGGGCGTGCGGGAAGCCGACAGGGCTATGATCGCCAATGCCCGCATCCTCGGCGCGTCCAACTGGCAATTGACCCGCTCGGTGATTGTCCCTTCGGCGATGAGCTGGATCTTCGCCAGCCTGCATGTCAGCTTCGGCTTTGCCATCATCGGCGCGATCGTTGGCGAGTTCGTCGGCGCGCGCTTCGGCATCGGCCTGCTGATCAACATCGCCAAGGGGTCCTTTGACGCCGCCGGCATGTACGCCGCGATCGTCATCGTCATGGTGGTGGCGCTCGGTGCCGAGTACCTGATGACGATGGTCGAGAATCGCCTCGCAAAATGGCGCCCCCAGCCTTTGCACGAGACGCAGTGAGCGGCGAAGTATACTAGCTGCCCGCCAGCGGCAGCCGCACTTCAACCACCAGACCGCCGGCCGCGCCATCCCCGAGGGTGACGCGGCCGCCGGCATTTTCGACGACCTCGCGCACGATGGCGAGCCCCAGCCCGCTGCCTTCCTCGGTCGAGCCGGCGATGCGGTAGAAGCGCTCGAAGACGTGATCGCGCTCGTCGATCGGAATGCCGGGCCCGTCATCGGCGACCGTCAGCACAGCTTCGCCGTCCACGGCCGCCAGTCTCACCGTGACGCTGCCGCCTGCCCCGGAGTAGCGTAGCGCGTTGTCGACAAGGTTGACGATCATCTCGCGCAGCATGGTGCCGTCGCCGATGACCGGCACGGGGCCGGTCTCCTCGAGGCCGAGATCGATGTTTCGGGCGATTGCAGTCGGCGCCTGCGTTTCCAGCACATGCCTGGCGGCCTCGGTCAGGTCGATGCGGTCGGCGCGCGGCCGCCGGCTACCCGGTTCGGCACGTGACAGAGTGAGCAACTGTTCGGCCAATCGTGCCAGCTTGCCGGAGCTTGCCTGCAGCGCCACCAGCGCTTCCTGGCGCGCGTCGGGTACAGTTTCGCGAAGCGCATAGCTCGCTTGCGTCGACAGCAACGCCAGTGGGGTGCGCAATTGGTGTGCCGCATTGGCGATGAAGCGGCGCTGCGCCGCCATCTGCGCCCGCACCCGTTGCATATAGGCGTTCAGCGCGTCGATCAGCGGGCGGATCTCGTTCTGCGCGCCCGGAACTTCGACGGGGTCAAGGTCGCTTCGGCGCGGCGAGCGCACCGCGTCGCGCAAGCGGATCAGGGGTGCAAGGCCACGATGCAGACCCAGCAGAACGAACAAGCCCGCAATCGCCACCAGTGCCAGCTGCTGGGCAAAAGCGCCAAACCAAAGACGCCGCACCATGGCGTCGTGTCCGGCAAGCGAGACGCCAACGGTAACGGCGATCGGCGAATCGTTGCCGGCACCGACCACCGCGTGGCTGAAGGTAAGCAGCCTCAGCCGATGGTCGCGATAGCTTGCCTCGGTGTTGGATGACTTCGGTGCCTCCGGCAGGTCCGGGTAGCCGGTCAGCAGCCGCCCTCCAGCCGTCTTGACATGGTAGTAGACGCTGTCCTGGTCACCAGTATCGAACATTTCGATCGCCGCCGGCGGTATCGTGGCGTCGAGCACGCCGTCGGCCACGGCGACACGTTCGGCAATAGCTCGCGCCGAGCCCATCAGCATGCGGTCGGTGACAAGGTCCGCGGTTGCCAGCGCGTTGCGGTGGCTGGTCCACAGGTTGATGGTCGCGAGCCCGGCGAGCGGCAACACCACCCAGGCCAAAAGCTGCAAGCGGAGACTGTTAATCCTCATCGTGCCCTAATCGTCATGGCGCCGGATCTTCTTGCCGCAAGAGATAGCCGAGGCCGCGCAAGGTGGCGATCTGGACTCGAGACCCCTCGAGCTTCTTGCGCACGCGGTGGACATAGATCTCGATGGCGCTGGGGTCGGCGTCGGTCTCGAAATCGTAGATCGCCGCAGACAGCGCCGCCTTGCTCACCGTGCGCCCGGCCTTGACCATCAATTGCTCCAGCACCGCGTGTTCGCGTGGTGTCAGTGCCAGCGTCTCGCCGGCAAGCGAAAACAACCTTGTGTTGGTGTCGAAGACGAGATCGCCGCAGGCAACGACGGGCGCGGTGCGGTCATTGGCGCGGCGCAGCTGCACGCGGATGCGCGCTTCGAGCTCCTCGATCTGGAAGGGCTTGGCCAGATAGTCGTCGGCACCCTCATTGAGGCCCTTGACCCGGCCGTCGAGGCTGGCATTGGCGGTCAGCACGATCACCGGTACCGCATTGCCGCGCGCCCGCAGCATGCGCAGCACCTCCATCCCGCCCATGCGCGGCAGCGCCAGGTCGAGGATGACGAGCGCATGATCGCCCGCCGCCAGCGCGTGCTCGACATCCTCGCCGTCATGGACAATGTCGACCACGTAATTCGCCTGGCGCAGGGTCTTGCCCAGCCAGTTGGCCAGTTCGCGATTGTCCTCAACAAGCAGCAGTCGCATATCTATGGCAGTCCGGATCTCATCCGCCAGCGGGTCGCCTTGGGCCTGATCGGCCGCGGCACCCCTGATCTCTTCTGAATGAGCGACAGGATCGATCTCAACGCAAGACAAATGCGATCTTGGCTAGGGCTAACAACAGGTCCTTGCAGGTTCAGGTAGGTCTGTTTTCACCCTCAAATCGAACCGAACGGTTCGGTTCTGATTGACAGATTGTATCGCAAACAGTGAACAATGACCTCCAAAAGCACTCCGGTTTCGTTGGGAGCGCTGAGCTTGGTATATTGAAATTGTTACATAAATTGCGTCAAAATTGCTGCAATGCAATATTCATTGTCTATAATATAAGGAAATTATGCAAAACCGGCGCGACTGGTAATCGCAAAAAGCATCCCCTACTTCGGGGTGGTCTGAGCGACGCGAATTCCCCACAGAGGGCACGCCACTAGACGGACAGGAAAAGGAATACTGGAGTAACCAAAATGACCAAGATCGCTCTTACCGCCGCCGCGATCCTCGTAGCCACGGGCACCGCCTTTGCTGGTAGCGACAACTATGGCTCCGCCAATGCCAATCAGCCCGCCGCCACTGTCGACCATTCGGTCACCGCTTCGATTTCGAAGTCGACCGCTGCGTCCGTCCAGGCCCCGCAGGGCGCTGACCTCAACCTCTTCGGCCGCTAATCGCGACTGCCGATATCAACCCAAATTTGAATTCAGGAGTACTTAAAATGACCAAGATCGCACTCACCGCCGCCGCCATCCTCGTTGCCACGGGCACCGCTTTCGCCGGCAGCGACAACTATGGTTCCAACAACGTCAACCAGCCGGTTGCCAGCCAGTCGTCCGCCAACATCGACACCACGCATACCGGTTCGATCGCCAAGTCCGTAAAGACACAGGGCGACGCCAATGCCAAGGTGCCGGCTCAGTCGGGCCAGGGCATCTGGGGCCGTTAATTCCTTCAATCCCCGGAAGACGACAAAGAGCGGTGGGCTTGGCCCGCCGCTCTTGTTTTTTATGCACGCGGGAATGCCGATCGAAAATCGAACCGATCGGTTCAAGTTATGTTGACGAACCGTGAGCGGAGGGTCGACGCCAGCTCGATGAATCGCCGCACCATGCGTTGGCAGTTTTCCTATAACAATATGTTATCGATCAATAAAATTCTTGACGATTGATCCCTTGGCCGAAGTTCAAGATGTGGATCCGGCACGTGATGGCACATCTTCGTGATTGGAAGTCGACGAACGAAAAACCCACTTCCAGCCTGTCCGAGCGACGCGAAATTCCTCCCAAGGGCACGCCACTTGACGGACAGAACCAGGAATACTGGAGTAAAGAAAATGACCAAGATCGCACTTACCGCCGCCGCCATCCTCATTGCCACGGGCAGCGCGTTCGCCGGCAGCGACAACTATCACTCGGCCACCGACAACCAGCTTGCCGTCACCGCACCCGCGGGTAATATGACCACGGCCGCACGGCTTCGATCCGCAAGCCGGTCGAGCACCACGGCTTCAAGCTGACGCCCGATTCGAACCAGCCGGAATCCGGCCAGGGCATTTGGGGCAACTGAGCCAACGCTGTTCTTCGCAGCAGTCCTCGATAACAAAGAGCGGTGGGCTTGGCCCGCCGCTCTTGTTTTTTGCGCGACAGGGCAGGGACCGGGCTGGCATCGGAGCAGCCGCTCTTCGCACCCGGCAGAAAAAGCGTGCAGCTTCAGGAATAAAACCTGACGACATCGGGTCTTGTCCTTAGCGGAACCGTCCTCCCAAGACGCCGCCCAACGGATGAAACAGGAGATTGAAATGAACAAGATCGCTCTTGCTACCGTCGCTATCCTCGTTGCGACCAGCGGCGCCTTTGCCGGCAGTGACCATTATGGTTCCGACAATGCCAACCAGCCGGTTGCTTCGGTTGCCGGCGTGGATCATGCCGTCACCGGCGCGGTCGAGAACACGGATATGGCCGGGCAAAAGGCAGCCGACACCAAGATGAAGACAACCACCGAGTGGCCGGAACCCGGTCAGGGCATCTGGGGGAACTGAGGTCTCGGCCGCGGGCTTGCCTGCCGCCCCTGTCCGCAGCGGACTTCTAGTTCAGATCCTTCGGGCGCAGGCAATGCGTCAGCCGCCCGGACGACAGGCCGGACCAATCGCCCTCGAAGACAAAGCGCGCAAGAGCCGTCGTCGGAAACTTTTCCTCGAGCCTCTTGCGGGCTTTGGCCTCCGAGCCTGAACCGGCAAGCTGTTTCGCCAGATATTCCAGGCCCGGATTGTGGCCGACCACCGCCAGGCAGCCGCTCGGCGGGTCGGCCAGGCGAATCTGGCTCAGAACATCCGCCGCCGAAGCATCGTAGAGCGCATTGGCAAACACGACCCGGGGATGCGCCGGCAGTTCCGCGGCGACCAGCCGCCAGGTGTCGCGGGTGCGCATGGCCGACGACACCAGCACCTGGTCGGGCAGCCAGTCGCGCGCCGCAAGCTCCCGCCCCATCAATTTGGCCGCCTTCAATCCGCGTTCGGCGAGCGGCCGATCGAAATCATCGAGATCAGGGTCGTCCCAGCTCGATTTGGCATGGCGAAGCAGAAGCAGTTGTTTCATGCCCGTGTTCTCGGCTCAGGGCGTAATCCGAGCCAGATGCTCGAGATCGGCTTCCTCGCGCAGCGGATCGGGCGCCATCACCACCGAGGTGCCGTTGTCGGCATCGTCGGCAAAGTGGGCAAGCACCGTGCGCCCAGCTTCCATGCGTGCCTTGCCTTCAGCAACGAGTCCCAGTGCCAGCGGATAGAGCCGATGCTCGGCTTTCAGGACGCGGGCAGCCAGCGTATCGGCATTGTCGCCGACCATTACCGGCACGGCCGCCTGGGCGATGATCGGGCCGTCATCCATCTCGGACGTGACGAAATGCACGGTACAGCCATGGATGCGCAGGCCGGCGGCCAGGGCGCGCGCATGGGTGTCGAGGCCCTTGAATGCCGGCAGCAGGGCAGGGTGGATGTTGATCATGCGGCCCTGCCATTTCTGCACGAAGCCGGCGGAGAGGATGCGCAAGTAGCCGGCCAGCGCCACGATCTCGGCATTGAAGGCCGTGAGAGCGGCGTCGATCGCCGCGTCATGCGCCTGCTTGCTGCCATGGTCGGCGCGGGCAATGATCTGCGTGGAGATGCCGCGCGCCCGGGCGATGCCGAGGCCGGCGGCGTCCGCCTTGTCGGAAATCACGCCGACGATCTCGGCCGGGAAGGCCGGGTCGCTGGCCGCCGCGATCAGCGCGGTCATGTTGGAGCCGCGCCCCGATATCAGGACGACTGTGCGCTTTCTCTGCGTGCTCATAGGCCGATCGAGCCCCGATAGATGACGCCGGCGTCGCGGCGCGGCACGATGCGGCCGATCGGCGTCACCGTCTCGCCGGCTTCCTGCAGCACGGCGGCGACCTGCGCCGCCTGGCCGGAGGCGACCGCCAGGATCATGCCGATGCCGCAATTGAACGTGCGCATCATCTCATCCGGCGCTACGCCGCCGGTCTTGGCAAGCCACGAAAACACCGCCGGCACGTCGATGGCTTCGAGATCGAGTTCGGCCGAAAAATCCTTGGGCAGCACGCGCGGAATGTTTTCAGGGAAGCCGCCACCGGTGATGTGCGCCAGCGCCTTGATGCCATGCGTGTTGCGAATGGCCTTGAGGATCGACTTGACGTAGATGCGGGTCGGTTCGAGCAGCGCCTCGGCCAGCGTTGCCTCGTCGTTGAACGGCGCCGGGTCGCTCCACGCCAGGCCGCTGGTGGCGACGATGCGGCGCACCAGCGAGAAGCCGTTCGAATGCAGGCCCGAGGAAGCGAGACCCAAGAGCACGTCGCCTTCGACGATGTCGTCGGTGGGCAAAAGCTGGCCGCGTTCAGCCGCGCCCACGGCAAAGCCGGCGAGGTCATAGTCCTTGCCGTGATACATGCCCGGCATTTCCGCCGTCTCGCCGCCGATCAGCGCGCAGCCGGCCTGTCGGCAGCCTTCGGCAATGCCGCCGACGATCGCCGCGCCCTGGTCGGGGTCGAGCTTGCCGGTGGCGAAATAGTCAAGGAAGAACAGTGGCTCGGCGCCCTGCACGACGATGTCGTTGACGCACATCGCGACGAGGTCGATGCCGATCGTGTCGTGCTTGCCGGCATCGATGGCGATCTTGACCTTGGTGCCGACGCCGTCATTGGCGGCGACCAGCACGGGATCGGTCAAGCCGGCAGCCTTGAGGTCGAACAGGCCGCCGAAACCGCCAATCTCGCCATCCGCGCCCGGCCGGCGCGTGGCGCGCACCAGCGGCTTGATCTTCTCGACCATGAGATTGCCGGCATCGATATCGACGCCGGCCTCGGCATAGGTGAGCCCGTTCCTGCGCTTGGCCGTTTTGTCTTGGCTGGTGTCGCGCTTGCTCATCGCAATTTTCCTGCTCGTTTGCGGGCTCTTCGCATGAATGGTTTCGGGGGGCAAGGATAACGGCGGAACCGAGCGCCATTTGGCCTGACAAAAGCGTGGATAGAACTTCCGGCATTCGCGGCGAACACAGTGGCGGCCGAATTGCTCGGCACGGAGCTTGCGGCGCCTCTCCATCTCCATCATCTATCTCCGACCGGAGAGGACGGGACATCACCTTGACCATCCCCAACCTGATCACCATCCTGCGGCTTCTGCTGGTGCCCGCCGTGGTGCTGGCCATGCTGCAGGCGCGCTGGGACTGGGCCTTTGCCGGCTTCGTCATTGCCGGCGTCTCGGACGGCGTCGATGGCTTCATTGCCCGCCGTTTCAACCAGCAGTCCAGGCTCGGCGCCTATCTCGATCCGATGGCCGACAAGCTGCTTCTGGTTTCGGTGTTCGTCGTCATGGGCTTCATCGGGCAATTGCCGCTGTGGCTGGTCGTCACCATGGTGTCGCGCGACGCGCTGATCGTCTGCGCGGTCCTGTTATCCACGGTGATGGCCCATCCGGTCGAGATAAAACCGTTTCTGGTGTCGAAGGCCAATACCGCCGCCCAGATCGTGCTGGCGGCTGTCGTGCTGGGCGAACTTGCCTTTGCCGTGCACCTCGACCCGCTGCGGCCGGCCCTCATATTGCTGTCCGGGGTCTTGACCGTGGCTTCGGCCGCGGCCTATCTCGTGGCTTGGCTGAGGCATATGAGCGGCTATGGCGAAGGCTCCAATCCGGACATCTGAGAAAGAGGCGGCGGTGGTCGAGGCTGCGGCCGCCGATCTTGCCGCGGCGTCCGCGTTCCGCCGGCAGATCTTCTTCTGGCTGGCTGGTGCGGCGATCCTGGCGCTTTTTCTTTATGTCTTCAGTGGCATCCTGCTGCCCTTCGTCGCCGGCATGGTGCTTGCCTATTTCCTCGATCCGGTCGCCGACCGGCTGCAGCGTCTCGGCCTGTCGCGTTTCATGGCGACGGTGGTCATCCTCATCACCTTCCTGATCGTGCTGGTGCTGGCTTTCGTCATCCTCATCCCGGTGCTGGCGACGCAGATGGCCGATTTCGCCGGCAAGCTGCCGGAGTACCTGACCCGGCTGCAGAGCCTGATCACCTCCTTTGATCCGAAATGGCTGGAGCAGAAATTCGGCGTCAACGCCAATGGCTTGCGCGATGGGCTGAATTCCTTGCTGACGTCCGGCTTTGGCCTGATCACCACAGTCTTCACCTCGCTGTGGAGTTCCGGCATGGCGCTGGTCTCAGTGGTCAGCCTGTTCGTGGTGACGCCGGTCGTTGCCTTCTACATGCTGCTCGACTGGGACCGCATGGTGGCGGTCATCGACAGCTGGGTGCCGCGCGACAATGTCGCGACCGTGCGCGCCATCGCACGCGACATCAACACGGCGACCGCCGGCTTCGTGCGCGGCCAAGGCACGCTTTGCCTGGTGCTGGGCGCCATGTACGCCACCGGCCTGACGCTGACCGGGTTGAATTTCGCCATCCTCATCGGGCTGTTCGCCGGGCTGATTTCCTTCATTCCCTATGTCGGCTCGCTGACCGGTCTCGTGCTGGCCGTCGGCGTCGCCTTCGTCCAGTTCTGGCCCGATTGGACGATGATCGTTGCGGTTGCTGTGGTGTTCTTCATCGGCCAGTTCATCGAAGGCAACATCCTGCAGCCCAGGCTGGTCGGCAAAAGCGTCGGCCTGCACCCGGTATGGCTGATGTTCGCGCTGTTTGCCTTCGGCGCGCTGTTCGGTTTTGTCGGCCTGCTGATTGCCGTGCCGGCTTCCGCCGCTGTCGCCGTGCTGGTGCGCTTTGCCATCGCCCGCTATCTCGAATCGCCGCTCTACAAGGGCCACGCGACAGAGCCCGCGCCACCGCTGCCGGCCGATCGCGGCGGCGGCCACCGCACGCAACCGCGTCGCTGAAGTGACCGCCCAGAAAACCGATCCGCCGCGCCAACTGCCGCTCGATCTCGGCCACGGCACCGGCTATTCGCGCGACGAACTGGTCGTTTCCGGCACCAACAACCAGGCGGCCGCACTGGTTGACCGCTGGCCGGACTGGCCCTCACCGGTGGTGGTGCTGGCAGGTCCCGCCGGCTCCGGCAAGACGCATCTGGCAGCCATCTGGCGCGCGCGCGCCAACGCGGTGGCCGTGAATGCCGGGCGGATTGGTGACAGCATCGCCAGTCTCGGCGCCCGGCCGGCACTGATCGACGATGTCGATACGCGCGCGATCGACGAACAAGGCCTGTTCCATCTGATCAACGCGGTGCGCGGTGCCGGCTCGACGCTGCTGTTGACCGCACGGCGTTTTCCCTCCGCCTGGGGCGTCTCGCTGCCCGACCTGGCTTCGCGGCTGAAGGCGGCGGCGACGGTCGAAATCCATGAACCCGACGACCTGCTGCTCGCCGGTGTCATCACCAAACTGTTCGCCGACCGCCAGGTCGAGGTCGAACCGCATGTCGTGCAGTATCTGGTGCGGCGCATCGAACGCTCGCTGGCGACAGCCATGCGCGTGGTGGAGCGGCTCGATCGCACCGCGCTCGAGCGCAAGACGCCGATCACGCGAGCGCTTGCCGCCGAAACCGTCAGCGCCATGGATGAGGGGCAGCGCGAGTTCGAGATTTAGAAAACCTCGGGCGGCCTGAAAACGGTCCGCAGTGTCCCATTTCGGGAAACAACAGCTGGCATCCATCTTGCTACACCAGCTTGCCGGCTGACCCCGGTCCTGATTGCGTTCCAAATCAGGTTGTAGGCTCGCCGGGAATGAGGTTTGGGGTTCTCGCCCGGCGAGCTTGCCTTCTAGTGCCTGGAGCAGTCAGGCGCGGCGGTAGCCGGCGAGCTGGGCGTCGTCGACGTCTGGCAGATTGATCACGATATTCTCAGGGGTCCGGCAGGCCAGCCACCACAGTTCCTCCGTCGTGCTCATATTGGCTTCGAGATGCGGCAGGAATGGCGGCACGAACATGAAGTCGCCCGCCGAGAGTTCGACGAACTCCTGGTAGTTCTCGCCGAAATAGATGCGGGCGTTGCCGGACAGCAGATAAGCACCCGTTTCCGCCTCGCCATGGTGATGCGGCAGCGAACGAAAGCCGGGCGCGTTGCTGGCCTTGCCGAACCACAGCTTTGTCGCCGACGTATGTTGCGGCCCGACCCCGGTCACCAGCGCCATGCCGCCGGACTGGCTGGTCTTGTTGCTCTCCTGGCCTTTCCGGGTGATCACCGGCCTGTCGTTTGCTGCCATTCGAAGCGCTCCCCGTTGCGGCATCAGACAAGCACCAGAAAACTGTCGCGGCAAGGCCCGCGAGCGGAGCGCCGCAAGGTGGCCACGCCACTTTCGATACTGCATTTTCGAGAGGGATGGTCGGAGTGGAGAGATTCGAACTCCCGACCCTCTGGTCCCAAACCAGATGCGCTACCAGCCTGCGCTACACTCCGAACGGTCTGTTGCCTATTCATTTCGGAGTTACATGGCAAGTGCAAAAACCTTGCCGCCATGCGCATTGCGCAGTAATGACGGGCGAAGGGTGGCGATGCTGCCTTGCACAACAATGAGGTGGCCATGTCCGCGCGCATTTTCAGCCCAGCCAAAACCGCTATGCAGTCAGGCAAGGCCAAGACCGGCCACTGGGTGCTGGAATTCGACCCCGAGATGCGCAAGAAGATCGATCCCTTGATGGGCTATACGACGTCCGGAGATATGAGAAGCCAGATCAGGCTCACCTTCGACACACGGGAAGAGGCCGTGGCTTACGCCGAAAAGGAAGGGCTTGCCTTCCGCGTCGAGGAGCCGAAAGAGACCAAGCGCCGCCAGATTTCCTATGCGGAGAATTTCCGCTATGACCGCAGGACGCCCTGGACGCATTGAACGGCGGCCAGCGCCAGATATCCAGCCGGCCCCTTGGGCCGGCCAGCGGTCCCGTAGCTCAGCTGGATAGAGCACCGGCCTTCTAAGCCGATGGTCACAGGTTCGAATCCTGTCGGGATCGCCAATAACCTCTGATTTTACTGAGCTATTTTCTTTCATATTTGGGAGCGCAGGACGCCTGTCGTCGTGCCAGAACGGTGTCGATCTGCGCCGCGAGAAATGACCAGCGGGAACCTGCTGCCCGCCGGCGCGTTGCCTCGCATGCTCAAGAAAATCGCCTTCGCCGCCGTGCTGTTCCAGGTTGCCGTCTTCTCGGCGCTGATAACGCAGACGGTTCTTTTCGCATCCACAGCCACTCAAGCGGCCGACGTCCAGCCCAGTGAACCCGTTGCGGTCACTGACAAGGAATGCGTCACCGCGACCTGGCCGAACATTCCGGGTCGGTGCCTGGAGCGGGTCGAGGCGCGGAGCTCTGTTGTGACGCTAGTGCTGATGGCCGGGCAATAAGACATACCCCGCGGGGCGGCCCGTAATTATTTCGTGATCTGCCGGGATTGGAACCTTAGCCCATATGAGGCGTTCGGGGCCTTGTATTCGCGTGCCTCATAAAAAGGGCAATGTGGACCGGCGAATGGGCGAGGCAAAACAAAAGCGGGTTGGGGGAGGAGAAAACCAGGCCATGTCGAAACGTGAAATTGGAACGTCCCCTGCGTTGGGGCGGCGTATCGCTGAACTCAAGGCCAGAATGCAGGATGCCGAAATATCCGATCATGAGATGAAGACCTTCCACAAGGTCGCCGCCATCATGGGGGTAGGCGACGGTTCGCTACGACTGGATGCAGACGACCTGATCGCGGCATCCTTCGTCGTCGAGGCGGGTGGACCGACGTCCAGCCGTTGACATCAGGGATTCCCTGCGCCTGCAATTCAGTGAACGAGCTTGCTTTCATCGCCGGAGCACGGCCGCCTATCGGGCAGCATGCTCCGGCTTCCGCTCATCTGATCTCGAATTGAAGGGAAAGTCTTATCATTTTGTTTGCGTTGGTACGTCATAGTAGCGACGGCTAACGGAGTTGAACGCAATGAAGCTCGATCTGTCGCCGACGAGCTGGGGCAGGGTGATTGCTGTCACGGCCGCCGGTACGGCATTCTTCATTGCCGTGGCGTTTTCGTTGATTCGTTCAATTTCCCCTATCTCTCGCCCGAGGCCATTTGGCGCGCGCAAATGACAGATCTCATGCTGCCTCTGGTGCTGGGCGGGTCGTTTCTGTTCTTCCTCATGTGGAAGATCCGCCAACTGGCCATAGCCCAGCGTGATCTCAGCATCGTTGCCGCGACGGATAGCCTGACGGCGGTGCTGAATCGCGGCGCCTTCTCGATGCTGGTCGAGGCCTATCTCGAGCAGACCCGCAAGCAGGAAGATACCCGTTCCGGCGCTTTGCTGATCATCGACGCCGACCATTTCAAGTTGATCAACGACCGCCTCGGCCATGACTGCGGCGACCAAGCGCTCAAGCTGATCGCGCAGGCGATCAAGGGACAATTGCGCGGCAGCGATATCGTCGGCCGCATCGGCGGCGAGGAATTTGGCGTGTTCCTTCCCGGTGTCGACCCCTCGCAATCCTGGCTGGTTGCCGAAGCCATTCGCCGACGCATTCGCGAAATGGATTTTTCGCCCGGTGGCCGCGCCTGTCCGCTTTCCGTCTCGATCGGCGGCACCAGCTTCAGTGGGCCGACGACTTACGAGGCGATCTTCTCCGCCGCCGACAGACGGCTCTATGCCGCCAAGTCGAATGGACGCGATCAGGTCAGCTTCGACCCGACGGAAGCCTCCCAGGTGTCTCAGCCCAGCGTCGCCACGGTGCATTGACCGCAGCCTTGCTGCGCATGCTGACGCCGACCGCTTCCTTGACGCTTTCTTGCCGGTGTGCTTCCTCCGGCATCCGGGCCGCCCAGGTAAGCGCAACGCATGATCCATTTGTTCAACGGCTTTCAGAACCCGTTTGGCGGCAGCGAGCGCGAAACCCTGGACCTGTATCGGCTGTTGAGTGCCGACCAACAGGTGCGTCTGTGGGCAACCTCATCGCGCCTGTCCGACGAACTGGTGCGGCAATTTCCGGTTCATCGCGTCTCGCCGGCAACGCGCGACGTGCCGGACGGCGGCACCTATGTCTTCCTCGGCGCGCATTGGCGCAACAAAATCTGGCCTTACCTGATCGCGCGGCCACGCCGGCTGATCTATGTCTTCAATACCTTTCACCCGAAGATCATCGCGCTGACGACGCGCATGCCGCGCCTGCTGGGCTGGCCGGACGCCGAACTGGTGCTGATCTCCGACTTCCAGAAGCGCATGCTGCAGGTCGAAGGTGTCGTGCATCCGTCGCCGATCGATATCGATCGCTTCTCCCCGCGGCTGGCAAGGCCTGACGGCCCGTTCATGGTGGGGCGGCTGAGCCGCGACACGGCGGACAAGCATCATGCCGACGACGTTGCGCTCTACGAGGCCTTGCTGGCCGATGGCGTCGCGGTGCGGATCCAGGGCGGAATGCCGCTCAAGGACAGGCTCGCGCCGCATCCGCAACTCGAACTCCTGCCGCAGGGCCAATTTCCCGCCGAACAATTCCTGCCGACGCTCGACGTCTTCTACTATCGCACCGGCTCGCATGTGGAGACATTCGGCCGTGTCGTCTTCGAAGCGATGGCGTGCGGTTTGCCCGTGGTCTGCCATTCGCATGGCGGCTATGCCGACCATATCAGCCATGGCGAAAACGGTTTTCTGTTCGAGACGACGCAACAGGCGGCGCTAATCCTGGCCGAGCTCAAAGCCGATCCGGCGCTGCGGGCGAGAGTGGGCGACAAGGCGCGGCAGACCGTCGAGCAGCTGTTTTCGCCACAGGCATTGCGGCAGCGGCTGGATTTCTATCGACGTTAGCGATACCGACCTGCGGAACCACGGTCTGCCTACTCCGTTGGTCATCAATCTCGACACCGCCAAAGCTGACATGCAAAAGAACCATCGGGCGGACCGCATCGGCGCCACCAGATCGAGCGGGGCTCCTTACCGATGACATTGATGGGCGCGGCGGCACTGCTGATCCTGGTCCTCACCTATGCCGGCGTCGCCATTGGCCGCATCCCTGGCCTGCGTCTCGACCGGGCGGGAATTGCGCTGCTTGGTGGCGCCGCGATGATCGCCATCGGCGCGATCAGCATGGAAGATGCCTACCGCGCGATCAATTTCGACACCATTACGCTTCTGCTCGGCATGATGATCGTGGTGGCGCATCTGAAGGTCTCCGGCGCCTTTCGTGGCCTTGGTGCCATCGCTATCGAACATGCGCACGCGCCGTTCATGCTGCTGGTGATGGTGACGCTGCTCACCGGCGTGCTGTCGGCCTTCCTCGTCAACGATGCCATCTGCCTGGTCATGGCGCCGATCGTCGTCCACGTCACTCGCGTCATCAACCGCAATCCGATCCCCTATCTGATCGCCACCGCCACCGCGTCGAACTGCGGCAGCGTCGCCACCATCACCGGCAATCCGCAGAACATGGTCATCGGCGCGCTGTCGGGCATTTCCTATCCGGCCTTTTCGGCGGCGCTGGCACCTGTCGCCCTGTTCGGCCTCGTCGCGGTCATCGTCATCGTGCGCATCGTCTATCGGGCCGAATTCACCCGCACCGCTGAATTGACGCCGCATGTCGCGCGCGGCCGCGTGCATCGCGGGCAGGTGCTGAAGGCGGTGATCGTCTGCATCGGCCTGGCCGTTGCCTTCTTCGCCGGCGTTCCCGTTGCCAAGGCGGCGTTGATCGGCGGCGCCATTCTCCTGCTCACCCGCGCCATCAAGCCGGAGCGCATCTACCGTGAGATCGACGGTCCGCTGCTGTTCATGTTCGCCGGTCTGTTCGTGGTCGTCTCCGGCGCCGAAAAGACGCTGCTGACGCCTGATCTCATCGCTTCGGCCAAGAATCTCGGCCTGGACGATGTCTGGCGCTTGTCCGGGTTCACCGCCGTGCTCTCCAACATCATGAGCAATGTGCCGGCCGTTCTGGCGTTGCGGCCCTTCATACCCGGGCTGGAAAACCCCGAGCGGGCCTGGCTGGTGGTGGCGATGAGCTCGACGCTTGCCGGTAATTTCACGCTGCTCGGCTCGGTCGCCAATCTGATCGTCGCCGAGCAGTCCAAGGCTGCCGGGACGCCATTGTCTTTCGGTGCCTTCTTCAAGGTCGGCTTGCCGCTGACGCTGATCACGCTCGTGGTCGGTACGGCATGGCTGGCGTTCGGGGTGTAGAGGGGACGGCAAAGCAATGGTGAACACCAATCAAGGTGAAAGCGGAGATCTGATCCGCCGGGCTGTGGCCGCTTTCAATTCCGGTAACCACGGCCAGGCAGTGGATTTGTGCGAGTTGGGCCTAAAGCAGCACCCGGGCGATTCGGCGCTTTGCCATCTGATGGCCGCGGTCCTCTTCGCGAGGGCCGACTTGCCGGAGGCTCGTGCGCGCATCGAAGCGAGCCTTGCCGCTCGTCCGGACAATGTACCAGCCTTGATTCTCGCCTGCCGGATTGCCCGGGCCCAAGGCAGGCTCGAAGCGGCGTTGCAGCATCTGGACCGCGCGGCAAGGCAATCATCGCAGGCGGAGATCCTGCTCGAGCGGGCACGTACCCTCGACCAGGCAGGCGATGTCGCGGCTGCGCGCGAATGTTGGACACTTGTCTTGCAAAGGGAGCCAAAATCCAAGGAGGCAATGGCACGCCTAGGGCACCTTGCGTGGGAACGCGGCGAGTCTCTGGAGGCGGAAGCCTTCCTCGAGCGCGCCGTCGCCGGCGGTGGGCATCCGGCCGCGTGGTTTGACCTCGGACTGGTGCGCCAGGACATGCGCAAGTTCGGCAGCGCCGCCGAAGCCTATCGACGGGTGCTGGAGATGAGCCCGGACGCGCCGGAGGCTGCCGTCAATCTGGGCGTCGTCTTGCAGGAAACCGGCGACCTCGACGGGGCCATGGCGGCGTATTCGATGGCCTATCGTCTGCGCCCATCCACCTTCGGCGTGATCGCCATGGCACTCACATCGGCGCCGAGCGGCAGGCTGTGGCTCGATGAGGAAGCGCTGCGTCGCTCACTCGCCGGTGGCGCGCCCCCGCCTGGCGCGAAACCGCTTGCGGTAGACGCCGGGCGCTGAGAGGACATCCGCGACCGTCTGCGCATAGGATGCCTGTCGCTTCTCGTCGAACACCTCGTATTCCAGCTGCGGCGCGGCGCGCGGAACCGCAAAGCACTGTGCGACGGGAGTTCCTTTCCGGAGTACGCCGGAGAATTCGGGCTCCGTCCAGATCGCCGGGAAATTGATGCCGCCGTCGCTGAATCGGTCGGAATCCACCAGGCCCGTCACCAGCCTGAAGGGAAGATCCTGGCGATTGACAGGATGTGTCGCGAACAGTGACCAGCCATCCTCGACCTCGATGGTCCAGAAGCTGTTGAATTTGAGGGCGGCTTGGCTGGGCGTGGCAAACGGGCTTCCGGCGAGCTGCCCCGGCGTGTGAAAGCTCAGCGGCGCTCTGGGATGGTTCTCTGTGGCCGGTTCTGGAATTTGCCAGTCCCAGGAAAAAGTGCCTTTGTCGACGACGACGTCGCATGGCAGCAAGACCATGAAGCCATAGGTCATCGCGTCGACCACCGGTGGGCACTGCTTGAGCGTGCGAATGTCGCGACCATGGATCGCAGAGTAGGCGGTGGCGGGCATTGCACGCAGCCAATCCGGCAGAGCGCTGCGCGCCAGGATCGGGCGTGGCAAATGCTCAACCAACATTGGATCACATCGGAAAATGACACGCATCGCCGCCTCCTGGCACCTGCGATACCATGCTTGCCGGCCACGCTCCAAGCGCGGTTGGTCAGTCCTTGTTACGGCATCTCGCCCCAACAAGTGTGGCAGCGGCTCGTCCTGCTGCTTCGATGTAGTCGGGATTGCGATGGATCAGCATGATCGAAAAGCAGCCGTCTATCAGCAGCACGATCTCGCGGGCCAAGGCTTGCGGCTCCTCAATGTCATGCCCGGACAACGCGCCAGCCAGCCATGTTTCAAAATTTGACTTGTGGCGCGACCCGACCTTGACCGCCGGATGGCCGGGCATCGAGGCAAGTTCCGCGGCCGTGCGCAGAAAGCCGCATCCCTTCCATTTCGGATGGCGTGCAACCCGCGCCAGATTGCTGAAGATCGCCTCGATCCTGCGGTCAGCCCCACCTTCCGCGGCGTCGAACCAGCCGGCCATCTGTTGCAGATTGGGCTGGTCGCGACCATCGAGATAGGCAGCGACGAGGTCATCCTTGCTTTTGAAGTGGTAGTAGAGCGTACGCTTGGTGAGACCTGCCTTCTCGGCAATGGCATCGACGCTGACGCGACCGATTCCTTCGGCATAGAACAGCTTCGTCGCGGCATCGACGATGCGTTTACGGGTCGGGCTGGCAGGGTCAGACATCAAGCATGTATACTGACTAGTGAATATACAGGCAATCGAAAGCATGATCCCCTTTCCGTCGTATCTGGAAAGGAAGAACAATGGCCGATCTTGTCCTGAGCGAGACCCGCGACCGGGTCACCGTCCTCACCCTCAACCGCCCGGAAAAACTCAACGCGCTGAACTATGCCCTGATCGATCGCCTGCTCGCGATCCTCGACACGATAGAGACCGATGATGCAGTGCGCGCCGTCATCCTGACCGGGGCGGGGGACCGCGCCTTTTCCGCCGGGGGTGATATCAACGAATTCTCATTGAGTGTCGCCGCAGGCGTGGATGTGGCGCTGCGCGACTTCGTCACGCGCGGCCAGCGGCTGACGGCGCGGCTGGAAGCCTTCCGCAAGCCGATCATCGCCGCCGTCAACGGGATCGCTTTCGGTGGCGGCTGCGAGATCACCGAGGCTGTGCCGCTGGCGATCGCCAGCGACCGCGCACTGTTCGCCAAGCCGGAGATCAACCTTGCGATGCCGCCGACCTTTGGCGGCACGCAGCGCCTGCCGCGGCTCGCCGGTCGCAAGCGCGCGCTGGAACTGCTTCTGACGGGCTCAACCTTTTCGGCTGAACGAGCCGCCGAGCTCGGCCTCGTCAACAAAATTGTATCGCATGCCGAGTTGATGCCGGTAGCGCACGATCTTGCCCGCCGCATCATCACGCATTCGCCGGCAGCGCTCGCCAGCATTCTCACCGCGGTGGCGCGCGGCATCAACCTCAGCATCGCCGAAGGGTTGCTGGTCGAGGCCGAGCAGTTCGCCCGCATGGCCCCGACCGCCGATCTCAGGGAAGGGCTCTGCGCCTGGATCGAGCGGCGCAAGCCCAGCTATGACGGCTCCTGGACGCACATCGCAAGGCCGGACGAGGCCAGGCGCGCCTCGCTGCGGCTCGACCAGGCGGCGGGTCTGGGCAAAGCGTCGAGGTGATGCGTCATGCTGGGGGTGGAACGTTGCTGCCCAGCCGCCGTTACTTCGCCCTGACGATGAACCCAAGCTGTCCGAGCACTTTCACCGCGCCGCTCTTGCCGCCCTCGAAGTCGCCCGAGGCCAGTCTCTTGCCCGTGGCGAATTCGTAGGCGGTGCCCAGGATTGCCTTGGGCGGATAGACGCGGGTATCCGCTACCAGCTCGTAGGTGGTGGTCGGGGCAAAGCCGTGTTCGGCGAAGAAGCGGTCAGGCCCCAGCCGGTCGTATTCTTCCATCGCCTGCGCGACGTGGGCGCGGGTCACTTGGTCCCAGGCAATCATGTCGTCCTCCTCAGATCGATTTCACTTCGCCGCCATCCATGCGCAGCGTCGAGCCGGTCATCCAGCGCGCGGCTGATGACACCAGGAAGGCCATCAGCTCGGCGATCTCTTCCGGCTCGCCGTAGCGGGCAATGCCGGCTTCCCTGGGGAAGTTGGCCGTCGCCTCCTCGACGCTCATCTCGTGCAGCGGCGCCCAGTGTTCGAGATAGGAGCGCCGGCGGCCGGTCATCACCGGACCCGGCAGCACGCTGTTGACCTGCACGCCGTCGGCGATGCCGCGATCGGAGAAGGCTTTTGCCAGTGCCACGATCGCCGCATTGATCGTGCCGACGGCCGCATAGGGTGCCTTCGGAAACAGTGCCGAATTGCCCGACATCAGCACGACGGCGCCCTTTGCCGTCTTCAGCGCCGGCCACGCCGCGACCGTGAGCCGGCGGGCGCCGTGCAGTTTCAGCGCCAGGCCCGCATCCCACTGCTCGTCGCTCATGTCGAACAGGTCGATCTGCGGCACGGCGCCGGCAATGTTGAGCAGCGCGTCGATGCGGCCGAAGGCGGCCAGCGCCTGATCGACCACCGTCCTGGCTGCTTCGGGCCGGGCGAGATCCGCATCGATGATCAGCGCTTTCGCGCCTGCTGCCCTGACCGCCTCGGCTGTTTCTTCGAGCTTCGACCGGCTGCGCGCGACCAGCACAAGCGCTGAGAAATCGCGCGCCAGCCGGATGGCGGTGGCTTGGCCGATGCCCTGGCTGGCACCGGTGACGATGGCGACGGAGGTCGACATGGCAAGTCTTCTCTTTTCGGATCAGCGCAGGAAGTCGAGCATCGCCGCGGCGATCTCGTTGGCATGCGTTTCCAGCGCGAAATGGCCGGTGTCGAGGAAACGCACCACGGCGTCCGGCATGTCGCGCTTGAACGCTTCGGCGCCCGGCGGCAGGAAGAACGGATCGTTCTTTCCCCAAACCGCCAGGAACGGTGGCTTGTGGGTGCGGAAATAGGCCTGGAAGGCGGGATAGAGGGCGACGTTGCTCTTGTAGTCGCCAAACAGGTCGAGCTGCACTTCCTCGGCGTCCGGTCGGCCGAAATAGAAACTGTCGAGCGAATGGCCGTCGGGCGAGATCAGGTTCTCAGGCGCGCCATGCGTGTACTGCCAGGCGATCGCGCCCGGCTTGAAGGCGGGGCGCAACGCCTCGCGGTTGGCCGGCGAGGGTCGCGCCAATAGGCGCGGATCGGATTCCAGTCCTCGCCGAGACCTTCCTCATAGGCATTGCCATTCTGCGAGATGATCGCGCTGATGCGCTCGGAGTGCTTCACCGCCAGACGGAAACCGGTCGGCGCACCATAGTCGAAGACGTAGAGCGCGTAGCGGTCGAAGCCGACCACTTCGGTAAAGCGGTCGATGATCTCGGCAATATGGTCGAACGTGTAGTCAAACGTTTCGCGTGGCGGCATGTCGGAGCGCCCAAATCCCGGCAGGTCGGGCGCGACGATATGGAAGCGGTCTGCAAGCGGCGGAATGAGATCCCGGAACATATGGCTCGAGCTCGGGAAGCCGTGCAGCAGGAGCAGCTTTGGCGCGCCAGGCGTGCCGGCCTCGCGATAGAAGATGTTGAAGCCATCGACATCGGCGTTGCGGTAGGTGGTCATGGTTCTCTCCGTCGTGGTAACCGAAAAATCGGCATAGGGAAGGTTATTGAGATTAAGGGCGGTAAGCCCGCTTTGGGGTTCAGCCTCGCGCCTCGCTGGCACCCGCCGCTTCGACGATGATGTCGACGACGGCATCCGGCGCGGTGACCATCGGCGTGTGATCGGCCGGATGCCCGCGTACGCGGGCATTCATGCGCGTGGCCATGAAATGCTGTGTCTCGGCAACGATCATGCGATCCTGCTCGGCAACCAGGAACCAGGCCGGCCGGTCCTTCCATAGCGGCCGCGCCATCGGCACCGTGATGCAGGCCGGCGAGATCGGCCGCTGGACCGCCCGCAGCACCGCCAGTTCGTCCGCCGTCGCGTTCTGCGCAAAGGCCGAAGCGAAGGCAGTGTCCGGCAGGTGGATCAGGCCATGATCGTCCGGCGCCAGCTTCGGCGCCTGGGCATGCGGCGTTGCGCGATAGAAGACGTCCGCCACGGTCTCGCCTTCGTCGGGCGCAAGTGCGGCGACATAGACCAGCGCCTTCACCTTGTCGCTGCGTGTCGCCCCGATCACCGCGCCGGCATAGGCGTGGCCGGCGAGCACGACAGGCCCGGTGACACGCTCCAGCGTCCGGTCGAGTGCCGCCACATCGTCCTCGAAAGACATCAGCGGCAGCGGCGCGGCAACCACGTCGAAGCCCTTGGCCGCGAGCGGCGCGATGACCTTGGCCCAGCTCGACCCGTCGGCCCAGGCGCCATGGACGAGCACAACAATGATATCGTTCGAGGGCATCGCGGCGTTTCCTTCCGAGTGGAGTTGATCGAGTAACCTGTTAAATTGCAAAGAGAGGGTTACGTGACATGAGCGTAACTTGTCAATCGGCCTTGAAGGGGTTATCACTGATTTGTGTTTAGGGCGCTCGGCCGAGCCGATGCGCGATCGGAGTTACGAATGACCCCTGCGATCTTTGTCGGTGACGCGCTCGGCCTGGATTTCCTCAATTCGATCGCGACACCGCTCGATACTCCTGTCGATTGGATCAAGGACGGCGAGGGATTGCTGGATTGGGTCGAGCAGGCGCGACTGGTGCCGCACGAGGCGCTCGACAGCGTTCGCACGCACGCCCTGCCGGGCGAGCTCGACAAGGTGGCCGATCAGGCGAGGCATCTCAGGGAGTGGTTCCGGGGGTTCGTCCGCGAGCATAAAGGTCGCCCGTTGGCAGCTCAGGATCTTGCGCAATTGGAACCGCTCAACCGGC
The DNA here is from genome assembly GCF_056174585.1 of Mesorhizobium kamtschaticum. Taxonomy (NCBI): domain Bacteria; kingdom Pseudomonadati; phylum Pseudomonadota; class Alphaproteobacteria; order Hyphomicrobiales; family Phyllobacteriaceae; genus Mesorhizobium; species Mesorhizobium kamtschaticum. The sequence continues at coordinate 5,631,644 of NZ_CM149691.1, read as the reverse complement.
TGCTCGAACGCGACGAGATCTTCACGCGGATCGCCCCTGTCCTTGGCGACACAGACATGCCTGTGGGCAGCACGATTCCTCTTCAGCTTCAGACGGATCGCAAGTGGCGCACGCCCGAGGCGCTTCTGCTGCCGATCGGAGAGGCGCTGGCGCGTTTCGTCTGCAGCGAGGATTTCTCACATGTGAAGGCCTGCGAGGGTCCGGCCTGCACGCTGCTGTTCGTCGACCACACCCGCGGCCACCGGCGCCGCTGGTGCAGCATGGCGCAGTGCGGCAACCGGGCAAAGCAAGCCGCGCACCGCCACCGCGTCAAGGCGCATCACGACTAGAGCCGCGACGGCTCTTGGACACATATCGCGCGGCCTGACGAGGCCGGAAGAAACCTCCGTTCTTCAGGCAGCCGAGGCATGATAGGCTTATTTTTCCTAAGCCTAGGCGCTAGAACTACTCGTTTGCGCCCAGGCGATCGCCAGCGTCATCCTTGTCGCCATTCGCAGCCGATTTGTCGGCGAAGGCAATGGAGGCATCGTTGGTCGCTCTCGCTCGCAGGTCCTGGGTTCCCTCGCATTGCGACATGTTCGCCCAGCAACTGGCCGAGCAAACCAGTCATCAGACGACCGATGCCGTCATGGCGGCAATCGCCGGGGGTATTGAGCTGAACCGCTCGATCCACGAGACCGACTGCATCAACCTCAACCCGGCGACCAATGTCATGAATCCGAAGGCCGAGGCAGTGCTAGCCTCGGGCCTGGGATCGCGCCCATCGCTTGGCTATCCCGGCGACAAGTATGAAATGGGCTTGGAAGGTGTCGAGCGGATCGAAGTCATCGCGGCTGAGCTCGCGGCGGAAGTCTTCGGTGCGACATATGCCGAGATCCGCGTGCCATCCGGCGCGATCGCCAATCTCTACGCCTTCATGGTCGCGGCCCGGCCAGGCGACAGCATCATTGTCCCTTCGCCGGCGGTTGGCGGCCATGTCACCCACCACATGGCCGGTTGCGCCGGCCTTTACGGCCTCGATATTCACACGGCTCCGGTTGATGCCGACGGCTACACCGTCGATGTCGGAAAATTGCGCGACCTGGCCAGGTCGATAAAGCCGAAAATGATAACGATCGGCAGCAGCCTCAATCTGCTGCCGCATCCCATTCGGGAAATCAGGGCGATCGCCGATGAGGTCGGCGCGCTGGTCCTCTTCGACGCCGCACATCTGTGCGGCATGATTGCAGGGCGCGCCTGGCAGCAGCCCCTGCAGGAGGGGGCTCATCTGATGACGATGAGCACTTACAAGAGCCTTGGCGGCCCGGCGTCGGGGCTGATCGTCACCAATGATGCTGCCGTCGCCGAAAAACTCGACAGGATCGCATTCCCCGGCATGACGGCCAACTTCGATGCCGCCAAGTCGGCGGCGCTGGCAATCACGCTTCTGGACTGGAAGGACCACGGCAAAGCCTATGCCGCAACGATGGCGCGGACCGCAAAAGCCCTGGCCGACAGCCTTGCCGATCGCGGTCTGCCGGTGTTTCGACGAGCAAGGGCTACACGACATCGCACCAGTTTGCCATCAAGGCAGCCGAATTCGGCGGCGGTCAGGCCGCGGCAAAAAAGCTGCGGCTGGCCAACATCCTGAGCTGCGGCATCGGCCTTCCCGTGGACACGGTTGACGGCGATATGAATGGGCTGCGCCTCGGCACGCCAGAGATCGTTCGCTGGGGCATGACCGAAGACGACATGCCGGAACTCGCGGCGCTTATCGCCAGGGGGCTGCGCGGCAACGACGCCAGCGAACAGGTCGCCGCTGATGTCACGGCATTCCGGCGTCGGTTCAACAAGCTTCATTTTGTGAACTGACGGCCAGAACCCGCGGGCAAATGCCCGCCACTCTAAAAACAGGGGAATGAAATGCGCATGATCGTGCAGATGATGACTGCTGCCCTAATCACGGCTGCCGCTGTCGGCGTTGCGAGGGCGGATATCGTGTTCGGCGTCGCGGGTCCGATGTCGGGACCGAACGCGGCTTATGGAGAACAGTACCGCGTCGGTGTCGAAACCGCGGTCGAACGCATCAACGCCAATGGCGGCGTTCTCGGACAAAAACTTGTCGTATCGGTCGGTGACGACGTCTCCGACCCGAAGCAGGGCGTTTCGGTCGCCAACAATTTTGTCGCCGACGGCGTCCACTATGTCGTCGGGCACTACAATTCCGGTGTCACCATTCCGGCCTCCGAAGTCTATTCGGAAAATGGCGTCCTGTTCGTGACGCCGACAGCCACCAATCCGACGGTTACCGAGCGCGGTCTGTGGAATGCGTTCAGGGCATGCGGCCGCGACGATCAGCAGGGCTCGATCGCCGCCAAATTCATTCTCGGCCGTTTCAAGGACAAGAAGATCGCGATCGTCGACGACAAGTCGACTGCGGGCAAAGGCCTCGCCGATGAAATGACCAAGGCCTACAATGCCAGTGGCGGCAAGGAAGTCCTCCATGAGGAGGTCAACCCGGGCGAGAAGGACTACAGCCCGCTGGTGACCAAGATCAAGCAATCGGGTGCCGATCTCGTCTATTATGGCGGCCAGCACACGGAGGCCGGGCTTATTGTCCGTCAGATGCACGATCAGGGCGTCGCCGCGATCCTGATGGGCGGCGACGGCATCAGCAACAGCGAATTCGGCGCGATAGCCGGTGACGGTGCTGCTGGAACCCTGATGACGTCATTCCCCGATCCGGCGACATTCCCGGAAGCCAAGGACGCCGTCGCCGATCTGAAGGCCAGGAACGTGCCGACCGAAGCGGTGACCCTTTACGCTTACGCGGCTACGCAGATTCTTGCCGAGGCCATCGCCAAGGCCAAGGCCGATGATCCGAAGGCCGCTGCCGACTACCTCCATTCCGGTGCCGCCATCTCGACGGTCCTCGGTTCGATCTCCTATGACGACAAGGGGGATATCAAGCAGCCGGGCTTCGTCGTATTTGAATGGCAGAAGGTCGACGGCAAGCTGATCCCCGTCGCCCTCAAATAGAAACATTGCGTCGGTGGCCGGGCACTTGCCGCCGACGTCGCCCTGGAATGCTGGATGGCTGTTAATCCGCCGCGACCTCGAATGCCGCCCCTCAACACCTTGCGGGCCTTCGAGGCCGCTGCTCGGCATGAGAGCTTCGCCAAGGCCGCGGATGAACTCGGTGTCACGCCCGCGGCCGTCTCACATCAGGTCAAATCCCTCGAAGCGTGGCTTGGCTCGCCGCTTTTTGTCCGGCATGCGCAAGGGCTGCATCTGACGGAAGCGGGACGCGCGGCAATCCCGGCCTTTTCCACCGCGTTCGACGCCTTGGGCCTTGCCGTCCAGGAGTTGCGCATCTGGGCGCCGAAATCGCAAGTGAGTATCGCCGCGCTGCCATCCATTGCCCAACTGTGGCTGGCCCCGCGCCTGCCGGCTCTCCGCGCCGCCTTGCCGGCTCTTCGTCCATCCATACACGCGCTCGAGGAGCCGCCGGATTTCAGGCGAGAGCCATTCGATCTCGCCATCTTCCTGACAAGGCAAAGAGCCGGCGGCAGCCGTTCGTTCAAGCTTTGCGACGATGTCCTGTTTCCGGTCTGTACCCCCGGCTTGGCCGCACAGCTGAAAACGCCCGCGGATCTCGCCTCGCAGCTCTTGTTGTGGGACACCACCTGGACCGGTGATTGGAACCTTTGGTTCGACAGTGTCGGCATGAAAGGCCCATCGATCGATGCCGGATCGGAGTTTTCGCTTTATAGCCTCGCACTTCAGGCTGCTATCGATGGCGCCGGCGTGCTGATGGGTCATGAAGTGCTGGTGTCTCGCGCCCTGGCGTCCGGCGTCCTCGTGGCGCCGTTTAGCCAGCGTGTCCTGAGTGGCCTCAGCCTTGAAGTGCAGGCTCCAGACCGGCCACCTGCCCAAGCGGCGCAAATGATCGAATGGCTGCTTTCGCAGGCCGAGCCGACCAGCTCGGGCGCAAAAGTTTGAGTGTTGACCGTAAATGGTTGCGGCCGCTGACTGCACGTTGGATGCACCTGCCGGCAAAAGGTTCCCGGATTTGAGCAAATCCGGCTTCGCGATCTTAAGCCGCCGCCAGTCCCTTGTCTGTCGTTTGCACGCGTGCCGCCGCCGCCAGAAGGTCGGTCTGGGTGATCAGGCCGAGAATGCGCCGTTCGCCGTCGACGATGACCACGGCATGGCTGCGGCCGTCGGTCAAAACTGGAAGCAGGCTCATCGCCGGCGTGTCGGGCGAGGCAGTGCCGGCCGGCGACATCACGCCCTTCACCGTATCGATGGCTTTGGTCAGCTCACGCAGGCCGACCGCGCCCACCAGCATTGCATCCGCGTCGACCACCGGCAAGGTGCGGATGTTATGGTCCAGCAGTTGCTGGCGCGCCTCGTCGGCCGTGGCTTGCTCGGGCACTGAAATCACGTCGCGGGACATGATGTCCTCGCACAGCAGCGTCCGGTGCGAGCGCACCATGGCCTGCAGCTCGACTTGCCTCAAGAGCCGTTCGAGGTCGTTGCGGTCGATGTCGAAGGTCTCGTCGAGCGTGGTCAGCGCCGCATCGATATCCTCGGGCCGGAAACCGACGCGCTGCTGCGCCGGCGGATCGGCGGTGCCGTGGCTGTTGGCGGCGGCTGCGGCGACATGCGGGTAGTTGCGCCGCGCCAGCCTGTGGAAGAGCAAGCCGAGCGTGACCAGGATGATCGAATTCAGGGCCACCGGCACGAACGGAAACAGGAAGCCCGCGCTGACAACGGCCGGCCCGCCGAGCACCGCCGTCAGTGCTGCCGCTCCGCCCGGCGGATGCAGGCAGCGCGCGAACGACATCGCCGCGATGGCGAGCGCCACCGCAAGGCCCGAGGCAAATACCGGATCATGGACGAAATGCGCCACGGTCACGCCCACCAGCGCCGATATGGAATTGCCGCCGATGATCGACCAGGGCTGCGCCAACGGGCTCGCGGGCACCGCGAACAGAAGCACGGCGGAGGCGCCCATCGGCGCCACCAGCAGCGCCACATGCGGGCCGCCGCCCATCGCCAGCCCGCTGATCACGCCGGTCAGCGCGATGCCGATAGTGGCGCCGATGCAGGCAAGCAGGCGCTCGCGCAGCGTCGCGCCGGCAAGGATGGGGACAAAGAGGCGAAAGGCCATGGCAAGCTTTGTTAGAAATGGATTGGTCGGGATGCCGTACAGCACGCAATGCAGCCGAACCGACGGATTTGAAAGTCAAACAAATCCGCAAAGTCACGGCCTGGCAGAATAATATTGCGCGACACCCCTCGCTGGGATGCCGCGAACGGCTCGCACTTTGTCATCAGCGTCAGAGCCTTGCGGCCGTTTGCTGATTCTGTCCGGCAGTCAGCCCGTATGCGCCGCCGTCAGGCGGCGGCAGCGGTCAGACCACGCAAAATGTCGGCTTTCAGGTCGTCGACATCCTCGAGGCCGATCTGCAGGCGGATCAACGGACCCTCATAAGGGGCTTTGGCGACGACACGGTCGCCGAGCCAGACCGGCACTGCGAGGCTCTCATAGCCGCCCCAGGAATAGCCGAGCCCGAATATCCTGAGCGCGTCGAGGAAGGCGTGCTGCTCCTTCTGGCCGCCGCCGGCAAGCACGATGGAAAAGATGCCGCTCGAGCCGCAAAAGTCGCGCTTCCACAAATCGTGGTCCGGGTGGCTGGGAAGGGCAGGGTGGAGCACGCGCGCCACGCCCTTGTGGCCTTCGAGCCAGGATGCGATGGCGAGTGCGCTGCGCTGGTGATGCTCCAGGCGCACGCCCATCGTGCGCAGGCCGCGCAGCACCTGGTAGACATCGTCGGGTCCCGCACAGCAGCCAAGCGTGCAAAAACTCTCGTAGAGATGCTTCCAGTGGCTCTCATTGGCCGAGACCGTGCCGAGCAGCACGTCGGAATGGCCGGCCGGATACTTGGTTGCCGCATGGATGGAGATGTCGACACCATGGTCGAGCGGACGGAAGTAGAGGGGCGTCGCCCAGGTGTTGTCCATCATGACGATGGCGCCGGCCGCATGCGCCGCCTTGGCGATCGCCGGGATGTCCTGCAGCTCGAACGTGTTGGAGGCCGGTGATTCCGTGAACACCACTTTGGTGTTGGGCTTGATCAGCGCGGCGATGCCGGCGCCGACATCGGGAGCGTAGTACTCGACCTCGACTCCCAACCGCTTCAGCATCGTGTCGGCGAAGTTGCGGGTCGGGTGATAGACGGTGTCGACGATCAGCAGATGATCGCCCGCCGATACGAAGGCGAGCAGCGGAATGGTCACCGCAGCAAGGCCTGATGGCACCACGATCGTGCCGGCGGATCCCTCCAGCGCGTCGATGGCGTGGGCAAGGGCGTCCGTCGTCGGCGTGCCGCGTGTGCCGTAGGTGTATTTCTGGTTGCGATCCGCCATTGTGGCAGCATTGCGAAACAGCACGGTCGAGGCGTGCACGACAGGCGGATTGACGAAGCCGAAATAGTCGTGCGGATTGTTGCCCGAATGGGCAAGCCGCGTGTTGATGCCCATCTTGCCGCTGAGCTGCTCGTTGCCGTCTTTCGCCATTCTTCGTCGCCTTGTTTGACAAGGCGCTAGCCATAGTGCGGCGTCATGGACCGTGCAACAGCACACCGTCCGCCAGGGCGCGGACTTCGGATATGCCAATTCCGCGTGTGAAAGACACGCAGCCGAGGTCGCGTCCTGACCGAAGCGCCGGCCAGCCTATTGTGGGTGGTCCTGAATGATATATAATCAACATCTAATATTAATCGCCGGATTGCCTCGATCAGATGCTGCCGGATGGTTTTTGCGGCTGGCCTGTTGGTCCCTCGATCCGGATATCGCGCTCGCAGAGAATGAGCGCGGCAAGGGGAGGAATGCCATGCCCGACGTCAAATGGACGATGAAGGCGCGCGAATTCATCAACTGCAATTGCGCCTATGGCTGCCCATGCCAGTTCAACGCCTTGCCGACATACGGCTTCTGTCAGGCGGTTGCCGGCATGGAGATCGAGAGCGGCCACCATGGCAGCACCAAGCTCGATGGATTGCGGTTCGTCGGGATTTTCCGCTGGCCCGGCGCGATACACCAGGGCAAGGGCGAAGCCGCGGTGGTTATCGACGAGCGGGCGAGCGAGGCCCAGCGTGAGGCGCTGCTGCGCATATCGGGCGGTCAGGACACCGAACCAGGCGCGACAATATTCCAGGTGTTCTCGACCACGCTGGAAAAATTCCATGACCCGATCTTTGCCCCGATCGAGTTCGAGGTCGATGTCGACGCGCGAACCGGACGGCTGCACGTCAAGGGCGTGACCGACGGTCATGGCGAACCGATCAAGAATCCGGTCACCGGCGCCGAGCATCGAGCCCGCATCGACCTGCCGCGCGGCTTCGAATACGCGATTGCCGAAATCGGCCGTGGCTGGACCAAAACGACGGGCCCGATCAAGTTCGAGGTGGCCGATACGCACAGCCATTTCGCCAATCTGCACCTCACGCAGAGCGGCGTCGTCCATTGACCTGATCCAATGAGTGACACAGCCCTCGAGGCGGTGCTGCGGCGCGACCGCGCGGTCGTGATGACCGCGCTCGTCGTGATTGCCGTGCTCGCCTGGGCCTATGTGCTGTGGCTCGCCACCGACATGGCCATGCCCGCTTCCCCCATGTTGGCCGGAGCGAGCGGCGGCATGGCCGGAATGGACATGGCGAAGACGGACATGGGCGGCATGGACATGAATGGCATGGACATGGGCGACATGGATATGGGCGCCGCCGTGGCGCCCGGGTTCCGGGCCTGGGCACCCGCCGATTTCGCTTTCATCTTCACCATGTGGGCGGTGATGATGGTCGGCATGATGACGCCTTCGGTCGCGCCGATGCTGCTGCTCTATGCCGGCGTTGGCCGCAAGGCGCAGGCGGATGGCCGGCCTATCGCTTCGACCGGATGGTTCTTTACCGGCTATCTCGCCGTCTGGATCGTCTTCAGCATCGTGGCAACCGTTGCGCAATGGCTGCTCGCGCGCCTCGCCTTGCTCGATCCCTCAATGGCGACCGGCAGCACGATCCTCGGCGGCTTCGTCCTGATCGCCACCGGCCTCTATCAATGGACGCCGATCAAGGGTGCCTGCTTGCGCCAATGCCAGGGGCCGATCGCGTTCCTGGCCAGTCACGGCGGGTTTCGCTCGGCGCCACTCGGCGCGCTTCGGCTGGGCATTGATCACGGCCTGTATTGTCTGGGCTGCTGCTGGGCGCTGATGGCTCTGCTGTTCGTCGGCGGCGTCATGAACATCCTGTGGATCGCCGGCATCGCCATCCTCGTTCTCCTGGAAAAGACAGTCACGGTCGGGCAGTGGATCCCCCGCATTTCCGGCTTGTTGATGGTGGCGGCCGGCGCGTGGCTGATCTCTCGCGCGCTTTGACGGCGCGTATCTGATAACAGTCTTCGGACGTGCCAATTCATCCCGCATCCAGATCAGTCACGCCAGGCTGGTGCCAGGGATGGATTTCGCCGCTGGCCCGCATTTGCGTTGAATGCGCTTTGCCGACTTTATTCGCGCCGTGACTAAATCGCGGGCGCGTTTGTCTGCAATTCGGGCATTTCAGGCAATCGATTTTCAAACACGTTCGGATTCGGTCATTTCCCTTGACCTCACGAGAATTATCGCCTTCGATGCTGTTCGTGAATGGGAGGCGGCGCGTCGGTTACGATGCGGGATTCCGGGAATGGGCCGGAATGGGAACTGCGTTCACACGGGAAAAAGATCAGGGTTTGCCTGAAAAACAGAGAAAAGGGTCTGTGGGTCATGAAACATATTGCTATCGGCATTCTTGGCGCCGCTACGCTCGGATTGATGGCGTCGGCCGCGTCGGCTACGACGCTCGATACCGTCAAGGCGAAGGGCTTCATCCAGTGCGGTGTCTCGACCGGTTTGGCCGGCTTCTCGGCGCCGGACGACAAGGGTGAGTGGCAAGGCATCGATGCGGATTTCTGCCGCGCCGTGGCCGCCGCTGTCTTCGGTGACGGCACCAAGGTCAAGTTCACGCCGCTCAGCGCCAAGGAACGCTTCACCGCGCTGCAGTCCGGCGAGGTCGACATCCTGTCGCGTAACACCACCTGGACCATCAACCGCGACACCGCACTTGGCCTGAACTTTGTCGGCGTCACCTACTATGACGGTCAGGGCTTCATGATCAACGCCAAGAAGCTGCCGGGCGTCAATTCCGCGTTGCAGCTTTCCGGCGCCGCAGTCTGCGTGCAGAGCGGCACCACCACCGAACTCAATCTCGCCGACTACTTCAAGGCGAACAAGATGGAGTACAATCCGGTCGTCTTCGAAAAGCTCGAAGAGGTCAACGCCGCTTATGATGCCGGCCGCTGCGACGTCTACACCACCGACCAGTCGGGCCTGTACGGCATCCGCCTGACGCTGGCGTCACCGGCCGATCACGTCGTGCTGCCCGAGATCATCTCCAAGGAGCCGCTCGGCCCGGCCGTGCGCCAGGGCGACGACCAGTGGTACCACATCGTCAAGTGGACCTATTTCGCGCTGTTGCAGGCTGAAGAGCTCGGCATCACCAAGGCCAACGTCGATGAAATGAAGAACTCCCCCAGCCCGGAGATCAAGCGTGTTCTCGGCCAGGAAGCCGACACCAAGATCGGTACCGATCTCGGTGTCTCCAACGACTGGGTCGTCAACATCGTCAAGGCTGTCGGCAACTACGGAGAACTGTTCGACCGCAATGTCGGCTCGGGTAGCCCGCTCAAGATCGCCCGCGGCATCAATGCGCTGTGGACCAAGGGCGGCCTGCAATACGCTCCGCCGATCCGCTGACCGAAATGTGATCCGGGAGGCAGATCGTCTGCCTCCCGGTTTCTCTTTCCAGGGGATGGTCGAATGGCATCGCAGGAAGTTCTTCGCGAGGCGCCAAGTCGCGCTTCTCTTATAAACGACCCCAAAGTCCGCAGCATTTTCTATCAATGCCTGGTCGTTGCTTTGCTGGTGTCGGGTGTCTGGTGGATTGTCCACAACACCATCGTGAACCTCACGAACCTCCACATTGCCTCCGGCTTCGGCTTTCTGAGGGGCCGCGCCGGCTTCGACATCTCAGACACGCCCATCGCCTACACGTCGGACTCCACCTATGGCCGAGCCATCATCGTCGGCTTGATCAACACGTTGATCGTCGCCTTTGTCGGCATCATCACCGCCACCATCATCGGCTTTATCGTCGGCATCGGCCGGCTGTCGAAAAATTGGCTGATCCAGAAGATCTGCACGGTCTATGTCGAGGTGTTCCGCAACATCCCGCCGCTGCTGGTCATCTTCTTCTGGTATTCCGGCGTGCTAGCCGTGCTGCCGGCGCCGCGTGACAGCTATCATCTGCCTTTCGGATCCTTCCTCAACCAGCGCGGCTTCTATTTTCCACGCGCTATCTGGGGCGACGGCTCCTGGCTGATCCTGGTGGGTCTGCTTGTCGGCATCGCCATGGCGTGGTTCGTCGCCCGCAAGGCGCATCAGCGGCAGATGGCGACCGGGCAGCAATTCCCGGTGTTCTGGACATCGCTGGCGCTGATTATCGGGCTGCCGCTGCTTGCTTATGCGTTGAGCGGCTTTCCGCTGACCTTCGATTTTCCCAAGCAGTCGACTTTCAACCTGAGCGGCGGTTTCGTCGTCAAGCCGGAGTTTCTGTCGCTCTATCTGGCGCTGTCGTTTTATACCGCCGCCTTCATTTCCGAGATCGTGCGCGCCGGCATTCGCGGCGTTGCCAAGGGCCAGAGCGAGGCCTCGGCGGCGCTTGGCCTGCGTTCCGGCCAGGCGTTACGGCTGGTGGTCGTGCCGCAGGCCATGCGCATCGTCATTCCACCACTGGCCAGCCAGTATCTCAACCTGACCAAGAATTCCTCGCTCGCCATCGCCATCGGCTATCCCGACCTGACGGCGACGACCGGCACGGTGCTCAACCAGACCGGCCAGGCAGTGGAATGCGTGGTCATCATGATGGTGATCTATCTGGCCATCAGCATTCTGACCTCGCTGCTGATGAACTGGTTCAATGCCAAAATGGCGCTGGTGGAGAGGTAAGGACATGCAAGAACATGATATGTCCTGGGTACGCACCGAAATGATGCTGGCGCAACCGGCGCCTGCCGGCGTCACGGGTCTCAGCGCGTGGGTGCGAAGGAACCTTATCGCCTCGGTAGGCGATACCATCATGACCATAATCGGTTTGGCGCTGGTGGTGATGATCCTCCCGCAGATCATCAACTGGGCTTTCATCAACGCTGTCTGGACAGGACCGAACCGGACCGTCTGCGCCACGGTGACGCAAGGCGGAATTCAGCCGGACGGCTGGTCTGGCGCCTGCTGGGCCTTTGTGAACGCCAAGTTCGGCCAGTTCATGTTCGGAACCTATCCGATTGAGGAGCGCTGGCGGCCGATTCTGGTCGGCATATTGCTCGTCGTGCTTATGGTGCCGATGCTGATGCCGAGCGTGCCGCGCAAGGGCCTCAACGCCCTGCTGCTGATCGTCGGTTTACCTGTTGTGGCGTTCTTCCTGCTGGTGGGCGGCGTGTTCGGTCTGGAACATGTCGAAACCGCGCGCTGGGGCGGCTTGCTGGTAACGCTGTCGCTATCTTTCGTGGCCATCGTCGTGTCGTTGCCGCTTGGCATCGTGCTGGCGCTTGGCCGGCGCTCCAAAATGCCGATCGTCAAGATGCTGTGCGTCATCTTCATCGAAGCCGTGCGCGGCATTCCGCTGATCACCGTTCTGTTCATGGCCAGCGTCATGCTGCCGCTGTTCCTGCCGCCGGGGGTCACCTTCGACAAGTACCTGCGCGCGCTGATCGGCGTGTCGCTGTTTGCGGCCGCCTATATGGCCGAAGTGGTGCGCGGCGGCCTGCAGGCGATTCCAAAGGGGCAGTATGAAGGCGCCGATTCGCTCGGTCTCGGCTATTGGCAGAAGATGTACTTCATCGTCATGCCGCAGGCGCTGAAGCTGGTCATCCCAGGCATCGTCAACACCTTTATCGGCATGTTCAAGGACACCAGCCTGGTCACCATCATCTCGATGTTCGACCTGCTTGGCATCGTCAAACAGAACTTCTCCGACGCCAATTGGGCGACGGCGCAGACGGCCAAGTCCGGCCTGATCTTTGCCGCCTTCGTCTTCTGGCTGTTCTGCTTCGGCATGTCGCGCTATTCAATGTACACCGAACGCCGGCTCGACACCGGCCACAAACGCTGATGCATGTCGCCCAAAAGTGTGTTGCGGTTTTGGGATAACGGCATGCATCATAACCAAGATAGATGCATGTCGCCCAAAAGTGTGTTGCGGTTTTGGGATAACGGCATGCATCATAACCAAAGATAGATGCATGTCGCCCAAAAGTGTGTTGCGGTTTTGGGATAACGACATGCATCATAACCAAAGATAAAAGAACAAGGGGACCCCTGTCATGGCCACCGAAAATGCCGTCAGCGCGGAAGAGATCAAGGTCAACGCCGCCAAGATGCACATCTCGACCACCGATGTCGCCATCGACATCATCGCCATGCACAAATGGTATGGCGAGTTCCATGTGCTGAAGGACATCAATCTGAAAGTGATGCGCGGCGAGCGCATCGTCATCTGCGGGCCGTCCGGCTCCGGCAAATCGACCATGATCCGTTGCATCAACCGGCTGGAGGAGCACCAGAAGGGCAAGATCATCGTCGACGGCAAGGAATTGACCAACGATCTGAAGAAGATCGACGAGGTGCGCCGCGAGGTCGGCATGGTGTTCCAGCACTTCAACCTGTTCCCGCATCTGACCATCCTGGAAAACTGCACGCTGGCGCCGATCTGGGTGCGCAAGACGCCGAAGAAGCAGGCCGAGGAAATCGCCATGCATTTCCTCAAGCGGGTGAAAATCCCGGAGCAGGCCAACAAATATCCCGGCCAGCTGTCCGGCGGCCAGCAGCAGCGCGTGGCGATCGCGCGCTCGCTGTGCATGAACCCGCGCATCATGCTGTTCGACGAGCCGACTTCGGCGCTCGACCCGGAAATGATCAAGGAAGTGCTGGAGACGATGGTCGGCCTGGCCGAAGAGGGCATGACCATGCTGTGCGTCACCCACGAAATGGGCTTTGCCCGCAAGGTCGCCAACCGGGTGATCTTCATGGATCAGGGCCAGATCGTCGAGCAGAACACGCCGGCCGAATTCTTCGACCACCCGCGCCACGAGCGCACGAAGCTGTTCCTCAGCCAGATCCTGCACTAGGCCTTTCAGTGAACTGAGGAGAGCCCGGCCGAAACAGTGCCGGGCTCTTTTGCGTATGGGTAGGCAGGAGGCGGGCGGTTCGTGTCGCGCCGGATGCGTTTGCAGGGCCGCCATTCATGAAAAAGCTCGGCCGTTTTCTTGGTCTGCTGTTGATCGCGGTGGCGCTCGCCGTGACGCTCGGCACTTTGGTGCCGCGGCCGCTCTGGCAAACAGCCGGCGACAAGTCAGCGACGCGCCATATCCTGGTGCTGAGAAACCCGATCCATACCGACATCGCCATCCTGGTCGACGACGCCGTGCGCCAGCGCTTTCATTTTCTGGTCGAAGCCGGCATCCCGGCCGACGCGCCGGAGGTGCGCTACATCGTCTTCGGCTGGGGTGGCCGCGCCTTCTATCTGGAAACGCCGACCTGGTCTGAGATCAAAGCCGTTCCAGTGATGAAAGCGCTGACCCTCGACGCGTCGGTCATGCATGTCGATGTCGCCGGCGATATTGTCGAACCCCAGCCCGATGTCGCCGGCTTCGACATCGGCGAAGAGCAGTTCGCGGCGCTGCTCGATTTCATCGAGGCCAGTTTTCAGCAGGGTCCGGGCGGTCCGATCGTCATCGAGAATGCGGCCTATTCCAGGTTCGACCGGTTCTACGAGGCGAACGGCCATTTCAACGCACTGGTCGGCTGCAACACCTGGACGGCGGCGGCACTGCGCACCGCCGGTCTGCGCACCGGCTGGTGGAACCCGCTGCCGGTATCGCTCGGGTTGTCAATGCGACTCTATAATTAGCGTCTTTCCGCAGACAAGCTGAAAACATGCCTCGATTTCAGCGCCGGATGATTTCCTGCTGCTGCCAGCCATAGAGCCAGTCGAGGTCGGCCGCGAGTTTTCCCGAAGGGCGCATTTTCAGGAACAGATTGCGGGTGATAGCTACAGGGCCAGCAGCATGCCAGGCCAGCCGGTTGATGGCGCCGCGACGAGCGACTTGCGCGACGCGAGGCCGCCGCGATTGTTCCCAAACTGCCAGCGTGGCCAGGGGATCGGCGGGGGAGGCGCAGACGACGTCGGCAAGAGTCACTGCATCCTCGATTGCCATCGCGGCACCTTGGGCTGCAAAAGGCGTCATCGCATGAGCTGCATCGCCGATCAGCGCTATGCCGTCCGATGTCGTCCATGGCCTCTCCGGATAGGCAGTGTGGATTGGCCAGGCCGTCCATGGGCCCGCTTCCTTGACTAACCGTACCAGTCCCGGTGCTGTGCCGCGCATGGAGTCGGCCAGGATGCGTGGATCGGCATGGCCGGACCAGCCCTCGGCGATGCGCTCGCCTTTGGTGAAGGCGACGAGGTTGAAGGCGTCGCCCTTGCTGACGGGATAGGCAACCATATGGAAGCCCGGGTGCAGGAAGGTGGTAACGCAGTCCAAAGCGCCGATCGCTGCAAAGGCTTGGCCGGCAGCGCTGTCAGCCGCAATGGTGGAGCGCCAGGCAAGCTCGCCCGAGAACCGGCTTCCACTGCCCATGGTCCACTTGTCCAAAAGCGGCTTCCTGACGAACGACCAGACGCCATCGGCGCCGACGATGAGGAAACCGCCCGCTTCGATGACCTCACCATCGACCTCTGCCTGCATGCCGACGCCATGCGGCCCGAATGGAAAAATCTTTGTCACGCGCGCTCCGGTCTGGATTTTGATGTCAGGCCATTCCGCTACCCGCGCCATCAGCGCACTCTGCAGGTCGGCCCGGTGCGCAACGAGATAGGGAGCGCCCCAGCGGCTTTCACCCGATTGCCCGAGCGGCACGCGCGCCAATTGGCGCAACGTCCTTGCGTCCTTCAGCACCACGGCCTCCGGTCGCACCGCCGCCGGCAGCAGCCGATCGAGCACGCCGAGTTGGCGCAGGATGCGTGTCGCGTTGGGAGAGAGCTGGATGCCGGCACCTGCCGCTTCAAGGCGCTGTGCTTGCTCGAAAACCTGTACGGAATAGCCGCGTTCGGCAAAGGCAATGGCTGCGGTCAGCCCGGCAACGCCTGCTCCGGCGATGACGACTTGCCGGGAGCGCGTGTCGTCCATCAGCTCTGTCGCGAAAGAATCAGGCGGCCTGGTCGATGTAGAGGCAGCCGGCCGGCAGCGTTTCCGACGCCTTCAGCTTCGGCGAATACCGGTAGAGCGTCGAGCAATAGGGGCAGACTTTCTCATTGTCGTCGCCCATGTCGAGAAACACATGCGGATGGTCGAAAGGCGGGTTGGCGCCCGTGCACATGAATTCCTTGACCCCGATGTCGATCGCCGGATGGCCCGCATCGTTCTGGAAATGGGGAATGGAACCGCCTGCCATCGTCGTCTCCTTAACGCAGTCTCGCATGCATCTGGATCATAACAGGTCTCTTTGCAAGATCGATGAAATCAAACTGTCGCAAAAGCCTGTCAGAGGATAAGTTGAGCCGGTTAAGCGTGTGAGCGCGGACGCAAAGCGATTCCGCGACCGATCGTGCGTCACAAAAACATGTTAGAGCGTCCATCGCCATCTGGCGGCGCTGCAAAAGGAACGGTTACGGGCAGGGACCATGAACGAACTGAAGCCGGTGCAGAGCGAATTCGTCAATGTCGAGGTGGCCAGTTCGGAAGGCGGCAACCCCGATCGCTTCGTCAACCGCGAGTTTTCCTGGCTGCAGTTCAATCGCCGCGTGCTCGAGGAATCGCTGAACACCCATCATCCGCTGCTGGAGCGCGTCCGCTTCCTGTCGATCTCGGCAGCCAATCTCGACGAGTTCTTCATGGTGCGTGTCGCTGGCCTCGCTGGCCAGGTGCGCGAAGGAATCACGCTGAAAAGCCCCGATGGCCGCACGCCCGAGCAGCAGCTCGAACAATTGCTGCGCGAGGTTGAACGGCTGCAGGAAGACCAGCAGAAGAGCCTTTCGGCACTCACCGTGCTGCTCAACAAGGAAGGCATCGAGAGCATCACCCGCGACGCTCTGACCAAGGACGAGAAGGTCTGGCTGGAGGACCATTTCCAGGACCAGGTGTTTCCGGTGCTCACCCCGCTGTCGATCGACCCGGCGCATCCATTCCCGTTCATTCCCAATCTCGGCTTCTCGATGGCGTTGCAGCTGCGCCACCGCAAGAATGGCGAGGAAATGAGTGCGCTGCTGCGCCTGCCGGTGGCGCTGAAGCGTTTCATCCGTTTGCCGGACCGCAAGCACCATATCCGCTTCATCCCGCTGGAAGAGGCGGTTGGCCTTTACATCGGCAAGCTGTTCCCCGGCTATGAGGTCAAGGGCTCAGGCACGTTCCGCATCATCCGAGACAGCGATATCGAGGTCGAGGAAGAGTCGGAAGATCTCGTGCGCCTGTTCGAGACGGCGCTGAAGCGCCGCCGCCGCGGGTCGGTGATCCGCATCGAATTCGACAAGCTGATGCCTGGCGAACTGCGCGAATTCGTGGCCGGCGAGCTCGGTGTCTCATCGAGTTCGCATCAGCGTCCTCACCGGACCGCTGGCGCTCAGCCAGATCTCCGAGATTGTCTCCATCCCCCGCGATGACCTGAAGTTCACGCCTTACAATCCGCGCTTTCCCGAGCGCATCCGCGAGCATGGCGGCGACTGTTTTGCCGCCATTCGCGAGAAGGACATCGTCGTCCACCACCCCTATGGATCCTTCGACGTCGTGGTGCAGTTCCTGCGCCAGGCGATGGCCGACCCCGAAGTGGTGGCGATCAAGCAGACGCTTTACCGCACCTCCAACGACAGCCCGATCGTGCGCGCGCTGGTCGACGCGGCCGAGGCCGGCAAATCGGTGACCGCGCTTGTCGAGCTCAAGGCCCGGTTCGACGAGGAAGCCAACATTCGCTGGGCGCGCGACCTCGAGCGTGCCGGCGTGCAGGTTGTGTTCGGCTTCCTCGAACTCAAAACCCACGCGAAAATGTCGCTGGTGGTGCGGCGAGAGGACGGCAAGCTGCGCAACTACGTTCATCTCGGCACCGGCAACTACCACCCGGTCACCGCGCGCATCTACACCGACCTGTCTTTCTTCACCACCGATCCGACGATCGCGCGCGATGTCGCCCAGCTGTTCAACTTCATCACCGGCTATGCCGAGCCGACCGATGAGATGCGGATCGCGATCTCGCCATTCACGCTGAGAAGCCGCATTCTGAAGCACATTTCCGACGAAGTCGCCCATGCGCTGGAAGGAAAGCCGGCTCGCATCTGGATGAAGATGAACGCGCTTGTCGACCCGATCATCATCGACGCGCTTTACGATGCCAGCCGCGTCGGGGTGGAAATCGACCTCGTCGTGCGCGGTATCTGCTGCCTGCGGCCGCAGGTGCCGGGCCTGTCGGAAAACATCCGGGTCAAGTCAATTGTCGGCCGGTTCCTCGAACACAGTCGCATCTATTGTTTCGGCAACGGCCATGGCCTGCCCTCGGACGAGGCGATCGTCTACATCTCCTCGGCCGACCTGATGCCGCGCAATCTTGACCGCCGCGTCGAAACCATGGTGCCGATCACCAATCCAACTGTGCATGAACAGATCCTGGGCCAGATCATGCTGGGCAACATCATGGACAATCAGCAAAGTTTCGACGTATTGGCAGATGGAACCTCCCGGCGCGTGGTGCTGGAGGAGGGCGAGGAACCGTTCAACGCGCAGGAATATTTCATGACCAATCCGAGCCTGTCGGGACGGGGTGACGCGCTGAAGTCGCATGCGCCCAAGCGCATTGCGCAGTTCAAGCGCCGCAAGAAGAACGCCGCAGCGTCCACCTGATGCTGTCTGATTCCCAGGGCCGGCTGCAGGACCGCCGACCGCTGTCCATCATAGACATCGGGTCGAATTCGATCCGCCTCGTTGTCTATGAAGGGCTGGCGCGCTCGCCGACCATGCTGTTCAACGAAAAGATGCTGGCTGGTCTTGGCCGCGGCATCGTTTCGACCGGCAAACTCGACCCCGAGGCGGTGACGCGTTCGATGGAAGAGTTCCGCCGCTTTCGTGCGCTGTCCGACCAGGCCGGCTCCGAGCATATGTATGTTCTGGCCACCGCCGCGGCGCGTGAGGCGATCAACGGTCCCGATTTCATCCACCGCGCCGAAGAGGTGCTGAAAACCGAAATCCGCGTGATCAGCGGGCGTCAGGAAGCTTATTACTCGGCGCTTGGTGTCATTTCCGGCTTCCATCCGGCCAATGGCATTGCCGGCGATCTGGGCGGCGGCAGTCTCGAATTGGTCGACGTCAATGGCGAAGCGATCGGTGACGGCATAACGCTGCCGCTGGGTGGTCTGCGCCTGCAGGACATGGCGAAAAACTCTCTCACGCAGGCGCAGAAGATCGCGCGCGACGAGCTGGCGCGGGCCAAGCTGTTGAAAGGCGGGCAGGGCCGACCCTTCTATGCCGTCGGCGGCACCTGGCGAAACCTCGCCCGGCTGCACATGGAGATGAACAACTACCCGCTCGGCGTCATGCACCACTACGAGATGTCGGCCGACAGTGCGGCGAACTTTCTCAAGCAGGTGGCCAAAGCCGAGATCGA
The DNA here is from genome assembly GCF_056174585.1 of Mesorhizobium kamtschaticum. Taxonomy (NCBI): domain Bacteria; kingdom Pseudomonadati; phylum Pseudomonadota; class Alphaproteobacteria; order Hyphomicrobiales; family Phyllobacteriaceae; genus Mesorhizobium; species Mesorhizobium kamtschaticum. The sequence continues at coordinate 5,612,869 of NZ_CM149691.1, read as the reverse complement.
GAAGGTCAAGGGTATCGAAGGCGTTTCGAAGAATCGCCGCTCGCTGCTGCCCTATGGCGCCATCGTGCTGCAGGAGATCATGGCGGCGATGCAGCCGTCGAAGATCATCGTCTCGGCGCTCGGTGTGCGCGAAGGCTTTCTCTATTCGCTGCTCGATGAGGCGGAGCAGAAGGCCGATCCGTTGATCTCGGCGTCCGAGGAACTCGCCCGGTTGCGCTCGCGCTCCGTTACCCATGCGCATGAGCTGGTCGACTGGACGGCCAAATCCTTCGCCGCCTTCGGCATCGACGAGACCGAGGACGAGGCGCGCTACCGCCACGCAGCCGCATTGCTGGCCGATATCGGCTGGCGCGCGCATCCCGAATACCGCGGCAGGCAGTCGCTCAACATCATTGCCCATGCCTCTTTCTACGGCGTCGACCATCCCGGCCGTGCTTTCCTGGCTTTGGCCAGCGCCTATCGACACGACGGCATCTTCAACGAATCCATCGCGCCGGAAATCAAGGCGCTGGCCACGCCGCGCTACCTCGAGCGGGCTCGGGTGCTGGCGGCGATGATGCGGGTGGTCTATCTGCTGACGGCCTCGATGCCCGGCATCATGCCGAGGCTGAAATGGGAGCAGCGCGCCAACGGCGTGCTGGCGCTGGTGTTGCCGGCGTCGCTCTCCGACCTCTACGGCGAGCGGCCGGCCGGCCGCCTGGCGCAGCTGGCGCGGATCACCAACCGCAGGCTGGTGCTGGCGGTCGAGGGCGGGCCCAGCGTTTCGGTCAAATAGGGCACTCGGCAATAGAGCGCGTCGGTGAAACAACCGCGCGCGGATTTCGTGACGAAAGAGCAAAACGCGGAGTGGAAGGTCCATGAACAGCGCATTGTCCACGTCCGAAGCTGCCGCCGAATCTCTCGACTTCGATCCTGCCATCCGCCGCAAGCTCCTTGCCGGCATCGAATCCGGCCTGCTGCGCGACCTGCATGTCGTTCTCGCCGCCCGCGCCGCGCAAGTCGTCCTGGAACATTACGCCGAAGGCGCCGATGAGGAATGGGGCCGGCCCCTCGGTCATGTCGCTTTCGATGCCGACACACTGCACGATCTCCGCTCGGTGACGAAGAGTATTGTTGGCCTGCTTTACGGCATTGCGCTCGACAAGGGATTGGTGCCGCCGCCCGAAGCGCCGCTCGTCGCGCAGTTTCCCGAATATGCCGATCTCGACGCCGACCCGGCCCGCGCCAGGATCACCATCGGCCACGCGCTGACGATGACGCTCGGCATGGAGTGGGACGAGAACCGTCCCTACAGCGATCCGCTGAACAGCGAGATCGCGATGGAACTCGCCCCCGATCGCTATCGCTTCGTCCTCGAACGGTCGATCATCGCGGAAGCCGGGAGCCGCTGGATCTATTCCGGCGGCAGCGTGGCGCTCGTTGGCGCGATCATCGAGAGAGGCAGCGGCAAATCGCTGCCGGACTTCGCGCAGGAAACACTGTTCGCGCCGCTCGGCATCAGGCGTTTCCACTGGACGGCGGGTCACGATGGCATTGCCTCGGCAGCCTCGGGGCTCAGGCTGACCGCAACCGATCTGCTCAAGATCGGCCAGTTGCTTCTGCGCAAGGGCGAGTGGAACGGGCAGCGCATCGTCTCGGAAGGCTGGATCGCAGCATCGTTAACATCAGCGACTTCCACGCCCGACGGTCTCGGCTATGGCCGGCTGTGGTTCATCGGCGATGCGCCCGCGCCAGCCTTCGACGCTCCCAAACCATGGCATGCCGGCTTCGGCAATGGCGGCCAGCGGCTCTGGCTGATGCCCGAGGCGGATATCGCGGCCGTCATCTATGCCGGCAAATACAATGCCTGGGATGCCTGGGTCACGCCCACCCGCGTCTGGCGCGAGATCATCCTGGCCAATTTCCTGCGTCTTCAATCGAGATCAAGTCTCGCTGCCGCGTCCATCGGCCGACCAGGCTCCCGCACCAGCCATCGCCAGCGCCAGGAAACCGCCAGATATCGCAATGTCCTTCATCAGCATTTGCTGGTGCAGGAAGGCGAGCATCGCATCGCCGGCGCCTTGGCCGTAATGGCCGATGAAGCCGGCAACGACGCAGAAGGCCGCCAAGAGCAGCGCCACGATCCGGGTCTGGAAGCCGATGAGGATCAGCAACCCGGCGATCAGCTCGAACAGGCCCGTGCCCCAGGCGGCGAGCGTCGGCAGCGGCAGACCGAGGCCGGCGAAATAACCTGATGTACCGGCGATGTTGGCGAGTGCCTGGAAGCCGGATGGTACGAACATCACGGCAAACAGCAGCCGCGAAACCAGAAGCAATGCATTACGGGCCATGGCCACCTCCCTTGCCTGCGCCCGATTGGGCTCGGGCCGGCTACCGCGCAGGTTACCCCTGCGCGGCTGCGGCCGATACCGAACCGGCTATTCCAGACGACGAAAAAGCGGCGCGGAAAATTCCGCGCCGCTTCTGTCAAGGCCCGGGAGGGGGCTTGAGAGGGGAGGCTCAGCCGCGCTTGGCGTCGATCGAGTAGGCGCCGGCGCCCGATGAAGCCAGCAACAGGAAGCCGCCGGTGATGGCGAGGTTCTTGAGGAACTGGATCATCTGCATCTGGTCGGCCCAGCCGGTGTGGGCGACAAGCCCGGTGGCGATCGTGAAGACCGCGAGCACCCAGGCGGCGATCCTGGTCTGGAAACCGACGAGGATGGCGAGGCCGCCGAGCAGTTCGATCAGGCCGACGACGACGGCCGTTACGGTCGGAAGGGGCAGGCCGAGGCCGCCGAAATAGGCGGCGGTGCCGGAAATGGCGGTGAGCTTGCCGAAACCGGAAAGCAGGAAAATGACCGCGAGCAGGATGCGGCCGAGCAGGATGGTGACAGAACTGTTGGACGCGGTGCCGGCGCCGGCGGTGGAAGTGTTGATGGACATGGGGACTCTCCGAATGGGTTGAATGACCCATGAGATAGACGATGCCGACTGTTCACCAAAGCCGCCTATCCGGCGACACATCGTTCACAGGTTGTACATTTCCGTGATCGGCCAAGCAGCGCGAAATTCGTGTCGGGTGATATGGTGACGGGAGTAAATTATCCCGCCGAAAAACACTTTACCCCGGATGCGTCATGTCCTCCGGCCGCACCAGCCGATCATAGTCGGCCTCGCTGACCAGTCCTGTGGCCAGCGCTTCCTCGCGCAGCGTCGTGCCGTTCTTGTGCGCCGTCTTGGCGATCTTGGCGGCGTTGTCGTAGCCGATGGTGGGCGCAAGCGCCGTCACCAGCATCAGCGAGCGGTCGAGGGCCGCCTTGATGTTGTCTTCCCGCGCCTCGATGCCGACGACGCAATTGTCGGTGAAGGACACCGATGCGTCGGAGAGCAGCTGCACCGACTGCAGGAAATTGTAAGCCATCAGCGGATTGTAGACATTGAGCTCGAAATGGCCCTGGCTGCCGGCGAAGGTCACTGCGGCGTTGTTGCCGAACACCTGCACGCAGACCTGCGTCATCGCCTCGCACTGCGTCGGATTGACCTTGCCCGGCATGATCGACGAGCCGGGTTCGTTCTCCGGCAACGACAATTCGCCGAGGCCTGAGCGCGGGCCGGAACCGAGGAAGCGGATGTCGTTGGCGACCTTGAACAGTGCTGCCGCCGCCGCGTTGATGGCGCCGTGCGAAAACACCATGGAATCGTGTGCCGCCAGCGCCTCGAACTTGTTCGGCGCGGTGACGAAGGCGATGCCGGTGATGGCGGCGATGCGATCGGCCACCCGCTCGGCGAAGCCGACCGGCGCATTGAGGCCGGTGCCGACGGCGGTGCCGCCCTGCGCCAGTTCCTGCAGGCCGGGCAGCGTCAGTTCGATGCGCTTGATCGAGGAGGCGACCTGCGCCGCATAGCCGGAGAATTCCTGGCCCAACGTAAGTGGGGTGGCATCCTGCGTGTGCGTGCGGCCGATCTTGATGATGTGATTGAACTCCCGGCTCTTGGCGGCGAGCGCCTTGTGCAGGTGCTTCAGCGCCGGGAGAAGGTCGTGCACGATGCGCTCGGCGCAGGCGATGTGCATGGCCGTCGGATAGGTGTCGTTCGACGACTGGCTCATATTGACGTGGTCGTTGGGATGCACCGGCTTCTTCGAGCCCATGACGCCGCCCAGCATCTCGATCGCCCGGTTGGAGATCACCTCGTTGGCGTTCATGTTGGACTGCGTGCCCGAGCCGGTCTGCCAGACCACAAGGGGGAAATGGTCATTGAGCTTGCCGTCGATGACCTCCTGCGCCGCCTCGACAATCGTCTTGCCGATTGCCGGATCGAGCCGCTTCAACTCCATATTGGCTTCCGCCGCCGCCCGCTTGACGATGCCCAGCGCGCGCACGACCGAAACCGGCTGCTTTTCCCAGCCGATCTTGAAATTGCCGAGCGAGCGCTGCGCCTGCGCGCCCCAATAGCGGTCGGCGGCAACCTCGATGGGGCCGAACGTATCGGTTTCGGTTCTGGTCTTTGGCGTGCTCACGGCAAGTCTCCGGTCTGTCGATTTGGGCAACGGCGTATCGCGTTGCACAAATGGCTTCAAGCGGAGAATGTTGGCAGTGAGGATGCAAATCGGTTGAAGAGGGCTCTCCGGGAATGCGCTTCGTATGCAGCTTCCTGCCGCATGTTCGCGGAATTCTCTTCCTTGACCTAACGGCCGCGGCGGCCAAATCCGGTTGGACCCGAGGGACGCCTGGTGTGCGGCGCTGGAGGTGCGGAATCCATCCTGCTGGCTTGCTGTTCCAGCCTGGTGGATCGCGATTGCAGCTGAACAGAGCGTTCGGCCGCCATACGGGAGATGTGGGTGCTGAGGTCCCTTCTCGATCCCTCTGCGCCGGACGGCGGACCATAGTCGTTGTTGCCATCCGAGCCGGAGAAGAAGCCGCATTCGACGAGCACCCAGAGCCCGCCGATATAGGGGAGGAACAACAGCAGCGACCATCGGCCCGATTTGTCCAGATCATGGTATCGCTTGATCGTTGCGGCGAAATTGACCCAGAGCGAAAGTGCGGCACCGATGAGCAGCACCAGATTGGCACTTAGACTGTCTGAGGGAAACGCTCTGAGCCTATGTCCGGCCGATGCAGCTCCGACATGGACCAGGGCGGCAACGGTCACCACCAGCAGGACCAGCACTGCGAACTGGGCCAGCCACCATTGCCCACGGCCGATGCGCCCGGAAAATCCAAACAAAAGATTCATGTACATCCCCATCGGCAGAGAGGGCAATATTCATTGCGTGTGTAAAAAGTTACTGAAGATATTCGAATGGACTAAGAGTATGGTGGGCCGATTATTTGGATGGTTAATTGATATAAAATTGTATATATAAATAAAGTTCAGTATTTTATGTCTGCTGATGGGGGATGCGCTCGGCAGCGTAAACAGGCGTTTGGTTTGATGATTTACCCCTCCGGGGTAACAGGCCGCGAGCTCTCCGGTCTCATGCAGGGCGACAGCCGGCGCTCACCCAGCAGTATATCCACCGTCGATCCCGAAGATACCACCGCTCGTCCACGCGGCCTCGTCGCTGGCGAGATAGACTGCGATGCCGCTAAGGTCGTCGGGGCGGCCGATGCGCCCCAGCGGATAGCTGCGTTCGACATAGGCCTTCAGCTCCGCTTGCGCCTCGGCCGGCAGATTGTCGACCGTCTTGCGCCGCATCGCCGTATCCACTGTGCCGGGCGCAATGGCGTTGACGCGGATGCCGCGGGGGCCGAGCTCGAAGGCAAGCGATCTGGTCAGCGAATTCAGCGCCCCTTTCGACAAGGAGTAGAGGCTGGACGGCCGCTTCGGGATCATCTTGTTGGCGAAATAGGAGGAGATGTTGATGACGGATGCGCCGGCCCCGAAATGCGGCAGCAGCCCCTGGGTGAGGAAGAACGCCGCCGTCACATTGAGCGCGAAGGAGTGCTGGAACTGCGCCTCGCTGACGGTCTCGAACGGCACGAGGTAGGCGACACCGGCATTGTTGACGAGAACGTCGAGCGGCCGGCCGGTCTCTTTCACGTGCTCGATAACAACTGCGATACCGGAGCCGGTGGCAAGATCGGCCGACACTGTTTCCACCTGGCCGGCCGGGCCGGAAGCCGTCAGCCTCGTACGGGCGGCTTCGAGCTTGCCGGCGTCGCGGCCGACGATCAGGACATCGGCGCCCTCACGCAGGAATGCTTCCGCGATTGCCAGGCCGATGCCGTCCGAGCCGCCGGTCACCAGCGCGCGCTTGTCTTGCAGTCTCATCGGGCACTCCGAGGTCGCCTTGGCCAATGCCAGAGCACCGCATAGTCGCGGCCTGGGTCAAGCCGCTGGCCTATCCCACGGTATGAACTTCGCCAGTTGCCGACGCCGGGATCGTCTGCCCTTGCATCCACCGCGCCAACGGGATAGCCGCGTTGATCGAAAACGGGTCGCGACGAGCATCTTTCAAAAATGGCACCACTCAAGACCAGCCTGAAGGCGCTTCCCAGGGATATCGACGTCGTTGAGATTGGCAGGCGCTTGCTGCCCGGCCTCAATCGCGGCGAGATCCACTGCCGTTTCGAAGGCGGCAAGCTCAAGGTGCGCTCCCGTGCCGCCTGGCTTGAAAGGCATGTGCAGGTGCTGACTTTGATAGCCGAGGCGTTGGCATCCCTGGGCGTCCGCAGCCTGCCGCCCTTCTATATGCTTCTCGGCGACACGCCGTCGCGCAGAAGGCATCGCCATTTCCGCACGCGTTTCGCCTTCTCTCAAGCTGACGGCTATGGCGAAGTGGCCGCACCCGATTTCGTCTTCGATGGTTGGCCGGACGCGAAGTTCGACGATTATGATCAGAAGACGCTGGCGATGGCGGCCGCGTCGGAAGCCCCGCCGCGTGATGACAGGTTGTTCTGGGCGGGGCGTTGCATGAACGCTGCCCGCAAAAGGATCGTCGAGATCGCGTCGGCCCGCCCGGATCTCATCGAGGCGTATGACACCGAGGCGAATTACGATGTCGCCACCAATCGGTATTCCACCAGGTTCATGACGATGGAAGACCAGGTCGCCACCTACAGATACATGATCGATGTCGAAGGGGCGGGTTACAGCGGCCGCTTCAAGATGCTGCTCCACACCAAACGCGTCGTGCTGTTGCAGGATCGGCCGTGGTGCGAGTGGTTCTTCGACGATATCGAACCGTTTCGCCACTATGTCCCGATGGCGCGCGACATGTCGGATCTGGCCGAACGCATCGAGTGGCTGCGCGCCAATCCGAAGCTGGAAGCCGAAATAGCCGCGGAGGCGCGGCATTTCGCACAAACCCGCCTGACCCGCGCGGCAGCGGTGGCGGCATGGGCAAAGCTCCTACGGGATCACGCCGCCGCCGGTGGCAATCTCAAATCCGGTCTGCAGGGGCGCAAGCGTGCGACCGGCTGGCCGCCCTGATAGACCGCGCCTGTCACATTGTATGAACCTCCGCTGACCAGCCCAGGGCCGGTCTTATGCGCCGACGGTCGCAGGCTGGTGCACGGCCAGTCGGGCGGCGACAAAATCCTTGACCTGGCGGATCGCCTGTTCGCGCGACACGCTGCCCGGCTCCAGGCCGAGGCGCAGCCAAAGCCCGTCGATCAGCGCGGTGACGCCAAGCGCGATGTCGTCGGCATCGCCGGGTGAGGCAAGGCCATGCAGGCCGGACAATAGGTTCGAGCGCATGCGCGCGTGCAGCACCTTCTGGATGCGCGCCAACTTCTCGTCGCGCGGCACCTCGGCGCAGAGCGAAAGCCAGGCATGGCAAAGAGGCGGCAGGAAAAGATGCTCCTCGAAATTGCCATCGATCACCGCATCGAGCCGCTCCATCGGCGTGCGCGCTTGGCGAAGCCGGGCGACGACCGCGTCGCGCAGCACGGCGTTGGCCTCGCGCATCGCATGCTCGAACAATTCCTGCTTGTTGCGGAAATAGTGCAGCACGATGCCCTTGGAGGCGCCGGCATGGGCGGCCACCTTTTCCAGCGTCGCACCCGCAATCCCCTCGCGCTCAAGCACCGCGAAGGCGGCCTGCCGCAACTCCTTGCGGCGTATGTCACTGAGACGCTTGAGTTTCACGGCTTCGATCCAGGCATTGCGAATCCACGTTGACATTTTCGTCCGCCTAGATCAACAATTGACCAGTGGGACAATAAAAAGACCAGTTGGTCAATTTGGCGATGATGAGGAGAGACGAAATGGTCCGCATGCTTGCAAATGGCATCTGTGTTGCAGCCCTGATGCTGGCCGCTCATGCGGCTCAGGCGGCAGAGGCCGAGCAGTGCAGGGCGGTCCGCATGGCCGAACCGGGTTGGAACGATCTTGCCTTCACCACCGGCGTCGCCAATGTCTTGCTCGGCGCGCTCGGCTACCAGCCGCAAAGCTCGGTGCTGGGCATCAACGTCATCTACGAAGGCATGAAGAACAACGATCTGGACCTGTTCCTCGGCTACTGGGATCCGGCCATGGTCACCTATTACGATCCCTACAAGAAGGATGGCTCGGTCGAGAATGTGCGCGTCAATCTCGAAGGCGCCAAATACACCTTCGCCGTGCCGACCTATGTCTGGGATGCCGGCGTCAAGGATTTTGCCGACCTGCACAAGTTTGCCGACAAGTTCGGCAAGAAAATGTACGGCATCGAGCCCGGTTCGAACCAGCTGATGATGGATGCCATCGCCGACCCGTCGCTTGGTCTCGACGGCTGGCAAGTGGTCGAGTCGAGCGAAGCCGGCATGCTTTCCGAGGTCGGCTACGAGATCAAGGAAAAGCAGTTCATCGTCTTCCAGGGCTGGGCCCCGCATCCGATGAACACCATGTACGATTTCAAATATCTAACCGGCGGCGACAAGTTCTTTGGCCCGAATTTCGGCGCCGCTACGGTGACGACGCAGGTGCGTAAGGGCTATCTGCAGCAATGCCCGAACGTCGCGCAGTTCCTGAAAAACCTCACCTTCGACATCGATTTCGAAAATGTCGGCATGGGCTATCTGATCAATGACGGCCTGAAGCCGGAGGACGGCGCGCTGAAGGCGATCATGGCGAACAAGACCCGCCTCGACGCCTGGCTCGCCGGCGTCACCACCTTCGACGGCAAGCCCGGACTTGCCGCGGTCAAGGAGAAGCTCGGCCTGTGACATCGGTCGCGCTGGAAGCGGCCCCGGATGCCGAGCAGGACGCCTGGGCCGGCCGCAAGCAATTCGTCGATCTTGCTGGCGTCGAGATCGCCTATGTCGAGATCGCAGGCGCCGAACCGGCGCTGGTTCTGGTGCATGGCTTCACCGACACCAGCCGCAGCTATTCGCTGCTGGCACCGCATCTGGCCGGCCGCCGGGTGATCATGCCCGACCTGCGCGGCCACGGCGCGTCGCAAGCGGGCAAGGGCTTCGGCATTGACGACTTCGCCGACGATATTGCCGGGCTGATCCTGCATTTGCGGCTCGATAGGCCTGTTGTCGTTGGCCATTCGCTGGGCGCCATGGTGGCCATCGCCCTGGCTGCGCGGCACAATGATCTTATCGACGGACTGGTGGTCCTGGCCGGCACGTTGAAGCCGGATTTCGCAGGCGATCATCCGCTCGTCGCGGGCGTGCAGGCTCTGCAGGACCCGATATCGCCGGCCGACCCGTTCTATGCCTGGTGGCATGCCTGCCGGCCCGGTGTGCCCCAGCCGTTTCTTGCCGGCCTAGCGAAAGACGCCTCGGCAATGCCCGCGGCGCGCTGGCGCGCCATCCTGGAGGAGATTTGCCGGGCTGACCTGACCAGTGTGGCGCAAGCTGTGCGGACCCGAACGCTGATCATCGCCGGCGCGTGCGACCCGCTGTTCGGCGAGGCGCATCAGCAGGCGCTGTTGCGTTGCCTGGCGGGGGCGAGCCTCGTGCGTGCCGAAGCGTGTGGCCACAACCCGCATTGGGAGGACCCGGCCTTTGTCGCGCGGGCCATCGTCGAGGCATTTGAATCCTAACGTCCGACCAATCGCAGCCGCGCTACGCGCGCTTGACGATGGCGTTTGAAGGCGGGCCAACGGAGCCGCGCTCAAAGATCGATGTTGGCAAAATGAGCCTTTCCGCCGGACGCGGATCTCCCTTCAATCGCCGGATGAGCAGTTCCGCGACACTCTTGCCAAGCGCGTAGACAGGCTGGTCGATGACGGTAATGGGTGGCGTTGTCACGCTCGTCCAGTCCGCATCATGGAAGGTGATCAGCGAAATGTCCTCCGGAATCCGCAAGCCGCGCTCGCGGATCACCCTGAATATCTCCAGCGCTATGACGCTGTCGGAGGCAAGGATCGCCGTCGGCCGATCCGGCCCGGACAGCATCTCGTCGGCAACCCTGCGCGTTTCGGCGGGGCTTGTTGCACCAAGGCGAACATTGCGTTCTGGCCGATCAATTCCAGCATTTCGGCACACGGTGAGGAAACCGTCGATGCGCTCGCGAACCGACGAGGTGTAGATCTGCTCGAGATCGCGGTACTCATGCCCTTCGGCGTCGACGGCGGTCACATAGGCGATGTTGCGGTGTCCGGCATCCACAAGAATGCGGGTCGCCCGCATGGCGATGTCGTGATCGTCGACCGTGACTGTATCGACATCCAGATCGGGCAGCGCCCTGTCAAGCAGGGCAAGCGGCCGGCCTGAACGATGGATGTCGCGCAGGTGTGAGATGTCACGCGATTCCGCCGGCGTGACGATCAGCCCGTCGACGCGCTTGCCGATCAACAGCCGCACGGCTGCCTTTTCAACCTCGATCCTCTCGCCGGAGTTGGCCAGAATGACGTTGAACCCGGCTGCCCTTGCCGCGTCGCTGATGCCGCGCACCGCGAGGCTGAAGAACGGGTTCTCGATGTCGCCGACAACCACCCCGATGATGCCGGACCGGCCGGTCGTCATGCTGCGAGCCAGCTCGTTCGGACGGTAGTCCAGTGCCTTGGCCGCGGCCATGACATCCGCGCGGATCATGTCGCTGACGACGCCGTATCCGCCGAGCACGCGCGCGGCTGTCGCTTTCGACACCTTTGCCGCGCGGGCGACATCGCTGACCGTTATCGACTGGGTCTTGGGCGCGGTTCTTTTCATCGGATGAACGACTACAAGAGTTGTTGACGGAAGGTCAATCTGGCGATAACGATTATCAAAGAGACCGGTCTCAAGCAATAAGAGACCGGTCTCTTTTAGAAAATTGCGAGCCAGGAGGCGTAACGAACGTTCCCGCATATGTCGCGGTCGCGGCGGCGGGCGATGTCAAGCGCGAGATGGCGGCTCGGCGTAAATACCAAGAAGAACAGACCTTCAGAGTGGAGAGAAGACATGAGCAGGATAGGAATTCTCAAGTCGTTGATGTCACCGGTCCAGATTGGCGCGATGGCTCTTATGGCCGTGTGCATTGGCGCCGGGTTGGTTTCGGGAGCAGCCGCCGCGGATGACAATCCCTATGGTCTTATTGATGCGAAAGTCATCAGCGTCGGTACCATGGGTGATGCCAAACCCTACGCTTTCACCCAGGCGGATGGCACGTTCACCGGCTTCGACATCGAATTGTTCCGCAACGTCGCGAGCCGCCTTGGATTCAAGCCGGACCAGGTGATCTTCACCGGCCAGGAATTCTCGGCGCTGATGCCTTCGGTTGCGAACGAACGCTTCGATGTCGCGGTCGCGGCGATCGGCACGACGGAGGCGCGCAAGAAGACCGTCGACTTTTCCGACGGGTATCTTGCAGGCTATCTCTCCGTGCTTACCGCCGACAAGGCGATCACGTCGGCGGACGGGCTCAAGGGCAAGCGCCTCGGCGTCGTGCAGGGGACGCTCCAGGAAATCTACGCGGCGAAGAACTTTGTCGGAACCGATCTCGTCAAATTCCCCGACAACAACTCCGCCGTTTCAGCACTGAACAACGGAACTGTCGACGCGCATTTCCTCGATTACGAGGCCGCCAAGGACTATGGCGTTCGCTATCCGAACCTGAAGATCGCGGTCAATATTCCTTCCTTTGACGCGCCGGCTGGTTTCGTGGTGCGCAAGGGCAACGACAAGTTTCGCGAGGCATTGAACACTGCCCTTCATGCGGCCATGCAGGACGGCACCTGGAAGACGCTTTACGAGAAGTGGTTCCCCGGTTCGCCGATGCCCGATCAGTATCTCCCCAAGAAGTAAACCGCACCGGCCGCAGGCCTTTATGCTGGCGGCCGGACCTATGCCGCCGTCCTTGATGTCGCACGATGCGGACGGCGCAACCGAAAGGCGACTGAATGGACTGGTTCGAAAACCTGCGGCGCAGTTTCCTCGACTGGCAGGCCATGGCGGACGTGCTGCCGAGCATGATCACCATCGGCTTGAAGAACACCTTGATCCTTGCGGCCGCGTCCACGGTACTGGGTGTCATACTCGGCATGATCCTGGCGGTCATGGGTATCTCGCAATCGCGCTGGCTGCGCATTCCCGCCCGGGTCTATACCGATATTTTCCGTGGCCTTCCGGCGATCGTCACGATTCTGCTGATTGGCCAGGGCTTCGCCCGCATCGGCCGTGAAATCTTCGGGCCTTCGCCCTTTCCGCTCGGCATTCTCGCCCTCAGCCTGATCGCCGGTGCCTATATCGGCGAAATCTTCCGCTCGGGCATCCAGAGCGTCGAGCGCGGGCAGATGGAGGCCTGCAGGGCGCTCAGCATGAGCTACGGCCAAGGCATGCGCCTGATCGTGATACCGCAAGGCATCCGCCGCGTTCTGCCGGCGCTGGTCAACCAGTTCATCGGCAACGTCAAGGATTCGAGCCTTGTCTATTTCCTCGGTCTGCTCGCGTCGGAGCGCGAGATTTTCCGTGTCGGTCAGGACCAGGCGGTGGTCACCGGAAACCTCTCGCCATTGCTCCTGGCCGGCGTGTTCTATCTCGTCATCACCGTGCCGTTGACCCATGTGGTCAACTACATCGACAACTCGCTGCGAGCCGGAAAGCAAAAGGCCGGCCTCGTCACCAGCGGCCTGGCCGAAGTGAGCGAGTTGGAGAGCGCCACCGGCAGCCCACTCTCCGAGGCCAGCCCTGAAGGCGGCTCGGCGCTGCCCCGGTTCAAGGGCGGCAGTCTCGCCATCACCGATCTCGACATGGCCTACGGCGAGCTCGATGTTCTCAAAGGCGTCAGCCTGGCGGTCAAGCCGGGCACGGTCACATGCGTCATTGGTCCATCAGGTTCGGGCAAGTCGACCTTGCTGCGCTGCCTCAACCGCCTGGTCGAGCCCAAGGGCGGTGACGTGTTGCTCGATGGCGCCAGCATCCTGGCGATGAAGCCTGAAAAACTGCGCCGGCGTGTCGGCATGGTTTTCCAGCAATTCAACCTGTTTCCCGACCACACGGCCCTCGAAAACGTCATGCTGTCGCTGACCAAGGTAAAAGGCCTTCCGGTGCAGGAAGCTGAGCGCATCGCCGAGGCGCGCCTTGCCGATGTCGGCTTGGCTGCCCGCAAGAACCATCGTCCCGGAAGCCTATCCGGCGGACAGCAGCAGCGTGTGGCGATCGCTCGTGCGCTGGCCATGGACCCGGAGGTCATCCTGTTCGACGAAGTGACGAGCGCACTCGATCCCGAATTGGTGAAGGGCGTTCTCAACCTGATGGCGGACCTCGGCCGGCGCGGCATGACAATGGTCGTGGTCACCCATGAGATGGGCTTTGCCCGCAAGGTCGCCGATCAGGTCGTCTTCATGGATGAAGGCCGCGTCATCGAGGTCGGCACGCCCGCTGCGATCTTCGACACGCCGAAAAGCACGCGTCTGAAGCACTTCCTTGCCGAAGTGCTTTGATCGCGCATGAGCCCTGAGGCGGCCGCCCAATCCAACTTCCACCAGTGAAAGAATATTCCATGGCTACGTTACATCAGGTCTCGAAGGTCGTTGTTGTCGGCGGCGGCATTTTCGGTGTCTCCTCGGCCGTTCATCTTGCAAGGCTCGCCATCGAAACCGTTCTGGTCAATGATGGACCGCTCGCCAGGGGAGCTTCCGGCCGCTCGCTCGCCTGGATCAATTCCGCGCGCAAGCGCTCGGCTGAATATCATCGCCTGCGCATGATCGGTATCGACCGCTACCGGACGCTGTCGGCGAGATATCCGGATGCCGCCTGGCTGCGTTTCGACGGCGGCCTGACATGGGATGCGGACGGCGCCTCGAACGAGATCGCGGATGTCTTCGCTCATGAAAAGGCCCTTGGCTATGATGCCCAACATCTGTCCGCGGACGCCATAGCGTCAGTCACGCCAGGTGTCTCCGCAAGCGCTGTCACGCCTCAAGGCGCGATCTTCAACCCGGGCGAGGGCTGGGTCGACCTGCCGTCGCTGATCGAGATATTGATTGCGGAATTCGTGGAGCGCGGCGGGCAACTGGTCACCGATGCCGGAAGCGCCGCGGTCACGGTCGTCGACGGCCGCGCCACTGGCGTCATCACGACAAGCGGCATCAGCTTTACTGCCGACGCGGTGCTGTTGGCGACCGGCGGTGATGTACCGCGAATGGTTGCGGACGCCGGCCGGTATATCGCCGACGGGACGCCGATCGCTTTGCTGGTCAGGACCAAGCCCGCCGACTTGCCGCTTCAGGCGGTCCTCAACACACCGCGCGCCGCCATCCGGCCGACGCCGAATGGAGGCCTCGTGCTCGATTCCGCCTGGTCGGAAGAAGAGGTGGTCGTCAATTCGGATGGCACATATAGCGTGCGGGATTCGACTGTTCAGGGGCTTCTCAACGAAGCTTCGAATGTTCTCGAAGGTCATCCAAAGCTGGAATTGGAGAGCTACGGTGTCGGGCCCAAGCCGATCCCGGGAGACGGCGAGCCGGTCTTCGGCCAGTTGAAGGACATCGAGGGATACTACGTCGCCTTCAGCCACAGCGGCGCAACGCTTGGCCTGATCGCCGGCGAACTGCTTGCCGGCGAGATCGCCAGCGGCAATGAACATCCGCTGCTTGCGAACTTCCGTCCAAGCCGTTTTTGATGAGATCAGTCTAAGGGTTTCCTACGCACCAGCGGAGCGCATACAGCTTTAAGAGATCATGCTCGAACAAGCGGATAGGACCTTCATTCGGCCAGCGGCTTGATCGTCTCATAGCCGTTCACCGAATCCTTGCTGGTGCCTTCATCGTAGCGCCGGGCGAGGGCGGCTTGCAGATCGGGCGCATAGAGTGCGGTGAATGCATCCAGTGTTTCGCCGGCCCCATTCTTGAAGGTCTCGTTGACGGCGAGCACATTGTATTTGCAGTCGCCCAGGCTGAAGGTTTCCTTGCCCTTGACCACCAGCGTCAGCGTCTTGGTGGCCTTAGGCTGCTTGTCCGGCGACAGCTCGACGAACTCGATCGTGCTCTTGGCTCCCGTCTTCAGCGGAAACAGTTTTCGCAGATCGGAAAACGGGATCATCGCCAGCCGGCCGGTGTCGCTGTCGCGAAAAACCTCGATCAGGCCGGCAAACAGGAACTGCTTCTGCGGCGATTGCGACCCGTAGGTGTTGGCGACGGAGACCATTCCGCCCGCCACGGGCCGAAACTCGCTTTGGATGCCGGGCCGCGCCAGGATGAACCCATTTTTCGCGGACTTCGCATCGACGCACGGGCCGGCAAGCGCAACACTTGTCGGCAGCAAAACCGCCAATGCCATGCCGATAGACGCGCTCTTCATAACCATCCCCCGTATCTTCCAAATAGAATGCAAGTGCAGGTAGAAGTGGCAGACGTTCATTGCGATGTCGATGAGCAAGGCAGTCGCGACATTGCCGAAACTGGACGGACAGACGCCGCTTGTGCTGAATTCCGCCGATGATGAATCACCGGTGGCCAAAATTGCTTTCACGACGCAGCTTTCTGATGCAAGCCGCTGGCCTTGCCGCGGCCGGTGCGCTTTCACGCCCGGCGTTCAGCCAGACGGGGCAGCGCATCCAGCCCATCGACGCCACCTTCCTGTTCATCGCCGATGTCCATGCCTGCCGCATGGCGAGCGGCCTGAGCCCCAACTGCCTGCAGGAGGGCAAGACCGACGCTGCGCTGCTGCGCAACGTGGCAGCACTGAACGCCATCGGCGACAAGGACTGGCCGGCCGAGATCAACGGCGTCGCCACGGGCTTGCGTTCGGCAGGCAACCGGATCGGCATGCCGCTCGGCCTTGTCGTCGGCGGTGATATCACCGACGATGGCGGCGGCCAGATCACCCAGCCGAGCGAAGGCACGCAGCTGCTGCAATTCAGCCAGCGCTACAGCCAGGGCGTTGGCCCGGACCGTGTCCACATGCCGGTCTATGTCGGGCTCGGCAACCACGATCTCGACCAGAATGGTCTGTCGCACCATGTCGACTGGTACCGGCGCGAACTGCGCGACTATGTCGAGGTCAACCACCGCGCCGGCGTGTTCTTCAAGCCGCCCGTGCCGGCCACCGACTACGATGTCGATACCGACTGCTATTCATGGGACTGGGGCGGCCTGCATCTCGTCCAGACGCATCGTTTCGCCGGTGACACCGGCCACGGCGCCGAAAGCAGCCTGCCATGGCTCAAGCAGGATCTGGCGACCTACGCGGCGGATGGCCGGCCGGTCATCCTGTTCCAGCACTATGGCTGGGACACGTTTTCGACGGAGCGGTGGGATCCTGCCAGGCGAACTTACGACGACAACGGCACCGGACCGCCGCACTGGTGGGGCGAGGCCGACAGGCAGGCGCTTCTGGCAGCGCTGAAGGGCTACAATGTCGTCGGCATCTTCCACGGCCATCAGCATGACGCCTCGCTGATCTATCGTCGCGACGGGCTCGACCTGTTCAAGCCGAAGGCCGCCTATATGGGCGGTTTCGCCGTGGCCAGGGTGACCAGCGATGGCATGGATGTCGTGTTGGGCGAGGCATCCGATGACCATGGCGGGATCACCTTCACCAACGCCTTCAGCAAGGGCTGGAGCACATGAAAAAGGCGGCCTTGGCGGCAGCCTTCTCCGATGGGAGCATTTCTCGATGCGGGATCAGAACGCCTTCTTGACCTTGTCCCTCACGTCGCCATAGGCCTTCTGCACTTTGCCGGCGACCTTGTCGGCCATGCCTTCAGCCTGGGTCCGCCTGTTGCCGGTCGCCTTGCCGGCGGCCTGTTTTACTGAGCCTTTGATCTGCTTGGCGATACCAGCAACCTGATCCCTGTTCACCACTTTCGCATCTCCTGGGAGTCCTGAATTCGGGGGAATTCATCCGCGCGAATAAACGGACTGGCATTGTTTAGGTTCCAGGCATCCCACCGCAAGCAGGCGAAACGCGCGTGGCCGCTTCCGGCGGCCGGGCAGGCAGGCTAGGCTGTGGATACGCGCCGACCAATCGTGCGCACGGGGAGAAAAATGGCGGAATTCAAGCTCTACATCGGCAACAAATGCTTCTCCTCATGGTCGCTGCGGCCATGGGTGGCGATGAGGCATCTGGAGATTCCGTTCGAGGAAGACCTTGTGCGGTTGCGCACGCCCGAGACCTTTGCCAACCTGGCGAAAGTGTCGCCCACCGGTCAGGTGCCCGTCCTGGTTCACAAGCCCTTGAATCACAATGGAAGGATCATCTGGGAAACTCTTGCCATCCTTGAGTATCTTGCCGACCTGTTTCCCGAGAAAAAACTCTGGCCGGCCGATCTCGGCGCCCGCGCGCTGGCACGCGCGGCGGCGACAGAGATGCATTCCGGCTTTCGCGAGGTCCGCTATGGCTGGCCGATGAATTTACGGCGGCCGAAGGGGCACAAGCCGCTCGATGCCGAAGGCGAGGCACAGCGGGCGCGCATCGAGGCGCTGTGGCGCGAGTGCCGTGAACGATACGGCAAGGGCGGCCCTTTCCTGTTTGGCCATTTCACCGCGGCCGATGCCATGTATGCGCCCGTCGTCACTCGCTTCGACACCTATGGCGGCGAACTGGCCCCGGATACACGCGCCTATGTCGATGCCGTGCTGGCAACACCGGCAATGCGGCACTGGTATGCGGAAGCGGCCAAAGAGCCTTGGCCGGAGCCAGGGCCGGACGAGTAGGTCGACTGACGACATTCAGGGAGGGACCCATGGCCAGCAGTGACGGACCGCGCGAGGCAACAGTGCCACGGATCTTCCATTGCCGGCTGATTCCGCCCCGGCCGGACTTCGCCTTCACCATGACGGAGGAGGAGAGGGAACTGATGGGCCGGCATGCGGACTACCTGCGCGGCAAGCTGCGCGAGGGGACCATGATCTTGGCTGGCCCGGTCGCCGACCCGGCCGGCCCTTGGGGGCTGCTGATCCTGCGTGTCGGCAGCGAGGCCGAGGCAAGGGCCGTGACCGAAGGCGATCCGGTGACAAAGTCAGGCCGCGGCTTCCATTACGAAATCCTGCCGCTGATCAGCGCGATCCTGTAACGCGGCCGGCATGGGCAGCCCGGCCTGTGGGTACAAGCAGGTTGCTGGAAAAGGCCGTGAGGTTGGCGCCAAGGCATTCGCCGCCCGGTTTTATGGCTGCACCGGGCGGCGGCTTGAGCACATGGTTTCAAGCTCGCACGCGTAGAATTTGACATCGTCGCGAAATGCCTCTACAAGAACTTCGTCGATATTTGTTTGACTGACTTTTGTTATCCGCGCTTTCGAGCGCGTCTTTGACGAACTTCCCACATCAAAAATCGAGACAAAAATCGTTGTGCATTCGCACCGCGATTAACGAATATTTGCCATGGAAAGGGTTCGTCATGAGCACCGGCACAGTTAAATGGTTCAACGCCACCAAAGGTTTTGGTTTTATTCAGCCTGACGACGGCTCGGCCGACGTTTTCGTCCACATCTCGGCCGTAGAGCGTGCCGGCATGCGCGACATCGTCGAGGGCCAGAAGCTCGGCTACGAGATGGTCCGCGACAACAAGTCGGGCAAGATGTCCGCCGACCAGTTGAAGGCGGCCTGAAGAAAGAATTCAGCTATCCCGGTGACCACGGATGTACTGGCACCGGTGATTGGCGAATTCTGGCGCGTGGCCACGGAAACCTGAGTTTCCAAGGCACATCACGCGCATGAGAGGAGTGTCTCCTGTGCATCCATCTGGATGCGCGGTGCTCCCATGGAAGGTCAGGCGGTGCCTGGCCTTTTTCATTTTACGCTTGTTGCCGCCGAAAATGCGCTGCGCATCGGGCTGAACGTGCTAAGGGACGCTCCAGCAATTAGAATCCGCTGCCGTATTGCCCCGATGCCGTTGCTTAGTGCGTGGTCCTGACCGAAGACCCGGTCTCGCCCTAACGGCACCAGGCTCCTGACAGGAGAAAGATTTTGACCGCCCATTCGAAGACAGCCGCCGATCCGGCGGTGTCGCTGTTCAGCAAGACGCAAACCCAGTCGATGTCGCTCGGCCGCATCATGTCCGAGCGCGATGCCGTCAGCGAAGCGCGGGAAGCCAAGACCGCACGCTTGCGCGAACTGCGCCTGGAAAAGGAAGCTGACGAGATGGCCGCGGCCGCAGCACTCGCGGCGCTGCCGAAACGAGCCGGAAAACGCTGATGGCCACCAAGCGCGTACCGCCAACGCCGATCGCCGCCGATGCGACCATCGCCGACATGGTCGAAGGTCTCGACAAGCCGGTCGAGTACGTCCGGCGTGTGCTGGAGAAGCTTGAACGCTGCAAGCGCGCCCATGGCGATGCCCAGGTGCGCGTCGGTGTGCGCGGCCGTGCCGAGTGCCCGAACTATCTGATCGAATATGTCCGCGAAGACGCCAAGACCCACGATCGGGTGACCTATCAGGATGCCGCCTACAGCGGCAGCACGCATCGTGAATTGGCGCCCCATCACATCGAGGCGGTAAAGAACTGGTCGCCTGAGGAAATGAACATCACTGCGGTTTCGGCGCTGATCGGCCGCTTGCGCAACCCGCGCGCACCATCATCGCGTTTCGTCGACGAGGACTGACATGGCCATAAAATTCTCCACCAAGGACCAGCCGGCAGCGCCGGCCCCCGCTGCAAAGCCGGCCAAGCCGGTTGCCGCGAAGGCCGGTGAACCCGCCGAAGCCGCGACCGACCTGTTCAAGTCGCCGGCGGACGCACCGAAGGGCAAGACGGCTAAGAAGAAATAGCGCCTTGCCGCAGGACGCCGATCGCAATCCGGCCGCGCCAGGGCTCTTCGCCCTGATCACTGCCGCAAACCTTTCGTCGTCGCAACGCAGCGCCGCGCCACTCTTCGACTGCCAGAGCTGCGGCGCCTGCTGTTCCTATTCGGCCGAATGGCCACGCTTCTCCACCGAGGACGATGCGCACCTCGAGCGGATCCCGGAAAAATATGTCGCGGCCGATCTGTCCGGCATGCGCTGTGACGGCGCGCGCTGCTCGGCCCTGTCGGGCGAAGTCGGCAAGTCGACCGCATGCGGCATCTACGAACTGCGCCCCGATGTCTGTCGCGCCTGCATGCCTGGCGACGAGGAGTGCCTGATGGCGCGCCGGGCGCACGGATTTCCTACCTCTTAGCAACGATTGCCGGTGGCTTGTGCGCACCCTCCTTGCTGGCTACGCTGCAACGGGGCAGGGCGTCGGAGGAAATCCATCGTGAGCATCGAATTTTTGTTGACGTCGCTGATCGTCGTGGCTTCGCCCGGCACCGGCGTTCTCTACACGCTGAGCGCCGGACTTTCGCGCGGTGCGCGGGCCTCGATCATTGCCGCCTTTGGCTGCACGCTCGGCATCATCCCGCACATGGCCGCCGCCATCACCGGCCTGGCTGCGCTGCTGCACACCAGTGCGGTCGCCTTCGAGACGCTGAAATATCTCGGCGTCGCCTATCTGCTCTACATGGCCTGGAACACGCTGAAGGAGAAGGGCGGTCTCAGTGTGGAGGACAATGTCGCGCCGCGCTCGGCCGGCAAGGTGATTGCCACCGGCATCCTCGTCAACGTGCTCAACCCGAAACTGTCGATCTTCTTCTTCGCCTTCCTGCCGCAATTCGTCAGCACGACCGAGCCCAACGCGCTGTCGAAGATGTTGGAACTCAGCTCCGTCTTCATGCTCCTGACCTTCGTGGTTTTCGTCGGCTACGGCATCTTCGCCGCTTCGATCCGCAGCCATGTCGTGTCACGGCCAATGGTGCTGACGTGGATGCGCAGGACCTTTGCCGGCGCCTTCGTCATGCTCGGCGCCAAGCTCGCGCTGGCGGACCGGTAGCGACGACAAGGCGAGCCGGCTTTCTCTGCTTCACGCCTTCATCGCATCGATAACGGCGCGCAGCCCGGCCGACATGTTCCGACGGCTCGGATAATAGAGGTAGAGCCAATCTTCAGGGGGACACCATTCGTCCAGGCAGCGGATCAGCTTGCCGTCGAGGATGTCGCGTTGGGCTCGGTTCTCCCAGACATAGGCCAGCGCTACATCGGATAGCGCGGCCTGAATCATCAATTCGTGGTCGTCGAGGGCAATCGGGCCGCTCGGGTGAAAGGCAATGGCCTCGCCCTTCAATTCGAATTCCCAGGGGTAGCGCATTCCGTTTGGGTACATGTTCTGCACGCAGGCATGATCGCTCAGATCCCGCGGCGTTCGAGGCATCTCGCGATTGCGGAAATAGTTCGGCGAGCCGACCACCGCGAAGCGCATCCGTGGCTTGACCCTCACGGCGATCATCCCTTCGCGAAGACTCTCACCCAATCTAATGCCCGCGTCGAAGCCCTCCTCGACAATGTCGACCAGCCTGTCGGTCGCTGCAATCTCGATCTCGAGATTGGGATTGTCTGTGATGAGCGGTCCGATGATCCCACCGAGCACGAAAGGAGCGATCGAGTTCGGCACATTGATGCGCACTTTGCCGAACGGCGTGTCGCGGAACTGGTTGAGAGCATCGAGTGCCGCGCTGATATCGCCGAAGGCCGGCGCCAGCCGGGCCTGCAGCATCGCTCCCGCATCGGTCACCGACACGCTCCGTGTCGTGCGGTTGAGCAGGCGGATGCCGACACGCTCCTCGAGATTGCTGACTGCATGGCTGATCGCCGACGCGGTGACGCCGCGCTCCTCCGCCGCCTTGCGAAAGCTGCGGTGGCGCGCCACCGCATCGAAGGCGGCAAGTTCAGAGAGGTCGGTCGCTCTCATTGATGATTTTTACTCAGGAGTGTCGAAAGGATTATCACTCTAATAGATGCAATTTAATTCCGCCATCTTCTCCTCGTCGCCGCAGGCAATCACTGAGCGGCTCACGATCAAAAGGAGACTGAAATGGCTGACTTCCCGATCCCTGCGAAAAACACCACTTCGGCTTTTGCCAGCATGCGCGCTCATCATGTCGGTCTGCGCGTCCCCGACTACGAGACCGCCAAGAACTGGTATGTCGACAAGCTCGACTTCCGTGTCGTCCACGAATGGCCATTCGCCGACGAGCAGATCGCCTATCTCGCGCCGGCCAATGACGATCATTTCATGATCGAATTGCTGGGTGGCGGCGATCCGCTGCCGATCGATGCGCCGGTCTACAAGGATCTGGCCGATAGCCTGCGCTATTCCGGCTATCATCATTTCTGCATCAACGTGGCCGACATCGACGCGACGATCGCCGAGCTGCGCAAGCGCGGCGTCACCATCGTCACCGCACCGTTCAAGCTCGACGACATCAGCCGCAAGCTGGCCTTCTTCGCCGACCCGTTCGGCAATCTGATCGAACTCGCCGAGGTTGTCTGAGGGCGACATGCCCACTAGAAGCGAAAAAGGGCGGCATCGCTGCCGCCCTTTCCGTATCTGAGGCTGATGGAAGCGTGGATTAGAAGTCCATGCCGCCACTCAAGCCCGCTTGCGGGCTTGAGCAATGTTAGTTCATGGGCGTGCTTTATGGACTTCTTAGAAGTCCATGCCGCCCATGCCGCCCATGCCGCCGCCGCCCATGCCGCCAGGCATGCCGCCGCCAGCCGACTCCTTCTTCGGAGCCTCCGCGATCATGGCTTCGGTGGTGACGAGCAGGCCGGCGACCGAAGCCGCGTCCTGAAGAGCCGTACGCACAACCTTGACCGGATCGACGATGCCCATGGCGATCATGTCGCCATATTCGCCGGTCTGGGCGTTGTAGCCGAAGGTCGCGCCCTTGTTCTCAAGGATCTTGCCGGCAACGATCGAAGCTTCCGCACCGGCGTTCGAGGCGATCTGGCGGGCCGGAGCCTGCAGTGCGCGACGCACGATGTTGATGCCAGCAGCCTGGTCGGCATTGGCGCCGGTGGCCTTGATGTTGGCCGAAGCGCGCAGGAGAGCGACGCCGCCGCCTGCAACGATGCCTTCTTCCACGGCCGCGCGGGTCGCGTTGAGGGCGTCATCGACGCGGTCCTTCTTTTCCTTGACTTCGACTTCCGTCGCACCGCCGACGCGGATCACCGCAACGCCGCCCGCCAGCTTGGCGAGACGTTCCTGCAGCTTCTCCTTGTCGTAGTCCGAAGTGGTCTCTTCGATCTGCTGCTTGATCTGGGCAACGCGGCCCTGGATCTCGGCCTTCTTGCCGGCGCCGTCGACGATGGTGGTGTTCTCCTTGGAGATCGACACCTTCTTGGCGCGGCCGAGCATGTTGAGGCCGACGTTCTCGAGCTTGATGCCGAGGTCTTCGGAGATGACCTGGCCACCGGTCAGGATGGCGATGTCTTCCAGCATGGCCTTGCGGCGATCACCGAAGCCCGGAGCCTTGACGGCGGCGATCTTCAGGCCGCCACGCAGCTTGTTGACGACCAGCGTGGCCAGAGCCTCGCCTTCGACGTCTTCCGAGATGATGAGCAACGGCTTGGAGGTCTGCACGACGGCTTCGAGAACCGGCAGCATGGCCTGGAGGTTGGAGAGCTTCTTCTCGTGGAGGAGGATGTAGACGTCCTCGAGCTCGGCAACCATCTTGTCGGCGTTGGTGACGAAGTAGGGCGAGAGGTAGCCGCGGTCGAACTGCATGCCTTCGACGACTTCCAGCTCGGTCTCGGCGGTCTTGGCTTCCTCAACCGTGATGACGCCTTCGTTGCCGACCTTCTGCATCGCTTCCGCGATCATCTTGCCAACCGACTCGTCGCCATTGGCCGAGATCGTGCCGACCTGGGCGACTTCCTCGGAGGTCTTGATCTTCTTGGCAGCCTTGCCGAGAGCCGCGACGACTTCGGTGACGGCCAGATCGATACCGCGCTTCAGGTCCATCGGGTTCATGCCGGCGGCAACGGCCTTGTGGCCTTCCTGGACGATCGACTGCGCCAGAACGGTCGCGGTCGTGGTGCCGTCGCCGGCGATGTCGTTGGTCTTCGAAGCAACTTCGCGGACCATCTGCGCGCCCATGTTCTCGAACTTGTCCTCAAGCTCGATTTCCTTGGCGACGGTGACGCCGTCCTTGGTGATGCGCGGGGCGCCGAACGACTTGTCGATGACGACGTTGCGGCCCTTGGGGCCGAGCGTGACCTTCACCGCGTCGGCGAGGATGTTGACGCCGCGCAGCATGCGCTCGCGGGCATCACGGGAGAATTTTACGTCTTTAGCAGCCATTTTTGAGCTCCTGGCAGGGGCTTGGGGTAAGCCCGAATTCAGTTGACGGTGAGGCCGATAATCAGCCGATGATGCCCATGATGTCGGATTCCTTCATGATCAGAAGGTCTTCGCCATTGAGCTTGACTTCGGTGCCCGACCACTTGCCGAACAGGATGCGGTCGCCAGCCTTGACGTCCAGCGGGACCAGCTTGCCAGCTTCGTCACGAGCGCCGGAGCCGACAGCGATGATCTCGCCTTCCTGCGGCTTTTCCTTTGCCGTATCCGGGATGATGATCCCGCCGGCGGTCTTGGATTCGGATTCGACCCGGCGAACGACCACGCGGTCATGAAGCGGGCGGAACTTCGACTTTGCCATTTTTTCTTCCTCGATGAGAACGGTGAGAAACAGTTCCTCCATCCGGCGAAGCCGGACATGTGGTTAGCACTCACCAAGGGCGAGTGCTAACGTGGCGCTGAAATAGGCTTGCCGCTTTCGAGAGTCAAGGCACGTCAAGCCGCCCGAGCGCGCGAATTTTGCTCCTGTGACCCCGTCTCCGCGAATGAGTTGGTTGCCGCCTCCAATCAACGTGGAATTGTCCACCGCTCCGGCCGACCGTTACTCGTACTCTTGATCAATGCCCTAGGCGGAACCCAGTCGCCCGCTCATCGAGATCGAACAGCAAACTATTCTTCTCAAAGTATCGTATGCCGACGATGTTGTGGGCAAGATCTGGATAGAACTCAACCTCCGGCATGTAAGTTGTTCTGAATATCCAATCGTCATGACCTGCAATTTGTACACTAACCTTTGTCCCGATCTTCAGTGATGGGTCCGATTTGGACGGCGGCTCGGATGCGACAACAATTGTCGAGTTGCCGGTGTCGTACACCGTGGGTCGACAGGTTTTCTCGTCGCCCCACAAAACGCAAGAATCGACAGTTGGAAAATTGTATTGCGCGCTGCCTGTTGCCCATTTCTCCATCATGAAATCGCTTTTCACCTTATCTGAAACACCGATGTGAAGCGCGTTAACTTCGGGGCAATTCCGGCCCTCATTAGTACAGGTTTTCCACTTTGTCCCTATCGGAGAGAGATAGTACCCCCTGCGCAAACCGGGCCTAATACTCACGGCGTCAATCGGCGATTTGAGCATTTGATTTGGTCCGCCACCTCCAACTGGAGAGATGCCAAAAATGCCTTTTGGCCAAAGCGGACCGCCGACAATTTCACCCGTGCTGCGTTTGACTTTCTTGTAGCGAATGAGGAATGCGATCGGCGCATCTGTGGAGGCTGGGGAGCCTGGCGCACCGAAAGCCAGACGGGCCGAGGCGACATTTCCATACTCGTCATAGGTGTTGTAGTGCATGACGACCTTTTGGGTCGTGACAGTTATCCCTTCCAACTCTTGGTCCTGGGTAACTTTTATTCCTTTCTCCGAGCACATTCCTGCAGGGAGTACGATCCCGCAGTCGATAGTCATTCCACTTGAGCCGGCGTCAAGCAGAATTGGCTGATCAATCTTTCGGTCGCCAAGCAGTAGTATTTTTACATATAGCATGCGAACATTGGGGGGATTTCCGGGGTATTCTAATTTAATCAATGGCACTATTTTCGGAAGTTCCTCAGCGTCAACGAAAGAAGGCAAAGAACATGGCAGAACTAGCAAAACTAGCAGGAAGGATACCAAAGAACTGATCTTCATTCTCACTCTGTGCCACCCCGCGACCCAACAAGTGCCTTTGGTTGCCTACTGTCCCCAGAGTCGGATCCTGCGCGCTCAAAGTTATTTTTGCAATTAGTTTGCCTTGCTGGACTAGTGACGTGACGCGAAGGCGTGCTGAAACTCGCCTCGCACCTGTCAACGCCGAGGTGATCTCACCACCAACAGCGGGCATCGCTCGGCAAGCCCATAGCTGCCGGTCGAAGCGATGCGGACATCGCCAAAGAAGGCTTCCGCCTCGCGCACCAGTGTGGTCGCCGGCGCGAAGCTATAGATGGCCGATGAGGTCCTGTAGACATCGATCGTGCCGATCGCCGGCAGGTCCCAACCTGTCCGCGCGGAAAGTTCCTGCCGGTCAGGAAACAGTTCGTCGAACCTTTCCGCGATCGTCTTGACCGGAACGGCATGGTCGGGCGCATCGCCCGTCGCGGTCATGGCGACGCGCCATTTGAGTTCGTGGAAGGTCGAGACGCCGCCGGAAAAAGCAAGAGCCTGCACCGCCGCCGGATCGTCCGGTGTTTCCGGACCGGCAAAGAGACGCAGTCCCGCGCGGCCGTCGGTGCGCAGCACGCCGGCGATTGCCGCAAACAGCGCCCGGCGCGCGGTTGAAAGGCCGAGCGCCGACAGGCAGCCGTCGCCGATCACCGCATCGACGCTTGCGTTCGACACCGGCAAGTCGAGCCAGTCGCCGTTGATTGCCTTTCGCAACGCGGTGTCGCCTGGCCAGATACCGCCGATCATGTCGGAAGATTCGTCGACGGCCGTCATCGTCGCCCCGAGCCTGGCGAGTTCGGGCGTCACGCCGAGCAGAATGACGTGCGCCTTCGAAAGGTTGAGCTCACGCTCATAGGCCTCAATCGCTTCCGCCGGCGGCCGCAACGGTGGCCCGAGCAACTGCCAGTGCCCTCGAATGGCATTCCAATGGTCGGTCATCCACAGCCCCAAGCCGGCATTGTACTTGCAGGCATAATCGAGGACGCTAATGAAACCAAGCTCGGGGGGCGCATGACACGCATCGCGGTTATTACGCATGAGTTCGACAGGTTCGAACGCCGGCGCGGCCCGCTGTTTCGCCGCGACAGTCCCTACATGCTTTTCGATCTGCTGGAGGAACTGAAGCGACGCGGTCATTCCGTCCGCATAATCCCCGGAACGTCGGCAAAGCCGGAGGCCGACATCGCGGTGCTGCACGTCGATGCGACCGTGACGCCACCCGAATATGTCGAATACGCGCGCGCTTTTCCCTTCTGCCTGAACATCGGGGCTGCCGACATCTCCAAGCGCCGCGTCAGTGGCGCCGTGATCGGCAAGGATGACGACTGGCAAGGGCCGGTCATCGTCAAGAGCAATCTCAACAATCTCGGGATGCGGGAGCAGTCGCTCAACCGGCGATCGCTGCGTGCCGGAAAGCCGAAGCCGTTTCCCGGCGTTGAGCTTATCGAGGGCTACCGCGTCTATACATCCCTTTCGGATGTTGCGCCGGCGGTCTTCGACCGCAGCGATCTCGTCGTCGAAAAATTCATTCCCGAGCCGGAGTCGGACGGCTTTGGAGCCCGCTTCTGGATATTCTGCGGCGAGCGCGAGCGCTGCACCCGCCATGTCTCGCCGCAGAGCCTCGTCAAGGGCGACGACACGATCCGCCGTGAGCCGGTTCCGGTTCCCGAGGAGCTTCGCGCGCTGAGGCGCCAGCTTGGCTTTGACTACGGAAAGTTCGATTTCGTCATGCATGAGGGCAGGGCGGTACTGCTTGATGCCAACAAAACGCCCGGCGGCGCCCGCAATCTTTCTGCGTTTCTCGCTGCCGGCAATGCCAATCTTGCTGACGGCTTCGAAGGCCTTATCCGCCAGGTCGCATAGCTGGCGTTCCGATGCTCACGCCGCCCGACACGTCTCATTCGGGGCAGCTTGACGACGATCACCAGGGCTACAGAAACAGCCGCAACTGGGTGTGGATGATCGACCGGTAATCCTCGATGGTCCGGCGGCTTTCCGCTTCGCCCTCCGCAAGCGCGAGGCGCACCACGCCACCGGCGAGCTGGAAGATCAGCAGAACCATGCGCTCGAACTGCTCGTGCTTATGCGGCTCGAGCAAGCCGATGACATGGTCGCAGAACATCCTGGCCTGATGTCGTGTTTCGGCGATGTCGAGATTCTTCAGCGCCTTGTCGGCCTGGATGGCATTCTGCAGGTCCTGGATGGCCGGATCGCCGGCGACGCGGCTGAGGTAGTCGTCAAGCAACCGGTCGGCGGCGGCGATGACGTCCTTGGCTTCCCGGACATCGGCGATGATCGCGGTCAGCCGCGCGCGGCTGACCTCCGAAAACCGCTCGTAGAGCATCGCCAGGATCGCCGACTTGTTGGGGAAGTAGTGATAGACGGTGGCGATCGGCCCGCCCGCCAGCATGCCGACCTCCTTCATGGTGACGGCATCGATACCCTTCTCGCCGATCAGCCGCATCGTCGTCGACAGGATGGCGTCGATGCGCTCGCGGCTGCGCTCCTGCTTGGGTTTGCGCCTCGGTTCGGTCCCTGTTCGCCTTGCTTGTGTCATGCACCGGTCTTTCGCACGCATTGGCAAATTCTGGTTGACAAGAAATATGATCAAGTATCAGTTTCTGAAATGCTGACAGGTTGTCAGCTTTTTTGCGATCCGGCAAGGGACGTTGGGAGGCGGCTTTGGCATCTGGTGACGCGCATACCGGAAGCGGCGATTGGCTGGTCGGCAATCCGACCGGCGGACAGCTTGCCTCCGCTCTGTGGATCGGGTCGGTCGGCCTGCTCATTCTCGGTCTGCAGCCCGTCCTGCTCGGCGCCCTCTACACCGAAGGCCATGTCAGCGGCGATGAACTGGCACTGGTCGCCACCGCCGAGATGATCGCCATTGCGATCGGCTCGGCGATCGTTGCGATGCTGCTCTCCGCCCACAACATGCGCTGGAAAAGTGCGATCCTGCTGCTCCTGCTGGCGCTGGCGAATGTCTGGACGGCCTATGCCGCCGGCGCCAACACGTTGATGGCGGCACGCGCCCTGGCCGGTCTTGCCGAAGGCGGCCTGGTCGCGGTCGCCACCGAACTGATCGCCCGTTCGCGGCGGGCCGAACGCATCGGCGGCTTTTTCGTCACCATGCAGACGCTGGCGCAATGCGCGCTTGCGCTGCTGCTGGCGCTCTATGTCATCCCGGCCGCCGGCTCGGCTGGCGGCTTCCTCATTCTCGCGGGCGTCTGCGTCCTGTCGCTCTTCGTCGCCTTCATTGTCCCCGCTGATTACGCTGATCTGCCGAAGGACGAGAACCTGGCCAATGTGCTGACGGTTCCTTCGATCACCGCACTGTTGTGCGTCTTCTGCTACTTCATGTTCTTCGGCTCGGTCTGGGCGTTCCTGGAGCCGCTTGGCGCCCAATTCGGCATCGATGGCCGCACCGTCGGCCTGATCGTCTCGGCCAGCCTCGCGGTACAGGTCCTGGGCGCGATGACGGCGACCGTGTTCGAGGCGCGTATCGATTATCGCATTGCCATTGTGGTGATCGGTGTGGTGGCGCTTTTGTGTTCGCTGGTTCTCGCCAGCGGACCTGGCCTCACCACGTTCTGGGTCGCAGCCCTGGTCATGGGTTTTATCCTGCTGTTCATCGTGCCCTACCAGATCCGGCTGGCGATCACCGCGGATGAGGCACGCACGGCCGTGCTGTTGGTGCCGGCCGCGCAGCTCTTTGGCCTGGCGATCGGGCCGGTTGCCGCGTCGCTGCTCATCGATGGCAAGGATTTTCGCCCGGTTCCGGAATTCGCCGCCGGCAGTGCTCTGGCCAGCGTGGCACTCCTTGGCCTGTTTGTCTTCGTGGCGCGGCGTCGCCGGGTTGTTGCGTGAGCGCCATGTCGAACATCTGGAGCAACTGGTCAGGTTTTGTCACTGCCGAGCCGCGGCTGATCGCCAGTCCCGCCGATGCCGGCGAACTCGGCGATCTCATTCGCACCGCGCCCGGCCCGGTACGCGTCGTCGGCGCTGGTCATTCCTTCACGCCGCTGGTGAAGTCCGAGGGCACGATCCTGTCTCTGGAGAGACTGGAAGGGCTGGTCTCGCATGACGCTGAAAGGCATCAGGCGCGCGTGCGGGCCGGGACGCGGCTTGGTTCGCTGATGCAGATCCTGCAAAGTATCGGCCAGGGCCTGCCCAATATGGGCGATATCGACCGCCAGGCGATTGGCGGCGCGCTGGGAACCGCCACCCATGGCTCGGGACCGACGCTCGGCGCCTATCACACGCAATTGGAGACGGTGCAGATCGTCGACGGGCTTGGCAAGGTCCGCGACTTCACCAGGGCAGGGGATCAGGACACGATCCACGCGATCGGCGTCGCGCTCGGTGCCTTCGGCGTCTTGAGCGAAGTGACGCTGAACAACATCCCGACCTACCGGCTGCGCCGCCGCAAATGGGTGCTGCCGATCGCCGACATGCTGCGCGACTTCGAGACGATGATGACGGCGCACCGCTCGGCCGAATTCTACTACATTCCATTTTCCGGCTACGCGCAGTTCATCGCCAGCGACTTCAGCACCGAGGCGACCACCGCGCGCCCGACCGAGGATGATGAGGGCTCCTTGCGCACGCTGCGTCGGCTGCGCACCGGGCTTGCCTGGCTGCCGTCGCTGCGCCGGCGGCTGATCCTCGGTGCCGTCGCGAAAGTGCCGGCCGAGGATTATGTGCAGGACTGGCTCAACGTCTATGCCAGCGACCGGCAGACCAAATTCAACGAGATGGAATATCACCTTCCCTTCGAGGAAGGGCCGAAGGCGCTGGCCGAGATCATCGAGCTGACTGAAAAGCGCTTTCCCGAAGTCTATTTCCCGATGGAGGTGCGCAGCGTCGCGGCCGACCAGTTCTGGCTCTCGCCCTTCTACAACAGGCCGACCTGCTCGATCGCCATCCACCATGATGCGGCGAGCGATCCGCTTCCGTTCATGCAGGCGGCCGAGCCGATCTTCCGCAGATATGGCGGCAGGCCGCATTGGGGCAAGATGCACAGCCTGAAGGCGGCGGATTTCAAGAAGCTATACCCCCGCTGGGACGATGCCATGGCGGTGCGCCGCGACATCGATCCGCAAAACCGCTTCGTCTCGCCCTATATGGCCGGCCTGTTCGGCATCGAGCCCAGTCCTTTTGGCATCGAACGATGAGCAGCGCCTATTTCGCCACGCTCTCGGAGGCGTTGAAGCAGGCCGGCATCTTCCAGCCCTGTCTGCTGCTCGACCGCGACCGCCTGGATGGCAACATTGCCCTGGTGAATGAGCGGCTCGACCCCGGCCTTGCCGTACGGCTGGTCGACAAGTCGCTCGCTTGCCTGCCGCTGCTGTCGCATATCGGCAAGACGCTCGGCGCCGATCGCTTCATGACCTTCCATCCGCCGATCAGCGCGGCGGTGCTGGAGGCGTTTCCGGATGCGAATCTGCTCTACGGCAAACCGATGCCGGTCAGCGCGGCAAGGGCGGTGCTTTCCAGAGGCGATGTGGCCTGGTCGCGCGTCTGCTGGCTGATCGATACGCAGGAGAGGCTGGCGGAATATGGCGCTCTCGCTGCCGAGCTCGGTACGGAACTGCGCATCGTCTTCGAGATCGATGTCGGGCTGCATCGCGGCGGCCTCGCCGAGCCGGAGGCCTTGTCGCAGGCGTTGAAGGTGCTGTCGGCCCATAAGAGGCTGCGCTGTGAGGGCGTCATGGCCTATGAGGCGCATGCGCCGCATATTCCTAGCCTGTTCGGCGGCCCGGCCAAGGCGTTGGCGCAAGCCTCGGAACGGGCCGCCGCTTTCGTTGCTCGTCTCGGCGCCGACCAGCGCCGCATCCTCAACATTGGCGGCAGCAAGACCGCGCTGCTCCATCACGGCGGCGCTGCCAATGAAGTGTCGATGGGGTCGGCCTTCGTGCTGCCCAGCGATTTCGACACAACTGGTCTCGAAGGTTTCCAGCCGGCGGCCTTCATCGCGACGCCGATCCTGAAAGTGGTCGAGCCGATGCTGCCGGGTCCGCGGGCCGTTTCCCGTCTGCTGCAGGCGCTCGGCCGGTTTCCCCGCAAGGGCTGCTATCTCTATGGCGGCAAATGGATGGCCGAACCGGTCTTTCCCGAAGGCATGAAGACGAACGGCCTGCTCGGCCAGTCCTCCAACCAGCAATTTATGGGCCTGCCCACCGGAAGCATGGCCAAGCCGGGCGACTACGCGTTCCTGCGGCCGACGCAGAGCGAGGTGGTGCTTCAGCAATTCGGCCCGATCGCGGTGCTTTCCGGCGGCAGGATCGTCGATCGCTGGCCGGTGTTGCCGATGATGTGATCAAGTTAGATAGTTGACTGCGTCAAGTAAATGGCTGATCCTGCAAAAACAGGAGATGCCCATGACGATTCACCATGCGCCCAACAAAGAGCTGATCGATGCGGTGCGGGCTTTCAACCGCTTCTACACCCGCCAGATCGGGCTGCTCGACGAAGGGCTGCTGAAAAGCGCCTTTTCCCTAACCGAGGCGCGCGTGCTCTACGAGTTGGCGCATCGCGACGGTTTGACCGCGACCGACCTTGGACGCGATCTCGGCCTCGACGCCGGTTATGTCAGCCGTTTGCTGAAGAAGTTCGAGCGCCTTCACCTGATCTCCAGGTCGACGCTGGTTTCGGACGCCAGGCAATCGGCGATTGCGCTGACGCCGGCGGGCCGGAATGCCTTCGCGCCACTGAACAAGGATTCGCACGACCAGGTCGCGGCCTTGCTCGATCGGCTGCCCGCGTCGGAGCAGGACCGGCTGGTGAAATCCATGCGCACGGTCCAGGCGCTGTTGAGCGAAGGCGCCGAGCCGAAAATCCCCTATCTGTTGCGGCCGCTGCAGGTCGGCGACATCGGCTGGATCATCCGCCGGCAAGGGATGCTCTACGCGCGGGACTATGGCTGGGACGAAACCTATGAGGCGCTGGTCGCCGAAATCCTGGCGGCCTTCGTCAAATCCTTCGACCCGAAATGGGAGCGCAGCTGGATCGCCGAGCGCGATGGCGAGGTCGTCGGCTCGGTCTTCGTCGTGCGCAAATCGGATCAGGTGGCGAAGCTGCGCCTGCTCTATGTCGAACCGTCGGCGCGCGGCCTCGGTATCGGCAAGCGGCTGGTCGAGGAGTGCATCGGCTTTGCCCGCGCCAAGGACTACAAGACGCTGACCTTGTGGACCAACGACATCCTGACCGCCGCCCGGCACATCTACCAGGCGGCCGGCTTCAAACTGATCGAGGAAGAGCCTCACCATTCCTTCGGCAAGGATCTGGTTGGCCAGAACTGGGATCTCGATCTCTAGGCAAACCCTGTCCGGGGCCTGTTTTGGTGATGCGCGGTTGTTGGTCGTTTGCGCCGATGCTATGAAACGCGGGTCGAAAAGGACCCTGGAGCGGCAAACGGTAAGCCCGCTCCCTTCCACCGGTTGGAAGCTCCGTTCCCATCCCATATGGGAACCCACGGCAAGCCCACGGCGTGCTTTTACGCCCGGCTTGGCGTTCGGGGTTTTCGCGGATCGGCGTTCCTTCGTTTGCCAGGCGCCAACGAAGGAGAAGAGAGAATGCCCATCATTCGCGCCGACACCGGCATCATCACTCAGATCAATGTTTTCACCGTGCCCGAAGGCGGACAGCAGGCGTTGATCGACCTACTGCAGGAGGCGGCAACGAGTTGCCGCAGCGTTCCCGGCTGGATGTCCGCCAGCCTGCACCGAAGTCTCGACGGCACGCGTGTCGTCAATTACGCCCAGGCGCAGGACCAAGCGGCCATGCGGCGGGTCTTCGAGCATCTGCGCAGCAGCGGTTTTCTCGATCGCAACCAGGCTTTGGGTCAGGCCCATCCCGGCCTCTATGAGGTCGCTCTCACCGTGGAGTAAGGCGGAGCGGCGGACCGCGCCTTGGCCACATGCCAAGGTACGGTCTGCTCGGTACTTATGACTTCACCGGTATCCAGATCTCCAGCCCGCCATTGCCGCTGCGCGGATCGAACTCCGGGCCATAGCGCTCGAATTCGGGCGCGTCCGATATTTCGTGCCCGGAGGCGGGCAGCCATTTGTTCCAGATCGTGTTGACGGTGCGGCGGATGGTCGAGATGTGTTCGCGATGCGAAAACACCGCATATTTCTGCGCCGGTATGCGCACACGGCTGAATTCCCTGGGAAGGTCGGAAAAGTCCGAGACCTCGACACCGGCGATGTAATCGAAATTGCCCGCGTCGTCGCCATTGACGCAGACGCCATAGGCAACGTCGCCGGTCTCGCCCGGAATGTTGCCGATATAGGGGCCGAAGCGCTGCCACTGCATCGGAATGGCGGCGCTGGTTTCGCAGCTGTAGCGTTCGCCGAGCCCCGCGATCAGGAACGGCCGGCTGGTCTCGAAGCGTGGCGGTTCGAGGTTGGCGAGAAGGGACTGGTCCATCAGGATCGGCTCCACGAGGTCGAGGGTCTTGGTCGAACCTTGCGCCCGCACCAGTTCCGGCGTGGTGCCGAACTGATCGCGGAAGGCCCGGGTGAAAGCCTCATGCGAGTTGTAGCCGGCGTCGAGCGCCACCGAGAGGATGTCGGGCGCCCCGCCGGCCAGCCTGCGCGCCGCCTCGGTCAACCGGCGCGCGCGCATATAACCCATCACCGAGCGGCCGGTGGCGGCGCCGAAGGCGCGCGTCACATGGAAGCGCGACACGCCGCTGCCTTGGGCGACGTCGTCAAGCGAGATTGCCTCAGGCAGATGGCTCTCGACAAACCACAGCGCTTTCTCGGTCGGGTTCATGGCTCCTCGCATTTGGCGCGCTGACATTACTGACCGCGTCGATGGCCAGTTTGATCGAAATTGCGCGTGGCGTGCAATCAGCGCGGCAATGATCGGGAAGCGCTCGCCGCAGCCGCAGATCAGGAAACGGCCGGGGCGGCGCAGAATCTCTGACGACAAGCGTTGATTTCAGCCTGATGGAGCGCGGCGCGGCGGTCAATCCGTTGATCCGTTCGACAAGCATCTGCGCGGCCCTGTGGCCGATCTCGTTGCAGGGTTGCGCGATCAACGTCAGCCGAGGTTCGAAATAGTCTGCCCACTCGAGATCGTCGAAGCCGGCAATGGCTCGCGACAGGGGATTGACAGCGGCAGAGGATATCGCTTTATAGGTTCTGTTATTACATTACAGATGGAGATGCGGCACGCCCCTTTCTGATCAGGCCGCAGGCTGCGGGTGCCGAGATGGTGACAGGTTCAGTCGAAAAGAATCGTTGCGATGCGCCCGGGGCAAAACTACGATGACCCGGTGATGGTCCCCGCGCCGAAAGGCAAGGGGTGAAAAGGGAACACGGTGAGACCCTCAAAGGTCGAGACCGTGGCTGCCCCCGCAACTGTAAGCGGTGAGCAAGATCCGACATGCCACTGGCCGGCAAGGCTGGGAAGGCAGGATTGAGCCGAGACCCGCGAGCCAGGAGACCTGCCATCACTGAGTTGACCGGACGGGGTGTGCCGGGAGGAAACGTGGACGTCGGTCTTGTCGGCCGGCTCGCCAACATCCTTCCGTCGCCAGTTTTGGAAAGTGACGGAAAGTTGGACGGCTTCATCCATCGCATCATCGTGTGCACGCTTTGCCGTGACGTCCCGACCGGGGTCAGGTCGGGCGAAGCCTTGTGCAACGATTTGCGTTCCCGGCTCTCCGCTCACCATGACCCCGCCGTGGCGCATGGCTTCGCGATCGAAGGCGTCGAATGCATGGCGGGCTGCGCGCGGCCGCTGACGGTAGCCTTCCGGGCGCCGGGCAAGGCCGCCTATCTCTTCGGCTCCATCGACGCCGAGGCCGACGCCGGCGATCTCGTGCGATTTGCCAGGCTCTACGCGTCGCTGGCAGACGGCTGGTGCAATTCCGGACAACGTCCGCCGCGGCTGGCCGGCAAGACGCTGGCCCGCATCCCGGCACCGGCCAAGCCTGCGGGGACGGCCGATGACAACGCCGCTCCTTGAAGCGCGCGACCTCGGCGCGACGGCAAATGGCCGGGCTCTGGTCCATGCGGTCAGCCTGTCGGTCGCCGCTGGTGATCGCCTCGCCATTATCGGCCCCAACGGCGCCGGCAAGACGACGCTGCTGCGCATGCTGTCGGGCATGCTCAGGCCAAGTTCGGGTGAGGTGAAGCTTGGCGGGCGCCGCCTGGACAGGATTTCAGCCGCCGAACGGGCATTGCATATCGCCGTCGTCGGCCAGACCGACCAGCCGGATCCGCGGCTGGCGGTGATCGACTATGTCGAGCTTGGCCGCGTCCCGCATGCCGGCCTGAGGCGCCGGAGCGAGGAACGCGACATTGTCGTGGACGCGCTGCGCCGGACCGGACTGTTGCCGCTGCTTGGCCGAAGCATCGGCTCGCTGTCGGGCGGGGAACGCCAACGCGCCCAACTGGCGCGCGCCATCGCACAGCAACCGAAAGTGTTGTTCCTCGATGAGCCGACCAACCATCTCGACCCGCGAGCCCGCGGCGAGCTTCTCGAACTTGTGGCCGGCTTCGGCATGACGGTGATCGCCGTGCTGCACGATCTGGCGTTGGTGGCGCCCTTCGCCACCAGGGTCGCGGTGATGCATGAAGCCCGGCTGCATGCGCTGGCGGCACCGCGCGAAGCGCTGACCCAACAGTTGATCCGCGAGATTTTCGGCGTCGACGTGTTTCGCCTGCGCCATCCCACCGAGGATCGCGAACTGACCGTGTTCGATGTTCCGAACCGTGCCGCGCCGCCGTCCTGACCAAAACCCTTCATCCGACCCTGTTCAACCAAGGAGCAAAATCCGTGAAACGTCTCGCTTTGTCGCTCGTCCTCTCGCTGCTGGCCTCGACAGCCTTCGCTTTTCCCGTCACGGTCGATAGCTGCGGCAAACCGCTGACCTTCGACGCGCCACCCAAGCGCGCCGTCATCCACGATCTCAACATGGCCGAGATGGCCTTCGCGCTGAAGCTGCAGCCGTCGATCATCGGCCTGACCGGCATCACCGGATGGTATAAGGTCGGCCCAGAATTCAAGGCCGAGCAGGGGTCCATCCCGGAACTGGCGCCCAAATACCCGACGCTCGAGAACCTCGTCGCGGTCGAGCCCGATTTCTTCTTCGCCGGCTGGTACTATGGCATGAAGCCGGGCGGTGACGTGACCCCCGACACGCTCGCCCCGCACGGCATCAAGACGCTGGTGCTGACTGAAAGCTGCGTCCATCTCGACAAAACCAGGCCTGCCGCCTCGATGGACCTTCTGTATGGCGACGTCGAAAAGCTGGGCAAGATTTTTGGCAAGGATGCCGAAGCGGAAAAGCTCGTCTCAGACTGGAAGGCGCAATTGGCCGATATCACCGCCAAGGTCGGCAACGCCAAGGGGACGCGGGTGTTCCTCTATGATTCCGGTGAGGACAAGCCATTCACCGCCGGAAAATTCGCTATTCCCAGCACCATGATCACGGCGGCCGGCGGCGACAACATCATGGCTGACCTGGACACCAGCTGGGGCAATACGGACTGGGAAACGGTGGCGTCGCGCAATCCGCAATTCCTCATCCTGCTCGATTACCAGGATGGCGGCGGCTACAAGAAATTGCTCGATTTTTTGAAAGCGCATCCGGCGATGAAGGAGACGGACGCGGTCAAGAACGAGCGCTTCGTGGCGCTGCGCTATGCCGAATTGACACCCGGACCGGCGAACATCGAAGCGATCGCCAAGATCGCCAAGGCGATGCATCCGGAAGCGTTCTGATGCTATTTGCCCCTGGGCATGAATCCGGCGCGCTTTCAGGGCACAAGGCATTCGCGCTGGCGATGGCGGCGGGCGCGGTGGCGGTCGCCGCTCTCGTGCTGCTGTCGATCGCCTATGGTTCGACACTGATCCCGCTGACCGACGTCATTGCCGCCCTTGGCCATGCCGTCGGGTTGAATGAACACCAGGTGTCGGGTCCCGTCGGCAAGATCGTCGTCGATCTCAGGCTGCCGCGCACGATCCTGGCGGCGTGTGTTGGCGGCGGCCTCGGCATAACAGGCGCACTGCTGCAGACGGTGACCCGCAACGATCTCGCCGATCCCTTCCTGTTCGGCCTGTCCTCGGGGGCTGCCGCTGGTGCGGTTTCCGTCATCACCGTCTTTGGCGACAGTTTTGGCATCTGGACCTTGCCGGTCGCGGCCTTCACCGGCGGCATACTGGCCGCCTGCATTGTCCTGTTGCTGGTCGCGCGGGTGAGGGGGCAAGGGCCGGAACGGCTGATCCTTGCCGGCCTTGCCGTCTCCTTCCTGTTCACGGCATTGACCAATTATCTGGTGTTTGCCGGCGATCAGCGCGCGGCCCACTCGGTGCTGTTCTGGACGATGGGCGGGCTCGGGCTGGCGCGTTGGGATAATGTCTGGCTGGGTGCTTTGGGGGCCGGCACGATCGCGGCCTATGGGTTGTGGAAC
This sequence comes from Mesorhizobium kamtschaticum, assembly GCF_056174585.1. Taxonomy (NCBI): domain Bacteria; kingdom Pseudomonadati; phylum Pseudomonadota; class Alphaproteobacteria; order Hyphomicrobiales; family Phyllobacteriaceae; genus Mesorhizobium; species Mesorhizobium kamtschaticum. The sequence goes on along the minus strand of NZ_CM149691.1, from coordinate 5,574,310 downwards.
CACCGCAGGCTGGACGCCTTCCTGGCCGGCGAAAGTGCTGCCGAAAGCCTCGGTGTGCCGGTGGCGCGGATGCGCAGGACGACGTTTCTCGTTGCCGCCTTCTCGACGGCAATTCTCGTCTCGGTCGCCGGCGTCATCGGCTTTGTCGGATTGATGATCCCGCATCTGTCGCGGCCGCTGGCGGGTCCCTTGCATCTGCGCCTGATCGCAAGCTGTGCGTTGTTCGGAGCGGTGCTCCTGCTGGCAAGCGATCTCTTGGCGCGGACCTTGCTGCCGCCGCAGGAACTGCCGATCGGCATCATCACCAGCTCGCTTGGCGCCTTCTTTGTCGTCACGCTGGTCGTGCGAAACCGCCTGTGAAAACGGCTGGTTCTCCCGGTCCGTCTGTCTTCCAAGGGGTCATGGCGCTCACCGATCGCCAACCACGATCGCGTTGCGCGGCGTCATACACAACGCCGCGGCTTGAATAATAAGCACGCTTATTATATATACCGCTCATGGTTTCAGATGGCATAGACAGATTGGGATTTTTGATCCACGACGTGCAGCGTCTGCTGCGCAAGCGTTTCGAGACGCGCGCCAGCGGGCTTGGCCTGTCGTCCGCGCAATGGCGGCTTATGGTGCGTGTCGCCAAAGAGGAAGGCGTCACCCAGGCCCGGCTCGCTGAACTGCTCGAAATCGAGCCGATCAGCGTCTCGCGTCTTGTCGACCGGATGGAGGAGGGCGGCTGGATCGAACGCCGCGCCGACGCCGCCGACCGCCGCGTGCGCATGATTTTCCCAACCGCCAAGGCGAGCGCTGCCTATGCCGAGGTCAAGAGCCTCGCCGGCGAAGTCTATGAGGAATCGCTTGTCGGCGTTTCGCCGGAGGACCGTCGCGTCCTGATCAGGGCGCTCGATGCGATGGCGCAGAATCTCGGGGACGGCGATACCGCGTCCTCGGAAAAAGTCGAGCCTGCGAAAGGCGCAGCAGCATGAACGCGGTAGCCAAGGTCGAAAAAGACACCGCCAAGGTGGAGATGGAAGCGCCGGCCAAGCCGGTTGTCGCCCCTGTCGCGGTCGCTCCTCCCGTACAACCGGTCCCGGCGCCGAAGAAGAAGCGCCGCATGGGCCGCTTCTTTTTGATGTTCGCTCTGCCGGCCGCCCTGATCATCGGTGGCGGCTACGTCTGGGTGACCGGCGGACGCTATCAGGAGACGGAGAACGCCAATCTGCAGCAGGCCAAGGTGTCGATCGCCTCGGATACGGCCGGCCGCATCGTCCAGGTTGCCATATCGGACCATCAGATGGTCAAGCAGGGCGACCTTCTGTTCACCATCGACCCCGAACCCTACCGGATCGCGCTTGCCCAGGCCGACGCCGCGGTTGCCGGCGCGCGCCTCAATGTCGAGCAGCTGCGCGCTGCCTACAGCCAGTCGACGGCGCAGGAAAAGTCCGCCAGCAGCGAGGTCGACTACGCCCAGTCGCAATATGACCGCGCCGCCGACCTCGCCCAGAAAGGCATCAACGCCAAATCGTCGCTGGATGAGGCCCGCAACGAGCTCGACAAGGCAAAGCAGCAGGTCGCCGTTGCCCAGCAGGGCATCATCAGTGCCAAGGCCGCGCTCGGCGGCAACCCTGACATCGAAACCGACAAGCATCCGACCGTGATGGCCGCACTCGCCGCGCGCGACAAGGCTGCCTACAACCTGGCGCAGACCACGGTGAAGGCGCCCGCTGACGGCGTCATCTCCCAGGCCTCCTCCTTCAAGGTCGGTCAGTTCGTCGGCTCCGGCACGCCGCTGTTTTCGCTGGTCGAGACCGACGACACCTGGATCGATGCCAATTTCAAGGAAACCCAGCTTACCAACATGAAGCCGGGCCAGAAGGCCGAGATCGTCGTCGATACCTATCCGGGCAGGACTTTCGAAGCGACGGTCAAGGCGATCGGTGCGGGAACGGGCGCGGAATTTTCGCTGCTGCCCGCCCAGAACGCCACCGGCAACTGGGTCAAGGTCACGCAGCGCATCCCGGTGCGCCTGGAACTGACCGATCCCGACGCCAAGATGGCGCTGCGGACCGGCATGAGCGCCAGCGTCACCGTCGATACCGGCGTTGCCCGTGGTTTTCCCGCCATATTCGGTCACGCCACGGCTGGCGAGGCCGCGCAGTAAAATCGGCGGAAGCCCGCGCAGACCAGCGGGTGGAAGCGGACAGCAGGATTGGTCTGATGGGAGGGGTGGAAAGGATCAGTGCTTGGTTCGAGCCGCACCGCGGCCTGGCCGAAAGCTGAAAATCTTCGACACGGACCCGTCGGTCCTCATGTTTCCGGGCGGCAGGCATCCGCTCATCAGAGACTTTCGGTCGATGTAACCCCCACATCGATACTCGCGTCCCACCGCGATGAAGGTCTCTTAACGGAAGGCTTTGCCGCCCGGAAACCCTATGTACACGCTTTTGTTACCTGCTGGAAGTTCCGCATCATGAGCACGCCAGAACCTTTCAAGGAAGTGCCGCATCGCGGCCTGATCACGGTTGCGCTCATGCTGGCGACCGTCATGCAGGCGCTCGACACCACCATCGCCAACGTCGCGCTGCCGACCATGACAGGCGATCTCGGGGCCTCTCCCGACAACATCAATTGGGTGCTGACCTCCTACATCGTCGCCGCCGCCATCATGACGCCGGTCACCGGCTGGCTCGCCGACCGCTTCGGCCGCAAGGAATTGTTCCTGACGACCGTGGTCGGCTTCACCGTCTTCTCCATGCTGTGTGGCCTGGCATGGAGCCTTGAAACCATTGTGCTGTTCCGGCTGATGCAAGGCGTGTTCGGCGCCGCCATCGTGCCGCTGTCGCAGACCTTCCTGCTCGACATCAACCCCAAGGAGCGTCACGGGCAGGCCATGGCCATCTGGGGCGCCGGCATCATGCTGGGACCGATCCTGGGCCCGACGCTGGGCGGCTGGCTGACCGACAATTTCAACTGGCGCTGGGTGTTTTTCATCAACCTGCCGGTCGGCATCGTCGCCTTCCTTGGCATGGCCGCCTATCTGCCGGCCGTTGCCCGGCGCGTGCGCAGCTTCGATTTCTTCGGCTTTGCCATGATATCGCTCGGCGTCGGCGCGCTGCAGCTGATGCTGGATCGCGGCGGCGAGGTCGACTGGTTTTCCTCGGTCGAGATATGGATCGAACTCGGCCTGGCCATCACCGGTTTCTGGGTGTTCATCATTCACACAGTGACGGCGGAACATCCCTTTATCGACCCCAAGATATTCCTCGACCGGAACTTCGTGACCGGCCTGGCGTTCATCTTCGTCATGGGGGTGCTGATCCTGGCCTCGATGTCGCTGCTGCCGCCAATGCTGTCGACCATTTTCGGCTATCCGACTGTCACCATCGGTATCGTCATAGGTCCACGCGGTATCGGAACGATGATTTCGATGCTCGTCGTCGGGCGGCTCATGAACAAGATCGACGCCAGAATTCTCGTCGTCATCGGCTTTCTGCTGACCGCGCAGTCGCTCTATACCATGGCGAGCTTCACGCCACAGATGGATAACTGGCTGATCCTCAGTTCCGGTGCGATCCAGGGCCTGGGCATGGGAATGGTGTTCGTGCCGCTGTCGACGGTTGCCTTCGCCACGCTTGACGCGCGCTACCGCACCGACGCAACCTCGTTGTTCAGCCTGGTGCGCAATCTTGGCTCATCGATCGGCGTCTCGGTCGTGACGGTGCTTTTGGTGCGCAACACGCAGATCAACCACGCCGAGCTTTCAGCCTTCATCAACCCGTTCAATCCCAACCTCTGGGCGGTTTCGCCGGCGGCCGCGGGCGGCGATCCGATGGCGCTGTCGGAGGTCGATCGCATGGTCAATCTCCAGGCGATGATGATCTCCTACATCAACGACTTCAAAATCCTGATGGTGATGACGCTGGTTGCCATTCCGTTTGTCTTCCTGCTGCGTAAGCCGAAGGCCGCGCCAGCCGGCAGCGGGCCTGCCGTGCACATGGACTAGGCCCGCGGCAGGCATGTGCTTGCCGCGCAGATGGACTAGAATTGCCGGGTCGGTTGGTCCTAGCTCATGGCCAAACCTGACTGCATCGTTTCGTTGACAGGCTGGATGCAAGAACGATGCAGACGACATTCCCGGTGTTCGATCTCGATAAGTTCGAAAGCTCCGGCGCCGAGGAGAAAAGAGCGCTCGGCGCCGAGGTCGACCGCATCTGCCGCGACACCGGGTTCCTGGCTGTGACCAACCATGGAATTCCGCAGGCGGTGATCGATGCGGCGTGGTCAAAGGCCCGCGCCTTCTTCGATCTGCCGCCGGAGCAAAAGCAGCGCTCGAAGGCGCCCTACAAGGGTTATCCCTACGGCTATCTCGGCCCCGAACTCGAAGCACTGGCCAAATCCCGCAACGTCGACACACCACCCGACCTCAAGGAGAGCTTCAACGGCGGTCCCCTCAGCGTGCCGCAAGGCATGGCCGATCCCGAGGCGCTGGCCTTCTGCTATGCGCAAACGATCTGGCCGAAGCGCCGGCCGGATTCGTCGACGCCTGGAAAGCCTATTATGCGGCGCTCGAGGATCTGGCGCTGCGCATCATGCGGGTCTTCGCCACCGCGCTAGGCCTGCCCGAAAATCATTTCGACAGCTATCTCGATGCGCCGATCAGCGCGCTCAGGGCGCTCAACTATCCCGAACAGCATGTCGCGCCCAAACCCGGCCAGATCCGCGCCGGCGCCCACACAGACTATGGCAGCCTGACCATCCTGTTGCCGCAGGCCGGATCGCGCGGCCTTCAGATCATCACGCCGGACGGAGAATGGACCGAAGTGCCGCCGATCCCGGGAGCCTTCGTCATCAACATCGGTGACTTGATGGCGCGCTGGACCAACGACCGCTGGGTCTCTACCGTGCATCGCGTGGTCAATCCCCCAGCGGAAGAGGGCGGCAAGAACCGGCGCCAATCCATGGCGTTCTTCCACCAGCCGAACTGGGACGCCGAGATCAAGGTGCTGGACGCCTGTCTCGCCGACGGCGAGGCGCCGAAATACGGACCGGTGCGCTCCGGCCCCTATCTGATGGGAAAATTCAAGGCGACGACGAAGTAATGCATTTCGCCCAAAAGTGCGTAGCGGTTTTCGGGATAACGACATGCATCAAACAAGAAACTGCATGTCGCCCAAAACTGTGTGACGCTACCTGCCGAGAACCAGTGACCAATAGCGCAGGTTGGGGTCACGTCCGTCGCGGACGTAGGCGAGCCCGAAGCGGCTGAAATCCGGATCGAGTATGTTGCGCCGGTGGCCCTGCGAATGCATCCAGATGTCGAACAGTTTCTGCTGGTCGAAGCGGCCTTCGGCGATGTTCTCAGCCGCAGCGCCCCGCACGCCATTGTCCTTCATGCGCGAGGCGAAATCCTTGCCCCAACCCGTGGTGTGGCTCATACGCTCCCGCGATGCCATGTAGCCGGCCTGCTGAAGCGCCGCCTGCTCGAGCTGAGTGTCCGGCGTCAGCGGGCCGAGCCCGGCCGTCGCGCGCAAGCCCGCCAGAGTGGCCGTGGCGGAGGACGAGACGCCTGCGCCATCGCCCGTCGGTACAGAGACGGTGCTGCAGGCGGAAAGCACGGCAATGGCTGCGAGGCCGGCTGTCTTGAGCACCGTGCGCCTGCTCAGGCCTGCTGGACGTATTTCAATCTTTTCAGCTGTCATACCTGCCTGACATAGTCGCGATCATGGCTTTTGCCGGGCAGGGTGGTGAAAATCTGAGATCGAAAGGGTGATTACCCGCCTAGTTCACAAGCTTGATGAGGCGGCTGGCATACATCTCGCGATTTCCAAACACTGCCGTGCAGTCGGTTTTGATGGATGAGTTTCCGGTCATTTGCACGGTCAGGCCGACAAGCCTCAGACAGTCGCCCTGACCGCTCATATCTGAGTTGCCGGCAAAGGAAATGGCCGCGTCAGGCGCATAGACGAACCCGCTGATCACGGAATTTGCGCCGCCATTCAGCGTCAAGGCCGATGTGTTGCCGTGATTCTCGAAAATGGTGATGCCGGCGTAGGGACCGCTGGTGGGCGGGGAAAGGTTCACCTGTTCATTGGCATTTATGTAGATCTGCGCGCCCTCCATGAGGAAAATGGTCACGCCCTGGCCAGTCAGGCTGCCGTTGCCGCCCGGTTTAAGCGTTACGCCGCGCAAGATGTAGACGCCCGGATTGAGCGTGATGTTTCCCGACAACGTATTGTCGCAATAGGTTCCGGGCGACAGCGTATAGGTTTTGCCGTTCGGGACCTGCTGGCACAACGTGTAGGGGGGAGGGACGACGTCCGCCAGAGGATCGAAGGACGCATATTGATGTTCGAGCGGGGCTCCGCGGGTGAGATTGGCGCTGGGCGGCAAAAGCCCGGAAGTGCCGCCGACGGTTGAGACGCAACCCGCCGACACCTGCGCGGAACCGCCTCTGCTGACGGCATCGGACGCGTCCGAGTTTGCCGCGATCACACAGCTGCTCATGGAGACATCGGTCGAGCCCTGCAGGCTTACGGCGGCCGACGCATGTGGATCGAGGGCCAGCACACAGGCCTGCGCACCGGGGTTCATCTTGACTGTGGCCGAGCGGTGAGCTGGCCAGGGGTCGCCCCATTGATGAAGCTCGGACGGTTGATGCTGGACGAAAGCGAGATGTAATAGGCACTCGGGTCGCCACTGGCGGTTGCCGAAAAAGCGGAGACGCTGTCTGCATATTCCTGCTGGTCGGCAACGCTCATATTGGCCGCAAAGAACGTCAGCCCAACCCCCTGGACATCACCTGCGGTCATGCTGGGTAGGTACTTTGTGACGACGGCAAGCCCGACCGCGTCCAGCGAGTTCTGCAATTGCGCGGCGTCGTCGCTCGTGCCCGTCAGATCGATAGTGCCGGCCACGACAACCATTATCGGCAGCATCGCTATGGCAGTCGCCATGGCAAAGTTGCCGCGCTCCGAAGGCCAGAAGCCCTTCAATCTGAACATCGCCCATCGCCCAAACCTGTAAAGCTCAGGTGATACGCTAGGGGTCTCAATGATTAATTTAAGCAATCGCTAAAATACGTAAATGCTAAAATACAGCGCAATGGTTGACCAAACCGAATGTCTGCCAGAGCGCGTCAAATTAGTGTCGACACGGAGATGAGCGCAACAAGGAACGGATCCATGTCATCGATAACGCGACAACCCCTGGCAAATCGGCTATGGTGCTACATCTACTAGTGGCAGCTGCGGGCGGCCATCTCGGCGGTGACCGCCCCGACACACGGGAGGATGGTTATGGCCGGCTTTCATGTCATGGCGGACGCGTATGGGATGCATGTGCAGCCCACGGTGCGCCGCATCACCACGACGGATCTCTGGGACGCGCTCAAGCTCGGCGCCGAGGATTTCTGGGCAAAACCGTCCCACTACGTGTTCCTGTGCCTGATCTATCCGGTTGTCGGCCTGATCCTGACGCAGTGGACTTCGGGCTCCAATGCCATCCAGCTTGTCTATCCCTTGATGTCGGGCTTTGCCTTGGTCGGGCCTTTTGCGGCGATCGGTCTCTACGAGATCAGCCGCCGGCGCGAGCTCGGCATGAACACGAACTGGCGCCACGCACTGGATGTGCGTCGTTCCCCGGCGCTGCCGTCGATCGCGGTCATCGGCATCATGCTGTTTGCGCTGTTCCTGCTGTGGCTGTTCACCGCGCAATCGATCTACACCAGCCTGTTCGGCGACCAGCCGCCGGCTTCGATCGGCGCCTTTGTCCGCGACGTGCTGACAACCGGCAAGGGCTGGACCTTGATTGTGCTTGGCAATGCGGCCGGTTTCGTCTTTGCCGTTGTGGTGCTGGCGACAACGGTGATCGCCTTTCCGCTGATGCTCGACCGTGATGTCGGCGCCGTCTCGGCGATCGAGACCTCGGCCCGAGCGGTGATGGCAAACCCGCTGCAGATGGCGCTGTGGGGGCTGCTGGTCGCCGTGCTTCTGGTGATCGGCTCCATCCCGCTGTTTGCCGGGCTGGCCGTGGTCATGCCGATCCTGGGTCATGCCACCTGGCACCTCTACCGCAAGGTGATCGAGCCGGTGCAGATCCGGCCGATCCGCCGGCCGATGTAGGCTAAAGCATGATCCCCAGAAGTGGGGACCGGTTCTGGGAAAAGATCATGCTCGACTAGAGACCCTCAGCGTTGCGCGTCGGTCGCCATCTTCAGCGCCAGCGCCGTCAGCACGCCTCCCATCATCCAGCGCTGGATGACCAGCCACAATGGCCGTCCGGCAAGGAAGGTGGCGATCGAACCGGCCGTCACCGCGATGATGGCATTGACGGTCAGGCTGATGGTGATCTGGGTCGCGCCCAGAACCAGCAGCTGCGACAGGACATGGCCTTCGCCGATGCTGATGAATTGCGGCAGCAGTGACAGATAGAGCACCGCCACCTTGGGATTGAGCAGATTGGTCATCAGGCCCATGGCGAACAGCTTGCGCGGCCCGTCTTTCGGCAGGTCGCGCACCTGGAACGGCGAACGTCCGCCCGGCTTCACGGCTTGCCAGGCGAGCCACAAGAGATAGAGCACGCCGGCAAAGCGCAGCGCGTCATAGGCATAGGGCACAGCAAGCAGCAGTGCGGTGATACCGAACGCCGCCGAAACCACATAGAATAGGAAGCCGACCGCGACCCCGCCAAGTGAGATCAGTCCGGCCCTCGGCCCTTGCGACAGCGAGCGCGAGATCAGGTAGATCATGTTCGGGCCAGGCGTCAGCACCATGCCAAGGCAGACCAGCGCGAAGGCAAGATGATTGGCGGTATCGGGCATTGTTCGTCCCCTAGGTCATAGACCCATAAAGGGGATTCCCAAAACGTGCGATGAATGATTCAACCTTCGTAGTTGAGGAGGTTTGATATGGCACGTTTTGATCTGACGGATTTCGAGTGGTCGACTATCGAACCGTTGTTGCCAAACAAGGTGCGCGGGGTAGCGCGGGTTGATGATCGGCGGGTTTTGAACGGCATCTTCTGGCGGCTTCGGACTGGAGCGCCATGGGCAGACATCCCGGCACGCTACGGGCCGCACACGACCTGCGTCAACCGCTTCAACCGATGGCGTCGAGCGGGTGTCTGGGACCGGCTTCTGGATGCCGTTTCAAAGGCTTACGATGGGGACATCCAAATGATCGACTCGTCCTCGATCCGCGTCCATCAGCATGGTGCAAACGCCCAAAAAAAGATGGCCGATCCCGTTGCGTGGGTCGCTCGCGGGGCGGCCTGACGACCAAGATCCATGCGCTCGTTGACGCCGAGGGACTACCGATCGCCCTCAAGCTGACCGAGGGACAAGCCCATGACGGCCGCAGCGCCCGGGAGATGTTGGGCGGTTTGGGCGACGGCCAAATTCTGCTTGCTGACCGCGCCTATGACGCAGACGAATTGCGCGCCAGCCTCAAGCAACGCGGCGCTTGGGCTAACATCAAGCCGATGCCGAACCGCAAAAATATCCCCGCATTCAGCCCGTGGCTATATCGCTTTCGAAACCTCGTCGAACGCTTCTTCAACAAACTCAAGCACTTCCGAGCCGTTGCCACACGATACGACAAGCGCGACGGATAACTTCCTTGCAAGCGTCAAACTCGCTTCTTTTCGTATCTGGTGCCGATTTAATGAGTCTATGGCCTAGAGCAATTCCAGGAAAAGTGTGAACGGTTTTCCGTCCGGAATTGCGTCAAAACAAAAGAGTTAGAACAGTTCGCCGTTTCCATGAAACGGTGAAACACTCTAAGCGTGCCGCGATGGATGCGCGATCCCGCGAGCGTCCGATATGTGCCTGTGACGGCAGGCGGCGGCAAGGGCTTGGCAGCGCCAGGCGTTGCGCCAGAGGAGCCGTTAGCCGACCACCCGCAGGTTCGACAGTTCGTTGCCGATTTCCTTGAAGTCGTTCGACAGGCTGGCGCCGGTCGCATTCCAGAACAGTTTGGCCGGCTTGGTCGGGTCCGTCGGGTCCTTGCGGAAGCGCGAGTCCGACGAGCAGGATTTCAGCGCCGCGATCGCCAGCTTGTCGCTGGCCTTGGTCGTCGACAGGTCGAGCGCCACCGTCATCACCATGATGTTGGCTGCCTTGGCGTTGTTGCAAAGCGTTGCCATCTGCTCGTTGAGTGCGTTCGTATAGTTGCCGTTCGAATAGTCGAACTGACCGATGGCGCTCGACGTGCCCATGAACATGCGGCCGACCGAGGTGCCGTTATAGCCGGGGTTGAGATAGCCGTAGGACGCATAGGTCGATTTCGAGCCGGCTGGATCCGAATAGCCCAGCGAGGACGGCGTATAATAGGTGTTCTCGCCGTCGGTGAGCACGATCACCACCTTGTCGTTGCCTCTTTCCGTTTCGGCGCGCCCTTGCGTGAACGGCTCGCCGCTCGAAACCACCCGCCAGCCCCACGCCAGGCCCTCGGGAACATTGGTGCCGCCGTTCGGCTGCATCAGGTCGATCGCCGCCTTGATCGCGGTGGCCCCATCGGTGACGCTGACATCGGTCAGCGGTGTGATTGCACCGGTGGTGCAGCTGTAGTTCGGGCCGTTGCCGGTCGGCAGCGCCGGCGCATCGATTGGCCGCGGCTGGAAATATTTGGCCATGTTGCGCAACCGCGATTGACCGCTGCTGCTCGAAGGATCGTCATTCCACCAGCTGTTCACCGCGCCATAGGTCACCGGCGCGGCTTCGTCGGGATCCTGGGTGAGCTTCCAGTGATTGCCGGGCTCGTCCGGGGCGAACATCGGCACGAACATCGTTGCCGGATCGCCGACGCCTATGCCGGTGTTGGCCGAGCCGCCGGATGGAGGGGTGTCGTTGACATTGTAGGGGTAGGGCCGGGCCTCCACACAGCCCTGCCAGCTGGCGAACGGACCGTAGGAATCGATGTAGTCATATTCGTCGTGGCTGCGTTTGCAGGTGTTGTTCGGATTGTATTCGTCGCAAACCACGCGCTTGCTGTTGACGACACGCTCATGGTTGGTGACGACCTTCATGTCGCGGTAGAGCGAAAACCGGGTCAGCGTCTGGCCTTCCTCGCTGCCCCAGCCGGTGCCGCGCTTGTACCAGATGCCGTTGGTTTGCTGGGCGTATTTGTTGGCCGCGTTCAGCGTCGACCAGTCGAAATTCTCGTTCGACACCGGCGACAGGCCCTCAGTGTCCATCCACGACGCGTTGCCATTGCCGGAGCCGACATTGACTGAAGCGGCAAAGGGCACCAGGCCGAATTGCACAGGCTTGTCGACCTGCTTGATCATGACCGCCTGCGCGGCCAGCGTGTCGACCAGTTGCTTGGACGCAGTCTTGAGAAGATCGATGCGCTTTTGCCCCGAGCCTGTGCCCAGCGTGGTCATCGATCCGGAATTGTCGAGCACCAGGGCAACTTCCAGCGTGTTTTTCAGCCGCACCTGGGAGGTAACGTTGAAGTTGATCCTTTGGTTCGCATCGGTTGCGGATTTGCCGACGAGCTGGGCGAAGGCGGGATAGAAATAGGGCTTGTAGGCAAGCTGCGCCGTCATCGTGAGCAGGCCGCCGCCGCTGGTGTTGCTCGGCAAGGTGACGTTGAGCGTCGCGCTGGCGGGATCGATATCGTTCAGGTTGGCATTGAAGAAGTCGAGCGCATAGGCTTTCAGCTGGTCGTCGGTCGCGCCTTCCGTCAGCCGGCGCGCCGTGGCGAAGTTGGCGGCGTCGAGTGCATTCGTCACCATCTGCTTTTCACGGTTCATTTCCGTGAAGTCGACCGCAATCGCCAGGCCGCCTATCAGCGGCACCATCGCCACAACAGTCATAAGAGCATAGTTGCCGCGTCTGTCGCGGCGGAACTGACGCCAAAGTTCATGCATGTCTTGCAGCGGCCCCCGCCGGCGGATTCTCGATTGTCGCCAGCTTTCCACAAAACGCTGAAGGACGGGTTTGGGAAACCGCTCTATTGCTTGGCTGGCGCTTCACCAACCGCTAACCAATGCAAGGGCAGCGGCCGCGATGCTGTTCAAAACAAAACGCCCTGCCGGGGCAGGGCGTTCATATGCGAGATCGGTGGATCAGCTGACGATGCGCAGGTTGGACAGCTCGTTGCCGATCGCCTTGAAGTCGTCGGAGAGTGTCGCTCCGGTCGAATTCCAGAACAGTTTCATCGGCTTGCTCGGATCGGTTGGATCCTTGCTGAAGCGGGAATCCGAAGAGCAGGCCTTCAGCGCATCCATCTGTGTTTTTTCCGCCGTCTTGGTCGCATCCAGGTCAAGCGCAATGGTCATGACCATGATGTTGGCGGCTTTGGCGTTGTTGCACAGCGTGGTGAAATGCTCGTTCATCGCCTTGGTGTAATTGGCGTTGGAATAGTCGGTCTTGATGACGTTGTCGCTGGTGCCAAGGAACAGCCGGCCATAGGTGTATGCGCTGCTGAAAGGCAAGATGTAGCCGAGCGACGAATAGATGGCTTTGCTACCCGCCAGGTCGTTGCCGCCATAGGCCCAGTTGGTTCCGGAGTAGGTCTGGGCCGTCACCGACGTTGGTGTGTAGTACGTGTTCGCACCATCGGTCAGAACGATCAGGATCTTGTCATTGCCTCTTTCCGTCTCGGCCCGGCCCTCGATGAATGGAGCAGTGCTGGAAAGGGTCCGCCAGCCCCAAGCCATGCCTTCCGGCACATTGGTTGCGCCGTCGGCGGCCATGGCGTCTACGGCGGCCTTGACCGCGTTCGCGCCGGTTGTCGTGGAGACATCGGTCAACGGCGTGATCGCCGTGGTGCTGCAACTCGTGTTGGGGCCGGCATCCATGCCATAGGCTGGAGTAACCGTGGTGCCTGGATCGATGAAATATTTGGGCATGTAGCGCTGACGTATCGCGCTCGTGCCCGTCGACACATCGGTAAGCCAATTGTTGTTGGCGGGACGCGCCGGGTTGTTGCTGTCGGTGAGGTCAGTTTCATCGGGTGCGAACATCGGCACGAACATCGTCGCGGGCGTCCCGGTCGCCGCCGCGGTGTCGTTGATGTTGTAGGGATAGGGCCGTGACTCGACACATCCACCCCAGGAAGCAACGCTGCCATAGGTTGCCGGTGTCGTCGTCGTCGTGCAGACCCGATTTAAAAGAAAGCCGGTACATGACGTCGTCGTCGAACTCGCCGTCACAACGCGCTTCATCTGGTTGTAGATGGAGAAACGCGTCAACGGCAGGTCCTTCTGGGTCGCGTCCCAGCCGCTGCCTTTGGCGTACCAGACGCCGGCAATGTTCTGCGCGTATTTGGTGGACGAATAGGACGAGCTCATCGACGCCCAATCGAAATTCTCGTGATGGACCGGCGAAATCCCGGTCGTGTCCATCCAGGACGCCGAGGCATTGCCAGGGCCGACATTCACCGAGGCGGCGAAGGGGACGAGGCTGAACTGGACCGGCTTGCTGACCTGCTTCATCAACTGGGCCTGTCCCGCCAACTGGTCAACCAGCTGCTTGGCCGCGTCTTTGAGCAGGTCGAAGCGAACCTTGTTGGAGCCATGGCCGAGTTCCGTCATCGAGCCGGAATTGTCGAGCACCAGGGATACTTCCAACGTATTCTTGAGGCGAATTTCGGAACATGTGGTGAAGGCGATGTCACTGGCACCACCGACGCCACCCGCCAGTATTCTCGCTGTTGGCGAGAAGTAGGGCTTGTAGGTCAAGGTGCTGCAAAGCTTCAGTGTTCCACCGCCTGCGTTGTTGTTGGGCAGCGTCACGGCCAGCGCGGTGTTGGCCGGATCGATATGCATGAGATTGGCTTCGAAGAAATTCTTGGCGTAGGCCTTGGCGTCGGCGTCGCTGGCACCAGCGACGATCTGCTGGGCTGTGGCGATGCCGGCTGCGTCCAGGGCGTTCAAGGTGTTCTGTCGCTGACGCACCATCTCGGTATAGTCGATGCCGAGCGCCAGGCTACCCATGAGTGGTACCATGGCGAGGACGGTCATGAGCGCATAATTGCCACGCCGATCGCTTCCGAATCTTCGGATCATTGCCTTGAGTTACCCCCGCGAAATCAATTGTTCGTGAGGACATTGTCATAAATCGTTAAATTTCAGGTTGCCGTAATATGTCCAAGATCGATCCACCGTTTCAACGCGCGTTAACCAAACACTGTCCAGTCGCGGCTTTTGGCCGCCGACAGATGGCGCCGGTCGGTGGACAGGAGCGTCTTCGCGTCGATCTCCAGGTGAAAGCTGGTGACAGCATGGACCGGTTCGGATAATTCGAACCGGTTGCGGCGAACCGTCGGCCGCGGCACTCGCAACGCTCATATTGAAGGACACCGCATGGCGGATTCGCCTGAAATCGTCGGCTCGCTCGAAGACGTCTCGAAGACCTATTTGGCAATTCTTTGCGATGTCTGGGGCGTGGTGCACAATGGCGAATGGCATTTTCCGGCGGCCGCGGCGGCACTGGCCAGGGCAAGGGCAGCCGGTATTCCCGTTGTCCTCATCACCAATTCGCCCCGCCGCAGCGCCGATGTCGTGGCTCAGATGAGCGCAATCGGCGTTCCGCCGTCAACCTACGACCGTGTGGTGACCTCGGGTGACGTGACCCGTGACCTGATCGCGGAAGGTCCGCGAAAAGTCTTCCACATTGGCGCAGAGCGCGATCTGACCCTCTATGACGGTCTCGATGTCGAACTCGTCGAGGAATTCGAGGCAACCGGCGTCGTCTGCACCGGGCTTTTCAATGACGAGGTCGAGAAGCCTGAGGATTATGCGGACCTTTTGCGTCGATTGCGGGCCAGGAACCTGCCGTTCATCTGCGCCAATCCCGATATCATGGTGGAGCGCGGCGAACGGATCATCTGGTGCGCCGGCGCCCTGGCGCGCGACTATGCCCAGCTCGGCGGCCGCACGCTGATCGCCGGAAAGCCCTACGCGCCTGTCTATGATGTCGCGATGAAGGAGGTGGCGGAGGTGCTTGGCCGGCCGGTAGAGCGTTCTCAGATATTGGCCATCGGCGACGGCATGATGACCGATGTGAAGGGCGCGGCGGACAATGGTTTCGACGTTCTCTATATCTCTGGCGGCATTCACGCCCGCGACTACGGCGATGCATCCCGGCCGGATCCGGCAAAGCTCGGGCTCTTCCTGGAACGGCACGGCTATCGTCCGGTGGCCGTCATGGTCAGACTGCAGTAGGTGTCAATGGTAGCCCTCCAGCATCTCTCGGCAACCGCGCCGCTGCCAGCCGATCTGCGTGGCGGCGTTGTCGCGATCGGCAATTTCGATGGCGTCCACCGTGGCCATCAGGCGGTGCTCGAACGGGCGTTGGCCGAGGCTGTGCGGCGTGACGTGCCGGCCCTGGTGCTGAGCTTCGAACCGCACCCGCGAAAGGTCTTCAGGCCCGACATGCCGTTGTTCGTGCTGACGCCGCCGCCGATGAAGGCGCGGCTCTTGTCCTTGCTGGGCTTCGCCGCGCTCGTCGAGCAGCCGTTCACGCGCGACTTCGCCTCGCTGTCGGCGGAAGCTTTCGTCACCGATGTGCTGGAGAGGACACTCGGCATTACCCACGCCATAACCGGCTTCGATTTCCATTTCGGCAAGGACCGCCAGGGCGGACCGGCCTATCTGATGGCAGCCGGCGAACGCCATGGCTTCGGCGTCACGCTTGTCGACGCTTTTCGCGACGAGGGCGCCGAGGTGGTTTCGTCAAGCCGGATCCGGGCTCTGCTCTGCGATGGGGAGGTGGCCGAGGCCGCCGGTCTGCTCGGCTATCGCTTCACGGTGGAAAGCGAGGTCGTCGGCGGCCAGCAGCTTGGACGAACGCTCGGCTTTCCCACCGCGAATATGAGGCTTCCCGCGGAAGCCACCCTCAAGGAGGGCATCTATGCCGTCCGCTTTCGGCGCGCCGACGGCACGCTGCATGACGGCGTTGCCTCCTTCGGCCGCCGCCCGACCGTCGACGACAATGGCGCACCGCTGCTGGAAACCTTCGTCTTCGATTTTTCCGGCGATCTCTATGGCGAGACCTGCGAGGTCTCGTTCTTCGGCTTCCTGCGCAGCGAGATCAAATTCGACGGGCTCGATGCGTTGGTCGCGCAAATGAAGCGCGACGAAGAAGAGGCGAGGGCGCTCCTTGCCGGCGTCCAGCCGCTCTCCGACCTAGACGCTGCCGTCGCGTTTTGAGCTACTTTTTCAATGCCAGGCCGACGGCGATGAAGGTCCAGCCCTGGAAGATCAGGTCGATCGCCAGGAACATCCCGAGCACCCACAGGCTGTTGACCGGCCAGCCCATGGCGATGATCAGGCCAGCAATCACGCTGATCACGCCCGCCGCGACGATCCAGCCCCAGCCGCGTTCCGGACGGTGACTGTAGCCGACCCAGGCCCGCAGCGCGCCGGAAGCGACGAGCGCAACGGCCAGCAGGAAGGTCAGCACCGCCGAGGCCAGCAGCGGATTGTCGAAAGCGAAAAATCCGGCGACCGCATAAAGCAGTCCGCTGAGCAGCCAGTAGAAGAAGCGGCTCCAGGTCTTGACGCCGAAAGCATGCATGATCTCGATGATGCCGGCCACCAGCATCAGCCAGCCGACGACATAGACGGAAGCCACCGTGGCGATGAACAGATTGCCGAAGGCAATGCCGCCGAGGATCAGCAGCAACACGCCCAGACCGACAAACCATCCCCACTTGTCTCGTGTCTGGCCGATCGCATTCTTCAGTGTATCGCCTTGCAAGGTCATGTCGCCACCTCCATTGAGGGCCGCCAGCATGCCGCGAAGTTACCCCTGGTGCCTGTCCGCGTCCAGCCGATAGCGGGCTCGATGGTGCAGGCAATGCGAGGCGGATGTCTCATCCTTAAACCAAATTTTACCAAAGCCTCGTCAAAGCTGTCACCAAGGAACAGTTGTATCGTGTTAGTGGAGTGGCCATGAGTCCGGTCGTGAAGATTTCTGCAGCCTTGGCTACCCTGATGCTGGCCACGTCAGGCGCGGCCGAGGCCGGTGACGGCGCTTTCGGCTGGCTGTCCGGCGACTGGTATCTGACGGTCGGCGCCACTGGCCTTGTCGCGCCGAATTTCGAGGGCGGCAAGAAATACATGCTTAGCGCCCAGCCCATCATCTCCTTGGGCAAGGCCGGTCCCCAGGCACGCTTCACCTCGCGTAACGACAACATTTCGCTGGCGCTGGTCGATGATGGCGGCGTCCGCGCCGGCCTGACCGGCAAGTTCCTGTTCTCGCGCGATGACAGCAATGCCGACGAACTCAAGGGCCTCGATCCGGTCCGCTGGGGTGGCGAAGTCGGTGGCTTCTTCGAATTCTATCCGACGGACTGGCTGCGCGCGCGTGCCGAATTGCGGCATGGCATCCGTGCCCATAATGGTTTTGTTGCCGATATCACCGCCGACGCCTTCTATGATGTGACGCCAACCGTCAGGATTTCGGGTGGCCCACGCGTGTCGTTTGCCTCGGCCAACTATTTCGACGCCTATTATGGCGTCAATGCACAGGAAGCCGTGGCCTCGGGTCTCAGCCAATACAATCCCGGTGGCGGCCTGAAATCCGTCGGCCTCGGCGGCGCGGTGACCTGGAAGGTGACCGATCCGATGACGGCCAGCCTGTTCGGCGAATATTCGCGCCTCGAGGGCCCGGCAGCTGATTCCAGCCTGGTCAGAGAGCGCGGCGACCGCAATCAGTTCACTGTCGGTGTGTCGACCACCTACCGTTTCGACTTCACGATGTAAGCGATTCGACGCTTTATTCCTGCCGCCGCATCGGCTAAAAGCCCGGTGATGACGCACTTTATCGGCGCTTTCGCGATTGCGATACGAATTATGAGCCCGGTGTTCCGGGCGGCCTGAGCGCCGCCGGAGCCGCCGGGAATGTTGCGCGCGGCCTCTCGCGCTTTTTCCAAATCATGATAGTTCAACGCCCGAGCTCCTTTGCCGCCGGGCAATGCACATGGCAGACCAATGACCGACACTGTTGAAACGATCGACTATTCCAAGACGCTTTACCTGCCGCAGACGGATTTCCCGATGCGCGCCGGCTTGCCCGAGAAGGAACCGGTGCTGGTCAAGCGCTGGCAGGACATGGATCTCTACCGCAAGCTGCGCGAGAGTGCCGCCGGCCGCACGAAATACGTGCTGCATGACGGCCCGCCCTACGCAAACGGCAACATCCATATCGGCCATGCGCTGAACAAGATCCTCAAGGATGTGATCACCCGCTCGTTCCAGATGCGCGGCTACGATTCCAACTATGTGCCCGGCTGGGACTGCCACGGCCTGCCGATCGAATGGAAGATCGAGGAGCAGTACCGCGCCAAGGGCAAGAACAAGGACGAAGTGCCGGTCAACGAATTCCGCAAGGAATGCCGTGAGTTTGCCGCGCACTGGATCTCGGTGCAGGGCGGTGAGTTCCAGCGGCTCGGCGTCGTCGGCGACTTCAAGAATCCCTATACGACGATGGCCTTCCACGCGGAGTCGCGCATCGCCGGCGAATTGCTGAAATTCGCCATGTCGGGCCAGCTCTATCGCGGCTCGAAGCCGGTGATGTGGAGCGTCGTCGAGCGCACCGCGTTGGCCGAGGCCGAGATCGAGTATCAGGATTACGAGTCGGATACGATCTGGGTAAAATTTCCCGTCGCCAGCCTGGTCCGCCCGATCGATGACGGTGAGGCCAAACTCACGGAGGGCGCGCTCGATCTGCTGCAGGCGCATGTCGTCATCTGGACGACAACGCCATGGACGATCCCTGGCAACCGCGCCGTCAACTATTCGCCGCGTATCAGCTATGGCCTCTACGAGGTTACGGCAGCCGAGAATGCTTTTGGCCCACAGCCGGGCGAAAAGCTGATCTTCGCCGATGCACTGGCTGAAGATTCTTCGGCGAAGGCCAAGGTGGCCTTGAATCGCCTTCGCAGTGTTTCAGCGCAAGAGCTTGGAAGCCTTACGCTTTCGCACCCTTTCAAGGGCCTCGGTGGCGGCTATGAGTTCCCGGTGCCGATGCTCGCCGGCGACCACGTCACCGACGACGCGGGTACGGGTTTCGTCCACACGGCTCCCGGCCATGGCCGCGAGGACTTCGATGCCTGGATGGATGCGGCGGCGGATCTGCGCGCGCGCGGCATCGATGCGGCCATTCCCTTCACTGTCGACGATGCCGGCTTCCTGACCAAGGATGCACCGGGCTTTGGCCCGGACCGTGAGGGTGGAGCCGCGCGCGTCATCGATGACAACGGCAAGAAAGGCAACGCCAACCAGGTCGTCATCGAAGAGCTGATCAAGCGCAACGCTTTGTTCGCGCGTGGCCGCCTGAAGCATTCTTATCCGCATTCCTGGCGATCGAAGAAGCCGGTCATCTTCCGCAACACGCCGCAATGGTTCGTCTACATGGACAAGGATCTCGGCGACGGCACGACGCTGCGCCGCCGTGCGCTGAAGGCCATCGACGACACGCGCTTCGTGCCAGCCGCCGGTCAGAATCGCATTCGCGCGATGATCGAGGAGCGCCCCGACTGGGTGCTGTCGCGCCAGCGTGCCTGGGGTGTGCCGATCGCCGTCTTCGCCGACGAGGACGGCCACGTGCTGAAGGACGAGGCGGTCAACCAGCGCATCATGGACGCTTTCGAGGAAGAGGGGGCCGACGCATGGTTCGCCGCCGACGCCAAGGAGCGTTTCCTCGGCAATCACGATGCCTCTAAGTGGAAGCAGGTGATGGACATCCTCGACGTCTGGTTCGATTCGGGCTCGACGCATGTCTTCACGCTGGAAGACCGTCCGGATCTGAAATGGCCGGCCGACGTCTATCTCGAGGGCTCGGACCAGCATCGCGGCTGGTTCCACTCCTCGCTGCTCGAAAGCTGCGGCACCAGGGGCAGGGCACCTTACGACACCGTCGTCACCCATGGCTTCACCATGGACGAGGACGGGCGCAAGATGTCGAAGTCGCTCGGCAACACGGTCGTGCCGCAGGACGTCATCAAGCAGTCCGGCGCCGACATTCTGCGCCTGTGGGTGGTGACGACGGATTATTGGGAAGACCAGCGGCTCGGTAAGAACGTGCTGCAGACCAACATCGACGCCTACCGCAAGCTGCGCAACACCATTCGCTGGATGCTTGGCACGCTCGCCCATGACGATGGCGAGGAGGTGCCGCCGGAAGCGATGCCGGAGCTGGAGCGCCTGATGTTGCACCGGCTGGCGGAGCTGGATGAAGTCGTGCGCTCTGGCTACGACGCCTTCGAGTTCAAGCGCATCACCCGTACGCTTCTCGATTTCATGGTCGTCGAGCTGTCGGCCTTCTATTTCGACATCCGCAAGGACGCGCTCTACTGCGACGCGCCGTCGAGCCTGAAGCGCAAGGCCTCGGTGCAGGTGGTGCGCCATCTCTTCGAGTGCCTGGTGAAATGGCTGGCGCCAATGCTGCCCTTCACCATGGAAGAGGCCTGGCTCGACCGGCATCCCGATGCCGTGTCGGTACATCTCGACCAGTTCCCGGAAATCCCGGCGGACTGGAAGAATGAGGCGCTGGCGGAGAAATGGCGCAAGGTGCGGCAGGTGCGCCGCGTCGTCACCGGCGCGCTCGAGATCGCACGTGCCCAGAAGGTGATCGGCTCCTCGCTGGAGGCGGTGCCGGTCGTCACCATCAACGACGCAGCGCTCGAAGCGGCGATATCGGACGTCGACATGGCCGAGATGGCGATCACCAGCGATCTCGTCATTGCCCATGGTCAGGCGCCGGGATCAGCCTTCACCCTCGACGACGTCAAGGGCGTCGCCGTGGTGGTCGAGAAGGCCGAGGACCGCGGCCTGGTCAAATGCGCGCGTTCCTGGCGCTACACGGCCGATGTCGGGCAGGATCCGGAATTCCCGGACGTTTCGGCGCGCGATGCCGCCGTGCTGCACGAGCTGAAGGCGCTCGGCCGGCTTTGATGCATGTCGCCCGAAAGTGCATTGCGGTTTTGGGGATCACGGTATGCGCGGTCAGAATGCGCGACAATCGGTGCACAAATGCCACGCCGGGCGGTGCAAATCCGCCCGTGCGTTGCCCTTAACGAGTGGTTGAGGTAAACACGCGAAACTCCGGAAGACAAATTGTCGCCGGATTTCCGTCGCAAGTGCTTGGATGATGGGGACCGGACTTTGGGCCGGTGGCGATCGAGAGGCTGTCTAGAGTGGGACTTTTTGGCATGACCGAGAGATATAATGCGCGCCTGGCGCTGCTGGCGCCGCTTGTCGCATCGGGCCTCGCTTTGTCCGGCTGCATGGGCTCTCCGACCTACGGCACCGACAAGACCGCTGCCGAACAGCTGGCCGGCGATCTCACCGGCGCCGTTTCCTTCGCCCCGAAGCACAAGGATCCGATCGACTACAAGCCGCGCCCCACCTTGGTGAAGCCCGCTCCCGGACAGAAGGAAGCGCTGCCTGCACCGCAGGACAGCATCCAGTCGGCAAGCGCCGAGTGGCCCGAATCGCCCGAGCAGCGTCGCGCGCGGCTGCGTGCCGACGCCACCGCCCACCAGAATGACCCGAGCTATCAGTCAGAGATCGTCGACGATGTGCAGAGCGATCCGGCCTCGGTCAAGAAGGCGATGGCGGAATCAGGTTCCAGCCACCCGCCGGCGTGGACCCCCGCGGACTCCGACAAGGGCCGCGCCGCCGAAATTCAGCGTCGTCTTGCGGACGCCAAGCAGGGCGATCCCAACACTCGCAAATATCTGAGCGAGCCGCCGTTGGCCTACCGTGTCGCGTCCGACACTGCGCCGCAGAACGTACTCGGCGAGGACGAGTACAAGAAGGAACGCCGCCTGAAGAAAGAGGCGGAAGGCAAGAAGAGCGGCTGGTTCGACTGGTTGCCGTCGCTGTAAGAACGGCCACGCTGCCCTTCTCGGAGGGCATGGCGCGGTTCAGTCGCGCCGTTTCCTGAAGAATTCCTTAAGCAGCAGGGCCGCTTCGGTCTCGCCCATGCCCGGATAGATGTCGGGCGTATGGTGGCAGGTCGGCGAGGCGAAGAAGCGCACGCCATTGACCACCGCACCGCCCTTTTCGTCGGCGGCGCCGAAGTAGAGACGGCGCAGCCTGGCGAAGGAAATGGCGCCGGCGCACATGGCGCAAGGTTCCAGCGTTACATAGAGATCGTGGCCGGTCAGCCGCTCAGCTGAGAGCTTGCCGCAGGCTTCGCGGATGACCAGCATCTCGGCATGCGCCGTTGGATCGGCAAGCTCGCGGGTGCGGTTGCCGGCTTTTGCAACGACTGTGTTGCCTGTGGCGATGACGGCGCCGACCGGCACTTCGCCCCGCAAGGCTGCCGCTTCGGCCTCCTTCAGCGCCAATGCCATGAAATCAGGCCGCTTCAAGCGGTTTCCATTCCGATTATCTCCTCGCCACTCAGGCGTGATCCTGTTATTGAGCGACATCAACCCGAAAATCGGACTCGATTTTCGGAAAAGATCATGCGCCAAATCAAAGTGCTACAGCGTTCGTTGCGCGCCCGAAAGGATGCGCCACGCTGTAGCAGCGCAAACGGACAAAGGCCACATGGACGACAACGACAAGAAATCTCCGCGCCAAAAAGGCCCGGGCAAGAAACCTGCGGCTCCGCGAGGCGAGAGGGGCGGCAAGCCGTCCTTCGGCGCGAAGAAGCCTTATACCCCTCGCGGCGACCGGCCGATGGCCGCTGAGGGCGAGCGCCCGAAGCGCGACTTCAAGAGCGGCGACAAGCCCTTCAGCAAAGGCCCGCGCAAGCCCTACGCACCGCGCGGCGACCGCCCAGTGGCCGCCGAAGGCGAACGCAAGCCCTACGAGAAGCGCGAAGGACCGCGCAAGCCCTATGCGCCGCGTGGCGACCGTCCGCTGGCGGCCGAAGGCGAGCGCAAGCCGTTTGAGAAGCGCGAAGGGCCACGCAAACCCTATGCGCCGCGTGGCGACCGTCCGATGGCAGCGGAAGGCGAGCGCAAGCCGTTTGAGAAGCGCGAAGGACCGCGCAAGCCGTATGCGCCGCGTGGCGATCGCCCGATGGCAGCCGGAGGCGAGCGCAAGCCGTATGAAAAACGCGAAGGACCGCGCAAGCCCTACGCGCCGCGTGGCGACCGTCCGGTTGCCGCTTCGGCGGAAGGTGGCGAAAAGCGTTTCGACCGTCCCAAGCGTGATTTCGGCGATCGCCCGAAGCGCGACTTCGCTGACCGCCCCAAGCGCGATTTCGGCAGCGATCGCCCCAAGCGTGACTTCAGCGATCGGCCGCAAGGCGCATCAGCCGGCTTCAAGCCGCGCCCGCGTCCAGCCGAGGCGGCGGAAGAGGCCGGTGAACGCATCGCCAAGCGGCTGGCGCGCGCCGGGCTTGCCTCGCGCCGCGACGCCGAGGAATTGATCGCGGCCGGTCGCGTCAAGGTCAATGGCCGGGCACTGTCGTCGCCGGCCTTCAATGTCATGCCTGGCGACATCATCCATCTCGACGGCATGGAAATCCCACCGATCGAACGCACGCGCCTGTTCCTGTTCCACAAGCCGGCCGGCGTCGTCACCACCAACCGCGATCCCGAAGGCCGCAAGACCGTCTTCGACGTGCTGCCGGCCGAATTGCCGCGGCTGATGACCATCGGCCGGCTAGACATCAACACCGAAGGCCTGCTGCTGCTGACCAATGATGGCGGCCTGTCGCGGGTGCTCGAACTGCCGGCCACCGGCTGGCTGCGCCGCTACCGCGTGCGCGTCCACGGCAAGGTCGAGGAAAGCGCGCTCGCCGGCCTGCGCGAAGGCATTGCCGTCGACGGCGTCTTCTACGGCGCGATCGAGGCGACGCTCGACCGCGAGCAAGGCACCAACGCCTGGCTGACGATCGGCCTGCGCGAAGGCAAGAACCGCGAAGTCAGGAACATCCTTGGCTCGCTCGGCCTCGATGTGACACGGCTGATCCGCATCTCCTACGGTCCGTTCCAGCTCGATGACCTCGCCGAGGGTCACGTGCTGGAGATCAAGGGTCGCGTCCTGCGCGACCAGCTTGGCGAGCGTCTGGTCGAGGAATCCGGCGCCAATTTCGACGCCGAGGTCACCAAGCCGTTTTCCAACAAGCCGGTGCGGCGCACCGAAGTTCGCGAGCCCGAGCCGGAACGGCCGAAATTCACCCGCGACGGCGAGCGCCGGCCGATCGGTGAGGGCGGGCTGATCAAGAACCGCAAGCGTAGGGAAGGCAGCCGCGACGAGGCATTGGGTAAGCTGTCGACCAGTCCCGACAGAGGCGAGAGGCCGGAAAAGAGCTTTGGCGAACGCGGTCCCAGGCCCGAACGCGGCGGCTTTGGCGACAAGCCACGCGGCAGCTTTGGCGACAAGCCGCGCGGTGGCTTCGGCGACAAGCCGCGTGGTGGTTTTGGGGGAAAGAAAACCGAGCGTGAGCAGCGGCCGATCGAGCCGCCCGGCCAGCGCAAGGCCAATGTCTGGATGGCGCCAGGCGCCCGGCCGATCGGCAAGGGCAGGGCGGAAGCCGACGCCGCCAAGGCGGCTGACGCCAAAGCGCGCAAGGCCTCGTTCATGCCGTCTTATGGCAAACCCGATGGCAAGCCAGGCGGTGCAAAGCCGTTCGGCAAGCCGCGTGGCGAGCGTCCGGCCGGTGGCGGTGAACGGCCGCGTGGCGGCCCCAAGGGTCCCCGGACAAGATGAGAATCGTCGGTGGTGAGTTTCGCGGACGTCCACTGGCGACGCCCCGCAGCAGCGCCATCCGTCCGACGACCGACCGCACCCGCGAGGCCGTCTTCAACGTGCTGGCGCATCGCTTTGCCGAACAGCTGGGCGGTGCGCGCGTGCTCGATCTGTTCGCCGGCACCGGCGCGCTTGGTCTGGAGGCGCTGTCGCGCGGCGCTTCCTATGGCGTCTTCATCGAGGAGTCGGCCGAAGGCCGTGGCCTGATCCGCGATAATGTCGAGGCCTTCGGCCTGACCGGCCGCACCAAGATTTTTCGCCGTGACGCTACCGGCCTTGGCGAGGCGGGCACGCTGGCGCCGTTCGGCCTCGTCTTCGCCGACCCGCCCTATGGCAAGGGCCTTGGCGAGCGCGCCTTGCAGTCAGCGAAAGCCGGCGGCTGGCTGCGGCCTGGCGCGCTCTGCGTGGTCGAGGAGACGTCGGCGGCGCCCTTCGAGCCTGGCCCCGGCTTTTCCGTGCTGGATGAACGCAACTATGGCGAAACCATCATCCGCTTCATCGAGGCCGCCTGATCCGCCGGCCTCTTTGCCGCCGCCTTTGCCGGCAACAACAATTCACTTTGCTTGTCGCCAGCACCTTGCCCTATCGTCGTACCCAAGCAATTCCAGGAAAAGTGTCATGCGGTTTTCCGTCCGGAATTGCGTCAGAACAAAGAGATGGAGCAGTTCAGCGTTTCCGTGAAACGATGAACCGCTCTACGAACCGGAGCCATTGATGACATTTCAGGCTGAATGGCTGCGCGGAACACTGCTGGCAACGTCGCTGGCCTTCACGCTCACCGGCTCCGCGCTGGCAGATAGTGCCGTGCCGGCCAACACGAAGCCGGCCGAGTTCAAGGTGACGGATTTCTTGCTCGACAACGGCATGGAAGTGGTCGTCATTCCCGACCATCGCGCGCCGATCGTCACCCATATGGTCTGGTACAAGATCGGCAGCGCCGACGAGCCGCCGGGCAAATCCGGCATCGCCCATTTCTTCGAGCATCTGATGTTCAAGGCGACGACCCATCACGCGGCCGGCGAGTTCGACCGCGCCGTCTCCGACATTGGCGGCTCCAACAACGCCTTCACCTCCTACGACTACACCGCCTTCCACGAGACGGTGGCGCCGTCATCGCTCGAGTTGATGATGAGTTTTGAAGCCGACCGCATGCGCAACCTCATCCTCACCGATGACGTCATCAAGACCGAGCGCGATGTCATCCTCGAAGAGCGCCGCTCGCGCATCGACAACAATCCGCAGGCGGTGCTCGACGAGGAAGTCGATGCGACGCTGTGGCAGAACCAGCCCTACCGCATCCCGGTCATCGGCTGGATGCAGGAGATGGAGCAACTGAACCGCATCGACGCCACCGCCTTCTATGACAAATACTACCGGCCCAACAACGCCGTGCTGATCGTGGCCGGCGATGTCGAACCGGATACGGTGAAGGCGCTGGCGCAAAAGACCTATGGCAAGGTGGCGCGCGGGCCGGACCTGCCGCCGCGCATCCGCCCGGTCGAGCCGGAGCAGAACACCAAGCGCACCGTCACGCTCACCGACGCTCGTGTCAGCGTACCGAGTTTTTCGACGCAATGGGTGGTGCCGTCCTATCACACCGCAAAGCCAGGCGAGGCGGAAACGCTCGACCTGCTGGCCGAAATCCTCGGCGGCGGCAACCGCAGCCGGCTCTACCAGGCGCTGGTCGTCCAGCAGGGCATCGCTTCCAGCGCCGGCGCGTTCTTTCAGGGCACCATGCTCGACGACACCAACTTCACCGTCTATGGCGCGCCGCGCGGCGACGCCAAGCTGGCCGACGTCGAGGCCGCGGTCGATGCCGAGGTAGCGCGCATCGCCAGCGGCGGCGTCACATCCGATGAGCTCGAGAAGGCCAAGGACCGCTATATCAGGTCGATGGTCTTTGCCCGCGACAAGCAGGACTCCATGGCCGAAATCTATGGCTCGACGCTCGCCACGGGCGGCAATGTGCAGGATGTCCAGCAATGGCCGGACCGCATCCGCAAGGTCACGGTCGACGAGGTCAAGGCCGCCGCTGCGCGCTATCTGGTGCTGGCTCGCTCGACAACTGGCTATCTCTTGCCGCAGCAACAGGCGGGGAATTGATGATGACGAACTCGCACTGCGGCTCTTCTCCTTCTCCCGCAAGGGGAGAAGGAAGAACGCGCGCCGCACTGGCAACTCTCTTCCTCTCCATCCTCTTCCTGATCCTGCCGGCGCTGGCCGCCCGCGCCATGGACATCCAGTCCGTCACTTCGTCGAAGGGCGTCACCGCCTGGCTGGTGGAGGATTATTCCGTACCGATCGTCGCTGTCCGCTTCGTCTTCGGCGGCGGCTCGACCCAGGATCCGGTGGGCAAGGAAGGTTTGGCCAATCTGATGACCGGCCTCTTCGACGAGGGCGCTGGCACTCTCGATTCGGAAGCCTTCCAGATCAGGCTCGACGATGCCGGCGCCGAGATGAGCTTCGAAGAGAGCCGCGACGGCATCTACGGTTCGATGCGTATGCTGGCCGAGCAGCGCGACGAGGCCTTCGAGCTGTTGCGCCTGGCGGTCAACGAGCCCCGCTTCGACCAGGCGCCGATCGACCGCATCCGCGCCCAGATCCTGTCCGGCATCATCGCCAACGAGAACGACCCCGACACGGTGGCGCAGAGCAAATGGGCGCGCGCCGTCTATGGCGACCACCCCTATTCGCGCTCCGACCAGGGCACCAGGCAAGGCGTCGCCGCCATCACGCAGGACGATCTGAAAGCCCTGCACAAGGCGGTGTTCGCACGCGGTGGCCTGCATGTCGCCGTGGTCGGCGCCATCGACGCCGAGACGCTGAAGAAGAAGCTGGACATGGTGTTCGGCGACCTGCCGCAGAGCCAGGCGCTCGCTCCGGTCGCCGATGTCGAGCCGAAGCTGGCGCAGCATCTCGAGGTCAATTACGACCTGCCGCAGACCTCGCTGCAGCTTGCCTGGCCGGGCGTTAAGCGCAAATCGGCGGATTTCTTCCCCGCCGTGCTGATGAACGAGATCCTCGGCGGCGGCACCTTCACCTCCCGCCTGTTCCAGGAGGTGCGCGAAAAGCGCGGGTTGGCCTATGGCGTCAACTCCTCGCTGGTCAACCAGGATCATGCCGACGCGCTGATCGTCACCACCGGCACGCGTTCCGACCGCGCGGCCGAGACGCTCGGCATCGTGCGCGATGTCGTCAAGCAATTGGCGCAGGACGGCCCGACCGAGGCTGAGTTGGCGGCAACCAAGAAATACCTGATCGGCGCCTATGCCATCAGCAATCTGGACTCTTCGAGCTCCATCGCCGCGACGCTGGTCGAATTGCAGATCGACGATCTCGGCATCGACTACATGCAGCGCCGCGCCGGCTACATCAACGCGGTGACGCTTGACCAGGTCAAGGCGGCAGCGAAAAAGCTGCTGACGGCCGAACCGACCATCATGGTGGTCGGGCCGCCGCTGGCCGGAGCCGGCAAGGGATGAGCCCGACCTTCGGCATAGCCTTCGGCGGTGGCGGCGCGCGCGGCCTGGCGCATATCCATGTCATCGAGGCGCTGGACGAGCTCGGCATCAAACCGGTGGCGATCG
This sequence comes from Mesorhizobium kamtschaticum, assembly GCF_056174585.1. NCBI lineage: Bacteria > Pseudomonadati > Pseudomonadota > Alphaproteobacteria > Hyphomicrobiales > Phyllobacteriaceae > Mesorhizobium > Mesorhizobium kamtschaticum. Next base: position 5,546,069 of record NZ_CM149691.1, on the reverse strand, counting down.
CCGGCTCGTCGATCGGCGCCATCATGGGCGCCGGCATGGCCGCGGGCATGACCGGCAAGGACATCCACGACTACGCCCGCTCGATCCTCGGCCGCCGCGCCGAAGTGGCGAGCCGGATGTGGCGCGCGCGCCCGGGCACGATCGCGGAGGCCATGCAGGGCGGCATTCGGGTCAGCCAGTTCAATGTCGAGCGCATCCTGAAGGCCTTCCTGCCCGAGGCCATTCCCGAAACCTTCGCCGCGCTGAAGATCCCGCTGAAGGTGACGGCGACCGACTATTTCGGCCACAAGCTCGCTGTGTTCGACGAAGGCGATCTGCACTCCGCGCTTGCCGCCTCGGCCGCCATTCCAGCAGTCTTCCGGCCGGTGACGCGCGACGGCAGGCTGCTGATCGATGGCGGCATCTACAACCCCGTGCCGTTCGATCTCATAGAGAACGACGCCGACATCATCATCGGCGTCGACGTCGTCGGCGCGCCGGAAGAGGCTGACCGCAAGCAGCCGACCTCCGTCGACCTGATGTTCGGCGCCACGCAGCTGATGATGCAGTCGATCATCGCCAACAAGCTCAAACAGTGCAGCCCCGACATACTGGTCCGCCCGGCGGTGTCGAAATACCGCGTGCTCGATTTCCTGAAGATCGACGCATTGATGAACGACACGGCGGATATCAAGGATCAGCTGAAGCGCGAGGTGGAAAAAGCACTGGAGGCGCGCTCCGGCGCCACCAGGCTCAAGCGCGGCAAGCGCGGTTTGGACTGAGTCTTGGGGCGGCCAATGCCTGTGGCCCTGATCCTGCTCTGATGCGCACGGTGCTGATCACAGGCGCTCGGGCGCCGGTGGCGCTGCATCTGGCGCGGCTGCTCGATGGCGCCGGCCTGAGGGTGATCCTGGCCGACAGCCCGGCCGGTCCGATTGCCGCGGCGAGCGCCGCCTGCGCCTCCTATCATCGTCTGCCGCCGCCGCGTTTTGCGCCGCAGGCCTATTTCCAGGCCGTGGCGGACCTTGTTCGCACCGAGGCGGTGGACCTGGTCATCCCGACTTGCGAAGAAATCTTCTACCTCGGCGCATTGTGGCGAGACCGGGCCATGCCGGCCCGGCTGCTCGCGCCGGACATGGAATTGCTGACCCGGGTCCATGACAAGCACGCGTTCATCGGCTTGGCGCAAGGTTTTGGCCTTGCCGTGCCCGAAACGACGCTGCTGCGATCCGACGATGATATCGAGGCTGTGCGCGGCCGTTCGCGCGAACTGGTGTTCAAGCCGGTCTGGTCGCGCTTTGCCAGTCATGTGCTGCTGCGGCCGCCGCCTTCAGCGCTCGATGCCATCAGCCCTTCGGCAGCGGCGCCGTGGGTGGCGCAACGTTTCGTCGACGGCGAAGAGATCAGCGCCTATGCGCTGGCGCATGACGGCAAGCTCAAGGCATTGGCGCTCTATCGTTCGCGCTACCGCGCCGGCAAGGGCGCCGGCATCTGGTTCGAACAGGTCGATGATGGCGCTGCTCGCCATTTCGTCGAAGCGTTCGTTGCCGGCACCGGCTGGACCGGCCAGATTTCCTTCGACCTGATGCGGGAAAGCGACGGCACTGTGCTGCCGCTGGAGTGCAATCCGCGCGCCGTCAGCGGCCTGCACTTCTTCCGCGAGCCTGAAGCCTTCACGGCTGCGCTATTCGAAGGCGCTGAGGTGAGGCCTGATGTCGGCAGACCGCAAACGGTGCGACTGGCCATGTGGGTCTACGGCCTGCCGTCAGCTCTTCGGTCAGGCCGGATCGGGAGCTTCCGTCAGGCGATGCGTGATGCGGACGAATTGCTCGACTGGCCGAACGATCCTGCGCCCAAACGGGCGCAGTGGCGGGCGCTTGCCGAGATCGCCAGCAAAGCGCTGTGCCAGCGCATCAGCCTGCAAGCCGCCTCGACGCGCGACATCGAATGGAACGGGCCGCTTCAAAGCTCGATCTGATACACGCGTGGCGTTGCAGCTGCCGGTGGCATTTCGCCTGCCATGATGGCCGCCATGTCGCGGCGCAGGAAATCCAGCGGGCCGATCGCCGGCGGGGCAGGGGGAGCGTGGCGTGCATTGTCGCTGGCCGATTTCAGCACCTTGCGGTCCTGTGCCAAGGCGATGTTGAACAGCGGTTTGAAGGCGAGCGCCTTGAGGTGGCCAAGCAGGCCCTGACGCGGACCGATGAGCCAGCCGACCCCCTCGACTATGTTCTCATCCGCCTGGCGCAGATGGAACGTCGTGGCCAGCGCCAGCCCGTCCTTGCCCCAATATTCCAGTTCGGCGATGCCTGGATGGCGGAAACGGCCGATGGTTTTCGTGCGTTCACCCTCCAGCAGCCGGCTGATCAGGCCCTGCTGCCGCTCCTCGCCGGTATAGCAAGCCTCGACCCAACCTTCGCCACCGGTCACGTCGACACGCACAAGATGGCGCCTGGCGCTCAGGCCTCGCAGCAGGCCTTTATGGGTGAAATGCGTGTGGGTCGCGTCGAGAATGTTCTCGGCCGCGTCGATCACGGTCGATTGCGTCGAGGAACGCACGCGCCGCACGAGCACGTCCTGGCCCTGCATGCAGTGGAGATATGGCTCCGCCTCTGGCGTGCCCGCCGAGACGAAGACGATGCCATCACGCTCGATCGCGCCGTAGCGTCGCACCCGATAGCGCGGCATCTCGCCGACATGGCCAGGAATGGCGGTGCAGAGGCCTTCGCCGTCATAGCGCCAGCCATGGTAGGGGCACTCGATCTCGCCATTGACGACCTTGCCGGTCGACAGTTCGACCAGCCGGTGAACGCAGCGGTCAAACAGCGCCGCGATGCCCTTGTCGGAACGGAACAGCACCACCGGCGAGCCTTCGAACAGGATGCGCCTCGGTCTGGCGCCGACATCGGCTGAAAGCGCCACAGCCTGCCAAAAATCCTTTCGCGCGGCCTTGCTCAAAGTTCAAACCTCCGCAGCAGCGGTATCCCGACCTGTGCCAGAACCCGCGCCATTGTCCACACCGCGAGGCGTTGGCGGCGTGGCAGATGCCCGACATAGCAGGCGTTGTACTCGATCGCCGGCACGGCGCCGCGACGGCGTTTGAAACCGGCCGCACCGGCGCTCATGTTGAAGAACAGGCCGCGTGCCGTGGCGTGGTCCTGCGCCATTGCCATCGCCATCCGGTAGAGGCCGTCGCTGATCGGCAGGCTGGTGTCGTAGCCGACGATCGGCTGGGTCAGCGTTCCGCCGTTTTCGAACAGGCCGGTGACGGCAACGAGTTGCCCCGCTTCGTCTCGCAAGCCGGCAAGCCGCAAGATGCCGCGCCGGTGCATTTCACTGATATAGCGGGCCGTATAGTGCGGATTGAGTGGCGTGTATTTTCTGATGTAGAGCATGCCGTAAAGCTCTTCGCTCCTGACATAGTCGGCCGGCGTGAAATCGTCATTGCCGGCGATACGCAACGATGTCGCGCGCAGCCGGGCACGGTCGCGCTTCATGTCGCGTGTCATCGGCGGTGCTGAACTGCGGTCGGCGAAGATGTAGACCTGACGTGCCGCGAGCAAGTGAAATCCCTCCGCCTTGAGCGACGCAATGGTCGAGGGATCGGCGATGTCGTTCAGCGAGCGGATGACGATGGCGCGATCCGGGAACCGGCTCGTCAGATCCGTACGCATCGCCGCGATCGAGCCGCGGTCGAGCAGCGGCACTGGGTTGGTCGAATAGAGCCAGTTGTTGACCTGAACCTGATGATCGAGGCCGCTTGCCTTCACCAGCGGGCCACATAGGCCGATGAGCATCCGGATTGTCTTTTGCAGCCAAGGTTTTGCAGCGAAATTGCGGGTCTCGTCGATCGCATAGTCGATATAGGCGCTGGACGGACAGCAGATGTAGCAGTTCGGCGCCTCACTGGCATCGTTCAACGTCAGCGGAAAGGCTCGGCCCGCGATGTCGAAAGTCTCGACGCGAACGGTCAGGTTGGCGATGAGATCGCGCACCGGCATGGCGTTGAACAATTGTGCGAAAGCGTCGACCTTGTGCAGGTCGTTCTCGACCCGGTCCGCTTGCTCCGGCTCCCGCTTGGCGGCTGCTGCCACGACCCGGCTCACCTGGCGGCCCCGGTGGGAAGCCGGCACTCGACACGGCGCAGCTTGCGGCCGGTTTCCAGCGGCAAGGCCGAGCGCACGGGTTCGACCGCGACCCTTGCCTGGCGCGAGGCGAACAGCCCTCGCACCGCCTCCAGTGCGGCCTGTGCGGCATCCCCGGCCAGGTCGGGCTTGAGGTGTAACTCGACCGTCTCGGGCGCCGTCTGGATCAGCCGGAAGTCGTCGATGCGCCGGTCCGCCTTCAGCACGGCATTGCGCAGGATATCAGGCGTGATCAGGAGTGGCTCTTGCGCGGAAGTAAGGCGGAAGGCGTCGTCCATGCGGCCGACGATTTCATCCACCACGCGCAACGGCGAGCCGCATCGGCATGGTGTGGGCGACAGGCGCAGCAGATCGTTCATCCGGTAGCGCGCCATGATCTGGGTCTGCCGGCGGAAGGCGGTGACCAGCGGCGTCACCAGCCCGTCGCCCGCCGTTTCGAACTCGAAGAAGATGGAATCCTCGGCCAGATGCAGGTTGCCTTGCCGGCAGGTGACCGCGAACAACCCCTCGGTCGCCATGTAGATCTGGTCGAGCCGGCGCCCGAAGAACGCTTCGATAATAGGCCGGTCGACCGGATCGAGCGTCTCGGCGGCGCTGAACACGCGCAGCGGCGAAAGCCGGAAGCGTTGGATCGCAAAGTGCCGCAGAATCTTGGGTGGGCCGATGATCACCGTCGGCGCGAACGCCTCGAGGGCCGCCCGCCAACGCTCCGGCCCGAGCGTCAGGTCGAAGAAGCGCAGGTCGATGCGCTTCGACTGGCGAGCGGTGTCATAAAGGCCGGTGTTTTGCGGCAGGATCACTGCCACGCGCTGCCGGCGCCAGAGCAGATCAGGAATGGCTTTCGCCAGGATTGTCCCCAGCCAGCGGTATTTCTCGGCTTCGCAGATGACGAAAAGGCCACGATTGCCCGAGGTGCCTGTGCTGGCGCCGACCGTCAGCACGCCGAGACGGCCGTCACCAGCCGCCGCCGTCCAGGCGTCGGCAGACGACATACCGGCAATGTTGAAGCGCTCGAAATCGGCCATCAGCAGTGCCTTGTCGGTCACCGGAAGGTCACTGAGATGGTCTGGCGCCACGCCATAAAACGGTGCCAGCGGCAGGTCGCGGTCGAGCCAGCGCCGCAAGGCGCGCGCCTGCCAGCGTTCGAAGTTTTCGCGGCTCTTGCGTGACACCCACAAGGTGAGGGCAAACGAGCGGATCGCTTCGCCGAACCCGGTCATCCGCCCTCCGGTGTCAGGTCGTATGGTGTCAGCCCTGGGTCGTGGCAGAACATCACTTCGCCGCCGGCTGCCAGAAAGCGGCGCAACGCCGCGCTGGTCCGATCGATGGCGGCGAAATCCTCGGCCAGCAGGCGTGCAGGAAAGCCCGGCGTCCGGTTCTCGACCAGTGCCTTGAGCAGCCACTGCACGTCGACCGCATAAAGCAGCGGCCGATCCATTTCAGGAAACAGGAGCCCGAACTGGCCATCGGCATGGCCTGGCAGGTCGACCGCGATAACGCTGCCGTCACCGAACAGATCGGCTCCGCCGGGAATATCGCCGCGCGATGGGATCTGTCCCATCGCTGACAGCCCGTCGAGCCTTGTCTCGAAATCCGCCGGAAAAAGCTCGGTGAAGACACCATGACGCAGGGTTTGCCGGGCTGTCCGCGCCTTCAGCCGCGACCAGGCGGCATCGCTGGCGATGTAACGCGCATTGGGAAACAGGGACAGGCCCGAGATATGATCAGCATGATAATGCGTGACGATGACGGCTCTGACATCGCGTGGTGTCAGGCCAAAGCGAGCCAGGAAAGACGAGGGTTGCCCGGCCTCGACGAGCTGGGGCCCGAGCACCGCGCCATAGAATCGCAGCATGGCGCTGCGCCGGGCTCCGGTGGTCACATGCGGCGTATAGCCGGTGTCGATCAGCACCGGGCCGGCCTGCGGATGGAGGATCAGCCCGTAGCGCACGCGCAGCCGGATTTTTTGCCAAGCGCCGCCGCGCAGGATCAGTCTTTCGGCGGCGCTGACCCAGGCGCTGTTGGCGAAGGCGATCTTCAAGCTGTCCACCAGGCTTCGCGCCCTCTGGCAAACGTACGGTCGAGCCCATCCTCGAACGGCACTTTCGGCGTCCAGCCAAGGATCCGCCTGGCCTTGGAAATATCGAGGCTCTGGGCATAGGCGAACAAGCCGAGGCCGTAACGGGTGACTGGCGGTTCGGGCCGGCGGGGCAGAAGCAGCGCCACGGCTTCCATCACGCCCGCTGCCAGCATCGCTGGCGCCAGCGGCGTTTTCCGCCATCGCGTTCGCAGCCCGGCGCGGGCGCAGGCACTGTCGGCAATGTGGCGCACGGGCAGCACTTCGCCGCTCGAGATGTTGAATATCTGGCCTTCGGCGGCGCTGCCGGCCGCCAGCGCCGCGAACACCGCATCGACGACATCGTCGACATGGGTGAGATCGATGCGTGCCTGGCCATCGCGAAACAGCGGCAGCGGCCGCCGCGCTGCCTGCAGCAGGCGTGGCAGCAGCGCTCGGTCGCCTGCTCCGTAGATACCGCGTGGCCTGAGCACGACAGGCCCTATGTCCGCCGCCGCGAGCACGATGTCTTCACCTTGCCGCTTGGTGCGGGCGTAGTGGTTGACCGGATCGGGCAAGGGGCTGTTCTCGGTGATGCAGAGCTGGTCGCGAAAAGCGAAACAGACCGAAGGGGTGGAGATCTGGACAAAACGCTGCACACCCAGCTGCCGTGCGAAATCGACGAGATTGCGGGTCGCCGTGACGTTGGCGGCCTCGAAATCAGCGAGCCGGCCGAAAGGCGAAGACAGTGCTGCGCAATGGACGATGGCATCGATCTCGCCAAATCCGGCGTCGGACTTCGCATCGAACGGCTGCGACAGGTCGCGACGCATGACCGTATGGCCGGCGGCTTCGAGTGCGGCGCTTCGCCTGATGTCGCGGCCTTGTGCCAACACCGGCGTGCCAGCGGCGGTCAGCCGCGCCACGACATGGCCGCCAAGAAAGCCGCTTGCGCCGGTGACGAGCACGCGTCCCATCACGCCTCCAGCGCCATGCCACCGAAGGAGACACCGGCCGAGGTGCCGAGGAAGAGCACCTTGGTGCCCTGCATGACGCGGCCTTGCCGGCGCGCAATATCGAGCGCGAAGGGAATGGAAGCCGCGATCTGGTTGCCGTAACGCGCTGAAATGTCGACCAGCTTCTGTGCCGCGAACCCGGTCTGTCGTGCCATGTGCGCCAGCGCGAACGGGCTCGCCTGGTGCGGTACGACGAGGTCGACGTCCTCATGCCGCCAGCCGGCACGTAGCAGCAGTTCGCCGACGAAGCCATTGAAATGGCGCGCGGTCACCCGAAACAGCTCCTTGCCGTCCATGTGAAAGAGCGCATGGCGGGAAAACTCCTCCGGCTGGTGGTGGAAGTCGAAGCGGGTGCCGCCGGCCCCAATGCTACAAGCCTCGTAGGCCGATGGATAGGTGCGCATGAGATTGGCCAGCACCTTACCCTCACCGGGCGCCGCCTTGCGCAGCACGGCGGCGGCCGCACCATCGCCGAACAGGGCGGCGATTTCAGGCTGCTCTTTCCAGGGCAGGGCGCGTGAGGCAATCTCCGCCGAGAACACCAGCGCGGTTTCGCTTTGCCCGGCCTCAATCATGCGGGCGGCGGTTTCGAAAGCGGTGAGGAAGCCAAGGCAGGTGCTGTTGACGTCGAAGGCTGCGGCCGAGCCATCGGCCAGCCCCAGCCGCTGCATCACCAGAGGTGCCGTCGAAGGCAGTGGCTGGTATGGCACGCCACATCCGCCGATGATGAGGTCGACCGCATCAGGCTCTATCCCGGCATCAGCCAGCGCCAGCCGCGCTGCCGTGCAGGCCAGATCGACTTGCGACTCGGTCTCGCAGACATAGCGCTCGATGACACCGGTGGCGGCTTCAATCTGGCCTTGGCCAAATCCCAGCCGCTCGTCGAGGCTGCGCGATGTCAAGCATAGCGCAGGCACTGCGCGCCCGGTTCCAACGATCTTGATCCGCATGCTCAGCCGCCCAGTGAGTTGCGATTCCCAACTCATAATGCGGACCGATGGTAACAGTGAGGCGGAGTGTTAGACAGGGCGGTGCGGTTTCCTGGCAGCGGGCCGCCAGGCCAAATAGCTGACGGACAGGTCCCCTTAGTGTGGCCCTTGGTCGTCGGCTCTGTCTCGACCACTTCGAAAGAGTACCGCTGCGGCAGCATCAGCGCGACTGCGAGGCCGTTGAACTGCGAGACCTGAACCGGCCTGGGCAAAGTGCCAGCCTACGCGTCATCGCGCGAAGCGACGTTTGATCCGATCAATCTGCTTGCGTATGCGGGCGGAAGCACGCCGGGTCATGCTGGACATTTTGGCGTTCAGCCGGCCTGACTTTCGCATGCGCTCAATCTCTTCGGCCAAATGGGAATTGTCGGAGCGCAGGCGCTTCATTTCGACACGGATTTCCGGAAAATGCACCTTGGCTATATGGGACCATAGTTCTCGTTGCGAACGCTCGAGGTAAGTCGCTCGGTCCAATCCATGAGGTTGGAGTTCATCCTGGACTGCGGACGCGAGCCTGCCAAGGCCCATCACGGCCACGGTGTCTGGAAGGAAGACGGTCCCATGCGCGACGCCGAGATGATCGAGGAAGCGCTCCGCATTGACGATCGCGTCCGAGATCAGATTGGCGTCGTGGAAGCAAATAATGCAGTCCGCCTGTGTAAGCGCCAGGACGCCGATAAAGTCCGAAAAGCAGGCTCGGTTTGTATGCACTCCATCGATAAACGCGAGCGTGGCCTTGAGTTCGACCGCCCCAGGAGCCAAAGCGGAGACGTCGCTCTCGATCGTGGTCAGCTTTGCCATTGCAGAGCGAGGGAGCCGTTCCGACAGCACGGCGATCATCCGGGCCGTTGAGTTCTGGGGATAGCGGATAAACTCGGCGCGTTCGTCGGGTAGGGCCGCGGGCCGTGGATCGACCGACACCGCCGCCTCACAGGCCGGATCGATCAGGTGCGGCAACAGGCTTCCGCCGATATGCGAGCCGACCTCAAGGTAAACGTAGCGGCCGAGCAGGGATCGGGCCAAGTTCTGCACCCGCAGGAAACTGGCTCGGTCATTGGGCGTACTCTGGGTTTCGACCTGGAAAACGGCAATGTCGAGCGTCCCAATCATGCCCAGTGCTTGATCGGGGGTCAGCATCTGCGGGATTTCCATGCGCCGAGATTGTACTGCCTGCAGAGGAGTCGCCCCTCAGCGGGATGTCTGCAACAGCATATTTCGGTTTGAAATAGAGGGTAAAGCCTGCGCAACCCGATTCTCCGCGGATCGCCCCGAGCATCTGGCGCCCACCTATCTATGGGTCAGGTACGATCACACCAAGCGCGGGCGCGCCCAAAAACGGATAGCCTCGCGCCGATCCGCTGAACTTTCGCCCTCAGTCCTTCGCCCGCTCCACATAAGCCCCGTCCGCCGTCATCACCACCACACGGGTGCCGGGCGCGATGTGCGGCGGCACGGTGGTGCGCACGCCGTTGGAGAGCACGGCGGGCTTATAGGAGGACGATGCCGTCTGGCCCTTGGTCGTCGGCTCGGTCTCGACCACTTCGAAGGTGGCGCGCTGCGGCAGCACCAGGGCGATCGCAATGCCGTTGAACTGCGAGACCTGCACCGGCATGCCTTCCTTGAGATAGGGGGCTGCGTCGCCGACCACGGCTTCCGACACGGCCACCTGATCATAGGTTTCCGGATTCATGAAGTGATAGCCTTCGCCGTCGGCGTAAAGGAAGGTGTGCTCGCGCTCCTCGACATAGGCGCGCTCGACCTGTTCGGTGGTGCGATAGCGCTCCGACACCTTCACCCCGTCGCCGATGCGGCGCATGTCGAGCTGCGTCACCGGCGTGCCCTTGCCTGGGTGGATGTTTTCGGCAAAGAGGATCACATAAAGCTTGCCGTCCTTGTCGACGACATTGCCTTTGCGGAGCGAACTGGCGATGACTTTCACCACGGTTTTAAATCCTGCGAGAGTTGACGGGCGTTTGCCGGCTTGTGCGGCGCTGGTAGCGCATCTTGGCGCGAACCGCCAGCCCCCACTGTTAACTGACATGGCGCGCGCCGGCACGCCTTCAATCCGCTCATGACCGCCGCTTCGCCCTGGTGGACGCCGCACGTTCACGCCGACCGCCGCCCGCGCCTGCTGCTGCGCAATGGCCTGACGGCCGCCCTGCGCGACTGGTTCGCCCGCAACGATTTCATCGAGGTGGAAACGGCGACCCTGCAGGTCTCGCCCGGCAACGAGGCGCATCTGGCGGCTTTCGTCACGGAGGCGGTCGGGCCGGATGGGGGGCGCTCGCCGCTTTATCTCCACACCTCGCCGGAATTCGCCTGCAAGAAGCTGCTCGCTGCCGGTGAAGTCAGGATTTTCAGCCTCGGTCCGGTCTACCGCAACCGCGAGCGCGGCCCCTTGCATCATCCCGAATTCACCATGCTCGAATGGTACCGGGTGGGCGAGACCTATGAGAGCCTGATGCGCGATTGCGCCGATCTGCTGGCGCTGGCCGCGACAAGGGCAGGGACCACGCGCTTTTCCTTCCGGGCCCGCGATTGCGATCCGTTCGCAGAGCCTGAGCGGCTGACGGTGGCGGACGCCTTCACCCGCCATGCCGGCATCGATCTCCTAGCCACGGTCGCCGCCGATGGCGGCACCGACCGGGACGCGCTCTACGCCGTGTTGGGTCAAGCCGGCCTGCGCACGGCGCCCGACGACAGCTGGGCCGACCTGTTCAGCCGGGTGATGGTGGAAAAGATCGAGCCCAATCTGGGCTTCGGCTGCGCCACCATCCTGTGCGAATATCCGGTCGCCGAGGCGGCACTTGCCCGACCGAGCCCGCGAGATGCGTGCGTCGCCGAGCGTTTCGAACTGTATTGTTGCGGTGTCGAGCTTGCCAACGGCTTTGGCGAATTGACCGATGCCGCCGAGCAGCGCCGGCGCTTCATCCTCGAGATGGACGAGAAAGAGCGGATCTATGGCGAGCGCTACCCGCTCGACGAGGATTTCCTTGCCGCGCTGGCCATCATGCCGCAGGCGAGCGGCATCGCGCTCGGCTTCGACCGGCTGGTGATGCTGGCGACCGGTGCGCAGAAAATCGAGGATGTCATCTGGACGCCGGTCGCGGCAACTTGAACGGCACGCTCGCGGCTGGCCTTCTCATCTCAATGCGCGAAAACCTGTTCCAGCGAGCGAAAACCCTTGAATTCCAGCGCGTTGCCCGAGGGGTCGCGGATAAACAGCGTCGCCTGTTCGCCCGGCTCGCCCTTGAAGCGCACCATCGGCCGTTCCAGCCAGTCGATGTCGTCGCGCGCCTCCAGCCGCATCGCCAGGCGCTGCCAGTCGTCCATCAGCAGCACGGCGCCGAAATGCGGGATCGGCACCAGAATGCCGTCGACCTTGCCGTCACTGGCGGCTTGCGCGGCCTGCGGTCGCAAATGCGCCGACATCTGGTGGCCGTAAAGATCGAAATCGACCCAGGTCGCCGACGAGCGGCCAATCGCGCAGCCCAGCACCTCGCCATAGAAAGTTCGGGTTTCATCGAGATCCCGGACCGGGAAGGCGAGATGGAAGGGCGTCATCGAGAATGCTCCGTGCAGGCTGCGGACTGATTTTGCGTCACAGGGTTCTGGGTAGGAACCATGTAGCGATGCATTTTGATTGAAGCCTGTGCCATTGCACAAGCCGGATCGGAACAATAGATGGGTGGGCGGGGCCGCAAGCTGGCCGCGACAAGCAGGATTACAGGCATGGCCGACATATCAGACGCTGCAAAACTGATCGACCGCGTCGCGGCGCTGGTCGAGGCCGCCAAAAAGGCCGGCGCCGATGCCGCAGACGCGGTCGCCGTGCGCGGCCGCTCAACAAGCGTGTCGGTTCGGCTCGGCAAGGTCGAGGCCACCGAATCGTCGGAAGCCGAGGACGTTTCGCTGCGCGTCTTCGTCGGCCAGAAAGTGGCAAGCGTATCGGCCACCGCCGCGTCCGACCCGGCGATGCTCGCCGAGCGCGCCGTTGCCATGGCGAAAGTCTCGCCCGAGGATCCCTATCAGGGTCTGGCCGATCCGGGGCTGCTGGCAAGGCAAACGCGCGATCTCGGCCTGTTCGATGGCACCGAAGTGTCGGCCGATCAGTTGAAGGAAGCAGCCCTTGCGGCGGAAGCGGCGGCACTTGCCGTCAAGGGCGTCACCAATTCGGCTGGCAGCGGCGCCAGTGCCGGGCTGGGCGGGATGGTGTTGGCCACTTCGCACGGCTTCCTCGGCCATTATGTCGGTTCGGGTTTTTCGCGTTCCGCCAGCGTCATCGCCGGCGAGGGCACCGGCATGGAGCGCGACTATGAATTCTCCTCTCGCCGGCACTTTGCCGATCTCGATGCGCCGCAGGATATCGGCCGCAAGGCCGGCGAACGGGCGGTGCGCCGCATCGGCGCGCGCAAGGCGGCGACCGGGCCGGTCGACGTGGTGTTCGATCCGCGCGTGGCACGCGGCATTGCCGGTCATATTGCCGGCGCCATCAATGGCGCGTCCGTCGCGCGCAAGACCTCGTTCCTGCGCGACATGATGGGCAAGCAGGTGACCGCATCCGCAATCACGGTCACCGACGAACCGCTCAGGCCGCGTGGCCAGGCCTCGCGCCCGTTCGACGGCGAAGGTATCGAGGGCGAAAAGCTTCTGATGGTCGAAAAAGGCGTGCTCAACCACTGGTTCCTGTCGACGTCGGCGGCGCGGGAGCTGGGATTGATCACCAACGGGCGTGGGTCGCGCAGCGGCTCCTCCGTGTCGCCGTCTTCCACCAATCTCGCCATCGAGCCCGGCGAACGCTCGCCGGAGGACCTGATCAAGTCGCTCAAGACCGGCTTCTACGTCACCGAAGTGTTCGGTCAGGGCGTCGATATGCTGACCGGCGAATACAGCCGTGGTGCCTCCGGCTTCTGGATCGAGAATGGCGAACTTGCCTATCCGGTCGCAGAAGTCACCATCGCCTCGAACCTGAAGACGATGTTCCTCAACATGGTGCCGGCGAACGACCTCGACCGCAATTTCGGCACCGCCGCGCCAACGCTCCTGATCGAAGGCATGACCCTTGCCGGAGCATGAACTGACCGCTTCTGGGGCCATTGGGGATCTGCCGCTGCTGCGCGACGCCGCCCGCGAGGCGGGTCTCATCGCCATGCGTTACTTCGGCAACAGCCCGCAGGTCTGGATGAAGGGCGGCACCTCGCCGGTCAGCGAAGCCGACCATGCGGCGGACGCCTATCTGCGCCAGACCCTGCTGGCGGCGCGGCCAGACTATGGCTGGCTGTCGGAAGAAACGGTCGACGATCCGGCGCGGCTTTCGGCGCGCCGCACCTTTGTGGTCGATCCGATCGACGGCACACGCGGCTTCCTCGAGGGACAGCGCACATGGTGCGTCAGCGTTGCCGTCGTCGAACAAGGCCGCACGCTCGCCGGCGTGCTCGAATGCCCGGCGATGGACGAGACCTACTGGGCGCTGCCCGGCCAGGGCGCATTCCGCAACGGCAAGCGTATTGGCGTGCGCAAGCTTGGCGATAAAGCCGAGATTTCCGGGCTGAAGCAGCTGATCGACCTGGTGCCGGCCAGCTGGCAGAAGCGGCTGACACGGGCGGCCTACAGCCCGTCGCTTGCCTACCGCTTGGCAATGATCGCCAATGGCACGCTCGACGCCACCTTCGTCAAGCCGAACGCGCATGACTGGGACATCGCCGCCGCCGATCTCATCCTGCGCGAGGCCGGCGGCCAGTTGCTCGACCCGCATGGCCGCGCGCCGCTCTTTGCCGGCGAGGTGACCCGCCACGGCGCGCTCGCCGCCGGCAGTGGTGAGCTGTTGGCGGTGCTCGTCGATGTCATCGCCGGGCTGTGAAAGCATATTCGCAGGTTCCAAAGTCGACGGCTTTGGTCTAGACCTGTCACAAACTCACAATATGTGAAGGACCGACATGGCCGCGGAAGACGGAAAGAAACAGCTTTTGCATCTGGTGTTCGGCGGCGAACTGAAGAAGCTTGGCGGCACCGAGTTCCGCGATCTCGATGCGCTCGACATTGTCGGCGTCTATCCGGATTATCAATCCGCGCACACGGCGTGGAAAGCCAAGGCGCAAGCCAGCGTGGACAATGCCCATATGCGTTATTTCGTCGTTCATCTGCACCGTCTGCTGGATCCCGACAGCAAGGTCGTCGGTTGAATTCGATGGAGCGTGACCTGGCGAAAGGGCCAGCCAGCGACGCCACGCCTACGGGCAGAGGCGGCAGCCGCGCGACCAAGGCCTTCTGGCGCAAGATACGCGAACCGCTCGCGCAGTCGCGACTCGTCAAGAACGCCATTGCCAGCCTGCTCGCGCAATTCGTGCGGCTGGTACGCCTGACCAGCCCCCCGGTCGCCGGATCGGCGCGCTTTTCAGGCGGCGCCTACGCCGAGTTCGAGCCCGGTATCATTGCTCTGTGGCACGGCCAGCATCTTTTGACGCCGGCCTTTTATCCCAAGCGTAAACCGCTGGTCGCCATGGTGTCGCGCAGCGCCGATGCCGAGCTCAACGCGTTGATGCTGGAGAAATTCGGCATCGAGGCGGTGCGGGGTTCCGGTGGACGCGACAATGCCAGGCATCTCGACAAGGGCGGGGCCAAGGCGCTCATCGCCCTCAAAAAAGTCGCTCACCGCTGGCAAGAACGTCGCCATGATCGCAGACATTCCGCACGGCACGCCGCGCGACGCAGGGCTTGGTATCGTTCTGCTGGCGCGTCTCTCCGGCCGGCCGCTGCTGCCGGTTGCCATTACCACCAGCCGCCGCAAGGTGCTGGAGAAGAGCTGGGACAAGACGACCATCAACCTGCCATTCGGCCGATCCGCTGTCGTTATAGGCTCACCGATTTTCGTGGCGGCCGATGCCGACGAAGCCGAAATGGAGCGCAAGCGCCAGGAAGTCACCGCTGCGCTCAATGCCGCGACGGCCGAGGCCAACCGCCTCGTGGACGGTCGGCGATGAGCGGTCGCTGGGCGCGCGCCATGCTGACTGCGTACCGTTTTGCCGGCGCTGCAGCCTATCCGCTGGTCGGACCTTATGTCGCCTGGCGCACCTCGCGCGGCAAGGAAGACCGCAACCGCCGCCGCGAACGATACGGCGTCGCCGGCCGCCCGCGCCCCGAAGGGCCGGTGATCTGGATCCATGCCGCGAGCGTCGGCGAGACCATCGCCGTCGTGCCGCTGGTCGAAAGCATTCTCGATTATGGCGTCAACATCGTTTTGACGACCGGCACCGTGACATCGGCCCAGGTTGCCGACGAGCGGCTCGGCGACCGCATCATCCACCAATATGTGCCGCTCGACCTGAAGCCGGCGGTCAGCCGGTTCCTCGATCACTGGCGGCCGGACCTGGCGATCATCGCCGAATCCGAGATCTGGCCGATGACCATTCTCGAGCTTGGCGCGCGCCACGTGCCGCAGGTGCTGGTCAATGGCAGGCTGTCCGACCGCTCGTTCACCTCCTGGAAAAAGCGCGCCAATATCGCCGAGGCGCTGTTCGAGAACCTTGCCCATGTCGTTGCCCAGTCGGATGTTGACGGCGAGCGTTTTCGCGCGCTCGGCGCCCGCCCGGTCACGGTGTCCGGCAACCTCAAGGTCGATACCAATCCGCCGCCGGTCGACCAACGGGCGCTGGCCACCTTGCAGCGGCAGATCGGTGGCCGCCCGACCTGGGCGGCGATCTCCACTCATGACGGCGAGGAAGTGGTCGCGGCGGAAGTCCACGCGACGCTGCACAAGCGTCACCATGGCTTGCTGACGATCGTCGTTCCGCGCCATCCCGATCGCGCCGAGGCTCTTGCCGCGCAGATTTCCGGCATGGGCCTGAAGGTCGCGCGGCGCAGCAAGGGCGACCGTATTGGGCCGGACACCGATATCCTGCTCGGCGATACGATCGGCGAGATGGGGCTCTATCTCCGGCTGACCGAAATCGCCTTCGTCGGCCGCTCGCTGACCTCGGAGGGCGGCCAGAATCCGCTTGAGCCGGCCATGCTCGACACCGCGGTTCTCGCCGGGCGCAATGTGCAGAATTTCCGTGAAGCCTATCAGCGCCTGATCGACAGCGGCGGCGCCAAGCTGGTGCGCGATCGCGACATGCTGGCCGGCGCTGTCAACTTCCTTTTGACCAACGAAGTGGCGCGCCACGAGATGATGGCGGCGGGGATCGCGACCGTTGATGAGATGCGCGGCGCCTTGGCGCGCACGCTGAAATCGCTCGAACCCTACATCCAGCCACTGGTCGTCAAGTCGCGCCTGAAGGGCGCCAACGGGCGCTAACGTGGCCTCCGAAGCACCACCATTCTGGTGGGAAGAGCCGGACTGGAAGGTCCTGGCGCTATCGCCGCTGTCGGCCGTCTACGCGCTCGTTGCCGGCCGCGGCATGCGGCGGGCGCGGCGCGAGAAGATCGAGGCGCCGGTCCTGTGCATCGGCAATTTCACCGTTGGCGGCACCGGCAAGACGCCGGTGGCGATTGCGCTCGCGCAACAGGCCAAGCGCATGCAGCTCAAACCCGGTTTCCTGTCGCGCGGCCATGGCGGCTCCTTCGCCGAGCCGCATGTCGTCGATTCCCACCACGACAGCGCCAGGCATGTTGGCGACGAGCCGCTGCTGCTTGCCGAACACGCCCCCGTCGCGGTGACACCGAACCGCGCCGCCGGCGCCCGGCTGCTGCTGGAAAAGCACGGCTGCGATTTCCTGATCATGGACGATGGCTTTCAGAGCGCGCGCATCCATATCGATTACGCGCTGGTCGTGGTCGATGCCCGCTACGGCATCGGCAATGGCCGCGTCATTCCGGGCGGGCCGCTCAGGGCCAAGATCGTCGACCAGCTGGTCTTCACTAGCGGGCTGTTGAAGATGGGCGAGGGCAGTGCGGCCGATGCCGTGGTGCGCCAGGCGGCGCGCGCCGGCCGGCCGATCTTCGAGGCTCATACGGAGCCAAGCAGCAAGGCAGGGCTTGCCGGCAAGCGGTTCCTCGCCTTCGCCGGCATCGGCCATCCCGACAAATTCTTCGACACGGTGCGCGAGGCTAGCGGCGAGGTGGTTTTCTCAAAACCCTTTCCGGACCATCACTTTTATGCCGAGGACGAGCTGGCCGAACTGGCGACGACGGCGCACACCGAAGGTCTTAGCCTTATCACCACGGCCAAGGACGCTGCCCGGCTGCGCCACGGCGCCTCACAGGATTTTCTCGACAAACTCGAGGTGCTGGAAATCGATACGGTTTTCGAACTCGACAATGTGCCGGAACGCATCATCCACGAGACGTTGGATGCGTGGCGCCAGCGCAAGCTCAAGGGTTAGCAATTCCAGGAAAAGTGTGACGCGGTTTTCCGTTCGGAATTGCGTCAAACAAAAAGTTAGCCCCGCTTGCGCAGCTCCGGATGCACCTCGATCTCGCGGCGCAGCGAAGCGGTGGCGTTCACGTAAGGCTCCTGCCTGGCGACGCTCCAGTATTTCAGCTCATCGAGCGGAATGCTCTCACCGGTCACGGCGCAGCGCACGAACGAGCCGGGGCTGGTGACCTGGAAATCGCCATCGAGATAGCGGATGCGGGCTTCCTTGCCGCCCGGGCCTTCGAAACGGTTCATCATGCGGTGGTGCCAAGTGTCATACAGATTTCATCGCCACAAATCTGCGGCCGGGTCAAGCATGTGACAAGCCTCGGACAATGCTGAGGCGTTACGAGAGGCCGAAAAGCGCTTTTATCGGGGGCATGATGGATATTTCTTCCGCCCGCCTGGCTTCCTTGCTCAAGGAGGCGATGACGCCGCAACCCGTGCCGTTGGCGAAAGCCGATCCGGTCAGGACGGCGCTGGTCAGGGAACTGGTCCAGCCCGCCGCGCCCTCTCTGTTCGCTCAACGCACGGCGCCCGCTTTGTTGGCGATGCCCGCGGCACCGATGGCCGTCAAATCGCAGCAGATTGCTTCTTCCGGCATCGTCGAGGCCTATCAGGCCCAGCTCGACGCGAGGGATGAGGCGGTGCTGGCTGAGGTTGTCGCGAGGAAAGCAGCACCAGAAGCCGAAACGCAGCGAGGCTTCGTGCCGCCTTCGGCAACGGCCAATGACAACGCACCGGTCAGGGCGGCGGGGGTCTCGTTGCTGTCGTTCATTCCGCCGCCGGCTCCCGTCTCGCGCAGCAGTCCCGCTCTGGATGCGCCGGCCGGACGGCTAAGGCCTGCCAATCAATCCCAGGCTGCGGCATCCAACCCCGAGGGCCTGCTGGTGAGGATCGGCTTTGTCTCGATCATGACCGGCCTGTTGGCAACCATGATCTTTGGGTTCGTTCTGCTGCTGCTTCGCTGAACGTCGAATCAGCGATAGGCCAGCAGACCTAGCGCTCGGCTTCGATGAACGCCTCGATCTTGTCCGGCGCCAATCCGGCCTGTTGCGCGATGCGGCGGGCGAGGTCGGCCGCGGCGGTGCGTGGGCGTCCCAGCGGCCGGTCGAGCCAATAGGACACCGGATTGAGCGCGGTGCGCTCGTCGACGGCGGTGATGCGGCCCGACTGCAGCTGATATCCGGTCAGCGGCGGACGCGCCAAGGCAATACCCAGCCCATAGGCGGCAGCATCCAGCACCAGATTATAGTCCTCGAAGCGGCGATCCTGCGGGCGCGGACGATAGTCCATGCCTTGTGCCGCGAACCAGGCGCGCCAGCCGGAGGCGTCGGAATCGTTGATCAGTGGAAATTTGAGCAGCCTGGCCGGGTCGCCGCGGCCTATCTCGCGTACCAGTTCCGGTGAGGCGATGGGGAAGACATGTTCTTCGAACAGTTGCACCGAAACGCGGCCCGGAATGCCGCCACGGCCGCAGCGGATCGACAGATCGATGCCTTCATCGGCAAGGTCGGCTTGGCGGATGTCGACATCGAGCACGATGCGCAGTTTGGTGGGATTGTTCTCCAGTGCCGCCATGCGCGGCATCAGCCACAGCCCGCTGACCGAGGGGATCGAGGTCAGCCGCACCACCGCAGTGCCGCGCGGCTCGACCCAGCGGTCGGAATGGCTTGATATCAGTGCGAAGGCTTCCGCTGTGCGCAGATGCAGCCGGTTGCCTTCGATCGTCAGCGAGACGCCGCGCGCGCCGCGATCGAACACTTTCAACCCGAGCCAGTCCTCGAGCTTGGCGATCTGCCGGCTGACGGCGCCATGGGTGATGTTGAGTTTTTCGGCCGCCGCCGAAAAACTGCCCGTGCGCGCCGCCGCATCGAATGCACGCAGGGTTTCGAGCGGCACCATTGTATCCGAGCTGTGATCCACAGTCACAGGTGATCCTCGATTTGGTCGTTTGTCAACAAGCGGGAAAAGGCGTTTTGTGCCTTTCAGGACGCAAGAACACGAGGACAGTGAGATGAGCGCGATGACGGGCACGTGGAATCAGACACAGCGCATGGACACCACGGCCGCCATCGCCGTGGCGCTGACGGTGGTTGGCTGGGCTTCGGCCTTCCCGGCCATTCGCGCCGGCCTCGCCGCCTTTGGGCCGCTGGAACTGGGCGCCCTGCGCTTTGCCATTGCCGCGGTGCCGGCGGCGATCTTCCTTGCCGTCAAGCGTCCGGCGCTGCCCAGGCTCGACGAGGTATGGCGCCTCGTCTTTGGCGGGGCCATTTTCGTCGCGCTCTATACCGTCATGCTCAATTTCGGCGAACTGACCGTCTCGGCCGGTGCCGCCGGCTTCATCATCAACGTCAGCCCGATCTTCACCGCCATCATGGCCATGGCATTGCTCGGCGAACGCTTCTCAAGCTGGGCCTGGTTGGGCACGGCCATTTCTTTCGCCGGCATCGGCATCATCGCCGTGGCCGACGGCAACGGCCTGCACTTCAATGCCGGCGCGCTGCTGGTTCTTGGCTCCGCGCTGTGCTCGGCCGTCAACACCATCGTCCAGAAGCCTCTGTTTGCCCGTCATCACCCGCTGACCATCTCCGCATCGAACATGATCCTTGGCGCACTTTGCCTGTCACCGTTTCTGCCAAGCGGCTTTGCACAGGCAGCGGTCGCCAACACAGCCGGCCTCGGCGCCGTCATCTTTCTCGGCATCGTGCCCAGCCTGATCGCCTACGCCGCCTGGGCGATGGCCTTGTCGCGCCTGCCGGCAGCGCGTGCTTCGAACTTCCTCTACCTTGTCTCGCCAATGTCCGCCCTGATCGGCTTCTTCTGGCTGGGCGAAGTGCCGACGCTGCTCGGCATCCTCGGCGGCGCGCTGGCGCTCGGCGGCGTCATCGTGGTGAATTTGAAGAGGTGAAACAGAGGGTTGGAGGCGTTTGCGGACTCAAATCCGAAACCGTATCCGCCGGTATGCAGACACCCAGGGAAAGGGCCATTATGGTGAGCCGCTTTCACTGGGGGACGGAATGGGAAAACTGCTCGTATCGGCACTCTTTTGCGTTTTGCTGCTGACCGGGGAAGCCGCCGCAGGCTGGTATCAGGTCGAAAACTACGCAGGAACCATCGGGCCTGATCCGGTCCATCTGTCGCTGCAGAGATATGACAGTTTCGGCAGCGGCATTACCGTCGAGGGAAGTTACTTCCGCGACACGAAGCAGAGGCCGATCGCGCTGTATGGCACCGTCAACGGCACCAAAATCTCGCTTTGCGAGATTGCGGACGACAAGGAATTCTATCGGGTCATGGTGATGGGGTCAAAGACGCCAGTCGACACCGCCGGATGCCCGTTTACCATCGATGTCGACGCGGACGGCGCGACGGGAAGCTTGAGCAAGGGTGCCGATAAATTGCCCGTCATTCTCAAGAAGGTCGCGAGCCTTGATGACACCGGCGACGCAAAGATCGTCGGCCCCGTCGAGATTCCCTTCTGGGCGGAGACCGCCGCCAACAGGTTCGCCGGCGTCTACGTGAACACCAGCGGCGGCATCTGCATGACGAAAATGCAGGTGATCAAGAAGAGCACCGGCAAGGTCGTCCAGCAAATCCGCTTCGATGACCATGATTGCAACGCGGGCATGCTGATGACGCCCATCTACATGAATGTCCAAAAGTCGGTGGAGCACGGCAAGGACATCATTTCCGTGAATTTTCGTGGCGGCGGCGCCGGCTACACGACGGACTATGTCTTCAATCGCGCGACCAGGAAATATCAGCAGAAGAAGTAACGGCGTTGGCCGCTGGCCGTTACCGCCGCCCGAACAGCCGCTCGATATCCGCCAGCTTGAGCTCGATATAGGTCGGGCGGCCGTGGTTGCAGGTGCCGGAGCCCGGCGTCGCCTCCATCTGGCGCAGCAGTGCGTTCATTTCCTCGGCCTTGAGCAGCCGGCCGGAGCGGACCGAGCCATGGCAGGCCATGGTGGCGGCGATCTTGTCCAGCCGCTCCTTCAGTGTCTCGACCGTATCATTGTCGGCGATCTCGTCGGCGAGGTCGCGCACCAATTGCCCGACATTGGTCTCGCCCAGCATTGACGGCGTCTCGCGCACGGCGACAGCGCCTGGGCCGAAACGCTCGATGCCGAGCCCGAATCGGGCGAGCGTTTCGGAGTGCATGGCGAGCCGCTCGGCATCCTCTTCCGGCAGGTCGATGATTTCAGGCAGGAGCAGCATCTGTGAGGGGACGGGTCGCGAGTGCAGCGCGTTCTTCAGGGCTTCGTAAACCAGCCGCTCATGCGCCGCATGCTGGTCGACGATGACGAGCGAATCCCTGGTCTGGGCAACGATGTAGTTTTCGTGCACCTGGGCGCGTGCCGCGCCGAGCACCGCGCCAAGCAGCGTCTCGGCCGGCATATCCTGGCTGGCGCGCGCATCGGCGCTGGCAAGCGGGCCGGCATCGAACGCCGCCTGGTCAGGCTCACCAAAGCCGCCATTCCTTGCGCCGGCGCGTTGAAAGCCCGCACCTTCGAATTGCATGTCGAGCGGCCGCTGCGGCGAGCGCGAGGGGTCGAAACCGGCGGAGCCGGACGCACGATAGGCCGCGTCGTAGCTGCGATGGCCGTTGGCCGGGCCGCCGTGACCGTAGGATGCCGCACCTGGCCGGAACGCCGCTATCATGCCGGCGGCGCCCGTAGTGGCAGAACGGATGCCGGCATCGGCGAGTGCCTGCCGAATGGCGCCGACGATCAGCCCGCGCACCAGGCCCGGGTCGCGGAAGCGCACATCGGCCTTGGCCGGGTGGACGTTGACGTCGACGATGGCCGGATCGAGCGAAAGAAACAGCACCGTCACCGCATGGCGGTCGCGCGGCAGGACATCGGCGAAGGCGCCGCGAATGGCTCCGGCGATCAGCTTGTCGCGCACCGGCCTGCCATTGACATAGGCATATTGCTGCAGCGCATTGGCGCGGGTGAAGGATGGGATCGACACGTGGCCGGTCAGATGCACGCCTTCGCGCATCGCGTCGATGGCGATGGAATTGTCGGGAAACTCGGCCCCCATCACCTGGGCGACGCGGCGCAGGCTGCCCTCCGGACTGTCGTCGGTCGCCGGCAATTCCAGCGTCGAGCGGTCGGAGCCGGCCAGCGTGAACCGCACGGTGGGGAAAGCGATGGCGATGCGCTTGACCACATCGCTGGTCGCCGAGCTTTCGGCGCGCTCGCCCTTCATGAATTTCAGCCGGGCCGGCGTGGCGAAGAACAGGTCGCGCACTTCGACGGTGGTGCCGCGGTTGGCGGCCGCCGGCCGAACGGGCAAGATGCGGCCGCCCTCGATGCCGATTTCGGCGGCGCTGTCGCCTGAGGCCGTGCGCGACCGGATCGACAGCCGCGACACCGAGCCGATCGACGGCAGCGCTTCACCGCGAAAGCCGAGCGAGCGGATGTCGTTGATGTCCTCGACGAGCTTGGAGGTGCAATGGCGTGCGATTGCCAGCGAAAGCTCCTGTTCGGGGATGCCGGAGCCGTCATCGGTGACGCGGATCAGGTTCAGCCCGCCGCCCGACGTGACGATTTCGACGCGTGATGCGCCGGCATCGAGTGCGTTCTCGACCAGTTCCTTGACCACGCTTGCCGGACGCTCGATGACTTCGCCGGCGGCGATCTGGTTGATCATCGTTTCGGAAAGCTGGCGAATGGGCATCGGCGCACTATAGGCGGATTCGTGTCGTGCGGGAGGGGAGAATTGTCAGAGTGGATCAGTTTGCAGTGCGGATTTCGCGCACGCCCTTGCGCAGCCGCCGGCGCAGCAGATTGCGCAACGTCACCCCGTCGCCATAGCCGACCTTGGCGGCGATCTCCTCGACGCTATCGGATGTGGTCTTCAACAAATGCACAGCCTGCTCGACGCGCAGATCCTGGAAATAGGACAGCGGCGTCTTGCCAAGTACGTCGTTGACCCGCCGCGACAGCGTCCGCTTGCTGGCACCCAGCGCCGCTGCTGCTTCGTCGAGATTGAAACCGGCGGCGAGATGGCCGCGCGCCCAGCGCTCGAAACGTTCGACCAGCGGGTTCGAATGGGCGAGGTGGTCGGAGATTGCATAGGCCGATTGCAACGGCCGGCTGTCGACGATGAGGTATTTCGCAGTCAGCGCGGCGAGCTCCGGACTGGTCTGGCGGATCACCATCAAAGCGAGGTCGATATGGCCGAGCGCCGCACCGGCGGTTGCGAACTGGCCATCATTGATCAGCATGCGCGAGGCGTCGAGCCGCACTTGCGGGTAACGTTGCCGGAACATCGGCGCCAGCCACCAGGTCGTGGTTGAAGGCCGGCGGTCGAGCAGGCCGGTCTCCGCGAGGATGAAAGTGCCGATGCAGGCAGCGCCGATGCGCGTGCCGGCTTCGGCGGCGGCGCGCAACGCCTTGGTCGCCTCCGCAATGTCGCTTCGCTTCAGCGCGTCGCCAAGCGGGCCTGGCATCTTCTGGCCGATCGCCGGGATCACCAGCCAATCGGGGGTCGGCTCCGTGCCCATCGAGATGACCGGCACCCGGAGGCCTTGCCCGGTGTGGACCGTGTCGCTCACCCCGACAACGGTCGTGGCGAAATGGCCGGGCGGCGATGCCAGCATCCCAGCCAGTTCGTTGGCGGTGCCGAAAACGTCGAGCATGGTGGCCAGTCCGGTGTCGAAGACGCCGTCAAGCGCAAGGACGGAAATGTTCATGGCAATAATGATATCAAAGATGTCATTTTTGCCAATACGGTTTCCGCTTCGATGCTGCGATTGTGCCTCCGACGGCCCTTGGCCGTACAAACCACGAGGAGAAGACACATGATCAAACTCGCATTGTTCGCGCGCTTCGAAGCCAAGCCCGGCAAGGAGCAGGACGTCGCCGCGTTCCTCAAAACCGGGCTTCAGCTGGCCAATCAGGAGGCAAAGACACCGATCTGGTTCGCTCTGCGGCTTTCGCCAAGCGTCTTCGGCGTGTTCGATGCCTTTCACGACGAGGCAGGGCGGCAGGCGCATCTCACCGGCGAGATAGCCAAGGCACTGATGGCCAATGCTGAAACGCTGTTTGTTGGCCCGCCGACCATCGACAAGATCGACGTGCTCGGCCTCAAGAATGACGGCTCGGTCTGATCTCTTTCAGCATGCGAACGCAATCCGGTCACGCGCCGGATTGCGCCGGCGAAGCTACGCCTGCGCCGCCAGCCAATCCCTGACCTTGCGGGCATTGTCGCTAAGCTCCCGGTTCTTCGGCCATATGACGTAGAATCCGATGCCGGTCCTCAGCACATGATCCGTCACCGGCACCAACAGTCCTGATGACACGAGGCGCTCGACCAGATGCCGCCAGCCGAGCGAGATGCCTTGTCCCTCCATGACCGCCTGAATCACCAAGGCATAGTCATTGATGCGCAACCCGCGCTCAGCATTACGGAGGCTGGTTCCTGCGGACGCGAACCATTCGTCCCAGTTCGGGGCTTCGCGGTAGGGCTCCTCAAGATGGATGAGTCGGTGCGTTGCCAGTTCCTCGACAGTCTTCGGCAGCCCAAACTTCGCCAGATAGTTGGGGCCTGCGACCGGGAAGATCTCCTCGTCAGAGAGCGACAGCGAATGATAGTCCGGCCAGTCGCGCGGCACGCCGCCGCGCACGCCGAGCGGGATGCCCTCGGCGATGATGTCGAGGTCGCGGTCGGCGGTCTGGATGCGCAGATCAACGCCAGGCAGTTCGTCGCGGAATTGCTGCAGGCGCGGCATCATCCAGAACGAACCAAAGGCGGTCGAGGCGGCCAGCGTGACATGGCCGCCGGTCGCCTGCAGGCGCAGATCCTCCGCCGACTTGCGGATATGCGACAGCCCTAGCGAGACGTCGGCGTGGAAGCGCTCGCCGGCCTCTGTCAGGAGAACCTGGCGGTGGCGGCGCTGGAATAGCTTGGCGCCGAGCTGCTCCTCCAGCCCGCGCACGGCATAGGAAACGGCGGCCTGTGTCATGCCGAGCTCCCGCCCGGCAGCGGTGAAACTCGACAGCCGCCCGGCGGCTTCGAAGACGATCAGGCTGCCGGCGGAGGGCAGCAGATGGCGCAGGCTTCGCATAAACTCAGCTTATACAAGAGATCAGGATTTTCCAGCGTCACAGCTGCATTTTGTCTCTCTAGATTGATGGCCTCTGGGAGGATGGAGTTTCCATGAACGCACCGGCCGTTGAAGTGACCGAACCTGCCCACCGTCGAGCGGGTGGCCGCCTGGGGCGCAAGGTGCTGCGGGGAATTCCCATGGCGTCTTTTCCGACCCTGGTCCGTAAGATCCCCGTGTATGAGATGGTCCCGGATGAGGCGGTGGAACTCATCCACCAGGAGTCGCTCTCGATCCTCGAAGAGGTGGGATGCGAGTTCCGCGACGACGAGGCGATTGCACTGTGGAAAGCTGCGGGAGCCGATGTCTCGGACACAAGAGTCCGGATCGACCGTGCGCTCCTGATGGAGCTCATATCGAAGGTTCCGTCGGAGTTTACGCTCAATGCGAGGAATCCGCAGCGTACAGTGCGGGTAGGCGGCAACAACTCCATCTTCGTGCCGATGTACGGCGCGCCTTACGTGCGCGACCTCGACAACAACAGGCGCTACGGGACGCTCGCCGACCTGCAGAACTTCCACAAACTCTCCTACATGGCGCCGGCGCTGCACTCGTCGAGCTCGGTCATCTGCGAGCCGATGGAAATTGCGGTGCCGAAGCGTCACCTCCACATCATCCACTCGGCGCTGAAGCACTCGGACAAACCGTTCATGGGCATCGTGACGTCCAGGGAACGAGCGGAGGACACGATGGCCATGGCAGGCATCGTGTTCGGCGAGGACTATGTCCGCGACAACCCAGTGCTGGTGTCGATCACAAACTGCAATTCGCCGCTTGTATGGGACGCCACCATGCTGGACGCGATGAAGGTCTATGCGCGCCACAACCAGCCGCTCATCCTCGCGCCCTTCGCCCTTTGCGGCGCCTCGACTTCGGCGTCTGCCGTGGGTGCGGTCGCGCAGGTCAACGCTGAAGCGCTGGCCGGCGTCGCGTTCACACAGCTGCTGCGTCCTGGGTCGCCGCAGCTCTACGGACAATTCATGGTTACGGTCGACATGAAAACCGGCGCTCCGATGGGCGGCACGCCGGAGGCTGCCCAGATGATGTATCTGATGGGAGCCCTGGCGCGGAAATACCGGCTGCCGTGGCGCACCTCCGGCTTCCATGTCGGGTCGAAACTGAATGACGCCCAGGCAGGCTACGAGTTCGAACATGCTGATGCATGCCGCCATCCTTTCCGGCGCCAACTACATCTGGCACTCCGCCGGATGGCTAGAGGCCGGCTTGACTTGCGGCTACTCAAAATTCGCCACCGACTGCGAACAGCTTGTCGGCTGGTACAAATATGCTGGCGGGCTGCCGTTCGACGATTTCAAGGAAGCCATGGCGGCGATCCGCGAGGTCGGGCCGCAGGGCCATTTCCTCGGCACCCAGCACACGCTTGAACATTTCGAGTCGGCCTTCTTCATGCCCTCGATCATGGACTTCAACTCGTTCGAACAGTGGAAGGCTGAAGGGGCGAAGGACCATGACACCCGCGGCCGCGAGAAAGCGCGCAACATGCTCGCCGATTATGAGGAGCCGAAGCTCGATGAAGGTATCGCCGAGGGGCTGACGGATTTCATTGCGCGGCGCGAGGAGGCGCTGCCAAACAGCGTCAGCTGACGCGACGGACGAACAATCAACGGGAACAAAAAAGGGAGAAAAAAATGACATTCTTCAGAAGCAATGGCGACCGCGTGCCGGGCGCTATCGAGGCAATGGCGAAAGAGACGCGTGCAGGCCGCATGGACCGGCGCGAATTCTTGGCGCTGGCCAGCGCCTTCGGCGCCTCGACGGCTTTCGCCTATAGCATGATCGGCCTTGCCGCGCCCACAAAAGCCCTGGCCGACGAACCGAAAAAGGGTGGAACGCTGCATGTCGCGATGTCGGTCAAGGCACAGAAGGATCCGCGTACCTATGACTGGACCGAGATGGCAAACGTCACCCGTTGTTGGCTGGAGCCGCTCGTCCGCTACACGCACCAATTCACTTTCGAGCCAGTTCTGCTCGAAAGCTGGGACGTCAATGACGACGCCACCGAATATACACTGCATCTGCGCAAAGGCATCACCTGGAACAATGGCGATGCCTTCAACGCCGATGACGTGGTCTCCAATCTGAACCGCTGGTGCGAGAAGGGTGCTTCCGGCAATTCCATGGCGGCACGCGTCGGCGCGCTGATCGACACAAAGACTGGCAAGGCGAAGGATGGCGCCATCACCAGGGTCGACGACCTCACGGTCAAGCTGAAGCTGTCCGAACCTGACATCGCGATCATACCCGGCTTCACCGACTATCCGGCGCTGGTCGTGCATCGCGACTTCGACAAGGATGGAGCCGACCCGCTCAAGAAGCCAATCGGTACCGGACCTTTCGAGTTGGTGTCGTATTCAGTGGGCTCGAAGGCGGTCGTCAAGCGTCGCGAGAACGGCAAGTGGTGGGGCGGTGAAACGCCGCTCGACGGTGTCGAATTCATCGACTACGGCACCGACTTCAACGCGACGCTGAATGCCTTCGAATCCGGCGAGATCGACCTCGACTTCGAAACACCGGCCGACTTCATCGACGCCCTTGATAAGATGGATCTGGTGAAATCGGAGGTCGCGACAGCGACCACGCTCGTTGCCCGCACCAACATCACCCACAAGCCTTATGACGATCAGCGGGTACGCAATGCGCTGCAGATGGCCGTCGACAACAATGCCGTCATGCAGCTGGGCTACGCCGGGCTCGGCACGGTTGGCGAGAACCACCACGTCGCCCCGATCCATCCCGAATACTATCCGCTACCCAAGAAGACGCGGGATGCCGCGGCCGCCAAGAAACTGATGGCGGATGCCGGGCAGGCCGACTTCGAGCATGAGCTTATCACCGTCGAGGACGAATGGCAGAAGAACACCGGCGATGCGATCGCCGGCCAATTGCGCGATGCCGGTATCAAGGTCAAGCGTACGGTGCTGCCGGGTTCGACCTTCTGGAATGACTGGACGAAGTATCCGTACTCGATGACCATCTGGTACATGCGGCCGCTGGGCGTCCAGGTGCTGGCGTTGGGATATCGCACTGGCGAGGCCTGGAACGAAACGGCCTATGCCAACCCGGATTTCGACGCCAAGCTGAAGCAGGCGCTCTCGCTCGCCGATCCTGCCAAGCGCAAGGAGGTGATGAAGGACGTCGAGCAGATCCTGCAGGATTCCGGCGTCATCATTCAGCCGTTCTGGCAGAAGCTCTACTGCCACATGAGCAAGAAGGTGAAGAACTACGGAATGCACCAGACCTACGAAATGGACTTCCAGAACGTCTGGCTCGACGCCTGATATAACTCCCGAGACTTGCAAGCAATCGCCGCCGGCACCTCTGAAAAAAGGTGCCGGCGGCCCGTAAATCACTGACAAGCAATTGGCGCAGGCACAATGTCCGACGACGAGATCATCCTTTCTGAACTTTCCGACGACGAGTTGGTGCAGCAGATGCACGACGATCTCTATGACGGGTTGAAGGAAGAGATCGAGGAAGGCACCAACATCCTGCTCGAGCGCGGCTGGGTGCCTTACAAGGTGCTGACCGAAGCGCTGGTCGAAGGCATGCGCATCGTCGGCGAGGATTTTCGCGACGGCATCCTGTTCGTTCCCGAAGTGCTGTTGTCGGCCAACGCCATGAAGGCCGGCATGTTCATCCTGCGTCCGCTGCTCGCCGCCACCGGCGCGCCCAAGCAGGGCAAGATGGTGATCGGCACCGTCAAGGGCGACATCCACGACATCGGCAAGAACCTCGTCGGCATGATGATGGAAGGCGCCGGCTTCGATGTCATCGATCTCGGCATCAACAATGCGGTCGAGAAATATCTCGATGCGATCGAAAAGCACCAGCCCGACATCATCGGCATGTCGGCACTGCTGACCACGACCATGCCCTACATGAAGGTCGTCATCGACACGATGAAGGAAAAGGGCATCCGCGACGACTACGTCGTGCTGGTTGGCGGCGCGCCGCTCAACGAGGAATTCGGCAAGGCCGTCGGCGCCGACGCCTATTGCCGCGATGCCGCGGTGGCGGTCGAGACCGCCAAGGACTACATGAAGCGCAAGCACAACGTCCGCGCTTGAGCACAACAGTTCGATCCAGCTTTGTGACCGAGAGCGCCGTCATGCACTGGGATGGCAAGATGGCCAGAATCGCTTGGCTCGAAGGGAGCTAAGGTCCGTATGCGTATCGAGTCGATCAAAGTCTATCAGATGTCTCTGCCTGTCAAAGGCGGTGCCTACCGGATGGCCAGCGATACCGTGCAGGATCTGGACAGCACGCTCGTTGAAGTGACCACCGAGGACGGGCTGTCAGGCTGGGGTGAGACTTGCCCGGTCGGCCCTGTTTATCAGCCCCAACATGCTCTGGGTGCGAGAGCGGCAATTGCCGAAATAGCGCCTGGGCTCGTTGGCGAGGACACTACGTCGATGCGCCGCCTCGCGAAGAGAATTGACGAGCGGTTGAACGGTCACAACTATGCCAAGGCGGCTCTCGATATAGCTCTCCTCGACCTCGCCGGCCAACGGCTGGGCGTTCCGGTTTCGACACTTCTGGGCGGTGCGCTCACCGACCGTGTGCCGTCCTACTACTCGACTATTGTCGGTGCACCGGACGAGACTGCGCGCATTGCCGTCGACAAGGTCAAGGCCGGATACCCACGGCTTCAGATCAAGATCGGCGGACGGGACCTCGAACAAGACGTCGCCACCGTGCACAAGGTATGGGAAGCGGTTGGCTTCAAGGCCCGGATAGCCGTCGACGCCAATCGTGGCCTCACCACCGCGGCGACGCTCCACATCGATCGGCTTTGCCAGGCAATCCCGTTTGTGTTCGAACAGCCTTGTAACACCATGGAGGAAGTCGCGAGCCTCAAGGGACGCGTTACCCACCCGGTATACCTCGACGAGAATACCGAGGATTTGAATGCCGTCCTGCGGGCAGTTTCTTCAGGTATCGCGGACGGATTCGGATTGAAGGTGACCCGCCTTGGCGGCCTCACCAAGATGGCCACGGTCCGCGACCTGTGTGCGATACGATCTCTTCCGCACAGTTGCGACGACGCCTGGGGTGGCGACGTCATCGCCGCGGCATGCGTGCACCTGGCCGCTACCGTCGAGCCGAGACGCTTTGAAGGCGCCTGGATCGCGCAGGAATACATCGAAGGGCATACCGATCCCGTAAATCCCATCGTCATCGAAAACGGGCATATACACGTCCCCCAGATGCCAGGGCTTGGTGTCAAGCCTGAGCGCTCCCGACTCAGAGCGCCGATTGCGACTTTCGGAGGCTGAGGATCCTGTGATGCTCGCGGCGATTGTATCTGGCCAGTATCGTCTGCAATTGCGAACCTCCAGAACATCTGGCAGGGCATCTGAGGCTGGCGCGGCAGGGCTTCATGAGCCGCAAGAAAACCGGTATGCAGGATGCGTGGTGTTGATTGCCTCAAGCCATCAAAAGCCGGAGATTCTGCATGAGACTGACAGTGCTCCTTGCCGCCCTTGCGACAGCCTTGCCCGCAACCGCCTTCGCCGGACCTGCGTCCGACGCCGTGAAGTTCTTCTATGTTCCGGCGGTCAAATTCGAGGCCGATGCACAATACCGGGATCGCTTCACCGAGCCGGTGACGAAACTGTTCGATCTCAACGATCAGGCGACCAAAAGAATCCCGACCAGGTCGCTTGTATCGACTTCGATCCTGGTCTTGATGCGCAGGATTTCGATCAGAAAACGGTCTCCAAGACCCTGAAACTGTCCGAGACGGTGGATGGCGACACGGCGCAAGTGGTGGCGAACTTCAGCCTTTTTCCGGACGGAGACGATTCGCAACGCGAAATGCACTGGTCGCTGAAGAAGGTCGATGGCAAGTGGAAGATATCGGACATTGCTTCGAAGACCAGCGACTGGACGCTGAGCAAGCTCGAATGCGTGGCGGGTCAGGATCCGGGGTGACGCCATGGGCCTTGGCCGTTCCGGCCGAGGCGTCGAATCGGGGGATTTATGTCGCTGCTTGCCATCCCTGACGCGCCAAGCTTGCTAAATTTGGTGGAACGTCAAGCACTTCGACTGTAGTGTGAAGGCTATGTAACAAAGCCACGATGGCGGCTGCGTAGCTTGGCGGAGCGCCGTTCATACGAGAAATTCAAATTGGTGATTCGGTTTTGACGTCACGTTGCTTTCGACGAGGCAACGCGCTAGACTTCTTCCGCTTGGTTGTGAACGAATCTCTTGTTCCATTTAGGGGGAATGATCATGAAAATTCTAGGCTACCTATTATCTTCGCTGTTTCTCGCTTTGGCGATGGCGGTGATTGCTACGCCGGCTTCCGCGCAGGCAACCCGGACATGGGTTTCCGGTGTTGGTGACGACGCCAATCCCTGCAGCCGCACGGCGCCTTGCAAGACTTTCGCCGGCGCAATCTCGAAGACCGCGACCGGCGGCGAAATCAACTGCATCGATCCAGGTGGCTTCGGTGCGGTGACAATTACCAAGTCGATGACCATCGCTTGTGAGGATGTCGAGGCAGGTGTGTTGAACGCAGGGACGAATGGGATCATCGTCAATGCGTTGGCCACTGACGTTATCGTTCTTCGTGGTCTCGATATCGACAGCACGCCGGCCACGCCCGGTCTCAACGGAATCCGGTTTCTTGCCGGCGCCGCGCTGCATGTCGAGGATTGTGTCATTCGTGACAACACTGGCGCTGGCGTCGGGAACGGCAACGGAATCTTGTTCGCGCCGTCGGGCACAGCCGAACTCTATGTCCGCGACACAATCATCACCGGCAACAATGACGGCATTCATATCCAGCCAACCGGTGCCGGCGTCGCCAAGGTCGTCATCGAGACCTCGTCGATCGAGAACAACAACCTGGCCGGGGTGAAGGCGGACGGCACCAGCAACACTGGTGGCTCGAACACGACCATTGTTAACAGCAATGTCTCGGGCAATACCAATGCCGGTATCAGCATACTGAATCCGGGCGGCGGGCCGGCCATCAACCTCATGGTCGACGGCGTTACCGTGGCCAACAACGGTGCGGCCGGCGGCCTGCGCGTCGACGGAGCAAATGCGACAATCCGTGTCGGCAGATCGAGCATCTCCGGCAACACCACCGGAACGGCCATCGTCAATGGCGGCGTGATTTCGTCCTACGGCACCAACCAGCTCAACGGCAACACGTCGGACGGTCCGAATCCACCGACCATTCCGCAGAAATAGCTGTTGACAGCAATGGTGCGCGCAGGATGACTGCGTGAACCCACGAAATGCTCCGCGCAGGCGACTGCGCGGAGCAAGCAATTGAGGCGGTCCGGGCTATCTGCGCCAGTGAGTTCAGCATGTCCATGAATCGGGTCCGAAGGCCATCGGCTGGATTCTCAGCCACCTCGACTGCCTCGCCGGCCGAATCCCGCAATGCAGCCGTCCGCTTCAGTCTCGTGGCTCTGTCGATCGCTGGCATGCTGTCCGTGGCAGCAGGTGGCAGCGCTGTGGCGCAAGGGTTGTTTGGCGCGCCCCCGGCAAACGCTCCGGCGAACGGCGCGCCCTCGGCTGGCGCTCCTGCCGACAGCGGGACGCCGCCCGCCAACGCACCGGGCGGTGCGGCAGAACCGGCAACGCCGCCGGTTGCATGGCCGCCCAGCCAACCTGCCGCGCCCATCCAGGCTGGATCGCCGACAGCGGTGGTGCGGCCGTTCTACGATCAGGTCGGCCTGGAGATCGATCCGGCGCAGCGCAGCCATTTCATCGATCCGGCCAAAACCGTGCTCGACAAGAGCGACGCGCTGCGCAAATCCGGGCAGGGCGAGTGCCTCGATCCCAACATGGCGCTGGACAATGCCGATTACGACAAGGACGAGATCGACAAGAGCCTCAAAACGCTCGAAGCGATCAATGGCGACCAGGCCAAGGTCATCGTCGCCTTCGTCGTCGCCGGCAACCCGCACCGTCTTGAATGGAAGCTCAAGAAGGTCGCCGGCGACTGGAAGATATCGGACCTGCTGTCGGTGACCGGCGAGTGGGCGCTCAGCCAGTATCAGTGCGAATGAGGGCCGAACTAGCCGCGCCCGCGATAGGGCGCAACGCCGGTGTCGGGCAACCAGGCGCCTTCCGGTGGGGCGCCGGTCTGCCAGAACACATCGATCGGAATGCCGCCGCGCGGATACCAATAGCCGCCTATGCGCAACCACAGCGGCTTGGTTGCTGCCACGATGCGGCGGCCGATCATGACGGTACAATCTTCATGGAAGGCGCCATGGTTGCGAAACGAGGTCATGAACAGCTTCAGCGACTTCGATTCCACCAAAGCCGCATCGGGTGCGTAGTCGATGACGATATGGGCGAAATCCGGCTGGCCGGTCACCGGGCACAGCGAGGTGAATTCCGGGCAGGTGAAGCGCACGATCGCCGGCGGGCCGTCGCCGCGCGAAAACGGCACGGTCTCCAGGACCGCTGCTTCGGGGCTCTGTGGCGTCTCGACGTGGGCGCCGAGCTGGGTAAGGGTTTTGGTATCGATCATGAGCGGGATCTCTTTCAATTTTCGCCGCTCCTTAGCACCGGACCGAAAAGTGTGCAGCGGTTTTCGGACGAATCCGGTGCTTAAATAGGAACTGGAGCAGTGCATGCTGCTCCAACACAATTTGAAACAGCAGGAAGACGATGACCTCCAACGACCCGCTTCTCCAGCCCTACCAGCTCAAGCATTTGACGCTGAAGAACCGGGTGATGTCGACCAGCCATGAGCCGGCCTATTCCGAGGACGGCATGCCGAAACAACGCTACCGGCTCTACCATGCCGAGAAGGCCAAGGGCGGTATGGCGCTGACCATGACCGCCGGCTCAGCCATCGTTTCACGCGACAGTCCCGCCGCCTTCGGCAATCTGCATGTCTATGACGACCGCATCGTGCCGTGGCTGGCCGAACTCACTGAGGCCTGCCACGAGCACGACTGCAAGGTGATGATCCAGATCACCCATCTCGGCCGCCGCACCGGCTGGAACAAGGCCGACTGGCTGCCGGTGCTGTCCGCCTCGCCGGTGCGCGAGCCGGCGCACCGCGCTTTCCCGAAGACGATCGAGGACTGGGACATCGAGCGCATCGTCGCCGATTATGCGTCGGCTGCCCAGCGTTGCCAGGCCGCTGGCCTCGACGGCATCGAGTTCGAGGCCTACGGCCATCTGATGGATGGCTTCTGGTCGCCGGCCACCAATCATCGCGACGACCAGTATGGTGGCTCGCTCGACAATCGCCTACGCTTCACCAACATGGTGCTGGATGCCGTGCGGGCAGCGGTCGGCGAAAAATTCGTCGTCGGTATCCGCATGGTCGCCGACGAGGACTTTGAGAAAGGCCTGTCGAAGGAGGAGGGTGTCGAGATCGCCAAGCGGCTGGCCGGCTCCGGCAAGGTCGATTTCCTCAACATCATCCGCGGTTCGATCGAAAGCGACGCGGCACTCACCAAGGTCATCCCGGTGACCGGCATGCGGTCTTCGCCGCATCTCGATTTCGCCGGCGAGGTGAGGGCGGCGACGAAGTTCCCGACCTTCCACGCGGCGCGCATTTCCGATGTCGCCACCGCGCGCCATGCGATCGCGACAGGCAAGCTCGACATGGTCGGCATGACCCGCGCCCACATCGCTGATCCGCACATCATCAGGAAGGTGATGGAGGGCCGCGAGCACGAGATCCGCCCCTGTGTCGGCGCCACCTATTGTCTCGACCGCATCTACGAAGGCGGCGAGGCGCTGTGCGTCCACAATGCGGCGACCGGCCGCGAGGCCGAGATTCCGCACATCATCGTCAAGACGGAAGGCCCCAAGCGGAAAGTCGTCGTCGTCGGTGCTGGCGCCGGCGGGCTGGAGGCGGCGCGTGTCGCAGCCGAGCGCGGCCATCATGTCACGATCCTGGAGGCATCGTCGCAAGCGGGCGGCCAGGTGCGGCTGGCGACGCAGAACCCGCGCCGCAAGGAATTGATCGGCATCATCGACTGGCGACTGGCCGAACTCGACCGGCTCGGCGTCGAAATCCGCTACGATACCTGGGCGGAAAAGGACGATGTTCTGGCGCTGGCGCCCGATGTCGTGGTCGTTGCCACCGGCGGCCTGCCACAGAACCCGCCGCTGACGGCGGGCGACAATCTCGTCACCTCGAGCTGGGACATCATGGCCGGCAGCGTCAAGCCGGCCGAGAACGTCCTGCTCTTTGACGACAATGGCGGCCATCAGGGCATGGGCGCGGCCGAGTTGATCGCCAACAGCGGCGCGAGGCTGGAACTGGTTTCGCCGGAGCGTTTCTTCGCCCCCGAAATGGGCGGCATGAACCATGTGCCGTATATGCGCGCCTTCCAGGAAAAGGGCGTCACCATCACCATCAACACGCGCCTGCGCTCGGTGCGGCGCGAGGGCAATCAACTGGTCGCGGAACTGGCTTCGGACTTTGCCGATGGCTGGCGCGGCGAGCGTTGGGTCGACCAGGTGGTGGTCGAGCACGGCACGGCGCCGCTCGACGATCTCTACCTCAGCCTGAAACCGCTGTCGAAGAATGGCGGCGCGGTCGACTACGAACGTCTGGTCAGCGGTGGCGACATTTTCCCGGCACGCAATCCCGAAGCCGGCTTCGTGCTGCTGCGCATCGGTGACGCGGTCGCCTCGCGCAACATCCACGCCGCCATCTATGACGGGATAAGGTTCGGCCTGCGCATCTGATCCACTCACGCCGGCATGTTGAACGGCGTGATGATCTGGATGTTGGACGCGCCTGGCGCGACCGATTTCGGCAACGCGCCCTGTGCCCGCATGATGTGGATGCAGGCTGTGCGCATATCTTGCCTGAGATCGTGATGCAGCACGGCCGAGATACGCCGGCTTCGCAGCAAGTCGAGATTGTCGGCGTCGAGATCGTGGCCGATGAACACCCGGCAGGGCCGTTTCATCTCGGCGAATGCCTGCACAATGGAGGCATTTCCGCCGCCGATGGAGTATACGGCTGCAATGTCGGGATGATTTATCAGCGCGGCGCGGACCAGCTCGCCCGTCGCGCGATCGATGCCGTGCCCTTCGCTGATGTCGACGATCCCAAGGTCTGGAAGGTTTTCGCGCAAGGCGCGGCGAAAGCCGATTTCGCGCTCCTCCTCGCCCCGGAACCGGTTGCTGCTCAAGGTGACCAGGACATCGGCGCGACGTCCGCCAAGCCATGCGCCGATCAGATAGGCCGCCGTTTCGCCGGCGGCGCGGTTGTCGACGCCGACATAGGCCAGCCTCCGGCTGTTCGGCAGATCGGTGACCAGCGTCACGACAGGTATTCCCGACTGAACGACCCGATCCACCGCGGCCGAGATCTCCGGAATATCAGGCGCCTTGAGGAAAATACCGTTGCTGCCGCGACGGGCAATCGCGTCGAGCAGGGAAACGGTGTTCGCAGCCGCTCGCATTTCGGCTAGATGGTAGCGTGACCGGAACACGGCCGGATGCAGGCCCGGCATCTCGACCTCCAGCGCCGTGCGCACCGCCTCGGTGAAGCGCAGCGGAGCCTCCATGACAAGATCAAGAATGAATTTGCGGCCCGACAAGCCGAGCTGGGAGCGTTGCGTTTCCAGTTCGCGGATCGCCTGCTCGATACGGCGGATAGTGTGCTGACGCACACCGCTGCGCCCATGCAGGACACGGTCGACCGTGGCGATGCTGACGCCGGCCTGCTGGGCGATGTCCTTCACCAGGAATGGATGCGACATCAGCCGTCTCGTCAATCCTGAGGTGTTTTTGAGGTGTTTCAGCCGTATGCTACCTCTCACCCAAAGCTATACTTCCGCCATCCAGTCGAAACAAGACCATGGGGAGGATGCCGTGAAGGCCGACAATTTTTCCAAGCTCAGATCCGATCGTGTCTGGCTAACCGCCGATACGTGCAGCATCGACGATTTTGCGGCGTCCACGCAACGGACCACAAATCTGGCGGACTATCCGTTCGCGTCCGAGGTGAAGAAGAACGTCCTGATCTACGACGGTGCCGCGGTTCGCGCGGCCGCTGGCAATCCGGCCCTGCGCAAGGTGCTTCTCGCCGAGTGGGTCGAGGCGATGACGGACGGCCCAGGTGTCGTCGTCTTTCGCAGCGCTTTCGAAGATGTGGCTCCAGTCGATGCCGCCACCGAGGCTTTCAACGCCATCATCGCCGAGGAGCGCGCGGCCGGGGCAGGCGGCGGCGATCATTTTGCCAAGCCCGGCGCCAACGACCGGGTGTGGAACGCGCTGGAAAAGCTTTGCCTGCGCGACCCCGCAACCTTTGCCGCCTACTACGGCAACGACATTATCGCGCTGATATCGGAAGCCTGGCTCGGCCCGGCCTATCAAGTCACATCGCAGGTGAACAATGTCAGGCCGGGCGGCGCGTCCCAGTCGGCGCACCGGGATTATCATCTCGGCTTCCAGACCGCATCGGTCATCGAACGCTATCCGGTGCATGTCCATCGGATTTCGCCGGTGCTGACGCTGCAGGGCGCCGTCGCCCATTGCGACATGCCGGTAGAAAGCGGTCCGACGCTTTACTTGCCCTATTCCCAGACCTATCTGCCTGGATACCTGGCGATGAACCGCCCCGAATTCCAAGCCTATTTCACCGAGCATCATGTTCAACTGCCCCTGAAAAAAGGGGATGCGGCGTTCTTCAATCCGGCGCTGTTTCATGCCGCCGGCACCAACAGGTCGGCCGACATCCAGCGCATGGCGAACCTGTTGCAGGTCTCATCGGCCTATGGCCGCGCCATGGAGAGTGTGGACCGGACCCGCATGAGCGCGGCCCTCTATCCAATTGTCCAGCGCATGCTGGGCGATGGCAGCCTGATCAGGCAGGCAGCGGACAATGCCATAGCGTCGTCGGCGGAAGGCTATTCCTTTCCGACCAACCTCGATCGCGACCCGCCGCTCGGCGGCCTTGCGCCGGAAACACAGCAGGCGCTTTTCCATCGCGCACTGGATGCAGGTTGGGAACCGGCCGTCTTCGTGGAGGCGCTCGAGAAGCAGGCACGCAAGAAGCTGACCTGAGAAAGGCAGCTGCTGCACTTCGCACCGCTGGTGGCGCGCGGCCGAGCCTGCGTACGAGAGCCCGTGTACGTTGGCCTGACCGCGCGCCCGCACGTCATTGGCTCGATGCCAGACAACGTACGATCTCGTGAGGTGGTGCTGCGTCTCAGAACATCCTGGCGACAGCCATGCACAGCACCGTGATGGCCAGCAGCCGCGCGGCAATGCGTTCGCCAGTCGCCATTCTGGCGCGCAGTTGCGTTTCGGTTTCCGCATTGGCGCCGGCAAGCCGCCGGCTGGGCGTCCTGACCATGGCGCCGAGGACGCCGGCGGCGGCGAAGGCGGTCAGAATGCCAAGCGCCAGTACCATCTCCGTCGAGCCAAAATAGGCGCCGTGGAAGAAATACCACAGCAGCGCCCCGGTCAGGAAAACCATGCCGGCGGCGCCCAACTGTGGCCGGATGAAGCGCTCGGCCCGGATCTCGGGATCGCGCGCCAGCGTGACCGTCGTGCCGGCCCAGAACACGCCTGCCAGGACATGAAGACCGATGACGACGATATAGACATATTGCATACCGGCTCTCCTCTTTCGCCTGATGGCATCTAATAGTTAGATATCTAACTGTTAGATGTCAATGTATAAACGCGAGCCTGTTCCATCTGGGAAAAACACCGTCTAGTGTCTTGCGATGACGCCCTTTGAACGCCCGCCGGTCGGCATGAATCTCGGCCGCACCGCCAAGCTTGTTGCGCAGGCCTTCGACGCCGCTCTGGTCGAGGCCGGCGGTACATTGCCGGTGTGGCTGACATTGTTGTCGGTTAAGTCGAATGGGCTAGCCAACCAGCGCGAGCTTGCCAGCATGATCGGCATCCAGGGCGCGACGCTCACCCACCACCTCAACGCGATGGAGACGCAGGGCCTGCTGACGCGCCGCCGCGATCCTGTGAACCGAAGGGTCCATCTCGTCGAATTGACGGAGGCGGGAGAAGCGCTGTTCGAGACGTTGCGACAAGCCGCACTTGTCTTCGACAAGCGGCTTCGCACCGGGCTGCCCGACGAGCGTCTGGCGGAGTTCGCACAGGTGCTGGCGGCGTTGCGAGACAATGTAGAGAGCTAGGAAAACCGGCCCGTCGGCTCAGTCATAGCTCTGGATCGCTCCAAAAGCATAGCCGCGCAGTTTGAGCGCGGTGATCAGGTTGGTGAGCTGCGTCTTGCCGTCAAAACCGTCCTGGAACATCTCGTCATGCATCAACAGGATGAGCTTGCCCGGCTTGGCGAAGTGGCCATAGCCGAACAGGTGGTCGATCTCGCTGACCAGATGATCGACGCTCTGGACCGGCTCGCCACTGTCCTTGTGCACCCATTCATGGTCCCAGCCATAGAGATAAAAGCCGGAAGCGGCGACGAACTCGTAGTCGGGGTCCTCGCGTCCGGCCTGCGCGGGGCCGAGCGAGTTGTCGTTCTTTGACATCGAAGGCAGACGGAACACATCGCGTCCGGGCAGGCGCGCATGCACCGCGGGCTTCAGGCCCAACACGGCATTCGCCATGAGCATGTCGGCAACTACCCCTTCCGTGTCGCTGTAGAAGTGCCGGTAGTGGTTGTAAGCGTGGCTGTAGCTGTGGTTGCCGATCGTCACCAGCGGCATCGCCTTGGCGCGCCGCACCAGCGCCTTGTTGGCCGCACTGGCCTCGGCATGCATGCCGACCATGAACAGCGTTGCCGGAACCTGTTCTGCCGCCAGCACGTCGAGAATGTTGCTGGTGCCGTTCAGCGGGCCGTCGTCGAAGGTGAGATAGATGGTGCGATCCGCCGCATAGGCTGGCAACGCGGACATCAACATGGCCGCCAGGACAAACCGAAAGAATGTCATAAGCCGCACGATCCGGTTGTTGTCGCGACAGGCCGCCATTTCAGCGGCTGGTTGTCAAGCCGGGCTGGATTCTGCCTAAGACAGGCTGCCCTGCAGGACCCGCAGTTTGGCCTTCTTCGGCATGCGGGCGGTCAGCCACTCCAGCGCCTTGTCCTGCGGCATCGGGAAGGCGATGGAATAGCCCTGCACCTGGTCGCAGCCGATCGCCATCAGCGAGTCGAGTTCGGCCTCGGTTTCCGCACCCTCGGCGACGATGGAGATGCCGAGGCCGCGGGCAAGCTCGGTGATGGCGCGCACGATCTTCGAATTGTCGCCATTCTCATGGATGTTCTGGACGAAGCGGCGGTCGATCTTGAGCCGGTCGATCTCGTTGGGATTGACATGGCTGAGCGACGCGTAACCGGTGCCGAAATCATCGAGTTCCAGATGGACGCCGGCGGCCCGGATGTGACGCAGCTTTGCCGCGATGCCTGTCTTCTCATCATCCAGGATGACGGATTCGACGATTTCCAGCGACAGTTTCTGTGGCGGCAGTCCGGCCTTTTCCAGCGTCTCGAACAGAAACGCATCGAAATCGTGCTCGCGCAACTCGGTGCCCGAGACATTGACGGCGAGCCGTCCGAAGGCAATGCCGGCACGGTTCCATTCAGCGGCCTCGTTGATCGCCTTGCTGATCACGATGCGGCCGATCTCCGGCATGAAGCCGCATTTCTCGGCGACCGGGATGAATTCGCCCGGCGAGATCATGCCGCGCTCGTGATGGTTCCATCGCACCAGGGCTTCGATGCCGCTGATGGTGCCGTCGGTCAGCGAAACCTGCGGCTGGAAATAAACCTGGAACGCCTTGTCCGCGATGGCGACCTTGATGTCATGCTCGAGTTGCTTGCGGTAGTCGAGCTCGCGGCGCAGTTCCTCCGAGAAGAACGAGAAATTGCCGCCGCCCATCTTCTTGGCGGAATAAAGCGCCAGATCGGCATGGACGAGCAGGTCCTGCGCATTGTCGGCATCGATCGGATAGACGGCGATGCCGCCGCTGGCGCCCGGAAGAATGGTGGTGCCCTGGAAGACGATCGGCTCGTTGATATGCGCCAGGATGCGCCGCGCGAGCATGTTGATGTCTTCGGTGCTGCCGGCGCCGTTGAGGATCATCACGAATTCGTCGCCGCCGAGCCGCGCGCACAGATCCGACGCCCGGCAGGAATCGCGCATGCGCTGTGCCGTCACCACCAGGACATAGTCGCCGGCGGCGTGGCCGAGCGTATCGTTGATCTGCTTGAAGCGGTCGAGGTCGAGTTGGACGACAGCCAGGCGTTCGCGCCGCCGGTGCGCGCCCTTGATCAGCGTCTCGAAATGATCGGTCAGGAAGGTGCGGTTGTGCAGGCCTGTCAGGCCGTCATGAACCGCGATGAAGGCCATCGAATTGCGCGCATCGACCAGCTCACGCGTCTTGCGCAGGATCGCATTGGACATCGGCCTGAAGATGAACAGCGCCACCAGCAGGATGACGCCGAGTGTGGCGTAGAACAGCGTGCGGTGCAGGGTGAGCAGCTTTTCGGAGCGCTCGTCGGCTTCGGCGCTGATACGCTGTCCGAGGGCGGCATAGCCCGACAAGGTAGCATTGGCGACCGAGGCATCGAGGTTCACGCGTTCGGCGCCGCCTTTGTAGCCTTCATTGTCGACATGGTTGAGTTGCGATTCAAGGGCGGAGATCAGACGGTCGCCATTGGCGATCAGTCCGACCGAGAAGTAATCGAGATGGAAGGGCTTGGCGAAAAGCACGCTCTCGATCGACTTCGAATCGAGCTTGGCCGGCGATTCCGGATCCGCGCCGGTCTGCTTGAGCAGCAGATCGTAGTTGGTCTCGAACTCCGCCGTCGCCTGCTTGAGCGCGCTGACCAACGCCGGCTGCTTGTCGCGCGAGGCGGCACCCGTTGCACTGGCCAGGAAGACGATGCGCTGCGACAACGTCTTCTGCGTGCCGACGATGTCGAGCAAGGTGTGATTGTGCTGCTGTGTGGCCATCGTCTGCTGCAGCAGGACGAAGGACGCCGCCACCATGGCGGCAATGATCAGCAGCGCCAGCCAGTAGCCGGCTTTGATCAGCAGGATAAGCTTGCCTGAAACGGTATGCACCGGCTGCTGCGACATGTTCGGGGGCGGCCCTCTCGCCAACGGATTCCTGTATGAGCACCATTGAACTGCAAACGTTAACAGGACTGGAAATCGACAG
This sequence comes from Mesorhizobium kamtschaticum, assembly GCF_056174585.1. Classification (NCBI taxonomy): domain Bacteria; kingdom Pseudomonadati; phylum Pseudomonadota; class Alphaproteobacteria; order Hyphomicrobiales; family Phyllobacteriaceae; genus Mesorhizobium; species Mesorhizobium kamtschaticum. The sequence continues at coordinate 5,503,292 of NZ_CM149691.1, read as the reverse complement.
CTGGCCGGCAAGGGGGAGATGCGGAAAGATCGCGAAATGGTTATCGCCTCCTTTCGCCGCCGGCCTGCATTTGACCATTCATTGTCCCATGCGTTCCCGAGTGGTCGCTTGGGCGATGTCCATGGCGTCTGATTTGATGCTGCCCGGCCACCCGATCCGGTCGCTTTTGCGATGGATTTTTCGCGCGAGCGGGACGACAGTCTGCCCACGTCAAAACGAGGCCTGATCATGACCGCAGCATTTCTCTCCCATATCGACAGCGAGCTTGCCGGGCTCAAATCGGCCGGCCTCTACAAGTCCGAGCGGGTGATCTCCTCGATGCAGTCGGCGCAGATCGAGGTCGGCGGCGAGAAAGTGCTGAACTTCTGCGCCAACAACTATCTCGGCCTCGCCGACAGCGCCGACCTGCGAAAGGCGGCCACCCAGGCGCTCGACCGTTACGGCTACGGCATGGCGTCGGTGCGCTTCATCTGCGGCACGCAGGAGGAGCATAAACAGCTCGAGGCGACGATCTCCTCCTTCCTCGGCCTGGAGGACACCATCCTCTACGGCTCCTGCTTCGACGCCAATGGTGGCCTGTTCGAGACGCTGCTTGGCGAGGAAGACGCGATCATTTCTGATGCGCTGAACCATGCCTCGATCATCGACGGTGTCAGGCTGTCGAAGGCCAAACGATTCCGCTATGCCAACAACGACATGGCCGATCTCGAGGCGCGGCTGAAGGAAGCCAGGGATTGCCGTTTCCGGCTGATCGCCACCGACGGCGTGTTTTCGATGGACGGCATCATCGCCAACCTGAAAGGCGTCTGCGACCTTGCCGACAAATACGATGCGATGGTCATGGTCGACGACAGCCATGCGGTCGGCTTCGTGGGCAAAAATGGCCGCGGCTCGGCCGAGCATTGCGGCGTCGAGGGCAGGGTCGACATCATCACCGGCACGCTCGGCAAGGCGCTCGGCGGCGCTTCCGGCGGCTATACGTCAGGCAGAAGCCAGGTGGTCGACTGGCTGCGCCAGCGCTCGCGGCCCTACCTCTTTTCCAACACGCTGATGCCGGCGATCGCCGGCGCCTCGATCAAGGTGTTCGACCTGATCCGCAATGGCGATGCCTTGCGCGAGCGCCTTTATGCCAATGCGGCGCGGTTCAGGTCTGAGATGGGCAAACTCGGCTTCACGCTGGCAGGGGCCGACCATCCGATCATCCCGGTAATGCTGGGCGACGCGACGCTGGCGCAGGAGATGGCGGCGCGCATGCTGAAACGCGGCATCTATGTCATCGGCTTTTCCTTCCCGGTGGTGCCCAAGGGCCAGGCGCGCATCCGCACCCAGATGTCGGCTGCGCATTCCATTGCCGATATCGATCGTGCGGTGGAGGCTTTCGCTGCGGTCGGCAAGGAGCTGGGCGTGATTTCCTGAGCAGCCGGCGGCGAAAAGCGATTCCGGATCAAGAGATTCAAGGGACAAAAGAATGTCGAACATGATGAAGGCGCTGGTGAAGGCCAAAGCCGAGCCGGGCATCTGGATGGAAGAGGTGCCGGTGCCGGAGATCGGTCCCAACGACGTGCTGATCAAGATCAAGAAGACAGCGATCTGCGGTACCGATGTCCACATCTACAATTGGGACCAGTGGGCGCAGAAGACCGTGCCGGTGCCGATGGTCACCGGCCATGAGTTTGTCGGCACCGTCGCCGATTTCGGCGCGGCGGTCACTGAATACAAGGTCGGCCAGCGCGTCTCGGGCGAAGGCCACATCGTCTGCGGCCATTGCCGCAACTGCCGTGCGGGCAGGGGGCATCTGTGCCGCAACACGCTCGGCGTCGGCGTCAACCGGCCCGGCGCCTTCGGCGAGTATCTGGCGATCCCGCAGCACAATGTCGTGCCGATCCCAGACGATGTGCCGGACGAGATCGCCGCGATCTTCGATCCCTTGGGCAATGCCGTCCACACGGCATTGTCTTTTGACCTCGTCGGCGAGGACGTGCTGGTCACCGGTGCCGGGCCGATCGGCATCATGGGGGCGCTGGTGGCGCAATGTGTCGGCGCGCGAAAAGTGGTCATCACCGACATCAATCCGGTGCGGCTGGCGCTGGCGAAAAAGCTTGGCGTCCAGCATGTCGTCGATGCCTCGAAGGAAAAGCTGCGCGACGTCATGCCGGCGCTCGGCATGACCGAGGGTTTTGACGTCGGCCTCGAAATGTCGGGCGCGGCCCCTGCCTTCCGCGACATGATCGACACCATGAACAATGGCGGCAAGATCGCTATTCTGGGCATCGCGCCGACCGGCTTCGAGATTGACTGGAACAAGGTCATCTTCAAGATGCTGCATCTCAAGGGCATCTACGGCCGCGAAATGTTCGAGACCTGGTACAAGATGATCGCGCTGGTGCAGGGCCCGCTGGATGTGTCCGGCCTGATCACTCATCGCATCGGCATCGACGATTTCCAGACGGGGTTCGATGCGATGAGGAGTGGCAGTTCGGGCAAGGTGGTTATGGACTGGTAGGAATCGATAGAGACGTCGAGTTCCTTCGCGCCCCCTCTGTCCTGCCGGACATCTCCCCCACAAGTGGGGAGATTGGCAGTTTCGGCGCGTCGCCCATTCCTCCAACGTTGGCGATTGGCGAAAGCCTGCGTGACGTCCGATCTCCCTCCAAGTGGGGGAGATGTCCGGCAGGACAGAGGGGGCGCTGTTCCTCCAGCCTATCAACTCTTCCTTCCTTCCAACGCCCTCTCTAGCGCCGCCACCCCACCGACGACGGCCGCGCGCTCGTCCACACCAAGCCTCGCCAACAATTCCCGCTCAAACGCCTGCGCCAGCGGCACCATCTCGCGATAGGCGGTAAGTCCAGCCTTGGTGAGCGCCAGATGTTCAACACGGCGATCGCTCTCGTCAGGCGTGCGTGTCAGCCAGCGCCGCCGTTCCAGCTCAGCCACCGCGCGCGACACCTTGGTCTTGTGCATGGCCGACTGCTCGCCGAGCTCTGTCGCCGTCATCGTGCCGCGCTGGCCGAGGCCTGAAAGTGTGCGCCACTCCGGTCGCGTCAGCCCGTGGCGATCCCGGTAGATCTTCGAGAATTCGCGGCTGACGGCATCGGCCAGCCGGTAGAGCCGATAGGGCAGGAAGCTTTCCAGCTCCAGAATGTCGGGTTCCATGACGCGCCGTGACCGTTGATAGTTACATTTTCAATGGTTACAAATGAAACCAGTTTGGTCAACATCGCCGGCAGGCCAGGTTTCGTGAAGCTTGGAGCCGGGATCAGGGAGGATCGGATGGCCTTTTCCTACATGCCGGGCTTCGGCAACGATTTTGAGACCGAAACCTTGCCCGGCTCGCTGCCGCAGGGGCGGAATTCACCACAACGGCCGGCTTACGGCCTCTATGCCGAGCAGCTTTCCGGCTCGCCCTTCACCGCGCCGCGCGGCACCAATGAGCGCTCCTGGCTCTATCGCATCCGGCCAAGCGTCAAGCACACCGGTCGCTTCAAGGCGGCGAGCTATCCGTTGTGGAAGACAGCCCCCAATGTCGGCGATCACGAGCTGGCGCTGGGCCAGTATCGCTGGAATTCGGTGCCGATGCCGAAAGAGCCGACCGACTTTGTCGCCGGCATGCGCTCGATCACCACGGCCGGCGACGTGCTCGGACAGACCGGCATGGCAGCCCATGTCTATGTCGCCAACACATCGATGGTCGACGACCATTTCTTCAACGCCGACGGCGAGTTGCTGGTCGTGCCGCAGGCCGGCGCCCTGCGTCTGGTGACGGAGATGGGCGTCATCGAGCTTCGGCCCGGAGAGATCGCCGTTTTGCCGCGCGGCCTCGTCTTCAAGGTCGAACTGGTCGACATGGAAGTACGCGGCTATGTCTGCGAGAATTACGGCGCCAAGCTGACCTTGCCCGATCGCGGCCCGATCGGCGCCAATTGCCTGGCCAATCCGCGCGACTTCAAGACGCCTTGCGCCTGGTTCGAAGAGAAGGAAACGCCGTGCCGGCTGATCGTGAAATGGTGCGGCAATTTCCATGTCACCGAGATCGGCCATTCACCGCTCGACGTCGTCGCCTGGCATGGCAATTACGCGCCCTACAAATATGATCTGGCGACGTTTTCGCCGGTCGGCGCCATCCTGTTCGACCACCCAGATCCGTCGATCTTCACCGTGCTGACCGCGCCAAGCGGCGAAGAGGGCACCGCCAACATCGACTTCGTTATCTTCCCGCCGCGCTGGCTGGTTGCGGAGAACACGTTCCGGCCGCCCTGGTACCACCGCAACATCATGAGCGAGTTCATGGGCCTGATCCACGGCCAGTACGATGCCAAGGAAGAAGGTTTTGTGCCCGGCGGCATCAGCCTGCACAATCTGATGCTGGCCCATGGGCCGGATGCGCCTGGCTTCGAAAAGGCCTCGCGCGCGGAGCTGAAACCGGTCAAGCTCGACAACACCATGGCCTTCATGTTCGAGACCCGTTTCCCGCAGATGCTGACCCGCTACGGCGCCGAACTGGAAACCCGGCAGGACAATTACATCGACTGCTGGGCCGACCTGAAGAAGCGCTTCAATGGCACGCCCGAGGGCGACTGGTCTTGATGAGCGATCGGCTGGTGCTTCTCGGCTCGAAGGGCGGCCCGGCGTTGCGGCCGGGCGGGCCGTGGCCGAGCTCATCGCTGCTTGAGATCGGCGGGCGGACCATCGTCGTTGATTGCGGGCTTGGCGTGACCCGCGGCGTCGTCGATGCCGGCATCAGCCTGAAGGCGCTCGACCTGATCTTCATCACGCACCTCCATTCCGATCATGTGCTGGAACTGGGGCCGTTGATCCACACCGCCTGGACGGCGGGGCTGGCGACACCGGTCAATGTGTTCGGGCCTGCTGGCACCGGCCATTACTGGCGGCGCTTCTGCCAGGCGATGGAATTCGACATTGAAATCCGCATCGTTGACGAAGGCCGGCCCGACATTCGCGAGCTGGTTTCGGTCAACGAGTTCGGCGAGGGGCAGGTGGTCGAGCGAGGCGGCCTGAAAGTGACGGCGCTGCGTGTCGACCATCCGCCGGTGACCGACTGCTTTGCCCTGCGCTTCGAGCATGGCGGCAAAAGCGTGGTGTTTTCCGCCGATACGGCTTTCTTTCCACCGCTCGCCGATTTTGCCGAGGGTGCTGATGTTCTCGTCCATGAAGCCATGCTGGAAGAGGGCATCGAGCGGCTGGTTGCCAGAACCGGCAATGGCGCGCGGCTCAGGGAACATCTGCTCGCCAGCCACAGCCTTGCCGAAGAAGCCGGGCGCATCGCCAGCGACGCTGGGGTGAAGAGACTGGTGCTCAACCACCTCATTCCGGCCGACGATGCCGAGATCGGCGAGGCGGATTGGATCGCCGCTGTCAGGAAAACATGGGCCGGCGACTTGACGATCGCCCACGACGGCCTTGTTGTGGAGTTAAGCAGCAGGAAAGCTGCACAAGGAGAGGGAACCGCATGAAGCTGGCCACATTGAAGGACGGGACGCGCGACGGAAAACTCGTTGTCGTCTCGCGCGACCTGACGCAGTACACCGATGCCTCGTTCCTGGCGCGCACGCTGCAGGCGGCACTCGACGATTGGCGCAGGGTCTCGCCGCATCTCGGCACAATCGCGGAATCGCTGGAGAACAATGCGGTGCCGTCGGCGCGCTTTCACGAGCACGACGCGCATTCGCCGTTGCCGCGTGCCTATCAGTGGGCTGACGGGTCCGCCTATGTGAACCATGTTGAACTGGTGCGCAAAGCGCGTGGCGTCGAGATGCCGGCGAGTTTCTGGACCGACCCGCTGATCTACCAGGGCGGGTCCGATTCCTTCATTGCGCCGCGCGATCCCATCCGCATGGCCGACGAGGCTTTCGGCATCGACATGGAGGCGGAAGTGGCCGTCATCGTCGACGACGTGCCGATGGGCGCAAGCCTCGATGAAGCGCGCGCCGCGATTCGGCTGGTCATGCTGGTCAACGATGTCACGCTACGGGCGCTGACCGGGCCGGAACTGGCCAAGGGCTTCGGCTTCTTCCAGTCGAAACCCTCTTCGGCCTTTTCGCCGGTCGCGGTGACGCCGGACGAGCTGGGCGATGCCTGGGATGGCGGCAAGGTCAGTCTGCCGCTGCTTGCCGACCTCAACGGCAAGCCCTTCGGCCGCGCCAATGCCGGCGTCGACATGACCTTCGATTTTCCGGCGCTGATCGTGCATGCGGCCAGGACAAGGCCACTGGTGGCGGGTACGATTATCGGTTCGGGTACGGTCTCCAACAAGCTCGATGGCGGTCCGGGCAAGCCTGTTTCGGCCCGTGGCGCCGGCTATTCCTGCATTGCCGAAGTGCGCATGATCGAGACCATCGAGGCGGGTGAACCCAAAACACCGTTCCTGCGCTTCGGCGACACGGTGCGCATCGAGATGAAGGACAGAGCCGGCCATTCGATCTTCGGCGCCATCGAGCAGAAGGTCGAGAAATATCAGGGATAATAGCGGGAGTATGGAATGACGGGGGAGGTGTTCTATCTGCTGGCCGGTGTCTGGGCACTGGCCATACTAGCCGTGTTCATCCTGGCCATCCAGCTGAGCTATCGTATCGAGGCGCGCTCGCCGGATCTGACCAACCGCAGCGGCTTCCCGCGCAAGGCGATGATGTTTCACACCATCACCAACATGAAAGTCGCACGGGACGAGGAAACGCAAGCCATGCGTCGGCGCATGAACGGGTTGCTGCTGATCGTTCTCGCCGGGTTCGCGATTATGGGGCTAGGCTTGCATCTGGTGCGGTCAGGGGGATGATCTCGTGACCCTGTTGGATCATCTGCGCCGCATGGCCGGCAACAATCTCTGGTCGAACGACCGGCTCTATCGTGCCGTGCTGGCGCTCAAGCCCGGTGAGTTCGAAGCCGAGCGCACCAGCTTTTTCCCGTCGATCAAGGCGACGCTCAACCACATCCTCGCGGTCGATTATCTCTATCTCGATTTTCTCGAAGAGGGCGGCGTCGGCGCCGCGGCCCATGATGATTTCGTGCCCTTCGACGAGCGGCGGGAACTCTATGTTGCCCAGGTTGCGGCCGACCGGCGGCTGATCGCCTTCTGTGATGGCCTGTCGGAGGCCGATCTCGATCGCCATGTCATCACCGACCGGCGCGAGGACGGCATGATCCCCGAAAAGATCGGCGACATCCTCGCCCACGTCTTCCTGCACGACATCCACCATCGCGGCCAGGTGCACGCCATGCTGTCCGGCACCTCGGTGGCGCCGCCGCAACTTGACGAGTTCCTGCTCGATTATGATGTGAAGTTGCGGGAGAAAGAGGTCGAGCGGCTGGGGTTCAAGATCTGATTTTTGCGCATGGCCCATAAGCGGGCCACGTGCAATCCGCCCGACCTGAACCTTATTCCGCCGCCTGAACCTTGATCACGCCGCGCTTGATCTGGTCCTGCTCGATCGATTCGAACAGCGCGCGGAAATTGCCTTCGCCAAAGCCTTCGTCGCCCTTGCGCTGGATGAATTCGAAGAAGATCGGTCCGATCACGGTTTTCGAGAATATCTGCAGCAGGATCTTGGTCATGCCGCCATCGACCACGCCTTCGCCGTCGATCAGGATGCCGTGCTTCTTCATCCGCTCGATCGGCTCGTCATGGCCGTTCACCCGGTCATAGGACATGTCGTAATAGGTTTCCGGCGGGCCGGGCATGAACTTCAGCCCGTTGTCGGCCAGCTTGTCGGTGGCAGCGTAGATCTCGTCGGTGCCGACAGCGATGTGTTGGATGCCTTCGCCATTGTACTTCTTCAGATACTCGGCGATCTGGCTGGTCTCGTCCTTGGATTCGTTGAGCGGAATGCGGATCTTGCCGCAGGGCGAGGTGATAGCGCGGCTGACCAGGCCGGTGATCTTGCCGTCAATGTCGAAGAAGTGGATCTGCTTGAAGCCGAACAGATTGCGGTAGAAATCCCACCATTTGTCCATCTGGCCGCGATAGACATTGTGGGTCAGGTGGTCGAGGAAATAGAAGCCGACGCCTTGCGGCCGCGGATCGCGCGCGCCGAGCCATTCGAACTCGGCATCATAGGCCGAGCCCTTCTTGCCGTAGGTATCGATGAAATAGAGCAGTGAGCCACCGATGCCGACGATCGCCGGAACATCGAGCGCTTTGTCGTCGCCTTCGTAAGGCGTCGCGCCCTTTGAGACGGCGTGGTCGAACGCATACTTGGCATCGACCACGCGCCAGGCCATCGAGGCGGCGCACGGGCCATGCTTGTCGGCGAACTTCATCGCATGCGAGCCCGGCTCGGCATTGACGACATAGTTGATGTCGCCCTGGCGCCAGACGGTGATGTCTTTGGTCCGGTGCTTCGCCACCGCCGCATAGCCCATGCGGGTGAACAGCTCGGCCAGCTTCTGTGGCTCCGGATGCGCGAATTCGACGAACTCGAAGCCATCGGTGCCGGCAGGGTTGTCCTTGCTGATCGTGGCGGGCGGGGCGTCGTGCGGGAAAGGACCCATGGCATTCCTCCAAAAAGCTGGCTTGGCCTGAAAAGGCCATCTCATGCCATCATAGCGCGGAGCCGGTGCATGGTGCTTGCATTCAAACGCTTGAAATGATGATGTCATGCGTGAAACATGCATGATGAGAGACAAAACCATGGATGAGACGCGCATTGATCAGTTTGACCGCAAGATAATGGCGCTGCTGCAGGGCGACGCGCGGCTCACCAACAACGATCTCTCGGAGCGGGTGAATCTGTCGGCGTCGCAATGCTCGCGCCGCCGCCAGCGGCTCGAGGAGGACGGCTATATCAAGGGCTATCGGGCGGTACTCGACCGCGACAAGCTCGGCTTCTCGCTGGTCAACGTCATCTCGGTAACGCTTGCCACCCACAATCGCGACAATGCCAGGCGCTTCGGCGAGTTAGTGGCGCGGCTGCCCGAGGTGCAGGAGGCGCACGCGCTGACCGGTGAGATGGATTACATCCTGAAAGTGGTGACGCCCGATCTCAAATCATTGTCGGAATTCGTCAATGGCGTGCTTCTGCCGCATGAATCGGTGCAGCATGTGAAGACGGCTATCGTGCTGGAAACGCTCAAGGAAACCGGTGCTCTGCCGATTTGAGGTGTGTCGATATTCAGGTGAGGCCGGCCTGCAAATGCCAGCTTCCTGCGCTTCCGGCCTTCGCCGGCCGAAGCACTCGTGAGTAGCGTGGCAACTAAGGCTACGGCCGGTGCTCATATGTGGACGGCCCCCTGCTTGCAAGGCTCGGTTGGGATGGTTTGATCGGATCGCTTGCGCTCATATGTCCGGCCTTTTGCGCGCGGATTTGTGAGCGCTGGCCAAGATGGGCTTCACGGATAGCGAGTTCCAAACACGTACACGACATTGGCTGCCGGTGAGCACCTCGGAATGCCTCGCTTGTCCCGGTTCGACCGGTCACGCCATCTTCTCCTCTGCTTGCAAGTTCCGGCCTCGACGTCGAACGTGAACTCGACGCCGAACTCTGATCTCTTACGGCTGCACCGAGGTCGGATGGATGGCGCTGATAGGGCGATAATGCTCGCCGCTGACCATCAACCTCCAGGCGATCCGAGCGAGCTTGTTGGCCAGCGCCACCGCTGCCAGCTTGGGAGCTTTGCGCGCAATCAAGGCCCGTAACCAGGGCCAGACCCGTTTGCTGCCACGCCGCATGTGCTGGATGAGAGCGGTCGCGCCCGCCACCAGCACACTTCGCAGCATCTCGTCGCCGGCGCGGGTAATTACGCCGAGCCTGTTTCTACCTGCTGTTGAATGGTTCTTCGGCGTCAGTCCGAGCCAGGCGGCAAAGTCCCGTCCCGATCTGAAGCCATGCGCATCCGTAACCTTGATGGCCAGCAGCGTCGCTCCGACGGGACCAACCGCCGGTATGGCGGCCAACCGCTGGCTCACTTCGCTCTGTCTGTGAAGCGCAAGCAGCTTCTCATCGAGCGTGGCGACCTCGGCGCTGATATGCGCATAATCGCGCGCCAGCGTCTCGAACATGTCCCTGGCCGTGTCCGGGATCGTCACATCAGCGCGAATGTCAGCCAGCAGATCGCCGAGGCGGGAAAGCCCCTTGGGCGCGACAAGACCGAACTCCGCCGCAAAGCCTCGGATCGAATTGGCGAGCTGCGTGCGCCGGCCGATGAACCGCGCGCGCAGTTTCGCCAGCATTTGCGATCCCAACTGGTCGGCGCTCTTGATCGGAACAAAACGCATCTCTGGCCGGCTCATCGCCTCACAGATCGCCCCGGCGTCCGCCGCATCCGACTTGGAGCGCTTCACATAGGGCTTCACGTACTGCGGCGGCAGCAACACCACTTCATGGCCCAGCGCGCGCAATTCCCGCGCCCAGTAGTGCGCCGCGCCACAGGCCTCCATGCCAATTTTCAGTCCCGAAAGCTCGGCAAAGAAGGCAAGCACCTGATTGCGCCGCAGCTTCTTGCGCAACACCGGCTGTTCAGCTTCATTCACGCCATGCAACTGGAAAACGCTCTTTGACGTATCCATGCCAATGCGAATAAGTTTATCCACGGACGGTCTCCCTGGTTTGAGATCTGCAACGACCTCAATCTGGCACATCGCGATGCCGTCGGGGGCCGTCCACCCAACACGTACTTTAAGTACGCTCCGCTCCGGTTCTCGGAAGCCATCGTTTTCGACTCGGCCTGACCTGAATCTCAGCACACCTTGCGCTGGCGAATTTTCAGCCCTTCGACTGCTGGATCAGCCCGTACAGGTTGGTGCAGCGCGCACCCGAGCGGCAATAGGCGAAGACCGGGCCTTCGAGCGCGTCGAGTGCCTCGGCCTGGTCCTCGACATTCTCGGCGGTGATCTGGCCGCTGATCACAGGGATGTAGCGGAAAGCGAGGCCGGCGGCTTCGACCGCCGAGCCGATGCTTTTGGCTGAGGGTTGGCCGGGCTGCTCGTCGTCCGGCCGGTTGCAGATGACGCTCTTGAAGCCGGCCTCCTTGATGGCGGCGACGTCTTCTGGCTGGATCTGGCCAGAGACCGAATAGTCCTCGCTGATCTCACGATATTCCATGGCAGCATCCTCGCAATCTGGTTTGGCGAGAAGTCTTGCCACTCTCCAGCGGAACCGGCAACACCCGTCAGGTAAAATCCGGCCGACCTTGTCTCGGCCCGACCGGATGGAATGAGAAAATCAGCTTCCGAGGATCGCGCCTTTGATCTGGCGGATGTTGTTGTGCATCATGTCGATATAGGTCGATCCCGGGCCATCGGGCTGCGACAGCGCATCCGAATAGAGCGTGCCGCCCACCTTGATGCCGGTCTCGCTGGCGATCTGTTCGATCAGGCGCGGGTTGGTGATGTTCTCGACGAAAATCGCCGACGCTTTGTCCTGCTTCACCTGCTCGACCAGCTTGGCGACGTCCGCGGCCGATGGTTCGGAATCGGTCGAAATACCTTGCGGGGCAAGGAAGGTCAGGCCGTATTCGTGCTCGAAATAGCCGAAGGCGTCATGCGAGGTGATGACGACGCGCTTGGCTTCGGGGATCGACTGGATCGCCGCCTTCACTTCGCCCTCCAGCGCATCGAGTTTCTTGGTGTAGGCGGCGGCATTGGTCTGGTAGCCGACGCAGCCCTCGGAATCGGCGGCGCAAAACGCCTCGGCGATGTTCTTCACATAGATCTTGGCATTGGCGATCGACTGGAAGGCGTGCGGATCGGTAACCGTCTTGCCGCCGCCGGTGCCGGCACCCTCGGCCGCGTCGGCGTCGGCGAATTCAGGCTTGAAGTCGATCGGCGTCACGCCCTCGGTCAAGGTGATGATAGACGCCTTGGTGGCGCTGGCGTCGACCAGCCGCTGCAGGAAACCTTCAAAGTGCAGGCCGTTGACCAGCACGATATCGGCCTTGGCCATGGCGACTGCATCGGCCGGGCTCGGCTCATAGACGTGGGCGTCGCCATCCGGTCCGACGATGGTGGTGATGTCGACACGGTCGCCGCCGACATTCCTGGCAAAGTCGGCAATGACGGTGAAGCTGGCAACGACTTTCAGCGGGGCCGCGAAGGCTGAGGACGCACCAAAGGCCGTTAATGTTATAACGCTCATCGCCAGGGCGGCGCGGATGGATTTCAGCATGGACGGGGTCTCCTTTCGAGGGGCGAGGGATCAGGCCGTTCTGTGACGGTGATGGATGATGCGGGCGCGCAAAATGCCGCGCGTGCCAAACAGGATCGAGGCGAAGTAGACGACGCCGGCCGACAGGATGATGGCCGGGCCGGACGGCAGCGAGGCGTGATAGGACAGAAGCAGCCCGGCGATGCAGGAGGCAAAGCCGATCAGCACGGCCAGCACGCACATCGGCTCGACGCGCACCGTCCAGAAGCGGGCGGCCGCCGCCGGCAGCATCATCAGGCCGACGGACAGCAAAGTGCCGAGCGCCTGGAAACCGCCAACGAGGTTGAGCACGACGAGGCCAAGGAAGATGAAATGCACCGGGCTGCCCATCTTGCTGACCGAACGCAGGAACAGCGGATCGAGGCATTCGGCGACCAGCGCCCGCCAGAAGATGGCGAGGCTGACCAGCGTCACCGCGACGATGCCGCCAATCAGGATCAGCGCCTCGTTGTTGAGCGCCAGCACCGTGCCGAACAGCACATGCATCAGATCGACACTGGAGCCGCGGATCGACACCATCAGCACGCCGATGGCGAGTGAAATCAGATAGAAGGCCGCCATCGAGGCATCCTCACGTTGGATGGTGAAGCGCGAGACGGCACCGGCGCCGAGCGCCACGACGATGCCGGCGATCAGGCCACCAATGGTCATCGGCAGGATTTCCAGCCCATAGAACAGGAAGCCGGCGGCCGCCCCCGGCAGGATGGCATGCGCCATGGCGTCACCCGACAGGCTCATGCGCCGCAGCATCAGGAAGACGCCGATGGGGCAGGCGCCGAGCGACAGCATCAGCGAGCCGAACAGCGCCCGCTGCATGAAGCCGAAATCGGCGAAAGGGGCGATGAAAAGACCGTAGACCCAGTCCATCAGGCCGCCCTCGGTCCGGCGCCGTGGTGATGGTCGTGATCGTGGCCATCATGATCGTGCCCATGGGCATGATCATGAGTGTGCTCTTCCGGTTCGCACCAGGGCGCGTTTTCCTCCCAGGCTTCGTGAAAACGGCGGGCGCGCAACAGGTTCTCCGGCTTCAGCGTCTCGCGCGTTTCGCCCCAGGCGATCGGCTGGCGGGCCAAAAGCAGCGTCTCAGGAAAATTCTGCCGCACGAGATCGAGATCGTGGACGACGACCATGATGGTGCGTTCCTCGCCGTGCCAGCGCTTGATGAGCGCAATCAGGTCGCCGACCGTCTTGGCATCGACGGCGTTGAATGGTTCGTCGAGCAGGATCAGGTCGGCGTCCTGCAACAGCACGCGGGCAAACAGCGTGCGCTGCAGCTGGCCGCCCGACAGCGTGTCGATCGGGCGCTTCTCGAAGCCGCCAAGGCCTACCGCCATCAGCGCCTGGCTGACGGACTCGCGATCTTCCTTGGTGTAGCGGCCAAGCATGCCGCGTTTCGGCCAGAGGCCGAGCGAAACCAGATCGACGACGCGGGCGGGAAAGGAACGGTCGAGTTCCGATTGCTGTGGCAGGTAGGCGGCGCGCACGCCAGGTGCGCGGACAACCTCGCCGGCCATCGGCTTCAGCACCCCGACGATACCCTTCATCAGCGTCGATTTGCCGGAGCCATTGGCGCCGACCACGGCCGTTAGCGACCCCTTGCGGATGGTGCCGTCGAGATGATGGATCGCCGGGTGGCTGCTGTAGCCCAGCGTCAGGTCACGGAAGGTCAGGCAGGTCTGGGTCATGTCGTTCCGTGGAGCAGCGAAACCCGGCTGCGGGCAGGGGTCGATTGGATATGTGATGTTATTACATTAGTCAACAAGCCAATCGGGCGGAATTGCGACCGGCGGCTCAACTTGCCGTGAATCTCTTCCGCACTGGTCCAAGGGGATTTGGTCCGGGCGGCCTTGCCCGAAGCCCGCGCCAACTCTAAACAGTCGCCACCCATAACAGGAAGGAACCTCCCATGAGCATTCGTCGCATCGATGTTGGCCCGCGCATGAGCCAGATCGTCATCCACGGCAACACCGTCTATCTGGCCGGCCAGGTCGGCGAGCCCAGCGGCAACGTCGCCTCGCAGACCCGCGATATCCTGGCGGCCATCGACGAATTGCTGGCCAAGGCCGGCACCGACAAGACCAAGATCGTTCAGGCGATCATCTGGCTGGCCGACATGGGCACCTTCGCCGAGATGAATTCGGAATGGGACAAGTGGGTGCCGCAGGGCCACACGCCGGCCCGCGCCACCGGCGAAGCCAAGCTCGCCGGCCCGGAATATCTGGTCGAGATTATTGTTACGGCGGCGATTTAAGCGCGGCGCTGGAACTGCCAATCTCCCCCCTTGTGGGGGGTGAGCAGCCGGTTCGCGTCAGCGAATTCGGCGCGCCAGTGGCGCGCCGAAAGGCCCGCGAACGCTGGGACGCTGCCGAAGGCAGCGGGGACCCAGCCCAGCGCAACTGCCCTCCGCTATGGCTCCGGGCGTTCGGCGTTCGAAAAGCCAAATCGTTGGCTTTTCGCCAGCCTTCGGCTGGACACGCCTCACCCCTGCGACGGCGTGAACCTTGCCACCAGCGTGTGGCTTTCCGCCGGATAGACAAACCGGACATGGGTGACCGGGTGTTCCGCGCTCCAGGTGCGGCGCTCGACCACCAGGCAAGGCGCGCCCGGATCGATATCGAGCGCGTCGGCAACAATCTCATCGGCGGCCATGGCACGGATCCGGTGTTCGGCCTCGCTCCAGGGCACGCGGCCGATCAGCCAGGGCCCGGCGGCGATTTCCCTGAACTCTTCGTCTCCGGCTTCAGGGACCGCCGAAAGATTGATCAGCCGCTGCTCGAGTGCGAATGGCCGCTCGCCGGCAAAATGCAGGCCTTCGACCCATAGCAATGACCCTGCGACGGACAGCCCGAGCAGCGCTCTGTCGTCCGCGTTGCTGCGCCGCTTCAGGCGCTCCAGCCGCTCGTAACGATAGGGTAGGCCAAGCGCTTCGACCTCGATCCTGATGTCATGAAGTTCCAGCACCGCTGCCTGCGACTGCGGCTGGCGGACAAAGCTGCCTGAGCGGCGGCGGCGTTCGATCAGCCCGGCCTTGGCCAGCTGCGACAGCGCCTTGTTCACCGTCATGCGCGAGCAATTGTACTCGGTCGTCAGCTCATGCTCGAACGGAATGCGATGTCCGGGCGCCCAGGCGCCGGACAGGATCTTTTCGCTGATGTCGGACAGGATACGCTGGTGCAGCGATCCGCCGCTGTCAGCATCAACTGTCTCGACCGTGCTCATGCCGACAGCGCCGTCATCACAGTGCGAAACCGCTCGGCGATGGCTTCGCGTCTGGCATGCCGGCCGCCGCTGACCTGTTTCTGCCCATGCACCCAGACGCAGTCGACCTTGCTGCCATTGGCGAAGATCCAGGCGTCGAGGATCGCGTCGCCGGTCTTGCCGGCCAGCGAGGGGGTCTTGGCGTCGAGCGAGACAAGATCGGCGGCGCTCCCGACGGCGATCTGCGAGGCGCCGGCGCCAAGCGCGACGCTGCCGCCATCAAGTGCTGCGTCGAACAGCGCCCGGCCGGTCGAGCCCCCGGCCACGGCAAGGACATTGCGGGCGCGGTGGGCGAGGCGCTGCGAATATTCGAGCTGGCGCAATTCGTCGGGCAGTCCGATCAGCACGTTGGAATCGGAGCCGACACCGAAGCGGCCGCCATGCTCCCCGAACAAGGGCGCAGCAAATGTGCCGTCGCCGAGATTGGCCTCGGTGATCGGGCAAAGGCCGGCGATGGCGCCGCTCTTGGCCATGCCGATCGTTTCCGCATCGGTCATATGGGTGGCGTGGATCAGGCACCAGCGCTGGTCGACATCGGCAGCGCCAAGCAGAAATTCGACCGGGCGCGCGCCGGACCAGGCGAGGCAATCCTCGACTTCCTTCACCTGTTCGGCGACGTGGATGTGGATCGGCCCATTCGGCGCCAAAGCAGCAATTTGGGTCAGTTCCTCCGGCGTCGCGGCGCGCAGACTGTGCGGGGCGACGCCGACGACGGCTTGATTCAACGCACGAACCGATTCGCGGCTCTTCTCGACAAGCCGGGAGAACCGATTCACATCGTTGATGAATCGGCGCTGGCCTTCGTTCGGCGCCGCACCGCCGAAGGAGGAGTGCGCATAAACACCGGCAGCAGCGTCAGGCCGATACCCGTTTCGCCAGCCGCGGCGGCGATCCGTTCTGCCATCTCGGCGAGATTGGCGTAGGGCTTTCCATCGCGGTCGTGGTGCAAATAGTGGAATTCACCGACGCGGGAAAAACCAGCCTCCAGCATCTCGACATAGAGCTGCGCGGCAACCGCCTCGACCTGATCCGGTGTCATCGACAGCGCGAAGCGGTACATCACCTCGCGCCAGCTCCAGAAACTGTCGGCGGACGGGCCGCGAAGCTCGGCAAGCCCGGCCATGCCGCGCTGGAAGGCGTGGCTGTGCAGATTGGGCATGCCGGGCACGAGAATGACGTGGCGCTCGTCGCCGGCCTGCGGAGTGGTGCCCGCATCGACGGTGGCGATACGGCCTCCATCGAGCGCGATCCTGACATTGCTTTGCCAGCCCTTGGGCAGCAGCGCCTGTTCCGCAAAGATCGCCGTCACGTCCGCCTCCAAATCTGCATGCCCGAGCGACGAGACCACTTGCGTCGCGTTTCAATATGTATATACATAATCGCCATCCTTTCAAATGGAAAAGATGATGGTTGGAGCAAACGGGAAGAGCGGCTTTCGTCTGTGGCGCAATGCGCGGCTGGCAACCATGGCCGACGGCACAGCTGGCCTCGGCGTCGTCGAGAAGGGCGCCGTTGCTGCCCGCGACGGGCTTATCGTCTATGCCGGCGCCGAAGCGGACATGCCGGCTTCGCTTAGGCAGGGCGCGGAGACCATCGATTGCGAGGGCCGCTGGATCACGCCCGGCCTGATCGATTGCCACACCCATCTTGTCTATGCTGGCAACCGCGCCAACGAATTCGAGATGCGGCTGGCCGGCGCCACCTATGAAGAAGTGGCCCGCGCTGGCGGCGGTATTGTTTCCTCGGTCAAGTCGCTGCGCGCGGCCAGCGAGGATGAGCTCGTTGCCCAGACGCTGCCACGCCTCGATGCGCTGATGGCCGAAGGCGTCACGACGGTCGAGGTTAAGTCTGGCTACGGACTAGACCTCGACAATGAGAAGAAGTCGTTGCGTGCCGCCCGCCGGTTGGCCAATGAACGCCCTGTCGCCGTCCGTACGACGTGCCTCGCTGCGCACGCACTGCCGCCTGAAGCCAAGGGTGACAAGGACGCTTTTATCGATTTGGTCGCCAAGCAGATCGTTCCAGCGGTTGCCGCCGAGGGACTGGCCGATGCGGTCGACGGTTTTTGCGAAGGCATAGCGTTCTCCCCTGAGCAGATGGCGCGCGTTTTCGATGCCGCCAAGGCCCTGGGCCTGCCGGTCAAGCTTCACGCCGACCAACTGTCCAACCTGCACGGGGCAGCGCTTGCCGCCAGCTATGGCGCGCTGTCCGCCGACCATCTCGAATATACGGACGAGGCGGGCGCTGCCGCGATGGCGAAGGCCGGCACGGTGGCGACCATCCTGCCCGGCGCCTATTACTTTATCCGCGAAACCAAGAAGCCGCCTGTCGACCTGCTCCGCCGCCATGGCGTCAAGATGGCGGTGGCGACGGACAGCAATCCCGGCACATCGCCGCTCACCTCGCTGTTGCTCACCATGAATATGGCAGCCACGCTCTTTGGCTTGACCGTCGATGAATGCCTCGCCGGCGTCACCCGCGAGGCCGCTCGTGCGCTTGGCCTTCTCGACAAGGCCGGCACGCTGGAAGCCGGAAAATCCGCCGATCTGGCGATCTGGGACATCGAGCGTCCCGCCGAACTCGTTTACCGCATGGGCTTCAACCCGCTCCATGCCCGCATCTGGAGAGGACAATGACCGAACTGACCTTGAAGCCCGGCAATGCGACGCTGGCCGACTGGCGCGCCATCTATCGTGGCGCCGTACCGAAACTGGATGATGCCTGCCGCCCAAAGATCAAGGCGAGCGCCGAGGCTGTCGCCAGGATCGTTGCCAAGGGCGAGCCGGTCTACGGCATCAACACCGGCTTCGGCAAACTGGCCAGCGTGCGCATCCCGGCTGGCGATCTCGAGACCTTGCAGCGCAACATCGTGCTGTCGCACGCCGCCGGCGTCGGCGAGCCGATGCCGGTGGCCATTGCCCGGCTGATGATGGCGCTGAAACTCGCCAGCCTGGCGCAGGGCGCCTCTGGCGTCCGCCCGAAACCATCGAGCTGCTGGAAGCGATGCTTGCCAACGACGTGATCCCCGTGGTGCCGGCGCAAGGCTCCGTCGGCGCTTCCGGCGACCTTGCCCCGCTGTCGCACATGACGGCGGTGATGATCGGCGTCGGCGAATGTTTTACGCCACATGGCCGTTTCCCGGCCAAGGTCGCTTTTGTCTCGCACGGCCTCGAGCCGGTGACATTGGGCGCCAAGGAAGGTCTGGCGCTTCTGAATGGTACGCAGTTTTCCACCGCCTATGCGCTCGCCGCCTTGTTCGAGGCCGAAGTGCTCTACCAGTCGGCGCTGGTCGCCGGCGCACTGTCGACCGACGCCGCAAAAGGCTCCGACGCCCCGTTCGATCCGCGTATCCATGTGCTGAGAAAGCATCCCGGCCAGATCGAGACGGCAGACGCGCTGCGCAATCTGATGGCCGGCAGCGCCATCCGTGAATCGCACCGCGTCGGCGACGAGCGCGTACAGGATCCCTATTGCCTGCGCTGCCAGCCACAGGTCATGGGCGCCGCACTCACCGTGCTGCGCCAGGCCGCCGACACGCTCGGCACCGAAGCCAATGGCGTCACCGACAACCCGCTGATCTTCGCCGAGGATGATACCGCGCTCTCTGGTGGCAATTTCCACGCCGAGCCGGTGGCTTTCGCCGCCGATATGATCGCGCTTGCCGTCTGCGAGATCGGCTCGTTGTCGGAACGCCGCATCGCCATGCTGGTCGATCCGGCGCTGTCGGGCATGCCAGCCTTCCTGACGCCCAAGCCCGGCCTGAACTCCGGCTTCATGATCCCGCAGGTGACGGCGGCGGCACTCGTCTCGGAAAACAAGCAGAAGGCCTATCCGGCCAGCGTCGATTCCATTCCGACCTCGGCCAATCAGGAAGACCACGTTTCGATGGCCGCGCATGGCGCGCGCCGGCTGATCGGCATGGTCGAGAATGCGACGGCTGTAATCGGCATCGAATTGCTGGCCGCCGCGCAGGGTTGCGATTTCCATGCGCCATTGGCGTCGAGTGCCGCTCTGGAAGCAGTGCGCAAACTGGTCCGGGCCGAAGTGCCGCATCTCGACAATGACCGGCACTTTCATCCCGACATGGAAAAGGCAATCGCCATGGTGCGCAGCGGCGCGACCGTCAGGGCCGCCGGCGCGGTGGCGCTGCCCTCGATTTCGGGAGCGGCGTGATGGCCGCCACACCCTGGCTCACCGTTAGCCAAGGCACAGCACCCCTGCTGGTGTCGATTCCGCACACCGGCATCGACCTTGCCGGCCTCGAAAACCGGCTGGTCTCGCCCTGGCTCGGCCGCCGCGATTGCGACTGGTGGATCGACAATCTCTATGACTTCGCCGGCAGCCTCGGCGCCACCGTCGTCCACACCGCGATCTCGCGCACCGTCATCGACGTCAACCGCGATCCCTCGGGCGCCTCGCTCTATCCCGGACAGGCAACGACCGGCCTGTGCCCGACAGAAACCTTCGACGGCGATCCGCTCTACCGCGAAGGTGAAGAGCCGGGACCGTCGGAGGTCGACGAGCGTCGCGAAAAATTCTTCGTGCCTTATCATGCCGCCTTGCAGGCCGAGATCGACCGGCTGCGTGGCCTGCACGACAAGATCGTCCTCTACGATTGCCACTCGATCCGCTCGGTGCTGCCGCGCCTGTTCGAAGGCACGCTGCCGGTGTTCAACCTCGGCACCAATGACGGCAAGAGCGCCGATCCGAATCTGCAGGCAATGGTCAGCCAGATCATGACTGAGACCGGCGAAACCTCTGTCGTCAACGGCCGCTTCAAGGGCGGCTGGATCACACGCCATTTTGGCCAGCCGCAACAGGGTGTCCACGCCTTGCAGATGGAACTCTCCAACCGCGGCTACATGCGCGAGCCCGAGGAACAGGGTGAGCCGGACAATTGGCCGGTACCGTATGACGCCGATTTCGCTGCGCCGATCCGCGCAACGCTGAAGCAGATTCTCGAAACCGCCATTGACTGGGCCGGGCGCTGACGCGCGCCGCCTTACTCGAAAGGGACAATGATGAACAATCCTCGCCACAACATCCGTGAAGTCCGCGCGCCGCGCGGCGACAAGCTCAACGCCCGCTATTGGACGACCGAGGCGCCGTTGCGCATGCTGATGAACAATCTCGACCCCGAGGTTGCCGAAAACCCCAACGAACTGGTCGTCTATGGCGGCATTGGCCGGGCCGCGCGCACCTGGAACGACTTTGACAGCATCGTCGCCTCGCTGAAGACGCTTGGTGAGGACGAGACACTTTTGGTGCAATCGGGCAAGCCGGTCGGCGTTTTTCGCACCCACGCCGATGCGCCGCGTGTGCTGATTGCCAATTCCAACCTCGTGCCGCACTGGGCGAATTGGGACAAATTCAACGAGCTCGATAAGAAGGGCTTGATGATGTACGGCCAGATGACGGCCGGCTCGTGGATCTACATCGGCACGCAAGGCATTGTGCAGGGCACCTACGAGACCTTCGTCGAGGCCGGCCGCCAGCACTATGGCGGCAACCTCAAGGGCAAATGGATCCTGACCGGCGGCCTCGGCGGGATGGGCGGCGCCCAGCCGCTGGCCGCTGTCATGGCCGGCGCCTGCTGCCTTGCCATCGAATGCAACCCGGATTCGATCGATTTCCGCCTGCGCACCCGCTATGTCGACGAGAAGGCGGAGACGCTTGACGAGGCGATGGAAATGATCGAGCGCTGGACCAAGGCCGGCGAAGCGAAGTCGGTTGGCCTGCTCGGCAATGCGGCCGAGATCGTGCCCGAAATGTTCAGGCGCGGCATCCGCCCCGACATGGTCACCGACCAGACGTCGGCCCACGATCCAATCAACGGCTACCTGCCGAAGGGCTGGACGATGGCTGAGTGGCGTGAGAAGCGCGTCAGCGACCCGAAGGCGGTCGAGAAGGCCGCACGCGCTTCCATGCGCGAACATGTCGAGGCGATGGTGGCGTTCTGGAACGCCGGCGTGCCGACGCTCGACTATGGCAACAACATCCGCCAGGTCGCCAAGGATGAAGGTTTCGAGAACGCCTTTGCCTTCCCCGGCTTTGTGCCGGCCTATATCCGCCCGCTGTTTTGCCGCGGCATCGGCCCGTTCCGTTGGGCCGCGCTCTCTGGCGATCCCGAGGATATCTACAAGACCGATGCCAAGGTGCGCGAACTGACGCCTGGCAACACCCATCTGCACAACTGGCTGGACATGGCGCGCGAGCGCATTGCCTTTCAGGGCCTGCCGGCGCGCATCTGCTGGGTCGGTCTTGGCGATCGCCACAGGCTCGGCCTAGCCTTCAACGAGATGGTCGCCAAGGGCGAGCTCAAGGCGCCGGTCGTCATCGGCCGCGATCACCTCGATTCCGGCTCCGTCGCTTCGCCGAACCGTGAGACGGAAGCGATGAAGGACGGCTCCGACGCGGTCTCCGACTGGCCGCTGCTCAACGCGCTGCTCAACACCGCGTCCGGCGCCACCTGGGTGTCGCTGCATCATGGCGGCGGCGTCGGCATGGGCTTCTCGCAGCACGCCGGCATGGTCATCGTCGCCGACGGCACGCCGGACGCCGCAAGGCGGCTGGAGCGGGTGCTGTGGAACGACCCGGCGACCGGCGTCATGCGCCACGCCGATGCCGGCTACGACATCGCCATCGACTGCGCCAGGGAGCACCAGCTCAACCTGCCCGGCATTCTCGGGTGATAGGCTGACCTCATGCGCATCCTTCGTGCCGCCGACTACCGCGTCATGCCGTGGAAGAATGGCGGCGGCACGACGACCGAAATCGCCGTCTCGCCTGACGGCGGCGGGCTCGATGATTTCGACTGGCGCGTCTCGATGGCCCGCGTCGAGGGTAGCGGGCCATTCTCCAGCTTTGCCGGTATCGACCGCACGCTGTCGGTGCTGGAAGGCGAGGGGATCGTACTCGATGTCGCCGGTCAGCCGGCGGTGCCGCTAACGCCGGCTTCCGCGCCTTTTTTCTTCGCGGCCGACTTGCCAACCAGTGCCGCCCTGATCGCCGGCCCGATCACCGATCTCAACGTCATGACCCGCCGCGGCCGCGTGCTGCATTCGGTCGAGCGCCTGGCGATTTCGCGGCCTGTGGACATCGCAACCGAGGCCGGTTCGACCCTCATCCTTTGTCACAAGGGCGAAGCTGTTTTCCCCGACGCCGGGTCAATTCGCCTCGGGCCGCTTGACACGCTGCTGCTCGGGCCGGATGTACCTGTCCTGCGGGTTGAGCCCGTTCGGGATACGACGCTGTTCGTCATCCGGATAACCATCGCGGCTTGACGCTTTCGCGCCAACGGTTACCGCCTGTTTCCAAACATGATCGCAATGCCGGCGAAATATAGCGTAAGCTCTTGCTGGCATCACGAAAAAGCCCGAATCCTCTCCGTCGATCGATCCTGACGGGAGCGAGGGGCGCTCGTCTTTGAGTTTGGTCGAAAGATGGACGCCCTGTCGTGGTGCGGAAACAAACTTTCGGCATAGGGGTTGATGCAACCAATTGCATTTGAACCGGTTTTAGGGCCATTGCCGTGGCGGTGACGCCGCTGAGTGCCCGCTTACGGAATTTTCAATGAATATTCAGACGAATCCAGCCCAGATCGAGAAGACCAGCGCGAGCTTCCCGGCCATCACGGAAGAGCCGATAAGGTCGACATTCCTGCCGGAGGAACGGCTCCGGCTGCTCGGAGAAAGCCTGGCAAAAGGCGATCTCGCCGACCTGTTCGGCCTAACCCCGTTCGATTTCCAGGCGCGCATCCGCGACAGCGCCAAGAAGATCCTCGAAGTCTACCGTTCGACCAATGCGGCGCAGGCCAGGGGCGAAACGATCACCCCGGCCGCCCAATGGCTGCTCGACAACAATTACCTGGTCGAGGAGACCATTTTCCAGGTCAAGCGCGATCTGCCGCGCCGCTTCTACCGTCAGCTGCCGACGCTGAAACTGCCTGATGGCGGCACCGTGCCGCGTGCGCTGGCGCTGGCCTGGACCTATGTGGCGCATTCGGACAGTTCCGTCTCGGCGACCATGTTCAAGTCCATCGTCCAGGGCTTTCAGTCGGTCGAGCCGCTGAAGATCGGTGAACTCTGGGCGCTGCCATCGCTTCTGCGCTTCGTGCTGATCGAAAATCTCCGCCGGCTGGCGGTCAGGGTCAATCGCACCCGCCAGATGCGCCAGATCGCCAACGACGTGGCCGACAAGGTGCTGGCGACCGACGACAGCGCCGACCGGCAGGCGATCCTGGCCAATTTCAGGGCCCACGCGCAGGACACCACCTTCGCCACCCAGCTGCTTTATCGTTTGCGCGATGGATCGCAGAATGCCGGCAAGGCCCTGGAATGGCTGGAAGGCGAGCTTGAAAAGACCGGCTCCGATGCCGAGGAGATCATCATCTCCGAGCATCACACACTGTCCAGCGGCAATGTGACGACCGGCAACATCATTCGCGGCCTGCGCCTCATCAACGACGTCGACTGGACGGTTTGGTTCGAAGGCGTCAGCCGCATCGACACCGTGCTGCGCGAGCGCACCGATTTCGCCGCGCTCGACTTCTTCTCGCGCGACCAATACCGCACCGCGATCGAGGAACTGGCGCGCCGCTCGAACCTGTCGGAGTACCGCGTCGCCGAAAAGGCCATCGAACTGGCCGGCCAGGCCGCCAGCGAACGCGCCGCCAGCGAACATGCACCGGCTGGCGATGGCGACGATTCCGTTCCGGCTCCGTCCGCGCATACCGATGTCGGCTTCTTCCTCGTCGGCCCGCGCCGGCTGGAGCTGGAAAAGGCGATCGGTTATCGGCCGACGATCAGCCAGATAGCCAAGCGGACCTTCGCCAAGACCGGGTGGCTTGGCATCGTCCTGCCGGTCTTCGCATTGACGGCCCTGCTTCTTGTCCTCACCGGCAATGCGTTGGCCAATCTCGGCCTGTCGGTGACCTCGATCGTGCTGATGCTGGCGCTGTTTGCCGTGCCGGCAAGCGAGGGCGCACTCGCTTTCTTCAACACCGTGGTCTCGCTGTTCCTCAAGCCGACACGCCTGATCGGCTATGACTACAGGCACGGCGTGCCGCCCGAGGCGCGCACGCTGGTGGTTGTGCCTTCGCTGATTGGCTCGCGTGACGATGTCGAGGAAAACATCCGCAACATCGAAGTGCATTACCTTGCCAATCTGGTGGACGAGATCCATTTCGCGCTGCTGTCGGACTGGCCCGACAGCAAGATCGAGATTGATGCGGCGGACACCGAGATTCTCGAATATGCCCGCGCCGAGATCGCCCGTCTCAACGCCCGCTATCCCTCGGAAGGCGCGCCGCGCTTCTATATCCTGCACCGCCGCCGGCTCTTCAACGCCGCTCAAGGGGCCTGGATGGGCTGGGAGCGCAAACGCGGCAAGCTGCATGAGCTTGACCTTTTGCTGCGCGGCGACAGCGACACCACTTTCCTGCCGCTCGAGGTGCCGCTGCCGGAAAAAGTCGTCCATGTGATGACGCTCGATGCCGATACGCGCACCACCCGCGATGCGGTGGCGACCCTTGTCGGCAAGCTCTGCCATCCGCTCAACCGCCCGCATTTCGACGCGGCGAAGCGCGTTGTCACCGCCGGCTACACGATCCTGCAGCCGCGCATCACCGCTTCGCTCACCAGCGGTGACGAAGCCTCGTTCTTCCAGCGCGTGTTCTCGGCCAATCGCGGCCTCGACCCCTATGTCTTCGCCGTCTCGGATATTTATCAGGATGTGTTCAGCGACGGGTCCTTCACCGGCAAGGGCCTCTATCACGTCGATGCCTTCGAGGCCGCCCTGCAAGGCCGTATCGAGGAAAACACCATCCTCAGCCACGACCTGCTCGAAGGCGCGCTGGCGCGTGCAGCACTTGTCACCGACGTCGAACTGGTCGAGGACTATCCGACCCGCTACTCGGTCGACGCCTCGCGCCACCATCGCTGGGCACGCGGCGACTGGCAGTTGCTGGGCTTCATCCTCGATCCGCGCTCCGGCGTTCCGGCCCTGTCGCGCTGGAAGATGGTCGACAATCTGCGCCGCTCGCTGACGCCGATCTTCTGGGTGATGGCGGCGATCGCAGGCTGGACCTTGCTGCCCTTCACCCAGGCCGCGCAATGGCAGGCGCTGCTGATCCTCAGCCTGTTCATGGCGCCGACCTTCGACGTCGTCAACGCCATCCTGCCCAAGAGCGGCGACCAGACTCCGCGTGGTCATTTCTCTGCTCTCGCTCGCGACGTCGCCTTCGGCACCGCCATGGTGGCGCTGAAGATCGTGCTGATGGCGCACAATGCCTGGATGATGGGCGACGCCATCGTGCGCACGCTCTACCGGTTGTTCGTCAGCCGCCAGAATCTGCTGGAATGGCGCACCGCCTCGCAGGCGCACAAGGCCGGCGACAACGATGTCGGCTCCTATTACGGCATGATGTACGGCGCCGTGATCATCGGTTTTGTCGGCCTCGCCATTCCGGTGCTGGCTGATTCCACCGGCGCCTTCGTCGCCTTCTTCTTCGCCCTGTTCTGGATCGGCTCGCCGGCGATCGCCAGCTGGATCAGCCGCTCGGCCGAAACCGAGGACCGGCTGCGCATATCGCAGGCCGACATCCATACACTGCGTACCGTGGCGCGGCGCACCTGGCACTATTTCGAAAGCTTCGTCACGGCAGAGCATCACAATCTGCCGCCGGACAATTTCCAGGAAAGCCCGGCACCGGTCGTGGCACCGCGCACGTCGCCGACCAACGTCGGTGTCTACCTGCTGTCGGTGGTTTCGGCGCGTGATTTCGGCTGGATCAGCCTGTCCGATGCCATAACCCGCATCGACGCCACCATGACGACCATCGAGAGCATGCCGCGCCACCGCGGCCATCTCTTCAACTGGTACGACACCACGACGCTGAAGCCGCTCTATCCGCTTTATATTTCTGCCGTCGACAGCGGCAATCTCGCCGGTCACCTGGTGGCGGTGGCGGCTGCCTGTGCCGAATGGGCGGAAGCGCCTTCCGTCCACCTCCAGGGTGATTTCGAAGGCATTCTCGACACGGTGACCATTCTGAGCGAAAGCCTCGATGAGTTGCCTGACGACCGCCGTCAGCTCAGGCCTCTGCGCCAGCGTCTCGTCGACCGCCTGGACGGCATGCGGCGCGCCGTTGAAACGATCAAGGCACAGCCGGAAATGGCCTCGATCCGTACCATCAACCTCGCCGTGCTGGCGGGCGAAATCCGCAAGCTGGCCACCGCCATCCACACCGAAGCGGCATCGGCCAAGAGCGACGTCATCGTCGACTGGGCGGCGAGGCTGGAAGCCACCTGCGAGGCGCATGTCCACGACGCCCATAGCGACGACAACGCAGTCGAGGCGCTGCGCGCCAAGCTCCTGACCTTGCGCGAGCGCACGCGCCGTTTCGCCTTC
The DNA here is from genome assembly GCF_056174585.1 of Mesorhizobium kamtschaticum. Taxonomy (NCBI): domain Bacteria; kingdom Pseudomonadati; phylum Pseudomonadota; class Alphaproteobacteria; order Hyphomicrobiales; family Phyllobacteriaceae; genus Mesorhizobium; species Mesorhizobium kamtschaticum. The sequence goes on along the minus strand of NZ_CM149691.1, from coordinate 5,476,473 downwards.
GAGATGGAGTTCTCCTTCCTGCTGCGGCCGGAGCGCAAGCTGCTGTCGATCGGTTACCGGGTCGAGGAGCATCAGCTCGACGAAAGCTGCTACGACCTTCTCGCCTCCGAGGCGCGGCTGACCAGCCTGTTCGCCATCGCCAAGGGCGACCTGCCGACCGAGCACTGGTTCCGGCTCGGCCGCCCGATCGTCGAGATCGGTTTCCAGGGTGCACTGATGTCCTGGTCGGGCTCGATGTTCGAGTATCTGATGCCGCCGCTGGTGATGAAGGAGCCGCAAGGCTCGATTCTCAACCAGACCAGCAAGCTGATCATCAAGCGCCAGATCCAGTACGGTCGCCAGAAGAACGTGCCGTGGGGCATTTCCGAAGCGGCCTACAACGCCCGCGACCGGGAACTGACCTATCAGTACACCAATTTCGGCGTGCCCGGTCTTGGTCTGAAACGCGGCCTTGGCCAGAACACGGTGATCGCGCCTTACGCCACCATATTGGCGGCGCAATTCAACCCGCGTGAAGCCGTGCAGAATCTGGCCCGGCTGCGCGAGATCGGTGCGCTTGGCCCTCACGGCTACTACGATGCGGTCGATTTCACGCCGCAGCGCGTGCCTGAAGGCACCAACCACGCGGTGGTGCTGAATTACTATGCTCACCATTCGGGCATGTCGATCGCGGCGGTCGCCGACGCGATCTTCGAGGGTCGCCTGCGCGACCGTTTCCACAGCGATCCGGTCATTGAATCGGCTGAACTCTTGCTGCAGGAAAGGGCGCCGCGCGACATCCCGACCGCGACCGTCAGGACCGAAGCGGACGAGCGAGCGAAAGACGAGACTGAAACCGAGAGCCCCGACACCCGCATCGTGCTCGATCCCTTGCGGGCGCTGCGTTCGACCAATGTGATGTCGAACGGCCGCTATTCGGTGATGGTGACGGCGACCGGTTCCGGCTACAGCCGCTGGGGCGATCTGTCGGTGACCCGCTGGCAGCCCGACCCGGTCGAGGACCGCCTGGGCTCCTACATCTTCCTGCGTGACGTCGGCACTGGAGACTGGTGGTCGGCAACGGCGGAGCCAAAGCGCGCGGCCGAGGAGAAGGTGCAGACCCTGTTCTCCGACGACAAGGCGAGCTTCGTCAAATCGGTCGGCACGTTGCGCTCCGAGGTCGAATGCATCGTCGTTTCCGAAGGCAATGGCGAAGGCCGTCGCATCACGCTCTACAATGAAAGCATATCCGATCGTCACATCGAGGTGACGTCCTTTGCCGAACTGGTGCTCGGTTCGGAGGCTTCCGACAACGCGCATCCGGCCTTCTCGAAAATGTTCGTCGAGACCGAAATCGCCGCCAACAAAGGCGCGATCTTCGCCACGCGCCGCAAGCGCGAAACCAGTGAGCCTGATATCACCCTGGCGCATTTCGTCACCGATCCGTCTGGACCGGCGCGCGATGCCGAGGCCGAGACCGACAGGCGCGCCTTCATCGGCCGCGGCCGCTCCATCGTCGATGCCGCCGCCTTCGATCCGGGCGCCCGGCTCGGCGGTCATTCGGGCTTCACGCTCGATCCCATCGCCTCGCTGCGCCGCCAGGTGCGCGTGCCCGCCAACAAGAAGATATCGCTGACCTTCTGGACCGTGGTCGGGGCCAACCGCACCGAGCTGGAAGAAGCGATAAACCGGCTCGACCATCAGGAGAGCTTTGCCCGTCAGGCCATGCTTGCCTGGACGCGCAGCCAGGTGCAGACCCGTCATATGGGTCTCAGCCTGACCGATGCCGCCAATGTGCAGAAACTGGCGCGCTATCTGATCTACCCCGATGCGTTCCTGCGCCTGCCCGCCGAATCCCTCGCCTCGGGCCTGGGCAAGCAGTCGAGCCTGTGGCCGACCAGCATTTCGGGCGATTTCCCGATTTTCCTGGTCAGGATCGGCGACGTCGCCGATCTGGAGATCGTCGCCCAGGCGCTGCGTTTCCAGGAATATATGCGCACCCGCGGCATGATGATCGACTTCGTCGTCGTCAACGAGCAGGCCTCATCCTACGTCCAGGACCTGCAGCGTGCGGTCGAGACACTGTGCGAAAACAGCCGTCTGCGCGGCAAGGAACTGGGTCCCCGCCAGCACATTTTCGCGGTGCGCCGCGACCTGATGGAAGAGACCACCTACAAGACGCTGCTCGCCGTCGCCCGCGTGGTGCTGCATACCCGCAACGGCACCATCTTCGATCAGATCGAGCGGGCCGAGGCGGCTGCCTTGCAGGCGCGCGACGCCTTGCTGCCGACCGGATTGCCGGCTCTGCGCGACATTTCGGCGCCGGTGGCGCATGCCTTTGCCTCGCAGGCCGTTATGGATGTCCGCGCCGATGGCACGGGCCTCAGCCAATGGAACGGCTTTGGCGGCTTCGACGGCGACGGACGCCACTATGTGGTGCGTCTGGCTGGCCGGCGCACCACACCGCAGCCGTGGATCAATGTCGTCTCCAACGCCTCGTTCGGCTTCCACACCTCGGCCGAGGGAGCTGCTTTCACCTGGAGCCGCAACAGCCGCGACTACCAGCTGACGCCGTGGTCGAACGATCCGGTCTCGAACAGGCCGGGCGAGGGCATCTATATCTACGATCAGGCCAGCGGCAGGGCGTTCTCGCCGATCGCCGCGGTGGTGCGCGATCCCTCCATGACCTACGAGGCATGGCATGGCCAGGGCTTCTCGACCTTCCGCGCCAAGCGCGGGCCGTTGTCGATGGACCTGACCCATGTCGTTGACCCCATCGATCCGGTGAAGATTTCGCGGCTGCGCATCCAGAACTCCGGCTCGGTGCCGGCGCGGCTGCGCATCTATGCCTATGCCGAATGGGTGCTTGGCGGGCATCGGTCGCGCACCGCGGCAACCATCGTCCCGTCGCGCGACAGAGCGACCGGCGCGTTGCTGGCGCAAAACCCCTACGGGCTCGATTTCAGCGAGCGCGTAGCCTTCCTCGCCGCCGATGCCGCTGTCCATTCGGTCACGACTGATCGCCCGGAGTTCCTCGGCCGACATGGGTCCAGCGAGCTGCCGCAGGCGGTGCTGAGCGGTGCCGCGCTGTCGGGTCGTGTCGAGGCCGGAGACGATCCTTGCGCGGCGATCGCCCGCGACGTCGAGATCCCGGCCGGCGGCGACGTCACGCTGCTGTGGTTGCTCGGCGATGCCGATTCTTCTGCGCAGGCGAGCGCGCTGGTGCAGACGCATCGGGGCAAGGATTTCGACCAGCGCCTGGCCGACAACGAGCGCGAGTGGCGTGCGTTCCTCGATACCATCCAGGTCGAGACGCCGGACAAGGCGCTCGATGCCATGGTCAATCACTGGCTGCCCTATCAGAGTCTTGCCTGCCGCATTCGCGCCCGCTCGGCCTTCTATCAGGCAAGCGGTGCCTTCGGCTTCCGCGACCAGTTGCAGGACACGCTGGCGCTGCTGGCGCATGATCCGACGCTGGCGCGCGACCAGATCCTCAACGCCGCACGGCGGCAGTTCCCGGAGGGCGACGTGCAGCATTGGTGGCTGCCGCGCACCGGAGCCGGCGTGCGCACCATGATCTCCGACGATGTGGTCTGGCTGGCCCACGCCACGGCGCGCTATCTCCAGGTGACCGGCGATGCCGGCATCCTGAAGGAGCAACTGCCCTTCATCGACGGGCAGGCGCTGGGTGAGGGCGAGCACGACGCCTTCTTCACACCCGAAATCTCGAAGAAGACGGTCTCGCTATACGACCATTGCGCGCGGGCGCTCGACCTTGCCATCAAGCGCAGCAGTCCTGCCGGCCTGCCGCTCATCCTTGGCGGCGACTGGAACGACGGCATGAACCGCGTCGGCGAGCAGGGCAAGGGCGAGAGCGTGTGGCTGGGCTGGTTCCTGCTCAAGACGCTCGGCGATTTCGCGCCTGTTGCCAAGAGCGAGGGCGACAGCAAGCGCGCTCAGGCCTGGGCAAAGCATGCCGAGGCGCTGAAGCGGGCGCTCGAGAGCACGGCATGGGACGGCGAATGGTACCGGCGCGGCAGTTTTGACGACGGCACGCCTTTGGGATCGCGTACATCCGAAGAGTGCAGGATCGACTCCATCGCCCAGTCCTGGAGCGTGCTTTCGGGCGAGGGCGACCCGGCACGGTCGACGACTGCCATGCAACAGGCGACGAAGCTGCTCGTCGACGACAGGCTCAAGATCGTCAAACTGTTCACGCCGCCCTTCTCGAAGACGCAGAAGGACCCGGGCTACATCAAGAGCTATCCGCCGGGCGTGCGCGAGAATGGCGGCCAGTACACCCACGCCGCCACATGGTTCGTCATCGCGCTGGCCGAGATGGGACAGACCGACGAAGCCTATCGCTGCTTCTCGATGCTGAACCCGGTCAACCACGCATTCGACGAGGTTTCGGCCGAACACTATCGTGTCGAACCCTACGTGGTCGCGGCCGATATCTATGCCGGAGACGACAAGGGCGGGCGCGGCGGCTGGACCTGGTACACCGGCTCGGCGGGCTGGCTCTACCGGGCGGCGGTGGAGGGCATCCTCGGCATCGAACGGCGCGGCAAGCAGATCACGTTCCGGCCGAAGCTGCCCAGCCACTGGGATGGCTACCACGCCACGCTCAAGATGCTGGGCGCAGAGATCAGGGTTCAGGTCGTTCGCGACAAAAAGACCAAGACGATCTCGCTTGAAGTCGATGGTTCGAAAACAAAGTCCGCTTCATTCGAACCCAAAGCCGGCACTCAGACCGAGATCGTGGTCAAGATACCGGCGTAAAATCAACAGCTTGGGTTGATTGTTCGCGCGTCCTTCGGGACGCGCGACGCTGCGTCTCGTTACTTGCACGCGGTCCGCCACTGCGCCCGCAAGATGCCTCCCGATTAAACCTTGCAATACGGTCGTGATTAAAAATGTGGCAGTGCTCGGCCACTGCCATGATTTTGCCGCAAGGCTGGCATTTCACCTTTTATCTCAAACCGTTAGGTGATCACGTCAGATTTCGCATCGTCGTCATGTTTTGTTCGCTAAATGGGAACGGAAGCGATAGACGGGCATTGTTTTGCGACGCATCAACCGTTACGTGTCAAGGAATGGTGCAGTGCACAATATTGGTATTGGGCACAATAGAGAGTTGGCGGAGTAGCTGAAGTGTCACTTCTGCAAATCTATTGGAGAGCGCTGGGCTATCTGGCATCCGACAAGAAGCGCGTCGCGCTGATTTGCGGCGCCAATGTCGCGCTGGCCACGATTGCGATCGTTGAGTCGATCCTGTTTGGTCGAGTGATCGACGCTATCTCCAGCCACGGTCCGGTTTTTTCAATGCTCGCTCTCTGGGCCGCCCTCGGCGTCTTCAGTGTCGTTGCCTTTGTGCTTGTGGCGCGCGGCGCCGATCGCTTTGCCCATGCCCGCCGCTCGGAAGTGCTCTGCGAGTCCTTTGAACGCGTGATCACCATGCCGCTCGCCTGGCATCATCAGCGCGGAACTTCCAACGCCTTGCACACGCTGTTGCGCGCGGTCGAGACGCTGTTCAGCCTATGGCTCGAATTCATGCGCCAGCATTTGTCCACGGCCGTTACGCTGGTCCTGCTGGTGCCGACGGCACTCAGCATGGATGTGCGCATGTCGATGGTGCTGCTCGCGCTTGGCGTGCTCTATGTCGGCATCGGCCGGCTGGTGATGAAGCGGACCAAGGCAGGCCAGGCCGCCGTCGAGCGCCACTACCACAAGGTGTTCGCGCATGTGACCGACTCGGTCAGCAACGTCGCCGTGCTGCAGAGCTACAATCGCCTTGGCCACGAGGCCGAGACGCTGCGCCGTTATGTCAGGAACCTGCTCGACGCGCAAAACCCCGTGCTCGACTGGTGGGCGATCGCCAATGCGCTGCAGCGCCTGTCCTCGACCATATCGATGATGGTCGTGCTGATCATCGGCGCCTATCTGGTCACCCATGGCCAGCTGCGCGTCGGCGACGTTGTTGCCTTCACCGGCTTCGCGACGCTGCTCATCTCCCGTCTCGACCAGCTGTCGGCTTTCGCCAACCAGATTTCGGAAGCCCGCGCCAAGCTCGAGGAATTCTACAAGCTCGAAGACTCGGCTGCCGATGCCGCCGAGCCGGATGGCCTGCGCGACCTCACCAACGTCACCGGCCATGTCCGTTTCGAGGATGTCGGCTTCGAATTCGCCAATTCGGGGCAGGGCGTCAGCGACGTGTCCTTCGAGGTTCAGGCCGGCCAGACCGTTGCCATCGTCGGACCGACGGGTGCCGGCAAGACCACGCTCATCAATCTGCTGCAGCGCGTCTTCTCGCCGTCCAGCGGCCGCATCCTGATCGACGGCATCGATACTCGCACCGTGACCCGCAAGTCGCTGCGCCATTCGATCGCCACCGTGTTCCAGGATGCCGGGCTTCTCAACCGCTCGATCGAGGACAACATCCGTGTCGGCCGTGCCGAAGCCAGCAATGACGAGATCCATGCCGCTGCCACCGCGGCGGCCGCACAGGACTTCATCCTGGCCAAGAGCAATGGCTACGACACGGTGGTCGGCGAACGTGGCGGCCAGCTGTCGGGCGGCGAGCGCCAGCGCATCGCCATCGCGCGTGCCGTGCTTAAGGATGCCCCGATCCTGGTGCTCGACGAGGCGACCAGCGCGCTCGACGTCGAGACCGAGGACCGGGTCAAGGAAGCGATCGACGAGTTGCGCCGCGACCGCACCACCTTCATCATCGCCCACCGCCTGACCACCGTTCGCGACGCCGATCTGGTCGTGTTCATGGACAAGGGCAGGGTGGTCGAAATGGGTGGCTTCGCCGAACTGTCGCTGCGCAACGGCCGCTTCGCCAGCCTGCTGCGCGCCGGCGGCCTGCTCAACGACGAGGAAGTCCGCCGCCTCAGCCGCTCCGTGCAGGACGCGGCCGCCTAACTCGTTCCTTCTCCCGGGCGGGAGAAGGAAGAACGCTCCCCACACTGCGACACCACCGCTCGATTGCCCCAATTGCCCCGGCGGTCTATGTAAAGTCGTATGAGCGATACGACTTCACGCCTGACCGGCTGGATGGACCTTGCCAACCCGACACGCTTCGTCGGACTGGCCGACAAGGTCGTGCCATGGCTGGCAACGATCGCTGCACTCATCCTTGCCGTCGGCCTCTATATGAGCTTCGCCGCGCCTGAGGATTTCCAGCAAGGCATCACCGTCCGCATCATGTACATCCACGTGCCTTTCGCCTGGCTCGCCATGATGTGCTACACGCTGATGGCGGTCTCGGCCCTTGGCACGCTGGTCTGGCGCCATCCGCTCGCCGACGTCGCGCTGAAATCGGCGGCCCCCATCGGTGCCGTCTTCACCGCACTGGCGCTGATCACCGGTTCGATCTGGGCAAGCCGATGTGGGGCACCTGGTGGGTGTGGGATGCGCGCCTAACCTCTGTCTTCGTGCTGTTCCTGATGTATCTCGGCATCATCGCACTGACCCGCGCGCTCGACGATGCCAGCCGCGCCGCCTGGGCCGCCGCCATCATCACGCTGGTCGGCTTCATCAACATCCCGATCATCAAATTCTCGGTCGACTGGTGGAACACGCTGCACCAGCCGGCCTCGGTGTTCCGGCTTGGTGGCCCGACCATCGACCCCAGCCTGCTTTGGCCGCTGCTGGTCATGGCTGTCGGCTTCACCGTGCTGTTCTTCGCGCTGCATCTGATGGCAATGCGCACCGAAATCCGCCGCCGCCGGGTGATTGCCATGCGGCGGGTGGCGGCGCGGCAGGCCGAGAGGCAACCGGCCTAATTCACCTGTTGCCTCCCGTAAGCGGTCAGGCCATCAGGCCCCGCGCTGCCACCGGCAGCGTTTCCAGCACCTTCTCGCCGTCGATCAGACTGACCTCGTTGAACAAATTGGTAACGACGCAGCAATGGTCGGGCACCACGCGCACGCGCTCGCCGATGCGCAGCTTCGCGTCACCGGAAAGCGTGACTGTGCCATGTTCTTCACTGAGCCCGGTGACCCTTGCGTCGGGAGCGCCGAGCAGTTCGCCAAAATCTTTTAGCCCCAGCGTGTCGCTGGACAGCGCCTTGCTGCCGCTGTCCAGAATGGCGCGTGTTGGCGTCGGATGGCTGACCACCGTCGACAGCACCGTCAGCGCGCAATCGTCCAAGGTGCCGACGCCTTTGGCGACCTGATAGCGGTCGAGATAGATGTAGGTGCCGGGGCGATATTCGGTGACGACGGAGGCATCGACGGAACGCCACATGTCAGGTGTGCCACCGCTGGAGATGCGTTCGCAGGCGAGACCCGAAGCGGCCAGCGCCTGCTTGGCGTTGGCGAGCCAGGCCTCGGCCTCCGCCGCGCGGCCGGCGGCCGGATAGGTCATGAGTCCACCGAAGATCAGGCCACTGGCCTTGTCGATCAGCCTTGCCAGCGCCACCGCTTCATCAGCCGTTTGCGCGCCGCAACGGCCCATGCCGGTGTCACATTCGACCAGCACCGGCAGAGGATGGCCGGCATCGGTGAAAACCGCCGCGAGTCCTCCCAGCGTCTCCGTGCTGTCCGCGGTCACCGACAGCGTCACGCGACCGTGCAGCGCCTTCAGCCGTTCCAGCTTGGCGCGGCCAAGGATGTTGTAGGGCAGGAAGATGTCGGACAACCCGGCATCGGCCATCACCTCGGCCTCGCCGATCTTCTGGCAAGTGATGCCGACGGCACCCGCCGCCACCTGCTTCTTCGCCCAATAGGGCAGCTTGTGCGTCTTGATGTGCGGCCTGAGCTTCAGCCCGTTTCTGTCGGCATGGGCCTGTGCGCGGGCAATGTTGGCTTCGGCGCGTGCGGCGTCGATCAGGATCGACGGCGTATCAAGGTCGTGGATCGTCGGCATCTTCTATCCCTGTGAGAATTTCGCAGGGTTTATGAGCCTGAAAGCCGGCGATGTCACGCGGCCAGCGGATCGGATCGGTGGGCCATCCGAGGGTAGCAAAGGGCATGGCAGGCAGCGACATGGATCGACACCGCAGCGGTGTTCGGCTATGCGATTTGCAATGCATGTCGCCCAAAAGTGCCCAGCGGTTTTGGGATGACGACATGCAACAACCTAAAACGTGTCGACACGAAGGGTCACGATCATGAAACGCTCCGCCATCAACGACATCATCCGCGAAGCCGACGCTTTCATCCGCTCGTTCGGCTACATCATGCCGCCCTTCGCCTACTGGTCGCCCGAGGAGATGAAGGCGCGTCAGGTCGATTCTTCGGCGATCTTCACCTCGCGGCTCGGCTGGGACATCACCGACTACGGACAGGAGAAGTTCAAGGATCTCGGCCTGTTCCTGTTCACCGTGCGCAACGGCCGCTACGAGGACATGAAGAAGGGCATGGGCATGCTCTACGCCGAGAAGATCATGATCTCGCGCAAGGATCAGCTGTCGCCGATGCACCGCCACAACATCAAGGCCGAGGACATCATCAACCGCGGCGGCGGCAAGCTGGTGCTGGAACTGTTCATGCACGACCGCGACGGCGGCATCGATCCCAAGGCCGAGGTGTCGGTGCCGGTCGACGGAACCATCCATCGGCTGCCGGCTGGCGGCCTCCTGAAGCTCGACCCAGGCCAGAGCGTCACGTTGCTGCCCGGCGTCTGGCACGCCTTCTGGGCCGAGGGCAAGGACGTGCTGATCGGCGAGGTCTCGACCGTCAACGACGATCTCACCGACAACGTGTTTCGCGAGACGATCGGCCGCTTCTCCAACATCGACGAGGACGTCGCACCGGTGCACCTGCTGGTGGCCGACTATGAGAAGTGGTTGGGGTAGGGCAGGTCGGATTCGGCTTGGCCACGCGCTACAGCGCGTACTTATCCGCCTTCCGATTCCCCAGCAGAAGCTTCCGCTCCAGATGCGCGCGAAGCTCGCCGTAATAGGCGGTGAGGAAAGCTTTTGAATCGATCGGCTCGACGTTGGAGCCGATCTTGCGGCTGATCGTTTCCGCCACCGCCTTCATCGCGAAATAGTCATCGCGGCGCAGCACTTCTTCCAGCTTGTGCAACTCGGCTATGCCATAGGCGTCGAGCTGCGCCGGGTTGAAATGGAAGCGCTTGGCAATCGGGTCTTGCCGCTGCGAAAGGTCCTCCACCAGCTTGAATTTCGGCGTCTCCACCACCCAGGTTCCGGCAAGCAGGTCGCCAATGCGCAGCCGGTCGCGGTTGAACAATAGAAACAGCGAAAACAGTAGTGCCCACACCAGGCCGAAGATCGTCGACAGCGTATCGGCGACGCCGGCGCCGCCGCGCCCGGCGATGATCGACAGCGGCAGGAAAACCTCGATCTCGCGCATCAGGTTGCGCGCGATGACCTGATCGATGGTGAGACCCGCGCCGCTGCGCGAGGCGACCCGCACGCCAACGATCCGCTTGCCGGGCGTCGCGGCCCGCCGCCCCGCCTCGAAGGCGATGAAATAGGCGTTGCGCAGCAGGAAGATGAAGATCATCCAGACGATGAAGAGCGGCACCGCCTCCTTCACGCCAAGGCCGCCGAGGCCGAAGATGACGACGAGGGTGACCGCAATGGCGGCAGCGACAATGATCACCACATCGAGCAGGAAGGCCGCGGCCCGCGTACCCGCGTCCGCCAGCTTGACCTTGAGGTCGACACCTTCCGGCGTGATCAGAGGCCTTATCAGCGCGGCAGGGTTCCTAGCCGTTGCCATGCCGCACCATCCGGAACAGGTAGAAATAGGCGATCCATAACGCCAGCATGCCGCCGCCGATGGCGTAGCGCGCCGCATCGGTGGTAATCGTCTGCCGGCCGATGCCTTCGAGCAGGCCGGCAAACAGAAGCATCACCATGACGCCGACCATGGCGGTCGCCGCCACCCGCCCGGCCTGGGCCGCGGCGGCCATTCGGGTCAGTTCGCCGGGGAACGCTATACGCGTGCCGATCCGCATGCCTGCCGCACCAGCCAGCGCGATGGCGAACAATTCCGTCGTGCCGTGGATCGACAGCCAGCCGCCAAGCTCGAAGCCCAACCCCTTGGCCGCGTAGACCTGGAAGAGCGCGCCCAGCATACATCCGTTCATCAGGATGATCAGTACACTGGGCACCGCGAAGGCGAAGCCCAGCGCAAAGGCCAGGATCGCCACTTGCGTGTTGTGGGTAAATAGATAGGCGGCAAAGCCGGACAGGAAATGGCCGCCGCCGTTGTCATAAAGCACGCTGCGCAGCGCCTCGACCGACGAATCCGGATTACGCCCGCCGGCGAGGCTGGGCGCAATGATGGCATCGTACCAGCGGCTGTCGGAGGCCACCAGCCAGTAAGCGGCAATGGCGCCGATCACCGTCAGACCGACCGACACCCAGGTCTCGCGCCACAGATCGCGGATCGCCGCCGGCCAGTCGCGCAGGAAGAAATCGCCGACGCGCTGCCTCAGGCCGCGCCGTGCGCCATAGAGATAGAAATAGCCGCGCAGGCTGAGCGCCTCCAGATAGGCGATCAGCGCGCTGTCGAGCGACGTCGCGCGCGCCACCGAGAGCGAGGACAGCGCCGAGCGATAAAGCAGCGGCAGCGACAGAAGCTCGTCTTCCGAGAGGGTACGCGGTGCGCGTTTTTCGACCCGCGAAAGCAGCGCCTCGAACGCCTTCCAGTCGGCCTCGCGCTCCTGGCGGAAGCTTGCCAGCGACTGGCGTACGGCATCGGTGCCTGTGGGCAGCGTCATAGGAGGTTCTCCTCCTTGAGCTGGATATAACGCTCGACCAGCGCCGGACCGAGGCGTTGGTGGTCGGCCTCGATCACATGCGCACCAAGCAGCCGCAGCCGCCCAATCACCACTTGCCGCTCCCGAAGCAGGCCGCCGGCGGTGACTGCGCGGGCCACATCCTCGGGGTTCGTGGGTTGCATGTCGGCCAGCGTCTCCAGTTCGACATCCTTCATCAGCATGAACAGCACCAGATGCCGCTCGGTCAGCCGACCGACGGTGCGCAGCATCAGCTCGGCGCTGATCGGGTCGACGAAATCGGTGAAGATGATGACCAGCGAGCGACGGTCAAGCTTGGCCGCCAGCGTCGTGAGCGCCAGCGTGAAATTGGTCTCCTCGCTGGAATAGTCGATCTCGGCCGCCCGCTTCTGGATCATCATGAAACTCGGCGAGCCGCGTACCGCGCCGCTCGAGACACGCGGCTTGGCGTCGAAGGAGAACAGGCTGACGAGGTCGCCGCCCTTCAGCGCAATGAAGGCCGACAGAAGTGCTGCCGTCACCGCCCGATCAACCTTCGGCACGCCGTCGACCGGCTCGCACATCAGCCGTCCGCAGTCGATCGCCAGCACGATGTTGTTGTTCTCCTCGACGCGGAATTCGCGTGCCAAAAGCTTGCCGTGGCGCGCGCTGCGCTTCCAGTCGATCATCCGCCGGCCCATGCCTGGCTGATAGTCCTTCAGCGACTCGAACTCGCGGCCCTGGCCGGCCCGCCTTTGCGCGTGGCCGTCGGCGAGCGCGGAGCGCTGCAGCAGAGTGATCGCCTCATCGCGCGCGCTTCTGACATCGGGCAGCACCGCCACCTTGCGGTCCATCGGCAGGACGACCTGGTTCCAGGTCAACCCGAACGGGCCGTTCCAGCGCAGCCACAGCCGGTCGAAACTGGCGATGCCGCGTCTGAGCGCATCGAATTCGAGGTCGAGCGTGCCGCCATTGGCGGGCAGGGCGCCACCGGTGCCACCGACCGGCGCCAGCCGCTGATCGTGGCCGACGCGCGCCTGCAGCCTGCGCGCCCGCCCGCCGAGGCTGGCCGCGACATGGAGGGTGAAACGCCCGCCGACGCCGACTTGCGGCGGCGCCGAAAGACTGGCGGTGAGTGAGGCGCGTCCGCGCCCGGCCGCCGCGTCGACCGCCAGGAAGGCGAGCAGAATGCAGATCCACAACAGGCCGAGATACCAGAAGGAGGGCAGCGCAAGCGCGATCAGGAAGGCGGGGATGGCACCCGCCGCCGCTGCCCAGACCGCTCTGCCGCTTGGGTAGATCAACGGGGCGCTGCCGTCTGGTCGACAAGGTCCGAGACGATCTGCTCGACCAGCCGCCCGTCGATCTGCGCCGCCGGCGACAGGATGACGCGGTGGCGCAGCGTCGGCACGGCGAGCGCCTTGACGTCGTCGGGGATGACATAGGCGCGGCCGTCGAGCGCTGCCCTGGCGCGGGCGGCCCGGGCCAGCATGGCGCCGGCGCGAGGACTGGCGCCAACCTCCAGATCCGGACTTTCGCGCGTGCCGCGCACAAGGGCCGCGATGTAGCCGACGATATCGTCGACCAGCGTGACATCGCCGACGGTGGCAAGTGCGGCCTCCAGCGTCTTTCGGTCGGTCTGTGCCTTGATGCCGTATTGCTGGATGTCGTGCGAGGCGGAGCCGCCGCCGTGATGCACGATGATGGCACGTTCCTCCTGTGCATCGGGATAGCTTACCCTGTGCTTGAACAGGAAGCGGTCGAGCTGGGCTTCGGGCAGGGGATAGACGCCCTGATGCTCGATCGGGTTCTGCGTTGCCACCACCATGAAGTTCTGGCTGAGCGCATGCGTGGTGCCGTCGAAGGTGACGGCATGTTCCTGCATGGCTTCCAGCAGTGCCGCCTGCGTCTTCGGCGGCGTGCGGTTGATTTCGTCGGCAAGCAGGAGGTCGCAGAAGATCGGGCCGCGCGTCAGTGTGAACTGCCCGCTCTGGAAATTGTAGATGTTGGAGCCGACGATATCGCCGGGCATCAGGTCGGGCGTGAACTGGATGCGGCCATAGGCGACGCCGAGCGCTTGCGCGAAGCAGCGCGCGGTCATCGTCTTGGCGGTTCCCGGCGGGCCTTCCAGCAATATGTGTCCGCCGGCGAACAATGCCGTCAGCATCAGATCGACCGTGTCGCGTTGTCCGGTGATCGCTTTCGCCACTTCTTCCCTGATCGCATTCGCCAGGGCCTTCACATCATCGACGTTCACCGAGCCTCCTTGTCGTCCAGTCATGCAGCTCCTGCGCTGCTTCATGCATTTGGGCCAGAGTCCCAGCTTCGTTCGCGGCCTTGAAGCGACGGCTGAAGCCCTGGGTTTCGCCGTGGTCGCGGGAATCCAGCCAACGGTCGAGTGCTTCGCCTGGCAAGCCTTGCGGCGCGCCGAGCAAGGCACCGGCGCGCGCACGCATCAGCGCCGCATAACGGTCGCCGAGCTCCTCGATCCGCCCGGCGCGCTTCAAAAGCATCGCCGTGGTGTCGACCAGCGCCTGTTTGCCGAAGGCAATCGCCCGGGCCTCGGTGCGCGGCGGTCCGAACCGGCCGAGCCCGTGCAGGAAAGCAAGGGCCGCCGCCGCCAGCACCGACAGCGTCAGCGCCAGGAAGGGCGGCTCGACCAACAGCCTGGCCAGATCGTATTTTCGCCCCGCGCCGTGCAGCGTCAGGTCGAACATAACCCCGATATCGTCAAGCGAAGCCAGGAGATCGAAGATCGCCGCCGCCTTGTCGGGATCCTTGAGCCCGGCGTTGTTGATGAGGTCGGGATCCGTCAGGATGTAGAAGGGCTTGTCAGCGAGTTTGGTGAGAACGGCCTTGCCGTCGCCAGCCGCAATCCATGGAGTGCTGTCCGCGATCCACTGCAGGTCATCGGGCGCGGCAACCAAATGACCTTCGATGTCGATCTTGTTGGCCGTGCTTTTGCCTTCGCCGAGCTTTGCCTTCGTGATGCGGCCAAGCCAGTCGTTGACGACCAGGTCCGGCAGCCGCTCTATTCTCATCTCCCATCCTTCGTGCGTTTGCAGCGGCAAGGTTTGCCATTTGGGCAGCACGAACAGCGTCGGCAGGTCCTGCCGAAGATCGATGATGTTTTTGAGCGCCTCCGGATCGCTTTCCGGCGAGATGGTGACGATGAGCAGGATGTTCCTTGAAAGGTCTTTCTCGGTCTTCGCCATGTAGGGCAGGCCACCGGTCAGTTTCACCCATTCCACAAGACCAGCATAGCCGGAACCGCCCTTGGAGAGCGGCGTCGCCCCGCCTTCCGGTTGGCGAAAATCCGGCGCATAGGTCGACAACAGGAAAAATCCCGCCGCGGCGAGCAGGCTGGCAAAAATCCCCCAGAACAGGGTTTTTCGGCTGAACGGTTCCTGTACCGCCTCGACGGCCGGCATGCTCATGTCCAGGCATCCCTGAAGGCGAAGCGCTCATAGGCGCCGCGCGCCTGCTGCCAGCCCTCGGCCCCGACCGGCCGGCGGGCAAACAGGGCGGCCTCGACGATGCGCGCGATCTCGCTGAAGGCGTGGCGCGCCCGCGATGGCAGCGATGGGGCCGTGGCAATGTCGCGCGACGTCAGCGACGGGCGCAGGAAGTCGGGCAACCGCCCCGCAATGTCGGCGACGCTGCGCCGAAGCAGAAGATGCACTGCCTCGTCATAATCGCCGCGCGCGGCGAGCGCGTCGGCCTCGGACAGCAGGATCTGCGCCGCCGCGGCGTCCGGGCGCCAGGCCTCTTCCGCCTCTGCCTGTTTGCGAGCGCGCCGCCATGGCAGGCGCCATGCCACCCCCTTCGCTTCGAGGGCGACGAGAAGCGCGATGACCGCGACGCCGATGATCACCGCGCCCCAGAACAGGTAGATCATGTAGGGGCCAATTTTCGCCAATGCGTCCAGAAAAGGCCTCAACCATACCGGCGGCGTGGGCTGCACCAGCATCGGCAGGTCAAACTGGATCGAATCGTCCGCAAGCAGCTGCTTGTGCACCTTGGCCAGCCATTCGGCGTCTACCGGCTGTGCAACTGTCACCCGCTCGCTCCCCTGCAACCTGCGGTTCGGCCTCGACACTGGCAATACGCCTGCACAATTGCAAGTCCACTGGACGAAGCCTTCTAATCTTGGCAGATTTACTTTCGCTGTCCGCCGTTTGGATGCGGCGGTGACCGGGGGAAACACCATGACCACTGCGACACTGGGACAACCCAGCCGGTTCGAGATCGGCAGGGTGTTCAACAACACCTTTGCCGTCATCGGCCGCAACATCGGGCTTTGCCTTGGCCTTGCCGCGCTGTTCGCGGGCGTGCCGACGCTGCTTGTCAGATTGTGGACCCAGCCGCAGATCGACGCGGTGTTGCATGGCAATCCCGGTGCGATGGCGGATCCCCATGCGATGTTTCGCAATTCCTACCTCAGCGTTATTGCTGGGCTGGTTTCCTTCGTTCTCACGCTGCTGCTTCAGTCATCGCTGGTTCGGGCGACGATCGAGGACCTGAACGGCCGGCGACCATCTTTTGGCGACTGCATTCAGATTGCGATCCGCTTCCTGCTGCCGACGCTGGCGATTGGCCTCCTCGTCGCTCTTGGCTCCGCCCTTGCCATGCTGGCCTTGGTCGTGCCCGGCATCATCCTGTGGCTCGGATGGTCGATGTCGGTTCCGGTCCTGATCCAGGAGCGGCGGGGTGTGTTCGGTTCGATGTCGCGCAGCCGTGCCCTGACAAAGGGCAACCGCTGGTCGCTGTTTGGCCTGTTTCTCATCCTGATGATTATCGCGATGGTCATCCAGTGGGGGATATTGCTGGTTGTCGTCCTGTTTGGCGGGATTTTGGCGCAACTGGGCGCTGCGCTGGTGCAGACCGTGGTCTCCATGGTGCTGTCGATCGCCGCCGCGGTCAGCTATGTCGAATTGCGCCAGGTCAAGGAAGGCGCCAGCATCGACGAACTGGCGAAGATATTCTCTTAGGCGCCCATTGGATGTCGTCTGCAGCACTGGAGCGGGTCGATCGCTTCCGCATCGGCAGGGTGTTGAATGACAGCTTCGCCGTCATTCGCCGCAATCCCGTGCTGTGCCTCGGGCTTGGCCTGGTTCTCTACGCGGTGCCGAGGTTCGCCCTCTCACTTTGGTATGTCAAAGCGATCGTCGGCAACGGCAAGATACCCCTCTGGGTGTTTTTCAGCCAACACGTGATGCTCGCCATTGCCGGCGTGCTCTTTTACGTTGGCGCGATCGCCATTCTGCAGACAGCTCTTATGCGCGCGGCCATCGTCGATATGCACGGCGAAAAGCCATTGCCTGCGGAGTGCCTGGGTGTCGCACGTGCCCTGTTTTTTCCAGTCCTCCTGACCTCGCTTGTGGTGACGCTGGCCGTCATGCTGGGGCTGGTTCTGCTGATCGTTCCCGGGATCCTCCTGCTGCTTCGCTGGGCGGTGACGATACCGGTCTTGATCCAGGAGAAACGGAACATTCTCGACAGCATGGCGCGCAGCCGTGACCTGACCAAAGGGAATCGCTGGGCACTCCTGGGACTGTGGCTGATCCTGATAGTGGGTGGGACACTGGTGGGGCTGGTGGCGCCTCGCATCGCCATGCCTTTGAACGCCACCTTCGGCCTGATCGTCGATTCCCTGGTGAAGGCGACCGTGACGGTGATCTCATCGGTTGCCACGGCGGTCAGCTATATCGAACTCCGGCAGATCAAGGAGGGCACCAGCGTGGAGCAACTCGCGAAGATTTTCTCGTAGCGGACGGTGCCATCTGTACGCTGGCGACAGCCCGTTCAGTGGCAGCAGCAAGGATCTGATTGCACGCTTGTCCGGCACAGGCATGACGAACTGATCGCCACATCCGCCTTGGCCACTGCCACAGCGAGCTTGGCCTGCAGGGCCGGCAGCTCCTCGCTCTCGCCACGCCGCTTCAAACATTCCACCAGCCCGTGCAGCGCCCAGACATTGTCCGGATGCTGGGCGCAGCGCTGCACCTTGCCGCTGAGGCCGAGATCGTCGTGATAGACCTGCTCGGCCTCTTGCGCATGGCCCTGGTCGAGAAGCAGCGCGGCCAGCGCATGGCGCGGCGGGTGCATCCACGCCCACGGTTCGGTGTAGGAGAGATTGTCGTCGAGCTCGACCGCCTGCCGCAGATGGGCGTAGGCCTCATCATGCCGGCCCTGGTGGTAGGCAAGCTCGCCGTCGAGCAAGGCAGCTCCGACAGCGAGCGATGCGCGGGTCGGGTTGCTGAGAAAACGCCGCTCGGCCGGAATGTTCTCCATATGCCGGTGGAATCGCTCGCGCTCGCGCTTGGCTTCAGCGAAATGCTTCAGCGTCGCGTGCGCGACGCCCTTGGCATAGTGCTGCATGGCCGCCGTCAGCACATAGAGACCGGGTTCTTCAACCGCCGGTTCGTCGATGATCTCCTGCCACCGGCCGAATCGCACCTGCACATGCGACTTCATCGCATGATAGCCTTCCACCGTTTGCGTCAGCTTGGGCCGGTCCCCGGATGGCGACCACGTCGCGCACGACCAGGCTGCGCACCTTGTCGGCGGCCCACAGCGCCGGCTTGTACTGGCCAAGGAACATGCAGGTGAACATCATCAGATGCAGGTCGTGGCAGCAGCCTAGCAGGTAATAGGTCGGCTCATCGGCATAGGCGAGGTAGAGGTCGTTGGCGCGGACCGCCTTTTCGCTGGCAAGCTTCGCCTTCTCATAGTCGCCGCACAACACATAGATATGCCCGGCATGTGGTTCATGTGTCCGGCATCGGGGCACATTTCACCGAGCAGATCGGCCGAGCGCATGCCGCGTTCGGGCATGGTGGACATTTCCAGGAGATGGATGTGCAGGTGGACGATCGCCGGATGCTGCGCAATGCCGGCTTCGTCGGCGAGCCGGATCGACCGCTCGCAAACCTCCAGCGCCTCAAGCACGTCCGAATTAGGCGCCGGCGCACCGGTCTTGAGGTTCCACAGCCGCCGCACCGTGCGCATCATCAGCGCCTCGACCAGCAGCGCCATCACATCATGGTCGTCTGGAAAGTTTTCGTAGACCTGCCGCATCGCGGCGGCGTAGGCATCATCCCACTGTTCGAATTCCTGCGGGCTTACTTTGTGCGGCTTCTGGAAACGGCGGGCCAGCGCCTCGATCAGCAGTCGTTCGACCTCGCTGGCGCCAGCCGCATTGGCACGCGCCAGATGGACATGTTCGAAACAGCGCTTCGTCGCGCTGTTGGCCTCGGCCTCGCCATGTTCCTTCCAGGTCAGATTGTAGAAAGGCCCGGCGGCATAGGCGATGCCCCAATGCACAAAAGCGCAGCCGGGATCGGTCTCCAGCGCCTTCTCAAAGCACTTGATGCCTTCCTCATGGTTGAAGCCGTAGCACCAGTTGAGCCCGATATCGAACCAGCGCTGGGTCTCGGTGGAGCGGGTGGAGATCGGGCGGCGATAGGTGCCGAGGTTGAAGCGGTCCATGTCTTCCATTCAAGTCCGATGAGCCGCGAGCCAAGCCGTGGTCAGATTCCCTAGCCATCAATGTGTGCCGAAATCTCCAGACATGGCAAACACCATGAGTGCCGTCGCCACTGTTTTGGAACCGGCGTCCCCTGACAAGAAAAGCCGCCCGGCTTATGCAAGCGCGGACGGCTTTTGAAAATGGAGGTCTGAATGGGAATTGAACCCATTACGTCGGTTTTGCAGACCGATGCGTCACCGTCCCGCCCTCAGACCGCGCTGCTCTTATGGCCACCGCAGCGACACTGCGTCAACCTTGCGCGAGGCGCTACGCCGTCTCGTTTAGGCTCGGAACCAAATCTGCAAATCAGAACTTGTACGCGATCCCGATTCTGAGTTCATTGGTCTTGAGGTGTTCGTGCTCGACAAACGACGAGTCAGTGTTGGTGGTCGCGGTCGTAACCTTGCCGAAATCCGTATAGCGATATTCGACCTGACCGACCCAGTTCTTGTTGAAGGCATAGGCGACGCCAGCACCAACCGTCCAGCCAGCCTTGATTTTTGACTGAGAATCCGTGTCCGGGCTATCTTCGAACTTCGTGTGAATATCCCCGAGGGCCAGACCGCCGGTGACGTAGGGCAGCCAGTTGTCGAAGGCATAACCCAAGCGCCCGCGCAATGAGCCCTGGGCGTCGATATGGGTATTGTCGTCAGTGCCGAACGGCCAGTCCGGATTGTGGCCGACAATTCCGGAGGCCTCGATATCACCTTCAATGCCGCCGACTATGTTGCCCCATTGCATGTTGTAGCCGGCAAAAACACCTCCGGTAACGCCACGGAGCCTAAAGCTATCAGAATAATCCGACAAACCGCCGCCGAGAATTTCGTCCTGAATATGATCCCGGCCCCAGGCGTAACCGATCTGGCCGCCGATATAGGCGCCTGTCCAATCATAGGTGGAAGCGACCGGAAGCTCGTTCACAACATCAGCCGCCATGGCCGAGGTAAGAGTGGCGCCCAGAATTGCTGCAGCCAAAATGTACTTCATTGCGTATCCCCGCCGCGTTGAACTGTGCTTAGCTCAACCATAGCCTCGTATATCAGATGAATTCCCCAGCGGAACGCAATCGAGTGGTCGGAGTGGGACAGTTTCCCGAAGCGTGTTGCGATGGTGCAACAAAAAGACGTTTTCGAGGGGCGTTTCGCAGGTTTCTGAACGATTGTGTTGCGATCTTCACGATTGCGGGAGAGCTGCGCTGCCACAATTACCTGCGACTCTGCAGCGCCTCCCTTGCGCGGTTTGGGCGACGACAGGACTGTCAGTGTTGTAGTGCTGATACTATGCGAAGGGGCGGCTGGCGCCCGCCGCCCTCAGTTGGTTCCTTCGGGCGACGCTTCGTTTTGCCAGCCGGCTAGCTCCGGCAGGTCGTCAAGCCAACTTTTCTCGCTCATCAAGGTATCGCCAGCCAGCGGTGCAACCTCCGTGGCGTTTTGAATGAGCCAGTCCATCCACTTCCGATAGGCAACCGGATCCAGCTGGGGCGGCAGCACCTTGGCCTTGAGCAGCATCCTCTTGCGGAAACTGGTCTGCCGGCGGAGCTTGGTCGTCGTGAACTTGACGACCTTGCCTTGGTAATCAACCGTCCAGCGGTCGCCTCCAAGACTGACAAGGCCGTCGATGGAGAAACCGGCATCGACCGGTCTATCCCGCCAGGGAAGCTCGATGGCATTCTTTCTCAGATCGAGAGCCCATCGCCTGTAATCGGCCCCGGGGCGCTGCGCCGGCAGCACACCCGCCTGTTCGAGCATCTTCCTACGGAAGGTCGGCTGCTTCTTGAGCTGGCCGGTCGTGAACTCGACGCGATGCCCGCGAAACTCGACGTGCCAGCGGATCCTTCCATTGCCGACATACTTCACCAGCCTGTCGATGAGCAACTCGCCATCGGCAAGCATGAGGCAGCCTTGGCTGATGCTTTCGAGAATGAACTGGCTGTCAGTGGGCACTACGCGGCCTCGTGTAGGAAGCTTTTCTGGAACTTAGCCAGTGGAACGCACCGGCAGCCACCAATCTTTTTCGTTCTGGAAATCTCATCTGCCTTAAGCAGCCCAAAGTGACGCGCGGGTTGCGATTGATCTGCAAGCAATGGAACTCGCACCCAGGTGATACAGGGAGCCAGGGTCGCCGATTCTGTTGACATTTGGCATAGCGACGCGACCGCGAATTGATCATCAGGCTAGCCGGTCCCCTGAGGATCGTCGTCACGGTAAGCTAGGCATATTTGAGGTTGTACAAGTAGCAAGATAAGGGGCACCGTGACGCGGTGTCTGCATCCTGTGGAGGGAAATACTATGGAGTCACAGATACCCGCTATTTCGGGATTTGACGCAGACGATTTGCGAGCGTTGCAACTGTTTTACCCATTTGCTTTCGAACAGACAATGCGGGGCATTCAGCAGCAAATTCGCTTTGCCCATTATTCCTCAGCCGAATCCGCAATGAAGATATTGCAGAACAATCAAGTCTGGATGCGTCGTGTTGGCGCTGGCTTGGCCGTTCTAAAACGAAATCGCTGGGCAGGCCGTTGCGTCTGACTCAGCGCCGTCGGTGACCACGGATATACTGGCACCGGCGGACCTAACCGGCAAGCGGCCAGGGCTTCATTCTTATTGATGATGCTGTGTTTCGACTGGCGGTTGTATGGTGGTCTCGGTCATTTCAGTGCGACAATTATGGAAGCAAGGTTCGGGTGCCCGGGAGGGTGTGCCATGCGAGAATTGCCATTCGACATCGATGCAGATGCCGTGATTGAAGTCGGCCGATATCTGGATGATCACGCGAAGACCACCGCAGTTTCGATATCTGAAGCGCTCCGTGTAATCAGGCGTCGCGTCAACAAATCCCGCGTCGGCGACAGCGGTTTGGAGGAACTGATTGTAGAAAGCGCCGCAACCAGAAAGCTTGCTCTCTTGTTGGACAACCACAATTAAAGGGCAGAGCCGCCGTAGGCGGGCGCCCAGACGCGCGCGGATCAGGCTTTTTCCTGCGGCCCGACAGCCCGTTGGGGTGTGACTTTACCGACCGCCGGGCCTAACCGGCGAGGGCACGCCGGCTGATCCGACCATAATATTAGCAACTCCGCAACAGAACCCTGTACAGACGTTTTCCCCCGGTATTGTCCCATTTCGGGACGTCGGTGCTGGCATTGCTCTTGCTTCGGACTTCGTACCGGGTAATCCCGGCCCTGATCGCGTACCTGATCAGGTAGTAGGCTCGCCGGGCTTGAGGTGGTTGGGGTCTTCGCCCGGCGGGTTTATCGCTTTTGCGGCCCTATAGTCAGATTCCCATGGCAATGCGTCAAAGTTCGGCTTGACCCCGCCAGAGCGGTAGGCGTCCTTGGGGCAACGTAATTGCATTTGGCCTTCTCCAGGATGCAGGCAAAGGGCGGATTTCCTGGGCAACGGAAAAGGCCTACTGCGTCCACCTTAGAAATTCCCGGTGAATATCTCAGAATGGATCCCATGGCTGCCTACCGTAAGTCGCCGGTCGGGCTTGCCAGCGTCTGCGAAGGCAGGAATATAATCCTCCCGTTGCGGCGACCCTTCAATGGAGATCGCCATGCCCCACAAGACCCTCGCCGACGCTCTGGCCGCCCGCGAAACGATGTATGTGAATTGCGGCCACCCCATGTGCTGCAAGTCAACCAAGCTCGATATCCAAGCGCTGATCGACAGGCTCGGGCCTGAGTACGGCTCAATGCATCAGGATCTCGTTGGGCTCTTCGGGTGCTTGTATTCCCGACTACGAAGGCCTGCAGCGGGAGCCTAACCGCGACTGGAAGCCGACTTTCGAACGATAGACGTGAGCGTCTTCGAGGAGCCGCACTGGCGGACCGTGTTGACCACCAAGGATAAGCAGAAGGCGTTCGATATGGCCAAGGAGATCGGCGACAAGGTGCGGGTCGAGGAGATCACGCCGAAGGTGAAGAGATAAGATGGTCGGGCGCCCTGTTGCGATCTGGGTGGCTTGGGGGCAGCACTTGCAAATTAGCTAAATTAGTGAAAGCTTATTTATGGGTTCTCGGGGTTTGACCAAACGATGTATTTTCCGCAGTTTCTGGTGGGAATGCTGACGACGTCGGGCGTCGTAGGAACTTGGGCCTATGTGGCCACAGGATCTATCTGGAAGGCCATTGCCTGGGGCATCATCGCTGCAGTTTTGTTGCAGGTCGGGTACTTCTCGCTTGTGTTCAGGCTTGTCTACGGTCGGCGAAACACCGAGCAGGCGGCGGAGGAAATTACACCGGACGCCACGAAGCGGCCAGTCGTTCCAAGTCAGCCACTGCATAGAGCTTCTTCCGCAGCCTCACCCCGGCGCCGCCGCCATTCTCGGGGATGAATTCCTCGACCCCCGCAAGGGCGCGCTTGGCAGCGGTAGCCTCTGGGCCTGACCGGCGGGTATTGAGGAGGTCGGCGACGGCAAGCCAGCCATCCCACGTAAAACCCCCGGCAACCTGCCGCCAGTAGCAACAACGGTATCGGAGACGAAAAGGTTGCCTGGATCGAGAGATCACGCGGAAGGGTGAAGAAGCGTTAGCTAATGAAAATGGCCGGCGCCCTCGCTGGGAGGTTGCCCGAATGGCGCCGGCCAGACGGTCCTTTTCAGGTCCGCCGCGGCGTGAGGGTATCTGAGTCTTGACGTTGCGTCCTGCGGATCGGCTAGCGTGCCTGCTGCATGAGACGGGGCTTTGTCCGGGCGATAGGCAGGGAAATCGCATATGGCGATTTTGGACTTGAAGTCGGTTTGAGAAGGGATTCTTTGGGAAGGCAGTCCATCGAAGGAGTGACTGCCATTTCCAGCCTTGAGAGCTATTTCGGCGCGGTCCCTGATCCGCGCGCGGCCAATGCCACGCACCGGCTTGGCGACCTGATCGTGATGATGATCGCGGCGAGCCTGTGTGGCGCGACCAACGCGACGGAGTTTTCGTTGTTCGCGCAAGAACGCAAGCCGGCGCTGTCGCGTTTGATCGACTATGAGGAGGCGCCCAGCCACGACACCTTCTCGCGGCTGTTGCGGCTGCTCGATCCGGAGGCCTTCGGACGTGCGTTCGCCGCCTTTGCCGCAGGCTTTGCCCAGGCACGCCAGGGTGTGGTCTCACTTGATGGCAAGGCGCTGCGGCGGACCTATGAGAAAGGCCTTGCGGCCAGCCCGCCCCTGACGGTGTCAGCCTTTGCCAGCCAGACGCGGCTGTGTTTGGCGGCGGTCTCGCCCGGCGAGGGAGACAATGAGGTCGAGGCTGCCCTCAAGGTCGTCGAACTCATTGATCTTACTAGCCGATTGGTTGCAGCTGACGCGCTCCATTACCACACGCGCATGGCCCAGGCCATCATTCAGCGTGGTGGCGACTATCTGCTCGCGCTCAAGGGAAACCGCCGGCATTGGTTGGCTCGGGCCAAACAACAACTGGCCCAGACCACTCCCGCCGTCACTGAGCGGACCGAGACCAACCATGGCCGTAGCGAATGGCGGCAGGCAGAGGTCGTGGTGGCGGCTGAACCAATGATGCCTGGGCACAAGGCCTTCATCCGCATCACCAGCCGGCGTGATCAGGCCGAACCGCTGACGCGCATGTTCATGGCCTCAACGCTGCTGTCGCCACAGCAGGCAATCGATCTCACCAGAGCGCATTGGCAGATCGAGAACGGGCTGCACTGGATGCTCGACGTCCATCTGCACGAGGACCTCAGCCGTGCCCGCAAGGACAACGCCCCAGCCAACACCGCGCTAATCAACCGCATCGCCAGAAATATCCTTCAGGCCGCCGATATCGACAAAGTCCCTATCAGCCACCGCATCAAAAAATGCGCTTGGAATGACGACTATCTCATCCAGGCAATCGCTCATATGCGATAGCCCTGGGGCGATAGGCGGGACTAGGCGGTAGGCGGCCCACATCACAACGACAAGCCCCGCTTCGGCGGGGTTTTTCATGTCGCCATGTTGCTATCCATGTTGCTATTCGTAGCCTCCGCTCATTACCAAGCCTTACAAATCAATGGCTTATGTTGCTGCGCATTTCGAGGGTAGCAACATGATTTTGAGCAGTTTTGGTAGCTAAGTGCTTGAAATTGTTTGGCTGGGGAACCTGGATTCGAACCAGGACTAACGGAGTCAGAGTCCGACCCATATCATTGATTTTGCATACTTTTTTTCCCAACGACTTGGAAAATCAGTCATGAAAGATCAAGCAGTTAGCGCAAAAATTCCAACCGTCAAACCGCTGGCGAAACGATTGCCCTGGTTTAGGTTAGACACAGATCGTTGGCGCAGCGAGACGACGACCCTAAAGCCGTTGGAAAAAGTCGTTTACATTGAGGTTAAATGTCTCCTTTTCGAAAACTCCGGCTTCGTGAGGTTTGAAGAAAGCGCGCTTGTGAGGCGCTGTTTTATGCGTCCTACTTCACTCAAAAAAGCTCTGGCAGAACTCGTTAGAGTGGGGCTGATCGACCTGGAGGAAGGTTTTCTTTCGTGCAACGCCGTCACCGAAGAAATCCAAAATCGCACCAAATTCATGGAAAAGTCGGCTAAAACTCGATTAGAAGTAGCGGAAAAAGGCAATAAAATCAGGGACAGCGATCAGAAAGTGAATGCACATCGACAGGATACAGATATTAAACAAGACTCTTACGATCCGGACATTTTCGGGAGGCCTCCAGGTCGATCGTCGTATGAGTCCTTGGCGGGCTTTCACGAACGAACGAAATGGGCATCTGAGAGATATCGAACGGGTCTGGGTACGGCTCATGCCAGGGCTAGAAAGGCTGCCCGTTGACGGATCTCGCGGTGAAGCGGTCACATGCAAGAACTTCGCAAGGTAGTAAGGCCAGCGAGCAGAAAAATATCAAGGGACAGCAGAACCAAACACAGCAACCACACGTGAATCCGAGATTCAAGCAATCGTCGAACTGTTCGATTCAGATGGAAGTCGACGTACCTGCGGGCCGCGACTTGGTGCCCAAAACTGAAGAGGCTGCCAGGTCAATAGAACCCGGGGCTCAGGCGCTTGCCCAACTTTGCAAGGGAGTCGATCCAGTCGTGCTCCAGATCGCAGCAGACGGAGCAACCGATCTTGCACATGGGGCGGATGGGTTTAGCTTGGATGAAAGTAAGAAGATCCTAGCTATGGTGTTGCAGTTGGCGCCGTGCAACGCCCATGAGGCCCTCTTGGCGGTCCAGATGATCGCGGTCCATCGCGCTACCCTCCGTCACGCTGCCGCTATGCATCGATCGAGCACGGCCCACGACATAGCGCTCTTTGAGGGGGGCCTTAACAAGTTGGCGCGAACGTTCTCGATACTGACTGACTCCTTAGGCAGGCTGCGGAATGGCGGTCAACATACGATGCGGGTGGAGCGCGTTACGGTGAACGAAGGCGGCCAAGCGATCGTTGGAAACTTCGGGGGAAGGGGGGTAATAGTGAAAACTCGAATCAACCCCATGCACAAGGCCACAAGATGCAAGGCCAGCAGCAAACGGACTGGCGAACGGTGTGGGGCCACCGCCGTTTCTGGGTTCAGGGTCTGTCGGATGCATGGTGCAGGCGGTGGCGCGCCAAGTGGTGTGCGGAACGGCAATTTCCGGACCGGCTACTGGACAAAGGAAGCGATCGCGATGCGACGGGCACTTAAGCGACTTTTGCGCGGATGCAACGAAACCATCTCCCTGGTTATGCCCCCGCGCACACGTTAGCTCGGATCCCTGCTCGGGTAGACCACCTCCCATCTAGCTGATCGACAGTCAAACGCACCGCTGTGGAAGGCAAGCGTTCGCTTAAGGCCCGTTTCCTGAAAGGCGGCTTTCGGACGTGGACACGCGATAGTTGCCGTCAAGTGAGATTGCGGGTTGATCCTGCGCATCCGCAGCCATGTTCCAACTGACCCGCGCTCGCGCGACGAAAACAATGCAGGCGCGAAACCCATCCTGCTATAGGCATCGCGGGGATACCCATGACGAAACAGAACCTTCCGAAGCGCACGCCACGGAAAAAGTCCGAAGCCGAGTCCTTCGCGATCATTCAATACAAACTGGACGACCTTGGTATTTTTCGCGGCCAGACCGAAAATGACTACGGAATTGATGTCGATTAGAGCTCGCGTGACCGGCACTGGTACGTATTTTGCGCAGCAAGCTCGCACGCCGCCGGCCAAGCAGAAGAAGGAGCGCCGCAATGAACATCGACGAATATGAAAATGGCGGCCGCGCGCTCTATACCGACTTCGCAGAGGCGGTGGCGGCGATCCTCCAGGCGGCGGTCGCCGAGCACAACGACCTGCGGCTGCAGAACATCCAGCATCGCGCCAAGGAGGTGGACTCGCTGCGCGCCAAGCTCGTCAAGGCCGCGGCGGCAGACGCGGCAATTGGTGATATCGCCAAGGACGTCTCGGGCTGCCGTCTCATCTTCTACACCAATGGCGATGTACACCGCTTTGGGCAGAGCGGCATCCTGCGCGAGAATTTCACGGTCGATTATGATCGCTCGAAAATCCACTACCCCGACAGCAAGGAAGACGGCGCCGAGTTCTTCATCTCCGAGAACTGGGTGGTGACAATGAGCGATGCTCGCTGTGCGCTTCCCGAGTATCGCCGGTTCACTGGGCTGCGCTGCGAGATTCAGGTCCAGACGATCCTCGATCATGCCTGGGCGGAGATGGCGCACGACACCATCTACAAGCCGATGACCGATGTCGGGTTCGGGGCCGCCAAGATCGAGGCGATGCGCAAGCGGCTGCGCAAGGTGATGCAGGAGTTCCTCCAGCCGGCGGGTTATGCGTTCGACAAGATCGCGAGTGACTATGCGCAATTGCGCGACGGCAAGGCGATCTTCGACAGCGACGCGCTTGGCGTGATCCGCGCCTGCACTGATCGCAATTCCCTCGACGATGCCATCGAGAAATTTTCGAACTACGTGCTGCCCAACTATGACGACGACATCGCGGCCGCTCCCGAAATTATCGACACGCTGTCGGATGCAGCAATCCGCGCACCGACGATGCCCGACGTGCCGCACAAAAACTATTTCGGCGAATATCCCGGGATCAAGAGCGACGCGGTGATCGCCAAGATTTGCCGCATTCTCGAGAGTGGCTATCTCCTCTATGCGAGCCCCGAGCGGATGCTCGATGCGCTGATAGCGATGCGCAGAGCAGCGGCCACGGAGGACGAGCGCAAGCCGATCGACGATCTCACCCAGCATTTCGCGAAACATGATCGGCGCGCTTGGCAGCAGGTTGGACCGGCTCTCCAGCGACTGCTGGTCGACCATATCGGAGGCCTTGAGGATGCGGCCCTCGTCGCGGCGGCGCCCAGTGCTACCATCATGCTGCGCGAGGCGCTGTCGAGTACGGTGACGGGCACTAGCTGGCAGTCTGATTCCGTGACGTTGCATACCGGGTCGGTTGCGGCGACCGAAGACCTCAAGGCGATGCGGCGCGACGCACTGCACCAGCTCGAGCGCCTGCACGTCCTGCTGGGCAAGGACGCCGCGCGCAAGGATGTCCGCCACGCCATGCTCGCTGCAGGCAATACGCCGAACAACGCTGGCTATACCGACCTGCTCGGCAAGGTCATCATGGACGATCTCGCGCATGTCGCCGGGTTTTTCACTGCGGTGGTGCCCGACCTCGGCCTAGAAGCAAGGCGACAGCTCGAGGTTGATCTGCACCATAAATTCTACGCGTATCACGCACTGCCGACGGGGATGGCGGACAAGCCCGAACTGGTCGTCGCCCAAAGCCGGTTGGTTGACGCGATCACGGCGTGCCGCGCGGCGCTGGAAGGCGATCCCGATTTCGACCGCTACCGGTTGCTTGTCGGGCACGACAGCGTGACCCCGATCATGTGGGCGAAGCCCGGGTTCGATTATGAGGCGGCAGCGAGGGAGCGCTCCGCCGGGATCGACGCCTTGGTGGCGAGCGTCGATGCGGCGAGCGCCGACGAGTGGCTCGCGCGGCTCGAGCGGTTCGTTGAAACCCGTAGCGAGGATATGGCGACGTTCCTCGGCTTGCAGGAGTTCATCAAAAAGCTCGCCACAGCTCAGCCGGACATATTGCTCGACTGGATGCCGCGACTGAACGACCGACTCGCCAACTGGCTGCCCGGCATGCTGCACGGCCTGTCGGACGCGGGTCATGGTGCTGCGGTCAATCCGCGGATCGAAACCTGGGTCGCCGAAGACAAGCATCTCTCGTCGATCGCCTGGTATCTCCAATTCGCGGAGGCGTTCCGGTTCGACCTGCTCGCGGCCATCACCATCAAAGGTCTCGCTGCGGAAGACGATCAGATCCTCCACAATGTCGCGGTGGCCGCTGCGCGGCAGTCCACCAAGCATCCGGACGAATTGTTCGACGCCATCTTCCTGCCGGCGGTTCAGTCGCTGTCGTCCCGCGGATTGTTCGGCTGGGTCGGCGGTATGTTCAACTGGGATCAGTTGGGGCTGCTCAAGGGATTGTCGGCCAAACAGGTCGAGCCGCTGCTCGCGCTCATAATCGACGTGCCCCGCCTCGGCACCGATGGCGAAGCGCTGCTGGCTGTGATTGCGCACGAGCACGCCCAGGCCGTGATCGACCTAATTGGCCGGCGCTTCCTGCATGACCGCGAGACCGGCGATTTCCGGTACGAGGACCTGCCGCATGCGCTCCACTATCTGCGGAAACCGCTCGCCGCTGCGCCGGTCGAGATCGTCGCAGCGGCGCGGCGCTGGTTCGATGCCGACCCAAGCTTTTCTGAGTTTCGCGGCGGGCGCCTGATCGCGCAGCTGTTCCCTAGTCTGGAACTTCCGCTTTACCCCCTGCTCTACAGCCAAGTCGAAGAGAGCCGCGAAGGCATCAATTTCGTGCTGTCTGTGCTGCGCGCGTTCAAGGGCGAGAAGTTCCTGCACCCGCTACTGCGCGCAATCGTCGGCTTCCTGACCCCCGAAGACGAGTTGCTGCAAATCGTCCATATCGTCATCGATTCGAGCGGCGTGCTCGTCGGCGAATATGGCAGCGTCGAAGCGCAGGAGGCGCGCAAGGCGCTGGTCGCCGGATGGGAGACAGATGAGAATGAGGCGGTGCGCGCGTTTGCCACGAGCTTCGTCAAATCGGCGGATAACCAGCTCGCGATGGAACGCCGCCGCGCGGACCGTTCGATCGCGCTGCGTAAGATCGCCTATGAGGAGTAGAACTGTGACAGTGGACCGCACTGCCAAATCGTTGGTAGCCGTGCCCGCGGATTCCTAACTAGGTGTCGATGGGGCTCCTTCAGGTGGAATGGTCCAGCAAGGCTCGGTCTTCGAAATCCGAAAGGGCTGCGCCAAGACGTGCTGCCAGAAGCGCTTCAAAGACGGCGGAATGATTTAGAGATGACACCAAAGCCGATAATCCCACCCGAACAGCTCTCAGAGGAGACGAGGGAGCTTTTCGACCTGTTAAATCACGAGGCGGACTTGGCGGTCATACTGATAGCCACGAGCTTCTTAGATGCCTGCCTGAAATCCATCCTGGAAAACCACTTTTTAGAAGGTAGCACGAGCGAACGCATGCTGGAGCATACAGGCATTCTCGGTGCGCTGAGCGCCCGAAGTGACCTTTGCTATGTGCTGGGGCTGATATCAAAGGGTTGGTACAATGACCTGCGGAAGTTTGCTGAGATCCGCAATACGGTCGCACACCACCATCTGCAGCTCTCGTTCGATGACGAGGACATCGCCAAGCAATGCAATGAACTGTCGACCATTGAGCTAATCGGTATGGGGCCGGAGCAAATGACGCAACGCACAAGGTTCACTCTGTGCGTAGCAATGCTCGCGAATTGGCTTCTGATCACAGCTTTGCAGATCAAGCAAAAGCTGAAGGTTACATCGCCGCGCGACCCAAGGCTCACACGGTACACCACATCGCCTCCACCGGAGTAGGCCATCGATCAGAACCTCGTCTGGTCAACGGCAGCTTCTGGTATAGACGGCGCTGCCACGTCATGTCGGCTTTGCGGCGCGTAGCTGCCATAGCCGCATGCGGTGGCCAGTTTCCTAGCGCAGGCGGCACCACGGCTCACCGGTTGGTGCCGCGCAACGTTTCGAACAGGAACCAGACGCGCTTCTCGCCCTCGTCGATCCAGTTTTCTATAAGGCTGGCGGTGGCCACGTCGCCGTATTCATCACAGAGATCGTGCATCGAGCGCATGCTTGCGACCAGCGTTGCATTACCCTCGCGCAGTTCAGCGAGCATTTCGTGCGGATGGACGAAATCCGCGTCATTGTCGATAAGCCGCTGCTGGCGGGAAATGTCTCCGATCGACTTGATGGTGTGGGCGCCGAGGGCGGACCCGCTCTGCCAGTGGATCGGTCATCGCAACGATTTCCGCGCTCTGATCGTCGAGCAGACGGTGATAGTCGCGGAAATGCGGACCCGACATGTGCCAATGGAAATTCTTGGTCTTCAGATAAAGCGCAAAGATGTCGGCAAGGAGCACCGTTGCGGCGGCTCCGATGTCCTTCATCGCGTTTGTACCGAGGCCGGTCGGGTCTTCAGGTCGTAGGCTATGCGTGATTAGCCGGTCGCGTTCATGAGACGGTCCTGTTGTAGGGCTGACATCCGGCCGCCATTCGGTGGTGTTCGTTGTCGGATCACGCCTCGGAGGGTTCGCCAGGAGGGGTCAGGAAGCTGAGACCGACCAGCACCGGAGGCACGACGAAGCACCAGGTCGGGGAGGCGACGACGGCAAGCGCTCCCGCCGCGCATCCAACTGCAAAGCCCAGGAGGCTGGTTGCCATGCGCTTCAGCCGCTGCCTGACTTCGCGCGCGTGGTCGGTTGCCGTGCCGGATATGAGGTCGGCGAGATCGATCATGATCTGTGTCGTCGTGCCGGTCATCAGCGTAGTCGGCGGCAGTTTGGAAAGATGGGCGCGATGCAGCCCGTTCTGGATTGCCATGGCCGTAACGAGGGTCATCCCGATGGCGATGGCGGCGGGCAAGTCGCCATTCGAGACAGGGCCGTGAGCGAAGGCGGCGAAGGCGGCGATCGTGAATAGCACAAGCATCAGGGTGAGGAGCGTGGCGATGGCTCGTCGTCCTGTGAGCTTGAGGCGCAGGGACAGCACGCTCGTCAGCAGGATAACAATGCAGAAGACCGGCAATGCGAGCATCGGCGGCCCCGGTCGGTACGATGTCGAACAGACTGGGCAGAACGGCAACCGGCTTGCCGGCCCGCAAGAAACGGGCGACCAGAACTGCGGCCGAGCGGCGGTCGGCCTCGTGCCAGATTGCGCCCGGTTCCCCGATACAGGTGTCCCGCCGTCGACGCCTAGCATGCAGTAGCCGCCACCTAAAGTCTTGCGCCCTATAAAGGTCTGGCGTTGCCGCTTTAGTTCCGTGAATGTCCATTGGACGTTCCGTACTTAAGTCAATCGACATATAAGATACTCCTCACTCGGGGGAGCGTTTATCATTGGCTGACGAAAACAATCCGGAACGAAGTGCCGCCTATCGCCTTGAGCGGATTGAGGACGGCCAGGCTATCGCAACTTTCTACACCGCAGCGGAGGCGAACACCGTCATTCGACATCTGGGCGATGCCCATCGCCTTATGCTCGGCGACAGGCAGATATGGCCCGTCGAGACTGTCACATCAGCTTAACAATTCGCGGGTAATGGCTGGGAGCCTACTAAACTCCTCCAGCCCCGCCAGCTTCGTCCCAAGAAGGCGGGGCAGTTTTTTTGTTCAAGACGCGGCGCCCGAATCCAGCTTTGACAGGATTGCGTTGATGGCGTCCACGATGGCTTTGGCAGTCTGCTTGTCTAGGGCGATATCCAACAAGCCTTCAGTTGTCTGGAGCGAGAGGATGCCAAGAGGACCTTTCTCGTCCTCGACCGTGCTGACGTGAATTTCGGTCGGCACGAAAGGCAGCGCCTTGTTTCCGGTACGCTTCATTGGATACTCAATTGCCTAGGCCGCGCGACGACAATCGCGCAATTCGGCAATGATTTCAAGCGGATCGGGTCGCAAAAGAAATGACCCGTGAGGGGGTTGCTTGTTTTAGACGCGGGCGGTGCCGCCCATCATCTTCCAGCCGATGCGAGCACGACCTTGGAGTTACGCTTTCGCCTTCCGTTTAGCCGGTGGCTTCGTGACCGGTTCGCTCTTGCGACCAAGACCGCTGGCCTTAGCCATGGCTGATCTCTGAACGGAATAGCTAGGCGCGACCATTGGGTAGTCGTGTGGCAAGCCCCATTTGGCGCGATATTGATCTGGCGTCATGCCGAGCAGGCCCAAAGCCCGTCTCATCGACTTGAATTTGCGACCGTCTTCGAGGCTGATGATGTAGTCAGGAAACACCGACTTCTTCGGGTTAACAGCGGGCGTCTGTGGCTCAATCACCGGCGCCAGTGGGCCGCTGATCCCAGTCAATGACCGATGAACCGAGGCGATCAGATCTGGTAGGCCTGAAACCGGCATCGCATTGTTGCTCACGAACGCCGATACGACTTCGGCGGTTAGCTCGGCCAAGTCTGCTGCGCGGTCCGCGGCTTCATCTGTCATGTATCGATTCTCCTTGACGAGTGCGTGATTTGTTATCTACCGCTCGCAGCACCTGTGCAATATATTAGTTAGCGCTAAAATGATGGCATTTCCAAAATTGGAACCAATCAAGCAGGCTAATTGAGTCGCGTTTTGGGGCGCGCCTCACTGCAGGATTTCCGCGAGGAGAATTAGCCTGGCATGAAATCCGGGCTCTGAACTCTAAAGCAATATTTTACCGACCGCTCCTCACGGAGTGAAAGAGGTTGAAGTTTCGTTGCTCATCTAGGCACTTAGGCCACCTTGGCTATTGAGTGCCGAGCGTATTAGGGGCGATGAAATAGCGCTCGTCATGCACCGGCGAGTGCTCAGCTTCCCATTCCTGCCCTTCATTCTCGTACGGGACAGCTACAACGAGACGGTTTGACACGCGGGCCGTCGAAGAGCGACGACCGCTTTTGAGCGCAACGGGG
Source organism: Mesorhizobium kamtschaticum (assembly GCF_056174585.1). Lineage (NCBI taxonomy): Bacteria > Pseudomonadati > Pseudomonadota > Alphaproteobacteria > Hyphomicrobiales > Phyllobacteriaceae > Mesorhizobium > Mesorhizobium kamtschaticum. The sequence goes on along the minus strand of NZ_CM149691.1, from coordinate 5,442,300 downwards.
ACTTCCAGCAGATCCTCCGGAGCTGTCTGCTGTCAGGCAACCGCAAAATTGAACTCTAGGTCCGATATGGGGCGCAAAGTTGCCACCTGCCGCGGCAACTCAGATGTCGGCTTCTGGGGCGTCACTAATGCGGCAGCAACCGAATGGTGCGAGGCGCCGACGTCCCGACTTCCCAAATAGTTGCCTGGGCCTTTAATCTAGTCTTCGGGCTCACCTGTGCTCGCCACACTGTCGTGCCTTGAAGGATGGCCGACGTAATTCTTAAGATAAGTGCCGAGATCTGCATTTCCGCGCCAATGGCCCTCGATCCACCGGTCGGGGCCTAGGGACGGTTTTAGGTGCTTCCGAACGTAGTGCAGCTGATGTTCACGGTGCGTGGCGTTTGCGCGGGCAGGGGCGGCACCATGAACTCCGGGCCTGATGTGACACTGATGCCATTTTGCCTCTGGCGCGCCGACGCCGCGTTCAGCCGCAAGTCGCAGTACCCGCTTATCGGTATCGCGAGTGCGCCGGTCTATAGGCCGGGCTGGTTGATCAGGCAAAGGAACTTCTCAACCAAAAGGAGGCCAGCGTGAATGCTTGCGAACTTTGCATCGGACGGAAGGGTGTCCTCACCGAATGTTACGTGGTCCGAGCCGGGTTGAAATGCGGCCTGCCATGCCACAGCGATTCTGCCATTTTGTTCAGCGATGGCATTGACCGTTACCCGGCCGTCACCTGCTCGTTCTTGGCAGGCGAACGCGATACGCCTCTCCCTAATCGCAGTTTCAATAAAGGTTCTAGGGGCAGGAAGGCGCGCGTTCGCGCTAAATCCGCTGCCTGGCGGATCAGCCCTGCGCATTTCCAGCGCCATTGATGTTAGGGTCGAACATTCTAAGAATTGTGAGGCGGCCAATGCTCGCTGAGTCTGCTCATCACCCATTGAAAAGCCTAGCCGCTAATGGGGTCATTCAACCTTTCCAAAGTTCATTGCCGTGCTCAGGCGTCTTCAGTGTTTCACACGAAGCTCTGTTGTTGTGAAGATTTTGATGGCTGGCAAGCATGCTTTTGGGAAACCATCGGGGCCAACCAAATGACCGCAATTGGGCGCATTGAAGCCCGGCAGCCTTGGGGCCGTTAGGCGACCGTTAGCTTTCGGGAACGAAGTTCCGAACAGCAGCAATCCGATGCCCTGTTGCTGCCTGCAACAAGCGCCAGGATGGCTGTCTCGACAATCGCCAGACTGCCCACCAATGCATTGGGGTCAAACGAAACATTCAGCTCGGCCAGCTGCTGTTCGTATGTTCAGCGATGGCCTGAAGATGACCCGACGAGCGAAAATGGAGTGAAAACAGCTCCAAAAGGCTATGAGATGATCTCGATCCGAGCAAAACGGCCAAAACTTCACAACCTTGAGTAACGTCAGTTTATGCATGACCCCGCGCTTCTTCCTCTTGCTTCATCTCACTAAACTGTACGTCGAGGAGAAGCCCGGAATCGGCCGGATGATCTGCCAGTGAAGATTGCCACCCGATGACCGGCAAAGCGGGCCGATTTCGTTTATCCATTTTTCGTAGTCACCCTGCCTGCCATCACGCACCCGATGAGTGATGACGACCGTGCCGGTCGGCCACGAGCGTTTCACGGCGGCGAACTCTTTTTTCGAACACCTCGGTCTCGTCGGCGGCTTCCTTCTTGTCGCCTGGCACGACCTCAAACGCAGGGCCTAGCTCATGGCGTCTGCGTCCATGACCGCCTGGGCGAAGGCCTCAGGCGCTTCCTGGGGGAGGTTATGGCCGATGCCGCCGTTGACGACGCGATGGGTGTACTTGCCTGAAAACTTTTTCGCATAGGCGGTGGCATCAGGGTGCGGCGCGCCGTTGGCATCGCCCTCGAGCGTGATTGTAGGAACGGTGATAACCGGCGCCTGCGCAAGTTGCGTTTCAAGCGCGTCGAACTTCGCTTCGCCTTCGGCGAGGCCGAGCCGCCAGCGGTAATTGTGGATGACGATGTCGACGTGGTCGGGATTGTCGAAGGCGGCGGCACTGCGCTCGAAAGTGGCATCGTCGAAGTTCCACTGCGGCGACGTGATCTGCCAGATGAGCCTGGCGAAGTCGCGCCGGTATTTCTCGTAGCCGGCGCGTCCGCGCTCGGTGCTGAAATAGTATTGGTACCACCACTGCAGCTCGGCTTTCGGCGGCAGCGGCTGCTTGCCGATCTGTTGGTTGCCGATCAAATAGCCGCTCACCGAGACCAGCGCCTTGCAGCGTTCCGGCCAGAGTGCGGCGACGATGTTGGCCGTCCGGGCGCCCCAGTCACAACCGCCGATTACCGCCTTGTCGATCGCAAGGGCATCCATCAGGGCGAGGATATCGGAGGCAATGACTGACTGCTGGCCGTTGCGCATCGTCGTATCGGACAGGAAGCGGGTCGGACCATAGCCACGCAGATAGGGAACGATGACGCGATAACCTCTCGAAGCCAGCAAATGCGTGGCATCGACATAGGTGTGAATGTCATAGGGCCAACCATGAAGCAGGACAACCGGCGTGCCGTCGGCCGGACCCATTTCGGCATAGCTCACCCTAAGCTCCCCGGCATCAACCTGCTTCAACGGGGTGAAACTATTGCTCATGGTCGTCGCCTTTGCTGGATCCGTCGCTGCGGCCGCAGGCTTGGCTGGCGCGATTAGCCCCAGTTCGGCGGCGGCCAACGTCATCGCCGTGGCGCCAATTAGATGGCGACGACGGGAATCGACGGTCTCGGAGGTCTTATCCGTGTTCATGGCGAATGCCTCGCACATTTCAGTTGCGGGCGATCGGCGCTTCGTGCGCGCCGATCGCCAGTGCCAACAGCTGTGTCAGACGAGACTGACTTTCACGTCGATGCTTTTGCTCAACGCCTTGGAATAGGGGCAGATCTGGTGCGCTTCCTCGACGAGGGCCTGCGCGACATCCCGCTCGACGCCTGGCAGGCTCACGTCAAGGCGCGCGCGCAGGAAAAAGCCGTCTCCGCCATAGTTCAGGTCGACTTCGGCGTCGATGGTCGGGTCCGAGGCGAGCGTGACCCTGCGCTTGCGCGCCACGATGTCGAGCGCACCTTCGAAGCAAGCCGACCAGCCGGCCGCCAGCATCTGCTCGGGGTTGGTGCCCGGCCGTCCGGAGCCGGGCGGCGAGAACTTGACTTCGAGCTGGCCGTCATCGCTGCGGGCGATGCCGTGATCGCGGCCGCCCTGCGTGTGAGCCCTTCCCGTATACAGGAGCTTCTCGCCCTGCGGGGCCATTGCTGCTTGTGACATGGTTGTTCCTTTCGGTTTCTAAGGATGGTCGAGAGAAAATTCCGAAGCCTGCGTCAGGCTGCTGCGGCAACGCGGTAGCGTGCTGCGGGAAGGCGATTTGACAGATTGGGGATGAGTTTTTGACGGGCCGCTTCGTAGGCGTCCCAGTCGGCGGCGTCGGGCAGCGCGGGGATGGTAACCAGCTCACCCTGGTCGAAGCCGACGAGCGCAGCATCGACCATGTCCTCAGCGGACATGAGGATTGCGCTTGGGAGGTTTTCGAGCGGCCTGCCGGAAAGGTCCCAGAAATCGGTGGCGGTGGCGCCTGGCAGTACGGCCTGGATGCGCACGTTGCTGGCGGCCAGCTCGTTGAACAGCGACAGGCTGAGCGCCAGAACGAAGGCTTTCGTGCCGCCATAGACGCCGTTCAAGGATTCGGGCCGGATGGCAACGATCGACGCTACGTTGACGATCGCCCCTCCGCCACGCGCTGTAAAGGATGGCGCTGCGGCGTAGGTCAGGCGGGTGAGCGCGGTCACGTTCAGTGAAATCATGCGCTCCATCGCGTCGACATCGGCCTCCAGCAACGGGGCGACTGAACCGATGCCGGCGTTATTGACCAGCATGGTGATGCCGGGCTCTGTTGCGAGCAGCGTCTCGATCCGCTTCAAGTCGGCTCTATCGTTGAGATCTGCGGTAATGACGTTGACAGCGCGGCCAGTGGCGCCGGCAATGCGGCCCGCCACCGCATCGAGCTTCTTCTGGCTGCGGGCAACCAGGATGAGATCGTAGCCGCGGCGTGCTAGCCTGTCGGCGTAGATCGCGCCGATCCCTGATGAGGCGCCTGTGACAACTGCGATCCCTTTGGAAGTGGTAGACATTTCATTCTCCGATCCGGTTTTGCGCCGTCTGGTGGCGATCGATTGTGGGATGCGCGGCCGGGGGGAGGACCCGGCCGCGCGTGCGGCAGTGAGCGGTGGGGGAGCCGCCCTGTCGCTTTAGATCTGCTGGCGCAGCGGCCGGAACGCGGTGCGCAGTTCTTCCGAAAAGACTTTCGGCTGTTCCCAGGCAGCGAAGTGACCGCCCTTGTCGAGCTTGTTGTAGTGAATAAGCTTGGGGTAAGCCTTCTCGGCCCAGTTCTTCGGCGCTGCGTAGATCTCATCGGGGAAGGCGCTCACGGCAACCGGTAGCTTGACGCCGCGAACATCGAAGAAGCCTGCTCCATTCGAGATCTGCGTCGTATCCCAGTACAGCCGGGCCGAGGAGACCGCCGTATTCGTCAGCCAGTAAAGCGTGACGTTGTCGAGGATGTCATCCCGCGTCAGGCCTTCGGTCGCCCCGTCGAAGACGCGAGCGATGAGGTCATAGCTGCGGATGTCGTGGTCGAGCATCCATGCTGCCAGACCGACCGGCGAATCGGCGATGCCGTATAGGCTTTGCGGCCGGTTCGACATTTCCAGCGCATAGCCCAGCCCCTTGCCGTAGAACTCAACCAGTTGGTCCCACGCATTGCGTTCTTCTGCGGTCAAATTGGCGGGAGGCGCCTCGTGGAATGCGAGTGCCTTGGAGATGTTGGCCGGGACCGTCGCCGCCATGTTGGTGTGGATGCCGAGTAATCCCTGCGGCTGCTGCAGGGCCATGATCTCGGAGACGGCGTTACCCCAGTCGCCGCCCTGCGCCACATACTTCGTGTAGCCAAGACGCTGCATCAGCGTTGCCCACGCCTGGCCGATGGTGACGGGGGTCCAGCCAGCTGCTGTCGGCTTGCCGGAGAATCCGTGACCGGGCAGCGAGGGGATCACGACATGAAACGCGTCAGCTTCACTGCCGCCATGCGCGGTCGGATCGGTAAGCGGACCGATGATCTTCAGCTGTTCGATGATTGAGCCCGGCCATCCATGTGTCACGATCACCGGCAATGCGTTCTCGTGCTTTGAACGCACGTGAATGAAGTGAATGTCCAGTCCATTGATCTCGGTGACGAACTGGGGCAGGGCGTTGAGCCGAGCCTCCACCTTGCGCCAGTCGTGATCGGTCGCCCAGTACTGAGCGAGCTTCTGCATCGTCGCCAACTGCACGCCCTGGGAGTGGTCCCTGACGGTTTCCTTGTCAGGCCAGCGGGTCGCCGCCACACGCCGGCGAAGATCGTCCAGATCCGCCTGCGGGAAACTGACCGAGAAGGGGCGGATCGCTTCCGGTGCCGCTGCGCCCAATGCATTCGGAACCATGGTGATAACGCCGACAGCTGCCGTAGCGACGAGAAGCTCGCGCCTCGTGGGGGAAAGTAGATCTTTTGACATAACGTCCTCCTATGCAAAGAGAAAACCGATTTGACTTATGCATAGTTCTATCGTCATCGATGCTTAAGCTATTGCACGAAGGTATCGGCGATACTTTTGGATTGGTCTGGAGCCTGGTTGCGCAGCTTTGAGATGAAACCGCGGAGCAATGCGTGTCCGCGCTGGAGCTGGACCGCATTGCGCGTGCGGGTGTCCGGCTTCTAAATCCGGTTCGCGTCGAGACGTGAGCGCGGCGGGCGCCAAGGCGCCCGCGTTCATATAGCAATGTAGACTGCTGGGACTATCCAGCGCGATACCGAATGGAACCGGCGAGGCCACCGCTCCTTCCGGCTCCCTGACGTCATTTGGTGGCTTGGACCGCCTCCAGAATAACCGCGGCTACTTCCTTTGGGTGCGACAGCATCGGAACATGACTGGACGCGATGGCCGTGACATGGGCTTTCATCACCTTCGCACTGTCCGCGAGCAGCTTGGGATCGATCATCTGATCATTCTTGGTGACGACCGCCCAGCTGGGCTTCGACTTCCATGCGGCCGTTGTCACCTTCTCGTCGAAGTTCGCGCCGCGCACAGGGCCTTGTGTCACCGCGATCAGGTTGGACTCCGCCTTCGGAACATCCGGAGCGAAGTATTTGGCGATATCGTCGTGTGATAGCGTCAGAAAGCCGGCGGCATCCACCTGCGGGTGCGCCAATCCGGGCGGGGTGGGGTAGTTTTTGTTGAGATCGGACGTCGACTGACCATCGCCAGGGGAGAAAGCGGCGACATAGACCAGCGCCTTGACGTGGTCGTCATTGCCGGCCTGTGTGATAACGGTCCCTGCCCAGGAATGGCCGACCAGAACGACAGGTCCCTTTTGCTGCGCGATGGCGCGTTGCGTGGCGGCGACGTCGTCGGCAAGCGAGGTCAAAGGATTTTGAACCGCGACAACGGTCAGGCCCTTTGCCTGAAGCAGTGGAATGACCTTGTCCCAGGACGAGCCATCAGCGAATGCGCCATGAACGAGAACGACGGTCGTCGGGGCAGTCTGCGCCAGTGCCGGTGCCGAACTGCCAGCGGCAGCCATGAGCATGGCTCCTGCAAAGATCGCGATGCCTGCTCGCCGAACGCCAATCTTTGAGACGGCAATCATTGTCATGACTTCTCTCCTTGGTGGGCTACACCATTTGCTTGTGATGTCCAGACAGATGCCCGTTCGAACAACGCAGTGCCATTGCACGTTGGTATCGGTGATACTTTTGGATTGTTCCAGATCACGACGGATAGATGGAGATCGCTCCGGGCCCAGGGTCGGACGTGACCGCCGGCTACATCAGATAGCCGGACACGCCGTCCCACAATAGTTTGAACGCCGTCACGATCAGCAGTCCATAGCAGGCTCTATAAAGCTGACGCTGGTCCAGCCTTCCATGAAGGCCCCAACCAAGCCAGACGCCGGCGGGAATGGCAAGCAGACATATGGCCATCACGATCCAGGTGTTGCCTTCCGGCCTCGACAGCAGCAGCCATGGCCCCGCCTTGATCATATTGCCGACAGTGAAGAACAGGCTCGTCGTGCCTGCATAGACTTCCTTGCTGAGGCCGAGCGGCAGCAGGTACATTGCAAGCGGCGGTCCGCCCGAATGCGCCACCATGGTGGTTATTCCCGACGTAAGACCCGCGGCAACTGCCTTCGGCGGTGAGCGCGGACGGATCGTGACGTTCGCTCCCGCAGCAAACCAGAGGCCGACGAAGATCAGGGTGGTTACCGCCATCACGATCGATATGGCGCGGTGATCCAGAACTCGGAACAGCAGATAGCCAAATCCGATCCCGACAACGAGGCCCGGTAACAGCAGCAAAAGGTCGGGTTTCGACCACGTCGAGGACTTCCAGTAACGTAAAGCGACTAGGTCCGAGGCAACGAAAAGCGGAGCGAGAAGACCACCCGCCGTCACCGGATCCATGACGATCGACAACAGCGGAATGCCAATAATGGCGAATCCTCCGCCGAACGCGCCCCTCATGAAGGAGATCAGGAAGACGCCGGCAAAAGCGACAATTATCGTAGCGGCCGTCAGCTCCATGCGGAAACTCCAGCTTCTCGTTGACTATGTATTGGAGATTCAGATGGGCTCCCGGTGGCGCGCGCACCGAGCAACGGCACCGTTGCGTCAGGGCCCAACGCGGTACCTCAATCAACGAACCGGCGGCGCGCCTCGCGGTTGGCTTCAAAGCGCGACCGACCGATATCCTTCAGCAAGTCGTCGCTCAGTTCGAGCAGCGCCTTGCGCGAGCGCCGCTTCTTCACCTGCCGCTTCAGCCAGGCCATCCTGGACATGACCGAGAAATCCCACTCGCAAGTCTGGTCGAGGTCGTGGTCCAGCCCCTTCGGCATCCGATAATTTGTCTTGATCGTGGCCATTGTCGTATCCTTTGGTTCCAATTGAACCGTCGTAGAACTGGCCCGTCGCCGCAGAATAATCGATTGCACGAAGGTGTCGGCAATACTTTTGGATTGTCCGTCGGTAGGGACCGACGAAAACCGACACCAAGGCATAATAGACGTTTGCCGGACGCTGGCGCAGTTTAGCCGACAGGCTGGAAAGGATAGCGCATGAAGAGTGATCAGGGCGGCGTACTGGATGCGCTGCCGGCCATGGCATGGACTGCGCTGCCTGACGGAACCATTGACCTTATCAATCGACGCTGGTGCGACTACTGCGGCGTCAGTTCGCGTGAGGAGCGCTGGGAGTGGCAGGCTGTGGTCCATCCAGACGATCTGGAAGGGCTACTTGAGGACTGGCGGTCGATCATCGCTTCCGGTCAACCCGGCGAGATAGACGCATATATACGCCGCGCGGACGGACAGTATCGCAGGTTTCTCATCCAATGCAGCCCGGTTCACGACCAGTCCGGACAGCTCAGCAAATGGTGTGGAACCGCAACCGACATCGAGGACGCGCGGCGCGCTGAAGAGGCATTCAGGCAGCGCGAGTTCAATTTTCAGGCAATCGTCGACAGCATTCCGATTCCTGTTGCCGTCACATCGTCATCGGGCGAGGTAGAGGCCCTGAACAAACCCACGCTCGACTACTTCGGAAAGACGTTCGAGGAGCTGAGAGGGTGGAAGGCGTCCGACGTCGTGCATCCAGACGACCTTGAGCGGACGATCTCCGAGCAGATTGCCGCACACCAGCAGGGCAGCTCCTATCACGTCGAGAGTCGGCATCGCCGCTCTGATGGCGTGTACCGCTGGTACAGTGTCTATGGCCTGCCTTTGCGGGATCGTCAGGGCCAAATCCTTCGCTGGCTTCATTTGCTGATTGATATCGATGATAGAAAGCGGGCCCAGGAGGCGTTGGGCGAGAGCGAGCGCAAGGCGCGCGCCATCGTGAACGGCATCCCGGGTCTGGTGGCGACCCTGACGGCTGATGGCAAGACAGACGTGGTGAACTATCAGATGGCGGCCTATCACGGCCTGCCGCCCGACGAACTCAAGAAATGGTCGACAAACAAAACGATACATGACGACGATCTTCAGGAAGTGACGGAGATCTTCAACAAGGCGGTCGCGTCCGGCGTGCCTTATGAGCTTGAATACCGGCTGCGTCGCTTCGATGGCATGTATCGGTGGTTCTACAGTCGCGGCATTCCGCTTCATGACGCCGAAGGCCGTATCGTCTGCTGGTACGCGTTACAGACCGACATCGATGACAGGAAAAAGGCAGAGGAGTCGCTGCGCGAAAGCGAACGCAATACCCAGACGATCATGGACAGCATCCCGGCCGGGATCGGCGTACTGAGGCCAAGCGGTGAAGTCGAGGCCGTCAACAAGCATATGGTGGACTATTTCGGCAAGTCGGAGGAAGAGCTCAAGAATTGGAGTGCCACCGACATCGTTCATCCTGACGATCTACAGCGCGTCCTCGCGACAAGGCTGCACGCACTGACGACCGGAAAGTCCTATTCCACAGACCAAAGACTTCGTGGCGCCGACGGCACCTATCGCTGGTTCCGGGTGCGAGGACGTCCGTTGTACGACGGCGACGGCAATATCCTGCGGTGGTATCTCGTATACGATGAAATTGACGAAAAGAAGCGCGCCGAGGACGCGCTTGCAGCGAGCGAACGCAACCTCCAACTCATCATAGACACCATCCCCGCACTTGCCTGGTCGGGACGTCCCGATGGCAGCGACGAATTCCTGAGCAAGCACTATGTCGACTATGTCGGCCTCTCGCCTGAACAGGTGCCGGGCTGGGACTACAAGGCCGCGCTACATCCCGATGACTGGGAACGCCTTGACACGACTTGGAAAAGCGCGGTCGCACGCGCTGTCCCTGTGGAGGCCGAAGGGCGGCTTCGCCGACATGACGGCAAATATCGGTGGTTCCTCTTTCGCGCCAACCCATTGCGGGACGACAACGGAAATATCGCCAAGTGGTACGGGGTAAGCACCGACATCGACGACATGAAGCGGGCGCAGGAAGCATTGGCGACCAGCGAGCGCAACCTCCAGGCGACTCTCGACACCATTCCGGCAAGGGTTGGCGTTTTCAGCGACGATGGCACGCACGTGTCCGTCAACAAACGTACGGTCGAGCTCAGCGGCATCCCCGCCGTCGCCGATTGGCGGCTCGTTTTCCATCCCGACGATCTGCCGCTTGCCGAAAGCCGATGGAGGGAATGCCTCGCCACCGGTGAGGATTTTGAATGCGAGTACCGGGCTCGCATGGCGGACGGGACGTATCGTTGGCATCTGGGGCGCCGCGTACCGATGCGCGACCAAGCTGGGAAGATAGTCCGCTGGTACGGTATCGCGCACGACATCGAGGACCGCAAGCTCGCTGAGCAAGCCTTGCAGGAGAGCGAGCGCCAATCTCGCCTCGTCGTCGACAGCATCCCCGCCAGGGTCGGCATCTACGACACGTCGGGTAACCGCATTTCCGCCAACAAGCAGGCGCTCGAACTCAGCGGCTACTCCATTGGGTCGGATTGGAGAGAGGTTTTCCATCCGGATGATCTTGAACGCGCTGAGAAACTCTGGGCTACGTCTCTGGCCAGCGGTGAGCCGTTCGAATGCGAATATCGCGCGCGGATGGCCGACGGCACATATCGTTGGCATCTGGGGCGCCGCGTGGCGATGCGCGACGAGGCAGGAAAGGTGATCCGCTGGTATGGCGTCAGCTCCGACATCGAGGATCGAAAGCGTGCCGAGCAGGCGCTGGCGGCGAGCGAACGCGAATTACGTCTGATCCTGGACTCGATTCCTGCAAGGGTCAGCGTACACGACACCGATGGCATCCGTGTTTCAGCCAACAGGCAGGCAATCGAGCTCAGTGGTCTGCCGGGGGATGCCGATTGGAGGGAGCTGTTCCATCCGGATGATGTCGGGCTCGCGGAGAAGCTATGGCGCGAGAGCCTGGCAAAGGAAGAGCCCTTCGAGGCCGAATATCGCGCGCGGATGGCGGACGGCACCTATCGCTGGCATTTGGGGCGCCGTGTGCCGGTGCGTGACGAGACAGGAAAGGTGATCCACTGGTACGGTGTCAGCTCGGACATTGAGGATCGAAAGCGAGCCGAGCAGGCGCTGGCGGCGAGCGAGCGCAATCTACAGGCGACCATCGACAGCATTCCGGTAAGGGTCGGCATTTACAACGCGGACGGCACAAACGTGTACGTCAACAAGCGTACGCTCGAGCTGAGTGGCCAGCCCAGCGGCGTCGACTTTCGGAGCCTTTTCCATCCCGACGATCTGTCGCTCGTCGACAGTCGCTGGCAAGAGTGCCTGGCCACAGAGGAGCCGTTCGAATGCGAGTATCGCGCCATCATGGCCGACGGGTCGTATCGCTGGCACGTAGGCCGACGCGTGCCGATGCGCGGCGAGACAGGAAAGGTCATTCGTTGGTACGGTGTCACCTCGGACATAGAGGACCTAAAGCGCGCCGAGCAGGCACTGACGGCGAACGAGCGCAGTCTGCAGCTTACCATCGATACGATCCCAACGCTCGCCTGGGCGGCGCGTCTGGATGGCACCGCCGAGTTCCTCAACAAGCATTATCTCGACTATATCGGCCTTACCGCCGAAGGGGCGCGGGATTGGGGCTGGGCGGCCGCGGTCCATCCCGAGGATATGATTGGTTTGGCAGATACATGGCAAACCATCATGGCTTCGGGAAAACCGGGAGAGACCGAAGCGCGGCTGCGGCGCCACGACGGCGAATACCGGTGGTTCCTCTTCCGTGCCAATCCGCTGCATGACGAATACGGCAACATCGTCAGATGGTATGGCGTCAACACCGACATCGAAGACCGCAAGCGCAGCGAAGAGGGTTTCCGCGCCATCGTGGAAACGACGCCTGAATGCGTGAAAGTGGTGGCCCGCGACGGCACGGTTCTGCGCACAAATGCGGCCGGCGCGACAATGGCAGGGGTGCCTTCCATCGATAATGTCATCGGGCAGCGGTTCTTCGACCTCGTAGCTCCCGAGCACCAGGAAAAATATCGTCAGTTCCACGAGAAGATCTGCGCCGGCGAAAAAGGCTTTCTGGAGTTCGACCTCATCAATGCGCAAGGCCTGCGCCGGCACATGGAGACGCATGCCGCTCCGCTGCGCAACAGCGATGGTTCAATCGCACAGCTTGGCGTCACGCGCGATATGACGGCGCGCAAGCGAGCGGAAGACGCCCTCAGGCGCAGCGAGGCGTTCCTGGCGGAAGGCCAGCATCTCGCTCGTATGGGCAATCTTTCCTGGCACGTCGGCAGCGGCGAGATCATTTGGTCTGAGCAACTCTACCGCATCTTCGCGTTCGAGCCAGACACGGTCGTGAGTCTCGATCGAATCGCTAGCCGGGTTCATCCCGAAGACATGTCGATGATGGTCAATATGGTCGAGCGGGCGCAACGCGGCGAACGCGAATTCGAATACCAACACAGAATCGTTCTGCCCGATCAGTCGGTCAAATATCTGCACCTGATCGCGCATCGGGCGGGATGCCACGGCGATGGCCAGATCGAATATATTGGCGCCGTTCTCGACATAACCCAGCGCCGGCTTTCGGAAGAGGCGTTCGAGAAGCTCAGATCGGAGCTTGCGCAGGTCACCCGCATCATGAGTCTCGGCGCCTTGACGGCCTCGATCGCCCATGAGGTCAATCAGCCGCTGGCAGGCATCATCACCAACGCCAGTACCTGCCTTCGTATGCTGGCCAGCGACCCGCCCAATATCGATGGTGCGCAGGAGACAGCGCGGCGCACTATACGTGACGGCAAGCGTGCGGCGGACGTGATTGCGCGATTGCGCGCGCTGTTCACCAAGCGTGGGGTGACCTTCGAGCCTGTCGATCTCAACGACGCCGCGAAAGAGGTCATCGCCTTGTTTTCGGCAGACCTGCAACGCAGTCGAGTCGTCTTGCGCACCGAACTGGCCGACAAATTGCCGCTGGTTGCCGGTGATCGTGTCCAGCTCCAGCAGGTGATCATGAACCTCCTGCGCAATGCCACAGATGCGATGGACGCCATTAACGACCGCCGGCGGCTGCTGTTGATGAGGACCAGCCGTGATGAGGACGGGCAGGTTCGTCTGTCCGTGCAGGATACCGGTGTGGGTTTTGGGTCTGAAGGAGCAGAAAAGCTGTTCGACGCGTTCTACACGACGAAGAGCGATCGCATGGGTATTGGCCTCTCCGTCAGCCGCTCCATCATAGAAAGACACAATGGACGTCTTTGGGCGCAAGCCAACGATGGCCCGGGGGCGACGTTCGCGTTTTCGATTCCACATTGCTCAACGGATGCAACATCCGTTGACGACGTTGCCATGACCAATGTGGCGCGTGGCAATCCCAAAATCCCATCGGAGTTTTCATGAAATCTGCGCAGCCCCTCGTGTCGATCGTTGATGATGACGAATCCGTACGCGAATCTCTCCCCGATCTGCTCAAGGAGCTAGGCTTCACCGCCAAGGTATTTTCCTCGGCGGAAGACTTCCTGGCATCTGACCACCTCGGCCAAACCAGATGCCTGATCCTCGACGTCGGTATGCCCGGGATGACCGGACCGGAGTTGCATCTTGAGCTGCTGCGCCGCGGGCAGAAAATTCCAACCATTTTCATCACGGCTCTCAAGGATGACACCGTGCGGCCACGCCTCATCGAGCAAGGTGCTGTTGATTGCCTGTTCAAGCCCTTCACAGACGACGCTCTGCAGGAGGCTTTGAATTCGGCGCTACCGGACTGATGCGCACCGCTTGATAGACACATGGCAAGGGGGTAATAGCTGTGCATACGAACCTGGCGAATTCACCCGGTGACTTGGGGAGCTGACGCCTATGCCGCAGGAAATCCCTCTCGTCTTCGTCGTAGACGACGATATTTCGGTCCGCGAATCGCTCGAATTGCTGATCCAATCGGCGGGCTGGCAAGCTGAGATGTTCGAGTCGGCGCAGCACTTCCTGTCCCGCTCGAGGGCACTGGTTCCGAACTGCCTTGTCCTCGACGTCAACCTTCCCGATTTGAACGGCCTGGATCTGCAGCAGCTGGTTTCCGTGGAACGAACGGAGATGCCGATCATCTTCGTTACCGGCTATGGCGACGTGCCCATGACGGTAAAGGCGATGAAGGCGGGGGCCGTCGAGTTCCTGACCAAGCCTTTCGGCGAAGACGAGATGTTGGCGGCCCTGGAACAGGCTCTCGACCGGAGCAGGACAGCACTTGCCCTCGAAATCGAGATGCGCGCATTGCGCGAGCGCCACGCATCGCTCAGCCGTCGCGAACAGGAAGTGATGGCCCTGGTCATCACGGGATTGCTGAACAAGCAGGTCGCGTATGAGCTCGGCATAAGCGAGATCACCGTCAAGGCACACCGCGGCCGGGTGATGGAAAAAATGCAGGCCGCATCCTTCGCCGATCTCGTTAACATGGCCGGCAGGTTGCACATCGGCCACTAGCGTCACGCCGACCATGGTTCGGTATTCTTCAATACCAACACCACCAAATTTCGGCGCCTGCGGTCCATGACCAGAGCGGTGTCACATCAACTGCCGACCGACGGGTACAACCTGTCGGCGATGTCGCCAGCTTTCGAGGACGGGACAGAACCGATTCCAAAGTGTTGTCGATACCAACGTACAATAGATATCCAGGCACACTGCTCAAATATGCGTTTGGACACGGGAGCATCAGGCGCTTGCGATCCTACCGGTACCATCGTGGCTTCATGGCCTGACTGACGGTCCGACCGGCGGGAGGAGCGGTAGGTCGCCGAGGGAACTGAGATCAATGTCGAGTTATGGCGACGTCGCCCAGCTGGCCGCTGACCCTATCGTGCAGACGGGTGCACTCGCTGCCCTGGGAACGGTGTCTACGCGGGTGGCACTTCGCAAGCGATCCGAACGCCAGCTGGTCAGCCAACTGGCTCTGTTTGCCGCGCTGACTGCCCTGCTGATGTCGCAGGGCATCGTCCCATACGCGCCGGGGCCGCAGAACGTCTCCGGTCTGCTGCGCTTTTTCCTTGGGCTCGCCAAGATCGCGTGGTGGACCAGCGCGGCATGGGCGCTAATCAGTTTCGTGCGCGTCTTCGTGACTTTCGAGGGCCGGGCTCGCGAAGGTCGTTTCCTACAGGATCTCGTTGTCGGCATTATCTATATCGGGGCGGCACTGTCAGTCGTCGCCTACGTCTTCAATGCTCCGGTCGGTACTCTCATTGCCACGTCCGGCGCCATCGCAGTGATCTTCGGCCTGGCCTTGCAGAGCACATTGAGTGATGTGTTCTCGGGGATCGCACTCAATCTGGCCAGGCCTTATGGGATCGGCGACTGGCTTGTTCTCGGCAATGCTATTGAAGGCAAGGTCGTCGAGACCAATTGGCGCGCGACGCATCTGCTCACTGGCGCCAATGATCTTGTCATCGTTCCCAACAGTGATCTCGCGAAAGCGAGGCTCACAAATCTGAGTACTCCCGAGCCCAGCCACGGGGTGACACTCACTATACGTCTACGGCCGACCACAGCGCCGTCTGCCATGATCGAGTTGATGCATTCTGTCCTGCTCAGCAGCACGTCCACTTTGAGAACGCCAGAGCCCAGTGTTCATGTAACCTCGCTCGATGCGAACGCAGTCGAGCTGGAAGTAACGTTCAGGGTTGCCGATGTCTCGCTGGTGGGCACTGCAAAAACCGAGATATTTGATCTGACCTATCGCCACGCGAAGGCTGCAGGACTGGCTCTTGCCCAACCTGCGGATAGTGGCCTTGCTGTTGCCACATCGGCTTCTTGCTCCCTGTCCCCCGGGATGCGCGCCACGCAGCTGCGGCTGCTCGATGCCGTTCCGCTGTTTGCCCATCTGACTGAGGATGAAAAGGAAGCCCTTGCTTCGACGATGACGCGCCGCACCTTTCGCAAAGGCGACGTATTCGTTGAGCAGGGAAGCGTGCTGAAATCTCTTATGATCCTTCGCAGCGGCGTGGCTGCGGTCACGCGACGGCGCGAGGGTGCCGCCGGCGAGGCGGCCGAACTGGCGAGGCTGGCGCCAGGCGATTTCTTTGGAGAGGGCGGTCTGCTGACCGGCGCTGGCGAACCCGGTTCGATCACAGCGCTGACTCCTGTCGTTGTTTATGAGATCACCCAGGAGGGCTTGGCACCGCTTATGCGGGACCGGCCTGCCATTGCGGACGAACTCGGCTTGCTCCTGTCAAGGCGAACCGCTGCGGAACAGTCCAGGCTGGATGAGCGCAATGGCTCTGTACTGCAAAAATCAGATCCCGGCCTGACTGCCCGGATTCGGCATCTGTTTCATCTTTGATTGAATTCTAAATCTCGATACCAAAGTATCGGCGATACAATAGTACTATAGATTTGACCGAAACACCTTTGCATATTGATCATATTCAACAAACCGACTTCAACAGCAAAGATTTACTGCTGTGGCGGCGGTGCATCTATGGAGAGGTCGAGATGCCTTCTGCAACTTCCTTGAAGCAGGCCCGTGAGCCAAAACCGCTGCCGGCGCCCAACGCCGATTTCTACCAGATCGAGGACACCTTGAGTGCCGAGGAGCGTACGATCCTCACAAAGGTGCACGATTTCATGGAGGCCAGGGTCGCGCCGATCATCAACGACTATTGGGTCAGAGATGCTTTTCCGTTCGAGCTGATCGAACCGCTGAAGGAACTTAATATTGGCGGTCTCAACATTGGCGATTACAGCTCGAGGCTGAAGGGCTTGGTGGCGATGGAGATGTCCCGCGTCGACCCCTCGTTCACGACTTTCTTTGGTGTTCACACCGGCCTTGCCATGGGGACGATCGCCCTGCTGGGCTCCGAGGAGCAGCGGCAGAAATGGCTGCCGCCCATGGCGCGGCTGGAGATAATCGGCTGCTTCGGCCTGACCGAGCCGCTAGTCGGCTCTGGGACGGGGGGCGGACTCCTGACGACCGCGAAACGCGAAGGCGATACCTGGATCCTCAACGGCGAGAAAAAGTGGATTGGCAACGCACCCTGGTGCGACGTGTCGATCATCTGGGCGCGCGACCTGGACGATAACCAGGTCAAGGGGTTCATCGTCGATAACAACACAACGCCCGGTTTCAGCGTGCAGAAGATCGAGAACAAGATGGCGCTCAAGGTGGTCCAGAACGGCCTTATCACCATGAAGAACTGCCGCGTTCCGGAAGCCAACCGCCTGCAGAACGCCAATTCGTTCCGCGATACCGCCCACGTGCTGCGCGAGACCCGGTCCGGCGTCGGCTGGATGTCGACCGGCGTGCAGATGGGCGCCTACGAAGCCGCAGTGAAATACACCCAGCAGCGCATTCAGTTCGGCAAGCCGATCGCCTCGTTTCAGATGATCCAGGATCTCGTCGCCAAAATGCTCGCCAATGTAACGGCGTGCCAGGCGCTGATGTTTCGCCTCGAAGACCTCCACGCAGAGGGCAAGCTTCTCGACCAGCATGCGTCGCTCGCAAAGGCATTCACGACGCAGCGTATGCGCGAGACGGTCGCCTGGGCGCGTGAGGTGCATGGCGCCAACGGCATCATTGTCGACAACAATGTCGGACGCCTGTTTGCCGACGCCGAGGCGCTCTACTCCTATGAGGGCACCTTCCAGATGCAGAACCTCATCGTTGCCAAGGCCGCAACCGGGTTCAGCGCCTTCGTCTGAGGCGCTGACTGCCGGAGCGGTCAAACATCCCGTCATTCACTTCAAACTCAGGAGACGATCCATGAGCTCGCCCGCTGCTGCACAGACACTCGAGCACGCCTTGAGCTTGCCGGTCAGCGAAATGAACGCCGCCAACGTGCTCTACGAGCAGAAGGGCGCCATCGCCTATGTGACGATCAATCGTCCGAAGGTGCTCAACGCGCTCAATCGGGCGACCTGGCTGGAGCTTCGCACGGCGTTCGAGGACGCACGTGACGATGCCGCGATACGCGGTGTCATTCTGACCGGTGCGGGGGAAAAGGCATTTGCCGCCGGCGCCGACATCAGCGAACTGGCGCATGCAAGCGCGATCGAGGCGGAGGCATCGAGCCGTCTTGGACAGGCGGTGCTCGATCTCATTGAGAATCTCGGCAAGCCGGTGATTGCAGCAATTAACGGCTTTGCGTTAGGCGGCGGCTGCGAAACGGCAATGGCCTGCACCCTCCGCATCGCCGTTCCGCAGGCCAATTCGGCCAGCCTGAGGTCAAGCTGGGATTGCTCCCTGGTGGCGGTGGCACCCAAAGGTTGCCCCGCCTGATCGGCAAGGGTCGCGCGCTTCAGCTCATTTTGACCGGCGGCCTGATCGACGCCGAGGAGGCGTACCGCATCGGCCTTGTCAACGAGGTCGTGCCGGCAGCCGAACTGCTGGCACGCGCCGAAGCGATCCTCCACCAGATCGCCGCCAATGGACCGATCGCCGTGCGCTATGCGCTCGAAGCCACGCACAAGGGCTTGGACACGAACCAGAGCGAAGGCCTGGCCCTTGAGGCCGCCTATTCGGCCTGAGCGCTGGAACAGAAGACAAGAAAGAGGGCACGTCCGCCTTCCTCGAGAAACGCGCGCCCCAATTCCACGGGCACTGAACCGCAAGATTTCAGGAGAACGAAAATGACGACCGACAACATCTTTTCCGGGCTGAAGGTGGTGGACTTCTCAAGCTTCGTCGCCGGTCCCAGTGCCGCCGTGATCCTGTCGGACTTCGGCGCCGACGTCATTAAGGTCGAGCCGCCGACAGGCGACCCCTGGAGACATGGACACCAGGTCGCACCGCAGCCGCTGGCAGAGGATCCCTATCAATGGCATCTCGCCAACCGCAACAAGCGCAGCATCGCGCTCGATCTGAAATCGCCGAGCGCGCAGCTGGTGCTGCAGAAGCTCGTCACCTGGGCCGACGTCTTTGTCGTCAACACGCCGCATCACGCCCGCGCCAAGCTCAAGCTTGAATTCAACGATGTCGAGGAATGGAACCCGAGGCTGATCTACGCCGATCTCACAGGTTTCGGTGAAAAGGGGCCGGACGCGAACCTGCCCGGCTTTGATATCACCTCCTATTGGGCACGCAGCGGGCTGCTTTCGATGACGCGAGATGCCGGTGCACCGCCGACCTGGCCGGTGGGCGGCAGCGGCGACAACGCGACGGCCATGGGCCTCTATTCAGCCATCGTCACTGCGCTCTATCGCAGGGAGCGTACAGGCAAGGGGGCTTATGTCACGACCTCGCTGCTTGCCGAGGGCGTCTGGTCGGCAAGCGTGTCGATCCAGGGTGCGTTGGCCGGCGCGAAGTTTGCTGCCCCGCACGATCGCGAGAATCCCGCCAATGCGGGGCTTAACATCTACAAAGCCTCCGACGGGACTTGGTTCGCCCCTGATCATTACACCCGACAAAGTCGCGGATGTGGCAAAGGCAATCGGGCGCGAAGACCTCCTCGCAGACCCGCGCTTTTCCGACCGCGCAAAGCTCGCGGCGAACAGGCCGCAACTGACGGCCATTCTCGACCAGGTCTTTGGCGCCCAGCCGATGGCGCATTGGTACGATGTCTTCAACGGTGTCCACGTCACGTTCGGCGCCATTCGCGGCCCGCAGGAGGTGATCCAGGATCCGCAGCTGCGGCTGAACGACATAGTCGTTCCGCTCGAGGGCGCGGGAAGCAGGCTGATCGAAACGATCAGCAGTCCAATTCAGGTCCACGGCGTAACCAAGGTTCTCGCCAAGGGTGCTCCCGGTCTCGGTGAACATAGCGACGAGATCCTGCGGGCGGTCGGATTCGATGCCAAGGGCATCGACGGCCTGCGTGCCAGCGGCGCCGTGCCGAAGGCACAGGAACGCGCTGCTTAGCGGATCAAAACGCATAGTACGGAGGCAAGCAATGACCGACATCCTCACCGAACGTTCTGGCGGCATTCTGCGGGTCGAGCTCAATCGTCCGGAGAAGAAGAATGCGATGACCGGCGCCATGTACACGCAGTTGGCGAATATCTTGATCGATGCCGCGGAGGACGGAAACACCCGTGTCGTCCTCTGGCATGGCGCAGGCGATGACTTCTGCGCCGGCAACGATGCAGGCGAGTTCCTCAAAGCTCCGCCCGGGCCGGGGGAATCTCCCCAGACGCAGCTGATGCTCGCTTTTGTCGGGTTCGAAAAGCCAATCGTCGCGGCGGTACAAGGCGCGGCGGTCGGCGGTGGAACCACGATGCTGACGCACTGTGACGTGGTCTACGCCGGCGAAGGTGCGCGGTTTCAGTTGCCCTTCATCAATCTCGCGCTGACACCGGAGTTTGGATCGAGCTACTCGCTGCCGGCGCGCATTGGGCATCTCCGGGCCGCGGAACTATTCCTGCTGGGAGAGCGGTTCGGCGCTGCGCGGGCCGCGGAGCTGGGTCTGGTGACCCGCGTCGTGCCCGACGATGGCTTGTTCGCCACCGCGATGGAGACGGCACAGAAGCTTGCAGCCAAACCAGCTGGTGCATTGCAGGCCAGCAAGCGGCTCCTCAAGCGAGGTTTCATCGACCAGATCAAGGCGGCCATCGACGCTGAAGGACAGGAGTTCAGCGAGCGCCTGCGCTCGGCCGAAGCCAAGGAAGCGCTGTCTGCCTTCCTTGAGAAGCGTCCACCGAATTTCACCAAGACATCGGCGATGGCGGCCGAATAGGCGTTGCCGCCTCCCGCGACACGAAGAGAAACAGGTCATGAGCATATTAGAGGCTACCAAGGCAAAGACCATTTCAGGCGAGGCCCGCATGGGCCGGCTGTTCGTGCTGGAACTTAGTGGCGGCCGCATCCACGCCATGAATTCGGACGGCTCCGACCAAAGCGTCATCGTCACCGGCTGCCGGTTTCCCGACGGCATCGTGGTCGATGCTGAAGCCGGCCATATCTACTGGACCAACATGGGGACGCTCAACCTCAATGACGGCTCCATCGAGCGTGCCGATCTCGACGGGAGCAATCGTCAAATCATCATACCGAACGGCGTCACCCATACGCCAAAACAGCTTCAACTCGAGCAGCGCAGCGGCAAACTCTACTGGGCCGACCGCGAGGGGATTCGGGTGATGCGTGCCAACCTCGACGGCACCGACGTCGAAACACTGGTTCAGACCGGGCAGGGCGAAGACGATCGAAGCGACGCGACAAGTTGGTGCGTCGGCATTGCCGTGGACCCGATCCGGCGCCACGTCTACTGGACACAAAAGGGTCCGGATAATGCGGGCCTCGGCAGAATTTTCCGGGCAGGCCTGGATTTTCCGAAAGGTGAGGACGGATTTAACCGCTCGGACATCCAGGTGCTGTTCGACGACCTGCCTGAGCCAATCGACCTCGAACTCGATCTCGAAAACGGCTTCCTCTATTGGACTGATCGCGGCGATCCTCCCTTCGGCAACACCGTCAACCGCGCGCCGATCGAGCCGCCGGCTGGTCGCGGTCGCGCGCCAGAGATCCTGTTCGCCGGGCTGATGGAGGGCATCGGCATCGCCCTCGATGTTGCCGGCGACCGCATGTTCATCACCGACCTTGGCGGATCGGTCTATTCCGCCAGGCTCGACGGCACTGAGCGGCGCACGCTTCGCTATGCCCAGGGCAACCTCAGCGGCATTGCCTACGTCTGACCATTCCCAAGGAGATCAAACCATGTCCGACATCAAATCCATTCGACAGGTCGCAGTCATCGGAACGGGCGTTATCGGCGCGAGCTGGACGGCGCTGTTCCTGGCCAAGGGTCTCGACGTCGTCGCAACCGACGTCGCACCCAATGCTGAAGCCGCTTTGAGACGGTTTGTCGACGCCGCGTGGCCGGCGCTCGAGAGGCTGGGGCTCGCTCCCGGCTCCTCGCCTCTTCGGCTCGCCTTTACCGCCGATCTGGCAGAAGCGGTGAAAGGCGTCGACCTCGTGCAAGAGAACGGGCCCGAGCGGCTCGATTTCAAGCAGAAACTCTACGGCCAGCTCGACCAGTTGTTGCCGCCCGACGTCATCATTGCCTCAAGCTCGTCGGGACTGCCGATGAGTCAGATCCAGCTGGGCGCTACGTCGCATCCCGAGCGTTGTGTGATCGGCCATCCGTTCAATCCGCCGCACCTGATGCCGCTGGTCGAAATCGTCGGCGGGGCAAAGACCTCGCAAGAGACGATCCGGCGCGCGGAAGCATTCTACACCTCGATCGGCAAGAAGACGGTGCGCATCAACAAGGAACTGCCGGGGCACGTCGCCAACCGTCTCCAGGGTGCGTTGGCGCGCGAGGTCTATTACCTCGTTGCAGAGGGCGTGCTGAGCGCGGCCGACGTCGATACGGCTCTATCCTACGGGCCAGGTCTGCGCTGGGGCATTATGGGCAACATGATGCTCAACCATCTCGGTGGTGGCCAAGGCGGCATTGACCACTTCTTCGAACAGTTCGCCGGCCCAATGACCGCATCGTGGAAGTCTCTCGGCCAGCCTGTGCTGACGAAGGAGGTGCAGCAGAAGCTTATCGACAGCGTCCATGCCGAGATCGGGTCGCGGACAGTGGCGGAGCTGGAGGCGGAACGCGACAAACTGCTGCTCGGCCTGCTCGAATTGCGCACCAACGCTGCAGGAACAGCTGCCGCGCGGGCGGCTTAGGCTCAGTATCGGCAGCGGCCGCGATCACCGATCGCGGCCGCTCCTGCAATTTGCTCTCTTAACCTACAGAGGATGCCGTCATGACGGGC
Source organism: Mesorhizobium kamtschaticum (assembly GCF_056174585.1). Lineage (NCBI taxonomy): Bacteria > Pseudomonadati > Pseudomonadota > Alphaproteobacteria > Hyphomicrobiales > Phyllobacteriaceae > Mesorhizobium > Mesorhizobium kamtschaticum. Next base: position 5,419,604 of record NZ_CM149691.1, on the reverse strand, counting down.
AGGCTCATAGCAGGCGCCAACTCCGCGTATCGGTATCCGCTGCTCATAAAGCAGCTGTGGCATACGCCGCTCGTGCAGGCGCCAGATCAGGAGATCGTTTATCGCGACATGAGGCGCTTCACGTATCGCCAGTTGCGTAAACGCATCGGGCGGCTCGCGTCCAGCCTCGCCGGGTTGGGTGTTGCAGCAGGCGACACTGTCGGCCTGCTCGACTGGGACAGCAATCGGTTTCTGGAAGCCTATTTTGCGGTTCCAATGATGGGGGCTGTCCTGCAAACGGTGAATGTGCGGCTGTCGCCGGAGCAGATCGCCTACACGATCGATCACGCGGGCTCGTCGGTGCTTCTCGTCAACGATGATTTCGTGCCGGTCCTGGAAGATATCATCCAGCAGCTGCCCAAAGTGAAGACGCTCATTCTGATGTCGGACCGAGCAGCGCCCCAGACTGGCGGCCTCTCCTTTGCTGGCGAATATGAGGGCCTTCTTGCTGGTGCCTCGGACGACTACGACTTCCCGGACTTTGACGAAAACACCCTCGCCACGACCTTCTATACGTCAGGGACGACGGGCAGGCCAAAAGGCGTCTATTTCAGTCATAGGCAGTTGGTGCTCCACACGCTCGCCCAAATGGCTTTCCTGGGCACTGCCACTAAACAGGGCCGCTTCTGCCGCGACGACGTCTATATGCCGATGACCCCGATGTTTCATGCGCATGCCTGGGGATTGCCATGGACGGCGACGCTCAGCGGCGTCAAGCAAGTCTATCCGGGTCGGTACGATCCGCATTTGCTTCTCAAGCTGATCAAGACCGAAGGCGTAACGGTCACGCATGGCGTGCCGACAATCCTGCAAATGCTTATTGGCGCTGCCACCGCGGCAAACACCGACCTTGCCGGATTGAAGATGGCGGTCGGGGGCTCGGAGCTGCCGAAGGCGCTTGCCAGGCAAGCGCTTGCGCTCGGTGTTGATGTCTATGCCGGCTATGGCATGTCTGAAACTGCTCCGCTGCTTTCCCTTGCACAGGTCAGAACCCAAGACCTCACGGCGGATTTGGACAAACAACTGGATATCCGAACCATGGCCGGCATCTCGGCGCCGCTTGTCGACCTGCGCCTGGTCGACAGGAACCGGGATGAGGTGGCGCGCGACGGCAAATCCTCGGGCGAAATCGTGGTGCGTGCGCCGTGGCTCACGCAGGGCTATGCCGGCGATCCACAAGCGTCCGAGCACTTGTGGTCCGGTGGCTATCTGCATACTGGCGATATCGGCGTCATCGACGCCGGCGGTTATCTTCGTGTCGTCGACCGGATCAAGGACGTCATCAAGTCCGGTGGCGAATGGGTCTCATCGTTGCAAATTGAGGACCTGATCTCTCAATGCGAGGGTGTGTTCGAAGCCGCGGTGATCGGCATCAAGGACGATAAGTGGGGCGAGCGGCCCCTGGCTCTGGTCATCAGGAATGCCAAGACCGGCAGCGGGCTCAGCGACACGCGGATAAAGGCGCATCTGAAATCGTTTGCCGATTCAGGTATGATCTCGAAGGTCGGCATTCCCGACAAAATACTGTTTGTGGACACACTTCCCCGGACCAGCGTCGGAAAGTTCGACAAGAAGCAACTCAGAGCGACCTATGGCAATATGGCGGTCGTTGAATCCAGGGAGGAACTGCATCATGCGTGACCGGATCCCGGCAGGCCATCTCCATTTGGACGATCTCCACGTCGGACAGAGCTTTGTCAGCGCCAGTCATACGATCGATGAACCGCAGATCAAGGCTTTCGCCGCGCAATTTGATCCGCAGCCGTTTCATATGGATGCGGATGCCGCCGCAGACACCTTGTTCAAGGGCTTGGCGGCAAGCGGGTGGCATACTGCCGCCATCACCATGCGGCTGAATGTGGAAGGCGGCCTGCCGCTGGCCGGCGGAATTATCGGGGCTGGGGGAGAGATCAACTGGCCGGCGGCGACCCGCCCTGGCGATGTCGTGCACGTGGAGAGCGAGGTCGTCGAGATCACGCCGTCCCGGTCAAAGCCAGATCGCGGCATCGCCACGATCATCAGCCGAACGATCAATCAGCGTGGCGAGGTAGTTCAGAACCTCACGGCCAAGCTTGTGGTCCCGCGAAGGGCCGTGACGTAGGCGCTGCAGGCCATTCCCAAGCCGCAACGATATCGACCTGAGGTAACCCTGACAAAGCGACGGCACCCAACCCTTGGGACAATCTGTCGTGCCTCGGCATCAAGCCGAAAGACGCTGCCTCGCAAACCAATCCAAAAGTATTGCCGACACCATCGTGCAATGGATTTGCGGCCGCCGTCAGCCGATCTCTAGCGCAATCCAATAGAGGAGATGTGCCATGCGAGATCACCGGCTTAGCAACTCACGCGTAGCAGCAATCATCGAAACGAGGAACGACATCAGCGTCAACCAGGCGCGGTGGATACTAATTCCACTGTTCGGATTGTGGATCCTGGTTTCCGCCGCAAGCGTGATCCTCCAGTAAGGAAATGGATCCGGCCGTGAGCGCAACCACGACACAATTGCCCTTCGTCGTCGCCGGATTTCCTCTCCGGTCGTGGGCTTTCGCCGTCCGCATCTGGATGGCCTCGGTCGTTGCCTTGCTGGCGAGCTTCTGGCTTCAACTCGAGGCGCCGGCCTCAGCCATGCTCACCGTCATGATATTGGCCGAACCTACCCGTGGGCAGGCGCTGGAGAAGGCCGGGTTTCGCCTGATTGCAACCGTCGTGGGCGTGGTTGCCTCAATTGCAATCGTCGGCTCGCTGTCGCAGACGCGTGATCTGCTCCTGGTGGCCTTCGCGCTATGGATGGGCCTTTGCATCTATGCATGCAGTCTGCTCGACGGCTACCGGGCCTACGCCGCGGTGCTGTCGGGATATACCGTCGCGTTCATCGCCATACAGCAGATCGACAACCCGCAAGGTGTTTTTGAGGTAGCAATGGAGCGCGGCGCTGCCATTGCGGTCGGGGTGCTGTCGATCACCCTCGTGAACGATCTGCTGTTGGCTCCTGATCGTCATCCGCAGCTTGAGGCGCAGCTCGCTGCCCTGCATCAGCGTGTGCGAAATTATGCGCGGGCGATCATACGTGGCGAGGCCACCGACACCGTGGCGGTCGCCGGCCTGATCAGAGAGATCGTCACGCTGCGCCCGGACATATCTAGTCTCGCAGCCGAATCGAGCAGCGGCCCGGTGAGAAGTGCTGCAGCCCGCAGCGCGATGGTCGCGCTCGTGGCGGAACTGCAGGCGGCGCGCGCCTTGGCCGCCCTTCCGGCAAACTCGGATACCGCGCTGCGCGAACGTTGGGCTTCGATGTTTGATTTGAACTCCGAGGAGGTTTCGAAGATATCATCTCACGATCAAGACTTATTCGACGCTGATCAAACGTCACTTCGGTGGGCACTTGGCGAACTCATGCGGCGGGATACAGAGGTTCGCCTTCATCTTGCGGCGCTGAAGTCCGTCGTGCGCCCGCCCAGGTCATGGCGAGCGCCGCTCTACCGGTCACAGCGGGTTGCGATAGAAAACGGAGTCCGTACGGCAGCATGCGTTGCGGCAGCTTGCCTCTTCTTCGTGTTGGCCGGCTGGCCGAGCGCGAGTTCGTCGCTTTCTCTGGTTGCAGTCGCAATGGGATTGGGTGCGACGACGCCGGCGCCACAAACCTTCACGACGCTCGGTTTCATCGGCGCGCCAATCGCGGTCTTGCTGACCGGCATCTTGGAATTCTTTGTCCTCAACGGCGTCTCCGACTTTCCACTGCTGGCGATTGGCCTGGCTCCATTCCTGATCGGAGCCGGGCTCATGGCGACATCGCCGAACCCGGTCTGGGCGGGTCTTGGAAAGGTGAACCTGATTTTCATTTCGGCGATATTCGCCCCGAGCAATCCGCAAACCTACAGTCCGCAGTCATTCCTGTTCACCTCGCTGTTCACCTGTGCGGCAATGAGTGTGCTGCTCGCAACCCAGTATCTCATTCCCCCCATATCGAACTCTCAGCGCCGACGCTGGCTGCTCGCGTCGGCATGGCATGATCTTCGGCGGCTGCTGGATCGTCCCGATCGACGCTACGCACCCGAGGAGGCGGCATTCAGAGATGCGGTGCGGATCGGGCAGATTGCTTCGGCCGGCCTGAACGAGGCGGAGTACCGGACGTCCGTCGAGCATGCGCTGGCATATTTCGACCAGGCCGCGGCAATCCGCTGCAGTGCAGCCCAGCTTGCCCAGTTGCCGGATAGCGCGGAGGCCCCCTTGGTCGCGAACGCGCGCGCAGCTTTGGCCGCACTCGATCCCCAGCTTATCCGCGCAGCCGCCGACGATCTGCGTGCCAGCGCCGAGACCGATCATGCCGTCGCCGCCGCGCGTGCAGCGCTCGTCACTGCCAGTGCAATTGTCGAGCAGGCTCCGGCAGGAAACATTGATACTCAAGGAGCCAGGTTATGACGCACGATTTTCATGAGCTTGTGATCGGCGGGGTCATGTTCGCGCCATTCATCATCTACGCGGTCGCGGCGCTCGTCATCATTCTTGGGCTTCGGCCGATCCTGCACCTCGTCGGTTTCGCCAGCATCTTCAGCCACGTGTCGATCGCCGAGTTCAGCCTTTATGTGGTCGTGCTTGGCGGCCTTGTGCTTCTCGCTTGATGGAGACTGTTATGAACGCGCTACTCAAGGAAGAGTTTGTGCAGGAGGCGACGCGGACCCCGCGGCCTCCCGCTTTGCTCCCTAGGCAAACGGACACTACGGCACTACTGGAGCCGAACCTCAAGGTCACTGCTCCGGTTGCGCCGCAGGACAGTGCCCAGACAGGTTTCATGCCGACGGACCAAGTGACGCGTCAACGGTCCTCGATACCCCGGCGCTGGCAGCGCTGGCGAGGCGCCTGACCACTCTGGCGCTGGCGGTTGTCGCAGTGCTCATTTCCCTCATCGCCTGGGATCATTATCTGACCGCTCCATGGACTTCGCGACGGGCGCGTCCGCGTTCAGGTGGCAAGCGTCGCTCCCGAAGTGACCGGCCGGATCAAGGAACTGCGCGTTGCCGACAACCAGTTCGTGCGCAAGGGCGATGTTCTGTACGTACTCGACAAGTTCGATTTCGACGTCGCCCTGCAGAGCAGTAAAGCTGCGCTGCAGCAAAGGGCAGCAGACGTGCAGGTAAAGCAGCGGCAATCGGAACGGCAGGGGAAACTGTCGAGCCTCGCGACCACCCCCGAACAGCAGCAGATCTATGCCGGCAACGCAATCCAGGCTGAGGCTGCATTCGAAGCCGCGCAGTCCCAGGTCGCCCTGGCCGAGGTGAACCTGAAGCGTACCGAGATTCGCAGTCCGGTGAATGGATATGTGACGAACCTGCTGCTGCGCGCCGGCGATTATGCCCGCCAGGGCATTGCCAATGTGTCTGTCATAGATACCGACAGTTTCTGGATCGACGGATATTTCGAAGAGACCAAGATGGCGCGTGTCTGCACCGGCGCCCAGGTCGAGGCGAAGCTGATGGGCTACTCGACGCCGATCATTGGGCACGTTAGCACCATCACACGTGGCCTCAGCGTCTCCAACGCAGCCGCCGGCGCCCAGGGACTGCCGAATGTGGACCCGATCTATACCTGGGTGCGGCTGGCCCAGCGCGTTCCCGTTCGCATCGCGATCGACGAAGTGCCGCCCGGCGTACCGCTTGTCTCCGGCATGACGGCAACCGTTTCGATCAGGGACCACTCCGCAGCAGATCATTCTACCTGGCTCGACAGCGCACGTGAAAGTCTGTCCAACGTGCTCGACGGCCCCTCGGCCCGCCCGGACTGTATCCCAACAGAGATGGCCGACGGTGAACTGGCGCAATCGGTCCCGGAATGGGAGGTACAGGCGACGCCCGAGCCGGACCAGATCAATCCCGGCCTGGCTTCCAGTATACAGGCGAAACCTCGCCATGATTGACCCGTGGCCGCCTGATTATGTCCGATTTCGGGAACCGGCAAATGCTAGTTGCACGCCCGATCTGAGGCTGCTGCACAGCTGGCTTTATGGCATCCACTCTAACAATCGTCTTCGGTGGAAGCTGTATCAGCAAGCTTGGCCAATCTCCGCAGTGCAGACGGCTCTCCAGAGCCACCGGCATAGGAGCGGAAGCGACCGCCTGCTCCCCGGCTGCTCTCTCCTGCCATACCAAGGTATCGCCGACACCATCGTGCAATAGTTTTGATCTAGCAACCGGCTGATGTTGGTTTCCGAGCAGATTTCGAACGCGCCAGGGTGTTCAGGTCAATCAGTCCCGAGCAAACGTGATTGGCGGGCCTGTCATCAGCAGTACGAATCAAACGCTGGGAGATACTCATGAGCACGTCCGCAACACAGATGACCGGTCCACCAGCGTCCCCTGGGCCGGCTACGAGCGAGTTGACCCGGTCATGCCGCGCCGCCCGTGCGTGCCAGCGCTTCCGAAGGATTGCACAACCTTAATGATAAAGCTGCCGCGGCTGCCACACCACGACGATGGTAGCGGATCGATCATCGTCCAGTAGAGTCAGGGCTGATCTTTGTCTCATCTAAAGTCGTCAGCGCTTCCAAGCGCGCCGCCATGAAAGGAGCGTCTCATGTCCGAATATGCGTCAAAACACACCCGTCGCAGCGTGCTGACATCGACTGCCGCCGCGGGACTAGCCTTGCTGATGACCAGCAAAACGAACACCGCGGGGGCTGCAAGCAGCGGGGATTTCGAGCTCGATCCGCCCGTTCCGCGCAGACATTCCCGAAGAGGCTCTTGATGACTTGCGTCGCCGGATTCTTGCAACGCGGTGGGCCGATCGCGAAACGGTAGACGACCAGTCTCAAGGCACGCAGCTGGCGACGGTCCGGGAACTCGCGCGCTACTGGGCAAAGGACTACGACTGGCGCCGGTTCGAAGCCAAGCTCAACGCACTGCCCAATTTCATCACCGAGGTCGATGGACTGGACATTCATTTCATCCACGTGCGGTCGCGCCACGCCAATGCGCTGCCACTGATCGTCACGCATGGCTGGCCTGGCTCGATCGTCGAGCAACTGAAGATCATCGATCCGCTCGTCAATCCTACCGCGCATGGCGGCAGCGCGTCCGATGCCTTTCACGTCGTTATCCCATCCATGCCGGGCTATGGCTTCTCCGCCAGGCCGATGAAGACAGGCTGGAACCCGGACCGCATCGGGCGCGCATGGGATACGCTGATGAAGCGGCTGGGATACTCCCGCTACGTCCATCAAGGCGGGGACTGGGGCGCGCGCATTTCGGAGGTTATGGGTCATCAGGCGCCGGAAGGTCTGCTTGGCATCCACATGAATCTGCTGCTCACTTTCCCGCCGGAAACCACGCGCGCCATTGGCGCTGGCGATCCTCCGCCGGCAGGGCTCTCCCCGGAAGAGCTGGTGACCTTCAATCAGCGAAAAGCCATTCAGCCCATCGGCTATTTCATCGAGCAGGCGCGGCGCCCGCAGACCATCGGCAATGCCCTTGCCGATTCGCCGATCGGCCTGGCATCGTGGCTGCTCGATCACGACCCGCACAGCTACGGGCTGCTCGCAGGTGCGGTTGCCGGCACGCCGGACGGCGCGATCACGCGCGATGACATCCTCGACAATATCAGCCTCTACTGGCTGACGAATACCGGGGGTTCGGCCGCACGGCTCTATTGGGAAGCGGCGCGCGCCCCTGTGATGGGACCGGTCCACATTCCGGCAGCCTATACGGTCTTTCCGGGCGAACTCTATACCGTCCCGAGAAGCTGGGTCGAATACACGTTCAAGAACCTGATCTATTACAATCAGGTCGATCGTGGCGGCCACTTCGCCGCGTGGGAAGAGCCGGAGCTCTTTGCCTCCGAAGTGCGCGCCGCCTTCCGCTCGTTCCAGACACCAACCTGAACCAGGCGGCAGCGTGCGCTGTCTGCAACGTGCGCTGCCCGCCGACCGGCGGGTCGCACCTGGATTCCATAGAAACTCGAAGGCTTTCACGATGACTCACCTAGACAATGCAAACGGACTTCGCGGCGCTTCCCAGGAATGTGGCTCTTCGACCGACGGCAGCGACATCCAGCACCAGTTGGTCGATGCCACTTTTCGGCCACCATCAACGCAGCCATCGACAGAATCGACATTCCGTCGTGGTGCTTCAACCTTCCGGAGCATGAATATCAGGCTTGCTCGCCGGCACACGTCGCGGCGGGGTTCACGACGTCGCCGGACGGCAAGCGCATGTCTATCAATGTCGAGATCATCGGCGCGACGGTCATGGTTCAGCACTACGTCGAGAAGCTCGGCCGCAAGGGCCACCTGATTCTAGAATCCGTCACGGATGTGTTTACCCGGCCGGACGATCGACCTTCCTCGTGAGCTGGGACATGAGCGTGCGCGCTATCGACGGCGCAAGGTGCGAATTCACCAACCGCGTGCGCTCAAGTCCCAGTGAGGATTTTCTGGCATTGCTGGCGCGGCAAGGCATTCCCTTCGATCAATTCCGCGCTCAGCGCCAGCAGGCCTCCACCGAGCATCTGAAGAACGAAACGCCGCTATTTGCGGCAAGCATCGAACGCTCGGCCCTGAAAGCATAGCGTCTCGCCTGCGGTCGAATGGAGGACGATCATGACCACACCGAGTTACGAGAGGGAAATCACCGCGCTGCTGGTGATCGACCCTTATAACGATTTCATTTCGGAGGGCGGGAAGGTCTGGGGCCGCATCCAGGCCGTGGCCGAGGCGAACAACTGCGTTACGCACATGCTGCAAATCCTCGATGCCGCGCGCCAAGCCGACCTCAAGGTCTTCTACGTGATGCACCATCGCTACCGGCCCGGCGACTATGAAGGCTGGAAATACATAGCGCCGATACAGAAAGCGGCGTTGCGCAGCAAGGTCTTTGAGTACGGCACATGGGGCGGCGAGATCCGGCCCGACTTTGCGCGACGAGCTGGCGAGGTTCTGGTCTCCGAGCATTGGTGCTCAAGCGGCTTTGCCAATACCGACCTCGACCTTCAACTGAAGAAGCACGGCATTCGGAAGCTCATTGTCGTCGGCCTCATCGCACACACCTGTGTCGAGGCTACCGTGCGGTTCGCCGCAGAGCTTGGATATGAGGTGACGGTAGTGAGGGACGCAACGGCTGACTACTCGGATATCGAGATGCACGCGGCACTTGACGTCAACATGCCGAACTATGCAGCCGCGATCCTGGCAACAAAAGAGGTCATCGACCTCATCCCTTCATCATGAACGCAAGCGAGGCTTCGATGGAAATGGACTTGGAAACGCTGAAGCTGTGCCGGGAAGGCGCTTTGCTCTTCGTTGAAATCAACGCACCGCCCATGAACCTCCTGGGGCCGCAACTGGTCGGTGACTTGGTCACACTCATCCTTCAGGCGGAGGCGGACACAACCTGCCGGGTATTGGTGTTCAAGAGCGCCAATCCCGACTATTTCATCTCCCACGTGGATGTGACCCGAATTAGAGAGCTTCGCGCTCAGACATCGAGGTTGTCCGAAGAGGCCTCGCTCGGCCTGCTGTTTCGTCGGCTGAGCACGAGCCGGCTCGTAACCATCGCCCAGATTGAAGGGCGCGTGCGCGGTGCGGGCAGCGAGTTCGTCCTGGCATGCGACATGCGCTTTGCCGCACGCGACACAGCAGTTTTCGGCCAGCTGGAGCAGGCGTTCGGCTTCGTCCCGGGCGCCGGCGGCGTACAACATCTGACCCGCCTGCTCGGACGCGGGCGCGCGCTCGAGGTCCTGCTGAGCGCTGACGACTATGATGCCGATCTTGCCGAAAGATACGGCTGGATCAATCGTGCCCTGCCAGGCCACGCTCTCGACGACTTCGTCCGCTCGCTGGCCAATCGCATCGCCAGATTTCCGACCGGCGGCCAAGCGGCACTCAAGGACCGGATCAACGCGATCACGCTCGCGTCCGTCGAGGAATTCCGCCGTGACTCCGATTTGTTCATCGAAGCGGCGGGCCTGCATGAAACACAGTCCCTTATCAAGTCCGCATTCAATAGCGGATTTCAAACCGCGGACGGAGAAATGGCCCTCGGGCGAATGCTCGCCGAGTTGGGCGAGACCTGACCGTTCTCGTTGCTCAACGGAGAAAGAACATGAAGTGGCTGTTTCCAATCATGACTGTCGCGGCCCTATCGGTAGTGGCACGGGCTTCTGCTGAGCAACCTGCTCTCACCCGGACAGACTTGCAACGTCACGACATCAGCATCCCGGGACGGGAGGCCTTGCAAGTGCGGGTCGATTTCCCACCGGGCGTTGTGGCGCCCCGTCACACGCATCCAGGCGAGGAGATCATATATGTCCTGTCCGGCACGCTAGACTATAGGATCGGCGACGGCGCGTGGCTGACGTTGCACGCGGGCGACGTCCTGTTCGTCCCTGCGGGAGTTGTACACACCGCAAGGAATGCCAGCGCGAACCCGGCGAGCGAGCTTGCGACTTACATCGTCCAGAAAGGAGAACCACTCATCGCGCTGGCTCCCTGACGCCTGACTGGCGGCGGGAGAGGTGTCGGTCCTCGGCCGCTTATTTACTTCGGAGCGATCGTGTTGCGTAAGTCCGAACCGAACCGGAGTGTCAGTCCAACACCGGCGCTGTGCGGTCTTCGCAACATGCCGTTGGCGCGAGCAGGGCGTAACTCCACCTCGATCGCGGCCAAGGAGCCATGCAGGAAACGCCACCGACGTGGTGACAGACTTCAACGATCGCGGTGGCATCGTGATGATCAGGCGCTTGCATTTGCCTTGCGATACCCGGTTGAGTTGATACGCAATCGCGCGGATGTGCCAGTTGATAAATACTCGCCGCCGGGCTCGACAGCCGAGAATGCCAGCCTGACGAAGACCGCGAAATCATCGCGTGCCGCAGCGAAGAGCATCTGAAGGGCGCTTATTGGCGCAGCTGTGGCTGACGGTGCTGCTGGTTGAGGGAAGCGCATGTTCATTCGACGTCCTCACCATGCGCGGTGCTAGAACGCAGCGCGCTGTTTGCGCCGTCTTCGCTCTCGTCCGATGGCGACATTTTGTGATCGAGGTAGTCCCGCATCAACGCGATCATCGTCTCTTGGTCGAGCGGATTGACCTTTTTGACAGCCTGGTTGGCGCCGCCGATCATTCTACCTGGCTCGACAGCGCAAGTGCGAGCCTGTCCAACGTGTTCGACGGCCCCTCGGCGCGGCCCGACTGTACCCCAATGGTGACGGCCGACGGTGAGCTGGCGCAATCGGTGCCGGAATGGGAAGCACAGGCGACGCTTGAGCCGGATCAGATCAATCCCGGCCTAGCTTCCAGCATACAGGCGCGCAAGGATTGACCTCGCGCCGCGCTTGGTTATGTCTGATTTGGGGGGATCGAGAAATGCTAATTGCACGGGCGGGATGAGGCTGCTTGCACGGCTTGCTTGTCGACGTTGCTCCGATCCAGGACCGGGCCAGCTACCGGGCGACCGTGACTATCTACGCGGCATGGCACCACACGCTTCATGTCGCTCCGACCCGCGTGAGTGGCAGCAGGCGGCGCTCGCCGTCGATATCGTTGAGGTGATCGACGGGCTATGGATCGATAAGGCCTTTGTTGGCCTATAACTGCCGGCGCACCCCGCCGGTATCATCGCCACGCTTTGGCCGTGCGGTGGAAGGTCTTGGTTTCTGTCAGCGGTTGTCTCAGCCGTGCAGACTGCCCTCCAGGGCCACCGGCATAAGATCAAAAATGCGGGGACTCCTTCCCGGCTGCTCGCTCCTGCCACACCAAGGTATCGCCGACACCATCGTGCAATTGATTTGATCTAGCGACTGGCCGATCTTGGTTCCGAGAAGATTGTGAACGCGCCAGCTGGCGAAGAACTTCAATCGAACTATCGGCAAGACCGCGAAATCCAATCAACCCGGCCCCGTGCGGTTACTGCCGCAGGGCGACTAACTGGCAGATGTCATCAGCAGAATGAATCAAACGCTAGGAGATCCTCATGAGCTCGTCCGCAACACCAATGACCCCGGCCAGCAGCGTGTATATCACCCCCGCGTTCTGGGAGCGCTTGTGGCGATCGAGCGGCATCCAATCCGTCGGCCTCTTCATCATCGCTTATGCGCTCTATGGGCATCAGCCGCAGGTCGCTGCGTCGACCGATACACTCGTCTCTTTCTACGATGGAGATCGCACGTGGATCCTGATCGCCGCGATCTTCTCGGGCTTGGCGGTACTCAATCTTCTATGGTTCGCGGCGGCATTGCGGACCACCTTGGCTGATGCGGGACAAGATGGCTGGGGGGCAGCAGCGACCGCCGCCAGCGCAATGCTCGGTGCACTGTTGCTGCTCCAGGTAACGGTGGGCGCATCACTCGCTTACTCGCTCGCCGGTTCACCCGATCGAGCACTCGTATCAGAACTGAACGCCTTCTCTTGGGTTCTCGGCGTGTTGACTTCGTTTCCACGCGCGATGCTGATCATGTCCGGGGCGTTCGGCCTTTGGCGCGCCAGACTGATTTCCAATGCACTCTTCGCAGCGGGTGTCGCAGCTGTTGTGCTCGGGTTACTGGGCGGCACCACATGGTTGAGTGACGGAATCTGGGCTCCCGACGGGGCATATTCACGGTTCGTTTCTCCCATTCTCCTTCTCGCATGGGTCCTGGTCGTGAGCCGGGTTCTTCTAAGCCGAGGACCCACGACACGCGTCGGATGGTAGTGAGGATTCTGCCACCCAAACGGGCATAGTTTTTCACAGTTGGCGGTTCGTCTTTTTGAACGAACCCGAGGTCAGCGATATGACAAAGAAACATGACCATCCGATCCTCGTGACGGGCGCGGCCGGTGCAGTGGGCGGCATCGGCCGCAACGTCACCGAGTTCCTGCTCGCAAGAGGGCACAAGGTTCGCGCCTTGGTTCGGCGAGAGGACGAACGCGCCGAAACCCTTCGGCAGCTCGGCGCCGAGGTCATGCAGGGCGACCTGACGGATCTCGCCTCAATGCACCGCGCAATCGAAGGTGCCAAGCGCATCTATTTTGGGATGTCTACCTCCGCCGCCTATCTGGAAGCCACGGTCAACACTGCCGCGGTGGCGCGCTACCATGGCGTCGAGGCTTTTGTGAACATGTCACAGATGACCGTGTCTCAAATGAACATCAACGAGACCACCGACAGCCCAAAGCACAAGCTGCACTGGCTGTCGGAACAGGCTCTGTCCTGGTCGGGATTGCCGGTCGTCACGGTGCGGCCAACTGTCTTCCTCGAGGGCTTCTTTCTTCAACTCGCGGCCCCCGGCGTGCGTGCATCCAACGCGTTGACGCTTCCGCTGGGCAGCGGCAAAACCTCACCGATCTCAGCAGTCGACGTGGCGCGCGCGGTCGCAGCGATCCTCGACGACCCCGCGCCGCATATAGGACAAATCTACGATTTGACGGGATCGGAATCGGCTGATCTGGACCACTATGCGCGCGTCTACTCCGAAGCGCTCGGCAGGCCCATTGCATATCGCGACGTTCCGCTCCCGGCGTGGAGCGAAAGGCTTCGGCAGATGCGGTTTCCTGAACACCTCGTCAGACATCTTGCGGCAATGGCCGAGTTGACCAGACAAGGACGCTACGACCGCATGACAGACACTCTGCGCAAACTCACCGGCGAAGCACCGACGAATATGCGCGACTTCGTGAAGCTCCATGCCGCAGCGTTCTCACAGCGTGAACCCGCGCATTCGTAGGTCGCTCGCCGCGGAGCTTGTCCGCCGACGGCGCCGCTGCGCACCGCTGGGCCAAAGCGGGGGTTGATGAGCCGCTTTGGCAGTCTGCCTCACAAGCCAAGCGGACCAATCCTAACGTATCGGCGACACCATAGTCCAATCGATCTGCGGCAATGGTTTTGCAATTTTAGAGCCGCGAGCCGACGCGTGCCGCGCCATCGGAGTCGCGGTGTCGAGCACTTGGGTCATCCACGCCGGCGCGATGGTCACAACCAAACAGGAGAACCGACAATGTCCTATTTCTGGAAACTGCTTTTTGTGGCAGCCTTGTCAATCTATGCGACCGCGGCGACCTTGACTGCTAGAGCAGCCGAGCCGCAAAAGACCGTGGTCTTGGTCCACGGCGCTTTCGTAGACGGATCGAGCTGGAGCAAGGTGATCCCGTTGCTCCAGGCCAAAGGATTAAGAGTGATCGCCGTGCAGAATCCGCTCACCTCGCTCGCGGACGATGTCGCTGCTACCAAACGCGCAATTGAGACTGCGCCCGGGGCCGGTAATTCTGGTCGGCCACTCCTGGGGAGGCATGGTCATCACAGAGGCGGGGATAGACGACAAGGTCAAAGCCCTCGTGTACGTTGCGGCCTTCGCTCTGCCGAACGGACAGTCTGTGAACAGCGCCTCCGCCGGAAGTCCGCCGGCGCCGTGGGCCGCGACACTGAAAAAGGACAGCGGTGGATTCCTGTGGGTCTCCGAAGATTCGCTAGGGAAATATTTCGCCCAGGACGTGAGCAAGCCGGAGGTCGCCGTTATTGCGGCAACCCAAGTCCCGACGTTCAGTGGCGTCTTTGACGATCGGTTGTCGCATGCTGCATATGAGGCGAAACCGAGTTGGTTCGTCGTGCCAAAGGCCGACGGCGCAATCCCTCCCCAGGTGGAGAGAGCGATGGCGAAGAGCATCAAAGCGCATACAACCGAGCTGGATGGAAGCCATGTCATCATGTGGACGAAACCCCGGCAGGTCGCAAACGTAATCATTGAAGCGGCTAAATCAGTGCACTGATCCAGATCAGGAGGGCCTGCGGCTCCCCCCGGCGGCGCTGCTCCGATCCGCCGGGCGGTGTGTTCCCGAAGTCACGACAGCGCTGCGCCGATCGCACTCGCTGCCAAAGTGAACTGGAAGATCGCACCCCGAGGTACGGCGGGAGTGGCCCAGAGGTTGCCACTATGAGCCGTGATGATCGTGCGGCAAATCGATAGACCCATGCCTAGACCATCCGACTTGGTGCTGTAGAAAGCACCAAAGATCCGATCCAAACCGTCCGGATCCAGGCCCGGACCAGTATCCTCGACGGCGACCAGCACATCTGAGCCAGTTGTGGCCGTCCTGACAAGCAGCTGTCTTGGACGATCTTCAACGACAGACATCGCGTCCATGGCATTCCTGATGAGGTTCAGCATTACCTGCTGCAACTGGATGCGGTCGCCCATGACCGACGGGAGATCGTCGGTCAGGTCCAAACGCAGAACAACGCGCATTTGCTGCAGGTCATGCCCACAAAGCGCGACAACTTCCCGAATAGCCTTATTGAGGTCTAGGAGCTCGCTGGAAGTCTCGCGCTTGGCAAAAAGCGCTCGCAATCGCTGGATTACATCCGAAGCGCGATTGGCGTCGCGAATAGTCCGACGTGTAGTTTCACGTGCGCCCTCCACGTTGGGAGGATCGGCGGCAAGCATCCGCAAGCCGGTGCTTGCGTTCGTAACTATGCCTGACAGGGGTTGGTTGATTTCATGAGCAATCGATGCAGAGAGTTGTCCGAGCGTGGCGACACGGTTTGCGTGTGCCAACTCAATCTGTATTTCGTGGTATCTCCGCTCGCTTTCGCGGGCCTCTTTTTCCGCCTGCTTGCGATCACTTAGATCGAGAATGAATGAGACCCCTTGGTTCTCCGGTCCGTCAAAGAGCGCGGTGCCCAGCCAGACTGGAATACGCGTCCCATCCTGCCTGGTCAGCTCTGTTTCATAAGGTTCGACAAGGCCTGCCAATCTGATCTCCGAAATTCTCTGGGCGTGCCTCCCTTGCCACTCAGCAGGTATCAAGTCGGGCCAATTGATATGTCCTTCCGCCAGATCGTCCCGGTCATAGCCTACAATTCGAAGAAAGGCGTCATTGGCGTCAATGATTTGCTCTGCCAGCACGCCGATTGCGATCCCAACTATGTTCGAATCGACTAGGCGTCTCATCCGAGCTTCGCGTTCCCTTAGGTCATCGTAAAGCCGGCTGTTCTCAAGCGAAACGGCAGCCCCGGAGGCGACCAATTCCAGGACACTGATCCGATCAGGCGTGAAGACGTCGGTGCTGAGATTATTCTCGAGGTAGAGAATGCCGATCAGTCGGTTCTGCTTTAGCAACGGCAGGCAAAATACAGATCGAGCTTGGTACCGCCGTATATATTCGTCGCTAAGAAACCGCTCATCGGCGGACGCATCGTTCAGAAGTACACTTTCTTTTGTTCTGACGACATAGTGAAAGATCGACTCGGGCAGGAGAGTTGCCGACACCCCAGCCGGCTTGACGCTCACCAGAACAGTGTTCTGATTAGTTGTTGCTTCAGCCTCAATCCTAAATCTTCCGTCGTGGGCAAGAATCAACAGTCCACGCTCGGCGCCGGCGTGCTCGATGGCCGTGCGCATGAGTGTGTCGAGTAGCCTTTCGAGTACGATTTCGGTGGAGATGGTTTGCGAAACCTTCATCACGGTCGCCAGATCGAGTTGGTCCAGAGGGGCGCCAATACCGGCGAGTGAAGGCTGAGCGATCCACGCCGTTCTCAAGTGAGGATGTATTTGATCGAGTTGCCGCACCTTGCCGTCGGCTCTCCAACGCAGATAACAGGAGCGCGCGTCCCGTAGATATGCGTTCGCGATCGTTGCAAAGCCGCGCGCAGCATAGGAGCGGGCCGCCAATTCGTTAGCGAGCGCTTCGTGTTGAACGAAGCCCTGCTCTCCCGCCGAACGTATGGCCTCCTCATAAAGCTGCATCGCGTCGCTTTCGCGCCGTTCGAGCCGAGCCAACTCTGCGCCGAGCAACGCTGCGCCATGTGCGAAATTCCTCGGCCCGCTGAGTGACCAGTACGCGAATTTTCCCTGATGAATTCTCAGCCGGTTCAAGGCGTCATCCAGGCCTGTTGCCGCCGCAGCATCGCATTTCCCCGCCCAGGCGAGACCGGCATAGAAATGATACTCAGGCAGCTCCTGTTGAGCGGGTAGCGTCCAAAGCAGCAATTCCGCTTTCGATGCAGCCATTTCGGCGTCTGCGTAGTCACCGGCATAGACCTTGAGCTGCAGCTTGCGGATCCAATACCTTGACGCTGCGACGGCCAGGCGGGGGTCACCTTCCAGATGCTGCTCGAAGGTGTTCTCATCAAATTCGCCATCGTTGAACGAGCCTACCTGTGCAGTCTGTCCCCGGAGTGCCCGGATCACCCCGAGTTGCGCCAGGATGACGTCACTGATCAGGCCGAACCTGACGCCTTGCACGAAGGCCAGCGCACTTTTCGCCTCGCGCTCCACCTCGTCGAGCGGTTGTCCGGTTGCCAGAAGGTTGGTGACCAGATCGACGCGGGCAAAGGACGCATTTTTGAGATCACCAACATCCATAGCAGCCTCGAAACCGCTTCGAAACAACCTTTGGCAGGTCGCCAAAGGCTGCGTCCAGTGCGCAGTGAAAAGCGCAAATAAGTAGGAGATGGCTCCTCTGATACGATTAAATCTGTGCTTCTCGACCAAGTCCAAGGCAATCTTGCCGACACGAAAGCCAGCTTGAGATTTCTCAGCATCGAGACTCGGCACGCTACCGAGCAAAGCGTAGCCAACGCACGAGCCTTCCGTATTGCCGTGTTCAAGGCTGAGGTCCACCATATGAATGATAATAAGGTGAAAGAGGTTGAGATCAGTAAACTGGGCCGCTGAAAGCATAGAGGTGAGCACATTCATTGTCGCCCGCTGCTCTGGATCGCTCATTAATGGCAAGTCGAGCAGCGCCTCGATGGAAGAGCGCTCGATCTTGCTCCACAATCGATTGCATTCCTGCCTGATGTCCTCGGCCGTTGGACGCAGCGCCAATTGCGGTTGACGCCGACGCAGGTATGCGAGGCCGACAGCGACGGCATCGTCGCTTCGATCCAAGATTATGTAGAGATTGATCAGCAAGTAGGCGACCGCAGCAGAATCGATCGACGTTTGAGCTTGCCCTGATAGGGCCAAAAGACGTTGCTCCGCCTCTACGGATCGCCCGCTCAAATGCTCGCATTCGGCAAGGTGGAGATCGAGGTCGAAGGTGAGTTTGTGATTGCGCTGCCATCCGTTCTTGCCGAGCAGGGCCCGGCCGACTTCGAGATACCGTAGAGCCGCGGCGAAAGCACTTGCTGCCTTTGCCCGCTTGCCCGCAACCAGGTTGAGTGCAGCGACCTGCTCACGCTCCTCGTCTTCGGCGATCAGCGCGGCCGCCTGATCGAACTGGTTGACAATGTCGAAGATTGCTTCGTCACGCTTTCCTGGCGGCATTTGCGTTGTCAGCAGCCGGCCGATTGTCAAATGGATCTTGGCGCGAGACTTCTTCGGTATCAGCGCGTAGGCGGCTTCCTGCACCCGGTCATGCGCAAACCTGTAGGTATGCTCGAGGCGCTCTATCAATTGTTGGCGGAGCGCCTCCAGGAGAGCGGCGTCAACCCGGTCCTCGGACTTCTTCAAGACCATCGAGAGCGTCGCGACGTCGGCAACGTTGCCGAGGCAAGCGAGGCTCCGTAACGCGTCTTGCGTATCGGGCGGCAACCGCTTCAGCTTCGGGACGAGGAGGTCAACAACGTTGTCCGTGTACTGTTTGGCGTAGATGCGTGCGACGTCCCATGACCATCGTGCCCGCGCGTAATCAAACGCCAAGAGACCCTCGTCGGCGAGGACTTGAAGAAACTGGATTGCGAAGAACGGATTGCCGTTGGTCTTCGCGTACACCATCTCGGTCAGGGCAGCGGACTCCTCCTTTTCACAATGCAGCGAGTCCGCGACGAGTCTTTCCAAATCCTCGACCGTCAGTGGATCCAACTTGATGTCCTGCACCCTCCCAGTTCTCCGAATTGTCTCGAGCCTATGGGTGAGCGGGTGGGCTGTCGTGACTTCGTTGTCGCGGTAGGCACCAATGACGAGGAGATTTCGCAGGTCGGACCGGATCAATAGCTCCAGCAGGTCGAGCGTCGCCGCGTCCAGCCATTGCAGATCATCAAGGAAAAGCGCTAGAGGACGCCCCGGCTGAGCGAAGACCCGGACAAACTGGCGAAAGACCCGTTGGAAACGCTCTTGCTTGTCTTGCGGCGGAAGCTCGGGGAGGGGCGGCGTCTCTCCGATAATGACCTTCACTTCGGGTACGAGGTCGACAATCAACGCGGCGTCCGCCCCAAGTGCCTTCTGAAGCGCGTCGCGCCAAGGCGCAAGCTCGGCTTCGCTCTTGCCGAGCAGGGGCCGAACCAGGCTTTGAAAGGCCTGCGCCAGTGTGGCGTAGGGAATATTGCGTTTGTACTGATCGAACTTGCCGGAAGCGAAAAAGCCGCGCCACGGTGCTAGAACTGGCTGCAGTTCGTTGACGACCGAGGATTTTCCCACGCCGGAATAGCCGGAAACGAGCACCAATTCCGGAGCGCCGCCTTTGACGACGCGATCGAAAGAAGTGAGCAGCGTATCGACCTCCTTTCGCCGTCCGTAGAGTTTCTCGGGAACTACGAGGCGGGCGGATGTGTCGTGCCCGCCAAGTGGAAAGTCGTCGATTCGACCGTGCGCGATCCACTCAGTCCGGCATCGGCGAAGGTCGTTTTCGAGGCCGGCGGCGGTCTGATAGCGATCTTCGGCCCCCTTTGCGAGCAGCTTCATGACGATCGCTGAAAGGACGCCGGGAATTTCCTTCAGCTGCTCGGCAGGTGCAATCGGCCGCCTTGCCAAATGGCAGTGAACCCACTCCATTGGATCCACAGCCACAAACGGCAAAATTCCCGTGAGCATTCGGTAAAACGTGACACCGAGTGCGTAGAGGTCGCTACGGGAGTCGATTGAGCGGTTCATCCGCCCCGTTTGCTCAGGCGCCATGTAGGCAAGCGTGCCGGCGATTGTTTCGGGAGGATGGGACAGCTGGCGCTCGCGCACCAAACGCGAGGCGATACCGAAACCAGTCAGCCACACCTCGTCCGTGGCGACATTGACGAAAATGTTCGCTGGTTTGATGTCCTTGTGGATCAGAGTGCGCTGGTGTAGTTTACCCACAGCCACCGCAATTGCGGTTGCAAGGTTGAGGAAGCGTCTAACCTCCATTGGTGTGTTGAGCAGCAGGTCGAGTGGTTCGCCGTCAACATTTTCAAGCACCAAGATGGTCTGACCGGCGCCATGGACGAGGTCCAACGGCCGCAGCGCCCAAGATCCATCGAGTTGGTCTTTGAGTTCGTATTCGTGGCTGAACCGTCCGAGGGTTGATCGAGGCGGGTGTTCGACGGCAGGCACGACGATCAGAACGGCACGTCGTTCGCCCTGCTCATCCAGTCGCCAATCACGGCAGACAACGCGTTCACCGTCCTCCCACAAGACCTGAGAGGCGGCGCTGGAATAGCCCGTGGTCTGCGAATAAGCCACTAGTTGCCAGACTCCGTCACCCGCAAGACTACCGCGAGGGGCCATGATATTCAAGGGTCGGCCACAGCAGCCAACGACCCTGAGCAGGCGAAGGCGCAGAAGAGGCTTGCGACTGTCAAACTTTGTCACGACCGGAAGGAGGAAAGCGATGAGGGTCGACGTCTATGAACGGTTGATGAGAATTCAGGCGAACCGCCGCCGCGTTTTGAAGGGTGCCGCAGGGGCCGCCGCTCTTGCCGCCGGATCGTCGTCGGGAGTGCCCGGAACGGTTTCGCGCTTGTTCGCGAATGAGAACCTGCGTGCGCAGATCCTGAAGATTCCTGGAGTAGGAACCGGCGAGCCGACCGACGCCGATTGGCAAAAGGTCGGCGAGTTATGCCTCGAAGGCACCAAGGCTACCATCGCCGAAGGCGAGTTCGCCGGCGTCGAGTTGACCTTTATGGGTCTTAACAATGAACAGAAACACAACTTCCTTTTTCGCGGCTTCCTCAAGCCCTGGGAGACGTATACTGGCGCGAGGATCAAATGGATCGACCTCGCCCAGGCCGATTACAATCCGCGCCTGCAGCAGTCCATCGCTACTGGCACAATCGACTTCGACATCCTCGAGATGGGTGCGCCACTGGAGGGTGACACTGCCGGCAAGGGCCTTCTCGACGAGATGCCAGACTGGGTGGCGAAGCAAATCGACGCCGATGACCTTGTCGGCTACTTAAAGCCTCCGGTCGGAACTTGGAACGGAAAAACTTACCGCGTCACCATCGACGGCGATTGCCACACCTTCGCTTACCGTACCGACTATCTCGGCGACGGATCGATAAGCGGCATGTTAGAGCCCCCGGACACGTGGGCGAAGGTGAAGGCTTTCTCCGAGGCCCTTAAGGGAAAGAAGGATCCGCTTACAGGGCTCGACGCCTACGGTTTCCTCGATCCGTTGAAGTTCCAATGGGGCGGGTTCGGCTACTACTTTCTGGCCGACCGTGCCGCGGCTTACGCCAAGCATCCGGGTGATCCGGCGTGGCTCTTCGAGCCCGACACCATGAAGCCGCGCATCAACAACCCGGCGTGGGTGCGGGCGATCCAAGACGTTATGGACATGATGCCGGATCAGCCGCCGGACCAAGTGAACGCCGATCCGAACACCACTATGTCTCAACAGTTCCTTGCAGGCACTGGCGGAGCGCTCTGCTGGTGGGGCGACGTCGGCCCGTATGCCCGCACATCGGAGACGTCGGTCGTCGGGGGGGTCGTCGGCTTCGCGATCAACCCTGGCGCTGACGAGGTGTACAATTCCAGGACCGGCGCGTGGGAAAAGCCGGCGAGCCCGAACTTCGCGCCGAATATGGCATTTCTAGGCTGGGGCATCTACGTCACCACCCGTGTCTTGAGCAACGAGATGAAGCGCAAGGCGGCATGGTCGGCGGCGGCGCATCTCGGCGGCAAGGACATTTCGCTCTGGACGGCCGCCTATCCATCCGGCTTCCAGCCCTATCGCAATTCGCACTTCAACTATGACGAATGGGTGGCGGCGGGTTATGACCGCCACTACATCGAGGATTATCTCGGCTCGAACGCGGATAGCTACAATCATCCCAACGCCGCGATCGAGCCGCGCATCCCCGGCATTTTCCAATACTACTCGATCTTCGAGGACGAGCTGGTGAAGGGCATTTCGGGCCAGTACGCATCCGCTCAGGAGACGGCCGACACGATCGCCGCCGCCTGGGAGAAGATCACGGACCAGATCGGTCGCGACGATCAGATTAAGCTGTATAAAGCGTCGCTTGGCATGTAGCCGCCCAGCGACTGGACTGATTCCGGTCTGGACCCTGAAAGGAGGCGACTATGTCGTCCGCCAAGGAGCCTGCGTGTGCCGACCTTCGCTCTAGGCCATAGACTCATTAAATCGGCACCAGATACGAAAAGAAGCGAGTTTGACGCTTGCAAGGAAGTTATCGTCGCGCTTGTCGTATCGTGTGGCAACGGCTCGGAAGTGCTTGAGTTTGTTGAAGAAGCGTTCGACGAGGTTTCGAAAGCGATATAGCCACGGGCTGAATGCGGGGATATTTTTGCGGTTCGGCATCGGCTTGATGTTAGCCCAAGCGCCGCGTTGCTTGAGGCTGGCGCGCAATTCGTCTGCGTCATAGGCGCGGTCAGCAAGCAGAATTTGGCCGTCGCCCAAACCGCCCAACATCTCCCGGGCGCTGCGGCCGTCATGGGCTTGTCCCTCGGTCAGCTTGAGGGCGATCGGTAGTCCCTCGGCGTCAACGAGCGCATGGATCTTGGTCGTCAGGCCGCCCCGCGAGCGACCCACGCAACGGGATCGGCCATCTTTTTTTGGGCGTTTGCACCATGCTGATGGACGCGGATCGAGGACGAGTCGATCATTTGGATGTCCCCATCGTAAGCCTTTGAAACGGCATCCAGAAGCCGGTCCCAGACACCCGCTCGACGCCATCGGTTGAAGCGGTTGACGCAGGTCGTGTGCGGCCCGTAGCGTGCCGGGATGTCTGCCCATGGCGCTCCAGTCCGAAGCCGCCAGAAGATGCCGTTCAAAACCCGCCGATCATCAACCCGCGCTACCCCGCGCACCTTGTTTGGCAACAACGGTTCGATAGTCGACCACTCGAAATCCGTCAGATCAAAACGTGCCATATCAAACCTCCTCAACTACGAAGGTTGAATCATTCATCGCACGTTTTGGGAATCCCCTTTATGGGTCTATGACCTAGAAGGCTTGTGCACAGATTAAGACTTCTCAAACGGCTTATAGGGGGTATGAATCCTGACTTGCTCGACCTGAGCAACAGCCATTTCTAGGCCCTTATTCACGCGTTGGGCTTCCGCGCGGAACTTCGACATCCGGCGACAACTGCTACCGCCATGTCTAACTGACTTCGCTAATACCAAGGTATCGTCAACACCATCGGACAATCGATCCAGGGCGCGGTCGGCTGCATTTTCGTGACTGCCGAGGCGATCTAGTCTCGCGAGCAGGCAGCGCCGTTGCCCAATGAAGGATCGTCCACCATGCACGTAATTCGAACACTTCGTGAGTCAGGCCACGCCACCGTAGCTGACTATGAAAAACTTCTAGCTGCAAATGTCGTTTTTCACAGTCCGGTACTAATACGGACCGCAGAAGGTCGCTCGGTGGTTGCAAAGATCTTCGCGGCGTCGACGACGCTACGAGACGGTGCCTATATCGGTGAGTGGAAACTGGACGACCGACGAACCCTGTTGAGATGGAAGGGAACAATTCAGGGTCACGAGCTGGAAAGCTTCGATATTATCGAAGAAAATGACGAGGGGCTCATCGTCGATCGCACGGTAGCTTTTCGTCCAATGCCCGCAGCGAAACTTTTTCGGGATGCCATGCGGGCTGCTATCGGAACCTCTGTTCCAGACGATTTCTGGGAATATCCAAACTAGAACTCCAGTGCATCGGCGAAGCCGCCCGCTGCGATGTCGGCCGGTTTGGGAAGCCGAATTGCGCATCATACGACCTTACGTTTCGCTATTGGCGGCACATAGCGACACAGTTCGCGGCGACCAGATTTAGCGCTGATACCAAAGTATCGTCGACACCATCGTCCAATCGATCCAGCGCGCGCTCCCGCTCTAGCCTTCATATCGCCCAAGCGATCACTCTCGCGAGGATACGGTGAAGGAGGGAGCCATGCCATTCACGATCAAAATCAACGATGAGACGCATGACGTCGATGTTGACGGTGACACGCCACTCCTTTGGGTGTTGCGCGATGTGCTCGGAATGACAGGCACGAAATTCGGATGCGGCATGGCACTCTGCGGTGCCTGCACCGTGCATGTCGACGGCGACCCAGTCCGCTCGTGCATCACCTCGATCGACAGCATCGGCGAATCTTCGATCACGACCATCGAGGCGATCGGCATGACCAAGGCGGGCGCCAAGATACAGCAGGCTTGGCTCGACCTCGAAGTGCCACAGTGCGGTTATTGCCAATCGGGGCAGATCATGTCCGCGGCGGCGCTGCTCGCGAGCAATTCACACCCGACCGACGCCGACATCAACGACACGATGTCAGGAAACATCTGCCGTTGCGGGACCTATGTCCGCATCCGGGATGCAATCAAGCAGGCTGCTGCAAGCTGAACGGAGGGCTGTCATGATAAATCACGGTGGATCCAAAGGCTCCAGTCACGATCGACAGGGCGGGGCAGATAGCATCTCGCGGCGTAGCTTTCTGCAAGTTGCGACGACTTTAGGCGGAGGCCTGGTTCTAAGTCTCGCCCTCCCAGCGGCAAACGCCACACCGGCGGTCGATGCCGGGAAGTTCACCCCCAACGCCTTCATCAGCATCGGTGGCGACGGAAAGATCGTGCTGACGATGCCCTATGTCGAGATGGGGCAGGGGACCTACACCTCCATTCCGATGCTGATCGCCGAAGAGCTTGAGGTCGATCTGAACCAGGTGAGCCTGGAGCATGCACCGCCCGATGAGAAGCTCTATGCCAACCCACTGATTGGGGTGCAGGCGACGGGTAACTCGAATGCGATCCGCGGAGCCTGGCAGCCGCTTCGCCAGGCCGGAGCGACGGCGCGTGGCATGCTTGTCTCGGCGGCGGCAACGCGCTGGAATGTCAATCCTGCGACTTGCCATGCGGAGCGCGGTGAAGTCGTCCATGCGGCGACAGGGCGACGTCTCAGTTACGGCGAACTCGCTGCGGAGGCGGCGCGAATGCCGGTTCCACAAGACGTTGCGCTGAAACAGCGGGGCGATTTCAAGCTCATCGGCACATCGGCCAAGCGTCTCGACCTACCGCCCAAGGTGAACGGCACTGCCGTATACGGCATCGACGCCCGCCCGCGGGGTGTGAAGATCGCGACGCTTTCGCAGTCGCCCGTATTCGGCGGCCGCGTGAAGAGCGTTGACGACACCGCGGCAAAGGCGGTCAGCGGCGTGCGACAGATCGTTCGGCTCACGGACGCCGTCGCCGTTGTGGCGGACCACATGGGGGCTGCGAAGAAAGGCCTCGATGCGCTGGTGATCGAGTGGGATGACGGACCCAACGCCGCCCTGACCACGGGGGCGATCGCCGATATGCTCGAGCAAGCGACCCTAAATCCCGGTGCTGTTGCAGAGACGGTTGGTGACATCGATGCGGCGATGGCAGGCGCCCTTGTCAAGGTCGAAGCGAGCTATCACGTGCCATTCCTCGCGCACGCAACGATGGAGCCGATGAATTGCACCGTCCACCTGCGCAAGGACGGTTGCGAAATCTGGGTAGGCAGCCAAGTTCTCGGACGAACTCAGTCCATCGCTGCGGAGGTAGCAGGCCTGCCGTTAGAACAAGTCGTCGTCCACAATCACCTAATCGGAGGCGGGTTCGGTCGGAGGCTCGAAGTTGATGGGGTCGCTCGAGCTGTCGAGATTGCCAAACATGTTGACGGTCCGGTCAAGATCGTATGGACGCGTGAGGAAGACATTCAACACGACATGTATCGTCCTATGTTCTTCGACCGTCTGTCTGCCGGGCTCGACAAGACAGGAATGCCGATCGCTTGGAGTAACCGTTTTGCGGGTTCTTCGGTGATCGCGAGATGGGCACCTCCTGCGTTCAAGAACGGGCTCGATCCCGATACCACCGAAGGCGCGATCAATCTTGTCTATAATCTGCCCAATTTGCATGTCGAGTACGTTCAGGTGGAGCCCCCAGGCGTTCCGACCGCCTTTTGGCGCAGCGTGGGACCTTCCCACAATGTTTTCGTGACCGAGAGCTTCATGGATGAGCTTGCTGCGGTTGCGAAGCAGGACCCGGTGGCTTACCGGCTCTCCCTCCTCGACAAAAAGCCTCGGGCGAAGGCCGTGCTGCAACTGGCTGCTGAAAAAGCCGGTTGGGGAGAGAAACTACCCGAACGTGTCGGTCGCGGGGCATCGGTCCAGTATGCATTTGCGAGCTATCTCGCACAGGTCGCCGAAGTCGAGGTCTCGAAGGAGGGCAAGGTTCGCGTTAGGCGAGTAGTATGCGCTGTCGACTGCGGAATACCAGTCAATCCCAACACCATCGAGGCACAGATACATAGTGCTGTAATGTTTGGCATCACCGCAGCGCTTCATGGCGAGATCACCGTCAAAAACGGAAGGGTGGAACAGTCCAACTTCGATACATATGAAATTCTGCGTATCGACGAAGCTCCCACTGTCGAGGTCTACATCATTCCGAGCACCGAAGCGCCAGGCGGTATGGGCGAGGCAGGAACCTCGGCCATCGTGCCGGCCGTGGCCAACGCTATCTTTGCCGCCACCGGAAAACGCATCCGAAAGATGCCGATTGATAGCAGCGCCCTCAGCCTCCCGGAATAAACTGTGGGCAGAACGGTCCACGATAACCAAGCCCGCATCTGAGCTTTCCAATCAGACGAGCAATGGTGGGTCTTAAGGTGGGTCTCTGCGCGTCAGTTTTCTATCGGATTGATTTTCATAAGTTTTATCAAATAGCTGGCGGAGGGATTGAAATTCGAACTGGGAATGGATTTGCTCCTACAAGCACTTTGAATTCGGCGCATCCTACCCATCGCCCGGCGGTCACAGTGCGCAGTTGCCGTGGCGCAAGTAGACTCAGGACCTATTTAGAGATTGCCGACGGGGCGACTGATCCAATGGCAGTGCAGGAGGCGCGCTGCCATGAATAATCTGGCCGGGCTTTCGGAGGCGCAGGCCGGCCGGATCGAGCCGCGTTTTCCATTTTTCCCACGGCATTGCCCATGTTGATGACCGCCGGGTGATCACCGGGATAGGCCATCCTTGGGCTTCGTCAACCATCAATTCGGCCATTTTTCGAAAGGATGCGCCACGAACCCATCTACAGCCGACCGTTTCCAGGGAAAAAGGCTCTAAGTTTGAAATCTGATTGCGAACCGGTTCGAAATCTGATTTCATTTGGTCATGGCAAATTTGATTGAGCTTGTTCGGCGCATCGCCGAAATAATGGACGATCCAGAAAAAACTGTCGGCGTTCGAGCAATGGTATTGCGGAAGGCCGGACTTTTAACAAGCGAGGGGCGCGGCCGAAGCGCGTCAATGACACCTTCTGACGCCGTAAACATGTTCTTGTTGTCGCTTGGTAGAGGTTATTCAACGAATGCGGTGAGCAACGTCATGAAGTTGCGCGGCGGCGAAATTCAGTGGGACAGGTACAATGATCCGCCACCGTTTAAGCGTAACAGCAACCTCCGCTATACGGTAGATAACCTTGGCCGTTTCTTGGACTCCCTGATAGGAGAACTTATCGTCGACAGACATCTCCGCACTGAATCAGGTTTGATTGAAGTGCTAAGTATTCGTCTCGAGAAAACATACTACGAAGTTAGTGTAATAATTGAATTCATTGGTGAAGAGAATAATTACTGGAGGATGAGATACGTCATACCAGGATTTATGCCTCGAAAGTCCAAAGTAAATAATGACGGACGGGGCGGTAAAAAGAAACTCAAGAAGTAAATAGTCTGCCTTTTTACGCGCTCGCTTGCTTGCTTAGAGATGAAAAATACACCGAGCACAGGATATTTGAAGCGAGTTTCGAAGATTGCAATCAACGATCAAATCATTGGCGTCTTTCGCGCCATACCGGAGGGTCTGGCGCTTGAAAGCTCGAACTGTATTTCGACAAGCTGACGTCTCCCGCGCGCTAAAAGGCGCTGCGAACGCCGGAATGAGCGTAGTGCGAGTAGAGATTGAGTCAACTGGCAAGATATCGCTCTTCGCCGTCAATGAGGGCACTCCTCCTAAAAACGACCTCGACAAATGGAGCGAAAGTCGTGCGCGTTAGACTCAAGGGGCTGAACTCAATTCGCAAGAAACTAGCTGACGGCACGTACCGAACCTATTGGTACGCTTGGAAAGGAGGTCCCGCGCTGGTTGGTTCGAAGGGTTCGCCAGAGTTTATCGCAAGCTACAATTCTGCTGTCTCCAAGAAAGTTCAATCTCCGAATGGTGTTTTGCTTTCAATCCTCATTGGATTTCAGGCGACAACGCTTTGGCAAGATCTCGCACCTCGAACGCGTCGCGATTACACTGCGTTGATCAAAATCATTGAGAGGGAATTTGGCGATTTTCCCCTTTCAGCTCTCGGCGATCGCAGAGCGAGAGACATCTTCCTTTCATGGAGAGACAAGAGAGCCAGGTCGTCCAGGCGGCAAGCTGACTACGGCTGGCAGGTCTTGGCCAGAATCTTAGCCTGGGCCCATAGCAGGGGCCTCGTGATCTCCAACCCATGCGAAAAAGGCGGTCGCGTCTACAAGGGAAGCCGTGCAGAAAATGTGTGGACGGATGATGACGAAGCGGCTTTCCTCGCGAGCGCACCAAGGCACCTTCACCTACCGTTGATAATGGCGTTGTGGACAGGCCAACGGCAAGGTGATCTGCTTCAGCTAGCGTGGCAGCAATACGATGGGAGCGTTATCCGACTTCAGCAGTCGAAGACCGGCGCCCGGGTAGTAATCCCGGTTGGTGCACCGCTTAAAGCCATGCTTGATGTGGCGCTCGGAAAAATGGGCCCCATCCTTCTCAATAGGGATGGTGTACCGTGGACTGCGGATGGCTTCCGTTCATCCTGGAGGAAAGCCTGTATCTCTGCAGGCATCGTCGGTCTGACCTTCAACGATCTGCGCGGAACGGCGGTCACCCGGCTCGCTGTCGGTGGTGCCACTGTGCCGCAGATCGCTACCATTACTGGCCACAGCCTTCGCGACGTGCATTCGATCCTCGACTCCAACTACCTAAATCGTGATCCCACACTGGCCGAAGATGCCATTCGAAAGCTCGAAACAAGAACGAAAACTCCCAACCGAGCACCCAACTGACCTCATATGTTCTTCAGAGAAAACGAAAAAAACGCTGCAAAATCAATTGGCTGGGGAACCTGGATTCGAACCAGGACTAACGGAGTCAGAGTCCGTGGGTCTACCGTTAACCTATTCCCCAGCAGGCGCGGTCATGGACCGCGCGGGCCGAACGGCTGAGCCGCTTGAGCGCTGCCTTGTAGCCGCCAGCGGAAAATAGTCAAGCCTGCTCTGCGGTTCAAATTGGCCAATCGCACAAGTTTGCGCTGCCCTCATCCGCCTGCCGGCGTTCGTCGTTCGAAAAGCCAAGCAGTTGGCTTTTCGTCCGCTGTGCGGACCACTCCTCGACTCCCCGTGGACGGAGAGAAGGCCGCTGGGCGCGCCTCAGTTCTCCGTCTTGCTGAACTGCGAGCGTTCGAAGAACAGCACCACGCCGAGGCCCAGAATCAGCGGGATGATCAGGTAGAACAGCCGAAACACCAGCAGTGCGGCCAGCACGCCGACCGGGTCCATGTCGGAAAGGCCGGCCAGAAACACCACTTCGAACACGCCGAGCCCGCCCGGCGCATGCGAGATCTGGGCGACCGAGAAGGAGACGAGGAAGACGCCGAGCACGACGAAATAGCCGGGATTGTGTATCTCGGGCAGGGCAAAGAAGATGATCGCGGCCGCCGCGAGCAGTTCGATCGGGCCGATCAGCAATTGCCTGGCGACGATCGGCAGTGCCGGATAATGCAGCTGGAAGCCGGCGATCTTCAGCGGTTTGCGATGCAGCGCGCTGCCGAAAATGTAAGCGCCGATGATAATCAGCATGGCAAGGCCGGCGGCGATCGCCAGCCCGTGATGCGGGGCACCCGAGAAGCGGTCGACGATTTGCGGCTCCAGCACCAGCACCAGACCGCCGGCCAGAAGACTGGACAGCACGAAGGTGATCCAGCAGATCGCCACCAGCACGCCGACATCCTGGCCGGTCAGGCCTCTGGTGCCATAGGCGCGGTAGCGGATGACGGCGCCGGAGAAAACCGAGCCGCCGATATTGTGCGACAGCGCGTAGGTGGTGAAGGAGCACAGCGTCACGAACAGCCACGACACCCGCTTGCCGATATGCAGCAGCGCGATGTGGTCGTAGCCGGCGAGCGCGGCATAGGCGATGACGGAACTGAGCGCCGCCAGCGCCCAGCCGCGCGCTGGAATGGCGGCAAGTCCGTCCCAGACATCGTCGATCGAGATGCCGCGCAGCTCGTGCCAAAGCAGCAGCAGCGAGAAGATCACCGCGGCGAAGCCGACGACCGGCCAGAAATAGCGTCTCCAGTTCATTGCCTGACTGCCATGCGTTGCGTGTCCGCTTCCTTTTCTCTTGGTGGTGGAGGCCGGCTCTCCGGATTCCTCCGTTCATTTCAGAAATGCCTCATTGAAGCCGGCTATTCAACCGCGAACACTTGTCGCGCCGGCCGCCGGCAAGGTCCGCCCGCAGCGAAAGCGGCGCGAAGGCAAGCGATGGGGCATCGGCTTCGACCAGCGTTATCCTCGCTGGCGTCCGCGCTATCAGTCCAGCCTTGCGGGTACATTACGCGGCCGGGCAAAAGGCGGTTCACGCCCAGCCGGCAAAATTCAGCGTGCGGCTCTTGGTGATCGGCCACGGCACTGTTACTCTGGCAGCAACTTGAAACATGCCAAAGCGCCTGCTGCGTCCTTCATCGGTTCGCGCGGCGCCGGAAGGAACGACAGTGGAAGACCGCGACACCGGCGCAGGCGCGTCGGAGGTAGGCGCGTCCAGCGCTTCCCCAGGGCCATCGGGCTCGGGGACAGCCGGTTGGCAGCAACGCCGCCCGACGGAGCCACGCTCCGCCGACGGCCAGGCGGGCGACGCGACCCATCACCAGAAGGGCAAGCCCAAGAAGCGGCGCAAGCGAAGGCGCGGGCGCAAGGTTTTTGCGCGCGACGAAGCTCATCCCCAAGACAATCGATCTCCGGTGCAAGGCAAAGCCGCCGGCCCGGCTGTAGAGCCGAAGCAGCCGGCGGCGCCGGTGATCTCGCCTGTCGCTCCAGCGCCACGCCCGGAACAGGGGGCGCGCCGTCCGCCAGTGCACGAGCTTCCCGTCTTTGCCGCTCTCGATCTCGGCACCAACAATTGCCGGCTGCTGGTCGCCGTTCCCACACGGCATGGCCAGTTCCGTGTCATCGATGCCTTCTCGCGCATCGTCAGGTTGGGCGAGGGGCTCACTGCCAATGGCCGGCTCGGCCAGCCGGCGATGGATCGCGCCGTCGAGGCGCTAAAAATCTGCGGCGACAAATTGCGCAGCCGCAAGATCAGGAAAGCCAGGCTGATCGCCACTGAAGCCTGCCGCTCGGCCGAGAACGGCGTCGAATTCCTCGAACGCGTCGAGCGCGAGGCCGGGCTGAAGCTCGAGATCATCGATCGCCAGACCGAGGCGCGGCTGGCGGTTTCCGGCTGCGGCTCGCTGGTCGAGCGCGACACGCAAGGCGTCGTCCTGTTCGACATCGGCGGCGGTTCCTCCGAGATCGCGCTGATCGATCTCACCGGCCGCCGTTCGCCGCGGCTTGCCAACCATATCGTGTCGTGGACGTCGCTGCCGGTCGGGGTCGTCTCCTTGGCCGAGCGCTTTGGCGGCCGCACGGTAACGCGCGAAATCTTCACCGCCATGGTCGACGACGTCGCCGGCCGGCTGGCCAGCTTCGATGGCCGCGACCGGCTGAGCCACCTCAAGGCCAGCCCGAATTTTCACCTGCTCGGCACCTCCGGCACGGTGACCACTCTGGCCGGCGTTCACCTCGATCTCGAGCGTTACGACCGGCGTCGCGTCGACGGGCTGTGGATGGATCGCGACAGCGTCGACCGCATGGTGGAGAGGCTGGTCGGCTGGGATTTCCAGCAGCGCTGCGCCAACCCTTGCATCGGTGCGGACCGCGCCGATCTGGTGCTGGCCGGCTGTGCTATCCTCGAAGCCATCCGCGCGGTCTGGCCGTCGGAGCGACTGCGTGTCGCCGATCGTGGCCTGCGCGAAGGCATATTGAGCGAGCTGATGGCCGATGACGGCGTCTGGCGCAATGATGGGCGTGGCCGTTAAATGACCAAGAAACCGGAAAAACCAGGCTCGGCCAGCATTCGCGTGCTGAAGACGCGGATCAAGAAGAAGAGCGGCCTGAAGGAATCGTCGCGCCGCTGGCTGCAGCGCCACATCAACGATCCCTATGTCCAGCGGTCGAAGGCGGACGGCTACCGCTCGCGCGCGGCCTACAAGCTGATCGAGATCGACGACAAGCACCATCTGCTCAAACCCGGCATGAAGGTGATCGATCTAGGCGCCGCTCCCGGCGGCTGGTGCCAGGTCGCGGCCGCGCGCACGAAATCGACGGCGGAAAATCCGCATGTCATCGGCATCGACTATCTGGAAATGGACGCCGTGCCCGGCGCGCCGGTGCTGTTGATGGATTTCCTGGATGCGGATGCGCCGCGCAAGCTGGCCGAAGCGCTGGGTGGTGACCCGGATGTCGTGTTGTCCGACATGGCGGCGCCAACCACCGGCCACAAGCGGACCGACCACATCCGCACCATGCATCTGTGCGAGGTGGCGGCCGATTTCGCGCTGTCGGTTCTGAAGCCGGGCGGACATTTCCTCGCCAAGACTTTCCAAGGCGGCGCGGAGAACGAACTGCTCTCGATGCTCAAGAAGAATTTCCGCTCCGTCCACCACGTCAAGCCGCCAGCATCACGCGATGAGTCGGTGGAGCTTTACCTATTGGCGAAGGATTTTAAGGGGCGAGAGGCCGGTACTCCGTCGGGCGGATCGGAACGTTCAGTGGACGTTCCGAAGGACCCGAACGCCCGGAGCCATAGCGAAGCGTCGGACGACCCCGAAGCCTAAGCCGGCCGGCTCACTCCCCCGGCGATCTCACCGGTTCCAGCGTCTTGGGCGTGGTCAACCGGCCATGGCCGGAGACGGCGTTGCCGGCGTCGGGCGCCAGCCGCATGAACGACAGCGATGCCGCCGCTGACACCGCCGCTACGATGAAGAAGGCGATATGGAAATCGCCCAGCGTCAGCGAGCCGCCATGGATCGACGTCGAGACTTCCAGAATGCCGCCGGCGAGCGCCACGCCGAGCGCGATCGACAGTTGTTGGAACACCGCCGTGATCGGCGTTGCCTTGCTGGTGTCTTCGGCCGACACCTCGGCATAGGAGAGCGCGTTGACGCCGGTGAAGAACATCGAGCGGATGAAGCCGCCGACCAGCAATATGGCCAGCATCAGCGCGTAAGGCGTCTCTGGCGTGAACAGGCCGTAGATGGCGATCGATGCGGCCGCGATCAGCGAGCCCCAGATCAGCACCCTGCGGAAGCCGGCGAGCCGGAAGATCAGTGCCGTCACGAACTTCATGCCAATGGCGCCGATGGCCGAGACGAAGGTGATCATGCCCGACTGGAACGGCGTCAGCCCGAAGCCGATCTGGAACATCAGCGGCAGCAGGAACGGCACGGCGCCGATACCGATGCGAAACAGCGAGCCGCCAAGCACCGAGGAGCGGAACACCTGGTTGCGGAACAGCTCGAGCGCCAGCAGCGGATTTTTGGCGCGGCGGGCATGCAGCAGGTAGAGTACGCCCGACAGCAGCCCGACAGCCACGGTGATCAAGCCGGTCGCCGGCGGCAGATAGGGCAGGGAGACCACCGACAGGCCGAACACGACGCCGGAGGCCGCCAGCCCGCTCAGCACGAAGCCGATGAAATCGAGTGGCGGCGTCTCCATCGATTCGGTTTCCGGCAGGAAGCGTGTGGCCAGCCAGATGCCGATCAGGCCGATCGGCACGTTGATCAGGAAAATCCAGTGCCAGGTGAAATAGGTGGTGATGAAGCCGCCGATCGGCGGTCCGACGAGCGGTCCGACCAGTGCGGGAACGGTCAGCCATGACATGGCCGCGACCAGTTCGCTCTTGGGCGTGGCGCGCACCAGCACCAGGCGCCCGACCGGCGTCATCATGGCGCCGCCAATGCCTTGCAGGAAGCGTGAAACGACGAAAGCCGGCAGCGAACCGGACAGGGCGCAAGCGATCGAACCAACGATGAAGACCGCGATCGCGGCACGAAAAACGGTCTTGGCGCCAAAACGGTCGGCCATCCAGCCGCTGATCGGAATGAAGATCGCCAGCGACACCAGATAGGCCGTCAGCGCCAGCTTGAGCGCGATCGGGCTGGTATGGATGTCGATGGCGATCGCCGGCAGCGAGGTCGCGATGACGGTCGAATCCATGTTTTCCATGAAAAGGGCGACCGCCAGGATCAGCGGGATGGTGCGATTCACGAGCGTGACCGTTTCAAATTTTCTTTCCGGCCCAATTCTCGTTCAGAAAAGGGGAACAAGCCGATATGTGGGGGCGGTTATCATGGCCGGCCACCGATGTCGTGTTAATTTGCTGTCACTTTTGTGCGACTGCAACCAGGGGTGGCCTAATCAACTGTTCGAACACGCTGTTGTGCAACGCAACGATCGGCTTTTCATCCGCGCCGCGACGTGTTACCAGCCAGCGCCAATCCTGAAAGGGAAGAACGAGTCGGCGCTGTCCATCCCGGTCCAGCGCTTTTTCCGCATTCTAAAGGGCTGGCCATGGCAAAAATCATCGAAACGTCCACCGGCGCACTGGCGCTGACCTTTGACGACGTGCTTTTGCAGCCGGGTCATTCCGAGGTCATGCCGGGCGAAACCGATGTCCGCACCCGCATTGCCGGCGACATCGATCTCAACGTGCCTATCCTCTCCGCCGCGATGGACACCGTCACCGAGGCGCGTCTTGCCATCGCCATGGCCCAGGCCGGCGGCATCGGCGTCATCCACCGCAATTTCTCGCCGGCCGAACAGGCCGAGCAGGTGCGGCAGGTCAAGAAATTCGAGTCCGGCATGGTGATCAATCCCGTCACCATCGGCCCCGACGCCACCCTTGCCGACGCGCTGTCGCTGATGCGCACCTATTCGATCTCGGGCATTCCGGTGGTCGAGAATGGCGGTACCGGTGGCCAGAAGATCGGTCGGCTGGTCGGCATCCTGACCAACCGCGACGTGCGCTTTGCCTCCGACCCGGCGCAGAAGGTCTACGAATTGATGACCCGTGAGAACCTGATCACGGTCAAGGAAAACGTCGACCAGGACGAGGCCAAGCGGCTTCTGCACCAGCACCGCATCGAAAAGCTCGTTGTTGTCGACAAGGCGGGCAATTGCGTCGGCCTGATCACGGTCAAGGACATCGAGAAGTCGCAGCTCAACCCGCACGCCACCAAGGATGCGCAGGGGCGCCTGCGCGCGGCGGCCGCCACCAGCGTCGGCGACGACGGCTTCGAACGCGCCGAGCGTCTGATCGACGCCGGCGTCGACCTTCTGGTCATCGACACCGCGCATGGCCACTCGCAGCGCGTGCTGGACGCGGTCACGCGCGCCAAGAAACTCTCCAATTCGGTTCGCATCCTCGCCGGCAACGTCGCCACCGCCGAAGGCACGCAGGCGCTGATCGACGCCGGCGCCGACGCCGTCAAGGTCGGCATCGGCCCAGGTTCCATCTGCACCACCCGCATCGTTGCCGGTGTCGGCGTGCCGCAGCTTTCGGCCATCATGTCGGCCGTCGAGACGGCGCACAAATCTGGTGTGTCGGTGATTGCCGATGGCGGCATCAAATATTCCGGCGATCTCGCCAAGGCGCTCGCCGCCGGCGCCAGTGCCGCCATGATCGGCTCGCTGCTGGCCGGTACCGACGAGAGCCCGGGCGAGGTCTATCTGCACCAGGGCCGCTCGTTCAAGGCCTATCGCGGCATGGGTTCGGTCGGCGCCATGGCGCGCGGCTCGGCCGATCGCTACTTCCAGGCCGAAGTGCGCGACACGCTGAAACTGGTGCCGGAAGGCATTGAAGGCCAGGTTCCCTACAAAGGACCTGTGTCTGGCGTGCTGCATCAGCTTGCAGGCGGGCTAAAAGCCGCTATGGGTTATGTCGGTGGCCGCGACCTTGCCGATTTCCGTGAACGCGCCACCTTTGTGCGCATATCCAACGCCGGACTTCGTGAAAGCCACGCCCATGACGTCACGATTACCCGCGAAAGCCCGAACTATCCTGGCGGAGCCTGAACAATACGGGCTCGGGCGGAGCCTGACCGCGACGATCCTGCGGCTGTCGCGCCACGCGGGTGCGCTGTGTTTCCTGTCGGCGGCGGTTTTCATCGCCATGACGGTGCTGGAATTCTTCTATTTCCGTCAATTGAGCGGCGGCTTACCGTCACTCGATATGCGTTATTTCGGCTTCACACCCGACGAAGGCATGGCCTGGCTGACGGCGCTTGGCCGGCGCGGCGGCGAGATCATCCTGGTCTGGCACTATCTGACCTTCGATCTCCTGTTCCCGGCGCTGCTGTCGCTGACATTGGTCAGCCTGATCCTGGCCGCCGGCCGGCGCCTGAAGAATTTCCGCGTGCTCCCCGGGCAGGTGCAGTCGATCTTCGCGCTGGTGCTGGTGCTGCCCTACACGCTTGCCGACTATGCGCAGAATATCGCCGTGGCACGGCTTCTGTCCGATTTCCTGTCGGCCAACCCGGATTCGCTGTCTTTGGCTTCCGAGCTGATCGTCACCAAATTCGCGCTTCTCGCCGTGCCGCTGCTCGTCATCGCCGCTTTCTGGCTGATGGGCCAGAAACGTCAGGCTTGATGCCGGACAGAGCAGGGGACATGTCATGAACCAGACCACGATCTTCTGGCCCGTTCTGGCGCAAGTTCTGCTGGCCTATATCGTTTACGTCGTGATGGGTCGGCGCCGGTTCGTCGCGGTGAAGTCCGGCGAGGCCAAAGTCGGCCAGTTCAAGACGCGTTCGAGCGAGCCGGCGTCCAGCGCGACGGTCGCCGCCAATCTCAGCAACCAGTTCGAATTGCCGGTGCTGTTCTACGTGCTGTGCCTGACACTGCACGTCACCAATGGCGTCAATTATCTGACCCTGGCGCTGATGTGGATTTTTGTCGCCTCTCGCTATGTCCACGCCTGGGTGCACCTGACCAGCAACAACCTGCTGCTGCGCAACCGCTCTTTCGTCGCAGGCGCGGTGATTATCCTGCTGGGCTGGATCTGGGTCGCGCTGCACCTGCTTGGGATGGTCTGAGCAGAGCAGTTCTCCCTTCTCCCCTTGTGGGGCTGTTGCGTAATTCGCTGTTTGTGATTCTCTGAGATTGACGCTCGGAGGGAATCACGATGGCAGTGAAGCGGACGGGTCAGTTGAGCTTGGCGGAAGCCTTTCTGGGCACCAAGCTGGTGGGCGGGGCTTCGCCGCTCGACCGTCTTGTCGGTCTGGTGAAGTGGTATCGCTTCGAGAAGCTGCTGACACCGCTACGCGATGGCGGGCCGGGTCGGGCAGCCTGGCCGCCGCTGGTTCTGTTCAAGGCGCTCTTGCTGCAATCTCTGTACGGGCTGTCGGACCGCGAACTGGAGGAGGCACTTGGCGACCGGCTGTCGTTTCGGCGCTTTGCTGGGCTGGGGCTGGACGATACGATCCCCGACCACACGGTGCTGTCGCGCTTTCGCAATCTGCTTGTTGGCGAAGGTCTGCTTGAGAAGCTGTTTGGCGAACTGGACCGGCAGTTGGAGAAGGCCGGCGTGATCCTGAAGCGGGGCACGATGCTGGATGCCACGCTGATCGATGCGGTCTCATCGCCGCCTTCGGGCGAGCGGGTCTCGAAGGATGCGGACGCCCGTGTCACGGTGCGGCAAGGCAAGGGCGGCTTCACCTTCGGCTACAAGGCACATGTCGGAGTGGATGAAGGCTCTGGCCTGATCCGCAAAGTGATCACGACGCCTGCCAACGTCAACGACACGGTGGTGGCCGATGCCTTGATCTGCGGCGACGAGAAGACGGTATGGGCGGACGCCGCCTACGACACCCATGCCCGCCGTGCCCGGCTCAAGGCTGCAGGCAAGAAGACTCGCATCGCGCGCCGCCCCAATAAGCACCATGCGCTGGCGCCACGGCTCAAACATTACAACCGTCTAATCGCCAGACGGCGTGCCGCAGTCGAGACCACCTTCGCCACGCTCAAGAACCGCATGAAGCTGACCACGATCCGCTATGTCGGGCTGGCCAAGGCCGCTGCCCAGGTGACACTGGCGGCGATCGCCTTCAACATGCGCCGATGGGCCGCCATCACAGGATAGGTGCGCCCGCAGTCCGGCTGCACCACCTCCAAAACCCCAAATCAAGCGTCAGGGCTCACAAATACGAGCGGAATCCTTGCGATCCCGCTCCCTTCAAACATCCACGGCTACTGCGCAACAGGCCCCTTGTGGGAGAAGGTGGCCGAGCGAAGCTCGGTCGGATGAGGGGTGCTCCAGGGAACGCCAACGTCTCACTCCGCTGGAACACCCCTCAACCGTCTCGGCGCTGTGCGCCGATCCACCTTCTCCCACAAGGGGAGAAGGGAAGTCCGCTCGCCTACAGATCGAACACCGCGATCTTGCGCTTGTCGAACTTGATGCCGATCTCGCCACGCACCAGCTTCAGCGCCGCTTCGCCGAACACGGCGCGCCGCCAGCCCTGCAGCGCCGGCACATCGGCGTCCTCGCCCTCGGCCGCTATGCGGTCGATGTCGTCGCTGGAGGCCAGCACTTTCGATGCCACGCCCTGCTTTTCGGCGACGATCCGCAGCAGCACTTTCAACAGTTCGGCCGCGGCGCTCGAGCCTTCCGGCGGCTGAAAATTCTTCGGCAGTTTCGGCATCTCCTCCTTGGGCAAGGCCAGCGCGGTATTGACCGCGCCAAGCAGGGCCGTCGCCGTCGAGGAGCGCTCCCAGCCTTTCGGCGTGGTGCGCAGCTTGGCAAGGGCCGCCGCGTCGCGCGGTGCCTGCTGTGCCACTTCGTAGATCGCGTCGTCCTTGAGCACGCGGCCGCGCGGCACGTCGCGCTCGCGCGCCTCGCGTTCGCGCCATGCCGCCACGGTCTGGACGATCGCCAGTTCCTGCGGCTTGCGCAGCCGCATCTTCAGCCGCTTCCAGGCGTCTTCGGGGTGTGGGTCGTAGGTCTCGCGCGAGGTCAGCACATCCATCTCTTCGTTCAGCCAGTGGGCGCGGTTTTCCCGCTCCAGCTCGGCGCTGAGGTGCTGATAGACTTCGATCAGATGAGTGACGTCGGCCAGCGCGTAATCGAGCTGCTTGTCGGACAGCGGCCGGTGGCGCCAGTCGGTGAAGCGCGACGACTTGTCGAGCCGCGCACCGGTGATGCGCTGCACGAGCTGGTCGTAGGAAACACTGTCGCCAAAGCCGCAGACCATCGCCGCGACCTGTGTGTCGAACACCGGGTGCGGAACGAGATCGCCGAGATGGACGATGATTTCGATGTCTTGCCGGGCGGCATGGAAGACTTTGACCACCGCCTCGTTGGCCATCAGCCTGAAGAAGGGCGCCAGGTCGATGTCCGGCGACAGCGGATCGATCAGTGCCGTGACGCCAGGCGCCGCCATCTGGATCAGGCACAGGATTGGCCAGAAGGTCGTTTCGCGGATGAATTCGGTGTCGACGGTGACGAAATCCGACTTTTCGAAAGCGGCGAGAACGGTCTCGAGTTCTTTCTGGGTGGTGATGACGTGCATCAAATCGCTTTTGGCAGGAGTAAAGTCTTCCTAGATTTCAGCCGAAAACGCTTTCGTCAAGCTGTGGTGCCATGGTTAAGGCCCTGGCGGGCCGTCTGGATCGCCGTTTCTTCTGGCCAGCCGGGCAAAAACGGTCGAGGTGCGCAACAGGGCGATAAAGCGGCTGCGTTTGCCAGCGGGCACGCCGGACCGCGCCCGCATGCGGTAGAGGATGACGGCGATGAAGATCGCGTAGACGATGGCGCTGAACACGAACAGCGCGCTCGGCCCGAAATACTGCATCAGTGTCGAGGCGGCGAACGGCCCGCCAATGGCGCCGAAGGAATAGAACAGCATCAGCGCCGCGTTGATCAGCACGAACTCGCCGGTGTCGGCGCGGTCGTTGGAATGCGCCGCCGACAGCGAATAGAGCGGCATGGCGAAACAGCCGAAGATGAAGATCAAGACGAAGTTGAGCAGCGGATTGCTGCCGGCGATGAACACCAGTGCCAAGGCTGAAAGCATCGCGCAGCAGGTCGTTATCAACAACACGCGGCGCCGGTCCCAGCGATCGGAGAGATAGCCGAGCGGATATTGGATGATGGCGCCGCCGAAGATGCCGACGCTGACGAAGGTGACGACATCGGCGACCGACATGCCGATCTGCTCGGCATAGACCGGCGATAGCGTGCGAAACGCGCTGTTGGTGACGCCGACGGCGATACAGCCGAAGCAGCCGAGCGGCGAAATCCGCCAGACGCGCGCCAGGTCGAGCTTGACCTCTTCGGGCGGCGTCGGGTTGGAGCGGTCGCCGAGCGAGACCGGCACCAGCGACAGTGTGATCATGATCGACATGATGGCGAAGATGGTGAAGCCGCCGGCGCCGAAGACCGGGATCAGGAACTGGGCTGATGTCACCGAACCGGTATCGACCATCCGGTAGATCGCCAGCACACGGGCTCGGTCCTTGTTGGTGACGCCGGAATTCAGCCAGCTCTCGACGATGGTGAACAGCCCGGCGAAACAGAAGCCGCCGGCAAAGCGCACGGCGCACCACATCACCGGATCGAGGACCAGCACCAGCAGCAAGGTGCCGACCGAGGCGATCGCGGCAAGTGCTGAAAACGCCCTGATATGGCCGACTGCCTTCATGATGCGGGTGATGGCCAGGCAGCCGAGCAGGAAGCCGGCGAAATAGAAGGTGCCCATCAGGCCGATGTCGGAGGCCGAAAACCCTTCCTGCGCGCCGCGCAGCGCAATCAGCGTGCTCTGCAGCCCATTGCCGCCGAGCAGGATGCCTGCGGCGAGAAGGAGCGGGATCAGCGGGCGAATGGAGGACATGAAGTGCGATCACGTATCGGTGATTCCTTCTTGAACCATTGTCCCTGCCAATGCCAGCGGCGATTCAGCCTGACGTCGTCATCACGGACGACCGCATCGCGGAACAGGAGATCGTCTGCTCCTTGGCGTGGCATTCATAATCCAGCGAGCTTCCATTGCTGCCTATCTTCGAGAAAGCTGCGGAATCGCTGCCGGATCTGCGGCGCGTTTGGAATAATATGTCCGCCCTCGTGCTCCAGGATCAGCGGGTTGCGGAAACGCGACGCAAGTTCGGTTGAGGCGATGGGCGGCACGATGGTGTCCGAACGGCCAATGATATGCACCGAGGGTAGGTCGTAGTTCGATCCCGCGCCAAACAGGCTGGCGAGGTCAGGATCGGCACTGACGAAACCACCAACCATGATGGCAAAGTCGAAGGCAAGCGAACGGTTTGGATGTTTGCCCGCCGTGCCGGAGGGGTCGTCGTCGGAGTTATTGCCGGAGCGCAAGCCCACGAGCAGTGCCGTCAGGGCAGCCCCCTGGCTGAAGCCGAACACGCCATCGAAAGGCCCTAGCTGCGCAAAGGCCGAACC
This sequence comes from Mesorhizobium kamtschaticum, assembly GCF_056174585.1. NCBI lineage: Bacteria > Pseudomonadati > Pseudomonadota > Alphaproteobacteria > Hyphomicrobiales > Phyllobacteriaceae > Mesorhizobium > Mesorhizobium kamtschaticum. The sequence continues at coordinate 5,377,901 of NZ_CM149691.1, read as the reverse complement.
GATCGCATCGCGTGTTCCATGCCAACCTTCGTAACGCTTGGTGCCCGGACCGACACCTGCGTTGGCCACGCTCTCCGCGCTTGCCGCGTGCCACCAGCCGAAGTCACCTTTAGCCAGTGATGGCGCATCGATGCAGACAAACTCAGCCAGTTCAGTCAGCCCGTCGGCGAGCGGGGTTAGCTGCCGGCGCAGAATTTGCGCGCTGCCGTGATAACCGTGCAAGCAGAGGATACGAAGTCTCTTCATTCTGGCTCCCGGATCACGGCCAAGGTACAGCATCCCTATCCGTTCGACGGTGAGCTTGCAGGCCGGCCCGCCAGATCGTCGCAGTGACGGGCGGAAACCTGTGCTCTCGGGCTGCCTTGCCGAGGCTTACTTGCGCCCGTAAGAGGCGGTGAAGCTGGCGGTGCCGAGAAGCTTGTTGCCCAACCCCTTGTTCAGCACGAACGAATAGAGTGCCGTAGTGCCTGTTTTCGGAATGCCCGCGGCCGCCTGCACGTCATCGACCGCTATGGCGTACAGGGTGAACATATAGTGATGCGGCTTGTCGCCGATGGACGGGCAGGGGCCGGCATAGTTGCCATTGGCGCCGGTTACGCCTGTGTCGAGAAAATCGGTGGTGCCGCCAAATGCCGGCGCCGGCAGCGCCGAAGATGAGTTTCCAGCTCCCTGAGCGAGACCCGTCGCAGTCGGCGGAATGTTGTAAACGGCCCAGTGCCACAGTCCGCTGCCGGTCGGGGCATCCCGATCGCGGACCTGGAGCGCCAGCGATTTCGTGCCGGCAGGGATGTTTGACCATTGCAGGGCCGGAGAGATATTCGAGCCAGTGCAGCCGAAGCCGTTCAGGGTGAATTTTGATTCGAAGGTCCCGGAGGACAGGTCTGGGCTGGTAAGCGAGAACTTCGATCCGGCATGGGCCTGGCCGACAAAGCCGCCCAGCGCCGCGGCGACGAACGCGGCCGATACCGAGATTACGGCGCCGGCCAGCAGGGGTTGCCAGTGTCGTCCGGCACCGACGGACTGACGATAGAACAGCAGCGATGATTTGAGGTTTTGAAGGATGTTCATGACCGAGCTCCAGATGTGAGGAGTGATCTTCGTATGAAGCCGGGCCTTGCCTGGCCAGCGCTGTGGTCGCACGAGACTATTGCAAAAGCCGCATGAATAGCGCGACGGCGCGGCAGTTCGGCAAGTCTCAGGCCGCTTTGGCCCGGAGATTGTCGGCGTATTGTTTTTTGACGAAATCGAGAAATGCCCGGACCCGGTGGGGAATGTAGGACCGTGACGTGTGAAGCAGCCAGATCGCATTGTCGAAATCGGTCGGCGTCGCTTCATGCCGCGGAAACAGATCGGTCAACCGCCCCGCCGCCAGGTCCGCACCGACCAGCCAATCCGGAAGCAACGCCGGCCCCAGTCCTTCCTGCGCGGCGCGCTGCAGGGCGAGCGAGTTGGACATCGTCAGCCTGCCTTGAATATCGATCCCGTCGATCACGCCGAGAGCATCGCGGAACCGCCACTGCGCCGAATAGCCCGGTACCGGACAGCGGAGGCAATCGTGCGCCACCAACTCCGCCGGCGTCAGCGGAGTGCCGTGCTGCTTTAGGTATGCCGGGCTGCCGCAGACATGGTAACGAATGCGCGCGAGACGGACACCGACCAGCGAACTGTCGGCGGCCTGCCGAAGGCGCAGTGCCACATCGACACGCTCGGCCACCAGGTCGATGATGGAATCGGTCAGCCGCAGATCGATTTCGAGCCTGGGATAGGCCTTTCGAAGTGCCATGAGCATCGGCACCAGGACGGAATAGCCATAGCTCACCGACGCCGTCACCCGCACGACGCCTTCAGGCTGGCCGGCGAGATCGCGCGCCTCGTCGGTAGCGCGCTGTAGATCCTTCAGCAGACCCCGCACGCTGTCGTGATAGGCCGCACCAGCCTTGGTCAGCGCCAGCCGCCGTGTCGTCCGCTCCAGCAGCCGTACCCCTAGGCTCTTCTCAAGCGCGGCTATGGAGCGCGTCACCGCGGATGGGTCGGTCGAGAATTCGCGTGCCACGGCGGCGAAGCTTCCCAGCCGAACCACCTCCACGAAGGTCTTGAGCTGTTCCGTGTCCATGCCCAGCATCTTGCCAGATGTGCCATGCCATTGGCGAGACAATTGTTGCCAGTTTGGCAATAATCTGTGGTTTTCGAACCGGTTGGGCCAGTCCGCCGCGCTCCTGTTCGAACGCTGCAAGCCATCGCGCCGTCGCTTGCAGCCTGGCTTCACGGCTATCCCACAACTCTTTCAGATTCCCCCATCGCCTGTCGTCGGACTACAAGCCCAACCGCCTGGTTGCTCCCGAAGCGATTCCTATTCCGACGAAGACCGCGATTAGCCCGACAATCAGCTTCGCGCTCACTTGCTCGCCCAGGGAGACGACACCGAAGATCGATGCCGTCACTGGATTGACCGCGACAGAGACGGCAACCAGCGTCGGCGCCGCGCGTCCAAGCGCGAATGCCCAGAGGAAGAAGATGAAGGCACCGCAAATTATGGCGAGGTATCCGCTCGCTATCCACTGCGGTGCATTAAGCGTGGCAAGTCGTGCGAAGCCTCCGTTCGATGCCACCAGGACCGACAGGCAGACCGCACCCACGCCCATGCCAAACGCCACGAACGGGATTGGCGCGGTGCGGGACAGAAACGGTCGCGACCAGACATTGTAGAGCGCCATGCAGCATGCGGCCGCGACCATGAGCAGGTCTCCGCGCCATGCACCTGGGGGAGCGGTCGCCAGGCTCGTGCCGAGTGCGATGGCCACCCCGGCCATCGCGGTCAGGACGCCGACGATCTTGCGCATGGTCGGCAGCTCGATCCTGAGTACTGCCCCGGCTGCCATGGTGAGCAGGGGCAGCGTCGAAAGCGCCAGGGCTCCGCGTGCCGCCGTCGTGTAGACAAGGGCTCCATTGAACAACACGGGAAACAGGCCGAAGAACAGCAGACCCAATGCGGCGGTGCCGGGCCAGTCGCTCTTCGGCGGCCATTTGTCGCGCCGCACAAGTGCCACGGCGACCAGAACCAGAAACCCGCCGTCGAACCGGATCGCACCGATCGTCAGAGGATCGAGCGTGCCGGCAGGATATCGAGTTGCGCCAACCGCCGTGCCGCCAAGGGCACTGGAGAGAATCGCCGCGAGCACGCCCAGAATTTCCATTGTTTCCCGATCTTGCCAGTTCGGCGCCAGCGATATCGGGCAGGCGGGTCGAAAGGAATCGAATAAGCTCAATGAGTTTGATAATGTTTCGCTATGAACAGCCCAAGCCTTGATCCCGACCTGCTGCGCGCCTTCGTCGTTGTTGCCGACCGCCTCTCGTTCACGCGCGCCGCCGAGCAGCTCAATCGAACGCAGGCCGCCGTCAGCCTGCAGGTGAAGCGTCTCGAGGAACGCCTCGACATCGCCCTGTTTCGCCGCTCGACCGCCCGCGTTGAACTCACGGCCGCCGGGGAGGGCTTTCTGACCGATGCGCGCCGCATCCTTGCTCTCAATGAGCAGGCGATTGCCCGTGTTGCCAATCAGCGTGTGGCTGGACACGTTCGTATCGGGGTCATGGAAGACTATGGCACCAAGATCCTGCCGCGCCTCCTCGCCGACATTGCCGAGCGATTTCCGCTCGTTCAGGTCGACATGGAGATCGGTCTCACAGCTCTGCTTCTCAAACGGCTCGGTTCATCGTTCGACGCGGTCATCGCCATGCATCCGGAAGGCACTGTCGAGGGTGATCTGATATGCCGCGAAAGGGCGATTTGGGCGGCTGCCGCGACCCGGGCCGTCGAGGAGATCGATCCGCTGCCCGTCGCCTTGTCCTATCCCGATTGCCTGTTTCGCGCCTGGGCCGTCGAGGCGCTCGACAAGGCAGGCCGGCCATGGCGATTGGCCTATGTCAGCCCGAGCCTCGCCGCCACGGAGGCAATCGTCGAACAGGGCCTGGCAATCACCGTGGTCAAGGGCAGCATGCTTGCGTCCGGCCTGCGGGGCGTCCATCCGGGTCGACATGTGCCGCAGCTGCCCGGGGCCGAAATACGCCTTCATCGGGCCGCAACGTCTTCCGCCGGCACTGCATTGGTCGTCGATCACCTCGCGCATCGCCTGCGGCTGTCGGCCCTTGGTTCTTAGAGGCAGACGCCATTCACCCCTCTGCAGCCCGCGCTAGGGCCTTGTCCGGCGTCGGTTCGAGCGGCTCATCCGCCGGCGTGGCGGGTTTTTCAGCGACCGGTCGCCGGCCAAGCGATCCCGCGGTCAGCAGGCTCAGCACGATGAACGGGATGCCGATGCCAAAGGCCGAGCGAATACCCCAATGGTCGGAGACGAAGCCGAGCAGCGGCGGGCCAAGCAGGAAGGCGACGAAGGAGATCTGCGACAGCGCCGCGACATTGATCGCAGCCGGCCGATCTGTCCGCTGCGCGGCGGCCGAGATCGCCAGCGGGAAGAGGGCGCTGGTGCCGATCCCCAGAAGGGCAAAGCCCAGCATGGAGAAGATCGGCGCGGGCGAGAAGAACACGATCAGCACACCGGCCGCCATCATCACCAGCAGCACCCGCGCCACGCCGCTTGGCGAATGGCGGTCGACGAAACTGTCGGCGAAGAAGCGCGTGGTTGCCTGAGAAAAGGCAAACAGCGCCACGGTGAAGCCGGCGACGAAGGGCCCGGATTCGAACACGGTGCGCATATAAATCGCCGACCAGTCGATGCTGGCGCCTTCCATCAGCATCGCCGAGAGCGTCACGGCGACGAGGACGAGGATCGGTAGTGTCGGCCGTGCCAGCACGGGCGCCTTTTCGCCGGTGCCGGCAAAGCGGCTCGGCGCCGGCTGGTAGCTGCCCAAGAACAGCGCCATCGCGATCGCGACGATCGGCACGATCAGCGCCAGATGCAGTTGCGGCGATATACCGAGATGCGCGAGGCCCGCGCCGAACAGGCCGGCGCCGAAAAAGCCGATGCTCCAGAACGAATGCGCGCGGTTCATGATGCGGCGCTTGACCAGGAATTCGGTCCGGTCGGCCTCGACATTGAGCATGATCTCGACGCTGCCGATCATCAGGCCGACCGGAAAGAGCATCAGGAACAGCGCCAGCGGACCCGGCGCATGCACCGCGATGGCATAGGCAAGCGCCACCAGCGGGACCAGGGCAAGCAGCGCGCTGCGGAAGCCGACGCGCTCGAGCAGCGGCGTCGCCAGCGTCAGCGCCGTCAAGGTGCCGATCGGCGTTCCGATCAGGGCGAGGCCGAGCGTGCCGTCCTCGATGCCCATGGCGTGCTTGATGTCGGGCAGCCGCGGAAAAATGTTGCCCATGGCGAAGGAATAGATCGCGAACCCGGCATAGACGCGGTGTTGCGGGGCAAGGTTGAGGCCAAAGCGCATCGCTGGTGCTTTCAAAGGAGGAGAGGCGAGCTTGTCCAGCAGCCTGGTTGACCACTCCTTGCATAAACGTGCAAAACATGCAAGAACGTGCACAGAGAAATAGGAACAGGCAATGCTCACCGATCAACGGCACCAGCTTATCCGCGAGCGCCTTGCCGCGGAGGGAAGCGTGCTGGCAGGCGAACTGGCGAGCCGCTTTGGCGTTTCGGAGGACACGGTGCGCCGCGACCTCAGGGAATTGGCGAAAGCCGGGCACTGTCGCCGCGTCTATGGTGGCGCGGTTGCGGCGGCGCCCTTTGCGGCGGCCCCCGTCGGTCTGCGCGGCGGCCATGCGGTCGAGGAGAAGGCGCGGCTGGCGAGCGCGGCCGTGGCGTTGCTCTCCGGCAAACAGACCCTGTTCATCGACGGCGGCAGCACCAACACCGCCATCGCCAAAGCCATTCCGCGCGACCTCGAACTGACCATCGCCACCAATTCGCTCGGTGTTGCCTCGGCGCTGTCCGAGCATCCCCTTGTCGAACTGATCGTGCTCGGCGGCAGGTTCGTCCGCGACCTCGGAACCTGCGTCGGCGCCGACACGCTGGCCGCCATTGGGCAGCTTGGCGCCGATCTGTTTTTCCTTGGCTCGTGCGGCCTCGATGCCTCACGCGGTGTGACGGCATTCGATTCGGCCGAGGCCGAGGTCAAGCGGGCGATGGCCAGGAACAGCGCCGGTATCGTCATCGCCGTCACCAATGACAAGCTGGCCACTGCGGCACCCTATCGCGTCGCCGGCGCCGAAGCGATCCGCCATCTGGTGGTCGAAAAGACCGCGCCGGCCGCGATCCTTGCCGATTTCGAACGCCAGGGCGCCGAAATCCACTTCGCCTGAACGCTCAGTGGCATGCCGGGCATCGGGATCGCCCGCTTGCCTTGACAAATCCGGCCTCCCATGCGCTTTTCGCGCAAATTTTGGGCCGGGCTTTGATGCTTCGGCCGCAACCCAGCACCCCGGACTTTAGCAATGACCATGCACCGTTACCGCAGCCATACCTGTGCCCAGTTGAGAAAGAGCGATGTCGGCTCTTCCGTTCGCCTGTCGGGCTGGGTGCATCGCGTGCGCGACCATGGCGGCCTGCTGTTCATCGACCTGCGCGACAATTATGGCCTGACCCAGATCGTCGCCGATCCGGATTCGCCGGCCTTCAAGGTTGCCGAGACCGTGCGTGGCGAGTGGGTCATCCGTGTCGACGGCGAGGTCAAGGCACGCTTGCCTGAGACCACGAACGCCAATTTGCCGACCGGTGAGATCGAGATATTCGCCCGCGAGATCGAGGTGCTGTCCGCAGCCAAGGAATTGCCGCTGCCGGTGTTCGGCGAGCCCGACTATCCCGAGGATATCCGGCTGAAATACCGTTTCCTCGACCTGCGCCGTGAGACGCTGCACAAGAACATTATCGCTCGGACAAAAATCATCGCCGAAATGCGCAGGCGCATGGGCGAGGTCGGCTTCACCGAATTCTCGACACCGATCCTCACCGCGTCGTCGCCCGAGGGCGCGCGCGACTTCCTGGTGCCGTCGCGCATCCATCCCGGCACGTTCTACGCGCTGCCGCAGGCGCCGCAGCAGTACAAGCAGCTGATCATGGTGTCGGGCTTCGACCGCTATTTCCAGATCGCGCCCTGCTTCCGCGACGAAGACCCGCGCGCCGACCGTCTGCCTGGCGAATTCTACCAGCTCGACCTCGAAATGAGCTTCGTCGAGCAGGACGATGTGCTGTCGACCATGGAACCGGTGATGCGTGGCGTGTTCGAGACCTTCGCCAACGGCAAGCCGGTGACGCAGAAGTTCCAGCGCATCCCCTATGATGTCGCCATGCGCAAATACGGCTCCGACAAGCCCGACCTGCGCAACCCGATCGAGATGCAGGCCGTCTCCGACCATTTTCGCGATTCCGGCTTCAAGGTCTTCGCCAACATCCTGGCCAACGACCCGAAGGCGGAGGTGTGGGGCATTCCGGCCAAGACCGGCGGCAGCCGTGCCTTCTGCGACCGCATGAACTCTTGGGCGCAAGGTGAAGGCCAGCCGGGGCTGGGCTACATCTTCTGGCGCAAGGAGGGCGACAAGCTCGAAGGCGCCGGCCCGCTCGCCAAGAACATCGGCGAGGAGCGCACCGAGGCGATCCGCCAGCAACTCGGCCTTGCCGATGGCGACGCCGCCTTCTTCGTCGCCGGTGATCCGAAGAAATTCGTGTCCTTTGCCGGTGCGGCGCGCACGCGCGCGGGCGAGGAGCTGAACCTTGTCGATCGCGAGCGCTTCGAACTGTGCTGGATCGTCGACTTCCCGTTCTTCGAATGGAACGAGGAGGAGAAGAAGATCGACTTCGCCCACAACCCGTTCTCGATGCCGCAGGGTGGCATCGATGCGCTGAACGGCGAGGATCTGCTCGGCATCAAGGCGTTCCAGTATGACATGGTCTGCAACGGTTTCGAGATCGCCTCAGGCGGCATCCGCAACCATCTGCCCGAAACCATGGTCAAGGCGTTCGAGACGGTCGGGCTGGACCGTGCCACGGTGGAGGAGCGCTTTGGCGGCCTCTACCGCGCCTTCCAGTACGGCGCGCCGCCGCATGGCGGCATGGCGGCCGGCGTCGACCGTGTCGTCATGCTGCTGGTTGGCGCCAAGAACCTGCGCGAGATCACCATGTTCCCGATGAACCAGCAGGCCTATGACCTGTTGATGAACGCGCCGTCGGAAGCCTCGCCGCAGCAGCTTCGTGAATTGGCGCTGCGCGTTGCACCGACCAAGAAGGACGCCTGATCGCAAGCTTCGGACGGCACTTTAAAGAACCGTCCGAACCGATTCTTTCGATTCGATAATCCAACAAAAAAGCCCGGCATCGCTGCCGGGCTTTTTCGTATCTGAGGCCGTTCGATCAGTCTTCGTTGGCCTTGACGTGGACGCCGAGCGTCTTCGGCAGGTCGAGCGGGTTGGACATGGCACCCGCCATGATCAGCGCGAACGGCACCGATGCCGGCGGCTCGGCCGAGACTTCGAGGCTCTTCGGATCGTCGAGATACTTGCTGACCGCAGCCGTCACTTCGGCCGTCAGTTCCGGATTGTTGAGCTGCGCCATGCCGAAGGGCACGATCGCCTTGGCCTGGTTGGCGATGTCCTTGGCCGACATGCCCTGCTGCTTGCCGACATAGTCCAGCACCTTGCCGGTCAGCGAATCGTCGTCGAAACGGATCGAGGCGCTGTTGAACGACAGCTGCTGCAACAGGCCGAGCATGGCCATGCCTTGCGCCGAATTGTCGGCGCCTTCCGGCTGCGCGGCCATCTTCTTCTGCATTTCCTGCAGCGACTTGATGAAGTCGATCGTGTAGCCGCCGAGATCGAAGGTCATGCCAAGCGTGCCGGCATTCTCGATGGAGATGTCATATTTCGACAGCTCCATCTTGCCGTCCGAGGGCAGCCAGGTGCCGGCCATTGCGAAATTGCCGGAGATGTTCTGGTAGCCGAGCGCGTCGATGACTTCCTTGGACTTGGGGTCGTCGACCAGCGACAGATCGGCCGAGAATTTCTCCGTATTGCCGGTGAATTCCATCGCCTTGCCGTCCGCCGGCGGTGTGATCTGGATGGCAAGCCCGTCCATCGAGAAGGCGGTTTTGTCGGCGACTTTGACCGTCATGTTGGAGAGTTCGGCCGACTTGTACATCATCAGCGAGCCAAGCGGGCCGGTGGAGCCATCGGCCGGAACCGTCATGTCGTGGATGATGAAGGGGCTGAGATTGAGGGTGACGCCGTCCTTGCTGTGTTCGAAGGCCGAGGTCGAGACGGTGCCGATGTCGTAGCCGCCATTGGCTTCGGTGACGTTCTCGAGCTTGACGTCGCCGATGGTGAGGGCTTCCTTTTCCGCAGCCGGCTTGATGGCAACGCCCTGCAGCACCATGCTGGTGTTGTCGCCGGTCACGCCGGTCCAGGAGATGTCGACGCCCTGGGCGGCAAGCGTTGCCTTCAGCCGGTCGGCGACAGCCGCGTCCTGGGCAAGGGCGGCATTCAGCGGAAGTGTGAACAAGAAGGTCGAAAGAGCGAATTTCCGGAGAGTTGAGCGTTTGATTGTCATCGCAAGGTCCCTGAGAGTGTCCTGAAATTGTTTTTCAATTCTTCGCGCCATCACCATTCCGTGACGAACTGGACGGGAAAAAGGCATGTCCCGGCACAATGGTCGAAAATCGCAGTGAAAGGCAAACCCGAACCGTATGCTATTGGAGAATGCAGTGAATTTGGCATGAAGGTCGGGCCGTCGAGCGTTATCGTGCTTCGCAATAGATGTGGCATGTAACAGATTGATGTTGGCCGGCAAGCTAGACCTTGCGGTTTCCTGTTGCACAACAGCGCGCAAGCCGATTGGTCCGGCACGCGCCTCTTGCCGCGAATCACCCGCTCGGCTAGTCCCAGCCCATGGCAAAAAGGGTTTTGCCGCCTCAAGATGGCGGTGGCGATCACATCGAACCGGTCGATCTGAAGAAGGCGCTGGAAGAGCGCTATCTTGCCTATGCGCTGTCGACCATCATGCACCGGGCGCTGCCCGATGTTCGCGACGGGCTGAAGCCGGTTCACCGCCGCATCATGCACGCCATGCGCCTGCTGCGCCTCAATCCCGACCAGGGCTTCGCCAAATGCGCCCGTATCGTCGGCGAGGTGATGGGCAAGTTCCATCCGCATGGCGATCAGTCGATCTACGACGCGCTGGTGCGGTTGGCGCAGGATTTTTCGATGCGCTATCCCCTGGTCGACGGGCAGGGCAATTTCGGCAACATCGATGGCGATAACGCCGCCGCCATGCGCTACACCGAAGCGCGCATGACCGACGTGGCGACCGAACTGCTCGCCGGCATCACCGAGGATGCCGTCGACTATCGGCCGACCTACAATGAAGAGGACGAGGAGCCGGTGGTGCTCCCCGGCGCCTTCCCGAACCTGCTTGCCAACGGCTCGTCCGGGATCGCGGTCGGCATGGCGACATCGATCCCGCCGCACAATGCGGCCGAACTCTGCGACGCGGCATTGCATCTGATCGAGCATCGGGATGCGCCGGTGGCGAAGCTGATGGAGTTCGTCCAGGGCCCGGATTTCCCGACCGGCGGCATCATCGTCGACAGCCGCGCCTCCATCCTCGAAGCCTATGAGACCGGGCGCGGCGGTTTTCGCGTGCGCTCAAAGTGGATCCAGGAGGACCAGGGCAGGGGCACATGGAGCATCGTCGTCACCGAAATCCCCTATGGCGTGCAGAAAGCACGGCTGATCGAGAAGATCGCGGAGCTGTTGATAGCGCGCAAGCTGCCGCTGCTCGAGGATATCAGGGACGAAAGTGCCGAGGACATCCGCGTCGTGCTGGTGCCCAAGAGCCGCTCTGTCGATTCCGGCATCCTGATGGAATCGCTGTTCAAGCTGACCGAGCTTGAAAGCCGCTTTCCCCTCAATATGAATGTGCTGTCGCGCGGCAAGGTGCCCAACGTGCTGTCGCTGAAAGGCGTGCTGCAGGAATGGCTCGACCATCGCCGCGACGTTCTGATCCGCCGCTCGAAACATCGCCTGGGCGAGATCGAAAGACGGCTGGAGATCCTTGCCGGTTACCTGATCGCCTATCTCAACATCGACGAGGTGATCAGGATCATCCGCGAGGAGGACGAGCCCAAGCAGGTGATGATGGCCCGTTGGTCGCTCACCGACACCCAGGCCGAAGCCATCCTCAACATGCGCCTGCGCGCTCTGCGCAAGCTGGAAGAATTCGAGATCCGCAAGGAATTCGATGGCCTCACCACCGAGAAGAAGCAGATCGAGGCGCTGCTGGCATCGGATGCCAAGCAGTGGGCGACGATCAAGTGGGAAGTCACCAGCATCCGCGACAAGTTCGGCCCCGAGACCGAGCTCGGCAAGCGCCGCACCCAGTTCGCCGACGCGCCCGAGCATGACCTGACCGATATCGCCCACGCCATGATCGAGCGCGAGCCGGTCACCGTGGTGGTTTCGGAAAAAGGCTGGCTGCGGGCGATGAAGGGGCATCTGGCCGACCTTTCGACGCTGACCTTCAAGGAAGGCGACAGCCTGAAGCTCGCCTTCCATGCCCAGACCACCGACAAGGTGCTGGTCTTCACCACCGGCGGCAAGTTCTACACCATTGGCGCCGACCGGCTGCCGGGCGGGCGTGGCCATGGCGAGCCGATCCGCATCATCGTCGACATGGACAATGACCAGGACATCGTCACCGCCTTCGTCCATGATCCGAAGCGCAAGCTGCTGTTGGCCTCATATGACGCCAATGGCTTCATCGTGCCGGAGGAGGAAGTGGTCGCCAACACCCGCAAGGGCAAGCAGGTGATGAACGTCAAGGCGCCGGACGAGGCCAAACGCTGCATCCCGGTCAGTGGCGATCACCTGGCCATCGTCGGCGAGAACCGCAAAATGCTGGTGTTCGCGCTCGCCGAAATTCCCGAGATGGGCCGCGGCAAGGGCGTTCGGCTGCAGAAATACAAGGATGGCGGCCTGCTCGATCTCAAGCCGTTCACCTTGGAGACAGGCCTGTCCTGGCAGGATTCGGCCGACCGCACCTTTACGAGATCGCGCGAAGAACTCGCCGAATGGATCGGCGCCAGGGCATCGGCCGGGCGTATGGTGCCCAAAGGGTTCCCGAGGACGGGGAAGTTTGGGTAGCGCCGAATCTCCCCCCTCGAGGGGGAGATGTCGCCGAAGGCGACAGAGGGGGGTCGGTTCGACCGGACGCGACCTCCTACTTCGACCAGACGCGACCTTATACTTTGAACAGAGAATGCTAGCGCTTTACGCGAGGCGACCCCCTCTGGCCTGCCGGCCATCTCCCCCTCGAGGGGGGAGATATCCAACCATTTGGAGTATCGTCACGATTGCTGCACTATATCAGTGCATAAAGGGAAGGGCGTTTGGGAGACACGGGCGTTTGAAGGAATCCAAAATCCAGAAACCGGAGCGCCACCAGCGCCTGTTCGGCTTGTCGACGCCGTTGCGGTCGGCTGTCATTCCGCCGCTGTCGGCGGCGCGCTGGCTGCTGGTGCTGATCGTCGCCGCCGGCGTCTATTTCTTCCACGGCTTCCTGTTCCCGGTACTGGCCGCGCTCGTCATCGCCTTCGCCAGCTGGCCGCTCTACCGGCGTCTGCTTGTTGCGGTCGGCGGCAACCGCACCATCGCCGCGACCTTTGCCATCCTGTTCATCCTCGCCTTCCTGGTGATACCCATCGCGCTTGCCGGCACCTATGCCATCAACGAGGTGCGCGAGTGGGTTGGCTGGGCGATCGAGACCAATCGGCATGGTGCTGTGACGCCGCACTGGATCGCCACCATGCCTGTCATAGGCGACTGGCTGAACGAGCAATGGACGACCAATTTCGGCCATCCCGGCGGCATTGGTGAACTGATCCAGCTGGTCAGCGGCGCCAACATCGGCAGCATCTATCGCGGCGCCCTGGCCGCCGGCGGCAGTGCCTTTGGGCTGCTCTTGACGCTGCTGTTCATGATGATCGCGCTGTTCTTCGCCTATCGCGACGGCGAGCATTTTGCCGGCCAGGTCGACCGCCTCGGCGAGCGCATCCTGCCGACGCGATGGGAGCGGATTTCGCGCGTCGTGCCGGCGACGATTTCCTCGACGGTGACCGGCATGACCGTCATCGCCATCGGCGAAGGGTTGGTACTGGGCATCGCCTACTGGCTCGCCGGCGTGCCGTCGCCGGTGACGCTCGGCGCCCTGACCGGCGTCATGGCGCTCATCCCCGGCGGCGCGCCTCTGTCCTTCACCCTTGTCTCGATCTACCTCGCCGCCAGCGGCTCGCCCATGACCGGTCTGGCGCTGTTCCTGTGGGGTGCGGTCGAGCTGTTCATCGTCGACAAGACACTGCGCCCGAAGCTCGTCGGCGGGCCGATAAAACTGCCCTTCCTGCCGACCTTTTTCGGCCTGATCGGCGGCGTCAAGACCATGGGTTTTCTCGGCCTGTTCATCGGCCCGGTGCTGATGGCGCTGCTGGTCGCCATCTGGCGCGAATGGCTGCGCGAGGTGGAACTGGTCGACGAGACGGCTGCAGGCGAGGCGGTCGAAATCGAAGCCGGTCCGCAGATCGAAATCCTGCCGGAACCAAGTTCGGCGAAAAAGCCAGCGCCTGATTCCGAAAGTTTGTTTCTAGACCGGGTGATGCACCGCGAGATCGGACCGGTGCTTTCGGCCGTCATGCAACTGCCAGAGCGAATGCGCGATCAGTGTGACGATCAGGATCGCGCCACCGATCAGGCTGTTGCGGGTCGGTGCCTCGGCAAAGATCATCCACACCCAGATCGGCGCCAGCACGGTTTCGAGCAGGTAGAACATCGCCACTTCCGGCCCCGAAATGTATTTCGGCCCGGCGGCGAGGCAGAAGAACGAGATCGGCATGATGACGGCGCCGTTGAAGATGATCCACCAGGGTGCGTTCACGTGAAAGCCTTCGCCTGACACCATAAAGGCGGCCAGGGCCATCGGCAGAAGGACGCCGACGAGCGAGGTGAAGCCCATGTCCTTGCCGCTGGCGCGCGAGATGGTGATGGCCACGGCGATGAAGAAGGCCGAGCAAAGCGCCATGAAATCGCCGAACAGCTTGCCGGTGCCGACCGAGCCGCCGACGATGACCAGCACGCCGAGGATCATGATCGACATGGCGATGACCGTCACCAACTGCGGCCTTTCCTTCAGGAATAGCCAGGACAGCAACCCTGCGAACACGGTGTTGAAGGCCAGGATGAAGACCAGATCGGCGGTCGAGGTGTGATAGACGGCGGTGACGAAGGTGATCCCGGTCAGTCCGTAGCAGATCGCCACGATCAGGCCTGACCAGCCGGGGATGAGCGGCGGTGCGTTCCGGCTGAGCGCGCGCCAGACCGACCAGATGACCATCGCCGCGACGAATGTGGTGCCGGTGCGCAGCAGCATGATCGTCCATGCGCCACCGTCGGCGAGGCGGATCAACGGTATGTCGACCGTCAGCGTCAGCCCGCCGATGGCGGTTATCAGAAGGCCCTTCTGGTGATCGTGGTGAGAGGACATGCAGGAACTTTCGCAATGAAGTGCAGGCTGGCGGCCGGCCGGTACAACGGCGCACTCTCTCCAGCCAACCGGCTGAAAGACCAGCATCCCCTGCCTTGAAACAGTTTAAGCGCGGATCGTGGAAGAACTCAGCGTGAGACCGCTTCGTTGGTGTAGCGCTCCCAGCCCTTGGGGCCGAGATGCTCCTGCGGCATGAAGCGCATCTTATAATTCATCTTGCGCGAGCCGTTGACCCAGTAGCCGAGGTAGACATGGGGCAGGCCCATCGCCCTGGCGCGGGCGATGTGGTCGAGGATCATGAACGTGCCGAGCGAACGCTCCTCGAATTCGGGATTGAAGTAGGAATAGACCATCGACAGGCCGTCGGCCATCTTGTCGGTCAGCGCCACCGCGATCAGTTCACCCTGACCCTTGCCGGTGATGAAGGTGTCGGGTCCACGCCGCCGGTATTCGATCACCTTGGTGTCGACATGGGTATCCTCGACCATCATGGCGTAGTCGAGCACCGTCATGTCGGACATGCCGCCGCGGCGGTGGCGGGCATCGAGGTAGCCGCGGAACAGCGAATATTGTTCGGTCGAGGGTTCGGCATTGTGCATGGCGCCGACGAGGTCGGAATTATGCTGCAGCACGCGCTTCATGTTGCGGCTGGGAGCGAACTCCTGGGCGAGGATGCGCACCGAGACACAGGCACGGCAGGTCTCGCAGGCCGGCCTGTAGGCGATGTTCTGCGAGCGCCGGAAGCCGCCTTGCGTGAGGAGATCGTTCATCTCCGACGCCTTGTCGCCGACCAGATGCGTGAACACCTTGCGCTCGAACTGGCCGTCGAGATAGGGGCACGGCGACGGCGCGGTCAGGAAGAACTGCGGCGACTGGGTCGGATGCTGCGTCATCTAAGTCTTGGAAACACTCCTTCGAGTCGCTCTACCTTTGGCGCGGAAAGCAAAAAATTCAACAGGATTGTGAAGGCGCGAGCAAGCTAAGGCCTTCACATTTGCACTGACGAGGCGGGAGCGCTCCCGAAAAACGCCTTTAACGGCCGCTGCGGCTAACCACCGTGCCGAGCAGAAGGTCGTGCAGCGTGCGCTTGCGATCGGAGAACAAGGTCACCAGCAGCACCAGCGGCGACAGGATGACATTGCCGGCCCAGAACAGCACGGAATGGACGACCGCGGTCAGTCCGTCGATCGGCCGGCCGTCGAGCCGGTCGAGGCGGATGCCCATCACCTTCATGCCCGTGGTGGCCTGGTCGGCGCTGCCCAGCGTGTTCCAGATGTAGAGGATAGCAACGGCCGGCAGCAGGACGCCGAACAGCATCCAGCCGAGACCGAGGGTCAAAAGCCCGAGGAAGAACACCAGTATGGCGAACGGAATGGTGAGCAGCGCGACGATGATATAGTCGACCACGAAGGCCAGGATGCGCCTTGTGCGCACGCCTTCATAGGCCCTGACATCGTCAAGCCGGGTGTTGATGATTTCGCCGTCGAGAACGCGCGCGTTCATGTCATTTCCTCGTAACAGGGCCCGACATAGGGTGCGGACCGCTCGATGATGAAATGGTGAAGGCCAGTGTCGGAATCAAGGTCGGCTTCCGGAGAGCAAGGCTCGAGCGACGCAGGACACAATCCGAATCGGTTGAATTTGCCGCGCGGATGGCATTAGCTTGTTGCGGCGCAACAAAAGCACTCTGAAGCAGAGGCGAGGGGACGGAGAAATATGGACTACGACATGCTGGTCATCGGCAGCGGCCCTTCCGGCCGCCGCGCCGCGGTGCAGTCGGCCAAGCTCGGCAAATCCGTGCTGGTGGTCGACCGTGGCCGGCGTCTTGGCGGCGTCTCCGTGCACACCGGCACCATCCCCTCGAAAACGCTGCGCGAAACCGTGCTCAATCTCTCGGGCTGGCGCGAGCGCGGTTTTTATGGACGCGGCTACAGGGTCAAGCAGGACATTTCCGTCGGCGATCTGGTCGAGCGCCTGCACAAGACGCTCGATCACGAGGTCGAGGTGCTGCAGCACCAGTTCATGCGCAACACGGTCAAGAGCGCGCGTGCCTCGGTAAAATTTCTCGGCCCCAACAAGGTCAGCCTGACAGCCGACAATGGCGATTACAGCGAAGTCGGATTCGCAAATGCGCTGATCGCGGTCGGCACCAGGCCGCACCGGCCGCGCGACGTGCCTTTCGACAAGACCCGCGTCTTCGACAGCGACGAGATGCTGGAACTCGGCCAGTTGCCGCGCACGCTGACGGTGATCGGCGGCGGCGTCATCGGCGTCGAATATGCGACGATCTTTTCCGCGCTCGACGTGCCGGTGACGCTGGTCGAGCCGCGCAACACCATCCTCGATTTCGTCGACCGCGAGATTGTCGACGATTTCATTCACCAGATGCGCGACCGCGGCATGACGATAAGGCTGGGCAGCGCGGTGAAGGAAATCCGCTCCAAGCCGGAAACGGCCGAGGTGGAACTGGCCGACGGCCGCACCATCCGTTCGGATGTCGTGCTCTATGCCGCGGGACGCACCGGCAACGTCGGAACCTTGGGCCTCGACGTGGTCGGCATCGAGGCCGACTCCCGGGGCCGCATCAAAGTCGACCCGCAGACTTTTCAGACCAGCGTTCCCAACATCTACGCCGCCGGCGACGTCATAGGTTTTCCCAGCCTCGCCTCGACCTCGATGGAGCAGGGCAGGGTGGCCGCCTGCCACGCCTTCGGCGTGGCGCTGCCGCCGCCGCCGGAAACCTTCCCCTATGGCATCTATGCGGTGCCGGAGATTTCGACGGTCGGCCAATCCGAGGAACAGGTGCGCCAGAGTGGCGGCGCCTATGAGGTTGGCGTTGCGCGCTTCCGCGAAACCTCGCGCGGCCACATCATGGGCGTCGACACCGGCTTCCTGAAGCTGCTGTTCTCGATCGAAACGCGCCGCCTGCTCGGCGCGCATATCGTCGGCGAAGGCGCCACCGAGCTCATTCACATCGGCCAGGCGGTCATCAATCTCGGCGGCACGGTCGACTTCTTCGTCAACAACACCTTCAACTATCCGACGCTCGCCGAAGCCTACAAGATCGCCGGACTGGACGCCTGGAACCGGATGGGACGGGGGTAGAGCAAATCCCCGTTGCTCAAAATCTGCCTGCTGAAGCCGGTTTTGAATCAGGGATCAATTGATTGGTGAGTCCAATTTGACGCCAGAGTTCAAGTAGATTGCGCCGTAGGGATTATATTTGAAGTCGTCTTCGTCGTAGTCGTCGATTGGCAGCAACATCGCACCGTGGCGGGCTAAAACCATTTCGACTCCGTCAATGAACATCTCATCGGCAACCCTGTCGATTATCGAGCTGAGCAGCAGGTCATCATCTGAAAGGCTCCTCGGCACGAAAACCTCCGGCAGCCCAATGAGATGAAAGCCGACGCTGCAGAGGAATTCCCCGTCACTTAACGGCCGCCTGCTGAAGGCAAAGCGGCAGAGGCGAGCTAATGTGACGTCTTCCTTGGCATGCTCTACATCATGACCGAATTCCGTCCACCGAGCGACACCGTGCGCGACGCCAGCACTCTCACCCTTTACAGCGATAGCGCCGTTGGCCAGTGAATAGGTGATCAGACGAAGAGCCGTCGTAGACGTTTCAAGGGTATCTTCCGCATCCATATACGGGCCGAGCACATAGATCACGCAGCCATGTTCGAGGACGGCCCTTTCGTCCTCCTCGGTTCTGGCGGTCTTGTGTACACGATCTCAAGACACCTCGAATGACCGCGCCATGCGATCATCTGGCGTATCTTGCGAAAACTCTGTGTCGATCTCAAACCCAGGAGCGAAGTTGTCGATTGCCGACTGTATCAGGCTGCAAAGTTCAAGAAATCGCCCTTCTCAGCCCAAGAGGCAAAGCACATGGCGTGGCTGAAATTCTGAAAAACTCATGGACGCAACCCTTCAGCATTCGCCAGGAGTTTGATTCACTCAACAGGGCTCAACCTTCCATCTGGGCGAGCAGCGCCAGCATCACATCGGCTGAAGGCATCGGCAGCACCGCTTCGATCTCCGCCGGTCTCACCCCGGCGATGGCGTCGGCGTCACCCGCCACGGTGCCGAGCGGGCCGCGGAACCCGTGCTTGGACCAGGCGAGCTGCTGCAGCTTCGGACTGGTCAGCGCCTCCAGCAGCCGGTCGACCGCCGGATCGATGACGATCAGCGGATGCGCTGAGTAGACCGTCGGTCTGGGGTAGAGGATTTCGGGCTTCGCGCCCATGCCGGCCTGCACCCTTTGCCAGCGCGCCGGGTCGGCGAGCGCCCATTCGACCAGCTGGTTTTCATAACCGACCACCATCGGCTCGGCGCCGAGGCCACCGGCGATGTATTGGTCGAACAGTTTTCCCGACGACGATGATTTCAGGCCCATGCTGCGGAAGATCGCCTTGGCCTGGTCGCCGTGCTGCGCCAGCAGCTCCTGCGTCGCCACGTCGCCGCTCATCAGGCTGAGCACAAGGCCGGCGAACATGAAGCCGGAATTGGAACGGTTGGGATCGGTGGAGACGATGCGGGCCCGGCCATAGAGTTCGTCGATGCCGAGATCGGACCAGTTCTTGCCGGCCAGAATGGCATCGAGCAAGGCCTTGAGATCGAGCTGATTGTAGCCACCCTTGGCAGCGACCGTGACCAGCCCGCTCTTCTTCAGCCCTTCGACCACCGGCCCCCAGGTGTAGACGACGATCGGCGAATTCAGCACCACCTGGTCGTTGCGGATCGCCACTCCGCTTTTGCGGGCGAGATCGACCATGATCGAGGAGGATGGCCACAGGAATTGCGGTTTCTGCGACAACAGTGCTGCTTCCCGCACCATCTCGACCGAACCAGCGACACGTGCGTCAAGCTCCAGCCCGTAGCCAGCCAGCGCATGGACGACATCGGGGTCGGCCAGGAACGCTTGCTTCTCGCCGCCGATGAAGCCGAACAGATGCGCTTTGTTACCGAGATAGCCGCGGAATTCGGGGCGATCCTTGAGCGTCAGATAGCCGCCGGTGCCGGCGGCGGCGGCACCCAGCAGACCCAGTCCGAAAGCGCGGCGTGAAATGGCCATCAGCGACCAATATCCTCTTTCAGCGACTCCTGAATGAGTCGCAGGTCTACGTCGAGCGTGCCGAGTTCGGAGTCGGCCAGGCTGTCGGCATAATGCGTGAAAGCATCCTGAAGCTTGGTGATGACCGCACCGATATTGGTGAGCCGTGCCTGGCTTGGCGCGCGCCGGTTGGCCAGCGCCGCGTAGCCTTCCGACACTTCGGCCGCCTGCGGCACGTAATAAGTGAGGAACCGCCGCACGGCGGGCGCGCTTTCGGGCTTGGCTTCGACCCTGGTAATGACATCGGCGGCGACGTCGGACAGGTTCTTCACCTTTGCCGCCATGTCCTTGTCGGAAATGGTCCGCGCGGTTGCCGCCAGGCGGTCCGCCGCCGGCTGGGCCTGCGCCAGCAACTCGCGCGCAAACGCGACCCGGCTGCCACTGAGCGAATTGAGGTCGAGCCCTTCGAACAGCTGGCGTGGCGCCAGCACGAACACCAGTCCGGCAAAGACAAGTGCGGCAATAATTGCCGACACCAGGAAGGGGAAATGGGTGAGGAGGCTCAGCCCGACCAGCAACGCCGCCGAGACAAGGCCCGCTATGATCCAGTTCCAGTCGTTGCCGAACAAGCCACGCATCCTAGCCGCGCATCTCAGTTGTAGCCGCGGGCAGCGCGGAAGGCGCCCGCCAGATCGCCGCTGCCATCGAATACGCGTGCCGAAGTCGCCTTGGCAAGGCTGTCGAGCTGGCTCTTGTCGGCATCGCCGAAGGTGATGCCGAACACCGGCACGCGCACCGGCGCGCTACGCCACTGCTGAAGGAAGAAGTCGGCGCTGCCGTCTGTCCTGCCATCGGTCATGATGATGATCGCTGGCAGGTATTTCGACAAATCCGGCGTCGCGGTGATCTGCTGCAGCGCCTGCTGGGCACAGGCATACATGTCTGTGCCGCCGCCGGCATGTTGATCAGCGACGTCTGCCAGCAACTGGGCTTGCCCGGCAGCATCGCCGGTCGCCGCGAAATTGGCACGCACGGCGCTGTCGAACGGCAAAACGAAGATATGGTCGGACGGCGTCCACTGCACCAGCACCTCGCTGGCCTTTTCCGGCGTGAACAGGAACTGCGCGGCAGCCTGCAGCTGTTTCTCGCCCTGGTCCTCCATCGAGCCGGAGAAGTCGAAACATAGCGCTGTCAGCGACGGCTTGCGCAAGGCTTCCTGGTAGAGATCGAGCGCCTTGCGGATCACCGCCGGCTCCGGCATCCGGATCGACGTCACCAGCTTGCCCGGATCGAAATTCCAGTCGGGCTCGGCCGCGGCCTGGATCGCCGAGCCACCCAGCGGCAGCCGCCGGCCGGTGTCGGCAATCCGCTTGCGCACCGCGTCCGACTGCAGATAGGCGAGCAGGTCGGTGAAGAACTTTTCGACCTCCGGGCCGCGTCCATGGTCGATGAAGCCGAGCGGGGAATCGCCGACCGCGACGCCGTCGGCCGGATAGACGGCATAGAGCGGCTCCTTGCCCATCTGCTTCAGTTTGTCGTTGGTCTCCTTCAGCGTCGCCTCATAGTTCCACATCGCGTCGTAGACGGTGCCCTTGCCGGCGCTGTCGACATAGAGATCGGCGAGCCAGCCCGACGAACCGGACGAACGCTCGACGCCCTGCAGCAGGGCGCTTACGGTTTCACGCACATTCGGATTGTCGAGGTCGCCGGGCTCGATCACTTCCTTGCCGCCGAGCGCGCTGGACAACATGGCGAGATAGGCGCTGGCGCCGGAATTGGACTGTGTCGCCGACGTCATCAGGAATTTGAGCTTGCCGTCTTTCACCGCGGCCAGAATGTCCTTCATGAAGACCGGCTTGCCGATCCAGCCGAGCTCCGTGGCCTTGGATTTGCGCACACCCAGAATGACCGGCATCTGCGCAATCGAGGTCAGGTTGCGCACTTTGCGGCCGCTATCGAACAGGTCGACCCACACGCTCGAGGCCGGCCAGACCGCGTCCTGGTCAAGTCCGGCAGGCCGTTGCAGGCCAAGGCCGATGTCGAGCGAGCCTTCATAGGCGAAGGTGCAGGTAGCGCCTTGCTTGTCGCAGAACTCCTGCACGATGGGCTGCAGCACTGTGTTCTCGGAGCCGGATACAATCGAGAACTTGACGTTGCTCGAATTGCACGCCGCCAAAAGCACTGCGAGGGCCAGCAGCAGAACGGACGTCAGCGTCTTCGGCATGGCGGTTCCGATCAGCCTTGAGTCAGCGCTTTCTTGAGATCGAGCGTCATCTGGTCCATCTGCTTTTCGGCATCCGCCCGCTTCTGGCGGCCTTCCTGCTGGACCTTCAGCACGCCTTGCACCGTATCGATGAGGTCGCGATTGGCCTGTGCCAGCGTCTCGACATCGACAATGCCGCGTTGCGCCTGCTCCTCGATTGAGATCGCCTGGTCCTTCATCATCTTGGAGGTCTGGCGGATCATCTCGTTGGTGGCGTCCGTCACGGTCTTTTGCAGTTCAAGCGCCGATTTCTGGTTGGTCAGGCCAAGGAGGATGACCATTTTCTGCTTCCAGGCCGGCACGGTCAGCGCCGAGGTAGCCTGCAAATTCTCGATCAGTGTCTCATCGCCGGACTGGACGATGCGGATCTGCGGCAATTGCTGGATGCCGAGCTGACGCGCCTGCACCAGATAGAAGACCCGCTTTTCCAACCGGTCGAGCGCCTGCACCGCGTCCTGATAGGTTTGCGCTTCCAGCGTACCACCAACATCGCCGCCTCCGGCATCGGCGGCAGCCTTCAGTTTCGGCAGTTCGTTGGCGCGGTAGTCGTCAACGAATTTCTTGCCAGCCTGCACATAGGCATCGAGCTTGAGGATGGAGTCCTTGGTCTGCTCATGCAGGTCGTCGAGCACGGCGATGTCGCGCCGCAGCGTGTCCTTGTGGCGGTCGAGCTCCAGGCCGATGCGGTCGATCTGCCCCGCCACATCCTCGTATTTTTCCTTGAAGCGCTCGAGCCGTGCCTTGAACGAGGAAAACAGATTGCTCAAAAACCCCTGATCCTTCAGCGCTGCCGGATCGAGGTTCTTGGCCTTCATGATGATATCGGTCAGCAGGTCGCCGGTGTCGCCGAGATCGCGATTGCGCAGCTGGGACAGGATCTTGTCGGCATAGTCGCTGACGGATTGCTGGGCGCGGTCGCCGAACACCGAAATCGCGGCGCGGTCGCGCACGTCGATGCTGTTTTCAATCCTGGCAATCTCGGCCGGATTGGCCGCGATGACGGGCAATTGCGAAGTATCGTCGAGCAGAGTGATGCTGTTCTTGTCGGTCATGCAGACCTCCCCTCAGTGAACAGTATCTCGATAGGCCGGATGTAACAGACATATGTCGCCGCTGTGGACAATGGAAGGTCCGGGCTGTTTCGTTGGTGAATAGTTGCTTTTATCGCACTTATTCTGGTGCTTCCTGCCGCGAAACAGGCCGCCTGACGCTCACAGGCGGCTCACGCCACGGCAGCCGATCCCGCCAGCCACTGCCTGACGATGGCGGCGTCCGGATCCCCGATTTCATGGCCTGATGGGATGATCCGGGCGTCGATCTCGGCGTGGTGCCGGCTGAGCAGTCTCACCAGCGCCGGCGCGAAGGGGCCGTAGGTCTCGTCGGTGGCGCCGGCGATGATCAGTGCTCGTGTTCCCGTGAGATCCGTCGCCGGCACGTGGTCGAGCACAGGCATTGGCCTGAGCAGTGCCGCCCTGCGGACAATGCCGGGATGGAGCAGCATCAAGCTGGAAACCAGATTGGCGCCGTTCGAATAGCCAAGGAATGTTGCGTGATCGAGATCAAGTCCATGGCGCCTGGCGGCCTCGCTTGCGAATGCCGCGAAGGCAGCTGTTTCGGCGAGGATGCTCCTCTGTTCGAAACGCGTCGGGCTTATCCGCTCGAACCAGCGAAAACCATCCTCCTGAGGGATACGGCCACGCGCCGCGACCAGCACGGCGCCGGGCGCGATCCGTCTTGCCAGCGGCACCAGAGTGGTCTCGTCGACGCCCGATCCATGCAGCAGGAACAGGCATTCACGGCTGTCTTTGCCGGCGTCGTGAATGCGATAGGGAAAGGCCAGATCCGTGAGCAGCGGGCCGTTTTCGAGGCTGTCGCCAGTCATCCCGCATCCTCTTGATTATATGAGGTTCCGCTGAATTTGCCGGCTTCAAAACGCAATATTTTCGTGCTCCGCGAAAGTTGATTGAACCAGGCGCATTCCAGCCCGTTTCTGCGCCGATATACTCAGCGTGGGAGGAATCGAAGCGGTGCGCCGGGGGTCGCATTGCTGGACATGAACAACCAGCTTTGAGGCCTTTTGTCGATGACTACCCCTGTTTTGTCGGATCGCAATTTGCGTATCCCGGAACGCGACACGCGTATCGACGTGCTGCGCGCTCTTGCGCTCATCGTCATTTTCATCGACCACGTGCCGGGCACGGCTTTCGAGGCCTTCACCTACAAGAATTTCGGTTTCTCGGACGCGGCCGAGGCCTTCGTTTTGATTTCCGGCATCTCGGTCGCGCTCGCCTACGGGACCAAGTTCCGGCCGGGTGGCCGGCTTCTCGCCACATTGAAGATGTGGCGGCGGGCAGGCATGCTCTACATCGCCCATATTGTCACGACCATGGTGGTGATCGCCCTGTTCTGCGCCGTGGCGGTGTTCACCAGGCGGCCGGAACTGCTCAAGTTGATCAACATCGAACCATTGATGAAGAACACGCCGGAGGTGCTGGTCGGCATCGTCACGCTCGGCCATCAGCTCGGCTACAACAACATCCTGCCGGTCTATGCCGCGCTGCTTTTGATGGCGCCGGCCTTCGTCCTGCTGATCAGCTATCGGCCTGTCGCGGCGCTCGTCGCCTCCGGCGCGCTGTGGCTCGTCGCCGGCATCTGGCAGATCGCCCCGCCCAATTATCCCGAGCCCGGCTTCTGGTTCCTCAACCCTCTGTCCTGGCAGTTCCTGTTCAACATCGGCTTGGCCAGCATGCTGCATGTCAGGCGCGGCGGTGCCATTCCGGTCAACCGCTGGCTGGTCGCCGCGGCCGCGGCCTATGTGGCGACGGCTTTGGTCTGGGTGCACAGTCCGCTCTGGGGGCAGATAACCTGGTTCAAGTTGCCGGTGGTGATCGGCGGCTTCGACAAGACCTTCCTGTCGCTGCCGCGTCTGTTGCATATCCTGGCGGTCAGCTACCTCATCGTCGCCCTGCCGTCGCTGTCGAACCTGTTCCGCACCAGCCCGGACCATCCACTGGCGATACTCGGCAAGCGCTCGCTGCCGGTTTTCATTGCCGGCACGGTGATCGCCATGATCGCGCAGGTGATGAAACTGATCAATCCGGGCGGGCTTGCCTATGACAGCCTGCTGCTGTCGGCCGGCATCGCCATGCAGTTCGCGCTCGCCTTCTATCTCGAATGGCTGTCGACCATCGGCGGCTCGGGCAAGGCCCGCACGACGCAAAAGGATGTCACGCCGGTCCGAGCGTCTTTCGGCATCTCCGCCGTCGCAAGAGCCAATCGCTGAGAGGGGCGCGGCTCAGCCGCGCGGCGGAGCCGACGACGCGCGCACGATCAGTTCGACCGGCAGCAACTGCCGGCTGACCTTGCCGTCGTTTTCCAGGATCGCCTTGACGGCCAGGCGGCCCATCTCCGCGATCGGCTGGGCGATCGTGGTCAGCGACGGCTCGGATACGGCGGACTCCGGAACACCGTCGAACCCGACGACGGAAACATCGTTGGGGACGTTGAGCTTGCGCGCGCTCAGCCATTCGAGCGTTACCAAGGCTATTTTGTCCGACATCGCCAGGATGGCCGTGGGCGGCTCCTTGGCCGCGAAGATGGTTTCGAGCCCGGCTTTCGCGCTGGCCGCATCGTTGGCGGTCTCGTAGACGGGCACTTTGGATGTGTCGACGCCAACCCGCGAAAGCTCCTGAAGATAGCCGGTGAGGCGGTCGCGCGTTCCCGCATAGGTCGCGGAGCGAACCTGCTCGGGTGAAACGAGACCTGTCCTGCCGTCGGCAAAAGGCAGTGCCAGAACGGCAAAGCGGCGATGTCCGAGATCGGTGAGATGGCGCGCCGCCAGGCTGGCGCCGGCGATGTTGTCGACACCGATCGCCGCGACCGCCCCATCCTCGGAGTCCAGGTCGAGCGCCACGAAGGGCAGTTTGCGCTCACGTGCCAATTCCACCAGGCGCGAACCGCCTTCGACGCAGAAGACGATGAAGCCGTCGACCAGGGCGCTCTGGATGTTCCAGGCAAGCTGTTCGTTGTTGGCGGCCGAAACCAGGGAGATACCGGCTCCCGTTGCATCGCAGGCCTGCGAGATGCTCGCCATCATGACCCGCGCGAAGGGATCGTCGAAGAAATAGGAGAGGGGTTCGGCCGTGGCGACGCCGATGGCGTTGACCTTGCCGGCCCGCAGCAGGCGACCCTTGGGATCCGGTCCGCCATAGCCCATCGCCTCGGCTGCTGCCTTGACCCGTTCGCGCACTTCCTCGCGCACGATCTCGGGGCGGCTGAAGACATTGGATGCGGTGCCGTGCGAAACCCCGGCGGCCTTGGCGATGTCGGCCAGCCGGACGGGTCTTCGATTGCCTGCGGTGAGTGACGCCATTGTACGTGCCTCCTGACATGCATTTAGCACGTTCCGGATTTGCATCTAGCACTTTCGTTGGATCGATTCAAATTTCACTTGACCACAGACGCTTGAAGATCCATATTTGAATCGATCCAAGATGCAGATTTGTTCTGCGAAACGACCCAGGGGAGGTGCGCCATGCATCCCGTCAATTATCTGTTCCAAGACATCTATCGCAACGACTGGAGTATCGGGTCGGGTGCCGACAGGCCCGCGCGCCGGGGTAGGGCCGCCCCATGGATTCGCGACCTTCGCTTCCTTGTGGAGCGCAAGCGGAGCTGATCGGCGCCATTTTTTTGCGTGCCGATTGGATCGATTCAATTCAAAGGGAGAAAAGCCATGCATCCCATCAAGCATCTGTTTGAGGACATCTATCGCAACTACTGGGGCATCGCGCCGGCTGCCGAGCGGCCGAAGGTGCGACGCCTGACCAAGCCGGCCGCGCGCAATCGCGATCTCTGGGTCCGCACCGAACGTCCCCGGGATTGATCCTGTTTGGCCTCAGGAGCGCGGGCGTACCAGGGCGGAAATAGCTATCCCCAGCCAGCCGGCGATGAGCAGGGTGCCTCCGATTGGCGCCGACATCGGGAACAGTCTCGATCCCAGGAAATCGCGGGCGAGAAGATCGCCCGCGAAAAGCAGGAGCCCGACAAGCAGGACCACGCTCGCAATCCGCAGGCAGCGATTCGCGCCGATGAGGCCGACGGCGAGGAAGACCGGTGCGTGCATCAACAGGAACGACGCGGCCGTGTCGGTGAAGGCGCCGCCGCGATGCGCTGCGGCCGCCGACAGCACCACACCCGCCGCGCCGACGAGGCCGCCGGCAAACACAAGGATACGGCTGGGTTCGGCGGATTTCATGTCGGCTAGCTCCTTGTTGCGTGAAACGGCGAAACCCTAAAGCCGCTCAGGACTCACTCGCTTCCAGCGCCATATGCCGTGTGCGCCGCGATTGGACAATCCAGTTGTAGACGGCGCCGCCAGCCATCAGGGCGGATGTACCGAGGAACACCGCCCGCATGCCAAAATGGCCGCCGACGAAGCCGCCGGTCAATGGTCCTGCAACCTGCCCGACATATTGCGCCGAGATCGCCAGGCCAAGCACATTGCCGCCGACGCCGTCCGGGATGTTGTGGCGGATGACGCTGGTGATGCAAGGCAGCAGACCGCCGAGCGCCAGGCCCATCAGGAAACGCAGGCCGATCAGTTGCCAGCCATTGGTGACAAAGGCCTGCGGGATGAGCAGCAGGGCCGAGACGGCCAGCGCCCCGACGACGACGTTCCAATGGCCGACACGGTCGGCAAGCTTGCCCAGCCATGACGCCGACAGGATCGTGCCAAGGGCCGCCGCCGACATCACCACGCCCGCGACCATCGTTACCTGGCTCTGATCCTCGATGAGCTGCTGCACATAGACGGTGATGATCGGCTCGATCGACATGGTGGCGAAGGCGAGCAGCATGCCGGTTGTCAGCATGGCCACCACCGGGCGCTTGTCCGGAATTCTGCGACCAGCCGCTTTTCGGCTTCACGCTTGACGCTGCCTTGGCCGCCTGTGGGCGCGGATTCTCCTTGATCAGGAATGTCGTCGCCAGAAAGGCGAGGAAGATCATGCCACCCGACAAAAGGAAGGTGGTGCGGATGCCGATCAGTGGCGGCAGTGCACCGCCGAGCAGGGGGCCGACCAGCGACCCCGCCGTGATCCCCGCCGACAGCACGCCCAGCGCCCAGCCGGAGCGGTCCTTCGGCGTCTGCATGGCCACCAGTATGGTCGACCCCGAGGAATAGCCGCCGGCAAAGCCGATCAGCAGGCGCAGCAGCACCAGTTGCCAGACGGTCTCGACCATGCCTGTCAATGACATGCAGATAGCCATGCCGAAGCTGGCGCGCACCAGCATCACCTTGCGGCCGTAGCGGTCGCCCAGCCTTCCCCACAACGGCGCGACCAAGGCCGCGGCGAAGAAGGTGGCGCCATAGGCGATGCCCGACCACTGCACGATCGCCTCATGGCCCTGTGCGCCAAGCTGTTCGACATAGAGCGGCAGGAAAGGCAACAGCAGCGTCATGGCGATGAGCGTGCTGAACGAGCCCGCGAAACAGACGGCGAGATTGCGCCGCCAGTGGATGTTGTAGCCGCTTTGTTGCGTGACTTCCTGTGCCATGTCCTGCCTGCCCGATATCAGCGCTTGTTGCGGATACCATTTTGGGATACCAAACCGGTATCCGTCATGAACTCCAACCCAGGCGCTGTCAATGCGGCTTGGGAAAAGGGCAACGCAATGTCGCAGATGCAGAATGTCGAACGACAGTTGCGCGAGATGATCCTGGGGCTCGAGATCGGTCCAGGCGAGAAACTGACCGAGCGCTGGATCGAAGCACGCTTCGGCGCCTCGCGCACGCCGGTCAGGGCAGCACTTCTGCGCCTGGAGACCGAGGGGCTGGTGGGCAGGGATGGCCGCGGCTGGACGGTGTCGCCCATCAACCTCGCCGAGCTCGAGCAGATCGCGGTCTATCGCGAAGCGGTCGAGGTCGCGGCTTTGCGGCTGACATGCACGCGCGCCGACGCGAATGCCATCGATGTCATCGAGGCGATGCTCGATTCCTGCGACGAAAACACGCCGCGGGAGGAATGGCATCGCGTCGGCATGGATTTTCACATCGAGCTGGCGCGCCTGTCCGGCAACGAATTCCTGTTCCGGGCCGTGCGCGATGCCATGACGCGCCTGTCGCGCGCCCGCTGGCTGGAGGTGCGAGACGAAGCGGCCCTTGGCCGCGCCTGGGCCGAACATCGCGCCATTCTGGCGGCAACACGCCTTGGCGAGGCCGATGACGCGGCGCGCCGGCTTTCAGCCCATATCGTCGGCAGCCGCGACCGGCTGGTGACGTCGCTCGCCAACGACCGACGCGGTCTTCGCGCCAGGGGCTTTGCCGTCGTCGCCGCTTAGCGCGCTCTATGCGGGGCAGGGGCCCGCCGGGCAAAAGAGGCTGCGTCTGATGCGAACGGCACTTTCGGCCTCGCTTCGCGCATGCCGATGGCGTAAGAGCGGCGATGGAAAACAACCGATTTGATACACCCGTGACCGTCAAGTCCGTCGCGGCAGGAAGCACTCAGCTCTTGCGCACGGCCCGCGAAGCTTCCGACTACCTGCTCAACAGCTGGCCCGGCAAGCGCAGTCCCAAGCATCGCGCAGCGCTTCAGGCCTGCCATGACGCGCTGGCCGGCGACAAGCCGGCCATGAACGCCCGGCGCGCCTTTATTGCCGCGGCGCGTGAAGTGGACGTTTTGTCAGCGACAAAGCGCCCGCCTGACGCAGGGCGACAATCTGGATTGAGGCAAGGCCCGCATGTGCGGGCCTTTTGCCGTCATTCCGCGGTTTCGGTCTTAGTCTCGCTTTCGGGCTGCGAACGCTCCCGTGCGGCAACCTTGGCCGCCAGCTTCTCGGCCTTCTTGGCCGCCTTCTGGCGGTCGCGTTCCTTGCGTTCCTGATCGTAGTTTGGTGCTCGCGCCATATCGGCTCCTTTTCATCGCCTTGCGGCTCTGATCCTGCCTAGGAGCATTAGCCGTCAAACACAACAGCTGAAGCGACAGTACGCGGGCGTCAACGTCGGAGATCCGCAGGGGCTTGCCAGACGGGCGCCATAATGATGTAGGAAACGCGGGGCGCCAGCGTGTTGAGAGCTGCTCGTTTGTCTTGATCAAGTGAACCATGGCTACAATTGCGCGGACGTCGGCAAAGGTTTTCTACTATGCGCGAAACGCCGCGCGCGATGTCATTCCACAAGCGCTGTTTCGCCGCAGACTGGCCGTTCACCTTGAAAAGGCTAGGCTTTGCGATGAGGCGGCGCGCCGACGGTTGAATTACTACAACAAGCTGCAGGATGGTTTCGCGCCAAGCGTCAATGCCATACGCATCAGCAAGCTGCCCTTCACGCCGACCATGTACTATTACGACCTGAAGGAATTCGCCCGCTACTTCGATCCCGGATTGCTCATCGACATCGAATTCGGCGACGTCAAGAACGTGCCGAAGGTGCCGACGATCGTCAAGGACCGCCCAATCCGTGATGACGACGAGAACGCGGTCATCATGAAGCTCGACAAGTTCCGTCACTTCCAGATGCCGGCCGACGCCATCTCTTTCGCCGACAAGTTGCCGACCGTGGTCTGGCGCGGCGATCTCAACAATCCGATCAGGACACGGTTTCTGCAAGCGGCGCGCGACCTGCCATTCTGCGATGCCGGCTCGCACAAGCCCAACGCGCCGGCCGAATACGCCAAGCCCTTTCTCAGCATCAGCCAGCACCAGCGCTATCGCTACATCGTCTCGCTCGAGGGCAATGACGTGGCGACCAACCTGAAATGGATCTTGAACTCGAAGTCGCTCTGCCTGATGCCGCCGCCGACCTACGAGACATGGTTCGCGGAGCGGCAGCTCGAAGCCAATGTGCACTATGTGCCGCTCGATCCGGATTTCGCTGATCTCGGCGAAAAGGTGGCTTATTTCGAAAGGCACCCGGCGAAGGCAGAGCGCATCATCGCGGCCGCGAATGGCTATTGCCGGATATTCAACGACGAACAGACCGAACAGGCGATCTCGCTTCTGGTGCTCTACAAATATTTCGTGCTGAGCGGCCAGATCAAGCCGGATGCCGAGGTCTGGCGCTACATTATGGGATAAGCAATTCCCGCGTCAAAAGGTGGGGACCGGCGAGCCTGGACCCGCCGGCCTCTCGTCAAACCTGTACCTATACGCCGCTTCGGTCAATCACGAGATCGGCAGCACCGAAGCGAGCCTTTGCCGTCAGTTGCTGGTGCCAGTACGGGTAGAGCAAAGGCGGACGGCTGACCGCGTCGAGGCGCTGGCGTTCCTCAGGGCTGAGCTCCAGGCTTGCTGCCGCGAGATTGTCCTTGAGCTGGACATCGTTGCGGGCGCCGATCACCAGCGAGGAGACGGCAGGGCGGCCGAGCAGCCAGGCAAGCGCCACTTGCGCCGCCGACACGCCGCGGGCCTTGCCGATCTCGACCAGCACATCGACGATCCGCCACAGCCGGTCCTCGTCGCGGATCGGCGGTTCGGACCAGCCGGCGAGCTGCCGCGCGGTCGGGCTGTCGCGGCGGTATTTGCCCGACAGCAAGCCGCCGGCGAGCGGGCTCCACACCAGCACGCCCAGTCCCTGGTCGACCGAAATCGGCAGCAGCTCGTATTCGGCCTCGCGAGCCTCCAGCGTGTAGTGGATCTGCTGGGTGACGAAGCGCTGCTGGTGACGGCTGTCGCTGGTGGCGAGCGCCTTCATCACCTGCCAGCCGGACCAGTTGGAGCAGCCGATATAGCGCACCTTGCCCTGGCTGACCAAAGTGTCGAGCGCGGCGACCGTTTCCTCGACCGGGGTAAGGCCGTCCCATTGGTGGACGAAATAGATGTCGATGACATCGGTCTTCAGCCGCTTCAGGCTCCTTTCACATTCGCGGATCAGATGGTGGCGCGACAGGCCTTCGTCGTTCGGCCCGCTGCCGATCCGCATGCGCGCCTTGGAGGCGATCAGCACATCGTTCTTGCGCTTGCCGCCAAGCGCCTCGCCGATGATCTCCTCCGACAGGCCGTTCGAATAGACATTGGCGGTGTCGATGAGATTGATGCCGGCGTCGATGCACATGTCGATCATCCGCTTGGCTTCGGTAAGATCGCTGTTGCCGACCGCGGCGAATGGCCCGGTGCCACCGAAGGTCATGGTGCCCAGGGTCAGTGTCGAAACCTTCAGGCCTGAACGGCCGAGAGTACGGTATTCCATGTTAGTCCTCGCGATTGTGTTGAATTGGGGCGCCGCCAAAGGGCAGCCCGGAATGCGACCAGGCATTTGTAGGACAATTTGGTCGGCTTGTCGCCATGCCAGGACGACGGATCGATCGTACCTCGCGGGATTGGCAGTGACGGCAATGGCGCTCGGGCTGCAATAAAACCGTCACTGCCGGCCTATATTGAATTCGGCTAAGGTGTTTCCATTCCAGGCCGCAGGCCAGCAGTTTGGGGTGCCGGACATGAACCGACAGGCTTGCAAGCGGAGCGACCGATATGACCGAGCTGAGACAGAATTCTCCCGCCAAGGACTGGCTTGAAGCCGAACTCGCCGACACGCTCGACGAAGATTATGAGCTCGAAATGTCGGAGCCGGCGCTGTCGATGGAGATCGCCAAGATCTATAAGAACGCGCATCCGCCTTCGATCGATCGCATGCAATATTTTCGTGACCTGATCAGCCTGCAGTCGGAATTGATCAAGCTGCAGTCCTGGGTCGCCTATCACAAGAAGAAGCTGGTGGTGATCTTCGAGGGCCGCGACTCCGCCGGCAAGGGCGGCGTCATCAAGCGGATCACCCAGCGGCTCAATCCGCGCATCTGCCGCGTCGTGGCGCTGCCGGCGCCGACCGAGCGCGAGAAGTCGCAATGGTATTTCCAGCGCTATGTGCCGCATCTGCCGGCAGGTGGCGAGATCGTGCTGTTCGACCGCTCCTGGTACAACCGCTCCGGCGTCGAACGGGTGATGGGATTTGCCGATGGAGGTCAGGTCGAGGAATTTTTCCGCGACGTGCCGGAGTTTGAGCGCATGCTGGTGCGCTCGGGCATCACCGTGGTCAAATACTGGTTCTCGATCACCGATGAGGAACAGCAGATGCGCTTCCTGATGCGCATCCACGACCCGATGAAGCAATGGAAGCTGTCGCCCATGGATTTGCAGTCGCGCGTGCGCTGGGAGCAGTACACCAAGGCCAAGGAAGAGACCTTCGCCCGCACCAACATTCCCGAAGCGCCCTGGTTCATCGTCGAGGGCAACGACAAGAAGCGGGCGCGGCTGAACTGCATCGATCATCTGCTCAAGCAGATGCCGTATGAAGAGGTGCCGCACGAGGAGATCACGCTGCCGGAACGCGTCTTCAATCCCGAATACGAACGCCAGACGCTGCCGCGCGAGCTTTACGTGCCGGAGAAGTATTGAGGGGTTCTTCCTTCTCCCCGTTTACTGACGGGGAGAGGGAGCTGTCGTTACGTCCGCTTGATGACCACATGCGTGGCGAGCGCCGTCGCCACCTGCTCGGTGCACTGGTAGCCCAGCTTCAGCATATCAATCCCGGCAAAAAGGTTCTCGCCTCTGCCAAGCAGCACCGGCGAGATTGCCAGATGCATCTCGTCGATCAACCTCTCCTGCAGATATTGCCGAATAGTGGCGACGCCGCCACCAACCCGCACATCCTTGCCATCAGCCGCCGCCTTCGCCTGGTCGAGCGCCGAATGGATGCCGTCGGTGACGAAATAAAAGGTCGTGCCACCTTCCATCGTGATGGGCGCACGCTCGTGGTGCGTCAGCACGAAAACCGGTACATGGTAGGGCGGGTTGTCGCCCCACCAGCCTTTCCAGCTGTCGTCAGGCCATTCGCCGCGGATCGGCCCGAACATGTTGCGGCCAAGGATCCAGGCGCCGACATTCTCGAAGCTGCGCGCCGCGAACGCCTCGTTGATGTCGGTGGTGCCGCCATCTTGTCTGAGCACCATCTCACGGAAGGTGCGAGTGTCGACAAACCACTTGTGCAAGGATTCCCCGCCGACGCCGAGCGGATTTTTCAGATCCTGATCAGGGCCAGCGCCATAGCCGTCGAGCGATAGGGTGAAAGCGTTGACGCGAAGTTTGGGCATGGAGATACTCCTCGATAACCAATTATGTTTTGCAAGCGGTTTCTTGTAGCAAACCGATTGCAGATCACAAGCGGTGTTCCCCACGATGCAGACACGTCCTGACATCGTCGCCAAGTGACGTCCGGAATGTTGCGTAGTGATGCGCTGGGGTGGCCACTGGTGGCCGCCGAAACAGCCGCGATATCAGGCTATTCGCCGGTGAGTTCCATGAAGCGGATGTGGTTGCTGAACGGGTCGATGACCTCGACCGTCAGCCTTCCGTCCTCCTGTTCCAGACCAGGCTTCATGTAGCGGTAGTCCTTGGCCGCAAGCTCTTTGTGAAAGTCGCGGATGCCTTTCATGTAGACGACCATGTTGCCGCCCGGCGTCGCGTCGCCGGCATGTTCGGACAAATGCAGGACAAGGTTGCCGCGCGAGACCTGCGTATAAAGCGGGAAGTTGTCGCCGTAGCGGTGCTCCCAGTCCGCGGCGAAGCCGAGGTAGCCGAGATAGAATTCGTGCGCCTTGGCGACGTCGAAGATGCGCATGATCGGCGCTGTCCGTTCGAAAATGATCGTTTCCTGCCGGGCCGCCGACGCATCGATTTTCGCCGACAGGATGTTCCAGGTCGCCAGTCCGAACTGGCGCGCGACGATCTCCAGGGCCTCGCTGTGGCTGATCGTCAGGTCGCGGGCGGCAAGCGCCTCCCGCATGGCTTTCGCCATGGTCTTGGCATTACGATAGGCAAGCATGTCCGTTTCCTCGGGTCACGGCGAAGTCTTCGTCAGTGCCCGCATTGCCGACGCCTTCGCCCGACGGTGAAACGGGTCAGGAAGCATCCTCTGGAGGCGTTCGCCATACCTCTTGGCGAGGTGCGGGCTGCCGGTCGCCTCCGACCGTGCCGCCATCATAGCCGGGTCACGCTGATCTTGTCAGCGCAAAAATTGGTTGGATTTGCGGAATGCGGCAGTCCTCGGTCGTAAGGGCCACGTGCCAAGGGGCGAAGAACTATTCCATCGACAGGATGAGATTGCGCACGACCGGATAGATTTCACGCTCCCAGCGTTTGCCGTTGAAGACGCCATAATGGCCCACATTGGCCTGCAGGTGATGGCGCTTGAGATGCGGACGCAGCGACCGGCACAATTCATGCGCGGCCGAAGTCTGTCCGAGTGCGCAGATATCGTCGCGTCCGCCTTCGACGGTGAGCAGCGCGGTGTTGCGGATCGCGCCCGGGTCGACCAGGCTGCCACGGAAAGTGTACGTCCCGGTGGCAATCTCTGCCTTCTGGAACACGCGGTCTATGGTTTCGATATAGAATTCCTCGGTCAGGTCGAGCACCGCCAGATACTCGTCATAGAAGGTCTTGATCTTCTCGGCCTCGGCGGTCTCGCCGGCGGCCAGATGGTCGTGCAGTTTGCGGTGCGCTTTCGTGTGCCGGTCCATGTTCATACCCATGAACGCGGCAAGCTGGAGAAAGCCCGGATAGACCCGACGTCCACCGCCGGCATGGCGCCA
Source organism: Mesorhizobium kamtschaticum (assembly GCF_056174585.1). NCBI lineage: Bacteria > Pseudomonadati > Pseudomonadota > Alphaproteobacteria > Hyphomicrobiales > Phyllobacteriaceae > Mesorhizobium > Mesorhizobium kamtschaticum. Next base: position 5,342,516 of record NZ_CM149691.1, on the reverse strand, counting down.
GGGCACACGCGAGATGACGGAATTCTGAAACCAGGACAGCGACTTGCTGACGGCGAATTGGTTGACCTTGGTGGGACTTTCGCGCGGATCGATCGGACCCGCCATCAGCGTCATCGAGCGCGGCGTCGCCGGATGCCCGTCCTCGGACATAATGGCAACGGCGGCAAGCGCCTGGACGCAGGGCTGGCAAACCGCCAGGATGTGCGCGCCCGGGCCGATCGCCTGCAGGAAGCGAATGATGTAGTCGACATAGTCGTCCACCCCGAAGCGGCCGGCGGCAAGCGGCACGTCGCGGGCATTGGCCCAGTCTGTGATATAGACTTCGTGGTCGGCCAGAAGTGTCGTCACCGTGCCGCGCAGCAGCGTCGAGAAATGGCCCGACAACGGGGCGACCACCATCATCCGCGGCTGTCGCGTATCCATATCCTTGGCGAAGCGCAAAAGCCTGCCGAATGGCAGGTCGAGCGCCGTTTCGACGCTGACTGGCACGTCGCGATTGCCGACCCTGACGGATTTGATGTCGAAATCCGGCCGTGCATGGGTGAGCTTGAGACGGGCGATCATCTCCAGCCCGGCGGCCAGGCGTTGTTTCAAGCTGTCGCCCGAGACCATACCGCCCATCTTCGAGCGCATCAGATCGGCGAAAAAGCGCGTCGGGGCGATAAGGTCGTCCTGAAGCTGGTAGGCCTGGTACAGCATCGAATACGTCCCATTCCCAGCGGCCATGTGGCAGTGCAAAAAAATCTAGTGCAAAATTTTGTGCATTGCGAGAGGATTGTTGCCGGCAAAAGGGCTTGGAGGGTCGACGGCGTGACGAAGATGACATGAGTAAGGTGCCAGCAACCAAGGCGTCCGGGACTAAGGTGCCTGCGCCCAAAGGGCCCGTGGCCAAGGCCATGTTGACGATCTCGTCGAAGAACTATTCGTCCTGGTCGCTGCGCGGCTGGCTGCTCTGCCGCATGGCCGGGCTGGAGTTCGAGGAAAAGCGCGTCGACATCGATGATGCCGGGCAGCGGCAGGAGTTGCTGTTGCTGTCGCCATCGGTTCTGGTGCCGCGTCTGACCCATGACGGGGTGACGGTGTGGGACACGCTGGCAATCGCCGAATATTTGGCCGAGACCATGCCGGGAGCGGGGCTCCTGCCGGCCGACCGCGTCGCGCGCGCCCATTGCCGCGCCGTGTCTGGCGAGATGCATTCGGGTTTTCACAATTTGCGCTCGGCGCTGCCGATGAGCCTGAAGGCCAGGCACAAGAGCTTCAAGATATTTTCCGGCGCGCGCCCGGATGTGGAGCGGATCAAGACGATCTGGTCCGAATGCCTCGAGGCCTATGGCGGTCCCTGGCTGTTCGGCGCGTCACCGACCGTGGCCGACGCGATGTACGCGCCTGTCTGTACCCGTTTCCGCACCTATGCGGTCGAACTCGAAGCGCCGCTCGCCGCCTATTGCGACACCATCTTCGCCTGGCCGCTGATGCAGGAATGGACGCAGGACGCCTTGGCCGAGCCCGAGGACATCATCGAACTGGACGTCGAATTTTGAGGCCAACCGGGCCGTTGCCGAGCGGGGCTGGCTGTATAAAGGCGCGCTGCTACCCCTTCAGCATCTGCGCCACTTCGGGCGCGAAATAGGTCAAGATACCGTCGCAGCCGGCACGCTTGAAGGCGAGCAGCGATTCCAGCATCGCCTTTTCGCCATCGATCCAGCCATTGGCGCCCGCCGCCTTGATCATCGAATATTCGCCCGACACCTGGTAGGCGAAGGTTGGCATCTGGAATTCGTCCTTCAGCCGGCGGATGATGTCGAGATAGGGCAGGCCGGGCTTGACCATCAGCATGTCGGCGCCTTCGGCGATATCCTGTTCGGCCTCACGCACCGCCTCGTCCGAATTGGCGTGGTCGATGTAATAGGTCTTCTTGTCGCCCTTGAGCAGGCCGGCGGTGCCCACCGCCTCGCGATAGGGGCCGTAGAAGGCCGAGGCGAACTTGGTCGCGTAGGACATGATCGCCACGTCCTGAAAACCGTTGGCGTCGAGCGCGTCGCGGATGGCGCCGATGCGGCCGTCCATCATGTCGGACGGCGCGATGATGTCGGCGCCGGCCGCTGCCTGGATGACGGCCGCTGCCGCGACCTGTTCCACCGTTTCGTCATTGACGATGATGCCGTCGCGCAGGATGCCGTCATGGCCGTGGCTGGTGAACGGGTCGAGCGCGGCGTCGGTGATGATGCCGATCCCGGGCACCGCGTCCTTGATGGCGCGGGTGGCGCGGTTGATGATGTTTTGCGGGTCGAGGATGTGCGAGCCGGTCTGGTCGCGCAAGCCGAGTTCGACATTGGGGAAGGTGGCCAGCGCCGGAATGCCGAGCTTTGCCGCGCGTTCGGCCTCCTTGACGGCAAGGTCGACCGACAGGCGGAAGACGCCGGGCATGGCGGCAATCGGCTCGCGCACTTTTTTGCCCTCGACGACGAAGATCGGCCAGATCAAATCGTCGACCGTAAGCCGGTTCTCCTGCACCAGACGGCGCGACCAGTCGGCCTTGCGCATGCGGCGCAGGCGGCGGCTACCGGTGATGTCGTCGACGCTGCGCGCGCCGGCTGGCTTGGTCTGGGTGAATTTGTTCATTGCCAAAACTCTCGGCCAAAACTCTCGTTCGGCGGCTTTTACCACGAGCCCTTGCCACTGACCAATGCGACACGATTGTGCCAGGCCGAAACCGCTACCTCTCAGGGCTGGCCATTGCCCGAAAGAATCTGCGCCGCGCCCTTGATTGCCACGCGGAAGGCCTCGTCGAAGCTGACACCGCGTATTTGCCAGTCATAGGTTTTGCCATCGATCGCAAGCCACCAGTCTACGATCCAGCCCAAGTCCTTGTCGCGCCACCGGATGTGGCCGAAAAGGAGTGGTCGGCCGCCAAGGGTTCTTGCATCGCCGCCCAGCAGTTCAGGCGAGGTGGCCATGGCCCTTACCTCCTCGAAAATGAAGCCGCCCTTGGTGAGCGTAGCCTTGTCTGGAATCACGATCGACATCGCCATAGGCCGGGCAGCCGCCTCAAACGAGTCTCGCATATAGGGGCTTTCGTCCCCATCGCTCGCGAGTACGAATCCGCGCCCCGCGCGTTCCACAGCCAAGAGTATCGTCAGCGTCGGTCGCTCGCCCAGCCAGGGCCTGCTGCCGAGCGAAGCCAGCAGCTTGTTGACCGTGGCGGGCTTGTAGAGACAGGTCAGATCATGCGGCCGGTCGTGCGTGCCTTGCTCGTCATGGATCGGAATGCCCTCCATCCGGTCGTGGTAACGGAAGGAATCGACGAAGCTGCCGGCCTTGTCGCGAAGATCCGTCATTTCGGGTTTCTCAAGCAGCCGCCGATCGCCCGAAACCCTGACCAGAACCCGATCCAGGCAGTCCCTGAAGCCTATCTGGCGGTTCACCTCCCCCTGGCCGGTGACGATGGTCTGCGATTGATAGAGATCGTCCAGCGTGACGGCGAATGCAGCGTGCGGTGCAAGTCCCGCAATCACAAGCCCGATCGTCAAAAGCGCGCGACGAAGAAATCCGGACATGGCCAACTGCCCCCCTGAGGCCGTCCGCGCCGCAATATCGACGCTTCGCCGGCAACGGCGGCGATCTTCGTAGCATCGGCCACGGCCGCCCGCCAAGACCGCGGGAACAGACTGCTGCCATTGACGCACCCATGCGCCGCCTTTAGCACTTCAGTCCCGCAGGCGCGGGGGAGGGATTCTCTGGCGATGGATTTTGGCGGCGGCGACGAGATCCGCTTCGAGCGGCTGAGCCGGGCCGGCGTCATCACGCTGACGCGGCCGAAGGCGCTCAATGCCATCACGCACAACATGGTCAAGGCGCTCGGCAAGGCGCTCGATGCCTGGGAGCAGGATGCGAGCGTCAACGTCGTCGTCGTCAAGGCAGAGGGCAGGGCGTTTTCCGCCGGAGGCGATATCCTGCAGGTCTACGAGGGCGGCCGCGCCGGCAAGCCGCCGGTCGATTTCTTCGCTGATGAATACAGGCTCAACGCCCGCATCGCGCGCTTCAAGAAACCCTATGTCGCGCTGATCGACGGCATCGTCATGGGCGGCGGCGTCGGCATCTCCTTCCATGGCTCACACCGCATAATGACCGAGAATGCGCAGTTCGCCATGCCCGAGGTCGGCATCGGCTTCTTCCCCGATGTCGGTGCCAGCCACCTGCTTCCGGATCTTGGCGGCAGCTTTGGCATGTATCTCGGCTTGACTGGAGCGCGTATCCGTTATGGCGATGCGCTGTGGTCCGGCCTTGCCACGCACACGATCAAGGCCGACGACCAGGCAGGGCTGCTCGACGAACTGGTGACCAGCAATGACCCGAACGCGGAGTTGCGCGACTTCTTCGTCCCGGCCAAACGCGAGACGGAACGGCAGGACCTGGATTCGATCGCACGCCATTTTTCGCAAGGCACGCTCGCCGGCATCATCGCCAGTCTTGAGGACGCAGCCGGCGGTGATGCCTTTGCCGAGAAGACGCTGGCGATGATCCGAAGCCGCTCGCCGACCAGCCTTCACATTGCCTGGCGCGAGATCGGTGCCGGCCAGACGCTGTCGATGGATGACTGCATGAAGATGGAGTTCCGCATTCTCAATCGTATGCTCGCCGGCCATGATTTCTACGAGGGCATCCGCGCCGCCATCATCGACAAGGGCTCGACCCCGCAATGGCGGCCGGCGACGCTGGATGCGGTGAGCGCGGCCGATATCGATGCCTATTTCGCCCCACTCGGTGAACGGGAACTCTCGCTATGAGCGAGGTGACGTCGAGACGCGTCGTACTTCAGCCTTCGACGGTCGAGGTGATCTTCGCCTGGTTCCAGCGTGTCATCGCGGGCTACTGCCTGCTGTTCGGCATCCTGTACTGGATCAAGCTGATCGGCTTTTATCCGGGCTCGCTGTGGCGCTTCGACCTGATGCCGGTGCACTGGCAGGTGGCGGCGGTGATGCTCGCCGTGTTTTTCCCCTTTGCCGCGGCCGGCCTTTGGATGCTGGCCTCCTGGGGGCCGGTGATCTGGTTCATCTGCGCGGTGACCGAGACCGTGATGTATGCCGGTTTTCCCGAGCTTTTCGGCCATCGGCTGCTGATCGTCGTCTCGCACGCGGCGGTGGCGCTGCTCTACATCGTCTTTCGCGTCGTCATCTGGCTGCAGAAACGCCCTGTCCGGCACTAAGCCGTTGACGGCATTGGCGACTTGGCAAGCGCCGGATTTCAGCCCCGCGATAACTGCCTAAGCCTTTAGGTTAATTATCCTTGCTCGGGTGACCGTTCGTTAAGCCTCTTTCGAAACCTCTTACCGGTAAGCTCTTGTTAGCCCTAGCGTTTAAGTCGAATTTTATGAGTATTCGATAGTGTCGCGATCAAGGTGAAAAACAAAAAATCACCAGGGCGACAAACGAGAGGCAAAGACAATGATCAATTCGCGTCCGGCGGCGAAGACCGCCAACGTATCCGACGATCGCCGCGAGGCTATCCGTTCCCTGTACATGGAATCGCTGCAGCTGGTCGAGCGGTTGCACCGCCGCCTGCTTGACGTCATCAAGGACGAATTCGACCGCAACGGCCGTTCCGACATCAATGCCATCCAGGCGCTGCTGCTGTTCAACATCGGCAATTCCGAGCTGACCGCCGGTGAGCTGCGCTCGCGTGGCTACTATCTCGGCTCGAACGTATCGTACAATCTGAAGAAGCTGGTCGATCTCGGCTTCATCAACCACCAGCGCTCGCGCATCGACCGCCGTTCGGTCCGCGTCTCGCTGACGCCGAAGGGCAACGAGGTGGCTGATGTCGTCGCCGGTCTCTATGAGCGCCATGTCGGCTCGATCGAGCAGGTCGGCGGCATCAACACCGACGAGTTCAAGCAGATGAACCGTGCCCTGCAGCGTCTCGACCGCTTCTGGAACGATACCATCGCCTACCGGATGTAAGCCATCCGCATCAGCATTTGAGCCGCGCCGCAGAAGCACGGCCGAAACAGCGACCTTCAGTCAGGGCCGGTGCCGAAAAGCACCGGTCTTTTCTTTTCGGAGTGACGGGCGGGCCCAAATTGGGCGCAAGGCCACGTTGCCGCCATATTCCAATGGAACCGAGGGTGGCAGTGATGCTGTCGTGAAGACCATGCGTCCACCCGCAACCGTATCGCGCCTCGTGCGTTTCTCGCCAAAGTGATACGGGCCATGGTTGGCTAATTGTTAAGATTGCCAATTTTAGAGTGCGGGCGAGATCGCCCGATGACCGACGCAGCAAGTGATCGAACCGCTACCTATGTCTGGAACGTCCATGAGAACCAGCCGCCGCTTTTTCCTTTCCGGAGCCTCCGCGCTCGCCGCCGCCGCCATGGTGGCCGGCCGTGCGAATGCGCAGGATGTGATCGGGGATATCCTGAAATCCTCGGCCCGCGGCAATTGGGACGACCAGTTCGACGCCCGCGCCAGCGAAGGCGGCAAGGTGGCCTCGACGCTGCCGATCTTCAGCCCGCAGACCGTTGCATTCACGGAGCAGGCGGTCGCGCAATATCAGAACATTGTCAGCCAGGGTGGCTGGGTGGACGTTCCCGCGACCAAGAAACTGGAACTCGGTGTCGATGACCCGGATGTGGTGCCGCTGCGCAAGCGCCTGATGATTGCGGGTGATCTGTCGCAGAGCGCCGGCATTTCGACGGCCTTCGATTCCTATGTCGACTCGGCGGTCAAGCGCTTCCAGTTGCGCCATGGCCTGCCGGCTGACGGCTCGATGGGCAAATACACCTACGCCGCAATGAACGTTTCGGCGCAGATCCGGCTCGGCCAGTTGCAGACCAATCTGCAGCGGCTGAAGGAGAAGGCGGGCACGCTCGGCAATCGTTATGTGCTGGTCGACATTCCGGCGGCGCAGGTCGAGGCGGTAGAGAACGACCGCGTCGTGCTTCGCCATACCGCGATCGTCGGCAAGATCGATCGCCAGACGCCGATCGTCAATTCCAAGATCAACGAGATCATCGTCAATCCGTACTGGAACGCGCCGGTCTCGATCGTGCGCAAGGACATCATTCCGCTGATGCGGAAGGATCCCAATTATCTCAAGAACAGCCACATCCGCCTGTTCGCGCCGGATGGCAGCGAAGTCGATCCGATGAACGTGGACTGGTCGACCGACGACGCCGCCAAGTACCGGTTCCGCCAGGATCCCGGTTCGGAAAACGCCATGGCGTCGGTCAAGATCAATTTCCCGAGCCCCGATGGCGTCTACATGCACGACACGCCGCAGCAGAGCCTGTTCGGCAAGATGTTGCGCTTTGATTCCTCGGGCTGCGTGCGCGTCCAGAACGTGCGCGACCTCGTCACCTGGATCCTGCGCGACACGCCCGGCTGGGACCGCCAGCATTTCGAGGCGGCGATCAAGACCGGCGAAAACACGCCGATCCAGGTTACCAACCCGGTGCCGGTGCACTTCCTCTATCTCTCGGCCTGGTCGACGGGACCCGGCGTGGTTCAGTTCCGCGACGACGTCTACGCGCTCGATGGCGCCAGCGAGCTGCAGATCACATCCTCGCTCTAAACATCTGATAATTCTAGCGAAAGGCCGCTCAAAGGGCGGCCTTTTTATTGCTAGATCAGCCGCTGATTGACCAGCCGCGCCACCGCTTGCGCGCGGTTGACGGCGCCGAGCTTGCGCCTGGCATTGTCGACATGGAAGCGCACCGTCGCTTCGGCAATGCCGAGGATGACCGAGATTTCCCAATCCGTCTTGCCTTCGGCGACCAGCGCCAGGCCGTCGCGTTCGCGCACCGTCAGCCGAACGGCGGCGGCGGGCGGTGGCGTCGTCAGGCTCATCAGCCTTTCCGTCAGCACGAGCCCGGCCATCTGGATGGCAAAGCTTTCGTCTGCCGTGAAGTCGCGCTCGTGGAAGCCGAGGTGCAGCGAGGCTATGGCGCCGTCGGCGCCATAGGAGGTGGAACACAGCGCGTCATTGATCCCGGCCTCACCGAGCGCTTCCCAATAGACGCCGAACTCAGCGCGGTCGCGCGGGGCAAAGTCGGAGAAGCGGTAGCGCGTGCGGCTTTCACGGATCGCGCCCAGTAGCGGGTTGCACTCGAAGCAGACATAGTCGAATGCCGGGCTGCCCGGCCAGTCCGCCGGCGCCAGCCGCGTGATGAAGCCGCCGGCCGCCCAATGGCTAGCGGAGGTCAGCGTCGCTGACGGCCTTCGATAGAGGCGGGTCTGCAGATAGGAAGCGCCGAAGGTTTCCATCGCCGCGAAATAAGCGGTGCTTGCGCCCTCGGCCGTTGCCGACGCCAAGGCCGGTTCGGCATGTGCCATGATCCTTGACAGCATCGATCGAACCCCCGCTCGTGAGCCGTAACGCAGCGTCGCACAGCCGAGTATGACCCGCAAGGCGGCCAGCCGGCGAAAGCCATCTGTCAACCCCGCGCTATCGGGAGGTTGATGCTGGACTATGCTCGCGTATCCAGAAAAGCAGCGGCGCCGGCTTTCGAAATTCACGTCCGATGTTCGGGCATCGGCGCTCCGCATGCGCACGTCGACCGGGGGGCCGGCGTGCGGCCGGCCACCTGGTGCCCCTAGGTAGCCTTGCGCTGACGCCAGGTGCCGGCCTTTTTCTGACATTGGCAGCCTGCTGGCCACTCGCTCTGCTGTCCTCTCGGCCGTCGCTCCGCCAGCGCTGTCTGGACGCGACGCCGATGATTGCGCATGGTCCGGCAAACAGCCGGAATCGAGCCATGCAAACCGCCACCTTCATTCTCGTCGTGCTCGTCTTCGTCGCCGTTTCCGGCGCGCTGGCGCGGCTGGTGCGCGTGCCGCTGCCGGTTTTGCAGATTGCCATAGGCGCCGCGCTCGCATGGCCGGTGCGCGGCATCCATGTCGAGATCGATCCGGAACTGTTCCTGCTGGTGTTCATTCCGCCGCTGCTGTTCAGCGACGCTTTTGGCGCGCCCAAGCGCGAGTTGATGGCACTGCGCGGGCCGATCCTCGACCTTGCCATAGGCCTCGTCTTCTTCACCATCGTCGGCTTCGGCTATGCCTTGCACTGGCTGGTGCCGAGCATTCCGCTGGTCGTTGCCTTCGCGCTCGCGGCTGTGCTGTCGCCGACCGATGCGGTGGCCGTCTCCTCGATCGTCGACAGGAACGTCGTTCCGGCGCGGCTGATGCACATTCTGGAAGGCGAGTCGCTGCTCAACGATGCGTCGGGCCTTGTCATGTTCCGCTTTGCCGTGGCGGCGGCGTTGACCGGCAGCTTTTCCTTTGCTGCCGCTTCGCTGAGTTTCCTCTATGCCGTGGCGGTCGGCATCCTGGCCGGCGTGGCGGCCTTGTTCGTCGCCGCCAAGGCGCTGCAACTCTTGAACCGCATCGGCGGCGTGCCGGCCGAGGCGCAGGTGCTGATCACCATCCTGCTGCCCTTCGTCGCCTATCTCGTCGCCGAGCATTTCGGGGCCTCGGGTATCCTGGCGGCGGTGACCGCCGGCCTGCTGACCGGAAGCACCGGCATATTCCGCTTTCTCGGCGTCTCGGCGCGCATGCAGACGATCTCCTTGTGGACGACGTTTTCCTTCGTCTTCAACGGCGCGCTGTTCATCGTGCTCGGCCTGCAGCTTCCCGAGATCATCCGCAAGGTGCCGCCGGAACTCACGGGTCACTATCCGATCATCCAGCCGGTGCTGACCGTGGTGGCGTTGACCTTGTGCCTGATAGCGCTCCGCTTCGTCTGGATCTGGATTGGCGACATCGCGGCGACGCTTGCGGCGCGGCTCGGCAAGCGCGAGGCCGAACCGTTCGGCCTGCGCGTGCGGCTCGCGGGATCGGTGGCGGGCGTGCGTGGTGCCATTACGCTGGCCGGCATCTTGTCGCTGCCGCTGGCCCTGCAGGACGGCTCGCCATTTCCAGCGCGCGACCTTGTCATCTTCCTCGCCGCCGGCGTCATCATCTGCTCCCTGGTTATCGCCAGCTTGGCCTTGCCGGTGATTGCGCGCGGTCTGGTCGAGCCGGGCGAAGACGCCGGCGATGCCGAGGAACGCTTAGCGCGTGTCGGCGCGGCGAAGGCGGCAATCGCCCATCTTGAGAAGTCTCGCGCAGACGGATGAAGAGGAGGGCGATGCGCCCGGCGTCAGGCTCGCCGCGGCCAACGGCATTGTCGCTGCCTACCAGCGGCGCATCGCGGCATCCGACGAGGCGAATGAAGCACGTGCCGAGGTCCGTGAGGCAGGGAGGCTGGAGATCGATCTGAGGCTCGCCGGCATCGCCGCCGAGCGTGACGCCGTGCGCGCCATGCTTCGTCGCGGCGAGATCAACGACCACACCGCGCGGAAGCTGTATACCGAGATCACGCTCACGGAAGCCCTTTTGAACGGCAGGCAGACGCAGAAATAGGATTGGCGATGCCCAGGGGCTGTGGATTTGCAGGCTCTGCCGCAAACCGGCCAGCAAATTTCGCGCTGCAAACGTGGCGGGTCGAAAACAACTGTGTTAATGGCGCGGCAATGCATGTCGCCCCAAGCTGTGCAGCGGTTTTGGGGCAACGATATGCGTAAGCAAATTGCCCCCGAACCGGAGGATTTCAGGTCATGGCAACAGCAGCGGCAGTGTCGAACAAATTCGAATCCTTCTTCGAAACCACGCTGGAAGACGCCGATCCGGAGATTTTCGGCGCCATCCGCAACGAACTCGGTCGCCAGCGCCACGAGATCGAGCTGATCGCTTCGGAGAACATTGTTTCCCGCGCGGTGCTCGAGGCGCAGGGGTCGATCATGACCAACAAATACGCCGAGGGCTATCCGGGCAAGCGCTACTATGGCGGCTGCCAGTTCGTCGACGTGGCCGAGGAACTGGCCATCGAGCGGGCGAAGAAGCTGTTTGGCTGTAATTTCGCCAACGTCCAGCCGAATTCCGGCAGCCAGATGAACCAGGCGGTGTTCCTGGCGCTGCTGCAGCCCGGCGACACGTTCATGGGCCTCGACCTCAATTCCGGTGGCCATCTCACCCACGGCTCGCCGGTCAACATGAGCGGCAAGTGGTTCAAGGTCGTCTCCTATGGCGTGCGCAAGGAAGACCATCTGCTCGACATGGACGCGATTGAGAAGACCGCGCATGAGACCAAGCCGAAGCTGATCCTGGCCGGCGGCACCGCCTATTCGCGCATCTGGGACTGGAAGCGCTTTCGCGAGATCGCCGATGCGGTTGGCGCCTATCTGATGGTCGACATGGCCCACATCGCCGGCCTCGTCGCCGGTGGCGTGCATCCGTCGCCGCTGCCGCACGCGCACGTGGTGACGACCACCACGCACAAGTCGCTGCGCGGTCCGCGCGGCGGCATGATCCTGTGCAACGACGAGGACATTGCCAAGAAGATGAACTCGGCCGTGTTTCCCGGCCTGCAAGGCGGCCCGCTGATGCATGTCATCGCCGCCAAGGCGGTGGCCTTCGGCGAGGCGCTGAAGCCGAGCTTCAAGGTCTATGCGGAGAGTGTAGCCGCCAACGCCAAGGCGCTGGCTTCGAGCCTCAAGGAGACGGGCCTCGACATCGTCTCCGGCGGCACCGACAACCATCTGATGCTGGTCGATTTGCGCCCCAAGAACGCCACCGGCAAGCGGGCCGAGGCAGCCCTTGGCCGCGCCAACATCACCTGCAACAAGAACGGCATCCCCTTCGATCCGGAAAAGCCCTTCGTCACCTCGGGTGTGCGCCTCGGCACGCCGGCCGGCACCACGCGCGGCTTCGGCCAGGCCGAGTTCCGCGAGATCGGCAAGCTGATCGCCGAAGTGCTGGATGGTCTCAAGGTCGCCAATTCGGACGAGGGCAATGCCGCGGTCGAAGCGGCGGTCAAGGCCAAGGTCGTGGCGCTGACCGATCGTTTTCCGCTCTATCCTTATCTCGGTTGAACGATCCTTATCTCGATTGACCGGACGCGAAGCGTCATCTTTTATTCGCCGGCACTGCGTCACCCCTGATCGGGTGACGCATGGAACTGGAGACTTGATGATGCGCAATTTTCGTCCTGCCTCACTCGGCGTCGCCGGCTGGCTGGCCGTTTGCGGGTCTGCCTTGGCGCAGACCCAGCCCGCCCCGGACACGCCTGCCACCAGCACCTTCGGCAAATGGACAACCATCGTCGATGTGCTCGACACCGGCCAGGATGCGAGCAGGACCTGTGCGGCTTCGACGGCGTTCTTCGATGCGAGCGGCAATTCGGGGACGCTGACCTTGTCGATTTCGACCGGCGATGCGCTGCCGCCTGATGCCTATCCGGCCATCATGCTCACTGTTGACAACAAGGCGCTGCCGACCGGCGAGAAGATCGCGGCGACGTTCGGCGATCCAGGCGTCAAGGTTTCGACGACGGTCTACTCCAACGATGCCGTCATCGGCCGTCCGAGCTGGACGGTCGACAATCAGGCCAAGACCAGTCTCGCCCTGCTGCGAGCCATGCGCCAGGTCATCTCGCTCGATGTGACTTTCGGCAAGAACGTTGTCGCCAGCATCCCGATGGATGGCTTCACCAAGGCCTACCGCAACCTCGGAACGTCCTGCGGCTTCCCGACCAAGGACGTCGCGCCGTGACCCGGACGGCCGGGTCGGAATAGGGGGCGCGGATGGACATTGTCTGGAAGGGCGTGGTCGGCGGGCTGGTGACGGCGCTGATCGTCTGGGCGTCCAGGCGAGGCAATGTCCTGCCCGGGATACTGCCGCTGGCGCCGACCTTTGCCGTCATCGCCTTGCTTGCCGTCGGTGCCAAGGGTGATCCGGGCGGCTTTCGCGATGCCTGCCTTGCCGGTATGAAGACAATTGCCGCCTATCTTGCCTTCCTCGGCGCCTGCTGGTTGTTCATCGACAAGGTCGACTATCGCCTGGCTGTCGCCGGCGGCATCGCCGTCTGGCTGGTGGCCGCGCTGGCAATCTTCCTCGCGCCTCGCTATCTCTGAAGAAACGGAACCGCTTCAATCCAGGCCGGAAAGGCTCTAAGCCTTTCGCCTCATCAGATTCGCGAACCCAAGGCTTTTCATGCGCTGTCCCTATTGCCAGTCCGAAGATACGCAGGTGAAGGATTCGCGCCCCGCCGAGGACGGCGCGGCGATCCGCAGGCGTCGTGTCTGCCCCGATTGCGGCGGCCGTTTCACCACCTTCGAGCGCGTCCAGTTGCGCGATCTGGTCGTGGTCAAGAAGTCGGGCCGGAAAGTGCCGTTCGACCGCGACAAGCTGCTGCGCTCGGTCGAGATCGCGGTGCGCAAGCGCAATGTCGACCCCGAGCGCATCGACCGCGCCGTGACCGGCATCGTGCGCCAGCTCGAAAGCTCCGGCGAGACGGAAGTGGCTTCCGGCGAGGTCGGCAAGCTGGTCATGGAAGCGCTGAAATCGCTCGATGACGTCGCCTATGTGCGTTTTGCCTCGGTCTACCGCAATTTTCGCGAGGCCAAGGACTTCCATGAGCTGCTGGGCGAACTGAAGGGCGACGAAGACAAGAGCGGTGAAGAGGAAGCCGGCTGAGCATGGCGGGATCGCAACGCAGCGAGGCTGAACAGGCAGCCCTTGATCGCCGTTTCATGGCCGCGGCGCTGAGGCTGTCGCGCCGCAATGCCGGCAGGACCTCGACCAACCCTTCCGTCGGTACGCTGATCGTGCGCGACGATGGCGCTGGGCCGATGATCGTCGGCACCGGCGTCACCGCCGTCGGCGGCCGACCGCATGCCGAGACCGAGGCGCTGGCCGAAGCCGGCGAACTCGCGCGTGGCGCCACGGCTTACGTCACTTTGGAGCCCTGCGCTCATCACGGCCGCACCCCGCCTTGCGCCAATGCGCTGGTCAATGCCGGCATTGCGCGCGTCGTGGGGGCTGCCAGCGATCCCGATCCGCGCGTCTCCGGCAAGGGCTATGCCATCCTGCGCGCCGCCGGTGTCGAGGTGGTCGAGAGGGTGCTGGCGGGCGAAGCCGCCGAGCAGATGGCCGGTTATCTCATTCGGTCGCTCAGCAAGCGCCCGGAAGTGATTCTGAAGCTTGCGCTTTCCAGTGACGGCAAGATCGGCAGGGAAGGCGCCGGGCAGGTTGCGATAACAGGCGACATCGCCCGCCGCGAAGTCTACCTGATGCGGGCCGAGGCCGACGCCATCCTGGTCGGCATCGGCACGGCGCTGGAGGATGATCCGGCGCTGACGGTGCGCTTGCCGGGGCTGGAGAACCGTTCGCCGGCACGCATCGTGCTTGACCGGCAGATCAGGCTGCCTGAGTCCTCGAAACTGGCCTCGGGCGTGGATCGCGTACCGCTCTACGTCGCCGCTTGCCTGGAGGCTGATCCGCATCGGCGGGCGGCGCTCGAACGCGCCGGCGTGCGCTTCATCGGCACCGAAACGCATGAAGGCGGCGTGGCGTTGCCGGAACTGCTCGAGGATTTGGCGGCTCTCGGCATGGCAAGCGTGCTGGTCGAGGGCGGCGCCAAGGTGGCCAGCGCTTTCCTGGCCGATGGGCTGGTCGACCGCATCGTGCTGTTCCAGGGGCCGGAAGCGATTGGCGAAGACGGCATTGCATCGCCGATCGATGGCGACCACATCCCGGCAGGCTTTCGCAAGCTGCGCGACATGCGCTTTGGTGAAGACAGCTACGCCGAGTGGGTAAGAGACCTCTAGACCATGATCCCGAAAAGTGGGACCCGGTTTTCGGACAAGGTCATGGTCAAAACGGGAAGATAGCATCGATGTTTACCGGAATTGTCACCGATATCGGCACCGTAGCGGCCGTCAAGCCGCTGAGCGAAGGCGTCGGCCTGCGCATCGACACGGCATATGATCCCGAGACCATCGCCATTGGCGCCTCGATCTCCTGCGGCGGCGTCTGCCTGACGGTCACGGCTTTGCCCGACCATGGCTCCAACGCGCGCTGGTTCGAGGTCGAGGCCTGGGAAGAGGCCTTGCGGCTGACCACGGCCTCGACCTGGAAATCCGGCAGCAAGGTCAATCTCGAGCGGGCGCTGAAGATCGGCGACGAACTTGGCGGCCACATCGTTTCAGGACACGTCGACGGCACCGCCGAGATCGTCGAGCGCAAGGATGAGGGCGATGCGGTGCGTTTCACGCTGGAGGCGCCGCGCCATCTGGCGAAATTCATTGCGCCGAAGGGCTCCGTGGCGCTCGACGGCACCTCGCTCACCGTCAACAAGGTCGAGGGCACCCGCTTCGACGTGCTGTTGATCCACCATTCGCTGACCGTCACCACCTGGGGCGAGCGCAAGGCCGGCGACCGCGTCAATCTCGAGATCGACACCATGGCCCGCTACGCCGCGCGGCTGGTCGAGGCGGCGAAAGAGGGACTTTGAGCGCTATGGCCTGAGCTTCGACCTCGACTTAATCAGTTTTAATCGCTATGATTAAGTTTGATTGTGAGGCTTAGATGGATACAAAAGTAATCACCGCTCACGTTCCGCTGCCGCTAGCAGAAAAGGTAGATCAGCTGGCTGCTCGCCTTGAGCGCCCGCGCGGCTGGATCGTCAAACAAGCTCTTTCGGCGTGGGTGGATTTGGAGGAGGAGCGCCGACGGCTCACGCTTGAAGCATTGGCCGATGTGGATGCAGGACGGGTCATCGACCACCAGGCAGTGCAGGCTTGGGCTGAGAGTCTTGGCACCGACAAGCCACTGCCGGTGCCTCGTTGATGGAGTTGAAATGGACCAACAAGGCTTTGTCCGACTTGGTTCGGCTCCATGATTTTCTCGCGCCAGCAAATGCCCCAGCCGCCGCCCGCGCTGTGCAGTCGCTTACTGCCGCGCCGGCACGGTTGGTCGAGCATCCGCGTATCGGCGAGAAACTAGAAGAGTTCGAGCCACGAGAAGTGCGCCGCATTTTGGTTGGCAGCTACGAAATTCGCTACGAAATACAGGACACGACAATTTCTATGTTGCGCCTGTGGCATACGCGAGAGGATCGATAGGCTTGACGCGCCTCCTGCAATCTTCCGCTTGCGATCAATCCGGCTTCGGCCTAAGTCACCGGCAACCCCCCGGAGATTTTTATGGCAGGCACATCCCAACACGGCAAAGCCTTCATTCGTCCGAAGGCGAAGGCGCATCTGCTGATTGTCGAAGCGCGCTTTCACGACGACCTTGCCGACGCGCTGCTCGACGGCGCGACAAGCGCGCTCGATGAAGCGGGCGCGACCTACGACGTCGTCACCGTTCCAGGTTCGCTCGAGATTCCCGCGGTGATCACCTTCGCGCTGGACGGCGCGGCGGAAGGCGGCACCAATTACGACGGCTTCGTCGCGCTCGGCACCGTCGTTCGCGGCGACACCTATCATTTCGACATCGTCGCCAATGAATCCAGCCGCGCGCTGATGGACCTGTCCGTGCAGGACTCGGTCTGCATCGGCAACGGCATCCTGACCACCGAGAACGACGCACAGGCATGGACGCGGGCCAAGCGCTCGGAAGGCGACAAGGGTGGCTTTGCCGCGCGTGCGGCGCTGACCATGATCGCGCTGAGGGAACAATTGGGAGCGCGATCGTGAGCGAACCCGCTTCGCCCGGACAGCCCGCGGTGCGCCACGCCAACAAGCGCGGCGCCGCCCGTCTGGCGGCCGTGCAGGCGCTCTATCAGATGGATGTCGCCGGCAGCGGCGTCTTCGAGATCACCGCCGAATATGAGGCGTTTCGCCTCGGCAAGGAAGTCGATGGTGCGCTCTATCGCGAAGCGGATGCCCAATGGTTCCGCGCCATCCTGACCGGCGTCGTCGAGAACCAGACGACCATCGATCCGGTCATCCGCCAGGCGCTGACCGATGACTGGCCGCTGTCTCGGCTCGATTCGACGCTGCGCGCCATTATGCGCGCCGGTGTCTATGAATTGATGAAGCGCGAAGACGTGCCGGTGGCCGTCATCGTTTCCGAATATGTCGACATCGCCAAGGCCTTCTACGAGGACGACGAGCCGAAGCTGGTCAATGCCGTGCTCGACCGTGTGTCACGCCGGGTGCGCGGCGAGGGGCGCGGCAAGGACGCATCGTGACATCAATCGCCGTCGAGGCGCCTAAGGATGCGCGGCGCACCGCGCTGATCCTGGCCGCCTCGCAGGCGATTATCGGCTCGGCGGCACCCATCGCCATTTCGATGGGCGCGCTGGCCGGGCAATACCTGCTCGGTGCCGACAAATCGCTGGCGACAGCGCCGATCACCGGCTTCAACCTTGGCGTGGCGCTCGGCGCCTTGCCGGCCGCGGCCATCATTCGCGGACTGGGCCAGCGCGGCGGCTTCATGACCGGAACCGTCGTCACAGCGCTTGGCGGCCTGATTGCCACGCTGGCGCTTTTCCACGGCAGTTTCTGGCTGTTCGCGTTTGCACTGATGGTGATCGGCATCGGTGGTGCCTTCGTCCAGCAGTTCCGCTTTGCCGCCGCCGACAACGCGCCGCCGGAGTTCAAGGCGCGCGCCATCTCCTTCGTGCTGGCCGGCGGCATCATCACCGCCGTCCTTGGGCCGCAGATCGTCATCTTCACCCGTGAACTGTTCGCGCCGGTGATGTTTGCCGGGTCGTTCGTCTCCATCCTGCCGCTGGCAGCCGTGGGCGCCATCATCCTGTCGTTTCTGCGCCTGCCGACCAAGGCCGAGAGCAAGGTTGAAATTGCCGACGGCGACGCCAGACCCCTGTCCGAAATCGTCACCAAGCCGCGCTTCGTCGCCGCGCTGTTTTGTGCCGTCGGCAGCTATGCGCTGATGAGCTTCGTCATGACCGGCGCACCGCTGGCCATGGTCGGCTGCGGCCTGTCGGAGGATGATGCGACGCTGGGCATCTCCTGGCACGTGATGGCGATGTTCGCGCCGAGCTTCTTCACTGGCTCGCTGATCCATCGCTTCGGCGCCGAGCGCATTGTCGCCGCCGGCCTGATCTTGCTCATCGGCTGCGCCATTGTCGCTTTGTCGGGCCTGGCGCTGTGGCAATTCTGGACGTCGCTGATCCTGCTCGGCCTTGGCTGGAATTTTGGCTTCATCGGCGCCACCGCCATGGTCGCGGCCAGCTACCGGCCGTCGGAAAAGGGCAAGGTGCAGGGTTTTCACGACTTCGTCCTGTTCGGCTCCGTCGCCTGCGCGTCGCTGCTGTCGGGCATGGTCTACAATGCCTGGGGCTGGGAGATGCTGAACTGGATGATCTTTCCGGTCACCGTTCTGTGCTTTGTCGCACTCGGCGCGCTCAAGTTGACGGCTCTGCGCAAGGCGAGCGCCTGATCCTCGAACTGCTGTCGACCTGACATGATGCTGTCAGGATTGCTTCGGTTGAATTTGTCGCTCCGAAACAAAATTATTGCGTCTGTACCTATTGTTATGAAACCGTGTGCCCCGACTGGCCGTTGAAGCCATGCTCATATGCGGCCCACCGCATTCCGGTTCACAGCAAGGGGTTTTCACGATGTTTTCAGTCAAGGTTTTCGCCGGCGCGGCATTGGCGCTGGCCGTCACGGCGGCTTCCGCCAGTGCTCAGGTGGTCGTCTCCTCGAAGATCGATACCGAGGGTGGCGTGCTCGGCAACATCATCCAGCTCGTTCTCAACGCCAACAACATCAAGACCACTGACCGCATCCAGCTTGGCGGCACGCCGGTGGTGCGCAAGGCGATCACCGCCGGCGAGATCGACATCTATCCCGAATACACCGGCAACGCCGCCTTCTTCTTCGAGAAGGCCGATGACCCCGTGTGGAAGGATGCCGCCAAGGCCTATGAGACGGCCAAGAAGCTCGACTATGACGCCAACAAGATCGTCTGGCTGGCGCCGGCGCCGGCCAACAACACCTGGGCGATCGCGCTGCGCAAGGAAGTGACTGATACCAACAAGCTCGCCACGCTTTCCGACTTCGGCAAGTATGTCGCCGGCGGCGGCCAGGTGGTGCTGGCGGCTTCGGCCGAGTTCGTCAATTCGGCGGCGGCACTGCCGGCCTTCCAGACCACCTATGGCTTCAAGCTGAAGCCGGAGCAGCTGATCACGCTCTCCGGTGGCGACACGGCGGCGACCATCGCCGCTGCGGCCAACCAGACCAGCGGTGCCAACGCCGCCATGGTCTACGGCACCGACGGTGGCATCGCGCCGTCCGGCCTGGTCGTGCTCGAGGACGACAAGGGCGTTCAGCCGGTCTACCAGCCGGCGCCGATCATCCGCGAATCCGTGCTCAAGGAGCATCCCGAGATCGAGACGCTGCTGAAGCCGGTCTTCGCCAAGCTCGATCTCGTCACGCTGCAGGAACTGAACGGCCGCGTGCAGGTCGGCGGCGAGCCGGTCAAGGGCGTCGCCGAAGACTTCCTGAAGAAGAACGGCTTTCTGAAGTAGGACGATTCCGGCGCGCCGCTCGCGTGGCGCGCCGGAACGACCAACGGGGGAGGGCGTGAATATCCGCTTCGACAAGCTCGGCGTGGTTATCGCCGCGATCGCGGCCTATGCGGCGTTCCTCGCCCCCTTCGCCACGTTCCGCGCCAACCGTATCGTTCCTGGCCAAGCGCGCTCGATTCTCGAAGCGTTGCCGGCTACGACAGGAGCATTGCTGCTCGCCATCATCGTCGCCGCAGCGCTCATAGCGCTGTTCAGGACGCCGCTCGTGCTGCGCCTTGCCGCCAGCGTGGTGACGCTTGTCGCGCTGGCGCTGTTGATCGGCGCCGCCGGCGCATTTCTCACGCCAGCCGGCAACACCTTCGCCAGAGTGTCCCCCGCTTCCGGCTTTTGGATACTGATTTTTGCCTTCACGATTCTGTCGGCAGACGTGCTGACAAGGCTGAACCTGTCGCCCTTGGCGCGCGTTGGCGTGCTTGTCGTCGCGGCGTTGGCCATTGGCCTGCTTTTGGTGTCGGGAGCCTGGAATGACCTTTCCATCCTCAAGGAATACGCCAACCGCGCCGACAATTTCTGGGCCGAAGGCTCCAAGCATGTGACGCTGGCGCTCGGTTCGCTGCTTGCGGCGGTCATTGTCGGCCTGCCGCTCGGCATCCTGTGCCATCGCGTCGAAAGGCTGCGGGCTGGCGTGCTCAACGTGCTCAACATCATCCAGACCATTCCTTCGATCGCGCTGTTTGGCCTGCTGATCGCGCCCCTCGGCTGGGTCGCCACGCATGTGCCCGGAGCCGCCGCGCTCGGCATTCGCGGCATTGGCACCGCACCCGCCTTCGTCGCGTTGTTCCTCTATTCGCTGCTGCCGGTGGTGGCCAACACCGTCGTCGGGCTCGCCGGTGTGCCGCGTGCGGCCAATGACGCGGCGCGCGGCATGGGCATGACCGACCGCCAGCGCCTGTTCGGCGTCGAGTTCCCACTGGCCTTTCCGGTAATTCTCACCGGCATCCGCATCGTCCTGGTGCAGAATATCGGCCTTGCCACCATCGCCGCCCTCATCGGCGGCGGCGGCTTCGGCGTGTTCGTGTTCCAGGGCGTTGGCCAGACGGCGATGGATCTGGTGCTGCTCGGCGCCGTGCCGACCGTGGCGCTGGCCTTTGCCGCCGCCATCATCCTCGACGCAGTGATCGAAATGACCGCCACCAAGCGCAGGGTTGAAACGGCATGATCGAGATCGAAGGCATTACCAAGCGCTATGACGCGACAACGGTGGTCGACAACGTCTCGATGGTCATCGAGCCACGCACGGTTTGCGTCATCGTCGGCACCTCCGGCTCCGGCAAGACGACGCTGCTGCGGATGATCAACCGGCTGGTCGAGCCGACCGCTGGCATCATCAAGCTCGACGGCGCCGACAATCGTTCGGTGCCCGGCTACGAACTGCGCCGCAGCATCGGCTATGCCATCCAGGGCCATGGCCTGTTTCCGCATCGAACAGTGGCGCAGAACATCGCCACCGTGCCGGTGCTGCTTGGCTGGGACAAGGACCGCATCAAGGCCCGCGTCAACGAGTTGATGACGCTCTACCAGCTCGATCCGCAGGCTTACGGGCCGCGCTACCCGCACGAACTGTCCGGCGGCCAGCAACAGCGCGTCGGCGTCGCCCGCGCGCTCGCCGCCGAACCCAATGTGCTGCTGATGGACGAGCCGTTCGGCGCGCTCGACCCGATCATCCGCACCAAGGCGCAGGAAGATCTGCTGGCGATCCAGAAGCGCTTCGGCACCACCATCATCCTTGTCACCCACGACATGGAAGAGGCCGTGCATATGGGCGACAAGATCGCGGTGATGGACGCCGGCAAACTCGTGCAATACGCTAAACCCGCCGAGATCCTGGCAAACCCGGCCAGCAGCTTCGTCGAGACCTTGGTCGGGGCCAGCGAAAGGCCGTTCCGGCTGCTGTCGCTAGGACGTGTTCGCGACGCGGTCGAGAAAGGCACCGCCGAGGGCGAGGCGATTCCCGGCGAAGCCAGCCAGCGCGACGCGTTGGCCGAGCTGTTGTGGTCGGGCCGGCCGGCACTGCCGGTAAAAGACGCCGACGGCAAGCCGCTCGGCCGCGTCACGGTGGACGGGCTGGTCAAGCGCGCGGCGAGGCCGGCATGAAAGCCTGGCTGCCTTTGCTGCTCAGGCTTGCGCTGGTGGTGTTGCTCGTGGCTTTCGTCACCAATCCCGGCTGGTTCGAGCCGCTGCTCAAGCCATTGACCGAAAACAACGCGCCTGCGATCTACAATCAGGGCAGCCTGCTGACGCTGACGCTGCTGCATCTGCGCATCGTGCTGATCGCCACCGTCGCCGCGACCATCGTTGCCGTGGCTCTGGCCATCCTTGTCACCAGGCCAGCCGGTGCCGAATTCCTGCCGCTGTCGCGCAGCCTGGTCAATATCGGCCAGACCTTTCCGCCGGTGGCGGTGCTGGCGCTCGCGGTGCCGGCTGTCGGCTTCGGTGAGAAGCCGACGCTGGTCGCGCTGTTTCTCTATGGCCTGCTGCCGATCTTCGAAAACGCGCTGACCGGCCTGACGACGCTGCCGGCCAATGTCGTCGAGGCGGCGCGCGGCGCCGGCATGACCGGCTGGCAAAGGCTCACCAAGGTCGAGTTGCCGCTCAGCGCACCGATCATCCTTGGCGGCATCAGGCTCTCGGTGGTGATCAGCCTGGCCACCGCGACCATCGGCTCGACCGTGGCTGCCAAGACGCTGGGCGAGGTGATCATCGCCGGCCTGCTGTCCAACAATCTCGCCTTCATCCTGCAGGGCGGCCTGATCGTGGCGGCCCTTGCCGTGCTGATCTATGACGGGCTGTCGGCGGTCGAGCGCTATGCCGCGCGGCGGATGGGACGCGAGGCGGAGTAACGAATTTGTCTGTTTGAGCTGCGATGCCTTCCGCTTGGCCAGCCCGCCTCGGGTTCTGGGTGAAGACAAACCTGACCTCATCCAGAACCGGCCTCCGCGACGCGGGCGGCGTGTTCCATCATCTGCAGGCATGCCCGGGCCTGATGATAGGGCTCCTTCCAGGCGGCGACCCGCGGGAGGCTGCGGTCCGGCTTGCCGTCAGGCGCGACGCGCCAGAACCACTCGCCTCCATCCCGGTCCAAGATATGTGCCTCGATGTATCGCCACAGGGCTTCGGCACGGTCGAGCATTGTCAGGTCGCCGGAACGGGCATATTCGTTCAGTAACCCTGTCATTGCCTCTGCCTGCACCCACCAGATGCGGCTTCGGTCGGTCACCCCTTGCGCCTCGCCGCTGTTGGCAAGCGATCCGTCCTCCATGATGCCTGCCAAGGCACCGCGACACAGGCGGGAGGCGGCAAGCCTGGTCGCATCGGCAAGTTCCCGGGCGCCGAGCGCGTCGGCAGCAGCATCGAGCAGCCAACTCGCCTCGATGTCATGCCCATAAGATATTGTTTTACCGACAGGCCGCAGCGAGGTGTCGATTGTCGGCCAACTATACGTGCCTTCCGGCGCGATGAAGTGCGTGAGGAAAAGGCGCAGCAAGGCTTCCAGCGCGTCACGCACGTCTTCTGCCTGTGATGTCGTGAGAAGCTCTGTCAGCGCCTCCAGTAAGTGCAGATGCGCATTCATACTGCGCAGACCTGTCATCGGGTTCTCTGCCATGCGACGGTTTTTCGTCGGCCGCCAGTATCGGTTGAAGGATTCGCCACCCACGGCCAGCATCTTCGCCTGAGCGAGGCGGAAAGCAGCAAGCGCCTGACGCAGCGCAGCTGGGTCACCGCTTGCATTGGCGTAAGCGGCAAGGCCGAAGATCGCAAAAGCCTGCGCATAAAGGTGCTTGTCCGGCTCGTATCTGCCCCCTGCCGCAGTGACGGACCAGAAGAAGCCGCCGAACCATTTGTCGGCCGATCTCGTCAGAAGGAACTGGCTGGTGTGTTCGGCTTGGCGCCGTGTCTCGGCATTTCCGGCCACTCCGTCGAGTGCCGAAAGCGTCCACAGCAGACGCGCGACGAAGACGGTCGCGCGTGGCGCGTCGCGGTCGATTTCACCTGTGGCGGCAACAAGCGAAAAATAGCCGCCGTTCCTCCGATCCTCCAGCGCGGCCCAGAACGGCAACAGTCGCCCTCTCAGTTCCGCCTCTGCCTTGCTGGCAAGAATGCGCAATCGTTCTCTCGGCGACGGGGGTAAGGGAAGTATCGGGGGATCACCTGCCATCGCCTGCTACAATGTCTTGGGATTACGACGTGGCCGCGCCCTGTTTTTGATAGGCATCGCGACCAGGACGTAAGCCTGTTCCGCTTGGGAGGAATTGCCTGAGCTTTGACAATCAACTCATGTCTGATCTGGAGGATAGGCAGCCGACAGGTGACTGCAAAGCATGATGCTCGCAAACGGCGCTCTATTTCAATCGATCTAATTGGAGGACGGTGCGGGTCGCCGCAGCGCGGTCCATGTCTTTTGGGCGAAAGCCGGGCAAAAACCGAACAATATCTTGACGTTCCGAGCCCTGTTTCGCATACACCGATGCGAAGAGGTGGATTCCGTGCGCGGATTCCGGTCTTTGTCTCAACGGCCCAGGGAGGGGTTCTTTTGGGCCAGCAATCGAGGAAAATTCGGCAATGACCATACTTTACGCCGTCATCGCCTGCGGCTTGCTTTCTGTCCTTTACGCCATCTGGGCGACACGTTCGGTTCTCGCGGCCGATCAGGGCAATGCACGCATGCAGGAAATCTCTGCCGCCATCCGCGAAGGCGCGCAAGCCTATCTGGCGCGCCAGTACACCACCATCGCCATCGTTGGTGTGGTCGTGCTCGTGCTCGCCTGGTGGCTGCTTTCCATCACCGCCGCGATCGGCTTCCTGATCGGCGCCGTCCTGTCCGGCGCTGCCGGCTTCATCGGCATGCATGTTTCGGTGCGGGCCAATGTGCGCACGGCACAGGCGGCATCCAACAGCCTCGCCGCCGGTCTCGACATCGCCTTCAAGTCGGGCGCTATCACCGGCATGCTGGTGGCTGGCCTGGCGCTGCTCGGCGTCTCGATCTACTACCTCATCCTGACCGGCCCGATGGGCCTGCAGCCCAATGACCGCATCGTCATCGACTCGCTGGTCTCGCTCGGCTTCGGCGCCTCGCTGATCTCGATCTTCGCCCGTCTCGGCGGCGGCATCTTCACCAAGGGCGCCGACGTCGGCGGCGATCTGGTCGGCAAGGTCGAAGCCGGCATCCCGGAAGACGACCCGCGCAACCCGGCCACCATCGCCGACAATGTCGGCGACAATGTCGGCGACTGCGCCGGCATGGCCGCCGACCTGTTCGAGACCTATGCGGTGACGGTCGTCGCCACCATGGTGCTTGCCGCCATCTTCTTCGGCGGTACCGCGGTTCTGCAGACTGCGATGCTGTATCCGCTCGCCATCTGCGGCGCCTGCATCCTGACCTCGATCGTCGGCACCTTCTTCGTCAAGCTAGGCTCGAACGGCTCGATCATGGGCGCGCTCTACAAGGGCCTGATCGTGACCGGCCTGCTGTCGATCGTCGGCCTCGGCGTCGCCACCTCCGCTACGGTCGGCTGGGGTGAGGTTGGCACCGTTGCCGGCATGATCATCACCGGCAAGAACCTGTTCGTCTGCGGCCTCATCGGCCTCGTGGTGACCGGCCTCATCGTGGTGATCACCGAGTACTACACCGGCACCGGAAAGCGTCCGGTCAACTCGATCGCCCAGGCCTCGGTGACCGGCCACGGCACCAACGTCATCCAGGGCCTCGCGGTTTCGCTGGAATCGACGGCACTGCCGGCCATCGTCATCGTCGGCGGCATCATCTCGACCTACCAGCTCGCCGGCCTGTTCGGCACGGCGATCGCGGTCACCACCATGCTCGGCCTTGCCGGCATGATCGTCGCGCTCGACGCCTTCGGCCCTGTCACCGACAATGCCGGCGGCATTGCCGAAATGGCCGGCCTGCCCAAGGAAGTGCGCCACTCCACCGACGCGCTCGACGCGGTCGGCAACACCACCAAGGCGGTGACCAAGGGCTATGCCATCGGCTCGGCCGGTCTCGGCGCGTTGGTGTTGTTCGCCGCCTACTCGAACGACCTGAAGTTCTTTGCCGCCAATGGCGACAAATATCCTTACTTCCAGGGCATGGGCGAGATCTCCTTCGATCTCTCCAACCCCTACGTCGTCGCCGGCCTGATCTTCGGCGGGCTGATCCCGTATCTGTTCGGTGGCATCGCCATGACGGCCGTCGGCCGCGCGGCGGGCGCCATCGTCGAGGAGGTGCGCAAGCAGTTCCGCGAGGATCCGGGCATCATGGCCGGCACCTCCAAGCCGAACTATGCGCGTGCGGTCGACCTTCTGACCAAGGCAGCGATCCGGGAAATGATCATCCCGTCGCTGTTGCCGGTGCTGGCGCCGCTCGTCGTCTATTTCGGCGTGCTGTTGATCTCGGGGTCGAAGGCGTCAGGCTTCGCGGCCCTCGGCGCCTCGTTGCTCGGCGTCATCGTCAACGGCCTGTTCGTCGCCATCTCGATGACCTCGGGCGGCGGCGCCTGGGACAACGCGAAAAAGTCGTTCGAGGACGGTTTCGTCGACAAGGACGGCGTCAAGCACCTGAAGGGCTCCGAGGCGCACAAGGCTTCGGTGACCGGCGATACGGTGGGCGATCCCTACAAGGACACCGCCGGTCCGGCGGTCAACCCGGCGATCAAGATCACCAACATCGTGGCGCTCCTGCTGCTGGCCGTGCTCGCGCACGGCTGAACGGAGCCTGGCAGCTAGATCAAAACCCGCGGGGAGCGATCCCCGCGGGTTTTTGTTTGGCTCAAATCAGACACGGTGCTTCAGCCACCGTTCGGCTTGGCTCCATCGCTCTCGGCAAGCTTGCGGTAGCGGGCCAGCAAATCGTCCAACCCTGGTTCCCGTTCAGGCATGGGCGGCAGGCCGCGCACCTTTCTCAGGCTGGGCACATAGGAATCACGTCCGTATTTGCGGCGAAACTCGACGGATCTCGGATGGATGCCGCATGCGGCCCAAAGCCTGCGTTTCAGATAGCTGGATTTCTTCAAGGGGCGAGGGGCCGTGGCCGCGGCAAGAACCTTGATGCGCAGGTCGTTCGGCATTCGCATGGCGTCGATAAGGTCTTCCTGTTCCACCGCCGTGTCTTCGACGTAGCTGCAACTGCGCTGGCCGGAGAAGATACTGAGCACCGTTAGGTGTGGCAGGGTGGCGATCACGGCCCCCTTTCGCCAGGCCCGGAAGAGCCAGTCCTGCGAACTTTCGCAGAGGCACTCGCTGGCAGGGCGCCAAGGCCCGAGCCAGCCCAGCGATGCCCGCCTGGCCATCTGTGCCGACCCGTATCCGGCTGTGATGACGGGATCGTAAAACCCGCTTTTGCCCATCCCGTAGATTGAGGTCTTGAGAGGGTCGCCTTTCATCCGCGTAGGCTCGATGATGGCGCCGCGAGCAATGATGATGTCGGCGCCGGTCGCATCGATCCAGCCGGTCATCGCCGCGAGATGGTCTGGAAACCAGAGATCGTCATGGTTGAGCAAGGCGACGAATCGGCCGCGTGCCCTGGCCGGATTGCTCGCCGAAATTGACCGGCAGGTTGATGTAGACGATGCGCGGATCGGCAAATTCGGCGATGAGAGCCGCCGTGTCGGGACGACAGGTATCGCCGATCACCAGAATTTCGAAGTCCTGCAGGGTCTGGCCCAGCACGCTGCGCAGCGCCTGTCGCAAGGCGGCGGGACGGTTGTGGGTTGCAATCACCACCGAGACGAGCGGCGTGTTCTGCCCGGTTGCATCGGACTGGCCGGATCGTTCCACACTACACCAGTCTATAGGGGATCTGATCCGTGTCCGGCGGCAGGCGCCAATGGTCCGGTGCGTCGTACGCATAGGCCTTGTCGACGAGATTGAGCAGTATCGCGATCTCCGGCCCCAGCGCCGTCACGCCATGCCATACGCCGGGCGGGATGATGATGATCGCCGGTCGCAAGGCGCCGATGATCTTGTGCCAGACCGTGCCGAAGCTGGGCGAAGCCTTTCGGCCGTCATAGAGCGATAGGCGCACACTGCCGACACAGCAGAAAAGCCGATCCTGCGTCACCTTGTGTGCGTGCCAGCCAGTCACCGCACCCGGATACATCGTGCGCTAGAAAACCTGGCCGACGGGCAATTGGTCGAGCTCCCACTCGTCCCGGAAAACCTCGGTGAGATAGCCGTTGGACGTCGCGACCGGCCTGATTTCCTTGATCCTGACGCCGTCGATTGCCGGAGGATCGATGGCAAGCCAATCAGGTGTCACAGTCTGCCGGTCGGGTGCTCCCGTGGCCATCCAGCCGTCCGGTGCTACACGTTCGCCACTGCTCATTTTCAAAACCCCAAAGCCCGGGGATTTGATACGGGCTTGCCCCATTGCTGACAAGCCGGGCCTGCCTTGGCCAAACAAAAACCCGTGAGATCGCTCCCACGGGTTTTCGGTCGCCTGAGATCTGCCGCTTTCCCCGTGGGGAAGCAGGGTCTGATGATCAGGGAGTGCCGCCGCCGGGATGCCGGGCGCCAGCTTGCTGGCGCCGTTGATGATCTGGCTGAGGAAGTTCTGGTCCTTGCCGCCAGTCGGCGTGGTGCGCGAGATGAAGTCGAAAATCTTGCCGTCCTTCAAGCCGTAATTGGCGATCTGGGTGACGCGGCCATCGGCGCCGAAATAGACCGCGAGCACCTTCTGGTCGACGAGCCTGGGCTTAGCGAAGGCGACATAACGCTTGCGCGTTTGCGAGATGTAATAAAACGCCTCATTGTCGAAAGTCGCGGTGGTCGACGGCGTGCCAAGCGCCAGAAGCACCTGCTCGCGGCTGGAGCCGACGGGCACCGAATCGACGGCCTGCTGGTCGTAGACATACCCTTGCGTGAGCGTCTCGCTCGGACTGAGGTCACCGAACATCTTGTTGGTATGACATGCCGAGAGCGCCGATATGACGAGCAGCAGCGAGATCGCGCCGGCGGGCCTGGACGAGAAGGTCGACTTGAAATTCAGCGCGCGCAACAACAATTCTCCATTATATCGCCGCAACTTGCGCTGGGCCGCAAAACCGGTAAACCAGCTTGCTTGCCGATGCAACAAGGCCAATTCAACAAACGGTCCCCGGAGACCATCCCCATGTTCCAGCGCCTTTTTGGTCGCGAACGCCACGCCAACCGCGCCATCACGGACGCGCTTTACGCACAAATCGTGGCGGCGGCGCGGCAGAGTGTATTTTATTCCCACTGGAATGTGCCGGACACGCCGCTCGGCCGTTTCGAGATGCTTTCGCTGCATATGTTCCTGTTCCAGCATCGCTTGCGTGGCGAGGACGGTGTGGCGCAGGAGATCGCCCAGGTGCTGATCGACGAGTTCTTCCTCGACGTCGACCATTCGCTGCGGGAGCTGGGCATTGGTGACGTCGGCGTGCCCAAGCGTATGAAGAAACTGGCGAAGATGTTTTATGGCCGCACCGCCGCCTATGATGATGCGCTTGAAAGAAACGATCGCGACGGGCTGACCGCGGCTCTGGCCCGCAATGTCCGGCCCGATTCCGGCGCATGGCCGGAGGCGCCGCAATTGGCCGACTATGTCGCCGATGCCTGCCGGCAGCTGGCCGCGCAGCCGTCCGAATCAATCGTTTCCGGCAAGGCGGCGTTTCCGCTCGCCAAGGGAGGTGCTTGATGAAACATGCTGATCCGCAGAGCCCGGTTGGCTTTTTCGCGAATGTCGCCCGGCTGCCGCAGAAGGGCCTGCCCTTGGTGATCGAGGCCGACGCCGCCCAGCGGGCGGCGCTCGCCGAGGAACACGGGTTGCTATCGGTCGAAGCCTACCGCGCGGAACTCCTTGTGGCCTCCTGGAAACGCAATGGCGTCAAGGTCAGCGGCCGTGTCCAGGCCGATATCACGCAGGCCTGCATCGTCACGCTCGATCCCGTCGCTGCGCATATCGACGAGCCATTCGAGGCGTTGCTGCTGCCCGAGGATTCCAAGCTTGGACGGCAGGGGTTCGACGGCGGCGGCGAGATCCTGCTAGACGCGGATGGCCCTGACAGTCCCGAAACATTCTCCGGTGACATCATCGATGTCGGGGCGCTTGCCGAACAGTTCTTCGGACTGGCGATCGACCCCTATCCGCGCAAGTCGGGCGCGTCGCTCGATGCCGGAGGCGAGACCGAAGCGGCGGAGAATGAATTTCAGCAAAAACTGCGATCCTTGCTGGGAAAATCCTGAAAACCTCGCCCGCGATGGAAAAGTCGGTTGTGTGAAAAGCCAAAACCGCTATTTTCGCCGAACCTTCGCGACCACTAAAGCGACCTGCCGCCTAACCCGTGAGATGAATACCGCGTGATCAGGATTTCCATCGATGCCATGGGCGGCGATCACGGACCAGCCGTGGTCATTCCGGCGCTCATGACGGTCGCCACCCGCCGTCCCGACATCCGCTTCGTCATCTATGGGCGTGAGGATATCGTGCGTCCCGAACTGGCCAAGTTTCCCAAACTGGCCGAGGTGAGCGAATTCTTCCACTGTGAGATCTCGGTCAGGATGGACGACAAGCCGAGCCAGGCGCTGCGCCATGGCCGCTGGAAGTCCTCGATGTGGAAGGCTGTCGAAGCGGTCAAGTCGGGCGCCGCGGACGCCTGCATCTCCGCCGGCAACACCGGCGCACTGATGGCGATGTCGAAATTCTGCCTGCGCACCATGGCCACCATCGATCGCCCGGCGATCGCGGCATTGTGGCCGACTTTGCGCGGCGAAAGCGTGGTTCTGGACGTCGGCGCCACCATTGGCGCCGATGCGCACCAGCTCATTGATTTTGCTATTCTCGGCACCGGCATGGCGCGCTCCGTCTTCGGCATCGCCCGGCCCACCGTCGGCCTGCTCAATGTCGGCGTCGAAGAGATCAAGGGCCAGGAAGAGGTCAAGGAAGCGGGACGCATGCTGCGCGAGGCCAATATGGCCTCGATGAACTATCATGGTTTCGTCGAAGGCGACGATATCGGCAAGGGCACGGTCGACGTGGTGGTGACGGAAGGCTTCGCCGGCAACATCGCGCTGAAGACGGCCGAAGGCACCGCGCGCCAGATCGCGGGGTATCTGCGCGCCGCGATGAGCCGCACCTTGATGGCCAAGATCGGCTATGTCTTCGCCAAGGGCGCCTTCGATCGCCTGCGCGAAAAGATGGATGTCGGCCGCTCCAATGGCGGCGTGTTCCTGGGGCTGAACGGCATCGTCGTCAAAAGCCACGGCGGTGCTGATTCGGACGGTTTCGCCGCGGCGATCGAGCTCGGCTACGACATGGTGCGCAACAATCTGCTCGACCGCATCGAGGCCGACCTGGACCTGTTTCATGCGCGCAACCCGCATGCCCTGTCATCCCGGAAATCCGACGGTACCGACGCGAAGGAATAGGAAACAACTTTGATCAGATCAGTCGTGCGCGGCACGGGTGCCGCGCTGCCCCGCCGCATTATGAAGAATGCCGATTTCGAAGGCATGGTCGAGACCTCGGACGAGTGGATCGCCCAGCGCACCGGCATCCGCCAGCGTCATATCGCGGCCGACGACGAGACGACGGCTTCTCTGGGCGAGGCCGCGGCCCGCGCCGCCCTTGCCAATGCCGGGCTCACTCCTGACGATATCGACCTGATCGTGCTGGCGACGTCGACCCCCAACAACACATTCCCGGCCACCGCGGTTGAGATCCAGAACCGCCTCGGCATGCATCACGGCTTTGCCTTCGACATGCAGGCGGTGTGCTCGGGCTTCGTCTATGCGGTGACGACAGCCGATCTCTACATCCGTGGCGGCCTGGCAAAACGCGTGCTGGTGATCGGCTCGGAAACATTCTCGCGCATCCTCGACTGGAGCGACCGCTCGACCTGCGTGCTGTTCGGCGACGGCGCCGGCGCACTGATCCTGGAAGCAGGCGAGGGGGCTGGCACGATTGCCGATCACGGCGTTCTGGCCGCCAGCCTGCGCTCGGATGGTGCGCACAAGGACAAGCTTTTTGTCGACGGCGGACCATCCACGACAGGAACCGTCGGCCACCTCAGGATGGAAGGCCGCGAAGTCTTCAAGCACGCGGTCGGCATGATCACCGACGTCATCGAGGCGACCTTCTCGGCCGCCGGCATATCAGCCGACGATCTCGACTGGTTCGTGCCGCACCAGGCCAATAAACGAATTATTGACGCTTCGGCCAAGAAGCTCGGGATTGCAGAACAAAAGGTGGTGGTTACGGTCGATTTGCACGGTAACACCTCGGCTGCTTCCGTGCCGCTGGCGCTGTCGGTGGCCGTCGCCGACGGCCGCATCAAGAAGGGCGACCTCGTCCTCCTGGAAGCGATGGGCGGCGGCTTCACCTGGGGCGCCGTTCTGGTTCGCTGGTAACTGCCGAACGGTCCAGTTTCGGTCCTTGACCTTGCCGGATCAATTACTTAGGCTCTATCGTTGTTGTGCCGATTTTATGTTTGAACTGATGGGACGGTCGCATGGGGGGAAAGACACTTACGCGTGCCGACCTAGCGGAGGCCGTCTACCGAAAGGTCGGTCTGTCGCGCACTGAATCCGCCGAACTCGTCGAAGCGGTGCTGGACGAAATCTGCGAGGCCATCGTGCGTGGCGAGACGGTCAAGCTGTCGTCCTTCGCGACATTCCATGTCCGCTCCAAGAACGAGCGCATCGGGCGCAATCCCAAGACCGGTGAAGAGGTGCCGATCCTGCCGCGGCGGGTGATGACCTTCAAATCGTCGAACGTGTTGAAGAACCGCATCTTGCGTTCCCACCAGAACAGCAAGGCCAAGGGCGGCAAATAGCCTCCATTGTACGGTTGAAAACCGCCCCCGCCATGACGCCGGGCTTGAATATTGCTTCACAAACCGCTGAAATAAGGCCCGATTCGGCAGCATGGCCGGATTGGTGTTCGGCGTATGATCCATTCGGCACAAACGGAATGACTATCTCCTTCGTTGAGCCTGATCTCGTCTGAAGACCGTTCCGGATCACGCTCCAGCGTGAGGATTTCGCCCATGGACAAGAGCCCTGACGCCTTCCGCACCATCAGCGAGGTCGCTGAAGATCTCGACCTGCCGCAGCATGTGCTGCGCTTCTGGGAAACGCGCTTCAACCAGATCAAGCCGATGAAGCGCGGCGGCGGCCGTCGCTACTACCGGCCGCAGGATGTCGAGCTGATCAAGGGCATCCGCCACATGCTCTACGACCAGGGCTACACCATCAAGGGCGTGCAGAAGCTGCTGCGCGAAAACGGCAATCATTTCCTCGTCGCCATCGGCAATGGCGACATGGCCGCCGTTGAGGCGATTTCGCAGCGAAAGCAGGCCGATCAGGTGCCGCTGACGCCGGCGGCTCAGCCGCGCGGCGGCGATGATGAGTTGGTTGGCCAGCCAAGGGTCAAGCCCAGCCGCCGCTTTTTCGGCCTGGGCAAGAGCGACGAGGAAGGTCCGGTTCAGCCGGACGCGTCGAAACTCTCGCGCGACAATCGCGCGCTGCTGCAGGAGGCGCTGTTCGACCTCTTGGAATGCAAGCGCCTGCTTGACCAGGTGCGCTGACCGCCGCGCGAAGCGCTTTGGAGCCGCGAGACCGGAACCCGACTTGGGGTGAGGCGTTACGTTTCCTTCTGCAAGACTTTCCTGCGGCAAGACAAGGAAACGTATGATGGCAACATTTTCGACCCTTTCGGACATCGACCTCGAAAAGCAGGTCGCGGCCCTCTCGAGGGAACTCGCGGCGTTGCGCAAGGCCGTGTCGAAGCGGGGTGGCGCTTACTATGAAGACGGCCGCGATGCCGCTCTCGACACATATTCCGATCTTGCCGGACGTCTGCGGGACGCGATGCCGGCGATCCGCAAGCAGGGCAGGGTGATGGAGAAATCGGCCCGTGATCACCCGGCGGCGGCGGCCGCCATCGGCCTTGTGGTGCTCGGCCTGGTCGCCAGCCTGCTGTTCAGCCGGCGCTGACGGCGACGTCGGTACAAGGGATAGGAAAGAAAATGGCGGCTCGCCGTTCGGGCGCGGTCGCCATTTTCAGTTTATGCGGGTTGCGATCCGCTCCGGCATCTGGCGCGGAGCGCATCGGCATAGAGGCGCACAGCCCCTTTATGGGAGCGGCGCAGGAAGGCGGATTGGTCGAGCCTCCAGAGCCGCTCGATTTCACCGGTGAACGCTGGATTGGTGGTGGTGCCATAGCCGGCGCCGGGATAGACGACGATCTCGCCGGCGTAGAGACGATGGTCGGTGACCAGGAAGTCGATGCGGATGTAGTCGAGGTTGCCGGCGATGGTTGGCGCGATCGATATCGCCTGACGGACATAGTCGAGAAGCCGTGTATTGACGGGCACCGCCTGATCCTCGCGGGGATAGTCCGGATCGCGCCCCGGCAATGGATTGGCGTCCCGGTCCAAAAGCAGCGAGCGCCCGGCTTCCTTATCCTCGACCCAGGCATGCGTTACCACGCCGCCGCAGACATGCACTTTGATGTCGGTTGCGATCCTTGCGCCGGAGAGCGCCAGCCGCTCTTCCACGAAGACGGTGGGAGCGACAGGCCAATAGGCCCATTCGCCATTGCGGCGACCGTAGCGTTTTCTCAGCCAGTGCCTCGTCTTGGCGACGATGAGGCCGTGATTGGGGGCGCCATTGGCAACGAATATGTTCATCGCGCAGCCGTGGTTTGTCTTGACGATGACCTTGCCGGCAAGCAGGTCGCGAGGAATGTCGGCAGGGTCGCGCCCTGACCAGAGCGTCTTTGGCACGGCGATCCCGGGACAGGCGTCGCGGATATGGGCCTTGGCCGCGAGCTTGTCGGTCAGCGTCACGAACAGCGGGTTGCGATCGAGGATCTTTCGCCAGAGCAGAAGCTCATGGTAGCGCACCGGCACGGCCGGATTGGGCAGATAGCCCAGTTTCACGAAAAATCGCATCACAAGGGCAGGATGGCGAAGCGTGAGCCACAATCGTGCGACCGACAGGACAATGCGGTCTGTCCGGGAGATATCGGCCTTGGCCGTCATCGGGGATACCTGGCCCTGTTCGCAAAAGCTTGGGTCCGGTGCAGCGTACCGGTCGGCAACATCTCCTTGAGTATCGCGATTTGGCCCTGCGTGAAAGATTTCGCCTGCCCTCGCGGTATCGGGTCGTCGCGGTACCGGGATTGGCGCCGAAAATCCTGGGCCAGCAGTCGTCAGGCGAAATTCAACAGGCCCGGTCCATGTCGGGCTTGGCATTGCATGACCATGAGAAGACCAGCCCTGAACAAGAAGCCAGGGCCGGTCTTCTCGTTGGCAGTCGGTATGCTTAGGCCTTCTTCATCGTCTTCATGTGGTGGTGATGATGATGGTGGTGCCAGTGATGGTGGCGATGATGATGGTGGTGGCGATGATGATGATGCTTCGCCATCGGGGCCGCATCCGCGCTCGTCACGCCGATAGCCGGCACCGTGAAAGCAACTGCAGCTGCAAGCCCGAGGGCCGAGAGGAGGGACTTTTTCATGGATCGTTTCCTTCTTTCGCAGGCAGATGTAGATCGGATCGATAGCCCGACTGCCGCGCACTGGATTACGCTCCCGATTTTTTTCGTCAGTATTTCCCGATTGTAGAATTTTGTTTCTGGACTGTTTCTAAGGCAGCCGGCTTCCCGTCACATCTTTGCGAGGGCCGAAAAGCCGGCTCTTGCCGCCTGTTTTGGCTACAT
Source organism: Mesorhizobium kamtschaticum (assembly GCF_056174585.1). NCBI lineage: Bacteria > Pseudomonadati > Pseudomonadota > Alphaproteobacteria > Hyphomicrobiales > Phyllobacteriaceae > Mesorhizobium > Mesorhizobium kamtschaticum. The sequence goes on along the minus strand of NZ_CM149691.1, from coordinate 5,307,467 downwards.
CGGCGGAACCACGCCATTGTTTCCCACCACGACGCGGCTGGAACTCAGCGTCCCGTCAGCCTCGTGCTGGGCGGTAACGAAGACCGTAGCGCCTGGCTTGAGATCGGTCGGCGTGGCCGGGGCGAAGGTCACGACAGGCGTGCTGTCGGATATCGAAATCTTCTTGGTCTGGCCGTTGTCGTAGGTCAGGGTCACTGTTCGCCCATCTATGTCGGTGACGTCGGCCACGGTGCCGTTGGTCATGCGGCTGTTCGGCTGCAGGTCCCACGGACGATCGCCCTCGCCGGTGCCCTTCATGGCCGCGGGAAAGACCACTACTTCCACCGCGCCACTGCCGCCATCCGCCTTCGAGACGGAAGCGATGCCAAGGAAATCGCCCTGCTTGATGTCCTTTTCGGAGGCGCTGGCAACGCCGGAGATCTTCCAGCCGGTGTTGAGTTTGATCGCGGAGGTATCGCCCTGGCGGGTTTTAACGGTGAGCAGCGATGGCTCGAAACTGACCACCGTGCCGCGCACGCGCAGCGCGTCCGCCGCCTGGGCGCCGCCCACGGCGGCAACGGAAAGGCTGGAGACCGTGCCGAGCACGACCATGAATGTCTTGAAGTTCATTGCAGAGATCCTTCTGGGAACGGGCTGGCTGGAACCGGATGGTTTTCACCCCAGCGCATCAGAACAACGAACAGGTGGGCTGAAACCTCCGGGCAAAAAGGTGCCGGGTGTTCAAAAGAACTTGATGGCATGCGTGAGACCGCCTCGCGGGCCCCCGGTTCACGATAGCGTGACGGCCTTTGGCTCTTGGCAAATCGCTGGCGAGCGGGCATGTTCCTGCTCGTCTCAGGCAACACTCCTTTTTTGATCAAAACGCTTTCAGCCACCGGAGTTGCCAATGCCCAACAATGCAAAAAGCCATGCCCTCTCCGAACCGTTAGCCAGTGAGATCGGGCACGATTACAGCAGCCTCAGAGCAATGCGGGAAACCCGCGGATACAGCGTGGAAGAGCTTTCTTTGACCTGCGGCCTCTCGGTCGGCGAGATTGAGGATATCGAGAACGGCCGGGCGGCCGATCCGTCGAAGCTGCGTCGTATTGCGTCCGCGCTTCGCATGCCTCAGGACACTCTCATGGCGCCCGCCGCGCCGACGCCGGCCGCACAAGGCCGACCCCTGGCATAGACCAGCACCAGGCATGCAAGAGAACCCGCCAAGGCCCGCTTGGCGGGTTTCTTGTTGATGCCATGGCGTTCCCAAGCAGGTCGGGCTTGCCGATTTACAGATCGCGCGTGTTTATACCTGCGGCATCCAAATCTGCGCCAATCGCGTCGCCGTGCATCGGCTTTGAATCGTGGGTTTTCTGATATGAGCCTGGACTCTGTTCGTGCCTTCTTCGCCGCTCATGCGCCCGATATCGAGGTCATCGTCACGCAAGCAAGTTCGGCGACGGTCACGCTGGCGGCGGAAGCGCATGGCGTCCTGCCGGCGCAGATCGCCAAGACCATCTGCCTGCGCGTCGGCGACCGCACCATGCTGGTTGTGACCAGCGGCATCGCCAGGCTGGACAACCGCAAGTTCAAGGACCAGTTCGGCGGCAAGCCGCGCATGCTGGACGCGGACGAAGTTGTCGCCGCCACCAGCCATCCGGTCGGCGGCGTCTGCCCCTTCGGCCTGCCGTCGCCGCTGCCGGTCTATTGCGACGTGTCGCTGCGCGAATTCAACGAGGTGGTGCCTGCTGCTGGAGCCACCAATGCGGCGGTACGGATTGCACCGCAGAGGATAGCTGAGCTTACCGGTGCTGAGTGGGTGGATGTGTGCCAGGGTTAGAGGCTGGGTGCGATCCAGAGCTGAAACCAGCACGACAAGGGAAGGGGCGATTCGAAGATCGGCCGATCTCGCTCGGGGACTTCGGGGGCAAGTCCTGCTTCAAAATGGTCGGAGTGGCCGGATTCGAACCGACGACCCCTTGACCCCCAGTCAAGTGCGCTACCGGGCTGCGCTACACTCCGGACCGGTCGCGATGTATCGTGATAACCTCGCCCGGGTCAACCGAAATTCGGCGTTTATCGCGCTATCGCCGACACGCCTGGAAATGCCGGCCCCAACAGCCGCTGATGGCGGTATTCCAGCGCGATCGCGCCCCAGATCAGGCCGAGCAGCAGATACATGTGGCGCCAGTGGTCGATGTCGATGAAGGTGCCGAGCCCGATATTGCCGATGAAGGCGACATAGGCGCACAGGAGATAGGGCTGCCATGGCCGGTCGCGCAGCAGGATTCGAAAACCGGCTGTGATGGTCCAGACGACAAGGGTCAGGAACGACACGAAGCCGAGCCAGCCATAATCCATCAGCATTTTCAGCCAGATGTCGTGCGTGTCCTCGCCGAACATCTTGCCGAAGACCAGCGGCCCGATGCCGAACGGACGCTCCATCGCCATCTGGAAGCCTATACCGTAGCGGGCGAAGCGGCCGAGGCGGGCGGTGTCGTAGCTCTGTTCGAGATGAGCGCGGTTGGAGAACATCTCCGACACGCCGGGCAACTGCAGGATGACGATGATGGCGATCGCCAGCAGCGACAGTGCGGCGATGGTCATGATCACCACGCGCAGCCGGAACTTGCCGCTGGCGCTCTGCAGGAACAGGCAGCCGGTGAGCAGCACGGCAGAGACGGCGAACATGCCCCAGGCGCCGCGCGAGAAGGAGAAGAAGATGCCCAATGTGATGATCAGTAGCGGCACCGCCAGCAGTGGCATGCGCGAGACCGAACCGGTCAGGATCAGATAGAGCAGATAGATGCCGGGCAGCACCAGGAACGGTCCGAAGACGTTCGGATCCTGGAAGGCGCCGGCGGCGCGGTCGTATTTGGTGAACATTTCGGCGCCGGGGAAGGCATGGAAATAGCCCGCTATGCCGAGCAGCGAGGTCGCCACCGCCGAGACGACATAGGCATTGAAGATCAGCCGGTAGAGGCCTGGCTGCGTGGCTGTCACGGAGGCGAAGAAAACCGCGCTGAAGGCGAGAAACAGCGACACGGAGAGATAGAGCGGCGTGAAGGCAAGGTCCGCCATCTGCGTCATCGAGATCATGCCGCCGATGTTCATCCCCACCAGCAGCACCAGCAAAGGCATGGCCGCACGCGAAATCCGCAGGCCGAACAGCGCCCAGATGACGATCAGCCCGGCCATGTAGATTTCGTAAGGCGCCGGCTCGCTGATGACGAAGCCGGACAGAAGGATGCCGACCACCACCGCAGCGGAAGAAATCAGCACGATCAGCTTGGCGTTGACCGCGCCCAGTGGCAGCTCATGGGAAATCGCGCTCAATAGGCGTTTTCCGTGTTGAGCAGCCGGACCGGCGTCAGGAACAGGATTCTGAGATCGAACAGCAGCGACCAGTTCTCGATGTAGTAGAGGTCGTATTCGGTCCGCATGCGGATCTTCTCGTTGGTGTCCATCTCGCCGCGCCAGCCATTGATCTGCGCCCAGCCGGTGACGCCGGGCTTGACCTTGTGGCGGGCGAAATAGCCGTCGACCACTTCGTTGTAGAGCAGGTTGTGCGACTGCGCGGCAATCGCATGCGGGCGCGGGCCGATCAGCGACAGCGATCCCAACAGCGAATTGACGAATTGCGGCAGTTCGTCGATCGAGGTCTTGCGGATGAAGCGGCCGACGCGGGTGACGCGCGGATCGTTCTTGGTCACCGTCTGCTTGGCGGTCGGATCCGACCGGTCGGTGTACATCGAGCGGAACTTGTAGACCTCGATGATCTCGTTGTTGAAGCCATGCCGCTTCTGCTTGAACAGCACCGGTCCCTTGCTGTCGAGCTTGATGGCGATCGCGGTCGCCAGCATCACCGGAGAGAAGACGATGATGCCGATCAGCGAGAAGATGATGTCGAAGGCGCGCTTGGCGACCGAATCCCAGTCGTTGATCGGCTTGTCGAAGATGTCGAGCATCGGCACCGAGCCGATGAAGGAATAGGCGCGCGGGCGGAACTGCAGCGCGTTGGAATGCGCCGAAAGCCGGATATCGACCGGCAGCACCCACAGCTTCTTCAACAGCTGCAGCACGCGCGTTTCGGCGGTCAGCGGCAGCGACACGATCAGCATGTCGATGCGGGCGATGCGGGCGAACTCGATCAGTTCCGAAATGGTGCCGAGCTTGGGATAGCCGGCGACGATCGGCGGCGAGCGCTTGTCTGAGCGGTCATCGAAGATGCCGCAGATGCGGATGTCATTGTAAGGCTGCTTTTCGACCGAGCGGATCAGGACTTCCGCCGCCTTGCCGCCGCCGACGATGACGGCGCGCCGCTCCATGCGGCCATCGCGTGCCCAGCGCCGGATCAGTCTCGACATCACCAGCCTGAGGCCGAAGAGGAGGACGAAGCCGGCGACGAACCAGGTGCCGAACAGAAGCCGCGAATAGTCTTCCGACATCTTCATGGCGAAGGCCGTCAACGCCATCAGCGCGAAGGTGCCGGCCCAGACGAGCAGGATACGGCCAAGATTGGCGATCGGCCGCATCAGGGAAACGACCTGGTAGCAGTCGGTGACATCGAGCAGCACCACGGCGAGGAACGACGCGGCGGCAATCGTCACCGGATATTGCCAGGCGAGATAGTTGAAGAAACCGACGAAGTAGAAATAGACGCAGAGCCCCGAAACGAACAGGATCCCGAACTCGACCATGCGCAGGACGCCGCTGACCATGATCGGCGACATCGTATCGCGCCGGTATTGCGACGCGACCTGCCGGGCAACGTCGTTCATGCCGCCGGGCACATCGCCCTCGGTCGGGCCGTCGAATTTACGCACCGCTTCAGGTGAAAAGCGGCGCGCTGGGTCGATCTCGTTCATGGGGCTTTCCGCAAGCTTCCCCTCGGTCAATAGCAAAAGAGAGCTAAGAAACCCTTGAAACAACGCATGGCTTTGGAAAGGCCTGGGCGTTACCTGTCGAGCGCGGCGAAATAGGCCTTCTCGATTTCGGCGGCCATGACGTCGGCGCCGAAGCGCGCCCTGAGGCTGCCGCCATCGGGCATGAGTTTGCTGTAGGCTGAGAGATCGGTCAGCGCCTCGCTCATCTTGCCGGCGAGTTCGACGGGATCGGGGCGGACAAGGGCAGGGGAACCGGAACCGAAAATCTCGGGTATGCCGCCGACAGCGGTGGCGATCATGGGTCTTGCCGCGGCCAGTGTCTCCAGCACGATATAGGGCATGGCTTCCGCGCGGGATGGAACGACCACCAGCGCCGCCAGCGCGAAGGCCTCCCTGGCCGGCATTGGCGGCAGGAAGCGGACATGGCCTTGCAGCCCCAGGCGCTCTACCTGCGCGTGGTAGCGCGGCAGGTCGTCGCCGTCGCCGACCATCACCGCGCTCAGCGCCCGGCCGAGTCGGGGAGCAGCGGCCGCCAGGGCATCGATGAAGATGTCGGGTCCCTTCAGGTCCCGCATCATACCGATATAGAGCAGATCCGCCGCATCGGCTGCGATGATCACCGGCTCGAATTCGGCGGCGCGCAGTCCGTTGTAGACCAGAATGTTCGGGATCGGCGGCTCGCCCACCTTCCTGCGATAGGTCCGCCGCTCGTAATCCGAGACGAACAGCAGGCAATCGGTAAAGCGCGCCATGGAGCGCTCCAGTGCGAAGAACAGCTTCCCCGTGGCTGTTGTTTCGTCATAGTGGAGAGAGCCGCCATGCGGCGAATAAAGGCGGGCTACGCGAGACCTTGATACCCGCAACAATGAGCCGAACAGACGGGCATAGGCGCCACCTTTGGCGCCGTGCCCGTGCAACACGTCCGGCCGCAATTCCTTGATGATCCTGTAGGTGCGCCGGGCCGAGGCGAGATCGCCCGGGCCGACATGGCGCTGCATTGGCGTGCGGTGGATGCCGAGCGCCAGCATGTCCTTCATCTGCTCGAACAGGCGCTCCTCGAATTCGCCGCCGGTGGTCGAATCGCAGACGATCCCCACCACATGACCGGCAGCGACCTGCGCTTCCGTCAGGTCGCGCACATGCCGGAAAATTCCTCCGACGGGTGAACGAAAGCAGTGGACGATCCTGAGCTTGTCCGCCACGTGGTGTCTGTCAGAACAGGCGTTCGCGGACGTAGACGGTATCTCCGGGCAGCAGCGGATCGGATGTGACCACGCGGCCGGTCATCACCTTGCCATTGATGTCGCGGGTGATATCGACGCTTTCCTGGTTGGCGCGCGGCGAGAAGCCACCGGCAATGGCGATGGCCTTCTGCACGGTCAGGCCGGGCACATAGGAATACTGGCCGGCGGCACCCACTTCGCCCATGACGAAGATCGGCCGGTAGCGATCGATCTCGACCGAGACGTCGGGGTCGCGCAGATAGCCTTGCCGCAACTTGTCGGCGATTTCCTTTCCATCTGCTGCGCGGTGTGGCCACGCGCCGGTATGGCGCCGACAAGCGGGAAGGAGAGGTAGCCGGACTGGTCGACGCTGTAGGTGTTGGTCAGTCCGTCCTGCTCGAACACGGTGACGCGGATGCGGTCGCCGGCGCCAAGACGATAGGGCTGGTCAAGGACCTCGTGGAAGGCCGCCGGCGTCGGCCGGTAGCTGGAGCAGCCGGCGAGCATCGACACGGCAAGCAGAGCGCGAAAGAGGGAGGCAGTGCTTTTCATGATCGGATACGTACCTTCGACTGGCCGCTGCGGCGTCGCAGCAAACATCTGGGATCGGGTCCGTTATCATCCTGTTAGGGTTAATGGCCGGTAAAGGAGCCGGTCGAGACGGCTCGCGCAGCAGGGGTTTTGGTGTTTTTATCGTTTTCTTGCTGCTCGCCAGTAATCCCTAACGGAGTATTACCGCGATCTTAACGGCTGAGTTACCATAGTTGTTTACGGTGCATCCTGACCCAGTTTCGGAGTAGGGATGCATGTCCGTTCAGTCCGCGGCCGCAGATGTCGACGTTGACCTCAGGCAGCTCTTCGCCAGCCTGGCGAGGAACTGGCTGCGCATATTGCTCTTCGTCCTGGTGGTGACGGGCCTGGCGTTTGCCTTCGCATCATTCGCGACAAAGCACTACAAGGCCCAGACGCAGATCGAAATCGCCCCACGCGAATCCGTCTACACCCGTCCGGCCGGCAGCAACAATGACGGCGACAAGCCGATCCTCGACGAGCAAGGGGTCGCCACCCAGGTCCAGATCATTTCGTCCAACGAAATCCTTAAGCAGGTGGCGCAGAAACTCGGCCTGTCGCGACTGCCTGAGTTCGACGAAACGATCAACATGTCGTCGCTGAGCCGCGTGCTGATCCTGCTTGGGCTGAAGAACGACCCGATGGATGTTCCGGCCGACGAACGCGTGTTGAAGAAGATGCGCGAGAAGCTCAACGTCTTCGGCGTTGAAAAGACCCGCATCATTGCCATCGAGTTCTCCTCCGAGGATCCCAAGCTCGCAGCCGCCATCCCCGATGCCATTGCCGCTGCCTATATTGCCGGGCAGGGCGCGGCCAAAAGCGAATCGAACACCGCCGCCGCGGACTTCCTGGCGCCCGAGATCGCCGACCTGTCGAAGCAGGTCAGGGATGCCGAGGCCAAGGTCGCGGCCTACCGCGGCCAGTCCGACCTGCTGATGGGCGGCAACAATGCGGTTCTTGCCACGCAGCAACTGGCCGAGCTGTCGACCGAATTGTCGCGGGTGCGGGCCAATCGCGCCGCGGCCGAAGGCACCGCCGACAGCGTGCGCAAGGCGCTGCAGAATGGCGGCTCGCTCGACTCACTACCGGAAGTGCTGTCGTCCGACCTGATCCAGCGTTTGCGGGAGCGGCAGGCCGAGTTGCGCGCCAACATCGCCGATCTGTCGACGACGATGCTCGACAATCATCCGCGCGTTCGCGCCGCGAAATCACAGCTGGCCGATCTCGACGCGCAGATTCGCAACGAGGCCCAGAAGATCATGAAGGGCCTGCTGATGCAGGCCGATGCCGCCAAGGCGCGTGAAAGCCAGCTCATCTCCGACGTCAATCAATTGAAGGCAGCATCGGCACAGGCCGGCAACGAGCAGGTCGGTCTCGACGCGCTGCAGCGCGATGCCGCCGCCAAGCGCCAACAGCTCGAACTCTATCTGACCAATTACCGCGAGGCAGCTTCGCGTCAGGACCGCAATTACGTGCCGGTCGACGCCCGTGTCTCCTCACCGGCTTCGGTGCCCTCCGAGCCGTATTTCCCCAAGGTCGGGCCGATCGTTGGCGCGGCTGCGGCGGCTTCGCTTCTGCTGGCCGCGGTATACACGCTGCTCAAGGAACTCTTCTCGGGCCGCGCCATGCGCCCGGCCACCGGCGCCCGTTTCGCGCCGATCGACGAGGTGGCGATGCCGGCAACTGCCCGCCAGGAGCCAACTGCCCACCAGGAGCCGGCCGCTCCTCTGGAGCCATATGCACGCCTTGAGCCGGCTGTCGCCAGCGAATTCGCCAATCGTGCCGCCGAGACGCCTTGGCCTGAAGCGGTCACGGAACCGGTCATAGAATCGGAGATGCTGGCGCAGCCTGTTGCCGCGGCCGAAGCTGTGGCCAAGGCTGAGCCTGTCGCGGAAGCCGAATCGGTCGCCGAGCCGGAGCCTGTCGTGGAGGTTCAGCGGCCACGTTCGGTGCTCGGCGAGATCGACATCGAGAAGGCCGCGGAAAAGCTGATCGCCAGCGGCGCCGCGCGCGCCATATTCGTTTCGCCCGAAGGCGACGAGGCGGCCGCATCGGCGATCCTGGTGGCGCGCGAAGTGTCCGACGCCGGCCTGCGCGTGCTGCTGCTCGACCTCACCGCCTCGGGTGCCGCCTCGCGGCCGATGCTAGACAGCGGGCTCTTCCCCGGCATCACCGATCTGCTCGCTTCGCAGGCGCAGTTCAGCGACGTGATCCATGCCGATCTCTATTCCGACTGCCACGTCATTCCCGTCGGCACCGCCGATCCGGTCCGCGCCATGCGCGCCGCCGACCGGCTGCCGATCATCATGCAGTCGCTCACCACCGCCTATGATCTGGTGGTGGTAGAATGCGGGCCGGCCGATGCGCAAGGCATCAGCCGCCTGGGCGGCGAGGCCACCGAGGTGTTCCTGTCGATGCTCGAGCCGGATGACGAGGTGACGCAGGCGGCCGTGAAGCTGATCGAGAGCGGCTATCCCGACCTGACGCTGGTGACCCCGCTTGGCCACGAACCACCGGGCACGCCGGGCCGGCGCTCCGCGGCCTGAAAGAACTGCTGTTCGGCGGCACGCTTGGTCTAACCCAGCTCCAGCGTCGTCACGCCGAATACCCTGTTGGCATCGAGCTTCGGCGGCAGGCCTTGGTACATGCGGGTGGTGCTGAAGGTCGGTGAGAAGCCTGTTGTCTCGAGCGCCGCGATAAAATCCACCTGGGTGGCTGGAACGTCGATGTTCAGGTCACCACCTTCGCACGCGCTCGCCAGCGCCCCGAGCAATTCGAGTGCTGTCTGCGCGTCGTCGGCGAAGAGCGGGCCGATCTTGAAGCCGCTGCGGCAGGATCGCGCCACCGCATAGCCGGCCGTTCCCCGTGATGTGATCGCTGCCAGGGCACGGTGAGGCGGCCGCAGCCATTGCTGCAGGAAAGAATGCCGGGGTGCGGGAAAGCAAAGCGCGTCATATCCGATGATGTCGGGCACCGGTTGTGCGGTCACCATGCGGGGCCGCTCGGTACGGACGGGCAGGGCCGCAGGGCGCCCGCTGTAACGGATGGTCTCGTAGACCGGCCTGAACCCCTTGCTCCGGTAGTTGGCCTGCTGCTCTTCGACGCCATCCAGGCCGACGGTGCGGCCGGTCAGCCTGTTCATGCCCGCGGTCCACACCGCCTTGCCATAGCCCTTGCCGCGCATGTCTGGGCGGCAGATGTAGAGACCGATGAAACCAAAATCGTGCCCATAGGCCACCGCCGAGATCGCGGCGACCATGTCGTTGCCAACAAAGGCACCGATGAAACCCTCCGGATCCGCCGCCTGGAACATCGCGGCGTCGTCAAGGCCGGGGTTCCAGCCCTCGTCAGCCGCCCAGTCGATGAGGTCGGCCAATTCCCCCAGCGACAGCGCGCGGATGATCGGTTGCATGGTGCTCACTCCGCCGCGACTGCTCCGGGCGCGAACGATTTCAGCATACCACGATAGGGCTTGGCCAGCGGGCTGGCATAGGCACCGCGCTTCGATGTCGACAGGCCGAGCGCAATCAGCGCTTCGGCCTGCTTGATCGCGGCGCCGACGCCGTCGATGACAGGCAGTCCGAAATCCGCCTGCAACTGGTGAGCAAGGTCCGCCATGCCGGCGCAGCCAAGCACGATGGCCTCGGCACGATCCTCCTCGACGGCGCGGGCGATCTCGTCGCGCAGCTTGCCGATCGCGCCTGATGCCGGATCCTCGAGTGCCAGCACCGGAATGTCGGCGGCCCGCACACGCGCCCGTCCCGACATGCCGTAGCGTTGCACCAGCCCTTCCACAGGCACGCGCGAGCGTTCGGTGGTGGTGACGACGGTGAAGCGCTGGGCGATGAAGGAGGCCATGCTGAGTGCGGCCTCGCAGATGCCGATGACGGGAATGGCGGCCATGGCCCGCGCGGCGTCGAGGCCGGTGTCGTCGAAACAGGCGATGATCGCCGCCTGTGCTCCACGGCGTTCGCCGGCGGCGATCTCCATCAGCAGGCCGGGCACCGCCAGCGCCTCGTCATAATAGCCCTCAATCGAGGCTGGTCCCGTCGACGAGGTGACGGCGACGATTTCGGTCCGGACGCCGGCGACGCCGCGCGCGGCCGCGGCGATCGTCTCGGTCATGCTCGCCGTCGTGTTTGGGTTCACCACAAGGATCTGCACGATCACGCTCTCGCCCGGCGGCGGCCGACATAGAGGATGGCGCCCAGTGTTGCCAGGATCACCAGGAAGGAAAACACGGTGGTCACCGTGCCCAGCGCGTAGAGCACCGGCGTCGTGACATTGGTGGTCATGCCATAGATCTCGAGCGGCAGCGTGTTGAAGGTCCCCGACGTCATCAGCGTGCGGGCGAACTCGTCATAGGACAGCGTGAAGCCGAACAGGCCGACGCCGATCAGGCTCGGCGCGATCATCGGCAACACGACATGGGCGAAGGTCTGCCAGGACGAGGCGCCAAGATCGCGCGCGGCTTCCTCATAGGCCGGCGAGAAGCGGTTGAAGACGGCGAACATGATCAGCACGCCGAACGGCAAGGTCCAGGTCAGATGCGCGCCGAAGGCCGACGTATACCAGGCTGGCCGCAAGCCGACCTGCTGGAAAACGACGCCGATGCCGAGCGAGATGATGATGGAGGGCACGACGAGACTGGCGACCGCCAGATAGAACAGCGCGGTGGCGCCGCGAAATTTTTGCCGGAAGGCAAGGCCGGCGAGCAGCGACACCACGACGGTGACGACCATCACCATCAGGCCCAGCACCAGCGAGCGCTTGAAGCTGCCGCCGAAATCGCCGACCGCCTGACGCTCGAACAGATTGGCGAACCAGTGCAGCGACACGCCGTTGAGCGGGAAGGTGAGGCCGCCGGTCTCGCCCTGGAAAGAGAGGATCAGGATCGCCGACAGCGGGCCGTAAAGGAACAGCACGAACAGCGCGAAGAAGGCGGCGAGCACGTAGAATTCGAGGGTGCGTTTTTCGTGGCTCACGTCAAAGCTCCCTGCGGATATCGACGATGCGCAGGATGCCGGCGACCATTAAGAGCACCAGCACCAAAAGCACCACGGCGTTGGCGGCGGCGGCCGGATATTGCAGCAGCGACATCTGGTTCTTCATCATCAGCGCAACGGATGCGCTCTGGCCGCCCGACATCACCTGCACGGTGGAGAAGTCGGCCATCACCAGCGTGACGACGAAGATGGTGCCGATCGCCATGCCGGGCTTGGCCAGCGGAATGATGACGTTCCACAGCACCTGCCAGCCGGAGGCGCCGGCATCGCGCGCGGCCTCGACCAGCGAGCGGTCGATGCGCATCAGCGTGTTGAAGATCGGCGTCACCATGAACAGCGTGTAGAGATGCACCATGGCCAGCACGACCGCGAATTCGGAATAGAGCAGCCATTCGATGGGTTTTGGCACCAGCCCCATATGTACCAGCGTCGAGTTGATCAGCCCGTTGCGGCCGAGCACCGGGATCCACGAGATCATGCGGATGATGTTGGAGGTCAGGAACGGCACGGTGCAGACCAGGAACAGCACCATCTGCATGGCCGTGGTGCGGATGTGGAAGGCGAGGAAATAGGCGACCCAGAAGCCGATGAACAAGGTCAGCGCCCAGACGATGGCGGCGAATTTGATGGTGTTGAGATAGGTCTTCCAGGTGACCCAGGAGCCCAGCACATCGGAATAGTTGGTGGTCAGGAAATCCGGATACATGGCGGCGAAGTCGTAATCCCAGAAGGACACGACGACGATCATGATGATGGGCAAAAGCAGGAACGCGCCGAGGATCAGCGCCAGCGGAGCCGACTGGAGGTAGGGTGTGACGGCGCCGATGGAGAAGCGGCGGCGTCGGACTGGTTTCGCGGCGGCGATGGCGGGGCGTTCGAGCGCGACTGTCATCTAGGCTCTCGGTGCAAGTTTGCGGAGCGGCCTTTCCTTCTCCCCTTGTGGGAGAAGGTGGCCTCACGAAGTGAGGTCGGATGAGGGGTGTTCCAGGGAAAGCCAACGTCTCACTCCGCTGGAACACCCCTCATCCGTCTCGGCGCTACGCGCCGATCCACCTTCTCCCACAAGGGGAGAAGGGGAAGGGAAGGCGCGGCGCTTGTTCCCTTACGCCGCGATGAACTCGTTCCAGCGCTTCACCATGTAGCGGTCCTCGTCCATCACCGAGTTCCAGCAGGCGACCTTGCCCATGCGCTCCTCGAAGGAGCCGCCATCGCGCACGGCGCCGGCTTTTTCCATGACCGTGCCGTCCGGCGCCTTGATCTCGCCCTTGGCCGGCTTGCCCTCGATCCAGTAGCCCCATTCGTCCTCGGTCATGAACTTCTTGGCCGAGACCATGTTGGCCGAGTAGTAGCCCTGGCGGTTGAGATAGCCGCCGACCCAGCCCGACGTGTACCAGTTGATGTATTCATAGGCCGCGTCGAGTTCGGCGCCCTTGAGGTGGGCGGCGAGGCCAAGGCCGCCGCCCCATGAGCGATAACCTTCCTTGAGTGGCTGGAAGCGGCAGGCAATGCCCTTGGAGCGCACGGCGGCGACGGCCGGCGACCACATGGATTGGATGACGACTTCGCCCGACGCCATCAAATTGACACTCTCGTCGAAGGACTTCCAGAAGGCGCGGAACTGGCCGGCCTGCTTGGCCTTGATCAGGAAGTCGATCGTCTTGTCGATCTCGTCCTTGGTCATGTTGCCCTTGTCGGCATATTTGATGTTGCCGGTGGCTTCCATGATCATGGCGGCATCCATGATGCCGATGGACGGGATGTTGAGGATGGCGGTCTTGCCCTTGAAGGCCGGGTCCATGATATCGGCCCAGGTTGTGATGTCGCGGCCGACGAGGTCGGGGCGGATGCCCAGCGTATCGGCGTTGTAGATGGTCGGCACCATGGTGAACCAGTTGGTCGGCGCCTTGGCGAAGGTCTTGGAGTCCTGCGCCTCGACGAAGCCGACGGTGTGCGGCGCGGTGCCCTGGGCGATAACACTGTCGGGGGTGAGTTTGCCGGTTTTGAACAGCGGCACCAGCTCGTCATAATATTTCAGCTTGCTGACATCCATCGGCTGCAGCACGCCGGTGGGGAACACCTTCTTGCAGATCCAGTATTCGATATCGGCGATGTCGTAGCTGTCGGGCTGGGTCACGGCGCGCTGCGCGGCGGCGTCGGAATCGGTCGCCGTCATCTCCAGCGTGATGCCGAGGTCGGCCTTGCACTTGTCGGCGATGGCGTTGAGGTTCGACACGCCGGTGCCGAACTGGCGCAGCGTGATGTTGGACTGCGCCCAGATGGTCGGGAAGCCGGTGATAACGCCCGAGCCGGCGGCAAGGCCGACGGCCGCCGCACCCGTCTTGAGCAGCGAGCGGCGCGAAATGCCAGTCTTGGTTTGTATGGTGTCTGTCATGTCTATTCCCCTGTCTTGTTTTGCTTGGTTGGAGTCATGAATTGAGGCGGCCGAGGACGATCGCGTCTTGCGGATCCCAGGCGAGCGGTACGGCGTCGCCGATGGCGACGGGTCTGGCGAAGAAGTCGGAATCGTCGACGATGACCGTGAAATCGTCGATGCCGGCGCCGGTTACCGACAGCTTCACCGTGGCGCCGCGATATTCGATGTTGGAGACGATGCCGGTGAAGCCGTGCCCGGGCGCGGGCGCGTCGCCGATGCGGACATGGTCGGTGCGGATGGCGATGTCGATCGGCGCGCCTGGCTCTTGGCGGTTGCCGCTGGCGGCGAGCGAGCCGCCGCCATTGACGTCGAAGACGACCATGCCGTCGCGCGCGCCGGTGACCCGGCCGGAGATGACATTGTGATCGCCCATGAAGCGCGCGACGAAGGCGGTGGCCGGCCGCTCGAACACATCGCGCGGCGGTGCCGCCTGTTCGATGCGGCCGTCATTCATCACCACGATCAGGTCCGCCAAGGCCATGGCCTCCTCCTGGCTGTGGGTGACATGGACGAAGGTGATGCCGAGCGAGGTCTGCAATTTCTTCAGCTCGGCGCGCATGCGGATCTTCAGGAACGGGTCGAGCGCCGACAGCGGCTCGTCGAGCAGCAGCGCTTCTGGCTCGGTGATCAGCGCGCGGGCGAGCGCGACGCGCTGCTGCTGGCCGCCGGAAAGCTGCGTGGGCCGGCGCGTCGCATAGGCCTCCATCTGCATCAGCTTCAGCATGTCGAGCGCCTTGCCGCGGCGCTTTTCCTTGTCGACGCCCTTCATCTTCAGGCTGAAGGCGACATTGTCGATAAGGTCGAGATGCGGGAACAGCGCATAGGACTGGAACATCATCGCCGTGCCGCGTTTGGCCGGCGGCAGGTCGGTGACGACGGTGTTGCCGAGCCGGACATCGCCGGACGAAATGCTTTCGTGGCCGGCAATCATCCGCAGCGTCGAAGTCTTGCCGCAGCCGGAGGGACCGAGCAGGCAGCAATAGGTGCCCGCCGGTATCTTCAGGCTGATGTCCTCGACGGCGGTCGTGGTTCCATAGACTTTCGAAACGGACACGATGTCGATCTCGGCGGCTTTGGACATTCAGGCTTCCCCGTTTGGTCGCATTAACCAAAGCATCATGCGTGCCAATCTCGGGATGAACCGCCAACCATTTGAATTGTCTGAAGAATCAGAATTTCCGGCTACTGCCTATCCGGTGGGCTGCCTTGTGCATTGCACAAATTATGGGCGATTGTGCGCGATTTGCACAAGAATCGTATGCAATCTTTTTTGGCTTCGTGTCCACTTTGCCTCTCGTGCGGGGAGGACGAGTCGCGCTAGAAGGGGGCAGGAACGCCATCGCCATGAATATCGCCGATCAGATCTATTCCGCCACCGACAGCGCCAATCAGGATCGCGCTCAGGCGATCCGCGACAATCTGCGCGACGCCATTGTCGACCGCCGGCTGGCGCCAGGCACCAAGCTGTCGGAAGGCGAGGTCGGCACGCTGTTCGACGTGTCGCGCACTGTCGCCCGCGCGGCCTTGCAGATGCTGTCCTTCGAAGGCCTGGTGCGCACCGAGCGCAACCGCGGCGCCTTCGTCGCCAACCCGTCGCCCGAGGAGGCGCGCCAGGTCTTCGCCTCGCGCCGCTTGATCGAACCCGGCATCGCCATTGCCGCCTGCGGGCGCGTCACATCAACCGACATCGTCGCCTTCAAGGCGCAACTCGACGAGGAGGGCCGCTTCATCGCCGAGCGCGGTCCGACCGCGCGGCGTTCAGAAATCAAGGCGTCCGGCGATTTTCATCTGCTGCTGGCGTCCGTCGCCGGCAATGCCATCCTGCAACGCTTCATGGAGGAACTGGTCGCTCGCTCCTCGCTTGTCATTGCGCTTTACGGACGGTCCGGCGTGTCAGCCTGCGGGCACAGCGAGCACACCGAAATTGTCGGCGCGCTGGAAAACAGCGATTGCGAGCGGGCAAGCCGCTTGATGCTGCACCACATCGATCACATCGAGGCCGATCTCGATCTGCGCGTCAGGGCCGGCCCGGCGCTCCGCGAGGCTCTCAAATTCTGACGGCTAGTTTTCGTCGTCCGTGGGAGCGGGTGCAGCCTGTCCGGCTGCCTTGCGGCGCAGCATCTTGGTCAGCTTCCAGATCGTCGGGCTGTTCTTGACGAAGGCCTTCAGCCGCGCGCCTTGGCGAAACGTCCGCGCCAGGGCGCGGCCCTTCAGCGTCAGCGGCACCAGCACCTCGAAATGCCGGGTTTCGATATCGCACCACTGCCGTTTGTAGGGCTCGTCGCCGACGGAGAAATCATAGACCGCAAAGCCGGTCTCGCAGGCTTCCTGGATGTTGTCGAAGAACAGAAAATCGCCGGGACTGCTGTGCGAGAGATCGTCCTCGGCAATTGCTCCGAACTCACAGATCAGGCGCTTGCCGGAACGGCTCGACCCGGTGACGGCGCGCAGCTTGCCGGCGACCTCCAGCCCGTGCAGCACGAAAGAGGGCGTCTCCTCGGCCAGGGCTTGCGTGAACAGCCCCCGGAAGAAGGCGCGCGTCTGGTCGTCGCCGAAGACGTTGGCTATGCCCATCTTGCGAAAGCGCTGCTCCTTCATCTCGAAGAAAGCGTCGAGCAGCCTGTCCACCTCGTCCGAGCTGCGTGCCTCGATGCGCCGGTGGCTGCCGACGGCCTCGAATTTCCGCGTCTGCGAACGATGCTTCTTGCGTTTGCGCTTGCCGCTGGCGCGCAGCAGCAGCGCATCGAAGCCACCGGCAAGGTCGACGGCCAGCGAAAGATTGGGGCTGGCGAAATGATCGAGCGATGCGAGCGGATTGGCGATGCCGTCGAAGTCGGGCAGCAACCGTTCCAGGGCGATGAGATCGATGTCGGGGCGAGCCTTGGCGATGGCGGCAAACATCGAGCGGACGGCCGTGATGTCAGCCCTGGCCAGCCATTGCGGGTCCACTGCGGCGAAATTGCCGTTGGCGTGGCGGCCGCCCATGAAACGGGCGACCCGGAACGGCCCCTGGCTTACGACCTCCAGCGCCAAGGCGAAGACCGGCTTGCCTTCGAAAGAGAGCGTTGCGACGAGCAAATCGGGTTTGAGTTGCGCGGCCCAGTTCAGGATCCATGTCGCGCCCTGCGCCGGCGCGCAGAGCGCCGAGCGGCAGAACCCCGCATAGGCCGTGAGCCCTTCGGCTGCAGCAACGGAAACCGACAGCTGCGCTGCATCCTTCGGCAGGGCGCGCGGCGAAGTCTCGGTGGCCGCGAGCCGATTGCCGTCAAATGACGCCATTGCGTCAACCATACCTCAATCCTTAAGGCGTATTCATCCCGATTTGGGGGAGCGCTCAGGCGTGTTCCGTGCTTGGATCAAGCCTAGGCGCAAAAGGTGAATGAATGATCGACGGTGGGGAGGCAATCCGGAAGCTGGCGCTCAATTTCGCGCGCTATACCGGCCTCGCACCGCTGGCCAGGCCGTTTGTCGGCGGCATCGGCGCCATCCTGATGCTGCACCGCGTAACGGCGACACCGGAAAAGCCAGACAGCGTCAACCGGCACCTCAACATCGCCCCCAGTTTCCTCGACGCGGTGATCGCCGATATGAAGGCCGACGGCTATGCCTTCGTCTCGATGGACGAAGCCGTCGAGCGCATCAAGGCCGACGGCAAGGGCGGCCGCTTCGCCACCATCACCGCCGATGATGCCTATCGAGACAACATGACAGAGGCCCTGCCGGTGCTGGAAAAGCACGGCGCGCCGATCACCATCTATGTCGCGCCGGGGCTGATCGACGGCACCGCCGATCTGTGGTGGGATGTGGCCGAGGACATCGTCAACGCCTGCGACCGCCTGACGCTCGCGACCTCGAATGGTCCAACGGTGATCGATTGCGCGACCCCCGCCAGGAAAACCCAGGCCATAGCCCGGCTGCACGCCTATCTCGCCAACGAGGTTCGCGAGGAAGATTTGCGCACCGTGCTGCGCGATCTCGCCGCTTCAAATGGCGTCGACGCGGATGCGCCGCGCCTGCGGACACTGATGAACTGGGATGAGATTCGCAGTGTTGCCGCGCATCCACTGGTGACGATCGGCGCCCATACGATCAACCACAGCAATCTGAAGCGGCTTTCCGAGGCCGATGCGCGCCACGAGATATCAGCTGTAAAGGACATGTTGCGGGCCGAACTCGGCATCGAGCCGCACCATTTCGCCTATCCTTATGGCTATGCAAGCGCCGTCGGCTGCCGCGAAGTCGGCTTTGTCCGTGACGCCGGCTATAACTCCGCCGTGACCACCCGCCATGGCGTGCTGCGCGCCGAACATGCCGGATTCCTGCAGGCCTTGCCGCGCATTTCGATCAATGGCCGCTACCAGAACCTTGCCCATATCCGCACCATGCTGTCAGGTGTGACGACACCGCTCGCCAATGCCGGCAAGATGCTCGTCACCATCTGATTGCGACGGGCCAGCCCGGCGTCAGCGCTTCGCCCGTGGCTCCAGCATCAGCCACTTGATGATGCCCATTGCCGGCAGCACCCAGAGCAGGCCGCTGAACAGGAAGAACAGGAATTGCACCAAGGCGCCTGACTCCGATAGCTGCGCGACCGCGAAGACCGATGCGACCAGCGCATAGATGATGACCAGTGCCACCAGCAGGAACATTCCGATCAGCTTTTTCAGGCGAATGGGCATGGCTCGGCCTCGTTGATGGCTATCGCTTAGGCCGAACGCAGGACTATCGCAACCCGCGGCGGACGGCGCGACGGCGTGCCGCGCCGGATGGTCTTGCCAGCTCGGGTGTGATGGTTCACCAATCCGCGACCTCAACCTGCCGGGACAAGATCATGGCTGCCATATCAGCCGCCGCTGCGCCATACGTTGCCCGCGACCGCGACCTGCACAACCGCGCGCTCGTGCGTGGCTGGCTTTACGTCGTGCTTCTGGTGCTGTTTGCACTGGTGCTGGTCGGCGGCGCCACCCGGCTTACCGAGTCCGGCCTGTCGATCACCGAATGGCAGCCGATCCATGGCGTCATCCCGCCGCTCAACGACGCCGAGTGGCAAGAGGAATTTCAGCGCTACCAGCAGATCCCGCAATACACCGAGCTCAACAAGGGCATGAGCATCGAGGCTTTCAAGTCGATCTTCTGGTGGGAGTGGGCGCACCGTCTGCTGGCGCGCAGCGTCGGCCTGGTTTTCGCCTTGCCGCTGCTGGTCTTCTGGGTAACGCGCCGCATCGAGCGCGGCCTTGGGCCAAAGCTGGTCGGCATTCTGCTTCTCGGCGGCCTGCAAGGCGCCATCGGCTGGTGGATGGTGGCCTCCGGCCTGGTCGACCGGGTTTCCGTCAGCCAGTACCGGCTGGCGACGCATTTGACGCTGGCGGCGTTGATCTTCACCGCCACCATGGTCGTGGCCCGTGGGCTGGCGCCGCATTCCGAGCCCGCCGCCGATCGCTCGACGCAACGGCTGGCCGGCTTGATCTTGCTTCTGGCGCTGATCCAGATCTATCTCGGCGGTCTGGTCGCCGGGCTCGATGCCGGCTTGAGCTACAACACCTGGCCGCTGATGGACGGCAAGATCGTCCCCGGCGATCTGCTGATCCTCGAACCGGCATGGCGCAACTTCTTCGAAAGCCCGAAGACGGTGCAGTTCGTGCATCGGCTCGGCGCCTATACGGTCTTCGCCGTCGCGCTCTGGCACATGATCGCCACACGTCGGCGGCTGCCAGGTTCAACGCACGCCAACCGCGCGACGCTGTTGTTTTTGCTGGTGCTTGTTCAAGCCTCGATCGGCATTGGCACGCTGCTGATGCATGTGCCGCTGCACATGGCGCTGACCCATCAAGCATTTGCTTTGATCGTATTGGGCTTTGCCGCCGCGCACTGGCGCGGCACTAAGGGCGCCTATTCCTTGCCAACTCGGCCCCCCGTTGAACGCGTTTATGTCGTCCTCGGGTTCGTAGGGATGTCGTTCGTGATCACCGCTGTTGCTTACGTCGCCAAGTCGATCTGGTCCTGACCGCCGTCATCCGGCCGGTCTCAACTCAGATGGTCACATCCAGAATTCGTTGGATTGCGTGGTTTTCTCGCCGTCGAATTCCGCCTGGCGCACAGCGGCGGCGGATGGTGTCGACTGGCTCTGAGCGGCTTTCGCTGCCTTGTCGGCGTCGGCGGCTCTGAGCGCGTCAAGCTTGGCCTGGGCCACGGCGATATCCTGCCGCACCTGGGCGGCCTTGACCTCATCGGTGATTGCCTTGGCCTGGTCTTCCAGGTCCTGGATCTGCTTTTCGAGCGCGGCCTCCTGGGCTGCATTGCTCGAGGAACTGGACGAGGAATACTGGGTTGCGGAGGAAGAACCCGAGATCGCGCTGACCATGAGGAATCCTTGGGTGGGAGCCAGGACATCTCAGTAGTCCAACATGGTAAATAAGTGTTTACCAATGCCCTCGCTTGATCAAAAACCTGCCCGCACCGTCCAGATCGCCTCGGCGATCGACAATTCGCGGTTCTCCTCGACCGCATTGTCGTCCTCGTGGTGCCAGGCCGCGGACAGGCAGCCATAGGCGATGGCATGGTCCAGTATCGCTGCCGGTGATTGCCCCAGCGTGCTGGCAAAGACTTCGGCCATGTGCGCGATCCGCAGGGGATCGAGGCAAAGCGCATCGCGATCAAGCGGGTTGTAGAACATGTTGGCGGCATCGAAGCCGGGATCGCCGAGCACGCCCTTCGGATCGATCACCAGCCAGCCGCGCGCGCCGTGCAGGATGTTTTCGTGATGCAGATCGCCATGCAACGGCCTGACATCATGCGGATCGTCCAGCAACCGTTCGGCGGTTGCCGCGGCCTCGACATAGAGGCTGGCATGACCCGCATCGCGATCGGTCGCGGCTTTCTTGAACAGGCTGACGAACCGCTCCCTGAGTGGCTGAAGCTCGGGCGGGTAGGGGTGTTTTGATGGCGAAAACAGTTTCGCCATCACCTCCGCCGCGATCGCGGTCGCGGCATTGTCGCCCTGTTCATCGAGAACCCGCGTAAGCAGGGTGTCGCCCGCATATTCGAGCAGCATGCTGTGGCCGTCGCGGCCGAGCAGGCGCACCGCGCCTTCGCCGCGCCGCCAGGCGAGAAAATGTTCGCCACGCAGCTCGTCGGCGACATCGTCGAAAGGTTTGAGCGCCTTGACGACGGCCGGCGAGCCGTCTTCGCGTCGCACTTTCCAGATGCGGCTTGAAAAGGTTTCGGCAATGAGTTCGGGCGCGCTGATTTTCCAGCGCGCCGGGAAGGCTGGTGCGTCCGTCAAAGCCCGAGCATCAGGTCCATGTTCTGGACGGCGGCACCGGAGGCTCCCTTGCCGAGATTGTCGTAGACTGCCAGCAGCAGCGCCTGCGCGCGTTTGTCGTTGGCAAAGACATAGACCTTCATGCGGTTGGTGCCGTTGTAGATCTCGGGATCGATGTCCGGCATGCGCTCAAGATGCGCATAGGGCGCCACTTCGACCACGCCGGCCTTGATCGCGGCGAAATGGTCGGCAATGGCGGCATGAAGCTCCACACCCGTCGGCACATGGTCGAGGCCGCCGAGCTGCAGCGGCACCACGGTGATCATGCCTTGGGCGAAATTGCCGACCGCAGGCTGCATGATCGGGTCATGCGACAGTTTTGCATAGGCCCGCAGTTCCGGCACATGCTTGTGCTGCAGGGTGAGGCCATAGGGCAGGAACTCAGAGGCGTCCTCGCCCTTGGCGACATAATCCTCGATCATCGGGCGGCCGCCGCCCGAATAGCCCGAAATACCGTTGACGGTGATCGGGAAATCGGCCGGCAGCAGGCCAGCGGTGACCAGCGGCCTGAGCGTTGCGATCGGTCCTTGCGGCCAGCAGCCGGGATTGGCGATGCGCTTGGCCGAGGCGATCGTCTTCGCCTGATCCTTGTCCATTTCAGCGAAACCGTAAGCCCAGCCTTCGGCGACGCGATGCGCCGTCGACGCATCGATGACCTTGGTCGTGTCATTGGCGATCAGCGAGACGCTTTCCTTGGCCGCATCGTCCGGCAGGCACAGGATCGCGACATCGGCGGCATTGAGGAATTCGGCGCGCGCCGCCGTTTCCTTGCGGCGCTCGGCGGGAATGGAAATGATCTCCAGGTCGCCACGCTCGGCAAGCAGCGCCCGGATCTGGAGGCCGGTGGTGCCGTGCTCGCCGTCGATGAAGATTTTCGGTTTCATTGCCTGATCAAAATCCCTGATATCTCAAAACTATATGCCGTTGCCGTGATTCACCGCGGCACCATTGTGGTTGCCGTTGTTCATCTCTACCTGCCGTGCCTTTCGCTCCGCCAGCAGGCCGAGATACTGCATGGCCACCATCGAGCCGGCAATCGCCGTTATATCGGCGTGATCATAGGCCGGCGCAACCTCCACGACATCGGCGCCGACAATATCGACCTGGTTGAGCTGGCGCAGCGTCGACAGGATCTTCGCCGAAGACGGTCCGCCGGCCACCGGCGTGCCGGTTCCCGGCGCATAGGCCGGGTCGAGGCAGTCGATGTCGAAGGTGAGGTACGTCTTCTTGCCGCCGGTGCGATCGACGATGGCGTAGGCGATATCGGACGCACGCATCTCCTCGATTTCGTGGCCGTAGAGGATCTTGATGCCGAACGTGTCGGGCGCGTGCGTCCGGATGCCGATCTGGATCGACCGGTCGGGATCGATGATGCCTTCCTTGACCGCGCGGCCGACGAAGGATCCGTGGTCGATGCGCTTGCCGTCATCCTCCCACGTGTCCTGATGCGCGTCGAACTGCACCAGAGCGAGCGGTCCGTGGATGGCGGCATGCGCCTTGAGCAGCGGCCAGGTGACGAAATGGTCGCCGCCAAGCGTCAAAAGGAAAGCGCCTGATTTCAGGATCTTGGCAGCTTCGCGCTCGATCGTGCCGGGCGTCTTCTGGTGGTTGCCGGAATCCAGCAGGCAATCGCCATAGTCGACCACGGCGAGATGCTCGAACAGGTCGCGCGAGAACGGGTATTGCGGATCATTGTCGAGGATCGCCGAGGCGCGGCGTATAGCCTGCGGCCCGAAACGGGCGCCGGGCCGGTTGGTGACGGCGGCGTCGAAAGGAATGCCCCACACCACCGCATCGGCGCCCTTCACGTCCTTGGTGTATTTGCGCCGCATGAATGACAGCGCGCCGGAATAGGTCGGCTCAAGGGCGCCGCCCGTTTTGGAGCGAGCGGTGAAGGCATGGTCGATGTTCTTGGTCGCCATTACTGGTCCTCGTTTTCATCGGGGTGCAACAACTACAGAACCGGCACGGAAGATGCCAGTCACAGCTTGGCGAGACGAAATCGCGCCGCCCGGGTGCCACGGCAAGACAGGATTTGTATCATCATGACGCAGACCGCGTTTCTTAATCCGTCCGATGCCATGGTGTCGACCCACACCGGTACGATAGCCGGCGAGCGCTTCCAGGTTCTCGATTCGTGGCGCGGCATCTGCGCCCTGCTGGTGGCGCTGTTTCATTTCCCGACCGCTTCCGCGATCTCGCAGAGCAGATTCATCGGTTCGTCCTATCTTTTCGTCGACTTCTTCTTCGTCCTTTCCGGCTTCGTCATCGCCAGCAGCTACGCCGAACGGCTGAGCCAGCCGGCTCAGGTCGCCCGCTTCGCATTGGTGCGTTTTCGGCCGTATTTACCCCCTGCATCTGCTCATGCTCGCCGCTTTCGCCGGTTTCGAACTGCTGCGGTTGGTGCTGCCGCAGCTGCATGGCACCGGCGCTGCCCCTTTCACCGGCGGTTTCGACCTGAAGAGCCTGCTGGCCAATCTGCTTCTGCTGCAAGGGATGGGCTTCGAGGATCAACTGACCTGGAATGCGCCAAGCTGGAGCATTTCGGCGGAGTTCTTCGCCTATCTCCTGTTCGCCGGCGTGGTCTTCATCGCTGGCGCGCGTGCATGGGTATGGTTCGTCGCTGCCGCCTGCACCGCGCCGCTGTTCCTGCTCGGCTTCTCCACGCATCATATGGATGTATCCTACGATTTCGGCTTCATCCGCTGCCTCTACGGCTTCTCGCTCGGAGCCCTGCTGGCCTGGTTTCAGCATGATTCCATTGCAGGGGCGCGACAGCTCCTCGTCAGGGGTGGCCCGCGGCTGAGCTGGACCCTTGCCGAAATCGTCATGGTGGCGGTCATCGCGCTTTTCGTCTCGCTGGCTGGCAGCAATGATTTCGGCATCGCGGCACCCCTGGTGTTCGCGCTGGCGCTGTTTCTGTTCGCCCATGAGGGCGGCTGGGTTTCCGCCTTGCTGAGAACGCCCTTCATGCTGACGCTCGGCGCGCTGTCCTACTCCATCTACATGGTCCACATCTTCATCCAGACGCGCCTGATCAACGTTGCCGGGCTCTTCGAACGCAAGCTCGGCCTGGGCCTCTTCGGCGACATCGTGCTGCGCGGCGAGCCGGCGACCGGCTTCGGCGCCGGCTGGGCCGGGACCGCGGCGATCGTCGTCATGCTCGTCGCCACCATCGCCGCGTCGTGGATCACCTGGCGCCTGGTCGAAATGCCTGCCATGGCCTGGTTCCGCCGGCTGTCGAAACGCATCTGACGACGGCTTCTTGCGGAAGCCGCTAGCCGGCTTCGTTCACCTGGATGTCACGGGCATCGCCTATCCCGGTCGCGATCCGGCAAGGAGCGATTCTCGATGCGGACAATCTGGCTGAGCCTTCTGCTTTCCACGGCCCTTGCTGCCGTCTCCGGTCAGGCTTTGGCCGGCGAAAGCCGCGCCAGGCAGATCCTCGACCGCTTCGAGCATGCCAACCAGTGGCGCGACCATGTCATGGTGGCCGCGCACCGGGCCGGCAGCATGCAGGCCGGCAAGACGCTCTACGCGGAAAATTCACTCGCTGCCGTCGAAGGCTCGATCGCCATGGGCGCCGAGATTGTCGAGGTCGATATCAGGCGTTCCAAGGACGGCGAGCTCGTCGTCATGCATGACAGCTGGCTCGATCGCACCACGACCTGCAAGGGCGAGGTGGTGAAGTATACGCTGGCTGAACTGAAGGCCTGCCGGCTGGTGGTCGAGGGCACGCGCGCCGTCACCGACGAGAGGGTCTCGACGCTGCGCGAGATGCTGCAGGCGACCAGGGACCGGATCCTCATCAATCTCGACAACAAGCTCGAAGTCGGCGACCTCCCCGGCATGATCGCCGTGGCGCGCGATCTCGGCATGGCCGACCAGGTCATCGTCAAGGAGAACCTCTGGAACCAGAACAGGATTGCTACGGTGAAGGCCGCCATGGCCGCCATCGGCGGCGGCTTCCAGTTCATGCCGATCATCGCCGACGACGCGGTGCATGATGCCGGTTTCGCCGAGACGGTCGACCACGCATTTGCGCCGCGCGCGATCGAACTGATCAACTGGCGGGCGGGCGCCGAAACGCTGACCGCAACCGGCGGACCGCTGTTCAGCACGCGCATGCGCGCGGCCGCGGTGCGCGGCAACTGGCACATCTGGGCCGACACTTACGCCATCGTCAACAAGCCGGGCGGTTTCCTGGCCGGCGGCCGTGGCGACGAACTGGCGGTGCAGGCCAGCCTGCCGCGCGAAGCCTGGGGTTTCTGGGCCGATCGCGGCGCCACCATCATCCAGACCGACGAGCCGAAGGCGGCAATCGACTGGCTGGCGGCGAACGGCTATCGCGTGCCTTATGCCGGGACGGGCGAACGCCTCGAACCTGCCGCGACCGCAAGCATCAATTGATTTGTCGTGATCGGCATCCCGGCCTAGTTGTCGCAGGCTGGCCTCTCCTGACGGAACGGTGTCAGTGACAAACCGTTACCCAAGGGCATGCCCGATACCATCGCTTTCAAGCCCCGCGCCGCCTATGCCGCCACCGTCGCCGCGACCAGTCTCGGTTTCGTGGTGGTGCAGCTCGATGTCTCCATCGTCAATGTCGCCTTGAACAGGATCGGCGCGGCGCTGTCGATGGGCATAGGCGGCCTGCAATGGGTGGTCGATGCCTACACGCTGGCCTTTGCCTCGCTGCTGCTCGCCGGCGGCGCGCTCGGCGACAGGATCGGCGCCCGCCGTGTGTTTGTCGGCGGCATGGCATTGTTCAGCATCGCTTCGCTGGTCTGCGGCCTGGCGCAGAGTCCCTGGGTGCTGATCGCGGCGCGCGCCGTGCAAGGCGCGGGTGCGGCCTTGCTGATGCCGTGTTCGCTGGCGCTGCTCAACCGCGCCTATGCGTCGGACAAGCCGCGCCGGGCGCGTGCGGTCGGCCTGTGGACAGCCGCGGGCGGCATCGCGCTGTCGTCCGGGCCGGTGCTCGGCGGCTTCATGGTCGCGTCACTCGGCTGGGCCAGCATTTTTCTGGTCAACCTGCCCATCGGCGCTCTCGCCATTTGGATGGCCTACCGGTTTCTTGAGGAAACACCGCTGAAGGCCGAGAAGCCGCCGATCGACTGGGCCGGGCAGGGGCTTGTCGTGCTGACGCTGTTTTCGCTGACCGGCGCTTTCATCGAAACCGGTTCGTCGGGCTGGACTTCCTTGCCGGTCATTGGCGGATTGATCTTGGCGGTGATGGCAGGAAGCCTGTTCCTGCTGGTCGAGAGCCGGACCAAGGCGCCGATGTTTCCGCTAAAGCTGTTTGCCAGCCGCATTCCGGCGGTGACCAGTCTCGTCGGGCTGGCGGTCAACCTGACACTCTACGGCACGATCTTCATGCTCAGCCTCTACTTCCAGAAGGAAAGGCATTTTTCGCCCGAGATGACAGGGCTCGCCTTCCTGCCTTTCATGGCGGCGGTCACGGTGTCGAATGTCGCCGCCGGACGCATCGCGGCAACCTATGGCTCACGCTTGCCGATGGCGATCGGCTTGCTTCTTGGTGCTGCCGGTTTCGGGTTGATGGCGCTGATCCAGGCCGACACGTCCTACCTGTCGCTGCTGTGGCGGCTGCTGTTCCTGCCGATCGGCATCGGCCTCGCCGTGCCCGCCATGACCACGGCGCTGCTGTCGTCCGTGCCGACAGCGATGTCGGGAACAGCCTCGGGCGTGCTCAACACAGTGCGCCAGTCGGGCGGGGCGATAGGCGTCGCGCTGTTCGGCTCCGCCTTGGCGCTGGGCACGATCCAGGGCATGCAGATCGCTTTCCTCGCCTCCGCGCTCGCCGTGGCGTTCGCGGCAGTCTGCGCGTTCCTGTTCATCCGCGATGCCGACCATTCCGCCGGATAGGGATGCGCCATGCAAAAAGGCCGCCCGGAGGCGGCCTTTTCGATTGTCCAAAACTGCGAAGCGTCTAGCGCTTCGAGAACTCGGCCCCAAGCGCTCTTTAGCGCTTGGAAAACTGGAAGCTGCGGCGGGCCTTCGCCTTGCCGTACTTCTTGCGCTCGACGACGCGGCTGTCGCGGGTCAGGAAGCCGCCCTTCTTGAGCACGGCGCGCAGCGCCGGCTCGTAGTAGGTCAGCGCCTTGGAGATGCCGTGACGAACCGCACCGGCCTGGCCGGAGAGGCCGCCCCCCCGAGCCGGCTGATGCCAATGCATCGACGACGGCGCCCGCGGCCATGGGCGGCACGGTCGCGCTCGGCCACACCGAATGCGACGTGGTGCGCGGCATCGGCGCGTCCTCGAACGTCAATCTCTCCAGTGACGGTGCCGGCCGGCGCGCGTCGCTGTGGTCACCTGGACGACCGGCCCGCGTGCGGGCATCTACACGTTCACGTCCGGCCGCCTGTCCTCGATCGAGGGCACGCCGGAAGCGCCGGTTGCACCGAAGCCGGCCAAGCCGAAGGCGAAGAAGAAAGCGCGACGTAAGGCGCCGCACGCATTAAGCGGCCTTTCGCCCCTTGATCGCCGTCGACCAGGCGTGAACCGTGATCGCTCCCGTGGCGCTTGCCGGCAGTCTGTCCTTTAGTCGGCGTTTCAGCTCCGCGCTCTCCGCATCCGACAGCTTCCCGACGATTCCGCTCGGGCTGCTCACGACCATGGATAGCCAATAATCGTCGAAGTCAGCGAAGGTGCGTTCGACGACAAGCTCGCGCGTCTCGACATCGCGGATGCCGAGCTCCGCCCAAAGCGCCTTCAGCGCCGCGAAACGCGAGACCTCCGCGCTCGGCGGACGTGCGGCCGGTTTGCCCATCGCGTCCATCTCCTCCCACAAATGCTGCGTAGGGGTGCCGCCGCGCATGACGTCCCAGGTGTAGGACGCGACAATGCCGCCGGGCTTGGTGACGCGGAGCATTTCCGAGGCGCCCTTGCGCGGGTCGGGGACGAAGAACAGCACCAGCGCCATCACCGCGACGTCGAAGCGGTTGGCGTCGTAGGGAAGGGCCATCGCATCGCCAATCGACAGCTGACCTGCTTTGCCGAGATTTTTTGCCGAGCAGTCGCAATCTGCGCGTCGGAGGGATCTATCGCGCAAACGGACGAAGGGGCGGCCTTCGCTAGAATGAGCTCAGTGAACGCGCCGTTGCCGGCACCGACATCAACCCAGGCCCGTCCGGAGTCCGGCGCCAGCCAGTCGAGGAACAAAGCCCCGGCGGATCGGCTCCAGGGAGCCATGAAGCGCTCGTAAGCCGCGCCGTCGGTGAATTTGATCGGTTCGGGTGACGACATCTGAGATCTCCCCTAAGAATTACCTATCCAAATATCCCTTGGGCCGAAAGGCCGGTCCCTGTTTCGTAGCATGGTGCCGCGCCGCGCGCGCCGGGCCGCAGCAAATTTGCCGAGCCTGACATTTTCCGGATGTGCAACACGGCTTGCATTCCGCAGGATAGGGATACGCCACGCAAAAAGGCCGCCCGGAGGCGGCCTTTTCGATTGTCCAAAACTGCGGAGCGCTTAGCGCTTCGAGAACTGGAAGCTGCGGCGGGCCTTCGCCTTGCCGTACTTCTTGCGCTCGACGACGCGGCTGTCGCGGGTCAGGAAGCCGCCCTTCTTGAGCACGGCGCGCAGTGCCGGCTCGTAGTAGGTCAGCGCCTTGGAGATGCCGTGACGAACAGCACCCGCCTGGCCGGACAGGCCGCCGCCGACAACGGTGGCGACGATGTCGTACTGGCCGGCACGGTTGGAGGCGATGATCGGCTGGTTGAGGATCATCTGCAGGACCGGACGCGCGAAATAGGTCGCGAATTCCTTGTCGTTGACGACGATCTTGCCGGAACCCGGCTTCACCCAGACGCGTGCAATGGCGTTCTTGCGCTTGCCGGTGGCATAGGCGCGGCCCGACTTGTCGAGCTTCTGGACGTGGACGGGGGCTGCCGGCTGGGTATTCGTGTTGCCGGTGGCGGCGCCCAGTTCTGCGAGCGAGGAAAGCTCAGCCATCTTATGCGACCTTCTTGTTCTTGGAATTCAGCTTGGCCACGTCGAGGACTTCTGGCTGCTGGGCGACATGCGGATGCTCGGCGCCTGCATAGACACGCAGGTTCTTCATCTGGCGACGGCCGAGCGGACCACGCGGGACCATGCGCTCGACGGCCTTCTCGACGACACGCTCGGGGAAACGGCCCTCGAGCAGCTGGCGCGCGGTGCGCTCCTTGATGCCGCCGGGGTGACCGGTGTGCCAGTAATAGACCTTGTCGGTGAACTTCTTGCCGGTGAACACCACCTTGTCGGCATTGATGACGATGACATTGTCGCCGTCGTCGACATGCGGGGTGAAGGTCGGCTTGTGCTTGCCGCGAAGATGATTGGCGATGACAGTGGCGAGACGACCAACGACGAGACCTTCGGCGTCGATCAGGATCCACTTCTTCACCACATCCGCAGGCTTCTGCGAAAAGGTTGTCATGTTTTCTGCTCTCGGTTCTGACCTTCACGGGGAAGGCGTTTCTTGTTGCTTGGATTGGCGATGAGACGCTTGCCCGCCGCCAATAACAAAACGGCGGCCTTTGCGGGCCGCTGCTTCGTGAGGGCTTATAGGCGAGGGGGAACTGCGCGTCAAGCCGATCAAAAAGCTCTCTAGCGCAGAAACAATAGCAAAAACAACGATCTAGGTAAAAGGTATTATTTTACCACATCGCTGTTCCGCTTCGGCGGGATCGAATAGGTACCCGTGGCGTGCGCGATCGTGTGCCCGTCCGGGCCGGCGACGATGTCGATGTCGAACACCATCAGGCTCTTTCCCAGTTTCAGGATGCGGCAATGGCCATCGATCGGCCCCGCCTCGGCCTTGCGCACGAAGTTGATGTTGAGATTGATGGTGACCGAGAGCGCATCCGGCCCGGCATGGGAGAGCACGCAGACATAGCCGCCAATGTCAGCGAGCGTGAACAGTGAAGGGCCGGACACCGTGCCGCCTGGACGCAAATGCCGTTCGCCGGCATTGAGCCGCACTGTGCAGCCACCGGGAAACACGTCGAGCGCCTCGTAATGTTTGAAATGCTCGTTGAGCTGCGGATAGACGGTTCCCATCAGCGTGTTGACTTGTGCTGCGGTCAGCACCGGTTTGAGATTGGTCTGGGCGGGCATGTCGGTCTCTCGTTTTGCGCCAAGCCTGTATGGGCGCAGCCGGGCGTTTCTGGCAACACCTTCAATCCCCCTGGCGCAAGCGATGGGTGTTGGATGAAACCCGATCCGATATTAGATAGTCTGCCAACCAGACCGGAATCGTGGAGACCTTAGCCATGGCCGAAATCCTTGCCATCAAGCCTGCTGCAGTTGAAGGTCCGGTTGTAGCACAACTGGGCAAGGGCGTGCTGCGCCTGACGATCACCAATCCACCCGCCAACGCTTTGTCGTTGGCAGTGATGGCGGCGCTGACGGCGGAACTCGAACGCGCCAAGGCCGACAAGGCTGTTCGTGTCATTATTCTGTCGGCCGCCGGCAAGGTGTTTTGTGCCGGCCATGATCTCAAGGAGATGACCGCGCGGCGTGCCGACGCCGATCGCGGCAAGGCCTTCTTCGAAGAGACCTTTGCCGCTTGCGCTAAGCTGATGCAGACGATCGTGCGCCATCCCTTGCCGGTGATTGCCGAAGTCGACGGCCTGGCGACCGCCGCGGGGCTTCAATTGGTCGCGAGCTGCGATCTGGCGATTGCTTCGCATGAGGCGACCTTCTGCACGCCGGGCGTCAACATCGGCCTGTTCTGTTCGACACCGATGGTGGCGCTGTCGCGCAACGTCTCGCGCAAGCAGGCGATGGAGATGCTCCTGACCGGCGAGACGATCGACGCGGCAACGGCCAAGGACTTCGGCCTGGTCAACCGCGTCGTGCCGCGCGAATACCTGAATCAGATCGTCACCAAATACGCGCAAACCATTGCTTCCAAATCATCTTTGGTGGTCAAGACCGGCAAGGAAGCCTTTTACGCGCAGGCCGAAATGGGGCTGGCGGACGCCTATGCCTATACCGGCCGTATCATGGTCGAAAACATGCTGTCGCGTGACGCTGAGGAAGGCATCGGCGCCTTCATCGGCAAGCGCAAGCCGGAATGGACGGACGAGTAGTCGTGGAACCGCGCGTCTCCATCATCACCATCGCCACCGACGATCTTGACCGCGCGGTGCGCTTCTACGAGGTGATGGGCCTGACCCGTCATGCCGGCATCACCGACGGTGTCGCCTTCTTCCAGATGGGCGGCGCCATTCTCGGCCTGTTTCCACGCAAGAGCGCCGAAGAAGATTCCGGCATCGCCTTCACCAAGGCGCCTTCCTCCGTCTATCTAATTACAACACCCGTTCCGACGCCGAAGTCGACGAGGTGCTCGCCATGGCGGAGCAGGCAGGCGGCAAGATCGTCAAACCGGCCGGCCGCGCCTTCTGGGGCGGCTGGTACGGCTATTTCGCCGATGCCGACGGCCATGTCTGAGAAGTTGCGCACAATCCGGCCTTTCCGATCGCGGAAGACGGCACGATTTCGCTGCCTAAATGATGATGATCACGTGATGGCCTACCGCAAGCAGCTGACGCGGCTCAAGGCGCCCTATCTCAAGCGCATCCTGCTCGACCCCGAGCGGGTGTCCGACTGGGAAAAATACCCTTGGAACCTGCCGCTGTTTCGCGGCCGCGACTTCGAACTTGAGTTCACCACGCCGATCACCATCATCGTCGGCGAGAACGGCACCGGCAAATCGACGCTGCTCGAGGCGATCGGCGCGCTGGCCGGCTATGACGAGGCCGGCGGCGGCAAGGGCTATCGGCCAGTCGACCATTCCAGCGCCATTGACAAGAGTGGTGCCGCATTGGCGAACACATTCCGTGGCCACTGGCTGCCAAAAGTCACCGCCGGCTGGTTTTTTCGCGCCGAATCCTTCTACTCGGTGGCCCGTTATCTTGATCAGGCCGCGCTGGAAGATCCGTTCAAGCCACCGCCGCCGGATTTCCTGTCCTGGTCGCATGGCGAAGGGTTCATCCGCTTTTTCGAGGAGCGCTGCCGCAGGCAAGGCATCTACATCCTCGACGAGCCGGAAAGCGCTTTGTCGCCGTCGCGCCAGATCGAACTGTTGAAAATGCTGCGGCGCATGGATCAGTCGGGCACTGCCCAGGTGATCATGGCAACGCACTCGCCGCTCTTGATGGCCTGTCCGGGCGCGCGGCTATTCCGCATCAGCCGGTTCGGGCTCGACCCGACCGATTTCACCGACACCGATCATTTTCGCATGATGCGCGACTTCTGTAGCGATCCTGACATGTTTATGGAGGAAGCGCTGCGGGAGGACGAGACGTGACGGTGCGCATGACTGACGACGATCTCAATTGGCGGATGGAAGAGGCGTGCCGCGACGCTTGGCCGGCAGCAACAGAGACGGTCGTCGAAGGTTGGCTTCTGAGACGATCGGGCGGCAGGATCCGGCGCGCGAATTCCGCCAATCCCTTGCGTGGCAAGCGCGGCGCGCCTGACGCCATGATCGACGCTGCCGAGGCCTTTTATATCGGTCACGGCCAGACGCCGCTGTTTCGCGTGCCTGATATCGCCAACGAGCTCGAAGCCGCGCTCGACGATCGCGGCTACCGGCTGGAAGGCGGAACGATCCATCTCCATGCCGGGATCGACGATTTCGCGGAGGTTCACGGCGAACATGTCACGATTTCGCCGATACCGAGCGAGGACTGGTTCGCGGCGCGGTTTCGCATGGGCACCTATGACGACACTGACCGCCACGTCTTTCGCGAGATGACCGGGCTAATTGTTGGCGACCGGGCGTTCGTGTCGTGCGAGCGCGACAGCGAAATTGCCGCCTTGGCCTATGGCGTCATCCGCGACGGGCTGCTTGTGGTGGAGTCGGTTGAAACCGACGGCCGCTTCAGGCAGCAAGGGCTGGGTCGCAAGACGGTTGGCGGCCTGATCGGCTGGGCGCGGCGGGCAGGCGCCTCCGCAGCCTGCCTGCAGGTCGTCGCCGACAACACACCGGCGCGCGCGCTCTACGCTTCGCTCGGCTTCGGCCGCGAACTCTACCGCTATCACTATCGCAGGAAAGCCGCATGAATCACGATAGCTACGACAATGCCTATATCGGCGGCATCCTCAATTCGGTGAAGACCACCGCCATGGTCGGCGCGTCCGCCAACGACGTGCGGCCGAGCTATTTTGTGCTGAAATATCTGCTGGCCAAGGGCTTTTCGGTGATCCCGATCAACCCCGGCCAGGCCGGCAAGGAAATCCTTGGCCGGATGACCTATGCCAGCCTCGCCGATATTCCAGAGCCGATCGACATGGTCGACATCTTCCGCGCCGCGACCGCGGTGCCGGGCATCGTCGACGAGGTGTTGCGGCTCGATCCCTTGCCCAAAGTCATCTGGATGCAGCTTGGCGTGCGCCATGACGAGGCAGCAGCACGCGCCGAGGCGGCCGGCATCAAGGTGGTGATGAACCGCTGCCCCAAGATCGAGTACGGCAAGCTGTCCGGCGAAATCGGCTGGACCGGCGTCAATTCCGGCGTCCTGTCGTCGAAGAAGCCGCTGATGCGTCAGGGCTTCCAGAGTTTTGGCGTGCGCCAGAAGTGACGCGATCCCAAAGATTGGGATCGTTTTTTCGGAATAGAATCCAGTCAACCGCTGGCGCGCAAAATTATTTCGGGAAGCGATTGAGTTTCCTGCGCGTTCATCGCAGATCGTCCACCAAAAGGTATTTTCTTCTTTGCATTCGCCTACGGGCTTCGCCAAGAATGCCCGGCGATTTCTAGAGTTTCAAAAAGGGAGGTTTCAGTGACCCGTTCGCCTGGTTTCAACACGCTCGCCGTCCATGCCGGCGCCAAGCCCGATCCGGCCACCGGCGCGCGCGCCACGCCGATCTACCAGACGACCTCCTTCGTCTTCGACGACGCCGACCACGCTGCTTCCCTGTTCGGTCTCAAGGCCTTCGGCAACATCTACACCCGCATCATGAACCCGACCCAGGCGGTGCTTGAGGAGCGCGTCGCGGCCCTCGAGGGCGGCACGGCTGCCCTTGCGGTCGCATCCGGCCACGCCGCGCAGGTGATCGTGTTCCACAATCTGATGCAGCCGGGCGACAATTTCGTCGCTGCGACCAGACTTTATGGCGGCTCGATCAACCAGTTCGGCCACGCCTTCAAGAACTATGGCTGGGAGGTGCGCTGGGCCGACACCAACGACATCTCGACTTTCGAAAGCCAGATCGACGACAGGACCAAGGCGATCTTCATCGAGAGCCTGGCCAATCCGGGCGGCACCTTCGTCGATATCGAAAAGATCGGCGACATCGCCCGCAAGCACGGCCTGCCGCTGATCGTCGACAACACGCTGGCCTCGCCCTATCTGATCCGGCCGATCGAGCATGGCGCCGACATCGTCGTCCATTCGCTGACCAAATTCATCGGCGGCCACGGCAATTCGATCGGCGGCGTCATTGTCGATGGCGGCACCTTCGACTGGTCGAAGTCGGGCAAGTACCCGATGCTGTCGGAACCGCGCCCCGAATATGGCGGCCTCGTCCTGCACGAAACCTTCGGCAATTTCGCCTTCGCCATCGCCGCGCGCGTGCTCGGCCTGCGCGACCTCGGCCCGGCGATCTCGCCGTTCAACGCCTTCCTCATCCTGACTGGGCTGGAAACCTTGCCGCTGCGCATGCAGCGCCATTGCGACAATGCGGTCACGGTCGCCGGCTGGCTGTCGAACCATCCGAAGGTCGCCTGGGTGAACTATCCCGGCCTGCCCAGCGACAAGAACAACGCGCTGCAGAAGAAATATTCGCCGCTCGGCGCCGGCGCCGTGTTCACCTTCGGCCTCAAGGGCGGCTACGAGGCCGGCGTCAAATTCGTCGAGGCGCTGGAACTGTTTTCGCACCTCGCCAATGTCGGCGACACCAAGTCGCTGGTCATCCACCCGGCCTCGACCACCCACCGCCAGCTTTCCGACGAGCAGAAGGTCAAGGCCGGCGCCGGCCCGGACACCGTGCGGCTTTCCATCGGCATTGAGGATGTCACCGACATCGTCGCCGACCTCGAACAGGCGCTCGCCAAGGTCTGATCGGGGATGGCTGCGTTCCTTTCTGTCGACACCAAAAGCGTCGAACCCGAATCCGGCGCACCGGGGCCGGATCGCCTGATCTCGGGCGATCCGAAATTCCGCACCTGGAATGTCGAGGAGCAGGACGGCGGCCTTTATGCCGGTATCTGGGAATCGACTCCCGGCAAATGGCGCATCGTCTATGACGAGTGGGAGTTCTGCCACATCCTGTCCGGCGTTTCGGTGATC
The DNA here is from genome assembly GCF_056174585.1 of Mesorhizobium kamtschaticum. NCBI lineage: Bacteria > Pseudomonadati > Pseudomonadota > Alphaproteobacteria > Hyphomicrobiales > Phyllobacteriaceae > Mesorhizobium > Mesorhizobium kamtschaticum. Next base: position 5,271,753 of record NZ_CM149691.1, on the reverse strand, counting down.
GCGGAGGACGGTGGGCAAGCGCGCACCGTCAAGTCCGGCGACAGTTTCGTGCTGAGGCCGGGCTTCAAAGGCAGCTGGGAAGTGCTTGAAACGACTCGCAAGGAGTATGTGATCAAGCTGTAGGCATCCGGGTCAGACGACGCGATCGATATCGCTGTCTGAAAATCCGTATCGGGCCATCATCCGCCGGTGCCAGTCGCTGCCGAGCAGTTCATCGAGGCAATCATCGATGCGCCGGAGCAGGCCAGCATTCTCCTTGGCGATCGCGAAGGCACCGGCCGATGGCTGTTTTTCAGCCGCGGCAACGTCGACGAGTCCAAGCGGCATTTCGGGTCGCCGCCACAGATAACCTCGGTGCGCCATGGCAACGCTGGCATAGGTATGCACCATGCCGTCGGCGACAGCCCGCGCTGCGTCCGCCTGTGTCGCGAACGGCCTGATCTGGCTGGGCGAGACGCCATTCCGCAACGCCGTGAGATGCTGGACCTGATCGGTGATGACGCCGATCAAGGCGGTGGGATCTTTCGCGATCGATTGATAGCCGGCGAAGCCGCACGGATTGCCTTGTATGACCAGCAACCCGTCCTGCAAAGACCAGATCGGCCGGGTGAAGTCGACAATCCGCCTGCGCTCGTCGGAGACGAACAGCCCGGTTGTCATGGTCCAGCGGCCGTCCACCAGCCCTGGTAACAATTCGGCCAATTCGGTTCCGATCGCCGTAAAATCCTTGAGGCCCAGCATGTCGCTGATCCCCCGCGCAAGCTCGACGTCGCAACCCGAAACCTCACCCGATGCGTCGGTAAAGCAAAATGGCGGCTCTTCCAGGAAAGCGAATTTCATTTCGGTCATTGGGTCCGGCATCTATTTCGCCGGGAACTGGCTGAGGCAGGCTTCCGACGCCTTGTCGTGCATCGCGAGCGCATCCTCGGCATCGGTGTCCGAAATCTCGTCGCGGTAGTAGCGTGTTACGAGATCTAACTGGGCCTGTGTCACCCCTTGTGTGGGCATTTCGCGGGCAAGGCAGCCGCAAAGGCTGAGTGCACGGTCCGGGGAGCCGACCTTGCGGTTGGTCAGGATGAACTCCTGGGTTGGGCAGGCAGCGATGAAGCCGTTGAAATCGAGCCTCTGTTGCGGCTGGTCGCCATGATTGAAGTAAGCCGGCTGCCACTGGCTCTTGCCGCTGACCACGTCACAACCGGTTGCGGTGTCGCTCGCATTCGTGGTGACGGCTTGCCAGGCCTTCTCTTTGCCGCCGCTGGGATATTCAAAATTCTCGCCCAGCGAGGCGGCATATTGGTCAAGGTCGGCTTGGGTCAAGCCGATCGCTTGAAACCGGTTGAACTGGCATTGGCATTCACCGGCGACCCGTTCGGCCTCGCCGTCTTCGGGCTGCTCGCTGGATTTGCCTTTTTGGCAGGCCGCCATAAAGGCAGTGCCGTCGAGCGACGTAGCGGGAAAGGTCGAGACATCAGCGTAGTGGTCGCCCGTCCAGCCAAACAGCTTCTGGTCGAGTTGCAGGTCGATGAAGCCGTTGCGCTTGAACGCACCGAGCGCGACCCTGTCTGGAGGCGTAAGTCTCGCACCCGGGATGTCACCGAGAACCTCACGGTAACCGTCGCCTTCGAGCACGAACAGGAAAAGCCCGCATTTCACGCCGTCGCAGGTGGGACCCGCGACATAGGCATAGATTTCGGACAGGCCGTCGAGGTTGAAGTCGACTTCATAGGCCCAGAACTTGTCCGCGGGCACAACCGCGCCCGTCTGGCGTTCGAGCAGACCGCCAGCCATGGCCCTGGCGACGGCATCGCTGTTTTCCTGCGGGATGTTTTCCGGCTGCTGCTGGGCGCGCGCTGCCCCCAGGCAGGCGCACAGCAGTGCCAATGCGAACGCCGTCGCCGGTCTCCAATACAGTCTCATCGCGCAGCCCCAGGCCCGCGATCGTTCAGAAGCCGACAGCGAGCGTTTCCAGCCCATGGAAGTGGTAAGTGTCGCGGAAGCGGGGCTGTTCGGCAAGATGCAGTTGCGGGTGCCGTTCGAACAAAGTCTTCAGCGACACCTGCAATTCGAGCCGCGCCAGCGGCGCGCCGATGCAGAAATGGATGCCGGCGCCGAAGGACACGTTCTTCTGGTCGGTCCGGTCCGGCCTGAAGGCCTGCGGTTCGGCGAAGGCGCGCGGATCATGATTGGCCATGCCGAGTAGAAGCCCGATCGTCTGGCCCGGCTGCACGACGATGCCAGGCGCAATCTCGATTTCCTGATAGGCGTAGCGCGTGAACATGTGCAGCGGTGCGTCGAAGCGCAGGCATTCCTCGACCGTTGCCGCGGTTGCTTCCGCCGAGATGAAGAAGCGTCTGGGGTCGCCGCCTTGCGCCAGGATCGAGCGGACCGCATTGCCGGTCTGGTGCACGGTCGCTTCATGGCCGGCATTGAGCAGCAGGATGGCCGAGGACACCATCTCATCCTCGGACAGCTTTTGGCCGTCCTCCTGCGCTGAGATCAGCAGCGAAAGCAGGTCGCCGCCGGGGTTGTTGCGGCGCTCTGTGACGTAGCCACGCAGGAAATCGGCAAATTCGCGCGCTGCGCGATTGGCCGTCTCCTCGGTCTCGCGCGTGCGGCCATGGATGTACATGGCGACCATCTGATGTGACCAGTCGAGCAGTTGCGGCCCCATCTCCACCGGCACGCCAAGCATTTCAGCGATGATGGTGATCGGCAAGGGCGCCGCGAAGGCGGGCAAAAGGTCGACGGCCCCGCTCGGATCAAAGCGGTTGATCAGCTCGTTGGCGAGCACTTCGACACGCGGCCGCAGCCGTTCGACCTGGCGCGAGACGAAGGCACGGTTGACCAGTGTCCTCAGCCTCGTGTGCACCGGTGGTTCCAGCTCGAGCATGGAATTGGCTTCGATGCCGTCGAATGCCTTGAGATGGCTTCGGTCCTGGCCGTTGCCGCGGCTGTCGGGAATACCGGCGGGGTTCTGGCGGCCGAAGCGGCGGTCGCGCAGCAGCCGGTTGACCTCGTCGAAGCCGCCAAAGCACCAGAAGCCGAATTCCTCCCAGAAGAAGGCATTCGAGACGCCATGCAGGAAGGCATAGGCCTCGTACGGGTTCAGGAAGAAAGCCGGCTCGTGCGGGTCGAGCCGCAGCCGGCGGGTGGCTGGATCAAAGGCCAGATAGGGGAGCGTCAATTTGGTCATGCCAGACCCATAGCGCGGCTTGCCAGCCTCATTCCAGACCGTATGTTGGCGCGCGATACCCCATGAGTTGATCCAGCCAATGCGGATGCGGAAGGTCTGAACGGATGAATGTGATCGTCGTCGGCGCGGGTATTGCCGGTCTCTCCACGGCATGGTCGCTCGTCAAGGCCGGCCACAGCGTGTCGATCGTCGAGCAGGGGCCGATCCCCAATCCGTTGGCGGCGTCAGGCGACCATCATCGCGTCATCCGCCGCGCCTACCGCGCCGGAACCGGCTATGGCCGGCTGATCACCGAGGCCTATCAGGCCCTGGGACGAGATGTGGGCCGATCTCGGCGAAAGCCATCTCGATGCGCGCGGTTTTGTCTGCATTTCGCGTGAGCCGGGCGACGAGGCCGAGGAATACCGCAAGGGTCTGGAAGCGGGGAATTTCCCTTTTGAATTGCTGGAACCGGATGCAGCCGTGAAACGCTGGCCCTTTCTTGAAGCCGGCACGTTCCGCTATGCCTATTTTTCGACCGAAGGCGGCGCGCTGCATTGCCGCAAGATCGCGGCGGGACTGGCAAAGTGGCTGCGCGCCAACGGCGCCAATGTCTACGAGCACAGCAAGGTGACGGCGATCGACGCCGAGACTGGCCATATCGTGCTGGAGAGCGGCGAGACCATGCAGGCCGACCGCATTGTCGTCGCCGCCGGCGCCTGGGTGCTGAAACTGTTTCCGGAACTGGACGGCGAGTTGAAGACCTATCGGACAGCCCTTGCCTATGTCAAACCGCCGGCCGATTTGAAGTCGGCCTGGGAGGTGGCGCCGGTCGTGCTCGACATCGGCGGCGCGGTCGACGGCTACGTGATCCCGATCTCCGGCGGCGCCGGCATGAAATTCGGTTCGGGGTTGCACAAGGTGCCCACCAGCGACGCCGACTGGAACCGTGACCCGGTGCCGGGCGAGGGCGAGGCAATCCGCAACCTGTTTTCGCCGCCGATCGCCCGCATCGAGGAATACGCGGTGACCGAGGTCGTCACCTGCGCCTACACCTTTACCGATGACGAGAAATTCATGGCGCATGAAAAGGGCAAGTGCCTGATCGTCTCGGCCTGCTCCGGCCATGGCTACAAATTCGGCGCCGCGGTCGGCAGGCGCGTTGCCGCCGCCGTCGGCGACGGCGACGTCGCGGGGCTGAAAGCATGGCTGCGGGCGGAGGTGGCCTGAGCGTCCGCCGAACCTGAATTAATCCTGGCAATGCCTGGGGATATGCACGCGCCGCCAGCCTGACGACCCTTCGCGGACCACCACGCGCCGCGCGACGGTCTGGTGGGAGGCAGGCACATCGATAATACGCCTTTGTTCCGGCTGTATCAGCACCTCCTCGGCGATCCTGTCGTATTGCGCCGGGATGACGACGCGCCGCGTGCGTTCAGGCTGGATCACCACCGTTTCGGCGACGCGTTCATAGCGTGCCTTGTGCCCGATCTTGCACAGCACCCGGCGGCCATGGATGACGCGCCACTCCCAGGAATAGCCGCCGTCGTCGGCTTGCACCGTGTGGTAGACGGTGCGGGTGATGGCTGGCACGACCTCGTAGCTCACCTGCGCCGGAACGGTCATCACCACGCGTTCGCGCGTTCCATAGATGGGTGGGGTGTAGTCGACCTGCTGGCCGGGTGGGCTGACCATCACGTCTTCATAGACCGTGTCGTAAACGGCCGGTGTGCGGACCGGTTCGTAGCATTCCACGGCGCGGCCGCCGGCCGCCGTCTGCGAAGTTGTGCCGAGCATGGCCAGCCCGGCAACGGCGAAGGATGCGCTTCTCCTGAACATGACACTCCCCCTGTTTGAACTTTACACACAAGTTCAACGTTGAATTGTAGGGCAAGCCGTTGCGGAGAAAAGCGGTTTTGCCGCATTTCGTTAAGTGACGCGGTTAAGAAACTGCTACGTTGCGGACCGGCACGGCTGCCGCAGACCGGCGCAGGCGTCCGGCGATGCGAATCCTTGGCCGTAAAGCTTGATTCGACTTACCCAGATGGCTAGGACGGGTCGGCCTTGCACAAGGATGAGCCGGCATCCTATCTACGGAATAACGATCCAGTCCCGATTCTGCCCGATCTGCCGGCATTCCCGGCGCCGGAATCCCACCGCGAGATAAGAGATATCTGATGAAGAACCCCGTCGAAACCTACATGAACCTCGTTCCGATGGTGGTCGAACAGACCAATCGCGGCGAGCGGGCCTACGACATTTTCTCGCGCCTCCTCAAGGAGCGCATCATTTTCATCACCGGTCCGGTCGAGGACGGCATGGCGACGCTGGTCTGCGCGCAGCTTTTGTTCCTCGAGGCCGAGAATCCGAAAAAGGAAATCAACCTCTACATCAATTCGCCGGGCGGCGTCGTCACCTCGGGCATGGCGATCTATGACACCATGCAGTTCATCAAGCCGGCCGTATCGACGCTCTGCATCGGCCAGGCCGCCTCGATGGGCTCGCTGCTCTTGACCGCCGGCCACAAGGACATGCGCTTCGCCACGCCGAACGCCCGCATCATGGTTCACCAGCCGTCGGGCGGCTTCCAGGGTCAGGCTTCCGACATCGAGCGCCACGCCATGGACATCGTCAAGCTGAAGCGCCGTCTCAACGAGGTCTACGTCAAGCACACCGGCAAGACCTACGAGGAGATTGAACGCACGCTCGACCGCGACCATTTCATGACCGCCGACGAAGCCAAGGATTTCGGCCTCATCGACAAGGTCATTTCGTCGCGCGAGCCGCCTGAAGCCGCCGTGGCATAAGGGCTGGGTGGCAGTTGGATGGCACCATCACGCGCTTTTGGCGTCTCTTGCGGCATTTCGGCCACAATTGGCTGTTCCCTCGACGGTCGGGATTGCCTACGTTAAGGCTATGTTGATTTTCGACGGCTTAGCTTTGTGTAGGGTTGCTGCGAATCATTGCCACGTTTTCTGATTTGTGTTTCGTACGGAATACGTTGCGGGAGCCGGGACACTGGCGGCGGCGGATTCCCGCGATAGATAGAATATGCGCCCTTTCAGCCAGACCATCGGCGGGCGGCCATGAAAGGACAGGAAAATGAGCAAGGTCGGCAACAACAGCGGTGATTCGAAGAACACGCTTTATTGCTCGTTTTGCGGCAAAAGCCAGCATGAGGTGCGCAAGCTGATCGCCGGTCCGACGGTCTTCATCTGCGACGAATGCGTCGAGCTCTGCATGGACATCATCCGCGAGGAGAACAAAACCTCGATGGTGAAGTCGCGCGAGGGCGTGCCGACACCGCAGGAGATCCTCAAGGTTCTCGACGACTACGTCATCGGCCAGCCCTACGCCAAGCGCGTGCTGTCGGTGGCCGTCCACAACCACTACAAGCGCCTCGCGCATGCCGGCAAGAACAACGACGTCGAGCTGGCGAAGTCCAACATCCTGCTGATCGGCCCGACCGGTTGCGGCAAGACGCTGCTCGCGCAGACGCTCGCCCGCATCATCGACGTGCCGTTCACCATGGCGGACGCGACGACGCTGACCGAAGCCGGTTACGTCGGCGAGGATGTCGAGAACATCATCCTGAAGCTGCTGCAGTCGGCCGACTACAATGTCGAGCGCGCGCAGCGCGGCATCGTCTACATCGACGAGATCGACAAGATTTCGCGCAAGTCCGACAATCCCTCGATCACCCGCGACGTGTCGGGCGAGGGCGTGCAGCAGGCACTGCTGAAAATCATGGAAGGCACCGTTGCCTCCGTGCCGCCGCAGGGTGGCAGGAAGCATCCGCAGCAGGAATTCCTGCAGGTCGACACCGCCAACATCCTGTTCATCTGCGGCGGCGCTTTCGCCGGGCTGGACAAGATCATCTCGGATCGCGGCAGAAAGACCTCGATCGGCTTCGGCGCCATCGTCGCTTCACCTGAGGATCGTCGCACCGGTGACGTTTTCCGCCTGGTCGAGCCCGAGGATCTCCTGAAATTCGGCCTCATCCCGGAGTTCGTCGGCCGTCTGCCGGTCCTGGCCACGCTGGAGGACCTCGACGAGCCGGCGCTGATCCAGATCCTGACCGAGCCGAAGAACGCGCTGGTCAAGCAGTATCAGCGGCTGTTCGAGATGGAAAATGTCGACCTGACCTTCCACGAGAATGCGCTCTCGGCGATCGCCAAGCGCGCCATCGAGCGCAAGACCGGCGCCCGCGGCCTGCGTTCGATCATGGAAGCGATCCTGCTCGACACGATGTTCGAACTGCCCGCGCTCGAAGGCGTGCGCGAAGTGGTGATTTCGGAAGAGGTGGTGACCGGCAGTGCCCGGCCGCTCTACATCTACTCCGAACAGAAGGAAAAGAAGGGCAATGTCAGCGCCTGATATGGCACTCGACCCTATATTTTTGTGGAACGGCGCCGTTGCGGCGCCGTTTTGCTGTGAAGGGCACGCGACCTCAGCGATGGAGTGGATTTGCCGGCGATGTTAACTCTTGATCTTTGCCCTGCGTGCATCCACCTAACACTGGAAGGCCGAGGTGCCGAATTCTGTGCTGTAAAACTCCCGTCACAAACGGTGGTAGGCGGAACGATCCCCGGTCGTTAATATGAGATTCGCGGTTGGCCTGATGGTGGCCGCGACATGAAAGGTTGGACAATGGCCAAAATATCCAAGGCTCCCAGCGACGGCGTCTTCGCAGTCCTCCCACTGCGCGACATCGTGGTGTTTCCGCACATGATCGTTCCGCTCTTTGTCGGGCGCGAAAAGTCGATCAAGGCGCTGGAAGAGGTGATGGGTCAGGAGAAGCAGATTCTGCTTGCCACCCAGATGAATGCCGCCGATGACGATCCCGAGCCCGATGCCATCTTCGACATCGGCACGCTCGCCAATGTGCTGCAATTGCTGAAGCTGCCCGACGGCACCGTCAAGGTTCTGGTCGAGGGCGCTTCGCGTGCGAAAATCGTCTCCTTCACCGACCGTCCCGACTTCCACGAAGCCCGCGCCACGGCGCTGGTCGAGCCGGAAGAGGAAGAGGTCGAGGTCGAGGCGCTCGCCCGTTCGGTCGTCACCGACTTCGAGAACTACGTCAAGTTGAACAAGAAGATCTCGCCTGAAGTGGTGGGCGCTGCCAGCCAGATCGACGACTATTCCAAGCTCGCCGATACGGTTGCCTCGCATCTCGCCATCAAGATCCCTGAAAAACAGGAAATGCTGGCCACGCTCTCGGTCAAGGAGCGGCTGGAAAAGGCGATGGGCTTCATGGAAGCCGAAATCTCCGTCCTGCAGGTGGAGAAGCGCATCCGCTCGCGCGTCAAGCGCCAGATGGAGAAGACGCAACGCGAGTACTACCTCAACGAGCAGATGAAGGCGATCCAGAAGGAGCTCGGCGAAGGCGAGGACGGCCGCGACGAGGCCGCCGAGATCGAGGCGCGCATCAAGAAGACCAAGCTCTCCAAGGAGGCCCGCGAAAAGGCGGAAGCCGAGTTGAAGAAGCTGCGGACGATGTCGCCGATGTCGGCGGAATCGACGGTCGTGCGCAACTATCTCGATTGGCTGCTGTCGATCCCGTGGGGCAAGAACTCTAAGGTCAAGCAGGACCTGGCTTTCGCGCAGAACGTGCTCGATACCGATCACTTCGGTCTCGACAAGGTCAAGGAGCGCATCGTCGAGTATCTCGCCGTCCAAAGCCGCCAGAAGAAGCTGAAGGGGCCGATCCTGTGCCTCGTCGGACCTCCCGGCGTCGGCAAGACCTCGCTCGGCAAGTCGATCGCCAAGGCGACTGGACGTGAGTTCATCCGCATGGCGCTGGGCGGCGTGCGCGACGAGGCCGAGATCCGTGGCCACCGCCGCACTTATATCGGCTCAATGCCCGGCAAAGTCATCCAGTCGATGAAGAAGGCGAAGAAGTCCAATCCGCTCTTCCTGCTCGACGAGATCGACAAGATGGGCCAGGACTTCCGTGGCGATCCGTCATCGGCACTGCTCGAGGTGCTTGATCCCGAGCAGAACTCGACGTTCATGGATCACTACCTCGAGGTCGAATACGACCTGTCGAGCGTGATGTTCGTGACGACGGCGAATACGCTGAACATCCCGGCGCCCTTGATGGACCGCATGGAGATCATCCGTATCGCCGGTTACACCGAGGACGAGAAGATCGAGATCGCCAAGCGGCACCTGATGCCGAAGGTGATCCGCGATCACGCGCTGCAGCCGAAGGAGTTCTCCGTCAGCGAGGACGCGATCCGCGCCATCGTTCAGACCTACACCCGTGAAGCGGGCGTCCGGAGCCTGGAGCGCGAGTTGATGAAGCTCGGGCGCAAGGCGGTGACCGAGATCCTGAAGACGAAGAAGAAGACGGTGAGCATCACGGCGGCGAACCTTGCTGATTACCTCGGTGTTCAGCGCTTCCGCTTCGGCCAGGTCGAGGCTGACGATCAGGTCGGTGTCGTTACCGGACTTGCCTGGACGGAAGTCGGCGGCGAGCTGCTGACGGTCGAAGGCGTCATGATGCCCGGCAAGGGCCGCATGACGGTGACCGGCAATCTGCGCGACGTGATGAAGGAATCGATTTCGGCGGCGGCCTCCTATGTCCGCTCGCGCGCCATCGATTTCGGCATCGAACCGCCGCTGTTCGACAAGCGCGACATCCACGTCCACTTGCCGGAAGGCGCCACGCCGAAGGACGGCCCGTCCGCGGGTGCTGCCATGGCGACAGCCATTGTGTCGGTGCTGACGGGTATTCCGGTCCGCGCCGATGTGGCGATGACTGGCGAGATAACGCTTCGCGGCCGCATCTTGCCGATTGGCGGCCTCAAGGAAAAGCTGCTTGCCGCACTGCGCGGCGGCATCAAGAAGGTGCTGATCCCGGAAGACAACGCCAAGGATCTGGCGGAGATTCCGGACAATGTGAAGAACGGCATGGAGATCATTCCGGTCGCACGCGTCGGCGAGGTGTTGCGGCACGCGCTGGTGCGTATGCCGGAGCCGATCGAATGGGTCGAACCGGTCAATCCGCCGGCCACGACCGACAGCGTTGACGACGCTGGAAAGTCGCTTGCGCATTAATATTTGCTAAAGTTGCAGTGCACAAACGGAAAGCCGGGCCTCGCGCCCGGCTTTTTCATGTGAAAAACCCCGGATTTCCGGGCTTTTTCCGCTTTTTTCCTGCCTTTTCGACTTGGTTGCGGGAACGCTTCTTTCTAAAGTCCGTTTCCTGCCGGATGAGTCGTTAGTTCCGGTGTTCTCATGGAAGGGAATTTTTATGAACAAGAACGAACTGGTGTCCGCTGTCGCCGACGCCGCGAGCATTTCGAAGGGTGACGCGCAGTCGGCGGTCGATGCGGTATTTTCCGTGATCACCGGCGAACTGAAGAAGGGCGGCGATGTCCGGCTTGTCGGCTTTGGCAATTTCACCGTGTCAAAGCGTGCGGCCTCGACCGGCCGCAACCCGCAGACCGGCGCCGAAGTCAAGATCCCGGCACGCACCGTGCCGAAGTTTTCGGCCGGCAAAGGCCTCAAGGACGCAGTCAACTAAAACGCGTTTTTCTTTTCAGAGACAGAAAAGCCGGGCTCGCCCGGCTTTTCATTTTTTGGCCCGATGCCGACGCGAATGGTGGCCGAGTTATGCGGTCGGCGCATCCGCGCGCATCAAGCCTTCCTTCTTGAGGTCGGCCCAAAGGGCCGCTGGCAGTTTCGCGTCAAGCAGCGACCGGTTGCTTTCGACCTCGCTTGGCCGCTGGCCACCGGGGATCACCGAGACCACCGAAGGATGCAGCAGCGGGAATTGCAGCGCCGCCTCGATCAGCCTGATGCCATGGCGCTTGCAGACAGCCTCGATGCCGGCGACCCGCTCGAGAATGTCCTTCGGCGCTTCGGAATAGTCGTAGTAGGCACCGGGCTTCGGTCCTGTCGCCAGGATGCCGGAATTGTAGGGGCCGCCCAGCACGACGCCGATGCCGCGCTTCTGGCAAAGCGGCAGGAAGGATGTCAGCGCCTCCTGTTCCAGCAGCGTGTAGCGCCCGGCAAGCAGGAACAGGTCGAAATCGCCGCGCTCGGCCAGCGTCTGGGCAACCTGCCATTCGTTGATGCCGCCGCCGAACGCCTTGATGGCGCCCTGGTCGCGCAGCGACAGCAGCCCGTAATAGCCCGAGCGCATGAATTCTTCGATGCGCTGGTCGGACGCCGCCTTGCTGCCATGGGTGAAGATGTCGACATCGTGCACGAACAGGATGTCGATCCGATCGACGCCAAGCCGCTCGAGCGAGGCCTCGAACGAGCGCATCACGCCGTCATAGCTGTAATCGTAGACTTCCCTACGCGACGGCGTGTCGAAGAACTTGCCGATGCCCGTGCGCTGTTCCGGCGGGCAGGCGCGCATCAGGCGGCCGACCTTGCTCGACAGCACATAGTCGTCGCGCTTCTTGCCGCGCAGGAACGGGTTGAGCCGTGTTTCCGACAGGCCGAGCCCATAGAGCGGCGCGGTGTCGTAGTAGCGGCAGCCGGTCGCCCAGGCGGCATCGAGCGTCGCATTGGCATCCTCGTCGGAGACGGCGCGGTAGAGATTGCCGAGCGGCGCCGTACCGAAGCCGAGCTCGGTAAAGGTGATGCCGCCATTGCCGATGCGGTCGAAATGCCGTGTCTTCATGTCCTGGTGTGTCCTGGCTTGATTTGTCTGACATGACACTATCATGCCTGTGGTCAGGCAAAAGCGCTGCGCAGTGTTGGACACGCATTTTCGCGGTTGCTAGCATGAACGAAATCAAGCTGTTCATGGACATTCGAGGGCAGGTTTGCGGTGAGCGACAAGAACGAAAACCTGTTTGGAACCGCGCTCAACGAACTCGGCGCCGTGCTGGCGCGGGTGGATGAGGGCCAGATCGACGCCGCCTGCAAGCTGTTGGCCGAAGCCAAACAGATCGTCGTCTATGGCTGCGGCCGCGAGGCCTTGCAGGTCAAGGGTTTCGCCATGCGGCTCTATCACCTCGGCCTGCCGGTCTCGGTGGTCGGCGACATGACCACGCCGCCGCTGGGCCGAGGCGACGTCTTCCTCGCCAGTTCCGGACCGGGAGAGACCTCGACGGTGCTCACCTTGATGCGCATCGCGCGCGATGCCGGCGCGACCAATCTGCTTCTGACCGCCCAGGCCGGCGGCAGTGCGGCGGGGCTGGCCGATTTCACGCTGCTTATCCCGGCCCAGACCATGGCCGATGACCAGGGGGCGCAAAAGACTTCGGTGCTGCCGATGGGCTCTGTGTTCGAAGGCGCACTGTTCCTGCTGTTCGAGGTGATGGTGCTGAAGCTCAAATCGCTGACCGGCGCGTCGCCCGAAGCCATGCGCGCCCGCCACACCAACATGGAATAGACCATGCGCTATGAGCTGATGCTGCCGCACCAGATCCGCAAGGCGATCGCCGAGAATTGGCCGGTCGCCCTGCCGCTCGGCGTGCTCGAATACCATGGCGAGCACATGGCCGTCGGCATGGACACGCTGGCCGTCATCAAGACGCTGGAACTGTTCGAGAAGGAGAGAGATATCGTCATCCTGCCGCCCTTCTACTACGGCGCGGCGAGCTACGCGGTGGCGCCGCCGGAAGGCACTGGCTCGGTACAGGTCGGCGGCAATCAGCTGGCGCCGTTCGGCGAGGAGCTGTTCTACAGCCTGCTGCGCATCGGCTTCCGCAACATCCACGCCATCATCCATCACCAGACCGAAAACTTCGCCGCCGGCATGCCGACCGATCTCGCCTTCAAGACCGCCGGCCGCCAGGCGATCTTCCGCTTCCTCGAGAAGCAGCGCGGCGAGGGCTGGTGGGGGTCGGAGACGATGGCCGACTATTATGCCGGACATGCCGCTGGCGAAAATTTCTTCAACTGGGTGCAGGTGCATCCACTGATGCCGGCGACGATGAACGGCAAGTACCCGTTCGACCATGCCGGCATCGGCGAGACATCGCTGATGCTGGCGCTATGTCCGGAGGCTGTCGATACGGCCCACTTCGCCGACAATACCAGCTGGTATACGGCTGATGCCAAGGACGCATCGGCGGAACTTGGGCAGCAGGGCGTCGCCATGATCATGGATCACCTGCGCGCGATCCTGAAGGCCTAACCCCGGCTTTTCAACCGCTCCGCCCGGTAGTCGGCGATCGACTTGTCCGGATCGCTCTTGGTGGCCACGGCCCAGATGAACGTGCCGGCGCCGGTTATCGCCAGGATGACGTAGAGGGCTATGCCAAGCGCCAGGTGATTGGCGTAAAAGCCCACCAGGGCCATGAGCAGGCCGCCGCAGACCATCGCCAGCACAAAGCCGGCGATGACGGCCCGACCCTGCCAGGCGATAGGCATGACGCCCTTGCCATAGCGGTCGTAGCCCTTGTAGCCGACACGGATGTTGCGTGCGAACCAGTATTGGGTCGTCACTTCACGGCTCCCGCCGTCATGCCCATGATCAGATAGCGTTCCAAGGCAATGCCGATGACCGCCAGCGGTGCAATCGCGGCGGTGGCAAGCGCTGCCATCGACCACCAGTTGATGCCTTGCGAGCCGGTCTGGCTCGCCACCATGACGGGAATGGTCTTGGCATCGGTCGAGGTCAAAAGGGCGGCGAAAAAGTACTCGTTCCAGCACAGCACCATCGCCAGGATGAAGGCGGCGACCATGCCCGGCAGCGCGATCGGCATGACGATGCGGAAAAAGGCGCCCCAGATCGACAGGCCATCGACGAGGGCCGCTTCCTCGAGCTCGACGGGGATGGAATTGAACTGGTCGCGCATGATCCAGATGACGATCGGCAGCACCATCAGCGTGTAGAGCAGGATCAGCCCGATGCGCGTGTCGAGCAGGCCGACTTCCCGGTAAAGCACCAGGAAGGGCAGTGCCAGCACCACCGGCGGCAGGATCAGCTGCGACAGGAAGAAGAACGAGATGTCTTCGTTCTTGAACCAGGCGAACTTGTAGCGGTAGCGCGTGAGGCCGTAGGCGGCGAGGCTGCCGATGACGATGGCAAGGCTCGACGCGCCGACCGAGGTGATGACCGAATTCATGAAGCGCTTGAAGAATTCGTCACGCACCGTGGAGGTCTGGAAGATCGAATCCGGCGACAGGCCAAGCGAACGCCAGCCCTTCCAGTCCGGCTGGAAGTCGACGAACGGAATAAGGTGGCCCTGCGTGACGTCGACCGCCGACTTGAACGAGGTGGTTATCGTCCAGTAGATCGGGAACAGGCAGATGAAGGCCCAGAACACCAGCGCGCCATAGATGAAGACGCGGCTGGTGATGAAGCTCGCCGGCGAGCGGATTTCGGAAACGGTGTATTCGGTGGTTTGAACGCTCATGATCCCACCGCTCAGTTGACGTTGCGCACGAAGCGGTTGGCGAATTTCAGCAGCCAGGTCACGAACACCACGATGATCACGAGATAGGCCATCGCCAGCATGGTGCCGTAGCCGACATTCGAGCGGTCGCGGTATTCTCGGTAGATGAAACTGGAGACGGAATCCGTGGCGCCACCGGGTCCGCCCGAGGTCACCGTGATGATGATGTCGGCAAGCTTCAACTTGAAGATGATGCGCAGGATCACCGCCGTCACCGACACCGGCAGCATCAACGGGAAGGTGACCTGCCAGAAGGTCTGCCAGGCATTGGCGCCGTCGACCCGCGCGGCCTCCAGCACCTCGCGCGACATCGCCTGCAGGCCGGCCAGCAGCATGATCATCATGAATGGAATGAAGGTCCAGGCATCCAGTATCATGATCGAGATGCGGGCTGTGATCGGATCCGAGAAGAAAGCCGGATTCTCCCAGCCGAGATGGCGCGCCAGCGTCGCCGCCGGCCCGAACCGGTACTCCATCAGCGATTTGCCGATCATCCATGACACCGCGACCGGCGACAGCATCAGCGGCATCAGGAAGACGACGCGGAAGAATTTTCGGGCCCGGATCTGCGCGTTGAGCAACAGGGCCAGGCCAAAGGCGATGACATATTCGACCAGGACCGCCAGCACATAGAGCACCATGTTGAACAGCGCATTGCGGTAGTAGGGATCGCCCAGCATCTGCCAGAAATTGTCCAGCCCGTTGAATTTGCGGCCCGAAAACGAACTCAGGTTCCAGTCGGTGAGCGCGATGTAGAAGCCGAACAGCGTTGGAAAGATCACCATGGCGATGGTGAACAGCAGCGCCGGCAGCAGGAACAGCGCACGCTGGCCATCCTCGCCGCGTGTCAGCACCTGGCCGATGCCGAGCGCCACGCCCCACAGCACATAGGCGTAGACGACTGGACGCCAGGTCTCGAAGCCGATCGTGTCGGTATCGGTCTTGTACAGGATCTCTAGCAGGATCGTCGCCAGCAGGCCGAGCGTCGCCGCAGCCATCAGCGCCCAGCCAAGCCGTTTGCGGCCTGGAGAAATCAGATCATAGGGGGCGGCATCTGCCGGCCACTGGTTTGCGGTCGAAGTCTGGTCAGCCACAAATCTCGCCCGTTTGGAAGGCCCCTCTTGGAGCCGGAGAAGGCTGTGGTCCGGCGTTGCCGCCGGACCACGGTTCATAGCGCAGGAGCCTACACGCCGAGCGAGGCCTTGTAGAGCTTGACTTGCTTTTCGCGACCGATCTGGTCGGTCAGCTTTTCCCAGGCCGCGGCAATGGCGTCAGCGCCTTCCTGAGCCTTCATCTTGCCGGCGAAGGTGTTAGCCAGGATATCCTCGGCAGCACTGTAGTACTGGAAGATGCCGGGGATGCGCGGCTCGATCGCGCCGTTCGGATGGTTGTAAGAGTTGAACTGGGAATCGAGGTAACTCGTGATGAATGCCTTGTCGTAGCCGGCGGCCACCCATTCGTCGATGTCATGCTGGCTGTTGCGGTAGCACTGGAAGCCGGACGGATACATGGCCGTCCAGATCGCCAGATCCTTGCCACCGAGATGGGCGGCGGCGGACCATGCCGCCTTTTTCTTCTTCTCGTCTTTGTCGACGCGGGCCATGACATAAACGCCCCAGCCGAGATAGGCGAGGTTCGGCGCGTAGTTCGGTCCGCCCGGCAGCTTGTCCCATTTGGCGGTCTTGGAATTGTAGACGTCATCCGAGCCCGGCAGGATGTCGAAGCCGCAAAGGTCGCCAATCACGGACGAGTCATTGGTCTTGACGTTGGAGCCGATGTCGCCCCACCAGGGGATCATTGAACCGGTTCCGGCCAGGAACTGCTGGAAGCCGGTGGTGTTCGGGTCGGCGTTGATCTGGTCCGCGGGTTCGGACGGCAAGGCGTCGATGACGTCCTGGATGGCGCGTACCCAGGCCGGGTTGTTGACACGTGGCTTCATCGTGTCGGCGTCGAACAGCCACGCCTTGTCATCGGGATGCTTGGCGTAAGCGCTGGCGCGGCTGCCAAGGAAGTAGAAGCCGAAACCGCCCCAGGGCTTGGGCGCATCGAGATAGCCATAGACATCCTGGCCCTTGAATTTCTTGCCCTTGAGGAACTTGGTGACGGCCTGCACCTGCTGCCAGGTCTTCGGTACGCCCCATTCGCCGGCGCCGCCGCCGTCCTTCCACTGCTTGGCGAGATCCGCGTCGGCGAACACGTCGGTGCGGTAATTGAAATTGTGCGTGTCGCCGTCGATGGTGACGCGATATTGCTTGCCATCCCAGGTGCCAACCGGAGGCTTCAGATAATTGACCAGGTCGTCCATATCGATCTGTTTCTTGACCCAGTCGGGCATTTCCGAAGTGAGCCCCTTGCCGCAGACATCGCCTTCGAAAGGCGCGCCCATCTCGGCAATGTCGAAGTCGACGGTTCCGGTGGCGATCGACTGCTGCAGGCGGGCATTGTAATCCGCCTGCGCCAGGTCGATCCAGTTGATCTTGGCGCCGGTGTAGGTCTCCCACGGCTTCAGGAAGCCACGAAACAGCACATTGTGCAGGTTCTGGTTGTTGAGGCCCATGAACGAGAGCTCGACACCGGCGAACTCGCCTTGCTTGACATTTGCCTTGGTCGCATCAAGGCAGAGTTCGCCAACCTTCTGGAAATCTGAGTCGGTCGGCTGGCCTTTGCCAACGCCGGGAATCTGCAGGATTTTCGCACGAAGTTCACTTGCCGCGGAAGCAGGACGCGTCAAGGCGCCGAGCCCGGCGCCCGATGCCGCTGCGATCGCGGCCATGCTGGCCGCGCCCTTCAGTATGTCGCGCCTGGTAGCGCCGGCACGGACCAGTTTTTCGTAAAGATCTACTCTCATCGACTATTCCTCCCAGAACATCAGTGTGAATGGATGTGACCAACCTGTCGGACGCTGGAGCGCCAGCGGTTCTTCCGGCTCGTTGACGAAATTACGCAGGACCCCACCTGCTCGATCTAAGTTTCGATTGCGGATTGGCTCCGACATTTGGACCAGCGCCCGCCACTATTCTCACAACCAAACGCCGTGTCAACGAGAACAGGTTTTTATCTATAGAGTTCCGACTTGCCCTGACAGGTCGCGTTGGTTAGCTTCTGCGCCTACGGCCGATGGAGGAGATATGGCTCAAGTCGCAATCAGCAAGGTGGCCAAGGCGTTTGGAACCGTCAAGGTTCTGCATGAGGTCAGCGTCGACATCGCCGACGGACAGTTCGTGGTGCTGGTTGGCCCCTCGGGTTGCGGCAAGTCCACGCTGCTCAGAATGGTGGCCGGGCTGGAGACCGTTTCCGGCGGCACGATCGCCATCGGCGACCGCGTCGTCAATCATCTGCCGCCAGCCAAGCGCGACATCGCCATGGTGTTCCAGAACTACGCGCTCTACCCGCACAAGACGGTGGAGCAGAACATGGCCTTTGCCCTCAAACTGCGCAAAACCGATCCGGCCGAGGTCGCCGAGCGGGTCAAGCGCGCCGCCGACATCCTCGATCTCAATCCCTATCTGAAGCGCTATCCCCGGCAGCTTTCCGGCGGCCAGCGCCAGCGCGTGGCGATGGGGCGCGCCATCGTGCGCAATCCACAGGTGTTCCTGTTCGATGAGCCGCTCAGCAATCTCGACGCCAAGCTGCGCGTGCAGATGCGCACCGAGATCAAGGAACTGCACCAGCGGCTGAAGACCACCACCATCTACGTCACCCACGACCAGATCGAGGCCATGACCATGGCCGACAAGATCGTCGTCATGCGTGACGGCCGCATCGAGCAGGTCGGCGCGCCGCTGGAGCTGTTCGACCGGCCGGCCAATTTGTTTGTCGCCGGCTTCATCGGCTCGCCGTCGATGAACCTGCTCAAGGGCATCATGCGCAAGGGCGACAAGCCGGGCGTCGAGATCGCTGGCACGCTGTTCCCGATTGCCCCGAACAGCGCCGCGCAGGACGGGCAGGCCGTCGTCTATGGCGTGCGCCCGGAACATCTGGAGATCCATCCCGACGGTGTGCCGGCGAAGATTTCGGTGGTCGAGCCGACCGGCTCGGAAACGCTGGTGTTCCTGCGCTTCGGCGAGGGCGAGATGGTAGCGTTGTTCCGTGAACGCCACGACTTCAAGCCCGGCGACACGCTGGCTCTGAAGCCGAGGCTCGACCAGATCCATCTTTTCGACGCCGAGACCGGCCAGCGTCTCTGACCTCAACGTCTCTGATCTCAAACAGACTTCACGAGGACTATCATGCTCAAAGGCATCAATCCGCTGCTCAATGCCGACGTGCTGCAGGCATTGCGGGCGATGGGCCATGGCGATGACCTGATCATCGCCGACACCAACTTTCCGTCGGATTCGGTGGCGAAGCAGACCGTGCACGGCAAGCTGCTGCGCATCGATGCATCGGCGGCGCAAGTGGTGAAGGCGGTGCTGTCGCTTTATCCCTTGGACACATTCGTCGATGACTCCGCTGCGCGCATGGAAATCGTCGGCAAGCCGGACGAGATTCCGGCGGTGCAGAAGGAAGTGCAAAAGGAGATCGACAAAGCCGAAGGCAAGGCCTGGCCGATGATTTCCGTCGAGCGCTACGCCTTCTATGAGCGCGCCAAGCAGGCCTATTGCGTCATCCAGACCGGCGAGCGCCGCTTCTATGGCTGCTTCGCCTTCCGCAAGGGCGTCGTGCCGCCGGATGCGGAGTAGCCGCATGGCCATCGGCAAGCCTGTCGTCATTTTGGGCGTCTTTGTCGCCGACACCGCCTATCGCGCCGATCGCCAGCCGCGCATGGGCGAGACGATCCTCGGCAACTCGTTCAAGCTGGGTCCGGGCGGCAAAGGGTCGAACCAGGCCGTGGCCGCCGGCAAGCTCGGCGCTGACACCACCTTCCTGACCCGGCTTGGCATCGACGCCTTCGCCGACATGGCCAAGCGGACCTGGCAGGATGCCGGCGTGAAGAGCGCCGTCATCGACACGCCGGACAGCTATACGGGCGCGGCCTACATCTTCGTCGAGGAGGGCAGCGGCAACAACGCCATCATCGTCAGCTCCGGTGCGGCCATGCTGATCTCGCCGGCCGATATCGAGGCCAACGGGGATCTGATTCGTGGCGCCGGCGTTTTCGTCACGCAGCTTGAACAGCCGATCGACGCCGCGATGCGGGCGCTGGAGATCGCGCGCGGGGCAGGGGTGACGACGATCCTCAACCCCGCTCCCGCGGCAAAGCTTCCCGACCATATCTACACGCTCTGCGACTATCTCACGCCAAACGAGACCGAGGCCGAGGAATTGACCGGACTAAAAGTCTCTTCGGTCGATGACGCCCGCGCCGCCGCCGGCAAGCTGCTCGAAAAGGGTGTCGGCACGGTCATCGTCACGCTCGGCGACAAGGGCGCGCTGCTGCACACGAAGGGCCGCTCCGACCATGTCCCCGCCATCAGTGCCGGGCCGGTTGTCGAAACCACCGGTGCGGGGGATGCCTTCAACGGCGGCTTCGCCGCAGCACTGTCGCGAGGCGTGGAGCCGCTGCAGGCTGTGCGCTTCGCCTGCGCCGTCGCCGGCATTTCGGTGACGCGTCCCGGCACAGCGCCGTCGATGCCGACGCTGCAGGAGGTCGAGGCGCTGCTGGCGAAGGGCTGAGATAATTGAGGCTCGCGGAGCCGTCAGTCTATTCCAGCCCCAATGCATGTCGCCCAAAAGTGACCTTGGTTTGGGAGAACGGTATGCATCAAAACAAGGACCCAAAGCGCGTCGCATGAATCGGCTTCGACGCGACGCGCTTTAGATGTCCCGCAGGCGATGGCCCGGCCTTACTGCTTGATGTAGCAGCGTTTTTCTTGATCAGGCGCGGGATCGCCGAATGAATCATTGTCGCATTGGACGCCATTGCGGAACACGTCTTGTGTGAATCGGCCACGCGCCCCGTATCTGACCACCTTGCGGCCATCGAAGTCGCAGTATTCGCCTTCGTCGGCACAGGCCGCCCATCTTTCGCGGCGGGGCTCGTCGTAATTGTCATCCGACTGGTCCCGGTCGCGCATGACGATGAAACACGACTTTGGCCTGTTCGGTGCCGGGTCGCCAAAAACGCGATTTGAGCAGGGTACCGCGTTTCGCTCGATATAGCGCGAGGTTGTGCGGCCCCGGGCGCCATAGACCACTTCGGCGGGATACGGCAGACGGCAGATGCCGCCCTCGCGCGCGCACAGCTGCAGTCGGTCGGCCGACGCGGTCGCTGGGAAAAGGGCGGTGGCGACCGTCGTCACGGCACCCAGGTAAACGAGCGTGAATATCGTGCGTATAGGAATGTTTGGTGCGATTGACACTATAAGTCCTCCATACCGTTTCGGCAGCATACTGGTGCAGCTCCGCTACCTGCGAAATGAATCGAGCGCTTTGTGGGCAAATCCGCAAGCGAAATTCGCAAGATCAAACGCGGCTCAACCCAGGCGGAGTCGGTTCAGGAGCTGCTTTTCAGCCTATTGGAGTGGCGTCCCATTTGCCACACCGTCACGCATGCATGAGTGTTTTTTTGAAGCCGGCTGTGAAGACCGTCGGCCGCGTACGATGGGCGCTGGTAGCGATCACCGACCGCGCCTCGACACTTCATTTCTGAAAGTGGACCTTGACAATTCATGTCGACATTTCCCTTGTGCCAAGGGTTTGAAACCCTTGAGAGAAATGGCGCGAGTGACGGGGCTCGAACCCGCGACCTCCGGCGTGACAGGCCGGCACTCTAACCAACTGAGCTACACCCGCGCATTGACGAGCACGTGTCAGCCGTGTTCGTCGTTGGGGCGCTGGATAAGGGGTTCGCCACCGGGTGTCAAGCGCACCAAACCATCATAACAGCAAACTGGAGAAGGTTTTTTGACAGCCGGCGTTTTGTTGACAAATCCGGCCCGCGAACAGGGCGTCGCCTGTTCATTTGGCCTTGCGAAGCCGGTCCCGACCGCTTAAAGGTCCGCGCCGGAGCGGGCGATTAGCTCAGTTGGTAGAGCGCTTCGTTTACACCGAAGATGTCGGCGGTTCGAGCCCGTCATCGCCCACCATTCCAGTCACACAATCCATCCAGCGCCGCGTCAATGGCGAATGTCGAAATACGCGGTGGCCGGCGGCCCGGCCGCGTCACAAACCCGGCGCAGATCAGCATGGATGTTTTTGGTGTTCAACAGCTCGGCTGCTTCCGGATAACCCTCGGCCAGCAACGCGGCAACAATCTCGGCTGGAGAGTTGTGGACGCCACCTTCCGCCAAAGCTTGAGCCCGCTGGTAGATATGGCTTGTTCTGATGTCGTCGACCATTCCCAAATCCCTCGGTTGACTAGCACTGATAGACAACCCTTGAGGTGCGGATGCGTTCCATGCAACTTACGAGGGAATACTTGCCGGGCTGATGTGCCGAGCGGCGGCTTGTCCTTGTTGCCTCTGGTCAGGAGGCGGGCGATCCAATGCCGTCGATGTAAAGATTCACGGCGGCACCATCCGGAAATCCTTGCCTTCGGGCAGCAATTGCCCGCCGTCGACGACAATGGTCGTGCCGGTGATGTAGCTGGCATCGTCCGAGGCGAGGAACAGGAAGGCATTGGCGACGTCGCGCGGGCTGCCGAGCCGGCCGAGCGGGATCGAATCCTCCATGTTCTTGATATAGGCGGCACCGCGATGCTGCTGGATGGCTTCGGTCAGGATGTTGCCGGGCTCGACGCCGTTGACGGTTATGCCGTAACCGGAGAATTCGAGCGCCGCCGAACGGATGAAGCCGTTGATGCCTGCCTTGGTCGCCGAATAATGGCCGTGGCCGGGACTGGTGACATGCGGACCGGTGATGGAGGAGGTGAACAGCATACGTCCGTAGCGCTGCGCCTTCATCGGCACCAGTGCGGCGCGGGTGGCATTGAAGGTGCCGCGCAGATTGACGGCCATGACGCGGTCCCAGTCGTCGGTGCTGGTGTTCTCGATCAACTGCCAGGGATAGATGCCGGCATTCTGCACGATGATGTCGAGGCGGCCATGATGCTTCAGCGCCAATGCCACCGCGGCCTCGGCATCGCGCATTTGCGAGATGTCGGTGCCGATGAAAGGGGCGCCAAGCTCATCCGCGGTCGCTTGTCCGGCCCCGACCTCGGTGTCGGCGAGCACCAGCCTTGCACCTTCTTCAGCGAAGCGCAGGGCGGTGCCTTTGCCGATGCCGCTTGCGCTGCCGATGATCAGCGCGACCTTGTCGTTCAGCCGTCCGGTCATGCCTGCCATCCTGTCATGCGAGTCTTTGGCGAATGGTTTGTTTGAAGGCGTCCAGCAGCACCGCGGCCAACACCAGCAGGCCGTGGATGACCTGGGTGAAGTTGGCCGGCAGCCCCATCAGATTGATCGCCGTGTTGATGGCCGAGAGCAGCAGCACGCCGGCATAAACGCCGGGCAGCGTGCCGACCCCGCCTTTGAGGCTGACGCCGCCGATGACGACCGCGGCAAAGGCGTTGAACAGCAGGCCGACGCCGAGATTGGCGGTGGCGCCCGAGGTGCGGATCGCCAGCAGCCAGCCGGCAAGGCCGGCAATGGCGCCAGCAAGCACGAAGGCGATGATGAGGTTGCGGTTCACCCGGATGCCGGCGCGGAAGGTCGCCGTCTCGTTGCCGCCGATCATCACGAGATGACGTCCGAATGGCGTCTTGGCCATGATCAGCGAGAAGACGACGAAGCAGGCGATGGCGATCCAGGCGGTAAGCGGCAGGCCGATCAGCCGCTGGATGCCGAACCAGCGGATGGCAGGCGCGAGATCCTGCGCCGAGCGGCCGCCTGAAATAACCAGCACCAGGCCGCGCACCCAGATGTAGGAGGCCAGCGTGATGATGAAGGCGCTCATCTTGACCTTGACCACAAGATAGCCGTTGAAGGCGCCGATGAGGCCGCCGACGGTCAGTGCCAGCAGCAGCGACACCGGAACCATCAGCCATTCCGGGTGCAATTGGACGCCAAGGCCGATGCCCGACGAGCAGAACAGGATGCCGACAGCCATGGCGCTCAGCGCCGCCACCGATTCGACCGACAGGTCCATGTGGCCGGCGATGATGACCAGCGCCAAGCCGATCGACATGACGCCGAGCACGCTCGATGCCTCGATGATGTTGGCGAAGATGCCGAGCTGGAAATAGTTCGGGATGAAGATGGAGAAGACCACCAGCACGAACAGCAGCATGAACCAGACGAGGTTGTCGAGAACGAACTCCAGGGCATGGCGGGTGCGAGGGTTCATGGGCTGATCCCGGCTGGCGCATATCCGAAAATCATCTTTTGATTTTCGAAGTCATGCGCGGATTGGAATTGCGGAGGATCGGCTCCGGGCCGATGGCCCGGAGCGTTTCAGGCGACGTGCCTATTCGACCGACTTGACGGTGTCCGTCGGCGGCTTCTGGTTGCCCCAGAAGGCCGGGTTGTCGACGTTTTCCTTGGTGATGGCCGCACCCGGGATCTTGATGTTCGGCCCCCAGGCTTCCTTGGTCACGGTCGATTTCAGGCCGAGCACATCGTATTCGCCGGGCTTGATCTCTTGCTTCTTGACCACCTTGTCCATGAACATGGCGACGGCAGCGGCCTGCGCGTAGAGCGGCTGCTCGACTTCGACATTGAGCCAGCCCTTGCGGATCAGGTCGAGGCCGACCGGAGCGCCGTTCGAGCTCATCAGCATGACATCGCCCGGCTTCTTGCCGGCAGCCTCGAGCGAGGCGACGGCGGCGACCGAGAGGTGAGCGGCATGGCTGAAGATCAGGTCGATGTCGGGGTTGGCCAGCATCTGGTCGGCAACAATGGTGCCGGCGTTGCTGGCTTCCCATTGCATGGCCGGCAGCGAGATGATCTTGACGTCCGGAAACGCCTTCATCTTCTCCTCAAAGCCTTTCTGGATGTCGAGCGTGTAGGGATCGCCGGGATCGCCCAGCACTTGCAGCACCTTGCCCTTCACCGAGCCGTTCTTGGCTTTCAGCAGCTTTTCGGCCTGGTCGGCGGCGACATAGCCGATCTCGACGGTTCCGGCGACCGAGGTGAAGTCGGAAGGCGTCGAGGTGATCTGGCGGTCGAATTCGACCACCGGAATGCCGGCGGCACGCGCCGCTTCGATCGACGGTTTCAGCGCGTTGAAATCGACCGCGGCCAGGATGATCGCCGCCGGCTTCAGCGCGATGACGTCATTCATCTGCGATTGCTGGGCGTCGGTCTTGTTGTCGGCGTTCAGCGTCTTCATCTCATAGCCGGTCTGCTTCAGGAACAGCTCCAGCGCGCTCACCGAGCCGGTCTGGAATTCGTCGAGCAGTGTCGGCACCATGTAGATAGACGACACCCTTGGACTGGGCGAATGCCGGCGTGAGCGTGGCAAAGGCCAGTGCCAGGATACCGAAGACAGCAAGAAGTATTCGCTTCATGTCGTTGGCTCCCTGTTAAGCCGGACCCCTCTTTGTCCCTCAGCCCGCCGGTCCGGCACCGGCAAGCGTCTCTCCGGTGATCATGTTGATCACCGCATCGGGACTTGTTTTGTTGCGTGCGACATCGCCGGCCACGACGCCTTGGCGGATCACCACGATCCGGTCGGCGACCTGAAAGGCCTGCTGCATGATGTGGGTGATGATGACGACGCCGATGCCCTGGCTCGCCACCTGGCGGATCATCTCGAGACCGCGCCGCGTCTGCTCGACGCCAAGGGCGGCGAATGGCTCATCCAGAAGCACCAGCTTGCCGCCCCAGTGCACGAACCTATTGAGTTCGATGGCCTGCCGCTGGCCGCCCGACAGATGCTCGACATTGGTGCGCAGCGACGGAATGCGGGTACCGGCGCTGGCCAGCGCCTTTTCGACGACGGCTTCCATGGCGCGCTCGTCAAGCACCGGAATGCCGAGCACCTTCCTGGTGATCTCGCGGCCCATGAAGAAATTCGCCACCACGTCGACATTGGTGCACAGCGACAGGTCCTGGTAGACGGTTTCGATGCCCGCCGCCTTGGCTTCGGCGGGCGATCGGGCCAGAAACTCCTTGCCTTCGAACAGCATGCGGCCAGAGGTCGGCTCGAGCCCGCCGGCGATGATCTTGACCAGCGTCGATTTGCCGGCGCCGTTGTCGCCGAGCAGCGCCACGACCTCGCCCTTGCCGATGGAGAAGCTGATGCCTTTCAGCGCTTCGATCGCGCCATAGTTCTTGGTGACGTTGTCGAGCACCAGCAGCGGTTCGCTCATGCCGCAATCTCCTTGGCTGTCAGAAGATCGCGGCCGCGTTCGCGTTCGGCGGCGAACATCTGGCCGAAGCGCGGCGACAGCACCCCGGAAACCGCAAGCGCGGCGGCGCCGCGCAGCACGGAATGCTGCCCGCCGCGCGCGACCATGATCCGCGGCGTCACCCGGTCCTTGCGCGCGGAGACGGAGTTGTGCAGGCCGCCAGTCGAAGCGGCCAGCCGTTCGAGCAGATCGGTGGACGCCAGCCCGCCGAGAATGACGGTTTCAGGATCGAACAGGTTCTCGATGACGGCGATGGCATTGTGAAAGATCGGCGCGACTTCCGCGACCCAATCGGCCTCTGTGCCGTTCCAGCGCCGGAGCGCCTCGAGCGAGAGGTACCGTTCAAGACAGCCGCTGTTGCCGCACGGACAAGCCTCGCCGCCCGGAACGACAGGGATATGCCCGACCTCGCCGGCATTGCCCCAGGCGCCACGCTGCACGCTGCCGTCATGAACCATGACGCCGCCCAGACCGACGCCGAAATAGAGATAGTAGTATTCAGAAAATTGGGCGCCGAGGCCGTAGAGCCGCTCGCCCATGGCCGCGGCCGCCATGTCGGTTTCGAAAAAGGCCGGCAGTCCCGTCGAGGCCGCCAGCCGATCGCGCAGCGCCACATCCTGCCAGCCGGTCATGGTGGTCGGGCCGACAAAACTCATGGATTCGACACCGAATGGTCCGGGCAGGGCGAGGCCGACCCCGAGAACCCGCCCGCCGGCCCGCAATCCGGTCAATTCAGACACCATCGCCCCGATCAGGTCGAAGGCGTGGTCGGGCGTCGCGTTCGGCGCTTCTCGATAAGTGCTCTCGATCACGTCGCCGCTCAGATTGATCAGGGCGGCATTGATGCCGAGCGGGGTGATGTGGATGCCGACGGCATAGCCGCCCTCGGGATTGATCCGCAGCGTCGCCGGCGGCAGCCCGCGCCCCTTGGGTTCCTCGCGCACGGAGAGGATGTAGCCTTGCTCCTCCAACTCGCGAACGATGGTCGATACGGTCTGGACGGTCAGCCCGACGCGGCTGGCGATCTCGCCGCGGGCGATCGGTCCGTGAAGGCGGATGGACTCAAGCACGATGCGCCGGTTGTACGGCCGCCCGAATTCCTGATTGGTCCCCCGCAATGCCATGCCTTGCGCCTCCAGTTGACGTTAGGTTCGCATCAAAGATTTATTCAGTCAAATGGAATTCAAAAATAAACGAAAGCCGCGTTCCAATCCTGGGAGAGCCGCAAGTCACATCCGGCCCAGGCCCTGTTCACGTGTCGCGCTTGGCTGATTGCCGCCATAGCGAAACCGCTTCAATGCTGTGCAAGCCTCGCAACCGTTGAACAAAGCATGGAGTAGAGATGATCGAACTGCCGTTTGCCCGCGACGAATACCAGCAGCGGCTTGCCAAGATCCGCGCCGAGATGGCGAAGCGCGGCCTCGAACTCCTTGTCGTCAACGACGTTGCCAACCAGCACTACATCACCGGCTATGATGGCTGGTCGTTCTACACGCCGCAGGTGGTGTTGGTACCCCTGGAGGAGGTCCAGCCCGTCTGGATCGGACGCGCCATGGATGCCGCCGGTGGCCTGCTGACGGCCTGGATGAAACCAGAGAACGTGGTTGGCTTCCCGGAGGATCATGTTCAGCGTGCCGATCGTCACCCCATGGACTGGATCGCCAGTTGGATCGTCGCCAAGGGCTGGGGTAGCAGACACATCGGCATCGAGCTCGAAGCCTATTATTTCTCGCCGAAAGCGCATGCACGGCTGGTCGCTGGACTTCCCAATGCGAAGTGGCACGATGCCGATCTGCTGGTGAACTGGATCCGTGCGGTCAAATCGGCGCCCGAGATCGCCTATTTGCGCAAGGCGTCGACCTTGGCCGAAGCGGCGGTGGCACGGGCCTTCGAGGTGATCGCGCCAGGTGTGCGCGAATGCGATGCGATTGCTTCGATCCAGGCGGCGCAGATCGCCGGCAGCCCGGACTTCGCCGGCGACATCACGGCTCTTCCGCCGACGATCCTCGGCGGCGAGAATGCCTCGGCCCCACACATCATGTGGAGCGACAGGCGGTTCGGAGACAATGAGACGATTGCGCTGGAACTCGCCGGCGTCTGCCGCCGCTATGCCGCCGGATTGGCGAGAACGATGCAGCTCGGCAAAACACCGACCCGTGTCGCGGACACGGCAAAGGCGGTGATCGAGGGCATGGACGCTGTGCTCGACGCGGTCAGGCCGGGAACGACTGCCGAAGCCGTCGAGGGCGCATGGCGCAAGGTCATTCAACGCCACGGGCTGAAGAAGGAGTCACGCATCGGCTATTCGATCGGCGTCGCCTATCCGCCGGATTGGGGCGAACACACGATCAGCCTGCGGCCCGGCGACAAGACGGTGCTCCAGCCCGGCAACGTCGTTCACTCCATCCTCGGCATGTGGATGGACGGCTGGGGCATCGAGATCAGCGAGACCATTTTGGTTACCGAAACTGGCCATGAGACGCTGACGAAGTTCCCGCGAGAGATCCATGTCAAATCCTGAGGGTTCGGCCATGGCAGGCAGTGTTGCCAGTCTCGGCGCGATCGATATCGACACCGGCATTCTCGATCAGATGATCGAGATCCGCCGCCATCTGCACCGCAATCCGGAACTGTCGAACAGCGAAGCCAACACGCAGCGCTATCTCAGGCAGATGCTAGCCGGCGAGGGAATAGCCGACATTCGCGACGTCGCGGGCTTTGGCCTGGCGGTCGACGTAGTCGGCACCGGCAAGCCGTCGAACCGAAAGCTTGCCATTCGCGCCGACATCGATGCCTTGCCTATCGAAGAGGAGTCCGGTGTCGACTACGCATCGACCAATCCCGGCGTGAGGCATGCCTGCGGTCACGACGCCCACGCCTCGATGGGTTTCGCGGTCGCCGCGCATCTGCATCGATCAAGGGCTGATTTTGGCGGGACGGTCCGCCTGATCTTCCAGCCGGCCGAGGAGGATTCGCCCTCGGGCGGCAAACGGGTGGTGGAAGAGGGGCTGCTCGACGATATCGACGCCGCGATCTGCCTTCACGTCGATCCCTATACACCATCCGGCAAGATCGCGGTCGGTTCGGGTCCCTACACCCTGGCGTGCGACACGTTCGATGCAATCGTCATCGGCGAGGCGGCGCATGCGGCCAAACCCTATGAGGGCGTCGATGCGATTGCCGTGGCCTGCTCCATGGTCGGGGAATTGCAGAAGATCGTCTCGCGCGAGATCGACCCTTACAACCCCCTGGTCATCTCAGTCACCGGCATCAATGGCGGCAGCGCCTACAATGTGATCGCCGGCAAGGTCGCCTTGAAAGGCACCATCCGCAGCGGCAGCGACGCAACCCGCGAGCGGGCCTGGCGCCGCGTTCGCGAAATCCTGGAGGGGATCGCGACAAGCCACGGCGCCAGTGTGCAACTCGCCATCCACAAGGGTGAACCCGGGGTCGTCAACGATGTTGAGATGGCGGAGTTGATCACCGCCAGCGGCAAGGCCTGCGTCGGCGCCGACAATGTTCTCAACACGCCCGGATGGACGATCGCGGACGACTTTGGCTACTTCAGCGAGAAGCGCCCGTCGGTCTATTTCCGCCTTGGCATCCGCAACGAGGCGGTCGGATCGGTCTTTCCGCTCCACCATCCGAGGTTTCGTGTCGATGAGGCCGCGCTAAAAATCGGCGCGGCGACCCTGGTTTCGGCGGCGACCAGATTTCTGTCGACGCAACCGGAAAATAACGGCTGACCAATGCAGTCCAAAGGTCGGCTCGTGCACGGCCTGCACGAGCCGGTGCAATGCCTGTTCAGTATTTGATGACCCGGCGCTCGACCAGCACCACGACACAGAACAGCACGATCGACAGGCAAGACGACAGCACGATCGCCGCATAAAGCCGGTCCGACTGGTAATTGAAGCTCGCCTGGATGATGAGCGCGCCGAGGCCCTTGTCCGAGCCGATCCATTCGCCGACGATGGCGCCGATGACCGCCGTCGCCGACGCGATGCGGAGCGAGGAAAATAGCATCGGCAGCGCGCGCGGCAGCCGCAGGCTCCAGAAAATCTCCGAACGTGTCGCCGACAGCACGCGGAACAGCTCGTGCTCATTGTCGCTGGCCGAATCCAGGCCGCGGATCATGTTCACCAGCGTCGGGAAGAAGCATATCACCGCCGCGATGACGATCTTCGGCGTCATGCCCAGCCCGAAGATCAGGATGATGATCGGCGACAGCGCCAGGATCGGAATGGTGTTGAAGAACAGCACGATCGGAAAATAGGTGGCCTGCAGGATGCGGTTGTGCACGAACAGGACCGCCAGCAGCACGGCGGCCAGATTGCCGATGACGAAGCCCGCCAGCGCCTCGATCAGCGTCGGCCTGAGATTGTCCATGAGCAGCGCGAAATTCTTCTGGAAGACGCCTGATATGGCCGTCGGCGTCGGCACGATATAGGCCGGCACGCCGAGCAGCGGCAGCAGATACTGCCAGGCAAGCAGCAGCGAAGCCGCGCCGAGAACGGGCAGGGCTATTGCCATTTGCGGCGAGAGCGGCGCCGGCCTCATGATGCCTGCTCCAGCGCGGTCCGCAGTTCCGCCATGGCGGCGACAATCGCCGGGTCTTCGCGCGTACAGCGGTTGCCATCCTGTTTGAGCGGCCGCAGGTCCAAATCCTTGATCAGCCGCCCCGGATTGGCGGCGAGAACGATAACCCGTTCACCGAGATAGGCGGCTTCGGCAATCGAATGTGTGACGAACAGGATCGTCGTGCCGGTGCGCCGCCACAGGTTGAGAAGTTCGTCGTTGAGGCGATCGCGGGTGATCTCGTCGAGCGCCCCGAACGGTTCGTCCATCAGCAGCAGCTTCGGCTGGCCAAGCAAGGCGCGGGCAATCGCCACACGCTGGCGCTGGCCGCCGGAGAGTTGATGTGGCAGGCGCTCGCCAAAGCCGGCAAGCCCCATCAGCTCCAGCAACTCGTCGCTGCGGTCTTCGATCTTGCGGGTCAGGCTGCCTTGCCCGACGCCAAGCGGCAGGCGGACATTGTCGCGCACCGTGCGCCAGGGCAGCAGCGTCGAATCCTGGAAGACGAAGCCGACATCGCGGCGCGAGCGCACCGCATGCGGTGTGTCGCCAAGCACGCTGATCGTGCCGCCTAGCGGGTCGAGCAGGTCGGCGACCACGCGCAGCAAGGTCGACTTGCCGCAGCCGGACGGCCCAAGGATCGACAGGAAGGAGCCGGCCTCGACGCTGAGGTCGAGACCGGAAAGCACCTTTACGGCCGCCTGGCGGCCGCCATAGCCGACATCCAGCCTGCTGGCTTCGATCGCATTCGCCATCAGGCGGCGGGCGCGTCGAGCTTCGGCCGCTCAGTGGCCGAAAGTTCGAGGATCTTGGTGGTGTAGACGTCGGCCGCCTTGGGCCGGCCGTTGGGGTACTGGCCGACCTTGTCGAGCAGCGCCAGCTGTTCTTCGATGGAGGCGGGGTCGAACGTGCCCCAGCCGTCCTTGGCCGTCGCGCCGTCGAAGGAGAGTTTGAGCACGAGGTTGACGGTCTTCTCTTCCCAGCCAAGGTCCATTTCCGGATAGGCGGCGACCATTTTCTTCACCGCTTCCTGCGGGTTGGCGTGCACCCAGCCCCAGCCCTTGGCAACCGCGCCGATGAACTTGGCCAGTGTGTCCGGGTCCTTTTCGATCGCCGCATCGGTGGCGAAATAGACATCGGCATAGGAATTCAAGCCGAGGTCGCGCACCAGAAGGTCGATGCGGTCGTCGCCGACGACGCTCAGCGCCTGCGTGTTGGTGATCCAGCCACCAATGGCATCGACATCGCCCCGCACCAGCGGTCCCTTGTCGAAGCCGACATTGATGACGGTGAGATCGGACGGGCTCAAGCCGTTCTTGGCCAGGATCTCATCCATGACGAAACGCGCCGTCGGCTGGATGCCGATCTTCTTGCCCTTGAGGTCGGCCACGCCCTTGATCGGATTCGAGGCCTTTGAGGTAAGCGCGTAGGGGCCGGTGCGGAAGCCGCAGGCGATCATCTTTACCGGCACGCCGCTGGCGCGCGCGGCAAACAGCTGTGGCGTTTCGGAGAATTGGCCAAGCTGTGCCGCGCCCGAGATCACCGGCGGCACGGTCGAGGCGTTGGGGCCACCCGGGCTGAATTCGACGTCGAGCCCGGCATCCTTGAAGTAGCCGTTGGCGACGGCGGCGATATCGCCGATCTGGCCGTTGGACATCAGCCAGTCATACTGGATGACGACCTTGCCGGCGGCTTTCGCGCCCGGCGTCAGCACCAGCTGCATTCCGCCCGATGCCACGGCAACAGCCGCCAGGCCGGACTTCATGAAGCCACGGCGGTTCATGTCGTAATTCCCATTCATTTTTCGCTCCTGTTGCAAGACTGTCTCGTCTCTTCATTGCGCGCCGTTCCCTTGGCGCGGTGTCGTCTACGGCTGTTCATCGTGGTAGTCGCCGGGGCCGCCGTCGAGCCAGGCGTAGAGTTCCCAAAGCGTGTCGTCCGGGTCGGTGAAATAGGCGCAGCGCGCGTTCCAGACGTAGTTTTCCGGCGGGCCATAAAACGGCACGCCCTTGGCCGTCAGCTCGGCATGCAGCTGGTCGATCTCGTCAGGTGCGTCGAGCTGGACGGCGACGCAGACCTTGTGCGCGTGGCGCGGCGACCGCAGTTTCGAGACGCCGGTATGCCGGCTGATATGGTCGATCTCCCAGGCGGCCAGTGTCACGCCTTCGCTGTGGAAGTCGGCGAAACCCTCGGCGCGGCGACGCAGGCGAAAGCCCAGTCTGTCGACATAGAACTCCACCGTCCGCTCGATATCCTCGACGAGAAGGCAGACATCCGAAATTCGATATGCGGTCCCCAGCGACATGGCTATTGGCCTCCTTCGGTACGCCGGGTGCGCAATGGCAGTTTGACGCCGACACGGTCGGCCGCGCCGATGATGTGCGCGCGCATCGCGGCTTCGGCTGCTGCCGCGTCGCCGGCGACCAGCGCCTCATAGATGCGCACATGCTCGCCGACATTGACTTCCACCAGATCGTGCAAGGGGTTGGTCTGCCTTGCGTAATAGATCGAGCGGCGGATCTGTTCGCAGACGAAGGAAATGAAGGTGTGGATGTAGCTGTTGCCCGTCGCCCGGGCGATTTCGCGATGAACAGAAGGTCGGCGTCGATGCTGCCGTCCTCCCAGCGTTCCTCGCCGCTCATACGGTCGAGTGCTGCCTTGATGGCGTCGAGGTGCTCCTGGTCGCGGCGTTCGGCGGCGAGTGCGGCTGACTCGGCCTCGAGGATGCAGCGAAGCTCGAACAGCCGCTCCATGTTCTGCCCTTCCTTCAGAGTCTCGCGGTCGATGCGGATCGCCGCGCGCTGCTCCGGCGCCAGGACGAAGGAGCCGATGCCTTGCCGCGCCTCCACCATGCCGTCGGCGCGCAATTGTGCGATCGCCTCGCGCACGACGTTGCGGCTGACGCCGAATTTTTCGGAGAGCTGTTGTTCCGTCGGCAGCAGGGCGCCCGGGTTGAGGTCGCCGGACTCGATCTCGCGGCTGAGGAACGCCGCGACCCGATGCGGCAGCGCCTCGACAGTGCCGATGGCGGCCAGTCGTTGTTTCATGAAGAAGTCTCCGTCGCGGGAAAGAGGCAGCCAGGGTTCATCAGCCCGCCCGGGTCGATGGCATGTTTCAGCGCGCTGACGAGCTTGCGATGGATAGGGGTCATTCCGGCCCAGTAGGCAGGCTGTCGGGTGCGCCCGATGCCATGCTCGGCGCTGATCGAGCCGCCGAGGGCGTTCGTGATGTCGTACAACCCGGTGGTGATGGCGGCGCCCCTGGCGCGGGCGTCGGGCTCGGCAAGGTCGAGCGGCGGCAGGACGTTGAAATGGATGTTGCCGTCGCCCGCGTGGCCATAGGCCTGGGAAATCCAGCCCGGATGCTCCAGCGCGACAAAATCGCGGGCCTGAACGACGAGCGTTGGGATGTCGGAGATACGCACCGAAAGATCGGTACGCACGTGGTAGCCGCGCTTGGCCTGGCCCTCGACCAGTCCTTCGCGAATGGCCCAGAACGCCCTGGCCTGTGCGCCGCTCTCGGCCAGGACGGCCTCAGTGACGAGGTCTTCTTCCATTGTGCAGGCAAGGAAATTCACCAGCAGGCTGCGTAGATCGATCGCGGCACTCGACGACAATTCGATCAGCACATGGACAGGGGCCGTGACCGGCGCGACGATGTCCGGGTCGACGAGACGCGCCAGCTCCATGCATTCCGATCCGATGATCTCGAAGGCGGATATCAGGTCGGAGCATCCGCGTCGGGCTTGGCTGAACAGCGCTATCGCCGCCTCGAACGAAGGAAGCCCCAGATACGCCGTCTCGACCCTGCCGGGTTTCGGAAACAGTTTGACCTCGACGCCAGTGATGATGCCCAGTGTGCCCTCGGCGCCGATGAAAAGCTGCTTCAGGTCGTAGCCGCGGTTGTCCTTGCGCAGGCCGGAAAAGCCGCTCCACAATTCGCCATCCGGCAGCACGACTTCCAGCCCGACGATGAGGTCACGGGCCATGCCGTAGCGCAACACGTTGACGCCGCCTGCATTGCTTGCCGCATTGCCGCCGATCTGGCAGCTGCCTTGAGCGCTGAGCGCCAATGGAAACAGGCAGTTCTGCTCTTCGGCGGCATCCTTGATGTGCTGCAGGATGCAGCCGGCATCGGCTTGCAGCATGAAATTGTCAGTGTCGACCAAGCGGATCCTGTTCAGCCGCTCCAGGCTGATGATCACCGCGCCGTGGGCCGTGCCGATGTCGATCGCGCCCGCGACAAGCCCGGTGTTGCCACCCTGCGGGATTATCGCCAGCCCAAGCGTGCCGCACAGCCGAATCGCGGCCTGAACCTCGGCGACCGAGGCTGGCTTCAGCACCGCAAGCGCGCCGCCATGATGGTCGCTGGACCAGTCCACGAGGTATTTCGCCATGCCGGCCGCATCGGCAGCCATGCCGCCTTGCCCCAGGAGATGCTCCAGGGCGGCAAGGACGTCAGGCGAAGTGCCATGAATGGTCATTATCGGAGTGGCGCTGGTGTTGTGGCGTATGGTTATACATATCATCCTACAACTGGAATTGTGTCAACACCGGCAGGCCGAAGGGCCGTGGACAAGTCGCTTGCCAGCGCGTTGGGTGAGGTGCTGGCCAGGTCGCTGTTCAGGCAAGAACCGAAGCCACCGGCAGGCAGTCGAGGCCGGCACGGACAGCGATCACCCAGATCTGGATTGGTTGCAAAGCGGGTCAGATTTGGTTGAGAGGTATTGAGTGCCAATCAGGTCAGGACCGGTGCGCCTCAGAGAAACTGGGCGACCTTCTTGCCGACGGTGAGGAAGCGCAGGGGATCGATCGCTTCGCCATTGTGGCGCACTTCATAATGCAGATGCGGGCCGGTCGAGCGGCCGCTGCTGCCGGTCTTGCCGATGACGGCGCCCGCGCCCAGCTTCTCGCCCACGGTCACGTCGATTTCGCTGAGGTGCCCGTAGCGGGTCGCAAAGCCATTGCCGTGATCGACTTCCACCATGCGGCCATAGCCGCCATTCCATCCGGCCTTGGTGACAACGCCAGGCGCCGTGACCTTGGCGTCCATGCCGATCGGCGCCCTGAAATCCATGCCCGAATGCAGCGCTGCGGTGCCGAGGATGGGATCGGTGCGCACGCCGAACGGGCTGGTGACGGAGTGGCCGGGGGCGGGGTTGGCCAGCGGCAGCTGGCGGGCTTCTTTCTTGAGATGGTCGAGTGTATCCAGCGCCTCGTCCAGTTCCTTGACCTTGCTGTCGAACATCATCGAGCTGTCGAGCGGGATCAGCGGGCCGCCGACATCGCTCTCATTCTTGCCGAAATCGCTGTCGACCGGCAGGCCCGCAGCCTGGAGCGCCTGGGTGATCGCGTCGGCGCTCTTGTAGGCATTGTCTGCAAGCGTGCTGATGCGGGTGAGCTGTTCGTTCTCGATGGATTTCAGCGACTGGTTGATCGAGACGAACAGCCTGTCGGCACGATCGGCGGCTGAATCGCTGGGCAGCGGATCGGTGCGCGTTGACCATAGGGAAAATGGCCTGGTATCGGCGGCGCCGAGGTCGGCGCTCAGGCTGGCGACCGCGTAGTTCTGCGCCGGTTGGCTGATGCTGCCGGTCACCTCGGCGTGCTTGTCAGGCTTGGCAGCCGCTGCCGGATCCTCAGTGGGCACCGTTCCGACGTCATTCTCGGCGCGTTCGAGCAGCGGGCCAAGACGACCGTGACGCTGGCTGAGCTGTGTCTGGCGTTCAAGCAGTTCGCTGACCTTGGTCTCCATCAATTGCTGGTCGAGCAGTTGGCGGCTGGTGATGCGGTCGACCTGGGCCCGAAGTGCTGAAATGCGGTCTTCGTAGGCCTGCTGCATGCGCGCCTGGCGCGCGGTCGTGGCGCCGATCAGGTCGTCGCGCAAAACGAGATAGGACGTGGCCATGAGGTAACCGATGGCAATGGCGGCGAGTGCTGAACCGATGAATGCCGCGAGCCAGGGCCGTATCGTGAAATGCCTGATCTCGTTGCCGCGGGCGATGATGATCGTGTGGGGTTCCTTGCGCCTGCCGAAGATTGCGGACTGACCGGTTGCGTTCACGGGACCAAGCTTTCGTTTACGACACCACGACTGCCTGACTACACATTATTAAGGTTAACAAAGGCTTTCTGGACCGATTGCGTGGCGCGGAATGCACGCGGCGCGGGCAAAGGGTTGCATGAAACCGCCAGGGGAGCGGCCTTCATGCCGCTAAGTCATTGGCGAAGAGCACCAATCTGCTGCCCGCCATACGGCCTGTCGCTCGCGGAGGTCCAGAGTTCCTTAACTGTCTTCAATTGCATTTACTTGACGGTTTTCGAGTAAAAGCGCGATGGGGTTTGGGATTTTATCGAAGATGGCGGTCCAAGGGATGCTGAGCGATCTGGTTAGCAAGATCCTCGACAAGCTGTCGGGCACCAGTCTGCTGGCGACCGGGCTCTTGTTGCTGACGGCCCTTGTCAGCGCGCTCGTGGCCTATTGGCGCACGGTCGAAAAGAAGAGCTGGAAGGAGTTCTTCGAGTTCGTCATCCCGCATGAGGTCATCACCCATCCCTCGGCGAAGGCCGACCTGATGTTCTGGGTGACGAAGAAGGCGCTGATGCCCTTCCTCATGCTGCCCGCTGGAATTGTCTTCGTCTCGGCGGTGGGCTACGGCACCAACTGGCTGTTTTCGACACTCTTCCAGTTCCAGCCGCCGCTGATCGAGGGACCGGCAGGGCCGGTGACGGTGCTGATCTTCACCGTCACCATGCTGCTCGCCTACGACATTTCCTACTATCTCTATCACGTTGCCCAGCATCGCTATCCCGTGCTTTGGGAATTGCACAAGGTGCATCACTCGGCCGAGGTGATGGTCGGGATCACCAAGGACCGGGTCCACCCGCTCGACGAACTGATGAACCGGGCCTGGGACGGCGTCGTCGTGGGCATCTGCTTCGGCATCTGGTCGCTGATTTCGCTGAACCTTGTTGAACTGACCGTCTTCGGCGTCAACGTCTATGTCATGCGCAACATCCTGATGATGGATTTCGTCAGGCACACGCATTTCAAGATCTCGTTCGGCCCGCTCAGCAATTTGATCCTGTGTCCGCATTGGCACCAGCTGCATCACAGCACCGATCCGCGCCACTACGACAAGAATTTCGGTCTGCTGTTCTCGTTCTGGGACCGGCTCTTCGGAACATTGTGCGTGCCGAGGCCCGACGAGGACTTCAAGTTCGGTCTGGTCGACCGCGACGTGCGCGACTACCAGTCGCTGGCCGGCCTCTATGTCATGCCGCTGAAGCGGATGTGGGGGCATATTGCCAGGCGCATCCGGCCTGGAAAGCCACGGATTTCGCGATCATCGGAAGGGACACGGCCATGAACGCTCCCTTCGTGCTCGCGATCCCGCGCACACGCACCTTCGAAGTCGTGACATCGGCGGCGCGCCTGGCCGAGATCGCCCCGGCCTGGAGCGCGCTCTGGCAGCGAGCCGGCGGGCTTGTCTTTCAGCACCCGGGCTGGATCGCGGCCTGGTGGCGCACCACGCCGCATCAGGAACGGCGCACGCTCAGGATCGGGCTTGCCTGGAACGGCGACAGGCTCGAGGGTGTGATTGCGCTCGCTACCTTCAAGCGCTCCGGCATCCGCATACTCGAATGGGCGGCGAAGGATCACAGCGACTATGGCGATGCGCTGGTTGCGCCCGACAGCGATCCGCAGGCGATCTCCCGCCTCTGGCAGTATATTTTTGACCAGGGCGGCTTCGACCTCAGCTATCTCAACCGTCTGCTGCCGGATGCCGGTGTTCATGCCCTTCTGGACCCGGCCTCGCGCCATGGCACGGCGCTTCGGCCCAACCACCGCGCTGAAATCAGCTACCGTGTCGCTGGTCCCTGGCAGAGTGGGGCGGAATGGTTCGAGACGCTGTCCAAGAAGGCCCGGCAGAATTACCGTCGTGGCCGCAAGTTCATGGAGGAAGGCGGTGCATTGCGTTTCCGCCTGCTCGATGCTGACGACCCGCGCGAGCCGGTGCTCGCACGGGTCGCGGCGCTGAAGCGCCTCTGGCTCGTCAGGCATGGCCGCGTTTCAGACCTGTTCGACAAGGGCTCGCCCGTTCTCACCGCGCTTATTTCGGTGCTGGCCGAGCTCGGGCTGTTGCGCATCTTCGTGCTGGAACTTGACGACACGATCGTCGCCGTCTCGATCAATTTCGAGCAGCACGGCACGATGATGGCTTTCGTCACCACCTATGATCCCGAATACGAGCGCGCCTCGCCGGGCATGGTGCTGATGATGGACTATATCCAGTGGTCGCTCGACCGTGGCCTCGCCAAAGTTGATTTTCTCTGCGGCGGCGAGGATTTCAAGCGGCGCTTCGCCACCCAATCGGTCACGCTGTCGTCGATGATCGGCGCGCGTGGCCTGCGCGGTCATCTCGCCGCGCTGGCCGATCGTGTGAGCCATGTTGCCAAATCCTGGCGGGCGCAGCGGCGGCCGAAGCCGAGGGCAGAAGCACCCGACGAGTAGGACGGCTCGTGTGGCTCTTCGCGACGCTCAAAGCGCGCGAACGGCCTCCAGCACCTCTTCCGCATGACCCTTGACCCGGACCTTGCGCCAAATCCCAGCGATCCGCCCGTCACGGCCGATCAGGAACGTCGCCCGCTCGACGCCCATGTATTTACGGCCATACATCGATTTCTCGACCCACAGATGGTAGGCCTCGATTACCTTGCGCTCCTCGTCGGCGGCGAGGTCGATGGTGAGATTGTACTTGGATTTGAACTTGTCGTGCTTCTTGACGTTGTCGGGGGACAGACCGATCACGACGGCGCCGGCCTTCTCGAATTCGGGTTTCAGCTGTGAAAAGCTGATTGCCTCTTGCGTACAACTCGTCGTGTCGTCCTGCGGATAGAAATAGAGGACGACGGGTTTGCCGGACGAGGACGAGAGGCTTAGCGACCCGCCCCCATCCCGGGGCAGGTCGAACTGCGGTGCGAGATCGCCCACGTCGAGGTCAGCCATATCGATGCCCTTGTTTGAGGTTACGCGCGAAGCCACACCGATATAGTGTCGACCGGGGATTCGTCCACGAGCGAATTTGTACAACGGAAGATTTGCGTGGATCAGGAGCAACCGCAGCACGAGAAGATCAGGTTCAGGCGTGACGAGATCACCGACCTGGGGACCTTGCCGTCCGCGTGCCGCGTTCCACCGCTCGGTCAGGCGTCGATCGGCCGCGGCTTCCGCATGCTTTCGCGCGTATTTGCCGGCATGGTCGCGCTTGTCCTGCTGGCCGCGGTCGTTGTCTACCTGGTCGGGGCGTCCGGCATCGGCTCCGAGCGGCTTCGGGCGGAAGCGGAAACCGCCATCGAGAAGCTCGCCGGCGTCGATGTCCATGTCGCGGTCGGGCCGGCGCGCATCACGCTCGACAGTTCGAGCTTCGTCGCGCTTCAGGTGAGCGACGTCAGCCTGAAGACATCAGATGACAAGCCGATGGCGGATGCCGGCCGCGTGCGCTTCGGCATGCGCCTGATACCGCTGCTTTGGGGAGAGGTGCGGCTGACCAGCGCCAGGATCTCGGATGCCCATATCGTTGTGGCGGCAATGCCGTCCGGTGGCGACTGGACAGCGCAATTGCGCAATGAGGACGGCCTCGTCGATCCGGAAAAACTGTCCGCCGCGGTGTTCGGCAACATCCATCGCGCGCTGGACGCCGTGCGGGAAGATTCGCTGCGCCGGATCGAACTCAGCAGTGTCGAATTCGTACTGCCCGACACCGGGGCGATCAAACGGGTCAAGATCGCCGACGCCACCGTCGTACAGTCGGGGCCTGGCGGCATGGAGTTTTCCTCCGAGGCCGATGTCGATGGCAGAAAGGTCACCGTTGCCGCTTCCGCTACCCGCGATATCGCGGCGCACCGGGTGACGGCGCTGAATGCAAGCATCGATCTGGTGGCTGCCGAGACCACCACGGCCGACGCCGGGAAGTTGGGGGCCGTCGCGCTGAAACTGACAGGATCGGAAGGAGCCGGCACCATTGCATCACGGTTGACGGCCGCCCTGTCGTCGACAGGTTCCGTGCTCGATCTTGGTCCCCGCGGGCTGCTCCCGGCCGACGTCGATGTCGATGCCACGCTTGTCGATGGCAGCAACAAGATCCAGGTGGACAAGCTACTGCTGAAAACCGGCCGGTCTTCTTTCAATTTCGGCGGGTCGATAGGGCCAAAGCCCGCGACCGGGGCGGCGGGCGAGGAACCCTCCTATCGTTACGACCTGACCAGCGACGGTTCGACCCTGGCGCCATCGGAGTCACCCGAGCCCGCGCTGACCTTCCTCGCCCGCATTGCCGGCGTCTATCAGACCAAGAGCCACAAATTGGTGGCCGAACAGATCGCGGTTCGCTCCGACGCTCCCGGCGAGGTGCTCGGCACCGCGGCCGTTACGTTCGTTGACGGCAAGGCTCCCGGCATCAATCTGGCGCTCAACGTCCATGACATGCCGGTCTCGGACGTCAAGCAGCTGTGGCCGTGGTTTTCGGCACGCAATGCACGACTCTGGGTGCTGAACAATCTGTTCGGCGGCCGCGTCGTCGACGCCAATCTCCAATTCCAGGTCGTGCCCGACCGCCTCGGCAACGGCGTGCCGCTGTCGGCCGACGAGGTGTTCGGCCGCTTTCAGATCGAAGGGTCGCGTTTTGACACCGCCGGCCGCATTCCGCCGATACGCGACGCAGTCGGCGTCGTCGCCTTCCACGGCAATGACGTCGATGTTTCGCTCTCCTCGGGCACCGTCTTCATGCCCAGCGGCCGCACCGTGGCGGCCAGCAACGGCACACTGAGCGTCAAGGCGGCTAACCACCCGCCGGTCATCGGCGCACTCGACATCGACGTCGAGGGGGAGGCGCCGGCTGTCGCCGAACTCGCCTCCTACGAACCGATCAATGCCATGCGCCATGTCGGCTTCCTGCCGGAGGATTTGTCCGGCAACGTTACCGGCCATGTCAGGGCCGACATTCCCTTGCAGTCCGGCGTCGACACCTCGAAACTCGACTGGCTGGTGTCGCTCGACTACACCGGCCTGTCGCTGGCCAAGCCATTCGATGGCCAGACCGTGGCCGATGCCGACGGCTCGATCACGGTCGATCCCGAAAAGGCAGTGATTTCCGCCAAGGCATCGCTGAACGGCATTCCGGCTGAACTCGACCTCGTCGAACCGCTGGTCGATGATGGGCCGCCGCGCAGCCGCAAGGTGGCGCTGGTGCTCGACGACAAGATCCGTGCCGCCGCCATGCCCGGCCTGACGCCGCTGCTGGGCGGAACGGTGAAGGTCGCGATCGACAAGAGCGGCAGCGGCAATCAGAACGTCTCGGCCGACCTGACCAACGCCAGGCTGGACATTCCCTGGGCCGGCTGGAGCAAGGGGGCAGGGGTTCCAGCCAACGTCACCTTCGTCATGACCAAGGCCGGCGACACCACGACGCTGTCCGATTTCAACCTCGACGGAAAGACATTCTCCATCGACGGCAGCGTCGTGCTGGTCAACGGCGCCCTATCGTCGGCGAAGTTCAGCAAGGTCACCTTGAACCGGGGTGACGATGTCGCGATTTCGGTGAAGCGGTCGGGCAAGGGCTATGCGGTCGACATCAATGGCAACGCACTCGACGCCCGCTCGCTCATCAAGCAGTTCACGTCCGATGTGGACACCGCAACCAAGACGACCGGAACAGACAACATTTCCGTCAGCGCCGATGTCGAGCAGCTTACCGGCTTCCACGACGAGCAACTGTCCAACCTGAAGCTCGATTACAGCGCTGCCGGTTCCAGGGTGAACGGACTGAAGGTCAGTGCCACGGCAAGTTCGGGCGCGGCCATCACCATCAGCAACACCACCGGCGGTGGCCAGCGCTCGCTCAACGTGCAGTCCGCGGACGCCGGCGCCATATTGAGGTTCTTGAACGTCTACGAGCACATGGAAGGCGGCGCGATCACGCTGGCCTTGTCAGGAACCAGCGACGGGCCGATGAAGGGCAAGGTCGACACCAGCAACTTCTTCATCGTCAACGAACCGAAACTCGCCTCTATCGTCTCGACCACGCCGGCCGGCGACAACCGCAGCCTCAACCAGGCGGTCAAGGGCAATCTCGACACGTCGCGGGTGAAGTTCGAGCGCGGCTATGCCGAGATCGAGAAAGGCAGCGGCTATCTGAAGCTGGCCAATGGCGTGCTGCGCGGTCCGCGCATCGGCACGACGTTCCAGGGCATTCTCTACGACCAGAACAACAATATGGACATGACCGGCACCTTCATGCCGGTCTATGGCCTCAACCGCATCTTCGGCGAACTGCCCATCGTCGGCGCCTTGCTCGGCAATGGCCGCGACCGCGGCCTGATCGGCGTCACCTACCGTCTCAGGGGCAATGCCAACAAGCCGGTGCTCGACGTCAACCCGCTGTCGGTGATCGCACCGGGCATATTCAGGTCGATCTTCGAATATCGATGAAGCCCGCCGTGTGTCGCCAAAACCCGCGCCAGGTTCCGGCCTTGATGTCGCACCATCGGCCCATCACGGGCTTGGGACTTGCAAAAGCCATGCTTTGCCGTCAGCCTGAGTGGGCTATGGCTCGGCTTTCGCCAAAACATCTTTTGGTCGTGCTGCTCGCGGTCTTCCTGACTGCGGATTTCACCCTGTCCACTGCCCAGGCCAGCATCATGTCAGTCCGTATGGCGGGTGCAATGATGGTGCCAGCCGATACGGGCATGGGCAAGATGGCCGAGACACCCATGAAGGGCGATTGCAATGCCTGCCTCAAGGACACGGGCGATAAAGGCGGCCCGATGCAGTGTGCGCCGATCTGCATAGCGCCAGCGCTTGCCGTGCTGCCGCAGGATTTCAGGGTGACGCCGGCTCCCTCGGTGCAGCAGCCATCGGCCTTGCCCGCCCCGTTCCTGCACGGGCGAAGTTCTCTGCCCGATCCTTACCCTCCCAGACCCAGCGCCTGACGCCGTTTCAGCCCAGACAAGGCTGATTCCCGGCGCCTGATCGCTTGCGCGCGCATCGTTGCGCCGTGGGCGCTCATGCCAATCCAGGTCGATGCCGGCATGGCCGCCATCGATCGAGATCGCAAAGGGCTAGAAGGGTGAATGACGATTTCAAATACCACATTTCGCGCCGAGGCTTTCTCGTCGCGGGGGCAGGGCTTGCCGTGTCCACTTCGCTGCGTCCCGCACGCGCCTCCGCCGTCGACGAACGCTCAATCAAGATCGCACCCGGCCGGACGCGGCTCGGTGGCGGCGACGGCCCATCAACTGCTGTCTGGGCCTACAACGGCGCCGTTCCCGGTCCGACGCTGCGCTTGCGGCAAGGTGAGCCTGTTCGCTTCACAGTCGAGAACGGACTCGAGGAGGACACGACCGTCCATTGGCACGGCATCCGCCTGCCTAACGCCATGGACGGCGTCCCAGGCCTGACCCAGCCACCCATCAAGCCGGGCGAGACCTTCGTCTATGAATTCACGCCTCCCGACGCTGGGACCTTCTGGTATCACCCCCACACGGACAGCTTGGTGCAGCTCGGCCGCGGTCTCGCTGGACCGCTCATTATCGACGAAGCAGAGCCTGTTCTCGTCGATCGTGATCTTTTATGGCTGCTGCAGGACTGGCGGCTCGCCGCCAACGGGCAGATTGCCGGCGGCTTCGGCAGCACGATGGAT
The DNA here is from genome assembly GCF_056174585.1 of Mesorhizobium kamtschaticum. Lineage (NCBI taxonomy): Bacteria > Pseudomonadati > Pseudomonadota > Alphaproteobacteria > Hyphomicrobiales > Phyllobacteriaceae > Mesorhizobium > Mesorhizobium kamtschaticum. The sequence goes on along the minus strand of NZ_CM149691.1, from coordinate 5,227,711 downwards.
GCGTCGATGTCCGGCCGCGTCGGCAACAGCGTCACCATCAACGGCGCGGTGCCGGCCGACCTCGGGGTAAGGGCCGGCGAGCGTGTCAGGCTGCGGCTCGCCAATGCCGCGCTTGCCCGCATGATGGCACTGCGCTTTGAAGGTCACCGGCCGGTCGTCGTCGCCATCGATGGCCAGCCCTGTGACCCGCATGAACCGGAGAACGGCCGTCTGCTGCTAGCGCCGGCGATGCGCATCGACATCGTGTTCGACATGCAGGGCGACCCCGGCAGCAGGCATGCCGTAATCGACGACTTTTATGACGGGCTTGCCTATACGCTGACCAACCTTGCCTATGACAAGGTGTCTCCGCTCCGTGCGCATCCACTCGATGCGTCTGTCGGCCTGCCGCACAATCCGTTGCCCGAGCCGGACCTGGCGAACGCCGTGCGCCAGGAGATCATGCTGCAAGGCGGCATGATGGGCGGCGGCAAGCTCGCTGGCGTCGGTGGCATGATGGGCACGGGGATGCCGGGCATGAACGGTGGCGCCGCCTGGGCGATCAACGGCATGTCGATGACCGGCGACGGCCATGCCGGCATGGCGCCGCAGTTCACGCTTGAACGGGGCGCCTCTTGCCATCTCACCATGCGCAACGAAACCGCCTGGTGGCACCCCATGCATGTCCATGGCTTCAGCCTGTCGGTGCTCTCTCGCAACGGCGCGCCGGTGCCGCACCGGCAGTGGCAGGACACGGTGCTGATGCCCCCCAAGGATGTGATCGAATGCGCCTTTGTCGCCGACAATCCGGGCGACTGGATGCTGCACTGCCATGTCGCCGACCACCAGATGGCCGGCCTGATGACCGTGTTCCGCGTGAAATGAGTTTGAACCACACCATCAAAGGAGAACTGCAAATGAAGCTGACCTATCGCCTCGCCGCCCTCTCGCTGCTCATCGCAACACCGATGCCCGCATTCGCGGCGACCATCAATGCGGTGATGTACAAGAACCCGCAATGCAGCTGCTGTGAATCCTATGCCAACTATCTGGAGCACAACGGCTTCAAGGTCGATATCAAGCCGGTCAACAATCTGTCGCAGATCAGCAGCGATGCCGGCGTGCCCGCCGACCTCGAAGGCTGCCACACGCTGATGGTCGACGGCTATGTCGTCGATGGCCTGGTGCCGGTCGACATCGTCAAGAAGCTGCTCACGGAACGTCCCGCCATTGCCGGCATCACGCTGGCCGGCATGCCGGCGGGCGCGCCCGGCATGGGCGGCGAAAAAGCGAGACCTGGACGATCTACGCCTTCACCAAGGACGGCAAGGCGCCGACCGTCTACGCTACGGAGTAAGCACCGTGAACAAAAGCAAACAGGCCATCGCCATGATCGGCGTGCTGCTGGCGATTCCGCTGCCCGCCAGGGCGGCGGAGGCGCCGCAGAACCTTGCCGTTCTGGAAGCGCCTTCAGTGGTGCCGGCGATCAGCTTTGTGGATGCCGCCGGCCAGCCGAAAACGCTCGCCGACTATTCCGGCAAGGTTGTGTTGCTCAACATCTGGGCGACGTGGTGCGCGCCTTGCCGCAAGGAGATGCCGACGCTCGACCGGCTGCAGGCCAAGCTCGGTGGGCCGGACTTCGAGGTCGTCGCGTTGTCCATGGACCAAAAAGGCCCGGACGCCGTGAAGAAATTCTATGCCGATATCGGCATTACACACCTTGCCCTGAACATCGACATTTCGGCCAAGGCCATCTTCGCGCTCGGCGCGGTTGGCCTGCCGACGACCTGTTGATCAATCGTGACGGCAAGGAAATCGGCCGACTGATCGGCCCGGCCGAATGGGATGCACCCGACATGGTCGACTTCATCCGCGGCCGTATCGCCACAAAATGAGAAAGGAAATGACATGAGCACCACTGAATTGACCCAGGCCAGCGAGACTTCGTCGCGCCGCGATTTTCTCCCGGGTGTTCGCCCCTATCTCCGGGGTCGGCGTGGCCTGATCGCGGCTGGCGCGGTCATCGTTGCCGCTGGCCTTGCCTTCAAATGGTCATGGCTGGTCGCCGCCGGCATCGCGCCGGTGCTGCTCAGCCTGCTGCCCTGCCTTGCTATGTGCGCGCTTGGCCTGTGCATGAACCGGATAGCAGGCGGATCGTCCGGCAGGCAGCAATCAGCAACCGATCTCGGAGTTCCGACTGACGACGAGCCGACGGCTGCAAGGCTGGCGGCTTCTAACTTGGTAGGACCGATCAGCGCAGGCGATGCACGCTGCTGCCAAAGTGTTCCATTTGATCGCCGATCGTTGAACGAAGGAGTGAAACAGTGAGGACCATTTACGCAGCTGTCGTGCTGGCCCTTGGCCTGTTGAGCGTCGGCGATGCCGTCGCCGCGTCGAGCCAGATCGTGGTCGAAAAGGCTTGGGCGCGGGCAACGCCCAAGATGGCGGTCACCGGCGGAGGCTATCTTACGGTGACAAACCACGGGCCTGACGAGGATCGTTTGCTGAACGTGACAAGTCCAGTCGCCGAAAAAATTCAGTTTCACACCATGGCCGTTGACAATGGTGTGGCCAAGATGACCCGGCTTTTGGCTATCGAGTTACATCCCGGCGTCCCGGTCGTCTTCAAGCCTGGCGGCATCCACATGATGCTGCTTGGGCTGAATCACCAACTCAAGGAGGGTGAGACCGTACCGCTCACCCTGACGTTCGAGAAAGCCGGCGCAATCGAGGTGGATGCCCAGGTGTTGGGGATCGGTGCGACGGCGCAACCTGCCGGACAATGACCCCTTACAAGGAGAAACACCTATGATCACCAGACAAGCGCATCGGTGTGGCAGGCTGGCTCACATGCTCCTGCTTGCCGGACTGACCGGATGGCTCCTGCTCAATCCGAGCTTTCAGGGCGCTCGAGGGGCGGCGTTCGCGGCCGGCGAAATGTCCCAGGACCAGCTCGACCTTAGGATACACGACTACATCTTGGCGCATCCGGAGGTTCTCGTGCAGGCGTTGCAAAGCTTGGACGAGCGCCAGCGCGAAGCAGAGGCAGCCCAGGCGAAGCAGGTGCTCAAGGCGCGCGCTGACGACGTCTTCCGCGACAGGCAGAGCCCTATCGGCGGCAATCCTGACGGCAATGTCACGCTAGTCGAATTCTTCGACTATAATTGCCCCTATTGCCGGGTGATGGCGCCGATCATGGATCAGGCCGTGGCTGACGATCCCCAGCTCAAAATCGTCTACAAGGAATTCCCCATCCTCGGCCCGGACTCCCTGTTCGCGGCCAAGGCAGCGCTGGCGGCCGAACGCCAGGGCAAATATCAGGAATTCCACAAGGCGCTTTATGGGGCTCGCACAAGAGTGACAGAAGCGATAGTGCTCAGGATTGCCGGTGAGGCTGGGCTCGATGTCGAGCGGATGAAGAGCGATATGCAGCAGCCCGACATCCAGGCATTGATCGATCGCAACACGGAGTTGGCGCAGGCGCTGAAGATCACGGGAACGCCGGGCTTCGTCGTTGGCGATCAGATTTTTCCGGGTGCGACCGATCTTGAGACGATGAAGAAATTGATCAGGCAAGCAAGGGCCGGCAAATGACCAGCACCCCAAACCGGCGCACCATTGTTCTTGGCGTGTTTGGCGTCGCTATGGTTGCGGGCTTTCTAACGCGAGCCGATTTGGCAATCGCCGCCGACGATCTGGAATTGGCCAAGCGGTTCAAGGATCTCAGCCAGAACGGCAACAGCACCTGCTCGGCCAAATTCACGGAGTCGATCGCGACCATGCCGGCTGTGTCGCGGATCACGGGCTCATGTTGCAGCCCGATGGAAATGAAACGCTATGTCGAGCAGGTGAACGGCCTGACCAAGTACCGCGCCATCCAGATGATCCCGAGCGATCCGTACGACATTCCGGCTGGCGTCGCACAGAAGATGATCCCTTACTATGATGAGAAACTCAGCGACGACGAGCAGAAGGCCTATGACTACGCGATGGCCAATTCCGAGGAGAAAGGACCATGCTGCTGCCAATGCTGGCGCTGGAAGACATATGGTGGACTGGCGAAATATCTGATCCACGAGCATGGTTTTGACGGCAAGCAGATCGTGGATGTGTGGGACCTTTCCGACGGCTGCGGCGGGGGGATGTAGGAAGTGCCGGCGGCGTAACCTCCCCACAGCCGGTGCCGGAACCCTTGTCACGCCACGACACCTGCGTTGATAGCTGCCTTGCAGCGAGGGCGAAATCTTGAAAGTTACCGCAGTGGGTGGTGATCTGAATGCGGCGCCGGGGATGATCAGGCCGGCCGCACTAAAACGTCTTTTTTCTTGCCCAGTGAAAGCTTTACGACGTTTTCCGGACTCAAATCCTGAAGCGTGACCATGCGGCGGTCGTCGCTGACAGACTGGTCGTTGATGCGCACCGCACCGCCCTGGATGTGCCGCCGTGCCTCGCCATTGGACGCTGCCAGCCCGGCCGTGACCAGCAGCGACAGGATGCCGACGCCGGCCTCCAGCACGGCCTTATTGGCCTCGACGGTCGGCAATGTTTCGGCGAGCGCGCCTTCCTCGAAGGTTTTTCGCGCGGTTTCCTCGGCCTGGTTTGCCGCGTCTCGACCGTGGACGATCGCCGTCGTCTCCGTGGCCAGGATCTTCTTGGCCTCGTTGATCTCGGAGCCACCGAGTGCGGCCAGCCGCGCGATCTCATCGAGGGGCAGGCGGGTGAATATCTTCAGGAAGCGCTCGACGTCGGCGTCCTCGGTGTTGCGCCAGTACTGCCAGAAATCATAGGGCGAGAAGAGGTCGCCGTTGAGCCACACCGCACCCTTTGCCGATTTGCCCATCTTGGCGCCGGACGATGTCGTGAGCAGCGGCGTGGTCAGGGCGTAAAGCTGCGGCGTGCCCATGCGATGGCCGAGATCGACGCCATTGATGATGTTGCCCCACTGGTCCGACCCGCCCATCTGCAGGCGGCAGTTCTGGCGCCGGGCGAGTTCGACGAAATCGTAGCCCTGCAGGATCATGTAGTTGAATTCGAGGAACGACAGCGACTGCTCGCGGTCGAGCCGCAGCTTGACGCTGTCGAAGGTCAGCATGCGATTGACCGAAAAATGCCGGCCGACATCGCGCAGGAACTCGACATAGTTGAGCTTCATCAACCAGTCGGCATTGTTGACCATGATGGCGTCGCTCGGGCCGTCGCCGAACCGCAGGATGCGGCCGAAGATGCGCTTTATGCCTTCGATGTTGGTGGCGATCGCCTCAGGCGTCAAAAGGCTGCGCTGGTCGTCGCGGAAAGACGGGTCGCCGATCATCGACGTGCCGCCGCCCATCAGCGCGATCGGCCGGTGTCCGGTCTCCTGCAGCCAGTAAAGCATGGTCGCCGAGATCAAATTGCCGATATGCAGGCTGGTGGCGGTGGCGTCGTAGCCGACATAGGCGGTGACCGTTTCCTTGGCGAAAAGCTGGTCGAGGCCGGTTTCATCCGAAATCTGGTGGATGAAGCCGCGCTCGCTCATCGTGCGCAGGAAATCGGATTTGAAGGCAGGCATATTTTGTTTCCCGAAAGCGTCCGCCCGGTCCGGCCGGGCATGTGTGAACGGGCGCGTTTAGCATCCAAGCGCGATCAGCAAAAGTGGAATCCGGTTTTGCGGCGGATCGCGCCCCAACCAAGTGTTCGCGATCAGCGAAAAGTGGAATCCGGTTTTTGCGGCGGATTGCCATGCGAAGGATCGCAAGATGTCCTGACGATCACCCGTTGTCGAAACGGTGCGACGAGCCGTCCGGCACGAATGCTTGCTTCATCGTTTCGGCTGGCGTAATGAGGCGCCGCGCCAAAGGTTCTTGCAGCCCACGACCTCGAGCGGCACCGCACGGCATCCATTAATGCCATATCCGACGACAGAGCCCCGACGCGACATGCCGGACGCATTGATATCCATCGTCATTCCTTGCAGGAACGAGGCGGCAAACCTGCCGCTGCTGATCGACGAGATCGAGGCGGCGATGGCCGGGCGCGACTTCGAACTGATCATCGTCAATGACGGCTCGACCGACGAGACCGCTGCGGTGCTGGCCGAGCAGACGGCACTTCGCCCGTTCCCGGTGCGGGAATTGCGGCACCAGAAATCCGCCGGACAGAGCCTTTCGGTGCGCTCGGGCGCTTGGGCGGCGCGCGGCAGCATCATCGCCACGATCGACGGCGATGGCCAGAACGATCCGCAATACATTCCGGTGCTGGTCGATGCCTTGCGGCAGGCCGGGCCAGATTTCGGCGCTGCCCAGGGGCAGCGCCTCAAGCGCCGCGACAGCAAGGTCAAGCAATTGGCGTCGCGCTTCGCCAACTGGCTGAGAAACGCCATCCTGCATGATGAGACGCGCGACACCGGCTGCGGCCTGAAGGCCGTCCACACCGATGTCCTGCGCAAATTGCCGTTCTTCGACGGCACGCATCGTTTCGTCCCGGCCCTGGTCATTCAGGAAGGCTATCGCGTCGTGCATTGCGACGTCGTCGACCGCTCGCGCCGCCACGGCAAGTCGAACTACGGCATTTTCGACCGCGGCCTGCAGGGCGCGCTCGATCTCGGCGGTGTCTGGTGGCTGCGCCGCAGGCGCCGCAGAATGCCAAAAGTAGAGGAAATCAAGCGTGGTTAACGTGCTTCAGGAATTGGGAACCTGGCTTCACCAGGTTTTTGTCAAGCAATTCGACGCGTGGATCCTGCTGGGGTTCATCGCCCAATTCTTCTTCACCATGCGTTTCGTCGTGCAGTGGCTGGCATCTGAAAAGGCCAAGCGCAGCGTCGTGCCCGTCGCCTTCTGGTTCTTTTCCCTGTTCGGCGGCGGCCTGCTGCTGATCTATGCCATCGTGCGTCAGGATCCGGTGTTCATCGCCGGCCAGGCCATGGGCATGTTCATCTATGTCAGAAATCTCTGGCTGATCGCCAATGAGCGCAAGGCGGCGGCGATGACCAAGGTCGATTGAGCTGCCCGTCAAGACATGATCAGAGAGGCTCAAGCATGGCGTTGAACAGGAACTACATCCTTCTCTTCCTGTTCAGCCTGGTGATGACGCTTTCGGGGCTGGCATCCCTGCCGCCGATCGACCGTGACGAGTCGCGCTTTGTCCAGGCGACCAAGCAGATGGCGGAGAGCGGCGACTATGTCGACATCCGCTTTCAGGACGCGTCACGGTACCAGAAGCCGGTCGGTATCTACTGGCTGCAATCCGCCGCCGTGACGCTGAGCGGTAAGGGCGCCGAAGCCCCGATCTGGGTCTACCGCACGATCTCGGCACTCGGCATTGCCATTGCGGTGCTGGCGATCGCCTGGACGGGAACCAATCTTTTCGGCGCCAATGCCGGCATCGCCGCCGGCCTCGTGATGGCCGCCATCTTCGCCACGGCCTTCGAGGGCCGCGACGCCAAGACCGATGCGATGCTGCTGGCCTGCTGCGTGGCGGCCCAAGGCGCGCTGGCGCAGATTTACCTGGCATCCCGCCGCAGCGAGCCGGTCGCCGGCCATCTCTGGTGGATTTTCTGGATCGCGCAAGGCGCGGCCATCCTGATCAAAGGGCCGATCGCGCCGCTTTTGTCGGCGCTGACCATCGCGGCGCTGTTCGCCTTCGAGCGCGACGGGCGCTGGCTGTCGAAACTCAGGGTCGGACGTGGCCTGTTGCTTGTCGTGGTGATCGCGCTGCCCTGGCTCGCCGCCATCACCTGGAAAAGCCATGGTGCTTTCCTGCAGCAGGCCGTCGGCAAGGACATGCTCGGCAAGGTCGCCTCGGGCGAGGAATCACACGGCCTGCCGCCCGGCTTCTACATGCTGACCTATTCGCTGTTCATGTGGCCGTTTGGCTTGATCGCGGTCGGCGCTGGCCTTCAGGCCCTCAACCGGTTGCGCGACGATGTCAGGCTGCGCTTTTGCCTCGCCTGGTATATCCCGTTCTGGTTGGTGTTCGAGCTGATCCCGACCAAGCTGCCGCACTATGTCCTGCCGGCCTATCCCGGCATGGCGCTGCTGATCGGCTGGCTGCTGACATTGCAGCCGGAAGATGCCAATGCCCCGCTGAAGCGCTGGCAGCAATGGCTGTGGTGGTCGACCGCCTTCGGTCTGGTCGTGGTCAGCCTCGGCCTGGCGGCGGTCTGCATCGGCGCGCCGATCTACATCACCCACACCTTCTCCTGGTGGAGCATTCCGGCGGCTGCCGCCGCACTCGGCACGGGCTACTTCGCTTTTTCGCGGCAGTTGCAGGTGCCGCTGCCCCGCATCGGCGCCACCGCCGCCTGTGCCGGCATCACCTACGCCTTGCTGTTCGGCGTCATCGCCCCGTCGCTGAAGCCGATCTGGCTGAGCCCGGCGATCAAGCAGGCAGTGCTTGCCAACAAGCCTTGCGACACGACGTTGCTGGCTTCGGCGCGGTATCAGGAACCGAGCCTGGTGTTCCTGGTCGGCACCAAGACGGTGCTGACCGATGTCGGCGGCGTGGCGGAACATCTGCTTGCCGATCCGGCTTGCGCGTTGGGGCTGGCGCCGATCGGGGACGAGCAGAAACTGAACGGCATGCTGTCGGTGCGCGGCAAATCGGTGAACCGCGTCGCCGAGATCGACGGCCTCAACTATTCGTCGGGAGACAAACTGTCGCTCGGCCTCTATCGTGTGGCTCCATGACGGCTCGTCGATGCCCATGACGGCAACAATGGGGTCGAACTCCCAATGCTCGTGAAACCGCGCCCTTCCGTTTTCGCCACGCTTCTTGCGGCTGGCCGCCGGTCCATGGACAATTTTCGCGACACCTTGCAGATCGTCAGAAGGCGTTTTGCCGTTCGTCCCGCACGTTACCCCAACATCGCATGGCCGGTTTGGCTCGTGGTTTGGGTGTTACTGACCGGGGCGGCATTCGTTCGCCTCGACACACCGGCTGGGATGGTTCACGGCCAATGGTCGGGGGCGAGGCTTGCCGAATTCTTGACCCAATTCGCTCTCGGGGGCTGGTATCTGATCCCGTCGGCGCTTTTGCTCGTCGCGGCCAACCTGACCGATTGGCGCAGCCTTTCACGGCGATCGCTGATGCTGGCCTACAACTGGACCTGCCTGGCTTTCCTGGTGCTGAGTTCCGTCGGCCTGTCCGGCCTGCTGGTCAATGTCCTGAAATATGCGATCGGCCGGGCCCGCCCGCTCTACTTCCAGGATTTTGGCGTGCTCGCCCTGCATCCCTTCGCCTTTGACGCACGCTTCGCCGGTTTCCCCTCAGGCCATGCCACGACGATGGGGGCGGTCTTCGGCGTTCTCCTGCTTTTGTTCCCGAGGCGTTGGTATATCGCCCTGGCGATCACCGCCTGTTTCGCCTCGACCAGGGTTTTCGTCGGCGCCCATTATCCCAGCGACACCGTTGCCGGCTTCGGCCTTGGCTGCGCCTTTGCGCTCGCCTGCGGACTGGTCTTTGCCCGGCTCGGCTTCATCTTCCGTCCGACGCCGTCAGGATTGCCGGTCCGAAAAGCGTCGTTCCGGCTGATTGCTCCGGAGAGATAGGTCGAAGCCTGATTAATTGCTGTCCAGGCCGCCGTAGGACCGTACCAGGCGAGCCATGTCGGATGCGTTGGCGACTTCGCTTTCGAGACCTTGCGCGACGCCGACGCGGTCGGCGACGGGACGGTTCTGGCTGACCTTCCACTTGCCATGGATCTCGCTGATTTCGATTTCCAGCCCGATGATGCCCTTGATCTGCGACTGGATGAAGGGCGGCGGCGCGTCGGTCACCGCCCAGGGGGCCTCGCGAGGGCCTTCCTGCGATATGGTCAGGTCGGCGATCTGCTGCGCCAGCCAGTCCTGGTCGTCGATAACCTTGGCGGTGCCGCGCACCTGCACGATGGCATAGTTCCAGGTCGGCACCACCTTGCCGGTCTCGCGCTTGGTCTCGTACCAGGACGGCGTCACATAGGCGTCGGTGCCCTGGAAGACGACCAGTACCGGTGATGACGGGTTTTCCGCGATAAGTTTCCAGTGCGGGTTGGCCCTGGCCAGGTGGGCGCGCAGCTTGCCGCTCAGTGACGCCCCGGCGTCGAGCAGGAACGGAATGGCGTCGGCGACCGGCCCATCGGGGCCGTTCGAGATCAGCATGCCGAGCGGATGCGACCGGATCAGTCCGTGCAGGACATCGGGTCGGGTTTCCTGGAAATGGGGAGGCTCGTACATCGGCGCTACCGCCTTTCCCTGCTTATCTCAGCCGCTTCGGCCGCGGATCGGACAATTCGCCCGCCAGCCGGCGATCGAGATAGTCGGCGCATTCCTCGATCAAAAGATCGGCGTCGTTGGCGAAAAAGTGGTTGGCGCCGGGCAAGGTCTTCTGCGTGATGGTGATGCCCTTTTGCGTATGCAGCTTGTCGACCAGGCCCTGCACATCCTTCGGCGGCGCCACCTTGTCGGCATCGCCATGGATGATCAGGCCCGATGACGGGCAGGGGGCCAGGAACGAGAAGTCATAGGTGTTGGGCTGCGGGGCGATCGAGATGAAGCCTTCGATCTCGGGTCGGCGCATCAAGAGCTGCATGCCGATCCACGAGCCGAAGGAATAGCCGGCGACCCAGCAGCTCTTGGAATTCCGGATGCAGCGACTGGACCCAGTCGAGTGCCGCCGCCGCGTCAGACAATTCGCCGGTGCCGTGGTCGAACTCGCCCTGACTGCGGCCGATGCCGCGGAAATTGAAGCGCAGCGTGGTGAAATCCCGCTTCTGGAACATGTAGAAGAGGTCGTAGACGATCTTGTTGTTCATCGTGCCGCCGAATTGCGGATGCGGGTGCAGCACAATGGCAATCGGCGCGCTCTTTTCCTTGGAGGGCTGGTAGCGTCCCTCCAGGCGGCCGGCCGGACCGGTGAAAATGACCTCAGGCATGAAATACTCCACTTGGGTATACGAATGCGCGGCGCCCGGAACGTGTCTTCCTCTGGCCTTGACGCAGGGCGAGCGTCTTCTTAGAAGCTAGTTTAGAACTATTCAAAACTGAGTGGCCTGACGTCGAGCCCGGCCACCCGCGCCGCAAGCCGCGTAAATAGGACGGCTCGCCTTGGAATTTCAAGGAAATAACGCCATACGACAACCGAATGGCGTCTGACAGGATCAACTGGACGAAAATGGCCGCAAAACGCGCCTATCTCGACTACAATGCCAGTGCGCCGCTGCTCCCAGCGGCACGCGAGGCTATGGTCGCGGCGCTCGACGTTGCCGCCAACCCGTCATCGGTTCATGCCGAAGGCCGCGCCGCGCGGCGCCTGATCGAGACGGCAAGGCGCGAGGTTGCGGCACTGGTGAATGCCAGGCCCGAACATGTCGTGTTCACCTCCGGTGCGACCGAGGCTGCCTCGACACTGCTTTCACCCGATTGGCAGATGGGGCGCGGCAGCGTGCGCATGAGCCGGCTTTACGTCAGCGAGGCCGATCATCCCTGCCTGTTGAATGGCGGACGCTTCCCGGCAGCGCAGGTGACGCGCATCGGCATCGATGCCAATGGCATTGCCGATCTTGCCGCCTTGGCCGCGGCACTTGCCGGTCACGACAAGACTGACGGTCTGCCGCTGGTGGCGATCCATGCCGCAAACAACGAGACCGGCGTCATCCAGCCGATCGATCGGATCGCCGGGATCGTCAAGGCCGCGGGCGGCATTCTTGTCGTCGATGCGGTTCAGGCCGCGGGCCGCGTTTCGATCGATATGTCAGGGGGTTACGCCGACTATTTGATTCTATCTTCGCACAAGATCGGTGGCCCCAAGGGTGTCGGCGCCATCGTCGCCGCCGCCGAGCTGATGATGCCAAAGCCGCTGATCAATGGCGGCGGCCAGGAAAAGGGCCATCGCGGGGGCACCGAAAACCTTGCCGCCATTGCCGGTTTTGGTGTTGCCGCACGCGAGGCGCTGGCCGGGTTGCCGGCGATCGATGCGGTGCGTGAGCGCCGCGACGAGATCGAGGCCATCGTGAAAATGCTGGTGCCGGAGACGGAAATCTTTGGAACCGGCGCGCCAAGGCTTGCCAACACGACATTCTTCGCTATTGCGGGCGTCAAGGCAGAAACCGCGCAGATCGCCTTCGATCTGGCCGGTGTGGCGCTGTCGGCCGGCTCTGCCTGTTCGTCTGGCAAGGTCGGACCGAGCCATGTGCTGAAGGCCATGGGCTACGGCGACAGTCTCGGCGCCTTGCGCGTGTCGATCGGCTCAGTGACGGGTGCCGAGGACATCGAATTGTTCCGCACCGCGCTGGCGGGGATTGCCGCCCGTCGGGCGGACAAGGAAAAGGCCGCCTAGCGGTTGGACGATTTTGGGCCTTTCGGCCTGGTAGAGCCGTGCGTTTCATGCTGGCCGGGTGAATTTCCGGTCGAGGCGCACTATATGGAACTTACGCTGCCGCGAGCGCTCTTCGACGTTCATTTCGGCGGTGCCATAGTTTGAAAACTGTCGGGCCTTGACCCCGGCGTGGATGGAGAACGCATATGCCTGCTGTGCAGGACACGATCGATCGGGTCCGAAAGATCGACGTCGACCAATACAAATACGGGTTCCAGACCGAAATCGCAGTCGACAAGGCCCCCAAGGGTCTGAGCGAAGACATCATCCGTTTCATTTCGGCCAAGAAGGACGAACCGTCCTGGATGCTGGAATGGCGCCTGGAAGCCTATCGGCGCTGGCTGACGCTGGAAGAGCCTACCTGGGCGCGCGTCCATTATCCGAAGATCGATTTCCAGGACATCTATTTCTACGCGGCGCCCAAGAGCACGCCCGGCCCGTCATCGCTCAGCGATGTCGATCCCGAACTCTTGAAGGTCTACGAGAAGCTCGGCATTCCGCTGCGGGAGCAGGAAATCCTCGCCGGCGTGCAGAAGACCGATGCCTCCGATCTCGAGGAGCCCAGCGACAACGTCTACAAGTCCGGCCGCGTCGCCGTCGACGCGGTGTTCGATTCCGTCTCCGTCGTCACCACCTTCAAAAAGGAGCTGGCGCAGGCCGGGGTGATCTTCTGCTCGATTTCGGAAGCCATCCGCGAGCATCCGGAGCTGGTGAAGAAATATCTCGGTTCGGTCGTGCCGACCTCTGACAATTACTATGCGACGCTGAATTCGGCTGTCTTCACCGACGGCTCCTTCGTCTTCGTGCCCAAGGGCGTGCGCTGCCCGATGGAGCTGTCGACCTATTTCCGCATGAACGAGAAGAACACCGGCCAGTTCGAGCGTACGCTGATCATCGCCGAGGAGGGGGCTTATGTCTCCTATCTCGAGGGCTGCACGGCACCGCAGCGCGACGAGAACCAGCTGCATGCCGCGGTTGTCGAACTGGTGGCGCTCGACGATGCCGAGATCAAATATTCGACCGTGCAGAACTGGTATCCCGGCGACGCCGAGGGCAAGGGCGGCATCTACAATTTCGTCACCAAGCGCGGCGATTGCCGCGGCGACCGTTCGAAGATTTCGTGGACGCAGGTCGAGACCGGCTCTGCGATCACCTGGAAGTACCCGAGCTGCATCCTGCGCGGCGACGATTCCCAAGGCGAGTTCTATTCGATCGCCGTGTCGAACGGCTATCAGCAGGTCGATAGCGGCACCAAGATGATCCATCTCGGCAAGAACACGTCGAGCCGCATCATCTCCAAGGGCATCGCCGCCGGCTTCTCGCAGAACACCTATCGCGGCCAGGTTTCGGCGCATCGCAAGGCGACCAACGCCCGCAACTTCACCAACTGCGACAGTCTGCTGATCGGCGACCAGTGCGGCGCGCACACCGTGCCCTACATGGAAGCCAAGAACTCGACGGCGCAGTTCGAGCACGAGGCGACGACGTCCAAGATTTCCGAGGACCAGAAATTCTACGTCATGCAGCGCGGCATTCCCGAAGAGGAAGCGATCGCGCTGATCGTCAACGGCTTCGTCAAGGACGTCATCCAGCAGCTGCCGATGGAGTTCGCGGTCGAGGCGCAGAAGCTGATCGGTATTAGCCTTGAGGGGAGTGTTGGTTAGACGAGGTCCATGAGCGCCAACGGCAAACTGCTCGGAACGTTCGCCGGTGATCTTCAGGACGGCGAACTCGATAGCAAGGCAGTGGCCGCCGCGCTTTACCGGGCGCTCGAGGCGGAGAAACAGGAAGCCGGCATCGTCGATATCTGGTGGTACGGCTTCAGCGTTGAGATGGAACTTGGCAATGGTGAACATTGGGCGGTTGAGTGCCTGGGACCAAATGCTTTTCGGCTCTATCCCGGCATCGTCCGCGAAGAGAGCGTGACCTGGCTGAATTTGTGGGTAGCCCCGAATTACACGCTGGAAGAACTGATTGAACGAATGAACGAAGTCGCCACGTTGGCGAAAGGAACGAAGAACAATGCTTGAGATCAAGAACCTTCACGCCCGTATCGTCGACGACGGCACCGAGATCATCCGCGGGCTGGACCTGACGGTGAAGGCTGGTGAGGTCGCAGCTATCATGGGCCCGAACGGCTCGGGCAAGTCGACGCTGTCCTATATCCTCGCCGGCCGCGAGGACTATGAAGTCACCGAAGGCGACATCCTCTACAACGGCCAGTCGATCCTCGAAATGGATCCGGCCGAACGCGCCACGTCTGGCATCTTCCTCGCCTTCCAGTATCCGATGGAAATACCGGGCGTCGCGACGATGGAATTCCTCAAAGTGGCGATGAACGAGCAGCGCAAGGCGCGCGGTGAAGAGCCGCTGAAGATCCCGGAATTCCTGAAGCGGGTGAAGGAAGCAGCCGCTTCGCTCAGCATGGACATGGCGATGCTGAAGCGGCCGCTCAACGTCGGCTTCTCCGGTGGCGAGAAGAAGCGCGCCGAGATCCTGCAGATGAAGCTCTTGGAGCCGAAACTCTGTGTGCTCGACGAGACCGATTCCGGTCTCGACATCGATGCGCTGAAGATCGTTTCCGACGGCGTCAACGCTTTGCGCGCGCCGGACCGGGCGTTCCTGGTCATCACCCACTACCAGCGGCTGCTCGAACACATCGTGCCCGATAGCGTGCACGTGCTCTACAAGGGCCAGGTCATCAAGTCCGGCGACAAGTCGCTGGCGCTCGACCTCGAAGCCAATGGCTATGCCGGCGTGATCGGCGAAGCCGCGTGAGATGCCAGAAGGCAAGGTCAAACTGATGAATATGCACACACAACCGCAGCGGACACCGGCCGAAACCGCGTTGATCGAGGCGTTCGGCGACCGGCTGTCGCTGCTGCCTGGCGACGGCGCGGTGATGCTGAAGCGCGACGACGCGATCGAGGCGATCAAGCACGGCCTGCCCACGCGGCGTATCGAATCCTGGCACTACACCGACCTGCGCCGGTTGTTGAATGCGGTGCCGGATTTCGACCCGGCTGCGGCGGCGAAAGCCGTTGCACCGATCGTCGAAGGCTCCGCGGTGTTGGCGATCCTGAACGGCAAGTCCGACGCGAAGACGCCTGATATCGAAGGTGTCACCGTCCAGCGCCTGTCGGAAAAGCTGATCGACGGCAGCATCGCGCCGGGCCTCGATTCCTATGGCAGCGATGATGCGATCGGGGCACTGAACACGGCTTTCGTCGCCGACGGGTATTTTGTCGACATCGCCGACGGCGCTGAAATCGAAAAGCCGATAGAACTGCAGAATTTGCAGGCCGGCGGCCAGACCCATGTGCGCCTGCCGGTGCGCGTCGGCGCGGGCGCCAAGGCGGTCATCGTCGAGCGTCAGGCAGGAGATGGCGCCGCTCTGGTCAGTTCCGTCAGCCAGCTCGTGCTCGGCGAAGGCGCCGAGGTGACGTGGCTGATCGTGCAGGAGCAGCCGGAGACGGCGACGCATCTGGCGCAGTTCAAGGCCTATATCGGCAAGAACGCGAAACTGACGCTGTTCGTCATGAACGCCGGCGGCAAGCTGGTGCGCCAGGAGATCATGGTCAGGACGACGGGCGAAGGCGCCGACTTCAAGCTGCGCGGCATCAACCTGCTCGCCGGCGACACCCACACCGATGTGACCATGGTGCTCGACCACGCCGTGCCGCACACGGCCTCCACCGAGGTCATCCGCAACGTGGTGACGGGCAAGGCGCGCGGCGTTTTCCAGGGTCGCATCAACGTCCATCAATATGCGCAGAAGACCAACGCCAAGATGGCCTGCAACACGCTGCTCCTGTCGGACGATGGCGAGTTCTCGACCAAGCCCGAGCTTGAAATCTTCGCCGACGACGTCATCTGCGGCCATGGCGCGACGGTCACCGAGATCGACCACGACCATCTCTTCTACCTGATGGCGCGCGGCGTCGACGAGAAGAGCGCCCGCGGGTTGCTGGTCAAGGCGTTCGTCGCCGAGGTGATCGAGGAACTGGATGACGAGACGATCGTCGAGGCGCTGGAAGCGAAGCTCGACGACTGGTTTGTGACGCACGGGTGAAATGATGAACGCTCCAGGCAAGATTGGAGATTTCTACGACGTCGAGGCAATCCGCCGCGACTTCCCGATCCTGTCGCGCGAAGTCTACGGCAAGAAGCTGGTCTATCTCGACAATGGCGCCTCGGCACAGAAACCGCAGGTGGTGCTCGATACGATCCAGCACGCCTATTCCCAGGAATATGCCAACGTCCACCGTGGCCTGCATTTCCTGTCCAATGCGGCGACCGATGCCTATGAGAAAGCCCGTGAGACGGTGCGCTGCTTCCTCAATGCGCCGAGCACCGACAACATCGTCTTCACCTCGAACACGACCTCGGCGATCAACACCGTCGCCTATGGCTATGGCATGCCCAATATCGGCGAGGGCGACGAGATCGTACTGTCGATCATGGAGCATCACTCCAATATCGTGCCCTGGCACTTCATCCGCGAGCGGCAGGGCGCCAAACTGGTCTGGGTGCCGGTCGACGATCTCGGCGTCTTCCACATCGAGGAATTCGAGAAGCGGCTGACCGACCGCACCAAGCTCGTCGCCATCACGCAGATGTCGAATGCGCTAGGCACGGTGACGCCGATCAAGGAAATCGCGCGCATCGCCCATGCGCGCGGCATTCCCGTGCTTGTCGATGGCAGCCAGAGCGCCGTGCATATGCCGATCGACGTGCAGGACCTCGACTGCGACTTCTTCGTCTTCACCGGCCACAAGGTCTACGGCCCCTCCGGCATCGGTGTGCTCTACGGCAAGAAGAACATCCTCGCCGGCATGCGTCCGTTCATGGGCGGCGGCGAGATGATCGAGGAGGTGACGGAAGACATCGTCACCTACAACGAGCCGCCGCATCGTTTTGAGGCCGGCACGCCGCCGATCGTCCAGGCGATCGGGCTGGGCGCGGCACTCGACTACATGGATAGCATCGGCCGCGAGCGCATCGCCGCACACGAGGAAGATCTCAAGACCTACGCGCATGAGCGGCTGCGCGCCATCAACTCGCTGCGCATCTTCGGTGACGCACCCGGCAAGGGCGCCATCATCTCCTTCGAACTGCAAGGCATTCATGCCCATGACGTGTCGATGGTGATAGACAGGCAGGGCGTGGCGGTCCGCGCCGGCACTCATTGCGCTCAGCCGCTGTTGAAACGCTTTGGCGTAACCTCCACATGCAGGGCATCGTTCGGCATGTATAATACCAGGGCCGAAGTCGACGCTTTGGCCGAGGCGCTCGAAAAAGCGCGCAAGTTCTTCGGGTGACGATCATGGATGACGCTAGCAACACCACCGAGGCCGCGCCGGAAACGGCGATCAACCCACGGGTTTCCGCTTCGGCCATTCCCGCCGACGAACTGGCGCGGCTGACCGACGACATCGTCTCGGCGCTGAAGACGGTCTATGACCCGGAAATCCCCGCCGATATCTACGAGCTCGGCCTCATCTACAAGATTGACATCGAGGACAACCGCTCGGTCAAGATCGACATGACGCTGACCGCCCCGGGCTGCCCGGTGGCCGGCGAAATGCCCGGCTGGGTCGAAAACGCTGTCGGCGCCGTCGAAGGCGTCTCCGGCGTCGAGGTCAACATGACCTTCGATCCGCCCTGGTCGGCCGACCGCATGTCGGAAGAGGCTCAGGTGGCGGTGGGCTGGTACTAGCGTCGAGCCTGGTACACTTGCGCCAAGGGTAAAACTTCACCATTTTAGGTGAGGAATCATTCGGCAGGCCTTGAACCTGCATGGAATGGAGAAGGAAAAAGAATGGGACGCTTCGCCGTCATCACGATGACCGAAAAGGCCGCCGATCGGGTGCGCGAGATCGTTGCCACCCGCGACAGCGCGCATGGCATTCGCCTCGGCATCAAGAAGGGCGGCTGCGCCGGCATGGAATATACGGTCGATCTGGTGACCGAGCCCAACACCAAGGACGATCACATCGAGCGCGACGGCGCCCACGTCTATGTCGCGCCGGAGGCTGCCCTTTTCCTGTTCGGCACCGAGATGGATTTCGAGCAGACGACGCTGCGCACCGGCTTCACCTTCCACAACCCGAACCAGAGTTCGGCCTGCGGCTGTGGCGAATCCGTCGAACTGAAGCCGGCCGACCTCAAGGCGCTGGCAGAGGCACGCGCTTCGGCCTGAGCCCAGGCCGAATTTCCAAATCCACACCGAGCCCGTGACCGGATGGCCGTCGAACACGTGACCGACGCGATATCAATCCGGCCGCATGTCGGCGTCGACAATGCCGCGTTGGCGCATCTTTTCGAAGAGATGCAGCGGCACTATCGGGTGCCGTGCCCGCCGCCCGAGGCCATCCTTGCCGATCTTGCCGGTCTGCCGCCGGGCGTTGAGATCCTGGTCGCTGAAACGGACAGGATCATCGGTTTTGCCATCTGCTCGACGATCTATCCCGGACCCGGTTTGCGAACCGGATTTTTCCTGAAAGAACTGTTTGTCTCGGCGGCCTATCGCGGCAGTGGTGCCGGACGCCTGCTGATGCAGGCACTGGCGCGGATCGCCCAGCAGCGCGGACATGGACGTGTGGACTGGACAGCCGACGGTGAAAATGAGCGGCTGCTGACGTTCTATGACGGCCTTGGCGGTACGAGGCAGCCGGAGAAGGTTTTTCTTTCGGCTGAGCGGTGAGGCGCTCGCGGCTTTGGCGAACGGTGAAGACTGAGGTGGCCGCCTGAGCCTTTCCTTCGCCCCGTTTACGGGGAGGTGAGGAATGGCCCGCGCAGCGGGCGAAAAGCCAATTGCTTGGCTTTTCGAATGACGAACGCCCGAAGGGCCGGATGAGGGGCAGCGCCAACCTCTCAAATGTCTGCGCTACCGGTCATCTGCCTGCCGGCCTGCTACTCCACCCACATCCCCGTCCGCTTGTGCCAGTCGGCGATCGATTCTTCGGGATAAACATCGAACGCCTTGTCGCCCTTGCCAATATCGGGCTCGACCCAGTTCGCCTTGTATTTCAGCATCAGATGCACCTTTTCCGGTGGTTTCGGCAGGTCGCTGTCGATCGCCGAGGCGAAGGGATGCACCAGCTCCGGCCAGGTCGGGTCGTAGAGCCAGAGCGCCGATCCGCATTTGCGGCAGAAATTGCGCTCGCCGGTCGAGACTTCGCAATGGGGGTGCTCGTCGTCCTCTATCTCGGCGCGGTAGACGCCAAGGCTTCTCTTGCCCCTGATGTTCAGCGTCTCGTAGTCGGCGCCGAGATTGATGGCGAAACCGCCGCCGCCCTGCTGCTTGCGGCAGATCTCGCAGTAGCACAGCATGAACGGCACGGGCGTGTGGCTTTCCACCTCGAAACGCACGGCGTTGCAGCGGCAGGATCCCTTGAGCAGAAGCGGCATGGCAAAAAACTCCGACGGAATGGTCTCAACCTGTCAGCATGATTTTGGTTGCGCGATGACAATGTCAAATGCCGGTGACATGATCGCGGCATGGACAATGAACGCATCGCCGAACTGTTCGCGGGGCTGGGCCCGGTCAGCATCCGCAGACTGTTCGGCGGCAAGGGCATCTATTTCGACGGCGTCATCGTCGCCATCGTGCTGCGCGGCGAATTGCTGCTGAAGGCCGACGAACAAAGCGCGCCGGATTTCGAGACCGCCGGCTGCCGGCAGTGGACCTATACCGGCTCACGCCACGGCAAGCTGGTCGCCATGCCCTATTGGAGCATTCCAGACAGCGCTTTTGACGATCCCGACGAGATGACGGTCTGGGCACGCCGCGCCTATGAGGCAGGGCGAAGGGCTGGGAAGTGAACTAAAGCGCCTTCGCTATCTCGGCTGCCAGCCGCGCATTGTTTTCGACCAGCGCAATGTTGGTCTTCAGGCTCCGGCCGCCGGTCAGTTCCAGGATTTTTCCCAGCAGAAACGGCGTCACCGCCTTGCCGGTCACATTGAGCGCCTCGGCAGCTTTCTGCGCCGCCTCGATGTAGCCGGCCATCTCTTCGGCCGGTATTTCGTGGTTCTCGGGCACCGGATTGGCGATCAGCATGCCGCCGCCAAGCCCCAGCGCAGCCCGAGTCCGGTAGAAATGCGCGATCTCTTCTGGCGTGTGCAGAGTCAGTGGCGCGCGGAAGGGCGACTGCCGCGACCAGAAGGCCGGCATCGTCTCGCAGCCATGGCCGACCACGGGCACGCCGCGCGTTTCCAGCACCTCGAGCGTCTTTTCGATATCAAGGATGGCCTTGGCGCCGGCCGAGACGACGATGACCGGCGTGCGCGCCAGCTCGTCGAGGTCGGCGGAGATATCAAAACTCTTTTCCGCCCCCTTGTGGACGCCGCCTATGCCGCCGGTGGCGAACACTTTATCCCGACCATGTGCGCTGCGATCATCGTGGCGGCGACTGTGGTGCCGCCGGTACGCCCTTGCGCGACGGCGAAGCCGAGGTCGGCGCGCGACAGCTTCATGGCGTCACCCGTCATGGCCAGCGATTCGCGCTCGCCGTCGGAAAGGCCGATCTTGATGCGGCCGCCAACCACGGCGATCGTCGCCGGTACGGCGCCGCCGTCGCTGATGATCTTCTCGACATTCGCCGCCATGGCGCCATTGTCGGGATAGGGCATGCCGTGGGTGATGATGGTGCTTTCCAGCGCCACCACCGGCCGTCCGGCAGCCAGCGCCTGCGCCACCGGCGCGTGGATGTCGATGAAGGGGCGGGCGGTCTCTGGGGTCATCTGCATCTCCAACCGGAGTGCGGCGCATCGGTCTGGATACGCAGCTTCACTCAGGCGCTATGAATTTGCCGGTCTCATGCCACTTCCTGCGCCTCCGGCACAAGGGCCAGCGCTTCACTGAAGCTTGCGGCGGTGAAATCGGGAACGGCGTCGGCGCTTTCGATGGCCAGCGTCGCCGCCGCGACGCCGTCGCGCAAGGCCTGGCGCAAAGGGATGCCGCGCAGCAAGGCCGCGATCGTTGCACCCGCCAGTGCGTCGCCGGCACCGGTGACATCGGCAACCCTTCTCGGCGGCGGCGGCAGGATCGAGAAGGCGCCTGCTTCGTCGAAACCCAGCACCGGTGCGCCGCCTGCCGTCACGACGCCGCTGGTGAGGCCGCTGCATCGCAATCCGTCGATGAGATCTCGCTCGGCGGCATCCGCATGGACGCCGGCCAGCGCGATGGCTTCTCGCCGGTTCATGAACAGCTGAGCCAACGCGCCGAGCACCGGTATCAGCCGGATCACCTTGGCCGGCGAAATGGCAATCGCGAATACAGGTTTGCCGGCGGCAAGCGCAACCAGCCGCTCCAACGCTGCCGACGGCAGATTGGCGTCGCATAGGACGGCATCGGCGGCACTGATCGCCTCGCGCACCTTGGAGCGCCTCATCTGCTTGGGGAACGCCAAATCGTATAGCGCCATATCGGCGAAGCCGACGATCAGCTCGCCCTCGCGGTCGATCAACGCCGTATAGCTCGGCGTCGTGCGGTCGAGGAACACGGCTGACAGATCGGCGATGCCTGCTTCCGCTATGGCGCGTGAAACGGCATCGCCTGCCGCATCGCCGCCCCGCATCGAAAGCAGTGAAGCGGAGGCGCCGCGCCGCACCGTGCTGCGCAGCGCGTTGAAGACGCCGCCGCCGACATCCTCGCGCATCGTGCCGGGATTGGACGCGGCCGGCACATAAGCGCCGGACACCTGGCCACGCCGGTCGATATGAGCGCCGCCCACGGCCAGAATCTTTACGGATTTCACCATGCCGGCGATATGCCCTTTGTTATTCTTGCCGCGCAAGCGCTAGGCTGCAACTGCAGTTTCGCATGCGAGGCAGCGATTCGGCACACCGAGACAACGGGGCCTGCTGGCCTAATGCGAATGCGTTGCTGCTTACGTTTCTGGGACGAAAAAAGAACAAATCGGGATATTGCTTGTTTTTCAAATGGTTGTTGCCTCTTGCCAAATGAGAACAAAAAAGGTACAAAATGGCAGGGATTACGGATTGTCCGGCCTTCATTGACGACCAAGGGGTGATGTATCATGGCTCAGAATTCTTTGCGGCTTGTAGAGGATAAGGCAGTGGACAAATCAAAGGCTCTGGATGCGGCGCTGTCGCAAATCGAGCGGGCTTTCGGCAAGGGCTCGATCATGCGGCTCGGCGCGAACGAGCAGGTCGTCGAGATCGAAACGGTGCCGACCGGCTCGCTCGGCCTCGACATTGCGCTTGGCGTCGGTGGCCTGCCGCGCGGCCGCATCATCGAGATCTACGGGCCGGAAAGCTCGGGCAAGACGACGCTGGCGCTGCACACCGTGGCCGAAGCGCAGAAGAAAGGCGGCATTTGCGCCTTCGTCGACGCCGAACATGCGCTCGATCCGGTCTATGCCCGCAAGCTTGGCGTCGACCTTGAAAACCTGCTGATCTCGCAGCCCGACACCGGCGAGCAGGCACTGGAAATCTGCGACACGCTGGTGCGCTCCGGCGCCATCGACGTGCTGGTGGTCGATTCGGTCGCCGCACTGACGCCGCGCGCCGAAATCGAGGGCGAGATGGGCGATTCGCTGCCGGGTCTTCAAGCTCGTTTGATGAGCCAGGCGCTGCGCAAGCTGACCGCCTCGATCTCGCGCTCCAACACCATGGTCATCTTCATCAACCAGATCCGCATGAAGATCGGCGTCATGTTCGGCTCGCCCGAAACCACCACCGGCGGCAATGCGCTGAAATTCTACGCTTCGGTTCGCCTCGACATCCGCCGCATCGGCTCGGTCAAGGACCGCGACGAGGTCGTCGGCAACCAGACCCGCGTCAAGGTGGTCAAGAACAAGCTGGCGCCGCCCTTCAAGGTGGTCGAGTTCGACATCATGTATGGCGAGGGCGTGTCCAAGACCGGCGAACTGGTCGATCTCGGCGTCAAGGCCGGTGTGGTCGAGAAGTCGGGCGCCTGGTTCTCTTACAATTCGCAGCGTCTCGGCCAGGGCCGCGAAAATGCAAAACTGTTCCTGCGCGACAATCCCGATACCGCGCGCGAGATCGAATTGGCGCTGAGGCAGAATGCCGGGCTGATCGCCGAAAAGTTCCTCGAGAATGGTGGCTCTGAGGGCAACGGCGACGACGGTTTTGAGGACGAAGCCGGCGCGATGTAAGGCGATTGCCGGAGTTCGGCCATAATCCCGGTCTATGATCTGAGGCTTAAGTAATCGAGTTCTTTAGTACCGCGTCCAAAACCGCCGGCCTTCGCGCCGGCGGTTTTCGTTTTTGGCTAGCGCGAATGGCTGGCAAGCTCCCAAAGCGCGTCGCGTCGAAACGGATTCATGCGACGCGCTTCAGGTCTTTGTTTTTATGCATGTCGTTCTCCCAAAACCGAAGTCACTTTTGGGCGACATGCATTAGATTGGCCCAATTCCGTGTTTCTGGACAGGCTGGGGCGTGCCCGCTAAAAGGCCAAATCTATTTCTGCAAAGCAGAGACCAGTTTCCGCCGGCCGCGCCGGCGGTTTTCGCGAAAAGGCAGCAGTCATGAGTGGCGTGAACGAGATCCGGTCGACCTTTCTCGACTATTTCCGCAAGGAGGGCCACGAGGTCGTGGCCTCGAGCCCGCTCGTGCCGCGCAACGATCCGACCTTGATGTTCACCAATGCCGGCATGGTGCAGTTCAAGAACGTCTTCACCGGGCTGGAGAAGCGGTCCTATTCGCGTGCCACCACCGCCCAGAAGAGCGTCCGCGCCGGCGGCAAGCACAACGACCTCGACAATGTCGGCTACACCGCGCGTCACCTGACCTTCTTCGAGATGCTCGGCAATTTCTCCTTTGGCGACTATTTCAAGGAGCGTGCCATCGAGCTTGCCTGGAACCTGATCACCAAGGAGTTCGGGCTGAACAAGGACAAGCTGCTGGTCACAGTCTACCACACGGATGACGAGGCGGCCGGCTTCTGGAAGAAGATCGCCGGCTTCTCCGACGATCGCATCATCCGCATCCCGACCTCGGACAATTTCTGGGCGATGGGCGACAC
Source organism: Mesorhizobium kamtschaticum (assembly GCF_056174585.1). Classification (NCBI taxonomy): domain Bacteria; kingdom Pseudomonadati; phylum Pseudomonadota; class Alphaproteobacteria; order Hyphomicrobiales; family Phyllobacteriaceae; genus Mesorhizobium; species Mesorhizobium kamtschaticum. Next base: position 5,203,392 of record NZ_CM149691.1, on the reverse strand, counting down.
CGGTCCTTGCGGGCCGTGCTCGGAGATCTTCATCGATCGTGGCGAGCACATCTGGGGCGGCCCTCCCGGCAGCCCCGAGGAGGACGGCGATCGCTTCCTCGAATTCTGGAACCTGGTGTTCATGCAATATGAACAGGTGACGAAGGAGGAGCGCGTCGACCTGCCGCGTCCGTCGATCGACACCGGCATGGGCCTGGAGCGCATGGCGTCCATCCTGCAAGGGGTGGAAAGCGTCTTCGAGACCGACCTGTTCCGGCACCTGATCGATGCGGCGTCCTCCGCGCTTGGGCGCGCTCCCGATGCGGAAACGGTGGCGTCCTACCGCGTCATTGCCGATCACCTGCGCTCGTCCTCCTTCCTGGTCGCCGACGGTGTTTTGCCGTCGAACGAAGGCCGCGGCTATGTGCTGCGCCGCATCATGCGCCGTGCTATGCGCCACGCGCAGTTGCTCGGTGCGAACGAGCCGCTGATGTGGAAGCTGGTGCCGGCGCTGGTGCGCGAGATGGGCCAGGCCTATCCCGAACTGCTGCGCGGCGAACAGCTGATCACCGAGACGCTGAAGCTCGAGGAGACACGCTTCCGCAAGACCCTGGTGCGCGGCCTCGGCCTGCTCTCCGAGGCGACGGAAACATTGCACGCCGGCGACATGCTGGACGGCGAGACGGCCTTCAAGCTTTACGACACCTACGGTTTCCCGCTCGACCTGACGCAAGACGCGCTGCGCCAGCGCAGCATCTCGGTCGATCTTGCCGGCTTCACCAATGCGATGGAGCAGCAGAAGGTCGAGGCGCGCAAGCATTGGACCGGGTCCGGCGAGGCCGCGACCGAGACGGTGTGGTTCTCCGTGCGTGAAAAGACCGGCGCCACCGAATTCCTCGGTTACGAGACTGAAGCTGCGGAAGGCCTCATCGAGGCGCTGGTCAAGGACGGCAAGACCGTCGACAGCGCCGGCAAGGGCGACGCCGTTGCTGTGGTCGTCAACCAGACGCCGTTCTATGGCGAGTCCGGCGGCCAGATGGGTGACACCGGCGTCATCTCCGGCGAAGGATTCTCGATCGAGATATCCGACACGCAGAAGAAAGCCGACGGGCTGTTCGTGCATCTGGGCAAGGTGGCAAGCGGCACCGTCAAGACGGGCGCGGCCGTTGAGCTCAAGGTCAACCATGCGCGCCGCACCAGGCTGCGTGCCAACCACTCCGCGACGCATCTGATCCACGAGGCGCTGCGCGAGGTGCTGGGCACCCATGTCGCGCAGAAGGGCTCGCTGGTCGCGCCCGAGCGCCTGCGTTTTCGACATCTCACACAACAAGCCGATCTCGGCCGAGGAGCTCGAAGAGGTCGAGCGCATGGCCAACGAGATCGTCGTGCAGAACAGCCCGGTGACCACCCGCCTGATGTCGGTCGACGATGCCATCGCCGAGGGCGCCATGGCGCTGTTCGGCGAGAAGTACGGCGACGAGGTGCGCGTTGTGTCGATGGGTACGGGGCTGCACGGCGCCAAGGCCAACCGGCCCTATTCGGTCGAGCTCTGCGGCGGCACCCATGTCAGGGCGACCGGCGATATCGGTCTGGTCCGCGTTGTCTCCGACAGCGCTGTCGCCGCCGGCGTGCGCCGCATCGAGGCGCTGACCGGTGAAGCCGCGCGCAAACATCTCGACGAGCAGGACAGGCGCCTGAAGGCGGCGGCAGCGGTGCTGAAGATTTCGCCCGCCGACGTGCCGGCGCGTGTCGAGGCTTTGCTCGACGAGCGCAAGAAGCTCGAGAAGGAGCTGACGGAAGCGCGCAAAAAGCTGGCGCTGGGCGGCGGTGCCGCGGCAGGTGCTCCCTCGGAGAACGAGACGGTCGCGGGCGTCGGCTTCCTCGGCAAGGCGGTCTCCGGCGTCTCGCCGAAGGACCTGAAGCCGCTCGCTGACGCCGGCAAGACCTCGCTGGGTTCCGGCGTCGTCGTCTTCGTCGGCGCTGGCGAAGACAACAAGGCGAGCGTCGTGGTCGCCGTCACCGACGATCTGCTAAGCCGCTTCAGCGCCGTCGATCTGGTGCGCGTGGCCTCCGCGGCACTCGGCGGGCAGGGCGGTGGCGGCCGGCCTGATATGGCGCAGGCCGGCGGTCCGGATGCGTCGAAGGCCAACGACGCGATTGCGGCTGTGAAGGCGGCACTCGAAGCGGCGTAGGCGAGTGGACTGAATCTATAGCAACGGTTGGAGGGACAGCGCCCCCCTCTGTCCTGCCGGACAACTCCCCCGCTTGGGGGGAGATCGGACGTCGCATCGGCTTTCGCCAATCCTCCCACGTGGAAATACAACCGCGCCGGGATAGGCGCCTTACCAGACGCTGCCAATCTCCCCACTCGTGGGGGAGATGTCCGGCAGGACAGAGGGGGCGCTGTCCCGCGGACGTCTCAATACTTATCAGCCGACTTTTTCAGTCCGCACGAAGCTCCGCCGAGCCGCAACCCGCGCATACCAGTCCTGGATATCCGCGAACCGCGCCAACAGGTCTTGACCCTCGCTGACCTTGACGAAATAGGCAATGACCGGTGCGGCGTGCAGGTCGGCCAGCGTCAGCTGGTCGCCGAGCAGCCAGGGTCCATTTGCCTTCAGTGAGGTCAGCACCTTCAGCACCGTCTCCGCCTGGCTCAGGCCGCTCGCGATCAAAGCCTCATCCGGCTCAGCCTTTTCCAGCCGCTCGACGGCAACGTCCCAGACCATGGCGCGGTAGCCATAGGCATCGAGCATGCCTGTCATCTGGCCCATCCTGGCACGGCCGCGCGCGTCGGCGGGCTGCAGCGCCGGACCGTCGAAACCCTCGTCGACATAGCGCGCGATCGCATTCGTCTCGAAGAGGCGAAAACCTTCATGCTCGAAAGCCGGGATGCGGCCGAAAGGGTGATGCTCCAGATACCAGGCCGGAATGCCTTCGGCGGCGAAGATATCGAGCGGCACGAGTTCGTAGCCGATGCCTTTCTCCTCCAGAGCCAGCCGCGCGATGCGCACGTAAACGCTGTAGTCCGCGCCGTAGATGATCGGCCTGGTCATTGGCCCCGGCCCTCCGCTATGGCTCCGGGCGTTCGTCGCTTGAAAAGCCCATTTCGGGGCTTTTCATGCGCTTCGCGCACCGCTCCTCACCCCATCGCCTTCTGCAGATTCTCGTCGATCTTGTCGAGGAAGCCGGTGGTTGACAGCCAGGGCTGGTCGGGACCGATCAAGAGCGACAGGTCCTTGGTCATGAAGCCGGATTCGACCGTCTGGATACAGACCTTCTCCAGCGTGTCGGCAAACCGCTTCAGCTCGGCATTGTCGTCGAGCTTGGCGCGGTGCGCGAGGCCGCGCGTCCAGGCGAAGATCGAGGCGATCGAATTGGTCGAGGTTTCCTCGCCCTTCTGGTGCTGGCGGTAGTGGCGGGTGACGGTGCCGTGCGCTGCTTCCGCCTCCACCGTCTTGCCGTCCGGCGTCATCAGCACCGATGTCATCAGGCCGAGCGAGCCGAAACCTTGCGCTACCGTGTCGGACTGCACGTCGCCGTCATAATTCTTGCAGGCCCAGACATAGCCGCCCGACCATTTCAGGGCGGAGGCCACCATGTCGTCGATCAGGCGATGCTCGTACCAGATTTTCTTTGCCTTGAACTCGGCCTCGAATTCAGCCTCGTAGACTTCCTGGAAAATGTCCTTGAAGCGGCCGTCATAGGCCTTGAGGATGGTGTTCTTGGTCGAGAGATAGACCGGATAGTTGCGCAGCAGGCCGTAATTCAGCGAGGCGCGGGCGAATTCGCGGATCGACTCGTCGAGATTGTACATGGCCATGGCCACACCGGCGCCGGGTGCATCGTACACATCATGCTCGATCACCTGGCCGTCCTCGCCGACGAACTTGATCGTCAGCTTGCCCTTGCCCGGAAAGCGGAAATCGGTGGCGCGGTACTGGTCGCCGAAGGCGTGACGGCCGACGATGATCGGCTTGGTCCAGCCGGGCACCAGGCGTGGCACGTTCTTCATGATGATCGGCTCGCGGAAGATGGTGCCGCCGAGGATGTTGCGGATGGTGCCGTTCGGCGACTTCCACATCTTCTTCAGCTTGAATTCCTCGACGCGCTGCTCGTCGGGGGTGATCGTCGCGCATTTCACGCCGACGCCGTATTTCTTGATGGCATTGGCCGAATCGATTGTCACCTGGTCGTTGGTAGCGTCGCGGTGCTCGATGCCGAGGTCGTAATATTCGAGCTTCAGGTCGAGATAAGGGTGGATCAGCTTGTCCTTGATGAACTGCCAGATGATGCGGGTCATCTCGTCGCCGTCGAGTTCGACGACCGGGTTCGCCACCTTGATCTTCGCCATGAAAGAATGCCTCGTTGCTGGGATATGGGACGGCCTTGCCCGCGCGGGGTTCGGCCAGGGGATGCCGCCCGTATATCAAAGCGCTTTTGGCCGCGCAAACGGCGATCGGTCACGAATGTGAGGCTGTCGCCGCGATCATTTGCCAAAGCTTCATTTTCGCGGCTGAATATGGCAGGGAACGCTGAAATGCCGCAAACAGCAGTTCATTGACAATCATGCCCGTCACCAAAGATGCTGATAGCACTGCACCCGCCGGTCCGGCGATCATCCTCGTCGAGCCGCAGCTTGGTGAGAACATCGGCATGGTCGCCCGCGCCATGGCCAATTTCGGCCTTTCGGAGCTGCGCCTGGTCAACCCGCGCGACGGCTGGCCGAGCGAGAAGGCGCGCGCCGCCGCCAGCCGCGCCGACCATGTCATCGATGCCGTGAAGGTGTTCGACGACCTGGCCTCGGCGCTTGCCGATTTGAACTTCGTTTTCGCCACCACCGCCAGGCAGCGCGACGGCTTCAAATCCGTGCGAGGCCCGGTTGAGGCGGGCAGGGTGCTCCGCGCCCGTCATGGCATCGGGCAGCGCACCGGCATCCTGTTCGGCCGCGAGCGCTTCGGTCTCTACAATGATGAGGTCGGCCTTGCCGACGAGATCGTCACCTTTCCCGTCGATCCGGATTTCTCTTCGCTCAACATCGCCCAGGCCGCCTTGCTGATGTCCTATGAGTGGATGAAGTCCGGCCTCGAGGACGAGACCAAGACCAATTTTTCCGGTCCGGAGATGAAGCCGGCCAGCAAGGAAGAGTTGCACGGCCTGTTCGCCTATCTGGAAGGCGCGCTCGAAGCGCGCGGCTATTTCCGACCGGCGCCGAAGAAGCCGAAAATGGTCGACAATCTGCGCGCCGTGCTGACGCGCGCCGGGTTCGCCGAACCGGAGCTCAAAGTACTGCGCGGCATAATTTCCTCACTCGACAGGTTTTCCCCGGCGATGCCGCGTGGTGATGGCTCGCCAGGAGACGATCCAAGACGGCTTCCGGCCGCTGCGCGAAGCCGGGCGGCGGATAAAGAAGGTTAAGGTCAGTAAGCTTCGAACGTCTGGAGTAACCGAATATTATTCGGTTCTGATCCATCCTCATCGAAACTATGGGGGTGGCATATGTTTACGTCCAGTATAGGCCGGATGCGCTTCTTCCTTTACTCTCTCGGCCTGTCGGTGGCCGAGGTGGTGGCGATCATCATCTGCATCATGGGCACGATCGGCTTCGAAGGACTGGTCTATTCGGCGCCAGGCCCGTCACGGCAAGGCATGGCCGGTGCGGTACTGGTCTTCTCGCTCATCTTTGTTGTGCTGCGCGGCAACATTGCCTTGCGTCGCGGCCGCGATGCAAACGGGCGCCGGTGGATCGTGTGGTCCTATATCGTGCTCTCCGGTTTCTACGCCGTTCTGCAGGCAGGCACGCTGCTGGTCATCAAATTCGGCGATCCGGAAAGCGTGCCTGGCGGCCTGAACCTGCTTGGCCTTTCAATATTCGGCCTTTGGTGCAGCATCCTGTGGGCAAAGCCTGTCGCCGGCAGCAACATCGAAGAACTGACCTCGATGTTCGACTTTGACGGCCCGCTGCCAATTTCGGCCCGCGCTGGGAGCACCGCAGCAAGCAATGTCCAGGCTACGCCGCGTGTCGCCGCTGCACGCGTTGCGCCCGCGCCGCAGCCTTTCGGCAGGTCGCGCACCGCCGGTTTCGGCAAGCGTGGGGTGTGAGGCCTGCGCAAAAGCTGTGAGCATTCGCCACTTCAAGACCATGATCGTTGCGGATAGAAACGGCATTGGCCAAATCACCGGCCAGCCTCTTTCCGTGGTCCGATATTCATGAACGATCGATCAAGCCACCGCCCGATCCTGATGTTCGATTCCGGCGTCGGCGGGCTGACCGTGTTGCGCGAGGCGCGCGTGCTGATGCCGGACCGGCGCTTCATCTATGTCGCGGACGATGCGGCCTTTCCCTTCGGCGCCTGGGAAGAACCGGCGCTGCGGACCCATATATTGGAGCTGTTCGCCAAGCTGCTCGACCGGTTTGAACCAGTCATTTCGGTCATTGCCTGCAACACCGCCTCGACGCTGGTGATCGACGCGCTGCGCGACGCCTTTCCGGGCCACCCCTTTGTCGGCACCGTGCCGGCGGTCAAGCCGGCGGCGGAGCGCACGCGTTCGGGCCTGGTCTCGGTGCTGGCGACGCCGGGAACGGTGAAGCGGCAATACACGCGTGACCTGATCAGCAAGTGGGCGCAGAAATGCCATGTCCGCCTGGTTGGCAGCGACAGGTTGGCGGGACTTGCCGAAGCCTATATGCGCGAGGGCTTTGTCGACGAAGAGGCCGTGCGTGCCGAGATCGCGCCCTGTTTCATGGAGCGTGACGGGATGCGGACCGATATCGTCGTGCTGGCCTGCACGCATTATCCGTTCCTGGCCAACCGCATGCGCAAGACCGCACCCTGGCCGGTCGACTGGATCGATCCGGCCGAGGCAATCGCCCGGCGCGCGCTTTCGCTGCTGCCGCCCGTCGATGGGCCGCTGCCGCAAGGCGAGCCGGATATCGCCGTCTTCACTTCCGGCAAGGCTGACTTTGCCGTCAGCCGGCTGATGCAGGGCTTTGGACTGGCCGTACGCTAGGCGGTGGCGGAAACCTCTGCCGCTCAAACAGGTTCGAAGACGATGCTGCGCTGATCCGGATCCGCCGAGACCAGCTTCAGCGTCACGCCATCACCCTGCTTGAGCCCGGAGGCCTTCAGGTTGGCAACGACAGGCATGTCGGCAAGCTGGACGCGCACGCCATGGTTGACGTCGGTCACAACGGCCTTGAACGTCTCCCCCTCGCGTCCCCTGAGCATCACCGCCTCGGCAAGGTCGATGGCCGCATGGTTGATCTGCGAGGCGCGGGCATCCGAACGTCCCATCACTTTCGGCAATCTGGTGAACGCGTCGGTGACGGCCTGCGGCACGGGCTGGCCGTTGGCGATTGCCAGCGCGCAGCGCACGACATAGCGGTCGGCCAGCCGCCTGAGTGGCGCGGTTGCATGGGCATAGGTCGCAGCCATCGCCTCATGCCACGGGACGAGGCCCTCCTGATAGGGCTGATAGGAAGCGCCGGAGCCGGCATGGCGGATTTCCAGCATCAGCGCCGCCTGCTGCTTATTGGTCGGATCAAGGGTCCGCTGATAGTCGTGCAAGCTGGTGGAGGCCGGCCAGGATAGCCCGAGAGCCTGCGCCGCATTGCGCAGTCTTTGCACCTTGGAAGCGTCTGGCTCCGACATCACCCGGAACAACCCGGTATGATGCGCAAACATGGCGTCGGCGATCGCCATGTTGGCAGCCAGCGAAAGCGCGGCATTGTCTTGTTCGGATTGCAGTATCGGTCTGAACGAAAGCCGGAATGTGCGATCGGCTAGCCTTTCAACCTCTTGCTCGGGCGGGTCGACGCGTGACGCGCCACGGCGCTCCTCGTTTGCCGCTATGCGCCGTGCCAGCTCCGCGAAGTCGGCGGGAACGTCGGAGGCCTTAACGCTGTCATAGGCGAGCTTCGCGCGGCTTTGAATGATTGCCCGCTCCGCGCCGTCCAATTTTGTCGCACCGTCCTCTGCGATGCGGACCGTGAAGATGACCGCTGGACGCGGTCCATCCGGCAACAGGCTCGCCGCACCTTCGGCGATTGCCGGCGGGTAGAGCCCGGCCTTGCCGTCCGGCAGGTAAAACGTCTCGCCCCGCGTCCAGGCTTCGAGATCGATCGCGTCGCCGTCCTCGACGAACCAGGCCACATCGGCAATGGCATAGTGCAGCAGCAGATCACTGCTGCTCGCCTCGATCGAGAACGCCTGGTCGAGATCGGTGGAGGCAGCCGGATCGAGCGTGACGAAGGGCATATCAGTTCGATTGACATGCTGGTTCGGCACACGTCGGGTCGCCGCCTCCGCCGCGGCCATGACCTCAGCCGGAAATCCATCCGGCACGTGGAATTCGGTGCGGATTTTCGCCAGGCCGGTGGAGAGCGCTTGTGAGGGGTCGGTCAGAGACTTCATTCAACTGTCCTACACCGGGGCTGCGGGCTCGGGAAGGCAGCCGACGAGTTCGTCAAAGCCTGGGCCGCAGGCGCTGGAACTGCCGCCGAAGCTTGGCGTTTCTTCCTACAGCAAAGGAGAAAAATCATGCCTGCCAAATCACAAGCTCAGCAAAAGGCCGCCGGCGCGGCGCTTTCCGCCAAGCGCGGCGAGACCAAAAAAGGTGAACTCAAAGGCGCGTCGCGCGAGATGTACGAATCGATGACCGAAAAACAGCTCGAGGAATTCGCCGAGACCAAGCGCAAGGGTCTGCCCGACAAGAAATCATAAGTTGACCGTCAATGATGGTGGTAGTCGCAGCGCTTCACTTTCTTCGTGATCCAGTGGGGACCGCCATTGCTCCAGACTCGTCTGGTGATCTTGACCCAATGGCAGTTGTTTTTTCCGCCGGCCACAGCGACGTTTGGCGAAGCGAGTACGGTCGGGCCTGCAAGTAGCGCGACCAGAAGCAAGGTTGCGGTCATCATAGGGCTCTCCATTGCCTGACATTCGATTTCTAGCGAATCGCGGCAATGATCCCCAATCACGAAGTCGGGAACGTCATTAGAGAGGTCCCTCGCTGCAAAGGCTCCTCTCCAAATTCGGGATCGTTCGCTCTCGCGGCTGACACCCTTTCAATGCGAAAAGGCCAGCGACGGATCACTGGCCCTCCTGGATCTTGGCATTCCAAGACATCAAAGCTTGTCCTGAGCCGGTCTCACAAGCGGTGGCAGCGCCTTATCTTCTGCACAATCACCTTGCGATGACCGTGCCGCCACACCACCCTCTTCTTGACGATGACGCGGCAGACCTGTTTGTGGCCGTGCCAATGGCGTGCCATGGCTGGTTCCGGCGCCACCACCATCGAACCTGCAAGCACCGCGGCGCCCGCCAAGGTAAGGAAGAACTTCTTCATGCTAATTGGACTCCTCTAGCTCCAGATCCCTTCCTGGTGCCGTTGGCGCAAAACCTCCCGCCACATCCGGCATCGCATAACGTCGGCGACGGTATACGGTTGCGCCGTGTCGAGCTAGGCGAAAGCTTGACACCGGTTAAATCTCGGTTTAACCAGCCGCCAACGCCGGGCAGCGATGTCCGGTGTTTGTTTTGTATGCGCAAGACCGGTTGCCTTGGTTTCTGGTTTTGTTTGAACTGACGTGTCCCGTGGGTTTTCCGCCGCGTTGCGTGGGAAAACCCTGTCAGGTCTCGAAAACGGAGGCCAGAGGAGGGCGCGTTTCCTTCACCCGGACCATGAGGTGCCGGGTGTGTTGTTTTTGAAAAGGGAATGCGATGAGCAAGCGCGAATCCGCGAAGTACAAGATCGACCGCCGTCTCGGCGAAAATATCTGGGGCCGCCCGAAGTCCCCGGTCAACAAGCGTGAATACGGCCCCGGCCAACACGGCCAGCGCCGCAAGGGCAAGCTTTCCGACTTCGGCCTGCAGCTGCGCGCCAAGCAGAAGCTGAAGGGTCACTATGGCGACGTTTCGGAAAAGCAGTTCCGCAAGGTCTATGAAGAGGCTGACCGCCGCAAGGGCGACACCTCGGAGAACCTGATCGGCCTGCTCGAGTCGCGTCTCGACGCGGTCGTCTACCGCTCCAAGTTCGTGCCGACCATTTTCGCTGCCCGTCAGTTCGTCAACCACGGCCACGTCAACGTCAACGGCAAGCGCGTCAACATCGGCTCGTACCGCTGCAAACCGGGCGACGTCATCGAAGTGCGCGAAAAGTCGAAGCAGCTGGTCATCGTCCTGGAATCGGTCGGCCTCGCCGAGCGCGACGTGCCGGACTACATCGAAGCCGATCACAACAAGATGGTCGCAACCTTCTCGCGCATCCCCGGCCTGGCGGACGTTCCGTTTGCCGTGCAGATGGAACCGAACCTGGTCGTCGAATTCTATTCGCGCTAAGCGAACGATTTTCCGCGATACCGAAAAGGCCGCCCTTCGAGGCGGCCTTTTTGTTTCGCGCATCCGCTTTGCGGTTTCGATTCTCCGGCCGATGCGCTAATCCGGGCAGACGTCACATCCGGGGCCGCCGCGCCATGAACATGCAGCCAGACATAGAGACGCTAGAACCGATCGCCGAGGGCGGTTTCCATCCGCTGTTCGCCGATGTGCCGTCCTCGGTCGAGTTCAACAAGCTGCGAAAGCGGCTGCTGCGGCTGACCCGTCAGGCGACCGAGGATTTCTCGATGATCGTGCCCGGCCAACGCTGGCTGGTCGCGCTGTCGGGCGGCAAGGATTCCTACGGCCTGCTCGCGATCCTGCTCGATCTCAAATGGCGCGGGCTGCTGCCGGTCGAATTGCTGGCCTGCAATCTCGACCAGGGCCAGCCGAATTTCCCAAAACACATCCTGCCCGACTATCTCAACGCCAACGGCATTGCGCACCGCATCGAGTACCAGGACACCTATTCGGTCGTCACCGACAAGCTGCCGCAGGGCAGCACCTATTGCTCGCTCTGCTCGCGACTGCGGCGTGGCCATCTCTACCGTATCGCGCGCGAAGAGGGGTGCTCGGCGCTGGTGCTTGGCCACCACCGCGAGGACATTCTCGAAACCTTCTTCATGAACCTGTTCCATGGTGGCCGGCTCGCCGCCATGCCGCCAAAGCTGCTCAATGACGAAGGCGATGTCATGGTGCTGCGGCCGCTGAGCTATTGTGCCGAGATCGACCTCGAAAAATTCGCCGCCGCGATGCGGTTCCCGATCATCCCTTGCGACCTCTGCGGCAGCCAGGAAGGTCTTCAGCGCAACGCCATGAAGGCGATGCTGGACGATATCGAAAAGCGCATGCCCGGCCGCAAGGACACCATGATCCACGCGCTGTCCAACACCAGGCCGTCGCACCTGCTCGACAGGAAACTGTTCGATTTCGCCGCTCTCAACGAAACCCTCATACGCAGGCAAGATGCTCCCGATGACATTTGACGACAACGCGATCGACTGGCTGGCCAGCCTGCTGGCCGAGGCGGCCGACACCGAAATCATGCCCCGCTTTCGCCGGCTGGGCGATGGCGATATCAGACAGAAGACCTCTGCCGCCGATCTGGTCACGGAAGCCGATGTCAACGCCGAGCGGCTGATCACCGCCAGGCTGCGCCAACGCTATCCCTCGGCCATGGTTGTCGGCGAGGAAGCCTGTTCCGACAATCCGGCGCTGCTCGATGGTCTGGGCGACGCCGATCTAGCATTCGTCATCGACCCGGTCGACGGCACTTTCAATTTCGCCTCCGGCGTGCCGCTGTTCGGCGTCATGCTCGGCGTAGTGGTCAAGGGTGAGACGGTCGCCGGCATCATCCACGATCCCGTCGGCAAGGACTGGTTGATCGGCGCCAAGGGTGCCGGCAGCCATATCCGCCATGCGCATGGCACGCTGGAAACAGTGCGGGTTGCCACGAGCGCGCCGATCTCTGAGATGACTGGGGCGGTCTCCTGGCAATACATGGCCGAGCCCGACCGCACGCGGCTGGCCTGCAACCAGACCAAGACGCTGTCGCAGTTCAACTACCGCTGTGCCGCCCACGAATACCGCTTGCTGGCCAGCGGCCACGGCCATTTCGTCGTCTACAACAAGCTGATGCCCTGGGATCATCTGGCCGGCGTGCTGATCCATGCCGAGGCCGGCGGCCATGCCGCGCGCTTCGACGGCACAGCCTATCTGCCATCGCATGTCGGTGGCGGTCTGCTGGTCGCCCCCGACCGGGAAAGCTGGCAGGAGCTGCGCCGCGAACTGTGGGCTGAGTAGGATCAATTCCTGCGGCCCGCGCTTGACCGCCGGGTTTGCGCGGCCGCAAATTGGTGCTTCGCGGGGGGGCTCTCTGGAATGAAATCTCGGTTCGCAATTTTTGCGACGGCTCTTGTTTTGTTTGCAAACGCCAACGCGGCAATCGCGCAAGAGCGTCGCTGCCACAGTGCCGATCCCGTCGACACCCTTAAGGAGATGTCGGACGCTATCTATGCCTGTTGGAAACCGCCAGCGGGAACAGCGGGCATGTCCTTGACGCTGCAGTTCTCGCTGCGCCGCAACGGCACGCTGATCGGCAAGCCCCGCGCCACTTACTCGGATCTCGGGGCCGATGCCCAGCTCAGCCGAGCCTTCGTGGCATCCATCCTCAAGGCACTCGACGACGCTCTGCCATTGCCGTTTTCGGACAGTATGGGCGGAGCAATCGCGGGGCGCATGCTTGCGCCTCGCTTCACGGCGTCGATTGAAGGTGCATCCTGATGCAGCTAATGCAGGTCGGTGACATGCCCTGAAACGGGTGGGTTGTGCGGCTGGAACATCTTGCCGCGCTCGGCGATGAGGATCATCAGCAGCGCCGCGACCGAGACGCTGCAGAAGCCGGCGGCAAGTGGCGTCACCGTGCCGTTGAAAGCCTGGCCGATCAGCGTGCCGAGAATGCCGCCCAGAAACGTCTGCATGAAACCGAGGATGGACGATGCCGTGCCGGCCAGTTGCCCGAGCGGCTCCATGGCCAGTGCGTTGAAATTGGCGCCAAGCGCGCCGAAGGGAAGCATGGCGCTGGCAAAGAAGGTGACGAACAGCCAGAGCGGCATCTTGATTTCCAGCGAAACCACCAGCCAGGCCAGGCTGATGACCAGAAACAGCAGCAGCGCGCTCTGCGACAGGCGGCGCATACCGATACGACCGACGAGGCGCGAGTTCAGAAAATTGGAGAAGGCAAGCACGCCCGCGACCCCGGCGAAGATGACCGGGAACATCTCGCCGACGTTGAAGATGTCAACATAGATCTGCTGCGCCGAGGCGATGAAGCCGAACATGGCGGCAAAGACGAAGGTGCTGGCAAAGGCGTAGCACAGCGCGATGCGGTTGGTGAGCACGATGCGGAAGCCACCGATGACGGAGGAGACCGTCAGGGACCGGCGATATTCGGGACGCAGTGTTTCAGGCAGGCGCAGCAGCGACCACGCCGAGACGATCAACGCGCCGACGGCCATGGTGACGAAGATATAGTGCCAGATCGCGAACAGCATGATGAACTGGCCGATGCCGGGCGCAATGACCGGTATCGCCATGAACACCATGAAGATCAGCGACATGACTTCGGCCATGCGCCGGCCTTCGAATGTATCGCGCACGATCGAGACCGCGATGACGCGCGTGGCGGCCGCGCCAATGCCTTGCACGGCGCGGCATATCAGCAGCGTTTCAAAGCTTGGCGCGATGGCGGCGGCGGCTGCCGCTGCCACGTAGATGATCAGACCGGCGACAAGCGGCGAGCGGCGGCCGAAACGGTCCGAGATGGGGCCGAAGAACAGCTGGCCGCCACCAAACCCCAGAATGTAGGCGGTGATCACATATTGCCGATGGTTTTCATTCTCGACGCCGAGCGAGGCGCCGATCTGCTGCAGCGCCGGCAGCATGATGTCGATGGCCAGCGAATTGAGCGCCATCAGCGCCGCGCAGAGCGCAATGAACTCCCAGCGCGGAATAGGCAGTTTGATTGCCAATTGCGGCGCTGTTGATTGCTGGTCCACGGCAAGTCCGATCTCTCAAGCAAAAATGCGCCGGCGGGCCGGCGCATTGGCTCGTCTTGGTCCCCGACGTCAGGGACGTAAAAATTGCCGAGGTGGGGCCGCCCCGGTGTTCAGTGCAGTCGCTACGACCTGCCCGAAACCGAAATTAGGCAGTGGCTTTGACGCTCACGCCCTTTTCGACGAGGAAGGTCTGCAACTCGCCGGCCTGGAACATCTCGCGGATAATGTCGCAGCCGCCAACGAACTCGCCCTTGACGTAGAGCTGGGGGATCGTCGGCCAGTTGGAATAGTCCTTGATGCCCTGGCGCAGCTCTGCAGAGTCCAGGACATTCACGCCTTTGTAGTCGGCGCCGATATAGTCGAGGATCTGGACGACCTGGCCGGAAAAACCGCACTGCGGGAAACCGGGCGTGCCTTTCATGAAAAGCACGACGTCGTTGCCCTTCACTTCATTGTCGATGTAGTCGTTGATACCGCTCATGGAATATCCTTTCACGCCTGTGGGAGTCAGGCTCAAAGCATGTCCTTCAAATAAACCCATAGATTGCCCGAAACAAGACATTAGCCGCGCTATGGCCGAAATGGCGCAAAGGATGGGCCGTATTGGGCCAAGCGGTATCGGCTGGAACGGCCTAGTCGGGAACGCTGGTCTGCAGCGCAAGTGCGTGCAGCACGCCACCCATATTGCCCTTCAGCGCGTCATAGACCATCTGGTGCTGCTGGACGCGGCTTTTTCCGCGAAAGCTCTCGGCCACGACTTCGGCTGCATAATGGTCGCCATCGCCGGCGAGGTCGCGGATCGTCACCTTGGCGTCCGGAATGCCGTCCTTGATCAGTTTTTCGATGTCGTGGGCATCCATTGCCATGGCAGAATTCCTGTTTCGGGCGGGCGGCAACGCCCGTGCGATGAGAGTCGGGTAAACCTAAAGCCTTTCCGGCCGCGATTGAAGCCGTTCCGCACAGCACCGGCGCGATTGTCGCCTACGACGCACTGTCGTCCGGACGGACCGCATCGGCTGCGGGGTCGTCTTCGCGCATCGAGAAGGCGCGGCCAAGGCTGAAGACCAGCACGTAGAGCGGGACGTTGACCGCCAGGTTGACGATCGGCAGATAGCTGGTCATCCGCCAGGCTGGCGAGAAGAACGGTTGGCCGTAACCATCGCAGGCCAGCGAAGAGCCATACTCCCACAGGGCTCCCAGGATGGCTGCAACGGCGAAAAGCTTGATGCAGGTGACGACCCGGCCTGTCCTTGCGGGTTCCGGCAAAAGCCGGCTCCAAAGCACGAGGCAGACGATCGGAACAGCATAGATGAGGTTCTGCAGAACCAGCATCGGCAGCGTACCATTGGCCGAAGCCAGGAACTGCTCACGCCTTTCCAGTAGCGGGCAAACCTCGCTCGAGGTCGTCGACAGCAGGAAGAAGACGAACGGCCCGAGGAACCAGAAGAAGAACAGCGACGGCCAGAAGACGACTGCAAGCAGCGCCCGGACGGCCAGTGTGCTCAACTGGCCTGGTCCATGAAGCGGGGGAACCAGCCTTCATGCGCGGCGGTCAAGTTGCTGACCGGGATCGCCCTGGCGTCGCCGAGCTCCAGCGTGTTGCCACCGGTCGAGCCGATCCACGGTGCGAAAATGCCGAGTTCGCCCTGCTGCTTGCGGATGGCGTCCCATTCGTCGCCATGGGCATCGATCGACAGCGTCAGGAGATAGCGGCCCTGATCCTCGCCGAACCAGACCGGGATCGGATCGGTGCCGACAAGCCCGGGAACGCTTGCGCCGATGCCCGACGCCATCGCCATTTCGGCCAAGGCGACAGCAATGCCGCCGTCGGAAACGTCATGCGCCGCGGTGACGATGCCGGACGCGATCAGCGAACGCACATGGTCGCCAACGCGCTTCTCATGCGCGAGGTCGACCGGCGGCGGCGGGCCGTCGGTGCGGCCATGGATGTCTCTGAAGTAGACGGACTGGCCAAGATGTGTGCCCCAGGACGCAGGAGCGCCAACCAGCAGGATCATCTGGCCCTCAGCCGCAAAGCCGGTGCGCACCATCTTCGACCAATCGGCGATCAGGCCGACGCCGCCAATCGTCGGTGTCGGCAGGATGCCCTGGCCATTGGTCTCGTTGTAGAGCGAGACATTACCGGAAACGATCGGGAAGCCGAGCGCGCGGCAGGCATCGCCGATGCCTTTCACCGCGCCGACCAGCTGGCCCATGATCTCGGGCCGTTCCGGGTTGCCGAAATTGAGGTTGTCGGTGGCGGCCAGCGGCAGCGCGCCGGTGGCGGTCAGGTTGCGCCAGCATTCGGCCACCGCCTGCTTGCCGCCCTCATAGGGATCGGCCTCGCAATAGCGCGGCGTCACGTCTGAGGAAAAGGCGAGCGCCTTGGTCGCATGGCCTTCCACCCGCACCACGCCGGCATCGCCGCCGGGAAGCTGCAGCGAATTGCCCTGGATCAGCGTGTCATACTGCTCCCAGACCCAGCGGCGCGACGACAGGTCCGGTCCGCCGAGCAGCTTCAGCAGCGCATCGGCGACATCGGCCTGCGGAACGTCATTGGCGGCAAGCGGCGCCGGCTTCTTTGGCTCGATCCACGGCCGGTCGTATTCTGGCGCCTTGTCGCCGAGATCCTTGATCGGCAGATCGGCGACCTGATCACCCTGATGCAGCACGCGAAAACGCAGATCATCGGTGGTCTTGCCGACGATGGCGAAGTCGAGGCCCCATTTGTGGAAGATCGCCTCGGCTTCCTTTTCCTTCTCGGGGCGCAGCACCATCAGCATGCGTTCCTGGCTTTCCGACAGCATCATCTCGTAGGCGCTCATGCGCTCCTCGCGCACCGGCACCTTGTCGAGATCGAGCTCGATGCCGAGGTCGCCCTTGGCGCCCATCTCGACCGCCGAGCAGGTGAGGCCGGCCGCACCCATGTCCTGGATGGCGATGACGGCGCCCGAAGCCATCAGCTCGAGGCAGGCTTCCAGCAGGCATTTCTCGGTGAAGGGGTCGCCGACCTGCACGGTCGGGCGCTTCTCGTCGATCTTGTCGTCGAATTCGGCCGACGCCATGGTGGCGCCACCGACGCCGTCGCGGCCGGTCTTGGCGCCGAGATAGACGACCGGCAGGCCGACGCCCTTGGCTTCCGACAGGAAGATGGCATCGGTCTTGGCGAGGCCCGCGGCAAAGGCGTTGACCAGGATGTTGCCGTTGTAGCGGGCGTCGAAATTGACCTCGCCGCCGACCGTCGGGACACCAAACGCGTTGCCGTAGCCGCCGACGCCGGAAACCACGCCGCTGACCAGATGCCGGGTCTTGGGGTGGTCCGGCGCGCCGAAGCGCAGCGCGTTCATCGCCGCTATCGGCCGCGCGCCCATGGTGAAGACGTCGCGCAAAATGCCGCCGACGCCGGTCGCCGCGCCCTGGTAAGGCTCGATGTAGGAGGGGTGGTTGTGGCTCTCCATCTTGAAGACGACGCAGTCGCCGTCACCAATGTCGACCACGCCGGCATTCTCGCCCGGCCCCTGGATGACCTGTGGCCCGGTGGTGGGCAGCGTGCGCAGCCACTTCTTGGAGGATTTGTAGGAACAGTGCTCGTTCCACATCGCCGAGAAGATGCCGAGTTCGGTAAAGCTCGGCTCGCGTCCGACGAGGTCGAGGATGCGCTGATATTCGTCGGGCTTCAGCCCGTGCGCGGCAATGAGCTCTGGGGTGATCGGCACGGAATTGGAAATGGTCATGGGCGGCGATTTATGTCCATGGAGCGGGGATTTTGAGTCCCCTCATATCGCAAGCTTTGCGGCCGATACACCCGTTGATCGTGGAAAAAAGACAGAAGGCAACAAGGTGATGACCGGGACGGCCTTCACAGTGTGGAATGCAAAGCCGAATGGAACGCTACGATGTGCCGGCCGTTAGGTCTCAACCACTCAGGAGACCGGACCATGGCTACCAAGCAAGGCAAGAAAGACAATCGCCTCTCGGACAAGGAGGCTATGCATATTGCCGAGACCACCGACGTTTCGCCCGGGCAGGCCAAGGAACTGGCTGAAAAGCTCGGCAAGGACAAGGCCAGGAAGGAAGCCAGCAACTTCAAGGCCGAAGGCTGATCCGGACTAAGCTCTCTCAGGAGAAGCTGTCGTAGCCGGCGCGGCCCTCATCGAGGAGGCGCCGAAGCACTGCAACGCCGTCAGCGACATCGCCGCGCTGCCGCGGCTGCGAAACGCCGAAGCGGATGCCGTGAAAGACCTGCTCGGAGCGGCCGGCCTTGAACTCGTCCTCGTCGTCGATCAGCACGCCGTGTTCCAGGCAGGCATGCTTGAAGGTGCCGGAAAGCCACGGGTCGGGCAAAGTCAGCCAGACAAAGGGCACCTTGTCGTGCGACTTGAACGCGAAGCCGGCCAAGGTCTCGCGCACGATCGCGATGCGGGCGCTGATTTCGGCGATGCTGCGCTTGCGGATATCGCTGGCCCGACCGGAAAGCACCAGCCGGGCATTCACCTCCGCCAGCAGGAAGGGCATGCCGCCGGTCATCATCTTGTGGGCGACACGGATACGGTGGCGATAGGCAGGCGGGCAGGAGAGCCAGCCGCCGCGCATGCCGGCCGCGACCGACTTTGATAGGCCGCCGGCAACGATGGTTCTCTCCGGAGCATATTCGGCGAGCAATGGTGTCGGGTCATCGGTCAGGTGGCCATAAAGATCGTCTTCGATCAGAATGACATTGTATTCACGCGCGACCCGCGCGATCGCCTCGCGGCGCGCCGGCGACAAGGTCACCAGCGTCGGATTCTTGGCCGTCGGCATCAGGAAGATCATTCTGGGATGCTTTTGCGCGCAGACGCGCTCGAAATCGGCCGGGTCGAGACCTTCCTCGTCCGATGCCACCAGCGCCGTGCGCCGGCCGATCAGCCCGGCGCTGCGGGAGATCTGCGAATAGGTGAGGTGCTCGAAGGCAACATAATCGCCGGGCGTAGTGAGTGCCGCGATCGCCGCCATCACCGCGGCATGAGTGCCGAGCGTCGGAACGATGCTGTCGGCGGCCGGGCGGAAGGCGTTGCGCGACAGCCAGCGGGCGCCGGCTTCGTACCAGCGGCTTGGAAAATCGCGCGTATAGCTTGAAATCTCGTGAGGATGATCCTGCGCGGTACGCGACAACACATCGGCGACATCAGTGCCCTGACCGACATCGGGCGCCGCCGTGCTGTCGAAACGCAGCTTGTCCTGCGGCGCATCGACGGTGCGCGTGCCTTCCACACTGACGTCGGGCGCCTCCGGCTTCACGCCGTCGGCGCGCTGGCCAAGCACATAGGTTCCCCGCCCGACCTCACCGCTCACCAGCCCGCGCTCGCGCAGCAATTGATAGGCCCGGCCGACCGTGCCGACGGTGGTGCCGATGTCGTAGGCGAGGTCGCGCTGCGGTGGCAGTTTTGTTCCGGCACCGATCACGCCCCGGTCGATGCCCGCTTCAACGGAATCCGCAAGGCGTTGATAGAGCGGCCCGGCGCCGGCGGTCAAATCTGGAAGCCAATTTGTCATGGTGACAATTTTCTATATTGCACCGGAATATGAGTCAATACATATCAATCATGCACCAAAAGGGGTGCAATTGATACTTTTTGGCAGAAAGAAAATGGATACAATCGCGACAATCCGTCATTCAAGAGCCGCGTTTCCAAGCGAAACGCTACCCCCGTCAGGTCGTAGCGGCTTTGTCGGCCGTCTGGTGTGGGTGGTCATCTCGCTGGCGAAATGGATCGACCATTTGCTGGAGCGCCGGCGCGGTCGCCTGGCATTGCTGGAAATGACCGACGATCAGCTCAAGGACATCGGCGTCTCGCGCTGCGATGCCCACCGTGAGGGTATCAGACCCATCTGGGAATAGAGGCCGATCTTAACGGACCCGTTTGGTCCCGCGATGGCCGATGCCGCGATCGATAAAAACGGCAACGATGCAGATCACCAGGAACAGCGCCGTGATGGCCAGCGCCGCATCGGCGACACTGGCTGCGCCGTTCTTGGCGACGTCGAGGAAGGGGTAGGGCACCTCGCCGGCAAACGGCGCCCGTGCCAGCGCATAGGCCAGATAGGCGATTGGATAGAGCATCCACCAGGATATGTCGCTCCATCTCGTTTTGCCGTCGGCGCCTGCTATCAGCCACCACAGCACGAACAGAACCGGCGTTACGTAGTGCAGCAGCACGTCGCAGAGCAGGAACAGGCCTTGCGGCTGCCAGAGCCGTGCCAGAACCGTGGCATAGACGATGAAGACCAGGGTTATCGAAACCGCAACACCCGCGCGCATCCGGGACCCGGCGAAGGCCGGCAGCCACGCATAGAAGCTGGGTGACAGCAGGGATGTGTAGACCAGCACGGCGCCAATGTTGGTCAGGATGGTGAAGAAGCTGAAGTAGAAGACGATCGAGCCGAGCAGGCTGCGGCCGGCTTCCATCGACGCCGGGATGGTAATACAGAACTGCAGGACGAGGCCGGCCAGACCGATGGCCAGACCCACCACCTGCAGGAAGCGGCCCATGGTCAGGCGGTCGCGGCGCAGGCCGGATTGCCGGCTTGCCAGCGGGCAATGTCCGAGCCGATGCGCGCGCCGAGCGGATCGTTCATCAGCGGCCCGAAAGCGTCGACGCGGCTCGAATTGCCTTGCGCCTGCACGACCAGCAACGGCTTGCCGCCATAGTGCTTGGCCGGCACCAAAAGGAAGCGCGGCGTGCCGCTGAACGAGTTCAGCTCATTGGCCATCTGATATTGCTTGAAGGCTGGGTCCTTGCTGGCGATCCAGCATTTGTGTGCGGCGATTGCCACCTGTTCCATGGCCAGCAGCGCCGCGCTCTTGCCCGAAGGCACAGGCGTGCTCTTCGGGGTCGATCGGCACGACGCCAGGGCAAAGCCTGCCACGGCAACCAGGGCGATCGTCTTGCTCTTGATCAAGCGGCACCCATCTCGAGTTCGGACAGAAAGATTTTCAGGCCGTCGGTCATCTCGCCCCACACCCGCGACAATGCTGGATGCTGCGAAGCGATCTGCTCATAGGCGTCGAATTTGGGATAGGCGTCGAGCAGGTCGTGGCGGCCTGTCATGGCGCGGAAATTGTTGAAGATGAACCGGGTCGGCGTCAGCCACGCATCGGCGAAACTGATGTCGTCGCCGAGCGCGAAGGGACCTTGCGCCATGCGCGCCTCGATCGCCGCCAGCCCGTGATGCAGGCGGGCGAATTGGGCGTCGATCTCGGCATTGTCGCGCTTCGGCTCGAAATGCAGCTCGAAAAGTTTCATCGTCGGCGTCAGCACGTCGAGATCGGTGATGCGGGCGAACATGCGCACCAGCGCGCGATCCTTGGAATCGGGCGGCAGCAGCGCCGGCTCCGGAAACCGCTCCTCGAGATATTCGGCGATGACAACCGATTCGACGATGGTTTCGCCCGAGCCGGTGATCAATACCGGAATCCGGTTCATCGGCGAGATGGCGCGAAACGCTTCGGGGATTGGAAAACCCGGCGGCGGCGCGATGATCTTGAGCGGCACGTCCTTGATATAGGCCAGCGCCCGCACGATCGACGAGTAGGGCGACAACGGCCGCGAATAGAGTTTCATGACCGTCTCTCTCCCCAGAGCAATGGACGTGATGTCCTTGTAAATTTTACTGCATTTGCGGCTGAAATCGTCAAGCGGCGATGCCGAGCGCGCCTTCGAAGAGGGCGCGACCGTCGCTGCCACCGTGGGCGGCTTCGATCAGGTTTTCAGGATGCGGCATCAGGCCGAGCACATTGCCTTGTTCGTTGATGATGCCGGCAATGTCATTGATCGAGCCATTGGGGTTGGTGCCCTCGGCATAGCGGAACACCACCTGGCCTTCGCCTTCGAGGCGGGCAAGGGTTTCGGCGTCGGCGAAGTAATTGCCGTCATGGTGCGCCACCGGCGAGCGGATGATCTGGCCCGGCTGATAGCGGCGGGTGAACATGGTGTTGGCGTTGGTGATCTCAAGCTTGATCTGCCGGCAGACGAACTTCAGCGACGTGTTGCGCATCAGCGCCCCCGGCAGCAGGCCGGCCTCGACCAGGATCTGAAACCCATTACAGACGCCGATGACGGTCACGCCCTTGGCGGCCTTTTCGGCGACGGCCCGCATCACCGGCATGCGCGCGGCGATCGCGCCGCAGCGCAGATAGTCGCCGAAGGAGAAGCCGCCCGGAATGGCGATCAGGTCGACATCCGGAATTTCGGTGTCGGTCTGCCAGACGGTGACCGGCGGTTTTCCCGAAATCTTGGTCAGCGCCGCGATCATGTCGCGGTCACGGTTGAGGCCAGGCAGGAGGACGACGGCTGATTTCATTTTGGTTCGTAAGGCCTCTGGGCTTCGGCTAGTTCACGCAGGTCGAGACGTCTGTCTATGCGTTCGAGGCGCTCGTCTTGTCTGGCGAGAATGCCATAAACGTTGTGGATATCGCTTTGCGTGGCCACCATGTGACCCCGCATCACATTCAATTCCCGTTTCGTCTCGGAGACATCCTGACGAAGCTCACCGATTTCGTGATGCACGCGCTTCAGAAGCTCGAACATCAGCTCATTCGTGACTTCCGACATAGTGCCTCCGACACAACCTCAGGTAAGTGTCACACTATAATTCTCAATCACCGTATTCGCCAGCAGCTTGTCGCACATGGCTTTCAGGTCGGCCTCGGCCTTGGTCGTGTCGCTCTCGGACAGTTCGACGTCAAACACCTTGCCCTGCCGCACCGCGCCGACGCCGCCGAAGCCCAGGCCGGACAGCGCGTGCTCAATCGCCTTGCCTTGCGGGTCGAGAACACCGTTCTTGAGGGTGACGGTAATGCGGGCCTTGATCACGCTGGACATGCTCCTGTTCTAAAGTATCGGGTAGCAAGCCGCGATCAGTGCGGCTTGCCTTTGACGCCGTCGGTCGAGGCGACCAGCACCGGACCGGTGGGGCGGGGCGGCTCATTCTCATTCATGATGCCGAGGCGGCGGGCGACTTCCTGATAGGCTTCGACGAGGCCGCCCATGTCGCGGCGGAAACGGTCCTTGTCGAGCTTGTCCTGCGTCGCCACGTCCCACAGACGGCACGAATCCGGTGAAATCTCGTCGGCGACGACAATGCGCATCATGTCGCCTTCGAATAGGCGGCCGCATTCGATCTTGAAGTCGACAAGCTGGATGCCGACACCCATGAACAAGCCGGAGAGGAAGTCGTTGACGCGGATGGCGAGTGCCATGACGTCGTCGATCTCCTGCGGGCTGGCCCAGCCGAAGGCGGTGATATGCTCTTCCGACACCATCGGATCGTCGAGCGCGTCGGCCTTGTAATAGAATTCGATGATCGAGCGCGGCAGAACGGTGCCTTCCTCGATGCCGAGGCGCTTCGACAGCGAGCCGGCGGCGACGTTGCGCACGACCACTTCGAGCGGGATGATCTCGACTTCCTTGATCAGCTGCTCGCGCATATTGAGCCGGCGGATGAAGTGGGTCGGGATGCCCATGCGGTTCAGATGGTTGAAAATGTACTCGGAAATGCGGTTGTTGAGCACACCCTTGCCGTCGATGACCTCGTGTTTCTTCTTGTTGAACGCGGTTGCATCGTCCTTGAAGAACTGGATCAGCGTACCGGGTTCCGGTCCCTCATAGAGGATCTTGGCCTTGCCTTCATAAATGCGGCGGCGATTTTTCATCTGAATTTTTCTCTGGATTTGCGGGCAGGCGGCAAGCGACCAGTTCCTGTCCGTCTGCCTAAATTAGTGCGGCGACGGTTGGCGTTCAATGCCGGGTCTATCCCAATCACACCGTTTGCTCAATCGGCAAATCCTTCCAATCAACCGCTTTCGGGACTGAAATGCCGCAGCGCAGCATATGACGAAGCGTATTGACCGGCTCGCGACCTTTTGGTTTGTGCTTTGGCAACACACATATCACCTGCCAACGAATCGGATTTGACCCGGAGGGACGCCATGAGCAGCATGAAAGACCGTGAAGAGGGCTTCGAGCGCAAATTTGCTTTCGACGAGGAGCTTCGGTTCAAGGCCTCGGCACGCCGCAACAAGGCGCTCGGCCTGTGGGCCGCCGAAAAGCTCGGAAAGTCGGGCACTGATGCCGATGCCTACGCCAAGGAAGTCGTTGTTTCCGACATTGAGGAAGCCGGCGATCACGACGTGTTCCGCAAGATCCGCAAGGATTTCGATGCCGCCGGCGTTGAGCAGTCGGATCATCAGATCCGCCGCACCATGGACGAGCTGATGGCGCAGGCGATCGAGCAGATCAAGAACACCTGAGCAGTTCACGCTGGACCAATCGACCGCCCGGCCAAGCCGGGCGGTTTTCTTTGCCTTTGCCGTGGTTTTCGGCTGAAACTGCATTAGAGCGACGTGCGTCCTTACGGACGCACAAAGTACGCTCTAACGCTATTAGCGTTTCGCATCGTGCTTTCCGAAAATCGGATCGATTTTCGGGCCGATTCGATGTTAACGAGGAAAGAGATTAGATGTCCCTGAAGTCCCGCCTTGCCGCCGATGAAACGCTGATCACCGCTTGGTCGGGTGTGCCGGACGCCCTGACCGTCGAGATCCTCGCCAAACAAGGCTTCGATGCCATCACGCTCGACATGCAGCATGGTGGCCATCATGAGGACAGCGTGCTGCGCGGTCTCGTGCCGGTGCTTGCCGCAAACAAGCCGGCGCTGGTGCGCATCCCCGTCGGCCGCTTCGACATGGCAAGCCGGGCGCTCGATTTCGGCGCCGAGGCAGTCATCGCGCCGATGGTGAATTCGGTGGCCGACGCAAAGCTGTTCGCCGCGGCGATGAAATATCCGCCGCTCGGCGAGCGCTCGTGGGGTCCGACCTATGCCTTTCCGCGCCACGGCAAGGGTGATTATGCCGAATGGCTGCGCGACACCAATCAGCGCACCATGGCTTTTGCCATGGTCGAGACGCGTGCCGCGCTCGACGCGCTCGACGGCATTCTCGACACACCGGGCATTGACGGCATTTTCCTCGGCCCATCGGATTTCTCGATCGCCTGGAGCAACGGCACGGTCGTCAATTCGACGCTGGAAAGCATGATGGAGACGATAGCATCGGTCGCCGAGCGCACCCGCAAGGCGGGAAAACATGCCGCAATCTATGTCGTCGAACCGGCAATTGCCGGCCGTGTCGTGTCGATGGGCTACCGCCTGCTCGCCACCGGGTCCGAACATGCGCTGATTTCGCTGGGCGCAAAAACCCTGCTGAAGGGCATCAAGGACTCTATCGGCGCTTGACGCTGCGCGACGCTAGGCCTTCAGATCCGTCAGGAACTTGGCGAAGGTCATCGACCCCTCGGGCCAGGGGCCGAAGCCTGAATCCTGGTTGAGATGGCCGGTCTCGCCGGCATCGATGAACAGCGAACCCCAGGCGCCAGCGATGTCCTCGGCGACATCGAAAGCGCAGAACGGGTCGTTGCGGCTGGCGATCACGATCGACGGAAAAGGCAAGGGCTCGCGCGGATAGGGGCCGAAGGTCATCAGGTGCTTCGGCTTGAGCTTGGGATTGGCGACATCGGGCGGCGCCACGAAGAAAGCGCCGGCGACCGGCTTGACGAATTGCGGCATGGCCTGCACGGCCGCGGCGACACCAAGCGAATGCGCGACGATGACAACGGGCCGCTCGGCCTCGTTGACCGCCTTGGCCACGCTCGCCGTCCAGTCCTCGCGCACCGGCTTTGACCATTCCGCTTGCTCGACGCGGCGTGCTGTCGACAGTTTCGACTGCCAGCGGGTCTGCCAATGCTCAGGCCCCGAATTGGTGTAGCCCGGAACGATCAGGATATCTGCGTCTTTGACTTTCATGCCGCTGAGATAGCGAGCCCGATTGCCTCATGCAACCGTTGATGGGCACGCTCCTGCTCACAATGGTGAACACCATGTTCGCTTTTCGCTGTCTTGTGTGAACGATCGCGATAGACGATCTGTCGGCAGGAGAGAAACAGCCGTGGGGGCCGGATTTTGGCGCTGACACGACGTAAAATGATTGGCGGCGCCGGGCTCCTGGCTTTGGGAGCTTCATCAAGCGTTGCCGCAACGGAGACAATGATGAGCGAACTGCCATTTGCCGCCACCACGCCGGTGAGCGTTGCCCGCGTCGGCCTGAAGGCGCGCGACGCCGAAGGTCTTGCCGCCTATTATCGCAAGGTCGTTGGCCTGCAGGAGTTGAGCCGTGCCGACGGGGCGATCACCCTGGGTGCTGGTAGCCGCCCGCTGCTGGTCGTCGAGGCTGATCCTGCGGCCAAGCCCGACGATCCGCGCAGCGCCGGCCTGTTCCATACGGCTTTCCTGCTGCCCAGCCGGGCCGATCTCGGCCGCTGGATCAACCACGCCATATCAGACAAGATCGCCATCGAGGGCGCTTCCGACCATCTGGTCAGCGAGGCGCTGTACCTGACCGATCCCGAAGGCAATGGCATCGAGATCTATGCCGACCGCCGCCCGCAGGACTGGAAATGGAATGGCGACAAGATCGCCATGGCGACCGAGCGGCTGAACATTCCGTCCCTTGTCGCCTTGCCGGCCGGCGATGCCGGCTGGCAAGGCGCGCCGGAGAACAGCATCGTTGGCCATGTCCATCTGCGCGTCGGCAGGCCGGAAGAGGCAGAGGCCTGGTGGAACCAGGAATTCGGCTTCGACACGGTGGCCAGATATGGCGGCCAGGCGGTGTTCCTGTCGTCCGGCGGCTACCACCACCACATCGGCGCCAATGCCTGGCAGAGCGCCAGTGCAGGCCGCCGCGACCCGTCGCGCTCGGGCCTCGCCTGGGTCGAGATGCGTTCGGACAATGTGACCGGCGAAACGACCCGCGAGGATCCGTGGGGCACGGTGATCAGGACTGTTCCTGGAAAGGTGTGATAAGCGTTCCACTCTGGTCGAATAGAAGCCTGCGTAGAGGGCTATCAGGCAAACAGAATTAGTCGCTCATCGGGCAGGCTGCGTTGCTCGATGCACTTCTTTAGACACCTACCCAGAGTAGAACGAACGAATCGTGTTTCCTCGTAGAGGGAGCCGACCTTTGTGCTGGACCCATGTGCAACTCGTGACCGGATTTCATAGCTCTTTCTGAACCGATCATACTCTTGGGCGGGGTTATCATCCTCGGACAAATAGCGTGCTAGAAGGTAAGATATTCTAAAAGATAATTCGCTCGAGATCCCAAAAAGTGCTTCGATTCCTGTCCAGGCAATCAGAAGAGCGAAATTCGATTGCGGGATATGTTGGTAAGCATTGAGCGCCTGCATCGCGTTTTGGAAGCGTGGCTTCTCCATAAAATCGATGACCGTAGCTAAATTGTACTCGATCCACTTGGTGTCAACGACTTCAAAAGGTTTGACTTCATCAAAGTGTCTTGGCCTGCCCGGCAGAAAGTCAGAACTTATATCGAAGTCATTGCGCTCGTCGGACTTGGCTATCGCAGAACTCGTCAGGTAGCATGGACAATATAAACTAGCCGGCCTCAAAAACAGCATCGAAAACAAAATCCCGTGGACGAGATCGGCGTCGAATCCATCCTGCATATCGCCGGGTATTTGGATTTCAAAATCGCAAGTCGCCGGTGTCTCGGATGCTTGAATGTCTTTTAGAAGTCGCGATTTATCGATCTTCGTGCGCAAACCCTTGTTGTTGTTTCGTAGTATTTTAATTGCTGTTGACCAGCTCGGAATTTTCACGCGCGGCATAGTTATTTGGGCGGTGTCAAACGCCAAAGGTAGCCCCAGGACGGGTAGGTAAAAGTTAGTTTCGGTCATCCCCAAAAACCCGCCTGAAAATCGTGTCGACATGCTTGGTGTGGTAGCCCAGGTCGAATTTTTCGCGGATTTCCGCCTCGGGGAGCGCCGCCGTCACTTCCTTGTCGGCCAGAAGTTCCTCAAGAAAATCAGCGCCTTGCTCCCACACCCTCATGGCGTTGCGCTGCACCAGCCGATAGGAATCCTCGCGCGACAGGCCGGCCTGCGTCAGCGCCAGCATCACGCGCTGCGAATGCACCAGACCGCGGAACTTGTTCATGTTCTTCAGCATGTTCTCGGGATAGACGACCAGCTTGTCGATGACGCCGGTCAGCCGTGACAGCGCGAAATCCAACGTCACAGTGGCGTCCGGGCCGATCATGCGTTCGACCGAGGAGTGCGAAATGTCGCGCTCGTGCCAGAGCGCCACATCCTCCATCGCCGGCAGCGCCATGGAGCGCACCATGCGGGCAAGACCGGTGAGATTTTCCGTCAATACCGGATTGCGCTTGTGCGGCATCGCCGACGAGCCTTTCTGGCCCGGCGAAAAATACTCTTCCGCTTCCAGCACTTCGGTGCGCTGCAGATGCCGGATCTCGGTCGCCAGCCGCTCCATCGACGAGGCAATGACGCCAAGCGTGGCAAAGAACATGGCATGGCGGTCGCGCGGGATGACCTGCGTCGACACCGGTTCGGGCTTCAGCCCGAGCTTTGCCGCGACATGTTCCTCGACATAGGGGTCGATGTTGGCGAAGGTGCCGACCGCGCCTGAAATCGCGCAGGTGGCGATATCTTCCCGCGCGTGCACCAGTCGCTCGCGGCAGCGCGTGAACTCGGCATAGGCCTGCGCCAGCTTGATGCCGAAGGTCGTCGGCTCGGCATGGATGCCGTGGCTGCGGCCGATGGTGACGGTATCCTTGTGCTCGAAGGCGCGGCGCTTGAGCGCGGCAAGCAGGCCGTCGATGTCGGCGAGCAGGATGTCGCTGGCGCGGGTGAGCTGGACGGCAAAGCAGGTGTCGAGGACATCCGAAGACGTCATGCCCTGGTGGATGAAGCGCGCATCGGGTCCGACGAATTCGGCAAGATGGGTGAGGAAGGCGATCACGTCATGCTTGGTGACGCGCTCGATCTCGTCGATCTTCTCGACGTCGAATTTCGCGGCATTGCCCTTTTCCCAGATGGTTTTCGCAGCCGCTTTCGGGATGACGCCGAGCTCGGCCAGCGCGTCGCAGGCATGGGCCTCGATCTCGAACCAGATGCGAAACCGGGTTTCGGGCGACCAGATGGCGACCATTTCCGGCCGGGAATAGCGAGGGATCATCGGTCAGTCCTGATGTATCTAGAGCAATCCAGGAAAAGTGCGCAGCGGTTTTCCGTCCGGAATTGCGAAAAAGAGGAGTTAGAGCGGGGCGGCGGTTCTACCAAACGCTGACCCGCTCTGGGTTAGCCCGCGTCCTAACAGAGGCGGACAAAATGCTCAACGCTGTTGCCGCGCAAACCAAAGGCTTGTGGCAAGCAAGGCGATGAAACCAAGCGGGAAATAGAGCCGCATGCCCAGCACCACGAACTGGTAGAACGCCACCGCCATCGTGAAGACGAGCTGAAACCCCCAGGTGAGAGTGAAGACGGGTGCATGCCATTCGGCATAGTAGGACCGGTACTGCAAGGCATAGAGCCCGGCGGTCAGCCCGATCGTCGCGGCGGCAAGGCAAACCATTGTCGCGGCGAAGGCGACCTCCCGACCCCTTCCGAGCGAGACCAGCCGTGCCGCGAACAGGCCAACCGGAAAGGCCAGGCCGCCGCCGCCCGCAAACAGCAGCGATACGGTGCGAATCTTGTCCGGCGTCACCCAACTATCCAGCAACAGGTTGACGAGCGCACTGGCGCCCATCGTGGCGGCCCATAGCAAGGCGCCGAGAAGTGCCGTGCGCGGCGTCGGTATCGCGTTGTACAGGCGGCCAAGGGCACGGTTGCGCCTTGCGGGTTGAACAATGGGTGTCACAGGCGGCCGGTCACGGCGATCCAGCGGTAATCCGGCCCCTCGAAGCCGTATTGGCGCACCGCGATCAGCACCGCATAGGCGCTGAGGCTGTCCATGGAGAATGTCTGGACCGCACCGATGCGGTAGCCGTTCGGGCAGCCGCGGCTCTTGGGGATCGTCTTGTCCTCGTGCAGCAATTTGGCGGTGCCGCCATCCTGCGCCTCGATGCGCAGCAGCCGAAAGCCATTGATCTCGCCCTGGCTGTCGCAGCCCTCGGTGTTGTTCATGCCGAGCTCGTCCAGCCGGAACTCGAGCGGTTGGTCGACCGGAGAGAAGATCGGGCGCGGATTGACCACTATCCGGTGCGGGTCGGTGGAAAGCTCGGTCACCGGGTTGAAACCGGCGGTGATGCCGCGGTTGGCGCTCAACTCGGCCTGGCTGACAATGGCCTCGCCCTTTTGCCGGGCCTGAAGGCGGGCAGCGTCGAGCGTGGCATTCTCATCGTCGAGCCGGACCCTGACCGGTGTGCCCTTGAGAAAGCTGTCATTGCTGGTGTCGATGTAATAGCGGTTGGCATAGGGAAAGCCCGACCCGTCCTGGACACCGTATTCCTCGAAGGCGAAAACGCTGCCGTCCTTGGTGAAGCCAAGGATCTCAAGCTCGGCGACATCGCCGGCCTGGGCGATCGATGCCGCAAACTGTGCGGCCAGGGAAACGGCAAACAGGAAAAGCATTCGCATTGTTTCACTCCGGCAAGCCGCGATCGTTGCAATCCCTAGCACGGCCGAATCAAAACGTCGTGCGGGTCAAAAGCCGATGCATCCAATCGGCCCCTCATTTGTTATTGTCGGCAGTCCCAATGGAGAACCACCATGACCGACACCAGCAAAATTCGTGAGCATATGGAAGTCGTCGGCGCCGATGGCGTGCATGTCGGCATCGTCGACAAGGTCGACGGCCAGCGCATCAAGCTGACCAAGGCCGACAGCGGCGAGGGCGCTCACAAGGGCCATCACCACTACATTCCTCTGGCCCTGGTTGCCGAGGTTGACGGCAAGAAGGTGTGGCTGTCGGCGAACTCCGATGTCGCGGTGACCTTCGAGGAAGAAAAGTCCGATCCGGTCTGATCGATCGATCGAGCTGGAGCAATTCCAGGAAAAGTGTGAAGCGGTTTTCCGTCCGGAATTGCGTCAAAAACAAAGAGCTAGAGCGGTTCGCCGTTTCTGTGAAACGGCGACCCGCTCTAGCGGCGCGACGACCAGACCGGAAACAGATCGTTGTCGGCTGGCGTCGCGGCAAACACGCCGCGGCTGATGGCGCGTGCCATCGTGGCGCCGGCCGCGGCATAGAGGTGGATTGCCGCATCGGCTTCGAGCCGGATGCCGCTCGTTCCCGTCGCCAGCGCGAACACCAGATCGCCGTCGGCCGGCGTGTGCGTCGGCCAGATGGCGCGCACGAAGCCGTCATGCGCCGACATCGCCAGGCGTTTTGCCGCTGCCTTGGTGAGAACCGCATCCGTAGCAATAACGGCGATGGTGGTGTTGCCGCCGGTTTCCATCTGCCGGCCTGCCTGCCTGTCGCGGTATTTCAGCAAGATGCTCCTGGCATCGTCCGGCATCGGCGAGGGGTAGCCGAGCCCGCCGAATTCATCACCGATTTCGAATGGTGCCGCCCAGAAATAGCGGGTGCGGCTGACGGTCACCGATCCGGTCGGGTTGACGGCGGCCAGCGCGCCGATGGTGACGCCATTGTCCAAAAGCGTCGAGGCGGAGCCCAGGCCGCCCTTCAATCCCGCGGTCAGCGCACCGGTGCCGGCGCCGGCCGTGCCCATCTCGAAATCGATGGCGGCGGATTGCGCTGCCTCATAGCCGAGGTCGCGGTAGGGGGGATAACGGCCCCAGTCCTTGTCGCCGCCATTGCGCAGGTCGAACAGGATCGCCGCCGGCACGATCGGCACGCGAAAGCCGCCGACCTCCAGGCCGATGCCGCGCTCGCGCAACGCCGCCTGCACGCCGGACGCAGCATCGAGCCCGAAAGCCGAACCGCCCGACAGCACCACCGCATGGATCGCCTCGACCGAATTGTGCGGTTCGAGCAGGTCCGTCTCGCGCGTGCCCGGCGCGCCGCCGAGGATCTGGACGCCGGCCACCGCCGGTTCGTCGCACAGCACTGTCGTCACGCCGGACTTCAGCCTGGCATCGGAAGCATTGCCGACGCGCAGACCGGCAACGTCGGTGATCAGGTTGCGCGGACCGGTGCGGAACATCAGTTGCTTTCCAACATCAGTTGCCATCCAGGGGCACGAAGCGTGTGCCGTCGAAGCGGAAGACGCGGTAAGGGCTCTGGCTGAGGTCGCCTTTGGCGTCGAAGCGGACAGGCCCGATGGCGGTGGTGAAATCCTGCCCGGTCAGCGCCTCGGTCAGTGGCTTGCCCGAGGTTTCGGCCAAACCTGACGCCGCCTTGGCGATCTCGACCGCCGCATAGGCCGGCAGTGTATAGCCGTCGGGCACGATCTTTTGCGCGGAGAAGTTTTCAAGCACTTTTGCGTCGGCGACATCGGCCCATTCGGGCGGCGCGATCATCAGCGTGCCCGTGGCATAGGGCACGTCCCCGGGCGGCGTGCGCAGATTTTCGCCGCCGGCAAAGGTGATGCCGGCCTGCAGCTGGCCGGCATCGCGGCCCATGATGGCAATGTCGTCGCCGTCGCCGCCGGCAAAGACATGCGTCGCGCCGGCCTTTTTCAACCGGCCGACCAGGCCGATCTGGTTGTCGAGCTGCGGCCTGAACGTGTCGACGAAGACGGGTTTCAGCGCCGCTTGCTCGGCCGCCGCGCGAAATGTCTCGGCCATCTCGCGGCCATAGATGGTGCCGTCATCGATGATGGCGAACAGCTCGTTCTGCCACAGGCGGGTGAGGGTGGAGGCAACGGCGTTGCGCTCGTCGTCGCCGCGCGGCCCCAGGCGATAGACGGGCCAGCCGGTCTTGGCGCGGCGGTCGGTGAGGCTTTCGGTGCGCACGCCGACCGTGATGACCGGGATGTTGGCGTCCTTGAGGATCGGCATCGCCGCCTCAATGGCATCGGTGCAGAGGAAGCCGACGACGACATTGACCTTGGCCGCGGCGAAATCCCTGGCCGCCGCGGCACCGCCATCGGCGGTACAGGCGTCATCCACGGTCTTGAGTTCGATGCCATTCGCTTGCGCCGCCAGACTGGTGCCGGCCTCGACCTGCTTGCCGAGAATTGCCGATGGTCCGGACAAGGGCGCGGCGACGCCGACCAGCAGCGTCTGCGCGTTCGCGCTGTTGGCCACGAACAGCCAGACCAGCGCCGCTATTGTTCTTGTCCCAGGTCGCATTCGAGCGATGGAGTCCTCCGTGCCGGCTTTACGCTTTGGCACTATTTGCCGCCAAGACCTAAAGGCTGCCCGGCCTTGGTGCAACACGCGAATTTGGGGATATGGGCCAAGCACTTCGCTTGTGGCGTGTCATGTCTGGCCATATATGTCAGGACGATACTGGCCATGGAATATTCCCGGTGCTGAAGAAGAACGATATTGGGCCGCAGGCCTATCGCGACGCGATGAGCCATTTTGCCGGCCACGTCCATGTGGTCACCACCGACGGGCCCGCCGGCAAGCGCGGCACGACGGTGATTGCCGCCTGTTCGGTATCGGACACGCCGCCGACCATTCTGGTCTGTCTCAACCGTGAAAATGCCAAGAATGAGCTGTTCGTGCAAAACGGCCGGTTCGCCCTGAACACGCTGGCCTCGCATCAGGAGCCGCTGTCGATCGGCTTTTCCGGCATCACCGGCCTGCCGCTTGAAGAGCGTTTCGCACTCGGTGAGTGGGATGTGATTTCCACCGGTGCACCGACGCTGAAGGGCGCACTCGCCGTGTTCGACTGCGAATTGATCGACACCAAGGACCTGGCCACCCATCGTGTGCTTTTTGGCAAGGTGACAGGCCTGCGTATGGGCGATAATTTGCGGCCGCTGATCTACCACGCCCGCGGCTATCACGTCCTGGACAGCGGAGCGGCGGCGTTCACGGAGAAAGAATGACCGAACTGAAACCGCGCCCCGTGCCACGGACGATCGACGAGACGCTCGATCTCCTGACCGGCGCGGATTATGTGGCGGACCGGTCGCTGGCGACCGTGCTTTTCCTGTCGCTGCGCATGAACCGCCCCTTGTTCCTCGAGGGCGAAGCCGGTGTCGGCAAGACAGAGATCGCCAAGGTGTTGGCTGGCGCGCTTGGCCGCCGGCTGATCCGCCTGCAGTGCTATGAGGGGCTCGACGTTTCCTCCGCCGTCTACGAGTGGAATTATGCCGCGCAGATGATCGAGATCCGGATGGAGGAGGCGGCCGGCAAGGTCGACCGCTCCGCCATGGAGCGCAACGTCTTCTCTGAAAAATATCTGATCCGCCGCCCGGTGCTCGATGCTCTGACCGGCAAGACGGGGGCAGCCCCGGTCTTCCTGATCGACGAGCTTGACCGCACCGACGAAGCCTTCGAAGCCTTCCTGCTCGAAATCCTGTCCGACTTCCAGGTGACGGTGCCCGAGCTCGGCACCATCAAGGCCGAAGAACCGCCGATCGTCATCATCACCACCAACCGCACCCGTGAGATCCACGATGCGCTGAAGCGGCGCTGCCTCTACCACTGGGTCGATTATCCCAATGCCGAGCGCGAATTGGAGATCGTTCGCCGCAAGGTGCCGCAGGCCAACCAGCGGCTTTCGGCTGAGGTGGTTTCCTTCATCCAGAAGCTGCGCCAGATCGAGCTGTTCAAGGTGCCGGGCGTTGCCGAGACCATCGACTGGGCCGGCGCGCTGACCGAGCTTGACAAGGTGGCGCTCGATCCCGAAACCGTGTCCGACACGATCGGCGTGCTGTTGAAATACCAGGACGATATTGCCCGCATCGGTGCGGGCGAGGGCCGGCGCATCCTCGACGAGGTCAAGGCCGAGCTCGCGGCGGCGCAGTAGCGGCCATGAACGCGCCGGGTGCTTACCCCAAAGAGGCCGACCCCAGAGAGGCGACGCCGGACGGGCGCATCGCCGACAACATCGTTTATTTCGCCCGCACCTTGCGCAAGGCAGGCATGCGGGTCGGGCCGGCCTCGGTCAAGGATGCCATCGAGGCGGTGCTGGCTGCCGGCATCGGCTCACGCGACGATTTCTACTGGACGCTGCACGCGGTTCTGGTGTCCAGGCATGAGGATCACCCGGTCTTCGACGAAGCCTTCCGGCTGTTCTGGAAATCGCGCGAATTGATCGAGAAGATGCTGGCGATGTTCTCGCCGGTGGCGCCTGACGCCAGGGAGAAGCAGAAGCCGCGCGCGGCCGAAAACCGCGTCAGCCAGGCGATGTTCGAAGGCCATCAGAAAAACCAGCCACCTCAGGAAGTTCCTGAGATCGAGGTCGATGCCCGCTTTACCTTTTCCGGCAACGAGGTGTTGCGGGCTAAGGATTTTGCCCAGATGAACGCCGCCGAGATGGCCGATGCCAAGAAGGCCATCGCCGAGCTGCGATTGCCTTTCGACATGGTGCGGACCAGGCGCTTCAAGGCCGATGCGCATGGCCGCCGCATCGACCCGCGCGCCATGATGCGCTCGGCCGCGCGCACCGGCGGCGAACTGATCCTGCCGAAATTCCGCTCGGCCCGCGAAGTCCATCCGCCACTGGTGGTGCTGGCCGACATTTCCGGTTCGATCAGCCAGTACACGCGCATCTTCCTGCATTTCCTGCATGCGCTGACGGAAAAACGCCGCCGCGTGCACACCTTCGTCTTCGGCACCAGGCTGACCAACCTGACCCGGCAAATGCGCCACCGCGATCCCGATGCCGCCCTTGCCGACTGTTCGGCGGCGGTCAAGGACTGGTCGGGCGGCACGCGCATCGGCGACACGCTGGCCGAGTTCAACCTGGTATGGTCGCGGCGCGTGCTGGGGCAGGGCGCGGTCGTGCTTCTGATCACCGACGGGCTGGAGCGCGACGATGTCGCCGGCCTGTCCGAGGAAATGGAGCGGCTGCACAAATCCTGCCGGCGGCTGATCTGGCTCAATCCCTTGCTGCGCTTTGACGGTTTTCAGGCGCGCGCCCGCGGCGTCAAGGCGATGCTGCCGCATGTCGATGAGTTCCGCTCGGTCCACAATCTCGATGCGCTCGCCGATCTCTGCGCCTCGCTCGACAAGAAATCGGCACAGTCTGTCGATCCGCGGCGATGGATGGATGCTGGCGGGAGGCACGCGGCATAACCATATGTTTCGTATCCTGAAAAACAAACTCTGAGAGAAGCGATCATGGACAACAGCATCTATCTCGATGAGGCCCGCGATCCCCTGATCATCGCGGAAGGTTGGATGAAGGACGGCAAGGATGTCGCCATTGCCACTGTGGTCGAGACCTGGGGTTCGGCGCCACGCCCGGTCGGCAGCCATCTGGTCATCGACGCCGAAGGTAATTTCCATGGCTCGGTCTCGGGCGGCTGCGTCGAGGGTGCGGTGGTGAGCGAGGCGATCGACGTGATCGACTCAGGCAAAGCCAAAATGCTCGAATTCGGCGTCGCTGACGAAACCGCCTGGCAGGTCGGCCTGTCCTGCGGCGGCCGCATCAAGGTGTATGTCGAGCGGTTGGGCTGATCTCAGATGGATCCATACGCCTTAAAAACTTTGAATGCCGAACGACGTGCCCGCCGCGCGGCGATCCTCGTCACCGATCTCGGTGACGGTCGCGACCGCATCGTGCGCGAGGGCGACCAGGTCGCCGGCGATCTTGGAGCCGCGATCGCCAAGGCATTTCGGTCGGGCAATTCCGGTTCCGTCGAGGCGGAAGGGCGAACCTTCTTCTCAACGCGCATCTGCCGCAGCCACGCCTCGTGGTGATTGGCGCCGTCCATATCAGCCAGGCGCTGGCGCCGATGGCCAGGATTGCCGGTTATCCCCTGGAGATCATCGATCCGCGCACCGCTTTTGCGACGCCCGACCGCTTTCCCGATGTCGCCTTGCATGCCGAGTGGCCGGAAGATGTGCTGACGCGCCAGCCGCTCGACAGCTACACCGCACTCGCCGCCGTCACCCATGACCCGAAGATCGACGATTTCGCGCTGAAGGCGGCACTCGACGCCAACTGCTTCTATGTCGGGGCGCTTGGCAGCCGCAAGACGCACGCCAAGCGCGTCGAGCGCTTGCTGGCGCTGGGCGCGAGCGCCGACCAGATCGCCCGCATTCATGCGCCGATCGGGCTCGACATTGGCGCCGCGAGCCCCGCCGAGATTGCTGTAGCGGTACTGGCGCAGGCGATCCACGCCTTCCGCTCGCGCGGCCTCGATGCCAAGGGCGTAGCCGCGTGAAATTCGGCCCAATCCCGATTGAAGCGGCCGTAGGTGCGGTGCTGGCGCATGCCACCACCGCCGGCGAAAGGCGCTTTCGCAAGGCGCACAGGCTGAGCGCCGAAGACGTCTCCATACTCAAGCAGGCAGGCGTCTCGCTGGTTGTTGCAGCCGTGCTTTCCTCGGACGATCTCGGCGAGGACGCCGCGGCGCAACGAATTGCCGAGAGCATGATTTTCAGCGGCATCGAGGCCAAGCCTGCCGCCACCGGCCGCGTCAATCTCCACGCCAAGGCATCAGGTGTCTTCACGGTCGATGCTTCGAAGATTGACGCCATCAACGCCGTCGATCCTGCCATCACCATTGCCACGCTGGCGCGGCATGCGCCGGTCGAAAAGGGTCAGATGGTCGCGACGGTGAAGATCATCCCGTTCGCAGTCAGCTCTGCGCTGGTCGATGCGGTCGCGAAAATCTGTGCCGGCGGCGAGATCTTTGCCGTCAACGCCTATCAGGCGGTGCGCGTCGGTGTCATCCAGACGGTTCTGCCGGGCATCAAGCCCAGTGTGCTCGACAAGACGCTGCGCGTCACCGAAGCGCGGCTGGCGCGTTCGGGCGGCCGGTTGACGGCGGAGCGCCGCACGCCGCATGAGATCGCGCCGGTGGCAGAGGCCGCCGCCTCGCTGGCGCGCGACAATGACATGGTGGTGATTTTCGGCGCCTCGGCGATGAGCGATTTCGCCGATGTCGTTCCGGCGGCGATCGAGATGGCGGGCGGGACTGTCATCCGCGCCGGCATGCCGGTCGATCCCGGCAATCTGCTGGTGCTCGGTACCCTTGCCGGCAAGCGCGTCATCGGTGCGCCTGGCTGCGCCCGCAGCCCCAAGGAAAACGGCTTCGACTGGGTGCTCGACCGTTTGGTTGCCGGCCTCGACGTTACCGCGAAGGACATCGCCGGCATGGGGGTCGGCGGACTGCTGATGGAAATCCCGACACGGCCACAGCCGCGCGAACCGCTGCCGGCCAAAAGCCGGCTCAAGGTCGCCACCGTGCTTCTGGCGGCTGGTCGGTCGAGCCGCATGGGCGGACCGAACAAGCTCATGGCGCTGTTCGACGGCAAGCCGCTGGTGCGCCGCACCGCCGAGCGCGCGCTCGGATCGAAGGCTTCGGGCACGATCGTCGTCACCGGTCATCAGCGTGAGCGGGTGCGTACGGCGCTGGCGGGGCTGGATGTGACCTTCGCCGACAATCCGGATTTCGCCGATGGCCTGTCCACGTCGCTGAAGGCCGGTATTGCCTATCTGCCCGAAGACACGGCCGGCGTGATGATCGTTCTGGGCGACATGCCTGGCGTTGTGTCAGACGATCTTGACCGGCTGATCGATGCCTTCCGCAAGGCTGGAGGCAATTCGGTGGTCCGCGCTTCGCATCAGGGCAAACGCGGCAACCCGGTGCTTTTGCCGCGCTCGCTGTTTCCGGCCATCGCTCATCTCGAAGGCGATACCGGCGCACGCCATCTGGTCGAGGCCGAAGGGCTCGATGTCATTGATGTCGAGATCGGTGAGGGCGCGTCTGTCGATGTCGACACCCGCGAGGCGCTCGAAGGCGCCGGCGGCGTGCTGCAGGATTGACAAACCCGGGCCGAATTACGCAAGCCTGCGGTATGGCTTTTCTTCCGTCTACGTTTGCGCTTCTACCCCCCTCTGGCCTGCCGGCCATCTCCCCCTCAAGGGGGGAGATCGGATGTCTCCGGCGATTTCGCCAATCACCAACGCCACGAGGAAAGGCGGAGCGCGGAAGCTGCCAATCTCCCCCCTTGAGGGGGAGATGGCCGGCAGGCCAGAGGGGGGCAGTCGCGCTCCAAGCCTTTCTGATTTCGCTATTTTTCCTGTTTTCTGCCGCCCACGCCAATGCGCTCGAACTAAAGCCCTTCAAGGACGATCTCTTCGCCTATCCGGCCACGCTGTCGTCCGACAGCAACGGCGCCTACACCGTCATCGACTACCGCGAGATGCGCGACATCAACCAGCGCGACGAGGTGCCGGAAAAGCGCGTGCATGCCCAATACACCGACACCGGCGTGCGCAAGGTTCAGCAGGATTTGCTGCTGAAGACCGATGCAGGCGATGTCCGGCATGTCGCCGTCGGCAAGACGGAAGGCGCCGCCATGATCGTGCTCTATCTGCACGGGCAGGGCGGCAGCCGCAAGCAGGGCGTCGACGACTTCACTTTCGG
The DNA here is from genome assembly GCF_056174585.1 of Mesorhizobium kamtschaticum. Taxonomy (NCBI): domain Bacteria; kingdom Pseudomonadati; phylum Pseudomonadota; class Alphaproteobacteria; order Hyphomicrobiales; family Phyllobacteriaceae; genus Mesorhizobium; species Mesorhizobium kamtschaticum. The sequence goes on along the minus strand of NZ_CM149691.1, from coordinate 5,164,171 downwards.
CGGCAATTTCAACCGCATCAAGAATTTGATGGCCGGCAATGGTGGTCTCTATCTCACCCCGGACTTTACCGATTTCGGCGACAAGGGTGCGGCTCAGGTCGCCGCCCTGATCGATCACTACGCCGAACAGTCGCCAGGCGCGAAGATCTTCGTCGCCTGCGGCTCGATGGGCGGCGCGCTGTGCTGGAAGCTTGCCGCGCGCAACGACACCGGCCGGCGCATAAACGGGCTGTTGCTACTCGGATCGCTGTGGGACGACAGTTTTCTTGGCAGTCCCGCGTTCAGGCGTCATGTCCCGGTCTTCTTCGGCCAGGGCAGCCATGACGTGGTCTTTCCCGTGGCGAACCAGGAAGCCTTCTTCCGCTCCATCATCGCCAAATCGAAGGCCTATCCCTATCCGACCCGCTTCGTCCGCTTCGAGACCGGCACGCACGGCACTCCGATCCGCATGGTCGACTGGCGCGGCACGCTGAACTGGATGCTGTCGAAGGCGCCTTGATACAAAAGGACAAAAGCCTGAAGCGCATCGCGCTTCAGGGTGCGGTGTTGTAGTCGACAATCGTCTGCGGATTTTCTTCGCCATCATAGGACGCGTCGACGTCATACTGAACCAGCGAAAAATCACCGTTACGGAACAAATATGTGCCGGAGTCGGAGGCGTCGCCGACGCCACGCCATTTGTTGAAGGTGGTGATCGTATGGGCGTCCGGGTCATAGTCGGAGTTGGTGGCCCATCCCGTGGTGTGGAAGCCGATCACCGTCACGCTCAACAGCTTGCCGTCACTGTCGTTGTTTTCGTAACGGATATCGGTCTCCGGTTCGGCGAACTGCAATTGCCGCACGCCGTCGACCTCATCCGTCATATAGTAGATCGAGTTCTCATTGTAGGCGGCGGCCGCACAGGAAAAATGAAACAGCCGCGTTTCCTTGTCCGGATCACCGGGCTGCGCATTCTTGTCCTTGTACTTGATCGAAAAACTTCCCGGCTCATTGGCCACAAGGTCCTTGTCGCACTGGTCGCCATAGGTCGCCAGAAAGGCCTTCTTGGCCTGCTCAAGTGCCGTATCCTTCTTTGGCGGCGGCGGACCATCGCCGCAGCTTGGCGGCACAGCCTCCTCGAAATCGGCGGTTGAGGGTTTCAGCGCGCCTTTTTCGATGTGGATCGGATCGAAGGGCGGCGCGGCCTGGATCTGCGCATTCACCTGGCGCAGCGTGTAGCAGCCGGCAAAGACCTTTTCGCCGCCGCTCTTGTCGGTGGCACGGATGGCGACCGGGACGTTGTAGAAAATGCTGCCGGCAGCGCCATCGTCTGAAATAGCACCGGTCGTGACTTCGACCTTGTCGGTACCGTCATAGCCCTTGACGAAACTGTCGAAATCTTTAGCCGGCTTTGCATCGCCATAATACCCCCAGGCGCGGGCGAATTCGTGCCGGTTGATGGCGCTGTAGAGCGAGCGGATGACCGCCTCTGCGCTCGACCGGTCGTCGACATAGGGCGCTTCGGGCGCGTCGTCGGCGGCCAGCGCCGCTTGGCCAGATATGACAAGGGAGAAAAGGGCAGTCGCTGCCAGAAGGACGCGTCTCATCGGGAATCTCCGCTCGATAACGGAAATTCTACCACAGCGATTGCGGCGACGTGGTGACGCGGAGCCCACGGCGCTTGAAGAATCGTGCGCACAGGCGCTAGGTCCCCTGCGCCGCCGTTCAGGCCGGACAGGGAGATTTGACGTGACGATATCGATGTATGAGGCATCCGTGCCCGTGTTTTCAGCCAGGCTGAAAGCACTTTCCAGTGTGCTGGCGGCTGCCGAACAGAATGCGCTTGACCGCAAGATCGACCCGCAGGTGTTTCTGACGGCGCGACTTGCACCCGACATGTTCGCTTTGGCCCGGCAGGTGCAGATCGCTACCGACCATGCCAAGGGCGCGCCGTCGCGGCTCGCCGGCCGCGAGGTGCCGAAATACGAGGACAATGAGGCAAGCTTTGCCGATCTCGAAGCGCGGATAGCCAAGACGCTCGCGCTTCTCGCGACTTTCTCGCCAGCCGATATCGACGGTTCCGACGACAAGGTTATCGAGTTGAAGCTTGGTGGCCGCGAAACGACGTTGGGCGGCATGCAGTATCTGCTGCATGTGGCCATGCCCAACTTCTACTTCCACCTCACCACCGCCTACGATATCCTTCGCCACAATGGCGTGCCGCTGGGCAAGGCGACATTCCTGGGATCGCGTTGAGAACTAAACTTTGAGAACTAGGCTTTGAGATGTCCCGGATCAATCCGGGACATCTTGCAACCTACTTAGCGAATGGACATTTCGCGGGCGATGCGCGGAAAATCGGCGGGCTTGATGCCGATATCGGCGCGGTCGGCATTGCTCATCGAGTGAAGCAGCGCGAGCGCTGCGCGATATCTCAGATGTTCCTGCGGGCGCGGCCGGGCGAACATTTCCGTGAAGAAACCCATGGTTCAGGCTCCAGGTTGGTCCTCCACGCCAGCCAATATAGGTGAATCGTGACAATTGTGCAGTGCAGCATTTGCATGCCTGCTATGTCCGGATGATTTTCATAAAATTTTTTTTGCGGCTCCCTGAAACTTCTGCGCGGCACGAACCGTAGGCTTCGACGCTGGCACATGGCCAGTTTTTCCTCGCCACTCCTGGCGAATTTCCGGGCTGCATGAAAATGCAGTCCGGCTTTTTGTTTGAGGGCCGGACGCGATCCTTCGAATGGCTAAATTCATTAAGATCGGTGGTATGTATTTTTAACGAGCCGGTTCTATGGTCTGCAAACCTGACAGTCAGGCAAGGGGGAGGCTGACATCGCTACCAGCGCCAAGCGTGATTTCGCTTCGCTGCTCGACGACCTCTTCGTTGCCTCCGACAAGGGCGACGGCATCGAGGGCGACGAGGCCGGCGCGCGTCCGTCCATTCCGTTCGACTATCTCTCGGTCGCCGATGAACTCCATTCCGGCCGCATCAAGGTGTCGGCCGCCGAGTATCGCGAGGCCGGTGCTGATCTGGCGAGCGAATTCGCCGCCTTGCTCGAACACGCCAAGCTGGCCCTGGCTGCCGAGGACCCGAAGCCCGAGGAAAAACTGCCGCCGATCGATCCGGAATCGATTGCCGCCGAACTGGGACTGAACCAGTCCAAGAGCGCCGCCGATTTCGGCCGCATGCGCCGCAGCTTTGCTTTCACCAACCACCCCGATCGCGTCGCCCCGCATCTGCGCCAGCGCGCCGTGATCCGCATGCAGGTCGCCAACATGCTGATCGACGAGGCCAAGCGCCGCGCCGTGGCCGGTGCTCGGCGCTAACACGCTACTGGCTCAGCAAAAGTCGGTCTGCCGAGGCTTGGAGAGCGCCTCCGCTTTCCTTATAGATGCGGCTTCCTCCCCGCGTAGCCGCGCACGCTTTCCCTCCGGAGCAGAATTCCATGCACAAACGCCGTCTCGGTCGGACCGATCTTCTTGTTACTCAGATCTGCCTTGGTTCGATGACCTGGGGCCAGCAGAACACCGAGGCCGAAGGCCACGCGCAGATGGACCTGGCCTTTTCGCGCGGCGTCAATTTTATCGACACGGCAGAGCTCTACCCGATCCCGCCCAAGGCGGAGACACAGGGACGGACGGAAAAGATCATCGGCAGCTGGATGAAGGCCAAGGGCAACCGCGACAAGGTGATCCTTGCCTCCAAGGTCGTCGGCCGCACGGCCAGCGACTGGTTTCGCGGCGACAGGCCGTCGCAACTGGTGCGCGCCGATATTTTTGACGCCATCGACAAATCGCTGACCAAGCTCGGCACCGACTATCTCGACCTCTACCAGATCCACTGGCCGGAACGGGACATCCCCTGGGGCGCCAACCCGACGCGTGTCGGGGCGGTGGCGCGGCGTGCCGATGCCGACGGCGCACCGGCCAACGAAACGCCGATCGCCGAGACGCTTGGCGTGTTCGATGAATTGGTAAAGGCAGGAAAGATCCGCCATTTCGGCCTTTCGAACGAGAGCTCCTGGGCGTCATGCGATACCTTGCCGAGGCCGACAAAGGGATCGGCCCGCGCGTCGCCTCGATCCAGAACGCCTACAATCTCGTCAACCGTACCTTCGAGGTGAACCTCGCCGAGGTCTGCGAGCGCGAGGAAGTGTCGTTGCTGCCTTATTCGCCACTGGCGCAGGGGTACCTCTCAGGCAAATACGACCATGGCGCGCGCCCGCAGGGCTCACGCTCGCAACTGTTCAATCGCGGCCAGCGCTACGAGACACCGAATGCCGCCGAAGCGCTGCTCGAATACAATGAACTGGCGCGGTCCTTTGGTCTGGAGCCGGCGCTGTTTGCCAATGCCTATGTGTCGAGCCGGCCCTTCGTGACCTCGAACATCATCGGTGCGACGACCATTCCGCAGCTCGAAATGGCATTGTCCTCGGTCGATGTGGTCTGGACCGAGGAGATGCAGAAGGCGGTGGACGCGATCCATCAACGGGTCGGCAATCCCTGCCCTTGATCCGCTCGGCGATAGAATTATCAGGGATAACAGAGGGTGGAGACGATGGTGGACTTTCCGATCGAGGCCGTGCGTGGAAAATTTCCAGCGCTTTCCCTGACCGACAAGGGGCGCCGTCGCATCTATCTCGACAACCCCGCCGGCACGCAGGTGCCGCAGGCAGTCGCTGATGCGGTGTCGCGTTGCCTCCTCACCACCAACGCCAATCTCGGCGGTTATTTCGAAACGACGATCGCGGCGCAGGCCGTCGTCGATGAGGCACATCAGGCGATGGCCGATTTCCTCGGTGCGGCGAGCCCTGAGGAAATCATCATCGGCGCCAACATGACGACGCTGACCTATCATATGTCGCGCACACTCGGCCGCACACTGAAGCCCGGCGACGAGATCATCCTCACCCGCATGGATCACGAGGGCAATGTCTCGCCCTGGCTGCAACTGGCCGAGGACCTCGGCCTCGTCGTGCGCTGGCTGCCATTCGATGAAAAGAGCTGGCAGGTCGAAGAGGCGACGCTGGCCGGGCTGCTGTCGGACAGGACACGGCTGGTCGCGTTGAACTATGCCTCGAACCTGACCGGCTCGATCAACCGGGTTAAGTCCCTGACTGCCATCGCAAAACAGGCCGGCGCGCTGGTCTATGTCGACGCCGTCCAGTTCGCGCCGCATGGCCTGATCGACGTCAAGGATCTCGGCTGCGATTTCCTGATCTGTTCGGCCTACAAATTCTTCGGCCCGCATATGGGGATTTTGTGGGGACGGCGTGATGTCATCGATGGCCTGAAACCCTACAAATGTCGCTGTTCGTCCAATGGTCTGCCGGAGCGGTTCGAGCTCGGCACGCCGCAGATCGAGCTGATGGCCGGGCTCACGGCGGCGGTCGACTACTTTGCCGAACTGGGTGCGGCAACGGGCGAGGGCGGTTCAAGAAGACAGAAAATCGCCAAGGCGTTCGAAGTTGCCGTCGCTTATGAAAACCCGCTGGCGCAAAGGCTGATCGATGGCCTGTCCGACATTTCAGGCCTGACCATTCGCGGCATCACCGATCCGAAACGGCTCGGTGATCGCGTGCCGACGGTCTCGTTCACCGTCGACGGCATCGTGCCGGAAACGATCGTCCGGCAGATGAATGCCGAAAACATCTTCCTGTGGTCCGGCCATAACTACGCCTGGGAGATCGTCCACCAGCTCGGCATTCCGGCCGACCAGGGCGTTGTGCGTATCGGTATCGCGCATTACAACACGGCGGCCGAGATCGACGAGACGCTGGAGAGCGTGCACAGGGTCATCGCCATGCTCAGGCAGCAGCGATCCTGACGCCTGCTTAAATCGCTACCGCGCCTTGCCGCCAAAACCGGTGAGGAAGGCGGTGAGGTTGTCGCCCAGTTCGTCGCAGAGATAGCCGCCTTCCTGGACGATGACCGTCGGCAGGCCGAGCCCTGCAATCGCCTCGCCAATGCGCGAGAAGCCTGGCGTCGTCACCGAAAGTCCGCCGAACGGATCGCCCTCGAAGGCGTCGAGGCCAAGCGCCACGACAAGCGCGTCTGGCGAGAAGGACCGGATACGCTGGAACGCAACGCCAAGCGCCTCCAGAAACGCCGCGTCGGCGGATTTGCGCGGCAAGGGCAGGTTGAAATTATAGCCGAGGCCCGGGCCTTCGCCTCGTTCGTCGGCGTGACCCCAGAAAAATGGGTAAAAGCGCACCGGATCGGCATGCAGCGAGACGGTGAGCACATCGGGCCGCGCATAAAAAATGCCTTGCGTGCCATTGCCGTGGTGCAGGTCGACATCGAGGATCGCCACACGCGCCGCCTGCTTGCGCAGCACCTGCGCCGCAACAGCCGAATTGTTGATGAAGCAGAAGCCGCCGGCGACATCGGCAAAGGCATGGTGGCCGGGCGGGCGGCACAAAGCATAGGCGGCCGGCGCGCCTGCCATCACGACTTCAGCCGCCTCGACCGCGCTCCAGGCGCTCCACAGCGCGCTCTGCCAGGTTTCGCCCGAGATCGGGCAAGCGGTGTCGGCCATATGGTAACCAGCCTGACCAACCGCCGAGGCCGGATAGGAACCGTTGCGCGCGATCGAATGGATGTTGGGGATGACCTCGGCAGACGCGCCATCGATGCGCTGCCAGCGCTCGAAAATATGCTCGAGGAAGTCGAGATATTCGGGCGTATGCACCGCCGAAACCGGACCGGGGCCGTGATTGCGTGGCCGCTCGATGGCGCAGCCGGCAGATTTTGCGCCGGCTAACAATCTCTCCACGCGCTCGGGTTTTTCCGGATTGGGCTGCGGCGCACCACTGGAAAGAAAGGCCTTGGGGTCGTGTCGCTTCTGCTCCTCGGCATAAAAGGCTTTCATTCCTGATCCCCATCCAGCGCGTCGGCGAAGGCGAAAAAGGCCTCGCCGAGGATTTTCTGCGTCTGTTCGTAACTCGACCAGGCGATGCCCAGCCTTTCATAGAAGGCCTTGGCGCCCTCATTGTCGGTGTCGACCGACAGCCTGAGATAGACGCCGCCTTCTTTCCGGCAGTCCGCGGCGACGCGCCGCAGCAGGCGCTCGCCGATCTTGCGGCCACGGAACCGGTCCTCGACATAAAGGTCCTGCACATAGACGCCGGGCCGCCCCATCCAGGTCGAAAAGATCGGAAAATGCAGGCACAGGCCGGCGAATTTGCCGCTCACTTCGGCGATCAAGGTGGAGAAGGCAGGCTTTTCGCCAAAGCCGTAGCGGCGGAGGTCATCGGGTGTGGAGGTGATCTCCTGATGCGCGCCGATATGGGTACCGAGGCGCAAGAGTGCGGCGTGGATGGTGTCGACGTCGTCGATGGTGCCGTGGCGGATGACGGTATCGCTGGTGGCTGTCTGGATCTTGTCTGCCATGGATCAGGCCGTGGTCTCGGCTGAACCGGGCTTGTTCAGGAGATCATCAAGGTCGCCGATACTGTCTTCCGAAAAGACGCGAATGCCGTTCGCTTCCAGCAACGCGGTGGTCGTACCACGACCGGTCACCCGTTTTCCTGCAAAACCGCCGTCATACACGAAGCTGCTGCCGCAGGAGGGACTGCCATCGGTAAGAACCGCATAGCGGCATCCCGTTTCGCGCGCGAGTTCGAGCGCAAGCTGCCCGGCTTCGAGATAAACTGCGGTCACATCATTTCCCGTCTGCTCGACCACTCGACCCTGGCCGTGAAGCACCGCGCGGCCATCGCCTGCACCGCGAATTTCCGCCGGAGGACGTGGCGTTGAGAAACCTGCGGCAACCTCTGGGCAGATTTGCACGACCCGTCCCTCCGCCTGCCAGCGCACCAGTACCGGATGACTGATGAGCCTGTAGGAGCCGTTATAACGGACGTGACTGCCGAGCAGGCAGGCGGAGACGAGAACCCTTTCCATATCAGCTCCTCCCTTGCCTCTAGAAAGCTACCCGGTCGCCACCCTTCAGAGCCAGCATCTCGCGCGCTTCACTTGGCGTGGCAACCTCCAGCGACAGGCCGTCGAGAATGCCACGGATGCGGCGCACCTGGTCGGCGTTGGATTTCGCCAGCTGGCGGCCATCATAGAGACTGTCTTCCAGCCCGACACGGACATTACCGCCAATCGCCGCGGCGATCGAAATCAGTGGTATCTGCTGGCGGCCGGCGGCCAGCACCGAGAATTGGTAGCTGTCGCCGAACAGCTTGTCGGCGATCCGCTTCATATGGACGAGATTGTCCGGATCGGCGCCGATGCCGCCCAGGATGCCGAGCACGAACTGGATGAACAGCGGTCCCGACACCAGGCCGCAGTCGCGGAAATGCGCCAGCGAATAGAGATGGCCGACATCGTAGCATTCGAATTCGAAGCGGGTGCCGCAACCCTTGCCCAGCCTTTCCAGCACGCCCTCCATGTCCGCGAAGGTGTTCTTGAAGATGGTGTCGCGGGTGGCTTCGAGCAGCTTCGGCTCCCATTCGTGCTGCCATTCCCTAGGCTTGTCGAGCATCGGGAACAGCGCGAAATTCATCGACCCCATGTTGAGCGAACACATTTCAGGCTCGGCCCGCAAGGGAGCCGCCAGCCGCTGGTCCAGTGTCATCAGCGAGGAGCCGCCGGTAGTGATGTTGATCACTGCATCGGTCGCCTGCTTGATGCGTGGCAGGAACTGCATGTAGACGTCCGGATCGGCGGTTGGGCGGCCATCTTTGGGATCGCGGGCGTGCAGATGCAGGATCGAGGCGCCGGCCTCGGCCGCGGCGATGGCATCGGCAGCGATCTGGTCCGGGGTGACCGGCAGATAGGGTGACATCGACGGCGTGTGCACCGAGCCGGTGACGGCGCAGGTGATGATGACTTTTCGCGACGCCATTCTTCTAGCCCCGGCCTTCGACCGGCAGGTCGAGCTCGGCGGCCAGAACCTCCAGCGAGTCGCCGATGATGGAGACGATCTCGCCGACCTGTTCGCTGGTGACGATCATCGGCGGCGCGACCATGAAATTGTCGCCGTCGACACCGCCCTTGACCCTGCGGCCATAGATGATCAGCCCGCGCTCATAGGCAAGGTCGAGCAGCCGCTGCGTGGCTTTCTTGCTCTGGTCGATCGGCCGCAGCGTCTCCGGATCGGCGACCATCTCGGCCCCGGTGAGCAAGCCTTTGCCGCGCACGTCGGCGATGAAGGGAAAGCGCTTCGCCAGTCCCTTCAGCCCGTCCATCAGCACATCGCCCATGGCGGCGGCATTGGCGATCAGGTCAAGCCGGTCCATCTCGCCGAGCACGGCAAGGCCGGCGGCGCAAGCCAGCGGATTGCCGGCATAGGTGTGGCCATGCTGGAAGCCGCCGGAGGCGAGCAGCGGCTGCACCAGCCGCATTGGGGCCGCCAGCGCGCCGAGAGGGGCGTAGCCCGAGCCCAGCCCTTTCGACAGTGCGACGATGTCAGGCTTGCAATTCCAGTGATCGCCACCGAGGAATTTGCCGGTGCGGCCGGCGCCGCTCATCACTTCGTCATGGATGAGCAGGATGCCGTAGCGGTCGCAGATCTCGCGGATGCGCGCATAATAGCTGTCCGGCGCCACCAGTGCCGCAGTCGCAGCACCGCCGATCGGCTCCATGATGAAGGCGACGACACTCTCCGGCCCTTCGGCGAGGATCTTCTCCTCCAGCATGTCGGCATAGCGCACGCCGCGCTGTTCCATCGAAAGGTTGTCGCGGTCGCGCCAGGCGGTCGGCGCCGGCACGGTCGGCATCACCCGCATCATCGGCTCGAAGGTCTCTGACAGCGCGTCGTCGCCGGTGATCGAGAGCGAACCCAGCGTGCCGCCATGATAGGAGGGAAAGCGGGTGATCACCTTCCAGCGGCTGGCCTGGCCGGTGGCGACGGCCCATTGCCGCGCCAATTTGATGCAGGATTCCGTCGCCTCCGAGCCGCCGGAGACGAAGAAGATGCGGTCCATGCCTTCCGGCAGCTTGCCGGCCAGTTCACGCGCCAGTTCCTCGGCCGGCTCGTTCTCGAAATGCAGCCGGTAGGCGAAGGTGGCGCGGTCCATCTGCCGCTTCATGGCGTCGAGCACATTGCGGTTGGAGTGGCCAATATTGGCGACCATCGGCCCGCTCGAGCCATCGATGAAGCGGCGGCCGTCCTGCGTCCACATATAGATGCCTTCGGCGCGGTCGATCAGCGGCCGCCGCAGGCTGGACAGATAGAACAGATGCGATTCCCGTCTAGCTTCGGTTTCAGCGGTTTGCGGCTGGACTTTCGACATGTCAGGACTTTCCGAGATAGTGATCGAGGACATTTTGGGTGACGCGTTCGACCATCGGGTCTTGTCTTAGCAGGCCGGCCACCCATTCGCAGCTTCCGGCGTGGAACACCTCGCCCTTACCGCGTGGGAAATTGACGATCATGCCGTTGCCGCGTTTGACTTTTTCGAGGTTGGCGTCGCTCGCCTCGCCGAACAGCGTCTCAGCGGTGAAGCGGCCATCCTCGTCGGTGAGGAACTGGTCCTCGATTGGAATGTCGGCGCTTTCCTCCACCTGGCTGGCCATGCCGACGGCCAACACTTGTAGGCCATCAGGCGCACCGCTGTCTGATGTGGGGTGGGGCAGGCCGCCTCGTATCTCGAAGTCGAGCCCGTCGACCTCATAGCCATAGACATGGCTGTCGGCGCCGAGCAGGTCGCCATAATAGATGCCGGTGCCGGCAAAGGCCCAGTGTTCCGGCCGGTAGACCGGAAAACCACGCACACCGCGCGGCGCGCAGCCGCCCCAGCCGGCATAGACACCGCGCGTTGCGTTGAGCCCGAAGGTCGCCGAACCCGGCCGGCCGATTTCCGGTGCTTCCCAGGAATTGGTGGCACGTGTCACGTCGCCACCTTGGAGATAGGCGGGATCCTCGGCGCGGGCGCGGTATTTGTAGCAGACCTGGCGGCGGCCCTCGTCTTCCAGCCGCGTCTGCCACATGAAATTGCCGGCAAAACGCGCCGCATGGCCACCGCGTTCGACGTAGGTGTCGACCGCGTCGCGCATTTCCCAGGTCCAGTACTCGTCATGGCCGACGAAGACGGCACAGTCATAGCCGTCGAGAATCTCCGGCGAGAAATGCAGATCGTGCTGGCTCGCCAGATCGACGGCATAGCCGGCCCGCTCGGCGAAGCGGAAGAAGTGGCTGTCGTAGCTTGCCCAGCCGGACGACGCGTATTTCTTCGAATGGCCGGTGGCCAGCGCCCATTCCATATGCGGATAACGCGGCACCGTTTTCGGCGGCACGGCGACCTCCAGCGGCACGCGCGGCGCGTCTTTCGGCAGCACGACGAAGCCACGGCACCAGGGGCGCTGTGTCGACACGATGGGCGAGTACTGGTCGCGGTTTGGCCCGGTGATGCCCTGATAGTGGTTGGAACCGCCCCAGGTGTTGTAGGCAAGCCAGGTGCCCGTCGCCGCCACCTGCAGCACACGGCCAGGATTCTTGCCGGGTTGAGGAGAGACGATGAAAAGGTGGTGGCTGTGGATCGGCTTGCCATCATGGCCAGCGGCGGTCAGCGTCACCCGATAGGCACCGGACGGCCAGTCGTTCTCGACACGGAATTCGAAGGCGGCTTCCCAGCCGCAACCCTCGGCGGAACATTGGTCGGGCGTGTCCTGCCAGACCGCCGCAATGCCCGATTTCTCGAACACTTTCGTCTCGGTTCCGCCGTCACGAACGATCGCCATGTTGAATGCTGGAGCCGTCGAACTGACATGCAGCGTCACCGTCTCCCCGGCGCGATAGGAAAAACGGTCGCTGTAGCACCAGATCTCGCCGCGCTCGCCATCCATGCCTGGCCATTCATAATAGTGGCCGCGCACCGCGTGGCGGCGCTGCTCTGGCGTCAGTCCGAAATCGGGGAATTCGGTCGGCAGATGGGTCATGAACACCGGAAAGGATCGAAGGCCGCCATTTCGGCCATCTGCCAGCCAAGCGTCAAATGGAAACGATCAGGCCAGCATTCGTTAGCCGCGCCCTTGGCCGCCTTCAGCAAACGGACTATCTCAGGGAAGGCGGCATTTCCGCCACGGGGATAGGCATGCTCAGGGTCCAGAAGGTCAAGCTCGACGATATCTACGTTCCGACGGCGCGCAAGAAGACATTGCACCCCGAGACCGTGCGGAGTCTCGCCGAGGACATATTGGAGAACGGCATGAAGACGCCGATCCAGGTTCGCCACGACGGCAAACGCCATATCCTGGTCGAAGGCCTGCATCGCCTGGAAGCGGCCAAGTGGCTCGGCGAGACCGAGATCGACGCCTACCTGGTGCAAGCCAAGCGCCACTGACACGAGCTCGGTTCGCGGTTCTCCCAGCACATCATCTCTGGAGTTTTTTCGCTGGCCATGTCGGGTTGCGTTCTGTCGGCTCGTCCTTGGGACGGAAGCCAGATCAAACCCGAGGAGACCACCGTGACCACCAAGCTCGATATCGCCCCCGCCAATGACCGCGAACTGCTTGTCGCCCGCATCATCGATGCGCCGCGCGAGAACGTCTATCGCTGCTGGACCGACCCGAAACTGGTGACGCAGTGGTTCGCGCCAAAGCCGTGGACGACGCCGCGCGCCGAAATGGATGTGCGCACCGGCGGCTCAAGCCTGGTCATCATGGCCGGCCCCGACGGCAATGAGTTTCCCAACCCCGGCGTTTTCCTGGAAATCATTCCCGGCAAGAAGATCGTCTTCACCGATGCCTACACGCAGGCGTGGGAGCCATCGGAAAAGCCGTTCATGACCGGCGTGCTGACCTTCGAGGACGAAGGCGAGGGCAAGACCCGCTACATCGCGCGCGTCCGCCACTGGAGCGTCGCCGACCGCGAACAGCACGAGGCGATGGGTTTTCACACGGGTTGGGGCCAGTGCACCGACCAGCTCGAAGACCTCGCCAAGACACTCTGAATTCGGACCGCCCTGACGACGACCGCGCCCGGCTTAGGAAGCCTCGGCGCGGCGCGGCTGCCTGAGATGCTTGATGCCGCTCATCTCGACGAAATTCGTCGCCGACTCCCAGAGATAGTCACCATAGAGAAATGGTTCGAAAGCCTCCGCGCCGCTCAGTGGCAAGGGCGCGATCTCGGCGTCGACACGCGGCTCATAGAAAAACGGGATCGAATACCGGGCCGTCTTCGGCGCAATCACCCGGTGCCGCGTCGCCCGCACACGTCCGCCGGTCCAGCGTTCCAGCAACTGGCCGAAATTGACCGCCAGCGTGCCGTTGGCCGGCGGCACGTCGATCCAATCGCCGGCGAGGTTTTTTGCCTGCAAGCCTTCGACGCCGTCCTGCGCCAGCAAGGTGACAAAACCGGAATCGGCATGCTCGCGGCCGATGATAGTGCGTGTCTCCCCCTTATGGACCACCGAGAAGTCAGGCCCGCTGATGTCGATGCCGGCATTGGCATCGCGCAGGGGATAGCGGATCAGGCGCAGCGTCGAGATGCCATGCTCGAAATAGGGATCGAAGATCGTTTCCGGCAGCCCGAGCCCGCGCGCGATCGACCGCATCAGCGCGTTGCCGACTGTCTCCATCGCGCCGTAGTAATCGGCGGCTGCCGCCCGCCAGCCGGGCAGGGCGTCTTCGGCCGGCAAGGGTGTCGGCTCGCACAGCGGATCGTCGGATGCCGAAACGCCTGCCGTGTCAGCGAGGTCTGGCCCCATGTCGATGCCTTCCTTGTAGGAAACGGCTGTCGGCTGCAGCGGGAACCAGCCGCGATAGACGTTCTTTTTGCTGCGATCGAAATTCCAGCGCAGCAATTTCTGCTTCTCGGTGTCCGGAAGGGCGAAGATGCGCAGCAATTGCGCTCTGCCGTCCGGGGTCAGCCAGGCGTCGCCGGGAAAATCGCGGACCGCCATGAAGCCTATCCCCGAAGCGGCGGCCATGATGCTGGCGTCCGCGCGGTCGCGGGTGGGCGAGGGCGGCCCGAACAGATCCGCAATGCCGATGGTTTCAATGTCTTGCGCCATGGTGAACTCCATCGCATTCCGATTATCGATGGCGTTGTATCAAAGCTTTTCAATTGACCCTGTCGGTCGCGCGACTACCTTGCCGCATATTTTCTCCATTTGTGGATCAAGGCGATGACTAAACATCACGGCGGTTGCTTGTGCGGCGCGGTGCGCTATCGCACCGACGCGGCGCCCATCAACGAGCGCATCTGCCATTGCCGGCTTTGCCAGAAGGCGATCGGCGCTGCCTTCAACGCACGCGTGCTGTTTCGCATCGATGATGTGACCATCGAGGGGCCGCTGGCGACCGTGAACACCTCGCCCGATCTGAAGCGCGGTTTTTGCCCGAGCTGCGGCACGACGATGTTTTCGCGCCGCGATTCCGCCGGCATCATCGGCATCACCACCGGCTCGCTTGACGATCCCACGGTCTTCAGGCCGCAGATGCATATCTTCACCGCCTCGAAGCAGCCTTGGGTGGTGCTCGATGACGGCCTGCCGCAACATGAAGGCGCTCCGCCGCCAGGCTAGGTCTTTCCTTCCCCCACAAGGGGAGAAGGGAAGGTGAAACCATGACCAAAATTTAATCCAAAACAACACGCGATAGCCGGCAAAACGTCATTGGCGGGCGGATGAAAGACAGCATCAGCACCCTGGACGAGCTTTTGAGCGATCCGATGGTCCTGCTTGTCATGGAGCGCGACCGTGTGCGCCCGGAACAGGTACGCATGCTGCTCGAACGGGCTCGTAGCCGGGTGGTCGATGACGCACCCGCCGATCGGCCGGTTGTTCCGCCGGCCCATATGGTGGTCAAAAGCTGTTTCCAGCAATGGCTGCGTAACTAGGCGCGGTCAGTTTGAGCTGGCCGGCAGATAGCTGTAATGGCTGCGGAAATAGGCGATTCTGAAGCCGAGGCGTGCATAGTTGCGATAGGCCGGTCCGTCGCGCTCGTCTTGCGGCGCCTCGATGTCGGCGACGAACAGTTTCGCGCCGGCCGCAATACCGTCGCGCACCAGCGCCTCTCCAAGCATGGCATCCAGATCGAAGCTCGGCGCCATAATGCCCGGCACCGGCGCTTCGATGCCGCTCCAGGCCGCGCCATCAGCGCCGATGAACAGCGAGCGCACCGCCGCCACTGCGCCATCCCGCTTGGCCATGTAGTGATGCCAGCCCTGTCGGCCGACCAGAGCCAGCAGCCAAGGCGAAGTGGGCAGCCGGTAGCTTCTGTCGATGAAGCCGGCCCATTCGCTTGCCGATGCCGTCGTCACGCGTTCGACTGAAACCCCGTCAGCCATGAAGAGCGGCTCGGATGACAGCGGTTCCGCCTCGCGATAGATCCGCTCCCAGCCGCCCTGGCGCTGCAGGCCGCGCGCCTCGAGCCAGCATCTGAGGCGTGATGGTTCGGTGTGTGGATTGACATAGAACCAGGGCCGCGAAATGCCGGCGGCGCGGTAGTGCGCGAGCAACGCGTCGAGTTGGCTTTCGGAGGCCGGGCTGTCGACGCCGAAATTCTTCACGCAGTTGAAATGGACGAACGGGATCGTCGTGCAGGTGGTCCAGGTGAGGTCGCCTTCTCCCGCAATCGAAAGCCCTTGCCTTGCGGCGAAATCGGCCGGCGCGGCGGCATAGAGGTCGAGCCAGGCGTTCACCTCGGCGCGCTCGATAACGCGGCTGAGGTCACGCGAGACATCTTCGATCGCAATGCCAGGCGGGTGCGGTTCAGGCAGGGGTTGCAATTCTGACAGGGCGGTCAGCATGGCTCTCCTCCGTTATTTATCTTACAGTGTAAGATTAGCGAAGAATAATATGAACGCGCGGCTTGTCAAGCGGCGCATTACAAATCCGTAAATAGGATTCCGGGGATCGCCAGACTATTGCTCGGCGGGGATCGCCCCTCATGGTTGTTCGACAGAAAGGCTCGATATGGCTGACATCTGCACTCAAGGCGTAGACACCGGCTTTGTTGGCCTGGGATATGCCAAGGTCGCCTTTCTCGGCCTGGTGCAAGGCATCACCGAATTGCTGCCGATTTCCTCGACCGCCCACATGCGCATCGTGCCGGCGGTACTCGGCTGGCAAGATCCGGGGTCTGCCTTCTCCGCCGCCATGCAGCTTGCCGCCCTTGCCGCCGTCATCAGCTATTTCTGGGGCGATGTCAGGAATCTCCTGTTCGGTTCGCTCGATGCCCTCACGCGGCGCGATTTCGCCGATCGGCATTTCCAGCTGGCTTCCTGGATCGTGCTGGCGACGATCCCCATCGTCATTGCCGGCGTCGCGCTGTCGGGCGTGCTCAACGCCTGCAATTCGCCGCTGCGCAGCCTGAGCGTGATCGGCTGGTCCTGCATCGCCATGGCGATCCTGCTGGCGTTGGCCGAGATTTTCGCCCGCCACAAGCGCACCATTGCGGAAGCGTCGCTTGCCGACGCACTGCTTGTCGGTGTCGCCCAGATCGGCGCGCTGATCCCTGGTGTCTCCCGTTCGGGCTCGACCCTGACGGCGGCACTGGGGCTCGGCTTCAAGCGGGCCGAGGCGGCGCGCTTCTCGTTCCTGCTCGGGCTGCCGGCGATCGCGCTTGCCGGTCTCAAGGAGCTGTGGGAACTGCACAAGGTCCACCTCGACGCCCATGGCTGGTCGGTTCTTGCCACCGGGCTGGTCGTCGCTTCGATCTCCGCCTTCTTCGCCATCTGGGGCCTGATGCGCGTGCTGGAGCGCTTCTCCGCCTGGCCCTTTGTCATCTACCGCGGCCTGCTCGGCGTCATCCTGCTGCTCAGCGTGGCGATGGGATGGCTGGCTTGACAGGCCAGTGTTGCGCGCCGGCACCACTTGGATGCATGAGTCGATCCCTCGGAGATGTGATCAGCGGCGTTCATTGACTTCGGAAGATAACACCCTTTAACATTCTGTTAACAAAACAGATGGGTGGGGCCGGATGGCATCCTCGATGGGTTGGCGCCGCAAGGCGAAGGGGCTGGGGCTGGCGTTTGCGCTGTCCGCTTTCTGTGCGGCGGCGGGTTCAGCTTATGCCGCGCCCGTTTCCATGGTTGTCGGCGGCTCGACCTCCCAGCCGATCGGCCACTATGATTTTTGCAAGATCCATTTCGCCGAATGCTCGATCCGCTCGCCCGACAGCGAACCGGAACATATGACCAGCAAGCTGCTGCACGATATCTCGGCTGTAAATCTCTCGGTCAACACGCGCGTCAAGCCGATGAGCGACATGGACAATTACGGCAAGGACGAGTGGTGGGCCTATCCCGACAACGGTTTCGGCGACTGCGAGGATTACGCCCTGGAAAAGCGGCGTGAACTGAACAGCCTGGGCATCGCCGTGGCCAATCTTTTGATGACGGTGGTCCGCAAACCTGATGGCGAAGGTCATGCCGTGCTGACGGTGCGCACGGACAAGGGCGACTTCATCCTCGACAATCTGACCGACAAGGTCCGCCTCTGGAACCAGACCAGCTATCGCTACCTGAAACGGCAGGCGAGCGACAACACCGGGCACTGGGTTTCCATCCTTGGCGGCGACGAGCAGCTGGTCAGCTCAGTCAAATAGTCTCGTCGCCCGGCCGCATATCCTGATCCATGCCCCCGAACCGGTCTTCATAGTGCCGGTCGACGGTGCTATCCACGGCCGCTCGTTGGAACTGGCAATCGGATAGATGTATGGATTTTCTGACGCTTCTCAACGCGGCGCCCCTGCTGATGGGTTTGGTCAAGGCCGCGCTGCCGCAGGCGGTCGCCACCATGATCGCATTCGGCCAATGGGTCGCATCGGTGCCGCCGTGCCGCGACTTCGCCTTCGAGGCGACAAGCTACCTGGTCTGCGAGGTCGACCCGAAGCTGTATTCGATCGAACTGTTCTGGAAGGATCCGGCCGGCAAGCCTTTTCAGTCGCTGCACAATCTCGACAACGCCCAGCGCGCGGCCGGCCGCACCATGCTGTTTGCCATCAATGCCGGCATGTATCATCCCGACCTCAGGCCGGTCGGCCTCTATGTCGAGCGTGGCCAGGAAATGGCTGGTGTGAAGACGGGATCGGGAAGCGGCAATTTTTCGCTGCAGCCGAATGGCATCTTCTATATCAGCGGCGGCAAGGCTGTCGTCCGGGCGACCAGGGACTTCGTCAGGAAGCGGCCATCCACCGACTATGCCACGCAATCCGGGCCGATGCTGGTGATCGACGGCGCGCTTCATCCGAAATTCCAGTCCGACGGCACGTCGCGCAAGTCCCGCGACGGGGTCGGGGTTCGCAAGGACGGTGTCGCGGTCTTTGCCATTTCGAACGGCACGGTTAATTTCCATGCATTCGCCCGGCTGTTCCGCGATGCGCTCGGCTGCGACAACGCGCTGTTTCTCGATGGCACGATATCGAGCCTGTTCGCGCCCGCGATCGGCCGCAATGACGACTACTGGAATCTGGGACCGATGATCGGGGTGTTCAGGAAGAGGGGTTAGGCTCGCGCTTGCCCCGGAGCTTGAGCGCGATCACCGCTATGATGACCAAGGCGACCACGGCGATCGCCGCCAATCCGAACAGGCTGGTCACATCGAACTCGGGGATGCTGCCGGCGCCCTTGGCCACCAGCCATCCCGGCGACAGCACGACCGGAGCCCAGATGATCGCCGACAGGATGTTGGCGATCTGGAAGCGGCGCCGGTGCATGCCCATCATGCCCGCGACCAGCGGCACGGTGGCGCGGACCGGGCCGAAGAAGCGGCCGACGAAAACGGCCAGAAAACCATAACGGTGAAAGAACAGCCGCGCCCGAGCGACCTCGCGGCGGTAGCGATTGAGCGGCCATTTGTGAACGACACCGCGCCCGAGCCATCTGCCGAGGAAATAGGAGATGGTGTCGCCGAGCGCCGCCCCGATCATCGCGGCCAGAAGAACGGGCAAAGGCTGCACGATGCCGGCCCCCACCAGGCCGCCAACGATGATGAGCACCGTGGTGCCGGGCAAGAGGATGCCGACGAGCACGAGCGACTCGCCGAAGGCAAGCAGCCCGACCACGAGGCCGGCCCAGGCCTGATGGTTCTCGATGAAACAAACGCTCTGGTCGATGAACGACTGCACGCAGGCTCCCTGTTAAAAGCGTTTCTCAGCTGCCGCTGTCGAGCAGGCTTCTGAGTTCGTCGAGCTTGTCGTTGACGAGCCAGCCGTAATAATTCTCGACCGGCAGTTTGCGGCCCTTGCCCCCGGCAACCGCCGCGCGAAGGTCGGCCGCCCGTTGCCGGGGTTGACCGACATTGTAGAGCGTGGCCGTGATGCCCGGATTGCCTGAGATGTCGAAGCCCTGTTCCTTGTAGGCGTCGATGGCGTCGCGCACGATCGCGGCGATGTAGACGATGCTTCGGTCCGGATCCATGACATCGCGATAGATCACCTGCGGATGATCCGGCGTCAGCCTGTCGTAGCCGCTGACCTTGTTCACGAGATCCGTCACTTCAAGCGCGGTCAGTGGGCTGATCTGGCCGAGGCCGAAGGTCTGGCCGGCGAAGAAGGGCTGGAAGAATGCCTGCTGGAAGGTCTGGGCATCGTAGGTGACGCCGTCGACCGTCTTGCCGCGGAAATGCTCGACCCACACCCTGTCGCGGCAGCTCCACAGGGTAGCACTGTCCTTGGCCTCGGCGCAGGCCGCGAATTCCGGCCGCTGGACAAAGGTCTGTACCGGCACGCCCTTGTAGCGGAAGGCAAAGTCGAGGCCGGAATAGGACAGCGCCTTCACGTAATAGGTCTGGACGGAACCGACGGCCGTCACATTGTAGGTATGTTCGCCGACCAGTGCGCCGACGATATGGATGGGGTCGATATCGTAGGCGGCGGCGACCTGCTTGATATGCGCCACCAGTTTCTTCTCGCGCTTCAGCAGTGCGACGATCTTCTCGTATTTTTCCGCGTAGGTGGTCTTGAAGGCGCGGGTTCGCGTCGCCGATGCATCCGGGATCGTCGGTTGCGTCTGCGAGCGATTGCCGGGAGGAGCGACGACCAGCCCGCTGGCATGCGCGATCCCGGCCGTGAGCGTGCCGCAGCAGGCGAGGGCCGCGAGCAGGGGGACCAGGAGAAGCCGCTGCAACGCAATCATCGGGCGCCTTTTGGGAATCGTGGGAAATGCCGGCGGCAATCGCCGCCCCTCGTCTCAACAGCCACATCATGGCGCTGTCAAGGCTCGGCCGGCCGTCGGCGGCGAATGTCTGAAACGGGACACAGTCATGGTAAAAAACTTGATTCAAACTTTATTGGTAATTTCTCGTTCATAACTGGCCTGGTTGTCCGTCGGCTGTCGCCTTCGGTCTGTTGTGTTCTGAGTACAGGTCCAGATGCGGTTACCAGGCGTCGTCAGTTTCGTGATCGCAGCGCTGTGCCTTGCCGGCTGCTCGTCGACATCGGGCATGGACGCGCTCGACATGCAAAAGCCGTCGAACGAGACCACCAGCTCGGTGGTGCGGCCAAGCGCACCGATCGCATCCGTCCCTGTGGCCAAGGCCAAAGCACGCAAGCTAGCCGAGGCAGCGCCCGTGGACGAACCTGCTCGGCCTTTTGGCCTAGCGGAAGAAGAAACGGCGATGCTGGCAACACCTGAGCTGCCCGACAGTCCTGAGCTGCCCGACAGTGCCGAGCCGCCGGTCGAAGCGGCTGCACTGGTGTCACCGTCGAAGCTATTGAGCCGCAATGGGCCGCCCATGTTTGCCGGGTCGATCATGCGTTACGGCTTTCGCGACGCCAAGCCGATCAATTTCGGCCGGTCATCGCCCAGGCATCTCGCCGTCCATGGGGTCGACGTCTCGCGCTGGCAAGGCGACGTCAACTGGGGGAAGCTGCGCGCCCAGGGTGCCAACTTCGCCTACATCAAGGCGACCGATGGCGGTGATCATCTCGATCCGATGTTCATGAAGAACTGGCGCAATGCCGATGCCGCCGGGCTGAAGCGCGGCGCCTATCATTTCTTCTACTGGTGCCGCACCGCCGGCGAGCAGGCCGACTGGTTCATCCGCAACGTGCCGAAGGTCGATGGCGCCTTGCCGCCGGTGATCGACGTCGAGTGGAATGGCGACTCCTCGTGCAAGCGGCGCCCGTCACGCGAAAAGGTGCTGGAGAAGATGCAGGTGTTCATGGACAAGCTGGAGCGTCACTACGGCCAGCGTCCCATCATCTACACCGCGCCCGATTTCTATCGCGACAATCTCCAGGGGGCCTTTCTCGACTATCCCTTCTGGCTGCGCGCGGTGGCGCGGCATCCGTCAAAGGTCTATCCCGGCCGCAAATGGCTGTTCTGGCAGTATTCCGGCTCCGGCTTGTCGCATGGCGTGACCGGCCGCATCGACCTCAACGTCTTCCACGGCGACGAGCGGCAATGGCGTGCCTGGGCCGGCGGCGGCGGCGGTCAGATGATGGCGGACTCGGACTAGCCCTTAGCATCGCCGCCGGCTGATCCTCATTGGAGTTGGCGGCTGCCGCCATTCCGTTCCTCGCTCAGCCGCAACCTCGCCCTCAAGCTCATGATTTCGGCAAGCGCCGCGTCGATCATGGTCAAAAGCGTCAGCGTATCGTGCTGGGTTGGATCGGCCCTAACATAGGCGAGCTGGTTCACGATGTCGTTGTCATCGTCGGCTTCATCGCTCATGCCCGTCTCCCGACTTGCTGTCTCGAGGATGTCTCCGGCCCTTTTTAAGCCGATCGGCTCTGCCGTCAAATTACCCTTCCGCAATCCATTTTGTCGGGCAGCGCTCCCGCATGTCCGGGCTTGCAATTTTCGGCGGTAATTTCAGAGTTTTGCTAACCAACCGCTCATGTTGTTCCTTAGCGGTGTCGCAACGTCCACCCGGTAACTTCCCCGTGATCAAGGCATGGAGGGATCGATGCGCAATCCGGTTCTGGCGGTCGCTGTTGTGGCCGCCCTTGGCTACGGTGCTTTCAACACGCTCAGGCATATGCCTGACAGCAAGCCGATAGCGATTCCGGAGGCCGCACCCGGCGCCTTGCCGATGTCGCCGCGCCCGATCAAGGAAAACGTTGTCGCCTATTCCACCGCTGACCAGGCGATGCAGGCCGCCAAGAAGGCCGGCCACCAGACGCTGCCGCGGTTCCACCAACTGATCGCCGCCGCTACGCCGGGCACCTACACGGTGAAATTTCCGCTGACCCAGAACGGCGCCACCGAGCACATCTGGATGCAGCTGGTCGGCTTTGGCAACGGCAAATTCATCGGCCTGCTCGCCGATGTGCCGGTCAACGGCAACAAGTACAAGATGGGCGACGAAATGACCGTGGCCGAGGCCGATGTCGAGGACTGGATGGTGAGGAATGGCGGCGAGGTCTATGGCGGCTACACCGTACGCCAGGCGCTGGTCGACATGCCCAGGGACAAGGCGGCGCAATACGGCATCACGTTCAAGGATTGAGGCGCGGCGCTTCACCGCTCGTTGATCATCGCCTCGATGTTGTAGCCGTCGGGGTCGAGCACGAAGCAGGCGTGGTAATTCTCCGCATAGTCGGGGCGCGGGCCGGGGGCGCCATTGTCTTTGGCGCCGGCCTCCAGCGCTGCCCGATAGAACGCATCGACCTCTGCCTTGCTGCCGACGCGGAACGCCACGTGAAGATGGGTGAGCGGCGGCGTCTCGCCGGTTCGCTGGATCTCGAACAGGCAGCCATTGCCGATATCGAAGGCCCAGAACACCCCGTCCTTGCCGAAGGACAGGCGATATCCCAGGGGCGCAAAAGCGCGCTCATAGAAGAGCTTGCTCTTCTCCAGGTCACCCACTTCGATGGTTATGTGATCGATCATTTTGTCCTCTGTCGTGAGTGCACCTGGTGGGCCTATGCCTGGTGCGCTTCCTGCTCTCGAATGTCGGCGGTCTGGGCCAGCACCCAATCCCGGAACACCTTGATCTTCGGTACGTTGCGGCGGCTTTCCAGGTGCACAAGCCAATAGCCGTCGCCGTCGGACCCGACGATGTCGAAGGGCTTTATCAGCTGCCCCTTCGCCAAAAGCGCGCTGTAGAGATTTTGCGTGAGGATGGCAGCAGCCTGATCGGTCAGCGCCGCCATCGCATCATAAGCCTGCCCGCCGAGTGCCGGGCCGGGGATGACACGAGCGGGATCGAAGGGCACGCCGGCCGCTTCGAACCAGATTTTCCACCAGGGATCGTCAGGGCCGCATAGCGGCACCTTGTAGAGATCCTCGGGGTGGCGGATACCGCCGACGCTCTCGGCCAGTTTTGGGCTGAGCATCGGCGTGTAGTCCGCCTTGAACAGATAGTGGGCGGTCAGGCCGGGCCATTTGCCGGTGCCGGTCCGGATGCCGATATCCATGCCCTCGCGCCCGAAATCGACCAGCCTCGACGATGTATCCACCTTCACGGCGAGGTCTGGATGCATCAGCTGGAATGTTCCAAGCCACACGGCCAGCCAGTTCGATGCAAATGTCGCCATGGTCGTCAGCGAAAGCACGCCGCTCGCTCCACCCTTGGTGGCGACCCAGGCATCCGCCAGGGCCGAGAACGCGCCCGTGGCGTGCGGCGCCAAGTGATGCCCGGCCTCGGTCAAGGCGATCTGTCTTGTTTTTCTTATGAAAAGCGGCGTCCCGGCGCGTTCCTCCAGCACCTTGATCTGATAGCTGGCCGCCGACTGGGTCATGCCGAGTTCTTCGGCGGCTTTTGTGAAACTGCCCAGTCGCGCTGCGGCTTCAAAGACCCGGATGGCCCCTAAGGGCGGCAGTTCCCAACTCATGACGCATCAATCCTCCTGATGCATGCTACGCGACGTTCGATTGGAAGCCAAGGCCGCAAACAGGCATGCTCTGGTCATCAACTCGAACCCGAAAGGACACGGCAATGACCCTCTACAACACGCTTCGTCGTCCGATGCTCGACCTCTTCACCGCGCCGTTCAGATCCCGCAGGCGCGGCCTGCTTGACCACCGTTCGCTGTCGGATCATTTTCTGCGCGACATCGGCGTGCTCGACGGGCACGTACCTCCCGGCAGCGTTCGCTGAAGACGCTTTTGACCCACACGGATGCAAGGGAGGGAAAGATGGACGTGTCATCGGAGGCCCTGGCGAAGAGCCGTCAAACGATCTGTGCCTATGAGGACTATGCGGAACGCTACGATGCCATCGTGCGGCATGTCCCCAATGAGAGAGAGCAGCCATCGCTGAAGCGGCTTGTGGCGATTGCCGGCACAGAAGGCCGGATTCTGGAAGTCGGGTCCGGAGCGGGCTACGATGCGGACTTTCTGGAGGGCTTGGGCGTCAAGGTTCGCCGCACCGACGCGACAAAGCGCTTTCTCGAGCTGCAGGCCGCACGCGGCAAGCATGGTGAGCTTCTCGATCTCCTCACCGATGATCTCGGCGGCCCCTATGACGCCGTCCTGGCCCTGGCCGTCCTGATCCATCTGCCGCGTGACCAGACCGACCAGGTGCTTGCCAGGATAGCCGGGTCGCTGCGGCCAGGCGGCGCCTTTCTGGTATCGATGCGCAACGGCGATGGCGAGACATCAGGCGAATATCATACAGTCTACTGGCGCAGGGACGATTTCGCGGCTCGTCTCGAAGCCGCCGGGCTGGTGCTTCTCAGGGATGATTTCAACCTCGGCCGCAACGACGAAGAATGGAACACCTTCCTGGCTATAAGACCGGCATGATGCGCCGACGCCGGCTTGCGTTCGGGCATATTGCCTCCACAATGGCAGAGATGATCTTGTAATGCGTGGTTTTCACCATGCCTTACGGCCATCTTCGGGAGGCGAAATGCGCAGCAAGCGGGTAGGGACATCTTGGCTCATCAGCGGGGCGTTGGCCTGCCTGTTGACAGTGCTGCCCGCGAGGCTGATGGCGTCGGGTCTGAAGGACCCGACCGCCGAGACACTCGACCGCTGCCTGAATGACCCGGCCCATGGCTCTACATCAGGCCAGACCGAATGCGAGGCGGCGGCAACGGATGCCTATGATCGCCGCATGAACGCCGCCTACGCGACGCTCATGCGCGAATTGCCGCGCGAGGCGGCACAGCAGCTGCGCCTGTCGCAACGCGCATGGCTGGCCTTCCGCGACGCCGAGGCGAAGGCAAGGGACGCTCTCTATGAAACGAGGCAAGGCACGATGTACGTGCCCATGCAGGCTGCCGACGCCACCAATGTCATCCGGGATCGGGCACTCCTGCTGGAGGGATATGTTCGCGTCATGGCGATTGATGACTAGGCGGCGGTTATTGATGCTTGCCCGGCGGGTCACCTCCCGACTTTGCGAATAAGCGAGACATTGCCGCCACGGTGCTGTCTAGTGCCGGTTCCTGCACTCCGGGGGGATCAGGGTGGAGCTCAAAATTCTGCTTGTCGGCTTTGCCTGCGCGGTCGCGGGCATGTTGTCGCTCATCACCTTCCTGAAATGGCGAGAGGTGCGGGCGCTGAGCCACTGGTTGCCGACGCCGGGAAAGATCATCTCGTCGCGCGTCGAGGCGCGTGAGGTCAGAAGCTCGGGTGTCGGCTCGGACAGCAGCGATACCACCGAGATGCGCAATTTTCCGGCGATCACCTTCGAATACAAGGTGGCTGGCAAGAAATTTCAAAGCTCGCGCTACAGCGTGAAGGAGAATCTTGGGAATTTCGAAGTCACCGAGACCCTGGCGCAGTTTCCCCGCGGCGCCGAGGTGACCGTCTTCTACAATCCGGCTGATCCGAGCAAAGCCGTGATCGAGCGCACGATGCCCGATGGCGCCTTCAAGTTCATGTTCCAGCTCTCGGCGGGGCTGGTGATCGGCGCGCTGGTGCTGGTGTTTTCCGTCGGCGGTCTGCTCGAGGCGATCAGGCCGCATTTGCCCAAGCCGCAGAACCTCGGCCCCGCGGCATTGCTGTTGTTCATGGGCCTGATGATCCTGCGCATGGGCTTCGCCCAGAAGTCGCTGGCAGAGCAGGCGGCAAAGTGGCCTGTCGCCGCCGGCCGCATTGAGTCCTCAGGTCTGCAGGCGCTGCGAAACTATAGCGGCTATCGACGCTGGCGCACCGTCTTCAAATCCCGCATCGTCTACAGCTATGGCGTCGCCGGCCAACGCTACAGCGCCGACCGCGTATCCTTCGGCGCCACGGTCACGGCTTCGCTGCCTGGCCTCGTCAGCGGTCAGGCACGAAGCTATGTCGAGGGCAGCAAGGTCGACGTGCACTACGACCCGGCCAACCCGGCCTCGGCGGTGCTCGAATGCCGGGTGCGCGGGCTCTGGCTGCTGTGGGTCTGTTCGGCAGGCTTTCTCGGTGGCGCTGCTTGGCTCGTCGGGTTGGTGTGAGGACAGGCTTTTGGCATCCACGACGCGTTCCCGGAAACATCCGATGATCATTCGCAGACTGGCCTTTGTTGTCCTGGGTTTGCTCGGCTCCTTGCAGGTGGCGAGCGCAAAAGAGTGTCTGCTGAGCCATGCCACCTACCGCGAGCCGCGATCGGGCGCGGTTCTGCAATTCCGGCCGATCGACAACGAGCCGGCAGCGCTGACGGCGCAGGTGTTTTCACTGACCGTGCCCAACACCGACAAAAACCTACCGGCCGACATCACCTGGACCAACGGCAGGAATTCGTTCCCGCTCGGCACCATCCGCTACACCTGCACCGACGATGACCGCGAAGCAGGCCTGCAGGATGGCAGCGGGCTGTGCCGGATGTGGGACGGCCAGGTCTACGCCTTGACCGGCGGCGGCGCCGAGCAGTTGAATTCGCGCGAAGCGACGCCGGCGCCGAAAGGGCTGTTGTTGCCCGATTTCGGCGTGGCCTTCACCGAATGGGCCGATTTCGCCAACGCCAATCCCAATGGCTCGGCCTGGGATGCCTTCACCTTGACTGGATGCCGCGATGACTAGCGCCACGAGATCGATCGCCTGGGCCTGCGCCCTGTTGGCGTCCGCGACGATATCCGCCGTCGCTCGCGCCGACGAGCCGGCGCCATCGCGCCTGCCGATCGACAAATGCGTCTGGGAAAAGCTCGCCGACAAGACAATCGGCCTTGCCGCCTGGGTGCAGCGCTGCGATTTCGGCTTCCGCCAGATCCATTTCGAATTCGCCGGCAACGCGCTCGCCATCAAATACAGCGATGGCGGCGCGGCCGATCCTCTGGTCGAGGTATTCGACGTCAAATCAGGCGAAACCGCCGAGGCCGCCTTGCAGCGCCTGTTCCTGGAAAAGACCGACAAGGCGGTCAGCGCCCGCTGCGTGCTGGTGCCCTACACGGAAGGCACCGCTCCCGCCGGCGTCAAACGCTACACATTCAGCCCCGACGCCGCCTATGCGAAAGAACTGAAGGCGCTTGCCGACCCCAACGAGGTTCCAGAACCACCCTGCGGCGATTGGGGCGAAATGCCTGACGGCATCCAGTATTTCGAGGTGCCGGCAGGCGAGGGGCGGAAGGTGCTGTTCGTGCGCGTTGGCCAGGATGATCCGTTGTTTGATGAGCAGACGCTGCGGGTGTTGCCGTCGAGGTAACTTACGTCGCTCTCGAACAGGCAGCCATTGCCGAAATTGAATCAACGAAGTGTGGTTTGAGATATCTGTTGGTTTAATCCGACCACCGCGTCCGCCATGGTTCCAAATTTTGCACAGTTGGCGTTTTTGCGCCTGCCGTTCAGTTGATAAACAACCTCAAAATTATTCTTTCCAGGTGCAATTGTAAGGCGATGCTGTTGGTCTCCGTCATCCGCTGTCCAATCATTTGGTTGGATCTGAATCCAATCCAATTTGACTGAAAGACCTTCGAGTGCTTGGCGCATCTCGTGTGCACTTTTGTATCGCTTTGTAGGATCGTAATTGCACGCTCTGTTGCAAATTCGTCTCAGTCTATCCGGAATGTATAAAGGATAACCAACCTTTTTAATGACTTGGCCTTTCTGAATCATTGCCTGGTTGATTGGTAAGGAGTTCCAGTCGCTGATGTTAGATGCCAACTGAAATAATGACATGCCCGTCGAATATATATCCGTAGATATTGAAGTGATTCCTGCCGAAAAGAGCTCGGGTGCCGAATATATGGGAGTTCCTGCGGCGCTGCCGTGAGGGACGCCCCCTGTTGATTTTGCCAGGCCGAAGTCAGATAACTTCGCTATTTTTCCTTTCAGCATAAAATTGGCTGGTTTTATATCGCGGTGTAAAACAAAATTGTTGTGAGCGTTCTCCAGAGCGAAAAGGATATCGATTACACATCTTATCGTCGTTCTTAGTGAGACGTACTGCCTTTCCAAGAGCGCTTCTGCTGATCCATCAGGAAGATACTCCATCTCGATCGCAGCGTACTTTTTTCCTCCATGAGTAATCGGTTGAACATCGAAAACCTCTACAACTCGATCATGTTGACATAAATGAAGAACTTGAGCCTCAATATGAGCTTTGAACGCTGATGGGTCGGTGTTTTCGACATACTTAACCGCACATTCTCGATTCATGGCTAAATCGACGGCGTGATAAACCTCGCCGAACGCACCAGCGCCGACATATTTGATTATCTTAACGTTGCTTATTGTATCGTTTGCCGAGAATAACATGTCATCAATCCAAAGCAGCTCTCCAGGCGACTAAAGCGCTTTTTCGCTGCATCTCATCCCAGTTTGGCGGGTGTTTGCCAAATTTTTGATCCACCGCGTCGATTGGCCTTTTGCCTGCGGGAAGACCAAAGGGGCCGCCCTTGATGAAGGCTTGAGGGGTAAAGACCTTGAGCGGGATGTCGTGCGTCTTGCAGCATTGCGCCAAAGCACCAAGAGGAAGTATCTGGTACCGGGAAGAGTTCAGGCTTTTGCTCTCCCAAATTTCAACTGAAGAAACAAGGTCTGGTTTTTTTGATTTAAAAATCTCAATAAAATCAAGACGCCACCTCTCAACTAGATCGAGAAGCGAGAGTTCAGGGTCATACTTTATTATTCCGTGGTCCAGGTAGGTGAAATCGGGCGCATTTTTTGAAATTATGGAATATCGTATCTTTCCTTTTTGATAGCTGAATCCCATCACCTTGGTTGCTGGCATGTGCTTCCCCCATTTCCCGTGCCCTCATCACCTATACAATGCTTTGGGGTTGCATCAAATGAAAAAGGCGGCGCCTAATGCGCCGCCTTTGTATTGAAAAAGGAACGGGTCTTATCTCAGCTGCACCCGCTCGTGGCGCCACAGGTATCGCACTTCTCACAAGTCCCGTTCCGCACCATGGTAAAGTTCTGGCACTCGGAGCAGGAATTGCCGGTGTAGCCTTGCAGCAGTGACCTGGCGCGGCGGTCGGCGGCGAGTTTCTTCGCTTCGGCCGCCTCATTGGCCGCGGCGTCGGTGAACAGTGCCGCCGTGGCGTCCGAGGTCTCGGAAACCGCCTCCTCGAAGGCGATGTCCTCGGCCAGTTCCTTGGCGCGATCCTCATAATCGCGCTTGTAGGCGACCGCTTCGTCGCTGGCCGGCTTGAGCGCCAGCACGTTGGAGCCGGAGAAAGCCGTCGGCGCCGAGCGGGCAGGGGTGGTGGTGGCGCCGGCAAAGCCCTTGGGCTCGTTGCCGATTGCCCTCGACACCAGCTTCACCGGCGAACCGCGGGTCAGGCCCTTGGAGACGGCGTCGGTCTTGCCTTCGCTGATGTTGCGGCCAAGTGCGGTGTTGGAAAAGTCCGACTGGTCGACATGGGCGAGGTCGTTGCGGCCGAGATAGGAGATGGCGAGTTCGCGGAACACGTAGTCGAGGATCGACGTCGCGCTCTTGATGGCGTCATTGCCCTGCACCATACCGGCCGGCTCGAACTTGGTGAAGGTGAAGGCGTGCACATATTCGTCGAGCGGCACGCCGTACTGCAGGCCGAGCGAAATGGCGATGGCGAAGTTGTTGAGAAGGCCACGCAGCGTGGCACCCTCCTTGTTCATGTCGATGAAGATCTCGCCGAGGCGGCCATCATCATATTCGCCGGTGCGCAGGAAGATGGTGTTGCCACCGATCTTGGCCTTCTGGGTATAACCCTTGCGGCGGCCGGGCAGCTTTTCCTGCTCGCGCGACACGCGTTCGATGATGCGCTCGACGATCCGCTCGGTGATCTGTGCCGCACGTGCTGCCGCCGGGGCGGCGATCAGCTGCTCGACCGCATCGTCCTCATCCTCCTCGCCATCGGCGAGCAGCGAGGCATTCAGCGGCTGCGACAGTTTTGAGCCGTCGCGGTAAAGCGCGTTGGCCTTCAGCGCCAGCTTCCACGACAGCATGTAGGCGCCCTTGGCGTCCTCAACTGTCGCATCGTTCGGCATGTTGATGGTCTTGGAGATGGCGCCGGAGATGAAGGGCTGCGCCGCCGCCATCATCTGGATGTGGCTGTTGATCGACAGCGAACGCTTGCCGATCTTGCCGCACGGGCTGGCGCAGTCGAACACGGCAAGGTGTTCGGCCTTGAGGAAGGGCGCGCCTTCCAGCGTCATCGCTCCGCAGACATGGATGTTGGCGGCCTCGATGTCCTTCCTGGAGAAGCCCAGCGCCGGCAGGATCTCGAACGAGAAATCGTTGAGCTGCTCGTCGGTGAAGCCGAAGGTCTCCTTCACCCAGTCGGCGCCGAGCGTCCACTGGTTGAAGACGAACTTGATGTCGAAGGCCGACTTCAGCGCCGCGTTGAGCGCCGTGATCTTCTCATCGGTGAAGCCTTTCGCCTTGAGCGAGCCGGGGTTGATTGCCGGCGCCTGGTTGAGGTTGCCGTGGCCGACCGCATAGGCCTCGATCTCGGCGAGCTGGCTCTCGGAATAGCCGAGCGTGCGCAGCGCTTCCGGCACGGCGCGGTTGATGATCTTGAAGTAGCCGCCGCCGGCGAGCTTCTTGAACTTCACCAGCGCGAAGTCGGGCTCGATGCCGGTGGTGTCGCAATCCATGACCAGGCCGATCGTGCCGGTCGGCGCGATGACGGTCGCCTGCGCGTTGCGGTAGCCATGCTCCTCGCCAAGCTCGATGGCGCGGTCCCATGCGGCTTTCGCATGCTCGACAAGCGCCTGCTGCTTGAGGTCGGAGGCAACCAGCGGCACCGGGTTGACGGCCAGCTTCTCGTAGCCGTCCTTGTCGCCATAGGCGGCACGGCGATGGTTGCGCATGACGCGCAGCATGTTCTGCGCGTTGCGGTCATAGTCGGCGAAAGCGCCGAGCTCGGCGGCCATTTCGGCCGAAGTGGCATAGGCCACGCCGGTCATGATCGCGGTGAGCGCGGCGCAGATCGCACGGCCTTCATCCGAGTTATAGGGAATGCCCGAGGTCATCAGCAAGCCGCCAATGTTGGCGTAGCCAAGGCCGAGCGTACGGTATTCGTAGGACTGCTTGGCGATCTCCTTCGACGGGAACTGCGCCATCATGACCGAGATTTCGAGCACGATGGTCCACAGCCGCACCGTATGCTCATAGGCGGCGATGTCGATCGTCCCGTCGGCATTGCGGTAGGGCAGCAGGTTGATCGAGGCGAGGTTGCAGGCCGTGTCGTCGAGGAACATATATTCCGAGCACGGGTTGGAGGCCCGGATCGCACCGGCGGAAGCGCAGGTGTGCCAGTCGTTCATCGTCGTGTTGAAGTGAAGGCCGGGATCGGCGGACGCCCAGGCGGCGTAGCCGATCTTTTCCCAGAGATCCCTGGCCTTCAGCGTCTTCAACACCTTGCCGTCCTTGCGGGCGGTCAGGTGCCAGTCGGCATCCTGCTCGACGGCGCGCAGGAAATTGTCCTTCAGCGACACCGAATTGTTGGAGTTCTGGCCCGAAACCGTCAGATAGGCATCCGAATCCCAGTCGGTGTCGTAGGTCTTGAACGACATCGAGGTGTAGCCCTGCTTGGCGAACTGGATGACGCGGTAGATGTAGTTCTCCGGCACCGCGTCCTTCTTGGCCGCCTTGATCTCGCGCTTCAGCGCCGTGTTGATGGCCGGATCGAAGCAATCGTCGCCATTGCCTTCGCAATTGACGCAGGCCTTCATGATCAACTCGAGATGCTTCTTGACAATCTTGGAGCCGGTCACCAGCGAGGCGACCTTCTGCTCCTCATTGACCTTCCAGTCGATGAATTCCTCGATATCGGGGTGGTCGGCGTCGACGATGACCATTTTCGCGGCGCGGCGCGTCGTGCCGCCCGATTTGATGGCGCCCGCCGCGCGGTCACC
Organism: Mesorhizobium kamtschaticum; assembly: GCF_056174585.1. Taxonomy (NCBI): domain Bacteria; kingdom Pseudomonadati; phylum Pseudomonadota; class Alphaproteobacteria; order Hyphomicrobiales; family Phyllobacteriaceae; genus Mesorhizobium; species Mesorhizobium kamtschaticum. The sequence continues at coordinate 5,132,137 of NZ_CM149691.1, read as the reverse complement.
GATCTTGAGGAAGCTCATCAGGCCGGACGAGCGGCCGCCGCCGGACAGCTTTTCGCCTTCGCCGCGCAGCAGCGAGAAGTTCGAGCCGGTGCCGGAGCCGTATTTGAACAGGCGCGCTTCACGCACCCACAGATCCATGATGCCGCCCTCGTTGACGAGGTCGTCCTGCACGCCCTGGATGAAGCAGGCATGCGGCTGCGGGTGCTCGTAGGAGGACTTCGACTTGGTCAGCTTGCCGGTGAAAGGGTCGACATAGAAGTGACCCTGGCTCGGACCGTCAATGCCGTAGGCCCAGTGCAGGCCGGTGTTGAACCATTGCGGCGAATTCGGCGCGACGCGCTGGGTGGCCAGCATATAGGCAAGCTCATCGCGGAAAGCGCGCGCGTCTTCCTCCGAAGTCTTGAAGTAGCCGCCCTTCCAGCCCCAGTAGGTCCAGGTGCCGGCCAGCCGGTCAAAGACCTGGCGGGCATCGATCTCGGACCCGTAGCGCTCGCCTTCCGGCAGCTTGGCAAGTTCAGCCTCGTCGGCAACGGAGCGCCACAGGAAGGAGGGAACGTCGTTCTCCTCGACCTTCTTCAGCCGCGCGGGGACACCGGCCTTGCGGAAATATTTCTGCGCCAGGATGTCGGCGGCGACCTGGGAGAACTGCGCCGGCACATCGATGTTGTCGAGACGGAACACCACCGAACCATCCGGATTCTTGATCTCGGAAAGGGCCTTGCGGAATTCGATCTCCGCATAAGCTGATTGGCCTGGCTTGGTGAAGCGACGCTCGATGCGCATTGGTCCGGTCCTTTTGTCTATATATAGCGCTTTTCCCCAGGGATTTCTGCCCCCAATGCGAAACGCGCATGTCCGCCGTCTGCCGGCGTTCGAAAACGGCCGGCTCTCCATTTAGCGATCTCCCCCAGCACTTGCTGCCTGGGCTCCTTTAGAAGCCTCTGTCACAACGCGCCGGGGAACTCCGCGGGTCCCTCAAATCTGATTTTTTCGATTCCCTCACTCGAGGGAAATTCACACTATCTAGCGTCGAACCTACCTGCAAACACTAAATATAGTATTAACAGACAATTTATTCCAGTCCGACAATTCTCCCTATCGTCCCCAGCCACCCCACAATCCCAACGCTTCCGCCGGCCTCGTAAACAGGCGGAAATGCGGGCAAAAACGCACATAATCCGGGAAAAAGACCGGGCTCAGAACTTTCCGGTCGCACTCTCAACAGGAGCGCATGGCCTATAAAAGGCGACTCGTTTTGCGCCGTCAAGGATTCGTTTGCGTAGCTTTTGTGACCCCAACATCTTGTGTGTCACACATGTGGATAACGGGGATAGAATTGAGCAGCAGAGATCGCTGTTTGCCGGCAACAGGCACGCGTGCCTCCAGCGACCGGAGACCACTATCGGGTGAGTCCGGGCAGGCCGATCAGGCTGCGATAGATCGGGTCAGCCGTAATGCAGCTTCGGCTTCGGCTCGGTGCCGGTAAACCGCACGCCAATCCGGTCATTGCGGCGCCAGCGGACCTCGCAGCGATAGGCGACGCCGTCGAGCGGTACATAGAGAAGGAATCGATCGGGAACCCGCGACTCGAGCGGAACTTTCAATTCGGCGCCGCCCGCATGCTGGTTGCGCACCGTAACGCCGACTTCCGAGTTTTGAATGCCGGTGATGACCGAACCGCCCTTGAGCACGCGTGGACGGTGCTCGCGCTTGGAGGCGTCGGAATCTTGCTTAAGTGGGTCTACAGAGTTTGCCATCGGTCAATCGCCAGATTGGCCGATTCTTAGCGAAGAAAAATTAGCAAACCATTCACGCGGTACATCACATGGTTGTGAATCCGCCGTAAAACACGCAAAAGATGTCGTTTAGGAGAATCTGTGCGGGTCGGCGCAGAAATAGGCGATGATCTGGCAAAGGTCGGGTTCATTGACCATGCGCACCGCTTCGCTGGAATTGACCCATTTGCGGGTGCGGGCGCGCTTTTCCTTCCAGCGATCGGCGATCTTGTCGACTTCCAGCGGAAACACCAGCACCTCGCAAGGTACTTCTTCGCCGGAGCCCAGAACCTTGGCATAGAAATAACGGCCGGCTTCGACATGGGAAATGTTTCCGCGCAACCCGGCTTCCTCGCCGGCCTCGCGCGCCGCCGCCTCGCAGAGCGGCTCCCTGGCCTCTGGCCAGCCTTTCGGCAACACCCAGCGGCCCGTATCGCGGCTGGTGATCAGCATGATCTCGACGCCATTCCCGGCATCGCGCCAGGGCAGGGCGGCAACCTGCAGGCGGCACGGCGCGGTGCCGAAAAGTCGCCGGACCCTTTCAGCCAGATGGTTGTGGTGCGTCGTTGGCCTCGTCAACATCGGAGAAGCTAGCCCCAGCCTCCAGAATCGTTTTGCCGCCTTACGAATCTTACGGCGAATTCTGACCAATAAAAGTAAAAACTTTGATCAGGCTGGCTGATTTCCGCCAATAATGGTCGATTTCACAGGATATCTTGCCCACGCATTCTTCCGCGGTAGCAAACATTACCATGAATGGCTGCTTGTCTGGAAAAACAGTCCGTTGCGAATCAGCCGGCGTGGTCGTCGGCGATCGGCTTCTGGTAGGTGAAGCCCATGTCCCAGGGGAAATAGATCCAGGTGTCCTGACTGACCTCGGTGACGAAAGTGTCGACCAGAGGGCGACCTTTCGGCTTGGCGTAGACGGTGGCGAAATGCGCCTTGGGCATCATCGCCCGCACGATGCCGGCGGTCTTGCCGGTGTCGGTCAGGTCGTCGATGATCAGCACGCCGGCGCCATCGTCGGCAAGCAGCGCGGGCGTGATTTCCTTCAGCACCTGCAGCTGCCCCTGGCTGGTGTAGTCATGATAGGAGGCGACGCAGACCGTCTCGATGACACGGATGCCGAGCTCGCGCGCAATGATCGCCGCGGGGACCAGTCCGCCGCGGGTGATGCAGACGATCGCTCTCCATTGTCCCTTGTTGGCACCGGAAAGCCGCCAGGAAAGCGCACGGGCGTCACGATGGAACTGGTCCCAGGAGACAGGGAAGGCCTTTTCGGGAAGGGACATTTTTCGCGCACTCCGCAGCACGCGAAAGCCGCGTGCACAAAAACAGGGGAATGCGCGCGGAATTAACTGGAAACCCTTGGGCTTGGCAAGGGCGACCGGCAGCGATGGCTGTGGACTTATCGCGACAGGAAGGCCGCCACCTGGGTTGTGCGCAACACCGTGCGCGTCACGCCGCCGAACAGCAGCTGGCGCAGCCAGGAGTGGCTGTAGGCGCCAGCACCAGGAGATCGGCGCCGGTCTCGGCGACCCGGTTCTGGATCATGTCGTCGACCGAGGTGCCTCCCGATTTCTGCACCGAGACGCTGACGTTGGCGCCATGGCGCGACAGGGCCGATGCGATTTCGGCGCCCGCTGCTTCCGGGCTTTCGTCGAGCGTATCGGGCGGATCAATGACCAATATGTCGGTTTTCTCGGCCTCGATGATGAAGGGCAGGGCGTCGAAGGCGGCGCGGGCGGCCTCCTTGCTGCCGTTCCAGGCGAGCAGCACATGTTTGAATGTGGTGACCAGTGGGCCAGCACTCGGCACCACCAGCACCGGCCGGCCGGCGTCATAGACCAGCGTGTCGACATCGGCACTCGGGTCGCCACCGGTATCGCGCTGGGCGGCGACAATGAGATCGGCGGCGCGCACGCTCGAAATGCCGGTCAGCGCGCTGTCGCCCGAGAAACTCTCCAGGCTGCGCCATTCGAAGGAGAGGCCGGAATCCTCGATGCGCCGGAGAAAGACGGCCTGCAGCTTGTCGGCCCGCTCCCGGTTCATGTCGGCTGACACCTGCAGGAATTCGGTATCCGGGAAGCCGGTCGCCGACGTGTAGGGCACCGGAAGCGCCTCGGCATGGATGCCGATCAGATGGCTCTCGTAGCGGCTGGCGAGCGGAATGGCGCAGTCGAGCACGCGCTCGGCGTCCTGCTCGTTCTGCAGAATGGCAACGATGGTCTTGAAGCGCATGGTGATCCCTCAATCTGGCGAGCTTCGATCTCGCGTGCAGGGAAACGTTGGCGCGCCGTGCTTGGTTCCGGCCTCAGCTCGCCTTGGCGGCGAAACCCGCCACCATCGCCTCGACATCGGCGCGCGCGGCCTCGAGCGCCTCCTGGCTGCGGGCGCGAACGACCAGTTCGGTCCAGAACTTGCCGTCGCCATACTTTGGATAGGAGCCGATGATCGTGTCCGAATGCGCCTTCTGGATCTCACCCAATGGCCCGCCGATAAGGCCTTCGCCGAACGGACAGTGCACCGTCGCCGACAGCATTTTCGTGCCGGTCTTCAGCGTCGGGACGACATTGTCGAGCATGGCCTGGAAGATCGAGGGCACGCCGGCCATGACGTGGACGTTGCCGATGCGGAAGCCGGGCGCTACCGACACCGGGTTGTCGATGTGGTCGGCGCCGCGCGGCATCCGCGCCATGCGCTTGCGCGCGTCGGTGTATTCGATGCCGCGCGCGGCGTAGCTTTCGCCCAGCATCGCATAGGCCTTGGCATCGTATTCACAGGGAACGCCGAATGCCTTGGCGATCGAATCAGCGGTGATGTCGTCATGGGTCGGGCCGATGCCGCCGGTGGTAAACACATAGGTGTAGCGCGCGCGCACGGCATTGACCGCAGCTATGATCTCGTCTTCCTCGTCGGGAACGATGCGCACTTCCTTCAGGTCGATGCCGACTGCCGTCATGATGTCGGCGAGGTGGCCGATGTTCTTGTCCTTGGTGCGGCCGGACAGAATCTCATCGCCGATGACAAGCATGGCGGCTGTAACGATTTCAGGCATGGAGGGCTCCGGCAGGACGGGTCGCCTGAGATAGCGCGGCGCGTGGCCGTCGGCAATGCCGTCCGGGCGGCGAACAATGGCACCCGTTTCGATGCGAGGTTGCAGCGCAACCGGATGCGGGTAAGCTCAAACTGGTTCTGGTCCGGGTGAACAATGCTGATATCGATCCTGTCGTGGCTGCTGGCCCTGTTGTTCGTGCTGGCGGTCGTGGGGATCGCCGGTCTGGTGTCGGCGACGCTGTGGATCGCGGCGAAGGCGCAAAGACTGGTGCCGCCGGTCGGAAAATTCGTCGAGATCGACGGCAACCGCATCCACTATGTCGATGTCGGCGAGGGCAGGCCGATCGTCTTCCTGCACGGGCTCGGTGCGCAACTCCATCACTTCCGGCACACGCTGTTCGGACATTTCGGTCCGGGCTACCGGCTGATCGCGCTCGACCGCCCGGGATCGGGCTATTCGGTGCGCGCGAGCGGTGCCACCGGCCGCTTGCCCGAGCAGGCAGCCCTGGTGCGCAGCTTCATCGAAAAATTGGGGCTGGAAAGGCCGCTGGTGGTCGGTCACTCGCTGGGTGGCGCCGTCACGCTGACCCTGGCGGTGGAGCATCCCGAGGCGATTTCGGGGATCGCCTTGCTGGCGCCGTTGACGCATCTGGAAACCAGGGCACGCCAGCGGTTTGACTTGCTCTATATCCCTTCGCGCCTGCTGCGCTGGATCATGGCCTACACCGTGGCGATACCGCTGAGCCTGCGCTATGCGCGGCCGACGATGGAATTCATCTTCGCGCCGCAGGCTTTTCCCGCGGACTACATGGTCGACGGCGGTGGCTGGCTCGGGCTGCGGCCAGTCCATTTCCAGGCAACATCAGCCGATGTCGTGGCCATCGAACAGGACCTCGGCGACATAGAGCAACGCTATGGCGAGATTGCCATGCCGGCCGGCATCCTGTTTGGAACCGCCGACCGCGTCATCGACATCCGCATCCATGGCGAGCCGATGCGAGGCAAGATCGAAGGGCTCGATTTCGAACCCGTCGACGGCGTCGGCCATATGCCGCAGTTCGTCGAGCCCAGGCGGGTCATTGATTTCATCGAGCGGATTGCCGCCCGCGCGTTTCCATCACCCCAGCCTCACGACAATTTCAATGAACCAATCGGCTGACTGCCGGGTTTACCCCGTGTCGCACCCAAGGCGACCAAGACACGGAGTAATGCAATGTACAGGAAACTTCTCGCAGCATCGGTTCTGACGATCGGCCTCGCCACATCGGCGATGGCACAATCGTCGGACGCCGCATATTCCAACCATCACAACTGGTGGCCGTTCGGCAATGAAGAGTCTTCAGGCGTCGATCAGAACACGACCGGAAGCATCAATGGCGACCGCTCTGGGCTGGATACCCTTGGTAGTTCGGGCGCGGTCGGCCCTTGTGCCTACAACACGGCCGGTCCTGACGCGAACGCTCAGGGCAACGTGAACGATCAGTATTGCGGTAAATAGTTCAGCCGCTGGGCAGCCGCTGACCGTAGGACGTCGTCTCTCCTGACGTCCGCGGTCGGCGCCCTGCCTGTTCCTGCCGGCAAGTTTTCTTCTTCAGACTTTTCCTGGAATTGCTCAGTCGGACACTTCGGTCTGCGGCCGGTCGCGGCCATCCGCCAGTTCCTCATGCCATTTGCCGTCGGCATCCTCATACTGGATGCCGTCCGTAGCACCCGCCACCTGCTGCTCGGCCGAGGCGATCTCGGCGGCGCGCAGCGCATCCTGATGGGTGGGAAATGTCTCCGAGAAGGTCGAACCGACCTTGTAGGCCCAGCCGCCGTCATGCTCGACGATCTTGTAAGTCAGCTTCGCCATCAAAACCTCCGGTTAAAGTCCGCCTGCTCAATGCAGCCGGTCGTCGGACAGCCTGTCGTCGGGCACCAGCACTTCCGATTCCCTGGCGGCCTCGATCAATGCCCGTCGCGCTTCCGCTGTCGAACGATAACCTTCCAGCACTTTGAGGCAAGTGTCGAGGGCATCACGATGACGCGGGCCGCGATTGAGCGGCCACACCGTCATCAGGCACTCCGCCGCCTCCTGGGTGCTGCGGATATGGCGATATTTGCCGACATGGCCGAGTTCGACCACGACCGGCGTTTCAAAAGGTTTGTTGTCCATCATGGCCGCAACGCAAAGCAGCCAATTTGGTTGCAAAAGTGGCCGTCAGCCTGCGCCCAAACGTCTCAGCGGCTGTTTGGGAACCTCTACTCCGGCGGCCATCCGGCGCGATTTTCGAAGCAGCCTCAGTAACCGCAATCGTTGCGCAGCCAGCGTGCGTTGGCCCAGCCGGTCGTGCCGCCGATTTCGACCTGATACCAGTTGCCGCGCCGGTCGAAGATTTCGGTGTGATCGCCGTTGAACAGCTGGCCGATCATCCGCGATGACGAGTTCGGCCGTGTCCGCACGGCAAGAAAGCCGCTGCCGGTGGCCAGATTGTAGCGCCCGGACAGGCCGTGCACCGTACCCTCGCAATATTGCGCGACGCTTGGCGTCGACGCACCGAGCCAAAACCCGGTCACGACCACAAGCATCGCAGCCGGCAAGAATGCCTTGAACGACATGATTTCCTCCCAAGCCCGGCCGCGCCCGCCGCAGCCTCAGCCAACGTAACAGTTTGCGGCGAGAATTGAAGCGGCTGGTGCAAAAGGGCTGGGCAATATCAGGAGGTCAGGGCGATCAGCCTGCCGCCTTCATCCAGTGTTCCATCGTCGTCACCGAGCGGGCGAGCTGCGGCGCCGGATGGATCTTTTCGCTGAATGTGGCGGCCGCACGCCAGCCCCAGCGCGGATCGGCGAGGAAGGCGCGCGCCAGCGCCACCATGTCGGCGCGGCCCTCGGCGATAACAGCCTCGGCCTGCTTGGGATCATCGATCAGGCCGACCGCGCGGGTCGGGATGCCGGCGCCCTTGCGTACGGCTTCCGCCAGATGCACCTGATAACCGGGGCCGGTGGGCAATTTCTGCAACGGCGAATTGCCGCCGCTGGAACAGCAGAGATAGGCGACGCCCTCAGCCTTCAGGGCCTTCGCCACCTCGATCGCATCCTCGACGTCGAAGCCGCCGTCGACCCAGTCCTTCACCGACAGCCGCGTGCCGAGCATCAGCTTTGGCACCGCTTGTCTCACCGCCCTGGCGATTTCGACGACAAGACGCATCCGGTTTTCCAGCGAGCCGCCCCAGCGGTCCGTGCGCTGGTTGGACAGCGGCGACAGGAACTGGAAGATCAGATAGCCATGCGCGGCGTGCAGTTCGATGAAGTCGAAACCCGCGCGTTCGGCACGTCTTGCCGCCTCGGCAAACCGCTCGATGAGCTGCAGGATCTCCTCGTCTTCCAGCGCGTGCGGCACATTCCAGCCGGTGTCGTAGGCGATGGCCGAGGCCGAGACGGTCTGCCAGGGATCCTCGTTTGGCTGCAGTGGCCCGCCGCCTTCCCACGGCTTGCGGTTCGAGGCCTTGCGGCCGGCGTGCGCCAGCTGCGTGCCGAATTTCGTGCCCGGTGCGGCGACGCGTCGTGCCGCGTCCAGGGTGCGGCGCGCCGCGGCTTCGTTGTCGTCGGAATAGAGCCCGAGGCAGCCATGCGTGATGCGCCCGCGCCGCTCGACATCGGTCATCTCCACCGTGACCATGCCGGCGCCGGACATGGCCAGGTTCATCCAGTGGTAAAGATGCCAGTCGCTGGCTGAGCCGTCCTCGGCGGAATACTGGCACATCGGCGCGACGGCGATGCGGTTGGGAAAGCTCAAGCCGTCGAGCGTGATCGGCTGGAAAAGCGATGTCGTCATGAAGGGACTCCAGGAAGGGAACGCGCTATTTAGGTGAGGGAATTCTCCCATACCACACACGAGAGAGTGAAGCGCGCCCTGGACCAATGGCTGCCCCAATTGCGCCGCCGCCGGTTCGCGGCTACGCCTGCGCCCCGCAGCAAATACCGAGGTGTCCAAATGGAAGATCGCATTCGCATCCGCTCGGAAGAGATTCTTTCCGACGACTGGGCGGTGCTGAAAAGACCGTGCTCGACTATCGCCGGCGCGACGGCCAGTGGGAGACGCAGATCCGCCAGACCTATGATCGCGGCGATGGCGCGGTGATCCTGCCCTACGACCCCAGCCGTTCGACGGTGCTGCTGGTGCGCCAGTTCCGCTATCCCGCCTATGTCACCGGCCACCGCGAGCCGCTGATCGAGGCCTGTGCCGGGCTGCTCGACGAGAACGATCCCGAGACCGCCATCCGCAAGGAGGCCGAGGAAGAGCTCGGTTACCGGCTGGACAAGATTGAGCGGCTGTTTTCACCTTACATGAGCCCGGGCAGCGTCACCGAGCGACTGTGGTTCTTCATTGCCCGCTATTCGCCCGCCGACCGCATCTCGGCTGGCGGCGGCGCGCCGGAAGAAGGCGAAGACATCGAGGTTCTGGAAATGCCGCTCGACGAAGCGCTGGCCGGCATTGCCGACGGCCGCATCGTCGATGCCAAGACCATTATCCTGATCCAGCACCTGAAATTGTACCCGATGAAGGCTTGAGACCGCGAGGATCAGCGAGCAAGCGGCTCACACAGTGGGCTGCGGACAGGCCGGCACGTCCATTTCGCGGATGAAGGTGCGCAAGGCTTCCATGTCCCGGGACAGAGGCCGATCGTCGGAATAGTGGGCGATATTTTCCCGGACCATTCGGAAGACGGCGTCGGTACCAGGCGCGCGTGCACCGCGCTTGGCCAGAAAATCATGGGCCTGCGCGGCTGCCATGAGTTCGATCGCCAGGATGTATTCCGCGTTGTCGATAACCGCCAGCAGCTTGTTGGCTGCGACGGTTGGATGCGCAAGAAAATCCTCTTGCAGGCCGGATGTGACGCCGCCATCGGTCGCCGCCGGGGCGGCCAAACGCCGATTGACGTTGCTGAGCGACGTGGCCGTGTATTGGGCGATCATGAAGCCGGAATTGGCTCGTCCTCATCGGCAAGGAAGGCCGGCAAATTGTTGACAAGTGGGTTGACGAGACGGTCGATCCGACGCTCGCTCATTCCAGCCACCTGCGCCAGGGCGATGGTCAGGCCGTCAGCCGCCTGCCCGAGGGCGGGCGCCACCGCATGCGCTTCTGAAACAACCTGAGGATCGTCCAAAGATCCGAATACGGCGGGATTGTCGGTGACAGCAGCCAATTCGCGGTCGACCAGCTCGGCGGACCGGTCCAGCACCTCCCGGGCGGCGCCATGAACATGCGGCACGGCGCGAAGACTGAGCGCGTCCTGCGTGCGACTGCCGTGGGCCAGCGCAATAAGTTCGCTGCCATGAAGCCAGCCACGCAGCGATTTGCCGACGTCCTGAATGCCGGGTGAGGGCCTCATCGCCAGGATTTGTTCGCCGAAGGCCGGCATTTGCGCGCCCGCGGCTTCAAGCGTTAAAGCCGCCGCCGCGTCAGCCCATCCCAGCAAACGCTCCGCGCGCCGCACGGCGATGCTTGTCAGGCCGGTTGCGCACGCTGTGCCATTGACGAGGCTCAAGCCTTCCTTGGCGCCAAGCTCCAATGGCTCCAGACCCATTTCGGCCAGGGCCTCGAGCCCGCTCATCGAGCGACCTGCCACGGTTGCACTGCCTTCGCCGATCAAGACCAGTGCTACATGTGCATTGTGCGTCAAATACCCGGCCGATCCCCGCGACGGTACGTCGGGAACGCAGTCGCGCTCGATAAAGGTGAGCAAATTACGGACGATCGCAGGGCTCACGCCCGAATGGCCATGAGCGAAATTTGCCACTTGAGCCGCAATGATGGCGCGCACGCCGCGTCTCGGCACGAGGTCGCCGACGCCGCACGCGTGGCTGCGAATGATATTGCGCGACAGTTTCTTTTGCAGGGCAGGCGCCACGATCTTGCTTGCCAAGGCGCCGACCCCGGTATTGACGCCATAGGCACGGATGCCTTTGTCGACGATGGCCGCCACGAGCTGGTGCGCAAAAGCGATCCTGTCCCACGCCGCCAGGCTAAGCGCCAGAGAGTCACCTTCGCTCACTCCCGCGATATCGCGCCAGCTGGCGTTTCCATCTATCGTTATTGTCATTGCCCGTTCCGAAATAGCTTTGCGAATACGCAGGCGCCGTTGGCTCGCTCGAATGGCGGCGTGAGAACCCTGCATTGGCTCCGTACCGCACAACCGAGCCGCGTAACGGCGATGGAATCGGCTGCTGATGCGACTGGAGCGACGTCGCGGGCTATAAATTCAGATCCAGGTGGCCTGCCACCCGAACCTCGAAGGGTGGTGCGGACGACGGGAATCGAACCCGTACGATCAGAGATTTAGGCATTTAAGTCCCTTGCGTAATAGTCGACCTACTGGAGACCCTGCGGGTTAGGGTTGCGCCCGCCGCGTTAGCGAAGGCGGGGGCCTGTCGAACGATCCGGATATCCCAGGTAGGGGAGCGCTGGCGCAGCGGCCTTTCGGCTGACCAAGTGGCTAATTTGTCGACTTAGCCCGGCCGCTACAGATGGCCCCGCTCCTCAACCGAAGTTGAATTCGCGAACTAGTCGAGCAAACTCGGCGGAGCCCATGTCGATTGGGAACTGCCTCGGTCGCATGTTCTCCGCACTCAACGTCAACGGCTGGAACGCGAAAGCGTCCGCGATCGCCATGTCGCCTGCACGCGTGCGGCCGTCTTCGTCACGTGTAAAGCTGAATTGAAGTTCATCGAACTCACGAACCTCACCGGGATGAACCACAAAGTCGAGAGGGGCGGCGATGGTCGTTCTGCCGGCGTATGGTGAATATCTATTGCCGCGCGCCCTATCGTTACGATCCAACACTAGTTGCACACCCCTCCGCTCGGGTTGAATTGTGACGGCAACATATTTTGCGCTAATCAAGCCCACGTTTTTGATCATGAGCGGCATGAGAATGGTCTGGCGAGGCTGACCTCCACGGACGGAAAGCCCACCGACGAACATATGGAACAGCTCGATATCAGGTGTCGTCTGGCGCCGGAAAGCATCCTCGACGTCATAGTGCTCCATCACAAAGCTGCTGGTCCCGGCACGTTTGTAGTACCGTTTCGTGATCTGACACATGTGCGGCCGTCGCTCGGATCGAGGCACGTCGACCACAATGAAACCAGCAGATCCGTCGGCGGCCGTTGTGACGGAGGCGGCTCGAACGCCCTCATTCTTAGGCTGCATCAAATCGCCGATCGCAGCGTTTACCGAAGTGAGGGCGGCGGCAACATTTCGTATCGGGTCGATGGCCGATGCGCAGTCGACAGCCTCTGCATTTTTTCGACAGTCGATACCGAACACTATAACACCGCCTGCGGAATTGCTAAATGCCGATAGGGCCTCGGCTAATGTCGTGCGGCCTTCCCTAGTCAGGACTCCAGCGGCGTTAAACTGGGCCCCTTGCTGTTGGCCGGCTCTAGCAACCTTGAAATCCAAGGTCAGCGTCTCCTGAGTGGCGTTGGCCACAGCCGCTTCGAACCATGCTTCGCCAGTAGCGACGATTTTATCAAACGGCATTCCCGATTCTCCTTCGGCTACCCATGCGGCTACCCAGACCCTGATCTGTTAGGGTCATCCGCGCTGGGGTTTAGTGGAAGAACATAAGCGATTTCGATGTGGTGCGGACGACGGGAATCGAACCCGTACGATCAGAGATCGAGGGATTTTAAGTCCCTTGCGTCTACCAATTCCGCCACGTCCGCAGGCCAGCCCTTTTCAGATGCCAGACACAGGCCGTCAAGTCGTGTTCTTGAGCTGTCTGAACACGCACCCCAGAGGAGGGGGCGCGGCGATACTGGTGCGATCGCGGAATTATCCGCGCCGCGCGCAATGAGTAGGGTGTTTGCACGGCGGACTTGATCCGCCGAGGCCGGCGTCTACCAGGCCCAACCCATTCCCCCGCCCACTGGGGGCGCCGGCCGCCCCTCTCGTCGAAATTGCTGATCACCTGAGGGCTGTCGCTCGCCGATCGCTGTTGGCCGCGCTCAGAACTTGTAGCTGAGATTGACGCCGACAGTGTTCAGCTTCGTATCCTGGTCGCGGCCGACGAAGTCGCTGGATCCATCATAGTGTTCGGAGCCGAAATCGTAATAGCGATACTGGGCGCCGACGACGAACTTGTCGGTCAGCGCATAGTCGACGCCGGCACCCACCGTCCAGCCGACATTCGTGCGTGTCTCGGAGAATGCGGAGCCCGAGGCTTGCGACGTCTCGATCCCGGCGAAGGCGACGCCGCCTATGCCGTAGACCAGCACACGATCCATCGCATACCCGGCCTTGGCATTGACCGACCCGAACCACTTGATATCGGTGCCGACGACATTTCCGGGCCCGCCGAGCTCCGTTGTGCCGTCGATCGAGGAATAGTTGAGGTCGGCCTCGGCGCCGATCACCGCCTGGTCGAACTGCCACAGGCCGGCGACATGCCCGCCGACGAAACCGCCGTCAATATCAGGCGAGACGGAGAACACTCCGCCGTCGTTTCCCGAGATATCGGATTGGCCCCAGCCATAGCCTGCCTGCAGGCCGGCATAGTATCCGGTCCAGTCGAAGCCGGGCGCGGTCATCGGAACATCGACCGTCGGGTCGGCCGCGAAAGCCGGCATGGACAGGACGGCAAGAATACCGGCACTTGCAACCACAAGGCGATACATTCGAACTCCCCGGACGAAGAGTCGGAAAAATCCTTGGCAGCCAGGGTAGACCGATTTGCGACAAAACGGAATCGGATTTCTGGCCGCGGCCGTGTGCCCCTAGCCGGAACCGCGCTCTGCAAACCGGGAACAGCTGGCATTGCCGGGCGAATGTAACCGTGCAAGATGATCTTCTTGCAGGGAAAAATCCTGATGAACAGCTTGGCTCGTCTCATCGCTGCAGTAGCCATCATGCTGGTCGCTTGTGGCCTCGCCACGGCCGAGCCATTGACGCTCGCCATTGCCAAGGCCGCGGTCGTATCCGATGCGGCGTCGGGACAGATGGTGCTCAACCTCAAGATGACACCGGACAGCGCGAAGGCGTTCGCCGACTTCACCAGGGCGAATGTCGACAAGGTGGTCGATCTCAGCATCGACGGTGCCGTGGTGGCGTCGCCGCGCCTTGTCGAACCCATCCTCGGCGGCGAGGTGATGCTCAATGGCACCTTCGCCGCGGGCGAGCTCCAGCGCCTCGCGGACCGGATTTCGGCCGGAGGTGCGAAAGTCACGGTCGAGGTAAAGGCCGAACAGCCTTTGTGAGGGTTGGGCAGGCCCATCCGTTGTTTGTCGCTGGTCAAAACCAGGCAGGCTTGGCACAGTCGTGCAAACAGGAGTCCCTTTATGGCAAAGAAGCCGGCGGCGCATGCGACGAAGCCAAAACCCTGGACCGAGATGGCGACGCATCTGGTCGACGTCGCCATGGGCCGCAAGCCCGCCGATCTCGTCATCCGTAACGGCCGCTGGGTGAATGTTCACTCCGGCGAGATCATCGCCGGAACCGACATCGCCATTGCCGGCGGCCGCTTCGCCTATTGCGGGCCGAATGCCAGCCACGCCATCGGCCAGGGCACCAAGGTGGTCGATGCCGGCGGGCGCTACCTGGTGCCCGGCCTCTGCGACGCGCACATGCATGTCGAGAGCGGCATGGTGACGGTGACCGAGTTCTGCCGCGCCGTCATCCCGCACGGCACCACCTCTATGTTCATCGATCCGCACGAGATCGCCAATGTTCTGGGCTTGCCGGGCGTGCGGCTGATGCATGACGAGGCGGTGGCGATGCCCATCAACGTGCATGTGCACATGCCGTCCTGTGTGCCTTCCGCACCTGGGTTGGAGCACGCCGGCGCCGAACTCACGGTCGCCGATGTCGCCGAAGCGATGACATGGGAAAACATCATCGGGCTCGGCGAAGTGATGAATTTCCCCGGTGTCGTCGCCAATGATCCGGTCATGTCGGGCGAGATCGCCGCGACAGTGAAGGCGGGCAAGACCGTTGGCGGCCACTATGCCTCGCGCGATCTCGGCCTGCCGTTCCACGGCTATGTCGCCGGCGGACCCGAGGACGATCACGAAGGCACGCGCGCCGAGGATGCCATTGCCCGCGTGCGTCAGGGCATGAAGGCGATGCTGCGGCTGGGCTCGGCCTGGTACGACGTTGCCTCGCAGATCAAGGCGGTGACCGAAGGCGGCATCGATCCGCGCAACTTCATCCTGTGCACCGACGACAGCCATTCCGGCACGCTGGTCCACGAGGGTCACATGGACCGGGTGGTGCGCCACGCCATCCAACAGGGGCTGAAGCCGGTGACGGCGATCCAGATGGCGACGATCAACACCGCCCAGCATTTCAGGCTGGAACGCGAGATCGGTTCGATCGCGCCGGGGCGGTTGGCCGACCTGCTGATTGTCTCCGATCTCGCCGCAATGACCATCGATGAGGTCTATGCGCGCGGCGCCAGGCTGGCCAAGGGCGGCAAGCTCGACATCGACATCCCGGCCTATGACTATCCAAAGACGGCGAAGAACACCGTCAAGCTCGGCAAGAAATTCAAGTCGGCAGATTTCGACATCGCGGCCCCCAAGGGCGCCAACGAGGTGCGGGTACGGGTCATTGGCGTCATCGAGAACCAGGCGCCGACGCGCGCGCTGGAGGCCGATCTTCCAGTCGAGGACGGGCTGGTCGCCATGGATCGCCGCAACGATGTCTGCCAGATCGCGCTGGTCGAGCGGCACAGGGGCACCGGCGGCGTCACCAACGCCTTCGTCTCCGGCTTCGGCTATATGAGCGACTGCGCCATGGCGTCGAGCGTGGCGCATGACGCCCACCACATCATCTGCGTCGGCACCAACAAGCAGGACATGGCGCTGGCGGTCAACCGGCTGGGCGAAGTCGGCGGCGGCGTCGTGCTGTTCTCCAAGGGCAAGGAACTGGCCCTGGTCGAAATGCCGATCGCCGGGCTGATGTCGGACGAGCGCGCCGAGATCGTCGCCGCCAAGGCGGAGAAACTGACCGAGGCGATGCGCAAGGTGGGGTGTTCCCTCAACAACGCCTACATGCAGCACTCGCTGCTGGCGCTGGTGGTCATTCCGGAACTGAGGATTTCCGACGTCGGGCTGATCGACGTGACGACTTTCCAGAAGGTCGATCTGTTCGTCTAGGGTTGTCGATATTCGGGTGATGTCGGCCTGCGAACTACATACGGTGAGGCAGCATGACCACGGCCAAAAGAACCTTTGCGCGGCGCGAGCCGACACAGCAACGCTCGCGGCAGACCGTGGACTGCGTGCTCGACGCCGTCCAACTTGTGGTGAAGCGTCACGGGACCCAGGCCATCACCACGAATCGCATCGCGGAGGCCGCCGGCGTTAGCGTCGGGTCGCTTTATCAGTACTTCCCCGACAAGCGCGCAATCTTCACCGCCCTTCATGACCGACACGTCGACGATGTACGGCAGGTCATCGGGCAGACGACGGCTGCCTACGCCTCGGCTCCGCT
Source organism: Mesorhizobium kamtschaticum (assembly GCF_056174585.1). Taxonomy (NCBI): domain Bacteria; kingdom Pseudomonadati; phylum Pseudomonadota; class Alphaproteobacteria; order Hyphomicrobiales; family Phyllobacteriaceae; genus Mesorhizobium; species Mesorhizobium kamtschaticum. The sequence continues at coordinate 5,115,826 of NZ_CM149691.1, read as the reverse complement.
GCAGGAATTCACAGGCGAACTCGTCCGAGGTCTGGTGAACGTGCATGTGGATGCTGCGGAACTGCACGAGATTGTTTCGTCCGCCGTTCCGGAAGGCGCTCTTGGCTTCAGGAACGCGCTGCATCACACGTTTGGGCGAGTGCTGTCATGCGCCGACCAAAAGCGATACAGCCTCGACGAGACGGAGCGAATGCTTTTTGTCCTTCCACGCATGGTGGAATCCCTCGTGCACGGAGCGGTCCACCAGGCGCGCGCCCTCTCGCGTGATGTCGTTAGGAGCGAGGCGATCCGTACCGTACTGGTCTACGTGAATTCTTTTGAGGGCACCGCACCGAAACACTACTGAAACGACGCGGCGTTCTCGGCGGCCCACTGAGCGAACGGGATTGGTTCCCGCCCAGTCACTCGTTTTACCCCGTCCGTCACCGTGTCAAGTCGGCCCTCGCGCACCGCGCGCCAGATGCCCACAAGGGCATCGACGTAGGGGCCTTTCCCGGCCCATTCGACGGCGTCGGTGTACGCCTGCCGGTCCGATATTTCCTCGAAGCCGACGGGCTTGCCGATGGCTCTGCCTATCGTGGCCGCCATCTCCCCATAGGACAGCGCCTTACGGCCTGTAATCACCAGGGCCTGGCCGTCGTGGTCGCGCGTGGTCAGGGCGGCCGTGGCGACGGCTGCGATGTCGTCTGGATGGATGAATGCGATCTTGCCCCGACCCGTGGACGAGCGCAGCACGCCCTCGCGGCGGATGGATTCCGACCAACCGAGCGCGTTGGACATGAATCCGGCCGCCTGAATGAAGGTGAACGCAACCCCGCTTTCCCGAATGGCATCCTCGCCGCGTGCATGCCACGGACCGGTGCCAATCCCGGTTCGCACGTCCAGGGTTGAGAGCTTGACGATGTTTCGTACGCCTGCGTGGCGGGCTGCGAAGGAGACCGCGCGATCTCGCTTCTCGAGATCCGATCCATCAGTCAGGAGGAATATGCCGTCGACCCCAGCCAGCGCAGTGGCTAGCGAGGAGCCTGGCTTTTCGAGGTCTCCGGTATGGATATCGACATGGTCACCGAAAAGGGCCCTGGCCTTCTTCGCGCTGCGCACGAAAACGGACGGGCGTGCTCTGCAATCAACGAGGCGCTGGGTTACCCGAGAGCCGATGTTTCCTGTGGCGCCGATGATGAGATGTTTCACTGGAGCTGGCTCCAGCCACGGATCACCTCGAATGCCATTCGCTTCTGGCCCGCCAGAGTGAAATGGAGACCGTCGTCCATGAGCAGGTCGGAGGGAGGGGGGCTCCCCAGCGTTGAGAAGGCGTCGATAACCGGCCCGTCGCCCTCGCTGACGATCTTGGCGACGCGCGCCAGGTCTTCGTTGCGGAACCGAACCCCGAACCTGGCCAGGCCTCGATGGGCCGCTACCTGTGCTTCATTGACCGCAGGCGGAGTAATCCAGACGCTGTTCGCCGTGGTCTCTCCGGAAACGCGCTGCCGCAGCTCGGCAATGTTGCGCGCGGTCTCCTCATGATGGACGAGCGTCTTCGTGGGGTGCGGGCCCTGCGTGCGGGCATCATTCGTACCGAAGAGGAAGAGTATCCAGTCGGGCCGGGAATTGATGACATTTGCGACCCGCACGAGACCGTGCGTGGTCGTCTCGCCTGCGACTGCGCTGATGATCACCGAAATCTCGTCGGTACCGCGGCGCCTCGCCAGCATTTCCCTAAGGACTACCGCCCAAGATTGGGGATCGGACGTCAAGCTGTCGCCGAACGCCACTACCTTGTCCCCTTTCCGCAGGGGAAGGCGATCGACCATCGATGCCACGGCTGGGTCGGCAAGCAACGCGCCGGCTGCTTCCGAGGCCTCCTTTTGCATGCGGCCGAGTTCGGTCGCGTAGATCTCAACCGGCAGGCCGAGGAGGCCGGCATGAGCTTCCCTGTCGAGGCTGGCGCCTTCGGGGAGGGAGGCCAAGGTCGCCTCGGGCTGGATGACCTTCAAAAGCCAGCGCACTTGCTCGTCCGACATGGGTTTCACCTCGCAGTTGGATCCGTTGCAGAAGGCGAAAAAGTAGTCGCACCTCGGGGACGTCGCTACTCGCGTTGGCTGGTTCATTAAGTTGTTGTAATTGCTTTGAAATCCTGCGACCCACAGAGCCTTCATCAGATTCAGGGGTCGTCTGGGAAGACCGACGTTCCTGCAAAGCAAATACTTGCCGAGCGGCTCAATCGCCCGGAAACAAAGCCGTTCAGGATACTTCACGGGCGATTAAGTACGCTCCGCTACGGTTCTCGGAGTCAGCCATTCCCGGCGCGGCCTGGCCCGAATCTCAACATCCCTTGGCCGGTGCTCACCCGCCGGTGACGATGGTCAACACCTTGAATGGCGTGGTGATGACGACCTCAGCGACCGAACCGACAGCCTTGCCGAGGCCCTGGCCGAGATTGTTGAGCTGTGCCGGATCGGGTTCGTCCGAGGCAAGGCCCGCCGGCGTGCGCAGGCGGTCGCCGAGCAACTGCACCAGGATCGGATTGTCGGCGAATTTGGCGTGGTTGAGGCCACCGTCGCCGCCCTTGATCTTGGACAGGTCGACCACGGAGACGCCATAGCTGGCGAGATCGGCGGCATTGCCATAGTCGCCGACACGCGGTTTGTCGCCCGAGATGATGGATGACAGCTTGAGCGCCCGGTCATCGTTTGAGAGCAGCACGGCAAACGGCTTGTCCGGCTTGCCGTAACGCATCATCTGCTTTTTGAACACGTCGACATCGATGTCGGGTGAAGCCAGGACTACATAGCCGAGCTTGCCGCCGAGATCGCGATCGCCGGTGATGGCGAGCTGGCGCAGTGCCTCCATGGTCAACCAGGTTCCCATCGAATGGGCGATGATGTCGATGCTCTTGACCCGCGTCTTGGCGAGCATCCTGAGCGTCGCCTCAAGATCGTCACGAGCGGCGTTGGCACTGTCCTTGTCGTAGATATAGCCCGTCGTCTTGGCGCTCGACGCCCAGGAAAACAGTACCGGCGTGCCCGGATATTTCGTGTCGTGGGCGATCTGCGTCAACCGGTAGACACCGTCGTCGAAGCCGTTGTTGAAGCCGTGCACGAAAACCAGCGCGCGGTCGCCGCGCATGGCGATGTCGGCGCCGACCGCCTTGGCGAATTGCGGCGCGCCTTCGTAGTAGGTGACGTCCTTGGCGGTGAAATCCTTGGCCGGATTGCTGTTGGCGGAACCCTTGGCCCGCTCGATGGCGCCGACCTGATGGCTCGTCGGAACCGTGACGTCGACCCGGGCGAAGCTGGTGGTCAGCGAACGGTCGCCGTCGAACACCTGACGCGGATCCTTCGTTGCCTTCTGGCGGGTGGTGGCGACGAAGATCCCGTGCGTGGCCGCGATGGCGGACGCCGGCACCGCGACCGTCGTCTTGTTGAGCAGATCGTGCGTATTTCCAGCGCAACCGGCGACCAGCAGCGCGAAAGTCATGGCGACGACACTGTTCAAACGCACGGTCACGCGACGGCTCCCGTAAAGGGGGACGTCAAAAGCATGACGTCACCAGTCATTCCGATAGAGCCAGACACCGGCGCGGTCCAGTTCAAAGTGGCCTGGCGCCTCAGCAATGGTGAACAGGCACGGCGAAATCCGCGGCGGCGCATCTACTGTCCGAGCTGGGTGATGCGGTCGGTCACGTCCTTGTCGCTGGCGAAGCCGTCGTCCTCGCGCAGCCGCTGGCCGATCATCTTCACCAGGGTCGGATTGTCTGCGAATTTCGTATGGTTGAAGCTGTCGCTGCCCTTGACCTTGGAGAGATCGACCACCGTCACGCCATAGGAGGCAAGGTCGGCGGCATCCTTGTAGTCGCCGACGCGCGGCCGCGAACCGGCGATCAGGCCGGAGAGCCTCAGCGCGCGGTCGTCGTCCGACAACAGCAGGATGAACGGCTTGTCGGGCTTGCCATAGCGACGCATCTGGCTCTTGAACACGTCGACGTCGATGTCTGGCGAGGCCAGCACCACGTCGCCCAGCTTGCCGCCAAGATCACGGTCGCCGCTGATGGCCATCTGGCGCAGCGTTTCCATGGTCACCCAGGTTCCCATCGAATGCGCGACAATGTCGATGCGCCGCGCGCCGGACTGCTGCAGCATGCGCAAGGTCACTTCAAGCTGGTCACGGGCGGCGCTGGCGCTTTCCTTGTCGTAGACATAGTCGGTGGTCCTGGCGCCCGAGGCCCAGGAAAACAGCACAGGCGTGCCCGGGTAGCCGGAATCGTGGACGATCTGGGTCAAGCGGTAGACAGCGTCGTCGAAGCCGGTGTTGTAGCCATGCACGAACACCATGACACGGCCGCCGCGCGCCGCGATATCGGCGTTGAGCGCGCTGGAGAATTTTGGCTGCGTGTCGTAGCCGACAACCTCGGAAGCCATGAAATATTTGGCCGGATCATCCGACTTGCCGCGCGAACGCCGTTCGATCTGGCCAGTCTGATGGATGCCAGGCACGGTGACGTTGACGCGGGCGTAGTTCAGCGTCGCCGAGCGCTCGCCGTCGAAAACCTTGTTGGGATCGTCGGATTTCTTGCGCGTCGTAGCGATGAAGATCGAGTGGTTGCCGGCGATTTCCGTCACCGGCGTGGACATGACTGCGCTGCCAAGCAATTCCTGGGTTTGCGGGCCGGCGCAGCCGGCAACGAGCAAGGCGAGAGCAACAGTAAGAATCTTCTTCAAAGGCACGTCTGAAATTTCCACTCCGGCCGAAAGGCCTATCCACCCCCGCGACACCTCCCGGACAGGGAGAGTGCGGCAGAACTAAGTCGTGTCCAGCCGAAATGTGGTCAGCGCCTGGTTACAGCCATCGCACTGTTGCGCGAAAGTCAAAATGGCGGAAGAAACGCCGGAATGTTGGAGAAGGGCAGCACCTCGGGCTTGAGGCGGATGCCGAGCACATCCGCCATGAAGGCACGGCGCGCCTCGATACGGCTCCAGGCCTCGGGATGGCGCGCCGCAATCTCCTCGCGCAATCCCTCGTCGGCGAGCGCGATGCCATCCTCGATATTGGTGGTGAAATAGTCGCTGCCGGTCGCCGGGATGATGTCGACCTGCAACGCCATGCCGGATCGCAATTTGATGTCGGAGCCGGAAAACACCGGCGAATGCATCCATTCGTCGATATGGACGAGATGGCCGGGATTGAGGGAGACGCCAAAGAACGGGTCTCCGATGCGGTCATGCACCGCCTTCCACAAAGCCCCGCCCGTCGTGCCGATGCCGATCGCTTCGTACCAGTCGACAACCGCGGCGAAATAGGGCGCGACCAGCTTTTCGACATAGTCGCGGATGGCAGGAGGCAGCTCGGAGGCGTCCTCGGCCAGGAAGCCGGCACGGGCATTGAGCGCGCCCTGAATGCCATAGGCCATGGTGATCGGGTCGCCACGCCGGATGACGTCGAGGCGCGGGCTGGGCAAACCATAGGCGGCGCGCTTTCCCGCCGACAGCATCGGATGACAACCATGCGGCAGGCCATTCATGCCCATCAGCCGCGCCGCCTGCAGTTCGGTCATGCCGGGCTCGATACCTCTGAGCACATTGCGCAGCCCTTGCGAGGTGAAGGTCGCGGCGAATTCGAAGGCAGCCAGTTGGTCGGCCTCGTTGATCGCGCGCAGGCCGTCGGTGGGGTTCATCAAAAGATTGGCGGCATTCACAACCGCGCCCTTGTCGCCGACAAGCGTGCGCAGCGTATCGGCAATGAAGGACGGCAGGTCGAGCGCCGTCTCATCGAACCCGGCATCGCCGGCGCCAAAAGGCTTCCAGCCGATGGCGCCGATCCTGTCGCCGGGCTTCAGACCGCAGCCGGCAAGGATGTCGGGCAGCGCGTCCGAGCGGTCGCGTGGCTGCGCCGGCAATGAGAAGGTCTGGTAGAGCACGCGCTCGTAAGGCCCATCGCAGATTTCGGCATAGCCCCAGCCCTCATTGCCGACGAGAAGTCTTGGCTGCTTGCCGGGAACGATGACCAACAATGTCTCCTCGAAACGCGGATCGTAGCCTGAGAGATAGGCGACATTGGCCGCGTGTTCGCGATCGCCATAGATGGCGAAGGCATCGAAGCCGGCCTTGGCGCCGCGCGCAAGCAGCGCTTCGATGCGCGCTTCATGGGTGTTCCGGGTAACCAGCGGCATCACCGTCGGCTCGCCGAATTCCGGCAGCGACATGGATTTCAGGCCGACCGATGCGACAGGCATGAACAAACGCTCCCAAGTGCTTGCAAGGATTCTGTGAATGCCCTTTACGGGAAGGGCATGGAGGGCCGGACAATGGCGTTGCGGGGCCGGATATGCAATAGGCAGGATCGGCTGCGCGAACTCAGGATGCAACAGACAGACACTATGCGGCCAGGTTTGATGACAGGGGTGCGGCACAAGGTGACTTTCCGATGACCAGTTTTTCCTCCCGCGTTGCCGTCGCCGCCGCAGCGATCCGCCAGATTTTTCCGGAAACGCCGCTGCAGGAAAACGACTATCTGTCGAAAAAGACCGGCGCGCGGGTGCTGCTGAAGCGCGAGGACCTTTCGCCCGTTCGCTCCTACAAGATCCGCGGCGCCTTCAACTTCTTCCGCAAGGCGCTTGCAGCCGGCAATCAGGCCGAACTGTTTGTCTGCGCGTCGGCCGGCAACCATGCACAGGGTTTCGCCTTCGTCTGCCGCCATTTCGGCAAGAAGGGCGTGGTGTTCATGCCGGTGACGACGCCGCAGCAGAAGATCGACAAGACCAGGCTGTTCGGCGGCGATTTCGTCGAGATCAGGCTGGTCGGCGACTTTTTCGACGACTGCTATCGCGCCGCCTTCGAATTCACCGAAAGCTCGGGCGCCCACATGGTGCCGCCATTCGACCACAAGGACATCATCGAAGGCCAGGCGACGGTCGCCTATGAGATCGCGGACCAGATGCCGGGTGCACGCATGCCCGACATCATCATGCTGCCGGTCGGCGGTGGTGGGCTCGCCGCCGGCGTGACGCATTATTTCGCCGATCAGAGCCGGGAGGCGCGTTTCGTCTTTTGCGAGCCGGCCGGGGCGCCGAGCCTGCATGACAGCCTTGCGGCTGGAAAACGGCTCAAGCTCGCCAAGGTCGACAACTTCGTCGATGGTGCTGCGGTCGCCGAGATCGGTCGTGAACCGTTGCGATACCTCAAGGAGTTCGCCGCCGACACAGTGCGGCTGATCCCGGAAAACCGGCTCTGCGCGACCATGATCGAGATGCTCAACGTCGAAGGCGTCGTGCTCGAGCCGGCCGGCGCGTTGGCGATCGACGCACTGAAGGATTTTTCCAGGAAGGAGATTCGCGGCAAGACCATTGTCGCGGTGGTTTCAGGCGGCAATTTCGATTTCGAGCGGCTGCCGGATGTCAAGGAACGGGCGCTGCGCTACGAGGGCCTGAAGAAATACTTCATCATCCGTTTCCCACAGCGGCCGGGCGCGTTGCGCGATTTCCTCGAAATGCTGGGTCCGGACGACGATATTGCGCGCTTCGAATACCTGAAGAAGTCGGCGCGCAATTTCGGCTCGGTTCTGATCGGCATCGAAACCAAGGACCGTCGCAATTTCGACCTGCTGAAGGCAAACTTCGAGGCCGAGGGCGTCCAGTATCAGGACATCACCGACAACGAGACATTGGCCGGGTTCATCATATGAGCGCAAAGGTCTTCATCGCCCTGTTCTCCGGCATCAATGTCGGCGGCAACCGCATCGTCAAGATGGCGGAGTTGCGCTCGTTCTTCGAGGATCTCGGCTTTTCCGATGTCGCCACCTATGTGCAGAGCGGCAATGTCGTGTTCCGGGCCGGCAAGGGCGACGCGGTCGCGCTGACCAAACAGGTCGAAGCAGCCTTCGAGAAGAAATGGGGTTTTCATTCGCGCATCATGGTGCGCGATCTCTCCTGGTTCGAACGGCTGGTGAGCGAAAATCCCTATCCGGAAGCGGCCGCCGACCACACCAAGCTCCATGCCTATGCGCTGGAGCGCGAGCCGACCGCCGATGAGGTGGCGCGGCTGGCCGAAACGTGCACCGGCCCCGAGCGCTTCGAGGTCAAGGGAGACGTGCTCTACCTCAGCGCGCCGGACGGACTCGGCAAATCAGTGTTTGCCAATCTCATTCCGCGCGTTCTCAAGGTGCCTGGCACCGCGCGCAACTGGCGCTCGGTGCTGGCTTTGCTGGAGATGGCCAGTCAGGCCGGTAAGAATTAGGCCGATTACGCCGTCGGAGCCGGCTTCCAGTCGAAGGTCAGTTCTTCGCGGAAAGCAAAGCGCTTGATGTGATCGGCGACAACGCTTTCCAGGCGCTCGATCGCCCCGGCTTCGTCAGTCGACACCGTGATGTGCAGCGTGCTTGCATCGGCATCCATGACGGTGCGTCCCAGCGACGTCAGATCGATGGTGCCATGGGTGGGGTCGAATTCGACCGGAAATTTGTGCGCCCAGTGCTTGCACAACTGCTGCAGATAGCGGCTGGCATGTTCGGTGGCGACATCGGCACGGCTGGTCGGCATGAGTGAATTCTCCAGAGGGGCAGGCGCCCATTGTTCGACGTGGCGCCAGACTTTCCAGGCTGGCGCCACGTTCGGGTAGATAGGTGCCTTCATGAGAAACGGCAAAGGCGGCCGAGCAAATCCCGCCCGGTGTCAGGTCCCGGTATAAGGTTTGATGCCTACCAGCTTCCGGTGTTCGCCATCGAAGCCCAGGGTTCGGCCTTGGCTTTCGCCGGGCCTTTCTGCAGCAGCTCGATGGAGATGCCGTCCGGTGACCGGATGAAGGCCATGTTGCCGTCGCGCGGCGGCCGGTTGATGGTGACGCCGTTGTCCATCAGATGCTGGCAGGTGGCGTAGATGTCGTCGACCTCATAGGCGAGGTGGCCGAAATTGCGCCCGCCCTTGTAGTCTTCCGGATCCCAATTGTAGGTGAGTTCGACCAGCGGCGCCTTGTCGTTGATGCCGCTCTGTTCGTCTTCGGAGGCGGCGAGGAAGATCAGCGTGAAGCGGCCCTGCTCGTTTTCGTAGCGGCGGACCTCCTTCAGCCCGAGCTTGTTGCAGTAGAAATCGAGCGAGGCATCGACATCGGCGACTCGGACCATGGTGTGCAGATAGCGCATGTGTTTTCCTCGATTTGTTGGGTTGCGGCGCAACATAGGGTCGGCCCGCTCAAAGGGCAATCTCCGGCTCCCGGCGATGCCGGCAAAGAACAAATCCGGTATTCCCGCAATGAACCGTGAAAAAAGGCAGGGAAGGTCTTGCACACACCGGAAGCCGCGGTGTTAATCTGGTGTCAAGAATCAGTTGCGGTGTTCTTGAAAAAAGGGGGCATTCTTATGGGGGAAAAGGCCTCTTTGACGGGGCGGGCCGGAACCCTTGCCGACGCCTTGACGCGCGACGAAGGCGGCGATGCCGCCGACCTGACCGAAATTGCCGGCGCCATCAAGTGGTTCGATGTGGCCAAGGGCTACGGGTTCATCCTTCCCGATGACGGTGTTTCGGGCGATATCCTCCTCCATGTGACATGTCTTCGGCGGGACGGCTTCCAGACAGCCTTGGAAGGCGCGCGCGTGGTCTGTCTTGTCAAGCAGGGCGATCGTGGGCTGCAGGCCTTCCGCGTGCTTTCCATGGATGTCACCACAGCCGTCCATCCCGCGGAAATGCAGGAACAGCGCACCCATGTCGCGGTAACGCCGGAGAGCGGGCTCGAACGGGCTTTGGTCAAGTGGTTCAACCGCACCAAGGGCTTCGGCTTCCTGACTCGTGGCGAGGGCACCGAGGACATTTTCGTCCATATGGAGACCTTGCGCCGCTATGGCATCACCGAGCTTCGGCCGGGGCAGGTCGTGCTTGTCCGTTTCGGGCGCGGTGACAAAGGCCTTATGGCCGCAGAAATTCACCCCGATATGGGCACCTTGCCGGTTTCGCACTAGAACCCGACCCATCCCGATAGAACCGGGATGGTTCAGGTTCTACCTCCTCTTTGTTTGACCATGATCTCTGGACAAACGGCTTCCGTTTGTCCGAGAAAACCGGTTCCACTTTTTGGGATCATGGTCTAGGACGATTTCCGGTCGAGGACTTTGCATGGCTCACAGGAACTGGCTGACGGCGGGTGTGCTTTGCGCCATTGCTGCGGTGATCGTGGCCGCAGGCGCGTTCTTCTATTCGGAACGGCCAACCTCGGCCGACAGCCGGGCGATGATCCTTCCGGTCGACCCGACGCCGCTGGTCCTGGTGACGAAAGACGGGAATCGCTCCTTTTCGATCGAAATCGCCGACACCGATGCGGAGCGCGAGGCTGGGTTGATGTACCGCCAGGACATGGCGGACGATCACGGCATGCTGTTCGTCTTCGAGATACCGCAGCAGGTCAGTTTCTGGATGCAAAACACGCCGATGCCGCTTGACCTGATCTTTGTTGGCCAGGATGGCAAGATCCGGGCGATCAAGCACGGCGAACCGCAATCCCAGGCCATCATTTCGCCAGGCGTACCGGTGCGCTTCGTGCTCGAACTCAAGGCCGGCACCGCCGCCAGGAACGGCATCGAGTATGACGACCTTTTGCGCCATCCGGCGGTCGGCACCGTATCTGGCCCCGGTATGCCGCCGGCTGACAAGGGCGATTCTCCGAACGTCGATTCCAACTGAGCGCCGGGGATCGCCTTCCGATGCAGTTTTTTTCCCATGACGGGTTCGACCTCGCCTTCCTCGACCGCCAGCCGGCCTCGGGCGAGGGCGATCCGGTGCTCATGATCCACGGTTTCGCCTCGAGCCACTATGTCAATTGGGTGTCGCCCGGCTGGTTCAAGACGCTCAACGATGCCGGCTATCGCGCTATCGCCTTCGACAATCGCGGCCATGGCTCGTCATCGAAGAGCTATGACGAAGCCGATTATACACCGGCAAAAATGGCCTCGGATGCCGCCGCCTTGCTTGACCATCTCGGCATCGAACGGGCCCATGTCATGGGCTATTCGATGGGCGCGCGCATCGCGGCGTTCCTGGCACTGTCCGATCCGGACAAGGTGGCGACGCTGGTCTTTGGCGGCCTCGGCATCGGCATGATCGACGGCGTCGGCGATTGGGATCCGATTGCCGCGGCCCTGCTCGCCGACGATCCGACTGCCACCACCCATCCGCGCGGCCGCTCCTTCCGCGCCTTCGCCGACCAGACCCGCAGCGATCGCCGGGCGCTTGCCGCCTGCATCGCCAAGTCGCGGGAGTTGCTTGATGAGGACGATATTGCCCGCATCGCCCAGCCGACGCTGGTCGCGGTCGGCACCACGGACGACATTGGCGGCTCACCGGACGAGCTCGCCGCCTTGATGCCGAACGCCAGGGCTTTCCACATCGAGGGCAGGGACCATATGCTGGCGGTAGGGGACAAGACCTTCAAGCAGCGCGTGCTGGAGTTTTATGCTGAATATCCGCTTTGAGCGGTGAGCCGGGGGGCGACAGTGGCACAATGGGGAAGAAGCACCGGCGTGATGCCGGGCGCGGTGGCGCAAGGCAAGTTCGGCAAACGTTCGGTCATATTGGCACTGGCAGCCTTTACGGCGGGAGCGCTTGCCATGGCCATAATGGTGGCGATGCCGAGCGATACATCCCAGTCGGTCCAGAACGTCGCCACCGGGTTCTTCATGGCCGTGTTTCTATCTGGCGGGGCCGCTGGCACACGTCACCGGGCTCGTCTTCGGCATCATGGCGCTGGTGCGTTCGAACGACAATCGCGCCTTTGGCCTGCTGGGGATCATCCTCAACGGGCTGTCGGTGGCGGCGGGGCTGGCCATCCTTGCGGCAATGGCGTCGACCATAGGCGCCTTTACCTGACGTTCCGTGCTCTCGCGGCCTGAACCGACTTCGCCAGCACGCACAGCAGTTCGAACATCATCGTCGCGCCCGCCAGCGCCGTCATGCCGGCAAGATCGAACGGCGGCGCCACTTCCACGACATCGGCGCCGACAATGTTCAATCCGTCGAGCAGTCGGACCATTTCCTGCGCCTCGCGGGTGGTGAAGCCGCCGAGTTCGGGCGTGCCTGTTCCCGGCGCCATCGACGGATCGATGCAGTCGATGTCGAAGGTCACGTAGGTCGGTCCGGTTCCGGCGATGGCGCGCGCTTCTTCCATGACGCTGGCAGCACCCCGCCTGACGAACTCTTCCATGTAGATGATGCGAATGCCCTGGGCGACCGCCCAGTCATGCTCGCCGGGCTCGTAGATCGAGCCGCGAATGCCGATCTGCACGACACGCCTGGGATCGAGCAGGCCCTCTTCGATGGCGCGGCGGAAGGGCGTGCCGTGCGTATAGCGATTGTCGCCGAAATAGCGGTCATTGGTGTCGGAATGCGCATCGAAATGGATCATGCCGACCGGACGATCCCTGGCGACGGCGCGCAGCACCGGCAGCGTCGTCAGATGATCGCCGCCGGCGGCCAGCGGAATGGCGCCTGCCGCCACGATCGCCGCGATGCCGTCCTCGATGCGCTTCAATCCGTCCATGAGGTTGATCGGATTGACCGAGAGATCGCCGACATCGGCGACATTGGCGATGCTGAACGGCTCGGTCCCCGAGACGTGGTGGACGCGCCGCATCAAGCTCGACTGGTTGCGGATCTCGCGCGGGCCGTGCCGTGCCCCGGCGCGGTTGGTCGTGCCGCCATCCCACGGTATGCCGACCAGCGCGATATCGAGCCCCTCGGCGCTCGCCACCGCCGGCAGCCGCATGAAGGTCGAAAGCCCGGCGAAGCGGGGAACGGCCGAGGCGTCGACCGGCTGGAAGAAATTGCTGCTCATAATGTCGGCACCTCAGAAGAATTCACGTTTTGACGATTTCAGCGATACGGCTCTCGCAGCCGTCGAGCAGCCAATGGCCTTTTGGGGCCACATGCAAGCGCCAGGAGAGTCCGAGCGAACAATCACGAGGGCTTTTGCAGGGTCTCTAGCGACCGCGCCATGTTCAGCCTGGCCGGCGGCTCGAAGCGCTGGCGAAATTCTTCCGTGTGGAAGATATGCGGGCGAGTGAGAAAACTGTTCAGCACAGCACCCCGTCCGGCACGCCACATCGGCTCCTCCACCCAGTCATATTCGCGGCGAACCGCGTGCTCATAGGCGTCGAAGGCGTCCGGCTCCGCGCCCAGGATCGACAGGTCCATGTCAAGGAATAGACTGGCGTCGCGTGTGGCCGCCGCGTCGTCGAACCGGGGCAGCTGGTGCGTGGCGGTGGCGAGGATCATTGCGCTGATGCGGCTCAGCCGCTCGGCATCGGTACGGCCCGCGAGTTTCTTCTCGGCAAGGGCGGCACTTCTGGCCTCATTGTCCTTGGCCTTGCTGTCGTAGATGGCATCGTGGAACCAGATCGCCGCTTCGACGGCTTCGGGATCGCCGAGCAGCTCGCGATAGTCGCCGGCCAGCGCCAGCATCGCCTCGATATGGGCGAGGTTGTGGTAGTGGCGGTCTTCGGCCCGATAGAAGCCTGAGAGTTCCTGTTTCAGCGGTTCGTCGATCAAGGGCTGGTCTTTCATTTTCGTCATCCGTCCAGTTAATCGATCTCAGCCCTTCGAGTGAAAAAGCCAATACTTCGAACCTTGCATGGGCCGGGGCTCTGAGGAATGTTGCCAGTCGAGAAAAATCCAACCCAGGGAGGCTGACATGACCAATACCCCAAGCAGCGAGACTCCGAGACCGGGGACGATCGACATGAAGCTGGAGGCCGTCATCATTGCCGTTGCGGATGCCGACCGGTCCAAGCGTTTCTATGGCGGCCTGGGCTGGCGGCTCGACGCCGACTTCGTCGTCGGCGATGCGTTTCGGGTCGTGCAGTTCACGCCTCCGGGTTCGCCATGCTCGATCCATTTCGGCAAGGGTCTGACATCGGCCGCGCCAGGCTCGGCGAGGGGACTTTATCTCGTGGTGTCCGATATCGAGGCGGCGCATGCCGAACTCGTGGCGCGCGGCGTCGAGGCGAGCGAGGTCTTTCACCGCGCGGGACCAGGGCAGCCGCCGATCAGCGGCCGGCATCCGGAAGGGCGTAGTTATTCCTCCTATGTCACGTTCAGCGATCCGGACGGCAACAGCTTCATATTGCAGGAAATCACCCAGCGATTGCCCGGACGCGTGGATGCCAGCGACACGATATTCACGTCGTCGGGCGAGCTTGCGGCGGCGCTGCGGCGTGCGGCGGCCGCACATGGCGAACACGAGAAACGGACCGGCGGACAGCACGATGTGAACCGGCCCGACTGGTATGCCGAATACATGGTGGCGGAACAGGCCGGCACGCCGCTGCCGACTTGAACATCGTCCGTCACAGCGCGGTGCCATCGGCGCCGCGCTGACCTTGAGCCCGCCACCAGGTTGCTCTACATCTTCCCGGCAGCAGGCGCGGAACGCCGCTTTCCGGCAGCTGGGTCGATCAAGGGTTCGTTTTCCATGGCTGCTTGAATTCCTGCGAACCAAATCCATTTGACACAGCACTAAGGAAAATTGAGTTCAATCGTGCTATGATCTGGCTTATATGTGCGGCCAGACAGCAGGCAAGCACAACAGGCAAGCCAGCAGGACGCAGGACGAGACGTCGATGAACAGCATCAGCATTTCCCGCCACAACGCGTTGCAGCCGGTCGATCCGATCTGGCGTTCGATCCGCGATGAGGCGATGGACGCGGTCAACCGCGATCCGCTTCTTGCAGCGTTCCTCTATTCGACGATCCTCAACCAGGAGAGCCTGGAAGAGGCCGTCATCCACCGGATCGCCGAGCGGCTTGCCCATCAGGATATCGGCTCCGATCTCATCCGTCAGACCTTCAAATCGATGCTGGCTGACGACAAGGACTGGCCGACGACGGTGCGCGTCGACATCCAGGCTTATTACGACCGCGACCCGGCCTGCGACCGCTTCATCATGCCGGTGTTGTATTTCAAGGGCTTTCACGCCATCCAGACCCATCGGCTGGCGCATTGGCTGTGGAACCAGGGCCGCAAGGACTTCGCGCTCTACCTGCAGAGCCGTTCCTCCTCGGTCTTCCAGACCGACATCAATCCGGCCGCCCGCATCGGCAAGGGCATCTTCATCGACCACGCCACCGGCCTCGTCGTCGGCGAGACCGCGGTCATCGAGGACGATGTATCGATCCTGCACGGCGTGACGCTGGGCGGCACCGGCAAGGCCGGTGGCGACCGCCACCCCAAGATCCGCCGTGGCGTGCTGATCGGCGCCGGCGCCAGATTTCTCGGCAACATCGAAGTCGGCCATTGTTCCAAGATCGCGGCGGGCTCGGTGGTGCTGTCGCCCGTGCCGCACAACAAGACGGTTGCCGGCGTGCCCGCCCGCGTCGTCGGCGAGACCGGTTGCGACCAGCCTTCCCGCCAGATGGACCAGCTTCTGCCGTCGCAGTCGATGGACCAGGTGGTCAGCTTCGATATCTGATTTTTTCGCGCTGGCGCGCTGACCGGCGTTGCTGCGATTTTTGACCGGCGGCGCTGGAGCTTCCGGTGCAATACGGCCGGCTTGCCTTTACATTGCCATTGTCGACGTGCCAGAAGCGCCCTTCAAACCAGCAAGCCCGATGATCGGAGAAGACTGTTGAAGCCGGACGAAATCAGAAAGCTGGACGCCTATTTCAAGCGCGTCTTCCAGAACCCCAAGCTTGAGGTCAAGGCACGGCCGCGCAAGGAAGATTCGGCCGAGGTCTATGTCGGTGACGAGTTCCTCGGCATCGTCTTCAAGGACGAGGATGACGGCGACTACAATTTCTCGATGGCGATCCTCGACATCGATCTGGCCTGAGCCTGCAAGCCGATGGCAGGCCGCGCCGAGCGCGGCCGGCCTCGGCATCTGTCAGTCAATGTCCGGGCTTCAATATCCGCCCGGCCTCTGCCGCCATCGCCGCGTCAAGCGCCTGCCAGTCGCCAAGGAATTCCTTGGGAAAACGGTAGGTGAGGCTGAGATCGTCGCCGACATGGATGTCCCGCTCGCAGGGCGCCAGCGATTGACCGGCACTCGGCCCGCTCAGGCAGCGGGCGACGAATGGGTCCTTCCCCCCACGCTTGCCGACCACCAGCACCTCGTTCAGATAGCCTGATGTCTCATTGAAACCGTAGACGGTCGTGCCGCCAGGTCCCGGAATGCCGGGCTGGACGATCAGCGCGCTGTAGATCGGCGCGAACCGGCCGCTCATATCGCGCGACATCATCTGCTGTTCGAAGGACAGGAAGATGATCTTCCTGTTGGCTTCCGAGTGGTTGAAGTCGTCGCGAGCCGCCTCGCTGTAGCCGTCCATCTCGGGATAGCGCAGATAAAGGTCGAGACGCGAGGCAACCCCGTCGCGCCGGGCCTGGTCGAAACGGATGAAATTGGCCGGCACGGAAATCACATTCTTGCCGATCACCACCTGGCGCACCGTGGTGTCGTCCGTATATCCGGCCATGGCGATCGAATGGCCGAACCATTTGCCGCCAAGGCTGATCGCCGCCGACAGCAAGGCAAGTGCGGCGAACGCATAGAACACCCGCCTCATCAGCGTGGAATCGACCACGGTGAATTCAGGGCCGTCGGCGATCGCTGCCTGCTTCATCTCGGTCCTCATCCCAACCGCCCGTCCGCCATTCCCGGTGTCCCTTGGCGGCACACATCGCGCGGCACGGCTCTTGCAGCCTTCCTGAAACGACTGTGCGATTTCATGGTAAATGGAAGGTTAAGATGGCTCAGATGGAACTCTTCCTGTTCGCTTTTGTCGTCGGGCTGACGGTCTGCGGGCTGACGGGCTCGACGATGGAACTGGTGTCGGGCCGCAAGGTCGCCTTTGCCGAACCCTATGTGTCGCCCTCGCATGTGCTGCGCTCGCTGGCGGCTACGGCTGGCGCCGGGCCGTTCATGCTGGTCAACGCTGCCCTCGATGCTCGGCGCGAGAATCGTATTTCGACAGTGGCGCTCCTGTCATGCGGCTGCACGGCGATTGCCTGGTCCCTGGCGCTGGGCATCGTCGTGCTTGCCATTGCCTCATGGACGATCGGTCTCCTAGGGTCCGGCATCTGAGACGATTCGGAGACAGACAATGCCGCTTTATGCGATCGAAGGAACAGAGCCCAGCTTCGCGGACGCGGACACAAACTGGATCGCGCCCGATGCGACGCTGATCGGTGACGTGCGCGTCGGCCGCAATGCCGGCTTCTGGTTCGGCGTCGTCATTCGCGGCGACAACGAACCTGTCGTCATCGGCGCCGACACCAATGTGCAGGAACACACGGTCATGCACACCGATCCAGGCTTTCCGCTGACCATCGGCGAGGGCTGCACCATCGGTCACCGGGCCATGCTGCATGGCTGCACGATCGGCGACAACAGCCTGATCGGCATGGGCGCCATCGTGCTGAACGGCGCCAGGATCGGCAAGAATTCGCTGGTCGGCGCCGGCGCGCTGGTCACCGAAGGCAAGGAATTTCCGGACAATTCGCTGATCGTCGGCTCGCCGGCCAAGGCGATCAGGGTGCTGGACGATGCGGCCGTCGCCAGGCTGCGCGGCTCGGCCGCGCACTACGTTGCCAATGGCAAGCGCTTCAAGGCGGGGCTGAAGATGGTCTGAGGCCGGCTTGGCCAACAGCTGTCGCCGGCCGTTTTAATCGCGAGATGACTCACTGTCCGTTGGAGCCACGCCCGGCCATCGCATCGCGCAACAATGAAGCGCCAGCTTCAAAGCCGGCAATGTCGGCTTCCTCGACGGCTGTCGTGTAGTCGTCGATGCGGGTTTTGAGCGCAGGATCAGCGCCCGCCGCCAAAAGCAGGCGGATCGCGTCGGCGCTGCGAATGGCCACTGAGTAGTGAAGCGGCGTCCAGTCGTTCACGCCCCGCATGTCGGGATCGGCGCCAGCCTCGATCAACACCCGCACGATTTCCAGCCTGTCGGCCCGGTCGGTGGACAGCGCGGCAATGATTGCCGGAAACCCGCCGTGATCCCCGTAGTTCGGATCCGAGCCCGCACCCAGCAGGGTCGAGATGAAGCCGACGGGGCTCCAATAGATCGCATATTCCAGCGGATGGCCGAGGCCGAGTTCAAACGGCATGCGCTCGTCGAACCAGCGGGGTGAGCCGCCCAAGGCTGCACCTAGCGCCTCGAAGTCACCGGCCTTGAAGGCATCGTCAATCGCCTTGAACAGGCGATGGCGCTCGCATCGATCTTCCGGGATTTCCAACATCGCCGTGATCCAGGGGACGAAAGCAACGGCCGATAGTGCCTCGATCTGCTGCGTGTGAAAAGGGAGGGTTTCGGATGCCCTTGGTGGCTGCGGCCCCTGGACGTCAAGCGCCTACTGCTGAGCGGATTTGTTTTTTCCCTTTTGCCGGGCGTCGGCTTGATCCGTATCCGCATGGCTCCCCCTTTGGGAGCCTCGATTTCGAATTCGGCTGTGCTCCTCACCAGGTCACTCAGTTTGCTGAAGCCATAGGTGCGAGGATCAAAATCGGAGAAGAGGTTCGAGAGCTGCTTTCCGAATGTGCCGAGCAGCACCCAACCATCTTCACTGTCCATCTGGCCGATGACTTTCTTGAGTATGGGCAGCGCGGCACTGGACGATCGAAGCGGGTTCGAAGCGGGCACGGTATCCGGGATGTTCGCCGGGCCACGCAGAAGGTTTTCGGTGTAGATGAATCGACGGCAAGCCTGCCGAAAGCTCTCGGGGGTCTTCTGCTCTCCAAACCCGAAGACATCGACACCCTGTTCACGTATGCGTGCAGCAAGCCGGGTGAAATCACTGTCGGAAGAAACCAGGCAGAAACCGTCGAGACGGCCGTTATGGAGCAGATCCATCGCGTCGATCACCAGTGTGATATCGGAAGCATTCTTCCCGGTGGTATAGGCGAACTGCTGTTGCGGAATGATTGCGTGCTTCGCCAGGATGTCTGCCCAACTCTTGGACCGAGGGCTGGAGAAGTCGCCATATATCCGGCGCACGCTGGCCTCGCCGATCTTCGCGATCTCCTCGAACAGACCGTCGGCAATCTTGGCGGAGGTGTTGTCGGCGTCGATAAGAACCGCAAGACGCTGTGATCGAGCTTCGGTGGGCATAAGACCTCCTGCGGCTGATATCTTCTGGAGATATGGCGACGCGACCACGCACCATGCCATCGAAATTGGATCAATTTTAGCAGCTGTCGCCAGAAATGGCGGAGCCGGCCCGGGGACGGGGCCGGCTCCTTGACCCGGTCGTTGGGGACGGGGAGGGTGGGGACTCGACCGGGTTTCTCCTTAAGCGTGTCGTGCGACGCGCTTGATCTCTGTGTTATGCATTGGCGCCCTAGCGGACGCTGGCGACCGCGTCGGAGCGGCCGTCGTTGATCGTTACCCAAACGCCGGAATTCTCCGTCGATTGACGCTTGAGATAGGTGTAGTCGGTGTCCGTCCAGGACAGCACCTTGGTTTCCAGATTGTCGAGAATGAACTCGCCAAGGCTGGTGCGCACAGTCAGCACGGCGTGGCCGTCGCCATTCGGCTGGCGCGCAACCGTCATCAACAGATCACCCGCCGGCACGCCCGCGTCCATCAGTTCGCGGCGCTTCTCCAGCGCGTAATCCTCGCAATCGCCATAGCCATTGTCGGGATAGGCCCAGTACTCCTCGACACCGTAGTTTTCCATGTCGGTGCGCGGCTTGATGCGGGTGTTGACCGAATTGTTGATGTTGACGATCGTCGCCCAGAGCTTGCGGCTCAGGTCGACCGGTCCGCCTTTGGGCGTCTTCTCATTGCATTCGCCAGGAATGCGCTGGCAGAATTCATAATGGCCAACAGGCTGCGTGGTACGTCCGCCGGTGTGCATATAGGCCGGTCCCGCGGCATATGCTGATCCCCAAGCGGAAAGCTGCATCGCCATTGCCATCAGCAACAGCTTGCCCCTCGTTTTTTTCATTTTCTAGTCTCCCCGTTCGAAGGAGACATTGCCACGGCTGGATTTATTTGACGCAAAAGCGCGAAGCAGACTTTAAGTAAAACGCCAGTAGAATAAACGTAAAATTTGAATCATTTAAGTATTGAATTGTTTGGATTGCCCGAGTTCGCCAGGCGGGATACGTGGCCTGCGTTGAGCATTGCAGGCCACAGCCCCGGCTGACCGGACGGTGTCGATCACTGTTGCCAGAAACAAAAAACCGGCCACGACGGGCCGGTTCGATTGCGCGTCCTGTCCGGTCCGGTCAGGCGCGCGGCGTGTTGAATTCGGAATCGAGCGTTTCGGGCGCTGGATGACGGCGAATTCGATGGCGACGCCATCCTCAAAATGGCGAACGATCTGGCCGCGCATGGTGCCGAGCATGACCTGGATGCCGATCGCCGGCTTGACGTCGATCTCGACCGCCGCGCCGGACAGCGACAGGTCGATGATCCGGCACTGGTACTGGCGGCCGTCGGTGAGCTGCAGCACGCTGGTCGGGTTGCGCGGCGCGACGCGCTCGTGGCGGCGGTCTTCCGGCAGGTCGAGTTCGTGCTTGTTGGCAAGCCAGGTCAACTGCGCCGCAAGCTTATCCTTCTTGCGGTCGGACGCAATCACCGTCATGGCGAAGCCATCCTGCAAGGTGCGGGTGACGACGCCTTCGATGCGGCCGATATGATCGATATAGGCGATGACTTTTCGCCGGGCATGCCGATGCGGTCGGTGCGAAAGGCAACGTTGCCGGGTGACATGTCGACAACCTGGCAAGGGTGCTCGGTGCGGTCTTCCAGCATGAATCGCCCGTATATTTTGACCCGGACGCGCTGAAAGTTACGCCTTTCAGCTTGGGACGGCGCGTAGTCGACCGCCGCTGACCTCATGACTGCCTACACCCCGTTTGGCATTCCCGCGCGTCGATGCGAAGGACTTCATCAGAGAAGTACAACAAAGCGGGTTAACAAAGGGAAAAAACGAGCATTCAGGACTGTGCGATCATCAACTATTCCTCGCGCCCGCCGTCGAAGACGACGAGATGGCGGATGCGGCGCGCCCGGCCAAGCGCGGATATCGTATCGGGCGCCTCGAGGTCGGCTGGAACAAGCGAGGGAACGTCGATCGCCGGACGGTTGTTGAGCAGCTCTTTCTCCGGATCGATGACACGGATCGAATCGATCATCGCGTCGGTGATCGGGTCGGCCCCCAGCCAGAACGGCTTTTCGGCGGCGCTGACGACGCCGAGGCAGCGCGGATTTTCGATGCCACCGTCAAGCGGCAAGGCAAGCAATTCGAACTTGTTGGAGCGACCGTTGCGGCTGAAACCCTCGAAGGTGATCAGCACGACGGATTTCTGGTCGAACACGCCGTGGATCAGCTTCGAGACGAGCCGCTGATCCTTCTCGCGCCACAGTGAGGGGAAGGAGAACCCCTTGAGTTCGCGGCCATAGCAGGCGCAGAGCCTTGTGCCGGCGAGGCGGAACACGGGGTGCCCGCGTGTATCCTTTTCCAGGATGAATGTGTCGGCCAAAAGCGACTTGATATCGGCCGGCTCGACTTCCGATCGCTTCGGAGCAGGGCGTCCGTCACGCAGGCGATTCCAGTAATGGAACAGCGTGATCGATCCGTTTTGGTTCATGGTATGCTGCTCCGCGCATTCTGTCGTCTGATGTCCCATCGGTGAACAGAAGGGCGCCCTCCGATGACTTACATGCGTTGCGGAGCAGGAAGCGTGCCAGCATCGTTAACACTTGTTCACGGGTCGGGGCCGTTAAGGTTAACAACTGGTTTACGTTGCGCCGAGGGCGCCCCGTGGCACACCAAAACCACTCCAGAAGCGGTCGTTTCGCGACGATCGGCAGCACTTCAGTCAGAGTTTTAGGGGAGCAGGGGGCTCGACCGGCCGTTCAAGGGAAACCTTGGACGGCTTCTTTTTTGATTCGGCGCCCCGTGATTCGCGGTTAACGGCGGGCATGATTTTCGCTCGTCGCAGCCCCTGCGGCGGTCCGGTGATCAATGGCGCCGGGATAGCCCGACCCACGGGCGGTGGGGGCAGGCAGCAGCAACATTTGCCAATCACGCGCCGCTAAAGAGAAAAATCTGCGTTCCGAGCGGTTCTGTTGCCGCTGTACCCTTCGTGAATTCGCTCCTTGAGGCGCGACGGCGGCGATCCCGCGGTCCGGAGACGTGCCTTGTCAGCGTAATTCTCTGGGGAAACCTTCATGAAGACTTCTATCCTTGGACTGATCACGGCCGGCCTGCTTGCCAGCGCCATTCCGGTCGGTGCCGTTCACGCTGCCGGAATCGCGGGTGCTCCGGCACCCTTCGACAAGGGCGGCGTGAAAGTGGCGCTCGTCACCTTCATCTCGGCCGGCGATTTCTTTCAGGCCTATCAGGCCGGCGCGGCGAAACAGGCGAAAGCGCTCGACATCGACCTGCAGATCTTTTCCGGCCGGCAGGATGCGGCCGCGCAGCGCGACCAGATCGAGCAGGCGATCAATCTTGGTGTCCAGGCCATCATCATCGACCATGGTCAGCCTGAAGCGCTGAAGGACGTCGCCCAGAAGGCGCTCGATGCCGGCATCAAGGTCGTCGCCTTCGACGTCAATCTCGACAACCCGAAGATCCCGCAGGTCGAACAGTCCGATCACGATCTTGCCAAGGCGTCGCTCGGCCAGGCGCTCAAGGACAATGGCAGCTCGTTCCAGGCCGGTTATGTCTATGTCGCCGGCTTTGCGCCGCTCGACCGCCGCAACGAAATCTGGGACGAGACCAGGAAGGCCAATCCCGGCATCGTCGAGAAAGCGCGCTGGGGACGGTCAACGACACGACCGCGGTGTCGACAGCCGACCAGACCAAGGCAGCGTTCCAGGCCAATCCCGACATCTCGGTCGTCTTTGCTCCCTATGACGAGTTCGCGCGCGGCGTGAAACTCGCCACCGACGAACTCGGCATCTCCAAGAAGGTGAAGATCTATTCGGCCGACGTGTCCACCGCCGATATCACCGAAATCACTGCGGACGGAAGCCCGTGGGTCGCTACTGCAGCCACCAATCCGGCCGTCGTCGGCGCGGTTTCGGTGCGGGCGGCGGCCAAGCTGATCGCTGGCGAGGATCCCGGTCACAGCATCGTCGTCAAGCCGGTGCTGCTGACACAGGAAGAGCTGCGCAAGAACGGCATCAAGACAGTCGAGGATCTCGATGCCAAGCTTCCAGCCTTCGGCCAGAGCGACGCGGCGGCGGCCAGCTGGATCCCGTCCAACTGATCTTTTTCTCCCCTCCCTCGTTTCTCGAGGGAGGGGAGATCATGTTTCGAGCGGTCTCGGCTACCGCTTCTTTCCTAGGCCGAAGGTCAGCGCCAGCGCGCCAACCAGCACGACGCCCTTGACGAAATCCTGCGTGTAATAGGGCGCGTTCAGCATGGTGAGGCCGTTGAGGAGCACGCCGACGAAGATTGCGCCGACCACCGTGCCGATCACGTGCGGGCGACGCTTGTCGAGCACGGCATAGCCGATCAACGAGGCCGCCACCGCATCGAGCAGCAGCGAATTACCCGCCGAAACGTCGCCACGGCCGACACGCGAGGCCACGATCAGCCCTCCCAGCGAAGCCAGCGTGCCTGACAGGATGTAGGCCCAGAGCCGGTATCTCCTGGTCGGCGCGCCGGCAAGATGCGCGGCCGTTTCGTTGCCGCCGATCGCGTAGAAGACGCGGCCCCAGCGCGTGCGCTCCATCAGGAACCAGGCCAGCACGGCGACGATAGCCATGACGACGACAGACAGGGGAATCGTGTCGAAGAGCCGCGACCGGCCGAGAATCAGGAACGCCGGATCGTAGGCGCCGGGAACCGATGAGCCGTCGGGAAGCACCATGCCGGCGGTGATCGAACGGCCACCCGTCGGGATCAGCTGCAGGCCGGCGAGCAGAAACATGGTCGCCAGCGTGGCGAGAAGATCGGGCACGCCGCCGCGGACAATCAGCAGCCCGTTGACGAGGCCGATGAAGGCACCCATCAGCAGGACCAGAACCATGGTCTCAGCCGCATCCAGCTGCCACACGACCATGGCATAGCTCGCCGCCATCACCGACGAAGCGGCGATGCTGCCGACCGACAGATCGAAGCCGTCGGCGGCCATGGTGATCGACACCCCGACGCCGAGGATCGCCACCACCGAAACCGCCTGCAGGATCGAGAACAGATTGGCCGAGCGGATGAAGGCAGGCTGCACATGCCAGAACCCGACCACCATCAGCGCCAGCAGCACGAACAGGGCGTAGCGCCGCGTTTCGCGGAAAACCGATGTGCGCGATGCGGACGGCTGTGTCGTCGTCGGATAGGTCATCGGTGGTCTCCGGCCTTGTCGCTCTCGACCTTGCCGATCTGGTCGGTCAGCGAGCCATGGCCGTCTCCGGCCGCATGAAGTGAGTGGTTGCGCATGACGAGGATGCGGTCGGCAACCTCCAGCGCCTCTTCGGTGTCGCTGGTCGCGATCAGCGTGGCGGAACCGCTTTGGCTGTTACGGATGGCGGCGATCAGATCGGCGCGCGCGCCGACGTCGACGCCCTGGAACGGCTCGTCGAGCAGCAGCAGCCGGCAAGGTGCGGCCTGCCATCGGGCGAGCACGACCTTTTGCTGATTGCCGCCGGAAAGCTCGTCGAGTGTGTCGTCGGGTCCGCGCGCCTTGATGCCTAGCCGCGAGATCGCCTCGACAGCAACCTTGCGTTCGCGCGCGGCCCGCAGCAGGCACTTGGAAACCAGCGCCGCAGATGCGGCAGGGCGATCGTGCCGGCGATCGAGGCGCCGGGAACTTCAGGCGGCAGCAATGATGATTGCCAGCGGTCCTCGGCGACCATGAAGACACCGCTTTCGATCGACTGTGCCGGCCCGCTCGACAGCCACGGCTTTCCATCGAGCACGAAGCCGCCTTGCACCAGCGTTTCGAGCCCGAAAAGCGCGCGCAGCAGCCGGCTCTTTCCTGATCCGAGCGTGCCGGTGATGGCGACGACCTCACCGGAGCGCAGGTCAAGATCGAAAGGCTCCGCTCCAGGCACCAGCCGCGCCCCCTTGATGGAAGCAATGATCGGGGCCGTCGACGCCTTGCCGTCATGTGTGGCCGCTTCCAGTGTCCGGCCGATCATGGCCGCGACGGCGGCCGGGAAATCGATAGGCCTGGCAAAGGCGCCGACGATGCGGCCACCGCGCATGACGACGGCGCGATCGGCGATGGCCGCAAGGTCGCCAAGCCTGTGCGAGATATAGAGGATTGCCATGCCGCTGGCGCGCAGCCGGCGGATGATGGCGAACAGCCGCTCGGCTTCCGTGGTCGACAGGCTCGACGTCGGTTCGTCGAGGATGAGCACCGAGGCCTTGGCCGCGACGGCGCGGGCGATGGCGATCAACTGGCGTTCCGCCGGGCGCAGATCGATGAAGTCGCGATCGAGCGGCAGATCGAGGTCGATCAGCGCCGCGACCGCGCGCGCCCGCCGGCGGATCGATGCCGTCGAGACGAGGAAACGCCCCGTACGGCCGCAAAGCTCGTCAAGCAGGAGGTTTTCGGCAACCGTCAATCCGGCAGCACCCGCCTGGTCGGTCGCCTGATGCACCGTCGCGATGCCGGCGGCCTTGGCGGCGCTGGGCGAGGCGAAGGTGACCGCGTTGCCGCCAAGCATGATCGTGCCGGCGTCGGGCGTGTACGAACCCGAAAGGATCTTCACCAAAGTCGACTTGCCGGCGCCATTGGCGCCCATCAGCGCCACGACCTCACCGGGCGCGACGGCAAGATCGGCGCCGGCGAGCGCGCGTGTCGGTCCAAAGGATTTCTCGATGCCGGAGACGGAGACGGCGATGGTTGAGGTTGCTGGGGGCAATGTGATCGGGCTTTGGGTTATGGCATTGCGCTTGGGGCGGCGAGTTATAGCCGTCTTTGTCACCCGTTATGGCGCCTCATTCTAGGGAGGGGACCTGGCGCTTCCGAGAACGCTGGTTGCGAGTTTTTCAAATCCAGGAGCATTTCCGCTTCGTTTCCTTTCGGTTCGTAGCAAATGAGGGTGATCCCGCCCGGGCGTCGGCTGTTTCGAGAAACAGAATTGTTCCAAGTCCGGCATCCTTGCTCTAAAGCTCGCGCATCGAATCCCTGGACCAGACGCGTATGAGTGAACCGGTAAGCCCTTCGGAAGTCGAACCCGTCGAACCGATGCCGGAGCCCCGGCGCGAGCCGGTGTTCAATCTGCCGCCGATCATCCTGGCGGTGATCGGCATTTGCGCGGCCGTCTTCCTGGTTGAAAACTACCTGCTTACGCCTGCGCAGGACAACGCATTCGTTTCAAACTTCGCTTTCACACCCGCTGGCTACTCCGACCCTCCAACCGTCTATCTGCTGTTTCAACCTTTCACCTACGCGTTCATGCACGGCAGCTGGCCGCATCTGCTGATCAACATGGTGTCGCTGGCGGCCTTCGGGTCGCCGCTGGCCAATCGCTTCGGTGCGCTTCGCTTCGCGCTGTTCTTCGCGGTGACCGGAGTGGCTTCCGTGGTGCTCTTCTGGGCAATTCATCCTTTTGGCGAAGTGCCGTTGGTTGGCGCTTCCGGCGCTATATCAGGCATGATGGGGGCCGCGGTGCGTTTTGGTTTCCGCACTGACCGCTCGGCCGGCAGGGCGGCCTTCGCCGGCCCCGTGCTGCCGATCGCAATTGTGCTGCGCTCGCGTGGCATCATGACCTTTGTCGCTGCGTGGATGGCGATCAACCTCGCCACCGGTCTGTTCGGCTTCGCCTTCGGTCTTGACGGCCAGATCGCCTGGGAGGCCCATATTGGCGGCTTCGTCGCGGCCTTCTTCGGCCTGCGCTGGTTCGATCGGCGATGGCAGCCGCCCGAGTGGGAAACCACCGACCGCCGCACTTGAAATGCAACCGATCACGGCGCACGATGTTCACTCTTATGTGAAAGCCGGTCAGGGCAGGAACCGGCAGGCAAAAGCAGAGGAGGACGCCATGACGGTTAAGGCAATTCTCGAGAGAAAAGGCCACGACGTGTTAACGCTCGGGCCGAATGAAAAACTTAGCGTGGCCATCCGCATGCTCGCCGACCACAAGATCGGTGCGCTGGTCATCACCAACGGCGATCGCAAGATCGTCGGCATCCTGTCGGAACGCGACATCGTGCGGGTCGTCGCCAAGGAAGGCGGTGCCGCGCTCGATATCGCCGTGCGTTCGGCGATGACGCCGAAGGTGAAGATCTGCAATGAGAACCACACCGTCAACGAGGTGATGGAGATCATGACCAGGGGCCGCTTCCGCCATCTGCCGGTGGAGAAGGACGGCCTGCTCGATGGCATCGTCTCCATCGGCGACGTGGTCAAGCGCCGCATCGAAGATGTCGAACGCGAGGCCGATGAGATCAGGGCCTACATCGCCACCGCCTGAGCGGTGAGAGGAACCGCCGGCCGGAAACCCGACCGGCGGAACCATTTGCTACCTGTTGTCGAGTTCGGAACGGACGAGTTCGAGTCCGCGCCTGGTGATGCGGTAGGGACCGCCGCCCGACGACGAAACCGCCTTCTTGCGTTTCAGCTTTCGAAACAGGTCGAGATCGACGCCCGGATAGTGCCAGCCGTCGCGCGTCAGGCATTTGACGGAGGCGATCCGTTTCTTCTCGATCTTTTCGATTTCAATGCGTCCGCCCTGCGCCAAAAGGTGCAGGATGCGCTGTCCCACAGCGCCGCGCGTCCTCTTGGACGCGCAAAGGACGCTGTGGCACTTATAATTTGGCACATGATCCTTTCCGAAAATCGATTCCGATTTTCGGGTCATGTGCTGCGCGAAATATCCATATGGAGAGTTTCCGGGAAAACAGAAAATGCCGCCGCCGCGAAACTTCGCAGCACGGGGTTTCAGGTTTTCTGCCCTGCCTCGCTACGAGGTCAGGGCCTTACCGGGACTGAGCGTAAGTGGACATCCACTCTCCATTGGGATGGGCGTCCTATAGGTGAAAGCGGCTGAAAAGGCCAGTCCGTGGCTTTGCGCTTGTCTCTTTTGGCGGTTTGCACTAGCGAAGCGGGTACGATTTGTACCTCCTGAATGCGCAGTGCATTCGGCATCAATTCTGAATTTGACGGCAGGCCATGACCCTTATCGATACCCGCACGCCCGACGCAAAACGTCTGATCCCCGGCGCCACCGGCGACTGGGAAATCATCATCGGTCTCGAAGTGCACGCGCAGGTCATCTCGGAAGCAAAATTGTTTTCCGGCGCTTCGACCGCTTTCGGTGCGGCCCCCAATGCCAATGTCAGCCTGGTCGATGCGGCAATGCCCGGCATGCTGCCCGTCATCAACGAGGAATGCGTCAAGCAGGCGATCCGCACCGGTCTCGGGCTGAAGGCACAGATCAACCACAAGTCGGTTTTCGACCGGAAGAACTATTTTTATCCCGACCTGCCGCAGGGCTACCAGATCTCGCAGTTCAAGCAGCCGATCGTCGGCGAGGGCACGGTGATTGTGTCGGTCGGCCCCGACCGCCAGGGCGAATTCGAGGACATCGAGGTCGGCATCGAGCGGCTGCATCTGGAGCAGGATGCCGGCAAGTCGATGCACGACCAGCATCCGACCATGTCCTATGTCGACCTCAACCGCTCTGGCGTGGCGCTGATGGAGATCGTCTCCAAGCCTGACCTGCGTTCCGGCGATGAGGCCAAGGCTTATGTCACCAAGCTGCGCACAATCATGCGCTATCTCGGCACTTGCGACGGCAACATGGATGAAGGCTCGCTGCGCGCCGACGTCAACGTCTCGGTACGCCGGCCCGGTGGCGAGTTCGGCACACGCTGCGAGATCAAGAACATGAATTCGATCCGCTTCATCGGCCAGGCCATCGACTATGAGGCGCGCCGCCAGATCGCCATCCTGGAGGACGGCGGCAAGATCGACCAGGAAACGCGGCTGTACGATGCCGTCAAGGGCGAAACGCGCTCCATGCGGTCGAAGGAAGAAGCGCACGACTACCGCTATTTCCCCGATCCCGATCTTCTGCCGCTGGAATTCGACCAGGCCTATGTCGATGCTTTGGCCACAGGACTGCCGGAACTGCCCGACGACAAGAAGGCGCGGCTGATCTCCTCGCTGGGTCTCTCGACCTACGATGCTTCGATCCTGGTGTCGGAAAAGTCGATCGCCGACTATTTCGAGAAGGTGGCCGCCGGTCGCGACGGCAAGCTCGCCGCCAACTGGGTCATCAACGATCTTCTCGGTCAATTGAACAAGGCCGGCAAGGACATTGAAAATGCTCCGGTTTCGCCTGACCAGCTCGGTGCGGTCATCGACCTGATCAAGGATGGCACCATCTCCGGCAAGATCGCCAAGGACCTGTTCGAGATCGTCTGGAACGAAGGCGGCGATCCGCGCCAGCTGGTCGAAAGCCGTGGCTTGAAGCAGGTCACCGATACCGGCGCCATCGAGAAGGCGGTCGACGAGGTGATCGCGGCCAACCCGGACAAGGTCGAACAGGCGCGCGCCAAGCCGACCATGGCCGGCTGGTTTGTTGGCCAGGTAATGAAGGCGACCGGCGGCAAGGCCAACCCGCAGGCCGTCAACGACCTGGTCAAGGCCAAGCTCGGCATCGAGTAAGGCCATGTTCGTCCGCACCGCAGGCGAACGTGACCTTGATGCAATTCGGGCAGTGCTGGTCGAAACCTGGCATGCGACCTATGACGCCATCTACGGCGCCGCCAAGGTCACCGAAATCACCGATGAATGGCATTCGATCGCCTCGCTGAAGGCGCGGCTGATCAAGCCGAACAGCGACTTCCTTGTTGCCGACGACGGCAAGCGCATTGGCGGCGTGGCTTTCGCCGAAGGCATCGACGGCGGCAAGACGGTTGTCCTGAGACAGCTTTACGTGCTGCCCAGCCTGCAGGGACGGGGCATCGGCGGCATGCTTCTCGATGAGATCATCGAAAGTTTTCCCGAGGCCGCCGCCATCCGTCTGGAAGTGGAGGCGCAGAACACGCGCGCCATCGCCTTCTACGAAGCCAACGGCTTCGTGCGATCCGGCGCTGCCGGCGAGCACACTGGTGCCTCTGGCGAGCCGACGCTGGTCTATCGCCGGCCGCTTGCCGGCTGATCGCTTCGACGTGCATCTGTCTGGATCACCTTCGCGCGAGCGGTGCGGCATGCGCCCCGTTTTCGTTTGACGGCCCAAGGGTCACACACCAAGCTGCTGCAGCTGACCGTGCGGAAGCCGGAATGGGCTGGCGCGCAAGGCGGCGAGGGGGGGACCATGCCAAGCTTGCCGGAACTGATGCCGACCCAGGTGTCGGATGAAACCTTTGGTGGCGTCACCTACCACATAGCGGGTGAACTGGTGCCGGTTCTTTCCGTCGATGTGACGCAAATGCCGGTCTATTTCGAGCACCACATCCTGTTGTGGAAGAACTCCACTATCACCATCGGCCTGAAATCGCTGAAGGGCGCGCTGAAGCGGATGATGGCCGGTATGCAGATCTTCGTCACCGAGGCGTCGGGGGCGGGCATCATCGCCTTCAGCCGCGACGGGCCTGGCCACATCGTGCCGATCCATCTCAGGCGCGGCGAGGAGATCCAGGTGCGCGAACACCAGTTTCTCGCCGCCACCGGCAATGTCGACTACACATTCGAGCGCGTACGTGGCCTGGCGACAATGCTGTTCGGCCAAAGCGGCTTCTTCATCGACCGTTTTCGCGGCGATAGCGGCGACGGCATCGTCTGGCTGCACGGCTACGGCAATGTCTTCGAAAAGACGCTTGCCGCCGGTGAGACCATCGACATCGAGCCGGGCGGCTGGCTGTTCAAGGATGTCTCGGTCCGGATGGAAACCAAGATCGACCGCCTGTCGAGCGGCTTCTTCGGCGCCAACATGAATTTCATCGTCAACCGCTTCACCGGCCCCGGCCGCGTCGGCATCCAGTCGATGTACCTGCATATGCCGACAGAGGAGTAAGCGCGTACCGGAAATCTCAGATGGGTGACGCGCCAGGGCACAAACCGTGGCGTAGCCCGATCCGCCTCAGGCGGTGGGAACTTCCACATTGTCGATCAGCCGCGTCTTGCCAAGCCAGGCAGCGGCGAGCAGGCGCCCCACGCGGTCGCGGTGCCAAGGCGCCAGCGTCAGGCTTTCGCGGGCCTCGACATAGTCGACTTCTGGAAGCCGGCGGCGATGAGGGCGCGGCCGGCCTCACCGGTCGCGTCATCCTGGTGTGCGCCGGCCGCCAGTGCGGCAGCCGCGTTGTGCAGGATCACGTTGAGCTGGCGGGCGACCGCGAGTTCGGCTTCGCCGAGATAGGCATTGCGAGACGACATGGCGAGGCCGCTCGCGTCGCGTATGGTCGGGGCGCCGATGATCTCGACAGGCAGGTCAAGGTCGCGGCAGAGCTGCCTGACGACGCAAAGTTGCTGATAGTCCTTCTCGCCAAAGACCGCATAGTCGGGCGTTGCCTGCAGAAAAAGCTTGGCCACCACGGTGGCGACGCCTTCGAAAAAGGTTGGGCGAAAGGCCGATTCGAGGCCGGCGGACGGGCCGCCGACCGAAATCCCCGTGGCAAAGCCGGCGGGGTACATCGCGCCAACCGTCGGCGTGAAGGCAAGATCGGCCTTGACCGCCGCCAGCATATCCAGGTCGCGGGCGAGCTGGCGTGGGTACTTGTCGAGATCCTCGCTCGGCGCGAACTGCGTCGGGTTGACGAAGATCGACACCACACAGCGCTCGGCTTTTTGCCTCGCAATCCTGATCAGGGAGAGATGTCCCTCATGCAGCGCCCCCATGGTTGGCACCATGGCGACGCGCAGGCCATCGCGCCGCCAGTCCCGGATCTCAGCGCGAAGTGCGGCGACGCTGTCGACAACCTCGGGCTGGCTCATGCTTCATCCCCGCCATTTGGGCCCGAAGTGACATTTTTGCGGGAAAAGACATGGGCAGGGCCGGGGAAAGTCCGGCTTCGCACCTCCGATGCGTAGCGCTCGGCTGCGTGCGCAATCACGCTGCGCAGATCGGCGTATTCTTTGACGAATTTCGGCACGCGGTCCACAGTCAGTCCAACCATGTCGTCGATGACCAGGATCTGGCCATCGCAGTCGCCGCTGGCGCCGATGCCGATGGTCGGAATGGCGATGCGGCGCGTGATGTCGGCGGCGACCGCCTCGATGGTGCCTTCGATGACCACGGAGAATGCGCCGGCTTTTTCGACGGCGAACGCGTCGGCCATCAGCGCCGCGACAGTCTCGTCCGTGCGGCCCTTGATCTTGTAGCCGCCATCCTTCTCCACCGATTGCGGCAGCAGGCCGATATGGCCCATGACCGGAATGCCGGCGGCCACGATCGCCGCGATCTGAGCGGCCATGTCGACGCCGCCTTCGAGCTTCACCGCCTGGCAGCCTGTCTCGCCAATGATGCGCTGCGCCGAGGCCACGGCCTGATCAGCCGAATCCTCATAGCTGCCGGCCGGCATGTCGACGACCACACAGGCCCTGGCCGAGCCGCGCATAACGGCTTGCCCATGCGCGATCATCATCTCGAGCGAGGCGCCCAGTGTCGTCTGATGGCCATGCAGCACCATGGCGACGCTGTCGCCGACCAGAAGCAGGTCGACATGGGGATCGAGCAGGCGGGCGACGGGATAGGTGTAGGCCGTCAGGCAAACCAGCGGGATGCCGCCCTTGCGGCGGCGAATCAGCTCGGTGCCGGTGCGAATGTCGGTGGTCGGCAATTTTGTGGCCAATCGTCACCTCCTTCGGCCCATGGCCGGATTGGATATCCGCATGGGCACGCTGAGCTTTAGAAAGAGCGGAAAGGCTTGGCAAGCGTGCATCCTCCCGCCTCTCGGGATCACAGGTTTGTGTCGGGTGCCTGGCGCGCCATTTGCGCGCTCTCCGCGGCAAAACCCTTGCCTTCCCGAAGGCCTGACGCCATAAGCAGGAAACAGCGCCGCCAGCGCGAGGGTTCCGAGATGAAGACTTTCCTGACGCAGTTTTTCACCTGGTGGAACAGCCAGACGCTGGGAACACGCCTGCACACCTGGCGGTACGGCAAGAGGGTCGGCCAGGACGAGGTCGGCAATGTCTATTACGAAGGCGGTATCGATTTCGGAAGGCCGCACGCGGCGCTGGGTCATCTACCGCAACTATTCCGAAGCTTCGGCCATTCCGCCTGGCTGGCACGGCTGGATGCATCACCGTGTTGATGTCGCGCCGCCGAGCGAAGACTACAAGCCGCGCGAATGGCAGAAGTCGCATCAGCCCAATCTGACCGGCACGCCGGCAGCCTATCGCCCGAAGGGCTCGGTGCTGACCAATCAGCATCGGCCGCAGGTCACGGGTGACTATGACGCCTGGACGCCCGGGTCGTAACGGCGCCCCGACTTGTCACAGCACGAAGTGCAGGCCGGTCCTTTATCGCCACAATTGGTGTTTAGCTGCTTGCTGATCAGAAAACGGCGACTAGCCTTGGCGATCGACGGAATCACCCGGGCGCGAACCACCGGTACCCCTATATGAGCTTTTTCAACCTGATATCGACGGGCGGTCTGACGCTAACCGCCAGCCTCGCCATCAGCACCGCCGCCTTTGCCGCTTCGCCCGCACCGGCTGCGCCCGCCGCACCCGCGCCGGCGGCGTCAGCGGGATCGGATCGCATCACCAACCCGGTTGCCGAGTTCGCCGGCATCGACAAGATCACCGGTCGCATCATCACCTTCGACGTCTATATCGACGAGACGGTGCAGTTCGGTGCTTTGCAGGTGACGCCGCGCGTCTGCTATTCCCGGCCGCAGACCGAGGAGCCGAAGACCGATTCCTTCGTCGAGGTCGACGAGATCACGCTCGACCGCAAGATCCGCCGCATCTTCACCGGCTGGATGTTCGCCGAAAGCCCGGGGCTCAACGCCGTCGAACATGCCGTCTATGACGTCTGGCTGAAGGAATGCAAGCAGAAGTCAGATGTGCCGGCGCCCGATGCCACCAAGGCTGATGCAACCAAGGCCGATGCCTCGAAGCCGGCCGCGACCAAACCAGCCGCCGCCAAGCCGAAGCCTGCAGCCAGTCCGGATGTGGAACAGTCCGATCCCGCGGAACCGGATACGTCAGGCAACAACTGATCCCTCGGAACCGTCGTGGCCACCATGCGTTGGATCACAGACGATTGCGCATCGATGCGCCCGGAGGATATTTCGATGTCAGACAGCAAGCGGATCACGGCCAGCAAGAAAGAACTTCTGGAGCTCGAAAAGGGGTTCTGGACCGGTGATGCGGCCTACTACGCGGCCAATGCGGATACCGAATGCCTGGTAGCCTTTCCGAAGATGGCACAGGCAATGGACAATGCGGATTTGGCCAAGACCGCAACCAACCCCAACCGCTGGCGTGATCTCGATATCGAGCTCAAGGGAATTATCGAACCTGGCAGCGACATTGTCATGCTGACCTACGAGGCGCATGCGACGCGGGAGAATGGCGAACCCTACGCGGCGCTGGTCAGCACCGGCTATGTCCACCGCGTCAACGGCTGGAAGATGATGTTCCACTCGCAGACGCCGATCGAAGTTGCGGCCGGGAAATAGGGGCTCGATCCCTACGGAAAAAAGACGGCTTCGCCCTTCAGCGCTTCCGCCAGCATCTTCTCATACTTGCCGCGTGGCACGTCGACAGCGCCGAAGCGCTTGAGATGCTCGGTGGTGAATTGCGTATCAAGCAGCGCGAAGCCGCGTACCTTCAAGCGCTCGACGAGATGCACGAGGCAGATCTTCGACGCATCCGTCGCCTTGGAAAACATGCTTTCGCCGAAGAACACCCGTCCGAGCGACACGCCATAGAGGCCGCCGACCAATTGGTCCTCATGCCAGGCCTCGACCGAATGGCAATGGCCCATGCGGTGTAGTTGCACGTAGGCCTCGCGGATCGGCGCGTTGATCCAGGTCGAGCGCCGCTCCTCGCGCTTTTCGGCGCAGCCGTCGATCGTCGCCTCGAAATCGAAGTCGAAGCGGATGTCGAACGGGTTCTTGCGGATCGCTTTCTTCAGGCTTTTGGGCGTGTGGAACCCGTCGAGCGGGATGATGCCGCGCGTCTCCGGCCGCACCCAGAACACCTCCGGATCGCTGGCGCTTTCGGCCATCGGGAAGACGCCCGAGGCATAGGCCTTGAGCAGGAGGTCGGTGGGGATGCGATAGCCGGGCGCGTAGGGGCGGGTCATCGCGTCCCCGGACTACTCTTCCTTGGCCAGGTATTTTTCCAGCCAATGGATGTCATAGTCGCCATTGGCGATGTCGGCATTGCCGACCAGATCGCGAAACAGCGGCAAGGTCGTCTTGATGCCGTCAACGACGAATTCATCCAGCGCCCGGCGCAGCCGCATCATGCATTCGACGCGATTGCGCCCATGCACGATCAGCTTGCCGATCAGGCTGTCGTAATAGGGCGGGATCTTGTAGCCGGAATAGACGCCGGAATCGACGCGGATGCCGAGGCCGCCTGGCGTGTGGAAATGCGTGATCGTGCCGGGCGAGGGGGTGAAGGTGCGCGGATCCTCGGCATTGATGCGGCATTCGATGGCGTGGCCATTGAACTTGATGTCTTCCTGTCTGACCGAAAGACCGCCACCGGAAGCGACGCGGATCTGCTCGTGGACGAGATCGATGCCGGTGATCGCTTCCGTCACCGGATGCTCGACCTGCAGGCGCGTGTTCATCTCGATGAAATAGAACTCGCCATTCTCATACAGGAACTCGATCGTGCCGGCGCCGGAATAGCCGAGATCGGCAATGGCCTTGGCGCAGATGCTGCCGATGCGGGCGCGCTCCTCGGCGTTGAGCGCCGGCGAGGGCGCCTCTTCCCAGACCTTTTGATGGCGGCGTTGCAGCGAACAGTCGCGCTCGCCGAAATGCACACCGCGGCCGAAGCCGTCGCCGAACACCTGCACCTCGATGTGGCGCGGCTTTTCCAGGTATTTCTCGATGTAGACGGCATCGTCGCCGAAGGCCGCACCGGCTTCCGTGCTCGCTGTCTGCAAGGCAATCTCAAGGTCGGCCTCGGTAAGGGCAACCTTCATACCGCGCCCGCCGCCGCCGGCCGATGCCTTGATGATTACGGGATAGCCGATCTCGGCGGCAATGCGCCTGGCTTCCTTTTGATCGGTGACGGCGCCGTCCGAACCGGGCACCACCGGGATGCCCAGGCGCTTGGCGGTGCGCTTGGCCTCGATCTTGTCGCCCATGATGCGGATATGGTCGCCGGACGGGCCGATGAAGGTGATGTTGTGCGCGGCCAATATGTCGGCGAACTTGGCGTTCTCCGACAGGAAGCCGTAGCCCGGATGCACCGCGTCGGCGCCGGTGATCTCGCAGGCCGCGACGATCTGATGGATGTTGAGATAGCTGTCGCGCGATGGCGGCGGGCCGATGCAGACGCTTTCGTCGGCGAGCCGCACATGCATGGCGTCAGCGTCGGCGGTCGAATGCACCACCACCGTCTGGATGCCGAGTTCCTTGCAGGCGCGCAGCACCCGAAGCGCGATTTCGCCGCGATTGGCGATGAGGATCTTCTGAAACATCCGGCCCGCTCTATTCGATCACGACGAGCGGCATGCCGTACTCGACCGGCGTCGCATCCTCGAACAGGATCGCCGTCACCGTGCCGGCGCGCGGCGAGGGGATCTGGTTCATCGTCTTCATCGCCTCGATGATCAGCAGCGTCTGGCCTTCCTTGACCTTCTGGCCGACCTCGATGAACGCCTTGGCGTCGGGCGACGGCGCCAGATAGGCAGTGCCGACCATCGGCGAGGTGACCGCGTTCTTGGACACATCGACCACCGCCGGCGCTGCTGCTGCAGCGGTTTGGGCTGCAGCTGGCGCATAGGTGGGCTGGGTGCCGCAATCGCGTGGACGGCAGGCGTCTGCCGCGACACGCGCACCTTCAGGTCACCCAGTTCAACCTCGATCTCGGTCAGGTTGGTGTCGTTCAGTATGCCCGCCAGATCGCGGATCAGTTGCTGGTCAACACCGGTCTTCTTTATCGACATTTTCGAGCCTTCTGTTTGTTGGCCGGTCATAGGCGTGCGGCCAGCGCCTGTAGCGCCAGCGTGTAGCCGAGCGGCCCAAAGCCACAGATCATGCCGACGGCGACCGGCGCGACCATGGAGACGTGGCGGAATGATTCCCGCGCATGGATGTTGGAAAGGTGAACTTCTGCGACCGGCAGCGGCGCGACCGAACGGATGGCGTCGTGGATCGCGATCGAGGTGTGGCTATAGGCGCCTGGATTGATAACGATGCCGGCAGCCTTGTCGCCGGCTTCCTGGATCCAGTCGACAAGATCGCCCTCATGGTTCGACTGGCGGAAATCGATCTCGAGTCCAAGCGACGCGCCGGCCTGCTTGCAGTCGTCGGCGATCGCGGCAAGCGTCTTGCCGCCATAGATGCCCGGCTCGCGCTTGCCGAGCGCGTTGAGATTGGGACCGTTCAGGACGAAAACCGTTTTCAAAAAAGCCGACCTTTTCCGGCGCCGGTATCAAACCGGCGCGCTGGGCCTCTATACCGGGCATAGCCGTCCGCGAAAAGAGCGCAAGTGCGTTCTTTCACTGTCCACAACAGGCCGAAATGCGCCCGTGAAGAAAAACCTCGGCTGGTCAAAGCGCGGCTTTCGCCGCCTCGATCTTTTCCGCCAGCACGTCCTGCCCGAGAGCCCCGAACACGACCTCGTTGCCGACGACATAGGACGGGGTTCCGGTGATCGACAGCTTGTTGGCAAGATCGTAGGTCTTGGCGAACGCCTCGGTGATCGACGGATCCTTCATTTTTTCGCGCAGCGTCGCCTCGTCGGCGCCGAGCGACAGCGCGATCTTGATCGCCGCCGCTTCGGTGGCGCGTCCCTGGCCACCGAGCAGGGCATTGTGGAACTCGCCGTACTTTTCCGGCTTCATCAGATGGAACGCCATCGAGACGACGCTGGCTTTTTGCGAATCCGGGCCGAGGATCGGGAATTCCTTGAGCACGAAGCGCAGATCCGGATCGGACTTGGTCAACGCCCGCATGTCTTCGATGGCACGTTTGCAGAAGCCGCAATTGTAGTCGTAGAACTCGACGATCGTCACCTTGCCGTTCGGGTTGCCGACGATGCCGTCGAAGCTGGAGTTGAAGATCTGCTCCTTGGCGTTCTTGATGACGCCGAGCGCGGCGAGGCGCTGTTCTTCCTTCTGCTTGGCCTCGAGCGCGTCCTGCACTTCGAGCAACACTTCCGGGTTCTTCAAGAGATAGTCGCGGATGATCCCTTCGACCTCAGTGCGATCGATCTTGGTATCGGCCGCCTTGGTGTCGGCCCCTGCCGTCTGGACAAGCTGAGCCGTCTGGACAGGCTGAGTCGTCTCGACAGGCTGCGCCGCACCGGCCTTGGCAATCTGTGGGCTGCCGGCGACGAAACCGAAAGCCAGCATGGCAAGGGCCACAGCGATCCCCGTGGTGCCCAGCAGCAGTGCCTTTTTCATCGTTCTCGTTCCTTTTGCCTGTTTCCCGGTGCGGCTGTGTCGCAGCGCGTCGCCGGAAGGTTCACTAGATCTTGCTAGACGATTTGTAGTTTATGATGTCCTGGGCGCGTATCCAACGCGGTTCGCCGCGCTTCATCTGCTGCTGCGCCCGCATGGCGAAGATCTTCGCATCCTTGTAATCGCCGGAATAGAAGTGACCTTCGGCGGTGGCAAGCTCGGCGCCTGGTATGTCACCCAACTCGCCATAAGCCTGCGCCAGATACCGGTACCCAGCGGAATTCTCCTTGTCGCGCCCCAGACCATTGTTGATCTGCACGACGGCCTTCTTCAGCGAGTCGGGCGTGCCGACCGCCATCAGCGCCTGGCCAAGCGAGACAGGCAGCAAGCCGGACCGCACCGGATCGAGGCTGACCGCCTTGGCATAGGCTTCCGCCGCGTCCTTGGGCTTGTTCGCCTTCATCAGGATGTCGCCGCGCAACTCCTGGAAATAGGGGTTCTTGGGCTGCGCCTTGATCAGGGCGTTGGTCTTGGCGAGTGCACCGGCGATGTCGCCGTAAAGGTAGGTCGATTGGGCGTCGCCATACTGCCCGGCGAGGCTGCCTCTCATCTTTTGCATCAGCCGCGACGCTGTGGCCTGGCCCTCCATGTAGACGGCGATCTTCACCCGCATCATGTCATGGCGCTGCTGCAGCGCCGGCGGGTCAGGCTTGTCGACATTGGGGCTCTGCTGCACCAGCACTTCGAGATTGGCGATGCGCTCCTGCGGCATGGGGTGGCTGATCCGATACGGATCGATCTGCGCACCCGACAGCGACAGCGCGGTCTGGAAGCGCCGGAACGTCTTCAGCATGCCCATGCCGGACTGGCCGGTGGCGTTGAGATAGGTGATGGCGGAGCGGTCGGCCGTGATCTCTTCGGTGCGCTGGTAGGCGAGGATGCTGCGCTGCGCCATCTCGCCGCCGCCGGCGGCCACGCCCATGCCGGCGCCGGCAAGGCCGCGGCTGTTGGTGGTCGCACCGGCAACGATCGCGCCGGCGCCGAGCAATGTCGCGATGATGGCCATTGTCTTGGCGCGCTCGAGCTGGTCACGCAGTTTCTGCTGGTGGCCGCCGGCGATATGGCCGGCCTCGTGCGCGATGACGCCGATGATCTCGTTGGGCGTTTCAGCCGTCATCAGCGCGCCGGTGTTGATGAACAGCCGCCGCCCGGTGACGAAAGCATTGAAGCTGGAATCGTTGACCAGCACGATGTCTATGCCGTCATTCGCGAGCCCTGCCGCCCTGAAGATCGGTCGGGCGTAGTCACGCACCAGAGCCTCGATCTCGGCATCGCGTACCACCGGCACGTTCTGGGCGAAGGCGGTGGCCGAACTCGCCACCGCAACGGTGACGCCAAGCGAAAGCGTCGTGAAAACACGCGCAATCCGGGCAATCGTCGATCTGGGTCGGCTCAACATAACGTGTCCACTGGTAGACGAGCGGGCGAAAGATGAAAAGTCGGCACCGGAAAACTTCCTCAACTTGTGATCCTCACATCAATCGGGCATTTGTGCGGCGCATGGTTTCGAGGGCATGGCGTGCCCAACCGTCGGGATAGGGATAAAATGGTCGTTTCGCTCTCACGTCGCGGCAATGTCGAGCCGTTCCACGCCATGGATGTGCTGGCCGAGGCGAACCGGCTGAGGGCTCAAGGCGTCTCTGTGATCTCCATGGCGGTCGGCCAGCCCTCCGATCCGGCGCCCGCACGGGTTCGCGCTGCGGCGGCCGAGGCCCTGGAGCACGGCCGCATAGGCTACACCGACACGCTGGGTCTGGCCGGTCTGCGCAAGGCGATCGCGGAGCACTACGCGGATCACTATCGGCTCGAAATCGAACCCGGCCGGATCGCGGTGACCACGGGATCGTCGGCGGCCTTCAATCTCGCCTTCCTGGCGATGTTGATCCGGGTGACCGCGTCGCCATCGCGGCACCCGGCTACCCTGCCTATCGCAACATCATGGCGGCGCTCGGCATCGATGTGGTCGAGATCGAGCTCGGTGACGCAGCCTATCTGCATGCCGGTCATCTGGAGGCCGCGCACCGCCAGAAGCCGCTGAAGGGTGTCCTGTTTGCGAGCCCGGCCAACCCGACCGGCGCGGTCATACCGGCCGACGAACTTTCGGCGCTGGTCAATACAGCGGAGACGCTGGGCATCGCCGTCATCTCCGACGAGATCTACCACCGGTTGGCCTATGGCGCCCCGGACACCACGGCACTCGCCTTCGGCAACAGCGTGACGGTGATCAATTCATTCTCGAAATACTATTGCATGACCGGCTGGCGCATCGGCTGGATGGTGTTGCCGGAAGAACTGGTGCGGCCCGTCGAACGCATCGCCCAGAGCCTCTACATCTCGCCGCCGGAACTGTCGCAGATTGCCGCGATCGAAGCCTTTGCCGCGACCGAAGAGCTGGAAGCGGTCAAGGGGCGCTACGCCTGGAATCGCGAACTTCTGATGAAGCGTCTGCCGGAACTCGGCTTTCCGCTGGCCGCCCCCATGGACGGCGCCTTCTATGCCTTTTGCGATGTCACCCGGCACACCAATGACAGCATGGCCTTTGCGCGCAAGATGCTGGCCGAGGCGCATGTGGCGGCGACGCCCGGCCGCGACTTCGACACCCAGGCGGGGCATCGCACGATGCGGTTTTCCTATGCCGGCAGCCATGACGACATGGTCGAGGCGATGGCGCGTATCGAACGCTGGTTGAGGTAGCACTATGCCGGAACTCGAACTCGCGCTGGCCGAAGTCGCCGCGGAAATGACCGAGCGCAGCGATCGCGGCGATGTTGCGACCTACATTCCCCAATTGGGCAAGGTCGATCCAAGGAAATTCGGCATAGCCGCCGTCACCAATGACGGTCGCATGCTGATGGCGGGCGATGCCGACCAGCCCTTCTCCATCCAGAGCATCTCCAAGGTTTTCACCTTGACGCTGGCGCTCGGCAGTGTCGGCGACGCGCTGTGGAAACGGGTCGGGCGCGAGCCGTCAGGCAATCCGTTCAATTCGATCGTTCAGCTCGAGCACGAGAACGGCATTCCGCGCAATCCGTTCATCAATGCCGGCGCCATTGTCATTTCCGACATTCTGCTTGCCGGCCACCAGCCGCGCGAGGCGATCGGCGAGATCCTGCGCTTCATCCAGTTTCTCGCTGACGACGAGACCATCATCATCGACCGCGAGGTCGCCGCGTCCGAGCGCGCCACCGGCTATCGCAACTTCGCGCTCGCCAACTACATGAAATCCTTCGGCAATCTTCATCATGCGCCGGAACTGGCGCTTGGCGTCTATTTCCAC
The DNA here is from genome assembly GCF_056174585.1 of Mesorhizobium kamtschaticum. Classification (NCBI taxonomy): domain Bacteria; kingdom Pseudomonadati; phylum Pseudomonadota; class Alphaproteobacteria; order Hyphomicrobiales; family Phyllobacteriaceae; genus Mesorhizobium; species Mesorhizobium kamtschaticum. The sequence goes on along the minus strand of NZ_CM149691.1, from coordinate 5,074,076 downwards.
CATTGCGCCATCGCCATGAGTTGCCGGCAACTGGCGATGGCGGGCCGCTTCCTCGCCAATGGCGGCAGAATCCAGCGACCGGGCATACTGTGGTGTCGGCCGAGCGGGCGCGGCGCATCGGCGCCATGATGCTGACCTGCGGCCACTATGACGGCTCCGGAGATTTCGCCTTCCGTGTCGGCATCCCGGGCAAGAGCGGCGTCGGTGGCGGCATATTGGGCATCGTGCCGGGCGTCGCGTCACTTGCCGTCTGGTCGCCGGGTCTCAACGCCAACGGCAATTCCAAGCTGGGTTCGATCGCGCTGGAAAAGCTGGCCAGGATGATGAACTGGTCGATCTTCGCGCCATAATTTCGCGACCTGTTGCAACGCCGGATGTGAAAAATCCCGCGCCGTCTTTCGATCGGCGCGGGATTCTTTTGTCAGAAAATCAGTTCAAGTAGCCAAAAAGGCTTAGAAAAAGCCTTTCCGCTGCCACCAGCCGGCGCGCTTCGGCTTTTCTTCGGCCTTGGCTTCCGGCTCGGCGGCGACGGTCGAGGAAACCACCGGCACGACGGGCGCATCGATGGCCGCCGGCTTGCGTCGTGACGGTCGGGCCTTTGCAGGCTCTTCGGCGACGGCCGCGACCACTGTTTCCTCGGCAACAGCCACCGGAGCCTCGACCGGCGTTTCCGCGGCCGCTTCGACGACAGTCGTTTCGGCGACGGCCTCGGCAGCTGCCTTCTTCGGCTTGGCTGCGCGACGCGGCTTCTTGGGCTTTTCGGTGTTCGGCACCTCTTCGCTCACAGCAGCCACAGGCTCTTCGGCCACAGCAACAGCCACCGGCTCCATCGACGCAGGCTCGCTTTCGGAAGCATCGGCCTCGGAAGCCTCGGTCGTTTCGCCGGCACTTGCCTCGGTTTCGCCTTCGCCGTCTTCACGGCGGTTGCGCTTGCCGCCGCGTTTGCCGCGCCGGCGCTTCTTGCCCTGGCTGTCATCCGAAGCCTGCGCCGCCTCGTCAGAGGCGCTGGCAGCGATCGGAGCGGCGTCGTCGGCTTCGCCGTCGTCATCGTCCGCCGCGTTTGCCGATTCGGCGAAATCGCCGGCCGGAGCGGAGATGGATGAGCCGTCCGCCGGGGCGCCATGCTCGCGATCGCGGTCTCTGCCGCCGCGACGTCTGCGACGCTTGCGGCGCTTGCGGTCGCGGCCTTCGCCGTCCTCGGCGGCGGCAGGCCGCGGCTGCTGGTTTTGCTGCGGCTGCTGGCGCGGCTGTTCGGCCTGGACCGATACCTCTTCGTCTTCCTCGACGACGACAATCTCGTCCTCGGGCTCTTCCGGCTCGACATAGGCCGGGAAACTGCGCGCCTCGACAAAGCCCTCCGGCTTTTCGGCCAGAGCGCCGCGGAAGATCGCATAGTGCTGCGCGCCAACCGTATCGTCGGCCTCGATGGTGATGGTCAGGCCGAAGCGGCTTTCGAGTTCCACCAGCGTGCCGCGCTTGTGGTTGAGCACGTAGAGCGCGGTCGCCGCCGGCGTCCGCACCGTGATGTGGCTGCGCGAATCCTCGAGCAGGAATTCCTCGATCGCCCGCACCACCATTAGCGCTACCGACGAATCGGAGCGCACATGGCCGGTGCCGCCGCAATGCGGGCAGGGCTTCATGGTCGATTCCAGCACGCTGGCGCGGATGCGCTGGCGTGACATCTCCATCAGGCCGAAATGCGAGATGCGGCCGACCTGGATACGGGCACGATCGTTCTTGAGGTGATCCTTCAGCCGCTTCTCGACGGAGCGGTTGTTGCGGTTCTCCTCCATGTCGATGAAGTCGATGACGATCAGGCCGGCCAGATCGCGCAGCCTGAGCTGACGCGCGACTTCCTCGGCCGCTTCCAGGTTGGTGTGGAGTGCCGTGTCCTCGATCGAGTGCTCCTTGGTGGAGCGACCCGAATTGACGTCGATGGCGACCAGTGCCTCGGTCTGGTTGATGATGATGTAGCCGCCGCTCTTCAGCGTCACTTGCGGCTGCAGCATGCGGTCGAGCTGCGCCTCGATGCCGTTGCGCACGAAGATCGGCGTCGTGTCGCGGAACGGCTGAACCACCTTTGCGTGGCTCGGCATCAGCATGCGCATGAAGTCCTTGGCCTCGCGGTAGCCCTCTTCGCCGGAGACGAGAATCTCGTCGATATCCTTGTTGTAGAGGTCGCGCACCGAACGCTTGATCAGGCTGCCTTCCTCGTAGACGAGGGCAGGGGCGGTGGACTGGAGCGTGAGATTGCGCACGTTCTCCCACAGCCGCATCAGATATTCGTAGTCGCGCTTGATCTCGGCCTTGGTGCGGCTCTCGCCGGCGGTGCGCAGGATGACGCCCATGCCCTGCGGCACTTCGAGATCGGCGACGACCTCCTTGAGGCGCTTGCGGTCGACCGCGCTGGTGATCTTGCGCGAAATGCCGCCGCCGCGCGCCGTGTTCGGCATCAGCACCGAATAGCGGCCGGCAAGCGACAGATAGGTGGTGAGTGCGGCGCCCTTGTTGCCGCGCTCTTCCTTGACGACCTGCACCAGCAGGATCTGCCGACGCTTAATCACTTCCTGGATCTTGTACTGGCGGCGCACCGGCTTGCGGCGGTTGCGCACTTCCTCCAGCGCATCCTCGGCACCGACCGATTCGACCTCGTGATCATCGGGATGCGAGGACTGTACTTCCTCCAGCATGCCGCGATCATTGTCGCCGGACGTTGCTTCGCTACCCTGTTCCGTCTGCGAGACGGGTTCGGAAATCACATCGCCTTCGACCGCGGCGGCGATCGATGTCGGGCCACCCTCGCGGGTTTCGGTTTCGTCCTGCTCGGCGGAACCTTCATCATGGCCGGACGCATCAGCATGCTCCGAGCTATCTGAATGTTCTGATGTATCGGCCGCGTGTTCGATGATCTCGGAGGTGTGGGAGGTCTCCTCGACAACGATGTCGCCATTGTCGCTGCCTTCGCCTGCCTCGCCGGAGCCTTCGCCTGCCTCGCCCGCATCGCGCTTGTGCTCACCGCGGTCGCGGCTCTTGCCGCCGCGCCGGCGTCCGCGCCGGCCGCGATCGCGGCTCTGGCGATCATCGCCGTCGCCATCCTCGTCCTCCTCGTCTTCGGCCTCCTGCGCTTCGGCGCGCAGCAGGGCCTGACGATCGGCGACCGGGATCTGGTAGTAGTCGGGGTGTATTTCACTGAAGGCGAGAAAACCGTGACGGTTGCCGCCATATTCGACAAAGGCTGCCTGAAGGGAGGGTTCGACGCGCGTTACGCGGGCGAGGTAGATATTTCCTTTGAGCTGCTTCTTGTCTTGGGATTCAAAGTCGAATTCTTCGATACGGTTACCGCGTACGACGACAACGCGTGTTTCCTCCGGGTGGGAGGCGTCTATCAGCATTTTGTTGGGCATTATTTCGTTTCCTCCCGGCAGCCGTCAGCCGCAGCTTGCAAGGCAACAAAGCCCGCTGCTGCGTGTCTGGAGTGTGGGTGCCGGATGTCTGAATGTCCGCCGGACGGTGCCTGCGCGTCATGGCGGTGCCGCCCGCAGCCATACTGGCGCGGTTTGATGCGGACCTTTCCATGATTGCGCTTGAAGCCATCGTCACCAGCAGAACCTTTTGAACCAAAGCCCGGAAACCGGACCAGCTTGTTTGCTCATACAGAGCCGGCACGGGAACAAACCCGACCGTTTTCCTCACGCAGGTGATTCCCCCGCCACGGGAGCACACCTGCGAAATTCGTCGCAATCACCTGAACCCTTTTCGCGTGAAGCGAAAGGAGCCGCCTTTTCATCTGACCCTGTAGCAGGAAGCTGCGGAGGAGGGCGGTTCCAGGATTGCAGTGATCCACTATCGCTTTTATGATTTGACGGGTTGGAAGGCAACCCCGATTTCCGATGCCGGCAAAAAGCAGTTCCGTAACGTAAGACTGGGTTACGAACCTTGCATGAAAAGGCTTGGTTAACCTTCTCTGGATACCAATCGTTAATCGAGTTCGCGGCCTAACCGGCACTTCGACGAAACGACCGGGCGCCTGGCGCCAAACCGGGAGCGACTGGAAGAGAGATGGGACTGGCAGACTTCACAGACAAGGGATGTCGTGTTGGCAGCCGGATTCTGCACGCCTTCTGTCTTTTGGTGCTCTTGGCGATTTCCCAGGCCTTTTCCCCTGTTGCCAATGCCGCCGACGCGCCGCTCGTGGCAAAAGGCTACAAGATGGCGGGCGATGCCACCAAGATGCGGATCGTCATGGATTTCGACCGCGAACCGGACATCAAATGGTTCCTGCTGCGCGGACCCAATCGCTTGGTCATCGACCTGGCGAATACCAGGCTGGCCATCGACGCCAAGGATTTGAGGCCGCGCGGCCTGGTCAAGGGCGTGCGCCTGGGTGCGCTCGGCGAGGGTGCTTCGCGGTTGATCCTCACCGGCAAGGGACCGTTCGCCGTCGACAAGCTGGATGTGCTCAAGAATGAGGACGGAACCGGCTACCGCATTGCCATCGACATGTCGGCCGCCTCCGAACGGGAATTCGACGCCGCCCTTGCCAACCAGGCGCTGACCACCGGTTCGACGGTTTCGACCGACAAGGGCGGGCGGGTTGGTACCGGGCCGGTCTCGAATCCCGGCCACCGCTTCACCGTCGTCATCGATCCCGGCCATGGCGGCGTCGACGGCGGCGCCGAGGGGCTGAACGGCACCATCGAGAAGAACGTCACGCTGGCCTTCGCCACGGAGCTGCGCGACAAGCTCGCCGCCATCGGCAAATACGATGTCTTCATGACCCGCAACACCGATGAATATCTGCGTCTGGACGACCGCGTGCGCATTGCCCGCCAGCACGAGGCCGACCTGCTGATTTCGATCCATGCCGACACAATCAGCGTCAAGGGCATCCGCGGCGCCACCGTCTACACCGTCTCCGACAAGGCGTCTGACCCGCAAGCGCAGGCGCTTGCCGACCGCGAGAATCTCCCGACCAGTTCGCCGGCATGGTCATCAAGGACGATAACAAGGAAGTGACCGACATCCTGATCGACCTGATCCGCCGCGAGACGCACACATTTTCGATGAGTTTCGCCCACACCTTGGTCGGCCAGCTGTCGACCAGCGTCGGCCTCATCAACAATCCGCAGCGTTCCGCGGGGTTCAAGGTGCTGAAGGCACCAGACGTGCCATCCGTGCTGGTCGAACTCGGTTATCTCTCGAATGCCAAGGACGAGGCGCAACTGCTCGACGCCGAATGGCGCGGCAAGGCTGCCCAAAGCATCACCAACGCCGTCGCGCTGTTCGCTTCCGCCCGGGTCGGACCAGGAACCGGAGGCTAACATGCCTGGCGGCGCCTGCAACCAGGGGCAGCGTTGCGCGATGACAACACCCTGTGCCTTTATTCCAGGCAGCCGGTCACGAAATCGGGCCTTGCCGTATTTTGTCCACATGGTGGCGACATGAGTTTTCGATTACGGATTGGGACCGGCTCGAAAGCTTGCGTGGAAGGCGGCTTCGTTTAGGAAATTCCCGAACCAAGGACTGGAGCGGGTATGATTCGTCTCATTGGCTATTTCTTCGGCATCGGCACGACGCTGGCTCTTCTGGCCGCGGCGGGCGTTGCGCTTTACATCGGCCATGTAGCAAAGGATCTGCCTGACTACGAAGTACTGGCCAAGTACGAGCCGCCGGTGACCACCCGCATCCATGCCTCGGATGGCTCTCTGATGGCGGAGTATGCGCGCGAACGGCGCCTGTATTTGCCGATCCAGGCCATTCCGGACCGCGTCAAGGCGGCCTTTCTGTCCGCCGAGGACAAGAATTTCTACAGCCATCCCGGTGTTGACATAACGGGGCTGGGCCGCGCGATGCTCACTTACGTTTCGGGTGGACCGATGCAGGGTGGTTCGACGATCACCCAGCAGGTTGCCAAGAACTTCCTTCTCACCAACGAGCGCTCCCTGGAACGCAAGGTCAAGGAGGCCATCCTTTCGTTCCGCATCGAGCAGGCCTATTCCAAGGATCGCATCCTTGAACTCTATCTCAATGAGATTTTCTTTGGCTTCAACGCCTATGGCGTCGCCGGCGCGGCACTGACCTATTTCGACAAATCGGTGAACGAACTGACCGTGGCCGAGGCCGCGTATCTGGCATCGCTGCCGAAAGGTCCGGCCAACTACAATCCCTTCAAGCATGCCGATCGCGCGATCGAGAGGCGAAACTGGGTCATCGGCCAGATGGTCGAGAACGGTTACGTGACCCCAGAAGAGGGTGCGAAGGCGAAGGCCGAGCCGCTTGGTGTCGCTCCACGCCGCACTGGCTCCTATCTATTCGCGGGCGAGTATTTCACCGAGGAGGTTCGTCGCCAGATCATCGCCCGCTATGGCGAGAATGCGCTCTATGAAGGCGGCCTTTCCATTCGCACCACCCTTGACCCGAAAGTTCAGCTCATTGCCCGCAAGGCGATGCAGAACGGCCTGATGAAATACGACACGCTGCGTGGCTATCGCGGGCCAGTAACGTCGATTGATGTGTCGAGCGACTGGGGCGTTCCGCTGGGCGCCGTCAAGGGACTGGAAGACGTTCCCGAATGGTCGCTCGCCGTCGTGCTCGACTCCTCGGCGACCGGCCTCTCGATCGGCCTGCAACCCGCGCGTCAGGCATCGGGCGAGATCGTCAAGGAGCGCGTCGAAGGCACCGTCAGCAAGGACGACATGGGTTTCGCCATGCGCCATCTGGTCGACGGCAAGACGGTCAAGGCCAAGTCGCCGGCCGACGTGCTGAAGCCGGGCGACGTCATCTTCGTGCAGAAGAACGAAGGTTCCGACAATACCTACAGCCTGCGTCAGGTTCCCGAGGTGGAAGGTGGCCTGATCGCGATGGATCCGCACACCGGCCGCGTGCTGGCCATGGTCGGCGGCTTCTCCTATTCGCAGTCGGAATTCAACCGCGCCACCCAGGCCATGCGCCAGCCGGGCTCCTCGTTCAAGCCGATCGTCTATTCGGCCGCGCTCGACAATGGCTATACGCCGGCCTCGGTGATCATGGACGGACCGATCACCATCCAGAGCGGCAACACGACCTGGACGCCGAAGAACTATGACGGCACCGTCGCCGGGCCGGCAACGCTGCGCTCCGGCATCGAGAAGTCGCGCAACCTGATGACGGTGCGGCTTGCCAACGACATGGGCATGAAGCTGGTCGTCGAATATGCCGAGCGCTTCGGCGTCTATGACCACCTGGCGCCGTATCTGCCGATGGCGCTGGGCTCCGGCGAGACGACCGTCATGCGCATGGTTTCGGCCTATTCGATCATGGCCAATGGCGGCAAATCGATCAAACCATCGCTGATCGACCGCATCCAGGATCGCTACGGCAAGACCGTGTTCAAGCAGGATGAGCGTGGCTGCGAAGGCTGCAACGCGCCTGAATGGAAGAACCAGCCGGAGCCGGAACTGGTCGACACTTCCGAGCAGGTGCTCGATCCGATGACCGCCTACCAGATCACCTCGATGATGGAAGGCGTCGTCCAACGCGGCACCGGCGCCACCATCGGTGAACTCGGCCGTCACATCGCCGGCAAGACCGGCACCACCAACGACGAGAAGGACGCCTGGTTCATCGGCTACACGCCGAATCTCGTGGTCGGTCTCTACATGGGCTACGACACGCCGCGCGGCCTTGGCCATGGCGCCACCGGCGGCGGTCTCGCCGCCCCGATCTTCAAGGATTTCATGCGTGTGGCGCTGGACGGCACGCCCAATGTCGACTTCAAGGTTCCCGACGGCATGAACCTGGTCGCCATCAATCGCAAGACCGGCATGCGTGCCGCGTCGGGCGATCCGGGCACCATCATCGAGGCCTTCAAGCCGGGCACTGGTCCCGCCGACAGCTACTGGGTGATCGGCATGGGCGCCGACGGCTCCAACGCGTCGGGCGGCCCGCTGTCGCCGCAGGCCAACCAGGCTATCCAGGACGGCGGCGGCGGCCTCTACTGACGGGTCCAATGCCGACTGCTGGGCTGGCCTGGGAGCCGGCCCATTTCGCTTTACACATGGCGGCGCCGTCCCTATGTATCGCGCCGACCGAAGTGTCACTTCAGCAACAGGACAAAATATCAGGCCATGCGCGCGGAAACGCAGAATATTGTCGACGAGATCAGGCAGGCGATAACCCTGCTGAGGAGGCATCTTTGACTGGGATCAGGCCATAAAGCGGCTTGAATACCTGAATGTCCGTGCCGAGGACGCCAGCCTCTGGAACGAACCGCTGGAAGCGCAGAAGCTGATGCGCGAACGCCAGGGTCTCGAAGATGGCATCACAGCGGTCAAGGGTTTCACTCAGGCGCTCGAAGACAATATCGGCCTGATCGAGCTTGGCGAGGAAGAAGGCGACGAAGGTATCGTGGCGGAAGCTGAAGCCGCCATCCGCTCGATGCAGGGCGAGGCCAAGGCCCGCCAGGTCGAGACGCTGCTGTCGGGTGAAGCCGACGCCAACGACACCTATCTCGAAGTTCATGCCGGCGCCGGCGGCACCGAAAGCCAGGACTGGGCCTCGATGCTGTTGCGCATGTATACGCGCTGGGCCGAACGCCGCCGCTTCAAGGTCGAGGTGCTGGAAGTACACGACGGCGAAGAGGCCGGCATCAAATCCGCCACGCTGCTCATCAAGGGCCACAATGCCTATGGCTGGCTGAAGACGGAATCGGGCGTCCACCGCTTGGTGCGCATTTCTCCCTATGACAGCAATGCGCGTCGCCATACGTCTTTCTCCAGCATCTGGGTCTATCCAGTCGTCGATGACAGGATCGAGATCGATGTTTCGGAATCGGATGTGCGCATCGACACCTATCGCTCGTCCGGTTCGGGTGGCCAGCACGTCAACACCACCGATTCGGCTGTACGCATCACCCATATCGCGACCGGCATTGCGGTCGCCTGCCAGGCTGAACGCTCGCAGCACAAGAACAAGGCGAAGGCCTGGGAGATGCTGCGCTCGCGCCTCTACGAGGAAGAGCTGAAGAAACGTGAGGCGGTTGCAAACGCCACCGAAGCCTCGAAGAGCGATATCGGCTGGGGCCACCAGATTCGTTCCTACGTGCTGCAGCCCTACCAGCTGGTGAAGGACCTTCGCACCGGTGTCGAAAGCACCAGCCCGTCGAGCGTGCTCGATGGCGACCTCGACGATTTCATGGAGGCCTCGCTGTCGCAACGCATCGAGGGTGGCGCGGGTGAGGCTGTGGCCGATCTGGACTGACGGCGTTCGCCGCAGACCTGGATTGTGACCGCTCGCACAGGACGAAGCGGGCCACCGCCGACGACCACTGCCGTATAGTTGTGAGATCACCTGGTTGCTGCCTTGGGCGGCCCAGCAACAGGTGCGGGCCGGCCACGCAGCAATTTCTTGCGCCGACTCACATTTCGGCTCACCATTTGAGGCAGGAGGAGACAAAAGCATTTATGGCCGGTCGCGGCATATCTGCTGACGATTGGCCGCTGGGAAGACACGTTCCAGGAACGGGCAAGCGAAACGCTTGAACCTCGTTTGAAAGGAACGTTCCCATGTTTGCCGCCAATTCCAGATCGGCCATCGCCGCTCCATCGGTTGGCCAGCTGCTCCTTCCTCTGTTCGCGGCCTCTGCGATCGCCGTCCTGATGTCGCCGGCCCTGGCGCATGACGCCAAGCCGACCGCGGCCAGGCCGCAAGGCTGGAGTTATCCGTTTGCCTGCTGTGCGAACTACGACTGCCACGAGGTGTCGCAAACCTCGATCAGCGAGCGCCCGGAAGGCTATGTCATCAAGGACACCGGGGAGGTGCTGGCCTACAGCGACAGACGGATCAAGGATTCGCCCGACGGCGAATTCCATTGGTGCGCCCATGAGGCGGGGCTCGATGCCGGCAAGACCATCTGCCTCTTCGTGCCGCCATCGTCCTACTGAATTTGCTGTCGGCTGTTCAGCGTAGAGCCTGCTGACGGATAGTTGTCAGGATCGCTTCTTTATGGTGCCCTGCCGCATGGGCGGCGGACAATGGAGAGGTGATGTTGATGACCATCAAGGGAAGCTGCCACTGCAAGGCGACGACATTCGAGGTTTCCGAGGCACCGCAGACGGTGACGCAATGCACCTGTTCGTTCTGCTCGAAACGCGGCTCGCTCTGGGCCTATTACGTCCCGTCACAATTCAAGCTCACCAGCCCGCTGGAAAACGTTTCTGTCTATGAGTGGGGCTCGAAAACCGTAAAGCACGGTTTTTGCGCCACTTGCGGCTGCGGCACCTTCACGCAAACGCCGGATTGGTCGACCGGCAAGCCGGATTTCGACAATCCCAAGATCAGCGTCAATTCGCGGCTGTTCGATGATTTGGACCTCGACAAGATCGAAGTGGTGGTCATCGACGGCAAGAATCTCTGGTAGCTCTCCCGGCCGGTCAGCCGGCAATCGGCGTTGGGTGGAAAAGCTGCGGTCGGTGCTTTTGCCGTTCCGTTTTTCGCCGCATTTCATGTTAGAAGTCGCGGGAAGGGCTGATTTGGCGCCATCGCAAAGGCGTGACTTGGAGAGGGACCATCCTATGAAGAAGACCGTTCTCGTCGTCGTGGCGACGGCTTTGCTCGTGAGCGCCTGCACCACCACTGACCCGTATACGGGCGACCAGAAGATTTCCAACACCGCCGCGGGTGCCGGTCTCGGTGCCTTGGCGGGCGCCAGCCTTGGTCTGCTTGCCGGCGGCAATGACCGCCGCAACGCGCTGATCGGCGCCGGCATCGGTGCGCTGGCCGGCGGCGCCATCGGTGCCACCATGGACCAGAACGAAGCCGAATTGCGCCGGCAGCTCGAGGGCACTGGCGTCAGCGTCACCCGCAGTGGCGACCAGATCATCCTCAACATGCCGTCTGACATCACCTTCAATGTCGATCAGGATGCGGTGAAGCCCGGCTTCTATCCGGTGCTGAACTCGGTTGCGCTGGTGCTGAAGAAATTCAAGCAGACCACGGTCGACGTGTTCGGTCATACCGATTCGACCGGCGGCGAGCAGCACAATTTCGATCTGTCGCAGCGCCGTGCACTGGCGGTCGCCAATTATCTGTCCGGTCAGGGCGTCGATCAGCGCCGCTTCGCCGTCACCGGCTTCGGCAAGACGCGGCCGATCGCATCCAATGCGACGGCCGCCGGCCGCGAGCAGAACCGCCGCGTCGAAATCCAGCTGTCGCCGCTCACCTGAGCGGTATCGATCTGAAACGAAAAACGGCCCCGCAAGGGGCCTTTTTTGTTTGAGGGACGTCGACGCTCTTCAGATACGGCGCCGGAGAATTAGTTAGTTCTAATTAACGACTTTGCCGCAGTCATGGAAAGGAATAGCATCGTCCCGTTCCAGAGGGGATGAGGCGGTACAACTGGCCGCGCGATAAGCATTTTTCCGCCTCGGTCTTGCACGGCCAGATCAGAAAGTCTGGGAGGAATGCATGACAAGAACAGGCCTTGGGCGCTGCGGCGTCCTCGTTTTGACCGGTGTTGCAGGCGCATGGTTGGGGGTCGCTACGGCTTGGGCCGAGGACGCCAACAAGGCCGACATCGATGCCTTGAAAAAGTCGCTCGCCAAATATGAGGACTACACTGCCGCCGTTCGCGACCTCTATCTGTCGACCGTCGGCTGCGTCTACTACAGCGGAGAAAAGATAGCGGGCGCGATGGAATACCCGAAAGGCGCCATGGGCATCCATTTCGTCAACGTTCCAAGTGTCGGCCAGAAACTCGACCCGATGAAGCCCAACGTGCTGATCTACGAGCCGACCAAGAAAGGCCTGAAGTTGGTCGGCGTGGAATGGCTGGTGCCGCTGACCCCGGACGTCAAAGCGCCGCCGAAGCTGTTTGGCCAAACCTTCATGGGTCCGATGGAGGGACACTATCCGCTCATTCCGAGGGAGTTCGTCCACTACGATCTTCACGCCTGGCTGTTCAGGAACAATCCGAACGGCATGTTCAGCCCGACGAACCCGAACGTGAAATGCACCAAGGCCGACTTTCCGATGCTGGAGAAGCCGACCAAGATGATGCCTGGGCCGATGTAACGGTCGAGGCGGGCCAGAAGCTTACCGCGAAGGCAAGCCGGATCGCCGGCTTGCCTTCCAAAGCGGACGGAGATCAGACCTTGGCGACGATGCGCATGAAGGCCGGCATGTCATCGCCAAAGCCAACGGTGGTGTCGTTGTCTTCCTGGTGGCGGTGACGGGCAGGGCGGTTGCTGTCGCGCTGCGGCCTGGTATCGCCCCGTTCCGGTGCACGCTGTTCGTTGCGATCGGAGGACTTGCGTTCGGTGTTTTCCGAACGGATCGCCTCCTTGCGCGCACGCCGTTCGCCAATGTCGGCGACGGGCGTCTCAGCCACATCGGGCTGTTCCTGCTGTGCGACTACCGGCGAGGCATCTTCCTCGCTGTGTTTGGCGCGACGTTCGCCGCCCTTCTTGCGCTCACCCCTGTCCTTGCGATCGTCGTCCTTGCGGCCGGCACGGCGCGGCGCGCCCTTGCCGCGGCGCGGAGCATCGTCCTCGCCGCCTTCGCTGGCCACGACCGTCGACAGGTCGCCGTCATGCCATTCGATCTTGTTGCCGATCAGCCGTTCGATGGCGTCGATGTATTTGGTGTCCGACTTGGTCGCGATGGTGAAGGATTTGCCGGAGCGCCCGGCGCGGCCGGTGCGGCCGATGCGGTGGACATAGTCCTCGGCATGGATCGGCACGTCATAGTTGAAGACGTGGCTGACATCGGGGATGTCGAGGCCGCGCGCGGCGACGTCCGAAGCCACGAGATAACGAAGCTTGCCGTCACGGAAATTGGCCAGCATCTGCATGCGGGCGCGCTGGTCCATGTCGCCGTGCAGGGCGCCGGCATCGAAATCATACTTCAGCAGCGAGCGGAACAGTTCCGACACCTCGACCTTGCGGTTGCAGAAGATGATGGCGTTCTTCAGCTCCGCGTCTTCGGCCTTGATGAGGTTGCGCAACGTTTCGCGCTTGTCCCAAGGCTTCGATCCGGACTTCACCAGCCGCTGGATAATGTTGGTTGCGGCGGACGCAGCCTTCGAAACCTCGACGCGCACGGGCGCGTGCAGGAATTTTTCCGTCAGCTTGGTGATTTCCGGCGGCATGGTCGCCGAGAAGAACAGCGTCTGCCGGGTGAACGGGATCATTTCGCAGATACGCTCGATATCGGGAATGAAGCCCATGTCGAGCATCCGGTCGGCCTCGTCGATGACGAGGATCTCGACGCCGTTGAGCAGCAGCTTGCCGCGTTCGCGGTGGTCGAGCAGACGACCGGGCGTCGCGATCAGCACATCGGCGCCACGCTCCAGCTTCTTGTCCTGCTCGTCGAACGACACGCCGCCGATCAAAAGCGCGATGTTGAGCTTGTGGTTCTTGCCGTATCTGATGAAATTCTCTTCGACCTGGGCGGCGAGTTCGCGCGTCGGCTCCAGGATCAGCGTGCGCGGCATGCGGGCGCGTGCCCGGCCCTTTTCGAGGCGGGTCAGCATCGGCAGCACAAAGGAAGCCGTCTTGCCGGTGCCGGTCTGGGCGATGCCCAGAATATCCTTGCCGAGCAAGGCGTGCGGGATGGCACCAGCCTGGATCGGCGTCGGCTGGGTGTAGCCGGCATCGGTGACTGCGGAAAGAACCTTCGGCGACAGGCCGAGGTCTGCGAAGGTCAACGCTTCTTGAGCGGTCGTGGTGTCTGAGGACAAGTGTTGTTGTCTTTGGCTGGTTCGGGGAAGCGCAACGGCGTCTGTCGCGGCAAGCGCCACGCGCCTGCAAGATTGGTATTGCGATTAGGCGCAAGTCCGCGATTTGTCAACAGAAACGGGCGGGATTGGCACGATTGTGAAGTTGTAACCTTAATCGCGATGCTTAATCCGGCCGCTTGTCTGTGTGCCGGCTCAGTACCGGAACTGTTCGGCCAGGATGCGCTCGTTCCAGGAATGATTGGGATCGAACAGCAGGGTTGCCGTCGCAGTCGGCGATTCCCGCACCGTCACCGACGTCACCGCTTTGACCTCGGTGTGATCGGCGGCGGCGTTCACCGGCCGCTTTTCCGGCTCGAGAATGTCGAAGCGCACCGTCGCCTTGTTGGAGAGCAAAGCGCCACGCCAGCGGCGCGGGCGAAACGGGCTGACTGGGGTCAGCGCCAGCAGTGGTGCGTCGAGCGGCAAGATCGGGCCGTGCGCGGAGAGATTGTAGGCGGTGGATCCGGCTGGCGTGGCGATCATCACGCCGTCGCAGCTGAGTTCCTCGAGCCGGATCTGTTCATCGATGCTGATGCGGATCTTGGCTGTCTGATAGGATTGGCGCCACAGCGCAACTTCGTTGATCGCCAGCGCCGAAACGGTTTCGCCTTCCGAGGTGACGGCCAGCATTTCCAGCGGGCGGATGGTTTCGGCGACCGCGGCCGCGATTCGCTCGGTGAGTCCCCCGGAACGGTACTCATTCATCAGGAACCCGATGGTTCCACGGTTCATGCCGTAGACCTTCTTCCCGTTCCCATCGTGTCGCGCAAGGTCTGCAGCAGGAAGCCGTCGCCGCCCAGGGCCACCACGACCGCGGCCTCCGCGATCGAACATTGGCCATAACGCGCCGACAGACTTTCCAGCGCCGCCTTGGCATCTGCTGTGTCCGACGAGACGAAGGCGATGCTGTTGGCGGCTGTGCTCATGGCTCCCCGATCGCGACCGATTGGCGGCGGGTCTGGTCGCGCCAGCGCCGGGGTAGCATGGTGCGGGCGGGTCTGCAAAGAGCCGTTGCGCCGGTGGGCAAAGCCATGCCGCGACGGCATCATAGGACCGGCAGGTCGCGCTTCATGACAGGGCGCGGGTGAATGTGATGGTTAAGGCGGGGCTTAAACTCTCGTAAAGGCGGATCGATCATGTTAGCCGGCATGGATGGCGTGGGGGCGCCCGCAGCACCGCAGTATCCTTCGGGATGCCAAAGGACGCTGTGGCACATTTGATTTGTGCGTATCATCCCGGGACTATCCTGATGTTCGGGGGTACGCACCAGCCAGACGAGGCCGACATATTGCCGGTAGCACGCCTGATCATCGTCTTTCTCATGCTGGGTAGCTTCGCGCTGGTCTTCGCCGAGCTTGTGCGCCAGTCGGAAGCAATGAGTAACAGACCGCTGCCCACGGCGTCACGCTGTGGCGATGCCGCCGGGATGCCTTGCCCGCAACGGGCGTTGTAGCCCGCCAAAATATGCTCGCCCATCCGCGCCAAGTACTGGCAACGCTCGGTCTATCCCGGCAACAGTTCATCGGGCGAGCGGCCACCGGCTGACGCAGGACAAGTTTGGTCGTTGCAATTGCGGTGTCGATAAAAGCACTGATAGAAGACTTATCTGGATAGAATCCAGTTTCCATCATACTGGGAAAACAGGCGCTGCGGCGCGTTGACCGGCCGGGTTTCTGGAAGGGAGTGCGCATGCCGCGCAGTGTGTTGGTTTCCGGGGGCTGTGGCTTCATTGGCTCCCATCTTGTCGATCGCCTGCTGCGGCGCGATGATCTGGAAAGGCTTGTCGTCGTCGACAATCTGTGGACCGGTTTGCGCGACAACATTGCCCATGTCGCGGACCCGCGATTCAGCCTGCAGATTGCCGATGCCGAAAGCTTCACGGCCAGCCGGCATTTCGATGAGATCATCCATCTGGCGTCACCGGCTTCGCCCGTATGGTACATGCGCGAGCCGGCGCGCACGATCAGGGCCAACATAGGCGGCGCGCTCAATCTTCTATCGCTGCTCAGGCCCGGCGGTCGCTTCTGCTTCGCCTCGACCTCGGAAGTCTATGGCGATCCCATGGTGTCGCCGCAACCGGAGAGCTACCGGGGATCCGTGGACTGCACCGGGCCAAGGGCTTCCTATGATGAAAGCAAGCGCTGTACCGAGGCGCTGCTGTTTGAAGAGCAACGCGTCAGCGGGCTCGATGTCCGCGTCGTCAGGTTGTTCAACACCTATGGGCCGCGAACGCGCATTGATGATGGCCGCGCCGTTTCGAATTTTGTCAGCCAGGCCCTGACCGCGGGAATCCTGACCGTCTATGGCGACGGTTCGCAATCGCGCAGCTGGGGTTACGTCGACGATATCGTCGATGGGTTGGAGCGTTTCTTCTGGCGTGACAGCATCTCGCACCGCGGCCCCTTGAACATCGGCAACGGCCGCGAGGTCTCGGTTCTCGAGACCGCGAAATTCGTCAGTTCGCTTGTGCCGGGCAGCCGCATCGAACACCATGCGCCTGCCCCGCAAGATCCGACGAACCGGTGCCCGGACTTGACCCTGGTAAGACAGGTTCTTCCCGGATGGGAGGCAAAGACCAGTTACCAGGAAGGGATACGGCGCACCTTGGAATGGTTTCGCCGACAGATTGCGACTGACGGCAGATCGGCGGCATCAGCCTGAGCCTGGGCCCCGATCCGTCATAGCGACCGTGAAACTGAATCGAGCTCGCCGGTGAAATAGGGGCCAAGCACGGTTTCGAAGGCCTTCAAGGCCGCGCCGATCGCCTGATGCATGTCGAGATACCGGTAGGTGCCCAGCCGTCCGCCCAGATGCAGGGTTTTCTCGGCCGCCGCCCGTTCGAGATAACGACGGTACACCGCCTGATCCCGGCGTGTGTCGATGGATAGTAGGGCTCGTCGCTGCGGCCGGCAAAACGGGAATACTCGCGGCCGATGAGTGTCTTGTCGCTCTTGTGCTCGCGTTCGGGATTGAAATGCCGGAACTCGACGACGCGGGTGTAGGGCACGGCCTCGTCGGCATAGTTCATGATCGCCGTGCCCTGATGATCCGGCGTGTCCATGACCTCGAGATCGATATCGATGGTCCGCCAGCCGAGCTCGCCCTCTGAGTAGTCGAAATAGCGGTCGATCGGACCGGTGTAGACGACCGGCAGGTCTTTTGGCAGCAAGGGTTTGATATCGAAGAAGTCGACGCCAAGCCGTGTTTCGATAAGCTCATGCGCGAGCATCTTTTCGAAGATCGCCGTATAGCCATCCACGGGTTGGCCCTGGAAGCGGTCGTTGAAATAGCCGTCCTCGAATG
The DNA here is from genome assembly GCF_056174585.1 of Mesorhizobium kamtschaticum. Classification (NCBI taxonomy): domain Bacteria; kingdom Pseudomonadati; phylum Pseudomonadota; class Alphaproteobacteria; order Hyphomicrobiales; family Phyllobacteriaceae; genus Mesorhizobium; species Mesorhizobium kamtschaticum. The sequence continues at coordinate 5,057,020 of NZ_CM149691.1, read as the reverse complement.
TGTAGCGGACCGGCAGGCGCGCGATGATCTGTGCCGGCAGTTCGCGCGGGTCCGTCTGCCATTGCTTGGCGGTATAGCCCTTGATGAAAGCCTCGTAGAGCGGACGGCCGACGAGGGAAATCGCCTTCTCCTCAAGATTGGCCGGAGGGCGATCGCCAAGCTCCGCCGCCTGCTCGGCAATCATGCCGCGCGCCTCATTGGGGCTCAACCGCTTGCCGAAGAACTGGCAGATCGTGGCGAGGTTGATCGGCAGCGGATAGACCTTGTCGCGATAGGTCGAAAACGCACGATGGCGATAGGCCGTGAAACCGGTGAAGGTGCGCAGATAGTTCCAGACCTCCTCGTTGGATGTATGAAACAGATGCGGCCCGTAGCGATGGATCTCGACGCCGGTGGCGGGATCTTGTTCGGTATAGGCATTGCCGCCAATGTGTTGGCGCCGGTCGATCACCAGCACGCGCCGGCCGAGTTGCGTGGCGATGCGCTCGGCGAGCGTCGCGCCATAAAAGCCTGCGCCGACAATCAGGATGTCAGCCTTTCCAAGCAGGTTCTTGTCCATCCGGCCGTATCCATTCAGTGTTCAGCGTTAGCGCCTTATTCGCTGCTGTTGGTGATGATTCAAGCGAAAAACGACGTCCGACTGAAGTGTTTGGAAACGAGGTATTCCGGCTGGATGGATCAAAATATTTTGGTGGCTTTGATGGTCTTTGTATAGGTTAGAAGAAATCTTCTGAATCCGAACATTTATTTTATCGATATCGTTGATCGATCGGTCGAGTAAATAGCGGCCACCGTAGGGTCTGACATCCATGAAACTTATCGTCGTGACGCCGGCCGGGCGCGAGAAATATCTTCGCTTGCTCAGCCATTATGTTCTGAAAAGCTCCGATGTGCACGAATGGCACCTGTGGGACAACTGCCGCAACAAAGCCGATCGAGCCTACCTGCAGCGACTGGCCGCTTCCGATCCACGTTGCAGGATCAAAAAACTTCCACACGCCAATGGCGGGTTCAAGGTCATTGGTGACTTCTATCGTTTTTGCGATGATGTCGACGCTTTCTATTTGCGCCTCGACGACGATGTGGTTTTTGTTGAGGACGGTTTCTTTCAAAAATTCATGGCCAGGGTCATGGCCGAACGAGGATCAGCCATCTGGTACGCGCCGCTGATCATCAACAACGCCATCTGCAATTCACTGATCAAACAGCTTTCCAGGGTTGTGGTGGACGGCCCGCTTACGTGCCAGGCGTCATGCGAATTCTCCTGGGCCCATGCCAGCTTTCCGCAGGCGCTTCATCCGGTCTTCATCGAAGCTGTCCGCTCCAACCGGCTCGATGACTTCCGCGTCTCGGACCGGGAGATCAGGCTGTCGCGCTTCTCTATCAATGCGATCGGTTTCTTCGGGTCGGATATTGTCGGTCTGGGGGAGGATTTCCATCCGCCGTCAGGCGATGAGGAAGAGTGGCTTTCCGCGACGCTACCGACCAAACAGGATCGGCCGGGCAAGATTCTTGGTGACCTGATCGTCGCGCATTTCAGTTTCTATGCACAGGAACGCCAATTGCTGCGCACCAACATTCTCGACGGCTACTACGAGGTCGCCGGCCTGGCTGCTCCAATCTACGAGAAACCTCCGATCCGCTTGAGAGACCGGCTGAAGCAATGGAGGAGGGGCCGGACGGCGTCGACGCCGCCGCGCTATACGATCTCGCTTCCGGCAGCCAATTCCAGCTGATGTCCGGCTTTGGCCGCTCTTTGTCGCGAACCTACCGTTCACCGCGCCATCACGTGCAAATCGACGTTGCCGTAGAAGGCGGTCCGGTCGCCTGTCTCATAGTATGGCAGCCCACATTCCGGCCAGACAGCTAGGGCCCGTCCTTCAGCCGGCTGTTGATGCCGCCCCTGGAAATCGATCGGGAACGCTGCTGCCTCGGGGCCGGTCCACGGCCACATGCCGATGAAACCGGCGCGCCGCCCACACCGGATACCGAAGCCGACGACAAGAGTCCTGGCGACGCGGTCTTGCAGCCTGCCAGGTGTCCACCGTAGTTCGCGAAAAGATATTGACTATATAGTTAGTTATAATTTAGCTTCTGTCATAACCGAGTTGGCCAGCCGGCATGTGCCGGTGAATGGCCGCGAGTGGGGAATGCCTTGACAGCCGTCCAGCCCGTCATCGGGGAAGGGCGTCACCGGGCTCTATCAGCAGGAAATGGACCGCGGCGGTAGCGCAGCCGGTCCCAACAATGGGAGCACTAGCATGAACTGGAAACTGACCGCGGCGGCCGTCGGGCTGTCGCTGCTCGCCGCAACAGGGGTTGCCCGCGCCGATGGCGAGCTCCAAATCTACAACTGGGGCAACTACACCAACCCGGACCTCATCAAGAAGTTCGAAGAGACCTACAAGATCAAGGTCACCGTCACCGACTACGACTCCAACGACACCGCTTTGGCCAAGGTCCGCCAGGGCGCATCCGGCTATGACATCGTCGTGCCCTCGGCCAGCGTCGTGCCGATCTGGATCAGTGAAGGTCTGCTCCTGGAGACCGATCCCAACAAGATGGAGAATTTCAAGAATGTCGATCCGCGATGGGTCGACGTTCCCTTCGATCCGGGCCGCAAATACACTGTTCCGTGGCAGTGGGGAACGACCGGCATTTCGGTGAACAAGTCGGTCTATGCCGGCGACCCGAACACCTCGGCGCTTTTCCTCGATCCGCCGCCGGAGCTCGTCGGCAAGATCAATGTCGTGCCCGAAATGGGGGACATCATGTTCCTCGCCATCGCCTATGAGGGCGGCCAGTACTGCACCAACGACATGCAGGTGCTGAAGAAGGTGCATGACAAGCTGGTCGAGGCGAAGGCGAAATGGCTCTCGCTCGACTACGCGGCCGTCGACGGGCTGGGCAGGGGTGACATCGCCGCCGGCGTCAACTGGAACGGCATATCGCTGCGCGAGCGGCTGCAGAACGACAAGATCGTCTACGGCTATCCCAAGGAGGGTTTTCCGATCTGGATGGACAATGTCGCCGTCCTCAAGGACGCCAGAATGTCGAGAACGCCAAGCTGTTCCAGAACTTCATCATGGACCCTCAAAACGCCGCCCTGATCTCGGCCTTCGCCCGCTATTCGAACGGGATCAAGGGCTCGGAAGCCTTCATGCCGCAGGATATGAAGAACGCACCGGAGGTGAATATCCCGGCTGAATTTGCCGCCAAGGGCCAGTTCATGCCGGCCTGCCCACCGGATGTGCAGGCGCTCTACACGAAAATCTGGACCGACCTTCAGAAATAGCGCCACCGCTCCCAACGAACAGCCGCCGGGCCGCGACGTGCGGTCCGGCAACCTTTCATGCCAAATGCGATCTCGTGATCGCAGGAGATTTATGATGTCCGATCTCGACCTTTGCTACATGCCGGCCCATGAGGCGCTGCGGCTGTTCAAGGCGAAGAAACTCTCACCCGTCGAATTGATGCGAGCCACAATTCGCCGCGCCGAAGCCACCAAATCGACGATCAACTGCTTCACATTCACGCATTTTGAGGAAGCGATGGGGCTGGCCGCCAAGGCCGAGGCGAAATACGCCAGGGGCGCCAGGACCGGCGCGCTGGAAGGTCTGCCGATCGGCATCAAGGACGAAAGCTACATCAAGGGCAAGCCGACTTCGCATGGCTCGCTGCTGTCCAGGGATGCCATAGGCGGCCACACCTCGACGATGAACGAGCGCATCATCAAGGCTGGCGGCATCGTGCATGCGCGCACGGCGACGCCGGAATTCAGCTGCGCCGGTTATACCTGGTCGAAGCGGTGGGGCGTCACTCGCAATCCCTGGAATCCGGATTTCACGCCGGGCGGTTCGTCGGGAGGTTCTGCGGCAACGCTGGCTTCCGGCACGTCGTCGATCGCCACCGGTTCGGACATTGCCGGATCGATCCGCATTCCGGCTTCGGCCTGCGGTCTTGTCGGCTTCAAGCCGCCTTACGGCCGCAATCCGGACGAGCCGCCCTTCAACCTCGACTTCTATTGCCACACCGGGCCGCTGGCGCGAAACATCAGGGATGCGATCCTGCTGCAGAATGTCATGGCCGGACCGAGCCCGCTCGACATCGCCACGCTGCGTCCCAAACTGCGCCTGCCGCTCGACTACAAGCCGATCAAAGGCTGGAAGATCGCTTTTTCGATGGATCTCGGCTCCTTTGAAGTCGACCCTGACGTGCGCAAGAACACGCTTGCCGTCTGCGATGTGTTCCGCTCGCTCGGCGCCACGGTCGAGGAAGTCGATCTTGGCTGGGATGACAGGGTGCTCAAGGCCGGAATGGCCTATCTCGAGCACCTTTTCGGCGCGTCGCTGTCGCAACTGCTTGCGGAACACGCCAGCGACATGACCAGCTATGCCAGGCGGTTTGCCGAGGATGGGCAGAAGTCGAAAGCTACGGACTTTGTCGCGACGCTCGATGTGGCGGCAAGGATGTACCAGACGCTCGGCCCGTTACTGGAGACCTACGATGTGCTGATCTGCCCGACAAACGCGTTGCCCGCGGTGCCGGCGGAATTCGATCAGACCAGGGACAGGGTCGAGATCAACGGCAAAGAGGTCAACCCCTCGCTGGGCTGGGTGATGACGACGCCGTTCAACATGCTGAGCCGCTGCCCGGTTCTGACCATACCGTCGGGCCGCGCCGCCAACGGCGTGCCGACAGGCATCCAGATCGTTGGCCGCACCTATTGCGATGCCGATGTCTTCCGGGCGGGGCTGGCCTATGAAACGGCTCAGGGCCAATGGTATGGAAATGCCGAGACACGTCCGGCGCTTTGAGACGCTTCCGGGATGAAGCGACGTGCCATAGCCGGAGTAACTTATGCGGCGGGATATTTCCGCCGCGGGTCTGAAAGGCCTGACGAAAATGGCGCAACGCAAGACAATGGCAAAGCCGGAGAAACGCAAGGCTGCGGTGACGAAGGGCGCGGCAAACGATGCCGCGCCGCCCAGGGACCGGCGGCGCGAGCGCGGCGAAGCGAGCGTCCAGCGCATCATCGACGCCACCATCGAGCTCATCGCCGAGGAGGGCCTGGCGAGCCTCACCATGCAGCGCATCGCCGAACATGTCGGCTCGTCCAACGCGCTGGTGGTGTTTCATTTTCGCAGCAAGGAGAACCTGTTCCGGGCCGTGCTGCAGATCTCAGCGATCAGTATGACGCGTTGTGGATCACCCTGGTGCGGGCGCCCGGCCTGTCGCCGGTCGAAAGGCTGCTTGGCGCCGTCAATTGCGCGCAGCGCTTCGCCCGGCAGCACCCGAACTGGGTGTCGGTCTTTGTCGTGTTCTCCAGCGACCGCAAGAGCATGCAGATCTACAACGAGATCGGCCTGCCGAGCGATCTCGCCTACACCGCCGAAGCACGCGAGCTGCTGATCGAGATTTCGCGCAGCGGCGGCTATGCCGGCGTCGACATCAACACCTTGTCAGAGAGCCTGAACTATCTGGTTCACGGCGCCTGGTACTGGGATCATCTCAACCCTTCGAGCCGTGACACCAATGTGCTGCGCAAGACCATGCTGCTGCTGCTGCATCAGGCATTTCCGCGGCATTTCGAATTGATGCCGTAGCTGTTTCTCAGGGGCGCTGGCTCAGGTGGCAGCCGGCCAGGCGTTTCTGAGCAAGATACTCGTCGATCAACTGGCGGTAGCGCACCTTGCCGAAGCTCGGGAAATGGCCGCCATGCACGACGGAAACGTCGAGATCGCGCATGGCGAGCAGCGTCTCGACATAGTCTGGGATGTCCGAATGGTAGACGTCGTCGATCAACGGGCCGTCATAGATGATGTCACCGGACAGCAGGATGCCGGTCTTTCTCTCATGGAGCGCGATGCCGCCGGGCGAATGGCCGGGTGGGTGGATCACTTCGAACGTGCGGTCGCCGAGATCGATGATATCGCCATGCTCGAGCAGGCGATCGGCCGGCGCGGCTAAAATGCGGTAGCGCGCCGTGTCCCAACCTTGCGGCTGGCGATCGAACATCTCTTCGGTCGCATATGTGCCGGCGGCCGTCCATTCGTTGCGCGGATCGGCGAGGATCTCCGCCTCGGCCCGGTGCACGCAGCGGTCGGGAAATTCGTGATGGCAGCCGATGTGGTCGAAATGCGTGTGACTGGCGACGCAGGTCAGCTTGCGCTCGCTCACCAGCGGCACATGTGTGCGCAGGCTGAAATGGCCGAGACCGCTGTCGAACAGCAGATCACGGTCGCGCCCACGCACATGCCAGATGTTGCAGCGGAAGAAGGGTTTTATCCATGGCTCGTGGATCAACGTGACGCCGTCGGCCATGCGGATGGTCTCGTACCAGTCTGGTGCGCCGATGACCGGAAGGGGTGCCATTTCAGTCCGTCAAAACGATGATCTGGTCGGTATCGCACGAAACGGCAACCGTGTCGCCGGGCTGGACGGTGGCTGACGCGGGCAGCTTGGCGATGAACTGCAGCGAGGCGTCTTCGACGGAGACGGCAAGCGCGCGCTTGAAGCTGCCCTGGAAGACGACGTCGGTTACTTCCGCCATGCCGAGACTTGCGCTGCCCGCGGCTTCGCCGAGGATGAGGTGCTCCGGCCGGATGGCCAGCGCAACAGCCGAGCCCGCGGGCAAGGCGCTGGGCACCAAAACCGCTCCGGCCGGCGTCGCAACAGTGCTTTCCCTGTCCTTGGTTTCCGTCACCTTGCCGGCAAGGATGGTGCTTTCGCCCATGAAGGTGGCGGAAAAACGCGTCGCCGGCCTGGCGTAGACGCGCTCAGGCGGGCCTTCGTCCTCGATGCGGCCGTCATTCATCACCACGCAGTGGTCGGCCAGCGCCATCGCTTCTTCCTGGTCGTGGGTGACATGGATAAAGGCGGTGCCGACGCGCTTCTGGATCGCCTTCAACTCGTCCTGCATCTGCCGGCGCAATTTGAGGTCGAGCGCACCGAGCGGCTCGTCGAGCAAAAGCACCGCCGGCTCGATCACCAGCGCCCGCGCCAATGCCACGCGCTGCCGCTGGCCGCCGGAAAGCTGGTGCGGCTTCTTGTCGAAGGCGGCAGCCAGCCCGACCAGTGCCAGCGCCTCGCGCGCCTTTGCGGCGCGCGTCGCACCGTCGACGCCCTGCATGCGCAGCCCAAAGCCGACATTGCCGCCGACGCTCATATGCGGAAACAGCGCATAATCCTGGAACACGGTCGTCGTCGGGCGCTTCGCCGGCGGCACCGCGGTGCAGTCCTCGCCCCGAATGAACACCTTGCCTTCGCTGGGCGTGACGAAGCCGCCCAGGATCGACAATAGCGTCGTCTTGCCGGAACCCGATGGCCCAAGCAGGATCGTGTAGCTGCCGGGCTCGATCCGCAGCGAGACGTCTTTCAGCACGGCCAGCTGCCCGAAACGGTGCGAGACAGCGCGGATATCGACCAGGGGCGCGGTCATGTCTTTCTCCGGCGCAGCAATGTCAGTTCGAACAACACGACCAAGACGATGGAGACGGCGAAGACCAGCGAACCGACCGCGTTGGTTTTCGGGTTGAGGCCGGAGCGCAGCAGATTCCAGATTTCCACCGGCAGCGTGGTGTCGAAGCGGGTGAGCAGGAAGGAGATCACGAATTCGTCCCAGGAGAAGGTCATCGACAGGAAGAAGCCGGCGAAGATGGCGGGCGCCATGACCGGCACGGTGATCAGGAGCAGCACCTTCCATTCCGGCGCCCCGAGGTCGCGCGCGGCGCGCTCGATGTTGATCTGGTGGTCGCCCATCTGGCTGTAGATGATGGCGAAGCAGAGCGGCAGGTTGATCACGACATGGCCGATGCCGGCCGCGAGCAGCGATTTCGGCATGCCGGCCCAGTTGAACAGCACCAGCAGCCCCATGCCGATGATGAGGTAGCTGACCGTCAGCGGCAGCGTGATCAAACCGCGCAGCAGGCCCGAGCCCGGCAGCACGAAGCGTGCAAAGCCCCAGGCCGAGAGGAAGCCGAGCGTGACGGCGGTGGCTGAGGAAAGCACCGCAACCATCAGTGAATTGACCAGCGCCGAAGTCAGCCGCGCGTCGGAGAGCACCGCCTCGTACCAGCGCAGCGACGGGCCGGTGAAGGGCGGGATCGGAAACGACGTTGCCTGAAGCGAAAACAGCACCAGCACCACGACAGGCAGGAAGATGAAGCCGTAGACGGCAAGCGCGTAGAGCCAGGAAGCGACACGGACAATCCTGCGCATCTCAGGCCCGCTCGATCTTCAGCCAGCGGGCGCAGGCGAGGTAAGCGATGGTGACGACCGCCATCAGGATGATCGACAACGCCGAGGCGAGGGGAAAATCGCCGCGCCGGCCGATCTGCATCATCACCAGCTGCGGCATCAGAAGCTCGTTGTTGCCGCCGAGGATCTGCGGCGTGATGTAGTCGCCGATGCACAGCACGAAGGTCAGGAAGGCGCCGACCATGATGCCGGGCAAGGTAAGCGGCAGGACGACATGCAGGAAGGTGCGCACCGGCCCGGCGCCGAGATCGGCGGCGGCTTTGCGGTAGCTCGGGCTGAGCTGCTTCAAATTGGCGAAAATCGTCAGCGTCAGCAGCATGACGAAGAAATGCACGAAGCCGGTGACCGTGGCTAGCCGAGTGTTGGCGAGCTGCAGCGGCTCGGCGATCAGGCCGGAGCCGGTCAGCGCGCGGTTGATGACGCCGTTCTGCGCCAGCACCAGCAGCCAGGAGTAAGAACGCACAACATAGGACGTCCAGAACGGCAGCACGGCCAGCATCAGCGCCAGCCGCTGCCAGCGTTCGGGCACCTGTTCGGCAAGGATCCAGGCGAAGGGATAGGCGAGCAGCACCGAAACCACGGTGACGATCGCCGTCACTTGCAACGAGTTCACCATCGCCTGCCAGTAGGAGGGGTTGGTGAAGAACTGGCTGTAGTTGCTGAGCGTGAAGCCGCCGCCCTCATGCGCCGTGAGGCTGGAAAACCCCATGGCGATGAAGGGCAGCACGAAGAACAGCAGCGTCCAGCCAAGCGCCGGCGTGACCAGCGCCCAGGGCAGGGCACGGCCCGCTCGGGGCAGGGCACGCCCATTGTTTCCGGCCGTGCTCATGAGCGGTATCTGCTCATTTCGCCTGCAGCATTTCGGTCCACATGTCCTGCATCTTCTTGTCGAGATCGGCGTTCGGCGCCGGATAGGACTGGGCGCGGGCGAGGAAGCCCGGCTGCTCGTCGAAACGCAGGACCTTCTTCTGGTCGTCGGTCAGTGCCGCCTTGGTGTTGGCCGGCATGCCCCAGTAGCAGGAAGAAGTCGCAAGCCGCGCCTGACCTTCCGGGCTCATAATGTACTGGATGAATTTCAGTGCCAAATCCTTGTTCTTGGACTCCTTGAACATGGCGAGCGACTGCGACCACAGCACCGCGCCTTCCTTGGGAATGGAGAAATCCAGCGCCGGGTTTTCCTTGGCCAATCCCGCCGTCACCCATTCGCCGCCGCCGACCAGAATATCGACTTCGCCGGTGGCCAGCGCCGTCTGGCTGGCGGTGACTTCACCGACCAGCTTGGCGTTGGCCTTCATCTTGAGAAGCTCGTCCTTGAGGGCGGGCAAGTCGGCTTCGGTCAGCTCCGCCGTCTTCTTGCCGATGGCCAGCGCGGCCATGCCGATGACCGGCAGGTAATAGTCGTAGATGGCGACCTTGCCCTTGTACTTGTCGCTGGTCAGCGACGCCAGGGACTGCATGTCGGCCGGATCGACCTTGGTCTTGTTGAAGCCGATCGTGTTGTAGCCGAATTTTTCGGTGATGCCGTAGCGCTTGCCGCCGACCACGGTGGACCCGTCCATCTTCACCTGCGGGAAGAGATCGGCCAGCGGCAGCTTGTCTTCCGGCAGCGGCTCGAACAGCCCCTTTTCGACACCACGCGGCACGTCGATCGAGTCGATCACCATCACGTCCCAGTCGCCGGGCTGCGACTGCTCGACGATGGCGAGCCCAGCCCCAGTGCCTTCGAACTCCTTGACGTTGACCTTGACGTTGTTGGCCTCCTCGAAAGGCTGCAGCAATGCCGGATCGGAATGATCGCACCAGATCAGCGCGTTGAGATCGGCGGCCTCGGCGAGGCTGCCTGCTCCAAGCAGCAGTGCCGTGGCGGCGCACGCGGCGTGCAGATGGCGCTTCAGGACGGAAAGCGGATTCCCGGATGCGGATTTGACGGACATCGAGTGTTCTCCCTTGCCTTTGTGGCTTCTTGCAAAAAGTTGAACCAATTCTAAAATTGAGTCAATTCTGTTTTTGTGGCAAGAGGCTGATATGAGCGGATTGCGGGCAAGGCAAAAGGCGGACCGGCACAGGCGCATCATCGAGGCGGCGGCAGAGCTCTTTCGCGAGGCCGGCTATGAGGGCGCCAAGATCGAAACCATCGCCGCGCAGGCGGAAGTGTCGATCGGCACGATCTACAATTACTATGAGAACAAGGGCGACATCCTCGGCGCCATCGTCTCGCTGGAGGTCAACGAAGTGCTCAATGCCGGGCGCGGCGTCGTCGCCCGGCCGCCGGCCAATGTCGGCGACGCGCTGGACACGCTGATCGGCATCTATATCGAGCACTCGCTGCACTATCTCAGCAAGGAGATGTGGCGGCAGGCGATGGCGATCTCGACGCAACTGCCCGACAGCCCGTTCGGCCAGGCCTACACCGCCCTCGACCGCTCACTGACCGAACAAATCCGGGCGCTGATCGCCCGCCTGCAGGAAATTGGCCTGGTCCGACAGGACATAGACGGCACAGCACTCGGCGAATTGATCTTCAACAACATGAACATGATGTTCATCGAATTCGTGAAGCGCGACGAGGCGAGGATAGCGGAGTTGCGCGCGGCGATACGAAGGCAGAACCGGATTCTGGTGGCGGCGATTGGGGTGTGAGAGAGTCAGGAGCAGGCAGGAGAAATCGTCGCTTCGGCATCAGATGTGGTTTCAACGAGCCTCACCTCTTGAGTTGAGTTTGAAATCTGATACAACTTATAAGGGCATAAATAAGGGGGGGGTAAATGGGGGCGTTTTCAATCTGGCATTGGGCGATCGTCCTGCTGTTGATCGGCGTGCCTGTTTTCTTTGCTGTTCGTTCAGCCGCCAAGCCGTCACAGAATCCTGAGGCTCTTGTGGGCTTTGGCGGCTGGCTGATGCTGCTGGCGATCGGTCAGGCACTATCACCGCTGCGCACACTCGCTGACTTCGCCAATTCGACCGACGGCTACCAGCGACTCATGACCCTCTCAAATGGGCCGCTGGCGGTGTATGGCGAGGTTGCTCTCAATCTGGGATTTCTGGCGCTTCAGCTGATCGTGCTCGTTTCGATGCTGCGGCGAAGCCACCGGTTCCCGCAACTGTTTCTGCTTCAGTGGCTTGCGATCCCTGTCGTTTTTGTCCTGGACACGATCTGGATTGCTTTAATTCTGGGCGTTCCGGTGAACCAGGTACTCGCAGGCGATGCGCTGGTGGCGCCGATAGCCTCGTTTGTTGGGACCGGCATCTGGGTCGCTTATGTCTACAAGTCGATCAGGGTGAGGAACACGTTCAACAGGGTGGGCGCGTCAGAGCAAGTCGTGAGCGCCTCGTGGCGGGCTGCGGCTGGCGATCGAGCCGCCGGCTTTTGTCGATGACACGCTGGACACGCGTTTGGTATCTACATCGAACACTCGCTCCATCGTCTCAGCCGCTGTGGCAGCAGCCGATGGCGGTCTCGACGCAGCTGCCCGACAGATCGTTGGGCCACGCCTAAGCCGCGCTCGACCGGTCCCGGCCGAGCAGATTCGAGCGCTGATCGCCCGGCTGCAGGCGCTCGGCCTTTCTGCGCCAGGACATCGACGGCGCGGCGCCCGGCGACCTGATCTTTAACAGCACGAACATGTTGTTCATCGAGTTCCTGAAGCGAGACGAGGACAGGATACCGGAACTGCGCGCGGCGTTACGTCGGCAGAACCGGATTCTGGTGGCGGCGATTGGGGTGTGACGGGATCGCGGCCTGGGGATGGGTCGGATCGGCTGAGCGGTGTGGGTGTCTTTTGCGCGGCCTGTGAGAAACCATTCGAGAGCCGGGCCACAGAGGCGCCCAAGTTCAGTGCCTAGCTACGCGAATGGGATAGCGTGCAGGAGGGGCAATGCGCAGCGTTTTCGGGGTTCTCTTGGCATCTGGTGTGTTTTCCGCCCCAGCCCTTGGCGCTGACATCGAAGGGCCCATGAAGCAATTTGGCCTCATGGGCGCGTGGTCGCCGGATTGCAGCAGGGATATTTCTCAGCCGACGATGGATAGGGTTACGTTTGCGGTGCCGTCCGGCGGAGAGGCGACGGCGACCATCCTGGACAAGCACGGCGGCGTGTTGGTGACCACTGTCGATCAAGTCACTGAATCGGCAATCGTTGCCGGCGATGAAATCGGGATCGGCCTCCACCCCGTAACGGTCACCCGATCAGATGGCAAAACGGCATCCCAACACGACTACGACAACATGCATCTTGTCTTTCAGAAGGTTGGCGCAAGGATCGAGGTGGTTCGGGTCCAGTTCGAAGGCCTGCCGGAAATCCAACGGTCAGCTTTTTTCGAGATATGCCCGAACTAGGACATTGGGCGGTTTAGCGCCGCTGCCCCGTCGTTCTCCACCAGTTCGCAGGGCTGGAAGATGTTGGCGCAAAATCAACGCAGCGCAGCAGGTTTTGCGCGCGCGTCTTATTAGCTCGCACTACATGATGGCGCGCGCGCATGAAATCGGGCAGGAATGCCCGAATGCCAGTTTCCAGCAGCAAAATTGTCCGACTCACGTCCGCGTCCCTGTTCATAGGGTTTGCGGCGCTTATGGCCATCGTCGCCACCAACTTCTGGCTGGGGCAGAGAGCTCAATCATATTTCGACAATGCGATTGAGGCGCGCGACACGCGCATCGCGGCCGTCGAGTTGAGAAATGCAATGCAGACTGCAGAGGCGAGTGAGCGCGGCTTCGTCATCACCGGGAACGAAATTTACCTGGGGCCTTACCAGACCGCCAAGGCCCAGGCGCAGCGTCATCTGCAGGCTTTGCAAAGCCTGCTGACATCCTACCCCAATTCGGAATCCACGCTGCAACGGCTGTCTGCGATCATAACCACCAAGTTTGATGAGCTTGATCAGACGATAGCTCTCAAGCGTGATCAGCGCGACGCGGAGATACTGGCGATATTCCGCACCAACAGAGGCAAGGCCCTGACCGACGAAGCCAATGTGTTCTTTTCGGGGATCATTGGACGAGCCGATGACCGGCTGACGTCAGGGGTCGCCGAACAGCGTGCCAACAGCGCATGGCTGCGGCTCGTTTCGGCAATCGGCGGGTTTGTCATCGTCGCCGTGGTTGGCGGAGCAGCCTATGGTGCTGCGCGATACACCAGAGAACTTCGCGATACGCGCGACGAGGTCAACGCGCTCAACAGCGAGCTGGAGCAACGGGTCGCCACCCGCACCGAGGACCTGGCCAAGGCGCGCGATCGGGCCGAAGTGCTTTTGTCAGAGGTCAATCACCGCGTCGCCAACAGCCTGGCTCTGGTCTCGTCGCTGGTGAACCTGCAATCGAAGGCTGTCGGAGATCGCGCTTCCAAGGAAGCGCTCGCCGAAACCCAGGATCGCATCTTTGCGATTTCGCTGGTTCACAGGCGGCTCTACGGCTCGTCCGACGTCCGCTCGGTTGATTTGGACGAATATCTCATTGGGTTGCTCGATCACCTGCGCACCTCGCTGCGCAGCCAAGTCCATGGTGTGGGCCTGTCTTACCACATCGACCCGATCAAGCTCGAAACCGACATCAGCATCAACCTTGGCGTGGTGATCACCGAACTGGTGACCAATGCCTTCAAATACGCCTATCCGGATGGTGTCGGAGAGGTCCGCGTCCGGCTCAGCAAGCTGCCAGGCGAGCAAGCGGAACTGGTGGTTGAAGACAATGGGGTTGGAAAGGTTGAAGGTACGCCCGCCAAAGGGACCGGCGTTGGCAGCAGGATCATCCATGCCATGTGCATCAGCCTGGGCGCCAAGATCGAGTATCGAACGCTTCAGCCAGGAACCGCCGCTCATTTGGTGTTTTCGACAAAACCACGGCGCTCTACCGCCGCATAGTAGACCGCGCCGCCGCGAGGTGGAAAAATCACTGCGGCAGCATCGCGAATGTGATGTGATAGTCGTGGCGCCAGCAATTGACGCCGACGGGGGCAGACGTGTTTGATCATAAGAAGATTGCCTGCCGTTGGCCAACAGGGTCAGCCATAGCTCTGCTTCTCATTGCCACGATGAGCGGGACTTTCGCGAGTGCCGGGGAAGGCGGCCCGGGCATTAAACAGCGGACAGTATTCCCCGCCTTCGATCCAAACGCGACCTCATGCAACGCTCCGGCCGGTCTCGCAAAAGTGCTTGCCTATGTGCAGGAGAACGACCGCGACTTCCTGCAGGGGGTCGACCATGGCCTGTCCATGGCCGCAAGAGATCGGGGCTTGGAATATCGAAGAGTTCTGGTGGAAAATGATGTGGGAAAGGCGATAACCCAGGTTCAGTCTTTGGTGGCGGCAAAGGTTGGCGCCATGGTTGCCACGTCTCCGGATCCGGCGGCGTTCAGTCCCGCCCTTCAGCAGGCAATCTGGTCGGGTGCGTTTGTTGGCACCATCGTGCCTCCGCCGGCAACATTGCTGCTCAATGCTCCGCAATATCGAACGGGCAAGGTGCTGACCGACGCAGCGATCAATCATATAAAAACCAGGCTCGGAGGGAAGGCCAAGGTCGTTCTGCTGACCCAGGATACGATGGAGTTTCTGGCGCCTCGGTTCGAGGCAATGCGCGCCGGCCTGAATGCGATGCCGGGCGTGACGATCGTGGCAGATATCGCGCCGAAGCCGGTTAGCAAGGAAGGCGGGTTCGCAACCATGCAAACCATCCTCCTTGCCAATCCGGACATCGACGTGGTGCTCGGCGGCGACGCCGTCGTGCTTGGTGCGCTGGAAGCGTTGCGCGCGGCGGGGAAAGATCGGCCTGACCAATTCCTTGGCGGAATTGACGGCGAGGCGGAAGCGGTTGCCGAAATCAGGAAGGGCAACAGCCCTTACAAGGCGAGTATCTCGTTGTCCTCGCCTGTTTTCGGGTATGCCATGGGAGAGTTTGGAGCCGACTGGCTCGAAGGCAAAAGCGTCCCGCAGGCGATGGACATCCTTCCGATAGCGCTTACGAGCGCCAACCTTGCGCAGTATGGGGCCGACCTCAAGGACCCAGCCTCGGTTTATGCGGACGCGGCGCGACGGGACGCCTATCTGAAGATGTACGGGAACATCTGCTACGACAGCCGCGACAGATACGTGAACTTCCCTTGGTCTTCAGAGCAGAAGTAGCTGATCGGTGCTGGGCCTTATCCTCGCTGCTCGGCAGGCGAGTGAGTAACAGAGGCCGAACTGTCTCGGGGGAGCTGGTGCCCCCGGACGGAATCGAACCGCCGACCTTCGGTTTACAAAACCGCTGCTCTACCAGCTGAGCTACAAGGGCACGGCGCTCCGGTTAGCATATTTGTTGCGCCAGTAAAGACAAAACTCCGTTTTCGGTTACCCCGGCGGTGGATGACGCTTTGGATGCACATGCTGAAATTCGCGGGCACGCTTCCTACATAATGGTGAGGTGCAATCGCTTCGGACTGGAGTGTCGCATGATCAGGCTTGTCATCATTCTCCCCATCGTCGTCATCGCCTGGATGCTGCTGGTGAAGCTCATCAGCGATGTGAAGAAGGCCAATGTCGACTGGACCGGCGTGACCACGATCATCGGCTTCATCGCGCTGGCTTTCTGGCTGCGGCATGTCACGGGCATGTGGTGAACGGGTAAGTGAGTAGGGGAGTAGTCAGTAGTCAGTAGTGGGTGGTTGGCCGGGCGCCTGTGATCCGCCATTCACTACTCACTACTCACCCGTCCTCCCGTGTCGCAAAAAAACTCCTCCACCTTTCGAACCTTTCGACATGCCGCGTCGACTGATCTCCAGAGGCGAATGGTCGTCTCGGTCAAGGATCCAGGAGATCATCATGTTCAAGCGCACGCTCACTTCCGCTCTCGTCGCCATTTTCGTTGCCACAGGCGCGCTAGCTGCCACGGTTCAGACGTCGTCAGCTTACGGAATGCATCATCACCATCATCACTACGACGACGACCATGGCGACTACTGGTGGCATCACCACCACCATCACCATCATCACCACCATGACGGGGTGGTTATCATCTTTTGATGCCAAGGCCTGTCGCGTTCGAAGGGCGGCCTCGGCCGCCCTTTTTGCATTCTCCGTGGCCACAGGCAGGAACCGACCGTATCTCCGCAAAAAAAGATCAAAAAAGCTTCGAACCTTTTTCGGTATCGCGACGACAGATGATCAAGAGGCGGATGGATCGCCTCGGTCAACGAAGCAAGGAGAGATCATCATGTTCAAGCGCACACTCGTTTCCGGCCTCATCGCCACCACCGTCGCCGCCACCGCGCTGGTCGGCACCGTTCAGCCTTCGGCGGCTCATTCGCATCACCACGACCTCGGCATCGGCATCGCCGCTGGCGTCGGCGGGTTTGTCCTTGGCAGCCTGCTCGCCCAGCAGCCGCCGCGCACCGTCTATGTCGACGAAGACGGCGGTTCCTGGCACGTCCGCCGCTGCCTCGATCGCTACTCGAGCTACGATCCGGACTCCGACACCTACATCGGTCACGATGGCTACAGCCACTATTGCCGGCTCTGAGAGGGGAGGAGGATTGTTTCAGCAACAGAAAAAGGGGCTCACGCGGGCCCCTTTTTGCTTTTTTCACAGAAACTTACAGTTGCGTCTTCGGGCTGGGATCGGCGATCGGCAATCCGGCGGCGCTGCAGGTGCTGCCGACGATATGCCTCGTTTCCGTAGTGTCGCTCATCGCGACGAGTTCGAAGCTGCTTCCGGCATCCGGGTAGACCTTGGCAACAAACGCCTTGTCACCGCCCCCGGATGGGGTCTTGGCGCTGACGGTGCCGCAGACCACGATCTCCTGGCGGCCACTCAGCGTTCGCTCGCCGGCGAGAATCGCCCCGAACCTGGCGGAGGCCGGATCCGGCAGGTGCTGGCGGATACCACTCGTCACGACCTCCTCGAGCGCTAGCGAGAACGGAATGGGATTGACGCGCTGTTCCCCGGTATCGGGTTGAGGTGTCGTCGCCACGCATCCGTAAAGCGAAGCGACAAGCAGAAGCTGAAGCGTTTTCCTCATCCGCGCCCTTTCGCATGCATTCGAACGCCACGGCAAGGCGGTGAAATCCGATCTGGGGGGCGCTATACAGCGATTTTCTGAGCGTCTAGTCTATCCCGATGACCCGGCTGAGGGAGGGTGGCTTGGACGAGCAGGATCCCAGGGAAGACCTGATCGAAACGGTTTTCCGCAACGGCACCGTCACCACTGTCGGCATCCTGCTGGCATTTTCGCTGGGCTTCATCACCCATTGGGCAGCCAACCCGATCCCGTGGCGGGCCTACCATCTTGTCGCCGTCCTGCCGATCCTGGCCGGCATCGCCTTGCAGATGCGGGCACTGGCGCTGCTGCTCGACATCAAGTCCCTGCAGCGGCGCGTCTATGAACGCGCCAACCGCATCTTCATCGCCGGCCTCATCTTCACTGCCTGCGGCGTCGGCTTGGCGATATTGCTCGATTTCTTCGATATCGCGACGAAGAGCGCGCTGCCCGTGGCGGGCTGATCAGCCGGCTTGCACGCCGCCGATCATCCTGGTCACCTCGGCCGCGGCATTGCGCACCATCGGTCCGATCTCCGCCAGCCGCTCCGGCGTCACCCGCACGGTCGGCCCCGACACCGAGACGCCGCCGATCGGCTCGCCGAATTCGTTGAAGATGGCGGCGGCTACGCAGCGCATGCCGGGATGCCGCTCCTCGTCATCGACCGACCAGCCGCGCTGCTTGATGACAGCCAGATCGTGGGCGAGGGCAGGGATCTCGGAAAGCGTCTTGTCGGTGAAGCGCTGCAGGCCGGCCTTGCGCAGAATTGTCCCGACGCGTTCCGGTTCGAGATGCGCCAGCACCGCCTTGCCGATGCCGGACGCATGGAACGGGCTGCGCGTGCCCGGCCGGAAGAAGGCGCGGATCGCCTGATGCGTCTCGACCTGGCTGACGAAGACCACGCAATCATCCTCGGCGACGCCGAGATTGGCGGTCTCTCCGGTTCGTTCCATCAGCTCCTGCATGACGATGCGGGCACGGTCGACCAGCTTGCGACGGCGCAGGAATGCCGCGCCCATGCGGTAGGTCTCGACGCCGATCGACCACAATTGGTCTGATGTGTCGAACTCGACCATGCCGTGGTTTTGCAGCGTCGTCAGCATGCGGTAGGCAGTGGAGGCGGCCAAGCCGCTCTGCGCCGATATCTCGCTCAGCGACAGGCCGCTGCCCTCGGCGACAATGGCCAGGATGCGCAAGGCCCGGTCGAGCGATTGCACCGAATTGGCCTCGGCAGGCCCGTTGAAAGCGCGCGGACGGCCGCGCTGTCGTTTCTCAGTGGTTTCCATGGCGCCAGTTTCGCCGATTTCACTGAACAAGCAATGAAAAAGTTTTTCACTCGCTTGAGGCAGGGAATTCCTGGAAAACCGAAAAGCGAATGAAATCAGGGTATAGGCGTCTTTTTCTAGAAATGAAAAAATATTCTGAAAAAATTGAAAAATAGCCGGCTTGCTGACATCCTCGGCCATCCAACAATGACACCCCAGTGGAGGTCGGAAAAATGGCCAGGATGCGCGCTGTCGATGCCGCGGTTCTCGTTCTCGAAAAGGAAGGCATTTCCTGCGCCTTCGGCGTGCCGGGTGCTGCGATCAATCCGCTCTATTCGGCATTGAAGGCGAGGGGCACCATTCGCCATGTCCTTGCCCGCCACGTCGAGGGCGCCTCGCACATGGCGGAAGGCTACACCCGTGCCAAGGCGGGCAATATCGGCCTCTGCATCGGCACTTCGGGTCCGGCCGGCACCGACATGATCACAGGGCTATATTCGGCCGCCGCCGATTCCATTCCGATCCTGTGCATCACCGGCCAGGCGCCGCGTGCCCGGCTGAACAAGGAGGATTTCCAGGCCGTCGACATCGCCGCCATCGCCGCACCGGTCGCCAAATGGGCTGTTACCGTCATGGAGCCGTATCTGGTGCCGATGGCGCTGCAGAAGGCATTTCATCTCATGCGCTCGTCGCGCCCGGGCCCGGTGCTGATCGACCTGCCGGTCGACGTCCAGCTGGCCGAGATCGAGTTCGACATTGATGCCTATGAGCCGTTGACGCCGTTCAAGCCGGCGATGACGCGCGCCCAGGCCGAAAAGGCGCTGACAATGCTCAACGCGGCCGAAAAGCCGCTGATCGTCGCCGGCGGCGGCATCATCAATGCCGATGCATCGGATCTGTTGATCGAATTCGCGGAAATTTCTGGTGTGCCCGTGATCCCGACGCTGATGGGCTGGGGCGCGATCCCCGACGACCATCGGCTGATGGCCGGCATGTGCGGGCTGCAGACCTCGCACCGTTATGGCAACGCCACGATGCTGGAGGCCGATTTCGTCTTCGGCATCGGCAACCGCTGGGCCAACCGCCACACCGGCTCCGTCGACGTCTACACCAAGGGAAAGAAGTTCATTCATGTCGACATCGAGCCGACGCAGATCGGCCGTGTCTTCGCGCCGGACCTCGGCGTCGTCTCGGATGCCGGTGCCGCGCTGAAGATGCTGCTCGACGTCGCCACCGAGTGGAAGACGGCCGGAAAGCTGCGCGACTGGTCGGGTTGGGCCAAGGAGTGCCAGGCCCGCAAGAAGACGATGAAACGCAAGACGCATTTCGACCAGGTGCCGCTGAAGCCGCAGCGTGTCTATGAGGAGATGAACAAGGCGTTCGGCCGCGACGTCACCTATGTCACCACCATCGGCCTGTCGCAGATCGCCGGCGCGCAGTTCCTGCATGTCTACAAGCCGCGCAACTGGATCAATTGCGGCCAGGCCGGCCCGCTCGGCTGGACCTTGCCGGCAGCGCTCGGCGTTCGCGCCGCCGATCCGGACCGCACCATCGTGGCGCTGTCGGGCGACTATGATTTCCAGTTCATGATCGAGGAACTGGCGGTCGGCGCGCAGCACAAGCTGCCTTACATCCACGTCGTCGTGAACAACGCCTATCTCGGCCTGATCCGCCAGGCGCAGCGCGGTTTTGCGATGGATTACGAGGTCAGCCTCGCCTTCGAGAACATTAACCGATCAGGCGATCCCGAGGCCGGCTATGGCGTCGACCATGTCGCCGTTGCCGAGGCGATGGGCTGCAAGGCGGTCAGGGTGCGGAAGCCCGAGGAGTTCGCCGGCGCCTTCAAGCAGGCGCAGCGGCTGATGAAGGAACATCGGGTTCCGGTGGTGCTCGAATTCATCCTCGAGCGCGTCACCAACATCTCGATGGGCACCGAGATCGACAAGATCACCGAATTCGAGGACCTTGCGGAAAGCCATGAGGATGCGCCGACCGCGATCGTGATGCTCGACTGAGAAGAAGGACAAAAGAATGCCGCGTTTTTCAGCCAATCTGTCGATGCTCTTTGGCGAGCATGAGTTCCTCGACCGCTTCGACGCCGCCGCGCGCGCCGGCTTCAAGGGCGTCGAATATATCGGCCCCTACGACCATGCGCCCGAGGTGGTGGCCGCGAGGCTAAAGAAGAACGGCCTGACGCAGGTGCTGTTCAACCTGCCGGCAGGCGACTGGGGCAAGGGCGAGCGTGGCATCGCCGTGTTGCCGGACCGTGTGCCGGAATTCCGCCAGGGCATCGCCAAGGCGATCACCTACGCACAGGCGCTCGGCTGCCAGCAGGTCAATTGCCTGGCCGGCATCGCGCCCGCCGGCGCCGACCGCAAGGTGCTCGAGGATGTTTTCGCCGAAAACCTCGCCTTCGCGGCGGAGAAACTGGAACAGGCCGGCATCCGGCTGCTGATCGAGCCGATCAACACCCGCGACATTCCAGGTTTCTTCTTGAACTACTCCGACGAAGCGCTCGCGTTGATCGATCGCGTCGGCTCGAAAAACCTGTTCCTGCAATACGACATCTATCACATGCAGATCATGGAGGGGGATCTCGCCCGTAAAATCGAGGCCAACCTCGGCCGCATCGCGCATATCCAGCTTGCGGACAATCCCGGCCGTCATGAGCCGGGGACGGGCGAGATCAACTATCCCTTCCTCTACGATCACATCGACCGCATCGGCTATTCCGGCTGGATCGGCGCGGAATACAAGCCGAAGGCGGGGACGGAGGCCGGCTTGGGCTGGTTCCGAGGACTCGCCGGGCAGGGGAGCGCGGCAGCTTAGGCGGAGCGCTTCCCTTCTCCCCCTCACTATACGGGGAGAAGGTGCCGGCAGCAGGCGGATGAGGGGCAGCGCCAACCTTCGACGAGTTCGAGCAAAGACTTTCAGGAGAAAGACAATGGAAACCATCGGCTTTATCGGCCTCGGCATCATGGGCGCACCGATGGCTGGGCATCTGCTGGATGCCGGCTACAAGGTCATCGCCAGCGATCACCGCTCCAAGCCTTCAGCCGATCTCGTCGCCAAAGGCCTGAAAACAGTCGCGGGCCACGCCGCCGTGGCCAAGGCTGCCGACATCATCATCACCATGGTGCCCGACACGCCGCAGGTCGCCGATGTGCTGTTCGGCGATAACGGCGTTGCGTCGGGCCTCTCCAAGGGCAAGCTGGTCATCGACATGAGCTCGATATCGCCGATCGAGACCAAGATCTTCGCCAAGAAGATCAACGATCTCGGCTGCGATTACCTCGACGCGCCGGTTTCGGGCGGTGAGGTCGGCGCCAAGGCGGCATCCCTCACCATGATGGTCGGTGGCGAGGAAAGGGCCTTCGAACGCGCAAAATCTGTGTTCGAGAAGATGGGCAAGAACATCACTCTGGTCGGCCCGAACGGTGTCGGCCAAACCACCAAGGTCGCCAACCAGATCGTCGTCGCGCTGACCATTGAAGCCGTCGCCGAAGCGCTTGTTTTTGCTTCGAAAGCCGGCGCCGACCCGGCCAAGGTCAGGCAGGCGCTGATGGGCGGGCTGGCGGCCTCGCGCATTCTCGAAGTGCATGGCGAGCGCATGGTCAAGCGCACCTTCGCGCCAGGCTTCCGCATTGAATTGCACCAGAAGGATCTCAATCTGGCATTGGAAGGCGCGAAAGCGCTTGGCGTGTCGTTGCCAAACACCTCGACCACGCAGCAGCTGTTCAATTCCTGCGCCGCCAATGGCGGCGCCAAGGAAGATCACTCGGCGCTGGTCAGGGCGCTGGAGCGGATGGCGAATTTCGAGGTCGGCGGCGAAGTGGCCGAAATCAAGGGCAAAGCGGCATAGGTCGAGAGAGGGCGGCGCAACGTTCCCAAGCCGCCACCTCTTGACCGTCGAAGAACGGGTTTCGGCGTCTGTCGCCGGGACCCGTTTCTCGTTTGCAGCAAATAGTCCGCTGTTTCCGGCTCAGCCGCGCTTCAGGAAGGCCCGTGCGGCATAGAGACTGATCGCCGCGGCGTTCGACACGTTAAGCGAGCGGATGACGCCCGGCATGTCGAGCCGTGCCAGCGTCGTCACCGTCTCGCGCGTCTTCTGACGCAGGCCCTTGCCTTCGGCCCCCAGCACCAGCGCGATCTTTTCTCCGGCAAAGCTCCTTTCGAGTTCGGCCGGCCCGTCCGAATCAAGCCCGATTGTGCGAAAGCCGGCCTCGTGCAACTGGCCGAGCGCGTCGGCCAGGTTCTTCACCTCGATCTGGTCGATATGCTCCAGCGCGCCGGAGGCGGATTTCGCCAGCACGCCCGATTCCTGCGGGCTGTGGCGCGCCGTGGTGATCAGCGCGCCGGCGCCGAAGGCGACCGCCGAGCGCAGGATGGCGCCGACATTGTGCGGATCGGTGACCTGGTCGAGCACCAGCACCAGCTTGGTGTCGCCCAGCGCATCGAGGCGCTTGGGCTTCAGCGGCTCCGCCTCGATCAGCACGCCCTGATGCACGGCGTCCGAGCCGGTGATCTTGTCGATGTCTCTCGGCTCGACCAGTTCGGCCTTGAAAGGCAGTGCGGCGAGATCGGCTATCTCGAGGCGCTCGGCCGCATTGCGCGTCACCAGCATTTTCCGGATCTTGCGGCGCGGATTGTCGAGTGCCGCCCGCACAGTGTGCAGGCCATAAAGTCGCACCAGGCTGTCGGCAGCGTTCTCGCCCGGCGGAACGGGCTGGCGTGGCTTGAATGCTGGTGCGCCACCGCTTTTCTCGTCGCGAAAGGCGCGGCGCAGATTGGCGTAATGGGTATCTTTCGGGGTGTTTGTCTTGTTGCTCATGGCCGGCTTCTATAGCTGTCTCCCGTTGCCAAGGATATGCCCTGTC
Organism: Mesorhizobium kamtschaticum; assembly: GCF_056174585.1. Taxonomy (NCBI): domain Bacteria; kingdom Pseudomonadati; phylum Pseudomonadota; class Alphaproteobacteria; order Hyphomicrobiales; family Phyllobacteriaceae; genus Mesorhizobium; species Mesorhizobium kamtschaticum. The sequence continues at coordinate 5,033,617 of NZ_CM149691.1, read as the reverse complement.
GCCGCAGCCGGCGAACAACATCGAAAAAGCCTTCCTGCGCGGTTGACACCCAAAGGGCTTGCCGCCATAAGGCGCTTCGCTGGTTTCGGAGAAGACACAACTCGGGTCCGAATTGGCGCGAATGCCTCGTTGCATGGCTCCGGCGGCAGACTGGAGAGGTGCCCGAGTGGTTAAAGGGGACGGACTGTAAATCCGTTAGCTTAGCTTACGTTGGTTCGAATCCAACCCTCTCCACCACTGCCGGCCCGGAAGCCCTGAAACGAAAAAGCATCGGGCCGAAAGTGCATGGCGCTTTTCGGGTGAATCCGATACTTCAGTGCAAGGCGCGGGTATAGCTCAGTGGTAGAGCAGCAGCCTTCCAAGCTGAATATGCGGGTTCGATTCCCGCTACCCGCTCCAGACTTTCATCCAGCGCCAGATTTCCACCCAGAGAGAAACCGCAAGCCGAAGCGCTGCGCGGCCGATACGCAGCGCTTCAACGTTTCAGGGCCGTGTCAGCTGTTGAACGCGGAAGCCACCTGGTGCTGCTGTGGTACCTGGCCGTTCGGCGTCAGCTTGTCGACGATGCCTGGCAAAGCCGTGGACAACTGCTTGAGCAGTTCCCCCTCGTCCATTCCAGTGCGTTGTGCGATCTCGCGGATGACCTGTGGTCCAAGCGCAGAACCGAGGTCGTTGGCGTTGATCGACTGGTTCTGGCCGGTTCCGACCCAGGAATCGGCGACGTTGCCGTGGCCGGCGTCCTTGAGCTTGTCGAGCAGGCCGCCCAGACCGCCGAGCAGGCCGCCCTCGCTGGCGGTGGTCCCGGCAGGCGTTGGGTCGGCTGGTGCGGGTGCTTGATCCGGCTGTTCGGCGCTTCTGCCGCTCAGCATTTTTCCGACCAGCAACGCGCCGAGCGCGATCATCAGCGGTTTGGTGATGTTGCCGCCGGGAACGGCGTTGTCAAAAAGTCCCATAGTGGATCCTCCATCTAGCCAAGCCCGACCCATCTTCAACAATGGCGCAATCGGGCGGAATTTCAAGCTGGCTTGTGGTTTTGACAGTCATATGAAAATGTCGGGCTGGCGAGGGATGGAGAGGAAAAAAATGGGTATCATCAGCTGGATTATTCTCGGCGCCATTGCCGGCTTCATCGGTAGCAAGATCGTCAATAAAACAGGCCAGGGCCTGCTCATGGATATCGTGCTCGGCATCGTCGGTGCCATCGTCGGCGGCGTGATCTGCAGCCAGATTTTTGGCGTGGGTGTCACCGGTCTCAACATCTCCAGCCTGATCGTCTCAGTGGTTGGCGCGATAGTTGTGCTGTGGGCCTACCACCAGTTCAGCGGACGCCGGACGCTATAAGCGTCAGCCGGATGATCTGAAATTTCGGATTTTTGCTGAGGCAAGACCGGCTTCGGGCTTGCCTATGGCATCAGCACCGCATCGGCCGCAGCGAAGAAGATCAGCGTTCCGGCGATGAACACCGCCCAGCCGACCAGCGACTTGCGATGGCGGCCTTGTGCTCGGCGTCGGAGTTCTTGTTCTGGTCAAAATCGGTCATGGGGGAACTCCCTTGGCTGATTGATCACGGCATCGTCGGATAGACGATATATCGCCGAATAGACGATCAATCTGGGCTCTGCAACATGAGAAACAGGCGCTCGGGTGGCGATGCTACGCGACGACGGTCAGCCTGCGCTTGCGCTGATCCAGCGACACGATGGTCAGCCCGCTGCCCACCACCAGCAGGATGCCGCAGACAGCCAGCGCATTGGGGAACTGCCCGAACACCAGCAGGCCGAAATAACCGCCCAGACGGTGAAGCAGTAGTAGAACGGCGCCACCGCACTGGTCGGTCCGATGCGATAGGCCATGAAGATGAAGAAATGGCCGAAGATCAGGAAAAACCCGGCGCCTGCCATCAGCAGAAGGTGGCGCGCCTCGGGCATGACCCAGCGCTCGGAAACCAGATGCGCGGCACCGGCGCCGATCAATACCACCACGACGGCGGAAATCGCCACGATCATCCCCGGCACCTCCGCCGGCACACGCCGGCCGGCAAGGTCGCGCGCGGCTGCCAGTGTGGCGTTGCCGAGCGCGAGCAGCGCGTAGACCGATATGCCTTGCATCGTCGGCTGCGCCACCATCAGCGCGCCGATGAAGCCGAGCCCGATCAGCGCCATGCGCTGGCCACCGATGCGCTCGCCAAACAGGATCGAGGAGCCGACCAGCATCAGGAGCGGCGTGATTTGTCCCAGCGCCGTGGAATCGGCGATCTGCATGTTGGCGAGCGCCACGACATAGCAAAGGATCGCCGCCATCTCGAGCAGGTTCCTGCGCAGCACATGGCCGTCGAAGATCAGCGGGATCTGTTTGCCGTAGCCCAGCAGGAACAACAGCGGGAAGCCCCAGAGCGTTGCCGCGACCCCGCGCAGGAACAGCACTTCGTAGGACGGCAGACCTGCCGTCGCGAGTTTCATCATCGTATCGTTGACCAGGTACGACCCGGTCGAAACGATCATGAACAGCGGGCCGCGGATCGAGGCAGGGATGAAATGCATGGGATCAGGAGATCAGACCTCGGTGGCCGCCGCAATGGGCCATCAACTGGCCGTGATCCAGACAGGGATTGGCGGCAAGAGCACTTGATGCAGGCCTCGATCGATCGGCCTGTCACCCATTTCATTTCACGCATCGCCTTCCTATATCAGCGCCACATCCCCGCAATCGGATCCCAGGTTCAGACTGAGTGAGACGGCACCCGGCCAAAAGACGCTTGTGTTTTTTGGCCTTTGTCGCTAATCGCCCCGCATTCGACTGAACTGAAGGTCAAGGCCGTCCAAGGAAAGAGACTATGGCAAAAGGTAAATTCGAGCGTAACAAGCCTCATGTGAACATCGGCACGATTGGTCACGTTGACCATGGCAAGACGTCGCTGACGGCGGCGATCACGAAGTATTTTGGCGAGTACAAGCGCTACGACCAGATCGATGCGGCGCCCGAAGAGAAGGCACGCGGCATCACCATCTCGACGGCTCACGTCGAATACGAGACGGCTGCCCGCCACTATGCCCACGTCGACTGCCCCGGCCACGCCGACTATGTGAAGAACATGATCACCGGTGCCGCGCAGATGGACGGCGCGATCCTGGTCGTGTCGGCCGCCGACGGCCCGATGCCGCAGACCCGCGAGCACATCCTGCTCGCCCGTCAGGTCGGCGTGCCGTCGATCGTGGTGTTCCTCAACAAGGTCGACCAGGTCGACGACGCCGAGCTGCTCGAACTGGTCGAGCTCGAGGTTCGTGAGCTTTTGTCGAAGAACGAATTCCCCGGCGACGACATTCCGATCGTCAAGGGGTCGGCGCTGGCCGCGCTTGAAGATTCGAACAAGACGATCGGCGAAGACGCGATCCGCGAGCTGATGGCTGCGGTCGACGCCTATATCCCGACGCCGGTTCGTCCGCTCGACAAGCCGTTCCTGATGCCGATCGAAGACGTGTTCTCGATCTCGGGCCGCGGCACGGTCGTCACCGGCCGCGTCGAGCGCGGCATTGTCAAGGTTGGCGAGGAACTCGAGATCATCGGCATCCGTCCGACGACCAAGACGACCTGCACGGGCGTTGAAATGTTCCGCAAGCTGCTCGATCAGGGCCAGGCAGGCGACAACATCGGCGCGCTGCTGCGTGGCGTTGACCGTGAAGGCGTCGAGCGCGGCCAGGTTCTGGCCAAGCCCGGTACGGTGAAGCCGCACAAGAAGTTCGTGGCCGAAGCCTACATCCTGACCAAGGACGAAGGTGGCCGTCACACGCCGTTCTTCACCAACTACCGTCCGCAGTTCTACTTCCGCACGACGGACGTGACCGGCATCGTGTCGCTGCCGGAAGGCACCGAGATGGTTATGCCTGGTGACAACATCACGGTCGATGTCGAGCTGATCGTGCCGATCGCCATGGAAGAGAAGCTGCGCTTCGCCATCCGTGAAGGCGGCCGCACCGTCGGTGCCGGCATCGTCGTCACCATCAAGGAATAATCGATCCGGCTCTGCCGGTTGGATAAGAAAAGGGCGGTCTTCGGGCCGCCCTTTTTTGTTTGCTGACACCAGGTGGAATAAGTATTGCGCAGTTCTTTCAAACCTATTGCAAGCACCGTTGCCACAACTATTATCGGTTGTGTCGAGGGGGCTTTGGCAAAGCGTGTTTTTGGGGCGCCGTTCAAGCCGTGTAGCAAGTTGGTGGCGTGCGCTGGCTCGGCTGGTGCCGGTGCTTGCGATGGCGATGGTTGCCTTCACCGCGAAGGCCGATAACCCTTCCGACCCGAAAACATGGAATCCCGATACCTGGTACCTTCAGCACCTTCTGTCCGATGGTCTCCCGGAGATGCAATTTGCCGTCGTCCGCAGCAACGCGGCTGGCTGCGAGCCCAACTGTCCGGAATGGATTTCGGCTGAAGGCGCCATCGAAGCCGGTACGCCGGCCAAGCTCAAGCGCATATTGAAGACGCTAGGCCGTCGCCAACTGCCGATTATCGTCAACTCCCCTGGCGGCAATGTCGACGCCGCGCTCCAGCTCGGCCGCATAATCCGCAAGAACAAACTCGATGTAGCCGTCGGTGCCACCAAATTCTCCGGCTGTCAGCCGGGGATGGGCGATTGTCGGGCCAAGGATGGCAAGGGCGCCACCTACTTCGGCATCGCGTCCGACGGCGGTGCCATGTGTAATTCCGCCTGTCCGCTGATGTTTGCCGGAGGTGTCCAACGCCTGGTCGGGCGATGGGCTTATCTGGGCGTCCACCAGATCACCACGACATTCCAACGCCAACAGGTCTACTACCGTACCACGTACAGAATTGTGCGTGGCAGGAAGAAGGTTATCAGCAGCAAGATCGTCAGCCGTACGAACGTCGGCACCTACAAGACCTACGAGATGAGCAAGGCGGTTGAGAGGAAGCTGTCGGCCTATCTCAGGGAAATGGGTGTAGGACAGGGTGTTCTCGACATCATGAAAGCCACGTCCGCGGGTGACATCCGCCAGGTCACCCTCGACGACATGACCACGATGAAGTTGGTCACCAGCAAGGGCACTGTCGACCTGCTTATATGGGCGGGCATATGCCTGCGAAGTCCGGCGCCGACGAGCTGCAGGGAAATCCCTGCAAACGCCAAGCCGGCCGACGTGGCGGCCATTGAGGCCAAGCCCGCACCCTCCCAACCGGCTCAAGTCTCACTTTCGCAGCCTGTCAAGGCAGCACCCACTCAGCCTGCCGAGGCAGCATTAACTCAGCCTATCAAGGCAGCACCGGTCCAGCCTGCCAAGGCAGCAACAACCCAGCATGCCAAGGCTCCGCTCCCCAAGCCGTTCTGGGCCGCGCCAGGAAATGGGGCGCCGGAGATGCGCTTCGTGGTTGTTCGTGGCAGCGACGCGCTCTGCAATCCCGACTGCCCGGAATGGATCTCGGCCGAAGGCGCGGTCACGCCTCAGGCCCCGCAGAGGCTTAGCCAGTTGCTCGCCATGCTTGGCAAAACGCGGCTGCCCGTTGTGATCAGTTCACGGGGAGGCGACCTGTTCAGCGCTTTGATGGTGGGTCGGCTCATCCGGGAACGGAGGCTCGACGTCGCGGTCGCCCGCACCAATATCACCGGCTGCGATCCGGTAGGGGGATCTTGCTTGGCCGACAACGGCGCCTATATCGGGCTGATCAGCGATTTTGGCGTAGAGTGCGATTCAGCCTGCGCGCTCGTGCTTGCCGGCGGCGTCAGGCGGCTGGTCGATCCCGAGGCCCGGGTCAGCATGTACACAATGGGGCAGAAGCGGATAGTCAAAGCCTACCTGGAGGAAATGGCGATCGATCCCGGTCTGTTCGCGGCGCTCGAGCAGCGCTCGGTCGAGCGCCAGCTTGAGCCCGAGCTGATGCTGAGGATGGGATTGATCACCGGGCCGCAATCGGTCAACGTGCTGACAGGCCCCACCATTTGCAAATCAGCGCCAAAACCGGACAATTGCCGGTCTCTGTCATCGGCTGACGCCGAGGCAAGGACGCCGCCTAAACTTTAGCGTTGGAGTAATTTGGAGGCCGGAACGCGCCAAGTCATAACTCTACTGGTTCTGTTGACGACGGCGCTGGCCTTTCAAAGCCCGGCGTTCGGAACAGGTTGCCCCGAACGTCCCGCATGCAAGGGGTGCGGTTGCAAGGGAGGGCCTGGTTATCGTGGACCTGACGGCAAATGTGTAGGGTTCAAAGCCCTGGACAAGGTCTGCGGGATTCCGCCGGAAACGCGTTGCACTTTCGAGAATGCGCCTGGCACCGGAGCGAACCATGACTGCGCCCTGGCCCCCAAAAAAGCCAAAGACCAGACACCCGTTTCACTGCCTCCTCAGTAGCCTTCCTCAACGACAAATGACGAGGCGGCTCTCCGGCTGCCTTTTTCTGCTTTTTCACCCCAGCGACACCACGTGCCAGCTATGTCGAACCCTGTTGCAAGCCTTTGGGCCTCGTCTAGTATAGGTTGCGCCGAGGGAGCTTTGCCGCAGTGGTTCCGGACAGCCGTTTGGACAGGGATACATGGTGGTCGCAGGCGCTGGCTGGTCTTGCGCTGTTGATTGCCATCGCACTGCTTGCTGCGGCGGCGCAGGCCCAGGAGCAGTCGCTGGAGATACCCTCGATGCGGTTTGCCGTCGTGCGCAGCAATGCGCCGGGTTGCGAGCCTAATTGTCCGGAATGGATATCGGCCGAAGGCACCATCGAGGCGGGCACACCGTCGCTGCTCAAGCGAACGCTCAAGGCGCTCAAAGGCCGGCAATTGCCGGTGGTCGTCAATTCCCCCGGCGGCAATGTCGATGCGGCGGTGACACTTGGCCAGATGATCCGCAAGAACAAGCTCGACATCGCCGTCGGTACGACGGTGTTTTCCGGCTGCGAGCCGGAGATGAAGAATTGCAGGGATAACCAGGGCAAGGGCGCCGACTATTTCGGCATGGCCTATGACAGCGGCGCCATGTGCAATTCCGCCTGCCCGCTGATGTTTTCCGGCGGTGTCCGCCGCGTCGTCGGGGATTTCGCCTATCTCGGCGTCCACCAGATCACCACCACCTATAAGCGCGAGAAGCTGCTTTACCGAACCACCTACCGGATCGTGAACGGTAAGAAGAAGATCATCAGCACCAAGGTCGTCAGCCGCAAGAACGCGGGCAGCTACAAGACCTACGAAATGAGCAAGGCGGTCGAGAAGAGGCTTTCGGCCTATTTGCAGGGGATGGGGATAGGCCAAGGCGTGTTCATCACGATGAAGAACACGCCGGCCAGCGAAATCCATCAGCTGGTTCTCGACAACATGCTCCGCATGAACCTCGTCACCTCGCTCGACACCGTCGAGCTTTTCACCGGCGGAACCATTTGCAAGGCAAATCCGATGCCGGGAAACTGCCGGGAGATACCGGCTGATAAACAGGCGACGCCGGCCAATCTCCCGACCGCCCAGGCAAAACCGGCTCCCGCTGCGCCGGCTGAGGCCCCGAAGGAGGCGGACATGCGCTTCGTGCTTGTCCGCGGCAGCAACCCGCTCTGCAATCCCGACTGCCCGGAATGGATCTCGGCGGAAGGCACGATCACCGCGCAGACGCCGGAAAAACTACGCCAGGCACTCGATGCCGTCGCCGGCCGGCGGCTACCGATCGTCATCAGCTCGCAGGGTGGCGATGTCGAGAGCGCGCTTGCCGCCGGCAGGTTGATCCGCGAACGCAAGCTCGATGTCGTCGTCGCCCACACGGATTTCGTCGATTGCGATCCCTCGGCGGATTGCATGGCCAAGGACGGCACCCACACCGGGCTCACCATCGAATCGGAGGGCGAATGTGCTTTAGCCTGTCCGATCATGGTTGCCGGTGGCGTCAGGCGCTTCATCGGCCCGTCCGTGCGCCTCAGCGTGAGCTCCGTTGGGCCTGCGGATAAGGTCAAGGCGTATCTGGACGAGATGGCGATCGGACCCGGCCTGTTCGCCGCCATAGAGCTCTCCTCATCCAAACGGCAGCTCTATCAGCAGGCGATACTGAAATTCGGGCTGGCGACCGGGCCGCAGTCCGCCGACGAACTGACGGGCGCCACCATCTGCAGGTCGTCTCCGAGACCGGAAAATTGCCGGGTCATGCCGTCAGCCAACGCCGAAGCCGACATGCCGGCCAAGCTGTAACTGGCCATCGAGGCAGGTTGAGGCCCGTCGGGTCTTTCCGCTACCGTCCGTGACGATCGAGGACAGGTGACCGCCATGCGCAAGGATGTTCCGACACTCTACGAATGGGCCGGCGGCAGCGACGCCCTGAACCGGCTGACACAGACCTTCTATGACAAGGTGGCAAAGGATCCGGTCGTCGGGCCCGTGTTCAAGACCATGTCGCCGGATCATCCCGCCCATGTCGCCGCCTTCATCGGCGAAGTCTTCGGCGGACCGAAGACCTACAGCGAAAAGTTCGGCGGCCACCGCGAGATGGTGATGCATCATCTGGGCAAGCATTTGACCGAAGAGCAGCGCCGCCGCTGGATCAACCTGCTTGCCGACGCCGCCGATGCCGTCGGTCTGCCCGACGATCCCGAATTCCGCTCGGCCTTCATGGGCTATGTCGAATGGGGATCGCGGCTGGCCAAGATGAATTCCAATCTCGGCGAGACCTGCGATCCCGAGACCGAACCAATGCCGGCCTGGGGCTGGGGCGTGCCCGGCGGGCCGTATACGCCGCCGGAAACAAAGTAGCTTCCAGCCGCCCGGAGTGCAGGACTGTGTCGGATGATTTGAAGATCGTGCGCTGGCGCGAGTGGGACGGCCCCGGCATCGAGCATCTCGAACTGCGCGAGCGGGCAGGGGAGGTCCTGGCCGACTCCGTCGTCATTTGCTCCGGCCAAACCCCTTTTGCCGTCCGCTATCGCATAGAGTGCGACGTGATCTGGCGCACGAGGAGTGTCCAGCTCGACATGATCGGCTCTGGCCGGACGCTGGTTCTTGCCTCCGACGGTGACGGCCGCTGGACTCGGGACGGTCTGCCGATGCCAGAACTGGACGGTGTGCTCGACCCTGATCTCACCGTCACCCCGTTCACCAACACGCTGCCGATCCGGCGCTTGCGGCTTTCCACCGGGCAGAGTGCCGAGATCACCACCGCTTTCATCGAATTCCCGGCGCTCACGGTCGTCAGCAACCCGCAGCGCTACACATGCCTCGAGGAGGGCAGGCAATATCTTTATGAATCGCGCGCCAGCGACTTCAAGCGCGAACTCGAGATCGACCGCGATGGGCTGGTCGTTGCCTATCCCGGTTTCTGGCAAAGGGGATGAAGGCGCGTTTGCGTGCAAACCACTCTTTACAGAGAGCGCGGAAGCTTTTAGGAAGCCCCTGCTGCGCCGAGGCGCGCACGATACGGGCATAGCTCAGTTGGTAGAGCGGCGGTCTCCAAAACCGCAGGTCGTAGGTTCGAGCCCTGCTGCCCGTGCCATTTCAAGAATGGCCATTGGAAACGATTTTTTGTGGGCCGCCTTTGAAAATCGGCGACACGCTTGCCATATCAGGCCGATTGAGGCATAAGGGCGCCATAGCCGGGACGGAACGACTGGATGGTTCCGAGGCGGTGTTTGGTCATAAAGCGGACACTTGCCACTTGCGTGGATCAAGAATCGGTTTTATGTAGACAGAACAGACACGCGACGCGTGGAGCTGGGAAACCGGCTTTACGCGTCTGATTTGCATGGGCGAAATGATTGCGCTGATTCGGCGCGATACTGGGCTCAGGCGGCACGTCCCGGCCAGCGGGATCATCCAGGAGACCCGGCCAACGGGTCTTGAAGACAGAGCGGCATATGGCTTCGAAAACCACAAATCCTTTCGTCTTTCTCCAGCAGGTTCGCTCGGAGACCGCCAAGGTGACTTGGCCGTCGCGGCGCGAAACGATGATCTCGACGGTGATGGTTCTGGCCTTCGCTGTGATTGCGATGATTTTTTTCTTTAGCGCCGATCAGCTGATGGGCTTCGCGATCGAACAGATTCTGGGCATTGGACGCTAAGTCCGGCGACTACGGAGAAGTCTAAAAAAATGGCTGCGCGCTGGTACATCGTCCACGCTTATTCGAACTTTGAAAAGAAGGTCGCCGAGGACATCGAGAACAAGGCCAAGCAAAAGGGCCTGTCCGCCGATATCGAGCAGATCGTGGTGCCGACCGAGAAGGTCGTCGAGGTTCGCCGTGGCCGCAAGGTCGATGCCGAGCGCAAGTTCTTCCCGGGCTACGTGCTCCTGAAGGCCAATCTGACCGATGCCGTGTTCTCGCTGGTGAAGAATACGCCGAAGGTCACCGGCTTCCTGGGTGACTCCAAGCCGGTGCCGATCACCGAGGCGGAAGCACAGCGCATCCTGAACCAGGTGCAGGAAGGCGTCGAGCGACCGAAGCCCTCGGTCACTTTCGAGATCGGCGAAGCGATCCGCGTTTCGGACGGTCCTTTCGCGTCCTTCAACGGTTTCGTCCAGGAAGTGGACGAGGAGCGGGCGCGGCTCAAGGTGGAAGTTTCGATCTTCGGGCGCGCTGTGCCTGTCGATCTGGAATTCGGACAGGTCGAAAAGGGCTGATCCGAAATCCCCGATGTTGAGCCGGCGATGCCGGCTCGACGATCAGGGCGGGCGGTGCGGAAACGCGCGGCCTTGGGAACGGTGGAGACGAATGCGGCTTTAGCCGGCCGCATGGATCGCACCACCAGACTGCAACCGCCGGTGTTTCCCAGATGGTGGGGCCGGCATAGACAAAGGCAGGAAAAGAGATGGCTAAGAAAATTGCAGGCCAGCTCAAGCTCCAGGTTAAAGCGGGATCGGCTACGCCGTCTCCGCCGATCGGCCCGGCGCTTGGTCAGCGTGGCATCAACATCATGGAATTCTGCAAGGCGTTCAACGCGCAGACCCAGGAAATGGAAAAGGGATCGCCGGTTCCGGTCGTCATCACCTATTACCAGGACAAGTCGTTCACCTTCGTCATGAAGACGGCACCGGTGAGCTACTTCCTGAAGAAGGCGGCGAACCTCACGTCAGGTTCGAAGGAGCCGGGCAAGGTCAAGGCTGGCACCGTTTCACGCGACAAGGTTCGCGAGATCGCCACTGCCAAGATGAAGGATCTGAACGCAAACGACGTCGAGGCGGCCATGCGCATGGTCGAGGGCTCCGCCCGCTCGATGGGTCTGGAAGTGGTGGGTTAAGATCATGGCAAAGATTGCAAAGCGTGTATCGAAGACCCGTGAAGGCATTGATCCCAACAAGGCTTATGCCCTGGGTGATGCGCTGAAGCTGCTCAAGGACCGTTCCTCGGTCAAGTTCGACGAGACCGTCGAAGTCGCCATGAACCTCGGCGTCGACCCGCGCCACGCCGACCAGATGGTCCGCGGCGTGGTCAATTTGCCGAACGGCACCGGCCGCTCGGTTCGCGTTGCCGTGTTCGCCCGTGGCGACAAGGCGGAAGAGGCCAAGGCCGCAGGCGCCGACATCGTCGGTGCCGAGGATCTGGTCGACATCGTCCAGAAGGGCACGATCGATTTCGATCGATGCATCGCCACGCCGGACATGATGCCGCTGGTCGGCCGTCTCGGTAAGGTGCTCGGCCCGCGCGGCATGATGCCGAACCCGAAGGTCGGCACCGTCACCACCGACGTCGCCGCCGCCGTCAAGGCATCGAAGGGTGGCGCGGTCGAGTTCCGCGTCGAGAAGGCCGGCATCGTTCATGCCGGCGTCGGCAAGGTCTCGTTCGACGTCAAGGCGCTGGAAGAGAACATCCGTGCCTTCACTGACGCGGTGACCAAGGCAAAGCCGGCTGGCGCCAAGGGCAACTACGTCAAGAAGGTGTCGGTCACCTCGACGATGGGCCCGGGCCTCAAGCTCGACGTCTCGACGCTCGCAGCGTCCTGATTAAGACCATTTGGATCGGCCGCTGGAAGGCTGATCCGTGACTGAATTCCGGGCCTCGGATTTATCCTGGGCCCGGTGCCGGAAGTCGAAAGGCTTCCGGACATCCTGTCCGAGATTGCAGGCGGCCCAAAAGCCTTAATTCATGTGGGCCTGCATGAGACGGGTGAAGACCCGACAAAGGAGCAAGTGCTCCAATGAAAGGTTCGAACCGTGTTTGCCTTTTGTCTGCGCATCGTCGGCTTGCCGGCGGTGTGGCGAAAGGGGGCAGGATCCTCGAGCGTCGTTCGGGAGATCCGTTACTGGATGGCCCGGCCGGCAAAAGGCAACCCGACGCCTGTCCTCGTCAATGGGAATGTTCCCGTTGAACAGGATAGGGGTCAACTGGAGATAGGCAGTGGACAGAGCGGAAAAACGCGAACTCGTCACGGGCCTGAATGATGCGTTTTCGGGCGCAGGTTCAGTCGTAGTGGCCCACTATGCCGGTATCACCGTCGCGCAAATGAACGACCTTCGGTCGAAAATGCGCGCTGCCGGTGGCACCGTTAAAGTCGCGAAGAACCGTCTCGCCAAAATCGCTCTTCAGGGCACGGACTCCGCATCGATCATCGACCTGTTCAAGGGACAGACGCTGATTGCTTATTCGGAGGATCCGATTGCGGCGCCGAAGGTCGCGTCCGATTTCGCCAAGGGGAATGACAAGTTGATCATTCTCGGCGGCGCAATGGGCACCACCTCGCTCAATGCTGACGGTGTGAAGGCACTCGCCACACTTCCGTCGCTCGATGAGCTGCGCGCCAGGCTGGTTGGCATGATCGCCACGCCGGCAACCCGGATCGCCCAGATCGTCAATGCGCCAGCGGCTTCGGTCGCGCGCGTCATCGGCGCTTACGCCCGGAAGGACGAGGCGGCATGAGGCCGTTCCTCGCTATCACAAACACACGTTCGAACCTTATGAAGGAATACAACAATGGCTGATCTCGCAAAGATCGTAGACGACCTTTCGAAGCTGACCGTCCTCGAGGCGGCCGAGCTGTCGAAGCTTCTGGAAGAAAAGTGGGGCGTTTCGGCTGCTGCTCCGGTGGCGGTTGCCGCTGCTGGCGGCGCTGCTGCTGCCGCTGCTCCGGCCGAGGAAAAGACGGAATTCGACGTCGTCCTCACCGAAGCTGGCGCTCAGAAGATCAACGTCATCAAGGAAGTCCGCGCCATCACCGGTCTTGGCCTCAAGGAAGCCAAGGACCTGGTCGAAGCGGCTCCGAAGCCGGTCAAGGAAGGCGTTTCCAAGGCCGACGCTGACAAGTTCAAGGCCCAGCTGGAAGCAGCCGGCGCCAAGGTCGACCTGAAGTAAGCGTAAAAGCGGCGGGCGGCCTCGCGCCGTCCGCCACTCCCTTCGCCCGAAGGGAGGACGCGTAGCGCGAGATGTACGAGAACCTCTTTCCTGAGGGCCGCAACCGGCCTTCAGGAAACGGGTTTTCTCCCGTTTTAGCCGGCCGCCGCCAAGCAATTGGTTGGGGCGGACGGAGAACAGACAGAGAGCCGCCGCCCAGGCGGCTCGGTATGCAAGGCGGGCCGCGGCGAGGCCCGTCCCGAGTTTAGAGCTAAGGAGCGACGATGGCCCAGACCCAGACTTTCAATGGCCGCAGACGCGTACGCAAGTTCTTCGGAAAGATTCCGGAAGTTGCGGAGATGCCGAACCTGATCGAGGTTCAGAAGGCATCTTATGACCAGTTCCTGATGGTGGCGGAGCCCAAGGGTGGGCGTCCGGACGAGGGACTGCAGGCTGTTTTCAAGTCGGTCTTCCCGATTCAGGACTTTTCCGGCTCCTCCATGCTGGAGTTCGTGAAGTACGAGTTCGAAGGACCGAAATTCGACGTTGACGAATGCCGTCAGCGCGACCTGACCTATGCCGCGCCGCTGAAGGTGACGCTGCGCCTCATCGTGTTCGATATCGACGAGGATACCGGCGCCAAGTCGATCAAGGACATCAAGGAGCAGGACGTCTACATGGGCGACATGCCGCTCATGACCTTGAACGGTACCTTTATCGTCAACGGCACCGAGCGCGTCATCGTCTCGCAGATGCACCGCTCGCCGGGCGTCTTCTTCGACCACGACAAGGGCAAGTCGCACTCGTCTGGCAAGCTTTTGTTTGCCGCGCGCGTCATTCCCTATCGTGGTTCGTGGCTCGACATCGAGTTCGATTCCAAGGACGTCGTGCACGCCCGCATCGACCGTCGCCGCAAGATTCCGGTGACGTCGCTCTTGATGGCGCTCGGCATGGATGGCGAAGAGATCCTGTCGACCTTCTACAACAAGATCACCTACAAGCGTGCCGGCGACCACTGGCGCATCCCGTTCAACGTCGAGCGTTTCCGCGGCCTCAAGGCTGTCGGCGACCTGGTCGACGCCGATACGGGCGAGATCGTTGTCGAAGCTGGCAAGAAGATCACCGCCCGCCAGGCCAGGGCGCTTGGCGAAAAGGGTCTCAAGGCGATCAAGGCGACCGACGAGGATCTGCTCGGCAACTACCTGGCCGAGGACATCGTCAACTACGCCACCGGCGAGATTTTCCTCGAAGCCGGCGACGAGATCGATGAAAAGACGCTGAAGGTGCTGCTTGGCACGGGCGAGAACGAGATCAAGGTTCTCGACATCGACCACGTCAATGTCGGCGCCTACATCAGAAACACGCTCAACGTCGACAAGAACGAGAGCCGCCAGGACGCGCTGTTCGACATCTATCGTGTCATGCGCCCCGGCGAGCCGCCGACGCTCGAGACCGCCGAAGCCATGTTCAACTCGCTGTTCTTCGACAGCGAGCGCTATGACCTGTCGGCCGTTGGCCGCGTCAAGATGAACATGCGCCTCGAACTCAAGGCCGAGGACACCGTGCGCGTGCTGCGCAAGGACGACATCCTGGCCGTGGTCAGGACGCTGGTCGAACTGCGCGACGGCAAGGGCGAGATCGACGACATCGACAATCTCGGCAACCGCCGCGTGCGTTCTGTCGGCGAGCTGATGGAGAACCAGTACCGCGTCGGCCTGCTGCGCATGGAGCGCGCGATCAAGGAGCGTATGTCTTCGATCGAGATCGACACGGTGATGCCGCAGGACCTGATCAACGCCAAGCCGGCGGCTGCCGCCGTGCGCGAGTTCTTCGGTTCCTCGCAGCTGTCGCAGTTCATGGACCAGACCAACCCGCTGTCGGAGATCACCCACAAGCGTCGTCTTTCGGCGCTTGGACCGGGCGGTCTGACCCGCGAGCGCGCCGGCTTCGAAGTGCGCGACGTGCACCCGACGCATTACGGCCGTATCTGCCCGATCGAGACGCCGGAAGGCCCGAATATCGGCCTGATCAACTCGCTGGCCACTTTCGCACGTGTCAACAAGTACGGCTTCATCGAGAGCCCGTACCGCAAGATCGTCGACGGCAAGCTGACCAATGACGTCGTCTATCTCTCGGCGATGGAAGAAGCCAAGCACCATGTCGCGCAGGCCAACGCCGAGCTCGACAAGAATGGCGGCTTCGTCGACGAGTTCGTCATTTGCCGCAGCGCCGGCGAAGTGATGATGGCGCCGCGCGAAAACGTCGATCTGATGGACGTTTCGCCGAAGCAGATGGTGTCGGTGGCCGCGGCCCTGATCCCGTTCCTCGAGAACGACGACGCCAACCGCGCGCTGATGGGCTCGAACATGCAGCGTCAGGCCGTGCCGCTGGTGCGCGCCGAGGCGCCGTTCGTCGGCACCGGCATGGAGCCGATCGTTGCCCGTGACTTAGGCGCCGCCATCGGCGCCCGCCGCGGCGGCATCGTCGACCAGGTGGACGCGACACGTATCGTTATCCGCGCGACGGAAGATCTCGATCCGGGCAAGTCCGGCGTCGACATCTACCGGTTGATGAAGTTCCAGCGTTCGAACCAGAACACCTGCATCAACCAGCGTCCGCTGGTGCGTATGGGTGACCGGGTCAACAAGGGCGACATCATTGCCGACGGTCCGTCGACCGAGCTCGGTGATCTGGCGCTCGGCCGCAACGTGCTGGTCGCGTTCATGCCGTGGAATGGCTACAACTACGAGGACTCGATCCTGCTCTCCGAGCGCATCGTCGCCGACGACGTCTTCACCTCGATCCACATCGAGGAGTTCGAGGTCATGGCGCGCGATACCAAGCTCGGTCCGGAGGAAATCACGCGTGATATTCCGAACGTTTCGGAAGAAGCGCTGAAGAACCTCGACGAAGCCGGCATCGTCTATATCGGTGCGGAAGTTCAGCCGGGCGACATCCTGGTCGGCAAGATCACGCCGAAGGGCGAAAGCCCGATGACGCCGGAAGAGAAGCTTCTGCGCGCCATCTTCGGTGAAAAGGCTTCGGACGTGCGCGACACTTCGATGCGCATGCCTCCGGGCACCTTCGGCACCGTCGTCGAGGTGCGTGTGTTCAATCGCCACGGTGTGGAGAAGGACGAGCGCGCCATGGCGATCGAGCGCGAGGAGATCGAACGCCTCGCCAAGGACCGTGACGACGAGCAGGCCATTCTGGACCGCAACGTCTACGCGCGTCTTTCCGACGTGCTTGTCGGCAAGGAAGCGATCGCTGGACCGAAGGGCTTCAAGAAGGGCTCGACGCTGTCCAAGGATACGCTCGACGAGTATCCGCGTTCGCAGTGGTGGCAGTTTGCCGTGGAGAACGAAAAGCTCCAGAGCGAACTGGAAGCCCTGCGTGGCCAGTACGACGACTCCAAGAAGGCGCTCGAGCAGCGCTTCATGGACAAGGTCGAGAAGGTCCAGCGCGGCGACGAAATGCCTCCGGGCGTCATGAAGATGGTCAAGGTCTTCGTGGCGGTGAAGCGCAAGATGCAGCCGGGCGACAAGATGGCCGGCCGTCACGGCAACAAGGGTGTCGTGTCGCGCATCGTTCCGGTCGAGGACATGCCTTTCCTCGAGGACGGCACGCATGCCGATATCGTGCTCAACCCGCTGGGTGTGCCGAGCCGCATGAATGTCGGCCAGATCCTGGAAACGCATCTGGGCTGGGCTTGCGCGGGCATGGGCAAGAAGATCGGCGAGCTGATCGACGCGTACAAGGTGGCCGGCGACATCAAGCCGCTGCGCAAGACGCTCGAGAGCTTCATTCCGGCGAATGACCGCAACGAGCCGGTCCGTGATTATGACGACGAGAGCATTGTTCGCCTCAGCGAGCAGATGCGCCGCGGCGTCTCGATCGCGACCCCGGTGTTCGACGGCGCGCACGAGGCTGACATCAACATCATGCTGGAGCAGGCGGGCCTGCACACCAGCGGTCAGTCGCAGCTCTATGATGGACGCACGGGCGAGCCGTTCGATCGCAAGGTGACGATGGGCTATATCTACATGCTCAAGCTTCACCACCTGGTGGACGACAAGATCCACGCGCGTTCGATCGGTCCGTACTCGCTCGTCACCCAGCAGCCTCTGGGCGGCAAGGCGCAGTTCGGTGGCCAGCGCTTCGGCGAGATGGAGGTCTGGGCGCTGGAAGCCTATGGCGCCGCCTACACGCTGCAGGAAATGCTGACGGTGAAGTCGGACGACGTCGCCGGCCGCACCAAGGTCTACGAGGCGATTGTCCGCGGCGACGACACCTTCGAGGCCGGCATCCCGGAGAGCTTCAACGTGCTCGTCAAGGAAATGCGGTCTCTCGGCCTCAATGTCGAGCTGGAGAACACCAAGCTCGACGACAACCCGATCCGGCTGCCCGACGCAGCCGAGTAAGACGAAGACATGGCGCGTCGCGGAAGCCTGCGACGCGCCTATCGAATTCGACGGCCAGTGGCCGACAAAGACGGCGGGCGTTTGGTCCGCGTTAGATGCAAGGGGTTTCGAGGACCCCGAAAAGGAGAACGGCATGAACCAAGAGGTCATGAATCTCTTCAATCCGCAGGCGCCGGCGCAGGTGTTCGATTCCATCCGGATATCGCTCGCCAGCCCTGAGAGATTCTGTCCTGGTCGTTCGGCGAGATCAAGAAGCCGGAGACCATCAACTACCGCACCTTCAAGCCGGAGCGTGACGGTCTGTTCTGCGCGCGCATTTTTGGCCCGATCAAAGACTATGAGTGCCTGTGCGGCAAGTACAAGCGCATGAAGTACAAGGGCGTCATCTGCGAGAAGTGCGGCGTCGAAGTCACGCTGTCGCGCGTCCGCCGCGAGCGCATGGGCCATATCGAGCTCGCCGCGCCCGTCGCCCATATCTGGTTCCTGAAGTCGCTGCCCTCGCGCATCGGCACGCTGCTCGACATGACCTTGAAGGACATCGAGCGCGTCCTCTACTTCGAGAACTACATCGTCACCGAGCCTGGCCTCACCGCGCTGAAGGAGCACCAGCTGCTCAGCGAGGAAGAGTACATGATCGCCGTCGACGAGTATGGCGAGGACTCGTTCACCGCCATGATCGGCGCCGAGGCCATTCATGACCTTCTGGCCGGGATGGACCTGGAGAAGATCGCCGGCGACCTGCGTTCGGAACTGGCTTCGACCACGTCCGAGCTGAAGCAGAAGAAGTATCTGAAGCGGCTCAAGGTCGTCGAGAACTTCATGGAATCCGGCAACCGTCCGGAATGGATGATCATGAAGGTGGTTCCGGTGATCCCGCCGGACCTGCGTCCGCTGGTTCCTCTGGATGGTGGACGTTTCGCCACCTCGGACCTGAACGACCTCTATCGCCGCGTCATCAACCGCAACAACCGTCTGAAGCGGCTGATCGAGCTGCGCGCCCCCGGCATCATCGTGCGCAATGAAAAGCGCATGTTGCAGGAAGCCGTCGACGCACTGTTCGACAACGGCCGTCGCGGCCGCGTCATCACCGGCGCCAACAAGCGTCCGCTGAAGTCGCTGTCCGACATGCTCAAGGGCAAGCAGGGCCGGTTCCGCCAGAACCTGCTCGGCAAGCGCGTCGACTATTCCGGCCGCTCGGTCATCGTCACCGGTCCGGAGCTCAAGCTGCACCAGTGCGGCCTGCCGAAGAAGATGGCGCTCGAACTGTTCAAGCCCTTCATCTACGCCCGTCTCGACGCCAAGGGTTATTCCTCGACCGTCAAGCAGGCGAAGAAGCTGGTCGAGAAGGAGCGTCCGGAAGTCTGGGATATCCTTGACGAGGTCATCCGCGAGCACCCGGTTCTCCTGAACCGCGCGCCGACGCTGCACCGCCTCGGCATCCAGGCGTTCGAGCCGATCCTGATCGAAGGCAAGGCGATCCAGCTGCATCCGCTGGTCTGCACGGCCTTCAACGCCGACTTCGACGGCGATCAGATGGCCGTTCACGTGCCGCTGTCCTTGGAAGCGCAGCTTGAAGCCCGCGTTCTGATGATGTCGACCAACAACATCCTGCACCCGGCTTCCGGCGCGCCGATCATCGTGCCCTCGCAGGACATGGTTCTCGGTCTCTACTATCTCTCGATCGTCAACCAGAACGAGCCGGGCGAGGGCATGGTGTTTGCCGACATGGGCGAACTCCAGCATGCGCTCGAGACCAAGGCGGTCACGCTGCACGCCAAGATCAAGGGCCGCTTCCGCACGGTCGACGCCGAAGGCAAGGTCGTGTCGAAGATACATGACACCACGCCTGGCCGCATGATCATCGGCGAGCTTCTGCCGAAGAACGTCAATGTGCCTTACGAGACCGCCAACCAGGAGATGACCAAGAAGAACATCTCCAAGATGATCGACACCGTCTACCGCCACTGCGGTCAGAAGGAGACGGTCATTTTCTGCGATCGCATCATGGCACTCGGCTTCGCTCATGCCTGCCGCGCCGGCATTTCGTTCGGCAAGGACGACATGCTGATCCCGGATAGCAAGATCAAGCTGGTCTCCGACACCGAGGCTTTGGCCAAGGAATACGAGCAGCAGTACAATGACGGCCTGATCACGCAGGGCGAGAAGTACAACAAGGTCGTCGACGCCTGGGCCAAGTGCTCGGAAAAGGTCGCCGACGAGATGATGGCCCGCATCAAGGCGGTCGAGTTCGAGGACAATGGCCGTCAGAAGCCGATGAACTCGATCTACATGATGTCGCACTCCGGTGCGCGTGGCTCGCCCACCCAGATGCGTCAGCTCGCCGGCATGCGCGGCCTGATGGCGAAGCCCTCGGGTGAAATCATCGAGACGCCGATCATCTCGAACTTCAAGGAAGGCCTGACCGTGCTCGAGTACTTCAACTCGACCCACGGCGCCCGCAAGGGTCTGGCCGACACCGCCTTGAAGACGGCGAACTCGGGTTACCTCACCCGCCGTCTGGTCGACGTGGCGCAGGACTGCATCGTCAACTCCGTGGATTGCGGCACCGACAAGGGCCTCACCATGCAGCCGATCGTCGATGCCGGTCAGGTTGTCGCTTCGGTCGGCCAGCGCGTGCTGGGCCGCACCTCGCTCGACGACATCAACCATCCGGTGACCGGCGACCTGCTGGTCAAGGCCGGAACGCTGATGGACGAGCGTGACGTGGAACAGATCGAAAAGGCCGGCGTCCAGTCGGTCCGCATTCGCTCGGCACTGACCTGCGAAGTCAGGATCGGCGTCTGCGCGGTCTGCTACGGTCGCGATCTGGCGCGCGGCACCCCGGTCAACCAGGGTGAAGCCGTTGGCGTCATCGCGGCGCAGTCGATCGGTGAGCCGGGTACCCAGCTCACCATGCGTACCTTCCACATGGGCGGTACCGCGCAGGTGGTGGACTCTTCGTTCCTTGAAGCCTCCTATGAGGGGAAGGTCGAGATCCGCAACCGCAACGTGGTGCGCAACTCCGACGGCCAGCAGATGGTCATGGGCCGCAACATGGCGGTGCTGATCCTCGACGAGGCCGGCAAGGAACGCGCCACGCACCGTGTCACCTATGGTTCGCGTATCTTCGTGGACGATGGCGACAAGGTGAAGCGCGGCCAGCGCATCGCCGAGTGGGATCCCTATACCCGCCCGGTCCTCACCGAAATCGAGGGCAAGGTGTCGTATGAGGATCTGGTCGACGGCATTTCCGTTCAGGAAACGGCCGACGAGTCGACCGGCATCACCAAGCGTGAGGTCATCGACTGGCGCTCGACGCCGCGCGGCAACGACCTGAAGCCGGCGATTGCCATTCAGGACGCCAAGGGCAAGGTCGGCAAGCTGTCGAAGGGTGGCGACGCCCGCTTCCTGCTCTCGGTCGAGGCCATTCTCTCGGTCGAGCCGGGTGCGCAGGTTCGTCCCGGCGACGTGCTGGCGCGTATCCCGATGGAAAGCGCCAAGACCAAGGACATCACCGGCGGTCTGCCGCGTGTTGCCGAACTGTTCGAGGCACGTCGTCCGAAGGATCACGCCATCATCGCCGAGATCGATGGCACGATCCGCTTCGGCCGCGACTACAAGAACAAGCGCCGCATCATCATCGAGCCGCATGACTCGACGCTTGAGCCGGTCGAGTACCTGATCCCGAAGGGCAAGCCGTTCCATCTCCAGGACGGCGACGTCATCGAGAAGGGCGACTACATCCTCGACGGCAATCCGGCGCCGCACGACATCCTGGCGATCAAGGGCGTGGAAGCACTTGCTTCCTACCTCGTCAACGAGATCCAGGAAGTCTACCGCCTGCAGGGCGTGTCGATCAACGACAAGCACATCGAGGTGATCGTTCGCCAGATGCTGCAGAAGGTCGAGATCACCGTGCAGGGCGACTCGACCTACATTCCGGGCGACCACGTCGACGTGATCGAGCTGGAAGAGGTCAACGAGCGCCTGGTCGAGGACGGCAAGAAGCCGGCCGAAGGCCTGCCGGTTCTGCTCGGCATCACCAAGGCCTCGCTGCAGACGCCGTCCTTCATCTCGGCCGCCTCCTTCCAGGAGACGACCCGGGTGCTGACGGAAGCCGCGGTTGCCGGCAAGACCGACATGCTGCAGGGCTTGAAGGAAAACGTCATCGTCGGCCGGCTGATCCCGGCCGGTACCGGCGGCACGATGAGCCAGATCCGGCGCATCGCCACCTCGCGCGACGAACTGATCATCGACGAGCGCCGCAAGGCCTCCGGTGTGGAAATCGCCGAGCCGATGCTGGCCGATATGACAACCGCCGCGCAGTAAGCGCGGCGCCAAGACATCTCAGGCAACAAGGCCGTCGGGGCAACCCGGCGGCTTTTTGTTTTCCGGGGCATGGCGAAGTTGGTATCCATGGCGGCAAGAGAGGTTCACGCGTTCCTACCCTTTCGCCTTTCGGCTCTCGATCGGAGAAGACAACGATGAGCAAGAAGACCTGGGCTGCTGTCGACGGCTACATCGTTGATGCCCTGTTCGAGGCGGATCCCGCCCTCGATGCTGTCCCGGCGGCCAACCGTGATCAAGGTTTGCCACCGATCGACGTCTCGCCGGCGCAAGGCAAGCTGCTTTCACTTCTGGCGCGCATTCAGGGAGCGAAGAAGATCCTCGAAATCGGCACGCTGGGCGGCTATTCGACGATCTGGATGGCGCGCGCCTTGCCTGCGAGCGGCAGGATCGTGACGCTTGAACTCGACCCGCATCACGCCAGCGTCGCGCAGTCGAATTTCGAACGGGCAGGTGTGTCGGAACGGGTGGACCTGCGAATCGGGCCGGCCCTCCAGTCGCTTGCCGCACTAAGCACTGAGAATGCCGGGCCGTTCGATCTTATCTTCATCGACGCCGACAAGCCGAACAACCCGAATTATCTGTCCTGGGCGATGCGGCTTTCGCGGCCGGGGACAGTGATCATCTGCGACAATGTCATCCGCGACGGCGCAGTGCTCGACGGGGGCGGCCATGACGCCAATGTCGTGGGCGCTCGGGCGGCCTTCTCGTTCATCGGCGGCGACAAGCGTCTGGATGGCACCGCGATTCAGACGGTCGGCGCCAAGGGCTATGACGGCTTTGCGATTGCGATCGTCGAGTGAAAACGCAAACCGGATCTCGAAGGGTATTTGACAGATGAAGGAGACAGCTCTCTGGGACCTGATCAACGAGCGCCGGGAGCGAATGAGCTTTGCGCAGCGAAGGCTCTGGAACACGATTAGCATTGATCCGGAACAATGGATTCACCGGACCCTCGGCTGGCGCTGATCTTCACATTTGGGTTGTAGCGCTGATCGGCCGAACTGTGATCTCATACAACGATCTTGAGCACGGTTTCGACCGCTCAAATTTCGTTAGGTATGGCGAGATCACGCAGCTTGGCTGGGGTCAATCCGATCTTGAGATCGCCGTCCAAGATGTGTTGAACGAGCTGGAATTCGGACGTCGCACCGCACCAAACGTCTCCGAACCTAAGCCGGGAACATATCCCGGCCAAGGTTCACGATAGCAACGCCTCGGTTCAATCGAAGAACGCCTCGACCACGTTGCGCTTGCCGAGCATGAAGGCATCGGCGACATGCTGCAGCGGAGCCAGATCGACGTCGGAGGTGCCGGCGCGCACGATCTCGGCGAAGCGGCGGTAGAGCTGGGGATATTCGGCTTCCGGCTCGTCATGAACCACCTTGCCGTCAATGGCGAGCTTGGCGCCGCCACCGGAAAGCACCATCTTGCCCTGGTCCGTGTCGGCCAGGATGTCCCAGCTCTGCGGGCCGGTTTGCAGCCAATCGAGGTCCATTGTCACCGGCAATCCGTTCGAGGTGCGGAAGGTGACTTGCGCCGCGACCGGGGCGGCGCGGTTTTCCGGAAAATCGAGCACGGCCGAGGTGATGAACATCGCCGGCAGGATGTGGGTCGCGATCGACAGCGCGTTGATGCCGGGATCGAAGACGCCAAAGCCGCCGGGCGCCCAGATCCAGTCCTGGTTGGGGTGCCAGCGACGGACATCTTCCTTCCAGTTGATGGCCGCCGACTTGACCTTGGCCGAAGCCAGGAAGGCGCGTGCGGCTTCCACCGCCGGCGCGTAGCGCGAATGCCAGCTGGCGAACAGCGAGACGCCATTGACTGTTGCCAATCTCTTCAGGTCCTCGACCTCGCTGACCGTGGCGCCGGGCGGCTTCTCCAGGAAGACGTGCTTTTTCGCGATCAGCGCCGTGCGCGCCGCATCGTAGCGGAACTGCGGCGGCATGCAGAGTGACACGGCCTCGAGTTCAGGCACTGCGTCGAGCATTGCTTCGATGGTCGGGAAATTCGGAATGTTGTCGACCTTGCCGTGCCGGCTGGCGGCGGCGATGAGGCGATAGCTCTGGTCTTTCGCCAAAGCCGGCAGGTGCTGGTCGCGGACGATCTTGCCGACGCCGACGATGCCGATCTTGATGGGGCCTATCTTGATGGGCTCGGACACGGCCGCTCCGTCTGTTTGGTGATGGTGAGCGTTTCTAGCAGAACACTTGCCCCGGGCAAGCCGAAGCCGCCAAGTGGGAGCCAGAAAGCTCAGCCCCAGCTTTCCTCGAACTGCAGCGCCAGCTTTTCGCCCGCCAGAAAGGCTTCGATCGCAGGTTCGAAGGGCGAGGGGTCGAGGCCGTTGGCGGCCAGCCATTCGTCGGAATAATAAGTGTTGGCATAGCGGTCGCCGGAATCGCAGATCAGCGTCACCAGCGAACCGGTCTTGCCATGCTCGATCATGCGCGCGGCCTGAAAGCACATGGCTATGAAGTTGGTGCCGGTCGAGCCACCGACACGGCGGCCGAGTCGGCGCGACAACACCCGCATCGCCGCCAGCGATAACGCATCCGGTACCCTCAGCATGTGGTCGATCACGCCCGGCACGAAGGATGGCTCCATGCGCGGCCGACCGATGCCCTCGATTCGCGACGGCTGCTCGCAGCGACAATCGCGATCATGCGTGGCAAAGCCGTCAAAGAAAGCCGAGCGCTCGACGTCCACGACCGACAGCCGGGTCGCATGCCGCTTGTATCGCAGGTAGCGGCCGATCGTGGCCGTGGTGCCGCCAGTGCCGGCACTCATCACGATCCAGCTTGGGATCGGGTGCCGCTCCTCGCGCATCTGTCCGAAGATGGAATCGGCGATGTTGTTGTTGCCGCGCCAGTCGGTGGCCCGTTCGGCGTGAGTGAACTGATCCACGAAATGACCGCCGAGCCGTTCCGTGAGTTCGGCCGACTCGGCATAGATTCGCCTGCCGTCATCGATGAAATGACAGTTGCCGCCATAGTGTTCGATCGCGGCTATCTTCTCGCGCGAGGTCGAACGCGGCATCACCGCATAGAACGGCACGCCGATCATGCGGGCGAAATAGGCTTCCGACACCGCCGTCGAACCGGATGACGCCTCGATCACCGGCGAGCCTTCGCGGATGAGGCCATTGCACAGCCCATAGAGAAACAGTGAACGCGCCAGCCGGTGCTTCAGGCTGCCGGTCGGATGGGTGGATTCATCCTTGAGATAGAAGTCGATGCCAGCCAGCGCCGGCAGGTCGAGTTTCCAGAGGTGGGTGTCGGCCGAACGATGCTGATCGGCCTCGATCGCGGCGACCGCCCGGTCGGCCCATGCCCGGGATGCAGGTTCAACCGCTTTCGCTCCAGCCATTATCTATGCCCTTGGGTTCAGATCGGCACGTCGAAGGTGACGATCGACACTTCGCCTTCAAGCGCGCCCTGGAAAGCGGAAAGATGCGGCTCCTCGTCGGGCACGCCGTCCATATCGCCGATCTGGTCGAGCTCGGCCTCGGCGTAACCCTCCGCGGCAAGCGATTCGAGCGCGCGGCGCACTGCCGAATCGTCGTCGGGCGCAACCAGCATGACATGCACGCCCTCCACCTTGCCGCCCTTCCTCTTCCATACCCGGCCGGTGATGATGGTGACCGGGCGCTCCTCATTGTCGTTCACGGGCTAATTCCTGTTTTTGCCAAAGATACTGGGTGGGCGAGGGGATTTGGGCTGCTCATGGCGACTTTTCGCATGAAGCATGGCTTTGCAACAGTCGAACGCGGGTCACTTTCTTCCTTGCGCTTGCAAAACGGCGAAAGAAAATTACATGCGGTTTTCGCATAGCTGCCAAGCCCCGGCTTCGATGCAATATTTGCCACTCCGGGGTTGACGGTTCGCGGGCTTACGAGTAGAAGCCGCCCAGTCAGAACCGATGTGAGGCTCTCCCTTCCGAAGCGACACGCTTTGGAGTTTGCCTCAAACAGGGTTCGTTTTACGAGCGAAAAGACATTTCCGGCGTGCACGAAGCGGCTTCCGCTTCCTCTGCCATTTGTTCGGGCAAGACCGCGAGTCGCGGTTTATGGCCCGAATTTGCGTATGGAAATGACGCTTTGAGCGGCCCTGACCGGGCGAGACACGGAATTGAGAGACAAGAGGGTTTAATGCCTACCGTCAACCAGCTGATCCGCAAGCCGCGCATTGCGCCGGTGAAGCGCAACAAGGTCCCGGCCATGCAGCAGAACCCGCAGAAGCGGGGCGTCTGCACACGCGTCTATACAACGACGCCGAAGAAGCCGAACTCGGCGCTGCGCAAGGTGGCCAAGATCCGCCTGACCAATGGTTTTGAAGTGATCGGTTACATCCCCGGCGAAGGTCACAACCTTCAGGAACACTCCGTGGTCATGATCCGCGGCGGCCGCGTCAAGGATCTTCCGGGCGTTCGCTACCACATCATCCGCGGCGTGCTCGACACGCAGGGCGTGAAGAACCGCAAGCAGCGCCGTTCGAAGTACGGCGCCAAGCGTCCGAAGTAAGATTTTCCGGCCCGGGCGCTGCTTGAATGCGTCGGGCTATGAGATTGAGAGACAAAAGCCATGTCGCGTCGTCACAGTGCAGAAAAGCGTGAGATCAACCCGGACCCGAAGTTCGGCGATCTGATCGTTACCAAGTTCATGAATGCCGTCATGTATGACGGCAAGAAGTCGGTTGCCGAGACCATCGTCTACGGTGCGCTCGACCAGGTTCAGTCGAAGACCAAGCAGGAGCCGGTCACCGTCTTCCATCAGGCGCTCGACAATGTCGCGCCGCATGTGGAAGTCCGGTCGCGTCGCGTCGGCGGTGCCACCTACCAGGTTCCGGTCGACGTGCGCCCCGAGCGCCGTCAGGCGCTTGCCATTCGTTGGCTGATCGCTGCCGCCCGCAACCGCAACGAGACGACGATGGTCGACCGCCTGTCGGGCGAGCTGATGGACGCGGCCAACAACCGCGGCACCGCCGTCAAGAAGCGTGAAGACACCCACAAGATGGCTGAAGCCAACCGCGCTTTCGCGCACTACCGCTGGTAAAGCGCGAACGAGACTGAGAGGCAGCTACGATGGCCCGCGAATACAAAATCGAAGACTACCGCAATTTCGGTATCATGGCGCATATTGACGCCGGCAAGACGACGACCACCGAGCGCGTCCTCTATTACACGGGCAAGTCGCACAAGATCGGCGAAGTGCACGATGGCGCTGCCACCATGGATTGGATGGAGCAGGAGCAGGAGCGCGGCATCACCATCACGTCCGCCGCGACCACGACCTTCTGGAAGGGTCGTAGCGGCAAGATGTACCGCTTCAACATCATCGACACCCCCGGACACGTCGACTTCACCATCGAAGTCGAGCGTTCGCTGCGCGTTCTCGACGGCGCCATCGCGCTCCTCGATGCCAATGCCGGCGTCGAGCCGCAGACGGAAACCGTCTGGCGCCAGGCCGACAAGTATCGCGTTCCGCGCATGATCTTCTGCAACAAGATGGACAAGATCGGCGCCGACTTCTACCGCTCGGTCGAGATGATCGGTTCGCGCCTCGGTGCGCATGCCGTCGTCATGCAGCTGCCGATCGGCGCCGAGACCGAGTTCAAGGGCGTTGTCGACCTCGTCGAGATGAACGCGCTGGTCTGGCGCGACGAGACGCTGGGCGCTGCCTGGGACGTCGTCGAGATCCCGGCCGACCTTCAGGCTCGTGCGGAAGAATACCGCGAGAAGATGATCGAAGCCGCCGTCGAAATGGACGAGACGGCGCTTGAGAATTACCTCGAAGGCAAGATGCCGTCGAACGACGAGATCCGCGCGCTGATCCGTAAGGGCACCATCGCGGTCAAGTTCTACCCGATGTTCTGCGGCTCGGCCTTCAAGAACAAGGGCGTGCAGCCGCTGCTCGACGCCGTCGTCGAATATCTGCCTTCGCCGGCCGATGTTCCCGCCATCAAGGGTGTCGACGCCAAGACCGACGCTGACATCGAGCGTCACGCCGACGACAACGAGCCGCTGTCGATGCTCGCCTTCAAGATCATGAACGACCCGTTCGTCGGTTCGCTCACCTTTGCCCGCATCTATTCGGGCAAGCTCACCAAGGGCATCTCGGTCGACAACACCGTGAAGGGCAAGAAGGAGCGCATTGGCCGCATGCTGCAGATGCATGCGAACTCGCGCGCCGACGTCGAAGAGGCTTTTGCCGGCGACATCGTCGCTCTGGCCGGCCTCAAGGACACGACCACTGGCGATACGCTCAGCGATCCGCTGCACCCGGTCATCCTGGAGCGCATGGAATTCCCGGATCCGGTCATTCAGATCGCCATCGAGCCGAAGACCAAGAACGACCAGGAAAAGATGGGCCTCGCCCTTCACCGCCTGGCCGCCGAGGATCCGTCCTTCCGCGTCAAGACCGATGAGGAATCCGGCCAGACCATCATTTCCGGTATGGGCGAGCTCCACCTCGACATCATCGTCGACCGCATGCGTCGCGAGTTCAAGGTCGAGGCCAATGTCGGCGCTCCGCAGGTGGCTTATCGCGAGACGATCACCCGCAAGCACGAGCAGGACTACACGCACAAGAAGCAGACCGGCGGTACCGGTCAGTTCGCTCGCGTCAAGATCGTGTTCGAGCCGAATCCGGAAAGCAGCGAGTTCGAGTTCGAGACCAAGATCGTCGGCGGCGCCGTGCCGAAGGAATACATCCCCGGTGTCGAAAAGGGCATCAACAGCGTCATGACCTCGGGTCCGTTCGCGGGCTTCCCGATGATCGGCGTCAAGGCAACCCTGATCGATGGCGCTTACCACGACGTGGACTCGAGCGTTCTGGCCTTCGAAATCGCCGGCCGCGCCTGCTTCCGCGAAGCCGCGCCCAAGCTTGGCGTGCAGCTGCTCGAGCCGATCATGAAGGTCGAAGTCGTGACGCCGGAAGACTACGTCGGCAGCGTCATTGGTGACCTGAACGGCCGTCGTGGCCAGATCCAGGGCCAGGAAGCGCGTGGCGTGGCTGTCGTCATCAACGCGATGGTGCCGCTCGCCAACATGTTCAAGTACGTCGACAACCTGCGCTCGATGAGCCAGGGCCGTGCGGCCTACACGATGCAGTTCGATCACTACGAGCCTGTGCCGACCGCGGTCGCCCAGGAAGTTCAGAAGAAATACGCGTAACCCGAACGGGTTGCATCGGTAACTTAATTCAAGGCCCGTATGGGCGAGCAGATTGGAGACATCACATGGCAAAAGGTAAATTCGAGCGTAACAAGCCTCATGTGAACATCGGCACGATTGGTCACGTTGACCATGGCAAGACGTCGCTGACGGCGGCGATCACGAAGTATTTTGGCGAGTACAAGCGCTACGACCAGATCGATGCGGCGCCGGAAGAGAAGGCACGCGGCATCACCATCTCGACGGCTCACGTCGAATACGAGACGGCTGCCCGCCACTATGCCCACGTCGACTGCCCCGGCCACGCCGACTATGTGAAGAACATGATCACCGGTGCCGCGCAGATGGACGGCGCGATCCTGGTCGTGTCGGCCGCCGACGGCCCGATGCCGCAGACCCGCGAGCACATCCTGCTTGCCCGTCAGGTCGGCGTGCCGTCGATCGTGGTGTTCCTCAACAAGGTCGACCAGGTCGACGACGCCGAACTGCTCGAACTGGTCGAGCTCGAGGTTCGCGAGCTTCTGTCGAAGAACGAATTCCCCGGCGACGACATTCCGATCGTCAAGGGGTCGGCGCTCGCCGCTCTTGAAGATTCCAACAAGACGATCGGCGAAGACGCGATCCGCGAGCTGATGGCTGCGGTCGATGCCTACATCCCGACCCCGGTTCGTCCGCTCGACAAGCCGTTCCTGATGCCGATCGAAGACGTGTTCTCGATCTCGGGCCGCGGCACGGTCGTCACCGGCCGCGTCGAGCGCGGCATTGTCAAGGTTGGCGAGGAACTCGAGATCATCGGCATCCGTCCGACGACCAAGACGACCTGCACGGGCGTTGAAATGTTCCGCAAGCTGCTCGATCAGGGCCAGGCTGGCGACAACATCGGCGCGCTGCTGCGTGGCGTTGATCGTGAAGGTGTCGAGCGCGGCCAGGTTCTGGCCAAGCCGGGCACGGTGAAGCCGCACAAGAAGTTCGTGGCCGAAGCCTACATCCTGACCAAGGACGAAGGTGGCCGTCACACGCCGTTCTTCACCAACTACCGTCCGCAGTTCTACTTCCGCACGACGGATGTGACCGGCATCGTATCGCTGCCGGAAGGCACCGAGATGGTGATGCCTGGCGACAACATCACGGTCGATGTCGAGCTGATCGTTCCGATCGCCATGGAAGAGAAGCTGCGCTTCGCCATCCGTGAAGGCGGCCGCACCGTCGGTGCCGGCATCGTCGTCACCATCAAAGAGTAATTTGGACTTAAACCGATCTGTCGCGGGCGCGGAAGTTGCCCGCGCCGCGCCAGAACAAGGAAGTGACGCATGAACGGACAGAATATCCGCATCCGCCTGAAGGCGTTTGATCACCGCGTGCTCGACGCCTCGACGAAGGAAATCGTGTCGACGGCCAAGCGCACCGGTGCCAACGTCCGCGGCCCCATTCCGCTGCCGACGCGGATCGAAAAGTTTACGGTCAACCGGTCGCCTCACGTCGACAAGAAGAGCCGCGAGCAGTTCGAGATGCGCACGCACAAGCGTCTGCTCGACATCGTCGATCCGACCCCGCAGACCGTCGATGCTTTGATGAAGCTCGATCTGGCCGCCGGCGTCGACGTCGAGATCAAGCTCTAAGGGAATGAGAGCGCGGTAAGGGGCGGTGCCCCTGGCCCGGAACTCTAAAGGAATTGAACCGATGCGTTCAGGTGTGATTGCAAAGAAGGTGGGAATGACCCGCATCTACAACGATGCCGGGGAACATGTTCCCGTCACCGTTCTCCAGATGGAGAACTGCCAGGTCGTGGCGCAGCGCACGCAGGAGAAGAATGGCTACACCGCCGTTCAGCTCGGCGTTGGCCTCGCCAAGGTGAAGAACACGTCGAAGGCGATGCGCGGCCATTTCGCGACCGCTTCCGTCGAGCCGAAGGCGAAGGTCGCCGAGTTCCGCGTCTCCGCCGACAACATGATCGATGTCGGCGCCGAGATCACCGTCGAGCATTTCGTCGCCGGCCAGAAGGTCGATGTGACGGGCACGACGATTGGTAAGGGTTTCCAGGGCGTCATCAAGCGTCACCACATGGGTGGTGGCCGCGCGACGCACGGTAACTCGGTTTCGCACCGTACGCACGGTTCGACCGGCCAGCGCCAGGACCCGGGCAAGGTGTTCAAGGGCAAGCATATGGCTGGCCACATGGGCGACACCCGCGTCACCACACAGAATGTCGAGATCGTTTCGACCGACGCCGATCGCGGCCTGATCCTGATCCGCGGTGCGGTTCCCGGATCGAAGGGCGCCTGGATCCTGGTCCGCGATGCGGCCAAGGTGGCACTGCCGGCCAATGCGCCGAAGCCTGCCGCGATCCGCGCCGTTGCCAAGAACGAGGCTCCGGCCGCTGAGGGAGCAGAATAATGGATCTCAAGATCACAACGCTCGGCGGTAAAGACGCCGGCAAGGTGGAACTCTCCGAGGAGATTTTCGGCCTTGATCCGCGCGAGGACATCCTGCAGCGCGTCGTGCGCTGGCAGCTTGCCAAGAAGCAGCAGGGCACGCACAAGGCCAAGGGCCGCGCTGAAATCGCGCGTACCGGCGCCAAGATGTACAAGCAGAAGGGTACGGGCCGCGCCCGTCACCACTCGGCACGTGCTCCGCAGTTCCGCGGCGGCGGCAAGGCCCACGGCCCGGTCGTTCGCAGCCATGAGCATGAACTGCCCAAGAAGGTTCGTGCGCTTGGCCTCAAGCATGCTCTCTCGGCCAAGGCCAAGAGCGCGTCGATCATCATCATCGACGAGCTGAAGCTGACCGAGGCCAAGACGAAGGCGCTGATCGCGAATTTCGCGACGCTGGGCCTGACCAACGCCCTGGTGATTGGCGGCGCCGAGCTTGACAAGAACTTCAAGCTGGCAGCCACCAACATCCCCAACATCGACGTGCTGCCCATCCAGGGCATCAACGTCTACGACATTCTGCGCCGCGGCACGCTGGTCCTTTCGAAGGCCGCCGTCGAGGCTCTCGAGGAGCGCTTTAAATGACCGACCTTCGTCATTACGACGTGATCGTCTCGCCGGCGATCACCGAAAAGTCGACCATGGCCTCCGAGCAGAACCAGGTCGTCTTCAACGTCGCCAAGAAGGCGTCGAAGCCGGAAATCAAGGCCGCCGTTGAAGCGCTGTTTGGCGTCAAGGTGATGGCCGTGAACACGCTTGTCCGCAAGGGCAAGATCAAGCGCTTCCGCGGCACGATCGGCCGCCAGAGCGACGTCAAGAAGGCGATTGTGACGCTGGCCGACGGCCAGTCGATCGACGTCGCGACGGGTCTCTGAGCAAGACCGCGAGGACAGAACAATGGCACTGAAAAAATTCAACCCGGTAACGCCGAGCACCCGCCAGCTGGTCATCGTCGACCGCTCGGGCCTCTACAAGGGCAAGCCCGTCAAGGGTTTGACCGAGGGCCTGACCAAGTCGGGCGGCCGCAACAATCACGGTCGTATCACCGCCCGCTTCATCGGTGGTGGCCACAAGCGTTCGTACCGCATCATCGACTTCAAGCGTCGCAAGTTCGACGTTGTCGGCACGGTCGAGCGTATCGAGTATGATCCGAACCGCACCGCCTTCATCGCGCTGATCAAGTATGATGATGGTGAGCTGTCCTACATCATTGCTCCGCAGCGTTTGGCTCCTGGCGACAAGATCGTGGCCGGCGAGTCGGTCGACGTGAAGCCGGGCAACGCGATGCCGCTGGCCTCGATGCCGGTCGGCACCATCGTCCACAACATCGAGCTGAAGCCGGGCAAGGGCGCCCAGGTCGCTCGTTCGGCAGGCGGCTACGGCCAGCTGGTCGGTCGTGACCAGGGCATGGCGATCCTGCGCCTCAATTCGGGCGAGCAGCGTGTCGTTCACGGCTCCTGCATGGCCACTGTCGGTGCCGTGTCCAACCCGGACCATGGCAACATCAACGACGGCAAGGCCGGCCGCACGGTTTGGCGTGGCAAGCGTCCGCACAATCGCGGCGTGACCATGAACCCGGTTGACCACCCGCACGGCGGCGGCGAAGGCCGCACCTCCGGTGGTCGTCATCCGGTCAGCCCGTGGGGCAAGCCGACCAAGGGCAAGAAGACGCGGTCCAATAAGGCGACCGACAAGTTCATCCTGCGCTCGCGCCATCAGCGCAAGAGCTAAGAAGAGGTAACGCCAAGTGACTCGTTCTATTTGGAAAGGCCCCTTCATCGACGGCTACCTTCTCAAGAAGGTGGATAAGGTTCGTGAAGGTGGTCGCAATGAGGTGATCAAGATGTGGAGCCGTCGCTCCACCATCCTGCCGCAGTTCGTCGGCTTCACCTTCGGTGTCTATAACGGCCAGAAGCATGTTCCTGTTGCGGTCAACGAGGACATGGTCGGTCACAAGTTCGGTGAATTCGCTCCGACCCGGACCTATTACGGTCACGGCGCGGATAAGAAGGCGAAGAGGAAATAATCATGGGCAAGGCCAAAGCTCCGCGCAGGCTTGCTGATAACGAAGCGCGCGCCGTATTGCGCACGATCCGTATCAGCCCGCAGAAGCTGAACCTCGTTGCCGCGCTGATCCGCGGCAAGAAGGTCGCGACAGCGCTTTCCGACCTCGAATTCTCAGCCAAGCGGATTTCCGGCACGGTCAAGAAGACGCTGGAATCGGCGATTGCCAACGCGGAAAACAACCACGACCTGGACGTCGATGCGCTGATCGTGGCGGAAGCCTATGTCGGTAAGTCGATTGTCATGAAGCGGTTCCACGCTCGTGGCCGTGGTCGCGCCAGCCGTATCGAGAAGCCGTTCTCGCACCTCACGATCGTCGTTCGTGAAGTCGAAGAAAAGGGGAGGCCGCATAATGGGCCAGAAAGTCAATCCGATCGGTCTTCGCCTCGGCATCAACCGCACCTGGGATTCGCGCTGGTTCGCG
Source organism: Mesorhizobium kamtschaticum (assembly GCF_056174585.1). Classification (NCBI taxonomy): domain Bacteria; kingdom Pseudomonadati; phylum Pseudomonadota; class Alphaproteobacteria; order Hyphomicrobiales; family Phyllobacteriaceae; genus Mesorhizobium; species Mesorhizobium kamtschaticum. The sequence goes on along the minus strand of NZ_CM149691.1, from coordinate 4,999,541 downwards.
AACACCGGCGAGTACGGCAAGCTGCTGCATGAGGACATCAAGATCCGCAAGTATCTTGAGAAGGAACTCAAGCAGGCCGCGATCTCCAAGGTCGTGATCGAGCGCCCGCACAAGAAGTGCCGCGTCACCATCCATGCCGCGCGCCCGGGTCTGATCATCGGCAAGAAGGGCGCCGACATCGAGAAGCTTCGCAAGAAGCTGATGGAGATGACGAAGTCCGAGACGCACCTCAACATCGTTGAAGTGCGCAAGCCGGAAATCGACGCGACCCTGGTCGCCCAGTCGATCGCCCAGCAGCTCGAGCGTCGTATTGCGTTCCGCCGCGCCATGAAGCGCGCCGTTCAGTCGGCGATGCGCCTCGGTGCCGAAGGCATCCGCATCAACTGCGCCGGCCGTCTTGGCGGCGCCGAGATCGCGCGCATGGAATGGTATCGTGAAGGCCGCGTGCCGCTGCATACGCTGCGCGCCGATGTCGACTACGGCACGGCTGAAGCGCATACTGCTTACGGTATCTGCGGCGTCAAGGTCTGGGTATTCAAGGGCGAGATCCTCGAGCACGATCCGATGGCTTCGGAGCGTCGCGCGACCGAGGGTGATGCTGCGCATGGCGGTGGTGGTGATCGCGAACGCGGTCGTCGTCGCGAAAACGCCTGAGACATTTAGGAATTTGGAGTTAGAACGATGCTGCAGCCAAAGCGCACAAAGTTCCGCAAGCAGTTCAAGGGCCGTATCCATGGTACCGCAAAGGGCGGCACCAACCTGGATTTCGGTGGTTTCGGGCTGAAGGCGCTTGAGCCGAACCGCGTCACCGCGCGTGAGATCGAGGCGGCCCGCCGCGCGATCACTCGTGAAATGAAGCGTGCCGGCCGCGTCTGGATCCGTATTTTCCCAGACGTGCCGGTCACCTCGAAGCCGACCGAAGTGCGCATGGGCAAGGGCAAGGGCGCGGTCGACTACTGGGCGGCGCGCGTCAAGCCGGGCCGCATCATGTTCGAGATCGACGGCGTCAATGAAGAAACCGCCCGTGAGGCGCTGCGTCTCGGCGCGGCCAAGCTCTCGGTCAAGACGCGCTTCGTACAGCGCATCGCAGAATAGGACGGGCTGATCATGAAAGCCGAAGACATCCGGACCAAGACCCAGGATCAGCTGACCGACGACCTGGCCAGCCTGAAGAAGGAGCAGTTCAACCTGCGCTTCCAGAAGGCCACCGGCCAGCTTGAGAAGACCGCGCGCGTGAGACAGGTCCGTAAGGACATTGCGCGCATCAGGACCATCGCTGCGGAAAAGTCCGCGGCTAAGAAGGCTTAAGGACGAAAACCATGCCAAAGCGCATTCTGCAGGGCACCGTCGTCAGCGACAAGAACGAGAAGACGGTTGTCGTCAAGGTCGAACGGCGCTTCACGCATCCCGTGATGAAGAAGACCGTGCGCATGACCAAGAAGTACAAGGCGCACGACGAGAACAACGCCCACAAGGTGGGCGATCAGGTGTTCATCCAGGAATCGAAGCCGATTTCCAAGGACAAGCGCTGGATCGTCGTGTCTTCGGACCAGGCGTAAACAAACGAATTTTGGACAGACCGGGGAGGGGCTTGAGCCCGTCCCGTTAGAAAAGAAGAAGGCGGCCAGTCATGATTCAGATGCAAACAAACCTCGACGTGGCGGATAATTCCGGCGCGCGTCGTGTCATGTGCATCAAGGTGCTGGGCGGCTCGAAGCGGAAATACGCTTCCGTGGGCGACATCATCGTGGTGTCCATCAAGGAAGCCATTCCGCGCGGCCGCGTTAAGAAGGGCGATGTGATGAAGGCGGTCGTGGTTCGCACGGCCAAGGACATCCGCCGCCCGGACGGCAGCGTGATCCGTTTCGACAAGAACGCGGCCGTTCTCGTCGACAACAAGAAGAGCCGATCGGCACGCGTATCTTCGGACCGGTTCCGCGCGAACTTCGCGCCAAGAACCACATGAAGATCATCTCGCTCGCGCCTGAAGTGCTGTAAGGAGCCGGACCAATGCAAAAGATTAGAAAAGGCGACAAGGTCGTCGTGCTGGCCGGCAAGGACAAGGGCCGTTCGGGCGAAGTCCTGTCGGTTCAGCCGAAGGATGACACCGCGCTGGTGCGCGGCGTCAACATGATCCGTCGTCACCAGAAGCAGTCCCAGTCCCAAGAGGGCGGGATCATCACCAAGGAAGCGCCGATCCAGCTGTCGAACATCGCGCTGGCCGACCCCAAGGATGGCAAGCCGACCCGCGTCGGTTTCATCTTCCAGAAGGACGGCAAGAAGGTGCGCGTCGCCAAGCGCTCGGGAGAAGTCATCAATGGCTAAGTCTCAAACCAAGCAGGCGACTGCAACCAACACGCCGCGCCTCAAGCAGGTCTACAATGAGACCATCCGCAAGGCGCTGCAGGAGCAGTTCGGCTACGACAACGACATGCAGGTTCCGCGCCTCGACAAGATCGTGCTGAACATGGGTGTCGGCGAAGCCACCGCCGATTCCAAGAAGCCTTCGGTTGCGGCCGAAGACCTGGCGATGATCGCCGGCCAGAAGGCCGTCGTCACCCGCGCCCGCAATTCGATCGCAGGCTTCAAGGTCCGCGAGAACATGCCGATCGGCGCCAAGGTCACGCTGCGCAAGGAACGTATGTACGAGTTCCTCGACCGCCTCGTGAACATCGCGCTGCCACGCGTCCGCGACTTTCGCGGACTGAACCCCAAGAGCTTCGATGGCCGTGGCAACTACGCCATGGGCATCAAGGAGCACATCGTGTTCCCGGAGATCAACTACGACAAGGTTGATCAGATCTGGGGCATGGACGTCATCGTTTGTACGACTGCGAAGACGGACGACGAAGCCCGGGCATTGCTCAAGGCTTTCAACTTCCCCTTCCGCCAGTAACGGCAGCGAGAAAAGGAAAAATCTGAAATGGCAAAGACCAGCTCAGTCGAGAAGAACAACAGGCGCCGCAAGCTTGCCGACCAGTACGGTCCCAAGCGCGCTGCCCTGAAGGCGATCATCATGGATCAGTCCAAGCCGATGGAAGAGCGCTTTCGCGCTCAGCTCAAGCTTGCCGCCATGCCGCGCAACTCGGCCAAGATCCGCATCCGCAACCGCTGCGAAGTCACCGGCCGCCCGCGTGCCTACTATCGCAAGCTCAAAGTATCGCGCATCGCGCTTCGTGATCTCGGCAACAACGGCCAGATCCCGGGCCTGGTCAAGTCGAGCTGGTAAGGAGGACATAACATGTCATTGAGCGATCCTCTCGGCGATATGCTGACCCGCATCCGCAACGCCTACGGCCGCAAGAAGTCGAGTGTCTCGACGCCGGCTTCGCGTCTGCGCACCCGCGTCCTCGACGTGCTGAAGGCTGAAGGCTATATCCGCGACTACAGCCAGACCGACTTCGATAACGGCAAGTCCGAAATCGAAATCGAGCTGAAGTATTTCGACGGTGCGCCGGTCGTGCGCGAAATCGCCCGCGTCTCGAAGCCGGGCCGCCGCGTTTACGTCTCGGCCAAGTCGATCCCGCACGTCGCCAACGGCCTCGGCATCGCCATCCTTTCGACGCCGAAGGGCGTGATGGCCGATCACGAAGCACGCGAACAGAACGTCGGCGGCGAGATCCTCTGCCAGATCTTCTGATCTGGCAGCTGACCCGCAAAGTGGAATCCGGTCTTCGGATCGTTCCGAAGACAGAGACCTGAAACAAGAGAAGTGACGAGGACAACAAAATGTCTCGTATTGGAAAGAAACCCGTTTCGCTGCCGCAGGGCGTGACCGCGACCGTCAACGGCCAGACCGTGACGGCGAAGGGCCCCAAGGGCGAGCTGAAGTTCGTGGTGAACGACGAAGTCCTGGTCAAGATGGAAGGCAGCGAGATCGCTGTCCAGCCGCGCGACCAGACCAAGACCGCTCGCTCCAAGTGGGGCATGTCGCGCACGCAGATCGTCAACATCCTGCAGGGCGTGAAGGACGGCTTTGAGAAGAAGCTCGAGATCACCGGCGTCGGCTATCGTGCGGCACTTCAGGGCAAGAACCTGCAGCTGGCACTTGGCTTTAGCCATGACGTCGTCTACGAGACGCCGGCCGGCATCACCATCACGGTGCCGAAGCCGACGGAAATCACCGTGACCGGCATCGACAAGCAGCAGGTTGGCCAGGTGGCTGCCGAGATCCGCGAATACCGCGGCCCCGAGCCCTACAAGGGCAAGGGCGTCCGTTACGCTGGCGAGAAGATCGTCCGCAAGGAAGGCAAGAAGAAGTAGTGGGCATGGTCCCGAAAAGTTGCAGACTTTTCGGAAAGGGCCAAGCCAAATAAGTGCAACGCCGCGGGGAGCGGTCGCGGGAGGCGCTTTCGCCTACCGCATATGGCGGCCCCCGTTTTTTGAAGGCAAGGAACTATCATGGCTAGCAAAGAATCCATCCAGCGCCGCGCGCAGCGCGTCCGCCGTCAGATCAAGAAAGTCGCCGGCGAGCGTCCGCGTCTCTCGGTTCACCGCACGTCGAAGAACATCTACGTTCAGGTCATCGACGACGCCAAGGGCCACACCATCGCCGCCGCTTCGACGCTTGAGAAGGACCTCAAGGGTTCGCTGAAGACCGGCGCCGACACCGCGGCTGCGGCTGCGATCGGCAAGCTGATCGCCGAGCGCGCCACCAAGGCCGGCGTCAAGGAAGTCGTCTTCGATCGCGGCGCCTACATCTATCACGGCCGCGTCAAGGCGCTGGCAGAAGCCGCTCGCGAAGGCGGTCTCAGCTTCTAAGAACTTTCGCCCCCGGTGACCCACAGAGGCGCCGGATCTTATCATCAACCGTGCTTCCGGAAAAAAACAAGGAACAGGATATGGCACAGGAACGTAGGGATGGCGGCCGCGGCCGCGATCGTGAAGAACGCGATGACGGCATGGTGGACAAGCTCGTCCACATCAACCGCGTCGCCAAGGTCGTCAAGGGCGGCCGTCGCTTTGGTTTTGCAGCACTCGTCGTCGTCGGCGACCAGAAGGGTCGCGTCGGCTTCGGTCATGGCAAGGCACGCGAAGTGCCGGAAGCCATCCGCAAGGCAACCGAATCGGCAAAGCGCGACATGATCTTCGTGCCGCTGCGCTCGGGTCGTACGCTGCATCATGACGTCGAGGGACGTTGGGGTGCCGGACGCGTTCTGCTGCGCGCTGCCAAGCAGGGTACCGGCATCATCGCCGGCGGCCCGATGCGCGCTGTCTTCGAGACGCTCGGCATGCATGACGTGGTCGCCAAGTCGATGGGTTCGTCGAACCCCTACAACATGGTTCGCGCCACTTTCGACGCGCTGAAGAGCCAGATGCATCCCAAGGATGTGGCTGCTGCGCGCGGCATCAAGTATTCGACCCTTCAGGCCCGCCGCGGCACCGCCGTTGCGGCTGAAGAATAGTCGATCTGACCAGGGATTTTGACCATGGCCAAGAAAGCAACCAAGACCATCACCGTTGAGCAGATCGGTTCGCCGATCCGCCGCCCGAAGGAACAGCGCGCGACGCTGGTCGGCCTCGGCCTCAACAAGATGCACAAGCAGCGCACGCTGGAAGATACGCCTTCCGTGCGCGGCATGATCGCCGCCGTTCAGCATCTCGTCCGCGTCGTGGACGAGGGCTGAGCCAAAGCGCAGGAGAACTCAGATGAAACTCAACGATCTGCGTGACAAGGACGGCGCGACGCACTCCAAGAAGCGTCTCGGCCGTGGCATCGGTTCCGGCTCCGGCAAGACCGCCGGTCGCGGCGTCAAGGGCCAGAAGGCGCGCTCCGGCGTCGCCATCAACGGCTTCGAGGGTGGCCAGATGCCGCTCTACAGGCGCCTGCCGAAGCGTGGCTTCAACAACATCTTCGCCAAGAGCTTCACTGTCGTGTCGCTGGCCCGTATCCAGGTCGCCATCGACGCCAAGAAGCTCGACGCCAAGGCTACCGTGACGGCTGAATCGCCGTTGCCGCCGGCGTCATTCGCCGCGTCAAGGACGGCGTTCGCATCCTCTCGGACGGTGAGATCAAGGCAAAGCTCGCCTTCGACGTCGCCGGTGCCTCCAAGGCCGCGATCGAGAAGATCGAAAAGGCCGGCGGCTCGGTCAAGTTGCCGGAAAAGGCAGCTGCCGAGTAACGGCAATTTGAAGCGCGATCGGCAAGAATGGGATCCCGTTTTTGCTCACGATTGTGCTTTGATCTGCTAATTAAGCGGCCGCGTCAACGCGGCCGCTTGCATGTTTAGAGCCCGGAGCTTATCTCGTGGGCTTCGGTGAAACGCGCCGCCTGACCTCACGGGCCATCAAGCGTTACCAAGCGGAGAATCAGGCATGGCTTCGGCTGCTGAACAACTAGCCTCGAATCTGAATTTCTCGGCCTTCGCCAAGGCGGAGGACCTGAAGAAACGCATCTGGTTCACGATCGGCGCTTTGCTCGTCTATCGCCTCGGCACCTACATTCCGCTTCCCGGCATCAACCCCGATGCCTTTGCCCAGGCCTTCTCCTCGCAGAGCAAGGGCGTGCTCGGCATGTTCAACATGTTCGCCGGCGGCGCCGTGCAGCGCATGGCGATCTTCGCGCTCGGCATCATGCCTTACATCTCCGCCTCCATCATCATGCAGCTGATGACGTCTGTCATCCCGTCGCTGGAAGCGCTGAAGAAGGAAGGCGAACAGGGCCGCAAGGTCATCAACCAGTACACGCGCTACGGCACCGTGCTTCTGGCATTGGTGCAGGCCTACGGCATTTCGGTGGGTCTCGAGAACGGCCACGGCATCGTCAATGATCCCGGCATGTTCTTCCGCCTCTCGACCGTCGTCACGCTGGTTGGCGGCACCATGTTCCTGATGTGGCTTGGCGAGCAGATCACCGCGCGCGGCATCGGCAACGGCATTTCGCTGATCATCTTCTCCGGCATCGTCGCCGGCCTGCCGCGCGCCATCTCCGGCACGCTGGAACTCGGCCGCACCGGCGCCTTGTCGACCGGTCTGATCCTGGCGATCATCGTTCTGGCCATCGTCGTCATCGCGCTCATCGTGTTCTTCGAGCGCGCCCAGCGCCGCCTGCTGATCCAGTATCCGAAGCGCCAGGTCGGCAACCGCATGTTCCAGGGCGACACCTCGCATTTGCCGCTGAAGCTCAACACATCGGGCGTCATCCCGCCGATCTTCGCGTCGTCGCTGCTTCTGCTGCCGGCCACCGTTGCCGGTTTCTCGCAGACGACCAACATGCCGGCCTGGGCGAGCACCATCCTGGCCTCGCTTGGCCACGGCCAGCCGCTCTACATGCTGTTTTATGCGGCGATGATCGTGTTTTTCGCCTTCTTCTACACTGCGATTGTCTTCAACCCGAAGGACACCGCCGACCAGCTCAAGAAGCATTCGGGCTTCATCCCGGGCTATCGTCCGGGCGAGCGCACCGCCGATTATATCGATTACGTTCTCACCCGCATCACCGTCGTCGGCGCCATCTATCTGGTGCTGGTGTGCCTGCTGCCGGAGTTCCTGATCTCGGCGACTGGCGTACCATTCTACCTTGGTGGCACATCGCTTCTGATCGTGGTCAGTGTCACGCTCGATACGGTTGCGCAGATTCAGGGCCACCTGATCGCGCACCAGTATGAAGGCCTGATCAAGAAGTCGAAGCTGCGCGGGGGAGAAAGCCAGATGAGGTTGATTTTGCTTGGGCCGCCAGGGGCGGGCAAGGGGACACAAGCACAAAGACTGGTAGACAAATACGGCATACCCCAGCTTTCGACGGGCGACATGCTGCGTGCCGCCGTTCAGGCCGGGTCCGAAGTCGGCAAGCGTGCCAAGGCGGTGATGGATGCCGGTGAGCTGGTGTCCGACGCCATCGTCAACGCCATCGTCGCCGAGCGGATCGACCAGGCCGATTGCGCCGGAGGTTTCATTCTCGACGGCTACCCGCGCACGCTGGTGCAGGCCGATGCGGTTGAATCGATGCTCTCGGAGCGTGGCATCAGCCTCGACACGGTCATCGAACTGGTCGTCGACGACAGGGCCCTGGTCGGCCGCATCGTCAAGCGTGCCGAGGATGCCAAGGCGGCCGGCCAGCCGGTGCGCAAGGATGACAATCCTGCGGTGTTCGAAGAGCGCCTGCGCGAGTACTACAAGAAGACCGCTCCGCTGACCGGCTACTACTACGCCAAAGGCAGGCTCAAGACTGTCGACGGCATGGCCAGCATCGACGCGGTGACCGCCGAGATCGAAGCCGTGCTCGCGGCGGCTGCAAAGGCGCGGTAAGGGAATCTAAAGATTAAGCTTGACGGGGACAGTTCGCTGCGGTATGGCGGCCCGTCTTCCTATCAGATGCACACTTTGCTTGTCCGCAAGGGCAAGGCAGTCGCTTTGAACTGGAAACTCCCGCAAGGGCCGGCCTCCACCGGACGCGGGGCAATCTGAATAACGCCGGCTTGTCCGGCCCACATGGAGAAGAGAAGAACATGGCTCGTATAGCCGGCGTCAATATTCCGACCAACAAGCGCGTCGTCATTGCGCTTCAGTACATTCACGGCATTGGCAAGAAGTTCGCCCAGGAGATCGTCGACAAGGTCGGCATCCCGGCCGAGCGCCGCGTCAACCAGCTGACCGACGCGGAAGTCTTGCAGATCCGCGAGACCATCGACCGCGACTACCAGGTCGAAGGCGACCTGCGCCGCGAAGTCTCGATGAACATCAAGCGGCTCATGGACCTCGGCTGCTATCGCGGTCTGCGTCACCGCCGCTCGCTGCCGGTTCGCGGCCAGCGCACGCACACCAATGCGCGTACCCGCAAGGGCCCGGCCAAGTCGATCGCCGGCAAGAAGAAGTAATTTAGGGCAGTAAGGGAGTAGGGCAGTAAGGCAATAGGAACGGCAGACATACTGCCCTACTGCCATATTCCCCCACTGCCTTCTCCCTGGTGGAGCCGCTGGCATTACGGCGGTGTAGAGATCAACTGAAAGGACTATCATGGCCAAGGAAGCCGCTCGTGTTCGCCGTCGCGAACGCAAGAATATCTCGTCGGGCGTTGCCCACGTCAATTCGACCTTCAACAACACGATGATCACCATCACCGACGCGCAGGGCAATTCGATTGCCTGGTCGTCGGCCGGTGCCCAGGGCTTCAAGGGTTCGCGCAAGTCGACCCCGTTCGCCGCCCAGATGGCTGCCGAGGACGTTGCCAAGAAGGCCCAGGAACACGGCATGCGCATGCTCGAAGTCGAGGTCTGCGGACCCGGCTCCGGTCGTGAATCGGCTTTGCGCGCCCTGCAGGCGGCCGGCTTCACCATCACCTCGATCCGTGATGTGACGCCGATCCCGCACAATGGATGCCGCCCGCGCAAGAAGCGCCGCGTCTAAGAAATTACCGAACGCCGCGCGAACGCCGAAAGGCGTTCCTCCGCGGTATTCCAGGTCGCCCGCCACGATTGGATGGTGGCGGGTCAACGGAAGGAAAGCATCATGATCCAGAAAAATTGGCAGGAACTGATCAAGCCGAACAAGATCGAGTTCTCGTCGAAGAAGAAGACTCTGACCACGCTGGTCGCCGAGCCGCTCGAGCGCGGCTTTGGCCTCACGCTTGGCAACGCGCTGCGCCGCGTGCTTCTGTCTTCGCTGCGCGGTGCGGCCGTCACCGCCGTGCAGATCGACGGCGTCCTGCATGAATTCTCGTCCATCGCCGGTGTGCGCGAGGACGTGACCGACATCGTTCTGAACATCAAGGAAATCGCCATCCGTATGGAAGGCGACGGCCCCAAGCGCATGGTCGTTCGCAAGCAGGGCCCGGGCGCGGTTCTCTCCGGCGACATCCAGACGGTTGGCGACGTCGAGATCCTCAATCCCGACCACGTCATCTGCACGCTCGACGAAGGCGCTGAAATCCGCATGGAATTCACCGTCGACACCGGCAAGGGTTATGTGCCGGCCGAGCGCAACCGCGCCGAGGACGCGCCGATCGGCCTGATCCCGGTCGACAGCCTCTACTCGCCGGTCAAGAAGGTCTCCTACAAGGTCGAAAACACCCGCGAGGGCCAGGTTCTCGACTATGACAAGCTGACCATGACCATCGAGACCGACGGTTCGATCTCGGGCGAAGACGCGGTGGCTTTCGCCGCCCGCATCCTGCAGGACCAGCTCGGCCTGTTCGTCAACTTCGACGAGCCGCAGAAGGAAGTCGCTGCCGAAGCCGTCACAGAGCTCGCCTTCAACCCGGCGCTGCTCAAGAAGGTCGACGAACTCGAGCTTTCGGTGCGTTCGGCCAACTGCCTGAAGAACGACAACATCGTCTACATCGGCGATCTCATTCAGAAGACCGAAGCCGAGATGCTGCGCACCCCGAACTTCGGCCGCAAGTCGCTGAACGAGATCAAGGAAGTCCTGGCGGCGATGGGCCTGCACCTCGGCATGGAAGTGCCGGACTGGCCGCCGGAAAACATCGAAGACCTCGCCAAGCGTTACGAAGATCAATATTGAGCATGAATTCCAAGGATCGGCGGCGTGGGCCGCTCGATCCGACGGTCATGCGGAAAACCATCAGGGGCCGCGGCCTCTTGACCAACTGAAGAAGGAAAAGAGCCATGCGCCACGGTTTCAAAGGCCGCCGCTTCGCCCGAAGCATTAGCCATCGCAAGTCGATGTTCGCCAACCTCGCCGTGTCGCTGCTCGAGCACGAGCAGATCGTCACCACCTTGCCGAAGGCCAAGGACCTGCGTCCGATCGTCGAGAAGCTGGTGACGCTCGGCAAGCGCGGTGACCTGCACGCCCGCCGCCAGGTCATTGCCCAGATCGGCAATGAAGGCGTCGTCAAGCGCCTGTTCGACACCATCGCGCCGCGCTACGCCAACCGCAACGGCGGCTACCTGCGCATCATGAAGGCGGGCTTCCGTCACGGCGACAATGCCGCGATGGCCGTCATCGAGTTCGTCGATCGCGACACTTCGGCCAAGGGCGCCGGCGATCGCGCCCGCATCGAAGCCGAAGGCACCGAAGCGGACGCCGCTGCCGCATAAGGCTTCGTCTTTCCGAAATGAATTAAAGGGGCCTGCGGGCCCCTTTTTCATGTTCTGCGCGTTCCTATGCGTGTCTTAAACGATCTGCCGACGCGAAAATAATCGGATTTCAGCGGCTTAGCCTTTCATTTTGCACAATCGTCGGGACAATGCGCCCGAACTTGCCTTGGAGGATTCGCGAATGCGCGCCAAAAGACTGTCCCTCGTTCTGCTCTGCGCCTTCATGGTGTTCGCAGCCGCACCGGCAGTCCGGCAGGCGCTGGCCGAAGACGCCGCAAAGCCCGCCGATCCGGGGTTGTCGGACGTACTGACCGACCTGTTGCATGGCGTTGAAGGCGAGAATTCCACCTCCGGTCCAGACAAGCGCGTGCCGTTCGGCCGCGAGGAGGTGCAGCTTTCGTTCGCGCCGCTGGTCAAGCAGACGGCACCCGCCGTGGTCAACGTCTATGCCTCGCAGACGGCCAAGGTCACATCGCCTTTTGAAGGCGATCCGTTCTTCGAGGAGTTTTTCGGCCGCGCCCAGCCGCGCGCGCAGTCTTCGCTGGGCTCGGGCGTGCTCGTCGATCCGAGCGGTGTCATCGTCACCAATTTCCACGTCATCAAGGATGCCGACGAGGTCAAGGTGGCGACCGCCGACGGGCGGGAATTCACCAGCAAGGTGATGCTCAAGGACGAGACGCTCGACCTTGCGGTACTCAAGATCGAATCCGACAAACCCTTCCCGGTCATCGCCATCGGCGATTCCGACGCGCTTGAGGTCGGCGATCTGGTGCTGGCCATCGGCAACCCCTTCGGCGTCGGCCAGACCACCACCAGCGGCATCGTTTCAGCACTGGCCCGCAGCCATATCGGCGTTTCGGATTCCGGCTATTTCATCCAGACGGACGCTGCCATCAATCCCGGCAATTCCGGCGGCGCGCTGATCAACATGGGCGGCCAGCTGGTTGGCATCAACACCGCCATCTACAGCCGCAGTGGCGGCTCGATCGGCATTGGCTTTGCCATCCCCGCCAACATGGTGCGGGCTTTTGCCGATGCCGCCAAGGCCGGCCTCGATTTCTTCGAACGGCCTTATATCGGCGCCGAGTTCGAAGCTGTGACGCCGCAGATCGCCGAATCGCTCGGCATGGAGAAGCCGACAGGGGCGCTTGTGTCTTCTGTCGAAGCCACGGGTCCAGCCGGCAAGGCTGGGCTGAAGGCGGGCGATGTCGTGCTGCAGATCAACGGCAAGCCCGTCGAGAGCATCGAGGCGCTGGACTATCGCATGGCGACGCTCTCGATCGGCACCAAGGCGAATTTCGCGATCCTGACCAAGGGCCAGCAAGCGGCCATGGACATTGCGCTGGAGCGCGCGCCGGAAGGTGCGAAAGCCTCGGAAGTGACGCTGCATGGCCGCAGCCCGTTCTCGGGCGCCAAGGTTGCCGAACTGTCGCCGCGGCTGGCTCAGAAGCTCGGCCTGCGCACGGATCTCAAAGGCGTGACGGTGATCGACATCAACCGCGATTCGCCGGCCGCCGATTTCGGCTTCCAGCCGGGCGACATCGTGCGCGAGGTCAACGGCACCACCATCGATACCGCCGCGACGCTGGCGCAGGTTGCCCAGCAGGATACGCGCTGGTGGCGCTTTACCGTCGAGCGCGGCGGGCAGATACTGCGCCAGGTGTTGCGTTACTGAGTTCGATCTGAAGGGATCGCGCTCCAAACCAAAAGAAGTGCATGGCCGATCTGTTCAGCGTTGACGAACCGGAAAAGGCGCCGCCCGGGCGGCCGCTGGCCGACAGGCTGCGGCCGAAGATCTTGGCGAGGTCGTCGGCCAGGAACATCTGACGGGGCCTGATGGCGCGCTGACCCGGCTGATTGGTTCGGGTTCGCTCGGCTCGATGATCTTCTGGGGGCCGCCGGGTACCGGCAAGACCACAGTGGCGAGGTTGCTCGCCGGCGAAACCAGCCTTGCTTTCGAGCAGATATCGGCGGTGTTTTCCGGCGTCGCCGACCTGAAGAAGGTGTTCGAAGCGGCCAAGCTTCGCCGCGCCAACGGTCGCCAGACCCTGCTTTTCGTCGACGAAATCCATCGCTTCAACCGTGCTCAGCAGGATTCTTTCCTCCCCGTCATGGAGGATGGGACGGTCGTTCTGGTTGGCGCCACGACAGAGAACCCGTCCTTCGAATTGAATGCCGCGTTGCTGTCTCGCGCGCGCGTCATGGTCTTTCATTCGCTTGGTGAGGAGAGCATCGCCAAGCTGATGGTGCGGGCGGAGGAGACGGAGGGCAGGGCGCTGCCGCTCGACGACGAGGCGCGTACGATGCTGATCCGCATGAGCGATGGCGATGGACGCGCATCGCTGACGCTCGCCGAGGAAGTCTGGCGTGCCGCCAAGCCCGGCGAGATATTCGACCCCGAAGGGCTGCAGCGCATCGTCCAGCGCCGCGCGCCGATCTACGACAAGGGCCAGGACGGCCATTACAATCTGATCTCGGCGCTGCACAAATCGGTGCGCGGCTCCGATCCTGATGCAGCGCTCTACTATCTCGCCCGCATGTTCGATGCCGGCGAGGATCCGCTCTATCTCGGCCGCCGGCTGGTGCGCATGGCGATGGAGGACATCGGCCTTGCCGATCCACAGGCGCTGGTCGTCGCCAATGCCGCCAAGGACGCCTATGACTATCTGGGCTCGCCGGAGGGCGAGCTCGCCTTTGCCGAGGCCACCGTCTATCTCGCCACTGCGCCGAAATCCAATGCCGTCTACACCGCCTTCAAGGCGGCCACACGCGCTGCCAAGGAGCATGGTTCGCTGCTGCCGCCTAAGCACATTCTGAATGCGCCCACCAGGCTGATGAAGGAAGAGGATTACGGCGCGGGCTATCGCTACGACCATGATGAGCCGGACGCTTTTTCGGGCCAGGACTATTTTCCAGAGAAGATGGGCCGCCAGACCTTCTACGATCCGCCTGAGCGTGGTTTCGAGCGCGATATCCGAAAGCGGCTCGACTATTGGGCAAAGCTGCGCAAAGAGCGGGAATAACAGGCTTGCGCGGCCCGGTGGTCGTCACGCTTCGAAGCGAGGCCTCGCCATGGGGCATTCCCGCCTCGGTTGTCCTTCACACGCTGCTCGCAGCAACGCTGGCCTTGATGTCGTTGCCGAAGCCGCCGAAGCGGCTGGAAGAGGAACGGGTGTCGGTCGACATCCTGACGCCACAGCAGTTCGAGGCTTCGACAAGACCGCCGCCAGCACCGGCACCGCCTCCGGCACACGAGGCACGTGCGCCGGTGCCCACACCATCGCCGAGTGCTCCTCAATCTCTACCGCCCTCCGCGCCGACCATGATCCGGCCGACCGAAATGCTGTCGGCCAAGACGCTCGCCGATCCACGCAGCCGGCAGGCGCGCGCCGATCTTGCGACCTTCGGTTCCGACGAGCGTATGGTGCAATTGTGCAATCTCGAGGCCATGGACCAGATCCGACGCTGGCGCGCGGACTTTCATCCGGAACGCGTCGTGCCTTACGCAACGGCCGAAGAGAAGGTCCGCGGCACCACGATCGCCGCCGACGGCGCGGCTTTCCGCAGTCGCAAAAACTGGTATAATCTGAAGTTCAAATGCCAGCTCGCACAAGACGGCGAAAGCGTCATCGGCTTTGAGTTCCTGGTCGGCGATCCCGTGGCCAGGGAGAAATGGGACGAGCTCGGCTTGCCAGCGGTGCATTGACCCCAGTGGTGCATTGACCGAAGTCTGGCAAATTCCACCAGGCAGTTGCCAGGCCACGACGTCGCGGCGTTGTGCGGCGACCCAAAAAACCTTATCAAGGCGCACGGCCGGGCGGTGGTCGTTGCCGAGATTTGGCACACTCATTCGCAACAGGATCGCGCTCCGCGCGTGGAAAAATGACAAAAACCCTTCGCAAATCGCTTCGCAAATTCGCCATCGCCATCCCGCTTCTCGCCCTTGGCTTCTATTTCATCCCCATTCTGACGACGATCTTCATCGTTTGCGGCCTGATCGACGTGCTGCGCAACGACAGGAAGGATCTGTCGCTGTTTTCAGGCTACTTCCTCGGCAACGGCCTGTTCACCTGGCTGCTGTCGCCGTTCAACCTGCTGGTCGACCTGCTCTGCTACAGGAATCCCGGCGTCTGGAAGCTGGAGCAGTTTCCGGAGGATTATCAGCGCGAGGTCAATGAGGTCCTGGACATCTTCAAGGCGCGCAAGGACGAGATCATCGCCGACATCGACGCCAATTTCGGCACCGGCCGGCGCGGCATGTATGTCTACCAGTGGTACGGCAAGCACAGGATCGACAACGTCGCCGAGTTCAACAAGGACTTCAAATACATCAAGACCATTGCCGTGTCGGTCTTCAGCAAGCGCGAATCGACCTCCTGGCATTTCGGCCCACTGCGGCTCAGCCTGCGCATCCTCTACAATCTGGTTCCGGTGAAGTCGGAAATCTTCGTCGAATGCGGCAATGTCAAGAACTACTGGTACGACAACCCGCTGTTCATTTTCGACGACACGCTGCTGCATCGGTCGGTCAACGAGTATGACGGCCGCCGCTACTGCGTGTTCATGGACATTATCAGGCCGTCCCCGGTTCCGCGCCTGATAGCAGGCATGCTCGCTGTCGTGTCAGTCAGCGTCGAACGCATCAATTCGATGTTCTACAAGAACTGGAAGATGATCGGCTCGACCAAGCCGAAGAAGGTCGAAACCACCTGAACTGAAACCTTCGCGGCGCTGCCGGCCTCGCTGGCAGCGTTCTGGCGCGCTTTTCGCGGTCGGCTACCTCCCGCAACTGCTGCTGTTGGACCATTGTCTTATAGCGTCGGCAGTCGCTGATCCCCTACAACTCGATGCAGCGGATATATCTGAGCGGATATAACGCTGCTTGAGTTGGAAGCGCCTTGGGAGGATGAGGTGAGCGGACAGCCGGCCCATCATGCCGATATCGTCCAGGCGGCCATTGCCACCAGCGATGCCGCCCGATCGGCGTTGGTTGCCTCCTGGAGACGCTCGCTCACGGTGCATGGACTGGATCCTGGCCAACGACAGGCGCCTCGACGGCTGACCGAAGGCGAGTTCAGGCTGGCGCGGCAGCGGGTCGAGCAGCTGCTGCGGGCCGCGGATGCGAGCCTTGATCGTCTCTATCTTGCGGTCGGCGGCATTGGCTGTTGCGTCCTGCTTGCCGATCGCGACGGTATCCCTGTCGAACGCCGCGGGGCTTCCGCCGATGACGAGACCTTCGACGAATGGGGCCTGTGGACCGGGACAGTATGGAGTGAGGACTCCGAGGGCACCAACGGCATCGGCACATGCCTGGCCGACCAGCGCGCGCTGACCATTCATCGTGACCAGCACTTCTTTTCGAGCAACACGCTGCTCAGTTGCACCACGGCGCCGATTTACGACCACGAGGGCAATCTGGCTGCCGCGCTCGATGTCTCGTCGTGCCGGTCGGATCTGACCGAAGGCTTTGTCGGCCTGATCGCCATGGCGGTCGGTGATGCTGCCCGCCGCATCGAGGCCGAGAATTTTCGCCTGTCTTTTCCCAATGCCCGCATTCTGCTTGCCTCGGCGGCCGAGCGCGGCGCCGGTGCGCTGATTGCGGTCAACGGCGATGATCTGGTCGTCGGCGCCACACGCTTGGCGCGGCAGACCCTCGGCATCACGCAACAGGCGCTGGCAAGGGGGTTGCCCGCCGCCGACATCCTCGGCGATTTCGCCAAGGCCGCGGAAGAACTGGAGGACGCGGAGCGCGGAGTGATCCAGCGGGCGATCGCGCGCGCCGATGGCAACGTCTCCGCCGCCGCGCACAATCTCGGCATTTCCCGGGCCACTCTGCATCGCAAGCTCGCCCGCTTCGGCATCCGCCGGCCACATTGAGGTTTCGGCGCCGAACCTGTCGCAATCTTGCGACAGTCGGCCCGGGGTGGATGACTTGGCTGGGCTGACAAAGCCCGATGGCATCCTCACTCTCCCTGGCAGCGCGGTACATCCCGTACCGCTGTTTCCTGGGAGGAAGACAATGAACAAGGTGGAATTTTCACGCACGGCCAAGGTGCCCTTCGCCAAGCGTTACGACAACTACATCGGCGGCAAATGGGTGGCGCCGCATTCAGGACGGTATTTCGACAACATCTCGCCGGTCAATGGGAAGCCGCTGGGCGAAATCGCCCGTTCGGATGCAAACGACATCGAGGCGGCACTCGATGCCGCGCACAAGGCCAAGGACGCCTGGGGCAGGACCAGTGCCGCTGCCCGTGCGCTGATCCTCAACCGCATCGCCGATCGTATGGAGGACAATCTCGACCTTCTGGCGCTCGCCGAGACCTGGGACAACGGCAAGCCGATCCGCGAGACGACCGCAGCTGACTTGCCGCTGGCCATCGACCATTTCCGCTATTTCGCCGGAGCCGTACGCGCCCAGGAAGGCGGCATCTCCGAGATCGACCATGACACCGTCGCCTATCATTTCCATGAGCCGCTTGGCGTCGTCGGCCAGATCATTCCGTGGAATTTTCCGCTGCTGATGGCGGTGTGGAAGCTGGCGCCGGCTCTTGCCGCCGGCAATTGCGTGGTGCTGAAGCCGGCCGAACAGACACCCGCCACCATCATGCTGTGGGCGGACCTGATCGGCGACCTGCTGCCGGATGGCGTGCTCAACATCGTCAACGGCTTTGGTCTCGAAGCCGGCAAGCCGCTTGCGTCGTCCAACCGCATCGCCAAGATCGCCTTCACCGGCGAGACCACGACCGGTCGCCTGATCTCGCAATATGCCAGCCAGAACCTCATCCCGGTGACGCTGGAACTCGGCGGCAAGTCGCCCAACATCTTCTTCCAGGACGTAACCTCGCAAGATGACGACTTCTTCGACAAGGCGATCGAAGGCTTCGTCATGTTCGCGCTCAACCAGGGCGAGGTCTGCACCTGCCCCAGCCGGGCGCTGGTACATGAGAAGATCTACGACAAGTTCATGGAAAAGGCGCTGAAGCGCGTCGAGGCGATCGTCCAGGGCGATCCGCTCGACCCGGCAACCATGATCGGCGCGCAGGCATCGAGCGAGCAGCTGGAGAAGATCCTGAGCTACTTCGACATCGGCAGGCAGGAAGGCGCCGAGGTGCTGATCGGCGGCGAGCAGAACCATCTGCCCGGCGATCTGGCCGGCGGCTACTACGTCAAGCCGACCGTGTTCAAAGGCCACAACAAGATGCGGGTCTTCCAGGAGGAGATTTTCGGGCCAGTGGTCTCGGTGACGACCTTCAAGGATGACGACGAGGCTCTGTCGATCGCCAATGACACGCTCTACGGTCTCGGCGCCGGCATCTGGAGCCGCGACGCCAACCGCTGCTACCGCTTCGGCCGCGCCATCCAGGCCGGCCGTGTGTGGACCAACTGCTACCACGCCTATCCCGCGCACGCGGCGTTCGGCGGCTACAAGCAGTCCGGCATCGGCCGCGAGAACCACAAGATGATGCTCGATCACTATCAGCAGACCAAGAACATGCTGGTCAGCTACAGCCCGAAGAAGCTCGGCTTCTTCTGAGAGCCCCTCCCGGGGCTGCGTATGACCTCGGAGGGCCCTATCTCTCCGACGGGATCATGCGTATCCGCAAAGGGGCGCGGCCATGCGCCGCGCCCCGATCGCTCGATGATGCCCGATCGCTTGATGATGGAGGAATGCCGTGCTCGACAAGGTTTCGCTTGGGAAAGTCTCGGCCACGCCGGAGGCCAGAACATTCCTGGCTGAAATCATCGCCGACCATGGCCCGGTGCTGTTCCATCAGTCGGGCGGCTGTTGCGACGGCTCCTCGCCAATGTGCTATCCCCGGAACGATTTCATCGTTGGCGACAATGACGTCATGCTGGGCGAGATTGGCGAGACACCGGTCTATATCAGCGCTTCGCAATATGAGGTGTGGAAACACACCGATCTCATCATCGACGTGGTGCCGGGCAGGGGCGGCATGTTCTCGCTCGACAACGGGCGCGAGAGGCGCTTTCTGACGCGTTCAACTGTGTGTGCGATCCCATCGCCCTCGGCGTGAGGGGATTGACGTCACCGCCCTTGCACGGGCAGTAGACGACGATGTTCAATCTGCTTCTCGTCGTCGTCGGCGGCGGCATCGGCGCCGGCATCCGCCATCTCACCAACATCGGCGCGTTGCGGCTCGTCGGCTCCAACTACCCCTGGGGCACGATGGCGATCAACATTGTCGGGTCTTTTGCCATGGGCCTGTTCATCGCCACCCTGGTGCGCCGCGGCGGATCGAACGAAGTCAGGCTGTTTGTCGCCACCGGCATCTTTGGTGGCTTCACCACGTTTTCCGCCTTTTCGCTCGATTTCGCGACATTGTGGGAGCGCGGCGCCACGCTGCCGGCGTTCGGATATGCGCTGGCCAGCGTCATTGGCGCCATCATCGCCCTGTTTCTGGGACTTTGGCTCGCAAGAAGCCTGCCTTAGTGCTATTGCCGCGCCAAGCGCAGGCTGAGCCCTGCTTTGGAAACGGATAAGCGAAGAAAAAATGGCAGGCGTTGAACAGATAACGGTGGAGGCCGGCGAGGCGGGCATGCGGCTCGATCGCTGGTTCAAGACCCATTTCCCGGGCCTTGGTTTTGGCCATCTGCAGAAGTTGCTGCGCTCCGGCCAGATCCGCGTCGACGGCGGCCGCGTCAAGGCCGACAGCCGTGTCGAGCCTGGCCAGGTGGTGCGTGTTCCGCCGCTCGAGGTCGACAAGAAGGGCGAGAGCGCGCTGACCGGTCACTCGATCCGCAACCAGGGCGATGCCGACGTCCTGGCGAAAATGCTGATCCACGAGGACCCGAAGGTTTTCGTCTTCAACAAACCGGCGGGCCTTGCGGTGCAGGGCGGTTCGGGAGTCACACGCAATGTCGACGACATGCTGGAAGCCTGGCGCAACCAGAAGGGTGAAAAGCCGCGGCTGGTCCACCGGCTCGACCGCGACACGTCGGGCGTGCTGGTCGTCGCCCGCTCGAGACTGGCGGCCATGAAGCTGTCGGAGGCGTTCCGCGCTCGCGAGACCAAGAAAACCTACTGGGCTCTGGTCAAAGGCGTGCCGCCGAAGCGCGAGGACAAGATCTCGACCTGGCTGATCAAGGAGCCGACTGAGGACGGCGATCGCGTTCGGGTCGCCGCGCATGGTGAAAAAGGCGCCGACCACGCCGTCTCCTATTACCGCATCATCGAACAGGCGGCGCAGACCATGACCTGGTTGGAGATGGAACCCTATACAGGCCGCACCCACCAGCTTCGTGTCCATGCCGCCTATATCGGCTGCCCGATCATCGGCGACCCGAAATATTTCGAGGCCGACACCAACTGGGATTTCCCAGGTGGTATTCAAAATCGCCTGCATCTGCACGCGCGCCGCATCATCATTCCGCATCCCGACAAGGGCGTCATCGACGTCACCGCGCCAATGCCGCCGCATATGCGTCAGAGCTGGAACCTGATCGGCTTCGACGACGCCAGCGCGGAGGACTGAGCTTGAGCGGCGCCACCGACGCGCTCGATCGGCGCGACACAATCGACATGGCCGCCGCCGCCATCATGGTCGGCCTGACCTTTTCCTGGGGCCTGAACTACGTCGCCGCCAAGATCTCCTACGCCGGCTACGACCCCGTCTTCCTGTCGATCGCACGCTCGATCATCGGCGGCTTCTGCGTCTTCCTCTGGTGCCGCTGGCGCGGCATCGCGCTGTTCACACGCGATGGCACGTTGCTGGCCGGCATCGCGGTTGGCGTGCTTTTCGGCGTCGAGTTCCTGTGCCTCTATGTCGGCCTTGAGCACACGACCGTTGCCCGCAACACGCTGCTGGTCAACTCCATGCCGTTCTGGATGCTGATTGGCGGCCACTTCCTGCTTGGCGAACAGATCACCATGCGCAAGTTCCTTGGCCTGCTGCTGGCCTTCGCCGGCCTTGCCGCCGTCTTTTCCGACAAGCTTGGCGGCGGCGGGGACATGCTGTTCGGCGATCTGCTGAGTCTCGGCTCCGGGTTTTTCTGGGCTCTGACCAATATTCTCATCAAACGGTCGAAACTGATTGAGGCGAGCGCCGAGAAGCTGCTGCTCTATCAACTCGCCGGCGCGGCGATCGTCGGCCTGTTGGTGCTGCCGCTCGCCGGCCCGCCGGTTCGCGATCCCTCGCTGTTGCCGACATTGGCACTGCTTTTCCAGGCGATCTACATCGTCGCTTTCACCTATGTCCTGTGGTTCTGGCTGCTGCGCCGCTATCCGGCCTCCGGCCTGTCCAGCTTCACCTTCCTGTCTCCGGTTTTTGGTGTTTTGTGCGGTGCGATCATCTTGAACGAACCACTGACCATTCGCATTTTTCTGGCACTCGGCCTGATTGCAGCGGGCCTGATCATCGTCAACCGGCCGGCACGCAAGCTGACCCCGGTGTAAGAGAGTTTCTTCATGCGTGACATCCTCAACGATCTCGAAGCGGGCAAGTATCTTTCCGATCCGGATCCGGTGCGCCGCGCCCAGATTCAGATGAAGACACCGCAGCCCAAGCGCTTCTACAAGACCGTCTCGGTTGCGCCGATAGAGGGCGGTTTTGCCGTGCATCTCGACGGCAAGCCGGTGCGCACGCCGGGCAAGGCGCTGCTGGCGCTACCGACCGAGGCGGCTGCAGCGCTGGTTGCCGAGGAATTCGCTCAGCAGGGCGAGACGATCAATCCGGTGACGATGCCGGTGATGCGGCTGGTCAACACCGCCATCGATGGCGTCGCCAGTGATCCGCAGGCGGTGCTGGAAGACATACTGCGCTTTGCCTCATCGGACCTGCTCTGTTACCGCGCCGATGCGCCGCAAGGGCTGGTCGAGCGACAGAACGACAAGTGGGATCCGGTCATCGATTGGGCGCGCGCCACGCTTGGAGCCCGCTTCAACCTTGCCGAAGGGATCATCCATGTCGAGCAGCCGCGTGAGTCCATCGCCGTTCTGGGCAGTCATCTTGCGCAGCGCGCGGAACCGCTGCGGCTGGCCGCCATCCACGTCATGACCTCGCTGACCGGTTCGGCGCTGCTGGCGCTGGCCGTCGATTTCGGCGAACTCGACGCAGAGGCCGCCTGGGCCGCCGGCCATGTCGACGAAGACTGGCAGATCGAGCATTGGGGGCAGGACGCCGAAGCAGTCGCGCGCCGCGCCGCCCGCAGGCGCGATATGGTGGCTGCGGTCAGCCTTCTCGAAGCGCTCAAGGCCTGACCGGCCGGTCCCTACCGCACTGCACCTAATACCAAAGTCATAATCCCATCGTCGCTCTGCCTTCGGCGAGCGCTTTCTGTCATTTTTTCCGTGATGGCTGTGGTGAGTCCGCGTTCGGAGGAGAGCGCGGACAGGAATGCACAGCATCGAGGACAGGGTCTCACGGGAGGACAACTCAATGGCAATTGCATCGACCGCCGGCGGAGCAAGCCGCGGCATGACGCGGGAGGAGAAGAAGGTCATCTTCGCTTCCTCGCTCGGCACCGTTTTCGAATGGTACGATTTCTATCTCTACGGCTCCCTCGCAGTATTCATTGGTTCGACTTTCTTCAGTCCGACCATTCCCGAAGCGACGCGCAACATTTTCGCGCTGCTGGCTTTCGCCGCTGGCTTCCTCGTGCGCCCGTTCGGCGCATTGCTGTTCGGCCGCATCGGCGATCTTGTCGGCCGCAAATATACATTCCTCGTCACTATGACCATCATGGGCCTGTCGACCTTCCTGGTCGGCTTGCTGCCTGGTTATGCTAGCTGGGGTATCGCCGCTCCGGTAATCCTGATCATCTTGCGCATGCTGCAGGGCCTGGCGCTCGGTGGTGAATATGGCGGTGCTGCGACCTATGTTGCCGAGCATGCACCTAACGACCGCCGCGGTTTCTATACATCATGGATCCAAACGACGGCGACACTCGGCCTGTTCCTGTCGCTGATCGTCATCCTGATCGTGCAGGCGTCACTGAGCAAGGAAACCTATGCCGCCTGGGGTTGGCGCATTCCTTTCATCGTCTCCTTCCTGCTGCTCGCGGTTTCAGTCTGGATCCGGCTGTCTCTCTCCGAGTCTCCGACGTTCCAGAAGATGAAGGACGAGGGCAAGGGTTCCAAGGCGCCGCTCTCGGAAGCCTTTGGCCAGTGGAAGAACGCCAAGATCGCCATCCTGGCGCTCCTCGGTCTCACCGCCGGTCAGGCCGTGGTCTGGTACAATGGCCAGTTCTACGCGCTGTTCTTCCTGCAGAACGTGCTCAAGGTTGACGCGCAGTCTGTCAATATCATGATCGCTATCGCGCTCGCCCTTGGGTCGATCTTCTTCGTCGTCTTCGGTTGGCTTTCCGACAAGATCGGCCGCAAGCCGATCATCATGGCGGGTCTCGCCTTGGCGATCGTCTGCACCTTTCCGCTGTTCAAGGCACTGACCTGGGCCGCCAACCCGGCGCTCGCCAACGCTCAGAAGAACACGCGTGCGACGGTGACCGCCGCACCTGGCGACTGCAAGTTCCAGTTCAACCCAGTCGGCACCGCCAAGTTCACGACGTCTTGCGACATCGCGACCTCGTTCCTGACCAAGAACTCGGTTCCCTATGACGTGTTGTCGACGGCGGCCCCCGGAGCGGCTGCGTCGGTCAAGATCGGCAATGAGACGGTGGACTCCTACGATGCCATCGCAGCTGGCGACCAGGCGAAAGCCAAGGACGCGGCCTTCGTCAAGGCCGTCAACATGTCCCTGCAGGACGGTGGCTATCCGCTGAAGCGTGGGGCGATCAAGATCGCTGACCAGAAGCTCGACGCGTTTGTCACCGCCAATCCGGAACTCAAGCTCGATGCCGCCGCCATCCGTGCCGGTGAGAAGGCGACTGTTCCGGTCGACCAGGCGATCAAGGACAAGATCCTGACCAAGGACGAGGCCGCGGGTGCGCCGGAGGTCACGGTCTACAACATACCGGGCGGTGGCGCTTTCGCCATGTTCGCCGACCCGGCCGGGATCAACTGGCCGATGACGATTGGCATCCTGTTTATCCTGATCCTCTTCGTGACCATGGTCTACGGGCCGATCGCGGCGATCCTTGTCGAGATGTTCCCGACCCGTATCCGCTACACCGGTATGTCTCTGCCCTATCACATCGGCAATGGCTGGTTCGGTGGTCTGCTGCCGGCGACGGTGTTCGCGCTCAGTGCCTACAAGGGCGACATCTACTACGGCCTTTGGTACCCGGTGGTGATCGCGGCCTTCACGCTCGTCATCGGCATGATCTTCGTCAAGGATACGCTTGGAACGGATCTGCACTCCAAGGAGTAGCCGACGGCCTACGGATCATCGGCCAACAGAAAGCCCGGCGTGATCGCTCACGCCGGGCTTTTCATGTTTCGGACCCGAAGAAGCGGATCAGCTCTTGCGCTGGTTTTCTTCCTCGACGGCTGCTTCGTGATACCAGCCGTCAAAATCGGCGTGCGTGTTGCGCAACGAAGCGATCTCTGCCGCGAATTTCGCCTTCGCGCCTAAATTTGAGGCAGAGTTGCGCGCTGCCAGAGGGAACATCAGAATTTTTGCCGACGGACGGGAGTGGACGACTTCCATGAGCGGTCTCCTTTCTTCTTCAGGAGCTTTTCGATTCAGCTTTCCCAGAAGATAGGTCCTGCGATTCATTTAGGCAATATGCCTACGAAAAGATCATCAAATGCCTAATATTTATGCATAATCTGGGTTTGATTGATATGGCCCCAGTGATGAGACGGCTGAGTAAATTCAGCGCAATATCGCGGCCATTTTGCCGCACCCGTCGACGCCGGAGTGGCACACGAATTGCATTTTATCAATCGGCAGCGCCGGCTGCCGACGGCAGACGCATGTCGACCCCGTCTGGTGTTCGGTGATCAAGCAACGAGAGGCTAGAATGACGAAATACAAGCTCGAGTACATTTGGCTCGATGGTTACACCCCGGTCCCCAACCTTCGCGGCAAGACGCAGGTCAAGGAATTCGCCGAATTCCCGACGCTCGAAGAGCTGCCGCTGTGGGGCTTCGATGGTTCCTCGACGATGCAGGCCGAGGGCCACAGCTCCGACTGCGTGTTGAAGCCGGTCGCGGTTTATCCGGACCCGACCCGCACCAATGGCGTGCTGGTCATGTGCGAAGTCATGATGCCCGACGGCGTCACGCCGCACGCTTCCAACAAGCGCGCCACGATCCTGGACGACGAGGGTGCCTGGTTCGGCTTCGAGCAGGAGTATTTCTTCTACAAGGATGGCCGCCCGCTCGGCTTCCCGGAGAGCGGCTATCCCGCGCCGCAGGGCCCGTACTACACCGGCGTCGGCTACAAGAACGTCGGCGATGTCGCGCGCCAGATCGTCGAAGACCATCTCGACCTTTGCCTTGCCGCCGGCATCAACCATGAAGGCATCAACGCCGAAGTGGCCAAGGGCCAGTGGGAATTCCAGATCTTTGGCAAGGGCTCCAAGAAGGCCGCCGACCAGATGTGGATCGCCCGCTATCTGCTTCTGCGCCTCACCGAAAAATACCGCATCGACATCGAGTTCCACTGCAAGCCGCTCGGCGATACCGATTGGAACGGCTCGGGCATGCATGCCAACTTCTCGACCGCCTATATGCGCGAAGTCGGCGGCAAGGCGTATTTCGAATCGCTGATGGCGCAGTTCGACAAGAACCTGATGGACCACATCGCCGTCTACGGGCCGGACAACGACAAGCGTCTGACCGGCAAGCACGAGACCGCGCCATGGAACAAGTTCAGCTATGGCATCGCCGACCGTGGTGCGTCGATCCGTGTGCCGCACTCCTTCATCAAGAATGACTACAAGGGCTATCTGGAAGACCGCCGCCCGAACTCGCAAGGCGACCCCTACCAGATAGCTTCGCAGATCCTGAAGACCATCTCGGAGGTTGCGACCGACGCGAAGGTCTCGGCTGCCGCGTAATCATTCGTCGAATGTGGGGCTGACGGCCCCATGCCATCTGACAACCGAACAAGAACCTCGGCGAAAGCCGGGGTTCTTTTCTGCCGCAGGTCTGGTGAGCGCCGGTTGACTATTGAACTGCCGCAAGCGCGGCATCCACGTCATTGCAGAAATCCAGACACCATTTTCTGGCATAGTCCTGATCGATCCCCACCAGGCTCGCCTGCTCAAGCGTGCTCCTTGCCTTGGGGAGATTGTCATTGCGAAGGTAGCGGCCAGACTTCAGGAGCAGCGCAAGCGAAAGAGTTTGCCGAGCGCTCTCATAAGGCGTCAGCGAAAGCGCCTTTCCCGCGTACTCGATAGCGCCGTCGGCGTCAGCAAAGCGCATCAGCAAAAACTGCGCATAGTTCGCGTTCAGGTTTGGCGCCGTTGGCGCCATTTCCAATTGCCGCAGGTAGTAGCGCTTCGCAGTGTCTCCGGTGCCGACACGCCCATCGGCCCTTGCAATCAATTCGTCATCCTGCAGGCCTGCTTGCTTGTAGAGAGCGATCAACTCCCTGAATTTTCCTTGAGCGTAGAGCTGTGTGCCTTTTTTGGGTGCTACCAATTGCACAGGATATTGTCTGCTTTCGCCCTCGGCGATCAATCGTTGGATCTCGGGCGAATCGTCGAGGCTTGCGGCGATGTCGAAACGAAGGCTCCAGGCCATTTGGGCGACATCCGGATCATCCCGGATTTTGTCCAGTATCTTGAGTGCGGCCTTCGCGTAGTCCGGCTGGTATCGGAAAGTCCCAGCGTAGAAATACAGATATCCAGATGCCAGGTTCCAGCGCGCCATCTGAAGCTGAAAATCCGGCGTCGGCTCCGACGAAGCCAGGACGCGCTGCGTGACTTGCGCGAGCGTTTGCAGAAGTCCCGGCTGAAACCTGTACTGATCCAGTGCCTTTGCCATGACCGTGGCCAAAGTCGAAGCATCTGCGTCGATTTTATAGATCTGGTCCGCGAGCAGATCGGCGGATTTGTCATCCGGGATGCCGCCATTGTTCGCGATTGCCACGACAGCCTCGGCGATTGCCAATGGTTGCCCTTTCGCTTTGGCAAGGCCAGCCGTGGCGGACATCACTGCCTTGTTGGGATCGCCGGTTCGGTCGAACAAAAGTGCCCAGCTTAGATCGACCCAGGGATCCTTGGCATCGAGTTCAGCTGCCTTGCCGAGTTGAAGCCTGGCGCTCGCCGGGTCGCCCGAGAGAATGAAGGCGCGAGCACCCAGAATGTAGGATTTGGCATAGGTCGGCTCGAGTTTTTGCAGCTCCAGAACAATCGGAGTGAATGACTTGGCTCCGATGACCATGCCGAGGCCGTCCGAAACCCATAGCCATTTGGCGCGGGCTGCCTCCACTTGAATCGGGATAAAGCCTGGGTGGGCGGCGCTGAAATTCTGGATGTCCGCCTGAACCTTCGCGACTTGCGCGGCATCGCTGCGCCAATTGTCGAGGGCGCTCACGATATTGTCGAATGCGGCTTTGTCGGTTTGGCTAAGCTGTTGGAGGCTGCCGCCAAACGTGCTGGAAGATTGCCCCATCATGAACAAGGCGACCAGTAGGGCGGCAATAACTCGCCTGGCGATCATCGGGCAATGCTCCATCTTTGCAACCGAGGATAGATGGATAGATTTATGACCGGGTGAATCCGGTCATGAAAATTGAAGAGATGACGGTGAGTGATTGTCATCGGGCGGCAGCTTGTTGGTGCCGCCCCGGATTAAAGCGTGCAAAGGGTCAGCCGGCGATAGCGTCGCGCACCTTCAGTGCGGCGATAACCTTCGCATGCGGCAAGGCAGGCATACGGTTGCCGTCGCGGCCGGTCATGTCGCTGTTGGCGACGAGCGCGTTGAGCACCGCCTCCTCGGTTGCCTGCACGACGGCAGCATAGAAATCGTCCATGCGGCCCCACGGGATGAAGTCCATGCGGCTGTAGCTCTCTTCGCTGGCCGGGCCTTTGGGAAAGCGGCCGTTGAGCGCATCGCGGTTGGCGGTCGAGAAGCCGAGGAAAATGTCGCCGGAGAAATGTGAGCCCGTAGTGCCGGTCCGCGCCAGGCCGAGCGGCACGCGCCGGGCCAGCGCCTTGCATTGGCCCGGCAAGAGCGGGGCGTCGGTGGCGATGATGCCGATGCAGGAGCCAGCGCCCGTCGGGCCGCCCCGGAAGTACGCCTCCATCGGGTTGTCGTCTGCCAGCTGATTACCAAGCGGTACGCCGGCGATGGTGAGCTCGCGGCGCGACCCGAAATTGGCCTGCAGGAAGACGCCGACAGTGTAGGAGCGATGGCCGTAGTCTACGATCCGTGAGGCCGTGCCCGAGCCGCCCTTGAAGGCATAGCAATTCATGCCTGTGCCGCCGCCGACCGAGCCTTCCTCGATGCGCCCGCTCGCCGCGTTGTCGATCGCGGCAATCGCATGATCGACCGTGACATGCGAGCCGTTGATGTCGTTGAGATAGCCGTCCCAGGTTTCGGCCACCACCGGCAGCAGCCACTGTTTCGCGACATCGGGCTTGTGGCGGGCCACCCAGTCGATGACGCCGCGATGGCAGGGACCGATCGCATGGGTGTTGGTGATCAGGATCGGCAGGCTGATGCTGCCGGCCTCCTCGATCCACGATGCGCCGGTCATCTCACCATTGCCGTTGAAGGAATGGTAGCCGGCGGCACAGGCGACGCCGACGCCGTCATGGCCGAACGGCAAAATGGCCGTCACGCCGGTGCGCACCGGTCCTTGTCCATTGAGCTTGCCTTCGCCCTTGATGATCGTGGAGTAGCCGACCAGGACACCACCGACATCGGTGATGGCATTGGCGGGGCCGGGCGTGCCTTGCAAGGGAATGGCGAGCGCGCGGGCCCGCGCCTTGCCGGCTGGCGTGGTGGTGTGGGTCGGCAATTGGTCCATGCTTGGGGTTCGCTCCGTTGATGTAAGCCGGCTCAGCGAAGGCTGCAGCCGGTCGCAAGCTCGGCGTAGCTGGTCAGGATTGCCAGCGCCGACGGTTGATCGACCGCGGGCACAACGTTGACGAGATGCAGCCCCAGCCCGTCCTCGAGCACCACTAGGCTGCGCGCGATCGTCTCG
The DNA here is from genome assembly GCF_056174585.1 of Mesorhizobium kamtschaticum. Classification (NCBI taxonomy): domain Bacteria; kingdom Pseudomonadati; phylum Pseudomonadota; class Alphaproteobacteria; order Hyphomicrobiales; family Phyllobacteriaceae; genus Mesorhizobium; species Mesorhizobium kamtschaticum. The sequence goes on along the minus strand of NZ_CM149691.1, from coordinate 4,970,524 downwards.
CTGGCCGCCTGCAGCTCGAAGATGCCGGTGGCGGAACCCGCTTCCAGAATGCCGACGTAGATCGACACCTGCCGTTCGAACAGCGTGATGTGGCGTGCGGCATAGCTCGGATCCGAGCGCGAGTAGGCGCCGAGCTCGAGCAATAGCCGGCAGAGCTGGTCATCCGCATCGGTCGGCAGTCCGTTCTCGATCATCGTTTTCAACCGCAGCCGCGGATCGGCGATCTCGGCGACCGACGCCGCGCGTATCGTGCAGAACCGCTCGACAGCCTTGCGCTGCACATCGTCCAGCAGGTCCTTCAGGCCGGGATAATAATAGAGCAGGGCGCTCGAACTCATCCCTGCCTCATTGGCGACGTCGCGCAGGGTGACGCCGGCAAGGCCGCGCCTGGCGATCATCGATTCTGCCGCCGCGACCAGAGTGAGGCGGCGATCGGTCTGGGTTTTGGGTCGTCCCATTTCTGTTTCCTGAATTTGATTCAGTTAAAAACTGGCATGTGAATTTTTGCAAGCATCAATGCGGCATATTTGTTGACGATATCTGACTCCATCGATAGGTTCCGCGTCGGAGGATAATTTTTATCTGATTAAAAAAAGGGGAGGACGATGTCTACAAACGAAGCAACAACAGGGGCGGTCGACAAGGCTGCGCCAACCGCCAAGGGACTGGACCGGGCACTCAATGCGCTGGGCACGCTGATGATCGTGCTGTCGGCGGTGACGCCGGCATCCTCGGTGTTCATCATCGTGCCGGGCGTCATCGCGCTCGCCGGCACCGGCTCATTTCTGAGTTTCGTCATTGCCGCCGTCATCGGGCTGTTCATGGCCTTCGTCTACGCCGAACTGTCATCGGCCTATCCGATGGCCGGCGGCGAATACACCATGATCGGCCGCACGCTTGGCCGCTTCTGGGGCTTTGTCACGCTGGTGCTGGTGTTTATCTCGATCGTGCTGATCGTTGCCGTCATCGCGCTTGGTGTCGGCACCTATCTCGGCGTGCTCATCCCCAACCTCAGCCCACAATGGGTCGGCGTGGTGACAATCGCGCTTGCCGGTACGGTCGCGGCCATGCGCATCAAGCTCAACGCCTTCGTCACAGGCATCTTCCTCGGCATCGAAATGCTGGCATTGCTGGTTCTGACTGGCCTCGGCTTTGCCCATGTCGAGCGGCCGCTGTCGAGCCTGTTCACGTCGCCGCAATTGCTCGATGCCACCAACACGCTGGTCCCGGCGTCGGCCGGGATCATCCTTGCGGCCACCGCCGTTTCGCTCTTTGCCTATAATGGCTATGGCGCGGCCGCCTATTTCGGCGAGGAGACACAGGACGCCAAACGCAACATCGGCAAGGTCGTGGTCTGGGCGCTGTTGATCACTGTCGCCGCGGAGCTGATCCCGCTGACCGCCGTGCTTCTGGGGTCGCCCGATCTGGCGGGACTGCTCGCAGCTCCCCAGAAAATAGAATATTTCCTCGAGGCGCGCGGTGGCCATGCGCTGACGGTGCTGATCAGCCTTGCCATCGCGGTTGCGATCTTCAACGCGGTCATCGCCATCATCCTGCAGGCAGCGCGGCTGCTGTTCAGCTCCGGCCGCGACAAGACCTGGTTTGGCCCGATCAATGCGGCGGTCGCCTCCGTCCATGGCAGCTACGCGTCCCCCTGGATCGCCACCATCGTCGTGTCGGTGCTGGCGGCGGTCGCCTGCTTCATCGACATCAACCTTTTGCTGGTGGTCAGCGGCACGTCGCTGGTGGTGATCTACGCGCTTCTGTGCGTGGCGGCGTTTGCCGGGCGCCGCAACGGCACCACGGCTGGCGGACACTACCGCATGCCCTTGTTTCCGGTGCCGGCCATCCTTGCCTTCGTGGCGCTGGTCTATGTCGCCTATCAGAACCTGCTCGACGCCGCCTTCGGGCGCCCGAGCCTGATCGCGACGCTGCTGATCATGGTCGTGGCGGCGATCTACTATGTTCTGGTCCTGGCTAGGCGGACGGACTGGAATCTGCACGGCCCCGACGAACTTGCCGGATAGGCGCCGCCCTCCGACGCTGCGTCCGTGCGAGAACCCCGGCCTTCGCCGGGGTTCTTTTGCCATGCTGGCCCGGCGGACCGAATTCCCCCAAAAAAAGTCAGGTTGAAAAGGATTCGACAAATTCACCAGGCTGAGAGGCTTTTGATTGACGCCCCTTGCCCCCATTGGTGCCGTGCGTTTCCGTGTTCCCTGAAAAAGCCCGGAAAACAGCCTGTTTCAGGTCATCCGTACACCAATGATCAGTTATATAAGCCTCTGATCAAACACTGAAATCGGCGTTCGACACCTCCGACCGGTGGCGTTGACAGATTGCACCGCAGCATGCGTATTCGGGCCTTGGGGTTACGCCAAAGCGATGCTGTTCGAACGGGGCGGGGTTTCTTGAACGACGGCATTGGCGGGGGCGCCGGACGAGCGGGCATTGCAGCCTGAGGCAGTGTGCCGCTCGCTCCTCGCTCGCTCCAGGCGTTCGATTGCGCTCGAAAATGGCCACGCGCACGCCTTCATTCGCGGCTTCTGCCGGCGGCCATAGCCCAGGCAAATCCTGCCATCCAGCGATCCGTTAAAACCAGAAGAGCTTGCCCGCTGTTGCGTGGCTGGTCGCACGCAATCCATCCGCGGAGCATTGGGGGCAGCAAAAAGCCCTTGAAGGCGGAAATCCTTCAAGGGCTTTGCATGGTTATCCCAAAGGGATCTTAGACCGAATAGTACATGTCGTATTCGACCGGATGCGGGGTCATTTCGAAGCGCATCACCTCGGCCATCTTCAGCTCGATGTAGCTGTCGATCTGGTCGTCGTCGAAGACGCCACCGGCCTTCAGGAAGCCGCGGTCCTTGTCGAGGCTCTGGAGCGCTTCACGCAGCGAACCGCAGACGGTCGGGATCTTCTTCAACTCCTTCGGCGGCAGGTCATAGAGATCCTTGTCCATCGGCTGTCCCGGATGGATCTTGTTCTTGATGCCGTCGAGGCCGGCCATCAGCAAGGCGGAGAAGGCCAGGTAGGGGTTCGCGCCCGGATCGGGGAAGCGGACCTCGACGCGCTTGGCCTTCGGCGACGAGCCGAACGGGATGCGGCAGGAGGCCGAGCGGTTGCGTGCCGAATAGGCGAGCAGCACCGGCGCTTCATAGCCGGGCACCAGGCGCTTGTAGGAGTTGGTCAGCGGGTTGGTGAACGCGTTGACCGCCTTGGCGTGCTTGATGACGCCGCCAATGAAGAACAGGCAGTTCTCCGACAGGCCGGCATATTCATTGCCGGCGAAGGTCGGCTTGCCACCCTTCCAGATCGACATGTGGACATGCATGCCCGAGCCGTTGTCGCCGAAGATCGGCTTCGGCATGAAGGTTGCCGTCTTGCCATAGGCGTTGGCGACCTGGTGCACGACGTATTTGTAGATCAGCATCTTGTCGGCATTGCGCACCAGCGCGTCGAATTTGATGCCAAGCTCATGCTGGGCGGCGGCGACTTCGTGATGATGCTTTTCGACGCGCACGCCCATTTCGGCGAGCACGGTCAGCATTTCCGAGCGCATGTCCTGCGCGCTGTCGATCGGCGGCACCGGGAAATAGCCGCCCTTGACGCGCGGGCGGTGGCCAAGGTTGCCGGTCTCGTAGTCGGTGTCGTCATTCGACGGCAGTTCGGTGGAATTGAGCTTGAAGCCGGTGTTGTAGGGATCGGCCTTGTACTTGACGTCGTCGAACACGAAGAACTCGGCTTCCGGGCCGACATAGATGGTGTCGCCGATGCCTTCGGCCTTCATGTAGGCCTCGGCCTTCTTGGCCGTGCCGCGCGGGTCGCGGTTGTAGGATTCGCCGGAGACCGGGTCGAGGATGTCGCACAGGATGACCATGGTCGATTGCGCGAAGAACGGGTCCATGTGAACGGTGTCCGGATCGGGCATCAGCACCATGTCGGACTCGTTGATGGCCTTCCAGCCGGCAATCGACGAGCCGTCGAACATGACGCCATCGGCAAACATGTCTTCCTCGACCTCGACGACATCCATCGTCACGTGTTGCAGCTTGCCCTTCGGGTCGGTGAAGCGCAGGTCGACGAATTTCACGTCGTTGTCCTTGATCTGCTTCATGATGTCTTTGGCTGTCGTCATGTCATGTATCCCTGTTTGATGACGTTTTTTGATGGATGACGGTTCTTGGAGGATGGCTTGTCAGACGGCATCCATGCCGGTTTCGCCGGTACGGATGCGTACAACTTCCTCGATATTGGAGACGAAGATTTTGCCGTCGCCGATGCGGCCGGTCTGGGCCGCCTTGCGGATGGCTTCGATCGCGCCTTCGACCGCATCGTCGCCGAGCACGACCTCGATTTTCACCTTGGGCAGGAAATCGACGACGTATTCGGCGCCACGGTAGAGTTCGGTGTGGCCTTTCTGGCGTCCGAAGCCCTTGGCCTCGGTCACGGTAATGCCTTGCAGTCCGGCCTCCTGAAGCGCTTCCTTCACTTCGTCCAGCTTGAATGGCTTGATGATCGCTTCGATCTTTTTCATGTAAAAAGTGGCCTCCACTGCCAAAAAAACGGGTTGTGAGCCCCCGCTTGCGCCTCAATCAAGCACGAACTGTGCCAATCCGAGGGATTCGAAGCGGTCTCATACGATTTCGAAGCCATGCCGCACCTGGATGCAAATTCGCGTCATTCACTGCAACGGATGCGGCATGGGCTGCAAGAGCCTATACAGTGCCGTCATTTGCGTCCGCGCAAAAACCAGGCAAGCTGCTCATATAATGGGCAATCTCGCGCCTGCGACGTGCATTCTGACGGTCTGGCGGCGGATCGCGACAACTCCTCCCCGTTTGCGTCGAGCCGAAAACTGGACAATGCTTGATCGAATGCGGATCGGCAATCCATGAGCAACGAACTTCTTTCTCCCGCCGAAATGAGCGAGGCGGATCGGCTGACGATTGCCGCCGGCCCGCTCAACGGTTTTGGCCTGATGCAGCGCGCCGGTGAGGCGGTCGCTGCGGTGGTCCTGGCGCGCTATCCGGCGGCAAGCCGCGTGCATGTGCTGTGCGGCCCTGGCAACAATGGCGGCGACGGCTATGTAGTGGCGCGCCTGCTGGCCGAGGCTGGCGTCAACGTCGCCGTTTGGGCGGAGGGCAAGCAGAAGCCTGGGAGCGACGCGGCACTGGCTTCCGAGGCCTGTGACCTGCCGGTGAACCATCTGAATGACTTTCATCCTACGGCAGGCGAAGTTGTCGTCGACGCACTTTATGGCGCCGGACTTCTCGAAGACCCTTTCTCCTTACGCTCAGGCGGCTTCAGGGATCAGCGGAGCGGAGAAAGTACCAGTCGTGTCGATCGATTTGCCGTCGGGCGTGTCCGGTGACACCGGATTGACCAAGGCTTATTTTCAAGCCGCAGTGACGGTAACTTTTGCACGGAAAAAGCATGGCCATCTGTTGATGCCGGGGCGCAGCCTATGCGGCGAGATCATCGTTGCCGACATTGGCATACCGGATACGATCGTTGACCAGCTCAACATCACGACGTTTGAGAACACGCCAGACCTCTGGCTGCGATGGCACTTCCCGAGAACGGCGCTCGACACGCATAAATATAAACGTGGCCATGTCGGTGTCTTTTCCGGCGGACCATCGGCGACCGGTGCGGCGCGGCTGTCGGCGATTGCTGCGGCCAGAACGGGGGCAGGGGCAGTGACTGTGCTATCGCCCGCCAATGCCATGCAGGTCAACGCTACGCACCTGACCTCAATCATGCTGCGCGCGGTAGATACGGCGGCTGACGCAGGCGAATTCATCGACGAAAAACGGCAGACGGCGTTCGTTCTTGGTCCCGGATTCGGAGTCGGCGAAAAAGCCCGCGATTTTGCCTTGCGATTGCTCAAGCAGGACAAAGCCTATGATTTTCGAACGCATGGGCTTGTTTGGAGGCATTGTGCTCGACGCCGACGGTCTGACGTCGTTTCGCAACGCTCCAGATGCTCTCTTCGAAGCTGCACATCGAACGTTCGCGCCGGCATTGGTGTTGACGCCGCATGAGGGCGAATTCGCTAGGCTCTTTCCCGACATTGCCGGTGAGAAGAAGCAGTCAAAACTTGCCAAAGCGCGTGTGGCGGCGGCGCGCGCCAATGCTGTCATTGTCTACAAGGGCGCCGACACAGTGATCGCGGCGCCAGACGGCCGGGCAGCGATCAACGCCAATGGCGCGCCGTGGCTTGCTACAGCCGGCTCGGGTGACGTGCTGGCAGGCGTTCTTGCCGGATTGCTGGCGCAAGGCATGGCGCCCTTCCAGGCAGCTTGTGCCGCGGTCTGGATTCACGCTGAAGCCGGCCGACGTTTCGGGCCCGGGTTGATTGCCGAGGATCTGCCGATGGCTCTGGTGCCGGTGCTGCGCGAATTGATCGAAAGCCAACCGGACCTTCGATGAGACGCCTTGCTATCCTTTTCACCGCGCTCGTCATGGCCGTATTGACGACACAGTCGGCGAATGCCGTCGGGCAGCCGGTGACCATCGTCGACGACCCGGCGGTTCTCGCCGCCCTCGATGCCAAGGGCTTTGGCTTCGCCGGCATTTTCGACGTCGATGGTGCGGACGACCTGAAGGCGCTCTATGACAGGGCGCCGGCCTATCATGCGATCGTCGATACCGTGGCATCAGACATTGCCACGCTGCGCGCCGAGATGAACGCCGGCGGGCGCACGCTCTATGAGGTAACCGACGGCAATGTCGGCCGGATCATGGACATGCGCTGGCTGAAGACCGAGGCGGCGCGCTTCCGGCTGGTCGGCGTCGTCAACCGGCTCGACCGGCGTGACTTCGCTGCCTTGGAAGGCGACAAGAGCTGCGGCGAGGTGCGTTTCATCTATCGCCTGGCCTACAGTTTCAGGAAGGGCGGCAAGGTTCTGGCCTCGCGGCTGCCGTTCAACTTCAACGCCGTCTACAGTGCGGCACCCGACGCCGATGGCGGCTGCGTCGGCGTTGCCGGACGCTGGACGCCGCAGCTGGATGAAAGCGTCGACGCCGGCTGGCTGACCGGCGGGCCGCTGGAGCGGGCCGGGCTCACCTTCAAGCAGCTCGAACTCAATGCGCAGGTGGTGCGCTTTCCCTCTGGTCAGGAGACCGAATTCGGCGGCCAGGCCGCGTATCTGATGCGGATCTTCGGCATCGATGGCGCTGATATCAGCGAGAAGCCGCTGGAAAACACGCCGGACACAGCGCGGCTCTCGCAAGACGCGGCGCTGAAGAAAGAGCTCGCCGACTATGTCAGCGCCAACGTCGCGGCGATCGATCTCGGCGTCTACGAAATCCCCGACGCATTCCTGGCGAAGAAGGTCATCTCGTGGTCGACCTTCGGCAGCGCGCGGCAAGCCAACCACCCGTTTACGCAATTATTCCAACCCAAGGAATTCGCGTCGCTCGATTATTCCAAGCCGAAACTGGTGCGCACGCCGGAGGCGCTGGTCGAGCGGCTGGACAATGGCGCCTGCCAGGGCTGTCACCAGGCGGGATCCACGGCCGGCTTCCACTTCATCGGCCTCGACGACAAGACGACATCGCCGCTAAACCGCATCGAGGTCGGCATCTCGCCGCATCTCCATGCCGAGATTCCCCGGCGCCAGGCCTGGCTGCGCGCAACGCAAGAGGCCAAGGAGCCGAATCGCTACCGGCCGCTGTCCTTCGCACCGCCTGCGACATGGACCGATACCGGCGATGTCGATTACGCGCCGGCCGGGATGGCGATGCCATGCCTGATGCCGGACGACGCCAAGCGTTTCGGCACGACCTGGCAATGCGGCGGCGGCACGGTCTGCACACCGCTGGCGACCGCATCGGGCGTGCGCACCACTCTGGCGCAGTGTCTGCTGCCCAAGGACAGTCCAAAAATGTTCTCCGGCCATCCCTGCCTGACTGGGGCGATCGCCAGCAACCAGTCGCAACCTTTCAACGACCGCTACAGCATCACGAGTCAGTTCGCGGCCTTTGCGCCGGATGTCTCGCGCGCCGCCTACACCTGCCGTCCGCCGAAGATCGGTGTGCCTGCAGGCATCGCTTATCGCGGCTGCGACGACAAGGACCGTGCCTTCGCTGCCTTCAAGGCCGGCAAGCCGATGCCGAACGAGATTTGCGGGCTGGTCGGTGGCAAGAAATTCGACATCTGCGTGGCGACCAACAATTTCGACCAATGTCTTGGCGGCGCCGTCAATCGCGGCAACCGGCCGGCCTGTGATGCCGAGCATTTCTGCCGCGAGGATTATATGTGCCAATCAATGCCGCCGGACACGCCGGGCATTTCAAAAATGAAAGGCATCGGCTTCTGCTCGCCGACCTATTTCATCTTCCAGATGCGCATCGACAATCACGCAACACCCTGGGCGAGCCCTACCAGCGCCACCAAGGACGCGGGGTTCGGCGCGGCGGAGGAGGAGTGAGGGCTCGACAGCTACCCCCTCACAGCGGGATGTTGTCGTGCTTCTTCCAGGGGTTCTGCATGTCCTTGTTGCGCAGCATCCGCAATGCCCGCGCAATGCGCCGGCGGGTCGAATGCGGCATGATCACCTCGTCGACATAACCGCGCTCGGCGGCGACGAAGGGTGACAGGAAGCGATCCTCGTAAGCCTTTGTATGAGCTGCGATCTTTTCCGCGTCGCCGATGTCCTTGCGGTAGATGATCTCAACCGCGCCCCTGGCGCCCATCACCGCGATCTGCGCCGTCGGCCAGGCATAATTCATGTCGCCGCGCAGATGTTTTGAGGCCATCACGTCATACGCGCCGCCATAGGCCTTTCGGGTGATGACGGTGATCTTCGGCACAGTCGCCTCGGCATAGGCAAACAGCAGCTTGGCGCCATGCTTGATCAGCCCGCCATATTCCTGCGCCGTGCCAGGCAGGAAGCCCGGAACATCGACGAAGGTGATGATCGGGATCGAAAAGCAGTCGCAGAAGCGCACGAAGCGCGCCGCCTTGCGGCTGGCGTCGGAATCGAGCACGCCGGCCAGCACCATCGGCTGGTTGGCGACGAAGCCGACCGTGCGGCCTTCGACGCGTCCAAAGCCGGTGACGATGTTTTTGGCAAAGCTCTGCTGGATTTCGAAGAAGTCGCCCTCGTCGGCGACCTTCAGGATCAACTCCTTGATGTCGTAGGGTTTGTTGGCGTTGTCGGGGATCAGCCGGTCGAGCGACAAATCATGGTCGGTGACCGACTGGTAGCATTCGACCTCGGGAATCTCCGATGTGTTCGAAGCAGGTAGGAAATCGACCAGCCGGCGCATCTGCAGCAACGCCTCGACATCATTGTCGTAGGCGCCGTCGGCGATCGAGGATTTCGTCGTGTGGACGGAGGCACCGCCGAGGCTCTCGGCGGTGACCGTCTCGTTGGTGACGGTCTTCACCACATCCGGGCCGGTGACGAACATATAGGAGGTGTCGCGCACCATGAAGATGAAGTCGGTCATCGCGGGCGAATAGACGTCGCCGCCGGCGCACGGACCCATGATCACGGAAATCTGCGGAATGACGCCGGAGGCCAGCACGTTGCGCTGAAAAATCTCGGCATAGCCGCCAAGGGCTGCCACGCCCTCCTGGATGCGGGCGCCGCCGGCGTCGTAGATGCCGATGATCGGCGCACGGTTGCGCAGCGCCATCTCCTGTACCTTGATGACCTTTTCGGCATGGGCTTCCGACAGCGAACCGCCGAACACGGTAAAATCCTTGGCGAAGAGGTAGACCGGACGGCCATTGACCGTGCCCCAGCCGGTGACGACGCCATCGCCGGCGATCTTGGTCTTCTCCATGCCGAAATCGGTCGAGCGGTGCTCGACATACATGTCGAATTCTTCGAACGAACCCTCGTCGAGGAACACCTCGATGCGCTCTCGCGCCGTGAGCTTGCCCTTCTTGTGCTGCGCATCGATGCGGGCCTGGCCACCGCCCATGCGGGCGATGTCGCGCCGGCGCTCGAGTTCCTTCAGCACATCCTTCATCGCTTGGTCCCCAAAATAGAAGCTGCATTTGTGGTAATGATGCCCGCCGGGGAGCGCAAGCGTCGGCTTTTGGTCGGTTTTTGCTGCACCGCAACATGACGCCCCTTGCATTCCGGGGCGAACTCAGCCATATGCAGCCCATAGGCGCTTGGGCCGGGAGATTCCGGCCTTCTCGACAAATGAGACTGGTTGCGTCTGTTTTCCCTCTTCCCGACAAATCGGTAAGGCGGCGAAAAAGCCCCGTGGCATGATGCCTGCGGGCACGACAGCGCAGCCGAGTGGACGTTTACGTCCGCCCGCCTTGTCGTTTCATATCAAATTTTTCGACGGCAGGTTGCGCCCTGCCGCCATCGATGTTTGCGGCCACGGAGCCGCGTGAAAGAAGATTATTTTGACCAACGAAAACACATTGCCCAGCAACGACACCGCGGAACTCACGGGTTTCGCAGCGCTGGGAATTACGGGTGCGCTGCTCAAGGCCACCCACAATGCCGGCTTCACCGAACCGAAGCCGATCCAGATGCAGGCGATCCCGCCGCAGCTGGAAGGCCGTGACATTTTCGGCATCGCACAGACAGGCTCCGGCAAGACCGCGGCCTTCGCGCTGCCGATCCTCTCCAAGATCATCGCGCTCGGCACCAAGCGGCGCGCCAAGACTGCCCGTGCGCTGATCCTGGCGCCGACCCGCGAACTCGCGGTGCAGATCGAGGACACCATCAAGATCCTCGCAAAAGGCCAGCATGTCTCGACCGCACTGGTGCTGGGCGGCGTCTCGCGTTTCAGCCAGGTGAAGAAGGTTGCGCCCGGCGTCGACATCCTGATTGCCACGCCCGGCCGGTTGACCGACCTGGTGCGCGAGGGCGACCTCATCCTCTCCGACACCAAATGGCTGGTGCTGGACGAGGGCGACCGCATGCTCGACATGGGCTTCATCAACGACGTCAAGCGCATCGCCAAGGCGACCGCGCCTGATCGCCAGACGGCGCTGTTTTCGGCGACCATGCCGGACGAGATCGCCGAACTGGCCAAGGGCCTGTTGAAGAACCCGGTCCGCATCGAAGTTTCGCCGCAAAGCACCGCGGCGGTCGAAATCTCGCAGGGCGTCGTCTTCGCCCGCACCAAGCAGAAGCGCCAGGTGCTGTCGACCATGCTCGCCGACGAGGCGATGAAGTCCGTCATCATCTTCTCGCGCACCAAGCATGGTGCCGACCGGGTGACCAAGGATCTCGAGCGCGATGGCTTCAAGGCCGCCGTCATCCATGGCAACAAGTCGCAGAATGCCCGTCAGAAGGCGCTCAACGATTTCCGTGAAGGTTCGGTGCGCATTCTGGTCGCGACCGACATTGCCGCGCGCGGTATCGATGTCCCCGGCATCAGCCATGTCGTGAATTTCGACCTGCCGGATGAAGCCGAAAGCTACGTCCACCGCATCGGCCGCACCGGCCGTAATGGCATGGACGGCATTGCGATCACGCTTTGCGATCCTTCGGAAAACAGCAAGCTGCGCCAGGTCGAGCGCATCATCCGCACCAAGCTGCCGATCGTTGCCGACCATCTCGGCAGCCCCGATCCGCAGCGCAATCCGGCTGAAAAGAACGAGCGCTTCGAGCCCGCCAATGATCGCAACGACCGTAACGGCCGGCGTGACGGCAGGCGGCCGGGCGGTGAGAACAAGGGCAACGGCTTTGGCAAGAAGCGTTTCGGCGACAAGCCGGCCTTTGCCGGTGAGCGCAAGCCGGAAGGCGGCAAGCCAGCCTTCAAGGGCAACAACAAGCGCCGCTTCGGCGGCAAGCGGCCTGCGGCGCGGGCTGCGTAAGCCAGACCGCGTTGTAATCAGTCAAGCCTTTGAGCCTGGCTGGTTGCCGTGATTGATAAGAAGAGGGCGGCGGAAGCGATGCTTCGGCCGCCCTTTCGTTTGACCCTTACTTCGCCACCGCCTCCACCCAGACGGCGATTCTCTGCGCCAGGAAAGCCGTGGTCGATGGCGACAGCACATCGCCGGCAATGACATGGTTGTCCGGGTCGCCGGTGCTTTCGATTGGCACCAGTTCGTGCGGCGCGCCCCAGCGGCCGGCGATCTCACGCGTGCGGTCGGGCCGCACCACTTTGTCCATATCCGAGAAGATGAACAAAGCCGGGATGGTTGCCTTCTCCACCCGCGCCCCATAGGCAAGTTCCGTCAGTGCCTGCATCGGCAGCGTCGCGGCAACCGGATATCTGGTGGTCCAGAACTTTTCGTGCAGGGCGTTGCGCGCCACGAAGCTGCGCTCCTTGCCGATGACGAGTTCGGCGATCTGCTTGCCCCATGGCATGGTCAGAATCTCGGCGCCGGACGCCTTCACGCCGAAATTGGGCGAGATGAACGCGATCGCGGCTACACCTTCCGATGCGCCAGGTTGCGTTGCCGCCCAAGCCGCCAGCGAGCCGCCGGTCGAGGTCGAGATGACGATCACCTTGTCGCCGATCGCCCGGCCGATGGCGAGCGCCTCCTCATAATCGTTGATCCAGGCATTGACGCTGCCTTGCGTCATCGCAGCGCCATCCTGTCCGTGACCGGTGAGGCGGGTGTAGAAGAGGTTGGCGTCGAGCTGGTCGGCCACGTCGTCGGGCAGGGGGCGGACTTCGCCCTTCGATGCGGAGAAGCCGTGGATATAGACGATCGATAGTGGCGTCCTGGCATGCACCATCGGATTGGCCCAGACGATCTCCTTCTCCAGCCCGTCGCGGATGCCGGGAACGGCGGCTTCCACCTTTGCCACATAGGCCTGCGGATCGTCACCGATGACGGAAGGATCAAAACGGATCGTGGTGTCGACGGGAACGCGTGGACCAAGGACGAAGGCCAGAGCAAGGACGGCGATCAGGCCGAGCACAGCAAGCACGATCCGTCGCCCCATCGCAGACTCCACGCAACAACAACGAACCTATGGTGGCGACCATGAACAGGCAACGGCCGTTCAAGCGCAGAAACCATCAAATCCTGTGGGCATCTATTCGTTCGGCGGCTTGCGCTCGTAATGCAGCGGCCGGGCCTTCCAACCGGTCATCAAGATGATCACCCATCGGGTGACCGGCCTTGGCAACAGACTGAGAAATTTCAGCGGCCAGCTCGTGCGGTACGGAAAGGTGACTTCGAAGCCGCCGGATTTGATTGCCTTCACCATACGGCGTGTCGCCCGGCTGACCGGCATCAGGCCTGGCATCGGCAGCATGTTCTTTTCGGTCAGCGGCGTGTCGACAAAACCGGGGTTTATCACCTGGACGCGGATGTTCATCTTGTCGAAATCGTACTTCAGCGACTCTGCCAGGATGTTGATCGCCGCCTTGGTGCCGCCATAGGCGGCCGTGGTCGGCCAGCCGAAATAGGCAGTGACCGATCCGACCAGCACGACATGGCCGCGCGCCCGCACGCGCATATATTCCACGACCGGCACCAGCCCGTTGATGATGCCGAAATAATTGACCTCGAAGGAGCGGCGAAAGTCCTTGACGACGAGAGCCTCTCCAGGCGTGGAAATGTAGTTTCCGGCGTTAAAGACGGCGAGCACGATGGGGCCGAGTTCCTTCTCGATCGCGGCGACCGTTCTTGCCATGCGCGGCTCGTCGCTGACGTCGCAGGGAAATGCCGTGACGCTGCCCGGCATCTGCGCGGTCTCGACGATCAGCGTGTCGATAGGATCGTCGTCCAGCGCCGTTACTGCCACCGCGTAGCCCTGGGACGCCAGATCCCTGGCCAGCGAGCGGCCAATACCGCTCGATCCGCCCGTGACCCAGGCGACGCCGTGTTTCGGATCGGCCCGATAGAGTGTCATGCTGCGCCCTGCCGAGTTTGTTGGTGCCTTGCTCTAGAGCGGTTCACCGTTTCACGGAAACGCTGAACAGCTCTATCTCTTTGTTTGGAGCAATTCCGGACGGAAAACCGCCACGCACTTTTCCTGGAATTGCTCTAGCGGTGAAGAAATCGAATGAAAAGAGTGCTTTTCGACGTTGGGTGCAAATGAACTGTGCGATATCCACCGGTCTTGGGGCGGTCCATGCACGGCCGTGCTGGAAATGCGACTGGACCAGACAAATTCTTGCCTTGAAACCGAAGCTTCGGGTTTCTAGGGTTTCGGCGTACGCACACAAGGAATCCTGAATGCCCCGTTCTGTGATCGACGCGATCGGCAACACGCCTCTGATCCGCCTCAACAAAGCATCCGAAGAAACCGGCTGCGAGATCCTGGGCAAGGCCGAGTTCATGAATCCGGGGCAATCGGTCAAGGATCGCGCCGGCCTGTTCATCATTCGCGACGCCGAACAGCGCGGCCTGTTGCAGCCGGGCGGCGTCATCGTCGAAGGGACGGCCGGCAATACCGGCATCGGGCTGACGCTGGTCGCCAAGGCGCTGGGCTACCGCACCGTCATCGTCATTCCGGACACGCAGAGCCAGGAAAAGAAGGACACGATCCGGTTGCTCGGCGCCGAGCTGATCGAGGTGCCGGCCGTGCCCTACAAGAATCCCAACAACTACGTGAAACTGTCGGGACGGCTGGCCGAGCAGATGGCCAGGAGCGAGCCGAACGGCGCCATCTGGGCCAACCAGTTCGACAATGTCGCCAACCGCGACGGCCATATCCGCACCACGGCGCAGGAAATCTGGGCCCAGACCGGCGGCAAGGTCGACGGTTTCGTCTCGGCGGTGGGTTCCGGCGGCACGCTTGCCGGCGTCGCTTTTGGGCTGAAGGCCAGGAGCAACAATGTGAAGATCGCGCTGGCTGATCCGCTGGGGGCCGCGCTCTACAGTTTCTACACCAGCGGCGAGTTGAAGTCCGAGGGCAGTTCGATCACCGAAGGCATCGGGCAGGGGCGCATCACCGCCAATCTCGAAGGGTTCACGCCGGACTTCTCCTTCCAGATCAGGGACGAGGACGCGCTGCCCATCGTCTTCGATTTGATCCAGGAAGAAGGCCTGTGTGTCGGCGGTTCGACCGGCATCAACATTGCCGGCGCCATCCGGCTGGCCAGGGAATTAGGCCCCGGCCACACCATCGTGACCATTCTTTGCGACTACGGCACCCGCTACCAGTCCAAGCTGTTCAATCCGGAATTCCTGCGCGAGAAGAATCTCCCGGTGCCGGGCTGGATGGAACTGCAGAGCAAGATTTCGGTGCCTTTCGAAAAGGTCGCATGATGGCGCACAAGACGGAAGCGCTGTTTCGCGACGATGCCTATCTCAGTACTGCGGATGCGACGGTCGTTGCCGTCAATGATCGTGGCGGCATCATTCTCGACCGCACGATCTTCTACGCCACCTCGGGCGGCCAACCGGGAGACACCGGCTATCTCGAACGCGCCGATGGCAGCCGCATCGCCATCGCCGCCACCATCACCGGCGAAACCAAGGACGAGATCATCCATGTGCCGGCGCCGGAACAGCCGGCCTTGGCGGTTGGCGAGAGGGTAAAACTGACGATCGATTGGGAGCGCCGGCATCTCCTGATGCGCATGCACGCGGCTTGCCATCTGCTCACCGTCGTCTGCCCATTCCCGATCACGGGCGCTTCGGTTTCGGAGGAAGACAGCCGTGTCGATTTCGACATTCCGGACGCCAGCTTCTCGAAGGAAGAAGTGACCGCGAGCCTGATGGAGCTGGTGCGCGCCGATCATCCGATTTCCACCAGGCTGATCAGCGATGAGGAACTCGCCGCGAACCCTGGCCTGGTGAAGTCCAAGAACGTCCGGCCGCCGGTCGGCACAGGCAAGATCCGCCTGGTCTGCATCGGTGAGAATGGCGCGGTCGACAGCCAGCCCTGCGGTGGCACGCATGTGAAAAGCACCGGGGAAATCGGCGAAATCCACATCGGCAAGATCGAGAAGAAGGGCCGTGAGAACAGGCGCTTCCGCATCCGCTTCGGCCCGATGCCGGCGAACTGAGATCAGATGGCATCGGCCCTCTATGGTTGCTCGGGCGATCCTAAGACACCTTGCTTAAGCAAGATGTCGGAAACTGGAAAGCGGTCGCTCCACCCAAGCCTCGATCTGCTCGGTGACAAACTTGGCTGCTTGGTGGTGGATGAAGTGACCGGCGCCGGGTAGCGCCACCAGTGCGGTCACATTGTCGACCTCACGAAAGGTGCCATCGAAAGCGCTGGCCGGAACATAGGGATCGTCGGTGCCGAACAGCACAAGGGTCGGCGCCTTGACGAGCGGCAGTTGGCCGATATCAGGCACTCTGCCAAGCGGTATGTTGGCCCTGTAGTAGCCCAGCATTGCCTCCGGATCGGATCGCTTGAGGGAGTCCAACAGAGCTTGCCTGTCCTCCGGATCGGTGACCCAGGCGCAGAGCTCGTTGATGTCCAGCATCTGGGCCGCGCCCGGCACCTGGAAACGGCGTATGTAGCCGGTGATCTCGGCATTGGCCGGGTCGGCAATGGCACGCAGATGATTGCGCGGGTGCGGCGTCGACAACAGGACGAGATGGCGCACGACCTGCGGCACTCGTATGGCCAGCCACCATGCGATGATACCGCCCCAGTCGTGGCCTACAATGGCGGCCTGGGTCAGCTTTTCAGCGGCTAGAACGGCCAGCACGTCGTTGACCAGATTGGTCAGCACATAGTTGCCGTAGCCCTGCGGCGCATCGCTTTGTCCGAAGCCACGCAGGTCCGGCGCGATCACGCGATAGCGGCCGCAAAGCGCTTGCATCTGCCGGCGCCAGCCCATTCCATGATCCGGAAAGCCGTGCAGAAAGACGATCGGCGGGCCAGAGCCCGCCGCCATGTAGTGCAATTTGACGTTGCCGTTGACCGCGATCCTGGATTCGAACATCGCGCCCAAGCTCACCGCGTGCCGGTTACGACCGTCACATTTTGACTTCGAGACGAAGGAACGGTCCGTGGAAGGTCTGGGTGGTACTGTCCGCATTGATCAGCAGATTGTGCCACTGCTCGATCTTGTAGCCGGCCGTAAAGGTCGCGCCTTCTAGGGGCATCCAGCTCAGGCCAGCCGAGGCGTCGAGATTTGTCACTGTCTGGTTCTCGAACTCGCTGAACAGCGTGCCTGAGCCCTGTTCACCCGTTGTGAAGTTGTAATTGAATCCGGTGCGGTTTTCACGGCGGCCCCACATGACGGAGCCGGAAACCGCGCCTGTCAGCCCCCAGGTTTCGCTCAGCGGGTAGTATGCCTCGGCGCCAACACGCGGGCCGATGCCCGATATTCCGACGATCCCACCTTGTCGACGGTTCCGCCCTTATCGGCCGCATTGTCCGGGGAGAATTCTTCAAAGACATCGGCTCTTTCATCCGAATGCACCAGGCGCAGACCGCCAAAGAACCGAATATCGGCGGCCTGAACCTTGACGTGCTTGCCGACATCGAAATCGAACGCCTGGAAACTGTAGTCGTCGCCGTAGCCTATAGTCAGAAGGCCTGGTGTGTTGCCTGTTATCTGGCCGCTCTCTTCCCAAGAACGGTTCTTGCCCAAGTGAAACGCACCTGCAAGGCGCCAGTCCATGTCCGAAGAAATCTGCTTGGTCAGCGCGATCGAACCCGAGAAGTCACCATTGCTGTTTCCGAGCTTGTCGGAGCCGCCGGTCTTGTCGTCCTGATGGACGTTGTTTTGAAAGAACGCGCCCTCGAAGGCGATTTTGACGCGTGAATCGATGACCGACTGGTCTGTGGGCTTCGCATCCTCTGCATGCGCGGCAATCACGCCCGCCGAAGTCACCGAGGCGGCGGATGCCGCGACAGTCGCCAATAGTTTACCAGATGCTTTAGCCCGCATTACTTAACCCCGCCCAGAATCCTGCCCCAAAACCCAGCATTACAGACATAAACTAACGGGACATTGCAGCAAGTCCGGCCAGCAATTTTACCGGATGATGTTGCAGCTTTGCCACGGTGCCCGGTAGCGCCGTTGGACAGATGTGGTAAGCGTCGCGCGAGGGATGGCCGAAGCTCGGCTGACAGGGGGTTTGGTGGACAATCCAGCGCAAATCGAAAGCGTGCTCAACAACCTTGTCTATGCGCTTTTCGCCCAGAGCGGGCAGGTGGGGCTGAACGGGAAAGCCCGAGATCTCGGCAATCTGACCGTCTTCGACAATCCCGAGGCCGTCGACGTCATCGTCAAGGCGCCGGAGCTCTTCCGAAAGAACTTCTCTCTGATCTCGGCCCTGGGTTTCAGCCGCTTCAACACCAATGATGAGGACTGGTCTCTCCGGCGGGCCATCACCCAGGATATTTATCTGGCGGCCGCCAGGTCGGCGCAGCAGCATCCCGTGGCGGAAATCTTCGCCGCCTGTCTGTCCAGTAGCGACACTACGCTGCCTGCAATCCAGCATGCCCTGTTTGCGGCATCGATGACGATATTTTACCGGGCTTTCGGCCTTGTTCCCGACATGGCGGCGACGCTGTTGCTGCTCGACAGGGTCCGCGACGTGCTGAGGCGTCTCCAATATTATTCCTGGGTGACGCCGACGACCGCCGAACGTGCGAACGCCATCCAGGATGCTCGCGCGGTGGTCGCCGATTTCGCATCGCTGCTGATGGCGGATCCCCGAGCCGCTGCGGAGATGGACCGCTTTAAAAGCGAAGCCACGGATGTCGAAGGCTTTTCGCCGGTGGAAGAGTTCGTCATGAATTTCTTCGCCGGCGTCGAGACGACGGTAACGACCGCACTTTGGGTGATCGACCGGCTGGGCGCCAACCAGCAGGTGCAGGAGCGCATCCATGCCGAGATTCTCTCGGGTGAGGCGCAAACGCCGTACACCGATTGCATGATCAACGAGACGATGCGCTATTTCCCGCCGATACCGTTCCTGACCCGGGAAGTCGGCGCCGATGCCGCGCTCGATGGCCGGACCCTGCACGCTGGGCAATTGGTCATGGTGTCGATCATCGGCGTGCACCAGAATCCGGCCTTCTGGTCAAACCCGGGTGTCTTCGACGCCAGCCGCAAGGAATTCATGGAAAACAGCTTCGACCGACGGGCTTTTATTCCATTTCTCACCGGACCGCGCATGTGCGGTGGTGCCCGTCTGGGCCGGCTGGAAGTCAAGGAGGCGGTTCTGGCCGTTGTGCGGCAGTTCGCATTCAGTCGTGCCGACGACATAATCCGGTTCGACTATGCGCTGGCGTTGCGGCCCGCGCAGGGATCTTCGGTTGGTGTTTCGCGTCGATGACAGGTTAGATCAGGCATGGTCCCGCCAAAACCGTCGGATCAAGGCGCCGAATTGCCTTCCGATCATGTCCTTGAAGTCGGCACCTTGCGCATAGCGTCTGCTTGTCGACGTGGCATTTGACTTCAGCTCGAAGCCAGGGAGCAAGTTGCTCATTGTGGCGGATACGTTTCCCTGTTGGTTCGCGATAAAGTCCTCATAGAAGACGTGAGCCACTCTGTTCTGATCAACGGTGTTCAGATAATTCTTCCACCTGATCTCGCCATTCAAAATGTGCTGGGCGGCATCTTGGACCACCCTCTCGTTCAAAACTGCCACCGTTGGAATTCCAGGCAATGTCTCCTGGCTGTCGAATGGCTGGCCCGTTTGAAGCACCGAGAGCAAGCTTATGGTTTGATCGACCTTGTTTCTCCTGGAGAGGAAAACGTAGAACGAGTTGTCGTCGTCGCCGCCGATTGAACTGCGCGCGAATGGCAGGTTCTCATAAAATATCTTTGCGCTGAACACGCCATTCTCGGTTCTTTTCTCCATGAGATGGCGACCGTATGCCGCCCCCTGCTCATTGAGTGTTTCAAGGCCCATGGTGTTGTCAGCCGACCAGCGTCTCATCAACGGCAAGGCATACAGCCACTGAAAATACTCGGTCGGTATTCCCAGGCCAAACTGCTGCAACACCTGACAATAGGAATGCCCCGCCGTTCGCGGGGTCGTACAAACCAGGATCTTGGCGGGATTTTCGATTGCGCTTTGACAATCATAAGTCGCGGCGACATATTCACTGTACAAATCGTCGAAATGCATTTTTGGAACCAACTCCGCCACGACCACAATCCAAATTTCAGACTGCGGACAGGAACCCCAGGATAAGCAGGGCCTGGTCCAGCGACATCAGCGATGGTGGATCGCCCGCACCGATGTTGTCGACAAGCCATAGATCCGGCCGTGCCAGCCTTGCGCGGTCGACGGCCTGCCGGTCAATGATCTGGCTGTCGCGGCCGTACATCAGCAGGATCTGGGCGTCGATCTTGCCGGCGATCGGGAACAGATCGTATTCGCGGCTGGCCATGGCGCCGAACTTTCCCGTGGTGGCCGGATCAAAGGCAAGCCGGAAGCCATCCGGACCGGCGGTTATCCTGTTCTCGACATAGCGGTTGAACACCGTGTCGTCGACCCGCCCCATAACGTCTCTAGTGGCGCTCAGATATTCCTTGGCCGCCGCGCGGGTCGGAAATGCAAGCACGCTCTCTTTCAGAACCTCGTTTCTCATCTCGTCAACCTTAGGTCCACCGAGCATGGGCACATTGTCGAAAACGATCTTCGAGGCCTTGGAGCGGGTCATGTGCAGAAACAACAGCAAGATCGTGCCACCCCATGACGTGCCGATAAAGTGGTTTTCCGTGCCGGCGAACTCGCCCAGCGCACGCAGGCATTTGGAATAGACATTGATGTCGTAGCCAGAACCCAGATAGGCGCTGCGTCCACGTCCCAAGAGGTCAGGGCAGATTACCAGGAAACCGTTGCGACACAGGAAAGTAGCGAGGTAGTCAAAGTCGGCACCGTTTCCAGTGAAACCGTGCAAGCAGAAGACTGTCGCGCGTGGTTTTCCGGATGGCCGCCAGATGCGCACGAACATCGCGGCATAGCGGTCATCCAGCCGGATGAGGATCTCTTGCGTCAGCGCCTCGGCGGAGCCGGCCGGATCCATCAGATGTCGCGCTTGCGGACGGCACGCTTGACCGAGCCGCGGTTGTCGATGAAGTCGCGCTTCCAGAACACCGACTTGTCCAGGTTGATGCGCTTGGCTTCCTTGATCATCGGCAGGATGTGGGACGAAGACCGCGTCGCCAGCACCGTCACGGCGGTAGCGTCGCCGCCGGGGAAGGGGTTGAGCGGCCCGCCATTCGTCGCCCAGGCCTCGGCTATCTCGCGGCTGGTCTGGATCCAGCCGACGTAAGCGACGATGGCGTCGTCGATCGAGCCGATCATATGGGTCTGCTGATCCAGCTGGTACCGCAGTGTCTTCACCATCAGACCGAATTCGTAGCCGTCAAAAGGCGGATAGTGAGCGATGAAGTTGCAAACAAGCCCAAGCGAAACCGGATTGCTGGGAACACGGGAAAACAGAAGATTGCTCATGCCGAGATTGTTGACCCCGCCCACCCCAGATCATAACGATCAATCCGTACTCGCCACGAAACACGAAAACAATCGGAATCATCGGACCGCTGCGGCTGGCTGCGTCGCGTACCCAAAGCGAATGTCGTGTGCTCGGAACGCATCCGAATTGCCAATCTAAACAAAGTTTTGCCGAAGATGATCAGGAGAACAAGAATGGCCCAGGACAGCCCTTTCACAGTCGACGCGGATTGGCTGCAGACGCGCCTCGGCGAGCCAGGCCTGACGATCATTGACACGTCCTGGTATCTTCCGGCGCAGAAACGCGACGCACGTGCAGAATATGAGGCCGCGCATATTCCGGGTGCCCGATTCCTGGATCAGGATGCAATTTCGGATCCGAATGCCGCTTTGCCGCACACGCTGCCGTCGCCGCAGCATTTTGCCCAATATGTCGGTGCTATGGGCGTCTCGGCCGACGACACCATCGTCGTTTATGACGGTCCGGGGTTCTTCTCGGCACCCCGAGCCTGGTGGATGTTCCGCATCATGGGTGTCTTCCAGACCTATATTCTGGACGGCGGTTTCGACGGCTGGAAAGCGGCCGGCCGGCCGGTGACGGCGGAACCGACGAAGATCGCGCCAAGTGTGTTCCATGCCGATTTCGACGCCGGCCGCGTCGCCAGCCTCGCCGACATGCGCCGGATTGTCGACACCAGCGCCAGCCAGATTGCCGATGCCCGCGGACCCGGCCGCTTCACCGGTGCCGAGCCTGAACCCCGCGCGGGCATCCGCTCCGGCCATATGCCGGGCGCACGCAATGTGCCTTACTCCGCACTGTCGGAAAATGGCATGCTGTTGTCGAAGGACCGTTTGCGCAAGGTGGTCGAGGACGCCGGCATTGACCTGTCGAAGCCCGTCGTTACATCTTGCGGCTCGGGTGTCACCGCCGCGGTGATCACTCTGACGCTGGAGACGCTTGGCCACACCGACAACAGGCTTTATGACGGCTCATGGACCGAGTGGGGCGGGCTTTCGGACACGCCTGTCGTGACTGGCCCCGCCGGCAAGGAATGAAGACGATGGAAAATGGCGTGCTGCAGGACATTGAAGTCACGGTGACTTTTCTCGAAATGCATGCCCCTCCTGCCGTCTCGCCGCCAGTGCCCTACAACCGCCAGGTCGCGCTGCTGAAGACCAAGGACATCCCCTTGCATTTCTACCGCTACTTGATGGATCGGGTCGGGCGCAAATGGCATTGGGTGAATGTTCTGAGATTGGACGACGACGAGCTTTCGGCTGGCATCCATCGCGAGGACCGCGATATCAGGGTGCTCTACCTCGACGGTGCGCCAGCCGGCTTTTTCGATCTCAAACCGCATTTGCCTGAAGAAGTCGAACTCGCCTATTTCGGCATGATGGAACATGCAACCGGACTTGGCATCGGCCGCTGGTTCCTGGGTGCAGCGATCTCCGCGGCGTGGTCGTACGGGCCAAAGCGGGTGGTGGTGCAGACCTGTACGCTCGATCATCCGGCGGCTTTGCCGCTCTACCAGAAGCTCGGCTTTGCGCCGGTCGCACAGAAGAAAGAGGTCGTTCACCCGCTGGCTTTCGCGGAGCGTTCAGCCAGCGTGATGCGGCCGTGATGTAGTGATTAGCCGGCTTATTTGCTCCGATTGATGGCGTCGCTGATCCATCGAGAGACCGACCAGCACCGGCTGCTGACACCCGATTCGACACTTGGCAGGAATCGGGTGGGAAGCATCGGCTTCAGGGCATAATTTCCGGTCAGCGACACCGGAGATTTCACCATGACCATTCAGTTCAAGGCGCTGCCGACCCAGGATGTCAGGGCGCTGCAGTTTGGCGGCCCGGATGCTTACGGCCACACGCCCGAGCGAAAGATTTCCGACGGTGACGGTATGCCTTGCCGGCACTGCCTGAAGAACATCGCCGCCGGCGACGCCTATCTCATTCTCGCTTACCGGCCATTTCCTGACCTTCAGCCCTATGCCGAAACCGGGCCGATCTTCCTGCATGCCGAAGAATGCGGTCGGGCCACTGAGACCGAGGCGCTGCCCGAGATTCTCGAAAGCCCAGACTACATCGTGCGCGGCTATGGCAGGGATAACCGTATCGTTTACGGTAGCGGTGGGGTCATCCCGACCGGAGCAATTGCCGCGCGGGCCGAGACCTTGTTCGAGCGCGACGATATCGCCTACGTGCACGTCCGCTCGGCGCGCAACAATTGCTATCAGTGTCGCATCGAGCGCGCATGAGGCGCAAAGATTGCCGGCAGAGATTATGTCGTACTCCCGTCGCATAGTTGCGATAGAAAGCCAGTGTCGATCGATTGGCCGACCGCGGATGAACCGGCGGCAATCTCGGTATCGAGGAAGCGGGGCTTTGGCTCCGCTTTTTGTTGCCTGTGTTTAGGCAAGAAAAACCCGCCGGCATGGCCGGCGGGCTGACGGGAGGAATATCCAGGCGAAATCAGGCGGCCAGAACAGCTTTGGGCTCGACCAGTTCGTAGCCAAGCGCTTCGGCCACCGCACGATTCGTGATCTTGCCCTTGTGGACATTGAGGCCATTGCGCAAATGATGGTCGTCGACCAGCGCCTTGAGGCCCTTGTCTGCGAGCTGCAGGCCGTAGTGCAGCGTCGCATTGTTCAGCGCGTGGGCCGAGGTGACCGGTACGGCACCTGGCATGTTGGCGACGCAATAGTGGATGACGCCGTCGACCTCGTAGGTCGGCTCGGCGTGAGTCGTCGCATGCGAGGTCTCGAAGCAGCCGCCCTGGTCGATGGCGACGTCGACCAGCACCGAGCCTTTCCTCATGCCAGACAGCATTTCGCGGGTGACGAGCTTGGGTGCTGCAGCGCCCGGGATCAGCACGGCGCCGACGACGATGTCGGCCGAGAACATTCTTCCTCGAGCGCCTCGACGGTCGAGTAGCGGGTATGCACACGGCCAGCGAAAAGGTCGTCGAGCTGGCGCAGGCGCGGGATCGAACGGTCGATGATGGTGACGTCGGCGCCAAGACCGGCTGCCATGCGGGCCGCGTGCAGTCCGACGACGCCGCCGCCGAGCACGGTGACCTTGCCGGGCAGCACGCCGGGCACGCCGCCGAGCAGCACGCCACGGCCGCCATTGGCCTTCTGCAGCGCCGTGGCGCCGGCCTGGATCGACAGGCGGCCGGCGACTTCCGACATCGGCGCCAGCAGCGGCAGGCCGCCACGGTCGTCGGTCACGGTCTCGTAGGCGATTGCGGTCACGCCCGAAGCGAGCAGGCCCTTGGTCTGTTCCGGATCCGGAGCCAGGTGAAGATAGGTGTACAGGATCTGGCCGTCACGCAGCTGCACCCACTCATTGGGCTGCGGCTCCTTGACCTTGACGATCATGTCCGACTTGGCGAACACGTCGGCGGCGGTCTTGGCGATGGTGGCGCCGGCAGCACGATAGGCGTTGTCGTCGGCGCCGATGCCGGCGCCGGCGCCGGTCTCTACCAGCACTTCGTGGCCATGCGCCACATATTCGCGGACCGCGCCTGGCGTGAGGCCGACACGGTATTCGTGGTTCTTGATTTCCTTGGGGCAGCCGACGCGCATAGTCTTCTCCTGATCCGGGCCCTTTTGGGCTCACTCCCTGTATTGGTGAAGTGAACCATGAATCGGCTCGCAAGTGTTTGCGAATGCGCTTGCGCGGACGGTCAGGTTTCGATAATCGTTGCGCGAAATAGCCGGATATTCGCAGGATTCACGAAAAATGTCGCTCGACAGGATCGATATCGCCATTCTCGAGGCTTTGCAGAAGGATGGCAGGATACCCAATGCGGCACTCGCCGAGAAGGTTGGCCTGTCGCAGTCGGCCTGTTCGCGCCGGCTCGATAATCTCGAGAAATCCGGAACCATTCGCGGCTACCACGCCCGGCTTTCCAACGCGGCGCTCGGTCATCAGATGACGGCGATCGTGCACATATCTCTGTCGGGCCAGTTCGAGAAGACGCTGTCGGATTTCGAGGCGGCGATCAAGCGCTGCCCCAACGTGCTGTCCTGCCATCTGATGTCGGGCGAATACGACTACATCCTGCGCATCGCGGCGAAGGATCTCGTCGACTATGAGCGCATCCACAAGGAGTGGCTGTCGGCGATGCCGCACGTGACAAAGATCAACTCGTCATTCGCCTTGCGCGAAATCGTTGATCGCACGGCGATGGGCATGAAGCCGGAAATGGCTTAACGCCAAAGGCACACCCGGACGTCCTTGCCGACATAGCATGCGCCTTCGCGGCGAAGTGCTTCCCAGCGTTCGTCACCGTGCGTTTCGTCAATTTCGGAGTTGCTGTAGCCGGCCCAAACATCACCGTCCTTGTAGACATCTGCCCAGTAGTCCCGGGACATTTCACCAGCCCCACTGGGCGTATCGGGATAGTCGATACCTGCAAAAACTTGCCGAGGCCCCTGGATATTAAAATCACCACCCGCCTCGATTTGATAGGAGCATTTTCCGGATATGCGGGTCTGACCGCTGACAACAAGCAGGCAGCGGCCCCATTTGTAATCGCTCGGCAAACGATGCCGTGGTTGCGCATGCGAAGGCGACAAGGAAAACGCGATGACAAGGGCAGCCGATATAGTTCGTCCGATCATCTTGTCCTCCGTTGTGAAGCAGACAATCCAAGAGCGACCCGAAATTGTTGGACTCGCCCAGAGCGCATGTCGAAACAGTCCTCCGCAGCATGGTCCGCTTAAAGGTCAGATCATTTATCGACCAAGTCGGATTTTTGTCACGTGACATCTGCACTGCTGCGCGGCGGAAGTATGGATAATTTTCCGGAAACAGGCTCTCAGGCCTCGGTGACGACCCGATCCATCGCAATGTCATGCGGCTGAGGATAGATGGTGGCGATGCGCTGCAGTTCGTAGCCGACGCCGATGACCAGCGGCTTGAACGGCATGGCGGCCAGTGTGCGGTCGAAGAAGCCGCCACCATAACCCAGGCGATAATTTGCCGGATCAATGCCGACGATCGGCGAGATGACGATGTCGGGCAGCACCGGATCGCCTTCGGCCGGGATCGGGATGTTCCAGATGCCTTTTTCCAGCCGGTCTCCGGATTTGTAGGCACGGAAGATCAGCGGTTGCCCTTTCTCGACGACGATGGGCAACGCCGTGCGGCCGCCGCGCTCATTGACGGACGCCATCCATGGCCGCAAATCCGGCTCCCCGCGAAACGGCCAGTAAAGACTGATTATGCGGCCACTGATCTCGCCGACGATCGCGTCGAGGCCCTCAGCGATGCGCTGCGACATCACCGTCCGAGCGTCGGCGGAAACAGCGAGGCGAGCCGCGATCAGGCGTTCGCGCTCGGCCTTGCGCCAGCGCCGGACATCGGTCCAGTCGGATAGCGGCGCCCGGAATTCCGGATCGAGTTCATGCATGAAACAGGGCGGCGAGGCATGCTGCGCCGGACCCTGGTCGTCATGATCGTTGGCCATGCTTTGCCTCGTAAGCGTGTTCGATGACGCTATACCTCGCGACACGATACATCTTGTGCGTTCACGACATGGGACGACGAGTCCCGGGCCCTGTCCTTCTGTTGCTGCATTGCACAAAAATACCTACATCTAGGACAGGCAATCTTACCGGCAGGGTGAATGAGATGAACGAAGCCAGCCATCATGTCGTCGTTGTCGGCGCGGGGTTCGGCGGCCTCGAACTCACCCGCGGGCTGTCAGGCGCACCAGTGCGCATCACCATGATCGACAAGCGCAACCATCATCTTTTCCAGCCGCTGCTCTACCAGGTGGCGACGACCGCGCTGGCGACCTCCGAGGTTGCCTGGCCGATCCGCCATCTCCTGCGCAAGCGCAAGGATGTGACGACGCTGCTGGCCAATGTCACCGGCGTCGACCGCGCCGACAAACGCGTGTTGCTCGATGACGGCAGCGCCGTCACCTACGACACGCTGGTGCTCGCCACCGGCGCACGCCATGCCTATTTCGGCCACGACGAATGGGAGCCTTTCGCGCCAGGCTTGAAGACGCTTGAGGACGCCACCACCATCCGGCGGCGCATTCTCCTGGCCTTCGAGCAGGCCGAGCGGGAAACCGATCCCGCCAAACGCCAGGCGCTGCTGACCATTGCGATCGTCGGCGGTGGGCCGACCGGCGTGGAACTGGCCGGCACCATCGTCGAACTGGCGCACGACACGCTGCGCGGCGAGTTCCGCAACATCGATACGCGGCAAACGCGCGTGGTGCTGATCGAGGCCGGCGACCGCATCCTTGCCAATTTCGCGTCAAAACTCTCCGACTATGCCAGCAAGGCGCTCGAGCGGCTTGGCGTGACGGTCGAACTCGGACGCGCCGTTACGCGCTGCGACGCCGAGGGTGTTGTGTTTGGCGACAAGCAGCTGGAGGCGAGAACGATCCTGTGGGCCGCCGGTGTTGCCGCTTCGCCCGCCGCCGAATGGCTGGGGGCGAAGGCGGACCGCGCGGGCAGGGTGCTCGTCGAGCCCGACCTCAGCGTGCCCGGCAGCCCGGAGATTTTTGTCATCGGCGACGCTGCCCTAGTGCTGCGGCCCGATGGACGGCCGGTACCCGGCGTGGCGCCTTCCGCCAAGCAGGAGGGCCGCCATGTCGCGGCCACTATCAAGGCCAGGCTCGGCGGTGATAGCACCGCGCGTCCTTTCCACTACAAACATGCCGGCGATCTGGCGACGATCGGCAAACGCGCCGCCGCGATCGATTTCGGTTGGATCAAGCTGACGGGCTGGCTCGCCTGGTGGCTGTGGGGCATCGCCCACATCTATTTCCTGATCGGCTTCCGCAACCGGCTTGCGGTTTCCTTGAGCTGGCTATGGATCTACGTCACAGGCCAGCGCAGCGCCCGGCTCATCACCCAGGGCGACGACGACAAGACCTGACTTTTCTTCACTGTCGCATTCATCCGCGCGTCATCTGTCGCTGATCGACTGGCGCTCCAATGCGCGCGACTTCTTGAGTGGACTTGAGCCGGTTTCAGCGCCAAGTTCGCTTCGGGGCAGGGCGTCAGGTCGTCGAAGAGGAGAAAACATGTCGCAACTGCTCCACCCAGTCTCTCGCCGCGGTTTTCTCGCGGGTGCCGCAGCCACAGGGGCGCTGATCGTGCTTCATCCCTTCTCCGCCCGTGCGCAAGCCAACCAGGCGCATCTTCGCATCATGGAAACCACCGATATCCATGTGAATGTGCTGCCTTATGATTATTACGCCGACAAAGCCAACGACACGATGGGCCTGTCGCGCACGGCATCGCTCATCGACGCGGTGCGCAAGGAAGCCGTCAATTCGATGCTGATCGACAATGGCGACCTGCTGCAGGGCAATCCGATGGGCGACTACATCGCCTACGAGAGGGGCCTGAAGGACGGCGATCTCCATCCGATCATGAAAGGCATGACCCTGCTCGGCTACGAGTGCTCGACGCTCGGCAACCATGAGTTCAACTACGGCCTGTCCTTCCTGGACAAGGTGCTGGCCGGCGCCAATTTTCCGTTCGTCTGCGCCAATCTGATCCGCGGCACCGAGCTCGCCGCCAACCCGCGCGACGACAAGCTCTACCTCAAGCCCTACGTGATCCTCGACAGGAAGATCAAGGACGGTTCGGGCGCCGAGCAGCCGATCAGGATCGGCATCATCGGTTTCGTCCCGCCGCAGATCATGGTATGGGACCTCAAGAACCTCGAGGGCAACGTCAAGACGCGCGACATCGTCGAGGCGGCCAAGGCCTGGGTGCCGCAGATGAAGGAAGAGGGCGCCGACATCGTTATCGCGCTCTCCCATTCCGGCATTGATGTGAAGCAGGGCGACATGATGGAGAACGCCTCGTTCTTCGTCGCCGGCGTCGATGGCATCGATGCCGTGTTCACCGGCCACCAGCATCTGGTGTTCCCCGGCAAGAAGGATTTCCAGTCGCTCGAGGGCGTCGACACACAAAAGGGTACGCTGCAGGGCAAGCCCGCCGTCATGGGCGGCTTCTGGGGTTCGCATATGGGTCTGATCGACCTGATGCTGCAGCGTGACGGATCGAAATGGAAGGTCGTTTCCGCCACTTCCGAGGCGCGGCCGATCTTCGAGCGCGTCGACAACAAGAACAAGCCGACTGTTCAGGACGACAAGCGCATCATCGCCGCCCTCGAACAGGACCACCAGGCAACCCTGGCCTATGTGCGCCGTCCTGTCGGCAAGACTTCGGCGCCGCTCTATTCCTATTTCTCGCTGGTCGCCGACGATCCGTCGGTGCAGGTCGTCAGCCAGGCGCAGACCTGGTACTTGAAGGACATTCTCAAGAGCACGCAGTGGAAGGATGCGCCGCTGCTGTCGGCCGCCGCTCCCTTCAAGGCCGGTGGGCGCAACGGCGCCGACTACTATACCGACGTGCCGGCCGGCGACATCGCCATCAAGAACGTCGCCGACCTCTATCTCTACCCAAACACCGTGCGCGCCGTCGAAATCACGGGTGCGCAAGTCAAGGAATGGCTGGAAATGTCGGCCGGCATCTTCAACAAGATCGAGGCCGGGAAGGCCGATCAGGCGCTCATCAACACCGATTTCCCATCCTACAATTTTGATGTCATCGACGGCGTTACCTACAAGATAGACCTGTCGCAGCCACCGAAATATGATGCCAAGGGCGGCGTGGCGAATGCCAGCGCCAATCGCATCGTCGATTTGACGTTTGGCGGAAAACCAATTGATCCCAATCAGAAATTCGTCGTTGCGACCAACAATTACCGGGCCGGCGGCGGTGGCAATTTCCCTGACATTAATGCCTCCAAGATCATTTATGAGGCGCCGGACACCAACCGCGACGTCATCGTTCGCTACATCGTGAGCCAGGGCACGATCAACCCGACAGCCGACGACAACTGGTCGTTCACGCCGCTGCCAGGCACCAGCGTCGTGTTCGAGACAGGCGTCAAGGCAAAGGACTTCATTGCCGACGTGAAGTCGCTGAAGATCGAACCGGCGGGCGAGGGCGAAGCCGGTTTTGCTAGATATCGCATCACTCTTTGAGGAAAGGCACAAACCCACGCAACAGGTGCGTGGGTTTGTTTTCCAAGGCGCGCGGCGTCAGTTGGTTGCAGGCGTCGGCGTCAGCGGCAAAGCTGTCGCGGGGGCTTGCGGGCTGACCGGCTGCGTCGGTTCGAGTGACATGCCCGTCGGGTCGCTTGGCACGGTCAAGGGCGTCATCCCGGCCGGAGCATGCACCCCGCGGATAGTCGAGGTCGGTCTGCTGTCGATAAGATCGCTCACACCAGGCGTCAAGGTTGGGCTGATGCTGTGGCCCAGCGGATCGTTCATGACGGTGGGTGGAGCTACGCGCCGTGCATCGGCTGCGGATACGGCGGCAAGCAGGATGGCAATGGCGGCAACGGTTCGCTTCATGGAAGCCTCCTATGGTCAGAGGCGCTCGGCGTTGATTTGGGCGCGGGCGTCGGATGCGGCAGAACGCCCGCCAAGCGATCGCGGTTGCATCACGTTGGCATCAGGAAATCGCGATCGAAAAGGGCGAAGCACGCCAACCGGCAATCGACCCGGTCGTCATGTCCAGCAGTGCCGCCGTCCACTGGTAACGAAATCGAAGAGCGTATCGACCTACGCCTTGTAGACCACCTGGCGCACATCGATGTAGCTGGCGCGGAAGCCGGCTTCGCAATAATGCAGGTAAAACTCCCAGAGCTTCTGAAGCGATCGTCGAAGCCGAGCGGCACGATCTTGTCCCAGGATACCCAGAAACGCTGCCGCCATTCGGCGAGCGTACGCGCATAGTCATCCGGAAACACGCGCTCGCGCAGATGCGCAAGGCCATGATCCTTGCCGAGCGCCTTCAGGATCGACGGTGTCGGCAGCATGCCGCCTGGAAAGACGTAGCGCTGGATGAAATCCGGCCTGGCGCGATAGGTGTCGTAGGCTGCCTCGTTGATGGTGATGATCTGCAGGCCCGCGGTACCGCCGGGCCGCAGGCAGGCCTTCATCTTGCCGAAGAACACCGGCCAGTATTTCTCGCCGACCGCCTCGAACATCTCGATCGACGCAATGCGGTCGTAAGTCCCTGTTTCGTCGCGGTAATCCTGCAGCTTGATTTCGACCTTGTCGGCAAGCCCGGCCTTGGCGATGCGCGCCTTGGCGAAATCGTGCTGTTCGCGGCTGATCGTCAGTCCCGTGACGCGGCAGCCGATTTCGCGTGCCGCGAATTCGGCGAAGCCGCCCCAGCCGCAGCCGATCTCCAGCACGTGGTCCTTCCTGCCGATACCCGTATCCCTGGCCAGCGCCCGATATTTGGCGGCCTGGGCGCTTTCCAGGTCATTGGCGCCATTGGCGTAAAGCGCCGAGGAATAGGTCATGCTCGGGTCGAGCCACTCCTTGTAAAAGGCGTTGCCGAGATCGTAATGCGCCGAGATGTTGCGCTTCGAGCCGGTGCGTGTGTTCTCGTTGAACCAATGGCGGATGCGCTGGACGGTGTTGATGAGCCAGCTGGCGCCGCCGGCGACGCGTTCGCCGATCGCCGAATTGACCACGAACAATTCCAGGAAACTGGTGACGTCAGGGCTTTCCCAATCGCCATCCATATAGGATTCGGCAACGCCGATCGTGCCGCCGGAAAAGGCGCGGCCTGGCAGGCGCCAGTTCTTGAGCACCAGTTCGGCGTCCGGGCCAGGCCCCTTGCCACCGACGAGAACAGCGCGACCATCCGGCATCCTCACCTTGAGCGTACCACGCGGCAGGTTCATCGCCGCCGACAGCACCATGCGCGCCTTGGCCGGCAGGCCTTTGACGATCTCGGCGAAATTGAACTCGTCGAGCCTGACCGCTTCGCCCGGCGCTACGCTATGATGGTCCCCGTCTGCCATTTCATGCCCCTGGATTTCCGTGGTGCCGGCGCAATTGCCAAACCACGGTTCTCTGGACCATCCGCCAGGTTCGAACGCCCTTGCCTGGTCCCGTTGGCTCACGGGTTAGGCGACGGGCGGGTCGAACGAAAGCGCGCGCCCGCTAACCGGAGCTTCCGCGCTTCCCAGCGAATGCCGATCACAATCTTCCACGTCATGAGGGGGAACTTCAAGAGGCAAGCCGTCAGCTGGGCTGTGCCACGTGGCCTTCGGCACTATCGTCGAGCCGCCGCTGCCCAAAATCAAAAAACGTCTATGGTCGCAGTCGCGCTTGTGCGATAGCTTTAGCCATGCGTTATGTAGTCGTCATTGCCGCCATCGCGTTCTTCCTGATCTGGGACGGCCTCTACAATCAGGGCCGGTATCTCGACATATCGGTCAGGGAGTTCTCCCATGCTGTGCGCTACGTCACCGGCAAGGCATAATATCCCCTTCTAGAGATAGCAGCCTGGCGCTTCTGCGAGCTGTTCGTTGCTGCGAGATGAGGCCAGGCCCCATCCGGGGCGCGTCGCAAGGACGCGTGGCGCCATGAACGGTTGACGCGAGGGGACCGCCGTCACTAAAGACCCCGACATTCAGATCGAGGAGGCGGGATTGATCCGGCATATCGTTTTCTTCAGCGCGCGGTGCAAGGAGGATGTGGAGGCAGTGCGCACCGGACTGCTGGCGCTCGGCAACATTCCTCATTCCAGTCTCTTCGAGGTCACTTTGAACACCAAGGTCGACCCGCTGTCGGATGAAGTTGATGTCGTCGTCTATGCCGAGTTCGCCGACGACGCGGCGCTGGCCGCCTATAAGGCGCATCCGCTCTATGCGCAGACCACAGCCAAGGTCAAACCATTGCGCGAACTGCGCTATTCCGCCGATGTCGTGATGGGCAGCTGATCCAGCGCGCGGTTCCGGATCTCGACAAGTCCCCGGCGGCCACCAACGGGAAATGGCCTTGAACCGCTCTTTGGAATGATGCACACCGCACCTCATGACCGACAGACCAACCACCGGCACACATCCGCTTGACCATCTCGTTCTGCCGACGCAGAACCTCGATGTGGCGCGAGCCCGACTCGCTTCGCTGGGCTTCGTCGTCGCTCCGACCGGCATCCATCCTTTTGGAACGGAAAACTGCTGCGTTTTCCTCGCCGACGGCACCTATCTGGAGCCGCTCGGGATCGGCAGTGACCAGACAGCGATTGACGCAGCCGCCGGGGGCAATGTCTTCGTCGCGCGCGACCGCCTCTATCGCGACAGCCGCGGCGATGAGGGGTTTTCCGCGGTCGTTCTCGGCACGGACGATGCCGACGCCGATCATGCGCGCTATGTCGAGGCCGGCCTGTCGGCGGGAGACACGCTGAGCTTTTCACGCGCTTTCATGGATACATCGGGCAAGAGCGATGTGGCGTCATTCAAGCTCGCCTTTGTTGCGACCCACGGAGCAACCGACGCGTTCCTGTTTGCCTGCCAGCGGATCAACGCGCCAAAAGTGGACCGTACGGCTTTACAGGCCCACGCCAATGGCGCCACGGGCATTGTGGAGGTGGTGGCGGTCAGCGACCAGCCTGCCGAACAGATCAGGCTGATCTCGGTGGCGGTGAACGATCCTGCCGCCGATGGCGGGGCGTTTCTCCTGGCGAACGCAACGTTGAGCGTGCTTGATCCCAAATCCTTCACCGCCCGCTTTGGCATTCCGGCCGGGCCATCGACGAAACTTCGCTTCGCGGCGATCGTCTTTGCCGTCCGAAGCATCGATGTCACGTCACGGCTGCTTGCAGCCAATTCCATCCAGCACGATATAGCGGACACTGACATTGTCGTGCAGCCGGCATCCGGACAGGGCGCGGCTTTCATCTTCCGGGAGATCCCATGAGCAAGTCCCAAGCGTCCAATTCGATGGCGCCCAATTCGTCGGTTACGGTCGGCAGCGTCGTTTTCGACAACAACGCGGCTTTGGCGCTGATCGCCGGCCCATGCCAGTTCGAATCGCGCCAGCATGCCTTCGACATGGCCGGCGCGCTGAAGGAGCTGACCGGCAAGCTTGGCATCGGCCTCGTCTATAAGACGAGCTACGACAAGGCCAATCGGACCTCGCTGTCGGCAACGCGCGGCGCCGGCATGGACGCCGCGCTTCCGGTCTTCGACGAACTGCGCAAGGAATTTTCGCTTCCTGTTTTGACCGATGTCCACACCGAAGAACAATGCGCGATCGTCGCGCCGCATGTCGATGTGCTGCAGATTCCGGCCTTTCTGTCGCGCCAGACCGATATGCTGGTTGCCGCCGCTAAAACGGGCAAGGTGATCAACGTGAAGAAGGGGCAGTTCCTGGCACCCTGGGACATGAAGAACGTGGTCGCCAAGATCACCGGTTCAGGCAACGCCAATGTCTTGACCACCGAGCGTGGCGCATCCTTCGGCTACAACACACTGGTGTCTGACATGCGCGCGCTGCCGATCATGGCGGAAATCGGCGCGCCGGTGATCTTCGACGCCACGCATTCGGTGCAGCAGCCGGGCGGGCAGGGCGGTTCCTCGGGTGGCGAGCGGCGCTTTGTCGAGACGCTGGCACGCGCTGCCGTTGCCGTCGGCGTCGCCGGCGTGTTCATCGAGACCCATCAGGACCCGGACAATTCGACGTCTTCCGATGGTCCGAACATGCTGCCGCTGAAGGATATGCCGGCTCTGCTCGAGAGGCTGATGGCATTCGATCGCATCGCCAAGGGCCGCTAAAGCGCCCTGACGGATGCTGCAACCGCCTGCATGTCAGTTGTTCTGGCCTGACCGCCTCATGTCGATCGCGAACACCGCGTAATAGTCGACGCCTGGCATCGGCGCCGTGACGGTCAGGATCCAGCGCACATTGCCATGCTGGCGCTCGTAAGCCGGCGGGCCGTTCGAGGGCAGGGCATCGGCCGGGATTGCAAAGGCGAAGGGAATGCCCACGCTCGATTGCACGGAACCACGCGGCACGACGAGCTTTTCCTCGTATCTGAGCTCTTCCTTGTAGGTCGATTTGTCCCCAGCGGTCGTATTCACGGCCGGTCCGCCGACGCGGTAGGTTCTGATACATCGCAATTTGACGACGTAGTCACCGGAAGGAGCCAGATCGCGGCTCGACCGGAGCCGGCCTTCGAAGCGTCCGCCAGGTTTTGCCGGCCCCGCCTCTAGCGTCGTCGCGCCGAATTTGCGCACGCGCAATGTGTCACGGATCGCCTTCAGCAATGCGTAGAGCCCGATGACGGCAAACACGACCGGGACGAAGACCAGTGGATTGAATTCGCGGTCGTTGACGTTGAAGTTGAGCGGCAGCTCGAAATACCAGGGGATCAGGACGGCGATCAGCACCATGGCGCCGGCAAAGAAGTAGCCGCTGGACGCATTCGTGGCATTGGCATCAACCACAGGTGCCGGCGGCTGCGCCGCTGCTGGCTGCTGACTGCGCCTTCGGGCCATTGCCGCCTCACAAAACGACCGGACGCTCCCTCAATGCCACGCTGGACGGCGGCGTGACAATGGCCCCGACGGGGCCGCGCTTGTGGAAGGCATGAGCCGGTTGTACGCTTGGCCGGCAAATGAGCGTTTTGGCAGGAGGAAGCCATGTCCGTCGCCCGCGTCACCGAAATCACCTCGTCGTCGAAGAAGAGCTTTCAGGACGCCATCGAAAAGGGAATCGCCCGCGCTTCGAAAACCCTGAAGAACGTCGAAGGCGCCTGGATCCAGGATCAGAAGATCGTCGTCGAGGACGGCAAGATCGCTGCCTATCGCGTCAACATGAAGGTCACTTTCATCCTCGCGGAGTGATTGGCCGCCGCCGAAAAAGTCGGGAACTTTCGCCCGCGCCCCTCATTGTCAAAGCAGAGTTCAACGACAACGAGGAGCAGATCATGACAACTCAGACAGGTCACACCGAAGCCATTGCCGCTTCGCGCGTCATCGGTACGTCGGTCTACAACACCGAAGGCGATAGCATCGGCAGCATCGAGGACATCATGCTCGACAAGACGTCGAACGGCATCATGTTCGCGGTGATCGGCTTTGGTGGCTTTCTCGGCATCGGCGAGAAGTACCACGCCGTTCCCTGGGCAAGTCTCGACTATGACGAGCACAAGGGCGGTTATGTCGTGCCCTTCTCGAAGGATCAGCTGAAGGCAGCGCCCGCCTATTCGATCAACGAACTGGCCGGCGCGGATGGTGAGACCGCGCGCGATGCCTCGTATGAATACTACAAGGTCACGCCTTACTGGCATTGACGCAACCTCAATCAAAAAAGGGCCTCGTTTCGACGGGGCCCTTTTTCGCGTCAATGCCAACGTCTATTCGCTGGTGCTCAACGCCGGCAAAGGCGCGAAGGCCTTCGGTGGCGATTGCTGGGTGTCGCACGACGTCAGGAACGCCGCCGCGATCAGGAACAAACTCAAGATACCGCTCAACTCGGACATGGCGAAACTCCTCCTGTTTCGCCCCGCGCATCGAAACCATAGCTCGAAAAGCGCGTCTGATGACATGACTTATGATGACAGAAATTTGCGCTTCGTGAATCGGGCTGGCGGCACTATTCGGCCATGGCCGGATTGCCTTTTGCGTCGCTTTGGCTAAGACGGGCGCGACCTTTCGTCAGATCAATCGGGGACATCGCAATGACCGCCATCATCGACATTGTCGGACGTGAAATCCTGGACAGCCGTGGAAACCCGACCGTCGAGGTCGATGTTGTACTCGAAGACGGCTCGATGGGCCGCGCCGCGGTGCCGTCGGGCGCCTCGACCGGCGCTCACGAAGCCGTCGAGCTTCGCGACGGCGGCGCCCGCTATCTCGGCAAGGGCGTGCTGAAGGCCGTAGAGGCGGTCAATGGCGAGCTGTTCGAGGCGATCGGCGGCATGGAAGCCGAAAACCAGATCCATATCGACCAGACCATGATCGAGCTCGACGGCACGCCCAACAAGGGCCGGCTCGGTGCCAATGCCATTCTCGGCGTTTCGCTGGCGGTGGCCAAGGCCGCTGCGGACGCCGCCGGCCTGCCGCTCTATCGCTATGTCGGCGGCACAAAGGCGCACATCCTGCCGGTGCCGATGATGAACATCATCAATGGCGGTGCCCATGCCGACAACCCGATCGACTTCCAGGAATTCATGATCCTGCCGGTCGGCGCGCCGACGCTGCGCGAAGCCGTGCGCTGGGGCTCGGAAATCTTCCACACGCTGCGCAAGAAGCTGAAGGATGCCGGCCACAACACCAATGTCGGCGACGAGGGCGGCTTTGCCCCGAACCTGAAGAGCGCACCGGTGGCGCTCGATTTCATCATGGAATTGATCGAAAAGGCCGGTTTCAAGCCGGGCGAGGAGATCGCGCTCGGCCTCGATTGCGCCGCGACCGAATTCTTCAAGGACGGCAACTACGTCTATGAGGGCGAGAAGAAGACGCGCGATCCCAAGGCCCAGGCCAAATACCTCGCCAAGCTCGCCGCCGACTATCCGATCATCTCGATCGAGGACGGCCTTGCCGAGGACGACTGGGAAGGCTGGAAATACCTGACCGACCTGATCGGCAAGAAGACCCAGCTGGTCGGCGACGACCTGTTCGTCACCAACACGGCGCGCCTGCGCGACGGTATCCGCATGGGCGTCGCCAATTCGATCCTGGTCAAGGTCAACCAGATCGGCTCGCTGACGGAAACGCTCGACGCGGTCGAGACCGCGCACAAGGCTGGATATACCGCTGTCATGTCGCACCGTTCGGGCGAAACCGAGGATCCAACCATCGCCGATCTCGCCGTTGCCACCAATTGCGGACAGATCAAGACCGGCTCGCTGTCGCGCTCCGACCGCATGGCCAAGTACAACCAGCTGATCCGCATCGAGGAAGAACTCGGCAAGCAGGCGCGCTACGCCGGCAAGTCGGTGATCAAGGGCTGATCCGAATACCGAACTCGGATAGTGCGCGAAGGGCGGGAGCATTCCCGCCCTTTTTCATTTCGCTGGTTGCCGGGCCAGTCTCCGTAACCGTCCGTTAAGCACAATCAGGCGAAAAAGGTTCCGGGTCGTTTGAGTTTGCGGCCATGGGGAATCGGTTATGTGGACGCGTCAGCACAAGCAGAGAAACACCGGCCGGCTGATCATCCCTTCGCTTTGCGTGGTGTTCCTGGCCTATTTCGGCTTCCACGCCTATCACGGCGAATTCGGCATCAATTCTAAATATCAGCTGGAAGCTCAGACGGTTGCGCTGCAGGCCCAGCTCGATGCCGTCAAGGCGCGTCGTATGGAGCTCGAACGCCGCGTTCGGCTCATGCATGACGGTACGCTGGAGAAGGACATGCTCGACGAGCAGGCGCGCAGAGCGCTCAATCTGTCCCAGGCGGATGAAATCACCATCATGTTGCCGACTTCGTCGAAATAACTGAAGTTCAGTTAATCGCTAATATTTTCAATGATTTTAATCCCTTAGGCGCATGCCAGCTATGCAAATTCGTCATGGCGCAACGCTCTGACGCGTGTTAGCCTTGCATAAATCGGTGGGGAGAGCTGATCTTCCCAGGGCAGATTTCGTCCTGCCCTAATGTCCGCAAAGAGACGCCAACAGGGAGTGATGCATGGCCACCGCAGCCAGAAAAGCGCCTGCCAAATCGAAATCCGACGGCAAATCGGTGCTTTCCGCGCCCAAACCCGCTGAATTCACCAAGGACGAAGAGCTTGCCGCCTACCGGCACATGCTGCTCATCCGCCGCTTCGAGGAAAAAGCCGGCCAGCTCTACGGCATGGGCTTCATCGGCGGTTTCTGCCATCTCTATATCGGCCAGGAAGCGGTCGTCACCGGCATGAAGATGGCGCTGATCGACGGCGATCAGATGATCACCGCCTATCGCGATCACGGCCACATGCTGGCGATGGAGCTTTCACCGCGAGGCGTCATGGCCGAGTTGACCGGACGCCGTGGCGGCCTGTCGCGGGGCAAGGGCGGCTCCATGCACATGTTCTCCAAGGAGAAGCACTTCTACGGCGGTCACGGCATTGTCGGCGCGCAGGTGTCGCTCGGCACGGGCCTGGCCTTCGCCAACCGCTATCGCGACAACAACAATGTCTCGCTGACCTATTTCGGCGATGGGGCCGCCAACCAGGGTCAGGTCTATGAAAGCTTCAACATGGCCTCGCTGTGGAAGCTGCCGGTGATCTACATCATCGAGAACAACCGCTACGCGATGGGCACCTCGGTGTCGCGCTCGTCGGCGGAAACCAATTTTTCGCATCGCGGCGCCTCGTTCAGATTTCCGGGCATCCAGGTCGACGGCATGGATGTGCGCGCGGTCAAGGCGGCCGGCGATCTCGCTACCGAGTGGTGCCGTGGCGGCAACGGGCCGATCATTCTCGAAATGCAGACCTATCGCTATCGCGGTCACTCGATGTCCGACCCAGCGAAATACCGCTCGAAGGAAGAAGTGCAGAAGATGCGCTCCGACCATGACCCGATCGAACAGGTCAAGGCGCGGTTGATCGAGAAGAAGTGGGCGACCGAGGACGAACTGAAGACCATCGACAAGGAGGTTCGCGACATCGTCGCCGACGCCGCCGAGTTTGCCCAGAACGATGCAGAGCCGGATCCGTCCGAGCTCTGGACCGATATCGTACTGTAAGGGAGGCCAGGACATGCCGATCGAAATTCTCATGCCCGCTCTCTCGCCGACCATGGAAGAGGGCAATCTTTCCAAGTGGTTGAAGAACGAAGGCGACAAGGTCGTCGCCGGCGACGTCCTCGCCGAGATCGAAACCGACAAGGCGACGATGGAAGTCGAAGCCGTCGATGAAGGCACGATTGGAAAGATCCTGATCGCCGCCGGCACCGAAGGCGTCAAGGTCAACACGCCGATCGCCGTTCTGCTGCAGGACGGTGAAAGCGCTGCCGACGTCGGTAACTCCGCGGCTCCCGCCAAGGCGGAAGCGCCGGCAAAGGCCGAGGCACCAGCCGAGGAAAAGGTGGAGGCTACAAAGCCCGCCGCCGCTCCTGTCGCAGCCGCCCCGAAAACGGAAATCGCCGCCGATCCCGACATTCCGGCCGGCACGGAAATGGTCTCGACCACGGTGCGTGAAGCTCTGCGCGATGCCATGGCCGAGGAAATGCGCCGCGACGGTGATGTCTTCGTCATGGGCGAGGAGGTCGCCGAATACCAGGGCGCCTACAAGATCACGCAGGGCCTGTTGCAGGAGTTCGGGCCACGGCGCGTCGTCGACACGCCGATCACCGAGCATGGTTTTGCCGGCGTCGGCGTCGGTGCGGCGATGGCCGGCCTGAAGCCGATCGTCGAGTTCATGACCTTCAACTTCGCCATGCAGGCGATCGACCAGATCATCAACTCCGCCGCCAAGACGCTCTATATGTCGGGCGGCCAGATGGGTGCGCCGATCGTGTTCCGCGGACCGAACGGGGCCGCGGCCCGCGTCGCCGCCCAGCACTCCCAGTGCTATGCCGCCTGGTACAGCCACATTCCTGGCCTGAAAGTGGTGATGCCGTATACGGCCGCCGACGCCAAGGGCCTGCTGAAGGCGGCGATCCGCGACCCGAACCCGGTCATCTTCCTTGAGAACGAAATCCTCTACGGCCAGTCCTTCGACGTGCCGAAGCTGGATGATTTCGTGCTGCCGATCGGCAAGGCGCGCATCCACAAGACGGGCAAGGACGTCACCATCGTCTCGTTCGGCATCGGCATGACCTACGCGGTCAAGGCGGAAGCGGAACTGCGCGGCATGGGCATCGACGCCGAGATCATCGACCTCAGGACCATCCGCCCGCTCGATCTCGACACCATCATTGCTTCGGTCAAGAAGACCAACCGGCTGGTCGTGGTCGAAGAAGGCTATCCACAGAGCTCGGTCGGCGATCACATCGCCAACCAGGTCTCGCAGCGCGCTTTCGATTTCCTCGACGCGCCGGTCATCACCATTGCCGGCAAGGACGTGCCGATGCCCTATGCGGCAAACCTCGAAAAACTGGCGTTGCCGAATGTCGGCGAAGTCATCGAGGCGGTCAAAGCCGTCGCGTATCGCTGAACCGGGCGGGAGGACAAAATGCCAATCAACATCACCATGCCGGCGCTCTCGCCCACGATGGAAGAGGGCAATCTTTCCAAATGGCTCGTGAAAGAGGGCGACAAGGTTTCGCCGGGCGACGTGATCGCCGAGATCGAGACCGACAAGGCGACGATGGAAGTCGAAGCCGTCGATGAAGGCACGGTCGCAAAGCTCGTCGTCCCCGCCGGCACCGAAGGCGTCAAGGTCAATGCGCTGATCGCGGTGCTCGCCGCCGAGGGCGAGGACGCAGGCGCCGCCGCGAAAAGCGGTGGCGGTGCCGCGCCAGCGAAAGCCGAAGCTCCCAAGACTGAGGCACCAAAAACTGAGGCGCCGAAGGCTGAGGCTGCTGTCGCAGCCGCACCCAAGGCAGAGGCGGCTCCCGCCGCCAATGGTCATGCGGCTGGCGAGCGCACTTTCGCCTCGCCGCTTGCACGCCGTATCGCCAAGGACGCCGGCGTTGATGTCTCGGCCGTGACCGGTACCGGCCCGCATGGCCGTGTGGTGAAGGCCGACGTCGATGCCGCGATTGCCGGCGGCGGCGCCAAGGCAGCACCCGCGGCCAAGGCTCCGGCCGGAGCGCCGGCTGCTGCTTCTGCCCCTGCCGTGAAAGCGATGTCGGACGATCAGGTGCTGAAGCTGTTCGAGCAAGGCTCCTATGAGCTGGTCCCGCATGACAATATGCGCAAGACCATTGCGCGGCGCCTGGTCGAGGCCAAGACCACCATCCCGCATTTCTACCTGACGCTCGACTGCGAACTCGACCCGCTCCTGGCGCTGCGCACGCAGATCAATGCGGCGGCTCC
The DNA here is from genome assembly GCF_056174585.1 of Mesorhizobium kamtschaticum. NCBI lineage: Bacteria > Pseudomonadati > Pseudomonadota > Alphaproteobacteria > Hyphomicrobiales > Phyllobacteriaceae > Mesorhizobium > Mesorhizobium kamtschaticum. The sequence continues at coordinate 4,928,486 of NZ_CM149691.1, read as the reverse complement.
CGTCAAGAAGACCGACAAGGGCGAGGCGCCAGCCTACAAGCTCTCCGTCAACGACATGGTCATCAAGGCCATGGCGATGGCGCTGAAGGCGGTGCCGGATGCCAATGCGTCCTGGACCGAGAGCGCCATGGTCAAGCACAAGCACGCCGATGTCGGTGTTGCCGTCTCGATCCCCGGCGGCCTGATCACGCCGATCATTCGGCATGCGGACGAAAAGACGCTGTCGACCATCTCCAACGAGATGAAAGACTTGGCGAGCCGTGCCCGCAGCCGCAAGCTGAAGCCCGAAGAATACCAGGGCGGCACCACGGCGGTGTCGAACCTCGGCATGTTCGGCATCAAGGACTTTGCCGCCGTCATCAACCCACCGCATGCGACGATCCTGGCGGTCGGTGCCGGCGAGGAGCGGGCGGTGGTCAAGAACGGCGAGATCAAGATCGCCACGGTGATGTCGGTGACGCTGTCGACCGACCATCGCGCCGTCGATGGAGCACTCGGTGCCGAGCTGCTGGTCGCCTTCAAGCGGCTGATCGAAAACCCGATGGGCATGCTGGTCTAGGAAGGAAAAGGCGGTGCGGATATTCTTCACCAGCCTTTTCGCGTTCGTCCTCTCCGGCTTCGCCGGCGGCCTAGTTGCGCAGTGGCTGGCTGTCGCCACCGACGATCAGGGAGCATACATCGTCGCCTTTGCAGTCTCGATGCTGGTGACGTTCGTCGTCACCTTTGTCTTCTTCATCGCTCAGCTGATGAATGATCCCGTCACCGCAGTGGCCAAAACTGGCAAATGGACGCTGATCGTGTTTGCGGTGCTGCTTGTCCTGCTGGTCGCGTTGACGCTCTATAGCGACAGCAGTGCGGCAGTCGTCAGGAAAGACATGCCATTCATTGCAGGCCTTGGCTTGCCTGGGCTGGTGACCATCGTCGTGCAGTGGCTTTTCGTGCGCTGGCGGGTGAAGCGCGGCGTATTGGGCACAAAGGCAGGTTGAGCGCATGAAGACGGTGCTTTGCTACGGCGATTCGCTGACCTGGGGACACGACCCGGAGAGCCTGGGTCGACATGACTATGAAGACCGGTGGCCAACCACACTGGCGACAGCGCTCGGACCGGGCTTCCGCGTCATCGCCGAGGGACTGGGCGGTCGAACCACGGCTTATGACGACTTCCTGTCGGGCGCGGACCGCAATGGCGCGCGGATATTGCCGACGACCCTGAGCACGCACTCGCCGATCGATCTGATCGTCATCATGCTTGGCTCGAACGACATGAAGCCGTCTATACATGGCAGCGCGGTCATTGCGTCCTATGGCATGCGGCGCCTCGTTGAAATCGTGCGGGGGCACGCCTATCCGTTTGGCGGTGTCGCCCCCGAGATTATTCTGGTTGCGCCGCCGCATATCGTGGAAACCCGCAAGGCGGACTACGCCGAAATGTTGGGAACGGGCGCAATCGAGTCACCCAAGCTCGCCGGCTTCTATCAAATCGCCGCCGAAGAGATGGGCTGCGGGTTTTTTGATGCCGCGAGCGTCGCCAAATGTACACCGCTCGACGGCGTCCATCTCGATGCCGAAAACACGCGCAACATCGGCAAGGCGTTAGCGCCTGTCGTGCGCGGCATGCTGGAACTGTGAATAAGGAGAAAATCCGTGGCTGAGAACTACGACGTCATCATTATCGGCTCCGGCCCCGGCGGCTATGTCACGGCGGTCCGTTCCGCCCAGCTCGGCTTCAAGACGGCGATCGTCGAGCGCGAGCATCTCGGCGGCATCTGCCTCAACTGGGGCTGCATACCGACCAAGGCGCTGCTGCGCTCGGCCGAGATCATGCACTATTCGGATCATTTGAAGGACTATGGCCTGAAGCTCGACGGCAAGGTCAGCGTCGACACGGCGGCCGTGGTCGACCGTTCGCGAAAAGTTTCTCTGCGGTTGAATGGCGGCGTTGCCTTCCTGATGAAGAAGAACAAGGTCGACGTCATCTGGGGCGAAGCCAAGCTGTCGAAGCCCCCTACTGGTGAAAAATTGGGTGAGATCGTCGTCTCTAAGACGGCCAAGAAGGCGATGGAACCGCAGCCGCCGGTGCCGAAGGGCGTCAAGGGCGAGGGCACCTACACCGCCAAGCACATCATCCTGGCGACCGGTGCCCGGCCGCGCGCGCTGCCTGGCATCGAGCCGGACGGCAGACTGATCTGGACCTATTTCGAGGCGATGGTTCCGCCGGAAATGCCGAAGTCGCTGCTGGTGATGGGTTCCGGCGCCATCGGCATCGAATTCGCTTCCTTCTACCGCACCATGGGCGCTGACGTGACGGTGGTTGAGTTGTTGCCGGCGGTGATGCCGGTCGAAGATGCCGAAGTCTCGAAATTCGCGCAAAAGCAGTTCGAGAAGCAAGGCATGAAGATCATCCTCGAAGCCAAGGTGACCAAGGTCGAGAAGGGTGCCAACTCGGTCACCGCGCATGTCGAGATGAAGGACGGCAAGGTCGAGAAGATCACCGCCGACCGCATGATCTCGGCTGTTGGCGTGCAGGGCAATATCGAGGGCCTCGGACTTGAAGCACTTGGCGTGAAAACTGACCGTGGCTGCGTCGTCGTCGACGGCTACGGCAAGACGAACGTAGCCGGCATCTACGCCATCGGCGATGTTGCCGGCCCGCCAATGCTGGCCCACAAGGCCGAGCATGAGGGCGTGGTGTGCATCGAAAAGATCGCCAGCTTTCCCGGCGTGCACGCCATCGACAAGCTCAAGATCCCCGGTTGCACCTATTGCAACCCGCAGGTCGCCTCCGTCGGCCTGACGGAAGCCAAGGCCAAGGCCGAGGGCAAGGATATCCGCGTCGGCCGCTTCCAGTTCGCCGCCAACGGCAAGGCGATCGCGCTTGGCGAGGATCAGGGCTTCATCAAGACTATCTTCGACAAGAAGACCGGCCAACTGCTCGGTGCCCATATGGTTGGCGCCGAAGTGACCGAACTGATCCAGGGTTTTGTCGTGGCGATGAACCTCGAAACGACCGAGGAAGAGTTGATGCACACCATCTTCCCGCATCCGACGCTGTCGGAGATGATGAAGGAAAGCGTGCTCGACGCCTATGGCCGCGCATTGAACGCATGATAGATTCGCCGCAGGAGACTCAGCCGCGAAAGCCCTGGGAACTCGACGGCAACGGTGGTCGTTTCCGGATGGATTTTTACGCGCGCAAGGAGAAGGCATATGCACTTGAATGGCGTGGGCTGGATCGCAGCCATCATCATCGGCGGCCTGGCAGGCTGGTTCGCCGAAATGGTCATGAAGAGCAACACCGGCATTTTCATGAACATTATCATGGGCATCGTTGGCGCGGTGGTGCTGAATGCCATCCTGCAGGCGCTCAATATCGGCGTGTTCGGCGTCGGCTGGACCGCCTATCTGATCACCGGCTTCATCGGCGCCTGCCTGCTGATCTTTGTCGGTCGTCTGGTGCGCCGCTAGTCGATATCGTTGCCGGCTATGCGAAAACGGTTGTAGCGGCATGCGCCGCTGCAGCCTTTTCTTTGCGCCGAAAAGTCCTAGATGACGTAAAAGTGACGATCGCCGACGGGCGGTCGCAAGAAAAGCCAGGGTTCAGATGGTCACTGTCCTCGACACGATCGCTAACGCGCCGCGGCTGCGGCACCCGGAAAAGGCGCACAAGCCTGATCAGGAGGTGTTGCGCAAGCCTGACTGGATCCGCGTCAAGGCGCCGGTCTCGAAGGGCTATGCCGAGACACGCGAAATCGTGAAATCGCACAAGCTGGTGACGGTCTGCGAAGAGGCCGGCTGCCCCAACATCGGCGAGTGCTGGGAAAAGAAGCACGCCACCTTCATGATCATGGGCGAGATCTGCACGCGCGCCTGCGCCTTCTGCAATGTCGCCACCGGCATTCCGACCGCGCTCGATGCCGATGAGCCGGCCCGGGTCGCGCATGCCGTCAAGCAAATGGGCCTGACCCACGTCGTCATCACCTCGGTCGACCGCGACGATCTCGCCGATGGCGGTGCACAGCACTTCGCCGAGGTCATCAGGGCGATCCGCGCGGCAACGCCTTTGACAACGATTGAAATCCTGACGCCCGATTTCCTGCGCAAGGACGGCGCGCTGGAGATCGTCGTGGCGGCCAAGCCCGACGTCTTCAACCACAATCTCGAAACCGTGCCGTCGAACTATCTGAAGGTTCGGCCGGGCGCGCGCTATTTCCACTCGATCCGGCTGTTGCAGCGGGTCAAGGAACTCGATCCGTCGATCTTCACCAAATCCGGCATCATGGTGGGGCTGGGCGAGGAGCGGAACGAAATCCTGCAGCTGATGGACGATCTGCGTTCGGCCAATGTCGACTTCATGACCATCGGCCAATACCTGCAGCCGTCGAAGAAGCACCACCCGGTGATCCGCTTCGTCACCCCCGAACAGTTCAAGTCCTTTGAGACGATCGGCCGGACCAAGGGTTTCCTGCTGGTGGCATCAAGCCCGCTTACACGCTCATCGCACCATGCCGGCGACGATTTCGCCCGGCTGCGCGCGGCGCGGGAAGCGCAGCTCCAGAAGTCGCTCTAGCCGATTTTATGCCCAAATTTGAAGCCACCCGCCGCGTTGCCCACACGCCGCAGCAGATGTTTGCGCTGGTTGCCGATGTCGAGGCCTATCCGCAATTCCTGCCGCTTTGCGAAGCGCTGACGGTTCGCTCGCGCAAGGAGCGTGACGGACGCACCGTGCTCCTGGCCGACATGAGCATCGGCTACAAGGCCATCCGCGAGACCTTCACCACGCAGGTGCTTTTGAAGCCCGACGAGAACGCCATCGACGTGAAGTACATCGATGGCCCGTTCAAATATCTGAGCAATGTCTGGCGTTTCGAGCCCGACGGCGCCGGCTGTGCCGTCCGCTTCTTCATCGACTACGAGTTCAAGAGCCGCATTCTGGGCGCGCTGATGGGCACCATGTTCGACCGCGCCTTCCGCATGTTTGCCGAGGCTTTCGAAAAGCGCGCCGACGTCATCTATGGTGTCGCGCCGCAGGCCTAATTCTGGCTGAGCGCTAGCAGGCCCAGCTTCAGCGCGTGTCTCACCGTCTCGTGGCGGATGAATTCACGGCCCTTGTGGCCGAACAGCTGGCGCTCGGCGACGACCGGCTGGCCGGCGAGCGCCAGGCCGAACCAGACGAGACCAATCGGCTTGTCAGCCGAACCTCCGCCTGGACCGGCAATGCCGGTGACGGCAAGAGAAAGGCTCGCGCGCGAATGCGCCAGCGCGCCGGCCGCCATCTCCAGCACCGTTTCGCGCGACACAGCTCCATGCGCGTCGAGCGTTTCGGCTGAAACGCCCAGCATCTCCATCTTGGCTTCGTTGGAATAGGTGACGAAGCCGCGGTCGACCACGGCGGAGGAGCCGGCAATGTCGGTGAGCGCCGCGATGATCAGGCCGCCGGTGCAGCTTTCCGCCGTCGCCAGCATGATGCCTCGTTGCTGGCAGGCCACCAGCAGGGAGTTTGCGAGCTCGGCGTTGCTCATTCCGGCACCTCGCCCGGAAACACCACGCTGGCCGTGGCGATCGCCGCAATGCCTTCCTCGCGGCCGATGAAGCCGAGTTTTTCGTTGGTTGTCGCCTTGATCGAGATGCGATCGGCGGAAATGCCCAGTATCTGTGAAAGGGCTGCCGTCATCGCCTCGCGATGCGGCCCGACGCGCGGCGCCTCGCAGATCAGCGTGATATCGGCATTGGCGATGCGTCCGCCGCGCGCGCGCACCACCTTCGCCGCATGCTCGACGAAGATCCGCGACGCCGCACCTTTCCACTGTGGATCGGACGGCGGAAAATGCGTGCCGATGTCGCCGGCGCCGCAGGTCGCCAGCAGCGCGTCGGTCAAAGCATGCAGGCCGACATCGGCGTCGGAATGGCCCGACAGTTTTTTGTCATGCGGAATGGCGACGCCGCACAGGGTGACATGATCGCCGGGTTCGAAGGCGTGGACATCGTAGCCGTTGCCGGTGCGGATGTCGGGGAAGTGCGTTCGTTCGCTGGAAAGCCGCTCGTGTGCCATGGCGATGTCCCGTGCCCAGGTGAGTTTGACATTGTCCGGCGAGCCGGGAACGAGCTTGACTGGAATATGCGCCCATTCGGCGATGGCCGCGTCGTCGGTGAAGTCCAGCCTGCCCAGCTGATAGGCCTTGTCATGTGCTGCAAGGATCGGCCCGTAGGGAAAACCTTGCGGCGTTTGCGCCGCGTGGAGCCCGCTGCGGGAAACGGTTTCCGCGACCACGCCGGCGGCCGACTCGCGCTTCAGCGTGTCGGCGACGGGCAGGGCGGGCAACGCTCCCTCGTTCTCGCCGATGGCGGCGATGGTGCGGTCGATCAATTCCGCGTCGACGAACGGCCGGACGGCATCGTGAATCAGAACCCGGCCCGGCGCGTGGGCCTTCAGCGCCAGCAGCCCGAGCCGGACGGACTCCTGCCTGGTCGGTCCGCCAATGACGGCGGTGACACGCTGGGCCTGGGTGCCCGCTGCTTGCCGGAACAGTTCGTGGTCGTCGGCATGGATGGCGACAACGATCTGGCCGGTGCGCGGATGGGCAAGAAACATCTCCAGCGTATGCGCGATGACTGCGCGCCCACCGATGTTCTGGTACTGCTTGGGCCCGTTGGCCTGTCCGGCACGAGCGCCGCGGCCGGCGGCGACGATCACCACCGCAACCCCACCCGTCGCGCTCGCGTTTCCACTTCCGTCAGTCATGGCGATTGGCTTAGCGCACGATCCCCAAAAGTGTAATTGGTTTTCCGAAAAGATCGTGCGTCAAATATGAATTCCAAAGCGTCTTGAAGGACGCGCGGCGCCTCGGTCGCGGTAAAAGCCGAAGGCCGGCATTTTCCCAATTGCGCCTTAATGTGGCGTCATTCCGCGTTGCACATTGCGGCCGATATGGCTAGAGAATGTGCAACGAATGGACATGCTTGGTTTTTATGCATGGTTAACCTGACCAAATTGGCCGCGCCTCTCGACGTCGGCGGCGTGGAAATCCGCAATCGCGTGTTCCTCGCGCCGATGTCGGGTATTACCGACGAGCCTTTCCGCAAGCGCGCCCATGCGCATGGCGCTGGCCTGGTCGTGTCCGAAATGGTGGCAAGCGGCGAACTCGCCAAGGGAAGGGCCGGCTTCGACCTGCGCATACGCCATTCCGGCCTGCCCGTCCATATGGTGCAACTCGCGGGGCGCGAGGCGGTACACATGGCTGAAGGCGCGCGCATCGCCGCCGGCGAGGGCGCCGACATCATCGACATCAACATGGGCTGTCCGGCCAAGAAGGTCACCGGCGGCTATGCCGGCTCGGCATTGATGCTGGATCTCGACCATGCGCTGTCGCTGATCGAGGCCGTGGTTGGTGCCGTCAAGGTGCCGGTGACGGTCAAGATGCGGCTCGGCTGGGACGAAGGCGCGCTCAACGCGCCAATCCTGGCGCGCCGTGCCGAGCAAGCGGGCGTCAGCATGGTGACTGTACACGGCCGCACGCGCTGCCAGTTCTATCAGGGCAAGGCCGACTGGCGCGCGATCGCTCGCATCAGGGACGCCGTTTCCATCCCGGTCGTCGCCAATGGCGATGTCTGTTCCCCGGCCGAGGCTGCCGCCATTCTCGACCAATCCGGCGCCGATGCGGTGATGGTCGGCCGCGCGCACTATGGCGCGCCCTGGATCGCAGGTGGCATCGCAGCCGCGGCGGCAGGCGAGGCGGCGACCAACGTGCCGCAGAATCCCGCGGCATTGGCCGATTACGTCGTCGCCCATTACGAGGACATGCTGGCGCTTTATGGTGTCGAGAGCGGCTTGCGCCAGGCGCGCAAGCATCTAGGCTGGTATCTCGATCGCCATGCCGTTGGCGTCGCCGGTGACGACCGCAAAGCCATCCTGACCGCGTTCGAGCCGGCCCGCGTCATTGCCTTGCTGCGCAATGTGTTCTCGCGCGATCCGCGATCCTTGAACCTGCGGAGTGCGGCATGAACGCCAACGTCACCCATGGCACAGATATGGCAGAGGCCGCCCATATCGTGCTCAACACCATCCGCCGTCCGGTGATCATGGTCGATACGGATGGGTTCATCACCTACGCCAATGCCGATGCCGAGGACTTCTTCCGCTCAAGCGCGAATATGCTCGCCCGCAACACGCTGTCCAAGCTGATCCCCTTCGGCAGCCCGCTGCTGACACTGGTCGATCAGGTGCGCGAGCGCCGGGCCCCGGTCAATGAATATCGCGTCGATGTGTCGTCGCCACGCCTCGGCATCGAGAAGGTCGTCGACCTCTATGTCGCGCCGGTGCCGGAATTCCCGGGCTCCGTCGTGGTCATGTTCCAGGAGCGGTCGATGGCCGACAAGATCGACCGGCAAATGACGCATCGCGGTGCGGCGCGTTCGGTGACCGGGCTGGCGGCGATGCTTGCCCACGAGATCAAGAACCCGCTCTCCGGCATCCGCGGCGCCGCGCAACTGCTCGAACTGTCCGCCTCCGATGAAGACCGCGCGCTGACCCGGCTGATCACCGACGAGACGGACCGCATCGTGTCTCTGGTCGATCGCATGGAGGTGTTTTCCGACGAGCGGCCGATCGATCGCTATCCCGTCAACATCCATGTGGTGCTTGACCATGTAAAGGCGATCGCCAAGAACGGTTTTGCAAAGAAAATCAGGATATTGGAGGACTATGATCCATCATTGCCTCCGGTCTTTGCCAATCGCGACCAGCTAATCCAGGTGTTCCTCAACCTGGTCAAGAACGCCGCCGAGGCGATCGGCAGCGATCCGCAGGGCGAGATCGTGCTGTCGACCGCCTTCCGGCCGGGCATTCGCGTTTCGGTGCCAGGAACGCAGGACCGCGTCTCGCTGCCGCTGGAGTTCTGCGTGCGCGACAACGGCTCCGGCGTCTCGGAGGACATCCTGCCGATCCTGTTCGATCCCTTCATCACCACCAAGCCGAACGGCTCGGGGCTGGGGCTGGCGCTCGTCGCCAAGATCGTCGGCGAGCATGGCGGCATCATCGAATGCGACTCGACCCCGCGCGGAACCACCTTCCGCATCCTGATGCCGGCCTGGAAAGAAACGCCGTTCGGCGCTGAAGAAGACGGTGAAGGAGACCGCAAATGACGGTTCGCGGCAATATTCTCGTCGCCGATGACGATGCGGCGATCCGCACGGTGCTCAATCAGGCTCTGTCGCGCGTCGGCCATGAGGTGCGCGTCACCTCCAACGCCTCGACCTTGTGGCGCTGGGTGGCAGCGGGCGAGGGCGACCTCGTCATCACCGACGTGGTGATGCCGGACGAGAACGCCTTCGACATGCTGCCGCGCATCAAGAAGGCGCGGCCCGAACTCCCCGTCATCGTCATGAGCGCCCAGAACACGTTCATGACGGCGATCCGCGCATCCGAGACCGGCGCCTATGAATATCTGCCGAAGCCGTTCGACCTGACCGAGCTGCTCAACATCGTCAACCGGGCACTGTCGGAGCCGCGCCGGCCGAAGATCGATGCGCGGCCGGAAGAACAGCCCGATGCGATGCCGCTGGTCGGCCGCTCGGCGGCCATGCAGGATATCTACCGCATGCTGGCGCGCATGATGCAGACCGACCTGACGGTGATGATCTCGGGCGAATCCGGCACCGGCAAGGAACTGGTGGCGCGCGCCCTGCATGAATATGGCCGCCGTCGCGGCGGCCCGTTCGTCGCCATCAACATGGCGGCAATCCCGCGCGACCTCATCGAATCGGAACTGTTCGGCCACGAGAAGGGCGCATTCACCGGCGCCCAGAACCGCTCCACCGGCCGTTTCGAGCAGGCCGAGGGCGGCACGCTGTTCCTCGACGAGATCGGCGACATGCCGATGGAGGCGCAGACGCGGCTGCTGCGCGTCCTGCAGCAGGGTGAATACACGACGGTCGGCGGCCGCACGCCGATCAAGACCGATGTGCGCATCGTCGCCGCCACCAACAAGGATCTGCGCACGCTGATCAACCAGGGACTGTTCCGCGAGGATCTGTTCTATCGCCTGAACGTCGTGCCGCTGAGAACTCCCGGCGCTACGCGAGCGCTCCGAGGATGTGCCCGATCTGGTGCGCCACTTCTTCAAGCTTGGCGAGATGGAAGGGCTGCAGACCAAGCGCATCTCGTCCGGCGGCATCGAACTGATGAAGCGCTATCCCTGGCCAGGCAATGTGCGCGAGCTGGAGAACCTCGTTCGCCGGCTCGCCGCGCTTTATTCGCAGGACGAGATTTCCGCTGAGATCATCGAGGCGGAGCTCAAAACCGGCGAGCGCCCCGTGGTCCCCGGCGGTGGCAACCTCATTCCCGACGACCTCTCGATCGGCCAGGCGGTGGAGCATTTCCTGCAGCGCTATTTCGCCTCGTTTGCCGGCGAATTGCCGCCCGCCGGGCTCTACCAGCGCATTCTGTCCGAAGTCGAATATCCGCTGGTCCTGGCCTCGATGACGGCAACCCGCGGCAACCAGATCAAGGCCGCGGAGTTGCTGGGGCTGAACCGCAACACGCTGCGCAAGAGATTCGCGAGCTGGGCGTCAATGTCTACAAATCATCGCGGCCAGGCTGAGCGCTGATCCGGCGTCGCCTCTTTTCAGGAGACTGAGCGTCTTTTCAGGGGACTGAGCGGCGAAAGATTGCTGCCATTGTCACACTTGTTGCATAATCGCCACAATGCGTTGCATAGATCGGATGCAATCATTGGCTCCCGAGACGGCGACATGGCTCCGCAGGCACCTGTACTCAACCAACCGCTTTTCAGCGAACCCGGCGCCCGCGACGGGCGCCGCCTGCTGGCGCTGCCCGGCGTCGTGGCAGTCGTCGGCGCGCTGGTCATGGCGGCCATTTCGTTCACCATCCTCGTCGGCGCGACACCCATCGCGCCTGACGCCAGGACGACCTGGGCGCTGATCGCGCTCAACGCCGCTTTCGTGCTTTTCCTCAGCGCGCTGGTCGGGCGCGAGGTGCATCGCATCGTCATGGCGCGCCGGCATGGCAAGGCGGCCTCGCGGCTGCATGTGCGCATCGTCGCCATGTTCGCGCTGGTTGCCGCCATTCCCGCCATTATGGTGGCGATCATCGCCTCGATCACGCTCGATATCGGCCTCGATCGCTGGTTCGAGATTCGCACCAAGACGATCGTCAATTCCTCGCTGTCGATCGCCGATGCCTATGTCCAGGAAAACGCCCGCAATCTGCAGGGCACGACGCTGTCGATGGCCTATGATCTCGATGCGTCGCGCACGCTCTATGGCCTTGATCGCACAGGCTTTCTCGACCTCCTGAACAAGGAGGCGGTGGGCCGGTCGCTGGCCCATGCGGCGCTGATCAAGCCCGACGGCTCGTTCGTCATGAGCGCCCAGACCGATGCCGATTTCTCCATGCCGGAACCGCCGGAAGGCTCGGTCAGCAGCGCCACCGACGGCAAACCGGTGCTGATCGAGCCGCGCACCCGCAACATCATGGGCGCCATCGTCAAGCTGCGCGAGATCGAGGGCCTCTACCTCTACACCATCCGCCTTGTCGATCCCGAGGTGATCAAGGCGCGGCAGATCGTCAGGTCCAACACCGACGAGTATCGCAACCTCGAAGACAACAGGCGCACCTCGCAGGTCGCTTTCGCGCTGCCTTATCTGTCGCTGACCCTGATCATCATCTTGTCGGCGATCTGGACAGGCATTGCCGTCGCCGACCGTCTCGTGCGGCCGATTCGCCAGCTCATCGGTGCCGCCGACGAGGTGGCGACCGGCAATCTCGACGTCGCGGTTCCCGTCAGGCCTTCCGACGGTGATGTCGCCTCGCTTGGCGACACCTTCAACAAGATGCTGCTGGAACTGAAATCGCAACGCAACGAGATCCTGTCCGCAAAGGACCTGATCGACGAGCGGCGGCGCTTTTCCGAAGCCGTGCTTGCCGGCGTCACCGCCGGCGTCATCGGCGTCGATCCCTACGGCATCGTCACCATCGTCAACCGTTCGGCCGAATCGATGCTGGCCATCTCCGCCAGTGCCGCGCTCGGGCAGAACCTGTCCGCCCTTCTGCCGCATGTCGGCCGCGTCTTCGAAATCGGCCGCCAGTCGGGCAAGCCTGTCTACCGCGAGCAGGTGACATTCTTCCGCGCCGGCACCGAGCGCACCTTCAACGTGCAGATCACCATCGAGGCGGGCGACGACGGTTCGGAGGAAAAATCCTACGTCGTGACGGTCGACGATATCACCGATCTGGTTCAGGCCCAGCGTTCTTCGGCCTGGGCCGATGTGGCGCGCCGCATCGCCCACGAAATCAAGAACCCGCTGACACCGATCCAGCTGTCGGCCGAGCGCATCAAGCGACGCTTCGGCAAGGTCATCACCGAGGACCGCGAGATTTTCGATCAGTGTACCGACACCATCATCCGGCAGGTCGAGGATATCGGCCGCATGGTCGACGAATTCTCGGCGTTCGCGCGGATGCCGAAGCCCGAGATGAAGGCCATCGATCTGCGCGAATCGCTGCGCGAGGCCTCATTCCTGGTCGAAGTCAGCCGCGCCGACATTGCTTTCGAACGCGTGTTCGGCAACGAGCCGCTCAAGGGCACGTTCGACAGCCGCCTGATGGCGCAGGCATTTGGCAATGTGATCAAGAACGCCGCCGAAGCGATCGACGGACTGGAACAGAAGGACGGTTCGCACGGCATAATCCGGATTCAAGCCGGGCGCCAGAATGGCGCGATTCGAATCGACGTCATCGACAATGGCAAAGGCCTGCCGCGCGAGAATCGCCAACGGCTGCTCGAGCCCTATATGACCACACGCGAGAAAGGCACCGGACTTGGTCTCGCTATCGTCAAGAAGATCGTGGAGGACCATGGTGGCAGGCTGGAACTTCATGATGCCCCTGCGGATTTCCACAACGGGCGTGGCGCGATGATCAGCATCATCCTGCCGCCCGCAGCTGCCACGCCGTTGCGCGGTGAAGCCAGGACGGAACACGAAAGAGAAACTGAAAAGGTCGGTAATGGCGTCTGATATTCTCATCGTCGATGACGAGGAAGACATCCGTGAGCTCGTCGCGGGCATCCTGAGCGATGAAGGTCACGAAACCCGTACGGCATTCGATGCCGACAGCGCGCTCGCAGCAATAGCTGATCGGGCGCCGAGGTTGATTTTCCTCGACATCTGGCTGCAGGGTTCGCGCCTGGACGGCCTGGCGCTGCTCGACGAGATCAAGACCATGCATCCCACGCTGCCGGTGGTAATGATCTCCGGCCACGGCAACATCGAGACGGCGGTCTCGGCCATCCGTCGTGGCGCCTATGATTTCATCGAGAAGCCGTTCAAGGCCGACAGGCTGATCCTCATTGCCGAGCGTGCGCTGGAAACCTCGAAATTGCGGCGCGAGGTGTCCGACCTCAAGCTGCGCAGCGGCGAAACCTTCGACCTGATCGGCATGTCGTCGGCGATGAGCCAGCTGCGCCAGACCATCGAGCGTGTCGCGCCGACCAACAGCCGCGTGATGATCATCGGCCCGTCCGGATCCGGCAAGGAACTGGCGGCGCGCGCCATCCACACGCTGTCGGCGCGCAAGGGCGCGCCGTTCGTGACGCTGAGCGCCGCCAACATCACGCCCGAGCGCATGGAGATCGAGCTGTTCGGCACCGAATCGAACGGTGTCGAGCGCAAGGTCGGTGCACTGGAAGAAGCCCATCGCGGTATCCTTTACATCGACGAAGTGGCTGACATGCCGCGCGAGACACAGAACAAGATCCTGCGTGTGCTGGTCGAGCAGCAGTTCGAGCGGGTAGGGGGTACCAAGCGGGTCAAGGTCGATGTCCGCATCATCTCCTCGACCTCGCAGAACCTGGAAGCCATGATCGCCGACGGGCGTTTCCGCGAGGATCTCTATCATCGCCTGGCGGTGGTTCCGGTGATGGTGCCGGGGCTGGCCGAGCGGCGCGAGGATATTCCCTATCTCGTCGACAACTTCATGAAGCAGATCGCCCGTCAGGCCGGCATCAAGCCGCGCCGCATTGGTGACGACGCGCTGGCCGTGCTGCAGGCGCACAATTGGCCGGGCAACGTCCGCCAGCTGCGCAACAATGTCGAGCGCCTGATGATCCTGGCACGCGGCGACGATGTCGACGCGCCGATCACCGCGGACCTGCTGCCGTCCGAGATCGGCGATGTCATGCCGCGCACGCCGAATCAGTCCGACCAGCACATCATGGCGCTGCCGTTGCGCGAGGCGCGTGAACAGTTCGAGAAGGACTATCTGATCGCCCAGATCAACCGCTTTGGCGGCAACATCTCGAAAACCGCCGAGTTCATCGGCATGGAGCGTTCTGCTTTGCACCGCAAGCTGAAGTCGCTGGGCGTCTGACGCACAGAAGTCAGCCTGCCCGTGGCCTACGCAATTGTCGGTTACGGGTGCGGCGGAATCGCATAAAAAAGCCGGGACTTTTCTGAGGGATCACCTATGCCGCGCATTGCCTATGTGAACGGGCGCTACGTCGTCCACGCGGACGCTTCCGTGCATATCGAGGACCGCGGCTATCAGTTCGCCGACGGTGTCTATGAGGTCTGCGAGGTGGCGCGGGGCTTCATCGTCGACATGCCGCGCCATCTTGCCCGGCTGAACCGCTCGCTGACCGAATTGTCGATCGCCTGGCCGGTCGCGCGCAACGTGCTGCCGCTCATCCTGCGCGAGGTGGTCAACCGCAATCAGGTCGTCAACGGTCTGGTCTATGTCCAGGTGACGCGCGGTGTCGCCAGCCGCGAGTTTGTTTTCCCGTCGGCGGACACCAAGCCGTCTTTGGTGGTGACGGCCAGGAAGGCCGATCCGGCCGCAGGCGCAAAGCGAGCCGAGACCGGTATCGCGGTCATCACCGTGCCGGAGAACCGTTGGGACCGGGTCGACATCAAGACCGTCGGACTGCTGCCCAACGTGCTGGCCAAGCAGAAGGCCAAGGAGGCCGGAGCCCAGGAGGCATGGTTCGTCGACACCGACGGCAACGTCAAGGAAGGCGGCTCGTCGAATGCCTGGATCGTCACCAGGGACGGCGTTCTGGTCACCAGGCCGGCCGAGCATGGCATCCTGCGCGGCATCACCCGCACGACCATGTTCGAGGTTGCAGCGAAGCTCGGCCTGAAGATCGAAGAGCGCGGCTTTTCCGTCGCCGAGGCCAAGGCGGCGCGCGAGGCGTTCATCAGCTCCGCGACGACAATTGCCATGCCTGTCGTGGCCATTGACGGCGATCCGGTGGCCAACGGCCATCCTGGCTCTGTGACACTTTCGTTGCGGCAGGCCTTTTTTGACATTGCGGAAAAAAGTCCAGCCTGATAACCGCACAGGTGGAATGAACATCAATATATCTCGTTCTGCTTGTCGTTACTGACGACAAGACGGTGTTTGCGCGCTTGACATGTGCCCGACAATTTGGCGCATTGGCTTGCAAACCGAAGGGGATCGGCGAAAGACAAGAACAATGGCGGAACGATCGCAAAACCTTCAGGACCTGTTCCTGAATTCAGTTCGCAAGAGCAAGAACCCGCTCACCATCTTCCTCATCAACGGCGTGAAGCTGACCGGCGTGGTCACTTCGTTCGACAATTTCTGTGTCTTGCTGCGCCGCGACGGCCACTCCCAGCTCGTCTACAAGCACGCCATTTCCACGATCATGCCGAGCCAGCCGGTTCAGATGTTCGATGGCGAGGAAAGCCAGGGCGCCTGATTGGCACGTGAGAGGGACGCGGACGCGACCGTTCGCGGAAAACCAGCGCATCATCCCGGGACGGAAGCCAAGGGCCCGACCCGGGCTGTCGTCATTGTGCCTGTGCTTACCCGCCAGCCGCGCGGCGACGACGATACAAACCGCCCGCGGCTGACTCGATCGGCTGACGCACGCCGCGACGAGGCCGTTGGCCTTGCCCGGGCCATCAATCTTGATCCGATCCATACGGCAGTGGTGACCGTCAACGACCCGCGCCCGGCGACCTTGCTCGGCAGCGGCAAGGTCGAGGAGTTCGCCGAGATCGTCAAGGAAGGGCACGCGGAACTCGTCATCGTCGACCACCCGCTGACCCCGGTGCAGCAGCGCAATCTCGAAAAGGAACTGAACGCCAAGGTGCTCGACCGCACCGGGCTGATCCTCGAGATCTTCGGCGAGCGCGCCCGCACCAAGGAAGGCACGCTGCAGGTCGAACTCGCCCATCTCAACTACCAGAAGGGCCGCCTGGTCCGCAGCTGGACCCACCTCGAGCGCCAGCGCGGCGGCGCCGGCTTCCTCGGCGGCCCCGGTGAAACCCAGATCGAATCCGATCGGCGGCAGTTGCAGGAAAAGATCATCAAGCTGAAGCACGAGCTGGAAACGGTGCGTCGCACCCGCGACCTGCACCGCGCCAAGCGCAAGAAGGTGCCGTTCCCGGTGGTGGCGATCGTCGGCTACACCAATGCCGGCAAATCGACGCTGTTCAACCGGCTGACCGGAGCAGATGTGCTGGCGCAGGACATGCTGTTCGCCACGCTCGACCCGACGCTGCGCCGCGTGCGCCTGCCGCATGGCACGCCGATCATCCTGTCGGACACGGTCGGTTTCATCTCGGACCTGCCGACGCATCTGATCGCGGCCTTTCGCGCCACTCTGGAAGAGGTGGTCGAAGCCGATCTCGTCCTCCATCTGCGCGACATCTCCGATCCCGACACGGCAGCGCAGGCCGAGGATGTCGAGCGCATCCTGGCCGACCTCGGTGTCGATGCCAGTGATACCAAGCGCGTCATCGAAGTCTGGAACAAGATCGATCTGCTGGACGAAGGCAACAGGAGCCGGTTGCTTGCCGATGCCGCCGACGGCAGCAAGGGACCGCCGATCGCCGTATCGGCGGTGACCGGCGAGGGCATCGATGCGCTGAAGACGATCATCGAGACGCGCATGGCGGGCGAGCTCGAAGATTTGACGGTGACGATCGAACCGGCACAGTTCGGCCTTGTCGACTGGCTTTATCGCAATGGCGATGTCGTTTCGCGCACCGACAATGACGACGGCAGCGCCACCATCTCGCTCAAGGCGACGCAAAGCGCCCGCGAAGAGATCGAAAGCCGATTGCGTAGGAAAAACCAGGGGTAACCCAAGGCAATTCCAGCCAAAGTCTATAGCGGTTTTCCATCCGGAATTGCCGAGGTTACTTCGCGGTTTTCGCTTCCTGCCACAGCGCTTCCATTTCGGCCAAGGTGGCATTCTCCAGCGTATTGCCGGACTTCTCCAGGGCCTGCTCGACATAGTGGAAGCGTGAGCGGAATTTCTCATTGGTGCCGCTCAACGCGGCTTCCGAATCGAGTTTTAGGTGACGGCCGAGGTTGACGACGGCGAACAGCATGTCGCCGAACTCGTCCTTGATCGACGCCGTCTCGCCCTTGGCCAGCGCCTCGCGCAATTCGCCGATCTCTTCCTCGATCTTGTCGAGGATGGGGGCCGCCTCGCTCCAGTCGAAGCCGACGCGCGCAGCCTTCTCCTGAAGTTTGAGCGCCCGTGTCAGGGCGGGCAGGGCAACGGGCACACTGTCCAGAAACCCTTTGCCGTTGTCTTCGGGGTCGAGACCGCGCGCGAGCCGAGCGCTTCGCTTCTCGGCCTTCTCCTGCGCCTTGATCTTTTCCCACATGCCCTTGGCCATGCCGGCACTGCGGGCTTTTTCGTCGCCGAAGACATGCGGGTGGCGGCGGATCATCTTTGTAGTGATGGCCTGGACCACATCCGGGAAGGCGAACTCGCCGGCTTCCTCGGCCATCTGCGCGTGATAGACGACCTGCAGCAGGAGGTCGCCCAACTCGTCACGCAGATCATCGAGATCGCCGCGTGCGATGGCATCGGCCACCTCATAGGCTTCCTCGATCGTATAGGGCGCGATGGTCGAGAAATCCTGCTCGATGTCCCACGGACAGCCGGTCTTGGGCGCGCGCAGGGCGGCCATGATCTCGATCAGGCGCGAAATGTCTTTCGATGGCGTCATGTGGCGGATGCTATCCCGCTGCCCGACGCGCGGCCAATGCTGTCAGCCGGCGAGGGCGCCTTGTCCACAGCTGAGCCGCTTCAGTCGAGTACGGAGACGATCGCCTTGGCGAGGTCGTCCATCCCATCCTCCGGCAGTCCGGCGACATTGATGCGGCTGTCGCCGACCATGTAGACGCCATGTTCGGCACGCAGCCGTTCGACCTGAGCTTCCGTGAGGCCAAGCCGCGAGAACATGCCGCGATGGCTGGCGACGAAGTCGAAGCGGTCGGAGTTGGACTGCCGGCGCAGCGCCTCGGCGAACTGGACACGGAGCCTCAGCATGCGCAGGCGCATCTCTTCCAGCTCGGCTTCCCAGTCGGCACGCAAACTAGCGTCTTCCAGCACGATGCGCACCGCCGCGGCACTATGGTCAGGCGGCATCGAATACATGGCGCGCGCCGCCGACAGCATCTGGCTCATCGCCACATCGGCCTGTGCGCCGTCCCTGGCCAGGACCATCGCCGCACCGACACGATCGCGGTAGACGGCGAAATTCTTCGAGCAGCTCGAAGCGACAACCATCTCCGGAACTTTCGCCGCCAGCAGCCGCAGGCCGAGGGCGTCGGCATCGAGGCCGTCACCAAAGCCCTGATAGGCGATGTCGACGAAAGGCAGCAGGCCGCGCTCGACGACCAGATCGGTGACGGCCTCCCACTGGGCCGCGTCGAGGTTGGCGCCGGTCGGGTTGTGGCAGCAGCCATGCAGCAGCACCACGTCGCCGCTGTTGGCCGTCCGCAACGCCGCCAGCATGTCGTCGAAACGAACGGTGCCCGAGGCCGCGTCGAAATAAGGATATTCGCGGATCTGCAGGCCGGCGGCACGCATTACCGGCATATGGTTCGGCCAGGTCGGGTCCGACAACCAGATGGTGGCGTCCGAACGCGTCCGCTTGAGCATCTCCGCCACCAGGCGCAACGCACCGGAGCCACCAGGCGCCTGTGCAGCCCGGATGCGCGTCATGTCCGCGTCCGGGCCGAAAGCGAGCTTGGCCATCACCGCGTTGAACCCGGTGTCGCCGGCCAGCCCGAGGTAGGTCTTGGTGTCCTGGCTGTTCAGCAGCCGCTTTTCGGCCTCACGCACGGCGCGCATGACCGGCGTCTTGCCGTCGCGGTCCTTGTAGACACCAACGCCGAGGTCGACTTTGTTGGGGCGCGGATCGGCGCGATAGAGGCCGATCAGGGCCAGGATCTTGTCGGCGGGAGCTGGCTGCAGGTCTTCGAACATCGTTATGGTTCCGTTGGCGCGGCGGAGTGATACGCAAATCGGACGTGATGCACCAGCGCTTTTAGTTGTGCGAAACAGAAGGCGGCGCCCAAGGGTATGGCCTTTCGATCGAAACGATAGCCGCTATTCTAATCGCAGCGTATGCGCCGCTTCGAAAGCGGCTCAGGGATGACTGCTTCATGCTGGTACGGCTGACGATGATCTGCAACGGCGCCACGGCCGCGACCCGGCAGGGTGCGTTCCCGTCGGATGAGCCGTTGGAGCCGCGATCGCTGACGCAGGCGAAGGCGATGCGCGGAACGCTGCGCCGCGCCGACCGCGTGTGGACAGCGCCAGCACTTCGCGCCCGGCAGACCGCCGAGGCGCTGGCGCTGGACGCATCGGTCGAACCGCTTCTGGCGGACCAGGATCATGGAAGCTGGGCCGGCAAGAGCTTTGAGCAGGTCCAGGCGGAACAGCCCGGGGACATTGCCGCTTGGCTCACCGACCCCGATGCAGCCCCGCATGGCGGCGAGTCGCTGGCCGAGGTTGCTCGCCGGACCTCCGACTTGATGGACCGGTTGATGGCGGAGCGTGGTCACACAATCGCCATGACCCATGCCAGCATCATCCGCACCGCGATCCTGCATGTTCTCGGCGCGCCGCTTGCCGCCTGTTGGAAGATCGATATCGAGCCGCTCAGCATCACCGATTTTCGCAGCGACGGCCGCAGGTGGGTTTTACGCGCCTGCGGTCTAACGATGCCCAAACCGCCAAAACCACTTCGCCCCTGAGAGCCAGGCTGGGCAGGGTACTGGCAAACGCGACCCTTCGGCGAACCCGCCAAAGAAAAAATGACATGGCTCGGGATTAAAATCCCCACATGCTCCGTAAACAGGGCATGAAACGGTCGATGCCACGCTTTGACATCATAGGACAGCTCGGGTCGCTGCGGCGCTACGCGCAGTCGCTGACGCGCGACAGTGCGGACGCCGAGGATCTCGTGCATGACGCGCTGGTGCGCGCCTATGAGCGGCGCGGCACCTTCCGCTCCGGCGGAAACCTGCGGGCCTGGTTGCTGTCGATCGTTCACAACGCGTTTGTCGACCGCATGCGCTCGCGCCGCTCGGAAGCGGCGCGCATCGAACAGACCGGATACCTCGCCGATGCCAGCACACCGGCGCCGCAGGAGCATTCGGTGCGCCTGGCGCAGGTGCGGGACGCCTTTTTCAACCTGCCGGAAGAACAGCGCTCGGCACTGCATCTGGTCGCCATCGAAGGGCTTTCCTACAGCCAAGCCGCCAATGCCACCGGCGTGCCGCTGGGTACGCTGATGTCGCGCATCGGCAGGGCTCGCGCCGCCTTGCGCCAGATGGAGGACGCCCCGGCACTCGGCAGGAATCATTTGAGAATCGTGGGAGGTGAGCAATGACCGCTCTTGTCGACCCCGTGACCGACACCGACCTCGACGCCTATGTCGACGACCAGATGGATGTCACCCGCCGCATCGAGGTCGAGGCGTTCTTGTCGACGCGGCCGGAGGCCGCCGCGCGCGTGATGTTGGATCTGCGGACCCGCGACGAACTGCGCGTGGCGCTTGCCGGTTCCAAGGGCATGGCGCGGCCGGCGACCGCTGACGCGGCGCGGCGGCTGGAGAGGGGGCTTGTCCGCGGCCGTATCTTCGGTGTTTTGCAGCGCGCCGCGGCCGTTGCCGCCTTCATCGCCGCCGGCTGGCTGGCGAACGGCATCATCGGGCCGATGTCGGTGACCAAGGTCGTCGCTTCGCCGCAGCCGCCCGCCTATGTCGACGAAGCGGTGCGGGCACACAGGACGACGCTGGTGCGCGAAACCATGCCCTCGCAGCCGGAAGCGCCGAACTACAATGCCGGTGAGATCCGCGCCGCGACCGCGATCGTCATGCCGTCGCTGCCCAAGGACTGGAAGGTGCGCGACGTGCAGATCTATCCGTCGCGCTTCGGCCCGAGTGTCGAGGTGGCCGTCGACACCAAGGATATGGGGCTGGTGTCGCTGTTTGCGATCCGGCCGGGAACCTTCGACGTGGTCAAGCCGACCGTCGCGCCCTCGGGCGACATTTCCTCGGCCTATTTCCAGATCGGCGAGGTCGCCTATGCGGTGGTCGCGAAGAGCGGGGTCCATGACCTCGACCGCGCCGCCGAGACGCTCGCCAGAACGCTCTACTGACCGATCCACAAAGGAGACTTCAAATGAACACGCCCAATCTGGGTTATCGCGTCGGCACCGGCGCCCAAACCGGAGCCGTCTTCGACGAGGGTCTGCGCCAGCATATGCTGCGCGTCTACAACTATATGGGCCTAGGCCTCGTGGTCACCGGCCTGGTCGCCTTCATGGTGTCGTCGACGCCCGCACTTTACGTGCCGATCTTCTCCAGCCCGCTGAAATATGTGGTGATGCTGGCGCCGCTCGCCTTCGTCCTGCTGTTCTCGTTCAAGATGCAGACCATGTCGGCGGCAAGCGCCCAAGCGATGTTCTGGGCCTTCTGCGCGGTGATGGGCCTGTCGCTTGCCTCCGTGTTCCTGGTCTTCACCGGAACCAGCATCGCGCGCACCTTCTTCATCGCCGCCACCATGTTCGGCGCCACCAGCCTCTACGGCTACACGACCAAGCGTGACCTGACGCAATTCTCGTCGTTCCTGATCATGGGCCTGATCGGCGTGGTGATCGCCAGCATCGTCAACATCTTCCTCGGTTCGACCGCGCTGCAGTTCGCCATTTCGGTGATCGGCATTGCCGTCTTCATCGGCCTGACCGCCTGGGACACGCAGACGATCAAGGAACAGTATGCCGAGAATTTCGATGCGGAATCGCGTCAGAAGCTGGCCGTCTTCGGCGCCTTCTCGCTCTATCTGAACTTCATCAACATCTTCCAGCTGTTGCTGAATTTCACCGGCGAGCGCGAATAACGACTGTCCGCTGTGGGCAAGGGCGAGCATATCGCCCTTGATGCGGAGAGGTGGCCGGAGGAGAGACTCCGGCCACAATTCATTCGGGCAACGCTCGTCCACACCTTGAGTCCCCAAGAGCTTTTGCTAGTCTGCCCACCGAACCAGCATCCAACACTGCGAGGACATGTGGCACAGGACAGCCAGACGCTTCATGGCGACGGCTTATCGGCTGTCATAGTCGGGCAGGGCGCAGAGCTGGTCTCGCTGCAAGACGCGCAGGGATTTGAGTACTTGTGGCGGGCCGGGCCAGAGTGGCGGCGCCATTCGCCGGTGCTGTTTCCGATCGTCGGCCGGCTGAAGGGCGATCAACTGCGCCATCGCGGCCAGACCTATCCGATGACGCAGCACGGCTTCGCCCGCGACAAGCCGTTCACCTGGGCGGAGAGGGGGATCGCTCCTGCACGCTGGTCCTCACCGACGATGCCGACACCCGTGCGCATTACCCCTTCGCCTTTCGCATTGCCGTCACCTACACGCTGGAGCGCCAGCAGCTTGGTGTGGCCCTGGAGGTCATCAACACCGGTGACGAGCCGTTGCCGGCGTCGGTCGGCGCGCACCCGGCATTCAACTGGCCATTGCTGCCGGAATTGCCCAAGGGGGCCTATCGGCTGACCTTTGCCGACGATGAGCCGGCGCCGATCCGTCGCCTGAAGGACGGCCTCCTGCTTCCAGAATCGCGGCCGACGCCGATCGAAGGCAGAACGCTTGCCTTGTCCGAACGGCTGTTCGATGACGACGCTGTCATCCTGGATCGGCCCGCCAGCACCAGCGTGCGCTACGCCGCCGACCATGGTCCGGCGATCGAAATGTCATGGCAGGGGGCGGAGCAGCTGGGCATCTGGTCCAAGCCGGGCGGAGCGCCGTTCCTGTGCATCGAGCCCTGGCACGGCGTGGCAAGCCCGGTCGATTTCGACGGCGAATTCACTGAGAAGCCTGGCGTGATGCTGATCGAACCGGGGGCGAAGCGTTCGCTGAGCTACCGGATCGGCCTGGAGCAGGGGCGGCTGTGACCGACGGACGGCCAGCCGGAGAACCAACGCCTTGATGGAGCATTAAATGAAACTCGGCTTCATCGGCACGGGCGCGCTTACTTCAGCCATTGTCACCGGGCTCAAATCCCTCGAGGGCGATCCGGTATCGGTGGTGTTGTCGCCGCGCAACGAAGAGATCGCGGCGGACCTCGCTTCCCGCTTTCCGAATGTGCATGTTGCCGCCGACAATCAGGCGGTCCTCGATGCATGCGACACGGTCATGCTGGCGGTCCGCCCGCAAATTGCCCCTCAGCTGTTGCCCGAATTGCGGTTTCGGCGCGACCACCACCTCATCAGCCTGATCGCAACGCTGTCGCGCGAGGAAATAGTCAGCCTGACAGCACCCGCGAGCCGCGTGACGAAAGCGCTGCCCATGCCGATGATCGCCCAGCGGCTGGGGGCGACGATCATCTATCCGCCTGATCCGGACGTGACCGCATTGCTGGCCGGACTGGGGAAGGTGATCGAGGTCGAGAGTTCGAGCGAGTTCGACGCCTTGAGCGTCGTGACCGCGACCTATGCCACTTACTTCAAATATCTCGATACGATCCATCGCTGGCTGAAAGCGCATGGTGTGCCGGATACCAAGGGGCGCGACTATATCGCAGCGCTCTTCACGGCGCTTGGACACGCTCCGGAGACGGCGCCCGATGCGGACTTCACGCATCTGGCGCAGGATTATGCGACCCGTGGCGGCATCAATGAGCAGGTTCTGAACGAGCTCACGGCCCGCAACGTCTTCGATGCGCTGGCGGAAAGCCTGGATGGGGTGCACCGGCGCATTTCGGTGCCTGGCGCGACATAGCCGGGTTTCAAACCTGCCGGACGATCGCACCGATCACGTTGACAAGAAGGCGCGCGGCGGTCAGCGCCGACAGGCCGTCCATGTCGGCGGGCGGATAGAGCTCGACAAGGTCGAATCCCGCGATCCTGGCTCGCTTGCCGAGGCCGGCGATCAGGTCGATCGCCTGCGTGTAGGTGAGGCCGCCCGGCGTACGTGCCGCCACGCCTGGCATGATGCCGGGATCGAGGCTGTCGCAGTCGAAAGTGACGACGACCCGCGCGCCTTCCGGAATATGCCTGAGCGCCGCTTCCACGCCTTGAGCATGCACCTCGCGCGCGGTCACGAAACGGCTGCCATAGTGCTGCGCCGCTTCGATTTCAGCGCTGCGCGCGCTGCCAACGCTGCGCAGGCCAACCTGCACCATGCCGGCGACATGCGGCATCTCGCTCGCCCGCCGCATCGGGCTCGAATAGCCGTAGCGTTCGCCATGCACCTTGTCGCGCCAGTCGATATGGGCATCGATCTGCAGGATCCAGATCGGTCCGTGGTCGGCAAAGCCGGCAAGGAACGGAATGACGACGGAATCGTCACCGCCAAGCAGGATCGGTATGGCCGGCAGGGTCAGGATCTCGCGCGTCTTCGCCTCGATCCTGGCGCGGTTGCCGGCATTGTCGTGCAGGGTGGTCGAGATGTCGCCGGCGTCGACGCAGCAGACCGGCTTGCCATCGAACAACGGGCCGCCGAGATCGAAGTCCCAGTGCTCGACCAGCGTGGCATCATCCTGGCTGGCTGCGCGAATGGCATCGGCGGCCAAGGCATAGCCGCCGTCCTTGCCAGGATAGGTGCTGCCGTGGCCGACTCCGAAGATCACTGCGCGAGGCGTGCGGCCATCGGCAAGGCGATCGGGAAGGCCGAGAAACGATAGTGTCATTTTCTTGATGGTCCTGATGATATGGACAAGGAGGTTATCGCGTTACGGGGGCGGCAGCAAAGTAGCCATCTCGGTGCTGCTTCGAGCCAAAACGTGCACGTCAGATGTTGCAACCAAGTTCGAATGTCGCCGGGCCAGCAAAGTAGAAATGTCGCATCACGGTTCTGCTGGCCGCGACGAGAGCACCCGATCGGGCGTCAGCTGGTCAGGATCGCGCAGCCCGATCGGGTGCGATCCAGCAAGGCTCCCCGGGTTTAGCTTTGAGAGCTGACTTCACTCGGCAGCATCCAGCCTTGCCAGCGCTTGTTGTCGACGCGCGATGACAGCAGGATCATTCATGAAATCCTTCCTACGCCCCGGCTTCCTGTCGCGCTTCTGATAGCCAGTCTGTTCGCTGTTCGTCTTAATCTTCGGCGCGGGCCGAGCCTCATCTTGCTGGCTCTTGATCCAGGACAGAACCTCGCCAAGCCGCTTGTTCTCGGTGACCGCGGCGTGGGTGACGCGCTGCTCTTTGTCGAAGACAGTGTAGGGCAGGGAGCATGCCTTCCACCGAACATCCAGGCGACCGTCGGCGAACTCGTAAATATCGACATATCTGCCGACCAGGCCGCATGAGATATCGTTCTTCTCCAGCATGATCTGCTTGCGTTCGTAGGAGAAAGACAATTGCTGGCCGACATAGCGCTGCTCGCGTTTGCAGAGCAGGTCGCGGAGTCGATCGGCCGGCATGTTCAAGACACGATGAAGATTGTCCGGCCGGGTAGGGATCTTCGCAAACTTGTCGTTGAAGCTGGTCGTGAATGCCGGCAGAAAAGCGTTGGCTACTTCGATATCTGAGATGCCAGCAAGACGCAGTTCCTTCACAAGCCGGTCCTGCAGCGTGCGATTGACACGTTCGACCCGGCCCTTGGCCTGGCTCGAATTGGCGCACAGGATCTCGATGTTGAGCTCGGACAAGGCTCGGCCGAATTGGGTCATGCCGCGGCCGGCACGAGCCTCGGCCTTCGCCACCCGAAACACCGTGTGCTTGTCGGAATAGAATGCCACTGGGCAGCCGTGCGCCTTCAGATAAAGATCCAAGGCCTCGAAGTAACTGAACGTGCTCTCCGACTTCACGAAGCGCAGCTGCTGAAGCTTGCCGGTCGCGTCATCGATGAAGACGAGCAGGGTGCATGGACCGCCCCGCTCCTCGAACCATCGATGCTCGCTGCCGTCGATCTGCACCAACTCGCCATAGGCTTCGCGGCGCAAGCGCGGCTGATGGAATGTCCGGCGCTGCTTGCGCGACAGCCAGATTCCGGCCTCAGCCATCCATTTGCGAAGCGTCTCACGCGATACGGTGACACCATGATCCTCAGCCAGCTTCTCAGCCGCAAGAGTCGGGCCGAAGTCCAGATAGTGTTCGCGGATGAGCGATAGAGTGAAGTCCCGAACGCCGTCGACAATCTGACGGTTCGAGCGTCGGCCGCGCGCCTTGTGGCGCAGTCCGGAAGCACCATCGGCCTGAAACGACTTCAAAAGCCTCTGCACCTGGCGCCTGGTTAATCCAAGCACATGTGCTGCCGCGACAGTCGTCATCCTTCGCTCGATGGCCTTCGATAGAACCTCTATGCGTTGGAGCTCGCGTTCGCTCATCAAAACAAATCCCACTTGCTGTCTCCCTCACAAACGGCGCCGGGGAGAATGGCATTCAGCAAAGGGGAAGCGACATTCCTACTTTGCAGAAGTGGGACATTTTAACTTTGCTCGTACATCAGAAAGTCGCATAAGATAGATTATGGAACTGATACATTGGCCAGCAGCTGGAAATTACTGCTGCTTTTCATAGGCTTGAGACGCTCGATGTCTGTTGCCTCATGTGGATTGCCAACGCTACGCTGCGTGGATGACAGCAGCCAAGCGCGAGCTGGAATCGGCGATCGAGGTGTTCGTACATGGCTACAGCACCGACAAAAGCCGCACCTTTCCCTACGAGGTCAGCCGCGTCGGGCCATTGTGGGCGATGCGCGATGCGCCGCGTAAGAATGCTCGCGACTACCGTGGCGAGGAATGGGTCGTCCATGACGTCGCTGCCCAGGAAGCCGATGCGATCGTGCGGCAGCATGCGCGGCCGGGTTTCGCCATTTCCGTCGTGATCGCAAACGACGAACCGGATGGGCCGACGCGAGCCGCATACAAGGCTCTCGGCTACCGACTGCTGCGGACGGAAGGTTTTTTCGTCCAGCCATTGCGCCAGATTCCAAGCCCGCCGGCGGCCGTCTCGATTGAGCGCGTCCAGACAGTCGAACGGGCGGCGCAATTGGCAACGATCATCCGCAGGCGGCCGATTGCGGCCGATCTGCTCGGCGACGGTGCGCCGTTCCGCCAATATGTGGCGGTCGATGGTGACGCTATCGTCGGGCGTGTGCGCAGCATAGACGCTGTCGGCGCCACCTGGTGCGCGGCCATGTATGTCGAGCCTGCGCACCGGCGTCGCGGTATCGGCCAGGCGCTGATGTCCAAAATGCTGCAGGACGACCAGGCTCGTGGAGCGCGATGCTCGATGCTGTTGGCGACGCATGCCGGAGCGCTGCTTTATCCCCGCATGGGCTATGAGCGGATTGGAACGCTGCTGATATTGGGCCAAGGAAGCGAACGGAACAATGAACAGGCGTATTTATCGCGCTGATTCATAAGGAATTTCGATCACCATGCCATCATAGGCCGGGACCACCTTATCAGGCGTCTCGGCCATCACGGTCGCATAGTCGAGCGGCACGTGCATATGGGTCAGCACGGCATTCCTGGGTGCCAGCTTCCCAATCCAGTCCAGCGCCTGGCCGAGCGACAAATGGCTGGGATGGGTGTTGTACTGCAGCGCGTCGATGATCAGCATCTCCAGGCCGTGCAACCGCTCGGCCGTGGCGTCGGGAAAGCCGCTGATATCAGGGCAATAGGCCAGCCCACCGATGCGGAAACCGAGCGAGATGATGTCGCCATGGAACTGCGGCAGCGGTTCGAGGGTGAGGGCACCCCCCTCGCCTTCGATCACCACGGGCTTTGCGTGGTCGATGATATGGGCCCGCACGATCGGCGGATAGGAGCTGCCCGGCGGCGTCTCGAAGCAATAGCCGAACGCCTGCCGCAGGCGCAGCATCGTCGGTTGGTCGGCATGGATGTCGATCAGGTGGCGCTGCTCGAGCACATAGCCGCGCAGATCGTCGATGCCGTGGATATGGTCGGCATGCGGGTGCGTATAAACGACCGCATCGATGCGTTTGACCGAAGCCAGCAGCATCTGCTCGCGGAAATCCGGCCCGGTGTCGATGACCACGGTGGTACGGCGGCCATCGGCGGCAATCCGTTCGACCAGCGCTGCCGTGCGCATGCGCCGGTTCCTCGGATTGGCCGGATCGCAATTGCCCCAGTCGCCGGTGATGCGCGGCGTGCCTGGCGACGAGCCGCAGCCGAGAATGGTGAGGCGCAGCCGGTCAGTCATCGTTCAGGCGCTCTGCTCGGCAGGCCGCGGCATCTTGCCGAACAGCCGGAAGAAATTGTTCGTCGTCAGATCAGCGACTTCAGCCTCGCTGACGCCAATCGTTTCGGCCAGCACCTTGGCGGTGTGCGCGACATAGGCCGGCTCATTGCGCTTGCCGCGAAAGGGTATCGGCGCCAGGTAGGGTGCGTCTGTTTCGACGAGCAGCCGGTCATGCGGTACATCGGCGGCGATGGCGCGTAATTCGGCCGAATTCTTGAAGGTCAGGATACCCGAGAACGACACATAGCCGCCGAGCGAGACACCGATTTCGGCCAGCCGGCGTCCCGATGAAAAACAGTGCAGGATGAAGGGGAAGGCGCCCTTCCCTGTTTCGTCCTCGAGAATGGCCGCCATGTCGTCATCGGCGTCGCGCGAATGGATGACGAGAGGCAGGCCGGTCTCACGAGCGGCGGCGATGTGATTGCGAAAACCCTGCGCCTGCGCATCGCGCGGCGCCTTGTCGTAGAAGTAATCCAGCCCGGCCTCGCCGATCGCCACCACCTTCGGATGGGCAGACAAGCGGACAAGCTCTGCGGTTGTGATGTCCAGTTCCTCGGCGGCATTGTGCGGATGGGTACCGACCGAGCAGTAAACCTCGTCGAAAGTCTCTGCGATTTCAAGGATTTGCTGAAACCGCTTCACACGGGTCGAGATCGTCACCATGCGGCCGATTCCGGCCGCTTTGGCGCGGGCGACAATGGCCGCCCGCTCCTCGGCGAAATCTGGAAAATCCAGATGGCAATGGCTGTCGACAAGCATCAGGCGTTCGCGCCCGGCTGTTCGACATAACGCGGAAATACGCCCTCCGGTACGGGCAATGCCGTGCCGGGCACAAGCGCATAGTCGGCGTGGACATGCTCGAAGTCACGCTTGTCCGCCGACACCGCCAGCAGGTCGAGCAGCTTCGCGGCCGACCCCGGAACAAAGGGCTGGCACAGCAGGGTGACGCGTCGAACCACCTCCGCGGTTGTCCACAGCACCGTTTCCATGCGTTCCGGATCGGTTTTCTTCAGCGCCCATGGTGCCTGTCCAGCGAAGTATCGATCGGCTTCCGCCACCACATCGAAGATCGCCGCCAGTGCCAGATGAATGCCTTGCCCAGCCATTGCTTTGCGCGCGGTGGCAAGAGCCGCCACCGCCTGATCCAGGATGGCGCTGTCGGCTTCCGTCAAATCGCCGCGCTTCGGCACCACGCCGCCGCAGTTTTTGGCGATCATCGACAGCGAGCGCTGCGCCAGATTGCCGAGGCCGTTGGCAAGATCGGCGTTGGTGCGGTTGACGATCGCTTCATGGCTGTAGCTGCCGTCCTGGCCGAACGGCACTTCGCGCAGGAAGAAGTAGCGCACCTGGTCGAGACCGTAATGCTCGACCATGGTGAACGGGTCGATGACGTTGCCGACCGATTTCGACATCTTCTCGCCGCGGTTGAACAGGAAACCGTGGCCGAAAACGCGCTTCGGCAGCGGGATGCCGGCCGACATCAGGAAGGCCGGCCAGTAAACCGCATGGAAGCGCACAATGTCCTTGCCGATGATATGCGCATCGGCCGGCCAGAAACGCCATTTCTCATCATTTTCATCGGGATAGCCGACGCCGGTGATGTAGTTTGTCAGGGCGTCGACCCAGACATACATGACATGCTTGTCGTCACCAGGCACCGGCACGCCCCAATCGAAAGTGGTGCGCGAGATCGACAGGTCCTTCAATCCCGATTTGACGAAACTCATCACCTCATTGCGGCGCTCGGCCGGGCCGATGAAGTCGGGCTGGCTTTCATAAAGCGCGATGAGCATGTCCTGGTAAGCCGAGAGGCGGAAGAAATAGCTCTCTTCCTCGACCCATTCGACCGGCGTTCCCTGCGGCCCATAGCGGATATTGTCGGGACGGACCTCCGTCTCCTCCTCGCCGTAATAGGCTTCGTCGCGCACCGAGTACCAGCCGGCATAACCGCCCTTGTAGATGTCGCCATTGGCGTCCATCGCCTTCCAGATCGCCTGCGAGGCCGCGTAATGCCGCTCTTCGGTGGTGCGGATGAAATCGTCATTGGAGGCGTTGAGCGCGGTTGCCATGCGCTTGAAATCGGCCGAGTTGCGATCGGCCAGTTCGCGCGCCGAAATGCCGTCGCGCTTCGCCGTCTGCAGCATCTTGATGCCGTGCTCATCGGTGCCGGTGAGGAAGAAGACCTGCTTGCCGTCGAGCCGCTGGAAGCGCGCAAGCGCGTCGGTGGCGATCAGTTCGTAGGCATGGCCGATATGCGGCTTGCCGTTCGGATAGGAAATCGCGGTCGTGATGTAGAATGTGTCGCGTGACATGAATGAACCATCATGAATGTCTGAATGGAAGCCGTGGCGGTGGATATCGCATCGGAATGGCGATTGCCATCCCGAGGCCAATGCATGCCGCCCAAAAGTGGGGCAACGGCATGCACCAAGAAGTCCGTCACATTCGCATCGCAGAATTCAGGCGGTCGATCATGGTCAAGGCGTGCTGCTTCTTGTCGAGATTGTAGGTGTCGGTCTCAGATATAGGTGTAGGTCTCAGATATAGCGTCCAGCGCTTCATGCCAAGTCCCGACCTTGGTGATATCGCCGGAGCCAGCGCTGCTTCGATAACACCAGCCGAGCGCCGGCTGCTGGACCGTTGCAAAGCTAAGTCGCCATCCGTAGTTTCGCGGCGGTGCAAAAGGGCAGACCGGCATGGCCACGACCACGCAATATGATCCGCGACAGGCTCTTGATGCGCGCCTGCGTCAGGCCGGCGCCAGCAAAACCGTTTACGCCCTTGTCACGCCCGAGATCGAAACCGTGAAGGCCGAGCTGCTCGGCAACAGTGGGGGAAACGGCCCCGATCCGATCCGCGCCGCCTATCTCGATCAGTTTCGCCATGCCTGGACCGGAAAGCAGAACGCACTGCACAGGCGGTTTTTCGACACCTGGCTCGGTTGGGCAAAGCCGATGGCGCCCCTGGACGCGGCTGCCTTTCCATTCAGCTATCCGACATCGGGTGCAAGCGAGCCGCTTTTTCATCTGATTGCCGACTACGGTAACCGCGCACGCGTCGAGGGGTTTTCCCCTCGGCTTGTGATCTTTCGCGGCGAATATGAGGGCTACAAAGCCTATGCGGAAGCCTGTGGCGTTCCGGTGGTGGAGTATGAACGCCACGCCTGGCGCGATGTCGCCGATACCGTCAATCCCCAGGATTTGCTCTGTCTCAGCCAGCCCTCGGCCATCGATGGCATGGTGTGGCCGCAGGCCAATGCCTTTCTGCGCCGGCTGAGCCAGCGCGCGAACCTGGCCCAGCTCGTCCTCGATTTGACCTATGTCGGGGCGACCGGCGAACCTCCGGCGGAGACGATCCTCGCCGACGCGCCTTGCGTGAGCGCCGTGGTGATCAGCCTGTCCAAGCCGTTCGGCGCCTATTACGACCGCATCGGCGGGGTGTTCTGCCGATCGGAGAATCTCGGCCTGTTTGGCAATCAATGGTTCAAAAACCTGACATCGCTGCAATTGGGAATACGGTTGATGGAGCGGTTCGACGTCTTCGCCATGGCGCGCCGTTACGCCGGCATTCAAGGCAGCGTCGCCGAACATGCCGGCCAGGCGCTCGGCCTTGCCTTGACACCCGCGGACGTCTTCATTCTTGCCCAGGCCGCGGCGGGCGCGCAGAACGATCCCGATCTGGCCTCCTATCTGACGCGCGCCCCCGGGGCGGTCGATGCCCGGCCACGCTTGTGCCTGACGCCAGGCATGGCGGAACGGATCGGCATGGCCGGTCCGAATTCCGAGACGTTGTCATGAAGAATTTGATCCCGCTTGTGACGAGCGATGACGTCCATGCCCATTGCCAGGCGCACTGGAAGACAGAAGCATTCCGATCCTCGCATCGCCAAGGCGGCTATGTCCACGGCATCGTCGATCAGTATGCCCGCCTGCCCCGCTTCATCTGCGAGACCACCAACGACCGCCTGGAGCGCGCCCATTTCTGCACCTGGTGGGGACTGACCATGCGCCGGGATGACTATGCGTCCCCGGCCATCGAAGATCTCTACCTCCTGCATGAAATCTGGCACGCCGCTCATATGCCCTTTATCCCGGGCATCGGATTCGAGGCTTTCCACGGCAAGATGGAGCGCAACGAACTCGAAGCCAGCGTGGCGTCCGAACTGCTGGTCTATTTCAAGATCGATGGGCTGAGGGAAAGCGCCTTTCCCCATCCCATCTATGCGGGACCGGTTTCTGAATGATCCGGCGATGCGGCTTTTGTGGCGCGAAAACGAAGTCGTCGCCACCAACACATTGCTCGAAGCGCGCCGCAACGTCATGTACTCCAAGCCCGAAGGCGACATGGACCTGAGCGAGCAATGGATTCGCAAATTCACCATGCAGAACCGGCAATGGTCGATCGTCTGGGCCGATCGCTACCTCGACATCGAGGATCATATGCACCGGTTCCAGCAGATGGCTCTCGGTGGCGACAGGAAGGCAGCCGCCGACTTTCACGCTGACTGGATCGAAGCCGAAGCCGCTACGGACACGGTGGACCACGTGCCTTTCCGCGACCAGGCGCTGCTCTTCGCCACCATCTATTGGGCCAATCGCGCGAAATACGATGCCGCGCTCGCGGTGCTGCGAAAAAGCCAGTCCGACAATACGGCCCTTGCCTGAAAGCAGGCCGCCTACGTCGAAAGCGTCGCCGAACGACTGTTCACATCGCGGACTTCAGGCGATCGATCATGGTCAAGGCATGCTGTCTCTTGTCGAGATTGAAGGTCTCTGTCTCGGAAATCGCGTCCAGCGCCTCATGCCAGGTGTCGGATAGCGTTTTGGCCCGCGCGAGGTCGCCGGCGAGCGCTGCCCGGCTTGCCGCATCCGACAAAAGGTCGAGCGCCCGGCGGTTGAAGATATCGAACTGGATCGCCTGGTCGCGGCCGGCGACGGCTTCCGCGAGCCGATAGGCGCCGCCGATGTCGCTCTTTCCCTTCGCCACCAACCCATCGAGCGTCTGGGCGATCTCCAGCCCGCCATATTGCGTCAAAAGGATCGCATTGCGGGCGCTGCCCCCTGCCCGTTCGACCAGCGCCGCCCGCGCGGCCGGATCGTCCGGTGGCGGCGGTTCGGCGGTCTGCAGCACCGCCAGCAAATCGTCGGCATCGAGCGGCGTCAGGCGTATCACCTGGCAGCGCGAGCGGATCGTCGGCAGCAGGCTGCCCGGCGCATGGACGATGAGAATGAAAAGCGTTCGCGCCGGCGGTTCCTCAAGGTTCTTCAGCAAGGCATTGGCGGCATTGGCATTCATGTCATCAGCGGGATCGACGATGACGACCCGGTAGCTGCCGTCATGCGAGGTCATCGACAGGAACCGGTTGACCCTGCGGATCTCGTCGACGGTGACGACGGTCTTGAAGCTCTTGGTCTTGTCGTTCATCGGACGGGTCAGATGCAGCACGCCCGGATGCGCCCCGGTCGCGATCTGGCGAGACAGCGGCGATGCCGGATCGGGCACGGCAAGGCTTTCCGGCGCCTGCGCGAAGGCCGGGTGCTTCAGCAAATGATGCGCCAGATGGAAGGCCAGCGTCGCCTTGCCGATGCCGACAGGTCCGGCGAAGATCAGCGCATGCGGCAGCTTTCCCGATCGATAGGCGGCGGCAAGCATCTCGGCCGCCCGCCGGTGCCCGACCAGACGGGGCGTTTCCGAGGGTTCTGGCACGCCGTCCAGCGTATCATGCTGTTCCGGCGCAATGCGTTCGAAGATCATACCGGTGCGGCCTGCCTGTTGCGCGCGGGTGCCCTCGCCTCCAGAGCCGCGAACACGGCCGCGGTGACGACGTGCTCCACCGTGTCGGGATCGGCGGACGCGTCGACGACGATGCAGCGTCCCGGCTCGGCCGCGGCGATCGCCAGGAAGGCCTCGCGACGGGCCTGATGGATGGCAAGCGTTTCCTTCTCGAAGCGATCGGCGTCGGCATCGCTGCCGCGCCGCAGCGTCGCGCGCCTGAGGCCTTCGGCCGGATCGATATCGAAGATCAGCGTCATGTCGGGCATCATGCCGTTGATGGCGACCTGTTCCAGCGCATCCATGAACGCCGGGTCGATCCCGCCGGTGACGCCCTGGTAGACGCGCGAAGAATCCAGGAAACGATCGCACAGCACGATGGAGCCGCGCTCGACCGCCGGCCGGATGACCTGCTCGACATGGTCGGAACGGGCGGCGGCGAAGAGGAGCGCTTCCATCTTCGGCCCGAATGGTTCTGCCGCCCCTGAAAGCAGCACATGCCTGACCGCTTCGGCGCCCGGCGAGCCGCCCGGTTCGCGTGTGAGCAGGACATCATACTTCTTGGCGCGCATCTTCCCCGCCAGCCGCTCGATCTGCGTCGACTTGCCTGCGCCTTCGCCGCCTTCGAAGGTGATGAAAAATCCGCGCGCCAATCGAAAGGGCCTTTGTCCGTGTTGGAGTGGATTGTTGCGCTCTAGATAGTCCGCGTTCGGGAAAACGTCCATGCCGTCGGTGCTATCGCAGCCAGCCGATCGCCAGTTCCTTGACCGCATCGAGAGCGCGCTGCGGCAACGTGCCGACACTGATCGACTCGGCGGCGAAAAGCGGCGTCTCCTGGCTCAGCGTGTCGCCGATCCAGACGCGCAGCGCGCCCACAGGCTGGCCCTCCTCCACGGGTGCCGCAACCGGGCCGGTGTAGACGATTTTGGCCGTCAGCTTGTCGCGGTTGGTGATCGGCAGGAAGATGTCGATCGGCCCTTTTGCCTTCAGCGTCACGCCGGATTTCGCGCCGCCAAAAACCTGGGCCTCGCCGACCACCTCGTCCTTGGCGAAAATCTCGGTTTTCTGGAAGGAGCGCGCGCCCCAGTCGAGCAGCTTTCGCGCCTCTTCGGCACGTTCCTTGTCATTGGCCAGCCCGCTCATCGCCATGATCACCCGCGTGCCGTTGTGGCTGACCGAAGCGACGATGCCGAAGCCGGACGCCTCGCTCGCGCCGACAGCCAAGCCATCGGCGCCGATATCCATGGCCAGCAGCGGATTGCGGTTCCTCTGCGAGATCTTGTTCCAGGTGAAATCCTTCAGGCCGTAATAGCGATAGAAATCCGGGTAATCGCGCCAAAGATGCAGGGCCAGCTGCGCCAGTTCGCGCACCGTCGTCTGCTGGCCGTCGGCCGGCAGGCCGGTCGAATTGACGAAGGTCGATGTTTTCAGGCCGATCTGGCGCGCCCGTTCCGTCATTTGCGCGGCAAAATTGTCCTCGGATCCGGACATGCCCTCGGCGATGATGATGC
The DNA here is from genome assembly GCF_056174585.1 of Mesorhizobium kamtschaticum. NCBI lineage: Bacteria > Pseudomonadati > Pseudomonadota > Alphaproteobacteria > Hyphomicrobiales > Phyllobacteriaceae > Mesorhizobium > Mesorhizobium kamtschaticum. The sequence goes on along the minus strand of NZ_CM149691.1, from coordinate 4,892,706 downwards.
AGCCGTCATTGGCGGCTTGCACGGTCACGCCCTGGATAAGGTCCTCGAGCCGGATCGCCGATTTGAGCTTGGCAAACATCGTCGATGTTCCCGACGGCGCGCCGCCCTTGCGCCAGGCGTTTTCACTGACCACGAACGTGTCGTCGAGTTTGAGGCGCCCTGATTTGATGGCGTTGAAAACCACTTCCATGGTCATCAGCTTGGCCATCGAGGCCGGCGGGATCGGCTTGTCGGCGTCTTTCGAAAACAGCACCGTGCCGGTGTCGGCATCGATCATGAACGCCTGTGTGGCCTTGGTCTCGAAAAGCTGCGCTTGGGCTGGAACGAGGCAAAGCAGCAGCAAAGCCAGTCCCAGAAAGCCGGCAAATGGCCGAAAGGCGCGCAACTGCATGAAATCTCGACCCGTTTGCCGGTTTTGGCACAACCAAGCTATCAGGGTTTTTTCCGCAGGATCAACCGCGCGGGCAAAATAGATCAGTTGCGCACAGCCAGAGCGTCCGGCGCGCCGTGCGACCATGCCGCCTGCAGCAGATCATCCACGCCGCCATGGCCATTCGGATAGAGATTGACCGCATACCAGTCATTGCCGTCGAGATCGGAACGCTGGATCTCGGTTCTGCCGAAGGGTTGAAGTGCGGCGGCCACGCGCTTGGCTTCGGCGGCATCGTCGAACGTGCCTGCGGCGACATAGTCGGCGCTGGACGGCGAGGCCTGCGGATTGGACTTTTTCCACGACCGCAGGATGTCGGCGGGCGCCATGCCGCTGTCGTCGAGCGCGGCAAAGACATCGGCGCGCTTTACGCGCTCATCCGCATAGGACAGCGACGCCACCGCGAACGGCGACTGCGGCGGCAGGCCAATCTCGGGGCGCTCCGGCACGATCGGTCCGAAATCGGGGAGCACCACGTCGCCGAAAGCCGGCGCCTGAGCTGACAGGGACGGCTGCGCGGCGAACGCCTCGCCGGAATTCGTCAACTGACCGGGGAACGGTACGGCGGCGGCGCCCACCGGCACGCTTGGCGACGGCCCGTTCATGGCCACCATGACACCGGTTGGCAGGCCATCCGACGGATCCGGAATCCTGTTGCCTGGATGGTAGGACGCCATCAAATACTGGTCGTCGTCGCCATCGAGCGGCGCGCGGCCGACATATTCGACCTTGACCTTCGCGGTGCCGACCTTGGCGTAGTCGAGCATCTGCGCCGCGCGCTCCGAGACGTCGATGATGCGGTTCTCATGATACGGCCCCCGGTCGTTGACGCGCACGATGACCGAACTGCCGGTTTCGAGATTGGTGACGCGGGCGTAGCTCGGCAGCGGCATGGTCGGATGCGCGGCCGTCAAATGCGTCATGTCATAGACTTCGCCATTGGCGGTCAGCCGGCCGTGGAAGGCGTCGCCATACCACGAGGCCAGGCCGACCTTGGCGTAGCGCTTGTCTTCCCTGGGATAGTACCACTTGCCGCGCACTTGGTAGGGTTTGCCGAGCTGGTCGCGACCGCCGCCGCGCCGCATGAATTGGACGCGCGGACTTGCCTTCACGCCATATTCGGTTTCGGCGAAGTATTCCTTGGAGCGAGGCTTGGGATTGACCATCCCCTTCGGCTCAGGCTGGGACGCGCAAGCCGCCAGCAAGGCTGCAGACGCGGCAAGCAGCGTAAGCGTGGAAGCGCGACGAAGACGCGGGCGCGCCGTAGCCTGCATTTTTCCTGAAATCCCCTACAGTCTCAATCAAAACGCCGTGGTTTGAACAGCAGAGGAGCCAAAGCACTCACTCGACAACACCAACGGCGCCCTGAACCCCGATCCTTTGTGCGCAGGAATTGTTTATCACGATATTAACCGATTGTGGCCGGAACCGGGCAAGATTGTGACGGCGCCCTGCTGCGCCCGGTGCGCCCTCAGGCATGTTTTGCTTCCTCCGTTTCAGCCCACCAGCTTTCGCTGCGTCGAGTATATTAGCAATCGCTTGAATTTTACCCAAATCGAGATCATTCTTATCGATGGGTGCGGTCCGCAGTTCGTTAAGCGTTGAAGGGGGTAAGGCGTCATGGAATTCGCTAGCTGCTATGACCAGAGCGCGAGCATTTTTGCGTCAACGATGTTCCTGAACATCACGGCGTTTTTCGTAATTATGGCCGCATTTGCCGTCGCACGGCTGGTAACAATGTCCGGCGAAGGTTCCGTCAACCGGCTTCAGACCGCGTAAAGCCTCGGGCACATGGCCGGGATGATCGCGATCAAGGGCTGGACTTGCGGCATGAGCGACGAACTCGGCCGTGTGGTGCTGACGATCAACCCGACAGAGGGTGAACCGATCGTCGTTCTGATGACAATTTTCCAGGCGGCAAAAATAGCCCAGGAATTGCGAACGCCGAAATTCATCCCCTTTTCCCCTGTGTGACACGATTGAACGTTCCCCGCCTCATCGTTGAGCGGGTGCCACCTCTGAGGATCGCTCCACCTCCCCCACGGCTTCCGTAAATTGAGTCCGGCGCTTGCCCGGTCAACAGGAAGGCGCCGCAGCGGTGGTTGACGCGGCCCTCAATGCCGCTTTACAGGAATGAACTGCGAACCGGTCAGGAACGCCTTCGGTGCCAATCCGGCGCCGACGGCGAAAACCCTTCGGAAGCGCACGATCCAAGTGATTGAAAAATCACGACGGAGGGATGGCCGAGCGGTTTAAGGCACCGGTCTTGAAAACCGGCGTGGGCGCAAGTTCACCGTGGGTTCGAATCCCACTCCCTCCGCCACATGCCTTTGTTTTGTTTGCACTTTCTTTCTTTTGAACCGTCATACGTACAAATATACGCGCAAGGTACTTAAACTGATGTTCACCCCGAGATGGACATATCCTGCGGCTCTAACGCGCACAAAGCTTCCACAATTTGCCAGCTTGGTTCCTGTGTTGGGATATGCCGTGCTGTGGGGTGAATCTTTCCAAAACCTGGTAATGAAATTTTCCCCAGAACTTGGCCCCTCTCTTTTTCTCGGTCCTGCAACGTATCTACCTGCTTTACGTCGGCGGCGTCGTTATTTTAATCGGCCTACTGCTGTTCTGGGCGGCTTGCCCGAGGCAAATACGACGTTACCGCAGCCGCAGAGAATACGTTGAAGCTGTTCAAGGTGACAGGGATGCCGAAGAAGTCCGGCGGGCCGGCAGAGATCTGGCCCATATCCAGAAGATTATCACATTCGGAACTCAACAGCCTGTCTACGGAATTTTGGTATCGAAGGAAGCGCTCGAAATCGTCGAGAGGGAACAACATGCGGTGGGCTCAGGCGCTGCGGCCATTGCCCTGACTGTTTACTATGAGCATTTAGATCGGAAGTGGCCAATTCTTTCAGTGCTGTGCTTTTGCCTTCTATTGCTCGGCGCAAGCTTATTCCTGCTCCCAAGCTTCGAGGTCTTTATAATGGCTATCACTCGCTTGATTTCTCATTTGTAAGGCAGCGGGCCGTCTGGACAAATTGTACACTCGGTCACAGCAATGATCGCTTGCGCTGGTCGGTTTTTGTTGAGACCATATGCTCGCGAAATCAAAACGCGCTGGTTTCAGGGCCATCAACAAGTCCTGCAAAAGGTCACCGGATCCCTCAATCGATCCGGGCTGGACCCTTCGGGGTCGTTACGCACCGCCTTTCGCCGCACGTGACCGGCGCTCTCATACTCACCTGAAGTTCGAACTTCGTTTTGAAAACATTGAGCTGAGCGCTTGGCTCCTGAAAGGAGCACCCCATGGACATCACGGTTGTCTACGGGAAGGGCTTCAGAATCCGAATCGGCGCGCGGTTCTTCGCCTCGCTGGTGTTTCTGTTGACCTATTTTGCCTGAATGACGGAGGCGGCCCTGTGTCGCCTCCGTTTTCGCCACCGGAGGCAGCGGGCCGCACTGTGGCGCGGCTGTGTGCAACAAAGGCCGTCGATCCGCGTTGAAGCTCGTCCCTCAGTGGAGCTTCGAGAATGGACCCGGCAACCGCGGCAGTGATGATTCTACTCTCTTGCAGCCCTGGCGAGGCTGCCGTTTGCAAGCCCATTGATGGCGCGCCGACCACATATGCGTCGCTTGATCAGTGCCGAGCTTCATTGAAAGACAAGCTCGCTGCTGCTCCCAACGGGGAAATTGTCGGACGATGCCATCCCGTTGACGAAACTGTCACTGGCTCTCTGCCTCCAGGGTATACCACCGTTGTTGTCACACGGGGCGTAGGAAGCAATGCCGCGAGCAATAGTTACATCGTTCCGCACAAAGAATAGAAAGCCCGCCACCGTGAGGCAGCGGGCCAATGGCGCAGAGTGGACCAAATAGCGAGACGCGCTTGGCTAGCTTCCGCGATCACACCATATGCAGGGATCGCCTTCGGTATATTAGCATTTGCTTGCGGCGGACCTGCTGTCCGCTTGGCCGGCTTCATCCCAAGCCCACCCAGCTCCCAACTGGCGCCGGCCATTTTCGAAAGGAACATCCAGACGTCAGCGACGTTTGCGGGCATGGCTCTCGTCACCGGGTTCGCATCTGCAGTGGTGGTTCTGTTTGTCGTCCTGCTGCTCACGCACGCAGCCCGAGACCTTCAAAGCTCGCCAATCTATCACAGGATATGTCGCCGACTGCGCCGAGCCCTTTAGCGCTTCTTCGGCTTCGGAGTGATTTCTTTGGGTTGGTGCTTTGTAACGAATAGCCTGATCCAAGGACAGCGTTGACGCTTGTGCCGGCAACCCGATGGTGATTTGCTGCTGCCAAGCGCCTGGGGGGCAGAATGGATATACCGGGGACAATCGCGGCTGTCGGGTCAGCGCTATCGATCGTCAAGGAGATCAAGGCGATAGATGCACAGATCGACCAAGCAACGCTGAAGCTGAAAGTCGCCGAATTGACCGCGGCTCTCGCCGATGCGAAGTTGGGCCTCGTCGACGTTTCGCAGCTTCTCCACGAGAAAGATGCCGAGATCAGCAGGCTATCCGCGTTGGTCAAGTACAGGGCTGAAAATCTCGTCGACCACAACGGTTTTCGCTATCAGGCTAAAGATGGCAAGGCGTCAGGCCTGCCCTATTGCCCTGTCTGTGAGGCGAAAGGCATCTTCCTCAAACTGACTCAGAACCGTTCGCTTCCGGGGATGCCGTACGTGTGTCCAAGCTGCAAAGCGATGTATGGGTACCATGGGATTCACGTTACCGAACAAAGCGCGTGAGGAAACCGCGCTTCGAAAGCGCCTCTTCGGGAAGCAAAGGGAGGATTCAAAATCGATGGCATTCGATCAGCCGATTCCGAACACTGTTACAGTCGACAAGGTAGATGGCGGCTACGTCTATGTGGTGACTTTTAGAGGGACGCGAACCAGACCGATTGGACCCTTTAGGACATCTGCAGAGGCGCACGCGGCCGGGCAACTCGACCTCGACAGACTTGAGGCTTCCGATAGACGATAGGCTCGTCTCCTGGTCTATGAGAAATGTGAGGGCAGGTGCAGATCGCCAGCCGGCATGTCGGTCACGCCCTCCCCCCAGTAGCGCGAAAGCCCGCACCCCTCTGGCGGAGAAGGGGCCGATCGGAGGCCCGATCTTCGGCGGGCGATGGAGGGCACCACCTGCCGCACGCAACAATCTCTTAGAAGCAGCTAATGTTCCGTCAATCGTTACCTTCGATCGAGCGTCGGCGTCCAGTCGCAATTTCGCTGCCGATCAGCTTCAAGTTGCATGCTGAACTTACCGTTTGTTGAGCAGTTGAGCGCACCATCATATGCGGACATGGAATGTAGCTCGTACATGACTAAAAGCCCCGGCGCCTCACCCCGCGCCGGGGCTTTGTTTTTGATGATGTCGGCAAAGCTCGATGGTCTACCCAGCCGTAGGGGGACGCACCGGTCCTGTAGTGTTCCACCGGATGAACTCGACTTCCTCGCCGGTCACGTCCCGCACGACCTTCAACAGCACTTCGTGCAGGGTTCGAGTGGCGCGGTAATGATCGCAGTGTGGCGATATGAACGGCTTGATGATGCTCAGGTGCAGCGCTTCCGCTGCCACCAGGAAGCGCTCGATCTCGGTCTGCGATAACTGCTGGGAAGGTTTTGATCTGGCCATTGGCGATCTCCGTTTTGAGGGGTTCGCCGCAACGAAGGAATTTATTCCTCACCTTCATCCCGGTGGCAAGGGCTATTCTGGCAAGCCTGGGTCGTAATGCACAATCGCGTCGAGGATGGTTCGATAGAGGCTGTCGACCTCTTCGTCGATCTCGCCCCGCTTGATGCCGAGGGCCTTGGCGTCCGCGATCAGTTTGTGCGTAAGTTCGTCAACGGAGATGACATCGGCCTTCGTCGTCTCGGGGACATTGTTGGCGAGCCATCGGTCCAGAAAGTTGATTCCGCGTGTGGTCATGACCGCTTAAGCTCGGTGCCGATATTAGGTTCCACCGTCTTGACGACCCTCAAATTGTTACGCCCTGGGCTAACGCCCCAGCGGCTGTCTCGACAGTGAGGCGAGCTCGGCCTCATCCTTTATCCCGGCCATGTAGTTGGCAATGATCCGGGACGCCAATCGGCCCTGCGCATCGGGTGATTGGTCGTCGACGAGTTTGAGTTGGTCGAAAACCCGCCCTAGCATGGCCAGTTCGGCACGATCAAAAATCCCGGCGTCCACAGCCTTTCGTCTAATCGGCATCTAGTCCTCCTCTCTGAAATCCTGCAGCGAAGCGTGCCGAAGGTCATCCTCGCCCCGTAGATGCTTCACACGGCCGATCAGCCCGGGCTTGACCCACTGCGTCGCCGGCCGCTTCATGCCCTTTGGCGCCGCTCCTGCGTGGTCCTGGACGCGTTTCCAGAGCCGTTCGCGCATTTCCCGGTTCAAGGTGATGAAGGCGCTGCCGACATAGCGCCCGGTGCCACGCTCCGCCATCAGGGCGAAGGCCGGTTTGCCCGCCTCGCGCTCGACGCCGAGAAGTTCGTATTCGTCGATGGTATGCCTTGATCTTCAGCCAGGCCGTCGATTTGCCGCTCCGGTACTTACTGTCTTTGCGCTTCGAGACCATGCCCTCCAGCCCGGCCTTGTCGACCAGTTCGAAGATCGCCTTGGCATCGCCGGGCAGCGCCTCGCTGAATTGGATGCGGAGCCCGGGCGGAACTATCGCGTATAGCCCAGCCCGGCGGTCTTTGAGCGGCATATCGCGAAGATCGTATCCGTTCAGGTGCAACAGATCGAAGGCCACGAAATAGAGGTCGTGCTGCCGGCTGGTGATTGCTTTGCGGAGTGCACGGAAGTCGGACAGGCCAGCCTCGTTCGTGACGATCACCTCGCCGTCGATGATGGCGCTTTTGACGTCGAGATCGCCGGCCGCTTTGGCGAGATCCCGGTACTTCGACGTCCAGTCGAGGCCGCGGCGGGTAAAGATCCGCACGCCTTCGGCGTCGATGATGACTTGGGTGCGGTAGCCGTCGAACTTGATCTCGTGAATCCATTCACCGCCCTCTGGAGGCTTCTCCACAAGGGTCGGCATCAAAGGCTCTATGAACTTCAAACGCATACACTGACCCGCGCCCGGCGATTCAATTAGATTAAGCTAAAATAGTTCCCAAATTTGGAAACCAAACTTTCCTTGGCGCGTTCCGGCGCTCTCAACAATTGGGAGGTCGTGCCATGAGCAACTTTCTACCGCTTTCCATCAAGCTGGTGGACGGCAGAACCATGAGCGTTTCGTCCATCTGCGAGGCGGAGGTTGCGCTTAAAGGTCAATGGCGAAACAAGGAGGCAGTACCCTATAAGGACGCGTGCCGGTTAATAGCTGCAGCCAAAGACGGTAGCTGCAAACCATCTATCGCTTTTGCAGCGTTCAGGGCTGCGGCAATTGGCCAGGGCCTGTCGCTGCCAGCATACAGGAGTGCTGCACTCAAAATGCTGGATGACGTGAGCAGGGACATGCAGATATGACGAAGCTATCGGATCTCGGCCCGTCGATCCCCGGCAAGCTGCACGGCGGCGACCTCATCCGCGAAGAGGGCCATTTCTACAACTGCCCGAACTGCGGCCAGAAGGTCGATCAGCGTGATTTGCGTCAGGTCGTTTGGCATGAGGAGCCGGGGCACGAGCCGCTGGAGCCCGAACTCCGCGCCTCTATCCTCAAATTCCCAGAGCGACGGACGAGCAAATAGAAAGGTCGCCCGCCTGAGCGCGTGTGGCCTTTGCTCTTCTTGCCATATGCGGCGACTCTAGGCGGGGAAATCCGTGTTGAGCGCGAATGCGGACCACGATGACGCGGACAGCATTTCTTCCAGCTCGACGTCGTCATGCGGGAATCGCCTCACCTCAGCATGCGAAATATTGTCTCCATCTGCCGCATGCACGATCCTGATTTGATGCTTTCGCTTTTCACACGTCTTTCTGATTTCTCCGGCAACGCCATATGCAAAGGCGCTTTTTTTCCCAACGTCTCTTACCTTCCGCGTCAATCGCACGGTTTCGAGCATCTGACTGGCTCGATCACCCGAATAGAACTCAAGCCAATTGGTCGAGAGGTATTCCTCCTCGGGCCGAAGCGAAAAGGCATTGTAGGCCGGGCCCTCAACTTTCTCTGACCCGTCTTCCAAAACAACTCTCCGGAGTTTTGACCATGCGACGTAGCGAACTAGGTGATGCGCCTCGTCAATGGCATTCGTCATTTGGGGTTGCCCATTGGGTTGAACCATTGGGCTGGCTCGTACGGCAATAGGACCGCAGGCAGTCGGGACACTACCGTCGATCCCGAGGCAGACTCTGGCTCGCCATCTCTTGTAGAAGTGACTATCCAGCGGACCCTGTCCCCCGGCTCGTGAGGCGGTTTTTGTCGTTGCTCCACGACGCAACCAAACTTCCATACTGGGTTGCACCCAGACCGGGGCGCCGTGATGGACGCAGAAAAGTATCATCCGAAGAAAGGTGGTGGAGGCGCGCTGGGTCACCGGAATGTCATCGGGATCCCACTCGTCTTTGTCCAGTAGATGATCGATCTGGCCGAAAAGCTTTGAGCGCCAATCACCATCTAAGTGCATAGCAATTGTGGCGACTTCAATTTTGAACGCCGCTCTCGAATTGAAAAGCTTTCCCTCTAGGTCGCCTGCTTGGTTCAAAAACTCAAGATGCTGCTTTCTGACAGGCTTAGGTGAACCAGAGTCACGTTGAGTGGAAAGTGATAACGTATTGTATGACACCCCCGCCGCAACCGATTGCTGCAACCCTTGGTGCGTGGGTGAAGAATTGGAACCTTTAATTGAGACAACCGCATTCATCGAAACAGCTCACGGCTCCTATCGGTCACAAATTGTTCAAATAATTCATTCTTTAATTCTCTGGCTTCTGTCAATAGAGCTTCCTGGCCCTTGGCGGCAGCTGGTATCTCCTGGCTCCGCCATACATCAACGTCAAGCAAGAGCGAAACATACCCGAGCAAGGGTGGCGGGTTTACCAGTCCAGCACCTAAGTTCACGTTCCAATGGGGTTTCCTGGAAGCTGTAGACAGCTGAGTGGAGAACCCACTCCAAGGCGCATCAGACACGTTTGGAAATTCGATACGAAGGCGGATGTAGTCAGTGATCGGTACTTTATCAACCTGATCAATGGGAACGTCGATCCTGTTGATGAACCTCACACCGATCCTTGATAGAACTGCGAGCCCCGCAATTTTTCTCCACGCCTTCCAGTTTGCCAGCATGGAATGCTCAAGGCTTTCCCAACCCAAGTAGGGTGCCGATCTCGACGTCGTTATTCCGCCGATATTCAAAACACAGACATCAGCTTGATCTAACGACGTGAGACGGTAGCCGGCAGGGGTCATATCAACAGGCTTCTGAGCGCCCACCAGGATCTCGATGTCATGGATACCCTGTTTGGTGGGATAACGACTATGCAACTTCTGCGATAGACGCTCCAGATCCTCCATTTTGGCCGAACCATTGACGCGGAAATCAATCACCGCTTCTGTTATAGGAGGCTTACCGTAGCTCCTAGGCACCTCTGGACTCCTCCCCGATAGGCTTCACGTCGTGTTTGTAACGCAATCTGCGCGCCGAAAAAGGCAGTTTCGACAGAATTCACGCGCCTCGCACGGTAGGATCCCTGTTATCAGATAAGGCTTGTGCCAGGGTTTCGCCAACACACCTTTCGGTGACATTGACCTGCTCTACTAGCTTGTCGGATGGGCCGCGCGCCATCACGGTCCGCCAGCCAGGCAGCGACCATTTTAGGGCTGGCGCCGCGTCAGGGGCTATAGCAGCAGTAAATGATATTAGATTGGCATTATACAACCGTTTTGGCCGCCGGTTTTGATCTTTGTGATGATGCCTCGGCTATCGGTTGTAACTTTGGCTGTGCAGAGATAGCCGCGCTTCCGTCCCTCAAATTCCAAGAATTTTCCACCGTCGCTGGTAGGAGCGATGCCAACGGGCACTCCGTACTCGTCGTAGAGCGCATCGATTGGTTTGCCGACATAAAGTGCCGCTTCGGTGCTTTGATGTGCATCCCAGTTCGCGCAGCCGGAGATAGCAACAGCAATACCAAGCGCGAGTACTCTAAGCATAATGTTTCCTAGCCAAATTCGCGCGGTTCTCAAAGATGTCGGTCAGCGCGTCGATTGGCGTTGACGAGCCGCGTTGACAGTTATCTCTAATAAAACTCTGCTGAACAAGACCCGACAGTCCCCGCTCCTGGTTTCTTGCGCGAGCGCGGCTACTTCGGTTGCTGACCGGGAACTGCATGACCGCGGCGGGGAAGTTTGTCCCCGTTGAGCAAGGCAGCGATGGGGGTCAGCCCGCCCGACGCTGGGTTTCGATGTTGTCAGTTGCGGCCTTGATAGCGTCCTGGACCCCGGAAGCGCCCGCTCGACGCTGAGCCTCGGCACTGTCCATTGCGGCCTTGACCGCGGCCTGTAGAGCGCCGGGCGCGGCCGTGCGGGCGGCAATGCCGATGTTGGGGATGCTGATGGTTACGCTTGCCATGGTAGTTCCTCTCAGGAACGAGGGTTAGCTCCGGCGGCCAATCATTCAGTCGCTCCGGCGGCCGTAGCGCCGCATGAGGTCGGTGTCGCCGGACATCGGACGGAGTTCTCGTACTTCCGCGTGTTGGCGATGAAGCGCGATCTTTTCGAGACCGAGGGCATGCCGCTTGATGACGGCAAGGGCTTTTTCGCCGACCGCCCGGAGCGGATCCGATTGCTCGCGCGCCGTCACAAGCGCGCTATGGGCGTTTGCAAGCCGGAGGTGGTAGGCCTCGTCACTCTCGCCTTTGCGATCGACGTTAAGCCGCCTCGCCAGCGCGTAGCGCAACCGGTCGCGGTGGTCGGCCTCGTTCTCGCCGTCGGTCAGCTGCAGACGCAGGGCGCCGGCCACTGCGGCCCACCGGCGAGCGCTGTAGCCATCGTCACCCTCGTTCGCTCGCCGCTCGACATGCATGGCGCTGCATTCGGCGAGCACAGCCGAGCTCACGGTCGTGCCGCGCTCTTTCTTGCCGTTCGGTGCGACCCCGGCATTCGAGGCAACCACGGACCATAGCCTGGCTTCGAACGCCTCGTCGGACTCGCCAGTCCGGACAGGAACCACGATGCTGGCATGCCGGGTGCCGATTGTGTCGAGCACGGCGCGGCGCAGGATGTCCATGTCGATGACCAGGTCGCGGCGGTCGTTTCCCAGCGCCTGCTGGTTCATCCCCTCGATGGCAAGCGCGTGCTCCTCGAGCACGGTTGCGCTGTGACAAACGCCGGCCAGCAGCTTGTACATGGTCATCATCGCTTCGGCGGCGGCTGCCTGGTGCTCGGCCTTGACCGCCGCGGCTTGCGTCTCCAGCGCCGCCTTGCCTACGGCGGCCTGGGCCTTCGCAAGCATGGCGCGCGCGGGCGTAAGCCCCGCTTCAAGGGTCTTGACCAACTGCTCGGCGTCTCGCAGCCCGTTGTGCAGCGCATCGAGATCGCCACCGTTCAGAACGACATCTGCCCGGCTGCCGTCCAGCTCTGCGAGGCGCTGTCTTGTTTTCGCGACGTCGGTTTCGAGCCGGTCGACCACGGCCTGCCGCCGCGCCACCTCATCAGCCAACGCTGTGGCGTCCACGGCCGGCGTGGTCTCGGCCGGCCGCAGCAGCTCGTCCAGCGGGGTCACCTCGCCCGGGCCGTAGGTCTTGAATTCGGTCGAGGGCTGCTCGATAGGCCCCGATATGCCGCGCTGATCGCCATCAGCCGGCTGCGCAGGCGCTCCCGCGCCGGCGGCGGCCGAATTGTCGGCAAGGCCCCCGCTTTTGCTTTCCTGAAAACGAGCGAAAACGGCTCGCTCTTCTGCGTCGGCCCCGGCTTCGGTGGTCCTGGCGTTCATGATGTCACTCTTCGTCTGGTTGCGAGGTAAGCGGCAATGCGGGCGAGGTCCTGGGTGAACCACCGCGCGGCATGTTCGGCCAAGGCATCGGCGGGCTTGCCGCCGGGGGAACGTCCGTCGTCAAGCGTCTTGTCAGCAGCGCCCGGCTGCGGGACGACCTGGGCGACGTTTTTCACGATGACAGCCATTCAGTTTGTGCTGCGGTCGTTTTGTGGGGCTGCCAGGGCGATGGTTGCGGGCATGAGTTAAGCTCCAAATTGCCTTCGCATTGTACGCTGATTTGTACGTAACTGGCAAGGATCGCTGCTTGTAGCCTAAGCACCATGCGGTCTTGGCGGACATGCCCTCCGCATAACCGATGCCTTGAGCCCGGAGGCGGGCACAAAGGTCACCAATTATCCCGGGGATCATCCATCGGCAGAGGGTCGCCGGCACTTTCATCCTCCCAGCCTTGCGGCTCTTCAAGTCCTACAGACTGGCCTCGGACGGCGCGGGCCTGGAGGCGCTCCTGGAGGCGACTTGCTGCCGTGGAGGGGGCGCCATCCGTGCGTTCTGGGGTAGTGTGCACGCCTAAAGAATGCACGCGGCTGCAGGCGGCCTCAGCCAGGAGTTCGTCGACTAGTTCTTTCAACGACAAGGCGGCCTCGCGTGCCGGTCTCCGGGCTTCGGCAGCCTGGGAGGCTGCACGCGCCCGTATTCCCCGCACGAGCCCAGCGCGAAACTCAGGGTACTTGGCGCGCCATCGCTCAACCGTTCGCGTGTCGCAGCCTACCTCGGCCGCTATCGCTGCCTGCGTCATGCCGGCCTCGGCAAGCGGTACGGCGATTTCAGATCGGTATCTGGTAAGTTTACCGGGATTACCAGCAGTGAAGTACCCCTTCCCGGTCCTGTTTCCGGGCCTCGAAGTCTCGCGCACGGGGGCGCGCGCGACGCGCGCGCCTTTTGGGTGTGCTATTTTCGCACCGACATTACGGTTTGTTTGCCGTGCTCGCGGTAACGTTGGCGGTGACGTTTGCGGCACCGGTGGTTCGGTAGGGGGTGTTATATCCGTTCGGACATAACATGCCGTTTGAGGTGCCGGTGGTGGCCTAGGACGCGTGACCATTCTTTCGCTCGCCTTATAGTCTTCGCGGTTTAACGACTGCCGGCCCAAGCCGCTTTTCGACCTCATCCAGTAGCAGCCTGAGTTCTGCGTCGGGCGTGCTGGCGGGAGGTTTGGCCGCCGCCGCCGGTGCGTCGCATAGCAACAGTTGCCTCTCGAATTGGCCGAGAAGCTCGTCCAGCGTCCCGGCTTTCATCTTACACCTTCTGCGGATGGCGGAGCGGTGCGTCGCGACGTCGGGTCCGGGGTCACTGCAAGTCGCTGCCGCTTGGCTCTGAATTATATCTCTTTTTAGCTTATTCATATTGTCTCTCTTATAGAGAATTAATAACTGAGACCCCAGACCACCCCGGACCCCGCCTTGGAAAATAAGGGTTTCACGGGTTTTTCGACCCCAGACGTAACCCCGACCCGCCCAGACCTGGAAAACCACGACCCGGACGCCATCACGCGCCCCTAGCCGGTCGGGAGCGACCGCCAAACGACACCGGCGTCGCGTTGGCGCCTTCAACCCCGGACCCGTCTGATGTCGGGACCGGGTCGGAGGTCTGGGGTACCTCCTCCAAACCGCGAGCCCACGCTCGGGCGGCGGCGCTGTTGTACTCGCTGTCACGCATCTTGATCCCTTTGAAACAGTACTCCCGCGCACCTTCCGCTGCGGTGCGGATAGTGCTGATGGCACCAGGGCGTATCGCGTATAGGTTGCGTGCGAACACGGAAGCATCGACGGACTTGTAGCCCCGGTCTTGCCGCCACTGCTGATAGAGCCGGTAAAGAGTTTGCTTACCGACGCGGAAACCGACACCCGTTTCGCACATCTCCGAGATGAACACGTCTTCCACCGACGACAAGGCGGCGATGTTCCTGACACCTTCCAGCGCGGTCGCGGATTGTGTGAAGCGACCTTCCTTCTCGAGATCGGCCAAACCGTCGAGAGCGGCGTTCAGGATGCCGGGCAGCTCAGGGCTCAGCTTGTTCTTTAGCTCCAGATCCTCGCGACCTTTAAACGACACGGAGAACATCATCAGGATGAAGCGGCCTGCTACCGCCGTCGAGGCATCGCCCAGATACGGGATCTCGTTCGACAGCCACATGATGCGCGTGCTCAGGCGCCCGGTCCACGCCTTCTTGTTCTTGCGGGCCACCGCGATGCCATCCTCGCCGCTAATGCTCAGTAGTCGTTCCACCACTGTCTGCGTGTTCTTGCCCGCCGTGCGGGTGTCAGCGATGATCGCCAGCGACTTGCCTATCAGGTGCTCCGTTCCAAACATCTCGCCGAGATCGGCTTGCGACAGCGGCGTGGCGCTTGCGCCCAGAAGCTGAGCAGCCAGCCACGAGATGGTGCTTTTACCGCCGCGCGAGGCGCCGATGAGGCCGAAGACGCTCTGTAGATCTGTGCGGCCTGAAACCAGGTAGCCGAGCATCTGCCGCACCGTCCGCGACGTTCCGTCGTCGGTCGGCCACAAGGAGCGCTCGAAGTTCGCAAACACCGGACATGTGGCCGACGCATCGTACACGATGGGTGTGTGCACCAAATTGAAGTAGAGCGGCGAGTGAGGCATCAATTCGCGTGTCCGGATGTCGAGCAAGCCGTTGGCGCAAGCGACCAGCGTACCGGTCGTGCGGCCGTCCGCCCAACTAGGCGACTCCACCTCATCCTCGATAAGCAATACCGCTTGCAGCGCGTGCTTGAGATTGGCGAGCTTGTGGCGATCCGGCATCCACAACGCCGGGCCTTTCGAGGTGTCGTACGTTGCGTCGATGGTGAACTCGTACAGGCGCTTGTCGAGGGTCTCTTCGCTGACTTCGGCCCAATGCGACCCCAGCCAACCCCACCACGACCCGCGCCACCGACGCAAGGTCAGTTGAACGGCGTCGCCCTGGTAGGCGCAATGCGCGGCCACGTACTGCTGCGCGACCTTGAGCGGCTCGGAGGGCGAGCACAGCTCCGCACGGAGCTCTCCGTCGTTCTGCTCGCCCGCATGGTCTTTCATCCGCGACAGACACAGCGCGACGCCCTCTCTGAGCGCCTTCCTCTCGTTTCCGAGGCCCAAAGCCTGCGCGGCCTGCTTCTCGCGCTGCGCAAACTCTACAGGCCCGACGTCGGAGAGGGCCAAGATGCGCGTAACGGCGTCGCTTCGGTTGCCAGCCGCGCTGATCGCACGCGTCGCGGTCTCATTGTCGTGCCTCAGCTGGTAAACCTTCGAACCGTGCGCAAAGCTATGGATGACAGGCTTCATCCCGTCGTTCAGGAAGATCTTGCCGACGGCACGCCCGCCATCGTAGTCCGGCTCGACAGGGTCGAAGCAGATCCGCCCATCGTAATCCCCGCCTTGATCGCTCAGCAAAGTTTCGACGGAAACAACCGTGCCGTCGTCGAGAACGACGTCATCCGAACCGATCAACGCGCCCGCCTCGAACCGCTTGCCCGCGGCGCGTTCGGCCGCCTCCCTCGCGACGCCCTTGGCCATCAAGACGCCCGTGTGCTCGCGAATGCGCCCCGCGATGAGCTTCTCTTTCTGCGGCGTGAGAGCCTGCCGCGCTTTGTCCATGTTCGCGCTGGCGAGCTTGCGATCCTCATCGCTGATAAGCACCGACGCGGCGACCAGGAGAGGACCGTCGTCGTCGTACACAACATCCGCATCACCCGCCCTCTTCAGGCCCGGGCCGAGGTCGGCGCGCGGATAGTCTGGCTGCGTGGCGCGCGCCATAGCCTGGTCGGCAATGCTGCGAAAGAGCATCGAGCCGCCGTCCGACAAGAAGGCAAAGCGGTAAACGCACTGAGCCCAGCAACGCAGGTGCAAGACGTCAAGGAGGCGCGGTATTTCGCGAGCGTCGTCGACCGGGATGTAGACCCGCCAGCCGCCGGGCCCCTTCACCAATTCGCCGCTCTCGTCGACGACCATGCTGGAAGCGCTGGCGCGGACCAAGACCGGACACCCGTTCGC
Organism: Mesorhizobium kamtschaticum; assembly: GCF_056174585.1. Lineage (NCBI taxonomy): Bacteria > Pseudomonadati > Pseudomonadota > Alphaproteobacteria > Hyphomicrobiales > Phyllobacteriaceae > Mesorhizobium > Mesorhizobium kamtschaticum. The sequence continues at coordinate 4,876,339 of NZ_CM149691.1, read as the reverse complement.
CTCAGGCAGGATTTTAGCAATCGCTGCCGAAACCTCGTCGTGCGTTTCCAGACGGAACGGTTCTGCGTCCGGGTAGACCGCTGCGAGTTCCGGCTGCGACTTGTGGTCTACGTCGATACGCAGCACGCCAGGCCCTTCGCGAAAAGCAATATAGTCCGTCGTCGCGGCCACGACCGGCGTCTCGGGACCGTAGTAAGCTCTTGCAGCGGGCCCCGCCTTTCGGGGGAGAAGCTTCGCGCCTTCCACGTCAGGCGCGTACGTGCCTGAGAAGAACATCGTGTGCGCGTCGGCGTGCGTGGTCTGGTTGAACAGCTCGGTGGCCGTTGCGAAGTCTTTGTTGATCGTCTCGGCCGCGTTGGCGCGCTCGTCGAGCAACGTCGTCTTCACGATCGAGCCGTCCGGCGCGCGTTCGAGCCGCTTGCCTACCGGCTTGAGGTAAACGCAGCCGCTGACGCGGATCGGCTTGTGTTTGGCGAGGTTCTTCATGGTCATGCACTCTCTGTTATCCGCAGGCCGGGCCACTTCAGGCTCTTCGTCCATGCCTCGCCGATTTCGATATTGCTGAGACGTCCGATGCAGGCTTTGCAGACGCCGGTGCCGATAGCGGCAGGGCCACCCTTGACGGGCACTGCAACGATGACGGCTTCAGGCGGGACGCCGATGCCGAAAGCTTCTTCGCAGGCGATACAGAGCCGGGAGCTAGGGTCGTCAGCCTCGACCGCGTTGCACTGCCGCAGGTAGCCTGCAACGGCGTCACAGACGGCCAGGGCGACGGCGTCGCCTTCGTGAGCGTCCATGATAAGTAAAGGCAACACCTGCCGGCGCACTACATGCAGCGTTGCCTGGAAAGGGCCGCCGGGGAACCACCGGCCTTTGCTTTCGAATTCCTTGACGCGCAGCCGGTAAGCCGCCGCTTCCCGGCGCCGCTCGGTGCGGTTGAGGCGCCCGGTCATCGCAGCGCCGCCCGGAGAATGGCAAGCAGGGATTGCACCGCGTATATTGCATGTGCCGCGGCAGGTATTGCTAGCCAGCCTGCGAGGGCCCCGAACGCGGCACGTGTTGCTACGTTCAGCCAATGAGTTGGTTTGGGTGTGTGCATGGCGATCGGTCCTTGAAGGGCCGCGCCGATCTTGACTTGGACGAAGATAGGAATTAATTCTGTCCCAGAGCAGATTGGTCCCCGCTCTCAAATCCTATCCCAGCCCGTGCAAATCAGCGCGGGCTGTTTAGTTTTAGGCGGCGCGACCTACAATGCAGCGTTCCTGCCAAGCGGCGATATCGCTCTCAAGCCAGCCGACGGCGCGGACGCCGAGCTTGACGGGCTTTGGAAACTCGCCTGATGCTATTTTTGCATAGAGGGTCGATCTGGGGAGGCCGGTCGTGCGTTCTACGGCGTCCCGGCGGAGGATGTTCTGGATAGCCATGTTTAAGCTCCTGATAGAACCAATAAGACGTCAGGAGCTAAATCACACCTTCGTGCGCGCGGCATGGGGTGGAATTGCGTTTGGCTTAACACCCTAATAGGAGGCGGTAGAGCCAAACGTTCGATTGGTAGTGCGGCAACTTCTGCCATTCCCGCACAGTGACCTTGGCGGTATCCAACGAGGCGCGGTTATTCGGCAGCGCGCCAGTATCGCATAGGTGCTTCGCGACCGCGTAAAGCGTCGCAGGCTTTTTTGCAGGTTTCGCTTCGAACAGGATTGCGGACCAGTAGGCCGCTTCGCTGCCTGCCCGGACAGGCGATGTGCTGGCAGCCCTTTTGGGCGCGATGATCGCCCGGACCAGCCGTGACAACTCATAGGGGATCGGCGCCTCCGCTTCGACGTACTGCTCGGTCAGCTGCACGACTGCAGCCTCCACGGTTGTCTTGTGATAGCCCTCCACGGCCTCCGGCAGCTTTCCATCGAGCGCCTGCCATTGCTGCCATAGGACGCGCGCGTGGGCGTCTAGAACGGCTGGGTCTTCCTCGCCTATGAGAGAGTTCCGAACCTCGCCATCAATTTTTTGGGTTCTGTCGCCGACGCGGGGGAGTTTTGCATCGATCGGGTGTTCAGACATTGGCCGCACTCCTGATCGGTGTCACGTTGTCCGATGCCGCCGACTTCACCGCGCTGCAGAAATCGGCCCAATCCTGCATGAGCCGGCGGCGCTTCTCCATCATGTCGCCGCGGCGATAGGCAGCTTCGGTCTTGTCGCTGACAGTGTGCGCCAGCGCCATTTCAAGCAGCTCGTTCGGGTATGCCGTCTGCTCGGCCGCCCAGTCGCGGAACGTGCTGCGGAAGCCGTGCGCGGTCAGGTCAGCGCGTTCCATCCGGCGGAGCGTCATCAGCAACGCCATGTTCGAAAGCGGCTTGCCGCCCTTCTCGCCGATGAAAACGGCGGCGTTGCCCTTCTCTCGCGGCAGGCTCTCGAGGATTTCGAGAGCGCGATCGGACAGCGGAACGCGGTGTTCCTTGCCGGCCTTCATGCGGTCGCCGGGGATGGTCCACAGCGCGTTCTCGGTGTCGATCTCACTCCAGCGAGCGCCGACGACTTCGCCGGTTCGAGTGGCCGTCAAGATGGCGAACTCAAGCGCCTTGGGGCTGACGCCTTCCATCGGCCGCAATGTGTTCACGAACTCGCCGATCTCTGGATAGGGCAGCGCGGCGTGATGCTTCACCTTGGCAACCTTGCTGCGGGCCGGCAGCAACTTGTCGAGATGGCCCCGCCACCGGGCCGGGTTCTCTCCCTGGCGGTAGCCGCGCGCCGTCGCCCAATCGAGAATGCTCTCGATGCGTCCCCGCACCCGCGTTGCGGTCTCAGGCTTTGTGGTCCAGATGGCCTCCAGCGCCTTCAACACCAGCGCCGTGTCGACGCGCGAGACTGCGAAACTCCCGAACTGAGGATAAGCGTAGGCCTCCAGCGTGGCCTTCCACTGAGCAGCATGCTTGATGTTTTTCCACCCCGAGCGATGCGCCTTGATATAGGCCTCGGCCGATTCCTTGAAGGTCAGCACGGTTGCCGACGCCGCCAGCTTCTCCAGTCGCTCAGCCTTGCGCTGCTCGATCGGGTCGTCGGCATCGAGGAGCTTTAGCCGCGCCTCCCCTGCCCGTTCCCGCGCCAGCTTCAGCGTCACGGTGTTGACAGAGCCCAGGCCCATCTTGCGCGGCCGGCCGGCGAGCATGTAGCGGAAGATCCAGCTCTTGGCGCCGCCGGAGGAAACCTGGAGGTAAAGGCCCATGCCGTCGGCATAAAGGCCGGGCTTGGTCTTTGCGTTTACGGCGGCGACGGACAGGCGGTTGATTTGCATTCGAACTCTCCCTGCGAACAAGTCTACGTACAACTTGCTCCGGGACTTTGCAAGACACCCTTAGACGCTATGAGCACTCAAATGCATACTTTGCAAGGGTTTCGGCGGGGATATGGGAAGCTCTCGGAACGCCTTGGATTAGGCGGAGACAGACACTCCCTCCGCCAAACGGCTCCGGCATATAAAAAGCCTGTCACCTGTGAGGCAGCGGACCCGATTGTCCGCTCGACTGGCCTCTATCGACCCGCTCTCCCGTCCAGTGAGCTCCGGCCATTGTTCCTCCCACGATACAGTGGCCGACCATCGACGCCAGACCAAAGTCTTGTCTGTTGCAGCAATGGTCTGACGTAACCGCTTTGGTTCTCTGCTTGTCCATTGGATGTTCATTATTTTAGATTATACGAATATATGATTGCGTTGGAGGGAGCGCCGTGATGTTCATTGACTACTACGAAGTTCTGGAAGTTAGCCCAAACGCCAACTCCGAAACCCTGGAACGGGTGTTTCGTTATTTTGCCATGCGTTACCATCCCGATAATCAGGACACTGGCGACGAAGCTCGCTTCAGCGAAATCGTAGAGGCGCACAATACGCTCAAAGACCCAGTCAAGCGCGCGCAGTACGACATCCAGTATCAGGACCATGCGGGTCTGCGTCGGGAGCTGACCGAGGAAGCCGGCAACACCAAAGGCATGGAGCGTGACGCCGTTATCCAGGCCAGGCTGCTCGCGCTTCTTTATGTAAAACGCAGAAAAGAGGTCAACAACCCTGGCATAGGCGATGTGGAACTTGAGAGATTGTCAGGCTGTCCGCGAGAACATCTTGAGTTTCATCTCTGGTATCTCAAGGCAAAAGGTTGGATAGCAAGGATCGAGAACGGGACGATCGCGATTACCGTTGAGGGCATCGACCGTGCCAATTCCGATCATCGTCGCGACCCGACCACCAAGCTCCTGGATCATGCAGCTTCTTGAACCGCGCGCTCGCTTGCGGCCGGCGTGGTGGCGCGGCGGTGACGGGCCCGCGCAACGTGATTGCTTATTCGGACGGCTGGGTACGCTCCGCGATGGCAAATGCCTGCAGGTTCTTGGCCTTGCCGATATCCTGATCCGCATTTGCGATGATCGAAAAGAAGGCCGCTCTCGCTATGTCCTTCTTCGAGGCCTTGGGGTGCGCTTTCTGGGCTGCCTTGACAAGCTGCTTGGGAGACATGTCGGGCGTGACGATCCTCATGAGGGTGTCGCCGATCGCACTCATTTCACTTGCGTCCATGACGGGGTGTCCTGTGCTGACCGTAGAGCCACAATAGCAAGGACGGTTCGTGGCTGCCAAGATGGCATCTGAAAATAGAAAACCCCACCGGCAGGGAACCGGAGGGGTTGGTCTTGGGAGGACGCGCGGCACACGCTGCGTTCGTCGACCGCGCATTACTGAGATATCGCCCGGTTGCGACACGGATGTGACAGCCAGGCAAGCATCTCGATCACATCCTCGGCCGTGAGCATGACCGGGGGACCGGCATCAAGCCTTTGGAAAGGAGAAATGTGGTTCTGTCTGGAAGCCGAAGCGCGAGCGCGTGCTGGCCAAGGCAAGGCAACAGAGGCGGGCGAATGGATATATTTGGCATCAAGGCGCTGTTGATCTCCGCGTTGATCTTCATTCCGTTCGAACATCTGTTCCACGAACGGCCCCAGAAGACCCTCCGCAAGGGCCTGGGTGTCGATCTGATCTATGTGCTGTTCAACGGCCTTATCATAAAAGTGGTCATCGTTTTGATCGCGGCCAACACCCTCGACGCCGCCGCAATCCTGGTCCCGCAATCAATGGCGCACGCCGTCGGCGGCCAGCCCATCTGGCTGCAGGTCGCGGAAATCATCCTGATCACCGATATCGGCGTCTATTGGACGCACCGGGCCTTCCACGAAATCCCCGCGCTTTGGAAATTCCACGCCGTTCACCACGGCATCGAGGAGCTGGACTGGCTCGGCGCCTTCCACTCCCACCCGGTCGACGCAATCCTCACAAAGGCGATGTCGCTGACGCCGATCTTTTTCCTCGGCTTCTCCGAAGCCTCGATCGCCGTCTTTTCGTCACTCTATTTTGGACACACGCTGCTTGTTCATTCGAACCTGCGGATTCCGTTCGGCCCCTTGAAGTGGCTGATCGCCAGCCCGCAGTTCCATCATTGGCACCATGCCAACCAGCGCGAAGCCTATGACAAGAACTTCGCCGGGCAGCTGCCTGTCCTCGACATGGTGTTCGGCACCTACAATGCCACCGGCAACAAGGTGCCGGAAAAATACGGCGTCGATGATCCGATCCCCGCCGGCTATTTCGGGCAGGTCAGCTATCCGCTCCTGCCCCGCGAGAAGCCATCAACCCGTGTGGTGCCGAGCACCGAAGCCTGACGGCGACATCGACAGCGCAGGGTCTTTTGCCGCTCAAAATTGGCGGTGTCGCCTGATGGCAGCAGACTTTCCGTCGCGGCTTGGTTCTGGCGGATACCAGCAATAATTGTAGGCCCTGCGCATTCGCCTCGAGGCTTTCTATCAGCATGGACTATCGCGACGACGATCTCAGGAAATTCGAAGCGCATGGCGCAGCGCCCCTGCCGGTCGTGCGGGCCGAAGGCCAGGTCGAGCATGAGGGTGCAAAATCTGGTACGCCGCGTTTGGCGCCGGCCCTCCCGTGATCTTGTTGCATGGCGGCCTCGGTCATGGCGGCAACTGGGGATTTCAGGTTCCCGCGCTGATCAAGCACCGCTACCAGGTCGTGGTGATCGACAGCCGTGGCCACGGACGCAGCACCCGCGACGAACGGCCTTACAAATACGAACTGATGGCTTCCGATGTCCTCGCCGTAATGGACACGCTGCATTTGAAAAAGGCGGCCGTGGTGGGTTGGAGCGATGGCGCCTGCGTTGCCCTGATCCTCGGCATGAAAGCCGCCGACCGCGTCACGGGCGTCTTCTTCTTCGGCTGCAACATGGATCCGAGCGGCACCAAGGAATTCGCGCCCAGTCCAATTATCGAGCGGTGTTTCGGCCGGCATGCCAAGGACTATGCCGAACTGTCGGCGACGCCGGACCAGTTCGACGCATTCGTCAAAGCCGTCGGCCTGATGATGAAGACCGAACCCAATTATTCCGCCGCCGATCTGGCGCGGACGCGCGTGCCCGTGGCGATCGTTCAAAAGCGAGCATGACGAGTTCATCAAAGACGAACACGCGACCTATCTGGCCCACGGTATCCCGGGGTCGGAATTGATCACCTTGCCTGGCGTCGGTCATTTCGCGCCGCTGCAACGACCCGAGCAGTTCAACAGCGTGCTGTTGGCCTTCCTCGGAAAAATTCATTCCTGAGCAATTCCAGGAAAAGTGGGAAACGGTTTTCCGTCCGGAATTGCGCCAAAACAAAAGATAGAGCGGTTCGGCGTTTCCAAGAAACGATGAACCGCTCTAGGGATCGGTGCGCCGCTCTCCCTGAAGCCCGAAGGCTTTTTCTCGCCGAATCGGCTAAGCCTTGCGGCATGAACGAGACCTCACTCTATGCGCCGGTGAAGCGGTTTCTCGAAAGTCTCGACTTCGTCGTGAAGGGGGAGATTGGCGGCTGCGACATCGTCGCGCTGCGCGAGGGCGAGCCGCCGATCGTCGTCATCTGCGAATTGAAGCTGCAGTTCAATCTGGAGCTCGTGCTGCAAGGCGTCGACCGTGCGGCCGCTTGCGACGAAGTCTGGCTGGCGGCGCGCATGTCGGCACGCGGCAAGGGGCGTGAAAGCGACGCCCGGTTCCGCAATCTCTGCCGTCGGCTTGGCTTCGGCGTGCTTGGCGTGACCGCCAATGACAAGGTCGAAGTGCTTGTCAGTCCCGCCGCGCCGGAGCCGCGCAAGAATGCGCGGAAGCGCTCCCGTCTTGTCGACGAGCACCAGCGTCGCCGCGGCGATCCTGTCGCCGGCGGAGGATCGCGCAATCCGATCATGACCGCCTACCGCCAAAGCGCCCTCACCTGCGCCGCCGCGATGGTTGACGGACCCAGACGGCCGCGCGATCTGAAGGCCTTGACGCCGATCGCGCCGAAAATCCTGCAGCATAATGTCTATGGCTGGTTCGCGCGCGTCGATCGCGGCCTTTACGATCTCACCGATGCCGGCCGCGCCTCGCTGGTCCGTTGGCCGCAAACCCCGCACGATGATGTCCGACACGAGATTTTGATTGCGTCGACCGCCTGAATGCGGTGGCTTGCCGAGCACGAAGCGGCCCTCTTGGTTGATTTTTCAGACAAAATATGCTGCTAGTCCCGCCCATGAAGACACTCTGCATGACAGCCATTGCGTCCCTGACGCTGGCTTTTCCGGCCAGCGCAATGGACAACGCCTTGCGCAACGGCCTGATGAAACTTGATCCGCAAACACGCCTCGAGCAGCGCTGCGATGCCGAAGTCCTGGACCGGATCACCCACGATGACCGCAATTTCAAGGCCGACCGTGTCGTCGCCTACGCCTTCGCGACGCCCGAGATGAGTGCCGATGCGATCAGGAGCCCTGGTGCGGCGTTCCGCAGCAAGGGACAGTGGTACCGGCTGAAATTCAAATGCCAGACCGGTCCGGACCATATGGAAGTCCTGCAGCTGCGCTACCGGATCGGCGATGAGATCCCGGAAGCCGACTGGGCGAAGTACAATCTCTACGACTAGTTTTTCCACACCCGCAGCGGCGCAAGCGTTCGAGCTGCGAGAACTGAAAATCCCCCGGTAATCCCACTGTAACAAAAGTGGTTTCCCAACCTTGTCCGATGCAGCGTCTTGACGCCAGCGGACCATGCCTTTAGGCCCGTTTGGATAGTCGGCGACGAACACTCGGCGAACAGGCAAGGGCTTCCAGATCTATGGAAATATTCACTGCCACGGGCCTATCGGCTCTTCTTCAGGTCATAGCCATCGACCTTGCTCTGGCGGGCGACAATGCCATCGTCATCGGCCTCGCCGCGGCTGGCCTGCCGGCAAGCCAACGGCAGCGCGCCATTCTCGTCGGCATCGCGGCTGCCACCGTGCTGCGCATTTTCTTCGCCTTGATCACGCAATGGCTGCTCACCATTGGACCGATGCTGCTTATCGGTGGCGGCCTGCTGCTGTTGTGGGTCTGCTGGAAGATGTGGCGCGAATTGCGTGTCAGTCATGAACAGGAGCGCGACGCGACCGAATCTCTGTCGAATGGTGATTTCGACAAGGACGGTGTCATCGGCGGCAAGGGGCCGAGCAAGACCTTCTCGCAGGCTGCCTGGCAGATCGTCATCGCCGACGTTTCGATGTCGCTCGACAACGTTCTTGCCGTAGCGGGAGCGGCGATGAACCATCCGACGGTTCTGATTGTCGGACTGGCCCTGTCGATTGCCTTGATGGGCTTTGCTGCCTCGTTCGTCGCGCGCCTCCTGCACAAATATCGCTGGATCGCCTATCTCGGCCTGGCGATCATTCTCTACGTTGCGGTGAAAATGCTGCTGGACGGTGCCGTGCAGCAGTACCCCGATCACTTCGCTTTCCTGGCGCCCTGGTTCGGGTCGGGCGGGCATTGATCCATCCCGATGGCGCGGACCGGCCTGGCGGCCGGTTTGCTTGATTGCTGAAGCCATGCTATTGCGCCGCGCGTATTGGCTCCTGCCACGCGCCACAGACCGACATTTACAGCGACTTGAGGCCGGACCAGCGTTTCGGTCCTTGCCCCCATTGGAAACTTGCCTATGTCCGCCCCTCGCGTCAGTTTCGTCAGCCTTGGATGTCCGAAGGCGCTCGTGGATTCCGAGCGCATCATCACGCGCCTGCGCGCCGAAGGCTATGAGATCGCCCGCAAGCATGACGGCGCCGATCTCGTCGTCGTCAACACCTGCGGCTTCCTCGATTCGGCCCGCGACGAGTCGCTCAATGCCATCGGCTCCGCGCTTTCGGAAAACGGCAGGGTCATCGTCACCGGCTGTCTGGGCGCAGAGCCGGACGTGATCCGCGAGAAGCATCCCAATGTGCTGGCGATCACCGGGCCGCAGGCCTATGAAAGCGTGATGGCCGCCGTGCATGAGGCCGCCCCTCCTTCGCACGACCCCTACATCGACCTGCTGCCGCCGCAGGGCGTCAAGCTAACGCCGCGCCACTATGCCTATCTCAAGATTTCGGAAGGCTGCAACAACCGCTGCACCTTCTGCATCATCCCCGCGCTGCGTGGCGATCTTGTCTCGCGCCCGGCCGCCGATGTGCTGCGCGAAGCCGAGAAACTGGCCAAGGCCGGTGTCAAGGAACTGCTCGTCATCTCGCAGGACACCAGCGCCTACGGCATCGACATCAGTACCAGACCTCCATGTTCGGCGACCGTGAAGTGCGGGCGAAACTCCTCGATCTTTCGGAGGAACTGGGCAAGCTCGGCATCTGGGTGCGCATGCACTATGTCTACCCCTACCCGCATGTCGCCGACGTCATCCCGCTGATGGCCGACGGCAAGATCCTTCCCTATCTCGATATCCCGTTCCAGCATGCGTCACCGCAGGTGCTGAAGAACATGCGCCGCCCCGCGCATGGCGAAAAGACGCTGGAACGCATCCGCGGCTGGCGCGACGTCTGCCCGGATCTCGCGATCCGCTCGACCTTCATCGTCGGCTTTCCCGGCGAGACGGACGAGGATTTCGAGATGCTGCTCGACTGGCTGGACGAGGCCAAGATCGACCGTGCCGGCTGCTTCAAATACGAACCGGTTCGGGGCGCGCGCTCCAACGACCTCGGCCTCGAGCAGGTTCCGCAGGAGATCAAGGAAGCGCGCTGGCACCGCTTCATGCAGCGCCAGCAGAAGATTTCGGCGACGCAGCTGGCCAGGAAGGTCGGCAAGCGCCTGCCGGTGCTGATCGACGAAGCCCATGGCACCTCGGCCAAGGGTCGCACCAAATACGACGCGCCGGAGATCGACGGCTCGGTCCACATCCAGTCGCGCCGTCCGCTGCGCCAAGGCGACATCGTCACCGTCAAGATCGACCGTGCCGACGCCTATGACCTCTATGGTTCGGCTGTCTGAGCCTTCAAGCAGCTTCTCCAGACAAATGAAAAAGGGCGCCTCGCGGCGCCCTTTTCTATTCGGGTGTGTCGCTTATTGCGGCAGCTTGTCGTCGACGCCCTTGACGTAAAAGTTCATGCCGAGCAGCGTGCCGTCATCGGCGACTTCACCGTCCTTCAGCCATGCCGAGCCGTCCTGCTTGGCGATCGGTCCGGTGAAGGGGTTCCAGCCGCCGGCGATCTTCTTTTCGGTCGCTTCGGCCATCGCCTTCACGTCGTCGGGCATGTTGGTGTAGGGCGCGAGCTTGACCGCGCCGTCCTTGATGCCGAGCCAGACATTGTCAGGCTTCCATGTGCCGTCGATGGCTGCCTGCACCCGGCTGATGTAGTACGGACCCCATTCGTCGGTGAGCGAGGTCAGCTGCGCGTTCGGCGCGAACTTGATCATGTCGGACGACTGGCCGAAGCCGTGCAGCTTGCGCTCCTCGGCCACCTGCAGGGCAGCGGTGGAATCGGTGTGCTGGACGATGATGTCGGCGCCCTGGTCGAACAGCGCCTTGGCGGCGTCGGCTTCCTTGCCCGGATCGAACCACGAATTGACCCAGACAATCTTGGCCTTGAAGTTCGGGTTGATCGACTGCGCGCCGAGCATGAAGGAGTTGATGCCCATCACCACTTCCGGGATCGGGAAGGAGACGATGTAGCCGGCAACGCCGGATTTCGATTCCTTGGCGGCGATCTGGCCGAGCACGTAGCGGCCTTCATAGAAGCGTGCATTGTAGATGCCGAGATTGTCACCGGTCTTGTAGCCGGTGGCGTGCTCGAACATCACTTTGGGAAATTTCTTGGCGACCTTCACTTCGGCGTCCATGAAGCCGAACGATGTGCCGAAGATCAGCTTGCAGCCTTCGCGTGCCAGGCGCTCGAAAGCGCGGTCGGCATCGGGACCTTCGGAGACGTTCTCCAGATAGGCGGTCTCGACCTTGTCGCCGAGCGCCTTCTCGACCTCGAGACGGCCCTGGTCGTGCTGGTAGGAATAGCCGAAATCGCCGATCGGGCCGGTGTAGACCCAGCAGGCCTTCAACTTGTCGGCAGCCTCTGCGGACGCGGCCAGCGACAATGCCGCTGTCGTCGTCATCAGGGCAATAAGCAGTTTTTTCATTGTGTTACCTCTCTGTGTTAAGCCTTGGAGCTTCCCGTTTGTTATTATTGTCAACGATCCGGAACGAATGGCTGCCCCAGGGATGCCGGCGTGTTCATCATCGTCAGACGCTTGTTGCGCGAGATTAGAACGAGAACCACGACGGTTGCCAGATAGGGCAGAGAAGAAAGCATCTGCGAGGGCACCGGAATGCCAAAAGCCTGTGCATGAAGCTGGCCGATCCACACCGCGCCGAAGATGTAGGCGCCGGCCAGCACCCGCCACGGCCGCCACGACGCGAAGACCACGAGTGCCAGCGCGATCCAGCCGCGGCCCGCTGACATGTTCTCGACCCATTGCGGCGTGTAGACGAGCGACAGATGGCCGCCGGCCAGACCGGCACAGGCGCCGCCGAAAATGACCGAGAGATAACGGTAGCGGATGACCTTGATGCCGAGCGCGTGCGCCGACGTGTGACTGTCGCCGATCGAGCGCAGTGTCAGTCCGGTTCGTGTCTTGAACAGGAACCACATGACGGCCGCCGTCAGCGCGATCGAGATGTAGAAGATCGGGTCCTGGCCGAACAGCAGCTTGCCCACGACCGGGATTGAACTGAGGCCGGGAATGTCGAGATTGGGCAGTCTGACACCGGGCTGGCCGACGAAGCTCGTCCCGATCATACCGGAGAGGCCGAGCCCGAGCAGCGTCAGCGACAGGCCGGTCGCCACCTGGTTGGTGGCCAGCGACAGCGTCATGACGGCAAACAGCAGCGAGAACAGCGCGCCCATGACGATTGCCGCCAAAAGGCCGATCCAGGGCGAGCCGGTCAGGTAGCCGGCGCCGAAGCCGCCGACCGCACCCATGATCATCATGCCTTCGACGCCGAGATTGAGCACGCCGGAGCGCTCGACCACCAGTTCGCCGATCGCCGCGATCAGCAGCGGGGTCGCTGCCGTGGCGATGGTCAGGAGGATGTTGACGGTGATGTCCATCAGCGGGCTTCCTTCAACTTCGGCGCCGCTTCGAGCTTCGCCGTGCCTTCTTGTTTCGTCAGTGCCAGGCCGATCAGGCGGATGCGGTAGTGGATGAGCGTGTCGCAGCCGAGCACAAAGAACAAAAGCATGCCCTGGAACACCCTCGCCACCTTGTCGGAAATACCGAGCGCGCTTTGCACCGCCTCGCCGCCGAGATAGGTCAGCGCCAGCACCAGACCCGCCGCGATGATGCCAAGCGGATTGAGGCGGCCAAGGAACGCCACGATGATAGCCGTGAAGCCGTAGCCGGGCGAGATCACCGGCTGCAACTGCCCGATGGCGCCAGAGACTTCCGAGATGCCGGCAAGGCCAGCCAATGCGCCAGACAGCAGGAAGGCGAAGAACACCATGCGGTTGAGGCCAAAGCCGGCGAAGCGCCCTGCCCGTGGGCTCGAGCCCAGCACGCGGACCTCGAAGCCCTTGAGCATGCGGCTCATCAGGATCCAGACCAGCACCGCGGCAACCAGCGCAAAGACAAAACCCCAGTTGGCGCGTCCGGCATCCGGCATCAGTTCCGGCAGCACGGCCGAGTCGCCGAACTGGATCGTCTGCGGGAAACCATGGCCCTGCGGATCGCGCCACGGGCCGCGCACCAGCCAGTCGAGGAAGAGCTGGGCGACATAGACCAGCATCAGGCTGGTCAGGATCTCGTTGGTGTTGAACCGGGTTTTCAGAAACGCCGGGATTGCCGCATAGGCCGCACCGCCGACCATGCCGAGCAGAAGCATCAGCGGCAGCACCAGCGGCCCTTCGAATTGCGGAAACAGCACCGGAATGGCGGAGCCGAAGATAGCGCCGAAGACGAACTGGCCCTCGGCGCCGATGTTCCAGATGTTGGCCTTGTAACAGACCGACAGGCCAACCGCGATCAGGATCAGCGGCGCCGCCTTGATCGCCAGCTCATGCAACTGCCAGACCTGGCTGATCGGCTCGATGAAGTAGATCCGGAACGCGGTCAGCGGATTGACGCCGAGCAGCGCGAACAGAACCGCGCCGGCAATGATGGTCAGCGCAAAGGCGATGAACGGCGACAGGGCCGAAAACAGCACGGAACGCTGCGGGCGTTTGACGAGTTCGAGGCGCATCATGCCGTCTCCAGCGTATGTTCGGCGTGGCCGGGCTCGGCGCCGCCCATCAGCAGACCGACCTTCTCGAAGGTTGCCTCGGCGATCGGCATCGGCTTGGACAATTCGCCATTGTGCATGACCGCGATCGCGTCCGATATTTCGAACAGCTCGTCGAGATCCTGGCTGATCACCAGCACCGCCGATCCGCTGCGCGACAGTTCGATCAGCGCCTGCCTTATATGGGCGGCGGCACCGGCATCGACGCCCCAGGTCGGCTGGTTGACCACCATGACGCTTGGGCGGCGGTCGAGTTCGCGGCCGACGATGAATTTCTGCAGATTGCCGCCCGAAAGTGCTGCCGCTTCCGGATCCGGCGCGCTCTTGCGCACGTCCATCGCCTCGATGATGCGTTGCGAGGCGGCATAGATTGCGGCGGCCTTGACTATCCCACCGCTGCTGACGAAAACCTTGCCGTCGGTGGCATGGCGCGACAGCAAAAGGTTTTCCGAAAGTTTCATGCGCGGTGCTGCACCATGGCCGAGGCGCTCTTCCGGCACGAAGGCGGCACCCAGCTGGCGCCGTCCGGTGATGGTGAGGCCACCCGCATCCTTGCCACGGATGCGCACGGAGGCGGCATCCTGCTGCAACACCTCGCCGGAGACGGATTCGAAGAACTCGCCCTGGCCATTGCCGGCGACACCGGCAATGCCGATCACCTCGCCGGCGCGGACATTGAGGTTGATGTTCTTGAGCGGAATGGAGAACGGCGTCGCCGGCTTGCGGCTGAGGCCGCGGATTTCGAGCAGCGGCTGCGCGGTTTCGATCCCCTCGACCGGTGCACGCACCACGGCCTGCACTTCGTTGCCGACCATCATGCGGGCGAGCGATGAGGCTGTCTCCTCGCGCGGATTGCAGTGGCCAACCACCTTGCCATGCCGCAACACGGTGGCCCGGTCGCAGATGCGTTTGACCTCTTCGAGCCGGTGCGAAATGTAGAGGATCGATTTGCCTTCCGCGCGCAGCCGCTCCAGCGTCTCGAACAGCTTGTCGGCTTCCTGCGGCGTCAGCACCGAGGTCGGCTCATCCAGGATGATGAGTTGCGGCGTCTGCAGCAGGCAGCGGATGATCTCGATGCGCTGGCGCTCGCCGACCGACAGGTCGCCGACCAGCGAGTCCGGATCGAGCGGCAGGCCGTAGCTGAAGGAAAGCGCCCTCGCCTTCGCGGCGATGCTGCTGATCGGCGCGCCGTCATCCAGGGACAGCGCGATGTTCTCGGCCGCGGTCAGCGCCTCGAACAACGAAAAATGCTGGAACACCATGCCGATGCCGAGCTTCTTGGCAGCCCCCGGGCTGGTGATCCGCACCGCCTGGCCGTTCCAGAAAATCTCGCCGGAATTGGGCTCCAGCGAGCCGAACAGCATTTTGACCAGCGTCGACTTGCCGGCGCCATTCTCGCCGAGCAGCGCGTGGATTTCACCCTTGGCGATGTTGAGGTCGATATGATCGCACGCCGTCAGCGTGCCGAATATCTTGGTCAGGCCACGAACCTCAAGCAGGTTCGCCCCGTCATGATCTGCACTCACAGTGCCTCCCATCTGGTTAGCCAGATATGTTCTGTGTTCCCGCAAGCATGGTAGGCGCCGCCGGCTCTCAACGGAAAGCGGCACGCGTCTTGAAAGAGCTTCAAGAATTTCAGCGGAAATTCAAGGGATAGCAAGCCTGGCGGGACTAAGGGATGAGAATGGTCGTCCCTGTCGTCCTGCGGCCCTCGAGGTCGGCATGCGCCTTGCCCGCATCCTTCAGCGCATAGCGCTGGTTGATCTTGATCTTGACGGCGCCGCTGAGCACCACCTCGAACAAGGCAGCCGCGGAGGCATCAAGGTCCTCGCGTTTTGCATTGTAGACGAACAGCATCGGCCGGGTCGCGAACAGCGAGCCCTTCTGTGCCAGCAGTGACATCGAGAACGGCGGGATCGGCCCTGAAGACTGGCCGAAGCTGACGAACATGCCGAGCGGCTTCAAACAGTCGAGCGAGGCCGGAAAAGTGTCGTTACCCACCGAATCGTAGACGACGTCGCATTTTTTGCCGCCGGTGATGGCAGCGACGCCGGCGACGAAATCCTGCTCCTTGTAGTTGATGACATGGTCGAAGCCGTGCGCCTTGGCGAGCTCGATCTTGTCGGTCGAACTTGCGGTGCCAATGACGGTTGCGCCGAGATGTTTCGCCCATTGGCCGAGAATGAGGCCGACGCCGCCGGCCGCGGCATGGAACAGGATCGTGTCGCCCGCCTTCACCTTGAAGGTCCGGCGCAAGAGATATTCGGCGGTCATGCCTTTCAGCATCATCGCGGCGGCCTGTTCGTCGCTAATGCCTTCGGGAATCTTCACCACACGGTCGGCGGCGATGACGCGTTGCTCGGCATAGGCGCCGACATTCGTCGATAGGCGATCCGGTCGCCCGGCTTCAGCCAGTCGACGCCCTCACCGACCTCTTGCACCACGCCGGCGGCTTCGCTGCCCGCAATGAGCGGAAAACCGCCGGGCGGCGGATAGAGCCCGGAGCGATGATAGACATCGATGAAGTTGAGGCCGATCGCCGTATGCTTGACCAGGATCTGCCCGGAACCCGGCTGGCCGGGATCGGTGTCCTCATAGGTCAGAACTTCCGGGCCGCCATGGGCGTGGATGCGGATCGCTTTGGACATGGATTAGCTTCCTGTGGGAGTGGCTGATCAGGCCTTTTTGGCGCCGAGATTTGGAAAGAACTGCATCATGCCACCGATAGAGGCGAGGTAGAGCCCGCTGATGGTGATGCCGATCTTGATGAAAGTGCTGACCTGTTCGCCCAGCACGCCGATCTGATCATAGAAGGCGGCAAGTGCCGCCTGTGCAAGCGCAAGCGCGCCGAAGGCGCACCACAAAAGCGTCATTGTGAGATTGATGCGCCGCAGGCGCACCACCCGCACCGGATGAATGAAATTGATCGGGACGAACGTCAGAATGCCGGCCACCACCACCACCGCGAACGAGACCCATTGTCCCGGCTCGATGACGAATAGCGTGAACACCACCATGTTCCAGACAACCGGGAATCCCTTGAAGAAATTCTCCTTCGTCTTCATGCCGGTGTCGGCATAATAGATCGCGCTGGAGACGACGATGATCGCCGCCGACAGGAATGACAGGCCCTCGCCCATGAAGCCGCGCTGGTAGAGCGCGAAGGCCGGGATCAGCACATAGGTCACGTAGTCAATGATGTTGTCGAGGAGTTCTCCCGACCAGGTCGGCAGGATTTCCTTGACCTCGAGCTTCCTGGCGATCGGCCCGTCGATACCGTCGACGAACAGCGCCAGTCCAAGCCACCAGAACATTGACGTCCAGCGTTCCTCACTCGCCGCCACCAGCGACAGGAAGGCAAGGAACGAGCCTGACGCTGTCAGCAGATGGACGGAGAACGCCCTCGCCTGCGGCCAGGTGACTTTCTTCTTCGGTCGCGGAATCCGATCGGTGAGCTTCTTGGCGGCTTTCCTTGCTGCCATATTCCTGGCCGCCATATTCCTGGCCGTTGTGTTCTTGCTCACGGGCCCCGCCAATCCAACTTGCAGATTTCGGCCGAGCGGCCGGCAAAATTCCAGTTGCGGCCAAAGGCCCGCATCTTGCTCTTGTCGGACCTCGCCACGATGATCTCCGGTGCGATCCAGTATTCCGAATTCGTGATCACCGTATCCTTCTCGCGATCCTTGCCCGCGATTGGCGTCACCGCCCCGTCGATGATCTTCGGTATCTGGAAGATACGCGTCTTGTCGCGCGTCTCATAGGTGATCGGCACCTGTTCGACGCCCAGGAATTTTCCGACCAGGATCGACAGCAGCGACGTGGTCCCGCCCGCCTTGCCGGTGAAGATCTTCGTCAATGCCTTGACCGCGTAGACCGAGGCGCGTTTGTCGATGAAGAGGCCGGCTGTCCAGTTGCCGCGGCTCATATAACCGGGGATTTCCATGATCAGCCCAAGGTTGAGGCCGGACAGGTCGACCTCGCCGAAATGACCGGCGTCGATACGGAAACCCGCCCAGGTCTGGCAATAGCCCTCGGTCGGTGGGTGACTGCCAAGCGACAGCACGCAAGGGCAAAAAACCGTGCAATTGCAGGAGAGTACAAGCTCTCCTTTCATTGCCCAGCCCTGATCTGTCATTGAATTTCCCCCACTCACAACGAGACTACTAGCAGCGCGGCTGCCCAGACAAGCAGTATCGCACCGGCCAGCCGGGTTGGAAGACTGCCCGTCGTCTGTTTTTCAATCAGGGTGAACATGCCGATCAGCGCCATCCAGAAGATGTTCATCACGCCGACGGCAAACATCACCAGCATCAGCGCCCAGCAGCAGCCGAGGCACCATATGCCTTGCACAACGCCGAGCCGGAAGACGCGGATCGGTTTGACGCTCCAGTTCGAAAACAGGATCGAGAACGGGTTGCGGCATTTCTTCAGGCAAGCCTCCTTGAGGCCGCTGAACTGGTAGAGGCCGGCAACCAGCAATGCGAGCGCGCCGGCAATGCCAAGCAGCGGATCGTAGATGTCGCCGGACGCGGCGAATGTGTGCACGGAGAGCGTCAGTGCTGAAAACAGCATCGCTGCGGCGAGCCAGACGCCGAGATAGCCGGCAACCAGCACCAGCGGATGGACGACCGGCTCGCCCTTGATCCGGGCCGTATCGGCGATCTCGCAATAGGTGCGGACCATTGGCGCCGCGGACGGCAGCATCGCGGCGATCGCCATCAGGAACCACATCAGGACAAGCGCCAGGGCGCGCAACCCGATGCTTGCGTCCAGCGGCGCCGGCGACAGGCAGAGCGCGAAGAACCGCTCCAGGAAATCGGGCAGCGGCAGCTGTGGCAGGCCGCGCAGGAGAATGTCGCCGGGCGCGCTGCCCCGGGCCTCGGCACCGCGAATCGCCATCGCGGCCAGCGACAACCAGGCGAGCGCGATGCCGGCGCCGACAACGACATTGACCGTCAAGCGAGGGTTGCGCGCAATATCAGCCGTGGCGCGGCCGGCGCGGTCGAGATGGCTGAAATCGTCCTGGTGGCCGGTCATGACACCCGAATGGGCCGAATCGCCACGTTGATCAAGCCGCATGATCTGACCTATATGCTCCTTGACTGGCAGGTCTGGTGGCCCGCCTCGCATCGCAAGCCGAGAGCCGATCCTTGGAGCATCAGGAAACAGCGCCGATACTGATTGCCGGCACCGGACCGGCAGGGCTGATCGCGGCGCTCGCTTTCGCCGATGCCGGCTTCCCGGTGACGCTTGTCGGACCTGAGGCGTCGGCGCCTGATGGCCGCACCACGGCGCTGATGAACCCTGCCCTGAAAGTGCTTGAGCGGCTTGATGTCCTCGAAGACATCAAGCCCAAGGCCGCGCCCTTGAAAGTCATGCGCATCGTCGATGCGACCAGCCGGCTGATCCGCAGCCCCGTCGTCACCTTCCGCGCCAGCGAGATCGACGAGGACCAGTTCGGGCTGAACCTGCCCAACAGTGTCTTCGGCCCGGCGCTTGCCGGCAAGGTGGCCGCGCATTCCGGGATCGAATGGCTGAGGTCGATGGTCAAGACCTGGCGTCTCGATGCCGACAAGGCTTACGCCACCCTCACCGACGGCAGCGAGGTTGGCGGATCGCTGGCGGTCGCTGCCGATGGGCGCCTGTCGCCCGCACGCGAGGCGGCGGGCATGTCGACCGCGGCGCGCTCCTATCCTCAGGCGGCGCTCGTGCTCAATTTCGGCCATAGAAGCGAGCATGCCTTCACCTCGACCGAATTCCACACCGAGACCGGTCCGTTCACACAGGTTCCGTTATCAGGCAATCGCTCAAGCCTCGTCTGGGTGGTCAAACCCGAGACCGCCAAGGAACTTGCCGCACTGGATGATGCCGCGCTCTCAATGCGAGTCGAGCAGCAGATGCAGTCGATGCTGGGCCGGGTGACGGTAGAGCCGGGCCGCCAGATCTATCCGCTTTCGACCGTGACACCCTTGCGCTTTGCACAGCGGCGGGTGGCGCTTGTCGGCGAAGCCGCGCATGTGTTTCCGCCAATCGGTGCGCAAGGTCTCAACCTTGGCATCAGGGATATTGATGATCTGGTTGGAATTGCTGGTGAAAATCGTGAAGATCCCGGCGCGGACAAAGCCCTTGCCGCCTACGATTTCAGGCGCCGCCCCGATATTCTGGCACGCAGCAGCGCTGTCAATCTGCTCAACATGTCGCTGCTCTCCGATATGCTGCCGGCGCAGATGGCACGCGGCGCTGGTCTCGGCGTGCTCGGTGGCTTTGCACCGCTGCGCGCCTTCTTCATGCGCGAAGGGCTTCGTCCCGGCAGTGGTTTTGCAGCACTTGCCGGCGGCCTGCGAAAACCGATGCGGCAGCAGTAGCGATCTTGCGGACTTTATCGCGACATCGCGACGTCAATCAAAAACCTTTGCGCCGCATTCTGCGTAGTTTGAGGACGCTCAAACGCTTCGGGATTGAATTGACTCGGAGTCTGCGCCAAATAAAGTCAAGGAATTCAGTGGTGAGTACGATGAAAACGGCCAAATTCGCGATCGGACAGGTGGTTCGCCACCGGCTGTTTCCGTTTCGAGGCATCATTTTCGACGTCGACCCGCAATTCGCCAACACCGACGAATGGTACGAAGCCATCCCAGCCGACGTGCGGCCGCGCAAGGATCAGCCATTCTACCATCTGCTCGCGGAGAATTCGGAAACCGAATACATCGCCTATGTGTCGGAGCAGAATTTGCTTGAGGATCAGTCGGGCGAGCCTGTCCGCCACCCGCAGATCAAGGAGATGTTCGACAAGAAGCCGGACGGGCGCTACGAGCCGAAACGACAGTCCAGGCACTGACGTCCCGGCATTCCGGCCATCCGTCAGGATATCCAGGCCGCGGCCAGGAACGAAAAAAGCGGGGCATGACCCCGCTCTTTCTTTGACTCAAGAATGCCCGAGCCGGTGATCAGTTGGCGGTCTTGGCCTTGTCCTGCTCGTCCTTGAGCTTCTTGGCGAAGTCCTGGTTGTTCTTGGCGACGAAGTCCTGGAGCTTCTTCTGCCGGTCCTCGATGTCCGACTGCTGCAGCGGCGCGCCGTCATAGGCGCCGCTGAAGCCCTGCAGGGCGATCTTGATCGGGTTGGCCTGGTTCTGGAAATTGATCGAGGTCAGCGTGATCCCCTGGCCTTTCTTGAACGCGGCGACGAGCTGGTCGGTCAGCGGCACTTCGGCCACGCAACGATCCGGAAAGCAGATCACATAGTCGAGCTTCACGGCCTTGCCGGTATCGATCTGCAGGCCGATGCCGGGAGGTACGAGGCGGCCGGTCGGGACCGTCACCTGGAACACCTTGCGGTTCACCTTGCCCTTGAGTTCGATCAGGCTCACACCGGTGACGAGCTGGCCGTTGCCGGCAGTGACGATGTTCTGGACGTTGCAGATGTCGACGTCCTCCTGCTTGGTGCAGGCCTTGAACCAGCCCTGTGGGATCTGCGGCTGCTGCTGTGCGGAAGCGGCGGGAAGTCCTGCGCCCAGAAAGCCGACCACGCCCGCGGCCATGACCGAAAGGCGGTACGCATTGCTGTTCAGGCTCGTCATGTCGTGCACTTCCTCTCAAATGATCCCGGAACCGGCTTCTCTGCGCCGTGTGGTCCAGCTACCTGTTGCCGAAATGAGGCAACAGAATGACTTCGGTCGGCGTGTTACACTGCAAGTGGTGCCGAATCCAGCCCGCTCACTTGTAATTCTTGATGACACCGTTGGCCGGCACGCAGCTGCCTCATGCTAGGGTGCGCACCGAATCATCAAGCCGACCTGTTAAGGAGACGGTCATGGGCCGCGTTCTTGTTTGGCTGATCACCGCGACATCGCTTTTCACCTTTTCGCCGCGGCCGGCCATGTCGGAACCGAAGCACGCTATTGCCATGCAGGGCGAGCCGGCACTGCCGCCCGACTACACCCACTTCGACTACGTCAATCCTGACGCGCCGAAGGGCGGCAACATTACCTATTGCGTCGTCGGCAGCTTCGACAACCTCAACCCGTTCATCTTGAAAAGCCTGCGCACCACGGCGCGCGGGGTGATGGATCTGAACTACGGCAACCTCGTTTTCGAGCCGTTGATGCAGCGCAACTACGACGAGGCCTTCAGTCTCTATGGCTTGCTCGCCGACAGCGTGGACATGGATCCTGAGCGCAAGTCGATCGAATTCCATCTCAACCCCAACGCAAAATGGTCAGACGGCGAACCGGTGACGCCGGAGGATGTGCTGTTCACCTACGATGTTTTTACCGACAAGGGCCGCCCACCCTACAACGCACGCATGAGCCTGATCGCCAAACTTGAAAAAACCGGTGATCACAGCGTGCGCTTCACCTTCAATGACAAGGCCAATCGTGAAACGCCCCTGATCATTGCGCTGACGCCGATTCTGCCGAAACATGCCTTCAACAAGGACACTTTCGACAAGACAACGCTGAAGCCGCTGATTGGCAGTGGACCTTACACCATTGCCCAGGTGTCGCCCAGCCAGCGCATCGTGTTCAAGCGCAACCCCGATTATTGGGGCAAGGATGTCCCGGCCAAGCGCGGCTTCGACAATTACGACCAGATCACCATCGAATATTTCCTCAACGCCAACGCCAAGCTCGAGGCTTTCAAGAAAGGCCTCTGCGCCCTCGACGACGACAGCGATCCGGTCAAGCGTGAGCGCGATCTGGATTTCCCGGCCTTCCACAGGGGTGACGTGGTCGCCGAAACCTTCGACACCGGCATTCCGCCCGTCGTGACCGGTTTCCTGTTCAACACGAGGCTGCCGAAGTTCTCCAATCCAGTGGTTCGGCGCGCGCTCGGCATGCTTTACGATTTCGAATGGGCGAACAAGAACCTGTTCGGCGGCAAGTATACGCGCACGATGAGTTATTGGCAGAACTCCGAGCTTTCCGCGCTCGGCCATCCGGCCGACGACAGGGAAAAGGCGTTGCTCGCCCCCTACCCCGGCCGTGTGCCGCCTGACGTCATGGACGGCACCTGGAAACCGCCGGTGACCGACGGTTCGGGCCAGGACCGCAAGGTGTTGAAGACAGCTTTCGATCTCCTGAAAAGCATCGGTTACCATGTCCAGGATGGTACGATGCTCGATCCCGACGGCAAACCTTTCGGATTCGAGATCCTGACTGCTTCGCAGGATGAGGAGCGCCTGGTCGGCATCTACCAGCGCACACTGGAGAAGATCGGCATCAACGTCAGCATCCGCAAGCTCGACGGCGACCAGATCCAGTCCCGCAAGCAGCGCTTCGATTTCGAGGCTCTGATCGGATCCAGCGGCTTCAACAATTCCCTGTCGCCAGGCTTCGAACAGCTCGGACGCTGGAGCTCCGAGGCGGCCAAGGCCGAAGGCTCGTTCAATCTCGCCGGCGTTGCCGATCCGGCGGTCGATGCGGCGATCGAAGCGATGTTGCGCGCCCGATCGAAGGAGGATTATGTCGCCGCCGTTCGCGCTCTCGACCGGCTGCTGATCTCGGGCTACTACATGGTGCCGACGCAGTACAATACGCAGCAGTGGCTTGCTTACTGGAATTATCTGGAACATCCGAAGAAGACGCCCATATTCGGTTATCAGCTGCCGACATGGTGGCGCAAACCGAACTGACAATCCGGAGATCGAGATGAGCGAAGCGAACGCCATGACCGTCGATGTGGTGTCGGACGTCGTCTGCCCCTGGTGTTTCATCGGCCAGAAGCGGCTGGACAAGGCGGTCGCCGCGGTCGGCGATGTCGATGTGCATATACGCTGGCGTCCGTTCCAGCTCGATCCGACCATTCCGCCGCAAGGCAAGGACCGCCGCGAGTATATGCTGGCCAAGTTCGGCAGCGAGGAGCGCATCCGCGAGATCCATGCCCGTATCGAACCGCTTGGCGAAGCCGAGGGCATTTCCTTTGCCTTCGATGCCATCAAGGTTGCGCCGAACACGCTGGATGCGCATCGGCTGATCCGCTGGGCTGGTGCCGCCGGCGAAGCCGTGCAGAACAGGCTGGTCCGTCGCCTGTTCCAGTTGAATTTCGAGGAGGGTGTCAACATCGGCGACCATGCCGTGTTGGTCGAAGCCGCCCGCGAGGCCGGCATGGATGCGTCCGTGGTCGCCACACTCCTGCCCACCGACGCCGATGTCGAAGCGGTGCGCACCGAGATCGCCACGGCATCGCGCATGGGCATCTCAGGCGTGCCGTGCTTTCTGCTTGAAGGTAAATATGCGGTCATGGGCGCACAGGATGTCGATACGCTGGCTGATGCCATCCGCCAGGTGGCGGCGGCCAAGGCCCGCGGCGAGTTGGACAAGGTCGGCTGAGGTCGGCTGCTTCCGCGCGTTGCAGAGCCTATTGCACCGTCATCTTGGCTTTGCTGACGAAGAACCCGTGACCATTGCTGCCGGTGCAGGTCAGCCCCTTGGTCGACGACTGGCAAGTGAACGGCCCCTGGCTCCAGCTGTTCCCATAGTCAAGCTTATCTACGTCGCTGCAACAGCTCTGTTCACCGGGGTTCTTGATTAGGGTGGCCGGCCCTTTTGGGCCGAGGATTACGGTCACGTAGCTTGGTTCAACCCGGGAGCAGCTCAGTTCCGGACCGCCGTCCTGTGGTGAATAGGTGCTGGTGCCGCCTTTCGGCGTGTAGATACAGCCAATGTTACCAGAGGGAGCATTGAACTCGACTTGCCCTTCCGAACTTGCCGGAATGGATTGATCGCCGGCATGCGCCAGAGGCAGCCAAGCAAAAAGCAACAGGATTGCGGGTGCGGCTGCGCGTGCAAGCATTGGTAAGCTTCCTTGTTGGAGAACCCGATATGCATTGGTGCCGACAGCCCCGGGCTAGGTTCAACCTCATGTACGTATTTTGTCAAACGGCACTCTTCGCATGACAATCTGGTGAATCGCCCGCCGGCAAGGTCTGCGCTATTGTCCCCGGCATGGTTGATTGACGGGGGACGCTCACGCTCGCGCAACTTCGTGGTGTTTCATGCCTGCTGCTTTGCCTCACTGCCCTGGCCGGGTCGCAGTTCATATCGGCCGCAGCGCCGGGGACGCGGCCATGACCGCCAGTTTCGACGGCAAGCCGTGGACGGCATCCTTCGCGCAGGGCACGACGCTGGAGATGGCGGGCAAACCGGTGCTGAACCTGTCCGGGACCCAGCAGGGCTCGCCGACGATGACATTCAATTCGATGCTGGTGCTGAAAACATCAGGCGAATATGTCGGCACCTACAAGTTCGGCGGCGGCTTTCCCGCCAATGGCGCCAACTTCAACATCCTCGAATCCGGCGCCCCGGTCGGGCATGTCAGGTTCAAGAGCGGTGAAGTGGTGATCGAGACGTACGACCCTGCCGCAAAGACCGTTTCAGGTCATTTCTCAGCCGCCGGCAAGGACGATGACGGCAAGGAAGCCGACATCAAGGATGGCCTGTTTTCGGGAATTTTGGTTAGCCCGCAATGAAAGTACGGCCTGCCTGGCAAGGGAAAATGAGTCACAAAATCGTGTGAGCGCCTTCCCTAAGGGAAGGTTGAAGCGCCTTGCAGATCTCTTGGTAACTATCTGACATCGTTTCATTAAATCGCGGCTTCGCCGGCTTCCGCGCGACGCCCGGAAAGGCTGTTCTGTTGCCTTGCCGACACGCCCGACACTTCAATCCCGCCGACCCCCTAGAAAAATTAATGGAAAATGATCAATTGGTGTTACCATCCGTAACAAAACAAAAAAGGTTTGGGCGGGATCGTGATTCGGATCGGCAAACGATCGCAGGAGTCAGTACCGGATAGACTACACCGCGGGGCCGCAGGGCCGTCGCATTTGACGCCGGTATCCTCGATGCGCAGTTTCTGGGGGCTGATGAAGGCCTACTGGTTGTCTGACCACTGGAAGGAAGCCTGGACGCTAACCGTCGTCATCGCGCTGCTGACGGCGCTTTCCAGCAAGGCCGGCGTCTGGTTTGCCGTGGCATTGGGCGAGTTGGGCAATTCGATCGCCTTCTTCCACGATGCCGCCAACACCAACCCGCTGCAGGCAATTCTGACCAATGCCGGCATATTGGTGGTGCTGGTCGTGCTCAAGGATGCCGGCTTCACCGGCGTGCGCGGTCTTGTCTCTGCAACCTTGCACCGAAAATGGCGTGGCTGGCTGAACAGCCAGTTCAACCAGGCTCTGCTCGACGGCAATCATACCCATTTCCATGCCCAGCATGGTTCGGCGGCCGGCGGTATCGTCGCGCCCGACAACATCGACCAGCGCATCCAGGAATCGATCAAGGACATGACCGGCGGGGCGATCGGTCTCGCCATGGGCGTTCTGGGTGTCGCGACCTCGCTCTATTTTATCGGCGAAAATCTGATCGGATCCTCGGTCGAGGTTAAAGGGCTGGAGTTCCTCGGCAGTTATGGCAGCGCAGTGCTGGCCTTCCTCGCCGTCGCCATTTACGTGCCGCTGAACACCTGGATCGCGGTCAGACTTGGGCGCATGCTCGAGCGGCTCAATATCCGCATGCAGCAGGCCGAGGGCAGCTACCGCAGTGAACTGACGACATTCCTGCGCCGCAGCTTCCATGTCGCCGCCTCGCATGGCGAGGGCGTACAAAAGTCGATGCACGACAGGCTCTACGTCGATATCGACAAAACCTGGGGCAGGCTCAATGTCGTCAACAACAGCTACACGTCGTTCGAGCTGATCTACAACTTCGTCGGCGGCCGGATCGTCGCCTATGGTCCCGGTCTCGTGTCGTTCATCCACAATCGCCTGGACTACAAAGGCTATATAACCGGCTCTGAAATGGTCGCCCAGTTGATCAGCCAGTGCTCGTGGTTCATCCACGTCATGCCGGCCATTGCGACGCTACGCGCCAACAGCCAGCGTGTCACCGAACTGGCGAATGCGATCGAGGATGTTCAGCATCCGCAGGAGTTCTACAGCAAGACCGGCCGTTCCGACTTCCACTATGCCAGCCAGAACCCGGTCTTTGGCCTGACCATCCAGAAGCTCGAACTGGCGCATCAGGGCGAGGATGCGACGCCCTTCCTCAGTGCCGCCAATTTGCGCTTCCGGCGCGGCGAATGGACCTTCCTGAAGGGCGAATCCGGTTGCGGCAAGACTTCGCTGATCAAGGCGATCAACGGCCTCTGGCCATACGGCCACGGCACCATCGTCTTCCCTGACGGGGTGAAGAGTTTTTATGCCGCCCAGGAGGTCAAGCTCCCGCAGGTGTCGCTGAAACAGCTGGTCTGCCTGCCGGGCTCCGAACATGACCATGGCGATGCCCAGGTCGCGTCCGCGTTGCACAAGGCTGGTCTCGGCGACTTCATCGAACAAATGGCCAATGAAAGCCGCGAGGGCAAAAGCTGGGATCAGGTCCTGTCGGGTGGCCAGAAGCAGAAGCTGGTGGTGGCCCGCATCATCCTGCAGCAGCCGGGACTGCTGTTCCTCGACGAAGCGACCGGTGCGCTCGACCCGGAGGGCAAGATTGCCTTCCATCAGGCGATCAAGGACAACTGCCCCGATGTCACGGTAATCAGCGTCATGCACGAAGCGGTGGCGCCACGATCGGCTGCCGGTACCGAGTTCTACCACTCGATCGTCTTGATCGCCGACGGCGTCGCCACCAAGAAGCCGCTGGTTCCGACACTGCCTGTCGAACTCACCACGATCCTGGCGCAGCCACGGCCGGTCGAGGACAAATGGCTGCGTTTCTCGCGTCGGCTGAAGCAAAAATAACGGTTATTTCACCGCGACTTGCCGGGTAGAACGGCAGTCGGCGATCACAGTGTCGCGATCGGAGCTATCAGGCGCCGATTTCCTTCCTCACAACGATTGACTCGGCAAGGCGCGCTCCTATGTTGCGCCGGCTTGCTGATAGTCAAACGCGAACCCGCAAGCGGAAAGGTCATCGCGCCATGCCTGGCGACAGTATTAGTCGAACGCAACCGCCGTCCGCCTAGACGTGACCTGAATGGTTCATGTCCTGCCGGACGGCAAGGAGTGAGCCATGAACGATTTTCCCACTGTAGCGGACGACGAGGCCGTCGCCATCGCCCGCATCCTCGCAAACGACCACGTTGCCGACGTGGTCGAGGCGCTCAATCATGGATCGCGCGAAACCGCGACGGATCTGCTTTGCGCCGTACCCTTCGAGCGGCTGGTCGAGATTTTCGATCAGCCTGAACTCGAAGGGGCGCCCGAACTCGTAGACGCCCTGCCCCGCCCCAAGGCAAGCAAGCTGCTCACCGCCATGTCGGTCGACCGTGCGGCCGACATCCTGCGCGAGCTCGAGGAGCCGGCACGTTCCGAACTGCTCGGTGCTCTGGCGCCACCGCTACGCGCGACCTTGCTTTCCATCCTGGGCTATCCCGAGGGCAGCGCCGCATCGATCATGACGACCGAGTTCGTCAGCGTTCCCTCGGACTGGACCGTTGGGCGCACGCTCGACTATATCAGAAAGGTCGAGCGGACGCGCGAAACCGTCTATGCGATCTACATCGTCGATCCGCAAACGCACCTCCTGGTGCGCTCGACCGGTCTGCGTCGGCTCATCACCGGTGAGGCGGACGACCCGATCATGTCTGTAGCGCCGGACCGCGTGCCGGTCACGGTCACGCCGCTGACCGATCGTGAAACCCTGGCGCAGACGATCTCCAAATACGACCTGCTCGCCGTCCCCGTCGTCGATCACGGCAAGATCCTCGGCATCGTCACCATCGACGACATCATCGATACGATGATCGAGGAGACGACGGAGGATGTGCACCGCTTCGGCGGCATGGAGGCGCTCGACGAGCCCTACATGAAGATGAGCTTCCTCTCCATGATCAAGAAACGCGGCGGCTGGCTGTGCGCGCTGTTCATCAGCGAAATGCTGACCGCCAACGCCATGCAGAGCTACGAGGGTGAGCTGGAGAAGGCGATCGTGCTGACGCTGTTCATCCCGTTGATCATGAGCTCTGGTGGCAATTCCGGCTCGCAGGCGACCTCGCTTGTCATCCGGGCGCTGGCGCTGCGCGAGATCGGCCTGCGCGACTGGTGGCGGGTGGCGCTGCGCGAACTGCCCACCGGCCTCGTGCTGGGCGCCATGCTCGGCGTGGTCGGCATCTGCCGCATCGCGCTCTGGCAATATATGGGCTTCTACGACTATGGGCCGCATTGGCCGCTGATCGCCACGACGGTGGGCGCCGCACTGGTCGGCATTGTCACCTTCGGCTCTTTGTCGGGCTCGATGTTGCCGTTTGCCTTGAAGCGGATCGGTTTCGACCCCGCCAGCGCATCGGCGCCGTTTGTCGCGACGCTGGTCGATGTCACCGGACTGGTGATCTATTTCTCGGTGGCGCTGGTCATTTTGCGCGGCACGCTGCTTTAGCAGCGTCTGTATCTGCCGCCGGCTGTGGCCGGCGGCGATCCACCCTGCTCAGGCTTGCCTGCCATAGATGGCGTCGCAGAGCGCTTCGGGGAAGGCGCCGGTCATGCCGGCGATGGCGGTATTCGTCAGCGCCACCACCGTCAGGTCCAACGCCGGATCGACAAACCAGGAATGGCCGTAGACGCCGCCCCAGCGCCAGGCGCCGGCCTTCTGCGGCGTCGATGCGGCGAGCGGGTCGAGCAGGATGCTGAAACCGAGACCCCAGCTCCAGCCAGGCATGCCGGTTTCCAGGCCCGGTATCGCGTCCGCGACCATCGCCGCGGCCGTTTCGCGGCGGATGACTGGCCGGCCGCCCGAACGCAGAGCCTCAAGCAGCTTGAGGACATCGCCGGCGGTGCCGTTCATGCCGGTACCACCCGAGGCGAAGGAAGCGGGATCGAAAACACGGCCGGGCGAGAATGAAATGAAACCGTCACCGAAAGGCACGCGGTGATGTTCTCCCATGGCGATGGCCTTGCCGGGCCCGTCGGCGTAGGGCGTCACCAGCCGGGATCGATCGCGCACGGTGAAGGCCGTGTCTTGCATGCCGAGCGGCTGAACGACCAGGCGATCGACCAGTTCCGGCAAGGAGGCGCCGGAGGCTCTCGCCATGGCCTCGCCCAACACATCTATCGCCACCGAATAGCCCCAGCGCGTTCCCGGCGCATAGGACAGTGGCACTGAAGCGATGCGGCTGAGATTCTCGGCCATGGAGAGGCCGGGCTGATCGAGACCGTCGGAGACATCAGCACGATTATAGGGTCCGTCGGCCGCCTGGCCGAAGCCGTAGCTCAGGCCCGCGGTGTGCGTCATGAGCTGTCGGATGGTAATGACGGGTTCGCTGCCATCCGCGAGCTTCGGCCGGAATTCCGGGATGAATTTCGCCACGGGATCGTCAAAGCCGATAATGCCTGCTTCGACGAGGGCAAGTGCTGCGGTCGCGACGACGGGTTTGGTGACCGACGCAAGCCGGAAGATCGCGTCCGGCGTCATCGGTTTCCGCGCTTCGCGGTCGGCAAGGCCGGCGGCGCGGCTGTAAAGGATTTCACCGCGCCGGGCGACAAGGATCACGGCGCCGACAATGCGCCCCTCCTCGACGGCCGTGTCGATGACCTGATCGACACGCCCGCCAAACCCATGATCAAGCGGCGTGGAGTTGGTGGTGGCGGGCATTGAATGCTCCCTCTACCGCAGGCGCTGGAAACAGACGAAAGTCTAGATGCGCTGGCCGTCCTTCACGCGGTAGGTCGGCTTGTACATGGTGACGAGTTCCTCCGCCGCGGTCGGGTGCACGGCCATCGTGCGGTCGAAATCATCCTTGGTCAGTCCGGCCTTCAGCGGAATGCCGAGCAGCTGCGCCATCTCGCCGGCGTCCGGCCCCAATATGTGGGCGCCGAGCACTTTGCGAGACGCGCCATCGACCACCAGCTTGATCAGCATCTTCTCGTCGCGGCCCGACAGTGTATGCCGCATCGGCCGGAAGCTGGCGCGGTAGATTTCGATATCGGCGAAACGCTTGACGGCATCGTCTTCCGACAGGCCCACCGTACCGATTTCCGGTTGTGAGAAGACCGCGGTCGCGATCGTCTCGTGGTCGGGTGCGGTCGGGTTGTCCTTGAATGCCGTCTCGATGAAGCACATCGCTTCGTGGATCGCCACCGGTGTCAGCTGCACGCGGTTGGTGACGTCGCCGATCGCCCAGACATTGTCGATGTTGGTGCGGGAATACTCGTCGACCTTGATCGCGCCGACCGCGGTCATCTCGATGCCGATGCCTTCCAGGCCCATATTCTCGGTGTTGGGGATGCGCCCGATGGCCAGCATGACCTGGTCCACCGTCAGCGTCTGGCCGCTGGTGAGAAGGGCGTCGAGCCGGCCGTCCGGCCGCTTGCTCACCCGCTCGCTCACCGAATGGCAGAGTATCTTGATCCCCTTCTTTTCCATGGTCTCGTGCAGCGTGCGGCGCAGGTCCATGTCGAAGCGGCTGAGGATTTCCTTGCCGCGATAGACCAGCGTGGTGTCGACGCCGAGGCCGTGGAAGATGTTGGCGAACTCGACCGCGATATAGCCGCCGCCCTCGATCATGATCGCCTTCGGCAGCTCCTTGAGGTCGAAAGCCTCGTTGGAGAAGATGCAGTGTTCGTGGCCGGGCAGCGCTGGATGCGCCGCCGGACGGCCGCCGGTGGCGATCAGGATCTGGTCGGCGGTGACGGTGCGGTCCTCGCCCAGAAGATGCACCACATGTGGCTCGACGATCATCGCCCGCGAATGGAAGGTCTCGCCGCCGGAGCCCTCGACATTCTTCTTGTAGATCGCCTCCAGCCGGCTGATCTCGCGATCCTTGTTGGCGACCAGTGTGCGCCAGTCGAAACTTGCTTCCGGCACGGTCCAGCCATAGCCGGCCGCGTCGGCGAAATGCTCCGGAAATTGCGAGGCGTAGACATAGAGCTTCTTCGGTACGCAGCCGCGGATGACGCAGGTGCCGCCAAAACGGTATTCCTCGGCGATGCCGACGCGCTTGCCGAGTGCAGCGGCAACGCGCGCCGCCCGCACCCCGCCGGAGCCGCCGCCGATGACGAAGAGATCGTAGTCATAACCGGCCATGCGCGGCTCCTTGAACGTCGGAAAATGTGAGTGACAGGTAGGCCGCCAATGGCCAAAAGAAAAGCCCGGACAAGCCGGGCTTCACAGATGGCCGCAAAGCCGCATTTGAAAACGCAGGATCAGTTCTGCGTGCCGTCGGCGGGAGCCGAACCGTCGGCGGGCGCGGCGCCATCAGCCGGAGCCGCGCCATCTGCCGGAGCCGCATTGTCGGCCGGAGCGGCGCCATCAGCGGGTGCAGGCGCGGCCTTTGCCGCGGCCTTGGCGGCCGCTGCCAGCGTTTCGCCGACCTGCTGGGCGAGATCGCGGCCGACGCCGTTTTGCCAGATGTCGGCTGCCTTGACCAAATCACGTGTCACGGTCGGGCCGCTGTCGAGCAGCTTCTTGCCGGCGTCGGAGCTGTAGAAGGCGGCGATGTCGTTGAGTTCCTTTTCGGAAAACACCTTCGCATAGGCAAGGGCCGCTTCCTTCTCGAGATCGGCGCGGCGCGCGGCCATCGCCATCGCCTTCTCGTTGATCGTCTTGCCGATCAGCTCCTGCATGTCCGGGTTCTTCTGGATGAGCTGCGATTCGAGCGCGGCGGCCGCCTGCGGCAGGATGCTGTCGAACGGATCTGTCGCATGGATCGCCGCGACCGCCGCCCGGGCAGCCTTCAGGTGCGAGTCGGTGACGTCCTGCGAAAATGCCGGCGAGGAGAAGGCGAAAACGGCCGAAGCCGCCAGAACGACGCAAAGGCCGCGTACCCGGTTATGCAACATCATGATCGGTAGAACTCCCTGGTTTTCGGGCGGCATGGACGGTTTGGATACCGTCGCCGCCGGCGATGATGGCCGCTGACGCCAGCCCGATGAAAAGACCATGCTCGACCACGCCCGGAATGGCATGGAGAGCATTCGAAAGCGCTCTTGTATCCGGAATGCGGCCAAAAGATGCATCGAGGATAAAATGGCCGCCGTCTGTAACAAAAGCCTGGCCTCCCGTCATCCTCAATGTAATCGGACCGGAAAGACCGAGTTTTGCAGCCGCCTTGGCTATCGCGATCTCGGTGGCGCGCAGGCCGAACTGGTTGACTTCGATCGGCAGCGGAAAACGGCCGAGTGTCTCGACCATCTTCGACCTGTCGGCAATGACGATCATGCGTTGCGAGGCCGCGGCCACGATCTTCTCGCGCAGCAGCGCGCCGCCGCCGCCCTTGATCAGGGTCAGCTCCGGGTCGACCTCGTCGGCGCCGTCGACGGTGAGATCGAGCTCGGGCGTTTGCTCCAATGTCGACAATGGCACGCCAAGCTCGCGGCAAAGTGCGGCGGTGCGCTCCGAAGTCGGCACGCCAATGACAGTCATGCCGGTGGCGACTTTGTCGGCAAGCAGTCGCACGAACTCTTCCGCCGTGGTGCCGGTGCCGATGCCGAGCCGCATGCCGTCGCTGACATGGGCAAGGGCCGCCCTTGCGGCCTCGACCTTCAACTGTCTTGCATCCATGCCGCTTTGCTGCCCCGGGGAACCTTGTGGTTCGGGCTCCTAGCATTTTTGCCGGCCGGGTCAAAGCCTTTGACCGTGATCAAAGCCTTTGGGCGCCTGTCCACCGCTCTGCTTGCCTTGACGCGCCGCAGCCGCTATCGCCTGCCGATGCACAAACCTGCGCAGGATGGATCATGACTCGCCCGATCATCGTGTTCGACCTCGACGGAACGCTGATTGATACGGCGCCGGACCTGCTCGACAGCCTAAACCACAGCCTGGCCGCCAGCGAACTCCAGGCCGTCGACGAAGCCGGCTTCAAGCGATTCGTCGGCCATGGCGGCCGGGTGATGATCGAGCGCGCACACGCCGCCCAGCAGCGCTCGCTCGATGTCGCCGAGCACGACCGACTGCTAAAACTGTTCCTCGATCACTACACCGACAACATTCCCGGCAAATCCCGCCCCTACCCCGGTGTCATCGAGGCGATCGCGCGCTTCGAGAAGGCAGGCTATCTCCTGGCCATCTGCACCAACAAATACGAGGCCAACTCGCTGGCGCTGATCGAAGCGCTCGGCCTGACCAAACATTTCGCGGCAATCGCCGGCCAGGACACCTTCGCCTTCCGTAAGCCCGACCCGCGCCACCTGACCGAAACCATCAAGCTGGCCGGCGGCGATCCGCACCGCGCGCTGATGGTCGGCGATTCGCAAACCGACATAGACACCGCCAAGGCCGCCGGCATTCCGGTGGTGGCCGTCGATTTTGGTTACACCGACCGCCATGTCCGCGAATTCGAACCCTCGGCGGTGATCTCGCACTTCGATGCGCTGACCGTCGATCTGGCAGAAAAGCTAATCAAGGCCGCGGCAGGACACTGATCCGATGCGGCCGGGGTCGCTCCGGAAACAAACTCGAAAGTGCGGCAATCCGATCCACGGAAGAACGCCAGACAGCGCCTTGACTAAACCGGCCGGCCTCCCTTATATCGCGGCTCGCTTGGCCTTCGGGCAACGAGCGGGCGATTAGCTCAGCGGGAGAGCACACCCTTCACACGGGTGGGGTCGCAGGTTCAATCCCTGCATCGCCCACCATCTAACCCTGGTGAAATGGTTGGATGATTTATTCAGCAGCGATTTTTCTGATTTCGGTCGCTGGCGTGCAATTGGCACGCAAGGCTTCCACACCGGCAAGACCCTTCGGCAATTCGGCATATCAGCCGACCCGCTTGACCGGCTTCGAACTGCGGCAAGTGACACCCCGGCCCCGGCAGTTCGACACAAACCGCCGTCACCAGCTTTCCAGCGCGTCCGCTGCACCCTTGAGGTATGCCGGGTCGTAGGCCGTATAGGTCTCGGTCTGGCCGGGCGACGGCGACCGAGCTGGGTTGACGTATCCCACTCGCTTACCCTTTCGCGGCGCATCCAGCGCGTGGCGGTATGCCGGAGGCAGTAGAAGGTTACCGGTCATCAAGACCTGAGGCACATCACGCGCCGCATGCCACGCGGTACGGACGCTCGATACCGGCTCAAAGCGGCCGAACTGGCAATAGAAACCTGTCCCGTCACTGTATGCAGTTCCGTAAGGTCAGTTGTATGAGCGGACCGGCATTCGGGAACGAAACCGTGAGCATTTGCTGGAGGTCGTACGCATAATGGGGGACAAACTTGCCCTCTCCGTCCACGGCTGTGATCGTTGACGCCTCTGCGAGATCTCCTACCGACAACCCCTCCAGCGCCCAAGCTGTGGCAAGCATGTGAACACTGTTGGCGTTCGTTGCCGATTTCAATCCTGCAAGCTTGGGATGCACCGTGACATTCAGTCCGAGGTCGTTGGTGACTTTGAAGTCAATGTTATTTGCCACCGCACCCTGCATGGCGCTTTCATAGTCGAACCTGTCGGTGATGATAGCGGCCAGATACGGCGTCGCCGATTTGCCACGACAGTACAATCTAAACTTGGTCGGCGTGGCGAGGTTCGCGAAAACACCTTTTACGTGTTCGACCTCAAGCGCGGCACCACGGGCGCCGAATGGGATTATCTTGGGGGCGGAGTATTGGTCGACGGTGTTATCGACGCCAAATTTTTTGATTTCGTCCTCAGAGAGCCAATGAACCTCGACGGGAGGCGTCGACTGGGCCAGAACGGCATACTCCGGGTCGATACCCATGCTGACCACATAATCGAGAATGATGGCTGTGAATATTTGATCCATTGAGCGGTCGACGGCCGTAGCTGTCAACTCAAGGGGTTTTCGACCGACTTCGGCGAATAGTGTTGGTGGACCCCTAGCTTGCCCGTATTGCTTACATAACGCTTGTTACCGCCCAGGATTGCGTAGGCGCACGACGAAGCGCATACCCCTGCGGTGGGGTTGTCCGAGCGTACGATGTCATTGCTGATTTCCCCGGTAGTCTTGCCGATTGAGGTATCAAGGCCCCACTGCCGGATCAGGCGTCCGATCTTCAACGCCTCAATAACGTCACCGCCATTGGAATTGAAGTAGACGGTAAGAGGCCTCGATTTGTCTGGACCATGGAACCTCTTTTGCAGATATTCAAGGAACGCTTCAGAAGAGCCGCTGACGATCGTCCCTTCAGCAAGAATCCATTCGCAGGTGCCGCAATTACCGCCGTTGTATGCGTCATGGAAAGTGATGTCCTGGTCCTCAGACCAATCGAAAGGGGCGTCCTGTCCAAAGGCTGTGCGATCTGCGAATAGCGCAGAGCCCAGGATTAGTGCGGTGATAAGCCAGCGTCTCACTTTTTCCCCCCACAAACAACAGTCACGAATAGCTCACCATCAGTTAGCGGCTTTGACAACCGTGCTGCCGAGATGGGAACGGCTGACAGAGGCGGCGAAACTTACTACGTGCTCGATCGCTGCAAAGGCAGCGGTTGGGAGAAGTGGCGGAATAAGGTGAAGCGCTAGCTTGCTTACCCCAACGTGCCTTCAGCTCGAATGCGCAACGCGAACTTGGGCCGTATTTTTGTAATGTCGGCACTTGTGATCCGGCCGTCACCGATCGGACACCGGAACAGCTCAAGGAAGAAGCGGTAACTGGTCCATTCTGTACGATCATATAGGTTTAGCCGCTTGCTGCCGACAATTTTGTTTGCCGAACTCGTTCTAAGCCCCGCCTTGTCGTAGACAAACACGAACGCCGAGCTGGTGAACTTTAGCATTTTCTGACATTGGATTTTCAGTTCCGCGTCGTGCGCCGTCGTCATATTTTGATAAGGCCCAATCCGCTTAGCCTGAATGAGGACACCCTTGGAGTAGTCTTGCTCGGGTGTGTGGAGTTCAACGTGAAGGAGTATGTCGGCACCATACTTACCTTCCTCGCCCTTCCTCCTGTGTGTCAGTATGGCAGTATCAAATTTCAGCCCTCCGACCTGAAAATCCTTCATGCGCTCCCGCAGTGCCCCGACGAGATCGCCCGTCAAGTCATCCTCATGCTTGACGTGACCAAGCGCCAACTGTTGCATTGAATCTGTCGAGACTTGGTCGGCTCTATGGGCAATCTTCGCCATCGCTTCGTCAAAAGTCACGATAATCTCTCCCCCAGAAGTGGAGTGCGCCCCTCGGAGCGGACAGATTGACTAAGCAGAATTGACTTGGAAGCCGGGCTTTCGAAGGATGGAAGCCATGACTACACATCGCGCGCACAGCATCGAGTTCAAACGTCAGGTAGTGCAAGAGTTCCTCTCCGGTGAGACGCTTCATGGTCTGGCCAGGCGGCACGAACTAGCGCGTAACCTGATCCGTATCTGGGTCCAGAAATACGAGGCCGGCGCCTTCGACGAGGATGTAGCGGCGGCCGAGACGATGCAGACCTATGAGGCTCGGATCGCCGCGCTGGAGCGGCTGGTAGGCCGGCAAGCCTTGGAAATCGAGTTTCTAAAGGGGGCTCTGAAAAGCGCACCACGTCCCAGAAGCGGACCTACATCCGTGATCACCGGCCCCGCGGTGTCTCCATCGCTGAAGGATGCCGGCTGATGGGGATCGCGCGATCAACCTACTACGATCAGCCCGAAACCGCCGTGGATGACACAGCGCTCGTCGAGACGATGGGTGAGATCTCCGACAGCTTCGAAGCCTACGGCTATCGCCGCATGCAGGCGGCGCTGCGGCAGAGCGGCATTGTCGTGAACCACAAGAAGGTCAGACGATTGATGCGCGAGCATGATCTGCAGCCCAGGATCAGGCGACGCTTCATCGCCACCACGGACAGCAATCATGAATTGCCGATCTTCCCGAACCTGGCGAAGGACGTGACACTCCATGGCCCGAACCGGCTTTGGGTAAGCGACATAACCTACGTGGCGATTGCGGCAGGCTTCGTCTACGTCGCGGTCATCTTGGATGCCTGGTCCCGCAAGGTCGTTGGTTACGCCATCGGCCGGTCGATCGACGCGCGCTTGACCGTTGCAGCATTGAAGGCGGCAATCGAACGGCGAAAGCCGCCGCCGGGCTGCGTCCATCACTCGGATCGAGGCGCGCAATATGCCGCGCTCCTCTATCGCAAGCTTCTCGCCGAGCACGATCTTATTGGATCGATGGGTCGGCGCGGCAATCCCTACGATAATGCCAAAGCGGAAAGCTTCATGAAGACGATGAAGGTCGAAGCCATCTATCCGATGGCCTATGAAACCTTCACCGACGTCGCTGAGGACCTTCCCCGCTTCATTGATGAGGTTTACAACACTCGCCGATTGCACTCAGCGCTCGGCTATCTCAGCCCGCAACAGTTCGAAGACCAACACGCCCGGAAGATGGTCAAAACCGCCGCTTGATCCTGTCCGCTCCGAGGGGCGCACTCCAAAGGCCATTTCAATTGATAGCGATTCGCACAGAGCTGCGAATCGCAGATGTAACAGAAGTTCTCGTAATCAGCCCCCTACATCCTGGGAATAGACCTTGGCACTAAGACTGGCGTAGCGAGGGTTTTCACAGATGGTACGGTATCAAACATCTTGTGAAGTATGAGAACGACCTGTAATCGCGTATGTGCGGCGTGGCGGGTATCATCAAACTCAACGCCACCTCAAATTGCCTCGCCTTCCAAGAGTGCTGTTAGCCCCCACCAAATAGCTTCTACTTAGCTGGCGCGGCTAGATAACATGAGCAAGGCCTAAGAAAAGCGGCGGCCAGGAAGTCAAGGGCTGGCTGCGCCAGGATGCTCGCCATTTCCCTTGCTGAAATTGCACTCCAAGTCGGAATCGCCTCAACAACTACAGCTCGCCCCTTCCCCACCAAAATTCCTTTGAGCGAAATTCAACGCGCTGCTGTAGCTCGTATAGCTCTGGAACTGGCAGACGTTGGAGCCGTTACGCACCTTCATCTGCTCCAGATCCCAGAACGACACCTCGATACGGTCGTCGGCGCAGTAGACCGTGTAGCGTTCGGGTTCCAGTGCTCTGGCGTTCTGCACGGGCATGGAAACGGCCGGGATGGCAAGCACTGACAGTGCAAGCATGACGACGTGACGTGTGCGCATATGGACCCCCAAGTGAACCGCCAGCACTATGGCTAGGAATAGTGAAGCGGCGCACCGTGGTTTTTTGACGGACGGCTTTTCCTCTGGCCGGCTGCAAATCGGCGGGTTGGATGGTCCCGCATTCCAGATGCGGAACCAACCGCCGCGCCAGCGAGTTTCTCTGCGTCGAAACTTGAGGGAAAGCCATGTCCAGATTTCTGCTGGCGACCAGCGTCGCCGTTCTTCTCGCCGCCGGGCCGGCCTTTGCCGCGGATGAAGCGCCGCTGCCGCCGCAAAATGCCAAGAAGCTGTCGGAGATCCTCGCCAAGGTCGAGCAGCGCGACGGCTTTCGCTACGTCAAAGAGGTCGACTGGGACAAGGATGCCTACGTCGTCACCTACTACACATCGGACAAGGCAAAGGTCGAAATCACCTATGATCCGGTGACGGCCGAGCCCAAATAAGGGCCGCCGGAAGACGTCTTCCATTCGACGAATAAGCCCGTTTGTCCGGGCGTGTTCGATGGCCGACCGGACGTGCCGCAAAATGTCCATTGTTGGAGTATGATATCCATGCATGGCGCGGGGCAGCGCCTTGGGTAATCCTGTGGGCTTGGGGGCATGCATGCGATTTTCCGTTCGAACCGATGTCATGCTGGTGCTTGCCACCATTCTGGCCGGCAGCGTCCTTGGGGCCGCTCCGGCGCGGGCCGAGGGGCCATCCTTCGATTGCGCCAAGGCAAGCCTGCCGGCGGAGAAAGCCATCTGTGCCGATCCGCAGTTGTCGGCCATCGATCTGCTGGTTGCCAAGGCCTACAAGGATTTCGAGCCGGCCTTCGGCGGCGACAAGCGCAAGATCGCCCGCGGGCTGATTGCCGACCGCAACGCCTGCAAGAGCGACACCGCCTGCATCGTCAGCGCGCTGAACAACGCCTTGCAGACCTACGGCAATGCGCCGTCCTGGGTGCAGGATTATAACATCGCGCTGATCGGCAAGAAGGCGCTGGATGCGGCCGCACGCAACCCCGGCAACAAGGATCAGCCCCTGCCCTCGGCCGTCGGGCAATGCGCGACCACGCATATCAAGACGCTGACCACGCGGCTTGGCGACGACCCGCTGGAAACGGCCTCGCCTGAGGGAGGCAGCGCCGCCACCTTCACCAATGGCGGCGGGTCCGTGTCCTATGATCGCGAGCCTGGCCTCGCCGCCTCGAAGGTCGGCGAACCCGTCGAGATGTGCCTGATCGCGATTCCCAGGGACTGCCCCAAGGACGATGACCGCGGCCGGGTTTTTTACGCCCTGGACCTCGTCGCAAAAGGAAGTTGGGCTCTGCCGGACTCCGAACATCTGTGCGGCGGCGCCTGATCGGCCCTGCTTCATGTTCCACGAAGGCCCGCCAAAACCGCATCGCTCGGGGCCTCCTCTTGCGCCGGATCGGCTTTGATGGCTGATTGGAACAGTTGACTGCGCCGCGTGGGGGATTGGCATGGCGACGGCTAAGCATGTGTTGAAGCGCATATTGATGATGTTAGCCGGCTATCTCGTCGCCTTGCTGGTCGGCCTGGTCGCCGTGGTGGCGATCTACGCCGCGCTCAGTTCCCTGCCAAACGCGCCGGAGTATTTCGGCGTCATGAGCCTCTCGCCGATCGCGGTCCTGGTGGTGCCACCGCTCGGCATGTTCATCTATTTTCTGACGATTGTGGTGACCGGACTGCAGACGCTGATCTTCGCGCTCATTGCCGAATCCTTTTCGCTGCGCAATGTCCTGCTGCACATGTTTTTCGGCGCCGCTTCCGCGGTGGGCGGCTTTGCCCTGATGTGGCCGAGTTCGCCGGAAGACATGAATCCGGAGCGATGGGCCGACATCGGCATCATCGCTGCCGCCGGCCTCGTCGCCGGCTTGATCTACTGGCTGATCGCCGGGCGGGAGGCGGGTTTCCGCCGCCCGCTGTCGCAACTCTGACGATTAGCTAGACGGCGAACGGACCGCCTCGGTGGCGTCCAAGGCCTGCTTCAGCCGCGAATCGCGGTCGTAGACGTCATTGAAATACTCGACCTTGCCGGACATGTCGGGCCAGGCGGTGAAATAGGCGACATAGACCGGGATCTTGCGCGTCACATCCTCGGTCGAATGTCCGTGCTTCAGCTTCTCGGCGATATAGTCGACCGAGGTGCCAAGCACCGCCGCCGCCATGCCGCGCGGATCCTGCAGGCGCACGCAGCCATGGCTGAGCGCCCGCATATCCTGCTTGAAGAACGATTTCTGCGGCGTGTCGTGCATGTAGATCGCGTGCTTGTTGGGGAACAGGATCTTCAACTCGCCCAGCGCATTGGCCTCGCTCGGCTGCTGGCGCACATTGTAGGGAATGTTGGCGCCATAAGCGCCCCAGTTGACCGCCGACGACGGAATGCGCTTGCCGCGCGCATCCGTCACCTCGTAGCCGGCGCGGTCGAGATAGCCGGGATCATTGCGCAACCGGGGCAGCATCTCGTTGACGATGATCGACTGCGGCACGCCCCAATAGGGATGGAAGTCGACCTGCTTGATCTGGTCGTAGAAGAATGCCGTCTGGTTGGTGACCCGACCGACGACGGCGCGTGTCTTCAGCTTCTCCTCGCCATTGTCGATGTAGCTGGCGGTGAACGCCGGCTGGTTGATGAAGACGCGCGGGCTGCCGAGATCGGAAGGCAGCCAGCGCAGTTCCTCCAGCGCCACCTGCACCTTGAGCAGCCTGTCGGCCTTCGACGTGCCGGCCAACAAGGCGACCGTGCGCGGACCGATGACGCCGTCGCCTTTCATGCCTTCTTTCACCTGCACGGCCTTGATCAGCGGAACCAGTTCTGGAACGTAGACCTCGCTGGTGGCCAGCCGCGACAAGAGCTCGCCATAGGTGCCGCCCATGTCGTCATCGAGACTGCGTGCGATCAGCGTCAGCAGCTTCGGCAGTTCCGGGCTGGTTTCGCCCGGCTTCAGCAGCAGCTTGGGATCGACGACGATCTCGTTTTCGGCACTGGCCTGCAGCGATTCCAGCTCGACGCGCAGCGCCTGATATTCGGCATTCTGCGGATGCCGCGATTTGAGATAGGTGCGCACTTCCTGCGTATGCGCCAATGTCTTCAGCACGCCGACCATATCGAGCGGCTTGGCCGGGAAATCATAGTAGCCGGTCATCCGGTTGGGATCGACGCGGCCGTTCTGGGCATCACGGGCATAGCGCAGCACCCGGGCCGACAGCGCCATCTCGAAGCGGACGAACTCTTTCAGTTGCGCATTGGCGTCGGCCGACGACGCGCTGGTGGCAGGCACTTCGACCGTATAGTCGGCGGGCGTCAGGCCATAGCTAGCTGCCTCGCCAAGCACCCGCACCGCGTCCTGAGCGCGGCTGTTGGGGCTGGTTCCATTCACCCAGATGAAGTCCGGATTGGCCGAGTAGTAGGCGATCAGCGCCTTGGCGATGTCGGGCTCGGCATAGAGTTCATAGTCGCTGAGACCGGCAATGGCGTCGTGGAAAGCAGCCCCTGTTGCCGACGGAACGAACGCGGCGTCCTGCGCCGTCGCCGTCGCCGGCTGCGGTGCCGCGGACAGCGTCGAGAAGTCGACGCGCACCAGTCTGTCGGCCTTGTAGGTGTAGTAGGACGGGCTGCTGATCTTTACGCCGCCACCTCCGCCGCCGGCCGGGGCTTTGGGTCTGTGCTTTGGTGGCGGGGGCGGAAACTCGCCCTGCGGCTGGTGCTTGATGCCGCCGCCGAACAGCATGTCGAAGAGCCCTTGCGCACCTGCCTGGGGCGCGCCCAGGGCGAGCGTTGCCGCGATCGCCATCAGCGGCATTGCGGTTGCATTTTTACCGAGGAATTTCATGGATCACCCGCTCCGGTCGCAACCGGTTCCCGTTCCGCACGCTAGACCGTCTCGCTCACCGCATGGCGGATGTAAGGCGTGACTATACCGATTCATACCGATTTCGTTAAGCTTTCATAAATTTCAGAAAGCCTGTTGCAGAACGGTTTCACAACATCGTGACGGCTGGAGCGAGGGTGTTTCGCTCCAGCCCGAAGAACTCCTCAAAAATCAGGCGTTGGCGCCGCCATCGATGGTCAGTGCGGCGCCGGTCACGAAACGCCCTTCCGGACCGGCAAGCCAGGCAACCATGCCGGCAATGTCGTCGGCCTTGCCGAATCGCGGGGTCGCCATCTTCTGGCGCTGGTGTTCGGCATGCGGCCCGTCCGCCGGGTTCATATCGGTATCGGTCGAGCCGGGATGGACGACATTGGCGGTGATGCCGCGCGGACCGAGGTCGCGTGCGAGAGCCTTGGTCAAACCAACCAGCGCCGCCTTGCTGGCGGAATAGGCGCCAAGGCTGGTGTCGGTGACGCGTTCGGCGAGATTGCTGCCGATCGAGATGATCCTGCCGCCCTCGCCCATATGCGCCGCTGCCGCTTTCGAGGCGATGAACGGAGCTCGCAGATTGACCGACATGGTCTCGTCGAAATCGGCAAGCGACAGCGTATCGATGGGGGCCGCGCGCCAGATGCCGGCACTGTTGACCAGAATATCCAGTCGGCCGAATGCGACGACGGTGTCATCCACGGCCTTGTCTATTGCCTCGGCATCGCGGTTGTCGGCCTTGATCGCGATGGCGCGGCGGCCCTTGGCCTCTATCTCGGCGACGACCGAGCGGGCCTGTTCCTCGCCATGCACATAGGTCAGCGCAACATCGGCGCCGTCGGCCGCCAAGCGCCGGGCAATCGCCGCCCCGATGCCGCGACTGCCGCCGGTAACGAGCGCCACCTTGCCGTTCAAATTGCTGGAAGACATTGGTTTCTCCATTTGTGTAGTGATCGATACATAAATACCTGTCAGGCTTGTCCGGTCGCGTCCACTGATTTATGTATCGACCAACACAGAAAAGAGTGCTATGTCGGAAAGAGGCCGCCCCCGCACCTTCGATCGAACCGCAGCCTTGCGGCGCGCGATGGACGTGTTTTGGGCCAAGGGTTACGAAGGCGCGTCGATCAGCGACCTCGCCGCCGCAATGGGCATCAATTCGCCCAGCCTTTACGCCGCCTATGGCAGCAAGGAGGCGCTGTTCCTCGAGGCTACGGATTTCTATTCGCGCGTCGAAGGCCCGGATATCTGGCTGGCGCTGGATGAGGCGCCGACCGCGCGGCTGGCGATCGAGCTTTTCTTGAGCCGCACCGCCAAGGCCTATTCGCAGACCGATCGTCCGCAAGGCTGCCTGATCACGCTTGGCGCGCTGCATCAGGATTCAACCAGCGGCCTGATCTGCGCTGACCTGCGCCGCCGCCGCGCCGAGAACCATTCTGCTTTGCGCAAGCGCCTCGAGCGGGCTGTTGCCGAAGGCGAATTGCCTGCCGACCTCGACTGCGGTGCTGTGGCGACCTTCTACGCCACGGTGCAGCACGGCATGTCGATCCAGGCGCGCGACGGCGCTTCGTGCACCGC
This sequence comes from Mesorhizobium kamtschaticum, assembly GCF_056174585.1. Taxonomy (NCBI): domain Bacteria; kingdom Pseudomonadati; phylum Pseudomonadota; class Alphaproteobacteria; order Hyphomicrobiales; family Phyllobacteriaceae; genus Mesorhizobium; species Mesorhizobium kamtschaticum. The sequence continues at coordinate 4,832,317 of NZ_CM149691.1, read as the reverse complement.
GCTGATGGCGACTGTCACTGGCGCGATGGCTGCCTGGCAGACGCTGGCGGGAACCGACAAAGCGTGACAAACGCCAGCCATTGTGGTGGAAATTCAGACATGCGCCGTCGGGAGGAACAAGCCTGTGAAAAAGGGGTATCGCGAACTGCTGGACGAGGCCAACGCCGAGATCGAAGTGGTTTCACCGGAGGAAGCCGCAGGGCTGCTCGATGACGAAGGCACGATCTTCGTCGACTTGCGCGATCCGCGCGAGGTAGAGCGCGACGGGAAAATACCCGGCGCCAAACATGTCACCCGCGGCATGCTGGAATTCTGGATCGATCCCGACAGCCCCTACCACAAGCCGTTCTTCGCTTCGGGCAAGAGTTTTGTTTTCTTCTGCGCCGGCGGCTGGCGCTCGGCGCTGGCCACCAAGACGGCGCAGGATATGGGACTTGCACCGGTCAAGCACATCCTTGGCGGCTACACTGCCTGGAAGGCGGCCGGACTGCCCGTCGAGCCCGGCGAGAAGAAGAAATAGCTTAGACCGCGCTTAATGCAGCAGCGATGGCTCACGGTGCTCCGCGACGAAGGCAACGGCGCGTGCGACCACACCCTTGTCCGCCAGAATGCGGCGGTGACCGAGCCCATCGGCCCAGTGCAGCCGCACATGGCCGCCGGCCCCAGCGTAGCGTTTCGCGTGCTCGGCCGGCACTTCGCGATCGTCCGGCGCGTGGATCACCAGGGTCGGCACGGGCGCCTGGGCAAGCTGGCGGTCGCCGGTGAATTCATGCAGCGGCCGGCCGGACAAATGTTGGACACGGTCCGCCATGGCGATTTGCGAGCGCGGACCGACATTGAGCAAGCGGCTGAAGTCGGCAAAGATCGCCGGCAAGGAGCTGGGTGCCGCGATCAGCACAAGGCGCCCGGCGGCAAGCGGCGGAATGTTCTTGACCGAACCCGCAATGGCGTTGGCGGCAACGGCGCCACCGAAGGAATGACCCACCGCCGCGACAAACGGGCCGAACCATTAGCCGGCGACCCGTACAGCCTCGACAGCATTGACCATGTTCAGGTGTCGGCCCTGCGAATGGCCATGGCCGGGCAGGTCAAGGGAAACGACCCTGTAGCCGGCCGCCCGATAGGCCTCGATCAAGGCGCGCATATATTCGGTGCGCGAACGCCAGCCATGAACGACAAGCACGGTGCCGAGAGCCGCCCTGCCCGGCTCCGGCCGGAATTCGTGCACCATGACGCAACCGGTAGCGGTCCTCAGTCGATGATGGCGCGCCTCGGTCATGAACTCCGCGGCGCGGCCGATGGCGCGGCGCTCGCCGTCGGTCAGCGCCTTGGCGCTCGGCGTACGGCAGAACAGTTCGAAAGCCGCGCGCCCGGTGATGCGTGGCGCAATATGTTCGGCCGCACCAAATACGCTCCGGATGACCTTCAGCCCGATTGATGCCATAGTGAGAATCCATCCATACGTTCAAGCATGAACATAATAGTTCAAAGATGAACAATAAACAAGAGCTACCCTGGGACAACCCGCGTTTTCGCAACTGGGTCGCGGTGGCGCGCGCCTGCCATGTGCTGGAGCGCACGCTGGCGGTGAAACTCGCGCCGCTCGACCTGAAGCCGGCGCAGCTCGACGTGCTGATGAACCTCTACCGCCATCCCGGCATGTCGCAGCACGACCTCGCCCGTAAGCTGCTCGTCGGCCGCTCCAACATCACCATGCTGTTGCCGCAGCTGGAGACGCGCGGCCTGCTGCGCCGCGAAGGCGATGAGAAGGACAAGCGCATCCTGCGGCTCGCCTTGACCGAAGCCGGCGAGGCGCTGCTGATGCAGGCGCTGAAAGTGCATATGGCGCTGATCGAGAAGGCGATGAGCCAGTCGACGCCGGAACAGTGCGACATGATCGGCGAACAGATGCGCAAGATTTACGATGTGCTGAAGGAAGCGTGACTGCCCTTTCGGTCACTCACCACATCGTCTTCTTCGCCCGCTCCGGCCATTCCTTGTCGTAGACCTCGCCGTCGATGTTCTTGCGGCTGGTGATTTCCAGGATTTTTCCGGGCGTCGGCAGCGATTTCGGGTCGACATGTTGGCCGGATTCCAAAGTTCCGACCGCACGATGGCGCGGGCGCACTGGAAGTAGACCGAATCGACATCGATGACGGTCACCGAACGCGCCGCCTTGCCGTCGACCATGAAGGACACGCAAAGTTCGGCGTCGGTGGTGATATGCGCCCGGCCGTTGATGCGCAGCGTCGTGCCGGAGCCCGGCACCAGGAACAGCAGCCCGACGCGCGGATCCCTGATGATGTTTTTGAGCGAATCGGCGCGATTGTTGCCGCGCCGGTCCGGCATCATCAGCGTCTTCGGATCAACGATACGCACGAAGCCGGCGAGATCGCCGCGCGGCGAACAATCCAGGCCCTCCGGGCCGCTGGTGGCAAGCGCAACGAAAGGCGAAGCCTCGATGAAGGCGGCATATTCGGGAATGACGTGGTCGAGTTCCTTGACCAGCGAGGCTTCGCCTGGAGCGCCGTAGAGCGCTTCGAGCTGTTCGACCGTGGTGATGAGCGACATCTCTTCCGTCTCCGAACCTTTGCCGGCGCTACTCCACATCGATGACGTTTTGACGACAGCGACGGGATCAGAGCATGATCCCGAAAAGTGGGAACCGGTTTTCTCGGACAAACGGTTTTCGTTTGTCCAGAGATCATGCTCCAACAAAAAGCTAGATCAGGATGACGATTAAACCAAACGTCATTCTGATCTAGCGATCGCGGCTCAATCCCTTTTCCGCAAGCTCCGCCAGATAGGCATTCCAGCGCTCATCCTTCTCGTGGCCGAGCGTGTGCAGGTAGTTCCAGGTGAAAATGCCGGTGTCATGGAAATCGTCGAAGGTGATGCGCACCGCGTAGTTGCCGACCGGCTCGATCTTCAGGATCGCCACATTGCGCTTGCCGGGAACCGTCACCCGCTGTTCGGGCGAATGACCCTGCACCTCGGCCGATGGCGAGGCAACGCGCAACAGTTCCGCCGGCAATTCGAACGGGTGGTGATTGGGAAAGGTGACCGACAGCAGTTTGCGGTCCTTGGAGACCCTGAGTTCTTTTGGTGCGGTCATGCTGTTTGATCCCGTATCGATTGCCTTCCCTACGCCGCTTCGCGAAAGGGGAAAAGTCCCGATGAGGCCGACCGACACACGGTGTCGGCTCCGGGATGTTACCAAAGATCGAGACACGGTATCTTGAATGGTGGGCTGCTTCGTATCACATAGCAGTATATAACGAAGCGGCCACGGGAAGCGCTTGAAGCATGGACATGATCGACCCCTTCGGTCGCACGATCAATTACCTGCGCGTGTCGGTCACCGACCGCTGCGATTTCCGTTGCACCTATTGCATGGCCGAGGACATGACCTTCCTGCCGAAGAAGGACCTGTTGTCGCTGGAAGAGCTGGACCGGCTCTGCACCGTCTTCATCGAAAAAGGTGTCAAAAGGCTGCGCCTCACCGGTGGTGAGCCGCTGGTGCGCAAGAACATCATGCATCTGGTGCGCCAGTTGTCGCGCCATCTCGAAAGCGGCGCGCTGGAAGAACTGACGCTGACCACCAACGGTTCGCAGCTGTCGCGCTTCGCCGCCGAACTCGCCGATTGCGGCGTCAAGCGCATCAACGTCTCGCTCGACACGCTCGATGCCGACAAGTTCCACCAGATCACCCGCTGGGGCCATCTCGGCAAGGTCATGGATGGCATCGATGCCGCTCAGGCGGCCGGGCTGAAGGTCAAGCTCAACGCGGTGGCGCTGAAGGATTTCAACGACGCCGAACTGCCCGACATGATGCGCTGGGCGCATGGCCGCGGCATGGACCTCACCGTCATCGAAACCATGCCGATGGGCGAGATCGACGCCGACCGCACCGACCAGTATCTGCCGCTGTCGCTGCTGCGCGCTTCGCTGGAGCGCCAGTTCACGCTGACCGACATTCCCTTCAAGACCGGCGGCCCTGCCCGCTATGTCCACGTCGCCGAGACCGGCGGCAAGCTCGGCTTCATCACGCCGATGACTCATAATTTCTGCGAGAGCTGCAACCGCGTCCGGCTGACCTGCACCGGCACGCTCTATATGTGCCTCGGCCAGGAAGATGCGGCCGATCTGCGCGCGCCCTTGCGCGCATCCGAAGGCAACGAACTGGTCGCCGACGCGATCGACGAGGCCATCGGCCGCAAGCCGAAAGGCCATGACTTCATCATCGACCGCCGCACCAGCCGTCCCTCGGTGTCACGGCATATGAGCGTCACGGGCGGCTGATTTCTCCGCCAATCCGTGCAAGGATTGCCTTCCGGTCATCGGCTTTGGGGGGCAGCAAATGCGGCGGCTTTTTTCAACAATGGCGGCTTTCGCGATGATTGCAGCCAGCAGCGCGATCGCCGCGCCGTCCACCTATGTGAACGAGCGCTTCGGCACCGTCTGCACCTTTCCAGATGAGATATTCACCGATCGTCAGCCTGAGCCCGACAATGGCGACGGACAAGTGTGGCTGAGCGCGGATGGCGCCAACCTCACCTGCTCCGGCATCCTCAACGTCGATGATGACACGCCGAAAGGCTTTGTCGCCGATGAAAAGGCAAGCAAGGAACCCGGCTACTCATCACCTACAGCAAGGTCGGCAAGAACTGGGCGGTGCTGTCGGGGATGAAGGATGGAAAGATCTTTTACGAGCGGCGTCTGTTCGGCAGGGATGGCGTCATCCGCACGGTCTGGATCGATTACCCGCCTGCCCTGAAATCGAAATACGACCCTCTGGTCGGCGCTATCGCCGGCAACCTCAAGGGGCCATGAGCATTTTCGGTCACATCCCAGAAAAAGTCTGATCCGCAAACGGTTGCCCGATTTACCGCCAGCATGTTCCGGCCTAGCTTTCCCCGCAGCGGAATCGTCGCTCACAGGGGAATACGTCATGCGCAAACTCATTCTTTCTCTTGCATTGCTTGGCCTCACGGCCCTGCCCGCCGCAGCTCAGTCGATCGGCGGCACCTATACCGTCGCCGGCACCAATTTCGACGGATCGAAATATGATGGCGAAGCCACCATCACGCTGACCAGCGGGACGACCTGCGCGATCCACTGGGAGACCGGCGGTTCTTCGTCCGACGGCATTTGCATGCGCAACGACGATGCGTTCTCCGCCGGCTATGTCATGGGCAAGGATATCGGCCTCGTCGTCTACAAGGTCGAGGATGACGGGTCGCTGCATGGTCTGTGGACCATCGCCGGCAAGGAAGGCAACGGCACCGAGATACTGACGCCGAAGAAATAGACATCGCCGCGGCTGTACAGTTTCCGGGAGGCGGAGCCGCCTCCCGACCGGATCCGTGCCGAATCCAGGATGTGATTTCACGTCGGCGATGCCGAATGCCCCGGTCCTGGCCCAGCCCTTTGCCGTTGCTGTTTCGTGGCGGGCTGTTACAGGCTTGCTTGCCCAAGCAACCGGTAGATGTCTTGCCCCTTTCTCCAAATCTTCGCGGCGCGTTGTTCATGATGGTGGCGATGGTTGGCTTCACGCTCAACGACGCCATCACCAAATATTCTTCGCAGTCGATGAACATGGCCCAGGTCATGCTGATCAGAGGGGCATTTGCCTCGCTCTTCGTCGGCCTGCTGGCCTGGCAACGTGGCGCGCTTTTGCGGCCGCGCCTGATGCTGCAGCCGCTGGTGGCAATCCGCGTCCTGGGCGAAGCAGGCGGCACCGTGTCCTTCCTCGTGGCGCTTGCCCATTTGCCGATCGGCAGTGTGTCAGCCGTTCTTCAGGCGCTGCCGCTGGCTGTGACGATGGGGGCCGCGCTGTTTTTCGGCGAAGCGGTCGGCTGGCGGCGCTGGCTGGCGATCGCCATCGGTTTTGCCGGCGTGATGGTGATCGTGCGGCCGGGCTTCGACGGCTTCAGCCTATATTCCCTTTGGGCGCTGGCCAGCGTCGCCTGCTGCACCGTGCGCGACCTCGCCACCAAGCGCATCCCCCAGACCATACCGACGATGCTGGTCTCGACGGCCACCGCATTGGCAATGACCATCGTCGGCGCGGTGCTGTTGTCGCCGATGGGGGGTTGGACGCCGATGACCGGCAAGAGCACCGCCCTGCTTGCGCTGGCGGCGGTGCTCGTGCTCATCGGCTATCAATTCATCATCATGGCAATGCGCTCGGGCGAAATCTCCTTCATCGCGCCGTTCCGCTACACGGCACTCCTCTGGTCCATCCTGCTTGGCTTGTTCGTCTTCGGCGACATACCGGACATGCCGATGATTGTCGGGGCAACAATCGTTGTCTGCTCGGGTCTCTATGCGCTGTATCGTGAGCGGGTCGTCGGCCGGCGAAGGATCGTCGCCGAAACCATCGGGCCGGCCATGGCGCCGGATGGAATCTAGGAAGTCGCTTGCGATTTCCGGCGGCTGGCATACAGGCTCGATGCATGAGACGAGATATTGCAGGAATCGTCCTGGCTGGCGGCCAGTCAAGGCGGATGGGAGGCGGCGACAAGAGCCTGTTGCCGCTTGGCGGCGGCAGCGTGCTTGACCAGGTCCTGTCGCGCTTTGCCCCACAGATTGAAACCCTGGCGCTGAGCGCCAATGGCGATCCGGCACGCTTTGCCCGTTTCGGACTGCCCGTGCTTGCCGATACCGTCGAAGGCTTTGCCGGGCCGCTTGCGGGAATTCTGACCGGCCTCGAATGGGCCGCTACCGGCACGCCGTGCAAGGCGATCGCCACCGCTGCCGGCGACACGCCTTTCCTGCCGCTCGATCTCGTCGACCGCCTGGCGGCGGCCGCCGGCCGACATCCCGGTTCGATCGCCGTCGCTTCCTCGGTCGGCAGGCTACATCCGACCTTTGCATTGTGGCCGACCGATTGCCGCGACGCCTTGCGGCATTTCCTGGTCGATGAGGATAACAGGCGGGTGTCAACCTTCATCGAGCGCCATGGCCATGTCGAGGTGGAATTCCCGGTCCCGCAATCCGCGGGGCTCGATCCTTTCTTCAACATCAATGTGCCGGACGATCTTGCCGAGGCCCTGCGCCTGTTGCAGAGCATGACATCATGAGCATCTTCGGCATCACCGGCTGGAAAAACTCCGGCAAGACCACACTGACCGAAAAGCTGGTCGCCGAGCTCGTGCGGCGCGGCTGGAGGGTCTCGACGGTCAAACACGCCCATCATGATTTCGACATCGACAAGCCCGGCGCCGACAGCTTCCGCCATCGGCAGGCCGGCGCCACCGAGGTTGCGATCGTGTCCGGCAATCGCTGGGCGCTGATGCACGAATTGCGCGGCGAGGATGAGCCGCCGCTGGAGGGCATCCTCTCGCGACTCGCCCCATGCGATATCGTGCTGGTCGAAGGCTACAAGCGCCAATCCCACCGCAAGATCGAAACGCGGCGGCTGGAGGCGAAGGACCGCACGCCGCTTTCGGCTGACGATCCCAACATTATCGCCATCGCCGCGGATTTCGCCGTCACGGACGAGAGCCTGCCGGTGTTCGACCTCGACGACGTAAAATCGATAGTCGACTTCATCGAGCGCACCACCGGCCTCGTTGCTTGAGATGTAACCTAACGGCAGAACCGCATTACCGATTTCGGTGGTTTTGCAGTTGCTTTTTTCTTGGAAAGAGTGGGAGTATCGCTTCAGCGGGCGGTCAAAAAGCACCGCCCCACAGAGCCGTTTCGGAACGACGGCCGGGACCATAAAGAGAGGACTATCATGCGTATTGCACTGCGTATCGCGCTCGCCGCATCGGCTGCGCTGCTGACGCTCGGCGTAGCCCAGGCCCAGGAGAAGACCCTGCGGATCGGCACCGAAGGCGCCTATCCCCCCTTCAACAACCTGACCTCCGACGGCAAGCTCGTCGGCTTCGACATCGACATCGCCCAGGCGCTCTGCGATCAGATGAAGGTCAAGTGCACCTTCGTCGCCCAGGATTGGGACGGGATCATCCCGGCGCTTCAGGCCGGCAAGTTCGACGCCATCGTCGCTTCGATGTCGATCACCCCGGAGCGCAAGGAGAAGGTCGACTTCTCGCATAAATACTACAACACGCCGTCGGCGCTCGCCGTGCCGAAAACTCGACGCTGAAGGGCGTGACCAAGGCAGATCTCGCCGGCAAGACCATCGGTGTCGCCACCACGACCACCCATTTCAACTATGCCTCGAAGACCTACACAGACAGCACCGTGAAGGGCTATCCGAGCAGCCCCGAGGAGCAGGCAGATCTTGCCAATGGTCGTCTCGACGCCATCGAGGACGATATTGTCGTGCTGCAGCAGTGGCTGGATTCGCCCGATGGCGCCTGCTGCAAGATTCTCGGCCAGCCGTCGCCGCAACCGGTCGAGATCTTCGGGCCGGGCGCCGGCATTGCCGTGCGCAAGGGCGAGACCGACCTGGTCAACAAGCTCAATGAGGCCATAGACGCCATCCGCGCCAATGGAAAATACAAGGAAATCAACGACAAGTACTTCAAGTTCGACGTCTATGGCGCCGAGTCCTGATCAATACGGCCAAGACGGCGGGGCAATCCCCGCCGTCTTTCTATTCGTCTCGGAAATGCCGTGGAGATAAGATCCGTCAATGCCAGCCCAAAGCATATGGACACTTCTCAGTTGGGGACCTGATGGCTGGAGTGACGATATTGCCTATGGCGTCATTGTAACGGTTCTGCTTGCGCTGGCGACGCTTCCCATCGGTTTGACGATTGGCTTTTTCATTGCGCTCGGCAAGCAATCCGAAGAGCCCTCGCTGCGCCTCGCCGCCAATATCTACACCACGGTCTTTCGTGGCTTGCCGGAACTGGTGACGCTCTTCCTGTTCTTCTTCGGCATGCCGATCCTGCTGCAGCACCTCATCCGCTATTTCCGCCCCGACGCGACCATCGACGTCAACAGCTTCGTCGCCGGGATGATCGTGCTCGCGCTGATCTTTTCGTCCTATGCCAGCGAGGTTTTCCTCTCGGCCTTCCGTGCCATCCCGAAAGGCCAGTATGAGGGTGGTTATGCCATCGGTCTTTCCTACGCGCAGACAATGCGCCTGGTGATCCTGCCGCAGCTGCTGCGCATTGCATTTCCCGGTCTCGAGAATTGCTGGCTCAGCCTGTTGAAGGACACCTCGCTGGTGTCGGTCGTCGGCCTTGCAGAAACGCTGCGCAACGCCGGCGTGGCCGCTCGCGTGACCAAGCATTCCTTCCTGTTTTACGGCGTGGCGGCTCTGGTCTTTCTTGCTCTGGCCATCGTGTCATCCTTCGCCACCAGCGCCATTTTGCGCTCGCTCGGCAAACGGGAGGCACAACGATGAGCGCGACTGCCACCCTGGTCGAACGGCCACCACCGCGAGCCCGCGGCTGGCCGCGAAGGCGCGTCGTCGGCTACGCGCTGGTCTGCTTTTGGATAGCCTTCGGCCTCGGTATCGTCGCCTACCTCTTCTTTGCCTGGAACGCACCCTTCTTCGCCAAATATGCGCCGGCCTATCTGCGAGGACTTGGCGTCACCCTGTCGCTCGTCGCCATTTCGATGGTGCTTGGCGCCGTCATGTCCTTGCCTGTCGCTTACGGGCGTATGTCCAGGAACCGGATCCTGTCCGGCCTTGCCTATTGCTACGTCTATTTCTTCCGGGGCACGCCGCTGCTGGTTCAGACATTTCTGGTCTATTACGGCTTGGGGTCGTTCCGACCGGAACTCCAGATGATCGGGCTCTGGGATTTTTTCAAGGACGCCTTCAACTGCGGCGTCTTCGCCTTTGCGCTCAACACCGCCGCCTACCAGGCCGAGATCCTGCGCGGCGCCATCGAAAGCGTGCACAAGGGCCAATGGGAAGGGGCTGCCTCGCTCGGCCTGCACAAACTGCAGACGCTGCGCAAGATCATCCTGCCGCAAGCCCTGATTGTCGCCTTGCGGCCTTACGGCAATGAGCTGATCCTGATGGTCAAGGCTTCGGCGATCGTCGCCATCATCACCGTCTACGATCTGATGGGCAATGCAAAACTCGCCTTCGCCAATTCCTTCGACATCCAGGCCTACATCTGGGTCGCCCTGGTGTATCTTGTGATGGTCGAGTTGTTGCGCCATGCGATCGAATGGATCGAGCGCCGGATCACCATCCACCTGAAACGCTGACCCGTTCTCGGCTGTGCCAGTCGATCGGACCACAGGCGTCTTGACGAAATGAGCGCAGGGCCTAGAGCTTGCGCAGCAATTTCGTTTCCGTCTGAAGGGCAAGTTCATGGCATCTGTGGCATTTCTCGGTCTTGGCGTTATGGGTTACCCCATGGCCGCACATCTCGCGAACAAGGGCGGCCACGACGTCACCGTCTACAACCGCACCAAGGCCAAGGCCGAGCAATGGGTTGGCCAGCATGGCGGCAGCCTTGCTGTAACGCCGGCAGAGGCAGCCAAGGACAAGGACTTTGTCTTTTCCTGCGTCGGCAATGACGACGATCTGCGCTCGGTGACGACAGGCCCAGAAGGCGCCTTCAAATCGATGAAGAAAGGTTCGGTCTTCATCGACAACACCACGGCCTCGGCGGAAGTCGCGCGTGAACTGGCCGCCGCCGCACAAGCCGGCGGGTTCTCATTTCTTGACGCGCCGGTGTCCGGTGGCCAGGCCGGTGCTGAGAACGGCGTGCTGACCGTCATGGTCGGCGGCGACCAGGCTGCTTTCGACAAGGCAAGGCCAGTCATCGATGCCTATGCCCGCATGGTCGGGCTGATGGGATCGGCGGGTGCTGGCCAGCTGACCAAGATGATCAACCAGATCTGCATCGCCGGACTGGTGCAAGGACTGTCGGAAGGCATTCACTTCGGCAAGCAGGCCGGGCTCGACATCGAGAAGGTGATCGAGGTGATTTCCAAGGGTGCCGCCGGCTCCTGGCAGATGGAGAACCGGCACAAGACGATGAATGCCGGCAAATATGATTTCGGCTTCGCCGTTGACTGGATGCGCAAGGACCTCGGCATCTGCCTGGCGGAGGCCGACCGCAACGGCGCCAGATTGCCGGTGACAGCACTTGTCGACCAGTTCTACAAGGACGTGCAGGCCATGGGCGGCAAGCGCTGGGACACGTCCTCGCTGCTGGCGCGGCTGGAGAAGTAGGGTTTGCGATGGCCGAGCTGTCGCCGCAATCCAGTGCCGACGAAATCATCGCGCATCTGCGCTCGATCGGCACCGCGGAAAACCGCGCCGGCATGGCGCGATTCGGCATCAACACCGCCACCGCGCTCGGCGTCGGCAATACGGATTTGCGGCCATTGGCGCGCAAGCTGAAGCGCAACCATGAGCGGTCCCTGGCACTGTGGGCCAGCGGCATTCGCGAAGCGCGGCTGATGGCGGCTTTCACCGGTGAGCCGAAGAAGATCACCCTCGAGGAATGCCGCCGCTGGGCCGGCGATTTCGATTCTTGGGAAGTCGTCGACACCGTCTCTGATCTGTTCGTCGATACGCCGTTTTGGCGCCAGTTGATCGAGGAGCTCGCCGCCGACGAGCGTGAGTTCGTTCGCCGCACGGCCTTTGCCATGCTGGCATGGGCAGCCGTGCATTTGAAAAAGGAACCGGATGCAACGTTCTTGTCCTATTTGCCTTTGATCGAAGCCCATGCCGGCGATGAGCGCAACTTCGTCAGGAAAGCGGTCAACTGGGCGCTGCGGCAGATAGGCAAGCGATCGATGAGCCTACACTCCCCTGCCCTGATCCTGGCGCAGATGCTTGCCGGCTCCCCGGACAAGACCGCGCGCTGGATCGGCAAGGACGCCGTGAAGGAACTGTCGGATGCCAAAACGCTCGAACGCCTCGCCGCCGGAAAAGTTTGATGTTGCCAATATTCGGTTCACCGAGGTGACACGGGCAACACGCGGCAGCTTCGAAATTTTGTTCGAGCAGCCGGGTGCGCCAAAATATTGCTGGTGCATGGCCTGGCGGCACTCCGGCCGCGAGCACATCCAGAACGATGAGAAGAAACACCGGATGATGGCGCTCGTCGATGCCGGCACCCCGGTTGGCATCCTCGCCCATATTGACGGCAAGACCGTTGGCTGGTGTTCGGTTGCGCCGCGCGAGACCTATCGCAAGCTTTCGAAACAGCAGGACGACAGCGAGACGGGCGTATGGTCGATCGTCTGCTTCTACGTGCCAAGGGCTTTGCGCGGCGGCGGCCTTGCTTCGGCATTGCTCGATGCGGCCATCGATCATGCCTTCGCCAAGGGGGCGCGTATCATAGAGGCCTATCCGGTGGGTGAAGCGTCGCCAAGCTACCGATTCATGGGCTTTCGCGACATGTTTGCGGCGCGCGGTTTCAAAGAGACCGGCAACGCCGGTTCTCGCCGACATGTGATGCGGCTCGAGCATTGACGTCATTGGCCTCGGCGTCTTTACTCCCGGCAAAGGAAGCGGCCATGAACAATTTCTCATCAAGCTTGGCGCTCGCGGCCGCGCTGTCTCTCTCCGCTGCCGGTGCTTCGGCCGAGACCATGCACATCTTCTGGAAAGATTCGCGCCCGGCGACCCAGGCGGTTGCTGAAGACGCCGGCCTGCCGATGATCGCGGCAAAATTGCCCGACCATGGCGAGACGCTGTCCCTCGATCTGCAGGACAAGACCGTACAATTAGCCGGCTATGCATTGCCGGTCGATCGTGACGGCGACCTTGTCTATCAATTCCTGCTGGTGCCCTGGACCGGCGCGTGCAGCCACATGCCGACGCCGCCGCCCAACCAGATCGTGCTGGTCACACCTGCCCATCCTTACAAGATGTCGCAAGCCTACCAGTCGGTCGCCGTCACCGGCGCCTTGAAGCCAGACATGGAAAAGAGCCAGCTGTTCATTCTCGACGGCGTCAGTGTCATCCAGTCGGGCTACACCGTGCGCAAGGCGGATGTAATCGGTGTCGACACCGTGCCGGACACCGTTACGCTGCCGGTGAACTCGCCCTGGAGTTTCCTCAACAAAAAGAAGAACTAATCAGGTCTGGCATCCTCAGGCCGCGTTGGCACCCGATTCCTTATCCAGCACCATGTAGTCGAGCGGGATTTCGGTCGTGTACTTGATCTGCTCCATGGCGAAGGACGACGACACATCACGGATCTCGATCTTGGCGATCAGGCGCTTGTAGAAGGCATCGTAGGCGGCGATGTCGGGAACCACGACGCGCAGCAGGTAGTCGACGTCGCCGCTCATGCGGTAGAACTCGACCACCTCGGGAAATTCCTGGATGACCTCGGAAAACCGCCGCAGCCACTCATGGCTGTGCGAATTGGTGCGGATCGAGACGAAGACGGTGACCCGCACATTGACCTTCTCATGGTCGAGAATGGCGACGCGCCGCTTGATGACGCCCTCCTCCTCGAGCTTCTGGATGCGGCGCCAGCAGGGCGTGGTCGACAGGCCGACTTTCTTGGCGACATCGGCCACCGCGAGCGTCGCGTCCTCCTGCAGGAGGCGTAGAATTTTTCGGTCAAGGCGGTCCATCAAAGGCTCCTAGGGGAATAGTTTGTCTATATTCCCTCTTATTCGAGGCTTTCACAAGAAAGAAATTCTGCCAATCGCCACGAAAGCGAGTGATTTCTTGCTGAATGCCTAGCCGATGCGATAGCGGATTTCCGAGCGAAGGAAAGGCAGCAAATCCATTTCAAACCACGGATTCTGCTTCAGCCAGCCGCTGTTGCGCCAGGACGGATGCGGCAGCGGCAGCACTTTCGCACCGATGGAATTCCCCCAGATGGCGCGCCAGTCCATCACCGTTTCCGTCAGCGAGGCGCGGCGCGCGGCGCCCATGTGCCAGGACTGCGCGTAGATGCCGATCGTCAGCACCAGGTCTATTCGCGGCATCAGCGCCATCAACGGCGCGCGCCAGGCCGGCGCGCATTCGCGCCTTGGCGGCAGGTCGCCGCCCTTGGCATCCTGGCCGGGAAAGCAGAAGCCCATCGGCACGATGGCGAATTTCTCGATGTCGTAGAATTCGTCGCTGGTTACGCCAAGCCAGTTGCGCAAGCGGTCGCCCGAAGCATCGGTGAACGGCATGCCTGACAGATGCACCTTGGTTCCCGGCGCCTGGCTCGCAATGAGGATGCGGGCGCTGGACGATGGCCGCAGCACCGGTCGCGGCTCATGCGGCAGCGGCTTGCCGATAGGGTTTTCGACGCAAAGGCGGCAGGCCCGGACCTCTGCTGCAAAACTGTCCAATTCCATACTCAAGCGGCGGCACTCGGCCGGCTGGAGATCGCCTGATGCCAGCGCAACACATTGGTGCATTCCTCCGGCACCTTGATGCGTGCCGGTTTCATGAAGTCGACCGCGATCAGGCCGGTGATATCGGCAATCGAATAGCTGTCGCCGGCGACGAATTCCCGGCTCGCCAGCTCGTCGTCGAGGAGTTTCAGGAATGCGACCGCCTTCGGTTTGTTGGCCTCGCCCCATTCGGGGATCTGCGGGACTTCCCATTCCTTCATGGCCGGATGGATGTGGCGAAAAGCCTGGGCGACGCAACTGAGCAGGTTGAACTCCATCCGCCGTTGCCACATCTCGACCTGTGCCTTGCCGAGCGCGCCGCGCCCGAACAGGGCCGGCTCGGGATGCAATTCCTCGAAATAGCGGCAAATGGCGACGGATTCGGTGATGATGGTGCCGTCGTCAAGCTCCAGCACCGGCAGGCGTTGCAAAGGATTGCGCGAGCTGACCGTTTGGCTCTTGTGCTCCAATGCGCCCATGTCGACAGACACCAGAGGAACCGCGATCCCCTTCTCGGCAAGGAAAACGCGAACCCGCCGCGGATTGGGCGCCCGGCCGCCGTCGTAGAGCTTCATTCGATCCTCCCTTCCTTCGGAGCCAATGCACTTCACCAGAAGCGAAAAATCTCCCGCACGGCATCGCCGATCGACGCCAGCGTACCGTGCTTTCGCTCCACGACCTCGCCGTGATGGCTGTCGCGCCAGTCCTGCGGCTGATCGAATGTACCCGCCCAGATACCGACCTTTGCCGCGCGGGCAGTCGCTTCCTCACCTTCGTAGTCGCCGAAGGCAACGGCCCAGCCCGCCTCGACCTGGGCGCGGTTGAGATCCGTGCCGCCGGCCTTGCAGTCGCCTAGCAACCGGCCATAGCGATCCCGCTGCCAGCCGCTGCAGGTAACCGGCCTGCCGGCGATCAGGCGCACCAGCGACTGGCGCGCAAGCGTGCCACAGGCATAATCCGCACCGTTCCTGCGGCAGGTCTGGGTGTATTCCGGGGCGTCGATGCCGCGCATGCGGATGCGCTCGGTGCCAAGTGTGATGGAATCGCCGTCATTGATGATGGCAGCCCCTTGTGTCTGGCGCGTTTCCACCCGATCGAGGCGTGCCGCCAACAGGATCAGCAGCCCCAGAATGATCGTCGTAAGCCCATAATCCAGAAGCCGCCGCCACGGGCTCCTGGGCACCGGTGCGTACCGTCGGCGCGATCTTGGCGACCATGAACGGCTCATATGGCAAACGGTTGGTTAATCATTCGAACGTAGCTTAACACCTTGAAACCGCTGCACGTATAAATCGAAGTTTTTGATGCCCTTGCAACGCTCGAACACAGCGGACAAGTTCATTGTGGACCGCAGGAAACCCCATCGCAACAGTGATGTGGCGCGCGCGGTGCGCAAGACGCGCGACCGTCTTTCGCAGCAGGCCGGCAATCCCGATTTCGACCGCGAACTGCTGAAACTCCATGCTCGCGCCATGACAAGCGGCGCCGTGGTCATACCGCTGCTCGTCTTGGCGATCGCAGCAGCCGGCCGGCTCGCCGGCGTCGGCAACGAGATCGGGCTCTGGGCGCTGTTCACGCTCACTTGCTATACTATCGTCGTCTTCATGGCGCGGCGCATTGAACGTACGGAAGCTTCCGAGCTCAACCCTTTGCAAGCGCAACGGGAATTCCTGGCCGGCCATTTCCTTTGCGGCCTCGGCTGGGCTTGGTTCGTCTGGCTTGGCTGCGGTGCCTGCGAGGTCGACCAGTTCCAGGTGATCAAGGCGGTCGTGCTGCTATTTGCCATGGCCGGGACCGCGGTCATGGCCTCATCCCTGAGCGGCGCGCTGCTGGCGACCTTTGCCGTGCCGGTGGCGCTCTATGCCTATGTCGGCACCAGGCTGTGGATGCCGGTCGAGGCGATCATGGCCGGGCTGCTTGTCTTGTCGCTGCCCTTCTTCGCCTATGTCGCCAGCCACCTCAACCGCTCCTCCCTGATGCTGTTGTCGTTCCGCTCGGAAAAGGACGCGCTGATCGCCGAACTCGAGACGGCGAAATCGATGTCGGACGAGGCGCGGCGGCGGGCCGAGGATGCCAATCTGGCCAAGTCGCGGTTCCTGGCTTCGATGAGCCATGAATTGCGCACGCCGCTCAACGCCATTCTCGGCTTTTCCGAGGTGATGGCGAACGAGGTGCTGGGGCCGATGAGCAATCCCACCTATCGCGACTACGCCCATGACGTGCATGATTCCGGCCAGCATCTGCTCGATCTGATCAACGAGATCCTCGACCTGTCGCGCATCGAGGCCGGCCGCTACCAGCTCAACGAGGAGCCGGTGATGTTGCTCAACATCGTCGAGGACTGCTGCCATATGATGGAGCTGAGGGCGCGCAACAAGGATATCCGGGTCATCCAGGATTTCGAACCGACATTGCCGCGGCTGTTCGCCGACGAGCGCGCCGTGCGGCAGATCACGCTCAACCTTTTGTCCAATGCCATAAAATTCACCGCCACCGGCGGCGAAGTTCGTGTCCGCGTCGGCTGGACGGCGGGCGGCGGGCAATACATTTCGATCAAGGACAATGGCCCCGGCATTCCCGAGGACGAGATCCCGATCGTGCTCTCGGCCTTCGGCCAGGGCTCGATCGCCATCAAGAGCGCCGAACAAGGCACCGGGCTTGGCCTGCCGATTGTGCAAGGCCTGCTTGCCATGCATGGCGGCGAGTTCGAGCTTCATTCCAAGCTGCGCGAAGGCACTGAGGCGATCGCCATCTTCCCGCTGAGCCGGGTGATGGAAGAACTGCCGGCACTGCCTACCGCCGCGGTCGCGGCGCGACGGCGCTAGGCCACCCTGGCGACCTGCCTCCACCCGGCCTCGAAGAGGAACGCAGACCGCAATGACCGCAGATTGGGATGCTAGAGCAATTCCAGGAAAAGTGTGAGCGGTTTTCCGTCCGGAATTGCGTCAAAACAAAGAGTTAGAGCGGTTCGCCGTTTCCATGAAACGGTGAAATGCTCTAGGCGCGTCGAAATCAGATCGGAGTGGCTTCGCCTTAAGCTGTTTACGGCCGATGATGCTGAAGAGGTGCTTGCCGCCATCACCCCCGCGATCACCCGTTTCATGCAGTGGGAACCACCTCGATCACCAACGACCTTTGCCGAGGTATGGCGATCCTGGCTGGCACCGATCCTTGACGGATCGGATCTGCATTTCGTTGTGCGTTCGTTGGCGGATGATCGCTGTATGGGGCTTGTCGGCCTTCACGCGGCCAAGACGGCCTGTCCCGAGATCGGAATTTGGATAAGGGAGGACGCACATGGAAACGGGATTGGCCGGGAAGCCGTTGCCGCTGTGGCGGCATGGGCGTCCGAGGAGCTCGATCCCGATTGCTTCGAGTACCCTGTCGCCGAGGAGAACGTGGCGAGCAGGCGAATAGCGGAAGGCCTTGGCGGGTCGATCGTCGAGACCCGCTCCAATCCGAAATATAGCTCAGTCGTCTATCGCATCCCCAATCTCAGGCGCTGATACACGCCGAGGACCTAGCCCCGAACCGCCGCCGCCATGCCTGAACTGGTCAACGCCGCCGCCTTAACCAGGCCAGCGCCAAGGGCTGCCCCGGCCCCCTCGCCGTGGCTGATGCCGAGGTCGAGCAGCGGACGCAAAGCGAGCAACTCGGCGGCCTTGGCGTGCGCGGGCTCCGCCGACAGGCTGGCGAGAAGACAATGGTCGAGCGCTGCAGGGTTCGCGACATAAAGCACCGCCGCGGCTGCCGTTGCCGCAAAGCCGTCGATCAGCACGGGTATCTTCTGCATCCGCGCGGCGAGGATGGCGCCGGCTATCGCCGCGAACTCGCGGCCGCCGACGCGGCGCAGCACCTCCAGCGGGTCGTCGAGATGGCCGTGGTGAAAGGCCAGCGCCGCATCGACCACCTCCGCCTTGCGTGCCTGCATCGCTGCGTCGGCGCCGGATCCAGGGCCGACCCATTCGGCACCCCTGCCCCCGAACAGCGCCGCAAACAGCGCGGCGGCGACAGTGGAATTGCCGACGCCGAGATCGCCGAGGCAAAGCAGGTCGGTGCCACCGGCAATCGCCTCCATGCCGAAGGCCATGGTGGCCGCGCAACCGCGTTCATCGAGCGCGGCGTCATCGGTGATGTCGCCGGTCGGGATGTGCAGGGCAAGATCGAACACTTTCAGCCCGAGATCATTGGCGATGCAGATCTGGTTGATCGCCGCACCGCCGGCCGCGCAAAGCTCGACCGCATTGGCGGTTGCCGCCACCGGTCGCGGCGAAATGCCGTGCCTGACAACACCGTGGTTGCCGGCAAAGACCGCCATCAACGGTCTTGTCACCGCGGGCGGAGCCCGGCCGCTCCAGGCGGCAAGCCACGCGGCGATGTCCTCGATGCGGCCGAGCGAATGCGTCGGCTTGTCGGCCTTGGCAAACAGCGTGCGCACGCGCGCCTCGGCTTTGAGGTCGGCTGCCGGCAGATTGTCGAGCAGGTTGCGAAAATCGTCGAAAGGCAGTGCGCTGGTCATGTCCTGAACAATCATTCCTGGATTTGGTGAGCGGCATAGCCGCGTTGCGTGATCGGCACAACCTCTCCCAAACATCCGCCTTGATTGCCGCAAAGATGGCCTGGGAAGGCGCGATCGCGAGGGCTTGCATTGGCTTTGCCGTTGCACCATGTGGAGGTGAAAGAGCGGACTCCGCACGGATCCCTCGAGAGAAAGTCAGGACGGCCATCGAATCTCCCTGCATCCTTGTCTGTTCGATCGACATGAAAACCGGCTTCTGCTTCGGTTGCGGCCGCACGCGCGAGGAAATCGGCGCCTGGATGGGGTTGACGCCGGAAACGCGCCGCAATGTGATGGCCGAACTGCCGGCTCGGCTGGAAACGGTCGAGCGCCGGCCGCGCCGGGAAACACGCCGCACCCGTATGGCGCGCGAACGCGACGCACTCTAAAGTCGTTCACCGTTTCGCGGAAACGGCGGACCGCTCCAACTCATTGTTTTAACGCAATTCCGGACGAAGAACCGTTCTACACTTTCCTGGAATTGCTCTAGCGAGGCACGGATGAGCAGTCGGCTGTTCTGGATTTTGATGGCGGTGATCGGCGTGGGAGCAGTCCTGCTCATGCTCAACGATTCCGCCGGCAGCACGCTTGGGGTCGAGAATTACGATTTTGGCCGGCTGATCTGGCTTGGCGCCTTCGGCGCCCTCATCGGCGCCAGCCTGCTGCGCTCTGGCCGCCCGTTGGGCGACCTGGCCCGCAACCTAGCCACCTGGGCGGCAATCGTGCTCGCGCTGATCGCCGGCTATCAATATCGCTACGAGCTGCAGGACGTCGCCAGCCGGGTGACCGCGGGCCTTGTTCCCGGCAGCCCGCTGGCGCTTGGCGTCGAAGACGGCCACGCCACGGTGACCCTCGACAAGGCTGACAACGGTCATTTTGAAGCGCGCATCCTGGTCAATGGCAACCCGGTACGGGCCGTTGTTGACACCGGCGCGACCAGCACGGTGCTGACGTCGGAAGATGCGCAAGCCGCCGGCTTCAACCCGGCCGTGCTCAACTACACGATACCGGTTTCGACAGCCAACGGCATGGCGCGCGCCGCGGCGGTCAAGACCGACGCGGTGGCGATCGGCGGCATCGTGCGCAAGGACATGTCGGTGATGGTCGCGGCACCTGGCATGCTGAGCCAAAGCCTGCTCGGCATGAACTTCATCGGCTCGCTGTCAGGCTTCGACGTGCGCGGCGACCGCATGATCCTCAGGGATTAGGTCAGGCCGCTTCTGCCGCCCCGCTACCGAATTCGACAGCCGCAAACGCCGTCTTCAGCACGTCGGGTCCGGCACCGGGCCGGTTTGCGTCGGTCGACAGAATCTGGCGGTAGCGGCGCGCGCCGGGCAATCCATGGAACAGTCCGACCATATGGCGGGTGACATGGCCGAGCCGCCCGCCCTGTTCGATGTGGCGCGCCGCATAGCCGGCCATCGCATCGATCAGCGCTGCGAAATCGAAGGCCTCGGGCTTCGCGCCGTAGAAGGCGGCGTCGACGCCAGCCAGAATGCCTGGTGTGTGGTAGGCGGCGCGGCCAAGCATGGCACCGTCGACATGATCGAGATGCGCCCGCGCCTCTTCAAGCGACTGAATTCCGCCATTGATACCGATGAATTCGTTCGGCTTTCTGGCCTTCAGCCGATAAACCCTGTTGTAGTCGAGCGGCGGGATGTCGCGGTTTTCCTTAGGGCTCAGCCCTTCCAGCCACGCCTTGCGCGCATGCACCCACAAGGCGTCGGCGCCGGCCTTGAAAACCCTGTCCGCCAGCGCATCGAGCGCCGGCTCCGGATCCTGGTCGTCGACGCCGATGCGGCATTTGACGGTGACGGGGATTGTCACCGCCGCTTTCATCGACGCGACACACTCTGCGACGAGGTCGGGCACTTTCATCAGGCAGGCGCCGAACGTGCCCGACTGGACGCGGTCGGACGGGCAGCCGACATTGAGGTTGATCTCGTCGTAGCCGAAGGCCTCGCCAATGCGCGCCGCCTCGGCAAGTTTCGCGGGATCGGAACCACCGAGTTGCAAGGCGACCGGATGTTCCGCGTCATCGAAGCCGAGCAGCCTCTCGCGTGCGCCGTGGATGACCGCGTCAGCCACCACCATTTCGGTATAAAGCAGCGCACGGCTCGTCAGCTGGCGATGAAAGAACCGGCAATGCCGATCCGTCCAGTCCATCATGGGTGCTATGGCGATCTTTGCTTTCGTCATGTCGTTCGGGCTGCCTTTTCAGGCAAATCGTCTCATTGGGATCGGTCAAGGCGAGACCATTGCGGCCCTATTTAACTTATCTGTCGCTTCTTTCAACTGTCGGGCCTTACCGGATGCTGCCCATGGTTGGCTTCACTGATCCAAGCCGTCGGTCTCGCGCCAGCTGGATCAAGCAGGCGCCCAATTTTCACGTTGTTCCGTGCCAGATTTTTTTCAGGCTCGGTCAAAGTCGCGCCGAGTGAGCCGTCTTTGGCGCAGCGGGGCGGTTTTAGCGATGAGGGAGCGGCACTAAGGCGACTAGGCCGTCGATTCTTAGGTTAGCCGCAAGAGCTAGGCCAGTCGTGCTCGCGTCGTGCGTGGCGTCGCCAGCAGTAGGCTGGTTTCGCTGCCCGTTATGCCGGCTATGAGGCGGATGCGCCGTAGCACCGCATCGAAATCAGTCAGCGAGGCCGTCCCGAGTTCAACCACCAGATCCCAGCGGCCATTGGTGGTATGGATGGTCGAGACTTCGGGGAAACCACCCAGCGCCCGAACCACACGGTCGGCGGCATGGCCCTCAATCTCGATGAGCATGATACCGCGGATGCGCTGATCGACCGCGTCGGCCCGCAGCACCACAGTGTAGCCGATGATCTCACCGGACCGTTCGAGCCGCTCCATACGTGCCCTGACCGTGGCACGCGAGACGCCGAGATCGACGGCGAGATCCGACACGCTGCGCCGCGCGTCATGCCGCAGCAAGGTCACGAGCCGTTCGTCCAGTGCATCCATGATGGGTTACCATTTTGATCAATTTCGCTGCCATTACGATAAACAATGCTTTTCGGATTTCCAATTCTGCCTATTCATATCGCCGGCTCGCAATGATCTCCTCGCGGTCAATCGAAATTGGGCCGCGGGAAAAACAAATGCGTTGCAAAATCGTCGGGGCGCCGGTGCAGGACGGCGCCGGCAGAATGGGATGCGAAATGGGTCCGAGTGCACTGCGGACCGCCGGACTTGCCGAGGTGCTGTCAGGCCTCGGCCACGATGTCGAGGACATGGGCGCCGTTCAGGCAGCTCCGGCAAGGCGCATTGTACACGGCAACTTGGCACTGAAGGCCCTTCCCGAGATATCAGCTTGGACATCCGCGATTGCCCAGGCAGCCTACGCGGCGAGTGCGGACGCCATGCCGATCTTCCTCGGCGGGGACCATTCGATATCTGCCGGGACCGTGTCTGGCCTCGCACGCCGCGCCGCAGAGGCCCGGCGCCCGCTGTTCGTTTTGTGGCTCGACGCGCATCCGGACTTCCACACACTCGACACCACCGCCAGCGGCAATCTGCACGGAGTCCCGCTCGCTTACGCCAGCGGCCAGCCGGGCTTTAGTGGTTATTTTCCGGATCTGCCGGCAGCGGTCGATCCCAAGCGTATCTGCACCATGGGGCTACGCAGTGTCGACCCGGCCGAGCGCAGCGCGCTCAATCAGGCGGGCGTGACTGTACACGACATGCGCGCCATCGACGAGCACGGCATCGCACCGCTGTTGCGCGCCTTCCTGGCGCGTGTGTCTGATGAAGACGGGCTGCTGCATGTCAGTCTCGACGTCGACTTCCTCGACCCGTCGATCGCGCCGGCAGTCGGCACAACGGTTCCTGGCGGCGCGACGTTCCGCGAGGCGCATCTGGTGATGGAGATGCTGTCCGACAGCGGCCTCGTCTCCAGCCTGGACCTGGTCGAGTTGAATCCCTTTCTGGACGAGCGTGGCCGAACCGCGACGCTGATGGTTGACCTGACGGCGAGCCTGATGGGCCGCCGCATCATGGACCGCCCGACCCGCAGCCATTCCGGGAGCTTCTGATCATGACCACGGCAAAGCTGAACATCGTCCCCTTCGTCAGCGTCGACCGCATGATGAAGCTGGTGAATTTCATAGGTGTCGAGCGCTTCCTGACCGAGCTCGCCGGCTACATCGAGGAAGACTTCCGTCGTTGGGAGCTTTTCGACAAGACACCACGCATCGCCTCGCATAGCCATGACGGCGTCATCGAGCTGATGCCGACGAGCGACGGGCGTCTCTACGGCTTCAAATATGTCAACGGTCACCCCAAGAACATGCGCCAGGGTTTGCAGACGGTCACTGCCTTCGGCGTGCTCGCCGATGTTGGCAGCGGCTACCCGATGCTGCTCACTGAAATGACCATTCTGACGGCGCTGCGCACCGCCGCCACATCCGCTGTCGCGGCCAAGTATCTGGCACCACGCGGTGCCCGCACCATGGCCATCATCGGCAATGGCGCGCAGTCGGAATTCCAGGCGATCGCCTTCAAGGCGCTGACCGGAATCGATCGGCTCAGGCTCTACGACATCGACCGCTCAGCCTCGATGAAATGCGCGAAGAACCTGGCTGGCATGGGATTTGACATCACCATCTGCGCAACCGGCCAGGAAGCGGTTGAAGGCGCCGGGATCATCACGACCGTTACCGCCGACAAACAGTGCGCCACCATTCTCACCGACAACATGGTTGGCTCCGGCGTCCACATCAACGCTGTCGGCGGCGACTGCCCCGGCAAGACCGAACTGCACAGGGACATCCTGCTGCGCTCCGATATTTTCGTCGAGTTCCCGCCGCAGACACGCATTGAGGGCGAAATCCAGCAGTTGGATCCCGACTATCCGGTGACAGAACTCTGGCAAGTGATCGCCGCCAAGGCGCAAGGCCGCCGAGACGCCAGCAGATCACGCTGTTCGATTCTGTCGGCTTCGCCATCGAGGATTTTTCGGCGCTGCGCTATGTGCGCGACCAGTTGCAAGCGACCGGCCTTTATGAAGAACTCGACCTTCTGGCTGACCCCGACGAGCCACGCGACCTGTTCGGCATGTTGCTGAGGGCGGCCATGCAACCGGCCGCCTGAGGGAACTATCTGTAGGACGGCACCTGTCTGGCAAAATGGCGGATCGCGGATACTCGCTGGATAGGATGGAGCACAGGATGGGCGTCACGTCCTGCGTCTGGCCGCGGTATGTTTCGGCAGGGCGCAAAATGGGCCGGTACAACCGGCCCATCCCTAGTCATTCCTCCTCAACGGGTGCCGGGATCTCATCCGGCAGGTTTTGCGGTCCAACCCGGTCGGCAACGAGCATCGAAAGCATCATCTCGACAAGGCCATTGGCGGCCCCCTTCTCGCCACCGGTCGCGCCGATCTGGATCTGCGGCACGAGCGGTATCCTGCCATTCTCGATCGCTTCGGCGAAGCGCATGAGAACCTGCGAGTTGAGCTGATAGTCCGGGCCGCCGAAGGCCGCGACCTTCTTCTCGGTGGCCTCGGCCTCCGCCAGACCGATGGCGCGCACTCTGTCGGCATCCGCAAAACCGGTGGCCTTGATGCGTTCGGCATCGGCATGCGCGATAGCCTTGATCATGTCGGCCTCGCCCTGGCCGCCGAGGCGCACCTTCTCGGCCTCTGCCTTGGCAGTGACCTGAATGGTTTCCGCCTGCTGGCGGGTACGGGCGAGTTGCGCCTTGCCCTCGTTCTCACTGATCTCGATGGTAAGGGCCGACGTCGTGATCTTGGCTTGTTGTTCGGCGAGCGCCTCCTTCTCACGCAACGTGCGTTCCTGAATGGCCGCCTTCTCCTGCAATTTATAAGTCTCGACCTTTTCGACTGCGATCTGGCGCTCGCGCAGCTGGATCAGGATCTGCTCAATGCTGTTCTGGCCATTGGCGGCACGAGGCGTACCAATCAACACTTCTTGCAGCTCGAGGCTGTAGGAATTAAATTTTTCGCGCATCTCCTCGCCCGATTTGCGCTGGATATCGCTACGCTCCTGCAAAAGCTGGATCAGCGTCTTTGTCTGGGCGATATTCTTGAAGTAAGCAGAGACCATCGGATCGAGCGTTTGTTCGACCAGCCGCTTGATGTCACCGAAACGCTGCACCACCAGCGGCGCCTTCATATAGTCGATATGCACGACGACGGAGAGCGGCAGCACCGGCTCGAACGCATCCTTGGTGATCAACGACACTTCAGACAGGTTCTCGTCCAGCCTGTGTTCGCCAAACTGCTCCTTCGTCCATTTGAGAACAAAGTTGGTGGTCGGCACGATGATGATATTGCCGGCATAGGTATTGAACGCATACTTGCCTGGCAGCAGCGGCGTTGACCAGACACCGCGTGCGCCGATTTCGACCAGCTCGCCGTGACGGTATGCCTGCCCGGATATATCCGTGCCGTGACGGCCGTTGTAGGAGACGACGACACCCACCGTGCCAACGTCAATGATCGTCTTCTCGACCAGTTCGACGGTCGCGAAAATGCGATTGAGGAAGTAGCTGCCGTCGGCCAGCACCTGCAGCTGCCGGCCACGGTAGCCACCGGCATTGAGAAACTTCTCCGGGTCCTGAAAATTGTTGTGGAAGTTCGGGTCGTTCGGATCGTTGGCGACGGTCGGTGCGATGATCTCGCCGTCCGGCAGGGCCGGACCGTCATGGATGGTGACGATACCGATCATGTCCTCGGCATTATGGATGACGACTGGCTCAAAGCCGCCCCGCTCCGAGATCATGCTGGACATATTGGCAAAAAGGTTTTGTTCCGACGAGCTCAGATTGACGGCATAGATCGACTGGGCGGTCAGCACGATGAATTGTGCGAGATTGATGGCGTAGGTGCCTTCACGCAAGATCTTGCGCTGCGGTCCTTTCTGTCCGCCCTTTTCGAGAAAGCCGCGCACATCCTGGAAATCATCGGCGACGGTGTTGCAAGCAAGTGTCTGCGTCGGAGGCAGCGGCTTGCCATCACGGGCAAAGACATAGCCGATCTGACCCTGCGGGATGGTGACAAGATTGGCGCGATGCATCGAATATTGGAACGGCATGAAGAAATGCAGGCCACCGCGCACGACTTCCGGCTGGTAGCCTGCCTCACGGTTGAGCGCAATGAAGCCATTGCTGACGGAGCCACGAAAACTCCATAGCTTTTCCAGGATGCCGAGCCTGTCGTTTGGGATGTAGCGGACCACGCCGCTCCACCAGAACAGGATTGCCAGCACGACGACCAGTACGGCGACCTCGATCGCCGTCCATTCCATCGGGCCGAGATATTGTAGGGCTTCCATTTCTTCTCTCCTATGGGCGCGCGGGTTCGTTCACCCGACGGCCGCCCGGTTGGTGTTGATTGATGAAGTGGGGAGATCGCGTACCGACACGCTCGACGCGCTAAGGGCGTGTCGAACGTTTGGGCTGCTCATTGGATGGGGAAATGACCGCGCGTCCCGAGTCCCAGTGAGGGGTGGCGCGGCCGTGAACGATGTCACATCGGTTTTGCCTTGATAGACATAACGGAAGATGACGTAGGGATCGCGCCAACAGGTTTAAAGATATTCCGCGCGGAAATAGTATAAATATTTCCAACGCTTTCGTTACAGTTCCCGACACACCTCGACGCAGAAATCGACGAAGGCACGCACCTTGGCAGGGGGATGCTTGCGCGACGGGTGAAAGGCAAACAGCGGGAAGAGCTCGCCATGCCAGTCCGGAAAGAGATCGATCAACACCCCATCCGCCAACATTTCCCTGACGCCCCAACTGATGACCTGGGTGACACCCGTTCCAGCGATGCATTCCTCCAACATCGATTTGGGGTCGGTGAAGGTCAGAGGTCCGCTGGTCGCAACCTCGATCGTTTCCTCGCCGCGCACGAACGCCCAGTCGAATGGCGTGCCGCTGTGCGGGTCCAGGAATTGCAGGCATCGGTGTGCCGAGAGGTCAGTGGGCTGACCCGGCCGTCCATGGCGCTCGATGTATCGTGGGGAAGCGACCGTCAGGATCGGCGCCTCGATCAACTTGCGCGCAACGAGCGTCGAAAAGCGTGGCTGTCCGAAACGGATCGCAAGGTCGATGCCATCCGACACCAGGTCGCCAAACTGCTCTTTCGACACGAACTCTATCTTCAGCTCGGGATAGCGATCGCAAAAGGCGCCGAGCCGGCCTGCCAGCACCAACGGCAGAAAGAAGGGGTCGATGTCCACCTTGAGGCGGCCGCGCACAGCTGACGCGGTACCAGAGGCGACAACCGCCGCATCCTCGATCGCATTCAAATGGGGTTTGACTTCTTCGTAGAAGCGCCGGCCTTCATCGGTCAGCGACAGGGATCGCGTGGTGCGATCGAACAGCCGCACGCCCAGACGCGCCTCGAGCCGTCCAATGGCCCGGCTGACACCTGAATCGGTAATGCCGATGAGCTCGGCGGCTTTGACGAAAGTACCGCCTTCGACCACGGCCGCCAGCACGCTGACCCCGGACAAGATCCTGCCATCGAACGCCATTGGTCATTCATGATTTTCAGTCAGGAAGTATCTGACATAAGCGCACTTAATTCAAGTTCGTCCAGGAGCGATAAGGCTGGCCATGCGGAACCGCCACTCGTCCCCGCGCACCTGGAAAGGAACAAGACCATGAGCACGCAGAAGAATCCCCGCACGCTATTCAAGGGCGGCACCGTCATCACGATGGATGCCGCCGTCCCCAATCTCGCGACCGGCGATGTTCTTGTCGAGAACGACCGCATCGTCTCGATCGGCGCAAATATCCAGGCGGATGACGCCGAAATCATCGACGCCTCGGCAAGCATCGTCATGCCAGGGCTCGTCGATGCGCACCATCACATGTGGCTCGGCGTGATGCGTCGCCTGATGCCTGACGTCGACGATCTCTTCGCCTATATCGGCGTCGTCGCCGAAACGCTCTGCGCGCATTACCGCCCGCACGACATGTCTGTCAGCACCAGCCTGACGGCCGCGGCCTCGCTCGATGCCGGCATAACGACCATCATCGACGCCTGCCACAGTTCGCGCAGCCCCGAACACACCGATGCGGCGCTCGATGCGCTCAAGAGGTCCGGCATCCGCGCGCTGCATATGGTCGGCGCCGCAATGGACAAGAAGGCGTCCAGCGCGCACCTGCCTGGTGATCTCGAACGCCTCGCCCGCAATTGGAACGCTGGCGGCCTGGTGCAAGTGGGACTGTTCGGCCAATTCAATCTCGACTGGTGGGAGGTCGCGCGCGACCTCGACATGCGGATATTGACCGAGTTCATCGGCGATCTCGCGAAGCTGCCTTCGGAAGTCACCGAAAAGGGCTTATTGGGCCCGCACAACATCTTCAACCATTGCACGCGCCTGCCTGAGGACACCTGGAAGCACTTTGCCGACGCCGGGGTCAACGTCACCATCAATCCGCGCTCCGATGCGCTGTTTGGCTTCGATGACGACCGCTTCGCCTATCAGCAGGCCATCGACCATGGTCTCACGCCGGCGCTTGGCATCGATCTGGACACCGCATTCGGCAGCGACCTGTTCGGCGAGATGCATGCATTGTTCGGACAGCAGCGTTCGGCAATGCGCTATCGCCGCTTCCGTGGCGAGACCAACGTGCCGGGGCCGATTTCCGTCGAAGCGGTGCTGCAAGCCGCCACCATCAATGGCGCCCGTGCCGCCGGCCTTGAAGCCGCCATCGGCACGCTGACGCCGGGCAAGCAGGCCGACATCATCATGGTGCGCACCGACGATGTCGCCGTGTTCCCGCTCACCAACGCCATCGGCACGATCGTCCAGGCGGTCGAACGCTCCGACGTCGACACCGTGATGGTCGCCGGCAAGATCCGCAAACACGCCGGCAAACTGATCGATGTCGATCTTGCCAGGCTGGCGTCCGAGGCAACCGCCCCACGCGACTATCTGCTCGAAACCAGCGGTTATCGCTCCAGCCTCTTCGAAGCCGCAGCGAAATAATCCGTCTGATCCGGCTGGTCGCCCAACAAGCGGCGGCCAGCCTGTCCCAACCATCCCATGGAGGCTGTCATGTCAGCACTCGCTGCGGCGAACCGGTCAAATGCCGCGCCGGCTCATCTTTCCCGTCCTGCGCCCGGCATCATCGCGGCGCTGTTCTGCGGCTATCTCTGCGTCGGTCTGCCGCTGCCGGTGCTGCCGCTGTTTGTCCATGACAAACTCGGTTTCAGCAGCCTGATCGTCGGGCTGGTCATCGGCATCCAGTTCCTCGCTACGGTGCTGACGCGCGGCTATGCCGGGCGTGTCACGGATCAGCAAGGCGGCAAGCGCGCGGCAATTCAGGGTGCGATCGTTTGCGCGTGCGCCGGGCTCCTCTATTTCGTCTCCGCGCTGCCCGGCCTGTCCCCTCCAACCAGCCTCGCTATCGTGGTTGTTGGCCGCCTGACGGCCGGGTTTGGCGAGAGCCAATTCGTCACAGGCTGTGTCTCGTGGTCGATCGCCTCGGTCGGTCCGCAGCGCGCCGGCATGTCGATGTCCTGGACCGGCATTGCAATGTTCGCGGCCCTTGCCGTCGGCGCGCCGGTCGGCATGGCGCTCTATCAGGCCTATGGGCTCGATGCCGCCATGGTTGCCTGCGTCGTGGCACCGCTCATCGCCGCCGCAATCGCCTTTGCCTCGACCTCTTACAAGACGCCCGGCGGCCAACGACTGCCCTTCTACCGCGTCGTCGGCCAGATCTGGCGCGAAGGTCTTGGCCTCATGCTGCAAGGCGTCGGCCTTTCCGGCCTCACCGCGTTTGCCTCGCTCTATTTCGCCGCGCATGGCTGGGGCCATGCCGGTCTGGTGATGACCGCTTTCGGCATCGGTTTCATTCTCATGCGGGTCTTGTTGGGACATCTGCCCGACAGGATCGGCGGCTATCGCGTCGCCCTGTGGTCCATGGTCATCGAGGCGATCGGACAGTTGATGATCTGGAGTGCCCCGCATGAAAGCCTCGCACTGGCCGGCGCCCTGGTCACCGGGCTAGGCTGCGCGCTGATCTTTCCTGCCCTGGGTGTCGAAGCCCTGAAGCGCGTCCTGCCGGCTAACAGAGGCAGTGCGATGGGTGCCTTTGTTGCCTTCCTCGATATCGCCTACGGGCTCGCAGGGCCCGTCGCGGGGTTCGTGGCCGGCCAGTTCGGTTACGCTGCCGTCTACCTGCTTGGCGCGGCCAGCGCGATGCTTGGCGTGGCGTTGGTCTCCACGACACGCAGCCGCGAAGACTGATCGTCGACCCATCGCCGCGCACCAACGCGGTCCGTTTCAAGGAGAACCGACATGTCTCGCATCTTCATTTCCGGCTCGTCCGCCGGTCTCGGCCTGATGGCGGGCGAACTGCTCGCAAGCCAGGGCCACCAGGTCGTCCTTCATGCCCGCAACGCAGCCCGCGCCAGCGACGCCCATAAGGCTCTACCTCAAGCTGAAGCGATCGTGGAAGGCGACCTCGATACCATCGCCGGAGCCAGGCAAGTTGCCGCACGCGTCAATGATCTTGGCCGCTTCGATGCGGTGATCCACAATGCCGCCGTCGGCTATCGCGAACCCCATCGACTGACGGCCGACGGCCTGCCACACGTTTTCGCCATCAACACTTTGTCGGCCTATGTCCTGACCGCCTTGATCGAGCGTCCGCGGCGCCTCGTCTATCTCAGCTCAGGCATGCACCATCACGCCGATGCCAATCTCGACGACATCTTGTGGCGCAAGCGCCGCTGGAACGGTTCGGCCGCCTATGCCGAGAGCAAGCTGCACGATGCGATGCTGGCATTCGCCGTGGCCCGTCGCTGGCCCGAAATGCTGTCGAACGCGCTCGAACCGGGCTGGGTCCCTACAAAAATGGGTGGCGCCGGGGCGCCCGACGATATGAAGCAGGCGCACCTGACGCAGGCCTGGCTCGCTGCCAGCAACGAACCGCAAGCCAATGCAACCGGCCGCTATTTCTATCATCTGCGTCCGCTGGCCGCCAACCGTCAGGCCGACGACAAGGCGCTACAGGATCGTCTGCTTGAAATCTGCGCCGAGCTTTCCCGCATCACGCTGCCTGCCTGAGTCGGAATGCACGCTCCGTGCCGTAAATATTTGAGTTTGTTGACTATTTTCAAATCAGCCAAAGCAAGGAACGTGCTCAATCCCGCCGCCGATACAATGTCCAACCAATGCCCGAAAGCCCCCAACTCGTCGCGGCATCGGTCCGTTCAAAGGCGAGGACACAACTCGGCGAAGGCTGGACGGATTGGAACTGCTCGTGAGCGCCACCCTCGAGGATGAGCCAGTCTGGAGGTTGGGAGCACATTTTCTCTGCCGGCACCAATGATGCCTGGCCGCCGATACGATCGGCGAAATAATTGACGACCATCCCGGTTCGCAAATCATGACTGCTGGCGTAGCTGCTGTCGCCACCACGCGTCATCTGCTCTACCATCGCGGAATAGGAGCCGCGACCGTGTTCGTAGAACTGAAGCAGCGATCCTATGTTGCCGACCAGTATTGCCGCCAATGCGGCCGCGGAAAGCAAAAACCCCCTGCCTCCCGCCTGGAAGCCACGCCCCAGCAATTCGCCAGCGACAAGCAGCAGCAGCGTCCCACTGACGAGAAAGTAGCGCGGAAACTCGACATTCGGCAGATGCGCGACTGCCATCAGCAAAGGCAGCCCGACGATGCCTATGACATAAAGGCTGGTCCGGCGATCGCGCCAAAGACGGGCAGAAGCAAGCACCAGGCCGCAAGCCGAGACTATACAAACCCAGTCACTGATCCACCACGGCAGACCGAACAAATAGTGGATCATTCCGCCATACCCTTGCGCGAAAGTCTGCAGCGAAAACGGTGAAACGCCGCCGAACTGGAACCCGAACAACTGGCTGCCTAGGAGCACGCAGGCTGCGAGCGGAAGCACGGCCAAAAAGGCTGGTGCGAAAATCAGACCAACCTCGAGATTGGTGGAGGCAAGGCTGCCGGTACGTGACCACACGAGCCACGAAGTCCAGGCCACAAGGATCACCACCGTTTCCGCCATGGTGAGATGGGACAGGAAGCCGAGCAGGACAATCGCAGCAAAAGCGATGGCTGACCCGCGATTGTCGAAGCGGCGTTCCAAAAACAACAGCGAAAGCAGCGTGAACAATATGAGGCCGGCATAGCCCCTTGCCTCGGAACCGTAGTGAACCATCGGGTAGCTCGTCGCAAACAGGGCGCTGGTAACGATGGCCGTGCGCCGCCCGCGTGAAGCCGCCACCAGGCCGGCAGCAACGACAGTGCCAACGCCCAATGCCAGCGACAGGCCACGTTGAACCACCGACGAGGCGTCGGGGCCGATCAGATAGAGATAGGCGGAGTTGAGGAAATGATTGTTGTCGTGATTTATGCGCCAAAATATCTGATCGATCGAGGTCAGCGGCTCAAGCAGCGCAAAAGTCCAGATCTCATCGAGCCAGAGATCGCCGCGCGCGCCCAGCAGACGCAGGACCAAGCCCGCTGCTGCGATCACCAATAGTGCCAGCAATGACCCCGCCGACCATCGTTGGACGACGCCGGAGGAACTGGCAGGGCCGCGAGCAGCCCCCGCTTTGCCTGCAACTGAAGCTTGTCCCAAGGCGTTCATGTCTCCCGGAACGCGCGCGCTATCTGATCGGCCAGAGGTTTCACCAGGTAGGACA
This sequence comes from Mesorhizobium kamtschaticum, assembly GCF_056174585.1. Classification (NCBI taxonomy): domain Bacteria; kingdom Pseudomonadati; phylum Pseudomonadota; class Alphaproteobacteria; order Hyphomicrobiales; family Phyllobacteriaceae; genus Mesorhizobium; species Mesorhizobium kamtschaticum. The sequence continues at coordinate 4,799,847 of NZ_CM149691.1, read as the reverse complement.
ACATGGTGCGACGCCACCCAGAGCGCTCGCGTGGTAAATCTTCAAGTGCCGAATACTACAATGGCGGCGATGCCGACAGCCGGAAAATCTTTATTTTATACATGAGTACATTCTAATTTACATCTTGATCTACTGTACATTTATGGATGGAACTCGCACCCACTCAACGTCGGAAACAAATTCCAACCCAACCAAGGGCTATACGAAAAATATACAGATGACGCCTGTCGAAACCCACCGTTTCGAAGTTCAAGACGACACGAAGGCATGTTTTCACCGGGCCTCTCCGATGCCCCTTGCCAGTCAGTCGCCGGATTGTGGGATGGACGCGAACCGGAGCGCCCTTGGCGAGCGACGCTTTCGGATATCCGTCCCATCGAATTTCTCCGATTGCTGGCTGAACCAAACGATGCCTCGACCTGATACGGACATGTCGGAGCCAGTTGCGGTAGGCTGTGTCCCAACAAGGGAGCTGTCACCATGAGCGATCCCAGCGCGGGAGAGCCCGCCTACGATCCGCAGCAGTTGGAACCCATGCTGATAGCGAGACAGCATGCCGGCGATGTCGACGGCATGGTCGCGCTGTTCGAGGCGGATGCGGTGATCGACTGCGGCGGCGAACGTTTTCTGCGCGGCCGTGAAGCCATTCGCGCCTACTATGCCGAGATTGTCGCGTCAGGGCGAAAATTTGCGATCGGTGAACAGCGCCCCGCTCTGATTTGCGGTGACCTCGCGCTCACCTCGACCCGGCTTCCCGACGGTGACGTCACCAGCGAGATTGCCCGGCAGCAGAGCGACGGCTCCTGGCTTTGGGTGATCGACCGCTATTCCGTCGCTTGGGATTAAGACTTTGGCCCCGGGCCAAGCGCTTGCGCCGTCCGGAAAGCCCGGCCGGCCCTGTCACCGCAGACATGTCAGAAACCCAACGCGGCCGCTACGGACGCAGTCCTGGCATTCAGCAATCCGGTGCGGCTAGCGCCGCAGCGCGTATACGCCCGCCATGGTTTCGCCGGCGACCGGCAGCGCCATGTCGTCGTCCAGAAGCCGCGTGATCCGGGCAAAGCCGGTGAAGGCCTTCCTGGCTTCCTCCGCCGACATCTGTCCCGACAAAGCGGCCGCGCAGCAATTCAGCGCGCACTGATACACTGGCCCACGTCGTCCCGTCGGCCATTTACGCAAGAAAACCATCGCCTCGGCGACACTATCCACTTCTTCTACAGGGTGTCCCTGCCCGCGCGAGATCCGCACGGGCGAAAAGAAATGCAGGTAGTCCATAGGTTCCTCCCGGTCGATCGCGATGCCGCTCGATCGAACCCAATTAAACGCGCTGTCTGGCGGTTGGTTCCACGCAGAAAACAGAATCTTTCAAAAATCTTTTGGCCGACTTCCGTCGTCGATCCACCGATGGATGCCGGCTAAACCGTCGGGAAGTGGCAGGCCACTTTGCGGCCGGGTCGATACTCCCTCAGTTCCGGTCGCTCGGTGCGGCATCGCTCAACCGCGATCGGGCATCGGGGGTGGAAACGGCAACCGGATGGCGGATTGAGCGGGCTCGGCACGTCGCCGGTCAGGATGATGCGCTTGCGCGTCCCGCTGGGCGTCGTCTCGACGACAGGAACCGCCGAGATCAGCGCCTGGCTGTAAGGATGGGCCGGTGTCGCAAACACCTTTTCGGCCGGCCCTTCCTCGACAATCGAGCCAAGATACATGACCGCGATGCGGGTCGAGACCTGACGCACCACGGAGAGGTCGTGGGCGATGAAGATGTAGGTGAGGTTCAGCTTCTCCTGCAGATCGGCGAGCAGGTTGACGATCTGCGCCTGCACCGACACGTCGAGCGCGGAGACCGGTTCGTCCAATACGACCAGATCCGGGTTGAGAGCAATCGCCCGCGCGATGCCGACGCGCTGGCGTTGCCCGCCGGAGAATTCATGGGGATAGCGCATGACATGGTCCGGCTGCAGTCCGACAAGGTCGAACAGTTCCGCGACGCGCGCGGAAATCTCGCGGGACGAAAGCTTGCCATGGATGCGCAACGGCTCGGCCACGAGATCGCCGACGCGGCGGCGCGGATTGAGCGAGGCCGATGGGTCCTGGAAGACCATTTGCAGGCGCCGCCGCAGCGGCCTGAGTTCCGACAGCGACTTCGAGGTGATGTCGTCGCCTTCGAACAGGAGTTGACCGTCTGATATCTCGTAGAGCCTCACCAGGCAGCGCGCCAGCGTGGACTTGCCGCATCCGGATTCGCCGACCAGCCCGACTGTCTCGCCGCGTCGCACGGTCAGTGAAACATTGTCGACGGCATGGACGGTCCGCTTGCCTTCGGCGGAAAAACGGCTGCCGATCGAAAAACGCTTTCCCAGCGAACGCGTCTCGAGGATTGGGCTGTCGGTCATCGGTCCGCTCATGCCTGTGCCACCCGGAAGCACGCCGCGGCATGGGTGCCGATGCCAAGGTTGGGCTTGCCGGTCACGCAGGGCTCGTATTGAACCGGACAACGCGGACCGAAGGCACAGCCTTGGGGCAAGCGCAGCAGCGATGGCGGCGAGCCGGGAATGGCCGGCAGGCGGCGCGGCTTTTCGCCGGTCAGCGGCGGGATCGAACCGAGCAGCGCACGCGTATACGGGTGCCGCGGATCGGAGAAAAGTTCCATGCGGCTGCCGCGCTCCACCACGCGGCCGGCATACATGACCATGACCCGGTCGGCGAGCTCGGAAACCACGCCCATATCATGCGTGATGAAGACCACCGCCGATTTGTGCGTCGCGCGCAGCTTGCGCACCAGGTCGAGAATGCCGGCCTGCACCGTGACGTCGAGCGCGGTGGTCGGCTCGTCCGCAACCAGCAGCGCCGGATTGCACGACAGAGCCATTGCGATCACCGCGCGCTGCCGCATGCCGCCCGAAAGCTGGTGCGGGTAGCGTGACATCGCCTCGTGCGGGTTTGGAAAATTCACCTCGGCCAAGAGTTCTTCGACGCGCTCCATCGCCTTGGCTTTGCTGATGCTGCGATGCGCGCGGATCTGTTCGGCGATCTGCCAGCCGATCGTGTAGACCGGCGTCAGCGCGGTCATCGGATCCTGGAAGATCATGGCGATCTCGTTGCCGCGCAGGCGCCTCAGTTCGCGCGGCGGCAGTCCGACGAGTTCGCGGCCTTTGTAGCGGATCGAGCCTTCGATGACCGCGTTTGGATCGGTGATGAGGCCCATGACGGCCAGCAACGACACCGTCTTGCCGGAACCGGATTCGCCGACGACACCGAGGATCTCGCTTTCCTCGAGGTCGAAGGAAACTTCATCGATGGCCCGCACCATGCCGTCATTGGTGCGGAAGGATACTTTGAGGTCGCGCACCGACAGTATCATGATGTCCTCAGGCGCGGATCGAGAAGGATGTAGACGAAATCGACGACCGCATTGGCGACCACCACGAACATGGACGCGTACATCACCGTCGCCATGATCATCGGCAGATCGAGGTTCTGCAGCGCGTCATAAGTGAGCTTGCCGATGCCGTTCAGCCCGAACACCACCTCGGTCAGCAGCGCGGAGCCGCCCACCAGCGCGCCGAAGTCGAGACCGAACAGAGTGACGAAGGCGATCAGCGACGTGCGCAAGGCATGGCGCAGCAGGATGCGGGTCTCCGACAGGCCTTTGGCCCGGGCGGTGCGGATGAAGTCTTCCTGCAGCGATTCGATGATCGCCGCGCGCAACACGCGTCCATAGATGCCGATATAGAGAATGGCCAGCGTGATCCACGGAATGACCAGGGTCAGGAACCAGCCTTTGGGATCGTCGGAGAAATTCTTGTAGCCGAGCGGCGGCACCCAGGAGAACGCCCAGCTGTCGTGGTAGCGGCTCTGGGTGATCAGGTTCATCACCTCGCCCAGCCAGTAGACCGGCATGGAAATGCCGAGCAGCCCCAGCGCCATCAGCAGCTTGTCCAGCCAGCTGCCGCGGGTGGCGGCGGCAACGATGCCGATGATGATGGAGACAACCACCCACAGGATCGCCGCCCCGAACACCAGCGAGAGCGTGACGGGAATGGAATCCATGACCGCCGGCACCACCTTCCAGCCTCGATTGACGAAGGAGGTCAGGTCGCCGGTGACGAAGATCTTCTCCATCATCTTCACATATTGCACGTAGAGTGGCCGGTCGAAGCCAAAACTGTGGCGCACCGCTTCCAGCACTTCGGGAGATGCATTGCGGCCGGCGATGCGCGCCGCCGGGTCGGCGCCCGGAGTCGCGAAGAAGATCAGGAAGACGATGACCGAGATGCCGAACATGACGAACAGCATCTGACCGAACCGGCGCAGGATGGCGTAAAACATCAGTTGCGCCCCAGCCGAACCTTGGAGCGCGGATCGAGCGCGTCGCGCAGGCCGTCGCCGAAGACATTGAGCGCCATGACGGAAACCGCGATTGCCAGGCCAGGCACCAGCGCCACCAGCGGTCTTGTGTAAAGCAGCGCCTGCCCGTCCTGGATGATGGTGCCCCAGCTCGCGGCCGGCGGCTGCACGCCGATCGACAGGAAAGAAAGTGCGGATTCCGTCAGCATGTTCAGCGCCATCATCAGTGGCACGAAGACGATGAGCGTGGTGGTGATGTTGGGCAGGATATCGCGCCACAGGATGCGCCACCCGGGTACACCCAGGTTAATAGCGGCGAACACGAACTCGCTGTGGCGCAGCGACAGCACCTGCCCGCGTATCGGCCGCGCCACATAGGGCACGTAGACGATGCCGATGATGATGACCGGCAGCCACAGGCTGCCGGACTTGATCTCGATCGGCCCGATCCTGATGCCTTGCGCGATGGTAACGATGGAAAGCGAAATCGCCAGCAGATAGATCGGAAACGCCCATAGGACATCCAGCAAGCGCGACAGCACGGTATCGGTGATGCCGCCGAAATAACCGGCGATCAGCCCCGCCGCCGTGCCGATGAGCAGGGTGAAGATGGTGGCTGCCCCGGAGATCAACAGCGAGCTCAACCCGCCATAGAGCATCCTGGCCATGACATCGCGCCCCTGGCTGTCGGCGCCAAGGAAGTAATTGCCGAGCCGCCATGTCGGACCGAGCGGCGTGTAGCCAAGCCCAAGCCCCTCGGTGGACTGCTCCATCACCGGAACGTCGGCGCCGTCGATCTGGATGACGGCGTCGAGTGTCGAGGCGAATGGATCCACGCCGGCCCATTTCGCGTAGAGAGGCGCACTGAGGCAGGCAAGCACGATGAGGAGGAACACGGCCAGGGATGCCATGGCAGCCCTGTCCGTTGCCAGCTTCGCAAACGCGACGGCCCAGGGCCCTCGCGTCTTGCGCGGCATGGCGACAGCTTGGTTCGACACGGACGTGTCCCTCCGCAGCTCGTTACTGCACCCAGGACTGGGTGATCATCCAGTTGAACTGCCGGTTGAACTTGAAATTGCCAACCCGTTTGCTGACGAAGTCAAGCCGCTTCGGCGTGAAGAGGCCGACGGCCGGCGCCTTGTCCGTGACCTGCCTGTCGATCTCGGCCCACATCTTGTCGGCGGCTTTCTGGTCGGTGACGCCGAGGTCCAGCGCCTTTTGCATCTTGGCGTCGGTGTCCTTGTCGCAGAAACCGGCGATGTTGATCGAGGCATCCGAACCTTCCCGGAAGGAGGCGCAGCTGAACAGGATGTTCAGGAAGTCGGACGCCGCAGGATAGTCCTTGTACCACTGGGTGACCGACATCTGCACCTTGTTGTTGGTGTTCTGGATGTAGGTGAACTGGATGTTGGACGAGATCGGCTTGACGTCGGCGACATAGCCGATGGTGGTCAGCACGCTCTGCAGATAGACGCCGATCGACCGCGAAATGGCGGTATCCTCGACGATGATCGTCACCTTCTGGCCCTTGGTGCCCGATTCCTCGACGAGCTGCTTGGCCTTGTCCAGATCCGGCGCCGACCATTTTTCACCGGGGTTCTTGGAGAAGGGGCAATAGTCTTCATGGCCGGGGAAGTCCGGCGGCAGGACCTGGCAGACCGGCGAAGCCAGCACCTTGCCGCCGAACAGCTTGACCAGCGTGCTGCGGTCGATCGCATAGGCCACGGCCTGACGCGCCTTTTCGTTGTCGAACGGAGCAAGGCGGTTGTTCAGCGGCGCGTACCACCATGCCGAAAGCGGCGAGATGTGCAGCTGATCCACGGACTTGCTGCCAAGTTCGCCCAGGCGGTCGCTTGGCAGCGCGTCGAACATCCAGTCCGCTTCGCCGTTCTGGATCGCGGTGACGGCTGCTTCCTCGGACAGGCCGAAATCATATTGTACGACATCCGGGTAACCGTCCGGCTGCGCGTCCTCGCTCCACTGCTTGAAGTTCGGGTTGCGCGACACCGTCATGCCCTTGTTGGGGTCGAAGGCGGAGATCATGTAGGCGCCGGTGCTGGGGATGGGCTTGGAGCCCATGTCTTCCGCGGGCGTATCCGCCGGCAGCACCACGGCATGCGGCAAGGCAAGCTTGTAGAGGATCTCTGCGTCAGGCTTGGTGAGATTGAGGGTGATGGTGCTTGCGGCTTCGTCGCCGACAACGCCGCCATCCAGCGTGCAGCTCTTGGTGTCGGCCAGGCATTTGTCGGCACCGACGATGCCGGCATAGAAGGTGCCGGAGGTCGGTCCGGAAACCTTGAAGATGCGCTGGAAGGAGGCGACGACGTCCTTCACGCCAAGATCCTGGCCGCTGGAGAACTTGATGCCCTTGCGCAGCTTGAAGGTGAAGGTCTTGCCGTCATTGCTGACTTGCGGCAGCGCCTCGGCAAGATCGGGGACGATGGTGAAGCCGTCCATGCCCTCAGCCTTGCGGAAGGCCACCATGCCGTCATAGATCGGCTGGTACATCTGCCAGCCCTGGTCGGTGTAGTTGATGTGCGGATCGAGCGTTCCCGCCGCCGAGCGGGCTAGAAGACGGATGGTGCCGCCTCGGTGCTCCTTGAGGTATTCGGCCTGTGCCGGAGCCAGCCATGTGCCGGCCAGCAATGCCGCGGCTGACGCCGCAAAAAGCAGTTTCTTCATGTCTTTATTCCCCTTTTTTCTCAGTTGTCGTTGTCGTCCAGGAAGTCTCCCACCACCCCCATGCACGCCTCTTGCTCCTCGACATGCGGCATGTGGCTGGAATGCTCGAATATCTCCCAGTGCGATCCTTTGATGCCGTCCTTGAACGGCTGCACGGTCGCTGGCGTGGCCTCGTCATAGCGACCTGATATGATCAGTGTCGGAACATCGATGGCCGGCAGGCGCTCGACGATGCTCCAGTTCTTCAGGGTTCCGATGACGTGGAACTCGTTCGGCCCGTTCATCAGATGATAGACCGTCGGATTGCGTGCGATCTGGGCGAAGGTCTCCGTCACTTCGGGCGGGAAAGGCACGCGGCAGACATGCCGTTCGTAGAACCGCATCGTCGCTTCCTGGTAGGCCGGATCGTCCGTCGTGCCGGCCTGCTCGTGGCGGGTCAGTGCCTCCTGCACATCTCCAGGCAGGTCGGCGCGCAACCGGTTGGCTTCTTCGACCCACAGCTTCATGGAAGCCGGCGAGTTGGCGATGGTCAGCGACTTCAGGCCTTTCGGCCGCGTGACCCCATATTCGGCGCCCAGCATGCCGCCCCAGCTTTGGCCGAGCACATGGAAGCCCGCGCGGATGCCGAGATGGTCGACAAGGTTTTCAAGCTCGTCGCTGAAGAGTTTGGGAGTCCAGAAATCGGCGCCCTTCTCGGGCAGCAAAGTGGAATTGCCGCATCCCAGTTGATCGTAGTGGATGACGGCGCGGCCCCGTCGGGCGAGCAGTTTGTAGGCATCGACGTAGTTGTGGGCGGCGCCCGGCCCGCCATGCAGGATCACCACAGGAGCCTTGTCGCCACCGAGTTCGCCGCTGACCCGATACCAGGTCTCGTAGCCGCCGAAGGTGGCCCGCCCCTCCCTGCCAATGATCTCAGACGACATCCCGATTTCCCATCCCGTTTAAATGCATCGCGTTGTTGTTCTCACAGCAGGCGCCTAGTTCACTCTGGCCTGCACCCACTCTTCCAGCATCTGCACGCCGAAGGCCGTGGCGCCTTGCCTGCCGAGCGGCCGATCGGCGTCGGCCAGCTCCTTGCTGGCGATGTCGAGATGCACCCAGGGGCGGTCTTCGGTGAAATGGCGCAGGAACGCCGCCGCATAGGGCGCGTCGCCATCCTCCATGTCCTTGGCATGGTGCCGCAGGTCCGCGAACGGTGACTGCAACCCCTCATCGTAGGCTCGGTCGAGCGGCAGTCGCCAGAACCGCTCGCCGACCGTTTCGCCGGCCGCGATCATCTGCGATGCGATGGTATCGTCGGTGCTGAACAGGCCGGCGAATATCGATCCGAGGCCGCGCGTCACCGAATAGGTCAGCGTCGCCAGATCGACGATCACCGACGGGTTGAAGCGCGTGGCCGCATAATGCAGGCAGTCGGCCAGCAGCAGCCGTCCTTCCGCATCCGTGTCGAACACTTCCACGGTCTGTCCCGAGGCGGTCGTGATGATGTCGCGCGGCTTGAGCGCGGTACCCGACGGCATGTTCTCGGCAATACCGAGAACGCCGACGGCGTGTACCGGGCTGCCTTGCCGGGCGAGCGCGATCAGCAGGCCGACCACCGCCGCCGCACCGCCCATATCGGCCTTCATGTCGAACATCTGCTCGCCGCGCTTGATGCAGAGGCCGCCCGAATCGAAACAGACACCCTTGCCGACGAAGGCAAGTGGCTGGGCCGGAGCACCCTTGCCGCGATAGCGCAGGACAGCGACGCGTGGCGGCCGCACCGAGCCGGCACCAACCGCCAGCAGCGCGTTCATGCCGAGCTCCTTCAGCTGCGCGGCATCGAGCATTTCGATGTCGATGCCGGCTTCGCGCAGCGGCTCCAGATGATCGTGGAAATTGTCTGGATGGAGATGGTTCGGCGGCAAATTGACCAGAGTGCGCGCATATTCGACGCCGTCCGCAATGGCATTGATCCGCGCCAGCGCCGGGGCCAGCTCCGCGCCGGCTGCCCCGATCAGTTGCACGCGCAAGGTCCGATCCGAGCCGGCGCCCTGGCGTCGGTTGCGCATGTCGAAACGATAGCGCCGCAGCCGCATGCCCAGCGCGACGCGGGCCAGGATTTCGGCTGCGGGCAGGTCGATACCGGCGATTGGGTCGAGGACAAGCGTGGCCGCGCATTCGCACTTGCCTTCCAGATGCGCGGCAAGCAAACCGCCGGCGCGCGCCAGTGACAGGGCGTTTACGGCTTCGGCTTTGCCCAGGGCCAGGACGATCACGCGCCGAGCCGACACGGCCTGCGGAGCTATAAGATCGATGCAGGCGCCGGATTCGGCCAAGACGGCCGGATCGGAGCAGGCACGGGACAGAATTCCGCCCATTTCAGCGTCCAGTGCCGCTGCCCGGCGGCCAAAGCCTGTCTGGGCAGTTTGCAAGATCACGACGACAGAGGTTTCCGCGGAAATCTCGTCCGCCGCTTCAAAGACCGGCACTGGTGATTGAGGCATAGACTGGCATTCTCCCATTTGCTGATGACCCCGGCCTCGGCGCAGCGTGGATCATGCGCAAAGCTTCGCCTGCCACCGGCAGGACCGGTGAAGCCGGTCACGCCGTTGGTGGAATGGTGCAGAAGTTCCCGGATAGTCGTTTTCTTGAGGCGACTTAGTTCCTCTTGCCTCTTGGGTATCCCCGAACAGGGCGAGCGATCAAACGCCAATTTTGCCCAAGTCGATTGACAAAAACTCAATCGACAATTCATGATCAGCCAATGGCCCTACCCTCACTCAACGGCATGCGCGCTTTCGAGGCCGCCGCACGTCTCGGCAGCGTCAAGGATGCAGCCGAGGAATTGCACCTGACGCCCTCTGCCATCAGCCGCCACATCCGTGCGCTTGAAAGAAATCTCGGCCAGGATCTGTTCGAGCGCGGCTTTCGCCAGATAACGCCGACCATCCGGGGCTCTTACTATGCGCGCAGCCTCTCCGAAGCGTTCGAGGCGATCTGGCGCGCCACCGACGATGTCAGCCTCGCCGATGGCCCGAGCCACAGCAGGACCCAACGTGTCCGGGTCTTGTGCGTGCCGGCCGTTCTGAACCTTTGGCTGGCGGACCGGCTGCCGAACTTTCGCAAGCTGCATCCGGCCGTGGAACTGGAGATCTCGACATCGGGCAAGCGCGCCAACTTCGATTTGGCCATTGTCGACGAGTTCGTCTACAAGGCCGGCCCCGCCTTGACGCTGCTGATCCCGCTGGTCCTGACGCCGGTCTGTGCGCCCGCGCTACTCGAAGGGCCGGTGCCGCTGCGATCGCCCGCCGATCTGGTCAATCATCACCTGATCCATGAATGCGAGAGCATGAGATGGAAGCGTTGGCTGGAGCAGGAAGGCGTTCTGGACACGACGCCGAAATCCAGCACGACGCTGGACGACTGCACGCTGATCATGCGCGAGGCGATCAATGGCGCCGGAATAGCGCTTGCCGACACGATGATGGCACAGGATTTTCTGCAGCAAGGCAAACTTGTCGCGCCGTTTGACGCCCGCCACACCTATCCGGCAGGCATCTACCTGCACCAGCGCCGCAGCATCGGCAACAAGCCGGGCACCGGCCTGTTTCAGGATTGGCTGTTGTCGGAAGTCGAGGACCACAAGCGGGTGATGGCTATAGCCTAGACGGAGTCGCCGCCACCGAAACTCGAATCACCTAACCGGCGGCATTCAACAGCGGCCCACCATTGCGCCCCCTCGATAATCGCGGTTCGCATTGAATATCTTTAAGCCCAAAGCCGGCAAATGGATTGCTTGTCGGTTCCCCAGCGTCAGGCCTAACCTGCACGGCCATCGCGTGGGGGCGCGCGGCCAATCAAGGGGAGGACATTGCAGTGACCATAGAAGGCGCATCGCCTGATCTGTACAACGAGGATCTCGCTCCGGCCAAGGTTCGAAACTGGGGACCGTTTTCGATCTTCAACGTCTGGACGTCGGACGTCCACAGCCTGTGGGGCTACTATCTCGCCGCCAGCCTGTTTCTGTTCTGCGGTGGTTTCGTCAACTTCATCATCGCCATCGGCATCGGCTCGCTGATCATCTACGCGCTGATGAACATGGTCGGCTATGCCGGCGTGAAGACCGGCGTGCCCTACCCCGTGCTCGCTCGCGCTTCCTTCGGCATCTGGGGCGCCAACATACCGGCTCTGGTGCGCGCCATCGTCGCCTGCTTCTGGTATGGCGCACAGACGGCCGCCGCCTCCGGCGCCATCGTCGCGCTGCTGATCCGCTCGCAATGGTTCGCCGATTTCAACGCCAACACGCATTTCCTCGGCCATTCCGGCCTGGAGGTGATCTGCTTCGTCGTCATCTGGGCGCTGCAACTGCTGATCATCCAGCGCGGCATGGAGACGGTGCGCCGCTTCCAGGATTGGGCGGGACCCGCGGTGTGGGTGATGATGCTGCTCCTGGCCATCTATCTCTGCGTCAAATCCGGGACCTTCGCCTTCACCAGCGACATTCCGATGGATGTGCTCCTGGAGAAGACCAAGGATGCCGGCGTGCCGGGCACGCCGGGCTCGTGGACCGCGCTGTTTGCGGTGGCCGCGATCTGGGTGACCTATTTCTCGGCGCTCTATCTCAACTTCTGTGATTTCGCCCGCTATGCGCCCGACCAGGCGTCGTTGCGCAAAGGCAACATCTGGGGCCTGCCGGTCAACCTCATCCTGTTCTCGCTGGTCGCCGGCGTCACCACCATTGCCGCCTATGATGTCTACCACGAGGTGCTGCTGCACCCCGACCAGATCTCGGCCAAATTCGACAGCTGGTTCCTGGCGGCGCTCGCTGCCTTGACCTTCGCGGTTGCCACGCTGGGCATCAATGTCGTCGCCAACTTCGTCTCGCCGGCCTTCGATTTTTCCAACGTCTTCCCGCGTCAGATCGACTTCAAGAAGGGTGGCTATATCGCCGCCGTGATCGCGCTGCTGCTCTACCCCTTCGCGCCGTGGGATGGCGGCGCCGCGCATTTCGTCAACATCATCGGCGCGACGATGGGGCCGATCTTCGGCGTCATGATGGTCGACTACTACCTGATCCGCAAAAGCGAAGTCGACGTCGAGGCGCTCTATCGCGAAGACGGCGAGTTCCGCTTCCAGGGCGGTTGGCACGTCAATGCCTTCATCGCCGCCGGCATTGGTGCCGTCTTCTCGTCGATCCTGCCCAACTTCACCAACTGGCTGCCTGAGTGGTGGGGCGTCTATGGCTGGTTCTTCGGCGTCGCCATTGCCGGCATCATCTACTACGTGCTGCGCACCGCCGCCGTGGGTGCTGGCGCCAGGACGGCGAAGGCCTAAACAAGGGAATAAGGCAGTAGGGCAGTAAGTGAGTAGGGAAATAGGAGCCCTACTGCCCTACTGCCCTACTGCCCTACTGCCCTACTGCCCTACTGCCCTACTGCCAACCATCGCAGCCAACTTGCGAACCGTGTTCCAGTTGCGCGCGGTACCGATGCCGAGACGCTTGTGGTTCATCGCCGCGAGTAGCCGTGAACTCGGCCTCTCGCGCGAAAAGACGACCCAGATGTCGCCATCGACTGAAAACGCCTTTTCATCCTCAGCGGCATAGGCCTGGAGCGCGGCGACGGCATCGGCGAGCGCAGGGTTACGCATCACCCTTACGGCCACCTGGTCGCCTGCTGCGGCTGAGTCAGCTGGGAATGGATTGCCGGCGGCAAGCTTAAGCCAGCCCTCGGCAGTGCGCACGATGATGTCGACATGGCGGCCGAAGGTTTTTTCGAAGGCCGCTTCCAGCCGCTGTTCCAGTTTCGCGATGTCGGTCACCCGCGCCTCGAAAACCAGGTTGCCCGTCGCCACCAGCGTGCGGACATTCCTGAGGCCAAGGCCTTCCGCCATCGCCTTGAGGTCCGACATGACGACCCGGCGCCCCTCGCCCAGGATGATGCTGTAGAGGAGCGCGACATAGGTCTGCATGAGAGGCCTCGCCTGAGCAATTCCAGGAAAAGTGTGAAACGGTTTTCCGTCCGGAATTGCGTCAAAACAAAAGGGTAGAGTACCTAGACCAGGCGCGACTGCTCCACCGCCGCCTCGATGAAGCTGGCGAACAGCGGATGCGGATCGAGCGGCCGGCTCTTCAGCTCGGGGTGATACTGCACGCCGATGAACCAGGGATGGTCGGGATATTCGACCGTTTCCGGCAGCACGCCGTCTGGCGACATGCCGGCAAACACCAGGCCGCAATCCTCGAGCCGCTCCTTGTAATCGATATTGACCTCATAGCGGTGGCGGTGGCGCTCGGAAATCTGGGTGTCGCCATAGATGTCGGCGATCTTCGAGCCCTTGGCGAGCTCGGCCTGATAGGCGCCGAGCCGCATCGTGCCGCCGAGATCGCCGGTCTCGCGGCGTTTCTCCAGCATGTTGCCTTTCAGCCATTCCGTCATCAGCCCGACGACCGGCTCGTTGGTTGGGCCGAACTCGCTCGAAGAGGCGTGCTCGACGCCGGCCAGCGACCGCGCCGCCTCGATGCAGGCCATCTGCATGCCGAAGCAAATGCCGAAATACGGCACCTTGCGCTCACGCGCGAACTTCGCCGCCAGGATCTTGCCTTCGGAGCCACGTTCGCCAAAGCCGCCGGGAACCAGGATGCCATGCACCTTTTCCAGCCATGGCGTCGGATCTTCCTTTTCGAAGATCTCCGATTCGATCCAGTCGAGCTTGACCTTCACGTGGTTGGCCAGCCCGCCATGCGAAAGCGCCTCGATCAGCGATTTGTAGGCATCCTTGAGGCCGGTATATTTGCCGACGATGGCGATGGTCACCTCGCCTTCTGGATTGTGGATGCGGTCGGAGACCTTCTGCCAGGGCTCCATGCGCGGCTTCGGCGCCGGATCGATGCCGAAGGCGGCAAGCACTTCCGAATCAAGCCCTTCCTTGTGGTAGGCCATCGGCACGTCGTAGATGTGCGGCACGTCGAGCGCCTGGATGACGGCACTTTCCCGGACATTGCAGAACAGCGACAGTTTGCGGCGCTCTTCCTTGGGAATGGCGCGGTCGGCACGGACCAGCAGGATATCGGGCGCGATGCCGATGCCGCGCAGTTCCTTGACCGAATGCTGAGTCGGCTTGGTCTTCAGTTCGCCCGCCGTCGGGATGTAGGGCATCAAGGTCAGATGCACATAGACGGCATTGTTGCGCGGCAGATCATTGCCGAGCTGGCGGATCGCCTCGAGGAACGGCATCGCCTCGATGTCGCCCACCGTGCCGCCGATCTCGCACAGCACGAAATCATAGTCGTCATTGCCGTTGAGGACGAAATTCTTGATCTCGTCGGTGACGTGCGGGATGACCTGCACGGTGGCGCCGAGATAGTCGCCGCGCCGCTCGCGTTCGATGATGTTCTTGTAGATGCGGCCGGTGGTGATGTTGTCCTGCTGGTTGGCCGAGCGGCCGGTGAAGCGCTCGTAATGGCCAAGATCGAGATCGGTTTCGGCACCGTCATCGGTGACGAACACCTCGCCATGCTGGTACGGCGACATCGTGCCGGGATCGACATTGAGGTAAGGGTCGAGTTTTTTGATGCGTGCGCGATAGCCTCGCGCCTGCAGGAGAGCCCCAAGGGCCGCTGCGGCAATGCCTTTTCCAAGTGAGGAAACCACGCCGCCTGTGATGAATACATATCGCGCCATGGGAGTCATCGCTTAACGCGGCCGGATTGATTCCGCCAGAGAAAAAACCACCGCGAAGGCTTTTTCCCAAGAAGGCGCTTGGACCAGGATCCCGAAAAGTGGAATCCGGTTCTCGAGGACAAACGGTTTCCGTTTGTCCAGGGATCACGACCGAACAGGCTTGATCGTGAACGGGCAAAACAAAAGGGCCGGCTGAGCCGGCCCTTTCGGCATGATGATGAAAACGTCAGATGATGACGACTTTGGTGCCAACCCTGACGCGGCTGTAGAGGTCCATGACGTGCTCGTTCATCATGCGGAAGCAGCCATTGGAGGCACTGGTGCCGATCGACTGCGGCGCGATGGTGCCGTGGATGCGCAGATGCGTGTCCTTCTTGCCGTCATAGAGATAGATGGCGCGCGCGCCGAGCGGGTTCTGGCCACCGCCGGGCATGCCGTCCTTGTACTGGGCATAGTGCTTGGGCTCACGCTTCTGCATGTCCAGCGTCGGGATCCAGCGCGGCCATTCCTGCTTGTCGCCGACGGCGACCGTGCCCTTGAACTGCAGGCCTTCACGGCCGACGGCGATGGCGTAGCGGCGCGCGGTGGTCGATGATTCGACGAGATAGAGCCGGCGCGCACTGGTGTCGATGACGATGGTGCCGGCATCGTAGCCGGTGAACTCCACGTCCTGAGGGACGAATTCCGGCTTCACCTTGAATGGCTTCTTGGTGCGTTTCTGGGCGAGTGCCTGGTCGAGCGCGCGCGTCTCGGGCAGATAGCTGATCGATGAGCCGGATGAGGTCCCACCAAACAGGCCGGCGAACAGACCGCCACTCGACTGCTTCTGGCCGCCGATGACCTCGCTGCGCAGTTCGCCGTTGTTGCCGGTCAAGGCAACGTTCATGGCCTCGGCCGGGAGCGGCTCGGCCGACTGGATCGGCGTGATCGGTTCAACCGGCTCGATGACCTTGGTGGTCTTCTTGGCCGGCTTGGCCTCGGCCACTTCGGTTGTCTGCGCTTTCTGGCCCTTGCTGGCCAGGAATGCCTGCCGTTCCGCGTCGGCCCTGGCCTTGGCCGCTTCGCGCATCGCCAGCTTCCTGGCTTCCAGCGCCTTGGCCTTGGCGTCTTCCTTGTCGGCAACGATCTTGGCCTCGATCTTCTTGATCTGGGCGAGATCGTCCGGTGTCGGGTTTTTCTTCTTCTTGAGAAGCCTCAACTGCGCCGCATCACTTTTGGTGGATGCGACAGGGATTGCATCGGTTCTGTCGACCGACTGATTGGCGACCATATTGGCCGGCACACCGGCGAAAGCCGGGGAACTCAGGCCGAGTGCGGCGCAAAGTCCCAGGAAAATGAAGCTGCGAAGCTGCATGGCGAAGATCCGATCGTTCAATGCTTGTTGCCCACGGCGTCGCTCGGCGTCCCCCAAGGACACCGAAAATGCCGCGTGCAATCTATAGTCGAATAAGCGCGGATGCCTCAAGCGTGGGACCGCGCTGCTGGGCGTCGAATCTTCGTGATCGCGCAGCATTTGCCGCGACTGTGTTCAAACGATCACAGATCGCGGTTTGGAAAAGCAGAGGTTATTGGTTCGGGACCTGCGGTGCCGCTGGCGCGGTGTTGGTGGTGCCGTTGCTTGCCGGCGGCGTCGCGCCAGAGGCCGGCGCGGTGGCCGGAGCTGTCGCCGGAGGCTTCGCCGCGGCGTCATTGCCGGACGGCGGCGTCGGCGTGGTGGTGCCGGCGGGTGCCGGGGTCGTTGTGCCAGGCAATTGGTTGAGCACGCCCTTGCCGGCGCCATCCGAAGTCGCGGGAACGCGGTCGAGAATGTCGATCGGCTTCTCGCCGTAGCGGGCAATGATCGACAAGGTCAGCGACGTGACGAAGAAAGCCGCCGCCAGGATCGCCGTCGCCCGCGTCAAAGCGTTGGCGGCGCCACGTGCCGTCATGAAGCCCGATCCACCACCAATGCCAAGGCCGCCGCCTTCGGAGCGTTGCAGCAGCACCACGCCGACGAGGGCGAGCACGACCATGAGATGGATGACGATCAGTACGGTTTGCATAGTTTATCCTGGCAAGGCCTTGCCCGGCCGCGGACACGACCGGTGAATTGGAGGCGGCTCAATACAATGCTTTCACGGCATTTCCAAGCCCGTGGCCGGAATATGGGAAGCAACGCGCCCTTTGCAACGAATTTGGACGGGATGAGCCCCGTCCATCCTCGTGGATATCAGCTCGAAATGCTGCGATAGGCTTCGGCGATACCGAGGAAATCGGCGGCTTTCAGGCTGGCGCCGCCGACCAGCGCGCCGTCGACGTTCCTGATGCCCAGCAATTCCACCGCGTTGGACGGCTTGACCGAGCCGCCATAGAGAATGCGCACTTTGGCAGCAATGGCGCCGAGCTTTTCCGCCAGCTTTTCGCGGATATGCGCATGCGCTTCGGCCACATCGGCGGCGGTCGGCGTCAGGCCGGTGCCGATCGCCCATACCGGCTCATAGGCAATGATGGTGTTGGATGGCGTGGCACTCGGCGGCACCGAACCGGCGACCTGGCGCGACAGCACGTTGAGCGTGGCGCCCGCTTCACGCTGTTGCTGCGTCTCGCCGATGCAAACGATGGCCACCAGCCCGGCACGCCATGCGGCGGCGGCCTTGGCCTGGACCGTCGCATCGTCCTCGCCACGTTGTTCGCGGCATTCGGAATGGCCGACAATGACGTGGCTCGCGCCGGCGTCCTTCAGCATCTCGGCCGAGATGCAGCCGGTGTAGGCGCCGCTCTCCTTGGTGTGGCAGTCCTCGCCACCGGCATGGACCGGCGTGCGCGACAGAATCTCCGCGGCATGCGAAAGCAGCGTCGCGGGAACGCAGACTAGGGATTCGGTCTCCGCGTCGAGCCCGCTCATGAACCCGTTGCCGATCATCCTGAGCTCGTTCAGCGAGGCGCTGGTGCCGTTCATTTTCCAGTTGCCGGCGACAAGCGGGCGAATTCCTGGCGTCATGGTCTGCTTCTCCGGGCAATATCAAGCTCTGGCCCTCACTACCAAAATCAGGCCACAAAGCAATCGACAGTGGGCCGGAAGGGCGCTATTGCGCTTGTTTCAAACTCGGCGCATCCGAAAATGCGCATAAATCGGAAGTAACGATGCTTGGTATATTGAGAAGCGCGGCGGGCACCTGGGTCGCGAAGACATTGCTTTCGCTGTTGGTGGTCAGTTTCGCCGCCTGGGGCATCTCCGGACGGCTGATGGGCGGCTTTGCCGGCCACGATTCGGTGATAATAGCGGGTGGCACCAAGGTATCGATCAACGAGTATCGCCTCGCCTATGATCGCCAGCTGGCCGTCATGTCGCAGCAGTTCGGTCAGCGCCTCACCCATGAACAGGCAAAGGCGCTCGGCATCGACAACACGGTTCTGTCGCAGCTCGTCTCCGGTGCCGTTCTCGACGAACAGGCGCGCAAGCTTGGTCTCGGCCTGTCCAAGGATCGGCTGGCCGAGCTGACGCGTGAGGATCCGGCATTCAAGGGCCCAGGCGGCCAGTTCGACAGAAGAACATTCGAGTACATGCTGCGCCAGGTCGGCATGCGGCCCGAGGATTACCTGAAGAACCGCGCCCAGGTGGCGGTGCGCCAGCAGATCGTCGAGGCGGTCTCGGACGGCCTCAAGGCTCCGGACACTTTCTTCAAGGCGGTCGCGCTCTATCGCGGCGAGGACCGCACCGTCGACTATCTGCCATTGCCAAAGACGCTCGTCGAGCCGATCGAGGCGCCGAGCGACAGCGTGCTCCAGGCCTATTTCGAGGCCAACAAGAAAACCTACGCAGCACCTGAGTACCGCAAATTCTCCTATGTCCGCCTCGAGCCGGTGGACATCATGGATCCGACCGCCGTCACCGACCAACAGGTCAACGACGACTACAACAAGAACAAGGGCCGCTACACCACGCCCGAAATGCGCACCATCGAGCAGCTTGTGTTCAAGACGCCGGATGCGGCCAAGGCGGCGCTTGATTCGCTCAAGGCCGGCGCCACTTTCGAAAAGCTGGTGACCGCCGAAGGCAAGACCCCGGCCGACACGCTGCTTGGCACGCTTGCCAAGGACAGGATCGCCGACAAGGCGGTTGCCGATGCCGCTTTCGCGCTCAACGCAAATGAAGTCAGCCAGGTCGTTCAGGGCACCTTCGGTCCGGTGCTGCTGCGCGTCACCGAGATCAAGCCCGAAGTGGTGAAGCCGCTCGCCGAAGTGTCCGACCAGATCCGCAAGGACCTGGCGCTGGGCGAGGCAAGCCGCATCCTTTTGGATGTGCACGACAATTACGAAGACACCCGCGCCTCCGGCAGTTCGCTGGCCGACGCGGCCGCCAAACTGAAGTTGAAGGACATCACCCTCGACGGCATCGATCGCAGTGGCCTCAGGCCGGACGGCTCGATCGTCAAGGACCTGCCGGAATCGCCGGAGCTGATCAAGGCGGTGTTTGACGCCGAACCCAACACCGAAAATGAAGCGCTGACCACGGCTGACAACGGCTTCATCTTCTATGAGGTTGCTTCGATCACGCCGGCGCGCGACCGGACACTGGATGAAGTCCGCCAGAAGGTCGTGGCCGACTGGACGGCGGCCGAGACGACCAAGCGGCTCGCCGCCAAGGCGGGCGAACTCGAAAAGCGGCTGAAGGCCGGCACCACGCTCGACGTCATCGCCGGTGAGCTCAAGCTGGAAAAGCAGACCAAGCGCGGCCTGAAGCGCGAGGCCGACGATGCCGATTTCGGCAAGGAAGGTGCTGCCGTGATGTTCGGCGTCGGCGAAGGCGGCACCGGCCTGATCCCCTCGCCCACCGGCGACGGGCAGATCCTGTTCAAGGTCGCCGAAGTGTTCGAACCCGCCGGGGCCGATGCCAGCTCGGTGCCGGATGACGCGCAGAAATCCTTCACCTCCGGCATGTCGGACGATCTGCTCGACCAATTGGTGGCGCAGTTGCAGACGCAGTACGACGTCCGCGTCGACCAAGCCGCAGTTGCCCAAGCTTCGACAAGATGAGCGCGCTGAAAACCCATATCGCCAAGGTCGCGACCGGCACCGCGCTTTCGTTCGAGGAAGCGCGCGAGGCCTTCGACATCATCATGTCTGGCGACGCGACCCCCGGGCAGATCGGCGGCTTCCTGATGGCGCTGCGCGTGCGCGGCGAGACGGTGAGCGAGATTTCGGGCGCTGTCGCCACGATGCGGGCCAAGATGCTTCGCGTCGAGGCGCCCGCCGGTGCGATCGATATCGTCGGCACTGGGGGCGACAATTCCCACAGCGTCAACATTTCGACCGGGTCGGCCTTCGTCATCGCCGGCAGCGGCGTGCCGGTCGCCAAGCACGGCAATCGTGGCCTGTCCTCGCTGACCGGCGCTGCCGATGTGCTGATCGCGCTCGGGGTCAAGATCGACATTCCGCCGGAAACGATCGGTCGCTGCATCCACGAAGCCGGCGTCGGCTTCATGTTCGCGCCCGCGCACCACCCGGCGATGAAACATGTCGGCCCGACCCGCGTCGAACTCGGCACTCGCACCATTTTCAACCTGCTCGGCCCCCTCTCCAATCCGGCTGGCGTCGTCAGGCAGATGGTCGGTGTGTTCCTGCCGGAATGGATCCTGCCGATCGCTGAGACGCTGAAGGCGCTGGGCACAGAGCATGCCTGGGTCGTTCACGGCGACGGCTATGACGAAATCACCACCACCGGCGAGACGCAGGTGGCGGAGCTGATCGGCGGTGAGATCCGCAGCTTCACGCTGACCCCGGAAGAATTTGGGCTGAAGCGTCACACCAAGGACGAGCTGCGCGGCGGCGACGCCGCTTACAATGCCAAGGCATTGCGCGATATGCTGGGCGGCACTGCCGGCGCCTATCGCGACACCGTGCTGATGAATGCCGGCGCCGGACTGGTGATCGCGGGCAAGGCGACGACGCTTGGCGACGGCATCGCGGCGGCCGCGCAGGCCATCGACAGCGGCCGGGCGCTGCAGGTGCTCGATCATCTGGTCGAAATTTCAAACGGGTGAACCGTGTCTGACATTCTACGCAAGATCGAGGCCTACAAGCGCGACGAGATCGCGGCGGCCAAGGCACGCGTGCCGCTGACCGAGATCAAGGCGCGGGCGAAGGACCTCGACGCACCGCGCGGCTTTCTCGCCGCACTCGAGGCGAAGCAGAGATCTGGCAACTTCGCCTTGATCGCCGAAATCAAGAAGGCAAGCCCTTCCAAAGGGCTGATCCGTGCCGATTTCGATCCACCGACATTGGCGCAGGCGTATGAGCAAGGCGGCGCCGCCTGCCTTTCTGTGCTGACCGATGCACCATCCTTCCAGGGCGCGCCGGAGTTTCTTACCAAGGCACGGGCGGCCGTCGCCCTGCCCGCGCTGCGCAAGGATTTCCTGTTCGATCCCTACCAGGTCTATGAGGCGCGCGCCTGGGGCGCTGATGCCATCCTGATCATCATGGCCAGCGTCGATGACGCCCTGGCGAGCGAATTGGAAGCGACGGCATTCGAACTCGGCATGGACGCGCTGATCGAGGTGCATGACGAGGCCGAGACGCTGCGCGCGGTAAAACTGTCGTCGCAGTTGATCGGCATCAACAACCGCAATCTGAGAACATTCGAAACCAGCCTTAAAACCTCGGAGCGGCTGGCTCCAATGGTGCCGGGCGGCCGCCTGCTGGTCAGCGAGAGCGGTATTTTCACCCATGACGACTGCCTCAGGATGCAGAAGACCGGCATCGACACCTTCCTTGTCGGCGAGAGCCTGATGCGGCAAGAGGATGTCACCGCGGCCACGCGCCTGCTTTTGACGGGCAAGGCATCAGCCGAGGCGGCCTGACGATGACATCAGCCCTCACCCATCTCGGTAAGCAGGGCGAGGCCAACATGGTCGACGTCGGCGACAAGGAAGAGACGACACGAACCGCGATCGCCGAGGGTTTCGTCTCGATGCAGCCCGAGACGCTGAAGACCATCCTCGCCGGCAACGCCAAGAAGGGCGATGTGCTCGGCACCGCGCGCATCGCCGGCATCATGGCGGCGAAGAAGACGCATGAGTTGATCCCGCTCTGCCATCCACTGCTCCTGACCAAGGTTTCCGTCGACATCGAACCGGACCATGCGCTGCCTGGCCTGAAGGTCACCGCACTGGCGCGCGTCACCGGCAAGACCGGCGTCGAGATGGAAGCGCTGACCGCAGCGTCGGTCGCCTGCCTGACCATCTACGACATGGCCAAGGCCGTGGACCGCGCCATGGTCATCTCCGGCATCCGGCTGGTCGAAAAGACCGGCGGCAAGTCGGGCGACTACAAGGTGGGCGCCTGATGGCGCTGGTTCCGGTCGCCGAGGCGCTCGAACGCCTGCTGGACGGTGCAGCACCTCTGGCCGGCGAAAGTGTTTCTCTCTTCGAGGCAGTCGATCGCGTGTTGGCGGAGCCTGTCGTGGCGCTGCGCACCCAGCCACCCTTCAATGCCTCGGCCATGGATGGCTATGCCGCCCGCGCCGCCGACGTGGCGTCTGCGCCCTCGAAACTCTCTGTGATCGGCATGGCGCCGGCCGGGCGCGGCTTTGGCGGCTCCGTCGGCGAGCGTCAGGCGGTGCGCATCTTCACCGGCGCGCCGCTGCCCGACGGCGCCGACACCATCGTCATCCAGGAAAACGTCCGGGATCTCGGTGGCGGCAATATCGAAGTGATCGAGCGCACAGCGGAGTGGCGCAACATCCGCCGCATCGGCCTCGACTTTTCCAAAGGCGATGTGCTGCTGGAAACAGGCCGCTTGCTCGACCCGGCGGCGCTTTCGCTGGTGGCATCGGCCAACCATCCCGTGGTCACGGTGGTCAAGCGGCCGCTGGTCGCCATCATCGCCACCGGTGACGAGCTGTTGCCGCCCGGCAGCGACCTCGGACCAGACCAGATCATCTCGTCCAACGCTTACGGCGTCGCCGCTGCCGCGCAATCGGTCGGCGCTCGTGCCCTCGATCTCGGCATTGCCGCCGATCGCAAGGAGGCAATTGCCGCGCTGGTGCAAAAAGCGGTCGCGGCCGGTGCGGATGTCATCGTCACGCTCGGCGGCGCCTCGGTCGGCGATCACGACCTGATCCATGACGTGCTGACCGGCGAAGGCATGACGCTCGGTTTCTGGAAGATCGCCATGCGCCCCGGCAAGCCGCTGATGTTCGGCTGCCTCGGCGCTATCAGGTGCATCGGCCTGCCCGGCAACCCGGTGGCAAGCCTGGTCTGCTCGCAACTGTTCCTGAAGCCGCTTCTGGCAAGGCTCGGCGGCCGCGATCATCGCCAGGATATCCGGCAGGCGCGATTGGGCGCCGCAATGCTGGCCAATGATCTGCGCCAGGATTATGTGCGGGCGGTGGTCAGGGAGGACGATGGCGGGCTGCTGGCGACGCCGTTCAGCATCCAGGATTCTTCGATGCTGAGGATGCTGGCCGACGCCAACGGGTTGGTCGTGCGGCCCCCGTTCGCCCCTGCTTCCGCTGCCGGAGATTCCTGCAGCGTTCTGATGCTGCGCTGAAGCGCCGCCATATAAGTCACTGATAATATGTAAAAAATGATCTCGGCTATTCCGAGATCAGGGTTCGTGTCAGCGCATGCGCCGGATCGGCGAGCCCATCGACAATATCGTAATGATGCCGGTCGGGCTCGACCACAGCGCTGGTGGCGGCGCCAAGGCCGGTCCAGATGTTGGCCAGCAGTGCATTCTGGCGCAGGAACTCCGAGCGCTCGCCGCCGCCGGCCCAGCAAGTGATGCGAACGCCATCCATGGGGCGCAGCAGCGCCGGGCTTTCAGCCAAGGCTTCGGCCTCATCGATTGCCAATGCCGCATTGTGCCCGGTGAACATAAGTGGGCGCAGGTCATGAAGGCCCGAAATCGAAACGACGTGGCGTACGCGCCGGGCAACATCGGTGGCCAGAGGCGTGGATGTGGTCACCATGCGGCTGGCGAGATGGCCGCCGGCCGAATGTCCGGTGAGCATCAGCGGCCCCCCAACCATTGCCGCCGCCTTGCTGATAGCCGCGCCGATTTCGCGGACGATGCCGGCGATGCGGATGTCCGGGCACAGCGTGTAGGACGGCATCGCCACGGCAAAGCCGTTGCCGACCGCGCCCTTGGCGAGATGCGACCAGCCGCTCTTGTCGGACTCCAGCCAGTACCCGCCATGGATGAACACGACGAGCCCCTTGGGCGCGTCCTTGGGAAGGAAAAGATCGAACCGATTGCGCGGCTGGTCGCCATAGGCGATGTCGAGGTGTGCCCGGCCCTGTGCCGACAGTGCGTCACGAAAGGCTTGCGCCGGTTCCGCCCAGGCGGCCGGCCAACGGTCGCTGCCGGCGATATTCGCACCGTTGGCGTAGGCATTGTCCCAATCGGCAATGCGATGGTCGAGCATCGGCACCCTCCCCCGAAGCGGCATCGTTTCCGCGCTAGCAATGGCCGCCACCATGCCATGCATCAATGCTCCAGGCAAAAACATTTTAGGCTTGAAACAAATTTCGACTGGTGCGATCCTGCCTGACGAACAGCTGACAATGGGAGGTCTGCTGTGCTGTCCCGAAACCTGCGGATGTTCATCCTTTCCGGGTGGCGTTGTCGAACAGGTCTAGCTGGCTGCACGAAGCCTCTCGCGAAAAGACGGGAACTTCAGATCCACCACCTCGGACAGCTGCTTCGCGCACTGGCCAGGCAGCAAATGGGATGGCGGCGACATGCTTGGGCCTTCAGCGCATATCGACACGTTCACGCGCGATCACCTGCCGCCGCCGGGTGAATGGCCTGACTTCCTGCTCGACGGCTTCGACTATCCCGAACATCTCAACGCCGGCGTCGAATTGACCGACAGGCTGGTCGAGAAGGGCCTCGGCGACCACACCGCCCTGATCGGCAATGGCCGCCGCCGCACCTACAAGGAACTCTCCGACTGGACGAACAGGCTGGCCCATGCGCTGGTCGAGAATTACGGCGTCAAGCCAGGCAACCGGGTGCTGATCCGCTCCGCCAACAACCCCGCAATGGTCGCCTGCTGGCTGGCCGCCACCAAGGTCGGCGCGGTGGTCGTCAACACCATGCCGATGCTGCGCGCCGGCGAACTCACCAAGATCGTCGACAAGGCGGAGATCACCACAGCGCTTTGCGATACCAGGCTGATGGATGAGATGACCGCCTGCGCCAAGGACAGCGCGTTCCTGAAGCAGGTCATTGGCTTCGACGGCACCGCCAACCATGACGCCGAACTCGATCGCGTCGCCCTCGACAAGCCGGTCACCTTCACCGCCGTCAACACCGGCCGTGACGATGTCGCGCTGCTTGGCTTCACCTCCGGCACGACGGGCGTGCCGAAGGCGACGATGCATTTCCACCGCGACCTGCTGATCATCGCCGACGCCTATGCGCGCGAAATTCTGCAGGTAACGCGGGACGATATCTTCGTCGGCTCACCGCCTCTCGCCTTCACCTTCGGCCTTGGCGGCCTCGCCATCTTTCCCCTGCGCTTCGGTGCCGCGGCGACATTGCTGGAACAGGCGACGCCGCCCAACATGATCCACATCATTGAGACCTACAAAGCGACCATTTCCTTCACCGCGCCGACCGCCTACCGCGCGATGCTGAAGGCCATGGATGAAGGCGCCGATCTGTCATCGCTGCGCGTCGCCGTTTTCGGCCGGCGAGACATTGCCGGCTCCGGTCTTCGAGGAATGGACTGAGAAAACCGGCAAGCCGATCCTCGACGGCATCGGCGCCACCGAAATGTTGCATATCTTCATCTCCAACCGCTTTGACGACATGAAGCCCGCATCGACCGGCAAGCCGGTGGGCGGCTATGAGGCACGCATCGTCGACGACGCGATGCGAGAGGTGCCGCGTGGCGAGACCGGACGGCTGGCGGTGCGCGGCCCGACCGGCTGCCGCTACATGGCCGACGACAGGCAGAAGGAGTATGTGCGCGACGGCTGGAACCTCACCGGCGACACTTTTACCCAGGACGAGGACGGTTTCTTCCATTTCGCCGCGCGCTCCGACGACATGATCGTCAGCGCCGGCTACAACATTGCCGGCCCTGAGGTCGAGGCAGCACTGCTGTCGCATCCCGATGTCGCTGAATGCGCGGTCATCGGCGCCGAGGATGGCGAACGTGGCCAGATCGTCGAAGCGCATGTCGTGCTGGTGCAGGGCGTGGCGCCGGACGCGCTGACCATCAAGCGCCTGCAGGACCACGTCAAGGCAACGATCGCGCCCTACAAATATCCGCGCTCGGTCAAATTCATCACCGCCCTGCCCAAGACCCAGACCGGCAAGATCCAGCGCTTCCGGCTGCGCACGGAGAAAATCAATTGAGCGAGCCCTACGATCCGGCGTCCGAAGGCGCACAGATGTCGTTCAAGGAGCGCATGTCCTACAGCGACTATCTGCATTTGGAAAAAGTCCTCGAGGCACAGACGCCGCTGTCGTCGGCGCATGACGAGATGCTGTTCATCATCCAGCACCAGACCTCGGAGCTCTGGATGAAGCTCGCCTTGCATGAGATTGGCGCCGCGATCCGCTCCATCCGTGCCGACCGGCTTGAGCCGAGCTTCAAGATGCTGTCGCGCGTCGCCCGCATCTTCGAACAGCTCAACAACGCCTGGGACGTGCTGCGCACGATGACACCAAGCGAATACACCGAGTTCCGCGACGCGCTCGGCCAATCCTCTGGCTTCCAGTCCTGGCAGTACCGCGCCATCGAATTCATGGCCGGCAACCGCAACCTCGCAATGCTCGGGCCGCACAAGCACCGGCCGGACCTCAGCGGCAAGCTGGAGGCGATCCTGGCCGAGCCGTCGCTTTACGATGAAGCGCTGCTGCTTTTGGCGCGCAACGGATTCGACATCGGCGCCGATGCCAAGCGCACGGACTGGCGTGAAACCCGCACCGAGAATGAAGAGGTCCTGGTCGCCTGGCAGACCGTCTACCGCGATCCGCAGCGCTACTGGATGTTCTACGAACTGGCCGAGAAGCTGGTCGATTTCGAGGATTATTTCCGCCGCTGGCGCTTCAACCATGTCACCACGGTCGAGCGCATCATCGGCCTGAAGCGGGGCACCGGCGGCACGTCGGGCGCGTCCTATCTGAAGAAGATGCTCGAGGTCGTGCTGTTTCCGGAACTCTGGACGGTCCGCACCCGGCTCTAGTTTCTCAGGTAACCGCTGTCTTCACGGCAAAACGCGCATCCTGCCACGCGCCGGTCCGCAAAATGTCCTCCAGCACCTCGACCGCCTGCCAGACGTCCCGGTAGCCCACGTAAAGCGGCGTGAAGCCGAAGCGGATGGTCGAGGGTGCGCGAAAATCGCCGATCACGCCGCGCTCGATCAGGGCTCGCATCACCTGGTAGCCATGCGGGTGCAGGAACGACACCTGGCTGCCGCGCGCATTGCCGTCGCGCGGGCTTTCCAGTTCAAGGCCGTAGGCGCCACACCTGGCTTCGACGAGCTGGATGAACAGGTCGGTGAGCGCGATGCTCTTCCTGCGCACCTCTGCCATGTCGACATCGTCCCAAATATCCAGCGCGCCCTTGAGCGCCCGCATCGACAACATCGGCTGGGTTCCACACAGGAACCTGCGGATACCGACGCCGGCAGCAAAACCCTGTTCGAAGGCGAACGGCCGCGCATGGCCCCACCAGCCGCTCAGCGGCTGATGGACATCGTCGTGATGGCGTTTCGCGGCATAGATGAAGGCCGGCGCGCCCGGCCCGCCATTGAGATATTTGTAGGTGCAGCCGATGGCGAAATCGGCATTCGCGCTGTCGAGCTCGACCGGAAGCGCACCGGCCGTGTGGCAGAGGTCCCAAACGATCAGCGCGCCGGCCTGGTGGGCCTTGCGCGTCAGCGCGGCCATGTCACGCAGTTGCCCGGATTTGTAATTGACGTGGTTGACCAGGATGACGGCGACGCGCTCGTCGATCAGCTCTTCAATGGTCGGAGCATCAACGCCCTCGAGCCGCAGCACCGTGCCCGGCCGCGTCGAGGCCACGCCCTCGGCCATGTAGAGATCGGTTGGAAAGCTGTCACCCTCGGCGACGATGACCGAGCGGTCCGGCCGCATGTTGAGTGCGGCATGCAGCACCTTGTAGATGTTGATCGAGGTCGTATCGCAGACCACCGTCTGGCCCGTCGCCGCTCCGATCAGGCGCCCCAGCTGGTCGCCAAGCGCGACCGGCATGTCGAACCAGCCGGCGGTATTCCAGGCACGGATCAGGTCTTGCGCCCACTCCTGCGTCGCGGCCTTCTGCAACTCGTTGAAGACGGCGGGGGCCGCGGCACCCAGCGAATTGCCATCGAGATAGATCACGCCTTCCGGCAGAATGAACCGGTCGCGCATGGCACGCAGCGGATCCGCCACATCCATGGCTTCGACTGCTGCGAGATCGAGCGTTGCATTCATGATCGATTGTCCTTCGCGCATAGGCGCGCCCAGATGAACACGTCAGGTGAAATCGGCTGGCCGACCATGGGCAGTCGGCCAGACTCTGTCAAACATTATATATAATTTACGCCATGGAAGGCTTTCATATATAATCGTGACGTGACAGCCTAAGGATGGGACAACGATGCTGGACGAAGGACTCTCGAAGACGGAAGCGGCCTACAGGCTGCTGCGTCGCGATATCCTCACGACCCGTCTGCGACCCGGCGCGCCGCTCAAGCTCAGCGCGCTGCGCAACAGCTATGGCATTGGCTGGACACCGTTGCGCGAAGCGCTGTCGCGACTGGAGGCGGAGCGCCTGGTGACTTCCATCAGCAATCGCGGCTTTGCCGTCGCTCCGGTTTCGCGCATCGAATTGGAAGACCTGTCGCGCGCCAGGTGTGTCGTCGAATTGCCGCTGCTCCAGGAATCGATCGAGAAAGGTGGCCACGATTGGGAAAACGCCGTCGTCGCCGCGCATTACCGGCTGTCGCGTTGCAAGACCGCGGTCGACGATCCATCCGACGCAGTGGTCGACGAATGGGATGAAAAGCACGAGGCTTTCCACGCGGCGCTGCTCAGCGCGGCAGCATCGCCCTGGCTGCTGACCTTCCATTCCACGATCGCGGATCAATTGCGTCGCCATCACCGTTTTCTCGGCCTTGCGCCAACGCTGCGGGCGGCCGCCGGCCTGCAGCATGGTTATGAGGAAGCCGTGGAAGCGTTGCGCCAGGCGGTCACAATCGAACATCACACCGCGCTCATGGAGGCGGCACTGGATCGTAACATCAAGCGCGCGAAAACCCTGATGATCGCCCACATCGGCTATACGCTGCATGTCTATGTCCATGCCGGCGATGGCAGCATAAACGAGCGCTAGCGCAACGAGGATCGTGGACCAACGCCAGTATGGCAATTTCTCGGTAAAGTTGGCATTTTGGCTTCGTTTCGTTCACGGCAAGCCAATGATCGGTGAAAGGGAGAAAGACCTCTCATCGAGCCTTGTCGGCAACTGATGCCAGACCTCGGAACAGGATAGGCCACAGGCCATTAACCAAAACAATTTCAAAGCCAGCGAGCGCACTGCGGCGGCAGGCAGGCGTCGAACACGGCCCGCTCCCAGGCGGCAAATAATTTCAGCCGCCTTAACAAATTCACTAAACTTTAAACGGTTGCAGAACACAACTGGAACAGATAGTGTTTGTTCTGGGTTTGTTTTTCGATTCTGGTTCAGACCTTTTGTTCAAGCCTTGGGGGCTGCCATGCTGACGCGTAAGCAACATGAACTCTTGATGTTCATTCATGAACGGCTAAAGGAAAGCGGCATTCCGCCCTCCTTCGACGAGATGAAGGAAGCGCTCGATCTCGCCTCCAAGTCAGGGATCCATCGCCTGATCACGGCGCTGGAGGAACGCGGTTTCATCCGCCGGCTGCCCAACCGGGCGCGCGCGCTGGAAGTGCTACGGCTGCCGGATTCGATAGCGCCCGGCCTCAACGCGGCAAAGAAATTCTCGCCAAGCGTCATCCAGGGCAGTCTCGGCCAAGGCGGCCTTGGTCGCCAGATCAAGCCGGCGCCGTCGCGCTTGCCCGCGGCCGGCAATGACGACGACGTGGTTTCCGCCGTGTCGATCCCGGTAATGGGGCGTATCGCCGCCGGTGTGCCGATCGATGCCATCCAGCATCAGACGCATTCGATCTCGGTGCCGCCGGACATGATCATGGGTGGCGAGCACTATGCGCTGGAGGTCAAGGGCGACTCCATGATCGAGGCCGGCATCTTCGATGGCGACACCGTCATCATCCGCAACGCCGATACCGCCCAGCCTGGCGAGATCATCGTGGCGCTCGTGGATGAAGAGGAAGCGACGCTGAAGCGGTTTCGCCGCAAGGGTGCCTCGATCGCGCTTGAAGCCGCCAATCCGGCCTATGAGACGCGCATCTTCGGCCCCGACAGGGTCAAGGTGCAAGGCAAGCTCGTCGGGCTGATCCGGCGCTACTGAGCAGGAGCGGCCGGCTTTTCGGGTTTGCGCCAGGGCAACAGCCCCCTCGCCTCACGTGAGTATTTGCGCTGCGCATGCCAGGGCCGATACGGCCCGTCCACCGCGAAGCTGACGATTGGCGGACCGGTCGCTGATTGGCGGTCGAAGAAGACGGCAGCACTGCCCTTGCGTGCGAGCTGCCGTTTGGTGACGACGAGAACCAGCGGATTGAGGCAGGCGTCGTAGCCCGTCGCGTCATTGACGACGATCAAATCGGCGAAACCGCAGGCCTTCCATGTGTCCTTGCGATCTTCGACATGCGCGATGATCGCGCCGGATGGGTGCCGGGCGAGACAGACGCCGTCCGTGCAATAGAACGGTGCTCCCGGTGGCAGGTTGACCGCATCGGCAATGTCGAATTGCCCGTCTGCCTTGCTGAACATCTCCGGCACGACGATGGTTTCCGATGTCAGCGCGCGTTTCCAGTTGTCGACGGTGAATTCGTTCGGACGTGCCCGGCTGACCGCGAGTTCACCGCCGCCGATCGGCAGCGCGACCAGCCGCGCGTCCTCCGAGATCAGCACATCGGGCGTGCGCGTATCCGACACCGTCAGCAGGCCGGCAAGCGCGAATGGCAGCGCTGCGAGCCGCAGCCATGTCGTCGCCATCGTCGCGATGACCAGGGCGACGGTCACCAGCAAGACCGATTGCTGCGAGATCAGCCCGACCGCATCGATCGGAGAGCGTTCCGATATCCACGCCGATATCGTGATCATCGCCGTCAGACCCTTGCCCATGAGGTAAAGGGATGGCGCATCCAATCCGAACGGCATCAGCAACGCGCTGGCAACGGCCAGGAACATCACGACTGACACAATCGGCATGACGGCCAGATTGGCGAACAGGCTGAGCGGCGACACCCGCTGGAAATGCCAGATGGCAAACAGCGCCGTGGCGCAGCCGGCGATGATGGAGGTCATGGCCAAGCCGCCCGTTGCCAGCAGGAATTTTCGCGTGAGAAAGCTCGGCAGGGATCGCTTTG
This sequence comes from Mesorhizobium kamtschaticum, assembly GCF_056174585.1. Lineage (NCBI taxonomy): Bacteria > Pseudomonadati > Pseudomonadota > Alphaproteobacteria > Hyphomicrobiales > Phyllobacteriaceae > Mesorhizobium > Mesorhizobium kamtschaticum. The sequence goes on along the minus strand of NZ_CM149691.1, from coordinate 4,768,675 downwards.
GCGGTGGCGGCCTTGCCTTTCCCGCATGGTGATCCGCCCAACCGGCATAGGCGCCGACCAATGCAGCCGTCGCGGCAAACGACATCTGGAAGCTCGGGCCGACGACTTCGTGCGGCGACACCACGATGACGGCGATCGCCGAGATCGCCAGATTGCGCATGGTCAGCGCCGCGCGATCGAACAGGACGGCAATCAGCATCACCGCCAGCATGATGAAGCTGCGCTCGGCGGCAACGACGACGCCGGAAATGACGAGATAGGCGGCGATCGAGAGAAGTGCCGCGGCAGCCGCGTATTTCTTCACCGGTCGCCGCGCGGAAAAATCCGGAAACAGCGCCAAGGCGCCGCGCAGCAGACCCATGATGGTGCCGGCGACAAGCGCCATATGCAGTCCGGAAATCGAGATGATGTGATAGATGCCGGTGCGCCGCATCGCTTCGTTGATTTCGTCGGGAATGCCCGCGCGGACACCAACGATCAGCGCTGCCGCGATCTCGCCTTCGGCACCGCCGACCGTGGCCCGGATATGGTCGGCGATGTCTTCGCGGGCATTTTCTATCCCGGAGAAAAGCCGGGCCGAGAGCGGCATCTCGCCGTCGTCGGCGGAGACAAGCTTCGGATTGCCGAGAAAGAAGCCGCTGCCGCCGATGCCGGCGAAATAGCTGTCGAAGGAGAAATCATAGCTGTCCGGCCGCACCGGGCCAGTCGGCGGCAACAATTTGGCGTAGCCGGTGACCAGGGAGCCGGCGGTCATTTCCGCCGGGATATTGCGCGCCGAAAGCCGGACCCTTTCCGGCGCATAGCGCAGTTTCGGCCGCGCGGTCGACGTCACGTCTATAGTCAGCCGGATGCGGCCAGAACTCCATCTGCTCCAGTGAGACCACGCGGCCGGTCAGTTGCGTCGATATTTCCGAGCCCAGCATCTGGGTGCCCACTCGCCATGTCTCGACCTTGGCGGCAAGCAGGCCCAGCGCGCACAACAATGCCGCCATGAAGCCCAGATGGGTTTTCGGCCAGGAGCGCGAAACAAGCGCGCAGATCGCCATCAGCACGACGACCGCGACAGGCTTTGCAAAATCAGGCTCCACTGCCAGCGAATAATAGCCGATCGCTCCAGCGGCCAGACAGACCGGCACCAGCAGGAAGGCGATGCCCCGGTCAAGCTCCAGCTCTGCTGAGGCCGCCACGCTGTGGCGCAGGCGAGGCAGTGAAATCCGGCCCAGTTGCCGGCGCACACGCACAATCCTGCCTGTTTCGGTGGACGGAATTGGCGCTGGAACATTCGCCGGCAACGCTGGCTTACTGGAGCCCGGCACAAGTGGCGACGGTGGCGGTGGGGTCGCCAAAGGCGTCGCAAACAGGGACCGTTCGCTGACGCCGACAACAGCGTCCTCGCCCTCATCCGAGCCTCGGCCTCGTCCAGCCATCGGGTCTGCCCCTTGCACCCCTGACGCCCTATGCTACATGAACGCGCAACGCGCGAAAGTCCGTGCAGCCGCACCCCGCTTCAGATGGTTTCCGAGAGTTCCATGTCCGACAAGGTCGTCACCCGTTTTGCCCCCTCGCCCACCGGCTATCTGCACATCGGTGGTGCGCGCACGGCGCTGTTCAACTGGCTGTACGCCAAGCACACCGGCGGCATGATGGTGCTGCGCATCGAGGATACCGACCGCGAACGCTTCAACGAGGCGGCCACCCAGGCCATTCTGGATGGGCTGACCTGGCTTGGGCTTTCCTGGGACGGCGAGGCGATATCGCAGTTCGAGCGTGCGCCGCGCCACCGCGAGGTCGCCGAGGAACTCGTGCGCCTGGGCAAGGCCTATTACAGCTACGAGACACCTGCCGAGTTGGAGGCCATGCGCGAGGCGGCTCGGGCCAAGGGCCTGCCGCCGCGCTACAACGGCCAGTGGCGCGATCGCGATCCATCCGAGGCACCGCCCGGCGTCAAGGGCGCCATCCGCGTCAAAGCGCCGACCGAAGGCGAAACGGTCGTGCACGACCGCGTCCAGGGCGAGGTGCGCTTCCCCAACAAGGATCTCGACGATTTCATCATCCTGCGTTCGGACGGCAACCCGACCTACATGCATGCCGTCGTCGTCGACGATCATGACATGGGTGTCACGCACATCATTCGCGGCGACGACCACCTGACCAATGCCGCCCGCCAGACCGTGATCTACAACGCCATGGGTTGGGATGTGCCGTCGATGTCGCACATCCCGCTGATCCATGGCGCCGACGGCGCCAAGCTGTCGAAGCGGCATGGTGCGCTCGGCGTCGAGGCCTATCGCGCCATGGGTTACCTGCCGGAGGCGCTGCTCAACTATCTGGCGCGTCTCGGCTGGAGCCACGGCGACGACGAGATCATGTCGATCAAGGACATGGTCTCCTGGTTTGACATCGGCGACGTCAACAAGGGCGCGGCCCGCTTCGATTTCGCCAAGCTGGAGGCGATCAACGGCGCGCATATGCGCCGCTTGGCCGATGCCGAACTGTTCGACATCTTCATCGCCACCTTGCCCTATCTCGAAGGTGGGCCGGCGATGGCAGCGCGCCTCGATGACAGGAATAAGGCGCAGTTGCTGGCGGCCCTCCCGGGCCTGAAGGAGCGCGCCAAGACGCTGGTCGAGCTCGTCGATGGCGCCGCCTTCCTGTTTGCCACGCGCCCTCTGCCGATCGACGACAAGGCGGCCCTCCTGCTCAATGATGATGCCCGCAAGATCCTGCGTGGCGCTCACGAAGCTTTGAACGGGCTTTCAGGTGACTGGACGGCTGCCGCGGCAGAAGCCGCGATCCGCGACTATGCGTTGGCTGGTGGCCATAAGCTTGGCGCCGTGGCCCAGCCCTTGCGGGCAGCACTCACCGGCAAAAGCACCTCGCCGGGCGTGTTCGACGTGCTTGCCGTGCTTGGGCGCGAGGAGAGCCTGGCGCGCATAGCGGATCAAATCGATTAGGAGCAAACTGGCCCAAGAAGATTGGCATTGAAAGGCGCGTTTCGCAGTGCAACATTAGGCTCTGGCCCAATCTGGCACGCACCTCCTAAAATGCGGTGGCGAATACGCGCATTGCGGTGATTTCGACGTGTCGCTCTGCAGAATTTGCCTTTGCCGGCATGAGGAAACAAGAAGGAGTTTGCAATGACCGAAGCTGCGAAAAAACTGGATGTGGGCGGCGCGAACCAAGAGGCTACGGCAACGCTTGAATTCGCCGGCAAGACCCATGAATTCAAGGTGCGAAGCGGCTCGGTCGGGCCCGACGTCATCGACATCGCCTCGCTCTACAGCACGACCGGCGCCTTCACCTACGACCCCGGCTTCACCTCGACGGCAAGCTGCGAGTCCGAGATCACCTTCATCGACGGCGATGCCGGTATTCTTCTCCATCGTGGCTATCCGATCGACCAGTTGGCCGAACACGGCGACTTCCTCGAAGTCTGCTATCTCCTGCTCTATGGCGAACTGCCGACCAAGGCGCAGAAGGACGATTTCGATTACCGCGTGACGCGCCACACAATGGTGCACGAGCAGATGTCGCGCTTCTTCACCGGCTTCCGCCGCGACGCGCACCCGATGGCGGTGATGTGCGGCGTGGTCGGCGCGCTGTCGGCCTTCTATCACGACTCCACCGACATTTCCGACCCGTACCAGCGCATGGTCGCTTCCATGCGGCTGATCGCCAAGATGCCGACGATCGCGGCGATGGCCTACAAATACCACATCGGCCAGCCCTTCATTTACCCGAAGAACGATCTCGGTTTCGCGGCAAACTTCCTGCATATGTGCTTCGCCGTGCCGTGCGAGGAGTACAAGATCAACCCGGTGTTGGCGCGCGCCATGGAGCGGATCTTCATCCTGCACGCCGATCACGAGCAGAATGCCTCGACCTCGACCGTTCGTCTCGCCGGCTCGTCGGGCGCCAACCCGTTCGCCTGCATCGCCGCCGGCATCGCTTGCCTGTGGGGCCCGGCCCATGGCGGCGCCAATGAAGCGGCGCTCAACATGCTGGGCGAGATCGGCCATGTCGATCACATCCCGGAATTCATCGCCCGCGCCAAGGACAAGAACGACCCGTTCCGGCTGATGGGCTTTGGCCACCGCGTCTATAAGAACTACGATCCGCGTGCGAAAATCATGCAGAAGACGGCGCACGAGGTTCTGGGCGAGCTCGGCATCAAGGACGATCCGCTGCTCGACATCGCCATGGAGCTGGAAAAGATCGCGCTGACCGATCCCTATTTCATCGAGAAGAAGCTCTATCCGAATGTCGACTTCTACTCCGGCATCACGCTGAAGGCGCTCGGCTTCCCCACCACCATGTTCACCGTGCTGTTCGCGGTCGCCCGCACCGTCGGCTGGATCGCGCAGTGGAAGGAGATGATCGAGGACCCGCGCCAGAAGATCGGCCGCCCGCGTCAGCTCTACACTGGTGCGCCGGAGCGCGACTACGTGCCGATCGCCAAGCGCTGATCAAAGCTGTTTTGACCGAAAAAAGGCGCCTGTCAGGGCGCCTTTTTTATATGACGAAGCACGACGCCGGCCGCGATCTCGCCCGACGGCTTGTCCGTCGCCATGCGCCTGGCGATCTCGGCAAATCCGTCTTTCTGCCAGGCGCGCATGCCCGTGTCGGCGAACAGGGCTTCCAGCTGGCGCGCCAGATTGTTCGGCTTGACGTACTCGTTGTAGAACTCCGGGATCAAAGCGCGATCCGAGATCAAATTGGGCAGCAGCGCCGACCAGACGGAAACGAAATAGGGCGCAACGGCACGCGCGATGGGATCGAGCCTGTAGCACGAGACCATGGGCACACCGGCCAACGCCAGTTCCAGCGACACGGTCCCCGACGCGATCAGCGCGGCATCGGCCTTGCCGAAAGCCTGCCATTTGCGTTGGGGATCAACGATGATCTCGGGTTTTTCATCCCAACGGTTGACCGAGGATTTGACGAGGTCGGCGACATGCGGAACCGTCGGCAGCAACAGCCGCAGACGATGCCCGCGCGCGCGCAGCATTGACACGGTCTCGCCGAACGTATCGACCAGCCGCCGCACCTCGCTGCGCCGCGAGCCGGGCAGGACAAGCAATGTCTTGATGCGGTCCTGGGCAAGATCGCGCGGCAAAGCCTGCGCCTTCCCGGCAGCAAGCACACCCGCATCATGCGTCAGGCGATGCCCGACATAGGTGCCGGGCGGGCCGCCCAGCCGCTCGAGCTCCTTCACCTCGAACGGCAGGATGCAGAGGATATGGTCGACATAGGGCTTCATCGCCACCGCCCTGCCCGGCCGCCAGGCCCAGACGCTCGGGCAGACATAGTGGATGATCGGTATCGACGGACTGGCTGCACGCACCTTCCTGGCGACGCGCAAGGAGAAGTCCGGGCTGTCGATGGTGACCAGGCAATCCGGCTTTTCCTCAGCGATGGTTTTGGCCAGCTGGCCGATCCGCCTGAAAAGGCGCGGCAGATCACGCAGGACGGCACTGAAACCCATCAGCGCGATCTCGCCGGCATCAAAGGGCGACACCAGGCCCAATTCCCCGAGGTGCCGGCCGCCGAGGCCGACGAGCCGCACCTCGCGGCCGGTTGCCTGGCGGAGCGAACGCACGATGTCGGCGCCAAGCAGATCGCCTGATTCTTCACCGGCAACGATCGCGATCTTCAGCGCCTTGTCAGCCATGCGCAGGCTCCGCTGCGGCCAGGCCGACGATGAACAGACCAAGCTCATTGGCGCGCGCCAGGGTTGCGGGACCTTCGAGGATCAGTGAGCGTCCCGCTTCGACGGCAATGCCGGCGAGCCCGGCCGCATGCGCCGATTCCACCGTCTGCGGTCCTATGGACGGAAGATCCGCACGCAGTTCCTGGCCTGGCTTGGCGCATTTGACCAGCACGCCGCGGGTCTTGCCTGCGATACGGCCGTGGCCTCGCAACAGTTTTGTTCGGTCGAGCAATCCTGCCGTCCCCTCGATGCCTTCCAGCGCGATGACGCGGCCGCCCACCGCTATAGCCGCCTGGCCGATGTCCAGCGCCCCGATGGCCTTCGCCGCAGCGAGTCCGGCTTCGATGTCGCGCCGATCCGAATCCCTAGGCGCTGCTTTCGTCAACACGCCTTCGGCAGCAGCAAGGGTCGGAACGATTTCGTGGGCCCCTACGACCTTTATTCCACGCGCCTCCAAGCCTCGCGCTACGACCTTCAGCAGGCCGTCGTCGCCGCGTGCGAGTGCCATGACGACAACCGGTATGACCGCGAGTAGGCTGAAACTGGGGCGAAGACGTGTCAGCCTTGGCCGGCGCTTGATTTCGCCGGCGAGCACCAGATGGGTAATCCGGTGGCGTTTAAGCAGGGGAACAAGCGAGCCGATTGCCTCCAGGGCAAGGGTCTCATGCTCATACCGGCTCAATTCCGGCAGACGGTCGGCTTCGCCTTCCATGAGGACGATGAAGGGGGCATAACCCTGCCCGGCCGAGCCGGCCGCGACTTCGACCGGAAGACTGCCACCGCCGGCGATGATGCCGACCCTGGCACCTGGCGGGAGATCAAGACCAGCCGTCGCAGCCTCAGTCTGCGTCATCGACATCGTCGCCATCACTGCCCTTGAGCGATGGCACCGCATAGTGCCGCTTGCCGCGACTGCTGATGAAATCGATGATCTTCATGGCTGTCGGCGACGAGCCGAACTCGGCCTTGGCGAGTTCGATGTTCTCGCCAACGGTGCGGGAACGGTCAAAAATCGTCCGGTAGGCTTTGCGCAAGAGATAGATTTCGGAACGCGGCAGACCGGCGCGTTTGAGGCCGATGATGTTCAAGCCGCGCAAGGAGGCGCGGTTGCCGACGGCGATGGCGTAGGGAATGACATCACCAACAAAAGCCGAGCACCCGCCGAGGAAGGCGTTGTCGCCGACACGCACGAATTGATGAACGGCGCTGAGGCCGCCAATATAGACGTTGTCGCCGATCTCGCAGTGTCCGCCCAATGTCGCGCCATTGGCGAAGGTGGCGTTGTTGCCGACGACGCAATCATGGGCGATGTGGGCGTAGGCAAGGAAATTGCCGTTGTCGCCGATCGTCGTCTCGCCACGGCTCGTATCGGTGCCGACATGCATGGTCACACCTTCGCGGATGGTGCAGTTGGCGCCGATGACCAGCGTGGTGCGACCGCCCTTGTGCTTGGTGTTCTGCGGCGGAGCACCCAATGTCGCCATCGGATAGACCTTGGTCGAGGCGCCGATAGTGGTCGCACCCATGACGGAGACATGGCTGACCAGTTCGACACCATCGCCGATCACGGCATCGGCGCTGATATGGCAGAACGGCCCTATGCGCACACCTTGACCGATTTGAGCGCCTTCTTCCACGACGGAGGAAGGATGGATTGAAGTCTTGATTTTCATAAGCACTCGATCGTCAGTCGCTGGTGACCATCATGGCTGAAATCTCGGCCTCTGCTGCCTTGGTGCCATCGACCAGGGCTTCGCAGGCGAATTTGAGCAGGTTGCCGCGCTTCTTGATTTTCTTGACATGGATCTTCAACTGGTCGCCGGGAACGACCGGTTTGCGGAATTTGGCGTTGTCGATGGTCAGGAAATAGACCAGCGACGGTTTCGACGCCCCAAGGCTGCGGATGCAGATGGCGCCTGCCGTCTGCGCCATGGCCTCGACGATCAGCACGCCCGGCATCACCGGCTGCTCCGGGAAGTGCCCCTGAAAATGCGGCTCATTGATGGTGACGTTCTTGATGCCGACGGCAGAATCGTCACCATCGATGTCGACGATGCGGTCGATCATCAGGAAGGGATAGCGGTGCGGCAGAAGCTTCATCAGCCCCATTATGTCGACCGCTTCCAGCGTCGTCGCCGCCACCATATCAGCCATTGTCCTTGCCCTGCTTGCGTGCCCTGGCCATCGTGCGCAACATGGCTATCTCTCGCATGGCTTCCGCCATCGGCTGTGCCGGATAACCGCCCCATATCTCGCCGGCAGGGACATTGCTCATAAATCCACTTCTGGCGGCAAGCTTGGCTCCTGAGCCGATGGTCAAGTGATCCGCAAGCCCGACACCGCCGCCCATCGTGACATTGTCACCCACGACCACGGAACCCGAAATACCCGAAAGTCCGGCAACTATGCAATTGCGACCGATGCGGACGTTATGGGCGATCTGCACGAGATTGTCGATCTTGGTGCCCTGACCGATGATCGTATCCGACATGGCGCCGCGGTCGACGGTGGAATTGGAGCCGATCTCGACATCGTCCTGGATGACAACCCGTCCGATCTGGGGAACGCGTTCCGGCCCCTTGGCGCCGCCCACAAAGCCGAAGCCGTCCTGGCCGATCCTGGCGCCACCATGGATGATGACCCGATTGCCGATCAGCGCATACTGGATACTGGTGCCCGGGCCGACATAGCCGTCACGACCGATCTGGCAAAACTGTCCAATGACCGCGTTTGGCGCGATGACGGTGCCGCTGCCGATCGAGACACCTGGCCCGATGACCACGCCGGCCTCGATGATGGCGCCGGCTTCGACATGCGCGGTCGGATCGACATGGGCATGCGGCGAAACACCGGTTTCACCGGTCATTGGCCCCGGCGTGGCGGCTGTAGGGAACAGCAGTCGACCGACCAGCGCGAATGCCTGTTGCGGACGCGGATGGATCAAAACGGCAATTTCGGCCGGTGCCTTGTTGGCGAATTCCGCCGGGCACAGAACCGCGGCCGCCCGCAGCGACGGCATCAGCGCCGAATTGCGCCTGCCGTCGACAAATACAAGCGCATTGGCACCGCCTTCGTTGGCCGGTGCCAATGCCGAGATCGACACGTCGGAGTGGCCGGAATCGACAAGCACCGAGCCGGTCAGATTCGCGACTTCGGCCGCCGTATACCGGCGTGATGGCGCGAAGAACACCGGATCGGTCATTCCAGAAGCTATATCCAGCTAGGTCGAACATTTCTCCCGGATCCAAAAATCCGGGAGCATCGTTGGCCGCCGATCAGAAGCGGGTCGAAATGCCGAAGTTGAATTCCTGCACCTTGTCGCTCGCTTCCTTTTTGAACGGGATCGCGTAGTCGATACGGATCGGGCCGAACGGCGAGGCCCACATCAGGCCGAGACCGACCGAGGCGCGCAGCTTCATGTCGGTCGAGGTCTGGGTAACAGACGTGATCTTACTGCCATAAAGCGTGGCAGCGTCGGCGAACACAGCACCGCGCAACCCAAAGCTCTCCGGAACGACTGGCAACGGGAACTGGGCTTCCGCCGAAGCATTGAAGTAGGTCGTACCACCGAGATGGTCACCCGTCGCCGCGTCCGCAGGGCCAATGCCGCCATAGGCAAAGCCACGGATCATACGATCGGTGCTCTGGAATTGATCGAAGATACGCAGACCGTTACTGCCGTAACCCTCCACGTGACCCGCGCCGCCCGAAATGAGGCCGACAAGGTCGAGTTGCTCGGACAGCGTCTGATAGACACTGCCGCGCCCAGTAACCTTGACGAACTTGGCATCACCACCGAGGCCTGCAACCTCTACCGTCGTGTTGGCGTAGATGCCCTCATGCGGGTTCTTCATGTCATCGATCGTGTTGTAGACCAGCCCCAGGCTGACCGACGACTTGATCCAAGGACTTTGAGCAATGCCATCCAAGATGGCCGGCGAAATCGTGCAGGTACCATCAGGATCAGCCGTAGTAGTCGTACCGCAACTGCTATCAACCGAATATTTCTCTTGCGCGATATTATACGCCAGCTGCGTCGAGATGCTGTTGGTTATCGGCAGTCCGAAGCGGACCGTCGCACCAACGGTGTCGCTGTCGTAGTTGTTGTCGTATTGCCTCGTCGACTTGTAGACGTCGAAGCCGGCGGCGATGCGCCGGCCGAGGAAGTAAGGCTCCGTAAACGAGATGCTGTAATCGCGCGAATTCTTGCCACCGCCGGCCGACAGCTTGATGTACTGGCCACGACCGAGGAAGTTGCGCTCGGTGACCGATCCTTCGACAGATGGACCCGCCGAATCGCCGCCGGTCGAATAGCCGGCGCCAACCGAGAATTCACCGGTCGACTTCTCGACCACGTCGACCACCAGCACGACTTGGTCAGGCTGCGAGCCGGGCACCGTCGAGATGTCGACTTTCTCAAAATAACCCAAGTCTTCCAGGCGCTTCTTGGCGCGCTGGATGAGCACCTGGTTGAAAGCATCGCCTTCGCTGACATCGAATTCGCGGCGGATGACATAGTCGCGCGTGCGATCATTGCCGCGGATCTCGATGCGCTCGACATAGGCCTTGGTGCCCTGGTCAACCGTATAGACCACCGAAATCGTATGATTCTCGAAGTTGCGGTCGCCGCGCGGCGTCACCTGCGCGAAGGCGTAACCGGAACCGGCCACCTTCTCGGTCAGGGCAATGATGGAGTCCTCGACATTCTTGGCGTTGTAGACGTCGCCCTTGCGGGTCTCGACCACCGATTCAAGCGATTTCGAATCGACTTCCGGGATCGTGCTTTCGACACTGATATCGCCGAAATTGTAACGCTCGCCCTCCTGGACGGTTATGGTGACCGTGTACTTGTTCGTCGCATTGTCGAGTTCGCCGACGGCCGACACGACCTGGAAATCGGCGTAGCCGTGATTATAGTAGAACCGGCGCAGCAGCTCCTGGTCGGCGCGCAGCTTGTCCTCATCATAGACGTCATCACGCAGGATGAACGACACCCAGGACGAGCGCTTGGTGTTGATCACGTCCGAAAGGCGGCGGCTCGAATAGGCGCTGTTGCCGACGAAATTGATCGCCGCGATCTGCGTGCGGTCGCCTTCGGTAATCTTGAAAACCACATTCACGCGGTTGTCACCGAGGTCCATGACCTGCGCGGTCACGCCGGCATCGTCGCGGCCGATACGCCTGTAGGCAGACTTGATTGCTTCGACGTCGGAATCGAGGGTCGCTTGCGAGAACGTGCCGCGGGGCTTCAGCTGAAGCCCCATCTGCAGCGCATTGTCCTTGATCTTCTTGTTGCCCTGGAACAGCACCTGGTTGACGACCTTGTATTCGGCAACCTTGACCACCAGCGTCGAGCCGACCTGGTTGATCTGGACATCCGAGAACAGGCCGGTGCCGAACAGCGCCTTGACCGCGGCGTCGACATCAGAACTGGAGAAAGCCTTGCCCGGCTTAATGGTGATGTAGTTGCGGATGGTATCGGCGTCGACACGCTGGTTGCCGCTCACCTCCACCCTGCTGACGACAGCGGCTTCAGCCGCCGATGTGGCAACGAATTGCACTGCGAGCGCACCTGGTACGACCAGAGCCGCGGACAGTGCCGCCGCGGACGCGGCGTTCAGAAACTTGGATGCTGCCTTCATCGGGCTTAATAACCTTTTCTCGTAGTCCCCACGGCGAGAAAACCGGACGTGCGGTAATTTCCCCTACCGTATTAACCGGATTTTCCCTACACGCAAGGCTTCTGGTTAATTTGTATTTACTTAACCCTGGTGCGTGGCTTTCGCGTCACTCATATCCCCGTGCATGGTAAACGGCGTCTCAACATCGACCATGCCCAGGCCAAATTTCTTCATGATTTCAGCATCCAAACAGATCGTTCCAGAACACGAAACCCATGAAGCACAAGACCAGAAGCAGACCGGCCCGATAGGCCATTTCCATCATCCGTTCCGACACCGGCCGGCGGATGACGGCCTCCACCCCGTAGAACAAGAGATGACCGCCGTCGAGGGGGGGAATCGGCAAAAGGTTTAGAAAACCGATGCCGACAGACAGCAGCGCGACGAGTTGCACCAGCCATTCGAAACCCAGTTTGGCCGCCTTGCCGGCCATGTCGGCGATCTTGACGGGGCCGCCCAACTGACACTTGTCCTCGCGCCCTACGGCGAAACGCTGCAAGAACTGGCCAGTGCGCGAGATGACGTGGCCTGTTTCCTCAACCGCCGCAGCAACGGCCCCGACCGGCGTGTAGGTGACGAGACGAGGCTGGCCGAGTTCCTTGTTGTTGACGACGCCGATCACGGCGACCTTGATCTTGTTGCCGAGCGCGTCTTGCTGCTCCATCAGCTGCGGGGTCGCGGTCACCGTGACTTCCTTGCCATCGCGCAGCATGACAAAGGTGATCGTATCGCCGGCGCGGCCCGAGACCAGCCGCTGTACATCGCCAAAGGTTTCCACCTTGGCGCCGTCGACGCTGACGAATCGGTCGCCGGGCAGGATGCCCGCCTTCGCCGCCGGACTGTCTGCCGTAACTTCCGCCACCATGGGCTCAGCGACATAACGACCATAGGTGGAAAACAGGACGGCAAAGACGACGATCGCTAGCAGGAAATTGAAAAGAGGCCCGGCCGCCACCGTCGCCGCGCGCTTCCAGATCGCCTGGGTGTGGAAGGCAACCTTACGCTCCTCGTCGGTCAGCGTTTCCAGCTCATCCGACGTCGGCTGGCTGGAGGTGGCGTTCATATCGCCGACAAATTTGACATAGCCGCCAAGCGGTATGGCGCAGAGCTTCCAACGCGTGCCATGGCTGTCGTTGAAGCCGATGAGTTCGGGACCGAAACCGATCGAGAAGGCCTTGACCCCGATGCCGCACCAGCGGCCGACGAGGTAGTGCCCCATTTCGTGGACGAACACCACCACGGTCAGCACGAAGAGGAACGGCACGAGTGTGCCGAGAAGCAGGCCGTCCGTGCTGAAAATCGCGTGAAGAATCCCGTTCAACTCAAGCCCTCAAATTCTTCCGCAGTCGCGCCGTGACTGTGACAGCAATCCAGGCGAATCCAAGGCGCCCACATCAGATCGTGGAACGACATCATTCAAATCGGAAACAGCCCCTGTGCCGGATGATCGACGCCCGCCGAAATCCAGCCAATGACGTATAGGGCGAGAGCCGCCGCGACAAGCCCGTCGACACGGTCCATGACGCCGCCATGGCCAGGAATGAGCACGCCCGAATCCTTGCGTCCATGCCGTCGTTTGACCCAGGATTCGAACAGGTCGCCGGCCTGGGCGACGATTGAAAGCACAAGCGCCACAAGGCCAAGCAAGGCCAGATTGCCGGCACCGGCGGCGGCCGCCAGCATAACCCCGGCGACAACGCCACCGACAGCGCCGCCGACGGCGCCACTGCGCGTCTTGCCCGGCGAAATCGATGGCGCCAGTTTTGGGCCGCCGACGGCGCGCCCGACGAAATAGGCAAAAATGTCGGTCGCCCAGACGACCGCGAACAGGAACAGGATGGCGATGAGGCCCGGATGGTCGCCATCGCGCAGCAGGGCAAGCGACAGGCCGGACACGCTGGCATAGGCAAGACCGCTCGCCTCCCACTGCCCGGTCTTGCGAACCCGGGCTGCTACCGCCGTTGCGGCAATCAGAATCACGACAAGCAACAGCAGCCAGAAGGCGGCAAGCCCGGCAATCAAGGCGCCGATGAAAACGACGACCAATGCCTCGGGCAGGAAGCCCAGCCCATTGGCAGCAGCCGGCCGCGACATGCGTGTCCACTCATAGAAGATCATCGCCGACATGGCTGCGCACAGGAGTCGGAAAGGCAGGCCGCCAAGCCAGGTCAGGCCAAGGGCGATGACAGCAAGCACGACCGCTGAAATGACGCGGAGCTGAAGGTTGCTCATCCCGCGGCCGGTCGGGAAGCGACGTCTTGCGAGCCCAATGCGCCAAAGCGGCGCTCGCGGCCGGCAAATTCGCGCAACGCCTCGGCGAGGTGCTCGCGGCTGAAGTCGGGCCAATAGCAAGGCAGGAAGACGAGCTCGCTGTAGGCGGCCTGCCACAAGAGGAAGTTGGACAGGCGAAGCTCGCCACTGGTGCGTATGACCAGCTCCGGATCGGGAATGCCTTGCGTGTCGAGACCGCCGGCAAAGCTTTCGGCAGTGATCGCTTCGGCGTCGATTTCGCCACGCGCCACGGCCGAGGCAAGTTTGCGCGCCGTGCGGACGATCTCGTCGCGCCCGCCATAGTTGAAGGCGATGACCAGCGTCAGCGCTTCGTTGCGGGCGGTAAGCGCTTCGGCCTCGTCGAGCAGCCCTCTTATGTCGGCCTGCAGCCCTGCCCTGTCGCCGATGATCCTGACCCGCACGCCGCTCTGGTGCAGTTCGGCAAGGTCACGGCGGATGAACAGCTTCAACAGCCCCATCAGATCGCTGACTTCGGACTTCGGCCGCGACCAGTTTTCCGACGAGAAAGCGTAGACGGTCAGGAAGGAGATACCGAGACCCGGTGCCGCGCGCACCGTCTTGCGCAGGGCCTCTACGCCGGCGCGATGACCGGCAAGCCTCGGCATGCCGCGCGCCTTGGCCCAGCGTCCATTTCCATCCATGATGATCGCGACATGCGCGGGCGTTGTCATGATCTCGCTTTCGGGTCAGCCGACAGCCAACCCTAAACCTGCATGATTTCAGCTTCCTTGTCGGAAAGCAGATGATCGATGGTGCTGATCGTTTCGTCGGTAAGCTTCTGGACCTGGTCGGAACGCTTGCGTTGATCGTCCTCGCTGATGTCGCCGTCCTTCTCCGCCTTCTTCAGGAAGTCCATGCCGTCGCGGCGCACATGGCGCGCGGCGACACGAGCGTTCTCGGCGTAGCCATGCGAAATCTTGACCAGTTCCTTGCGGCGCTGCTCGTTGAGCTCTGGCAGGGGAATCCGGAGATTGGTGCCGTCGACGATCGGGTTGAAACCCAGATTGGATTCGCGGATGGCGCGGTCGACGGCGCCGACCATCGACTTGTCCCAGACCGACACCGAGATCATGCGCGGTTCCGGCACCGAGACGTTGGCCACCTGGTTGATCGGCATGGAGGTGCCATAGGCCTGCACCTGGATCGCATCGAGCAGATTGCTGGAGGCGCGACCGGTCCGCAGCGAAGCCAGATCATGCTTGAACGCGGCGATTGCCCCATCCATGCGCCGCTTGAGATCGTCGTACTCACCACTCATCTTAGTCTCCTCGACCCGTCTGACGCGGGTTCACTGCTTTGGGGCAAAGCCCCATCTTCGAGCCTGACTTTCGAAAGCCGGTTTCCCGTCTTTTCGGGATCAAGCCCCGGATCATTCGTCCGCAACGACCGTGCAGCGGCCGCCGCCCCTCAGAATATCGCCGAAACCACCTTTTTCGTGGATCGAATAAACGATTATCGGAATGTTGTTTTCACGCGCAAGTGCAATCGCAGCCGTATCCATGATGGAAAGGCCGCGTTTTATGACTTCACCATGGCTGATGCGCTCGAAACGGGTCGCGTTCGGGTCTTTCTTCGGGTCGGCCGAGTAGACACCGTCGACCTGCGTGCCCTTGAACAGCGCATCCGCGCCGATTTCAGCCGCGCGAAGCGCTGCGGCCGAATCAGTGGTGAAGAATGGATTGCCGGTGCCGCCGGCAAAGATCACCACCCTGCCCTGGTTCATGTAAGCGTCTGCCTGGCGTTGCGAAAAACTCTCGCAGAGTTCTGGCATGGCGATCGCCGACAGCACCACGGCATCGACGCCGATCTTGTGCAGCGAGGTGCGCAGCGCCAGCGAGTTGATGACCGTGGCAAGCATGCCCATGTGGTCGCCGGTGACGCGATCCCCGCCCTTGGACGCGACTGCTACGCCGCGGAAGATATTGCCGCCGCCGATGACGACGCCGACCTCGATGCCCAGCGCACGGGCCTCGGCGATGTCGGCGGCGATGCGATCCACGACCGAGACGTCAATGCCAAAATGCTGTTCGCCCATCAACGCTTCGCCCGACGCTTTCAACAAGACACGTCGGTAGAGGGGCTTCACCGTCATCTGGTCCTCGTCATTTTGCATGTGGTATCCGGGCAGGCATTCACGCAGGCGCCATCCCAAAACACTGGGTTCCGATACACGAAGGGCGCCGCGATGTCACGCGGCGCCCGACCGGCAAATTTGTGGCAATCCTGTCGATCAATCAGTTGGTGGACACGCTGGCCGCTACGCCCTCGACAAGCACCTGCGACGCGTAGCCGGAGGGCTTGTCGCCGGTTGCAGCACCGCCGGTGACGCGCGCCTGTATCTGCGACCCGAAATAGGAATAAGGGAACGGCGCCGGAGTCTTGCTGACCGACTCCAGCCGGTCGCGAAGCCCTGCCGGAATCTCGAAGTCCAGCGCGCCAAGATTGTCCTTGATCTGGCTGAGCGTCGTCGCACCGAGGATGACGGTGGCAATCCCCGGCTGCGTCGCCACCCAGTTGAGCGCGACCTGCGGCATGCTGCGGCCGAGCTCGGATGCGACTTTCTCGAGTTCGGCCACGATGGCCCAGTTGCGCTCCGTGAACTTCTGGAAGCCCGGATGCGTCGAGTTGCGGAATCCGTCGAGCCGGCCGGCATGTCCGGCCTGAGCCGGTCGATACTTGCCGCTGAGCAACCCGCTGGCCAGCGGGCTCCACACCATGATGCCGGCGCCGTGGCGGGTGCCGAATGGCACGAACTCGTTCTCGATCGCGCGTTCGGCCAGGGAGTATTCGAGCTGCAAGGCCGAAACCGGCTCATATCCGCGCAGCTCGGCGATCGCCTGTGCCCGCCCCGCATACCAGGCCGGCACATCGGACAGGCCGACATGGCGCACCTTGCCCATCCGCACGAGGTCATCCAGCGTGCGCATCACCTCTTCGGCCGGCGTAAGCTGGTCCCACACATGCATGAGATAGAGATCGATATAGTCGGTACCCAACCGCTTCAGCGAAGCATCAACCGCCCGCATGATGTTCTTGCGGCCGTTGCCGCCGGCATTCGGATTGCCAGGCTGCATGTTCATGGCGAACTTGCTGGCGATCACCGCGGTGTCGCGTAAGCCCCGCTCGGCGATGAATTCGCCAAGCCAGGCTTCGGCGGTGCCGCCGGTGTAGAGGTCCGCCGTGTCGAAGAAATTGCCGCCTGCCTCGACATATGCGTCGAACATCGCGCGGGCTGTATCTCTGTCGGCTCCCCAGCCCCATTGCTTGCCGAAAGTCATCGTGCCCAGCGCCAGCCGGCTGACCCTGAGGCCGCTGTTGCCGAGTGTGTAATAGGTCATGGTCATGATCGTCTTCCAATGCTTAATGGTGAATGCAGCCGCGTCACTGGCCCAGAACATCACTGGCCAGGAGTTGCCTTGACCCAAAGGTTGCCGCGCTCATGCGTCATGCGGAACGCGAAGCCATCGACCTTCCAGCCGCCGGCGGAGCGCGTCAGGTGATGCTCATAGGTGCCCCAGACTTCCCAGAGCGGGTCGCCATTGCCTTCCATCCGGTTCCAGGCATAGCCGTTCGACCGGACAGTCGCTGTGTCGGCGGCGAGAACGACCTGATGATTGGTGCGCAGATGCAGGCTTGTCTTGCTGCCCTTGAGATTGCCGGCCCAGGCGCCGATCAGATCATCGGAGGCGATGTTGGCCGCAGGCTGCCCGGACAGGCTGCTGAAATCGGCGGTAACCCGATCCGCGAAATAACTGCGCGCCAGCTTCCAATCCTGGGCGTCGACGGCGCGGTCGATGGCATCGGCAATACGGATGACCGCGCGTTCGTCCGCGAGCGCTTGCCAGCCGGATGGCTCCGCCCCACCGGCATCGATCGGCGCCAGCGCCATGCCTGCCGCGAATGTCACATGTTTCAACGCATTCATGTCTCTTCTCCTTTGTGCATCAGCCAATCGCCGCTGTGTTGGCGACAATGTGGACCGCTGCCTTGGCATCGATAAGATTGCATTGTTCGCAAAGACTATGCGATATCATGCATGAATGGACCGGGATCTGCTTACCCATCTGCCTGTCGTCATTGCCGTTGCCCGGCGCGGCGGCTTTGCGCTTGCCGCCGCAGAACTTGGTATGAGTCCGTCCGCCGTCAGCCATGCGGTGCGCCTTGTCGAAGAGCGCATCGGTCAGCCGCTGTTTGCGCGCACCACGCGCAGCGTTTCATTGACGGAAGCCGGTAAGGCGCTGGTAGAGACGGCGGCTCCTGCCCTTCAGGATATTGCCGAGCGGATGGATCGCATCCGCGCCATCAAGGGCCGGCCTTCGGGCCTGCTCAAGCTCAACGTTCCCAACATCGCCATTCCTCTGGCCGTGACGCCCATGGTCGCGGCGATGGCGGAACGCTATCCGGATGTGACAATTGAATTGCTGACGGACCAGGGGCTGATCGACATTGTCGGCGAGGGTTTCGATGCCGGCATCCGGCTGGGCGAGATGATTGCGCAAGACATGGTCACTGTCCGGCTGACGCCGCCGTTCAAGGCCGTCATCGTCGCCTCTCCCGCCTATATCGGACGGCATGGCCGTCCGCGCGGCGTGGCCGATCTCGCCAACCACAATTGCATCGGCTACCGGCTGGTTCGCTCCGGTGCGCTCTATCGCTGGGATCTGACCGAAGACGGCAAGGATGTCGTTGTGGAGACGAAGGGCACGGTCATCGTCACGGATTCACTCGCCGCGATTGACCTGGCGCTTGCAGGCGTCGGCCTTGCCTATATGTTCGAACCGCTGGCGCGGGCGGATCTTGCCGCCGGCCGCCTCGTCCAGGTCCTGCCGCAATCAGCGATCGAGGAACCTGGCCTGTTCCTCTACTTTCCGCGCCGGGCGGCGATGGCGCCGAAACTGCGGGCCTTTATCGACACCGCACAAGAAATCGGCCGGGCATCCCTGCGGACGCCCGGCCGAAAAACGCTGTCGGAATAAAGCGGTAGGAAGCTTACTTCTTGACCGCCGCCGCGACTTCCGCCGCGAAATCGGTCGCTTCCTTCTCGATGCCTTCGCCGAGCGCGAAGCGCAAATAGGCGGTGATCTTGGCCGGCGCGCCGATTTCCTTCTCGGCATCCTTCAGCGCCTTCTCGACGGTGATGTCGGGATTGAGCACGAAGGCCTGCTTCAAGAGCACGACTTCCTCGTAGAACTTGCGCAGGCGGCCTTCGACCATCTTTTCGATGATCGCTTCCGGCTTGCCTGACTGGCGTGCCTGATCGGAGAAGATCGCCTTCTCGCGCTCGACCGCTGCCGGATCGATCTGCTCCGCCGTCAGCGCCAGCGGGTTGGTGGCGGCGACATGCATGGCGACCTGGCGGGCAAAGGCGTTGGCGGCATGTTCATTGCCAGTGGTCTCGATCGCGACCAGCACGCCGAGCTTGCCGAGATTGTCGGCGACCGAATTATGGACATAGGTCGCCACGGCACCATGCGGCACCGTGAGCTTCGCCGAGCGGCGGAAGCTGATGTTCTCGCCGATGGTGCCGACAGCGTCCTTGATCACCTCGGTGACAGACTTGTCCGAACCGGGATACTTGGCGGCAGCCACCGCCTCGGTCGTGCCATAGGCGAGCGCCACCTTGGCGATGTTGCGGACGAGTTCCTGAAACTGCTCGTTGCGGGCGACAAAATCAGTCTCGGAGTTGACCTCGACAATGGCAGCCTCGCGCACGCCGGCATCGACGCCGATCAGGCCTTCAGCCGCGGTGCGGCCAGCCTTCTTGTCGGCCTTCGAAATACCCTTCTTGCGCAGCCAGTCGACGGCCTCTTCCATGTTGCCGTTGGTCTCGGTCAACGCCGCCTTGCAGTCCATCATGCCCGCGCCGGTCAAGTCGCGGAGTTCTTTGACCTGTGCAGCCGAAATGCTCATTGTCGCCTCTTTGTCTAGAATGCACCGACGCACCATCGGTGTTCGATGGTGCGTCTGTTTAGCGTGCCAAAATATGAGAAAGATGAAGGCCGTAAACCGGCCTTCGATTATCAAGCCTCGGGGGCTTCCGATGCCGGAGCCGGATCGAGCGCCGGTTCGACCGGAGCTTCAACCGAAGCGCCGATATCGACGCCGAGAGCGCCCTGCTGACGGGCGATGCCGTCGATCGCAGCCTTGGCAACCAGGTCGCAATAGAGCTGGATGGCGCGGGCCGCGTCGTCATTGCCGGGGATCGGGAAATCGATCTTGTCCGGGTCGCAGTTCGAATCGATGATGGCGACGACCGGAATGCCGAGACGCTTGGCCTCGAGGATGGCAATCGCTTCCTTGTTGGTGTCGATCACGAACATCAGGTCGGGCGTCGAGCCCATGTCCTTGATGCCGCCGAGCGCCTTGTCGAGCTTCTCGCGCTCGCGATCGAGGTTCAGGCGCTCCTTCTTGGTGAGGCCCTGGGCCTCGCCAGCCAGCATCTCGTCGAGCTTGCGCAGGCGCTGGATCGAATTCGAGATCGTCTTCCAGTTGGTCAGCATGCCGCCGAGCCAACGCGAATTGACATAGTACTGAGCCGAACGCTGTGCCGCATCGGCGACGATGTCCGACGCCTGGCGCTTGGTGCCGACGAACAGCACGCGGCCGCCCTTGGCAACGGTGTCGGAAACCTGCTTCAGCGCCTGGTGCAGCAAGGGCACCGTCTGCGAGAGGTCGATGATGTGGATGTTGTTGCGGGCGCCATAGATGTAGGCGCCATCTTCGGGTTCCAGCGGTGGGTCTGGTGGCCGAAGTGAATGCCAGCTTCCAAAAGCTGGCGCATGCTGAAATCAGGCAGAGCCATTCTTTATTTTCCTTTCCGGTTAGCCTCCACGGACACAGGCATTTTCGGACGAAGTCCTCGAACGCCACCGGAGGTTTCAGCCGGATTTCTCCCGGGCAGACACCAAAGTCCGTGTGTGGAATGAGCGGGCATATAGAGGGGAAGTGCGACAAACGCAAGCGTGGCGGCGCTTTACCGCTCAGCGTGCGGCAATCAGCGCTCCGGTGCCGATCATGGCACTACCGGCAAACCTGTTCATCAGCCGCATGCGCTTCGGCGTCCTGAACCAGCCCGAGGCTCGGCCCGCAAGGGCTGCATAGACACCCATTGTGACGATATTGACGCTGATGACGGTGGCCACCACCAGCAGGCCATCGACAAACGTCAGCGTGTCGAGATTGAGGATCAGCGGCATGATCGAGGCATGGAACAGAATTGCCTTCGGGTTCCCCAGCGCAATGGACGCGCCAAGGAAGAAGGACCGGGACAATCGCACCTCAGCCGTCCGCGGCTCATTCGATTGCGTGACTGATGCCCGCCACATCCTGATGCCGAGAAAGATCAGATAGCCGGCGCCGGCATATTTCAGCAGCAGAAAGATCCATTCGAAGGTCTGGGCGAGTGCCACCAGCCCGAGCAGCGCCAGGGTGACCAGCACGGCATCGCCGGCGGCGACCCCGACGCCGGCCATGAAGGCGCGAAGGAAACCGCGCGACACGCCATTGGTGATGACCGCGAACATCGCGGGCCCCGGCGTGGCGGCGGCGAGTGTGACGGCGGCGCAATAGGCGAGAAATGCCGTTGGTGTCATCGCTTGGCCTTTCCGTTGGGCACCCGCACGCGCCGGAAGATCGCGACGATCTCCTCGCGGCTGCATTCGATGGCGCCGAGCCGCACCGCGCGGTCGCGCTCGAAGCCGGTTATGTCATAATGCGGAGCCGATGTCTTGGGCGGTCCCTGGTAGGATGAACGCTTGACGCCAAGTGCTGCGGCGAAACGATGCAACTCGTCGGTGTCGTCGGCCATCAGGTGGCACCAGCGATGGCCGGCCCACTTCCAGATCGCCGCATCGACATAGACTGCCATCAAGCCCGCCGCGGCCAGCTCAATTGGCCAACCCTGCTATTTCGATACCGGGCAAGGCTTTGTCTGGTCGAACAGCGACAGGTTGACCAGCTTGCCGGTCATCGAGAAGTCGCCATAGTCCATGGTGAGATCGCGGGTGATGCCGTTCTCATGCAGCTTGAAGCTGATCCGGTACTCCGGCACTTCTTCACCATTCTGGGCGCTGTCGTCGAAATAGGCGATGTCGACCGGCCAGTATTTGTCGGTCGCGAGCTTCGCCAGCGCCGGAGCCTCGGGATCGGCCTTGTCGGCCTCGGTCTTCTTGCCGACGACGACGGTGGTCGTCATCACCTTGTTGGCGTCTTCCGAGCCGTCGAACAGGTTCGTCTGGTAGAAATTCTCGCCCTTCTCGGCCTTGCCGATCAACTCGACCAGATGCTGGGTTGGAAACTGGGTAGCGGCGAGTTCCAGACTGTTCTTCTCGGGCTTGTCGATATCGACCTTGAGCCCTTTCGTGTCTTTCGTGGCGATGCCCTTGACCTCCTTGTCGAGGTTCTGGTCGACAAAGGATTTGGTCACGAAGGAAAAGGTCTTGCCTTCGGCGTCCTCGAAAGTCGTCGTCTGCTGGTCGGTCAGTCGCGTATTGTCGTTGGTGACGATCTGGGTCACGAAACGGAATTTCACCGTATAACCTTCGCAGGCCGAGCCGTTGAATTCGTAGACCATGCGACCGGATATGCCTGTTATGCCGGAGCGGTCGGAGGCCTTGTTGAGGGTGAGGTCATACACGGCGCGATGCGCCTGCAGCGCCGGCACGGCGAAAGCAGGGACTATCGGCAAGACCGCCGACAACAGGACGGCGTGGAATGCAAGGCGCGCAGCGCGCATGAGGTACTCCGATCGTCGCGGCTGATGGCAGGCCGCAGGGAAAGATGGTCCAGCTTAAAAAAAGTCGTGGCGGAAGCGAGGCAAAAATAGCAATTTCGGCCCCGCCAGCGCGGCGCCTTCCAGCAATAGGGAAAAGCAATGAGTGAAACAATCGAAAAGCGGCTAAGTGATCTCGGCGTGACGCTTCCCGCCGCCGCCGCACCCGCCGCCAACTACGTGCCCTATTGCAGAACAGGCAATTTGCTGTTCACCGCCGGGCAATTGCCGCTCAAGGACGGCAAGCTGCAGGCGAGCGGCCTGCTCGGCCGCGATGTCGATACCGCTACCGGCAAGGACGCGGCAAAATACTGCGCGATCAACATTCTGGCGCAGGCCAAGGCAGCACTCGGCGATCTCGAGAAGATCCGCCGTCTGGTCAAGATCACCGTCTTCGTTGCCTCGGCTACGGACTTTATCGAACAGCATCTGGTTGCCAACGGCGCCTCCGATTTCCTGGTCGCTGCCCTTGGCGAGCGCGGCAAGCATGCCCGCTCCGCCGTCGGCACCGCCTCCCTGCCGCTTAATGCCGCAGTGGAAATCGAAGCGATCTTCGAAGTCGAATGAGCGAAGGCCTGACATGACCGACCTCTCCTGGCTGACTGCCCGGCCCGTCGCCCATCGCGGCTTTCACGACATGAACAAGACGCGCTGGGAAAATACGCTGTCCGCCTTCACCGCGGCGGCCGAACGCGGCTACGCCATCGAATGCGACGTGCATCTGTCGTCGGACGGCGTTCCCGTCATCATCCATGATGACGACCTGAAAAGACTGACCGGACAGGACGGCTTCGTCTGGCAGCGCAGCGCGGCCGAACTGACCGCGCTCAAGGTTGGCGGCACATCCGACCACTTGCCGACGCTGCAGGAGGCGCTCGACCTCGTCGATGGCCGCGTGCCCATGGTCGTCGAACTGAAAGGCATTCCCGGCCGTGACGAAGGCCTGGTGGCGCGCGTCGGCAAGATGCTCAGGCGTTACAAGGGCAAGGCGGCGATCATGTCGTTCGATCACTGGCTGATCCGCGACTTCCCGAAACATGCGCCCGGCATTCCCGCTGGCTTGACCGCCTACGGCAAGGACCTCAAGCTGATCGAAGCGCATTTTTCCATGCTGGCGCACGAACTCTCCTTCACCTCCTACGCCGCCGGCGACTTGCCGAACCCGTTCGTCAGCTTCGTGCGTGAAAAGCTCGAAAATGCCTGTCATCACCTGGACGGTGCTTGATCAGCCCGCGATCGACCTGACCTTCAAATATGCCGATCAGATGACATTCGAAGGGTTCGAACCCGATTTGGTCAAAGTCGCATGAGCGGGGTGTCTCAAACGTGACTTGTAGCGGCCCGGATGGAGCTTAAATAAGCCTGATGGATCAGGGCGATGATGGCGACGGACAAACGGCAAATGCGGACTACTCGATCCGCATCGCAGCTGGCATCGGCGCGTTCACCTGCGACGAGTGGAACGGCTTTGCCGGCACCACGCGCGGCGATGCGGAAAATGGCTATAACCCGCTCGTTTCATTCGCTTTTTTGAGCGCACTGGAAGATTCCGGCTGCGCCGTGCGGCGCACCGGCTGGCAGGGACATCACCTGCGGCTGGAGACCGCGCAAGGCAGGCTTCTGGGTGCTGTCCCCTGCTATCTCAAATCGCACAGCCAGGGCGAATATGTGTTCGACCACGGCTGGTCTGACGCCTTCGAGCGGGCCGGCGGCCGCTATTACCCGAAACTGCAAAGTGCCGTGCCGTTCACGCCGGTCACCGGCCCTCGCCTCCTGGTCACCAAAGGCGAGGATCCGGATGCGGTGAAGGCCGGGCTTGCCGCCGGCCTAAAGATGGTGACAGACAAGCTCGGCGTATCCTCGGCGCATGTCACCTTCGCGCAGGAAAGCGACGTCGCAACGCTCGAGGCCGCCGGCTTCCTGCATCGCACCGACCAGCAATTCCACTTCTTCAACGAAGGCTTTTCGACCTATGACGACTTCCTCGCCACGCTTGCCTCGCGCAAGCGCAAGGCGATGAAGAAGGAGCGGCGCGAAGCGCTCGGCAACGGCATCACCATCGACTGGCTGACCGGCAAGGACCTGACCGAAAAGGCCTGGGATGATTTCTACGCCTTTTACATGGACACCGGCAGCCGCAAATGGGGCCGTCCCTATCTGAACCGCGAATTCTTCTCGCTGATCGGCGAACGCATGGCGGACGACATTCTGCTGGTGATGGCCAAACGCAACGGGCGCTACGTGGCCGGCGCCATCAATTTCATCGGCTCCGACGCGCTCTATGGCCGCAACTGGGGCTGCATCGAGGATCACCCCTTCCTGCATTTCGAGGTCTGCTACCACCAGGCCATCGACTTCGCCATCGAACGCAAGCTGAAGGTGGTCGAGGCCGGCGCGCAGGGAGAGCACAAGCTGGCGCGCGGCTACAGGCCGGTGACCATGCATTCCGCCCACTACATTTCGCACCCCGGCCTGCGCAATGCGGTGGCAGACTACCTCAAGCGCGAGCGGCGCGAGGTGGAGCGGATGGGCGAAATCTGGAAGGACATACCCCGTTTCGCAAGGATCTCGAGGAATAGCAGGCTTTTTCGGCATCGTCGATCTCGCCTGATCGCACCGCCACATCGTCTTGCCGCTCCGGGACAGCTTCGCTACACGGGACGCCAGGCACAATCCGGAGCGTTCGCCATGACCGAAACCGCCTATGACACCGACAACATCTTCGCCAAGATCCTGCGTGGAGAAATTCCTTCGCATCGCGTCTACGAAGACGACGCTGTCGTGGCCTTCATGGATGTGATGCCGCAGGGACCGGGCCACACGCTGGTGGTGCCAAAGGCCCCGTCGCGCAATCTGCTCGACGCCGATCCATCGACCTTCGGCCCGCTTTTCACGGTCGTCCAGAAAGTGGCGCTCGCAGTCAAGAAGGCGCTCAGTGCCGACGGCGTCACCATCCTGCAGTTCAACGAGCCAGCCTCCGGGCAGACCGTCTATCACCTGCATGTCCATGTTATCCCTCGCTTCGAGGGAATTCCGTTGAAGCCGCATAGCGGTGGTATGGAAAAACCCGAAGTGCTGGCCGGGAACGCCCAGAAAATACGGGCAGCGCTCGGAAGCTGACCCGCACCTCGTTTCGCGGATAGGAAGAAGGTTTTAGGCGGCGGTTTGAGCCAGCCGTTCGATCGCGCTTGGCTGCGCGCCATCTCGCAGCCGCCGGCGGATCGCATCCGCGCACTGTTCTGGGCTGAGGGCCGAGGTGTCGACCTCGAGATCGTATAGACCCGGCCGGTGCACCGCTTCCTGCCACAGGCGCACTGGCAAAGGCACAGGATCGTCTGAAGAGCCGGTGACATAACCCCTGCCCGCTTCGCTGGCAGCTCGCCTTTCCATAATGATTTCAATCGGACAGCGCACGCCGACAAACAGCACGGGCAGGCCGGCGAGACGGCGCGCGCAGTCGGCGAGACAATCGAGGGGCTTCGAATAGGCGTCGTGATGGCCGACATCTGTCACGACGTTCAGGCCCAGTCGGCTATGCACCGCGATCGATTCGTAGAGGGCGGCGTACAGGCGCGGCACAAAAATTTCGAGGTCAGGGCGCTCGCCGCCAGGGCGCAATCCTATTCCCGGGCGAAGTTGCGGCGGTGTGATCTGCTCATAGCTGTCGACGCCCAGAGCCATCCACGGGCCATCAAAACTTTCCTGGATGGCTCGGGCGATGCTCGACTTTCCCGACCGCGGCGCGCCATTGAGGATGATGATCTGGCCTGCCATAGCCACCCTATTGCCCAAAATGAAAAAGCCCCGTTGCCGGGGCTTTTTCGAGTGAGTGCCGATCAGCCCTTGCGGGGCAGTTGCGGGACCAGGCTGCGCTTGCCGCCATCCTTGCCCTTGGGCTCCGGCTTCTGCGCCACAAGCTTCTTGGCGGCAGGCTTCTTGGCCGCCACGGCCTTGGGCGGCTTCGGCGCGTCTTCCGGCTCCTCCTTCTTCGGCTTCACCGGTGCCTCGTCGGCCAGCGATTCGAGCTTCAGGCCGGTCTCGCCGGTTTCCTTCTTCTCGACGGTGACGCGCACCGTGCCGCCCTTCTTGAGCTTGCCGAACAGCACCTCGTCGGCCAGCGGCTTCTTGATGTGCTCCTGGATCACACGGCCGAGCGGCCGCGCGCCCATGCGCTCGTCATAGCCCTTGTCGGCGAGCCAGGCGATCGCATCCGGCGACAGGTCGAAGGTGACGCCACGCTCGGAGAGCTGCGCCTCGAGCTGCATGACGAACTTCTGCACCACCTGATGGATGACCGGCACCGGCAGCGAGCCGAACGGGATGATCGCATCGAGACGGTTGCGGAATTCCGGCGTGAAAAGCCGGTTGATCGCCTCGACATCGTCGCCTTCGCGCTTGGTCGAACCGAAACCGATCGCCGCGCGCTGCGCATCGGATGCGCCCGCATTGGTGGTCATGATCAGGATGACATTGCGGAAGTCGATCTGCTTGCCGTTGTGGTCGGTCAGCTTGCCATGGTCCATCACCTGCAACAGGATGTTGAACAGATCCGGATGCGCCTTCTCGACCTCGTCCAGCAGCAGCACGCAGTGCGGATGCTGGTCGACACCGTCGGTCAACAGGCCGCCCTGGTCGAAGCCGACATAGCCGGGAGGCGCGCCGATCAGCCGCGAGACAGTGTGGCGTTCCATATATTCCGACATGTCGAAGCGGATCAGTTCAACGCCGAGCGAGGCGGCGAGTTGCTTGGCCACTTCGGTCTTGCCGACGCCGGTCGGACCCGAGAACAGGTAGGAGCCGATCGGCTTTTCCGGTTCGCGCAGGCCGGCACGTGCCAGCTTGATCGCCGAGGTCAGCGCGGTGATGGCGGTGTCCTGGCCATAGACGACGCGCTTCAGCTCGATGTCGAGGCCCTGCAGCACCTTCTCGTCATCGGCCGAAACCGTCTTCGGCGGGATACGGGCCATGGTGGCGATCGTGGCTTCGATCTCCTTGATGCCGATGGTCTTCTTGCGCTTGGCTTCCGGCACCAGCATCTGCGAGGCGCCGGTCTCGTCGATCACGTCGATCGCCTTGTCCGGCAGCTTACGGTCGTTGATGTAGCGCGCCGACAGTTCCACCGAAGCCTTGATCGCCTCGTTGGTGAACTTCACCTTGTGGAATTCCTCATAGTAGGGCTTGAGGCCCTTCATGATCTCGATGGCGTCCTCGATGGTCGGCTCGTTGACGTCGATCTTCTGGAAACGCCGCACCAGAGCGCGGTCCTTCTCGAAGAACTGGCGGAATTCCTTGTAGGTGGTCGAGCCGATGCAGCGGATCGCACCAGACGACAAAGCCGGCTTCAACAGGTTCGAAGCGTCCATGGCGCCGCCTGACGTGGCACCCGCACCGATCACGGTGTGGATCTCGTCGATGAACAGCACCGCACCCGGATAGTCCTCGAGTTCCTTGACGACCTGCTTCAGCCGCTCCTCGAAATCGCCGCGATAGCGCGTGCCGGCCAGCAGCGTGCCCATGTCGAGCGCGAAGATGGTGGCGTTGTGCAGCACTTCGGGAACATCGCCCTCGACGATGCGCTTGGCGAGGCCCTCGGCGATCGCCGTCTTGCCGACGCCGGGATCACCGACATAGAGCGGGTTGTTCTTGGAGCGGCGGCACAGCACCTGGATGGTGCGGTTGATCTCCGACTCACGGCCGATCAGCGGGTCGATCTTGCCGGCCTTGGCCTTGTTGTTAAGGTTGACGCAATAAGCGGTCAGCGCGTCCTGCTGCTGCTTCTTCTTGCCGCCTTCCTCCTGCGGCTCGGCGCCGTTCTGGCCGCCCTGCTCGTCATCGGCGCCGCGCGGCGAGCGCGTCTCCGATGCGCCGGGGCGCTTGGCGATGCCGTGCGAGATGTAGTTGACCGCGTCATAGCGGGTCATCTGCTGTTCCTGCAGGAAATAGGCGGCATGGCTCTCGCGCTCGGCGAAGATGGCGACGAGCACGTTGGCGCCCGAAACTTCCTCGCGGCCCGACGACTGCACGTGGATCACCGCGCGCTGGATGACGCGCTGGAAGCCGGCGGTCGGCTTGGAATTCCTCATCGTAGCCGGTGACCAGATTGTCGAGCTCGGTGTCGATATAGGTGAGAACAGTGTGCTTCAGCTCATCGAGATCGACGTTGCAGGCGCGCATGACGGCGGCCGCCTCGGTGTCGTCGATCAACGCGAGCAGCAGATGTTCAAGGGTTGCGTATTCATGGTGCCGCTCATTGGCGAGCGTCAGCGCCTGGTGAAGCGCCTTTTCCAGGCCTTGGGAGAAAGCCGGCATGTTACCTCACTTCTTCTCCATCACGCATTGCAGCGGATGCTGATTCTGTCGGGCGAAATCCATGACCTGAGACACTTTGGTCTCGGCCACCTCGAATGTATAGACCCCGCACTCGCCCACTCCATGATTGTGAACATGAAGCATGATGCGTGTGGCGGCTTCGCGGTCCTTCTGGAAAAACCGCTCCAGCACGTGAACCACGAACTCCATCGGAGTGTAGTCGTCGTTGAGGATGAGGACCCGGTAAAGGCTGGGCTTCTTGGTTTTGGTTTTGGTGCGCGTGATGACGGCGGTCCCGCGGCCGGCTTCATTGCCGTCGCCGCCGCCGTTTGCCATCCGCGCCACTTGTCTCGTGGCAGTCAAACCGATCGTCACGTAATCCTGCCTCTTTCGAATCCCCATGCGAGTTCGACATGTAGGTGTTCGATGGACGATTTTAAGCCCTTCTGGTTAGCTGACAATATGGCTAGGTGCCCAAACTTGGCTGATTTTCGCAATCGTGAAGCGCTATGCGGTTTCAGATGGGAAATTGACATGAAAAACCCGGCCGCGCTTCCGCGACCGGGTTTTGTCCCGAACCCAAGGGGCCGGATTTGAACTTGTCAGGCGAAGATTGCTTCGCCTAGGCGAAATTACTTCGCCTTGGCAACGATCGATTCGAACGGCTTGTAAGCTTCCTTGGCGAGTTCGGCATAGAGGTCGCCAATCTTGGTGGCCTCGGCGACGAACGCCTCGTAGGACTGCTTGGCGTAGTCGGACTGGATCTCGATCGCCTTGTCCAGCGACTTGGCCGAAAACAGCTTCTCGACAGCGGCGCTGCCCGCCTCAAAGCTCTTCTTGGTGTACTCACCGGCCTCGGTGGCGATCGCCTGAGCGCCCTTGGACAGCGAAGCGAAGCTCTTCAAACCGGTATCGGCGAAATCCTTGCCGTATTTGCTGAAGTCCTCATAGGTCTGGGTCATTTCACGATTCCCTTGACGGTTGAGGCGTCCTTCTTCGGGGGCGCCCTTGTGCAATGCACCTTAATATATTGTGCGCCGCACAAAAGTCAATATTTCGCCGGCGTGCCGAGGCCGCCTGCGCAGGCAATGGCTAAAAATCAAATAAAGTGAGCTTCAAGCCCGAAGAAAATGGTGAACGCGGCGGTTACCATAAACGGATTGGTAACGCTGCCCCGCTAGCTTGGCTGGAAGTGAGGCAGGAACCCTTTGCCGCCTCCAAGGCAACGAAGAATTCAAGGGAAATATCAGTGCGTCAGGCGTTGTTGGGCATCGTTTCCAAATCCACCTCCCCCCTCAAAGCGATCATGGTCTTCGCCTTGGCGTTGACCTTCGTTTGCGCCGACGTTGCCTCGTCGCTGGCAGCGCGGCCGGCGGCCATTGTCGTGGACGCCAAGACCGGCAAGGTGCTGTACTCCGCGGATGCCAATGGCAGGCGCTACCCGGCGTCGCTGACCAAGATGATGACGCTTTATCTGACCTTCGAAGCGATGGCGAAGGGCAAGATCAGCAGGAATTCGCAGGTCGTGTTTTCGGCCCACGCCTCCGCCGAGGCGCCGACGAAACTCGGCGTGAAGCCGGGCGGTTCGGTCTCGGTCGAGACCGCGATCCTGTCGATCGTCACCAAATCGGCCAACGATTCGGCCACCGCGCTGGGTGAAATGCTCGGCGGCGATGAACCCACTTTTGCCCGCATGATGACCGCCAAGGCACGGCAGCTCGGCATGAACGGCACTGTCTTCCGCAACGCCAACGGCCTGCCCGACCCCGGCCAGTTCACCACCGCGCGCGACATGGCCACCCTCGGCATCGCGCTGCGGGAGCATTTCCCGCAATATTACGGCTATTTCTCGCAGCGTTCCTTTCTCTACGGCCGCCAGCGGATCAACGGCCATAACCGTCTGCTCGGACGCATCAAGGGCGTCGACGGCATCAAGACCGGTTACACCCGCGCCTCCGGCTTCAATCTCGTCTCGTCGGTCAACGACGGCAACCGCCGGCTCGTCGCCGTTGTCATGGGCGGCACGTCGGGCGGCAGCCGCGACAACCAGATGGCGAACCTGATCAACACCTACATGCCGAGGGCCTCGACCCGCGGCGGCGGCGACCTGGTCGCCAAGGCTGACAGCAGCAGCAATCCGATCAAGGCGCTTGCCAAGGTTCTCCTGCCCAAGCACGACGCGCCGACCCCGGACGACAAGCCGGTGGCGGTGGCCAGCGCCGACGACACAGCCGTTGCCGAAGACGCGACTGTTGCGCAGGGTGATGATCAAGGTGATGATGAAGAGAGCGCCGAGGCCGAAGCACCCAAGCTGGTTGTCCCGGCAAAGAAGGTGAAGACCGTCATCGTCGCTGCGCCGAAGGTCGCCACCGCACAGGTCGTGGCTGCCTATGCCGAGCCGTCGCCGCCGGCTGTCGAGCCGACGCCAACTGTCGATCCGGTCAACACCGCGTCGGTGCCGTCGGGCTGGGCCATCCAGGTCGCCTCGTCGCCGAAACAGTCGGAAGCCCAGGCATTTCTCGACAAGACCACCAAGCAGGCGCCCAAGGTGCTGGCGGATGCTTCAGGCTTCACCGTCGCCTTCGACAAGGATGGGGTCACCTACTACCGCGCCCGCTTCGGCGGCTTCGGTTCGAAGGACGCCGCCTGGAAGGCCTGTACCGCTTTGAAGAAGAAGAAAATCGAGTGCTACGCCGTCCAGCAATAGGATGGCGTGGAAGCGATCTCCCGGAAATTTTTTGCGTCGAAGGAGACTAGTTGTGATTGGAGAGCAAGACGTCCTTGGCTTCGTTGATTCGCGCCGCCAGGAAGACGTGCCGCCGATATCGGGGTGCAGGCGCTGCATCAGGCGGCGGTGCGCCTTGCGGACATCCGCCGCGGCGGCCCCCGCTTCAAGACCAAGGACCTTGTAGGCCTCCTCCTTAGTCATGGCGCCCGGACCTGGCGCAACACCCAGCCCTTCGCCACCGTTCGTCTCAGTGTTTTTGCGCCAGACGGGAAATCTGCCGTCAAGATACGTCTCTAGCAACTGGCGGCTCTCCGCATCGCCGGAGAGTTCGCGGTAGAGATGCTGCAACTCCACAAGGCCCATCGCGCCAAGCATCTTGCCGTCATGGCGGCCAGCCAGAACCAGCCCTTCGAGGCCGCCCGTATTGTGATCGAGTTCCATCTCGAGCGCTGCCGTCCGCACCGTTGAGCGTTTTCCCGGCGCCAAAGTGACATCAGGCCGGTTCGTGCGCGTGGCGAAATACCAGCCGATTGCGACGAACAGCATGACGCCGCCGATTCCGCTTCGCCCGACCAGAAGCACGGCACCACCCACCAGCGCCAGCAGGATCGGCCCCAATGTTCTCGTCGTGCTCGCGAGGCTGGCCGGATCGGCGCGAAGAAACGCCGTGGTTACGATCAGCAGCACCAGCAGCAATGCGACCAGGACGATAATTGCGCCTAACATTTCCCACCACCCCGCGGATTCCCTGCCCGCCTGGACAGCCGCGTCATTTCATCAAACACTTTTTCTGCGCCGGAATCATGGCCTTCGCTTGGACAGCACGAGGTCTGCCATGCGAACTGGCTTCGCCAACGCCGCGATTCTTTGTCGAGTTCGACAGCTTTCATCGCGCATGAAATTCAAGATGTGGCGTTGCCGCGCTGCTTGCAAGTCCAGTGCGAAGCAAGATGGAGGGCCAGGAAAAGCCCCAGCCGGAACAGGCAACGCTTCTGAGCGATGGGCTACAGCAAGCCGAGATCGGCAAGCTCGCGCCTGAGTTTCGGCGGCATCTCGACCAGCCCGGCCTTGCCCTTGCCGAGATCAACTGGTGCATCGGACGGTTTCAGGTAGCGCCAGCCCTGAAAGGCCCGGCGCGGCTGCCAGTCGGTGCGAACGACCTGCGGATCGAGCATCAGATGGCAGCGGCCGATGCCTTCGTCATCGATGAACGGCCGGATCTCGGTGATCAACTGACGGCATTGCACATTGCCCTTGACCACCCAGTAGAGCGAACCGCCATCGGTGATTTCGGCGCCACGCGTCGGCACCATGCGGGTGGTGTGCCAGTGTTCGGCCGGTTCGCCGGCCCGACGCCGTTCGTCGAGACGGAACTCGATCCATTCCTCGAGATCCTCGACGCTGTCGCAGCCGACGCACAGTTTTAGGAGATTGAGAGCCATCCGCTAAGGTTAGTCCGGAGCGCCGCGACGTCAACGGCCTGACGGACTTCTCCACAGTGCCGGTTTAGGCCAGCCCCTCAGCACTCCACGACATTGACAGCAAGCCCGCCAAGGCTGGTTTCCTTATACTTCTCGTTCATGTCGAGGCCGGTCTGGCGCATGGTCTCGATCGCCGCGTCGAGCGGTACGAAGTGGACGCCGTCACCTTTGATCGCCAGTGACGCGGCGGTCACCGCCTTGACCGCGCCGAGTGCATTGCGCTCGATGCACGGCACCTGGACCAGCCCGCCGACCGGATCGCAGGTCATGCCGAGATGGTGTTCGAGCGCGATCTCGGCGGCATTCTCGACCTGCATTGGCGTGCCGCCCATGACGGCGCACAGGCCGGCCGCAGCCATCGCCGAGGCGGACCCGACCTCGCCCTGGCAGCCAACTTCGGCGCCCGAGATCGAGGCATTGGTCTTGATGATGCCGCCGACGGCGGCCGCCGTCAGCAGGAAGTCGCGGATGCTCGGCTGGTCGGCCTCGGGATGGAAATGCAGCCAGTAGCGCAGCACCGCCGGCAGCGTGCCGGCTGCCCCATTGGTCGGCGCGGTGACGACGCGGCCGCCGGCCGCATTCTCTTCGTTGACGGCCATGGCGTAGATCGACAGCCAGTCATTGGCGAGCAACGGATTGGGTTTGTTCTGCTGCCACTGCTCCTGCAGCTTGTCGTGCAGCATGCGCGCACGGCGCCGCACCTTCAGCCCGCCCGGCATGATGCCGTCCTGCGACAGGCCGCGGTCGATGCAGCTCTTCATCGCACCCCAGATGGCATCGAGGCCGGAGTCGAGCTCTTCGCGCGACATCTGCGTTTCCTCATTGACGCGCTTCATCTCGGCAATGGAATGACCGCTCTTGGCCGCCATCTTCAGCATCTCGACGGCGTTCTTGAAGGGATAAGGCACTTTCTTGCCTTCGGTCGTCACCGACCCCTTGGCCTTCATCCGCTGCAGCTCTTCTTCCGAAACCACGAAGCCGCCGCCGATCGAATAGTAGATGCGCTTGAGCAGCAGGCGGTCGCCGGCATCATAGGCATAGAACGCCATGCCATTGGCGTGACCCGTGAGCGGCGTCTTGCGGTCGAGCACCAGATCGGCGGCCGGGTCGAAGCGATAGGAGGGATGGCCGGGCGGCGAAAGGCGCTTTTCGGCAGCGATGCGGCCAGCAATCCCCTCGGCTTGATCCGGGTCGACGGTTTGCGGTGTCAGGCCGGCAAGACCAAGCACCACGGCGCGGTCCGAGCCATGGCCAATGCCGGTATAGGCGAGCGAGCCATGCAGGCTGGCGCCGACGCGATCCACCGCGACACCGGCAGGTCGCGGCCAGTCGCCATTGAGGATCTCGTCCAGGAAGCGGGCGGCGGCCGTCATCGGCCCCATCGTGTGCGAGCTGGAGGGGCCGATGCCGATCTTGAACAGGTCGAAAACCGAAAGGAACACGTTGTCTCCTGGAGTCGCGTCGGGGACTACATATAGGAATTCCCGCGATGTTTCCGCTCTTTTGACAATCGCGGCGCAGCACCTGCCGACCTTGTTTGCTCCGGCAGCGACATTGCTGTCGTTCGCGGGAGTCGGCATCGAAGCGACCGCGCTGGATGTGGTAAATTCAGCCCATGGGTGATTCCTCCTATCTGTCTGCGGCCGATCTCGGGGCGTTGGCCCTCTTCCTGATCGCGTGGCTGCTGCACACGCTCGCTTCCGACGGCAGGCTGGTCAGCCGGGTGTCGCTGACGACGGCGATGAATGCGCAGCGCGAGGCCTGGATGCGCACCATGGCCGAGCGTGAAATCCGCATCGTCGACACCGCCATCATGAGCGGCCTGCAGCAAGGAACCGCCTTCTTCGCCTCCAGTTCGCTGATCGCGCTTGGCGGCTGCTTTGCTTTGCTCGGCGCGTCCGACCGGGTGCTTGAAGTGCTGAGCAACCTGCCGCTCGGCGGCGCGCCGTCGCGCTCGGCCTTTCAGATCAAGGTGTTGGGACTGGTGCTGATCCTGGCGTTTTCCTTCTTCAAATTCGGCTGGGCCTATCGCCTGTTCAACTATTGCTCGATCCTGATCGGCGCCGTGCCGATCCCGCATGGCGAAGCCTCGCGCAATCCGGTCACGCAAACGGCGGTGTGGCGCGCGGCGCAGATGAACATGCTGGCCGGCAAGCACTTCAACTCGGGCCTGCGCGGCGTGTTCTTCTCGATCGGCTATCTCGGCTGGTTCGTCGATCCGGTGGTGTTCGTGCTGTCGACGCTTCTGCTGCTGGCCGTGCTGGTGCGGCGCCAATTCTTCTCGGCGGCGCGGCGCGCCGTCATCGGTCAGCCGCCAGGTGCTGGAAAAGGCTGATCGATGCGGCCCGAAAGCCAATAGGCGAAAAGCCCGATCCATTCGCGGATCGCCGTGGTCGTATTCTCCAGAGAATCGGCGGCATTGTCGCGAAACAAGCCGACACCCTCCTTGCCCGAGGTGCGATAGTCGACCGGCCATGCGACGGTTGGAAAACCCGCCTTGTCGAACAGCGCCTTGGCCCGTGGCATATGGAAGGCGGAGGTCACCAGCAGCCAGGTCTCGCCCGGCTTCGGTTCGACGAGTTTGCGGCTGAAGACCGCATTTTCATAGGTGTTGCGGGACTTGTCCTCGAGGACAAGCCGATCGGCCGATACACCCAGCGGGACGAGCAGGCGGGGCGCGGTGTCGGCGTCTCCCTCGCCATCAAGGAAAAGCGAGCCGTTTCCGCCTGATACAACCACCTTGGCCTGTGGGAAGCGCAGGGCGAGGATTGCGGTCTCGACCATGCGATCGCCGCCGCTGCTCAATTCATAACCGCCCCGCGCGAGGTTGATGGCGCCCTCGAACCCGCCGCCGAGCACGACAATGCCGTCGACCTTTTGCGGCAGCGGCGGTCGTGGAAAACGCTCCTCGAGTGGATTGAGCATCATGGCGCCGAGTGACGTCCAGGCCGACAGCGCAAGGACCAGAAACGCCAGCACGCTGCCAGTGATGGCCAGCCGCCGCCGGCCGACCAGCCCGGCAATCAGCCCCGCCAGAAGCAGGAAGATCGTCAGGTTGAGCGGCTGGATAAAGAAACCGAAGATCTTGGAAAGATAGTAGAACATCGCTCACCCTTTTCAGACGAGCGATACCCTTACCACCACTTCTCCGGCTGAAATGTGCCGGCCGCCTGTTCGATGACGGCAGCGGTCTGGAACAGCGTTTCTTCCTCGAACGGCCGGCCGATCAGCTGCAGGCCGAGCGGCAGCCCCTTGGGGTCGAGGCCGGCGGGCACGGCAATGCCCGGCAGACCGGCCATGTTCACGGTGACGGTGAAAATGTCGTTGAGGTACATCTTGACCGGATCGGCCGCCATATCCTCGTCGGCGATGCCGAAGGCGGCGGACGGCGTCGCCGGGGTCAAGATGACATCGACGCCGGCGGCAAAGACATTCTCGAAGTCGCGCTTGATCAGGTTGCGCACCTTCTGCGCCTGCAGA
Organism: Mesorhizobium kamtschaticum; assembly: GCF_056174585.1. NCBI lineage: Bacteria > Pseudomonadati > Pseudomonadota > Alphaproteobacteria > Hyphomicrobiales > Phyllobacteriaceae > Mesorhizobium > Mesorhizobium kamtschaticum. The sequence continues at coordinate 4,732,224 of NZ_CM149691.1, read as the reverse complement.
TAGTAGGCGTCGTAATAGCCGGCCGACAGCACATAGGTGCCGATCATGATGCGGCGCTTGACCTCGCGGCCGAAACCAGCGGCGCGGGTCTTCTCGTACATGTCGACGATATCCTTGCCCGGCACGCGCAAGCCGTAGCGGACGCCGTCATAGCGCGCCAGGTTGGACGAAGCTTCTGCGGGCGCCACGATATAGTAGGCCGGCAGCGCGTATTTGGTGTGCGGCAGCGAAATGTCGACGATCTCGGCACCGGCATCCCTGAGCCAGGCAATGCCCTTCTGCCACAGCGCCTCGATCTCTTCGGGCATGCCGTCGACGCGGTATTCCTTGGGAATGCCAACCTTCATGCCCTTGATCGGCTTGCCGATCGCCGCCTCATAGTCCGGCACCGGGCGATCGACCGAGGTCGTGTCCTTCGGATCGACTGATGCCATCGACTTGAGCATGATCGCGGCGTCGCGCACGTCGCGGGCGATCGGGCCGGCCTGGTCGAGCGACGAGGCGAAGGCGACGATGCCCCAGCGCGAGCAGCGGCCATAGGTCGGCTTGATGCCGACGGTGCCGGTGAAAGCGGCTGGCTGGCGGATCGAGCCGCCCGTATCGGTCGCGGTGGCGCCGGCGCACAAAAAGGCCGAGACAGCGGTCGCCGATCCACCAGATGAACCGCCCGGCACCAGCTGTGCATTGTCCAGGCTGCGCTGGGTTTTCGTGCCGCCGGCCGAGACGAAGCCGCCGTCGCCCTGATGCGTCGTCGGCATCACCACCGTGTCGAGGCGCGAGCGCCGCCACGGGTTGATGACGGGGCCGTAATAGGACGTCTCGTTGGACGAGCCCATGGCGAACTCGTCCATGTTGAGCTTGCCGAGCATGACGGCGCCGTCGGCCCACAGATTGGCGGTAACGGTCGATTCGTAGCGCGGCTTGAAGCCGTCGAGCACATGGCTGCAGGCCTGGGTATGGACGCCTTCGGTGCCGAACAGGTCCTTGATCCCCAGCGGAATGCCTTCGAGCGCACCGCCCTCGCCCTTGACCAGCCTGGCGTCGGACGCCTTGGCCATGTCGCGCGCCCTGTCGCCGGTCACCGCGACATAGGCATTGAGTGCCGGATTGGCGCGATCGATCGCCGCGAGATAGGCCTCGGTGATCTCGGTCGCGGTGATTTCCTTGCCGCGCAGCTTGGCGCGGGCCTGCGAAATCGTCAGTCGGGTCAGGTCGCTCATCAAAGGCTCTTTTCGTAAAAAACCGACCACTCGGAATCGGGATAATCCAGCACCGGGCCGCAGCGCGAGAACCCGGCACGTTCGTAGACGGCCCAGGCGGCGGGATGACGATCACCCGTCTCCAGCACCAGCCGCCTCAGCCCTTCCTGCCTCGCCAGCGCCTCGACCCGCTCGACGATGCCGGCGCCGATCTTGCCGCGATGCGAAGGCCGCGTATACATGCGCTTGACCTCGCCAATGGCATCGTCGTGGCGCTTCAGCGCGCCACAACCGATGGCGATGCCATCGTCGCGGGCGATGAAAACGCTCGTGTCCTTGCCGGCCATCTGCTCGACCGTCAGATGATAGCAATGCTCCGGCGGCGTCAGTTCCAGCAAGGTCTCGTTGAGTTCCTTGACCAGGCCGCGCACGTCGTCCTGCAGCGGCGTCTCGATGGCGATCTCGATTGCCATCGGCGCCTTACTCCACGACCTTTGGCACCAGGAAGAAATTCTCTTCGGTCGCCGGCGCGTTGGCGACAATGTCGGCCGCCTTGTTGCCGTCGGTAACGACGTCTTGGCGTTTCTTCATCTCCATCGGCGTCACCGAGGTCATCGGCTCGACACCGGACACATCGACCTCGTTCAACTGCTCGACAAAGCCCAGTATGGCGTTCAGCTCGCCGGTCATGCGTTCTGCATCTTCCTCGCTTACCGCGATGCGGGCGAGACGCGCGACGCGCTTCACAGTCTGAAGATCAACGGACATGTATTTGCCTCGGGGGAAAACCAGTCCGGGCTATAGCGGCGCCGCGCGCGGTGCGCAACATGCATCATGGCAAGCCTATACAGCGATGCTGGCCCGGTCTTTCGGGCGGCGCAGCGGGTTGGGCAACTCGAACAATCGCTTGCTTGACGAACACATGCTGCATGCGCCCTCGTCTTCCAGCGCGGCAAAGGCTCGCAATTTCGCCGTGGAACAGCCTGGCTCAAGGGGCCGATATGCCAGATAGGGATCCCACTTGTCGGAGAGGCGGTATTTTGCCTTCTGCATCGGCAGATAGGCGAGAGGCGCGCACTTCCAGATCTGCCCGGCATGGAGTTGCCTGCATTCGCGAGCCGGACAGATTTCCCAACTGGCGCGGGGGTCGCCATCCTCGAAGGGCAACATGGCGTCGCCGAAGCCTTCGTAGCGACGGGTCCAATTCTTGTCTGATGGGCGGATCTGAACATATATCCCGTGTTCCCGGCGCCACGCCTCCAGGAGAGCGAAGACCGGCTTCAACTTTTCCTGGTACTCCTCGGAGGCGTGATGAACCGAAACACTCAATTGGGTGTTGCCATCGGCAGCGAGAATCGCCGGCAATGTCGGATGACGGTGCAGGAAAAAGCCGTTGCTGACGATCTCTATGCGGGCACCAGGCCAGTGCCGACGAACCAGCCCGACGAAGGACGGCAGCTCCGGATGGATGGTGGGTTCTCCGCCCAGGATGGAGAACCAGACAACGTCTATGCGCCGGCTCCACAGCCCCATCCAGCGGTCCGCCTCCTCAAGCGAGACGCTGCCGGAATGGCCGTGATTGGAGTAGTGCGAGCAGCTGTCGCAAGACAGATTGCAGCCATGCGCGACATGCAGTTCCAGTTTTGGGAACACCAGCCGCTCACGGCGGAAAAGCGACCTGATGCGCTGCATCATCGTCATGGCAGGGCAACACCCTCGCACAGATAGTAGCTGCCGCTGTTGCCGCTTGCCTCGCTTTCGTCATCGATCGGCCGGACCGATACGAGATCGACCTGCGTCGGGTTCATTTGCGTCACCGAGAGCACGTCGGGAAAGACATAGCCCGGCTCCTGGCAGATCGCCGTCACCGCCCAGCTCGGCGAGCGTGTCGCCTTGCTGACCTGAACGAACTCGCAATTGTATTCGACGCCTTGCAGACCGTGCGCCGACAACACGATGTTGCCGGCGTCGATCAGCGTCTGCAGCGTATCCTTTTTGGCCTGCGCACAAAGCTCCTCGGACTGCAGGTAGACGCCTTCGATGAAGTCATCCGCGGCGAGCGCGGGCGACGCCGCGGCAAACATCGAAATGAAAAGAGTTTGCCGCAACGCCATGGATTTGTTCCGCTTTAGCTATTTCTAGATCGTAATCGTCTCACCGATCCGAGGCAATGCGACCTTAACACCGGATCCTTCCAGGCCAGCCTCGAATTTCTCAGGCGTCGGATCGATCATCGGAAACGTGCCGAAGTGGCAAGGGACGACCGTGTCGAACTTGAAAAAGCGGCGGCAGGCAAGTGCCGCCACCGCACCGCCCATGGTGAAGCGGTCGCCGATCGGCACGATGCCGATCTTCGGCTCATGCAGTTCGTTGATCAGCGCCATGTCGGAGAAGATATCGGTATCGCCCATATGATAGAGCGTCTTGTCTTCCGGGAAATGCAGGACCAGCCCGCCCGGATTGCCGAGATAGACGTTCGTGCCGCCCTCTTCGCCAAACGAGGAGGAGTGCAGCGCCTGGACGAAAGTGGTGGTGAAGCCGCCGCAATCGACCGTGCCGCCGATGTTGCCGGGATTGATCTTGTTGCCGTCGGCGCCCTTGCCGACCAGATACATGCAGATCTCGAAATTGGCGACCAGCTGGGCGCCGCTTTTGCCGAGCACTTCCAGCGCGCCGCTGATGTGGTCGTTGTGTCCATGCGTCAGCAGAACATGCGTGATTCCTTCGGCCGGCCCTTCCCAGCCACCCGTCCAGGACGGATTGCCGATCAGATAGGGGTCGATGAGGATCTTGGAGTCGCCGGTTTCGATACGGAAGGCCGAATGGCCGTACCAGGTCAGTTTCATGAATGCATTCCTCGATTTTTGTCGGGCCAGAGGATAGAACGCCGATGGTCCCGAGATCAAAGGGTTACTGTGTCCGTTGCGCGTTTGACAAAACACGTGGTGGTGAAAGGCGAAGGACGGCCGTTGAGTATTATCACGATCGAGGAATTGCCCGCGCGGCTCGCCGGCGGCAAGACACTGGCGGGGCTCGATCTCGGCGACAAGACGATCGGCGTCGCGGTTTCCGACCGGGGATTCTGCTTCGCTCATCCACGACCGGTCATCATGCGAAGGAAATTCTCACTCGATGCCGCCATGCTTCTGGCCTTGCTGGCGAAGGAGAATGTCGGCGCGATTGTGATCGGACTGCCGATCAACATGGACGGTTCGGAAGGTCCGCGTGCGCAGAAATCACGCGCCTTCGTGCGCAACATGGCGCAGCTGAGCGACCTGCCCTTCGTGTTCTGGGATGAGCGGCTGTCGACGGTGGCGGCCGAGAGGACGCTGATCGAGATGGATTTCTCGCGCGCCAAGCGCGCCGGCAAGATCGATTCGGCGGCCGCGGCCTTTATTCTGCAGGGAGTTTTGGACCGGCTTCAGTCGCTCGCTGCATCCGCTCGAACGGAACCGGACCCTCCCAGCGCTGTTTAAGCCAGCCGGCGATTTCGCGGCGACGGCGGAACGCCCACAGCGCCATCAGCAGAAATCCATCGAAGATGCACGTCTTCGCCACCAAGCCCGGGATGATCGTTGGATCGACGCCTAGCATCTGGCCATAGAGCTGGAAGAAGAAGTCATGCATCTGCCGGCTGAGCATCACATAGCCGAAATTCATGTCATTGGCCGACAGATAGAACCAGCCCCAGAACAGCGCCATCGGGGCCGCCCAAAATGCGAAGATGTAGCGCATCAGCGGCCTCCCTTCGCTTTAGGGCCGGTCCGGCTGGGGCTTGTCCGACCCGATATCAGCGAGAGCAGCGAATTGTGGGCCGCTGCCTTCGCCATGTTGTGCGCCGTGGCGTGGAAAGCGGCGTCATCAGACACCGCTGCCGAGCGCCGCTCGGCAAGCATCGCGACATAGGAGGCCAGCAGTGCGGCGAGTTGCACGGCCACCACCATGAACAGACCGTTGATGCCCTGGGCCGCACCGCCAATCAGGATCATCGACAAGACGCCAGACGCTGAGATGAAAGCGATGCGAACGACGCTGTCGGCGCCCGGGCTGGTGGCATCGTTGATCAGGGAATCGACAAAGGCCCAGAAGAAAAGCACCGACACGACCAGCAAGGCGATCGCCAGCGGCGCGACCACGACGATGTTTTCCAGATTGACGAAGCGGGCACTCTCGACGGTCACACCGAGGACGCCGAGGGCTGCCGTCACACCGCGGTCTCCGTCGATGCAGATCAGCGCCAGCAAGGCGAAGACAATTGCCCAGTGCACAGACAGAAAGGAGGTCAGTACGTGTCGCATCGTGGTTCCTGCTTCGGCAGGAATGACAGTGGGCTTTGCCGCTCGCCGCCGCAACGGAAACCATTTGTTAAGGTTAACGGCGATCCACAGGGCGCACGACGATGCTCGCAGATGCGTGCAACTGATCGAAAAATCCAGCCGCGCGCCGCTCCCGGTTCAGTTCACCGGCGGATAGAGCGTGTCGATGATCATGCGCGCGTCGTGGCGCGCATCGAGCATGCCATAGGTGTTGCGCCACTGGCCGGCCAGACGCGTTTCGACAAAGGCATCGGCAATCCGCCCTGCCCCCAGCCGGCGCAGTTCCGCCGCCGCGGCCGACAACGCGAGCTGTTCCGTCAGCAGGCGTGCCGAGCCCTCATCGGTCGAAGCCACCTGCATCGCCGCCTTCAACACACCGATCGTGCCGCGCCCGCCGGCGCCGAGGTCACGGTCGATGCCGGCCAGCACCTCTTCGAACAGGCCAGGCGCGCGGCCGAGCACACGCAACACGTCGAGCGCCATGACATTGCCCGACCCTTCCCAGATCGCATTGACAGGGGCTTCGCGATAGTAGCGGGCGAGCGGTGCCTCCTCGACATAGCCATTGCCGCCGAGGCATTCCATCGCTTCGTAGAGCAGCGGCGGCGCGATCTTGCACACCCAGTATTTGACGACCGCCGTCATGGCGCGGGCAAACGCCGCCTCGCCGCGATCGCTCGCCGCCTCGTCGAAGGAGCGCGCCAGCCGGAACGACAGAGCGGTGGCGGCGGCAACATCCAGCGCCATATCGGCCAACACGCGCTGCATCAGCGGCTGCTCGATCAAGGTCGAGCCGAACACCTGGCGATGGCGGGCATGATGAACCGCTTCCGCCAGCCCTGCCCGCATGATCGCCGACGACGCCACCGCGCAGTCGAGCCGGGTCAAGGTCACCATGTCCATGATCGTCTTCACGCCGGCGCCAGGTTCGCCGACCATCTCGCCGATGGCGTTGACGAATTCGACCTCGGAAGACGCGTTGGAGCGGTTGCCGAGCTTGTCCTTCAGCCGCTGGAAGCGGAAGCCGTTGCCCGATCCGTCACCGAGAACACGCGGCACGAGGAAGCACGACAGTCCCTCCGGCGCCTGCGCCAGCACCAGGAAGGCGTCCGACATCGGCGCCGACATGAACCATTTGTGCCCGGTCAGGCGATAGAAACCGCTGCCGGCGCGTTCGGCCCTGGTCACATTGGCGCGCACATCCGTACCGCCCTGTTTCTCGGTCATGCCCATGCCGAGCGTCAGCCCGGTCTTCTCGACCGGCGGCTTCTGGCTCTGGTCGTATTTGCGCGTCGTCACGCGCGGCGCCCATTCGCGGAACAGTTTTGGACTGGCCATGAGTGCCGCCAGCGAGGCACTGGTCATGGTGATCGGGCAGAGATGCCCGGTCTCGAGTTCGGCGGTCAGATAGAAGCGCGCGGCGCGCACCTGATGGCGGCGGCCGATCTCGGCGTCACCATTTTCCCAGACAGAAGAATGCAGCCCGTACGCCACCGAACGGCGCATCAAGGCGTGGTAGGCGGGATGGAATTCGACCAGGTCGAGGCGCCGTCCCTGGCGATCATGCGTCCTGAGTTTCGGCGTCTCGACATTGGCCAGGCGCGCCAGTTCCTGCGCTTCCTGCGTGAGGACGAAACGGCCGAGACCGTCGAGATCCTTGCGCACCGGGTCGGAAAAACGCTCGGCAAGCTGGATCAGCAACGGATCGCCTCGCCAGGCATTGCCGCCCGTCAGCGGCGGCGGCTGGTTCGTTACGTCGTCGGTCACGCCCAATCCTTCAATCGGTAGAAAGGTCCCTATCGTGCGAAAGCCACGAATCCGAGGCCATCGGCTAGATATAGCCAAGCGTTGCCGTGCGCGCGACGAAAATACCGGGGAGAACGGCGCCAATCCAAAGCTGGTGCTTGCAGGCGCAAAATCCGCACCCTATAGCAGCCCCTTGAGATGACCGACGCTTCGTCCCTGCCACTCTATCCTCACCGCCATCTTCTGGGCATCAGCGATCTTTCGCCCGCCGACATCGAGCTTTTGCTCGACAGGGCGGATCGGGCGGTCGCGATCTCACGGCAGTCCGAGAAGAAAACCTCGACGCTGCGCGGCCGCACCCAGATCAACCTGTTCTACGAAGCCTCGACCCGGACGCAGTCGTCTTTCGAGCTGGCCGGAAAGCGGCTCGGCGCCGATGTCATGAACATGTCGGTGGCAAGCTCTTCCGTGAAGAAGGGCGAGACGCTCATCGACACCGCGATGACGCTGAATGCCATGCGGCCCGATATATTGATCATCCGCCACCAGTCGGCGGGTGCCGCCGCCCTTCTGGCCCAAAAGGTCGGCTGCTCCGTCGTCAATGCCGGCGACGGCGCGCACGAACACCCGACACAGGCGCTGCTCGACGCGCTGACCATCCGCCGCGCCAAGGGTCCGCTGTCGAAGCTGATCGTCGCGATCTGCGGCGACATCCTGCATTCGCGCGTGGCGCGCTCCAACATCATGCTGCTCAACGCGCTCGGGGCGCAGGTCCGGGTCGTCGCGCCTTCGACGCTGCTGCCCTCCGGTATCGAGAGGATGGGCGTCATCGTCACCCGTTCGATGGCCGAGGGCCTCAAGGACGCCGACGTGGTGATGATGCTGCGCCTGCAGCGTGAGCGGATGGAAGGCGCCTTCGTGCCTTCGGTGCGCGAATATTTCCGCTATTTCGGCCTCGACGCCGAAAAGCTGAAGGCCGCCAAGGACGACGCAATGGTGATGCATCCAGGCCCGATGAACCGCGGCGTCGAGATCGCCTCGGAAATCGCCGACGGCCCGCAAAGCGTCATCCAGGAGCAGGTGGAAATGGGCGTTGCCGTGCGCATGGCGGTGATGGAAGCGCTGCTCGATCCCCGTCGTAATCAAGAGGGCCGCGGCGCATGAGCACGACGGTCTTTGAACGCGCCCGCATCGTCGACCCCTCGCGCGGCATCGACGAAGTCGGCTCCGTCATTGTCGATGGCCGCAAGATCGTTGCCGCGGGCAAGGCAGCGTTGAACCAGGGCGCGCCCGATGGCGCTATCATCATCGATTGCGCTGGCAAGGCCATTATTCCCGGCCTGATCGATGGCCGCGTCTTCATCGGCGAACCGGGCGGCGAGCATCGCGAAACCATCGCCTCGGCGAGCGTCGCGGCGGCGGCCGGCGGCGTCACCTCCGTCGTCATGATGCCCGATACCGACCCGGTCATCGACAATGTGGCACTGGTCGAGTTCGTGCTGCGCACCGCCAAGGACACGGCGATCGTCAACATCTTCCCGGCGGCGGCGATCACCAAGGGCCTCGACGGCCGCGAGATGACCGAGTTCGGCCTGTTGCGCGAGGCCGGCGCCGTCGCCTTCACCGATGGCCGCCACACCATTTCAAGCGCGCTGGTGATGCGCCGCGCGCTGACCTATGCCCGCGACTTCGGCGCCACCATCGTGCATGAAACGCAGGATGCCGACCTCGGCTCCTCAGGCGTCATGAACGAAGGCCTGTACGCCAGCTGGCTCGGCCTCTCCGGTATTCCGCGTGAAGCCGAATCGATCCCGCTGGAACGTGATCTGGCTCTGGCCCGTCTGACGCGCGGCTCCTATCACGCGGCAAAAATCTCGACGGCAATGGCGGCAAACGCCGTGACGCGCGCCAAAGCCGATGGTGCTGCCGTCACTTCTGGCGTGTCGATCCACAATCTGTCGCTCAATGAAAACGATGTCGGCGAATACCGCACCTTCTTCCGCCTGACGCCGCCTTTGCGCGCCGAGGAAGACCGGCTGGCGATGATCGAGGCGGTCAGGGACGGCACCATCGACATCATCGTCTCCTCGCATGATCCGCAGGATGTCGACACCAAGCGCCTGCCCTTCGCCGACGCGGCGGCCGGGGCCATCGGGCTCGAGACACTGCTTGGTGCCGCCTTGCGGCTCTACCACAATGGTGATGTGCCGCTGCTGCGGCTGATCGAAACGCTCTCCACCGCGCCGGCAAAACTGTTCGGCTTGCCCGGCGGGACGCTGAAGCCGGGTGCTGTCGCCGATCTTGCGCTTGTCGATCTCGACGAACCCTGGATAGTCAGCGAAAGCGGCATTCGCTCGCGCTCGAAAAACACCTGTTTCGAGGGCGCGCGCCTGCAAGGCAAGGTCTTGCAAACACTGGTGGCAGGCCGCACAGTATTCTCAGTTTAACCCTGCCGACCAGCCAATCTTCTGTCATCCACCGCCTCTTCCAAGAGCCTTTGCCATGAGATCGCATCATCCTTCCTGGTTGCAGTCGATGTGGCATCGCCTTCGTCCCGCGCCGAAGATCATCGTGACGCAGAAATTCAACCGGAATTCCCAGAAGGTGAGTTCCCTGATGCCGCCGGAGGATAGCGGTGCCTGGCTGCTGGAGAGGATGCGGCAGCAGATCGGATTGAAGACCCTCGCAGCCAGCCGGCTCCTCGACTTCGGCTGCGGCGTCCGGTTCACCCAGGCTATTCTAAATCGCAGGATTCCGATCCGATCCTACACCGGTGTCGACTGCTTCGCGGAGATGATCGACTTCCTGCGCTCCACCGTACTCGACCCCCGTTTCTCCTATGTCCCTCTGGACGCGCATCACCCGCTCTATAATCCGAAAGGGCGCCCACTCTCCAATCAGACGGAACTCCCGCTGCCCTTGCAGGCCTTTGACGTCGTCTCGCTATTTTCTGTGATCACCCACCAGAGCCCGGATGACGCGGCGTTCATCTTCACCCTCCTGCGCCGCCATACGGCAGCCGAGGGCCGCCTCCTTTTCACTTGCTTCCTGGATGCCGGGATCGCCGAGTTCGAAGACAGGAGCCCGGACAAGAACGGCGGCATGTGCTTTTACAATCCTGATTTCCTTGCCCGTCTGGTGGAGGGCTGCGGCTGGCGAATCGTCCAAAGAGCGCCAGGCGAAGGACCCCTGATCGGTGACTCGTTCGTCTGCGCCTTGGCTTGAACGCAGGCCAAGGCGATGACATAAGAAAATACGGGGGAAACAATGAACTACGGTATCATCCCAGCACTTGTTTTCGGCTATCTGCTCGGCTCGATTCCCTTCGGGCTGCTGCTTACCCGTGCCGCCGGCCTTGGTGATGTGCGCAAGATCGGCTCCGGCAATATCGGCGCCACCAATGTGCTGCGCACTGGCAACAAGGGCCTGGCCGCCGCGACCTTGCTGCTCGATGCGCTGAAGGGCACGGCCGCCGTGCTGATTGCTGGCCATTTCGCGCCGGAAACGGCGATCTGGGCCGGCCTCGGCGCCTTTCTCGGCCATCTCTTCCCGGCCTGGCTTGGCTTCAAGGGCGGCAAGGGCGTCGCGACCTATCTTGGCGTGCTGATCGGCCTTGCCTGGCAGGTGGCGCTGATCTTCGCCGTCGTCTGGCTGGTGATGGCATACCTGTTTCGCTTCTCATCGCTGGCAGCACTGACGGCGGCCGTCGTCGTGCCGATCGCCCTCTATTTCATGAGCACACCGCAGATTGCCATCCTGTTCGTGGTGATGAGCGTCATCGTCTTCATCAAGCACAGGGCGAACATTTCGCGGCTGCTGGCCGACACCGAGGGCAAGATCGGAGCCAAGGGGTGAGCGAGCACGCCACCGCGGTGAGCGATCCGGCCGCCGGGCCGCGCCTCAGCGACCGGCAGCGGCTGAGCTGGTTGCGGCTGATCCGCACCCAGAATGTCGGCCCAGCCTCCTTTCGCGACCTGATCAACCGCTTCGGGTCCGCCGAGGTCGCGCTCGAAATCCTGCCGGAACTGATGATTTCCGGCGGCGCCAGCCGGATCGCCCGCATTCCGTCGATCGCCGAAGCCGAGGCCGAACTCGAGGCAGCCCGCAAGACTGGCGCGCGTTTTGTCGGTATCGGCGAGCCCGACTATCCATCCCTGCTGAGAAGTATGGACAATCCTCCACCCCTTCTGGCGGTCAAAGGCAATGCCGCTGTCTTCCGGCTGCCGGGCATTGCCATCGTCGGCGCCCGCAACGCATCGCTGGCCGGCATCAAGATGGCGCGCATGCTGGCCGCCGATCTTGGCGGCAACGGCTATGGCATCGTCTCCGGCCTGGCGCGCGGCATCGACACGGCGGCGCATCAAGGCAGCCTCGCGACCGGCACGATCGGCGTGCTGGCCGGAGGCCTCGACCTTCCCTATCCGCCCGAAAATGCCGGCCTGTGCGCGGAAATCGCCGAGCGCGGCGCCATCATTTCGGAAATGCCGTTCGGCTGGCAGCCGCGCGCCCAGGATTTTCCACGCCGCAACCGCCTTGTCGCAGGTGCGGCCCTTGGGCTGGTGGTGGTCGAGGCGGCACAACGTTCGGCTCACTGATCAGCGCCAGGCTTGCCGGTGAAATGGGCCGGCTGGTCTTCGCCGTGCCGGGCTCGCCACTTGACCCACGCGCCGCCGGCACCAACGGCCTGCTCAAGGACGGCGCCACGCTGGTCACCGAGGCATCGGATATTTCCAGGGCGATCGCGCCGCTGACCGGTATGCGGGCGCCTGACGTGCCGCCCTTTGAAGACCCGCCCGACTTCTCGGCCACGCCGCCGCCCGGCGAGAGCGATCGCGCAGAGGTCATCGAGGCGCTTGGCCCGACGCCGGTGTCGGTCGACGAAATCATCCGCCACACCGGCCTGCACCCGGCCCAGGTCTTCATGGTGCTTTTGGAACTCGACCTCGCCGGCCGGCTCGAACGCCATGCCGGCGGCAATGTCTCGCTGGTTTTCGGGGACGGCTGAGCGCAACCGTCAATGGCGATTGCGGCCCTTCCCGCCGGTCTCGGCATAATCCGTCGTGTTGGCTCCAAACAAATCGTTCTCGACAGCCTTGCGCCAGACCGCGTCGGCGTCTTCGGGACGCAACGGCTGGGCTGCCGTCTTGGCATCACCGCTTTGCGGGTCAGAGCGCCGCCGCAGCCAGGCGGGCATGATTTCCCGGATGAAGCTGGTGAGTTGGGTCATTGCAAACTCCTTCCATGCGCGTGAAGCATGAGTGGGTTCGGTGCAATCCGGTTTATTTGGCCATTGCGGCCAGCGTGGCCGCAGTCTCGCGTCTGCTCATCCCGTCCAGCCAGGCCAAGGCCGCATCCACGCCGGCCAGCGCAAAAGGCGCCGCTGTCGATCCATGCGGCTTTATGCGAACCGAGATGCCGTCCAATTCGTTGACGACCTCGAACCCGTTCTCGTCTGACGTATCGTCACCAAGGAACACCGGTCGGCGTCCCCTGAAAGCCGGAATTTGCATGAAGCGTCGGATGGCCGCTCCCTTCGCCGCCTCCAGTGGCATCAGCTCCACACCGGCATTTCCGGCCAAGACCCGATATCCCGCGGGTAATTTGTCCAATGCCTGTTCGACCAGCTCCGTCGCGCGCTGCAGCAAATGCGGGGCTGCGCGTGTATGGATGGCCAGGATTGGTCCCTTGCGTTCGATGTAGACGTCCGCATTGTCCAGTTCCGTCGCGATTTGGTTGGCAAGCGCTGCAATGTCGGCCGGTTCGACAGCCGCTTCGACCGGACCATCGCGTGCCAGCCTGTGCTCGAGGCCATAGAGGCCCGCGGCGCGCAATCTGAGGGGCTGGAAGAGATGGTCGACGGCGGCGATCGACCGTCCCGTGATGAACGCCAATGCTCCGTCCAATTGCGATTCAAGCCGTGTCAACAGCATGCGCAATTCCTCACTGACAACCACCGCATCGGGATGCGCGGCGTGTTCGAGAAGCGTGCCATCGATATCGAGGAACAGGCTCCATGGCCCTTGCGGGACGACGGGTTCCGGCGGGTTTGGCGATATCGACATCACAGCGCCGCCACGCGTCGGCGATCAAGCAGCGATATCACATTGGCTGCGGCCGCTGGAGCAGCACCCACGGCACGATCGACTGCATCACGCTTGCGCAAACGCGCAGCATCGAGAAGCATGCTGCCCGCCCACCGATAGACATTGTTTTCGCGCACGATCTCGCGCATGCGTCGCATCCGCTGGCGTTGCTCCTCCTCGGACATGGTCAAGGCCTGCAACAGGATGTCGCCCATCATCGCCGCGTCATAAGGATTGACGATGAGTGCTTCCAGCAGCTCCTTGGAGGCGCCGGCGAACATGCTGAGCAGCAGCACACCCTGTTCATCCTCGCGCGCCGCGACAAACTCCTTGGCAACCAGGTTCATGCCGTCATGCAGGCTGGTAACCATGCAAACGTCGGCGGCACGGTAGATTTCGTAGACCTGCAGCTGCGAGTGATGTTCCGTCACCATCAGGACGGGCGTGTAGCCTTGGCGGCCATAGCGCTGGTTGAGATCCTCGGCATGGCGCAGGCACTCCTCGTACAATTGTTGATAGGCAGGCAGAGTGCCGCGGCTGGGCGCCGCGATCTGCAGGAACGCTACCTTGCCGATCCATTCCGGGTGAAGCGTCAGCAGTTCATCGAGCGCATTGAAGCGATCGAGGATGCCTTTGGTGTAGTCGAGACGTTCAACACCCACGCACAGTTTGACATGTTCGGCCAGGCCGAATTTCTCGCGAACCTGGCGACGGCATTGCGCGACGTCGGGCAGTTTGTCCAGGTGCGGTGGCGACCATTCGATTGAAATCGGATAGGCGTGAACCAGGCTGATCTCGCCGCCATAGGAAATGGCTGAATCCTCGCGCTCGATCCGGCTTTCCAGGAAACGGTCGACGCTGTCGATGAAGTTGTTGCAATGGAACTGGGTGTGGAAGCCGACAATCGAACTGCCGAGCAGGCCGTCGAGAATCTTCTCGCGCCACGGGCAGATGCTGAACACTTCCGAATTCGGCCAGGGAATGTGCCAGAAGGTGATGATGATCGCCTCCGGCAGGCGCTCCCGGATCATCCGCGGCAGCAGCGCGAAATGGTAATCCTGGACCAGCACGATCGGCCGCTCATTGCGGGCTTCCGCGATAACGGTGTCGGCGAATTTGCGGTTGACCGCCTCATAGGCTTCCCAATCCGAGGCGCGGAATATCGGCCGGGTGAAGGCGATATGGCACAGCGGCCAGAGACCTTCATTGGCAAAGCCGAGATAATAGCCTTGCTGCTCCTCCTCGCTCAGCCAGACCCGGCGCAGCGTGTAGGAAGGATTGTCCGGCGGCACCTCGATCCGGTCGTTCTTGTCGACCACAAGCGCGTCGGCCGAACCACCGCCATAGGCGATCCAGGTGCCTGCGCAGGCACGCGTGATCGGCTCGAGGGCGGAGACGAGCCCGCTGGCGGGTACGACCAGTTTGATGTCGTCGCCCTCGCGGTTGTGAATATACGGCTCACGATTGGAGACGACGATCACCTGGGCATCTGGGAGTTCGGTTGCCAGGATGTGACGCAGTGTTTCGGGTGACCATTGCACCAGCGCGGCGACAGCGGATTTCCCATTCTTCTCGAATTCCGGCAACGGGCCACGAGCCAGGTCAGCCTCCACAGCGGCCGGCCTCCTGCCCCTGCGCGCCCGCAACATCATCGTCACCAGCGCAATGATCAAGACGCCAACAGCTGCAAGGGTGAAGAGCCACAATGCGATTGAGGGAGCGACCAGGTAGGAACTGCTATCGGGCATTGAAATCGATTACCTTTCAATGGGATACCGTAACCACTTCCTTTGGCTGGGAGTTTTCGGCACCCATAGTGGGGGTCCAACGCCCGTGGCGCGGGATGGTTCCGATTTTTCAGCTCCTGACCACCAGAGGCACCAGCCCCTCATGCGGTTCGGCAAGGAAGGCGCCGACACGATCTCCCACGCGCTGGAATGTCAGATCCACCGCCGCTTGCCCTACCGAAAGATGCCGAATGACGAGGCTGTCGATGCCGATCGGCAGGCGCGGCCGGGTCACATGGATCTCGCCTGCCCAGCCATCGATCTGAAGGCCGAGACACGATTGCATGAGCATGAAGGCCGAGCCCGCGGACCAGGCTTGCGGCAGACAAGCCACCGGATAGGCAATCGGTGCCTCGCCGGCCGCGCGCGTGAAGCCGCAAAACAGTTCGGGCAGACGCATGTTGAAATGGACGGCGGATTCGAAGGTTCCGCTCATCAACCGCACCACGCTGTCGCGCCTGCCGTATCGCGCCAGTCCGGCCGCGCAGATCGCGGTGTCGTGCGGCCAGATGGACCCGTTGTGATAGGACATCGGATTGAAGAAGATCGCATCGTCCGCCAGCGTCCGCAGTCCCCAGCCGGAATGGAACGAGGCCGACAGCAGCTGGTCGGCGACCATGCGCGCGCGATCCGGGCTGGGAAGACCGACATAAAGCAGGTGACCGGCATTGGATGTGCGCACCTTGCAGGGCTGACCGTCGCCATCCAGCGCCAGCGCATAGTAGCTGAGGTCCTCGATCCAGAAATGGCGCTCGACTTTTTGGCGAAGTGTGTCCGCGCGTATTTCCCACCCCTCCGCCCGCTCCGTTTCGCCGCGCAGCCGTGCCAGTTTCGCCAACCCCTGGAATGCCGCGAAGACGTAGCCCTGCACCTCGACCAGCGCAATCGGCCCCTTCGGAATGCGGCCATCGGCGTGAAAGACGGAATCGAAACTGTCCTTCCATCCCTGGTTGGCAAGGCCGGATTCCGCCGCGCGCTGGTAGGTGAGAAAACCCGTCGAACGGCTCGCCGTTTCGATCCACTCGGCCGCGGCGCACAGCGATGGCCACAGCGTATCGATGAAGGCTATGTCCCCCGTACGGTCCGCATAGGCACAGGCAAGATGGATGTAGAGCGGCGTGGTGTCGACACCGCCGTAGTAGCGGCCGAACGGCAACTCGCTGAGCGCCACCATCTCGCCCTTGCGGGTCTCGTGCATGATCTTGCCGGGTTCGGAATCGCTGAAAGGCGAGGTCTCTGTTGCCTGGTGCTGGGCGAGAAATGCAAGAACGCCACGCGCCAGCCCAGGATTGAGCCAAAGCATCTGCAAGGCTGAAATCACGCCATCCCGACCGAAGGCGGTGGAGAACCAGGGAATGCCGGCATAGGGATACGGCCCGGTCGGCAGTTCCGTGGTGAGCAGCGCGACATCGGCGCGAGCCCGCGCCATCCAGTCGTTGAAAACGCGGCCCGAACTGTGCAGCGTCGCGCCATGCCGGCGTTTGGCGCGCATGCCGAAACGGGCACGGGCAGCAGCAGCGCGAAACCGATGGTTTTCGGGGCGATCATCTGTCTCGTTGCCCACCTCCACGTAAAGCGTCTGGCTGCTGCGCTTGGTGACGGCGATGACGAAATCCGCCCGTTCGGAGGTCAGTTGATCGGGCGTCTGCGAAAACGATATCGCCGATGTCCGCACCACCTTGTCCAGGCCTTCGTAGCGGAGCACGACCGCGTTCTGGGCAATCTCTGCCGTATGGGCGGTTCCGCGCTTCGAGCGGGTCGAGCCCCGGACCTCGAACATATCGCGGAAATCGGCGCCAAAGCCTAGCGACAGCAGGATCGTCGAATGCTCCCGACTGTAATTGGAGAGCGTTATGCGCTCATACAGCCTTTCCTCCCACAGCAGCCTGACGCGCTCGATATGAATTGCGCCTTGCGGAATCTGGCGGCCAGCAGCGCTTTCAATCGGCAGATTGGTCAGATTGGCGGTGAAGAGGACGTTGTCCTGGCTCAGCGACGCGCCAAGCAATGACGTCGACCGCCCACCGACGGTTAGACGAAATTCGGAGAGCACGCGCGTGTCGTCGCGAAAGAACCCGTCCCCGACACCGCGTATATCGCCATAGGCGTCGGCGACGACAAAGCAGTCGCCATGCTTGAGGGCGAACAGCCTGTGCGGCTCCCGTGGCGCGGTTTCGTCCAGGGAAGCCAGGGCTATTGCAGGATCAAGCGTGCGCTCGTCGAGTTGGGTGATGGTCAATAGGCCTGTCCCTGTTCATTTCCGGAAGGAGTACCGCTACGAGGCCTTTACGTGACCGCCGGCGTCGACCAGCTCTGCATAGGCTGCGGCGTAGTCCTGAGCCATCCTGCGGGCCGAAAAGCGCCGCTCGAACACCGCCCGGACTTGCCGCCTGTCGAGCTGCAGGAGAGCCGGCATGGAGGCAACGGCATCCTCTATGGTCTCGACGACGAAACCGGACACGCCGTGGTCGACGATCTCCGGCATGGCGCCACAACTCCAGGCGATGACAGGTGTCCCGCAGGCCATCGCCTCGATCACGGCAAGGCCGAATGGCTCCGGCCAATCGATCGGGAAAAGCAGGGCGGCGGCGTTTCCGAGGAACGCCGTCTTCTGCTGCTCATTGATCTCGCCGACATATTCGATCTGGTCGCCATCGATCATCGGCTGGACGACTTCCTCGAAATAGGCGCGATCGTCATCACCGATCTTGGCCGCGAGCTTGAGCTTCAAGCCGGTGCGGCGAGCGATCTCGATCGCCCGATCCGGGCGCTTGTCGCGCGACATCCTGCCGAGAAAAGCAAGATAGCCGCCATCCCAGCCTGCCTCGAATTCGGGTTCGTAGAGATCGACCGGCAGGCCGTGGTGGATTGTCGCCAGCCAGTTCGCGGATGCGAATCGCGCCCGCTGGCTGCGCGATATCGAAATCATCGGGAAGCGTGGGAACCGATCATAGGCTTGTGCGAGGTCCGCGTAGTCCAGCCTGCCATGCGGCGTCGTCACCGTACGCCGCGACATGTCGCGGAAAAACGGGAAATGCAGGAAATGGCTGAGATGGAAGTGAATGACGTCGAAATCGTCGGCCCGTTTCCTGACCTCGTCGAGCATCGACAGATGCGCCGCGATCTCGGATTTCAACGGACGGGGATCGAGACGAAGCGCCCGCTCGCGGCATGGCACGAGCCTGGCAGAGGTCTTGGTGTCGCCGCTGGCGAACAGCGTCACGTCGTGGCCGAGGTCGACAAGAGCCTCGGTAAGGTAGGAGATGATGCGCTCCGTCCCACCATAGAGCCTTGGCGGCACGGATTCGTACAATGGTGCGACATGGGCGATCTTCATGGCCCGGCCTTCCCTCAATGAGCTGGTCATGGAGCGAAATGCTTCAGCCGCAGGATCGTTCCGGCCTCATTGGCAGATGCGCCGAATGATCGAAGAGCGTTTGATGTCCGACCTTGCCGCCCTATTTCCTGTGGGCTGCCGAATTTGCACGCACGGCAGCCCAAGGAGGCCCAAGTGCAGGAACCGAAGGATGCGCAAGAACCCAGGGATATTGCAGCCCGACGCCTGGGCATGATCATCGAACAATATGTCGAGGCCAGAAAACGGCGTTATGACTTCGTGTCGACGGATCAGGCCGCCAAGGTGGTCCGCAGGATGTTGAAACCCACGGATCCAGCCCTCTCAGACCGCAAGCTCGACGATATGGTCGCAGCGCTGGCCGTCAAGAACGGCCTGGCAGTCGTCTTCGATCGCGGTGTCAGAGCACCGGCCGATATCGCCGAGCCCGGCCTGAACAGAAAGGAATCGACCATGCGAGCACCAACGGAGACCCCGGATGTTGCCGGCGCGGTGGATGCCATTCTGGGTAGCCAGCCCGCGCCGCTTTCCCAAATCACCCCACTTTCAATGAGCGCGGTGATCTCGCTGCTGCGCGAACGGACCGGGACCAAACGGTCGGACGCGGATCTGGAAGGCCTGATTGCAAAGAAGGCCGCTGTGCTCGACGTGCATTTGTCGCGGAGTGGGTGAGGGATCGCTGCGCGTCGGGCGTCGTTATTCGATGTAGGTCACGGCACCTGTTTGAAGGTCATAGATCGCCGCGACGATCTTCAGCCTTCCCGCCTTGGTGAGACCGGCCAGCAGTTTGCTCGAAGCGGTCAGGCGCATCGCCGTTCTCCGCGCGCTCTCCTTGGCGGTGTTGTCGACGAAATCGCCCGCTTGGCTGCGCACTGCTATCGCGGCAGGCAGGATCGGCTCGATCATCGGGCCGATCGCGCCGGGATAGGTCGCGTTCTTGGTGACCACGTCGCACGCAGCCTTGACGGCTCCGCAACTTGTGTGCGCCAGGACGACAATCAAGGGTGAGCCGAGCACCGCCGCGCCGTATTCAACCGTGCCGAGCGTCGCGGTGTCGACGAGGTTGCCGGCATTCCGGGCGACGAACAGTTCTCCAACACCGTGGCCGCCGAAGATCAGCTCCGGCGGAACGCGACTGTCGGCGCAACTGATGATCGTGGCCCAGGGCGCCTGGTGTGCGGCGACAGCGTTCCGTTGCGCGGCAAGGTCGATCGAGCAAAGTTCCGGGTGGCTGATATAGCGTTCATTGCCGGATTTCAGCGCAGCCAGTGATTCATCGAGGGTCAGCTGCGGCGCCGCGCTCTCGTCCGCGCGCGCCGGCCATGACGCTCCACCAAAACCGAACGCAACGAGTTCCGCGCCGACTTTGAGGAAATCCCTCCGGCCAAGCCCTTCACCGTCGCAGTTGCTGCACACTGTTTGGCTCCGTCGCTGAGATTTGAGACTGCTCTACGACAAACATGCGCCTTCTCTAATATAGTCGCAAGGAATTACGGAGCGAGGGGATCACGCCGACGGTGAAGAAGGGCGCTGGGGGTCAACAATGCGGTGCGCCGTGGCCCCAAAACAGTCCCGATCAATAAAAAGCCCGCCACAGGAGCGACCTGCGACGGGCTTTTGGAGTGGCTACATCCCTGAAGGAATCGACCGCTTGTGATTGCATTGTGAACTGTGTGATCGCGTTAGCCTATGGGCTGATCGCGGAAGCCCCGGGCCTGCGCTCGCCCAATTTGCGGGCACGCAGACTGACCGCGTGCCTTGCTGCATCCTGGGTTGATTTGGTGAGCGCGATGGGATTCGAACCCATGACCTACTGATTAAAAGTCAGTTGCTCTACCGGCTGAGCTACGCGCTCCCGCGGGCTTGAAAAGGCCGCCCTCGAAATTGCGCGGAACATAGGGAGAGTGGCTCAACCGGTCAACCGGAAAAAACGGATCGGAGAGCCAAGCTTTTCCGACGTCGTCGACTTGCCCAAACGGCCATTTCGATGAAGCGAGATATAGGCGCTGCAGAGCCATTGGCTGAGCACTTTGCAGCGCTGGTGTCAGGCTAGAGAAACATTACAGATCAGCAACTTGGTGTTTTGCGAGGAACCATCCAGTGCATCGCTCGTTGTCTCGCCACAAGGGACGTCAATCACCCTTTCGAAGGAGAAGACAATGAACAAGATCGTAACGGGTATACTGGCGACCACCTTGTCAGTTTCGTTTGCCGCTGCCGCAGCTATGCCGGCCAACGCTGCGCAGATGTTTGTGCCGCAGGCGGCATCAGCTTCGAGCGATGTACAGACCGTTGACTACAAGCCATGGATGAAGAATCGCCACTTCGGCAATCGCAATTTCGGCAACCGCAATTTCAACGGCAATCGCAACTTTGCACGAAACAATGACGGCGGCGGCTATTGGAATGGTCATCGCGGCTATCGCGATTACCACCGTGGTTATCGCCGCCACGGCGACTATTGGTTCCCGCTGGCGGCATTCGCGACTGGTGCCTTGATCACCGGTGCAATCATCAACAACGAGAACAACCGCGTCTACGAAGGCAACTCGCACGTGCAGTGGTGCTATGACCACTATCGCAGCTACCGCTCTTCGGACAACACGTTCCAGCCGAACTACGGCCCGCGGCAGGAATGCCGTTCGCCCTACTGATCCAAGGATGAGTATCAGT
The DNA here is from genome assembly GCF_056174585.1 of Mesorhizobium kamtschaticum. Classification (NCBI taxonomy): domain Bacteria; kingdom Pseudomonadati; phylum Pseudomonadota; class Alphaproteobacteria; order Hyphomicrobiales; family Phyllobacteriaceae; genus Mesorhizobium; species Mesorhizobium kamtschaticum. The sequence continues at coordinate 4,711,065 of NZ_CM149691.1, read as the reverse complement.
AGCAGGTAAGTGTGAGTAGAAGACCCGCGTCGGAAACGGCGCGGGTCTTTCCTTATGCGCTCAAGGTCCTGCGCACGGCATCGCGCCAGCCTGCCAGCTTGGCGGATCGTGTCGAGACATCCATCTCCGGCTTGAACCGCCGCTCGAGCGCCCAGCTCTTGGCGAAGTCCTTCGCCTTCGGCCACACGCCGGCTTTCGAACCGGCGAGCCAGGCAGCACCCAGCGCGGTCGTCTCGAGGATGGTCGGGCGGTCGACCGGCGCATCGAGAATGTCGGCCAGGCGCTGCATGGTCCAGTCCGATGCCACCATGCCGCCATCGACCCTGAGCACCGTCTTGGCCGACGTGCCTTTCCAGTCCTTGCGCATGGCGTCGAGCAAGTCGCGGGTCTGGTAGGCGACGGCTTCGAGTGCCGCGCGTGCAAATTCCGCCGGACCGGAATTGCGTGTCAGTCCGAAGATGGCGCCTCGCGCTTCGGCGTCCCAATGCGGCGCACCCAATCCGACAAAGGCCGGCACCAGATAGACGTTTTGCGTCGGGTCGGCCTCGGCAGCCAGTTTGCCGCTCTGCTCGGCCTTGCCGATCACCTTGATGCCGTCGCGCAGCCATTGCACGGCAGCCCCGGCGATGAAGATCGAACCCTCCAGCGCATAGGTGGTCTTGCCGTTCAGCCGATAGGCGATGGTGGTCAAGAGCCGGTTCTTCGAACGCACCAGATCGCTGCCGGTGTTGAGCAGCGCGAAGCAGCCGGTGCCATAGGTGGATTTCATCATGCCAGGCTCGAAGCAGGCCTGGCCGATGGTCGCGGCATGCTGGTCGCCGGCGACACCGAGGATCTTTATCTCGGCGCCAAACAGATTTTTCTCGGTCACTCCATAATCGTCGGCGCAGTCTTTGACCTCCGGCAGCATTTTGGCCGGGATGTCGAGAATGGCCAAAAGCTCGTCGTCCCAGGCATTTTTCTCGATGTTGTAGACCAGCGTACGCGAGGCGTTGGTGGCGTCGGTGGCGTGGACCTTGCCGCCGGTCAGCCGCCAGATCAGAAAGCTGTCGATGGTGCCGGCCAGCAATTCGCCTTTCTCGGCACGTCTCCTCGCGCCCTTCACCTTGTCGAGCATCCAGGCGATCTTGGTGCCCGAGAAATAGGGATCGAGCAGCAAGCCGGTCTTGCGCGTGAATGTCTTCTCCAGCCCCTGCTTCTTCAGTTTATGGCACAGCGGTGCGGTGCGCCGGTCCTGCCAGACGATGGCGTTGTGGATCGGCTTGCCCGTCGCCTTGTCCCAGATGACGACGGTTTCGCGCTGGTTGGTGATGCCGATCGCCGCCACTTCGGATGCTTCACAGCCTCCCTTTTTCAGCGCAGCCTTCACGGTCGTCACGACGCTTGCCCAGATCTCTTCCGGATCGTGCTCAACCCAGCCGGAGGCCGGATAGTGCTGGGTGAATTCCTTCTGCCCGCTGCCGGCGACTTTCATCTGGCCGTCGAACAGGATCGCCCGGGTTGATGTCGTTCCCTGGTCGATCGCCAGCACAAAACCGTTCATTCCCGTGTCCTCCACCTGGATACAAAGAAGGGAGACGGCAACGCGCCGCCTCCCCCAATTTCACACGGGCGCGAGCGCCCGCATAGGCAGTCTTACTTCTGCCAGCTCTTGACCAGTTCGTCGTAGTTGATGGTGATCGGCTTGTCCTTCTCCTGCTCGAGCTTCAGCTGAGGCGCCAGATTGCCGCCCTTGACCGCGTCGGCGTTCCAGTAGGCAAGGTCATGCTCTTCGGCCATCTTCGGTCCGATGTCGCCCTGGACACCGGATTTCTCGATACGGGCCATGACTTTTTCCTGATCGGCGCACAGCGAATCCATGGCTTCCTGCGGTGTCTTGGCACCCGAGGATGCGTCACCGATGTTCTGCCACCAGAGCTGCGCCAGCTTCGGATAGTCCGGCACGTTGGTACCGGTCGGCGTCCACTGCACACGGGCCGGCGAGCGGTAGAACTCGATCAGACCGCCGAGCTTCGGCGCACGTTCGGTGAAGCTCTTGTCATGGATGGTGGAGTCGCGAATGAAGGTCAGGCCAACCTGGCTCTTCTTCACGTCGACGGTCTTCGAGGTGACGAACTGCGCATAGAGCCAAGCGGCCTTGGCGCGGTCGGTCGGCGTCGACTTCATCAGCGTCCAGGAGCCGACGTCCTGATAGCCGAGCTTCATGCCGTCCTTCCAGTAGGAGCCGTGCGGCGACGGCGCCATGCGCCACTTCGGTGTACCGTCGTCGTTCATGACCGGCAGGCCGGGCTTGACCATGTCGGCGGTGAACGCGGTGTACCAGAAGATCTGCTGGGCAACATTGCCCTGCGACGGCACGGGGCCGGATTCGGAGAAGGTCATGCCCTGGGCTTCCGGCGGCGCATAGGCTTTCAGCCAATCGAGATACTTCTGGATGGCATAGACCGATGCTGGTCCATTGGTGTCGCCACCGCGCGCGGTGCACGAGCCGACAGGCCTTGAATTGGCGTCGACCTTGATCCCCCATTCGTCGACCGGGAGGCCGTTCGGCAGGCCCTTGTCGCCGTTGCCGGCCATCGACAGCCAGGCGTCGGTGAACCGCCAGCCGAGCGACGGATCCTTCTTGCCGTAGTCCATGTGGCCATAGACCTTCTTGCCGTTGACATCGCGGCCGGTGAAGAACGCGGCGATGTCCTCATAGGCCGACCAGTTGACCGGCACGCCGAGATCGTAGCCGTACTTGGCCTTGAAGTCGGCCTTGTTCTTCTCGTCGTTGAACCAGTCGTAACGGAACCAGTAGAGGTTGGCGAACTGCTGGTCGGGCAGTTGGTAGAGCTTCTTGTCCGGCGCGGTGGTGAACTTGGTGCCGATGAAGTCGTTGACGTCGAGCATCGGATCGGTAACGTCCTTGCCTTCGCCCGCCATCCAGTCAGTCAGGTTGCGCACCTGCTGGTAGCGCCAATGCGTGCCGATCAGGTCCGAATCGTTGACCCAGCCGTCATAGATGTTCTGGCCGGTCTGCATCTGGGTCTGGATCTTTTCGACGACGTCGCCTTCCTGGATGACGTCATGCGTGACCTTGATGCCGGTGATGGCGGTAAAGGCCGGTGCCAGCACCTCTGACTCATACTTGTGGGTCGTCAGGGTTTCCGAGACCACCTTGATGTCCATGCCGGCAAAGGGCTTGGCCGCGTCGATGAACCACTGCATCTGCTTTTCCTGGTCGGCGCGAGAAAGCGTCGACACGCCGCCTATCTCCTTGTCCAGAAAGGCTTTTGCCTCATCCATCCCGGCATAGGCATTGCCTACGCCGAGCAACAGGACAAGGGCCGTTGTTGATGTTAAAAATTGCCGTCGCATGTGTTTCCTCCACTGTTTCAGGTTTCAAGTGCGATCTGGAGCGGCGGCCGGCACGCTGCCGCTCCAACAGTTTCCCCCTCTATACGTAACGGAACACGCCAATGGCGTAGACCACGGAGAGAGCGAGAGCCCACCAGAGGCTCGGTCCGACAAGACCCAGCCAAGCGAGATGGATAAAAGCGCTGCCGAGCAGCGATAGGAACAGGCGGTCGCCGCGCGTCGTCTCGAAGCGCAGCACGCCGACGCGCGGATTGCCGCCCGGCGAGGCATATTCCCAGGCGCCCATGCCGACCAGCAGCAGGGCGATGACGCCGAAAAAAGCGGCCGTCGGCCAGGTCCATGCCATCCAGGAAAAGTCGAAGTTCATGATCATACCCTCCCCAGGGCGAAGCCCTCAAAGATGGTGCTGCGGACGAACTCTTGCGTTCGCTTCATCACACCCTCCCCAGGGCGAAGCCTTTGGCGATGTAGTTGCGCACGAACCAGATGACGAGCGCGCCGGGGATCAGCGTCAAAACGCCGGCGGCGGCGAGCAGCCCCCAATCCATACCGGAGGCCGAGACAGTGCGGGTCATGGTGGCGGCGATCGGCTTGGCATCGGTCGTGGTCAGCGTACGGGCGATCAGCAGTTCCACCCATGAGAACATGAAGCAGAAGAAGCAGGCGACGCCGATGCCGCTGGCGATCAGCGGCATGAAGATCTTGACGAAGAAGCGCGGGAACGAATAGCCGTCAATATAGGCGGTCTCGTCGATCTCCTTCGGCACCCCAGACATGAAGCCTTCGAGGATCCACACCGCCAGCGGCACGTTGAACAGGCAGTGGGCGAGCGCCACCGCTATGTGTGTGTCGATCAGGCCGAACGCCGAGTAGAGCTGGAAGAACGGCAGCGCGAACACCGCTGGCGGCGCCATGCGGTTGGTCAGCAGCCAGAAGAACAGATGCTTGTCGCCAAGGAAGCGGTAGCGCGAGAAGGCGTAAGCCGCCGGCAGCGCAACGGACACCGAAATCACCATGTTCATGACGACATAGGTGATCGAGTTGATGTAGCCGGAATACCAGACCTTCTCGGTGAAGATGGTGACGTAGTTGGCGATCGTCGGCGCGTGCGGGTAGAGCGTCAGCGAGTTGACGATCTCCGCATTGGTCTTGAAGCTCATGTTGATGAGCCAGTAGATCGGCAACAGCAGCACGAAGATGTAGAGCGTCGGCACGATCCACCACCAGCGCGATTCCTCGCCGCGCCGGCGCATGCGCTTGTCGAGGTCGCTCTGCGACAGCGAACTGGCCAGGCCTCCCGATGTAGCCGTTCCGTTCATCGCATTGCGCTCGGTTCGTTCATTGGCGCCAGCCATCTCAGCGCTCCGCGTCGTAGTTGGTCATCACGGTGTAGAACACCCACGACAACAACAGGATGATGAGGAAGTAGACCAGCGACATCGCGGCCGCCGGACCAAGGTCGAACTGGCCGAGCGCCGTCTTGACGAGGTCGATCGACAGGAACGTCGTCGAATTGCCGGGCCCGCCGCCGGTGACGACGAAGGGCTCGGTGTAGATCATGAAACTGTCCATGAAGCGCAACAGCACCGCGATCAAAAGCACGCGCTGCATCTTCGGCAGCTGGATGTAGCGGAACACCGCCCAGCGCGAGGCGCCGTCGATCTTGGCTGCCTGGTAGAAGGCATCCGGGATCGAGACCAGGCCGGCATAGCAGAGCAGCACGACGAGGCTGGTCCAGTGCCAGACATCCATGACGATGATCGTTACCCAGGCATCGAACGGATCCTGCACGTAATTGTAGTCGATGCCGATCGCATTGAGATAATAGCCAAGCAACCCGATGTCGTTACGGCCGAACACCTGCCAGATGGTGCCGACGACGTTCCACGGGATCAGCAGCGGCAGCGACATGAGCACCAGGCAGACCGGCACGCCCCAGCCTTTTTTCGGCATGTTGAGCGCGATGAAGATGCCGAGTGGCACCTCGATCGCCAGGATGATGAAGGAAAAGATCAGGTTGCGGACCATCGCTTCCCAGAAGCGGCTCGACGACAGCAGTTCCTCGAACCATTCGGTGCCGGCCCAGGTGAAGACATTGTTGCCGAACGTGTCCTGCACCGAATAGTTGACGACCGTCATCAGCGGGATGACGGCGGTGAAGGCCACCAGCACCAGCACCGGCAGCACGAGGAACCAGGCCTTGTTGTTCCAGGTCTTGTCCATCTATGCCCCCATCTCGACGCGCCAGGAATCGGCATAGATGTTGATACCGGCTGGATCGAACCGCACCTTTGGTTCGGCCGGCACGGTCTCGTCCTCGCCGATCACCGCGGCGATGTCTCGACCTTCCAGTCTGGCGCGCACCACCTTGTGGCGGCCGACATCCTCGACCTTGCTGATCGAAACGGCCATGCCCTCGCGGCCCAGCCGCACATATTCGGGACGGATACCAAGCTCGACGGCGCTGCCGTCCGCCTTCGGTACGCCCGGCAACTCGATCCGTTGCGACCCGAGCGTTGCCGTCCTGCCTTCGATCGCCACCGGCATGACGTTCATGCCGGGCGAACCGATGAAATAGCCGACGAAGGTATGGCGCGGCCGTTCGAACAGTTCCGCCGGCGTGCCGATCTGCACGATGCCGCCATCGTACATGACCACGACCTGGTCAGCGAAGGTCAGCGCCTCGGTCTGGTCGTGCGTGACATAGACCATGGTGTAGCCGAAGCGGCGATGGAGCTGCTTCAATTGCGAACGCAGCACCCATTTCATGTGCGGGTCGATGACGGTCAGCGGCTCGTCGAACAGGATGGCGTTGACATCGGAGCGCACCAGTCCGCGGCCGAGCGATATCTTCTGCTTCTGGTCAGCGGTCAGGCCCCTCGCCTTCTTCTTCGCCCAGGACGCCAGATCGATCATCTCCAGCGTCTCACGCACCTTGCGGTCGACATCGGCCTCCGGCACGCCGCGATTGCGCAGCGGGAAGGCCAGATTGTCGTAGACGGTCATGGTGTCGTAGATGACCGGGAACTGGAACACCTGCGCAATGTTGCGCTCCTGCGTCGACAGATTGGTCACGTCCCTGCCGTTGAACAGCAACTGGCCGTGCGAGGGGTGAAGCAGCCCCGAAATGATATTGAGCAGCGTGGTCTTGCCGCAGCCGGACGGCCCGAGCAACGCATAGGCGCCGCCATCCTCGAAGGTGTGGTGCACTTCCCTGAGCGCGAAATCGGCATCCTTCTGCGGGTTCGGCAGGTAGGAATGCCTGACATGGTTGACGTCGATGCGCGCCATATCGTCCTCCTCAAGCCGCCAGCTTCGGCGCGGTCACGGCGCGGCCGTGCTCGTCGAAGACCATGATGTGACGCGGATCGATGAACACCTCGACCACTTCGTCGGTCTCGAAATCCCTGATGCCATGGGTCAGCATGACCCAGCGCACATCGGCGAAATCGAGATGGATGAAACTCTCTGAGCCGGTGATCTCGGTGATGGTGACTTTTGCCCGCACCGGCACGGCCAAGGCATTGGGCCGTTCGAGCGACAGATGATGCGGCTGGAAGCCGATCGTGTAGTTGCCGTCGGCAATGCCGACGAGTTCGGGCGGCACCGGCAGTTTCACCCCGCCTTCGAGCAGGAAGTCGGGACCCTTCTTGGCCAGAACGATGGTGTTCAGCGGCGGATCGGCGAAGGTCCTCGCCGTCACCAGGTCGACCGGCTTGCGGAAAACGTCGATGGTCGGCCCGAACTGGGTGATGCGGCCTTCCGACAAAGTCGCCGTGTTGCCGCCGAGCAGCAGCGCCTCATGCGGCTCGGTGGTGGCGTAGACAAAGATGGTGCCGGCGGCAGCAAAAATCCTCGGCAGTTCGGCCCGCAATTCCTCGCGCAGCTTGTAGTCGAGATTGGCCAGCGGCTCGTCAAGCAGCACCAGGCTGGCATTCTTGACGATCGCACGCGCCAGCGCGGTGCGTTGCTGCTGGCCGCCCGACAGGCTGAGCGGTGTGCGGTCGAGATACGGCGTCAGCTTGAGCAACCCCGCGGCTTCGCGCACCTGGCTGTCGATCTTGGCTTGCTCGACGCCGGCCACCCTGAGCGGCGAGGCGATGTTCTCATAGACCGTCATTGCCGGATAGTTGATGAACTGCTGGTAGACCATGGCGATCTTGCGCTTCTGCACCGGCGTGCCGGTAACGTTCTGGCCGTCGAACCAGACCGAGCCGGAGGTCGGCACATCGAGGCCGGCCATCAGCCGCATCAGGCTGGTCTTGCCGGAAAGCGTCGGCCCGAGCAGAACGTTGAGCGAGCCGTGCTGCAACGTCAGCGACACGTCGCGGATGTGCTCGACCGCACCGACCGTCTTGGTGACGTTCCTCAGTTCAAGCATGACGCCTCCTCCCAGGCTTTCTGCATCAGCTCAAAACCCTCTTCATTCGGCGGCCGCGACATGCCGCCGGCTTATGCCGTGCATGAATTCATCGAGTGCCGCGACCTGCTCGCGGCTGAGATGCAGGCCGCGCTTGGTCCGCCGCCACAGCACATCTTCCGCCGTGACGGCCCATTCATTTTCAACGAGATAGCGCACTTCGGCCTCGTAGAGATCGCCGCCGAAATTGCGGCCGAGCTCGGCATTCGACTTGGCAAGGCCAAGCAGAGCCTGAGCGCGGGTCCCGTAAAGCCGCGTCAACCGGCGGGCGAGGCGCGCATCGAGGAACGGATAGGCCGTCTTCAGCTTCGCCACTTGCGCGTCGAAGCCCGTGGCCGGGAAATCACCGCCGGGCAGCGGCGCATCTGATGTCCACGGCTTGCCGCGCTTGCCGAGAAAACCCTCGATCTTTTCCAGCATCGATTCCGACAGCCGGCGATAGGTGGTGATCTTGCCGCCGAAGGCATTGACGATCGGCGCGGCGCCCTCGCCGCCATCGGCCTTCAGCACATAGTCGCGCGTCGCTTCCTGCGCCTTGGAAGCGCCGTCGTCATAGAGCGGACGCACGGCCGAATAGGTCCAGACGATGTCGGAACGCTTGACGGCTACCGCGAAATATTCGCTGGCGGCGGCACAGAGATAGTCGATCTCGGTGTCGCTGATCTTCACATCGTGCGGATCGCCGGGATAATCCTGGTCGGTGGTGCCGATCAGCGTGAACTCTTCCTCGTAGGGAATGGCGAAGATGATGCGGCCATCCTTGTTCTGGAAGAAATAGGCGCGCGGATCGTCGAACTTCTTGGCGATGACGATGTGGCTGCCCTGCACCAGGCGGACATTGTGCACATCGTTCAGGCCGACGACGCCGGAAAGCACGTGATCGACCCACGGTCCGGCCGCATTGACCAGCAGCCGGGCCTTGACCTCTTCGGTCTCGCCACTCTGCAGGTTCTCGATCTTGATTGTCCAAAGGCCGTTTTCGCGCCGCGCGCCGACCACCTTCGTGCGGGTTCGGATCGTTGCACCCCGGTCAGCGGCATCGCGAGCGTTGAGCGCCACCAGCCGCGCATCATTGACCCAGCCGTCGGAATATTCGAACGCCTTTTTGAACAAGGGTTTCAAAGGCTTGCCCGCCGGATCGCTTGCCATGTCGAGCGTCCTGGTCGCAGGCAGCAATTTGCGCCCGCCAATATGGTCGTAGAGGAACAGGCCAAGCCTGATCAGCCAGGCCGGACGCAGGCCCTTGGCATAGGGCAGCACGAAGCGCATCGGCCAGATGATGTGCGGCGCGTTCCTCCACAGAACCTCGCGCTCCATCAGCGCCTCGCGCACCAGGCGAAACTCGTAGAACTCAAGGTAGCGCAGGCCACCATGGATCAGCTTGGTCGAGCCGGAGGAGGTTCCGCTGGCAAGATCGTTCATCTCAGCCAGAAAAACCGAAAACCCGCGCCCAACGGCATCACGGGCTATACCGCAACCGTTGATACCGCCACCTATGACGAAAATGTCCCGGACTGAAGACGTGTCCACTTAACTCCTCCACGATTTCGCATTGCACCATTTTTGGTCTTTTGCGAAACCGTGGCGGAATTATTTCGAACTGATAACGAATGTCAAACGAAATATCACAAGCCCGTGAGATGGCCGTGAAGAAGCCTCATCCAAGCGACGTCTCGATCAGTTGAACCTCGGCCTCCTGACAGATCTTGCGCACCGATGCGATGTCGCAACGGTCGGTGATGAAGGTGTTGACCTGCGACAGATGGCCGATGCGCACCGGCGCCGTGCGCTCGAATTTGGTCTGGTCGGAAACCAGAATCACGTGTCTGGCATTGGCGATGATCGCCTGCGCCACTTTCACTTCGCGAAAATCGAAGTCGAGCAGCGCGCCGTCATGATCGATGGCAGAGGCGCCGATGACGGCGTAGTCGACCTTGAACTGCCTGATGAAATCGACCGCCGCCTCGCCGACGACACCGCCATCCGAACCGCGCACCACCCCGCCGGCGATCACCACCTCGATCGAGGGATATATGCGCATCCTATTGGCAACATTGATATTATTGGTGATGACCATCAGGCCGTTGTGATCGAGCAACGCCTTGCTGACCGCTTCCGTCGTGGTGCCGATATTGATGAAAAGCGAGGCGTTGTCGGGGATCAGCCTGGCCGCCGCGCGGCCGATCGCTTCCTTCTCGTCCGCCGCGATCTTGCGCCTGGCCTCATACTCCATGTTCTCGATCCCAGAAGGGAACAGGGCTCCGCCATGGATGCGCGAAAGCAGCCGCTGGTCGCACAGATCGTTGAGATCCTTGCGAATGGTCTGCGGCGTCACGTTGAAATGCGTGGCCAAATCGTCGACCAGCACGCGGCCATGATCCTTGGCCATCTGGATGATCTCGGCATGGCGCGGCGACAGATACATTGAGAACCTCCCCGTTTTCGTTTTTCTTGTTTATAGCCGAAAACGAAAGCGGTGAAAAGGGAGACGCCGGCTAATGAAATATCGATGATTGCAAAGGCGAACCGGGCAGATACAGTTCAGACGCGCTCCGCCATCTTGCGGGTGGCGGCAGCGATTTTGCCCGACTCGCGGATCATCAGGAATTTTCCGGACCAGCTTCCCCGAATTCGCCAGCTGCCTTTGATCTCCGTTGCGTCGCCGTTCAGGATGCCGCTGTAGTCGATCGGCTGCACCTTCAAACCGGCATCGTCGTATGTCTTGACGAAGGAGACGGAGTTGCCATCGCGCTGCCCTTGCAAGGTTGCGTATCTCACAGCGCCAGTCACCAGGCCGGCCGGTTCATGGGTCGTCCCCATCAACCTGGTTGCGGTCTCAATCAGCGTCGCAACGAAGGAGACCGGCGCCAGTTCACGCGGATAGAAATAGCGCCCGCTCCACACGCCGGTCAGGTTCTGGTTAGCCTCTTCGCCCTGCCCGGCCATATGCTTGCTCGCAAATCCCTGCTGGCTACCTCGGGACAATCCCTGTCAGCTCCTCAGGGATCTTGCACAGTCGCAGATGACAGTGAAGGCGGTATCGACATCGGCGGCGGTCGCCTCGAACTGGCCGACCTGGAACCTTATCGCCACCTGCCCGTCGACCCTCGTCTGCGTCAGGTAGATGCGGCCATCATCATTGATCGCATTGACCAGCCGCAGATTGTGCTCGTCGGCATCGGCGTTTGAGCCCGCTCTGTGCCGGAACGAAAACAGCGACAGCATCGGCTCGCTGACGATCTCGAAATCGGGTTCCTTTGCCAGCCGCGCGGCAAGGCCTTCGCTCCACGCGACATGGTTGCGGATCATCGCCCGCAGGTTTTCCAGCCCGTGGGCGCGCAGCAGGAACCACAGTTTCAGGGCGCGGAAGCGCCGGCCGAGCGGCACCGACCATTCGGAATAGTTGATGATGCCGTCATGACCATGCGTCTTCAGATAGTCCGGCTTGATCGCCAACGTCCGGACATGGCTTTCGGGATCGCGCAGGAACTGGATCGAGCAGTCGAATTGCGCGCCGAGCCATTTGTGCGGATTGAAGACGATCGAATCTGCGCCTTCGACACCGGTCCAGAAATGCCGGTACTCCGGCAGATCATCGCCGACCCAGCCCAGGCCGCATCGACATGAAGGTAGAGCCCATGCCGCTTGGCGACCTCCGCAACCGCCGCAATGTCGTCCGTACCGCCCGTGCTGGTGCCGCCGACGCAAGCGATGATGCCTGCCGGCAGCAGGCCGGCTTGCCGGTCGGCCACGATGGCTGCTTCCAGGGCAGCGGTGTCCATGGCGCGAAAGCGGCCGCTGACGGGAATGCGCACCAGATTGTCCTCGCCGATGCCCGAGACCCAGATCGCCCGGTCGATCGACGTGTGCACCTGATCCGAGGAATAGATGCGCAGCCGCCCCTGCCCGGTCAGTCCCTTTTGTTGCCTTGCCAGTCCAGCGTCCGCTCGCGCATGGTCAGCACAGCATTGAGTGTCGCCGACGAGGCCGAATCCTGGATGACGCCGGAAAACCCTTCCGGCAGGCCGAGCGCCTGGCGCATCCAGTCGACGGTGCGTGTTTCGAGTTCGGTCGCCGCCGGCGAGGTCTGCCACAGCATGCATTGCGCAGCCATCGCGGAGACGAGGTACTCGGCCACCACGGAGACCGGCGCCGCGTTGGCCGGGAAATAAGCGAAGAAGCGCGGATGCTGCCAATGCGTCATCCCCGGCACGATCTTCTCCTCGAAGTCGGCGAAGATCCTGTCCATGGGTTCGGCGTCTTCGGGCGGCGACGCTTCTATGCTCCTGAATATGTCGCCTGGCTCGACCAGCGGCCGCACCGGCCGCTCGCGCAAAGTGCCGCGATAGTCGGCGCCCCAGTCGGCGGCGCGCTGCGACCATTGCCGGAACTCATCATTGTTCATCCTGTCCTCCCGACATGATCCATCACCGCCACCCGCTAGGGTTGGCCTTTAAAGAACCGATACTATTTAACATGTGAAATATACGCAACCGCCAGTGGCGAATGCTGCTGCACGCTAACCGGGAAAATCCGGCAGGCTGGCAAAGGCCGTCTTCAACGCGTTCGACCAGCCATCGGAGATCGTGCGGTAGTACTGGTCGTCCTGGCCAATCCGCTTCTTCAAACCGACCTTGAAAGTATCTTTTTCCAGGAACAGCAGGTCGAGCGGCAGGCCGACCGACAGGTTCGATTTCAGCGTCGAATCGAACGAGACCAGCAGCAGCTTCACCGTCTCGGCCAGACTCATGGTCCGTTCATAGGCGCGGATGATGATCGGCTTGCCGTATTTGGTCTCGCCGATCTGGAAGAACGGCGTGTCGTCGGTCGATTCGATGAAATTGCCTTCGGGATAGATCATGAACAGCCGCGGCGGACTGCCCTTGATCTGACCGCCCAGGATGAAGGAGGCATTGAAATAGGAATCGGCCTTCTCGCCGGCGGGTGACGCCTGTGCGATTACCTCTTTCACCGTATCGCCGACCAGCCGCACCGTCTGGTACATGGATGGCGTTTCGAGCAGCTTCTCGTGGCGGTCCGTCACCGTCTTGGTGCGTTCGTCGAGCAGGCTGACCACGGCTTGCGTCGTCGCCAGATTGCCCGCTGACATCAAGACGATGACGCGCTCGCCAGGCTGTTCCCAGACATGCATCTTCTTGAAGGTGGAGATCGAATCCATGCCGGCATTGGTGCGCGTGTCCGACATGAACACGAGCCCGCGATCGATCTTGAGCCCGACGCAATAGGTCATGGAATCTCTTCTGGCGCTAATCCTCGGCGGATTACTGCTCTACCGTGACGGTGACCGCAAGCTGTTCTTCCGCCTGTCCCAGTCGAATTCCCGACACCGGCGTGGCATCACGGTAGTCCCGGCCCGTTGCCACCTTTACGTAACGTTCGTCAGGAGAAATGCCGTTTGCCGCGTCGAAGGCAACCCAGCCCAGTCCATAAACATGTGCTTCGGCCCAGGCATGGCTTGCCGCCTGCTCTACCGTCGCATCCAGCATCAGATAGCCGCTGACGTAACGGGCTGGAAAGCCCATGCAGCGCGCCGCGGCGGCAAAGATGTGGGTGTGATCCTGGCAGACACCGGTTTTCAGCGCCAGGGCCTCCTCGGCCGGTGTCGTCGCATTGGTGGTGCCGGGCGTGTAGATGACACGCTCGCCGATCATGGCCATCAGCCTGTGAAGCCGTTCGATATCGGTTCCGTTGCCGACTGAACCGGCGAGTTCGCGTATCCCGCCGCCAATCGTCGTCAGCGGCGTTTCATGGCTGTAAAGCCATAATGGCGTAAAGCCCTGGTGCGGTCCGGAAACGCCCGCGGTGTCGCGTGTCACCACTTCACCAGCCGCTTCCACCGTGATGAAATCGCGTTCGCCCTCGACGCTCAACAGCCGTGTGTCGTTGCCGAAATGGTCAACAAAACGAACCTCTTCGCGTGCGCCTTCGATCGTCAGCGCCCAGGACAGGACGGTCTGCGTCGAGCCGCTGACCGGAAGCAGCCGCAGTCGCTGCAGCAGATACTGCACCGGCGCGTCGTAGCGATACTCGGTCCGGTGGGTGATCTTGAGCCGCATGTTTATTGTCCGTTTGTGAGCATGATCTCGCCCGAAAACCGGACCCCACTTTTCGCTGACGCGGTCCTTCGGTTCGGGATCATGCTCAATTGAACTGGTAATCTTGCGCGATCTCGTCGCCGAGCTTGGTGTTGTCGCGAATGAAGTTGGCCAGGAATTCGTGCAGCCCGGCGTCGAATATGTCCTTTATCGACCCCGCCCTCAGCATCGCCTGCGTTTTTTCCGCCGTTGCGTGGCAGGCATGACGCTCACCGTAATCGTCGCTGAGGAATTTCAGGTGCTCGGACAGGAAGCGGTAGCAGAAGGTCAGTGAACGCGGCATGCGGACATTGAGGATCAGGTAGTCCGCAATGTTGGTCGGCTTGTAGTCTGCATCATAGACCCAGCGGTAGGAGCGATGCGCCGACACCGAGCGCAGGATCGATTCCCACTGATAGTTGTCGAGTGTCGAACCGACCCAGGAGATCGACGGCAACAGCACGTAATATTTCACATCGAGGATGCGTGCCGTATTGTCGGCGCGCTCGACATAGGTGCCGAGCTGCGAGAAGTCGAATATCTCGTTGCGCAGCATGGTGCCGTAGAACGAGCCGCGGATCAGCGCCGTTTCGCGCTTGATCGCATCGAGCACGCTTGGCAGGTCGCGCTCATCGATCGGCCTGGCCAGCATCCGCTTCAACGACATCCAGGCTTCGTTGATGCTTTCCCAGGTCTCGCGCGTCAGCGCGGTGCGCACCATGCGGGCATTGTTGCGGGCCGTCTCGATCGACGACATCGTGCTCGACGGGTTCGAGGTGTCGCGCAAAAGGAAATCGGCGACATCGGCCGCCGTATAGTCCGAATACTTCTGCTTGAAGGCGACGTCGGAGCCGGCGCTGAGCAGCACTGAGTTCCACTCTTCCGAGGCACTTTGCGTTCGGGTCAGCGCCATGCGCAGTCCCGCGTCAACCAGGCGCGCCATGTTTTCAGCCCGCTCAATGTAACGGTTCATCCAGTACAGTCCGTTGGCGGTCCGGCCTAAAAGCATCCAAAACCCTTCACATGAAAATCAATCATCCAGCACCCAGGTATCCTTGGTGCCGCCGCCTTGCGAGGAATTCACCACCAGCGAGCCTTCCTTCAGCGCGACGCGCGTCAGGCCACCAGGCACGATCTGGATGCGGTCGGAGACCAGCACGTAGGGCCTGAGATCGACATGGCGCGGCGCCAGTCCCTTGTCGGTCAGGATCGGACAGGTCGACAGCGCCAGTGTCGGCTGGGCAATGTAATTGGAAGGTTTTGCCGCCAGCTTCTTTGCGAAATCCTGGCACTCCTTCTTCGTCGCCGCCGGTCCGACCAGCATGCCGTAGCCGCCGGAGCCATGCACTTCCTTGATCACCAGCTCGTGGATGTGCTCGAGCACGTATTTCAGGCTGTCCGGCTCCGAGCAGCGCCATGTCGGGATGTTGCCGAGGATCGCCTTGCGGCCGGTGTAGAATTCGACGATCTCGGGCATGTAGGAATAGATCGCCTTGTCGTCGGCGATACCGGTGCCCGGCGCATTGGCGATGGTGATGTTGCCGGCGCGGTAAACATCCATGATGCCCGGTATGCCAAGGGCCGAATCCGGCCTGAAGGTCAGCGGGTCGAGGAAAGAATCATCTACCCGGCGGTAAAGCACGTCGATCTGCTTGTAGCCCTCGGTCGTGCGCATCGCGACATGGCCGTCGACGACGCGCAGATCCTGGCCCTCGACCAGTTGCACGCCCATCTGGTCGGCAAGGAAGGCGTGCTCGAAATAGGCGGAATTGAAACTGCCGGGCGTCAGCACCGCAATCGTCGGCGCGCCCTTGGTGCTCTGCGGCCGCACCGCCGCCAGCGACTGGCGCAGCAGCTGCGGGTAGTTCTCGACCGGCCGCACCTTGATCTTCTGGAACAGCTCGGGGAACAGCTGCATCATCGTTTCGCGGTTCTCCAGCATGTAGGAGACACCGGATGGCGTGCGCGCATTGTCCTCCAGGACATAGAACTCGTCCTCGCTGATGCGCACGATATCGACGCCGATAATGTGGGTGTAAACGCCGGCCGGCGGGCGAACGCCGATCATTTCCGGCAAAAACGCCTCGTTCTTGGCGATCAATTCCCTGGGAACGCGGCCGGCGCGCAGGATTTCCTGGCGATGGTAGATATCGTCGAGAAAGGCGTTCAGCGCCTGCACGCGCTGCTCGATGCCTTGCGTCAGGCGCCGCCACTCATTGCCTGAAATGATGCGTGGGACGATATCGAACGGGATCAGCCGTTCGGACGCCTCCTGCTCGCCATAGACGGCGAAGGTGATGCCGGTCTTGCGGAAGACGCGTTCGGCGTCCTGCATCTTCTCGGTAAGCCTGGCTGGATCCTGCTCCTTCAGCCAGCGATCATAAGCCGAATACGGTCTTCTCAATCCGGAGACTTCCGGAAGCATTTCATCAAACGCTGCCAATCGCATACTCCCCTGTGACGCCATTTCACTGGCGTCGCCGGAGAAAATCAAGCGCAATCGGTGATTTGGGAGATCCGGACGATCAGTATGTTGCGCCTGCCTAAAATTGAGGCAGTCGAAATATGACCTTGATCAGGCTTTGCCTCGTGCCCGGGCAAGTGGGTTCAGCGGCTAGAAGGCGCGGAAGGTGACGACCGTGAAGGTGTCCTTGATTCCGGGGAGAATCTGTACCTTCTCGTTGACGAAATGGCCGACATCTTCCTCGTCATCGACATAGAATTTGGCGAGCAGGTCGTAATTGCCGGCGGTCGAGTAGATTTCCGAGGCGATCTCGGCGTCGGCAAGCGCGCTGGCAACCTCATAAGATTTGCCGAGCTCGCATTTGATCTGCACGAAAAACGCCTTCATGGCTTCGTCCCGCTAAACGTCCAAGTCCAAGCGGCCCTTCTGGCAGACTGGAGGCGGCCTTTCAAGCACTGGAATCCGCACTTAGCCGGCGCGGGCCCTGGCCACGGCCTCGCGCAGCTCCGCAACCGGCATGCCGCGCTTGAACAGCCTGCCGCCGATCACCAGCGCCGGCGTGCCCTGCAGCCTGAAGGCCGTTGCCTGGGCATCGTTGCGCGACAGAAGCGCATCGATCTCCGGCTGGCGGGCAGCAAGACCGGCGCGCGCACCGGCAACATCGACACCGATCGCACCGAGAATATCGTCGGTGCGATGCGCGGAAAGCCCACGTTCGTTGGCCATCAGCGCATCGACGGCGGCGGAATAATTTGGGCCGGCCGACAATGCCATCCGCGCCGCGTCTCGCGAGACGTCGCCGAAGATCGGCCAGTCCTTCATCACCAGCCGGATGCCATGATCCTCGGCCAGCAGCCTCTTCAATTCGACAAAGACGAGCTTGCACACCGGGCACTGGTAGTCGACGAATTCGGCGATGGTCACATCCCCCTGGGGATTGCCAAGTGCCGGTATCGCCGGATCGAAGGCCACTTCCGTGACCGTCGGCGCGATCCTTGCCCAGGCCGGCAGCGGTGCCAGAGCGGCAAGGCTGGCGGCACCTCTGAGCAAAAGGCGCCGGCTGACAGGCTGCGCGAACATCATTTGTCCCATGGGTTGCTCGCTCTCTCCCCCGGGTTCACGATGAGCGCCCCGCCTTAAAGGAAGCTTAAGCATAGGCATCCGCCTCGGCGAGACGAATATTCTCGGCCGCTGAAACCGTGGAGCGCCGTCACGCGTATGTTAGAATGTGTCCTGGAACAGTCTTTCCGGAGGCATCTTTCGAGGGACAGTGGAGACAGGTCATGCGCCGCGCCTTTTTCGCACTCGCGTTCGTCATGCTGGCATCCTCGGCGTTTGCCGGCGATGCCGAGGTCAAGGCCGGCCAGGCTGTCATCGACGGTCAGTTGAAGGCCCTCCTCGCCGATGACGGCGCCAGGGCCTACAGCTTCGCCGCCCCGAACGTGAAGCAGATTTTCCCGACCGTCGATGCCTTCATGAACATGGTGACCAATGGCTACCCGCCGGTGCGCAAGCCACAATCCTATGCCTTCGGCAAGGTCGAGCAGACGGGCCCGGGTTCTATTGTCCAGCAAGTGCTGATCGTCGGCCCCGACGGCAAGGATTATGAGGCGGTCTACACGCTGCAGCAGCAACCCGACGGCACATTCCAGATCACCGGCTGCAGCTTGCGAGCGTCGAACTCGCTCAGCACCTGAGGTTTTACAGGACGGGGATGTCGCCCCTCGCCCAGCCTTCGGTGATCTCAGCCCCACTCGCCTCGAAGGTCTGGGTCTCGATGGCAGCGCGAATGTCCTGCATAAGCTTTTGATAATACGAAAGATTGTTCCAGGTCAGCAGCATGGCGCCGAGCGCCTCTTGCGAGCGCACCAGGTGATGCAGATAAGCGCGCGAATAATCCCGCGTCGCGGGACAGTCGCTTTCCTCGTCCAGCGGGCGCGGATCATCGGCGTGGCGGGCGTTGCGCAGATTGACCTTGCCGCGCCTTGTGTAGGCAAGACCGTGCCGGCCGGCCCGCGTCGGCATCACGCAATCGAACATGTCGATGCCGCGCGCCACCGATTTCAGGATATCGTCGGGCGTGCCGACGCCCATGAGATAGCGCGGCTTGTTGTCAGGCAGTTCCGGGCAGGTGATCTCGAGCATTTCGAGCATCACCGCTTGCGGCTCACCGACGGCCAGCCCACCGACCGCATAGCCCTTCAGCTCCATCGCGCTCAGCGCCTGCGCCGAGCGTACCCTGAGCGCTGCATTGTCGCCGCCCTGCACGATGCCGAACATCGCCTTGCCCGGCTGGTCACCAAACGCCGTCTTGCAGCGCTCGGCCCAGCGCAGCGACAGCTCCATGGCGCGCTCGATCTCCTTCAGCTCGGCCGGCAAAGCCGTGCATTCGTCGAGCTGCATCTGGATGTCGGAATCGAGCAGCCCCTGGATCTCGATCGAGCGCTCCGGCGACATTTCGTAGGCGGCGCCGTCGATATGCGAGCGGAAGGTGACGCCCTTTTCGGTCAGTTTCCTCAGCTTCGACAGCGACATCACCTGAAAACCGCCGCTGTCGGTCAGGATGGGATGCGGCCAGCGGGCAAACTCATGCAGGCCACCGAGCCGCGCCACGCGCTCGGCGCCCGGGCGCAGCATCAGGTGGTAGGTGTTGCCCAGAATGATGTCAGCGCCGACACCGCGCACCTGGTCCATATACATGGCCTTGACGGTGCCGCCGGTGCCGACAGGCATGAAGGCGGGCGTACGGATTTCGCCGCGCGGCATGTCGATCACAGCGCGCCGCGCCTTGCCGTCGGTCGCCAGAACCTTGAAGCTGAACGGCTTAGCCATTGAATTCCTTGTCGTCGATCGGCGCGTCAGGCGCCTGTCTGTCGAGCGACTGGCGGTATTGCACGCAGCCGCGCATGAATTTGGACCATGGCGGCACGGCGATCGATGGCTCGGTCTTCTCCGGCAGCAGATCCCACAAATCGGGGTGATGCCAGCAGAGATCATGGCCTGATGTGTCGCGGTGTGCGCGAATGCCCGCACGCAGTTTTTTCACTTCCGCAATCAGGCTTTCACGGTCGAGGGTCTGCAGATCATCGTCCATCGCTCACCTCCGCTCGATAAAGCAGGCTTGCGTCTCCATAGGAGTAAAACCTGTAGCTGCTATCGATGGCATGCGCATAGGCCGCACGCATCGTATCGAGGCCGCTGAAGGCCGATACCAGCATGAACAGCGTCGAGCGCGGCAGATGGAAATTGGTCATCAGCATGTCGGCGGTGCGAAAGCGGTAGCCGGGCGTGATGAAGATGTCGGTCGGCCCGGACCACGCAGCCACTGTGCCATCCTCGCGCGCCGCACTCTCCAGCAGGCGCAATGACGTCGTGCCGACAGCAATGATGCGCCCGCCCCGCGCCTTGGCCGCGTTCAGCGCGTTGGCTGTTTCCTGGCTGACCGAACCGATCTCGGCATGCATCTTGTGGTCGGCGGTGTCGTCCGCCTTGACCGGCAGGAACGTGCCGGCGCCGACATGCAAGGTGACGAAGTGGCGTTCGACACCCTTGGCGTCGAGAGCCGCAAACAGCTCCGGCGTGAAATGCAGGCCTGCCGTGGGCGCGGCAACGGCGCCCTCCTCCCTTGCATAGATGGTCTGGTAGTCAGCCCGGTCGCGCTCGTCATCGTCGCGCTTCGAGGCGATGTAGGGCGGCAGCGGAATGTGGCCGACGGCGTGCAGCGCCTCGTCGAGGAACGGCCCCGACAGGTCGAATCCAAGCAGCGCTTCGCCGCCCTCGCCCTTCTCGATCACGGTGGCGTCGAGCTGGCCGAGGAAGCAGGAGTTGCCGTCATGGCCAAAGTGGATGCGGTCGCCAGCGGCGATGCGCTTGCCTGGTCGCATGAAGGCCAACCAGCGGTCCGGCGCCACGCGCATGTGCAGCGTCGCTTCGACCTGCGCCTGTGCTTCGCCGCGCCGCCGGATGCCTTTGAGCTGCGCCGGTATGACCTTGGTATCGTTGAAGACCAGCACGTCGCCGGCTTTGAGCAGGGATGGCAGGTCGCCAACCCTGCGGTCGTCGAGCGCCTCGCCTGACTTGACCACCAGCATCTTGGCGCTGTCGCGCGGCTCCGCCGGGCGAAGCGCGATGCGCTCCTCCGGCAGATCGAAGTCGAAGAGATCGACACGCATCAGTAGAGCCGGACGAGCAGCGCTCCGGCCAAGAGCAGCACCGCGCCGGCAATGCGGCCGAGCGAGATTTCGCGCACCGCGACGCCGAGGAAGCCGATGCGGTCGATGAGCATGCCGGCCAGAAGCTGGCCGGCCACCAGAAACGCCATCAGCGCGGCAGCGCCGATGCGCGGCGTGAGGATTGTGGAGAGGGTGACATAGAAGCCGCCGAGCATACCGCCGGCGACGAACAGCCAGGGCGCCGGCGCCTTCCAGTCAAGCGTAATGCCTTGCAGCTTCACCACCGTGACGGAGATGATGCCGAGCACGACAGCGCCAGACAGGAACGAAAACGCGGCTGCCGCGACCGGGAGTCCCAGGCCGCGCGCCAGCTGCGAATTGATCGGCGCCTGAATGGCAATGAAGGCGCCGGACAGAATGCCGAGAAGCGACCAGACGACGCCCATCATTGTCGTTCTACCTTACTTGACGTCAGCAGCGACCTTCAGCGACACGATCTTGTCGGGATCGACCACCGGCTCGCCGCGCTTGATCTTGTCGACATTGTCCATGCCTTCGATGACCTGGCCCCAGACCGTGTACTGGCGGTTCAGGAACGCTGCATCGTCGAAGCAGATGAAGAACTGCGAGTTGGCCGAGTTCGGGTTCTGCGAACGGGCCATCGAGCAAGTGCCGCGGCCGTGGTTGGCGTTGGAGAACTCCGCCTTCAGGTCAGGCTTTTCCGAGCCGCCCATGCCGGCACGTGACGGAGCAAAGGTCGGTTTGCTCGAATTGCCAAACTTCACGTCGCCGGTCTGCGCCATGAAGCCTTCGATGACGCGGTGGAAGACCACGCCGTCATAGGCGCCTTCCCTGGCCAGTTCCCTGATCCGGGCGACATGGCCGGGGGCCAAATCGGGGAACAGTTCGATGACCACCTTGCCCTTGGTCGTTTCCAGGATGAGCGCGTTCTCGCGGTCCTTGATCTCAGCCATGTCAGATTTCCTTTTTTCTCAAAAACAGAATTATTTGACAATTTTACTTGTCTGCGGCGATGCGCACTTTGATCATCCGGTCGGGGTCGGAGACCGTACCGTTGTCCGCCTCGTCGCCCTTCTTGATCTTATCCACCAGCTCCATGCCGCTGACGACATTGCCGACGATGGTGTACTGGCCATCGAGCGGCGGCGCCGGCGCGAACATGATGAAGAACTGCGAATTGGCGGAGTTCGGATCCTGCGAGCGGGCCATGCCGACCACGCCGCGCTTGTAATGCTCGGTCTGCGAGAATTCAGCCGGCAGGTCAGGCAGGTCGGAACCGCCGGTGCCGACGGCCTGGGCGTTAAAACCCTTCTTCATGTTGCCGAACTTGACGTCGCCGGTCTGCGCCATGAAACCGTCGATGACGCGGTGGAACGCGACATTGTCATAGGCATGGTCACGCACAAGTTTCTTGATCTGCGCGACATGCTTGGGCGCCAGATCGGGCCGCAGAGCGATGGTGACGTCACCGTCCTTCAACGTGATGATCATGGTGTTTTCCGGATCAGCGGCATAGGCAGAAACGGACGCGGTCGAAAAGACCGGCGAACACAACAAAGAACGAGGCGAGCCTTTTGAGCTGCATGAGGATTTTCTCCGGGCTTATTTCGCGAATTTGGCGGTGAGCGCGCCGGCAACAGCGGCCGGCACGAAGGGGCGGATGTCGCCTCCCATCGAAGCTATCTGGCGCACAAGTGTGGCGGTAATGGTGCGTACCGAAGGGCTGGCGGGCAGAAAAACCGTCTGCAGCTCGGGCGCCATGGTCTCGTTCATGCCGGCCATCTGCATTTCGTAATCGAGATCGGTGCCGTCGCGCAGGCCGCGGATCATGATCGAGGCGCCTTGTTTCCTGGCGGCATCGATCACCAGCCCATCGAAGGCAACAACCCTGATGCGGGCGCCATCGCGGCCGAATTCGGCTCTCGTGGCGGCTTCGATGAGGTGCACCCGCTCCTCGAAGGAGAACAGCGGCTTCTTGCCCGGATGAATGCCGATCGCGGCATAAACGATGTCGGCAACCGCAAGCGACGCCTTCAGCACATCGAGATGGCCGTTGGTCAGCGGGTCGAAGGAGCCGGCATAAAGGGCGGTGCGTTCAGTCATGGCAGGTGCTTCTAGCGAGCCTCTCTCGCAAAGGCAAATCCGATTGGCGCGAAGGCAGTGAACCTTTTCCCGCACATGAACGACAGATGAACACGCTGATCACGAAGCCTTCACGCAGCGTTCACTAGGTTGCCCCTTAATAAGATGAAACCAAAATCCCATCTATCCGTTGTAAGGCGCAGGAGAACACGCAAATGCTGATCTACATGCTCGCCACCGCAATGACCGTCGCCATGCTGATCGCCACCGTATTTGGGCTGCATCAGGAGGCACAACGCGTCCGCGTCAGGGCAACCACCAAGCGCTTCGAAGGCTTCGGCCCCCGCAAGCCATATCGTCACTACTAAAAGTCAGTTCAGACTTGCTGCCGCGCCGGCCAATGGGCCGGCGTTGCTATGTCAAAAGCTGACCCAGGACTTACTCGGCGCTGTCCGGACCAGCATCAGATGCCGGAGCAGACTCAGCGCCACCCTCGACGATCTCTTCGCTTTCCTCGTCAGCTTGCGGCTCCGAGATCCGCTCGACCGACACCACCTTCTCACCTTCAGCCGTGTTGAAGATGGTCACGCCCTTGGTGGCGCGGCTGGCGAAACGGATGCCGTTGACCGGCACCCGGATGACGGTGCCGCCGTCCGACACCAGCATGATCTGATCGTCATTGCCGACCGGGAAGGTCGCCACCAGCCGACCGATCTCCGCCACTTTCGACACATCGGTAGCGCGAATGCCCTTGCCGCCGCGGCCGGTCAGGCGGAAGTCATAGGACGATGACCGCTTGCCGTAGCCATACTCGGTCACTGTCAGCACGTACTTCTCATGTGCCTTGAGGAATTCGTAGCGTTCGTCGGAAAGCTCCGTCTCCTCGCCGACCTCTTCATTGGTCAGCGCGATTTCTTCTTCTTCGCCGGCAGCGATGCCGGCGGCAGCCCGCCGTTCGGCCGCGGCTCGCTTGAGATAGGCGGCACGTTCGGCCGGTGGCGCATCGACATTCTCGATCACCGACATCGAGATGATGCGGTCGGTCTCGGCCATGGTGATGCCGCGCACGCCGACCGAGTTGCGGCTCTGGAAGACGCGCACGTCGCCGACCGAGAAGCGGATGCACTGGCCGGAACTGGCGGTCAAAAGCACGTCGTCATTGTCGGTGCAGGTCTCGACGCCGAGGATCTCGTCGCCCTCCTCCTCCAGCTTCATGGCGATCTTGCCATTGCGGTTGACCTGGACGAAGTCGGACAGCTTGTTGCGGCGCACGGTGCCGCGCGTGGTGGCGAACATCACGTCGAGTTCGCCCCAGCTCGTCTCGTCCTCGGGCAGCGGCATGATGGTGGTGATGCGCTCGCCCTGCTCGAGCGGCAGCATGTTGATCAGCGCCTTGCCGCGTGACTGCGGGTTGCCGATCGGCAGCCGCCAGACCTTTTCCTTGTAGACGATGCCGCGCGAGGAGAAGAACAGCACCGGCGTGTGGGTGTTGGCCACGAACAGCCGGGTGACGAAATCCTCTTCCTTGGTCGACATGCCGGAGCGGCCCTTGCCGCCGCGGCGCTGCGCCCGGTAGAGCGACAGCGGCACGCGCTTGATGTAGCCGGAATGGCTCACCGTCACGACCATGTCCTCGCGCTGGATCAGGTCTTCGTCTTCCATGTCCGCGCCACCGTCGGTGAGCTCGGTGCGGCGTGGCGTGCCGAACTCGTCGCGCACGGCGGCGAGCTCGTCCTTGACGATCTGCTGGACGCGGGCGCGTGATGACAGGATGTCGAGGTAGTCCTTGATCTCATCGCCGATCGTGTTCAGCTCGTCGGCGATTTCGTCGCGGCCGAGCGCGGTCAGGCGCTGCAGGCGCAATTCGAGGATGGCGCGCGCCTGTTCCTCGGACAGGTTGTAGGTGCCGTCCTCGTTGATGCGGTGGCGCGGGTCGTCGATCAAAAGGATCAGCGATTCGACATCACCCGAGGGCCAGCGCCGCTCCATCAACTGCTCGCGCGCCGTCTGCGGATCCGGCGCGGTTCGGATCAGCTTGATGACCTCGTCGATATTGGCAACAGCGATGGCAAGGCCGACCAGCACATGGGCGCGGTCACGCGCCTTGCGCAGGAGGAACTTTGTCCGCCTTGTGATGACTTCTTCGCGGAAGGAGACGAACGCCTTCAGCATGTCGGTCAGGTTCATCACTTCCGGCTTGCCGCCGTTCAGCGCCACCATATTGGCGCCGAACGAGGTCTGCAGCGGCGTGAAGCGGTAAAGCTGGTTAAGGATGACGTCGGCGACGGCGTCGCGCTTCAGCTCGATGACGACGCGATAACCCTGACGATCGCTCTCGTCGCGGATGTCGGAAATCCCCTCGATGCGCTTGTCGCGCACCAGTTCGGCCATCTTCTCGATCATCGACGACTTGTTCACCTGGTAGGGAACCTCGGTGATGATGATCGATTCACGGTCATTGCCGCGCTGTTCGATGTTGACCTTGCCGCGCATGACGATGGAGCCACGGCCGGTCGAATAGGCGCTGTAGATGCCGGAGCGGCCAAGCACGATGCCGCCGGTCGGGAAATCGGGACCCGGAATGATCTCCATCAGCGCTGGCAGGTCGATCGCCGGATTGTCGATGATGGCTATGGCGCCGTTGCAGACTTCGCCGAGATTGTGCGGCGGGATGTTGGTGGCCATGCCGACGGCGATACCGCCGGAGCCATTGACCAGCAGATTGGGAAAGCGCGCCGGCAGAACCTTCGGTTCGGTGTCCGAGGCATCATAAGTGTCCTGGAAATCGACGGTGTCCTTGTCGATATCCTCCAGAAGCTCATGCGCGACCTTGGTCAGCCGCGATTCGGTGTAGCGCATCGCCGCCGGCGGATCGCCGTCGATCGAGCCGAAATTGCCCTGCCCGTCGATCAGCGGCACGCGCAACGACCAGTCCTGCGCCATGCGCACCAAGGCGTCATAAATCGAGGCATCGCCATGCGGATGGTATTTACCCATCACGTCGGCGACCGGACGCGCCGACTTCACATATTTGCGGTTCCAGTGGTAGCCGCTCTCATGCGCGGCATAGAGAATGCGGCGATGCACCGGCTTCAAGCCATCGCGCACATCGGGCAGCGCGCGGCTGACGATCACGCTCATGGCGTAAGAGAGATAGGAACTCTGCATCTCCTCGATGATGGAGATCGGCTCGATGCCGGTGGGGCCGCCGTCGGCGCCGCGCGGTGTCTTTTGGTCGGTCAAATTGGATCACAATCTAATCAGGAATCACTGACCGCTTATATAGGAAGCACGGGCGAAACTCCAATATTCGCGGCACTTTTCCAGTGTCATTTTTGGTGGTAATTTCAAAAGGATACCGCAGATTGCGACGATATGGCCATCACGCTTTTCGCCGCCACCAAGGCAAAAGCCGGCAATGGACCAAATTCCCCAAGCAAAAGCCGCGAGCACCGTGAATTGGCGGTCGTGGTTGCCTTTGCGGGCGCTGAGCGGATGGCAGGCTCGGGATCTCAATGGCGATCTGATCGCGGGCCTGACACTGGCCGCGATCGCCATTCCCGAGCAGATGGCAACGGCCCGGCTCGGCGGCTTTGCTCCCGAGGTCGGCTTCTTCGCTTTTGTTGCCGGTTCGGTGGCGTTTGCCCTGTTCGGCGCCAATCGTCACCTCTCCGCCGGCGCGGATTCGACCATCACGCCGCTCTTCGCCGGCAGCCTGGCGCTGCTCGCCACATCCGGCTCGCCGCATTATCTGGCGCTGGCGGCCATGCTGGCGCTGATGGTCGGACTGATCGTGACGCTGAGCGGTGTCTTTCGCCTCGGCTGGATCGCCGATCTCCTGTCGGTGCCGGTGACGACAGGGTTCCTGGCCGGCATTGCCGTCCACATCATCGTTTCGCAAATGCCCGGACTGCTTGGCCTGCCTGCCGAAAGCGGTGAAACACTGCGGCGTGTCGGTGAGATCGCTGGCAGTCTCCATCTCACCAACCCCTGGAGCCTCGGGCTCGGCCTTGGCGTGTTCGCGATCGTGCTCTGCTCGGAACGGATCAGCGCCCGCATCCCCGGGGCTTTGATCGGCATGGTGCTTGCCACGACAGCGGTCGCGGTCTTCGGCCTCAAGGATCGCGGCGTCGAAGTGCTCGGCGCCTTGCCCAATGGCCTGCCGCAGCCGGGCCTGCCGCTCGTCAGCCTCGACGACGCGCAGGCGCTGGTTCCGCTGGCATTGCTGATCGCCATCGTCGTCATGGTGCAGACGGCGGCGACCTCGCGCTCCTTCGTGCCGCAACAGGGCGACCCCGATGTCAATCGCGATTTCGTCGGCGTCGGTGCCGGCAGCATTGCAGCCGGACTGTTCGGCGCCTTTGCCGTCAATGCCAGCCCGCCGCGAACCGCAATCGTCTCCCAGTCGGGCGGCCGCTCGCAACTGTCAGGTCTCATCGCCGCGGCCATCGTGCTGGCGCTTGGTGCCTTTGGCGGCGGTCTGCTCGCCAATGTTCCCCAGACCGCCCTTGCTGGCGTTCTGATGTTTGTTGCCCAGCATATCCTGCGCTGGAAAGTGTTCGCCAATGTCTACCGGCAGGCGCCGGTCGAGTTCGCGCTGATCCTCATCACCATGGCGGCGATCGTCGTGTTGCCCATTCAGAGTGGCGTGGCGGTCGGCATCGGACTGTCACTGCTGCACGGGATCTGGAGCGCGACCCGCACGGTTCCGATCGAGCTTGAACAGGTGCCCGGAACTTCGGTGTGGTGGCCACCTGGCAAACCAAGCGCCGGTGAGCAGCTCTCGGGCGTGCTGGTCGCGGCCTTCCAGGCGCCGCTGTCCTTCGTCAACGCCGACCGCTTCAAGCGCGGCCTTTGCGATCTCATTGATGCCCGGAACGAAACCGTGAAACTGGTCGTGCTGGAGGCCAGCAACATCGTCGAAATCGACTACACCGCCGCGCAAGCTCTGATCGACACCATCAAGCACTGCCGCAAGACTGGCGCGGTCTTTGCCATTGCGCGGCTGGAATCGGTGCGCGCCCAGGCAGCGCTGGAGCGGTTTGGCATCGCCGAAATGGTCGGCACGCATCGCATATTCCACAGCGTCGACGCCGCGATTAAGTCACTTGGTCCGGGGAAACAGCAGCAGCAAGAACAGGATGGAATGCCATGATTGACCCCCGAGAACCCATTGTCACGCCGGTTCCCGTCGAGGACCTTCGGCCGACGCAGATAACGGTCGGCATGAGAGAAGTTGCGTTGAAGCGCCAGATGATCCGGGCGCAAGACGCCAGGAAGAAGACCGGCGCTTTTCTCGGCAAACACATGGTGCCGGTCGTCTTGGGTCCCAAAAATCGCAACTACGTTACCGATCACCATCACCTCGCTCGCGCTCTGCTCGAGGAAGGCGTCAAGGACGTGCTTGTGACCGTGATCAGCGACCTGTCCGCGCTCGACAAGGACGCGTTTCTGTTCGTGCTCGATAACAGAGGCTGGATGCACCCGTTCGATGAGAACGGCCGGCGCCGCGATTACTCGGCAATTCCGAAGACAATCGGCGAGCTGATCGACGATCCCTACCGGAGCATGGCGGGCGAGTTGCGCCGGCAAGGCGGCTTTGCCAAGGACACGACGCCGTTCAGCGAATTCATCTGGGCGGATTTTTTGCGTCGGCGCATCGACCGCGATGCGGTGACGAAGAACTTCGACAAGGCGATGAAGGATGCCTTGACGCTCGCCAAGGGCAAGGACGCGGACTACCTGCCGGGCTGGTGCGGCCCGACCTCGGATTGAGCTTGTCTCGGTCGAGGCATACGCATGCCGGAACTGCTTGATCGGCGAGCGCGATAGTCACCCGGCGTCTCGCCCATGACGCGTCGAAACCGACGGTTGAAGGTCGACAGATCGTTGAAGCCGGCGTCGAAGGCAATCGTCGAGATCGCATCGTCCGACAAGCGCAGCCGCACCGCTGCCCGATGCAGCCGGGTTTTCAACAGGAACTGGTAGGGCGTCATGCCGGCGACCTGCCGGAAGGTGCGCAGGAAATGATAGGGGCTGGTCGCTGTCTCATCCGCCAGTGCCGACAGCGAAACCGGCCCGTCGGCATCGAGTTCGATCCGCCGCACCGCCTCCGCCACCCGTTTCTGATCACGGCGGCTCGGTCCGCGCCTGACAGGCATGGCGCCGGGAACCGTGGCCACGGCCGCACCTGCAATGCGCAGGGAAAGTTCCTCGAATGCATCCTTGTCGGCCATTTCGCGCGCGGCCTCCGCCTCGGCCAGCAACGACGCCAGGGCCGGCAAAGGCGGCAGGCGCGGCGCCTCGAATGTGAGCGTCCTGGCGCCGGGCACGCCGGCGACGATCCGCTCCATGTAGGCCGGCCCAAAATGGAACGAGAGACAGCGGTCGCCGGCGCCATGCTCGTGCCCGCATTCATAGCAGGTGCCGGAATTGCCGAGCAGGAGCGCGCCCGGCGCTAGCATCGCCGTGCCTTGCTGCGCGCGGTAACGGAACGTGCCGCTGGTCACCGCGGCGACGCAGAAATCCTGGTGCGCCTCCTCGAAGGGCCGGTCGCCCACACCGGCCGTGCAGATCACATCCGCCACGTGCCAGCCAGGTCCGGATGCGAGAGTGCGGGTCGTCGCTGTCATGGCCGAAATATAGCAATTTTTCCCAAGCCCAGAACCCCGTCAGCGCCTACTCCTCCCGGTCTCCTGACAGAAGAGACCGCAGCCATGCTCGCCCCCTTTGCCGAAGCCCTGCACAGTCCCGGTCCGATCGGCGGGCTTGCCGAAAAACTGAACCTTTACGGCCGCTTCGTCGGTGCCTGGACGTTTGACGCCTCGCGCCATCTCGAGGATGGCACCGTGCTGACCGGACGTGGCGAGGTGCATTTCGGCTGGGTGCTGGAAGGCCGCGCCATCCAGGACGTCTGGATCCTGCCCGCGCGGAACACCGGTTCCCAGCCTTCCCTGGGCAAATGGACGTTCTACGGCACGACGCTTCGGGTCTATGATCCCGGCGCGGACGCCTGGCACATCTTCTGGAGCGATCCGCGCAACCAGTACTTCAGCCGCCAACTCGGCCGCGCCGAGGGCGACACCATCGTGCAGGTCGGCGCAGACGGCACCGGCTCCTCGGTGCGCTGGAGTTTTTCGCGGATCACCGAGAATTCCTTCCGCTGGCTCGGCGAGCGCTCGCACGACGGCGCGGACTGGCACCTCGAAGTCGAGTTCCTGGCGCGCCGTCAATCTGCAAGATGACATCACAACCCTTTGTAACAATGGAGAAAGCCATGTTCGATCATATCTCGATCGGCGTCCGCGACGCCAAAGCCTCGAAGCGCTTCTATGACGCAGCGCTGAAGCCGCTCGGCTATACCTGTCTCAGCCAGTCGCCGGGCTCACTGGGTTACGGCGCCGAGAGTCCCATGCTGTGGGTCAATGAGGCGCCGCGGCCGGTGCCGCCGGACGAAAAATCCGGCCTGCATTTCTGCTTCGCCGCTCCGACACGGGACAGCGTCGACGCCTTCCATGCCGGCGCGTTGCGCGAAGGCGGCAGCGACAATGGCCCGCCCGGCCTGCGCGCCGCCTATGGCGACAACTACTATGCGGCCTTCGTCATCGACCCGGACGGCTACCGGCTCGAAGCTTATTGCGGCGCTGCCGGCTGACCCTTCGAGAGCCGTAGTTTCGCGGGTCCCGACTGTTCCCACCGACCGGGCTTTGCTCTACCACTATTGGAGCGCGGGCTCGGCCCGGCGGGAGGGGTCAGCGATGCCGAGTTTCGACAGCCTGTTCAATGCCTTCGTCACCATTCTCGTGACCATCGATCCGCCCGGGCTGGCGCCGCTGTTCCTCGCCGTGACACGTGGCATGAACCGCGAAGAGCGCCAGCAGGTTTCGGTGCGCGCCTCGATCATCGGCTTCCTGGTGATGGCGCTGTTCGCGGTCGCCGGTGCCTCGATCCTGTCGGTGTTCGGCATCACGCTGCCGGCCTTCCGCGTCGCCGGCGGCTTCTTGCTGTTCTTCATCGCCTTCGAAATGGTCTTCGAGCGCCGCCAGGACCGCAAGGAGAAGATCGGCGACGTCGCCATCACCAAGGACATGATCCACAACATCGCCGCCTTCCCGCTGGCGATCCCGCTGATCGCCGGTCCCGGCGCGATTTCGGCGACGGTGCTGCTTTCCGGCTCGTTTCAGGGCTTTGCAGCGCAGGCCGCACTCGTCGGCATCATCTTCGTCTGCCTCGCCATCACCTATCTGGTGTTCGTGCTGTCGGAACGCATCGACCGCATCCTCGGCCAGACCGGCCGCTCGATCCTGACCCGCCTGCTCGGCGTCATCCTGGCGGCGCTGGCGGTGCAGTTCGTGGCGGATGGCATCAAGGCATTGATGGCCGGGTGAACGGCAGTCCCTACTGCCCTACTGCCCTACTGCCCTACTTCGCCATCGTATCGATGACCTCGAAATCGTGTGTGATCGTGGCCGTCTTGGCCATCATGGCGGAGGCCGAGCAGTATTTTTCGATCGACAGGTCGATCGCCCGCTTGACCTTGTCGGACGAGAGCGCCCTGCCCTTGACGATGAAATGCATATGGATGCGCGTGAACACCTTTGGCTCGGTCTCGGCCCGATCAGCGTCGAGTTCGACCACGCAGTCCTCGACCGCCTCGCGACCCTTTTCGAGGATATGCACGACATCGTAGGCCGAGCAGCCGCCAGTGCCGATCAGCACCAGCTCCATCGGGCTCGGCCCGGCGTCTTGCCTTCCGGTCCGGATGCCGTTCCCAGCACCAGCTTGTGGCCGCTGCCGGACTCGCCAACGAAGGTGCGTTCCTCGACCCATTTTACCCGTGCTTTCATCGAACTCGTCCTTCACCGTATTTCGTTGATCGCTAATTGAACGTTCAATCCGACAATGCAAAACCCCGAAAATCCATGAAGGACTCTCGGGGTGCAATGCTTGACTTAAGCCAAAAGGGGCATTCGTCGCTGTGATCAGAACGGGATTTCGTCGTCCAGCTCGCGCGACGAACCGCCGCCACCGCCGCCCCTGGGAGCGCCGCCGCCACGATTGAAGCTTTCGGTCGGGCTGGACTGGCCGAAATCGGAACCGCGGCTGCTGCCGCCACCGGAATAGCTGCCGACCTGGCCGCCCTCACCCTGGCCGCGCGCGTCGAGCATCTGCAGCTCGCCGCGGAATTTCTGCAGCACGACTTCCGTCGTGTACTTGTCGGCACCGGTCTGGTCCTGCCATTTGCGCGTTTGCAGCTGGCCCTCGACATAGACCTTCATGCCCTTCTTCAGATACTGCTCGGCCACCTTGGCAATGCCCTCATTGAAGATGACGACATTGTGCCACTCGGTCTTTTCCTTGCGTTCGCCCGAATTCTTGTCGCGCCAGCTTTCCGACGTGGCGATGCGGATGTTGACGACCGGCTCGCCCGAGTTCAGGCGACGGATTTCAGGGTCCGCGCCGAGATTGCCGACCAGAATGACCTTGTTGACGCTACCCGCCATGATTTTTCTCCGCGCTCATCCGAAAACAAAATTTTGTCGCAGCACCTTACAGGCTACCGGCGTCAGCCGCTTGCCAAGGCTGGCTTTTCCCACAACGTTTTTGTTCCCTTTTCGTTCCTATATGCACTGCCGCTGATTGTCAAGGAATGGCAGCAATGCCCGCGACCATCATATGGGTTTCAAAACAGCGCTTGCCAAATCGATAAGTATCGACTTATGCTTTTGCCATGATCGAAGCCGAGATTTTCCGCGCCCTGGCCGACCCGACGCGCCGCGCCGTCTTCGAGCGTCTCGCCGCAGCTGAGATGAGCGTATCGGAATTGCGCAGCGGCCTGACGGTTTCGCAGCCGGCGGTGTCGCAGCATCTGGCGGTGCTGCGCGGCGCCGGCCTTGTGGTCGAGCGGCGGGCCGGCCGCAATGCCTATTATCGCGCCGATCCGCAGGGGCTTGCCCCTTGCTCTCCTGGATCGAGCGCTACCGGACCTTCTGGCCGGAGCGCATCGAAAAGCTGAAGACGGTTTTGAAGGACATGGATCAGTGAAGAACGTGGGATCAATGAAGGACGTGGGATCAATCAACGCCAAAACCCAAGGCGAAGCCGCCCCGGATGCGCTCGAGTTCGAATACGACCTTGCCGAACCGCCCGAAAAAGTGTGGCGAGCGCTGACCGTGCCGGAACTGCTCGCCGCCTGGATGATGCCGAACGACATCAAACCGCAGACCGGCAGCCGTTTTGCCTTCGCCGGACCGGAGGCTGCGATCGAATGCGAAATCCTCGACGCCGAGCCGGAGCGCCTGCTGCGCTATTCCTGGCGTGAGCAGTCGGGCGATGCGACGCGGCAGGATCCGCTCGACAGCACCGTCACCTTCACACTTGCCCGCACCGTTTCCGGCGGCACGCATCTGCGCGTCGTCCATGACGGTTTTGCCCGCAAGGCGATGCCCGCCGTCGCCATGGCAAGCGCCGGCTGCCGGCTTTCGCTCGGCTTGCGCGGAGCCGGAAAGCCCATCGCCGCAAACACGCCGCACCTTCTGCTGCGCGCAGCCTGAACACGGAAATCGGAGACAAAAATGAGCGGTATTGCCAGTCTGGTGCCGATGGTGATCGAGCAATCGAGCCGCGGCGAACGCGCCTTCGACATTTTCTCGCGGCTGCTGCGCGAGCGCATCATCTTCATCAATGGCGAGATCAACGACGACGTCTCGACGCTGGTCTGCGCGCAGCTCTTGTCGCTGGAGTCGGACAATCCCGACAAGGAGATCTCGCTCTACATCAACTCGCCGGGCGGCGTGGTGACCAGCGGTTTCGCCATCTACGACACGATGCAATATATCAGTTGCCCGGTATCGACCGTATGCATGGGCTTCGCCGCCTCGATGGGGTCGTTCCTGTTGATGGCCGGCTCAGCGGGGCGTCGCATCGCGCTGCCGAACGCCACCATCCTGCTGCACCAGCCGCTCGGCGGCTTCCAGGGCCAGGCTTCCGATATCCAGCGCCATGCCGAGCGCATCGGCAAGACCAAACGGCATATGGCCGAACTCTATGCCCAGCATTGCGGCCGCAGCTATGAAGAGGTCGAACGCACGCTCGACCGCGACCATTTCATGACCGCCCGCGAGGCCCAGGCATGGGGCATCGTCGACCACGTTTTCGACACGCGCAAAAAGGCGGCATGAAGCTAGGGCCGGATCGGAATCCTGCCCGCTGTCGAAGATTTGACGATACCGGTCTGGCCGTATCGGCGGCGCGTCACTATTATCCCGGGATGACCGACACTCATTCGCCCAGGACATCGCATCGCGTCATCGCCGCCGCGGTGCTTACTTTTGCCGGCCTTGTGAGCGGCGTGGCACTTGCCGACGACAGTACAGCGCAGGCGCAGAAAGGCGCCCTGCCCGGCGTGAGCGGCGATTATCGCATCGCCAAGCCGGCTCCCGTAGCGGAACCCGACGACGCATTCCCCAGCAACGGGAACGGTACGTTCAAGATCGGCAATACCGATGTCAGAATTTCCGGCAGCATCACGGTCGATGTCGCCACCGGCGGGATCAAGCCTCCGAGGTAGGTGACCGCGTCGCGGCTGGCTCAGCCATTTCCCAAAAGAACAGCCCCGCCGTGCCTAGGGCAAACGGACGGGGCTTTTATGGATCTCAAATCCATTTTTGCCGGGAGTGTACTGCCGGCGTTTGATTTCGGATGCTTCGCGGCGTCAGCCGACGATCCGACTAGCAGTCTCTGATTTTGGGGGAATACGGCAAGTCACGGTTTGTCGGGTGGCGCAAACGCTAAACCCTGGCACTTATGCCTGCCGCGGCTCCAACGAGATGTGGAGCCCTTGGGGACTATCCGGTGGCGTCATGCTCCGCTCCTGTGTCCGTTGCGACATTGTCGTCGCGAAGCGCAAATCGCTAGTGTCTGCGGCGTCTCGCAGGCCGCCTTGGGGCGGCGAGGCCATCGAAGGACGGCCGGCTTCACTTGACTGTTGGAGACTGCGCCCGTGAGCCGGCCACGTCAACCATCAATAGCCGGTTACCGAAAATTGTGATCGCCGGGAGGTTACGTTCAGGTCAACTTTCTGAAACAGCAGGTCAGTTTTTGCACAGCTTTGTCAGGAGCGTGTTCGGCCTTTGTTCTTTCCGCTTGCCCCTTCGCGCGAAAGACGGTTAAACGACTTTGGTCGAGAATTGTGGCGTCTCTCGACGCGGCGGCAAAAACACCTACATAGGGGATGGTC
The DNA here is from genome assembly GCF_056174585.1 of Mesorhizobium kamtschaticum. Classification (NCBI taxonomy): domain Bacteria; kingdom Pseudomonadati; phylum Pseudomonadota; class Alphaproteobacteria; order Hyphomicrobiales; family Phyllobacteriaceae; genus Mesorhizobium; species Mesorhizobium kamtschaticum. The sequence goes on along the minus strand of NZ_CM149691.1, from coordinate 4,676,213 downwards.
GGGAAAACCCGCCAATCCCACGAATTCCAGATCTGAGGCGGCGACCGGCGATGGCCGACCATAAATTTCTTTCCATTCGCGGGGCGCGCGAACACAATCTGAAGAACGTCGATCTCGACCTGCCGCGTGACAGCCTGATCGTCATGACCGGCCTGTCGGGCTCAGGCAAATCGTCGCTCGCCTTCGACACCATCTACGCCGAGGGCCAGCGCCGCTATGTCGAGAGCTTGTCGGCCTACGCCCGGCAATTTCTCGAAATGATGCAGAAGCCTGATGTCGACCAGATCGACGGCCTGTCGCCTGCCATCTCCATCGAGCAGAAGACCACCTCGAAGAACCCGCGCTCGACGGTCGGCACCGTCACCGAGATCTATGACTATATGCGCCTGCTGTTCGCGCGTGTCGGCATCCCCTATTCGCCGGCCACCGGCCTGCCGATCGAGAGCCAGACGGTCAGCCAGATGGTCGACCGTGTGCTGGCGGTCGAGGAAGGCACACGCCTGTTCCTGCTGGCGCCGATCGTGCGGGGCCGCAAGGGCGAGTACCGCAAGGAACTGCTGGAACTGCAGAAGAAGGGCTTTCAGCGTGTCAAGGTCGACGGCGTCTTCTATGAAATCGCAGACGTTCCGGCGCTCGATAAAAAATACAAGCACGACATCGACGTCGTCGTCGACCGCATCGTCGTGCGCGGCGATCTTGCCACGCGTCTCGCCGACTCCATCGAAACAGCGCTGAAGCTCGCCGAGGGGCTGGCGGTGGCCGAGTTCGCCGACAAGCCGCTCGATTCCAGCCAGACCGGCGAGGATTCGGTCAACAAGTCGAAGAACGAGACGCATGAGCGCATCCTGTTCTCCGAAAAATTCGCCTGCCCGGTGTCCGGCTTCACCATTCCGGAGATCGAGCCGCGGCTGTTCTCGTTCAACAACCCATTCGGCGCCTGCCCGACCTGCGACGGTCTCGGCAGCCAGCGCGCCATCGACCCCAACCTCGTCGTGCCCGACGAAAACGCGTCGTTGCGCGACGGTGCCGTCAGCCCGTGGGCGAAATCGACCTCGCCCTACTACGTGCAGACGCTCGAGGCATTGGGCAAGGCCTACAACTTCAAGCTCGGCGACAAGTTCAAGGATTTGAGCACGGAGGCCCAGGACGCGATCCTGCGCGGCACCGGCGAGCGCGAAGTCACCTTCCAGTATGATGACGGGCTGCGCTCCTACAAGACGACCAAGACCTTCGAAGGCGTCATTCCCAACCTCGAGCGGCGCTGGAAGGAAACCGAATCCGCCTGGATGCGCGAGGAAATCGAGCGCTTCATGTCGGCGACGCCCTGCCCCGTCTGCAAGGGTTATCGGCTGAAGCCTAAGTCGCTGGCCGTGAAAATCGCCGGCAAGCATATCGGCGAAGTCACCGAGCTTTCGATCCGCAAGGCCGACCAGTGGTTCACCGACCTGCCGCCACATCTCAACGCCCAGCAGAACGAGATCGCGGTGCGCGTGCTCAAGGAAATCCGCGAGCGGCTGCGCTTCCTCAACGATGTCGGTCTCGACTACCTGACCCTGTCGCGCAACTCCGGCACGCTGTCGGGCGGCGAGAGCCAGCGCATCCGGCTGGCCTCGCAGATCGGCTCGGGCCTGACCGGCGTGCTTTATGTGCTGGACGAGCCGTCGATCGGCCTGCACCAGCGCGACAATGCGCGCCTGCTCGACACGCTCAAGCACCTGCGCGACATCGGCAACACGGTGATCGTCGTCGAGCACGACGAGGACGCCATCCTGCATGCCGACTATGTCGTCGATATGGGTCCGGCCGCCGGCATCCATGGCGGCGAGATCATCGCCCAGGGCACGCCGCAGCAGGTGATGGCCAACCCCAATTCGATCACCGGCAAATATCTGTCGGGCGTGCTCGAGGTCGCCACCCCTGGTGTTCGGCGTGAGGCGAAAAGAACCGGCGCTTGAAAATCGTCGGCGCGCGCGGCAACAATCTGAAGAACGTCACCGCCGAAATCCCGCTCGGCACCTTCACCGCCGTCACCGGCGTGTCGGGCGGCGGCAAGTCGACCTTCCTGATTGAGACATTGTTCAAGGCGGCCTCGCGCCGCATCATGGGGTCGCGCGAGCATCCGGCCGAGCATGACCGCATCGAGGGTCTGGAATTCCTCGACAAGGTCATCGACATCGACCAGTCGCCCATTGGACGGACCCCGCGCAGCAACCCCGCCACCTATACCGGCGCCTTCACGCCGATCCGCGACTGGTTCGCGGGCTTGCCCGAAGCCAAGGCGCGCGGCTATCAGCCGGGGCGCTTCTCGTTCAACGTCAAGGGCGGCCGCTGCGAAGCCTGCCAGGGCGACGGCGTCATCAAGATCGAGATGCACTTCCTGCCCGATGTCTACGTCACCTGCGACGTCTGCCACGGCAAGCGCTACAACAGAGAGACGCTCGACGTGCAGTTCAAGGGCAAGTCGATCGCCGATGTGCTCGACATGACGGTCGAGGAAGGCGTCGACTTCTTCGCCGCCGTGCCCGGCGTGCGCGACAAGCTCGATACGCTGAAGCAGGTCGGCCTCGGCTACATTCATATCGGCCAGCAGGCGACGACGCTGTCCGGCGGCGAGGCGCAGCGCATCAAGCTGGCCAAGGAACTGTCGCGCAAGGCGACCGGCAAGACACTCTACATCCTCGACGAGCCGACCACCGGCCTGCATTTCCACGACGTCGCCAAGCTGTTGGAAGTGCTGCACGAACTGGTCGACCAGGGCAACACGGTGGTGGTCATCGAGCACAATCTCGAAGTGATCAAGACCGCCGACTGGGTGCTCGATCTCGGCCCCGAAGGTGGTGACGGTGGCGGCGAGCTGGTCGCCCAGGGCACGCCGGAGGCCATCGTGCGCGAAAAGCGCAGCTACACCGGCCAGTTCCTCAAGGAGCTGCTGGAGCGCCGCCCCGGAGGCAAGCGCGAAGCGGCGGAGTGATGGCTGGGGATGGTCTCATCACGGTCGAAAGCCGCTTTGGCGTGACCGAAACCATCGACCGCCTGGCTGAGGTGGTTAAGCTCGCTGGCCTGCTTGTCTTCGCACGCATCGATCATGCCGCCGGGGCGCGAGACGTCGGCGCCGCACTGCGGCCAACCGAATTGCTGATCTTCGGCAACCCGAAAGGCGGCACGCCGCTGATGCAGGACAGGCAGCTTGCTGGTATCGACCTGCCGGTGAAGGCACTGGCCTGGGAGGATGAGCAGGGCAAGGTCTGGCTGTCCTACAACGATCCGCACTGGATAGCCGAGCGCCATGGCCTGGGCGGGGCCAGCAGCGAGGCTGTCGCGGCGATTGCCGCCGGCATGGAAAAAGTGATCGCTGCTGCTGGAATGGATCAATCATGAGGCTTGCCCGCTCAGAAGATCTCGCCGCGATCCTCGCGTTGACGGAGGCGGCCTACGCTCCCTACAACGCCATACTCGACGCGCCGCCGATCCCGGTTACCGAGGACTATGCGCCGCGCATCGAGCGCGGCGAGGTTTGGCTGCTGGAGAGCGGCGGAGAACTTGCCGGAGTGATCACACTGGAGCGACATGAGGATCACGCGATGATCTTCTCCGTCGCGGTGTCGCCCGCCTTCCAGGGCAAGGGTTTTGGCATAAAGCTGCTCAATCACGCGGATCAACAGACGCGCTTGTGGGGCCTGCCGGAGATACGGCTCTACACCAATGCGAAAATGGAACGGAACATCGCGCTCTATCTCGCATACGGTTATCGCGAAACGGGTCGCCGGCCCAATCCGTATCGGCCAGGCTGGACGCTCGTCGACATGGCGAAGGCGGTGTGAATGCTGGCCGGAAGCTCCTGGGAAAACAAACTGACCTTGGATGGCGTGGTCCGCTCGTCGCGCGCTTACGGCACCGACTATCTGCCCGAATTCCAGCGCATCCTGCTGCAGCATGTGAAGCCCGGGACGCGAGCCTATCTGGAATGGGGCATGGGCCACACGACGCTGGCGATCCTTGAGCTGAGGGAGCGACTGGCCATCGACAATCTCTTTTCGATCGAAGACAGCCAACCCTTCCTCGACCAACTTCTGCCGCAGCTGCCGCAGTGGAGCGGTTTCCATCCGATCTGCCTGGACCTCCAGGGTCCCAAGCTTGGCGACCGCGATCCAGAACTCAATTATTCGACCTGGCCGCTGAGCCTGAAGCGCAAATTCGATTTTATCTTCATCGACGGCCGGCGCCGCATGGAATGCGCGTTCATGGCGACGCTGCTTTGTCATGCCGAGACGATTGTGATGTTGCACGACTATCGCCGCGCACGCTATCAGCCGATCAAGGCTCTCTACGACATCGTCGAGGACGGAAATCAGTTTCGCGTCATGCGGCCGCGGAAGGACCTTTACCCCTCTGGCACTCCGACAATCTTTTCCCCGGATTGGTCACCGCCCACTTGACCGAAATTGCCAGTTGCGGATCGATTTTACCAACGCAAGTCCCTCGTGACAAAACACATTGGAGGAAAAGTCCATGAGCAAATCGGGAACAATCCGCTCCGGCATGGGCGGCTGGACCTTCGAGCCCTGGGATACGTCCTTCTATCCGGACAAACTCTCCAAGGCCAAGCAGCTGCAATATGCCAGCCGGCAGGTGCCGAGCATCGAGGTCAACGGCACCTACTATTCCAGCTTCAAGGAGCCGACCTTCGTCAAATGGGCCAGCGAGTTCCCGGACGGTTTCGTCTATGCGCTGAAAGGCAACCGCTTCGTCACCAACCGGCGCGTGCTGGGCGAGGCCGGTGAATCGATGATGCGCTTCCTCGGCTCCGGCGTTGCCGCGCTCGGCGACAAGCTCGGGCCGATCCTGTGGCAGTTCGCGCCGACCAAGAAATTCGATCCGGATGATTTCGAAGCCTTTTTTGAAACTGTTGCCGGAAAAGCAGGATGGTGTCGCCCTGCGCCACGCGCTCGAAGTCCGCAACGACAGTTTTATCGTGCCGGAATTCGCAGCACTTGCCCGCAAATACAAGGCGGCGATCGTCTATGCCGACCATGCCAAATATCCTGATATCGCCGATGTCACCGGTGACTTCGTCTATGCACGGCTGCAGACCGGCTCGGACGACAATCCCGATTGCTACACGCCAAAGGGCCTCGACGAATGGGCGGCGCGGGTAAAGACATGGGCTGAGGGCAAGCAGCCGGCCGATTTGCGGCGCGCCGATCCCGCCACCGACGCGCCTGTGCAGCCGCGCGACGTCTTCGTCTACTTCATCACCGAGGGCAAGGTGCGCGCACCGTTTGGCGCCATGGCGCTGATGAAACGGGTAACAGCCTAGCAACTCTCCAGAGGCACGCGATTGCACAAGCACCATGACTGGAGCGGTCCAGAGATATCCGGACCGCTCTGCCGCGTCGGTTTGGCTGCTCCGCGTCTAGAGCTTGAGATCGAGCCCGATGCTGATGGTGTTCTGGTTGCGGCCGCTGCCAAACTGCCCGCCATAAGACGAGGTCAAGGCCAGGTTTTGCGTAAGGTTCGCCGAAAGCCCCGCCTCGACCCGACCAAAGGCGCCTTTCTGCGAGTCGATGTCACTGAGGAAGGTTGTCGGTGAACTGGTGTAGGACGTGGATACGGAATCGTTTCCAAGGAAGCTGTCGCCAACCCCCGCGCTGACGAAGGCGCGCAACTTGCCGCCATTGGTCATGGTCCAGTCCCGGGCCGCCGAAACGCCGACGAAGCCCTCGAGATGGTCGACGGAATAGGACGGAACATTGAGATTGCTATTGCCGGCGTCCGTTTCTGTGTAGCCGTCGACATGCGTGCGCAGGTAGGACAGATTGGCGAAGGGCGTGATGGTGGCCACCGGCATGTCGTATGGCTGCGCCACGCCGATGCGGGCGCCGAAGCTGCTGCCGTCGATGTCAGCGTTCGCCGTTCCCGCGCCAGCGGTGCGGGAATAGGTCCAGGATTCGTTCGACAGTGAAATCCGCGCATCCAGAATGGTGCCGGTGGGCGCCACCCAGCGCGCATAGGGCGCGACGGTGTATTGCTTGTTGGTGATATCGGAATAGACGCTGCCGACGTCGCCGCTGCCATGCGCGTAGCCGCCGGCGATGCCGAGCAGCAGGCCAGATGCAAAATTGTGCTCGATGCCGATACCGGCCAGGTAACCATCGAAATCGAGGTTGCCGGCCGATAGTCGCGCGAACCCGTGGTGTAGCCACCGAACAGGTAGCTGCGCGTGCCGTCGACATTGGTAACCGCGACCTTGCCGCCTTTCTCGCCGATCTCGTTGGCGAGGGCGGCCGCGCCGTCCTGCTTTCCGCCAGGTGCATTTTCGGCAGCATACTGCAAGGCGCCGGTCACCATTCCGGGAGCGTTGTAGCCGTTCGTCCAGATCACGGCGTCGCGGTTGAGGATGCCGTCGAACGCATCATGCATGCTTTGCGACAGGCCGGTCACCGCGCCGGCGGCGGGCAGGCTACCGTCGACCAGCACATTCCAGTTCACCAGTGTCTCGAGCTGTTGCACGGTCAGGCCATCGAAAACCGGACTGTTGACGAAGAGCTGCGCCTGCTGGATCGCCAGCGCGACGTCTTGCGCGTAGACGGATCCACCGCCGTCCGGCTGGCGCGCGTTGTCGCCAAACAGGATATCGACATTCATGACCGACACCGTTTGGCCAGGAGCAACCGTCAACGGATAGACGATGTAGGGGTTGTCGTCGCCATTGACGAAATGCACGGTGGTCTGGCTGAACGCGTAGTTGTTGTTGCCGTATAGATGGGCAATGACCGGATCGGTCGATTCGCTTCCAGGAGCACCTTGACCCGTTACCACATAGCCTGGCCCGGAGGCGTGCACGTAAGTGTTGCTATCGGAGCCAAGGTTGCCTCCGAACGCGACATTGGCGCTAATGGCACTGCCCGTGTTGTTGGTGAAACTGTCGAACCAGCGGATGGAATTGGCCGGCAATCCCGGCACTGCTTCGTAGGACTGGGTCTGACGTGTCGCGGCAAGGCCGTTGAATGGTGTTCCGTAAGGACTATTATAGACGTTGCCACTGGTTGTAGTGGTGCCGTAGATGGCTCCCCAGCCGTCATAGGCATCGTTGACGACGTTATTGGTCGCACTTGCTTCCGACACGCCGCCCGCGACAGACGAAGAACCGTTCGCCGAGTCGAAGCCTGGGCCAATGTAAGACGTATGGTTGGTGTTGCTGCAATAATCGCTCTGGCTGGGTCCCTGACAGATAAAGAACTGAATAACGCTTTGATCGGCGTGGGCGCTCGTCGCCGGAAGCGTAAGCGCCATGGCCGAAACGGAGGCGAACAAGCCCGCTGTCAGAAATTTCATGCTATCCCCACCACCCTGCGACCGTATCGCAGATAACCCATGACTTTGCGTAACCCTCTTTATACGCGGTAACAATTGATGTTTTCTGACAACATTAGAGATTGGTAACCGAGTTGCAGAAAAGCAACAGTTTCTCACTGGATCGCCTCATTGCCGAGGCCCGCAGGCTGCATCTTGCCGGCGATGTCAGGCGCGCCCGCGCCACCGCCGAAGCCATTCTGCGGCAGGCCCCGCGAAATCTGCAGGCACTGGAAGTCATCGCCTTGGTCGAGATGGAACATGGCGACCTGGGTGAATCGGTTCGACTTTTGAAACGGATCGCAAAAGAACTGCCTGCCAGCGCCGAGGCGCAGTACAATCTGGCGCTGGCTCATCGCTATTCCGGTCGGCTTGAACTAGCCGCATCCGGCTTCAACTTGGCGGTCAAATTGAAACCACGAATGCAGCGCGCATTGGCCGAACTAGCGAATACTTACGCAAATCTCGGGCAATTCGAAAACCTGATCCGGGTCTGTCGCACGATGATCGAAACAGACCCAAACAATTCACGACCCTACAGTCATCTCGCATTCAACCGGCCCGAAGCAATTTCGGAGCAGGACCTCACGCTGATGAAAAGCGCGAGCCAGGACCCGAAAGTGCCGCCAGGGGCCCGCGCAAGCTTTTTGTTTTCGGTCGCGGAGATCCTGCGACGCAAGGGCGAATACGATCAGGCGTTCACGGCCTTGAAGCAAGCTAATGACTTGACCTTGTCGACGTTGCAGAAGGCGAATGGACCGTCCAATGCGATCGCTCCGTTCAACGACAAGCCGAAGTTCACGGCTCCGGAAGCGGCAGGGAGGGCGCACGCGCTCGTCTGTGACTATGTCAAGGACACCTTTACGCCGGAATTCACGGCAAGGTTCGGCGGGCACGGCGAGCGTAGCCGCATCCCGGCTTTCATCGTTGGCATGCCGCGCTCGGGCTCGACGCTGGTCGAGCAGATTCTGGCCAGCCACCCCAGTGTCTTCGGCGCCGGCGAGATTCCCGACCTGTCCATCATGACCAACATGCGCTGGCCTTACGGCGGTCCGAGCACCGACAATGGGAAACGTCCGGAAGAACCGCCCGCCCCCATCTCCACCCATTTCCGGGATATCGGCCGCGAATACATCGCCAGGCTTCGCAAAATCGATGCGCAGGCGTCGATGGTCGTCAACAAGATGCTCGGCAACTACGTCCATATCGGCATGATCGACCTGTGCCTGCCCGATGCCGTCATCATCGACATCAGGCGCGACGCGGTCGATACTTGTCTGGCCTGCTATCAGCGCCAATTCCGCACTGGGCACGAGTTCACCTACGATCTTGCCGCACTGGGTGCGCAGTACCACCGCTATGTCGCGGTGATGGACCATTGGGGCCGTGTTCTGCCCGGAAGGGTGCTTCGCCTCTCGTACGAGGAATTGGTTCGCGACCCCGAGCCGCAGATACGCCGGCTCCTGGATCATTGTGGCTTGCCATGGACCGACGAGGTCATGCGTTTCCACGAAAACGCACGCCCGGTGCGGACAGCCAGTCTCTCACAGGTAAGACGGCCAATCAGCACGGCCTCGGTGGCCAAGTGGAGGCCGTATGCCCGGCATCTCGGGCCTTTGTTTGAAAGCCTGGGCGACCTGGTAATGGCAGACCAGGTGTCATTGCTGGGGATCGGCGATGCTGTTGAACCCAGCGAGAACCTCGCATCTTCGCCTTCATCGTAACCTTATCGACACTTCCTTGCTGCATGAATGCGGCGACGCCAAGCCGCAGAGCTGGAGCCGCCGCCGGCAGGGAAAGAGGGGCATGTCGCTCGACTACACTTCACTTCTGCTGGCTGTCGGTTTCTCCGCGGCTTGCCTGAGCCTGACATTGTTCGGCATGTGGCTGACCGCGCGCTCGGAAAAATTCCTGCTGACATGGGCGATCAGCCTGGTGTTCGTGGTCGGCGATATCTTTGTCTATGACGCCTATATCGACATGCCCGGGCGCCTGCTCGGCATCGCCACCCTGGCCCTCCTGCTGCTCGGTTTCTCGACCATGCTGGGTGCTGCCTACCAGTTCAGAACCGGCGGCTCGCCGCTGCCGCGGGTGCTGTTGGGCTGCGTTTCGCTGGCGATAGCGCTGCCTGCCATGGCTCTGGGCTATGACGGCCTCGGCTTCATGTTCGAGAACCTGTTCGCCGCTCTGCTCCTGGTCGCGACAGCGCTCGAATACTGGAAAGGCCGCGACGAAGCCCCTGCCCTGACGATCGGCCTCACCGCACTCTATGCCGCCACGGCCACCTCCTTCGCGCTCTGTGCCATGGTTCTCATTGAGGACGGCAAGCTGGTTCTCGGCCATGCGCCCAGCAACTGGGCCGAGGAATTGAGCCTCATCGTCGTCATCGCCAGCATGACGGGTATTGGCGCGCTGTCGCTTGCACTCAACCAGGGGCGCCTGGCCAGGCACCACCGCCGCAACGCTCTCACCGATCCCCTGACCGGCCTGCTCAACCGGCGCGCTCTGTTCGACCTGCATGGCCATGTCCCGGTCGGCGCCTTTACCGCTGTGATCGTCTTCGACCTCGACAATTTCAAAGCCATCAACGACGAGTTCGGCCACGCGGCGGGCGACGAGGTGCTGAAGGTGTTCGCCGGGGAACTCGCCGGCAATCTTCGCCAGACCGACGTTGCCGCACGCATGGGCGGCGAGGAGTTCGCACTGGTGCTGAAGCGCACCCTGCCGGAGACGGTCGAGGAAGCGGCGGAGCGCATCCGGACCGCTTTCGCGACGCGCCTGATAGAGACCGAGACGGGATCGCTGACCTGCACGGTCAGTGCCGGGTTTGCGTTCGGCAGCAAAGACGGCATCAGCTTCGACAAGGTGCTCAGCGCCGCCGACAGGGCGCTCTATGACGCCAAGCGCGGCGGCCGCAACCGCGTCACCGCCTCGCCATTCCGGCGCGCGAGCTGACCGCGCGTATCAGTGCCGAGCCTGTAATTGCTGGATAATGCGTGTCGCCCAAAAGTGACCTCGGTTTTGGGAGTACGACACGCATAAAATCAAAGACCTAAAGCGCGTCACCTGACGCGCTTTAGGCGAAGGCGGCTCTATGCCGCCATGACGATTTCATTGAAAGTATCGAGGTCGACGTAGAACACCTTGGTGATCTCCTCGATCAGGTCGTCGTAGTCGCAGCCCTGCGATCTCAGGATGTTGATGGCGGCGATAATATCGACGCGTTCGGTAAGCCGCCGCTTCTGGTAGTCCTCGACGTAACGTTCCATGGCTGTCCCTTAGCCTGTGTGCCCAAACGCGTTGAACGACAGAAATCGCAGGAGGGAAGCTAGGAAGCCTTGCTTGCGTGGAACTTGCCCGGCCTTCGCCGCGCCCTCGATCTGCGATAACCAGACTGATACGGAAGCGGCCGACTCACAAAGCCAACAAAAGACTAGCATGCAGCCTCTGGCGCGCCAGAGATGCAGGTTGCTGAATGGAAGAAATATTGGACTTGCCAGGGACTTTGGATCGTCAGTCGAAATCCAGCACCGATTCTAGACGGTAAGGAACTTCCGTACATCAGCGCGATCTAAATCTTCCGCCGGGCCAGTATGGACGATCTGGCCCCGATCCATGATGTTGACCTCGTCAGCGAGTTCGCGGCAGAAGTCGAGATACTGTTCGACCAGCAGCACCGCAATGCCGGCCTGATCGCGCAGGTAGCGGATGGCGCGGCCGATATCCTTGATGATCGATGGCTGGATGCCTTCCGTCGGCTCATCCAGAACCAGAAGCTTCGGCCGCATCACCAGCGCCCTGCCGATCGCCAGTTGCTGCTGCTGACCGCCGGAAAGATCGCCGCCACGGCGGCCGAGCATCTGCTTCAGCACCGGAAACAGTTCGAAGACATGCGCCGGCACGTTGCGGTCGGCACGCTTCAAGGGGGCAAAACCCGATTCCAGGTTTTCGCGCACCGTGAGCAGGGGAAAGATCTCCCTGCCCTGCGGTACGAATGCGATGCCCGACCGGGCGCGGTCATACGCCGCGCTCCGGTCGAGCGCCTTCCCCTCGAAGGCAACGCTTCCGCTCGTCAGCCGGTGGTGGCCGACGATCGATCTCATCAAACTGGTCTTGCCGACGCCGTTGCGGCCGAGCACGCAAGTGATCTTGCCGGCGCCCGCCTTCAGCGAAACGCCGCGCAGCGCCTGGGCGGCGCCATAGTGGAGCGTGGCGTTTGAAACTTCGAGCATGTCTCAGCGCCTTTTCCAGGATCGGAGAAACGACAGGTCGAAGCGATGGAATTGAACCCGCCAGACCATGCTCATCTCCCCAGATAGACTTCGACGACGCGCTCGTCGGCCGAAACGAAATCGAGTGTGCCTTCCGACAGCACCGAGCCCTCGTGCAGGCAGGTCACCTTGACGCCAAGTTCGCGCACGAAATGCATGTCATGCTCGACGACGATGACCGAATGGTCGCGCGCAATGTCCTTGAGCAGCCGCGCGGTCTCCTCGGTCTCGGCGTCGGTCATGCCGGCCACCGGCTCGTCGACCAAAAGCAGCTTTGGATCCTGTGCCAACAGCATACCGATCTCCAGCCACTGTTTCTGGCCATGGCTGAGATTGGCCGCCAACTCGCTGCGCTTGTCACCCAGCCGGATGATGCCGAGAATGTCGTCGATCTGCCGCGCCTCGGCCGCCGAGCGGCGATGAAAAAGCGCCGGGAAGATCGAACGCGGTCCTTTCAGCGCCAGCATCAGGTTTTCCTCGATCGTGTGGCTTTCGAAGACCGTCGGCTTCTGGAATTTGCGGCCGATGCCCATCATGGCGATCTCGGCCTCGTCATGCCTGGTCAGATCCACCTGACCGTCGAAGAACACTTCGCCCTCGTCGGGCCGCGTCTTGCCGGTGACGATGTCCATCATCGTCGTCTTGCCGGCGCCGTTAGGGCCGATGATGGCGCGCATCTCACCCTTGTCGAGCACCAGCGACAGATTGTTGATGGCGCGAAAACCGTCGAAGGAGACCGAGACGCCGTCGAGATAGAGGATGGTGTTCGATTTACTCATGGTCGCTTACTCCGCCGCCTGCGGTTCAGGGTCGGACCAGGACCATTCGCCTGGATTTCTCGCCGGCGAGCGAGCGGGCTTCGAGGTCGCGGTCGCCACGCCAACCTCGGTGCCGGCTTCTTCAGCAACGGCGGCTGCGCGCAACGCCTTCGCATTGCCGCGCCAGCTATCCCACATGCCGATGATGCCCTTCGGCAAGAGCAGCGTGACGGCGACGAACAGGCCGCCGAGCGCGAACAGCCAGAGCTCCGGCAGCACGCCGGTGAACCAGGATTTGCCGGCATTGACCAGCAGCGCGCCGATGATGGGCCCGACGATGGTGCCGCGCCCGCCGACGGCCGCCCAGATCACCACCTCGATCGAGTTGGATGGCTCGAACTCGCCGGGATTGATGATGCCGACCTGAGGCACATAGAGCGCACCGGCAATGCCGGCCATGACGGCCGACACCGTGAAGGCGAACAGCTTTACGTTCTCCGCCCGCCAGCCGAGGAAGCGGGTGCGGCTTTCGGCATCGCGCACCGCCATCAAGAGCTTGCCGTATTTGGAGCCGACGATCGCCCAGGTGATGAACACGGCGAGCGCGAGCATCACCGCGCTCGCGGCAAACAGCGCCGAGCGGGTCGCGTCGGCCTGCACGTTGAAGCCCAGAATATCCTTGAAATCGGTCAGGCCGTTGTTGCCGCCGAAACCCATGTCGTTGCGGAAGAAGGCGAGCAGCAGCGCATAGGTCATCGCCTGGGTGATGATGGAGAGATAGACGCCGGTGACGCGGCTGCGGAAGGCGAACCAACCGAAGATGAAGGCGAGCAGGCCGGGCACGGCAAGCACCATAAGGCCAGCGAACCAGAAATGGTCGAAGCCGTACCAGAACCAGGGCAGTTCCTTGTAGTTCAGGAACACCATGAAATCAGGTAGGATCGGATTGCCATAGACGCCGCGCGAGCCGATCTGGCGCATCAGATACATGCCCATCGCGTAGCCGCCGAGCGCGAAGAAGGCGCCGTGGCCAAGCGAAAGGATGCCGCAATAGCCCCAGACCAGGTCGAGCGCGAGCGCCAGCAGCGCGTAGCAGAGATATTTGCCGGTCAGCGCCACGATATAGGACGGGATGTAGAACGCGCTCGCCGGCGACACCGCCAGGTTGAGCAGCGGCACGATGACGGCCACCGCCAGCAGGATGAAGATGGTGATGGCGATGCGGCGGTCCGCGCCAGCGGCAAAGAAGCGTCCGGTAATCATGCTTCCACCGCCCTACCCTTGAGCGCGAACAGGCCGCGCGGGCGTTTCTGGATGAACAGGATGATCAGCACCAGCACGACGATCTTGCCGAGCACGGCGCCGGCATAGGGCTCAAGGAACTTGTTGACGATGCCGAGCGAAAAGGCGCCGACCAGCGTGCCCCAGAGATTGCCGACGCCGCCGAAGACGACGACCATGAAGCTGTCGATGATGTAGCCGCGGCCGAGATTGGGCGAGACATTGTCGATCTGGCTGAGCGCCACACCGGCAATACCGGCAATGCCGGATCCGAGCGCGAAAGTCAGCGCGTCGACCCATGGCGTCCTGATGCCCATCGAGGCCGCCATGCGCCGGTTGGCGGTGGCGGCGCGCATCTGCAAGCCCCAGGGCGTGCGCTTCATGACGTAGAGCAGCAGGCCGAAGACGGTGAGCGCGAAGACCAGGATCCACAGACGGTTCCAGGTGATGGCGAGCTGACCAACGTTGAACGACCCTGACATCCAGGAGGGGTTACCGACCTCCTGGTTGGTCGGTCCGAAGATCGAGCGCACCGCCTGCTGCAGGATCAGCGACACGCCCCAGGTCGCCAGCAGCGTCTCCAGCGGCCGGCCATAGAGGAAGCGGATGACGCCGCGCTCGATGATCAGGCCAACCAGCGCTGAGACAAGGAAGGCAAGCGGCAGCGCGATCACCAGCGACCAGTCGAACAGGCCGGGAAAGGACGTGCGGATCACCTGCTGGACGACGAAGGTGGTGTAGGCGCCGAGCATGACCATTTCGCCATGCGCCATGTTGATGACGCCCATGACGCCGAAGGTGATGGCGAGCCCGATCGCGGCGAGCAGCAGCACCGAGCCCAGCGAAATGCCGTACCAGATGTTCTGGCCGGCATCCCAGAAAGCCAGCGTCGAATTGATGTTGGCGATCGCGGCCGTCGCCGCTTCCTTCACAGCTCCCGAGGCATTGGCCTCGACTGAAGTGAGCAGCGAAACCGCGTCACGGTCGTCGCGCGCACCGATCAGGGCGATTGCCGTGAGCTTGTCTGCATCGGGTTTGTCTGAAACCAGTATGGACGCGGCACGCGCCTGCTCCAGCAAAGCCTTGACGCTCGCCACGCTTTCACTGGCGATCGCTGCCTCGAGCGGCTCGATGTTGGCGGCATCGGGTGTCTTGAACATAGTGTCGGCTGCGGCGATGCGGACAGTCGGATCCTTGGAACCAAGCGTCAACGTGCCCAATGCATCACGGATGGCGCGGCGCAACGTGTTGTTGACGCTGATCTTGGTGATGTCGTCCGCGGAGGCCTCTCCTGCTGCCTCGCCGCTTAGCGGGTCAAAAAGCTGGACGCTTTCATCGCCTTCCTTGCCGACAAACACCATCGAGTCAGCCGTGCGAATGTAAAGATTACCGTCAGCCAATGCGGCAAGCGCCCGTTCGACAGCGGGATCCCCTGTGGCGGTCAATTCGTGAACGACGGCTCCCGTCTCGGAGAAGTCCGTTACTGTCGCGAATTTAGCGATAATGGCATGCAGATCGGCTTCCGCAGCGCCCGAAGACGACAGCGTCGTCAACAGGAACAAAAGCGCCAGGCCCATCGCATGGAAAATCTTCATCGGCTCTTGGTGACCCTTGAAGGTTGAGTGGCGTCCGGACAGTGGAGGAAACCGTCCGGACGCGCGCGGTCTTGGGCATGGACCCGGAGGTCCAGCCCGGGAGGATCAGTTCGTGCCTTTGCCGCCGCACTTGCCGGTTTTGACGTTGAAGTTGCCGCAGCTGAGCGGCGCGCGCCAATCGGAAATCAGGTCCTTGGAATCGGGCAGGTAGTCGGACCATTCGTCACCCATGACCAGGCCCGGCGTCTTCGAAACCGTTTCGAACTGGCCATTGGCCTGGATTTCACCGATCAGAACCGGCTTGGTGATGTGGTGGTTCGGCATCATCGTCGAGTAGCCGCCGGTCAGGTTCGGCACCGAAACGCCGATCATGGCGTCGATGACCTTGTCCGGATCGGTGGTGCCGGCCTTTTCAACCGCCTTCACCCACATGTTGAAGCCGATATAGTGGGCTTCCATCGGGTCGTTGGTGGTACGCTTGTTGTTCTTGATGAACTTGTGCCAGTCGGCGATGAACTTCTTGTTCTCAGGCGTATTGACGCTCTCGAAATAGTTCCAGGCGGCGAGATGGCCGACCAGCGGCTTGGTGTCGAGACCGGCAAGTTCCTCCTCACCAACCGAGAATGCCATGACCGGGATGTCCTCGGCCTTGATGCCCTGGTTGCCGAGTTCCTTGTAGAACGGCACATTGGCGTCACCGTTGACGGTCGAAACGACGGCGGTCTTCTTTCCGGCCGAACCGAACTTCTTGATCGCCGAAACTTCCGTCTGCCAATCGGAGAAGCCGAACGGCGTGTAGTTGGTCATGATGTCTTCCGCGGCGACGCCCTTGGACTTCAGATAGGCTTCGAGGATCTTGTTGGTGGTGCGCGGATAGACGTAGTCGGTGCCTTCCAGCACCCAACGCTTCACCGAGCCGCCGTCCTTGCTCATCAGATAGTCGACGGCCGGAATGGCCTGCTGGTTCGGAGCGGCACCCGTGTAGAACACGTTGCGCTCGCTTTCCTCACCTTCATACTGGACGGGATAGAACAGGATGTTGTCGAGCTCGGAGAACACCGGCAGCACCGACTTGCGCGACACCGAGGTCCAGCAGCCGAACACAGCCGCGACCTTGTCCTTCGAAATCAGCTCGCGTGCCTTTTCGGCAAACAGCGGCCAGTTGGAAGCCGGATCGACGACGACGGCTTCGAGCTTCTTGCCGAGCAGGCCGCCCTTGGCGTTCTGCTGCTCGATGAGCATCAGCATGGCGTCCTTCAGCGTCGTCTCCGAAATCGCCATGGTCCCCGACAGCGAATGGAGAATGCCGACCTTGATCGTGTCCTCGGCCGCCCTGGCTGGTACGGACATCAGCAGGCCGGCGGCGACCACGCTTGCCGAAAACATTTTTGTTATTGTAGAGAAACTACCCCTCATACCGAAGACTCCCAAGCTGGTTGATTGCACCGCAACAATGCAATGCAACCCCCATGCCAACCGCTTAGGGGACGCTGAAAAGCGACAAATAGCCAAACGTTATCAGCGCGTTATTATATTAGATTGAACAAACAAAAGAGAGCCGGTTAAAAATTGGTTGAGGGAAATTTGCGCAGCGCACACGGCGTCTGCCTAATTTTCGCCCAATTTTACCAAATGCCTAGATTTTGGCCTCAACACGCAGGTCGCGGACGACAAATGTTGCGGCGCGGCGCAAAAATAGGGCAAGCTCGCTCCTCAACCGAGCAACGTCATGGCATCCCTGATTTCACGCATTTTGATCGGCATCGTGTTTCTGGCAACAGCGACCGGGGCAGCACGGGCCGACTTCAGTGACGGCAAGATGCCCGATGGCACCTATCACTGCGAAGTCTACCTGCTCGGCATGTTCCTCAACCTTGGCGACATCACCATCAAGGGAAATGTCTACACCGGCCCTGTCACCTTCGGGACCGTCCAACAGGGCTATAATTACCAGATGGACGCAAACGGCGTGATCTCCTGGCTGGGACCGCTCGGCGGCTACACCACCGGCGGCAACGCGCTGTCGATGACCCAGGCAACGCTGGATGGCCAGAGCCCGCCCTCCTTCGACATCATCATGAAGCAGCCCGACGGCGCCTTCACCGCCTCGACCTGCACCAAGGGAGGCAATCAGTAGTCGGCCCTGAATAACGGCTAAGGCGTTGATATTCCGAACGCGTGAAGACGGGTGGAAGCATCCGATTTCGCAGTTTTCGGCTGGAGTGCTTGCAGGCACCAGGCAAGCCAAAGCGCGAGAACCGTGAGGACCAGGCGCAGATTGTGGCCTGCGGCGACGAGCAGCGCATTGGTCGCATCGCCATCATGGCCGAGGAGGAAGTTGCGGTCCAGTCGGCCGTCGGTCTTCATGTGACCGATGGTGGCCTCGATGGCCGATCGTCGTTTCAGTTCCCGACACATGGTGGCCGTCAGGCCACGCTTGCGGCCGGCGACCATCACCGATCCCGCGCCGGCATAATCGTGGCCGCGATAGCCCTTGTCGACGTAGATGCGGTCCGGCTCGACGCCGCCAATCTGCGCGGCCTGATCGACCGTTGCTGCGAGCGTGTGGCCATCATACGGATTGCCCTCGAACGCCTTGGCCGCCAGCACGAGGCCCTCGCGGTTGGTTGCCGCGATCCCGACCTTGCAGCCGAATTCGTAAGGGTTGCGGGCTTTGCCCTTCGAGATGCAGACCACCTCGGGCGCGTGCAGGGAATAGATCTTGTTCCTGTCCTTCGGCTTCTGCGCCAAGAGCCGCTCGACGAGCCCGAGCAACGGGGCAAATCTGGCCTCGAGTTCGGCATTGCCGGCGATCTTGCGACCGACGTCGCGGAACACCCGGCCGAGATAGGTGCGAAGGCGCTTGAGTTCGCGACGCATCCGGCGGAACTGCCGGGCATGCGCATAGCGACCCGCCCGTACCGCCGCTGCCTTGGCCAGCCGCATGTGGCTCTGCCTGAGCATGATGCCGTACCGCTTGGCCTGACGCACCAGGATCTGGATTGCCTTGAGGTAGAGCCGGCTGTCGGTGGGGTGGGCGATCGCCTTCGGCTGCACCGTCGTGTCGACGGTGATCCGCTCCAGCGAACCGGGCTTCGCAGTCCCCGTCTCGAGTGCGACGTCGACGCTTGCCTTCAGCATTTCCTCCAGCCCCTCGGACCCGATCCGCTTGCGCCAGCGCGTCATCGTGCTGGCATCGATCGGCGGCTCGTGCTGGAAGAACTCGAAGCCGCAGAAAAACTGCCAGTACGGGTTCTCAACCCAACGCTCCACCATTTCTTCGTCGGACAGGTCGTGGACGTGCTTGAGGTAATGCAGACCGACCATCAGCCGCGTCGGCTTGGCCGGCCTGCCGATCGGGCGATAAAACCCGCCAAACGCTTCGTCAAAGCGCGACCACGGCATCAATGCCGACAACCGGACCAGCGGATGGCGCGGATTGATGATGGCATCGAGGCGCTCGCGGAACAAATCATTCTTACCGGACGACGGACGGGCTGGAAGCATTGCAAAAACACCAGGAAACGACGGGATCGAAGGTGGTTTCCGGCATTCTCCAATACTTCAAACCCGATGGGAATCCCTGCAACGCAAGGGATCCAAGAGTTTTTCAGGGCGAACTCAGTAGGCCTTTCCTCGGCGACGGCGCCGCCCCCATGCGGCCCGCAAGCCGTGTCCGCCTTCTCATGTCATCTGGATGTTGCCGAAGCTGGATAGGGCAGCGGTGCGCCGTCACCCATCCACATCGAGAGGCAGACACATGGCCAATTTCCCGTCTTCATCCTCCCCTGTCATTCGCGAAATCATCGCCGAACGCGTCTCGCGCCGGACCCTCCTGAAGGGCAGCCTTGCTTCCGGTGCGTTGATCGCCGGCGGCAGCTTTGTCGGCTCGCTGTTTGCTGGCGAGACACATGCGGCTGCAGCGCTTTCCACGATCGGCTTTCCCGAACTGAAGCGCGTCTATGACAAGACCCACGCCGCCGCCGAAGGTTACGAAACAACGATCGTCGCACGCTGGGGCGATCCGCTTGTCGCCGGCCTGGCGGATTTCGACGGCAACACGGTCCCAGCCGCCGAACAGGAAAAGCGCTTCGGCTATAACTGCGATTACATCGCCTTCCTGCCGCTGCCCAAGGGTTCGGTGAACTCTGATCATGGCCTGCTTTGCGTCAACAACGAATACATCTCGCCCAATGTGATGTTCCCCGGCATGACCGAGGACAACGCTGGCAAGACGATGAGCAAGGAACAGGTCGAGCTCGGCCTGGCGGCGATGGGTCATTCGATCGTCGAAATCATGTTCAAGGACGGCAAGTGGCAAACGGTCGAGGACAGCCCGCTCAACCGCCGCATCACCGCCAACACCGAGATGACCGTTTCCGGACCGGCGGCCGGCCATGCGCTGCTCAAGACATCCGCCGACGCGACCGGCACAAAAGTGCTTGGCACCAGCTACAATTGCAGCGGCGGCTTCACCCCCTGGGGCACCGTGCTGACCTGCGAGGAAGGCGTTTCCGATCTATTCGGCGGCGACCCGAAAAAGGCGCCGACCGCGAACATTCTCGACCGCTACGGCTTCGATGGCTCCGACATCTATGGTCGCGGCCGTTTCCATGACCGCTTCAACATCGACAAGGAGCCGAACGAGCCGAACCGCTTCGACTGGGTGGTGGAGATCGACCCTTATGATCCCCAATCGAAGCCGGTGAAGCGCACCGCCCTTGGCCGCATGTCGCACGAAGCCTCGACGGTCGTCCTCAACAAGGACGGCCGCATCGTCGTCTACATGGGCGACGACGACTATTTCGAATACATGTACCGCTACGTCTCGAACAAGGCCTACGACAAGGCGAACCCGGCTTCCAGCAACGGCCTCCTGGACGATGGCGTGCTCTCGGTCGCCCGTTACGACGCCGATGGCTCCATGACCTGGCTGCCGCTGGTTCACGGCCAGGGCAAGCTCACCGCCGAGAACGGCTTTGCCGACCAGGCCGAAGTGCTGTTGAAGACGCGCCTTGCTGCGGATGCCCTCGGCGCGACCCCGATGGACCGGCCGGAGGACATCGAGACCAATCCGGTCACCGGCCACGTCTACGCCGTCATGACCAAGAACAAGAAGCGCGACGAATCCAAGGTCAATCCGGCCAACACGCGGCCCGAAAACCTCTGGGGCCACATCGTCGAGCTGATCCCGCCTGGCGGCCGCGGCACCGAAGCCGACCACACCGCCGACAAATACGCTTGGGACCTGTTCGTGCTCTGCGGCAATCCCAAGGACGCGAAAGTCGGCGCCACCTTCCATCCCGACACGTCGGACAATGGCTGGTTCGTCTGCCCTGACAACATCACCTTCGACCCGGCCGGGCGGCTGTGGGTGGCAACCGATGGCGCCAATGATTTCGACCTCCCGGACGGCGTCTATGGCGTCGACACGGAAGGCCCGGCGCGCGGCCTGCCAAAGCTGCTGTTCACCTGCCCGCATGGCGCGGAAGCGACCGGCCCTTGCTTCACCCCGGATGGCACGACGCTGTTCCTTTCGGTCCAGCATCCCTCGGAGGATGCAGAAACGCTCGACAAGGCACAGTCGCTGTGGCCCGATTTCAAGGACGGCCAGCCGCCGCGGCCATCGGTCGTCGCCATCCGCCGCAAGGACGGCCAGCCGGTCGGGGCCTGAGGCTGCGAGGTCAAAAAAAGGCGCGGAACCCGTTGAGTTCCGCGCCAGCAGGCAGTCGGGAGGTCAGATGGTTTTCGCCGACATCTGGGCGGCGATGTAATCGGCCTGGCGGATTGCCAGCGAGACGATGGTCAGGGTCGGGTTTTCTGCGGCACCTGTCGTGAACTGGCTGCCGTCGGACACGAACAGGTTCTTGATGTCGTGCGCCTGGCCATGCTTGTTGACGACGCCGTCTTCCGCCTTCTCGCTCATCCGATTGGTGCCGAGATTGTGGGTCGAGGGATAGGGTGGCGTCGGGAAGGTGCGGGTGGCGCCGACCGCATCGTAAAGTGCGGTGGCCTGCTTGTAGGCATGGTTGCGCATCGCCGTGTCGTTCGGGTGGTCGTCGAAATGCACATCGGCGATCGGCATGCCATGCGCGTCCTTCTCGTCCTTGTGCAACGTGATGCGGTTCTCCTCGCGCGGCATGTCCTCACCCACGATCCACAGGCCGGCCATATGGTCGCAGTGGTCGAGCGCCGTGGTGAAGGAGCGTCCCCAGCCGCCCGGATTGAGGAAGGCCGCCATGAATGGCAGGCCGAGCGACAGCGTCTCGAACTCGTAGCCGCCGACAAAGCCGCGCGATGGATCATGGCGCGCCTCGTCGCGGATGATGCCGGCCATGGTGGTGCCGCGATACATGTGCACAGGCTTGTCGAAGATGGCATAGACCGAGCCGGTGGTGTGCCGCATGTAGTTCTTGCCCACTTGCCCCGACGAATTGGCAAGCCCGTGCGGGAACTTGGCCGATTCGGAATTGAGCAGCAGGCGCGGACTCTCGATCGAATTGCCGGCAACCGCGACGATGCGAGCCTTCTGCTCCTGCAGCTTGCCGTCCTTGTCGGCGTAGACGACGCCGGTCACCTTGCCGCTGGCGTCGTGGTTGATCTTGATCACCATGGCGTTCGGCCGGACTTCGAGATGGCCTGTCGCCTCGCCCTTCGGGATTTCGGTGTAGAGCGTCGACCATTTGGCGCCCCACTTGCAGCCCTGGAAGCAGAAGCCGGTCTGCTGGCAGGAGTTGCGGTCGTCGCGCTCGACCGAGTTGATCGCCATGTTGCCGGTGTGGCATTCCTTGTAGCCGAGCTTGTCGGCGCCGGCCTTCAGCACCTTGAAATTGTTGTTGCCCGGCAGGCGCGGCCAGTCATTGGTGCCGGTGACGCCCATCTTGGCTTCCGCCTTGGCGTAGTAAGGTTCCATCTCGGCCAGCGTGACCGGCCAATCGAGCAGGTTGGCGCCTTCCACTTTGCCGTAGGTCGACGCCGTCTTGAACTCATGCTCCTGGAACCGCAGCGAGGCGCCGGCCCAGTGCGTGGTCGAGCCGCCGACCGACTTGACGATCCAGGCCGGCAGGTTGGGGAAATCCTCGGCCACGCGCCAGTCGCCGGATGTCGTGCGCTTGTCCGTCCAGGCAAGCTGGGCGAACGAACCCCACTCGTCGTTGATGAAGTCCTCATATTCGTGACGCGCACCGGCCTCGAGGATGACGACGTCGATGCCCTTCTGGGCGAGTTCATTGCCGAGCGTGCCGCCGCCGGCGCCCGAGCCGATGATGACGACCACGCCATCGTTTTTCAGATCAAATGAAGCTGCCATGGTTTCCTCCCATGAATTCCTGTTTGCGGGTTACTGGAACGATCGAGGCTCAGAGCCACTCGATGTCGCTGAGACCGCGCGCGATATAGCCGCCCTTCGAATAGGACTCGCCCTCGTAGCCGAAGATCGGCCACACCTCTTTCTGGTTGTAGAGGCTGACGACGAGACCGCCGCGCACCGCCTGGAAGAAAGGCGTCTTCTCTATTTCGGTGAGCAGCGCCACACGCTGCTCTTCCCAGCCGAGCCCGCGATAGCCACCCTTGCCGGCCTTCTTGTCGAGTTCGGCAATGCCGTTCTCGATCAGTTCCTTGTGAGCGGGATCCTTGGCCGCCGTCTCGTCATGGCCCTTGACCGCAACGGCATAGTATTTGTCCGGCACCTGATCGTGCGGATAGATATCGCGCGCTACCTGGATCAGCGTCGCCATCGTCTCCGGCTTCAACGCCGAGGTTTCCAGCCCCCAGGCGTGCTCCGGGCTGATGACCGCGCTGCCGGAAATGACGAGCAACGCGCCGATGCTGCCGCGCTTGAGAAGTTCCCGACGCGAAAGTCCAGGTTTCCCGTCATAGATCGTGACCATTTGTTCCTCCCTGCTTGCTATTTGCACCCCTAGGAATGCCGTTGCTGGCGCCGCACCTGTCGGTGCGGCTGCGATGTGTCCTATTGGAAGCGCCCTCCACGCTGCAGGACCTCGATCTTGTAGCCGTCGGGATCCTCGATGAAGAAAAAGCGGGCGATCAGCGAACCGTCGCGGTTGAACTCAACGATCTTCTTCGGGTTGAGGCCAAGCGCGCCGAGGCGGTCGTGTTCGCTGTCGAGATCGGCAACCGAGACCGCGAGGTGGCCGTAGCCGTCGCCAAGCGCATAAGGCTCTTGCCGCCCCTTGTTGACGGTCAGCTCGACTTCGAAAGGCGTATCGGCATTGCTGAGGTAGATCAGCGTGAAGGTCTCGAAATCCAGCCGCTGGGCGACGTCGAGACCGAAGGCCTTATTGTAGAAATCGATGGACCGGGCCTCGTCGAGAACCCGGACCATGGTGTGGATCGCCTTCGCCAAATCAGCCCCCGCAGCGTTCGTGCTTTCGCAGGTGATTATGCGCGCCGGTGGAGATAAGGTGGTGGCAGCCGATTACCACGCATAGGATCGGAAAACGGGTACATACATTAAGGACGAAAGTCCGATTGCCGTTGTCGACCGTCCGGTCGAAAATGAAATCGCAGGCAGTGATCAAAAGGCGCCGATGGCTCCGTCGACGCCCAAGACCAACAAAAATGGGAGGTAACGATGTGCAGAGTGTTTGCCGCACAGGATCCGGAAGGCTATCGCCAGATCAACCGGTCGATTCGCATCGATGGCCATTCGACCAGCATCCAGCTCGAGGCGACGTTCTGGGCCTTGCTCGACGAAATCGCTGAAAGCCAGAACCTGACAACGCCCAAATTCATCTCGAAGCTTTACGACGAAGCCATTGAGATCAATGGCGAGATCCCCAATTTCGCGTCCATGCTGCGCACCACCTGCGCGCTCTATCTGCGCGGCCATCGGCCTGACTTGGACGAGCGGATAGCGCTGAAGCAGGAAGCGGCGTAGTACCCTTCCACGGCGATTTCGAGCGCCAGCCGGCTCATATCGGAGAAAAGCGCCTGGCGTTCGGAATAGTCGGCCTGTTCGCCGGTAACCAGATTGTCGACGACGGTCAGCAGCGACAAGGCCCTGGCGCCGAAATGCGCCGAGATGCGGTAGAGCGCACTGGTTTCCATGTCCACGGCCAGCGCTCCGAGCGCCCTTGCTTCGGCATAGCGGGTGCGCTCGTCAGGATGGTAGAATATGTCGGTGCAGGCTGTCAGGCCGGCATGGTGGTCTATGCCGAGTTCGGTTGCCTTGGCCAAGGCGCAAGCAAGCAGCGCCGGATCCGGGCCGGCATCAGCTCCGTAGAGGCCAAAGACCTGACCGCTCTCAGTGTTCTCCGGCCGTGCCATTTGCGAGATCACCAGGCTGCGCAGCTTTAGCTCGTCGCTGAGGCCACCGCAGGTACCCGTGCGGATCAGTGTTCGGGCGCCATAATAATCAAGCAATTCATGCACATAGATCAGGAACGATGAAATACCGATGCCCGTCGCCTGAATGCTGATGGGCCGGCCGCGAAAGAGACCGGTAAAGCCGAGAGCACCTCGCCGGCGATTGACGCAGCGTGGCGCCTCCAGAAATGTCTGCGCCATCCATTCGGCGCGCTGCGGGTCACCCGGCAACAGCACCGTTTCGGCGTAGTCGCCCTTGTCTGCTTCGATGTGTGGCGTCAACCGCTGCTCCCCCAAGCCCGCTTGCCGTTTCACCCGCAATCATGGCGCTGTCACGGCGTTACGCAAAACGGTTATTGGAGGACGCTAAATTAGGATTCAAGCACATCCTTGACGATCGTCGCCAGTTGCTTGAGCGAGAACGGCTTCGGCAGGAAGCCGAAATGCGCGTCGGCCGGCAAGTTCCTGGCGAATGCGTCCTCGGCATAGCCGGACACGAAGACGAACTTGATGTCCGGCTGGCGCTTGCGCAATTCGCCAAGCAGGGTCGGCCCGTCCATTTCCGGCATCACCACGTCGGAGACGACGATATCGACCTTACCGCCCAGGGCTTCGAACACTTCCAGCGCCTCGACGCCGGAGGATGCCTCGTGCACCGTATAGCCGCGCGAAATCAGGGCCCGCATGCCGCCCATGCGCACGGCATCCTCGTCCTCGACCAGCAGCACCGTGGCCGACCCGGACAGGTCCTTGGTGCTGTCGATTGGTTTGACTGGTGCTGCGCTCGGCGCTTCCCCGGGTTCGGCCGCCGTCTTCGCTTCCGCGATGTGGCGCGGCAGGAAGATGCGGAAGGTCGATCCCTTGCCGACCTCGGAATCGCAGAAAATGAAGCCGCCGGTTTGCTTGATGATGCCGTAGACCATGGACAGGCCAAGGCCCGTGCCCTTGCCGACCTCCTTGGTGGTGAAGAACGGCTCGAAGATCTTCTTCAGCACGTCGGGCGCGATGCCGCTGCCGGTGTCCTCGGCTTCGACCACGACATAGTCGGCCGCGGTGAGTTCGCGATAAGGGAAGGTCTTGCACTCCTCGGCGGTGACGTTGCGGGTGCGCACGGTAAGATCGCCGCCGGCAGGCATCGCGTCGCGCGCATTGACCGCCAGATTGACCACCACCTGCTCGAACTGGCCAATATCCACCTTGACCGGCCACAGGTCGCGGCCGTGGTCGATCTTCAGCTTGATATCGTTGCCGACCAGGCGGGCAAGCAGCATCCTGAGATCGGCGAGCACGTCGGTCAGGTTCAGCACTTCCGGCCGCAGCGTCTGCTTGCGCGAGAAAGCCAGCAACTGCCTGACCAGCGAGGCCGCCCGGTTGGCATTCTGCTTGATGTTCATGATGTCGGGGAAAGACGGGTCCGACGGCCGGTGATTGGTCAAAAGCAGGTCCGACGCCATGATGATGGCGGTCAGCACATTGTTGAAGTCGTGGGCGATGCCACCGGCGAGTTGTCCGACCGCCTGCATCTTCTGGCTTTGCGCCATCTGCCCTTCGAGCGCCTTCTGCTCGGTCGTGTCGACGGCGTAGACGATGGCCGATTCCTCGGCACCCTCGCCGCCGGTGCCATCGGCGACGGCATTGACGTAGAATCGGATGTGTCGCTCTTCGTTACCGGGCAGCACGGTGTCGATCGGCTCGATGTCGGCCTGCCGCTGCCGGGCTTTCTCGAATGCGGCGGCAAAGGCCGGCCGCTCTCGTTCATGGATCACCGTATCGAGCCGCACGCGGCGATCCACGGCGTCCCGGTCGACGACCGAGGAAAACAGCGACAGGAACGGCGCGTTGGTGCGCAGGATGCGCCCGCTGGCATCGACACCCGCGATCGCCATCGGCGTCGAGTTGAAGAAGCGGGTGAAGCGCACTTCCGAAGCGCGCAGATCGGCCGAAGCGTCCTCGCCCTGCGTGCGGTTGAGCACGATCGTGCGCGTCGGGCCGCCGACACCTTCGCGGCTGGCCGAAACGCGATGCATGAAGCGCACCGGCAGCGCCTCTCCCGTCATCGTCGTCAGGTCGAGATCGATGACCGCGTTGCGCGTCGTACCTGGATCGGCCTTGACCGAGCGCACCAGCGCCATGCCGTCGCCGGCAACGATATCCGGCAAGGTCACGGCGCCGGGCGTGAAGCTGGCGAGATCGATACCGAGCCATTCCGCGAGCGTGGCGTTGATGTAGGTGACCCGACCGTCCTGGTCGGCGGAAAAGAAGCCGGCCGGGGCGTGGTCGAGGTGATCGATGGCCTTCTGCAGGTCGAGGAAGAAACGCTCCTGCTCGGCCCGTTCCTGAGAAATGTCGGAGAGTTGCCAGGCCAGCATCGGCAATCGCTGGCCCGGAACGTTGAACGTGCGGGCACGCGCCCTGTACCAGCGAGCGCCCGGTTCGGCGCCGGGCCGGATCGACTGCGCCAGCCGAAATTCGCCGTCGCCCGGCTGGCCGTCACGCAGGCCGGATGCCAGCCGGTAAATGGTCACCGAGGCCTCGGGAACATCCGATAGCAGCCCTTCGACCGTCTTGAGGTCGGCGGCCGAGGAGGCTCCGGTCATGTCGGCATAGGCCCGGTTGGCGTAGACGACGCGGCCCTTGGTGTCCGTGACCAGCAGGCCCTGTGCCATCGAATCGACGAAAGCCTTGGACAGTTCATCGCCGGTCGAGCGCGGCGTGACCTGTACGAAGCCGATCGCGGTCGCGAACAGGAAGCCAACGCCGATCATCGCCAGCACGCCCAGCATGCCGAGCAGGAACGGGTCCCCGAGGCGCTCGCGGAACAAGCCGAAAATGATCGCGGCGCCCGTCAGAACGACGATGAAGATGATGAGCCGGGTGACCGCGCCCGGTCGCGTGTTCTGGTCGACGATCGGTACCGGATAGAAATCGCCGCGCGCTTCCTTGGCCATATGCCCCCTGCTCGTGAAGTCCGACGTTCCGACACCCGCCCCTAATGCATGTCGCCCAAAAGTGACTTCGGTTTTGGGAAAACGACATGCATGAAAACAAGGATCTAGAACGCGTCGCATGAATCGGCGTCAGCGCGACGCGCTTTAGCCGGTTGAATCACATTCTCCTGGTCCGGAAAAGGCCCGGGCGGCAAATGTCAGATAAAAATGATGCCGGCCGTGTTTCAAGCTGTTCACGATGCGTGAAAGGCAACTTGCGGTAGCCAGTCGCAACGGTCTAGTGTCGCGTCACTTTCCAAAACCGATCAGGGGAAACCAATGCAGTGGCTGGATAGCGTGGCGGGCCCTGGTTATGCGGCGGCACTCCTGTGGACCTTTGCGGCGCTGATCCTGCTGGTCATCGTGCTCGTCATCATCAGGCTCGTGCGCAACCTGACCTTCGGCACGTTTGTCGCCGGTGGCCGGAACCGCAAGACGCGGCTCGCCGTCATGGATGCCACCGCCGTCGACAGCCATCGCCGGCTGGTATTGGTGCGCCGCGACGACATCGAGCATCTGCTTCTGATCGGCGGCCCGACCGATGTCGTTGTCGAGCGCGACATCCGTCTCGCCGCCCCGCGCCGTCCGGCGTTGACCGGAGATGGCGGCCTGCAGCCTGTCCCGGCCACCGCGGCCCCGGCGGCAAAGCCGCGGCCGCCTCAGCCGGCTCCCGCACCGGCACGACCGGCACCGGTGCCCCAACCGGTGACCGCGGCCGTGCCGCCTGCCCGCCCGCGCCCGGCAGCGCCGCCACCGGCCCCGGCGCCCGCACCAAAACCGGTGACGCAGACCTATCAATCGACCAATGTCACGCCGCTGCCTGCCTACGGCTCCGCCAACGCCAATGCCATCAGGCACGCGCCACCACCGCCGCCAAGGCAGGACAGCATCGACGAAACGTTGATGAAGGACCTCGAATTTTCGCTCGACCAGCCCCGCTCCGGCGGCCCGGTGGGCAAACCGGCAGCCAAGGCGCCGCAGTCGCTCGACGATGAAATGACCAAGCTGCTGGGCGAACTTTCAAGCCAGAAGAGATAATTGGCGCCTGAGGCGCCCCGCCCGGCCGGCAATCTGGCCGAGGTTTGCTTCCGCTTGCTGCAATGGATTTGCCACGCACCAATAAAAACGGCCGGAAAACCCGGCCATTTTTGTTGCTACTTCATTGAAACTGCCCTGACAGGCAGCTCACCCTCGATACGTCAGTCGTCGCGATAGACTTTTTCGCGGCGCTCGTGCCGTTCCTGCGCTTCGATCGACAAGGTAGCGATCGGACGCGCGTCGAGCCGCTTCAGCGCGATCGGCTCGCCGGTTTCCTCGCAGTAGCCGTAAGTGCCTTCATCGATGCGCTGCAGCGCCGAATCGATCTTTGAAATGAGTTTCCGCTGACGGTCGCGGGCCCTGAGCTCAATGGCGCGGTCTGTTTCCGAAGAGGCGCGGTCGGCGAGGTCGGGGTGGTTGGCGTTTTCCTGCTGCAGGATTTCGAGAGTTTCGCGCGCTTCGCGCAATATGTCATTTTTCCAAGTGACGAGCTTCAGGCGGAAGTAGGATTTCTGCCGTTCGTTCATGAACGGCTCGTCTTCGGAGGGTACGTAATCGGCGGTAACGATGTCGTTCATTCGACTCACCCAAACTGCCCCAAATTTCGCGCCTATATATTCGCCGCCCGACGCCTGCACAAGCGCAATCGGCCACCGACTCACGCAATTGTTAAAGTGCCCCTGCGGCACGTGTCTGAGCGAGATGCTGCTGATTCGATGGCGAAAGTGCCGCAACCCATTACCACGTGGTGTTGTGCGCAATTCCTTGCGCGGGAGAATACGGACCATTGTGCGCAACGCCCTTCTTGTGGCTAATCGCGATGCGGGTTCGGCTTCGGCATCATTGGAGGTTGGGTGAGCAGGCTCTATCTGTTGCGACACGCCAAGGCCGGCTGGGCGCTGCCCGGCATGCGCGATTTCGATCGCCCGCTCGACGCATCCGGCCGCGCCGACGCCGAGATCATGGGCACTGCCATGCGCTCACGTGGCTATGTCCCCGACCTGACATTGTGCTCCAACGCCAGGCGCGCCAAGGAAACGCTCGAAGGCCTGGCTGGCCAGGCCGACACCGGCAAGGTGCTGTTTCTCGACACGCTCTACAGCGAAGACGCGGCCGGCTATCTCCGTCTTATCCGGGAGCATGGCGGGCCGGGTTCGCTGCTGGTCATCGGCCACAACCCGATGACGGAGGATCTTGCCATGGCGGTCTCGGGCGACGGCGACGAGACGGCGCGTGCACTGCTCAATCATGGTTTCCCGACCTCGGGCCTGGCGGTCGTTCGTTTCCTGGATGAATTGGCGAAAGCAAGCCAGGAAGCGGGCTATCTCGAAGCGTTTCTGACACCGGCCGATCTCTAGCATCGATTTGGATGTCAATTTCTGGCGCCATTTCAAAGCCGGGCTCCAACGCCTATATCGGACGGACGCAAGCCCGAGAGATCACATTTTGGCATCATCGCTGACCACCTTCACCGACGAGGCAAGGATTGCCCTCGATACGCTGTCGGGACGCGCCACCGGGCTATTTTCGCCGTCGCTGCGATTGGGCGTTACAGGCCTTTCGCGCGCCGGCAAGACGGTGTTCATCTCCGCGCTGGTCCACAATCTGATCCACGGCGGACGCCTGCCGCTGTTCGAGGCGCAGAAATCCGGGCGAATCGCGCGCGCCTTCCTCGAAGAGCAGCCTGACGACGCCGTGCCGCGCTTCCAGTACGAGGACCACATCGCCGCATTGGTCAACGACCGCGTCTGGCCCGATTCGACGCGCGCCATTTCGGAACTGCGGCTGACCATCGATACGAATCGGCCTCCGGTTGGAGCCGCATGTTCTCCTCAGGCAAACTGTCGGTCGATATCGTCGATTATCCCGGCGAATGGCTGCTCGACTTGCCGCTGCTCGGCAAATCCTTCGCCGATTTTTCGCGTGAGGCCATCGAGATGGCCACTTTGCCGGTGCGCGAGGATCTTTCGCGGGCCTGGCAAGCGATTTCAGCCGAGATCGACCCGAATGCTGACGCCGACGAGATGACCGCACGGCGCTTGGCCGAAAGCTTCGCCGCCTATCTCAAGGCCTGCAAGCTCGACGAACGCGCGCTTTCGACCCTGCCGCCCGGCCGTTTCCTGATGCCTGGCGATCTCGAAGGCTCCCCTGCGCTGACCTTCGCGCCGCTGTCCGGCCTCGACAGGCGTCCGCGCCCGGGATCGCTGCACGCCATGATGGACAGGCGCTACGAAGCCTACAAGACGCATGTCGTGAAGCCCTTCTTCCGCGAACACATCACGCGTCTGGACCGCCAGATCGTGCTGATCGATGCCATGCAGGCGCTGAACGCCGGCCCCGGCGCCATGGCCGACCTCGAGCGCGCCGTGACCGAGATCCTCAGCTGTTTCCGCCCTGGCCGGAGCAGCTT
Source organism: Mesorhizobium kamtschaticum (assembly GCF_056174585.1). Taxonomy (NCBI): domain Bacteria; kingdom Pseudomonadati; phylum Pseudomonadota; class Alphaproteobacteria; order Hyphomicrobiales; family Phyllobacteriaceae; genus Mesorhizobium; species Mesorhizobium kamtschaticum. Next base: position 4,645,193 of record NZ_CM149691.1, on the reverse strand, counting down.
CCTCACCGATCTCTTCTCGCGCCGCATCGATCGCATCCTCGTCGCCGCGACCAAGGCCGACCACCTGCACCACGAAAGCCATGACCGGTTGCAGGCGATCGTTCGGCGACTGGCCGACCGTGCCGTGGCGCGGGCGAATTTCACCGGCGCCGATGTCGACGTGGTCGCCATGGCGGCGGTGCGGGCGACCCGCGAGGGCATGGTCAAGCAAGGTCGTGAGACATTGCCCGTCATCATCGGCACGCCGATCGCCGGCGAGAAGATCAACGGCGAAACGTTTGATGGAAAGACGGAAACAGCTATATTTCCCGGTGACTTACCAGAGAAGATTGATGCGGTATTCGATACTTCGGGCCCCGATCACCGGCAGGATTCCACGGACCCGGCAATCCGCTTTGTCCGGTTCCGTCCGCCAAAACTCGAACGCACGGCCGAAGGCGTCACGCTGTCTTTGCCGCACATCAGGCTCGACCGTGCCCTGCAGTTCCTGATCGGAGACCATCTGGCATGATCGCGCCCCGCAAACCGGCGGCATTCCGCATCGAGCCGGAAGCCGCGCCGACACAAGAAGCAGCAAAGACGCGCCAGGCCGACCCTTCGCGCAAACCCCGTGTGATGAAGACCGATGTCGCGCTGGTCATACCGGCGGAGGTCGACGTCTTCGACGAACCAGACATCGTTGCCGCCGAACCGCCACCGGCGGTCGCTCCCAGGAAACGCTCGCTGTTCGGCAGCATCTTCTTCGGCGCCATTGGCGTGCTGGTTTCGCTGGCTGTCGGCCTGTGGACCGACCAGCTGATTCGCGATCTCTTTGCCCGCGCCGAATGGCTGGGCTGGCTGGCCGCCGGCATGGCCGTTGTCGCGCTGCTGGCGCTTCTGGTGATCCTGATCCGCGAATTCCTGGCGATCGCCCGCCTCGCCGAAGTCGAGAAACTGCAAAAACGCGCGCTCGATGCCATCGCGCGCGACGATCCCAAGGCGGCACGATCGGTGGTCGACGAGCTTTCGGCTTTCGTCGCGGCCAAGCCCGAGACCGCGGCCGGCCGGCGCGCACTGGCCGAACTGCGCGGCGAAATCATCGACGGCGGCAATCTGGTGCGTCTGGCCGAAGCGGAAATTCTCGGCCCCCTCGACGCCAGGGCAAAGGTGATGATTCTGGAGGCCGCCAAACGCGTCTCGTTGGTGACGGCGGTCAGCCCTCGTGCGCTCGTCGACGTCGCCTATGTCGTGTTCGAGGCCGGGCGCCTCATTCGCCGCCTCTCCGAACTCTATGGCGGACGACCGGGAACGCTGGGTTTCTTCCGCCTGGCGCGCAGCGTGCTGGCGCATCTGGCGGTCACCGGCTCGATCGCCGTCGGCGACAGTTTCGTCCAGCAGATTGTCGGCCATGGGCTGGCCGCACGGCTTTCAGCCAAGCTTGGCGAGGGCGTCGTCAACGGCATGATGACGGCGCGCATCGGCATCGCGGCGATGGAAACGGCGCGCCCCCTGCCCTTCAGTGCGGCGAAGCGCCCGGGACTAGGCGATTTCCTCTCGGCTCTGACATCGTTTGCCACGAAGAAGGACACTGAGACATCAGGCCCCGGCAAATAGCGTTTTCCTCTTCGAGACGGTGAACGGATCGCGGTTTCGCGGCCCCACAGTGACGAAGCATTAACCAATCTTCTTCATGGTCAAACCGGTTCCAAACAGCATCTTTGTTGCCGGGTGTCGTCGATGAAAAGCGTAATTCTGTCCAGCGTCTTGCCCTTGGCCGTCGCGATCACAGCAGTCGTCGGTGTTGCCTCGGGGGCTTCCGCCACAGAGCCGGACAAGCAGTTCTTCCAGTCGGCCGAAGGCAAATGGGTCGGCCCGGGCGAAATCGTCGCCGGCAAGTACAAGGGCACGAAATTCAACTGCAGCTTCACCGGCTCCACGCCGGACGGCAAGATGGGCATGACGCTGGACGGCGGCTGCCGGGTCGGCATGTTCACCCAGCCGATGTCGGCCAAGATCGAGCGCAAGGGCCGCGATTACAAGGGTTCCTTCATGGGCGGCGCTGCCGGTTCCGGCCTCGACATCATCGGCGGCAACGTTGTCGATGCCCGCAAGGTGGTCTTCACCATCAACCGCAACCAATTGCGCGGCGTCATGCAGGCCCGCATTCCCGACGACAATTCGATGACCGTGACGGTTGCCGTGCGTGTCCAGGACCAGCTGGTACCGGTCATCGGCATGAGCCTGAAGCGCGTCGATGCCGTCGAAGTCGGCTCTATCGCGCCGAACTGAGCGCGTATGGCGCCCTAATCCCAAAAACAAAGAGGCGGCAGCCCATCGCCACCGCCTCCCCTTAGAACAAACAGTCGAACCGGGCGTCAGCCCTTGATCGCGGCTGTCACCTCGTCATACGCCTTGCAGGCGTCGGCGAGCGTCGTGGAACCCTGATACTTGGTTGTCACCGCCTGGACCTTGGCGGTCAGGTCAGCCGCCTTGGACGGGTCCTTGGTGATCGCTTCCTGCAGCGCGGCAGCCATGTCCTGCGCCTTCTTGGTCGCGATCTCGGTCGTGCATTCCGGCGCCTTCGAACAGGCCGAACCGGCGAGCACCGCCAGGCCGACGGCAACAAGCAAAAACTTCTTCATGTCAGTCATCTCCTCAAAAGGGCGCGACTTGATCGTCGCTCACCCTCCAATGGCCGAAGCCGAGCGTCCTTAGCCTTCGAATGTGGCAACAAGCAACGCGCGCATGGCGTAAACTTGTGTAACGCGCCTGCAATATTGTCCGGGCCGGATTCGGGCTACTGTGTCAGCGGCGGCAAAGTTCAGTTGCGCGGCTGTAGCAGCGCCAAGACGGCTGTCGATGCGGCAAGGATAGCAGTCACGGTCAAAGGCGCTGTAGGGCCATAGGTGTCCACAGCATAGCCGCCGACAACCGCACCGATGGTGATGGCGACCTGAAAGAGGCGACCATCAGGCTGCCCGCTGCTTCCAGCGCGTCCGGCGCTGCGCGAGACAGATTTGTCGGCAGCACCACCGGCGCCATGCCGAAGGCGAAGCCCCACAGCGTGGCGAAGCCAAAGGCAACGCCAATGTGCACGCCCCAAAGCACCAATGCCAGCGCCGCAAACGCCATCAATGCGGCGGTAACCACGAGAGCCACGTGGATATTGGCGTCGGCCATGCGGCCACCGGCAATATTGCCGATCACCGCGGCGATGCCAAATCCGAGCAAAGCCAAGGCAATTGGCCCGGTTGCAAGGAGCGTCACATGTTCGAGAAAGGGACGCACATAGACCGAGCCGGCAAAATGCCCCGTCATCAGCAAAAGAATAGCAAGCATGCCAAGTTGAATGCCACGCCGCCGTGTCAGCCGAAGGACGTCTGCAAGACTATTGCTTGCCGTTGCAGGCAAAGACGGCAGGCTAAGCAACTGCAGCAACATGGCAACCACGGCCAGCCCCGCTGTCATGGCCATGGCGCTGCGCCATCCCAGCAAGTCGCTGATCAGCGCCCCCATCGACGGCGCGGCAATGGTAGCGAGCGAGACGCCGAGGGTGACGATAGCCATGCCCCGACCTGTCGCATTGGCGCCAACCAGCCTCGCGACGACGGCGACCGAAAGCGCCCAGAAAGCGCTGAGAGCGATTCCCAACCCGGCCCGGCCTAGCAACAGCAGCCAGAAATTGGGCGCCAGCGCCGCAAGAATATTGGACGCGACCGCCAGGGCCATGAGGCCAACCAGCACCGTCTTGCGGTTCAATCGGCCGATGAGAACATTGCTCAACATGGCCGTCACGGCGCCGACAGAAGCGGTGGCGGTGACGACCTGTCCGGCCGTCCCCTCGCTGATGCCGAGATCGCGCGCCATCGGCGTCAACAGACCTGCCGGCAGAAATTCGGCTGAGACCAGGGCAAAGCTGGTGGCCGCCAATGAAATGACCGCGAACCAAGTGGTTGCGCTCCACGCGGCCGGCGCAGCGGCATCAACGTCTATCGCTGCGTCTTCAAGCTGTAATGTTGTGTCAGTCACGGAAAGATCTCCAAGTTTGGAGATCTTCATAAACCAATCTCTTCGGATGATATGTATCTCAAAATCCGAAATCCATGTCTATTCGTCCGGGAATTGTGCGACGCACAACGCCTGGCGAGACATTGGTGATGCGCTTGAAGGCGCGAGCGAACGATGCCTCGGAATCATAACCCATGCGGGTAGCAACCTCGGCCACCGACAAGCCGTTTTGCCCCAGCAACTCGCGGGCAAGCTGCATGCGCAAACGGGCGAGATAGCGTGCAGCACCCTCTCCCAATACAGCGCTGAAGCGCTCGGCGAAAATCGAGCGTGATTGGCCTGCCAGGCTGGCGAGGCTTTCGAGCGTCCAGTTATGGCCGGGGTCTCTGTGCATGGCTGCCAGAGCGCGGCCAATATGGGGGTCGCGGATGGCAGCGAGCCAACCGGTGGTCGAAGCTCCCGTACAATTGACCCAGCAGCGAATGAGCCGGGCCGTCAGCAAGTCCGCCATACGCGACAAGATGGTGGCGCTGCCCATCTGCGGTTGCGCGGCCTCCGCGGTCATGGCCGCCAGCAACGGACCAACCACCGGGTCATTGCCGGCCACGTCGCAACCCTTGATGATAGGCGGCATCAGCGTGATCAATGGGTTTAACGCACAGGCGCCTAGGGCCATTGAGCCGCAGAAAAGGGTGCTTGTCGCGCCCGTGCCTTCCCGTACGACTTCGCAGACGTTGCCCCCCAGCTTGGTTACCCGGCAATCATCGAGCGAGCCGCCTGCAACGTCCGGCGCGCTGGCCAGCCGATGGGCGATGCCTTGCGGCAGCAGCGCCAGATCGCCATCGCGCAACTCCTGCCAGCCTTGCGCTTCGCTATGGATCCAGCAAGGACCCTGACCGACAAAGTGAAAACGAAGCAGCGATTGTTGCGGAAACTCTATGCTCCAAGGATGTCGGAGCTCGCAGCGGCCATAATTGACGCCACTCAAGCGAAAGTCTTGCAGGACTTCGCTGAGCGCATCCATCGGAATATGGGGCGGCGGAGACGGCCGGGACGAATGGACAGTCATCCCGCCGATATAGACACCGATCGTCCGGCAGGCAAGCGGAGACGGTTGTTCCACCAGGGGAAACGCTTCAACGGCACCTACCCGTCCTGGCAGGCTCCCCGCCCTTGCCTCCCGCTCCAACTGCATGCAAGGAGTGCTGTCGGACATAGGGACAAGAGGCATGGCAGCGGAAGCGTCGGGCAGCGATCTCATTCAGGTGGTGGCGCTGCTTGCCGCGGGCGTCGTCGCCGTTCCGATCTTCAAACGCATGGGCCTGGGCTCGATCCTGGGCTATCTCGCCGCCGGCGTGGTGATTGGCCCATTCGGCATCGGCGTCTTTTCCGAATCGGGAGCCATCCTCCATGTCGCAGAACTCGGCGTCGTCATGTTCCTGTTCATCATCGGACTGGAAATGCAGCCGTCGCGGCTCTGGGGCCTGCGCAGGGAGATTTTTGGGCTCGGAGCACTGCAGGTCGGGGTCTGCGCGGTCTTGTTGACCGGTGTGGGAATGGCCGGAGGCTTCCCGATCTCGCAATCCTTCGTCGCCGGCGCCGGTTTCGTGCTGACCTCGACGGCGATCGTCATGCAGCTTCTCGAGGAACGCGGCGAGATCGCCTCGCCGAAAGGCCAGCGCATCGTCTCCATCCTGCTGCTGGAAGATCTGGCCATCGTGCCGCTGCTGGCCCTGATCGCGTTCCTGGCGCCAGGCGGCGCCGACACCAGCCTGTCGGAAAGGCTGACCGAGGTCGGCATCGGCCTTGCCGCGATCGTCGGACTGGTGCTGGCCGGCCGCTATCTGCTCAACCCCTTCTTTCGCATCCTGGCGGATGCCCGTGCCCGTGAGGTGATGACGGCCGCGGCGCTTCTGGTCGTGCTCGGATCGGCGCTCGCCATGCAGCTCAGCGGCCTATCGATGGCGATGGGCGCGTTCCTGGCCGGCGTTCTTCTGTCCGAATCGACCTTCCGCCATCAGCTGGAAGCCGACATCGAGCCGTTCCGCGGCATCCTGCTCGGCCTGTTCTTCCTGGCGGTCGGCATGTCGCTCGACCTGCATGTGGTGGCCGCGAACTGGAAGCTGATCGCCATCTATGTCGTCGCCTACATGGTGATGAAGGCGTTTGGCATCTACATCGTCGCCCGCATCCTCAAGACAGGCCATCGCGAGGCGCTGGAACGCGCCGTCTTCATGGCGCAAGGCGGCGAATTCGCCTTCGTCCTTTACTCCGCCGCCGCTGCCGTCGGCATCATCGACAGCAACGCCAACGCGACGCTGACGGCGATCGTCATCATCTCCATGGTGCTGACACCGCTGGCGATCATCGCCTTGCGCTATATCACCCCGCGCGACGAGCAGTCGCTCGACGGCGTCGACGTCGCCGATGGCCTGACCGGCAGCGTGCTGGTCATCGGCTTCGGCCGCTTCGGCCAGATCGCCAGCCAGCCGCTGCTGCTGCGCGGCATCGATGTCTCGATCATCGACAATGATGTCGAGATGATCCAGGCGGCCGCCGATTTCGGCTTCAAGGTCTATTATGGCGATGGCACACGACTCGACATCCTGCGCGCCGCGGGCGCTGGCCAGGCGCGCGCCGTGCTGATCTGCGTCGACAAGGCCGACGCCGCCGTCCGCATCGCCGAACTCGTCAAGGCTGAGTTTCCCTTGCTGACCGTGCTGGCGCGCGCCTTCGATCGCGGCACCGCTCTGCAACTCATCCGCACCGGCGTCGACTATCAGCTGCGCGAGACCTTCGAATCGGCACTGGTTTTCGGCGGCTCGGCGCTGGAATCGCTTGGCGTTGATCCTGAAGACGTGGCTGAAACGATCGAAGACGTCAGGCGCCGCGACAACGACCGGTTCGAAACCCAGCTCGCCGAGGGCATCCGCGCCGGCCAACGCTTCTTGCGGGGCAGATCCGGTACGCCGATTCCGACACCGCTCTCCACGCCGCGCCGTCCTGGTCAGGCCCTCAACGAGGAGACGGCCGGCGTTCTGCACAAATCCGAAACGGCCGATTGAACTAAGGATCCATGCATGGAATTGGACAGCCGGGCCCTGTCGGTCACCAAATTCTGGCGTAACGCCGGCGAGGATGCATGGTTCGGGAAGAACGAGGCTTTCGATGCCGATTTCCGTGACCGCTTTCTCGACCTGCACTATGCCGCCGCGCGGCGCGAATGCGACGACTGGTCAGGCCATGCCAAAGGCTCGCTGGCGCTGATGATCCTGCTCGACCAGTTTCCGCGCAATTGCTTTCGCGGCACCGGCCATATGTACGCGACCGACCCGCTGGCGAAGCATTTCGCTCAAGAGGCGGTCGCTGCCGGGCATGACCTGGCGCTGGAACTGGAAGTCCGCGTTTTCCTGTATTTGCCGTTTGAACATGCGGAAAACCTTGCCGATCAGGACATTTCGGTCGAACTGCACACCGCCAGGGCCGAGTTCAACCTGAAATACGCACTGGAGCATCGCGACATCATCCAGCGCTTCGGCCGCTTTCCGCATCGGAACAAAATGCTTGGCCGTGAGACGACACCGCAGGAGCAGGCGTTTCTCGACGAAGGCGGCTTCTCCGGCTGATCGCTACGACGGTCGTGGCGAAGAGCTCAGGTCAGCCACCAATCCCGACCGGACGTCAGACGTTCGATGCCTGATGTCTCGACCCCAGCCAGGCGTTCCGACACGCTTCGCCCGCCGACGGCAAGGTCCGGCGCGATCTCGGCCAACGGCGCCAGCACGAAGGCGCGCTCCAGCATGCGTGGATGCGGTACTTCCAGCCCGGTCTCGTGGATGACGCGGTCACCGAACACCAGAATGTCGATATCGATCAGGCGCGGCCCCCAGCGCTCCTCGCGCACGCGCTTCAGCTTGCGCTCCGCATCGAGGCAAAGGTCAAGCAGCGCCCGAGGCGACAGCCGCGTCGACAGTTCGGCCGCGGCGTTGAGGAAATCCGGCTGGTCGATCTTGCCCCAGGGCGGCGTGCGGTAGAGCGAGGAGACGGCGGTGACCCGCGTGTCCGCATCGGCGTCGAGAATGCGCAGCGCCGCCGCCATCGAGGCCGCCGGATCGCCCAGATTGCCGCCGAGGCTGAGGTAGACGGTGTTATTCGGGCCAGACAACGGTCACCTCGACATAATCGAGCACGCCGGGCACTGGCGCGTTGGGCTTGCGCACGGTGATTTCGGCCCTCCTGATCTGCGGAAACCGCTCCGTCAGCGCCTTTGCCACTTCCATTGCCAGGGCCTCGATCAGGAAGCGCCGCTCGCCGGTGATGATCTTTTCGATCACGGTGAAGGCAATGCCGTAGTTGACGGTTTCCCCGATGGCGTCGTCGACAAGGGCGCGTCCGGGTTCGACCGACAGCACCGCGTCGACATAGAAACGCTGGCCGAGCGCCTCCTCCTCGTCGAGCACGCCATGCCGGGCAAAGAAGGCGCAGTTCTTCAAGCGGATGACATACATGGCTCAGCGTCCCGGTCGGTCGTTTTCAAGAGCCAGCATAGCATCCGCCACGGCCAGCGCGTCCACGTTGATTGCGACATCATGGACGCGAAACAGATGCGCGCCCTTGAGCCTGAGAATGACGCTGGTCGCCGCCGTCCCGGCAGCGCGGTCGGCCGCATCGCGGCCGGTGACGGTGCCGATGAAGCGTTTTCGCGAAGTGCCTGCCATCAGCGGAAAGCCGAGCGCATGAAGCTCGGAAAACCGCGCCATCAGATTGAGATTTTCCTGCGCCGTCTCCTTGGCGAAGCCGAAGCCGGGATCGAGCACGATGCGATTGTCCGCAACGCCGTTGCGACGCGCGATCTCCAACGATTTTTCCAGGAACGCAAACTGGTCGGCGATCACGTCGGGCAGTTTCTCACGGTCCCGCCCGGTATGCATGATGATGAGCCCGGCGCCGGTTTCGGCCGCGACCCGCGCAATGTCGGGCTCGCGCTGCAGGCCCCAGACATCGTTGACGATGTGTGCGCCGGCAGCCACGGCCAGCCGCGCGGTCTCAGTACGATAGGTGTCGACCGAAATCAGCACCTCATTGGCGCTCGCCAGCGCCTCGATCACCGGCAGGATACGCGCCTGTTCCTCGCTGGCCGATATGGCGGCGGCGCCCGGTCGGGTCGATTCTCCGCCGACATCGATGATGCCAGCCCCTTCCCCGACCATGCGACGCGCCTGAGCCAACGCCGCTTCGGGAGCATCAAACAGGCCGCCGTCGGAAAAACTGTCGGGGGTGACGTTGAGGATGCCGACGACCACGGCCTTGCCGCCAAGCTCGAGATGGCGTCCATGCGCCAGCTGCCATCGCCTTGCCGTCATTGCTCATCTACCATGGGGCTCATCAACGATGTGTGATCCGCAAAGGATCAATTCCGTTGCGCCGGCAACGGCCGTAAAGCAAGGTGGTTGAAGAGGCAATATGATGAAACGATCCCTGCTTTGCGCACTGCTGCTTGCCGTGACCGCCGTCCCGGCGGGCGCGGCCAATCTGGTGAAAACTTACAGCTATTTTTCCATTGGCGGCAGCACGCTCGAAGATATCGAGAAGCAGCTCTCCAAACATGGACCGCAGGTCAAAAGCACAGGCTCGCGCCACCCCGGCGCCACCCAGATGGCCTTCACCACCCGTATCAGCTACGCAAAACAGGCCGGCTCCTGCCGGATCGCGGACGCGGCCGTGACCGTCAAGGTCAAGGTGATCCTTCCGGAATGGAGCCGCCCGCGCAAGGCGGACCCCGATGTGAAGCTGTTCTGGGATACGCTGGCTGCCGACATCAAGCGCCACGAAGAACGCCATGTCGAGATCGCCAAGAACCATGGCCGCCAGTTGGAAGATGCGCTGAAGGCGACTTATCCGCAGAAGGATTGCGGTGCGGCCAAGGCCAAGGCGGCCGAGATCACCGCCGCCATCCTCGCCAGCCACGACCGCGCCCAGGTGCAATTCGATCGCGTCGAAAGCGTCAATTTCGAAAGCCGTATCCTGCGGCTCATGCGCTATCGAATCCAGCGCATCGAGAACGGTCAGTTGCCGCCACCGGCCTGAATTTCGGCGGCGCAGCTGATGGCGCCAACGCAGGCCAACCACGCCGAAGCGTAGTGCCAGCTTCGAAAAATTTTCGAGCAGAGGTCGAATCGGCTTATACGGAACGACATATCACGGGGTTGGCAGGGCACAACCTTCGAAGCACGAGCACCACGACCTATCGCGCGGCGGATACACCAGGCAAGCCCAATCGGTGACCCGAACAGCGCGCAAACACATGGACAAAGACTATGGACCAGGCTGCCGACAAGCAGACCATGGCGGCTGCCGCCACACCACTGACCGAAAGCGAGAAGAACGCCATCATTGGCGGCGTTCTCCTATCGATGCTGCTGGCCGCACTTGACCAGACCATCGTCGCGCCTGCCATGCCGACCATCGGGCGCTCGCTCGGCCATGCCGAATACCTGCCATGGATCGTCACCGGCTACCTCCTGACCGCAACCGCCGTGGCGCCGCTCTACGGCAAGATTTCCGATGTCTATGGCCGTCGGCCGACCGTCTATGCGGCAATCCTTATCTTTCTCGCCGGATCGCTGGTCAGCGCAATGGCTCCCAACATGTTCGTCCTTGTCCTGGGACGCGCCATCCAGGGTGCCGGTGGCGGCGGCCTTTTTGCCCTGACGCAGACGGTGGTCGGGGACCTTGTCCCGCCGCGCGAGCGAGCGCGCTATGCCGCGTGGTTCTCCGGTACGTGGGCCGTTGCCAGCGTCGCCGGGCCGTTGCTGGGCGGCACCTTCGCGCAACATCTGCACTGGTCGCTCATCTTCTGGATCAATATCCCGCTGGGCTTCCTTGCGATGGCGATCATCAACAAGCCACTCAAGAAGCTGCCGATCGCCGCCAAGAACCACAGCATCGATGGTCTTGGCGCGTTGCTTCTCATTGTGGCCACGGCCCTGCTGCTGCTGGCGCTGAACTGGGGCGGCAGCGCCTATCCCTGGTTATCGCCGGAAGTCATTGGCGTCCTGGCCTGCTCCGCCTTTTTCTGGGGCGCCTTTGCCCTGCGCTTGATGCGAGCCGCCGAACCGCTCATCTCGCTCGAGGTGCTGGGCAATCCGATCGTCCTGGCCGGCACTCTGTCGATGTTCCTGTTCCAGGCCTCCAGCGTCGGCCTTGCCGTCTACCTGCCTGTCTATCTGCAGTCGATACTTGGCCTGACGGCCAGCCAGTCGGGCATTGCGATGCTTGGCCTTCTGCTTGGAACCGTGGGCGGCGCCGCTTCCAGCGGCCGCCTGATACCGCGCTTTACCCATTACAAGCGCATCGCAATGACCGGCGTCATCTTCGCCTCCCTGTGCATGGGCCTGCTGGCCTTTGTCGCCGGCCATGCATCGCTGCTTGCTGTCGAAGTGCTGACCATCTGCATCGGATTGGGAACCGGGACGACATTTCCGGTAACCACCGTCTCCGTGCAGAACGCCGTCGATCGCATGCACCTTGGCGTGGCAACGGGCGTGCTGACCTTCCTGCGTTCGCTGGGCAGTGCGTTGGGGGTCGCGATTCTTGGCGCCGTCGCTCTGGGCTTTGGCTTGCCACTGGCCGGCGAAGGCGTGCAGATGGCTGGACATGTCGTATCCGTCCAACCCTTCATGATGATCTTTCTCGTCGCGGCCGCCACTTTGGTGCTGGGGCTCATCACGCTGACGCTGATGCCCGAGAAAGAGCTTCGCGGTCATGTCGACAATCCGGCGCCGATCCTGGCGGAGTAAGGGGCAATTCCAGGAAAAGTGTAAAACGGTTTTCCTGGGAAAAGCGTATGGCGCTTTCCCTTGGGAATTGCATCAGAAAAAGCTCTAGCCGGTAACGCCGAGCTTCTTCTGCAGGCTTGTCGACGAGGTCGTGTACTGGAACACGATGCGTTCGCCGGGGCTGATGATGCGCTTGGCGGCCTGCGCCATCAGCGCCACTTCATGGAAGCCCGACAGGATCAGCTTCAGCTTGCCCGGATACCAGTTGATGTCGCCGACCGCGAAAATGCCGGGCACCGACGTCTGGAACTTCTCGGTGTCAACCGGGATCAGGTTCTCGTGGAGATTGAGCCCCCATTCCGCGATCGGCCCGAGCTTCATGGTCAGACCAAAGAACGGCAGCATGCGCGTGCATGGCACTTCGATATCGCCGTCCGGACCGCCCTTGATGGTGGCCGATGACAGTTGGCCGTCTGCGCCGGTCAGCCCGGTCACCTGGCCGACCCTGAATTCCAGCTCCTTCATTTCCTGCATGGCGTACATCTTGTTGACGCTGTCGGGCGCGGCGCGGAACTCAGGACGCCGATGGACCAGCGTCACGCTCTTTGCCACCGGCTGCAGGTTCAGCGTCCAGTCGAGCGCCGAGTCGCCGCCGCCGACGATAACAAGGTCGTGGCCGCGAAAATCCTCCATCCGGCGCACCGAATAGAAGACGCTCTTGCCTTCATAGGGCTCGATGCCCGGGATCGGCGGCCGCTTCGGCTGGAACGAGCCGCCGCCGGCGGCGATGACGACCACCTTGGCCTCGAACACCTCATTCTCGTCGGTGGTGACGCGAAAGCTGCCATCCTCCAACTTTTCGAGGCTGGAGACCATGCGATTGTAGGTGAAGTCAGGCTTGAACGGATGGATCTGCTCGAGCAATTTGTCGACCAGCCCTTGCGCCGAGATCGAAGGCCAGCCGGGAATGTCGTAGATCGGCTTTTCCGGATAGAGTTCCGCGCATTGGCCGCCCGGCCGGTCGAGAATATCGATCAGGTGGCACTTCATGTCGAACAGGCCAAGCTCGAACACGGCGAACAGGCCGACAGGCCCTGCCCCGACAATGAGAACGTCCGTCTTGATTGTTTCGCTCATTCGATGTGTCCCCTTGGGAATGGGGCGAGACTGCATGAGCCGTGGCCTGCTGCCAAGCAGCAAGTATCAAAGAAATTGGACCGTGGGCCGAAGGCGCCTTAGCCCTGGCGCTCCGGCACCCGCACCACCAGGCCGTCGAGCGCGTCGCGCACCTTGATCTGGCAGGACAAACGCGAATTCGGCTGGACGTCGTAGGCGAAGTCCAGCATGTCCTCTTCCATCGCTTCCGGTTCGCCGACTTCCGCCGTCCACGCCTCGTCGACATAGACATGGCAGGTCGCGCAGGCGCAGGCGCCGCCGCACTCCGCCTCGATCCCAGGCACGGCGTTGCGGATGGCGTTTTCCATGACCGTCGAGCCGTTTTCGGCATCCATGTCAAAATGTGTGCCGTCATGGGCGATGAAGGTCAGTTTGGTCATTTGTCACCTGAGAGTTTCCGCCGAGATAATCACTCCGGCAGACAAGTCAACTGCCGCGCGAAAGCGCCGCTCCGTGACGTTTTTCCACAAACCGGGTTCAGCGATTGATGGCGGCGATGAAATCGCGCACTTCGTCGATCAGCTTGCCAAGCCGCTTGAGTGTCAGGCCGTCCTCCGGCCGCCGCTCGATTTCGGTGGCGCAATCGGCGATGGCGAAGGCGCCGACGCCGCGAGCCGACCCTTTCAATCCATGCGCCAGCAGAAGCCTGTCCTTGATGTCGGCATCGACTATTTTGTCGCGCACCGACAGCGCCTGCTGTACAAACAGTGCCAGCACTTCCTGCTCAAGGGCGCGGTCGCCCATCGTTTGCCGGGCAAGGTGTGCCAAATCGACCGGTCGGGACTGTCTGGTTCCCGATACGTCGCCCCCGGGCATTGAGAAGGCAATGCCGCTTTCGCCACGCATGAACTCGAACTCCGTTTCTTCGGTCGCCAGAAAACTAGGCGAATCCAATGGACAACGGGTTAATGAATGGCCGGGAAAAATGTTGCGAAAGCGGCGCCCAAATCACGGTTCCGTTAACCTTATATTTAAAGTTTTACGTATCTCGCGGAATGCATGTTTTCTTTACCCCCCTGTGTCATTACGATACGAGGGTCCATTTTCAGCCTCCTGCGCGGGGGTACGACAACGACAATTATAAGCCCGCGGCAGCTAGTACAGGGTAGCGAAGGCATGGCAAAGAAACCAACGACGACGACGAGAACGCTTGACAGCGACGTGGCCAGGGAACTGGAAAAAGCGCTCGATCTCGACCTCAGCAGCGATGTCGGCAGCGGCGACCTCGATATCGCGGCTTCGATGGAAGATCTGGAAGCGCAGATATCCCAGGCCGCCGACGAACTGGCACGCGAGGGACGCAACCAGAAGCCGGCACCCGCCGCCAATCAGGCTCCCGTTGCCAATCAGGCCGCAAAGGCCAAGCCCGCCGAACTGCGTCCCGTTGAGACACGCAATGGCAATGGCACGCAGCCAACGGGCTTTGCGCCGGCCAATGACGATCGTCAGAAGGACTACAAGACGCTTCTGCACAGCCTGAACAGGCGTGCCTCCAACACCGTCTACTGGATCATTGCCTTTGTCTCGCTCGCCTGGATCGCGGGCGCCGGCGGGCTGGCCAACCTGCTGTTCGGACCGAGCATCTGGCGGATCCGCACGCTCGACCAGTTCCTGGCCCGTCCCGAACTGATTGGCCTCGCCATCGCGGCGATCGTGCCGATCATCCTGTTCTGGGCCTTCGCGGCCATGATTCGCCGCGCCCAGGACATGCGCATTGCCGCACAGTCGATGACGGAAGTGGCCTTCCGCCTGACCGAGCCAGAAAACATGGCGCAGGATCGCGTCATGATGATCGGCCAGGCCGTTCGCCGCGAGGTGGCGGCCATGGGCGAAGGCATCGAACGCACGCTTGCCCGCGCCGTGGAACTGGAAACGCTGGTCCACAGCGAAGTCAACCAGATCGAGCGCTCCTATTCGGAAAACGAAACCCGCATCCGTTCGCTCGTCGACGGGCTCGGCAGCGAGCGCGAGGCGGTCGTCACCCATGCGGAGCGGGTCCGCGCCTCGATTTCGGGTGCGCATGAGACGCTCCGCGACGAAATCGGCGCTGCCAGCGACATCATCCGCGACTCGATCCTCAACGCATCGACCAAGCTGTCGATGACGATCACCAATTCCGGCGACACGCTGATCGACCGCATCAACGAAAGCTCGATGTCGATCTTCGATTCCGTGGAAGGCCGGCTTGATAACATCACCGACAGGCTGTCGACCTCTGGCGAGGCCTTCGCCAGCCTGCTCGACACGCGCATTGCCAAGCTGACGGACACGACGGACGGCCTGACCCGGTCGCTGACCGATCTGCTCGACGATCGAACCACCGGCATGGTGTCGCTGCTTGGCGGCGCCGCGCGCACCCTCAATTCGGAGTTCGAAGCCAGCCTCAACGGCATCGAGCGCACGCTGGCCGAACGCGGCCAGGCGCTGATCAGCGAGTTCCAGACCCGCGCCGAGGCTCTGGACACCGGCACCCAGAAGCTCAACGCCGCGCTCGAGGCCCGCGCCCGCCAGATCAATGAGACGCTGGTCGAGCGCGCCCGCGAAATCGCCCACACCTTCGCCGAGAGCAAGGACACGCTGGCCGCGATGATCGATCAGGGCAAGACCCAGATCGGCGCCGACATGGCCGACATCGTCACCTCGACATCGAGCATGCTGGAGGCCCGTGCCAGCGACTTTGCCGGGCGCATGGAAGCGGCGCGTCATGTCGTCTCGCGCTCCTTCGACAGCGACATCCAGCGGCTTGCCGACGCCCGCGTCGGCATCGAGGAAGCCGTCGAAAACCACAGCCGCAAATTGTCCGAAAGCCGCGAGCGCATGGCTGCCGCCATGCAGGCGGATCTGGCGAAATTCGCCGAGGGTCGCGCCGGCATCGATGCCGCGGTGACCAACCAGGTGCAGAAGCTGGCCGAAGGCCGCACCCTGATCGCGCGCGCTCTCGAAGAGGATCTGCGCAAGGTCAACGAATCGCGCGCTGCCATCGATGCGTCGCTCGGCAGCCATCTCGAAAGGCTCGAAGAAGGCCGCAACCGGCTCTCTCTGGCTCTCAACGAAGACTCCGGGAAACTCGTGCAAGCCCGCACGATCATTGATGAAATGGTCGCCGGTCACGTTGGAAAGCTCGCCGAAGGCCGCAACATCCTGTCGCGCGCCCTGGAAGCAGACCTCGGCAAACTGTCCGACAGCCGCGCCAGCATTGACGGCCTGGTCGCCGGCCAGGTCGAGAAGATTGCCGAAGGCCGAGCGGTGCTCGCCAAGGCCTTGGAAAACGACATCGCCGGCATCAAGAGCCTGATCGAGGCGCATTCGACGAAGCTGGTGGAAGACCGCGGTCATCTCGGCCGTTCGCTCGAGAACGACCTCTCGGGCATCAGGGGCCTGCTTGACGATCATTCGGTCAAGCTTGCCAATGACCGCAGCCTGCTGTCGCAGACGCTCGAAGCCGACCTTGCCAAGCTGGCTGAAAGCCGCTCGAGCATCGACGGCCTCGTCGCCGGTCAGGTCGAGAAGCTGGCCGAGGGCCGCGACATTCTCAAGCGCGCGCTGGAATCGGACCTCAACACCATCAAGGGCGTCATATCGAGCCAGTCGGAAAGGCTGGCGGAGGACCGCGGACAGCTTTCGCGGGTCCTGGAAGCCGACCTGCAGAATGTGAACAGCGTCATCGCCGACCACATGAACAGGCTGGTTCAGGATCGTTCGACCCTGTCGAAGGCTCTCGAGGACGACCTTGCCAAGCTGGCCGACAGCCGTTCCAGCATCGACGGTCTGGTCGCCGGTCAGGTCGAGAAGCTGTCGGAAGGCCGCGACATCCTCAAGCGTGCCCTGGAAGCCGACCTCAACACGATCAAGAACACCGTTGCCGACCAGTCGCAGAGACTGGTTGACGACCGCGCCCAGTTCGCCCGGGCGCTCGAAGCCGATCTCGACAGCGTCAACAGCCTCGTCAACAGCCATGGCGAGAAGTTGGTGCAGGACCGGTCGACGCTGTCCAAGGCGTTGGAAGACGATTTGGCTAAATTGGCTGAGAGCCGGTCCAGCATTGACGGGCTGGTTTCGGGCCAGGTCGAGAAGCTCGCCGAAGGCCGAGATATCCTCAAGCGGGCTTTGGAGACAGACCTCAACACAATCAGAGGTGCAGTTACCGACCAGTCGCAGAAGCTTGTCGATGACCGCGCGCAGTTCGCGCGAGCTCTGGAAGCCGACCTTGAGAGTGTCAGCGGCCTGGTGAACAGCCATGCAGAAAGGCTCGTCCAGGATCGTTCTACTCTGTCGAGAGCCCTCGAGGACGATCTGATCAAGCTGGCCGAGAGCCGTTCGAGCATTGACGGCCTGGTTGCCGGCCAGGTCGAGAAGCTGGCGGAAGGCCGCGACGTTCTCAAACGCGCCCTCGAAGCCGATCTCGCGAAGCTGGCCGAAAGCCGCTCCAGCATCGACGGTCTGGTCGCCGGCCAGGTCGAGAAGCTGGCCGAAGGCCGCGATATTCTCAAGCGCGCGCTGGAATCGGACCTCAACACCATCAGGGGTGTCATATCCAGCCAGTCGGAAAAGCTAATGGAAGATCGCGGGCAGCTTTCGCGGGTCCTGGAGGCCGACCTGCAGAAGCTGACCGAAAGCCGCGGTGAGATCGACGGTATCATCGCCGGCCATGTCGGCAAGCTGGCCGAAGGCCGCAACATGCTCACTCGCGCGCTGGAAGACGATCTCGGCAGGCTTTCCGAGACCCGCAAGGATGTCGACCGCTCGCTGTCCGGCCACATCGACCAGATCGCCGCCCGGAGCACCGACATTTCGGCCGCGATCGCCGCCGATGTGGACAAGATCGAGCAGGCGTTCAGCCGTCAGACCGGCATCATCGAGGAACGCGCCGGAACCATGGAGCGCGCGCTCTCGACCGGCGTCGACAATGTCCGCAGCGTGCTCGAGAAGAGCGCTGTCTTCGTCGCCGGTGCCTTGCGCGAAAAGGTCCTGGAGGTCACCAGCACGCTGCATGAGCAGGCCGGTGCGGCCTTCAGTGACGCAGATCGCAAGATCGCCGAGCGCGCCGAGCAGACGTCCGCCGCGCTCTTGGCTCGGGCCGAAGACATTGCCCGCACCTTCGAGGAGGCCGATCGTCGCCTCCACGCCCGTGCGGAAGATACATCGAACGCCTTGCTGGCGCGTGCCGACGATACGTCCAGCTCGCTGCTGGCCCGTGCCCATGAAGCCGCCGACCAGCTGGCCACCCGCGCCGGCGAAATCGCCGGAACCTTCGACCTCGCGGACCAGAAGCTCGCTGCCCGCGCCCAGGCAACCACCGACCAGCTGGCCGCCCGGGCTCAGGATACCGCGGATCATCTGGCCGCCCGTGCAAACGAGATTGCTGGCGCCTTTGACGCGGCCGACCAGAAACTGGTTGCCCGCGCCGTCGAGACGGCGCAGTCGCTGGCCGCCCGCGCCGGCGACATCCTGCGCAACTTCGAAAGTGCCGACCAGCGGCTCGGCGTGCGCATCGGCGAATCGGCCGAGGCGCTGGCCGCCCGCGCGTCGGACCTTGGCCGCATCTTCGACGCCGCCGACCAGCAACTGGTCTCGCGCATCGCCGAAGGTTCGGACGCACTCTCCAACCGTGCTTCGGAAATCGGCCGCATCTTCGACGATGCCGACCAGCGCCTGGTCTCGCGCATCGCCGACAGCACGTCGACGATCGGCGAACATGCGCAGACCATCGTCGGTGCTTTCGCCAGCACCGAGCAGAGGGTTGCCGACCGTGCGCGCCAGACCGGCCAGGAGATGGCCGTGCATGCCCGCGAAATCGAGCAGGCGCTTGCCGGCGCCGACGAGCGTCTTGCATCGAGCGCGGCGGCCGCGGCCGCCCGTGTCGAGGAGCAGATCGCCAGCGTCGAGAACCGGCTCGCCTACACCGCCGAAACGATGGGCCAGAGGCTCAACGAGCAGGTATCGACCGCCGAGGCGCAGCTCGTTTCGCGCGCCAATGTGATCGCCGAGACCTTCACCGCGGTTGGCCAGCATATCGGCCAGAGCACCAACGATGCCGCCAAGACGATCGGCGCCAACACCCGCGAAC
Source organism: Mesorhizobium kamtschaticum (assembly GCF_056174585.1). NCBI lineage: Bacteria > Pseudomonadati > Pseudomonadota > Alphaproteobacteria > Hyphomicrobiales > Phyllobacteriaceae > Mesorhizobium > Mesorhizobium kamtschaticum. The sequence goes on along the minus strand of NZ_CM149691.1, from coordinate 4,626,185 downwards.
TCAACACCATGCTCGCGGCGCGGTCGGCCGAAATGTCCAAAATCCTCGACGAGACCGCACGGCCTTTGGTCGAGCGCTTCGCCCAGGGCGGCTCGGAACTGCAAAAGAGCATGGAAGAGGTCACCGAACGCGCCACCGAGAAGCTGCGCAGCGAAAATGCTGCCCTGGTCAACGCGCTCGCCAGCCGCACCGCCGAGACCTTGTCGGCGGTCGAAGGCGCCCGCTCGTCGCTGTCCGACAGCGTTGCCGATCTCATTGGCCGCATGACCAAGTCCAGCTCGCAGCTCGGCCAGCTGATCGAACAGGCCGCTGTCAACCTCGGCCAGGTCGACGAACGCCTGAGCGGCAGCACGCAGAGCTTCGCGGCGACCACCGAAAAGGCGGCGCAGACCTTCGCCAGCTCGGCGCGTCTGGTCGATTCGAACACCACAAGGCTGACGGAACTGTCATCGTCGACCCTGCGCGAAGTGGCCTCGATCGCCACCAAGTTCGATGAGCACAGCCGTCTGCTGGCCAGCGCCTCGGACCTGTTGAGCTCCGCCCAGAGCAACCTCGAGCACACGCTGGAAAGGCAGTCGTCGCTCGAAGACCTCGCCGTCGGCCTGGTCAAGAAGTCGGAAGATCTCGAAAGGGTCATGCGCTCGTTCGAAAACCTCGTCGGCCAGACGCTGCAGAACGCCGAAGGCAAGACGATGGAGTCGGCCGACAAGATCCGCAACGCCATCACCGATGTCGTCGATTCGGCGACCAAGCGCTTCGCCGATGCGACCGATGAGATGCGGCGCACCGCGAGCTCGATCAAGAGCGAACTCGACCTCACCCGCGCCGAGCTCAAGAAAGGCGTCATCGAGATGCCGGAAGAGGCAAAGGAATCGACCTCTGCCATCCGCCGGGCCGTTTCCGAGCAGATCAACGCCCTGAAGGAGCTTTCGGACATCGTTGCCAAGTCCGGTCGCGGCGGCGGCGACACCTCGGAGCCACGCAATCTGCGCCCGGCGCCGCAAGCGCCGGCGGCACGTCCCGCAGAGCCGCCACGTCGTGCGCCGGCACCGCAGCCCGAGCTTCGCACGCCTCAGGCACCGCTGGGCGGCACCGCGCTGCGCGGCACGCTCGATCTCGAGCGTCCGGCCGAGGCGGCACCGCGCCAGCGTCCTGACGCCAACGCCCGCACGCCACAGGGCGGCTGGGTGCGTGACCTGCTGACCGCGGCGTCGAACGATGCGGAGCTCAGGCCGGCAGCACCGCCTTCAGCGCCTGCTGAAGCACCGCGCGCGGCCCCTGCCCAGCGCTCGCCGCTGCATGTCGTGGAATCGCTCAACTCGCTGTCCGTCGACATCGCACGGGCCATCGACCACGACGCTTCGATCGAGTTGTGGAACCGCTATCGGCGCGGCGAGCGGGACGTCTTCACGCGCCGGCTCTACACGCTGAAGGGCCAGCAGACGTTCGACGAAATCCGCCGCAAGTATCAGGGCGAGGCCGAATTCCGCGCCGCCGTCGACCGTTACTGCGACGACTTCGAAAAGTTGCTCAAGGATGTCTCGCGCAACGACCGCGACAACATCATGGCGCAGACCTACCTGACCTCGGACACCGGCAAGGTTTACACTATGCTGGCCCACGCCAGCGGCCGCCTGCACTAAGCCAGGATTGAACAGGCGGGGCCATGGCCCCGCCTGCGCGCCCCCTTACATTCGGCGCGTGCTGCCCACCATCACCGGTTGTTGTGATCCAGATGCTTTCGCGAACCTCCCAAAGCCAAAGTCCGACAGCGCGAAGACCACAGGCAAACCGCTGTTCCTGACCCTGGATAAAAAGCGTGCCGACCGTGAAGACGGCAATCATATTCGACTGCGAGTTTCTCTGCCTTGAGGGTTCGCAACGCCGATTCTGGTGCGCGGCCCACGATCCCGACCCGGTCATCGCGCAGATCGGCGCGGTCAGGCTTGGGCTTGAAGACGACTTTCCGCTGCTCGGTACACACAAGGCTTATGTCAGGCCGATCGACCGGTTTGGCCAGAGATACGCACTCGACTCGTTCTTCACCAAACTGACCGGCATCACCGAAGACGACATCGAGACCGGCGGCGTCGCGTTGGGAGATGCCCTTGCCGACGTCGATCGTTTTTCCGACGGGGCGCGATTCTGGTCCTGGGGCAAGGACGAACTGAACATGATCGCCATCAGTTGCTATGTCGCAGGCATTCAGCCTTCCATCACGGCCACCCGGTTTGACAATGCCGTAAAGCTGCTGATCGCGGCCGGGATGCCGATCGAGGATTTGGCGAGGACGCCGAGCAACAAGCTCGCGGACTATTATGGCGTCGAACACCCGCCGTTGCAGGGGCACGACGCACTCGACGACGCGCTGTCCGTAACTTACACCTTGCAGCACCTGCTGAAGGCCGGAAAGCTGCGGCCCGATGTCTTCGGTTGCCTGTAGCTTGAAAGAGAGTCTGGCGGGATTCCAGTACGCTGAAGCTCAGATCACCGAATCGGTCCAGCGAACGATCTGCTTGGCGGCATCCCCAAACGCGCTGTCGAGCGCGCTGACATAGGCAGGGTTGCCACTGCCCGAAACGGGCGCGGATGCCGTAAAGCTCTTGGACGCGCGCACCTCGCCGTTGCGGTCGTTGAGGATGCGCACGAACAGGTCGACCTCGGCGTGCTCGCCACCATCGACGCGCACCTCGAACGAACGGACCTCGACGATCACCTGGTAGTCGATCGCCAGGCCCTCGCCCGGCTTGCCGACGCCGGCAAAGCCACCGGAGCGCTGGAAGGTCTCGGCCAGCCGCGCCTGCACGATCAGCGGCAGCCGGTCGGCCCATTGCGCACCCTTGAGGTACTGGATGGAGTGGTCGGATGGCTTGATAACGATGTTCTGGCTGTCCAGCGCCTTGAGCGCCGAAGGCTGGGCGATCAGGATTTGCTTGCGGCTATGGCCATGGGCGTCAACCGAAGGCGCAGACAGCTCGAACGTGTCGAGCGGCGCAGGCTTGCCGCCCAGTGCCGCGCAGCCGGCAAGCGATAGCGCAAGCAGTACCGCAGCCGATGTCAACCCGCCCGTTCTCACCCACACAGACTTCACGCGCGATCCCCGTTGTCCCCGGATCGTAAGATCAACCCGCTTTCGCAGCTCATGTTCTTGAGGCGAGCCGACGCCGAAGTCAACGCCGCGCCCTGCCATCGAATTGCCGAACCTCGCCGTCGCCACCCGAAAGAATGCGTTGCGGATTGCGGCTGAGATCCGTCACCGCCTCCTCGATGCGGTTGATCGAGCGGCGGCTGTCCTGCACCAGCGCCTCGACATTGGTCAGGCCCTGGCCCGAGAAGCGCGCCAGATTGTCGGTGATGACGCCAAGCCGCGCATTCAGCGTATCAGCGACCTGCTTGAACGACTTCAGCGTATCCCTGGCGTCGGCCATCACGCCATCGGCCTGCCCCGACCCAAGCAACGTATCGACCTTGGCGAGGATGCCGTCGACACGCACCGAGGCGTCGTTGAGCCGCTGCGCCAGTTGCTTGGCGTCCTTGATCGTCTGGTCGATGTCGTCGGCCCGGTTGGCGAACTTGCTGGTCACCACGGCGATGTCGGCGGCGGCCTTGTCGGCGCTTTCACTCGCCTTCTGGATGTTGGCGAGAGCTGTGCGCACCTGCGCCGGGTCGATGCCGTCGAGCACGCCATCGACCTTGGCCAGCGTGCCCTGCGTCCGCTTGGCGAAATCATTGACGGATCCGACCGCGGTGTCGACATTCTTGATCACGCCGTCGAGCTGCTGCGATGTCTCCTTGAGATTCGCGGTCACCGTGTCGACATTGGCAACGATGCTCTTGATCTTGTCCTTGTCGACAGCATTCAGAATCCCTTCGGCGGCCTTCAGCGTGCCGTCCAGCTTGCCTGAAACGCCTTTCAGCTCATCGGATAGCGCACTGACGGCGGTCAGGAACTTGTCGATGCCGTCAGAATTCTTGGCCAGCGCGTCGGAGAATGTCTGCACGTTCTGGACAGTCTGCGTCAGCGGCCCGCGAACATCCTTGGTGAAGCCCTCGAGTTCGGTCAGCACCTTGTCGGCACGTGTGAAGATGTTCTGAGCCGTCTGCAGCAGGTTGGTCACAGCCGAGGGGTTGGCGACAATCTCGGCCACCTTGCCTTCCTTCTCGGCCTGGTCGAGAAGTTTGACTTCCTTGGGATCGGCACCCTTGAGTTCGATATTGGCCTGGCCGGTGAGGTTGGCAAGGCCAAGATCGGCCTGCGTCGACTTGGTGATCGGGGTCAGCCGGTCGACTTGGGTGTCGGCGATGGCGACCGTCGGATTGTCGAGGTCGAGGTAGACGCGTTTGACCACACCGACCTTGACGCCGTTGAACAGCACCAGACTGCCTGGGCCGAGGCCGGAAGCCGAACCCGGAATGCGCACGCGCAGCAGCGTGGTCTCGCCCCTGTCGCCGATCGCGGCGGTCCAATAGACGAAAGCGAACGCCGCCAGGATCGCAACCAGCGTGAAAATGCCGACAATGACGTAGTTGGCTCTGGTTTCCATGGCTTCACTTATGGCTATGCACGTGCGGCAAGATCAAGTTGCCGGGCGCGTTTTCCGCGGAAATAGGATTTCACCCACGGTTCCTCGCTCTTCAGCATGTCGTCGATAGTGCCCTCGACCAATACTTTCTTCTTGCCGAGCACCGCCACGTGGTCGCAAGCGGTAAACAGCGTATCGAGGTCATGCGTGACCATATAGACGGTCAAATCCATGGTGTCGCGCAGCTTGACGACGAGTTCGTCGAATTCGGCCGCACTGATCGGATCGAGGCCGGACGTCGGCTCGTCGAGAAAGACGATGTCTGGATCGAGTGCCAGGGCGCGCGCCAGTGCGGCGCGCTTGATCATGCCGCCGGAGAGTTCGGAGGGAAATTTCTGCGCCGCGTCCGGCGGCAGCCCGACCAACTCGATCTTGAGCAGCGCCAGCTCGTCCATCAGCTTTTTCGGCAGGTCGAGATATTCGCGCATCGGCACCTGCACGTTTTCCTGCACGGTCAGGGCCGAAAACAGCGCGCCATGCTGGAACAGCACGCCAAGCCGCATGTCGACGCGAAGACGTTCCATGTCGCTCGCTTTATCGACATCTACGCCGAACAACTTGATCGTTCCAGATTGTTTGCGCAGCAGGCCAAGGATGGTGCGCAAAAGCACCGATTTGCCAGCGCCCGAGGCGCCGACAAAGCCTAGGATCTCGCCCCGTCTGATATCGAGCGAAAGTTTGTCGAGGATCAGCTTTCCGTCGATAGCAACGGTGACGTCACGCACCGAAAGAACGATATCGCCGTCGTCCACTTCCTTCATTTTGATGCCATTGCCCTCCGCCATCTGTCAGAACGCGATCGCTGCGTAGAAGATGGCGAAAAGCCCATCCAGGATGATGACGACGAAGATCGACTTCACCACCGAGGCGGTCACGTGCTGCCCCAGCGATTCGGCGCTGCCGCCGACCTTCATGCCTTCAACCGAGGCGATCGTGCCGATGATCATGGCCATGAAAGGCGCCTTGATCAGGCCGGCAAAAATGGTGCTGAGGTCGATGGCGATGCGCAGCCGGTCAATAAACGCCGCTGGTGTAATGCCGGAATAAAGCCAGGCGGCGGCCATACCGCCGCCAAGCGCCGCGAAATTGGCGATGATGGTCAGGCAAGGCAGCGCGATGACAAGCGCGACCAGCCGCGGAAACACCAGAACGCCGATCGGGTTGAGGCCGATAACCTTCAGCGCGTCGACCTCCTCGCGCATCTTCATCGAGCCGATCTCGGCGGTGATCGCGCTGCCGGAGCGGCCGGCGATCATGATTGCCGTCATCAGCACGCCGAGTTCGCGCAGGATCAGCACGCCGACCAGATCGACGACAAGGAGGTCGGCACCGAAATAGCTGAGCTGGTAGGCGCCCTGCTGGGCAACGATGGCGCCCACAATCGCCGACATCAACACCACCACAGGAATGGCGCCGACGCCCATGCGATCGATCTGGTTGAAGATCGCCGCCGGGTTGACGGCATGGCCGCGGCCGAGCTTCATCTGCGCGCCACGGATGGTGGCGCCCAGAATATTCATCGACGCGAGGAAATCATCGCGCATCTCATAGACGCGCCGGCCAACCGCCTCTAGGGCGCGAATGACGATGTTGGGCGGCCGCGCCGGTGCGGATTCAGGCTCGCGCCGGACAGCCTCGCTCACCGCGTCGAGCAGGATGGAAGCAATCTCGCTTTGGCCTTGCAGCCGGACCTCGACGTTCTTCTTCTCGAAGGCGCTGACCAGCCGGTCGATCAGCCACGCACCGGCGGTATCGATCTTCTCAATTTTCGAAAGATCAAGCGCCAAGGTCTTGAAACCGCTTCGTTTCTCGATTTTGCGCATGTCGGCGTCGATCAGCGCTACGGTCCGTGTCGTCCAGATTCCGGAGAACGCGCAGCCGAGAACGCCGCCCTCCTCGCCGACCGCCACGTGCGGTTGGTGGTCAGCCTCCGAGGCGGTCGTGCCGCTTGCGTCGCGCTTGCCGATGGTCAACATGGCGTCCTGTTTAGCCTGACGGGTCTGACCTGTCGATTTGCCGACCACGCTTGTCGCATAGCCGGAGCAGAAAAATATGGCGCGTGTCATTTCGGTTGAGGCCGAGCGTTTTCCCATCGCCGGCACCTTCACCATTTCCCGCGGCTCCAAGACCGAGGCCGAAATCATCACCTGCACGATCGGCGAAAACGGGCATGTCGGTCGCGGCGAATGCGTTCCCTACAAGCGCTATGGCGAGACGATGGAAGGCGTGCACGCCGCGATCGAGGCAATGCGCGAGCAGATCGCCGACGGCATCGACCGGACCGCCCTGCTCGACGCAATGCCGGCGGGAGCCGCCCGCAACGCCGTAGACTGCGCCCTGTGGGACCTTGAGGCAAAGATTAGCGGCAACCCGGTGGCGAACGCCATCTGGCCGGGCCCGCTGCGTCGGCTCGAAACCGCCTACACGCTGTCGCTCGGTGAACCCGAGGCGATGGCGGCACAAGCCCGGGCCAATGCGGACCGGCCACTGCTGAAGGTCAAGATCGGCGGCGACAATGACATCGCCCGCATCCAGGCGGTGAGACAGGCCGCGCCTCAGAGCCGAATCATCCTTGATGCCAATGAGGGCTGGACCGACGACAACATCGTCGCAAACCTCGCTTTCGCCGCGGAGCAAGGCATTGCGCTCGTCGAACAGCCGCTGCCGGCGGGTCACGACGAAATCCTGCGCCACATCGCGCATCCGGTGCCGATCTGCGCCGACGAAAGCGTGCATGAGGCGAAGAACCTGGAAGCGCTGGTCGGCCTTTACGATGCCGTCAACATCAAGCTGGACAAGTCGGGGGCCTCACGGCGGCGCTCGTGCTGCGAGATCGTGCCCGCGAGCTGGGTTTCGGCGTCATGCTCGGCTGCATGGTCGGCACATCGCTGGCGATGGCGCCTGCGGTCCTGCTCGCCCAGGACGCCGATTTCGTCGACCTTGACGGGCCGCTGCTACTTGCCCGCGACCGTGTGCCCGGCCTCGTCTACCAGGGTTCGCTTGTCTTCCCTCCGGACCGGGCGCTTTGGGGCTGAGCGCGCGGCGAGCCCGATCAGCACGAGGCCGACGACTGCGATCGGGATCATCACCAGGAAACCATCGACGCCGAGACGGTCATAGAGCGGGCCGGAAGCAAGCGTAACGGCGGCCATGAAGAAGCCGTTGAAGAAATAGGCGATGCCTTGCGCGGCACCCGTGCGCTCTTCGGAGACGGTCTCGGCGATCATTTTCTGCAGGCCTATGAGCACCATTGCGACCGACACCGAATGCAGCGACTGCACGGCGAAGAAGCCGGGGATACCAAGGCCGAGCGGCCATACCAGTGGAAAGAGGATCCAGCGCACGATCGACCCGATGCCGGCGATCACCATTACCCTGACGACGGACACGGAGGCGAAAATGCGATTGAAGAACAAGAACATGCAGACTTCTGACACGACACCCCAGGCCCATAGAAGGCCGACGACGGAATCGCCGATGCCGATCGATTTCCAGTAGATGGAAACGAAACCGTACAGAAAGGCGTGGCTGGCGGTAATGATGCCGACGCCGAAGGTGAAGTAGAGGAAATAGGCATTGAACAGGCTCGGCGCCGCATGCTGGATGTCCGCCGCCGACAGCGGCGAGGCCTTGCGGGGCCGCCCCATGCGCGGTGCGAACAGGGCAGCGGCAAGCGCTGCGGCGAGCGCCACGAATATGATCACCGGCACGGCTTTGGCTCCGGCCCCCGCCAGGATGAAGCCGCCCACGACATTGGCGCAGAGATAGGAGATCGAGCCCCATTTGCGCATAGCGGTGTAGTTCGAGCCGAAGCGGCGCACCCCGGACAAGGCCAGCGAATCGGCCATTGGCGAATGCGGCGTCCAGACGATCGTCAAAAGCAGCGATACGGCCAGCACGATCGCGTAGGTTGCCGGCAGGAAATAGCCGGCCGAAATCACCATCGTTGCCGCGACCAGCGCGATATAGACGTTGGCGCGGTCCTTCGCCCGGTCGGCAAGCGCCGTCAGCATGGGCGTCGTCACAACGCGCAGGAACATCGGCGCGGCAAGGATGACGGCGATCTGTTCGGCGCCGAAACCTTTCGCCTGCAGCCAGAGCGGAAAATAGGGCAGATGCGTGCCTTGCGACACGAACAATGTCGCGAAGATCAGGCTCATGCGCAGTTCGAAATGGCGCGGCTTGACGAGCTGTTCTGGCGAAAGCGGCGGCAGGGACATGAATCGATCCAATTACGCCGCGCTCGACCGGCTGGCGGTGTAGATCGATCCCTTAACATGGCGGAAAACCAGACGAAACCAGCTGGACCAATCGATTGACGCTTAAAGTCGTCGCGACCTTCGCGTCAGGCCGCCTGCCCTACGCGATCTTCGATGAGCATGGGGATGAAAGGCTCGTCCAGCGATTCAGGCAGGACTTGCGCCCAGGTCAGGATTTCCATCCGGCCATCGAAGTGCTCGACCACGGCCGTGCAGCTTTCCACCCAGTCGCCGGTGTTGATGTACTGGACATCGCCGAAATTCTCGATGGCGGCATGGTGGATATGGCCGCAGATGATGCCGTCGACATGCGAGCGGCGCGCTTCTTCCGCAAGCATGGTCTGGAACGAGCCGATGAAGTTCACTGCTTTCTTGACGTTGACCTTGGCCCAGGACGAGAACGACCAGTAAGGCAGGCCGAGCAATTGGCGCAGCCGCGTCACCACGCGGTTGACGATCATCGCGGCGTCATAGGCGTGGTCGCCGAGATAGGCGAGCCAGCGCGCGTTGTGCACCACCGTGTCGAACTGGTCGCCATGGATGACGAGCAGGCGCTTGCCGTCGGCTGTTTCATGGATGGCGCGGTCGGCAACGACGATGCCGCCGAAATGCACGCCCTGGAACTGGCGGGCGAATTCGTCATGGTTGCCGGCGATGTAGGTGATGTTGGCGCCCTTGCGCGCCTTGCGCAGCAATTTCTGCACGACGTCATTGTGGCTTTGCGGCCAGTGCCAGCTCCGCCGCAACCGCCAGCCATCGACGATGTCACCGACCAGATAGATGATGTCGGCGTCGTGGTAGCGCAGGAAGTCGATCAGGAACTCGGCCTTCGCCGCCTTCGAGCCGAGATGGACGTCGGAAATGAACATGCTGCGGAAAGTGCGGGGCTCTTGGCCTGACATCGCGATTTCACCCTTGCTTTCGAGCAGCCTATGCCCCGATTCATGCAACAACCGTATGACGGTTGCGATTGGTCCAGCCTAAGGACTAGCTTGCCGGCCAAATCACAGGAGAAATCGTCATGGATCTCGGTATCAGCGGAAAGAAGGCCATCGTCTGCGCTTCGAGCAAGGGTCTTGGAAAAGGCTGCGCGATGGCGCTGGCCGAGGCCGGTTGCGATATCGTCGTCAACGGCCGCAACGCCGAGCTGGTCGCCAAAACCGCCGCGGAGCTGCGCCAGCGCTATGGCGTGACGGTGACGGAAGTCGTAGGCGACGTTTCGAAGCCCGAGGTGCAGAAGGCGCTGCTCGCCGCCTGTCCCGAACCCGACATCCTGGTCAACAACAATGGCGGTCCGCCGCTTCGCGATTTCCGCGAACTCGACCGTGCCAAGATCCTTGAAGGCGTTACCCAGAACATGGTGACGCCGATCGAGCTGGTGCAGGCCGTGCTCGACGGCATGGCCAAGCGCGGCTTTGGGCGCATCGTCAACATCACCTCGCTGTCGGTCTACGTCCCTATTCCTGGTCTCGACCTGTCGTCGGGCGCGCGCGCCGGCCTGACTTCGTTCCTTGCCGGCGTGGCGCGGACGGTGATCGACCGCAACGTCACCATCAACAGTCTCTTGCCGGGCAAACTCGACACCGACCGTTTGCGCGGCCCGCATGAGGCCGGCACCGTCGAGGACCCCGCTGCAGCTGCGGCGCGCAAGACCCGCATCAGTGCCGATGTGCCGGCCAAGCGGCTCGGTACGCCGGAGGAATTCGGCCAGATCTGCGCCTTCCTCTGCTCGGTCCATGCCGGCTACCTGACCGGGCAGAACATACCGGTCGACGGCGGCCTCTATGTCAGCGCCTTCTGATCGAAAGGGCGGCGAAACGGCAGGACTCATCTGGTATGAAACAGCCGTAAGCATCTGACATCTAGCGATTTTCGACGCGCCGTCGTTTAAAGCTACCGGCGCGTCAATTAGCGTCGCGAAAAACCTTGGCCGCATGCTAAAAGGTCTCTCGAAGCAGGTTTCGAGGGAGTGCCCGCATGGAAGGCGAGAACAAGAAAACGGCACGTTCGGACCTCGACGAAGCCGCCCTTTACTTCCACAAGCACCCAACGCCGGGAAAGCTCGAGATCCAGGCGACCAAGCCGCTCGGCAACCAGCGCGACCTGGCGCTTGCCTATTCGCCCGGCGTGGCTGCCCCTTGCCTCGAAATCCGCGACAATCCGGCAACCGCCGCCGACTATACGGCGCGCGCCAACCTCGTCGGTGTCGTCTCCAATGGCTCGGCCGTGCTCGGCCTCGGCAATATCGGCCCACTCGCCTCCAAGCCGGTCATGGAAGGCAAGGCGGTGCTGTTCAAGAAGTTCGCCGGCATCGACGTCTTCGACATCGAAATCGACGCGCCGGGGATCGAACGCATGGTCGAGACGATCTCGGCGCTGGAGCCGACCTTCGGCGGCATCAACCTCGAGGACATCAAGGCGCCTGAGTGTTTCGAGGTCGAGGAGCAGCTCAAGGCGCGCATGAAGATACCGGTGTTCCACGACGACCAGCATGGCACCGCCATCATCGTCGCCGCCGCCGTGCTCAACGGGCTGGAATTCGCCGGCAAGACCATTTCGGATATCAAGGTCGTCACTTCCGGTGCGGGTGCGGCCGCCCTTGCCTGCCTCAACCTTCTGGTCTCGCTTGGCGTACGCGTCGAAAACATCTGGGTCACCGACCGCTTCGGCGTCGCCTACAAGGGTCGTATCGACGAGATGGATCGCTGGAAGGACCCCTATGTCAAGGACACCGAGGCGCGCACGCTGGCCGATGTCATCGCCGGCGCCGACGTCTTCCTCGGCCTCTCTGCCGCCGGCGTGCTGAAGCCGGAATTGCTGCAGCACATGGCGCCAAAACCGCTGATCCTGGCACTGGCCAACCCCAATCCGGAGATCATGCCGGAAGAGGCGCGCGCGGCGCGTCCCGATGCCATGATCTGCACGGGTCGGTCCGATTTTCCCAATCAGGTCAACAATGTCCTGTGCTTCCCCTACATCTTCCGTGGCGCGCTCGATTGCGGCGCCAGCGCCATCAACGAAGAGATGAAGATGGCCGCTGTGCGGGCCATCGCCGCCCTCGCCCGCGAAGAGCCCTCGGACGTCGCCGCACGCGCCTATTCGGGCGAGACGCCGATCTTCGGACCCGAATTCCTGATCCCCTCGCCCTTCGATCCCAGGCTGATCCTGCGCATCGCGCCGGCCGTTGCCAAAGCGGCCTGCGACACCGGTGTGGCGACACGGCCGATCACCGACTTCGCCGCCTATATCGACAAGCTCAACCGTTTCGTCTTCCGCTCCGGCCTGGTGATGAAGCCGGTGTTCTCATCCGCCAAGGCGTCGAGCGCCAAGCGCGTCATCTACGCCGACGGCGAGGATGAGCGCGTGCTGCGCGCCGCCCAGGTGGTGCTCGAGGAAGGCATCGCGGAGCCGATCCTGATCGGCCGTCCGCACGTCATCGAGGTCAGGCTGAAGCGCTATGGCCTGCGCATCAAGCCGGGCGTCGATTTCGGCCTGATCAACCCGGAGGACGATCCGCGCTACCGCCACTATGTCGACCTGCTGATCGAACTCGCCGGCCGGCGCGGCGTGACGACGGAGGCCGCGCGCACCATGGTGCGCACCGACAACACGGTGATCGCGGCACTTGCACTGAAGCGCGGCGATGCCGACGCCATGGTCTGCGGCCTCGAAGGACGCTTCGAGCGGCATCTGCGGAATGTGACCCTTATCATTGGCCCTCGCGCGGGCATCAAGGACCACGATCTGTCGACGCTCTCCATGCTGATTTCGCAGCGCGGCATCATCTTCCTGACCGACACGCATGTCTCCGTCGATCCGACAGCCGAGGAGATCGCCGAGATGACGGTGCTGGCGGCTGAGGAAATCCAGCGCTTCGGCATCGAGCCGAAGGCAGCCCTTTTGTCGCATTCGGATTTCGGCTCGCGCGATTCGCCGAGCGCGCTGAAGATGCGGCAGGCGGCGGCGATCCTGGCGCGCATCGCGCCGGAACTGCAGTGCGACGGCGAAATGCATGCCGATTCCGCGCTGTCGGAGCATCTGCGCCAGCGCGTCTATCCGCATTCGCGCCTGAAGGGCGAAGCCAACCTGCTGGTGTTCCCGAACCTCGATTCGGCCAACATCACGCTGACGGCGTTGCGCGCCATGATGGATGCGCTGCATGTCGGGCCGATCCTGCTCGGCACCGACATGCCGGCGCACATCCTGACGCCCTCGGTCACCTCGCGCGGTGTCGTCAACATGACGGCGCTGGCCGTGGTCGAGGCCGCGCACAAGGCGCAGGCCATCGCCAATCTGGACTGAGCCGGCTCCTGCGGGTTCGGCCTGGCCTGCAGGGCAGCTTGCCTCATGTATCCCGGCAATCATCTCGTTCCAAAACCGGGGTGTTGCCGGCCAGCAACTTGCGATTGCGGAAATACGGCGCCGGCTGGAAGCGGATTTCGCAGGGAAAGCCGACCTGATATGGTCGCGCATCTGATTTAACGGCGAGGACGTCGTGAAGGGCCTGTTGCTCGCATCCGCATTGTTGTCGCTGATCGGCGAGCAAGCTCTCGCCGCCGACGCCATCAGTGCCGAGCCTGCAACCGTCCACGACTGGTCGGGCGTCTATGTCGGTGGGCAGATTGGCTACGGTTTTGGAAAGACCGACGCGAGTTTCAGTTCGCCCAATGCGCCTGGGTTTCAAGCCAGCCAGGACTATGACATAGACGGTTTCCTGGGCGGTGTTCAGGTCGGCTACAACTACCAGATCAATTCCGTGGTTCTCGGCGTCGAAGCCGACATTGCGGGCGCCGATATCAAGGGACACTCCGACGAAATCAATCTTGGCGGAGGCGATACGTACGACACCAAGGTGGACTGGTTTGGAACGTTGCGCGCCAGGGCCGGATATGCGTTCGACAGCACCCTGATCTATGGAACTGGTGGCCTGGCTTACGGAAGTGTCGAAAACCGGTATCTTGACGGACCCTTCAACAGCTTTTCAGAGAAGAGCACCAAAACTGGCTGGACCCTCGGCGCAGGGCTGGAGCAGGCATTCACCGATCATTGGTCCGCGAATGTCGAATATCTTTATGTCGATCTGCGAGAGCAGACCATCGACTATGGTGGCAGCAACACCGAGTTCGACAACAAGTTCAGTACGGTCAAGATCGGCATGAACTACAAGTTCTGACAGCTAGCCGAAATAGACGATTAACCGCGAACGGGGTAGCTTGGCGACCACAGGCAAGCGGGATTCAAGCGGATGACAAGCGGAGGGTTGAAGCGGGCGCATGCTGCCATGCTGCTTGGCCTCCTGCTGTCCGGCGCCACCATCACCGAGCCCCAGGCTGCCTCGCGCGTCTGCCGTCAGTTGGAGGCCGATCTTGCCGCGGCTTCGCGCGGCGGTAGCGGTGGTCCGGCAATGATCCGGAAATATGATGCCGCGATCGACCGGCAACGCGAACAGATCTCGAAGGCCCGCGACCAGGCAAGCAACTCCGGTTGCGGGTTTTCGCTGTTTTCCCGCAACATCAATCGATGCGCGGGGCTCAACGCCACCATCGACCGCATGAACGCCAATCTCGACAATCTCCAGGCCAAGCGTGCCCAACTCGCCGGCGGCGGCTCGCGCCGCGACCGTGGCCGCATCCTGGCCGCGCTCGATGCCAATGGCTGCCGCGACGACACGATTGCGCCACGCCGCGCACCATTGCAGGAAGCAGACCATGGCGAAGAAGACGGCAACGCAAACCTGTTCGACCAGCTTTTCGGCAACGACAGCCCGCCGAGCGACACACTTGACCAGCCGGAGGATTCCGGCGAGGAACGCAATGTCCGCCGCGTCCTGAACCTGCCCGGCATTCCGGACTTTCCGAACTCCAGCGGCGAGTTCCACACCACCTGCGTGCGCACCTGCGACGGCTATTTCTTTCCGATGTCGAACGCAGCCTCGGTCGGCGATTTTGAGCGCGATCAGAAGAATTGCGAATCGAGCTGCCCAGGCACCGAGATGCAGGTCTTCTATTCGCGCGGCATGGACGACGATTCGGCCGCGATGACGTCATCGGTTACCGGCAAGCCTTACAGCGAATTGCCGACCGCCTATCTCTACAAGCAATCCAACATGTCGCGGCCGCCGGCCTGCGGCTGCAACGCCGCACAGAACTTCCAGATCATTGGCGGCAATCCACCCAACCCTCAGCAGTCGCAGCCGGAAACGGACGCAGCCCCCTTCGTTCCCGTGCCGGCCTCCAAGCCCGATCCGGGCGCCGACCCGGAAACGCTGGCCAACAGGGACGGCGGGCTCGACCGCGAAGCCATCAAGCGGCTTTCCGCCAAGCCGGTGACGTCCCCCGTGTCCGCCCTGCCGCCGGAACAGCGCAAGGTCAGGGTCGTCGGGCCAACGTTCCTTCCCGACCCATCAGCGGCAATAAATCTGCAAGCTCCGGCCCCGAAGGCAGTCCAGTAAGCGCAAGCCTCAGCGGCATGAACAGCCCCTTGCCCTTGCGGCCCGTCGCTTCCCTGATCTTGCCGGTCCAATCCTTCCAGACCGTGCCGTTCCAAGGCTCTTCAGGCAGCAGATCGAACGCCTGTCCGAGGAACTCACGATCATGATCGGAGAACTCCGGTCTGTCCTGCGGCCCCTCGCGCAGGATACGCCACCAGCCCACCGCGTCGGCAAGCCGGTCGAGATTGCCCCGCACCGCCAGCCAGAACGGCTCGGCCTGTTCGCCGGAGACGCCCAGCACCATCAGCCTGTCCCGTGCCTCGTCGAACGACATATGGTGCAGCAGCACGCGGTTGAGCACGAACAGTTCGTCCGGATCGAACTTGGCCGATGATTTCGAGGTCGCGGCCGGGTCGAAATGGCCGGCGAGTTCGCTCAGGTCATGCTCGGCCGCGACATTCTCCGAGGTGCCGACCAGAACGGCCAGCGAAGCGACGGCCATCGGCTCGATGCCGTCCTCGCGCAGGCTTTCGATGGAGAGCGCGCCAGTGCGCTTCGACAGCCCCTCACCCGAGACGGTGGTCAAAAGATTGTGGTGGCCGAAGACCGGCGGCTCGGCGCCCAGCGCCTTGAACAGGGCAATCTGCACGCCGGTGTTGGTGACATGGTCGTCACCGCGGATGACATGGCTGACGCCCATCTCGATGTCATCGACGACGGACGGCAGCGTGTAGAGATAGGTGCCGTCCTCGCGCACCAGCACCGGATCCGAAAGCGAAGCGAGATCGACCGTTTCCTCGCCGCGCACCAGATCGGTCCAGTGGACCTCCGTGCGCTCCGGCTGCTGTGGATCTCCAGTGAAATTGGGCAACAGGAAGCGCCAGTGCGGCCGGCGCCCGTCGGCCTGATACTCGGCCACCTGCTCATGCGTCAGCGCCAGCGCCTCACGGCCATAGACCGGCGGCAGGCCGCGCGTACGGCGCACTTTTCGCCGGAGATCGAGTTCCTCCGGGGTTTCGTAACAGGCATAGAGAACGCCCGCCGCCTTCAGCCGCTCGACAGCCGCGTCATAGACCTCGAAGCGCCGCGACTGATACTCGGTGGCATCCGGAAAAATGCCCAGCCAATGCAGATCGTAGAGGATGGCGTCGGCGAATTCCTGCTTCGAGCGGGCGATGTCGGTGTCATCGAAGCGCTGGATGAAGCGGCCCTTGTTGTTGAGCGCAAACAGCCAGTTGAACAGCGCGGTGCGCGCATTGCCGATATGGATGCGGCCGGTCGGTGACGGGGCGAAACGAACGGTAACTGTCATGAGCGGGGCGTACCGGATGCTTTTGTGATTGACAAGACGCGCCCCCGCGCCGGTCGGCACACATAGAACATGACGCGGGCAATGAAAAGACTTAAGCAATTCCAGGAAAAGTGTGAAACGGTTTTCCCGGGAAAAGCGCGTAGCGCTTTCCCTTGGGAATTGCGTTAAAACAAACAGTTAGAGCGGTTCGCCGTTTTCGTGAAACGGTGAACTGCTCTAAGGGGCCAAGCGAGGCGCATGACCCTTGCCCGATCAGATCAGATCGTCGAAGGCGATCAGCGGCCGAAGTCGTCGGAACTGAGGCGGGTCCAGCGGTCGCCCATCAACCCACCGATGAAGATGTCGCCGGCGCGGACCGCTTGCGTTACCTCGGGGATGCGCGAGCGCACCATCGTCCCCCCGGCATAGCGGAAGAACACATTCTTGCAGCTGAAGAGTTGCGGCATGAACCTGGTCTGCGTCTGCCCGATGATGGCTGCGCAGCCCATATTCCACGCGTCCGCCATCAGGCTATCCAGCGTTGCGCCCCAGTGAGATCCGGAGGCCTGGATTTGCAACAGGTTCGCGACGCCGCCGGCTTGACCGTAGAAAGCGTAGCAACCGAGCATTTTACCGGCTTCGTCGTAGGTTCCACTGAAATGAAGGGGGCCGTCGGCCCGCTTCTCGGCCGCCAGTGCGAGCAGCCGTGGCAGCTCGCCATCCTGCCAACGCGGCCGAAGCGAGTAATCGGACGTAAGCGTCGGCAACCGCTCCGCAAATTGCGCGGCATCCATCGCCTCTCGATGGACCCGGTGTGACGAGGAATGCTGGACGGGCGGCTCGAACCTTTTTCTCGTAAAGGGATCGAATACCTTGGCGCAAGGGTCGAATACGAAACGGGACAGGCCCGGCCATTTACCGCGCATCACGGCGGAGGCCACCGCTGCCGGGCGGAAAATGCGGGTCCATCCCAGACAATGCGCCGGCAGGAGCTGGTATTTCATCGGACGTGCGAAGGCCAGAGAGACCCGGTTGGCCGAATCGGTCAGATAGAGATCGAATTCGCCTTGATGCAGGACACGCAGCAATTGCGGTCCAGCCGAGCCGTGATCGGTGCCGGGGTCGGCCATCAGTGGACCGATGATCGCCGCATTCAATACCGCGCCGTTGAGCTCGTAGCGGGCTTTCAGGACACCGAGGAAGCCACCCAGATGGCCCTGCGGGTTGATCTGGACAAGAGCGTTGCTGGCACCGGGCTGGCCGGCAGGGTCGAGATAGATCTTTCTCATATACTCGGCCGTCTCAGCGATCGCGCGATCGAGGAGGTGACGCCGCCGCCGGCGAAACTTCGTCAGGAAGAGTGCGGCGACGCGCTCGAGGTCCTCGGCAGCAAGCGGCCGAACCGAGCCATGGTGAGACTCCTGAACCGCCGGCGCAGCCACCTTTTCCACACCGGTATTTTCAGAAACAAGATGCATCGTGGAGCCTATGGAGGTCGTCTGCCGCAGGGCGAAATCCTGCGCTGATCAATCGGATCCCAGCATATGCGTCGACCGTCTCTGGGTTGCCTAGAGAAAACGTATATCAATCAATGGTTGAAACAACGTATCTCGATCAGCATCTTAAACAAATCATCTCAAAACTCAGCATATGGAAAAGAATTGGATACCCGCGTCACGGATTTGTGCGGCCGGCATACGCTGAGTGAAAGGGACGTCGGACATCTCACGCCCGCCGATGCGCTCGCGGCAGGTTCGGCTCCGCCTGCGATTGCGTGCCCTGCACCACCCTCCGCCCGACCAGCCGGTGGCGCGCCTGCCAGAGGTGGCCTCCGGCCGAAGCCGGAGGCCACCTCAGGGTCAGATGACCAGCCCCTTGGTCAGTTCGAGCGCCTGACGCTCGAACAGGCGGCGGTAGATGCCGCCCTTCAGCCGGATCAGCTCGTCATGCGAGCCCTCCTCGACGATGTTGCCGCGGTCGAAGACCAGCAGCCGGTCGAGCGCCCGCACCGTCGACAGCCGGTGTGCGATGACCAGCGTGGTGCGGCCGACCATCAACCGTTCCATCGCCTGCTGGATCAGCACCTCCGATTCCGAATCGAGGCTCGATGTCGCCTCGTCCAGGATCAGGATGCGCGCATCGGCCAGGAAAGCGCGCGCGATCGCCACGCGCTGCCGCTCGCCGCCCGACAGTTTGACGCCGCGCTCACCGACCAGCGTGCCATAGCCCTTCGGCAGGCTGGTGATGAAATCATGCGCGCTCGCAAGCTTGGCGGCATGCTCGATCTCCTCCTGCGTCGCGCTCGGCCTTGCATAGGCGATGTTCTCGGCCAGCGACCGATGGAACAGGATCGGCTCCTGCTGGACGATGGCGATCTGCCCGCGCAGCGACGCCTGCGCGACCTCGGAGATATCCTGGCCGTCGATCAGGATCTTGCCCGCGTTCACGTCATAGAGCCGCTGGATGAGCTTGACGAAGGTCGTCTTGCCCGAACCGGAATGACCGACGAGCCCGACCCGTTCACCCGGCGCGATATCGACCGAAAAGTCGCGATAGAGCGGCGATCGGTGACTGCCATAGTGAAAGGTGACGTTGTCGAAGCTGATCGCCCCTTTCGTGATCCGGATCGGCCTGGCGCCGGGCCGGTCCTCGATGCCGAGCGGTTCGGACTGGAAATCGACCAGTTCCTCCATGTCGTTGATCGAACGCTGCAAATTGCGGATATGCGTGCCGATATCGCGCAAATAGCCCTGCAGCACGAAGAACGAGGTCAAGACGAAGGCGACGTCGCCGGCGCTCGCCTGCCCCCATGACCACAGCAGCAGCGCCAGGCCGATCACCGCGGCGCGCATGACCAGCAGCAGCACTCCTTGCGTGGTGCCGTTGATGGTGCCGCGCACCCAGGTGCGTCGCGTGCGCGCCCGCCATTTGGCGACCACCCTGGCAAGGCGGCCCTCCTCGCGCTCCTCGGCGCCAAAGCCCTTGACCACGGCGTTGCAGCTCACCGCATCGGCGAGCGAACCGCCAAGGCGCGTGTCCCAGGTGTTGGCGAGCCTTGCCGCCGGCGCCACATAGCCAAGCGACAGCATCGCCGTCACCATGATGAACAGCACCGAACCGGCGGCAACGACCACACCCATCAGCGGCCAGAACCAGCCAAGCAGCAGCGTCGAGCCGACGAGCATGACGACCGACGGCAGCAGCGCGATCAGGATGGTGTCGTTGAGCAGATCGAGCGCCCACATGCCGCGCGTCACCTTGCGCACCGTCGAGCCGGCAAACGAGTTGGCGTGCCAGTCGGTGGAAAAGCGCTGGACGCGATGGAAGGCATCGGCGGCGATGTCAGCCATCATCTTCAGCGTCAACTCGACGATGCCCATGAAGGCAAGGTTGCGCAACACGAGGCCGGTCAGGGCCAGCGCCATAAGGATGAAGAACGCCGTCATCGCGGCATTCCAGGCAATGGCGTCCGCGCCGGCGCTGCTGGCGACGGCGTCAACCAGCCGGCCGGAATAGAGCGGCGTCAAAACGTCGGCCAGTGTCGACAGCAGGAAACCACCCATGATCAGCGAAAGCCGCCAGGGCTGGCGCCGCCAATGGGTGAGCGTGAAACCAAGAACGCTGCGAAAGGCGCTTGCGCGCAAATCGATCTTGAAACGAGCCATGATGTCATTCGGGCGCAAACGAGCCCGATCCCAGTAAGGTCAAAAATTGAAGAAGCCGCGCAAGGGGCGAAGCAGTGCCCAGAAGCGGAGTGGCATATTTTGGCGTCACGCCCGTAATCGGGCGGCGACCGGCATCGGCATAAGCCTGTGCTCAAACCGGCTCTGGTACGAAGGATCGACCTTCGCGGAGCGCCGGTAGAGACCTAAGCTTCGCGGCCTCGCATTACCATTTCAAATACTGCCATTCGGACCTCCCGCAAATGAATCGCGGAACGGTCCTTATAGAGACGCCTTGGCGCAGCGCCAAGACGGGCTCACGCCAAAAAGCATATCTGGTCCAACCACTGCGATTATTTTGCAACAACGGGCGGAGCAGACCATGATCACGGCACCACGAGATAGGCCTTCTGGTCGGCAATCGCGATCGTCACGTCCGTGCCGGAATTGAACTCGACGAAATCGACCTCCATTCCGTCGCTGAAGATGACGCCGCCCTTGCTCTGTCGCGAGGAGACGACCAGCGGCCGATCGCGGGTGATGACACCATGGACCAGCGACACGCCTGTGGTGTTGCTCGGAAACCGCTCGCGCACCGAGAAGAACAGCTGCTCGCCCTCACGGTCATAGCCCTGCGGCGGCACCGTCGGCACGGATGTGTCACCATAGGCCGCGGCCAGTCCGGCGGCACCTGCCATGACCGAACGCAGCCAGCCGGTGGAGCCGGCGCCGGTGGAAATGATGATGCCGCTCGACGACTGGCGCTCGGTCCTGCCGCCATAGCTCAATTCATAGCGGGCCGAGACATGCGTGCTGGCCCCGACGAACAGGTCGTTGAAGGCAATCAGCCGCCTTCCGTCATTGGAACGCGCCTCGGCCATCACCACCGCCTGGCGCTTCGCCTTGCCGGAAATCGTCAGATCGAGGACCCTTTCGGTGTCGTCGGCATTCCAGGGCAAGAGGACACCGTCAAAAAGCGCCGGATTGGGATTGATGCCGATCAGCGGCTGATGCGGCAGGTACTTTGCCGTGTTGGAGACCAACCCGTCCTGGCCAAGCGCGATCACCACATCGGACCCGAATTCGAACTGCGGCACCAGCTCGCGGTCGAGCCGCAATTGCTTGAGGCCTGGCGGTAGCGAACCCATCACCCGGTCGAGCGCGTGATGGTAGGTATCGTGCGCTGATTTGACCGGGTCGAAATTCATGCCGGCTTGCCGGAGATAGAAGCGGGCCTGGCCTTGCGTGTTGAAACGCGTCGTCAGTTCCTCGAGCTCGGTCTTGCGGGTGACGACGATCACCCGGTCGATCGGCCTATCGCCCTGCTCGCCGGCCACGGCTACATCACTTCTCGGTCTTGGCCGGCGCGGCAAGCTGGCTCAGCGCGCTGGTCAGCATGTCAGGCGTGATCGACACATTGCCGACCGAACCGCCCTTCTCCGCCCAGGCCTTGAAGGCCATTGCCGTCAGCACGTTGGCGGGCGCCGACGAATAGACGGTCAGTTCGAGCTGCTGCGCCTTGGCGGCCGCTTCGGCCAGCGTCAGCTTGTTGCGCGCCTCGGTGTCGACCAGCAGTTTGTTGCGCTCGGCCAGTTGGATCTCGGTCGCCAGTTCGCTCTGCTTGATCTCGCGCTCTTTCTCGACGGCATGCGCCCGGCGCGCATAGATCGCCTCGTCGGCCTGACGCTGCAGCGCCTCGCGATACTCGGTCTGCAGCGCCTTGCGGATTTCCGGCGTCGGCTGAACCGAGGTGATATGGACCTCCTCGATCGACAGGCCGGCGGTCGAGGCGATCGGATCGCTGCGCAGCAAGTCGGCAAGATTGCCGCCGAGCTTGGTCACCTCCGCCAGCGCCTGTTCGAGCGTCATGCTCGACACCACGGCCCGCGCTCGGCTCTGGATGGCCAGCACGAGGCGTTCGGCGATCTTCTCGCGGCCGTCGCCGGCAACGTCGGACTTGCTGAGCCTGGCGCTGAAGTCAAAACCTTCCGCCGCCTTGACCGGATCGACGATGCGGTAGCTGACCGACCCCTGGATCGCCAGATCCTGGAAATTGGCGGTGGTTTCGGTGAAGATGAACGGGTTGTCGAGCGACGTCACCGGCACCATCGCGATGGTCGTGCCCAATGTGCCGTACCAGAAGCTGATGCCGCGCCCCTGCTCCCGGATCTTGCCGTTCTTGAAGCGGACGATGTGGTATTCAGGCGTTCCCCTGAAATAGCTGACAAGCATCTGCGCCCCCTCAATGAAAACAGTGTCTATCCGCGATCCCTGAAACGGTTGGTGATGGGATAGCGGCGGTCGCGGCCAAAGTTCTTCCGGGTGATCTTCACGCCCGGCGCTGCCTGCCGGCGCTTGTATTCGGCGATGTAGAGCAGATGCTCGATGCGCGTCACCGTGGCCCTGTCATGGCCGCGCGCCACGATGTCGTCGACGCCCATCTCGTTTTCGACCAGGCATTCGAGGATATCGTCCAGCACCGGATAGGGCGGCAGCGAATCCTGATCGGTCTGGTTCTCGCGCAATTCGGCCGACGGCGCCTTGTCGATGATGTTCTTCGGGATGACCTCGCCCGAAGGCCCGAGCGCGCCCGGCGGCACATGGCTGTTGCGCCAGCGCGACAGCGCGTAGACCTGCATCTTGTAGAGATCCTTGATCGGATTGAAGCCGCCATTCATGTCGCCATAGAGCGTGGCATAGCCGACCGACATCTCGCTCTTGTTGCCTGTCGTGACCACCATCGAGCCGAACTTGTTGGAGATCGCCATCAGGATGGTGCCGCGCGCGCGGCTCTGCAGATTTTCCTCGGTGATGCCTTCCTTGGTGCCCTCGAAAAGCTGCGTCAGCGCATGCAGAAAACCTTCGACAGGCTCGAAGATCGGCACGATGTCATAGCGGCAGCCGAGCGCGCGGGCGCAGTCCTCGGCGTCCTTGAGCGGATCCTTCGAGGTGTAGCGGTAGGGCATCATCACAGCGCGCAGCCGCTCCTCGCCAAGCGCGTCGACGGCAAGGGCAGCGCAAATCGCCGAATCGATACCGCCGGACAGGCCGAGCACGACATTCTTGAAGCCGTTCTTGTTGACGTAGTCGCGCAGGCCCAGCATGCAGGCGCGATAGTCTGCCTCTTCCCGCTCCGGGATTTTCGACATCGGCCCTTCAGAGCAGACCCAGCCGTCCTCCGTGCGTTTCCACGTCGTGACGTCGACCGCGTCCTCGAACTGGCTCATCTGGAAAGCCAATGTCTTGTCGGCGCCGATGGCAAACGAGGCGCCGTCGAAGATCAGTTCGTCCTGGCCGCCGAGCTGGTTGGCGTAGATCATCGGCAGCCCGCATTCGATGACTTGCTTGATGACCACCTGATGGCGCACGTCGATCTTGGCGCGATAATAGGGCGAGCCGTTCGGCACCAGCAGGATTTCCGCCCCGCTCTCCGCCAGCGATTCGCAAATGCCGACATCGCCCCAGATGTCCTCGCAAATCGGAACTCCGATGCGCACGCCGCGGAAATTGACAGGGCCCTGAATCTCGAGCCCGGCCTGGAAGACGCGCTTTTCGTCGAACTCGCCGTAGTTCGGCAGGTCGAGCTTGTAGCGCTCGGCGATGATCTTGCCGCCATCGGCGAAAATGATGGAATTGTGCGTACCGCTTTTGCGCTTCAACGGCGTGCCGATGATGACGCCCGGGCCGCCATCTGATGTATCGGCGGCAAAGTCCTGCGCCGCCTTTTCGCAGGCTTTCAGGAAGGCCGGCTTCAGCACCAGATCCTCCGGCGGGTAACCGGCAAGGAAAAGCTCGGTGTAAAGCACCAGATCGGCGCCCTGCCGCGCGGCATCCGCCCTCGCCTCGCGGGCTTTGGCGAGGTTACCGGCGACATCGCCAACGGTCGGGTTGAGCTGGGCGATTGCGATGCGCAGTATGTCGAGCTTCTTGGTCATGCTTGCCGGTTTAGCGCGGCAAAATTCGCCGGGCAATGGCGTTCGTTCGGACCAATTCGGACCGATTGACATCGTCAATCGTGTCGGACCGATTGACCTAAGTTATTGACGTCCAGACTGGCGATCAATCGTCACCCATATACTCGCGCAACGACTGCGGCGAATGGTTCTCGCCAATCGACATCGCCAGGATGCGCGAAATGTGCCGGCGCGGCAGGCCCGTGTCCGCCACCCATTGATTGATCTGGGCCTGGATCTTGTCGAGATCCTTCTTCGAGGTCGGGCTTTCGGCGATGTCGAGGCCCGCATCGCGAAGGGCTGCCGCCATGTCGGCCGAAATAACGAAGGCATCCCAGCCCAGCCAGCGCAGGAAATACTGGCCGGTGTTGCCGCCCAGCCGACTGCCATGCTTGCCGAGATAGGCCATCAGCCCGACCTGGTCGTCGGCTGGCCAGTTGGCGAGGAATTCGCCGAAGCCGCCATGCTCCTTAGAGACGCGTTCGACGAAAGCAGCGTTGTCGCGCACGGATTTGATTTTCTGCGGGTTGCGCACGATGCGATGATCGGAAGCCAGATCGTGCCAGAAATCGTCAGGCTGGAACAACAGCCGCTTCGGCTCGAAGCGCAGAAACGCTTCCTCGAAACCGGGCCATTTCTGTTCGATGACGCGCCAGACAAAACCGGCGGCGAATATCCGCTCGGCCATGGTCGACAGAATGCGATCGTCGGCGATGTCAGCCACCGCTGCATTGTCGGGCGCCGGCCCCAGAAGGGACGAAAGCTCCGTCTCGCCGCCCTTGCGTTTGGCTGCATGGGCGCGGATTTTGGCGAAATCTGGCATTTTTGCTTCCATCTCCATGCCGCGCTTTTGAAGGTACGGCATCTTCCTATATGGAGACGAGACTGCCAAGCCGACGCTTTGGTGTGGAGACGTCCATGAACAAGACAGTGCCCGAACTGGCCAATCGATGGCTGAGGCGAAACCCAGAGAATTTGAGCGAGATCGAGAGGCGGGTGCTGCAAAGCACTGTCGACCGCAAACCCATATCACAAGACATCAACGACAATCTTGCCGGCCTTCAGGGCGCCGGCGATCGTATCGCCGATGCCATTGCGCGTGTCGGCGGTTCGTGGACGTTCATCCTGTCATTCATCGCCTTCCTGATCCTGTGGATCGGTGCCAACTGGTGGCTGCTGGGGCAAGAGTCGTTCGACCCCTACCCCTTCATTTTCCTCAACCTGGTGCTGTCGATGATCGCTGCCCTGCAGGCGCCGGTAATCATGATGTCGCAGAATCGCCAGGCGGCGCGCGACCGCATCGACGCGGCCCACGACTATGAGGTCAACCTCAAGGCCGAAATCGAGATCATGGCGCTGCACGAAAAGCTGGACGAATTGCGCCACAGCCAGATCATCGGCATGCGCGACGAGATCGCGCAGATAGCCGAACAGCTGAAGCGGATCGACGAACGGCTCGCTCCCCAGACCCAGCCCTCATGACCGAAGCGATCCATCATTTCATCGAACAATATGGGCTGCTTGCCGTCTTTCTCGGCTGCGTGGCCGAGGGGGAAAGTGCCGCCATCCTCGGCGGCTTCTTCGCCCACCAGCATGTTTTCGTGCTGTGGCATGCCTTTGTCGCGGCAGCGCTCGGCGCTTTCGTCGGCGACACCTTCTTCTTCATCCTCGGCAGAAGTTTCGCCGACAACCGGCATGTCGTCAGGCTGCGCAGGCGACCTGGCTTCCGCCGCGCCTACCGTCTGCTCAACACCCATCCCAACATCTTCGTGCTGTCGAACCGCTATGTCTACGGCATGCGTCTGGTCGGCGGCATCGCCGCCGGCCTGTCGACCATAGCAGCACCCCGCTTCGTCATCCTCAACGCCATCTCATCGGTGATCTGGGCGGTGCTGTTCAGCTCAATCGGTTACGTTTTCGGGTTGGGCGCCGAGCACTTCGTCGGTCAGGCGTTGCTGCGCCACGAACGGCTGCTGATCGGGCTTGGCATCGGCCTCACCGTGGCCGTGCTTGCCTGGCTCATCGCACGACATATCGCCAAGCGGGAGCGCGCCAAGGAGTTTTGACCCGTCAGTCGATACCGAGCGCCTGATCACCTCGATCGAGGATCAGCGGGATGATCAGGTCTTCCTCATCGGCAAGATGCCGGGTCAGCATGGCGATCAGCCGGCTATTTTCGTCGGCATAGGCATCCGCCGCGAAGCGTTGTTTGTCCTCGCTCTCCTGAAGCGTCTTGATGAAGGCATTGGCCGCCTCGGCATTGCGCTCCAATCCTTCATGGATGGTGTGGTGGTCTGTGTCGAGAATCTCGAAACCGCGCTTCAGCCGCGCCTCCGCTTTGGCGAAGACCGGAAAATATTGATGATCCTCGACATTGTGGTGACCGTCGAGATTACCGAGAAAATGGTTGAGGCGCGGCGCGAACCAGCGCGCGAAGTCAGGCGCCGTGAGCCTGCCCTCGCGATAGTCGCCAATACCGTTGGTCAGCATGCCGCCGAGTTCGCGGAACATGTCGTGCCGCTGCAGCCACATGTTGGCGATACCGTGGATGTTGGCGTGGCCCTGCCAGTTTTCACGCGGGTATTTTTCGACCAGCCAGCGCAAATCGGCCGGCAGGCCTTTGCGTTCGAGAAGCAGAATATTTGTGGCTTCGGACATGACGGTTTCCTTTAGTTACCGTCATATAAGAATGGCAACGCTAGATCGGTAGTCCGGTGATCCGCTCGATGAGCGCGATGCCCCAGACGCCGGCGACGATGACCACCGAAATCAGCACCGCCAGCGAGCCGCAATCCTTGGCCAGCTGGATGTCGACATTGAACTCGCGGCTGAAGGCATCGCAGGCCGCCTCGATGCCGGTGTTCAGCACCTCGACCATGATCAGCAGCAGCACCGCGCCGATCAGCAGCGCATAGCCACGCCACGACACCGAAACGAACCACCCGGCCGGCAAGGCAAGCGCGAGCAGCATCAGCTCCTGCTGGAATGCCTTCTCGCTGGCAGCCAGCTTGCGGAACGCCCGCACCGAATTGATAAAAGCATCGATCAGCCGCTGCATGCCCAAACCTCTTTCCGAATTACCGGCACGAGATAAAGCAACGGCCCGATCAAGGGAATAAGGCGTCTCGTCCAAAATTCATTCAGCGACCACTATCGAAGGCGTCGACTTTTCAAACTGCGGCAGCCCGTCGTCGATCGAGTAGTAGTCGCCCTTGTCACCGATGAAGATATGGCAGTCGCCCTTGAGGTCTGTCGGCCTGTCGAACGATCCCGCCATGACCGAAATGTAGTCTTGATCCCTTGGCTTCCAAAAAAGCACTGACCCGCATGCCTTGCAGAAGCCGCGCCTGGCGAAAGCGGACGCTTCATACCAGGTGATGCTTTCCACGCCTTCGATCACGATGTCGGCGTCGGCAACATTGGTCGCGGCATAGAAATGTCCGCTTTGCTTCCTGCATTGCGAGCAATGACAGTAGACGACCCCGCGCAATGCTCCGCGTGTCCGGAAGCGCACCGCTCCGCACAGGCATGATCCCTGGTGACTGTCGCTCATTCGGCACTCCTTGAAGAAACCTCGTCCAGCATCCTGGTCAGGATTCCAGCTTTGCGGTGGTTACGCGCAAGCAAATACGACATCGACTGGCGCTCGGAATTCGAAATTCAGTTTCATTTTCAGCAGCGCGCGGCGTGGATTTCGAATTCAAAGCCGCCAAACTGGGTGTTGGCGGTGACGATGGTGCAAAAATTTATGCTTCTACAGCCACAGGTAGAGAAAAACCTGTGGAAGTCGTGTGAATTAAGGAAACTTTAGCGTCGCCGCATTTATGGTCTCCGTAAGCGAAGGTCGCGGGTGGGGACGCGCCTCTTCGTAAGATGTTCTGGACTATCGGGTCGCGTTCCCCAGGTCGGCGATCGATGGAACCCGCAAATTCTGCGCCGGGATCCGAGGGGAAGAGTGAACCAGACATGCAGCCGGCAGCCGCCCCAACCGACAAAAATAATGACATCGCATCCGCCGTCGTCGCCACCATGCGTCAACTGGGCGTGCTCGGCCTGCCACGCAACTACGAGATCTTCTACGAGGCATTGAGCGGCACCAACCGCGAGCTCAGCCTCGCCGTCCTTGCGCTGAGCAATCGGCCGACACAGGACGAGCTGGATAAGATCGGGCGCGCTTTCTTCGCCCAGAACCATGGTCCCAGCATCGTCGAGCATGCCCGAGACGTCATCGCCAGGGAGCTCGAGGACGTCGCCTCGCTGTTGCGGAGCGAGCGCAGCCACATCGAGAAATACGGCAGGATCCTGGATGAAACATCGAGCGGCTTGAGCAATCGCAGCCTGCTCTCGCAGGACCTCCTGCAGAAGATCGCCAATGCCATGGCGGTTGCCACCAATTCGACCATTGATCACGGCCGGCAGGTCGCCTCGACGCTGAGCGACAAGACGGCCGAACTCGAGAGCGTCAAGTCGAAGCTCGAGGAATACAAGCGGCTGGCCGACACCGATCCCTTGACCCACATCTGGAACCGCCGCGCCTTCGACAAGGAAATCACCAGTATCTACACCAGCAACAAGGGTATCCTGTTCAATGCCTTGATCCTTGCCGACATCGATCGATTCAAGGATATCAATGACCGCTACGGCCATCCTGTCGGCGACAAGATCATCCAGATCATCGCCGAGATTTTCCAGACCAGCATTCGTGGCGACATGTTCGTTGCCCGCACCGGTGGCGAGGAATTCGCGCTGATCATCGAGGGTGCCAGCGAAGACGCCACTTACGAGATCGCGGAGCGCATTCGCGCCCTGATCGAGCAGACGCCCTTCACCAGCAGCCAGACCGGCATGAATTACGGCACCGTGACGGTATCGATGGGCATCTGCATGGCATCCGAGGCTGAAGGGCCGGAAGACCTCTACACCAAGGCCGACCGGGCGCTCTACCGCTCGAAGGTCAGCGGCCGCAACCGCGTCACCAAACATTCGACAATGGCCGGCCGCGCCGGCAAGAGCTGGTTGCTCTACAAGAAAGACTGACGTCTTTTGCCAATCGCGCCGGCTTGGGCGGGAGCGCAGACGATAAGCTGAAAAAAGAAAAGGCGCCGGGTTTCCCAGGCGCCTTTTTCTTTATCGGCCCAATGGTTGGGATCAGCCGTTGGCGACCTGCTTGTGCTGTACCGGGTGGCTTTTCTTGAGCAAATCCGACACCAGGAAGGCCAGTTCGATCGCCTGGTCGGCATTGAGGCGCGGATCGCAATGGGTGTGGTAGCGGTCCTGCAATTCCTCGGCCGTGATGGCGCGCGCGCCGCCCGTGCATTCGGTGACGTTCTTGCCGGTCATCTCGACATGGATGCCGCCCGGATGCGTGCCTTCGGCGCGGTGCACCTCGAAGAAGGTCTGCACTTCCTTCAGAATGCGGTCGAACGGCCGCGTCTTGTAGCCGGCGGCCTCGATGGTGTTGCCATGCATCGGGTCCGACGACCAGACCACGCTGCGGCCTTCCTTCTGCACCGCGCGTACCAGCTTCGGCAGGTGGTCGGCGACCTTGTCCGAACCGAAGCGGGCGATCAGCGTCAGCCGGCCCGGCTCGTTCTCGGGATTGAGCAGGTCGATCAACTCCAGCAGGCCGTCAGCGGTCAGCGACGGGCCGCATTTCAGGCCAAGCGGGTTCTTGATGCCGCGGCAATATTCGACATGGGCATGGTCGGGCTGGCGGGTGCGGTCGCCGATCCAGATCATGTGGCCCGAGGTCGCGTACCAGTCGCCCGAGGTCGAATCGACACGGGTCAACGCCTCCTCATAGCCGAGCAGCAGCGCCTCGTGGCTGGTGTAGAAATCGGTCTCGCGCAGCGCGTAGTTGGTCTCCGAGGTGATGCCAACGGCCTTCATGAAGTCCATCGTCTCGGTGATGCGGTTGGCGAGCGACTCGTATTTTTCGCCTTGCGGGCTATCAGAGACGAAGCCGAGCATCCAGCGATGCACGTTCTCCAGGCTGGCGTAACCGCCCTGCGCGAAGGCGCGCAGAAGGTTGAGCGTCGCCGCCGACTGGCGGTAGGCCATTTCCTGGCGGGCGGGATCGGGAATGCGCGACTTCTGGTCGAATTCGATGCCGTTGATGATGTCGCCGCGATAGCTCGGCAACGTGACATCACCCTTGGTCTCATTGTCGGACGAGCGCGGCTTGGCGAACTGGCCGGCAACGCGGCCAACCTTCACCACCGGCTGGGCGCCGGCAAAGGTCAGCACGACCGACATCTGCAGGAAGACGCGGAAGAAGTCGCGGATGTTGTCGGCGCCATGTTCGGCAAAGCTCTCGGCGCAATCGCCGCCCTGGAGCAGGAAGGCGTCGCCATTTGCCACAGCCGCGAGCTGCTTCTTCAGCTTGCGCGCCTCACCGGCAAAAACCAGTGGTGGGAAGGTGGCGAGCTGGGCTTCCGTGTTCTTGAGCGCGGCAAGGTCCGGATAGGCGGGAACCTGCTTGATCGGCTTTGCTCTCCACGAATTCGGCGACCATTTCGTCATCGCTGCACCCAACGCTCTTTCCGGCGAGTACCCTCACCCGCCTTTTTCCGCCCCTATATGGGGTGGCGGCTCCATACACGAAGCCGATTTCCTATTCTAGACCGGAATTTCAGCGCTGGCGAATGGCGGCCGGCGGCTAAGCCGCCTTCTCCACCAACCGCGCGAGCTGTGTCATCACCACCGCCGACCCCGCCAGGCGCTTGTCCGGCGTCGGCCAATCGCGCACGAAGACGACGCTGTGGTCCGGCCGGATCTTGGCCAGTGAGCCCTGTTCGCCGATGAACTTGACCAGACCGACCGGGTTGGAGAATTCGCGCTTGCGGAAGTGGATGACGACGCCCTTCGGCCCGGCGTCGAGCTTCTCGACATTGGCCTTGCGGCAAAGCGCCTTGATGAAGACGATCTTCAGGAGATGCTTCACCTCGTCCGGCAGCGGGCCGAAGCGGTCGATCAGTTCGGCGCCGAAGGCGTCGATCTCCTCGGTATTTTCGAGATCGCCGAGACGGCGGTAGAGCGCCAGCCTGAGCTGCAGGTCCGGCACATAGCTTTCCGGGATCATCACCGCGGTGCCGACAGCGATCTGCGGCGACCAACCGCCATCCTGGACCTCGCCGGAATCCTTCACTTCGGCGACTGCCTCTTCCAGCATCTGCTGGTAGAGTTCGAAGCCAACCTCCTTGATATGGCCGGATTGCTCTTCGCCGAGAAGATTGCCGGCGCCACGGATGTCGAGATCGTGGCTGGCGAGCTGGAAGCCGGCGCCAAGCGTATCCAACGACTGCAGCACCTTCAGCCTGCGCTCTGCGGTGTCGGTCAGCTTGCGGTTGGCAGGCAGCGTGAACAGCGCATAGGCGCGCACCTTGGAGCGGCCGACGCGGCCGCGCAGCTGGTAGAGCTGCGACAGGCCGAACATGTCGGCGCGGTGGATGATCAGCGTGTTGGCGGTCGGGATATCGAGGCCGGATTCAACGATGGTGGTCGACAGAAGCACATCATACTGGCCGTCATAGAAGGCGTTCATGATGTCGTCGAGCTCGCCCGGCGGCATCTGGCCATGGGCCACCGCCACCTTCAATTCAGGCACGGATTCCCTCAAGAAATCATGGATTTCCGCCAAGTCGCTGATTCGCGGAACGACATAGAAGGAATGGCCGCCGCGATAGCGTTCGCGCAGCAGCGTCTCGCGAATGACAAGCGGATCGAAGGGCGAAATGAAGGTGCGCACCGCCATGCGGTCGACCGGCGGCGTGGCGATCAGCGACAGTTCGCGCACGCCCGTCAGCGCCAGCTGCAGCGTACGCGGGATCGGCGTCGCCGACAGCGTCAGCACATGGACGTCGGTCTTCAGATCCTTCAACCGTTCCTTGTGCTTGACGCCAAAGTGCTGCTCCTCGTCGATAATCAGCAGGCCGAGATTCTTGAACGAGATCGCGGAGCCGAGCAGCGCATGGGTGCCGATGACGATGTCGACCTGGCCCTCGGCAATGCCTTTCTTGGTTTCGGCGAGTTCCTTGGCACCGACCAGCCGCGAAGCCTGGGCGACGCGGATCGGCAGGCCGGAGAAGCGCTGCGAAAACGTCTTGAAATGCTGGCGCGACAACAATGTCGTCGGCACCACCACGGCGACCTGGAACCCTTCCATCGCCGCGATGAAGGCGGCGCGCAGCGCCACTTCGGTCTTGCCGAAGCCGACATCGCCGCAGATCAGCCGGTCCATCGGCTTGCCGGCGCCAAGGTCATCGCGCACCGAGTCGATCGCCGTCTGCTGGTCCTCGGTCTCCTCGTAGGGGAAACGAGCCGAGAATTCGTCATAGAGGCCTTCGGCCGGTACCAACGCCGGTGCTGACCGCATCTGCCGTTCCGCCGCAATGCGGATCAACTGCCCGGCCATGTCGAGCAGGCGCTTCTTCAGCTTTGCCTTGCGTGACTGCCAGGCGCCGCCGCCAAGCTTGTCCAGCGTCGCTTCGGCGGAGTCCGAGCCATAGCGCGACAGAAGCTCGATGTTCTCCACCGGCAGGAACAGCCGGTCGTCGCCGGCATAGTGGATTTCAAGGCAATCATGCGGCGCACCGACCGCCTCGATGGTGCGCAGGCCGATGAAGCGGCCAATGCCATGGTCGGCATGGACAACGATATCGCCGGCCGACAGAGCCGAGGCTTCGGCAATAAAGTCGGACGCACGCTTCTTGCGCTTCGAACGCCGGATCAGCCGGTCGCCCAAAATGTCCTGTTCGGCGACGACGACCAGTTTTTCGGTCTCGAAGCCGGATTCGAGCGGCAGCACGGCCAATGCCGCCTGCCCCGGCTCGAGTTGTTCGGCTTCCGCCAGCGTCTCGACCTGCTTGAGATTGCCGAGATGATGCTCGGCCAGGATCTGGCCAAGCCGGTCCAGTGAACCTTCGGTCCAGCCGGCGATGACGACACGGCGGCGGGCGGCGCGCTCATCGGCGATGTGCCTGACAACGACGTCGAAGACATTGATATTGGGATCGGCGCGCTCCTCGACGAAGCTCCGGCCATGGCGTGAGCCGGCGTGGTAGACTTTTTCGCGCCGGCATCGGGCGCGTCGAAGGGTGTGAAATCGATCGCTTCGCGCGGCCCGAGCGAGGCGATCAGGTTTTCCGGCGAGAGATAAAGCAGGTCGGGCGCCACCGGCTTGTAGGGCGCCGCATCCTTCAATGCCGCGTCCGCCTGCTTTTTGCGCGCTTCATAGTGGTCGAGGATCAGCGTGTGGCGTTCGGCCAGCGCCTCATGCGCCAGATGGTCGAAAATGACAGGCGTATCCGGCAGATAGTCGAACACCGTCTCCAGCCGTTCGTAGAAGAAAGGCAGCCAGTGTTCCATGCCGGCGAAGCGCCTGCCTTCGCTGACCGCAGCGTAAAGTCCGTCGTCACGCTGGGGTGCACCAAAGGCTTCGATATAGGAGCGGCGGAAGCGGCTGATGGTTTTCGGGCGTCAGCGCCACTTCGCTCATCGCCTGCAGCGCCATCGACTTGCGCTGGCCGGTGGTGCGCTGGGTGGCGGCGTCGAAGACGCGGATCGATTCCAGCGTGTCGCCGAAGAAGTCGAGCCTGAGCGCCTCGGTCCAGCCTGGCGCGAACAGGTCGAGAATGCCGCCGCGCACCGCGAATTCGCCGACGCCTCGCACCGTCGGCACGCGTTCGAAACCCGACGTTTCCAGCCGCGACACCAGCGCGTTCATGTCGATCTGGTTGCCGGGCCTGGCATGAAACGTCTGTGCCTCGACAAGGTCGGCCGGCGGAATGCGCTGCAGCAGCGCATTGGCGGTGGTGAGGATGACGGCGCGGTGCGGCTTCTTCGCCAGCGCGATCATCGCGGTCAGCGCATCGAGGCGCTTGGCGGCGGCATCCGAGCCGGGCGAGACGCGGTCATAGGGCAGACAATCCCAGGCCGGCAATTCCAGCACCGGCAGGCTGGGCGCGGCGAAGGCCAGCGCCTCGATGATCGCCGGCAGGCGCTGGCCGTCGCGCGCGACGAACAGCACCGGCTTGTCGGGCGCGATCTCGAGGGCGGCCTGCACAAGCGCAAAGGCTTCATAGCCATCGGCGACACCGTCGACGATGAACTGGCCGGCGCGGCCTTTCGGCAGGCCAATGGTGGGAATGAGGCTCATCAAATCACGGTCTTGTTTTGTCGCAATTCCGGACGGAAAACCGCTTCGCACTTTTCCTGGAATTGCTTGTGTTCAGAATGTCATGGTCCGGCGGGATGCCAGGATCTTTTGCAGGACGGCACAATCGATATCCGCCGGCACCGGGCGTTCGCCCGTGATCAGTGGCAGGAATTCGGTGTCGGGAATGTCGAGAAGCCCCTCATATTGGTCGATTTCCTCGCCGGTCAAGGCACCGATCTCGGCGTCGGCGAAGGTGCCGAGGATCAAATCCATCTCGCGCATGCCGCGATGCCAGGAGCGGAACAAGAGCTTGCGGCGGCGGGCATCCAGCCCCTCGCTTGATCGTTTCGTCCCAGTCATTGTGCCACATCCTCACTTGCTGCGGCGCATATAGCGTGGATAGAAGGGGCTGTCAGCCTTGCGCTGCGGCCGTCGCGACATAAGCTGACATCATGCGTCCTTCCATCCTCGATCCGCTGTTTGTTCCGATCACTTCGCTTGCCGGCGTCGGGCCGAAGGTCG
This sequence comes from Mesorhizobium kamtschaticum, assembly GCF_056174585.1. Taxonomy (NCBI): domain Bacteria; kingdom Pseudomonadati; phylum Pseudomonadota; class Alphaproteobacteria; order Hyphomicrobiales; family Phyllobacteriaceae; genus Mesorhizobium; species Mesorhizobium kamtschaticum. Next base: position 4,591,329 of record NZ_CM149691.1, on the reverse strand, counting down.
GCGCGCTGATCGAGAAGGTCGTCACGGCTGATCTTGGTGATCGCGCGGCCCGCGCGGGCGATCTTCTGTTCGTCCTGCCGCACACCGTCATTGACCGCCGCAACCGGCCTGGTATCGCGCTCGCGGCCGAAGGCGCGATCATCACGCTTGAGGTGCGCATCGATCGTCACCAGCCGCCACCGCGCGGCAACCGGTCGGTGCCCTACCGGGTCTACGCCCATGACGACACCGGTGAAATCGGCCTGACCTTTTTCCATGCGCATGCCGCCTATCTCGAAAAGGCAATGCCTGTGGGCGAGCATGTCGTGGTCTCGGGCCGCATGGAATGGTTCAACGGCCGCCCGACCATGGTCCACCCCGACCATATCGCGCTGGCGAGCGAGGCGGAGAACCTGCCGCTGGTCGAACCGGTCTATCCCCTCACCGCCGGGCTGTCCGGCAAGGTGCTGCGCCGGGCGATCGGCCAGGCGCTCGCCCGCGTGCCCGAATTCCCCGAATGGCAGGACGGCGCCTTCATGCGCCGGCACACCTTTCCCACCTTTGGCGATGCGCTCACCCGCATCCACAATCCGGCCGACCCGATCGACGTCTCCATCGAGGGTGCTGCCTGGCGGCGCCTTGCCTATGACGAGTTGCTGGCGGGCCAGGTCTCGCTGGCGCTGGTGCGGTCAAAGATCCGCCGCCTGTCCGGCCGTCCCCTGGTCGGCGACGGCCGCATCGTCGAGAAACTGCGCGCCGCCCTTCCCTATTCACTGACATCAAGCCAGGAGTTCGCGCTCGCCGAAATCAATGCCGACCTTGCCGACCCCGAGCGCATGCTGCGGCTGCTGCAAGGCGATGTCGGCTCCGGCAAGACTGTCGTCGCGCTGCTCGCCATGGCGCGCGCCGTCGAGGCCGGCGGCCAGGCGGCACTGATGGCGCCGACCGAAATCCTGGCGCGCCAGCATCTGGCGACGATCGCCCCCCTCGCTGCCAAGGTCGGCCTGCGTATCGCTATCCTCACCGGCCGCGAGAGAGGTCGCGAACGCACCGAGACGCTGGCTGGTCTTGCCAGCGGCGAGATCGACATCGTCGTCGGCACGCACGCACTGTTCCAGGAGACGGTGACCTTCCACGATTTGGTCTTCGCCGTGATCGACGAGCAGCATCGTTTCGGCGTCCACCAGCGGCTTGCCATCACCGCCAAGGGCGATGCGCCCGACATGCTGGTGATGACCGCCACGCCCATCCCGCGCACGCTGGTGCTGACCGCTTTCGGCGACATGGACGTATCGAAACTGACGGAAAAGCCGGCCGGCCGCCAGCCGATCCGTACCGTCACGCTGCCGCTTGAGCGGCTCGACGAGCTGGTTGGCCGCATGGAGGACGCCGTCGCCGGCGGCCAGAAGATCTACTGGATCTGCCCGCTGGTCGAGGAATCCGAAGAGATCAAGCTGATGTCGGCCGAAGACCGCTTTGCTTCGCTGAAGCCGCTGTTCGGCGACCGCATCGGCCTCGTCCATGGCCGCATGAAGGGCGCCGAGAAAGACGAGGCGATGCGTGTCTTCAAAGAGGGCGAGACGCGCATCCTGATCGCCACCACGGTCATCGAGGTCGGCGTCGATGTGCCCGACGCCACCGTCATGGTCATCGAGCATGCCGAGCGTTTTGGCCTTGCCCAATTGCACCAGCTGCGCGGGCGGGTCGGGCGCGGCGACAAGCCATCCTCCTGCGTGCTGCTCTACAAGGATCCGCTCGGCGAGACCGCAAAACGCCGGCTGTCGGTGATGCGCGAGACCGAGGATGGTTTCCTGATCGCCGAGGAAGACCTGAAATTGCGCGGCGAAGGCGAGCTTTTGGGCACCCGCCAGTCGGGTACACCGGGTTTCCAGGTGGCGCGCATCGAGGCGCATGCCGATCTTCTGGAAGCTGCCCGCGATGATGCGAGGCTAATCCTGTCCCGCGACCCGGAACTGCAATCCGACCGCGGCGAGGCGCTGCGCCTGTTGCTCTATTTGTTCGGCCGCGACGAGGCCGTGCGGCTTTTGCGCGCCGGATGAGGTCCTAGCGGCGGATTGGCCACCGTTCCGTTGATCGGCTCGCCATTCAGCGTCACCATCTTGGTTTTCACCTCGGGCGCCACCAGCCCGGCCGAAACGATCAGCTTGGCGCCGTCCTCGATCGTCATGTCGAGCAGCACAATGTCCGACTTCAGCACATACATCAGAAACCCGGTGGTCGGGTTCGGCGTGCAAGGCATAAACACGGCGATCAGCGGATCGCCTTCCTGGTCGAGCTTCTCATTGATCTCGGTTTCCTTCTCGCTGGCGACGAACACCAGCGACCACACGCCCTTGCGCGGATATTCGACCAGCCCGACCTGGCGGAACATGTCGCCCTTGTTCGACAGCACTGTCTCGAAAATCTGCTTCAGCGAGCCATAGATGCCGCGCACCAGCGGCATGCGGCCAAGCAAGCGCTCCCCGAAACCGACAATGGCGCGGCCGACAATGTTGGCGGTGAGAAAACCGATCAGCGTGATCAGGATCAAAGCAACGATCAGCCCGAACCCCGGAACCGGAAACGGCAGATAGGTGTCGGGGCTGTAACGCGCTGGAATATAAGGCTTTACCCATGAATCGACCCAGCCGATGAACGACCAGGCGATATAGGCGGTGATCGCCAGCGGTGCGCAGACGACGAAGCCCGTGAGGAAATAGTTCCTCAGCCGGGTCATGCCGGAGGTCTTGGGAGCATCGGACATGGTTCACCGGGGGCGCGGGTTGCAGCGCAACATTAGTGAACCGCAGCCCGGTTTGGAACTGCGAAGTTTTTAAAGGGTCGATTATGCCGCCGCTTCCAGCGGTTCGATCTTCTCGAGTTCCGTCGCGAGCTTCTTCGCTTCGGTCTCAAGCTCGTAAGCCTGCTGAAAATTCATCCAAAACTCGGGCGTGGTATTGAAAAATCTGGCAAGGCGAAGCGCCGTATCAGGGGTCAAACCGATCTCTTCCTTGGCAATGCGTTCAATACGGGTGCGCGGCAGATTGAGCTTTTTCGCCAGCGCGCCTGCACTCATGCCAAGCGGAACGAGATATTCTTCCCGCAGGAATTCTCCAGGATGAACTGGACGTGCAAACTTGAGCATAATTCAGGATCCTCAAACGTTCAGGGGCAAGTGCCCGCTTAATGGTAGTCGACGATCTCCACGTCTTCAGCGCCAGCAGCGGTCCACCTGAAGCAGATACGCCACTGGTCGTTGATGCGAATTGAATGCTGCCCGACGCGGCTCCCTTTCAGGGCCTCCAGGTGATTTCCGGGCGGCGATCGAAGGTCATTCAATTGGGCAGCGTTGGCAATTGCGCGAAGGCGACGTTCGCCGCGGGCAACCAAATCCGGCGGAAAGCCTTTTGGCGCCTTCCCTTCGGCAACCGCTTCGACCGCCTTGCCTTTGAACGAAACGATCAACGATGCGCCCTCTTGGCTGTATCATACACTGATACAGCCAATGCACAAGCAAATGTATCATCGGCCGATACAAAATTTGCCACCTGTTGATCGATGGCAATAGAGGGGCTGCCTGCAGCTACTCCACCGTCACCGATTTCGCCAGATTGCGCGGCTGGTCGACATCGGTGCCCATGAACACGGCGGCGAAATAGGCCAGCATCTGGATCGGCAGCGCATAGATGATCGGCGAGATGATTTCCGGCACGTCCGGCAGGATGATCGTCTCCATCGTCTTCACGCTCACCTGCGCGGCGCCCTTGCTGTCGGTGATCAGGATGATCTTGCCGCCCCGCGCCGCCACTTCCTGCATATTGGACACGGTTTTCTCGAAAATGCGGTCATGTGGCGCAATGACGATGACCGGCATGTTCTCGTCGATCAGCGCGATTGGCCCGTGCTTCAGCTCGCCCGCCGCATAGCCTTCGGCGTGGATATAGGAGATTTCCTTGAGTTTCAGCGCGCCTTCCATGGCCAGCGGGAAATTGGTGTCGCGACCGAGATAGAGCACGTCCTTGTAACGGGACAGTTCCCGCGCGATACGTTCGATCTGCTCTTCGAGCTTGAGCACCTGGTTGGCATAGCGCGGCGCTTCCGAAAGCGCGCGTACCAGGGTCTTTTCCTGTTCCTGCGAGATCGTGCCGCGTGCCACACCGGCGCGCACCGCAAGCGACGCCAGGACGGACAGCTGGCACGTGAAGGCCTTGGTCGAGGCGACGCCGATCTCAGGCCCGGCGAGCGTAGGCAGCACCACGTCGGATTCGCGCGCCATGGTCGATTCGCGCACATTGACGATGGCGCCGATCTTCATGCCTGCCTTGCGGCAATAGCGCAGCGAAGCCAGCGTGTCGGCGGTCTCGCCCGATTGCGAGATGAAGAACGCCGCATCGTTCGCCGACAGCGGCATCTCGCGGTAGCGGAACTCCGAGGCGACATCGATGTCGACCGGCAGCCGCGCATAGCGCTCGAACCAGTATTTGCCGATCAGGCCGGCGAGATAGGCTGTGCCGCAAGCGGAAATCGCCAGCCGGCCGATCTTGGCGAAGTCGAAAGGCAGGTCGAGCGGCTTCGAGACGCCGGAGACGAAATCGACATAATGGGCCAGCGTATGCGAGATCACCTCGGGCTGCTCATGGATTTCCTTCTCCATGAAATGGCGTCGGTTGCCCTTGTCGACCATAAAACTGGTCGACAGCGACTGCTGCCGCTTGCGCTCGACCTTCTTGCCGTCGATGTCGAAGATCGCGACGCCGTCGCGGCGCACCACCGCCCAGTCGCCATCTTCCAGATAGGTGATCGAATTGGTGAACGGCGCGAGCGCAATGGCGTCGGAGCCCAAAAACATCTCGCCATCGCCATGGCCCACGGCCAGCGGCGGCCCATTGCGGGCGCCGACGATCAGGTCTTCGTCGCCCTTGAACATGATGGCCAGTGCAAAGGCGCCTTCCAGCCGCTTCAGCGCCTGGTGCGCGGCCTCGACCGGCTCCAGCCCCTTGGCGAGTTCGCGCGCCACCAGATGGGCCACGACCTCGGTGTCGGTCTGCGACGAGAAGGAATAGCCGTCGCGGATCAACTCGTCGCGCAGTTCGGCGAAATTCTCAATGATGCCGTTGTGGACGATGGCGACGCCGTCGGAAAAATGCGGATGCGCATTGGTCTCGTTGGGCACGCCATGCGTTGCCCAGCGCGTGTGGCCGATGCCGATCGTGCCGTCGAGCGGCTCCTCCTTGAGCCGGCGCTCAAGGTTGACCAGCTTGCCTTCGGCGCGGCGGCGGCCAAGCTGTCCCTTGTCGATGGTGGCAACGCCGGCCGAGTCATAGCCGCGATATTCGAGCCGCTTCAGCGCATCGACGATGAGCGGCGCAACCTGCGAGTGGCCGACGATTCCAACGATACCGCACATGCAGACAGTCCCCGATTCCCCATGCAAAACCAGCGCTATTTAGGGATGGCCGGCCTGCCGCGAAAGTCACATTGCATTTCGTCCGGTGTAACGGACGCTTGCGCAGGCATGCACCATGACAGGCCGCTCTTGCAATCCGGTTACTGCAATTGTTCGGTTTTTCGGCGATCCTGTTCTCGTTCCGGCAATATTTGGCTAAGCTTCGGCCATGAATGAAGCCCAGCCCACCGTTACACTCTGGCGCCCGGTCGGACCTCAGGAGCTAAAACTCATCGAGGCGTCCGACATGCGGGCATTTCCGCCGCGCCTGCCCGATCAGCCGATCTTCTATCCGGTTCTGTCGGAAGCCTATGCCGTGCAGATCGCGCGCGACTGGAATGTGCCGGCAAGTGGTTCCGGCTTCGTGACGTGCTTTGAGGTCCTGAAAAGCTTCCTGGATGGCTATCGTGTCGAGCACGCCGGCAGCAGGGCGCATCTCGAATACTGGATACCGGCCGAGGATTTGCCAGCCTTCAACAAGGCAATCATCGGCAAGATCAAGGCGACGGCTGCGTTCGGAAAGACCGCCGAAAGCGCCGTTTGAGAATTATTCGGCAGCCTTCTTCTTGGCCACCGCGGCCGAGGCAAAGCGCTCGCGCAATTCCTTGCCCTTGCCCGGGATCGTCTTCTGGCGGGCACGGCCGAAGGCCAGCGCATCGTCGGGCACGCTTTCGGTGATGACGCTGCCGGAAGCAATATAGCCGCCCTTGCCGATCGACACCGGCGCCACCAGCGAGGAGTTGGAGCCGACAAAGGCGCCCTCGCCGATGTCGGTGAAGAATTTCGAGTAGCCGTCATAGTTGCAGGTGATGGTGCCGGCGCCGATGTTGGCACCCGCGCCAACGCGGGCATCGCCGATATAGGTCAGATGGTTGACCTTGGCGCCCTCCTCGATGACAGCCTGCTTGACCTCACAGAAATTGCCGACCTTGGCTTTCTGCTTGAGATCGGCGCCCGGCCGCAGCCGCGCGTATGGCCCGACATCGCAGTTGGACGCAATGGTGGCGCCTTCGATGTGGCTGAAGGCATGGATCTTGGCGCCCGTGGCAATCTTCACCCCTGGGCCGAACCAGACATTGGGTTCGACGAGCGTGTCGGCGCCGATCTCGGTGTCATGCGAGAAATAGACGGTCTCCGGTGCGATCAGCGTCACACCCAAAAGCATCGCCTCGTGGCGGCGGCGTGCCTGCCAGATGGCCTCGGCTTGTGCGAGTTCGGCGCGGTTGTTGATGCCGAGCGCGTTTTCGAAGCTGGCTTCGGTAGCGACGACATCGAGCCCCTGCACGCTAGCGATCTCGACGATGTCGGTCAGATAATACTCGCCCTTGGCATTTTTGTTGCCGACCGCATCGAGCAGCTTCAGCGCGTGGGCACCGGCCACCGCCATCATGCCGGCATTGCAGAAACCGATCTTCTTCTCCGCCTCGGAGCAGTCCTTTTCCTCGCGGATGGCAATCAACTTACCGCCCTTTTCGACCAGTCTGCCATAACCGTTTGGAAGAGGCGGACGGAAGCCGATCACCACGACGGCCGCACCTTCAGCGAGTTTCGAGCGCGCCACGGTCAGCGCTTCCGCATCGATCAGCGGCGTGTCGCCGAACATCACCAGGATATCGTCATAACCCCTTGATATCGCTTCGCGAGCAGCAAGAACGGCATGCGCCGTACCCAGGCGCTCTTCCTGCACAAAGGTCTCTGCCTTCGGTGCGAACTTCGCCACCGCTTTGCGCATCTCTTCCGCGCCATGACCAATCACGATCGCCTCGCTGCTGGCGCCAGCGGCATCGGCCGCCTTCACGACATGGGCGACCATCGGCAACCCGGCAATCTGGTGCAGCACCTTCGGCAGTGCGCTCTTCATGCGCGTGCCTTCACCGGCGGCGAGAATGACGGACAGGCAGGATCTCTGGCTCATGGAAGGACAACCATATCAAAGGGTTGGGAATCAAGAAAGGATAGCAGCGGCGGCATGCTGCACCAATGCGGTTAAATTCCGGTGAGATGGCTGCCGACCGGTGACAGCGCTCTAATCATCATTCATGCAAAATCAATCTGCCAGCTGCATTGTCCAAGATGTAGCCTTGGAACGTCCAAACGGTGCATGTCATGCAATCCATCTTGAACATGGTAATCGTGGCAGTCGTCTTTTGCGTCGGCGCGATATTCGGTGGAGTTATGGGCGTGCTTCCGAGCTTGTTCATCAAGGGCATGGACAGGGGGCTGACCTACCTTTTTGTTGCGGTTCCGCTTTTCGCTCTGCTGGGCGGGGTCGCATCGCTGGTCGTGTTGCACTACGCCACCGAGCGCCTAAATCGGGGCTAGCGTCCGGGGTTCGCAAACCTACCCCAACCGCCCCAGCACCGGGAAATTCTCCAGCAGCCAGTAGGACACCGTCTGCACGCCGCCGGTCAGGAAAAACACGCCGGCGACGACCAGCAGCGCGCCGATCGCCTTTTCGACGCGGCCGAGATGGACGCGGAATTTGCCGAGGAGGCGCATGAAGGCGCCGGAAAACAGGGCGGCGATCAGGAACGGGATGCCGAGGCCAAGCGAATAGGCGGCGAGCAGCAGCGCGCCCTCGCCGACCGTCTCGCGTCCGCCGGCCAGCGTCAGGATCGGCCCCAGCACCGGGCCGATGCACGGCGTCCAGCCGAAGGCGAAGGCGAGCCCCATGACATAGGCGGCGACGGCGCTGGCAGGCTTGCCCTGCGACTGGAAGCGCGCCTCGCGCGACAGCAGCGGAATGCGCAGGATGCCGAGGAAATTCAGCCCCATCAGGATGATCAGCACGCCGGCGGCCATCGCCAGCGGCTCCTGCCAGACGCGCAGCAACCGGCCGATGGTCGAGGCGCCGGCGCCGAGCGCGACGAACACGGTCGAGAAGCCGAGCACGAAGGCAATAGAAGAATAGAGCAGCGCACCGCGCGCGCCTTCCCTGGCTGTCACACCCGCATTGCCGCGAAAATCGTCGACCGAAACGCCGGCCATATAGCAGAGATAGGGCGGCACCAGCGGTAGCACGCAAGGCGACAGGAACGAGATCGCCCCCGCCCCGATCGCGCTGACATAGCCGATGTCCAATGCCATTCCAAAACTCCGACTGTTTGGCGACGATATAGCGACGGTCAGGTATGTCTGCCAATCACCATTGTGTGGAAGTCATCGCCGCATGCGAGCATCGGGGACGAAAGCACCTGCGTTGGACGTTGATACGAAGAGGCCGCGATTCCCCGCGCGTCTCCAATATCAGCCAGGGAGATTTCCATGAAAACCATAACCATAGGGCTGGCAGCACTTTTGCTCAGCACCGCCGCTTCCTTCGCCGCCGATGCGTGGAAGGAAGCTGATGTCGGTGGCACCAAGATCTACACCGATGCCAAGGGCATGACGCTTTATTCCTATGACAAGGACGGGAAGGGCAAGTCGAACTGCTACGACAAATGCGCCACCAACTGGCCGCCATTGAAGGCTGAGGCCGGTGCAAAGGCTTCGGAAGGATGGACAATCGTCGACCGTACCGACGGCACCAAGATGTGGGCCTATGACGGCAAGCCGCTCTATACATTCATCAAGGACAAGAAAGCCGGAGATGTGAGCGGCGACGGTGTCGCCGGTGTCTGGCACATCGCCAAAGCCGACTGATCCTCAACACCCATTCCCGCCTGCTGGCGGGACATGAGCTGGTCGCCGGCATCCCTCCATGCATCTGGCGGCCAGCTTCTTCTTGCGCAGCGTGACACGCAGCCAGGCTCCCGCACGCAACGCAATTCCTCGAACTCACCGAAAGCAGCGGTCGTTCTCGCCGACTAGCGGCCATCATCTCCTCTGAGCGAAATTCTGTGATCTTCTCCATACACTCTAAGAGTGTATTGCTGCTGACAGCCCTGCAATTTGGGCGCTTCCCCTTGACCCGATGCAAAAGCGCGGCCATGTGAGCGACAAATAGAACGAGATTTCGTCGCGCGCAGCGGAATTCTTCTGCCGCACCACAGCTGATATGAGACCTCATGGACGTCGTCGTCGTCGAATCGCCGGCCAAGGCGAAGACAATCAACAAATATCTCGGCAGGAACTACAAGGTTCTGGCCTCGTTCGGCCATGTCCGCGATTTGCCGGCCAAGGATGGATCGGTGCGTCCGGATGAGGATTTCGCCATGTCCTGGGCGGTCGACACCGCTTCGGGCAAGCGCCTCGCCGACATCGCCAAGGCAGTCAAGGATGCCGATGGCCTGATCCTCGCCACCGATCCAGATCGTGAGGGCGAAGCCATTTCATGGCATGTGCTGGAAGTGCTGAAGCAGAAGCGCGTGCTGAAGGACAAGTCGGTCAGCCGTGTCGTCTTCAACGCCATCACCAAGTCGTCTGTGCTGGAAGCCATGGCCAATCCGCGCCAGATCGATGCGCCGCTGGTCGATGCCTATCTCGCCCGCCGGGCGCTCGACTATCTCGTCGGCTTCACGCTGTCGCCGGTGCTGTGGCGTAAACTGCCGGGCGCCCGTTCCGCCGGCCGCGTCCAGTCGGTGGCGCTGCGCCTGGTCTGCGACCGCGAATCCGAGATCGAACGCTTCGTCCGCGAGGAATATTGGCAGATTGCCGCTCTGCTGGGCACGCCGCGCAACGACACATTCGAAGCGCGGCTGACCGCCTTTGAGCGCAAGAAGCTGCAAAAGCTCGACATTGCCAACAAGGCGCAGGCCGACGACATCAAGGGAATGCTTGAAGGCGCAACCTTCAAGGCGCTGTCCGTCGAAGCCAAGCCGACCAAGCGCAACCCCGGCCCGCCCTTCACCACCTCGACGCTGCAGCAGGCCGCCTCGTCGGGCCTCGGCTTCTCCGCCACGCGCACCATGCAGGTGGCGCAGCGGCTGTATGAGGGCATGGAGATCGGCGGCGAGACCACCGGCCTGATCACCTATATGCGAACAGACGGCGTGCAGATGGCGCCGGAGGCGATCGACGCTGCACGTGACGCCATCGCCAAGGAGTTCGGCCCGAAATATCTGCCGGAAAAGCCACGCCAATACACCGCCAAGGCCAAGAACGCCCAGGAGGCGCACGAAGCGATCCGCCCGACGGATTTCATGCGCACCCCGGCATCGGTCCGGCAGTATCTCGATTCCGACCAGATGCGGCTCTACGAGCTGATCTGGAAGCGCGCCATCGCCAGCCAGATGCAGCCGGCCGAAATCGAGCGTACCACGGTCGAGATCGAAGCGGTGAACGGCGCCCGCACCGCCGAGCTTCGCGCTGTCGGTTCGGTCGTCCGTTTCGACGGCTTCATCGCCGCCTATACCGACCAGAAGGAAGACGATGCGGAAGACGAGGAAAACCGTCGTCTGCCCGAAATCCGCGCCGGCGAGCAGCTTGCCCGCCAGGCGATCAACGCCACCCAGCACACGACCGAGCCGCCGCCGCGCTATTCCGAGGCGACGCTGATCAAGAAGCTGGAAGAGCTCGGCATCGGTCGGCCGTCGACCTATACGGCAATCCTGAAGACGCTCGAGGACCGCGACTATGTCACGATCGACAAGCGCCGGCTGGTGCCGCAGGCCAAGGGCCGCCTGCTGTCCGCCTTCCTCGAAAGCTTCTTCGAGCGCTATGTCGAATATGATTTCACCGCCTCGCTGGAGGAAAAGCTCGACGAGATTTCGGACGGCAAGCTCGCTTGGAAAGACGTGCTGCGCGATTTCTGGAAGGATTTTTCGGGCGCCGTCGCCGACATCAAGGAACTGCGCGTCACCGACGTGCTCGACGCACTGAACGAGGAACTGGCGCCGCTGGTGTTCCCCACAAGGGAAGACGGTTCGAACCCCCGCATCTGCCCGAAATGCGGCACCGGCAATCTCTCGCTGAAGCTCGGCAAGTTCGGCGCCTTTGTCGGCTGCTCGAATTATCCCGAATGCTCCTTCACCCGCCAGCTCGGCGACGCCGCCAACCCGAATGGCGAGAATGGCGGCGGCGAGGACGGCACCAAGGTGCTCGGCAAGGATCCCTATACGGCGGAGGAAATCACGCTGCGCTCAGGCCGCTTCGGCCCCTACCTCCAGCGTGGCGACGGCAAGGAAGCCAAGCGCTCGAGCCTGCCCAAGGGCTGGACGCCCGAATCCATCGATCATGAGAAAGCGTTGGCGTTGCTGGCGCTGCCGCGCGATATCGGCAAGCATCCGGAAACCGCCAAGATGATCTCGGCCGGGCTCGGTCGCTATGGTCCATTCGTGCTGCATGATGGCACCTACGCCAATCTCGACAGCATCGAGGATGTGTTCTCGATCGGCCTCAACCGCGCCGTCACCGTGATTGCCGAGAAGCAGTCGAAGGCCAAGGGCGGCCGCAACGGCGGCACTGCGGCTGCGCTGAAGGAACTCGGCGATCATCCCGACGGCGGCGGCAAGATCGTCGTGCGCGACGGTAAATACGGACCTTACGTGAATTTCGGCAAGGTCAACGCCACGCTGCCCAAGGGCAAGGATCCGCAATCGGTGACCATCGAGGACGCGCTGGCGCTGATTGCCGAGAAGGAAGCCAAGGGCGGCGGCAAGAAGCCGTTCCGCAAGGCGGCGGCGGCCAAGGCGCCGGCAGCGAAGAAAACAGCCGCCAAGAAGCCGGCGGCGAAGAAAAAGGGTAGGACGGCGTGGCGCGCAGGATCACCGGTAGGAGCCACGGCGATCCACGCACCGCCGACACGAGAGCCAAGGTCAAGGACGACTACCGGCCCTCGCGCGACGAAATCCTGCGCTATATCGCCGAAAATCCCGACCGTGCGGGCAAACGCGACATCGCCAAGGCGTTCGCGCTGCGCGGTGACGACCGCATCTGGCTGAAGGACATTCTGCGCGACCTGCAGGATGAAGGCGTGCTCACCAAGGAGCGCAAGCGGCTGGCCCGCGTCGGCGCCCTGCCCCATGTCGCCGTGCTCGACATTTTTGGCCGTGACGGCGACGGCATCCTGCTGGCGCATCCGGCCGAGTCCGTCGGCACCGGCGAACCGCCAGTGGTCTCGATCCGCGTTTCACGCAGCGGCAACGGCCCGGCGCCAGGCATTGGTGACCGCGTGCTGGCCAAGACCTTCCCGACCGATGACCCGTCTGGCCCCGCCTATACCGGCCGGGTGATGAAGATTTTCGAGAAGCGCACCGATGCCGTACTCGGCATCTTCCGCGTGCTGCAGGACGGCACCTTTCGCATCGAGCCGGTCGAGCGGCGCCAGCCGGAGCTGATCGTCGACAAGGAATTCCAGAACGGCGCCAAGAACGGCGACCTGGTCGAGGTCGAGCCGGCGCGCGCCTCTCGCTATGGGCTTCCTCGCGCCAAAGTGCTCAACGTGCTGGGTTCGCTGACCAGCGAAAAGGCGGTCTCGATGATCGCCATCCACGCCCACGACATTCCGCACATCTTCCCGGCCGATGTCATCGCCGAATCCGAAGCCGTCAAGCCGGCGACGATGGATCACCGCGAGGACTGGCGCGACCTGCCGCTGGTCACCATCGATCCGGCCGACGCCAAGGACCATGACGACGCCGTCTTCGCCACACCCGATCTCGACGAGAAGAACCCCGGTGGCGTGATCGCCACCGTCGCTATCGCCGATGTCGCCGCCTATGTCCGCTATGGCACGGCCCTCGATCGCGAAGCACTGAAGCGAGGCAATTCAGTCTATTTCCCCGATCGCGTCGTGCCGATGCTGCCTGAACGCATCTCCAACGACCTCTGTTCGCTGCGCGAGGGCCAGGATCGCCCGGCGCTGGCGGTGCGCATGACCTTCTCCGCTGATGGCCACAAGATCCGGCACTCCTTCCATCGCGTGATGATGAAATCCGCGGCGAAGCTCGCCTACCCGCAGGCGCAGGCGGCCATCGACGGCGTGCCCGACGACAAGACCGGCCCGATCCTCGACACGGTGTTGAAGCCGCTCTGGGATGCCTATGCGATCCTCAAGCGCGGTCGCGACGGCCGCCAGCCGCTCGAACTCGACCTGCCGGAGCGCAAGATCCTGCTCAAGCCGGACGGCACGGTCGATCGCGTCATCGTGCCGGAACGGCTCGACGCCCACAAGCTGATCGAAGAATTCATGATCCAGGCCAATGTCGCCGCCGCCGAGACGCTGGAGGCGAAGAAGCAGGCGCTGGTCTACCGCGTCCACGACGCGCCGTCGCTCGCCAAGCAGGAATCGCTGCGCGAGTTCCTGCAGACGCTTGGCCTGTCGCTGGCGCGCGGCGCGCAAATGCGGCCCAGCCAGTTCAACGGCATTCTGGAGCGCGTGCGCGGCGCCGACAATGAGGCGCTGGTCAACGAGGTGGTGCTGCGCTCGCAGAGCCAGGCCGAATATTCGCCGAAAAACATCGGCCATTTCGGCCTCAACCTGAAGCGCTACGGGCATTTCACCTCGCCGATCCGGCGCTACGCCGACCTGATCGTGCATCGCGGGCTCATCGCCGCACTCGGCCTCGGCCCGGGAGGGCTGACGCAAGACGAGGAGGCGCGGCTCGAAGACGTTGCGGTCTTGATCTCCGGCACCGAACGGCGCGCCATGGCGGCCGAGCGCGATACGGTCGACCGGCTGATCGCGGCCTATCTCGCCGAGCGCATCGACGACCGCTTCGATGCCCGCATCTCAGGCGTCACCAAATCAGGACTATTTGTCCAATTGCCGCAGTTCGGCGCAGATGGCTTCATCCCGGTGTCAACTCTGGGCGGCGATTACTATATATACGACGAAGCGGCTCGCTCCCTGTTCGGAGAACGCACGGGCAAAGGCTACCAGCTCGCGGACCGCGTCGAGGTCCGGCTCGTCGAGGTAGCACCGATGGCCGGCGCGATGCGCTTCGAGATGTTGACCGACCCGAAGCCCCTGCCAGGCTCCAGCAAGTCGTTTCACAAGGCTAAGGGCCGCGCCCGTGCGTCGCAATCGCGACCGGGTTCGCGCGGCAGGAGACGATGATGCCAAAGGAATTAGCGATACAAGAACAGGTTTTCGGCGGCGAACATCACTCGGGCCGGGCTGCCCGCCCGCTGTGGAGGGCCATGAAGCGCGGCCTCTTGGGCCGCTGCCCGAATTGCGGTGAAGGCAAGCTGTTCCGCGGCTTCACCAAGACCGTCGAGACCTGCAGCGTCTGCGGCGAGGAAATCCATCACCATCGCGCCGACGACCTGCCGGCCTATCTGGTCATCGTCATCGTCGGCCACATCGTTCTCGGCGCCTTCATGGGCGTGGAAGCGACGTCGACCTTGTCCACCTGGCAGCACATCGCCATCTGGGTGCCCTTGACCATCGTTTTGTCGGTTGCGCTGCTGCAGCCTGTCAAAGGCGCCGTCATCGGACTGCAATGGGCGTTCTATATGCACGGATTCGGTGGCGAAAAGGATGGGACGGAGTCCCACCACGGCGCCTGAAGCGTCGCTGGCGCAACATACCGACCGTGGAAGGCCACTTTCGTTTGCAAGAAGTTTCCGCTAGGTCCAGCGCATGGAAGCAATGACCAAGGCGGCCGTCGACAAGCTCGACAAGGGTCTTGCCGCGCATAGCGGCCGGCCCCTGCGTCCGCGTGACGCCGCGACCCTAATTCTTCTCGACCGCAAGGACGACGACGTGCTGGTGCTGATGGGCCGCCGTCACGCCGGCCACGCCTTCATGCCTGGAAAATTCGTGTTTCCCGGCGGCCGCACCGATCCGGCGGACAGCCGCATCGCGACGGCCACCGCATTGCATCGCGACGAGGAAGCAAAGCTGCTTGCAGGTCCCGGCCGCACCAGTGCCGCGCGAGCCCGCGCTGTCGCCTTGTCCGCAATTCGTGAGACCTATGAGGAAGCCGGTCTGCTGATCGGCCAGAAAGCCGCCTTTGCCACCGACAAGCGTGACTGGCAAGGCTTTGTCGAACACGGCGTGACACCTTCACTGGAGACGCTGCGTTTCATCGCGCGCGCCATCACCCCGCCCAACCGGGTACGCCGCTTCGACACGCGTTTCTTCAGCGCCTGGCGCAACGACGTCGCCGTCGAACTGCCTGATGGCGGACCGACCAACGAACTCGAGGAACTGGTCTGGCTGCCGCTTGCCAAGGCCAGGGAAGCCGACATACCCGACATCACCCGAATGATCCTGGACGAGCTGGAAAAGCGCCTCGCCCATGATCCGCTGCTGCGTCCGGGCGGTCCCGTTCCCTTCTACCGGCTTATCCGCAACCGCTTCACCCGCGAACTCCTGTAAAGCAATTCCAGGAAAAGTGTGACGCGGTTTTCCGCCCGGAATTGCCTAAGATCAAAGAGACAGAGTATTCAGCATCCCATGACGGTCGATACCCAACCACAGGGCGACGAACGCGTACACTGGCTGCCGATGGTGGCGGCGATCTCGTCGATCAGCGTCGTCGGCATCGCCATCGGCCTTGGCATGCCGCTGCTCAGCGTCATTCTGGAAACGCGTGGCCATTCGGCTTCGATGATCGGCCTCAACACGGCTGTCGCCGGCCTGGCTTCGATCGCCGGCGCGCCGCTCGCCACGCCGCTCGCCATGCGCTTCGGCGTCGCCTGGACCATGATCGCCATGATTGCCACCGGAGCGCTCGCCTTCGTCGGCTTCCATTTCGCGCCCGATTTCTGGATGTGGTTCCCGCTGCGCATCGTGCTGCATATCGCGCTGACGGTGCTGTTCATCCTGTCGGAATTCTGGATCAGCACCTCGGCGCCGCCGCACCGGCGCGGCCTTGTCCTTGGCATCTACGCCACCGTCCTGTCGCTCGGTTTTGCCGCCGGACCGTGGCTGTTCGCCCATCTTGGCAGTTCCGGCTTCAGGCCGTTCGGCGTCATCATCGGGCTGGTGACGCTGGCCGCGATACCGGTGCTGGCGGCACGCAATGAGAGCCCGAGCATCGCCTCCGACGGCGAAACCAGCAATTTCCTGCGCTACATCTGGCTGGTGCCTTCGGCGACCGCCGCCGTACTGGTCTTCGGCGCGGTCGAGACCGGCGGCTTCGCGCTGTTTCCGATCTACGGCAATCGCATCGGCTATTCCGAAGCCGACGCCGCCTTGCTGCTGACCATGATCGGTCTCGGCAATGTGCTGCTGCAGATCCCGATCGGCATGATCAGCGACCGCGTCAGCGATCGCCGCTATCTGCTGCTCGCCTGCGCCACCGTCGGCCTGGCCGGCACCATCTTCATGCCCTTCTTCGCATCGAATTGGCACCTGATGGCCGCCCTACTGTTCGTCTGGGGCGGCGTGGTCGCTGCCATGTACACGATCGGCCTTGCCCATCTCGGTTCGCAGCTTTCCGGCCATGAACTGGCATCGGCCAACGCCGCCTTCGTGCTCTGCTACGGCGTCGGCATGGTGCTTGGCCCGCAGGCGATCGGCATCGGCATGGATGCGTTCGGACCCTCCGGCTTCGGCTGGTCGCTCGGCCTGTTCTTCGCCGCCTACATGGCGCTGGTCGGCATCAGGCTCGTCCGTAAATTCTGCTTTGACTCCTTGAGGCAGCGCCCGCTGCTGACAGAACCGTGTCAGCAGCGCTGGGTTAAGAGAGTTTCCCAAAACATCGGACGTTGAGGACACTCCCATGATCGACAGCGGCTTTGAAACCACATCCCTGCGCATGACACTCCTGCTGCTCGTAACCTTCCAGGCCCCGGCCGCGGATGTCGACCGCATCATGGACGCGGTGGTTGCGATCGCCCCGCTGGCGATGGGCAAATATGACCGCAACGCCTACCAGTCGGCGCACGGCATCGAGCGCTACAGGCCGCTTGAAGGGGCCGCTGCCGGTGCCGAAACCGACTTGCGCCGCCGCCCAGGCACGGTCGAGGTGTCATTCGAACTGCCTGATGACCAAGCGCTGGCAAGCCGCGTCGTCGAGGCGATTTTCCAGGCCCATTCCTATCAGGAGCCGGTGATCCGCATCCAGCCGATCCTCGCCAGCCGCTCCAAGGGCCTGGACGACCGCGCCAATCCGAATCGCTGGTGGAACACGACCGGAGACTGGAAGAAGGTTGCGGCGGCTAAGGAAGACGCATAGATCGGCCTTCCCTTCTCCCCTTGTGGGGCTGTTGCGTAATTCGCTGTTTGTGATTCTCTGAGATTGACGCTCGGAGGGAATCACGATGGCAGTGAAGCGGACGGGTCAGTTGAGCTTGGCGGAAGCCTTTCTGGGCACCAAGCTGGTGGGCGGGGCTTCGCCGCTCGACCGTCTTGTCGGTCTGGTGAAGTGGTATCGCTTCGAGAAGCTGCTGACACCGCTACGCGATGGCGGGCCGGGTCGGGCAGCCTGGCCGCCGCTGGTTCTGTTCAAGGCGCTCTTGCTGCAATCTCTGTACGGGCTGTCGGACCGCGAACTGGAGGAGGCACTTGGCGACCGGCTGTCGTTTCGGCGCTTTGCTGGGCTGGGGCTGGACGATACGATCCCCGACCACACGGTGCTGTCGCGCTTTCGCAATCTGCTTGTTGGCGAAGGTCTGCTTGAGAAGCTGTTTGGCGAACTGGACCGGCAGTTGGAGAAGGCCGGCGTGATCCTGAAGCGGGGCACGATGCTGGATGCCACGCTGATCGATGCGGTCTCATCGCCGCCTTCGGGCGAGCGGGTCTCGAAGGATGCGGACGCCCGTGTCACGGTGCGGCAAGGCAAGGGCGGCTTCACCTTCGGCTACAAGGCACATGTCGGAGTGGATGAAGGCTCTGGCCTGATCCGCAAAGTGATCACGACGCCTGCCAACGTCAACGACACGGTGGTGGCCGATGCCTTGATCTGCGGCGACGAGAAGACGGTATGGGCGGACGCCGCCTACGACACCCATGCCCGCCGTGCCCGGCTCAAGGCTGCAGGCAAGAAGACTCGCATCGCGCGCCGCCCCAATAAGCACCATGCGCTGGCGCCACGGCTCAAACATTACAACCGTCTAATCGCCAGACGGCGTGCCGCAGTCGAGACCACCTTCGCCACGCTCAAGAACCGCATGAAGCTGACCACGATCCGCTATGTCGGGCTGGCCAAGGCCGCTGCCCAGGTGACACTGGCGGCGATCGCCTTCAACATGCGCCGATGGGCCGCCATCACAGGATAGGTGCGCCCGCAGTCCGGCTGCACCACCTCCAAAACCCCAAATCAAGCGTCAGGGCTCACAAATACGAGCGGAATCCTTGCGATCCCGCTCCCTTCAAACATCCACGGCTACTGCGCAACAGGCCCACAAGGGGAGAAGGTGGCCTCGCGAAGCGAGGTCGGATGAGCGACTATCTGGGGTGTCAAGTTGCATTTGCGAATTCGTTACGCGCGTCGCGTGCTTTTGCATTGAGAATGACGAGCTTGCGGGCGAGCGCAATGCGGATGACCATTTTCTCCTTTCCGGCAGCCTGCAACCGTTGCTTGAAAGCTGCCAGATGCGGATCATATTTGGCAACGATGCTGGCAACGAGGAAGAGGACGCCGCGCGGCCCTGCCCGACCGCCGCGCACTGGTCTTCGACCGCTGCGCTTGCCGCTGTCATTGGCGATCGGCGCCAGGCCGGCCAACTTGGCGATGGCCTTGTTGGAGAGGATGCCGATCTCCGGCAACTGCGCCATCAGCCGCGCCACGGTGCGAGAGGCAACACCCTTGAGCGAGCGGAAGGCCCGGTCGAGGCATGCCCACAGCGGATCGTCATCGATGAGCGTGGCGATCTCACCCTCGAGCCTGCGGCTCTGGCGCGCAAGCAGCGCGATCACCTCATCAAGGCTTGCGATGGTTTCGGCGTCGGCAGTGCTCTTGCGCTGCTTTTGAATGGTGAGGTCACCTCCCACCTGGGAAAGCCGCGCAACCAGCGCCTTGAGCCGCTGCTGGGCCGCGCTTGGCGGCGGCGTCGGCTTGAGCCGCTTGACGGCACCATAACGGGCAATCACGGCGGCATCGATCCTGTCGGTCTTCTCCAGGAAACCCATCGCCTCGGCAAAGTAGCGAACGCTCCTCGCATTGGCCATGCCGCAGGGTTGGCCCATCTCCCACAAGAGCAGGAAGGCCAACCGTTCGTAGCCGCCACTGGCCTCCATGACGACGAGTTTGACATCATGGTTCTGACACCAGGCGGCCAGATCGGCGATGCCTGCCGCATCGTTGGCGAAGCGGTTTGCCGCTCCCATCGGCTCGATATGGGCATCAAGCCAGTCTTTCGAAATATCTATTCCACAGAGGATCGTGTTCACGGTAACCTGCCTTGTGCGTGCGATTGGAGCCAAGCGACTATTCGGTCGTGCGTGACGAAGGCGAAGATCCCAGGCTCATCCACGGTTGTAGCCGCAGGGGTGTCGGGCGACTTCGCCAAGCCTCGAATCGGATGGCCGTCCGGTTCGAGGCTCAGTCGCTTCCATCGCACAAAGTCTCCTCCGTGCAGATACAAGGGGTGCTCCAGCTTGGCAATGACGGCACTCCGTCACGCACCCCTCAACCGTCTCGGCGCTGCGCGCCGATCCACCTTCTCCCACAGGGGGAGAAGGAAGAGATGGAGCCTCCGGGCTTGACTTTCCAGGCACGTTCTTTATGTGTCGCGCCAAGTTTCCCGCGTCCGGGTGTTTTCCCGTGCTCCAGCGGCCAAAACCCCACGAACATAACGGACTGAGATCATGGCCAAAGCCGCAAACATCAAGATCAAGCTTCTGTCGACCGCCGACACCGGTTTCTTCTACGTCACCAGCAAGAACAGCCGTACCAAGACCGACAAGCTGTCGTTCCGCAAGTACGACCCGGTCGCCAAGAAGCACGTCGAATTCAAGGAAACCAAGATCAAGTAATCTGGGTTTTCCCTCTGGAATGCAAAACGCCGCCCAATGGGCGGCGTTTTTGTTTGCAAGGCAGAGGCTACGTCTGAGTGCCCTCAGCCCCGGCTGAGTTGCCTCAACCGACGCGATCGCCGCTTTTCGGATCGAACAGATGCAGTGACGCCGGATCGGCCGACAGCCGCACGATGTCGCCGGGCTTCACGCCGGCGCGACCCATGGCAAAGACGCAAAGCTGCTGGTTGGCCAGCTTGACGTAGAACTGCGTCGACAGGCCGAGCGGCTCCACCACCCCCACCTCGCCTTGCAGCACACCGTCATCGGCCAGCCTGATGTGCTCGGGCCGCAGGCCGACGGTGATGACGTCACCATCCTGCAGCGGCAGGCCGTCCGGCAGTTTCAACGCCTGACCATCCGCAAGCACGGCCTCCGAAGTGGCACCCTTGCGAACCGTCGCCGGCAAAAAGTTCATGCCCGGTGAGCCGATGAAACCGGCAACGAACATGTTGGCCGGACGGTCATAGAGATCGAGCGGCGCGCCGACCTGCTGGATCAGCCCGTCATGCATGACGACGATGCGGTCGGCCATGGTCATCGCCTCGATCTGGTCGTGGGTGACGTAAACCGAGGTGGTCTTCAATTGCTGGTGCAGCGCCTTGATCTCGGCGCGCATATGCACGCGCAGTTTGGCATCGAGGTTCGACAGCGGCTCGTCGAACAGAAAGACCTTGGGATCGCGCACGATGGCGCGGCCCATGGCGACGCGCTGGCGCTGGCCGCCGGACAGTTGGCGCGGCAAGCGCTGCAGGAACGTGTCCAGGCCCAGCCGCTTGGCCGCGCCGTCCACCCGCGCGTCGATCGTGGTCTTCTCAGCCTTCTTCAACAGCAGGCTGAAGCCCATGTTCTTCGACACGTCCATGTGCGGATAGAGCGCGTAGGACTGGAACACCATGGCGATGTCGCGGTCCTTCGGCGCCACGTCATTGACCAGCCGCTCGCCGATGCGGATCTCGCCGCCGGAAGCCTCCTCCAGCCCGGCGATCATGCGCAGCAGTGTCGATTTCCCGCAGCCAGATGGACCGACCAGGACGACGAATTCGCCGTCGGCGATTTCAAGGTCGACCGCGTGCAGGACGCGGACGGCGCCATAATCCTTGCGGACCTTTTCGAGCGTAACAGAAGCCATCGATCTATCCTTTGACGGCGCCGGCGGTCAGGCCGGTGACGAGATAGCGTTGCAGGAAAGCGAAGAAGATGCAGACCGGGATCAGCGCCAGGATCGACGCCGCCATCATCTGCCCCCAGTCGACGGCGAACTTGCCGATGAAGGTGAGCAGGCCGACAGCAAAAGTCTTCTGGTCGTCGCTGGAAATCAGCATCAGCGCGAACAGAAGCTCGCTCCAGGCGGCGGTGAAGACGAAGCCGAGCGTCGCCCCCATGCCGGGCAGCGTCAGCGGCACGATCACCTTGCGCATCGCTTGCGCGCGCGTGCAGCCGTCGATCATCGCCGCCTCTTCCAAATCCTTCGGAATGCCGTCGAAGAAGGACTGCATCAGGAAGGTGGCGAAGGCGGTGTTGAAGGCGGTGTAGATGATGATCAGCCCGGTCAAGCTGTTGATCAGCCCGATCTGACCCATGACGCGGTAGATCGGTGGAATGACCATCACCAGCGGAAAAGTCTGGGTCAGAAGCAACATCAGCGCTAGTGCCGCCTTGCCACGAAAAGTGAAGCGCGACATGGCGTAGCCGGCAAGCGTGGCGATGATCGTCACCAATGCCGCCGTCGACACCGAGACGATGACGCTGTTGAGGAAATAGCGCGGGAAATCGGTGGCTTCGAGCACGGTGATGAAGTTCTGCAACGTCATGTGCGACGGCCAGAAGGTGATGCCTTCGGAATAGAGCAGCCGCTCCGGCGTCACCGAGATCTTCAGCGTCCAGTAGATCGGGAACAGGGCGAAGACCACGTAGGCCGCGATTGCCGCATAGAGGCCGACGCCGCCGAAGAACCGTTGTGAAGCAGAACGTCCCGCGATCATCAGACGTGCCTCACCAGTGAGCGGCGGATGGCGATCAACGCGATCGCATAGGCAATGAGCAGGACGAGCAGTAGCACGGCGACCGCCGAGGCATAGCCCTTGTCCAGCGACTTGAAGGCGCTGACATAGATGTAGACCGGCACCGTGTTGGTCGAGCCGGCCGGTCCGCCTTCGGTCATGACGAAGATCAGGTCGGCGAAGGTGGCGATCCAGATGGTGCGCAGCATCACGGTGATGGCAATGGTCGGCGCCAGGAACGGCAGCGTCACCTTGGTGAAGCGCTGCCAGGGCGAAGCGCCGTCGATCGCCGCTGCTTCATGCAATTCGGACGGAATCGACTTCAGCGCCGCCAGAAGCGTGATGGCGAAGAACGGAATGCCGAACCAGACATTGGCAATGATCGGCCCCCACATCGCCGTGGCAGGATCGGAGAGCACATTGGTCGGTTCCGCCTTCAGCCCCAGCGCGAACAGCCAGTGCGGTAGCGGCCCGACAATCGGGTTGAACAGCCAGGCCCAGGTCAGGCCCGATAGGAAGGACGGCACTGCCCAGGGCAAGAAGACCAGCGCCTGCACCACCTTGCGACCCCAGAACGGCTTGTCGAGCAGCAGCGCCAGGCCAAGGCCGAGGAAGAACTGGAAGAACAGGCTGGCGACCGTCCACCACAGCGTATTGACCAGCGCTTGCCCTAGCACCTGATCCGAAAACATCGCCTGATACTGGCCGAGCCCGACATATTCCGACTTGAAGGCCGAGAATTTGCGGAAGGAGTAGCTGATGCCGATGACCAGAGGCACCAAAAGCACCACGACCAGCAGGATGATCGCCGGGCTGAGATAGAGCCATGGCTCGATGGCGGCGTGCGACAGCCGCTTTCGTCGCGGCTTGCCGGCGGATCTTATTTCGGACACGGCATAGGTCATTGCTGAGGATCGGCTCCCTGGAGCGACGGCGGATACAGCATCTTCTCCCCGTTTTACGGGAGAAGATGCGGCAGGCAGATGAGGGGCAGCGCGAGCCTTGGGGTGCTGGCGCCGCCCCTCATCCGGCCCTTCGGGCCACCTTCTCCCCGTGAACGGGGAGAAGGAAGAAGTTGGCTTACTTCTTGTTCTTGGCCAGCCAGTCCTGCTGTTCCTTGGTCAGGAACGTAGCCCATGCGTCGGCCGCCTCCTTGGCCGTCTTCTGGCCAAGCAGCACTTCCTGGAAATTCTTGATCGCCACCTGATCGACGAAATTGCCGAGGTTTTCCAGATGCGTCGGCGGCGTCACCATTTCATATTTGGAGGTGTCGCTGAGCTCGGTGAACCAGCCCTTGAACTGCTCGGTCTTGAAATGGGGGTCCTGGTCGGCGCCGTTGTGGATCGGGACGACGCCGACTTCCTTGGCCCATTCCAGATTGTCCTTCGGCGAGAGCAGCGTCGCCATCAGCTTCCAGGCATCGTCCTTGTGCTGCGAGTTGGCGAACATCGCCCAGCCGGCATAGCCGAGCGTCGGATAGGACTTGCCGCTCGGACCAACGGGAAGCGGCGCCACGGCGAAGTCGTCGGCGCTCATCTTGTCGGCGATGCCGAGCAGCGCGTCCGGATCCTGGTTGAGCATGGCGCAGGTGCCGGAATAGAAGCCGGTGACGGTTTCGTTGAAGCCCCAGCTCACCGCATCCTTCGGCGCCAGGCCGTCCTTGTACATGTCGGCCAGCATTTGCAGGCCCTTGACCGAGCCCTCGTCATTGATGGTCGAGGTGCCGTCTTCGTTGAAGTAGCCTCCCTTGCCGGCGGCGATGTTCATGAACATGTGCATGCCGTTGAAGGCGCCGGGACCGCCGCGCAGGCAATAGCCGTATTTGCCGGGAATGGCGGAGATTTTCTTGGAATCGGCGATGAAATCGTCGAGCGTGGCCGGCGGGCCGTCGAGGCCGGCTTGCTTGAACAGCTTCTTGTTCCAGAACAGCGCGTTCACATAGTAGCCGTAAGGGATCATGAACTGGGTGTTGTTGACCGTCGAGCCGAACTGCTTGGCACGGTCGCCCAGCGTCTTGGCGTCATCCCACTTGGCCATATAGGGGCCAAGGTCCTCGAGCTGGGCATTGTTGGCATAGAGGCCCATCCAGCGCTCCGGCATCTCCACCACGTCGGGCGTATCGCCGGCCTGCACCATGGTCAGGAACTTTTCGAAGGCCTGGCCCCAGGGCAGCGAGATCAGCTCGACCTTGACGCCGGGATTGGCAGCTTCGAACTCGGCGATCTGCTTTTTCAGGAATTCGGTGCGCGGCGGGCTGGTGATGACTTCGACCATTTTCAGGGTCGAATCGGCCGCAGCACTTCCGGCGGAAATCGCCAGCCCCGCAACGGTGGCAAGCATGACGGTCAGTTTTTTCATGTTCAAGACTTCCATTTTGAACCCGCTTGTTATTTTCTGGCTTTTTCGAAGGCCTGGGCCACATCGGCCCAGAGGTCTTCGACACTTTCCAATCCGACATTGAAGCGGATGGTTCGGGGGCTGACGCCGAAGCGCGCCATCGAATTCAGTCCCGGCGTCTGCTCCAGCGACGCCTTGGCCGGCACGACCAGGCTTTCATGCCCACCCCAGCTGACGCCGATGCGGAAATATTTCAGCGCATCGACGAAGACGGGGATGTCGATATCGTCCGTCACTTCGAAGGAAAACAGACCGGCATAGCCCGCCAGCGTCGCCTTGCCCGGATGGTTCGAATAGACGGGATGGTTGACGCGCTCGACATTGGCATGCGCCTTCAGCCGTTCGGCGATGGTGAGCCCGCTCTTCATGTGGTGCGGCAGGCGCAGCGGCAGCGTGCGCAGGCCGCGCAACAGCAGCCAGGCTTCGAACGGCGACAGCTTGCCGCCGAGATAGGAATAGGTCTGCTCGTTGATGTGCTTGATGTGCGCGGCCGAACCCGCCACCACGCCGGCGACGGTATCGCTATGGCCACCGAGATATTTCGAGGCCGAGTGCAGCACCAGGTCGACGCCATGCGAGATCGGCTTCTGGAACACCGGTGAGGCCCAGGAATTGTCGATGGTGGTGATGATGCCCTGTTCTTTCGCCAACCGGGTCAGATGCGCGATATCCTGCAGCTCGAACATCATCGAGGTCGGGCTTTCCAGATAAAGCAGCTTGGCGCCGGGAAGCGCCGCCGCCACCGCATCCGGATCGGAACCGTCGACATAGTCGACCTTGATGTTGAGCCGCGGCAGGAGCCGCTCGAACAGCCGGTAGGCATCGCCGTAGCAGTTGCGCACCGCAACGATGCGCTCTCCGGCGCCGACGAAGGCAAGCACGGTGGCGCTGATCGCCGCCATGCCGCTGGAAAAGCCGCGCGCGGCCTCGGCGCCCTCGAGTGCGGCGACGCGCGCCTCGAACTCCATCACCGTCGGATTGTCACCGCGCGAATAGATCGGCTGCTTTCGTTTGCCGGCAAAGGTGTCGGCCATTTCGGTATAATTGGCGAAGGTGAACAGCGACGTCTGGTAGATCGGCGGCACCACCGCACCGCCGGGGAACGGCTCGTCATGCGCCAGAAGCGTCGCCGCCTCGGCAAGATAGTCGTGATCGAAACCGGTCGGATGCTCGTTCATGTCTGGCTCGGAAGTTTGAGATTGGCCGCACCGCGCCTGAGATCGTCCTCGACGGTGGCGATCAGCTTGAGCGCCTCGGCGCGGGCGCCCAGCGGGTCGCGAGCGATGATGCGTTGGTACATGGTGCGGTGGTAGGGAAAGCTGGCGTGACCGAAGTCGCGCACGCCCAGCGGATGCTCCCAGAAGCGGTGGAACAGCTCGTGCATGGCGGCGATGATCTGTTCGAACAGCGGATTGCCGGAGACGCGGTAGATCGCCTGATGGAACTCCCAGTCCTCTTCCGACGACATGCCGTCGCGGGTCCGAAAAGCCTGCTCCATGATGTCGAGCTTGCGCTCGATCTCGGCAATGTCGGCCGGGCTGGCGCGCTCGGCGCAAAGGGCTGCCGCCTCCGCCTCCAGAGCGCGGCGGATTTCAAGCGTCTGCATCAGGCTGGTGAAGTCGTTGCCGCCGGCCAGCGTCAGCGGCATGTGCAGCATATCGGGTGACACAGCCGCCTTGAGGTAAGTGCCGCTGCCTTGCCGGCGCTCGACCAGCCCCAGCCCCTCCCACCGCGTCAGCGCCTCGCGCACCGTGTTGCGGCTGACCTTCAGCCGCTCGGCCAGGATACGCTCGGTCGGAAGCCGCTCGCCCGGCTGCAAGGCCTCGGCGCGGACAAAACCCACCAACGCCTTCAGCACGGCGTCATCGCGCGCCGTCGTCTGAATGGGTGGCAGGCTGTTCTGGTCCACAAATCCTCCCCGAAGCGCACAAGTGGTGCAATGGCCCAACCAATTCTGCACGGACGGAGAGACGTGTCAACAGCCGAAACGAAGACGGGCCGCACCGCGCGCCGTGGCGCCGTTCGGCCCGTCAATTCAAGCGTGGCTTGGCGCCGGCGTGATGGCTACGCGGCGCGCCAGCGCGCGAACATGTCCTCGCGAACCTGCCTCGAACCCGCGAGCCGCTTCTTTGCCTCCGCCAGCACGGAAAGCGAAGCCTGTGCGGGCGTGCCCGATTGGAACGGAGGAGCCGGGCATATTCGAGCGAGAGTTGCACCGTTTCGGCCTCGGCCTGACCGAGAAGCCTGGCGACCAGGACGAGACCGAAATCGATCCCCGAGGTTACGCCGCCGGCGGTTATCAGGTTTCCGTCCTCGACAATGCGCTCGTCAACTGGAATGGCGCCGAACTCGGCGAGGAAATCATGCGCGTACCAATGCGTCGTCGCCCGCTTGCCTTTGAGCAGGCCGGCGGCACCGAGCACCAGGGCACCGCTGCATACCGAGGTGACATAGCGTGCCTGTGCAGTGCGCTCACGCACGAAATCGAGCACGGCCTGGTCCTCCAGCAGCGGGTTGACGCCGCCTCCACCCGGAATGCACAGCACATCGAGAGGCGGGCAATCGTCGAAGGTCGCCGTTGGCTTGAGCGACAGCCGCGTCGACGACATCACCGGATTGCGATCCTTCCAGATCAATTCCACCTCGGCGCCTTTCGCCGATGCCAGGACTTCATAAGGGCCGGTGAGATCGAGCTGCTGGACATTGGGGAAGACGAGGATGCCGAAACGAAGGGTCATGGAACTCTCCACAGGTTGACTCCAGCCAATCTAAGGCATCATGTTTTGGCACGATCGCCAATCACCCCTCGTTTCAAGCCAAATCGCCATGCACCGTATCGAAATTCTTGCCTATCCCGACATCCAGCTCCTCGATGTCAGCGGCCCGCTTCAGGTCTTCGCCAGCGCCAACGACTTCAGGACGCAGGCCGGCGAACCAGCTCCCTACGAGGTCGCGGTCGTCGCCGCCTCGCGGCAGATCAGGACATCCGCCGGTCTCGTGCTGGAGGCAGCCGCGCTGCCGGTGCACGGGCTGGAGATCGACACGCTGATCGTGCCTGGCGGATGGGGCGTCAACTCGGCCTGCGAGGATCCCGAACTCGTCCAATGGATCATCGGCCGCTCGCGCGACGCCACGCGAACAGCTTCGGTGTGCAGTGGCGCCATGCTTCTGGCGACGGCAGGACTGCTCGACGGCCGGCGTGCGGTTACCCACTGGGGACGCTGCGCCGAGTTCGCGCGGCGCTTTCCAGCGGTCCGCCTCGAACCCGACCCGATCTTCATCCGTGACGGCAATGTCTGGACGTCGGCAGGCGTGACGGCGGGCATAGATCTCGCCCTTTCCTTCGTCGAGGCCGACCTTGGCCGGCGCGTGGCGCTTGCGGTGGCGCGCGAGCTGGTGGTCTTCCTGAAACGACCCGGTGGCCAGGCGCAGTTCAGCCAGACGCTCAAGCTGCAGCAAGGCGACGAACGCTTCGACCGGCTGCATGGCTGGATCCAGGACAATCTTGACGGCGACCTTTCGCTGCCGACCCTGGCCGAGCGCGCCAATATGAGCCCGCGCAGTTTCTCCAGGCACTATCGGGAGGCAACGGGCCGCACACCTGCGCGCGCGATCGAGGAGATCCGGATCGAGGCGGCGCGACGGATGCTGGAACGGGGCCAGGCCGTCAACCAGACGGCCCGCCGCTGCGGCTTCGGATCGGAAGAGACGATGCGGCGCGGCTTTCTACGCGTCCTCGGCACAAACCCCCGCGACTATCGCGAACGCTTCTGACGCGGCGGCCTGCGGCACCATTCCTAGTCTGAAGCGTGTCGCTAACTCGCGGCGGGCGGCCCGAACCAGGTGGTCAGCGCGTCAGCCAGTCCCTGTTGGGTTCCGACCCCAACCCAGGCCACATAGCCATCGGGCCGGATCAAGACGGCGTCGGGCGCGGCGACCGTCCCGAGGACTGGAAGCTCCCAGGCACCGGCATACAAAGCATTGATCTGGCGGACCCGATCCGCCCAAGGCGCAATGTCCAGTCTGCCTGGTTCACCGAGGTTGAGAAGCACCGGCCGGGCATCGTGCAGCAAGCTGAAGACCCGCACCGGACCGCTGGCCGTGGCCAGGTCGAGGTCGGGCATTCGCCGCCCAAGCAGTGGATGTCCCACGCCAAGATCGTAATGGATACCCAGACCCGACATCTCCGCGGCGATCCGTTTTCGCGGCTCTTCCATGCCAAGCAACTCGGTAAAGATGTCGTTCAATGCCTTGGTGCTGGCATCCATGCGACGAAGCGCGACCTGCGCCATCGCGTTGCGCAGGACGCGAGCGGCGATCGGATGACGCTCGGCGTGATAACTGTCGAGAAGGGTTTCCGGCGATATCCGCTTGACCACCTGGACCAGCTTCCATCCCAGATTGACCGCGTCCTGCACGCCAATGTTGAGCCCCTGCCCGCCCATCGGCGGATGGATATGCGCGGCGTCGCCGGCCAGCAGGACGCGTCTGTCGCGGTAAGCGGCAGCCTGGCGCGTTGTGTCCGTGAACCGGGAGATCCAGGTCGGGCTGTGGACCCCGAAATCGGTACCGTAGACCGCGACGAGCGCTTCGCTGAGATCGCCCAGCGTCGGTTCGCCGCCGATGGTCAGTTGCCTCTCGGTCAGCACGACACCCACCCGGTCGCCTTCCTCGATCCTGCCTATCGCATGAATTCCGTAGGCATCGCTGCGAAAGCCCAATGCCGGTTCCCTAGACATCTCGACCTCGGCGATCATCCAGCTCATCGTCGGATCCTGTCCCGCGAACTCGATGCCCGCCGCCTTGCGGATCGTGCTGCGTCCTCCGTCGCAGCCGACAAGGTACTGCGCCCTCAGCCGGCGGCCACCGGACAAATCCAGGTCGACACCGTCATCATCCTGCGCGAAGTCAGTGACGTCCTGTCCGCGGTAGATCGGTACTTCCAACTCGCTGATCCAGTCGGCCAATATCCGCTCGATATGGTTTTGCCGCAGCGCCAGCAGACAGTTATGCCGCGTGGGAAAATCGCCGATGTCCAACCGGATCATGTGGAAGCCGACGGTCGGGAAGCGCTGCCCCTGGGCGAGAAACCGGTCGGCAATTCCGCGCTGATCGAGAACCTCGATGGTACGCGCGTGCAGGCCACCCGCGCGCAAGCCGATCAGCTGCTGGTTCGGGCGCCGCTCGAC
Organism: Mesorhizobium kamtschaticum; assembly: GCF_056174585.1. Lineage (NCBI taxonomy): Bacteria > Pseudomonadati > Pseudomonadota > Alphaproteobacteria > Hyphomicrobiales > Phyllobacteriaceae > Mesorhizobium > Mesorhizobium kamtschaticum. The sequence continues at coordinate 4,561,527 of NZ_CM149691.1, read as the reverse complement.
GATGGCGACATCGATGCCGGCCAAAGCCAGTTCGCCTGCCAGCATCAGCCCGGTCGGACCGCCTCCTGCGATCATCACCGCATGATCCCGACCGTCTGCTGGCGACACAACACCCATTCCCATCTCCCGTTTCCGCTGGCTTGGGCCGCGGTTTTACGGGAACAGGCGGGTCTTGCCGCAAGCCCCTTGTGCGCCATATGCATGAAGTGGAGAGGGGTACTCTCCTTGCCCTGGATGGACGACGGCCAAAAAACGGCAGTTCGCAGTCGCGCCGCCGCCATTGAAGCCACCCTTGACTCAGGAAGCGTTTCTCAAATTTTCCGCGCATGAAAAAGCCCCTTTCGGGGCTTTTGCGGAGGCTTGAAACAAAGGGGGCCGGTCGGCGTTTGGCAGCGGTACGAGGAGGCCACTATGTGCCAGCGCCGGCCGGCCGACCCCACGGACCCAGGAGATGCGGCGGACCTGAGCATCATGGGGTATTTCTAGGGATCGAGCCGGCTATCTACCCTCGTGCCGGCTTCGTCTTGGTCTGCACATTTGCGCAAGAGCTTATGAAAATCAACAGTTTCTTAACCAAGGCTCGCGAATCGCTTGGATTAAGGTAAATAGCTAACCTTATTGGATTGACCGGACAATCAGGCGCGGAGGGTTACGCCGCCTTGGCAACCACACGGTTGCGGCCGCCGCTCTTGGCTTCGTAAAGCGCGAGATCGGCGCGCTTCATCAGCGCCGCCACCGTATCCACACCCTTCAGCACCGACGACACGCCAACGCTGACGGTGACCTCGATCGTCTTACCATCAGTACCGATGGCGAAGGGCTGCTGGGCGATTTCGGCGCGGATGCGTTCGGCCACTTTCTCGGCCACGGCGCCATCGGTGTCCGGCATCACCACCACGAACTCCTCGCCGCCGAACCGGCAGGCAAGGTCGATACCCCTGACATTCTTGCGCAGCCGCCGGGCAAATTCCCGCAGCACCTCGTCGCCGCCATCATGGCCGTGCGCGTCGTTGATCGACTTGAAGCGATCGAGATCGGTGATCATCACCGACAGCGGCCGGCGCCGCGCCACGGCGCGGTCGAACAGCGTCTGCAGATGGCTGTCGAGATAGCGGCGATTGTGCAGCCCGGTCAGGCCATCCGTCACCGCCATCTCGATGGTCTGGGTGACGCTGGCGCGCAATTGGTCGTTGTAGCGCTTGCGGCGCACCTGGGTGCGCAGCCGCGCCGTCAGTTCCTGCTGGTCGATCGGCCGCATCAGATAGTCGTTGATGCCAAGTTCGAGGCCGCGGATGATGCGCTCCTCCTCGCCCTCATCCGCCAAAAGGATGATCGGCACGAAACGCGTGCGGTCGAGCGAGCGCAACTGCGAGCAGAGCCTGAGCGGATCGAAATCGGCGAAAGCCGTCGAAATCATCACGCATTCATAGGATGTTTCGGCCGCCTGGAAGAACCCGGCATGCGGATCGCTGTTGACGTCAAGATCGGCGCGATCACGCAACATCCTCTGGATGCGCTCGACCGACGATTTGCGCTCGTCGATCAAAAGCACTTTCGGCGTCGTGTCTTCGGACGCGAAATTGCGGCTGAGCAGCTCTTCGATGCCGATGTTGCGGGTTGTCGAGGCGCGCAGCCTGAGCTCGTCGGTCAGAGACTTCAACCGGACCAGGCTCTTGACGCGCGTCATCAGCTGCAGGTCGTTGACCGGCTTGGTCAGGAAATCGTCGGCGCCGGCCTCAAGCCCCCGCACGCGGTCGGACACCTGGTCGAGCGCGGTGATCATCACCACCGGGATGTGCGACGTCGCCGGATCGCTTTTCAGCCTGCGGCAGACCTCGAACCCGTCCATGTCGGGCATCATCACGTCGAGCAGCACGACATCGACCTTGCCGTTCTCGCAGGTCTCGATCGCGTCAGGCCCGTTGGTGGCGGTCAACACCTCGAAATATTCGGCCAGCAGCCGAACCTCCAGCAGCCTCACATTGGCAGGGATGTCGTCGACGACGAGGATCCGCGCAGTCATTTCACAAGGCTCCGGCTCGGCTGGAATGGCACATCAGGCATCGCCCAGATAGGATTTGATGGTTTCGATGAAACGCGGCACCGAGATCGGCTTCGAAATATAGGCCTCGCAGCCGCCCTGGCGGATGCGTTCCTCGTCGCCTTTCATGGCAAAGGCAGTCACCGCGATGACCGGAATGACGTGCAGATCGTCGTCCTCCTTCAGCCATTTGGTCACCTCCAGACCCGACACTTCGGGCAGCTGGATGTCCATCAAGATGAGATCGGGACGGTGCTTGCGGGCCAGATCCAGCGCCTCCAGACCATTGCGGGTGCGCACCGTCTCGTAGCCGCTCGCTTCTATGAGGTCCCGAAAGAGCTTCATGTTGAGCTCATTGTCCTCGACGATCATGACCTTCTTAGGCATCGACATCCCGTCCCGGCCGTCCTTCCGATCGAAGGTGACCGTCATGCGCCCCTGGTTGAACGCACCAAACCCTGCTTCACTATACGGCAATATGATTGACGAAACGGAAACCCTCGGCCTGCAAAGCAGCGCGAATTCCACCTCGCCTCCCTGCGCGTCCAAACGGCGCGCCGCGCTGTAAAGGCTTGCCGCAAGCAATTCTTGCCATTACTGCGGAAGAGACTCATTCCACATACCGAAGGTAGTGATGGCAAACGCGACGTCAATGCGCGAAGAGGCGGAAACCCTTGCCGTGAAGGCGCTGGGTTTCGTCGCCTCGGATCCGGAGCTGTTGCCGCGTTTTCTGGCGATCACCGGAATAGAGGCGCATTCGATCCGCAGGGCCGCCGGCGAGCCTGGCTTTTTGGCCGGCGTCCTGCAGTTCATTCTTGCCCACGAGCCGACGCTGATGCGCTTTGCCGAGGAAACCGGCACGCCGCCAGCCGCCGTCGGCAAGGCGTTGCGCGCCCTGCCGCTCGGCGACGATAACCATGAGCATTCGATATGAGCGATGATCCAGAGACCGCGCGCCAGATCGAGGAACTGGCCGATGACGACCGGCCGTTGCTGGTGCTCGACGTCGACGACGTCGTGCTCGAATTCATTCGCCCCTTCCCGCATTTCCTCAAGTCGCGCGGCTATGGCCTGACGCTGGCGTCCTTCCGGCTGACCGGCAACATTGCCGAAACGGCGAGCGGCCGGCTGATCGAGCAGCCCGAAGTCACGACACTCCTTGGCGATTTCTTCGACGCGCAAGCCGATTGGCAGAGCATCACCGACGGCGCCGCGGAAGCCTTGGCAAGGCTCGGGGACCGGGCGGAAATCATATTGCTGACGGCCATGCCACATAGGCATCGCGCCGTACGCCGCGCCCATCTCGATGCCCTGGGTCTGAACTATCCGCTGCTGACCACCGAGATGGCCAAGGGACCGGCCGTGGCCAGGCTGCGCGGCAAGGGTGGTCGGCCGGTGGTCTTCGTCGACGATCAGCCGCACAATCTGACGTCGGTGCGGAAGTCGGTCGCCGACGCCAATCTTTTCCACCTTATGGCCGACAATTCGCTACGCGCATTCCTGCCGCCGGTTCCGGACGATATTATCGTCGTCCAGGACTGGCATGAAGCCGCGCCGAAGATCGCGGGCGCTCTGGGGCTGTAGAGCAATTCCAGGAAAAGTGTGAGACGGTTTTCCCGGGAAAAGCGCGTAGCGCCTTCCCTTGGGAATTGCGTCAAAACAACAGTCTAGAGCCGAACCCTCAAGGATTCAGTTTCGCGCCGGCCCCGCCATTGTCGTTGCCGCCACTATTGGCGCCACCGCCATTGTCGCCGCCGCTGCTATCGTCCGCGCCACCACTATCGTCGACGCTGTCGTCCACCGCCGGATCGGCCGGCTTCAGCATGACGCCATTGACGGTGACCGAGCCGTCGGCCTTGGTGCTGACAGCCCATTCCAGTCGGCCGTCCGGCAGCGTCTTGGCAAAACCCTTGGCCATGAGGGCGACGGGCACGTATTGCCCCAGCTCCGGCTCCGCCTTCGCCGCTTCCTGCAGATGCTCCATGATCTTGTCGAAGCCGGCGACATCGACCGTGAGATTAGCGTCGGGCTTCTCACCGAAGCTTGTCATCTCACCTTCCAGCGCGATCTCCATATCCTTGTTCTTCACAGTGCTGTGGCCGATGACGACCTTCGGCGCCTTGGCCAGGAAGTCGGCTTTGAGCTGGTCGCCGAACTCGGGCGACAGCGGCGGCTCCTTATTGAGATCAAAGGCTTCGATCGCCTTCTTCGCCATGCTGTCGAGATCGATATTGGCACCGCCGAAGTTGAGGTCGATATCGGTGGGCAGCAGCGCCACGCTCCAGCTCGGCAAAAGCTGCTGCGGCACGGTCAGCCCCGAGGCCTTGATGCCGTAGGTGACCTTGCCGTTCTGGGAAACGCCGTCGCTGCCGAACGCGGTGCTGAGCTGGGTCGCCCCGAAAGTGCCGATCGGGCTGTCGACCGCGAAATCCTTGAAGCCATAGGTGCCGTCGATGCGCTCCCACACCGGAAGCGCGGCGAGCAGAAGCGACTTCAGCTGCGCCTGGTTCGCCTTCAGCGTCTTCTCGTCCTCATTGGCCACGGCAAATGCCAGAAGGTCGAGCAGCGGCCTAGTCTGCACGCCCTTGCCGCTGGCTTCCACCGACAATTCCGGCGACTTCACGGTGACCGGAAAATTCAGCCCGCTCTCGGGATCATTGAATTTGATCGCTTCGACGAAATTAGAAACTTTCTGCGACGTCGTGAAATCAACGCCGCCATTGGCGGCCTTGGTGGCGGCAATCGTCGCGGTGCCCGCGCCGGCACTGGCATCCACCTGCTGCTTGCCGTCCTTCGATGCGATCGTCATGCCAGCCATCGAACTGGCGCCGCTGATGAAGGCCGCCAGTTTCGGGTCGTAGACGCCGGAACCCTTGCCGTCCTTGATCGAAAACTGCGTGCTTTGCAGCCCCTCGGGCCCGTTGAACTCGAAGGACGCGCTTTGCGAAAAGTCCATCGAGACATCCCAGGTGCCGTCGCTGCGCGGCTTGACCATCAAGGCGTAAGGGGCAAAGTCGAATTTCCCCAGCTTCTGGTCTGGAAAGCTCGCGGCCAACGCCTTGAAATCGAAAACGATCTTGTAAGCATTGCCTTCGACCGAGACCTTCAAAATGCCCTTGTCGAGCGCCTGCTTGCCGACATAGCGCGACAGGTCATCGGACAATTGCTTCGCCCCCTGGCTGTCGACGGTCTGGCCGAAAGCGGGCGCGCAGAACAGCAGGGCGGTAAAGGCAGTTGGCAACATACGGTTCACGGCAATTCTCCGTTGGGTCGAAGGCAAAATCGTTTCGGTACTTCTGGTAGGGAAATACCATCACAACTGCAAGATGATGACAGTCAGGCAATCGGCTCCAGCACCAGCCGCATCAGCGGTCGACCCGCTTTACGTTCCACAAGCCTCTCGAACCCCGCCTTCTCAAACACCCCCGACGAGCCGACGAACAGGCCGATCGAGCGCGAATCGCGCGACAGGTCGATCGGGCAGGCCTCGACAAGCCGTGCCCCGTTCTTGCGGGCGAAATCGATGCCGCCTTCGACGAGGCGATGGGTGATGCCCTTGCCGCGCGCCTTGGCGCGGATGAAAAGCAGGAAATCGCCCACACGGCCGGATCCGAAGCGTCGCCGGGATCGATCGGCGCCGAGCCTCTGCCCTTGTTGTTCCATTCGGGCACGTCGGCGCGTGGCCCGATCTGCATCCAGCCGACCGCCTTGCCGTCCTCGAAGGCCAACAGGCCAGGCGGCGGGCCGGCTTCAATGCGCGCCCTGATATGGTCCTTGTTGCGTTCGCGGCTATTCTCGCGCCGCGCCACCGGCGCCAGCCGGAAATGCGTGCACCAGCAGCCATAGCAGGCGCCCTGCTTGCCGAAAAGGTCCTCGAAATCAGGCCAAAGCTCAGGCGCCAGCGGCACTATGGTCGTGCTCATACGGTTCTCCCCAGGTCAAGCTTGTGGCTGACCCTGCACTGTCGTACGATTGCCTCTGTTCTCTTTATGTTCGCAGCGATGGCGGCCCCTGTCAACAATCCCGATCACGGTTTTTGCCGTGACTGCCTGACCTTTCAGCGCAGTGAAACGCGCCGCTGTGAGCGCTGCGGCAGCCCTCGCCTTGCCCGCCATCCCGAGCTCTACCGGCTGCATCTGGCCCACATCGATTGCGACGCCTTCTACGCGGCGATCGAAAAGCGCGACAACCCGGCGCTCAAGGACAAGCCGCTGATCATCGGCGGCGGCAAGCGCGGGGTTGTCTCCACCGCATGCTACATCGCCCGCATCCGCGGCGTGCGCTCGGCCATGCCGATGTTCAAGGCGCTCGAGGCCTGCCCCGAGGCGGTCGTGATCCCGCCCAACATGGAAAAATGTGCGCGTCGGCCGCGAGGTGCGCGCCATGATGCAGGCGCTGACGCCGCTGGTCGAGCCGCTGTCGATCGACGAGGCGTTTCTCGACCTCTCCGGCACCGAACGGCTGCACGGCCTGCCGCCGGCGGTGGTGCTGGCGCGCTTTGCGCTGGCCGTCGAGAAGGAGGTCGGCATCACCGTTTCGGCCGGCCTCTCCTATTGCAAATTCCTCGCCAAGATCGCTTCGGACTTCCGCAAGCCCCGCGGTTTTTCGGTCATCGGCGAGGCCGAGGCGGTCGGCTTCCTGGCGGAGCAGCCGGTGACCATGATCTGGGGCGTCGGCAAGGCTTTCAACGCGACGCTGGAGCGCGACGGTATTCGCACCATCGGCCAGCTTCAGAAGATGGAGCGTGGCGACCTGATGCGCCGCTACGGCACGATGGGCGACCGGCTTTACCGGCTTTCGCGCGGTGAGGACGTCCGCCGCGTCGATCCCGACCAGGACGCCAAGAGCGTATCGGCCGAAACCACCTTCGATACCGATATCGCATCGCTGGATGAGTTGGTCGCGGTGCTGAGGGGCCTTTCGGAAAAGGTCTCGGCGCGGCTGAAAAAGTCGGGCATTGCCGGACGCACCGTGGTGCTGAAGCTGAAGACCCAGGATTTCAAGCTGCGCACGCGCAATCGCCAGCTCGGCGACCCGACGAGGCTCGCGGACCGTATCTTTCAGACCGGCGTCGAGCTTCTTCGCAAGGAAACGGACGGAACGAAATTTCGGTTGCTCGGCATCGGCGTCAGCGACCTCTCGGACGACGACAAGGCGGACCCGCCGGACCTGGTCGACGTGCAGTCTCGCAAGCGCGCCATGGCCGAAGGCGCCATCGATGCGCTGCGCGACAAGTTCGGCCGCAAGGCGGTGGAAACCGGCTATACGTTCGGCAGGGGCCGCGATGCCCACCCGCCGGAACAGCTGGAAGACTGAACCTTCCGGGACGCTAGAGTCCGGGACGCTAGACTCTCGTCAAATCGATACGACTCGTCACCACGCTCTTGCCGGTTTTCGGATCGGTATCGATGACCGTCAGCCGGATGCCGTTCTCGCCTCGCTTCTCCACCGTCATCCGTGCCTTGCGATCGCCATTGACCTCCTTCGCCCAGCGGATGCCAAGATTGATCGCGTTGCCCGAACGGCTGCCGTTCAGCTGTGCCGGTCCGGTGCGCGACCCGACATAGATGCCGCTGTATTTCGCGCCTGTGACCTTCAGATTGGCGCTGATGGCCCGCGACACCACAACGAGACCGCGGCAATTGCCATCCAGTGAGAGCGAGGTTGAGGTCGCATTCGACTTGAAGCTGCAGGAAACACTGACATTCGGCACATCCGTGGTCACCTGCACAGTGCCCTTGCCGGCGAAATTACCCTTGAACGACTGGAGGAACTTGGTCTCGTCGGCATGAGCTGCGCCGGCGGCGATCACCAGGCAGCCAGCGAGCGCGACTTGCGCGAATGGTCTCATGGGACTCTCCTTGTCGATATTGAAAGGCAGGTTTTGCAAAGCACGGACAAAATATCGCGACTCAACGCCCCTGGCCGTCTCAGGTTCCGCCAGCACCATGACGGTTTCGCAAGCTGGTCGCCGCAACTGGCCCAGAAGAATACATCAGCTAGCGATTGCGGCAAAAGCCGCGCCCTGCGAGATAGCAGCAATGGCACCCACCCCCTCGATCCCAAAGGCCGCGTTCTGGATGGCGCTGTCGATTACCTCCTTCCTGGGGATGTCGATCGCCGGCCGCGCCACGACGGCCGAACTCAACGTCTTCCAGGTTCTAGAACTGCGCTCGGTGATCGGCTTCTTCATTCTCTTGCCGCTGGTGCTGACGAGTGGCGGCTTTGCGGCGATGCGCACGCAGCGTCCCCTCGCCCATATCGCCCGCAACGTCGTCCACTATAGCGGCCAGGCGGCATGGCTCTACGCGTTGACGCTGATCCCGCTGGCGGTGCTGATCTCGATCGAATTCACCACGCCGATCTGGACGGCGATCCTGGCGGTGACTTTTCTTGGCGAAAGGCTGAGCCGGCCGAAACTGGCGGCAGTCGTGCTCGGCCTGATTGGCGTCGTGGTCATCGTGCGCCCGGGCGTTGGCTCGATTGATCCGGGACATCTCGTCGTGCTGGGCGCCGCTGTCTGTTTCGGCGTGTCGCTGGTCCTGGTCAAATCGCTGACGCGCACCGACAGCGTCGTGCGCATCATCTTCTGGATGCTGATCATCCAGTCGGCGGTCGGCCTGATCCCCGCGCTCTACGTATGGCGCACCCCGTCGCTCGAACTCTGGCCATGGATCCTGCTGATCGCCTTCACCGGCATGTCGTCGCATTTCTGCATGGCCCGCGCGCTCACCTATGCCGACGCGACCGTCATTTCACCGATGGATTTCCTGCGGGTGCCCTTGTCGGCGCTGGTCGGTTGGCTGCTCTATCAGGAACAGATCGACGCCTTCACCGCCGGAGGCGCGCTGCTCATCCTGATGGGCAATCTGCTCAATCTGCAGCGCAAGCCGGTGCGAGCGGCCGAAGTGGCGGCGTCTTAGCACCCGGCTAGGTGTATTGAGATTCAGGTCAGGCCGAGTCGAGAACGGTAGGTTCCGAGAACCGGAGCGGAGCGTACATTTAAGTACGTGTTGGGGTGGACGGCCCCCGACGGCATCGCGATGTGCCAGATTGAGGTCGTTGCAGATCTCAAACCAGGGAGACCGTCCGTGGATAAACTTATTCGCATTGGCATGGATACGTCAAAGAGCGTTTTCCAGTTGCATGGCGTGAATGAAGCTGAACAGCCGGTGTTGCGCAAGAAGCTGCGGCGCAATCAGGTGCTTGCCTTCTTTGCCGAGCTTTCGGGACTGAAAATTGGCATGGAGGCCTGTGGCGCGGCGCACTACTGGGCGCGGGAATTGCGCGCGCTGGGCCATGAAGTGGTGTTGCTGCCGCCGCAGTACGTGAAGCCCTATGTGAAGCGCTCCAAGTCGGATGCGGCGGACGCCGGGGCGATCTGTGAGGCGATGAGCCGGCCAGAGATGCGTTTTGTTCCGATCAAGAGCGCCGACCAGTTGGGATCGCAAATGCTGGCGAAACTGCGCGCGCGGTTCATCGGCCGGCGCACGCAGCTCGCCAATTCGATCCGAGGCTTTGCGGCGGAGTTCGGTCTTGTCGCGCCCAAGGGGCTTTCCCGCCTCGGCGATCTGCTGGCTGACATTCGCGCTGATGTGACGATCCCGGACACGGCCAGGGACATGTTCGAGACGCTGGCGCGCGATTATGCGCATATCAGCGCCGAGGTCGCCACGCTCGATGAGAAGCTGCTTGCGCTTCACAGACAGAGCGAAGTGAGCCAGCGGTTGGCCGCCATACCGGCGGTTGGTCCCGTCGGAGCGACGCTGCTGGCCATCAAGGTTACGGATGCGCATGGCTTCAGATCGGGACGGGACTTTGCCGCCTGGCTCGGACTGACGCCGAAGAACCATTCAACAGCAGGTAGAAACAGGCTCGGCGTAATTACCCGCGCCGGCGACGAGATGCTGCGAAGTGTGCTGGTGGCGGGCGCGACCGCTCTCATCCAGCACATGCGGCGTGGCAGCAAACGGGTCTGGCCCTGGTTACGGGCCTTGATTGCGCGCAAAGCTCCCAAGCTGGCAGCGGTGGCGCTGGCCAACAAGCTCGCTCGGATCGCCTGGAGGTTGATGGTCAGCGGCGAGCATTATCGCCCTATCAGCGCCATCCATCCGACCTCGGTGCAGCCGTAAGAGATCAGAGTTCGGCGTCGAGTTCACGTTCGACGTCGAGGCCGGAACTTGCAAGCAGAGGAGAAGATGGCGTGACCGGTCGAACCGGGACAAGCGAGGCATTCCGAGGTGCTCACCGGCAGCCAATGTCGTGTACGTGTTTGGAACTCGCTATCCGTGAAGCCCATCTTGGCCAGCGCTCACAAATCCGCGCGCAAAAGGCCGGACATATGAGCGCAAGCGATCCGATCAAACCATCCCAACCGAGCCTTGCAAGCAGGGGGCCGTCCACATATGAGTACCGGCCTACGCCGGCCGTAGCCTTAGTTGCCACGCTACTCACGAGTGCTTCGGCCGGCGAAGGCCGGAAGCGCAGGAAGCTGCCGTTCGCAGGCCGGCATCACCTGAATATCAATGCACCTAGTCACCTTCGTCGGGTATGTTGAGAACATGCCCACAGGCCTTGCAATGCACCGCGTCCGGTTCATGCCGCTGCAGCCCGCATTGCGGACAGGGAAAGAACACCTTGGCCGGCCGGAATATCGCCTGCGCCAGCCTGACGAACAGCGATATGCCGATGATCATGGTGACGATCGCGGTCAGCTTGCCGGCTATGCCCGGCAGCACGATGTCGCCGAAGCCGGTTGTCGTTACCGTGGCGACGGTGAAATAAAGCGCGTCGATGTAGTTTTCGAGCCCTTCACCGGTACGGAAGAAGAAAGTGTAGACGAAGCCGGTGATGACGAAAAGAAACGTCAGCAGGTTGATGACCGCGTGGCTCGCCTCGCGCCAGGGCCGCAGGCCACGCATCTCGAAATGCCGCCAGATCGAACCGCTGCGCGACAACGACCACAGCCGCAGGATGCGCAGAAAACCGAGATTGGCGAGCGCCGTCGGCATCAGCAGTGTCAGCAGGATGAAGACATCCACCCAGGAGGTCGGCTGCTTCATCAGCCGCAGCATATCGTTGGAGGCCAGCAACCTGGCAATCAGATCGGCGCCGACGAGGGCTACCGCCGCATAGTCCAGCCACAGGAACGAGGCCGATTGCTGGATGACGGGTGTCGCGATGAAGAAGGCGATGATGGCCAGATCGATGACGATTGCCACCACCTGAAACCGGAAGGCGGCGGGCGTGCGCCCATGATAGAGCTTTCGCAGCCTGTGGCGCAGCCGCGCCAGCGCTGAACGATCCTGTGATGCGCGCTTGTCCGCGGCCTTCATGCTGATCGCGATGACATAGGTGGCAGGTGCCGAAGCGTGCCAAGGGGCGCGGTCACACCAATTCCACTTCGACCACGCCGGGCACCGCGCGCATCGCCGAGGCGATCTGTGGCGAGACGCGGTAGCCGCCTTGCAAGGCGATCTCGACTTCGCCCTGCGCCTCTTCCTTGAGAACGATAATGCTCACCTGGCTCTCGCCGCGCTGGGTGAGCTGGGACTGGATCATCGAGGCAGGCCCATCGTTCCTGACGAAAATGCGCAGTGCCTTCTGGATGCGGCTTGCCTCGTCTTCCAGCGACTGCACGGAGTTGATCCGCAAATTGACGCCCTCGGGCCTGTCCTCCGCCGCGACGGTGATGACGACGGAGCGGCCGGCTTCCAGGAGGTCACGGTACTGGGCCAACGCTTCTGAAAACAGCACGGCCTCGTACTGGCCGGAGGTATCGGAAAAGGCCACCACGCCCATCTTGTTGCCGGTGCGCGTCTTGCGCTCCTGCTTGCTGGTCACCGTGCCGGCCAGGCGGCCGGCGGTGGCGCCACGCTTGACGCCCGCCGAGAACTCCGCCCAGTTCTGCACCCGCATCTTCTGCAGCGCCGCCTTGTATTCGTCGAGCGGGTGAGCCGAGAGATAGAAGCCGACAACCTGGAACTCGCGATGCAGCCGGTCCGCGGCGAGCCAGGGATCCGTCGCCGGCAGATTGAGCGCCTGCGACTGAGCGCCGAGCGAGGCGCCGAAAATATCGGCCTGGCCGGAAACGGCATTCTGCTGGGCGAGTGAAGCCAGGCCCATCATCCGTTCGACGCCGGCCAACATCTGGGCGCGGTCGTGACCGAAACAGTCAAGCGCGCCGGCCATGATCAGGCTTTCGAAGACGCGTTTGCCGACGATTTTGGGATCGACCCGCTCGCAGAAATCGGCGAGATTCTTGAACGGCTTTTCGCCACGCACGGCGACGATGTGCTCGACCGCCGCGTCGCCGACGCCCTTGAGGGCGGCCATCGAATAATAGATGCGGTTCTCGCCGACCTCGAAAGGCCGAAAACTCGTCATCACCGACGGCGCCAGAACCTCGATGCCAAGCCGCAGCGCATCCTGGCGGAAGTCGGCCAGCTTGTCGGTGTTGCCCATGTCGAGCGTCATCGACGCCGCCAGGAACTCGACCGGATAATGCGCCTTGAGATAGGCGGTCTGGTACGAGACGACTGCGTAGGCGGCGGCATGCGATTTGTTGAAACCATAGTCGGCGAACTTGGCCAGCAGGTCGAAAATGAAGTCGGCTTGCGGCTTGCTGACACCGCGCTCCACCGCGCCGGTGACGAAGCGCTCACGCTGCTTGTCCATCTCGGCGCGGATCTTCTTGCCCATGGCGCGGCGCAGAAGGTCGGCTTCGCCGAGCGAATAGCCGGACAGCTCCTGCGCGATCTGCATGACCTGTTCCTGATAGACGATGACGCCTTGCGTCTCCTTCACCAGATGGTCGATCTTGGGGTGGATCGACGCCATCTCCTCTTCGCCATGCTTTCTGGCGTTGTAGGTCGGGATGTTCTCCATCGGGCCCGGCCGGTAAAGCGCGACCAGCGCGATGATGTCCTCGATACAGTCTGGCCGCATGCCGATCAGCGCCTTGCGCATGCCGGCACTTTCCACCTGGAACACGCCGACCACTTCGCCGCGCGACAGCATGGCATAGGTGTCGGGATCGTCGAGCGGAATCGTCGCCAGATCGATGTCGATGCCGCGGCGGCGGATCAGTTTCACCGCCGTCTCCAGCACGGTCAGCGTCTTCAGGCCGAGGAAGTCGAATTTTACCAGCCCGGCCTGCTCGACATATTTCATGTTGAACTGGGTGACCGGCATGTCCGAGCGCGGATCGCGGTACATCGGCACCAGTTCCGACAAAGGCCGGTCGCCGATGACGATGCCGGCGGCGTGTGTCGAGGCGTGGCGATAGAGACCTTCCAGCTTCTGCGCCATGTCGAGCAGCGTCTGGATGATCGGCTCCTTCTCGGCCTCCTCGGCAAAGCGCGGCTCATTGGCGATGGCGTCCGCCAGCTTGACCGGATTGGCCGGATTCTGCGGCACCATCTTCGACAGCTTGTCGACCTGGCCATAGGGCATCTGCAGCACACGGCCGACGTCGCGCAGCACGGCGCGCGCCTGCAGCGTACCGAAGGTGATGATCTGTCCAACCTGGTCGCGGCCGTATTTCTGCTGGACGTAGCGGATCACCTCTTCGCGGCGATCCTGGCAGAAGTCGATGTCGAAGTCGGGCATCGACACGCGGTCGGGGTTGAGGAAGCGCTCGAACAGCAGCGAGAAGCGAAGCGGATCGATGTCGGTGATGGTCGTCGAATAGGCGACCAGCGATCCGGCGCCCGAACCACGGCCCGGTCCGACCGGAATGCCTTGCGCCTTGGCCCATTTGATGAAGTCGGCAACGATCAGGAAGTAGCCGGGGAATTTCATCTTCTCGATGATGCCGAGCTCGAATTCGAGCCGCTCGCGATATTGCTCGATCGTATAACCCGGCGTCGGTCCGTGCAAAGCGAGCCGCGCGTCGAGCCCCTCGCGCGCCTGTCGGGCGAGTTCCGCGGCCTCGGCCTTTTCGGCCGCATCCTTGTCGGAGGCATCGCCGCCGGTGAAGCGCGGCAGGATCGGGCTGCGGGTCTTAGGATAGTAGGAGCAGCGCAGCGCGATCTCGACCGTGTTGTCGATCGCTTCCGGCAGGTCGGCGAACAGCTTTGCCATGTCGGCCTGGCTGCGCAGGAAATTGTCCGGCGACAGCCGGCGTCTGTTATCGACGGCAACGACGGTGCCCTCGGCAATGGCGATCAGCGCGTCATGCGCCTCATAATCGTCGCGCGAGGAGAAAAAGGCCTCATTGGTGGCAACGAGCGGAAGTTCGTGCGCATAGGCGAGATCGATCGTCTGATGTTCGATGACCCGGTCGTAGCCCGCGACCCGGTCCAGTTCGACATAAAGCCGGTCGCCGAACAGCGCCTTGAGCGTCAAAAGCCGCACCTCGGCCAGATCGCGGCGATCCTCCTTCAAGGCGTTGCCGATCGGGCCGCGCGGTCCGCCGCTGAGGCAGATCAGCCCATCGCTCTGTCCAGTCAGCGTCTCGGTGGTCAGGTGCACCGCCTCACCGGGCGGTGTTTCCAGGTAGACGCCGCTCACAAGCCGAACCAGATTGGAATAGCCGGCTTCCGTCGCGGCGAGCAGGACGACCGGCCGCATCTCCGGGCCTTGCCGCCGGCGGTCGCGCTGGCCGTCGCTGTTTTCGCCGGAAAAGGCGAGCGCGATCTGGCAGCCAATGATCGGCTGGATCCCGTCCTTGACCGCCTTCTGCGCAAACTCCAACGCGCCGAACAGATTGTTGGTGTCGGTGACGGCGATCGCCGGCGCTTCGTCTTTCACGGCGTGGCCGACAACCTTGCCGAGCTGAAGCGCACCCTCGAGCAGCGAATAGGCGGAATGCACGCGCAGATGGACGAACGGCCGCGCCGGCACCTCCGGTCGCGCGGCAGCAATCGCTGCTTCGCGCTTCAGGGGATCGCGTGGAAGTCTGTCATCCGCCATGGTTTCTCGCGCTGCCCGGGGCTTTGAGTCGATGGAAATGTATTGTCCGGGACCGGGCGATACCAGTCCAGCACAAACGACTGATGACCACAGGCTTCCATTGCCTGCTCACCCACCCAGAGATTGTTTCGAAATTCGCTCTGGCGAGTCATATGGTGGTGGTTTCGAGAACCGGAGCGCAGCGGACATTTGGGTCCGTGAGCACCGGAAGCGCAGAAAACGCCATCAGATGGCCGCCAGAGTAGAATTTCCAAACAGTCTCTAGGCGAATTCCATGATCACCGCGTCCACCGCGAGACTGTCGCCGGGCTTGGCGTTGAGCTTCGAGACGACAAGATCGCGCTCAGCCCGCAGCACGTTTTCCATCTTCATCGCTTCGACCACGGCCAAAGTCTCGCCGGCCTTGACCTCCTGACCTTCGGTAACAGCGATCGACACGACAAGGCCGGGCATCGGGCAGAGCAGCAGGTTCGACGTATCCGGCGCCACCTTCTCCGGCATCAGCCGTTCCAACTCGGCGGTGCGCGGCAGCATGGCGCGCGCGGTCACCGACATGCCTTTCCAGGCGATGCGAAGACCATTGGCGACTGGCCGGATCTGGGCCGCAACCCTGCGCTTGCCGACCGTGCCGCGCCAGATCAGGTCGCCCGGCCGCCAGTCGGATGAGACGGTCAGCGCCTTGCCGCCCTCGATCGACAGGTCGATCTCCATCGGGATCGAAATCATGCCTTCGAGGATGGACGCCTGGAGATAGTCTTCGCCGATCTTCACCACCCAGTCGCGCTTGAGCGCTCCCGAATGCGGCGCCAGCCTACCACCCAGCCGGTCAAGCCGGTCGCGGCGCAGCAGCTCCACCGCTGTGGCGATTGACGCCAGCACGGCCTTTTCCTCGCTGTTGGGTACGATCGGCGCGAAGCCGTCGGGATACTCTTCGGCGATGAATGCCGTCGATATCTGTCCTTTCCGCCAACGCGGATGCTGCATCAGCGCCGCCAGGAACGGAATGTTGTGCTCGATACCGTCGACGACAAAACTATCGAGCGCTTCCGACATGGCATCGATCGCTTCGATGCGCGTCGGCGCCCAGGTGCACAGCTTGGCCAGCATCGGGTCGTAGAACATCGAAATCTCGGAGCCCTCGGTGACGCCGGTGTCGTTGCGGATGACGACATCGCCGAATGTCCCTTCCTCCGGCGGCCGGTAGCGCGTCAGCCGGCCGATCGACGGCAGGAAATTGCGGTACGGGTCCTCGGCATAGAGCCGGCTTTCCACCGCCCAGCCATTCAGCTTGATGTCGCCTTGCTTCAGGCCAAGCTTTTCGCCGGCGGCGACGCGGATCATCTGTTCGACCAGATCGATGCCGGTGACGAGCTCGGTCACCGGATGTTCGACCTGCAATCGCGTATTCATTTCAAGGAAATAGAAGTTCTTGTCCTTGTCGACGATGAACTCGACCGTGCCGGCGCTCTGGTAGTCGACGGCCCTGGCCAATGCCACCGACTGCTCGCCCATCGCCTTGCGCGTCTTGGCATCGAGAAATGGCGACGGCGCCTCTTCCGCCACCTTCTGGTTGCGGCGCTGGATCGAGCATTCGCGCTCGCCGAGATAGAGCGCATTGCCATGCGCGTCGGCCAACACCTGGATCTCGATATGGCGCGGATCGACGATGAATTTTTCGATGAACACGCGGTCATCGCCGAACGAGCTCTTGGCCTCGGAGCGTGCCCGATCGAAGCCGTCGCGCACTTCCGACTGGTTCCAGGCGATGCGCATGCCCTTGCCGCCGCCACCGGCCGAGGCCTTGATCATCACGGGATAGCCGATCTCGCCGGCGATCTTTTCGGCATGGTCGGCATTCTCGATGACACCGAGCCAGCCGGGCACGGTCGAAACCTTGGCGGCGTTGGCGAATTTCTTCGATTCGATCTTGTCGCCCATCGCCTTGATCGCCTTGGGCTTCGGCCCGATGAAGACGATGCCTTCCGCTTCCAGCGCTTCGCAGAAGGCGGCGCGCTCGGAGAGGAAGCCATAGCCGGGATGCACGGCCTGCGCGCCGGTTTCCTTGCAGGCGGCGATGATCTTTTCAGGCAGCAAATAGCTCTTCGCGGCGGGCGAAGGCCCGATATGCACCGCCTCGTCGGCCATCTCGACATGCACGGCATCGCGATCGGCATCGGAATAGACGGCGACCGTGGCAATCCCCATCTTGCGCGCCGTCTTGATGACGCGGCAGGCGATCTCGCCACGATTGGCGATCAGGATTTTCGTGAACATGCTGAGGTCATTCCCCTCCGGTCGGTCGTTCCTTTTATGGCCTGTGCTTGCGGGGTCAAGCCGACCATGCAAATCACTGCCTTTCAATCGATTTGCGATTCCAATTCTGCGCTGTGGCCCAGTCTCGGCACCAGCTTCCAGTTGATCGTGTCGATAAAACCTGAAACCTTGGAAAAAAATTCGCATTGGAGGACGCCTGATGAAAACCCGCGCCGCTGTCGCTGTCGCCGCCGGAAAGCCGTTGGAGATCATGGAGGTCGACCTCGACGGTCCGCGCGAGGGCGAGGTGCTGGTCGAGATCAAGGCGACCGGTATCTGCCACACCGACGAATTCACCCTGTCGGGCGCCGATCCCGAAGGCCTGTTTCCGGCCATCCTCGGCCATGAAGGCGCCGGCGTGGTGGTCGATGTCGGCAAGGGCGTCACCTCGGTCAAGAAGGGCGACCATGTCATCCCGCTCTACACGCCGGAATGCCGGCAGTGCCCGTCCTGCCTGTCCAGAAAAACCAACCTCTGTACCGCCATCCGCACTACGCAGGGCCAGGGCCTGATGCCCGACGGCTCGTCGCGCTTCTCGATCGGCAAGGACAAGATCTTCCACTATATGGGCTGCTCGACCTTCTCCAACTTCACCGTGCTGCCCGAGATCGCGGTGGCCAAGGTCAATCCCGACGCCCCCTTCGACAAGATCTGCTACATCGGCTGCGGCGTCACCACCGGCATCGGTGCTGTCATCAACACCGCCAAGGTCGAGCAAGGCGCAACTGCCGTGGTCTTCGGCCTTGGCGGCATCGGCTTGAATGTCATCCAGGGCCTGAAGCTTGCCGGCGCCGACATGATCATCGGCGTCGACCTCAACAACGACAAGAAGGAATGGGGCGAGCGGTTCGGCATGACGCATTTCGTCAATCCGAAGGAGATCGACGGCGACATCGTCCCTCACCTCGTCAACATGACCAAGCGCGGCGCCGACCAGATCGGCGGCGCCGACTACACCTTCGACTGCACCGGCAACACCAAGGTGATGCGCCAGGCGCTGGAAGCCTCGCATCGCGGCTGGGGCAAGTCGGTCGTCATCGGCGTCGCCGGAGCTGGCCAGGAGATTTCGACCAGGCCGTTCCAGCTGGTCACCGGGCGGACCTGGATGGGCACCGCCTTCGGCGGCGCACGTGGCCGCACCGATGTGCCAAAAATCGTCGACTGGTACATGGACGGCAAGATCCAGATCGATCCGATGATCACCCACACGCTGAAGCTCGAGGACATCAACAAGGGGTTCGACCTCATGCATGAGGGCAAGTCGATCCGAAGCGTCGTCGTTTACTGAAGCAAGGCCACAAGCCGCCGACCGACCGGCCAGCGACCTCTGTGGTTCACAAACGGGAGGAGAAAAGAATGGCGGAGAAACTGCATCCGAAAATCGACAATGGCTTGCCCAAGGAGAGCGCAAGCTTTGCCGGCGGCACATTGGTCTGCGCCTGCACCAGCAAGCCGGTGAAGGTGAAGGTCAAGGGCCAGATCGCCCATAACCACGCCTGTGGCTGCACCAAATGCTGGAAGCCGGACGGCGCGGTGTTCTCGGTGGTTGCCGTTGCCGGCACCGGCGATGTCACCGTCACCGAGAATGGAGACAAGCTCAAGGTGGTCGATCCCTCGGCGCTGATCCAGCGCCATGCCTGCACCGGCTGCGGCGTCCACATGCACGGCCCGGTCGAGCGCGACCATCCGTTCAAGGGCTTGTCCTTCATCCACCCCGAACGCTTCCTGGAGGATGGCTGGTCACCGCCCGGCTTCACCGCCTTTGTCTCGTCGATCATCGAATCCGGCGTCGACCCGAAACGCATGGACGGCATCCGGGCGCAGCTGAAGACAATCGGGCTCGAACCCTATGATTGCCTCAACCCCGGCCTGATGGACTATATCGCCACCTGGACGGCGAAGAAGTCCGGCGCTTTGCCGGCCTGAACGCTGTAGGATTTCAGGCAGGGGCCGGACACGTTTCCGGCCCCTGTCCGTTTCGGAGAGACAATGCCTGCACCTGCCATCTACGTCGATGCCGACGCCTGCCCGGTCAAGGCCGAGGTGGAAAAGGTTGCCGAGCGCCTTGGCGTCATCGTCACCTACGTCTCCAATGGCGGCTTGCGGCCATCGCGCGATCCGATGATCCGCAATGTCGTGGTCTCCAAGGGCGCTGACGCCGCCGACGACTGGATTGTTGAGAACGCAAAATCCAACGACATCGTGATCACCGCCGACATTCCGCTTGCCGCCCGCGCGGTGGCGCTCGGCGCGCATGTGCTTGGGCCTACCGGGCGCCCGTTCACGCCGGAAACCATCGGCATGGCCGTGGCGATGCGCGACTTGAAGCAGCATTTGCGCGAGACCGGCGAAAGCAAGGGCTACAATGCCAGCTTCGTACCGCAGGACCGCTCGCGGTTCCTTGGCGAACTCGACCGCATCTTGCGGCGCGCGCTGAAATCCGCCACACCCAGCTAGAAACCGAGCGTCATCCAGGGTGGAGACCGCCATGGCCGCCGAAGCCCCGATCAAGAACCCCATGCAGCGCCACATGCTGTTCGCAGTCTCGGCGTGTTTCGGTGCGCTTGCGCTCCTCGTGGCGTTGCTGCTGCACGCTCCGCTCGCCTATTCGATCGGCGCCAACGCATTTTTCGCCGCCTACGTCATTCTTGTCGTCAGCCAGATGCCCACGTTCACCGGCAAGTATCTGAGCAAGAATGCACGCGCCACCGACCTGCCGGTGCTGGTCATCTTCGCGGTGACGCTTGTCGTCGTCGGCGTAGCCCTTATCTCCTTGTTCCTGCTGATCAATCAGAAGGACAGAGGCCATCCCGTTGAACTTGGCTTCGCGCTGCTGTCGATCCCGCTCGGCTGGTTCACCATCCATGCCATGGCGGCACTTCACTATGCGCATGTTTATTGGATGGACGGCGATGCGGTCGACACTGAGACCAAGAGGAAAATCCCGATCGGTGGATTGCTGTTCCCAGGCGACAAACGGCCGGAGGGCTGGGATTTCCTCTACTTCTCAACGGTGATCGGCATGACGGCGCAGACCGCTGACACCAACATCTCGACGACGCATATGCGCTGTGTCGTACTCGTCCATTCGATCCTGTCGTTCTTCTTCAACACGGTCATCGTCGCCGCCGCGGTCAATCTCGCCGTCAGCCTGGGCGGTCCATAATAAATCCGTGATCAGGTGAAACATCGGTTTGGATCGCGACGTATCAGGAGGACAATGAACGCGCAGGTCGCGCCGCGAGGCCGGGAGACGAGACAAGATGGAATCGGTTGCCAGAAGCCAATCCGAAATTGGACCGGGCGTTCCCGCTTCGAACGACAAGACGCTGATCTACCGGCAGTCGCGCTGGACACGGCTGACGCATTGGCTCTGGGCCATCTCGCTGTTCTTCATGCTGCTGTCCGGCCTGCAGATCTTCAACGCCCGGCCGCAGCTCTACATCGGTAAGCAATCCGGTTTCGGTTACAACAACACGATCTTCGAGATCGGTGCCGAAAACACGAGCGCCGGTCCGCGCGGTTACACCGAAATCTTCGGGCACCGCTTTGACACGACGGGCGTGCTTGGCTGGTCGGGTCCGGCCGGCAACGAGACGGCGCGCGGTTTTCCGTCCTGGGTGACCATCCCGTCCTACTATGATCTCGGCACCGCCCGCGTCGTGCATTTCTTCTTCGCCTGGATCCTGACGACGACCTTGATCGTCTGGCTGGTCGCCAGCCTGATCAACGGCCATATCAGGCGCGATCTGGCGCCACGCCTCGACGACCTCAAGCGGCTGCCGCGGGACATCATCGACCACGCCAAGCTGAAATTCCACCACACGCGCGAATACAACACGCTGCAGAAGATGGCCTATGGCGGGGTGCTGTTCGTGCTGTTGCCGCTGATGATCATCACCGGCCTAGCCATGTCGCCCAGTATGAATTCGGTCCTGCCCTTCCTCAACGATCTGCTCGGCGGCCGGCAGACGGCGCGCACCATCCATTTCACCGTCATGCTGCTGCTGGTCGGCTTCTTCATCATCCACACCCTGATGATCCTGGCCGCCGGCCCGATCAACGAACTGCGCTCCATCATCACCGGCTGGTATCGCACCGATCCTCCCGCGCATGACGACAAGACGACCGAGAGGAGTGCCTGACATGGCGAAGTTCCAGATCAGCCGCAGGAAATTCCTGACCGCAGCCAGCCTCGGCGCCTCCGGCATCATGGTATCGGGCTGCGACGCCTTCGACAGCCAGTTGAGCATCGGCAGCGGCCTGCGCAGTTTCCTCGAAAACGCCAATGGCCTGACATATCGTGCGCAACGCCTGCTCGCCGGCCGTGACGCGCTGGCGCCGGAGTTCACCGAGGCCGACATCCGTCAGCCGCAGCGGCCGAATGGCGTCACCGCGCCCGACGATGACACCTACAAGGGCCTGCTCGCCAACAATTTCGCCGACTGGCGGCTGGAGGTCTCCGGATTGGTCGAAAAGCCGCTGTCGCTGACCCGCGAGCAGCTGCAGAACATGCCAAGCCGCACCCAGATCACCCGCCACGACTGCGTCGAGGGCTGGAGTTGCATTGCCAAATGGACCGGCACGCCGCTGTCGCTGCTGCTTGACCAGGCCGTGGTCAAGCCGCAGGCGCGCTATGTCATGTTCCATTGCCTCGACACGATCGACCGCAGCCTGTCCGGCGACATCAAATACTACGGCACGATTGACCTCATCGATGCCCGCCACCCGCAGACGATCCTGGCCTATGGCCTGAACGGCAAACCTTTGCCGGTCGAGAACGGCGCGCCACTACGCGTCCGCGTCGAGCGCCAGCTCGGCTACAAGATGCCGAAATATCTCTACAAGATCGAACTGGTCGACGGCTTCGCCAATGTCGGCGGCGGTCGCGGCGGCTACTGGGAAGACAATGGTTACGACTGGTACGGCGGAATCTGACCCGCTTCCCAAAAAGATGATCGGCCCGTGGAGATCACGGGCCGATCCCGACACCTAGGTTTGATTTGAGCCCCGGCCCCGCTCAATAGCCGGCGTAGATCCACTGACAATTGTTGTAGGAATCGCAGCTGTAATACCAATAGCCGTCGCTGCGCGCCGTTTCGCCGTTCGACGTCGCCATGCTGGCAACGGCATCGGCCTTTTTGGCGTCGGCGCCCATGTCCTTGGCCATTTTGGCCATCTTGCCGGTGTCCATCAGCGTCGGCTTGCCGTCCTTCATCTTGGCGCCCTGCTCGGCCACCGGACCGGCCTCGGCCAGCATTCTGGCGGCGACGAGCATCGCCTCGCCGTCCTTGTCGGCCTTGGCGATGTTGGCCAGCGCCACGGCTGTTTCGACCTTGGTGCGCGCGTCGGCCTGTTGTTGCGGCGTCATCCCGCCGGCGAAGGCCAGTGTTGTCGAGCCAAGGCCGGCGACAAATGCAAGCGCAAGCATCTTACGAAGCATGGTCATGTGTTGTTCTCCCCTGAGAATGGACGTCCCCACCCGACACTAGAGGAGTTTCATGGCCGACGAACCCTATCGAAACCGAGAGGGTGTTTTCCGGCCTGCCAAATCCGGCCGCAAGGTCCCTACGGTCACGCATAGGCGCCACTGTCCCGGGGTGACCTGGGATAGAGACAGGATGTATGACACTGTTGCTGGGCGCAGATTTGCGTTAGGCGCAGCCATTTTGTCGCTCGCGGCTTGCTCGCCCTGTGGTGGAGCGGTTTTGAACCGCTGATGTCGATTGGTTCGGCTTTTCAAGCAACCGTGCTACAGCGAACAGCGAAACAGTTCGCCCTTTCCGGCAATTTCCTCGGCGACGCCGCCGAGTTCGCAGCATGTGCCAGGCAAGCGCATGGTTGCTTGACGTGACCGGTTTCCCCAGCTCCTTCTCGACCTCCTCGATTATCCGGGCAACGCGCATGCTGGTGCAGGAAACAAAAACCGCATCGCACTCGCTGGATGCGCCGATCTCGAGAATGGCCTGCTTGACCGAAGCCGGCGTGATGCGTGCGACGACATTGTCGTCGGCTTCATTGAAAGAGCCCATGACCGGGATGTCCATCCCCCGCGCCATCAGCGAGGCCCGCAGCGAATGGTTGATTTTCGCAAGGTAGGGCGTAAGCAGCGCGATCCGCGAAGCGCCCAGGGCCTTCAGCGCGGCACGCGCCGCTGTCACCGGGTTGGTCACCTGTACGCCTGGCAGCACCTCGTGAACCCGCGCGGCAACCTTGTCCTCGCCGATGACAAGAGCTCCCGACGTGCAGGCAAAGCCGATCACATCGAACTTGACGTCGGGCAAGAGGCCGACCGTGCCGGGGATCACCGCCGACATCTTCATCAGGTTCTCCGGCGTGATTTCGACATCGCTGTAGAGCCGGGCCTCGTAGAGCGCGACGTCGCGCGCGGGCAGCGCGTAGCGGAATTCGTCCTCGATGGTTTGATCGGTCCGCAGGACGAGCAGACCGAGATTGGCGCGGGTGCCGATACCCTCGTCGGTCTTGAAGGGAATGTGTTCCTTGTCGAGGACAAGTCTGTTGTCGGCGTGCGTAACCGGGGTGTCCATGCAATCCCCTTTCCAGATGCCAATCCGAATTGTCGACAATAGAAACGGCAACTATGGCGAAGGTGTCAAGAGCCTCCTGAGGCTTGGAGGCCAAAAGCGGAGTGCATTTCGGCCGGAATGGACCACTTCCTGGCTACCGGTGCATCCGCCGTTGACAACGATCGGCGTCTTCCTGTTGAATTGTCGACAATGAAATGACAGCCATTCGGGGCGGCGATGCGCGTAGTGATCTTGGGCGGGGGTGTTGTCGGGATCACCACTGCCTATCAACTGCAAAAGGACGGCCACACGGTCACCGTTCTCGAGCAGGCGCCGCAGGTGGCCGAGGGCGCGAGCTGGGCCAATGCCGGCATGATCGCGCCCGGCCATTCCTTCGTCTGGTCATCGCCAGCCGCGCCAAAAATCCTGCTGAAATCGCTGTTCCTGAAGACCAAGCGCTTCGCTTCAGGCTCTCCGCCGACCCGCATCTCTACAGCTGGTCGCTGCGCTTCCTCATGCAATGCACGGCCGCCAAGGCACGCCGCAACACCCTCCTCAAGCACCGCCTTGCGGTCCATTCCCAATCGGTCCTTCAGGAGGTCGTCGCAGAAGAAGGTCTGGAATACGACAGGACGTCGGCCGGCATTCTTTACTTCCATCGCAGCCGTCAGGCGCTCGACAAGGGCGTCGCCAACATGCGCCTGCTGGAAGCCGATGGTCAGGAAATCCGCGTCGTCGACGCGCAGGAAATCGTTGACCGCGAGCCGGCGCTTGCTTCGTCGCGCGACGGCATTGCCGGCGGCATAGTGTGTCCGACCGACGAAACCGGTGACGCCGCCAAGTTCACGCGTGCGCTGGCGGCCATCGTCGAGTCGAGGGGTGGCAAGATCCTGGCAGGCACCCGGATCCTAAGCATCGAACGCGGCAACGATGCGATTGCCCGGGTGGTCACCGACAAGGGTGAGGTGTCAGCCGATAGCTATGTCCTGTGTCTGGGCGCGGAAAGCCCGATCCTCGCCCGCAAGATCGGTCTTGGCCTGCCGATCTATCCGATCAAGGGATACTCGCTGACCATTCCCGTCGTCGACCGAGCCCTGGCTCCAAAACTTCCCGTTATCGACGAACACAACCTCGTTGCCATCACGCCGATGGGCGACCGCATCCGCGTCACAGCCACGGCGGAGTTCGCCGGCTATGATCGCAGCCACAAGCCCTCGGATTTCGCCTTCATGAAACGCGTCACGCGGGAGCTGTTCCCGCGCGGCATCGACTATGATCGCGCGGAGATGAGGGCGTGCCTCAGACCAATGACGCCTGACAATCTACCGGTGCTGGGCCTCAGGAACATCCGCAACCTCTGGCTGAACACCGGCCATGGCCATATCGGCTGGACCATGGCGCATGGATCGGCCCGCATCGTCGCCGACCTGATCGCCGGCCGCGCCGTGCCCATCGCTCTCGACGGAATCCTCCCTGCGCAGCCGCGGTTCGCCGCGCCGAGCGCCGCAAAGGCTTGACTGACGCCATGCTCCGACCCACCAGGCAAGCCAACCAGGACAACAGCGCGGCATCCAAGCCGATCAAGACCGGCCCGCGTGTCTATGAAGAGATCCGTCGGATGGCGATGGACTATCGCTTCAAGCCGAACGAACGCATCAACGAGGTGGAGCTTGCCGCGAGGCTGAATGTCAGCCGCAGCCCAATCCGGGAGGCACTGCAGCGGCTGGTCACCGAGGGGCTCATCAACTTCCAGACCAATCGCGGTTTCTTTTGCCGCGGCTTCGATGTCGAGGAGGTCGTCGATCTTTCCGACGTGCGGACCGTGCTCGAGGAGCGCTCCGTCAGGCTGGCAATCCAGCGAGCGACAGATGAGGATCTCGCCGCGCTCGTCGACTGGTGGACAATCACCATGGCGCGCGCGGACTCGTTTTCCAGCGCCGAACTGACAGCCAAGGACGAGGAATTCCACATCCGCATCGCCAGGCTGTCGGGCAATTCCGAACTGGCGCGCATGCTTGAAGGCATCAACGTCCGCATTCATTTTGTGCGCAAGATTGAAGTGGAGAAGCACCGGCGACTGTCGACGACCTACACCGAACACAGCGACATCGCCCGCGCCATGGTCGCCCGCGATGCCGACGGGGCCGCCAGGCTGATGCGTGACCACATCGGCATTAGTCTCGCCGATGCCATGTCGACCGTCAGGGAAGGGCTTGCGCGGATCTACATCGACGCCGACCAGGCCTGATCCGCAACCCGGTGTTTGTCAGGCGACCTTGTCGAGCAGCGGCCTCAGCGCCGGATGAATCTCCGGCGAAGCGTGCTTGATGAGCGTCAGCAGCGCGCGTTCGTTTTCGTAGAGAGGCCTGTCCACGCCGATATGTCCGACCAGCCATCTGGCTTCGCCGGCATCGATCGTTTCGGCACGGCGGGCCAGCGCCTCGGCCGCCCTGTTCTTGGCTTCCCACTCGGCCTCGATATCATCCGGGGACCGGTAGGCCTCGATGATGCCGGCAAGGCCGCCTGAGACCATGCGGCTGAAGAAGCCGCCGATTTCCGGATCGGCGTGTTCGAGGAAGCTCTCCTGGCGCAGCGCCACATCGCGGGTCGGCGCTTCATAGCCGGCCGAGCACATGACGAAATTGGCGATCGCCTTGACGAACAGATCGTTCCAGGACGGATCGTTCTTGGCCTGGGCAGTCTGTTCATTGATCCTGAACAGCACCTCGGCCTCGCCCCGTGTGATCGCTATGTTGCCGTCGCCGCCATGGGCGTGGAGGATACGGCGCAGCAGTTCGACCTCCGCCTTGGCAATCAGCCCGGGCACCAGCGCGCCACCCAGCATCAGCGGCCCCTTGCCGTCGATGACGGCATGGGCGACCTGCTCCAGCGCATAGACGCAAAGCTTGCCCGGCGACGATCTCGCTTCTTCCAGCACATGGACCAGCAATTCGAGCTCGGTGCGGCTGTCGACCATGCCGTCGCGCGAGATGGTGCGGACCAGCCAGTCGGCATTGTCCTGCGAGATGTAGCCCGAAGGCCTTTCCTGATGGACGATGTAGTCGGTCACTGCCTCGACGAAAAACGGCGCCCAATCCGCGCATTTATCCTTGGCCGTCTGGTCGAGCGCGAACAGCGCCTCGGCCTCGCCTCGGGTCACCACGCCATCGGCGAACACGTCGCGGCGCAGCATCACCACGTCTTCCGGGGCAATGCGATTCTTCGATGTCAGCCCCGCCACCGGCGCGCTCATGATCAATTCGCCCATTGTCGTCCCCGTCCGCCCCAAAGCGTTACATCAGCCAGCTATATCAGGAGTGTCTTGAAAAACCGGCAAACGGCGTGGTTAGCGAAGACTTGCCGGCATCACCTGAATATCAACGCACCTTTAGATGTCGCTGGGAGGTGACAAGGTGTCGCCGACGGGCTATGGATGGCGCGTCGAGGGCTCAGGGTTTCGAGTCCTACCTGTTTGCGGGAGAGAGCAGCGAGAGCTGCCGCCGAAGGGGAAATCGCCCGAAATCTCTCAGGCAAAAGAACCGTAGACGGGAAAGACACTCTGGAAAGTCGGGGCTTGCCCCCGCGCCGAAGGTGTAAGCGCCGCTGACAGAGTTCCGGCTGCGCGAGTCTCTCAGGCTTCAGACAGAGGGGCACGGACTGGTCGCCATCAGCGGCCGATTGCGTGCGACTCTGGAGATGACATGACGGGCGACGACTCAAGACACCTTCCCCTCGAAGATATCCACACAGCCGCCGGTGCGCGCTTCGGCGCCTTTGCCGGCTGGTCGATGCCGCTGACCTATCCAGCCGGCGTCATGAAGGAGCATCTTCACACCCGCGAACATGCGGGCCTGTTCGACATCTCGCACATGAAGCTGTTCGAGGTCAGCGGGCCACAGGCGGTTGCATTGCTCAACCGCGCTTGCCCCTTGGATGCCGGCGCACTCGAAATCTCGCAGTCGAAACTGTCCTTCTTCCTCAATGAGGCAGGCGGCATCCTGGACGACCTGATTGTCACCCGCCTCGGCAACGAACGCTTCATGGTGGTCGCCAATGCCGGCAACGCCGTCGCCGACGAAAAGCATTTGCGCGCGCTGGCCGCTGATTTCGATGTGAAGGTCGAGCCGCTCGACCGCGTCTTCCTCGCCATCCAGGGACCCGAGGCCTGGGCAGCCCTCTCCCGTGCCGGCATCGAGACCGGCTCGCTGCTGTTCATGCATGGCGTCGAGCCGCGGAAAAACTGGTTCATGAGCCGGTCGGGCTATACCGGCGAGGACGGTTTCGAGATCGGCCTGCCGGCGGCGGATGCGCGGGATTTGGTCACCAAGCTACTCGAGGATGAGCGCGTGCTGTGGATCGGCCTTGCCGCACGCGACAGCCTACGGCTGGAAGCCGGGCTTTGCCTGCATGGCCAGGACATCACGCCGGAGACCGACCCGGCCGCAGCCGCGCTGATGTGGGCGATCCCCAAGGACATCCGCGCGTCCGGCGCCTTCATCGGTGCCGATGCCTTGCGCGCCGCCGTCGAGCGTGGCCCGGCGCAAAAGCGCGTCGGATTGAAGCCGGAGGGCCGCCAGCCGGTGCGCGCCGGCGCTGCCCTGTTCGACGCCGACGGCAACCCCGCCGGCCATGTCACATCAGGCGGCTTTGGCCCCTCGGCCGGCCATCCAGTCGCCATGGGCTATGTCGCCGCAGCGCTGGCAAAGCCTGGAACGCGGGTCTTCGCCGACGTACGCGGCACGAAAATCCCCGTCGATATCAGTTCCCTGCCTTTCACTCCTCATCGCTACCGCAAAGGATAATCCCGATGGCAACGACCTATTTCACCTCCGATCACGAATGGCTCCGCGTCGAAGGCGGCATCGCCACTGTCGGCATCACCGACTATGCGCAGGAACAGCTCGGCGATCTCGTTTTCGTCGAGCTGCCCGAGATCGGCAAGAAGCTGAGCAAAGGCGATACCGCCGTCGTGGTCGAATCCGTCAAGGCGGCCTCGGATGTCTATGCACCGGTCGATGGCGAGATCACCGAGGCCAACGGCACGCTGTCGTCCGACCCGTCGCTCGTCAACTCGGCGGCAACCGGCGCCGGCTGGCTGTGGAAGATGAAGCTTGCCGACGAAAGCCAGCTCGCCGGCCTCATGGATGAAGCCGCCTACAAAGCCCATATCGGCTGATAACAGGACGTATTGACATGACCGCAGCACCCTACCCTTTCTCGGCCCGCCATATCGGTCCTGATGTCAGCGATGTCAGAGCCATGCTTGCCGTGATCGGCGTTCCCTCCGTCGAGACGCTGATCAGCCAGGCCGTACCGCAGTCGATTCGCCTCGACGTGCCGCTGGCCCTGCCCGCGCCGGCGAGCGAAGCCGAAGCGCTGGCCGAATTGTCGGCGACCATGGCGAAAAATACGGTGCTGAAGAGCTTCATCGGCGCTGGCTATCACGGCGTGCATGTGCCGCCGGTCATCCAGCGCAATTTGTTCGAGAATCCGGCCTGGTACACGGCCTACACGCCCTATCAGGCCGAGATCAGCCAGGGCCGACTGGAAATGCTGTTCAATTTCCAGACCCTGGTCACCGAATTGACCGGCCTGCCGGTGGCATCGGCCTCCCTGCTCGATGAAGCGACGGCGGTGGCTGAAGCAGTCGGCATCGCGCTGCGCCACCACCGCGACAAGCGTACCAAGGTGGCGCTTGCCGGCACGCCGCACCCGCAGACGCTGGATGTCGTGCGCACCCGCGCCGAACCGCTTGGCATCGAGATCGACGGCGAGACGATCGACGACAACACGGCTGCCCTGCTTGTTTCGTGGCCCGACACCTTTGGCGTCTATGGCGACCACAAGGCGGCGATCGACAAGGCTCGCGCCACCGGCGCCATTGTCGTCTTCATCGCCGATCCGCTTGGCCTGACGCTGACCGATGCGCCGGCAAAGCTCGGCGCCGACATCGCCGTCGGGCCGATGCAGCGCTTTGGCGTGCCGATGGGCTTTGGCGGCCCGCATGCCGCCTATTGCGCCGTGTCCGACAGGCTGACGCGGTTGATGCCGGGCCGCCTCGTCGGCCAGTCGACCGACAGCAAGGGCCGGCCCGGCTACCGCCTGGCCTTGCAAACACGCGAACAGCATATCCGCCGCGACAAGGCGACCTCCAACATCTGCACCGCGCAGGCGCTGCTTGCCAACATGGCGACGGCCTACGCCATCTGGCACGGACCCGCCGGGCTGCAGGCGATTGCCGGGCGTATCCACGCGCTGGCCAACCGCCTGGCGAGCGGCCTCAAGGAGGCAGGCATTTCGGTGCTCGGCGCCCACCGTTTCGACACGGTGACGGTTGAGGCGAAGGGCAAGGCCGCGCAGATCGCCGCCGCCGCCGAAAAGACCGGCCGGCTGCTGCGCGTCATCGACGCCGAGCATGTCGGCATCAGCTTCGACGAGACTTCGACCGACGCCGATCTCGATGCGATCGCGACCCTGTTCGGCGCCAAGGCTGAGGCTTCAACCAGCAGCACGGTGCCCGGCAAGCCACGCGGAAAAGAGTTCCTGACCCAGCCGGTCTTCAACGAGAACAAGTCGGAAACCGACATGATGCGCTTGCTGCGCCGGCTGGCCGACAAGGATCTGGCGCTAGACCGCTCAATGATCCCGCTCGGGTCCTGCACCATGAAACTCAACGCGGCGGCCGAAATGATGCCGGTGAGTTGGCCAAGCATCGCCAATCTGCATCCCTTCGCGCCATCAGCGCACTCGGCCGGTTACCGTGCCATGATCGGCGAGCTGGAAGGCTGGTTGTCGGAAATCACCGGCTTCGACGCCGTCAGCCTGCAGCCCAATGCCGGCAGCCAGGGCGAATATGCCGGCCTGCTCGCCATCCGCGCCTATCACCGCTCGCGCGGCGAAGGCCATCGCACCGTCTGCCTGATCCCCTCCTCCGCGCATGGCACCAATCCGGCAAGCGCGGCGATGGCCGGCATGAGCGTTGTCGTCGTGCGCTGCCTGGAGGACGGCAATATCGACATGGACGATATGCGGGCCAAGGCCAACGAGCATTCCAAAAATCTCGCGGCGCTGATGTTCACCTACCCGTCCACGCACGGCGTCTACGAAGAAGGCGCGCGCCACCTCTGCGCCCTCATTCATGAGCATGGCGGCCAGGTCTATTTCGACGGCGCCAACCTCAACGCTCTGGTCGCCCTGGCCCGCCCCGCCGATATCGGCGCCGATGCTCTGCCACATGAACCTGCACAAGACCTTCTGCATCCCGCATGGCGGCGGCGGCCCCGGCGTCGGCCCGATCGGCGTCAAGGCGCATCTAAAACCCTATCTGCCGGGCCATGTCACCGAAGGCTCGGCGCATGCCGTCTCGGCGGCACCCTTCGGCAGCGCTTCCATCCTGCCGATCACCTGGATGTATATCCGCATGATGGGCGCCGCCGGCCTGAAGCAGGCAACGGAGACCGCCATCATCTCGGCCAACTACGTGGCGACGCGGCTCGCGCCGCACTTCCCACTGCTCTACAAGGGCCGGCACGATCGCATCGCGCATGAATGCATCCTCGACACCCGCGTGCTCAAGGAGAGCGCCGGCATCAGCGTCGATGACATCGCCAAGCGCCTGATCGACTACGGCTTCCACGCGCCGACCATGTCGTTTCCGGTCGCCGGCACGCTGATGGTCGAGCCGACCGAGTCCGAGCCCAAGCGCGAGCTGGATCGCTTCTGCGAGGCTATGATCGCCATCGCCGGCGAGGCAGCCAAGGTGGCGAAGGGCGAATGGCCGCTGACCGACAATCCGCTGGTCAACGCACCGCACACCGCCGCCGAGGCGCTGGCCGGCCAGTGGACCCATCCCTATTCGCGCCTGGAAGCGGCCTATCCCGCCGGCGACGCCGACACGGCGGCAAAGTACTGGCCGCCGGTGTCGCGCATCGACAATGTCGCCGGCGACCGCAACCTGGTCTGCTCCTGCCCGCCTTTGTCTGATTATCTGGGAGCGGCGGAGTAGCCCGCTCTACGCTGAGCGCAAGGCCGGCCTGACCGGTTCGGCCTTGCCCATCCTTTTATGGCTGATGACGCAATTTCGGCCGGCATGCTTGGCCGCGTAGAGTGCTGCGTCCGCTTCGGCCAGCACCTCGTCGAGGCTGCTGCCTTCGGCGCCGCCAAAGCCGATGCCGCCGCTGACCGTGCTGCGCAACGGACCGAGCGGTGTGGTAACGATTTCGGTGCCGAAGGCAACGCCGATCTTGCTGGCGAGATCATGCGCCCGCTCTTCCGTCATCCGCGACATGACGATGGCGAACTCCTCGCCACCCAGGCGAAAGGCGTCGACGCCTGTCCTGGCATACTTCCTGATGACGGCTGCGAAGCGGCACAGAACCTGGTCGCCGACCGGGTGACCGTAGACGTCGTTCGTCCTCTTGAAGTGATCGAGGTCGAACATGACGACCGCCATGAAGGGACCGAAGGGCCGCTCGCCATAGTGCGACGTCAACCCGCGACGGTTCATCAGCCCGGTCAATGGATCGGTCATCGTCTCGGCCTTCAGCTCGATCTGCGCCTGCAGATGGTGCAGCGACAGCGTCAAGGCGCCGAGACCTGTCATGCAGGCCACCGCAACGACGGAATTCAGACGTTCGGCCCAATTGTCGGGCGCGGCGCCGAGCGTCCATTGCCCCTTTGCCATCAGAACCACGCCGCAAAGGGCAAACGACACCGCGCAGGTACCGCTCAGGAACGAAACCACCAGCAGGATCCGGCGATCGTGACTGCCATTGACCCAGAACATGGCTCCGATCGTCGACAGCAGCACGGTGACCGTCGCGTAGGTGACGACGAAGCCGATACCGTCAAGGCCGACGAAGGTCACCGCCGCGCAGACAGCCATGGCGGCAAATGTCGGCACAATCGCACGCCTGTAGTCCGGCACGCCGAGATATTGCATGGCCGAAATGCAGAGGATCAGGAAGCCCAGGCTGAGCAGCGCCAGCGCGATCTGGCAAAGCAGCGGATCAGGCTCCTTGGTGTAGCGCCAGAACAGGATCACATGCGCGACAAGCACGAGAATGCCGCACGCCACCGTCAGCACGAAACGCGCCCGCGGCGCGGTCAACCAAATCGCAAACATGGTGACGGCCAGGCAGGTACCCGACAGCGCGGCCGCGAGCAGGAGCGAACTGAAATCCAGCATATCGGGCGGGGGCCTCTCGAGCGTCGGCGGTTACGCCGCATTCTAGGTCAGCGGCAGCCCTCGGACATGGTTTTCAGCCGATCTTTCGACCCAAGCTGACGATAGGGTTTACAAAAGGTCGACACTGCCTGTCCCGCAATCGCACCCAAGACCGGTGCGAGGACACGGCATCAA
Source organism: Mesorhizobium kamtschaticum (assembly GCF_056174585.1). Lineage (NCBI taxonomy): Bacteria > Pseudomonadati > Pseudomonadota > Alphaproteobacteria > Hyphomicrobiales > Phyllobacteriaceae > Mesorhizobium > Mesorhizobium kamtschaticum. The sequence goes on along the minus strand of NZ_CM149691.1, from coordinate 4,528,370 downwards.
CCCTTGTTCAGCAGAGCGAGATTGGCGTTGACGACCGTGGGGTCGGCCATGCCGGCCTTCGCCTCGAGCAGCAGCGCCCTGGCCTTCTTCTTGTTGCCGCGCAGCAGTTGCGAATAGCCCATATTGTTGACGATCTGAGGTTTGCGGCCGGCGACCTTCAAGAGCTGGCCGTAGGCGCGGTCGGCAAAGTCGAAGCGGCCGAGCTCGTCATAGGAAGCGGCCAGCCCCATCCAGGCCTCCGCATTGTCGGCCTTCAACTCGACCGCCTTGCGGAAATGCTGTTCGGCGAGACCATAATTGGCATCGCGAAACTGCGCCTTGCCCTGCGCCAGATCAGAGGTATCGACGGTCTTTGCCGCCGGCTGAATGGCCGTGGTCTTGGTCGTGTCGACGTTGTTGTTCGTCGTGCACCCGGTGATCATCAAGACAGCCGCCATCGTGGCCGCCGCCGCAAATTTTATCTGACGCATGCCCTGCCCCGTCGCCCGATTTGTCGGGTCGTTCTTCAGGGAAAGACACTACAGCATGGCGGTTAAGCTTCGGTGCCGAAATGCATACAAGATTTGGTTTCGGGAATACCGGCCATTAACCACTGGGCCGCAACTGCTCAAGCAAACGCGAGCGTTGGTCTCACGGCGTGTCCAGGACCTTGAGCGCGGCCGGAACCGGATAGTGGCTGCCGTCATAGCGCAGCCGGTAGGTCCGGCTCATGGACTTGCCGGGATGCGACTGGCACTCGCCATCCTGGTCGGGAGCCGGCTCGTCGGTATCCTTCCGCGCGACCACGATGATGTCGCGGTAGCCGCGATGGATCGTCGGGCTCATCGCCAGGCTGACCTAGCTGGAATGAAAGGATTCCACGCAACTGGTGTCGCCTTCGCCGCCAAAGCCGGCCACGACGAGGCCGTCGAGCACCATGTGCAGCGCATTGCCGGCAATGGCGTAGAGCCGCAGGTCGGTTTCATTGAAGGGATTGGGCTGCGAATGGTTTGCCATGTCGATACGCAGGCCGAAGGCGGTGACGCCGGGCGCCAGCCCATAACGGCCGGTATCGAATTCGATGCCGCGGATGGCGATGGCATCGTCGTTCATCAACCCGGGCTGGAGCAGCCGCTGGCGCACCTGCAGGGTCTCCCTGTCGACGACCAGAAGCCCGATATCGCCAAAATGCTCGCCGTCGCTGGACTTGGCGCTGTCGATCAGCGGCACTGCGACCAGCAGCAGATCGTCATGGGCAGGCCATATCTTGCAGACCAAGCCGGGCGTAAGGTCCTGCGGATCCGCGAGCGCAATGCTGGTATGGGGTTCGAGCGTAAAGGAGTCGCCGTCGGCGCCTTTCTGAACCTTGGGATAAGCCTGCCGCAACAGCGCGGCAGCATCGCCGCAATCGTCGGCCATGGCCCAGGCGGGCCACAGGGCGGCGGCTGCGAGAGCGACGGCACACAACACTATTCGCATGGGGTTCTCAGGTCGCAGGCCGCGTTCGGACAGGGTGATGGTTGTCGGCCCCTGCTCTGTGTTTGTCGATGATCATTTGTCGATTTTGCAGATGCCGATGTGCCGTTACCTGAACCGCTTTATCCAGCGTTCGCTGTTCCTTTCGCCTGGTAGACGGAACAAGCCAGGGAAACGGAGCCATCTATGCGCAACAGCTGTCGATCCACCAAGCAATCCTTTTCGATTATTTTTCTTGGGCCATATTTTCATTGGCCAAATAAGAGTAGATATATATAAGACAGCTATCAATACGCCCGTCACAATCTCGACTACGCGTAGCCAACAAATTAAATTCATTTGCCAGACAAATATGTAAACTACCACATTCTTTACGGAATAGGCCACGGTCCTTCCTGTCTCTGGATTAGGAAACCGTGGATAGCCCACAAGATCGGTGTCAACGGCACCGCTTATAGCAAAGGCTATTACAAAAACTGCCCCCACAACCCCCATGACAATGTATCTGACCCTATCCCGCAAATTTCACCTTCCCAGTAAATTGCCGAGCGAATTACGGTGACAGTGCTGGACTGCACCCCGAGGGTGAGACACGGTAATTTCTGTGACAGGTTATCCTGGAGGATGACCTATGACAGACAGAATGACGTTCAGAACGTTTCCGACGGCATTTAAGTTAGCGGCGATCAAGCGGCTTGAGGCGGGCGAGGCCGTGTTGCCTTTGGCCCGCGAACTCGGCGTTTCACGCAAACTTCTGCATGACTGGCGCAAGGCGTGGGAGCTGCATGGGCCTGCGGGATTGAACCGTAAGCGCGGTCCCAAACCCGGTCGGCGTAAGTTACGCCCGTTGGCTGAACCGGCGGCAAAAGGCAGCAGCGGCGAACTGGCCAAGGCGCGCGTGAAGATCGCCGAGCTTGAACGCAAGATCGGACAACAGGCGCTCGATATCGATTTTTTTCACAAAGCCTTGCGCGCCTTGGACGCGGCGGATCGGCAAGGCTCAATCGCGCCCGTCTCACGGAAGTCATCGAAGCCATGACGGCATCTGACGCCGGCAAAGTTGACGTTCAGCATCTGTGCAAACTCGCCGGCGTGTCCCGGGCGAGTTATTATCGCCGCTTCGAGGCCCGTGCCCCGCGCGAAGCCGATGTAGAACTGACGAGCCATATCCAATTACTCAGCCTGCGCCACCGGTTCTATGGCTACCGCCGTATCACGGCCGTGCTCAGGCGTTCAGGCATGGTTGTAAATGCCAAGCGGGTTCAGCGGCTTATGCGCGAGGACAACCTGATCGCGATGCGCCGCAAGCCTTTTGCGCCACCCACTTCGGACAGCCGCCATGGCTTTCTCATTGTGCCCAATCTGTTGCGTGGCCTGGTGCCTTCGGGGCCGGACCAGATCTGGGTGGCGGATATCACTTATATTCGCCTGCGCGAGGCCTTCGCCTATCTCGCCGTCATTCTCGACGGCTTCTCGCGCAAGGTCGTGGGCTGGGCGCTGGCTCCCAACCTCGATGCCTCCCTTGCCGTGGCAGCGTTGGAGCACGCACTTGCCGATCGCAAGCCCAGACCCGCCAGCCTCATTCATCATTCTGATCGTGGCGTGCAATATGCTTCGACCGATTATCGCCAGCGCCTCGCTGGCCACGACATCACCGTCAGCATGAGCAGGCCCGGCAATCCCTATGACAATGCCAAAGCCGAGAGTTTCATGAAGACCCTCAAGACCGAAGAAGTCGACGGACGCCGCTTCAAGAACATCGAGCACGCAAGACGTTTCATCAGCGTCTTCATCGACACCATTTACAACACCGAGCGCCTCCACTCCGCCCTCGGTTACTGCCCGCCGCTTGAATTCGAAGCCAACTTCGCGCTAGCCCTAAACTCTAAATGAAAACAACCTGTCACAGAAATTACCGTGTCTCACCCTCGGGGTGCAGTCCAGTGCACTTTGATCCTTCGGAGTAGGCACTATTCCAGACACGTCGCGACCTAGGCGCCGCTAGTGGTGACCCGTCATTTTGACGATGATCGGAATGACCGCGATCATCAGCACCACCGGCAGGATACACACCGTCACCGGTATCGACATCTTGGCCGGCAGGGCGTGCGCCTTTTCCTCGGCCAGCGACATGCGCTTGTGGCGCATTTCGTCGGAGAAGACGCGCAGCGCGCCCGACAGGCTGGTGCCGAGTTCCTTCGACTGCTGCAACAGCGTGGCGAAGGAGCGGACCTCGTCCAGGCTGAGGCGGTCGGCGAGCGCCTTCAGCGCGTCGTCTAGGCTGCGCCCGGCCCGCAGTTCCAGCGACACCAGCTGCAGGTTCTGGCTGAGCGCGGGATAGGTCTTGGCGAGTTCCTTCGAAACGCGCTCGATGCCGGCCTCCATGCTCATGCCGGCATCCGAGCAGACGATCATCAGATCCATGAAATCGGGAAAGCCGTTGCGGTATTCGCGCATCTTCTCCCGCACCTTCTGGGTCAGCACCAGGCCGGGCAGGAAATAGCCGGCCACGCCCGACAGGATGACGAACGCCCAGCGGCTGGTCATCGTCGCTTCGGCACTGGCCAGCCACTGGTTGAGGACAAAGGCGCCGATCGCGCCGCCGACCAGCGCCGAGAAGCGGATGATGAAGAAGGTGCCAACGGCACGCGGCTCCATATAGCCGGCCTGGATCAGCTTCATGCGCAACCGGGCGACATTTTCCGGATCGCTCTTGGCGTAGAATTCCTGCGCCCGCTTCACCGCCTTCTCGCGCACGACATTTGCGTTCTTCTTCTGCAGCGGCTCGGCTTTCGCGGCCACGGCACCATGGTCGACCTTGAGCCGGCGCTTCACGTCGTTGCGGTCGCCCTTCGCCGTCACCATAGGCCAGGCGACCGCGATGGAGCCCAGGGCCAAAAGCAGGATGGCCACCGGCATCAGGGAGGTCGGGGCAAGCGAGGCGAGAAACTCGATGAAGCCCTGCATGTCAGAACCTGAAATTCGACATTTTGAACATCATCAGATTGCCCAGCATCAGCCAGGTGATCGACCCACCGATCAAATACCAGGTCTTCGGCTCGTCCCAGACATCGCGGTAGAAGCCCGGCATCAGCGCCATGATGGCGGCAAACAGCAGCGCCGGTATCGCCGTCAGGATGTAGGCCGACATGCGGCCTTCGGTCGAGATGGCGCGCACCTTGCGGCGCAGCTTGCCGCGCTCGCGTATCGTCAGCGCCAGGCCGTCGAGGATCTCGCGCAGATTGCCACCCGAACTGGACTGGATCGAGACGGCGGTGATGAACAGCGGCAGATCCTCATGACCGACCCTGTCGAACAGTGAGTTCAACGCCGAGACCAGATCGGAACCATAGGTCACCTCATCGGCGATGACGCCGAATTCGGTGCCGATCGGATCGGGCATCTCGCGCGACACCATGGCGATGGCCACCGGCACCGGGTGACCGGCCTTGAGGCCGCGCGTGATCAGCTCCAATGCCTCGGGCAGTTGCATGCCAAAGCGCTTGAGCCGGCGCTTGCGCTTGAAGCGCATCACCATCACCGGCACCAGCGGCATCAGCACGACGAACAGCAGAAGCCCCATCAGCAGCGGCAAGCCATACCAGATGGCGACCAGGGTCATGCCCATCGCCACGCCAGAGGTGATCATCAGGAATTTCGGCAGCGGCATGATCATGCCCGACTGCGTGCGCAGCGCACGGAACCGGTCCGGTGAGAACAGCGAGGTGCCTGCGTCGAGCCCGCGCTCCTTGCGCAGCTGGATCAGCACCTGTTCCTGGCTGATCTTGTTTTCCTGCAGCTTCATGCGCCGGTTGATGGCGGTGCGCTTGTCGCTGCGGCCTGCATAGAGGAGATAGCAGGCCTCGGCGATCATGATGCCGGTGAGTGCTGCTCCGGCATAGACGACATAGATTGCGCTCAGCCCGTCGAACACCTGGTTACTCCTGCGGCCGGCCGGGTTCGAAATAGCGTCCGGGAAACTCGATGCCCATGGCGCGCAGATCTTCCAGGAAGCGCGGCCGGATGCCGGTCGCCTCGAAATAGCCGAGAATGCCGCCATCGGCATCCATGCCGGTGCGCACGAAGCGGAAGATCTCCTGCATCTGGATGACATCGCCTTCCATGCCGGTCACCTCGGCAACGCTTGTCACCTTGCGCTTGCCGTCGGAAAGCCGGGTCAGCTGGACGATGATGTCGATGGCGCTGGCGATCTGGCTGCGGATCGACTGCACCGTCATCGGCATGCCGGTCATGCCCAGCATCTGTTCGAGGCGCGAAATGGCGTCGCGCGGTGTGTTGGCGTGGATGGTCGCCATCGACCCTTCATGGCCGGTGTTCATCGCCTGCAGCATGTCGAAAGCCTCTTCGCCGCGGCACTCGCCGAGGATGACGCGGTCGGGGCGCATGCGCAGCGCGTTCTTGACGAGATCGCGCTGCTTCAGTTCGCCATGGCCCTCGATGTTGGCGGGGCGCGTCTCCATGCGCGCTACATGCGGCTGCTGCAGCTGCAGTTCGGCCGCGTCCTCGATGGTGATCAAGCGCTCGTCTTCGGGAATGAAGGCCGACAGCGCGTTGAGCATCGTCGTCTTGCCGGTGCCGGTGCCGCCCGAGATGATCGTCGTCTTGCGGGCATGCACGGCCGCCGCCAGCACTTCGGCCATGTTCTGGGTGATGGCGCCGAATTCGACCAGCTTGTGGAGGCCGAGCTTGTTCTTGGAGAATTTGCGGATCGACACCAGCGGCCCGTCGACGGCGACCGGGCGGATGGCCGCGTTGAAGCGCGAGCCGTCCAGCATGCGCGCATCGACCATCGGCTGCGATTCGTCGACCCGGCGGCCGACGGCGGCGACGATCTTGTTGACGATTCTGAGCAGATGCGCCTCATCCTTGAACGGGATATGGACCTTCTGCAGCTTGCCCTTCTTTTCGATGAAGCAGTTCTCATGGCCGTTGATCAGGATATCGTTGATGTCGGGATCCTTGAGCAACGGCTCAAGCGGACCGAGACCGACCATCTCGTCGACGATGTCGTCGACCAGCGCTTCGAGTTCGACGGTGTTGATCGCCATCCGCTCCTGGCGGGTTTTTTCCGAAACGAAATCATGGACTTGCCGGCGCATCTCCTCCTTGGGCAAACGCTCCAGCGCAACGAGATTGATTTCTTCAAGCAGCATCCGGTGGATGCGCACGCGCGCATCGAGCACCTTGTTGGCGCTCTTTGCCGGTGCGGTGTCCGGCTTTGCCGCCAAAGCCTTTCGGTTGGTCGGGATGACGACCGCATGATGCGCGACCGGGGTCGAGTCGGCCGGACGGAGCGGGCGCGCGTCGCGGTTCTGCAGGGTGGAAAAACGACTGGTCATCCGGCCTTCCTCTTCAGCAGACCCTTGCCGAAGCTGAACAGCGACTTCGACTTGACCCCGGTCGCGACCGCCTCTTCCGGAAGGATGATCTTCTTCAGGTCGTTGATGACATTGGCGTTCGGGTCGATCTCGTGCAGCGGTACGCCGCGATCGACCGCCTCGCGCACTAGGCGATAATTGTTGGCGATGCCGCCGACGAAATGTTCGCCGAGAATCTCCTGGACGTCCGCCTGCTTGATGCCGTTGTCGAACATCTTCTGCTCGAAACGGTTGACGATGACGTTCGGCTTCACTTCCTTGCCGGCGGTCTCATAGACCGCCTGGATCAGCCTCTGCGTGTGGCGCAGGCACGGCACCGTCATTTCGGCGACGATATAGAGCTTGTTGGAGCCAAGCAGCACGGTCTCCGTCCAGGGAAACCAGGTGCGCGGCATGTCGATGACGACATTGTCGAAATAGGCCGAGACGAGGTCCAGCATGCGCACCACGACATCGGTCTTGAACGAGCGCATCTCCGAGGGATGCGTTGGTGCTGCCAGCACGCAAAGGCCGCTGGCATGCTTGGACAGCATCACGTCGAGCAATTGCCGGTCGAGACGTTCGGGTTGATTCTCGATCTCGGTGATGTCGAAACGCGGCTCGAGGTCGAGATATTCGGCACAGGCGCCCTGCTGGAAATTGAGGTCGACCACGCAGGTCGATGCGCCCCGCGTCACCGAGTGATGCAGCTGGAAGGCGGTCTGCAGCGCCAGCGTCGTGGTGCCGACGCCGCCGGCGGCCGGCATGAAGGTATAGATCTGCGACTCGGTGTTTTCCTCACGCCCCGGTCCTTGCAGGGCGCGCACGACCGAGCGCACCAGATCGGCCGTGGTGATCGGCTTGACCATGAAGTCCGCGACTTTGAGCTGCACCAGGATGCGCACGGCGGCGGCGTTGAACTCCTGGGTGACCACGACCACGGGCGCCTTGCCCTCCAGCCGGCGCATGATGCGCTGCAGCGACTCGACCTCCTCCAGCCTCGCCGCGTCCATGTCGACGATGATGGCGCCGAAGTCGGTCTCCTGGATCTCGCCACGCAACTCCGTGACACTCTTCTCCACCGCCGAGAGCTGGATGATCTCGGAGGCGGCGAATGCGGTCCGCGTGTCCTGCACGAAGGTCCTGTCCGTCGATACGAGCAGGATCTTCTTGGTCTTGATGCCGTTAGCCATTTTTTGTCAGCCTGTGGGCTTGATCGCCCCTTGGGGTCAGTTGCCCGTGGTCGCCTGAGATGCCTTCGAAGCGGCGGCCTGGTCGGGCGTGACAGGTCCGGCGTCGCCGCGCTTGGCAGGTACGAGAAGCCTCGTATTCTGGACGCCGTATTTCCACGGATCGACCATCTGCATGACGGTGTTGGCGGCCTGCGCGTTGCCGGGGCCGGTCGTCACCCCTTCGCTGCGTGTGTAATCGTCGCTGGTGCAGCCGCCGGCCAGACCGGCAAGAAGCAAGGCGATGCTCGATTTCAGGACCAGTCGCATGGCTTCAGTCCTTCGGCAGGTCGAGGAAGTGCCCGACCGTGGTGGCGGGGGCGGTCCGTGCGGCGCTGCCATCGGCCATCGCCAGCGCGCGACCGGTGTCCGACGTCTTCACTTCCTCGGTGTTGTTGAGGAAATAGTCGACATTGCTGGCCGGCTGCGAACCATCTGTCGGCTCGGCCATTTTCTTCGACGGATCGACCGGCTTGACCAGATAGGGCGTGACGAGGATGACCAGATCGGTCTCGCGCCGCTGGTACGATTTCGACGAGAACAGCGACCCAAGGACGGGCATCTTGCCCAGGCCGGGAATGCGCGAGGTGGTGATGTCGTTTTGCGACTGCAGCAGCCCTGCGATCATGAAGCTCTGGCCGTTCTTCAGGTCGACCGAGGTCTTGGCACGGCGAACCGTGAAGCCCGGCACCGAGATGTTGCCGATGTTGTAGGACGCCGACGCGTCGATCGAAGAGACTTCCGGCGCGATGTCGAGGCTGACCAGCCCGTCCTTGAGCACGGTCGGCGTGAAGTCCAGGCTGACGCCGTATTTCTTGTAGGTGACGGAGATCTTGCCATTGTCCTCTGAAACCGGGATCGGAAATTCACCGCCGGCGAGGAAGCTCGCGGTCTGTCCGGAGCGCGCGATCAGGTTGGGCTCGGCTAGCATACGGGCAAGGCCGCGCTCCTCCAGTGCTTTGACGGCGATATCGACGGACACGCCGTTCGACAGCAGGCTGCCGATGATCTCACCAGTACCGGCCGTCGGCACCGACGCCCCATCCGGGTTCAGCACGACACTGCGCCCACCGATGCCGTAGGCAAAATTGGCGCTGTATTTTGCACCGAGATCCTGACCTGCCTGCCGGTTGATCTCGACAAAGCGGACATTGAGCTGGACCTGCTGCGACGACGAGATGTTGACCGAGTTGATCACCTCCTCGTTGCCGGAAAAGCGGGTCGCGATCTTGTTTGCCTTTTCAGCGGCGACCGCGTCATCGGCCTCGCCCGACAGCACCACACGGCCATTGGCCGAGCCGACCTTGATCTTGGCGTCCGGCACGCTGGCGCGAATGGTGCTGGCCAGTTGGTCGGTGTCGAGCGTCACCTCGATATCCACCGTGCCGACAAGCTGCTTTTTCTCGTCGAACAGCGCAATGCCGGTGGTGCCGAGATTGTTGCCGAGCACATAAAAGGATTTGTCGGTCAGTGGATTGACGTTGGCGATCTCCGGATCGCCGATGACGATCTGGTAGAAGGCGGCGCTCGTTATGATCGTCTTGGGCTTGCCCTTGGCGACCTTGATCGACGCATTCTTGGTCGACGAGACATAGACGATGTCATTGTCCGCCTTGGCCGCGCCGGGCAGAGCGAGCATGCCGCTCGCAACCAGTGCAACCGCCATCGCCAGGGTGCGCACGAAGCGCGACCGGCCCGTCATTCGATATAGGGTACGCATCAACATTGCCCTGTCCCGTCCGGTCCCCACCGGCCTTTACTTCTGGTTCTGATCCCGCGCGGGAACCTGATATTCCTCGGCCTTCGTGCCGCGCGTCACGATGACCGTCTTGAATTTCGGCTTCTCCGGCTCCTTGGTCATAGCATCGAACAGCGAGCCGGCCGCTGCCTGAGCCTTGGCCGCCACCGATCCGCCGAAGGAAGAGATGGTGGTGACGCCGTTCTGGCCGTCGCCGCCTTCGCTGGCGGAGCGCAGCGACAGCGACAGCGTGCCGACGGTGCGGGCAAGCGCCACTTTCTGCGCGCCTTCGGTCGTCACCTCGATGGTCACGGAATTGGTCACCTGCGGCGTCGTCTGGCGCTCGTCGGCGCCCTGGCCGACACTCAGCACCTTGGCATCGGCAACAACGATCTCGGAAGTGATGGTCGAACCGGCGGCGCCTTGCGCGTTCTTGGCGACTTCCTGGATTTCGCCGGCATCCCGCGTCAGCACGACATCGACGCGGTCGCCCGGCGTCACAAAGCCGCCGACACCGGCGATCTCGTCGGTGCGGATGGTGACCGCCCGCATTCCGGGCGTCATCATGTTGGAGAGCGTCGCGCGGCCGTTCGGACCCGACAGCTTGGTCAGCAGCACCGGTTCGTTGACCTCGATCGGCGACAGCACCACGCGACTGCCTTCGCCAAGCAACCCGTCGATGGTGGGAAATGCCCCTTGCGGCAGCGAATCCTGCGGCCACGGGATTTCGATCAGCTTGGCGCGGTCGAGTTCCATGCCGTAGCGCAGCGGCGCGTTCGCCACCACGATGGTCTTGAACTCGATCCTGGGCGGTGCCGGAGCGGCGATCGACGCCGTCTTCTCCTCGGCATCGGGCTTGGCCTGGCTTTTGACCCAGAAATCCGCGGCAAAGATCGAGATCGCGCCGAAAACGGCGGCGATGCCGATCATCGTTATGGCCTTGCCCCTCACGCCGAAAACCCCTGATGCCCGCAGTTTCTTATTATGTTGGGCTCACGCTAGGCCGCATTGTTAAAGAATCAGGAATCTTGTGCGGTGGCATTCGACCTATTTCCGCCCGCTTGGTTATCGAATGGTTTTAGGATAAGACGGGTCAAATCCCGAACGTAACAGGAACCTCCGTCGCTTGGCGCCGCAAAGCGTGGCAGTATCGACAGGTGATTCGCAGCATCGGACCCGATGGCAGGCATGGACGACAACAACGATCTCTTCGGCAATATGGACAAGCAGCCACAGCCGGTTCGCACACCCGCGCGCCAGGCTGACCCGCTGGTGCAGGCAGCCAAACGTCCGGCCGCGACCAAGGATGGCAGCGAGGGCTATAGCGCCGCCGACATCGAGGTGCTCGAAGGCCTGGAGCCGGTGCGCCGCCGGCCGGGCATGTATATCGGCGGCACCGACGACAAGGCGATGCACCATCTGTTCGCCGAGGTCATCGACAATTCGATGGACGAGGCTGTCGCCGGCCATGCCACCTTCATCGATGTCGAGCTGTCGGCCGACGGCTATCTGGCAGTCACCGACAATGGCCGCGGCATTCCGGTCGACCCGCATCCGAAATTCAAGAAGCCGGCGCTCGAAGTCATTATGACGACGCTGCATTCGGGCGGCAAGTTCGACTCCAAGGTCTACGAGACCTCGGGCGGCTTGCATGGCGTCGGCGTGTCGGTGGTCAATGCGCTGTCGGATCATCTCGAGGTCGAGGTCGCACGTGGCCGCCAGCTCTATCGCCAGCGCTTTTCGCGCGGCGTTCCGGTGACCGGCCTGGAGCACCTCGGCGAGGTCCACAACCGGCGCGGAACAAAAATCCGCTTCCATCCCGACGAGCAGATTTTCGGCAAGGGCGCGGCCTTCGAACCGGCTCGGCTATACCGTATGACGCGCTCGAAAGCCTATCTGTTCGGCGGCGTCGAGATCCGCTGGACCTGCGATCCCTCGCTGATCAAGGAAAAGGACCAGACGCCGGCGAAGGCGGAATTCCATTTTCCCGGCGGCCTCAAGGATTATCTCAAGGCGTCGCTCGGCGACGACTTCCAGGTGACGCGCGAAATCTTCGCCGGCAAGAGCGAGAAGCAAGGCGGCCATGGCTCGCTCGAATGGGCGGTGACCTGGTTCGGCGGCGACGGCTTCATCAATTCCTACTGCAACACCATCCCGACCGGTGAAGGCGGCACCCACGAGGCCGGCTTCCGCAACGTGCTGACGCGCGGGCTTCGCGCCTATGCCGATCTCGTCGGCAACAAGCGCGCCTCGATCGTCACCTCGGAAGACGTCATGATCTCGGCGGCAGGCATGCTGTCGGTGTTCATCCGCGAGCCGGAATTCGTCGGCCAGACCAAGGACAGGCTGGCGACGATCGAGGCCATTCGCATTGTCGAGACCGCGATCCGCGATCCGTTCGACCATTGGCTGGCCGACAATCCGCAGGAAGCCTCGAAGCTGCTTGAATGGGTGATTGCGCGCGCCGACGAGCGGGTGCGCCGGCGCCAGGAAAAGGAAGTGTCGCGCAAGAGCGCGGTGCGCAAGCTGCGCCTGCCGGGCAAGCTCGCCGATTGCACGCAGAACGCCGCCGCCGGCGCCGAACTCTTCATCGTCGAAGGCGACTCGGCCGGCGGCTCGGCCAGCAGGCGCGCGACCGCGCCAGCCAGGCCGTGTTGCCGCTGCGCGGCAAGATCCTCAACGTCGCCAGTGCCGGCAATGACAAGCTGGCCGCCAACCAGCAGATATCGGACCTGATCCAGGCGCTCGGCTGCGGCACGCGCTCAAAGTATCGCGATGAGGATTTGCGCTACGACCGTGTGATCATCATGACCGACGCCGACGTCGACGGTGCTCACATCGCTTCGCTGCTGATCACCTTCTTCTACCAGGAAATGCCGGGGCTGGTGCGTGGCGGCCATCTCTATCTGGCGGTGCCGCCGCTTTACTCGATCCGGCAAGGCGGCAAGGTCGCCTACGCCCGCGACGATGCGCACAAGGACGAGCTTTTGCGCACCGAGTTCACCGGACGCGGCAAGGTCGAGCTTGGCCGTTTCAAGGGCCTGGGTGAAATGATGGCAGCCCAGCTCAAGGAAACCACCATGGATCCGAGGAAGCGCACGCTGCTCAGGGTCGATGTGAACGAAATCGATTCAGCCACCAAGGACAGGGTCGATGAGCTGATGGGCACCAAGCCGGAAGCTCGCTTCCGCTTTATCCAGGAACGCGCCGAATTCGCAGCGACGGAAGTGCTGGATATCTAGTCGCTCGCCGGTCCATAACAGGCTCAACTTGCGGAGATAAGCAATGTGACCTGGGTGCGGCTGAAAACCTATCTCGAGACGAGTTTGGCCGGGCTGACACAGCCGACGCGCTCGGACTGGATTTTCGCCCTGCGCACTGTTTCAGCCGGTCTGATCGCGCTGCTGGCCGCCTACGCCCTCAAGCTCGACCACCCGCAATGGGCGATGATGACGGTGTTCATCGTTGCCCAACCCGTCGCCGGCATGGTGCTGGCTAAGGGTTTTTACCGGTTGCTCGGCACGCTGGCCGGCGGCATCGCGGCGATCGGCATCACCACGGTGTTCGGCACCAACCCATGGGTGCTGGTGACCGTGCTTGCCGTCTGGATCGGCATTTGTACCTTCGTCTCGTCACTGCTGCGCAATCCCGAAGCCTATGGTGCGGCGCTTGCCGGCTACACCGCGATGATCATCGGCCTGCCGGCCTTCGGACAACCCCACCTCGTCGTCGACCTCGCGGTCGCGCGCTGTGCGGAGATCGTGCTCGGCATTGTCTGCGCTGGCCTGACCAGCCGGCTGATCCTGCCAAAACTGGCCAGCGACGCCATCATCTCGCGGCTGAAACGCTGCATTCTCGATCTCGCCACCTATGCCGGCGGTGCGTTCTCCGGCGGCGATCCCGCAACGCTCTCCGGCCTGCATCGAAAGCTGGTCGCCGACACCCAGACGCTTGGCGAGATGCGCGCCTATGCCAGACTTGAGGCACCGAGTTTCGCGCCACGCGCCCATCCGGTCCGGCGCACCATCGGACAACTGCTCTCGGCCCTGTCGGCGGCACGCGCGCTGCATTCGCACGCCGCCCCGAAAAACGCCGCACTCATCCCAGTGCGATCGGAATTGCATAGCCTTGTCAGTGAACTGGCGGCGAAGCCGGGCGCGTTGGACGACACCGCCCCCTGGGTGACACGGCTCGACGCGATCTCGGCCAAGGCCCGGCAGATTCCCGATGCCTCGGTCGACCAGGGCGACGACAGGGTCGGCACCATCACCCGTCTCACCATCGCCGCCGATTTCGCCGAGGCCTTCAAGCAGGTGCTGCGTGGTCTCGACGCCTTGCGCGCTCCCGTCACGCGCCCGGTTCGCGGCAGCAGGCAGCCTGCCCTGGTGGTTCACCGCGACTACCCCGGCGCATCACGCAATGCCGTGCGCGCTGCCCTTGCCACCTTGCTGGTCGCCGTCTTCTGGTTGACGACGAAATGGTCCGAGGCGGCGGGCACGGTCATTCTCGTTGCCGTCGTATCCAGCCTTTTCGCCGCTCGCCCCGATCCGGTGCAGGTGTCCTGGGGCTTCTTCAAGGGAACACTGCTGGCTTTGCCCTTTGCCTTTCTCGTCGGCCAGATCGCGATGCCTGCCCTGCCCGGCTTCGGCTGGTTCGTGCTGTTTGTCGTGCCGATCCTGGTGCCAACGGCGCTGGGCATGGCCAATCCGCGCTATGTCGGCGTGGCCACGGCCTTCGCCATCAACTTCCTCGCTTTCCTCAGCCCGCATCAGGCGATGACCTACGATCCTGGCCCGTTCTTCGCCGGCTCGGCGTCGGTGCTGGTCGGTATCTTGCTGGCGATCGGCGTCTTCATCCTGGTGCTGCCCGCCGATCCGTGGCTCGCGGCAAACCGGATCGTGCGGGCCATGCGCGAGGATCTGGCCCGGCTTTGCCTGCACGAGCGCGTGCCGAGACGTTCGGCCTTCGAGAGCCTCGCCTATGATCGGGTCAACCAGCTGATGCCGCTGGTGCAGAATTCCGGCAGCAAGGGCGATGCGGTCCTGGGCGGCGGCGTCGCCGCCGTCACAGTCGGCCTGGAAATCCTGCGGCTGCGCGAGGCGCAACAGGCGCATGCCGTTCCGTCCGAAACCGCGCTTTCGATCGCCAATTTCCTAAGGGGATTGGCACGCGAACTGCTCTTCCGCGCCCCTGGCGATCCGCAGACAGCAACCGTCGCCGTCGCCCGCCAATATGCGGCGACCATCGCCCAGCGAAGCGCCTCCGGCGACGTGCTGCAGATCGCGGCGTCATTGCGCATTATCGCCGCCGCGATCGAGGATTTTCCGGATTTTTTCGCGAGGGATAAGGGCTAAGCTGCCGCTATCGCCAGTGCGTGCCCACGCGCATTCTCGCGCAGCGCATCGAGATGGATCGACTTGATCAGGGCGGCAAGATCGCCTTCTGCGGATTGCCCGCCCACCTCTTTCAGCATCAGCCAGCTGACTTCCTGCACGCCGGCGACGCGCTTGCCGTTGGCGACTTCCCGCCAGATTTTCAGCGCGCGCAGGATGATCGCATGCGTGGCGGCGGCCAGGCCGGCGCTGCGGAACAGCGCCTGCAAGGCCACGTCGTGCCCGCCAGCCAGCAGCGTCCTTACCCGCGGCTCGGACTGCTGGCTGAGCGCGACCAGTGTAGAGCCAAAGAAATCGACCTTGCCATGCGCAATGGTGCGGATGAGGAAGCTCGCGGTGAGATCGCCGCGCAGCCTGAGATGCTCGATCAGCGCCGCATGTTCTTCCTGGCGCGTGCCTTCGATCAGCGTCACCGAAGCCTTCACGCAAGCGTCGCGCATGACGCGGTCGGCACGCGCGGCGCCCATCAAAGCCATGACCAGCGGCGATGTCTTCAAGGTCTCGCCGAGCTTGATAAGCAGCATGTGCCGGCAGTCGGCAGGCAGCCTGATATCCGATATCAATGCCTCACGCACCAGCGGCAGATGCCCGTGGCGTTCGGCCATGCGGCGGAAACTGAGTGAAGCAATGTCGGCGCCGCTATTGGCCAGCAGCATGGCGCAGGCTTCCGCCTCGCCGATCTCGGCAATGGCCGCCGACACCGCCATAGAGACAACAGGCCGATCGGCGATCAGCTTCTGCGTTGCCTTCTGGCTCGACGCCACGCGGTTGATCAGGTCGGCATCGGTGAGCAGCGGCGAGCGCGCCAGCACGACACCGGCGACTTCAGGCTGATCGGATGCCAGCGCACTGATGATCTGCAGCGGCGCGTGGTGGCTCATGGAGAGCGCTTCGGCCATCGCCAGCCGCACTTTCGACGAGGCATCGTCGAGCAGCAGCGTCAATGCCGCTTCGGCGGCGCAGCGATCCTCGAACGGCAATTCGGAATTGACATAGGCCCGGGCCAGCGCATTGGCCGCGGCGGCGCGCTCGGACACTCTTGCCGTGTAGATCCACTTCAGGAAATGCGAAACAACAACCATGCCCGTCTGCTTACGCCCCTTGCCGGAAGGTTTCCGGCCCCGCTGAGGACGGTAGGCAGAAATGGTTTACGAACGGTTCACCATGTTCATTAACTGGCTTGCGAGCGCTGGATGCAGCGCCTATCAACCGTCAATCAGCGCAGGAGACGGAAAATGGCCGGGCTATATCTCGAGGAGTTTGTCGTCGGCCGTGTCTTCCAGCACACGCTGCGCAAGACCGTCACCGAGAGCGACAACATGCTGTTTTCGGTGATGACGCTGAACCCGCAACCGCTGCATATCGACTTCGATTTCGCCGCCAAGAGCGAATGGGGCAAGCCGCTGGTCAACTCGCTGTTCACGCTCGGCCTGATGATCGGCATTTCGGTCAACGACATCACGGTCGGCACGACGGTCGCCAATCTCGGCATGAAGGAAACCGTGTTTCCGCACCCGGTCTTCCACGGCGACACGATCCGCGTTGAGACCACAGTCGTCTCGGTGCGCGAGTCCAAATCGAAGCCCGATCGCGGCATCGTCGAATTCGAGCACCGTGCCTACAACCAGCATGGCGACCTCATCGCCAAATGCACAAGGCAAGCAATGATGCTGAAGAAGACGGCCTGATGCGTTCGCTGCTGTTCGTTCCCGGCGACTCCGAGCGCAAGCTGGAGAAGGGATTTGGCGCCGGCGCCGATGTGGTGATCGTCGATCTCGAGGATTCCGTGGCGCCGCAGAACAAGGCGGCCGCGCGGGCGATTGCGGCACGCTTCATCACCGAGCGCAGGGGCAAACCAGCTCGGCGATCTATATCAGGGTCAACGACCTCTTGACCGGGCTGACGGACGATGATCTTGCCGCACTCGCTCCAGTGAAGCCGGACGGCATCATGCTGCCCAAGTCGAACAGCGGCCAGGATGTGCAGCAGCTCTCGGCAAAGCTCAGGGTTCGCGAGGCCGAGAACGGCTTGGCCGACGGCACGACCAAAATCCTGCCGATCGTCACCGAAACCCCGGCGGGTGTGCTCGCCGCCGCGACCTATGCCGGCGCAAGCGCGCGGCTCGCCGGTCTCACCTGGGGCGCGGAAGACCTCTCGGCGGCGATCGGCGCGCGCACAGCCCGCGATGAGGACGGCCGCTACACCGACGTGTTCCGCCATGCTCGCCTGATGACCATCCTTGCGGCCGGTGCCGCGGAGGTCGCTGCGATCGACACCGTGTTCCCGAACTTTCGCGACATGGCGGCCTTCGCCACTGAGTGCACTGAGGCCGAGCGCGACGGCTTCACCGGCAAGATGGCGATCCACCCCGATCAGGTGCCCGTCATCAACGCCGCCTTCACACCATCGGCCGAGGCGGTGAAACACTCCCAGGCAATCGTCGACGCATTCGCGGCGGCGGGCAATCCCGGCGTCGTTGGCATCGACGGCAAGATGTTCGACCGCCCGCATCTGCGGCTGGCCGAACGGCTGCTGGCCCGGGCCAAGGCGGCAGGGGTTTCCGCTTAATCCCGCGCCAGCACGATGATCCGGTCCTCCGGCAGATAGGCCAGCGCCTCCGACTTCAGCGGATTGACGGTGACACCGCCCAGCGCCCGCTGATCGGCGTCTCCGGCGCGGATGCGCCGGTACCCAATGGCGATCTCGCCACGCAGCCGCGCCGATTCCGCGATCGTCCAGAAGGTCAGGGGCTGGTCGATGGCGACATAGTCGGCGACCGGGCGCATGTAGATTTCAGAACACTTCTCGTCGAGCAAATCGTCGAAGATCGCGGCGAGATACTGGTTCTCCGACGCCTGCGCCAGCATCAGGCTGACCAGCCGGTTGCTGACGACGAAATCATCGGCCTTGGTCACCGCCGCAAGCTCGCGGTTGCGCACGTCGATCATCTCGCTGACGATGGAGATGTGCAGGCCGGCATCATCAGCGATCTTGCGCAGATGCAGCAGCGTCACCAGCGTGCGCGTGTCGGCGGGCTGCGCTGCCATGGTTTCGCTGTAGCCGAGGACGAGCACGTGGTCGTAGGAAGGCACGTCCAGGCTTACCAATGCCGTGCTGCTCGACGTGTCGGTGATGCGGCAGGTAACGGACAGATTGTTGCCAGCGACCAACAGTCCGGCAACTTCCTGCTCAAGACCAGGTGTATCGGCGGCGATAGTCAGGATCGAACCAGGCGCGACGTAGCGCGACAGTTCGTAGGTGATGATCGGACCGCGCCGGTTCCAGCCGAGGATCAGCGTGCGCTCCGGCTTCGCCTCGACGGATCGGGGTCCGCGGATCACGTTCGCATCGATCTTGATCCCGGTGCTTCCCAACTTGATCGCCGCATCGTCCTCAGCAATGATAATGGCGCGCATATCCCCACCGATCATCAGGTCCGACGGCGGGTTGAGATTGACGCGCCCCTTTTGGTCGCAAAGCCCGATCAGCGCGCAATGCTCATACGCCATGACAGCTTCGCCGAAGGTCTTGCCGGTGAGATCAGGCTGCTCGGTCGTGTAGATTTCGCAGCCGTCGAAATCGAGCAGCTCCGAATAGACGCCGCTGAGACCCGATTGCCGGCTCGAATGCACGACGATGCGCGAGATCAGCTGGTCGGCCAGCACGAGCTGCACCTCGGCCCCGCCGACGACGCGGGCAACCTCGGCATTCTTGCCGTCGCGGATCTCGGCGGCGATGTTGTAGGGGTCGGTGCGGCGGTTCGGATCGTTGACCAGCGCCAGCACTGTCTTGATGACCTGCGAATCCGGATCGTCGCCGTCCGGCGACAGCACGACGACCGACCGCGAGCTCTGCGGATTGACGATCGCCAGGTCGTAGAGATCGGTCGGGTCGCCGCTGCGGCAGATGATGCGCGTATTGCCCGGTTTGCCGACCTTGGCCGCGATTTCGTCCTCCATCTCGACCTTGTCCATATTGGCCATGACGACGATGCGCGGACGGCGGCGGCTGGCATTGGCGATGACGAGTTCGGAGATGACATCGAAGATCGACGGCGACCAGTTGAGGATGATGGTGTGATCGGTCTCCAGCACCCGCGACCGGCCCTTGCGCAATTCATCGAGCTTGCCGTCGACGCCGGCGCTAAGCACGCCGATGAGAGCCGACACGACGAAGATGCCGGCAAGCGTGACAACCAGCATGACGAGACGGAAGGCCCAGCCGGTATCACCGCCCATCGTGCCGGAATCGAGCGTGCGCATCAGCGATTCCCAGAACGCCTCGAAAAAGTTCAGCGGCTCGCCGCCCTCGGGCGCGATGCGGGTCACCGCGAGGAAAGCCGCGGCGGCAATGATGATCAGCAGGGAAACAACAGCGAGCCAGCCGATCAGCGCGATCGGGCCGGCGGCCATGCTCTTGTCGAAGCCGTAGCGCAGCCGGGTTCCCAGCGAGTTCTCGTTTCTTCATGCCGCCGGTGCCCCCGCACTATCCCCAAGGTCGATGCGCCAACGCACCGCCGAAGTCGCTCTCTTAAAGCAATTCCAGGAAAAGTGTGAACGGTTTTCCGTCCGGAATTGCGTCAAAACAAAGAGTTAGAGCGGTTCGCCGTTTCTGTGAAACGGCGAACCGCTCTAACCTGTGTTTGGATGAAGGGGAATCGCTATTCGCGTGTTCGCGGCTAAGGAATCCGCCGCGATGGCGAACCGCGCGAGGCGCTAACCATTTCGCCTGGCCGCTACCAGACCATCGGGATCAGGCGGTAGCGGACCTCGGTTGCGTAGTCGTCATAGCCGCGCAGGCCATTACGAAGCGTTTTCTCTTCGATGAAGGTGCGAATGGCCAGGAGAACCACGAACACGAGCACCAATACCAGTCCCCACCAGGAGCCAAGCAGGAGTGCCGTGCCGGCGAAGAAGAGGATAGTGCCGGCATACATCGGATGGCGGACATAACTGTAAGGCCCGGTGGTGATCACGCGCTGTCCGCGTTCATCCTGGATCTTCACCACCGGTGCCGCGAAACTGTTCTCCAGCATGGTCAGGTAGCAGATCCAGATTCCGACCAGCAGGACCAGCGCGCCGACCACCTGTGCCCAGACGGGAACCACTGACCAGCCGAAACGGACGTCCAGCCCCATGAAGACCTGCCAGCCGAAGATGGCGATGAGAAGTATGGACAGCAGGACCTTGTCAGCAGGGGTCTGATTCTTCTGGATGGGAGAACCCAGTCGCTCATTCATCAGGCCGGGGTCCCGCCGCACCAGCGCCATGCCGAGAGTGAGGCTGAGTCCCACCATCCCCACCAGATAGATCCAGGCCCCCAGCCAGTGCAGCGTGCCGGCTGACAGGAAGAGCAAGGCGCCCATGACGCCGAACCAGATGAATGTCTGAAGAACCATTTTCGCGATCATGATCGACCTTCCACGGTATGCCCCCGCGGCATTGGCTGAAACAGACCAATGGTCTATCATACCGACCAGTGGTCTATAATTCAAGCGGACTATCTGATATCCCGTGCTGGACGGGAACAGCCGTCGCGTGCAGAAGGTTCGTCATGCCCCGTGTCATCAAGCATCCAGAACTCAGGCGAGAAGAACTTCTGGACCATGCCCAGGCCCTGTTCCTGACGCAGGGCTACGACAGAGCGAGCCTCAACGACGTCATTGCAGCTGCCGGCGTCTCGAAAGGCGCCTTCTATCATTACTTCCCGTCCAAGGACGCTCTTCTGGTGGCGCTGGCTGACCGCTTCGCGAGACAGGCGCTGGCTGGTGTCCAGGGCATACTCGACGATCCCGGCCTCGACCCGCTTGGCCGCCTGAATGGCCTGCTCAGCCAGTCGCGACAGGCCAAGATCGAGACCGCGGCGGAGGCCTGGGCTCTTTTCGAGACGATGTTCCGGCCCGAAAACCTGGTGCTTTTCCATCGCATCAACCTGGCGGCCAGTGCGTCGTTTTCACCCCTGCTGGTCAGGATCATCCGGCAAGGCGTCGAAGGCGGCACCTTCAGGACCTTCGACCCGGAAGGTGTCGCCGACATCGTCATGCAGTTCGGTCTGGCCACGCATGACGTCGTCGCCAAGGCGATTACCGGCGGCAGCGACGCCGATATGGAGGTCGCGATCGAAGTCCTGGAGAAACGCGTCAGGCTCTACGAGATCGCTCTCGACCGCATCCTCGGCCTTCCCGATGGAAGCATCCGGATCGGCGAGCCCGGCTATATCAGGGCCGTCATGACGGCCCGTCGGCGAACCGATGTCGACAAGGCGCGGTGACTTGCCAAATCTGAAGCCTACTCCTTACCCCAGCGTGGCCGGCGCATCGAAAAGACCTCGCTGACGCTGGCATAGTCCATATAGCCGAGACGCGCGACATTGCCGGCCTTGGTGATGTCGAACAGGCCGTCTTTCAAAAAGGCATCGTCGATGTGCACGCCGACCACTTCGCCGGCGACGACGACGGCACTCGTCGGCGTTCCGTCCAGCGCCTTTGGGCGAAAGACCTCCGTCACCCGGCATTCCAGCGCGGCGGGCGCTGCCGCCACGCGCGGCGGCCTGACGAGACGCGAAGGCGCCATGGCGAGATCGGCATAGACGAACTCGTTGACGCCGCGTGGCGCGTTGACGGAGGTGTAATTCATCTTCTCCGCAAGATCGCGGCCGACCAGATTGGCGACGAACTCACCGGTCTCCTGGGCGAAGGAAGCGCTGTCCTTCTCGCCCTCCGAGGAAAACCAGACGATGAAGGGTCGCGTCGAAACGGCGTTGAAGAAGGAGTACGGTGCGAGATTGATCTCGCCTGCCCCGTTCAATGTCGATATCCAGCCGATCGGGCGCGGCGCCACGATCGCCTTCGACGGATCGTGCGGCAGCCCGTGCCCCTTGGACGGCTCGTAGAACATTTTAGCCCACCCAGGGCCCTGAGTAATCGGCATAGAGCTTTGCCGGATCGGGCCGTGGCCGCTCCGGCGCCGGGCCGGCATAAGAGCCGATATGGATGAAGCCGACGACGCGCTCCTGCGGCGCCAGTCCGAGGATCGCCCTGCCCTCCGGCACGTCGGAATACCAGTTGCTGATCATGTTGGTGCCATAGCCCAGCGCATTGGCTGATATCATCAGGTTCATCGCCGCCATGCCGCCGGACAGGAACATTTCCCATTGCGGGATCTTGGGATTCTCTTTCGGCACCGACACCACGCCGATCACCAGCGGCGCGCGCGAAAAGCGCGCCAGTTCCTGGTTGTGGCGGCCCTCGGGCAGCGGCCCTTCCCGCTGTTCGGCAAGCGCCGCCAGCTTCCTGCCGATCTCGATGCGGACATCGCCGCGATAGAGGATGAAGCGCCAGGGTTCGAGCCGGCCATGATCGGGCACGCGCGTGGCGGCGGCGATCATGGTTGCGATATCGGCATCGCTCGGCGCCGGCTCCTTGAGCTCCGGAATCGGTGCTGAATTTCGGGTCAGCAGGAAGTCGATGATCGGCGACGCCATGGGCGCAAGTCTCCTAAAACACTCTGTTTTGAGCTGAAGCGCACCATCGGGAATTCGGGCGGCTCGGCAAAGGCGCACAAGCGCCGGGCTGAAGAGTCGTCGATTGGACTCTTAAGCCTTGAAATTGCCACCGCCATGGGCTTCAACGCAAGGCATGTTTGAGGGGCGACTGCGTCTTTTCCTGGTCTGGCTCTGCGCCGCGCTGTTCCTGCTGCCGGTCTCGATGGCTGCTGCGCAGGAGAAGGACGGCGTCAGCGACCTGAAACTTCCCGGAATTTCGAGCTATGCGACGCCGAAGAGCGAAACTCCGCTGGCGCTTGGTGGCGGTGGCGCCATCACTTTGTCGGCCCAGCTGACCGACAAAGGCACAGACATCACCCGCGGCCTCGTCTGGCGTGTCTTCAAGCCCGAAGCCGTCAACGGAAAATTGCCGATGGTCGCCTCCGCGCATGGCGGCAGCGCCGTCTTCCAGCTCGAACCTGGCAGCTATCTGGTTCATGCCTCCTACGGCCGCGCCGGCGCCACCAAGCGCATCACGGTCGGCAAGGAAGCCAAGCGGGAAAGCCTCGTGCTCGATGCTGGCGGTTTGAAGCTCGATGCCGTTCTGTCCGGCGGCGTGCGCATACCGCCAAAAAAACTGCGCTTTTCGATCTATGAGGGCACCGCCGAGGCCAATGGCGACCGCGCGCTGATCATTCCCGATGTCGAGCCCAACAGTGTCGTGCGGCTCAATGCCGGCATCTACCACGTCGTCTCGACCTACGGCGCGGTCAACGCGGTGATCCGCTCCGACATCCGCGTCGAGGCCGGCAAGCTGACTGAAGCCACCGTCGAGCACCACGCAGCCGAGATCACCATGAAGCTGGTGCGCGAAGTCGGCGGCGAAGCCATCGCCGACACGTCTTGGTCGCTGCTCAACGAATCCGGCGATCCCATCAAGGAGACCGTCGGCGCCTTCGCCTCGATGGTGCTTGCCGAAGGCGACTACACCATCATCGCCAAGAACCGCGACCGCATCTACCAGAAGGATTTCACCGTCGTGGCCGGACAGAACCAGGAAATCGAGGTTCTGGCGACCGAAGCCGCGGCCATGGACCCCGAGGAAGGCGCGGACTAGCCTTAGGCTGCCAGTTTCGTGCGTGCCGGCAGGAAGGGAATGCGGCGGCGCGGTGCCGGCGGCGCCAAATCGAACACCCCGCGGTAAAGCCGGTCGAGCAATATTTTGCGGTCGCGCAGCGGCTCCAGTTCGCTCCAGCTCAGTACATCGCCGACGCGCACGTCGATCGCCTTGCCGGACAGCCGCGCGAATTCGTGGATGAGCATCGAAAGGCGCAGTGTCAGTGAGGCCTTGCCGACGAACTTAGCCACGCGGCCGTCGCGTTCGGCCATGTTCATCGGTCCGCTGATCAGATGGAACAGCCTGCCATTCTGTCCGGAAAAATGCATCGGAATGACGGACGCCTTGGCATCCTGGACCAGGCGTGCCGGAAACATCTTCCATGGCAGGTCGCGTGCCCGGCCGAAGCCCTTCGGCGCGGTGGCGACGCCACCGGCGGGAAACACCACGATGGTGACGCCTTCCCTGAGCAGCCGCACCGCCTCATGGCGCACGGCCATGTTGTTCTTCAGTGCTTCCTTGGTCTCGGAAAAGTCGATTGGCAGCGAATAGGGCTCCATCTCGCGGATCTTGAGCAGGTCCTTGTGGATCATCACCCGGAACGGCCGCCCCAACTGCTCTACCAGAGACAGCACGGCAATGCCGTCGCCGATGCCGAACGGATGGTTGGCCACGATCACCAGCGGTGTGTCCGGCAATGGCGCCGGCGGCCATTGGTCGGCGGTCCGTATCCGCACGTCGATCAGGTCGAGCATGCGGCTGAACACGCGCTCACCTGATGGCACCACCTGGCGGCGCCAGAAATCATAGAGCGCGGCATAACGGTCGCGCCCCGACAGGCCTTCAATGGAATGGATGACCCAGCGCGTTAGCACCGGTTGGTGCGGATTGGCGTAGGAAAGTTCGGGAAATGGTTTTTCGCGCAATTTCAGCTTGAGCATAGCGATTCGTTACAAGATCGGCGTGACAGGGATATGAAAATGGCGGTGGATCACTCCACCGCCATCACCAAGTGCTGTTCAATCAGGCGGCGCGCTTGCGCCGGCGATCGGGTGTGATCGCTTCTTCGGTCAGCCGTTCGATCGCCTCGGCAAGGCCAAGCGATTCCTGGTCGCGCGAGCCGAGCCGGCGCATGTTGACCGTCTGTTCCTCCGCCTCGCGCTTGCCGCAGACGAGGATGACCGGCACCTTGGCCAACGAGTGCTCACGGACCTTGTAGTTGATCTTCTCGTTGCGCAGATCGGCTTCCGCCAGAAGCCCGGCAGCCTTCAGCTTTGCCACCACCTCGGTCGCATAGCCGTCTGCCTCGGAAGTGATCGTCGCCACCACCACCTGCAGCGGTGCGAACCACAGCGGGAAATGGCCGGAATAGTTTTCGATCAGGATGCCGAGGAAACGCTCCATCGAACCGCAGATGGCGCGGTGCACCATGACGGGCTGTTTCTTTTCCGAATCCGAGCCGATGTAGAAGGCGCCAAAGCGTTCCGGCAGGTTGAAATCGACCTGCGTCGTGCCGCACTGCCATTCGCGGCCGATGGCGTCCTTCAGCACATATTCGAACTTCGGCCCGTAGAAGGCGCCCTCGCCCGGATTGATCGAGGTCTTGATCCGGTTGCCCGACCGCGTCCTGATCGTCTCCAGCACATTGCCCATGATCGCCTCGGCATGATCCCACGCCTCGTCGGTGCCGACGCGCTTGTCAGGCCGTGTCGACAGCTTCACGCTGACCTCTTCAAAACCGAAATCGGCATAGGTCGACAGGATCAGATCGTTGATGCGCAGGCATTCCGCCGCGAGCTGCTCTTCGGTGCAGAAGATGTGCGCGTCATCCTGCGTGAAGCCGCGCACGCGCATCAGTCCATGCAATGCGCCCGATGGTTCATAGCGATGCACATTGCCGAATTCTGCAAGTTTTACGGGCAGATCGCGATAAGACTTCAACCCATGCTTGAAAATCTGCACGTGGCCCGGGCAGTTCATCGGCTTGAGCGCAAAGACGCGGTCGTCGTCGGTATCGTCGCCGGCGACCGTCACCTTGAACATGGCGTCGCGATACCAGCCCCAGTGGCCCGACGTTTCCCACAGGCTCTTGTCGAGCACCTGCGGCGCGTTGACCTCCTGGTAGCCTTGCTCGTCGAGACGGCGGCGCATGTAGTTGACCAGGTTCTGGAACATCTTCCAGCCCTTGGCGTGCCAGAAGACGACGCCCGGCCCCTCTTCCTGGAAATGGAACAGGTCCATCTCGCGGCCAACCTTGCGGTGGTCGCGCTTCTCGGCCTCCTCCAGCATCGTCTGGTAGGCATCGAGCTGCGCCTGGTCCGCCCAGGCCGTGCCATAGATGCGCGTCAGCATCGGGTTGTTCGAATCGCCGCGCCAATAGGCGCCGGCCACCTTCATCAGCTTGAAGGCGTTGCCGATCTGGCCGGTCGAGGCCATGTGCGGGCCACGGCAAAGGTCGAACCAGTCGCCCTGCGCGTAGATCTTGAGATACTGGTCCTCGGGAATAGCGTCGATCAGTTCGAGCTTGTAGCGCTCGCCCTTGTCGGCAAACACCTTTTTCGCCCGGTCGCGCGACCAGACCTCCTTGGTGAACGGCTTGTTGCCCGCAATGATCTCGCGCATCTTCTTCTCGATCACCGGAAAGTCGTCGGGCGTGAACGGCTCGTTGCGAGCGAAGTCGTAATAGAATCCGTTCTCGATCACCGGCCCGATGGTCACCTGCGTTCCCGGCCATATCTCCTGCACGGCTTCCGCCAGCACGTGCGCGGTGTCGTGACGGATGAGCTCAAGAGCGCGCGCGTCGTCACGGGTGATGATCTCGACCTTGCCGGACTTGCCGAGCGGGTCGGAGAGGTCGCGCACGGTGCCGTCGATGGCGTAGGCGACGGCCTTCTTGGCCAGCGACTTCGAGATCGATTCGGCAAGGCCTGCACCAGTCATCGCCGCGTCGTAGTCGCGGACGGAGCCATCGGGAAATGTCAGGGAAACGGAATTCAGCATTTGGTTCTCCTATCCAGTCCCGCAAACGAGCGCGGGTGGTTGAAATGCATGTCACCCAAAAGTGTATGGCGGTTTTGGGGTTACGACATGCATAGGGTAAAGCCGGATGCGCCAATCACATGGACAAACGGCAGCGGGCGGTTTTTAGAGGCACTGCCGGGCCAGGTAAAGAGCGCTGATTGGCCTGGCCGTCAGGAAATGTCGCCAGAGATGTCGCAGGTCCGTCGCCCAGGCTTGCGAACATCCCCGCAATCGTCTGGAATTGTCGATATGGAACACGCAACACCCAGCCGAACCGCCCTTGGCGTCGCACGCATGAGGGCCCTGCATCAGTTTTCACCGCAGGCGGGGCTGTTTCGCGATCCCTACGCAATCGCGATTCTGGGTGAAGCCGCGCCCACGGCACAGGAGCTCGAGCAGGAAGACGAGCGCCGACGGCGCATGCGCCTGTTCGTCACCGCGCGCGCCCGCTTCGCCGAGGACTGGCTGGCGGCGGCGGTCCGTCGCGGCATCCGCCAGCTCGTCGTGCTTGGCGCCGGCCTCGACACTTTTTCGCTACGCAATCCGTATCCGGATCTCAGGATATTCGAAGTCGACCACCCGGCCACGCAAGCCTGGAAACGCAAATGCATTGCCGACAGCGGTCTTGCCGAGCCACCCGCCACCAGATTCGTGCCAGTCGATTTCGAGCGGCAAAGCCTGTCCGCGGAACTGGCCGCGGCCGGTTTGCAGTCGACCGAGCCCAGCTTCTTCATGTGGTTGGGGGTCGTGCCCTACCTGACGAAAGAAGCGATCTTCAAAACGCTGTCCTGGATTGCCGGCGTCCCAGGCTCGGAGGCCGTGTTCGATTACAGCGAACCGGCTGAGAACCGCGATGCGGCGGGACAGGCTGCGCTGGCCTTCCATGCGGCGCGCGTCGCCGCTGTCGGGGAGCCATGGATCAGCTTCTTTGTTCCAACCGACCTGGCGAAATCCCTGACCGACCTCGGCTTCGACGAGATCGAAGATATCGAGAGCGGCGATATTGCCGCCCGCTTTTCCGGAGCACCGAAGGCAGCGACGAGCAATTCCGGCGGTCACATCATCCGTGCCCGCCGAAGCGTCTGACCAATTTATTTCATCAGCAGCGGCAGGTCCTTCAGAAACCCGGAGCGTGTGCTCCAGCCCTTCGGCACATCGGTGCGCTTGGTGTCGACGATAAGACGCGCAAAGACGATCTGCTGGCCGTCCTTCTTCGCCCAGCCGACGAACCAGCCGAGCGAACGCTTGTCCCTGATCTTGTCGGCATCGCTAGCCAGCCTTGTGCTGCCGGTCTTGCCTTGCACCGTCCAGCCTCCGGCCTTGAATGTCGGGATGATGGCTGACGTCATGTCGTAGGCCTTGGCTGAAACCGGCAGCTTGCGCGCCAGCAGATTGCGCAGGAAATCGACCTGCTCGACCGGCGTGATCTTGAGCGAGGAATTCACCCAGGAATGGGTAAGGCCGTCATTCTTGCCGGGATTGCCGGAGACGTCATTGTTGCCGTAGCCGAGTTTCGAGACATAGCCGGCAAAGGTCTCCGCCCCGAGCCGGCGCGTAATCTCGCGGGAGAACCAGATAATCGAATCCCGTTCCCAGATCACCGGATCGACAGTCTTCTGATCCCGTTTCACCGCGTTGAATTCGGGTCTGTAACCCCAAGTCGGCGTATGCTCGTCGCTCAGGATCCCGGCATCATAGCCGATCAGCGACAGCGGCACCTTGAACGTCGAGGCAGGGCTGAACCGCTGGTCACAAGTGCCGTCCTGATAGAGCGTCTTGCCGCTCGCCGCATCGGCAATCAACGTACACTGCACATCCCCAAGCGGCGCCGACTGCGCGCGCATCGGGAACCCCAGCAACCAGGCGAGCAGGAACAGGACTCCAGCCAGGATAAAGGGAAGACGGTCGATGTTACGCATTGATGCTCGCTCCAGAAGGGGTGTTCGCGAGCGGCTTAGCGGGGTCTCTTGTCTCGATTTTGTCTCAAATGCGCAGTCTTTGTGCACGCTTGCGTTAACCCTACCGGATCGTAAACACAGCCTAGAGGATGACCGGCCTTCGAACGGCCTTGCGCGGTTGAGGATCAGGTTCTGAAGCGCCTTTGGTAACCCGACTGGAGCTGGTTGGGCTTTCATTCATAGCTTTCGGCACGTCGCGCGGCTGCGGCGTTGTTCCGAGAAATTCGGGCAGCAATCCATCGCCCCGTTTTGCAGCGTGGATGTGGATCGCAAGAAACAGCGACATCATGGCAAACCTCCAATTCTGGAGGTCTTAGTGTCGCCTCGGCCCACAAGCGACGCCACCCGTTTCCGGACTATCCTCAGCTGTCGGTTTTGCCGCCTTTTTTGCCGATCCGCCAGTACCGCCAGGGCATGAACCAGACGTAGCGGTCCGCCAGCACTTCCGGCACCAGGTCGATGCCATGCGTGCCAAAGGGCCCGCAGCGCAGCACGCGGAAAAATCCCATCCAGCCGCCCGCCCACAGGCCATGGCGGGCGATCGCCTCATGCGCGTATTCCGAACAGGTCGGCAAATGCCGGCAGGAATTGCCGACAAAGCCGGACAAAGTCAGCTGGTAAAGGCGCACGAACGACGTGCCGAGGAGACGGCCAGGCGTCTTGCGCCATGGGCCGGGCCAGTTGCGGCCGCGCCCCGGCGGTCTGGCAGTATGGGCATGCCCATGCGGGTCGTGCACCGCAGTCTCCGTATCGCGTTCTGTCCCGCGATAGATGTGAGCTTCGTCATGAGAACGCAATCCCCGCCCCTTGTCCCCCGTGCCGTCATGAACGGAAGCGGCGAAATGGCTGCCTGTCGATCGGAGGCGCCCAGCGGCCGGGGCTGGCCGGCTCCTCGCTGCGCTTTGCATGATGCCTTTCGTCACGCCATTGAAACGTTGCGATCCGCATCACATCGCCGAAGATGCTCAGGAACTGGATCATGGTCGGTCTCCTTTGATGCGATTAGACCGCCGCTGGCCTTGGCCTTCAAACGAGTATAATTTCCACTTCGGATAACCCTGGATTATGCGAAATGAAGCGCGGACGCCTGCCATTGACGGCATTGAGGAGTTTTGAGGCGGCCGGCCGGCATCTGAGCTTCAGCCGGGCCGCCGAGGAGCTTTTCGTTTCGCAGGCGGCGATCAGCCGACAAATCCGCGAGCTCGAAACCTTCCTGCGCCAGCCCTTGTTCGAACGTCACCATCGCCGCGTCGAACTGACGGATGCGGGCCGCCGGTTGCTCGCCCAATTGGTCAGGAGTTTCGATGACATCGACAGACTGCTTTCGGAATTGGTCGCTGTCCCCGCGCAGTCCGTGGTTCGTGTCAGCGTCGAGCCGTCGCTTGCCTCCGTCTGGCTGGTCCCCAGGCTCAACCGGTTTCGCCAATTGCGACCCGACATCGACGTCTCGCTCGAAGTCGACCCGAGGCTGATCGAATTCCGCAGCGATCAGCCCGAGCTTGCCCTACGCTTCAGCGCCCATGCCATCTCTTGGCCTCGCAGTCAGGCCGAGCGGCTTGCCTCGACCGTCGATTCACCGGTTCTGTCGCCAGCGCTGCTCGCCTCGGGCCCTCCCCTTGAGAAGCCGATCGACCTCGCCCGCTACACACTTTTGCACGAGGAAAATCGCCAGGGCTGGGCGCGCTGGTTCGAAGCAGCCGGCGTGCCCGCAGATGCCGTGCCGGCGCGGGGTCCCATGCTGGCGGACGCATCGCTTTCAAAGCAGGCCGCCCTGCTCGGGCATGGCGTGGCGCTCGGCGATCTCTTGCAGATCGGTGGGGAAGTCGCAGCCGGCGCGCTGATCAAGCCATTCGATATCGACGTTGCATCCGGCGCCTACTGGCTGGTGGCCAGGAATTTGCGCGATCTTTCCGAGCCAGCCGCGGCTTTCGCAGACTGGCTGAGAAGCGAATTTGCCGAAAGCAGACGGACCCTGGAAGCAACTGCTTGAACCGGTTCCCGAGCCTGGCTTCAGCTACTTTGACTTCTTGTATTTTCCGAGAAATTTGTCGATGTCGTTCGCATCCACCTTCGAAGGCCCAGCCGGCGGGGCTTCTGCCGGATTGAATGTGAGGACGACATCGCGCCACAGATCATAGTGGGCCGCATAGGGTATCAGCCCCGGAAATGGCGCGCAGCGCGTGATAGCCCGAACCGCAGCCACGGCAACCTTGTCCAGCGGCGGTGTCACGGGGCTGATGATTTTTGGCGGGCCGGCGAGCGATCCGTCCCTGTTCAGGCTGATCTGAACGCGTGCAACGCTCGTGGTGTTTGCAGGCATGTTCCAACAGACCTGGATAGCCTTCATGAGATAATCGCCGATGTCCCGCGTGGTCGCCACGTCGGCCCGGCTCGAGCCGCAGCTCGACGCGAATACGCTGGCAAGGCTCCAGACGAACACCAAGCCATGGAAGGAACAGTGCCGCGAGCGGCCGCGCATCGTGAAAAGCGGAAACCGCAAGGTCAGGCCGCTTCTTCGGCGCGCTTCTTCTCGATCTGGCCGATGGCGTCGACCACGGCGTCGAAGGTCAGCATGGTCGAGGCATGGCGCGCCTTGTAGTCGCGCACCGGCTCCAGGTACTTCAGGTCGGCGAAGCGTCCCTCCGGCGGAGCGCCATCGTCCTTCAGCATCTTCAGCATGGTGTCGCGCACCGCGCGCAATTCCTCGGCACTCGCGCCGACGACATGTTGCGCCATGATCGAGGACGACGCCTGGCCAAGCGCGCAGGCCTTCACGTCATGGGCAAAGTCGGTGACCACGCCGTCTTCCATCTTGAGGTCGACGGTAACGGTCGAGCCGCACAGCTTCGAATGCGCCTTGGCGGTCGCGTCAGGATGATCGAGGCGGCCGATGCGGGCGATGTTTCCGGCAAAACCGAGAATTTTCGCATTGTAGACGTCGTTGATCATATTTTTCCAATCCGTCGCCGCCAAGCGAACAGCGATTGCCGCTGCTGCGTCTTCCTTTCACTCGCTACGATCTTATATAATGCTGGCAGTCCGGTATCGACAAGGCATGAGCGCCGCTGTCCTGGCCGGGAAGTTCACGCCGCTTACGGGGCTGGAAACGGGGCGAGTTTCCGACACCGAAAGGTCGTGGTCCGTTCAACTCGTTCCTCCTTGGAGAGGAACTACGGGAGACGCCTTTTATGGATGCCGTCATCAAGAAACTCATGCCCCAGTCCGCCTACATGGAAAAGCCGGTCACCGACCGGCCGAGCGAAGCCGAAGTCGAGGCCGCCGTGCGCACATTGCTGCGCTGGACCGGCGACAATCCGGACCGCGAGGGGCTGATCGACACGCCCAAGCGCGTCGCCAAGGCCTATCGCGAAATGTTCGGCGGCTACGACATGTGCCCGGCGGAGGAACTCGGCCGGACCTTCGAGGAGGTCGCCGGCTACGACGATCTCGTCATCGTCAAGGACATCACATTCCATTCGCATTGCGAGCACCACATGGTGCCGATCATCGGCAAGGCGCATGTCGGCTATCTGCCTGACGGTAAGGTCGTCGGCCTCTCCAAGATCGCGCGGGTCGTCGATATCTTCGCCCATCGCCTGCAGACGCAGGAAGCACTGACCGCGCAGATCGCCGGCGTCATCCAGGATGTGCTCAACCCTCGCGGCGTCGCCGTCATGATCGAGGCCGAGCACATGTGCATGGCGATGCGCGGCATCCGCAAGCAGGGCTCGACCACGCTCACCTCCACCTTCACCGGCGTGTTCAAGGATACGCCCGAGGAGCAGGTTCGGTTTGTCACCATGGTGCGCGGCGGCGGGGCGTGAGCCCGTCGCCGGCATCACGGTCAGCAGGAAAATAGACCGGCGATGTCGGCACTCGAATTTCCCAAAGCTTCGTCAGACAAGAAGGCCCTGGAAGAAGGCGCGGTGTTCTCACCGCGCTTCGACGCCGCCGGTCTTGTCACCGTCGTCGTCACCGATGCCGAAGACGGCGTGCTGTTGATGGTCGCGCATATGAATGCGCGGGCGCTCGCGCTAACCTTGGAGACGGGCATCGCCCACTACTGGTCGCGCTCGCGCAATGCGCTTTGGAAAAAGGGCGAGACCTCGGGCAATTTCCAGCACGTCGTCGAGATGCGCACCGACTGCGATCAGGACGCATTGTGGCTTCGCGTAAAAGTGTTGGGCCACGACGCAACCTGTCACACTGGCCGGCGTTCATGCTTTTATCGGACGGTGGGGCTGGTCGACGGCAAGGGGACGCTTGTTGACGACGGCAGCAAGCCGCTGTTCGATGCGGAAACCACGTATCGAAAGCCATCGTCTTGAACCTTCTGCCTCACACCAACCACACAGATTCATCATTTCGATACGGCCCGTCCGTATATTAGCCTTGGGACAAGGGAGATCGTGATGCTCGAGTGGGCGTCATTGCGTAACAGACCGGATGTAAGGGAGGCCAACGGCCCCGCTTCGTCCGGCGGCGCGTCCGAGCAAAAACCGGCAAAGAAAACAGGCATTTCGCTCGCCCTTGGCGGTGGCTGCGCCCGAGGCTGGGCCCATATCGGCGTGCTGCGCGCGCTCGATGAAGCTGGCATTGAAGTTTCGATGATCGCCGGCACCTCGATCGGCGCGCTGGTCGGCGGCTGTTATCTCGCCGGCAAACTGGATGAGCTGGAAGAGTTCGCCCGCAGCCTGACCAAGCGGCGCATCTTCGGGCTGCTCGATCTCAATCTGCGTGGCAGCGGCCTCTTCGGTGGCATGAAGCTCGATGCACGACTGCGCGAGCATATGGCCGGTATCCGTTTCGAGGATCTGCCCAAGCCGTTCGTCGCCGTCACATCCGAAATTCGCACCGGCCACGAAATCTGGCTGTCGAGCGGCTCGCTGATCACCGCCATGCGCGCCTCCTATGCACTGCCTGGCGTGTTCGAGCCCGTGAACTGCAACGGCCGTGTGCTGGTCGACGGCGCCCTGGTCAATCCGGTGCCGGTATCGGTCTGCCGCGCCTACGAGCAGCCGCTCGTCGTGGCGGTCAATCTTCACTACGACCTGTTCGGCCGCGCCGCCGTGATCAAGCACAGCGCCGGCGAACTGGTCGTCGAAAAGGACGCGCCGCGCGCCGGCCGTGTTGACGCCGAGCACCAGTCACATCAGACGCGCCTCGGCATCACCGGCGTCATGGTCGAAGCCTTCAACATCATCCAGGACCGCATCTCGCGCGCCAGGCTGGCCGGCGATCCGCCCGACATGTCGCTGCAGCCCAAGCTCAGCCATATCGGCCTCACCGAGTTCCATCGCGCCGACGAGGCGATCCAGCTCGGCTACCAGGCGACGATGGCGCAGATCGGCGAACTGAGCCGGCTGCAGAGCGTTTTGGCCTGATACATATCGCCAGATGCATGCAAACAGCTGGAGCGCGTCGGCTCGATGCGACGCGCTCCAGGCACCCCGACTGAGCCGGATCAGCTGGCGGCTTCGGCAGACTTGGCGGCATCCCTAGGTATCGCTGGATTCTGCTTCAGCATCAGAGCCAGGACCGCACCAAGGAAAACCGCGGCCGCGGCAAACAATCCCGCCATACGCAATCCATTGACGACATCCGTTGCGCTGGCCGCCTCGCCACCCAAACCGACATTGGCGACGACAAGACTGGCGGCCAGACCCAATGCCGCGCCAATCTGCAGGGAGGTCGACCCCAGCGCCGACGCCACGCCCTGTTCGTTGGCGGCAACTCCGGAAGCGGCGGCTACGAACAGCGTCGTAAAGGCGATGCCACCACCAAAACCATAGATGAGGATGCCGGGCAGCACGGCCCAATACGAACCGCCTGGCGACAGGGCAAGAGCAATCGCCACCAGCCCGAGCCCATAGATGAGCATGCCGGTGAACATCGTGGCGCGTGTCCCCCAATTGTCGAGCAGCAGCGCCGCGCCCTTCCCGCCACCGATCATCGCCAGCACACCGAGCGGAACGAATGCCAAGCCGGCGGCGAGTGCGTTGTAACCGAGCAGGTTCTGAAAATAGGTCGTGAGAAGGTAGTAACCGGAACTCAGCGCCATGTGATGAAAGAAACTGACACTCATGGCCGTGACGAGGCTGCGATTGGCGAACAGCCGCAACGGCGCGAGCGGGTCACGCACGCGTTTCTCGATGAGAATGAAAGCACAGAGCAGCAGCGCGCCAACCACAAGCGATCCGGCGCTGCGAACCGTAGTCCAACCCACTTCAGGCCCGCGGGCCAAGCCGAACACCAGCAACGTCGCGGCTGCCGTCACAACCAGCGCGCCCAGAAGATCGAACCCTCGCCTCTGGCCTTTGCCCACCGGATCGGGCGCCAGCAACGCCGGCGCGGCGATCAGGGCAGCGCCCAAAGCCAATGGTACGGTGAAGAAGAAGACCGCTTGCCAACCCCAGCCATTGGTCAGGACGCCTCCGATGATCGCACCGGCCGCCAGACCACCGCTTCCTGTTGCTCCCCAGACCGCCAGCGCCCGGTTGCGTTCGGCACCTTCCGCGAAGCTCGTGTTGATCAGCGCCAGTGTTGCGGGAAAGAGAAGCGCCCCGCCCAGGCCCTGAACTGCCCGAGCGACCACCAGCGTGAGCGCGTCGGGGGCAAATCCACCTGCAAAGGACGAAATGCCATAGAGCACGAGCGCCAGAATGAACATGCGCCGCGGGCCAAGCCGGTCAGCCGCGCGGCCGCCGAGCAAGAGAAAACCGCCAAAGGCCACGGCGTATGCGCTCACCACCCATTGCAGCGGCTGGTGGTAAAGCCGACATCCCGGCCGATATCCGGCAGGGCGACATAGACGATGTTGTAGTCGATCGCGATTATGAACTGCGCGAAGGCCAGCAGCGCGAGCCTGAGCCCGGACCAGCGTGGCGGTTGTGCGACGACATTTGAGTCCGGTGTACTCAATGCGCCCGTATCGGTTTGATTCAGCGATTTCTGCATTTGTGATTGTCCCAGCCATGGATTGCGCAGTCCGCTCTTGGTCAGCGAGATCCGCGTGTTGCCCATGCTGGAGACGCCGAGCCTATTTCGGAATTGGCATTTTTGACAAAGATTGTGCTAAACTTGCCATCCAACGAAGACGATACCGGGAGTGCCGCGAATGGCTGACAGGTGCATCCATGTCGTGATCTGGCTGCCGGCCGATTTCTATTCGGCGGTTGTCTCGACGCTGGCCGAAATGTTCCAGCTCGTGAATGACGTCCGCGGCTCACAGGTTCTTTCATGCGAGTTCGTTTCCAGGGCATCGCCGGCGATGTCGACGACGGGAATTTCCTTTCCGACGAAGACGCTTCCGTCCCGGAAAATGGACGTGTTGATTCTCATCGCGATGCCGGGTGTCGAGATTCCCGAGCTTCTCCGCTCGCTTGAGAAGGAGAGCGAACACTCAAAGCCGCTGATCGCACTCGCGCGACAACAGGAAGCAATCATCGCGGCACACTGCGGCGCATGCTATCTGCTCGCTGACACGGGTCTTTTGGACGGCAAGCGTGCGACGATATCCTGGTGGCTGAAGTCCCACGCAATCAGCCGATTTCCGCAAGTCGAATGGGACTCTTCGCGCATGCTTGTCCGCGACGGTCGCCTTTACACCTGCGGCGGCGGATTTTCCGGGCTGGAACTCGCCAAAGCCTTGCTGGCCGATCTGGGTTTCGCGAAGGAGGAGCGGATCGTTCGAAAACTCCTGGTTCTTCCACCTTCGCGCAAATTTCAAAGCCCCTACGAATTTCCTCTCGAAGACCCTCCGAAAGAACCCAATCCACTGGAGAACAGACTGCGTGAACTCGCGGAAGACAAGATACGTGAAATCGATCTGAACGTTCTGGCGGCGGGGCTTGGTGTGTCTGCGCGAACGCTGTCACGCCGATTTGCCAGTGAGCTCAAGACGACACCGGGAAAATGGATCCAGGAAAAGCGGCTAGAAATGGCAAGGTCCCTGCTTGAGGCAACGAAGCTGAGCATTGCGGAGATCTGTTATCGCGTAGGCTACCAGGATGTCGCTTCGTTCAGCCGCACCTTTTCCAAAACGACCGGAATGGCGCCGGGCGAATTTCGAAAGCAAGCTCGATCATAGGCCGCTCGACAGTGACCGTACATGCACCCGGTCGTGCTGGGTGGCGGCAAGCCATACTTCCAGTCCGGCCTGTCGCTGGCGTTGAGGCCGCTTGGCACGGAAAGCCTCCCCCAGGGCGTGACGCTGCTGCGTTATGCGCCGGTCAGCCAAACTGGGTAGCTTCAGGCGCGGCTACGCCCGCGCCGCATCGACAATGCGAAATTGCACCGTGCGGTTGCCATTCCAGTAATTGCCCGACAGCGAGCCGGCGACATGCACGGTCTTGCCCCGGTTCTTGAACAGGAATTCGCCAAGTGCGGTGTCGACGGCGCGAAAGGCGATCGCCTGGATGCGGCCACCGCTGTCCGACTGCAATTCGCAGCGGATGTGGTTGGTGCCGACCGGCCGGGCGTCGGCCAGCCGATGGCGCGGCAGCACGAAAACCGGTGCGACGTGACCAGCGCCGAAGGGACCGGCCTTTTCCAGCGCATCGAGCAGGCCGAGCGTCGCGCCTTCCGCGGCAAGCGCACCGTCGATCGCCAGGCTTTCCTCGTCCTGCAGCCGAAACACGTCGGCGGCCGCCCGCTCCTCGAAGAATGCCCTGAGTTCGCCCAGCTTGGCGCGCTCAACGGTGATGCCGGCCGCCATGCCATGGCCGCCGCCCTTGACGATCAGCCCGGCATCGGCGGCTTCACGCACCAATCGGCCGAGATCGAAACCAGACACCGAACGACCCGAACCGGTACCGATGCCCACAGCGTTGAAGGCGATGGCGAAAGCCGGCCGGCGCGCATGATCCTTCAGCCTCGAGGCGAGCAGGCCGACAATGCCGGGATGCCAATTGTTGCTGGCGGTGACGACGATCGCCGGTCCGTTGCCACCCGCGAGTTCGGCATCGGCCTCGGCACGCGCCGCGGCCAGCATCTCCTGCTCCATCTGTTGCCGTTCCTGGTTCAGCCGGTCGAGCGTCTCGGCGATGGTCCGCGCCTCGACCGGATCGTCCGTCGCAAGCAGCCGGCTGCCGAGAGCGGCATCACCAATACGCCCGCCGGCATTGATGCGCGGACCGATCAGATAGGCGAGATGGAAGGTGCTGACCGGCTCGCCGATGCGCGAAACCCGAGCCAATGCGGCCAGCCCTTCATTCTTCTGCTGACGCGCCACTTGCAGCCCTTTGACGACGAAGGCTCGGTTGATGCCGGTGAGCGGCACCACGTCGCAGACGGTGGCAAGCGCCACGAGATCAAGCAGCGAAAGCAGGTCGGGCGGCGCGACATCGCTCAGGCCGCGCAGGATCTTTGCGGTCTGCACCAGGGCGAGGAAGACGACACCGGCGGCGCAGAGATGGCCCTGCCCGGAAAGATCGTCGTCACGGTTTGGATTGACGACGGCAATTGCCGCCGGCAAGGCGCCGCCGACCTGATGGTGGTCGAGCACCACGACATCGGCGCCGGCTTCATTGGCCGCATCGACGGAAACGGCGCTGTTGGTGCCGCAATCGACGGTGACGATCAGCGTCGCGCCGCGCGAGACGAGCTCGCGCATGGCATCGGGATTGGGGCCATAGCCCTCGAAGATACGGTCTGGAATATAGATTTCCGACGGTATGGAGAAATGCGCCAGGAACCGCTTCAGCAAGGCCGACGAGGCGGCGCCGTCGACATCGTAGTCGCCGAAGATCGCCACCTTCTCCCTCGCCATCACTGCCGCGGCGATGCGGGTGGCGGCTTTGTCCATGTCCGTCAGCGAGGCCGGATTCGGCAACAGGTCGCGGATCGTCGGATCGAGGAAGCGCTCGGTCTCATCGGCGGTCACGCCGCGTCCGGCAAGCACGCGCGCGACGATGTCGGGCACGCCATGGCCCTGCGCGATGGCAAGCGCGACCATGTCCTGCCGTTCGGTCAGCCGATGCTCCCAGGAGAGACCGGTCGCCGACTGCCTGACATCGAGGAAGAGGCGCTTGTCCCCCATCATGCGCTTTGCCAATTCATGGTTGGCCGCAGGATAATGCATGTCGCCCAAAAGCGTGCAGCGGTTTTGGGACAACGACATGCACAAACAACAGCCTGAAGCCGGGCAAAGCCAGGCGGTTCGCGGCGGGTGGCATCGCGGGAAAATTCAAGAAAAACTACGCTTTCCGCTTTTCAGCCTGGCGCCGGACCCATTCGTCGGCTGCATCCCCCATCGTCTTTTCCCGGCCGTCCTTGAGCCAGGCCATGAACGACCGATCGAACCTGAACGTATCGCCGCATTCGCGGGTGAGAAAGCGGCGCGCATTCTGGGTGTTGCGGTAGGATTTCGTGATGGGCGTGGCACGCGAAATCGGATCCGCGTGCCAGTCGAACGCATTCATCGTCAATCCTTGCGCGGCCAGGGTTCAGATGCAGCCAAGGGCTAGCAACTGCGGTGCGGCTTCGCAAGCACGTCTAGAATTTATCCAGATCCTGGTGCCGGGCCTTGATCTCCCGCACGGTCCGTGACGACGAGCGCAGCACGATCGTGTGCGTAGTGATATAGGTGCGGCCGAACTTGACGCCGGCCAGCATGTTGCCGTCGGTGACGCCGGTGGCCGCGAACAGCACGTCGCCGCGCGCCATGTCTTCCGCATGATAGATCCGCTTCGGATTGGAAATGCCCATCTTCGCCGCGCGGGCCATCTTCTCGGGCGTGTCGAGGATCAGCCGGCCTTGCATCTGGCCGCCGGTGCAGCGCAGTGCGGCCGCCGCCAGCACGC
The DNA here is from genome assembly GCF_056174585.1 of Mesorhizobium kamtschaticum. NCBI lineage: Bacteria > Pseudomonadati > Pseudomonadota > Alphaproteobacteria > Hyphomicrobiales > Phyllobacteriaceae > Mesorhizobium > Mesorhizobium kamtschaticum. The sequence goes on along the minus strand of NZ_CM149691.1, from coordinate 4,488,797 downwards.
CTTCCGGCGCGCCGCCGGTGCCGAGATAGAGATCGATGCCGGTTTCTTCCGGGTCGGTGGTGTGGATGATGCCGGCGACGTCGCCGTCGCCGATCAGCCGGATGGCGGCACCCGTGGCGCGCACGGCCTCGATCAGTTTGGCATGGCGCGGCCGGTCGAGGATGCAGGTGGTGATATCAGTCACCGCGACGCCCTTGGCCCGCGCCAGGCTGGCGATGTTTGCGGCCGGCGAGGCATCAATGTCGATGACGCCTTCGGCATAGCCCGGACCAATGGCGATCTTGTCCATGTAGACGTCGGGCGCGAACAGCAGGCTGCCCTTCTCCGCGATGGCGATGACGGCAAGCGCGTTGGGCAGGTTCTTGGCGCAGATCGTCGTGCCTTCGAGCGGATCGAGCGCGATATCGACGGCGGGTCCTTTGCCGGTGCCGACCTCTTCGCCGATATAGAGCATCGGCGCCTCGTCGCGCTCGCCTTCGCCGATCACCACCGTGCCCTTGATGGCAAGGCGGTTGAGCTCCTGGCGCATGGCGTCGACGGCGACCTGGTCCGCCGCCTTCTCGTCGCCGCGCCCGCGCAGCCTGGCGGCCGCGACGGCGGCCCTTTCGGTGACGCGCACCAGTTCCATGGTGAGTATCCGGTCAAGACCGGCGACAATGTTCTGGGCCACATTCATTTTCGGGAAATCCTCGTTCGCACGGCGCCTCCCGCCGGAGGCGCGCCAGTTTTGTCAAACGAGCATGACAACGGCAAGACCTGCCGAATGTTTTATCGAAAGGTCAGCAATATCAATCGATTGAAGCGCATTCCCAACAAGATTGTGGCCCGGCCGGAAACGACCGGGCCACTTTGAAGACGCCCAAATTGTGGGTCTCGCGATCTAGAAAACCGCAAGGTATTTGAGCAGCGAAATGATGCCGATGATGATGACGATAATCTGCACGATCTGTCGCATCCTGGCGTCGAGCGGCAGGCGCTGCACCAGATAGAGAACGAGAATGATGACGAGAAATGTGATCAGAATGCCGATCAGCATGGATGAAGCCATGATGCCCTCCTAGAAATGATTTCTTGAAACGGAAACCGGCTCAAGGCCGGCGCGCTCAATACCAGCGGCGCGACGTGTCATTGTTCAAAGATTGGCCGACGGCAATTCCAGCCAGAAAGCCGAGCAGGCCGATGACGCCGACCACGGCCGTCGTCGTGCCCGGGTTTTCGCGGGCGACTTCCGACACCGCCTGGGCCTGGCTGCGCAACTGCTGTGCTGTGCGCGATGCACGCGCCGCCGCCGTCTCGTAGAAATCCGAAGCCTGCTCGCTGGCGTCATCGAGCATTTCCGCGCCCCGCGCCGAAATGCTCTTGTTGATCTTGGTGATCTCCTTGCGCAGTTCAGCGATCTGTTTTTCCAGCGTTTTCTGGATATCGTCGATTTGAGGGGTGTCGGACTTGTTGGTATCGGCCATGAAGTGGCTCCCTTGGTTGCTGACCAAGAGAACGGCGCCGCAACGATTTCGTTCCGGCTTATTCGCGGCTGGTCGCCAATCGGATCGACCGCGAGGTCGGCGGGGATTCTTCCCCGGGGACGGAGCTACCCTGCCCGCTCGATGCGGATGACCTGCGGCTTGTCGGTCAGGTGACCGTCCTTAGTGATGCCGTCCACGGCCTTGCGCACGGCGGCCTCGGTGGTCTCGTGCGTCACCAGGATCACCGTCTTCTGCGCCGCCGCCTCGCCGCTGATTGCGTGCTGGACGATCGATTCCAGCGAAATATCGTTGTCGGCCATGCGCTTGGCGATCGCGGCAAAGACGCCGATGCGATCATGCACGGTCAGCCGGATGAAATAGCCGCCGGCATGGCTGCGCATCTGCGCCTTCTTGTAGGGCCGCAACTCCTTCGCCGGCCGGCCGAAGACCGGGCCATGCTGGAAGCCGGGCCGGCTCTTGGCGATATCGGCAACATCGCCGATGACGGCCGAGGCCGTGGCGTTGCCGCCGGCGCCGGGGCCGGAGAGCAGCAACTCGCCGAGAATGTCGGTCTCGATCGCCACCGCATTGGTGACGCCGTGCACCTGCGCGATGACGGAGGCCGTCGGCACCATGGTCGGATGCACGCGCTGCTCGATACCGCTTTCGGTGCGCTGGGCAACGCCGAGCAGCTTGATCCGGTAGCCGAGATCGCCGGCCGCGCGGATGTCGGCCTGGGTGATGTTGGAAATGCCTTCCATGTAGACGTCATTGGCGGCGATCTTGGTGCCGAAGGCAAGGCTGGTCAGGATCGACAGCTTGTGCGCCGTGTCATGGCCCTCGATGTCGAAGGTCGGGTCGGCCTCGGCGTAGCCCAGCCGTTGCGCGTCCTTTAGGCAGGCGTCGAACGAGATGCCCTCGGCCTCCATGCGGGTCAGGATGTAGTTGCAGGTGCCGTTGAGAATACCGAACACGCGGGTGACCGAATTGCCGGCCATCGCCTCGCGCATCGTCTTGATGACGGGAATGCCGCCTGCCACCGCCGCCTCGTAGTTGAGCAGCACACCCTTCTTCTCGGCGATCTCGGCCAGCGCCACGCCATGCTTGGCAAGCAGCGCCTTGTTGGCGGTGACGACATGGCGGCCGGCTTCGAGTGCCGCCTTCACCGACAGGCGCGCCGGCCCTTCGTCGCCGCCGATCAGTTCGATGAACACGTCGATATCGGCGTTCTGCGCCATCTTGACCGGATCGTCGAACCATTTTGCCGAACTGACATCGACGCCACGGTCGCGTTTCGGGTCGCGCGCCGAAACCGCTGACACGACAATGTCGCGCCCGCATTGCCGGGTCAGCTCAGCCGCCTTGTCGCGCAGCACGCGCGCCACCGACGCACCAACCGTGCCAAGACCGGCAATTCCAACACGCAATGCTTCAGCCATGGAAGGCGACGCCCCTCAAATCAGATCGAATTTTTGCTTACCGGTGGGCGGACAGCGGCACCACATTGTTGGGCTGCTTGGCGCTGGCCGACAGGAAGCGCTTGATGTTGCGCGCCGCCTGGCGGATCCGGTGCTCGTTCTCCACCAGCGCCACGCGCACAAAATCGTCGCCATGTTCGCCGAAGCCGACACCAGGCGCTACCGCCACGTCGGCGTGCTCGATGAGCAGTTTGGAGAATTCGAGCGAGCCGAGATGCTTGAACGGCTCGGGGATCGGCGCCCAGGCGAACATCGAGGCCGCAGGGGCCGGAATGGTCCAGCCGGCACGGCCGAAGGCATCGACCATCACGTCGCGGCGCTTGTGGTAGATGTCACGCACCTCGGCGATATCGGCGCCGTCGCCATTGAGCGCATGGGCCGCCGCCACCTGGATCGGTGTGAAAGCGCCGTAGTCGAGATAGGACTTCACCCTGGTCAGTGCCGAGATCAGCCGCTCATTGCCGACCGCAAAGCCCATGCGCCAGCCGGGCATGGAGAAGGTCTTCGACATCGAGGTAAACTCGACGCAGACATCGATCGCGCCCGGAACCTGCAGCACCGAAGGCGGCGGATTGCCGTCGAAATAGATCTCGGAATAGGCAAGGTCGGACAGGATGATGATGTCGTTCTTCTTCGCGAAGGCCACCACGTCCTTGTAGAAATCGAGCGAAGCGACCAGCGCCGTCGGGTTCGACGGATAGTTGAGGATCAGCGCCAGCGGCTTCGGGATCGAGTGGCGAACACCGCGTTCCAGCGCCGGAATGAAACCATCGTCCGGCTCGACCTGCAACGAGCGAATGACGCCGCCGGACATGATGAAGCCAAAGGCATGGATCGGATAGGTCGGGTTCGGGCACAGGATGACGTCGCCGGGCGCGGTAATCGCCTGCGCCATGTTAGCGAAGCCTTCCTTCGAGCCAAGCGTGGCCACCACTTGCGTGTCGGGGTTGAGCTTCACGCCGAAGCGACGGGCGTAGTAAGCGGCCTGCGCGCGGCGCAGGCCCGGAATGCCGCGTGAGGAGGAATAGCGATGCGTGCGCGGATCGCGCACCACTTCGCACAATTTGTCGACGATGGCCTTGGGCGTCGGCAGGTCCGGATTGCCCATGCCGAGGTCGATGATGTCGGCGCCGCGCGAACGGGCGCTGGCCTTGAGCCGGTTGACCTGCTCGAACACGTAAGGCGGAAGCCGGCGAACCTTGTGAAACTCTTCCATGGCAGTTCCAGACAGCAAAAGGAGTGTTGGGCGCGCGCTATATACTCATTTGCAGGTAGGGTCGAGGGCGGGGTCGCATTTGCCTTCGATCTGCTTCAGCGTCTGCGGGCCATGCTTCTTGGCCAGGTCCGTCAGCGCCGCCTGATTGCTGGCAGCGCCGCCACCGCTTTTGGCGCCCTGCGCGTTCTCGGCGGCCTTGAGTTCGGCGAGCTTGGCGTTCGTCTCGGCTGGCGTGAACTGTTTGTTCGCCACTTTCGGCGGGATGTTCAGGTTCGGAAACGTGCCGGTGTCCTTCGGGCCTGCATTGTCGGCCATGGGCACCGGACCGCTGCTGTTCGTGCTCGAACACCCGGCGATCCCCAACAGGACGATCGCCGCGCCGATGCGGCAAAACCGTGCGGCACCAAAAAAACAGTCTCGCCAATATTAATCGTCATATTGTTTCCTTGGCAGCCGAGGTAGAGCGAGATTGGACCCTGTCGGATGTCCCATGTTACTATGTCAAGAAAACGCTTCGGGAGGAACCCCGCGACCCATGTCCAAAGCACCCGATTCGGGCAAAACGGAACATGACGAGCCTTCGACCGTCGAGCAATATCTGGTGAAGGATCCGGAACGCTTTGCCTTGAATATGGCGCGCATGGTCGAGCAGGCCGGCAAGGCGGCGTCCGCCTGGGCCGAACCGCGCGAACGCGGCGAAGTGCGCGACCACGTCGCCGAGCCGGTCGTCGACATGGTCAAGACCTTCTCCAAGCTCAGCGAATACTGGCTTGCCGACCCGCAGCGCGCACTCGAAGCGCAGACGCGGCTGTTCGCCGGCTATATGACCGTGTGGGCGAACGCCATCCAGCGCGTCAGTCCCAACGCCGAGGGCCCCGACGACGCGGTCAAGCCGGAGCGTGGCGACAAGCGCTTCCAGGACCCTGAATGGGGCCGCAACGCCTTCTTCGATTTCCTCAAGCAGGCCTATCTCGTCACCTCGCGCTGGGCGTCCGAACTGGTCGATCACGCCGAAGGTCTGGACGAGCACACCCGCCACAAGGCGAGCTTCTACGTCAAGCAGGTGTCCAACGCCATCTCGCCGTCGAATTTCATCCTGACCAACCCGGAACTGTTCCGCGAAACCGTCGCCTCGAACGGCGAGAACCTGGTGCGCGGCATGAAGATGCTGGCCGAGGACATCGCCGCCGGCAAGGGCGACCTGAAAATGCGCCAGGCCGACTATTCGCCCTTCGAGATCGGCAGGAACATCGCCACCACGCCCGGCAAGGTGGTCGGCCGCAGCGATGTCGCCGAGATCATCCAGTATGATCCCGCAACGGAAACAGTGCTTAAGCGCCCGCTGCTGATCTGCCCGCCCTGGATCAACAAGTTCTATATACTCGACCTCAACCCGCAGAAATCCTTCATCCGCTGGGCGATCGAGCAAGGCCACACCGTCTTCGTCATCTCCTGGATCAATCCGGATGAACGCCACGGCGCCAAGGGTTGGGAGGCCTATATCCGCGAGGGCCTGCAATACGGCCTCGACACGATTGAGAGGGCCACCGGTGAACGCGACGTCAACGCGATCGGTTATTGCGTCGGCGGCACGCTACTGGCGGCGGCACTGGCGCTGATGGCGCAGGAGGGCGACGACCGCATCAAGTCGGCGACCTTCTTCACCACGCAAGTCGACTTCACCCATGCCGGTGACCTGAAAGTGTTCGTCGACGAGGACCAGGTCGCGGCGGTGGAAAAGTCGATGAACGAAAAGGGCTATCTCGACGGCACCAAGATGGCGACCGCCTTCAACATGTTGCGCTCCGGCGACCTGATCTGGCCCTATGTCATCAACAACTACATGCGCGGCAAGGATCCCCTGCCCTTCGACCTGCTCTACTGGAACGCCGATTCGACCCGCATGGCCGCAGCCAACCACTCTTTCTACCTGCGCAACTGCTACCTCGATAACACGCTTTCGCAGGGCACGATGGAACTCGCCGGCCACACGGTCTCGTTGGGCGACATCATCATCCCGGTCTACAACCTCGCCTCGAAGGAAGATCACATCGCGCCGGCGCTGTCCGTCTTCCTCGGTTCGAATATTTTCGGCGGCAAGGTCGACTACGTGATGGCGGGATCCGGCCATATCGCCGGCGTCGTCAATCCACCTGCATCCAACAAATACCAGTACTGGACCGGCGGTGCGCCGATCGGCGATTTCAACCAGTGGATAGCCAGTGCAACTGATCATCCGGGCTCGTGGTGGCCACACTGGCAAAGCTGGATAGAGGCCAAGGACAACACCCGCGTGCCGGCCCGCAAACCCGGCAAGCATATGAAAACCTTGGGCGATGCTCCCGGCAGCTATGTCAAGGTGCGTGTGTAACGGACTGTAATGTCTGGTGAGTTGACGGCCCGGTAAAAGCGGGCGAAATGGTGTCGTCAACCATCAAGCAGCCGTAATTCGGCAATCACCGCAAAAATACTTCCAGGCTTGCGGATTTGACACAGGTCTCGTTTCCGGATCGGAGACAAAGGTCACCTCGACGCAGACATCTTAGGGCTGCGGCAAGGACATACCGACCGGACATCGAGGGGGAATTTGACTTTGAAATCAGCAGGATGGAGCCTCGCAAAGGGAGAACGCCGCGCCATTGTGGCAGCGCTCTGCTCCGTGCTCCTGGCCTCCTGCACCTCGGCTGGCGACCCGACAATGTCGGTCGGAATGCCCGGCTACAATGCTTCCGCCTCGAACATCAATGCGGCCGCCACCGGCAAGCCGATCGCCACCGCCGATTCGACATCGCAAACGACGACCACGCAGACGACCGTGATGAGCGAAGGTGACACGGCGCTGCCCGAAAAGGTCGCTTACGTACCTGTGGCCAAGCCGCAAGCCGCCTTTCCACTGACAACGCCGGCCGGCGTTGAAACGATCGCGGGACAAACGCCGCGGGCCTTGCAGCAGCCGGTCCAGACGGCGCAGCAGACCGACGCGGTCGCCCAGAAGATCGCCGCCGCCGATGCCGCCGTGACGACGCCGAAACCGGCCGCGGCACCGGTGATGAACAATCCGGTCTATGTGACCGCGGGCGAAACGCCGCAAGCCGAGGCGCCGAAGAAAAAAGGCTTCCTGGCCTCGATGTTTGGCGCCACGCCCGCTTCGGCAACGCCCGCGCCGCTGGTCAACACCAGGTCGGGCGAACAGCCGGCCGCGCAAGCCAAGCCGGCGGCGGCGGCCAAGCCGATCATCACGCTGGCCTCGGCCGACTCCACGGCAAAGCCGATACAGTTGGCCTCGACCGGCGACGAAGCCGGTCACATCACGGGCGGCGATGCTCTGCCCGGCGTGCGCCAGACCGCCCTGTTCGAGATCAAGCGCAAATCCGGCCTCGACGACGAAAGCGACGTCGACCTCAATGAGGACGAGGGGCCAATCGGCGGCTCCTATCAGGTTGCGTCCGCTGCCGGCATGGCCCGGCTGGCGCCCAACGGGCTGCTCAAGCAGAACGAGACCGTCGACGTCGCCTGCCTGAAGCCGTCGCTGGTGCGCGTGCTGAAGACGATCGAAGGCCATTACGGTCGCAAGATGATGGTCACCTCAGGCTATCGCGACCCGGCCCGCAATCGCCGCGCCAACGGCGCCAAGAACTCGCTGCATATGTATTGCGCCGCCGCCGACATCCAGGTGCCCGGCGTCTCCAAATGGGAGCTGGCGAACTACATCAGGACCATGCCCGGCCGTGGCGGCGTCGGCACCTATTGCCACACCGAATCGGTCCACGTCGACGTCGGCCCCGAGCGCGACTGGAACTGGCGCTGCCGCCGGCGCAGCGGCGGTGGTGACGACGGCTAGCAGCGCGATTTGACAGGCTGGAGCCTGTTGGCAGCCAGGATCGTTCCGCCAAGATCGCTCCAGTGGAGCATCCCCAAACATTCGAGATAGGCCGAAGCGTCCCCAACTTCGTCATCCACGGGCGTAGCAGGAGCGAAGCTCCGTCGCGGAGACCCGAGGATCCATGCCGCGCCCTGGCCAAAGAGCGCTGCGGGACCGAATTCTGCGCCGCTGTGGCGTTCAAAAGTCGCGGAATGGATTCCAGGGTCTGCGCCGCGTCGCTTCGCTCCTTGCTCCGCCCTGGAATGACGAAGCGATGGATGTCTCCACTAATCCATCAAGCAGTGTAGCCGTGACGAAACGCCCGTGTTTCCAAACACCGGAAAAAAGTTGTCCAAGGCGGCAACTGACGGGTTGCCGGTTGCGCACAACGTCAGTATAAGCCGCTTCGTCTGAGCGCGCCCATCGTCTAGCGGTTAGGACACCGCCCTTTCACGGCGGTAACAGGGGTTCGATTCCCCTTGGGCGTACCAGAGATTTCAATCACTTAGCTGAAAACCTCCCTGCTCTGTCCAATTTTTGGCCAATATCCATCCCGAATCCTATTGCTTGCAATTCCCCCGCGCCTGCGAATATTAGCAGTTCCGAATGGACGCACCCTACGTGCGGGGTAGAAAAATGGACTTGGAACAATTCATCTCAGAGACCCTGGGACAGATACTCTCCGGCGTTGCCAAAGCGCAGGACACTGAGATCCGCAAGAACGTCAACGCGTCATTCCTTGGCGAGCTTGGCAGCAATCTGTCCGTGCTTTCTGACTTAGGGTTCGTCCGCGTCGACTTCGATATCGCTGTGACGGCCGAATCTCGGCCGACGGCAAAGAGTCTATCAGAGTGTGGGCATTGCGAGCCGACGGCGGCAACGACAATCGATCTCGAACGGTAAGTAGGGTGGTGTTCGCGGTGCCACTGCGCCTTCCGGACGGTGACCAATCGGCCCGACTGGTTGCAGCCAGGTCGGACGCGGCAAGGGCGCAGCGACTTCGCCAATGGTACGAGCGGCATAACGAGGAGATCAGCAAGTGGCGGGATGAGGCAGCAGGCCGAGACGAGCGAGGAACCAACAGCAATGACTTCTTACGAATTTGGAGCCGGTGCCTCTCTCACATCTCGCGGGCTCCGTTTAAACGCCCGCCACCGTAAGGCAGCGGGCCAAATGCGACAGCGTGTCGTATTTCAGTAGTGGTGGTAGTGCCTATGGTGGTGATGCCTGTGGTGGTGGTAGTAGTAGTGCCGGTGGTGGTGCCGGTAGTACGGGCGATATTGCCCATCATAATACTGATCGCCGTAGTAATCTTGGTTGTAATAGTGGCGATATGGGGAGGGAAATCCTCCGAAGCCACCAAGATAGCCACCGTTATAACCCCCGAACGGCGAGAAGAGAAATTGCGCTTGCGTCGGTTCAACTACAGCGGCCGTGCCAGCAATCGCGATCACGGCCGCGAGTATTAGCTTCCTCACGGTGTTACCTCCATCGGTTCGATCGTGAATAACGCGGACTCTGGCCGACTCGTTCCTCCCGCGACCGGGCGCTGGATCAATTTCCGCAGTCGCATGCAAAAGCGCCACCATGAGGCAGCGGGCTCATTGGTTCGCGTGCGGAATGATTAGAGGCCTAGGCCCCCCGATATGAAGCCGGGGCCGTCATAGTCACCGTGATCGAACTCCCGCTCGTCGTCGCCTTCCCTGTCGTCTACGGCGTCGTTCCCACGCCAACCGGTGGCAATGCCCGACCAGCCTAGTTCGGGCTCGCCTTCGGGATGGTTCCAAGTGTTTTGCTCGACCTTGCCGGCGAGACGCTGGTCGACATGCTCTGTCCAGCCCAACTCGTATTCGTCATCGTCCCGGCCGTCGTGCGGTTCGTCGAGCACGTCGCCTCCATGTTCATTTTCAGCCTCGCACTCGTCTTGGCTCGGTGCCGTCGCTCGCTCGCCTGCCCAGTCCTCTTGTGAGTTGCTGCCGTAGCGCATGACAGTCAACTCGCCACAGCGGCCCCATGGGCTTTCTCGTGATGTAGGATGGCGCTCGCCGGCGCCCATCATAGGCTCACTGTCGCCGCTGTCCTCATCGTCGCAGTCGTCACGCTCGCAGTCGTCACCGGCAATGGAAGGCTCATCGTCGGCGCCGTCCTCTAAGTCAGGATCTAGCGACATGGCGTCGAGCACGTCAATCAGCCGCTCGATCGAGGTCGCTATGGCCACGCGGTCATTCTCGGCCACTATCAGGTATAGGGCACCGTCGAAGCGGCCCATTTCGGGTTCGTGAAACGCGCCGACGTAGCGCCCGGTGTCAACCACGGTTGACATTTCGGCGACGTAGCGCTCGGCCTTCTTGGTGATCTGGAGGTCATCCATTGAGGTGATCCTCCTTCACGTTGGCAAGGGCGCGGCTGCCGGCCTCGTACAGCACGTTGGAGGCGCGGAGTAGTTCACGGGCCAGCCACAGGCGCCCGAGGCGCGTGCGGAGGCCCGCTGCGGCCAGCAGCATGGCTATTGCGGCGCATGTCATGACCGCCTCCGCTGCAGGACTAGGACACGGCCGGAAAACCGACCGACGATGGCGATCCGGTCAGCGGGCATAGCTTCGCCGGCTGCCGGAACATGGGTGTTCGGCATGGTGGTTGCTCCTTGAGCGGTTTAATTGACTGTGATAGTTTTCGCTCAAATCAAGCGATTGTCAACGGATTAGCGCAAAATGAGCGAAAGCACTCAATTCACTGGTCGACAAATATCTGCGGCCAGGGCTTTGCTGGGGCTTGCGCAAAGCGAGTTGGCGGCTGCCGCATCGATATCAGTAGCGACGCTTCGAAGAATGGAAGCGAGCGAGTTTGCCGCTGTGGGGCTCACCAACAATGTGGCAGCCGTCCGCCGAGCGTTGGAGGCGGCCGGCGTCGAGTTCATCGCCGAGAATGGCGGCGGTGCTGGTGTGAGGCTGAGGAAGCCAACGCCTTAGCGTAGCGCCTCTTGCCCCTCAATGTACGATAGACGAACGCGGCTAGTGCAGATCGCGCGGCAGTTCATCGGCACCGCGCCTTTCGATCTCACGATACAAAAGGATACGCATCACCATTTCGGCGCTGCCGGGCGGTGACCGTGACGGTAGCACGCCAAGCAGCTCTTCCAGCTCCAGCTGGTCGATGGTGACGAGGTGTTTCCTGATTGCCTCAATGCTGTCGCCAAGTGCCGTAAGCAATTCTGCTGCTATCTGCATCAGGTTTTTGTAAGCCAACCCACAAAAATATCGAGTGCCTTGCCTTAAAGAAATTCTAGGTCACGCATTAGATTTTCTATAGGGACCGCGCTTTCCCGGCTTAGGCGCAACGGCGTCCATTTTTTCGCAAAGACCATCAGCGCTTCACCTTCGGCGTGATCGTCTCGACCCGCACCTTGTCGCCGATCTCCTTGGCCATATCGAAGGCCGCCTGCTTGTCCGTCGTGGTAATCACGGTGCGCCAATTAGGCTTCTCAAACACGCTCACGACGTAGGTTGTCTTCGGCATCTGTGTCATGCGCTCGTTCCTCAATCCGCCACGCCTGCATCGTGGTGCACGATGGCGTCCAGGATTGTCTCATAGACGCTGCCGGTGTCTTCCTCGATCTCCATGCTGCTTATGCCGATCGCCTTGGCGTCAGCGAACAGCTTATGGGTAAGCTCGGCAACTGAGATGATATCTGCGCCCACCGTTTCAGGAACGTTGGATGCAATCCATTTGTACAAAAAGTCGGTTCCGCGTGTGCTCATGGGGCCATTAAAGCGGAACAGGCGTTAAGTTCCATGGTCCCGGTCATCGGCCTCCTTTGCCTTGCCGTAGGCGTTCGGCGACGTGTCCGGCGTATAGATCAGCCCGACTTTCTTGCCGCCGCATTTGGCGCACTTCAGCTTCGGAATGAGGTCATCTGGCATTGCACGCGCAGGGGGCGAAGCGGTCGCGCAGCTTTAGGCCCCTTTAGCGACCGTCTCCGCGTAGTGGATGGCTCGGAAGGACCGGCTGTTTGGTGGCGTCCGGATTTTCCTCCATCGCCTGCCCGGTGTCTCGCCGCCCGTAGACAAGCCTGAACACAAGCGCGAAGTACCCGACCTGCAACAGAATCGCAGTGACGATGCCCCAGGCAACAGCCTTCCAGATAGATCCCGTGGCCACATAGGCCCAAGCCCCGACGAGGGCAGACGTGGTGAACATCCCCACCAGAAACTGCGGAAAATACATCGTCCCAAATCCGGTTCCCATTCCCCAATGGGCTCCAGGTGAAATTTTCACTATTTTAGCAGTCGCGCAAGTATCAAAGCCATTGGGCCGATCGCCACGCGCTGGAGGAGAACTCGCCGGGCCAAGACCCCACCCACTTCAAGCCCCCGCGAGCCTACTACCTGATCAGGTACGCGATCAGGGCCGGAATCACCCGGCATCCATCCGACGCAAGAGCGATGCCAGCACCCCCGTCCCGAAATGGGACAATACCGGGGAAAACGTCCATGCAGGGTTCTTTTGCAGATTTGCTAACATTACGGTCGCGCCAGCCGGCGTGCCCTCGCCGGTCAGGCCCGGTGCTACATTCCACCCCAACAAAGGTGCCGGGCCGCCTTCGTCAAATCCGTAATCGACGAAATATCGCCTTTGCGCTAAATTGGTCGCAACCAGGGGTGGGCTCATGACCAAAAAGCAGCCGAAGCGGGAAGTCGTCGAGGTTCATGAGGATGCGGTTTTTGCCGTGGAAAACGGCATCCCGCTCGACCAGTTGAGGGATCTGATCAGGACACTTGGTAATGATCGAGAGACATTAGTCGAAGCGGTTCGGGCGTTGCGAAACGTGCGGTGAAGCCGGTTGGGCGTGATGGATGAATTCGACTTCCTTCCCTGTCACTTCCCGCATGCAGGGTCCGCGTTGAGCGATTGAGATGGCAAGGGTGGTCCGATGAAAAAACCCGCTGCCTATCGGCGGCAACGGGCTGGAGTGTGCCTATGGAGGGCAATTAAGCCCACCGTAATATTAGGTCGGGAAGGCGTGCTTGTCGTTAAGCGATTGCCTGTCGACGACGGTTGGGGACTACCTGTGGATAACTCGGGCATGTGTCTGTGTAGGGCCTCACCAGCGCGCGTTCCTGCCGGCCGCTGTCCTACAGCGGAGATGCGTCGCGCGCACCCTTGGCGGGCGTCTGTGGCTTGGCACTTTGTCATCACCATCGCAGGGGTCTGGCATCAGAAAATCTTGGATTGACAGTGCCGTTTTGGATGGCGCTTGCTATGCTTGCTGATCTACTACTGGGGTTTCTACTTTGGCTGTTGAAATAAGACTTCCGGGAGGCACCCTGAAGGTGAAGACCCATCGCGAACTGCGCCTTAGAGAGCGTGAGAAGCGGGTACCCGTAATTAAGCTGGGGTCGATCTACCTTATATGGTGGCAGAAGCCATTCAACGATCAACCGCTTGGCTAACAAAGATGGTAGCTGGCGAGCCGGATGACGTGCAAGTTAGTCATTCCGCCGACCAATGGGCCGTGCGGACCGCCGAAAAGGGCGAGGTAACGCAGCACCTTTTCGAGACGCAGGCCGCCGCCGAGACCTTCGCGGAAGGCGAGCGATCGAGGCTTGGCCTTCCGGGCAAGCCGCCCATTCATAGTCAGCGACCGATCACGGGGAGTTGGTAGGGAGCGCGAATGCCGACGAATCTTAACGAGCCAGCAACTTGGTTTGAGAATCCCGACGCGAAGGGCGTCTCCTTCGATCTGTTCGAACGGGCAATCTATCACGCGTTGGAGGTTCCATTGACGGATCGACATCCGCTCGCGCGGATCCTTACCAAGTCGGGCGCCGTCTACGGATGGGACGCCATCAAAGAAGCCGCGGAGCGTTTCAGGTAGAGGCGTTGTCGATCATTTGACAGACTCAGCGCGCGGCCAGGGGGCTTAAGGCCCGTTTCTTTGCCTGGCGCTCCGCCGCTCGCCGCTGCTGCCGGTTCGATCCAATGGGAACGACGTTTCCAACGGCGGCGAAGGGATCGATCTTTTCGCCAACCTTATCGGGCCACGTCTTGACGCGATCGATGACAACGCCATCGGCCGTCACCGTCGCGGCGTCTTGAAGGTGTCCTTCGTCTCCGTCAGCGCCATGTTGTAGCGCATCATCTGAGCTTCCTGGCTGTTGAGATCGACCTGCAGGCCGGCGCTCTGCTGGGCGGAGGCGATCGCCTGGTCATCGGCGTTGCGGAACAGTTGGGCGCGATCGAAAAGCAGGCTCTTCTGGAGGTTCGCATGCGCCATCGCCTCGGCTTGGGCATTGAGTTCAGCCGTGTTGGCGCGCAACAGATTGGCCTCTGTCCCATAAAATGGGATGCCTTTTTCGCGGATGAGTTGCTCAGTCTTGAGCACCTCGATTGCAGCCTGACGTGCCAACGTGTTTTGGCCGACCAAGGTGAGTTCGAGCTTGCCTAGTTCGAGATCGCTCTGCTGGGTATGGATCTGCTGGTGCGCCTGCTGCAACGCAATGTTCTTGCCATACTCGACCGAGGTTTCCTTGATCTTGGCGATCGTCTCGCCATAGATAGCCTGGAACTGTTTTTCATCATCGATGCCGTTGCGCGCGGCATCCTCGCGGACCTGCGCTTCAAGCTGGAAGGCTACCTTCAGGCCTTCGACCTGTGCCGTGGTCTTGCCGACGAGTTCGAGATCGAGTTGCGCGGATGCAAGCGTCTGGTCGAGCGAGCGCTTGCGCTGTTCCTGCGCCGTAGCCAGCGCGAGTTCCTTTTGGATCTGCTGTTCACGCAACTTGGCAAAGGGATCGTCGCCGAACCGCTGGCTCATCACGGACTGGTCTTGGCCGGCCTGCTGGGTACGGTCGAAGTTTCCGACCGAAGCGCGGTTCAGGTCTTTGATGACGTTGGCGGTGTTGCCAATCTGAGCCGCTGCTTCCGTCGCGGCGGCGACAATGCCGAGGATTCTGTCCTCCGTCTTCTGCAGACCGGGGTTTTGTGCAACGACGTCGTTGAGCGACTTTTCGAAGGCGGCGAAGACTACGGGTCCGTTATGCGCTTCCTTGACTACTTTAACGATCTGTTCATTGAACGCAGCGAATTGATCTCGTGCAACGATGACGCCCTGACCGGCTGCGAATGGGTTGATCAGTTGGGAAAGAGCATCAGCAGTGGCGACACCAGACGCCATCTTGAGGTCATCCGTCGTGCGCCGCGCATCGGATTCGGCGGCGATGACAGATTTGGCGTAGAAAGCATCCTTCTGAAGCTTTGCCTGATGATAGGCGTCGGCGAGATCATCGACCGCCTTGCGCTGGCTGTCCGTGGCGTCCTTCAGCGAAAGAGTACTGCCATCGAGCTTTTCAAACGCCTTGATTGCCACTTCGACGCCGACCGTAAGAGCCAGGAAGCCGAGAACGAAGGGGTTGAAGACGGCCGAGGCTAGACCGCCAAGAGCTTTCATCGCGTTGCTCATCGTCAGCACGCCAGTGCCTGTCGAGAGCAACCTTTCGTTCAAGACGATCAGCGAACCGGGGATGCGCGAGAAATTTCCCCGTGCGACCTCGGCACCGAGGACCATGAACTCGCGCGTAACGCCAGCGCTGAGGGCGGCGGCTTCCGTCTCGGCCACCCCTAGCGTAGCCATACCGGCGGCGGCTGACTTGCTCGATGCCGCGATAGCCTCTGCCCCAGTTGCCACCTCAGCCGTGCTGGCCGCTGCACGTAGATTTGCAACCGCAACGGCCTCCGTCTGTGCGGTCAGGCCGAGCATGGCCGGCGTGATCTTGGAGAGATTGCCGCCTGTCGCTTCAAGGGCCGCCGCGAAATCCTTGGCTGCGATCGTGCCGGCGGCCAAGCCACCTCGGCCACCAGTGCCGAGCGTACTCAACTCGGCATTGGCGACCTTCGTTGCCGTGGCGACCTCCGCCAGCGCTGCCGTGGTCGTCGTGGTCGAGGCTGTCAACTGCGTCATGGTCGCGCCGGCCGCGGCGCCCATCGTGGTCAGCTTGCCCAGAAGCACGTTGCTGCCTTCGGCGGCGGCCACCAGTTTCGCAAGCGACACATTGGCGGCATCGACGCCTGACGCGATCCGCGCCATGGCGATATTCGACCCCGTGGACGCCGCCGCAAGCCGCTGCTGCGCCGCCTCGGCCCGAGCGGCGGCAGCCGTCATCCTCTCCAGGTTCGACGTCGCGGCAACAGCCTGCGAGGAGTCGACCGCGAAGCCGAGTGTTGCTGTTGATGACATCAGTGGCCTCCGTCAGCCGACAATCAGATACAGCGTTGCAGGATCGGCAGGTGACAGCGCGTCATAATCAGCTTGGGAAAGCTTGACGATGCGCTCGATCGCCGGTGTCACAGCCGGGAAATCCACCGCGGCGATGTCGTAAGACAGCGTGGCGAGGTTGCTGCGCAGAGCGTGTCTGGTCGTGAAGGCAAACGGGCCTACCGTGGTGGCAGCGCTGATCGCGGTCGTCCCCAGCGATGCATCGCCCGGATTGTTGCCGAGACGCTCGATGCTTCCCGATCCAGATCCCGAAACGGTAATCGACAACGCGCTGAAGGCCGGCAGGTTGAGGGTGGTGACGCCATTCGGTGCGAGCGTTTTCATGCTCGTGATCCCCTAAGCCGCTACCTGGAAGGTGTGGAAGCCGTCTTGGACCAATTCCCCATCCCTGAACCGCCAGGTTGGAACGGTGAGCGCCTCCGCAGAGGTTGGCGGTTTCTCGTGCTTGGCCTTCTCGGCGGCGATCTCGCGTTCCACTTCCGCGCTGGCGGTTACCATCCAGGAATTGAAGAAAGAATCATTGCCGAAGTCCCCTTCGGTCTTCACCGCCCCCACCGCCATTTCGATTGCGGCCTGGGTCAGCTCGACTGCTTCCTTGGCGCTGTTGATCGCCTCGATGGCCGGCCCGTGGGCCTGTTCGATCATGCGCCGCTCGAGATCGGTGCGAAGTTCCTCGGTGAGGCCGGAAAGCGCGGCGGGGCCTTCGAATGCCGCGGTGAGGAAAGCCGGGTCAGACATCACGAGGCCTATGCGTTCGCCGTTGTCCATACCTCGCAGCATCGAACGGATTTCGCCGCGCAGCATCGCGCCGGCGATATCGGTCTTGTCGTGCTGCCTTGGCACCGCAAGACGCGAAAGATCATTCTTGATGCCGTTGGCCGTCCTCTCAGCCTCCCACATAGTCCGGCGGAGATCAGGGACCACCTTTTCGGCCGCCAGGGCTCGTACTGCATCGTTCAGACCCTTCTCCGACAGGGTGCCCGGTCCAGCCAGTTGCGAGCGGGTTTTTGGGACGGTTTCGATGAAATGAAGGGCCTTGTTGAAGGCAGCATTGAGCCGTGACAGGTCGCGACGATCGGACCATTCCGGACGCCAACGAGATTTCAATGCTTCGATACGAGTCGCCATGATCGTTTCCTTTTCGCTTTAACCGAAGCTTCGGGTGTAAGGGCTCTCCGGCGCCCACGGGTCGCGATAGGTGGTGAAGGTGCCGGACGCGGCCACCGGTCCTTGCACGGCAGCCTGAAGCACTAGATAAACCGCGCCCGCGATCACATTGGCCAAGTCATCGTGTCCGCCCGGCGGGTGGTCGACCGAATCACGGCCGCCGCGGGCTGTTCGCCGCTCAAGCCCAACGAGTTGTTCAACCGCGCGATCGTCGTCGAGCAGGGACACCCGGTTCGAATTCAGGGCGGGAACCAGGGCGATGTACAATTCCGACTTGCTGGCGTCGCTCAACCGGTAGTCGATGCCGTGGCGACGGAAGGGCTCGCGGCACCATTCGCCGCCGAACCGGTCGCCGGTGACGGACGAAAGCCCAAACGATTTCAGGATGGCCGCAAACTCGGCTGTGACCGCTTCCGGGCTGTACGGCGGCCGCTTCTCGCGGGTGAGGTCGAGAACCGCCCTGTTGCCCTCCCTGTGGCCAATGGCAAGCGTCATCGAGTCGGCAGAGCCGCCACTCGGATCGACAAAGGCACGATATCTGACACCAGACACGCGAGGCCGCGCCGTGACGTTGAGATCAATTGCCGCCTCGACCGTTTCGCGGGTCAGCAGCGTTTCGACGTCGATCCTGAACTCGCCGCCATATTCCGCAACCGCGGACGCTGCATCCCGCTTGTAAGCCTTGTCGATTTCCGCCTGTGGCAGGCTCGGATTGAATGTTTTCGATGCCCCCTTTGCTACGAGCAACAGCGGGTCACCTTCCTGCCCGTAGTCGCTTCGGTATGACCGATAAAGCTCGCCGCGCCGCGCATAGGGCGACGAGATGACGGCCAGCGGACCGCCTGTGGTGATCAGCGCCGGCCGGATGGCGGCAAGGATCTCGCGATCAGGGTTCTGGAGCCCTCGATCATCCAATACGCGATTTCGTCGCAGATGGCGGCAACAGCGGTGATCGAGCGGATGGTGCGGAAGTTGGCCGGCCTGATCTGCACATCGATCTTGGTCGACAAGCGGATGGTGTCAGCGGTCGGCTCGCCCTCGATCATGCCCGACAGAACGGGCGAATGCTGGAGCACACCGGCGATATGCGCAAAGCACCGATCGGCCTGCGATGTCGAAGCTGCCAGGACAGGCAGCACGCCGCGCTCACCGGGTGCAAGCTTGTCGCTCCAGTCGCATAGGGTGGCAACGTAGGCGCCCAACGTGCCCGCTGCACGGGTCTTGCCTCCACGGCGCCCGACGATGCACCAAAGCTCGTCGACAGGCTCCAGCGGCTCGACATCTCGTCCGGTCACTGACGTGAATAGGATGCGTTCCTCGTCGGTCAGCGGTTCGCCCATCGCGGCAATGAGCAGCGCCCTCCACACAGCCCAGGACGGGCCAGGAATGGCACTGCCGAGCAGCTGAGGGTCAGTGAGGGCCTGCCTCATGGTGACGAGCGGCTTCATGCGGCGGCTGCACCGGACAGATAGGCTTCAAGGCTGGGCTTCTGCGGCTTGGTCCTGGCGGCGATGCCGAGCGCCTTCTCTGCCCGCGCCGCCTGGTTCGCAGTGCGGACGACGTCATCGGCCACGGCTCCAGCGCCGGCCATGAAGCTTGCGCGGGTCATTTCGGCAACAACGGCAAGCTCGGCGGCGGTCTCGATCTAGGCTGCCAGGATCGGCGAAACGACACTTCCGGCAAGTGCTGAGGCGAAGACAGCGATCAGTTCGCACCGGCGGCGCCATTCGCGAGTCCGGCGATCGATCATGTCAACCGCAAGAGGCCGGCCATTCGCATGGCTGTCGGCTACGTTTGCGGCGGCTATCGCGGCGGCTATCGCGGCGGTATCGGAAAGCACTTTTGAGCCCCCATATGGTCCAACTGTTGGACATACTATCCCGAAGCACAACGCTATCGCACTGTATTTATTGGACTATCGGCGTCCACGCGTGTACAGGTTACCGCCTTGATGAGGCGGCAATCTGGAGACACCCAGCCGGAGCTTGCTTGCTTGGGGAAAATGAACGTGCTCCGAACGCGTCTGCGGCTCGCGCGCGCATGCGGAGGCAGCGCAAAGAACGCCCGGAAGAAAAGGTCTTTGTCTGGGTCTGCCGTCTGCGCTCTTCGTCTGACGTCTTTTTTCTTCTCTCTCTCGGTCTCCTGTCTACGTATGCGTCTCTGTCTCTGTCTCTGTCTCTGTATATGCATACAGTTCCGATACCGTATGCAGACACTATCGAAAGGGTTTCAGAAGGGGCTGCGGTTGTCGTCATCGTCAGCCACCATCTTCTTCGCTTTCGCAGCCCATCGGCCCTTGTTGGCCTCGGTAAACTCGACCTCCAGGATCTCTCGGATCGCATCGCTTTCGATCTCGGCAATCCGCGAGATGATGCCTGCGGCGTGCTTCTCGTTTTGTGGCGGACAGACCAGATACCAGCGCCGAATGAACACCTCCTCGGTCTCGTCGTCGTAGGCGATCAGTTCGGCCGCCTGCAGAGCCTTTCGCTCGGCTCGATACTCCTCCAGTGACCAGTCCAAATCGGCCACCGCATAGCCTTCCGGGAGGTGATAGCAGCCGGCCGAGTTCTGGTGCTGGCAGGTCATGAAATACAGGTGCAACAGCCTGGCGCGGTCGGCGCCAAGAGCGTTGAAACGCTTCGATCGCCAAATGGCAGGGGAGACCTTTGAGAATTCGCGCTTCGTCCTCATGCCGCCCTCCATCCCGAAAGTATTGACTGCAGTGATTCCAACTCGGCCGCGTTTACCGTTTCACAGCGCGCCCAGGCTTCCGGCTCAATCAGCCCTTTGATCTCCCTGTCCACGCAATCGCGCAGGTCGCGCGGGTCCATGGCGTCAAGTTCAAAGCAATGGTGCGCGTGGTTGCGGATGAACCAACGGTAGCGTTTATCGCTGCTCTTGTCGGACGCTGGAAAATACGGAAGTCCGTCCAACTGGTGAACAGTCAGGGCGATGCGCCGGAACCTGACATGGGAGCCACCATACTCGGCGAGGCGCCGCGGCAAGTCTTCCTCTGACATGTACATGCCGCTCGGGTCGTAGTCGCCGGCATAGAGGACAATCAGGGGCCGCCCGTCATCATCCTGGGCGATGTCGTTGACGGTGGTCGCACTGGCGAAACCATGCATGACACGGAAGCCGACTGCGTAATGGTCGAGCACCGGCTTCAGGACACCCCGAACGGTCCCCTTCTCAGACCACACTTCGACGCGATATGGCTGCTGATTCCAGAAGTCGCGACGATAGGACCGCGCCACGGCGCGAGCGTATTGCGCTGGATCGTCCCAGGTCGAGACGCGCTCCAACTCACGCGTCTCGTCAACGATCCAGTCCCACGGGATGTCGCCCTGTTCTCGCGCGATCCGCAGGAGCCGATAGACCTTCTGCATGTCGTTGGTCGACATCGACGGGATCAGCCCTGCCGTGAAAAGCTTGTAGCCGATGCCGCGACCGGTTATCGGCTGCATCGCCTCGGCGATCTGGTGCATCGCCTCGATCAGGTCGAGCGAGGCTTGCGCCATGCCGCGACCCTTTTTCAATCCCGGTTGAAATTGCTCGGTCATGATGCCGCCTCGCATTTCAGCTGCATGTGGGCGTGGCGATGATGCAGGCGGCAGAGCCAATCGACGTCGAGCGGCTTGTCGTAATCGGGGTGATGCGCCTCGGCATCGAGGGCGCCGCATTCCTTGCAAGGCTCCTGAATAATCAGGCCACGCTTGAGCGCCGATCGAAGGGCCGCTTGAGCCCATACAGCTTTCGGATGAGCGTTCTTCCACTTCGTTGCCGGCGAGGTCATGGGCGACCTCCCAGACAGGCAAGCTCGACCACCACGCGGGCCGTCGGCGCCGGCAGATGCCAACGGACGGCAATGAATGCCGTTGCGAAGTCATTTGCCGAAATCGAGAAGTTCGGATAAATTCCACGGATTGGTCCGTTGGAATTCCCGCCGTTCCCGATGCTACTCGGGGCGGCGGTTTCAATTTCAGGAGGGCCCATTTGCACCTCCCACTCGCAACACATGGGCCATGCGAATCGCCTCGATGGCTTGAAGCGCCGTGATGCCGAAGCGGGTTTTCATCTCAGGCACGATCGCCTGGCCGGTCGGGTCGCGTCCCTTCGCCAGCCATTCGGCCGCCGCCTGGACGGCGACGTCAGGTTCTAGGTCGATCTGGTGCATCACGCCGCCTCGACCGCTTCACAGGCCTTGCGCCAGTCGGCAGCGGCTTCTTTCGAGATCAGAACGCGCCCGCCAACCTTCATGGTGCGCGGAGCGGTACCGGCCTTCACGAGGTTGTAGAAACTTGCGCGGCTAATCCTGTGCGCGGCGCAAAACTCCGGAATGCAATAAGCTTCAAATGCGTAATCCATCGGGGTTGCTCCTGTTGAGAACAGGTCCAAGATGGATGGCGCTGGAAATTCGCTCTACGGTTGAAGGGTTATTGACGGGTGGGGTAAAGGGTTCAACCCTTTCTCTTGGTCTTCGGATTACCTCCTCCCATGGCTTCCAAAGGCCGAACTGCGGTGGCCATCGCCCCCGCCATGCGGAGGGTCACCTTTTTGCCTCCGGGAAGTGATTGGTCCATAAAGAAGTGCTCTAGTGTTTTGACAAGTGGCGGTGGCTGATCCGCTCGAATGTCGTATTTCTTGATCGCTTGGATCATAAGCAGCATGAATGGCGACAGATATAGGCCTTCAAGGTTCGGTGCTGTCGGCACCAAATGCATCGGCTTTGGATTGGCCACCAAGATTGGGACACCCCGATCCCTAATGTCTGTCCGCCACTCGCCCCATTTCAACCATTCAGAGGCGACTGCCCGTGACCAGTCTTCCGGGGAAATTTCGTAAAAGCTGCCGCCGGCCTCGTTGAAACAAAACGCCTGTAGTTCTCCCATAAAGAGTTTGTTGCGAGCGGCCTCAACGCCATGCTGCGCGACGACAGTGCGAAGCTCTGAATAGCCTGGGGGGACAAAGCTGACCATCATACGCCCCCATCGATGCGAACAACGTTGGATGACTTTACCGTTCCGAAGCGTGGCGCGCCCGCCCGCACCGCATCGGCGACGTAAGAGGGCGATAGGTGCCCGTAGTGTTTTTCAACCATCCTCGTGTCGGTGTGGCCAAGGTTCTTGGCAACGACCATCAGCGGCATCCCATTCATAACGGACAGGCTGGCCCAGGTATGCCGAAGGCCATGGAAGCCGATTGCAGGAATGATCTTGGCGTTCTTGCAAGTCTCGACCATCGGCCGGAACTGATGCGACTTCTCCCATATGCCGCCGGCCTCCGTGGTCAACAGCAGTTGGCCCCGACTTTTCCCCGTCGCGAGTTGCGCGAAAAGTTCGCTTCCCTCGTCGGTGAGGACGACATGGCGAGCCTTCGCTGACTTACTTTGCCGAATGGTCAGGGTGCCGACATCGGCGTTGAAATCCTCGACCCGGAGCCGAGCCAGTTCGCTGTAGCGGGCGCCGGTCTGCAGCGCTGCCTGGACGAGATCCCGGAAGCTGCCGCTCGACGCGTTCACCAGCCGTTGCGCTTCCGCGATCGTCAGATAGCGAACGCGGGCGCTCTCGACATCTTCGAACGGCTCGACGCGGCGCCATTCCTTATCGGATGTCACCTTGCCCTCGCGCCAGGCGTAGTTGAGTGCGGCCTTCAGGATGGTCAGAACACGGTTTGCGGTAGCGCGGCGCTGCCGGATCGATTCCGCGTCTGTCCCCATCTCCTTGAAGCGCTGTTGGACATCGGCTTTGGTTCGAAGGCGCGGCGCCGTAGCAGCGACCTTACTATGCCATTTCCGAATTTGGCTGGCGGTGAGCTTTGAGACATCGACGCTGCCGAGTTCAGGCAGAATCAGTGCTTCCGCGCGCCACCGTGCATCTTTGGAGGATTTCCGATTGCCCTCCATCCATAGGAGGTAATCGTCGACGGCCTTCTTGACGGTGTAAGCGCTGGCAACCTCGCCACTATCGCCTGATAGCCGCTTGTGAAGCTCCCTGGCCTTATCCTGGGCCTGCCAGAACGAAAGGACCGTGTTGCCATTCGCATCCAGCTTGTCGTCGGCATCCGCGATGGTCTCGACGCGGTAGTCCTGATCGCCGACATACATGCGAACCACCCACCGCCCGGCCTCTTTGCCCTTGCGGTAGCCGACATGAAGACCTGGCCCGATGCTCTTGTAATAAGGCTTGCCGCGCGGCTTCAGTTTTGCCCGCGCATCCTTGCTGTCGAGCGTAGCGTCACGAACTCTCTTTGCCATGTCCCTGCCCTGCCGTGTCCAACAATTTGTCCAATATACAGGCGTGGACCATATTGGACAAGCATAAACGCAACTGGGCACAAATCCTTATGTCGCAAGGGGTTCAGTGAATTGGTCTGGACGGCGCTGGATATATTAGAAGCCCTTTCACGGCGGTAACAGGGGTTCGATTCCCCTTGGGCGTACCAGATCTTCCCAAAGACATGCCACCGACAATTTGCACGACGTATCCGCGTCGAGCTTGGTGGAAACGCGCCGTTAACGTCGTTGGCGGGTGGCAGTATGTCGGCTCCGGTTCGAAAGTGTAAGTTCTGCACGCTCTCAGCCTTGGAGGCGGGAATGAACTTGCTGCGAACATCGCTTTTGTGCACAGCCATCATCGCCCTGGTAGGACTATCGGCCGTACACGCTGAAGATAAGCCCGTTCCGCCAGACGGCGAAGGAACGCCACTGCAGCCGCCAGTCCATTGCGAGGGGCAAAATTGCCTGCCTCCGGCCAAGGACCCCGTCCTCGACTGCAAGGGTCAGGATTGCACGCCGGCTCCGGCGACCGACCAGACGCCGGCTCCGGAGATCCAAAAGGTCAAGTAAATGGCATCAGCCAGTTTCTGAATTCTGTGAGAGCCGGGAAAACCGCACCGGCCTCGGATCAATTGGGAACCATTGGCGACGGTTCTTCGCACCGATAAACCATGCACTGACCGTCACTGGCCGGAACATAGTCAACCATCGGCACAGAAGGAGCATCGCACTCATTGCCGAACTGGCGGACATAGCGATCATAAGTGTTCGGTCCGGTGCTCAGCACAGCGGCATGTTGGCTCTGAATCAGGGGCCTGAGTCTGTGCACACGTCATTTTCCGCGTGTCAGGCCGAGCGTTGGCAAAATTTGTAGCGGCAATCACCATCGCTGCCGTGCAAAGCACAGTCCTGCATGTGGGCATCGTGGCATCCTCGCAAAACCTCGTACCACCCAAATTCGCATCTTGTGACGGAGTTCCGCAACCTTGGTGCTGTCACGATGCAGCGAGCGGGCCGCCATCGCCCCGATTTCGGCACGGCCTGAGCCTCCACCGCAGTGACGAGCGGATCAGGTTCGTTCCGGGACCGCATTTGGTCATGAACGATGCTGGGGAGGAGCCATCTGCGCCTGCTCGCCCAGCCACTCCCAGGTCCCCAGCACATCGACATCCCGGAACCGATCCCGGGTGGAAATCGCATACCATCCACGCCCCGCATCAAGGACGAGTTCGTATGGCTGCACGAGGCTCCCCGAAGCGATCGCCTCTGCCGCCAAAGTCAGGCTGCCCAACGCCACACCCTGGCCTTGCTCGGCGGCCGCGAGCGCCAGGTCGCTGTCGCTGAAATTGCTTCCGTGCCAGGTGCCGTTCGGCTCCATGCCGACACTGCGCAACCAGTCCGCCCAGCCGGTCGGGCGCTCGTCGTGGATGAGCGAGGCGCCAAGCAGGTCGGCGGGCGTGCGCAGCGTGCTGGCCAGATCCTTCGTCGCGACAGGTGATAGAAAATCGCTGACGATCAGCAGGCTTTCGCAGCCTTCAGGAGGCGCGTCCGCGTAGACGATTGCGAGGTCGAGTTCCATGGTCTCGAAATCGACAGGCGCGCCGCTGGTGTCGAGCCATGGTTCGCAGGCCGGAACGGCCGCCCGCAAGGCCGGCAGGCGATGCAGCAGCCAGCGCCGGCTGAAATCACGCGGCGCATAGATCACGACGCTGCCAGGCTTTCTATAGGGCTCCAGGCGCCGGTAGCCCTCCTCCAGAAGGTCGAGGCAGCGGCGCACGGTGCGCTGATAATCGCGTCCGGCATCGGTCAGCCGCACCTCGCGGCCGAAGCGCATGAACAGGGGCTGACCGATATGACCCTCGAGCAGGCGCATCTGATGGCTGATCGCCGACTGGGAGAGGCCAAGCTCTTCAGCGGCGCGGCTGAAACTTTCCAGGCGCGAGGCTGCCTCGAACCCTTTCAGGAACTGCGTCGGCGGAATATGCCGGAACTTCACCATTCATGAATTCCATTCACTGAAGTCAGGAATCCTTCTCAGTTGTACGGCGGCTGGTGCCGATTAACAATGAGTTCAATACATGAATGGAGAGTTTGATGAACGCCATCGAATGGCCGGCGCAGCATTTGAAGATCCGGCGTCCGGCGGAGTTCGAGCCGCATGCCAGGACATGGATGGCCTGGCCGCATAGGCAGGACATGTATGGCGCCACCCTGCCCGCCATGCAAAAAGCCTATGCCGATGTCGCCCACGCCATCGCTGAGTTCGAGCCTGTCACCATGGTGGCCCATCCCGACCATGCCGATGGCGCCCGTGCGCAGCTTGGACCCCGGATCGAACTGGTCGAAATTCCGATCGACGATTGCTGGATCCGCGATTCCGGCCCGACCTTCGTGAAACTGGTCGATGGCGGCCTTGCCGGCGTGTCCTGGCGTTTCAATGCCTGGGGCCGCAAACATGAACCCTATGACCAGGACAATGCGCTGGCCGAGCGGCTGCTGGCCCGTGAGGACGCATCCATCCTGCGCTCCTTCCTGCATTGCGAAGGCGGCTCGCTGACGACCGACGGGCAAGGCACGCTGATCGCGACCGAAACCAGCCTGCTCCATTCCAACCGCAACCCCGGCATCTCCAAGGCCTGGGTGGAGAAGGAGCTCATACGCATGCTCGGCCTCGAAAAGGTCGTGTGGCTTCCCGGCGATCCGCTGGATCTGGAGACCGACGGCCATGTCGACGGCATGTGCTGCTTCGTCAGGCCCGGCGTGGTGATGTTCGAATTCAATCCCGATCCGTCCGACCTGCACGGCCGCATCCTTGCCGACAATCTTGCCGCACTTGCCAGCCAGACCGACGCGCGCGACCGCCATTTCGAAGTCATCCCTATCCCCGAGGCCTACGACGTCGAGGCAACAAGTGCTGTATTTGCCCGCTCCTACATCAATTTCGCGCTTGCCAATGGCGGCGTCGTCATGCCGGATTTCGGGCGCCCGTCGAGTGAGGAAGCCAAGGCTGCGGTTGCCAGCGCCTTCCCCGACCGCCGCATCGTCACCGTCGATGTCGGCGCCGTCGTGCCGGCAGGCGGCGCCATCCACTGCATCACCCAGGAACAGCCTCTGTAGGCGGGTCCAGCGATGAGGACATCATGGACACGACGTCACGCCATCATGGCAGCAACAGGGTGGGCACTCATGCCTGAGATTGCGATCACGACAGCCAGGGCCGAAAGCTGGAAGGGTCACCGTGCCTTCCGAGCCGATGCCCTGGCGAGCGAAACGCTTGGCCGACTGCACCCGGACCGCCGCATCGTCGCGCTCGACATGGACCGCATCTACGAGAATGGCGGCGGCATCCACTGCGTCACACAACAGCAACCGAGGTGAGGTGACCCATGCGCCAACTGATCGCCGCCGCTGTCCAGATCTCCTGCACCGATGAGGTCGAACGCAATCTCGACAAGCTCGAAAATCATGTCCGCGAAGCCGCAAGGCGCGGTGCCGGGCTTGTCGTGCTGCAGGAACTGTTCGAAGGCGTCTACTTCTGCATGGACGAGGATATCAGGCACAACAGCCGCGCCCTCCCCCTCGATGGCCACAAGACCATCGCACGCATGGCGGCGCTGGCGCGCGAGACAGGCGTCGTCCTGCCGGTTTCGCTGTTCGAACGCGACGGCTCGGCGTTGCACAACACGCTGGTCATGATCGACGCGGATGGCAAGGTGCTCGGCCACTACCGCAAGAGCCATATCCCGAACAGTCCAGGCTATTCCGAAAAACTCTATTTCGCCGACGGCGACACCGGTTTCCGCGTCTTCGAAACCGCCGCCGGCAAGATCGGCGCCGGCATCTGCTGGGATCAGTGGTTTCCGGAAGCCGCCCGCGCCATGGTGCTGATGGGCGCCGAGGTGCTGATCTATCCCACCGCCATCGGCTCGGAACCATCCTTTCGTGGCTGGGATTCCCGCGACCATTGGCAGCGCGTCATGCAGGGCCATGCCGGCGCCAATCTGACCCCGGTGATCGCCGCCAACCGGGTCGGCGTCGAGACGGGGCAAACAAGCGAGATCGTCTTCTACGGCTCATCCTTCATCGCCGATCACACCGGCGCAAAGCTCACTGAGGCCGACCGCGTCAACGACAGCGTGATCACGGCAGCTCTCGACCTCGACGAGATCGCCGCCGCGAGGCGCAGCTGGGGCGTGTTCCGCGACCGGCGTCCCGATCTTTACGGCGTGCTGCTGGAGCCGACGCCGGACCGCCTGCTTGCCAAAAATGCGGCCTGACTGAACAGCCCCGTCCGGGGCTCACCAACGGAGGACATGATGAAACATTGGCTCGCGCTCGCCGCGGCATGCCTTTTTGCGACCTCGGCGCAGGCCGAGGAAAAAATCCTGCATCTCTATTCCTGGGAGTCCTATTTCGGGCCGGGCAGCATCGAAAAGTTCGAGGCGGAGACCGGCATCAAGGTCACCTACGACATGTTCGATTCCAACGATATGGTCGAAACCAAACTGCTCACCGGCGGCTCGGGCTACGACCTCGTCACCATCAATCTCGCGCCGCATCTGCAGCGCGAATTGCCGACAGGCGTCTGGGCGGCGTTGGACAAGAGCCGCCTCTCCAACCTCGGCAATCTCGACCCAGCCGTCGTCGCCCGCCTCGACGAGGTCGACAAGGGCGGCGCTCACGGCGTGCCGTGGATGTGGGGAACGACCGGTGTCGGCTATAACGTCGAAAAGATCCGCGCGATCATGCCCGATGCCCCGGTCGACTCGCTGCGCATGCTTTTCGACCCTGAAATAACAGCCAAATTCGCACCGTGCGGCATCACCATGCTCGACGACGCCGAGCAGGTGCTGGGCCTGGCGCTGATCTATCTCGGCCTGGATCCGGACACCACCAATCCCGACGAGCTGCAGAAGGCGGTGGACGTGGTCGCGAAGGTGCGCCCGTACGTGCGCAAATTCCACAGCTCCAGCTACATCAACGACCTCGCCGAAGGCGATGCCTGCCTGTCGCTCGGCTTTTCCGGCGATATGCACATCGCAGACATCAGGGCCAAGGAAGCAAAGCGCCCGTACTCCATCACCTATCGCCTGTCGAAGGAGGGCAATCTGGTGTGGGCCGACATATTGGCGATACCGAGCGACGCCCCCCATCCGGAAGCAGCGCACGCCTTCATCGACTTTGTGTTGCGTCCGGATATCGCCGCCTCTGCGGCCACGGACACCGGCTTCTCGACCGCGAACAGGGCAGCACTTCCACTGCTCGACGAGACATTGCGCGCCGACCCCAATCTCTATCCCTCGGCAGAAGCCCAGAAGCGCTTGCATCTGCCGAAAGCGCTCGATCAAAAAGCGCTGCGGATGTGGTCGAAAGCCTGGGACCATGCCAAGGGTCTCGAATAGCGAACATCCTGAGCGGCCCGCGAGCCTAACTGCCCACCAGCGGCACGGTAACGGTGGTGGCGTAGTTGATCGGGAAGGCGCTGAGGTAAGGGAAGTCGACAACGAAGGCATAGGTGGCGGTCAGATGCGCCATGCGGAAGCCGCTGCTTGCCGGGTCGATGGCGATCGTCACATTCACATCCTTCAAACCCAGGGCCTGCAATTTCTGCGTGGCGATCGCTTGGATGTCGGCCTGGGTCAGCGTGTTTTGAAGCTGCAGCGAGCGGGATGACGTCTCCAGCGTATAGCGGACGCTGAAGACGGAGTTCATCGACCAGCCCAGGGCGAAAATCCCGAACAGCAGTATGATGAGGAACGGCGCGATCAGCGCGAACTCCAACCCGGCCCCGCCCGATCGATCCCGTCTGAAGGCGCTTGCCCTAAAGCAATTCCAGGAAAAGTGCGTAGCGGTTTTCCCGGGAAAAGCGCGCAGCGCTTTCCTGGAGTGCGCCCCTCGGAGCGGACAGGATCAGGCGGCAGTTTTGACCATCTTCCGGGCGTGTTGGTCTTCGAACTGTTGCGGGCTGAGATAGCCGAGCGCTGAGTGCAATCGGCGAGTGTTGTAAACCTCATCAATGAAGCGGGGAAGGTCCTCAGCGACGTCGGTGAAGGTTTCATAGGCCATCGGATAGATGGCTTCGACCTTCATCGTCTTCATGAAGCTTTCCGCTTTGGCATTATCGTAGGGATTGCCGCGCCGACCCATCGATCCAATAAGATCGTGCTCGGCGAGAAGATTGCGATAGAGGAGCGCGGCATATTGCGCGCCTCGATCCGAGTGATGGACGCAGCCCGGCGGCGGCTTTCGCCGTTCGATTGCCGCCTTCAATGCTGCAACGGTCAAGCGCGCGTCGATCGACCGGCCGATGGCGTAACCAACGACCTTGCGGGACCAGGCATCCAAGATGACCGCGACGTAGACGAAGCCTGCCGCAATCGCCACGTAGGTTATGTCGCTTACCCAAAGCCGGTTCGGGCCATGGAGTGTCACGTCCTTCGCCAGGTTCGGGAAGATCGGCAATTCATGATTGCTGTCCGTGGTGGCGATGAAGCGTCGCCTGATCCTGGGTTGCAGATCATGCTCGCGCATCAATCGTCTGACCTTCTTGTGGTTCACGACAATGCCGCTCTGCCGCAGCGCCGCCTGCATGCGGCGATAGCCGTAGGCTTCGAAGCTGTCGGAGATCTCACCCATCGTCTCGACGAGCGCTGTGTCATCCACGGCGGTTTCGGGCTGATCGTAGTAGGTTGATCGCGCGATCCCCATCAGCCGGCATCCTTCAGCGATGGAGACACCGCGGGCCGGTGATCACGGATGTAGGCCCGCTTCTGGGACGTGGTGCGCTTTTCAGAGCCCCCTTTAGAAACTCGATTTCCAAGGCTTGCCGGCCTACCAGCCGCTCCAGCGCGGCGATCCGAGCTTCATAGGTCTGCATCGTCTCGGCCGCCGCTACATCCTCGTCGAAGGCGCCGGCCTCGTATTTCTGGACCCAGATACGGATCAGGTTACGCGCTAGTTCGTGCCGCCTGGCCAGACCATGAAGCGTCTCACCGGAGAGGAACTCTTGCACTACCTGACGTTTGAACTCGATGCTGTGCGCGCGATGTGCAGTCATGGCTTCCATCCTTCGAAAGCCCGGCTTCCAAGTCAATTCTGCTTAGTCAATCTGTCCGCTCCGAGGGCGCACTCCATTCCCTTGGGAATTGCGTGAAAACAAAGAGACGGAGCGGTTCAGCGTTCCCATGAAACGGTGAACCGCTCTACCGGACACGGATCACCTCCAGGTGGCCAACGACGCTTGGGGCAGAAAAGACACCGAAGGTGAAGGGCGGTGTCCAGGTGGCCGATGCCTGGATCTGAACAAAGACCGATGGCACCTTTGGCCCACTGCACAAGGTGGAAGCATCGACCACGGTCGTCCCGCACATGTAGATCCGGCTTAGCGTGACCTGGCCGTCCGCTGGCCGCTTCTCCCAGCTCGACATGGCAACGGCCTGCGTCGCCGTATCATTGCTCGAGCCTTCCATGATCAGATTGGCGGCGGTCTTCACGCCGGCGCGCATCGACAGCGAACTCGTCACATAGGACCAGCCGTCGATGATACCCAGCAGCGCCGCGCACAGAAAGGGCAGGACCAACGCGAACTCGACCGCGGCAACGCCCGAGTCATCGCCAAGGGTCGGCTTTGATCGGCGTTCCACGGAAGGCTACTCGACCAGTGCCACGGACTGCGTGGCCGGAATGTCGCGCATTCCGAGGCTCGTGCAATCCTGGTTGATGGTTGAATTCCCTGACCATTGGATCAGGTCCGCAACGACCTGGGTGCACCCGTTCTTGCCAGAGAAATTGCCGAGATAATTGACCTGCTGCTTGGGGAAATAAAGCGCGCCTGTCAGCAGCGAATCCGCCGTGCCGTTGAAGGTGCTCTGTCCGCCGGTGCTCGTTCTGTCGCCATACATCAGCACGCCGGAATAGGTACCGGACGTCGGCGCGCTCAGCGACCCCTGATATCAGGCAATCAGCCTGGAGGCCTGCCGAGCCCTGAAGCTTTTGGCGTCCGAGGCGATCGAATTGGCCATGACCGAGCAGCCGATGAGCGTCACGCTGGTGTTGCCGGAAAACAGCGCCGCCTGCGAAGCGGATGGGTCGAGCGCAAGCACGCAGGCCTTCGAAGCATTGGTGATGAGGGCCACCGCCCTCGCCTGTTCGGGGACCTGACCTCGCGTGAAGATCGAGGTGAACATCCGGTCGAGGTTCTGGCCGACGATCACCTCGACCGCCTTCTTCGCCGTGTTCGGTCCGGACGCGGGCGGCGTGTTGACGACGATCGTACCCGAGCCAAGCCCATTCGTCGCCGCCGACTGGGTCGCGGCCGCGACGATCGTCGGCGTGTCGGAACCCGAGATTTTCTCCAGCGCGCCGGCATAGGCCGCGGCATCGGCCGTCGCCTGCGGTTTCAGGCTGTTGTAGTACCAGTAGGAGGTCTCCACACCGAAGCCGTCGGCGCCGACAACGATCGGCAGGCTGAGGGCGAAGATGGTGGCAACATTTGCCCTTGTACTCCGGCGTATACCGGTCGCCATGACCCGAATTAAGGTGAAGCAATTGAAAGCCATCGCTTAAATTAGAAAGAACGCATATATGAAGGAACGGCTAAAAAGTTCCGTTCATTTTTGAATTGGCTTCAAACAGCCGGACGTTGGCTGACCGGTGGCCGGCAGATCGGAGGCATCGACGCTTGCCTCCGCTGCGCGGCTACTGGGTCACTTGTCGCCTGCCGCACAATGGTCCCGTCAAGTAGTGGTAGGCAACCCCGCCGCGCCGGCGCGGGTTTTCTTCATCGCGATGTCTGCGTGCACCGATAGGTCGCCGTGTATTTATCGGCGAGCGATCCTTACCCTCGCCTACCAGTTCACCCTGAACCCGACATTGCCGCCGTAGGTCTGCACCTTGTCGGCGAACTTGCCATCAAAAGTGGCGAACACCGAGGTGCTGGAGCTCCAGTTCAGCTTGACGCCGGCGTTGACGGCGACCGCGTCTTCCGCGGCTGCAGCGCCCTGGATGACGAAGGAATAGCCGGGCGCTGCCTGGAAGCCTGGTTCGACCGAGCGGTCCGGCTTGAAGTCGTGCACCCAGGCCGCACGGCCCCAAGCCTGCAGCGTCTTGCTCTCGCCGATGGCCATCGTCGTGTCGAGTTGCAGGCCGAGCGAGACCGGCAGCGAGATGACCGTGCGGCTGTCGAAGTCGAGGCCGAGCGCTCCGTCGCTGGTCGACTTTTCCGAGAAGGCCTGCATCGCCAATGCCTGGAACTGCAGTCCGGCGAACGGCGTGATGGCGCCGGCGCCGAATGGCTGCCGCCAGCCGGCTTCGAGGCTGGTGCCGAAGCCCGCGCTCATGAAATCGCCGGTCCAGTGTTCCCTGGTGATGGCCGGCACAGGATTAAGCGGATCAGGCGCGCCCGGAACCGAGGTGAAGCGGTCGGTCGTGTTGCTGTAGAGATCCATCGCCAGCGAGCCGTTGATGTAGAACTGGCCCCATTTGCGCGCGCCATAGGCGCCGGCATGGCCGCCGATGATGTTGCCGGAGGTTTCGCGATCCGGCACGGCGAAGGATCCGGCGACGCCGCCCAGCGCGAAGCCCATCAGGACATCGGGATCGCCCTGTGAGTCCAAGCCGACGGCGAAGTTGCCCGACTTGTAGCCAAGGGCCGCGCTGCCAACCACGGGATCGCCGGAAGCCACGCCCGAATTGCCGCCCGCCGTCGCCCAGTATTTCCAGCGCTGCTCGTTGGGCGCCTTGGTCAAGGCATCGAACGGATTGGCCTTGCCCGGCGGTTCGGCATACGCCTCCGGCGCTTTCAGCGACTGGCTCATTGGATCCGTCGCCAGGCCCATGCGCCAGGCGTCGGCCTGCCGGTTCATCTGGGTCAGGAAGGTGCTGTTGGCGTCGAACTCCGGCTGCTGGAAGCCGCTGATGCCCTCGCCCGAGATGGCGTCGTAGACGGCGCCAAGCTGGTCGAGCGTCGGGATGTAGAAGATCGCATTGGCGATCTTGGTGAAGTTCGGTGATGTCTGATCCGTCTGGATCGCGTTGATCGCTGACCCGACCGCCGTCTGGTTCTCGGTCAGGCCGGTGCGGGCGAAATTGATGTCGACGTTGAGGACGACATCGTCAGGGTCGGGATATTTCAGCGAGTACTGCGCTACGGCACTCGGGATCGTATCCAGCTTCAGCCCATTGTTGGTGACACCGCCCTGCGCCTCCAGGATGATGTAATCCTGGTTGCCTGGCTTCGCCGCGCCTGGGTTCATGATGTTGATGCTGACCAGGCCGTTGACGTCGGCGGTCCCGGTCACATTGATGCGGTCCGCCTCCGGATCGAGGTCCAGGTCGAGCAGATAGACGCCGCCGAGCGACTGCGACCAGTTACCGGTGACTTCGGTCGTCATAACGCGGTCGAGGCCGCCGGGAGCAGCAAAACCGTCATTGTTGAACGGCCGGCAAGGTCGAGATAGACCGTGTCGCCCATCAGGTAGACCGCGTTGGTCTTGTTGTTGAAGATGTTGAGACCGGCTCCGAGGTCCATCGATCCGACCGTCAGATACTTGTTGTCGAACGTTTCGTTGCCGATGCCGCCGCGCATGGCGTAGCCGTCGATCAGCGACACCGAACGGACGGTGCCGTTGTTGGTCAGCACATTGTCCTTGCCGTCCTTGTAGCCGACACCGGCACCGGCACCCGAGCCGCCGGTGATCGTCACGCCGCTGCCGATGGTGACGTTGATGTCGCCATTGTCTGCAATGTCACCAGTGCCGCCGGCGCTCTGCTCAATAAGCGCGAAGGAATTCTTGCCGGTGACAGGTCGGCCGTCTGCGTGAAGGTGATGGCGCCGCCGGTGCCGCCGCCGCCGGCGCTGCCCATGAAGCCTTGCGGTGCGACGGCCATGGCCATCATCATGCTGCTTGCGGCCGGCGCCTGGTCGAGGCCGAGATAGTTGCCGGAAAAGCCGCCGACACCACCGCCGCCGCCAATGCTCTGGCCGAACACGCCGACTGAATTGTCGCCGGTGATCAGCATCGCGACATTGCTGTTGATCGTCACCACACCACCATTGCCGCTGCCGCCGGCAACGGCCTGGACGATGCCGTCAGTGCCCGCCGTCACCACGCCGCCGCCACCACCGACAGACTGCGCGAAGATGCCGACCGAGCCATTACCGGTCAGCCTGATCTGCCCCGTATTGGTGACGGTGACGTCACCGCCCTTGCCGGTCGCGCCGGTGTCGCCGCCGATGAACACCGGCACGCCGATCGCCGCGGCAATCGCGGTGCCGCCCGAGCCGCCGCCACCGCCGACCGATTGCGCGAAGATCGCCACCGAATTGTCGCCGTCGAGCTGCATGGCGCCATTGTTGATGACGGTGACGACGCCACCGTCGCCGCCGGCAGCACCCTTGCCGCCGAGCGCGATCGCGAGTCCGGGCGGGCCGCCCGAGACGGAATAGGACGCGCCGCCGGAACCGCCGCCGCCGCCCACCGACTGTGCCATGATGCCGGTCGAGCCAAAACCCTGGGTGTGGATGATGCCGTCGCTGAAATTGGTGACGTTGACGTTGCCGCCCTTGCCATTGGCGCCGCCGTCGCCGCCGATGCCGAAGGTGAAGGCGCCGGGCGCGGGGCTCGCCGCCACGCTCATGGCGCCGGTGCCGCCACCGCCGCCGATCGATTCGGCGAAGATCGCGATCGACGAGGCCGAAACTGTCGTGATGTCGCCATGGTTGTTGACGGTGACGACGCCGCCATCGCCCGAACTGCCGCCGCCACCGCCGACGCCTATCGCCACCGGCACGATGCTGACGCCGAAAGCGCCGCCGCCCGAGCCGCCACCGGCACCGACCGATTGTGCGAAGATGCCATGCGCGCCGACGCCTTCAACCGTGATCGTGCCCGCGGCATTGTTGTTGACGGTGACCGCACCGCCGGAACCCTGACTGCCGGCGATGGTGCCGTTGCCAACATCGCCGCCCTTGCCGCCAACGGCGATGAAGCCGATCGCGCGGCCGCCCGAACCACCGCCGCCGCCGACCGACTGGGCGTTGATGCCGTCCGCACCGGCGCCGTAGGTGTGCAGGCTGTTGTTGTTGGTGACATTGACGATGCCGCCGATACCCGACGAGCCGCCGGCGCCACCGATCGAGATAAGGGCCGGGATCGAGCCGGTGATGCCGCCATTCTTGCCACCGCCCGAACCACCGCCGCCGCCCACCGACTGCGCCTGGATCGCGTAGGAATCGATGCCGTGCGTCTCGATCATCGCATCGTTGATGACATCGACCTGGCCGCCGGAGCCGCTGGCGCCGCCGGAGCCGCCGACCGCGATCGCGCTGATGCCGAGCGAGCCGCCGGCACCACCGCCACCGCCGATCGATTGCGCGAAAATGCCAACCGAATCATCGGCATGGGTGAGGATGCCGCCGTAATTATTGACCGTGACGTGACCGCCGGTGCCGCCCGCCTTGCCCGAGCCGCCGAGCGACAACAGGCCGCCGGCGCCACCGCCCGTGCCGCCACCGCCACCGACCGACTGCGCGAATATGCCAGCCGAATAGCCCTGCTCCGGGTCGGCGCTCGGCGCGCCCTCCGCCGGCGGCGTCGGCGACGTGCCGAATGTCTGGATGATGGCCATACCGGCCTGGCTCAGGTCGGTCTTGCCGTTGGTGATGGTGACCGAGCCGCCATTGCCGGCGGCCTTGCCCTGGCCGCCGATGCCGACGGTGCCGAGCGCGCCGGCCTCGCCGTCGCCGCCATCGCCGCCGCCGCCGCCGATCGACTGGGCATGGATGCCGTCCGACTTGGTGCCGTTGGTCGTGATCACGCCTTCATTGGTGACGATCACGGTACCGCCATTGCCGCCGCCGGCGCCATTGCCGCCAATGGCGACCGTACCGGACCTGGTCAGGCTGCTGGTGCCGAGCGGCTTCAAGAGCAGCGTCGGATCGACCGGCACGTAAGGTATCGCAAGCAGGCCGCCCGTCCCCACATAGGCGTCGCCGCCGATGCCGCCACCGCCGCCGATCGACTGCGCGACGATGCCGGACGACTTGTCGCCATGGGTGGTGATGAAATCATAATTGCCGACGTCGACCATCTCGGCGTCATTGCCGGTTCCCCCGGCGCCGCCGACCGTCGCCTGCAGGTTCCAGTTCGGCTTGCCGCCGGCCGGTTCACAGACTTTCGTAAGGGTGCATTTCGCACCAAGCTGCAGCGAGATCGAATTGGCGCGGCCGCCTGTGCCGCCGCCGCCGCCGATCGACTGCGCCAGGATGCCGAAGGCGCCCATGCCGTTGGTTTCGATGCCGCCATACTGTCTGATGGTGACGTTGCCGCCCGTATTGCCGTTACCGGCCGCGCCGCCGACGGCGACACTGACATTGACCTGCGTGCCCGCATTGTTGCCGTTGAGGCCGAGCACGCCGGTGATGGCGTTGCCGCCGGAGCCGCCGCCACCGCCGACCGACTGCGCGAAGATGCCGTAGGCGCCGTCGCCATTGGTCGTGGTCTGGCCGACCGCGAGCAAGCCGGTCTGCAACAGGCCGTGATTGGTCACGAAGACGTCGCCGGCAAAGCCTGCGTCGCCGCCGAAGCCGCCGACCGTGACGCCGGCATTGAAATTGGTTCCGGTGCCGAGCGAGCCGATGACGGCCGAGACGGCCATGCCGCCATTGCCGCCGCCGCCGCCGATCGACTGTGCCTGGATGGCATGGGATTCGACGCCGTAGGTCGAAATCGCACCGGTGTTGTCGATCGTCACCTTGCCGCTGTTGGTGCCGGCGCCGCCGAAGCCGCCGACGCTGGCCGACAGGGTCTTGGCATCGGTGCCGGCAATCACGCCGGAAATCGCCATGCCGCCATTGCCGCCACTGCCGCCAACCGATTGTGCAAACAGGCCTATGGACTGATCGCCAGTGGTGATGGTCGAGCCGTGGCGCGTCAGCAGCACTTCGCCACCCGTGCCGCCGCCACCGCCCTCGCCGCCGACCGCGGCGGTGATCTGGTTGCCGCCCTCACCGAGGTTGAGCGCCGCCGCCACGCTGAGCCCGCCGGTGCCGCCGCCACCGCCGACCGACTGCGCCAGCACGCCGAAGGCCTTGTCGCCGCCGGTCTGGATGATGCCGGTGGAATCGACCGTGACCTTCTCGGCGTCGCCGCCGGAACCGGCGCCGCCGCCGAGTGATACCGAGACCGCGCCGTTCTTGCTCGGGTTCTTGCCGAGTGAGCCTTTGATTGTCGCGGCAAAGGAGAACCCGCCATTGCCGCCACCGCCGCCGACGGACTGCGCCAGGATGCCGTTCGCGCCATTGCCTTGGGTCAGGATGTTGTCGACCGAGGTGACGTTGACGGTCTTGCCGTCACCGGAGCCAGCTCCCGAACCGCCGACAGACACGGCGATCGCGGCCTTGGCATTTTGGCCGGTGACCGAAACAGCACCGGAGAAGCCGCCATCGCCACCACCGCCGCCGACCGATTGCGCGAAGATACCGTTCGAATCCCCGCCAACGGTGTGGATGGTCGCGTTGTTGTTGGCGAGCGTGGTGCCGACATTGCTGTTGACGATGACGCGGCCGCCATCCTGGCCGGTGCCACCATTGCCGCCGACGCTGACGGAAGCGCCACCGGCGCCGTCGACGACCATCTCTCCGGAAATGGCGAAGCCGCCGGTGCCGCCACCGCCGCCGATCGACTGGGCAAGGATGCCGTTAGCCTTGTCGCCGGTCGTGTCGATCGTGCCGATGTTGTTGACCGTGACCAGCTGGGAGGTGCCGCCCTTGGCGCCGGCGCCGCCGACGGAAACCGCCGCGGCTGCTTTCTGGCCCGCGCCGGCGATGGTCACTGCAGCGCCACCATTGCCGCCGCCGCCGCCGACGGATTGCGCCAGTATGCCGTTCGAACCGTTCTTCAGGGTGACGATGTTGCCGGTTGAAGTCACGGTGACCGTGTCGGCATTGCCGCCGCCCTTGCCTGAACCGCCGACACCGACGCCGATCGCGCCGGCACCCGTGGTGATCGCCAGCGCGCCGGTGAAGCCGCCATTGCCGCCGCCGCCGCCGATCGACTGCGCCAGGATGCCGTCGGCTTTCAAGCCTTCGGTCCTGAGATCACCGGTCGAGGTGACGGTCACCGCTTTGGCGTCGCCGCCATTGTCGCCCGAACCGCCGACACCGATGGCGAGACTGCCGGTGCCCTGCCCGGTCAAAGTGCCGGCCACGGCGCCACCGCCATTGCCGCCGCCGCCACCGACCGATTGCGCGAAGATCGCATGCGAACCATCGCCATCGGTCTCGATGTTGCCGTGGCTGGTGACGGTCACGACCGCGGCGTCGCCACCGCTCGAGCCGGAGCCGCCAACCGCGACACTGGCCGCCATATCCTTGCTGCCGGCCAGCGCAATGGCAAAACCGCCATTGCCGCCACCGCCGCCAACCGACTGCGCCATGATGCCGAAGGAGTCTTCCCTCCGGTCAGGATGTTGTTGTAGCTGGTGACGGTGACCGTATCGGCGGTCGAGCCGGATCCGGCGCCGCCGCCGATGCTGACGCCCAGCCCACCGCCGCCGAGCCCGACGCCGAGGCTGCCGGCGAAGCCGCCCGAACCGCCGCCGCCGCCGACCGACTGCGCGAAAATGCCGGATGAATTGTCGCCCTGGGTCCAGATCGACACAGTGTTCGAGGCCGGCGCCTGCAGCACCGGCTGGCCATTGGAGTCGACGAGGCTGTAGCTGTTGACGACCACCTTGCCAGCGGTCGAGCCGGTGGCGCCCGTGCCGCCGACGCCAACGCCGATGCCGGCATTGCCTGTCGTGGCCGAGCCGGCGACGGCGAAGCCGCCATTGCCGCCGCCGCCGCCGATCGACTGCGCCAGGATGCCGTTGGAGAATTTGCCCGTCGTCGTGATCGTGCCGGTGCTTGTCACCGTCACGTCCTTGCCGACGCCGCCGACGCCGCCCTTGCCGCCGATCGCGACCGATGCCGTCGCCGCATCGGGATCGCCGAGCGCACCGGTGACGGCAACGCTGAAGCCGCCATTGCCACCGCCGCCGCCAATCGACTGGGCGATGATGCCGGACGAATTGTCGAAATTGGTCGAGATGTTGCCGGTCGAGGTGACTTTGACGATGTCGGCGCTGCCGCCGCCAGCGCCGCTGCCGCCAAACGCCACGCCGACAGCGATCGACTTGCCGCCGGCAAGCGTGCCGGCGAAGCCGCCATTGCCACCGCCGCCGCCGACCGATTGCGCCAGGATGCCGGCAGCGCCCGTGCCGCGAACACCACCCGATATGAAGCCGGCGCCCGTCGAGATGTTGCCTGTCGAGATCACGGTGACATCGAGGCCGTTGCCGGCCGCGCCGCCCTTGCCGCCAAGCGCCACGCCGATACCGGCATCCTTGGCAAGCGCCAGCGAAACGGTCGAACCGCCATTGCCGCCACCACCGCCGACCGACTGCGCCAGAATGCCGATCGCCTGGTCGCCATAGGTGGTGATGTCGCCGGTCGAGGTGACGCGAACGGTTTCCGCGCTGCCGCCGCCGGCGCCATTGCCGCCAAGCCCGACCGCGGCGCTGACGCCCTGCAGCGTGATCGCGCCAGCACCAGCGAAGCCGCCATTGCCGCCACCGCCGCCGACCGACTGCGCCATGATGCCGATCGACTGGTCGCCATGGGTCTGGATGTTGCCGGTCGAGGTCACCGTCACCTCGCCTGCACTCTGCCCACTGCCGCCACTGCCGCCGACGGCCACCGACGCGCCCAGCGCTCCGGTCGTGAACGTACCGGCGACGCTGAAGCCGCCATTGCCGCCGCCACCGCCGATCGACTGCGCCAGGATGCCGTCGGACTGTTTGCCGTAGGTTGCGATGTTGCCGTAGCTGGTGACGAAAACGTCCTTGCCGACGCCGCCGGTGGCGCCGCTGCCGCCGACCGAAACCGCGGCCGCGCCGCCGGCGCCTTCGTAAGAACCGGACACGCTCAGCGTCACGGCAAAGCCGCCATTGCCGCCGCCGCCGCCGATCGATTGCGCCAGGATGCCGGTCGAGTTGTCGTCTATCGTCAGGATGTTGTTCTGGGTGACGGTGTTGCCGACCTTCTTGCCATTGTTGACGGTCGCCGTGCCGGCATCGCCGCCGCCGCCGCCGGTGCCGCCAAGGCTGACACCAACACCGACAACGCCGCCCGCCGCGAGGCTGCCTGAGAAGCCGCCACTGCCGCCGCCGCCGCCGATGC
This sequence comes from Mesorhizobium kamtschaticum, assembly GCF_056174585.1. Classification (NCBI taxonomy): domain Bacteria; kingdom Pseudomonadati; phylum Pseudomonadota; class Alphaproteobacteria; order Hyphomicrobiales; family Phyllobacteriaceae; genus Mesorhizobium; species Mesorhizobium kamtschaticum. The sequence continues at coordinate 4,447,844 of NZ_CM149691.1, read as the reverse complement.
TTTCGGCCTGGATGCCGACCGCGTTCTTGCCTTCGGTGACAAGGTTCCAGGTGCCGGCATAGCCGGTGGTGACCGCATGGCCGGCGCCATCGGAATTGACGGTGACATTGCCGGCATTGCTGCCGTCGGCTCCCGCGCCGCCAAGGCCGACACTCGCCGCGCCACCGCCAAGGGCTGCCGAGATGGTGAAGCCGCCATTGCCGCCGCCGCCGCCGACCGATTGCGCCAGGATGCCGGTCGAATTATCGCCCGTCGTGTGGATCGAACCGGAGCTGCCGACGATGACGTCGGCGCCATAACCACCGCCTGCACCCTTGCCGCCGATATTGACGGCGATACCGACCGCGCCGCCGATGGCACCTCCGATCGAGTAGCCGCCATTGCCGCCGCCGCCGCCGACCGATTGGGCAACGATGCCGCCGGCATTGTCGCCGGCCGTCGAAATGTCGCTGAGGCTCGACACGGTGACGAGTTTCGATGCACCACCGGCGCCACCATTGCCGCCAATGCCGATCGCCGCCGCGAATGTTCCGGTGGCGTTGATGGCGACCGCGATCGCCGCGCCGCCATTGCCGCCTGTGCCGCCGATCGACTGCGCGAAGATGCCGCGCGATCCCTGGCCATAAGTGGTCAGCGAGCCGGCAGTCTCCACCGTCACCGTGTTGCCGTCGCTGGCATTGCCGGCAGCCCCGCCCATGGCGAGCGCAAGCACGCCGACCGCACCCGAAACCGAAAATCCGCCATTGCCGCCGCCGCCGCCGATCGATTGCGCGAAAACGGCATCCGACTGGTCGCCATGGGTGATGATCGAATAGGCGGTATCGTTGGCGTCGCGCAACACCTCCACCGCGCCGGACGTGCCGCCGCTGCCGCCGGCGCCGCCAATCGCGACGCTGAAGCCGATGCCGCCGGAGAACGCGCCGCCGCCATTGCCGCCGCCGCCGCCGACCGACTGGGCGAATATGCCGGCGGAATTGACTGAAGCGGCGCCATTTTTTCCGGTCTCGATGTCACCCGCATTGGTCACCGTCACCCGCGCGCCGTTGCCGCCGGCGCCGCCCTTGCCGCCGGCCGAGAACAGGCCGCCGGAGGTGCCGCCATTGCCGCCGCCGCCGCCGACCGACTGTGCGAAGATGCCGGCGGACTGCTTGCCGTCGGTGCTGATCGAACCGGCCGATGTGTTCGTCACCTCGACGATGCCGCCATTGGTGGTCGAGGCGCCGTCGCCGCCAAGCGAAACGAGGCCGCCTGAATTGCCGCCATTGCCGCCGCCGCCGCCAATCGACTGCGCCAGGATGCCGTTGGATTCCTGGCCATGGGTGACGATCGCGCCGGAATTGGTGACGCCAACCGTCACGACATTGGCAGGGCCGCCATTGCCGCCGAGACTGCCGCTGCCGCCCGACGCGAACAGACCGAAGTTCGAACCGCCGTCGCCACCGCCGCCGCCGATCGTCTGGGCCAGGATGCCCTGCGAATTATTGCCCCAGGTGGTGATATCAGCATTGTTGGTGACCTGGACGATGCCGCCATTGCCACCATTGCCGCCGCCGCCGCCGGAGGACGAAAACAGGCCGAAACCACCGGCACTGCCGCCGCCGCCGCCGCCGATCGACTGGGCGGCGATGCCATGCGAATAGACGCCATGGGTGGTGATCGTCGTGCCGACACCGGTGAAGACATTGGCGTTGCCGCCGCTGCCGGCCGGGCTGCCGCCGCCCGGATTGAAGACCAGGCCGCCGCCGCCGCCGCCATTGCCGCCGTGGCCGCCCTGGCTGATGGCGACGACGCCGACTGAATAGTTACCGAAGGTCTCGACGCTTCCGCCGTTGAAATTGACGGTGGCGTTGCCACCGCTGCCACCCAGCCCGCCATCACCGGCATCGCCCGAAATGCCCTTGGCGTCGCCACCATCGCCACCATCGCCACCGACGCTGCTGGCGACGATGCCGGCGTTGGGACAAGCCGTTGGCAACACGCAATTGTTGCTTGTCTTGATGGCGCCGTCGACGTTGACCGTGATGACACCGCCATCGGCGCCATTGGCGCCGTCACCGCCATCGGAGAAGACGTAGCCGTTGCTGCCATTGCCGCCGCGGCTGCCATTCGAGGCGCCGAGAACACCGATGGTGCCCGTCGCGATCACCGCGCCGCTGTTGGGAGTACTGGTATTGGCCGTCGGCTGATTGTAGTTGACCACAAGTGTCGGGCCGGAATTACCCGAAGGCCCGCCGGCGGCCTTGACCGGCGGTGCGACGCAGCTCGTTCCGGAAGGCGCGCCACCGGCGACCGCGCAGCTCTCGGCTACAGCGGGATTGCCGTTCTGGGCGGGTTGTGCCGGGGTGATGACGCAGTCGGCCGCGTTGCCGGTGCTGCAGGTGTAGTGCTGGACTTCCGTTGCCGCCGACGGGCTCGCGCCCGAACCGGTCAGGGATATCCGGCTGGGATCGATCGTCAGCGTGTTGACGTTGAGCGTGGTAACGCCAGGCGCGGTGTAGCTGATATCAGACTGTGCTCCGGCCCCCGCGCAATTCTCGACGCCGCCACTTGGCCCCGTGCAAGTCGCTTCGGCTGGGCCCGTCGAGCCGACGAACAGCGTCAGTGCCATGAGAATGGCCGCTACCGCCGCAAACCCCGACAGGCCGAGAAATCTCTGTTTCAGCCACCCAGAAACAACGCGAGACTCGGCTGCGCGCCCCCGAACACGAGTCATCATCACCCCCCTGACCCGCGCCGCAACGGCACGAATCTCCCCTTGCTAATGCAACCTATCAGATTGCAATGGCGATGGGGGCTCCTAAGAATAAAGGCGATGTAAATTGGGTGCAGTGTTGCCGTTCAAGCACAGAGATCCACAGCAAAAGACAGCGTTTACGCGCTATTGGAGTAAAAGGCGTAACGCAATAGAGCAGCCTTTGCTTCAGGCGGAAAGAACTGGAGCCGCCTCAGCCGCCAGTCCAGCCGAAAGCTCTCCTTGTACGGCCAGGAAAAACCTGCGTACTTCATCGCTGGCTGTTGCTCTGTCCCTGCCTGACCCTACAACGAGGTCAAGCAACTCGGCTGCTTTAGCCCTCCAGAACGAGGCTGCAGGTTCGCCATGCAGATGGTCGAGCTTGGCTGCAACTTCTCTGACTAGGAATAGCTGACGGTCGATTGGGAATGCACGGACTTTTTCTGGGGACATCTTCCAAACCCTGAGACTGACGCAACGAATCAACCATCGCCGAACAAGCAATGGCGTAGCCGCCAAGGTGGAAACGGAAGCTTAACGCCGCCATCGATGCGTCGTCATGGAAGGACACGCACGCAATGATCCGCACACGAGATCATCACGCGTTCAAGCAAAGTTGGTTGAGAGGCGGAGTTGGTCGATTCGAAGCAGTCGTCAGGCCTGCAGCGCCCTCGCCTCGCCGCCACGCTTGCGCGGCGCCATCATGTCGCTGGCCATCAGTCCGGTGACACGGCAGAACGCCATGAACGCGCGGCAGGCATCCTCAGTCTTGACCACGTCCACCATGGCGCCAAAGCAGGCATTGAAGGCTTTCTGATACACCGGCCCCTGCCGGCGCGCCGGCCAGTCCTGGAGAAAATCCAACGCCTGCTCGACGCTGTAAATCTCCTCGACGGGCAAGCCGGGGCCTTGCGCAATGCGCACCGGCACCTCGAATTGCAATCTGTCCATCAGGCATCTCCCGAACTGGCGTCGCCCAAGCAACGCCGTTCGTCGTCAAAAGTTGCTTTGACCGGTTAGTGCCACGCAAATGTGTCGTCACTGCGGAAACGGCCATTTTTGCTGCAAACGGGCCAAGGAAAGTTCTGCCGGCACCAGCGGGTCCGGCAGCACTTTCCAAGTTGGCGGCGCGATTACTGGTTGGCCGGATCGGTCTCCGCGTCGAACGCCATGCGCACCACCATCAGCAAAACATAGGCCGACGGCAAGGCGAACAGGGCACCAAGGACGAGTGCTCCGCTTCCCGAGAGATAGAGCGTCTCGGCGACCGCCCAATAGACGGTTCCGATACAGATGAACGCCTGGACGGACAGAAAGGATGCAGCCGAGGCCGCACGCGACAGGCTTTTGAATGTCTTGATACGTTGTTGCATTGCAATCATCCGAAAATGACGCGCCGCGCCACCCATGCGCGGCTCTCGGCCGCCGCACGGATCGCGACGCGAATAGCTTGGAAATGGGCGAACGTGCGGTCCTGGACCGCTCAGGCCTGCGTGGAGGGTGGCGCACGCGGCTGGTTGGTGCTCGCGCCAGGGGCGAAGACCGTGCCGGATCCGGCAACAACCATCGCCGGCGACATCGGAGCGAGCCAAAGGAAAACAGCTTGCGGAGCCGGTAGCGCCGGATAGCCGCCGGCGAACTTGGCAAGCACCGGCCGGGCAGTGCGAACCTCCAGGGCCTGTGCCTTGTTGGTGACACGCAGCAGCGCCACGACTTCGCCCGACCGTTCCAGGCCAACGCTGGCGCCGCCCTGGGCAGGGTCCGCGAAGGCGGGCACATCAGGCCGGCCGAGGCACAGCATCGCCAGCAGGACCAGGCCCATCAGACATGAGCAGGCTGCCGTCAGCGGCGCTTCAAGCGATCTGGCGCGCTTTTGGGCTGGACGCGATCTCCAAAACATCGTCCCGCCCTAGCGCACGATGGCTGGAAAGGAAAGCAAACCGTGTAAAAACCAACGAGAGATCGCCCCGACGCGACGAATATCGCGACGGCTCGGGTCGCATCAGGCAGTTCTTCCTTGAACCTTTTGCCTCCAAATGCCAAATCTGGTGGGATTTTCACGCCAGCACTCCTGCAGCGCGCTACCTCTCATACGGACAAAATGGTCACCTATCTCGACGCCGCCACGGCCCCTCTCCGAAACACCGGCCAGATCCGCCTCTATGGCGAGGACGGTTTTGCCGGCATGCGCAAGGCATGCGACCTTACCGCGCGTTGCCTGGACGCGCTGGTGCCGATGGTCGCGCCCGGCGTCACCACGGACACCATCGACCGTTTCATCTTCGAGTTCGGCATGGATCACGGCGCACTGCCGGCGACGCTCAACTATCGTGGCTACACGAAATCGTCCTGCACCTCGATCAACCACGTCGTCTGCCATGGCATCCCCGACAACAAGCCGCTGAAGGATGGCGATATCGTCAACATCGACGTCACCTACATCCTCGATGGCTGGCACGGCGATTCCTCGCGCATGTATCCGGTCGGCACCATCAAGCGCGCCGCCGAGCGGCTGCTCGAGGTCACCCATGAATGCCTGATGCGCGGCATTGCCGCGGTCAGGCCGGGTGCCCGCACCGGCGCCATCGGCGCCGCCATCCAGACTTTTGCGGAGGCGGAGCGCTGCTCGGTGGTGCGTGATTTCTGCGGCCACGGCGTCGGCCAACTCTTCCACGACGCTCCGAACATCCTGCACTATGGCAGCGCCAATGAGGGCGTCGAGATGCGGCCCGGCATGATCTTCACCATCGAGCCGATGATCAATCTCGGCCGCCCGCATGTGAAAGTGCTGTCGGATGGCTGGACGGCGGTGACGCGCGACCGTTCGCTGTCGGCGCAGTACGAGCACACGATCGGCGTGACCGACACCGGCTGCGAGATTTTCACGCTCTCGCCCAACAACCTCGACCGTCCCGGCCTGCCGGCCTAGTATTTGATACACCGGGCGACGGCTTTGCCCGACTGATTGGCCGGATGCGGGGGCAGATGGGGAAAGCCAGCGACGACGACGAGCGGAGTTTCTTCTCCGAGGTGCCGATCCGGCCAGCGGCGAAGGCCAGGCCGGCTCCAGCCGAAAAACCTGGCTATCTCGGCCATCGCGACCGCTTGCGCGAGCGCTTTGCCTCGGCGGGTCCAGACGCACTGCCCGACTATGAACTTCTCGAGCTCTTGCTCTTCCGGTTGATCCCGCGCGCCGACACCAAGCCGGCCGCCAAGGCGCTGCTGGCGCGCTTCGGCACGTTCGCCGAAGTGCTCGGCGCGCCCGTCAACCTGCTGCAGGAGGTCAAGGGCATCGGCCCGGCGGTGGCGTTCGACCTGAAGGTTGTCGCGGCGACAGCCCAGCGCATGGCGCATGGCGAGGTCCATGGCCGCGAGGTCCTTTCGTCCTGGACGCAGCTTCTCGCCTATTGCCGCTCTGCCATGGCCTTCGAGGCGCGCGAGCAGTTCCGCATCCTGTTCCTCGACAAGAAGAACGCGCTGATTGCCGACGAAGTGCAGCAGACCGGCACTGTCGATCACACGCCGGTCTATCCCCGGGAAGTGGTCAAGCGGGCACTCGAACTCTCGGCCACCGCGATCATTCTGGTGCACAACCACCCATCGGGCGACTTGACGCCGTCGCGTGCCGATATCGAGATGACGAAAGAGATCATCGAAGCGGGCAAGCGGCTGGGTATTTCCGTGCATGACCACATCATCATCGGGCGCAAGGGATACGCCAGCATGAAGGGCCTGTTGCTGATCTAGGGCAACGACCCGCATGCCGTCGAAGTCGTCTTCGCCGGGATGAAACCAGGCGCCCGCGTGGCCGTTGCTGTGCCGCGGATTGGCAACTAGGACCATAGTCCGGCCGACATGGGACTTCAGTACTGCAGCAGTTTCATGGCAATAATTCTTATGAAATATCAAAAGCTTATGGTGCCCTCTGGTTGTCAGCTCGCGTATTGAGACCGCATTTGTCTAAAGTTTACTCTGTACAGTTAGCAATTCCTCATACGACGCTTCCTTAGTTGTCGGGCGGATGGCGATTCCCCGAGGAGGTTACCCATGACAAACCGAAAAACTCTGTTCGCGGCGCTTGCCGCATTGGCGCTTCTGGCGTCTCCAGCGCTCGCCGGAGCCGGCGGCAACGGGCACGGCGGCGGCGGTGGCAATGGCGGCGGTAACAGCGGCGGCAACGGCGGTGGCAACGGCAATGGCAACGGCGGTGGCAACGGCAACGGCAATGCTGGCGCCTCGCATGGCAAGAGCGACGCTTCGCACGGCAAGTCGTCGTCAGCCCCGGGACAGGTGGCCAAGTCGGAAACGGACACCACGGTCGATACGACTGCGGTTTCGTCCGTGTCCAAGGAGAAGAACATCCACGCCAAACTTGGTCGGCTGAACTCGCTGCAGCGCAACATCAATGCCTATATGAACTCCAAGAGGAAGAAGTTCGCCGCCATTCAGGCATTCGTGACGCAGTCGGCGAAGGCCAAGATCGCCCAGGCCGCGGCTGACGCGGCAGCCGCCACGGCGGCCGCCGCCCAGGCGCAACTGGCTGCCCTGAATTCGCAACTGAGCGCGCTGACGTCGCTCACGGCCGCTCAGATTGCCGCCATGTCGCCCGCAGACCAGGCGGCCCTGCCCGGGAAGATATCGGCTCTGCAGGCCGAGGTCACTGCTCAGCAGGCAGTGGTCACCGCCGACAACACGGCGGCCGACCAGGCCGAGGCAGCGGCGGCCACGGCGACCGTCGGCACCGATCAGGCATCGCTCGATGCAGCGCTGAAGGATATGGCCAACAAGCCGGTCGATCCCGAGGTCACAGCCTGGGCCCAAGGCGTCCTTGCCGGCAAGATCGATCAGATGGCTACCAAGATCGAAGCGGAGACGACGCCTTAAGCGTCGACTAAAACGGCAGCAGCCGATCGAAGAAGAGCCGCCGGGCACCACCCGACGGCTTTGCTATTTCTTGACCATCGAAGAAAGCCGGCCCGTTGCGATCTTCGGCGCTTTCGGTCCTGCCCGCCACGAAATGGAGATCGGCGCGCACGACATCATCGTCGGCCGGCGAGGCCATTCCAGCATGAAGGGGCTGCTGCTGATTTAGCCTCGTATCACTTCAGCCCAACCAGCCGCCTTAGGCGTCGGCGCAAGCTCATTGCAATTATCTGGCGACGAAGGCGGTCGATTTCAGCGTCGAGTCCGGCTCGCTCTGCGGCGTGCGCCGCTGCGGCCGCACTCAGCTCTTCCGCATAGACCCTGGCCCGATCGAGCGCTGCATCTGCGGCGAGCTTTTCCTCGGTGATCCCTGCGTTCTGGATCGCTGCATCCGCGGCCAGCTTTTCCTGGTTGATCCTGGCGCGCTCGAGCGCCGCATCTGCGGCCAGCTTTTCCTCTCGAACGCTGCGGAGTTCGCGGCGCAACGCAATATTGTCCACCTCCACAGGGCTCGGGTATCGGATTTGCGGTTGGGGGATCACGGTATCCGCTGCCGATAGCCCTTTTTGTGTTGCAACCTCGTCGCCGATCCTGACCTTGGCACGCGAAGCAACGCTAGCATGTGCCTCCCGAGCGGTTTGCGGAGATACGTCTATGGGCAGGATGGGTTTCAGCGTGTGGTAGAGATATTCCCAGTCTTCAACCATCCGCGGGAAGACTGGAAAAACAAGTGGAATTTGGGCTTCTGCGGCACGATGAACCAACCTGTGGAAGCTGACGGCCAGCAGTCTGGCCTGATCGAGCGGATTGAGCGAAAAAACGAGCCCGCCGGGGGTCACCCCGGCTACTTCCCAGCTTCGATCCAGCTTGTCCGCAACCCACGGCTGGGTCTGATGAATCGATCGATACTCCGCCACGGCGCGGCTGGTAGCGGCCTCGACAAGATCCCGAATAGGAACCACCAGCGCATCGATCGCAAATCGCTTGCTGCCCAGGATCTCCTCAATATATTCCCCGGCCCACGGTGACTTGAGGACATAGGGCAGATCCTGGTCCGGCTGGACCAGCAGCATCTGTTCCAAACCGGCATTGGCGGACGAAGACCAGCCAGCCCCCGCTTCACCGTAGCGTCCGAAGCTGGTGTCCAGACCAAGGGCAGTCAGATACTTGACGAGAAAGCTTGTCCCAGCCCGGCCTGTTCCAGCAATCAAGAGATGACGCCGGGGCGACGCTGGTTCAGCGCCTGAACTGGTAGAGGTCTCGGTCATCACGAAATTCCGATCTCACGTCTGTTGTGAATCGCCAGACCGTTCTCCTGCGTCATTTTATCGACGCTGGAGCCGTCATGGGCCGACGCCGAACGGCAAGCCTTCAGCAGCAGTGTCATGAGAAGCCGATCCGTTGGAAACAAGAAACTCTACGGCAATTGCAGCAACTGGAATTTATCAGCTACGTACCAACCGGATTTGAATGTGGCAACGCCCTCAAACTCCAGTCTCGGGCGTCGAAACCAAACAAGGCGCCTTGCCCGCAAAAACGCGCTGCGTCTCGGTTTCTGTCGGCCGCTCGCGGCTGACGAAATGGCAGCTGCGCCGAGCACCGATCAGGCCGGCCGGCCAAACAAAGTGCAGAAAATGCGAATGCACAATCTTTTTGCCGAAAATTGAAAATCGTTCAAAGTTGGTAACACGAATTCGGGCTTCGGCCACATCATGGTTTTGGTTTCTAAATTAGGACCAACACTACCAACTTTTTGGAAGATAATTCCGTTGAGGTGTCACATCTCCGCTGCTACCGTTTGAAACGCTTCAATCGGAACCAGGCAATTGCAACGCAAGCGCCCTACCATAGCGGATGTCGCTCGAACCGCCGGTGTCTCCATCGGCACGGTATCGAACTTCATCAATGGCACTGCCGGCCTCAGAGACGACACACGCGACCGCATCGAGAAGGCGGTTGCCGCGCTGATGTACCGGCCCAGTTCCTTCGCCCGTTCGCTGCCCGGCCGCGCGCCGCGCAGGCCAAAAAACCTCGATCACCTGCCAAGGCTTCTGGTCGCCGGACGCGTCAGCGTCGACTTCCTGTGCCGCGTCGACGTGCTGCCGCATCGCGACGACCGCATCACCGCCAGCCATATCGAAAAGGCGCTGGGCGGACCGGCGGCCAATCTCGCGGTTGCCGCGGCCGGCGTTGGAGCGCCCTACGCCCTTGACGTGGAACTGGCGACGGCGGTCGGCAGGGACGCCGAAAGCGACTGGGCTTTGGGCGAGCTCTCCAAACTGGGCGTCCACGCCCTCCCCATCCGCAGCACGCCCAACAACCGGCTTTCGCAGGCGATCGTCATCATCGAGCGCAACGGCAGCCGCACCATCATCAGCGAACCCTTCGAACTGGGTGAGGTGGACCTGACCGCCAATCTGGACATCCAGCCCGAGCAGCGCCCGGCCTGCCTGCATATCGAAGGCTTTCACTATGAGACGATGACCGCCTCCATCGCGCGCTTTCATCAGGCCGGCTGGAAGGTGAGCCTGCATTCGGCCGGCTTGCCCAGAAGCACGCGCACGCCGGAGGCTTTTACGCAGATGGTCGGGCAGATCGACCTGACCTTCATCAACGACGTGATGATGCGGGAGATTTTCGGCTTTCGCACCGGGATGGCGAGCATGATCGAAGAGGTGCGGTTGATCCTGTCCCGCATCAAGCCGCGCGGGACGGTCGTGCTCACCCTTGGCGAGTTTGGCGCGGTCGTCTTCCCGGCCGGCGGCGGCCCACAGATCGAGGTTCCCGCGCTGCCGGTCAACCGCGTCGATGCCACCGGCGCCGGCGACAGTTTTGCCGGCATCTTCCTCAGCCTGTGGCTGCATGGCGCGTCGCTGGATGCCGCCGCCCGCTATGCCGCGATCGGCGCTAGCCTGACGACCACCGTCGAAGGCGCGCAGGGCTACATCGCGGATTTCGCCACCCTGAAGGCCACCGCCTTGGCGAACGACACTGTGATGGCAAGTTAAATCAAAGGCTTATCGATTTCCGGGCATCGGCCCATCTGGCGAAATCAGGAGAATATGATCATGGCGAAAGCAAAAGTCCTTCTGGTCGGCGAGAGCTGGATGAGTTCGGCGACCCACTACAAGGGGTTCGACCAGTTCGGCAGCGTCACCTTCCATCTCGGCGCAACACCGCTCGTCACCGCCTTGAAGGACAGCGAATTCGATCTCGAATACATGCCGGCCCATGAGGCTGTCGAAAAGCTGCCTTTCACCATGGAGGGCCTGTCGCAATACAAGGCGATCATCCTCTCAGACATCGGCGCAAACTCGCTGCTGCTGCATCCCGATGTCTGGCTGCACGGCAAGACGGTCCCCAACCGGCTCAAGCTGCTGCGCGACTGGACGCTGGCCGGCGGTGGGCTGATCATGATCGGCGGCTACTTCTCCTTCCAGGGCATCGACGGCAAGGCGCGCTGGCACCGCACGGCGGTCGAGGATGCGCTGCCGGTAACCTGCCTGCCCAACGATGACCGGCTGGAAATTCCTGAGGGCTTTCGGCCTGAGATCACCGGCCCCAGGGATCATCCGCTCTTTGCCGGCATTGACGGCGAGTGGCCCATTCTTCTCGGCGCCAACGAAGTCGTTGCCCGCGACCGGGACGATGTCGAAGTCCTGGCACGCCTGCCGCGGGATCAGGGCGGCCACCCGCTGCTGGTCACCGGGCGCCATGGCGAAGGGCGCACCCTGGTCTGGACATCGGATATCGGCCCGCACTGGCTGCCCAACAGTTTCGTCGAATGGCCCGGTTATGCGCGCCTTTGGACCAATGTGCTGCGCTGGGTGAGCAAGGCCGTCTAACCGATCCGCAATCGCTGGATAACCGCCATGACAGAACCCTTTCTTGTCGCCAGGAACATCGCCAAGCGCTTCGGCGCGCTGACGGCGCTTTCAAATGTCGACCTGGAAATCCGCTCCGGCGAGGTGCTGGCGCTGCTCGGCGACAATGGCGCGGGCAAATCGACCTTCATCAAGATCCTGGCGGGCGCCCATGCGCCGAGCGATGGCGAGTTGGTCATCGAAGGCAAGCCGGTCGCCTTTTCCTCGCCCAAGGATGCGGCGTCGTCGGGCATTGCGACGATCTTCCAGGAACTTGCGCTCTCCGAGAACCTGTCGATCGCCGAAAACGTTTTTCTCGGTCGGGAATTGAAACGCTCCATTTTGGGCATTCCATTCCTGAAGCGCCAGGAAATGCGCCAGCGCGTCGATGACCTGCTGAAGGAGCTCGATGCCCATATTTCCGATCCGGAAGCGCCTGTCGGCAGCCTGTCGGGCGGTCAGCGCCAGGCTGTCGCCATCTGCCGGGCGCTCAATCTGAACGCCAGATTGGTCATCATGGACGAGCCGACGGCGGCCCTTGCCGTTGCCGAGACCCGTAAGGTCCTGGCGCTGACGCGGCGGCTCGCCGCGCGCGGCTGTGCCGTCGTCCTCATCAGCCACAACATTTCCGAAGTCTTCGAGGTTGCCGACCGCATCGTGGTGTTCCGGCGCGGCCGCAAGGTGGCCGAACGACTGGCGGCCGAAACCAATCACGAGGAAGTCGTTTCGCTCATAACAGGCGCTCATCCCGACGTGCGGGCGCTCGAAAAAACAAACTGAAACGCACGTCATTTCCAGAGAGGATCAAACCACAATGCTTTCACAGTTCAAGAAAGTGCTCGCCGCCTCCGCATTGTCACTCGTCATTGCCACGGCAGCGCACGCCGCCGACAAGCACAAGGTCGCCTTTGTACCGCAGTTGATCGGCATCCCCTATTTCAACGCCATGGAAGCCGGCGGCAACCGCGCCGCCAAGGATCTTGGCGTCGATTTCATCTATTCCGGCCCCGTCGACACCAATCCGGTCGACCAGTTGCAGATCGTCCAGAACCTGATCGATCAGGGCGTCGAGGCGGTCTCGGTCAGCGTGCTTGATGCCTCCAGCATCGCCCCCGTTGTCGAGAGCGCCAAGGCGAAGGGCATCAAACTGTTCACCAGCGACAGCGATGCGCCCGACAGCGGCCGCGCTGTCTACGTGGCGCAGGCGACCGACGAAGGCCTTGGCACGACGATCGTCGACGAACTCGTCAAGCGTGTCGGCGAGGACGCAACGATCGGCATCGTCTCCGGCGAGGCAACGGCGTCCAATCTCAACGCCTGGATCGGCTTCATGCAGAAGGAAGCCACCGCCAAATATCCGAAGCTGAAACTGCTCGCGCCGCAATTTGCCGGCGGCACGGCCGAGCGCGCCGCGCAAATATCAGGCGATCTCATGGCCGCCAATCCCGACATCAAGGCAATCATTGCCGTCGCATCCTCGACCTGCCCCGGCGTTGCCCAGGCCATCGAAACCGCCGGCAAGATCGGTTCCGTCATCGGCGCCGGCTACTGCAGCCCGAACACAGCGCGCTCCTACCTGAAGAGCGGCGCCTTCGGCTTTACCGTGCTGTGGAATCCCGAGCAGCTCGGCTATCTCACGGTCTGGGCCGGCAAACAGCTGATCGACGGCAAGGCCTTCGAGGCGGAGAACAAGATCGCCGGCCTCGACAAGCCCGTCACCTACGATGCCGCCAAGGGCATTCTGCTGCTCGGGCCGCCGGCCGTCTTCACCAAGGACAATGTCGACAAGTTCAACTTCTGAGCCTGACATGAGCGCGGTGCGACAATCTGCAAACGGTGTCTTCTCCATGAACGGACGCGAGTGGTCTCTGCTTGTCGCCTGTTTGCTGGCGATCGTCATCTTTTCTGTCGCATCGCCCCACTACGCCACGTCAGTCAATGCGGCGACGGTCCTGCGCAACAGCGTCGAACTGCTGCTGATCGGCCTTGGCATGACCTTGCTTCTGGCCATGGGCGGCATCGATGTGTCGATCGGCATCGTCATGGGGCTCGCGGCCATCGCCATCGGCCGCGTGCTCGGTGCCGATGGCAATCCGGCGCTGGCGATCATTGTCGGCCCGCTGGTTGGGGCCTTGCTTGGATGCGTGACGGCCACCGTCGTCGTGCTGGGCCGCGTTCCGGCCATCGTCGGAACGCTCGGCCTGCTCGGCGTCTACCGTACCGCCGTCTTCGTCCTGCTCGGCGGGCAATGGCTTTCCGGACTGCCCTCGAGCCTAACCAATGTTCTTGCAACGACCGTGCTCGGCGTCCCCGTTCCTGCCCTGGTGATCGCCATTGCCTATCTCATCGTCTGGCTGGCGTTGCGGCGAACGCCCTATGGGCTGCATTTGCTGGCGATCGGCAATTCGGAGGAAAAGGCGCGGCTGTCGGGCATACCGGTCATCAAGACCCGCCTCATGACCTTCCTCATCAGCGGCTTTCTGACCGGCATTGCCGCCACTTTCTATGTCGCCACCTACCGCAATGTCGAAATGACGATCGGCAGCACGCTGGCGCTGGATGCCATTGCCGCGGTCATTCTCGGCGGCACCAGCATATTGGGCGGCAAATGCAGCCTGATCGGCACCGTACTCGGTGTGCTTCTCCTGCGCATTCTCCAGAACGGATTGCTTCTGATCGGCGTCCCCTCCCTCTGGCAGCCTGTCGTCACCGGGGTTCTCATCATCGGCGTGCTCGGCTTCGAGGCCGTCTCCAACCGGTTGCCGCTTGGCCTGATACAGCGGGCCCGCGCATGAAAACGCTCCGCAACCTGCAGGGCCCAGCCCTCACCTTGGCCTTGCTCTGCGGGCTCTGGCTGGTCGTGATTGTCGGCCTGCTGGCGCTCAGGCCTACGGTTTTCAACCTCGGCACCGTCACCACCGTCCTTCAGTTCTCGACGATCCTGGCGCTGGTCGGCCTTGGCCAGGCGCTGGTCATCCTGGCAGGCGGCGCCGGCATCGACCTGTCGGTCGGCGGCGCGGTCTCGCTCTCGGCCATCCTTGCCATGCTTTGCATCAAGCTGGGCTTGCCACCTGTCCTGCTGCCGGCCGTCTGCATCCTGGCAGGCGCCCTGCTTGGTGCGTTGAACGGATGGCTGGTCAACGGGCTCGCCCTGCTCCCCTTCATCGCGACGCTGGGCACATTCTTCGTCTATTCCGGCGCGGCACTCGCTGTTACCGGAGGTGCCGCTCAAGCTGGCGTACCCTCATGGCTGCTTGTCTGGGGGCGTGGCGTCGCCATGGGCATTCCCATGCCTTTCCTGACGCTCGCCATCCCGTGCTTCGTTCTGGCCGGCCTAGTGCTGATCTCAACGGCCTGGGGGCGCTGGATCTATGCCATGGGCTTCAATGAACGCTCGGCCAAACTGGTCGGCATTCCGGTCGATCGCGTGCGCTTCATTCTCTATTGCTTGAGCGGCGCGCTCGCTGGTGCTGCCGGTCTGGTTTCGCTGGCCTGGCTCGGCAGTGGCAGGCCCAATATCGGCCAGAACCTCGAGCTCGAATCGCTGACCGCCGCCATGCTCGGAGGCATCGTCATCACCGGTGGGCGCGGCGGCGTCGGCGGCGTCTTCGCCGCCGTCCTGCTGCTGGTCACGCTGAAGACCGGCCTTCTGCAATTGAACATCAACACGGTTTGGCAGGTGGGGATTGTCGGCGCCCTTCTGGTGTTCGTCCTTCTCGCCGACCGACTTTCCCAACGTTGGAGATCATGATGCCGTCCAAAGAAGAGATCATCGCCGCGCGCGTCGAGGCAGCCGCCGACCGTATCGTCGCAACGCTGAGCGATCTCGTCGCCTTCCCCTCCATCGTGAAATCCAACCCCAAGGAGGCCGGCCCCGGCGAGCGTGATTGCCAGCTCTATCTGCAAAAGCGCATCGAAGCGCTCGGCTTCGCGACCGATCTCTGGGATCCGGATGGCCCGGCGCTCTACGAAAAGTACAAGGGCCGCGCCGGCGCCAATAAGGGCCGGACTTTTGAAGGCCGGCCCAATCTCGGCGGCGTCCTGAAGGGTACGGGCGGCGGGCGTTCCATCATGCTCACTGGCCATATCGATGTCGTTCCGCCGGGTGCCGCCAGCCACTGGGCGACCGACCCGTTCCAGCCCGTTCTCAAGGATGGATTCCTGCACGGCCGCGGCACGGTCGACATGAAAGGCGGCGTCGCCTGCATGCTGATGGCCGTCGAGATCCTGAAGGAGCTCGACATTCCACTGTCCGGCGACATCGTCTTCACCACCGTCGTCGATGAGGAAATCGGCGGCATGGGCTCGCTGGCCATGGTCGATCGCGGCTTTCACGCCGACGCCGGCATCATGACCGAACCGACGGCGAACAAGATCGCACCGCTCTGCCACGGCATATTATGGGGCAGGATCATCATTGACGGCATAGGCGGCCATGCCGAACTCACGCCGAATGCCTGGTATTCGAGCGGCCCGGTCGATGCCGTCCAGCTTTGCCGGCAAATCCTCGACGGCATCGACATTCTCAACCGGCGCTGGATGTTCGATCCCCGGAAGAACCATCCGCTGATGGATCTGCCCAACCAGATCATCGTCACCCAGATCAATGCCGGCGAACACCCCTCCTCCATGGCAGGACGCGGCGAGATCATCATCGACGCGCAATACCTGCCGAGCGAGCATGACGAGTTCAGGCTGGGCGGTAACGTCAAGCGCGAAATCGAAGAGCACATTGCCAATGTCTGCCAGGCAGATCCCTATCTGCGAAAGCACCCGGCCCGCATCGAATGGATCCTCGATGCCGACTGCGCCGAGCTCCCGTCAGACAATCCGTTCGTCGGTGTCTTTCAGCAGGCGGTCGAGGAAGCCAACCTGTCACCGATCCTCAGCGGTTTCGGCGCGCATAGCGACATCGGCCTGCCGACCGGCCTTGGCAACACGCCGACCGTCAATTTCGGCCCGGGCGACCCGGCGCAGGCGCATCAGCCGAACGAACGGGTCTCGGTGCGCGATCTCGTCGATTGCACAAAGGCGATTGCGATCGCGGTGGAGAAATGGTGCCGCTAGCCCTCACCCGCCAAATCGCGGCTCGGGAACACCTGTCACGCCGAGGCCTGATATGGCGAACAGGCTGCCGCGCAGGACGCCGTCGCCGGGAAAGCGCGGCAGCGGCGGCTTGGCCATCGAGGTGACATAGAGCGTGTCGAGCTTCGGCCCGCCGAACATCACGCTGGTGATCTTCTTCACCGGCATGTCGACTATGCGATCGACGGTACCGTCCGGCGCATAGCGCACCAGGCGGCCATCATAGACCAGCGCATTCCACAAATAGCCCTCTGCGTCCACGGTCGAGCCGTCGGCCGCACCGCCCTTGCTGGTATCGACGCGCACGAAGGTACGGCGGTTGGTGGCGGCACCCGTGTCGATATCGTAGTCGTAGGCCCAGATCTCGCCGGTCCAGGTGTCGGCGAAATAGAAGGTGCGGTCGTCGGGGCTCCAGCATGGACCGTTGGAGCAGATGATGCCGGAATCGATCCGGGTGACCGAGAAATCCGGATCGAGCCGGTAAAGCCCACCGGAAGGCCCCTCCTCCATCGTGTCCATCGAGCCGGCGAAGAAGCGGCCGCGTCGGTCGGCCTTGCCGTCATTGAGACGGTTCATCGGCCTGTCCGGCTCCGGATCGTGGATCATCGTCACATCGCCAGAAGCGAAATCGAGCAGATGGAAGCCGCGCTGCAGCGAGACGACCGCGCCGCTGCCATCCTTGCGCAGCGCCATAGAACCGATCTTCATCGGCACGTCCCAGGAGCGGATCTCGCGCCCGTCGGCGGTGGCGCGGAACACGCGCCCGTCGAAACTGTCGATCCAGTACAGGCGCTCCTGTTCGACGTCCCAGAGCGGGCCTTCGCCCAGTGTCGTCTTCACGTCCACCACGACTTCGATCTTCATGCCATCCTCCTCTGTTTCGACGACTGTAGCGACTGGTCAGAAGGCGACCTTGTCGCCGCCCTTCAAGGACAGGATCTCGCGCGCCTCGTCCGGCGTCGCCACCTCCATGCCAAGCCCTTCGATGATCTTGCGCGCCAGCAGGACCTGCTCGGCGTTCGACTTGGCGAGCTTGCCCTTGCCGGCCCACAGGCTGTCCTCCAGCCCGACGCGGATGTTGCCGCCGAGTGCTGCCGATTGCGCGGCGATGCGCAGCTGGCTGGCGCCGGCGCCGAGCACCGACCAGCGGAACTGGTCGCCGAACAGCCGGTCCGCGGTGCGCTTCATATGGGCGACGTCTTCGGGATGGGTGCCGATGCCGCCGAGCAGGCCGAACACCGACTGCACGAAGAACGGCGGCTTCACCAGCCCGCGATCGGCGAAATGGGAGAGGTTGTAGAGGTGGGCGATGTCGTAGCACTCGAATTCGAAGCGCGTGCCATTGTCGTAGCAGGTCGCCAGAATGTACTCGATGTCCTTGAACGAGTTGCGGAAAACCAGGTCGCGCGTCGCCTCCAGATGCGGCTTTTCCCAGTCGAACTTGAAGGTCTCGTACTTGTCGGCGAGGTGATAGAGCCCGAAATTGATCGAGCCCATGTTGAGTGAGGCGACCTCGGGCTTGAACTGGGCGGCCGGGCGCACGCGCTCCTCGACCTTCATGTAGGGGCTGCCGCCGGTGGTGATGTTGATGGCGGCATTGGTGCCTTGCTTGACGCGCGGCAGGAAGCGGGCGAAGGCCTCCGGCGTCTGGTCGGGCTTGCCGGTTTCGGGGTCTCGCGCATGCAGGTGCAGGATCGCGGCACCGGCCTCCGCTGCCGCGATCGCCTCCGAGGCGATCTGGTCCGGCGTGATGGGCAGATAGGGCGACATGGTCGGCGTATGGATCGCGCCCGTCACCGCGCAGGTGATGATGACCTTGCCTTTGGCTGCCGTCGCGCCGGGCTTGCGGCTGGTTTCTGTCATTGTCCGAACTCCTGATCCGATTTCTTCTTGTGTGCCGCCAGCGCCATCAGCCGGCGATCCCGCCAGACCTGCCGCTCGCCTAGGCTTTCCCTGGGCAAGCGCCTGCTGCGTTCTGCCTCGACGGTTTTCATGACCTCACCCGCCCAGTCGACCCGGCGCAGCATCTGCGGGAAGATGTTGGAATAGATGCCCTGGTAGCGCTCGACATAATCGCGCACGCCACCGGGCGCATCGAGGTCGATGGTCTCGAACGGACCCATGAACGACCAGCGCAGCGCCAGCCCGTCACGGATGCCGATATCGACATCCTCGACGCTGGCATAGCCATCCGCGACAAGCCGGAAAGCTTCCTCCAGCAAGGCGCCCTGCAAGCGGTTCATGATGAAGCCGTCGAGCTCGCGCTTCATCACCAGCGGCGCGTGGCCGGCATCGATGAGGAAGGCACGGGTTCTTTCCAGCGTCTCGGCGGATGTCCACGGCGCCGGCACCACCTCGGCCGCCGGAATGAGATAGGGCGGGTTGATCGGATGCACGACCAGGCAACGGTGCCGCCCCGGCAGATGGTCGGTGAATTTCGACGGCAACAGCGCCGAGGTGGAGCTGGCGATGACCGTATGCGGGTCGGCAAGCCTATCGATGAGGAGAATACCTGCCGCTTCACAGCGAGGTTTTCAGGAGTGTTCTCCTGGACATGGGCTGCGTCGGCCAGCGCTTCCGCCAGTTCGCCGACGATGGCGATGCGGCCAAGCACGGTGTCGACGGACTGCCCGCGCAGCAGATCGTTCGCGGCAAGGTCGCCGAGCACACCTTCTATGTAGTCGCGCGCGCCCCCCGTCGCGGCGGGCGACTGGTCCCACATGCGCACATCATGACCAGCGCGGGCGAAGCTGATCGCCCAGGCCCGCCCGATGAACCCACTTCCGACAATCGCGACATTGGCCATGGATCGTTCCTCAGAGTGTTTCGACGTTGCCGTCGACGCCGAGCGATTGGCCCGAAATGTTGACGCCCGCATCGGAGAGCAGGAACGCCACCATCGAGGCGACATCATAAGGACTGGTCATGCGGCGCAGCGAGATGTTCTGCAGATAGCGCCCAGTCATCTCCTCATGGCTGATGCCGACTTGCTTGGCACGTGCCGAGATGACGCCTTCGATGCGCGGTCCCTCGATGATGCCGGGCAGGATGGCATTGACCCTGATGCCGTGCGGCCCAAGCTCCTTGGCCAGGCTCTGCGTGAAGCCGATGACGCCGAACTTTGCCGCCGAATAGGGCGTGCGGAACGCGTAGCCGTGGCGACCGGCCGCCGATGACATCGAGACGATCGAGCCACCGCCCGCCGCCTTGATCAGCGGCACGGCACGCCGTGCGCAGAGGAACTGGCCGGTGAGACAGATGTCGATGCAGCGCCGCCAGTCGTCCGGTTCGATCTCGTCGACACCGCCGGTCGGCCCGGCAATGCCGGCATTGTTGATCAGCGCGTCGAGCCCGCCGAGTTCTTTCTCGACCGCCTCGAACAGCCGGTCGACGTCGTCGTCGCGCGAGACATCCGCCTTGACCGCTGCGACCAGGTCGATCTTGCCCGGAGCGGCGGCCAGCGCTTCGTCGGAAACGTCGCAGACGATGATGCGTGCGCCGAGCCGCGAAAGCGTTTCGGCGATGGCGAAACCGATGCCGCCGGCGCCTGCCGTCACCAGCACGCGCTGTCCCTTCAGGCCGGCCAGAAAATCGTCCGCCGATGCGGGTGCCTTTGTGCTCATCGTCCTGTCCTTTTCATTGCAGCCGCCGTTCGCGCAGCGCCATGACGGCACCCAGAACGACCAGCCCGTAAAGAATTGCCCTGGTGGCGTAGGGCAGCGTGGTGCCGGCCAGCAGCATCTGCAGCGCGGTCAAAAGCAGCACGCCGCCGAGCATGCCGAGATAGTGGCCGCGCCCGCCGGTGATCAGCGCGCCGCCGACCACCACGACCGCGATCGACGGCAAGAGATAGTCATCGCCCATGCCAAGGCTCGCCTGGCCGGAAAAGCCGGTCAGCATGATGCCGACGATAGCGGCGCAAACGGCCGACAGCATGTAGACCAGGATCAGCGTACGCTCGACGCCGATGCCGGACAGGCGCGCCGCGCGCAGCCCGTTGCCGATGCCGTACACCCGGCGTCCAAACGGCGTGCGTCCAAGCAGCAGCACCGCTCCGACCACGAAGACGACCATCAGCAGGACGATTGGAGTGACGAAACCGAGCTTGGCCGTCATGAACCAGCGCAGCATCGGCGAGGAGAAACCGGCCGGCGTTCCCTGCGAATAGATCAGCGCGAAGCCCTGCAGGATGCCGTTAGTGGCGAGCGTCATGACGATCGGCGAGATGCCGAGATAGGCGATGCCGAAGCCATTGGCGAAACCGATCGCGCAGGCCATCACCAGCACGACCGGCAAGGCGTAGACAAGGGCGGCGTCGGAGCCATTGACCATGCCGGCCAGGATGATGCCGGAAATGCCGATCGTCCACGGCACGGAGAGATCGAGGCCGCCGGTCAGAATGACCGTTCCCTGCCCCAGCGCCAGGACGGCGAGGAAGGACGACAGCACCAGCAGCGAATTCCAGTAACCCGGATTGAGGATGGCGCGGCCGAGCCAGACCTGGGTGACGATGACGATGACGAGCAGGCAGACATAGGCGGGCAGCGCATAGCGCAGCGTCTCGGCATTGCGCAGGCGAAAAGCCGGGCGCGGCGCTGCCGGCCCGCGCTGGCCATGCGACGGTCCGGCGATCTTCAGCCGCCGGTCGATCGGCTTGAGCTGCGAGGGCAATATGCCGGCACGCCAGGCGGCAAACCGGGCGCGCGCGGCGCGCAGTTGCACGGCAAGCACAGATGCGTGAGACAAGGAACCGGCAAGGGCCGCCAGCACGAGAATCGTGCCTTCCGCGATGGTCGCATAGTAGGCCGACACATTGAGCACCAGCAGGATGTTCACCACCATCATCAGGATATAGGCGCCGAAGACGGTGCCCACCGGACCACCCTGCCCGCCGCCAAGGCGCGTGCCGCCGACCACCACCGCCGCGAACATCGACAGCAGCAACGGATTGCCGACCAGCGGGTCGCCGCTGCCGGTCTGCGCGCTGATGAACACGCCGGCAAGGCCGTAGCAGCCGCCGGCGATGACATAGACGGCAAAGCGCACCAGCACGACATTGATGCCGACGGCAGCGGCCGAATCCGGGTCGCTGCCAACGGCATAGAGTGCTGTGCCGAAACGGGTTCCCTTCAACCAGAACCAGGCGAGCAGGACGACGCCGATCACCACCAGCGGCATAGGCAGCCAGCCGGTGATCGCGTCACCCAGGTAATAGCTGCCGAGATCGGGCGAGACGAAGCCGCCGGGTTTGTCCATCACCAGCAGCGTGACGCCTTGCAGGATGAACATGGTGGACAGCGTCACCACGATGGGCTGCATGCGCAGCACCGCGATGAAGAAGCCGTTGAAGGCCCCCACCGCCATGCCGACGCCGATGCCGACCGCGGTCCACAGCAGGATGCTGGCGCCCGGCGCCATCGGGTCCATGCTCGATGCCAGCACGGCATTGACCAGCGAAATCACCGCACCGGCGGAAAGGTCGAAGCCACCCGACAGGATGACGATGGTCTGGCCGATCGCAGCCAGCGCCGAGGTCGCGCCGCCGCTGGACAGGAACGACACGTCGAAATAGGTCAGCGGACCGGCACTGATCCCGTCAACGATGAAAAGCAGGATCGCCAGCACGGCGGCTGCGATCAGCGCGCCGCGATGGCGCATCAGCGCGCGGCGCAGCCCGAAACCGGCAGAAACGGTAGGGGAAACGCTGCTCATGCGGCGGCCTCCCCGGCATGGCCGAGCGCCGGGCGCATGATGGCGGGCTCGGTGATGGCATCGCCTTCGAGCTCGGCCGCGATGCGCCCGTCATAGAGAACCAGGACCCGGTCGCATTGGTGGACCAGTTCGGGAATTTCCGTCGAGTGCAGCAGGATCGAGCCACCGGCGGCGACGTAGTTTCGCATCATCACATAGAGCTCATGCTTGGTGCCGACATCAATGCCGCGTGTGGGATCGAACAGGAGCAGGATGCGGCTCTGCGCCACCAGCCAATTGGCAATGGCGATCTTCTGCTGGTTGCCGCCTGAAAACGCCCCGGCCCGCGTCCACAGCGCGCGGCGGTCGACCTCGACAGTGGCGAATGCCTCCTCGACGGAGCGGGTCTCGGCCGCGGCATCGACAAGGCCGAAGCGCGTGAAGCGCGACACCACCGGCAGCGTGGCGTTCTGGCTGCCCGACAGTTTCAGGAACAGGCCTTCGGATTTGCGGTCTTCCGGCACCAGGCCGATCGCCATGTTGGGCCGCAAGGCATCGGCCGGAGAGCCGAGCCAGACCTTGCGGCCGTCGACAAGGACGTCGCCACGGATGATTTCGGCCATGCCGAAGCAGGCCAGGAACAGATCCTGCTGGCCCATGCCCTGCAGTCCGGCAACGCCGAGGATCTCGCCCCGGCGCAGGTCGAAGCGCGCGCCATCGAGCTTGCGGCCGACCTTGAGGTCGCGCACGCCCAGCACCGGTGGACCGAAGGCCTGGGCGCCGTCGGGCTTGGGCGGAAAGGTCTGCTCGATGCTGCGGCCGATGATCTTTTCGATGACGTCGCCGTCCGAAATATCGGCAACCGGCGCGGTGACGATGTGGCGGCCGTTTCTCAGGATCGTCAGCGTGTCGCAAAAGGCGCGCACCTCGCGCATGCGATGGGTGATGAAGACGATGGTCGTGCCCGTCGCCTTCAGCCTGGCGATGATGTCGCCCAGCCAGTCGACGTCGCGGCCGGCGAGCGTCGAGGTCGGCTCGTCGAGCAGCAGGATGCGCGGCTTGCGGTAGACGGCCCGCGCGATCTCGATCTTCTGCCGCACCGAAAGCTCGAGTTCGCTGACCTCCGCGTCGAGATCGACGGAAAACCCGAGCTCGTCGATGTGGTGGCGGACCGCCTTGCGGGCGGCATTGCGGCGGATGAGGCCGGAGATGCCGACGGGAGCATAGGGCAACAGCATGTTGTCGAGGACGGAGAGATCGCGCACCAGGGTCATCTCCTGGAACGCGGTCTGCACGCCCAGCGCATGCGCCGTGCGCGGCGCGCCATAGCCGATCTCCTGGCCGAAGACCCTGATATGACCGGCACTCGGCCGCACCAGCCCCGACAGCAGTTTCACCAGCGTCGACTTGCCGGCTCCATTCTCACCCAGCAGCGCATGGACGCTGCCGGGCGCGATGCGGAACGACACGCCGTCCAGCGCGACGGTCGCGCCGAACGCCTTGCCGATGCCGTCAATCTCGATGGCGGGGGCTGTTCTGTCATATCCTCGATCGCAGGCTGCGCACTTTTGGACGCCACGCATTGGCGCGGATCGACGATGCACGGACAAGATATCAGTGCATCGTCGCGATTGGCCTTGGGAGGCTCAGTTCTCCGGCTGTCCGACGAGGGCGGCGTTGAGGCCGATCTCGGGCGTCTGGTCCGAAAAGATCGAAGCGAACCAGCCGGGGTTGGACACCAGCGACGGCTTGAAGACGTTGCAGCCGGCCTTCATTTCCGCCCAGGTGCCTCATCGCACAGCTTGATGGTCTCATTGGTGACGAGCGGCAGCGGCAGGATCGTGGTCTTCGGCACATCCTTGCCCTCGATCGCCTCGACGGCAAGTTTTAGCGCCAGCGCCCCGGAATAAGGTGGCGAGGCATAGGAAATGCGTTGTGCGCCCGCCGGTGCATAGGGTGGAGCCGCACCCTCGACGTCGGTGCCCGCCGGCAGCATCTGGATGCGGCCGCCATTGGAGCCTTCACCGGCGCAGGGCAAGAGTTCGCTCGCCTTCTTGCCGGCCTCGAGCTGCATCGAGTTGGCGGTGAAGCAGCCGACCTGCATCCACAGCCCGTTGATGTCGTTCCAGCTGCGTGTGGCGAGGATCTTGGAAAGCTCGGTGCGGGCGACCGCCTGGCTCCACATGCCGACAGCCTCGCCGACAATCTTGATGTCGGGGTACTTGGCAAAGACTTCCTTGGCGGCCTTTGTGCGCTGGTCGTCGACCGATGTGCCGGGAACGCCGGTAATGGCGATGATGTTGCCCTTGCCATTGAGCTTCTTCACCAGCCATTCGGCGGTCACCCTGCCCGCTTCCAGTTGGTCGATATGGACGTTATAGGCACAAGGCTCGGTGATCTCGGCGTCATAGGCAAAGACCTTCACGCCCTTGTCGCAGGCATTCTTCACGACCTGATTGAGCGCGGTCGGCGAGATCGGATAGACGACGATCGCCTCGGCGCCGCTTTGCACCATGGCGTTGATCTGCTGGATCTGGCGTTGTGCGTTGGGCCCGGCCACCTGGACCTGCAGGTCGACCTTGTCGGCAAGGCTCTTGTGCGCGGCCATGGCCTTGACCATGTTTGCCGCCTCGGCCTGCCAATCATTGCCGATGTAGCTCATGCTGAGAAAGATCTTGTGCTTTTCGGCTGCTTCAGCGCCCGACATGCCAAAGGCGCAAGCAGCCATGCTCGCCAGCAGCGCGAGCCGCCGGACTTTCAATCCGATACCCATGTGAATTCCTCCCGATACGAACGACCGAATGCCTCCCGAGGGCACGAAACGTGGCCCTCGCCATCCGATGTCGATAACCCTAACACTATTTGATCAAAGATCAATGATGAAATATCTTTATACCGAGCCGCCGGTCGCATACGCTTGACGCGGCAGCCGGAACCCTGCATTCCGGGAACGGGTTGTGGCGCGGCCTTTGCGCGGAAAGGTTGATGGGAGATGGCCGGAGCAGCGTTCAGGAA
This sequence comes from Mesorhizobium kamtschaticum, assembly GCF_056174585.1. Classification (NCBI taxonomy): domain Bacteria; kingdom Pseudomonadati; phylum Pseudomonadota; class Alphaproteobacteria; order Hyphomicrobiales; family Phyllobacteriaceae; genus Mesorhizobium; species Mesorhizobium kamtschaticum. The sequence continues at coordinate 4,422,536 of NZ_CM149691.1, read as the reverse complement.
GCCTGGTGTCGAGATCGTACCCCTGTCCAGGGAAACCCTGCAGGACAGAGTCTATCGCCATGTCACCGAATTGATCCTCGACGGCAGCATCGTGCCTGGCGAGATGGTGACGGTGCAAAGTCTTGCCGACGCCTTCGGGGTCAGCCCGATGCCGGTCAGGGAGGCGTTGCGGCGGCTGACCGCGGCCAATGCCTTGATGGTTGTTTCAGGCCGCTCGATCGGCATTCCCGCACTCAGCCGCGCGCGCCTCGTCGATCTCAGGAATGTCCGCTTCGAGATCGAGGCGATCGCCGCCGCATGGGCGGCCGAGCGCATCGACGATCAGGGCATCGCGCAACTCGGCCAGCATTTGGCAGCGCTCGAACAGGCCAATGCGGCGGGGGACGTCAAATCCTATCTGCGCGCCAACTACGCCTTTCATTTCTCCATCTACCGGGCGGCTGGCTCGGAAAACATCCTCAACATCATCGAGAATTTGTGGCTGCAGATCAGCCCCTATTTCAACATGCTGCATGATTCCGGGAACTATTCGACCGCCAACGAGCACCATCAGGCGATGTACGCGGCGCTGCGCAACCGCGATGCCGAAGCCGTCCGCCAGGCCATCCGCGCCGATATCGACGCCGCCTTCGACGTCCTGGTCGACCTGCTGAAATAGGACTGCAAAGCCGGCTAAAATAAGCGGACGCCTCCGCTCACATTCTCCTCGAGCGCGGTTCTAAATTCCCGCTCGAACGCCTGCTGCAGCATGGAAGAGACCTGGGCCCTGTTTCTGACCATGTAGATGTCGCAGAGAAGATCGGGGCTGAAGGGGCGTATCGTCAATTTGCCTGCCCATCGAGCCGCCGAGAACGGATCGACGATCGACACGCCCAGACCCTGTGCGACCAAGGCGCACGCCGTATCTGCGAATGGTGTTTCGAAACGGTGGTCGACGGCAACGCCGGCATGATCCAGGAGACGCTCGATATCCTGCCGCGTGCGGTCCTCGCGGCCAAGCGCGATGAATTCCTGACCTTCAAGCTGGGCTGCGAAAATCACGCTGTCATTGGCGAATGCATGGTCGAGCGGCGCCACGCAGACGCATTCCGTCTGGAAAATCAGATCGCAGGCGATGGCTGGATCGACCACCGGCATCTGAATGAGGCCGATGTCGATCTCCTTGTTTGCCGTCAATTCCGCGATCCGCAGCGAGGCCGCCGGAAAGATGCTCATGCGCGCCTTCGGGTGATGCCCGGCAAATGATTTCAGGAAACGCGGCAAGACGATGCTGGCAAGCGCCGGATAGACACCGATCATCAGCCGCCCGGCTTCCAGTTGCCTGATATCTCCAGCCAGGCGCCGTATCCTTGCCATTCCCTTGACGATCCGCCCGACCTCTTCGTTGAGAAGCATGGCTTCCGCCGTCGGAACGAGGCGTCCCGCCCGACGAATGAACAGCGGGATTTTCAGCGCATGTTCCAGGTTCGAGACATGCGCGCTGACCGAAGGCTGGGCGATATGCAGAATTTCGCTCGCACCGGTGACCGTTCCTGCCTCCATGACCGCCCGGAACGCTTCAAGCTGCTTGTAATTCATCAGCGATCTCCAGCTCGACTGAGGCAAAATCTATAGGAAAAAGCTATATTCCGCGCAACATTTCATATTGGAATGCGTCGGAAGTTTCCTTTCTAGTCGAACGAATAACCCGCTCCAGTCAATTCTGGATAGGCATTCGCCGAAAGCGGGAAGATCGATACCTCATCTGAGGATATCGGTTTTTCCTATCATCGGCGGTGAGGCTTCGGGCGTTTCAAAAACAAGAGTGGGAGCTTCGCATGATCAGAAATATCATCCTGGCGGCAGCGTTATCGCTGGCTGGCCTTTATCCCTGTGGTGAGGTCCTGGCGCAGGACGCGCTCCACATCCGCATCGCAACCGAAGGCGCCTATGCGCCATGGAATTATACGCTGCCGGACGGCACGCTTGCCGGCTATGAGATCGATCTCGCCAAGGAATTATGCAAGCGCATGAAGGCGCAATGCGAGATCGTCGCGCAGAATTGGGACGGGATGCTGCCGGCGCTGAACGCCGGAAAATTCGATGCGATCATCGCCTCCATGGGCGTTACGCCCGAGCGGGCGGAAGTGGCCGCGTTTTCGGACCCCTACTCCACCGCGCCCAACGCTTTCCTGGCGCTGAAGGGCAGCGGTTTGGCTAAGGCCCTCCCCTGGCATGACAAATTCGATCTCCGCGACAAAGCGGCGGGATCAAAGGACATTGTCGAAAAGCTCGACGCGGCGCTCAACGGAAAAATCCTCGGCATCCAGGGATCGACGACCGCCGGTAAATTTGTCGACGAGTATCTGAAGGACGCGGTCACGGTCAGATCCTACAAGACGCAGGACGAAGCCAATCTCGATCTTCTGGCGGGTCGCATAGATCTCACAATGGCCAACATCACGGTTCTCGCCGAGGCGCTGAAACGGCCTGACATGGCTGAGGCGGAACTCGTGGGACCGACCTTTCTCCTGGCCAGCGGAACAAGCGTGGCCCTTCGCAAGAGCGACACCGCGCTGAAGGACAAGTTCAACGCCGCGATCCACGAGGTCAACGCCGACGGCTTCAACAAGGCGCTGACGGAAAAATGGTTCGGCGTCGATATCTCCGTGAAGAATTGAAACGAACGAGCGCGAGCGTTTGGCGTCTTTCCCCGATTGTCGCCTCTTGACGCGATGAGCGGCCCGGCGCGCTGGGTCGCCTTCGCATTCCCCATGCCGCTCGTTTCAGGGATGCCAGCCTCCAATGAACCCCTCCCCACGCGGCTGCGCCCTGCGCGACGAGATACTACGATGACGGCTTCCGATTTCGTTCTGGGATTTGGCGAAGCCGGCTGGGGGCCGGCACTGCTTCAAGCCGCGATGATGACCCTCGCCGTGGCCCTGACCGGCTATGCCTTCGGCCTCTTGGTGGGCAGCCTCGGCGCGTGGGCAAAGATCAAGGGCGGCGTTCTTCCGCGATTGATCGCCGATGCCTACACCACCGTGCTTCGCGGCGTACCGGACATTCTCGTCATCTATCTCTTCTACTTCGGCTCAAGCGCGGTCCTGACACCGCTGGCCGGTCTGTTCGGCATTTCGGGTTTCGTCAGCCTGCCCGGCTTCATGGCCGGAGCACTGGCGATCGGGCTGGTGTCCGGTGCCTATCAGGCAGAAGTCATGCGCGGCGCCTATCGCGCGGTCTCGCCTGGAGAAATCGAAGCGGCGATCGCCGCCGGCATGTCCCGTATGACGATGTTTCGCCGGATCATCGCACCGCTGGTGCTGCGGCATGCGCTGCCTGGCCTCGGCAATGTCTGGCAACTCGTGCTCAAGGAATCGGCCTTGGTCTCGGTCACCGGGCTCGTGGAAATCCTGCGCCAGGCGCAGATCGGCGCCGGATCGACCGGCCAGCCCTTCACATTCTTCTTCGCCGCCGCCGTCCTGTATCTGGCCATTTCGTCGTTCTCGACATGGCTTCTGCGGTGGACCGAGGGACGGCTCGCACTTGGCACAAGGCGGGCCTGATGGATATTCCATTCCTTTACGAGACACTGCTGAAGCTTCTGACCGGGATACCGCTGACATTGCAGCTCGCGGTATCCTCCGTGGCGCTGGGTGCCGTTCTGGCCGTCATGCTCGCTTTGGCGCGGTTGTCAGGTCTGCGGCTCCTGGCTTGGCCCGCGTCATTCTACGTCTTCATCTTCCGCTCCACACCGCTGCTCGTACAGATTTTTCTGATCTATCATGGTCTTGGCCAGTTCCATGCCGTGCGGGCCAGTTTTCTGTGGCCTCTCCTGCGCGAACCCTATTGGTGCGCGCTCATCGCCTTGACCTTGAACACCGCCGCCTATTCCAGTGAAATCATTCGCGGTGCCTTGCTGTCGGTTCCATCAGGCCAGATCGAGGCTGCACGGGCCTGCGGCATGTCGAGCTTCACGCTCCACCGCCGCATCGTCTTCCCGCTTGCCTTGCGCCATGCCTTGCCGGGATACGGCAACGAATTCATCCTGATGATAAAATCGACGGCGCTGGCCTCCATCATCACCTTGATGGAGGTGACCGGCATCGCGGCCCAGCTCATTTCCGATCCTTCCGCGCCATCGAAATCCTGATCGTCGCGGCCGCGATCTATCTCTTCCTCAATTTTACCGTCACGCGCCTCGTTCAGTGGGCCGAATACGTACTGAGCGCCGATCTGAGGCCGCCTCCGGCTGCGGCACCTGGGCAAGGAGAAACCCAATGACCGACCAGCTCAAGCCGGCCGTGCGCCTGACGGACCTGCGCAAGAGTTTCGGTGCCTTCGAGGTGCTCAAGGGCATCTCGCTCGAAGCGATGGAAGGTCATGTCGTCTCCATCCTCGGCTCCTCCGGCTCCGGCAAATCGACCATGCTGCGCTGCATCAACATGCTGGAAACGCCCGATAGCGGGCAGATCGAGGTCGGCGGAGAGACCATCGGGCTGAAGCAGGTCGGCGGCAGGACGCGGCCGGCCGACAGGCGCCAGCTGCAACGCATGCGCGCGAGCATCGGCATGGTGTTTCAAAGCTTTAATCTCTGGTCTCATATGACGATCCTGGAAAACCTGATCGAGGCCCCGATCCATGTTCAGAAGCGTCCCCGCGCCGATTGTGTGGAGGAGGCTGAGGCGCTTCTGGAAAAGGTCGGCATTGCCGAGAAGCGCAATCATTATCCCGCCCATCTCTCCGGCGGTCAGCAGCAGCGGGCGGCCATCGCCCGTGCGCTGGCCCAGCAGCCGAAGGTCATGCTTTTCGATCAGCCGACCTCCGCGCTCGACCCCGAGCTTGTCGGCGAGGTCCTGCGTGTCATGCGCGCGCTTGCCGCGGAAGGCAGGACGATGCTGGTCGTTACCCATGAAATGGGCTTCGCCCGGGACGTCTCCAGCAAGGTCGTGTTCCTGCACAAGGGCGCGGTCGAGGCGGAAGGCTCTCCGCACGACATGTTCGCTGCCGGCCGGTCCGAATGCTTCCGGCAATTCCTGTCCGGGGGCAACGGCTTGAAGTGAGCCGACCTTTCCACGCATGCGATACACACGACAAAATATCTGAGAAGGAACTGACAGCATGACTACACCGGCCACCGCGTCTGAAATCGTGATCGTCGGAGGCGGCATCTACGGTACGAGCCTTGCCTACGAACTGGCGCAGGCCGGCAGGACCGTTACGCTGCTCGAGACCGACGACATCGCGGCCGGCGCATCGGGCGGTTCCGGAGAACGGGGCGTGCGTGCAAACAGCCGCGACTTGCGCGAACTGCCGATGGCGACTGTCGGCTTTCCGCTCTGGGCGAGATATCAGGAACAATTCGAAGGCGGCGTTGGCTACCGCCGTATCGGCGGCCTTCATCTCTTCAATATCCCCCATGGCGGCCATGAACATGAAGTGCGCGGCAACATGGAAGCCATGGCAATGGCACAGAATGCGCTTGGCGTTCCCTCTCAGCTTCTCAACCGTCACGAAACGCTGGAGCGCGAGCCGGAATTGTCGGGGGATCTGATCGGTTCGGTCTACTGCCCGAATGACGGTGTGTGCGATCACACCTTCGCCACGCAGGCCTTCGCCAAACAGGCAAGCAAGGCCGGAGCGAACCTGCGCACTGGCACGCGCGTCACCGAAATCCTCCACACCAAAGGAAGGGCGACGGGGGTCAGGCTGGCGAGCGGCGAAGTTGTGCCGGTTGGCGATAAGCTCGTTCTCCTGGCCAACAACGGCGTCCTGCCGTTGCTGAAACCGGTTCTCCAGCCGCAAGAAATCATGCCCGTCACCACTTTGATGCCGCAGATGATGTTCGTCACCAATCCGCACGGCAAAAAGATCAATCATCTTCTCGGCCATGCCCACCGCACGCTGTCCGTGAAGCAGATCCAGGATGGAACGTTGATGCTTTCAGGCGGCCAGAGCGTCGCCTATACGCCGGAGGGCCGTTGGAAAGGGTCGCTCAGTGCGACAGCTCTCGGCCTGACAGATGCCATCGCGACCTTGCCCTTCATCGACGAGTCCGCCTTCCTGAAGGTCGATGCGTCCCGCGTCGAGAGCTGTGCGGTCGACGGCATCCCGATTGTCGATACATCAGCTGCCTTGCAAAACACCATCTATGGATTTGCCTGGACCGGCCATGGCTTCGCCATCGCCCTTGGCTTCGCCAAATACCTGACCGACTGGATTGTCGGCGGTGAAAAGCCGCAGGCCCTCAAGGTCTTCTCGGGAAAACGGTTTCAGGGGCCGCATCCCGGCTAGGGCGCCGCTTCCAATTGCCTCTATCGATCGCCACCTTGTTCGAGAGTGTCGAAATACACCTCGAAGATTCATCTGGCCGATGCGCTGGAGCAGCGTATCTCGTCGATCACCTCAAAAGGCGAGCAGCACCTGCTTCTCGATCGGGAGGCGATCCCGTCCGGCCGGCGATAGCAACGTTTTGCACATCAAATAGTCGGCTCTGGAATTTCAACCGGAAAGCGAGCATGATGCGGCCTGGTATTTCGCAGGCCCGCTTGGCGCGCCGCGAAATATCCGGAGGAACGGGACATGGCCATTGCGCTTGTACTCGTTTTGATCGTTGTGGGCTCGGTGCTGTTCCACTTCCTGAGCCCATGGTGGTGGACGCCGATTGCCTCGAACTGGGACTATATCGACAACACCATCATCATCACGTTCTGGATCACCGGCGCCGTCTTCGCCGCCGTCGTGCTTTTCATGGCCTATTGCGTGTTCCGCTTCCGACACAAGGAAGGCAACCGCGCCGCTTATGAACCGGAGAACAAGCGGTTGGAATCGTGGCTGACGATCGTCACCGCGGTCGGCGTAACCTCCTTGCTGGTTCCTGGCCTGTTCGTCTGGAGCCGCTTCGTCAACGTTCCGAGCGACGCCACCGAGATCGAGGTCATCGGCCAGCAATGGCAATGGAGCTTCCGCTTGCCCGGCAAGGACGGCAAGCTTGGCACGTCGGACACCCGCGACGTATCAGCTGAAAATCCGCTCGGCGTCATCCCCACCGATCCCAACGGCCAGGACGACGTCGTGGTCGAAGCGGCGGACCTGCATCTGCCGGTCGGCAAGCCGGTCAAGGTGTTGCTGCGCTCGATCGACGTGCTGCACGATTTCTACATACCGGAATTCCGCGCCAAGATGGACATGATCCCGGGCTCGGTCACCTATTTCTGGTTCACCCCGACCAGGACCGGAAGCTTCCAGGTCCTGTGCGCCGAACTGTGTGGCCAGGGCCATCCCCTGATGCACGGCATGGTCATGGTCGACACCGAACAGGACTACCTGGCCTGGCTCGGCCAGCAGCAGACTTTCGCGCAACTGTCGGCGCCCCAGAAAACAGGCTCGGCAGACCAGACGCCGGGTAGGACGATGGCGTCGGGTTTGAAGGTTGCAGCACAGCTCGAAACGGTCGGGTCTCGCTGAAAAGAACACGGAGGTGTTCCTATGGTCGACATCACCCCTGCAGATGGCATCCCGCCGGCCGAAGTCGCGGAAGTGGAACTCTACCATCCGCACAGCTGGTGGACGAAATACGTCTTCTCGCAGGACGCCAAGGTCATCGCCATCCAGTATTCGGCGACGGCAACGTCGATCGGCCTCGTGGCGCTGGTGCTGTCCTGGCTGATGCGGCTGCAGCTCGGCTTTCCTGGAACGTTCGACTTCATCACCCCGGAGGCCTACTACCAGTTCATCACCATGCACGGCATGATCATGGTGATCTACCTGCTCACCGCGCTCTTCCTCGGCGGCTTCGGCAACTATCTCATCCCGCTGATGGTCGGCGCGCGCGACATGGTCTTTCCCTATGTCAACATGCTGAGCTACTGGATCTACCTGCTCGCCGTCCTGGTTCTGGTGTCGAGCTTCTTCGCGCCGGGCGGACCGACAGGTGCCGGCTGGACGCTTTACCCGCCGCAAGCCATCATGAGCGGCACACCAGGCGGCCAGGACTGGGGCATCATCCTGATGCTCTCCTCGCTGATCCTGTTCATCATCGGCTTCACCATGGGCGGCCTGAACTATGTCGTGACGGTGCTGCAGGGCCGCACGCGCGGCATGACAATGATGCGCCTGCCACTGACGGTCTGGGGCATCTTCACCGCGACCGTCATGGCGCTGCTCGCCTTTCCGGCACTGTTCGTCGCCTGCGTGATGATGCTGCTTGACCGCACGCTCGGCACCTCCTTCTTCATGCCGGCGATCTCCGAGATGGGCGAGCAGCTGCCGCACAATGGCGGCAGCCCGATCCTGTTCCAGCATCTGTTCTGGTTCTTCGGCCATCCCGAAGTCTACATCGTGGCGCTGCCGGCCTTCGGCATCGTATCCGACCTGATCAGCACCCATGCGCGCAAGAACATCTTCGGCTACCGGATGATGGTCTGGGCCATCGTCGGCATTGGCGCACTGAGCTTCGTGGTCTGGGCGCACCACATGTATGTCAGCGGCATGAACCCCTATTTCGGCTTCTTCTTCGCCACCACGACATTGATCATCGCCGTTCCGACCGCCATCAAGGTATACAATTGGGTGCTGACCTTATGGCGCGGCGACATCCATCTCACCATACCGATGCTGTTCGCGCTGGCCTTCATCGTCACCTTCGTCAATGGCGGGCTGACCGGGTTGTTTCTCGGCAACGTTGTCGTCGATGTTCCGCTGTCCGACACAATGTTCGTCGTCGCCCATTTCCATATGGTCATGGGTGTCGCCCCGATCACCGTGGTGTTCGGCGCGATATACCACTGGTACCCGAAGGTCACCGGCCGCATGCTCGACGAGACGCTGGGCCGGTTCCATTTCTGGGTCACGTTCCTCGGCGCCTACCTGATTTTCTTCCCCATGCACTATCTCGGCCTGATGGGCGTGCCGCGGCGTTATGCCGAACTGACCGACATGACCATCATGACGGAGTCAGCCCATCACCTGAACTCGTTCATCAGCATCATGGCCTTCATCGTCGGCTTCGCCCAGATGGTCTTCCTGTTCAATCTGATCTGGAGCATCCGCCATGGTCGCGAGGCCGGCGGCAACCCGTGGCGGGCCACGACGCTGGAATGGCAGACGCCGCAAACACCGCCGGCGCATGGCAATTTCGGCAAGGACCTGCCGATCGTCTACCGCTGGGCCTACGACTACAGCGTGCCGGGTGCCAAGGAGGACTTCATCCCGCAGAACGTGCCGGGCGCCTTCGCCCCCTCCAGGGAGCCGGCATGAGTGTCATTCTGGTCTTCTTGCTCGTGATCGCCGGCATTGCCGGCTGGTGGCTTTCGCACCAGCGGCTGACGGCCAAGCCATGGCTGGAGCAAGGCGTGGCCGGGGATCTCGTCGGCTTCGACCGGTCGGCTCTACCCACCGCCAAGATCGGCCTCGGCGTTTTCCTCGCCGTCGTTGGCTGTCTGTTTTCGCTCTTCACCAGCGCTTATTTCATGCGGATGGCGGTGTCGGACTGGCAGCCGCTGCCGCTGCCGCGCCTGCTCTGGCTGAACACAGGCGTGCTGGTGCTGAGCAGCGTCGCGTTGCAATGCGCCGTGTTCGCCGCGCGCAAAGGCCAGATCGATAACGTCCGGCTCGGCCTTGCCACGGCCGGGCTGACGGCGCTCGCCTTCCTCGTCGGACAGCTCGTGGCGTGGCGGCAGCTGACCGAAGACGGCTACCTGCTGAGCGCCAATCCAGCCAACAGCTTTTTCTACCTGATCACCGGGATGCATGGCCTGCACATACTGGGCGGTCTGATCGGTCTCGGCAGGACCACCGCCGGCGCCTGGAGCGGAGTGCGGCCGCAGCGGCTGCGCCTCAGCGTCGAGCTCTGCGCCATCTACTGGCATTTCCTGCTCTTCGTCTGGCTGGCCATCTTCGCCCTTTTGGCCGGCTGGGCCGCGACGTTTATCGATATTTGCCGGCAACTGCTGACCTAGGAGATAGGGATGGCTGAGACAGTGACGCACACCGGCCAAATGAGGCCAAGACCAGTTGGCTGGCATGGCATTGCCGCCGACTGGGCCTCCGACCAGCGCGCGTTCAAGAACGTGTCTTGGGGCAAGGCCATGATGTGGATTTTCCTGCTCAGCGACACGTTCATCTTCGGCTGCTTCCTGCTCTCCTATATGACCGCGCGCATCTCCACGCGCGTGCCGTGGCCAAATCCGAGCGAGGTCTTCGCGCTGCGCATCGGCGGCCAGGAAATCCCCCTGATCCTGATCGCCATCATGACCTTCGTGCTGATCTCGAGCAGCGGAACCATGGCGATGGCGGTGAATTTCGGCTATCGCCGCGACCGCCGCAAAACCGCGATCCTGATGCTTCTGACGGCTGCGTTGGGCGCGACCTTCGTCGGCATGCAGGCCTTCGAATGGACCAAGCTGATCACCGAAGGGGTACGGCCCTGGGGCAATCCCTGGGGCGCGGCGCAGTTCGGTTCGTGCTTCTTCATGATCACCGGCTTCCACGGCACGCATGTGACGATCGGTGTGATCTTCCTGATCATCGTGGCGCGCAAGGTCTGGCGCGGAGATTATGACACCGGGCGGCCCGGCTTCTTCACCAGTCGCAAGGGCCGTTACGAGAACGTCGAGATCATGGGGCTCTATTGGCATTTCGTCGATCTGGTCTGGGTGTTCATCTTCGCTTTCTTCTATCTTTGGTGAGAGGCAGATATGGCTGAAGCAACCGCAAACGGCCTCGGGCAACACGCACTTCACGCACATGATGCGCCGGTGGCGGCCGCCCATGCCGAAGTTCACCAGGAACACCCGATCAAGCTCTACCTGGTGGTCTGGGCGTGGCTGTTCATCCTCAGCACCTGCTCCTATCTGGTCGATTATTTCGGCCTGCACGGCTATCTCAGATGGTCGCTGATCCTAATCTTCATGATCCTCAAGGCTGGGCTGATTGTCGCTGTCTTCATGCATATGGCCTGGGAGCGGCTGGCGCTCGCCTATGCGATCATCCTGCCGCCGATACTGGTGCTGGTGTTCGTGGCGATGATGCTCTTTGAGGCCGATTACACGCTTTTGACCCGGATGACGTTTTTCGGCGCTGGCCCCTGACCTGCACTCCGGGTTCAGCCGGCGCCATCCGCGGCCGGAAATCGCCCGCGCCGCTTGCCAGTCGGCGGCCTTGAAACAAGCGGCCGCTGGTGCATTTCTCCTGGTACCGGAAACAACAGGAGGAACGAATTGCCCTCGTTTCCGCATGCGTCGCGAACTCAAGCAAGAGGGACGCCAAAAATGACCATCGCAAACAGACTTAGGGAATTTATCGACGGCAAGGGAATTTCCTACGACACCGTCCCGCACCATCGCACATCCACCAGCAGGCAGTCGGCAATAGCCGCGCATGTGCCCGGCAGCATCATGGCCAAGTCAGTGGTCGTCCACCACGAACTTGGCTATGCGCTGGCCGTGGTCCCAAGCACGCACAGGATCGAGCTCGGCAGGTTGCAGGACGTCATGGACAGACGCCTCGGCCTCGCCTCCGAAGATGAGGTGGTTTCCCTCTTCGGCGATTGCGACATCGGCGCCGTCCCGCCGATCGGTGCGGCCTACGATGTGCCGGTGATCCTCGATGAAAGCCTCGGCGACGCCGCCGACATCTATTTCGAGGGCGGCGACCACAGGACGCTGGTGCATGTAAGCGGCAAGGACTTCCGCAACCTGACCAGCGATGCACGCCAGGCCCGCTTCAGCCACGCTGCCTACTGAACCTGATCCTGTCGCGCCGGCGCGCCCTCGCCGACGCGACAAAGGCTGGAACGTCCTCAGTTCACCGGTCTGGCGGAGGCCGGCGGCTCCACGACCTTGCGGTAGACATGCCAGGTGGCGTGACCGAGGATCGGCAGCACGACCGCCAGTCCCACAAACACCGGCACAGAGCCGATGATCAGCGCGACAGCGACGATCAATCCCCAGACAGCCATGGTGATCGGATTCGCCATCACCGCCCGAACCGAGGTGTGGATAGCCTCGTAGGCGCCCACATCGCGGTCGAGCAGCAGCGGGAAAGCAACGACCGTCGTGCACAACACCACGACGGCGAAGACGAAGCCGATGGCGTGCCCGATGATGATCAGCGTCCAGCCGCGCCCGGTGGCGAATATCTGATTGATGAAGCCGGATATCGATTCCGGCGGCGCCGGGCCAAACAGATATTGGTAGAACATCTGCGCAGTCAGGAGCCACGCGATGAAGATCGCAAACAGCATGATCCCGACAGCCGCGATCGCCGGCAAAGCCGGGGAGTTCCTGACCTCGAAAGCGTGCCGCCAGGACGTATCGAGCCCGGCCTCCCGCCTGCGGCTGATCTCATAGAGGCCGATCGCCGCGAACGGGCCGATCAGCGCAAAGCCGGACACCAGCGGAAACAGCAAGGGCAGCGCATTGGCGCCCGATGTCCAGGCGGCGAGCACGACGCCGACGAGCGGGTAGATCAGGCAGAGAAAGACGATATGCGAGGGCTTGACCATGAAATCGTCGACGCCGCGCCTGAGTGCGTCGAGGAGATCGGAAACACCGATCTTTCGAATTCTCGTATGCTCCAGCGTCTCGCTGGCACCTGCAATCACGTGAAAGCTCGCCATAACCGTTCCTCCAGATCAGGTCCGGCAAGGTCGGGGGTTCACGGTGCCACCGATGGGCATGGCTGGCCACGCAAACGCGACCTGCACTGTCCTTAACATACTCTCTTGTGCGGGACTTGTCGCCTTGTTGGTGGGGAGTTAGTGGCGGCGGGGCGGGACGCTGGCCCCGGAAGTCTTTCTTCGATATTCTCATACGGTGCCGCCCGCCCCTTTTTGGCGCGCCCGGGACGCTGCAGGCACTTTGATTGGCGCATGATCTCCCGGCGGAGGTCAGCGAAGCGAAAATCGATCCCGGTTTTCGCAGCCATGCGCCAGATCGAAGGTGAAGGTCATGGACGCAAGGACGGTTCTCATACTTGGCCTCGGCATAGTCATTCTGCTGCTGCTGGGATTTTGTGCGCTGCCATCGTGACGGATCAGCGTTCGGTCTTCAGCATGGCACTTACCAACCGTTCAAGCGCCGGCTGAAACCAGCGCGCGCATGATGACGGTGTCGGCAAGCAGCGCGGCGAAGATCGCGAAAAGATAGATGATCGAGTAGGCAAACAGCGCCTTGGCGGGCTTCAGCTCCTTTTCGGCAGCGGCCAGGACCTTCCAGGCGTGCCAGATAAAACCCGCGCCCAATACGGCCGAGACAATTCCGTAGTAACCGCTGGCGAATCCGAAGGCCCAAGGCAGCACGCCGGCCGGCGCCAGAAGCAGCGCATAGGCAAGGATCTGCTTCTTCGTCGAAGCCGGGCCGGCCACATTCGGCATCATTGGAATGCCGGCGGCGTCGTAGTCGCCGACCTTGAACAGCGCCAGCGCCCAGAAATGCGGTGGCGTCCACAGGAAGATGATCAGGAACAGGACAAGGCTTTCGACGCCGACGGCGCCGGTGGCCGCCGCCCAGCCGATGACTGGAGGAAGAGCGCCGGCAGCACCGCCAATGACGATGTTCTGCGGCGTCGAGCGTTTCAGCCACATCGTGTATATGACGACGTAGAAGAAGATGGTGAAGGCCAGCAGCGATGCGGCGAGCCATCCAACCAACAAGCCGAGCGTCATGACCGAAAGACCGGCAAGCACCAGGCCGAAGCCGAGCGCCTCGCCTGGCATGACACGGCCGGACGGAACCGGCCGCTTTGACGTACGTGACATCAGCGCGTCGATGTCCGCGTCATACCACATGTTGAGAGCCCCGGCCGCCCCTGCCCCGATCGCAATCGCACCGATAGCGATCACGGCGATGATCGGATTCATCACAACGGGAGCCACCATCAGGCCGACGAAAGCGGTGAAGATGGAGAGCGCCATGACGCGCGGCTTCAGCAGCGCGAAGAAATCGGCGGCCATCGCTTCCGAGAGACGGACGCCGGTGGTGTCCCCGAGGCGGCTTTCCTTAGTCGACATTGCAGGCGACCACCGATGGAAGCAGGCAAGCTGGGCCATGATCCCGAACTGAACGCCCACGTGGGCGAAAACTGAAGCCTGTTTTTGCTTACGCTGTCCCTTTGATTCCAATGAGATCACGTTAAAACAAGGCGTTAGACGAATGGCGGAGGAGCCAGGTCACTTGGAGAACGTTTTCAGATAGGCAATGACGTTGGCCACGTCTGCATCGTTCTTGAGGCCGGGAAACGTCATCTTGGTGCCTTTGACCATGGCTTTGGGATCGTGAAGGTAGGTCGTCAGCGTTGGCTCGTCCCATTTGATGCCGGATTTGCCTGCCGCAATCATGGCATCGGAATATTTAAAATCCGGATGCGTACCGGCCGTGCGGCCGATGACGCCATGCAGCGATGGACCGATCTTGTTCTTGTCCTCGTTTGCAATGTGGCAGACTTGGCATTTGGTGAAGACCTTCTCACCAGCCGCGGCATCCTGTGCCCGCGACGGATGCGCGATAAAGATCATAACGGACACCGCAGCGAAAAACGCTATAGCGCGCATGGCATTTCCTCCCTGATCGCCATTTATGCCTCGAACGATCGCGCCTGGGAAGAATATCTCTCCCCGGTGGAATTGCAGTACTTACATACCATAGAATCCAGGCGGCGGGTAGAAAAAGCCAAGCATTGCGAAGGTTTAGAACCTCGGCGCGCTCATGGCGGAGCGGTCCGGCAGGTCCCGGCGATCTGCTCGACCGCCTGTTCGAGCCCAGCAAGGTCGAAATCCGCCTGGCCGCGGCCCGACAACAATCCGAACCGCCAGGAAAGCGACAGCCGGCTTGCAGGAACGAGGCGCTTGATGCCGTCGGCGCCGTCGCGCATCAGCATGCGGCCGCGCGATCCGACCGACCAACTCTCGTCGAACTTGCCGCCGCCGTCGACGGTGACCGACATGGTGATCTTGCGGCTGGCCGAAACCCCATCATTCAATTGCAGCCATTCGGTCCAGCGCGGTTCGCCGTCTGCCCGGCAGGCAATGGTCAGCACCGGGCTGTAGCTCAGGGCGCCGCCACCGGTGATCAGTTTGTTGGTGCCATGAAGCGAAGCGGTGACAAAGCCACCGTCGTCCGTGCCGAAGCGCCAGTCGCCGGCAAGCGCGTCGGCTTGGGCAAGATCACAGGCGAAGGCCAGAACCAGCGCCAGGGCGACGGTACGCCCCGTTTCGAAGAATAGGCTCAACGCCCCCTCCAGGAACCACACGGTTTGCAGCAACAGCGCAGATAGTGATTAGCGCTTGGTATAACCAAGGGCCGCCTCCCGCGAAGCGAATCGGCTGTTGCAGTTTCGCAACGAAAAAGGCCGCCCCGAGGGCGGCCTTCGTCGATTTCATCAAACGCGAGAACTTATTCGGCGTCCTTGGCGGCCTTCTTCTTCGGCGCGGCCTTCTTCTTCGGCTCTTCCGCCTCGTCCTCGTTCGCCTTGGCTTCAGCCTTCTTGGCCGCGGCCTTCTTCGCCGGCTTGGCCTTGGCCGTGGTTTCCGCGTCCTCGTCGTCGGCCATCAGCTCTTCCTTGCTGACCTTGACGTCGGTGACCGAGATCTGGCCGAGCAGATGATCGACGACCTTCTCCTCGAACATCGGCGCGCGCAGCGCATTCAGCGCCTCGGGATTGTTGCGGTAGAACTCGAAGGCTTCCTGCTGCTGGTTGGCCGGGAAGCGGCGAACCTGCTCGAACAGGCCGCGCTGCAATTCCTCGTCCGATACGGTGACACCGGCCTTCTCGCCGATCTCGGCCAGCACCAGGCCGAGGCGCACGCGGCGTTCGGCAAGACGCAGATATTCGGCGCGGGCTTCTTCTTCGGTCGTCTCTTCATCGGCGAAGGTACGGCCGGCCGCTTCCAGATCGCGGTTGACCTGGGCCCAGATGTTGTTGAACTCGGCCTCAATGAGCTTCGACGGCGCCTCGAACGAATAGGCCGCGTCGAGCTGATCGAGCAGCTGGCGCTTGACCTTCTGGCGCGTCATCGAGCCGAACTGGTTCTCGATCTGGCCGCGCACGATCTCACGCAGGCGCTCCAGCGATTCCAGGCCAAGGTTCTTGGCGGTCTCGTCGTTGATTTCCAGTTCGCCCGGCTTCGACACTTCCTTGACGGTGACGTCGAAGGTGGCTTCCTTGCCGGCCAGATGTGCCGCCTGGTAGTTTTCCGGGAAGGTCACGGTGACCTGCTTTTCGTCGCCCGCCTTGGCGCCGACCAACTGGTCTTCGAAGCCTGGAATGAACTCCTTGGAGCCCAACACCAGCGGCTGGTCGGTGCCGGCGCCGCCGGCAAAGGCCTCGCCGTCGATCTTGCCGACATAGTCGATGCTGACGCGGTCGCCTTCAGCGGCCTTGCCGGTCTTCGGCTCGTAGCTGCGTGCCGATTCGGCAACGCGCTTGACCTGGTCGTCGATCTCGGTATCCGGCACGTCGAACACCTGACGCGTCACCTTGATGTCGGAGAAATCCTTGATCTCGATCGCAGGAATGATCTCGTAATTGAGGCGGAACTCGAAGTCGGTGCCGCCGGCCAGGATCTTCTCGGCTTCCTTCTCGTCCTCGGTCATGATGACTTCGGGCTGCATGGCGGCTTTTTCGCCGCGGCCGGTGATGATCGAACGGGTCGAATCGTTGAGGATCTCGTTGACCACTTCGGCCATGAACGACTTGCCGTAGACCTTGCGCAGGTGCTGCACCGGCACCTTGCCCGGCCGGAAGCCGTTGATGCGAACCTTGTTGCGGGCGTCCGACAGCCGCGCCATCAGCTTGGCTTCCATGTCACCCGCCGGCACGGTGATCTTGATCTCGCGCTTGAGACCGGAGTTGAGCGTTTCGGTGACCTGCATCGTAAAACCTTTGTTTTCACCAATGAGACTGCCACGGCCTCTGCCGTTTACAGCCTGCCGGTATAATCTTGCCGGGAATGGCTTTTGGTACGGAACCTGGCGATTTGACCGAAATTACGGCTCAAACTCTCCCAAACTGCGTTCCAAAATGTGAATAAGTTCTTGTTTTTCCTACTTCTTATCACATTCTGTAGAAGCGGATCGTCGCGTCCCGTCACATTTGACACGCCTTTTGTCACAGGCGAGGCTAATTTTCAACAGTCTTCGCGTTTAGGCGAATAACCAACATTTTGGCCCTGACCCGACATTCCGGCCCTCACCGGCATTTTGGACCTGACCCAACATCTTGAACCCGACATTGACAGAATGATGGCTACATGGGATTGCCGGACCACGCGGGTATGGCGGAACTGGTAGACGCACCAGATTTAGGTTCTGGCGAGAGATCGTGGGGGTTCGAGTCCCTCTACCCGCACCACCCTTCGCTCTTCGAGCTTCGGGTGGCAGGCCACCCGAAGCTCGCTAGATGTAAAGCGTGTCCTCCGACGCTAGCTTCTGATGGCCTCGTCAATGACCGCTATCGCGTCGACTTCTATGAGGTAGCCCGGGGACATTATCGCTACCCCGACCACCACGTTTGCTGGTTTGTGATCTCCAAACAGCGAAATCTGCGCTTCTTCGATGATCGGAACATGCTCATCGCGCCTATAATCGACAATGTAGATTGTGATCTTGCAGACGTGCTCAGGCCGCGCACCTCCCGCACGGAGCGCTCGGCCGAGATTGCCGAATGCCAGGCGCGCTTGCGTCGCAAAATCACCATGCCCAACGAGCTTGCCGTGAATGTCTTCGGGCTGCTGACCTGAGACGAATACCAGCTTGGATCCCGTCGCGACGACAACCTGCGTGTACATCTCTGGAACTGGCAGATCAGCGGGGTTGATGAGTTCGAGCGACACTGAACAATCTCCTACTTCGTTCGACTGAAATCGACATTGATGATCACCGCGTCGCTGGCACACAAGGCGATAGCGGCGCTGCGCGTGGCAATCAGCGGCATGGCCCCGCGCGAAATCTTTCGGGGCGACGCGCTAGCGCCAGCGCGCCCGATTATGAGTGTGCAGCCTAGTACAGCGGCTCCTCGAACAGCGTCTTGTCGCCGTCGACCAGTGCCTTGATCTGCGCGGTGCCGTCGCTGGCAAGCGCCAGCCTTATCCCGAATGGGCGCACCCGCATGTCGTTCTGGATCGCCATCCCCTCGCCTTCCGGCAGATAGAAGCGCTCGATGCCGTAGTCGGGCGCGATCGTCGTGCCCTCGCTGTGCAGGTCCCAACCCGCGGCGACATGGCCTGATATGTCGGCTTCATCGGCGGCGGCCGGCGTCGGCGCCTTGCCGAACCAGGCGGTGGTCGGCGTCCAAAAGCCGTCGGCGCCCTTCTTCAGCCGGACCACGATCGAGGTGTCGTCACTGGAAAGTTTATCGGCGGGAATATTGGCGATCATCTTCACCGGTATGCGCGAAATGTCGTAGCCGAGGATGATATAGTCGCCGCGCAGCAGGTCGCGCGGATCGACGGGTTCGATCTTCAGCAGCACTTCCTTGCCGTTGCGCAGAATCGCCGCCCTGCCGGCGATGATCCAGCTCAGGAAACCGATCTGGACAAGCGCCAGCACCAGCGCCGAGATAACAAGCCGCTTTCCGGTCATCATGCCGTGACTCCCCCGGTGACTGGGCCCTTCATGCGTTTTTCGACCCGGATGATGACGATCGCCAGGATCCCGAGCAGCACCGCGGCGGCAAGGAAGAAGCCGGCCGTATCGAGCATCGATTGCAGGGTCACGACATAGATCATGGCGAGTTCGAAGGCGAAGCCGAGATAGGCAAGCCAGCGCAGGCCTCGGCTCTCCCTTCCTGCCAGCACGATAGCGGCGACGATGCCGGCGAGCGCGACGACCGAGGCAATGGTGAAACCGCTGTTGTAGGTGCTTTCGTCGGCCAGTTCGAACTGGATGATGGCGAGGCCGGTGAGAAAGCCGAGCAGCGCGTGCAGCGGCAAGCGGCCGCCAAGCTGCACGAGCCGGTCAACCGGCTCCGGCGCGAAGACGGCAGCCGCGAAAAGCACGACAGAGACAATGACCAGGGGGATCGCCACCGGCAGCGTCGCGTGGTTCCCGGCCAACAGCACAAGATAGAAGAGCAGCGACAGGATGATCAGGTGCCGCGCCGGCTGGCTGCGGGTCCAGAACGAGATGGCAAACAGCACGACCGCCATGACGACGAAGGCATGCGGAAAGTCGCTGCGGCTGTAATAATCGAAACCTTTGAGGAACAGCCATGCATCGGCGATACCGACCGAAGCGACGGTCAGCGGGTTCGACCGCAGCGCGACCGCCGCCAGCGCCGTACCGGCGCCCCAGGTGATCAGGGCGGACGCCTCGTCGCCGGACAGATGATACATCTGGCCGATCAGCGCGATCGAGCCGCCGAAGGCAGCAGCCGCCACGATCCATAGAGCTTCGCCGATCGCTGCATGGTCGCGCGTCTTCAGCACCGCGCCGCCGACATAGCCGCCAAGGATGATGGCAAACAGCGCTGCC
Source organism: Mesorhizobium kamtschaticum (assembly GCF_056174585.1). NCBI lineage: Bacteria > Pseudomonadati > Pseudomonadota > Alphaproteobacteria > Hyphomicrobiales > Phyllobacteriaceae > Mesorhizobium > Mesorhizobium kamtschaticum. The sequence continues at coordinate 4,403,088 of NZ_CM149691.1, read as the reverse complement.
ACCCGCGCCAGCCGCGGGATGGCGTCCCAGTTGGCGGCGACGAAGATCAGGATGGCCGCGCCAAACAGCAGCGCCGCCATCATAGCCAGGATCGAACCGAAGCTCAGTGATTTGCGCGCATTGGCTTCGACGTCACGCGTCAGGGAATCGGCTGTCGCGGCGTCGATCAGGCCTGCCTGAAGCCATCGCGCAATATCGGACCTGACTCGTGTCGAATACCCCGTCATGTCCTGCCTCCCCCGCTAGGTCGTTTTTTCAGCCGAACCAGCCAAACCGTTGACGTCACGGCACTTTCTGATTCTGGCTTCTTTGTGTCAGGTCCGTGAAGGCGCGTTAATGTTGCATTGCACAATTTGCATTGCTGCCATGCAGCCATAGCGCTTTTAAATCGATATGACCCCGCCTATTTATGGTTCGTACACAAACGGAATGATCCGCAAGAAAAGACGAAACGAGAACTACCATGAACCTGATCCGCAACTACCGCAACTGGCGCCGGTACAGGGACACCGTGTCCGAGCTGAGCCGCCTGAGCAACCGTGAACTGACCGACCTCGGCATCAGCCGCAGCGACATTCCTTACGTCGCTCGCAAGGCGGTCTAATCCTTCGGACCGCGAATGGTCCGAACAAGTTTCTGAAGAGAGAACGACAATGAACCTGATCCGCAACTATCGTAACTGGCGCGTTTATCGCGAGACGGTTACCGAGCTGGGTCGCCTTTCGAACCGCCAGCTGCATGATCTCGGTATCGTCCGCGACGAAATCAAGATTGTCGCCCGCCGGGCGATCTAACAACGGAATTTCGCTGGGGTCGACCTCCTCCCCGACCTCCAGCGAACGGTCAGCCCTTATCCTCCTCCCGAGGGTTGACCACCAAAACGGCGCCCGCCGCACCTCCTCCCGCGGCGGGCGCTGTTTCCCCGGAGCAAAATCCATTTTTGCTCCAAAGGGTTTCGCCCCTTTTCAAAAACGCGAAAGAGATTTCGTCAAAGCCGACCTCCTCCCCGGCGATGACGAATAGGCCCAACCTTCACCTCCTCCCGAGGGTTGGCCAACCAAACGGCGCCCGCCGCACCTCCTCCCGCGGCGGGCGTTGTTTCCCCGGAGCAAAATTCATTTTGCTCCAAAGGGTTTCGCCCCTTTTCAAAACGCGAAAGAGATTTCGTCAAAGCCGACCTCCTCCCCGGCGATGACGAATACGGTCGATCTTCACCTCCTCCCGAGGATCGACCCCCAAAACGACACCCGCCGGACCTCCTCCCCCGGCGGGTGTTGTTGTATTCAGCGCCTGGTTTCGCCCTCTGCGCTTCGCCCCGAACCAAGCGGGACAATTGCAATCGCGGCGGCAAGCGATTATTCCGGCGCTCATGAGCAAAAACCCTATCCATATCATCGGCGGCGGTCTCGCCGGGTCAGAAGCCGCATGGCAGGCGGCGCAAGCCGGCGTTCCCGTGGTGCTGCATGAAATGCGCCCGGTTCGCGGCACGGACGCCCACAAGACCGACGGCCTGGCCGAGCTCGTCTGTTCGAACTCGTTCCGCTCCGACGATGCCGAAAACAACGCGGTCGGCCTGCTGCATGCCGAGATGCGGTTGGCCGGTTCCTTGATCATGAGCGCCGGCGACGCCAACCAGGTGCCGGCCGGCGGCGCGCTCGCCGTCGACCGCGACGGTTTCTCCGAGGCCGTCACGAAAAAGCTCGAAGCGCACCCGCTGATCACCATCCAACGCGAGGAAGTGCCCGGCCTGCCGCCGGCCGACTGGGACCAGGCGATCATCGCCACAGGACCACTGACCGCGCCTTCGCTTGCCCAGTCGATCGCCGAGACGACCGGCGCCGATGCGCTTGCCTTCTTCGACGCCATCGCCCCGATCATCCATTTCGACACGATCGACATGGACATTTGCTGGTTCCAGTCGCGCTACGACAAGGTCGGACCCGGCGGCACCGGCAAGGACTACATCAACTGTCCGATGGACAAGGACCAGTACCTTGCCTTCGTGCAGGCATTGGTCGAGGGCCAGAAGACCGAGTTCAAGCAATGGGAAGGCACGCCCTATTTCGACGGCTGCCTGCCGATCGAGATCATGGCCGAACGCGGCGTCGAGACACTGCGCTACGGGCCGATGAAGCCGATGGGCCTGACCAATGCGCACAATCCGACGGTGAAAGCCTATGCCGTCGTCCAGCTGCGTCAGGACAATGCGCTGGGCACGCTCTACAACATGGTCGGCTTCCAGACCAAGCTGAAGCATGCCGAGCAGGTCCGTGTGTTCCGCACCATTCCAGGCCTGGAAAACGCCGACTTCGCCCGCCTCGGCGGACTGCACCGCAACACCTACATCAATTCGCCGACCTTGCTCGACGCTTCGCTGCAGCTGAAGTCGCGCCCCGGCCTGCGCTTTGCCGGCCAGATCACCGGTTGCGAAGGCTATGTCGAAAGCGCTGCGATCGGCCTGCTCGCCGGCCGCTTCGCCGCCGCCGAACGGCTCGGCCATGCGCCGTCCCTGCCGCCGCTCACCACCGCCTTCGGCGCCCTGCTCAACCACATCACCGGCGGCCACATCGTCTCCGACGACGAGCCGGGAAAGCGCTCGTTCCAGCCGATGAATGTCAATTTCGGCCTGTTCCCGCCAGTGGAAGCGGTGAAGATCGAAGGCAAGCGTCTGCGCGGCAAGGACAAGACGGTCGCAAAACGGCACGCCGTCACATCGCGCGCGCTGGGCGATTGCCGCGAGTGGCTCGGGTTGCCGGCACCGACGGCGCAAGCCGCCGCGGAATAGCAGCATGCCTGGATCCGAATTCCGCACGATCCCTCAGCTTCTGCCCCCGGGCTGGCGGGAGAGTGAGGAACCGTTCGCTGGCGACTACGAGATCTTCTGGAGCATCTACGTCAGGTGCAACAACAAGCGCAAGTTGCGCGAAGTCCATATACCGGCGCTTGAAGCGCTCATCGGCCAGCCCCATGGAGGCAAGGGCTGGGTGCTCGAAAACGAAGACTACAACGAGGACCGCGATCGAAGCCTGCAAAGGATCGTTGCCGTGCAGCGCCTTGGGCGCCCTTACAACGACCGATTCCTCGTTGATTTCCTGAAGACGCTCTATTCGCTGTCGCCGTCCTGGACTATCCAAGCCCGCCTCGATCCGTCACATCCTCACGGCGTGTACGTCAACGCGCGATTTGCACGAGAGACAGCCCCGGAGGCACCGGCGGTTGTCGATGCAATGGTCGAGTTGGAGGGCAGTTTCAGGGACGGCACGGGTGGCGAATCCGGACGTTACCTCGGGACGGGTCAACGTATCGGTGATAATTCTGCAGCCGACGGATCGTGATGGCTACTCTGCCGGCTCAGCACCCGCCATCGGCAATCCCGGCTTGCCCGCCTCACCCGGATTTCGCCTGACATAGGCCGCCTTCAAACTCTCCGAAGTGTCACGCGAACCGTCGTGGCTCCAGCCGGGCGGCTTGATCAGGTAATTCAGGCGATCGCTGAGCGTCAGCCCCGGCGCGAAGGCATCCCTGAACATGCCGATCCACTCGTGAAACGCCACTTTCAGCGGGTTGAAGGTGCCGAGATTCTTGACGATGCCATAGCGCGGCCGGTCCTCCTCCAACTCCTCGACGAAGGTGCCGAACATGCGGTCCCAGATGATCAGCGTGCCGGCATAGTTGGCGTCGAGATAGCGCGGATTGGTGGCGTGGTGGACGCGGTGATGCGAGGGCGTGTTGAAGACGAACTCGAACCAGCCCCACATCTTGCCGATGGTCTCGGTGTGGATCCAGAACTGCCAGACGAGGTTGAAGCCGAAGGTGAAGGCAATCACCGCCGGATGGAAGCCGAGCAGCACCAGCGGCGCCTGCAGCACGAACATAAAGGTGAACAGCCCGGTCCAGCTTTGCCGCAGCGCCGTCGACAGATTGTAGTGCTGGCTGGAGTGATGGTTGACGTGCTCGGCCCACACCCAGCGCACCCTGTGCGCGATGCGGTGATAGACATAGTAGCGCAGGTCATCGAGCAGGAAGGCCGCCAGGAACACCCAGACCAACAGGCCGAGATTGAAGACGCGGAACTGCCACAGCCATAGCAGCGCCCAGTAGGACACAACGCCAAGCAGCAGCCCGGCGACGACATTGCCGGTGCCCATCATCAGGCTGGTCAAGGTATCGCGCGTCTCGAACGAGCCCTTGGCGCGGCCTGTGCGCACCAGCCAGAGTTCGATCAGGATGGCGGCGACAAAGAACGGAATGGCCAGTTGGGTGACCTGCGGAAAATCATAACTGTCCATCACGCGGCCTCCCTGGCGGAATTTGAATGGTTCGACCCGAGAGCATGCAGCAAAGCCTGGGCATCAGCGGCACTGGCGAAGCGGAAGCGGCCGCCTTTCCAGGTGAAGTCGGTCAGCCGTACCCGAATCGTGTTGGCCTCGTCAGCGCTGGACACTTTTGTGTTGGCAGCCGTAACGATGCGGGTCAAAAAGCAGTCGCCGATGCTGTGAACGATGCCGATGCGCCCTCGTCCGAGGTCCAGAAATGCCGTCTTGGCGTCTGCCGTCAGGCGGACTGTCACAGCCATCTCGTCAGGGTAATCCTCGGCGAAACGGCTCAGAGCCTGATCTGTGTCGGCCAGCGTCGCCGTCTTGCTGCCGCCGGTGAAATGCACGGCAGCGACAGACAGCGCTATGCCAAGGGCGACGATCGCGACCAGTAAAGGCAAGCTCATGGACAGGTATCTCCTCCGAGCCGGCCTGTCGTCTTTGGCGTCAGTTCCGGGCTCGGCGAATCTTTAACACGATTGACGTTTACGTCAAAGTGCAGGCCAGCCCTTGCTCGCGCGACGCACCAGCAGCCAATGCCGGCGCAAGGCCGACAGCCGCGCCACGCCGTCGAGCGGTGAATGGCGCGAGCCTTCCATCTTGTCGAGATAGGCACGCGACAGGGCCAGCGGCAGGAATGCCGGACGCAATGACACCGGCAGCCCAGCTGCGCCCCGCTCGAAAGCGGAAAGGTGTTCGCGCGCCAGCGCGATCATCGCCGCCACCGCGCGCTGCGCGCCGGGCCCGCCATCGCCGGCAACAAACTCTTCCGGCGACGATCCCGCCGCCGCCAGAATGTCAGCCGGGACAAAACACTGCCCGCGCTTGCGGTGCAGCGGCAACAGAAGCAGCAGGCCGGTCATCGCTTGCGCACAGCCCGCCTTGCCCGCCAGTTCGGCAAAGCGAGGCGCCTCGACGGGATCGAGCACCATCGCCGCAAGCTGGATCAGCGCAGCGGCCGTCTCGCCGCAATAGCCTTCGAGATCCGTGCGCGACGGCATCGGATCGTCGTAGAGATCGAAGATGCGCGCTTCGAGCATGTTGTCGAACGCCAGCTTTGGCAGGCGATGAGCGGAAATTGTCGCCTTCAGCGCATCAGCGACGGGATGGCCAATGCCTGCGCCATCATTGTCGGCGGCGATGAGGTCACGCCACCATTGCAGCCGTACTTCGCCGGGCAACGGCTCGTGGATGCGGTCGCGGATGCCCGCGATTTCGGCATTGAAGGCATAAAGCGAAAACAGCGCATCACGCCTGTCGGCCGGCGCGTAGAGCGCCGTGAGATAGCGGTCGTGGTCGGCGGCGCGCACCGCGTCCATGACGATTTTGGCATTCTGCGACATATCAATCGACGGCGATGAGCGCGGCAGCCACGGCGCGGTCTTCCGCCAGAAGGACATTGTAGGTCCGCACCGCCGCACCCGTCGACATCGGGTCGGAAGCAATGCCTGCCTCTTTCAGCGCCGCCCGCAGCGCCGCCGGCAATGGCCTCAAATCCCTGCCCATACCGACCAGCAGAATCTCGACCTTGTCGGCCTCGGCCAGCAGCCTGTCAAAATCCGCCACCGTCAACGCCAGGGGATTTGCCGGTTCCCAGCCATGGATGCCTGTGGGCAGGCATAGCAGCGAGCCGCGATGCGACATGTCGGCAAAGCGGAACCCGCCATTGCCGTAGGCCTCTATCGGCGCGCGGCCGGGGAAATGCGCCTCGCGGATGACGATGCCTTTGCCGGTCACCACTCTATCAACCCTTCGGGGCCGCGCGTCAGGTCGCGACCGCCTTGCCGCCGCTGACCGGCTTCTCCTCATCGGCCGAAGCCTGCGGCCGCAGCTTGAACAGGATCAGCAGCGGTGCGGCGATGAAGATCGACGAATAGGTGCCGAACACGACGCCGAACAGCATCGCCATGGTGAAGGAGCGGATAACTTCGCCACCGAACAGCACCAGCGCCAACAACGCCAGGATCGTCGTCACCGAGGTGAGCGTCGTTCGCGACAGCGTCTCGTTGATGGCGTTGTTCAATAGCTGCGGCAGCGGCATTCGCTTGTATTTTCGCAGATCCTCGCGGACGCGGTCATAGACCACGATCGTATCGTTCAGCGAATAGCCGATAATGGTCAGGATCGCCGCCAGCGATGACTGGTTGAATTCAAGCCCGGTGATGACGAAGAAGCCGAGCGTCATGACCACATCGTGCACCGTCGCCACGATGGCGCCGACCGCGAACTGCCACTCGAAACGGAACCAGACATAGACCAGGATACCAATCAGCGCGACGAGCATGGCAATCGTGCCTTGCTTGGCCAGTTCGCCGGAAACCGTCGGTCCCACCACTTCGACGCGGCGGAAATCATACTGGTCCTGCAACTCGCCGCGCACCTTGTCGATGACCGTCTGCTCGGCATTCTCGCCGCCATCCTGCGTGCCGACGCGGATCAGCACGTCGTTCGGCGCGCCGAACTGCTGCACCTGCACCTCGCCGATGTTGAGCTCCATCAATCGGCTGCGGATATCGCCGATATTGGCATCGCCGCTCTTGGCCTTCACCTCGATCATCGAGCCGCCCTTGAAGTCGATGCCGTAATTGATGTCGACCGTCATGAACAGCACCACGGACAGCACCGACAGGAAGCTCGACAGCGCGAACGTCCAGCGGCGAATGCCCATGAAGGGGATCTTGGTACCTGGAGGGATGAAGGTCACCGGCGCCTTCGGCAACTCCTTCGGGCGAGCCCGACGCAGCCAGATCGACACCAGCAGGCGCGTGAAGGTGAAAGCAGTGAAGACCGTGGTCAGGATGCCGATCGCGTAGGTGATGGCAAAGCCCTTCACCGGGCCGGTGCCGAGATAGAACAGCACCATGGTGGCGATCAGCGAGGTGACGTTGGAATCGACGATCGTCGCCAGCGCCTTGGTAAAGCCGGTGTCGATCGCCTGGATCACCGAGCGGCCGGCACGTCGTTCCTCGCGGATACGCTCGTAGATCAGCACGTTGGAATCGACCGCCATGCCGATGGTCAGCACGATACCGGCAATACCAGGCAAGGTCAGCGTCGCCCCAAGCAGCGACAACAGTCCGACAATCATCGCCACGTGCACCGCCAGCGCGATGTTGGCGAGGAAACCGAGGAAGCCATAGGCTACGAACATGAAGGCAACAACGAGGATCGAACCGATGATGCCGGCGACCTTGCCGGCATGGATCGAATCTTGGCCAAGGCCCGGACCGACAGTGCGCTCTTCGATGACCGTCAATGTCGCCGGCAGCGCACCGGCACGCAAAAGCACGGCGAGATCGTTGGCGCTCTGGGCGGTGAAGTTGCCGGAGATCTGGCCGGTACCGCCGAGGATCGGTTCACGGATCTGCGGCGCTGAGATCACCTGGTTGTCGAGGATGATGGCGAACAGCTTGCCGACATTCTGCGCGGTCGCCTGGCCGAAGCGTGCGGCGCCCTTCGAATCGAAACGGAATGAAACCACCGGCTCGTTGTTCTGCGAATTGTACGTCGCCTGCGCGTCGACCAGGTTTTCGCCTGAAACGATGACGCGGTTTTCAATCAGATACGGAACCGGCGGATCGTCCTGGGAATAAAGCACCGACGAGCCGGCGGGCGGGCGCCCCTTGAGCGCGTCCTGCACCGGCATCGACTGGTCGACCATCTGGAAGGTCAGCTTCGCGGTCTGGCCGAGGATTTCCTTCAGCCGCTGTGGGTCCTGCAGGCCGGGCACCTGGACAAGGATGCGGTCGTCGCCTTGCCGCTGCACGATAGGCTCGGTCGTGCCGAGCTCGTTGACGCGGCGCCCGACCACCTCGATCGACTGCGCCAATGCGGTCGATGTGCGGTATTTGATGCCGGCGTCGGTGACGGTGAACTTGAGCAGGCCCGGTTCGGAATCGTCCAGCGACATTTCCTGGATGGAGCCGCCGGAGAACAGGCCTGCGGCAACAGGATCGGTCAAACTCTTCAACGTCTTCTTTGCGGCATCGAGTTGAGTGGGATCCGTGATGCGGACCTGCAACGTCCGGCCGATGCCGGCAAGACCGGTATAGCCGATCTTGGCGTCACGCAGCAGTGTGCGGATTTCGTCGCGCGTCGTCTCCAGCCGATCCTTGATCAGATCGTTCTGGTTCATCTCGAGCAGGATGTGCGAACCGCCCTGCAAATCGAGGCCGAGCGTCATCTGCCGTTTCGGCACCCAGCTCGGCAGCTGAGCCAGCGTGCTGGTGGGGAACAGGTTGGGCGCGGCGAGGATCACTGTGATGGCCACGGCCACCCAGATCAGGATCATCTTGAAGCGCGAAAAATACAGCATATGGCGTCGTCCGTCAGAGCGTGTCCGCGGATCGCTCCGCCTGGAATTGGATTATTTCTTGGCGTTCTGGTTGGCCACCGGTTCGCCCTTGACGCGCACATCGGCGATCGTCGAGCGCAGCGCCGTGACCTTGGTGCCACCGCCCAGGTCGATCTCGAGCTCGTTATCGTCGATCACCTTCGTCACCTTGCCGACGAAACCGCCGCCGGTGACGACCGTGTCGCCGCGACGGACCGCCGCCAGCATCTCGCCGCGCTTCTTCAGCTGCGTGCGCTGCGGGCGGATGATCAGAAAATACATGATCACGAAAATCAGGACAAACGGCAAAATGCTGATGAGCATATCGGGAGAGGCGCCGCCGATGCCTTGGGCGTATGCCGGTGTCACGAACATCGAGAGTACTCCTGAATTTTGAAAACAGCCGCCAGCCGTCCTGCGGAGTTTGGCGGCCCCTTGAAATTTGGCCGGAATATAGTCGGTAAAGTTGTCAATGCAACTGCGCGGCCAGCCAAATCGGCTGCTTTTCCGGCTTGTTGAGCCGTGTTAGAGCATGACCGCGAAAAGCGCGAGCCGGTTTTCCGAAAAGATCACGCTCGAACAAACGGTTGGAACCGGTTTCGAACCCGACGGAATCGAACGCCCCCACCTGCCCGCCCCAGGAAACGAACCAAAAAAGACCTGAAATGACCGACAGCAGCATCGACGCCCTCAACAAGAAACTTGACCGCCTGATCGAGGCGGTCAGCCGCCTCGCCCCGCCGCCGGTGCCTGAAACCGACCTCGGCGAGGCCGACTGCTTCGTCTGGCAGGCCGATCCGGGCTATCTGGAACCGGTGCGCAAGGTCAACCGCGTCGACATCGGCCTGATCCGCGGCGTTGACCGTGTCCGCGACATCCTGGTCGACAACACCGAGCGATTTGCCGCCGGCCACCCGGCCAACAACGTGCTGTTGTGGGGCGCGCGCGGCATGGGCAAATCGTCGCTGGTCAAGGCCGTGCATGCCGAGATCAATGCCAAGGCCAAATCCGACCTGCCGCTGAAGCTGATCGAAATCCACCGCGAAGACATCGACACGCTGCCGAAGCTGATGGGTTTGCTGAAGGCGGCCCGCTTCCGCGTCATCCTGTTTTGCGACGATCTGTCCTTCGATCATGACGACACCTCCTACAAGTCGCTGAAGGCAGCACTCGAAGGCGGCGTCGAAGGCCGCCCGGCCAACGTCATCTTCTACGCCACCTCGAACCGCCGCCATCTGTTGCCGCGCGACATGATCGACAACGAGCGCTCGACCGCCATCAACCCGTCCGAAGCGGTCGAGGAGAAAGTCTCGCTGTCCGATCGTTTCGGACTTTGGCTCGGCTTCCACAAATGTTCGCAGGACGAATATCTCGAGATGATCAACGGTTATGCCAGCCATCACGGCCTCGACATCGACCCCGAGCAGCTGCGTGCCGAGGCGCTGGAATGGGCGACGACGCGCGGCAGCCGCTCTGGCCGCGTCGCCTGGCAGTTCACCCAGGATCTGGCCGGCCGGCTTGGCAAGCCGCTCAAGGATTGAAGCGTGTCACCTGGGCGGCTGCGCCCGCCGCAAGTCGCGCGGTGTTTGGCCAATCTCACGGCGCATCCAATGCGCCAGATGTGATTGATGCGCGAAGCCCGTCAATTCCGCAACCTCGCTTGTGCTGAGATCGCCCTGCTGCAGCAGAACGCGCGCGCGTTCGACGCGACGCCGCAACACGTAGCGATGCAGGGTGACGCCCGTCGCCACCTTGAACCATGTCCGCAAATGCGAGCTGCTGGCGCCGGCAACCCGGGCTAATCGATGGATCGAAAGCGGCTCGTGGAGAGCCGCCTCAATATGCTCCAGAACACGCTTGAGCTGGGTATCCGACAACCGGTTCGTTCGGTCGATGTCTGAATCGTCGAGGCCGAGCAGCCTGACCGCGAGCGCGGCACCAATGCTGTCGGCAAACAGAGAGCCGCTCGGCGCGCCTGCATCGAGATCGCTCTGGAGTGCTCGAGCAAGATGCTCGATGCGTTGGTCACGAAGCAGATGGCGCGTGTCGAGCCGCAATGACGGCGCCCTGCCGCCGAGTTCCGCCGCTACCCTTTCCATCAAGGCTGGCTGCAAGGCGATCTCGATCGTGTCAAACGCGGTCTCGGCCTCGAAACCGCCCTCCTCGCCAGCCGGCACCATGTCGATATCGCCGGCGCGCCTGACGAAATAGCGTCCAACCTGATTGCAGTAGGAGCGCGTCGCCGCGCTTGCATGCACCATGATGCGATGGTGCGGCGCCCGGGACAGACGATGGACGCCCGCCTCGATATGCCGGGAAACCATTGTTACGTCGGAAGGAGATCGGGCCGGAGCGAATTGCGGACGCATGCTCTCTCGATTCATGGCGAAACCTGTTCAAGATTTGGCAATTCCCGCGCGATTTTCAATGCCGCGAACCTGTACTCACGCCTCTCCATCAAGCTTGAAAGAGAGGTTGCCATGAGTTTCTATGTTGTTGTCGGAGCAGGCCCGGTTGGTCGCGAGACCGCTCGCCTTCTCAGCGAAGAAGGACATGAGGTCGTTCTCACAAGCCGTAGCATCGGTTCGCACGCGTTGCGGAACGTGCGAGCCATACAGGCCGACGCCACGGATGCCTCCGAACTGTCGCGTATCTGCCAAGGCGCCGATGCGATCTTCATGTGTGCCATGGCCACATATCACAGGTGGCCGACCGACTTTTTCCCCATCATCGACGGCACCGTGCGCGCGGCCGAAGCGGTCGGCGCCAAGCTCATTGTGCTCGGAAACCTCTATGGTTATGGGAAAAATGCCGACAGCCCGCTTCGCTCCGACCTATCCCTGGACCCGACTTCGAAGAAGGGAACCGCCAGGACGATCATGTGGCAGCGGGCGGTCCGCGCCAATGTACCGGCGATCGAAGTACGCGCCAGCGACTATCTCGGGCATGGCGCGATCAGTTACTTCTCGCTGGTCGCGCTGCCCTCCATCATCGAGGGCAAGCCCACCGCCTTCATTGGAGACCTCGACGCAACTCATGCGTGGAGCTTGACCAAGGACGTCGCGAGCACACTTGTCGCGGCTTCCCGTTACACGGGCGAATGGGGGCGAGCGTTTCATGTCCCCTCGCAACACGCCTCGCCCCGGGAGCTCATCCAGAAAACCGCAGCGATGCTGGCACGAGAGGTTTCAGCGATACGTTCCTATTCCGTCGCGCAGATGGAAGCCTTGGGCATGCATGAGCTCATCGAGATGAGCTACCTCTTCGAGAGCCCCCTGCTGGTTGATTCCTCCGACACCGAGGCGCTTCTGGGCGTGAAGGCCAGCAGCCTTGAGGAGATGATCGCCGACACGCTCCGTGATCATATGTGAACCCTGCGAGCGGGCTTTTGGACAAAACTGAAAAAGCCCGCTCCTTGCGGAACGGGCTGAGCCGGCGGGCCGGACTGGAGGTCAGACGGCCCGCAAATCGCTTTTTTTATTCTATTCGAGATAACCCGACGGATCGACCGGGGCCGAGTTCTTGCGCACTTCGAAGTGCAGCTTCGGCGAGTCCGTCGTACCGCTCATGCCCGAGAGCGCGATTTCCTGGCCGCGCTTGACCTTCTGGCCGCGCTGCACCTCGATCGAGCTGGCGTGGCCGTAGACGGTGACCAGGCCATTCTCGTGGCGCACCAGCACCGTGTTGCCGAATTCCTTGAGCCCGTCGCCGGCATAGATGACGACGCCATTCTCGGCCGCCTTGACCGGCGTGCCCGTCGGCACGGCGATGTCGACACCGTCCTTGCCGGACCCGAAGCCGGAGATCACCCGGCCGCGCACCGGCCAGCGCATCTTGCCAATCCCGGTGGCATCGGGCGCCACCGCATCGTCGTCCTCGGCCTGCTGGATGACTTTCGAATTTCTTGGGCGGCGTGTACGATGCCAGCGTTTCCGCAGGCGTGGCCTTCGCGGCGGGTTGCGTCGTGGCCGTGGTCACCGGATCGACCTTCGCCGGCTTGGCGCTGGCGACCGTCGCGGTTCCGCCGGCCGGCACCTTCAGGGTCTGGCCGATCTTGAGCAAACCATCCTTCATGCCGTTGGCCTGCTTCAGCGCCACGACGCCGACGCCGGTCTTCCTGGCGATTGAGGACATCGTGTCACCCGACTGGACCGTATAGGTGCCGGCAGCACCGGTTGCCTTGGCGACCTGCGCCGGCTTGGGCTCCTTGGGCTGGCTTGCAGCCGCCGACGCATCGACCTGCGCGGCGGACTTGCCTTCCTTGAGCTTCGGTTGCTGCGGCAGGACGGCGACCTTGTCCGGCGCGGTGGCCGGCAAATCGGGCTTGCCATCCTTCGCCGGCTTTGCGTCGGCGACTTTCGGTTCGGCCTTGCTCGAATAGGCATAGGCCGGGATGACGATCTTCTGCCCGGTCTTCAGTCCCTTGGTCGCGCTAAGCCCGTTGACCTTCATGATGACGTCGGCCGGCACTTTGTAATGCTGCGCCAAGCCGTTGATCGTTTCGCCGTCGCGAACGACGATCTCGGTCGCGTGCGGCCGGCCCGCCTCTGCCATCTTCGGCTCGTCGGGCTGGGCATTCTTGAACGGCTTCGCAGCCGGCTCGACGGTGCCGGTTGTGGTCCTGTCGACATGCGGCGCCGGGCGCACCATGGCTGGCGCCGATGCGACACGCACAGGATTGGCGGCAGGCGCGAGTGCCGGCGCGGCCTGGGCTGAAACGGGCGGCGGCAACGGCCGGCTCGAAACCGGCTCGAGGCTGGAGCGGCTGACCGACTGGGTGTGGCTGCCGTCAAGCGGAGCTGCGGAGACATCGCCCGGATAGGGCTGCACGGCATCCTGCTTGTTGATGATGGCGCGCTGATTGTTTGTCGAGGAAGTGAAGACATCGTCGACACTGTTGAACCGCGAAGCCTGGGAACTGCACCCGGCGGCCGCGCCCGCAATCATGAGAACAGCGCAGCCCCGCGCCAGATTGCGACTGTTTGCCTTCAAAACACTGAGTTGCATCGCACTAACCCGCACAAAACTCTCACCAACTGAGACAGGATTAAAGCGCGTTAATGTTACTGGGCGGTTAACCCATTAGAATCCGACGAAAATTTTCTTAAAACATTTTGGGGCCACCTCGGAGCGGCCAGCGGCTCAGGCTTGGTCGGTCGGGAATGCTGGTCCGCGGCAGCCCGAGCCTGGCATCCCTTGAAGATGTGGCGCAGACCTGGGTCATCGGTACGGATCCAGTGCGAGGATCGAGCGGCAGCGCGACCTGTTCAAGCATGCTTCGTATTCAAGCAAGCTTGTTCATGTCCGTGCGGCACTTCTGAAATATCCCCTACTGTTGCGTTGAGGTAACGGTACTTCGGGGTTGAGTTCGGATAGGGTCAGGACGGGCTTTGGGGGGTACTTCTATGAAACGTTTTCTGATTGCCGTGACGGCTGCCGCTGCTTTGGCTCTCGTTGGGCACGCATCCGCCGCCGATCTCACCGAGACGCCGGTCGCCGCCAGCTACGACTGGAGCGGCCTCTATATCGGCGCCAATGGCGGCTGGGGATCGAGCCACTCCTGCTGGGACGCGTCGTTCTTCGGCCTGTCTTTCAGCGAGGGCTGCCATAACGCCACCGGCGGGGCACTCGGTGGACAAATCGGCTATCGCTGGCAGCGCAACGACTGGGTGTTCGGGGTGGAGGCGCAAGGCGATTGGGCCGATCTGAAGGGCTCCAATCAGTCCGAATTTATCCCGGTCTTTACAGATCGCTCACGCGTAGACGGGTTTGGATTGTTGACTGCCCAGGTCGGATATAGCTTCAGCAACGCCCTCGTCTACGTCAAGGGCGGAGCCGCCGTAACGCGTAACCATTTCGAGGTCGTCACCACATTTCCTCCCAATACGCTTGCTGGCACGACCGATGATCAGACCCGTTGGGGCGGCGCGCTGGGAGCCGGCGTTGAATATGGCTTTGCCCCGAATTGGTCGCTCGCCGTCGAATACGATCACCTGTTCATGCCCGACAAGACCACCGATTTCGCGTCCGTCGGATTGCCCTTCCCGTTCGGCACGGACCGCATCAGCCAGAGCGTCGATCTCGTTGGCTTACACCTGAATTACCGCTTCGGCGGTTGAGGAACACGAGACGGGGTGACGCGCCGTGCATGCGGCGCTGTCAGCCGCGCACGCATGACCAACCAGTCCGTTCGTTCTCAGATCACCGCCGCGACGCTGCGCAGGATCGGCTGCAGCCGCACCATGCCGATGTCCTCGCGCTCGAAACGGCTGCCGACCTTGGTCAGCTTGGCCAGCACCTGCTCGCCCTCCTCCGGCCCGATCGGCGCGATGACGATGCCGCCGCTCGACAGTTGGTCGAGCAGAAAGCGCGGCAGGCTGTCGAAGGCAGCCCAGGCAACGATGCGGTCAAACGGCCCTTCGGCCGGCAAGCCGCCGGAGCCGTCGGTCTGGCGCACGATGACATTGCCGATGCCGAGTGCCTCAAAACGCTGCCTGGCTTGCTCGACCAGCGTCTTATAGCGATCGATGGTCACGACGCGCGCCGCCAGCCGCGACATCACCGCCGCCGTATAGCCCGATCCGGTGCCGATCTCGAGGACACGGTTTCCCTCTTCAAGGGCAAGTGCCGCGATCACCGCCGCCTGCATGTCGGCGCCTTCGATCGCCTCGCCGCATTCGATCGGCAGCATGCGGTCGGACCAGGCGATCTGATGGAAATGAGGCGCCAGGAAACCGCGCCGTGGTGTCGCCTCGAAAGCCGCGATCAGCGCCTTCGGCACCGTTCCCCTGCCGCGCAGGCGCAACAGGAAAGCGGCAAATCCTTCGCGATCATCGATTGGCAGGTTCATGCAAGCGCCTTGCTCAGCTGGTCACGGATCTCATGCGCGGTGAGGTCGAGCTGCAATGGCGTCACCGACACCAGGCGGTTGCGCAGCGCGTAAAGGTCGGTGCCTTGCTTGCCTTCGACCGGCTCACGGCCGAAGCGCAGCCAATAGTAAGGCAGGCCGCGCCCGTCGCGGCGCTCGTCGACCCATAGGCTGTGCACGAGTTTTCCCTGCGAGGTGACCACCGTGCCGGCGACCTCTTCAGGAAGGCAGTTGGGAAAATTGACGTTGAGCAGCACGCCGTCCGGCAATGGCGTCGCGACGAGCTTCTTCAGCAGCGCCGGCGCCAGCGCCTCGGTGGTCTCGTAGGGAACGACGCGATCCTCGCCGACGTAAGAGTAGCCCTGGCTGAGCGCGATCGAGCGGATGCCGAGCAGCGCGCCTTCCATGGCGCCGGCGACGGTTCCCGAATAGGTCACGTCGTCGGCGATGTTGGCGCCGGAATTGATGCCGGACAGGATCAGGTCGGGCGCACCGGGCAGGATCTTCTTCACGCCCATGATGACGCAGTCGGTCGGCGTGCCGCGCACGGCAAAGTGCTTCTCGCCAATCTTGCGCAGCCGCAACGGCTCGGAGATCGACAACGAATGCGCATAGCCGGACTGGTCCTGCTCCGGCGCCACCACCCAGACATCGTCGGACAGTGTGCGGGCGACGCGCTCGAGCGACGCCAGGCCCTCGGCATGAATGCCGTCATCATTGGTCAGAAGAATGCGCATTATTTCGCTTCGATCTTTGCCAGACCGCCCATGTAAGGCCGCAGCACTTCAGGAATGGTTACGCTGCCATCCTCATTCTGGTAGTTTTCGATGACAGCTATGAGAGCGCGGCCGACAGCGGTGCCCGAACCGTTGAGCGTGTGGACGAAGCGGTTGCCCTTGCCATCCCTGTCCTTGTAGCGGGCATCCATGCGCCGCGCCTGGAAATCGCCGCAGACCGAACAGGACGAGATTTCGCGATAGGCATTCTGGCCAGGCAGCCAGACCTCGATGTCATAGGTCTTGCGTGCGCCAAAGCCCATGTCGCCGGTGCACAGCACCATGGTGCGGAACGGCAATTCCAGCCGCTTCAGCACTTCCTCGGCGCATTGCGTCATCCGTTCGTGCTCGGCGAGTGAGGATTCCTGGTCGGTGATCGACACCAGCTCGACCTTGTAGAACTGGTGCTGGCGCAGCATGCCGCGCGTGTCGCGCCCGGCCGAGCCCGCCTCCGAGCGGAAGCACGGTGTCAGCGCCGTATAACGCAGCGGCAGCTTTTCATGCGCGGTGATTTCTTCGCGCACCAGGTTGGTGAGTGGCACCTCGGCGGTCGGGATCAGGCCAAGTCTGCCCTCCCCGTGCTGCACAAAGAACAGATCCTCCTCGAATTTCGGCAATTGGTTGGTGCCGAAAAGCACCTCGTCTCGGACCATCAGTGGCGGGATCACTTCCTCATAGCCATGCTCGGTCGTGTGCAGGTCGAGCATGAATTGGCCGATGGCGCGTTCCATCCGCGCCAGGCCGCTCTTCAGCACGGTGAAGCGCGAGCCCGACAGCTTTGCCGCCCGCTCGAAATCCATCATGCCGAGCGCTTCGCCGATCTCGAAATGCTCCTTCACCCAGTTCGGCCGCGTCGGCACCGTGCCGACAATGTGTTTGACGACATTGTCGTGCTCGTCCTTGCCGACCGAGACGTCGTCGAGCGGCACATTGGGCAGCACCGCCAGCGCGTCGTTGAGCGCCTTGTCCAACTCGCGCTCGCGCGCCTCACCATTCTGGATGAAGGTTTTTATCTCGCCGACTTCGGCTTTGAGTTTTTCGGCAAGGGCGGCATCGCCCGAACGCATGGCGTTGCCGATCTCCTTCGAGGCGGCGTTGCGGCGCTCCTGTTTGGTCTGCAGTTCGGTGACATGCTCGCGCCGCGCCTCATCCTTGGCGATCAGCCCGTCGACCGTGGACTGCGCCTCAGCCGCCGACCACGAGCGCTTCTCCAGCGCCTCGACAAGGGCCTTCGGGTTGTCGCGAATCCATTTGATGTCAAGCATGGTTTATCCGTCCTCAGCTATGCGAGAGGGCGTAAACCGCATCCTTGATTGATGCAAGATAGGCCGGGCAGCGACGGGCTCTTTCCGGCGTTGCCTGTTGTTTTACGAAGCGGCCGGCGCTGGAGGCTCGTCCGGCGTTTTATCGGCCACGGTCTCGCCGGCCTCTTCCTTCTCGCGCGCAACCCGCTGCTTTTCCTGATCCCGCTCGATCCAGCGCGCGGCCCAGATCGAGACCTCGTAGAGAAGGATGGTCGGAATGGCCAGGCCGATCTGGCTCATCGGATCCGGCGGTGTCAGCACGGCAGCAACGATGAAGGCGATGACGATCGCCCATTTGCGTTTTTCCGCCAGCGCCTTGGACGACAGCATGCCGACACGCGTCATCAGGCTGGTCACCACCGGCAGCTGGAACACCAGGCCGAAGGAGAAGATCAGCGTCATGATCAGGCTGAGATATTCCGACACTTTCGGCAGCAGCGAAATCTGCACCTGATCGTCCGTGCCGACCTGCTGCATGGCGAGGAAGAACCACATCACCATCGGGGTGAAGAAGAAATAGACCAGCGAAGCGCCCATCAGGAACAGGATGGGCGACGCGATCAGGAACGGCAGGAAAGCGTTGCGCTCGTTCTTGTACAGGCCAGGCGCGATGAATTTGTAGATCTGCGTGGCGATCAGCGGAAAGGCGATGACCATGCCGCCGAACATGGCGAGCTTGACCTGCGTGAAGAAGAATTCCTGCGGCGCGGTGTAGATCAGCTCGACCTTGTGCGGGTCGAGGCCCGCCCACTTCGTCGCCCATTTGAACGGGACGACCAGAAGGTTGAACAGCCTCTTGGCAAAGAAGAAGCAAACCAGGAAGGCGACGAAGAACCCACCGAGCGACCAGATCAGTCGCCTGCGCAGCTCGATCAGATGCTCCATCAGTGGAGCGGACGATTTCTCGATCTCGTCCTTTTCCTTGTCCGAAACGCTCACTTGGCGGCTCCAGCCGTCTTTTTGGCCACCGGCTTCTTCGCCGGAGCAGGCTTCGGTTCGGCTTTCGCCACGGTCTTGGCAGCAGTCGCCTTGGCGGCGGCGGGCTTCGTCGAAGCGGCGGTTGCCGGCTTTGCCGCTGTCGCGGCCTTTGTCGATGTCTTGGGTGCTGGTGTCGCTTTCGCCGCCACCACGGGTGCGGCCTTTGCCGTCACCACTGGTGCGGCTTTTGCCGTCGCCACCTTCGCGGAAGTCGCGGCCTTGGACGGCGCTTTCGCTGCCGGTGCGGTCTTGACGGCTTTCCTGGCCGCGGATGCCTTCGGCGCCACGGCGGGTTCCGTGGATGTCGCCACCACCGATTCGTCGGTCATCGCCGGGAAAATCGGCGTTGCAGGGGCGGCTTCCGGCCCGCTGACGCCAGGCATTTCTGTCGCACCGTTCTTCAACGGCTCAGCCGCCTGTGGCGTCGAAGCGGCGGGCGTTGCCGGATCAGCGGCCGGCTTCATCGCCGCATCGACACCGGCGCGCACATCGGCCGCCGCCTGTTCGAACGGATTGAGCTGCTTCTTAATCTCGGCAACCGGGCTGAGGCCCCTGAGCTCGTCGACCGACTTCTTGACGTCGTCGAGCTCGGCTTCCTTCAGCGCCTCGTTGAACTGCTTTTGGAAATCGGCCGCCATGGCGCGCAGCTTCGCCGTCGTGCGCCCGAAGGTGCGCAGCATGTTGGGCAAATCCTTCGGCCCGACGACCACGATCATAACGATCGCGATCACCAGCATTTCGGTCCAGCCGACTTCAAACATGGCAATCTGTTCCGACTAGAACTTTTTGGCTCAGCTCTTGCTGGCCTTTTCCTTCACGGCCGAAACGGTCTCATCGGCACGGTGTTCGACGGTGCGCTTGTCCTCGGCGACGTCGTCGTCCGCCATACCCTTCTTAAAGCTCTTGATGCCCTTGGCCATGTCGCCCATCAGCTCCGGAATCTTGCCGCGGCCGAACACCAGAAGCACGATGACCAGCACGATCATCCAGTGCCAAATCGAAAATGAACCCATAGCAAATCTCTCTCGAATGTTTTCCCTGGCGATGATCTATGCGTTTTCGCGTTGGGATTCAAACACAACCGCGACAGAGTTTATGAAAGGCTGGCGGAAGTCACGCATTTTCGGCAAGGCGGCCCGCTACCAAACGGCGCATGTAAAGGCGTAAAGCCGCTTTTGATAGACGCTTGCGGTCAATCTTCCGTGACGCGTGGCGTCAAAAGGCCGAGTTCCTCGAGATCGATGTCGGTCAGTGGATCCTCGTCCTCGGTCAGTGCATCGGGATCGGCCGGCGGCTGCGGAATGGAGAAGTTCGACGGCATGCGTCCCGAAAGCAGGCCGGCGCCCTTCAGTTCCTCCATGCCGGGAAGATCGCGGATTTCCTCGAGTGCAAAATGGTCGAGGAAAGTTTCGGTGGTGCCGTAGGTGACGGGACGGCCGGGTGTTTTGCGGCGGCCGCGCATGCGCACCCACTCCGTCTCGAGCAGCGTGTCGAGTGTACCCTTCGACGTCTCGACACCGCGGATATCCTCGATCTCGGCGCGCGTCACCGGCTGGTGATAGGCGATGATCGCCAGCACTTCGAGCGCCGCCCGCGACAGCTTGCGCTGCTGCACCGTGTCGCGGCTCATCAGGAAGGCCAGGTCGCCGGCGGTGCGGAACGCCCAGGCATCACCGACGCGCGCCAGATTGACGCCGCGCCGCGCATAGACCTGCTGCAACTCGGCCATGGCAAGGGCGATGTTGATGCCGTCGGGAAGGCGCGCGGCAAGCTGCTTTTCGCTGACCGGCTCGGCGCTGGCGAAGACAATCGCCTCGGCCATGCGCACGGCCTCCGCCATATGCAGGCGCTCGGCCGGGTTCTGGGTCGAATTCTGGACGGAAGCCTCGTCGAGATCCCCCTCTTCCGGCCCATCATCCACCTTGAAGGGGATAACCGAAGCGTTGGCGCGTTCGCTCATGATGCCACCTCGACTGCCTTGATTGCCTGCACCCGGCCGCGCAGATAGATCGGTGCGAACGTCTGATCCTGCCGCAAATCCATCGTGCCGTCGCGCACCAGTTCCAATGTTGCCGCGAAGGAACTGGCGATCGCCGTGCGCCTCTCCTCAGGGCTGGTCATGTACACGATCAGGAAACTTTCCAGCGTCGTCCAGTCGCTGACAGCTCCGACCAGGCGGGTCAGGATGTCGCGCGCGTCCTTGAGCGACCAGACACCACGCCTGGCGATGGTCACATTGTTGATCGCCTGCTTCTGCCGCTGCTGGGCATAAGCGGTCAAGAGATCGTAGAGCGACGCCGAATAGGCGTTGCGCTTCTCGATGATGACCATTTCCGGCATGCCGCGCGCGAACACGTCGCGGCCGAGCCGGTTGCGGTTGACCAGACGCGCCGACGCGTCGCGCATGGCTTCCAGCCGCTTCAGCCGGAATTGCAGCACCGCCGCCAGTTCCTCGCCGCTCTCGCCTTCTTCGCCCGGCTGCTTGGGGATCAACAGCTTCGATTTGAGGAAGGCGAGCCACGCCGCCATCACCAGATAGTCGGCTGCAAGCTCCAGCCGCAGCGCCCTCGCCGTCTCGACAAAGGTCAAATACTGCTCGACCAGCGCCAGGATCGAGATGCGCGCCAGATCGACCTTCTGGGTGCGGGCAAGATGCAAGAGAAGATCGAGCGGACCTTCGAAGCCGGCAACGTCGACGACCAGCGACGGATCGCCGGTGACGCGTGAATCGTCATTCTCGGCCCACAGACGGTCCATCGGTGCGGCCTTCGCGGCCTTGCTTTCCAATGTTTCCGCCACTGCCCTGCTACTTCCCTTCGTTAGGCCACCGCATCGAAATAGGTGGCGAATTCAGCGCGTATCTCGGTTTCCTCGACCGCGTCGTGTTTCTTTATATAGGTCAGTGCCCGCTTTGCGCGCTCCAGCGACTTGCCTTCAAGCCCCTTGGTCCGCGACGCGATGCCCGCCATCTCCTCGAAAACGCCATTGCAGTGAAGGACCAGATCGCAGCCCGCCGCAAGGATCGAGGCCGCCTTTGTCGGGAAATCCCCAGAAAGTGCCTTCATCGAGGTGTCGTCACTCATCAGCAACCCATCGAAGCCGATCTCGCGGCGGATGATCTCGTCGATGACCTTGCCCGACGTCGTTGCCGGGTTGTTGGGGTCGATGGCGCTATAGACGACATGCGCCGTCATCGCCATCGGCAGGTCGTTGAGCTCCCGGAACGGGGCAAGATCATGCCGCTGCAGATCGCTGAGCGAGGCGTTGACTATTGGCAGCTCGAAATGCGTGTCGGCAAAGGCCCGGCCATGGCCCGGAATGTGTTTCATCACCGGCAGCACGCCGCCCGCCATCAGCCCTTCCGCCGCCGCACGGCCGAGCTCGATAACCGGTCTCGGCTCCTTGCCATAGGCGCGAGCGCCGATGACGTCGCTGGCGCCCTCGATCGGCACGTCGAGTACCGGCAGGCAATCCGCCGTAATGCCGTAGCGCAAGAGGTCGAAGGCGTGCAAACGCGCCATCAGCCAGGCAGCACGGGCGCCGGCGTCATGATCGTCGCGCCACAGCGCGCCAAGCGCCCCACCCGCCGGATAGTTCGGCGCCAGCGGCGGCCGCAGGCGTTGCACCCTGCCGCCTTCCTGGTCGATGAACACCAGCGCGTCCGGGCGGCCGATACAGTCGCGCATCTCGGCGACCAGATCGCGGATCTGCTCGGTCTCGCCGATGTTGCGGGCAAACAGGATGAAGGCCCACGGGCATTCATTGCGATAGAAATTGATTTCTTCGCGGGTGAGCGATTTCCCGGCACAGCCGAGGATCATGGATTTTGATTCGGTCATATCAGGAGTTTAGGGCTTCGAGCGATCAAAGGGAATCGTCTCCGGACACATGCCGTCCAATGCCGGACATGCTTCCACATGAAAAACGTTGGCACATGAAAAACGCTGGCACATGAAAAAGCCGGCGCTACCTTGGGCCGCGCCGGCTTTGATTCGTTGAACGCGTCTAGCGAGAGACGAAGCAGTTGCCGCCGGCAGCCTTGTAGCTGGTGCACAAATTGATGGCATCGTTGCGCGACTGGGCGACAACGCGGACCCGGTAGAACGTGCCCTTGCCGGCAATCTCGGCCTTGACGATGTTGGCGGTGCGGCCGGCAAGCACGTTGCCATAGCGGCGTTGCAGATCCTGGTAGGTCGACTGGGCGCTTTCCACCGTCGGCTGCGAGGCAACCTGCATCGACCACGAACCGCCACCGGTCGCCGTCGTTGCCGGATCGATGGAAGCGACCTGATCGGGCTTGACCTCGCCGACGACGTCGACCGGCTGATCGGACGGACGCTGCGGCGCGATCGCAACCTTGGCCGGAGTGTTGGCTGACTGCGCCTTCGCCGGCTTGGCTGCCGGCTTGAGGGCCGGCTCGTCGTTCGCCTGGGCGGCGGCGGGCGCCACGGTGCCGGTCTGGTCGGCATCGGCCTGGGCCGACGGGGCGACATGCTGCGGCGCCGGATCGCTCGGCTCAGCCGCCGCCACCTGCGGCGCGGCCGGTGCTGGATCCTCGCGCGGCACCAGCGAGCCGTCCGACTTGACCACCATGGTCCTCACCTTGCGCGGCGCAACGGCAACGACATCGGTGTTGGTGCCCTTGTCGGCATCCTGCAGCACCTGCGCGATGCGATCCTCGGACTTGGGCGCGGGCGCCGCATTGTCGACCGGCGCGGCAGTGTCGGCCGCCGCAGCACTTGCAGTGGGCGCGGCATTGCCGGCGTCGGCTCCGCCGGCGGCACTCTGATCAGCAGAAAGATCGACGGCACGGGCCGGATCCTTCGCCTGCACATCCACAGGGACCTCAGTGTTGGTGACAAGCTTCTGCTGCACGGGTTCAGCGGGCTTGGCGCCCTTGACCACCGCGTCATAGACCTTGTTGTCCTGGTTCGGCACCACGGTGCCGCCCGGATTTTCCGGCTTGACCTTGATCGGTGAATTGTCGGCCTTGACGATCACCGGAGCTTCGCTGCTGCCCTTGCCGCCCAAATGCAGGGCAAAGGCACCAACGCCGCCTGCGATCGCCACGGCACCGACGATCGCTGCGATGAACAGGCCGCGGCGGCCCGAAGGCCTCGCCGCCTCCCGCTCGCCGAGACCGGGAACGGACATCGCCTCGTCCAGCTCGGGATCATAGTCGAGTTCATCGACGGTGAAATCGTCCGCCTGCGAGACCGGCTGGCTGCCGGGCAGATTGTCGAGATCGAAGCCGTCAGCGGCGTCGGCATAGCCTGTGTTGGCCGCAGCGCGGGCCGGCATTTCCGCCGGACGCGCCGCATAGGTCCGCGCTTCCGGCTGGAAGGCCGGTTTGACCCCGTCATAACCCGGCTTGGGCTCTTCATAGGACGGAGCCTGATAGCCCGAAGTGAATCCGGCGTTGTAGATTCGTCGGCATAGGCAGCGCTGCTCGCGGGAGCAGCAGGAGCAGGCGCGACCTCCACCGAATTCATTTCCGTCAGCAGGCTGGCGAACTCGGCGTCGAGATCGTCATAGCCAGGCGAGGCCGGCTCATCTTCCTCGAAATGCAGTTCCGGAATGTCGAGATCGTCCGCCAGCGCCACGACGCGCTCCGGCACATCAACCGTTTCGACATCGGGCATGTCTTCGTAGCGCGGGGACTGTCGCTGCAGCGGAGCGGATACGTGGGCTGCATAGGGAGCAGCCGCAACCGGCTCGGGCGCACGGTAGGACGGCACAACAGCCACTGCTGGAGCCAATTCAGGCGCGGCGGCCCTGGCCGCCATCGAGGCGGCCGGCTGCGCGGCGAATGCCGGCTGCTGGGGAACCGGCGTCACGCGGCTCCACGAACGGGTCGGCTCGGTCGGCGCCGAGCGTTCGGCCAGCCAATCGAGGGAATCGGCCTGCTGGGAAGCACCCTCGTCACGCGGATCGAGGTTCCTGGCCAAGGCCGCGTCGAACGCATCATTGTCGAAATCGACATCGACATGACCAGCTGCATCAGAGCTAAGATCCTGGCCCTGAAGCTCATCGAGCAGCAGATTGTCGAGATCGGCATCAGCGGCGCTGGAGGGATGCAGATCCTCGGGCGCCTGTTCGTCGAGATCCCAGTCGAGATCGCCAGGTTCCTCGGCAGCCGTTGCAGGCGCGGGAACATACTGCTGAACGGGAGCGGCAGCCGGCTGAGCCACAAAGGGCTGAGCGATGACAGGCTGAGCCACAACAGGCTCCTTGGCCGACGGCAGCGTGCGCGCCGTCATGGCGCCCAGAAGCGCGTTCAACTCGTCTTCGAGGCTTCGTTCGTCCGCCACGGGGGCCTGCACCGGCTCGGCCATGACGGCTGCCGGAGCGATCGGCGGGACCGGGGCAGCAATTTCGGCGACCGGCTCTTCGACAGGCTCGGCGAACGCGTCGTCCAAGCTCAGATCGAACGCATCATCCGAAACGGCCTCAGGGCTTGAGAAGTCGCCACTGGCGTCCACGGCATCGGCGAGCACTTCGTGCGTTTCCGCGCCATCAAAGGCCACCGGCTCGTCCGCCTGAACGTCAAAATCCATATCGACATCAGCCATGGCGTCGTCGAAGTGACCCTCGAAATCCTCATCGGAAATCGCCTGGGCTTCATGCGCGGCGGCCAGCACCGGCTCGTCCGACTGAACGTCAAAATCCATATCGACATCGGCCATGGCGTCGTCGAAGTGACCCTCGAAATCCTCGTCGGAAATCGCCTGGGCTTCATGCGCGGCGGCCAGCACCGGCTCTGGATAGTCGACCGCGGCCGCAGCCACATGGTGCTGATCCGCGGAATGGTCGTCCAGCATCAGCTCGTCTTCGAGCGAAAGCGCGACCGCATCATCGAATTCAAGCTCGGGGGCCGGCTCGACAGCCACCGGCACTTCGGCAACGGCATGCTGGGGCTCGACGGCCTCGTCTTCGATCTGGACGGCATGGTCCTCGATGTGGAAATCCCGATCGAGCGACGCGGCAAGCTCGTCCTCCATCGGCAGATCGTCTTCAAAGGGCGAAACATCCTCGAGCGAACTGGCGACGGCATTGTCGAAATCGACGTCGAAGGCAGGTTCGACAGCCGGCGCGACTTCGGCAGCGCCGGTATCGGCATGGCTGGCGACGACCGCATGGTCATCGGCACCGGTGAAGTCCAGATGGAAATCGTCATCGAGCGACAGCGCAAGATCGTCGTCGGCCGCAAGATCGTCGTCAGCAGGATGCGTGGCCGCCGTTTCGAATGCCGGCTCATGAGCCTCGACAACCGGAGCGGCAGCGCTGTCGCCAGCGTCGAACTCGCCCATCAGTTCCTTTTCGAGGTCGATCTCGAAATCGTCCCCTTGCGTGGACTGACTAGCGGCCTGCGGTTGGGCCGGCGCCTGCTGCTTGACCGGCTGGCGTGGGTCGAATCCCATGATCCTGGTCAGTTCCGCGAACGGATCATCGTCAGCGATGTCGTTGTTGTCGGCTACTCTCAGCTGGGTTCTGTCTGCCATTATTGTTCCCGAACTCGCACTCATTCGGACGCCATGGACGTCGCGCAGGGTTGGCCCTTACCAGCGCAATGTGGGCAAAAGGTGACAGGTGTTTTAGTCAAACCTAACGCATTTCGGTGGGCGCGGCGGCCCCGATCAGCGTCAGGCCGGACGTGAGAACGTCCGAAACAGCCTGCACCAGCCCTAGTCTGGCATGCGTCAATTGTCGGTCGTTAACCTTAACAAAACGTAAGTCCGGATTATCCGTGCCCCGGTTCCAGTGCCCGTGGAGACTGGAAGCCAGATCATAGAGATAAAATGCCAGCCGATGTGGCTCCAGCGCAAGAGCGGCCGACTCGATCAGGCGCGGATATTCCGCAAGTTTGCGGATCAGGCCAAGCTCACCCTCGTCGGTCAGCAAAGCTGCCGCGGCAGCCAGGCTTTTGCGATCGAAATTCGCCTCGCCCAGCTGCTCACTGGCCTGCCGGAACACCGAATGGCAGCGCGCCGAGGCGTACTGCACATAAAACACCGGATTGTCCTTGGACTGTTCGGTGACCTTGGCGAAGTCGAAGTCGAGCGGCGCATCGCTCTTGCGGAACAGCATCATGAAGCGCACCGCGTCGCGGCCCACCTCTTCAATAACTTCCCGCGCCGTGATGAAATTCCCAGCCCTTTTTCCCATCCGGACCGGCTCGCCGTCGCGAAACAGCTTGACCAGATTGCAGAGCAGAACCGTGAGCTTCACCTCGTCGCCGGCAATCGCCCGCGCCAAGGCTTCCAGCCGCTTGACGTAACCGCCATGGTCGGCGCCAAGCACGTAGATCAGGTCGACGAAGCCGCGATCGACCTTGTCCTTCAGATACGCAACATCGGCGGCGAAGTAGGTGAATGAGCCATCGGACTTGACCAACGCCCGGTCCATGTCGTCGCCGACCGCCGTTGAGCGGAACAGCGTCTGCTCACGATCTTCCCAGTCGTCAGGCTTCTCGCCCTTGGGAGGCGGCAGCTTGCCCTTGTAGATATGGCCCTTCAGCGTCAGATCATTGATCGCCAAGCGGATCTTCCTGGCATTGTCGGCGTGCAGCGTGCGTTCGGAGAAGAACACGTCGTGATGCACGTTGAGCAGCGCCAGATCATCGCGGATCATCGCCATCATCGCGTCGATGGCGCGGTCTTTGACGATGGCTAGCGCCTCATCCTCAGGCATTTGGAGCAGGCTGCGGCCGAACTCTGTCGCCAGCGCCTGACCGAGAGGAACCAAATAATCGCCTGGATAAAGGCCGGGCGGAATCTCGCCGATCTCGTCGCCGAGCGCCTCCCGATACCGCAGTATGACCGACCGGCCGAGCACGTCGATCTGTCCGCCGGCATCGTTGATGACGTATTCCTTGGTCACGTCGTAGCCGGCAAACGCCATCAGATTGGCAAGCGCATCGCCGACAACCGCGCCCCGGCAATGGCCGACATGCATCGGCCCCGTCGGGTTGGCGGAGACATATTCGACATTGGTTTTCCGGCCGGCGCCGATCGTCGAGCGGCCATAATTACGCCCATCGCCCAGAAGGGCCGACAGATGCGCCTGCCAGAAGCCGTCCTTGAGCCTCAGATTGACGAAGCCGGGACCGGCAACCTCGACGGCAGCGACATCCTTGTCGTCCCGAAGCGCCAGTGCCAGCCTTTCGGCCAGCGCGCGCGGGTTCTGGCCGGTGGGCTTGGCCAGCACCATTGCCGCATTGGTCGCGAGATCGCCATGGCTGGGGTCGCGCGGCGGCTCGACGGCGATGCGCGACAGGTCGGGCGAAACGCCGTCCTTGTCTTTCAGATCAAGCGCTTCGACAGCCTTTGTGACTCGCGCGGTGAAATCGGCGAAGATGTTCATGGGTATTGCTCTGGCGGCTTTATGGCGAATCCGGCTCGTTGGCCGGCAAAATCGCGCCCGCCCTAGCTCAAATCCGGGGTGCGGTCAAACAAACGCCTGTGTTCCTTGAGCGCGTAGGTGTCAGTCATCCCGGCCAGGAAATCGGCCACACTGCGCGCCTTGATGCGATCCTCGGCCCTGTCCAGCCCCTCGCGCCAGCCATCCGGCATGGCGCGCGGGTCGGCGAAATAGACGTCGAACAGATCCCTGACGATCTGCTCCGCGCCGGCGCGCACCCGCATCACCTCCTTGTGCCGGTAGAGGTGCTTGTAGAGAAAAGCCTTCAGTTCCTTCTCGGCCGCGGCCATCTCGGCGGAAAAGGTCACCATCGTCTCGCCCGCCGCCCTCACCGCATCGGCGCTGCGCGGCCCGACACGTTCCAGATTGGCGGTCGCCGAGACAATGACATCCTCGACCATAGCGGTGATCTGGCGCCGCATCAGTTCGTGGCCGGTGCGCACATCATCGAGTGCAGGGTAGCGCTCGCGCACACCCGCCAGGATCGTCCCCGGCAGCGAGACGTTCTTCAGCATATCGAGCGTCAACAGCCCAGCCCGCAGCCCGTCATCGATGTCATGCGTGTTGTAGGCGATGTCGTCGGCAATCGCAGCGCACTGCGCCTCGATGCCGGCGAACCGGTCGAGTTCGAGATCCTGCAGCTCCGAATAATCGCGAATTGCCTGCGGCACCGGCCCTTTCAGGCCTTTGCCACCGGTGTCCGTCAGCGGGCCATTGTGCTTGACCAGGCCCTCCAGCGTCTCCCAGGTCAGGTTCAACCCGTCGAATTCGGCGTAGCGCGCCTCAAGCCGCGTCACGATGCGCAGCGACTGCGCGTTGTGGTCGAAGCCGCCCCAGGCGGCCATCTTGTCGTTCAGCGCGTCCTCACCGGTATGGCCGAAGGGCGTATGGCCGAAATCATGCACCAGCGCGACCGCTTCGGCCAGATCCTCGTCGCCGCGCAGCGCCCGCGCCAGCGCACGCGCGATCTGCGCCACTTCGATCGAATGGGTCAGCCTTGTGCGATAATGGTCGCCTTCATGCGCAATGAAGACCTGGGTCTTGTGCTTGAGCCGCCGGAAGGCCGTCGAGTGGATGATGCGGTCGCGATCGCGCTGAAACGGCGTGCGGGTCGGGCTCTCGACCTCGTCGAATAGCCGGCCGCGCG
This sequence comes from Mesorhizobium kamtschaticum, assembly GCF_056174585.1. Lineage (NCBI taxonomy): Bacteria > Pseudomonadati > Pseudomonadota > Alphaproteobacteria > Hyphomicrobiales > Phyllobacteriaceae > Mesorhizobium > Mesorhizobium kamtschaticum. The sequence continues at coordinate 4,373,946 of NZ_CM149691.1, read as the reverse complement.
AGCGCGCCGGATCGGTGGCATAGGCCGCGCGCGGTCGATAGCCGAATCCGATGTCGCCCAACTCATTGGTCATGGCTGATGCTGCCGCAGTTGACTTGATCTAGTTGACTTGGCCCCTCGCGCTTCATACCTATCATGTGAAACCGAAAGCAAGGTGACGCCCATGGGCGCGGATGCCAAGACTGCCATGAAAGTCGACATGACCGAGGCCGCGGCCAGACGGATCGCCAAGATTGTCTCTGGCGAGGCCGGCAAGACGGCGCTGCGCGTTTCCGTCGAAGGCGGCGGCTGCTCCGGCTTTTCCTACAAGTTCGACCTGGTCGATGCGCGCAACGACGACGACGTCGCCATCGAGAAGGACGGCGCCACGGTGCTGATCGACGATCTGTCGCTGGTCTATATGGGCGGCTCGATAATCGACTTCGTCGACGATCTGATGGGCCAGTCCTTCCAGATCCGCAATCCGAACGCGGTCGCCTCCTGCGGCTGCGGCACGAGCTTCTCCATCTAGCGGCATGCCTGGCATAGGTGCGGTCCGTCAGGTCGCGCTGTCGGCCGGACGCAACCTTGATTCGACGCTGGCCTTCTGGCGCGATGTGCTCGGCATGGGCGTTCACGCCCGCTACGATCCCCCCGGTATCGCCTTCATCATGGCGGGCGATGTGCGTCTGTTGTTCACCGACGGTGTGCCGGCCGGGACCGTCTATCTCGACATAACGGGCCTCGAAGCCTTCCACGCCGAGGCAAAGGCATCGGGCATTCCCTTCACCGCGCCGCCAGCGCTTGTCCATCGCGACACCGAAGGCACATTCGGTCCGGCGGGGGAAAGCGAGTGGATGGCCTTTCTAAAGGACCCGGCAGGCAATACGATCGGCCTCGTCGAACGCCATCCGCCGCAGGAAGAATAGACCGCCATGAAAATCGTCACCTGGAACATCAACGGCGTTCGCGCCCGCATCGGCAACCTCACCCATTGGCTGACCGAGAGCGCGCCCGACATCGTCTGCCTGCAGGAAATAAAGACGGTCGACGAGCAGTTCCCGCGCGCCGAGATCGAGGCGCTGGGCTACAATGTCGAAACCCATGGCCAGAAGGGTTTCAACGGCGTGGCGCTGCTGTCGAAGCTGCGCTTCGACGAAGTCAATCGCGGCCTGCCGGGCGACGACACCGACGAGCAGGCGCGTTTCATCGAAGGCGTGTTCTCGACCGACAAGGGCGCGCTTCGGGTCGCCTCACTCTATCTGCCGAACGGCAATCCGATCGATGACGAGAAAAAGTTCCCCTACAAACTGTCCTGGATGGCGCGGCTGGAGCGCTGGGCCGAGGAGCGGCTGAGGTTGGAAGAGGCGCTGGTGCTGGCCGGCGACTACAACGTCATTCCCGAGCCGATCGACGCGCGCTTTCCGGAGAACTGGCTGGGCGACGCGCTGTTCCAGCCGCAGACGCGGCAGGCTTTCCGGCGGCTGCTCAACCTCGGCTTCACCGAAGCGGTGCGCGCGGTCACCGATGCGCCCGACACCTACACCTTCTGGGACTATCAGGCCGGCGCCTGGCAGAAGAACAACGGCATCCGCATCGACCATCTGCTGCTGTCGCCGGAAGCCGCCAACCGATTCTCGTCGGCCTCCATCGAGAAGCATGTACGCGCCTGGGAAAAGCCCTCCGATCACGTGCCGGTGGCGATCGATCTCGCGCTACAGCCGGCCTAGCCGAAAGGCCCTGCGCCCCGAGGCCTGAGGCCAAGCACGTCGATGCTGGACCTCATATCGCCACATTCAGGCGCATGATGGGAGATCATCATGGCGGCCGGGGTTCCCATGACCATTCGATTTGTTGTTTGTCCGATCGGCTTGGCATTTGCCACGGCCGCCATGGTGCCGGCTTTCGCCGCCCCGGAATGTCTCGCCAATGGAAAATCCTATCCGGTCGGTCAGGTCGCCTGCCTGACGGTTGCCGACCAGAGTCATCTGGCTCGCTGCGAGATGGTGCTCAACAACACATCCTGGACGAAAGTCGGCGACAGCTGCCCTGAAAACACGATGGCGCCGCACCCGCATGTCACGCCGATCTCGACGCCAGCGCCAAGCATGGTGCCGACGGAGCCGACCGAGAACTGATTTTTCCAGATAGCTGATCTTCCCCCTTGTGGGGGAGATGGCCGGCAGGCCAGAGGGGGGCGCGAAGGATCGCCACCTCTCGTCCAACCTACGCAGTGCCGAGACTTAACCACCTGCAATGTGCAATTGACTGATAAGGCCGGAGGGACAGCGCCCCCCTCTGCCCTGCCAGGCATCTCCCCCACGAGGGGGGAGATCGGCAGACGACTCACTGTTCCGTGTTGGCGGTGCCCTTGGTCAGGATGTCATCCGCCAGCGAAATCGCCGTGCGCCGGTCGGCTTCGCCGGCCGCGGCAAAAGCCTCTTCCTGCATGCCGCGAATCCAGGGCTGGTCGGCAGGCGAGGCGCGCTCGAGTGCCGCGGTCATCATCGCCAGGCCGCGAACGATCTTGCCGCTCTGGAACAAGAGATGGCCAAGCGTCGCCTGGGCGCCGGCATGCCCCTTTCGGCCGCGAGCTGGAACCAGCGCCCGGCCTGCTTGACGCTGGCCTTCACGCCGCCCTCGCCCTTCAGGAACATCTGCCCCATCTCGAACTGGGCGTTCGGGTTGCGGTAGTTGGCGGCGGCACGCATGTAATATTCCTGGGCCGCCACCTCGTTCTCGGTAACCGGACTGCCGGGAATGCCCGTGCGCAGATAATCGCCGAGCGCCACCAGCGCGTCGGAGACGTAGCTTTCCTCAGGCGAACCGGGCTCGACATCCTGGTCGACGATCTCTGAGAAGAACTTGAACGCCTCATAGTCGTCGCGCGCCACGCCGTCGCCCTCGGCATACATGCGGGCAAGCTTCCAGGTGGCGCCGATCTGGCCGTTTTCGGCGGCGTATTTATAGGCTTCGGCGGCCTGTTCCTTGTGGCCGTTCTTGTAGGCGGAGAAGCCGAACTGGAACACCGCCCAGGGGCTCGACTGCGGCTTCACACCGGTCTTGTCGTCGAACACCTTGTCGTCGAAGGCCAAAGCCTGGCCCACGGCGCCAAAGATCGCGACAGCGACCAGTGCCGGAAGGACAGATGACCTCAACAACTCTGGTGTTGACCTCAACAACTCAGATATCCGCATAGCAGTGTGTTTCTTTCGCACCGCCCGGATGGGTGACCGCGCCGTCGCGGGCAGACCCGACCGTCTGTGCGTATTTCCATATCGCACCCGACTGGTAGTCGGTCGTGCGCGCCTTCCAAGTCTTGGCCCGCGCCGCCAGTTCGGCCTCGGTCAGCGCCACCTCGATCGTGCCGTTCACTGCATCGATCGAAATCACGTCACCATCCCGGATGAGACCGATTGGGCCGCCAACCGCGGCTTCCGGCCCGACATGGCCGATGCAGAAGCCGCGTGTCGCGCCCGAGAAGCGGCCGTCGGTGATCAGCGCCACCTTGCCGCCCATGCCCTGGCCGTAGAGTGCCGCCGTCGTCGACAGCATCTCGCGCATGCCCGGGCCGCCGCGCGGTCCTTCGTAGCGAATGACGAGAACCTCGCCTTCCCTGTAGTTGCGATGCGTCACCGCTTCGAAACATTCCTCTTCCGAATCGAAGCAGCGCGCCGGGCCGGAGAATTTCAACTCCGCCATGCCCGCGACCTTCACGATCGCGCCTTCGGGGGCGAGGTTTCCCTTCAACCCCACGACACCGCCGGTTTGGGTAATTGGTCTGTTGGCCGGGCGGACCACATCCTGATGTTCATTCCAGGCAACATGTTCCATGTTTTCGGCCAAAGTGCGGCCAGTGACCGTCAGGCAATCGCCATGCAGATAGCCATGGTCGAGCAGCGTCTTCATCAACAGCGGAATGCCGCCGGCCTCGAACATATCCTTGGCGACATATTTACCGCCCGGCTTGAGGTCGGCGATGTAAGGCGTCTTCTCGAGGATTTTCGCCACGTCGAACAGGTCGAACTTTATCCCCGCCTCATGCGCGATCGCCGGCAGATGCAGCGCCGCATTGGTCGAGCCGCCGGTGGCGGAAACCACGGTCGCCGCATTCTCCAGCGCCTTCAGCGTGACGATGTCGCGCGGCCGGATGTTTTTCGCGATCAGTTCCATGATCTTTTCACCGGAGGCGAAATTGAAACGGTCGCGCATTTCGTAAGGGGCCGGCGCACCACAGGAATAGGGCAGCGCCAGACCAATCGCCTCGGCGACGGTGGCCATGGTGTTGGCGGTGAACTGGGCGCCGCAGGAACCGGCCGACGGACAGGCCACCTGCTCGATCTCGAGCAGCTCGGCATCATTGATCGTGCCGACAGAGTGCTGGCCGACCGCCTCGAACACGTCCTGCACGGTGATCTGGCGGCCGCGATAGCTGCCGGGCAGGATCGAACCGCCGTAGATGAAGATCGACGGCACGTTGAGCCGCACCATGGCCATCATCATGCCGGGCAGCGACTTGTCGCAGCCGGCCAGCCCGACCAACGCATCGTAGCAATGTCCGCGCATGGTGAGTTCGACCGAATCGGCGATCACCTCGCGCGACACCAGCGACGACTTCATGCCCTGGTGGCCCATGGCGATGCCGTCGGTGACGGTGATGGTGCAGAATTCGCGCGGCGTGCCGTTGGCAGCCGCGACGCCCTTCTTGACCACTTGCGCCTGGCGCATCAGCGAGATGTTGCAGGGGGCGGCTTCGTTCCAGCAGGAGGCGACGCCGACCAGCGGCTGCGCGATCTCGGCGGAAAGCCCCATGGCATAGAGATACGACCGGTGCGGCGCGCGCGCCGGACCGACAGTCACATGGCGGCTAGGGAGCTTAGCCTTTGAAATGACCTTGGCGTCCATTCTCATCCTTGCCGCGGGCGGTGCGGCCTGTCCCATCGCCGAGCCTTTTGGCGCGTGTCCCGAGACAAGATCGAGGTGCGCCGGGTTTATGGCGGGAAATGGGCAATTTCCTCGACCTGACTTCTAGCGCAGGGGTTGTTCAGAAAGTGTTGCCAAAACGTCACAATCGCACGAGGCGGCCCCAGTGCGGCTTATATGCAACGCAGCTTGGATGACGAGGCCAGCGACAACGCCGGCACAAAAGAAAAAGGCCGGGCAATGCCCGGCCTTTCCTGTTCAATCTCAGTCAGTTACCACTTGACCTTCAATGAAGTCGAAAGTGCCGTGACAAGGTCATTGCCGAAGTCGGCGGTGTAGCCATTGTCATATGTTAGACCATCATCCGTGCTAACGGCCGGGTGTATAGATCCGCTGGTCAGCACGCCGATCGCTCCACCGAAGCGGAGCTCGATGTTCTGAGTGGGCGTGTAGGCCACGCCACCGCTGAGGGTCCAGGTATCGGTCTGGGCACTCAGGCCGGTCGTTGTTCCGCGATCCCAGGTGATAATCGCAGCACCGCTCCACTGATCGTTGAATTTGTGGCCGATACCGCCGGAAACCGTCCAGCCATCGCGATAGAGCAAATCAAGCGAGGTAAGCTTTGAAGAGCTGGTTGTGGTACACGAAGCCGTGCCGGTCGGGCAAAACGGAATGCTCTGCAGCTCGCTCCAATTCATCCACTTTATGGATCCGAATGCCAGCCAGCCGGGAGCTATGCCCGACTGAAGCTTGAGCTCCAGAGAATCCGGAACTTCCGAGGAACCGCTGACGTTCGTCACCTTTCCCAAAAACGGATTTAACGGATTGAGGGCCGCAGGCACCTGAGTCAGATCCAGCGTACCATCCAAACTGTCGAGCTTGACCGCCGAATTATAGACCAGGCTGGCTCGCAGGGCGATATCCGGAATCTCATAGGCAACGCCGGCTCGCCATCCCCAGCCGTCTCCCTCGAGGTCAAGGCGCCCAATGCCCGCACCGGGAATGGGAGCCACCAATTGTTCTTTGAAGCCAGAAACATCTTCGTGGAACACGCCGCCGATGAAACGAAACTGTCCTTTGCCGAGATCCATCTTGTAAGAGCAGGTGCCGCCCACGGCCTCGCTCTTCACCTGGGTGTTAACATTGCTGTTCGCGCCGGCCCAGTTCCGACCCGGGTTGCTGGACGCACCGATTGGCTGGCCGTAGTCGACGAGACAGTCAACGGGTCCCATACCCGCCTTGATACCGACGCTCGGCACCCAATAACTTTCGGTATCGCGAGCACTGTTGGAGAAACCCGGAATGAGGTTAAGGGGGCCGTCAGATGGATCGGTGTCCTTCACGTTCTTGAGGTTGCGTTGCGGCATCACATAGGTGCCGGTGACCTCACCCGTGACTTGGGCAGGGTCAAACAGAAGGTCGATGTCATAACCGCCGCGCTCAAGGCCGCCAGCATGCGCCGAGTTCATCGCCGTCCCAAGCAAAGCCAGCGAAAACCACCCTGCCCCCAGCAGCGTTTTAAGACGCAGATTGAACATGAATCGCCCCCGAATTCGAACACAACCCAAGCAAGAACCATTTTGCGTGGGTAGTGCAACAACGATTTCAAGAGGCGTACATGTACGTATTTTTGAGAAAATGCCTTTCCCGATGTAAGGCCATCAATGCCGTCGAGCCGAAATGCCTGTCTTCGCCCAATGCCCAGCCAAAAACCCAGGAAAATCAGATGAAAACAGCGCAAAAATAACATCTTCAATAGCTAATTTGTCCGCTGTTACATTATGGCAACAATGCGGCGAAAACTTCCGTTAACGTCAACCATGACGCAACGGAATGCCGGTTTAGAATAGCGTTGGCACTCGCAGATCGGCCGATCGGGCAAACGAAAAGGCCGGGCGCGTGCCCGGCCCTTTCGTCCGAATGTTTAGAATCCTAGAATTTGATCTTGACCGAAGCTGAGCCTGCCAAGAGCAGATCATTGCCATAGGTATAGGTGACGGCATTTGCCGTATCGCCAACGCCAGGGAAAGTTGACGATCCGCTGGTCAGCACGCCGATCGAGCCGCCAAGCCTGACTTCCACTTTGTCGTTCGGTGAGTAGGAGATGCCGGTCGCCAAGGCATATGTGTCGGATTGATAACCGGAGACTGTCGAGGTTCCACGATCCCAAGTCAGCGAAACCAGGCCAGATAGCTGGTCAGTGAACTTGTGACCGATGCCGCCCGAAATCGTCCAGCCATCGCGATAGAGCAAATCGAAGGAAACGGGCGAAGGAGCACCTGTCACGGGGCTACGCACGCCAGTGATTGGAATGATGCCAAGCTTGCTCCACTGCTGCCAACGCACTGAGCCAAAGGCAAGCCAACCTGGAGCTATACCGCTCTGCAACTTGAATTCGAGAGCTTGCGGTATCTCGGCGGAGGCGGACACTGGATATATTCCAGTAGAGCCCGGTATGATATTTGCCGGAAACGTTCCGCTAAAGCCTGTCGTATCGACAGTTCCGGAAAGTCCATCATATTTGTAGCTCGAATAATACATCAGGCTCGCACGCAGAGCGATGTCCGGGATTTCATAAGCGGTGCCCGCGCGCCATCCCCATGCTGAGTCTGTAAGGTGGAATTTTCCGAGGCCCGTGTTGCCAAAAGCCAATAGCGTCTGACGAGACAGAAACGCATCGACATCCTGATAGGAAACGCCGCCGATGAATCTGAGGGAGCCTTTCCCGACGTTGAACTTATAGGAACAGGTAAGGCCGTAATCGTTCGTTTTGACCGAGTATTTGGATGCGGTTGTCGAATATGCGTTATTCGTTCCGTAATCCGCGTCAGCGCCGTAGGGCTTAGAATAGCTTGCGAGACAGTCCACAGGTTCAAATATGGTAGCCTTGATTCCGATTCGAGGCACGGCATAGTCACCACCGACGTCTACTTCCGACGTCGACAGACCTGAACCATCTAGGCGCTGCACATTCTTGAGCTTGCGCTGTGGCGACACGTAGGTGACGCCGGCGTCGAACGAATATGGCGCGGCGTCGAACAGCTGGTCGATGTTGACGCCGCCGCGGTCGAAACCGCCGGCATGTGCCGTCCCGATCAATGCAAGCGAATAGCACCCAGCCCCCAGCAGCGCTTTCAGTCGCAGAATAGTCATGAATGTCCTCCCCGAATTCGAGTGCATCAAGCTAGAACCAATTCAGGTTAACGGCGCAACAACGAATTCATGGCGCGTACATGTACATGTTCGCCAAACGCATTTTCGACAAAATGGACAGGCGTACCGTAAGGCTAAAAACGGCCCGAGGCGGGCTTGCCGGACTAGAAAATGAAGAGAAAAAGCCCAAAACGGCTCAAAAAAAGCCGCTTTCAGGGGATTACGACCCCATTGTTACATTATGGCAACAATGGGGCTAAAGTTTCCGTTTACGTCAAAATTAACGCAGCGGAATGCCTATTTTCGAGGCAAAACACCTCCGCTGAAGGCACGCCGAGCAAGCCGAATCCTGCCGCCTCAGCCGGCGTCACGAACCCTGGTCAAAGCCACTGAAAGCTTGTCCTGCGCGTCGCGGTATTCGGCGAGCTTTTCGCGCTCGGCGTCGACGATCTCGGCCGGCGCGCTGGCGACGAACCGTTCATTGGACAGTTTCTTGTGCAGCCGGGCGATTTCCTCGGTCACCTTGGCCAGTTCCTTCTGCAGCCGGGCAGCCTCGGCGGTGAGGTCGATCAGGCTGCCGAGCGGCAGGCAGATCGTCGCCTCGTTGAGGACGATCTGCGCCGAGCCTTTGGGTGCCGTGTCAGCCAGCGAGATGTCGCCGACACGCGCCAGCCGCTTGATCGCGGAGTCCTCGCGAACCAGCCGCTCGCGCGTGACATCGTTGGCGCCGACCACGACCAGCGGCGCGATCGCCGCTGGCGGCACGTTCATCTCGGAACGCACCGAGCGGATGCCGGAGACGAGGTCGACCAGCCAGTTAATGTCGGCGGCCGCTTCCGCGTCCTCGAAGTCCGGCGACGGCCATGCGGCGTGGCAAAGCAGCGAGGAGCGCTCCTTGCCCTCACCCGCCGTCTGCGCCCACAGCTCTTCCGTCATGAACGGCATCATCGGGTGCAAGAGCTTGTAGATCTCGTCGAGCACGAAGGCAACGCAGGCGCGGCTTTCAGCTTTGGCCGCTTCGTCCGTGCCCATGAACACCGGCTTCAGCAGCTCCAGATACCAGTCGCAGAACAGGTTCCAGACGAAGCGATAGGCAGCACCGGCCGCCTCGTTGAAGCGGTATGAGGTGATGCCGTCGGTGATCTCGCGTGCGGCCCGCGTCAGCTCGGTCAGGATCCAGCGGTTGACCGCCAGCTTGGCGTCGTTCAGCCAGAAATCGTCATTGCGGGCGACTTCGTTCATCTCGGCAAAGCGCGTCGCGTTCCACAGCTTGGTGCCGAAGTTGCGGTAACCGGCGATACGCGCCGGGTCGAGCTTCACATCACGCCCCTGCGCCGCCATCACCGTCAGCGTGAAGCGCAGCGCATCGGCGCCAAACTCGTCGATCAGATCGAGCGGATCGATGACGTTGCCTTTCGACTTCGACATCTTCTGCCCGTTCTTGTCGCGCACCAGCGCATGCACATAGACGGTGTGGAACGGCTCCTCGTCCATGAAGTGCAGGCCCATCATCATCATGCGGGCAACCCAGAAGAAGATGATGTCGAAGCCGGTCACCAGCACGTCGGTCTGGTAATAAGTCTTCAGCTCGGGCGTCTGGTCCGGCCAGCCCAGCGTCGAGAACGGCCACAGCGCCGACGAGAACCAGGTGTCGAGCACATCCTCGTCGCGGGTCAGGATCTCGCCCGGCTTGTAGTTCTCGAGCTTGTCCTCGACCCAGCCTTTCCACGGCCCTTCCAGCGCCAGGTAATATTCGATAGCCGCGCCCAGCGCCTCTTCCTCGGTCTTCTCGACGAAGACGCGCCCGTCCGGTCCGTACCAGGCCGGGATCTGGTGGCCCCACCACAGCTGGCGCGAGATGCACCAGGGCTGGATGTTTTCCATCCAGTCGAAATAGGTCTTTTCCCAGTTCTTCGGCACGAAATTGGTGCGGCCTTCGCGCACCGAGGCGATCGCCGGCTTGGCGAGTTCGGCCGCATTGGCATACCACTGTTCGGTCAGGAACGGCTCGATCGGCACGCCGCCGCGGTCGCCATGCGGCACGGCGTGGCGATGCGGTTCGATCTTTTCGAGGAAGCCGCCAGCCTCCATCAGCTCGACGATCTTCTTGCGCGCGACGAAACGGTCGAGCCCGTTGAGATCGTCCCAGACAGCTTGGCGTTCCGGCGTCACCTCGAGCCCGGCGAGGAAATCCTCATTATCCTTGAGGTTTATCGCAGCCTCGATGGTGAGGATGTTGATCGCCGGCAGCTTGTGCCGTTTGCCGACCTCGAAGTCGTTGAAATCATGCGCCGGCGTGATCTTCACCGCGCCGGACCCTTTTTCCGGATCGGAATACTCGTCCGCCACGATCGGAATCTTGCGGCCGACGATCGGCAGCACCACGTTCTTGCCGACCAGATGCCGGTATCGCTCGTCGTCCGGATGCACCGCCACGGCCGTATCGCCCAGCATCGTTTCCGGGCGCGTCGTCGCCACCGTGATGAAGGTCTTCGGATTTTCCGGGTCGAAGGCCTCACCCTCGATCGGATAGCGGAAGTGCCAGAGATTGCCGTTGACCTCCTGCTGCTCGACCTCGAGGTCGGAGATCGCTGTCAGCAGTTTCGGGTCCCAGTTCACAAGGCGCTTGTCCTTGTAGATCAGGCCTTCCTTGTAGAGCGTGACGAACACTTCGAGCACGGCCTTGGACAGGCCCTCGTCCATGGTGAAGCGTTCGCGCGACCAGTCGGCCGAGGCGCCGAGCCGCTTCAGCTGGTTGAAGATGGCGCCGCCGGATTCGGCCTTCCATTCCCACACTTTCTCGATGAACTGCTCGCGCGTGAGATCGCGGCGGTGGATCTGCTTCTCCATCAGCTGGCGCTCGACCACCATCTGCGTGGCGATGCCGGCATGATCCATGCCCGGCTGCCACAGCACATTCTTGCCGCGCATGCGCTCGAAGCGCACCAGAATGTCCTGCAGCGTGTTGTTGAGCGCGTGCCCCATATGCAGCGAGCCGGTGACGTTGGGCGGCGGAATGACGATGGTGAAGGCCTCGGCGCCCTCCTCGGCGCCTGCGCCGGCACGAAATGCGTCGGCGTCTTCCCAGATTTTGGCGATCTTCGGCTCGACGGTCTTGGCGTCGTAGGTCTTTTCAAGCATGGGAAAATGGTCCGCGCTGTCGGGATTTTTGCTGGTTCGGTGTAAATCGGAAGGTCTGGGCCAAGTCAACCGCAAGGGCCGTCTCGGTTCATGAGAAGCAAATAGGCATGACCCTGCCTATTTCAACGGAATGCCGTGTCCGTACTCGGCGCAAAACTTCGCTCGTGGTGTCCGGTAGGGCTTTCCGCAGGACGGGCAGTCGGGGCCGTAGTCGGAACGGCGAACATGCAGGAGCCAGAAAGTATGATGAAGTGTTACTCCGGTCCGCTCGCGATAGCGATCGGCTGCCGGATGCTTCATTTCTGTCCATTGTCCGTGCTGGGAAATGAACCTCTTGACCTGAAAATATAGCGCTGCGGGGTCGCCGACGACATCCCGATACTCTTCATCGGTCAGCATCGGAACCATCGCCCGCAATCGGTAGCTATACGTCAACTGTCGGTTCATCGGCCAAAGGGAGCAATCGTCCATGGCTTTAGAAGGGCATCTTGTTTGCCATGATTATCGCGAGCCGACCCTACCAACAGAAACGCCGCCAAGGAGGCGGCGCTTTGTCAGAGGGATGGGCTGTGCGTCCTATTGCGCGCCGCGCGCCACGCGCTCGATTTCCTCGCGCACCAGCCTTTCGACCAGCGTCGGCAGATTGTTGTCCAGCCAGTCCTGCAGCATCGGCCGCAGCATCTCCTCGGCCATCTCGTCGAATGTCTTCTTGCTTCGGCTGGCAAAAGCATCGGACAGCTCGCCGAAGGCCGCTGCCACCTGCCGGCCCGTATGTTCGGAAAGGATTGCGGCGCGGACCGCGGGCGCTTCGCTTGCCGCCGCGCGCGCCTGAGCAGCGCCTGCCGGAGCGTCGCTTGAAGAAGGCCGCTCGAACGCAGCCTCCACCACCGGTTCGCTCGTTGGCACCTCCGGTTGGGGCGCATCGGGTTGGGCGACCGGCCTGCGGACGCTCCTGTCCGGTATCGCTTTTGCCTGCTCTCCGACCGCCGCGATCTCGCGCCGCCAATCGGCAACGATGGCATCGCTTGTCGCGCTGGCTGGCGAAGCCCCAGCCTGCGGGACCATCGCCGCGTCGGCCCTGACGGCAGGCGCCGGTTCGGCGGCGATCCTGGCGCTGACCTCCGCAAGCGTCATCGACGGCTTGGCGGGCGCGGGATCGGCACGTGTCTGCGATTCCATGCGCGCTATCACCGGCTCGGGCGACGGCGCCTGGACTTCCGCGAGCGCAACCGGCTTCCTGACTTCGGGGGCAGCATGCAGCTCGGCGCGAAACGCATCGACATCAGCGGCCGGAGCCTCGCTCGACGATGGCTCCAGGTCCTGGCGCAGCTCATCGGCCTCGCCCGGCTGCTTGCGGCCGTTGTCGCTGTCCTCGATGATCCTCCTGATGGAAGCCAGTATCTCTTCCATGGAAGGTTCGCGCTGCGCGCTGCTTGCCGTTGCCATCGTCACATCCGCCGCCCTTGTGACCTCTGTGGTCTTCCGCCCCGGCACGAGCCGGATTCGAATCATGGCGACAGCGTAACCGACGGATCGCCGCACGAGAATCCCCAATCTGGGGACATGTGGGATTTCAACAGATTAGAGCGCGAAATCGAAGCAGGACCAGCTTTCAGGTAAGGTCCCGCTCCACAAGTCGCCGTCGGCGCCTAGCGGCCGTCCGGCGTGCGCAGGCCGATCCACTTGTCCTTGACGGCGTTGTAGTGCTCTTCGGGCTTGTACTTGGTCACCCCCAAGCCAAGCCGATCGACCGACAGGCGGCCCACCGCCGACAGGATGGCATAGCTCGCCACGACCACATCGTGTTCGGAATTGGCCTGGTTGATCTTGGCGGTGATGACGGTGGCCTGCGCGTTGAGCACGTCGAGCGTGGTGCGCTGGCCGACATTGCGCTCTTCGATGACGCCGTTCAGCGCCAGTTGCGCGGCGTCGATCACCTGCTTGTTGGCCGACACGCTCTGCTGCGCGGCGGTGTATTGCGACCATGCGGTGGCAACGGCCTGGCGCACCTGGTCACGGCTGACATCGACCTGGATACGGGCCTCGCCAAGCGATTCCTTGTTCTGCCGCACAACCGCCGAGGTCCGGCCGGCCGAATAGATCGGAATGGTCAATGTCGCACCGATATTGGCCGAGGTCGAATTGCCGTTCGTTCCGATGTTCGGATTGCGATTGAGATAGTCATCCGAAATGCCGGCCGAGGCGGTAAGCTGCGGCAACAGCGCGCCTTCCGCCGACTTCACCGAAAACGCGGCCGCATCGACCAGATGCTGGGTGGAGAGAATGGCCGGATGTTCGGCCGAACCAATGGCAATCGCCGAAGCGAGGCTCGACGGCAACAGCTTCGCCAATGGCGCAGCCGGCTTGAGCTTGCCCGGCTCGTCGCCGACGATCTGGTGATAGAGCGCGGCGCTGGCCAATGCCTGCGCGCGGGCGGCGCTGAGAGAAGCCACGGCCGAGGCGCGCGACGCATCGGCCTGCGCAACGTCGGTGCGCGTGCCCTCGCCAACCTCGAAACGCGAGCGCGCGGCGCGCGCCTGCTCGGTCAGGAACTGCAGGTTCTGTTCGGTCAGCACGGCGATCTGCCGGTCGCGGATCACGTCCATATAGGCACTGGCCGCATTGAACAGCGTGTTCTCCTCGGTGTTACGCAGGCTCTCCACCGACGCCTTCACCTGGGCTTCCGCGGCCGCCACATTGTTCCTGGTCTGAAAACCGTCGAACAGGGTCTGGTTGATGACGATACCGACGCTGGCCGACCCCGTTTTGCTGTTGGCGCCGCTGGCGCGCGTGTTCACATAATTCGCGTCGGCAGTTCCGTTGATGGTTGGGCGCCAGCCCGACTTGGCAATGGCCACGCCTTCGTCGGTGACGCGCACACCGGCGCGGGACGAATTCAGCGTGGAATTGTACTGATAGGCCTTGGCGAGCGCGCCGGTGATGGTTTCCGCCGAAGCGGTAAGGGGCGACAGCGCGGTCGCGGAAACAAGGATGGCGGCAAAAAGGGTCTTGGATACAGACGGCACGGTATATCCCTCATTCGTTTTCCATGGGAACCGCGCCGCGCCAGCTTCTCGTTAAAGGAGCCGGAGTGGCGTGTCTTTATGTTCCCTGTCGCTCGGTCCCAAAGTGCCCCCAGTCTGAGATCAGCAACGATTGTTCAAGTCCAAGCGACCATGACAAAGCCTCTGCTGCAAGGCCAAATCATTCAGAATTCAAAGGCATGCTCACGTTCGAAGCCGGGTAGTGGCTTAATTGCCGCATTAAATGCCCGTCTCCCGGTTACAACCCCCCCGGCCTTAAAAAAAAGTCGCGCCACGCCGGAATTGCCCTGCCCTTCGACCGCGACGAGTCGGCCGCCTTCGGCGAGCTGGTCGAGCAGCGGTGCCGGCACTTTCTCGACACTGCCGGCGACGAAGATGACGTCATAAGGCGCCTCGGCCGCATGCCCCTGCGCCAGCGCGCCCTGGACCACGGTCACATTGCCGCAGCCAAGGCCGGAAAGGGTCGATGCCGCGGTTTGCGCCAGCGCCGAATCGCATTCGAGCGCCACGACCGACCTCGCCAGCCGCGATAGGATGGCCGAGGCGTAGCCGGTGCCGCAGCCGACATCGAGCGCCGAATCGGTCGGGTTAATCTCGGCCAGCTGCATCAGCTTGGCCAGCGGCGATGCTTCCATGAGATAGCGCGCGCCATCGGCGCCGTCGGCAATGCGGATGTCCTCGTCGATATAGGCAAGATCGCGCTGGCGCTCGCCGACGAAAAGCTCGCGCGGCACGGAAAGCATGGCATCCAGCAGCGGAGCGCTGGTCACGTCGGTGGTGCGAACCTGACCATCGACCATCTTGACGCGAAGCTCGGCAAAATCAGCGCTCATGTTCCAACCAATCCGCTTGCCGCGTCAGAACCGCGGTTCATTTCGATGCGAACGTCAGGCTCCGGCGCTGAGCGCGCGGGAGCCCGGGTATTGGAGGCCTCGCCCGGAATCGAACCGGGGTGCAAGGATTTGCAGTCCTCTGCGTAACCACTCCGCCACGAGGCCTCGTTGCTCCCGGCGTTCCACCCGGTTCCAATAGGTTGCGGCGAAAATGGCGTCAAGCGGCCACCACGCATTCCGCGCGGTTTCCTCTGCAAGAATCTGACCCTCCGCATCGAGCGTCGCGACCACTGCGGTCACGACGCATATTAGCAGAGCGTTAAACATAGCAGCGATCGCGAGAAACTCCACGCCCCGGCCACCGTTGAGAAACGAGGAGGACTGCGCCATGCGGCCGGCAAGCCCGAACGACGGAACGAGCGCCTGGGACGGCCTGTCGCGAGCGGGATGCGAGGCGTTGCTGCGCCATGCCATCGATTGCCTGGCAATAGACGGCACGGCCAGGCTATCGCCGCGCGACCGTGCGCGCCTTGCTTCGGCTGCCGCCGTTCTCAAGGAAATCCGCGAGGATCTCGGGAGAAGTGCGAACCGAAAAGCCGATTCGCGAAAATCCGGAACCCGAACAACGGCATAAGGCCGCGGAAGGATGGCGTGGTCAAAGGCGCGGCTTGGTGCCCGTCGTTCCATCCGGCCGTCGCCGCCGCTCCCACCAGACGACGAAGCGGCGCCGGTGGCGGCGCACCATGGCGAATTCATACGAGAGCACCAGCAGTCCGATCGGCACCATCCAGAAGCCGAGAATCGGCAGAAAGCCGAGAATGCCGCCGATTGTCAAAAGAATGCCGATCGCGATTCTGAGCCCACGCGACTGCGGCATGGCGAACTCGCGCCCGAAAATCGAGATCTTCGTGCCGGTATCCGGTTTTCGTCTGCTGCCGTCATCGCGAGGGGCTGCCTGTGTGGTCGCTTGTCTGGTCGCTCGAAAATATCATTTTACGAAAGCCGCGACCGCCCTTTCGGTTCCGCGCCCATCGCCAAGACGGCTAATATGAGGGCGGACGCCGCCGATTGCGAGAAACGCCTGAGCGAAAAAGTCTCGGAAAAAAGCGAAATGCTTCTTTGCAAAGCCGAAAGGTGTTTGCTATAGGCTGCGCCACTTGCTCAAAGAGCCTCCGTTCCCCGGTAGCTCAGTGGTAGAGCAACCGGCTGTTAACCGGTTGGTCGCTGGTTCGAATCCGGCCCGGGGAGCCAATCATTTTCAATGACTTAGCCGCAATCACTACATTCCCTCATTTGCGGGAAAGTTCCACTAGGGCTACGTCACGGGCTACATTTCAGAAAATCCACGAATCCCAAGCTGCCCAGGCCGCATTGCGACTATCGGCAGGTCCGTGCGACATAGGCGCGACACGAGGCTGGGAGGGAATGGCATGTTCGGCCGAGGCAAGAAGCGGGATCACGAACAGCCGACGTCTCCCGATGAGATTCAGGAGGAGATCGAAACGGGTATTCCGATCGAGCCAAACCACCAGCAGCCAGTCAGCATAGAGACTGGCGCGATTGCGTCGTTCATGACGGATGCTGATCGAGAGGCATTTGCGAAGACAGCCGACTTCGGCACAAGGTTCAACAAAAAGCTAAAATGGGGAGGCTTTCGAATCGAGGAGATACCTCGTTCGGAGCTGCGCCTCCTGCATCAGGACTCGCCTGCGTACGGCCGCAATTTCAGCGTCTATTTCAACCGGGTGAAGTTAGGAAAGTTGGCAATTGAGGCAATGGCTAGCAGCGCCATGTTGGAGCACCTAGACGGGCTCTATTTTTGGCTCGATCTGAGTTATCCGACTATGTTGGATTATGGCGATATACGATCGTTCCTTATGGACATTGCTCACGCCGCATCTGACGGCAATGACATGAAGGATCGTGCGGCTGAGGTTGATCGCTCGTTGACGATGTGCCTCTGGAATCAGATTCGAGCTCGGAATGAGCCGCCAGAGATGACGTTCGCTCAGAGTGGAGCGGCGATGTGGGCGATTCCAAGAAACCATTAGAAACGCCCGCCACCGTGAGGCAGCGGGCCTGCGTGGCGGAAATGTTTTCCGCGACGTTCAGTGCTCAAGACCCTCATGTGTTTCCAGGGCGTCATGCAACGGCGCGTGCATCTCAACCGCCAGCGCCATCAGCCGGCTGATGGATGCTGTAGCGTCCGGCGACAGACTGCCACCCTCGGCACCGTCAGTCACCGCTTTAACAAGATGCAGTATCGCAAGCAGATCGTAGCTGCACCCGGCCAATTGCGCGGCAGTCATGTCGCCTTGATCAACGAAACGGTTAAGGCTCCGAAACCGGCCGCCCTTGAGCATCACGATATCGGAATCTTCCTCTTCGTCCTCTTCCGGGTCATAGGGCTCTGGCGCCTCCAGCAGGTCGATCCTGCGTAGGTCACTGCCGCCCATAAGAGCATCGAGGGAGAGGGTTTTGAAGGTGTCGTATTCCCGGTTGTAGCCGGTGATGTAGTCCTTCATGCGCGCGCCGACGTGCTCCAGCAGCAGCTTGCCTTCGAGGACTGCCAAGAGCATCGAGTTGATTACGTCATCACGCATGAAGCGCGGGAGCGCCGAACTGACGGCCCGGCTGACCACCAGGTAAACCGTTTCCGGGCTGTGCCGAACGGTGTTGATAGAAATTACTCTACGCCTGTATCCGGCCTGTTGGCCCAAGACTTGAGCGCGGTTCTTTAGATAATATGATTTGTTATAGGCGGATAGAGCTTCCTTGGTCTTCGCCCTGTAATTTTGGCGAGTAACAGCCACCTTATCGGGATGTTCAAGCTTCCACTTTTTTGTTTGAACATCATGTTGCGACCTATGTTCGGCTCTTTCTTGCTTGGCTTTGGCTGCGTCCTTCCGCCGGTACTCGGCTACTTTGTCCGGGTTTTCAATCCTCCATTTTTGGGTTTGAATTTGGTGTCGCCGCTGCGCTTCGCGGTGTTTGATTGGATCGCTGACCATCCTGAATGTGACAGTCCGCTAGGGGTTTGCCGCAAGGGGCCGAGCGCAATTGTGCCCGCTAATCCCGCTGCGCTCCACCGCTGAAAGCAAGAAGCCCGCCACCGTGAGGCAGCGGGCTGACTTCTGGATTTTTGGCAACTCTGCCGAAATTCCAGCCTTGTTCGCTTTTGGCAACTCTGCCGATTCCGAACAAATTTCCTAAACGGCGAAGTTTGCCGAATTGGGAATTGTCCTGGCGGGATAAGAAAAAACGCCCACCACGTTTTCCGCAGCGGGCGCTAGTTCGGGAGGATGTCGGGCAGCCCCTTTGCCCTCGACGACGGTACGCCCCGCTTACCTGGATAATAAGCTCGCGCAGGTTGAAGCTCTGCATATTCAAGCTGCGTGACTTTTCTGCCACAAGATAAGGAAAGCCCGCCACCGAAGCAGCGGGCCAAATTTCCCTACGTCGGGAATTTTAGTGAGCGCGCATCTCCAGAGCGCGGCGGGCGAGCAAATCGCCATCGTTCATCCTCGGCCCAGGCACGAAGTCGGCCGGCGCCGGTTCGGCAAACCAGACGGCTTTCGTCTCAGCCTTGGCAACGAAGATGACCCGCGGCGGGTTGAGCATTTCCACCACCAGCGCCTCGGGGAACTCCTGGACGAACCGCTTGACCCGCAGAACGTGACTTCCCTTTGAGACGATGGCAGGGTCGAGATAGATCACCACGAAGTCGCCGGGCTGATACTGCCTCGTCTTGTCGACGAGCACATGCGGGCCGTGCATGATGACCGGCTCGCAGCAAGCGCCGTCAGCGATCATGCAGAAGCGGTCGGGATAGAGGTCGGCAGGGACGCTCGGGTTGCGCGGTCTGTTGTCGCTCCAGCCATTGTCGCTCCAGCCGCCTTGCTCCGCATCGTCGCTGCCATGCTCGTTTTCGCATTCGCGCATCTCGCCGGCATCTTCCTCGCCGTCGTTCGCGGGATCGCCCTCACGGATGCCTCGACCGGCATTCTCGCACCAGCCGAGATAGGGTTCACCATCCTCGACCACCCAGGCCTTTGGATCGGTTTCTAGCCGGCGCTGTTGGTCTATCTCCTCGGTCCATCCCAGCGAGGGTTCGCTTTCCGGCCACGTCTCGCCATGGTCGCCGCCTTCAAGGTCGTATTCCATGCGACCGTTTCCCCATTGGCCGATGACGCCAAGAGATGGCTCCAGATCGTCGACGTCGTCTTCCCGGTCTTCGGCGTCGGGGACGCGCCAGTTACGCTCCTGCGACCCGCTATGAGGCAATTCTGGTGCGCCGAGCCACGGCTCGATGTCTGGATCCGGCTGCATGGTATCCAGCATGTCAATCAGCCGCTCGATCGAGTCCGCGATCGCCCGACGGTTGGTGAGCGGGACGAGCAGGGTTTCTGGATCAGCAGCCAGCGACGCCGCGGCATAGGCCTCGCCTTTCTTGGTGAGATTGAGGTCATCCATTGCGGCGATCCTCCATCTTGCTCAGCGTGCGATCGAGGATCGGGCGGCCGATATCGTCCTCAAGGTTTTCGAGCGTGCGATAGCCGACGATGTAGAGCCGGTTTGACAGCCTCATGAGGACGAAGGCCAAGGTTGCGCGCCCAAGGCGCGTGCGGAGCCCGGCTGCGGCAAGCAGCAGGCGGATGGCAGCATAGGTCCATGATGGCCTCCGCTGGACAAGCAGGATGTGGCCGGAAAATCGTCCGATAATGGCTATCTTGGCAGCGAGCATAGCTTCGCCGGCTGCCAGAACATGGGTGTTCGGCATGGTGGTTCCCTTTGAAAAGTTGTTACAGTGTGATAGATACTTTGTATCTGGTGTTAATGTCAACACAGAGTAATAACTAGTCAGCACAGGGTGATAACTTGACGCCTTCACAGATGCGAATGGCTCGAGCCGCGCTAAAGATCGGTGTCCGCGATTTGGCGGAAATGGCGAGCGTGACGACTGCCACCTTGACGCGCTACGAGAACGAGCGCGGCGGGATGCATGCTGATACGCGAGACAAGGTCAAGCGCGCCCTCGAATCGGCCGGCGTCGAGTTCATACCCGAGAACGGCGGTGGCGCCGGCGTGAGGCTTAGGAAATGAAGCCCTTAACGCTTATTCAATTTGTCTATTTTAGAATGCGCTAATGCGCTTCCCAATCCTGCTTTTTGGCTGGGCAGCATTTTGCTGTTGGGATTTCGCCGCCAATGATGGCCGAACCATTATTGGCCTTGGCGTGCGAGTTGCCCATCTAGTCCACATGTCGGGGCTTATGTGAAACCGGCATCGTCACCCGTTCGCTGATCTCGTCAAGTGCGCCCTTGCGGGGACGAAGCTTCTTGCGCTCTGCGGCTCTTGCCCTTCTGTCTTGCGCCGCATGCGAAGAGAGGCAATGATCTGCCCAGGATTGAAGAAAGCAACAAATGGACAAGCCCAGAAATCACGGCGGCATAGACCTGCGCAAGATTGACGAACTTTCCGGACCACTCAACGGTCTGGTGACAAAGATGACCTCCGCAGATGAGCAGAACTGGCCACATAGCGGGCAGCATGGGATGGACCGTCTCCCATTGCTTGAGACACTGAAACGAATTTCCGACGGTGGCGTTAAGGGACGCTGGGGCTACAGAAAAGTGCCTCCTCCGCCATCGCGCCGAGATGACCAAACCCCAGTGGATGAACCCGACTCATACTACACCTTCTTCTTTGAAGATCGGTCCGATACGATGATTTTTGAGACCTGGTGGCTGAAACCGAAGGCGTGATGATCAAAGAGATATAGGGTCAAAGGCGGCGGCGCAGGGGTGAGGTTGAGGAAGAGAACCCTACATAATCGCCATCTGTCGAAATCACTCAGCGCAGGAATCTTTGAGCGCGCGCTTCCGCGATCACACCATAGGCGCTGGCGGCAACCGTATATTAGCGTGTCCTTGCGGCGGACCCGTTTCCGCCTTGGCCGGTGCCGTTACCCCAACGCCCCCCGCCCAACTGAGCGCCGGCCATCTTCTTAGCACCGGGCGAAAAAATCTGGGAAGCTTTGAACCTAACAAATCTGGGAAGCTTTGAACCTAACTGAGCGTTTACCGCAGCAGACCCGTACGGAGAATAAGGGATGATTTCCGAAAAACTGGCCGCAACGAGGGAGCCTGTCGCTGAGCTGTTATCTTTGATGGGCTCAGAAAAGCGGCTGTTGATCTTGATCCATTTGGCTGGGGGTGAATTGTCAGTTGGCGATCTCGCCAAACGAGTTGGGTTAAGCCAATCCGCTTTGTCGCAGCACCTTTACAAGCTGATGCGCCTGAAACTGGTAACTCCTCGACGCCTCCGGCAGAACATCTTCTACTCGTGCAAATCCGAGGCCGCCCGAGAAATCCTCCGTCTGCTGGATAGTCTTGCAGCGGCCGGCAGCTTGCCCTCTTCGCGAATTGAGGATCACGCCGGCGAGACGGCGCGTCAATCGACGGCTGCATGAGGCATTGCGTCTCCAGTACGATTGGAGGCCCGCGCCACTTGCGGGAGGCGCGGGCCGATCGGGAGCCGGTGAAGATCCCGATCTTCAGCAACGATGGGGTGAGCATCGTCTGCCACAAGCACAATTAGTTAGAGATTGCTAATGTTCCGTCAAGCCGGTTTGGTGCAGTCGAAAGTCGGCTTCCAATCGCGGTTGCGCTCCCGCTGCTGCCCATTGGCTCGATCGGCGACTTACGGATTTGTAAGCTGGCGCTCCTTCATTCGCATGTCGGAAGCATTAGCAATGGCGCATATAAGCCATCGTCGGTGAAGCCCGCACCCAACTGCCGGGCTGCGGTTCCACTGTCCCAAGGGCTTCATCACAACGAAGGGCGACATGCGTAGGCAGCCATGGGATCCATTCTGAGATATTCACGGGGAATTTCTAAGGTGGACGCAGTAGGCCTTTTCCGTTGCCCAGGAAATCCGCCCTTTGCCTGCATCCTGGAGAAGGCCAAATGCAATTACATTGCGCAGGACGCCTACCGCGCTGGCGGGCTCAAGCCGGACTTTGACGCATTGCCTTGGGAATCTGACTATAGGGCCGCAAAACAAAATTCTAAGCGATAAACCCGCCGGGCGAAGACCCCAACCACCTCA
Source organism: Mesorhizobium kamtschaticum (assembly GCF_056174585.1). Classification (NCBI taxonomy): domain Bacteria; kingdom Pseudomonadati; phylum Pseudomonadota; class Alphaproteobacteria; order Hyphomicrobiales; family Phyllobacteriaceae; genus Mesorhizobium; species Mesorhizobium kamtschaticum. The sequence goes on along the minus strand of NZ_CM149691.1, from coordinate 4,351,763 downwards.
AGCCCGGCGAGCCTACTACCTGATCAGAGTACGCGATCAGCACCGGGATCAACCGGCACGCTATCCGACGCAAAAGCAGTGCCAGCACCTGCCGTCCCGAAATGGGACATTACCGGGGGAAAACGTCCGCGCAGGGTGTTGTTGCAGAGTTGCTAACATTACGGTCGCGCCAGCCGGCGTGCCCACGCCGGTTAGGCCCGGCGGCCGGTAAGTCATACCCCAACGGGCTGCCGGGCCGCCTTCGTCCAATCCGTAGTCGACGAAATATCGCTTTTGCGCTAAATTTGTCGCAACCAGGGGTGGGGTCATGACCAAAAAGCAGCCGAAGCGGGAAGTCGTCGAGGTTCATGAGGATGCGTTCTTTGCCCTTGAAAACGGCATCCCGCTCGACCAGTTGAGGGACCTGATCAGGACACTTGGCAATGATCGAGAGACATTAGTCGAAGCGGTTCGGGCGTTGCGAAACGTGCGGTGAAGCTAGCTACGGTTGTCAAAGCCCTACACACTGCGCTCAAAGGCGCGCGTTCTTGCCGGCCGCTCTCCTACACCGCCAAAGCGTCCCGCGCGTCGTGGTGCCCGCCTGTGCCGCGCGTGCTCATCCAAACCAGCCAAACGTAATGCTTACCATCACCACCGCAATCAGGATGGAAAGTGGCAATGCGATGAACAGCCCAGCCTCTAGAAATCGGGTTTCTTTGTCACTGAACATTAGGTGCGCCTTATGTGTGGTTCCTTCGGGTAGAAAGTGCGCCGGCTTTGACCGGAGTCAAAAACCGTTGGTTTGGCCGGACGGCCCCGCGCCCTTAATTGTGGTTATCCAACAAGAGAGCAAGCTTTCTGGTTGCCGCGCTTTCTAAGATTAGTTCCTCCAAACCGCTGTCGCCGACGCGCGAATTGTTGACGCGACGCCTGATTACACGGGGCGCTTCAGATATCGAAACTGCGGTGGTCTTCGCGTGATCATCCAGATATCGGCCGACTTCAATCACGGCATCTGCATCGATGTCGAATGGCAATTCTCGCATGGCACCCTCCCACGGCACCCGAACCTTGCGAGCATACAACTGCCAGCCCAAACACAGCATCATCAATAAGGAGGAAGCCCGCGCTTCAATGTTCCGCTGTTTTCAAATAGGCCACGCCAGCGGCCAGGGTGTCGGCGAGGGTCTTGAGGGGCCAGGGTCGTAGTGCACAATCGCGTCGAGGATCGTGCGGTAGAGGCTGTCGACTTCTTCGTCGATCTCGTCCCGCTTTATGCCGGCCGCCTTGGCGTCGGCGATGAGCCGGTTGGTGAGATTGTCTACCGAGATGACGTCGGCGCCGGCTGTTTCCGGCACGTTGTCGAATCGGCGATCGAGCGGCGGCTATGGCAGTCGACGAGGAGCGGCGGCGCCGGGGTGAGGCTGCGCAGCAATGCACGGCCCGGGACAGGTGGCATCGTTGGAAACGGCTGAAGGTGCTATTAGGCGAAGTTACACCCGCGTGTTAGCTATCCAGCCCTAGGGGTACCCGCTGGGCTTCCGACAGAGCGAAGGATTCCAGAGGTAGGTGGTTTCCGATGGACCGCGAGTTTTACGTCGACGGCAACTGGGTCTATTTCGAAGGATGGAAAGCCCTCGCACTATTTCGACTGAATGGAAATCGGGAAACTTGCCATCGTGGAGGCGGAGGGGCATGACGAAAACGATAGACGTTCGACTTAGCAATATATCCCTGCGAGCGGAGGGCAAAGCCTACACCATCGGTACGCTGTCCCGCTACACCGAGCAATACGAGGCAATGGTTGAGACCTTCGTCGCCAACGGCTTCGGCGTGGACGACTGCGAGTTCCTGGTCGTTGACAACCGGCGCGACGATCAATGGGACGCCTTCCACGGGCTGAACGAAGTCCTCAACCAGGCACAAGGCCGATACGTCATCCTCTGCCATGAGGACATCCGCCTCATGCAGGATGGCCGGGCTGAGCTCGACGCCCGACTGGCCGAACTGACAGCGCTGGACCCGAAATGGGCGCTGGCCGGCAACGCAGGCGGGACCGATGCGGGCACCCTCGCGATCCGGATCACCGATCCGAACACCGGCGACACGGCGATGGGGGGGCCGTTCCCGGTTCGGGTCATGTCTTTGGATGAGAACTTCATCGTGGTGCGCAAAGGTCCACGAATCGGCTTTTCCAGCGACCTCGACGGCTTTCACCTCTACGGCGCGGATCTCTGCCTGAACGCTGAAATCATGGGCCATTCGGCCTACGTCATCGACTTTCACCTGCAACACCTGAGCGGCGGAAACGCCGATGCGACCTTCTGGGCCGCAGCCAACGCCTTCACCGACAAATGGCGTCGCGCCTTCCGAAGGCGAACGATGCGCACCACCGTCGCCATCCTGCCGATGGAGGGGGCGCCGGACTAATGGCCCGCAGGAAGCGTTGTTCGGCCGCGCAATTGGCGTGGTGTCAGGCGAGTAGATCAGCCCAATAGTAGCTGGTGGCGGCGGCGGCATAGTCTTCCTGATCGGATGCATGAAGATGCTGGTAGGCCGCACCTATCGTCACAATGTCGTGGTCCAGTCTGAACCCCGCTAGCGCTTCTTAGGCCTCGGCGTGATCTCCTCGATCTTGGCCTTTGCGCCGTCCTGAAGCATTGCCTGCTCCAGCGCCTGGGCTTCGCCTTCATCCTTTCGCGCAGGGTATCAGCCCGATGCCTTGCATTTTAGCTAAATTGAATGTGAGAATGGTCATGAAATTCCGAGCGGGGGCTCATGACTACAGACCTATTTCTCGCCACTGTCGCGGCATTCGGGCTTCTCGTCCCGCTCTACTTCATCCTCAAGTGAGAATTTCGTGAAATGGGCAGGGCCTGCCGGCCGCTGTTTCCTGGCGGTTTGGCTCGCTGCATTGTGACAGCGCGGCCATTGCGACACCGCATCCCAAAATGCGAATTTGCTGATCCGATGTTTCGCGAGGATGCCGCCATGCCCATATGCAGGATTGTGCTCTGCACCGCAGCGATGACGGTTGCCGCTACAAGTTTCGCAGGCGCTCGGCCGGACACGCGCAAGATGACCTGCGCGCAGACCCAAGCATTGATCCAGAGCCAGCATGCAGCAGTGCTGAGCACCGGGCCGAACACCTATGATCGCTACGTCCGCCAATTCGGCAATGAGTGCGACGCTCCTTCCGTGCCGATGGTTGCCTATGTTCCGACCAGTGGCGGTCAATGCATGGTCTATCGATGCGATGAGCCCTCGGCCCAAGTTCCGAACTGATCGGCGGATTCGCGGCGGAACCTCGCACAGAACGTCCGCAAGCCTCCAGCAGAGACACTGAAAGTATCTGCCAGCACCTCTTGCAGTGCTTGCGCGCGCACTGCCGTCGCGCGATAGATGCGTCCGTTTAGGGAGGAATCATGCGCAAAATCCTGGTATCAGCGCTGCTGGCCGCGGCTGCTCTCTATGCAAACTGCGCTCTGGCTCTCGACAGCAGCAGCACGCCTGTCGTCGTCACACCGCTCGCGTCCCGCACGACCACCGCGTCCGGCCAGCCGATCACGCTGCCGCAGAAGAACGTGCAGGTGCTGGTGTCGACCTTCGACATCGCGGTCGGCGCGACCTTGCCGGTGCACCGGCACCCCTTCCCGCGCTACGCCTATGTCGAGGCCGGAACGCTGAAGGTCACCAATGTCGAGACCGGCAACAGCAACACCTACAAAACAGGCGATTTCATCATCGAAATGATCGGGCAGTGGCATCAGGCCACCAATATTGGTGACGGCCCGGTCAAACTGCTGGTAATCGATCAGGTCGAGGAAGGCGCCAAGAATACGGAATTGCGCCAGTAGATTATCGGCTGATATAGCTTGCGCTTGACGTTTCAGAAGCCGAATTGTTCCTTCCGCAACGCGTCTTCGTATTCTTTCTTCAATTCCAGAACCTTGCTGCGCACCTCATCTTCCTTGAAGTGTGCCGCTTCCCATCTGTCAATCTCGGCTATTGAATGATTGACAGACGCGAGTTGCTCTTCCTGCCTGATCGCAGCTATCCATTCTTCCACCGCAGCCTTGTAGGCACCCTGGAGCTGGTCGAGATCCGAAGTATCGATTAGCATGGCGCACTCCATCGTTGACGCCACTTTGTAGGTCAGGGCGATGAACAAACTAAGACAGTCGCCATCGCCATCATTTCCGCTGCCTGGCATAGCGCCGCGCGGCGCAGCACCTCCGCGCGCAGCCACGCCGTCCCGTTACCCCCAGGTGACGACCATCTGTCGTGTCGTCGCGTTCAGCCGGTTGAAGGCGTTGATCAGGGCGATCTGAATGACCAGCGCGGCGAGCGCCTTTTCGTCATAGTGCCGGGCGGCTTCGTCCCAGATATCGTCCGGCACGGCGTCCGGGCGGTCGGCGAGCCTCGTGCCGGCCTCGGCCAGCGCCAAGGCCGCCCGTTCGGCATCGGTGAAGTATGGCGTCTCGCGCCAGGCCGCCAACGCAAAGATGCGCTCGTCCTTCTCGCCGGCCTTCTTCAGTTCGCGCGCGTGCATGTCGACGCAAAGGGCACAGTTGTTGATCTGGCTGGCGCGCAGATGAATGAGCTTGCGCGTAACATAAGGCACATTGGCCGCCTCCGTCGACTTGTCCAGCGCCAGCAGCGCCTGCAGGGCGCCTGGGATCAGCATCACCGGATTCTCGATTCTCGCTTGCATGGTCTTTCTCCTTTCGAGGGCGTGTTTTGCCGAGCCCGAATGGAGCGCATCCAGGTTTTCAGCTGATGGATTTTTCGGCCGCCGCCGCGTCGCCAACGGTCAATCAATAACCCGCCGGCTATGGGTTATCTCATAACCATGCAGTTATAAGACTGTCAAGCCGGGAAATGTCGCCTGGTCCAAATGGCAGGGCATCGTTCACGCTTTCGCGCCAGTCGCCCCGGTGCTAGGGCTTTGCGCAACATCATGGACTGGATCGCCCCTTGACTATGGAAAACCGCCCGCCGCTGATCGAAATTTGTGTCGAAGGCATTGATGGCCTGCTCGCCGCGCAAGCTGCCGGCGCCGACCGGGTCGAACTGTGCGCCAGTCTCGTCGAAGGCGGCATCACGCCGAGCCTCGGCACGGTGCGCGCAGCCCTCGATCAGGCAACCGTGCCGTTCCACGTCATGGTGCGGCCGCGCGGCGGCGATTTTCTCTACAGCGAGACCGAGTACCGCTCGATGCTCGCCGATGTCGCAGCACTTCGCGATCTCGGCGCACCCGGCGTGGTGTTCGGCTGCCTGAACGCCGACGGCACCATCGACGAGAAGCGCATGGGCGAACTGACGGAGGCCGCTGGCCCTCTGAACGTCACCTGTCACCGCGCCTTCGACATGACGCGCGATCCGGCCGAGGCGCTGGAAGCGCTGATCCGCTGCAAGGTCGGCCGCGTGCTGACCAGCGGCCAGCGCGACACCGCCATCGAAGGCCTGCCGTTGCTGGCCGATCTGGTGCGGCAGGCCGGCGACCGCATCATCATCCTCGGCTGCGGCGGGCTCGATCTCGCCAACATCGCCGAGGTGCGCAGAAAGACCGGGCTGGCCGAAATGCATTTTGCAGCACTGAAAGACGTGCCGAGCGCCATGCGCTACCGCAATCCCAAGGTCGGCATGGGCGGCTCCGACCTCGACCGCGAATACCGCAACACACTGACCGACACACCGCTGGTGGCGGCGACGATCACGGCGGCCAAGGCATGACCTCTGAGATAGACCACATAGCGCAAGGCGACGAAGCCGACATACTGGCGCTCAACAATGAGCATGCCGCCGAACTGTCATGGCTCGAAGCCGAGCGGCTGTCGTTCCTGCTTGGCGAGGCATTCTATGCGCGGCGCATCGGCGATCTCGAAGCCTTCATCATGACCTTCGACCAGGAGGCGAACTACGACAGCCCGAATTTCCTCTGGTTTTGCGAACGCTACGAACGCTTCATCTATGTCGACCGCGTCGTCGTGGCGGCGCACGCAAGGGGCCGCGGCCATGCGCGCCGGCTTTATCAGGACCTGTTCGACCATGCGGAGCGCGCCGGCCACACGCTGGTCACCTGCGAGGTCAATGCCGATCCGCCCAACCCCGCCTCGGATGCGTTCCATGCCGCGCTGGGCTTCGCCGAAGTCGGCGACGCGGTGATCCATGGCGGCAAGAAAGCCGTGCGTTACTACGTCAAGCAGATCGTCGCCTGATCCGCAGAGCAATTCCAGGAAAAGTGTGAAGCGGTTTTCCCGGGAAAGCGCGTGCACTTTCCCTTGGGATTGCGTAAAAACAAAGAGATAGAGCAGTTGGCCGTTTCCACGAAACGGTGAGCTGCTCTGGCGCTGGCCACATAAAGAAGCCACATCTAATATAGGCGTTCCGCCAACCGGAGGAACCGCCATGCCAAGCAACGTCTTCCGCTTCGACGAAAGCTGGCACATTCCCGAAGGCACGCCGCGGCAAGTGTGGGACGTGCTCTCCGACGCCGAACTGCTGCCGCTGTGGTGGGGCGAGGTCTACAAGGAAGTGGTTCCGCTCGACGGCAAGGGCAAGGCGTCCGTCGGCTCGCGGGCAAGGGCACGGGCACGCGGCGCCCTGCCCTATGAGCTGAACTTCATCATCGAGGCCGCCGAACTCGAGCCCGGCCGGCTGGTCGTGGTGAAAACCCATGGCGATTTCGACGGGCTGTGGCGGGCCGAACTGTCGCCGTTGGGCACCGGCACCCATGTCCAGTTGACCTGGCAGGTCACGGTCGAGAGGCCGATCCTCAAATTCCTCGCGCCGCTGCTGCGGCCGGCCTTCGCCTGGAACCATCGCTGGACGACGCCGCGCGGCGAAGCCGGCCTGCGGCGCTATCTCAGGCTCGGAACAACAGTGTCTCGGCGCGATGAGGCCTGAATCACCAGTTGCGGTTCAACCATTCACGCGCTGGCCGCTCGATGAGGTAGTAGCTGCAGAGCGCGCAGGCAAAGACCCCGGCCAGCATTGGCCATGGGTTGCTGCCTTGCTCGTAGACGAATTTGTAGAACGGCTGCTGCCACAGATAGAGCGAGTAAGACCACAAGCCCAACGTCGCCATTGGCCAGGACGACAGCAAATTGGAAAAAATCGGCGTGCTGAAATCGAGCGCATTGACGGCCAGCGCCAGCAGCGGCACCGCCAGGAGATAATGGATCGGCGTCGGCACCGGGTCCATGAACAGCAGAACCGCGCCAATTGCCGCCGCCAGGGCGACATAGGGTCCCTTCAGCATGGCCGGCAGCCGGCCTTCGGCCTTGAGCAGGCAGATCGAAGCCGACAGCAGGATCGAGGCAATGTGCACGTCGGTGCGCCAGTAAGTGGCCTCGTAATCCAGCTTGAACACCCAGTACGAAATCGCGCCATCGGCCATGGCGAGCAGGGCCAGCGCCAGCAGCAGCGGGATGACGCGGTTGCGGCTGGAGACGAGCGCACTGATCAGCGCCAGGATGATGTAGGCGTGCTCTTCGACGCAAAGCGACCAGATATGGTCCAGCGCCCCGGCACGGGTGACGAGGATACCGGCATAATTGTAGGTGAAAGTCAGCGCCGTCAGCGCCGCCTTCCATTTGAAGGCGATGAACGTGCCGGAGAGCGCGATCATGGCAATGATGACGAAGACCAGAAGCGCCGGGTAGATGCGCGAGAAACGGCGCTTGAAGAACTTCTTCAGCGGGTAGCGTTCGATGAACAGGATTTCGCCCATCAGCCGGCCGCTGAGCACGAAGAAGAATTCGACGCCCAGCACGCCAAGATTGATTCCGGGAACCGGAAAAAGTGTCCGATAAGCACCAGGGCGATCGACAGGCCGCGCCAGCCATCGAGATAGGCGAGCCTCGTCCGGGCCGATCTGTCGACGGCGGATCGGGACGGAACCAAATGGGTCGCGGAAATTTCGGACATGCCGATCCCTTGCATTGGCATGCGAAAGGGCACGGCGATACGCTTTCCGAACCCGGCTCGCATTCCCGCCCAAGTTCATATTGCAGTGCAATATCAGTTTGTGCAAGTGCGAGATTGCCGCCGATCCAGTTTCCGAGTGACTGGCCGGAATTGCTTCAGGCAAAGGGATGGTGCGCTACGCTGATCCCATCAGGAACTGGCCGCTACAGGACGCCACAGACGAAAAGGGGCCGCGACGGCCCCTTTCTTGTCCACAACTGCCAACGTGCGTCAGGCATTGGCTGCTGCTACCGCACGCTTGGCCATGACCGTGATCAGATTGGCGCGGTAGTCGGCGGAAGCGTGGATGTCGCTCATCAGGTTCTTCGCCGGCACTTTCACGCCGGCAAGCGATGCAGCATCGAAATTCTTCGCCAGTGCGGCCTCGATCTCCTTCGAGCGGAAGACACCGTCATCGCCGGCGCCGGTGACGGCGACGATGACGCCGTCCTTGCCCTTGGCCACGAACACCCCGACGATCGCGTAGCGCGAGGCCGGGTTGCGGAATTTTTCGTAGGCAGCCTTTGCCGGCGCGGTGAAGGACATCGCGGTGACGATCTCGCCATCTTTCAATGAGGTTTCGAACAGCCCCTTGAAGAACTTGTCGGCCGATATCTCGCGCTTGTTGGTGACGATGGTGGCGCCCAGCGCCAGAAGTGCCGCCGGATAGTCCGCCGCCGGATCGTTGTTGGCGATCGAGCCGCCGATCGTGCCCTTGTGGCGCACCGCCGGGTCGCCGATCAGCGACGCCAGATGGGCAAGCGCCGGACAGGCCTTTTGCAGCTTCTCGTCATTGGCGACGTCGAAATGCGTGGTGGCGGCGCCGATGGTGACCGTCTTGCCCGACACTTTTATCCCCTGCAGATCCTTGATGCGTGACAGATCAACAAGGTCGGAGGGCGCTGCCAGCCGCGTCTTCATGGCGGGGATCAAGGTCATGCCGCCGGAGAGCAGCTTGGCGTCGCCGCTCTTCACGAGCTTGGCGGCGTCAGCGACCGAGGCGGCACGGTGATAGTTGACCGAGTACATGGCTGTTCCTCCTCAGTGCTTCGTCGCGGCGCGGATCGCTGCCCACACGGTGGACGGCGATGCTGGCATGGCGAGATCGTTGCTGCCGATGGCATCGGTGATGGCGTTGATCACTGCCGGCGGCGAACCGATGGCGCCGGCCTCGCCACAGCCCTTGATCCCCAACGGATTGCCCGGGCATGGCGTGTTTGAGGTCGAGACCTTGAATGATGGCAGGTCGCCGGCGCGCGGCATGGTGTAATCCATGTAGCTCGCCGTCAGCAGCTGTCCGCCGGCGTCATAATGGGCGCCTTCCAGCAGCGCCTGGCCGATCCCTTGCGCGATGCCGCCATGCACCTGGCCTTCGACGATCATCGGATTGATGATGTTGCCGAAATCATCGGCCGCCACGAACTGGACGATCTCGGTCGTCCCGGTCTCCGGATCGATCTCGACCTCGCAGATGTAGCAGCCCGCCGGGAAGGTGAAGTTGGACGGATCGTAGAAGGCGGTTTCCTTCAGCCCGGGCTCCATCCCTGCCGGCAGATTGTGGGCGGTATAGGCGGCAAGCGCCACCTGGAACCACGGCACGTTCTTGTCGGTACCGGCAACCTTCAGCGCGCCGTTCTCGATGACGATGTCGCCCTCGTCGGCTTCGAGCAGGTGGGCCGCGATCTTCTTGGCCTTGGCCTCGACCTTGTCGAGCGCCTTGACGATCGCCGACATGCCGACCGCGCCTGAGCGCGAACCGTAAGTGCCCATGCCCATCTGCACCTTGTCGGTGTCGCCATGGACGATCGAAACAGAATCGATGGGTACTCCGAAGCGCTCATTGACCAGTTGCGCGAACGTCGTCTCGTGGCCCTGGCCATGGCTGTGCGAGCCGGTCAGCACCTCGATCGTGCCGACGGCATTGACCCGCACTTCGGCCGATTCCCACAGGCCGACACCGGCGCCAAGGCTGCCTACCGCCGCCGACGGCGCGATGCCGCAGGCCTCGATGTAGCAGCTCATGCCGATGCCGCGCAGCAGCCCCTTCTTGGCGGCGGCAGCCTTGCGCTTGGCAAAGCCGGCATAGTCCGAAGCTTTCATCGCCGCGTCGAGCGAGGCCGCGTAGTCGCCGGCGTCATAGCACATGATGACCGGCGTCTGGTGCGGAAACGCGGTGATGAAGTTCTTGCGCCGCAGGTCAGCCGGCGACACGCCGAACTGGCGCGCGGCGGTTTCCATCATGCGTTCCATGACGAAAGTTGCTTCCGGCCGCCCTGCCCCGCGATAGGCATCGACAGGTGCGGTGTTGGTGTAGATCGCCTTCACATTGGCGTGGATCGCCGGGATATTGTACTGGCCCGACAGCAGCGTCGCGTAAAGATAGGTCGGGGTCGCCGACGAGAACAGCGACATGTAGGCGCCGAGATTGGCTTTTGTTTCGACCTTGAGGCCAAGAATCCTGTGGTCGGCATCGAAAGCCATTTCGGCATGGGTGTGGTGGTCGCGGCCATGCGCGTCGGTGAGGAAGCTTTCGGTGCGGTCAGCCACCCATTTCACCGGAACGCCCGTCTTCTTCGAGGCCCACAGGCAGACGATTTCTTCCGGATAGATATAGATCTTCGAGCCGAAGCCGCCGCCGACATCCGGCGCGATGACGCGCAGCTTGTTTTCCGGTGCGACATTGTAGAAGGCACTCATCACCAGCCGCGCGACATGCGGGTTCTGCGACGTCGTCCAGCAGGTGTAGTGGTCCTCGGCCTTGTCGTAGTGGCCGAGTGCCGCGCGCGGCTCCATGGCATTGGGAACCAGCCGGTTGTTGATGATGTCCATCTTGATGACATGGGCTGCCTTCTTGAACGCGGCGGCGGTGTCGTCGGCATTGCCGATGTCCCAGTCGAAGATCAGGTTGTTTTCGGCCTCCGGATGAACCTGCGGCGCGCCCTTGTCCATTGCTTTGGAAGCGTCGACGACGGCCTTCAATTCCTTGTAGGTGATCTCGACCGCCTCGGCCGCATCGCGCGCCTGGCCCTTGGTCTCGGCGACGACGATGACGACGGCGTCACCGACATAACGGACCTTGTCGAAGGCCAGTGGCGACCAGGCGCCCATTTTCATCGGCGAACCATCCTTGGATTGGATCATCCAGCCGCAGATGAGGTTGCCGATGCCGTCGGCCTTGAGCTCCTTGCCGGTCAGCACGCCGATGACACCAGGCATGGCTTGCGCCTTCTTGACGTCGATCTTCTTGATCTGCGCATGCGCGTGCGGGCTGCGCACGAAGGCCGCATGCTTCATGCCGGGAACCACCATGTCGTCGACATAGCGGCCGGCGCCGGTGATGAACCTTTTGTCTTCCTTGCGCGCGACCCGAGCGCCAACACCTTCAATGCCCATAGAAATTCCTCCCGAGATTGTAGGGGGGTAGGTGAGTAGGGGAGCACGGCAGTGGGGAAAAATTGGTTCCGGTTCCCTACTGCCCTACTGCCTTACTGACCTACTGCCTCGTTCACGCAGCTTGTTTCGCTTTGGCCTTGGCGGCCCCCTTCGACATCGTCTTCGATGCGGCGAGGATCGCCTTGACGATGTTGTGGTAGCCGGTGCAGCGGCAGATGTTGCCTTCCAGCTCGGCCCGCACCGTCGCCTCGTCGAGGCCCTCGGGATGGCGGGCGATCATGTCGGTTGCCGTCATGATCATGCCTGGCGTGCAGAAGCCGCATTGCAGGCCGTGATGTTCCTTGAAGGCGGCCTGCACGGGATGCAGGTCGGCGCCGTTGGCGAGACCTTCGATCGTCACGACGGTCGAACCTGAAGCCTGGACGGCGAGCATCGAGCAGGATTTGACCGCCCTGCCGTCGACATGGACGACGCAGGCCCCGCATTGCGAGGTGTCGCAGCCGACATGCGTGCCGGTCAGGCCGAGATTCTCGCGCAGGAAATGAACCAGCAGCGTTCGATCCTCAGCGGCCCCGCTGACCCGCTTGCCGTTCACCATCAACGAAACGTCCGACATGAATCCTCCCTGGGTATCAACCTTGGTCATCACGCTGCCGACGCGCCGCTGGCACTTCGGCCATGCGTTATTCGTACACCGCACAACGCACAAAAAACAGCGCGACGGAAAAGGCGGATCATTGTACTTTCGGTCATGGCCACGGCCAAAGGCGCATTCCCCTCGCCCCATTGCCAAAACGCCTATTGGAAGCAACAATATCCATCGACGCCCGCGCGCCAGAAGCTTTTAAAACAGCGCATAAAAACAGCGTCGGAGGAAATGCGGGAGAACGCCGCTGACCAGTTCAACGACGCGCTACGCCTGCGGCTTGTCGGCGCTGACCACGGACGAGCCCGACCCGGACGTTTTCGCACGCGCGGTAGCCAGCGAGGCTGCCGCAATCAACGCCGGCTTTGCCCTCGTGTTCTTTTCCCAGAGCCTCGTCGAGGCCGGTGCCCTGTCGCGGGCACTCTCGGCCTACGCGCCGGCGCTCCACCATGCCGGCTGCTCCACCGCCGGCGAGATCACGCCGCAGGGGCTCGAGGAAGGCCATATGCTGGCGATGCTGCTTCCCTCGGCGTCGTTCACCGCGGTCAGCGCCATGGTCGACAATTTGTCCTCATCGGGCATGGACAGGATCACCGGCGAGGTCGAGGCCCTGCGGCGCACGCTGCGCGGCCGGCTTGGCTGTGAGCAGACCGGCAACACCTTCGCGCTCTGCTTCATCGATGGACTGTCCTATGCCGAGGAAGCGGTCAGCTCAGCCATCCACTGGGGTCTTGACGACATACCGCTGCTCGGCGGCTCGGCCGGCGACGATCTGAAATTCGAGACGACGCGCCTGATCTCGAATGGCAGGGTCACCTCGGACAGTGCCATCATCGTGCTGATCGCGACGGAAATTCCGTTCCATGTCTTCAAGACCGACAATTTCGTTCCGACCGACGAGAAACTGGTGGTGACGGCGTCCGATGCCGATCACCGCATCGTGCGCGAGTTCAACGCCACCAATGCTGCCGAGGAATATGCCGCCTCCGTCGGCATCGTGCCGCAGACCCTGACACCGTTGAGCTTCGCCTCGCATCCGGTGGTGGTGAAGGTGGGCGGCGAATATTACTGCCGCTCGATTCAGAAGATGCACCCGGATGGCTCGCTGTCTTTCTTCTGCGCCATCGACGACGGCGTCGTGCTTTCGATCGCCCAACCCAAGGACATGGTGGAATCGACGCGCGCGGCGCTGCGCGAGGTCGAGGACAGGCTGGGCGGTATCGACCTGATCCTCGGCTTCGACTGCGTGCTGCGCCGGCTCGATGCGCGCAACCGGCAGGTCTTTCGTGACATTTCTGAGCTCTACCGGGTCAACAATGTCATCGGCTTCGGCACTTATGGCGAACAGTATCGGTCGATGCATCTGAACCAGACCTTCACCGGCATTGCCTTTGGCGAACGGCAAGCGGCGGAATAGGGGGCCGCAGAACAACAAGATGCCGCTCAAGGACATAAACGACCTCGAAAAGCTGAAGAGGATCAACGCCGCCCTGGTCAGCCGCGTCGAGCGGTCTATGGACCAGCAAGGCAATGCCTTCTCGCTGTTCCAGACGGCGATCTCGCTCGAGAACCGCGTGCGCACGCGCACCGAGGAACTGCATTCGACGCTGCGCCGGCTGGAACAGTCGAACATAGATCTCAGCGCCGCCAAGGAAAATGCCGAGCTGGCGAACCTGTCCAAGACCAGATTCCTCGCCGCCGCCAGCCATGACGTGCTGCAGCCTCTGAACGCCGCCCACCTCTCCGTCTCGGCACTCGCCGAGGTACAGACCAGCGACGAAGGCAGGAAGCTGGTGCGGCAGGTCGAGCGCTCGCTGGAAACGATGGAGGACCTGCTGCGCACGCTGCTCGACATTTCCAAGCTCGACGCCGGCGTGGTGCAGCCCGATATCGGCGACGTCAGCCTGGAGGCGCTGTTCTCGTCGCTGCGCTCGGATTTCCAGCCGGTCGCGGAAATGAAGCGCCTGTCGCTGAAATTCCGGCCGGTCAATGCCGTGGTCCGCTCCGACCGCACGCTGCTGCGCCGCATCCTGCAAAACATCCTCTCCAACGCGCTGGGCTACACCCGTTCCGGCGGCGTCTTGGTCGGCACCAGGCATCGCGGTGACACCATCCGCATCGATGTCGCCGATACCGGCTGCGGCATTCCCGAGGACCAGCGCGAGGCGGTGTTCGAGGAGTTCCATCGCGGCACCTCACCGGCCGGTTCGGAACGTGACGGCAACGGTCTCGGGCTCGGGCTTGCCATCGTGCGCCGCATGGCCGGCGCGCTCGGCCACCCCGTGACCTTCTCATCGAAGGTCGGGCGCGGCACGATCTTCCACATCGATGTCCCTGTCGGCATCGGCGCACCCGCCGACGCCATCGCCAGCGCCACCAGCCTGGAGCGGTCGCGCGGCTACGGCCTGTTCGGCACCAAGGTGCTGCTGGTCGAGAACGACATCGAGGTGCTGGAGGCCATGACCTTCCTGCTCGAGCGCTGGCAGTGCCTGGTGCGGTCCGCAACCTCGACCGACGATGCGCTGGACCTGCTCGGCGACACCGATTGGGTGCCCGACATCGTCATTGCCGACCAGCATCTCGACGGCGGCGATCTCGGCACCGCCACCATATCGGAAGTCCGCGACTATCTCGGCCGCGCCGTGCCGGCGCTGATCGTCACCGCCGACAGTTCCGAAGCCGTCGCTAAGGCGGCGCGTGCCGGCGGCATCGAACTAATGCGCAAGCCACTGAAACCGGCGCAGTTGCGCGCGCTGCTGGCGCATTTGCTGGCTTGATGTTTCCTTCTCCCCGTCACTATACGGGGAGAACGTGGCGGCAGCCGGATGAGCAACTGTGTTTTCAGGCTTTGTCTGGATACCAGGGTTGGTTGTGTCGAAGCATGGCGCTGAGGATGGTCATAATCTTTCGGGCGACGGCGACGATGGCGACCTTTGGTTGCTTACCGTTTGCAATAAGACGCTGGTGGAAGGCTCTGAGTACGGGATTTGAGCGGCTGGCGGTGAGCGCTGCCATGTAGACCACCCTGCGCAGAGCATGCCGGCCGCCCCAGATGACGCGGCGACCTTTGAAGGTGCCGGTGTCGAAGTCGTAGGGCGCCAGACCGGTAAGCGCTGCAATCTCGCGTCGCGAGGCCTGCCCGATCTCCGGCGCCAGCGCCAGTATGGTATGGCTGAGGACTGGACCGGCCCCGTGGAAGGACTGGATCAGGCGATCCTTGGCCGCGAGCGCCGGCTGGCTGGCGACGAGTTCGGCCATACGCTTGGCGAGCAGTGCGATATCGAGTTCGATACGACGCAGCCGCTGGGTGAAGATGCGCTTCACCATCGGCTCACGTAACTGCTCGAGTTGATTGGCGAGGCTGACCTTATCGTCGCTAAGCTGCCTGCGGGCCACGACCAGATCGGCCAGTTGCTCTGCAATTGGGTCGCAACGCACCGGCCGGGTCGGCAGTTCGGCGGTGTAGCGCGCAATCAGCAAGGCATCGATGCGATCATTCTTGGCCAATCGGCCAAGGGCGCGGGCATAGTGGCGCAATTTGTGCGGATTGACGTTCCTGGCCGGCAGGTCCGCGCTGCGCAGTGCCTTGGCCACGCCGCGCTCATAACCGCCGCTCGGCTCCATGCCGATGGCGCGCACGGTGCGGCTGCGGAGCCACTTGATCAGCTTGGCCCATCCGTCCTTGTCGTTGTCGAAACGCGCTTGTTCCTGCGTTTGAAATACCGCCACGTCGAGCCAGCCTTTGGCAACATCGATGCCGATGTCCTGAACCGTTTGCGCTACCATCTCCTCGGTCCCTTCCTTGTGTGCGGGGGCTTGCCCCTTGCAACTGTTCGGGTTCACAAAAGAAGGCGGTCGGGCCCCAGCTCATCCACGGTTTAGGCCACCTGAGGGGCGACGGGCTCTCGACCACCGCCACGGATCAGGCAAGCACCTGGTCCGTGGCACCCTCAACAATGCACGATTCCAAACACACAAGGGGCGGCGCTGGCGTTTGCGATCTTTCGTCGGCAACGGGAAAAGAAAATAGTGTACTGTGTCACCGTAATTCAACTGGCGGCGAATAGGGGAAATTATACGTGAGAAAACTACCTTATAAAGAAGGCACCTTATTTGCCATTCCGTTGAGATCTGGTGGCTATGGGCTTGGCTTGGTAGCCCGTATGGCCCGAATGGGAAAGATTATTCTAGCATATCTATTTGGACCAATGCGTCTGGAATTGCCAAACGCGGATGAATTAAATGACATGAGTCCAGATAACGCGGTCAGGTGCCTACGGTGTGGCGATCTCGGTTTAATTAATGGAAGTTGGCCAATTATTGGTCAAATGAAGAGCTGGGAAGAAGACAAATGGCCTATGCCAAACTTCGTTCACAAAGAAAGCCTTTCTGATCGAATTCTTATTCGAAAATACTCAAATAATGATCCCTCGAAGCTGGAGGGTCAAGCCAGCGTAGCTTCAGCGGGCGATTTGGAGCAGGACGGTTTACACGGATATGAAATCGTCGAATTGCTTCTGACCGAGCAGCTGAAACCTCATTGATCAAGGAATCACGGTAACGATGTGAATTACGTTGACAGAGTGCTCTTTACACTAACTTAAAACCCAGCCTGATCCCTGAACAGCTCCGCATTGTCCAGCTTCGAAACCTCGATCACCGCCTGCGTGCGGCTGTACACGTTGAGCTTGCGCAATATCTCCGAGACATGCGCCTTGACCGTGGTCTCGCCGACCTGCAGCTCATAGGCGATCTGCTTGTTGAGCAGGCCCTGGCGCAGCATCTGCAGCACGCGCAGTTGCTGCGGCGTCAGCTTGGACAGGCGCTGGACCATGTCGGCGCGGTCGATGCTGTCGGCGTCGGCCGGCTGGCCTTCATAGGTTTCCGGCACATAGATCGCGCCATCCATCACCGAGCGGATGGCGGCGGCTAGGTCACTCTTGCGCGCTGATTTCGGGATGAAGCCGGCAGCACCATAGGACAAGGCCTCGGAAATGATCCGCGGTTCCTCGTAGCCCGAGACGATCACCACCGGCAGCCGCGGATAGCGGGTCCTGAGCTGCAGCAGCCCGTCAAAGCCGTGCACGTCGGGCATTGAAAGATCGAGAAGCGCAAGGTCGAAAGGCTTGGCGTCGGCAAGGAGATCGAGCGCCTCGGCAATCGAGCGCGCCTCGACCGTGTCGACCTCCGGATAGGCCATCTGCACGGCGCTGTGCAGCGCCTCGCGAAACAGCGGATGGTCGTCGATGATCAGGAACCGGGCGCGATCGTTGGATACTGTCATGTGGCTCGTTCCGGTTTACCCGCCACACCATAGTCCTGTGACCATGGCCGGATTATTGGCAAATAGTCTATCGCCAGTTGATAGGATGCACTGCTGCAAAAGTGATGGGAACCCAGAATTCCTTATAGAACCCCGGCAAAGCCTTTGCTTTATGAAAAGCGACGCCTTGCCCGGTCTTTGAAATCGGTCGAAGGTGCCGCCATCATCCCGTACGCAGAGACCACAATGACCGCCTTCGTCCTTCCCGTGCCGCCAACGCCTTCCGTCGCCATCAGCGGCTCGGCCGAGCGTTTTGCCGTGCGGCGCATTTTCTGCGTCGGCCGCAACTATGCGGCGCACGCGCGCGAATTCGGCAATGATGAGCGCGATCCGCCCTTCTTCTTCACCAAGCCGGCCGACGCGGTGGTCGATTCCGGCACAGTGATCCCCTACCCACCGCTGACGGCCAATCTGCACCATGAAATCGAGCTGGTGGCGGCGATCGGAAAGCCGGGCTTCCGCATTGCGCGTGACCGGGCGCTGGATCACGTCTGGGGTTATGGCGTCGGCATCGACCTCACCCGCCGCGACCTCCAGGACGAGGCCAAGAAGTCGGCGCGGCCCTGGGACTGGTCGAAAGCCTTTGACCGCTCCGCCCCATGCGGTCCGCTGGTCTCGGCACAAAAGTCAGGCCATCCGACGAAAGGCCGCATCTGGCTCGCCGTCGACGGCAATGTCAGGCAGGACGCCGATCTCACCGAGCTGATCTGGCCAATCGCCGACATCGTCTCGATCTGCAGCGAGGGCATCGAATTGCAAGCCGGCGACCTGATCTTCACCGGCACGCCGGCCGGCGTCGGCACGGTCAAGCCGGGCGAGACGATGACCGGCGGCGTCGACGGCATCGGCACGATCGAAGTGACCATCGGCCAGCCGCCGCAGTCGTGAACGACAAAGCCATGAGCGACATCGTCCTGCACAATTACTACCGTTCCTCCACCTCCTACCGGGTGCGGATCGCGCTGGAGATGAAGGGGCTGAGCTATGACTATGTCCCGCATCATCTGCGCCACGGCGACCATCTGGAACCATCCTACCTCGCGGTCAATCCGCAGGGGCTGGTGCCGGCATTGGTGCTTAGCGACGGCACGCTTTTGACGCAGTCGCTGGCGATCATCGAATATCTCGACGAGATCCAGCCCGCGCCGCCGCTCCTGCCGAAGGATACTTTAGGACGCGCCCGAGTCAGGATGCTGGCGCAGATGATCGCCTGCGACATCCACCCGGTGAACAATCTGCGTGTGCTGACCTCGCTGCGCACTCTGTTCGGCGCCGGCGACCAGGACATCACCAACTGGTTCCGCCACTGGGTGAACGAAGGTTTTCAGCCGCTTGAAAAGATTCTGGCTTCCTCGTCTGAGACCGGAGTATTCTGCCATGGCGACGCGCCGGGGCTCGCCGACATCTGCCTGGCGGCACAAATCACCAGCAACGCCCGCTTCGGCGTCGACCTGGCGCCCTACCCGACCATCACCCGCATCAACGCCGCCTGCATGGCGCTGCCGGCTTTTCAAAAGGCGGCGCCGCAGAATCAGATCGACGCGGAGTAGGTCTTCATCGGCCCACGCGCAGCGTCAGTGCCCAGAACAGCAACGCCATCAGGCCGATGCAGGCGCCCAGCATGCAGACGCCGGTCCAGCCCATGGCGCCATAGACCATGGTCGAGGCGATCGAGCCAAGCGCGCTGCCGAGCGAATAGAAAATCATGTAGCCGCCGACCAGCCGACTGCGGGCATCCGGTCGACGCGAAAAAATCAGGCTCTGGTTGGTGACGTGGACAGCCTGGATTGCCAGGTCCAGCATAACGATGCCGGCGGCAAGCAGCCAGAGCGAGACGCCCATGAAGGCGATCGGCAGCCAGGCTGCCGTCATCAGAAGCAGGCTGAGGCCGGTGACCAGTTGTCCGCGCCCGCGGTCGACGAGGCCGCCCGTCCAGCGCGCGCCAAGCGCCCCGGCGACGCCGGCAAGGCCAAACAGCCCGATTTCGGTGTGCGAGAGCGAAAATGGCGCAGCACTCAGCGGCAGCACCAGCGGCGCCCACAGCACGTTGAAGGTGGCGAAGATCAGCATGGCGAGCACGGCGCGCACGCGCAGCAGCGGCTCCTGCACGAACAGCAGCACCACCGAGCCCAGCAGGCGCGGATAGGATGTGTGGGGTCGCTCGGGCTCGTGACGCGGCAGGATGAGGAAGAGAACCACAGCCATGGCAAGCGTCAGCGCGGCCGAGATCAGATAGACCCAGCGCCAGCCGGCGAAGTCGGCGACGACACCAGCGACGAAGCGGGCAAGCAGGATGCCAAGGATGACACCGCTGGTGACGGTGCCGACCGCCCGCCCGCGCTCGGACGGCACGGCGAGATCGGCGGCGTAAGCCACCAGAACCTGCACCACCACGGCAAGCAGCCCGACAATCGCGAGGCTGGCCAGCAGCATCGCGGCGTTCGGTGCGACCCCGACCGCGATCAGCGCCATGGCGGAAAGCACCGCCTGCCCGGCGATCAGCTTGCGGCGGTCGAACAGGTCGCCGAGCGGCACGATGAAGAACAGGCCGAGTGCGTAGCCGATCTGCGTCACCGTCACCACGATGCCGACTGTGGCCGGCACGATGGCAAAATCATGCGCCATGGCGTCGAGCAGCGGATGGGCGAAATAGACATTGGCGACGCTCAGACCGCAAGCGATGGCAAAGATCAGCGCGGTCATTCCCGACAGTCCGGGCGGTGACGCCTGTGCGGTCCGCGGCGGCCCATCGGACCGCTCCGCACTTGCTGTTGCGCTGTTCACCACCTGCACATTCATGTCGCTCTCCGCATAAGGTTTCAACTTGAAACCACTTGCTGGATAGACAGAATAGTTTTATCTTGCAACCGAAATAGCGGATCTGGACCAACGACTGCCATGGTGAAACGAACGAGCCACCACGAAGCCGATTGCTTGATCGCGCGGCCGCTCGACGCGATCGGCGACTGGTGGTCGCTGCTCATCGTGCGCGACGCCTTCGACGGATTGCGCCGCTTCGGCGAGTTCCAGAAGAGCCTTGGCGTCGCCAAGAACATCCTGTCGGCACGGCTGCGCAATCTGGTCGCGCACGGCATATTGGAAACGGTTCCCGCACCCGACGGCAGCGCGCACCACGAATATGTGCTGACGCAAAAGGGGCGTGGCCTGTTCTATGTGCTGGTTGCCTTGCGGCAGTGGGGCGAGACCTATTTCTCCGGACCGGGCGAGCCCTACACTTTCATGGTTGACACGCAGAGCGGCCGGCCGATCAGGCGCCTTGAGGTGCACGCCGAGGATGGACGGCTGCTCGTTCCCGGCGACACAAGGCTCACCGATTTCCGCAACCAGGAAAACAGCTGACCGCCCTGGGCAGGTTCGACGGACCGGCCAGCCTGGCGGAATCGATTTCCGCTTGACCGGACAGGGAATCGGCTATCGTTTTCCGGCAATGCGTGCCGTCTTAAGCGTGGAGTGACCGATGAAAGCCGTCGTCTTCGAGAAATTCGGCGAAGCGCCGACGATCCAGACCGTTCCCGATCCGAAGCCGGCTGCCGATGGCGTCGTCATCAAGGTCGAGGCGACCGGGCTCTGCCGCAGCGACTGGCATGGCTGGATGGGCCATGATGACGGCATCACCTTGCCGCACGTCCCGGGACATGAGCTCGCCGGCGTCGTCGTCGCCGCCGGCAAGCAGGTCAGCCGTTGGAAGGCTGGCGACCGCGTGACGGTGCCGTTTGCCGTCGGCTGCGGCCGCTGCTTCGAATGCACTTCGGGCAACCACCAGGTCTGCGAGCACCAGACGCAGCCCGGCTTCACCGGCTGGGGCTCGTTCGCCGAATATGTCGGCATCGAGCATGCCGACACCAATTTGGTGCGCCTGCCCGAGGAGATGGAATACGCCACAGCCGCCAGCCTCGGCTGCCGCTTCGTCACCTCGTTTCGCGCCATCGTCGACCAGGGGCGGGTCAAGCCCGGCGAATGGGTGGCGGTGCATGGCTGTGGCGGCGTCGGCCTGTCGGCGATCATGATCGCAAGTTCGATGGGCGCCAATGTCATTGCCATCGACCTCACCGACGAGAAGCTGGACTTCGCCAAAAAGATCGGCGCCGTGGCGACCATCAACGCGTCGACGACGCCGAATGTGGTCAAGGCCGTCAAGCAGATCACCAATGGCGGCGCGCATATGTCGATGGACGCGCTCGGCCACCCCACCACCTCGTTCAACTCGATCGCCAATCTGCGCCGGCGCGGCCGCCATGTGCAGGTCGGCCTGATGCTGGGCGAACACGCCCGCCCGCAAGTGCCGATGGACAAGGTCATCGCCTTTGAACTCGAAATCCTCGGCAGCCACGGCATGCAGGCCTATCGCTACCAGGCGATGATGGACATGATCCGCAACGGCAAGCTCAAGCCCGAACTGCTGGTCGGCAAGAAGATCAGCCTCGACGAGGCGCCCGCGGCGCTCATGGCGATGGGCGGTTTTGAAGGTATCGGCATTGGGGTGGTGACGAAGTTTTAGGGCGGGCGTCTACCGCGCGAACTTCTTCGCTCCGAACACGCACGCCACGACGCCGAGCGTAACCACCACCATCAGCGGGCTGACCTGCTCGTGCAGCAGCGTCGCCGCCAGCGCCAGGCCGAAGAAGGGCTGCAGCAGCTGCAACTGCCCGACGGCGGCAATGCCGCCTTGCGCCAGGCCGCGATACCAGAAGACGAAGCCGATCAGCATGCTGAACAGAGAGACATAGGCGAGACCGATCCAGGCGTGGGAGCCGACGGCGGCAAAGGACGGCGGCAGCGTCGCAACAGTCAGCACCAGCATGATCGGCAGCGACAGCGTCAGCGCCCAGCAAATCACTTGCCAGCCGCCGAGCTTGCGCGACAGCGCGGCGCCCTCGGCATAGCCCAGGCCGCAGACGACGATAGCGGCGAGCATCAGGCCATCGCCGACCGGCGACGCCGTCACGCCTTGCATCAGCGCGAAGCCCGCGACCAGCGCGCTGCCGATGCAGGAAAACAGCCAGAACGCCGGCCGTGGACGCTCACCGCCGCGCAGCACGCCGAAGATCGCGGTTGCCAGCGGCAGCAGGCCGACGAAGATGATCGAGTGGGCGGAGGTGACGTGCTTCAGCGCCAGCGCGGTCAGCAAGGGAAAGCCGACCACCACGCCGAGCGCGACGATCACCAACGACAGCAGGTCGCCCCGCTCCGGGCGCTTCTGCCGAAACAAGAGCAGCATTGCCAGGCCAAGCAGCCCGGCAATCGCGGCGCGGGCCGATGTCACGAATGTCGGATCGAAGTCCATCACGGCCACGCGCGTCGCCGGCAGCGAGCCTGAGAAGATCAACACGCCGATAAATCCGTTCAGCCAGCCGCTCGCGGTCTTGTCCATTCCAGGCTCCATGTCTTTCGCCTTCTATCGGGCAGATGCCATGGCGCAGCCAGAGACAATGGGGTACAATTCAGCGAAACTGTAATGGCCTGACGAGCAGTACGGATGACGGACTTCGCTTTGGAAAAGGACGACGCGCGGCCCCTGGACGCCCCCACCCTCGTCGAAAGCGTCATGGCGACCATTCGCCAGCGGATCGCCGCGCGCAGCCTGACACCGGGCGCCCGGCTGCCCTCCATCCGCGCCTTCGCCCAATCCATGCAGGTGTCGAAATCCACCGTGGTCGAAGCCTATGAGCGTCTTGCAGCCGAAGGCACGATCCGCTCCCGGCTGGGTTCAGGCTTCTATGCCGCCGGCTCGCTGGCGCCGCTGTCGCTGGCCGAGATCGGTCCCCGGCTCGATCGTGCCGTCGACCCGCTCTGGGTTTCGCGCCAGTCGCTGGATGCCAGCGACGAGACCCTGAAACCCGGCTGTGGCTGGCTGCCGGCCTCCTGGATGCCCCAGGCCGGGCTGCGCCGCGCACTGCGCACGGTGGCGCGGGCCGACGATGTCGCGCTGGCCGATTACGGCACGCCGCTCGGCCTGCCGCCGCTGCGGCAGTTGCTGGCGCGGCGCATGGCCGGGCACGGCATCGAAGTCTCGCCCGAACAGATCATGCTGACGGAATCGGGCACGCAGGCCATCGACCTTCTGTGCCGGTTCTTGATCGAGCCCGGCGACACGGTGCTGGTCGACGACCCCTGCTATTTCAATTTCCACGCTTTGCTGCGCGCCCACCGCGCCAAGGTCGTCAGCGTTCCCTACACGCCCTCGGGACCGGATATCGAGTTGTTCGCGCAGGCGCTTACCGAGCACCGGCCGCGCCTCTACATCACCAACTCCGCCATCCACAATCCGACCGGCGCGATCCTGTCGCCGGTCACCGCGCATCGTCTGCTCAAGCTCGCCGACCAGTCGGACCTGACCATCGTCGAGGACGACATCTTCGCCGATTTTGAACATGCCCCTGCCCCGAGGCTGGCGGCTTTCAACGGCCTCAGCCGCGTCGTCCAGATCGGCAGCTTCTCCAAGACGCTGTCGGCATCGATCCGCTGCGGTTTCATCGCCGCGCCGCGTGACTGGATCGAGGGCCTGACCGACCTCAAGATCGCCACCACCTTTCGGCGGCGGGCGGCTGGCGGCTGAACTGGTGCTGACGCTGCTCAAGGACGGCAGCTACCGCAAGCACATGGATTTGCTGCGCGCAAAGCTCGCGCGCGCCATGGTCGAGACCGGCACCCGGCTGAAGGCGATCGGCATCACGCCGTGGATCGAGCAGCCGGCCGGACTGTTCCTGTGGTGCAGCCTGCCCGATGGCGTTGACGCGGCCGAAGTCGCGCGCCGGGCGCTTACCGACAATGTCGTGCTGGCGCCCGGCAATGCGTTCAGCCTGTCCGGAACGGCCAGCCGTTTCCTGCGCTTCAACGTCGCCCAATGCGAAGACGAGCGGATTTTCAAGGTGCTGGAAACCGCGATGAAGCGGTGATCGCACGTCGCTTTCAATCAGCGGCTCGCACAGACCTCCCGCACGCAGTCGCGCAACCAGCGTTGCGCTGGGTCGGCGTCGAGCCGCGGATGCCAGAGCATGGAGATGGTGACCTCCACCGTGCTAACTGGCAGCGGAAAACTGTGCATGCCGGCGCGCGCGCCAGCCGTATGCCGCTCGGGCACGCTGGCGATCAGCTCCGAGGCGCGCGCCATGGCGAGCGCGGCCGAGAAACCCGAGACCATACACACCACCCTCCGCTGCAAGCCAAGCCCGCTCAGGGCCTCGTCGATCGGTCCTCTTTCGCGGCCACGCCGCGAGACACTGATATGCCGGCCAGCCGCATAGCGCTCGGGCGTCGCAATGCCCTCGGTCAAGGGATGGCCTGATCGAACGGCGCCAATGAAGCGGTCGCGAAACAGCGCCTGGATGCGCACTTCGGGCCCGGTTTCGCCGGCAACGCCGATCTCGAGGTCAATCGCCGCTTCGCGCAGCGACATCACATCCTTGTCGGATTTTGCCGCGAAGCGCAGCCGCACCCCTGGCGCATCGGCCTCGATGCGCGCGACCAGACGGGGCCCGAACTCCTCGACGAAGCCTTCGTTGGTGCGCAGCGTGAAGACCCTGTCCAGGCTTGCGAGATCAAGCAACTCGGCAGGGCGCAGCAGCGCCTCCGCGCCCTGGACGACAGAGCCGACCTGCCGGCGCAATTCCTCCGCGCGCGGCGTCGCCACCAGGCCGCGCCCGGCGCGAACCAGCAAGGGATCGCCCGTCGCGTCGCGCAGCCGCGCCAGGGTCCGGCTCATCGCCGAAGGACTGAGCCGCAGACGGCGCGCCGCGCGGGCGACGCTGCCTTCCGCCAGCAGAACGTCGAGAGCAAAAAGCAGATTGAGATCAGGGGGCGTCATCCGCGGATCATAGCATGATGTGGCGTCTGGTGCACGAATATGATGCATATGCTGCGCCTTCCGCCATATCAAGCACAGGACTAGATCTCCGACAACTCCAGTTTCCGGAGCGAATGGAAAGGAGATCGCCATGGCAGTCGCCGCGCAAAATCGCGATGGGCTGATATCAGCCCCGCAACAGAATCAATCCGCCGTCTGGGCGCTGGCAAGCCTGTCGCTCGCCACGCTGCTGTCGTCGCTCGGAACCAGCATTGCCAGCGTCGGGCTTCCCTCGCTGATGCAAGCGTTCGGGGCGACGTTCCAGGCCGTGCAATGGGTGGTTCTGGCCTATCTCCTTGCCATCACCACGCTGATCGTCAGCGCCGGGCGGCTGGCCGACATGTTCGGGCGCCGCCCCTTGCTGCTGGGCGGCATCGCGCTGTTCACATCGGCATCGGTGCTGTGCGGCCTGGCGCCGACGCTGTGGCTGCTGATCGCGGCGCGGGCCGTGCAAGGGCTCGGCGCGGCGCTGATGATGGCGCTGACGCTGGCCTTTGTCGCCGAAACCGTGAGCAAGGACCGGACCGGCAGCGCCATGGGCCTGCTCGGCGCCATGTCGGCGATCGGCACGACGCTCGGCCCCTCGCTCGGCGGTCTGCTGATCGCCGGCCTCGGCTGGCGGGCGATATTTCTCGTCAATGTGCCGCTGGGCCTCCTGACCTTCGCCCTCGCCTGGCGCGCCTTGCCCGCTCGCAGCAAGACAGCGCAGGCCGCTCAAGGCAAGTTCGACGCGATGGGCACTGTCCTGCTGGCGCTGACGCTGGCCGCCTATGCATTGGCCATGACGCTTGGCCGGGGCAATTTTGGCGCGCTCAACATCGGCCTGCTGGCTACGACCGCCGCCGGCGTCGGTCTATTCGTCATCGCGCAGAGGCGCGCGAAGAACCCCTTGATCCAGCTTGCCAGCTTCCGGGATCTTCGGCTCAGCGCCAGTCTGGCCATGAGCCTCATCGTCGCCACGGTGATGATGGCGACCCTGGTGGTCGCCCCGTTCTATCTGTCCCGCGGGCTCGGGCTCGATGCCGCAATGGTCGGCGTGGTGCTTTCGACCGGGCCGCTTGTCTCGACCCTGTCGGCGCTCTTGGCGGGACGGCTTGCCGATCGTTTCGGCGCCCACAGGATGATGGTCGCCGGGCTCACCAGCCTTGCAACAGGCACATTTCTTCTGTCGCTGGCCATGACGAAACTCGGCATCGTCAGCTACATCGTTCCCATCACCGTCACCTGCTTCGGCTACGCCCTGTTCCAGACCTCGAACAGTGCAGCCGTCATGAGCGGTGTCGGCGCTGGCGAGCGCGGCGTCATATCAGGCCTGCTCAACCTGTCGCGCAATCTCGGCCTCATCACCGGCGCATCCCTGATGGGGGCGGTGTTTGCCATCGCTACGGGGCAAGGCGCTGCGGACACGACGATCCTGTCGCCGGCCGCGGCCGCGCAGGGAATGCAGACCACTTTCGAAGCGGCAACCGGCATGGTGCTGGCTGCGCTGATCCTAGCCGCTCTTTCGGCCCGTTTTGCCAGCCGGATACCTGGCACATCCGCCTCAAAATAGTCTTCACGTGAGCCATTCAGGGTATATCGAGATTTAGGTCAGGCCGAGCCGAAAATGGTGGGTTCCGAGAACCGGAGCGGAGCGTACTTTTCGTACGTGTTGGGTGGACGGCCCCCGACGGCATCGCGATGTGCCAGATTGAGGTCGTTGCAGATCTCAAACCAGGGAGACCGTCCGTGGATAAACTTATTCGCATTGGCATGGATACGTCAAAGAGCGTTTTCCAGTTGCATGGCGTGAATGAAGCTGAACAGCCGGTGTTGCTGCAAGAAGCTGCGGCGCAATCAGGTGCTTGCCTTCTTTGCCGAGCTTTCGGGACTGAAAATTGGCATGGAGGCCTGTGGCGCGGCGCATTACTGGGCGCGGGAATTGCGCGCGCTGGGCCATGAAGTGGTGTTGCTGCCGCCGCAGTACGTGAAGCCCTATGTGAAGCGCTCCAAGTCGGATGCGGCGGACGCCGGGGCGATCTGTGAGGCGATGAGCCGGCCAGAGATGCGTTTTGTTCCGATCAAGAGCGCCGACCAGTTGGGATCGCAAATGCTGGCGAAACTGCGCGCGCGGTTCATCGGCCGGCGCACGCAGCTCGCCAATTCGATCCGGGGCTTTGCGGCGGAGTTCGGTCTTGTCGCGCCCAAGGGGCTTTCCCGCCTCGGCGATCTGCTGGCTGACATTCGCGCTGATGTGACGATCCCGGACACGGCCAGGGACATGTTCGAGACGCTGGCGCGCGATTATGCGCATATCAGCGCCGAGGTCACCACACTCGATGAGAAGCTGTTTGCGCTTCACAGACAGAACGAAATGAGCCAGCGGTTGGCCGCCATACCAGCGGTTGGTCCCGTCGGAGCGACGCTGCTGGCCATCAAGGTTACGGATGCGCATGGCTTCAGATCGGGACGGGACTTTGCCGCCTGGCTCGGACTGACGCCGAAGAACCATTCAACAGCAGGTAGAAACAGGCTCGGCGTAATTACCCGCGCCGGCGACGAGATGCTGCGAAGTGTGCTGGTGGCGGGCGCGACCGCTCTCATCCAGCACATGCGGCGTGGCAGCAAACGGGTCTGGCCGTGGTTACGGGCCTTGATTGCGCGCAAAGCTCCCAAGCTGGCAGCGGTGGCGCTGGCCAACAAGCTCGCTCGGATCGCCTGGAGGTTGATGGTCAGCGGCGAGCATTATCGCCCTATCAGCGCCATCTATCCGACCTCGGTGCAGCCGTAAGAGATCAGAGTTCGGCGTCGAGTTCACGTTCGACGTCGAGGCCGGAACTTGCAAGCAGAGGAGAAGATGGTGTGACCGGTCGAACCGGGACAAGCGAGGCATTCCGAGGTGCTCACCGGCAGCCAATGTCGTGTACGTGTTTGGAACTCGCTATCCGTGAAGCCCATCTTGGCCAGCGCTCACAAATCCGCGCGCAAAAGGCCGGACATATGAGCGCAAGCGATCCGATCAAACCATCCCAACCAAGCCTTGCAAGCAGGGGGCCGTCCACATATGAGTACCGGAAGCCCAGGTATCAGCCATTTGCAGGCTGGCCTCACCTGAATATCAGCATACCTCAGGCCCCTGCCCGTTTGCGGCGCTCATAGAGCATGACCAGCGTTTCCGCCATCAGTGCCGGCTTTTCCTCGCCCTCGATCTCGACCGTATTGGCTGCCTTCATCAGATACTGGCCGGGCCCCCTGTCCTCCATGGAAAGCAGGACCGTGCGCAGCCTGATGCGCGCGCCGACCTTGACCGGCGCCAGGAAACGCACCTTGTCGAAGCCATAGTTGAAGGCCGCCTGGGTGTTTTCCGGCACGATGCCCATGCCGAGCGCCAGCGCGCCGATGATCGACAGTGTCAGATAACCATGCGCGATCGTCGTGCGGAACGGGCTTTGCCGCCGCGCCCGCTCAGGATCGACATGAATCCATTGATGGTCGCCTGTGCATTCGGCGAACTGGTTGATACGGTCCTGGTCGACCGTTGTCCATTCCGAGACACCGAGCTCCTGCCCGGACATCGTTCTCAACTGCTCGTAGGTCGGCGGCGTTTTAGGCCGTACTTCTGTCATTCCTGCTTTCCCGATAGCTCACCGCGCCTCCGGACCACGAACGGACGGCCCCTGTCAATTCGCCCTGCGTGAATCCGTTCCGCCGAATTCCGGCTGAATCGTGCCATGCCTTACCATGCAATGGCAGGCCGAATTCGGAATTCTTGGACGTTCCAAGGCTGCCGGGAGCCTATCCGTGGCGCGAATGCAACTATGGGCAAGGTTGCAAAGTCGGGAGGCCGCGTGCCCTGCGAAGGCGAAACGGCAGGCTGCAAGAGCCTATTTCTGCCCATAGCCGGCGCGGATTTCCTGCATCGCCTCTTTGATGCGCTCGCGCAGGATTTCGATCGATTCGGCGCCGGATTTCCGGGCCAGTTCGGCCACCTCGTCGGCATTCTTCAGCGCAGCCTCGAAGGATTTGCGGGCGAACTCCGTCTGTTTGGCCATCAACTCCTGCGGATTGCCCGGCGCCCGGTAGCTCTGCGCCATGTCGGCAACCTCGCGCAGCGTGTCCTGCAGCAGTTCGCGTTGCCTTGACAACAGCGAGGTCGCTCCGGCGGCGCCGGCTCGCGCCGATTTCTCCAAGGCTTCGAGGTTCTTGCGGTGATGGGCAAGGATCGCCTCGACATCGACATTGGGCACCTTCAGGTCGCGGCCAAACCTGCCGAACATGTCCATGAAGGAATCGGATTCCGGTTGCTTGGCCATGATGTCTTCTCCCCTTTGCCGCAAATGCGGCAGCCCTCGCCCGGGAGCATATCACTCGCGCGCCGCGTGTCCATTTCGAACCTGGCGATCGGAGCGCATCAATTGACCGGGAGCAGCAGCTCGATCGTGTAGAGCACGATACCCGCCAACCCGCCGATGATCATGCCGTTGAAGCGGATGTATTGCAGGTCCCTGCCGATGTTCATCTCGATCAGCCGCGTCAATTGGGCAAGATCCCAGCGCTTGACCTGGTCGGCGATGAATTTCGACACGCCGCTCTTCTGACTCTCGACGAAGGAGGCCAGCGCCACGACGAACCCCTGGTTCATGTCGGCCCGGATCTGCACATCACCGGCGAGATGACGCCCGACCTCGACGAACATGTTGGCGAGATGCGCGCGGATCACCGAATTCGGCGCCTTGGCGTCCTGCTCGATGAACAGGCTGAGGCTCTCCCACATGTCGCCGGCCAATCCCTTGACCTCCGGCCGAGCCAGAAAATCCCGCTTCATCTGCTCGGCGCGTTTGGCATACTGCTTCGATGTCCTGAGTTTTTCGATGAAGCCTTGCGCGAAACGGTCGAACTCGGCGCGCATCGGATGGTCGGGATCGGCCCGCACCTCGTCGAGCAAGGCCCCAGCCGAAGCGACGATCTTCTTCAGGAGATAGGCGTCGGCTCTGAACAGGTTGAACAGCGACGGCAATTCCTCGCGGATTTTTTCGCGCATTGTCGCCAGTGCCTGTTCGTCGTTCAGGAACCGGCCGATCACCTTGATGAACTCGTCGAACAGTTTCTGGTGACGGCGGTCGTCGGTGAGTGCCGACAACAGTTCCGCCGCCAGCGGCGCCAGCGGCACCTTTTCGATCTGCTCGAGCATGCGGCTGGTGACGAAGCCGCGCAGGCCGGACTGCTCGACCGCGGCAAGTGTCTGCGGCACCAGCCGCACGACGAAACGCGACAGGCCGGCGGCGCGTTCGGCGTCGGCCAGCCAGTCGGCGACGAGCGCTGCAAAATCGACCTCGGCGAGTTTTTCGCGCACCGGCTCGGGCGCCAGGAAATTGGCCTCGATGAAGCGGCCGAGATTGTCGGCGATGCGGTTCTGGTTTTCCGGGATGATGGCGGTGTGTGGGATCGGCAGCCCGAGCGGCCGCCTGAACAGCGCCACCACCGCGTACCAGTCGGCAAGGCCGCCAATGGTCGCCGCCTCGGCGAAGGCCGCAACGAAGCCCAGCCACGGATAGGTGCCTTGGAACGACTTGGCCAGGGCAAACACCAGCACGCAAAGCGCCAGCGCGGCCGTGGCGATGAATTTGGTGCGCCGTAGCGCGGAGAGCTTGGCGGCCCCGTCGGCATCGAAATGGACAGGCGCCAGGGACGGAGCCGATTGTGACATGAATGAACTGCTCCTCGTCGAACGCAGGGGGCGATCTCGGACTATCTAGCGCCTCGACCGCCGAAATGCCCGCGACGACAGGTTTTTCCCGCGTTTTGCCGGGTTGCGCACATAAAGTTGACGAGAATATTCATCTATCACGCGCTGCTAGTCTGGAATTACTCCAAGGTATAGGCCATATTCGCCCAGGCCAGTGTGGCGAATCCGAAATTCCGGGTCAGAGCCGCGCCAGCAAAGTTCTGGAATCCGGCGTGGTTGCACCGCGCCGGCGCCTAGTGAGGACAAAAATGCGGCTTACACGCCAGACCAATTATGCCATGCGCATCCTGATGTACTGTGCCGCCAACAATGACCGGCTGAGCCGCATTCCCGAAATCGCGGCCGCCTATTCGGTGTCGGAATTGTTCCTTTTCAAGATCCTG
This sequence comes from Mesorhizobium kamtschaticum, assembly GCF_056174585.1. Lineage (NCBI taxonomy): Bacteria > Pseudomonadati > Pseudomonadota > Alphaproteobacteria > Hyphomicrobiales > Phyllobacteriaceae > Mesorhizobium > Mesorhizobium kamtschaticum. Next base: position 4,320,479 of record NZ_CM149691.1, on the reverse strand, counting down.
CAGCCACTGGTCGAGCATGGCCTGGTGGCGACGGTGCGCGGCCGCAATGGCGGCGTCCGGCTTGGCCGCGCCGCGGAGTCCATCAGCCTCTTCGACGTCGTGCGCGTGACGGAAGAGAGCTTTGCCATGGCCGAATGCTTCGAAAATGACGCCGCCGAATGCCCTCTGGTCGACAGCTGCGCGCTGAATTCAGCGCTGCGCGAGGCTCTCAATGCCTTCTTCGCCGTGCTTGCCCGCTACACCGTCGCCGACATGGTGGCGGCAAGGCCGAATGTGCGCAACCTGCTTGGCATTGACATGCTGGAGCGCCGCGCCCCGGCCGCCTGACCTGGACAGGCCAGCCTCACCTGAATATCAGCCGACCGACGATTGCGGCAAGACGAAGGGTACGTTCCCAGTCGGCAGCACGCCGACCCTGAGCCGGCAGTCGAACACTTTTCGATCAGATCGTCGCTCAGCACATCCAGCGGCGAACCGGTCGCGGCCAGCCGGCCGCGATGCATGACGAAGATGCGGTCGGCATACATGGCCGTCAGATTGAGGTCGTGCAGGATGGCGACCACGCCGCCGCCCCTTCGGGCGAAATCGCGGGCGATGTTCATGATGATCAGCTGGTGCTTGATGTCGAGGCTGGAAACCGGCTCGTCGAGAAACAGATAGCGCGGCTTGCTGTCGAGCACCGGCGCCCAGACTTGGCATAGCACGCGTGCAAGCTGGACGCGCTGCTGCTCGCCGCCCGAAAGCTCCTGGTAGAAACGCCCGGCAAAACCATCGAGGTCGACACGCGCCAACGCCCGCTCCGGCAGTCGCGCATCCTCGCCCGGCAAGACACCCGAGCGGCCGCCGACAAGACCGAGCTTGACCACCTCTCGCACCGTGAACGGGAAGGACAGCGTCGTCGCCTGCGGCAGCACCGCGCGATGCACGGCAATCTCGACCGGTTTCATCGCCGAGAGATCGCGGCCGTTGAGGGTGACGCGCCCGGTATAGGCGAGTTCACCCGACAAGGCCTTCAGGAAGGTCGTCTTGCCGGAGCCATTGGGGCCGACGATTGCCGCGATCTCGCCGGGCCGTGCATCGAAATCGACCCCGCCGACGATACGCTTGCCGGCGATATCAACGGAAACATCCCTTGCCTCGATCATCCCAGCCTCACAAAAGTCTCACAGATCCCAGGTCTCACAGATCGACGACGCCGCGCTTGCGCAGCAGGATCCACAGGAAGAATGGCGCGCCTGCGATCGCGGTGACGATGCCGATCGGCAATTCCGCCGGCGCCACGATGGTGCGGGCGACCGCATCCGCCAACAGCAGCAGCGAGGCCCCGAGCAGCGCCGAGGCCGGCAGCAAATAGCGATTGTCCGGACCGATCAGCAGGCGCAGCAGATGCGGCACGACGATGCCGACGAAGCCGATGCCGCCACTGACGGCGACGGATGCACCGACCGCAGCCGAGACACCGATGATGGCCGTGTATTTCAGCCGCTGCACCGGTATGCCGAGATGGCCGGCGGTCGCCTCGCCCAGCGCCAGCGCGTTGAGGCCCCGCGCGAGGAACGGCATCGCCGCCAGTGCCAATATGATGATCGGCCCAACGGAACCGATCTTCTGCCAGGTTGCGCCACCGAGCGATCCCAATTGCCAGAAGGTCAGGTCGCGCAGCTGGCGATCGTCGGCCATGAAGATGAGAATGCCGGTCAGCGCCATGGCAAGGGCTGCCAGCGCGATGCCGGCCAGCAGCATGGTGGCGACCGAGGTTTGCCCGCGTCGCGTAGCGACCTGATAGAGCACCAGTGTCGTGGCAAGACCACCGAAGAAGGCCGCCAACGGCAGCGCGAGCGTGCCGAACAAGGCTGTCACCGGCGCCTGCACCGTGGTGCCAAGAACGATAACGGCGACCGCGCCGAGGCTGGAGCCGGCGGAAACGCCGATCAGGCCGGGATCGGCCAGCGGATTGCGGAACAGCCCCTGCATGACCGCGCCGGAGACCGCGAGCGCCGCGCCGACCAGCATGCCGAGGATGATGCGCGGCATGCGGATGTCGTAGACGATCAGACTGTCACGGGCGCTCAGCGCTGCATCACCCGGGACGGCTCCAAGCAGCCAGTCCTTGAGAACGTTGACGGCCGAAGCATCCGACGCCCCTGACGTGAGCGACAAAAGCGCGGCAGCCGCGAGCCCGAGGCACAACAGCAGGATGACGATGCGGGCGCGGCCCGAGCGGTCGCCTTCGGATGCATTCGCCATCACCTTCACCGGGCCGGCGATCGATTGGTCGACCATGATGCTTAGTCCGTGACTTCAGCGCCATAGAGCGAGACAGCGAGGTCGTGGATGGCTTCAGCCGTGCGTGGCCCGAAGCCGAGCAGATAGCCGCCATCGATGCGGATCAGCTTGCGCGCGGTTCCGGCCGGCGTCGAGGCAACAGACGGATTGCCGAACAATTCGTCGTCCGACAATGGCGGTCCGGCATTGCTCATCATCAGGATCACATCGGGCCTGGCGGTGACGATCGCCTCGTCGGAGATCTGCTTGTAGCCGGAAAAGCCTTCAACGGCATTGACCCCACCCGCGAGCTTGACCATGCCGTCGGCCGCGGTATCGCCGCCGGCCGCCAGGATCTTGCCGCCCTGTATCGACAGCACGAACAGGATACGCTTGCGCTCCTTGATCGACGCCGTCTGTTTTTCCGCAGCGGTGAGCTTGGCATCGAGCTCCTTGGCCAAGACCTCGGCCTTGGCATCGACGCCCAGTGCCTTGCCGACGATGCGGACCTTATCGAGGATGCCTTCGTGACTATAATGCTCAGGCACTTCGACGAACGGAACGCTGCTCTTCTTCAGCACATCGACGGCTTCCTTGGGACCGCTGCCGTGCAGCGCCAGGATGCCGGTCGGATTGACCGACAGCACACCTTCCGGCGACAGCGCGCGCATATAGCCGACATCGGGCAGGTCGAACGCCGCCTTCGGATAGCGGCTGCTGGAGTCGCGCGCCACCAGATGTTTCTCCTCGCCAAGCGCATAAACGATCTCGGTGATCGAACCGCCTATGGCGACGATCTTCGAGGTGTCCGTGAAAATCGAGACGCCTTCGGTGGCGGCAGCCGGCTGCAGCATGGCGAAAACGAGGGAAAGGCCGACCATTGCGCCACGCGTGGTCGGCGATTTCGAAAGAAAAGACATCGTTTGTTCCTCAGGCTGCCGTCGGGTTCGGGATGCGCGGCAGGTTCTCGGCCAGGAAGCGCCAATCGTCGCGCTCGCTTTCGCCTTCGTGGCGCTTGCCGAAGAACTGGATGATCATCTCGCCGTCGGCGGCGTAGACCTCGAGCGAGGTGACATGGCCGTCCTTGGTCGGCTTGCGCACTGCCCAGACTTCATGGATGTGGTCCGTGCGCAGGTGCAGATGGAAGGTCTCGTCCAGCACATTGATCCACGGCCCCATCGGCTTGATCGACTTGACCGGTCCGGAATGGATCTGGATGCAGCCGCGGTTGCCGACGAAGCACATGATCGGCATCTCGCCTTCGGCGGCGTGATGGAACATGGCGCGGACCGCGTCATTGTCGAGCAGCCAGGCATAGTCCGTGCCGACCATGCGCACCGCCTGGCGGCGGCTGAGCTTCAGCGTTTTCAGCATGCCGAAGAACTGGTGCACGTCGGTCAGCCGGCTCCAGCGGTCGCGCAGATCGTCAAGGTTGGCGGTCGTCGCCGTGGCCTCGCCCTCATCGTCGGAGAATGGCCCAGCAATGGCGACTGTCGGTTCCTGGTTGGACGATTCCAGCGAGGCGACCAGCTTCTGGTAGGCATAGAGGCTGGAAGTTGGGCGCAGATGCACCTTGTGCACCGCCTCGCCTGCCGCGTCGAAGAATTGCAGGCTGCGGCGGATGTCGTCGCCGTCGCGCTTCTCCACGGCGAAGCCGTGTGCCCAGACCTTTGGGAAGATGCGCAGGTCGATATTCTCGCCAAGCACCATGGCATTGTGGTTACCGGTGACAACCTTGTCGTAAACGCCGATCTTTTCGTGCACCGCACTTTCGTTGCGGGTCAGCGCCATCACCTCGCCGACGGCCTCGAGACCGGTCAAGAGATCGTTGACGCGCGGCTCGACGCGGATGACGCCGTCGCCGCAATGCGCGGCGACCAACTCGGCTTCCGAAATGCCGAGTTGGGCGGCCAGGTCACGCTCGCGCGTTTTCGGATTTTCCGTCCGTGCCCGCCGGATTTCATGCGGGGCGGGTTTTACGCGCTGGTCCATGTCTCGTCCCTACTGCCTTGCCTTACTTGTTGAGAATGAGCTTGCCCTGACGGGTGATCTTCAGCCGGTAGAGCGCGCCATGATGCTCGATGCCGATCTCGTGCTCGCCCTGGAACAGCGTGTTGCTGGACAATGTCCTGACCGCAAGCGGAACCCGGTCGAAGCGGGTGACGGGGGCCTCGTCGGAACGGCGGACGCGGTAGCGAAAGTCATTGGGATTGTGCGTGTTCATCTGGGTCGATCCCTTTCCTGTGCCGGGCGTCTGGCTAGGCGTTGCGAAGATCCGATTTATTTCTTGACTTGAATAATCATGTTTATTAGTCAGTGCAATACCGGATTAAATGAGTCAACATTTAACACGCCGGACACGATCAAAAATGCCAGCGAGCCACGGGCCAGCCAGCACGAAACCTGGAATCTGGAGTTGGGGCATGGGGTTGTTGGTGAACTGGGAATGGCGCGGCCGGTCGGCGGCGAACGGTGTGGCGGCTTTTTTGGCAAGCGTGGCGGCGATCGCCCTGTCCGCGCCATCGGCGCATGCCCAGCAAGTAACGCAGCCGGCGGGCGAGCAGACGGATCAATCGAAGAAGGCTGACCAGGAGAAGGCAGCCCCCGCGGGTGCGACGCTGCTCGACAAGATCCTGGTGCTCAGCCGCACCGGGGAGACGGCGATCGAATCGCTGGCCTCGGCCAGCCATCTCGACAAGGAACAGCTCGACCGCCGCATGGCGACGACACCCAACGAGATGCTGTTCGGCGTGCCCGGTGTCGCAGCACAGGCCGACGCCAGGCGCGTCAGCACCAGCATCAACATTCGCGGCCTGCAGGATTTCGGCCGCGTCGCGGTCATCGTCGACGGCGCGCGCCAGGATTTCCAGCGCTCCGACCATGGCACGCAGTCGACCTTCTACATCGATCCCGAGCTCATCAAATCCGTCGACGTAATCCGCGGTCCTGTCGCCAACACCTATGGTTCGGGCGCCATCGGCGGCGTCGTCTTCTTCGACACCAAGGACGCCGCGGACTTCCTCAAGCCGGAGGAAACATGGGGCGCTTCGGTAACCGGACGCTATGAGAGCAACGGCAAGGGCTGGACCACCAGCGCCACCGGCGCCTACCGTTTCAATGAAAACTGGGATGCGCTCGGCAACATCGTCTACCGCAATTACGATAACTACAAGGATGGCGGCGGCGACAGCGTCAACGGCACCGGCTTCGACGTCTTGAGCGGCCTGCTCAAGACCACCATCCGTCCGACCGACAACAGCGAGCTGAAGCTCGGCTGGGTCGGCTCAAGCGACAGCTGGGACGAAACCAGCGGCGGCATCCCGGTCAATGACGTCGACCTGAAGTCGAACACCTTCACGGCCCGTTACAACATCACCGACGAAGACAAGAGCTGGCTCGATCTCCACATCAACACCTCGTACAACAAGACCAATCTCGACCTGACCAGCCTTGTTCCGCAAAACCGCTTCGATCCGGTCACAGGTCTTCCGGTGGTGCTGCCAACCGGCTCGACGTCGACTTTCGATGTCGGCACGGCCGCAATCGACATCTGGAACACCTCCCGATTCGAGACCGGTGGGGTTGCGCACGAATTGACCTATGGCGGCGACTGGGTGAATGACGACGTCAAGACTGGTGGCACCGCCGGTGGCGACAGTTTCTACACGCCGTCGGGCAAGCGGAATGTGTCCGGCGCCTATGTCCAGGACAAGCTCACCTGGGACTGGCTCGAGGTGATCGCCGGGCTGCGTTACGACAGCTACAGCCTTAAGGATGACACCCACCATACATCGGGCGAGCGGTTGTCGCCGCGCATCACCGTCGGCGTCTCGCCCTTCGACAACGCCAGCCTTGCCGGCTTGCAATTCTATGGCACTTACGCGGAGGGCTACCGTTCGCCCTCGCTGACGGAGACGCTGATCAGCGGCAACCATCCGGCGGGCGTCACTTTTCCATTCCTGCCCAATCCAAACCTGCGGCCTGAGACCGGCAAGACGACCGAATTCGGCATCAACTACAAGCAGAACGATATATTGGAGGCTGGCGACGCACTCCGCATCAAGGCGGCATATTTCAACAACGACGTCGACGACTACATCGAAGGCGTGACATTGTCGCCGTTCGCCCCAGGCAGTGGTTGCCCGTTCGGCCCCGGCATTCCGATCTGCTATCAGTACCAGAATTTCGCCAAGGCCAAGATCCACGGCTTTGAGTTTGAAAGCGTCTACGACGCCGGATGGGGCTATGCCGGGCTTTCGGCATCCATCACCAATGGCCACACCATTTCCTACAAGGGTGTGGAAGCCGATCTCGCCACAATCCCCTCCTCGCAGGTCACCGCCCAACTCGGCCTGCGTTTCCTCGAGGACAAGCTGACCGTCGGCGGCGAGGTGCAATACAACGGCAAGCCGAAGGGCAATGCGGTGGCCGAGGACTACACGCTGGTCAATGCCTTCGCCAGCTATCAGGCGACCGACAATCTGAAGGTCGATTTCCGCGCCGACAATCTGTTCGACGTCAAATACGCCAACCCGCTGAACGGCACCACGACAGTCGCGGTCTACGAGCCGGGCATAACGCTGAAGCTGGCGGCAACAATGCGATTTGGAGGCTGATGATTATGACGAGCTTGACGACATCTCTTCGTCTGCTGACCTCGACGCTGGCGATGTCGCTTGCGATGGTTCCGGCGTGGGCTGAAGGGTCCGCGCCGGTCCCTGCGCTGACCCTGGAGCTTAATGCCGCGCAACCTTCCGACAAGGGCTGCCGGCTGACCTTCCTGGTCAACAACAATCTCGGCGCCGACCTCTCCAAGGCGGCGTTCGAGATCGCCCTGTTCAACGAGACCGGCATCGTCGACCGGCTGACCGTGCTCGACTTCAAGGACCTGCCGGCAGGCAAGACCAAGGTGACGCGCTTTGATCTCGCCGGCAGCGACTGCGCCAAGATCAGCCGCGTGCTGATCAACAGCGCGACGGAATGCGCCGGCTCCGGCGTCGAACCGGCGGCCTGCATGCGCAAGCTGAAGACGGACACCAAGACCGGCATCGCTTTCGGCGTCTGAGAACGGCGTTGGGACTGCATCCCGCATTCACGCGAAATACCGTGGCCTGGCCAATGGCCGGCCACGGGTCGCTGACACCAGGAGCAAACGATCTTGATTTGACTTTTGCCCGCTGGTCGCTGCAATTTCCGGCCCGCGACATGCAGGAAATCAGTCCCTTCCCCGACGCCGGCAGCGAGCTGGCGATAGCGCCGGCCGAACCGCTTGCAGTCGCACGGCCAGCGGCCTTTAGCGGCAAATGGCCCACAGCCATCGTCGTCTCCGGCCTGCTCCATGCCGCAGCGGCGGCATTCTTTCTGATCTCCCCTTCCGGCACATTCAATTCCAGGGATGCGGTGCAATCGGAAGGCAGCGATCAGACCGGAGATAAGGTGGCCGGCAGCGCGTTGGACAAGGATCCGGCGGCAATCAATGTCACGCTGGAGCCGACACCGCGGCCGGCCAAACCACAGCCCGCTAAGGCAGCCAGGCCGGTGCAGCCGACAAAACCTTCGCAGCCTGTACAGGAAGCCGTGAACCACGCTCCCGAGCCTACCCGGGAAGTAGTCAAGCCGCTGCCCAAGCCCCTGCCGGAAGCTGTCAAACAGCCAGATATACTGGTGGCGGCGACCCCGCGCTCCGATGGCCAAAGCGTGGCCGCCAAAGCCGAAACGCCGGCACAGCCGAGCACCCAGGCCGAAACCATCGAAACGCCTGTCGCTGTCCCAGAGCAACCGCCAATCCCAAGCGCCAGGCCAACGCCGGCGGCGGTCCCTTCAAAAGCAGTGGCCGAGAAGCGCGGCACCGCTGACGGCCAGGACCGGCTGGCTCAGGCGGCCAGCAAGGGCAAAAAACAAGAAGAACCAGGCAGTGCCGCGGAAGATAGCTACCGCGGCGACGTGATCAGAAAGCTCAGCCGTGTCAATCGAGCCGTCCCGCCCTCCCTGCAACTGACCGCGCGAAACAATGCCGTTGTGACATTCGTTATCAGCAGCAAACGCGGCATTGATGACCTGCGTATCCTGGAAAGGTCCGGATCGCCAAACTTCGACCAGATCGTGCTTGGCATCGTTCGCAAGGCAGCCCCCTTCCCGCCCATCCCGCCCAAAATCGGCAGCAGCCTGGAGTTCACCGGCGCCATTGGACCGTTTTGAATGTCCCGCGTCCGAACCATTGGAAATCCCAGCAATCCATTGATTTTAAAAGGAAACACCATGTACATCGCCATGAACCGCTTCAAGGTGCAGAACGGCTCGGAGGACGATTTCGAGGCCGTCTGGAAAAACCGCGATTCCAGCCTCGCCGAGATGAAGGGTTTTCGGGAATTCCATCTGCTGCGCGGCCCGGTCAACGAGACCGAAGGCTACACGCTGTTTGCCTCGCACACGGTGTGGGCAAGCCAGGACGATTTCGTCGCCTGGACCAAGTCAGAGAATTTCCGCGCCGCGCACAGGAATGTCGGCACGACCAAGGTCCACTATCTCGGTCATCCGCAATTCGAAGGCTTTTCCGTCGTCGAAGGCGCCTGACGCGGCTTTGCCGGAGCAAATGCAAGGACCTCCCTCGTCACGATCGCGTGGAACCGCGCCCACCCAGCCGACGCAGCCACTGGGCAATGTGCAAGCGCAGCCACTGCCAGGGCCTTCTCCGGGTCAGGTATCGCATTAGCCGCGGATCGTCGGCCAGCTCCCTGAACTGACGCACATGCTGCGTCAGGAATGCGGGTATGAATTTGCGCCCGTTGACATCACTGAGCCAGGCTGAGTTCTCCAGCACATAGTCGACGACATCCGCCGCCAATGTGCTCCTGTAGGTCCGGTAGGCAGGCGTTTGCCGCACATGGCCGCCGGCAAAGCCAGTGCCGGTGGAGGACAGGTTCGACCCGTGCAGGCGATAGAGGCCGAGGCCTTCGGACAAGATGAGGCTGCCGCCGGCCAGATGTGCGCATGTGGCCGTCAGATAATCCGTCCCCACCTTGGCCTTGAACGGGAAGGACAGGACCGATTCCAGCGCGCCACGCCGGTACATGATCGCCGAGCATGGTGACCATAGCCAGCCGGTTGTCGCGGGCGTGAAATAGGTCACCGGATGCTCCGATGCGTAGGCAATCCCGGACGCTATGCCGGCAAGCTGGCCACCAGGCGCGATGGCGACGCCATTGCCATCGGGCCTGGAGCGGGGTTTGCGCAGGGGAAGGAAAGTGCCGCTCAGCAAGGTGCCGCTGCCATCGACCAGGAACACATCGGAGCTCGACAGCGCGGCCGAATGCGTTGCGTTGAGGTGGGCAGACAGGTGCGCCAGGAGAAAATCCGGCAGCCACGCATCGTCGGCATCGAGAAACACCACGAAAGGCGCGTCGGTCGCGGCAAAGCCATCGCGGAATCCCGCGATCTGCCCGCCATTTTGTGAGCGCGCCAGCAGGCGCAGGCGCGGATCGTCAATGGCTGCCAGAAGCTGGCGGATATGGTCGGCCGAACCGTCGGTCGAGGCGTCGTCGACAATGACGCAGTCCCAGTTCCGGTAGGTTTGCGCCAACACCGAGCGGATCGCCTGTTCGACGTAAGGCCGGTAATTGTAGCAGGTGATGATCACCGCCACGCAAGGCAGCTCAAACGGTGGGGACTTGTCGTTCATCTGATCGGTCGCCCCGCTCGAATTGCCGCCCATGCTTATCCCCGGCAACTCGACACAAAGCAAGCGAGGCGGACCTGCTTATGCCGCAGCCAGAAGGCTGGCATTGCCGCCGGCCGCGGTCGTGTCGACGCAGACGGCCCGCTCATGCGCATAGGCCGCCGGGTTGAGCACCTCGCTGACCAGCGGCACGATCGGGCCAGTCCTGTCGGCGATGACCTTGCGCACGATGCGTGCGGCTTCCGGTGTGCCTGAAAAAGCGACGACATCGACGCGCAACGAGCGCGCCTCGACCGGATCAGGCCGGCCGTCTATAGCAGCCAATGGCAAGCCCTTGCCGGTCAATGCGGAGAGTGCGGCCGGTGCACCCGGTGCAACGGCGAGCACTGCATTGCCGGCGGCGAGCGCCTGGATCGTCTGGGCAAGCAGCGTGTCGCCGTCGGGGCCGAGACACAGCACGCGGCCGCGCGGCGACAGCGACAGCGTATTGGCCTCGCCGGTCGGCCCGGGCAGGTCGACCTGACCGAAATCGATTGCAGCGGCGGCGCCAATGGCGGCAGCGCCCTTGCCGCGCAGATGTTTCCTCAGGATCGCAATTCGATCCGGCCGCGTCGACCAGCCGCCCAGCGTTGGATCGGGCAGATTGTCGGCCAGCTCGGTCGCCGTCACCTTGTGGCCCTCGGCAATCTCGGTACCAGCTTCGGGCCCCTTGCGGAAACGCCGGAGATAGTGCGGGCCGCCGGCCTTCGGCCCGGTGCCCGACAGCCCCTCGCCGCCAAATGGCTGCGATCCGACCACCGCACCGATCTGGTTGCGGTTAACATAGATGTTGCCGGCATGGATGCCGTCGACGAAATGCTGGACGCGGCCTTCGATACGGGTGTGCAGGCCGAAGGTCAGGCCATAGCCCTTGCGGTTGATGGCGGCGATGACCGCATCGATCTCATCGGCGTCGAAGGTGGCGACATGCAGCACCGGCCCGAACACTTCGCGGTCCATCTCCTCGATGCCCTTGACCCGGAAGACATGCGGCGCGACGAAGCGGCCGTCCTTCGGCGCCTCGAGCTTGGCGATCAGCCGGCCCTCGAGGCCCCTCTTCGTGCAATAGTCGCGGATCGAGGCCTGTGCCTCATCATCGATGACCGGACCGACATCGGTCGAAATCTGCCAGGGATCGCCAATGTTGAGCGCCTCCATGGCGCCCTTCAGCATCTCCAGCATCTTCTTCTCGACGTCCTTCTGCACATAGAGCACGCGCAGCGCCGAGCAGCGCTGGCCCGCACTCTGGAAGGCCGAGGCCAGGATGTCGCGCACCGCCTGTTCGGGCAGCGCGGTGGAATCGACGATCATCGCGTTGAGGCCGCCGGTCTCGGCGATCAGCATCGCGTCCGGCGCAGCCGTCTCGGCCAGCTGTTTCTCGATGAGCTTGGCGACCTCGGTCGAGCCGGTGAAGCAGACGCCGGCAATGCGCGGATCAGCGGTTAGCGGGCCACCGACCGAGGGGCCGTCGCCGGGCAGCAGCTGGATGACGTCTTCCGGTACGCCGGCCTCGCGCAACAGCTCGACGGCGCGGAAGGCGATCAGCGGCGTCTGCTCGGCCGGCTTGGCGATGACCGAATTGCCGGTGACGAGTGCCGCCGCGATCTGGCCGGTGAAGATGGCGAGCGGGAAATTCCATGGCGAGATGCAGACGATGGCGCCACGCGCCTGCGTGCCGGCTTCGTTGTTGGCCGCTTCGGCAGCGTAGTAGCGCAAGAAGTCGACGGCCTCGCGCACTTCGGCCACGCCATCGGCCAGTGATTTTCCGGCTTCGCGGGTGGCCAGCGCAAAGAACTCGACGGCGTTGGCTTCATAGAGATCGGCGGCGCGGTCGAGGATGGCGGCACGCTCGGCAACCGGACGTTTTGCCCAGGCGGGCTGTGCCTCCACGGCGAAGCGTACGGCGGTCGCCACCTGCTTGGCGGCGGCCTCGCTGACCGTGCCGACCACGTCCGAAGGCTTGGCTGGGTTGACGACCGGGCGCTGCTTGCCATAGCCGGCGGCGCGCGTGATCGGCTTGGCATGCCAGCGATCTGGTCCGGCAAAGGCCGCTCTGGCCTTGTCGATTGCCGCCAGCGTCACCGTATCGGTGATGTCGAATCCTCTGGAGTTGCGGCGGCCGGAGCCAAAGATCTGGGACGGCCGGGCAATCGCCGGATTGGCGGCGGGCCCCTGGTCCTGGACCGTTTCGAGCGGATCGCGGGCAATATCCTCCGGCTCGACATCCTCGTCGGTCAGTTGGTGCACGAAAGAGGAATTGGCGCCGTTCTCCAGCAGCCGCCGGACAAGATAGGCCAGCAGATCGGAATGCGCGCCGACCGGCGCATAGATGCGGCAGCGCGTGCGTTCGGCCTGGCGCACCGTCTCGTGCAGCGCCTCGCCCATGCCATGCAGGCGCTGGAACTCGAAGGAGTCGCGATTTCCGGCCATCGACAGGATGGCGGCGACGGTATGGGCGTTGTGGGTGGCGAATTGCGGATAGATACGATCGGTCATGCCAAGCAGTTTCTTGGCGCAAGCTATATAGGAAACGTCGGTGTTCGCCTTGCGGGTAAAGACGGGATAACCCGTGAGCCCCAGCGTCTGGGCCCGCTTGATCTCGGTGTCCCAATAGGCGCCCTTGACCAGCCGGACCATGATGGTGCGGTCGTACTTCTTGGCCAGCGCATAGAGCCAGTCGATGACGAAGGCGGCACGCGGCCCATAGGCCTGCACCACGACGCCGAAACCGTTCCAGCCAGCAAGCTCCGGCTCGGCCAGCACCCGCTCGATGACGTCGAGCGACAGATCGAGGCGGTCGGCCTCTTCGGCGTCGATGTTGAGGCCCATGCGCGAATGCCTGGCTGCGAGCGCCAGCGACAGCAACCGCTCGGCCATGACGGGCAGCATCTCTTCCTTCTGCGCCACCTCGTAGCGCGGATGCAGCGCCGAGAGCTTGACCGAGATACCGTGGTTCTGACGGATGTCTGGGCCGTTGGAACCCGAGTTCAGCGAGGAAATGGCGTCGGCATAGGCCTTGAGGTACCGCAAAGCGTCGGCCTCGGTGCGGGCCGCCTCACCCAGCATGTCGAAGGAATAGAGATAACCCTTCTGCGTCATCGGCCGGCCGCGCTTGACGGCTTCGGCGATGGTGCGGCCGAGCACGAACTGTTCGCCCATCTCGCGCATGGCGGCGGCCACCGCCTTGCGGATGACCGGCTCGCCCAGCCTGCGCACCATCGAGCGCAGCGTGCCTTCGATGCCGCCCTCGCCCTCGTCCAGCACACGGCCGGTCAGCATCAGCGCCCAGGTCGAGGCGTTGACGAAGATCGAACTGGAACCGCCGGAATGCGCCGACCAGTCGTGCGGCGCGATCTTGTCGGCGATCAAATCGTCCATCGTCTCGGTGTCCGGCACGCGCAGCAGCGCCTCGGCCAGGCACATCAGCGCCACGCCTTCCTTGGTCGACAGGCCGTAGGCGGAGAGAAGACTTCCATCAGCCGGGGATCGGACGAGCCGCGCACCGCCCGCACCAGATCGGCGGCTCGCGCCGAGATCGCATCGCGATCCCCGGCCGAAAGCCCTGTCGCCGCGGCCAGCCGCTTCACGGCCTCGTCTTCGTCAGGCAAATAGTTGGCGCGGATCTGCTGGCGGATGGTGTCGAGTGGCATGGCGGATCCTGTGGAGCGAGCATCAGGGAGCGGGCCGGCGGTCACCGGACCGAATGGCGCAAACTAGCACAGGCGCGGATTTCAGTCGGTCCAAAGAAATCGACATTGCAGGCCATTTGATCCATCATGGTGGCACAAGATCGACGAATGGACTGCCTTTTCGATGGCCGAAGACCAATTGGACCGCATCGACCGGAACATCCTGGCGGCGCTGGCAAGCGACGGCCGGCTTTCCATGTCCGAACTGGCGGCAAAGGTCGGCCTGTCGAAGACGCCGGTGCAGGCGCGGGTCAAGCGGCTGGAGAAGGACGGCTATATCAGGGGCTACCAGGCGATCATCGACCGCGAGCGCATGGGCGAAGGCCATGTCGCCTTCGTGCAGGTGAAATTGTCCGACACCCGTTCCGCGGCGCTCGACGCCTTCAACCGGTCCGTCCAGAACGTGCCGGAGATCGAGCAGTGCCACATGATGGCGTCGAGCTTCGACTATCTGCTGAAGGTCCGCACCAAGGACATCGCCGCCTACCGCCGCGTTCTGGGCGAGCGTATCTCGGCGCTTCCGCATGTCGCCCAGACCTCGACCTTCGTGGCGATGGAGACGGTGAAGGATCGATAAGTCATTCCGCCAAAGTCTTCAAAAACGCCACCAGCGCAGCGCGTTCGCGATCCGATAGCTGCAACGGGTGGATTTCGGATACCCCCTCCACGCTGGGTGCAGCCTTGGCGTAATGCGCCACCACCTCGTCGAGCGACGAAAACTGCCCTGCATGCATGTAGGGCGGTCGCGTTGCCGCACCGCGCAACGACGGCGTCTTGTAAGCGCGGATCAGTTGCGGCGCATCCTTGACCATGAAACGCAGCTCGCCGCAGGCACTGACGTCGCCATCGCGATAGGCGCCGAAGCAGTTGAACGGATCGGCTTCGACCTGTGCCACCGCGTCGATGCGACCACGATCCGGCGGCAGGTCCGCGACGGGCGGCACGCCGGTGTTGTGAAAACTGTTGTCGGTGAAGCGCGGGCCGTTGTGGCAGGTCACGCAATTGGCCTTGCCGATGAACAGTTTCAGCCCAAGGATTTCTTCGCGCGTAAAAACCGCATCGCCCTTCGGTTCGGCGCCAGTGGCGAGGTCCAGCGCAAAGCGGTCGAAGCGCGTCTGCGCCGGCTCGATCGAGCGTTCGAAGGCGGCAATCGCCTTGCCGATATTGGCATAGACGCCGTTGATCGCGTCACGCTGCGCGCCGCTCATCGCGTTCCAGGCCGCCTTCTCGGCATCGGTTCCAAGCGGACTGGCATTTGCTGGCATGCCGGCAAAGTCGGGCAGCGGCCCGAAGATGCGCTCATAGCGCTCGCCAAAGCGCGTCTTCATGTAGTGTGCATAGGCGGTGCGGTTTCCAGCCTGCTCCAGCGGGTTTTCGAGCGGCGTCAGCGCTTGCGCCCACAGGCTGTCGCGGCGGCCGTCCCAGAAGAACCAGGGGTCACGCGCCACGCCCGCCAATGCCATTGTGCGGCGGTTGGTGCGGCCGACGCCGACGGCTTGCGGCAGGTCGTCCTGGAACTGGCGGTCGATCTTGTGACAGGTCGAGCAGGACACCGTGCCATCGCGGCTCATGCCCAGATCGAAGAACAGCGTCGAGCCAAGCGCGGCTGCCGCCGGCAAGTCGGCGAAGCGGTTGGTGGTGTCGGGCTTCAACGACGGCAGCGTGTTCAACGCCAGCGAGGCGATGGTCTTCTTCTCGGCGTCGGAGAAATCCGGCTTGCCGCAGCCGACGAGGATGACAGCGACCATCAGCGCCAGAAAGCAGAAAAGGCGCTTCATCGATCGCTCACAGCACCACGTTGAACAGCACTGTGTCGGAGCCGGCGCCGGACGAGATGGCGAAACGAAGTTGCCACCAGCCGCTCATCGTGAACTTGACCCCTTCGATCCGGTAGCGTCCGTCGCCCAGGTAATCGGTGACCTGCGGGCTGGTCGGCAGGCCGTGATTGTGTTGCGGCATACCGCCTGAGATCGCGATCGCGGCTCCTTCCACCGGCGCGCCGGCCTTTGTCTTCAAGGTCAGCAGCCAGGATTGCAATTCGCCCTGCCGCACAACGCCCCGTTCCGGCGAAAAACTTGCCACGAACAGCCCATTGTCGCTGTTCCTCGTGCGCGAAACATCCGGGCCGACGGACTGAGCCGATTGCGGCGCCGTCAGATAGACGACCGCAAGGATGCCGACCAGCAAGGCAGCCAGACCAAGACCCGCCAGGAGATAACGCCATAATGATGCCAAACCGGTTCCTCTTCTGCGGACAACGCTCTGCCGGGTGGATCGCATCCCGCCAGCCCTGAGAAAACGCTGTGGCGCAAAAATGCCTGCTTGCCAAGCATGGCGCTGCCGCCGGCAAAAAGCTACAGGACCGAAATCACTGGAGGATTGCAGATGGCGGGAAACGGCGTCGCCTCGATCGGCGAATGCATGCTCGAACTGTCGGGCCAGACCGGCCCGAACTGGCGCATGGGTTTTGCCGGCGACACGTTCAACACGCTGTGGGCGCTGCATGCGTTGAGCGGCGGCCGGCCGGCCACCTACGTCTCGGCCTTCGGCGACGATCCCTTCTCGCAGGGCCAGATCGGCTTCTTCGCCGAAAACGGTATCGGCGTCGGCTCCAGCCCGGTGATAGCGGGTGCAAGGCCTGGCCTTTACGCGATCACCCTGACCGGCGCCGAGCGCTCCTTCACCTACTGGCGCGGCGACGCCGCCGCCCGGCAGCTTGCCTCGGATCCCGCCGCACTGTCGAAAAGCCTGGAAAATCAGGCGCTTGTGTACTTTTCCGGAATCACTTTGGCAATTCTGGACGATGCCGCGCGCAAAACACTGCTGACGGCCGTGGCCAAGGCGCGGGCGGCGGGCTCGCTGATCGCCTTCGACCCCAACTACCGGCCACGGCTCTGGCGCCGGCGCGAGGACGCGCAAACGGCTATCGTCGAGGCGCTTGCCGTCACCGACATCGCACTGCCAACCTTCCCCGACGAGCAGATGCTGTTTGAGGATGCAACGCCGCAGGCGACCGCCGAGCGGCTTGGACAATGGGTCGGCGAGGTCGTCGTCAAGAACGGCGAGCAGCCGGCGCTGATTGCCGAAAGCGGGACACTGCACGACGTGCCGGCGATCCATGTCGCGGTCCCCGTCGACACCACCGGCGCCGGCGATTCCTTCAACGGCGGCTATCTGGCGGCGCGTCTTGCCGGTCATGGCCCGCAGGAAGCTGTCCGCCGAGCCCATCGCGTCGCCGCCGCCGTAGTGCAGGTTCGCGGCGCGCTGGCGCCGTTCGAGACGCTACGGGCAGCGTTCGCGGGATAACATCAAGGCAGACGGAAGCGGTATTCCGTCACATGATGGTAGATCGCGCCCGACCACAGCGTTGCTTGCGGGAAATAGGGCCGGTTCGGCGCATCCGGCCATATTTGCGGCTCCAGGCAGAAGCCGGAAAACGCCTTGTAGTCCCGCCCTTCCAGCCCTTTGCGCGGCGTCACATACTGTCCGGTGTAGAGCTGGACGCCGGGTTCCGTGGTCCAGACCTCCATCTCGACGCCGGAACTGGCTCCTTGCGCCCACGCCGCTTGCCGCAACGGCCCGCGCGCCGAGGCAAGGCAGAAATTCTGGTCGTAGGGCAGTTGCTCGCCCTCTGTCTCCATGCGCAATGGCCGCGCCTGGCGAAAGTCGAAAGGCGTGCCGTCAACCGGCTTGACCACGCCGGTCGGGATCATGTCGCCGTCGACAGGCAGATAGGCGCCAGCATTCAGCATCATCCTGTGGTCGAGAATGTCGCCGGCGCCGCCATCGTCGAGGTTGAAATAGGAATGCTGGCTGAGATTGCACAGCGTCGGCTCCTCGCAGGTCGCCGTCAGCTCGACGCTTAGCGTGCCGGGGATCTTCAGCCGGTAGGTGCAGGTGACGTCGAGTG
Organism: Mesorhizobium kamtschaticum; assembly: GCF_056174585.1. Lineage (NCBI taxonomy): Bacteria > Pseudomonadati > Pseudomonadota > Alphaproteobacteria > Hyphomicrobiales > Phyllobacteriaceae > Mesorhizobium > Mesorhizobium kamtschaticum. The sequence goes on along the minus strand of NZ_CM149691.1, from coordinate 4,302,901 downwards.
CGCCGGGAAAACCCATCGTGCCGTCGGGATCGTGCAGCGTCAGCGTGACAAAGTCCCTGCCGTGCAAAGAAACTGTCCACGGCCGATGCGAATAGCCTTGCGAGCCGCCATGCAGCGTGTGCTTTTCGAGGAAGTTTTGTTCGGTCTGGTAGCGATTGCCGGCGATGGTAAAACGGCCATCATGGATGCGATTGGCGTAGCGACCGACGACCGCGCCAAAGAACGTGTTATTGGTCTCATAGGCTTCCAGATTGTCGTAGCCGAGCACCAGCGGCGCATCGTGCCCGGTCAGGCGCAAATCCTGGATGACAGCACCGAGCCCGATGATGTTGGCAGTGATACCGCCGCCCCTGATGGTGAAGCGGCGCACCGCCTCGCCCGCCTGCGTCGTGCCGAAAACCTCGCCGTCCTTCATCGCCATGCCCGCAAATGCCAGTTGATCCAGAGGACTTCGGCTGGTTTCCCATAAGAGATGGGCAGGCGATTGGCCTGCCCATCTCAAGAGCAGTCTATCAGAGGCCGAGGCCGCCGATGCAGACATATTTGGTATCGAGATAGTCCTCGATGCCTTGATGTCCGCCTTCCTTGCCAAGGCCCGATTCCTTGACGCCGCCGAACGGCGCCTCGGGCGTGGTGATGAGGCCTTCATTGACGCCGACCATGCCGTATTTCAGCCCTTCCATGACGCGGAAGGCGCGACCGAGGTCGCCGGTGTAGAAATAGCAGGCGAGGCCGAATTCGGTGTCGTTGGCGAGCGCGATTGCTTCCGCTTCGGTCTCGAACTTGAACACCGGAGCGACCGGGCCAAAGATCTCTTCCTTCATGAACCGCATCTTGGGCGTCGCGTTGGCGATGACCGTCGGCTGGAAGAACGAACCGCCCAGTGCATGGCGCTTGCCGCCGGCGACGATCTTGCCGCCTTTGGAAGTGGCGTCGGCAATCAGTTCCTCGACCTTCTCGACCGCCTTCTCGTCGATCAGCGGTCCCTGCTGGACGCCGTCTTCGAGGCCGGAACCGACCTTCAACCCGTTGCTGGCCGCGGCAAGCTTTTCGACGAACTTGTCATAGACGCCGGCCTGGACGAGGAAGCGGTTGGTGCAGACGCAGGTCTGGCCGGAGTTGCGGTACTTGGCGGTGATCGCGCCGGCGACGGCACGCTCGAGGTCGGCGTCGTCGAAGACAATGAATGGCGCATTGCCGCCGAGCTCCATCGACACTTTCTTGACGGTGACCGACGACTTCTGGATGAGCAGCTTGCCGACCTCGGTCGATCCGGTGAAGGTGATCTTCGACACCAGCGGGTTGGCGCAAATCTCATCGCCGATCTCGCTGGCCGAACCGGTCAGGATGTTGACGACGCCCTTGGGGAAGCCGACTTCCTCGGCAAGCGCGCCCCAGGCAAGACCCGAGTACGGCGTCTGCGAGGCCGGCTTGACGACGGCGGTGCAGCCGGCGGCGAGAGCCGGGCCGAGCTTGCGGGCCAGCATCGAGGACGGGAAATTCCACGGCGTGATGGCGGCGATAACGCCGACCGGTTCCTTGGTCACCAGGATGCGGCGGTCCGCCCATGGCGACGGCACGACGTCGCCATAGGTGCGGCGGCCTTCCTCGGCGAACCACAGAATGTAGGCCGCGGCAGAGCCGATCTCGCCCTTCGATTCGAACAGCGACTTGCCCTGCTCGATGGTCAAGAGCTCGGCCAGCACGTCCTGATTGTCCATCATCGCGTCATGCAGCTTGCGCAGCAGCTTCGAGCGCTCGAGCGCGGTCGTCTTGCGCCAGGTCTTGAAGGCGGCGTCCGCGGCCTCGATGGCGCGGCGGGTCTCGGCCTTGCCCGACTTCGGCACGGTGCCGATCTTGAGGCCGGTAGCCGGGTTGTTGACGTCGACCGTCTGGCCGCTGTCGGCCTGCACCCATTCACCGTTGATGAGATTGGCCTGCCGCATGAAATGGCTGGTTTTCTGAAGCATGGTCTAGCCTCCGCTCGGCGCACTGACGGGCCGGTATCTGGATTTTCTTCGATGGACGTGCCCGATGGTATCGAGGCCGGGACACTGGAGCCAGTGCTCTTTACCTAGGGCAAGCCACGCAATCAATTGCAAGATGGCATATAGGCTTTGGGCCAGCGCGAAACCAGCCGAGACGAACTGGAGCAATTCCAGGAAAAGTGTGAAGCGGTTTTCCGTCCGGAATTGCGTTAAAACAAGAGCTAGAGCGGTTCGCCGTTTCCGTGAAACGGTGAACTGCTCTAGCAGGCTGTTGAAGAAGTCCACTTGCGGGCGACGAAGTCTGCTTCGTCACCGCCATGGAAGCAGATTTGTCCACTGATGGAGCCGTCTGGTTGGATTTCGGCCCAGCCATTGCCTTGGGCTTCGTCCATTTCGTCATTGCCTTGCCAGGAGAAGGCGGCATTGTTGCCGTCGCCCGCGCCGAAGATCTGCCCAGTGACGCAGCCGAAGGCGAATTCGCCGGAGCCGTCGGCCGCGAACTCAATGTAGGCGGCCTCCATCATGTCGCGATAGTTCTCGACATAGTCGGGCATCGCGACGATCCGCCAGCGGCCGGTGAGGCTCATATCGGCGCTGCCAGCAGCTTGGGCAAGCGGATCAGATTGTAGGCCGCCAGGTTCAAGGTGAAGGCCGCGCCCACACGGGCGCATCCTCGCAGCTTGACTTTGGCCATGCCGGCCGAGGCCTTGATCCAACCGAACACCTCCTCAATCCGCTTGCGGCGGCGCTGGCTGACCGCATAGCCGGCGTGGCGACGCGTGCGGCCATCGACCGCCGTCACGCGAGGCTTGCCGGTTTTGCTCAGATGGCCGTCGACGGCGATATGCGGCGTGACCTTGCGCTCGCGCAGATCCTTGATGAAAGCGCGCACGTCATACGCCTTGTCCGCACCCAGTGTGATGCGCCGCCGCGACGGTCTGCGATCCAACATGGCGAGCGCGGCATCACGTTCGCCCGTACCTGTCGCTTGGGTAATGCCGCCATCGACCGCCAGCCCATGACGGTTCTCCATCAGCGCATGCCCCATGTAGCAGAGCTTCGCCGGCTGCCCGTCGCCCTTCTTGTAGAGCCGTGCCTGCGGGTCGCTCGTGCTCTGATGTGTGTCGTTGGAGCGCTTCTCCTTGTGGAAGCCGCGCTCGGCGTTACGGCCCGCTCCATCCGGGTCGTTGTCGTCCCCGTCCTTGCGGCGGAAGCTCTTGATCGAAGCCCAGGCCTCGATCAGCGTCCCATCCACCGAGAAGTGGTCCGACGACAAAAGCCGCTTCACCTTTGGCTGAGCAAGCACCGCGCGCAGAAACTTTGCCGCGATCTCACCTTCCAGCAGCCGATCCCGGTTCTTGGTGAAGCTCGAATGATCCCAGGCCGGCTCGTCTACACCAAGCCCCACGAACCAGCGGAACAGAAGATCAAACTCCATCCGCTCCATCAACTGACGCTCCGAGCGAATGCCGTAGAAGGCCTGCAGCAGCATCGCACGCAGCAAACGTTCCGGCGCGATCGACGGGCGGCCGAGTCCGGGCGGATAAAGCACCGCAAAATCGCCGTCCATCTCCACAAGAGCGGCGTTCACGATCTCTCGTATCACCCGCAGCGGATGGTCGCGGCGAACCCGCGCCTCAAGGTCGACATACGAAAACAGCGAACCTGTCCGTTCGTCTGAGCCGCGCATCCACAAATCCCCAAATCATCCGGGGAGCAGTGAATCACGCTCCAAACAGCCGCGCCAGTACTTCTTCAACAACCTGCTAGCCGTAGACGTGGAGAACCACGGTCAGCCAGAAAGCCGTGGTGACGGCGGCGCAGGCGGTGGCGATGGTCATCTGGTTCGATGCCAATGCCTGGCCGGTGTTGAACTGCACGGCGATGAGATAGGAATTGATGCCGGACGGCAGCGCCGCCACCACGACGGCCACCTTGGCCGTCATCGGCGGCAGGCCGAGAAGCCAGACGAAGGCGAGCACCAGCGCCGGCATCAGGAACAGTTTCAGCACTGATAGCGCCAGTGCCGGCCGGACATTGCCGGAAACGCCGAAGCGGCGCAGGCTGAGCCCCATGGCAAACAACGCCACCGGCCCTGCCGTGTCGGCAAGCGCATCGACCAGCCGCATGAGGAGGTCCGGAAGCGACACGCCGCTCAGCCGCCATGCCAGCCCGAGCAGAATGCCGATGATCAGCGGATTGATGAACAGCCGTCTCAGGAAGCTGCGGATGACGCGCAACGGATGGACGGATTCACCCCCGCTGCGGCCGAACATCTCGAACAGCACGATCGAGGCCATCATCATGACAGGCAGATGCACGGAAACCAGCAGCGACAGCACTTCGAAGCCGCTCGGGCCGAATATGCCAAGAATGAAGGGAGCACCGAGCAGCACGACATTGGAGTAGGCCGACGACACGCCGCCGACGACACCGGCACGCGCGTCGCGTCCAAAGATTCGCGTGGTGACGAGATGGCCCGCGGCCCAGGTGATCGCCACCGCCGTGAAGTAAGCCCCCCACAGCGGCCAAGGTGCGACGCCGTGGAAATCGGCATTCACCATCGTCTGGAACAGAAGCAGCGGCATCGCCACAGAGACCGCGAAGTCCGATATCCCCTCGCCGCTCGCCGGTCTGAGATAGCCGGTCAGCCCGGCGAGATAGCCGAGCGCAACCAGGCTGAAGACGAAAAGCACGGTTTCTGTGAGCGGAGACATTTTTCAGGGATAGGCGAGCCACGCGCGCGGCGCAATCGCGCCCGAATTTGATCATGGTATACTGGCAGCGTTATAGAGGGTTTGGAATATCAGGGCGGACACGAACGACAAATGACCTTTGTCGAAACCTCGGGACGCAATCTTTTTGCGCGGATGTGGCTGACGGCCTTCGCCGCCACTCTGCTTTGTCTTGCCGCGACGGCGCTTGCACTTGCCGAGACGAAAAGCCTCAAGGGCGTGGCGCTGATCATCGGCCAGTCGAATTACCTGCACATCGCCGCCCTGCCCAACCCGGCCAACGACGCCCGCGACATGGCCAAGATGCTGACCGACCTCGGCTTCGACGCCCGCAACGTCACCGATCGCGATGCCGCCAAGCTGAAGCGCGACCTGGAACGCTTCGTCGAGGATGCCGAGGGCGCCGATGTCGCTTTCATCTACTACTCCGGCCACGGCATCGAGGCCGGCGGCGAGAATTATCTGGTTCCGGTCGATGCCGACGTCTCGTCGCTCAAGGATGCAGGTCAGGCGTTGGTGCCGATATCAGCCGTCATGGATGAGTTGAAGAAGACCGTGCCGGTGACGATCGTGCTGCTCGATGCCTGCCGCACCAATCCGTTTCCGGCAGATGCGGTGGTGCGCCGTGCTCCGACCGCTTCCGCCGAGCCGATTGGCGCCGGTGGGCTGGAACCGGTGCGTGGCGCCAAGGCGCTCGGCAACGCACCGGCGGCGGACGCGAGCCTCGGCACGGTGGTCGGCTTCGCCGCCGAGCCGGGCCGTCCGGCGCTGGACGGTGCAGCTGGCGAAAACAGCCCCTATGCGGCTGCGCTGCTGCGCCATCTCGCGGCGATGAAAGGCACGGAGTTCGGCTCGGTCATGCGCATGGTGACGGAGGAGGTCTATCTCGACACCAAGGCGAAGCAGCGCCCATGGGTCAATGAAAGCTTGCGCCGGCTGCTCTATTTTGGTGTGGCGCCACCGGAACCGACCGGAGACGACGGGCTGATCACCGGCGAAAGGCGGCAGTTGCTCCTGACCATTTCCGACCTGCCCGATCCCAAGCGGGCGCAGGTGGAATTGGCCTCGCTGCAGGATGGCGTGCCGCTCGACGCGCTCTATGGCGTCCTGAGAGCGCTCGGCACGGACAAGATCCCCGAGGATCCGACCGACCTGCAGAAGGTGCTCGACGGCCAGGCCGAGCGCCTGAAGAAGATGATGTCGGAGCGCGCGGCACTGCGCACCGACGATCCGGAGATCAAGCGGCTCGTCGCCTCAGCCGACAAGGCGATCGGCCAGGGCGCCATGGTGACGGCGCGCAAATTCCTCGATGACGCGGTCGGCAGGGTCGAGCAGAACAGCGGCGCTGTCGACGAGGCCGAGGAACTGGTGAGGCAGAAACGCATGGGCGATGCCGCCATCTATGCCAAGCGCGCCGACGCCGTCGCATTGGTCTTCGATTACAAATCCGCCGCCAACGACTACGCCAAGGCCTTCTCGCTGGTCGAGAAATGGGACGACAAGCTGCGCTGGAACTACAAGAACCAGGAAGCCGAAGCGCTCAACTCCTATGGCTACGCCACCGGCGATCTCGATGCGCTGCAGCATGCAATCGAGGCCTATCACGTCATCCTGAATTTCATTCCCAATGGCGAGCAGAACCGCGACTGGGCAATCACCCGCAACAACATGGCGGTTGTGCTGCAGACCATCGGTGAGCGCGAGACCGAAACCGCGCATCTGGAAGAAGCAGCGCAAATCTTCAGCGATTCGCTCGTCGTCTTCGAGCGCGAGAAGGACGACCGCAACTGGGCCGCAGCGCAGAACAATCTCGCCAATGTGCTGTTGAAGATCGGCGAACGCGAGAGCGACCCGAAGCGCCTCAACGAGGCGGTGGCGGCGATGCGTGCCACGCTGGAAAAGCGACCGCGCGACAAGCTGCCGTTCGACTGGGCGGCTTCGCAGAACAATCTCGGCCTGGCGCTCTTTGCGCTCTCCGAGCGTGATCCCGCCGGCGAGCATCTAAAGGACGCGGAAGCCGCCTACCGGCTGGCGCTCGAAGAATACACGCGCGAGAAAGCCCCCGTGGAATGGGCGATGGTCGAGAACAATCTCGGCAACACACTGGTGACGCTTGGCATCCAGCTCAACGACAAGGTGAAGATCAACGAGGCGGCCGACGCCTTCCGCGCCGCGCTGAAGGTACGAACTCGCGAGACCTTCCCGGTCTCCTGGGCGACCAGCCGGCTCAACCTCGGCAATGCGCTGAGTGGCGTTGCTCGTTTCGACATGGGCACCGACACACTCAAAGAGGCGGCGGCAGCCTATGACGACGCGCTGACAGTGTTTACCCGTCAGCGCTTCCCGATGGATTGGGCGTCGGCGCAGAACAATCTCGGCTCGATCTACCAGACGCTTGGCCAGCGGACCCGTGACGCGGCCAAACTGGAGCAGTCGGCGGCAGCGTTCCAGGCAGCCCGGCAGGTCTATGTCAGGCGGAAGTTCCCGCAGGATTGGGCCATGAGCTACTACAATCTCGGCAACACGCTGCAGCTGCTTGGCGGCGTGACGGACAAGCCCGAGCACTACAACGAGGCGGTCGACGCCTACGGCAATGCGTTGCGCGAATACAAGCGCGAGACCAACCCGCGGCAATGGGCGCTGGCCCAGGCAGGTCTCGGCTCGACACTGCACTGGCTGAGCATGAGCAATGCCGATCCCAAGATCCTGCGGGATTCGATCGCAGCCCGGCGGGCGGCCCTCGAAGTGCTGACCATCGAGACGGCGCCTGTCGACTGGGCGAACGCCCAGAACGGCATCGGCATGAGCCTGCTCAATCTCGGCAACATCGAAAAGACCGGCAAATACCTCGACGAGGCCGAGGCGGCGTTCACGGCGACGCTGAAAGTGTTCACCAGGGAGAGCCAGCCCATGCAGTGGGCCTTTGAACAGAACAACCTTGGCGACATCCACTGGAGCCGCGCCAGCTATGGCGGTGGCAAGGCCGAATATCTCAGAGCCATCGAGTTCTTCGAGAACGCCAAGCAGGGTTTTACTGAGGCCGGCTACACCCTCCCCATCCCGCTGACCGACCAGAAGATCGATCTGGTGAAAAAGCAGATCGCCAAAAAGTGAGACTCGAGACGCGGCCGGCTTCTGGCTTGTCTTTGTGCCCGCTTTCCAATCCCTATATGCGAATGGTCGGGGTCTGATGCCAGGCTCCTGGAAGGACTGCGATGATACGATTTGCCCTGGCCTTGTTCCTGCTCGTCATTCCCGTCGCGGCCCATGCCACGGATGCCGGCTGGGCGCTGCTGCGCGATGGTGGCCATGTCGTGCTGCTGCGCCATGCCATGGTCACCGGCACCACCGATCCGGCCAATTTCGACATCGACAGCTGCGCCACCCAGATGAACCTGTCGGCGCGCGGCAAGCAGCAGGCGAGCAAGATCGGCGCCTTGTTTGCCGCTCGCGCCGCCCCGATCGAGCGCGTGCTGTCCAGCCGCTATTGCCGCTGCCTCGACACCGCGCGCATCGCCTTCGAGGCCGAGCCGGCGCTATTTGCACCACTTGACCTGTTGAGGGGCGACGATGCGCAGAAGGCAGCGCAGATCGCCGCCATCATGAAGGAAATCCGTGCCTATTCCGGCTCCGACAATCTGGTCATGGTCACCCATCTGGAAGACATCGTGGCGCTCACCGGCATCTCGCCGCGCGAGGGCGAAGCCGTGGTCGTCGAGCCGCAAGGCGACGGTCTGCGCGTGCTCGGCCGCGTCACTTTCTAGCGATGACCAGCGCCAACTGACGTCTCAGTGAGCAGCCACGTATCGATGCGGACTTTCCAGTTCTCGATCATGTGCGCGAAGGCATCCTCCGTCAGTTCAGACAGATAGGATTCCCCCGCCGCGTTCAAAGCCGTGAACGTATAGGCAATCGATGCTTCGGTGCCGCCATCGGCAGTCGAACGGCAGGCCACTTCGACAAATCCGAAACGCGAGTCCGGCGTGACCCTGACATAGCGCACCCGATGCGCGGTTGGATCCCAATCGGCGCAGGCCCACAGCGTCGTCTCATCGCCATGGACGGTTCGGAAAACCATGCCTTGCCGCGTTTCTCCACCTTGCGGATGCAGAAATTCCGGATCCCAGCCCTCCACCCACAAAGTCTCGCCGATCGGCGTGAACAGTGGGAAGACGCGGTCGACCGGACCGGAAAGGACGATGCTGTGGCTGCGTTCAAGATGGCTCGTCATCCGCCTTCCCTTTCCATTCAGTCAGAGGATGGCGCTTCAGCCAAACGGTGGCTGTCCGCCGCGCCAAGCTCCAACCCGTAGATGCGTTTCAACTGGCTGATCGTTTCGAGCGTCTCCGGTGAAAACGGCGCCTGCCCTTCGAAAGCATGCAGCACGATGCCTTCGATGAGATCGCCGAGGCTCATGTCGCGATGCTCGGCCAGCGCCTTGAGCACCTTCACCAGCCGTTTCTCCAGGCGCACGCCGGTCTGTATACGTTCGATGTTCATGGCGCCTTGTACCATGGTACATTGGTACAAACAATATGCGGGGTGACGCCGACCGGTACTGTTGCCGAAATGCCACCGCTGAAAGAAGCCGCAAATTCGCCGCGACAATGCCGCTTGCGACAACCCGTCGCAGGGGCTATAGGCGCGCACCCGGTCACGAAAACCGAAGCGAGCACAACGGTTGGAGCTTTCGTCTCCGCCCGTGCAGGCGGCTTTGCCGCCCTGTATACGGAGCCGCTTTGGGGATTGGGATCGCGGATGTAGCTCAACTGGGAGAGCGCCGGATTTTGTCCGGAGGTTGTGGGTTCGAGTCCCGTCGTCTGCACCACGGATAGCTCAGTTTGGTTAGAGCATCAGATTGTTAATCTGACTGTCGAAGGTTCGATTCCTTCTCCATTGGCCTGATAAGCCAGCACCCTGCCACGGTGTTATCTGAAAAACGGTCCGGGAACTGGAATGCTGAAGACCTGACGGATGGCCGAAGCCTTCGGGCCAAGGCCGTTTCGAAAGGTCCGACGCCATCGGCTCGCGGCCAGGTCCGCGGTGATGATCAAGGCGCAGCGTCGCCGGCAAGGGAGGTCAAGGCCTCCGGCGCCCGCTTCACTGCCCCGCGATCCGCTCCCGAAGGCCCGCCACGGATTGATGCCACCGGTCCCCGGATCATTCGTGCCCGGACTATGACGACGTGAAACGAGAAACGAAGGGAAGATCGACGCATGAGTTGACGCCTCGCATGGGGCCATGCCCGACAGGAGTAAGACAATGACTGTTCTCGACAAAGTTCTTGGACGCGAGCGCGTCCTCGTTAGGGAAAACGAACGTGCCCTCACCCTCTACAAGGGGGAGATCAAGGCTGTCCTGCTGCCGGGCGAGCACTGGCTCGCCAACCGGCGCGGAAGCCTGGAAGTATCCCGGCACGATCTGAAGAACCCGGAATTCGTTTCGGCATACGAGAAGGCGTTGTTCGACAAGCTCCCGGATGTGGCCGCGCGTCATTTCACCGTCGTTCGCACCGGGCGCACGGATGTCGCCGTCATCGAGCGTGACGGGAATCTGCATGCCGTGCTGGCGCCGGACCGCAAGCTGGTGCTGTGGACGGATGCCGGGCCGTGGAAGGTGACGATGGTCGACACTTCGGCCGACCTCGCCATCGATCCGGCGGTCATGCGCCGGCTCGGCCAGGCCCGGAAGGCGGAGTTGATGTCCGTCCACCCGGTTGTCGACGGCCAGGCCGGGCTGCTGTTCGTCGACGGTGTCCTGGTCCGGACGCTGGCTGCGGGCGTGCATGGCTTCTGGAACGTCGGACGCATGGTGCAGGTCAAGGTCGTCGACCTCAAGCGCCAGTCGCTCGACGTCGCCGGGCAGGAAGTGCTGACCAAGGATCGCGTCACGATCCGTGTCAACATCGCCGCTGAGTATCGGGTCGTCGATCCGGTCAAGGCGGTGAGCGCCGTGAAGGACTTCTCCGAAGCCCTCTACCGCGCCCTCCAGTACGCCTTCCGCAAGACACTTGGCGGGCTGACGCTTGACCAGATCCTTGAAAAGAAGGTGACGGTCGACGAGGAAGCCGCGGCCAAGGTCCGTACCGACATGGCCGAGATCGGCGTCGAGGTCAGCGATATCGCGCTCAAGGATGTCATCCTGCCTGGCGAGATGCGCGAGATCCTCAACCAGGTGGTGTCGGCCGAAAAGCAGGCCGAGGCCAACGTCATCCGCCGCCGCGAGGAGACGAACGCCACGCGTTCCCTGCTCAACACGGCCAGGGTAATGGCGGAGAACCCGGTGATGCTGCGGCTGAAGGAGCTCGAGGCTCTGGAAAACATCGCCGGCAAGGTCGAGCGGCTGACCGTCCACAACGGAACGGGCGGGTTGCTCAATGACCTGGTCAAGCTCCGCGAGAGTTGAGCTGACGCAACGTCAATGGGAGGGCCGCCGGCTTGACCGGCGGCCCTTCTTGCGTTTCTTGGGCACGCTTCCCATCTGCGCCCGGCCTATCAGGCCTTTTCCTGCCGGGAAAAACCGATTAGACAGCGCCCAAGATGCGGACAATTCCGCCCGCAGAGAAGGAAAAGCCCCGTTGTCCACCACGAATTCCACCACGTTCGACAAAGTCGCCAAGATCATTGCCGACACCAGCGAGATCGATATCGACACCATCACGCCCGAGAGCCACACGATCGACGATCTCGGCATCGACAGCCTCGATTTCCTCGACATCGTCTTCGCCATCGACAAGGAATTCGGCATCAAGGTGCCGTTGGAAAAGTGGACCCAGGAAGTCAATGACGGCAAGGCTTCGACCGACGATTACTTCGTCATGAAGAACCTGTGCGCCAAGATCGACGCGCTGGTCGCCGCCAAGACCGCCTGACGTCAGTTGCGCGCGCGACCTTGACGCGCTCTGCCGCCTGACACACAAAGCCGCTCATGAGCAGCCCCCGCGACGTCGTCATCACTGGTATCGGCCTTGTCTCCTCGCTGGGAGAAGGCCCTGACGCCCACTGGCAGAAGCTGGCGCAGCCGGGCCTGCAGCCGGTGCTCGAAGCCGCGCGCTTTGCGCCCTACACCGTCCATCCGCTGCCGGAAATCGATTGGAACCTGCAGATCGCCAAGCGCGGCGACCAGCGGCAGATGGAAACATGGCAGCGGCTCGGCACCTATGCCGCCGGCCTTGCGCTCGACGACGCCGGCATCAAGGGCAATGACGAACTCTGCACGACCATGGACATGGTTGTCGCCGCCGGCGGCGGCGAGCGCGACGAGGCTGTCGATGCCGTCATTCTGGCCGCATCCGAGAGCCGCAACGACCGCGACGTACTGCTCAACGAGAAGCTGACCACCGAACTGCGGCCGACCTTGTTCCTGGCGCAGCTTTCCAACCTGCTCGCCGGTAACATCTCCATCGTCCACAAGGTGACCGGCTCGTCGCGCACCTTCATGGGCGAAGAAGGTGCCGGTGTTTCCGCCGTCGAGACGGCCGCCGCACGTATCCGCTCCGGCCAGTCCACGCACGTCCTGGTCGGTGGCGCTTTCCAGACAGAACACTCCGACATGCTGCTGGGTTATGAGCTCGCCGGCTATCTGCATCGCGGCGCCTGGAAACCTGTCTGGCAAAGATACGGCGCCGAGGGCGGCGGTGTTGTAACTGGCTCCGGCGGTGCCTTCCTGGTGCTGGAACAGCGCGAACACGCAATGAGCCGCGGGCGCAAAATCTACGCCGAACTCGGGCCGGTCGTTTCCGGCCGCGCCAGGCGGTCGCGCGGAGAACTCGACACCGAGATCGCCGCACTGCTCAGCCAAGCGGCGCTGCCGAACGGCAAGCTGCTGGCACTTTCGGGCGCCTCGGGCGCGCATGCCGCAACCAGCGCCGAGAAGACAGCGCTCGATGCCAATCCGGCGATATCAGCGCGCGGCTTCTCGACGCTGACCGGACACATGAAGGAAGCGCAGTTTCCGTTCGCCGTGGCGCTGGCGGCACTCGCCGTCGACCGCAAGGCCGCCTACCCTGTCTTTGATGCCGCAACCGAGAAGCCGTTTGACGGCATCCCGGCAAGCGTCCTTGCAACGGCGATCGGCTATCACCAATTCGAGGGCATGGCGCTGGTCAACGCCGCGTAAGGCGGCGCCCGCATGCTGCAGAGATAAACCGCTCGAGGGCTTCCCGATGACCAAATTCAGAGATCACATGGGCAGGCCAATCGTCGCCGTCACCGGCATCGGCGTGGTCACCTCGCTTGGCGTCGGCAAGGCCGATAATTGGGCGGCGCTGACCTCGGGCAAGTCGGGCATCCATCCGATCACCCGCTTTCCGGTCGACCACCTCAATACCCGCATTTCCGGCATGGTCGATTTCCTGGACTCAAGCTCGAAGGGTGCCAGCCCCCTCACCTACGAGCTGGCCGAAACCGCCGCGCGTGAGGCGGTGGCCGAATCCGGCCTCGATTCCAGCGATTTCGGCGGCCCGCTCTTCCTCGCCTCGCCACCCGTCGAGCTCGACTGGCACGAACGCTTCTCGCTCTACAATTCCGACAGTGAGGACGCTGGCGCCGAAAGGCTGCTGCGGGTGGCGCGCGGATTGAAGGAACTGGATATTTTCGAAACCACCCAGTTCGGCTCGATCGCCGACCGGCTCGCCGACCGTTTCGGCACGCGCGGCCTGCCGATCACGCTGTCGACCGCTTGCGCCTCGGGCGCCACCGCCATCCAGCTTGGCGTCGAGGCGATCCGCCGCGGCGAATGCGACCGGGCGCTGTCGATCGGCGCCGACGGTTCGGCGACCGCCGAGGCGCTGATCCGCTTCTCGCTGCTGTCGGCGCTGTCGACCCACAATGACATCCCTGAAAAGGCGTCAAAACCCTTCTCCAAGGATCGCGACGGCTTCGTGCTGGCCGAGGGTTCAGGCGCTCTCGTGTTGGAGTCACTGGAAGCCGCCCTTGCCCGTGGCGCCAGCGTGCTCGGCATTCTGCGCGGCTGCGGCGAAAAGGCAGACGATTTCCACCGCACCCGCTCCAAGCCTGACGGTTCGCCGGCGATTGCGGCGGTTCGCGCCGCCCTAGCCGATGCCGGCCTGAGCAAGGACGAGATCGACTACGTCAATGCCCATGGCACGTCGACGCCGGAAAACGACAAGATGGAGCATCTGTCGCTGTCGACGGTGTTTGGCGAGCGGATCGGCTCTATGCCGGTCTCGTCGAACAAGTCGATGATCGGCCACACCCTGTCTGCGGCCGGCGCCGTCGAGGCGGCGTTTTCGCTGATGACGATGCGTGAAAGCGTCATTCCGCCGACCATCAACTACGACAATCCCGACCCGGCGATCGTGCTCGACGTGGTGCCCAACAAGAAGCGCAATGCCGAGGTTCGCAGCGTCCTGTCGAACTCCTTCGGCTTCGGCGGCCAGAACACTTGCCTTGTCATGGCGCGGGAACCGGTCTAAGCGAGCCCTTTCCGTTCAACAGAACCGACAGGCTTCATGCGCGCACTGCAACTTATCGAGGACCGCCGTCTTGAAACGGTGGACCTGCCGCCCCCGCCGCCGCCCGCACTCGGCGAAGTCACGCTGCGCATCAAGGCGGTGGCGCTGAACCATATCGACGTCTGGGGCTGGCGCGGGATGGCCTTTGCCAAGCGCAAGCTGCCGCTGGTCATCGGCGCCGAGGCTTCCGGCGAAGTCGAGGCGGTCGGTCCCGGCGTTTCCAGCCTGTTGCCCGGACAATTGGTGTCGATCTATGGCGCGCGCACCTGCGGCCTTTGCCGTGCCTGCCGCGAAGGCCGCGACAATCTCTGCGAACATGTTTCGGGCGTTCACGGCTTCCATCTCGACGGCTTCGCGCAGGAGAAGATCAACCTGCCGGCGCGCCTGCTCGTGCCTGCCCCGCCAGGCGTGACCGACATCGGCGCTGCTGTCGCGCCGGTCACCTTCGGCACCGTCGAGCACATGCTGTTCGACAATGCCAAGCTTCAGCCCGGCGAAACCATCCTCGTCCATGCCGGCGGCTCCGGCATCGGCTCGGCGGCGATCCAGCTGGCCAAGCGCATGGGATGCACCATCATCACCACGGTCGGCTCCAACGACAAGATCGACAAGGCCAAGGCGCTGGGCGCCGACCATGTCATCAATTACCGCGACGACCGTTTCGAAGGCGTCGTGCGCAAGCTGACAAAGAAGAAAGGCGTCGATGTCGTCTTCGAACATGTCGGCGCCGACACCTTTGCCGCCTCGATGCTGTGCCTGAAGCGCGGCGGCCGCCTGGTCACCTGCGGCTCGACCTCCGGCGTATCGACGCAGATCAATTTGATGCAGCTCTTCCAGCAGCAATTGAAGCTGCTCGGCTCCTTCGGCTGCCGCATGGAGAACATGGCCAACGCCATGCAGAAGATGGCGGCCGGTCAGGTCGCACCGGTCATCGACACCGAGGTCGGCTTCAGCGACATCGATGCCGCGCTGAAGCGCATGGAAGGCCGCGACGTCTTCGGCAAGATCATCCTGCGGGTCGGCTAGCGCCTGTGTTCAAGAAGCTTCGCCGGGACTTGAGGTATCGCTACGGCCGGCAGCTGCGCCAGTTGAACTACTGGGTGGTTGCGCGCGCGGCGATGATGATCATCTCGGTGCTGCGTCTGCTGCCGGCGGATAGTGCGCTGAATTTCGCCGACCGCGTGGCCCGCCTGATCGGCCCCAGGGTGGGGCGCCATCAGGTCGCCGTCGACAATCTGCGCAAGGCCTATCCGGAAAAGAGCGAAGACGAGATCCAGGCCATCGCCTCTGACATGTGGGCAACATGGCCCGCCTTGCCGCCGAATACATTTTCCTGGACGCCCTGTTCGACTATGACCCTGCCGCCAGCAAGCCTGGCCGCGTCGAAGTCAAGGGAACAGAGCATTTCGTCGACATCGCCGCCGAAAAGCGGCCGCACATCGTCTTCACCGGCCATCTCGGCAATTTCGAACTGCTGCCTGTCGCCGCGGCGACCTTCGGCATGAACATCACGGCGCTGTTTCGCCCGCCCAACAACCCCTACCTCGCCGATTACATCCTCTCGACACGGCGCTCGACCATGGGATCGCTGCTGCCGTCGATGGCCGGCGCCTCATTCGCTCTGGCCGGCGTCCTGGAAAATGGTGGCAATATCGGCGTCCTCGTCGACCAGAAATTCTCCAACGGCCTCGACACGACCTTTTTCGGCCGTCCCTGCCAGAGCAACCGCGTGCTCGGCACTCTTGCCCGCCACTATGACTGCGACGTCTATCCGGCGCGTTGCATCAGGCTGCCGGGCAACCGCTTCCGGCTCGAGATCGAGGACAGACTGGTCTTGCCGCGCACCGCCGACGGCAGCGTCGACGTCCACGCCACCACCCAGATGCTGAACGACGTGGTCGAGCGCTGGGTGCGCGAGGATCCCGGCCAGTGGATGTGGTTCCACAAGAGGTGGGAGATCAGCAACTGGCGGCGCAAGAAGCGGCCGAAGCCAGCTCCCGTCCCGGGCACCTGAACCGGAACTCGCGACACGGATTTGGCTTATCGAAGATTTTCGAGGATCTTCGTTCTTGTCGGAGTGGCAGGATTTGAACCTGCGACACCCTCGTCCCGAACGAGGTGCGCTACCGGACAATGTTGCACTAGGAACAGGCCAATGGCATATTATGCCATGGCCGCCGTCCCGCTGAATCGCGGAAAGGAGATTTCCATGCCAACGCGCAACGTCGTTCTGACGGAACACCATGAAGAGGTGATCGAGGGGTTGGTGAAAACCGGCCGCTATCAGAATGCCAGTGAAGTGCTGCGTGATGGTCTGCGTTTGATTGAGTTGCGCGAGGCGCGAGAGAAAGCGAGCCTTACCGCACTCGAAGAGGCAGCGCGTATCGGATTTCGCGACATCGAAGAAGGCCGGTTCCGCGACGTGAGCGACGACAGGCTGGAGATGTTCATGAGCGACCTCGGACGGCAGGCAAGCGCTGGAAAAGCCGGTCGGTAGGTCCGGTGGCTGTCTATCGGCTTGCAGCATCCGCCGAACGAGATATCGTCGACTTGCTGGCTTACACGGAAGCCAATTTCGGTGAGATCGCGCGTATTCGCTACGAGCGGTTGCTGATCGCCGCAATCCGCGACATTGCCAACGACCCAATGCGGGTTGGCAGCGTTGCCCGCACCGAACTTGGCAACAATGTTCGGAGCTATCATCTGAGATATAGTCGCGACCGTGCAAGAACCGATCACGGTATTGTCCTTCGCCCACGTCATCTCTTGCTTTACCAGGCTGACGTCCACGTGATTGGTGTCGGCCGCGTTCTCCATGACGTAATGGAACTCGAGCGCCATCTCCCGAAAAGTTACGGCAACGACTGAGCGCCTACACTCGAAGACACTGTGCCAAAGGCAAGTCATCTGCATCGGACAGACAGTTTTGGGAGAACAGCTAAGCCGCTGTTTTTCTTGTCGGAGTGGCAGGATTTGAACCTGCGACCCCCTCGTCCCGAACGAGGTGCGCCACCAGGCTGCGCTACGCTCCAGAAGCCTTATGAATCGCGTCCGCCAGATGGTCCAGTATATTTCCCCAACCCTTGGTATGACCTTCAACAATTGCCTGCGTCGGCAGGCGCTCGTGGGTTAGCACGAGGTCGGTTTCGTCGCCGAGCGGATTGAGTTCGACGGTTACCAGCGTCGTCACATCGTTCGTCAGTGGGCCAACCCACGTGAACACGAGCTTGCGCGGCCGATCGACCAGCACATAGGTGCCGGAGACTTCGCGGCTTGCTTCCGCCGATGACATGAAAAGGCTGAAGGTTCCGCCAGGGCGCAGGTCACAGCTCGCCTTGCAATCGACCGCGCCCGGAAAGGGGCTCATCCAGCGAACCATCAACTCAGGTTGGGTCCACAGGTCGAAGATCTGCTCGGCTTTGGCCCTCACGCGCCGACGTAGCTGCACGGTCGGAGCCGTCGTATCATCACGAACCATGCTTGCCGTCCTTTGGCCCTACATGGTCCTTGTTGAGTTCGCCCAGCAGGTGCTCCATGGCGTCCAGCCGCTTCTCCCAATAGCGGCGCGTCCCCTCGATCCAGCCATCGACCTCGTCCAGCGAACGGGTGTTGATGGACAGAATGTGGTCGCGCCCTTTCCTGTGCCGCTCGATCACGCCGCTCGCTTCCAGCACTCGAATGTGTTTCGACACCGCGTTCAAGGACATGAGGAACGGTTCGGCGACCTCGGTCACGCGCGCCTCGCCGCCCGAGAGCCGTTCGATAATCGCCCGCCGCGTCGGATCGGCCAACGCAGCGAAGACCGCATCGAGGCGCGCGGTGCGCGACGCGGCTTCCTTCAACGCTTCGATCTCAATCATGGCGATCCGCCCGCTCAATTCCCCATTCCAAAAATACTCAACCCAAAGGTTGACAATCTGTCAAGCCAACGCTTTATTCAACCTAATGGTTGAGCAAATTTGATAGCGAAGGAGAGCTCGATGCTAAATAGATCCACTGTCGCAGCGGCCGCGGTGGCCGCACTTCTGTCAGCTGCCGTCGCCCCGGCGCGAGCCGATCCGGTCAAGAACGTCGTCATCGTCCACGGCGCCTTCGCCGATGGCTCCGGATGGCATGATGTCACCGACATTCTTGGTAAGGACGGCTATGCGGTCAGCGTGGTGCAGGAGCCGCTGACATCACTCGCAGACGACGTTGCGGCGACCAAACGGGTGCTGGATCTGCAACAAGGCCCCACAATTCTGGTCGGCCACAGCTATGGCGGGGTGGTCATCACCGAGGCAGGCGATGCGCCTGACGTCGTCGGCCTCGTCTACGTCGCCGCCTTCATCCCCGACAAAGGCGAAAGTGCGATAAGCATGCTCTCCCAGGCCGCCCCCGCCAACAACGACTTGCGCGCCACCAAGGACGATTTCCTCTACCTTGATCCGGCCGCCTTCCCCGCCGATTTCGCCGCCGACCTCCCGGCTGCCGAGGCGAAGTTCATGGCCCGGTCCCAACCGATGCTGGCCAAGGCCGCCGCCGGCGCGCCGGTGACGGCGGCCGCCTGGCACCAGAAGAAGAGCTGGGCGCTGGTCGCGAGCAAAGACCACAACATCAATCCCGATCTCGAACGCAGCATGGCCAAACGCGCCGGCAGCGAAACGATCGAGGTTCCCGCCAGCCACGCGGTCTACCTTTCCAAGCCAGAGGAAGTGGCGCGCTTGATCGAACGGGCGGCAAAGGCCTCGGCTCAGTAACCCGCCCGTCAGACCCGGCGCCTCGCGAAGCCCTCGATCCAGACATTCGTAACGTTACTGGTCAGGAAATCTTAAACGGGCGCGGTGCAGATACCCCAGGAGATGTTCATCGACTGGGATGGAGCCCGTGGCATGACGAATATCGAGATGCCGCGCCTGGATCGGGATGGCCTCGAAGATCGTTCGTTCGGCCGTTTTGGCCGAGCATGGTCCCATATCCGTCAATATGGCCTGCTGGAGCCAATAAGGCTCGTCCATCGGCACGGGCTCGGCGCAAGCCTTGGCTTTGTCCGGCGCAACATCAGGCATATGCTTGCCGACCGTCTCGCCCGGAAATGGGATCGCCGGCACGGCGTCGATACGGCCGGCTCGATCCAGCTCGGCGCCCTGACTGTCGTCGGCCCGCACCGCGCCAAGGGCAACGAAGCCGTCTGCACGTCGCCCAGAACCTTCGACTTCATCATGAAGTCGCTGCCCCGCGATCTCGATAACCATACATTCATCGACATCGGCTCCGGAAAATCACGAACACTGTTGCTGGCGTCGCGATATCCGTTCGCGGAGATCATCGGCGTGGAGTTCGCACGGGAACTGGTGGACATCGCCCGAAGCAACATCGAGCGTTTCAGGGATCCGTCGCAGAAATGCCAGGCACTCAGCGTCGTCGAGGCCGATGCGGTGGCCTATGATTTTCCCAAGGCGCCGCTGGTGGTCTATTTCTACAATCCCTTTTCAAAGGACGTGTTCGATATCGTCCTGAAAAATCTCGTGTCGTCGCTCGAACGCCGCCCCCGGGATTGTTTCATCGTCTATGGAAGCTCAAGCCACCGCGCCATCGACTGGGCGAGGCCAGCAATCCGCGAAACCGGTATTTTTAGGGAACTGCCCGTACCGGCGATGCCCGGCTTCCTCGATGCGATCCGCCCGATCGACTATGCGGTCTTTCAGGTTCAGGCAGCAGTATAGCTTCTGTCCTTGGCTCCCTGAACGAAACGGGCGACCGTGCGCGCGGCAAACGGCGTGCCGGCGGTGAAGCGCATCAGCGGGCCGAAACTGCCGACCGCGCTCGCGCCGACGAAATGCAGGCCCGGGATGCTGGATTCAAACCCCGCGGAGAGCACCGGCAACCCTTCCCGGCGTGCAATCGCGGCAAGCATGTCGGGTGCGAACAAACCGAGCCTGGCGATATCGATCCGGTAGCCCGTGCCGAGCAGGACGTGATCGAAGGTGGAGGAACCCTTCTCGAACCGCAGTTCAATGGCATTGCCCTTGGCGGACGCACTGATGATCCTGCTGCCGGCATTGACCTTTATCCCGTCGAAATCCGGCTTCAGCCAGCCCGTCGCGCCGGCGCCGAGGCTGCGCCTGTTGAGCCCGACCCGGGCTGCTTCCGGGAACCGGTGCACGAAGCCTGGGACTTCGACCAGCCAGGAAATCGGGAACGGGCCGACCCTGGAAGGCGATGCGAGCCGCTCCGACAGGAAGTCGCGCAAGCTCCAGCTCTGCTTTCCCAACAGCGCCCGATAGCCCAGCCAATGGATGTCGCCGTGGCAGATGAGTTCGACATCGGCCCCGTTTCGTTTTAGCAGCGCGGCGGATTCGCAGGCGCTTTGCCCCCGCCCGATGACGGCGACGCGCTTGCCGCGGAAGGCCTCATAGCCGGTATGTTCGCTGGCATGACTGACCAGTTCGCGAGGGATCCCGTCGAAGACTGCGGGGATCAGCTGCTGGTTCATCAGGCCAGTGGCAACGACGACGCGGCGCGCCTTTAAGGCATCGCCATCGACCAGTGCCAGACGAAATCCACCGTTCGCCTTCTCGACGCGGCCGACCCTGCGCGTATCCAGATCCGGAACCGCCTGGGCCTGGATCCACAATCCATAGTCGACGAAGTTTTCGAGCAGCAGCGGTTCACTGGGCGAGATTCCGAGGACCTTCGCGTTGGAATCGAGCGAGAGCGGACCTTTGGTGTGACCGATATAGGTCGCGTGCCAAGGCGAGCGCAGCCGCATGCCTCTCGGCATATGGTCACGCCAGAACGACATCGCGCCGCCGAGCGTGAGCGTATCGACGCCTGACGCCTTGAGGGAAGACGCGACAGCCAGCCCGAAAGGACCAGCACCGATCACGGCCACCTCGCAGTCAGTCCTGGGCATGGGAGCGGTCATCTCAGCGGTCTCGCCTGTCGGTTTCTGCAGCCGTGGAACTCACTCAGTCACGCCGCCGTCCTAAACATTCCCCGGTTAAGATTGCGGAAAGAGAGGCCAGGCATTGCCCTGCTCATAACAGCCGAAGTAGCCGCCGCGTCAGCACTCTCCAGGCAGTCAAGGGCACGTCGATCAGGCCCGGCATCGGGTCCTTTGCCTGGAATGTCGCCCATGCCCGCACTTTGGCGAATGAGCTGAAATAGGCCCGCTTGGTCAGCCTGCCGCTCGAGATCAGCTTGACGGCCGCCACCATGTCCCGAACCAGATACATCCAGGACGTATTGGGCCGTGCTGCAGCTGTCTTTACCGCCTGGCCCGATTTGATCGCCCAAAGCATGGCGCCGAGATCGATGCCGGCGGCGGCGCCCAGTCCAAACCATGTCCAGGACCGTGGATTGACGTCGAGCACCTTCATCGAGCCATCACGCGCGTCGCGCTTGAATTCGACCTCGACCAGTCCGTGATGCGCGATCGACCCAAGCAGCCGGCGCGCGGCCTCGATCAGTTGCGGTTCGTCGACGACCTCCACGAAGGTGCTGGTATAGCCGAAATCGACCGGATATTGGCGCGTGCGGCGGGCGGTGAATTCCGCCACCGGCGCGCCCTCGTTCCACAGCGCCGCGTAGGAGAACTGGCTCTCTCCGCCGCCCGGTATCATTTCCTGAACCACGACATTCTCGCTGCCGATCTCTTCGGCAGCCCATCTGTAGGCTGTCAAAAACGATGCCTTGTCATGGGTGAGAACGGCCTTGGCGCGCGCAAAACGGCTGCGCCCGCCCATGTTCGGCTTCAGGATGACGGGAAAGCGAAGTTCGGCTGCCTCTGCCTGCTCGAGCGACGTGATCGCATAGGTCAGCGGAACGGCAAGCCCCAGTTCGCGCGCCCGGCGGTAGAGAAGCGGCTTTTCACAAACCCATTTCAGCTGCTGCCATGGCGGCAGCACCACGTCGAACACGGCGGACAGCTGGTCGATCGATTGCGACACAAAACGAACTTCAGGGTCGCCGCCGGCGATCAGCAGAAAGCCGTCAAGCCCCTCAACCTTGGCCAGATCGAGCAGGAAGGCCACGGCACCATCGTCATCGGGGCCGGGCCACGTCATTGTCCGGCGGGCATATCGCGAAAAGCTGGGCAACGGCGTGTCGTTGCTCACCAGCCAGGCAGGCACTTTCTGAACGCCGAAGCTCCTGACCAATGCCAGCGTCCCGTGCGCCCCACCAAGAATGAGCACCCCGGCGGGCCGACTGGGAACACGATCGTCCGTCTCTGGCTGGGGATGCATCTGTCAATTCCGGCAAACGGCACACTATGGCAAGGTTCCCGGCGAACCGATTGACCGCCCGCAATATTTAAGCGAACTCTAATAATTCAAACCGCCCGGTACTGCTGATTGTCCTCAGTCAGGCAATGGCATTGAAAGCACACCCCATATCCCTCGGCAATAGCCGCCGATATCGGAACAGGTAAAACCTTGGCCGATTGTTGCTGCCGTCAGTGGAAAGTCTCGCGCCGGGCTCCGGCCCGGCAACGAGAGTTCGCGCTTGCTGCTAGTTCGTCACAACAATGCGCGTATTGCCGAAGCCCACTTCCCGCACCATCGAATAGAAGGCCGCGGCATTGGCCGTGTGCAGCCGCACGCAGCCATGCGAGGCCGGGCGGCCGAGTTGCCTGACGGCGCCCGTGCCATGGATGGCATAGCCGCCATGGAAGAACACGGAATAAGGCATCGGCGACATATGGTACTTTTTCGAATACCACATCCGCGCCGTGCGCTGCGGCCGGTACGTGCCGCGCGGCGTGAAATAGCCGGGACGCGCGGTGGACACGGTCCACCGGTAAACCGACAGGCCATATCTGACCGTCATCGTCTGCGACGACACATCGATACTTGCTTCCAACATGGCCGCGTAACTTGCGGCCGGCATACCAAACAGCGCGGTTGCCAACATCGCCGCTGCGACTAGAAAAGACTTCTTCATGCGACCAAACCCCTTTGATTGCCCCTTGCCTGCTTGCCATCACTTTGTTTTTCACCTTTTTAATGGCAGTGAACAGATAGCACATACTCCTTGATCAATTCGCCAATCCGAAGCAGCGAATTTGAACGATTTCCCGCGATAGTTGCCGCAACGACACGTCGCACGGACTTGATTGCCGGCGGGCTTGCAATGCAGCGTCGTTCTTTGCTCAACTCTGCCGATGAACGAACGACTCCTGCAAGCAATCGACATCAGGCGCGATGAAGTCGTCGCGCTGACCGCCGACCTCATCCGTTTCCCGACCATCAATCCGCCCGGCGAGGCCTACCGGCCATGCGCCGAATATATCGGCGCGCGGCTGAAGAAGCGCGGTTTTGAGACCGAATTCATCCGCGCCGAAGGCACGCCCGGCGACACCGATCGCTACCCGCGCGTCAACGTTGTTGCGCGCTTCGACGGCCGGTCACCCGGCGCATGCGTCCATTTCAATTCGCATATCGACGTGGTCGAGGCCGGTGACGGCTGGACCGTCGATCCCTTTGCCGGTGTCGTCAAGGGCGGCAGGGTCTATGGCCGCGGCGCCTGCGACATGAAGGGCGGTCTTGCCGCCTCGATCATCGCCGCCGAAGCCTTCATGGAGGTCTATCCCGACTTTCCCGGCGCCATCGAAATATCGGGCACGGTCGATGAAGAATCCGGCGGCTTCGGCGGTGTCGCCCATCTGGCCCGGCTCGGCTATTTCTCCAAACCCAGGGTCGACCACGTCATCATCCCCGAGCCGCTCAACAAGGACCGCATCTGCCTTGGCCATCGCGGCGTCTGGTGGGCGGAAATCGAGACCAAGGGCGAGATCGCGCATGGCTCGATGCCGTTTCTCGGCGACAATGCGGTGCGCCACATGGGCGCCGTGCTAAGAGCTTTCGAGGACGAATTGTTCCCGGCGCTCGACCGCAAGATGACGCGCATGCCGGTCGTGCCCGAAGGCGCAAAACGCTCGACCATGAACATCAATTCCATCCACGGCGGCCAGACAGAGGGTTTCCGGCCGGGCCTACCCTCGCCCAACGTGCCCGATTCCTGCCGGCTGACCATCGACCGCCGCTTCCTGCTCGAGGAAGACCTCGCCACGGTCAAAGGCGAAGTGACCGGCATTCTCGAGCGGCTGAAGCGCGAGCGCAAAAAATTCGACTACGAGATCCGCGACCTTATGGAAGTGCTGCCGCTGATGACCGAACGCGACGCGCCGGTGGTCAAGGCGGTGGCGCAAGGCATTCATGCGATCTTCGACCGCGAGCCCGACTACGTCATCTCGCCCGGCACCTACGACCAGAAGCACATTGCCCGCATCGGCCACATCTACGACTGCATCGCCTATGGACCCGGCATTCTCGACCTCGCCCACCGACCGGACGAGTGGGTCGGCATAGAGGACATGGTGGAATCGGCCAAGGTGATGGCGATCGGGCTCAACGTGCTGCTGCGCGGCACAACTGGATGAGCGGCCCGCGGCGCAAAAACATTTCTCCTGGCGCGGTGCGACAGCACGAAACGCAATTTACTCCCGCGCGAAATCACGCTTCTATCCGCCGGCTTGAGCATTTGAGCACATAGGGAGTTCAGCGATGAAACTGTGGAAGACCCTTCTGGCCGCTGCCGTGCTGGCGTTCGCAACCGCCACTTCGGCGTCTGCTGCCCGGACCGATCTTGTCATCGGCATTCCGCTTGAACCCCCGCATCTCGATCCGACGGCGGGAGCGGCCGCGGCAATCAGGGAAGTCACCTACGCCAATGTGTTCGAGGGCCTGACCCGAATCGGCCCCAATGGCGAGGTTCTGCCGGATCTTGCCGAAAGCTGGACCATTTCCGATGACGGCAAGGTCTACACCTTCAAGCTGCACACCGGCGTGAAATTCCACGACGGCGCCGATTTCAGTGCCGTGGACGTGAAGTTCTCGCTCGACCGTGCTCGCGCGGAAAACTCCCTCAACGCGCAAAAGCAGCTCTTTGCCGCCATCGACAAGGTCGAAGTGGTCGACCCCGCCACCGTGAAGGTGACGCTCACACACCCGCAGGGCTCGTTCCTCTATAATATGGGCTGGGGCGATGCGGTGATCGTGTCGCCGAAATCCGCCGACACCAACAAGGAAAAGCCTGTTGGCACCGGCCCCTTCAAATTCGAAAGCTGGGCCAAGGGTTCATCGGTCACCCTGGTGAAATCAGATCATTACTGGGGCACCCCTGCTTTCCTCGAAAAGGTCGAGTTCCGCGTCGTTCCCGATGCCGCGGCGGCGGTGCCGGCGCTGCTTTCCGGCGACATACAGGCTTTCCCGTTCTTCGATCCCGACAGCGTCTCCCAGGTCAAGGACGATCCGCGCTTCAAGGTGGTGGTCGGCGCGACCGAAGGCGAGACCATCTTGTCCATCAACAACAAGAAGCCGCCCTTCGACAAGCTGCAGGTGAGGCAGGCGATCTCCTATGCGCTCGACCGCAAGGCGATCATCGACGGCGCCTCGGCCGGTCTCGGCCTGCCGATCGGCTCGCATATGTCACCGGCCAACAAATATTATGTCGACCTCACCGGCCGCTATCCGCACGACGTGGCCAAGGCCAAGGAACTGCTCAAGCAGGCAGGACTGGAGAACGGCTTCAAGGCCACCTTGAAGCTGCCGCCGACGTCCTATGCGCGGCTCGGCGGCGAGATCATCGCCTCGCAGCTCCGCGACGTCGGCATCAACCTCGAGATTATCCCCGTCGAGTGGGCGCAGTGGCTGGACCAGGTGTTCACCAAGAAGGACTACGACCTGACCATCGTCTCCCATACCGAGCCGAACGACATCGATATCTATGCGCGCAAGGACTACTACTTCAACTACGACAACCCCGCCTTCAACAAGGTCATCGCCGATCTGGACCTGACGTCCGATGAGGCCAAGCGCAAGGAATTGTATGCGCAAGCGCAAAAGATCCTGGCCGACGACGCCGTGGTCGGCTTCCTCTACGAACTGCCCAAGGTCGGGGTCTGGGACGCCAAGCTGCAAGGGCTGTGGGAAAACGCGCCGATTCCTGCCAACGACCTGACCAAGGTGAAGTGGAGCGAGTGAGGCTCTCTCGGTTTCGTCATCCTAGGGCGAAGCAGGCGCGCAGCGGCTGCGTAGACCCTAGGATCCATTCCGTGACTTGCGAGCGCCCCGCGGCGCAGAATCTGGGAGACGCAGCAGTGGAGACAGAAAGAGGCGACGCTGGTTTTGGACCGTCGCGCTCTTTGATCTCTGTCACGGCATGGATCCTGGGGTCTCCGCGACGGAGCTTCGCTCCTGCTTCGCCCCAGGATGACGACGCTACCGTTGTCGTAAAGCATCCATGACCGCCTATCTCCTCAAGCGCCTGGCCATCTCGCTTGCCACGCTGGTCTTGGCTTCCATCGTGGTGTTCGCCGTGCTCGAAATCCTGCCCGGCGACCCGGCGCGGCTGATGCTGGGCATGAACGCTAGCGCCGACCAGGTCGAACTCCTGCGCAACCAGATGGGCCTCAACGCGCCGCTTGCCTTGCGCTATTTGCACTGGGCCGGCGGCCTGCTTAGCCTCGATTTCGGCCGCTCCTACACCTATTCGGTGCCGGTCATCGATCTCGTGCGTGAACGGCTTGCCGTCTCGCTGCCGCTTGCGCTGATCGCACTCGCGCTCTCCACCATCATCGCCATTCCCGTCGGCCTGTTTTCCGCCAGCCGGCGCGGACGGGCCGGCGACACGATTTCCATGGGCGCGGCACAGCTTGGCGTCGCCGTGCCCAATTTCTGGTTCGCGCTGATGCTGATCTACGTCTTCGCCGTCTGGCTGCGGCTGGTTCCGGCCGGCGGCTTTCCCGGCTGGAGCGCGGGCATCTGGCCGCCACTGAAATCCCTGCTTCTGCCGGCGATCGCTCTTGCCTTGCCGCAGGCGGCGATCCTGACGCGCGTCACCCGCTCGGCGCTGATCGAGGTGCTGAACGAGGACTATATCCGTACCGCCCGCGCCAAGGGCCTGCCCTACCGCGCCGTTCTGTGGCGGCATGCGCTGCGCAACGCCATGATCCCGGTGCTGACCATTCTCGGCCTGCAATTCGCCTTTCTGCTCGCCGGCACCATCATCATCGAGAATGTTTTCTATCTCCCCGGCCTCGGCCGGCTGGTGTTCCAGGCGATTACCCAGCGCGACCTGATCGTCGTTGAAAGCGTCGTCATGCTGCTGGTCGCCGCCGTCATTGCCGTCAACCTCGTCGTCGACCTTTCCTATGCGGTCGTCGATCCGCGCCTGAGAAGCCGGCAATGACGCTGCACGTCGACATGTCAGAGGAGACGTTCAGCTCCATCCTGGCCAAGGCATTCAGGAACACGGCCTTCGTCACCGGCTTTGTCATCACCTTGCTGATCCTGGCGATGGCTGTCGTCTCCTATGTCTGGACGCCTTACGACGTGACGAAGCTGGTCATAGCGGACAAGACGCAAGGCCCGTCGCTGGCGCATTGGTTCGGCACCGACCATTTCGGCCGCGACATCCTGTCGATGATCATGGTCGGCGCCCGCAATTCGATTGCCGTGGCGCTGGTCGCGGTCGGCATCGGCATGGGCATCGGCGTGCCGCTCGGCGCTTTCGCCGCGGCGCGCGGTGGCCTCGTCGACGAGGCGCTGATGCGCATCAACGACCTCGTCTTCGCCTTCCCGGCACTGCTATCGGCGATCATGATCACCGCTATCTTTGGGCCGGGCGCCGTCAACGCCATCATCGCCATCGGCATCTTCAACATTCCGGTCTTTGCCCGCGTTGCCCGCGCCGGCGCGCTGGCAATCTGGCCGCGCGAGTTCATCCTTGCGGCGCGTGCCGCGGGAAAAAGCAGCACGCAGATATCGATCGAACATGTACTGCCCAACATCGCCACGCTGCTGCTGGTGCAAGGCACCATCCAGTTCGCGCTGGGCATCCTGGCCGAAGCCGGGCTTTCCTATCTCGGCCTCGGCGCGCAGCCGCCAATGCCGAGCTGGGGCCGCATGCTGTTCGACGCGCAGACGCGCATGGTGGTGGCGCCGTGGATGGCGATCTTTCCCGGCATGGCGATCGTCATCACCGTGCTCGGCCTGAATCTCCTGGGCGATGGTATCGCCGACATCCTCGACCCGAAATCGCGGCGGCAGCGATGAGCTTGCTGGAGATCGAGAACCTGTCGCTCGCGATCGGCGACACGCCGATCCTGAAAGGCATCGAACTCTCCGTCGAGCCCGGAGAGGTGATGGGACTGGTCGGCGAATCCGGCTCCGGCAAGTCGATGACCGCACTGACGCTCATGCAGCTGCTGCCACACGCCGCGCGCGCCACCGGTCGCGTCACCTTCGACGGCATCGACATTCTCGGAGCAACCGAGGACCAGATGTGCGCGCTGCGCGGCGACGACATCGGTATGGTGTTCCAGGAGCCGATGACCGCCCTCAATCCGGTCAAGACCATCGGCGAACAGGTGGCCGAAGGCATACGCTGGCACACCAAGGCCACCCGCGCGGCGGCTGAAGAGCGGGCGCGCAAAATGCTCGACCGGGTGGGACTGCCCGAAGCAAAATTCCCGCTGTCACGCTATCCGCATGAACTATCCGGCGGCCAGCGCCAGCGCGTCGTCATCGCCATCGCCTGCGCGCTGAAACCCAAGCTCTTGATCGCCGACGAGCCTACGACGGCGCTCGACGTCGTGCTGCAAGCGCAAATCCTCGACCTCTTGCGCGATCTCGTCGCGGAGAGCCGCATGGGCCTGCTGTTGATTTCGCACGACCTTGCGGTGGTGACCGAGATGGCCGACCGCATCACCATCCTGCGCCATGGCGAGGTGATGGAAGCCGGCGACACCGCGCGCACGCTGTCGGCGCAACTCCACCCCTACACGCGCCAGCTGGCGCAGGCCTCGATGCATGTGCCGGCGCGCGCCAAGGTTCACGCTGTCGGATCGGCCAAGCCACTGCTCGAGGTCGAAGGCGTGACCCGCGACTATCCCGGCCGCCGCACCTCTCTGTTCAGAGGCGCCGGACCGATCCGCGCCGTTGACGACGTTTCGCTATCGTTGGCGCCTGGCCAATCGGTGGCGCTGGTCGGCCGCTCCGGCTGCGGCAAGTCCACGCTTGCCCGGATGATCCTGGCGCTCGACAAGCCGACCTTGGGGGCGATCCGCTTTCGCGGCGAAACCATCACCGGCAAGAGCGAAGCCGAGCTGAAGCCGGCCAGGCGCGACATGCAGGTTGTGTTCCAGGACCCCTACGGCTCCTTCGATCCGCGCCAGAAGGTCGAAAAACTGGTCGCCGAACCTCTGCATGTGCTGGAGAAGAAACCGACGCGCGCCGAGCGCCGCGAGATGGTGGCGCATGCGTTGCACGAGGTCGGCCTCGATCAGCGCGACATGGACAAGTACCCGCACGAATTTTCAGGCGGCCAGCGCCAGCGCCTGTCGATCGCCCGCGCCATCATCACCCGTCCCAAGCTGGTCGTTGCCGACGAGCCGGTCTCGGCGCTCGATGTTTCGATCCGCGCCCAGATCCTCGACCTGTTCGCCGAGCTCAACCAGAAGCTCGGCATCGCCTACCTCTTCATTACCCACGACCTGACCGTTGCCCGCGCCATCACCGACGAGGTGCTGGTCATGCATGACGGCAAGATCGTCGAGCGCGGCAAGACCAGTGAGGTGCTCGATCATCCGCAATCCGAAGCAGCCAAGGCGCTGGTCAGCGCCGCTCCCGATTTGCACCGGGCGATCGCGCGCCGAATGCGGGAACAGGGGTAACAGGTGAAAGCAGCTCGACAGGGCAACCGTATTTTTCAGAGATACGTATAACCAAGCGCTTCGATCAACTGCATTTGTACATAATTCTCGTTCCAAGGGTCCATCGTTGCAGACTTGCCGGTCAAGTTGGGATGACCTGCTGGGTTGTTGACTTGCCATAAGTGCCACAACCTATCGACTTCGGCATGATGTAGCCAAAACACGGGATCAACAGGAGAGAGGGACGTATTACTCATGATCCCGCCAACCCAATCATGCACATGATTATGCGCAGGCAATGACGACCCATCTGCTCGCTTCCCCCAACCTTCGAGCCCAAACGTAAACAATGCAAAATCGTCATCGACATCAAACCACTTTTTCTGATCGAGAAAATTCGCCAAAATGTAGTCTATGTCCGCCTGAGTAGGTTTAGGTGGGGGAGCCTTCTCCGTTCTCGCAGAAGGTTTTGAGTTATTGCCGGGCAGTTTTGCTGGTAGGAACTTGTCTAACCACACGGGAAACGGATCTGCCCAGTGCCAATAGGGCAAGGTGATCACATCCGCCGCTCCTGGTCTCAGCTCACCGTCCGCTGCGGTCAGCATCCGTTCAAATTCCAACACATATCGCCGATGCCATGGAAGGAACCGCAGCAAACCTAGTTTTCCCATGGATCCATGCATCATATGTTTCATATCCGCATGGATCATAACAAGGCTGGCATATTTGCCTTCATCAACGATCTTCTGAGCCGCATTCTTGAAATGATTTTGCTCATCTGACGTAAGTAATTTTTGATCTCGTCTTACGGTGAGCTGAAGTTTTACGGCGTCGAACGTGATCGTTCCAGAAGCAATTTTCTTTCGGAGGCTTAGCACTGCCTCCGATGGTGGAGGCGATGGTTTCGGAGGTTTGCCCCTTCGCAATTGCCGAGCAACAAAAGCGCTCGGAAAATCAAAATTCGTAAATCCTATTCGGTGACCTTTGCTCTTGGATTGGGTATCCATACGGGCTCCATTGGCTTCAATTTCGCACAATCGGCGGGAGAGCGAAGCCCATATTATACCAAAGTGATATAGTGAAAAGACGATTCCTTATCGGCTACAGAAACAAAAATAGCATATGCGCAATTCTTGCCCCACCAAGAATCGAAATCATCTTTATTTGAAAATAGGAATTAAAAGAAGGACGTGAGAGCCTCCGTCCATTCGTCGCGACCGAAGGTGAAAGCCGATCACTCTTCCGGCTTCACCACATCGACCGGGCTGATGTCGAGCAGGTCGAGCGTGCGGCGCAGCAGGCGCACCTCGCTCTCGGCAAGTTGCGAATCCGCCTTGGCGATCTCCGCCATATGCTGGGCCAATTGCTTGCGTCGCTCAACATCGAGATCGCGAAACAGCGCGATTGCTTGCGAGCCATTGGTCTCGTAGCCGAACTCATTGAGATATTCGATGACGGCGTCGATACTGGTTTCCGGAATGCCGAAGGCATCCTTGCAGATGCGCCGGAAGGCAACCATCTCGCTCTCGCTGACCGTGCCGTCGGCCAGGATCATGCGGAAGAGCATCAAGAGTTCCGCCGACAGCACCGGATCGTCCGCGACCTTGCGCACGCCGGGGTCGCCGTCAAAGATCGAGCGTATCTGGTCCAGCAATGCGAATGCCATCATGGCCTCTTTCCGGGTTAACGACACACAAATACAAATCCACGCGCGATGCGCTTGGATAGAGGTAGCGCGGAATCGGCCTTGCGCAAACAGGGCTGTCGTGGTCGAACGCCGTTATCCCGCCGACCGGACGTCTCCACACATCAGATGATCGACCTCACCACCCCGACAATCGCCATGCTCGCCTTCGCCGCCTTTGCCGCTGGCTTTGTCGATTCGATTGCCGGCGGCGGCGGGCTGATCACCATCCCCGCACTGCTGCTTGCCGGTTTCTCGCCGGTCGAGGCGCTTGGAACCAACAAGCTGCAAGGCATGTTCGGCTCCGGATCGGCAACCATCCACTATGCCTCGAAGGGCCATGTCGATCTGCGCCGGCAATTGCCCTCGGCGCTGCTGGCACTTGTGGGGAGTGCCATCGGTGCGCTGCTGGCCACCATCGTGCCCGGCGACCTGCTGCGCGCCCTGCTGCCACTGGTGCTGATCGCCATTGCCCTCTATTTCGCGCTCAAGCCCAACATGAACGATGTCGACCGGGCCGAACGCCTGTCGCCATTCCTGTTCGGACTGACCCTGGTGCCGGTCATCGGCTTCTATGATGGCCTGTTCGGCCCCGGCGCCGGCTCCTTCTACATGCTGGCCTTCGTCGCCCTTGCCGGCTACGGCGTGCTCAAGGCGACTGCGCACACCAAATTGCTCAACTTCGCCTCCAACATCGGCGGCTTCATAGTCTTTGCCGCTGTCGGCGTCATCTCCTGGAAGATCGGCCTGATGATGGGCGTTGCCCAGTTCCTCGGCGCCCGCGTCGGTGCCAGCCTCGCCATGCGCATCGGCGCCAAACTGATCAAGCCGCTGCTGGTGATCGTCTGCGTGGCGCTGGCGGTGAAGCTGCTGGCCGATCCGGCCAATCCGCTGCGTGTGATGATTGGTGTGTGATAGACTGCCACTGTTCGAATCATGTTGAGGAGGAGCCAAACATGAATCTCAGCGCACCCACACAGATCGTTTTCATCATTGCAGTTGTTATCGCCATCATCGGCGTTCTCGCAGCCCTTGGCATCTTGGCCTTCATACCATTGGCCTCGGTCTGGATCGTAACCATCGCTTTCGTCGTCCTGGCCGGAGGCTGCCTGATGCGCGGCGCCTGACAAGTTTCCCTTGAAGTGGGGACGGAGAGCGCTCGGCCCAAAAGCCGGGCGCTTTTGATTCCGGCCCATGGCTATCTCTTTGTTTTGACGCAATTCCGGACGGAAAACCGTCTCACACTTTTCCTGGAATTGCTGTAGATTTATCTCGGCGGAAGGATGGCCGATGCCGATCGAGATGCAGCGCCGGAAGGAACAGGACCGCTCCATCGCAGGGCGTTTCGAGATGCGCCGGCGCCTTGCCGATCCTGCACTTGATGGCATCATCACCGACATTTGCGGCTATCGTGAAATCGCGGTCGGCCATTTTCGCAATGTCGAATACGCCTCGCTGACCGTGCCGCTGGTGATCAGTTTTGCCGAGCCCTTCGCCATCGGCCTCGGCAAGACGCCCGGCGACAATGACCGTTTCGCCAGTTTCGCCGCCGGCCTCTTTGCCGGACCGGTGATGATCGGTCCTTCGGCGCCGCTTGCTGTGTGCAGGTCAACTTCACCCCGCTTGGCGCGCGCCGTTTCTTCCGCTTGCCGATGAGCGAACTGACCGACAGCATGGTCGTGCTCGACGACGTGCTGGGCGCTGAGGGCATGGCGCTGCGCGAACAGCTTGGCAATGCGCCGGACTGGGCGTCACGCTTCGACCTAGCCGAAGCCTTCGTCGCCGCCCGTCTTGCGAGCGCCGCCGAAACGCCGTTGGAAATCGCCTGGGCCTATGACCGCATCATCACATCAGGCGGCCGGACCCGCGTTGCATCGATCGCCGAAAGGCTGGGCTGGAGCCGCAAACACCTCGCGGAAAAATTCACCGACGCAACCGGCATCGGCCCAAAACGCTGTCGCGCATCGTTCGCTTCAACCGGGCGCTTCGCCTGTCGCGGCAGCAAACGGTGGACTGGGCCGACATCGCCGCCGATTGCGGCTATGCCGACCAGGCGCATCTGGTGCGCGAGTTCCGCGACCTCGCCGGCGAGACGCCGACGGCACTTCTCGGCAGGTAACATTTCTTCAAGACGCTGGAACGGCCTTCGAACAGAGTGATGCATGTCGCCCAAAAGTGCGCAGCGGTTTTGGGACAACGACATGCACAAACAGGATTCATTGACCAACCCAGATGAAGGAGTTCCTATGCCCACCACCACTGAAGCCCCCCGCCTCTACCCCGCTTTGCGCTATAAAAACGCGGCGAAAATGATCGACTGGCTCTGCGAGGCCTTCGGCTTCAGCGTCCGCGCCCGCTATGGTGAAGGCGATGTCGTGCACCATGCCGAACTGGTCTTCGGCTCCTCAATGATCATGCTGGGCACGGTGCGCGACGACGACTACGGCAAGATGGTCGGCGAACCCGGTTCAGGCGGTGGTAAGTCGATCTATATCGCCGTCGACGATGCCGATGCGGCGTATGCCAAGGCCAGGAAAGCCGGCGCCACCATCATTCAGGAATTGACGAACCGCGACTATGGCAGCCGCGAATTCATCTGCCGCGACCCGGAAGGCAGTGTCTGGTCGTTCGGGACGTATTGGCCGAAGGCGGGAGACAAGGGCTGAACCGGTAGCGCTACGGGTTCGAGATTGGCCGGAAGCGCCCCCACCTTCGTCATCCTAGGGCGAAGCAGGAGCGAAGCTCCGTCGCGAAGACCCTAGGATCCATTCCGTGACCTTTATCGAAGGATGCAGCGGAGCAGAATTCTGAACCGTTGCAACGCCTTAACCTCACGGAATGGATCCTCGGGTCTGCGCTGCGTCGCTACGCTCCTTGCTCCGCCCGCGGATGACGACGCGGGGGGCGTTTATCGCTAATTGCCAAGGTGGTTCGCCAACGGGCCCCTACCTAGCCAGCCCGAAAAGCGCGTCACAGTCGAGGTGGTTCTCCAGCTCGGCCGCGACGTCGTCCAGCGCCCGCTCGACTTCGGCGCGATAGTCGATGCCGCCGCCCTTGATGCCGAGGCTTTCGAGGAATTTCCCGCGAAAGCCGTCGGCGCCGAACAGGCCGTGCATATAGGTGCCGATGACCTTACCGTCGGTAGAGATCGCGCCGTCCGCGACACCATTGATGATCGCCGACGGCCGCATGGTGTCCGGGCCGATGGTGCGGCCGAGATGGATTTCGTAGCCTTCGAGCGGCAGATCGAATTGGACCGAGCGGGCGCTGACATTGCGCACGGTCTTCTCCGGCTCCATCACCGTTTCGATATCGAGCAGGCCGAGCCCTTCGGCCTCGGTGACGCTGCCCTCGATACCGTCGGGATCACGCACCCGACGGCCAAGCATCTGAAAACCGCCGCAAATGCCGACGACATGGCCGCCGCGCTTGCGGTGCACGGCAAGATCCCGGTCCCAGCCATTCTCGCGGAATTTCAGGAGATCGCCGATCGTCGATTTGGAGCCGGGGATAACCACCAGCCCGGCATCGGCCGGTAGCGGCTTTCCCGGCGGCACGAACACCACTTCGACCTGCGGTTCGGCCTTGAGCGGGTCGAGATCGTCGAAATTGGCGATACGGCCAAGCATCGGCACCGCCACTTTCAGCGCGCTCGCCTCACCGGATGCCAGTCGCTCCAGCACCACCGAATCCTCCGAGGGCAACCGCGCTGCCGCCTTCAGCCATGGCACGACGCCAAAGCAGCGCCATCCGGTGAATCTTTCGATCGCCTTCAAACCGTCGTCGAACAGCGAAACATCGCCGCGGAACTTGTTGATGAGATAGCCGACGATCATGCGCCGGTCCTCTTCCGGCAGGATCAGATGCGTGCCGGCGACCGAGGCGATGACGCCGCCGCGATCGATGTCGCCGACCAGCACAACCGGCACATCGGCACGCGTGGCAAAGCCCATATTCGCGATGTCGCGGCTTCTGAGGTTGATTTCGGCCGGCGAGCCGGCGCCCTCGACGATGACCAGATCGGCGCCCTCGCCCACCTTGCCCCAGGAGTCCAGCACGGCGTCCATCAGCCGGACCTTCAGCGCCTGGTAGTCGCGCGCCCGCGCCTCGCCGAACACCTTGCCCTGGACGATGACCTGCGCGCCGACATCGGTCTGCGGCTTGAGCAGCACCGGGTTCATATGGACCGATGGCGCCACGCCGCAAGCGATCGCCTGCAGCCATTGCGCGCGGCCGATCTCGCCGCCGCCATGGTTGTTGTCGCCGGGAATGTCGGCGACCGCGGCATTGTTCGACATGTTCTGCGGCTTGAACGGCCGCACCTTCAGACCACGCTTTTTCGCGGCGCGGCAAAGGCCTGCGACCAGCACCGTCTTGCCGACATCCGAACCCGTGCCTTGCAGCATGATCGCTTTGGCCATCAGTTCTGGCCCTGCGTCGCGGTTCCGGTGATCGTGGATTTCTGCGCCAGCGGCCCGTCGCGCCAGATGTAGAGCGCCAAAAGCGGCGCGTTGCCGGTTCGCATGGCGTGGTTGACATTCGAGGCATGGTGCACGATCTCGCCGGCCTCCCGCTCGCGAAAGCCGCCCTCGCCCATCCGCCATTCCGTGCCGCCCGTCAGCGGAATGTAGATTTCCTCGGCAACATGGTGGTGATCAGGATAGACGATACCAGGCCCGAGGATCAGCAGGCCGGCGGCCACCGCGTCATTGGCGAAATGGCCGCGTGTGCCGAACATTTCCAGCCAGCCGTAATTGTCGATGAAGGCCTTGCCGAAATCAGCCTCGGTGTAGGTCTGCCCCCAATGCAATTCGTTGCGCTGCTCCGCCAGAACTTGAACCAGCGGCTTCGCATCGGATGGCGCCAGTTCGGCGGCGCGATCGAGATGATGCAGGCAGCCGAGCGGATGCGGCTCCAGCGCGCGGGCCGGCATGTCCCAACCGATGCGTGCCACGGCGTCGCGTACCAATGCGTCATCCACGCAAGCGAGATAGGCGTGGAAGCGTCGCAGCAGTTCATCGAATTTTGTCGTCACATCTCGCTCCGGACATACATTGATGCACAGCCGCTCCGCAGGGGATCGGGTTGCGCGGCGGCATCATTGGTCTAGATTGGTGCGCGCGCAAAGCCAAAAACGACAGGCCAGCGGGCTAGCTGGCCAGCACATAGGGAGCACGCCATGGACGCCGCGGTCGATGCGAGCACCAGCCAGTTCGAACTCAACGAGGAGCAGCGCGCCATCCAGGAGATGGCGCAGTCCTTCGCCGCTGATCGCGTCGCGCCGAACGCGCTCGACTGGGACCGCAGGAAGCATTTTCCCGCCGATGTGATCCGCGAGACCGGACCGCTCGGCCTCGGCGGCATCTATGTCAGGGACGATGTCGGCGGCTCGGCGCTGGGCCGCCTCGACGCCGTGCTGATCTTCGAGGCGCTGTCGCACGCCGATCCTGCCTTCTCGTCCTTCATCTCGATCCACAACATGGTGGCCTCGATGATCGACCGCTTCGGCAATGACGAGCAGCGCCAACGCTTCCTGCCAAAGCTGACTTCGATGGAATGGCTGGCAAGCTACTGCCTGACCGAACCGGGCTCCGGCTCCGATGCCGCGGCGCTGAATACGCGCGCGGTGAAAAGCGGCGGCGACTATGTCCTCAACGGCGCCAAGCAGTTCATCTCGGGCGCCGGCGACAGCGATGTCTATGCCGTCATGGTGCGCACCGGCGCCGACGGGCCGAAAGGCATTTCCACCATCGTCGTGCCCGAAGATGCGCCCGGCCTCTCCTTCGGCGCCAACGAGCACAAGATGGGCTGGCATATGCAGTCGACCCGCCAGGTCATCTTCGAGGACTGCAAGGTGCCGGCGGAAAACCTTTTGTCGGGTGAAGGCGCCGGTTTCGGCATCGCCATGGCCGGCCTCGATGGCGGCCGGCTGAACATCGCCGCCTGTTCGCTGGGCGGTGCGCAGTCGGCGCTTGACAAGGCGCTAACCTACACGGCCGAGCGCAAGGCTTTCGGCTCGAAGATCAACCAGTTCCAGGCGCTGCAGTTCAGGCTGGCCGACATGGAGACCGAGCTGCAGGCCGCGCGCATCTTCCTCTATGCGGCGGCCTCCAAGCTCGACCGCAAGGCGCCCGATGCCGGCAAATGGTCTGCCATGGCCAAGCGTTTCGTCACCGACACCGGCTTCACCGTCGCCAACGATGCGCTGCAATTGCTTGGCGGCTACGGCTATCTGCACGACTACGGCATCGAGAAACTGGTGCGCGACCTGCGCGTCCATCAGATCCTCGAAGGCACCAACGAGATCATGCGCGTCATCATCGCCCGCGCCTTGATCGGGCGCTGAAGCCAGCAAACTCCGGGAGTGAGACAATGACGACGATCGCCTTCATCGGCCTCGGTAACATGGGCAATCCAATGGCCGCCAACCTGGTGAAGGCTGGACATGCGGTGAATGGTTTCGACCTGATGCCTGAGAATTTGACCGTCGCGCGTGACCACGGCATCGTCGTAATGGCCAACGCACCGGCCGCCGTGAACGACGCCGATGTGGTGATCACCATGCTACCCGCCGGCAAGCACGTGCTGTCGGTCTATGAGGACATCGCGCCCAAAGCAAAAAAGGGCGCGCTGTTCATCGATCCCTCGACGATCGACGTCGAAT
This sequence comes from Mesorhizobium kamtschaticum, assembly GCF_056174585.1. Classification (NCBI taxonomy): domain Bacteria; kingdom Pseudomonadati; phylum Pseudomonadota; class Alphaproteobacteria; order Hyphomicrobiales; family Phyllobacteriaceae; genus Mesorhizobium; species Mesorhizobium kamtschaticum. The sequence continues at coordinate 4,264,658 of NZ_CM149691.1, read as the reverse complement.
CGGCGCGCAAGGCGCATGCGACGGCCGTAAAACACGGCCTCAAGTCGATCGACGCGCCGGTTTCGGGCGGCACCGGCGGAGCGACAGCCGGCACGCTGACCTTCATGGCCGGCGGCTCCGACGATGCCTTCGCCGCCGCCGAGCCGATCCTGAAGCCGATGGCCGGGCGCATCGTCCATTGCGGCGGCGACGGTGCCGGCCAGGCGGCAAAGATCTGCAACAACATGATCCTCGGCATTTCGATGATCGGCGTCGCCGAGGCCTTCGTGCTGGCGGAAAAACTCGGCCTGTCGCATCAGGCGCTGTTCGACGTCGCCTCGACCTCTTCGGGACAATGCTGGTCTTTGACCACCTATTGCCCGGTGCCCGGCCCGGTGCCGACCTCGCCTGCCAACAGGGATTACAAGCCCGGCTTTGCCGCGGCCCTTATGCTGAAAGACCTGAAATTGTCCCAGGAAGCAGCACTTGGCGCAGGCGCGGTGACCCCGCTTGGCGCCGAAGCAGCACAGCTCTACGCCCTGTTCAACGCCCAGGGGCATGGCGGCGCCGATTTCTCCGGCATAATTAATTTTCTCAGGGGTGACCCAGCGTAACAAACGGATTTTATGGGCTTTTCCGGAATCGTCCGGCAGAAAACCCGCAAATTTAGATTTGCTTAAGCTCTCGATAACTCTGCGGTAACGATGTCCCTATAAAACGGATGGCGAGGCGGACATATCGCATCCGCCCGGCGCTCCGGATCAGGTCTCGCGTACCGGAGCCCGTAAGTTTCGCCAAGTGTTTGAGTAGCGAAGCGCCATGCGTATCTGGCAAAGCCGCGTTCCCGATGGAGCGCGGTTTTTGCGTTTCTGGAACTATTGCTGCGTCGTCCGATTATATTTTGGTTCCCGCCTCTGGACTGGCGAAATGATCCTCATCGACCAGCACGATTGGCGCCCCTCCCGCCATGACGACAAGCAGGCGCAGGTTCCATTTTCCCGCGCTGCGCACAGCATGCGACATCACCCAGGCCGATCCACGGCTGCCATGGATGCGCATGCTGAACTGGGCGTCGCCAGAACTCGTTTCCAAAAGTCTGGACGCTGCCTAGCACCCAATAGCCGGCGTCAATATTCTCGCCCAGGGCAGCCTTGACGCGCCCATCGGCGCGAACAGCATCCATGGTTAGCCGATAGGCGTCGCTGTTCTTCAGGAGACGAGGGACAACGCCGACCACGGCGGCGGCACCGGCGAGCCCGAGCCCAAATGCAATGAAACCGGCAATCGCCCAGTTGCGTTGGACCCTGCGGAAATGCGCGGCATCGCGCCAGGAAACATTCTGCCAAGCCCAGCGGCTGCCCTTGGCGCCCAGCACGAAGAGCATGACGATATTGACCAGCGGGACGAACATCAACAGCGCGATGAAGGTGTTGTTGGCGATGCCCCAGATCCAGTTGAAGAAAAACGCGCCCCAGTTCCAACGGTCGAGTTCGGGCGGAATTTCAGCGGGCTGGTTGAGTGGTTGCACGGCCATGATGTCCCCCATCGGCAAAGACTACCCGACGGATTCTAGCGCAGGCACCGCAAAAACTGGAATCGGTTTTCACGTCCACCTCGGACGGAGACGCGGCGGCCTTGTCCGACTCGATGCTTCAATCAATTTTTTGTCGACAAACGTCGAAAATTCGCCTTCACCGCGCGGCTGGCCGGCTTCAGCGCGGCACTGATCGACCGTTCCGCCGCGACGCCGTTGAACAGCGACGGCGTGCGACCGGAAAGGAGTTCCGGCCAGAACCGCGATGCCGACTGCAGGACAGACATTTGCGCCGCGAACGCGCCCTCGGCGATTGCCGCGGTCTTCTCGTTCACCGCACGCGCGGTTTCAGTGCCCCAGGGCTGGCTGCTGCCGGCGTCCATCGCCATCAACGGCATGCGCATCATTGCCACCAGCGGCGCCAGCATCAGGTCCGCGCTGATGCTGGCTGCTTCTTGCGCGCGTCGGCTCTTGCCGGTTTTTCTCATGGAAATGAACCCCTTGTCGCAGCCAGGCTGGCCGCTGCCTCACACACTACGCGCGGAGGATGAAGTAGTTCCGCATTGCGGCAGCATGTTCTCGAGGCCGGGCGTTTCCCTCTAGGAAACGCCCGGCCGAGGTTGGCTCTTAGCGCTTGCGCAGATCCGCCTGTGCCAGATCCAGCGCCTTGCCGATACGCTCGCAGGCCATGTCGATCGTGTCGCGGGTCCAGATCAGCGGCGGCGACAGGATCATCGTGTCGCCGGTGGCGCGCAGCATCATGCCGTTGGCGATGGCATGATCGCGCACCGTCACCGCGGCACTTCCCGACGGCAGGAAACGTTCCTTGGTCGCCTTGTCCTTGACGATCTCGATCGCACCCATCAGCCCGATCGAGCGCACCTCGCCGACCAGGTCATGCCCGGCAATGCGCTCCTGCAGGGCTTTGGCGAAATAAGGCCCGGTGTCGTCCCTGACGCGGTCGACCAGGCCTTCCTGTTCGATGATCTCGAGGTTCTTCAAGGCAACGGCGCAGGCCACGGGGTGCCCGGAATAGGTGTAGCCGTGGTTGAACTCGCCGCCCTTCTCGACCAGCGTCGAGGTGATGCGGTCGCCGACCAGCAGTGCCGACAGCGGCTGATAGCCTGACGTCAGTGCCTTTGCCGTGGTGATGGTGTCGGGCTCGATGCCGAAGGTCTGCGCCGCGAACCACTCGCCGGTGCGGCCATAGCCAGTGATGACCTCGTCGAGCATCAAAAGCACATCGTATTTGCGGCAGATGCGCTGCACTTCCGGCCAGTAGCTCGTCGGCGGGATCTTGACGCCGCCCGCGCCCATCACCGGCTCGCCGATGAAAGCCGCGACTTTGTCGGCGCCGGCTTCGAGGATGGCGTCCTCGACCGATTTAGCCGCGCGAAGGCCGAAATCATGATCGCTTTCGCCCGGCAGTGCCAGCTCATAGGCATAGGGCATCATCACATGGACGATGTTGGGCACGGCGCCATTGAGCTGCTTGTGCATGGCATCCATGCCGCCGAGCGAGGTGCCGGCAATGGTCGAACCGTGATAGGCCATCTTGCGCGAGATGATGCGGTTCTTCTCCGGTTTGCCTTCCAGCACCCAGTAGTGGCGGACAAGACGCAACGCTGTGTCGTTGGCTTCCGAACCGGATGAACCGTAGAACACCTGGTTGACGTTCTTAGGCGCGATTTCGGCCAGCTTCTTGGACAACAGCACCGGCGTCGGCGTCGAGCATTTGAAGAAGGAATTGTAGTAGGGCAGTTCCTTCATCTGCGCATAGGCGGCCTCGGCCAGCTCGTCGCGGCCATAGCCGATGTTGACGCACCACAGGCCGGCCATGCCGTCGAGCAGTTCGGCCCCTTCGGAATCGTAGATGAACGGGCCATTGGCGTGGGTGATGATGCGCGAACCCGCCTCGCGCAATTCCTTGTGGTCGGTGAAGGGATGGAGATGATGCGCGGCGTCGATCTGCTGAAGCTGCTTCAGCGAATAATTCTGATAGGTCATGTCTGGATCTTTCCTCTGAAATCATTCCGGCGGTGCCGGGGCGAATTCGTCAGAGGATGGCAGGCGGCGAATAACCGATGCGGGCGCACAAACGCAAAAGCTCCGCCCGCAGCGTGCGCGATGACGGTGTCACCGCAACCCGGAATGCGCGAGCTGATAATCTAGCGAGAGCCATGGCAGGCACCTTAGAGCAAAGGGCGGTCAAGGTGAACCACCCTTCGCTTCAGTGGCTCCATGGAAAGTGTCAGGCCTTGGCGCTCAGCGCCCGATGCAGGAACACATACTTCATCGCCGTCTGCGCCGCCTGCGGCCGGCGGTCGCCACGCCCGCCATGCCCGCCTTCGGTCTCCTCGAAGAACAGCGTCCTGGCGTGCCCGGCCTCCTGCAAGCGGGCCGCCATCTTGCGCGCATGGCCGGGATGGACCCGGTCATCGGCGGTCGAGGTTGTCAGCAATACCGGCGGATAGGCGGCCCCGGCGTCGACATGCTGGTAGGGCGAATAGGCGGACAGCCATTTCGCGTCTTCCGGCTGTGACGGATCGCCATATTCGGCCATCCAGGAGGCGCCGGGCGGCAATTGCGTGTAGCGCAGCATGTCGAGCAGCGGCACCTCGATGATGACGGCGCCGAACAGCTCCGGATGCTGCGTCAGCGAAACGCCGGTCAGCAGGCCGCCATTCGAGCCGCCCTGGATACCGAGCGATTGAGCCGTCGCGATGCCGCGCCTGACGACGTCCTCAGCCACCGCGGCGAAATCATCATAACCGTTCTGGCGATTGCCTTTCAGCGCCGCCTGATGCCAGGCAGGCCCAAACTCGCCACCGCCGCGGATGCAGGCCTGGACATAGGCGTTGCCCTTCTCCAGCCACAGCCTGCCGCGCACGCCGGCATAGCCGGGCAAGAGCGGCACTTCGAACCCGCCATAGCCGTAGAGCAGCGTCGGCACCGGCCCCTTCTGGTCGCGCCGCCTGACCACGAAATACGGGATCATCGTGCCGTCCTTCGAGCGCGCCTCGAACTGCTCCGAGATCAGCGGCGAGGCATCGAACCGCGCCGGTTGCGACTTCACCGTGGCGAGCGTCTCGCTATCGTCATCCGACCAGATGATCGAGCTCGGCGTCAGGAAATCCGTGAAGGAAAACGACACGCTGGAGCCGAAATGCTCGGCATGGCTGATGCCGACAGTGCCGTTTTCAGGCAACGCCACCGGCTTCATGGACCAGGCGCCGTCCTTGCGCTCGCAGACGAGAACCTTGCCGCGCACATTGTCCATCAGGCTGATGAACAGCCGCTCCTGCGTGCGGGCAATGCCGGCGATCGACACGCGATAGGCCGGTGCCAGCAGGGTTTCGATCGCGCCAAAACTGCCGGTTTCGATCCAGTAAGCGAAATCGAGCGAGTAAAGCCCGTCCGGCTGGCAGGCGGTGCCGTCCGGCGCCGTCCACGGCGTGCGCACCCCGAACAGCAGCTGGTCCTTGAACAGCGATGTGTCGGTGACATCGTCGGGCAGCGGAACGCGCCGGTTTTCACCGGACGGGAGATGCAGGAAGCTGTGCGATGCGAAGAAATTGATTGCCCGCGCCAGGAACACGTGACGCTTGTCGCCGTCGAACTCGACACCGGCTCCGGCGGCGAGATCTTCTTCTGCGCCTCGAAGATCGGCGTCGCCTCTTCCAGCTTGGTGCCGCGCTTCCAGAGCTTGATCACCCGTGGATAGCCGGACTCGGTCTTGTCAGCGTCCTCGAAAGCCGCCGAGACGATGACCGTGTCCTTATCCAGCCAGCTGAAACCCGACTTCGACGCCGGCGCGCGAAACCCGCCCTCGATAAACGATTTGGTCTCAATGTCGAATTCGCGCATTTCGCTGGCATCGCCACCATCCGGCGACATCGACAGCAGGCAGCGGCTGAAGTCCGGATAGAGCCGGCTGGCGCCGCTGAACACCCATTTTACCCCCTCTTTCGCCGCAAGCAGGTCGAAGTCGATGATCGTTTCCCACACCGGCTTTTCGGTCTTGTAGGAAGCGACCGTCGTGCGGCGCCACAGGCCGAGCGCATTGGTCTTGTCCTGCCAGAAATTGTAGACATGGCCGGCGATGGCCGCGCCGACGGCGATATTGTCCTCGGCCGTCATCAGGTCGAGCGCGGTCTGGAATGACGCCTGATAGGATGGATCGCCCTGCAATTCGCCAACCGTGATCTCGTTCTGGCCATGCACCCAGTCGAGCGACTGTCTGCTTGTCCTGTCCTCCAGCCAGAGGAAGGGGTCTGCGGCGCCGGTTTCCGGCTTGGTGATGGGCTTGGTCATGGAATCTCCGATAGGCAATGCGTCGGCATGCAACATCGACATGTCGCGTCCGATATTCAATAGCTGCATTCAATAGCTGCGGCATCTCGGCAGAGCATTCAGGCCTTCCCGCGACCAGCGACGCTCGCAACCGCCAGCGCCAGGCATAGCAGGCCAAGCGTGATCGGCAGGCCTCTTGCGCCCAGTATGTCCATGGCGGTACCAGCCAGCGGCGGCACGGCGATGCCACCGACGCCCCACATCAGCGAGAACGCGGCGTTGCCGGCGACCAGTGTCGAGCCGGTGAAGCGCTCGCCGAGTTCGATGATCGACATCGTGTAGATGCCGTAGGAAACCGCGCCCCAGACGAAGATCATCGGCCAGATCAGCGGCGTTTCGATGAGAAGCGGCAGCAGCACGCATCCAAGCACCGTCAAGGAAACACAGGCAAGCCGCACCAGGCGTGCGGTCAGCCTCTCCGCCAGCAGCCCGAGCGGTACCTGCATGGCGATGTTGCCGGCGATCATCATCGACAGCAGCGCCGACATGCGGATTTCCGCGATGCCGTGATGGGTGCCATAGACCGGCAGCAAGGCCAGCGCGCCCTGCTCGAAACCAGCGGCCACGATGACGGCGAACAGAAGCAGCCACGCCATCGGCACGAAGCCCAGGACGGAAACCTGATGCCCGGCCTCGTCCACCTTTGGCAGGCGCGGCAGCACCGACGCCAGGCAGATGCCGCACAGCACGAAGGCGCAGATGCCGACGAGGAAGGGCGGCCACCCCTGCGTGCCGACGGCCAGCAGGCAAAGCGGCCCGGTGGCAAAGCCGGCCGAGATGATCGTCGAATAGACGCCCATGATGCGGCCGCGCCGGGCCGGCGGCGCCAGCGCGATCACCCAGATTTCGCTTAAGACATAGAGCGGATTGGTCACCACGCCGATCAGGAAGCGCAGCGGGAACCACAGATAGACATTCTGCGTCCAGCCGATCAGCGCCAGCACGACAGCCGAGAGTGCGGCACAAGTAAGCGCCGTGCGCCCTGCCCCGAACCGCCGCGCCAGCCCCGGGATCAGCGGCGACGAGATGATGAAGCCGATCGGCGTCATCGCCGCCGACAGGCCGATCATCGCCGGCGACACGCCCTGGCGCTGCAGGATGAAGCTCAGCAGCGGATAAGACAGGCCCTGCGCGATGGCGAACACCGAAACGGTCGCGATCACGCCGGTGATCGCCGCCCATTGCATTCCTTCGCCAGTTTCCGAATCCGCCGCGGTCATGCCTTGCTGCTCCGGCGGACCGATGAGCGATAGAGCGCGAAGATCACCAGCAGGGCGTCGAGGCCGATGATCACGATCGGCAGCCCGAGCGGACCGATGCCTTGCATGAGCAGGCCGGCGCCCGGCGGGCCGACAATGCCGCCAACGCCCCACAGCAAGGCGAAGGCCGCATTCCCGGTGACGAGCAGCGTGCCCTTGAAGCGGCTGCCGAGTTCGACCAGCGCCATCGTATAGACGCCGTAACCGACCGCGCCCATCACCAGCAACACGACCCAGATCAGCGGCGTCATGATCAGCAGCGGCAGCAGCGCCGCGCAAACCGTTGTCGCCACCGCGCAGGCTACGATCATCGGGCGGCCGCCGAAGCGCTCGGCGAGCAGGCCGAGCGGGATCTGCAGCAGGATGTTGCCGAGGGACAGCGCCATCACCAGAGCGGCGAGCACGGCCTCCGGCAGGCCATAGCCGGCGCCGAAGACCGGGACCAGCGCATAGGTGCTTTGCTGGACGGCGGCCGAGACCAGCACGGCCAGCAGCAGCGCCGGCGCCAGCCTGGCAAAACCGATGAAGCTGCCGGCAGGCTGGCCGTCATCCTCGAAGCCGGTGAGTTTTGACGAGACAAGGCGCAGAATGACCGCGCAAAGCAAGAAGCCGCCGACACCGACGCTGAACGGTGCCCAGCCCGATGTGCCGATGAAGGTCAAGGTGAAGGGTCCCGCTGCATAGCCGGCGCCCATCAGCGTGTTGAACACACCCATCACCCGGCCACGCCGCGAAGGCGGCGCCAGCGACAGCGCCCAGACCTCGCCAAGGATATAGAGCGGGTTGATGACGACGCCGATGATAAAGCGGATGACATACCAGGCCACCCAGTTCTGCAGATAGCCGATCGCCAAAAAGCACAGTGCGCCGATCAGCGAGCAGCCGACCGCCAGGTTTCGTGCACCGACCAGCCGCACCGCGGCCGGCACGAACGAGGCCGACAGGATAAGCCCGAGCGGCATCATCGCCGCCGACAGGCCGATCAACCCGGGCGACATACCTTGCTTCTGCATCAGCAGCGTGAACAGCGGCGAGCTCAAACCTTGCGCGGCGCCGAACATGGCAAGTGCGGCGGTGACGCCGGCGAGCGCTGCCCACTGCGTCCCCGCTTCGCCTTCGCTCGAGCCGGTTGCCACCATTCCGTCATTCCATATGAGGTGCCGGCAGACCTCCCGGCCGGCAAGGCTCACCAGCTACCGGTTCGATCCGGGGAAGAAAGGGCCGGCAAGGGAAATCCGCTTGCGCCAACCCGACGGCGATCAGGCGAATGGCGCGCCGCGCAACTGCCGTTCCGGCATGTCGCTTCCCTCGCCCTAGTGGTCGCCGCCTCCGCAATGGCCGGCGGGCCGCCGGTCCATTATGCCGCCCGCTATCGCATCGTACGAGGACCATCATGACCGCCGCCCTACAATCTGCAGAACCGGGCCAGGCACCCGACCGTGCCCGCCGTGGCGGCCGCGCCGGAAAGCGCGCCGGCGGCTCGGCCGCCTTTGAGCAGCCCGCTTTTCGCCAGTTGAGAAATCCACTGACGCCGACCAAACTGGTTTCCGAAGACGAACTGGAATCGATCCACCTCGCCTCTTTGCGCGTACTCAGGGAAATCGGCGTCGACGTCCTGCATGACGAAGCCCGCCGCATCATGAAGGCGCATGGCGCGGATGTGCGCGAAGGCTCCGAGCGCGTACGCTTCGACAGCGATATGATCCTCGATCTGGTGTCGAACTGCCCGTCCGAATTCACCATCCATTCCCGCAATCCCGCGCACAATGTGCGCTTCGGCGGCGACAATCTGATCATCTCGATGATGGCGTCGGCGCCCAATTGCTCCGACATCGATCGTGGCCGCCGGCCAGGCAACCAGCAGGACTATCGCAACTTCTTGCGCCTGGCGCAGATGCACAACATCCTGAATTGCACCGGCGGCTATCCGGTCGAGCCGACCGATATCCATCCGTCGGTCCGCCACCTCGAATGCATCCGCGACCTCGCCACGCTGACCGACAAGGTGTTCCACATCTATTCGCTCGGCAAGGAACGCAATGTCGACGGCATCGAGATCACCCGCATCGCGCGCGGCATCAGCCACGAGCAGCTGCTCGCGGAGCCGTCTGTCTTCACCATCATCAACACCAATTCGCCGCTCAAGCTCGACGTGCCGATGATGGAAGGCATCATCCAGATGTCGAGCAAGGGCCAGGTCGTCATCGTCACGCCCTTCACCCTGTCCGGCGCGATGGCGCCTGTCACCATCGCCGGCGCGCTGGTGCAGCAGAATGCCGAGGCGCTGTCCGGCATCGCCTTTGCCCAGATGGTGCGCAAGGGCGCGCCTGTCGGCTATGGCGGCTTCACCTCCAATGTCGACATGAAGTCCGGCTCACCGGCCTTCGGCACGCCCGAATACATGAAGGCGCAGCTCGTCGGCGGCCAGCTGGCCCGCCGCTACAACATCCCCTACCGCACCTCCAACACTTGCGCCGCCAATACGGTCGACGCGCAGGCGGCCTATGAGAGCGTGTTCTCGCTATGGGGCGCCATTCAGGGCGGCGGCAATCTGATGATGCATGCCGCCGGCTGGCTCGAGGGCGGCCTGCGCTGCTCCTACGAGAAGACCATTCTCGACATCGACTTGCTGCAGATGGTGGCCGAATTCCTGACCCCGCTCGACATGTCCGACGAGGCGCTCGGCTTCGACGCCATCCAGTCGGTCGGCCCCGGCGGCCATTTCTTCGGCACTCAGCACACACAGGACCGCTACAAGAACGCCTTCTACTCGCCGATCCTGTCCGACTGGCGCAATTTCGAGACCTGGGCGGAAGCCGGCTCGCCGACGGCGATGGAAAAGGCCAACAGGGTGTGGAAAGAACGGCTGGCGTCCTACGAAGAACCGTATATGGACCCGGCCATCCGCGAGGAACTCAACGCCTTCGTCGAAAAGCGCACGGCCGAAGGCGGCGCGCCGACCGATTTTTGATCGGGAAGCCCCGTCGCCACGCCCGCTCACCAACCCTGATTCAGTTTACGCAAAAACGGACCTATCTTCATGAAATCCCACGTAAAAGCGGTTGTCATCGGCGGCGGCGTCGTTGGCTGCTCGGTGCTCTATCACCTGGCCAAGGCCGGCTGGACCGACATCATGCTGATCGAGCGCTCGGAACTGACCTCCGGCTCGTCCTGGCACGCGGCGGGCGGCTTCCATACGCTGAACGGCGACCCCAACGTCGCCAAGCTGCAGGCCTACACCGTGCAGCTCTACAAGGAGATCGAGGAAATCTCCGGCCAGTCCTGCTCGCTGCATCTGACTGGTGGCGTGATGATGGCCGATACGCCGGAGCGCATGGATTTCCTGCGTCTGGCACACGCCAAGGGCCGCTATCTCGGCATGGACACCGAACTGATCACGCCGTCCGAAGCCAAGGCGATGTTCCCGCTGATGGACGAGAGCAACTTCGTCGGCGCCATGTGGGATCCGGTCGAAGGCCATCTCGACCCGTCCGGCACCACCATCGCCTATTCCAAGGCGGCCAAGAAACTCGGCGCCGAGATCGTGCTGCGCAACCGCGTCGTCGACCTGACGCAGCAGCCGGACGGCACCTGGAACGTCGTCACCGAACAGGGCACGGTCCACGCCGAGCATGTCGTCAACTGCGGCGGCCTGTGGGCACGCGAGATCGGCCGCATGGTCGGCGTCGAGCTGCCGGTGCTGGCCATGGAGCACATGTACCTGCTCACCGAGCCGATGCCGGAGGTCGAGGAATTCAACAAGTCGACTGGCCGCGAGATGATCGGCGTGCTCGACTTCAAGGGCGAGATCTATACCCGCCAGGAGCGCAACGGCATCCTGCTCGGCACCTATGAAAAGGCCTGCAAGCCGTGGTCGCCGGTCAACACGCCATGGGATTTCGGCCACGAACTGCTGCCGCCGGATCTCGACCGCATCGCGCCGTCGCTGGAAATCGGCTTCAAGCATTTCCCCGGCATCGAAAAGGCCGGCATCAAGCAGATCATCAACGGTCCCTTCACCTTCGCGCTAGACGGCAACCCGCTGGTCGGTCCGGTGCAGGGCCTGACCAATTTCTGGTGCGCTTGCGCCGTCATGGCCGGCTTCTCGCAGGGCGGCGGCGTCGGCCTCGCTTTGTCCAACTGGATGGTGCATGGCGATCCGGGCTTCGACGTCTGGGGCATGGACGTCGCCCGCTTCGGCGAATGGGCGGGCTTGCGCTACACCAACGCCAAGGTGCGCGAAAACTATTCGCGCCGCTTCTCGATCCGCTTCCCCAATGAGGAACTGCCGGCCGCACGCCCGGCGCAGACGACGCCGCTCTACGACACGATGCTCGCCAACAACGCCGTCATGGGCGACAGCTGGGGCCTGGAAACCCCGCTCTGGTTCGCGCCGAAGGGCAAGGAACCCAAGGATATCGTCTCCTTCCATCGCTCCAACGATTTTGGCCCGATCGGCGAGGAAGTGCGCGCCACGCGCGAGCGCGTCGGCGTCACCGAGATCGCCAACTTCGCCAAATACGAAGTGTCGGGACCGGGCGCGGAAGAATTCCTCAACCGGCTGATGACCAACCGCATGCCGAAGACCGGCCGCATCGTGCTCACCCCGATGATCAACGAGTTCGGCAAGCTGATCGGCGACTTCACCATCGCCAAGGCCGGCGAAGACCGCTTCATGATCTGGGGTTCGTCGGCTGCGCAGAAATACCACATGCGCTGGTTCGAAAAGCACCTGCCGAAGGACGGGTCAGTGCGCATCCATCGCTTCGACCAGACGCTGGTCGGCCTGTCGATCGCCGGGCCGAAATCACGTGACCTCTTGCAGAAGCTGGTCGACGTCGACATCTCGACCAAAGCCTTCCGCTTCATGGATTTCCGCGAGATGGCGGTCGGCGGCGCACCGTGCCTGGTCAACCGCATCACCTACACCGGCGACCTCGGCTACGAGATTTGGATGGCGCCGGCTTATGAGCGCTTGGTGTACAAGGCGATCAAGGATGCCGGCGAGGAGTTCGGCCTGGTCGATTTCGGCATGCGCGCGCTGCTGTCGATGCGTCTCGAAAAGAACTTCCCGACCTGGTTCCGCGAGTTGCGGCCGATCTACGGCCCGTTCGAAGGTTCGATGGACCGCTTCATCAAGCTCGAGAAGAACGATTTTATCGGCCGCGAAGCCGCCGCCAAGGAACAGGCGGAAGGGCCAGAACTGCGCCGCGTCTCCTTTATCGTCGACGCTGCCGATGCCGATGTGATGGGTGACGAGCCGATCTGGGCCAAGGTCAGCAAGGATTTTGGCACGGTGGAAAAGCCGCATGGCTACGGCGCGCCGCGCTTCGACACATCAGGCAAGGAAGTGCGTGGCTCCAAGGCTGCCGAAGGCGCATCCGCCGTGCGCGGCATTGTCGATGGCGACTGGCGCGTGGTCGGCTGGGTGACCTCGGGTGGCTACGCCCACTATGTCCAGAAGTCGATGGCGCAGGGCTATGTGCCGGCAGCATTGGCCGAGGACGAGAGTGCCGGCCTGTTCGAGATCGAGATTCTCGGACATCGCCGTCCGGCGCGCATCAATGTCGAGGCGCCGTTCGACCCGAGCGGCGAGAAGATGCGGACCTGAGGTTCGACCATGGACAGCGCGGGGCCAAAGGGCAGCTTCGGCCGCCACCGCAAGATCATGCCGTTTGTATCAGGCTCGATCGAGGCCCTGCGCGATGCCTCCCGCGAAAAGGCGGCTTCGCTCAACCAGCATGTGCTGGGCTATGGCGCCCAGGCTGAAGCTGAATGGGCTGCGGCAGACATTGCCGCGCCCGATCTTCCGGCGATGCGCAAATACCGGTTGGAGCGCATCCGCACCGAGCTGAAGCGCCGTGGCTATGCCGGCGCCCTGCTCTACGACCCGGTCAACATCCGCTACGCCACCGACTCGACCAACATGCAGCTGTGGGTGGCGCACAATCCGACGCGGCATTGTTTCGTCGCCACCGAAGGCCCGGTGGTACTGTTCGATTATTTTTCCTGCGAGCATCTGTCCGACCATTCCGGCGTCGTCGACGAGGTGCGCCCGGCCGTTTCGTGGATGTATCTCTACGGCGGCGAACTCACGGAACAAAAAGTCCGCCGCTGGGCCGCCGGCATCGCCGATCTGGTGAGAGAACATGGCGGCGGCAACAATCGCATCGCCGTCGATCACATCAATCCGGAAGGCGTCGAGGAACTGGCGCGGCTTGGTGTCTCCATCGGCAATGGCGAAGCGGTGATGGAGAATGCCCGGCTGATCAAATCATCAGACGAAATCCTCGCCATGCGCCGCGCCATCGTCGCCTGCGAGGCGGCGATGGGCGAGATGGAACAGGCGCTGATATCAGGAACCTCCGAGAACGAGCTGTGGGCGGAGCTGCATCGCGGCAACATTGCGCGCGGCGGCGAGTGGATCGAAACGCGGCTGCTGGCGTCAGGCCCGCGCACCAATCCGTGGTTCCAGGAATGCTCGTCGCGAAAAATCGAGGAAGGCGACCTCATCGCCTTCGACACCGACCTGATCGGCCCCTACGGCTTTTGCGCCGACCTGTCGCGCACCTGGCTCTGCGGCGACGCAAAACCGACCAACGAGCAGCGCGACCTGTTCCGCATTGCAGCCGACCAGATCGCGCACAACACTGAGTTGATGCAACCCGGCATCTCGTTTCGCGATCTTGTCGAGCGCTCGGCGGTGCCGCCTGGGGACTGTTTCCCGACCCGCTATGGCGTGCTCTATCACGGCGTCGGCCTGGCCGACGAATACCCGACGCTGCCGCATGCCAGCGACTGGACGCCGGACACGCCGGACGGGGTGCTCGAACCAGGCATGGTGCTGTGCGTGGAAAGCTATATCGGCAGGCTTGGCGGCCGCGAGGGCGTCAAGATCGAGGAGCAGATCCTGATCACCGAGACCGGCAACGAGCAGCTTTCAACCTACCCGCTGGATGCGAGGCTGCTCGGCTAGCTCTGCGAGCGCATCGCGCATTGCCCGGATTGTTTTTTCGGGCGTTGTCCTGGCGGTGATGAAGGGCAGCCCCTTGCGCCGTGCCGTCCAACCGACGATCGCGACCTTGCGGGCGGCCGCCTCGAAACGTTGCGCCAACGCCCAGCTTTCGCAGTCGATCGCGGCGATATCCGCCTTGCCCTCGGCCACGGTGACGATTGAGGCGCGATGGCCGCCGCTTGCGCTACGTGCCGAAAAGATGTCGAGGCTTTCGCCAGCCGCCTGCAGGTCGCGCGTCAGCCCGATAATGCCCGACATCGAATCGGTCCCATTGAAGGTGAAGCGCTTGCCGCGGATAAGGTCGAGCGGCAGCGAGGCCTTGCCGTCCGAGGGCGATCGAACCTCCGGCCCCTCGCCCGTCCGCATCACCAGCGCGCTCGATAGAGCTCGCCCTGCCCGCCTTCATAGGTGTCGTAGCTCGCCTGGCCGACCACTTGCACATGGCTCGACAGGCCGAGTTCCATCGGTCCCCAGCAGGTCTGCGCGAACAACAGCGCCGGGTGCAGCCAAAGCTTGTGATAATCGAGTTCGTCCGGCGGCGATCGCGCCGGGTCCGGCGCGATCAAGACTCCCTCGGCATCGCGGATGCCGCCCGGCACCGGCGGCAGGTCGCCATTGCGGCGCACGATGGTTTGCGGCGCATCGAGGCCCTTTTGGCGGAAGGCATCGCGCAGACGGGTCCACTGCGCGTCAACCTCGCCGCGCACTTCAGGCCAGTCATACATCGGCAACGCCGCAATCAATTCGCTCATGCCGACACTCAATCATCATATCTGGATAAAGGATCGCAAAAACGCGGCGCCGAAGCAGAATTGGGCGACACGGGTTTGGGCTCGGGATTATTCCTTTGGCGGCTCGGCCGGAACCGGCGCGCTGCCAAGCCCATTGATGCTGCGCGCCCGGATGCGCGGCTTGAACGCCCGGCCGTGCTCAGGCGCGCGCCTCAGCACCGGATGCACGATCGGCTCCTTCGCCTTGAAGGCGTAGGCTTTGATCAGTGCGAAATAGTTCGGATAGGCATAGCCATTGTTCATCCGCAGCCATTCGTCACGGCGCTCGCGAAACAGCTTGGGCAGTCTGTACCAGGCCACCGTCGGCGTCTTGTGGTGGACGAAGTGCAGATTGTTGTTGAGGAACAGGAACGACAGCGGCGAGCGCTCGATGATCACCGTGCGGCCTTCCGGGTGCTCGGACCACTGATGCTCGGCGAAGGTACGGATCGCGATCAGCGACTGGCCAAGCCAGACCGGCGCCAGAATGTAGAGCCACAGCGGAATGCCGAAACCGAACTGCACGATCGGCGCCACGATGGCGAGGCCGATCACATGCAGCAGCCAGGCTTTGCGGATCACCGTGTCGCCGGCCATGATCTGCTTCGCATCATCGATGAAGAAGCCGACGCAGGACAGCCAGGGGCCGAGGAAGAAACGGCCGGCCATGGTGTTGTTGATCTTGAGCAGGAATTTCATCGTCGGCGGCAAATCGTCATGCTGCCACAGCGCCTGGTAATAGCTTTCCGGATCGTCGAGCGGATCTGTCAGCCGTTCGTCGGCATGGTGGCGCAGATGCAGCGTCTTGAAGCGCCGGAACGGCCAGACGAGGCCGATCGGCAGGAAGACGAAAGCTTCGTTGATCAGCGCGCTGCGCGTCGGATGGCCATGCAGCACTTCGTGCATGATCGATGATTGCAATGCCAGGATGAAGCCAAGGATGGCGAGCGCCAGGATAGGGTAAGAGGGCCAGAGCAGGAAACCGGTGGCGAGCCATGTTCCGTAACAGAAGAAAGCGAGAACCACGGTGGGCCACTCGATGGCCGGTGCATTGCGTCGCTTGATGCTCTTGCCTGTCATGCTATCGACCACTGTCCCTCAGTCGCCGGAACCCCCAGTGGTTCCTGACAGCATAGTGTCAGGAGAAGTGATTCCACTCAACGAGACAAAGTGTACAAAATGTTGCGATTGCGCATATTTGACCGCACATGTTACACATTGTAAACAACCTTAGGGATTCATTTACGCATGAGACGCCGGTTTGACGGCTCTAGCGCAAATTTTTCCTAAGAGATCGCGGAGAACGAACAGTGGACAAACGCGACCTGTCGGCAATCTTTCGGGAGCGTTTGAAGCTGCTCCTGACACGGTCCGACCTCAACCAGTCGGCATTCGCGTCAGCGGTCGGCATCGATCGGTCGGCGCTGTCGCAGCTTATGTCAGGCGCCTCGACGCGCCTGCCACGCGCCGAAACGCTGCTCAACATCGCCGCCGAATTCAAAGTGTCACTGGACTGGCTGCTCGGCCTCAGCCAGGACGAAGGCGTCACCGGCGAAATCCGCGAAAGCCTGGAGATCGAGGAAGCGCCGGATGGTTTCGACCGCACGCTGCTCGCCAGATGGTTCGCTGAAGCCGCAGGCACCAAGATCCGCTACGTGCCGGCCGGCATCCCTGACCTGCTGCGAACCCGCGCGCTGGTCGACTACGAGGCCAACATCACCAACAGGAGCCGCCTGGCCCAGGCCAGCGAGACCCAATACCGCATCGAATACAACCGGCGCCCGGAAACCGACATGGAAGTCTGCATGCCGCGCCACACGCTGGAGATTTTTGCGCGCGGCCTCGGCGTCTGGGACCGTTTTCCCGAAGCCGACCGCAGGCAGCAACTCGCCCATATGGCGACATTGCTCGACGATCTCTACCCGACCTTCCGCCTGTTTCTCTATGACGGCCGCATGCGCTATTCGATCCCGCTCACCATCTTCGGCCCCTATCGCGCCGCCATCTATGTCGGCGACATGTATGTCGTGCTGAACGCCACCCAGCCGATCCAGGCGCTGACCCAGCATTTCGACAATCTGATCCGCGCCGCCGACATCAACCCGCACGAGGCCGCCGCCTACGCGCGCAATCTGGCCGGCATGTCGTTCCCGTCAGGCTCTGTCTGATCGACCCTGCGCCGTGAGCAGGCCCATCGCCACCGCCAATTTCATTGCTATTTCATTGACTGGACATAAAGACTTCTTTATATCCTTATTTGAATTCGAAATACGAAAGCCAATCCGATGACGACGACCAATCCGATCGATGCCTTGCTGGCTGAAAAGGGTGTGCTGCTGGCCGATGGCGCCACCGGCACCAATCTGTTCGCGATGGGCCTGGAGGCTGGCGAGGCGCCGGAGCTGCTGAACGAGACAGCGCCCGACACCATCACCAGCCTGCACCAGAACTTCGTCGATGCCGGCGCCGACATCATCCTGACCAATTCTTTCGGCGGCACCCGCCATCGGCTCAAGCTCCATCATGCGCAGGACCGCGTGCATGCGCTGAACAAACGCGCCGCCGAGATTGCGCGCGCCGTCGCCGACAAGGCCGGCCGCAAGGTGATCGTCGCCGGCTCCGTCGGCCCGACCGGCGAATTGCTGGTGCCGCTTGGCGCCATGACCTATGACGAGGCGGTCGACGCCTTTGCCGAGCAGATCGAGGGTCTCAAGGAAGGTGGCGCCGAAGTCGCCTGGATCGAAACCATGTCAGCGCCCGACGAGATTCGCGCCGCAGCAGAAGCCGCGATCCGCGTCGGCCTGCCCTACACCTATACCGGTTCCTTCGACACCGCCGGCCGCACCATGATGGGCCTGTTGCCGAAAGACATCCACGGCGTCGTTGACGGCCTGTCTGAAGCTCCGCTCGGCGTTGGCGCCAATTGCGGCGTCGGCGCCTCCGACATCCTGGCCTCGCTGCTCGACATGACAGAGGCGAAGCCGCAGGCGACCGTCATCGTCAAAGGCAATTGCGGCATTCCCGAATTCCGCGGCACCGAGATCCATTATTCCGGCACGCCGGAACTGATGGCCGACTATGTCCGTCTCGCCGTCGATGCCGGTGCCAAGATCGTCGGTGGCTGTTGCGGCACCTCGTTCCAGCACCTTGCCGCCATGCGCAAGGCGCTCGACGCCCACACCAAGGCGGATCGTCCGACGGTTGAGAAAATTGTCGAGCGCATCGGTCCGATGCGCAACAAGGTGGCGACGGAAAACACCGCCGAGACCAGCGAAGCCCGCCGCGAGCGGCGCCGCAGCCGGGCCTGAAGATATCTTCGATTATTCGCTGTTGTCGGCGTAGCTCGACTGCGCCGACTTGAAGTCGACCACGTTGTCGCCGCGCATCGTCATCAGCGCGCCGGATGCAGCCGGATCGCTGATCTGTTCCAGCATGGCGCGGAAGCGGTCATTGGTCAGCGCCGACATGGCTGTATTGCGCGCCTGCGCGACATCGTCGCTGATGCGCCTGGATTCGGCTGATGGAGCCGATGAGACCGACGAAGCGTCTCGTGCCGGCGGTATCGAGTTGGCGATAGTCCTGATCTGCAATTCCGGCTCCCTCAAGCCCTGTAGACCTGTCCGGTGTAGCAAGAGGACATTGCGATCCGGTACCGGAAATGTCGCGCAATTTAACGATCATGCGGGTTAAGGCCGCGCCTTAGCATCTGTTGATATTCAGGTCAGGCCACAGGCCGGTCTCGCCTGAATATCAATAGATCCGAAAAAAGGCCGGCAAGGGAATGAACCCCTCGCCGGCCTGCCTCACCCGCCCGTAGGCCGGTTTCCCGTATCAGAACGATCCCATCTGAAAGAAACCGGCCGTCATCGCCACTACCGGTTACCGCCCAGCGCCGAGGCAAGGCGCACAAGCGAAAGGAACTCGGACCTGTACCCAAACGGGTCGGCTCCTCGGGCGGCAGTGGCAATCTCCATGATCTTGTCGTATCCGAACTTCGCGGTCGCATCCTCGTCGCGCAGCTTCTGGCCAAAGGCCGCGACGGCGACGGAGAAGCGCTGGTCGGTGCTGGCCTGGTCGAAGGACGCCACCTCGTTGGCCGATGTCACCGGCGTGGTGATCAGCTTCGAGATGTCTTCGTTGGGCAGCTTGTAGCGGATCTTGACGAAGGCATATTCGTCCGCGTTGGCGACGCCGCCATTGTTGACCGTAGCCTGGCCGTAGCGCAGCGGATCGATCTGCTCGCCGCCACTGCCCTTCGGCGTGATCTCATAGATCGCGGTGACCGAATGGCCCGAGCCGATATCGCCGGCATCGACGCGGTCATTGTTGAAATCCTCGCGGTTGAGCGCCCGGGTCTCGTAGCCGATCAGGCGATATTCGGAGACCTTGTTCGGGTTGAACTCGACCTGGATCTTCACGTCCTTGGCGATCGGGAACAGCGTCGAGGAGGCATCCTCGACCAGCACCTTTTCCGCCTCGGCCAGCGTATCGATATAGGCGGCGGTGCCGTTGCCGTTCTGGGCAATGGTCTGCATCATCTGGTCGTTCAGATTGTCGTGGCCGAAGCCGAACACCGACAGGAAGACACCGCTTTTGCGCTCCTGCTCGATCAGGCGCTTCAGATCATCGTCGTCGCTCTGGCCAACATTGAAGTCGCCGTCGGTGGCGAGCATCACCCGGTTGACGCCGTCCTTGATGAAGGACTGCTGGGCAAGCTTATAGGCCTCCTTGATGCCGGCCTCGCCGGCGGTCGAGCCGCCGGGCGTCAGATTGTCGATGGCATTGAGGATCTTGTCCTTCTCGGCAGCCTTGGTCGGCATCAGCACGGTGCCGGCTTCACCGGCATAGGTGACGATGGAGATCGTGTCGTCGGCCTTCAGCTTGCTGACCAGCAGCCGGAATGCCGATTTGAGCAGCGGCAGCTTGTCCGGCTCGTCCATCGAACCCGAGACGTCGATCAGGAACACCAGATTGGCCTTCGGCTGCTCGGTCGGCTTGATGTCGAAGCCTTTGATGGCAACATGCATCAGCCTGGTGTGATCGTTCCACGGCGTCGGCATGACGCTGACGGTCGAATTGAACGGCGTCGACGCCGAGTCCGGACCCTTCCAGTCATAGGGGAAGTAGTTGATCATCTCCTCGACACGGACCGTGTCGGCCTGCGGCACCGAGCCTTCCTTCAGCGAACGGCGCACGAAGGAGTAGGAGGCGGTGTCAACGTCGATCGAGAAGGTCGAAACCGGCTCTTCCAGTGCCGCATGCACCGGATTGGTCTTGAAATCCTGGACGCGGTTGTGGTTCTCCTCCTGCGGCGCGATCTGGTCGGCCGGCGCGGTGGGCTGCGGCGCCATCAGTTTGGAGTCGGCCGGCATACGGTCAACCCGCGATGCGTAGGGCGCGGTCGTGGTGCCATCCAACGCGAACTCGCCCGTCGGGGCCGGCGCCGGCTTGTAGGCCTTCAAAGTGCCCGACTCGAGTTCATTGACTGTTGCCGGAGCGTCAGCAGGCACACCACGCCCCAGTGCATCCTGCTGCGCCACGCCGCCAGCAGCGGTCGTTTCGGATTTCGGCGGCGAAGCCGGCGCGACAAGCGCGTCGCTGGCATCGCGGCTTTCTACATCCGCGTCGGCCTTCTTGTCCTTCTCCAACCCGGTCGGAGCCTGCTTCGGCTCGGCCGGCTTCAGGGTCGCCGGCTTGTCGGCCAGCGTCTCGGTGATTTTTTCATCGCCGCCGAATTTGGGCGGCTGTTCCCTCAGCAGATGGAAGGTGGCGTATCCGGCGATCGGCAGGGCGACGAGCCCGGCAATGGCCGGCGTGGCAATGAGTTTCTTTTGCATGATCTCGCTCCAGAGCTTTTGTGCTCGCTCTGTGAGACGAAGGCCGCCGACCGATCCTTGGGTGACGGCGGAAATATTTTCCTGATCATAGGCGCGCAGGGCGGCTTCAAAGGCGCGCGCCTTCGCGCTCTCGCCCGGTGCCGGTGCCGCGATATCGCGCAGCTTCTTGAGTTCGTTGTCGTCGACCATGGTCACACTTCCCCGGCCGAACGCATCAGCGTCTTCAGCCGTTTCTTCGCTTCATGGATGTGCCAGGAAACCGTCGTCTCCGAGATCGCCATCGCCTCGGCGGCGGCCGCGTGGCTCAAGCCCTCGCCATAGACCAGCAGCACGGCGTCGCGCTGCTTGTCCGGCAGTTGCCGCACCGCCGCCCACAGCGCCTCGGCCGGATCCTCGCTCTCGGCCGGGGCCTCGCCGGAAATCAGCGCATGAACGCCGTAGGCCTCGGTCTTCACCGTCTCGCGAGCGGTCTTGCGCATCATATCGCGCGCCGCGTTCATCGTCACGGAATAGAGCCATGTCGTGAAGGCGCCGCCGCCGCGATAGTCGCGGATCGCCTTGCCAAGCCGGACGCAGACTTCCTGGGCGATGTCCTCGGCATCGGCCTTCTTGCCGCACCAGCGATAGGCGGCGCGATAGACGAAGTCGTAGTGGCGCTCCAGCAATGTGCCGAAGGCCCCCCTGTCTCCGCCCTTCGCCCGCCCGATCAGTTCGGCGTCGGAGGCTTCGCTCTCATCCAGCATCATCGCCATCATTTGCCTGTTGGACGAAGGCTAATGGCTAATCCTTGGGGTGATGCAAAGATTTTTTCAGCCCAGCGCTTTGACGGTGGGATGGCCCACTGGGACGGCTTCACGACAGACGCAAAAAAGAGTGACTTGTGGTCATCCGCATGGCGCTGGCAAATCCATCTCGACTCGGATCTCTGGTTCCCCTCACCAACGGCTGCGGCCAGAACGTCGAACATGTCGAAACCGGAAACAGCACCCGCCCCCAGTTGCTTGCAGCTGTTCTGGATTTTCACATGCATCGCCTTGACGAGTTTCGGCGGTGGAGTGAGCGGCTGGCTGCTGCGGGAATTTGTTCAAAACCGCAAGTGGATGACGCAGGAAGAATTTCTCAACGGCCTGTCGATTTCCCAGGCGCTGCCGGGCGTGAACGTCAAGAACATGGCCGTCTGGATCGGCTACCGGCTGCATGGTTGGCGTGGCGCCATCATTGGTTTTGCCGGCATCATCGTCCCGCCTGCCATCGTCATCGTCCTGTTGGGAACGCTGTTCTCCTCGCTGTCGCGGTATGCGCTGACGCATGTGGCGTTGACCGGAGCCGCGGCGGCGGCCGTTGGCCTGTCGCTGTCGATGGGCATCACGGCAGCGCGAGCGGTGCCTCGAAAGGCAGTTCCCATTGCGATTATGGCCGGTACTTTCATTGCTGTCGCACTCCTGCACTGGCCTCTTTTCTGGGTCGTTCTCGTCGCCGGGTCCGTAAGCGTCGCCTACACCTACGCGGAGGCAAGGTGATGAGCGAGACCCCACACACATCGTTGTTGCTGAGCCTGCTGGCGGTATTTGCTCCGCTCTCCCTGGTTACCATTGGCGGCGGACAGAGTGCGATTGCCGATATCAACCGGCAGGTCGTCGACGTCCATCAATGGCTGAGCCAGGCGCAATTCGTCGATGCGTTCGCCATCTCGCGGATGGCTCCGGGGCCGGGATCCCTGCTGGTTACGCTGATTGGCTGGCAAGTCGCGGGTTTTTCGGGCGCCGTGGTTGCAACGATTGCAATCTTCGGTCCAACCACCTTTCTTATCTACGCGGTCGCCCATATGTGGTCCCGCAATGGCGGAGCGCGCTGGAAACGAGCGCTGGAGACCGGGCTCCGGCCCGTTGCCGCAGGCATGATCCTTGCCGCGACCTACGTGTTGCTGCAGGCCATCGATGGCGGCTGGTTCGCACGCGCCGTGGCATTCGCATCAACGGCAACACTGCTTTGGAGCAAGGTCAATCCACTTCTCCTGATCGGCGCAGGCGTGGCTATTTTCATCGGACTTCATGCCATGAGCCTGGTTTAGGCAACCGCCACCCTCTGCAGCCCACAGCTTAAGCCGCCTGCCCTGCCACCCAGCCCGATGACCATGCCCATTGGAAATTGTAACCACCCAGCCAACCCGTGACATCGACGACTTCGCCGATGAAGAACAGTCCCGGCACCGATTTCGCTTGCATCGTCTTCTGGTCCAGTCCGTCGGTGTCCACCCCGCCCAGCGTCACTTCGGCGGTGCGATAACCCTCCGAACCCGCCGGCTTGATGCGCCAGTCGTTAACCGCGGCGTCGACCGTTTTGATCTGCACATCCGAAGATCGGCGAGGTTGCCGTCGAACCCGGTGCGCTCGGCGATCGACTGTGCAAGCCGTTTCGGCAGGTGATTTGCGAGCACTGTCTGCACCGCCTGCCGTCCATTGGCGCGCTTGGCCGTGCGAATGAGGTCCGCCACGTCGACCCCCGGCAGCATGGCGATACGGATTTCATCGCCCTCGCGCCAATAGGATGATATCTGCAGGATGGATGGCCCGCTGACACCACGATGCGTGAACAGCATGGCCTCTGAGAACCGCGTCTTGCCACAGCTGACTTCCGCGTCGACCGCGTTGCCGGCCAAGGGCGCCAGCCGCTCGAGCGTCTTGGCGTCGAAGGTCAGCGGCACCAGCGCCGGCCGCGTTTCGACAATGGCAAGGCCAAACCGTTCGGCAAGCTCGTAGCCGAAGCCCGTCGCGCCCATCTTGGGGATCGACTTGCCGCCGCACGCCACCACCAGGGACTGGCACGTGACCGTGCCGGTGGAGAGGGTGAGCTCGAACCCCTCCATGGTTTTTCTGATATCCCTGGCCTCCGTGGACAGTGCGAGCTCGACGCCCCTGCCCTGCATTTCCGAAACCAGCATGTCGATGATCTGCCGCGCGGAGCCCTCGCAAAACAACTGCCCCAGCGTCTTCTCGTGATAGGCAATCTTGTGCCGTTCGACCAACGCGATGAAGTCGCGCTGCGTGTAGCGGCTGAGCGCCGAGATGCAGAAATGCGGATTGCCCGAGATAAAGTTCTTCGGGCTGGCGTGGATGTTGGTGAAGTTGCACCGGCCCCCGCCGGAGATGCGGATCTTTTCGCCGGGCGCTGCCGCGTGATCGAGGATCAGCACCGAACGACCCCGCTTGGCGGCCTCCATGGCGCACATCATTCCGGCGGCGCCAGCGCCGATGATCACGACATCGTAGGATTGCATCAGGCCAGTCGTTCCCGCTCGGCCCCCGCTCAATTCGGGGAGCCGTCATTCAGGTTGCCTGATACCGCGAACGGGTCGGGCCGCCAACAGGCAAGGACAGCCGTGCGAAAACTCAGATCAGCGTTTCGGCAAACAGCGTGGTCAGCCGTTGCCAATGCCGCTCGGCGCCAGCTTCGTTGTAGACGCTGTGATCCGGCACGCACCAGCCATGCGCCATGCCGACATAGTTCTCGATCGTATGGTCGACCTCTGCATTCCGGAGCGCCTCTTCCAGCCGCGTCGACTGTTCCGGCGGGAAACTCCTGTCGACTCCGGCCATCCCGATATAGACACGCGCCTTGATGGCGGCGGCCTTGCGGTGCGGGCTGTCGGCGGCATCGCTGGCAAGATTGCCGCCATGGAAACTGGCGGCGGCCTTGATCCTGTCGGGATAGGTCGCGGCGGCATTGATCGCCCGCGCGCCACCCATGCAATAGCCGACGGTGCCGATCGGCCCGGTAACGCCCTCGCCGGCGAGCGCCTCAAGAAAGGCGGCGCTGTCGCTGATGGTCATTTCCTGCGTCGTGCCGGTGACCAGCGCCATCAACGCCACCTTGGTCTTTTCCTCAACGAAAGCGGTCTTGGCATCGAACGGACCGTACGGCGCGTTGCGATGAAAGAGATCGGGCACCAGCACCGCATAGCCTTCATTGGCCAGCCGTTCGGCCATGCCGTCGAGCGCCGGGCGCGGACCGAACGCGTCCTGGTAGAGAATGACACCGGCCTTGGCCGTGGAAGCCTTGGCCGAACGGAACAGGCCCGCCTTGGCCACGCCGTCACGGGTCTTGATCTGAAGGTCCTGCTTGGTCATTGCCTGCTCCGTTCATCCGATGGGCGATACATATCCGCGTCGGACGGTTGGGCAACCCAGTCCGGACCCCTCCGCGTTCACAAATGCGTATCGGGGTTGCTCTATACCGTCGCTGTGAACATTCTTCCGGGCGCCCGCAGGCAATGGCGGGTGTAGAGTGCGTGCGTTTCAATCTAAGATACGGAGTTCCCATGTGGCAGGCGGCACTCCTTGCTTTTTCGCCGGTGTTTTTGGCGCCAATGGCGTCCCACATTTCGTGAGTGGGATAACCAAGGGCTCCTACCCCTGCCTCTTCGGCAACTCCGCGGTACCCAATCTGATAGCCGGATGGGTAAGCTTCGTCGTCGCGACCCTCTTTGCGTACGAGACCAATTTCACGCAGTATCCCGTCGTCTCTCTGGCCTGCGGCGCCATCGGGGTTCTGCTGATGGGTCTCTTTCATGCGGCAGGGTTGGCTTTCGGCCGGAAAGCCTGAGATCGGACTCGGTCGGCCCTTGCCCGCGGCGGACCCTGAAGGCTTCTGTAAATCAGCCCTGATCCTGGACGCGCACGGTCCTGGCGCCGACTTGCAGCGCACGTCCGGCGCCGAATCCCATGATGGCAGCACCCAGTCCAAGCGCAACGAACAGGAAGGCGGACTCCGAGAAACTGCCGGTCCAGCCGCGGATCAGGCCGACCAGCAGCGGGCCGGTTGCCGCGAGCACATAGCCCACGCCTTGCGCCATCCCCGAAAGATGCGCCGCGACATGCGAATCCGGCGAGCGCAGCACGATCAGGGTCATGGCGGCAGCAATCAGGCCACCTTGCCCGATGCCTTGCAGGATCGCCCAGAACAGCACGGTCGAGGTTGGCGCGAACAGAATGCCGAGCAGCGCAACCACGGCGATGCCGACGAGCGCCACGTTGATGCCGCGCTGGTCCTTCAGCCGCACCGCGATGGACGGCACGGCAAGGCAGGTGATGACCTGCGCCATGACAGACACCGAAGCGATGGCGCCGGCGGTTGGTCCGTCGAAGCCGCGTTCGCGCAGGATCGGCGCCAGCCAACCGAAGATACAATAGGCAAGTGCCGACTGCAGCCCCATGAACAAAGTCACCTGCCAGGCCAGGCGATCGCGCCAGAGGCCGACGACGCGAAAGCCGCGATGGCTGACCTGCCGCCGGCTGCCCAGTGCCTGCGGGGTCCAGATCAGCAGCATAAGCAATGTCGGCACCGCCCACGCACCGAGCGCGCCGGACCACGAACCCGTGAAGAGATGCTCGATCGGCAGGGTGAGCCCTGCGGCGGCGGCCGAACCGGCGCACAGCGCCATGGTGTAAAGTCCGGTCATGACGGCGGCGCTATCGGCAAAATCGCGCTTGACCAGACCCGGCAGCAGCACATTGCCGATGGCAATGGAACCGCCGGCAAGAAAGGTGGCGACAAACAAAAGTGGTACCGAGCCGAACCAGCGCAGCCCGGTTCCCAGCGCCAGCAGCACCAGCGCGCCGAGCAAGGTGCGTTCGGCCCCGTAGCGCTGGGCAAGCCTGGGTGCAAAGGGGGCGAACAGGCCGAGGCACAAGACCGGCAGTGTGGTCAGCAGGCTGGCGCCAGTCGTCGAAAGACCGGTCGCCTGCATCACTTCGGGCAACAGCACCGACAGGCTGGAAAACAGCGGCCGCAGATTGAAGGCGATCAGCACAAGGCTCGCGCCAAGCACGATGCGCGCGGCGCGGCTGCGCAGTTCAGGCGGCTGCGGCTTGGGCAGGCTATCGGCTTCGGCGTCGATGAGATCCAGCCCCTCGACGGCATCGGCCTTCGGGTCGGACTGGCGAAAAATCTGGTTCATTGGGAAAGCAGTCTTTCAAGTTGGGCAAGCACCGGCGCCATGAAAGCGTGGACGGCGGCAACCGCACGGTCCGGATCGTTCGCGGCGATGGCATCGACGATTGCCGCGTGCGCCTGCTGGTCCGGCTCGGGCAGTTCGCCGTCGATGGTGGCATGGATGGTCTCGGTGATGGCGGCGGTGAAGAAGTCGTAGAGCTCCATCATCGCCTTGTTGCCGGAGGCTGCGACGACCGATTTGTGGAAGGCGAGATCGCGCCGGATGAAGGCTTCGCTGCCGCCGTCGGCGACAGTGCCGCGCTGGGCAAGCAGTTGGCGCATCCGCTCGAGATCGGCCGGCGTGTGGCGCAAGGCGGCAAGCCGCGCGGCCTCGAGGTCCAGTGCCGCCCGCGCCTCCCATTGGTCGCGCAGGCCGGTGCGCTTGACCCGGTCGAGCGCGGCTGAGGAATCGACGGTCGAGCGTACATAGGTGCCCGAACCCTGGCGTGTGTCGAGCAATCCTTGCGAGACCAGCACCCTCACCGCCTCACGCACCGTGCCACGGCTGACCGACAGAAGGTCGCTGAGAGCCGCTTCATTGGGAATACGCGCGCCGACGCCCCAGCGGCCGCTGACGATTTCAGCACGCAGGCTCCCGGTCGCGCTGTCTGTAAGATTGGTTCGGATGGCTGGTTGCATCGGCCTATTCATCAAGTCATCGGATGACTTGATGAATAGGCTTGCTTCCGGCAACCGTCAAGACGCAGATGGATAGAAGTTCACCAAGCCGTGGTGGCGATCAGTTGGCGGCCCGAGCGAAGCTTGCCATGTGAAACGCCTGAACCTCAGGCGGGTAGCGATACGACGTGCCATAGGGACAGGCATTGCGGTCAAGGCAACCGCCATCGCGGCATGGCCCGCCAGTTGCTCCCCGCACATGCGCCAGGCAGGCCTGGTAGGCGAAGCCTTCCCTGGAATAGGCATCGACAGGGCAGGATTTCAGGCAGGGTTTCTCGACACAGGCATCGCAAAGGTGGATTGCCTCGCCCTGCTCCGGAAGCGCGATCTCGTCCTCGAACAGCAGCGCGCCGCGATAGGCATGCCAGAGCCCGTATCGCGGATGCATGAGGATGCCGAGCGGCGACGGTTTCAATCCCCCCGCCCGAACAGCCCATTGCTGGAACGGCAGATAGGGCTTGTCGGACGGTGAAACGGCGCGTGCGCCAAAAGTATCGGCGACCGCGCCTATAACCTCTCGCGACCACGTATCGAGCGGATTGGCGACTGCCTGTATCTGCCTTTCTCGCCACTGCAGAAAATGCGGCCAAGGCTCCGCACCCGCCTGCCCCACCAGCAGGATGGATTTGGCCGAAGCGCCGGACAAGCCGACAGGCGGTGCATCACCTGCCGTGAAATTGAAGCCGCCTCGAAGAATGAGACCGTGGGCGACTAGGGCTTCGCCAATGCCGTCAGAGCGAAGTCGGGAACCGTGTGATTGCAACCCAAAGGACGTCACTTCGGACATGGTCGCCCTATAAACCTCTGGAGCTACGCAACTCTCGTGCTGGATCGTGGGGGCGGGAGCAACCGGAAATCGTATGATTCCATGCCTTTCCTCGATCATCGACAATCGTCAATGAACATCTAAAGGCGTTCTCGTCGCGCATGCAGAAATCGACGCCAGAACTACCTCGAGGCAAATCGAACTCGACTTCGATCGAACACGTTTGGAATCTCAAGCCTCTGGTAGCTGCTTGGGCTTCGATCATCGAGCGATGCCGCCTTATCAGCGAAGCGAAGGCCGGTAGCGCCACACACGACTCGTCAGACAATTCCACCCGAATTTTGGGTGTCGAATTTTTGCGTGCCAATGAATGGAGCACGCCAATGCCCCAATATCCATCAACGTCGTTGGCGCGACTTACGAACGAACTAGCCACGTCGTTCGCAACACCCCTGAAAGCATTCCTTCCAGCCATATCAATGTCCGCACGTCATCCCTTCTTGACCGGATCGGAGAACGCGCTCCGCCAGACTTCCTTGTGGATGATGTTGGCGACTTTAGCCCCGCCTGACTCGGGCTCCTTTCAGGTGAAGGCGTCGGGCATCGACCCCTTCTTCTTGGCGATGAAGTCTTTCAGCGCCTCGTCGATGCTCGGATCGAGATATGGCGCCTCATAGCTTTCCAGCCAGCGGCGGGCGAGATCGTTGGCGCGCTGCGGAGCGGTCTTCTCGCCTTCGGCCAGCCACTGTTCGTAGGAATTGTTGTCGGCGATGTTGGAGCGGTAGAAGGCGGTCTGGAAATTCGCCTGCGTGTGGTCGCAGCCGAGATAATGGCTGCCTGGGCCGACCTGGCGGATGGCGTCCATTGCCTGGCCGTTTTCCGACAGATCGACGCCCTCGGAGAATTTCTGCGTCATGCCGAGCTGGTCGATGTCCATCATGAATTTTTCATAGCAGGACGCCAGCCCGCCCTCGAGCCAGCCGGCCGAATGCAGGACGAAATTGGTGCCGGCAAGGATCGTCGAGTTCAGCGTGTTGGCGCTTTCATAGGCCGCCTGTGCGTCCGGAACCTTGGACGCGCAGAGCGAACCGCCGGTGCGGAACGGCAGGCCGAGCCGGCGTGCGAGCTGGGCCGCGCCATAGGACACCAGCGACGGCTCCGGCGTACCAAAAGTCGGCGCGCCCGACTGCATCGAGATCGACGAGGCGAAAGTGCCGAACAGCACCGGCGCGCCCGGCCGGATGAGCTGCGTGAACGACGCGCCGGCCAGCACTTCGGCCAGGACCTGCGTCAGCGTGCCGGCGACCGTCACCGGGCTCATCGCGCCGGCCAGGATGAACGGCGTGACGATGCAGGCCTGGTTGTGGCGCGAATAGACTTTGAGCGCGCCCAGCATGGTCTCGTCGAACACCATCGGCGAGTTGGCGTTGATCAGGCTGGTCAGCACCGTGTTGTTTTCGACGAAATCGTCGCCGAACACGAGCTTGGCCATCGCCACCGTATCCTCGGCACGCTCCGGTGCGGTGACCGAGCCCATGAACGGCTTGTCGGAATATTTGATGTGGCTGTAGATCATGTCGAGATGGCGCTTATTGACCGGCACATCGACCGGCTCGCAGACCGTGCCACCCGAATGGTGGATCGACGGCGCCATATAGGCGAGCTTCACGAAATTCTGGAAATCCTCGATCGTCGCATAGCGCCTGACGCCGTCCAGATCGCGCACGAAGGGCGGGCCGTAAACCGGCGCGAACACCGTGGCGTTGCCGCCGATCTGCACCGAGCGTTCTGAATTGCGGGCATGCTGGGTGTAGACGGACGGCGCGGTCTTCAGCAGCGACCGGCAAAGCCCCTTCGGGAAATGCACGCGCTCGCCCTTGACGTCGGCGCCGGCCTCTTTCCACAGCTGCAGCGCTTCGGCATCGTCGCGGAAGATGATGCCGATCTCTTCCAGCACTGTGTCGGTGTTCTTCTCGATCAGCGCCAGGCCTTCCTCGTCGAGCACCTCATAGACGTTGATCTTGCGCTTGATGTAGGTGAGCTGCGTGCCGGGGCCACCGCCCGAACGCGCCGCGCGCCTTGCCGCCGCGCCGCCGCTGGCAGCGCGCCCACGCCGTTCGTTTGACGCTTCCTGGTCGACTGCCGCGTGTTCGCTCATGATCGCTCTTCCCTGAATATGGCCTGGCCTGACGGTGGCTGGTCCGTAACCGTTGCGGCCGCATGGCGCGGCTTTCGCCGGATCGTAGCCATGCACCCTATTCGAAACGGCCCGTCCGCGCCAACGCCTGTCGCAAAATCGACAAGAAAACCAATAGATTTTCCAGTCGCTTTCCTTTTGCGGGAAGTCGCAAATCAGCTATGGATACCCGCCCATTGCGGGTTAGGTATGAGCGCTAAAATTTTGTGCCTTGCGACGCAGTCGCGATGCCGTGAGGAGCTGGATTAAAATGTCCGACGACGAGATCATCCTTTCTGAACTTTCCGACGACGAGTTGGTGCAGCAGATGCACGACGATCTCTATGACGGGCTGAAGGAAGAGATCGAGGAAGGCACCAACATCCTGCTGGAGCGTGGCTGGGTGCCTTACAAGGTGCTGACGGAAGCGCTGGTCGAAGGCATGCGCATCGTCGGCGAGGATTTTCGCGACGGCATCCTGTTCGTTCCCGAAGTGCTGTTGTCGGCCAACGCCATGAAGGCCGGCATGTTCATTCTGCGTCCGCTGCTCGCCGCCACCGGCGCGCCCAAGCAGGGCAAGATGGTGATCGGCACCGTCAAGGGCGACATCCACGACATCGGCAAGAACCTCGTCGGCATGATGATGGAAGGCGCCGGCTTCGACGTCATCGACCTCGGCATCAACAATGCGGTCGAGAAATATCTCGATGCGATCGAAAAGCACCAGCCCGACATCATCGGCATGTCGGCGCTTTTGACCACCACCATGCCCTACATGAAGGTCGTCATCGACACGATGAAGGAAAAGGGCATTCGCGACGACTATGTCGTGCTGGTTGGCGGCGCGCCGCTCAACGAGGAATTCGGCAAGGCCGTCGGCGCCGACGCCTATTGCCGCGATGCCGCTGTGGCGGTCGAGACCGCCAAGGACTTCATGAAGCGCAAGCACAACGTCCGCGCTTCCGCCTGACCCAAGGCATCAGGATGGACCGACAAGAAAAGCCGCGCCTTGCAGCGCGGCTTTTTTGTTCCCAGATGACGGACGAGGCTGCCGATCAGTTGGCGACAGTGTCCTTGACCGCCCTGGCCGTCGATTTGACGTCCTTGCCGACGCCGCGGACGGTGTTCGCGCAAGCGGAAAGGGCCAGGGCACAGGCAAGAATGGCAATCGGTGCGATGCGTAGCAGTTTCATGGACGGTGTCTCCCTCAACAGATAAATTAGCCCCATAGCAACGAAGGCCGGCTCGACTGGTTCCATGGCCAAAACACAGAAAACGAAACCGAATCAACACGACAGGCTGCTCGTCATCGCCTGCGGGATGATTGCGCGCGAGGTATTGGCCGTCAAGGAACAGCTCGGGCTGAATCACCTCGACCTGACCTGTCTGCCGGCGGAGTTTCATTTCTATCCCGACCGCATCGCGCCCGCCATGGACAAGGCGATCGAGAAGGCCAAGGCGGAGGGTTACGAGCATATCTTCGTCGGCTATGCCGATTGCGGCACCGGTGGGCTGCTTGATCGCGTCCTGGAGAAGCATGGCGTCGAGCGCATGGCCGGCCCGCATTGCTTCGCCTTCTATCAAGGCATGGAGGCCTACGCGAAAATCGCCGATGACGACATGATGTCCTTCTACATGACGGACTTCCTGTGCCGTCAGTTCGACGCCTTCTTCATGAAGCCGCTCGGCCTCGACAAGCACCCGGAGCTGATCAAGGACTATTTCGGCAATTACGAGAAGCTGGTCTACCTCGCCCAGACCGACGACCCGGAGCTTGACAAGGTCGCGGAAAAGGCAGCCGCCCTGCTCGGCCTCGCCTATGAGCGGCGCCCAACCGGCTATGGCGACCTGACGGCCGGGATGGCGCAAGCGGCCGCGCATGCTTGACGACTCTCAGGAGACGCTCTCCTCAGCCCGTAATTGTGCCAGCACATCGGCAAAACTCGTCTTGCAGACAAAACCCAGCCTGTCCTGCGCCCGCGACGCGTCATAGACCCGGTCGATGGAGGAAAACATCGTCCAGCCCTTTCGCGCATAGAGCGCCGGAAAGTCCGGGTAATAGCGCGCGACGACGGATGGCGCGTCTCTGATCAGTGCATCGCAGTCGTCGGGCTGGAACGGCGTCGGCGCACAGATGATAAAAGTATCGAAACCGAGCTGCGGCGCCCTCTCCAGCGCAGCGATATGGGCCTGCGCTGCATCTTCCACCGTCAGCCGCCGGAACAAAAACTCGTTCGCCTTGGTGTTGGCATCTGATTGCTCGATCGCATGCGCCATGTCATCGGCTTCGGGAAAGAAGCGGGCCGTGCGCAGCACGACCACCGGCAGACCGTGCTGAAGATAATAGAGGCGGCAGAGATGTTCGGCCGAAAGCTTGGTGACGCCATAGATGTTGCGCGGCTCGGGCGACATCGCCTCCGTCAGCCAGGCGGCCTTGCACGCGCCGCCTTTGAACCCGTCGCGTATCGCTTGCGAGATCATCAGCGAAGTCGTTGACGTGAAGACGAAGCGCTGCACGCCGGTCGCCACCGCCGCGTCGAGCAGGTTCAACGTGCCTTGCACGTTAGTGGCGACGAAATCACTGTTGGCGCGGCTCTCTATGTTGGGCTTGTGCAGCGCACCGCTGTGAATGATGGCTTCGATTCTATTATCCCCGACCGTCCGCATGACCAGGTCACGATCAGCAATCGAGCCAACAATGTGCGTCTCCGTTGATGGAGCGGGATCCAGCCCGATCACCTCGTGACCAAGGCTGCGCAGGCGCGGCGCCAGCGCGCTGCCCAGCCAACCCGACGACCCCGTGAGCAAGATTCGCATGCGTCACACCATGATTTTTGACGGTGACGCTGTTAAGCACGGATGACAGGCGCGAGCGACCCGGTAAAATCAGACATCGGCCGGGAGGAGCGCCGATCCAGACATTAACTGCCATTTTTATCGACTGCCATTTTGGAGATTCAGGGAGTTTAGAGATGACCCTTCGCCCACTGCTCATCGCCATCGGCCTGCTCTGCTGCACCCTGCCCGCTTTTGCCGACGGCGCGGTGCAGAAGCTGATCACGCCTGCCGACAAGGTCCGCCTCGACAAATATGGCGAGACGCGCAAGGCAGCCCTTGTCGAGGCGAAGGCCGGCGACCCGGCCGAGGTCAAACAGCTCGATGCCTTGCTGGCCAAGCCGCTGGTGTCGTTCTCCGACAAGGACCTGACCGGCAGCTGGCAGTGCCGCACCATCAAGGCAGGCGGCTTGAGCCCCCTCGTCATCTATGGCTGGTTCAAATGCAAGGTGACCGACGATGGCTCCGGCTGGCGGCTGGAAAAGATCAGCGGCTCACAACGAACCCAGGGCCGCTTTTTCGACGACAGCGAGAAGCGCGCTATCTATCTCGGCTCAGGCTCCGTCAACAACGATCGGGCAAAACCCTATGGCAGCGGCCCGCAGACCGACCAGGTCGGCTATGCCTTCCGCACCGGCGCCAAGGAATGGCGCATCGAATTGCCCGCGCCCTATTATGAATCGAAGCTCGACATCATCGAGTTCAAGCGCTGAGCGTGGTCATCAAGATTTAACCCCATTCCGGCACAAATTCCGACCAGCAGCATGCGGCAGCCGGCTGCGTGCAAGGCAGGGAAGCGGGCTATGTCTTCACCGATTGGAACCAGCGCGCCGATCGTCGTCGTGACCGGCGGCGGCCAGCATGTCTGGGCTATGATCAACGCAATCGCCGATCGCGTTGGCCCTGTCAGCGTCGTCCTCGAAACCCCTGAATCCAAAAAGCAATTGCTGCGTGGCCGGGCTCGCCGCCAAGGCTGGGTCTCGGCCATGGGCCAGCTCGGCACGATGGTGCTGAGCAGGTTGGGCAAGCGGTTCCTCGCCGGCCATGCCGAGCGGTTGATTGCAGAGGAGAGACTGGAGGTTGAGCCACGACCGGGCCAGGAGATCATCCAGGTCACCTCGGCCAATGGGCTTGAATGCCTGCAGGCGATCCAGAAAATCCGGCCAGGTGTGGTGCTGCTCAACGGTTGCCGGCTGATCTCGGCTGAGATGCTGAGCAAAATGCCCTGCCCGGTGCTCAACTACCATGCTGGCATCACGCCGAAATATCGCGGCATGAATGGCGGCTATTGGGCTCTGGTATCAGGCGATGCGCAGAATTTCGGCACCACTGTCCACCTCGTCGACGCTGGCGTCGACACTGGCGGCGTGCTGAAGCAGGCGCGCGGCAGATCGAAAAAAGGCGACACCATCTCAAGTCACGCGCTACGCCAGACGGCGTTCTCGCGCGACATCTGCGTCGAGGCCGTCCGCGATGCCCTGGCCGGAAAACTCACGACGATCGATCCCGGCCTGCCTTCGAAACTGTGGTATCATCCGACGATCTGGTTCTACGTCTGGACCGGCCTCAGAACCGGAATCTGGTAGGTTTTTCAGCCCCGAACCGCATAAGGCACGACGGCTCTTTCGGCACGTCGACCCTGCCGCCGGCACACGCCGCAAACGAATAAACGCACCTTTCATTTTACGACATTGAAATGCGTCGCTTTTGAATGCGCGCGCGTCGTCCCATAACAAGCGGCCCCACGGCGCATGCGGCAATGCTCGATAGTTCGAGGAGCGAGAATTCATGGCCGATCTTATCGTCGTCTACTGGCGCGACATCCCTGCCCAGGTCATCGTCAAGAAGGGCCGGCAAAACGCCAAGCGCGAACTGCCGTTGCGCTTCACCGAGGCCATCGACATGTGCGCCATGCGCACCGGCGCCGGCGGCACCGACGACTATCTCGCCGAATGGCGCAAGGCCGATCCCATTCCTGTCGGCGACGATCTAGAAGCCGAAGTCGAAAAAGCCTTTCAGGACCTCGACACGAAATATGACCGTGAGCGGCTGGTCGCTCTGGTCAAGGCGGGCGGAAAAGAAAATGTCTGAAGCGCAACCGTCAGTTACCCAGGCCACCCAGGTCAAGAAGGCAGCGCCGAAGTCTGACTACAAGCCAGCCGATGTATCGCCGCAGCGGCGCGTGCAGCGCTCGTTTGCGATCAGGCTGTGGTCGATCCGCCATTCGCGCCTGCTCGAATGGTTCTACGCCCGCTTTGCCGACACCTTCCTGCTGCTGCATCCCTTGTGGAAAGGCCTTGGCTACGGGCGCGTCGAGGCCCCGATCAAGTTCGTCGAGAAACGCGTCAAGGGTTTCATGTTCGACTGCCGCATGTGCGGCCAGTGCATCCTCTCGTCGACCGGCATGTCTTGCCCGATGAATTGCCCAAGCAGTTGCGCAACGGCCCCTGCGGCGGCGTGCGCGCCAACGGCAATTGCGAGGTCGAGCCCGATATGCCCTGCGTCTGGGTCAAGGCCTGGGAAGGATCGCAGAACATGGTCAACTCCGACAAGATCCTCACCGTGCAGAAGCCGGTCGACCAGTCGTTGCGCGAAACCTCAGCCTGGCTGCGGGTCACCGCGCAAGCGGCGGCAGCCCGTGAAGCCGCGGCCGCGCCAAAGACCGGAGCCGCCGCATGATCGGCCGTCAGCGCGACGAAAACCCGGCCGGCATCGATCTGCCGCTCGATCCCCTGCCCGGCCACTCCTCCCGCGGCCGGCTGGAGCGTGTGCTGCGGCGCGGTGAATTCGCGGTGACGACCGAGCTCAATCCCCCCGACAGTGCCGATCCGGAAGACGTCTACAACAGGGCCAAGATATTCGATGGCTGGGTCGACGCCATCAACGCCGTCGACGCGTCCGGCGCCAACTGCCACATGTCGTCGGTTGGCATCTGCGCACTCCTGACCCGCATGGGCTATGCCCCGATCATGCAGATCGCCTGCCGCGACAAGAACCGCATCGCCATCCAGGGCGACGTGCTGGGTGGTGCTGCCATGGGTGTCGCCAACATGCTGTGCCTGACCGGCGACGGCGTGCAGGCCGGCGACCAGCCCGGCGCCAAGCCGGTGTTCGACCTCGATTCCATGTCGCTGCTCGAAACCGTCCGCATCATGCGCGACAACGGCAAGTTCCTGTCGGGCCGCAAGCTGACGACACCGCCGCAGGTCTTCCTGGGTGCTGCCGTCAACCCCTTCGCGCCGCCCTTCGACTTCCGCCCGATCCATCTCGGCAAGAAGATCGCCGCCGGCGCGCAATTCGTGCAGACCCAGTATTGTTTCGACGTGCCGATGTTCAAGACCTTCATGCAGAAGGCGCGCGATCTCGGCCACACCGAGAAGGTGTTCGTCCTGTGCGGCGTCGGCCCGCTCGCCTCGGCCAAGACGGCCAAGTGGATCCGCAACAACGTGCCAGGTATCCACATCCCGGACGCTATCATCAAGCGGCTAGAGGGCGCGCAGGACCAGAAGAAGGAAGGCAAGCAGCTCTGCATCGACATCATCAACGAGGTGAAGGAAATCCCCGGCATCTCCGGCATCCATGTGATGGCCTACCGCCAGGAGGAATATGTCGCCGAGATCGTCGACGAATCGGGCGTGCTGAAGGGCCGCCAGCCCTGGAAGCGCGAGATCCGTCGCGACGACCAGATGGTTGCCGACCGGCTCGACCACATACTGCACGACGAGATTACCGAAACACAGGTGGACATGGTAAAGACCGCGCACTGAGCGCGGCCCATCACCAGACCCTGGAACGAAACCAGAGACGATATAAAGAAGCACTTTATATCAAGGCGGAGAGACTTCATGACCCGGACCATCGTCGCCTCGGCGACACGAGAGATCATTATCGGCTTCGACCAGCCCTTCTGCGTCATCGGCGAGCGTATCAACCCGACCGGCCGCAAGAAGCTCGCCGCCGAGATGATCGCCGGTAATTTCGACACCGTGATCAGGGACGCGCTGGAACAGGCCGCCTGCGGCGCCACCATGCTCGACGTCAACGCCGGCGTCACCTCGGTCAACCCGAACGAGACCGAACCCGGCCTTCTCGTGCAGACGCTGGAGATCGTGCAGGGGCTGGTCGACCTGCCGCTGTCCATCGATAGCTCGGTGACCGCCGCGATCGAGGCAGCGCTCAAGGTCGCCAAAGGCCGGCCGCTGGTCAACTCCGTCACCGGCGAGGAGGAAAAACTCGAAGCCATCCTGCCGCTGGTCAAGAAATACAATGTGCCGGTCGTCGCCATCTCCAACGACGAGACCGGCA
This sequence comes from Mesorhizobium kamtschaticum, assembly GCF_056174585.1. Lineage (NCBI taxonomy): Bacteria > Pseudomonadati > Pseudomonadota > Alphaproteobacteria > Hyphomicrobiales > Phyllobacteriaceae > Mesorhizobium > Mesorhizobium kamtschaticum. The sequence continues at coordinate 4,227,160 of NZ_CM149691.1, read as the reverse complement.
TTTCGATGGACCCGGACGTGCGCTTTGCCGTCGCCAAGAAGATCGTGCAGCGCTGCGCTGATTTCGGCATCCCGGCGCATGACGTCGTCGTCGACCCGCTGGTCATGCCGATCGGTGCGCTGGGCGACGCCGGCCGCCAGGTGTTCGCGCTGCTGCGTCGGCTCCGCGAGGAGCTCAAGGTCAACACCACTTGCGGCCTGTCGAACATCTCCTTCGGCCTGCCGCATCGCCATGGCATCAACGCCGCCTTCATCCCGATGGTGATCGGCGCCGGCATGACCTCGGCGATCATGAACCCGGTGCGTCCGCAGGAAATGGAAGCCGTGCGCGGCGCCAATGTGCTCAACGGCACCGACGAGAACTGCACCAACTGGATCAGAACCTACAAGGACTACAAGCCGGCCGAAGGCGGCCAGGCAGTTGCGGCACCGACACAGGTCAATGCACCGGGCGACGGTGCTGCCGGCGGCCGCCGCCGCGGCGGCCGTGAAGCCCGGATGGGTCGGGGATAAGCGTGCAATCGTGAATTCACCTGCCAACATCACCGATCCACTCGTGCTGTTCATGCCGTCGGGCAAGCGCGGGCGGTTTCCTGTCGGCACACCGGTGCTCGATGCCGCGCGCCAGCTCGGCGTCTATGTCGAGAGCGTCTGCGGCGGCCGTGCCACCTGCGGGCGTTGTCAGATCGAGGTGCAGGAAGGCAATTTCGCCAAGCACAAGATCGTCTCGTCCAACGACCACATCTCGCCCAAGGGACCCAAGGAAGAGCGCTACGAGCGCGTGCGCGGCCTGCCTGAACGGCGCCGCCTCTCCTGCTCGGCGCAGATCCTCGGCGACCTCGTCATCGACGTGCCGCAGGACACCGTCATCAATGCGCAGACCATCCGCAAGGATGCCGACACCAGGGTGATCGCCCGCGATACCGCGATCCGCATGTGCTATGTCGAGATCGAAGAGCCCGACATGCACAAGCCGCTCGGCGATCTTGATCGACTGAAGATCGCGCTGATGAAGGACTGGGGCTTCAAAAACCTCGAATTCGACTTCTACCTGCTGCCGCAGGTGCAGGGCATATTGCGCAAGGGCAACTGGACCGCCACCGCCGCCATCCACAAGGATGCCGACAGCGATATAGCGCGGGTCATCGCTTTGTGGCCGGGCCTCAAGAACGAGGCCTATGGGCTGGCCTGCGATATCGGCTCGACCACCATCGCCATGCATCTGGTGTCGCTGCTGTCGGGCCGCGTCGCCGCCTCCTCCGGCACGTCGAACCCGCAGATCCGCTTCGGCGAGGATCTGATGAGCCGCGTCTCCTATGTGATGATGAACCCGGATGGCCGCGAAGGCATGACGGTGGCCGTGCGCGAGGCGATCTCCAGCCTCGTCGACAAGGTCTGCGCGGAAGGCAACGTCCAGCGCAATGACATTCTGGATTCCGTCTTCGTCGGCAATCCGATCATGCACCATCTGTTCCTCGGCATCGACCCGACCGAACTCGGTGGCGCCCCCTTCGCGCTCGCCGTCTCGGGCGCGGTGCGCATCAAGGCCTCCGACATCGGCCTCAAGCTCAACCAGGGCGCGCGCCTCTATATGCTGCCTTGCATCGCCGGCCATGTCGGCGCCGACGCGGCGGCGGTGACGCTGTCGGAAGGTCCGCATCGCCAGGACGAGATGATGCTGATCGTCGACGTCGGCACCAATGCCGAGATCGTGCTTGGCAATCGTGCGCGGGTCGTGGCGGCTTCCTCGCCCACCGGCCCGGCCTTTGAGGGCGCCGAAATCTCCGGCGGCCAGCGCGCCGCGCCCGGCGCCATCGAGCGCGTGCGCATCGATCCCGAGACGCTGGAACCCAAATACCGCGTCATCGGCTCGGAACTGTGGTCCGACGAACCGGGCTTCCTCGACAGCGTGCAGGCGACTGGCGTCACGGGCATTTGCGGCTCCGGCATCATCGAGATCGTGGCGGAGATGTATCTCGCCGGCATCATCTCGGAGGACGGCGTCGTCGACGGTTCACTGGCCGCGCGCTCGCCGCGGGTCGTCGCCAACGGCCGCACCTTCTCCTATGTGCTGAAGGAAGGCTCTGACGCATTGAAGGAAGATGGGCCGAAGATCACCATCACCCAGACCGACGTGCGCGCCATCCAGCTTGCCAAGGCAGCGCTTTATGCCGGCACCAAGCTGCTGATGGAGAAGCAGAATACCGAGCATGTCGACCGCATCCATTTCGCCGGCGCCTTCGGCTCCTTCATCGATCCGAAATACGCCATGGTGCTGGGCCTGATCCCCGATTGCGACCTCGACAAGGTCTCGGCCGTCGGCAACGCCGCCGGTGCAGGTGCGCGCATGGCGCTGCTCAATCGCGGCTATCGCCGCGAGATCGAGGAGACGGTGAGCCAGATCGAGAAGATCGAGACCGCGCTGGAGCCAAAATTCCAGGAGCATTTCGTCTACGCCATGGCGCTGCCGAACAAGGTCGACCCGTTCCCGAAACTGTCGGCGGCGGTGAAACTGCCGCCGCGCAAGACGGTCAGCGAGGATGGTGTCGCCGGCGACGCCGCCCCGCGCCGCCGCTCGCGCGAAGGCCATGCGGCAAGACGCAGCCGGGAATAAAAGCGCGGCGCGCTACAACGGGATTCAGCGCCCGCGCCTTGGATTCATGTTTCAATCCGCGGCAGGTGCAAGTCGAACCATGGCTTGACCTGTTGCGGGCTTTTGGCGCGTGAGCGGTTTGAGCAAGCCGGTCAGCGGTTTTTCAACAATCAGGTAGAGCCCTGCGGAAATCGCAATGCTGACAAAGGCAACCGATGCCGGCTGCCAACCTGGCGGAACCCCAAGCCGCAATATGATGCCGGTTACAACGACAACCACCAGCACGTGCCAGACGTAGATCGAATACGAGGCATTGCCGAAAAATGTGAACAAGGCCATTGGGCTGAACGGCCTGGCGCGCTCGGCAAACACCGCGCCGGCAACGACCAGCATCGACGGAACACCCCAACGCAGGACACGGGGCATTTCGGGGTCGAGCATCTGGACCATTATCAGCAAGAGAAATCCGCCGACAACCAGCGACAGCGCCAACACAAGCTGGAGCCGAACATCCTTCATCCACAGACGCCCGACGACAATGCCGGCCGCGAACTCGAGCACGATGGGCGAGGTAAACGCCTCGGCGTAGCCCTTCAGCAGCAACACGTTCAACACCACCAGCGCCGTCAGCACGCCGATCAGCGCGGCAAAACGCTGCTTCTCGCCCAGCAAGAGCGACAAGGCGAAAATGACGTAAAACATCATTTCATAACACAGCGTCCAGCCCTGGATCACCACGGGGTGAAGTGCGCCATTCTGCGTGATCGGAAGAAACAACAGCGAGCCGACGAGATTTGCCGGGCTCAGCACGTGTCCGAAGAGAAATTGCGGCTTGATGAAGATTGCCAGCGCGGTCAGCAGCGTGACAATCCAATAAAGCGGCACGATACGAACGATCCGTCGCCACATGAAACGCTGTGGATCGACAGGGTGATCGACCGTCGTCACCCACATGATGAAACCGCTGATGACAAAAAACAGGTCGACCCCTGCTGCGCCAATTGCGAACGGACCGCCGAACTGCTCGCTGATGTGAAAGAGGACTACAGAGAAAGCGACAAGCCCTCGAAGGTATTGAATACTGTGGATGTCATTCACGCCCGTACCCCTACTACCTAAATTAGCACCCCCATATGCTGCACTGCACAATAGCGGACATCTGCTACCTGCTGTCAACCGGGTAAAACCGTAGGTAGCGTTACAGTGTCGCGTTCGGCTGACTGCGACATGGCCGAGAAGCAATCCCTTCGGGCCGCAAACTCATTTGCATGCAAATGTTTCCGGATCGACCCGATCCGGAAACCGAAACGCTGTTTTCGCGAAATCCATCCGATACATGGCAGGCGCATTTAGCCCGCATCGAACGGCGGCCGAAGATAATCCTCGGCCGCAGCCGTTCTTCAAGGGAGATGAAAATGTCGATGTTCGGAAATCTCGGCCGCTTCGGTGCGACCATCAGGCAGACCCATGCCAGGAACAAGGCGATCCGCGCGCTGAACAGCCTGCCGGCGCATGTCCAGAAGGACATTGGCTGGCCGGCATCGCCGCCCAGCGACCCGCAGGCCGCCCTCACCTCGCTGCTTCTGGGGACGGCGCGCTGATGACCTTCGCCGACAAATGCAAATTGCTCGGCAGGCGCCGGGGGTCTCGCACATCCTCGGCGGCAACCAGCAACCGGCCGCGCGCGGCACTTTTGCCGCGCCGCTGACGTCAGCGGCGCGGATCACAGCGCCGTGTGGACACTGCGTAAAACTTGACTTTTTCGGCCAAGGTACGATGTTCGGAATTAGTGGAGGTTTCTCTTAGTCGGCTCTTGCCGAAGTTCGTGTATCCGCATGCCAAGCTTCAAAAGCCACGTCGTGTCCTTCGTGCTCAGGTACAGCCGCAAAAGGGCGTTTTCCAGCCCGGAAAACCTGCAGCGCTGGATCGCGGCCGCGCGCAAGACCGAGGATCATCACCCGCCGGCCTCGCTGCAGCAGCGCTTGGACATCCAGACACGCACCGTTGACGGTTTTCCGGTCTACGAAATCGCTCCAAGAGCCGGCGAGTATAGGCGGATCCTCTATTTGCATGGCGGCGCCTATGTGTTTGAGATCACGCCCTATCACTGGCATCTGATCGCCGACATGGCCGACCGACTGGGATACGGCATCACCGTGCCGATCTATCCCATTGCGCCCGAACACGATTTCCACGCCATGTTCGGCATGGTCGGCGACGTCTATCGCCAGATGCTCGACGAGACGGAAGCGGAAGACATCATCTTCATGGGCGATTCCGCCGGCGGCAACATGGCCGTGGTGCTGACCATGATGGCTGCCGAAGAAGGCTTGCCCCTGCCATCGCGCCATGTGCTGATCTCGCCCGGCGTCGACATGTCGCTTTCCAACCCAAAGCTGTTCGAGGCCGAGCGCAACGACCCTTGGCTCGGCATTCCAGGCGGCCTCGAAGCGATCCGGATGTACAGTGCCGGCATCGACCGCAGCGACTGGCACATCAGCCCGGTCTACGGTGATCTCTCCGTGCTGCCCAAGACACTGCTTCTGACGGGCTCGCGTGATCTCCTGACCCCCGACAATCTGGTCTTCGCGGAAAAGGCGCGGGCCGCCGGCGCCGAGGTCGACGTCGTCCATGAGCAAGGCATGTTCCACGTCTGGCCACTGTTCGACATGCCGGAATCGCGGCGCGCCCGCCAGCACATCGTGGCGTTTCTCAACGAGAGCCCCTCGCCGATCAGGCAGGACACGAGAACAAGGTTCGAAGCGCCCTCGGCCGAGGCGGCGGAGTAGCGCTTCTGCTTTCGGTCTGATCCCGGCGGATCAGAACTTGCCGGTTTCCCGGAACACTTCGAAGGTTGCGCGGATGTGGTCGGCGACGGCCTTGACGGGCGCGCTGGCGTCCGGCGCCACCACCATGGCCAGATTGTAGGTGCCGATATCGGGCATGCCGTCCTTCGGGCAGAGTTCGACCATGTCGTTGCCCAGAAACGACTTCGGCAGCGGCGCCACCGCGAGGTCGGACATGATCGCGGCGCGCTGGCCGGCCGTGTGTGCGCTCATATAGGCGATGCGGTAGTTGCGGCCTTCGCGTCCCAGCGCATCGAGCGCACCGGCACGCCAGGCGCAGCCCTCCTCCCACAGCGACACCGGCAACGGTTCGCGCAGATGCGCGCAACCGCCCTTGGCGCCGGCCCAGACGATCGGCTCGGTCAAAAGCACCTCGGCGCCGAGCGCGCTGGTCTTGTAGGAGTTGGTCAGAAGCGTGATGTCGAGCGCGCGGTCGTCCATGCGCCGGCGCAGATTGCTGCTCTGGTCGATGGTGACGTCGACGGCGATCGACGGATGCGACTGGGCGAAGCGCTTCAGCACATGCGGCAGCACACGCTCGCCATAATCATCCGGCGAGCCCAGCCGCACCACGCCGACAATCTCGGGAATGATGAACTTCGAGACCACCTCGCGGTTGATCGACAGCAGCCGGCGGGCATAGCCGAGCAGCATCTCGCCGTCCGTGGTCAGCGACACCGAGCGGGCGTCGCGCGCGAACACCGAGCGGCCGAGAATGTCCTCCAGCTTCTTGATCTGCATGGAGACGGCCGACGGCGTGCGGAAGACGGCATTGGCGGCGGTGGTGAAGCTGCCGGTCTCGGCGATCGCCACGAAAGTGCGCAAAACGTCGAGATCGAGCAGTGGTAGCGGATGATTGAGCGGAGCGTTCATGGGAAGCGACCTTCAATTTTTCTGATACAAAGCATCATTCCATTTCGTTTGATTGAACATCAGATTAGGAGGATAGTCAACTCCATCGAAGCAGGTAGCTGCCACAAGCAGCCACGAAACGACCACGACACAGACCTGTAATCGACATGAAATGGGGTTGAAACACGCCGCGTGGAAGGCCCCATCAAACGCCGGAATGTCTCCGGCCCGCCACCAAAGGAGAATGAAATGTCTATCCTGTCGTCCCTCGGTCGCATCGCGACTGAATTCAGCGCTGCCCGAGCCCGCTACCAGACCGAACGCGCCATCCGCTCCCTGCCGATCGAACTGCAGAAGGATATCGGCTGGCCCGAAGCTTCCGACACCAAGACCGGCATTCGCAATGGCGTTGGATCCTGGGCTGGAGCAAAGTAAACCGTGTGTACCAAATGCTGAAGGCCTGCCGCGCGGACCCAGCCCGGCAGGCCTTCTCTATTCTACCCTTTAGGCCCCCTGCACTTTATTTGCATTCAAATGAGTTTCAGAGCCATGTCGCCAACGCATGGCGCATATGAGCAAGCCGCATAGCGGCTCATATTTCCGATCAATGCCTTGTAAACAATCATAAATTTCGAGCACGCTGCCCAAATTTGTCGCATTCGGTGTCGCATTTCATATCAAGCGCTTCGCTTTTGCGATTTAGTTTTCACTCACACAAGCCTATATCCCCACCAGCAAACGAGCTGCCCCACTCCATCAAGCGAAGGCGACCCGTCTAAGCAACCTATTGGAGATGATCATGAAGCTTTTTGCCCGCCTCTTCGCCCGCCGCGAAATGAACCTGACCACCGCTCTCGAGCGTCAGCGCCTTGCCAACACCATGCCCGGCCAGACCGGCGCGATGGCTGCGGCGCGCCTCGGCTTCGTCGCCTGAAGATTTCTCCCAGGCAGCGCTTTCCCTGCCGCTGCTTAAAAACTGTAACGCCGCCTGGCTCCGGCCAAGGCGGCGTTTTTGTTTTGCCTTTGCGCATTTTGCCCGTCGCTTGAACAATTGCTGCTGCTTCCCGAGCACCTCCGCACAGCAATTGCCCATTTGCGACCCATGTCGCAAATTTTGTCTCGCCAAGGCGGCTTAGCCAATTGACAAGCAAGGTTTTTCCTGATGACGCTATGCTATTCGCGACATCCTGTTCGCGCCATGGCTGTGTGAGGTTCCCTTGAACGCCGTAAAGCATCCGATCAAGCGATCGTTTGTATTCTTCCTTGTTCCCGATTTCACCATGATCGCGTTTGCGACCGCGCTCGACCCGCTGCGCTCGGCCAACCGCATGCTCGGCTACGAGGCCTATCGCTGGCGCCTGGCCAGCATTGACGGCAAGCCAGTGCGCGCCTCGAACGGCGTCGAATGCGCGGTCAACACCTCGCTGGAGGAAGAACGCAAGAAGATGGCAGGCCCCGACCGGCCCAACATGGCCATCGTCTGCAGCGGCATCAATGTCGAGCGCTACCAGAACAAGTCGGCCTTCGCCTGGCTGCGCGAAGAGTACAATCGCGGCGTCGCCGTCGGCGGCCTGTGCACCGGCGCCCATATCCTCGCGGCTGCCGGCCTTTTGTCCAACAAGCGCTGCGCCATCCACTGGGAAAACCTGCCGGGCTTTTCCGAGGCGTTTCCGAAGGCCAATGTCTTTGCCGACCTCTTCGAGATCGACCAGAACATCTACACCTGCGCCGGCGGCACCGCCGCGCTCGACATGATGCTGAAGCTGATCGGCGACGATTTCGATGAAAGCCTCGTCAACCGCGTCTGCGAACAGGTGCTGACCGACCGCGTGCGCAGCCCGACAGACCGCCAGCGCCTGCCGCTGCGCGCCCGCCTTGGCGTGCAGAACTCGAAGGTGCTGACCATTATTGAACTGATGGAAGGCAATCTCTCCGAGCCGCTGTCGCTGATCGAGATCGCCGACCATGTCGACCTGTCGCGCCGCCAGATCGAGCGCCTGTTCCGCACCGAGATGGGCCGCTCCCCTGCCCGCTATTACCTGGAGATACGGCTCGACCGCGCTCGGCACCTGCTGATCCAGTCATCCATGCCGGTGGTCGAGGTGGCGGTCGCCTGCGGCTTCGTCTCGGCGTCGCATTTCTCGAAATGCTACCGCGAACTCTATGCCCGCTCGCCGCAGCAGGAGCGCGTCGACCGCAAGCAGTTGCTGGCAGCCTGATCCCGGGATCAAGCCTTGATCCGCGATCAGGCCCCGGCCGGCTGCGCTTGTGCCGTCCGCATCGCCTCGACGCGGATGTCCTCGGTCAGCCGCGCCTTCAGGCCTGAGAATTCCGGACTGGTCTTCAGCGTGTAATGGCGGGGATGCGGCAGGTCGACGGCGACATCCGACTTGATGCGGCCGGGCCGCGCCGTCATCACGATGACGCGCGAGGCCATGAAGATCGCCTCCTCGATGTCGTGGGTGACGAACAGCACCGTCTTCTTGCGCCGCTCCCAGATGCCGAGCAGCAACTCCTGCATCAGCCCGCGCGTCTGGTTGTCGAGGGCGCCGAACGGCTCGTCCAGCAGAAGAATCTCGGGATCGTTGGCGAGCGCGCGGGCAATCGCCGTGCGCTGCTGCATGCCGCCGGACAGCTGCTTCGGCCAATGGTTCTCGAAACCCTTCAACCCGACGAGGTCGACATAGGACGCGACGATGCCGTCCCGTTCCTTTTGCGCCATGCCGCGTTCGCGCAGGCCAAAGGCGATGTTTTCGGCCACCGTTAGCCAGGGAAAGAGCGTGTAGGACTGGAAGACCATGCCGCGATCCGGCCCCGGCCGCGTCACCGCCTTGCCGTCGAGCAGCACACGGCCCTCGCTCGGCGCCTCGAGACCGGCGACGATCCTCAGCAGTGTCGACTTTCCGCAGCCGGACGGCCCCAGAATGGTGATGAAATCATTGGCGGCGACCGCCAGGTCGACCGGCATCAGCGCCTTGACCGGCTGTCCGCCGCGCACGCCGGCAAAGGTGCGCGAGACGCCCTCGACGAGAAGCTTGCTCACGCCAGGCTCCATGGAAAGAGCCAGCGGTTGAAGGCCTTGAAGGCGAAATCGGACAACAGCCCGATCAGCCCGATGACGATGATGCCGAAGATGATCTGTCCGGTCGCCAGCCGCGACTGGCTGTTGATGATCATGTAGCCGATGCCGGACGATGAGCCGATCAGCTCGGCTACGATGACATAGGTCCAGGCCCAGCCGAGCACCAGCCGCAGCGTCTCGGCGATTTCGGGCGCATTGGCCGGCATGATCACCCGTTTGACGATGCCGTTGTTGGTCGAGCCCAGCGTATAGGCGGCCTCGACCAGGTCGCGCCGCGTCGAGCCGACCTTGACGGCGACGATCAGGATGATCTGGAACACCGAGCCGACGAAGATGACCAGCAGCTTTTCCAACTCGCCAATGCCGGCCCACAGGATAAGCAGCGGAATGAAGGCCGACGCCGGCAGATAGCGGGCGAAGGAGACGAAGGGCTCCAGGAACGCTTCCACCGGCTTCCAGGCGCCCATGGCGATGCCGATCGGCACGGCGACGACCGAGGCCAGCACAAAGCCGCCGAAGACACGCCAGATGGTGATCAGTATGTCGAGCCAGAAACGATCCTCGACCAGCAGCCGCCAGCCATCCCTGAGCATCGACAGCGGATCGGCGAGGAAGATGCGGTTGACGTGGCCGCCAAGCGTGATCCAGGCCCAGAAGGCGACGAACAACACGAAGAAGGAAATGCCGAGCACCGTTCGCAGGCCCGGCGAGACTGGATGCAAGGGGCGCATCTTCACATCGTCCCCATCAAATGGTCACGTGTCCAGGAGAGGACGGCGGCGCCAGGCGCCGCCGCAGGATGGGCAAAGGCCGGACGATCAGTTGGACACCGCGCTGGTGTCGGCCAGCGTGGCGACGTCGGGCGCTTCCTTGATCAGCCCCATCTGCAGCAGCAGATCACCGGCGGTCTTGGAAAAATCCTGGAATTCCTTGGTGAAGAACTGCTTGTTCTCGGCCTTGTCGGCCCATTTCAGGTACTTCGCCGAATCCTCGAATTCCTTGGCCGACTGCTTCACGTCGGCGCCCATGATCTCGTAGGATTTCTGCGGGTCGCTCTTGATCAGGTCGAGCGCTTCGAAATAGCTGTCGGCCAGCGCCTTGGCCGCGTCGGGATTGGCCTTGAGGAATTCAGGCGTGCAGCCGACCGTGTCGAGCACCATCGGATAGTCGAGCGTGGTCGCCAGTATGTGGCCCTGGTCGGACTTGTCGCGTACCGCCGAGATGAACGGCTCATAGGTGACCGCAGCATCGTTCTGGCCGGCGAGGAAGGCCTGCGCCGCAGCATCCGGCTCCAGATTGACGACCGTCACATCCTTGGTCGACATGCCGTTCTTGTTCAGCACCCAGGCGAGCATGAAATAGGGCGACGTGCCCGGCGCCGAGGAGGCGACGTTCTTGCCCTTGAGATCGGCGACGCTCTTGATGTCGTTGCGCACGACGATGCCGTCGGCGCCATAGGATTTGTCGAGCTGAAAAATCTGCTTGGTGGTCACCCCGCTGGCATTCCACACCAGCCAGGTCTCGACGGTGGTAGCGGCGCATTGCAGGTCGCCGCTGGCGATGGCAAGCGGACGGCTGGCCTGCGGCACCTTCTTCAAGGTCACGTCGAGGCCGTGCTTCTCGAAGAGCCCGGCCTGCTTGGCAAGCGTCAGCGGTGCAAAGCCGGTCCAGCCGCTAATGCCGATGGTGACCGAGGTGGCGGCCATCACCGGCGCGGACAAACCGGCGGCAAGCGTCAAGGTTGCGGCGAAAACGGCGATCCTGTTCATGTGAGTTCCCCTTTTGTTTTATCTCGGGGGAATTGTCTCACAGACGCCAATCGGCTTGTCAATCAACAGGATGGTGAGGCATGTCCCTGGGATAAGGCCTAGCGGCTGTCCAACATCCAGCTGCGGTTGCGCCACATCTTCTCGCCGATCTGGCAGTCGCTGGCGGGCTTGTCCTGCGCCAGCACCACGGGCGGGTGATCCGCCTCTTCCGCCGCCCATTGCGGCGACGCCGGACCGGCGAGCTCCAGCACCAGCTTGCGGCGGATGGCTTCGGGAAATTGCGTCCAGTCGTTGACCGGGATCATGAACGCTCCGGGGCCGCCGATGACGCAGTCGCTGTAGTAGCGGTCGAGATCGTTGACATCGTAGGCGCCGGAAAAGCCGCCGCGCGTCATCAGCGGAAGGCCGTTGATGACGATGCCTTGCCTGACCACGCCGTCGCGGGTGAGATTGACCGGCGCGCCCTGATTGTTGGGTCCGTCGCCGGAAATATCGATGACCCGCTTGGTCCCCTGGTAGCCACTCTCGGCGAAAAGGTCGCTTCCGAACTCCAACGCACCGGAGATAGAGGTGCGCCGCGCGCTGTCGGGCGGATGCGCCGACATTTGCGCCACCACCCGCTCCGCATCGGCACGGTTGGCGATGACCGTCCATGGCACGATGACGCGTTGCCACGTGGTGCCGGCCCATTCGACATAGGTGACGGCGATCTTGCCATAGGCGCCATCGGCGATCGCCTGCAGCACATTGTCATGCGTCAGCGCCGCCGCGTAGCCATGACGCTGGATCTCGAGCTCGTCCGCCGACATCGACAGCGAAACGTCGACCGCCAGCACCAGTTCGACATCGACAGGCTCGTCCGCGCGGGATCCCGGCGCCAGCCAGAGCATCAGCGCCAGTGCGGCACAGCCCGAAAGGAGATGTCTTGCACAGGAAGAAGCAGACATGCCGCGAGGGTAAGCGAAAACCGTGCGCTTAAAAAGACAAAAGCCCGGCGCGAAGCCAGGCTTTTGCAATCAGTCCGCTCTCGGCCGAAGATCAGCTGCGCGGCTTGAGGTTTTCCGGATCGTAGAGCGGCTTGTAGCCGACGCCGGCGACTTCGACCGGATAGGTCTCGCCAAAATACTCGACCTTGAGCTTGCGGCCTTCCTGCGCATACGAATGCGGCAGATAGGCAAGCGCGATGTTCTTGCCGATGGTCGGGCCATAGGCGACCGATGTGGTGAAGGAGCGGCGGCCGAGTTCGTCGACCAGCGTCTCGCCGGTGGCCGGATCCATCACCGGCATGATGCCGACCGGATAGCGCGCCACGCCCTTGGAATCGGTGTTTTCGGTCATCACCAGCGTGCACAAAGTCGCCGGCTGGTGCTCGCGGGCGCGGTATTCGACATGCTTGGCCTTACCGCAGAAATCGTTCTCCTTGACCTTCGGACGCGCCAGATCGGCTTCGAGCAGATTGTACTCTGTCAGAAGATCGGCGTTCTGCAGCCGCAGGCTCTTTTCCATGCGGCGCGTGTTGGCATAGGTCTCGACGCCGAACGGCATCACGCCGGTCGAGCGCAGCGCATCCCAGACGGCAAGCCCGTCCTCATAGCGCATGTGCAGTTCCCAGCCCTGTTCGCCGACATAGGAAATGCGGAAGGCGGTGACATCCTTGCCGCCGATCCTGACCGGCTTGATTGCCGCGAATGGGAAATTCTCCGGCGACAGGCCCTCGGGATTCTCGACCACCTTCTGCAAGGTCGTGCGGGCGTTCGGGCCCCAGATGCCGATGGTGACGTTTTTTCGGTCACATCGGTGATGGTGACGTCAAAACCTTTGTCCTGCGCGGTGCGCTGCATGTAGCGGAAGTCGCGCGGGCCGGCGTCCGCCCCGTCGATCAAACGGCAGCGATCGGCCATGCGGATGACGGTGAAGTCGGCGCGCACCATGCCCTCCTCGTCGAGGAAGTGGGTGTAGATGCCCTTGCCGATATTGTTGTCGCCGCCGACCTTGGCCGCGCACAGCCATTCCAGCAGCGCGACATGATCGGGTCCCTCGATGTCATACATCGAGAAGTGCGACAGGTTGACGATGCCGCAATCCTCGCTCATCGCTAGGTGTTCGGCATTGGAGACGCGCCAGAAATGGCGGTTGTCCCACTCGTTCTCACGTACGGGAACCCGGTTGCCATACTTCTCCAGCAGGTGCTCGTTGGCGGCATAGCCATGCGCGCGCTCCCAGCCGCCCAGTTCCATGAAGTAGCCGCCGAGTTCTTTCTCGCGCTCCCAGAACGGCGAGCGCCGGATGTTGCGGCCCTTGGAGAACGGCTCGCGCGGATGCACCGCCGGATTGTAGACCTTCATCGCCGTCTCGGTGCAGCGATCCCAGATGAACTGTTCCTTGGTCTGGTGCGGATAGAAGCGGGCGTAGTCGATGGCGTGATGGTCGATCGACGTGCGGCCGTCGGTCATCCAGTCGGCGATCAGCTTGCCCATGCCTGGGCCGTCCTTGACCCAGATGGCGACGGCATACCAGAGGCCCCTCACCTTCTGGCTTTCACCCATCGACGGGCCGCCATCGGCGGTCACCTGCAGCAGGCCGTTGAAGGAATGGCTTTCATTATAACCGAGTTCGCCCAGGATCGGCGTCAGCTCCATGGCGCGTTCGAGCGTCGCCAGGATCTGTTCCATGTCGAGATCGCGCTGCGACGGCGACAGCCGTGCCTCGTGCTTTTCCAGCAGGTCGCGCGGATGGCAAAGGCGCGGATTGTTTTCTTCGTAATAGCCCCACTCGATCTGGCCACCCTCGGCGGTCTTGGGATCGCCGGTGTCGCGCATATAGGCTGAGTTGCCCTGGTCGCGCAGCAGCGGCCAGCCGATCTCCTTGCCGGTACCGGCAAACTCATTGTAGGGCCCGAAGAACGTCAGCGGATGGTCGATCGGCATGACCGGCAGGTCTTCGCCGACCATTTCCGCGATCAGCCGGCCCCAGATACCGGCGCAGACGATGACATAGTCGGCCTCGATCGTGCCGCGATCGGTCACCACGCCTGATATGCGGCCGTCCTTGACGACCAGCGACCTGGCCGACGTGTTGGCGAAGGATTTCAACTTGCCCGACGCTTCCGCCTGGTCGACCAGCTTGCCGGCAACGGTCTGCGAGCGCGGGATGACGAGGCCGGCGTCCGGGTCCCACAGGCCGCCCTGCACCATGTCCTGTTCGATCAGCGGGAACTTTTCCTTGATCTCGGCCGGTTCGATCAGACGCGCACGCGTTCCGAAGGCCTTTGCCGAAGCGATCTTGCGCTTGATCTCGTCCATGCGGCCGTCATCGCCGACGCGCGCCACTTCGAGGCCGCCGATGCGGGCGTAGTGACCCATCTTCTCGTAGAAATCGATGGAATAAAGCGTCGTCCAGCAGGACAGGAAGTCGTGGCTGGTGGTGTAGCAGAAGTCGGAAGCATGCGCGGTCGAACCGATATCGGTCGGGATGCCTGATTTGTCGATGCCGACAATATCGTCCCAGCCGCGCTCAATCAGGTGATGCGCGATCGATGCGCCGACAATACCGCCGAGGCCAATGATGACGACCTTCGCCTTTTTCGGAAACTCTGCCATTGCCCGCGACTCCAAAGTGATAAAGCGGGCGGACTATAGGGCGGAGCGGCGGGCCTGATGAAGCCTGTTTGCGACATTGGCAAAAAGCCGAGCGACCAGACGGCAGAATGGTTTCAGTTCGAGGCTCAGTCCAACCCGACCTTGCCCGGCGCCCAATAGGGCTTGGCTTTCACCCGTGACGATCCAACGCCCTCAGTTTTCAGCACGCGGCTCACATGCTGGATCGAACGTGCCTCGCCTGTCAGCACGAAATGCGCACCGGTGGCAGCATGCGCAGCCACCTCGACAGCCGCCGCCGCGAGATGCGCATCGTCGGTGGCACGCGCAACCAGAGTCACGTCGCCAAGGCCGATCGCCTCCAGCACCGGCCGTGATTCCGCAATGTCGGTCGCTTCGAAAATGCAGCTCACGCGCGATCCAGGAATGGCGCGAAGTGCCGCTGCCAGACCGAAAGAGGTTTCATCGCCGAACAGCACCACCGGCGCATCGAGGCCGGAAAGATCAAGCGAGCGGCGCGGCCCGAAGAACTGGCAAATATCGCCTTCGCGCAAGGCGTCAGCCCACCGGCTGCCGGGACCATCGCCATGCGCGAAGGCGAGCAGCCGTGTCCTGCCATGCGCCGCATCCCACGACATCGGCGTATAGGTCCGGGCGGTCAGGCCCGTGCCCATCGATATCTGCAGCTTCTGGCCGACCGCCCAGGTGATACCCCGGAGCGCCTCGCCTTCAAGGTCGACCAGGCGGAAATGCTCCGACATAACCTCTACGGCGGCGACGCGCGCGGGGCGCATCAGCCATCGCAGCAAGGTCCGCGTCATGTAACCCGGCTGGGGCGACGCGGTGTTCTGGTGGGCGGAATCGGTCAAGGCCTCACTCCGTTAGAGTCTCAGTGGTATCGGCATCGCAAGCCGATCACGATGGAGCACTAAGAGAGATAGTCCCTGTGGTCCGTTTCCAGACCTTTCCGCAAAAGATCGGAAACACCGGGAACCGACACGGCAGCATTCGCTAGTTCGGCGCCGAGGTCTGTGTCCCGGGTGAGGCTGATGTGCTCGGCGAATGGCTTGGCCGCCCCCATTGCGCGGACTGCTGTCGTGCCGGGCCAGTCGCTGAGGCGCAGAAGGGTCGGGCTCTCGCCGATCTCGGCGGCGGCCTCCTCGATGATGGCGACCCGCGCTGACGTCTCGTCCTGGAAGACGAATGGTGCGCATGCGTTCTGGTCGATCGACATGCGCACGTTGCCCGACACACGGGTGACCTGCGCCGAACCCAGGACCAGCATCATGGCGGCGACCTGAGGCCGCCGAAGATGATGGCCGAAGAGGCGATTGCTTGGACGCTCCGTGAAACAGATCCCGCCAATCTCGATCCGCGCCAGTATGCCGGCCGGATCGTCCTTTGGACTGAGCTCGACACGGCCCCACGCGTCGACGGTCGCCAGCGCCATGAAGCGATTGGCGGCAGCGAACGCGCTAACGCCTTGCGGCGCCAGCATCTCGAGCAAGGCCGCCCAATATTCGGAGCGGATCAACGCCCTGTCGCAATGGCCGTAGCATTCCTCGACGGCGATGCGGATCACGCCATCGCGAACCTCCCTCACCGTGCCGTTGACACGCATCGTCTCGCCGATGCATGGCAGCAGGAACAGCGAGCCAAAACCCTGGCCAGGCACGGCCAAGGCTGGATCATCGAGCATCGCGACAGGCAGCCGCAGTTCGTATGTATCGCCGGCGGCGAAACCAGCGTCGCCGCCGCCAAGGGTGACACTGAGCCCGGAGCTGTCTCCGAACGCTGCGAACATCAGCGGCGAAGCCGCGATCCAGCGCAACGCCGCGCGATCGAGATGACCGATAATCCGAGAGTTCATCGGCGGCGGGGTGGCGTCCATGGTTGCGTTCAAAAGGGCGGCGGTATCGATCGGCTTGTTCATGGCAGCACTCCGCGTTTGGGTGGGGCGTTGAGGGCCGATGTGCCAGCCTCAATGCCCTCTACGGTCTCCTAACGGGCTCCTTCCGGACATTTCCCTTGGGTTCGCGTCCAATTACTACGGCTTTGAGCCGTTGGCAGCATCGGGCAAGTATGACAAAATGTTTGGAGATCCTGCCAATGTGGAAAGCCAATAGATCCGATGCCGATCATCGAATCGCATCCCAAACCTGCCGATTTTCCCGATCCGGACGATGTGCCTCGGCCAGTGATCGTCTATGGCTTGACGCTGGCGACCGGTGTCATCGAGCTCAGCCATCACGCGCATCGCAAGGCGCAGCTGCTGCTCACATTGCGTGGCGTCTTCACATGCGAAGTGGAGAGCGGACTGTGGCTGGTGCCGCCACATTGCGCGATCTGGATGCCGGGCGGTGCCCTGCACGCCATCAAGGCGTCCGGGCCGATCGAGGGCTATAATGTCTTCATCGATCCCGTGATGGCGACCGCCTTGCCGGCAACCTGCTGTACGCTGTCCGTCTCGCCGCTGCTGCGCGAATTGCTGATCCGGGCTGCCAGCTTTCCCCTGGACTATCCCGAAGGCGGTCGGGAATCGCATCTGGGGACGCTGCTGCTCGATGAGATCGCCGCGGCCCCGGTCGAGCATCTGCACCTGCCGATGCCGCGCGACGATCGGCTGCGCCGGATCGTCGAGGCGATGATGGCCGCCCCCGCCGATCGCGGCACGATGGAAACATGGGCGAGGCGCGCCGGTCTCAGCGAGAGGACGTTTGCGCGCATTCTGATACGTGAGACGGGAATGAGCTTCGGCCGCTGGCGCCAGCAGCTGACGATCATGCTTGCCCTGCAATGGATGGCCGCCGGCGCTTCGATCCAGAGCGTGGCGCTCGGCCTTGGTTATGAAAGCGCGGGCAGTTTCGTCACGATGTTCCGAAAGGCGTTCGGCACGTCACCGGATCGCTACATGGCCGAACGGCGCGAAGCCACTGCAGCCGTTGACGGGTAAACCACAACGGCCCTGGAGCTCAGGCGAAAGCCCAGATATCCTCGGCCTGGAAGCCCACCTGGTAGCCCGCCGTCTTCAGCTTGACCACGACCTGGCCGATCTCGGTCGCCGGCAACGCACCGACTTCCACCTTGATCATGCCGGGACGATAGCGCTTGAGGTCGAGCTGTTCGAAGACGATCCAGTCGGCACCTTCGCAATCGACAAGGAAGGCATCGATATGGGCAATGCCGTTGCGGTCGAGCAGCGTTTGCAATGTTTCCGACGGCACTTCGATGTCCTTCAGATGCGGCGCGAATTTGTTGAAGTTGGCGTCGGCCTCGCCCCAGGCATTCTTGCCCGACATCAGATTGGTGTCTGTCACCGAGGAGCAGCCGATGAATTCGATCGGCAGCGTGCCGGCCTCGAGGGCGGCGGCATCGAACGTGTGGACGGTGATGGTGCCCTTGGTCCTGGTGACGGCTACCGGCTCGATGATGAAGCGGTCCGTATCGGGATAGTTGGCGCGCAGCCGCTTCTGATTGTACGGGATCGGCTCGACCAGCATGGCGCGGGCGCCGGAAATCTTGTGCAGCCACGGCGTGACATCGTCGAACAGCGCGCCATCGCAGGCACCGACATTGACCATCTGGAACGGCTGCCCTGCTCCGCCGAAGCGCGCTTTCAGCGCCGCCTTGGCCAGGAATTTCGTACCGCGCAGCGAGGGCCCGCGATCGAGCAGGCCTGAGGGAAGGCCGAGCGACAAGGCGATGCGCGCCAGGTTGGATAGCGAACTCATGGCTTGTCTCCGGGAATGATGTGCAAGGCGGCGCGATGCTGGCCGCGTGTCACCGCTGCCCACAGCGCCATGAACGGCGTCGCCAGCAGCAGGAAGGGCGGGATCAGGTGGGGAAAATAAATACGTGTATCGTGGATCGGGAAGACCGTGAACTTGGCCAGAGCCCCCAGCACCAGTGCGGCGAACAAAATGCCGGCCCGGCGGTCGAGGCGGAAGCCGGCATGGCCGGCGGCGAACCAGCCGGCCAGTGCCAGCACCGAAACGCCGACCCAGCTGTTCAGATTGACGGCGCGCAGCAGCGATGTCGCGAACGCCCTGAGATAGGCGGTGACCGAGAACGCCGGCTCGAAGCCGTCCATATTGTAGTGCTGCTCGATGCTGGAGAACCACAGATGCGGCCACCAGCCGGGATGCTGGGCCCAGTGCGAAATGGCGAAATAGGCGACGAAGGACGCGGCAAAGCCGGCAAGCGCGCCCCAGGCCTTTTGCCGGAAGGCGACCAGCAGCACCGCGAAAACCGCAAGAAAAACAATATTGTCCGGCCGCACCATGAAGGCGAGGAAGAGCAGGGTCGCCGTCGCCACCTCGCGGCCTCTGACATAGGCGTAGAGCCCGCCGAGCAGCAACGCCGACGTCAGCAGGTCCGGCGTCGAGGCCCGCGCCGCATCGCCGAAATCAGCCATGATGAGCACCGCGCCGACCACAGGCGCCAGCGCCAAAGCCTTTTCTGAGCGCAACCAGAGCAGCGCGATCGCGCCGAACAGCAGCACCGAAAACACCTGCACCAGGCGCATTGCCTCGACCGGCGACATCACCGCGCTCAGCGTCGACAGGATCTCGGCATAGAGGAATTTTATCCGGTACATGCCGAGCAGCGAATGGAAATCGGCGGCATTGTCGGTCATATGGCTGCGGAAGCCGCCACCATCGTCGGTCAGCGCCTTGTAGTCGCCGGCCGATACGCCTGATTTGACGGTGCTGTAGGCATAGTCATGCAGTGCCTGCGCGTCGGGATAGCTGCCTTCCTCCGATATTGCGAGATAGGGCAGCATGTCCCAATTGGCGTCCGGCATCACCCAGGCCGTAAACGCCGTCAGCAGGATGTAGAGCGCGAAGGCGGCCGCGCCGATGGGTGCGGCCAGCCGCGCATAGGTCCCCTCGCCCCACGCCAGACCGGCCTCGGTGAACCGGTCGAGCGGGTTTTTCGCAGCGGGAGACTTGGTCAGCATTGCTCAGCGACCTTGCTTCAACGGACTTGGCTTTTGACGAAATCCTTCACGATCGACACGATGCCGCGCGACAGCAAGCTGTCGAAGGCATCGACGAAACGGTCGACATGCTCGCGCTGGCAGATCAGCGGCGGCTCGAGCCGGATGACGTTGCGGTTGTATTCGGTGAAGGCGACGAGCACGTCGTAATCGCGCAGCAAGAGCGCGCCGACGAAGCCGGACAGCGAGCCCTTCAGCTTATCGTCGAGCACGCTGACGATCGGACGCAGCACCATCGGCAAGGTCTGCGAGAAGTCGTGGAACTCCAGACCGACCATGAAGCCCTTGCCGCGCACGTCCTTGATGATCTTCGGGTATTTTTCCTTCAACACTTGCAACCGTTGCAGCAAATAGTCGCCAGTGACGGCGGCGTTGTCGATCAGCCCCTCGTCATAGAGCACGTTGAGGCCCTCGATCGCGGTGACGCAGGCCTCGCCCATGCCGCCGAAGGTCGCCATGGCATGGATCATCGCCGTCTTCGGCGTGCCATAGGCCTTCATGTAGACGTCGCGCTTGGCGATCATCGCACCGACCGCGGCCTTGCCGGCGCCGAGCGACTTGGCCAGAGCGGTCACGTCGGGAACAACGCCGTAGTGCTCGAAGGCATAGAAGCGGCCCGACCGGCCATAGCCGCACTGCACTTCATCGGCGACCCAGAGCACGCCATGCTGGTCGCATAGCGCCCGCAGCTTCTGCCAATATTCGGCAGGGGCCTGGATGATGCCGCCGCCGCCCTGGATGGTTTCGAGCACGATGACGCCGACCTCGGGATCGCTGCGGAACAGGCGCTCGACCGCCTCGATGTCGCCGAACGGAATGCGCACCGTGTTCTCGGCCATCTTGAAGTCGGCGCGGTAGAGCTGGCCGTCGGTGATGCCCAGCACGCCCTTGGTCTTGCCGTGGAAGGAATTCTCGGCATAGACGATTTTCGGCCGCTTCGGGCCGGCGGCGCGTTCGGCGAGCTTCACCGCCGCTTCCATCGCCTCCGAGCCGGACGAGCCCAAAAACACCATGTCGAGATCGCCGGGCGAGCACTTGGCGATGTTGTGCGCAAGGGCCGCCGCATATTGCGACATGAAGGCGATGGCGATCTCCTGGCGCTTCTCCTCCTGGAACTTTTTGCGCGCTTCGAGGATGCGCGGATGGTTGTGGCCGAAGGCCAGCGAACCGAAGCCGCCGAAGAAGTCGAGGATCTTGCGGCCGTTCTGGTCGATGTAGAACATGCCTTCGGCACGCTCGATCTTGATCTTGTGGAAGCCGAGCAGCTTCATGAAATGCAGCTGGCCGGGGTTGAGATGCGCCTTGAACAGATCGGTCATGCGGGCGACATCCATCGCCTTGGCCTGCTCGACGCTGATCAAATCGGGCTTGGCGATGGTGGCGGGCGACAGCGACGGCGCGCTCACCATGGTGCGCGCATTGGTCTGTTCGGGCTTGGCCATGACGGTCATTTCAATCTCCTGTCCGCGCTGACGACCCGCGTCGTGCGCCATAAACTGTTTGGCGAGCCCACTATTCGGCGGGCACATGTTTGGTGGCGACAGCGTGACCGGCCTTCTTGGCGCGGTATTCGCTGTAGGCGGCGATCAGCATGTCCTCGTCGCGATAGTGCGGCACCCAGCCGAGCTGGCGCTCGGCCTTGGACACGTCGAGCACGCACTCTTCGTCGGCGATCAGATATTGTTCCGGATCCATGATCGGCATGTTGATGAGGTCGAGCAGGTCGAGCGTGCGCTTGACCGCCCAGCCCGGGGTCGGGATCAGGATCGATTTCGAGCCGGCATGCCTGATCAAATCGCCAAGCAATTTCTTCACCGGCGGCGGGTTGAGGGAACCCAGATTGTAGGCCTCGTTGGGCACCCCGGCCTTCCAGGCCGAGCGGGCAGCTTCCGCGCAATCGAACACAGAAATGAACTGATATGGGTTCCTGCCCGAGCCGATCATCGGCACGGGAAAATTCCAGTCGATCAGCTTGAACAGTTTTTCCAATATGCCCAGCCGACCGGGGCCGATGATCAGGCGCGGCCGGAACAGCGAGATCGACATGCCGCGCTTGCGCCATTCGGCGGCCAGTTCCTCGGTCTTCTGCTTCGACCAGCCATACTCACCGAGCGGCGCGACCGGATGCTCCTCGGTCATCGGCTGGGTGACCGTGTGGCCGTAGATCATGTCGGTCGTGTAGTGGACAAGTTTTGGTGCACCCGCCTTGTCCATGGCCTGCAAGATGTGCTCGGTGCCATGGAAATTGACTGGGAAGAAGAAGTCGTGCCGCTTGGCGCGAACCTGAATCGGCGACAGCATCTTGGCCGACAGATTGTAGACCATGTCGTCGGCCTTGAGCCCGACAGCGGCGACCGACGCCGGATCGGTGACATCGCATTGGACGAAGCGGACATTGCGGTAATGCGCAAGGTCGCTCTTGACGATGTCAGCGACGACGACCTCTTCGCCATCGGCCACAAGCTTCGGGGCAAGGTGACGGCCGACGAAACCGTCCCCGCCGAAAATCACATGTCTCATCGAACGGTCTCGTTTGCAGGGATCTTGTCGGGCGTGATGGAAGCGGTCTGGTCCTCATGCGCTCGCCCGCTTTGCGCGATCAGCACGGTACCGACGCAGATGAAGGCGATGCCGGCGATGCGCCAGCCATTGAGGTCTTCGCGGAAGACGAAATAGGCGAAGATGGCGACGGCGACATAGGCGAGGCTGAGGAAGGGATAGGCGAAGGAGAGCTCGACCTTCGACAGCACATAGAGATGCGAGGCCATCGAAATGACGAAGGTGCAAAGCCCGAGGAACACCCAGGGGCTGAAGACGATCTGCAGCAGCTTGACGAGCGGATTGACGCCCTCGAAAGAGATCGGCCCAAGCGACATCATGCCTTGCTTGAGCATGAGCTGCGCAGCGGCATTGGTCATGACCGTAAAGAGAATGAAGACGATATATTTCATGCCTGCTCACCCACCCCGTGTCATCGAGTAATACAAAGCTGAAAAGATTTCGTGAACTCACAAGAATGTTTTGAGTAAACCTTGCAATTAATCATTCTCTAACCACGATTCATTCCAATTTTATCTATTCCGCAGCCTCGGCGCCGCGCCGCCGCAGGTCGATGCTGCCAGCCGTGCGCGCCCAGAAATCGGACATGAAGGCAGGGTCGCGCAATGCTTCCAGCCTCGGCCAGTCCGCAAAGGAGGCGGCGAAAACTGCAGCGCCCATGCGCGCATCCTTGTAGGGGTTGACCGCCCCGCCGGCCGCGATGGCGATGCGGTCGAGTTCACCAAGCAGGGCAAGCGTCGCCGCTCCCTTGTTGGGGAAGTCCAGCGTCAGTGTGTAGCCGGGCCTGGGGAATGACAGCAGCGCCGGCGAGTGGATCGAGCCGAAGCGTTTCAGCACGGTGAGGAAAGACCCCTGCCCGGCCCGCCGGGCCGCGGCGAGCAATTCCGGCACGGCGGCACGCGCGACCTCTTCCGGCACCACGCTCTGGTGCTGGAACAGCCCCTTGGGGCCATAAAGCCGGTTCCAGTCACGCACGCCGTCGAGCGGAAAGAAGAAGCCTTGATAGCCGGTCTCGCGCGGCACGGTCGCGCGGCCTTTCTTCCACCGGTAGGCGGCATTGAAAGCGGTCAGGAACGGCCGGTTCAGCACATTGAAGGGCGGCTGGAACGGCACCGCAAGATTGCCGCCGGCGCGCGTGGCCGCATGCGAGCCATGTTCGGCATGGTTGCCGGTGAACAGCAGGCCGCGCCCGCTGTTGTGGCCATTGGCAAGCTGGTCGATCCAGGCCACGGCATATTCATTGGCCTGGTCCGCCGCCTCGGCCAGATCGAAGAATTCGTCGAGATCGCGAAACGGCGTCGTCTTCTCGACGATGTCCAGCGAAGGCACCCGCATCAGCCGGATCGCGGCCGACAGGATCAGGCCGGTCAGCCCCATGCCGCCGATGGTCGCCCCGAACAGGCGGGGATTGTCGGTGGCCGAGCAGCGATAGGTCTTTCCATCGGACCGCAGCAGCGTGAAGCTCTCGACATGGCAGCCGAACGTGCCGCGCCGGTGATGGTTCTTGCCGTGCACGTCATTGGCGATGGCGCCGCCGAGCGTCACGAATTGCGTGCCCGGAACGACAGCTGGGAAGAAGCCATAGGGGGCTGCGTGCGCGATGATATCCGGCAGCAGCACGCCGGCATCCGCCTCGAGCACGCCGGTCTCGGCGTTGAAGGCGCGGATATGGTTCAGGGTCCGCATGTCGACGATCGCGCCGGCCTGGTTCTGGCAGGAATCGCCGTAGGAACGCCCGTTGCCATAGGCCAACAGCGACCCGTCCTTCGCCTGGCCGCCCTTCAGCAGCGCAATGGCGTCGTCGGCGTGGATCGCTCGTGGCGCAGGCGGCGTGGCGAGGCCAAAGCTCTGGAACCGGCCGGCCATGCCTACCAGCCCCCGATGACCAGCAGCACAGCGCCGATCGCCACCACGATCTGGCTGCGCCAGTCGCGGATGATGAAGACGACCGGGTCGTCATGCATCTCGTCGCGGCGTGCCAGGATCCAGACGCGCATGGTGAGGTAAAGCACGATCGGCGCCAGCGGCCAGATCAGCCATGGATGCGGATAGAGTTCGCGCACCGCGACACTGTCCATGTAGAGCGCCAGAACCAGCGCCGAGGAAAAGGCCGAGGCCATGCCGGCCTGGGCGACGATCTCCTGGTCTTCCGTGCGATAGCCGCGGCCGGCAATGCGTTCGCCCGGCGGAATAGCGGTGGTGCGCAATTCGACAAAGCGCTTCACCAGCGCCAGCGACAGGAAGAAGAAGATCGAGAAGGCGAGCAGCCAGAACGAGACGTCGACGCCGGTCGCGGCCGCACCGGCAAGCACGCGGATCGTGTAGAGGCCGGCGAGCGTCAGCACATCGACCAGCAGCATGCGCTTGAACGACAGCGAATAGGCCGTGGTGACGACCATGTAGCCGCCGAGCACACCGAGGAATTGGATTGGCAAAAACAGGCTGGTGCCGATGCCGATCGCCAACAGCACGACGATCGCACCGAGGCCGAACGGGATCGACAGTGCGCCGCTCGCGAACGGTCTGTTGCACTTGGTGACATGCTTGCGGTCGAGTGCGAGGTCGAAGAAATCGTTGAGGATATAAATGGCGGACGCCACCGCGCTGAACGAGATGAACGCCAGCAGGCATTGCCAGATCATGTTGGCGTTGAAGTACTCATGCGACAGCACCATCGGCACGGCGATCAGCGAGTTCTTCAGCCACTGATGCACGCGCAGCATCTTGACGATGGTCCGCAAGGTCGGCTTCGGTGCCGGCATGGTTTCGGCGCCATGCGCCGCCTGCCAGCGCGCGGCATGGCGGTCGGGCGCGACGACGATCGCATTGCGCGCCGCGTCGAAGACCTGGAGGTCATGGCGGCTGTTGCCGGCATAGTCGAAACCGCCATCGCCGTAGGCTGAGATCAGCGAGGCGCGCTTCTTGCCGGAGATGAGATTGTCGAGACCGTCGGTTGCCAGCACGCGATCGAAAATGCCGAGATGGGCTGCTATGGCCTCAGCGAATTTGCGCGGCGTGCCCGTCGCCAGCACGATCTTGCGGCCTTCGCTGTGCTCGGTGCGGAGCCGCTCGAGCAGCGGCGCGCGATAGGGCAGTGTCGCGGGGTCGATGTCGATGCGCTGCGCGATCGCTTGCTTCAGCCGCGCCGGCCCGCCGGCCGCCCAGAAAGGCACCAGGAAAATGTAGAGCGGGTTCTTCTTGAGCAGAAGGAACAAGCCTTCCCACAACAGGTCGGTTGCGATCAGCGTACCGTCGAGATCGACCGCAAGCGGTATTGCGTTCCTGTCCGACCGCGCGTCCATGTCTGTCCTGCCCTGCCAGCGTATGATCCGGGAAACCGGAATCTGGTTGCGCGCCGCGTTTCGGCGTCTTGACGCTGGTATAGCGGGGGATGGCGTAGCGAACGTTAAAACGCCTGGTTGCAGGCGGCTGCCGCACCGGTATTTCCGGCGTCATTGTTAAACAACTGCTACCGGAAACGATAAAAGGCCGAGCAAATTGCCCGGCCTTTCCAGTCATGCCACCCGGATTACTTGATGCGGGCGACGCCGCCCGAGATTTCGACGGTTTCCGAACCGGTCAGGGCTTCGAGGTCACCGTTCGGCAACATGACGAAGCAGCCGTTCTGGCAGAACTCGACGGTTTCACCGCCGGCCAGCGCAAGCTCGGTCTTGCTGCCGCCCTCCGTCACGACCAGCGTGCGGGTCTGGGCGTCCTTGTTGACCGCGCTGGCGGCATGGGCCGAGCCGCTCACGGCGAGCAAGGCGACGGCAGCGACGAGAGACTTCCACATGTTGCAATATCGGTGTTCCCACCGCCTCTGTTGCATTTCGCAAGGCATTTTCGCCCTTTGCATGGGAGCTTATATGAGATGGAAGCTGAACCGCAACTGAATGCCGCATTCATGCCGCAATTGGTTTTGGCTTCTCCAGTGTCGGCTGCGGGCGCACGCCCGACCCCTGTTAATTTCTCCGACCGGCCCGATATGATGTCTAGGGCGGGCCAACGCGAAGAAAAGACCATGCACGACAACTGGCTGGAAACGATCGGCGTTGGGGTTGAGTTGCGAAGGATTGCCGCGCGACTGACCCATTATGTGCCCGCATCCATCAATCATCGGCTTGGAATCCACGTCGGAGCGCCGGTCAACGCATCGTGCCACTGCGACGGAAAGCATCACCGGCGGGTTCAGTCGGATGGCGACATCGATATCGTGCCCGCCGGGCTCGACGGCGACTGGGAGGATGACGCCGACTGCACCATTCTGCGGCTGTGGGTCAGCCCGGCGCTGGTTCGCCGTGCCGCCGAGGACCTCGAAATCGATCCGGACCGGGTCGTTGTCCATCCGCAGTTCCAGCGCCGCGATCCGAGGATCGAACATATCGCCCATGCGCTGGCGACCGGGCTCAGCCCGGACGTGCCATCCGACAGGCTGTATTTCGAAAGCCTGGCCAAGGCGCTCGCGGTACAGCTCATCCAGGGTGCAGGGTCGAAGTCGAACGTTCCGGCCAGGCAAACGCTTTCCTTCGGCCAGAAGCGCAGGCTGGCCGATTTCATCGAGGCCAATCTCGACCAGGACCTTTCGCTGGATGATCTGGCGCAAGTGGCTGCCATCAGCGTCTCGCATCTGAAAGTGCTGTTTCGCCGCACCTTCGGCTGCCGCCCCACCAATATGTCATCCATCGCCGCGTCGAGCGGGCCAGGACCCTGTTGCATCAGGCGAAAATACCGCTCAGCCAGATCGCGCTGGAGGCAGGCTTTTCGCATCAGAGCCACATGGCGCAGAGCATGAAGCGCATCCTCGGCGTCACGCCTGCCACACTGCTCCGCATGCAGCGATAACCGGTCCGGCATTTTTCACCGCCTTCGGCTTTCGAATCCAACCATCCGTTTTTGTCTTCCGCCGTCCATATCTGGGCGACCCGGGCGCACCAATCCGGCATTCCTGACATCTCATTGGTCAGATTGAAGGATACGAGCATGTTTGTTGTGTTAGGCGCTGCTGGAAAGATCGGACGGGCCACCATCGGTGCGCTGCGGAGACATGGCGCTCCGGTCAGGGCCGTGGTGCGAAACCCGGCGCATGCCGAAGAGTTCCGTGCGCTCGGTTGCGAGACGGAAATCGCCGATCTGCGCGATGCGCCGGCATTGGCGCTGGCCACAAAGGGCGCGACCGCTGTTCAGGTCATCTGTCCCACCAGTGTCCGCGCCGATGATGCGTCGGCGGCGATGAAATCCACCATCCGGTCGATCGTCACCGCACTGGATCAGAGCCGGCCGCAAAGCATCCTGGCGATTTCGGACTATGGCGCCCAGCTTGCCGCCGGCACCGGCATCACGCTCACCTTCCACCATCTGGAATCGCAGCTGAAGACAATCCCGGCGGCGCTGACGGTGCTGCGCTCTGCCGAGCACATGCAGAACTGGAACCGCCTGGTTGGCCGCGCGATCGACACCGGCGTGCTGCCGAGCCTGCATCATCCCGTCTCCAAATCCTTCCCGACGGTCTCGGCCGGCGATGTCGGCCTGATGGCGGCGGATCTCCTCCTGTCGGGCAATGGCGATACGCTGCGCGTGGTCCATGCCGAGGGGCCCGGTCGTTACAGCGCAGCCGGTGTGGCGCGGACGCTTGGCGAGATCGCCGGCCGCGAGATCGTCGCCCGCGAACTGCCGAGGCAGGATTGGGTTGCCGCCCTCGTCGGCGGCGGCATCAGCACGAGTTACGCCGAACTGGTCGCGGCGACGTTCGATGCCCACAATGCCGGCCGCATCGATGTCGAGCACGGCGTCGGCGAGATCAGGCGCGGCAAGACCGATCTTCGGACAGCACTTGCCGCCCTGATCGCCAAAAGCTGACGGGGAACCGGCCTCTAATCGGGATCGGGCTTGCGCAGCTTGCGTCCTGATTTGGCAAGCTTTTTCGCCTCGGCCGCGGCGTCCGCCTTTGCCTGCTGCTGGTCGGCAAAGACGGCCTCGATCTTGTCGTCGTCGGTCGGCCAGGCCTTTGCATGCTTGGTCTCGATAACGGCGCGCGGCGTCGAGGGGATTTCGATATGCTGGTCGCTGAATTTTTCCAGCACGGCGAAGCGGACGTCGTTTTGCACGATGTTGCCGTTCATCACATCGGCCAGGAACACACGGATCTCGAATTCGAGCGCCGCGGGTCCGAAGTTGGAAAACAGCACGAAGGGTTCCGGGTTCTTCAGCACCATCGGGTGGCTGCGTGCGATCTCCAGCAGGATCGCGTGAACCTGCTTGACGTCGCTGCCATAGGCGACGCCGACCTTGATGTCGATGCGGCCGAGCTTGTTGCGATGCGTCCAGTTGCCGACGGCGTTGTTGATCAGGTTCGAATTGGGCAGGATCACCGACTGCCGCTGAAAAGTCTCGATCTCGGTGGCGCGCACGCTGATCTTCTTGACCGTGCCGCTGACGTCGCCGGCGACGATCCAGTCGCCGACCTTGAACGGCCGCTCGGCCAAAAGGATCAGGCCGGAGACGAAATTCGACACCACATTCTGCAGGCCGAAACCGATACCGAGGGAAAGCGCACCGGCGACCAGCGCCAGGCTGGAGAGATCAATGCCCGCCGCTGATATGCCGACCAGCCCCGCCAGCGCCACGCCGGCATAACCGACCGCCAGCCGGATCGAGTTGCGCACGCCGGTATCGACCTTGCCGCGCGCCATCACCGAGCCGTCGAGCCAGCCCTGGAACCAGCGCGTCAGGAAATAGCCGATGACGAAGACGATGATACCCGAAAGGATGCCGGTAACCGAAATCGTCACCGAACCGATATTGATCCCGGTCGCCAGCTTGTAGGCCCAGGCCTGGATGTCGCCGGGCTGGAATCCCCACATCAACAGGATCAGCGGCAGGAAAACCAGCACGATCAACAGGTTGATGGCAACACTGACGACGAGGCCGAGCTGGTCGAGTGCCGTGTCCTCGTAGCTGGAATTGGTCGACAGCCAACGCCCGACGGATGTGTTGGCGAAAGCCCCCTCCTCGCCGATCGCCCGCGCCGAGAGGAAGCCGATATAGGCGGTGATCAGCGCCGTGCCGGTGACCACGACCTGCAGCGAGACGAACAGCGCAAGACCGATATAGCCAAGCAGAGCGGCTATGATGGTGAACAGGCCAAGCGCCAGCGCCAGGTAGCGCAGCCATGCCGGCCACGGCCGCCAGCTTCCGTCCCGTGCCTTGAACGGCCGCAGCATCGCCATCAGGATCAGGATGATGCCGACGACAATGGTGGCGACGAAACTGCGCGCGATGGTCAGCGACAGCGGCGATCCCATCTTGTCGTTGATGATCGACAGGAAGGTGTTGACTGAGATGACCACGGCCATGGCGGTCGCCAGGCGCACCAGCCAGCGCGCCGGCCCGGTTTCGACCGGGATAAGGCGCCAGTTCGGCAGACGTGGCGACAGCGCTGCATTGGTCAGCCGATTGACGCAGAATATCACACCGATCGCAGTCGCCAGGGCATTTAGGAACAGACCAATATCGCCACGCAACACATTGTAATAATTGAAAAAGAAGATGGTCGAACCAAGAAACGAACCGACCGCGAGCGTCGGCAGCAAGGTAGACCAGAAGGCCACCGACAGGCGACTGAGATAGGACGGGTCTTCGTTGGCGGGGTCGGCCTCGAACACACGCCCGAACAGGCGCCTGCCGCCGACCAGCAGCACCAGCGCCAGCCCGAGCGCCACGAAGGTTGCCGCCAGGATGGCCTGGAACTTGAACTTGAAAGCGAAACTCAGCCACGACGACACCGCCTTGTAAAAGTTGGCGTATTCGTCCTGTGCGTCGGAAAACACCTGCGGGCTCAACGCATCCGACAGCACGTAGCGCTTGCTCAAAAAGTTGCGGAACAACTCGCTGCGCATATTGCCGATCTTGTCGATCAGCCCGCTGATGCGGATCGACAGGTTCTGCGCGGCGGCGACGACCGCGTTGATCTCGGCCTTTTCCGACGCCAGCGCCTGGCGTTCGCCGGTCACGATGTCGGGCTCTCTGCGGTTGGCCCGCTGCCGGCGGCGGGCCAAGCACTTCGATGCGATTGTTGATGTCGGTGAGGCGCGAGCGGAACGCCAGCGCACTGGTCAATGCCGCCCGTGACAGATCCTCCAGTTGCAGGCGGATATCAACGAGCGAGGAATCGTCCTCACCGTCCTGCTGTATTTTCTTCTCGAGATCGTCCGCCTTGGCCGTCAGGCTCTTGATGACTTTCTGCTGATCGGTGATCAAGCCGGCGGAGCCCTGGCCAAGCGCCTGCGCCATCGCCTCGAACGAAGGCTGCGCCGAAACGACCAGCGCGAGGATCAGGAAGAGGCGAAGCAATCGAAAAAGCATGATTTGTTGGCGACTTACGGGCGGCAAAGGCATTCAAAAAGCCTGTCCTTGATAAAGACGGCCATATCATGGGGCAAGCCGTCGCATCCGATCGCGCTCGGATCGCGATCCGAGCGTCGGTCAGTCGAAAGGCCATGGCGCAATATTGGCTTTGCGGATGCGGCCTGCTCTATAGTCTGCCGCATCGCCCGAACCGGATGACAATGATGGCAGAGTACTCGGCCTTTTCGCTGCTTGCGAACGCGCTCAAGGGAAACAAGGACTGGAAGCCGGCCTGGCGCAAGCCGGATCCGAAGGCGTCCTATGATGTCATCATCATCGGCGGTGGCGGTCACGGCCTGGCGACCGCCTACTATCTGGCCAAGGAACACGGCATCACCAACGTTGCGGTGCTGGAAAAGGGCTGGCTCGGCTCCGGCAATGTCGGCCGCAACACCACGGCCGTGCGCTCGAACTACCTGCTGCCGGCCAACACCCGCTTCTACGAACACTCGATGAAGCTGTGGGAGGATCTGTCGCACGAACTCAATTACAACGTCATGTTCTCGCAGCGTGGCTGCCTGAACCTGGCGCACACGCCGGCCCAGTTCGACGATTATGCAAGGCGCGGCAACGCCATGCGCCATCTCGGCGTCGACGCAGAGCTGATGACGAAGGCGCAGATCAAGCGCCTGATCCCGGCGCTCGATATTTCCAGCGATGCACGCTTTCCCGTGGTCGGCGGCCTGATGCAGCGGCGCGCCGGCACCGCCCGGCACGACGCTGTGGCCTGGGGTTATGCCCGTGGCGCCGACCGCCGTGGCGTCGACATCGTCGAGAATTGCGAGGTCACCGGCTTCCTGCGCGATGGCGACCGCGTCACCGGCGTCACCACCTCGCGCGGCGACATCAGGGCCAAGAAGGTGGCGGTTGCCGTGGCCGGCAGCACCGGGCGCGTCATGCAGCTTGCCGGCATCGAGACGATGCCGATCGAGAGCCATGTACTTCAGGCTTTCGTGACGGAATCGCTAAAACCCTTCATCGACACGGTCGTGACCTTCGGCATGGGCCATTTCTACATGTCGCAGTCCGACAAGGGCGGCCTCATCTATGGCGGCGATATCGACGGCTACAACAGCTACGCCCAGCGCGGCAATTTGCCCATCGTCGACGAGGTGATGAGCGAGATGCTGGCGCTGTTCCCGGGCCTTGCGCGGGTGCGCATGCTGCGCTCCTGGGGCGGCGTCTGCGACATGTCGATGGACGGCTCGCCGATCATCACCACCGGCCCGCTGCCTGGCATGTATCTCAACTGCGGCTGGTGCTATGGCGGCTTCAAGGCGACGCCGGCCTCCGGCTGGACCTTTGCCTGGACCATCGCCAAGGATCAGCCGCACGACTTCAACGCGCCGTTCACCCTCGACCGCTTTCATCGCGGCCTCGTCATCGACGACAAGGGCCAGGGCGCGAACCCGCGGCTTCATTAGGAAACATCCTGTGCTGATCACTTGCCCCTATTGCGGCCCGCGCGACGTCATCGAGTTCACCTATCAGGGTGACGGCAACCGCGAACGTCCCGACCCAGCCTCGCAGAATTTCGAGGCGTGGAACGCCTATGTCTATGACCGGCTGAACCCGGCCGGCGACCACAACGAGATCTGGCAGCATTCCGGCGGCTGCCGCGCGCATTTGCGCGTCGTGCGCAACACGCTGACGCATGAGATCTCCAGCGTCGCCTTCGTGCGCGGCGATCATGGCTCGGCCGCGCGCCGCAGGGCAGAGGACAGGTCATGAGCCCGCGCCGCACCGATACCGGTGGCCGCATCGACCGGCTGAAGACGATCCGCTTCACCTTCGACGGCGTTGCCTATACTGGCCATGCCGGCGACACGCTGGCGTCCGCCCTTTTGGCCAAGGGCGTCACGCTTTTCGGGCGCTCGTTCAAATACCATCGCCCGCGCGGCCTGCTGACCGCGGGCGTCGAGGAGCCCAACGCGCTGGTGACGGTGCTGAAGGGCGAGGTTCGCGAACCCAACATTCCCGCCACCATGGTCGAAATCCATGACGGGCTGGTCGCCATCAGCCAGAACCGCTTTCCCTCGCTGGCCTGGGATATCAATGCCGTCAACCAGCTTGGCGGCAAGATCCTGTCGGCCGGTTTCTACTACAAGACCTTCATGGGACCGGTGGTCGGCCCGCTGAAGGGCACGCGTTTCTGGATGTTCTGCGAGCATTTCATCCGCCGTGCCGCCGGTCTCGGCAGCGCCGGATCGGCAAAAGACCCCGCCCGCTACGAACGCATGAACGCCTTTTGCGACGTGCTGGTGGTTGGCTCCGGCCCGGCCGGCCTGATGGCCGCCAAGGCCGCCGCCGATCAGGGCGCCCGCGTCATGCTGGCCGATCTCGAACCGCGTTTCGGCGGCTCCACCAACTGGTCCGATGAAACCATCGATGGCGCGCCGGCCGCCGATTGGGCGCGCCGCACGGTTACCCAGCTCGAAGGCCGCGACAATGTCCGGCTTCTGCCGCGCACCACGGTCTGGGGTTACTACGACAACAACACGCTTGCCGCACTCGAACGGGTGAGCGACCACAAGGAACAGCCCGCCAAGGGCGAGCCGCGCCATCGCTACTGGGCGATCCGCGCCAAATCCGTGGTGCTGGCCACCGGCGCCTTCGAGCGTCCGCTGGTCTTCCCGGGCAATGATCGGCCGGGCGTGATGCTGGCCCATGCCGCCGAGCGCTACGCCAATGAGTTCGGCGTGCTGCCGGGCGAGCGAATCGCGCTGTTCACCAACAATGACAGCGCCTACCGCGCGGCTGTCGCCTTGAAGAAGGCAGGCGCCGCGATCGTTGCCATCGCCGACGTCAGGTCCGAGCTGTCAGCCGAAATGCGCAAGCTGGCGACGGAGGCCGAAGCCGAACTGTTGGCTGGTCACGCCGTTGTCGCCACCGAGGGTGGCAAGGCGCTCTCCGGCATCAAGGTCCAGCGTTTCGACATGGTCACCGGGGCGCTGAACGGCGATGAACGAAGCATCCATGCCGACTGCCTGCTGATGTCGGGCGGCTGGTCGCCGACCATCCATCTCGCCAGCCAGGCCGGCGCCAAGGCGGAATGGAATGCCGCGCGGCAAGCTTTCCTCCCACCGAAGCCGACGCAGCATTGGCCAACACAGCATTGGGTCGGCGCCGGCGCCTTCACCGGCAGTTTTTCCACTGCCGAAGCGATCGCCGAAGGCCGCGCCGCCGGTCTTGCAGCAGCCGGTGGAACGAGCACGCCGGCGGCGTTGCCCACGGTCGAGGCCGTACCCGGCGATCCCGATCCGGCGCCGGTCTTCGAGATCAGGGCCAAGGGCAAGAGCTTCGTCGACTTCCAGCACGACGTGACGGCGGAAGATGTCCGCCTGGCGCATCGCGAAGGCTTCGTCTCGGTCGAGCACCTGAAGCGCTACACCACGCTTGGAATGGCGACCGACCAGGGCAAGAGCTCCAATGTTCCCGGCCTCGCCATCATGGCGGAAGCGCTGGGCAAGCCGATCCCGGAGGTCGGCACGACGCGCTTCCGGCCGCCCTTCGCGCCGGTGTCGATCGGTTCGCTGGCGGCGGAGCGCTTTGGCGACCTGAGGCCGGAACGGCTGACGCCGATGCATGACTGGCACCTCGCCAATGGCGCGACGATGTATTCCGCCGGCCTCTGGTACCGGCCGATGATCTACGGGCTTTCAGGCGAAACCGTCGAGCAGGCCTATGTGCGCGAGGCCAAGGCGACGCGCGAAAGCGCGGGCATCGTCGATGTCTCGACGCTGGGCAAGATTGCTGTGCAAGGCCCCGACGCCGCCGCATTCCTCGACCGCGTCTACACCAACATGTTTTCGACGCTCGCCGTCGGCAAGGCGCGTTACGGGCTGATGCTGCGCGAGGACGGCCTTGCCTTTGACGACGGCACCACCTGGCGGCTCGGCGAGCAGGATTTCTTGATGACCACCACCACGGCCAACGCAGGCAAGGTGATGCAGCATCTGGAATATTTCCTCGACGTGATCTGGCCGGAGCTGAAAGTCCACGTCACCTCGGTGACCGACGAATGGGCGGGTGCTGCGATCGGCGGGCCGAAGGCCAGGGCAATCCTTGCCGCTTGCGTGACCGGCACCGCGGTCGACAATGCGACCTTGCCCTTCATGGGCATCGTGCGCGGCGAGATCGCCGGCGTGCCGGTGATGATTTGCCGGCTGTCTTTCTCCGGTGAAATGGCCTTCGAGGTCTATTCCGGCGCCGGCCACGGCACCCATGTCTGGGAAGCGTTGGCCGAGGCCGGCAAGCCGTTCGGGCTGGTCACCTACGGGCTCGAGGCGCTGGGCACGATGCGCATCGAGAAGGGCCATGTCACCGGCGCCGAGATCGATGGCCGCACCACGGCGCGCGACCTGCATCTCGACTGGATGCTGTCGAAGAAGAAGCCCTTCATCGGCTCGGCGATGATGGACCGCGAAGGCCTGATCGCATCCGACCGATTGGAACTGGTCGGCCTGATCGCGCTCGACAACCGGCCGCTCAATGGCGGTGCACACATTGTCGAGGAGTTGGACGAGGTCAATCCGCACGGCTCGATCGGCCACATCACCGCTTGCTGCTATTCGCCGGCGCTCGGCAAGCACATCGCACTGGCGCTGGTCGAGGGCGGCAAGGCAAGGCAAGGCACCCGCGCCCATGTCTCCGATCCCTTACGCAACCGCTTCGGACCGGTCGAGATCGTCTCCAACCATTTCTACGATCCGGAAGGGACCCGCATGCATGGTTGAGCGCCAATCCCCCCTCGAGCCGGAGTTTCATGTCGGCTCGCATGGCAATTTCGAGCATGGCGTCGAGATCATCCTCACCGAAACGCGGCCGGGCTCGATCGTGCAACTCGCCGCCTGGCCGGGCGAGGAGAAGACGTTGATCGCTGCCATCCGCACCGTCACCGGGCTTGCCCTGCCCGACGGCGCCGGCGGCGGCTTGAGCGACGGCGTGAAATCGGTGTTCGGTTTCGCGCCGGGAAAATTCACCGTGGCCGATGAAGCCGAAGGGCTGGCCGCTTCCTTCGTCAAGGTGGTGACGCCGGCCATCGGCACGGTGACCGACCTGTCGCACGGCCGCACGGCCATCCGCATCGCCGGGCCGAAGGCCGAATGGGTGCTGGCCAAATTCTTCGCCATCGACTTCGCGCTGCCGGCCTTCCCAATCGGCGCCGGCCGCTCGACCACCCATCACGACGTCTTCGCCCAGATCCAGCGCACCGGCGCCGACCAGTTCGACATCTACGTCTTCCGCTCCTTCGCGCGTTCGTTCTGGAAGGCGCTTTGCCATGCCAGCGAGGAAGTCGGCTACGAAGTGCAGTAGGCGATGCGGCCGGATGGCCGCCGCTTCTGGCCTCAATGCCGACCGGTTCTGCCGCTAGAGAATCGCGCCGCCAGCGGCCATGGTGGAAAAACGTGGCCGCCAGATCGGCCCAAGGGGTATAAAAATCCCGTCTCAGACTCGGCACATTCGTTTGGTTCGAACATCCCCATGACCGCAGAATTATCCGCCGGCGCCACGGATCGCGCCGATGTGTCGGCCAGAGCCTTGCTCCTGCTGCCGCTGACGGTCGCTTGCGGCGTGTTCATGACCAGCCTCGACCAGAATGTCGTGGTGACGGCGCTGCCCGGCATTGGCGAAAGCCTCGCCCGTCCGCCGAGCCAGCTCGGCCTCCTGATCACCGTCTATGTCGCCAGCCTGATCATCTCGATGCCGCTTGGTGGCTGGGCCGCCGACCGCTTCGGCCTGCGCAACGTCTACTGCTTTGCCTTGCTGGTGTTCGCCGGCTCGTCGGCGCTGTGCGGATTGTCCGACAACATCTGGATGCTGGTCGGCGCCCGTGCCCTGCAGGGCTTCGGCGGCGCTCTGATGGGCACGCTCGGCCAGGTCGTGATCCTGTCGAGCTTTCCGCGCAGCCGCACGCTCAAGGTCAACATGTATATCTCCGTGGCCAGCCAGACCGGGCCGCTGGTTGGGCCGCTCGTCGGCGGCGCGCTGACCACCTACATTTCCTGGCGCTGGATCTTCTTCATCAACGTGCCGTTTGCGCTGGCGGCGGCAATTCTTGCCGCGTCATTGTTTCCGACAGTGACCAAGCCGGTGCGCACGCG
Source organism: Mesorhizobium kamtschaticum (assembly GCF_056174585.1). Taxonomy (NCBI): domain Bacteria; kingdom Pseudomonadati; phylum Pseudomonadota; class Alphaproteobacteria; order Hyphomicrobiales; family Phyllobacteriaceae; genus Mesorhizobium; species Mesorhizobium kamtschaticum. Next base: position 4,190,358 of record NZ_CM149691.1, on the reverse strand, counting down.
GTTTGATTTTCCAGGCTTTCTGCTGGTCGGCAGCGGCATGATCCTGCTGGTCTTCGGCATGGACTCGCTTGCAGCCAAAGACGCGGTCGGTGGCATGGTCGCCGGTGAACTGGCGCTGGCGGTCGTCATCCTGTCGATCGCCTCGCTCTACTGCCTGCGCGTGCCCAATCCCCTGCTCGACCTCAAGCTCCTGCGCATCCGCACTTTCCGCATCTCGTTCCTCACCGGTGGCGGGCTGGACACGATCGGGCTGAGCTCCGTCGCCTTCCTGTTGCCGCTGATGTTCCAGCTCGGTTTCGGCATGAGCGCGGTGCAGGCAGGATCGCTGACCTTCGTCGCCGCGCTCGGCTCGGTGATCATGCGTTTCTTCATGCCGCGCGTTCTCAACCGGTTCGGTTTCCGCCGCGTGCTGGTCTTCAACACGCCGTTCGTGGCCGCCATGGTTGCCGGCTTCGCCTTGATGCAGGCAACGACGCCGGTCTGGATCGTGCTTGGCTATATCTTCGTTTTCGGCGTTTTCCGTTCCATACAATGGGCCTCGACCGGAAACCTCGCCTATTCCGACATCGCCCCCGAACAGCTCGCCCGCTTCAGCGCGCTCTACTATATCCTCTGGCAGCTGGCGGTGGCGATCAGCGTCGGCCTGGCGGCTGCGATGCTGTCGTTCCTGGCCGGCGGCGGGCCTGCGGTGACCAATGATTTCCGGATCCTGTTCGCGATCGAAGGCGTCATCACGCTCTGCGCGCTGATTGCCTATCTCAAGCTGACACCGCAGGACGGCGCCCATGTCAGCGGCCACGGCATGCAGATGAATGCGGAATAGTGCATGTCGCTCGCGTCGGCATGCTTAGCGGCGCGGACAGGCTATTCGCTGAACGTCACCCACTCTTCCAGCGGCACGCGGTCGGTGCGGAAGGCGTTTTCCGGTTTGGACGTGTCCTCATGGCCAAGAGCCATGCCGCAGACGACGATCTCTTCGTCGGGAATGTTGAGTACCGGCCGGATCTGCCGGTGATAGGGCGCGAAGGCCGCCTGCGGACAGGTGTGCAGGCCCCTGCCCCGCGCCGCGACCATGATGTTCTGCAGGAACATGCCGTAGTCGATCCACGAGCCCTGGTTGAGCCGGCGGTCGATGGTGAAGATCATGCCGACAGGCGCATCGAAGAAGACGAAGTTGCGGTCGTGCTGGGCGCGCATCTTGTCGACCTCGCGGCGGCCGATGCCGAGCGCGCCATAAAGGCCGAAGCCATTGGCGCGGCGGCGGGTGAGATACGGTTCGAAGAACTGGGTCGGATAGTAGCGGTACTCATCCCAGTCGGCCTTTTCAGCGCGGATACCGGAATTCAGGATAGCATCCGATATCTGTTGCTTGGTCTCGCCCTTGGTGACGTAGACCCGCCATGGCTGCATGTTGGTGCCGGACGGCGCGCGTGCCGCAACCGCCAGAATGTCCCGGATCGTCTCGTCGTCGATCAAGTCGGGCAGAAACGCGCGCACCGAACGGCGCGACACGATCGCCTCATCGACGATCTCGGCCTCATCCGCGATTCGAGCCTTCTTTTCCAGCATGGGCCGTCCCTTAGCCTTTGTATCGATCGGACGTCCCCACTCGCCGCTCGCGGCGGAGCCTTTGCATGAACCGTCAAAATCCTGCAAGTAAATCTTGAGCATTGGTGAAATTCTGCTTGATTTTTTCATGAGCATGATTTCTCATGAAATTCGGATTGAAATTTTCATGAAGAGAGCGTTTTGGCGTCTCCTAGCGCACGAACATTGCAGGGACCTGACGAACGCGTGCTGGCCGGCGATATCAGGGCACTGCGCCGGGCACGCGGGCTGACGCTCGCCGAAATCGCCCTGAAGCTCGGCCGTTCGGTCGGCTGGGTCAGTCAGGTCGAGCGCGGCCTGTCGACGCCATCGCTCAGCGATCTCAGGGCCTTTGCCGAACTGTTCGGCGTGCCGATCAGCCTGTTCTTCAGCCATGACGTACCGGTCGAAAGCGAGCGCGGCGTCGTGGTGCGGGCCGGCAGGCGCCGCACGCTTGGCACCAGCGAATCCGGCCTGGTGGAAGAACTCCTGTCGCCCGATCTCGGTGGTAGCTTCGAGATGGTGCGCTCGATCTTCGCGGCGGGCGCGGAGATGAAGACCGAGCAGCTGCGGCCGACCGAGGAAGCCGGCTATCTCGCCTCGGGTATTTTCGAGATCGAGATAGCTGGTATCTGGCACCGCCTCGGCGAAGGCGATTCCTTCCGCTTCGAAGGCAAGCCCTATCGCTGGCGCAATCCGGGAACCGAGCCGGCGGTTGTCATCTGGGTGGTTTCGCCACCGGTTTATTGAATTAAGTTTTGGGAGAAGAAACATGGCGGGTTTGCCGAGCACGGCGCGCGTGGTGATCATCGGAGGTGGTGTTGTCGGCACCTCCTCGCTCTATCATCTCGCCAAGGCGGGCTGGACCGACTGCGTGCTTTTGGAAAAGAACGAGCTGACCTCGGGCTCGACCTGGCATGCCGCCGGCAATGTGCCGACCTTCTCCTCGTCCTGGTCGCTGATGAACATGCAACGCTATTCGACCGAGCTTTACCGGGGCCTGGGCGCCGAAGTCGACTATCCCATGAACTACCACGTCACCGGCTCGCTGCGGCTCGCCCATTCCAAGGAGCGGATGCAGGAATTCCAGCGCGCCAAGGGCATGGGCCGCTACCAGGGCATGGATATCGACGTGGTCGGCGTCGACGAGATCAAGCGCCGCTATCCCTTCATCGAGACGCATGATTTGAAAGGCGCGCTCTACGATCCGAGCGACGGCGACATCGACCCGGCGCAGCTCACCCAGGCGCTGGCCAAGGGCGCGCGCGACATGGGTGCGAAGATCATCCGCTTCTGCCCTGTCACCGGCGTGCGCCGCGAAAACGACGAATGGGTGGTCGCCACGCCGCAGGGCGAGATCCGCTGCGAAATCGTCGTCAACGCCGCCGGCTACCGAGCCGCCGAAGTCGGCCGGATGTTCGGTCGCGAAGTGCCGATGATGGTGATGAGCCATCAATACATCCTGTTCGAGGAAATCCCCGAACTCGCCGCATGGTCGAAGGAACAGGGCAAGAAGCTGCCGCTGCTGCGCGATGTCGATACCTCCTACTATCTGCGCCAGGAAAAAGCCGGCATGAATCTCGGCCCCTATGAGCGCAATTGCCGCGCGCATTGGGCCACCCACAATGATCCGATGCCGGAGGATTTTTCCTTCCAGCTCTTCCCCGACGATCTCGACCGGCTGGAACATTACCTGGCCGACGCCGTCGCCCGCGTGCCGATCCTCGGCACCGCCGGCCTGTCCAAGGTCATCAACGGTCCGATCCCCTATGCGCCGGACGGCAATCCGCTGATCGGGCCGATGCCCGGCGTGCCCAATGCCTTCGAGGCCTGCGTCTTCACCTTCGGCATCGCCCAGGGCGGCGGCGCCGGCAAGGTGCTGGCCGAATGGGTCACGCAAGGCCAGACGGAATGGGACATGTGGTCCTGCGATCCGCGCCGCTTCACCTCCTTTGCCTCGGCGCCCGACTATTGCGTCGCCAAGGGCATGGAAATCTACGGCAACGAATACGCCATCCAGTTCCCGCGCCATGCCTGGCCGGAAGGCCGGGACCGCAAACTGTCGCCGATCCACGACCGCACCAAGGCGCTCGGCGGCCGTTTCGACGCCTATAATGGCTGGGAACGCGCCACCTGGTACGCGAAGGACGGCGACGACATTTCCGAGGAAGCCACGCTCACCTTCCGCCGTGAAGGTCCCTGGCAGCATCGCGTGCGCGAGGAATGCCTGGCGGTGCGCGACGCCGCCGGCATTTTGGACCTGCCGGGTTTCTCGCGCTTCCGGTTGCAAGGCCCGGGCGCGCGCGACTGGCTAGCGACGATGATTGCCGGCCTGGTGCCGAAACCTGGCCGCATCGGCCTCGGTTACTTCTCGGACGACAAGGGCCGTATCGTCACCGAGATGTCGATCATGGCGCTGGCCGAAGACCTGTTCTTTCTGATCACCGCTTCAGTGGCAGAACAGCACGACTTCGAGTGGCTGCAGCACCATCTGCCGCAACCCAATGAGCTGACGCTGCAAAACCTCACCGAGGCCTTCAGTTGCCAGATCCTGTCCGGGCCGAAATCCCGTGACATCCTCTCGGAATTGACGGACGCCGACCTTTCGCTGCCCTGGCTTTCGCACCAGTCGGTGCAGATATCAGGGCACTGGTGCCAATTGGTGCGTGTGTCCTTTGCCGGCGAACTTGGCTGGGAAATCCACACCAAGATTGATGACACGGCAGCGGTGTTCGACGCCGTCTGGGCGGCGGGACAAAAACACGGACTGAAACCGTTCGGCATGTACGCGCTGGATTCACTCAGGCTCGAAAAAGGCTACCGCACCTGGAAGGGCGATCTCTCGACCGACTATTCGATCCTGCAAGGCGGGCTCGAGCGCTTCGTCAAATGGGAAAAGCCCGACTTCCGTGGCAAGGCCGCGCTGCAGAACGAGAAACAGCAAGGCGTGAAGAAGCGCTTCGTCACACTGGTGGTCGAAAACCCCGGCGATTGCGACGCGCCCTACATGTCGACGCTGTGGCATGGCGGCCAGATCGTCGGCGAGACCACGTCAGGCGGCTGGGGCCATCGCATCGACAAGTCGATCGCGCTCGGCATGTTGCGCGTCGATTTGACCGAGCCGGGCACATCAGTCGAAGTCGAAATCTTCGGCGACCGTTTCCAGGCGGTGGTGCAGAAGGATGAGCCGCTCTGGGATCCCAGAAACGAGAGGCTGCGCGCATGAAGGCGGTCATCCTCACCGATGGCGGCATGGGCCAGGAACTGGTCCGGCGCAGCAAATCCGAGCCGACGCCGTTGTGGTCGGCAAAGGTGCTGATCGACGAACCGGATCTGGTGCGCGGCCTGCATGCCGAATTCATCCGTGCCGGCGCCCGTGTCATCACCATCAACACCTATTCGGCGACACCCGAACGCCTGGCGCGCGAGGGCGCCGAGGACCTGTTCAAGCCGTTGCAGAAGCGTGGCATCGAACTGGCCAGGCAAGCTTGCGACGAAGCCGGCGATGCCACGATCGCCGGCTGCCTGTCGCCGCTTTTCGGCAGCTACGCGCCGGCGCTGACCATCTCTTACCAAGAGACGCTCGACATCTACCGCCGCATCGTTGCCGAGCAGGCGGACGGCGTCGATCTCTTCCTCTGCGAGACCATGGCCTCGGCCGATGAGGCGCGTGCGGCCGTCACAGCGGCTTCGGAGAGTGGCAAGCCCGTCTGGGTGTCGTGGACGCTCGCCGATCACGGAGCACCACGGCTGCGCAGCGGCGAAACAATAGCCGCCGCGGCCAGCGCGCTTGATGGCCTGCCGATAGCGGCGCGGCTGCTCAATTGCTGCCGGCCGGAAGCGATCGCCGCCGCCTTGCCTGAACTGATCGATCTCGGCGGCCCGGTCGGCGCCTATGCCAATGGCTTCACCTCCGCGGAGGCGCTCAAGCACGGCGGCACCGTCGATGTGCTGCACGCCCGCCACGACCTCGGCCCGGACGCTTATGCCGAGCAGGCGATCGGCTGGGTGGAGGCAGGTGCCGACATCGTCGGCGGCTGCTGTGAAGTCGGACCGCCGCATATCGCCGCTCTACGCGACCGGCTCGAACAGGACGGCTACGAGATTTCGGGAGTTTTGCATGCCTAGACCATCATCGCGCATTTCCGGCATCGTCCCGTCAGGCAAGGATGGCTGGGAAGTCCATTCCGCTGCCTGGGCCCGCAAGGCGGCCGGCGAGAACATCATCATGCTGTCGGTCGGCGACCATGATTTCGACACGCCCTCCCAAACGATCGAGGCCTGCGTGGCCGCGGTTCGTGGCAGCAATCACCACTACACGCCGTTGCCCGGCCTGCCGCGCTTGCGCCAGGCAATGGCGGCAGCCTCCAGCGCCTGCACCGGCGTCGAGACGACGCCGGATCAGGTCATCGCCACGCCGGGCGGCCAGGCGGCCCTCTACGCGGCGGTGCAGGCCGTGCTCGACCAGGGCGACCACGCCATCGTCGTCGCCCCCTACTATGCCACCTACCCCAACACGTTCAGCGCTGCAGGTGCCAGTTTCACCGTCGTCGAGACGCCGGCCGAGGATGGTTTCCAGCCGCATGCCGACATGATCCGCGCGGCACTCAAGCCCAACACGCGCGCCATCCTGATCAACACGCCGAACAACCCGACCGGTGCGGTCTATTCGCGCGAGCGGCTGGAACAGCTGGCCGAAATCTGCCGCGAGCACGACCTCTGGCTTTTGTCGGACGAAGTCTACTGGACGCTGGGCGGTGGCGAGCACGTCTCGCCGCGCTCGCTGCCCAGCATGGCCGAGCGCACGCTGGTCATCAATTCCATGTCCAAGAGCCATGGCATGACCGGCTGGCGCATGGGCTGGCTGACCGGTCCTGAAGCGATGATCACGCTGCTCATCAACCTCAATCTGGTGACCACCTACGGCCTGCCGGCCTTCATCTCGGTCGCTTGCGCCGAGGCGCTGGAGAACCATTACGGCGTGAAGGACATCGCCGAGCGCTACGCGGCGCGCCGCACCGTCTTCCTCGATGCCGTGCGCGGCATGAACGACGTCGCCGTGCGCGGCTCCGAAGGCGGCATGTATGTCATGCTAGACATTTCGGCCATCGAGCCCGACGACGAGAAATTCGCCTTCACCTTCCTCGACAAGGAGAATGTCGGCGTGATGCCCGGCTCCAGCTTCGGCGAGGCCGCCGCCGGCCACATCCGCATCAGCCTCTGCCAGCCGGAGCCGATTCTCCAAGAAGCAGCACTCCGGCTGCGTCGTTTTGCTTCCAGCTACCGCCGTGAGGCCGCATGACCACCAAGACCATCCCTACCAAAGCAAGGGCCGTCATCATCGGCGGCGGCGTTTCCGGCTGTTCGGTCGCCTATCACCTGGCCAAGCTCGGCTGGACCGACATCGTGCTCCTGGAACGCAAGCAGCTGACGTCGGGCACGACGTGGCATGCCGCCGGCCTGATCGGCCAGTTGCGCGGCTCGCAGAACATGACGCGGCTGGCGAAATATTCGGCGGACCTCTACGTCAAGCTGGAAGCCGAGACCGAGGTCGGCACCGGCATGCGCCAGGTTGGCTCGATCACCGTCGCGCTGACCGAGGAGCGCAAGCACGAAATCTACCGGCAGGCGTCGCTTGCCCGCGCCTTCGATGTCGACGTACGCGAGATTTCACCCAATGAAGTCAAGCAGATGTACCCGCATCTCAATGTCTCGGACGTCGTCGGCGCCGTGCATTTGCCGCTCGACGGCCAGTGCGACCCGGCCAACATCGCCATGGCGCTGGCCAAGGGTGCCCGCAAGCGCGGCGCCACCATCGTCGAGAACGTGAAGGTCACCAAGGTCCACACCAGGGCCGGCCGCGTCACCGGCGTATCCTGGGCACAGGGTACCGAAACAGGCATGATCGAGGCCGATATCGTCGTCAACTGCGCCGGCATGTGGGCGCGCGAACTGGGCGCTCAGAACGGCGTCACCATCCCGCTGCACGCCTGCGAGCATTTTTACCTCGTCACCGAGCCGATCGCCGGCCTTGGCCGGCTGCCGGTGCTGCGCGTGCCGGACGAGTGCGCCTACTACAAGGAAGACGCCGGCAAGATGATGCTCGGCGCCTTCGAGCCGGTGGCCAAGCCGTGGGCATGGACGGCATCCGCGAGGATTTCTGCTTCGACCAGCTGCCCGAGGACATGGACCATTTCGAGCCGATCCTCGAAATGGGCGTCAACCGCATGCCGATGCTGGCCACCGCTGGGATTCACACCTTCTTCAACGGCCCCGAAAGTTTTACCCCGGACGATCGCTACTATCTCGGCGAAGCGCCGGAATTGTCCGGCTACTGGATGGCGACCGGCTACAATTCAATCGGCATCGTCTCCTCCGGCGGCGCCGGCATGGCGCTGGCGCAGTGGATCAACGACGGCGAAGCGCCCTTCGACCTGTGGGAGGTCGACATTCGCCGCGCCCAGCCGTTCCAGAAGAACCGCCGCTATCTCAAGGAGCGCGTCTCCGAAACGCTCGGCCTGCTCTATGCCGACCATTTCCCCTATCGCCAGATGGCAACGTCGAGGAATGTCAGGCGCTCGCCTTTGCATGAGCATCTGAAGGCACGCGGCGCCGTGTTTGGCGAAGTCGCCGGCTGGGAACGCGCCAACTGGTTCGCCCGCGAGGGACAGGAGCGCGAATACCGCTATTCCTGGAAACGGCAGAACTGGTTTGACAACCAGCGTGACGAACATTTGGCGATCCGCAACAAGGTCGGCCTGTTCGACATGACCTCCTTCGGCAAGATCCGCGTCGAGGGCCGCGATGCCTGTGCCTTCCTGCAAAAACTGTGCGCCAACGACATGGACGTGGCGCCAGGCAAGATCGTCTACACACAGATGCTCAACCAGCGCGGCGGCATTGAGAGCGATCTTACCGTCTCGCGGCTGTCGGAAACCGCCTACTTCCTCGTCGTACCGGGTGCGACGCTGCAGCGTGACCTCGCCTGGCTGCGCAAGCATCTGACCGATGAGTTCGTCGTCATCACCGATGTGACGGCGGCCGAAAGTGTGCTCTGCGTGATGGGCCCGGATGCGCGCAAACTGATCCAGAAGGTCAGCCCCAACGATTTCTCCAACAAGAACAACCCATTCGGCACCTTCCAGGAGATCGAGATCGGCATGGGCCTCGCCCGCGCCCACCGCGTCACCTATGTCGGCGAACTCGGCTGGGAGCTCTATGTCTCGACCGATCAGGCGGCGCACGTCTTCGAGGCGATCGACGAGGCCGGTGCTGATGTCGGGCTGAAACTCTGCGGCTTGCACACGCTGGATTCCTGCCGCATCGAAAAGGCCTTTCGGCATTTCGGCCACGACATCACCGACGAGGACAATGTGCTGGAAGCGGGCCTTGGCTTTGCGGTGAAGACGGCGAAGGGCGATTTTCTCGGCCGCGATGCCGTGCTGAAGAAGAAGGAAGCCGGATTGAGCCGCCGGCTGGTGCAGTTCCGCCTGAAAGACCCGGAGCCCCTGCTCTTCCACAATGAAGCCATCCTGCGCGACGGCAAGATCGTCGGCCCGATCACGTCAGGCAACTACGGCCATCATCTGGGCGGCGCGGTCGGGCTTGGCTATGTGCCGTGCCAGGGCGAGAGTGAGGCCGACGTGCTGGCCTCATCCTACGAGATCGAGATCGCCGGCGAGCGTTTCGCGGCGGAAGCGTCGCTGAAGCCGATGTATGACCCGAAGGCGGAAAGGGTGAAGATGTAGCGCCTCTTCCTTCTCCCCGTTTCACGGGGAGAAGGTGCCCGAAGGGCGGATGAGGGGCGGCGCCAGCGCCTCAGAATAAGGCAAACGTTCGCGCTGCCCCTCATCTGGCTGCCGCCGTTCGTCATTCGAAAAGCCAAGCAATTGGCTTTTCGTCCGCTGCGCGGACCACTCCTCACCTCCCCGTAAACGGGGCGAAGAAAGCTACTTCTAAAACCGCTCCAGCTTCGCCCTCACCTTCGCCAGAAACGCCGCCCGCGTCTTTGGCGTCGAGGCATCCATCAGATAATGCGCCAGGAAGAACGTCTTGCAGCGCGTCGCGCACAGCGCCCGCATGCCGCGCAGCAGGGTCTTGCGCCCGGGCTGGCCGACGACGACGCTCCACCAGGTCGGCGCGCCGCAGGTAGTGATGACCCCGACCTTGGTGACATGCGTCATCAGCGATGTGATCCGCCCCTTGCCCGCCGGCAGCTTGAAGGCGACGTCGGTCGCCCACACCCGGTCGAGCCAGCCCTTCAGCATTGCCGGCAGCCCGTACCACCAGGTCGGATAGACGAACAGGATCGCCTCGGCCCAGTTGAGCAGCTCGAAATGCGGCTTCAGCGCTGGGTCCAGCGGCGCCTGGTCATTGTAGCTGCGCCGCTCCTCGCAGCCCATCACCGGGTCGAATTTCTCGGCATAGAGGTCGAGCAGCCGCACCTCCCAGCCCCTCGCCTTCAGGACATCGACGGCGGTGTCGCGAATGGCGGCGCAAAAGCTCTCCGGCACCGGATGGCAGTAGACGACCAGCGCGCGCATCAGAAGGCGTCCATGCTGGCCGCGACCTTGGCCATGAAAGACTTCCGTGTTTGGTCGGTCGACAGGTTCATCGCGTAGTGCGCGAGGTAGGTCACCGGTGCGCCCGGTTTTACCGTAGCGCGCAACATGCGCTTGATCAGTTTGCGCGGCGGATCGCCCATCAGCATGGCGCGGAACCGGCTGCCGCCATAGGTGGTGACGGCCGCGACCTTGCGTATGTTGTGCAGCGACGGCTGCACCTTGCCGTCGACCAGCCTGAACGACACGCCGGGCAGGAAGACGCGATCGAAAAAACCCTTCAGGATCGCCGGAAAGCCGTAGTTCCAGACCGGATAGGAAAGCACCAGCGCATCGGCCCGCAGCAGGCGCTCGACATACGGCGCGGCGGGGTCCGCGGAGCCGCGCGGGTTGTGATAGTCCAGCCTCTCCTGGCGGGTCAGCCGCGGGTCGAAATCCTCAGCGTAGAGATCGCAGTCATCGACCGTATGGCCCGCCGCCGTCAGCCGCTCGACGATCAACCGGTGCAGGCCGGCATTGAAGCTGGTCTCGACCGGATGCGCGTGGAGGACGAGGATGTTCACGGGAGGACATCCCGAAGGTCAGCGCGAGGCACATCCCAGACGTTAGCGCGAGGCACCCCCCTCTGCCCTGCCGGGCATCTCCCCCTCAAGGGGGGAGATTGGCAGCTTCTGCGCCGCACCTGTCCTTCCCGCGTTGGAGGTTGGCGAAAGCGGCGAAGCGAATAATCTCCCCCCTTGAGGGGGAGATGGCCGGCAGGCCAGAGGGGGGTGCAGCGCCACGCATTCGTCATTGTCTCACCCCACCCTCTGCAGCCCCTTGAACAAGAAAGTCCTGCCCGAGCGATAGTCGTAATCCGGATTTTCCCAGGCGATCATCTTGCCGGGATTGAGCAGGCCTTGCGGATCGGTCTCGCGCTTGAAGGCGAGCTGCACCGCATCCGTCTGCTTCATGCCGCCCTCTTCCAGCGTGTAGCGGTGCGGGTTGAAGATCGGGCAGCCATTCTCCTCGTGCAGGCGTACGATCTCGTCGAGCCGCGCCTCGGTGGTGAATTTCACCAATGGCAGGCCAAAGCAGGTGATGTTGCCGTCCAGCCGCACGAATTCCAGATGCGAGAACACCTCGCCGGGAAACATCGCATCCATCTTCTCGACCAGCGCCAGCTGGTTAGGGAAAGGGTAGAGCGATTGCAGGTAGGTGATGTCGGGATCGACCCGCAGCGCTCTCAGCGTGGTGTGGTTCCAGGCCAGCTCATAGGCCGGCGGCAGGCCCTTTTTCTCCTCGGGCGGCGCTGTGGCGGCGTTGAAGAGCACCGCGCCGCCGACGCGCCGGGTGAAGGCGAGGAAGGCATCCAACCCGTGCTGCGCCACCATGACGACGCAGATGCTTTGCCCTTCCTTGAAAAACTTCTGATGCCGCTTGAAATAGAGCTGCGGCACGGGTGCGGCGATCGGTGTGATCAGCTTGGTCAGGATACCGTCCTGGCACGCCAGCGCATTGCCGTAGCGCGCCGCATCCATGAAGGCATCGAAGCCGACAATGACATCGACCCACTCATAAGCCGCGGTCAGCGGCATCTCGACTTCGCTGATGATGCCGTTGGTGCCGTAGGCGTGGGTGACCTTGTGCAGGTCTTCGCCGGTGAGTTCGAGCGCTTTCGGCTCGGCCTCCATCGTCACCACACGCAGCCGCAGCACATTGCCGAAATCGCGCAACCCGCCGAAATTGATCGAGCCGACGCCGCCCGAACCGCCGGCGATGAAGCCGCCGATCGAGGCGGTGTTGTAGGTGGAGGGCGACAGCCGCAGTTCCTGGCCGGAATGCGCGCGTGTCGCCTTGTCGATATCGGCCAGCACCGCACCCGGTCCCGTCACCACGCGCCCCGGCGCGATCGACTTGATCTCATTCATCTCGGCAAGATTGAGCACCACGCCGCCTGACAATGGCATCGCCTGGCCGTAATTGCCGGTGCCGCTGCCGCGCGGCGTCACCGGAATGCCATGCCGATGACAGGCAGCAAGCACACGGATCAGCTCGGCCTCTGTCTTCGGCGTCACGATCAGATCGCCGGTGACATGGTCGAGCTGCTGCTTCAGCACCGGGCTGTACCAATAGAAATCCCGGCTCTTCTGCTGGACGATGGCCGGATTGTCGTCGAGTTTCAGCCCGTCGAGATCGCGTTTGAGCGCCGAAACGTCCATCATTCCACCATCAGTTCGTCGAGTTCGGCATAATCGGGCAATTGCCGGTCGATCGCGCGGCCATCGCGCACGACGATGCGATCCGATTCGGGCCGCGACAGCAATTCGGTCCAGCTTCGACCTTTGAACAGGATGAAATCGGCATCGCCGCCCACGGCAAGCGTGCCAAAGCCGTCGAGCCGCATCACCTTGGCCGGCGTCGCGGTGACGGCTTGCGGCCAGTCGGCGACCGGATGATCGAAATGCAGGATGCGCGTCGCCATGCGGTAGACCTCCAGCATGTCGAGGTCGCCATAGGCATAGAACGGGTCACGCGTGTTGTCGGAAGCAACCGCGACCGGAATGCCCCTCGCCTTCATCTCGTGCAGCAGCGTCACGCCGCGCCAGCGCGGCGTGGTCTGGTCCCCGCGCCGATCCTGCAAATAGAGATTGCACATCGGCAGCGACACCACCGCCGGCCCGGCCTTCGCCACCTTGTCCAGCGTGTCCAGCACCTCGAGGTCGGGCTGGCGCGCCAACGAGCAGCAATGGCCAACGAGGATGTTGCCCTCGAAGCCGTTCCAGAGTGCGGCCTCGGCGATCTTCTTCAGCGAGATCGCCGCTACGTCGTCGGTCTCGTCGGCGTGGAAATCGAGGTCGAGGCCATGCTTGATCGCCTGCGCGAAGACATGGTCGAGCAATTCCTCCAGGTCCGGCACCATATAGGTGACGACGCCGAGCACGCCCTTGGCGGCGGCAACCCGTTTCGCCAGCCTGTCGAACCATTTCTTGTCGCGCACACCCTCGATGCCGAGCAGGCAGGCGCCCTGCAATTCGATCCGGCCGCGCCATTTATCGCGCATCGTCTCGAACACCGGCCAGGAGATCTCCTCCTGCGGCGCGACGCTGTCGAGATGGGTGCGCAGCGCCCTGGTGCCATGCGCATAGGCCGAGCGCAGCGAGAAATCCATGCGTTTTGCCAGATCCTCGGCGCTCCAGCGCGCGACGCGGTCGGCGCCAGCGGCATTGAGCGCGCCCATGAAGGTGCCGTCGGGATTGGGCTTTCGCGGCCAGATATGGCCCTTGTCGATATGGGTGTGGCAGTCAACGAAACACGGCAGCATGATGCGGCCGGCGAGGTCGATGGCATCGGCTGGCGCCTTCGATTTGCCATGCGGGGCTATGCTTGCAATTTTACCCTCGGCGACGCTGATAACGGCAAGCGCAAATCCGTCGCCATCGAAAGGCCCGGCAAAGCCTGGCGTCAGTGAGCGATGAACACGGACGTTGGCGAGATTGTAAGAGCCGAAGGTTGGTATCAAGCGTCGCCCCCCTCCGCCCTGCCGGGCATCTCCCCCTCAAGGGGGGAGATTGGCAGCATCCGCGCCGGCTCTTTTCTTTCAATGTTGAAGATTGGCGAAGGTCGTGACAACAGCCAATCTCCCCCCTTGAGGGGGAGATGGCCGGCAGGCCAGAGGGGGGTGCTTCGCGCCAACCCTTCTTCAGTCATCCTATCGCTCCTGCTTCAGTGCGCTCTCGTGCCAGCGCCGCAAAATGAGATGCGAGATCAGCGACAACACGAGGAAGATCAGGATGCCGGTCAGCGAGATCAGGAACAGCGCCGCGAACAGCCTTGGCGCGTTGAGCCGATAGCCGGCCTCGATGATGCGCGAGGCGAGCCCCGACGACTGGCCAGTGGTGCCGGCGACGAACTCGGCCACCACGGCGCCGATCAGCGACAGGCCGCCGGCGATCTTCAATCCGCCGAGGAAATACGGCATCGCCGCCGGCAGCCTGAGATAGCGCAGCTGCTGCCAGCGCGTCGCGCCATTGAGCTTGAACAGGTCACGCAGATTGCGGTCGACGGAGTTCAGGCCGAGCGTGGTGTTGGACAGGATCGGGAAGAAGGCGACGATCCAGGCGCACAGCAGAAGCTTGGTCGTCTGGTTGTTCACATAGATGTTGATCAGCGGAAAGATCGCCACGATCGGCGTCACCTGCAGCACGATGGCGAACGGGAAGAACGACATCTCCACCCATTTCGACTGCGTGAACAGCACTGACAGGCCGACGCCGCCGATGACAGCCAAGGCCAGGCTGAGGAAGGTGATGCGCAAGGTGACCAGCAGCGAGGAGAACAGCAGCCCGGCATCATTGTAGAGCGTTGACAGCACCACGCCCGGGCGCGGCAGGATATATTGCGGAATCTCGTTCCACACACAGATGCGGTCCCACAGCCATATCGCCAGGATCATGATCGCCAGCGGCAGCACCCAGCGGCCGACGCGCTCGAACCGTTCCTGGCGCACACGGCGCGCCTCCTCCGGGTCGAGCTTGAGCACCCCTTCGTCAATGACCGTCATGATGCGAACCCGCAGTTGAATTGATGGCATTGACCAGCACGTCCGAGGCTTGCCGGCAAAGCGCCGCATAATCGGGCGAGGTACGAAACACCTCGTCGCGCGGATACGAGGCCTCGATGGCAAGTTCGTCGAACACCCTGCCCGGCCGCGCCGCCATGACCACGATCCGGTTGGACAAAAACACGCTTTCGAAAACGCTGTGGGTGACGAAGACGACGGTGAAGCGTTCGTCCTGCCACAGCTCCAGCAGGTCATTGTTGAGCTTGAAGCGGGTGATCTCGTCAAGCGCCGCGAACGGCTCGTCCATCAACAGCACACGCGGCTTGGTCACCATGGCGCGCGCGATCGAGACGCGCATCTTCATGCCGCCCGACAGTTCACGCGGCACCGCATCTTCGAAGCCGGTCAGGTGCACTCGCGCCAGCATCTCCGTGATCGCCGGTGCGGCCTTGGCGCGGGAAATGCCTTTTAGCCGCAGCGGCAGCCAGACATTGTCGAAGACGCTCGCCCAAGGCAGCAGCGTCGGCTCCTGGAAGACGAAGCCGATGTTGGCGCGGTCGAGCGAGCCGCCGCCGCGCCAGTCGAGCACGCCGGAGGTCGGCGTCGACAGGCCCGCGATCAGCCGCAACGCCGTCGACTTGCCGCAGCCGGACGGCCCGAGCAGGCTGAGGAAATCGCCTTCCCGGATCGTCAGGTCGACATCGCTCAACGCCGTCACGCCGTTGGAAAACACCTTGCCGACGCCGCGCAGCGCCAGCAAGGTCGGAGCGACGTCCGATGCCGGCGCTCGCGCCACCTTTTCCCCTATCATGCCCGGACTGGCCTATTTCTTCAGGTCGAGCCCGACGCCCTTGTTGACGAAGGTCAGCGTGTAGGCCTTGGTGATATCGATGCCTGCAGGCGTGACCTTGGCCTTGACCATCTTGTCATAGAAGCTCTTGATCCGCGCATCGGTCATGGCGCCGATGCCGAGCTTCTCGGTGTCGCCGGAATCGGCAAGGCCGAACTTCTTCATCTGCTCGATCGAGAAGGCGATCTGGTCGTCCGTCATGTCAGGATTGTCTTTCTTGATCATGTCGTTGGCGGCCTTGTTGTCGCCGTAGAGGTATTTGTACCAGCCCTTGGCCGAGCCATCGACGAAGCACTGGACCACTTCCGGCTTCTTGTCGATCGTGTCCTGCATCACCTCGATCGTCGTCGAATAGGTGTCCCAGCCATAGTCGGCGAGCAGGAACTGGTTCGGCACGAAGCCGCCTTCCTTCTTGACCGCGAACGGCTCCGAGGTGACGTAACCCTGCTGGATCGACTTCTTGTTGGCGAGGAAAGGAGCGGTGTTGTAGGTGTAAGGCGCGCGCTTGGCGGCGTCGAAGCCGAGCGCCGTGACCATCCACTGGAAGAAGGTCTGCACGCCCTCGTCGCCCAGAATATACTGGTCGGCGTTCTTCAGGTCCTCCCATTTGTCCAGCCCCTCGCCAGGGTGGGACATGATGACCTGCGGATCCTTCTGGAAGTCGGCCGCCACCACGCGCATCGGGATGCCTTGCTGAACGGCGTCGAAGGCCGACAGCAGATTGCCGCCCATGTAGAAATCGATCTTGCCGGCCAAAAGCATCGGCCGGCCGCTGACCTGTGGGCCGCCCTGCATGATGGTGACGTCGAGGCCGCAGGCGGCATAGGTGCCGTCCGCCACGGCCTGGTAGTAGCCGCCATGTTCCGGCTCGGCCAACCAGTTGGTGCCGAAGGTGACTTTTTCATTCGCCGCGGCACCCAGCGTGCTGGCCGCCAGCAAGGCCACCACCGCCACCGAGATCTTCTGTTTTGCGTACATCGACAACCACCCTCTGTTTGCTCCGGCGCCACGCGCCAGGCTCGACACCAAAGCTTCAAGAAGCAAGACACATGCCACCGGCGTCTCGCGCCGGGACCCGCCCGCCTGCACCACAGCCATCTGCGAAAGCCGGAAAGGTCGTGCTGCACCGGAGGCATCGTGCCTATTTTTTGAACGCCTGTCCACAATCGCACCGGCGACATCCCAGGCCATCTTGAAGCTGTAGTGAATACGGCCTTAGGCTGACGGTATCCAGGAGATTGCCATGTTCAGATTCCTCACCCCGAAGTCGATCAAGCCGCCTTTTGCCCGCTACAGCCACGGCGTCGAAGTGCCCGCGGGCAAGCGGCTGGTGCTGTGCTCCGGCCAGGTGGCGATCACGGCGGACGACCAGATTCCCGAGGACGCCGGCGCCCAGGCCGAGCTCTGCTTCCGCAACATCGAGGCGATCCTCGCAGAAGCGGGACTGGGGCTCGGGGATATCGTTCGGATCAACGCCTATGTCACCGACCGCGCGCATCTGCGCCCCTATATGGATGTCCGCGACCGGCTGTTTTCGAGCCCTGCGCCAGCCTCGACGCTGATGATCGTCAGCGGATTTGCCCGACCCGAATTCAAGGTCGAGGTCGAGGCCATCGCGGCCGGGTGATCGACAGCAGGCCCTTCCCGCGCTAGGTCTCACCGATCATCGAAGAGGCATGACATGACCGCTGCAAGAAGACGCGTCTGGTGGGGCGACTACCGGACCACCGAATATGCCTCGATCGATCCGGAGGCGACGATCGCCGTTCTGCCGGTAGCGGCGATCGAGCAGCATGGACCGCATCTGCCTGTGTCGACCGACACCTCGATCATGAACGGCATGCTCGACACCGTGATCGCCCGCCTGCCCGACGATCTCGACATCCGCATCCTGCCGGTCCAGGCCGTCGGCAAGTCGAACGAACATCTGCATGCGCCGGGCACGCTCACTCTGCCGGCAACGACGCTGGTCGAAGCCTGGACCGAACTCGGCGTGTCGATCGCGCGCGCCGGCGTGCGCAAGCTCATCGTCGTCAACTCGCATGGCGGCAATGAAGAGATCATGGGCATCATCACGCGCGAATTGCGCGTGCGCGAAAGATGCTGGCGGTGAAGACCAGCTGGCAGCGCTTTGGCCGCCCAGCCGGCATGTACACCGAGCTCGAGGACCGCCACGGCATCCATGGCGGCGATGCCGAGACGTCGCTGATGCTGCATTTCCGGCCAGACCTTGTCGACATGGCCAAGGCCGACAATTTCGTTTCCAATGTCGCCAAGGCCGAGACGGAATTCGCGCTGCTGCGCCAGACCGGCACCCATGCCTTCGCCTGGATCGCTGGCGATCTCAACCCGAACGGCGTGGTCGGCGACGCCAGCATCGCAACGGCCGAAAAGGGCCGGCTGACAGCGGAATATCAGGCCGACGGCTTCATCAGCCTGCTCAGGGATGTGCGCAAGGCGAAGCTCTCCGAGTGGCTGAAGTAGCCGCCTAGCCACAATCGCGCCTTCGCAAAAAAGACTCCCGCATATGAGATTTTGACAAACTTTGCCAAAATAGATCATACTGGATGGGATATGGAGGCCGATATGGCAACAATGAACGTATCATTGCCTGATCCGATGAAGGATTGGGTTGAGGCGCAAACCGAAACGGGTCGCTACGCAAACGCGAGCGACTATGTGCGCGATTTGATCCGTCGGGATCAGGAGCGAAACGACAACATTGCCGCCATCCAGCGCTTTGTCGATGACGGCTTGAAGAGTGGCATCGGCAATCGATCCAGGGACGCGCTTTTTACTGAGGCGGTCAAACGCGCTGGAAAGTCACCCGGCAACGGGTAATGGGATTTCGCCTTTCTTTAGCCGCGGAAGAGGACATCATCGGTATTGCCGAGCAAGGGGTGCGCCTGTTCGGTGCTGTGCAGGCCAGACAGTATCATGACGAGTTGTTCGCGATCTTCGACCTGATCGCTGCCAGTCCCCGAATGGCACGGGAGCGGCTTGAATTGTCGCCACCGATGCGTATCCATCCCTTCAAGGCCCATCTTGTCGTTTACCGGATCGAAGCCGACGGCGACGTGTTCATTGTCCGGGTACGCCACGGGCACGAAGATTGGGCGAATGAAGGCACTCGATAATAGCCAACAACGATATATGGCGCAGCTAGCTGTCGATCCTCAGCGCGAACGGCGTGCCTTCAAATGCGTCGGCGCCGCGTCCGATCGACTGGATCGCCTCGATCATGCGGCCGTTGCGATCAAGTAGCGCATCGGCCACGGCAATGAGCCGCGGATTGGGCGTTGCCGACGGCGACAGCGCCCGCAATGTCCGCGCCAGCTCGGCCTCGTCGCGTTTCGGCGCCAGTGCGGCGGCGATGATGTAGGCCGAAGCGGTCGAGCGGCTGATGCCGGCATAGCAATGCACCACCATCGGCTTGGCCCGATCCCAGCGGCGGGCGAAATCGAGCAGATTGCGGACATGCTCCTCACCCGGCATGGTCATGCCGTCTTGCGCCACCGCGATATCGTGCATGACCAGATGCAGGTGGTTTTCCCTTGCTATCGAGGCCGGGCGGACCACCTCCGTTCCGGCGGAGAGCAGCGACAATACCCGGTCGGCGCCCGTCCTTGCCACCGTTTCCTCGATCTTCGCCAGCGAGCAGACATGGATCATTTTCTTGAACCCTTTGATCGATCCTCGCGCCGCGTCGCCCATTCGGCAAGGGCGGATTCGAGCCGCAGCCATTCCTCCTGACTCCCCGGCAGACCGGCGCGCAGGACATGCGGCCGGTCGGAGAAATGCCGAAGCAGGATGCCGCGTTCGCCCAGCGCTGAAAACAGGCCGGCGGCATTCGGCAGGCTGAGATAGCGGAACAGAGTGGTACCGCCGGCGACAGGCACGCCGAAATGGCCGAACAGTCCGTCGAGCCGCGCCGCTGCTTCCACCAACGACGCGCGCATCGCGTCCTGCCAGCCAATATCGGCAAGTGCGCGAATGCCATATTCTAGCGATGGGCCGGCGACGGCCCATGGGCCGAACTGCGTTTCCAGCCGCTGGACTGTCGCGGCATCGGACAGCGCAAACCCAAGCCGCAGGCCGGCCAGGCCAAAAAACTTGCCGAACGAGCGCAGCACGACGATACCGCCTTGATCGACATCGCCGGCCAGGCTGTGCTCGCGCGGACCGACATCCATGAACGCCTCGTCGACGACCAGCAGCCCGCCCTTTGCGCGCAGCCCGGCGGCCAGCGCCAGCAACCGGTCGCGCTCGATGACGCGGCCATCGGGATTGTTCGGATTGACGATAACGGCAAGGTCGGCGTCCGCCAGTGCCCCAAAATCGCTGACTTCGGTCACCTCGTGACCGGCAATCGCCGCGGCACGCGCATGTTCGGCATAGGTCGGCCCCAGCACCAATGCCTTGCCGGGTTTGACCAGCGAGGCCACGCGCGGCAGCAGGATCTGCGTGCCGGGCGCCGCGACGACATTGGCTGGCGACGGCGCGCCATAGGTGCCGGCCGCGATTTCTGTCAGCTCGCGCCCGCGCCCGGCTTCCGGCAATCGCGACAGTGAGGTGGCGGGCAGCTCGAAAAGCGGATAGGAGTGCGGATTGATACCAGTCGAGAGGTCGACGAAAGGCAGCACGGCGTTGGGGAAAAGCACCCTCGCTCGGCCAAGACTTCCACCATGGTCCACCGCTCCATCAAGAAGCTTCATGTCAATCCTGATCGCTTTCCTGTCATTGGCCGTCGAATTCGCCCTCGGTTACCCGGACTGGCTGTTCCGCGCCATCGGCCATCCCGTAACGTGGTTCGGCAGGCTGATATCCTTTCTCGATCGCAGGCTCAACCGCGCCACTGATCCCGACGCCCTGCGTCGCCAACGCGGTGTCCAGGCGCTGCTGGTCATCGTGCTCGTGCCGGCGGTGATTGGCCTCTGTGTGCAGCTTGTCCTGCTCTGGTTCGTTCCGTTCGGGCTATTCATCGCCGCCCTTCTGGCAACATCGCTTCTGTCGCAGAAGAGCCTTTACGACCATGTCGAGGCCGTTGCCGATGCGCTCGACAGCGGCGGCCTGGCCATGGGCCGTGTCGCCGTCTCGCGCATCGTCGGACGCGATCCCGAAGCGCTCGACCGCGCCGCCGTCTGCCGTGCCGCGATCGAAAGCCTGGCCGAGAATTTTTCCGACGGCATCGTCGCCCCCGCCTTCTGGACCGGCGTCGGCGGGCTGGCCGGCGGTGCCGCCTACAAGGCCGCCAACACCGCCGATTCGATGATCGGCCATCGCACCCCGCGTCACCAGGCCTTCGGCTGGGCCGCCGCGCGCTTCGACGACTGGATCAACCTGCCGGCGTCGCGGCTGACCGCGCTGCTGATCGTGCTGGCGGCTTTCCTGGTCAGGGATGCCGACCCCCGCAGTGCCTGGCAAGCGGTGGGGCGCGATGCGAGAAAGCACCGCTCCCCCAATGCCGGCTGGCCGGAAGCCGCCATGGCCGGCGCGCTTGGTCTGGCACTGGCCGGGCCGCGCAGCTATGGCGGCATCGTGGTCGACGACGTCTTCATGGGCGAAGGCGGCCGCCGCGACGTCGACAGCGGCGACATCAGGCGGGCGCTGAAACTTTATCGCGTCGCCGATTATTTGCTGATTGCGCTCTTCGGGGTGGTTTCGGTGATCGCGGTTCTGGTGTTCTAGAACTCGATCCCCTGCTGCGCTTTCACGCCTGCCGAAAAATGGTGCTTGGTCACGCCCATCTCGGTGACCAGATCAGCGGCCTCGACCAGCGCCGGCTTGGCGTTGCGGCCGGTGACGACGACATGCAGGCCCTCGCGGCGGGCCTTCAGCGCACCAACCACCTTTTCGAGATCGAGATAATCGTAACGCAGCGCGATGTTGAGCTCGTCGAGCACGACGAGGCTGATCGAGGGATCGGCGATCAACTCCAGCGCCTTGGCCCAGGCAGCTTCCGCCGCCGCGATGTCGCGCTTCAGATCCTGTGTTTCCCAGGTAAAGCCCTCGCCCATCGCGTGCCAGACGACGCGATCGCCGAAGGCGGCAAACGCATCCTTCTCGCCGGTGTGCCACTTGCCCTTGATGAACTGGACGACGCCGACGCGCTTGCCATAGCCGAGCATTCTGAGCGCCAGGCCAAAGGCGGCCGTCGTCTTGCCCTTGCCCGGACCGGTGTTGACGATCAGCAGCCCCTTTTCGACCGTTTTGCTCGCCACCTCGGCGTCCTGCACCGCCTTGCGCTTCGCCATCTTGGCGCGGTGGCGTTCTTCATCCTTATCGTCGATGTCGGTCATCTCATTTCACCTTGAGCGGCAGCCCCGCCACCATCAGCAGCACCGTATCGGCGATCGCCGCGACCTGCTGGTTGAGCCGTCCAGCGGCATCGCGAAAACGGCGCGCCAGGGCATTGTCCGGCACGATGCCTTGGCCGACTTCGTTGGAGACCACGAACCAGGGCCCGCGCGGCCGCGACAGCACGTCCGCCAGCCGCCGGCATTCCAGCTCGAGATCGTGATCGGCCAGCATGTGATTGGTCAGCCACAGCGTCAGGCAGTCGACAAGCACCGGCTGATCGTCTGGCAAGGCCTCAAGCGCGTCGGCAAGATCGAGCGGTGCGTCGATGGTCATCCAGCCCTCACCGCGCCGCGAGCGGTGCAGTGCGATGCGCTCACGCATCTCGTCGTCATAGGCTTCAGCCGTGGCGATATAGGTCCATGGTGACGACAACGCCGTCGCCAGGGTTTCGGCGTGCGCGCTCTTGCCGGAGCGCGCGCCGCCGATGATGAAGGTCAGCGAGCTTCGATCAGGCAAAGCTGTCGCGCAGGCTGGTCGCGGTGCCGGTGAAGCGTCCGCGCACCACGCCGACGACGGCGCCAAGCACCAGCCAGAACACCAGATTGGTCACCGTCACCGCCACCACGAACTGGTGGTGCAGGCCTTCCGGGATCGGCGTTTCGAAGCTGTCGGGCTGCGGCGCGCCGACAATGTGCGGAGCGACGATCAGCGCCACGGCAAGGATGGCCAGCGGCAGCGATTTGCGGAACGCGATCAGGCCGAGCCCGATGGCGGTCGCGATCACGGTCGCCACCCACCAGATCTGGCGCTGCGTCAGGTCGGCCGCCGGCATCGCCGGCAGTTCCGGCGGCAGGCCGAGGCCGGGCGCCAGCGTGAACACGGCAAAGCCGGCCAGGCCCCAGAACACGCCCTGGCGCCAATTGCCGATGCCGCCGGCGAATTCCGAAACCGCGACCAGGATCAGCGCGAAGCCGATGCCGGTGACGACGTTGGAGACGACGTTGAAAGCAAAGCGCTCGAAACCGTCGGCCGGCGCCCAGCCCTCGTCTTCGGCCGGAGCGGCAGCCTCAGCCGGGGCCGGCGCGGCAGTGCTCATGGCGTTCGATGCCGCAGGAGCCGCGGAGCTCATTGCGTTGCCGCTGGCGGCATCGGTCGGTGCCGCGGCGTGTTCATGCTTGTGGCCGCCTTCGGCCTGTTCGTAGACTTCCGCCTTGAGGATCAGCGGCACGGTGGCATAGGCCTGCATGCAGGCGAGGACGACGCCGGCCACGAGCCCAGCGATCGCCGCGATGAACACGACGTTGCGAAACAGATTCATGATGTCAGATCCTCGTCAGTGGCAGGGAAACGCCATCGAATGCCGGTTATCATGACCGGCATTGTGGACCGCATCGATGTGCGAGAAGCCGACAAAGCCGATGATGAAGGTGCCGAGCAGCGCGGCGAGCGCCAGCTGCATGAAGCGCGACTGCGAGGAGACGGAGGCGCCGAGGGAGATGGAAGTGGTAGTCATATCTTGTCCTTTCACCCTCCACCCGAGGGCCTGTCAGTTTTGCCGTCGTCGGCAGGTCTCCTGGCTCGCGGATCAGCGCCCTTCTCCACCTTCCCGAAGACGAATCTTCAGTGGCATATGGAGAGGACTACCGCACACAGTTGCGGGGGCAGCCACGGCATTGGGCAACAAGTCAGCCCGCACCGCATTCCCTCTTGGCTCCAAAACGGAACCGACGACTGTATGACTATAGGGAAAATCACGACACGCGGCAAACCAAATTCCGCCGGCAAACAGCGCGATTGCGCCATGCCGACAAGACAGTTGGTCCTGGGCACGACAATTGACAATTGCACTGGCCGGGTGTCGGCTGGCGTCCTCACAGGAAGCCAGCCATGCAGCCCATTGCCAGCGAGCGCGATCCCTATAACGGCCTGACCCGGGCCGAACCGACGCTGCCCGCATCGGCTTATTGGGATGCGGCAGCCTATCAACGCGACCTTGATGCCATCTGGTACAAAAACTGGCTGCTCGTCTGTCGCGAGGCCGATCTGGCCCAGCCGCTGGCCTTCCGCCGATTCCGCATCGGCACGCAGGACGTCATCGTGCTGCGCGACGACACCGGCGAGCTCCGCGCCTTCCACAACACCTGCCGCCATCGCGGCTCGCAGCTGTGCCAGGAGAGCGAGGGCCGGCTGAAGGCGCGGCTGATCACATGCCCCTACCACGCCTGGTCCTATTCGCTGCGTGGTGACCTCGTGCGCGTACCGTCGAAATCGCTACCGGACGGCTTCGACAAGGCCGACCACCCGCTTTATCGCGTCGCGCTGTCGGTGTGGCGCGGTTTCGTCTTCATCAATCTGCAGCAGGATGCGGCGGGCTTGGCGCAGGAATCCTTCGATCCCGCCTCCGGCAATCTCGGCAACTGGCCGCTGGAAACACTGGTCTCAGGCCATGTGCTGCGCAAGGTGATGAACTGCAACTGGAAGATCTTTTGGGAAAACTTCAACGAGTGCCTGCACTGCCCGGGCGTCCACAAGGATTTGTCGCGGCTGGTGCCGATCTATGGCCGCGGCCTGATGAGCCGGCATGACGATCCCGAATGGACCCGCCACGCCGACAATGACGCGCCGGAGTTTTCCGGCGGCCTGCGCGCCGGCGCCGAAACCTGGTCACGCGATGGCCAGACGCATGGGCCGGTCTTCTCAGGCCTGACACCGGCCGAACGTGCCGCCGGCCAGACCTACGCCACCAGCCTGCCGTCGATGTTCATAGTCGGCCATGTCGATTATGTCAGGACCGTTCGGCTGGTACCGCTCGGCCCCGAACAGACGGAGCTTGTCGCCGAATGGCTGTTCGCGCCCGAGGCGCTCGCCGCGACCGACATCGACAACATCGTCGCCTTCGGCACACAGGTGCTGGAAGAGGATGCGGCGATCTGCGAGGTCAACCAGAAGGGCCTGCGCTCGATGCGCCACGAAGCCGGCGTGCTGATGCCGGAGGAATATGACCTGCACCGTTTCCACAATTGGGTGCGCGAGCGCCACGCGGCGCTTTCGCCGTGATCCTCACAAAGACTTCGGCAGATACCGCCACGTCACAAAGCCGCATACAGCGGCCAGCAGGCTGAGCGTGATGAACACCGAGCCCAGTCCGAAGAAGATCAGCACGACGGAATAGACCAGCGGCGGCGTCAGCTCGGAAAAGTCGAGATAGGTGCGGTAGACCGCCGCCATCTGCGCCCGCTCATAGGAGCGCACCGAGCGCATGAAGGCGGTCGAGCCCAGCGCGTCGAGCGCTATGGTGAAGAACGCGCCACCAAGCAGGAAAGCGCCGGTCAGCAACGGTGCGGTCGCTCCCACCGTGCCCGCCGCCAGCAGCATTGCCGACATGGCGAAATAGGCAAAGGTCATGGTCTTGCGTCCGCCAAAGCGTTTTCCCGCCTTGCCCCAGAAGATCGCCATGAACAGCAGCGCATTGCCGGCCGAGACCAGCAGGCCGCCGGCCAGTTCGCCCTCGCCGGTGATGACCATGAACAGCGGTCCATAGACGAAGAATGTCGACCAGAAGCAGGACCGGCCGAAGGCGATCAACCAGGCGAGCCTCAGCCTCGGCTGCGCAATGAAGCGGCCGATATTGGCGAGCGGGTTGGCCGGCCGGGTCTTGCCGGACCGGATCGACTGGTTGTCGCCCAGCCGATAGGTCCAGAACAGCGCCAGCAGGGCCAGCGCGAACACCGCCACCGCGCCATGCGCGGCATAGATGCCGAAGCGTGTGTAGAGGAAGATGCCGAGCGTCGGCCCGCCGGTCCAGGCGAACATCGACCATGCCATGCGCAGCGATTCGGCCTGCATGAAGTCGGTCTTGCGGATGTGGTCCATGATGTAGAGGTTGAGCGTGATCGACAGCGCGCTGGCGCCCATGACGCGGCACAGCATGCCGGCCAGCTGCCCGGCAAGCGTGTGGGTGACGAAGAACAGCGAGCCGATGGCGAGCAGGCAGGCGCCTGCCGTGTAGACCCAGCGCCGGGCAAAACGGCGGATCAGCATCGGCATGAACAAGGTCACCGACAGGCCGAGCAGCGCCACGATGGTGTAGAGGATCGAGACGATCTGCTCGTTGTGGAGGATTTCGTAGGCCTGGATCGGGATGACGCTCGAAACCGTGGCGCGGGCGAAGGATTCGACCGCGTAGAGTGAAGCGAAGGTGCGCGCATCCGCGGCCTTGAGGGCCGGGAGCCAGATCGGATGGCGCACATGGGTGGACATTGCTTCCCCAAAGCAGAATCGCCGGTCAAATCTGCCGTGGTCGATCCCGGGCGATTAAGAGGAAACCGACGCGTAACCGGCAAAAAGCGAAACCGGTCAATGGCTTCCCGGCTCTGGCCCAAAGCGTCGCTCGATCCCGGTGCCTGCATCGCCGTGCTCCCGGCCTTCTTCTGTCCCGCCCAACCGTGATAGTCCTCAGGCGGGGCTGAATCAGATCGCGAGACCATGACCATCGACACGCCGACCGCACCCGTTCCGGAGCCATCCAGGCGCATCGTCGCCATCGATATCGTGCGCGGCATCGCGCTGCTGGCCATGGCGAGCTATCATTTCACCTGGGATCTGGAATTCTTCGGCTACACCGATCCCGGCCTCACCGCCTTCGGCTGGTGGAAGATCTTACGCACGCTGCATCGCCTCGACCTTCCTGTTCCTGGTCGGCGTCAGCCTGTACCTGGCGCACGGCCAGCAGATCCGCTGGAACGGTTTTTGGAAGCGTTTCGCCATGGTTGCCGGTGCGGCGATCGCCATTTCGGTGGTCACCCGCATCGCCACGCCGGACGGCTTCATCTTCTTCGGCATACTGCACGAGATCGCGCTCGCCAGCCTGCTCGGCCTCGCCTTCCTGCGGCTGCCGGCCCTGCTGACGCTTGTCGTCGCCGCGCTCGTCATCGCCGCGCCCATCTATCTGCGCTTCGAGGCCCTGGACCACCCCTGGCTGTGGTGGATCGGCCTGTCGGCGATCAATCCGCGCTCCAACGACTATGTGCCGCTGTTTCCATGGTTCGGCGCGGTGCTTGTCGGCATCGGGGTGGCGAAACTCGCTTCCGCCGCCGGTATACGAGCGCGGCTGGCGAGACTAGCGCCCGGCCGCTGGGCCAATCCGCTGCTCTTCATCGGCCGCCATAGCCTCGCTTTCTACCTGATCCACCAGCCGCTGCTGATCGGCTGCGTCTGGCTGTTTTCGCAGGTCATGCCTGCCCAGGTCGAAACCCCACAGGTCAATTTCCTGAAAACCTGCCAGCGCTCATGCGAGCAGACGCGCAACGCAACCTTCTGCACCAGCTATTGCAGTTGCATGCTGACGACGATCGAGGGCGAGGCCACGCTTGATCGGCTCGAGAACAACGACCAGAGTGCGGAATTCCGGGCGCATCTGGGCGATCTGGCCGGCAGTTGCACGGCCCAGACTGAAGACAAGATGGACGAGGGAGGAACGCAATGACCGAAACCCAGCCGAAGCCCGGGGTGATCCCATGGCCGCCGGTGATCTACACTGCGGCGATCGCCATCAGCATCATCCTCGGTATGTTCTATCCCCTGCCCTGGATCGGCGACCTTCTGGGCGACCTGCTGTTCGCCGCCGGCTGGGTGGCGCTGTTCGGCGTCGCGGCACTCTGGTTCACCGCCATCCGCACCATGATGCGGGCCAAGACCACGCTCAACCCCAACGCGGTGCCCGACCACCTCGTCACCACGGGCCCCTTCGGCATCACCCGCAACCCGATGTATCTCGCCAACACGCTGCTGTTGATCGGCGTCGCCTTTGTCTCGGGGATCGTCTGGTTCCTGCCGCTGGCGTTCATCGCCGCATTCGCCACGCAGAAGGTCGCGATCGAGGGCGAGGAAAAGATCCTGGCGGCGAAATTCGGCAAGAAATACCGCGACTACGCCAAAAGGGTTCGGCGCTGGATTTGAGCAGCGCTACGTGTTGACACCGAGCTCCACCAGCCGCTCGACGCAGGATTCCTCGGCCTGGTCGAGTTCGGCGAGCGTCTCCTCGAGGTCGCGGCGCTTTTGCCGCAAATCCTCGCGCTTTTCCTCGATACGCTTGATCATCAGCTTGAGTTGACCGACCTCGCCGGGCGGCTCCTTGTACATCTGGATGATTTCGCGGATCTCGTTGATCGAGAAGCCGAGCCTTTTGCCGCGCATGATCTGCCGGATGAGATGGCGGTCGGACGGGCGAAACAGCCGCGTGCGGCCACGCCGCACCGGTTGCACCAGCCCCTCGTCCTCATAGAAGCGCAGCGTCCGCGTCGACACGTCGAATTCGCGGGTCAGCTCAGTGATCGAATAATATTCCCGCATTGTCACTCCCGCATGCCGGAATCCCTGGCGATCGCCATGCGGCGTCGCCTTCTGTCCCGAACCAAACCCTTGCCACGCCGGAATCGATGCAGCGCCCCGCGCGAGCCTCGCACGGCATTTACGTAAAAGTCAATTGAGGGACGCTTGTACCTTCACGGCACGGCGAACCACCAGGTGGCAAGGCCGAGGAAGGCGAAGAAGCCGACGACATCGGTGACCGTCGTGACGAATACCGCCGAAGCCACCGCCGGATCGATCTTGAACCGGTCGAGCAGCAGCGGGATCAGGATGCCGGCAAGTGCGGCGACGAACATGTTGATGATCATCGCCGCCGCGATGATGCCGCCGAGATTGCGATCGTGGAACCAGGCCGCCGCGACGATACCGATCAGGATGGCGAAGATGATGCCGTTGATGAAGCCGACGCCCATTTCGCGGCGGATGATGCGGCCGGCATTGTAGATGTCGAGATCCCTGGTCGCCAGCGCCCGCACGGTGACGGTCATGGTCTGCGAGCCGGCATTGCCGCCCATGCCGGCGACGATCGGCATCAGCACGGCAAGCGCCACGATATGCTCGATCGTGCGGTCGAACAGACTGATCACCGACGCCGCCAGGAATGCCGTCAAGAGATTGATCAGCAGCCAGGGAACGCGCGAGCGCGAGGTCGAAAAAATACTGTCGGAAAGTTCTTCGTCGCCGACGCCGCCCATGCGCAGCAGATCTTCCTCGGCCTCCTGCTGGATGACGTCGACGACATCGTCGATGGTCAGCACGCCGACAAGGTGCTCGTTCTCGTCGACGACGGCGGCCGAAAGCAGATCGTACTGCTCAAACTCCCGCGCGGCCTCTTCCTGGTCCATCGTCGCCGGAATGGCATGCCGCGTCTCATGCATGATCTCTCCGACCTTGACCGTGCGCTTGGTGCGCAGGATCTGGTCGAGATCGATGGCGCCGAGCAGCTTGAAGGTCGGGTCGATGACGAAGATCTGGCTGAAGCGCTCGGGCAGGTTCTTGTCCTCTCGCATATAGTCGATAGTCTGGCCGATGGTCCAGAACGGCGGCACCGCGACGAACTCCGTCTGCATGCGCCGCCCAGCGGTCTCTTCGGGATAGTCGAGCGAGCGGCGCAGCCTGATCCGCTCGGTGAACGGCAGTTGCGACAGGATCTCGTCCTGGTCTTCCTTTTCGAGGTCTTCGAGAATGTAGACGGCGTCGTCGGAATCAAGTGCCTGCACCGCCTGCGCGATCTGCGCATTGGGCAGATGATCGACGATCTCCATGCGGATCGCCTCGTCGACCTCGGTCAGCGCGGAAAAGTCGAAATCGGCGCCCAGCAGCTCGACCAGGGTCCGCCGCTGCTCGGGATGCAGCGCCTCGATCAGGTCGCCGAGTTCCGACTGGTGCAGATGGTCGACTTCATGCTTGAGGGCCGACGTATCGCGGTCGGCGATCGCGGCCCCGATCTGGGCAAGGAAGGACGACCGGACCGCACCGTCCTCGCCATAGATGTCGGCGTGGATTTCTTCAGCCACCCTGGCGGAGGTCGTCTGCTTGTCCTCCACCAGCGCCTCCCGCCATCCCGGAAAAAATTGTGTCTCAGGTCTAGAGCATCGGACCTCAAAGCGGAAACCGGTTTCGCGGAAATCCGATGCATCTCGCGTGCAGACGCGATTCGATTTGAGAACTTATCGCTCTAAGGCACGGAATATCAAACGAAACGCCTATTCCACGCCACGCGGCGGGCGTATCGCGGATGCAGACCTGGCAATACCAATCCCATCAAAAACCAGCGAACCCCAGCTTCAGACGGCGCGACAGCCGATGTCGCTGGGGAAAGAGCACCCCAGCGCGATTGGGGCAGAATTGTCATGATACGGGTCCAGGTCTGAAACTTGGCCTCAGAGTTGCGGCACAATCCGCCCAGGACAAAAACGGCCCTTGAACAGCAAGCCCGGGAAAACGAGCAAGGCAATTGGCGACCGGCGCATGCGCATTGTCGTTGCCGAGCGCAATCCGTTCGTCATATCGGCGCTGCGCGAGATGCTCGAATGCGACGGCCGTTTCGAATTGCTGAGCACCGTGCAGAGCGGCAAGCAATTCCTGGATCTGGCTGACAAGGGCGGTTTCGACGTCGCAATCATCGGCTGGAAGCTCGCCGACATGGACGGCGCCGATGTGCTGGCCGAGGTCCAGAGCCGCAAGCTCGATGTACGCATCACCGTCTTTTCCAACGACCATGACATCGGCATCCTGAAGCAATGCGTGCGGCTCGGCGCCCAGGGCTACTGTTTCCAGTTCGACGACCCGGCCATCATCTTCGACACGATCCTGGCCGTCGCGCATGGCCGCATCTGCATCCCCTACATCGACATCAACAAGGTCAACGACACGCCTTTGGCGCAGCTGACGGTGCGCGAGCGCGAGCTGCTGGCGGTGCTTTCCGACGGCTGGACCAATCTGCAGATCGCGACGCGGACCGGCATTTCCGAGAACACGGTGAAATACCACCTCAAGAATCTCTACGACAAGCTCGACGTCCGCAACCGGGCGATGGCCGTCGCGCTCTATTCGCGCGAGAGGCGTACCCAGAAGCAGCCTTTCGGGTAGGCCAAGCTTGTACCCAGCCGGGTAGGCCTGCCGGGTAGTCCGAACCCACCCGCGCGCGGCGAGATATTACCCGCTGAGGTGTTGTTGGCTTTAGCCGTCGAAACGAAACTCCCCACCACCGCTTTGCTGGATCAGGAGGAGTTCGCATCATGGCCGGTTTCACCCATCTCTTCATTCCGGGGCCGACCAACATCCCCGAACAGGTCCGGCAGGCGATGAACCTGCCGATGGAGGACATGCGCGCCGCGTCCTTCCCCGATCTCACGCTGCCGCTGTTCGAGGACATCAAAAAGGTTTTCAAGAACGAGACCGGCCGCGTCTTCATCTACCCATCCTCCGGCACCGGCGCCTGGGAAGCGGCGATGACCAATGTGCTCAGCCCCGGCGACCGCGTGCTGATGTCGCGCTTCGGCCAGTTCTCGCATCTGTGGGTCGACATGGCCGAGCGCCTCGGCTTCGAGGTCGATGTGATCGACTGCGAATGGGGCACCGGCGTGCCGCTCGAGCTCTATGCCGAGCGGCTCAAGGCGGACAAGACGCATCGCATCAAGGCCATCTTCTGCACGCAGAATGAGACGGCGACCGGCGTGACCAGCGACGTCGCCGGCTGCCGCGCCGCGCTTGACGACGCAAACCACCCTGCCCTGCTCTTCGTCGACGGCGTCTCGTCGATCGGTTCGATCGATTTCAGGCAGGAGGAATGGGGCGTCGACTGCGCCGTCAGCGGCTCGCAGAAGGGCTTCATGCTGCCCGCCGGCCTCGGCTTCCTCTCGGTCAGCAAGAAGGCGCTCGTCGCTTCAAGGACTGCCACCCACCGGCGCTGCTTCTTCTCCTTCGAGGACATGATCCGCGCCAACGATGCCGGCTATTTCCCTTATACGCCGGCGACGCAGCTGCTGCGCGGCCTGCGCGCCTCGCTCGACCTGATCGCCGACGAAGGGTTGGAGAACATCTTTGCCCGCCATCATCGCCTCGCCGAAGGCGTACGCAAGGCGGTCGACGCCTGGGGGCTGAAACTTTGCGCCAGGGCGCCGAAATGGCATTCCGATACGGTCAGCGCCATCCTGGTGCCGGAAGGCATCGACAGCGGCGACGTCGTCAAGCGCGCCTACCAGACCTACCGGACGTCGCTCGGCGGCGGCCTCAACAAGGTGTTCGGCAAGGTCTTCCGCATCGGCCATCTCGGCTGGCTGAACGAGGTTATGGTGCTGGCCTCGCTGTCGGCGGCCGAAATGGCGCTGCTCGATTGCGGCGTGCGGCTGGCGCCGGGCTCCGGCGTCGGTGCCGCCATCCAGCATTTCCGCGCCTCGGCCGCCGTGCCGGTCGCCGAAGCCGCCTGAGGGAGCCGACGATGAGCCACACCATCAACCACCTGAAGAAACTCAGGCTGCAGCGCAGCGAGCTGGCGGTTCCCGGCTCCAGCCCGGAGATGATCGACAAGGCGGCGAACAGCGCCGCCGACTTCGTCTTCCTCGACATCGAGGACGCGGTCGCCCCGCCCGACAAGGAACGCGCCCGCAAGAACATCATCCAGGGGCTCAACGACATCGACTGGCGCGCCAAGGGCAAGACCGTGTCGGTACGCATCAACGGCCTGGATACCCATTACATGTACCGCGATGTGGTCGACGTCATGGAGCAGGCCGGCGACCGGCTGGACACCATCCTGGTGCCGAAAGTCGGCGTGCCGGCCGACCTCTATATGGTCGAGGCCATGGTCAACCAGATCGAGATGGCCAAGGGTTTCAAGACCCGTGTCGGCCTCGAAGCGCTGATCGAGACGGCGCTCGGCATGGCCAATGTCGAGGCGATTGCCGCGACGCCCGGACGGCTGGAGGCCATGCATTTCGGCGTCGCCGACTATGCGGCGAGCTGCAAGGCGCGCACCGTCAACATTGGCGGCCTCAACCCCGACTATCCCGGCGACCAGTGGCATTTCGCTTTGTCGCGCATGACCGTCGCCTGCCGCGCCTATGGCCTGCGCGCCATTGACGGGCCGTTCGGCGACTTCTCCGATCCGGAGGGCTACATCGCCGGCGCCAAGCGCGCCGCAGCCCTTGGCATCGAAGGCAAATGGGCGATCCACCCTTCGCAGATCGCGCTCGCCAACGACGTCTTCTCGCCGCCGGAAAAGGAAGTCACCCGCGCCAAGCGTATTCTTGAAGTGCTCAGGGAAGCCGAGGCGCAGGGCAAGGGAGCGGCAGCGCTCGACGGCAAGATGATCGACGCCGCGTCGGAGCGCATGGCGAGGAATGTGCTGGTGGTCAACGAAGCCATCGAACGCGCCGGCCAACTTGGCTAACGAGCCGCACGCCGCGCACTGACGGATTTTGGGAGGACAAAAATGGACATCCACGAATATCAGGCCAAGGAACTGCTGGCACGGCACGGCGTGCATGTGCCGCGCGGCGGGCTGGCCTACAGCCCCGAACAGGCGACTTATCGGGCGCGCGAGATCGGCGGCGGCAAATGGGTGCTGAAGGCGCAGGTTCATTCCGGCGCCCGCGGCAAGGCCGGCGGCATAAAATTGTGCGCCAATGACGAGGAGATTTCGAGTGCCGCCGAGGCCATGCTCGGCCGCAAGCTGGTGACCCAGCAGACCGGTCCGCGCGGCAAGCTGATCTCCAGGCTCTATCTCGAGGAAGCCGTCGACATCGCGCAGGAGCTCTATGTCGGCTTCGTCCTCGACCGCAAGGAAGAGCGCGTCATGATCGTGGCTTCGGCCGCCGGCGGCATGGAGATCGAGGACATCGTCGAGAAGGCGCCCGATTCCATCCTGCGCACATCGGTCGATCCCGGCGTCGGCATGCAGCGCTTCCAGGCCCGCGAGATTGCCTTCGGGCTCGGCCTCGACCACGATTTGATCGGCAAGGCGACCGAAACCATCTTCAGCTGCTACCAGGTGTTCCGCGACTACGACGCCTCGATGCTGGAGATCAATCCGCTGGTGGTGACCCGCGACGGAAGCCTGATCGCGCTCGACGCCAAAATGTCGTTCGACGAGAACGCGCTTTTTCGCAGGCCGGAAATTTCCGAGCTGCGCGACAAGAGCCAGGAAGACCCGCGCGAAACCTTCGCCAGCGACCGCGGCCTCTCCTATGTCGGCCTCGACGGCAATATCGGCTGCATCATCAACGGCGCCGGTTTGGCCATGGCCACCATGGACATGATCAAGATCGCCGGCGGCGAGCCGGCCAATTTCCTCGACATTGGCGGCGGCGCCTCGCCCGAACGGGTGGCGAAATCCTTCCGCGCCGTGCTCGGCGACAAGAATGTCGAGACCATCCTGGTCAACATCTTCGCCGGCATCAACCGCTGCGACTGGGTCGCGGAGGGCGTCATCAAGGCAATACGCGAGGTCGGCGTCAACGTGCCGCTGGTGGTCCGGCTCTCCGGCACCAAAGCCGAGGAAGGCCGCCGCATCCTAGCCGATTCCGGCGAGGCGGTGATCGTCGCCGACACGCTGGCCGAAGCCGCCGAAAAAGCCGTCGCTGCATGGCGCGCGGCCGCCAAGAAAAAAGCAGCCTGAGGGAGGTCGAAAAAATGGCAATCCTGCTCAATCGCAGCACCCGCGTCATCGTCCAGGGCTTTACCGGCAAGATCGGCAGCTTCCATGCCGAGGACATGAAGCGTTACGGCACCAAGCTGGTCGGCGGCGTCACCCCCGGCAAGGGCGGCCAGACGCATCTCGGCCTGCCGGTCTTCAACACGGTCAAGGGCGCGGTGCGTGAGACCCGCGCCGAGGCCAGCATCGTCTTCGTGCCGCCACCCTTCGCCGCCGATTCGATCATGGAGGCAGCGGATGCGGGCATAAAACTCTGCGTCTGCATCACCGACGGCATCCCGTCGCAGGACATGATGCAGGTCAAGCGCTACATGCGCCGCTACCGCTTCGAGGACCGCATGCGGCTCGTCGGACCGAACTGCGCCGGCATGATTACCCCCGGACAGGCGCTGATGGGCATCATGCCCGGCAGCATCTACCTGCCCGGCCGCATCGGCATCGTCGGGCGCTCCGGCACGCTCGGCTATGAGGCCGCCTCGCAGATGAAGGCGCTGGGCATCGGTGTGTCGACCAGCGTCGGCATTGGCGGCGACCCGATCAACGGCTCGTCCTTCAAGGACATTCTAAAACTGTTCGAACAGGATGACGAGACCGACGCCGTGGTGATGATCGGCGAGATCGGCGGACCGCAGGAAGCCGAAGCAGCGATCTGGGCGCGCGATAATATGCGCAAGCCTTTGATCGCCTACATCGCCGGCCTTTCCGCCCCAAAAGGCCGCCGCATGGGCCACGCCGGCGCCATCATCTCGGCCTTCGGCGAGTCGGCGCAGGAGAAGGTCGAAATCCTGAAAGAGGCCGGCGTGATCATCGTGCCGACGCCATCGTCGTTTGGCGAGGTCGTGGCGGACACGCTGGCGCGGATGAAGAAGGCGGCTTGATCTCCGCTGTCAGGCGGCTGTTGCGGAAACATCAAGCGGCGGCGCGGTCGGCATGACCCGCCGCCAGTGCCGTTGGGAAATCGAATTCAGGAATTTGCGTACACGCCGGACTAGCAAACCGACGCCCCGCCATTTCAGAGCGCGCTCGTACAGGCGACAACATCAGACCAAGATTGCGCAACAAAACTTAACATCACTTCACGCATGCAGCCACTTTCACCTGAAATAGTCCGAGCATCAGGGGCTCTTACTGCCTCGCTGCTCTGGAGCATGCATGTTCAAAATGGTTTCTGGGACCTTCGCCGGCCGGGCCTCCCTCGCGGCGATGGCAATCCTGTTTTCAACGCATTCGGGGATCGTGCTGGCGGCGGACGCAATTGCCGTCGATACGGATGCCGATACTGGGGATTTGACCCCGCCGCCCGAGCCTTCCCGTTTCGGGCGCTTCGAACAGAAACTGGGCGACTGGCATGTCGTCCTTGGCGGTGGCGCCATCATCGCTCCCAAATATGAGGGCAGCAACGAGTTCAAGGTCATGCCGGTGCCTTTCGTGTCGGCGACATTCCTCGACACCGTGACGTCGCCGACAGCCCTGTTGTCGTCGACAAGGTCCAGCCCTCGGGGATGCTCCTTGTCGGATATCGGTTTTAATGCCCACACATCCAGCAATGCAGGCTGCGGCAGACTCTGGCCGGATCGATTTGAACGCCGAGTTCAAATCGGCGAGGCAAGGGTCGCGTATCCTCATTGTCGAAGACGATATCGAGATCGCGCGCATGCTGGGCGAGACGCTCACCGAAAACGGCATGATCGTGGAAGTCGCCGGCAACGGCGTCCGCATGAACGCCGCGCTTCGCAACCAGAAATTCGATCTGATCGTGCTCGATATCATGCTGCCGGGTGAAAACGGCCTCAGCATCTGCCGCCGGCTTCGCGCGCAAACGAACGTTCCGATCCTGATGCTGACAGCACTTGGCGAGGAAATCGACCGCATCTTCGGACTGGAGATCGGCGCCGACGACTACGTGACGAAACCGTTCAGCGCGCGCGAACTGACGGCAAGGATACGGGCGTTGCTGCGCCGCACGGCCCCCAACGAACGGGACCGGACAAAGGTGCTTTGCTTCAACGGCTGGCGCCTCGATCCCGTTCGCCGACAATTGCACGATCCGAGCAATGCGCGGGTTGCGACCACGACGCATGAATTCGATCTGTTGCTGGCGTTCTGCCGCAATGCGGGCCGGGTTCTGTCGCGCGAGGAACTTCTCAGCGTAACCCATGCCGGACTTGCCGGCCCGATCGAGCGCAGCGTCGATGTCCATGTCAGCCGAATCCGCCAGAAGATCGAAAAGGACGCGCGCGACCCGGTGCTTCTAAGGACCGTTCGGCTGGGTGGCTACATTTTCACCGCGACGGTGGAGGAAGCGTGAAGGATCTGGTCCGCCGATTCCTGCCCCAGTCGGTGCGTGGGCAGTTCGCGGCAATCATTTTCATCGCGGTGATTGTGATCATGTCCGTCGGATCGGTCGTCGAAGGTTGGATAGAGAATGTCGACCTTCCCGTTGTGGAAGATAGCGAAAGCCGGGCTGCCATTGTCGCTGCCTTGTTGCGCGAAACACCAACTGAAGCGCGCAGTGCCATTCTGGCAACGGCGATGCGAGCTGGCCTTGATTTCAAGATCCTGCCCAGGGAACAGATCCGCAATATTCCCTATTCCTATCTGCAATGGCGAAGCATCGAATGGCTCTTCCGAATCGACGGCGGGACGGTTGATGGACACTGGACAAGGATCGGCGGCCAACACGCGTTTGTCGTCGATCTGGACCAGCAGAGCGTCCTGGCGCATTTCGGCATGCCCGATTCCTGGCTGACGTCAGGTTTCGTGCGTGCCTCGT
This sequence comes from Mesorhizobium kamtschaticum, assembly GCF_056174585.1. NCBI lineage: Bacteria > Pseudomonadati > Pseudomonadota > Alphaproteobacteria > Hyphomicrobiales > Phyllobacteriaceae > Mesorhizobium > Mesorhizobium kamtschaticum. Next base: position 4,153,218 of record NZ_CM149691.1, on the reverse strand, counting down.
TCTACAGATTCATGGCTTTCGTCGCCTTGCCCATCCTGATCTGGCTGTTTGCGGTATGGGCCGTGACGGACCCGTTGAAGCGCATCTCGGCGGCAGTGGGAGAGGCCGAGATCGAGAATGGCAACGAGCTTTTCGCCGAACATGGCTCCATCGAAATGGTCGGCCTGACGCGCGCGCTGAACAGGATGCGAGCGCGTATCCGCACGATGATCGAAAACCGCACGCGCATGTTGCGCAGCGTCAGTCATGATCTGCGCACGCCGTTGACACGGCTGCGGCTTCACGCCGAGCGCATGGAGGATGGGCCTGTTCGAACCGCCCTGCTGTCCGATGTCCAGCATATCGAAGATCTGATCGACGAGACCCTGACCTATCTGCGCAACGATGTCTCGACGGAGAAGCTGCAGCGGGCCGACATTGCCAGCGTGCTGCAAACCGTCTGTGCCGAATTCTCCGATGTCGGGTTTTCGGTTTCCTATTCCGGACCGGACAGGCTTCTGGGCTGGTGCAAGCCCAACGCGCTGGCGCGCGCGATCACCAATTTGTGCGATAACGGGGTCAAATTCGCCGGCAACGTCACCGTCGCATTGACGCAGACCGACACGGCGGCGCGCATCGCGGTCGGCGACGATGGGCCGGGCATTTTGATGACGGCGCGCTCCCGCGTTTTCGAACCCTTCTTCAAGGAGGACATGTCACGCGGCGTTGCCTCGAAGCACGGCTTTGGTCTCGGCCTTTCAATCGTAGCGGACATCATCCAGGGCCACGGCGGCAAGATCGAATTGCACGACAACCAGCCAACCGGCCTCGTCGTGACCGTCGATCTGCCGAATGGACCAAGGGTCCAGCCTTTGTAGGACGGCCAGCGCCGTGCTCGGGGTCTGATGATCGCCAGATTGCCGGAGGTGATTTCACGGCGTCCGAAGGCTTGCTTCAGGAAATATTGGTGCGGTCGAGAAGACTCGAACTTCCACGGGTTGCCCCACAGCGACCTCAACGCTGCGCGTCTACCAATTCCGCCACGACCGCACGTGGTAGGAGCCGGAACCGACCGGCTCGCGGCGTGTAGCAAATCGTTTCCGGCGAAACAAGTGCGCGGCACGCAATAATCTCAAGCGATTGGCATAACGGTCCACAGGATTGGAATGAAGGGCCGGAACTGGACGTTTTGGACGATTGACGCCATATGGAAGGCGTTGCATGTCGCCCAAAAATGCAAGGCGGTTTTGGGACCACGACATGCATGAGCAAAAAGCGACACGTCATGCCAGAACGCAGCCAGATTGCCACGTCGTTCCTGCCCCTGCCCGGTTCAGCGCCGGTCGAATGGCGCATCGAGCCTGGCCTCACCGCCTATCCCGATGCGCTCGCCTTCATGGAGGCGCGTGCCGAGGCGATCCGCAGCGGCGCCGCCGGCGAAATGGTCTGGCTGGTCGAACATCCCCCGCTCTACACCGCCGGCACCAGCGCCCGCATCGAGGACCTGATCGATCCCGACCGCTTTCCGGTCTTTCGGCCGGCCGTGGCGGCGAATACACCTACCATGGGCCCGGCCAGCGGGTTGCCTATGTCATGCTTGACCTGAAGCGGCGGCGTGAAGACGTGCGCGCTTTCGTCGCCGCACTCGAACAGTGGATCATCGGCACGCTCGCCGCCTTCAACGTCCATGGTGAGCGCCGCGAGGACCGTGTCGGCGTGTGGGTGGTGCGGCCCGATCGCCCTACGCTGCTGGACGGCTCGCCGGCGGAGGACAAGATCGCGGCGATCGGCATCCGGCTGCGGCGCTGGGTAAGCTTTCACGGCATCGCCATCAATGTCGAACCGGAGCTCGAGCATTTCGGCGGCATTGTGCCCTGCGGCGTGCAGGACCACGGCGTCACCAGCCTCGTCGATCTCGGTCTTCCCGTCGGCATGGCCGACCTTGATCTGGCGCTGAAATCAGCCTTCGAGGACGTGTTCGGTCCTGCCACTGCCTTGACCGCCGAAGCAGTCCGCAAGGCCGGTTGACCCTTTCGGACTCAACACGAGCTCAAAGCAGTTGCGCCGACGCCCACAACACGCCGCAGCCATGAATGGTGAACACCGCCAGCAGCGCGCCGGCGATGGCGAAGCGGTCAACGGTGCGGATCGGCTCCAACTCGTGGCGAGGCTTCACGCCGCTGCCGACAGTGAGCAGGCTGAGGATCGAAAAGACCGCCCCCGCCACGATTAGAAAGCCGGACGAGAAGCCTGCCTGTCGGCCAAGTGCCAGGAAGACGGAAAGCAGGAAGAACGAGGCCAGCGCCAGCGCGATCGGCCCGGGCAGATCTGGCGCAGCACTTGGCCGCCGTCGAACTTCCACACCGGCACCAGATTGGCGATGTTGAACAGGGCCGCGCAGCCTGCCAGCGCCGCCAGCAGCGCGGCCGCGGCCTTGTGCCCCTCGCCGCCCGCAAACGCACTGGCGGCAATGACGATCGGCACCAGGAAGGCGGAGAAACCCGCCCCCATCAGCGCCACGAACGCCACCTCGAAACGGCTGTTATAGGGCCGGCCGCCAATGGCGATGCCGCCAAGCAGTGGAATGAAGATCATTCGGGCCTTGCGGTGGCCCATCAGCCGGAACGCCGCCATGTGGCCGAGCTCGTGCAAGGCCACGACCGACGTCAGGATGGCGGCCAGCGCCAGCCCGCCGAGATGGAGACCGAAGAACGGCCACAGGATCAACGCCGACAGCACGGCAAAGCCGACCTGGCTCAGCGGATGCTCGAACCAGCCGCCCTTGCGATATTGCCCGGTTACCGCCCAACGCTGCAGCTTGGACAGCTCGCGGCGTATGGCGAAGTACCGAAACACCAGAAAGGCAGCGCCGCGGTAACGATCCGTCTGGCTGAGCGTCACCCGCGTGCCGCTGGCTTCGGAAACAAGTTCGGCGGTTTCGCGATAGTCTTTCCAGAACGAGACATCGAGCGCCGTATCCTCGAGGACGCGCATGGCGAAGCGACTGCCCTCGACGACGTCTTCAAACCGCGCCCTGCGCTCGATCGGCTTGCCGTCGCGGCCTTCCCACGACAGCATGATGCGGGACACCCCCTCACCGTCCAGCGGCTCAGCCGACAGGATCTCGCCGGACCAGCCGGCATCGCTGCCAAGCGGCCACAGCGCCTGCCAGAGGCGCTGGCGGTCCGTCGCAATCACGCGGCTGACCCTGACCGTGCGCAAACCAAGCGGCACGGTCATCAAGAGAAAGATCAGCCCGAGATTGCTGGCCACCAGAATGGCCGTGACGATGGGCGACACCTGGACGTTGCTCCTGCCTTGGAGACGCACCCTAGCGCCGCGGCGGCAAGAAAGACTTAACGGCGAAGCGGGTTTCAACCGCAGGGAACGACGGCGGCAAGAGCCGCCAAATCACATGGCGCCGATCCAGATCGCCATGGAAACGAGAAACGCACTCATGCAAACCAGCGAGATGACATCCTGAACCAGATCGGTCATAACTCTCTCCTGTTGTTGATATGTTCGCAATTTGTTCTAATTTTGTTTCAAAGTCAACGAGCAGAATCCGCCCGCGGCCGGAATCTTCGAGCGATCAAATCGGCAGGGTTAAGAAAAGGTTGACGGAGTGGGACCTATCAACAGGTCACGACAATGCGTGGCGACGGCCCGTCGGCGAGACCCGGAAAACCAGGCGAAATCCGGTCAACCTATCGTCGTGGAAACCTGGCTGGATATGGTGAGCTTCAGGTCAGGCCGGCATCACTTGAGCGTCGGCACAGCCTAAAGCGGCACGACTTTACCATCGGCCAGAGTAACGCGCCGATCCATGCGCGATGCCAGGTCGTGATTGTGGGTCGCGATCAACGCCGCGAGGCCCGATTGCTTGACCAGTGCGCCCAGCGCGTCGAACACGTAGGAGGCGGTGACCGGGTCAAGGTTGCCGGTCGGCTCGTCGGCCAGCAGCACCAGCGGCGCATTGGCGACCGCACGGGCAATCGCGACGCGCTGCTGCTCGCCGCCGGACAATTCGGCCGGCCGGTGCGATGCGCGCTTGCCGATCTGCATATAGTCGAGCAGCTGTGCGGCGCGCTCGGCCGCTTCCTTGCGCGACAGGCCCTTGATCAGCTGCGGCATCATGATGTTTTCCAATGCGGAAAACTCCGGCAGCAGATGATGAAACTGATAGACGAAGCCGACATCGTTGCGGCGGATCGACGTGCGCTCGTCATCGGACAGCCGCCCGCAGGCCCGGCCGGACAGGATCACGTCGCCGGCGTCGGGGCGTTCCAACAGGCCGGCGGTATGCAGCAGCGTCGACTTTCCGGTGCCCGACGGCGCCACCAGCGCCACCATCTCACCGCGCTTCAGCGAAAAATCGGCGCCGTTCAAGATGGTGAGCTTGCGCGGCCCTTGCACATAGTGCCGCTCGACACTCTTCAGCTCAATAATGACCTCGGCCACTACTCGTACCTCAAGGCTTCGACGGGATCGAGGCGAGCCGCCCGCCACGCCGGAAACACCGTCGCCAGGAAGGACAGGCCAAGTGCCATGATGACGACATAGGTCGTCTCGCGTGGATCCATCTTTGCCGGCAGCTGGCTGAGGAAGTAGAGCTCCGGGTTGAACAACACCTTGCCGGTCATCCAGGAGAAGAACTGGCGGATCGATTCGATGTTGGTGCAGATGACGACGCCAAGCAGCACGCCGGCAAGCGTGCCGGTGACGCCGATCGCCGCCCCCGTCATCAGGAAGATGCGCAGGATGGCACCGCGCGTCGCGCCCATGGTGCGCAGGATGGCAATGTCGTGCCCCTTGTCCTTCACCAGCATGATCAGCCCGGAAATGATGTTGAGCGCCGCCACCAGCACGATCAGCGTCAGGATCATGAACATGACGTTGCGTTCGACCTGCAGGGCGGAAAGAAGGTCTCGTTGCGCTGGCGCCAGTCGACCATGTCGATCGGCCGCTGCGCCGCCTCTTCCACCTTCGGTTTCAGCGCGTCGACATCGTCAGGATTGTCGACATAGATCTCGATCGTCTGCGCGCGGCCATCCATGTTGAAATAGAGCTGCGCTTCGGAGAACGGCATGTAGACGATGGACGTGTCATATTCCGACATGCCGACTTCGAAGATCGCCGCGATCTTGTAGCCTTTCATGCGCGGTGTCGTGCCGATCGGCGTCACATCGCCATCGGGTGAGATGAGCGTGATGGTGTCGCCCAGCGTCAGCCCAAGATTCTCGGCCATGCGTTTGCCGATGGCGACGCCCTCGCCGCTATCGAAATCGGCGAGCGAACCTTGCTTGATGTTGCTGGCGACGATGGCGATCTTGCCGAGATCTTCACCGCGTATGCCGCGCACCAGCGCGCCGGTGCCGCCGCCGACATTGCCTTGCGCCAGCACCTGGCCGTCAATCAGCGGGATGGCGTATTTGACGCCGGGCACGCCGTTGATGCGGCCGGCAACCTGGGCGTAGTCCTCAAGCGGCGAATCGAGCGGCTGGACGATCAGATGGCCGTTGACGCCAAGGATGCGCGTCAGAAGCTCGGCGCGAAACCCGTTCATCACAGCCATGACGACGATCAGCGTCGCGACGCCGAGCATGATGCCGAGGAAGGAGATCGAGGCGATGACGGAAATCACCGTCTCCTTGCGCCGCGAGCGCAAATAGCGCCACGCCACCATGCGTTCGAAGATGGAGAAAGGGCCGGCGCCCGCCGATCTTGTCGCCGCCGCCTCGCTCATGCGGCCGCACCGAAGCGTCTTTTCGCGTCGGCCAGCGGCAGTGTTTCGCGCTCACCGGTCTTGCGATTCTTGATCTCGATCTCGCCGGCGGCCACGCCGCGCGGCCCGACGATGACTTGCCAGGGCAGGCCGATCAGGTCTGCGGTGGCGAACTTGCCGCCCGGCCGCTGGTCGGTGTCGTCGTAAAGCACATCCTTGCCGCTGGCTGCGAAGGCGGCATAGAGCTCGTCGCAGACGCGGTCGCACTCGGCGTCGCCCACCTTCATGTTGATCAGGCCGATGTCGAACGGCGCCACGGCGTCCGGCCAGATGATGCCGTTCTCATCGTGGCTGGCTTCGATGATCGCCGCGACAAGCCGCGACGGGCCGATGCCGTAGGAGCCGCCGGAGACGAAATGATCCTTGCCGTCGGGCCCGGTCACCTTGGCGCCCATGGGCTTCGAATATTTGTCGCCGAAATGGAAGATATGGCCGACCTCGATGCCCCGCGCCGAGACCCGGTCGGCTTCGCCGAGCTTGTCCCACGCCGCCTCATCATGCATTTCGTCGGTGGCGGCGTAAGGCGTCGTCCACGTTTTGACGATGTCCGATATCTCGGCGTCATTGGCGAAGTCGGTGTTTTCGCCGGGCACCTGGAGCGACAGATAATCGCGATCGCAATAGACCTGGCTCTCGCCGGTGTCGGCCAGGATGATGAATTCGTGGCTGAGATCGCCGCCGATCGGCCCGGTATCGGCCCGCATCGGGATCGCCTGCAGGCCCATGCGCGTGAAGGTCCTGAGGTAGGACACGAACATCCTGTTATAGGCAGCTCTCGCGCCTTCGAAATCGAGGTCGAAGGAATAGGCGTCCTTCATCAGGAATTCGCGTGAGCGCATGACGCCGAAGCGCGGCCGCACCTCGTCACGGAACTTCCACTGGATGTGGTAGAGATTGAGCGGCAGGTCCTTGTAGGACTTGACGTAAGCACGGACGATTTCGGTGACCACTTCCTCATTGGTCGGACCGTAGAGCATGTCGCGGTCCTGTCGATCCTTGATGCGCAGCATCTCCTTGCCGTAGTCGTCATAGCGGCCGCTTTCGCGCCACAGATCGGCCGACTGGATGGTCGGCATCAGGATTTCCAGCGCACCGGCGCGGTTCTGCTCCTCGCGGATAATCTGGCAGACCTTGTCCAGCACCCGCTTGCCGAGTGGCAGCCAGGAAAAGCTGCCCTGCCCCTGCTGGCGGATCATGCCGGCACGCAGCATCAGCCGATGCGAGACGATCTCGGCCTCGCGCGGATTTTCTTTGAGGATAGGCAGGAAATAGCGCGACAAACGCATGGACTGGTCCGTGAGTGAGAACGGCCACGCCAGAATCGGCGCGACACAAGCTTGCTTGACCCGGCTTCATAGCCATTTCATGGCACAATGGGAACCCGGCCATGGCGGCACATTGCCGCCCTCTTGCCGGATTCCCTCACTTCCCAGATCATGTTGCGCCGGCTTGCTTGAGCCGAAAAGCCGTGGGACGCTGTCTGCTTGGGTGGATTGGGGCATTGCGTTTTTTCCTGGCAGTCATCCTTGCGACCTTTTTCGTCTCGGCGGCACACGCCGAGCGGCGGGTCGCGCTCATCATTGCAGCCGACGAGTACCGCAACGTGCGGCCCCTGAAGAATGCGGTGAACGACAGCCGCACGATCGAATCGGCGCTGCAAAAACTCGGCTTCGACGTCACCACCGAAGCGAACCGCGACTTGAAGCGTATGCGCCGCGCGCTGGAGGACTTTCGCGATGATGCGGCCGGCGCCGATGTCGCGCTGATCTATTTCTCTGGCCATGGCGTCGAGATCGCCGGCGACAACCGTCTTCTGCCGGTCGATGCCGATCCGTCTTCCCTGGACCGGTTGAAAGCTACAAGCCTTCCGCTTGAGGAGGTGCGCGAGACGGTGACCGCGGTCGGCAAGATCGGCCTCGTGGTGCTCGATGCCTGCCGCAACGATCCTTTCGGCCAATCCGGGGGCGGCCAATCTGGAGACAGTAACTCTGGCGAAGGACGCGGCGTGGTGTCCATCGCGCCAGAGGTGAAAGCCGAAGCCAAGCCCGGGCTCGGACGCATGGGCCGGGCGGAAAACGTGCTGTTCGCCTTCTCCGCGGCGCCCGGACAGACAGCGTCCGACGGCGCATCCGGCAATTCCGAGTTTTCCGCCGCATTGGCCAGGTTCCTGCCCACCGACGGACTGGAAATACGCTCCGTGCTGACGCTGGTGCAGCAACAGGTCTACGATCTTTCACGCGGCAAGCAGCTTCCCTATGTCGAGAGCGGCTTGCCGCGGCTGTTCTTCGCCGCGCAGGCCAGCAAGGACGCCCTGCCCGAGCGCGATCGGCTGCTGCTCGCCATGGCCGATGTCACGCCGGACTTGCGCGTCGAGGTCGAGGCGGTGGCGGCCCACGCCGACATGCCGCTGGCGCCGTTATACGCCGCACTCATCACCTCCGATGGCAAGGCGATGGCGCCAGGGCAGCGCCAGCAAAAACTCCAGGAAGCGGCCGACGCTTTCATCAAGGTGCGAGCCGATTTGCGCAACTTCGCCTCCTCCGATCCGCAGGTGACGGCGCTGCGCCAACAGGCCGAAGCGCAATTGGCACTCGGCTCGTTCGACGAGGCACGTGCGCTGCTTGGCAAGGCAGCCGATATCGACGGCAAGTCGCGCGACGATCTGAAAAACCGCTTCATCGAACGTACGCTGTCGGAGGCCACGACGCACTATTTAGCCGGCGGCGCCTCGCAGGCGCAGTTGCGTTACGACCTCGCCATCGAAGACTACCGCAAGGCCGTGGCGCTCTACGCTGATGTCGAGGGTTTCCAGATACCGGACGACGCGCGCTATCAGCAGACACTGTCCTGGGAACTGATCGGCACACTGGAAACGACCGTCGGTCATCTGCAGGAAGCCGGCAAAGCCTATGATTCGATGGTCCGGTCCGCCGAGAAACGTGCGGCCGCCGAGCCCGACAAGATCGACCACCAGCGCGACCTTGCCGTGGCGCAGAACAAGGTCGCCGACGTCAGGAAGGCGATGGGCGATACCGCCGGCGCGATCGCGCTTTACCAGCAGGCTCTCGCCACAATGAAGGCGATCCTCGAAAAGGAGCCTACGCTTGGCTATCTGCGCGACTACGCCGTCTGCTTCAACCGCATCGGCGACGCCATGCGGGTTTCGGGCGACGGACCCGGCGCGCTGGCGAACTACCGTTCGGCGCTCAAGGTGGCCGAATTCCTGGTCGAGAAAGCGCCTGATAATGACGGCTTTCGGCGCGACCTTTCGGTAAGCCATTCCAAGGTCGGGCTGGCGCTCAGGCTGACCAATGATCTCGAAGGCTCGATCGCCGAATATGAAGTGTCCTTGCAGATCACCGAGGCGCTGGCGAAGAAGATGCCAGACGACGCCGAACTGCAGCGCGACATCACCGTCAGCCTCACCGCTATCGGCGACCTGCAGCGGCTGACGGGGCACAACGAAAAGGCTTTCGAACCCTACCAGCGCAGCGTCGATATCGCGCGGAGGCTGGTGGCGCGCGACCCCGGCAACACATTATGGCGGCGTGACCTCGAGCTTGCGCTGGGCAAGATAGCCGACGCCCGCGCCGAGGCCGGAGACCTTGATGGATCGCTCGCCGACCGCCGTTCCGCGCAGGCCATTGCGGAATACCTGGCCGAACTCGACCCCGACAATGCCGAATGGCAGCGCGACCTTGCGGTTGGCCACAACCGGATCGGCGACGTGCTGATGGGCAAGGGCGACAGGACCGGCGCGGCTGCGGATTACCAGGCTGGCTTCGTCATCGCCAAGGCGCAGCTGCAAGCCGATCCGGGCAACGCACAGCGCACGGTCGATGCCGCCTACAGCCGCTACAAGCTTGCTGTGGCTGGCGTTGACCCGTCGACAAATTTCAAGGCCGCGCTGGTCATGCTGACCGGACTGAAATCTGAAGGACGCTTGCCCGGTGCCAACGAAGGCTGGATCGGCATGGTCGAGAAAGCGATGACTGAGGCCGGTGTCACAAAATAGGGTCCAACCGATTGTGCGGGACAGCCGAACGTCTTCGGCTTTGGCCGCCAATTCTTTGCGCGCGTCAACTGAGGACATGCCGCAAAGGCTCTGTGGTCGTTTCGAAAGCAAAGCATGCCATACTATTGTGCAGTGCAGCACGAGAATGCCTGTTTCGAGGCAAAATTCTTCGTGACATTTTCATTCGCCTTAGGCTAATGTCCCGCGATAACCGAGAGGGCGGAGAAAAATCTGCTCTCCTACGCGGTCAAAGTCTTGGGAGGATGCGATCTAGGCGCGGTTATTCGCTGCCGCCGGAAAACGGAAACAGATCGGACGCGTTTAATTGCAAGGCCTCGTGCCTTGCATTTTTTTTGTGCAATCATCTGGTTAGCGCGGCCTGTTCCCAGGCTACATGACCTTGCGTCAGCAAGCGAACGGCCGCGAAACATGCCGCCGCTCGACCCGCCTCCGCAGCGCTCCGATATAGTCGGAGCGCCCTCTCGGGGAGATCTATTTTGCCGGGGTCTGGCCGAAATCCGGCACGATGTGCGGGATGTCGTTGAGACTGTATCCCAGCCCGTGCGTCAGGCCATAGAAAATGCCCATCAGGATCGCCGTGGCGATGGTGGTGCGGATCACGGCGCGCAGCATATGCGGCCCGCGCGGCGCGCTTGGAACCGTACCCAGCGTCACGTCGTGATCGTCGTCTTGTGTGCGGACGCTGAACGGCAGCACGGCGAACAGCACCACCCACCAGGTCGCAAAAACAGGGCGGTGAACGAAACCCAGCTCATGATTGCTCCAGTTCGATCAGCGTGCCGAAGAAATCCTTCGGATGCAGGAACAGCACCGGCTTGCCATGCGCGCCGGTCTTCGGGTTGCCGTCGCCCAGCACGCGGGCGCCGGCGGCCTTGAGCTGATCGCGCGCGGCCAGGATGTCGTCGACCTCGTAGCAGAGATGATGCATGCCGCCGGACGGGCTCTTCGCCAGGAACGCGGCAATCGGCGAGCCCTCGCCCAAGGGCTCCAGCAATTCGATCTTGGTGTTGCCGACATTCACGAACACAACCGTGACACCATGCTCCGGCAAAGCCTGCGGCTCCGTCACTTCGGCGCCCAGCGTGTTGCGGTAAGCAGCAACGGCAGCAGCCAGGTCCGGCACCGCAACCGCGACATGGTTCAGCCGTCCGAGCATGTCCGAGCTCTCTCCTCTGTCCAATGGCTGGCGTCATACGTCAAATCGGCCGAGATCAACAGCCATTCACGAGGCGCGCACTGTCGCACTTTGGTGAACACTCTCCCAAATCACGATCGAGGCTGTTCCGACCGGCAACCGCAAAGTACAAACGGCAATGTCTTACATCCGCCCTGCCCGCGCCCGCGTTTTCACCTTCGATCTCGGGTCATTCAAGATTGCCACCTTGCTCGACGCCGTCGATGTTCGCGACAACCTTGCATCGGCCTTTGCAGCCGGACAGCCGCCAAGCGCGGTGCTCGAACTCGCGGTCTCGAACTTCATCGACCCGGATCGGTACGAACATTGTTTCATCCCGACGCTGATCGACACCGGTTCCCAAAAGATCCTGTTCGACACCGGATGCGGAGATGAAGGCAGTTCACTCCTGGACTGTTTGCAAGACCTTGGGCTCGGGCCTGAAGATATCGACGTGGTGGTCATCACGCACGGCCACCCGGATCACATCGGCGGGCTCGTCAGAAATGGCGAACCCGTTTTCAGCCGGGCACGCTATGTATTCGGCGCCGCGGAGTTCGCCTTCTGGACCGAGGGAACAGCGGTTCGCGAGGCCAGATTGGCCAACCGTGATCTGTTCAGACAGATTTGCACCGGGCTGGCCGACCGGGCAACATTCATAGCGCCTGGAGATGAGGTGCTGCCGGGCATTACCGCCATCGACGCGTCAGGTCATTCCCCCGGCCTGCTGGCATTTCTCGTCGAAAGCGGCGGCCAGCGATTGCTGATCTGGTCGGACGCCTTCCTGCACTATGTCGTGTCCATCCAGCATCCGGAGTGGCATGCCGACTTCGATGACCACAAAGAGCAGGCCGTCGAGACCCGCAAGCGCCTGCTGAAAATGGCCGCGGAACAGCGCCTGCTGGTCGCCGGCCATCACATGCCATTTCCAGGCCTGGGCTACATCGAATCGGCGAACGGTTTTTTTCGCTGGCTTCCGGTCAGCTATCAGCTGAACTTGTAGCGAACCACTGCCGTCCTCACCGTGTAACGAATACCGTCACCAGCGGTTTCTTGCCCCAGGCTTCGTTGGCGGCGCCGCGCACCGCGCGCCGTACCGCTTCCTGAACCAGGTCGAGGTCCTTTCGCCGCTGGCGGGGGATCGAATCCACCGCGCCGACGGCCGCATCGATCATCAAATCTTCCAGCGTCTCGCCGCTGGCATCGGCTTCGGCAACGCCGATGGCGACCAGGTCGGGATCGCCAGCCAGTTCATACTTGTCGTCGAGCACGACATTGACCGCGACATGGCCGGCAAAGGACAATTTGCGCCGGTCGCGAATGCCCATCGCCTGGTCGGTGCCGATCAGCCTGCCGTCCTTGTAGATGCGGCCGAACGGCACCTGGTCGATGATCGTGGCCGGTCCGGGAGCAAGCCGCAGCATGTCACCGTCGCGCACCTGCGCCACCTGGCCGATGCCGGAGGTCGACATCAGCGAGCCCTGTGCCACCAGATGCGCCGCCTCGCCATGCACGGGAACGCCGATCTGCGGGCGCACCCATTCATACATCTTGCGCAATTCGCTGCGGCGGGGATGGCCGGAGACATGCACCAGCGCATCGCCGTCCTCGATGATCTTGACGCCGAGATCGATGAGACGGTTCTTGATCTCGAGGATCGCCTTCTCATTGCCGGGGATGGTGCGCGAGGAAAACACCACCGTGTCGCCTGCTGTCAGCGACACTGATTTCATCTCGTCGCGCGACAGTTTGGCCAGCGCGGCCAGCGGCTCGCCCTGGCTGCCGGTACAGATGATCACCAGGTTTTCGCGCGGGATGAAGCCGAAATCTTCCTCGGCGATGAACTCCGGCAAGCCGTCCATATAGCCGAGTTCGTCGGCGACATCGATAACGCGCTTCAGCGAGCGTCCCAGCACCAGGCACTGGCGGCCGGCATCGCGTGCCGCTCTCGCGATGGAGACGATGCGCCCGACATTGGAGGAGAAGGTGGTGACGGCGACGCGGCCGACAGCACTCTGGATGACGCCCTTCAGGCCCTCGCCGACGGCGACTTCCGAAGGCGATTCGCCTTCGCGCAGCGCATTGGTCGAATCGCAGATCAGCGCCAGCACGCCCTTGTCGCCATAGGCCCGGAAACGCGCCTCGTCGGTCTTGGGCCCGATCGTCGGTTCCGGATCGATCTTCCAGTCACCGGTATGGATGACCGTGCCGGCCGGCGTGGTGATGGCCAGCGACATTGGTTCGGGAATGGAATGCGCGACGGGAATGGCCTCGATCTCGAACGGGCCGACCGTGAATTTTTCGCCGGCCCGGTAGATCGTCACCGGAATCTTCGGTGCGCCCTGCTCGCCCTGCCGCTTGGCGTCCAGCAGCCCGGCGCTGAACGGTGTCATCCAGACTGGCGCCTTCAGCTTCGGCCAGGTGTCGAGCAGCGCGCCATAATGGTCCTCATGCGCGTGGGTGATGATGATGCCGCGCAGATTGGCGAGGTTTTCCTCGATGAAGCGCGTGTCGGGCAGCACCAGGTCGACGCCGGGCAGACTGGCATCCGGGAAGGTGACGCCGACATCGATGACGATCCACTCGCGCGCGCTGGGCGGACCGTAGCCATAAAGGGCGAAGTTCATGCCGATCTCGCCGACGCCGCCAAGCGGCACGAAGACGAGTTCAGCGTTTTCGGCTTTCGCCATGATTTTTTCCTTCCTGGCCCTCAGGCCAAGCCGTTGAAGCAATTCCAGGAAAAGCGTGTAACGGCTTTCCCACAGGAATTGCGCAGAAACAAACAGTTATAGCCGTCATTGTTCATATCGAACAATGAACCGCTCTAAACCCGGGCGGACGCCACCGCGCCGAAATGCACGTCGCCGGCTGCGATCGTCACAACAGACCCCTCATCGTCGCGGATCACGAAACGACAGTCTTCGTCAATGGTCTCGAACACCCCACGCACCACATTACCGTCAATTCTGACAGCAACCTCGCCGCCAAGCCCCGCCGCGCGCGCCAGCCAGCGCCGCCTGACGGCGGCTAGGCCGCGCCCTTCATCCCACAGGCGGGCATTCTCGCTCCAGGCATCCGACAACGCCAGGAACAGCGTTTCCGCGTCGCATGTCGCGCCCAGTGCCTGCAGCGATGTCGCGGGATACGGCAAATCCGGCGGATGCGCCACCACATTGACGCCGATGCCGACGGCGACCGCGAAGCGGCCACCGTCCAATATCGCCGACTCCAGCAGGATGCCGGCGAGCTTCGCACCGGAAGCAAGCACGTCGTTCGGCCATTTCAGCTCGAAGCGGTTATGCCCCTGGCTCGCGCCATCGAGGCCAATGGCGATGCGGCCTTTCGGAACCACGGCGTCGAGTGCATCGGCTAGCGACAGGCCGGCAACGAAACCCAGCGTCGCGGCAAGACGAAGCTCGCCGCCGGTGATGACGAGCAAGGTCGCGGCCAGATTGCCTTCGGGCGAGACCCAGGCACGGCCACGCCGGCCACGCCCGCTTTCCTGCTTCTTGGAAACGACCCACAGCCTGCCCGGGTCGCCTGCCCTTGCGTGGTCCAGCGCCACCGTATTGGTGGAGCCGACGCTGTCATGGGCCTCGAGCCGGAACCCTTCCGACGCCGAGGTTGGGGCCAGCCGAAATGCCATCCCGTCTAGAAAAATGTCTTGGCGGCGGCTTCGGCATAGGTGCCGATCGGACCGCCGATCAGCACATAGAACAGCACGAAGGCGCCGCTGACGCCGAGCACGACACGCAGTTCGCTGGCCATCGGCACGAAGCCGCCGACCGGTTCGTCGAACCACATGATCTTGATGATGCGCAGATAATAATAGGCGCCCACCACCGAGGCCAGCACGCCGATGATCGCCAGCGCGTAGAGATGTGCGTTGATGGCGGCGAGGAAGACGTACCATTTTCCCCAGAAGCCGGCGAGCGGCGGAATGCCGGCCAGCGAGAACATCAGGATGGTCAGGATCGTCGCCATGATCGGATTGGTCGACGACAGCCCGGCCAGGTCGCTGATCTGCTCGACATTGCCTTCCTTGCGCCGCATGGCGAGGATGAAGGCGAAGGTGCCGAGCGTCATCACCAGATAGATCAGCATGTAGATGGCAACACCGCGCACACCGGCCTGGCTGTTGGCAGCAAGGCCGACCAGCGCGTAGCCCATATGGCCGATCGAGGAATACGCCATCAGCCGCTTGATGTTGGTCTGGCCGATCGCGGCGAAGGCGCCGAGCGCCATCGAGGCGATCGAGATGAAGACGATGATCTGCTGCCAGTCGGCGGCGATCGGCTTGAACGCGCCCATGGTGACGCGCACGATCAGCGCCATCGCCGCCATCTTGGGCGCGGCCGCCAGAAAGGCCGTCACCGGGGTCGGCGCGCCTTCATAGACGTCGGGCGTCCACATATGGAACGGCACAGCTGAGATCTTGAAGGCAAGTCCGGCCAGCACGAAGACCAGGCCGAAAACCAGGCCAAGCTGGCGCTCGCCGCTGCCAAGTGCCGAGGCGATTTCCTGGAAGCCGGTGTTGCCGGTGTAGCCGTAGACCAGGCTGATGCCGTAAAGCAGCATGCCCGACGACAGCGCGCCGAGGACGAAATACTTCAGGCCGGCCTCGGTCGAACGCAGATTGTCGCGGTTGATCGCGCACAGCACATAGATCGCCAGCGATTGCAGTTCGAGGCCGAGATAGAGCCCGATCATGCTGTTGGCCGAGATCATCAGCATCATGCCGAGCGTGCACAGCAGGATCAGCACCGGATATTCGAACTTGTCGAAACGCTCCGCCTTGGCGAAGCGCATCGACATGATCAGCGTCACCGCCGAGCCGACCAGTGCCAGCACTTTCATGAAGTGGGAGAACGAATCCTGGATGAAGGCGTTGCCATAGGCACTGCCCTGCCCGGTCTGGAAGATCAGCCAGAAACCGGCGATCACCAGCACGGCCACCGCAAGGCCCGTGACAAAGTTGGCGGTGTTGGCGCGTGAATAGGCGCCGACCATCAGCAGCGCGAGCGCGCCGATGGCAAGGATCAGCTCGGGCGTCGAGAGCGACAGGCTGGAGAGAAGGTCCGGCGTCATGGTTCGCAAAACCTCTGGTCAGTTCGCCGCCGCGGTCTGCGCGGCGCCGATGGATGCGGTGACATTGGTGACGAGCGACTTGACCGATTGGGCCGTCGCGTCGAAGACGGGAGCGGGATAGACGCCGAAGAAGATGACCAGCACGACCAGCGGGTAGATGATGAACTTCTCGCGTGGCGACAGGTCGAGCAGGCCCTTCAGGCTGTCCTTGGTCAGCGCACCGAAGATCACCCGGCGATAGAGCCAGAGCGCGTAGGCCGCCGACAGGATGACGCCGGTGGCCGCAAAGAACGCCACCCAGGTGTTGACCCGGAACACGCCGAGCATGGTCAGGAATTCGCCGACGAAGCCTGATGTACCCGGCAGGCCGACATTGGCCATGGTGAAGACCATGAACACGGTGGCGTATTTCGGCATGTTGTTGACCAGCCCGCCATAGGCGGCGATCTCACGCGTGTGCATGCGGTCATAGATGACGCCCACGCACAGGAACAGCGCGCCCGAGACGAGGCCATGGCTGAGCATCTGGAAGATCGCGCCCTGCACGCCTTCCTGGTTCATGGCGAAGATGCCCATCGTGACGAAGCCCATATGGGCGACCGACGAATAGGCGATCAGCTTCTTCATGTCCTCCTGCATCAACGCCACCAGCGAGGTGTAGATGATGGCGACGACCGACAGCGTGAAGACCAGCGGCGCGAACATTTCGGATGCCAACGGGAACATCGGCAAGGAGAAGCGCAGGAAGCCGTACCCGCCCATTTTCAGAAGGATGGCGGCAAGGATCACCGAACCGGCCGTCGGCGCCTCGACGTGCGCGTCCGGCAACCAGGTGTGCACCGGCCACATCGGCATCTTCACCGCGAAGGAGGCGAAGAAGGCCAGCCATAGCCATGTCTGCATGTTGGCCGGGAATTGGTGGGTCAACAGCGTCGGGATGTCAGTCGTGCCGGACTGGTAGAACATCGCCATGATGGCAAGCAGCATCAGCACCGAGCCGGCGAGCGTATAGAGGAAGAACTTGAACGAGGCGTAGACGCGCCGCTTGCCGCCCCACACGCCGATGATGATGAACATCGGGATCAGACCGGCTTCGAAGAAGACGTAGAACAGCACGATATCCAGCGCGCAGAACACGCCGATCATCAGCGTCTCGAGCAGCAGGAAGGCGATCATGTAGGCCTTGACGCGCTTCTCGATCGATTCCCACGACGCCAGGATGCAGAGCGGCATCAGGAAGGTCGTCAGGATGACGAACAGCATGGAAATGCCGTCGACACCCATATGGTAGGAAATGCCGGAGTCGAGCCAGGCGAATTTCTCGACAAACTGGAAGCCGGCCTGCGAATTGTCGAAGCCGGTCCAGATGGACAGCGAGATGATGAAGGTGAACGTCGTCGTCAACAGCGCGATGGCGCGGATGTTGCGGCGTGCGTTTTCGCTGTCATCATTGATGAACAGGATCAGCAGCACACCAACCAGCGGCAGGAAGGTGACCAGCGAGAGGATTGGCCAGGCGGTCATCAGAGCATCATCCAGGTGACGAGTGCGGCAACGCCGATCAGCATGGCGAAGGCATAATGGTAGAGGTAGCCGGTCTGCAACTTGACGACGCGGTTGGTGACATCGACGACGCGCGCCGAAATGCCATCCGGCCCGAGGCCGTCGATGATGGTGCCGTCACCGGTCTTCCACAGGAAATGGCCGAGGCGCTTGGCGGGCCGCACGAACAGGAAGTCGTAAAGCTCGTCGAAATACCACTTGTTGAGCAGGAAGGCGTAGAGCCCGCGATTCTGCTTCGCCAGGTTCACCGGCATTTCCGGCGAGCGGATGTAGAACTTCCAGGCCAGCGCGAAGCCGATCAGCATGGCGATGAAGGGCGACAGCTCGACCCACAGCGGCAGTTCTTCGATGTCGTGCAGGATGTGATTGTTTGGCAGCGTGAACAGTGACGCCTTCCAGAACTCGGCATAGCCTTCGCCGATAAAGGAATTGTGGAAGATGATGCCCGCAAACAGCGCCCCGGCGGCCAGGATGAACAGCGGCACCAGCATCACCGGCGGCGATTCATGCACATGGTGCATCACCTCATGGCTCGCCCGCGGCTTGCCGTGGAAGGTCATGAAGATCAGCCGCCAGGAATAGAAGGAGGTGAAGCAGGCGGCGATGACCAGCAGGATGAAGGCAAAGCCAGCGACCGAGTTATGTCCGGCAAAGGCGCTCTCGATGATCGCGTCCTTGGAGAAGAAGCCGGCGGTGCCGATGACCGTCACCGGAATGCCGACGCCGGTCAGCGCCAGCGTGCCGATCACCATCATCCAGTAGGTGGTCGGGATCAGCTTCCGCAGGCCGCCCATCTTGCGCATGTCCTGCTCGTCGGAGACGGCATGGATGACCGAGCCCGAACCAAGGAACAGCAAGGCCTTGAAGAAGGCGTGCGTGAACAGATGGAAGATCGCCGCGCCATAGGCGCCGACGCCGAGCGCCACGAACATGTAGCCGAGCTGCGAGCAGGTCGAATAGGCGATGACGCGCTTGATGTCGTTCTGGACGAGACCGACCGTCGCCGCGAAGAAGGCGGTGAAGGCGCCGATGAAGGTGACCACCGTCAGTGCCGAATGCGACAGTTCGAACAACGGCGACAGCCGCGCCAGCATGAACACGCCGGCCGTCACCATGGTGGCGGCATGGATGAGTGCCGAGACAGGCGTAGGGCCTTCCATGGCGTCCGGCAGCCAGGTGTGCAGCGGCACCTGCGCCGACTTGCCCATGGCGCCCATGAACAGCAGCAGGCAGACGACGGTCATCGCCGTCTGCTTGTCCAGCGCATGGCCGAGGAAGGTCAGCACCGCCGCACCTTGCGGCGCGCCTTCAGCCGGGATGAACGTTGCTGCGTTGGCGAAGATGGTGCCGAGATTGACCGAGCCGAACAGCACGAACAAGCCGAAGATGCCGAGCGCGAAGCCGAAATCGCCGACGCGGTTGACGACGAAGGCTTTGATGGCGGCGGCATTGGCCGACGGCTTCTTGTACCAGAAGCCGATCAGCAGATAGGAGGCGAGGCCCACCCCTTCCCAGCCGAAGAACATCTGCACCAGATTGTCGGCCGTCACCAGCATCAGCATGGCGAAGGTGAACAGCGACAGATAGGCGAAGAAGCGCGGCCGGTTCGGATCGTGGTGCATGTAGCCGATCGAATAGATGTGGACCAGCGCCGACACGGTGTTGACCACCACCAGCATCACCACCGTCAGCGTGTCGATGCGCAGCGCCCAGGATGCTTCGAGCCCGCCGGACTGGATCCAGCGCAGCACCGGCACGACGAACACCTCGCCATGGCCGAAACCGACGCTGAAGAAGGCAACCCACGACAGCACCGCCGAAATCACCAGGAAACCCGAGGTGATGTATTCGGATGCCTTGGCGCCGAGCGACGTGCCGAACAGGCCGACGATCAGGAAGCCGAGCAGTGGAAGGAAGACGATGGCCTGATACATGGTGGTTCCGTCAACCCTTCATCATGTTCACGTCTTCGACCGCGATCGAGCCGCGGTTGCGGAAGAAGACGACGAGAATGGCAAGTCCGATGGCCGCCTCGGCCGCCGCGACCGTCAGCACGAACAGTGCGAACACCTGGCCGACCAGATCGCCGAGCGCCGCCGAAAAGGCGACGAAATTGATGTTGACCGCAAGCAGGATCAGCTCGATCGACATCAGGATGACGATGACGTTCTTGCGGTTCAGGAAGATGCCGAACACGCCGAGCGTGAACAGAACAGCCGATACGGTCAGATAATGTGCGATGCCGACGACCATCTCAGAACTCCTTCGCCCGACTTGACCTTGCGGATTTCCATGCCTGTCGCCGGCGTGCGGCCGACCTGGGCTGCGATCGACTGCCGCTTGACCCCTTCCTTGTGGCGCAGCGTCAGCACGATGGCGCCGATCATGGCAACCAGCAGGATGAGGCCCGAAATCTGGAAGTAGTAGAGGTAGTCGGTATAGAGGATGTCGCCGAGCGCGGCCGTGTTCGAGCGCGCGGCGAGATCGGGTATAGGCTTCGAGACCGTCGCGGCCAGCTTCGGCGCGAAGGTGTAGCCGCCGAGAACCACGATCAGCTCCGCCGCCAGGATCAGCCCGACCAGCGCACCGATCGGCGCATATTGCAGGGCGCCGCTCTTCAGCTCGGCGAAATCGACGTCGAGCATCATGACGACGAACAGGAACAGCACCATCACCGCGCCGACATAGACGACGAGCAGGATCATCGCCAGGAACTCGGCGCCGGTCAGCATGAACAGGCCGGCGGCGTTGAAGAAGGTCAGGATCAGGAACAGCACCGAATGCACGGGGTTGCGCGACGAAATGACCATGAACGCCGACGCCACGGCGACAAAGGCGAAGAGGTAGAAAAAGGCCGCCTCTAGTCCACTCAGCATTGGGGTTCCCCCGGGTTCCTGTTCGAACATGGCGCTCGCGCCGGGTTCGATTTTTTGCGACCGCCTCCGGTCGGCAAGTTGCGTGTTCCTATCGCATGTTCCGATCGGGTTGAAAGACCCGATCGAAAGAAACATGCGACACTCTTTCATTCCGGAGGATGATCTGGTCCGAAAAGTCTGCAACTTTTCGGGATCATCCTCTGGACGAGGCCCCTCGCCCCGTCCATGCGTCAAATATCAGCGGTAGGGCGAGTCCAGCGAGATGTTGCGCGCCAGTTCGCGCTCCCACCGGTCGCCATTCGCCAACAGCTTGTCCTTGTCGTAGTAGAGTTCCTCGCGCGTCTCCGTCGCGAACTCGAAATTCGGCCCCTCGACGATGGCGTCGACCGGGCAGGCTTCCTGGCAGAAGCCGCAATAGATGCACTTCACCATGTCGATGTCATAACGCACCGTGCGGCGCGTGCCGTCATTGCGGCGCGGGCCGGCCTCGATGGTGATGGCCTGCGCCGGGCAGATCGCCTCGCACAATTTGCAGGCGATGCAGCGTTCCTCGCCATTGGGATAGCGGCGCAAAGCATGCTCGCCACGGAAGCGCGGGCTGGTCGGCCCCTTCTCGTGCGGATAGTTGATCGTCTCCTTCGGCGCGAAGAACTGGCGCATCGACAGGAAGAAGGCGCTGACGAAATCCTGCAGCAGCAGCGATTTTGCGGCCTGGGAAAGAGCGGACATCACGCAAACCCCGTGATCTTGAGGAAGGCTGCGGTGGCAACCACCATGAACAGCGAGATCGGCAGGAACACTTTCCAGCCGAGCCGCATCAGCTGGTCGTAGCGGTAGCGCGGCACGAAGGCCTTCACCATCGAGATGCCGAAGAACACGAAGCAGACCTTCAGCACGAACCAGATGACGCCGGGCACCCAGGTGAAGGGCGCGAAGTCGAAGGGCGGCAGCCAGCCGCCGAGGAACAGGATGGTGGCCAGCGCGCACATCAGGACGATGGCGACATATTCGCCGAGGAAGAACAGCAGGAACGGCGTCGACGAATATTCGACCATGTGGCCGGCGACCAGCTCCGATTCGGCCTCGACCAGGTCGAAGGGCGGCCGGTTCGTCTCGGCCAGCGCCGAGATGAAGAAGATGATGAACATCGGGAACAGCGCCAGCCAGTTCCAGTCGAGGAAGGTGTTGGGCAGGCCAAGCCGCGTGCCGATCCCGTCATGTTGCGACAGCACGATATCGGTGAGGTTGAGCGAGCCGGCGGTGAGCAGCACGGTGACGATGACGAAGCCGATCGAGACTTCGTAGGACACCATCTGGGCCGCCGAACGCAGCGCGCCGAGGAAGGGGTATTTCGAGTTGGACGCCCAGCCGCCCATGATCACGCCATAGACCTCGAGCGAGGAGATGGCGAAGACATAGAGGATGCCGACATTGACGTTGGCGATCGCCCAGCCCTGATTGACCGGAATGACCGCCCACGCCGAGATCGCCAGCACCGCCGACACCAGCGGCGCCAGCAGGAACACGCCCTTGTTGGCGCCGGACGGGATCACCGGCTCCTTGAAGACGAATTTCAACAGATCAGCGAAGGCCTGCAGCGTGCCCCACGGGCCGACGACGTTCGGACCACGACGCAGCTGCACCGCCGCCCAGATCTTGCGATCGGCGTAGAGGATGTAGGCGACGAAGACCAGCAGCACGACGATCAGCACGACTGACTTCAAGAGGATCAGCAGCGCCGGCAGCACGTAGAAGGAGAAGAAGGTGTCCATGCTTATTCCGCCGCCTGCTTGAAGCCGCTCTTGGCCAGTGCCGAGCATTCCGCCATCACGGCGGACGCCCGCGCGATCGGGTTGGTCAGGTAGAAATCCTTGACCGGCGAGGTGAATGTACCCTTG
The DNA here is from genome assembly GCF_056174585.1 of Mesorhizobium kamtschaticum. NCBI lineage: Bacteria > Pseudomonadati > Pseudomonadota > Alphaproteobacteria > Hyphomicrobiales > Phyllobacteriaceae > Mesorhizobium > Mesorhizobium kamtschaticum. The sequence continues at coordinate 4,130,819 of NZ_CM149691.1, read as the reverse complement.
TTCAGCCGCCCGCCGAGCTTCGCCACCTTGGCGATATCCTCGGCATTGCCGGCCGCGACCTGATCGATGCGGGCCAGGTGCGGATACTCGCCATAGAGTTTCGCACGCAGCTGCGGCAGCGAATCGAACGGCAGTTTCTTGCCCAGCACGTCCGACAGCGCTCTCAGGATCGCCCAGTCTTCGCGGGCATCGCCCGGTGCGAAGCCGGCGCGGTTGGTCTGCTGCACACGGCCTTCGGTGTTGACATAGGTGGCCGACTTTTCGGTGTAGGCGGCCGCCGGCAGGATGACGTTGGCGCGATGCGCGCCCTGGTCGCCATGGGTACCGATATAGACGACGAAGGCGCCGCCGGTCTTGCCCATGTCGATCTCGTCGGCGCCGAGCAGGAACAGCACGTCCGTCTCGCCCAGCATGCCGGCGACATCCATGCCGCCCTCGCCCGGCACGAAGCCGAGATCGAGGCCGCCGACTCTGGCCGCCGCATTGTGCAGCACGGCAAAGCCATTCCAGTCCGCTCGCGCCGCGTTGACAGAAGCAGCGAGCTTCGCCGCCTGGCCGAGCACGGCCGCGCCATCGGCACGAGACAGCGCGCCCTGGCCGACAATGATCAGCGGATGCGTCGCCTTCTTCAGCGTCTGGAAGAACTTGCCATTGCCGTCGGCCAGATCCTTCAGCGAATCCGGTCCGGCGCCCAGCAATTCGTACTCGTAGCGCGTATCGCCGACATCGCCGATGACGCCGACCGGCAGATTGCCGACCCGCCAGCGCTTGCGGATGCGGGCGTTGAGCACCGAGGCTTCATAGCGCGGGTTGGCGCCGATGATCAGCACCGCGTCGGCCTGCTCGATGCCTTCGATGGTCGGATTGAAGATGTAGCTGGCCCGGCCGAGTGCCGGATCAAGCGCTGCGCCATCCTGGCGGCAGTCGGTGTTCTTCGAACCGAGCGAAGCCATCAAAAGCTTCAGCGCGTAGATTTCTTCCACCGCGGCGAGATCGCCGGCAATGGCGCCGATCTTCTCGGGTGCGGCCTTGGACACCGCGTCCTTGATCGCGGCGAACGCCTCGGCCCAGCTTGCCGGAACCAGCTTGCCGTCCTTGCGCACATAGGGGCGATCGAGGCGCTGCGTGCGCAGCCCGTCCCAGATGAAGCGGGTCTTGTCGGAGATCCACTCCTCGTTCACGGCCTCGTTGACGCGCGGCAGGATGCGCATCACTTCGCGGCCACGGCTGTCGACGCGGATCGCCGAGCCGACCGCGTCCATCACGTCGATGGATTCGGTCTTGGTCAGCTCCCACGGCCGCGCCTGGAAGGCGAAGGGCTTGGAGGTCAGCGCACCGACGGGGCAGAGATCGATCACATTGCCCTGCAATTCCGAAGTCATCGCGCTTTCGAGATAGGTGGTGATCTCGGCATCCTCGCCACGGCCGATCAGGCCAAGCTCGGAAATGCCGGCGACTTCCGTGGTGAAGCGGACGCAGCGCGTGCAATGGATGCAGCGGTTCATCACCGTCTTGACCAGCGGGCCGATATATTGTCTTCGACCGCGCGCTTGTTCTCGTGATAGCGCGAAGAATCGACGCCGAAGGCCATCGCCTGGTCCTGCAGGTCGCATTCGCCGCCCTGGTCGCAGATCGGGCAGTCAAGCGGATGGTTGATCAGCAGGAATTCCATCACGCCTTCGCGGGCCTTCTTGACCATCGGCGTGTTGGTGAAGATTTCCGGCGGCTCGCCGTTCGGGCCGGGACGCAGGTCGCGCACGCCCATGGCGCAGGAAGCCTGCGGCTTGGGCGGCCCACCCTTCACCTCGATCAGGCACATACGGCAATTGCCGGCGATCGACAGCCGCTCATGGAAGCAGAAGCGCGGCACTTCCGCGCCCGCGTCTTCCGCCGCCTGCAGCAGCGTGTAGTGGTCGGGTACAGTGATCTCTTTCCCGTCGACCTTGAGCTTTGCCATTTCGCTTCAAACCCCTGCGGATTTCCCGCAATCTCATTTCCCGGGCGCGGCAGACGCAGCGCCCGACATTTCATTCACTTCTTCGCGGCCAGCACCGCCGCCTGGGCAGTCCAGCCGTCACGGCCGATGCGGCCGTTGAACGACAGATAGTCGTCGACCCAGGCAATCTCCTGGGGCGACCAGGCGGCGATCTGGGCAAATGTCCAGATACCGAGCCCGTTCAGCACCTTCTCCAGCTTCGGGCCGATACCCGAAATCGCCTTGAGGTCCGACGGCTTCGCCGGCTTGTCCATGGCCTTGGGCTGCCTGAAATCCTCGGGCAGCAGCACATCGGCGGCCTCGCTCGTTGCCGGAGCCACATTCACCGCCGGTGCCGTGATGGCGGCTTCCTTGGCGGCGATGTCGGTGACTTCCTGCGCGAAGGACTGCGCCTCGGCAATCATGGTCTTCGCCGTCGCCCGCGCCTTGGTGGACGACGAGGTCGCGTCCTCGAACTGCTCGACACGCGCCTCGAATTCCTCGATCAGCGGCTGCATGAGGCGCTGCGATGCCTCGGCGGCTCCCGAAAGCGCGCCCAGCCAGACGCCGAACGCATGGTTGGCGAGGCCGATGCCAAGCGCCGACATCGCCGCCGCACCCGCGACAGGGTGCACGAAAAGGTTGACGGCGCTGGCCATCTCCTTCGGCATCATCCTGGTCAGGTCCTGGTTCATCTTCTCGAGCTGGTCCAAATTGGGCATCATTGAGTAGGGTGTCGAATACGGCGCCATAGAAGTTCTCCTGGTCGTTTCTTCGTTCGCCCCGCCCCGCTAGTCTCGCTTCGGGCTTTCGCCCGCAGTCACAAATTCATCTATTCCGCCGCCACCATCACCGGTTCGGCCCGGTGCGCGTTGCGCGAAAACTCGTCGATGCGGCGCTCCACCTCGCTGCGGAAATGCCGCATCAGGCCCTGGATCGGCCATGCCGCCGCGTCGCCCAGCGCGCAGATCGTGTGGCCCTCGATCTGCTTGGTGACGTCGAGCAGCATGTCGATCTCGCGCTTCTGCGCCTCGCCGCGCACCAGCCGCTCCATCACCCGCCACATCCAGCCGGTGCCTTCGCGGCACGGCGTGCACTGGCCGCAGCTCTCATGCTTGTAGAAGTAGGACAACCGGGCAATCGCCTTCACGACATCGGTCGACTTGTCCATGACGATGACGGCGGCCGTACCGAGGCCGGACTTCAAGTCGCGCAAAGCGTCGAAATCCATCGGCGTGTCGATGATCTGCTCGGCCGGCACCAGCGGCACCGAGGCGCCGCCGGGAATGACTGCCAGCAGATTGTCCCAGCCGCCGCGAATGCCGCCGCAATGCGTTTCGATCAGCTCGCGGAACGGGATCGACATCGCCTCTTCGACGGTGCACGGATTGTTGACGTGGCCGGAGATGCAGAACAGCTTGGTGCCGACATTGTTGGGCCGGCCGAAGGACGAGAACCACGCCGCGCCCCGGCGCAGGATGGTCGGCGCCACTGCGATCGACTCGACATTGTTGACCGTTGTCGGACAACCGTACAAGCCGACATTGGCCGGGAATGGCGGCTTCAGCCTGGGCTGGCCCTTCTTGCCTTCGAGGCTTTCGAGAAGCGCCGTCTCCTCGCCGCAGATATAGGCGCCGGCGCCGTGATGCATGTAGATGTCGAAATCGTAGCCGGACGTGTTGTTCTTGCCGATCAGCTTGGCCTCATAGGCCTCCTCGATCGCGCGCTGCAGCGCCTCGCGCTCGCGGATGAACTCGCCGCGCACATAGATGTAGGCCGCAATCGCGCCCATGGCGAAGCCGGCGAGCAACGCGCCCTCGACCAGCGTGTGCGGGTCGTTGCGCAGGATGTCGCGGTCCTTGCAGGTGCCGGGCTCGGATTCGTCGGCGTTGATGACGAGGTAGCTCGGCCGGCCGTCGCTCTGCTTGGGCATGAACGACCATTTGAGACCGGTCGGGAAGCCGGCGCCGCCGCGGCCGCGCAGGCCCGACGCCTTCATCTCGTTGACGATCCAGTCGCGCCCCTTGGCGACGAGGCCGGGCGTATTGTCCCAGGCGCCGCGCGCCATCGCGCCGGCCAGCGACTTGTCGAAGAGGCCGTAGATGTTGGTGAAGATGCGGTCTTTGTCCTGAAGCATTTTTCGTCCCTCAGACCGGCTTCTTGCCGAAAACGCGGATGTATTCGGCGACGCCGCCCTTGGCGAGCGCCTTGGCCTGCTTGACCCAGTCGTCGCGGTCGATGCGGCCGTGGAAGGAGAGATAGCCGTCCACCCAATCGCGCTCGGCCTTCTTCCAGGAAGCAACCTGCGCGAAGGTGAAAATACCAAGCGTATGCAGGATGCCCTCGATCTTCGGGCCGACGCCGGAGATCAGCTTGAGATCGTCGACCGCGGCCGGCCTGTCGATACCGGCCGGACGATTCTTGTCCTCCAGCGACGGTTTTGCCGGTTTTGCCGCTGGCACCTTGGTTTCCGGTGCCTTGAAGGCAGCGGCCGGTTCGGCCTTGGCCGTCGGCCCATTGCGCTGTTTGGCGACCTTCTCGACTTCCGGCGCTGCCGTGTTGGCGTTGGCGGCCGAATGCAGCGGTGCCGAAACGCTCGCCGCCTTCTCCGCCGCCGGCGCCACCTTGGTCGCCGAAGGCGTCTTCAACGCCGGGCTGGTTTCAGGTGCATCGGTCTTAGGCTTGCTGGCATTGGACGGCGCGACAGGAGTGCCGGCCGGCGCTTGCGCCGCCGGAGCAGCCGGTGCGGCTGCGGCCGGAGTGGCGGCAGCGGTCGGCACCGCATTCTGGGCGGCCTTGGTCGCCGCCTTGGCTTCCTTGTCACGCGTCGACTTTAGGATCGCCTTTTCACTCTTCAGCGTCGTCAGGCCGGAGGCCGGCTCCGAGCCGGTGCGGCCATTCTGCGGCCCCGGCGCCACCGAGGCACCCTTGCCCGCGTCATAGAGATCGATGATTTCGGCCAGCCGTTCCGGCGTCAGATCCTCGAACGTATCCTTGAAGACCATCACCATCGGTGCGTTGACGCAGGCGCCGAGGCACTCGACCTCTTCCCACGACAAGGTGCCCTTGTCGTTGGTGTGGAACTGGTCGTGGTGGATTTTCGAGCGGCAGACATCCATCAGCGCTTCCGAACCGCGCAGCATGCAGGGCGTGGTGCCGCAGACCTGGATATGCGCGCGGGTACCAACGGGGTTCAACTGATACTGAGTGTAGAAGGTCGCGACCTCGAGCCCGCGGATACGCGGCATGCCGAGCATGTCCGAAATCGTCTCGACCGCCGCCTTGGTGACCCAGCCTTCCTGCTCCTGCGCGATCATCAGCAAGGGGATGATCGCCGACTGCTCGCGGCCTTTCGGATACTTCTTGATCCATTGCTTCGCCGCTGCCGCATTCGCCCGGTTGAAGGCGAAGGAGGCTGGCTGGACACTGGCTTCTGCGAGACGGCGGACTGACATGGAGTATCGCTTCTACGTTTCTTACTGAGCTGATCTATAAGTGCGGTAGCAATCCTCTGATTGTCCCAGCACGCATACGAACTCTTCATTCCCACGCTTCAGACGGATAAACTCGTCGTAACGGTCATTCCACCAGATACTTCCGCAGCGAGGTCGAGGCTGGCTGGGCACTTCCGCAACGAAAATATCATTTCGATTGCAATCTTCGCGCGGCGGGCCGTGTACAAATATCCCGGCGTCCAAAAGCTGATAGCCACCAATTTCGCGGACCGTCAGCAGATCGCCTTCGGCGACGAGCTTGAACCCTTCTTTCAGAAGGTCAGCTGATGAGAGCCCCCCTTCGGATCCCGCAAACGACGCCTCGGCTGACGCAGCAAAACACGCCGCTGCCAGAAACGCTCTTGATGGTCGCGCCACTCCCATCATCACCGATCGACCTCACCAAACACGATGTCGAGGGAGCCGAGAACGGCGGTGACGTCGGCCAGCATGTGGCCGCGGCAGAGGAAATCCATCGCTTGCAGATGCGCGAAACCCGGCGCACGCAGCTTGCAGCGGTACGGCTTGTTGGAGCCGTCGGAGACGAGATAGACGCCGAATTCACCCTTTGGCGCTTCGACGGCCGCATAGACCTCGCCGGCCGGCACCCGGTAGCCCTCGGTGTAGAGCTTGAAGTGATGGATCAGCGCTTCCATCGAACGCTTCATCGCCTGGCGCTTCGGCGGCACCACCTTGCCGTCGAGGTTCGACACCGGGCCGGTGCTTTCCTTGCCGAGCAGCAGGTCGACGCACTGGCGCATGATCCGCGCCGACTGGCGCATTTCTTCCATGCGCACGAGATAACGGTCGTAGCAGTCGCCGTTCTTGCCGATCGGGATGTCGAAGTCCATTTCCGAATAGCATTCATAGGGCTGCGACTTGCGCAGGTCCCAGGGCGCGCCCGAACCGCGCACCATGACGCCGGAAAAACCCCAGGCCCAGGCATCGGCCAGCGAAACAATGCCGATATCGACATTGCGCTGCTTGAAGATGCGGTTGCCGGTCAGCAGACGGTCGAGGTCATCGATCGACTTCAGGAACGGATCGATCCACTTGCCGATGTCCTCGACCAACTGGCGCGGCAGATCCTGGTGGACGCCACCGGGGCGGAAATAGGCGGCATGCATGCGCGAACCGGAGGCGCGCTCATAGAACACCATCAGCTTTTCGCGCTCGACGAAGCCCCACAGCGGCGGCGTCAGCGCACCGACGTCCATCGCCTGCGTCGTCACATTGAGGATGTGCGACATGATGCGGCCGATTTCGCAATAGAGCACGCGGATCAGCTGGCCGCGCCTCGGCACCTCGATGCCGAGCAGGCGCTCGGCGGCGAGCGCGAAGGCATGCTCCTGGTTCATCGGCGCGCAATAATCGAGCCGGTCGAGATAAGGCACAGCCTGCAGATAGGTTTTTGCCTCGATCAGCTTTTCCGTGCCGCGATGCAAAAGTCCGATATGCGGATCGACGCGATCGACAACTTCGCCGTCCAGCTCCAGCACGAGGCGCAAAACGCCATGCGCCGCGGGGTGTTGCGGCCCGAAATTGATGTTGAAATTGCGGACGGAGGTTTCAGCCATTCTGGCGCCTCTGACGATGAGTCAGTAGTGAGTAGTGAGTAGTGATCATCAATCTCAATGCCTGCTTCATTCCGCCTGCTTGGCCTGCACCGTTCGGATAAGAGATCTCATCATTTTTCCAATCTCTTCGCATCGCAGGAGCAGTTCAATCTCATTGTCTTTTCGTAGCAAGCCTACCCGGCATGCCAGCAGTATGTGCGTTTCCAGTTCCTTCAACGAGCCTTGCGACATGCGCAAAAATTGAACGAACGACCCTCTGTTTTCCCGACCGTATCCCTCCGCGATATTCGCCGCGATCGAAACCGCCGATCGCCGTATCTGAGAGGTCATGCCGTAAATCTCATCCTTCGGAAACTCTTTGGTGAAGCGATAACAATCTTCAGCGAGCGTCATCGCCGATTGCCACACCTTCAAGTCACGATAAGATTCGATCCGTTGCTCCAACTCTTTCCCTACTGACTACTGACTACTTCCCTACTCACTGTTTGGCTTTTTCGTCCCCGGGCAGCACGTAATCCGTCCCTTCCCACGGCGAGAGAAAATCGAAATTGCGGAATTCCTGCTTCAATTCCACAGGCTCGTAGATGACGCGCTTGGCTTCGTCGTCGTAGCGCACTTCGACGAAGCCGGTCAGCGGGAAATCCTTGCGCAGCGGATGGCCTTCGAAGCCGTAATCGGTCAGCAGGCGGCGCAGATCGGGATGGCCCGAGAACAGCACGCCATAGAGATCGTAGGTCTCGCGCTCGAACCAGTCGGCACCGGGAAAAACGCCGGTTATCGACGGCACCATTGTCTCCTCATCGGCCAGAACCTTGACGCGGATGCGCACATTCTGTTTCGGCGAAAGCAGGTGGTAGACGACGTCGAAGCGCTTGGCGCGCGACGGATAATCGGCGCCGCAGACATCGATGATCGAGATGAACTGGCAGCGCGCATCGTCGCGCAGGAAAGTCATCACCTCGACCAGATCGCGTGGTTCGGCATGAACGGTGAGCTCGCCATAGGCGATATCAGCGTCAGTGACGCGGCCGATCAGCTTTTCGCCGAGATAGGTCGACAGTTCGCTAAGGGATGCGGCCATGGATTTACCGTTCGATCGTGCCGGTGCGGCGGATTTTCTTCTGCAGGAGAAGAATGCCGTAGAGCAAAGCTTCGGCGCTCGGCGGGCAGCCGGGCACATAGATATCGACCGGCACGATGCGGTCGCAGCCGCGCACCACCGAATAGGAATAGTGGTAGTAGCCACCGCCATTGGCGCAGGAGCCCATCGAGATGACGTAGCGCGGCTCCGGCATCTGGTCGTAGACCTTGCGCAGCGCCGGCGCCATCTTGTTGGTCAGCGTGCCGGCGACGATCATGATGTCGGACTGGCGCGGAGAGGCGCGCGGCGCGACGCCGAAGCGCTCCGAGTCATAGCGCGGCATCGAGGTGTGGATCATCTCGACAGCGCAGCACGCCAGACCAAAGGTCATGAACATCAGCGAGCCGCTGCGTGCCCAGGTGATCAGCGCCTCGGTCGAGGTGACCAGAAAGCCCTTGTCGGCAAGCTCGTTGTTGATTTCGAGGAAGAAGGGATCGTCCTCCCCCACCGGCCTGCCGGTGTTGGGATCGATGAGGCCCTTGGGCTTCGGCGCGACGAGGGTACCTGAACTGTCGTTCAATCCCATTCCAGCGCTCCTTTTTTCCATTCATAGGCAAAGCCGATGGTCAACACTGCCAAAAACACCATCATCGACCAGAAACCGAGCATGCCGATCTTCGAGAAGGATACGGCCCAGGGAAACAGGAAGGCCACTTCGAGGTCGAAGATGATGAACAGAATCGACACCAGATAGAAGCGGATGTCGAATTTCATGCGGGCGTCGTCGAACGAGTTGAAACCGCACTCGTAGGCGGAAAGCTTTTCGGGATCGGGATTGCGGTAGGCCACCAGGAACGGTGCGGCCAGCAGCGCCAGGCCGACGACCAGAGCCACGCCGATGAACAGGACGATGGGCAGGTACGAACTGAGGAGTGCGTTCATGCAGCGGTTTCCGTTGGCGCCAATCCACTTTGATTACAGCACCGGACCTTAATGCGGAAGCGTGACAGTTTAACCGCTGAACCGTTTTAAGGGGCCTATGCTGCAACGCGGCGAGGGTTAGCGCAGCACTTCCAGCGAAGCAAGTCAAACCTTGTTCAAAACTCTGACCTGGACGGCATATCCGAAGAAACTGGTCCGATCCGCTCCTGTTTGATTTCCTTCGCTTTTTACTCCACTTTTCTCTCCTGACAGGGTTGCCGCCAAAACCCTGCTAGCATGGGCTGGAATCACCCGTCTGCATGATGGTCAACGAGCCATAAGAGTCGCATCCGAATGAAGGAAAAGATCTCGCTTGCCACCGCCCGGCGCATTGCGCTCGCCGCTCAAGGATTTCTCGATCCGCGCCCAAATGGCACACCTGATCGCCGCCACCTCGCCCGCGTGCTCTCCCGCACCGGCCTGCTGCAGATCGATTCCGTCAGCGCCGTGGTGCGCGCGCATTATATGCCGCTCTATTCGCGTCTTGGCCCCTACCCGCTCACCTTGCTCGACAATGCCGCCGTCACGCGCAAGCGCACCGTCTTCGAATACTGGGCGCATGAGGCGTCCTTCCTGCCGGTCGAGACCTATCCGCTGATGCGCTGGCGCATGCAGCGCGCCGAGCAAGGCGACGAGATGTATCTGGGGCTGGCCAAATGGGGCCGCGAGCACGCCGCCTATATAGAAGAGATCTACCGCGAGGTCGTCGCGCGCGGCCCGATCGCTGCTTCAGCACTGGAAGGCCAGAAGGGTTCGGGCGGCTGGTGGGGCTGGAGCCACGCCAAGCATGCCTTTGAATGGCTGTTCTGGGCCGGACGCATCACCACCGCGCACCGCCGTGGCTTCGAACGCTTCTACGACGTGCCGGAGCGCGTGCTGCCGCAGGCGATCCTCGATCTGCCGGTGCCGGCCGCCGAGGACGCGCACCGCGAATTGCTGCGCATTTCCGCCCGCGCCCACGGCGTGGCGACCGGAGGCGATCTGCGCGACTATTTCCGCCTGTCGCCCGCCGACATGAAGGGCCGGCTGGAGGAACTGGTCGAGACCGGCGAACTGGTGCCGGTGCGTGTCGAGGGCTGGGATAAGCCGGCTTACCTTCACAGGGATGCCCGTTTGCCCCGAAAAATCGAGGCGCGCGCCTTGCTGGCGCCTTTCGATCCGGTGGTCTTCGAACGCTCGCGCTCGGAGCGGCTGTTCGATTTCCACTACCGCATCGAGATCTACACGCCGGCCGAAAAGCGGCAGTACGGCTATTATGTCCTGCCCTTCCTGCTCGGCGACAGGATCGTGGCGCGCGTCGATCTCAAGGCCGACCGGCCGGCCAGCGTCCTGCGCGTGCACGCGGCCTACCCCGAGCCCGGCGCGCCGCCCGAAACGGCCGCTCAACTCTTCGAGGAATTGAAGCAGATGCAGGGCTGGCTCGGCCTCGAACGCATGGACGTGACGCCGGCCGGCGGTCTGGGGCCGGCGCTGGTCGACATCGCCATGTCGTAAGCCCGCGTTGACACCGCTGCCTGCAAAAGCCTAAATCCGCTGCAGACGGTCCCTTGCCCGCAACGGCAAGGGCTAAGAGGGAATGCGGTGCGGGATTTCGATCTCAAATCCGCGGCTGTCCCCGCAACTGTAAGCGAAGAGCCAAGGCCGAAAGCCACTGGGAGGTTCCCGGGAAGGCGGCACCCAAGGCGATGACCCGCGAGCCAGGAGACCTGCCGTCTGCGACAACATAATCCGATCGCCCGGCGGGTTTCCGGGCAAGGAGCCGGTTTTTGGACCACAACAGCAGTTTTTCGGCTGGCACAGCGGATATTTCGTCCGCCGACGGCGATGCTTTGGCCGGCGTCACCGTCATTGTCTGCGCCTCCTGCCGCGATGAATCCGGCTCGGACGCCCATCCCCGTGCCGGTGAACTTTTGGCCGAAGATACGCGCCGCGCGGCAGCGGCCGACACTATCCGCGTTCGCACGGTCGAATGCCTCGGCAATTGCAAGCGCCGCCTCAGTGCCGCGATCCTGCGCGACGGCTGCTGGAGCTATGTGTTCGGCGACCTGACCGCGGCCAGCGGCGCCGACCTTGTCACCGGCGCAAAGCTCTTCGCCACATCGACGGACGGCCTCATCCCTTGGCGCGGCCGGCCTGATTCCCTCAAGCGCGGCCTCGTGGCCCGCATTCCACCCCTCGACATGCTGAAGGACCAACCATGACCGCTTCCGTCTCCCGTGTTCCCTGCACCGTCGTCACCGGCTTCCTCGGCGCCGGCAAGACGACGCTGGTCCGCCATCTCCTGGAAAACGCCGGCGGCAAGCGTATCGCGATCATCGTCAACGAGTTTGGCGACATCGGCATCGACGGCGAGATTCTCAAGGGCTGCGGCATCGACACCTGCCCGGAGGAGAACATCGTCGAACTCGCCAATGGCTGCATTTGCTGCACCGTGGCCGACGATTTCGTGCCGGCGCTCGACAAGATCCTGTCGCTGACGCCGAAGGTCGACCATATCCTGATCGAAACCTCGGGCCTCGCTTTGCCCAAGCCGCTGGTCCAGGCTTTTCAATGGCCGAGCGTGAAGAGCCGTGTGACCGTCGATGGCGTCATTGCGGTTGTCGACGGCCCGGCGCTCGCCGAGGGCCGCGTCGCCAACGACATGGATGCCCTGCAGGCGCAGCGCGCCGGGGATGACAGTCTCGACCATGACGACCCGGTCGAGGAAGTGTTCGAGGACCAGATCGCCTGCGCCGACCTGATTATCCTGTCGAAGAGTGACCTTATGGACGCACCCGGCTCGGCCCGCGCCAACGCCATCATCAATGAACATTCCGCCCGCGCCGTGAAGATCGTGCCGACGTCGCATGGCAAGGTCGATCCTTCCGTTCTGCTCGGGCTCGGTCTCGCCGTCGAGGACGACATCGAGAACCGCAAATCCCATCATGACGGCGCATTCGACCACGAGCATGACGACTTCGACACCTTCATCGTCGACATTGCCTCGATCGCCAATCCAGACGAGCTGGCAAAGCGCGTCGCCACCGCCGCCGAACAGGAAAACGTGCTGCGCGTGAAAGGCTTCGTCGAGGTCGGCGGCAAGCCGATGCGGCTCTTGCTGCAGGCCGTCGGCCCACGCGTCAATCATTACTATGACCGCGCCTGGACGGCTGAGGACGACCGCCGCTCGCGCCTCGTCGTCATCGGCCTCAAGGGGCTGAACCGCCCAGCAATCGAGCGTATACTCGCCGGCTGACGCAAACCGCCCTAGCAATTCCAGGAAAAGTGTTTCACGGCTTTCCCACAGGAATTGCGTAAAACAAGGAGATAGAGCGGTTCGCCGTTCCGTGAAACGGTGAACCGCGCTAGAGCCGCGATGCATATCCTCACCACGACCTCCGCCTCGCTCGACGACCTCGCCGAGCCGGTCGATCTGCGGCAGACGCCGGCGGATATCGTGGCCCTGTCCTTCACCGGCAGCGACCTTGCCGGACTGGCCGCGGCATGGAAGGCCGATGCCGGCCGCCTGCCCTCGATGCGGCTGGCGGCACTTCGCGACCTGCGCCACCCCATGTCCGTCGACCTCTGGATCGACAGCGTCGCCCGCCACGCCAAGATCATCCTGGTGCGCATCCTCGGTGGCTACGACTGGTGGCGCTACGGCTGCGACCAGCTTGCCGCGACGGCCCGCCAGCGCGGAATTAAACTCGCGCTGCTTCCAGGCGAAAGCCATGACGAGGATCTGCGCCTGATCGAAGCCTCGACGCTGCCGCGCGAGGAGTTGGATAGCCTGCTCGGCTATTTCCGCGAGGGCGGCCCGGCCAATATGAGCGCGCTGGTGCTGCGGCTGGGAAGGTTGGCTGGGGCGCAGGCGGAAATTGTCGAGCCGGTCGCAGTGCCAAAAGCTGGCTACTACGAGCCCACACGCGGCGTCGTTCCCCTCCCCCTCGAGGGGAGGGTCCGGCCGCAGGCCGGGGGTGGGGTCCTCTCCACAGCGCGCCAACTCGAAGAAACGTCGCGCCCGGTCGCACCGACCCCACCCGGCCCTGCGGGCCACCCTCCCCTCGAGGGGGAGGGAAAGGTCGTGCCGATCCTGTTCTACCGTTCGATGCTGCTCGCCGCCGATGTCGCGCCCATCGACGCCCTTTTTGAAGCGCTCCGCCAACGCGGCATCGCCCCGGTCCCGATCTTCGTCTCCAGCCTGAAAGACCCGACCTCGCTGGCCTTCGTGGAAACCGCCATCGCATCCATGAACCCCGCCGCCATCATCACCGCGACCGCCTTCGCCTCCGGTGCCGAACCCGGCGTCGAAACCCTGTTCGACCGCGCCGGCGTCCCCGTCTTCCAGGTCATCGTCGCCACCACCCGTCGCGATGTCTGGGAAAACAACCAGCGCAGCCTGGCGCCGGCCGACCTTGCCATGCATGTCGTGCTGCCCGAGTTGGACGGCCGCATCCTCGCCGGCGCCATTTCCTTCAAGGGCGAGAGCGATGTCGATCCGGCCCTCGGCCACCGCGCCTTCGCCAACCGGCTGGAGCCGGACCGGGTCGCGCAGGTGGCCGACCGTGTGGCGGCGTTCATCAAGTTGCAGGAGACGGCCCGAGCGACACGCAAGCTCGCCATCCTAATCCCGGACTATCCGAGCGCGCCTGGCAGGACTGGCTATGCGGTCGGCCTTGATGTCCCGTCGAGTGTGCTCGCCATGCTGCATGACCTGAGCGAACAGGGCTATGCCGTTGAGGGGATTCCGCAAACGCCGCGTGAATTGCTGCGGATGCTGGAAATGACCGACCACGGGTTGGCCTTGGACGACTACACTGCCTTCTCGATCGAATTGCCGACAGCGGCAATAGCCGCGGTAGAAGCTGCTTGGGGCAAGGCAGAAGAGACAGGTTTGCGCGAAGCCCCCCTCTGTCCTGCCGGACATCTCCCCCTCAAGGGGGGAGATCACGCCGTCATCACCGCCCTCGCCAATAGCGGCCGTTGCAAAGGGAGATCCGGCGCCCGAACTGCCAATCTCCCCCCTCGAGGGGGAGATGTCCGGCAGGACAGAGAGGGGGGCCTCGCGCAAACCTTCACAAAAGACCGCCGCCCACTTCCCCTTCCGCGCCGCCACCTTCGGCAACATCACGGTCGCTCTCGCCCCCGATCGCGGCCGCTCCGCCGACCGCCGCGCCGACTACCACGACCCGACACTCCCACCCCGCCACGCCCTCCTCGCCTTCGGCCTGTGGCTGCGCAAATCGCTCGGCGTCCATGCGCTGGTCCATGTCGGCGCCCACGGCACGCTGGAATGGCTGCCCGGCAAGACCGTTGCGCTCTCGCAAACCTGCTTCCCCGAGATCGTCACCGGCCCACTACCCGTGATCTATCCCTTCATCGTCTCCAACCCTGGCGAGGCGGCACAGGCCAAGCGGCGCATTGCCGCGGTAACCCTTGGTCATCTGCCGCCGCCACTGACCGGCGCCGGTCTGGATGAAAACCAGTACAAGCTCGAGCGCCTGGTCGACGAATACGCCCAGGCTGACGGCCTCGACCGCCGCCGCCGCGACCGCCTCGCCAAGCTGATCGTCGACACCGCGCAAAAGACCGGCCTCGCCTCCGAAGCCGGTGTCGCCAGGACCGATGCACCCGACGAGGCGCTGCGCCGCATCGATGCCTGGCTCTGCGACCTCAAGGATTTTGCCATCAAGGACGGGCTGCACATCTATGGCCGCGCCCCCGAGGACGAGCCTGACGCCATCCGCCGCCAAAGTGCCGAGGCTGAAAAGGCGGCGCTGCTTGCCGCACTGGATGGCCGCCACGTCAAGGCTGGTCCAGCCGGCGCGCCCGCGCGGGGGCGCTCCGATGTGCTGCCCACCGGCCGCAACCTATTCACCTCAGACCCGCGCACCATGCCGACGCCGACCGCCTATGATCTCGGCCGCGCGGCAGCCGAAGAAATCGTGCGCGGCTACATGCAATCGCATGGCGATTGGCCACGCTCGCTGGTCATCGACCTCTGGGGCTCGGCTTCGCTGCGCACAGGCGGCGAGGAGATCGCACAAGGCCTGGCGCTGATGGGCTGCCGGCCGCAATGGGACGCCGCCACCGGCCGCATCACCGGCATCGAGGTGCTGCCACCTGCGGCACTCGGGAGGCCACGCGTTGACGTCACCTGGCGCATATCGGGCCTGTTCCGCGACATGTTCCCGACCCAGATCGCCCTGATCGATGCCGCCGCCAACACCGTCGCCGCGCGCGACGAGGACGATTCGGAAAACCCGCTCGCGGCCCGAACCCGCGCCGACGGCAAGATCAGCCCCCGCATCTTCGGCACCTCGCCCGGCACTTACGGCGCCGGCGTCGAGGATCTTTTGTCCCGTGGCGACTGGGGCGCGCGTGAAGAGATCGGCCGCGCCTATCTCGACGCCACCTCGCATGCCTATGGTGGCGAAGGCGGCGAAGGCATCTCGGCGCCCGGCGCCTTCGAGGGCCGCATCGCCGAGGCTGACCTTCTGGTCCATACCGGCGACGACCCCGGCCGCGACATCCTCGAAGGCTCCGCCGACGTCGCCTTCATCGGCGGTTTTTCGGCCGCGCTTGCAGCACTTGGCAGGAACGCCGACGTCATCGTGCTCGACACCACGGATCCACAAAAGCCGAAGCCGCGCTCGGTTGGCGAGGCCGTATCACGCGTCGTGCGCGCCCGCGCCGTCAATGCGCGCTTCATATCAGGCCAGATGCGCCACGGCCCGCGCGGCGCCTCCGAATTCGCCGAGACGGTCGACCGCCTAGTCGGCTTTGCCGAAACCACCCATGCCATATCGGGTGCGCTGATCGAGGCCGTGTATGACGCCTATGTCGGCGATCCAGAGGTTCGAGCCTTCATCCTGCGTGAAAACCCGGCCGCCGCGAAAGTCATCGCCGAGCGCTTCCTGTCGGCTCGCCGGCGCGGCCTTTGGCATCCCTTGCGAAATTCCATCGACGACGACCTCGCCGCGCTGATTGCCGAGGCCGAGGCGCTCGGGGTGGCGGCATGAACGCCTTCTCGCGCCGCGGCGTCTGCCCGGCTTTGTCGGCGCCGATGCAGACCGGCGACGGGCTGCTGGTCCGGCTCAACCCCATCTCGGGAGGATTGTCGCCCAAGCTTTTGATCGGACTCGCCGAATCCGCCTTGCGGCACGGCAATGGAATCATGGAAGTCACCGCGCGCGGCAGCCTGCAGATACGCGGGCTGACTGCGGCAAGTGCTGCACTGCTGGCGGCGGAGGTCGATGCGCTCGGCATTGCGGTGCGCACTGGCGTGCCGGTTGAGACCGGGCCGCTAGCCGGCATCGACCCGCAAGAGATCGCCGATCCCCGGCCGCTGGCTGAGCGGATCAGGGCGGCGGTCGAGCACGCTGGGCTGACGCAACGGCTAGGCCCAAAGGTTTCGGTGGTTGTCGACGGCGGTGGGCAACTGACAATGGATGAGGTGACGGCCGATGTGCGGCTGAAGGCGGCGCGGGCCGACAATGACATCGTCTGGAGTGTATCGGTTGCCGGCGACGGCCAGACCGCGAAGGTACTGGCAACGATCGATGCGGATGCCGCCAGGGACATAGCCGTTGCAGCACTGAGGATGGTCGCTGAAAAAGGCCGCGAAGCGCATGCTAGGGACTTGTCGGAGCGGCAGTTGGTGTCTCTGGCGGGTTGGCTATGCTTGATAGGTTTGCGCGAGGCGCCCCCCTCTGTCCTGCCGGACATCTCCCCCTCAAGGGGGGAGATCGGCAGCTTCGACGCCGGCTTTTCCTTAAAAACACCAGAGATTGGCGAAACCATCGGTGACAGCGCAATCTCCCCCCTTGAGGGGGAGATGTCCGGCAGGACAGAGGGGGGGGCCTCGCGCAAACCTATCGGCCTTTTCCCCTTGGCCGGCGACACTTTCGCCCTCGGCATCGGCCTCCCCTATGGCAGCATGCCTGCGGACAAGATCATCAGCCTCGCAAAAAGCGCCCTCACCTTCGGCACCACTGAAATCCGCCTCGCGCCCGGCCGCGCCCTCCTCTTCCTCGGTCAACCGACAACCGCAAACGAACTCCTCCAAACCACCGCCTCCACCCTCGGCTTCGTCACCTCCCCCGCCGACCCGCGCACCCGCATCGCAGCCTGCCCCGGCACGCCGGCCTGCGCCTCCGGCCGCATCGCCACACGCGACATTGCCGAAACGATCGCCGCCGAAAACGCCGACATCCTCGACTTCACCTTGCACATTTCCGGCTGCGCCAAGGGCTGCGCGCACCCCGGTTCGGCAGCGCTCACGATCATCGGCGGCGAAAATGGAGCCGGACTTGTCGTGAACGCGACGGCAAAGGCCCTTCCTGCCGGCTACAGGCCGGGCTATGACGCCGCGCGCGGCATTGGCCGCGTCGCGGCGATGATCCGCAGCGCACGATATCAAGGCGAAACCGCCGCCGCTTGCCTGACAAGGCTCGGGCCGGCAGCAATCGCCGAGGCTTACCGACAGGCCCAAACTGAAAAACGGAAATGAGCATGGCCGCCTACGACTACATTCACGACGGCACGGCGATCTACGAGCGCTCCTTCGCCATCATCCGCGCCGAGGCCGACCTCTCGCGTTTTTCCGAAGCCGAGGCTGATGTCGCCATCCGCATGATCCATGCCTGCGGCCAGGTCGAAGCATCAAGCCATTTTGTTTTCTCGCCTGATTTCGTCACCGCCGCGCGCAAGGCGCTGGCCGCCGGCGCGCCGATCTTCTGCGACGCGGAGATGGTTTCGCACGGCGTCACCCGCGCCCGCCTGCCGGCCGGCAACGAAGTGATCTGCACGCTGCGCGACCCGCGCACGCATGACATCGCCAGGGAGATCGGCAACACCCGTTCGGCCGCGGCAATAGACCTGTGGGGCGAACGCATGGCCGGTTCCGTGGTCGCCATCGGCAACGCGCCGACCGCGCTGTTCTACCTCTTGGAAAAGCTGCGCGATGGCGCGCCGAAGCCGGCCGCCATCATCGGCATGCCGGTCGGCTTCGTTGGTGCCGCCGAATCCAAGGATGCGCTGGCTGAGAATTCCTATGGCGTGCCCTACGCCATCGTGCGCGGCAGGCTGGGTGGCAGCGCCATGACCGCGGCCGCGCTCAACTCGCTGGCGAGGCCAGGCCTGTGAACGCGCTTCCAAAAGGCCGTCTCGTCGGCGTCGGCACAGGTCCCGGCGACCCCGAACTGTTGACGCTGAAGGCCGCGCGGGCCTTGGCCGAGGCCGATGTCGTGGCGTATTTCGCCAAGCGCGGCAACAACAGCAACGCACGCGCCATCGTCGAAGCGCGCTTCCGGCCGGACATGCTGGAACTGCCGCTGCTCTATCCCGTCACCACTGAGATCGACAAGGATCACGACGACTACCGCTCGCAGATAACGGGTTTCTACGAGGAGTCGGCCGCAAAGGTCGCCGAACACCTCGACGCCGGCAGGATGGTTGCCGTCCTGTCAGAAGGCGACCCGCTGTTCTACGGCTCCTACATGCATCTGCATGTGCGCCTCGCCCATCGTTTCCCCACGGAAGTCATCCCCGGCGTCACCGCCATGTCCGGTTGCTGGTCGCAGACCGGTGTGCCGATCGTCCAGGGCGACGACGTGCTGACCGTGTTGCCTGGTACGATGAGCGAATTCGAGCTGACGCGTCGCCTCGCCGACACCGACGCCGCGGTCATCATGAAGGTCGGCCGCAACCTGCCCAAGATCAGGCGGGCGCTGGAAGCCACCGGCAAGCTGACGCGCGCCGTCTATGTCGAGCGCGGCACCATGGCCGGCAGCGTCTCGATGAAGCTCGCCGACAAGCAGGATGACAAGGCGCCCTACTTCGCCATTGTGCTGGTCGCCGGCTGGTCCGGCCGCCCAGGTGCTTTGGGAGCGCAGGCATGAGCGGCCGCGTCACCGTCATCGGCCTTGGACCCGGCAATGCCGATCAGGTCACCCCGGAAGCCAGCCGTGCCGTCGCGCAAGCAAAATTCTTCTATGGCTACAAGCCCTATCTCGACCGGCTGGATCTGCGCCCCGACCAGACCCGCGTCGCCTCCGACAACCGCGAAGAACTCGCCCGTTCCAAGGATGCCTTGACCAAGGCCGCGGAGGGCCATGATGTCGCCGTCGTCTCCGGCGGCGATCCCGGCGTCTTCGCCATGGCGGCGGCCGTCTGCGAGGCGATCGAGGCCGGCCCGGCCGAATGGCGCGCGGTCGATGTTTCTGTCATACCCGGCATCACTGCCATGCTGGCGGTCGCCGCCCGCATCGGCGCGCCGCTCGGCCATGATTTCTGCGCCATCTCGCTGTCCGACAATCTGAAGCCGTGGGACTTGATCGAACTGCGCCTGCTGGCTGCGGCCGGCGCCGGCTTCGTCATCGCGCTCTACAATCCGATCAGCAAGGCCCGTCCCTGGCAGCTTGGCCGCGCCTTCGAATGCCTGGCCGCGATCCTGCCCGGCACCACGCCGGTGATTTTCGGCCGCGCCGCCGGCCGTCCCGACGAGCGCATCGAGGTGTTTCTGCTGGCCGACGTCGATGCGCAAAAGGCCGACATGGCGACCTGCATCATCATCGGCTCGCCGGAAACCCGCATCATCAAGCGCGGCGACAGGCCGGCGCTGGTCTATACGCCGCGATCGGCAGCGGGCTCGACAAAATGATCGATCATCGCGGCCAACGCTTCGACGGTTTCAGCCGAAGGCACGTCCGGCAAGGCCGGCCTGCGGACCATGACCACCTCGATGCCCAGCGCCCTTGCGGCGGCAATCTTGCCGTAGGTCGCCGCGCCGCCGCTGTTCTTGGACACGACGACATCGATGCGATGGTTTCCGAGCAGCATGCGTTCGTCGTCCTCCCGAAACGGCCCGCGCGACAGCAGATAGTCAGCGTCCGGAACGGCCAGCTTCGGCTCGACCGGGTCGACGCTGCGGATGAGATAATGGTGCTGGGGCGCCGCCTCGAACGCGGCGACCTCTTGCCGTCCCAGCGCCAGGAAAACCCGGCGCGGTGCCGGTCCAAGCGCTTGCACGGCCTCGCCGACCGCATCAACCTGAGTCCAGCGATCCCCCTCGACAAGCTCCCAGCCCAGACGGCGCAGAGCGAAGATCGGCGCGCCGGCCATGCGTGCCGCTTGCGCGGCATTGGCCGATATTCGCGCGGCATAGGGATGCGTGGCATCGATCAGCAGATCGATCCGCATGTCATTGAGATAAGCCGCCAGTCCGCCAGCACCACCAAAGCCGCCGACCCTTGTCGGCACGTTCTGCGCGATCGGGTTCTCGGTGCGGCCGGCCAGCGACAGCGTGACGGAGAAATCCCTGCGGACAGCCAACCTGCCGGCCAGTTGCCGGGCTTCCGTGGTGCCGCCGAGGATCAGAATGCGGTGGGTCATCATGCCTGCTGAGGGTCCGCGCGGTGCCAACTCAAGATGGCTCACCATCGTCGGCATCGGCGAGGACGGTTTAGCCGGTCTCGGCGACGAGGCCAAGCGGAGGATCGCCGAAGCGGAGTTCATCTTCGGCGGCAAGCGGCATCTGGCGCTCGTCGCGTCCTTCGCCAAGGGCAAGCCCTGCCCCTGGCCGGTCCCTTTCGATGCGGGAATGAGCGACGTGCTGGCGCTTGCCGGCAGCAAAGTCTGCGTGCTCGCCTCCGGCGATCCCTTCTTCCACGGGGTCGGCGCCACCCTCGCCCGCAAAGTGAAGCCGCAGGCAATGCATGTCATCCCGGCGCCGTCGGCCATTTCGCTGGCAGCCGCACGGCTTGGCTGGGCGCTCCAGGACATCGAGGCCGTCTCGCTGCATGGCCGGCCGCTCGACCTGATCCGGCCGCTGCTGCAGCCCAACGCGCGTATCCTGGCGCTGACATCCGATGGCGAAGCACCGACGGCAATTGCCCGCCTGCTCACCGAACTCGATTTCGGCGCCTCGCGGCTGACGATCCTGGAGGCGCTGGGCGGGCCAAGGAAACGCAGCGCACGGCTCGCGCCGATGCCTTCGACCTCGAAAACATCAATCCGCTCAACGTGCTGGCCATCGAAATTGATTCTAGCCCGCAAGCGCGCGTGCTGCCGCTCACGGTTGGCCTTGCCGATCATCTGTTCGACCATGACGGCCAGATCACCAAGCGCGAAATCCGCGCCATCACCCTGTCGTCGCTGGCGCCGAGGCGCGGCGAACTGCTGTGGGACATCGGCGCCGGCTCCGGCTCCATCGGCATCGAATGGATGCTGGCCCACCCCCTGATGCGCACCATAGCCATCGAGGCCGACCCAACCCGTGCCGCCCGCATCGGCCATAACGCTGCTACCTGTGGCGTTCCTGGCCTTGTCGTGGTGGAAGGCACCGCGCCCAAGGCGCTTGCGAGGCTGGACACGCCCGACGCGATCTTCATCGGCGGCGGCGGCAGCGACACCGGCGTGTTGAAGGCCGCCATCAAGGCGCTGCGCCCTGGCGGCCGTTTGGTCGCCAATGCGGTGACGCTGGAGATGGAAGCCCTGCTTCTCGCGCAGCACACAAAGCTCGGTGGCGATCTCACCCGGATCAACATTTCGCGCGCCTCGCCCGTTGGATCGATGCAGGCCTGGCGGCCGGCCATGCCGGTCACGCAGTGGAGCTGGGTGAAGCCATGATGGTCGCGGGCATCGGCAGCCGCAAAGGCGTGAGCGTTGAAGACGTGCTTGCCGCGATAGAGACCGCTCTCGAAGAGCATGGGCTGGCGATGACGGCGCTTTCTGCGCTGGCGACCGCCACGCTCAAGAAGGATGAAGACGCAATCGCCGCCGCTGGCCGCGCGCTAAACCTTCCGGTCATCGTCGTCGATGACGCAGCACTTCAAGCCGCCTCGCCGGACACGCTCAGCAGCTCCAGCCTCTCGCAGGATCTGGCCGGCACGCCCTCGGTTTCCGAGGCATCGGCCCTTGCCGTCGCCGGCAAGGGCGCCAGGCTGCTTGGCCCCCGCACCGTGCTTGGCCCGGTCACCTGCGCCATCGCCATCAGCGGAGATGCTGAATGACCGTCCATTTCATCGGCGCCGGTCCGGGCGCCGCCGACCTCATCACGCTGCGCGGCGCCAGGCTCCTGGCAAGCTGCCCGGTCTGCCTGCATGCCGGCTCGATCGTCGCGCCCGAATTGCTGCAGCATTGCGCGCCAGGGACAAAGCTGATCGACACCGCGCCGATGTCGCTCGACGAGATCGAGGCCGCCTATATCGAGGCCCACAAGGCCGGCCATGACGTCGCCCGGCTGCATTCCGGCGACCTGTCGGTGTGGAGCGCCGTTGCCGAGCAGATCCGCCGGCTGGAAAAACACGGCATCCCTTACACACTGACGCCGGGCGTCCCCTCCTTCGCCGCTGCCGCCGCCGCACTGCGCCGCGAGCTGACCATCCCCGAGATCGCGCAAAGCCTGGTGCTGACCCGCGTCTCCGGGCGTGCGTCGAAAATGCCGCCCGGCGAAACGCTGGCCGGTTTCGGCCGCACTGGCGCCACGCTCGCCATTCATCTCGCCATCCACGCCATCGACCGCGTCGTCACGGAGCTGACCCCGCATTATGGCGGCGATTGCCCGGTCGCGATCGTTTTTCGCGCTTCCTGGCCGGATGAGCGCGTGCTGACGGGAACGCTGGAAACCATCGAGGCACAGCTTGCCGCCGATCCGATGGAGCGCACCGCGATCATCTTCGTCGGCCGCTCGCTGGCGGCGGAAGGCTTTGGCGAGAGTTCATTGTACGACGCCCACTATCAGCGGCGTTTTC
This sequence comes from Mesorhizobium kamtschaticum, assembly GCF_056174585.1. Lineage (NCBI taxonomy): Bacteria > Pseudomonadati > Pseudomonadota > Alphaproteobacteria > Hyphomicrobiales > Phyllobacteriaceae > Mesorhizobium > Mesorhizobium kamtschaticum. Next base: position 4,107,978 of record NZ_CM149691.1, on the reverse strand, counting down.
GCGGACGGGACGGATTGTGAGCGGCAGCACCAAAACCAACGGCGAAAACGCCACGCTCGAACAGGCGCTCGCCCGGCTGAACTTCAAGCCGCGCCCGCTTGAGCCGGGTCATGTCTGGCTGGCCGGCGCCGGTCCCGGTGACCCCGGCTGCCTGACCCTGGAAGTGCTGGCGGCGCTGGCCGAAGCGGATGCGCTGGTCTATGACGCGCTGGTCTCGCCTGATGTGGTCGCGGTGGCCGCAAACGCCGAGCTGTTCTTTGCCGGCAAGCGCGGCGGAAAACCGTCGATGAAGCAGGACGACATCACTGCCCTGCTGGTCCGGTTGGCGCGCGACGGCCGCCGCGTCGTCCGGCTGAAAGGCGGCGATCCCTATATTTTCGGCCGTGGCGGCGAAGAGGCACTGGCGTTGGCGCGTGAAAACATCCCGTTCCGCGTGCTGCCCGGCTTGACCTCGGGGCTCAGCGCGCTGGCCGCGGCCGGCATCCCGGCCACCATGCGCGGCATCAACAAGGCGGTGATCCTGGCGACCGGCCATGCCGCCGGCACCGATGACGACATCGACTGGGCGGCAATCGCCCGCACCGGCCAGCCTGTCGTGGTCTATATGGGCATGGCCAATCTGCCGCTGATCGCAGCCGCTCTGCTCGACGGTGGGCTGGCGCCGTCGACGCCGGCGGCGGTGATCGTCGCCGCGACGACGCCGCAGGAGCGAACCGTCGTCGCCACGCTCGCCACTATCGCCGAGGAAGCCGCCGCCGCAGGCCTCGCCTCGCCGGCGCTGATCGTCGTCGGCGGCATCGTCGCCATGCGCGCGGCATTGATGGGGCAGGCATGACGGCACGCGCGATCATCATCGGCGCGCCGCGCTCCGGCTCGGGCAAGACCAGCGTCACCATCGGCATCCTGCGCGCGCTCACCCGGCGTGGACTGAAAGTGCGCGGCGCCAAATCCGGCCCGGACTATATCGATCCTGGCTTCCATACCGCCGCCACCGGCCTGTCCGGCGTCAATCTCGACAGCTGGGCCATGCCGCCATCGCTGCTCAATGCGCTGGCCGCGCAACAGGCCGACGACACCGATTTCGTCATCCTTGAAAGCGCCATGGGCCTGTTCGACGGCATTCCGGCCGCGCCGGGCCGCACCGGTTCGGCGGCAGACCTCGCCCGGCTCTATGGCCTGCCAGTGCTGCTGGTGCTCGACGTTTCCGGACAATCGACCACGGCGGCGGCCGTGGCCAAGGGGTTTGCCACCTACGATCCGGATGTCCGCATGGCTGGCGTCGTGCTCAACCGGTTGGGCAGCGAGCGCCACCGGCGGCTGTCCGGTGACGCCATCGAAGCGATCGGCCTGCCCGTCGTTGGCGCCATCTTGCGCGATCCCACGCTCAATTTGCCCGAACGCCATCTCGGCCTTGTCCAGGCCGGCGAGTATGATGATTTGATGGCGCATCTCGACCGGCTGGCGGACATGGCGGAGAAGTCGCTCGATCTCGATGCCGTGATGAGGCTGGCAACGCCCCTCACCCCGGCGTCTGGCGACTTCGCCGGCGCGCTGCAGCCGCCGGGCCAACGCATCGCGCTGGCCGAGGATGCCGCCTTCACCTTCCTCTACCCGCATGTTGCCGCCTACTGGCGCAAGGCCGGCGCGGAGATCGTTCCGTTCTCGCCGCTCGCCGATGAGGCACCCGACGAAAATTGCGATGTCTGCTGGCTGCCCGGCGGCTATCCCGAGCTTCACGCCGGCAAGCTCGCAGCGTCGGAGACGTTTAAAACCGGCATGGCAAGCTTTGCCGCGACGAAGCCCATTCACGGCGAGTGCGGTGGCTTCATGGTGCTTGGCGAAGCGCTGGAGGATGCATCGGGCGAAACGCATCGCATGCTCGGCCTGCTCGGCCATTCCACCAGCTTCGCCAAGCGCAAGATGAACCTCGGCTACCGCGAGGCACGGCTGCGCGCCGACTGCCCCCTGGGCTCCGCGGGTGCGCTGATCCGTGGCCACGAATTCCACTATGCGCAAATGACCGCCACCGGCAATGATGAGCCTTTGGCCGACCTCGCCGACGGCCAGGGCAATCCGATCGGCGCCTCCGGCTACCAGCGCGGCCATGTCAGTGGCACCTTTTTCCACGCCATTGCGAGGGGCTAGAACAAGATGCCGAAAAATGGCGACCGGTTTTCGCAAAAGATCAGGCTCATGGTCCGCAACATCATCGTTTCGCCACGACAGATCGTCGACGACATCGCGCTCTGCCTCGTCTTCTTCACCCGACTGCCGCTCCCCGTCTTCGATTTTCGCGGCCGCGGCCTTGCCGCCGCGATCTGGGCCGCCCCGATTGCCGGCCTCGTCGTCGGCCTGATTGGCGCCATCGTCTTTGCCACGGCGGAGAGGTTTGGCCTTGCCATGGGCCCAGCGGCGGCCCTTGCCCTTGTCGCAACCGTGCTCACCACCGGCTGCCTGCACGAGGACGGGCTGTCGGATGTCGCCGACGGTTTTGGCGGCGGCAAATCGCGTGGCCGCAAACTGGAGATCATGCGCGACAGCCGCATCGGCGCCTATGGCGCCATGGCATTGGCCCTGTCGCTGCTGATCCGCTGGAGCGCGCTGTCGCAATTGGTCGACCCCACGCAGGCGCTCTTTGCCCTTGTAGCTGCGCACGCGGCCTCGCGTGGCGTGCTGGGCGCCTTCATGCATCTCTTGCCCCCGGCGCGCGACGACGGCCTCTCGGCCGGCGCCGGCACCGTCTCGCTGGAAACGGCAATCGCCGGCGCCGTGCTCGGCGCGATCCCGCTCCTCCTGCTTGGGCTCGGCGGCGCCATCGCCGCGCTGATCCTGCTTGGCCTGCTGTTTGCCGCCTTCCACGCCCTTTGCCTCAACCAGATCGGTGGCCAGACCGGCGACACGATCGGCGCCTTGCAGCAGGTGAGCGAAATCGGGGTGCTGCTCATCGCTTCCGTAGCCCTCTCTTGATCCCCCTTGGTCTGATTCCCTTCCGGAGACTTTGCCCCCATGCCCTTCAAATCCCTTGATGAATTGCGCGCAGCCTGCCTCGACCTGCCGGCCGGCAGCGATACCGCTGCAAAGGCGGTTGCCCGCCGCCAGGACACGCTCACCAAGCCGCAAGGCAGCCTCGGCCGGCTGGAAACCATCGCCGCATGGCTGGCGCGCTGGCAGGGCCGCGACATGCCCAAACTCGACCGTGTGAAGGTGTTCGTCTTCGCCGGCAATCACGGCGTCACCGCGCAAGGCGTGTCGGCTTTTCCCTCCGAAGTGACCGTGCAGATGGTGGCGAATTTCGCAGGCGGCGGTGCTGCCATCAACCAGCTCGCCCGCATCGCCGGCGCCGAACTCGATGTCATTCCGCTCGACCTCGACCATCCGACCGGCGACTTCACGCAAGTGCCGGCAATGGATGACAAGGCTTTCCTCGCCGCTGTCTCGGCCGGCTACGACGCGGTGACTGATGATCTCGACCTGATCTGCTTCGGTGAAATGGGCATTGGCAACACCACGCCGGCCGCCGCCATTTCGGCGGCGCTGTTCGGCGGCGGTGCCGAAAAATGGACCGGACGTGGAACCGGCGTCGACGATGCCGGCCTGAAGCGCAAGGTGGTCGCCATCGAAGCCGGTCTCAAGCGCCACGCCGCTGCCCTCGCCGATCCGCTGGGCATTGCGGCTGCACTCGGCGGCCGCGAACTCGCCGCCATCTTCGGCGCCACGCTTGCCGCCCGCCATCTCGGCATACCCGTGCTGCTCGACGGCTTCGTCTGCACCGCCGCCGCAGCCCCGTTGGCCAAGCTGCACCCAACCGGCCTCGCGCACACCATCGCGGCCCATGTCTCGGCCGAATCCGGTCATCGTGGCCTGCTCGAAGCGCTTAGCCTACCGCCCCTGCTCGATCTCGGCATGCGGCTCGGCGAAGGCTCCGGCGCCTGCCTCGCCGTCAACATCGTCCGCTCAGCGCTGGAATGCCATGCAAGGATGGCGAGCTTTGCCGAAGCTGGGGTCTCGGAGAAATAGGTTCGCAACGCCCGGATTGCCCGATGAACGAGCCCTCGCAGATATTCGGAGACCCCAAACAGGGTCTTCGAGATATTTACGCGCAGATTGTCAGAGATTTCGATCGAAAGATCGGAGCTTTTGCGGGCCTGAAATACGACTCACCATGGATATTGGCTACGGAGGATTGGGCGGAGCGATCGGGCCATACGGTCGAAGAACTGCGTGAGATGATTTCTCAGTGGCGGACTTCGATCAGATTCGACCACCCGGATCGGAGAACCATCCAAATTTTTGAAGATCTCCGCAACGCTGCGGAAGAGTGGAGAACTGAAACCGGCTACAGTGATCCGCCTACCCGTCTAACTCCTGAAATGACAAAATTCCCTAATCGCAAGGAACTGAAAACCCATACCCTTAAGACATGGAGCGCTCTGGGGTTGACGAGGCAATGGCAGAGCTATGATGCCCGAGACCTCAGTTTTGGCGGAGCTTTTGAAGACAGATTTGGTCACAATGTTTCGGTCACCATGACCTTCAAGCTTGGATATGGCGGGCCGGTTTGGCTGTATTTTCGCTTTCCCTATTACGAGCTTGGCGAGCCGACATCCTTTGAACTCCGTATGCTCTCAGGTTGGGGAATAAATCGGGCGCTCAAGTTGCCGGAAGCTCCCGAGCTGGAATGGACGGTCGGCAAAAGCAAGAGAGACTTCGAAGCTGTCGACGGCGTCATCGCAATAACCCGGGCGATTCTCACCTATCTGCGACCAACTGTACAATAACAGTCGAGCGATGCTGCCAACGGACGGCAGCGAAACGTCCCGCTTTTAGGGTCTTTCCACCAAGTCTTTTGAAGAATTTGGTGGGTGCGCACAGGATTGAACTGTGGACCCGCTGATTAAGAGTCAGCTGCTCTACCAACTGAGCTACGCACCCACTCGGCCGGCAAAAACCGGCGTTGGCGGGCATATAGCCGCCACCATCGGTCATGTCTAGCCCTGCCGGAATCATTTCCCGACAAATCGCTGAAGTGACGCAGATGGTCACACGAACAGCCTGCCTTCCGCCACCTTCACCGCATGGCCGCCAATGCGCGCCGAGGCCAGTTTTCCGCCTTGCACGGTCAGTTCGAGGCGGATGCGCGACGGCCGGCCCATCTCCAGCCCCTGCTCGATCCACAGCTGTGAAATACCGTCCGTCGGGCCGTCGAAATGCATGATGGCGCCGGCAAAGGCGGCCGCCGCCGAACCGGTCGCCGGATCCTCATAGGAAGGCGTGCCGGGCACGATCATGCGCACATGGAACGCGCTTTCATGGTTCACCGTCTCGCGGCAATAGACATAGGGGCTGGCGAAGGCCCAGTCGCTCTTGCGCGGCGCCAGTTCCGACCACGCCTGGTTGTCCAGCCGGATGCGGCCCGCCGCTTCGAGATTGGCGACCGGGATGGTGACATAGGGCACGCCCGCCGACCAGAAGGCGACGCGGTGATTCTCGAAGCCGATTTCATGCGGCGCCAGGCCAAGGGCGGCACCGATCGCCTGCGGATCGGCCTCCAACTTCAAAGGCTCCGGCAATTTCGCCAGGTCGAACTCGGCGAAGGTGGCGCCATCATGCGTGCTGACGGCGCAGCGCACCGGACCGATATTCTCTTCCAGCACGAAAATGCCGGCGCCGCCCTCGCCGGCCAGTTCGGCCAGCGCGATCGCGGCGCCGACAGTCGGATGGCCGGCGAACGGCATTTCATAGTCGGGCGTGAAGATGCGGATGCGGTTTTTGTGCTTGGGATTGTCCGGCGGCAGCACAAAGACCGATTCGGACAGATTGAATTCGCGCGCGATGGCCTGCATCGCGGCCGTGTCGAGACCTTTGCAATCCAACACCACGGCCAGGGGGTTGCCGGCCAGTCGCTCGGTCGTAAACACATCATAAAGCAAGTAATTCCGGGTTTGCATTCCTGCCTCATTCCCAACATGGGCGAAATTTAATTTGATATTTGAACCAGTAAGCCTGATCTGTGCACAGATAGGGACATTACGCATCATAGGGGTCCGACGTGGACCAGATTGTCAATCCGCCAAAGACGGGATCGGATTCCGCCATCGAGACGGCGCTTGGGCTCGATAAAAACGGGCGGAGCAAGTCGCGCCGGCGTGGCTGGCTCTATGCGTTGCTGACCCTGATCGTGCTTGCCGCTGGTCTTGGCCTCTACCAATGGTATGCGGGCACGCCGGCCAAGATCGATTACACCACCGTGCCGGCCGCCAAGGCCGATCTTACCGTCCAGGTGTCGGCGACGGGCACGCTGCAGCCGCTCACCCAGGTCGACATTTCCAGCGAACTGTCCGGCATCATCCGCTCGGTCTCCGCCGAGGAGAACCAGCGGGTCAAGAAGGGCGACGTGCTGGCGACGCTCGATACAGTGAAACTCGAGGTCCAGATCGAACGCGCCGAGGCATCCGCCAAGGGCGCCGCAGCCAATGTCGAAGACGCCACGGTGACACTGGCCGAGAACGAAAGCGCGCTGGTGCGCGCGGCGGCCTTGACCAAGCGCGGCATGGCGACGGACCAGTCGCTCGAGGCGGCAACCGCGACGCGCGACCGCGCCAAGGCAGCACTCGATAGCGCGCAAGCCAATCTCGCCATCGCCCAGGCCGACCTCAAGGCGCAGCAGACCGACCTTGCCAAGAGCACGATCTACGCGCCGATCGACGGCATCGTGCTGACGCGCTCGGTCGACCCCGGCCAGACGGTCGCCTCCTCGCTGCAGGCGCCGGTGCTGTTCATCATCGCCGCTGATCTCAGGAACATGGAACTGGTGGCGGCGGTCGACGAAGCCGATATCGGCGCCGTCAAGTCAGGCCAGCACGCGCGCTTCACCGTCGATGCCTTCCCGGAGCGGCCGTTCGATGCCGAGATCCGCGACATCTCCTATGCTTCGGTCACGACCGACGGCGTCGTCACCTACAATGCGCGGCTCGAGGTCGACAACAACGAGCTGTTGCTGCGCCCCGGCATGACCGCCACCGTTTCTGTCGTCACGAGGGAAGCCAAGGGCGTGCTCACCGTGCCCGCCACCGCCTTCCGCTACCGCCCGGTGCAGCAGGCGGCGCGCGCGTGGAGCCTCAGCGACCTGTTCACCGGCCGCATGGGTCGCCCAGGCGGCAATCGCCAGCGTCAGGCGGCAGCTGCCCCCACCGATGGCTCGCGCACGCTCTACGTGCTGGAGAACGGCCGGCCGCATGCGGTCAACGTCAAGATCGGTTCCACCGATGGCGAACTGACCGAAATCACGTCCGGCCTGGAGGAAGGCGCGCAGGTCATCACCGCCTCGCAGCAGCGGAGCTGATTCCGTGGCCGCCGGCGCGCCCCTCATCACCTTCGACAAGGTCTGGAAGAGCTATGGCCAGGGCGAGGCCCGGGTGCATGCGCTGGCCGGCGTCGACCTTGCCATCAAGCGCGGCGAGTTCGTCGCCATCATGGGCCCGTCCGGTTCCGGCAAATCGACGGCGATGAACATCATCGGCTGCCTCGACACGCCGACGGCCGGCACCTATTCCTTCATGGGCGTCGATGCCGGTCGGCTCAACCGCAACCGCCGCGCCATGCTGCGCAACCTCTATGTCGGCTTCGTCTTCCAGGGCTACAATCTGCTGGCCCGCACCACGGCGGCGGAGAACGTCGAACTGCCGCTGATCTATCGTGGCGTGGCTAGCCGCGAGCGCCGCGACCTTGCCATGCAGGCGCTGGCGCAGGTCGGCCTTGTCGGCCGCGAGCATCACACGCCCGCAGAACTCTCCGGCGGCCAGCAACAGCGCGTGGCGATCGCGCGCGCCATCGTCACACGGCCGACCCTGCTGGTTGCCGACGAACCGACCGGCAATCTCGACACCGCCCGCACGCACGAGATCATGGAGTTGCTGACGCAGCTTAACAAGGAGCTTGGACTGACTGTGGCCATGGTCACGCATGAGGCCGACGTCGCCGGTTACGCCGAGCGCACCATCCGCTTCCTCGACGGCCACGTCGCCTCCGACACCATGAAGGTAGAGCTGGCATGATCTGGGAAACTGTCCGGCTTTCTCTGCGCTCCATCCGCCGCAACGTGCTGCGCTCGTTCCTGACGCTGCTTGGCATCGTCATCGGCGTTGCCGCGGTCATTGCCATGCTCACCATCGGCTCCGGCACCACCGAAAAGGTCAAGGCCGACATCTCCAAGCTCGGCAGCAACCTGCTGGTCGTCCGCTCAGGTCGTCCGGCCGGTCCCGGCGGTCCGGGCGGGCTCGACCAGGTGGTGCGCCCACTGGCTGAAAAAGACCTCGAAGCACTGGTTGCGCATCTGACCGGCGCGCGCGCCATCTCGCCGGCTTCGCAGAAGCAGGTGCGCGTCATCTTCGGCACCGAGAGCCTGACCTCTGGCGTCACCGGCACCGACAGCGCCTATCTCGATGCGCGCGACTGGAAGCTGGTCTCGGGCCGCCCGTTCAGCGATTCCGAAACCCGCTCGGGCACCGGCGTCTGCCTGATCGGCGAGACGGTGCGCCAGCAATTCTTCGGCGCCGGCGACCCCGAAGGCGAGATCATCCGGGTCAACCGCACCTCCTGCAAGATCATCGGCCTGCTTGAGCCCAAGGGCTATACCGGCTTCGGTCAGGACCAGGACAATGTCGTGCTGATGCCGTTGCACGCCTATCAGCGCCGCATCGCCGGCAACCGTGACATCGACAACATCTACATCGCCGCCGACGACCGCACGCCGACCAGCGAGTTGCAGCCGCGCGTCGAGGACATTTTGCGCGATGCACGCCGCATCACGCCGGACCGCGAGAGCGATTTCGGCATCCGCGACATGACCCAGATCGCCGACGCCATGGCCAGCGCCACCACCACCATGACCGGCATGCTGGGCGCGGTCGCCGGCGTCAGCCTGCTGGTCGGCGGCATCGGCATCATGAACATCATGCTGGTCTCGGTCACCGAGCGCACCCGCGAGATCGGCATCAGGCTGGCCATCGGCGCGCATGAAAAGCACATCCTCATCCAGTTCCTGGTCGAGGCGACCGTGCTGTCGCTGCTCGGCGGCATCATCGGCATCCTGATCGGCCTGGCGCTGGCCGGCCTCGCTTCGGTGACGCTGACGATACCCTTCGCGCCAAGCCCTGCCGTCATCCTGCTCGCGGTCGGCTTTTCCGCGCTGATCGGCATGGTGTTCGGCTTCTTCCCCGCCCTGCGCGGCGCCAGGCTCGACCCGATCGACGCGCTGCGGCACGAATAGAGCGGCGGATCAAAATCTTCGGCGTTGCCGACCTGCCGAGCTCCACCCCGCCGCGGCACAGCGCTCATCGGGGGCTCGAACCCTCGTGGACGTTGAGGACGCGGCGATAAACCCGCTCTCAATGTCGCGGCGATTTGGGGGTATCAGACATCACCCCTCGTAGAATCAATCCACATTACTGCTGGATAGTAAATATATTCGTCGTTCTCGAAAAATATCATGACCATCCCCCTCCAGTTGTGTTGCGGCAGGGAGAATTTCTCGCCGTCAACACTATGGACCACTGGCGTGTATTCGAGATATTCGCTGTTTTTTTTGCTCATCGACCAAGCGGGAGAATCCGAACAATAGCCAAAGCCCCGGTATTTGCCGCCTTCTATGTGCAACTCACTGATGAGCACTGGTCCCGGACCTGAGAATACGGGAGACGCCTCCGTCGGCTTTGTCGGCCATTTGTCGGAGGAGAGAGGGCTGGAGACGGGATAGTAGGCAGCCGGATTGCTGGTACCGGCACGCTTGGGAATGCCGAAGCTCGGCATTCCTTCGGGATTCATATACGCGCCTCGGTTGCGCCCTACGCCACCGTCATCGCGCCGCAGGGGTTTTCCTGCAAGGAACCTTAACGCAGCGAGCTCGTCGGCGCCCGAAAGGCCCCAATAGCGTGGCGAGCCGGGCGGCCGAAGTTTGGCGAAATACGGCCTCACCTCGTCCGGCAGTCGGAACCGCATCGAAGCCCAGCAGTTTCGCGCGAAGGTCGGCCAGACCCGCTTCAGGCCCATCGCTTCGACGACGTTTGGCGGCTGAACCGAGTGATACTGCTCGCGCGATATCAGATTGGGCGGCCCGCTCTTTCGGAACTCCTCGAACTCGGACCGCGTGGCCTTCTGCACCGTCGCCTTGCCGAAATGCATCTGTGATAACGGGCTGTCATAGGCATCGTCCGAAAGGTAGGCGATGCCAAAATTCAACTTCTCGGCGTTGTCATAGACGATCAGAAGCGGCGTGAAGTCCTCAGGATATTTATAGTCCCCCGTGGCGGGCGCCTTACAGGCATTGGGCACCCGCACCACGAGCCCCTTGCCATCACTCATGCGCCGACCATAGACGGTAGGCACCAGCCCGACCTCATGCGTTCCCGAGCCGTCCTTGTAGCCGATGTCGACAACGTTGCAGCCAACGACGATGTCGAAATGCTGTGGCTCGCCACGATAGGTCACGTCGACCTTCAGCCGGAAATAGGTGCCGCGATCGACATAGGCGGTTTTTGTGAAGGACCAGCGACCGGTCAGAAGCTGACCACTCGTCGTCAAGGTCGCCCAGAGGACGCCAAGCACGACAAGACCACCAAAGACTAAAGCAAGCTTTCGCAACGCAACCCTCGCAACCGCCGCATGGTTCGCGATGTTTCGCCTCTTCGCGTTAATTCCCTGTGAGCAGCATTGCTAAAATGTGGCAAGGCTGCATCCGTGGTCTGTCGCAACAGATGCTGCAATGATAGTGCAACCGCGTTGGTAAGGCGGAGGAACAACGCATGAGCAAGAAGGCGCGACTGATCCTGGCGATGGTGATCATCGAAGCCTTCCTGGCGGGCATCTGGTGGTACCTCGCCCGTTACGGCATGGCCAATCCCGATCGCGTCACATCGGATTTCCAGGCGGTCGTCGGCCAGACCATGGGAACGGCCATGGGTGGGTTGCTGGGCATCGGCTTTATCTTGTTCTTCGTCGCCGCCCGCAATGATCGCAAGGCGATCAAGGGCAAGGCGCTATAGCCGGGCTATTCCATACCCGCGAAATGCCATTCGACCAGCGGCTTCATGTGCGGCGACAGCCCCTCCGGCAGGTCGGCGGCATGACGGATGATCACCGGCCCTTCGATCTCTGGATCGGTCTCGGTGGCGACGAAGGCTGAGATCCGCCGCGCGATCTGGTCGGCCGGCTCATCGACATGATAGCGACGGAAAATGACCGTGCCGCTCGCGGTCGACAAAGCGTGCCAGCGCACGCCGCGCCTGGCCGCCGACAGGTCGAGGCCGGTCTCCTCGCGCACCTCACGGATCATGTTGAAATCGACATCGACCAGCCCATCGCGGAAATCGATCGGCTCGAACGAGCCGGCGGCAAAGTAGACGCTGCCGGCTCCCACCGTGTGCGGGCCCATGCGGATCGCCACCAGCGCATTGTCGCCGGCCACCAGCATGGCGTGGCCATAGGCGTGCTCGGCGCCGGAGTTCTCGCGCCGCTTCCGCCAAAGCATGAAGGTGGAGTAGTTGACCGCATGGCAGCGGCCGACAAGGCGATTGTCGCGCCAGGCAAGCTGCGAGAGCAGCACCACGGTGCCGTCGAACAGCGCCGGGTTGGCAGCTATCTCACGCTGCCAGTTCTCGGTGATCGCCTGCTCGTTGTCGAGCGCGAATGGATGCGGGCCGGGGTCGAGCCGGACGTCGATGGCATCGACCGGCAGGATGACATTGCGCGGCAGGTCGAAACTCATGCGGTTCAAGCCATATCGAGCGTGATCGCCACCGGGCAATGGTCCGACGCTTTCGGCCGGTCCCAGCCGGCGCGCGGGAAGCGCTCGACTTCCTGGCCGGCCGGAAAGATCGTGCGCCAGGGCTGGCCGTTGCGGATGACGTCGGGAACCGCGGTGGCATTCTTCGCCGCCAGCCCCTTCGACAGCAGGATATAGTCGAGCTGGCAGAGATGCCGCTCGTCGGGCCCGCGCGTGTGATAGAAGGTCCAGCGGTTCATTTCCGGCCGCCGCTCGACAACGTTTTCGCAGAAGCCGCCCGCCGTCAGCACGTTGATGCAGGACTGGTTCTCGTCGACCACCTCGAAACGGTAGCCGTCGACATCGTCGCCGGCGATCTTCACGCGCTGGCGGTAATCGTTCATGTCGCCGCAGATCGCCCAGCGCTTGTCGGCGGCATGCTCCCCGCCGAAGCGCTCCTCGATGATGCGGCGCACCGCTTGCGCCTCGGCGTTGCGCACCGGCATCGTCGCCTCGCGCCCGTCGAGTCCGTTGCGCGGCGAGCCCATCGACTTGAAATGCACGAGATAGAGCGTCAGCGGCACGCCGCTCACGGTGATGTCGACTTCAAGGCAATCGCGTCGGAAAATGCGCTCATTGGCCTGGTTGCCAAGCGCCAAGAGTTCCGGCGTGTGCAGCCCGAACTGCTCGTAGGTGACGTAGGCGTGGCTGGTCATGCGCACGAATTCGATCGGCTGTCCCTGCGCGGTCTCGTTGCGCATCATCACGGCGACATCGATGCCGCGCGAATCATTGCCTGACGTGGTGTATTTCTGCCGGTAGCCCTGCCCCACCATCTTGAACAGATAGCCATATTCGAAGGCCTTCAACGCCTCGATGTTGTCGACCTCTTGCATGCAGATGATGTCGGCTCGGGTAGCGGCGATCGCCAGCGCCGTCAGTTGCCGCGTGTCGTCGGACTGGGCAATGGCGCGGGCCTGCTCCAGCATCTTGTATTCGGCCTCGCTCTGGATATCGAACAGCGCCAGCGTCCGATCCTCGTTCAGCTGGTTGCGATAGCCGGAAAAATCGAACCTGTTCATCAGGTTCTCGACATTGAAGGTGGCAAGGCGCAGCGACATGTCCTGACCTTTGCCTGCAAGCGCTGGAGAAAACAAGATCGCAGGGCCACAAGCCAAGATCGCTTGGGCCTGGAGGGATTCGCGCCATGGTTGACGGAACCTTTCCGTTCATCCGCCGTTCAGACGCAAAGATCCACAGTGGCCCCATTCCCAGGGTAGGCGTGGGGCCTGTATCTCTTGGAGAGTGCAATGAATTCGCTCTTTTCTTCCACCATCAAATCCGGGCTGATAGCGCTCGGCATTGTCTCCGGCATCACGGCACCGTCCGCCGCCGGACCGATCCTGCAGCCGGACCTGTCGATTCCCACCAGCACCGCGGCACCAACGGTCACACCGGTTCGCGACAGCTGGGCGGGCGGCAACAACCGGGAGTTCAACAACAACTGGAACAACGACTGGAGATGGCGCCGCCATGACGGGCGTCGCAACTGGAACCGCGGCAACTGGAACGGCGGCAACTGGAACGGCGGCGGTGACGATTGGCGCTGGCGCCATGGCCGCCGCCACTATCACGGTGGCTATGACGATGGTGCCGCTGCAGTCCTTGGCCTTGGTCTGGGGCTCGGCCTTGGCAGCATGTACAACAACAACTACTACAACAACTACAACGACGATTACTATGCGCCGCCGCCGCGCCGCTACTATCGCGCCGGGCGGCTTTCGAACGCCCATGTCCAGTGGTGCTACAACCGCTACCGGTCGTATCGTTCCTGGGACAACACCTTCCAGCCCTATAACGGCCCGCGCCAGCAGTGCTGGTCGCCCTATAGCTGAGCCGGACCGCCAGAGCATGCTGAACGGCGCCGCATCGCGGCGCCGTTTTCATTTGGTGTCACGCTGGAAAAAGCTGTTCCGATGCCGGGATGCTTATAACAGGCGGCGGACTTAACTTTTCTTGTCACTGCAACTACTATCGCCCCGCAAGACTTTGCGGCTTGAGGGGGTAAGCTGAAATGTCCGAAGCGCCCGTCGTCATCCTCATTCATGGCATCAGGACCGCCGCCTGGTGGCAGAACCGGATCGCCTCGGTCATCGAGAGCGAGACGTCCGCCACCGTCATTCCGATCAAATACGGCTATTTCGACCTGCTGCGGTTCTGGTGTCCGTTCGGCATCTGCCGGGCGGGCCCGATCGAGAAGCTGCGCCAGCAGATCGAAGGCGTCAGCAAGCACTATGGCGACCGGCCGCTGATCGTCTTCGCGCACAGCTACGGCACCTATGCGCTGACCCGGGTGATCCTGCAGAACCCCTATTTCCGGTTCGACAGGGTCATCCTGTGCGGCTCGGTGGTTCCGGGAGATTTCGACTGGCGCGCTGTCGAAGACCAGATACGCGGCCCAGAGAAGCGCAACGCCATCATCAATGAATGCGGAACGCGCGACATCTGGCCGGTGCTGGCGCAGTCCGGCACCTGGGGTTACGGCGCCACCGGGACCTACGGTTTCGGAACGTTCAATGTCCGCGACCGCTTCCACGACATCACGCACAGCGAATACTTCACCAACGAATTCGTCAAGGCCAACTGGATCCCCCTGGTTCGCGGCGAGAAGGTGACATTCTCGGATGTGGACACCCAGGGTGGTGGAACCCCGGCATGGTTCAACCTGTTGCGGCTGCCGCTGAAATGGGTCCCGTTTGTCGCGGCCGCCGGGGTGGCGGCGGTGCTTGCCCTGCATCCGGTCTGGCTACTCGGCGGCTGTGCCAGCGGCACGAAGCCTTACAAGGACCAGTGCGTAACCGAGGATTGGCTGGCAGGCCGCAAGGATCTGAAAAAACAACTGGGCGATGTTGTTGCGGAGGTCAACAAGACGCTCGACCTCAAGGGCGGTCGGTTGTTTCCCCTGATGGACGAATATGAAGCCGATCCGACGCCAGAAAAATGGGCCGAGATCGTCCAGGTCGCCGACATCTTGCTGAAGCAGATCGATGACGGCGTAGCCAAGGCGCTCGACTATGATTCCAGGCTGTACGGCGTCGGCAACAACATCACCCTGATTACGTCGACAGGCAAACAAACCATCGACAAGAAATACAGCAACCCCTTCGTGACCGTCGAAAAGCAATGGAACGGGCGCCAGTTCGTCGTCAATCAGATCATCAAGGTGAAGGAGATGCCGACCGTCGAGCAGGCGCGGCAGTGGCACCAGCAACTGTCCGAAATGCATCAGCAATTGACCGTGGAAATGCAGAAACTGATGGATTTGCTGGATGACGACGGCGAGCCGGGCGGATCAAGCGCCTAGCCAACTCCCAGCGACCAATGAAAAGGGCGGCTCTCGCCGCCCTTTTTGCATGTAGGGAAAGGTCCGCGAACCTCGCTTAGTTCTTGGCCTTGTCGACCAGCTTGTTCTTGGAAATCCACGGCATCATCGCGCGCAGCTTGGCGCCGACTTCCTCGATCTGGTGGCTGTCATTGTTGCGGCGGATGCCCTTGAAGCGCGACATGCCGGCGCGGTATTCCTGCATCCATTCCGAGGTGAATTTGCCGGTCTGGATGTCCTTCAGCACGCGCTTCATCTCGGCCTTGGTCTCGGCGGTGATGATGCGCGGGCCCGAGACATACTCGCCCCATTCGGCGGTGTTCGAGATCGAGTAGTTCATGTTGGCGATGCCGCCTTCATAGATCAGGTCGACGATCAGCTTGACCTCATGCAGGCACTCGAAATAGGCCATTTCGGGCGCGTAGCCGGCTTCCACCAGCGTTTCGAAGCCGGCGCGGATCAGTTCCACCAGGCCGCCGCACAGCACGACCTGCTCGCCGAACAGATCGGTTTCGCATTCCTCGCGGAAATTGGTCTCGATGATGCCCGAACGGCCGCCGCCGACGCCGCAGGCGTAGGACAGCGCGAGATCGAGCGCGTTGCCCGAAGCATCCTGGTTGACGGCGACCAGGCACGGCACGCCGCCGCCCTTCTGGTATTCGCCGCGCACCGTGTGGCCCGGGCCCTTCGGCGCGATCATGACGACGTCGACGGTCGATTTCGGCTCGATCAGGCCGAAATGCACGTTGAGGCCGTGCGCAAACGCGATCGCCGCACCGTCGCGGATGTTCGGCGCGATTTCGTTCTTGTAGATGTCGGCCTGCAGTTCGTCGGGCGTCGCCATCATCATCAGGTCGGCCCATTTGGCGGCGTCGGCCACGCTCATCACCTTGAGCCCGTCGGCCTCGACCTTCTTGGCGGTCGCCGAGCCGGCCTTGAGGCCGATGGCGATCTCCTTGGCGCCGGAATCCTTGAGGTTGAGCGCATGCGCTCGGCCCTGGCTGCCATAGCCGATGATGGCGACCTTCTTGCCCTTGATCAGGTTGAGATCGGCATCACGATCGTAATAGACGCGCATTTTTTCTTCCTTCCCGTTTCTTGAGATCAGAGGCCCTGGGGCCTGGTTTTTGCTCCGAAAAGAGCGAGAAACTGCTGCGTCGCGCGGACGGCATCGCCGCCGATCGTCGCCTCAGTCAATTCCAGCCGATCGCCGAGCAGCAGACGGATCTGCACGTCGCGGGCGACCAGCCCGAAAAAGCAGCGGAACGCCGTCTCGGCATCCGCAAAATCGAGAAGCCCGGCCTGGCGCCCGGCCTCGAGCACCGGCTTCAGCCGCCTCGCCAGCGCGAAACGGCCATTCTCCAGCACGACGGCGCCAAGATTATCCTTGCCCGACCCTGCATGGCTAACCGCCACCCGGTTGAGCGCGATCGAGGTATCGCTTGAAATCACCTTCAGCCAGTCGGATGCAAAGCGCTCCAGACTTGCCGTCAGCGAGGCAAGGTCGAGCCCCTTGCCGTCGACGGATGCCACCCGCACCTTGGAGGCCTGCCACTGCACGGTTGCCGTCAACAGCCCGTCGCGGTCGCCGAACCACTTGTAGAGGGTTTCCTTGGAGCAACTTGCCCGCCTGGCCACGGCGGTCATGGTCAGCTGATCGCCCTCCTCGACCAGCAGCCGCAACGCCGCATCCAGAACGGCCTTCTGCCGCTCCGTCAGCGTCTCGCTGGTGTCGATATCGGGCACGATGTGCAACACGCTCTTCCCTCACGGACAGGCCAGCCAATCAATTTCAGTAAGCCGTACCGTACGTTACGGTTCGGCACTTCTATGGCGTATTGTTCCGGGCCTTGCAAGCCCTATTTCTCTCTGGACGACTTCGCTTTTGGCGTCCTGCAAGGAAAGAAACATGTTGGTCGGATTGCTTGCCTTGACCATATCAGCCGTGTTCGCCGGCGCTGCGATCTATGTCAGCGTCGCCGAACAGCCGGCACGGCTTCGCCTTGACGACAGGGCCCTGCTGCAGGAATGGCAGCCTTCCTACGAGCGCGGCGCCGCCATGCAGGCGTCGATCGCCATCGTCGCCTGCGTCCTTGGCCTGGTTGCCTGGTGGTTGAGCGGCGGTCTTGCCTTTCTTGTCGGCGCGGTGCTGATCATCCTGCCCTGGCCTTGGACGCTCATTGCAATGATGCCGACCAACAGGGTGCTGGAAGCGATGGATGCCGGTGCCGACAATCCGCAGGCCAGGCTCCTGATCGTCAAATGGGGCAATCTGCACGTGGTTCGCGTCGCCCTTGGCGTGCTGGCGACACTGGCCTTTTTCTGGGGCAGCCATCTGGCTCCGGTCTTGCAATAACTTCAATCTCCGGCAGGCGGGTGGCGCAGCCGACCAAGCAGCGCCGACACAGTGTTCAGCTCATCCAGCGAGAGCCTGGCGCCAACCAGTTCGGCGATCGACCGTCCGTAGACGGCCCACATCCGCCGGCGCGTCTCTCGCCCCTTGGCCGTGATGCGGATGGTCTGGCCGCGACCGTCGTTTGCCACCGGCAGTTTTTCGACCAGCCCGTCGGCCTCGAGCCGGGCCAGCAGCCGCGAGATGTTGTACTGCGCAAACAGAGTGCGCTCGATCAATTGAAACGGCCGCAAGCCGCCCTCGCCCGCCTCGGCAAGCTCGTGCAGCACGTCGTACCAGGCAAGCGGCGGCAGGCCGCTCTCCTTCAACGCGTCCTCGGCACTCTCCACCAGCTGGCGCGACACGCGCATCAGGCGAGCCCAAGCCTTGATGGCTTCCGGCGAAGGCGTGGCTTTCTCGGTCATGGCCTACCTTTAGGTGATAGATGCAGATGCATCAAGCTTGACGATAAATGCACATGCATCTATATAAATGCAATTGCATTGATCATCGAAAGGCAAATCATGACCGACAAGCTCATCCTCGTCAGCCATCCTCTCTGCCCCTATGTCCAGCGCGCGGCGATCTCGCTGACCGAGAAAGGCGTGCCGTTCGAGCGCGTCGACATCGACCTCGCCGACAAGCCGGACTGGTTCAGGGCGATCTCGCCACTCGGCAAGGTGCCGCTGCTGCGCGTGCAGCGAAATGGCGAGGAAACGACAATCTTCGAATCCGCGGTCATCCTCGAATTCCTCGAAGAGACCCAGGCCAATCCCCTCCACCCCGCCGATCCTTACGCCCGTGCCCGGCACCGTGCCTGGATCGAGTTCGGCTCGGCCACCCTCAACGCCATCGGCCGCTTCTATTCAGGGCCGACCGAGGCCGGCGTCCTTGCCGAATCCGGAGTGCTGGCGGGGATGTTTGATCGCCTCGAGGCCGAACTGGCTGAAGGCACCGATCGGAATGGGCCATGGTTCGACGGCGACCGCTTTTCGCTCGTCGATGCGGTCTACGGGCCGGTTTTCCGATATCTCGACGCTTTCGACCAGATCGGCGATTTCGGCATCCTGGACGGCAAGCCGCACGTCCAGGCCTGGCGGCAGGCGTTGCGTGATCGGCCGTCGATCAGGCACGCCGTGGCGCCGGATTATTCGCGGCGCCTGCATGCTTTCCTGCAAGCGAAGGGATCGTTTCTGTCGAGCCTTATCCGCCGAAACGATCCGGCCACCGCGCCTCGGCAAGCCCTGCCCGCCTGAACGGATCGATCACCGTGCCGGCGACCATCGAGGCCAGCAACTGCGGCGCCGGCGGGATTTTTGCGATGGTCGCCACGAGCCTGTCGCGGATGAAGGGCAGCGCCACCGAATCCGACTGGTAGAACGGCGTGAACGCCAGCGACAGTGCCTGGAAGACGCGCACATGCCAGCGCCGCGCCTTGGCATAGGTTTCGAGCGCTGCCTCGATGCTCTGCGTGCGCGCCAACGCATGGCTGAGCGCCGCCGCGTCGAGCAGCGCCATATTGGCTCCTTGTCCGAGCTGCGGGCTGGTCGAATGCGCGGCATCGCCGATGACGGCCAACCTGCGGCCGACCGGAAGCTTCATCGTGTGGTGGCCGTAGCGGGCCAGCGACAGCTGATCGAAACTGTCGATCTGGCTGGTATACGCCTCGCTTTGCGGCCACAGCCCCACCACCCGCTCCTTCCAGGCGTCGAGGCCACGCTCACGCACCACATCGGCATCGGCCGGCTTCAGGCTCCAGAAGAAGGCCGCCATCTTTTCGGCATCGGGGTCCGGCCGGCCGATCGGCAGCACGCCGATCATCACGCTGGCCTTGTCGTAGCGCTGTAGAAGCGCGTGCTCGTCAAAACCCTCGTCGCACCAATCGAGCGATGCCCAGAACGCGCCATAGGTGAGCGGCCGTGGCGCGCCTGCATTGCCCACGCTCTGCCGCAGTTTCGAGCGCGAACCGCTGGCGTCGACGACCAGATCGAACGGCCCTGCCTGTCGTCCATTGCCACAGATTAGTGTCGCCCGTTCGCCGGCCTCCACGGCCTCGATCTCGACGCCGGTCTCGATGGCGATGGCCTCACGCCGGGCGGCGCGAAACAGCACGCCGAACAGGGCCGCCCGGTGCACGGCGAGGCCAAAACGGCGGCCGCGTTGCGCATCATAGCGGACGTCGAGCACGGTGCGGCCGGTCGAGGCATCGGCGCCATGCAGCCTGTCGATTCGGGCGCCGAGCGCCAGTATGTCGTCGAGCAGGCCGAGATCGGCGAGCACCGTCAAGCCGGTCGGCTGCAGGATCAGCCCGGAGCCGACAGGCTTCGGCTCCTCGAAGCGCTCGAAGATGGTGACCCTGTGCCCGGCACGCTTGAGATAGAGCGCTATGGCCAGCCCCGCCGGACCAGCGCCCGCAATTGCGATATCGTAGGAAATGCCGATGCCCCCAAGCCGAACTGGCCGGGACAATCCTTCAGCCGCCTGATGAAATCAAGTCGCGGCGCCGAATGCTGCCCGGCTGCTCAAGCCTGTGTTGCGTCGAAACCAGCACGCGCCTCGCGCACCGCATCGTGGTTGAGCTCGGCCCACTGGATCAGCTGATGCAAGGCGCCAAACATCGAGCGGCCGAGATCGGTCAGGCTGTATTCGACGCTCGGCGGTTTGGTCGGGAACACTTCGCGATGCACATAGCCGTCGCGCTGCAGATCGTAGAGCGTCTGGGTCAGCATGCGCTGCGAGATGTCGGGAACCAGCCGCCGCAATTCGCCGAAGCGATAGGGCTGCTCGGCCAGCGCCGCCATCAACAGCGAGCTCCATTTGCCATTGAGCCCCTGGATGACGTCGCGGACCGGGCAATCGGCGATGCTTCCGCCGTCGGTCATCGATTTGTAGATCTCAAGTTTGGATCTCAGTTTGATGGTCGTGCCGTCCATTGCTGGTTCCCTGGCTGTGCCTACCTCCCGAAAAGCTGCCTTCTTTACGGCACCAGGTCAATTCCTATTTTAGTGCTGGTCTCTTTTGAGACCACCACACGAACCGCCATTCCGGCGCAATGTCAGGATCCCCCATGACCGCAACTCTTCTCGTCACCGGCGCGTCCGGCCAGCTCGGCCGCAGCGTCATCAACCACCTGCTGGACACCTTCAAGGTTCCGGCGACGCAGATCATCGCCACGACCCGCACGCCGGCCAATCTCGCCGATCTGTCAGCGCGCGGTGTTGTCGTGCGGGCCGCCGACTTCAACGATCCGGCATCGCTTGCCAAGGCCTTCGCGGGCGCCGACCGCGCGCTTGTGATCTCGACCAACGAACTCGAGGTGCAGGGAAAGCGCCGCGAGCAGCAACTTGCGGCCGTCACCGCGGCCAGCAAGGTAGGCGTCGCCCACTTGCTCTACACCTCGATGCCCAACCCGGAGCCGGGGTCCCCCGTCCATTTCGCGCCCGACCACTACGACACCGAGCAGGCGATCAAAGCGAGCGGCATTCCCTACACGATCTTCCGCAACGGCTGGTACGACGAGAACCTGTTCATGGCGACGCCGCAGATCCTGGCGTCGGGCCAATGGTATACGTCGGCGGGTGAAGGCCGCATCTCCTTTGGCACGCGCGACGATCTCGCGGCAGCGATTGCCGCAGGGCTCGCCTCCGGCAACAACGAGAGCACGACCTACACGCTGACCGGTCCCAAAGCCTATACGACCGCGGAGGTCGCCGCACTGGTCACCGAAGTCACCGGCAAGCCCATCCAGGTCGTGCAGCTTTCCGACGAGGCCCTGACCGAGGGTATGAAGGCAGCCGGCCTGCCCGAGAACTTCGCCAAGCTTCTGGTGTCCTTCGACGCCACCACGCGAGGCGGCGGCCTTGGCATGGTGACGGACTCCGTGGAGAAACTCTCCGGTCGCAAGTCCGTATCGCTGAAGCAGTTTCTGGAAGCCAACAAGGCCGCACTGGCTGGCTGAAAACTTCGCGGCGGTGGGTCTTCCTGCCGCCGCGCTACTTCTTGAGCAGGCCGAGCCGGATCAGGCTTTCGCCGGTGGCAGCCAACGCGTCCTCGCGCGAGCGCGGCGCCCAGCCGAGCATGCGCACCGCCTTGGCGTTGGTGGCATTCTTGACCTTGCCCAATTCCGTCACCAACTGCGCGGCTTCCGGGTTGAACAATCCGACGATCCGCACCAGCCAATCGGGAAGCTCACGCGTCTTGACGCGCGCTGCCGCATCGCCGAGCCGCGTTTTCAAGGTCTGCGCGATCTCCCGCACGGTCATGAAATCGCCTGACACCGCCAGGAAGCGCTCGCCCTTCGCCGCCGGATTGGTCATGGCGCGCACATGCAGGTCCGCCACGTCGCGTGCATCGACGACGCCGAAGGACAGGCGCGGCAGCCCCGGCATGGCACCGTTCATCATGCGCTGGACAAATTCGGTGGAGGTCGAATGGTCCGACCCGAGCACCGGCCCGAAAATGCCGACCGGATTGACGACCGCCAATTCCAGCCTGCCGCCCTCGGCGGCGATGAAATCCCAGGCCGCGCGCTCGGCAAGCGTCTTCGACTTCACATAGGCGCTGACCTTGGCCGTCGGATCGGTCCAGCTCTCTTCGGTGAACGGCCCGGGCGGCATCTTGCCGTAGCCGATGGCCGCGAAGGACGAGGTCAGCACGACGCGTTTGACACCAGCGTCCCGCGCCGCCCGCAGCACCCGCAACGCCCCCTCGCGAGCCGGGATGATCAGATCATCCTCGTGCTTCGGCACGCCGGGCGGAAATGGCGAGGCGACATGCAGCACATAGTCACAGCCGGCGACCGCTTGCGGCCAGCCTGCGTCGCTCATGAGGTCGGCGATGGCAAAGGACAGTCGGTCGCCCGGCTCGACGCCACCGGCCTTCAGCATGGCCAGCACATCGGCTTGCCGCTTGGCGGAGCGCACGGTCGTGCGCACGCGATACCCGCCCTTCAGCAATTCGATAATACAGTGGGCGCCGAGGAAGCCCGATCCGCCGGTGACAAGCACCAATTCGCCGCTCATGACCGCCTCCTCTTAGGCCGAGGCGATCAAGCCGGTCAGATCGCCACCTGAGTGCCGATTTCTACCACACGTCCGGTCGGGATCTGGAAATATTCGGTCGCATCGGCGGCCGTGCGTGCCAGGCCGATGAACAGCTTGTCCTGCCAGACCGGCATGCCGGAATTGGGGGATGCCTTGAGCGAGCGCCGCGACAGGAAGAACGACGTCGTCATGATGTCGAACTTCCAGCCCTGCTTGCGGCAGATCGCCAGCGCGCGCGGAATGTTGGGCTGTTCCATATAGCCAAAGGTCAGCGTCACCCGCATGAACAGCTCGTTGACCGTCTCCATCTTGACCCGCTCGCTGTCCGGCACCACCGGCTGCGGTGCCGTCACCACCGAAAGGATGACGTTCTGCTCATGCAGCACCTTGTAGTGCTTTAGGCTGTGCATGAGTGCTGTCGGCGCGCTGAGCGGATCGCTGGTCAGGAACACCGCCGTGCCGGCCACCAGCTGCGGCTTCTTCTTCAACAGATTGCCGGCAAGGAAATCGAGCGGGATCTCGTTGCGGCGGGTCTTGTCGAAGAGGTAGCGGCTGCCGCGCACCCAGGTCCACATGCCCAGCACGATGGTGAAGGCCACAGCAAGCGAAGCCCAACCACCTTCGAACACCTTGACGATGTTGGAGGCAAAGAAGCCGACGTCGATGAAGGCAAACAATGCGGTCAGTGGGATCGCCACCATCAGCTTCCACTTCCAGATGCGGGTCATCACGACATAGAGCAGCACAGTCGTCACCAGCATGTTGCCGGTCACCGAGATACCATAGGCCGAGGCGAGCTTGCTGGACTCGCCAAAGCCGACCACCAGCATCATCACCACCAGCGCCAGCAAAAGGTTGACGCGAGGCATGTAGATCTGGCCGGATTGTCTTTCCGACGTGTGCAGGATTTCCAGGCGCGGCAGCATGTTGAGCTGCACCGCCTGCCTGGTCAGCGAGAAGGCACCCGAAATCACCGCCTGGCTGGCGATGACCGTCGCTGCGGTCGCCAGCACGACCATCGGGATCAGAGCCCAACCCTCGTTCATCTCGAAGAACGGATGGCCGACGATGCCATTCTTGGCCAGCACGAAGGCGCCCTGCCCGGCATAATTGAGCAGCAGGCAAGGAAAAACGATTGCCAGCCAGGCAAGTACGATCGGCTTGCGGCCGAAATGACCGAGATCGGCATAGAGCGCTTCCGCACCGGTCACAGCGAGGAAGACAGCGCCGACCGTGACGAAGGCCACATCTGGCGAATGAATCAGGAAGGCGACGATATAGTGCGGGCTGATCGCCAGCAGGATTTCCGGATCGTTGATGATATGTTTCAGGCCGGAAAGGCCGATGGCCAGGAACCAGACCGCGGTCACCGGGCCGAACACCAATCCCACCCCACCCGTGCCGAAACGCTGCACCGCAAACACCATGGCGAGGATGACCAGGGTCAGTGGCACCACATAGGGTTGGAAAGCAGGCGTAACGACGTTCATGCCCTCGACCGCCGACAGCACCGAAATCGCCGGTGTGATGACCGCATCGCCGAAAAACAGCGAGGCACCGACGATACCGATACCCAAAATCACCGCCGAGCGTTTCGGGAAACTGCCGCGCGCCAGCGCCATCAGCGACAGCACGCCGCCCTCGCCGCGGTTGTCTGCGCGCAGCACGAACATGATGTATTTTATCGTAACCGTAATCGTCAGCGACCAGATGATCAGCGACAGCACGCCGAGAATATCGCCGCGATCGGCGACGGTGCCGTGGGACGACGCCACCAGCGCCTCGCGAAAGGCATAGATCGGGCTGGTGCCGATATCCCCATAGACCACGCCGAGCGCGCCCAGCATCAGCACCTTGGTGCTATGCTGTTCTATCTCCGGATGGCTCGACTGTTCGACGGGTTCTGCCTCACTACCAGCATTGGCAAGGGCCATGGACGACACTCCGATAAGCGCGCGGTGCTCTACGCTTGCTGCAATGCAATATCAAGTGCCGTCGCGTAATGGCTCCCATGCCGGCAACGCTAGGCTCCTTGGGAAATGGCCTGTAAATCCAATGGTTGCGGGCTGAATTCGCGGCTGCGGGGCATGACGGGTGCCCAATAATACCTGCCCTATCTGCTTTAGATAGCGACTTGTGTGCCGATTTCCACGACACGTCCGGTCGGGATCTGGAAATATTCGGTCGCATCGGCCGCCGTGCGTGCCAGGCCGATGAACAGCCGGTCCTGCCACACCGGCATGCCGGAATTGGGCGAGGCCTTGAGCGAGCGCCGCGACAGGAAGAACGACGTCGTCATGATGTCGAAT
The DNA here is from genome assembly GCF_056174585.1 of Mesorhizobium kamtschaticum. Taxonomy (NCBI): domain Bacteria; kingdom Pseudomonadati; phylum Pseudomonadota; class Alphaproteobacteria; order Hyphomicrobiales; family Phyllobacteriaceae; genus Mesorhizobium; species Mesorhizobium kamtschaticum. The sequence goes on along the minus strand of NZ_CM149691.1, from coordinate 4,083,095 downwards.
TTCCAGCCCTGCTTGCGGCAGATCGCCAGCGCGCGCGGGATGTTGGGCTGCTCCATGTAGCCGAAGGTCAGCGTCACCCGCATGAACAGCTCGTTGACCGTCTCCATCTTGACCCGGTCGCTGTCGGGCACCACCGGCTGCGGCGCCGTCACCACCGAAAGGATGACGTTCTGCTCATGCAGCACCTTGTAGTGCTTCAGGCTGTGCATGAGTGCTGTTGGCGCGCTGAGCGGATCGCTGGTCAGGAACACCGCGGTGCCCGACACCAGGTGCGGCTTCTTCTTCAAGAGATTGGCAGCGAGGAAATCGAGCGGGATCTCGTTGCGGCGGGTCTTGTCGAAGAGATAGCGGGTGCCGCGTATCCAGGTCCCCATGATCAGCCCCATCAGGCAAGCAACCGTGATCGACACCCAGCCGCCTTCAAAGATCTTCACGATGTTTGCCAGGAAGAAGCCGCTGTCGATGATACCGAACAGCAAGGTCAGCGGCAGGGCAACCGCCAGTGTCCATTTCCACAGCTTGCGCATGACAACGAACAGCAGGATCGTCGTCATCAGCATTTCGCCGGTCACCGAGATGCCATAGGCGGAAGCCAGCGAACTCGAGCTGCCGAAACCGACGACCAGCAGCATCACCCCCAGGGCGATGAGCAGGTTGACGCGGGGCATGTAGATCTGACCGTGTTGCATTTCGGACGTATGCTGCACCTCGATGCGTGGCAAAAGGTTGAGCTGCACCGCCTGGCGGGTCAGCGAAAAAGCACCTGATATGACTGCCTGGCTGGCGATGACGGTCGCGGCCGTCGCCAGTCCCACCATCGGCATCAGCGCCCAGTCGGGCAGCATCTGGAAGAATGGATTGGTCGGCCTCCCGCCATTGGCCAGCACAAAGGCGCCCTGCCCGAAATAGTTGAGCAGTAGGCAAGGGAAAACCACGGAAAACCACGCCAGCACGATGGGCTTGCGTCCAAAATGGCCGAGGTCGACATAGAGCGCCTCGGCACCGGTTACCGCCAGGAACACCGCGCCGACAGTGACAAAGGCGGCCGTGGGTGTGCTGACGAGATAGGCGACCGCGTAATAAGGATTGATGGCCAGCAGGATCGATAGATCGTCCATCAGGTGATAGAGCCCCGCGACGCCGATAGCCAGGAACCACAGCGCGGTCACCGGCCCGAACACCGCCGCCACCTTTCCTGTGCCGAAACGTTGCACCGAGAACAGCACGGCCAGGATGACTAGCGTGATCGGCACGACGTAAGGGTCCAGTGTCGGGGTCACCACTCTGAGGCCTTCGACCGCCGACAGCACGGAGATGGCCGGCGTTATGATCGAATCGCCGAAAAACAACGCCGCGCCGCAAAGGCCGATGGCCAGGATGAGTCGCGCGCCTTTGGGATAGGCGCTGCGCGCCAGCGACATCAGCGACAACGTGCCGCCTTCGCCCTTGTTGTCGGCCCTAAGCACGAAGGCGACATATTTTATGGTCACGATGATCGTCAGCGCCCAAACGATCAGCGACAGCACGCCAAGCACATGAACGCGCGTATCGATACCGGGCGAAGCGTGAAGCGCCTCACGGAAGGCATAGATCGGACTGGTGCCGATATCGCCATAGACAACGCCGAGCGCACCCAGCATCAGGACCTTGGTGCTTTGCTGTTCGGCCCCGGAATGGCTCGATTGCTCGACGGTTTCGGCCTCGCTACCGCGACTGGCAAGGTCCATAGACCACTCCCCGACAAGCGCGCGGTGCTTCACGCATGCTGCGATGCGATGTCAATTGCACGCTATGGCTGCCATACCTGCAAGGCGAAGCTCTATCCCTACCAGCCGCAGGCTCTGAGAAACCGACCCACCGTGCCGGCCATGCCATACTCCAACGCGTCGGCTGTCAACCCATGTCCGATCGACACTTCGGCCAATGCCGGGATGCGCTTCGCCAGAGCAGGCAGATTGTCCACCGTCAGATCGTGCCCGGCATTGACCTGAAGGCCGGCGGCAAATGCCGCATCGGCTGTTTTCCCCAATCTTTCCAGCTCCTTGGCCGCCTTTGCGGAATCGGAATGATAGCTTCCGTAGGGGCCGGTATAGAGCTCGATCCGGTCGGCACCGGTATCGCGCGCGACCGCCATGCCGGCAGGATCGGCGTCTGAAAACAGCGACACCCTGAAACCGCCCTTCTTCAGGCGCCTGACGATCGGTGTCAGGAATGCCGCGTCAGTGACGAAGTTCCAGCCATGGTCGGAGGTTGCCTGTGCCGGATCATCGGGAACTAGCGTCACCTGTTCGGGCTGGTGCTTTTCCACAAGCGCCAGGAAATCCTCGCTCGGGTAGCCCTCGATGTTGAATTCGGCCTGCGGAAACTCGTCGTCGATCAGCGCCCTGATCTCGGGTACGTCGGAATGCCGTGTGTGACGTTCGTCGGGACGCGGGTGGACGGTCAGCCCATGCGCTCCGGCGGCAAGGGCAAGCCGGCCGACACCGATCACGCTGGGCCACGGCAGATCGCGGCGGTTGCGCAGCATGGCGATGGCATTGAGGTTGACGGAAAGCTTTGCAGGCATGGGCTGGCGTCCGTGAAATCAGGCGGTTGAGGCGCGCCACTGTTCGGCCGCGGCGCGCTTGAGACCGGGCATCTATATCGTCTTTGACGGGAACAGATAGGGCTTTCCAGTGTTCCAGAAGACCAACTCTGTTCCGCAAAAGGAGGCACCAACCGTGAATTTCCTGCAATCCGTGCCGGCGATCCGTCGCATCGACACCGGTCGCGACGACCTGTTCGCCATCGATGTGGTCGGTCATGTCTCGGCGGCCGATGCAGAAAACCTGTTCGGCCTGCTGGAGGCGGCCTACGCGCTCCACCAGCGAATCGACGTGGCCGTGCGCATAGTCGATCACGATGGCGTCGACTGGACCGACATCTCCGACGAAACCCTCAAACAGGGTGCCGTCCACGCACTCGAGCATATAGGCCGTTGCGCGGCGATCGGCACGCCGGATTGGACGCCGTACGCACGGCACGCTTTGCCCGCGTCGTCGCCCATCGAATTCAGGCATTTCAACGCCGAGGACGAAGCCGAGGCCTGGGGAATGGCTCGGCGTCCAGCCGCTTGGCGCGCCATGACGGCCCCATTGGCCGCCATGTCTTACCGGACGGCCATGCCCTACCTGACGATCGTCAGCCGTTCAGCGGCCCGCGTGATCGCGGTATAAAGCCAGCGCTGGCGGGTTTCCTTGAAGGCCCAGCTTTCGTCGAACAGCACGATCTCGTTCCACTGCGAACCCTGCGCCTTGTGCACGGTCAGCGCATAACCGTAGTCGAAATCATCAAAACGCTTCTTCTGCTGCCAGGGGATGTCGGCGTCCGGATCCTCGAACGCCGCCTTGAGCAGCTTGATCTTGGCGACGCCGCGGTCCGGATCGTCCTCTTCGGGCGATACCAGCAGGTTGATGCCGGGCTTCACCGTCTCGCGCGACGAGGTCATCACCTTCCACAGCGAGCCGTTGAGCAGCCCCTTGGCGGGATCGTTGCGCAGACACACCAGCTTGTCGCCGGCCTGCGGATAGTCAGCATTGAAGCCTTTGAGTTCGCGCAGACGCTGATTGTAGCGGCGGCGCGTGCGGTTGGTGCCGACCAGCACCTGGTCCGCCTTCAGCACCAGCTCCTGGGTGACGTCTTCCTTGCCGATCACCTGCGCCGTGCCATAGTCGCCGCGCATGAATTCGCGGCCTTCGCGCACATCGAGCGCCAGCCGCAGGATCGGATTGTCACGTGCCTGCCGGTGGATTTCAGTGAGCAGGAAGTCGGGCTCGTGATCGGTGAAGAAGCCGCCGCCGGAAATCGGCGGCAACTGGCCGGGATCGCCCAGCACCAGGATCGGCGTGCCGAAACTCATCAGGTCGCGGCCGAGTTGCTCGTCGACCATCGAACATTCGTCGATGACGACCAGCTTGGCGCGCGAGATCGGGCTTTGCCGGTTCAGCGAAAAGGTCGGCGACATCGAAGTCTTGCCGGTCACCTCGTTCTCCACCGATTCCTCGCCCTTGGGCCTGTAGATCAGCGAATGGATGGTGCGGGCATTGACCGCCCCCTTGGAGCGCAGCACTTGCGCTGCCTTGCCGGTGAAGGCGGCGAACTGCACCTGACCGTCGACATGGTCGGCGAAATAGCGCGCCAGCGTCGTCTTGCCGGTGCCGGCATAGCCGAACAGTCGGAACAGCTGCGGCTGGCCGACCTGCAGCCAGCGGGCGACCGCTTGCAGCGCCTCGTCCTGTTGGGGGGAGAATTCCATCAGTGCGACAGACCGGATTCGCAAGCGAAAGACAAGACAGTCGCCTGTCGACTGCCATCAGTGACGCACCGAGCGCCGCCGACGGTTCAGGCTATCAGGCGCATACAAGAACGTAAAGAGAACAAACGCAAGCGCCCGGCTGATCGCTCCTGTCAGCCGAGCGCAATCAGGGCTGTGCCGGCGAAGGCGAACACTGCCCCGGCCCACGCCGGTGCCGGTGGTCTGTAGCCGCTGCGCAGCCACACCATCGGCAACACCAGCACTGGCGACAGGGACGACAATGTCGAGACGATGCCGACCTTTCCGCCGGCCAGCGCGGCCATGATGAGCGACATGCCCATGCCGGTGCCGATCAGCGCGCCGCAAATACCGATGCCGAGCGTTCGCGCCGACGGCCGGGGGCGCTGGGCAACGCTGCGCAGGGGAACCAGCGCCAGCAAAAGGAAGAGAACCGCCGACACCCCGGTCCGGATCGCCATCGCCGTGAAGGGGTTGACGCCCGATGCCATGACCGGGCGCGCCACCAAGGCGCCAGCCGCCTGCCCCAGTGCCGCTACCAGTCCAAAGGCAAGACCGACAGGCAAGGTCATCTGCTTTGCCGGCAGCACCGCCGTCTCGATCGGCGGTGTCGGGAAGATGCCTTCCGGCTGAACCTTGGCCGGGCGCCCGAACAGGATGGCGAGCACAATGCCGGCGATGACCAGCGCCACGCCGGCCAGTTTGACCGGACCGACCGTCTCGCCCAGGAAAACATAGCCCATGATAAGCGCAAAGGGCGAGGTCAACGAGAACACCAGCAACGCCAGGCGCGGCCCGAGTGCGAATATCGACGAGATGTAGGCTGATGAGGCAATGAAGATCCCGAACACGCCGGAGGCGGCAAGATAACCCATCTGCCACGGCATGAGCCCCGCCCAGCCGCCCAGCACCGTTGCCGCGATCGTAGTGGCGACAGTCACCGCAAGCGTCTGCAAGCGGGTCAGGGTCAAGGCATCGATGCGGCCAACCAGTTCACCAGCCAGCATGCCGCTCGTGGCGATGCACAGCGCCGCGCCGATCGAGAGAATTTCCGACAGGTACATTCATTCTCTCTTGTGTAGAGGGCGGCTTTTCGGGGGGAGATGGCTACAATCGTTCTGAGGATTTGGACGGTCCAAAGATATCCGCCTCAGGCGGATTGGAACTCCGGATCGTTTTCCAGCAGGATCGGCTTGCCGTGTGGGGTGGCATGCGCGGCGCGATCCCAGGCCTGCGCCATCGCATCGACATCGGGCTTGTCGGCCAGCCCCTTTGAGGCAAGCAGCCCTTCCAGCGCCGCCAGCCAATGCTCGTAATAGTCATGACCGTCGGCTGCCGCACCCGGCTTCTTCACCTCTGCCGACAGGGCATCCGCCCATTCGCCCCACGAAAACAGGCCCTTGTCGTGCAACGCCACGGTCATGGCGAACGCCTCGGCCTGCCACGGCTCGGCAAACACCGCCTCGGCGAAAACCGGCGCATCGAGGCCAGCGGGCAAATCGGCGGCGATCCCGTCAGGCCGGCTCAAGGTAGCTCTCCCAGGCATCGATCGAGACAACAAGCGTCGGATCGGCGCCCTCGCCCCAGATCTCCTTGCCGTCGAAAACCACCGTATAGACCCATTGCGGGTTCTCGCCCCGGCCATGCGCGTTGGTATCGGGAAAGACGAAGCCGTCATGCACCGCCTCGATCCTGCCTCGCTTTCCGCGCGCGTAGCGCGGCAGCCTGGTGTGGCCGGTCGGGTTGAAGTTTTCGGTCCGCACGGCGTCGCCGGCCTTGAACCGCGCCGGCTCTGCCATCGGCCGGTCGCAAGGGCCGCCCTTGGCCAGCACGGCAGGGACGTTTTCCGCCTTCAGCACCCGTTTCGGGGTCGCCGCCGCATCGATCGCCTCGCCCGCCTCTAGGTCGCGCTCGCTGACGAAACCATGGCGCTTGAGCAGGGTCTCCAGTGCCTTGATCCACATTTGGTAGTAGCTAGAGCCATAGTAATCGGCCGGGTGCAGCGATTCCCGCGCGTGCCGGCTCTCGTCGATGGTCCAGGCGCCCATGGCGCTGGCGCAAAGCGTCACGCCGAGCGCCCGCCTTTCCCAGGGAGCGTGGAAATAGGGTTCGTCCTTTTCGGGCGCGACCGGGCCGAACCCCATCTGCCCGCCGAGATCCTGCGGCCCGTTCATGCCGGCTCCTTCGCCAAAGCAGTGCCAATCATCGCATCGCGGCTGACCAGTTCGGCCAGCCGCTCCTCGCTCCAGCCTTCGGTGTTTTCGGGCCGCATCGGCACGACGAGATAGCGCAACTCCGCGGTCGAATCCCAGACGCGGATTTTTTCTCGGCCGGCAGCGTCAGCCCGAATTCCTCGAGCACGCCGCGCGGATCGATCACCGCGCGCGACCGATAGGGCGGCGCCTTGTACCAGACCGGCGGCAGGCCGAGCACCGACCACGGATAGCAGGAGCACAGCGTGCAGACGACGAGGTTGTGCGTATCCCCCGTATTGAACACCGCCTGCATGTGCTCGCCCTGGCGGCCGGTATAGCTCAGCGATTCGATCGCCGCCGTCGCATCGCGTTTCAGCCAGTCCGCATAGGCAGGATCGCTCCAGGCCTTGGCCACCACCCTGGCGCCGTTGCGCGGACCGATCTTGGTCTCGTAAGTGTCGACGATGACGTCGATCGCGGCCGGATCGATCAGTCCCTTGCGGGTCAGGATGGTTTCCAGCGCCCGCACGCGGGCGGCAAACGGATCGAGTTCGTTGTCGTGGTCATGATCATGGGACATGGCCCCAAATTACGGCTCTGCTCTGCCGGCCGCAAGCACGACGGCTTGGGCCAGCTTCTATCCTTGCCGTGTCAGCCTGTCATTCAGCTGCTGTCTTTTGCGCGTCTGCCGGGATGTCGTCATTGGTGCCGAACAGCGAGGGCTGATCGCCACTCTCTTCGACCACCTGCGGTTTGGCCTTGCCCCTCGACCACAGTCCGACCAGCCAGCCCGAGAAGTTCTCCATGTAGACGTAGATAACCGGCGTGACGAACAGGGTCAGTGCCTGCGAGGCCAGCAGGCCGCCGACAACGGCGACACCCAGCGGCTGGCGCAATTCGGCGCTGGCGCCGGTGCCGAGCGCGATTGGGAACGTGCCCATCAGTGCGGCCAGCGTCGTCATCATGATCGGCCTGAAGCGCATCAGGCAGGCCTTGTGGATGGAGTCCTTGGCGGACATGCCTTCTCGTCGCAATTCGAGCGCGACGTCGACCATCATGATGCCGTTCTTCTTGACGATGCCGATCAGCATCAGGATGCCGATCACCGCGATGACGGACAGGTCCATGCCGGCAAAGCGCAACGCAACGACCGCGCCCAGCACCGCCGACGGCAGGCCGGTCAGAATGGTGAGCGGGTGGATGAAGCTCTCGTAGAGAATGCCGAGCACGATATAGATGGTCAGGATCGCGCCACCGACCAGCAGGCCCTGGTTGGCCAGCGAATCCTGGAAGGTCTTGGCCGTGCCGGCAAAGCTGGTCGAGATCGCCGTCGGCATGCCGATCTGCTCTTTGAGCGCGTTGATGCGGGTGACGCTGTCACCCAGCGCGACGCCCTGCGGCAGATTGTAGGAGATGGTCACGGCCGGAAGCTGGCCGAGCTGGTTGACCGTCAGCGCGCCGGCCGTGCGATCGACCCGGGCGAAGGCGCCGAGCGGAACCAGACTGCCGCTCGCCGTCCTCATCTGGATGGCGAGCATGCGCTCGGGCGACCACTCGATCTTCGGATCGAGTTCGGTGATGACTTCGTAGCTGTCGGCCGACCCGAAGATCGTCGAAACCTGGTCGGTGCCAAAGCCGCCATAGAGGGCGGAGCGCAGCGTGTCGGTATCGATGCCGAGCTGGGCGGCCTTGTCGCGATCAATGACCAGCGATGCCTGCAGGGCATTGTTCTGCAGGTCGCTGGTGACGTCGGTGAAGGTCGCATGGTCGGCCGCCATCGCATCATTCAGCTTCTGCGCCCACTGGTCGGTCAGGCCGGTATCGAGGCCCTGAACCACGAGCTGGTAGGCACTGGCCGACGAGCGCGAACCCAGCCTCAAATTCTGCACCGGCTGCATGTAGGTCTCGATGCCCGCGACCCCTGCCAGTTGCTTACGCAGATCCGCCTGCACCTTCTCGATGTCGGGTCGCTGGCTCTTGTCCTTCAACTGCACATAGAGCTGGCCCTGGTTCAATGCATTGTTACCGCTGCCTGCCGACCATGCCACATGCGCAACATAGGGCGAATGAGAAAAGACGCTTGCCACCTGCCCCTGCAGCTTCACCATCGCGTCAAAAGAAATGTCCTGGCGCGCAATGGTCGTCACCGAGATCTGGCTGATATCCTCCTGCGGGAAGAAGCCCTTCGGCGAGGCCTGGATCAGCCACACCGACGCCGCCGCTGTGCCGACAAAGACCAGGAAAACCAGGAAAGTGTGCCGCAGGCAGAATGTCAGAACCCGGTCGTAGCCGCGTGTGACGAGATCCTGCTTGTGGGCAGGACCGTGCTTGTCGCGATCGGCCTTGGTGACCGACAGCAACCGCGAGCACAGCATCGGCGTCAGCGTCAGCGACACGAACATCGACGCCAGGATGGCGACCGTCACCACGACTGCGAACTCGTTGAAGATGCGCCCGATGACGCCGCCCATCAGAAGCACGGGGATGAACACGGCCACCAGCGAGATCGAGATCGAGATGATGGTGAAGCCGATTTCGCGCGCGCCTTTCAGCGACGCGTCGAAGGCCGACAACCCATCCTCTTCCATGTGGCGGAAGATGTTTTCCAGCATCACGATGGCGTCGTCGACGACGAGGCCGACCGCAAGCGTCAGGCCCATGAGCGATATGTTGTCGATGGAAAAGCCGAACAGGAACATCGCACCAAGCGTGGCGATCAGCGAGATCGGCACCGCCACGGCCGGGATGATGGTCGCCGTCACCCGGCGCAGGAACACGAAGATCACCATCACCACCAGCGCGATGGTCAACAGCAACGTGAACTGCACGTCGTTGACGGCTTGGCGGATGGAGGTCGAACGGTCGTTGAGCAGTTTTATCTGGGCGGCGCCCGGCATCTGGTCCTGGAAGGACGGCAGCATCGCCTTCACCCTGTCGACGACGTCGACGGTGTTGGCGTCGGGCTGGCGCTGCACGGCCATGATGATCGCGCGGGTACCATCGTACCAACTTGCGGTCGTCGTCGTCTGCACCGAATCGACGACGCGGGTCACCTCGCCCAGCCGTACCGGGTGGCCGTTCTTGGTGGCGATGATGAGGTTGGAGAAGCCGGCGGCGTCGGTCAGTTGGGTGTTGGCGGTGATGGTCAGTTGCTGCTTGTTGTTCTGCAGCACACCGAGAGGCGTATTGCTGTTGGCCGACGCGACAGCCGCCTGCAACTGATCGATCGAGATGCCGCGCGCGGCAAGCGCTGTCGGATCGATCTGGATGCGCACGGCATATTTCTGCTGGCCGAAGATCGACACCTGCGCCACCCCGTCGATCGTCGACAGCGATGGCGAGATGACGTTTTCCGCGAAAGCATCTAGGTCGGTCAGCGGAACCGTATCGCTGACCAGCGACATCAACAGGATCGGCGCGTCGGCCGGATTGACCTTGCGGTAGCTCGGCGGCGACGTCATCTGCGGCGGCAATGATTTCTGCGTGCGCGCTATTGCCGCCTGCACATCGGCCGCAGCCGCATCGATGTTGCGGTTGAGCACGAACTGGATGGCGATCGAGGTCTGGCCGAGCGAGTTCGTGGTCGAAATGGAATCGATGCCGGCGATGGTCGCGAATTGCTTGATCAGCGGCGTCGCCACCGATGTCGCCATGGTTTCCGGCGAGGCGCCCGGCAGTGAAGCCGAGACGTTGACCACCGGGAATTCGGCGCTGGGCAGCGCCGCCACCGGCAGGAACTTGTAGGCGAACAACCCGCCCAGCACGAGGGCGAAGGACATCAGAAGGGTCGCGACGGGCCTGCGAATGCAGAATTCGGAGATCATTGGGCCGCCTCGCCCGTGTTGGTCGCCTGAGCCACCTTGGGTGCAGCCGCGGCGCCCTCATGCACGGCGGCCCCGTTCTTCAGCCTCGTCTGGCCTTCCGTGACCACTTTCTCGCCCGCCTTCACACCCTGGCTGATGGCGCTGTTTTGGCCTTCGGTCAGGGCCACCTGCACGGGCCGCAGCTCGACCGTGTTGTCGGACTTGACCACATAGACGAAAGGCCCTTTCTGGCTGGGCTGCACCGCGACGGTGGGAACGGAAGTCATCTGCGGCATGACGCCGGCGTCGAGCACGACATTCACATACTGCCCGGGCCACAACGAAAGATCGGCATTCGGAATGCTTGCCCGCGTCGCGATCGTGCCGGACGCGGTGTCGACACTGGAATCGACGAAATCGAGAGTGCCCTTGCCGATCGCCGTCGGGTCGCCATCCTTAGTCAGGGTCACGGCCCCCTGCTGCGGGTTTGCGAGCGCCTTATGCAACAGCGCCAGATTGCTTTCCGGCAGATTGAAGTTCACCTGCAGCGGGTCCATCTGAGTGATCGTCACCAGTGGGGTCGCCGTGCTGCTGTTGCCGTTGCTGACCGTAACGAGGTCACCTACAGCGACATTGACGGCGCCCAGCCTGCCGGCGATCGGCGCCGTTATGGTGGCAAAACCCAGCTGGACATTGTCGGCGTCAATTGTTGCCTTGTCGGCATCGACGGTCGCCGCCGCCGCCTTCTGCGCGGCTACGGCCTGGTCATAGGTCTGCTGCGTGCCGGCCTGCTTGGCGACAAGGTCCTTGGCGCGCTGGAGATCGGAATTCGAACTGGCAAGCATCGCCTGGTCCTTGGCGAGCGTCGCCTGGTCCTTGGCGAGTTGCGCCTTGAGCGAGCGGTCGTCGAGCGAGAACAGAACATCGCCGGCCTTCACCATCTGGCCGTCCTTGATGTCGATCGACACGATCTGACTGGAGACCCGCGCGTTGATGTTGACCACGGCCGGAGAGGAGACGAAACCGATGGCGTAGCGGCGGATCGGGAAATCGGCCGTCGTTGCGGTGGCCGAAACGATAGAGGCCGAGCGAGCGCCGGTGCCTCCGGCCGCTTGCTTGTCGCCTGCCGCCTTGTCGCCTGCCGGTTTGGCCGCCGACGCGACCTGCTTTACGCCAATGAGCTGCTGAACCTTGCCCAGCGCGTCGGGCGAAAGGTAGAGCCAGGCCGCGCCCACACAGGCGACGGCAAGCAATAAAAGAATGACTTTTCCACGCATCGACAAAGGCCTCTCCGTCCGACACGCCATAGCCAGGTGGTCGTATTCTAGCGCAATTCACGGCTGTTTGCCGCGATTTAGCCGAATAGATAGGACAGGCGTTTGTCGGAAAAGGGCCAAAACACGGCATTACGAAGATTTAATGTGCACTGCACAATGGATAGGCAGCCGGCTATGGTCGCCGGCCGAAGCCCGTCATAGGACCCAAAAGCTGGGTTTTAAGCCTTGCCCAGATGCTTCGGCCAGAATTCCTGATGGACTTCGGCGGCTTCGTCTTCGAGGCTCGGGCCAACCACGGTGACGATGCGCGCGCCGGTTTGCAGCACCGCCCGGCTCGGCACGTTCAACCCGATTCCAGCGATCTCGCCAAGCCGCGCTTCGGAGCACGCAAACACCATACGCCCGATGCCCGACCAGTAAATCGCCCCGGAGCACATCGCGCACGGCTCCGTGCTGGTGTAGAGCGTGCAGTCGGCGAGAAAAGCGGTGTCGTAGTGTTGCGCCGCCAGTTTAACCAGGTTCATCTCGGCGTGGTTCGTCATATCGTGGCCGGTGAAGACGCTGTTTTCGGCGCGCAGGATGACTTCGCCGTCCTTCACCAGCACCGAGCCAAACGGTTCGTCGCCGTGTTCCACTGCGGATTTCGAGAGCGCAATCGCCTCGCGTAAAAACGGCTCGTGGTTTTCCATCGGACGCTCCCCAAAGAGGCTAAGCGGGATGATCTTGTCTTGAAGCGGAGGGATTTCCAAGGGGCTGCAAATCAGATTCCAAGTCGACGATCTGCATCGGGCTCTAATCAACGAGTCCTGAGCCTAGCGCAGCATCGGCCAAAGCGTCGCCGCCAGCAGCACGCCCATGGCGATGTTGAACCATTTCAGCCGCGCCGGATCCGACAGGAATCCACGCAGCGCCGTGCCAAATCCCGCCCATATCGAAACGCTCGGCAGGTTGACGACGGCGAAGGCGACCGAGATCAGCGCCACCGAGATGAAGGGGTGATCGGGGTTCGTGTAGACGGCCATGGCGGTGATCGCCATCACCCAGGCCTTGGGATTGACCCACTGGAATGCCGCCGCGTCGATGAAGCGCATCGGCCGCGCTTCCGCCGCGCCCTTGCCGCTCAACGTGCGTGACATGGCGATCTTCCAGGCGAGATAGAGCAGATAGGCGGCGCCGGCGATCTTGAGGGCGTTGTGCAGCGCCGGAAATGCCGTCAGCACCGCGCCAAGCCCGAAGCCGACGGCGAGCAACAGGACGAGAAAGCCGATGCTGATGCCCAGCATGTGCGGCACCGTCCTGGCGATGCCGAAATTGACGCCGGAGGCCAGCAGCATGAGGTTGTTCGGCCCCGGCGTGATCGAGGTCACGAAGGCATAGACGAGCAGTGCGAGGAATGCGTCGAGTGACATGGTATCCTCCCAGATACGTCAGTACTATTGTCTCTTTTCGGCTGACGCACAAAGGCCAGCGCCGGCCGTTGGTCACGCCAGCCAGTTACGTTCGTGGAAGATTCGGATGGGTTGGCCGAGCTTTACATCGCCTGCGGGCCGCGGTTCAAAGCCGCCACGCCGGTGCGGCAGATTTCGACCAGGCCGAGCGGCTTCATGATGGCGATGAACTGATCGATCTTGGTGCCCTTGCCGGTGATCTCGAAGATGAAATGCTCGGTGTTGGCGTCGATGACACTGGCGCGGAACGCGTCGGCCAGCCGCAGCGCCTCGACGCGGGCTTCGCCGGTACCGGCAACCTTGACCAGCGCCAGTTCCCGCTCCAGAGGCCGCTCCTGGCCGGATTCATGCGAGCGCACGGTCAAGTCGACCACGCGGTGCACCGGCACGATGCGCTCGAGCTGATGCTTGATCTGCTCCAGCACATGCGGCGTGCCGCGCGTCACGATGGTGATGCGCGACAGATGCTTTTCATGCTCGGTCTCGGAGACGGTCAGGCTCTCGATGTTGTAGCCGCGCCCTGAAAACAGGCCGATGACCCGGGCAAGCACGCCCGGCTCGTTGTCGACCAGCACGGAGAGCGTGTGGTTCTCCGGCTTCTCGGTTTCCTTGGCGATGAAATAGGCCGAACCGGTCGGTTGTATCTGTGCGTTCATGACATGAATCTCGATTTCAAACTCTTGATCTAACTCTCTGTTCCCGCACGGCTTCTCGCGACAGCCCTGCCTCGGTCTGTCGGCTACACCAGTTCCCTGCCCTTGGCGTCGATGGCATTCGCCACCGCCTCGTCGGTTGCCTCGTCCGGCAACAGCATCTCGTTATGCGCCTTGCCCGACGGGATCATCGGGAAGCAATTGGCGAGGTTCGCCACGCGGCAATCGAACAGCACCGGCTTCCTGACCGAGATCATCTCCTTGATGGCGTCGTCCAGCTCGTCCGGCTTCTCGCAGCGTATGCCGTGGCCGCCATAGGCCTCGGCCAGCTTGACGAAGTCCGGCATCGCTTCGGTGTAGGAATGCGACAGCCGGTTGCCGTGCAGCAGCTGCTGCCACTGCCGCACCATGCCCATATACTGGTTGTTGAGGATGAAGATCTTGATCGGCGCATTGTGCTGCACCGCGGCACTCATCTCCTGCATCGTCATCTGCACCGAGGCATCGCCGGCGATGTCGATGACCAGCGCGTCGGGATGCGCGATCTGCACGCCGAGTGCCGCCGGCAGGCCGTAGCCCATCGTGCCCAGCCCGCCCGATGTCATCCAGCGGTTCGGCTTCTCGAAATGATAGTGCTGCGCCGCCCACATCTGGTGCTGGCCGACCTCGGTGGTGATGTAGGTGTCCATGCCCTTGGTCAGTTCGTAGAGCCGCTGGATGGCGTATTGCGGCATGATCACGTCGTGGTTCATCTTGTAGGCGAGTGAATCGCGACCGCGCCACTTGGCGATCTGCTCCCACCAGGGGTAGAGCGCCTTCTTGTCTGCCTTGGCGCTCGCGCGCCACAGCCGCACCATATCCTCCAGCACGCGGCCGACATCGCCGATGATCGGCACTTCGGTGTGCACGTTCTTGTTGATCGACGACGGATCGATATCGATGTGGATCTTGCGCGAATTCGGCGAGAACGCCGTCAGTCGGCCGGTGATACGGTCGTCGAAGCGCGCGCCGATGCAGATCATCACGTCGCAATCATGCATGGCCATGTTGGCTTCATAGGTGCCGTGCATGCCCAGCATGCCCATCCAGTTCTTGCCCGATGCCGGATAGGCGCCGAGGCCCATCAGCGTCGAGGTGATCGGGAAACCGGTGAGGTCGACCAGTTCACGCAGCAGATGGCTCGCTTCCGGGCCCGAATTGATCACACCGCCGCCCGAATAGATGATCGGCTTCTTGGCGCCCGCCATCAGCTCGACCGCGGCCTTGATCTTCTCCAGGTCACCCTGGACCTTGGGCTGGTAGCTGGTGCGCGGCGCAATCTGCGGCGGAACGTAGAAGCCCTTGGCGAACTGCACGTCCTTGGGGATATCGACCACCACCGGACCGGGACGGCCGGTCGTCGCGACATGGAAGGCTTCGTGGATGGTCGCGGCGAGCTCGTTGACGTCCTTCACCAGCCAGTTGTGCTTGGTGCAGGGGCGCGTAATGCCGACGGTGTCGCACTCCTGGAAGGCGTCGGAGCCAATCAGCGAGGTCGGCACCTGCCCGGTCAGGCAGACCAGCGGGATCGAATCCATCAGCGCGTCCTGCAGCGGCGTCACCGCATTGGTGGCGCCGGGGCCTGAGGTCACCAGCATGACGCCGGCCTTGCCGGTCGAGCGTGCATAGCCCTCGGCCGCATGGCCCGCGCCCTGCTCGTGGCGCACCAGAATGTGCTCGACCTCGTCCTGCTGGAAGATCTCGTCATAGATCGGAAGGACGGCGCCGCCCGGATAGCCAAAGACATGCTTGACGCCATTGTCCTTCAGCGCCTGCACCACCATTTCGGCGCCGGTCATTTCGCGCCGCTCACTCTGTCCGTTGCTCATCGGTCTGGTCCCGTACTGTCGCCCCTTGGGCGTTGCCATTTGGGCGTTGTTGGTCGTTTAGTCGTGTTTCAGGCAATAAAAAAGGCCCCCGAGGGAGCCTGTGTGTTGCGCATGGGGGGTTTTCGCCCGGCGGTTACACCGCCTTGCCCACGCGCCTTCCTACGAGAATGAGTGCCTTTTTCATGGTCGCGGACACTAAGGGCGGGCAAGGCAGCCTGTCAACGGCAAAAATCGCGGCGGCGATGAAGGTGTTTCGCAATTCGACAGATGGCCGTCACGATTTCGCGACCGACGCCACATCGTGCCGACATAACGCAAGCAGCAACGTCCCTTCCATCGCCCTCGGCAAGGCGCTCCCTGATCAGTTCGGGAGCAGCGTTTTCCGGATAAGCCCTTGAAGCCACGCGAAACTATGGTGGGGCGTGACGAAGGCCGCTGTCTCTGCCGATACTTGATCGTCCGGCTCGGGAGGAGCCACCATGACGGCCAGGATTTCACGGAGGAAGACTTATGCTCGACAAGGCCCCAAACAAGAAACTGTCCGACCTGCTCGATCAATTCGGCGGCGCCCTGGCCGCCAATGACATCGACAAGGCGGTCGGTTGTTTCCAGGACGACTGCTACTGGCGCGACCTCGTCACCTTCACCTGGAACATCAAGACCATGGAAGGCAAGGACCAGGTCCGCGACATGCTGAAAAGCCAGTTGTCGAAGACAAAGCCGTCACATTGGACGCTCGCCAAGGGCGAGGACGCAACCGAGAGCGGCGGGCTGATCGAGGGCTGGATCAGTTTCGAGACCGAACTGGCGCGCGGCTTTGGCCATGTCAGGCTGAAGGACGGCAAGATCTGGACGCTGCTGACCACCATGGCAGAATTGAAAGGCCACGAGGAGCCGGCGGGCTTCGCTCGGCCCATGGGCGCCAAGCATGGCTCGGGCAAGAACCGTCCGACATGGAAGGAAGAGCGCGAGAAGGAAGCCGCCGAACTCGGCTTCAAGACGCAGCCCGACACGCTCATCATCGGCGGCGGCCAGGGCGGCATTGCGCTCGGCGCAAGGCTGCGGCAACTCGGTGTGCCGACCATCATCGTCGAGAAGAACGAGCGGGCCGGCGACAGCTGGCGCAAGCGCTACAAGTCGCTCTGCCTGCACGATCCGGTCTGGTACGACCATCTGCCCTATATCGATTTCCCGAAGAATTGGCCGGTCTTCTCGCCCAAGGACAAGATCGGCGACTGGCTGGAAATGTACACCAAGGTGATGGAGCTGAACTACTGGTCGTCGACGGAGGCCAAGAGCGCTTCCTATGACGACAAGAAGAAGGAGTGGACCGTCGTCGTTCATCGCGATGGCAAGGACATCACCCTGAAGCCCAAGCAATTGGTGCTGGCGACCGGACAGTCCGGCAAGGCCAATCTGCCGAAATTCAAGGGCATGGAAAGCTTCAAGGGTGACCAGCACCACTCCTCGAAGCACCCCGGCCCCGACGCCTATTCCGGCAAAAAGGCCGTGGTAATCGGTTCCAACAATTCCGCCCACGACATCGCCGCCGCGCTTTGGGAAGCCGGCGCCGACGTCACCATGGTGCAGCGATCGAGCACCCATATCTCCAGATCCGACACGCTGATGGAAATCGGGCTGGGGTCGCTCTACTCGGAGCAGGCGCTGCAGAAGGGCGTCACCACGGCCAAGGCCGATCTGATTTTTGCTTCGCTGCCCTACAAGATCCTGCACGAGTTCCAGATCCCAGCCTATGCCGAGATGAAGAAACGCGACGCGGCGTTCTACAAGGGACTGGAAAAGGCTGGTTTCATGCTCGACTGGGGCGACGACGAGTCCGGCCTGTTCATGAAATACCTCAGGCGCGGTTCCGGCTATTATATCGATGTCGGCGCCTCCCAGTTGATCATCGATGGTTCGATCAAGCTGAAGAGCGGCGTCGACGTCGAAGAGATCAAGCAGCATTCGGTTCTGCTCAGCGACGGATCGGAACTGCCCGCGGACCTCATCGTCTACGCCACCGGCTATGGCTCGATGAACGGCTGGGCCGCCGATCTGATCTCTCGCGAAACCGCCGACAAGGTCGGCAAGTGCTGGGGCCTCGGCTCGAACACCACCAAGGATCCCGGCCCCTGGGAAGGCGAGTTGCGCAACATGTGGAAGCCGACGCAGCAGGAAGCCCTGTGGTTTCATGGCGGCAATCTGCACCAGTCACGCCATTATTCGCAGTTCCTGGCACTGCAATTGAAGGCTAGGCAGGCAGGCCTGCCGACCCCTGTCTACGGGCTGCAGCAGGTGCACCACAAGGGATAGCGTCCGGCACACCGCCCTCTTTTTGAAGCCCGCGCGGCCATTCCGCCGCGCGGGCTTTTTCCTTTCAGTCCCTCAGCGTCACGCCCTTCGCCTTGGCCCAGCGCTCGAGAATCCTGCGCTCGTCGGGCGTAGCCAGACGATTGCCGAAACCGCGCACCTGCACCGCCTGGTGCTGCGGATCGAGCTCGATCGTCAGCAACCGCTCGGTCTTGCCGAGCGCCTTGCGCCGCAGCACCCAGATCGAGGCGTAGCCGGCGATGCATTTGGCCGCATAGGACGACACGCAATGATGCATCGCCCGGCTCTCGGCAACGAGGTCCTCCGCCGTCTTCAACTGGCGGATGGAGAACCACTCGCCATGCGCCATCGCCGCCTTGGGTGGCGGATACCATTCCCAGTCCTGCAGGCGCGAGCCGGCCCATGCATTGTTCTGCGCCGGTGCGCCGGCGGCAGGCCGAGCCCGCGCGGCGGCACGCCGGCGCATTGCCTCGATGCGTTCGATCGCGGCAAGGTCGCGATGCCAATCCGACATCTGCCGGTTCAGCGAGGCAAGCGTGCGGCCCTTCAGGCTGTACGCTTTGTCGCGCCGACGCATGGCGCCGACATAGTCGCTGAGATCGTCGATCTTCTCCTTCGAGGCAGGATGCTCGCAGAAGAAACGCGCCACCTCGCGCCAGAAGGCCAGATCACCACGCGGCGTGCGCGCGATTTTCGTGCGCGCAAGTCGTGCAGCCAGCCCGCAATCCTCGGTGTAGGACCGCGCGATCGCGAACCAGAACGCCTCGTCGAAGGCAAAGTCGCCGGTCACGTTCAGGAAGCAGTGCACCTCCTTGCGCGACAGCCACGCATTGGCGCCCGCCTTGTAGAGCGAGTTGCCGCCCGCGGTCGCGATATACCAGGCCTTGCGCAGCTTGATCTCACCGGCATCAAGCCCCGAACTGTCAAGCCAGATCGCTTCGAGCGCAGCCGGGACCGGGTAGAGGGCAAAGAGATGACGCGCTGCCGCCAGCCGCAAACGCGCGGGGTCGCGCGTCTTCAGCTTCGGACGCCATGATCTGCGGCCACGAACCGCCATGCCGAAGCCGCGATGCGCTTCCTCGATCGCCCG
Source organism: Mesorhizobium kamtschaticum (assembly GCF_056174585.1). Taxonomy (NCBI): domain Bacteria; kingdom Pseudomonadati; phylum Pseudomonadota; class Alphaproteobacteria; order Hyphomicrobiales; family Phyllobacteriaceae; genus Mesorhizobium; species Mesorhizobium kamtschaticum. The sequence continues at coordinate 4,064,118 of NZ_CM149691.1, read as the reverse complement.
CTCGAAATCCGGCGCGGGACGCGCCATGGCGGAAACCCGCCGCAGCGATGCTTGATATGCTTCAGTGCGTTGGCGCTCGGCGTCCTGCCTGCGCTGGATCATGGACCTGGCCATGGCCGTTCTTCCCAATTGGAACCCTGTCAGCCGCACGCAATTCCAGCGCCGGCACGGAATGTGTCGATCTGGGTTGGCGTGACATTTGACAGGTCTCCTCTGGGATGACGGGTTGGAATGGGCGGGCTCTCTAGGCTCACAAATAGTTTGGAGCAAGAGACATTCCTTCAATGTTTACAAGGGCCTGAGGGAGTGTTGCAAAGGCGCATCTCAGGGCTTCGGGCAGCCGTGATCGTCGGCCGGGAGCTTGTCGGCTCCACCGCATCAGTGACATAAGCGGCTTCGAAGCCGTTGCGGACAATGAACGCTGCACCGCACCGCTTGGCGGTCGTCGGATCGTCAGGAAATGGAATCCGCTGTGGCGCGGATCAGCCCGTCCGACCGCCGTGGAGGCGCGAAATGCGTGAACAAGATCTCATCGTGCCTCCTTCAAAAGCGTGATCGATACGGGATGCGGCGGATGAAGAGGGCCGCATGTCGGGCGTGGCTAATACCCCGGAACCATCCCGACAGCAATATGGTGCACTTGGCCAGCATCGGCAGGCCCGGACGAACCAACCGCGCCGAGCTGGTTTGGCGCACTTTGGGAAGTGGCCAACCGTTCGGCGCGAGCGCTTGCGTCAGGCAAGCGCTCGCGGCAGCTCTCCGGCCGGAATGCAGCCACCGCATTGTCGCCGTCGAAGCAGAAACACATGGGCCGCCTCCTGCTTGGTGCATCAGGCACGGTTGCTGAAATCGCGCACGACGCGCCGCAGCAACGGCACGTAGTCGCGAAACGTCCGCGTCTTCATGTTGGCGATCTTGCCAGCTTCGTCCCACATGCGGACCCGCACCGCCTCCTCATGGAAAGGATTTTTGCGGAACTCAGCCACCTCCTCGGCGCTCATCGGCCCGCCCTGCAGCGACAGCGTATGGACAGAGGCCTGCGAAAGCCTGCCGAAATAGGTCGGGTCGGTGGCGCAGAGATAGCGCTTGGCCGCGACGTGCAGCCTCACGCACTCGACGATGACCGGCGGGAAGAACGGCGCCAGCACCTCGCCGCCGGCCTCGTCATGATGTTTGTCCTCGACATCCTCGGGCGAATAGGTGCCGAACTCGCTGGTGTAGTGGCCGATGTCATGCAGCAGGGCCGCTGCCACCAGCGCTTCCGGCGCGCCGTCCTGCTCGGCAAACCAGGCGCCCTGCAGCATGTGCTCCGACATGGTGACAGGTTCGCCGAGATAGGATTCGGCACCCCGGCGCTCAAAGATGTCGGCGATGAACTCGACGATGGTGTCAGCGTTCAAATCCTGGCCGCTCATTCCGCGGCCTCCTTGAAGCTGTGTTCGATCGCGGCGAGCGTCGACAACAGACCGTCCTTGTCGGCGTAGCAGCCCTGCAGCCAGCGCTTGCCGGTGCCCGAAAACGCCTTGCGGGCATGCATGACGCGGGTGTTGTCGACGATGAACGCCTGGCCCGCTTCCAGCTTGAACGTCACCTCGAAGGACGGATCCTCGATCAGCTGGGCGAACCGGCGATAGGCGGCATAGTAGCCATCCATATCGGCGAACGGCACGTCGACGACAGGCGCCAGCGAGCGGTTGTTGAAGCGGATGCAGATCAGCTCGCCATCCGGCCCGAGTTCGATCATCGGCCGCTTCGCCTGCAGCCGCACGCCGGACGAGCCGGCATATTCGAAACGCGCCGGACAGGAACTCAACAGTCGGAAACCTTCGGGATTTTCGGCCTGCAGCGCGGCCGCGACGGCAAAACCGTCGACGACGCTGGATTCGCCGCCTTCCACCGTGTTCTCGATGCAGGACAGGATCTGCAGCGTCGGCACCGGATCGCGATAGGGATTGTCGGTGTGCGCCTGGAGGCCGAGATTGGTGTAGGCGAGATTGTTCGGGTTGACCTCGGCGCGCACTTCGAACCAGCGCCCGTAATTGGTCTCCCTGATATAACCGAACAGGTCGGAGACCTTGCACAGCGAACCGGATTCAGCCGGCAGGCCGTCCATCACCGCAAAGCCATAGGTCCTCACCGCCGAAAGCCATTCGCGCAAGACGCTGCGGCCGTGAACGGCCGCCGCGTAGCTGGCGCGCGGCACCGAATTCTGCATCGTCGCCTTGGTCCAGCGCTGGATGGCATCGCCCGTCCAGCCGGGCTGGCGGCGCTCGTCACGATCATAGGCGTTGGCGCTCAGCCATTGCGCGGGAAAGCTGACCGTTTTTCCTTCCGGCACGAAGCTGACTTCCAGCGCGCCGCCCTTGATCGCAGCCGCGCCAATTCTCGTCTCGGCCGGAATGTCGAGGATGGTGATGAGGCGCTGGCCGTTGCCGGCGCTGCGCGTCTTGTCGTCCAGCGCATTATCGCGCAGCCACATGGCGTGAAAGCGGGTGCGCCTCCCGTCCTGCCAGCCAAGTTCGATTGTTTTGCCTTCGTCGCCAACCAGCGCGTGGGTGAGCATGGGAGATGCCGTTCCTGTCCGTTGCAGCCTGCGGCCCGATCCGCAGGGTTTCGATTGCATGTTGGCCGCGCGAAAGGCATAACTCAAATTATCATTTTTTGGCCAATGGCATCAAATAACTAATGGCTCAAAGAACCATCCCGGCCTTGCCTCCCCTCGACTGGCTGCGCAGTTTCGAGGCGGCGGCGCGACTGTCGAATTTCACGGCGGCAGCAGCCGAACTCGGCCTCACACAAGCGGCCGTCAGCCAGCATATCAGGCTGCTCGAGGACCGGTTGAAAACGCGTCTGTTCTTGCGACTGGCGCGGGGCGTCGCGCTGTCGCCGGAGGGTGCTGCCTACCTGCCCCACATCCAGTCGGCCTTCGCCACCATCGGCAGCAGCACAACGGAGCTGTTCGAGCCGCGCGCCGTCCAGACCGTCTCGATCCGGGTGCCGATTTCCTTCGCCTTGCTGATCCTGGTCCCGGCGCTGCCCGATCTGGCCGAGGCGCTGCCGCGCATCCAGCTCGATCTGGTGACGATTCACCGCCCGACCGACTACGACCTGCCGGGCTCGGCGCTCGACATCCGCTTCGGCAACGGGTCTTTTCCCGGACGCGAGGGCGACAGGCTGACCGCCGAGCGGCTTGTGCCGGTGGCAAGCCCGGCCCTGGCCGGTGCTGCCGATTGGACAATCCTGCCGCTGCTTCTGGTCGCCGGTGCGCGCGAAATGTGGTCGGAGTGGTTCGCGGCCGCCGGACTGGCCGGCCACCCCCAACGGTCACACCGTTTCGACAGTTTCGTCGCCGCGATGCAAGCAGCGAGTGCCGGGGCCGGCGTGCTTCTGGGGTCGCGCCCGCTTGTCGACGCAGCACTCAACAGCGGGAGCCTGGTGCCGCTTTCCGATTTCGAGCTCGCGAGCACATCGGGCCATTTCCTGACCAGGGCGTCGACCGCGCGCCTGACCGGTGCCGAGCAGGATTTCAGCCAGTGGCTGCTGAAGCACCTCACCAGGAAGCCCTCGGGCTGACCGGCGCGGGCTATCGCGATGTGGCGCCGATGCGCTTCCAGTAGATCAGCGTGCCGGTCAGCCCGCCATGCGGCTTCAGCGCATAGTCCGGTATTTCGCCGGCCAAGGTGAAACCGAGTTTTTCGTAGAGGCCCGAAGCGCCCTCCTCCGTCGCCGTGTCCAGGACCAACAGGGTGCGCCCCATCTCGACGGCGAGACGCTCGGCGGCCCGCATCAGGCGCGTTCCGACGCCCCTGGCCCGGTGGTCGAGGCGTGTCATCAACTTGGCGATCTCGGCCCGGTGCGGCTGGTTGACTGGGAAGTCGAGCAGCAGCGTGACAGTACCGACAAGGACCTTACCGTCCCAGGCGCCGAGCACCACCCGTTCCCCTCTCGCCGCTGCTGCCAGCGACTTCTTCCAGAATGCGCTTGCAGCTTCCGGCGCCAGCGGATGCATGAAGCTGACGGAGCCGCCGGCGGCAACCGTTTCGACCAGCAGATCAGCCAGCATTGCCAGCGTTTCCGTATTTGCGCCGAGCGCCCCGATCTCGATGGAATTCATGGCCAGTCCTCTGGAAACGATGAATGGGTTCGATGCCGGCGTCAGTCGAGATGGCGCACGCGCCGCCGCTTGCGCGCTGCCTTGATGGCGCTGATGCGCTCGGTGTCCTCTTCCCTGAGATGCCGCCCGCGCTCTAGTATCTCGAGCGTGTATTCCTCATAGGTCAGGCCCAGCCGCTCGGCCTTGTCCATGCGCATCAGCATGACTTCGCGGCTTGGCGCCTTCCACGCCTTGGCGTGAGCGGCCTGCCAGGCCAGGAAGATGTAAGGGTCGCCCTTGCCCCAGGGCGGTCCCTTGTACTCGTCAAGAGGCGGCCCCCCATTGTGGGAGCGTTTTGGCCGTCTCGCCATGATCTCAGCCTCTGACCAGCGCGACGAGATAGTCGGCGCCCGCCTCCGGGGCGTGAAAGGTGCAGTCCGACGGCGCGCCGAGCGCCAGGCAGTCGCCGGGCCCCAACCTGTGCACCACATCGCCCTCGGTGAAGTCGAGCCGCCCGGAAATCAGCCAGATCTGCTGCTTGATGAAGGCATAGGAGGCCGCCGGCAGGCTGACCCTGGCGCCCGCCGGCAGGTGCACCTTGATCAATTCGAGCGGCATGTCGCCGGCCGGTGACAGATGCCGCCTGATATAGCCTGTATCGGGATCGCGCCACACCGGTTGGTCGGCCTCCCGCAGCAGCCCGCCGCCTTGCAATTCCGCTCGCGCGATGAGGGTCGACAGCGTCATGCCGAAGGCCGCCGCGATACGCACCAGAAGGGCCGCCGTCGGGCTGGTCATGCCGCGCTCGATCGTGCTCAGCATCGCCTTGGAAACGCCGGACCGCTCGGCGAGCTCGGCCAGCGACCAATCCCGCATCGCCCTTTCGGCGTGGATCCGTCTACCGATGGTCGAGGAAATATCGTTCGCTATATCATCCATTTGTCCATTATAGCGAAAGGCGAGCGTTGGAGAAGAGCCATTTAGCGACAATTTTCGCCAAGAGCTTAATCCTCTCTACACCATCCGACCTCATCCGACCTTAACCCCATTCCGGTAGGGTCCGATCTCAAGGGAAATGGGATTGGTCTGTCCATGTATGTCGAACGCGAAGCTTCCGTCGGAGAACCGACATCGCAGGAGCGCCGCGACGCGGAGCAGAACGACCGGCGCATCCTGGGCAATGTCGTGCAATGCGACGGCGCCCGCGCCACCATCGCCGCCTATGCCGATGACATCGATGGGTCCGTGACCGGCTTGTGGACGGTCGGCAAGATGATCTCGATCAATCTGGGCACGACGCGAACCGTGGGTCTCGTTTACGCGATCGGCAAATCGAACCGCGCCTGGAGCAATGAGGGCCAGAACCCCATCGAGGTCAGCATCGAACTGATCGGTGAGGTGCGCGACGGCACTGAGCCGGGCGCCAAGCCGATCTTCGATCGCGGTATCACCGCCTATCCGCATATTGGTGCTGTTGCGCACCGCATCCGCACCCGCGACCTGCAGGCGGTCTATGATCTCGCCGGCCGCCATTCCATTACCATCGGCTCGCTGGCGCAGGACGAGACGATCGCCGCCAACATCGCCATCGACGACACGCTGGCGCGCCATTTCGCCGTTGTCGGCACCACCGGCGTCGGCAAATCCACGGCCGTCTCGCTGCTGCTGCGCAAGTCGATCGAGGCACGCCCCGATTTGCGCATCCTGATCCTCGACCCGCACAATGAATTTGCGAGTTCGTTGCCTGAATATTGCGTCAAGGTCGATTCCAAGACGCTCGACCTGCCGTTCTGGATGTTCAAGCTCGAGGAATTCGCCGAGGTGCTGTTTCGCGGTCGTGAGACCGACGCGGAAGAGATCGACGCTCTGCGCGATCTCATTCCGCTCGCCAAGAACCTCTACCGCAACCCGAATTCAGGCGCCTATCTCAGGCGCGGCAGCGATGCGCTGACCGCCGATACGCCGGTGCCTTACCGCGTCGCCGACCTGCTCAAGCAGATCGATGAGCGCATGGGCATGCTCGAAAGCAAGAACGAGCGCCCGACGCTCAAATCGCTGAAGACGCGCATCGAATCGGCCGCCGCCGATCCGCGCTACCGCTTCATGTTCAATTCGCGCCTGATCGAGGACACCATCCACGAGACGATCGGCAACATTTTTCGCGTGCCGCATCACGGCCGCCCGGTGACCTGCTTCGAGATGGCCGGCATGCCCTCCGAGGTGGTCAATTCCGTCTGTTCGGTGCTGGCGCGCCTGGCCTTCGATCTCGCTCTGTGGAGCGAGGGCAAGCTGCAACTCTTGCTGCTGTGCGAGGAAGCGCATCGTTACATGCCGGCTGATCCGCGCCTCGGCTTCGCGCCGACAAGGCACGCACTGTCGCGCATCGCCAAGGAAGGCCGCAAATATGGCTGCTATCTCGGCGTCGTCACCCAGCGCCCGGGCGAGCTTGACCCGACCATCCTGTCGCAATGCTCGACTTTCTTTGCCATGCGGCTCGCTAACGAGCAGGACCAGGCGATCATCCGTTCGGCCATCGCCGACTCGTCCGCCTCGACGCTTGCCTTCCTGTCGTCCATGGGTCAGCGCGAAGCCATTGCCTTCGGCGAAGGCGTGGCGACGACTATGCGGCTGAAATTCGAAAGATTGCCCAGTCACTTGCTTCCTGGCACGTCCAAGCGCGAAGAAGCCATTTCGTCGAAAGGCGATGATGTCGACCTGGTGGCGATCGTCGAGCGGCTTCGTAACGTGCCGAAACCGACGCCGCAGGCGATGGCCTTCGCCGAAGTGGTCGACTCCAGCCGGCAGGCCGGCGACCCCGACTACCGCAAGCCGCCGGCCACTCGCGCGCCATCGGACGACGATTTCGACATGCGCTACGGCCTCAAGCCCGCCACCTTCGGCCTGCGCCCTCAGAACGACTGAACCTGGGCGCTACGTCCACCTGCCGACACTTCTGAAAATTCCGCACAAGCGGACTCTGTCCCTGTCTTCGCTGGCCAGCCTGGATAAATCCCGTCAGGGAATTCGTCAGGCTGAGTCGCCTGGTGCTGTTTTCGAGAACCGGAGCGGAGCGGACATTGAGTCCGTGAGCACCGGAAGCGCAGAAAACAGCAGCAGACGGCCGGCCTCACGAATTCAGTGATGGGATTTTAGGCGCAGACGCGGTTGCGGCCCTGCCGTTTGGCTTCGTAGAGTTGGCGGTCGGCGCGGCGATAGAACTCCTCGGCCGTTTCCTTGCGGTCCCAGACGGCAAGGCCGACGCTGGTGGTGATCTTGAGCCGCACATTGCCCGAAAGGATCGACATGTTGGCGATTGCCTTGCGGATGCGCTCGGCGAATTTGGCCAGCAGTTCCGCCTCCATGTTGGGCGTGACGACGGCAAACTCCTCGCCGCCCAGCCGCGCCACCACATCATGGAACCGTGTCATGTCCTTGAGGCAACTGGCGACTGCCTTGAGCACCTCGTCGCCGACATCATGCCCATGGGTGTCGTTGACCTGCTTGAAATGGTCGAGATCGAGGATCATCAGCCCGACCGGCTTTTCGATGCGTCGGAACTCCTCGAGATATTCCTTCAGCGCATCGTCGAAATAGCGTCGGTTCTGCATGCCGGTCAGACCGTCGGTCAGCGCGGCGTGCTCGAGCGTTTCGGAGCGGGCGCTGAGCGAAACCGTCATGGCGCGCAGCTTGCCTTCTTCCGTCGCCTGTTTGCGGATCAGCGGGTAGATGAAGAAGATGCCGAAAAACAGCGCGGTCGCAAGCAGCACGCCCGTCGCGAACAACAGCTTGTTGAGGTAAATGACCTTGTCCAGGCCCGACTGCGTATGGAGTTCCGTGGCGAAGGATTGCAGAGTCCATAGGCGTGCAGCGTCACCAGGCCAGCGGCGAGGATCACGAAAATAAAGACGAAAAATGCGGATTCCGCCTTATGGAAACGCATCTGCTCCCCAATGCAAAAGTGCCCATCGACCTTATGGCACGCCCCGCCTTACGGAGCGTTAATTCCGACAACTTCGGCGGGAACCCTTCCCTCAGGGTCAACTTTTTAAGTTGCATTAGCAACAAGTGTTTGGATCGTGGTTTCGAGATCGTCACCGGGGCGCAATCTCCGCCATTCCGGCCCCAGCTGATGCCGAAACCAGGTCGCCTGCCGCTTGGCGTATTGCCGGGTTGCGATCTTGGCGCGCTCGATCGCCTCGGGAAAACTGGTTAGTCCGGCCATCGCGGCCTGCAGGTCACGAACGCCGATCGCCTTCATCGCCGGCAGGTCGGGATCGAGGCCAAGGGCCGCTAGTTGCCTGACTTCCTCCAGCGCACCCTTGTCGAGCATCTGGTCGAAACGCCTTTCGATGCGGTCAACCAGCGCGGCCCGGTCCGGCTCAATAACCAGGAAACGCGCCGTCTGCCTGTCGATGAGCGGCCGGCCGCGCTCTGCCTGCCAATCCAGGATCGACCGGCCGGAGGCGTCGAGTACTTCGAGCGCCCGCACGACGCGCTGACTGTCGGTTGGCTTGAGCTGCATGGCGGCTCTCGAATCCTCGCGCAGCAGCAGGCTGTGCAGCTTGACCGCGCCTTGCTCCTTCAACTCGTAGCGCCAGCGGTCGCGGATGCGCGACGGAATGTCGGGCATTTCCGAAATACCCTCGGCCAGCGCGCGAAAGTAGAGGCCGGTGCCGCCGACGAAAACCGGCCGCCGCGACAGCATGCCGTCGTCGATGAGCTTCATCACATCGCGCAGCCAAGCACCCGTCGAATAGGCTGTACCGGGATGGACGTGGCCGTAGAGAAAATGCGGCACGCGTGCGAGGTCGGCCGCCTCCGGCCGGGCCGTCAGCACGTCGAGCACCGAATAGCCTTGCATGGAATCGGTGTTGACGATGACGCCGCCCGCGCGTTCGGCCAGCTCGAGCGCCAATGCCGACTTGCCGCTGGCGGTCGGCCCGGCTATCAGGATCGCGTTCTTCACGCGGCCTTCGCCCGCATCCGCGCCGGAATTCTCCATGCCGCTCATTGCCACGCTTGTTTCCCGTCCCGCCGACCGCGCTCTGTCGCCGTCGCTTGCGAATATGGCCTCACGGTCGGTGGGCGCAAGCACTGTCGTCTGGCTGGCCGAAGGCATTGCCTGCGATCTTGCCTTACCGCAAGAGGCTGACGCCGCCGATATCACCGCTGCCTTGCGCGCCGCGCTGGCCGCGGAACCGGTCGATGTGATCGTCCAGCAGGCCGAAACGCGGCGCAAGAAGATCCTCATCGCCGACATGGATTCGACCATGATCGATCAGGAATGCATCGACGAACTGGCCGACGAGATCGGCGTCAAGGATCGCGTCGCCACTATTACCGCGCGGTCGATGAATGGCGAGATCGCCTTCGAGCCGGCGCTGCGTGAGCGCGTCGCGCTGCTGAAGGGACTCGATGCCGCCGTCGTCGACCGCATCGTCGCCAATCGGCTGACGCTGGCCTCGGGCGGCCGCACGCTGGTCCAGACCATGCGCGCCAACGGCGCCTGGACGGCACTGGTCTCGGGCGGCTTCGAGGTGTTCACGACGCGCATCGCGGCCATGCTCGGTTTTCAGGAAAACCGCGCCAATCGCTTGCTCGAACAGGACGGACGCTTCACCGGCCTGGTCGGCGAACCGATCCTCGGCCGCGCCGCCAAGGCCGACGCGCTGCTCGAAATTTCGGCGCGTCTTGGATTGACGCCGGCCGATGCCATCGCCGTCGGCGACGGCGCGAACGATCTCGACATGATCCGCCTCGCCGGTACCGGTGTCGCGCTTCACGCCAAGCCGACAGTGGCGGCGCAGGCCAAGGTCCGTATCGACCATGGCGACCTGACGGCATTGCTTTATTTGCAGGGCTATCGCCAGGAAGAATTCGTCCAATGAAACCCATGCGCACCGAGCGGCTCATCCTGCGCAATTGGGAAGAGCGCGACCGCGAACTTTTCCATCGCATCAACTCCGATGAGCGCGTCATGGAATTCTTCCCGTTTCGCCGCAACCGCGCGGCAGCCGACGCCAAGATGGACGAATTTCGGGTCGACATCGAACGAGATGGCTACGGTTTCGCCGCGGCCGAGATCATCGCATCAGGCCAATGCGTCGGCTTTGTCGGCATCACCGCAACCGATGATCTGCCGTTCCTGCCGGCCGGCGCCATCGAGATCGGCTGGCGACTGGCGCCCGAATTCTGGGGCAAGGGATATGTCACCGAGGCCGCCGAGGCATGGCTGGCCTACGGCTTCGACGCGCTTGGGCTTGGCGAGATCGTCTGCCTGGCAGTCGCGGACAACCACCGCTCCACCGCCGTCATGGAACGCCTCGGCATGACCACCGATCCGTCGGCCAATTTCGATCATCCAGACATTCCCGACAGCCACCCCGCCCTCAAGCGGCATGTGTTCTACAGGCTCGCGGCAACGGATTGGCGCGCAAGAAAAGGGCGGCTCGCTAGCCGCCCTTTTTATTTGATATCAGTAGGTTTCCGGCCTCAGTCCATCCGGATCGTCACGAAGCGCAACTCACCGGTCTTCGACGCCAGCATCAAGAGCGCGTTCTTGCGGCCCTGCTCCTTCAGCGCGCCGATCCGGTCCATGACGTCCTTGGGCGTGGCGACCGATTCCTGGGCGATCTCGGTGATCACTTCGCCGGGCTGGATGCCGCGCTCGGCGGCGGCCGAGTCCTTGGCCACATCGGTGATGACGACGCCGGAGACATCGGCGGCGATGCTGAACTTCTTGCGCGTCTCGTCATTGAGCTCGCCGACGGTCATGCCAAGCACCGAAGCGGTCGAAACGGCCGGAGCCTTGTTGCCCTTGTCCTGGTCGGTGTTGCCGTTCTCGCCGCTGGCGAGCTTTTCGCCATCCTCGAGCCGGCCGAGCGTCACCTTCACCGTCTGCTCGACGCCCTTGCGCACGATCAGCACGTCGACGGCCTTGCCAACCGGGCTTTCGGCGACGACGCGCGGCAGGTCGCGCATTTCATGGATGTCCTTGCCGTCGAACTTGATGATGACGTCGCCCGCCTGGATGGTGCCGTTGTCGACGGGGCCGCCCTTGATGACGCCCGCGACCAGCGCACCCTTGGCGGTCGCCATGCCGAGGCTTTCGGCGATGTCGTCCGTTACCGGCTGTATGCGCACGCCGAGCCAGCCGCGCCGCGTCTCGCCAAACTGGCGCAACTGGTCGACGACGCCCGAAGCAAGCTGCGAGGGGATGGAGAAGCCGATGCCGATCGAGCCGCCGGACGGCGAAATGATCGCGGTGTTGATGCCGATGACCTCGCCGGCGCTGTTGAACAGCGGGCCGCCCCGAATTGCCGCGGTTGATCGCGGCGTCGGTCTGGATGAAATCGTCATAGGGACCGGAATTGATGTCGCGGTTGCGGGCCGAAACGATGCCGACCGTGACCGTGCCGCCGAGGCCGAACGGATTGCCGACCGCCATCACCCAGTCGCCGACACGCATCTTGGTGGAATCGCCGAATTTCACGGCGGTCAGCTTGTGGCCCTTCGGATCGACCTTGAGCACCGCGACATCGGTCTTGGTATCGGTGCCGACCAGCGTCGCCTTCAAGGTGATGCCATCGGAGAAATTGACCTCGATGTCGTCGGCGTCCGCAATCACGTGGTTGTTGGTGACGACGATGCCTTGCTCGGCGTCGATGACGAAGCCGGAGCCCAGCGACTGCACCTTCTGCGCGCCATTGTCCTTGCCGCCGCCGCGGTTCTTGAAGAAGTCGTCGAAGAAGTCCTGGAACGGCGAGCCTTCGGGAAGCTGCGGCATCGGCACCGCGCCCGGCCCTTCCGTGCCCTTCACCGTCTGCGAGGTCGAGATGTTGACCACAGCGCCGAGCACGCCTTGCGCCAGGTCGGCCACCGAAGCAGGTCCGTCTGCCGCGAAGGTCGGCGTCACGAAGGACGGGACGGCGACAGTACCGACAAGAAGCGCTGCCGTGCCAGCGATGAACGTCCGCCGTGCCGCGCGCAAAAGGAGTGTGGATGTCATCGAGAAGCCTCCCGGTCTTTCTGAAAGAGAAAGCGCAACGGCGAAAACACCGTGTTGCACCATGTTGGCAAAAAATACGGCACGTTTGCGGCTACGACTACCGGCAGAGGATAAATCCTCCGTTATGCCGAAGACGAAAACCGGTGGCTCTCATCCGCCGCGGACCAGCCAGACGATGCCGACACCGATGGCAATCGCGACCAGCCCCGCGATCCGCAATGCATTCTCCGGCATCGACAGCACCTCGCCCGCGAGTTTCCTCGCGAAACTGGGAAAGCCGCCATAGACCAGGCCCTCGATCACGAGGACCAGGCCTATCGCCGCGAAGAAGTCCTGCACCGGCTATTGCTGGCCGGTGCTGGGTTGTGTCGCCGGCGCGGTGGGTGCCGTCGCCGGTGCGGCGGGTGCCGTCGGCGTCGGCTTCGCCGGCCCTTCCTTGCCGTCCGGATCGCGGAAGAAGCGGAAGAACTCCGAATTCGGCGACAGCACCATGGTCGTCCCGGTGTTGTCCAGCGCCGTACTATAGGCATTCATCGACCGGTAGAAATCGAAGAAGGCCGGGTCACGCTGGTAGGCTCCGGCGAAGGTGGCACTGCGCTGAGCTTCGCCCTCGCCGCGCAGGATCTCGGACTCCTTCTGCGCTTCGGCGACGATCTCGACCACTTCGCGATCGGCGCGTGCCGTGATGCGCTGTGCGGCCTCATTGCCGCGTGCCCGCAGGCGAGCGGCCTCGGCCAGGCGTTCGGCCTTCATGCGATCGTAGGTCTGCTGTGAAACCTCGGCCGTGAGGTCGGTGCGGCGGATGCGGACATCCTCGATCTGCAGGCCAAGCGAGGTGGCATCGGGCCGGAGCTGATCGCGCACTTCGCGCATCATCACCGCGCGCTCTTCGGAGAGTGCGGCCTCGAAGTCGCGCAAACCGTAGACGCGGCGCAAGGCCGCGTCGAGACGGGTCCTCAGCCGCGCTTCGGCCAGTTCGATCTGGCCGGACACCGCGGCACGGAAGACGCGTGGATCCGAGATGCGATAGGCGATGAAGGCATCGACCTCATAGAACTTGCCGCCCGACACCTGGACACGGATGTTGTCGAGATCAAAGCGCAGCACCCTGTTCTCGATCAGTTGCACCGTATCGGCGTCGAAGAACGAGAACGGCGCCTTGAAGTAGATGCCGGGCTCGCTCTTGACGTCGACGATCTCGCCGAAGCGCAGCACCAGCGCCTGCTGGCGGGCATTGACCACGAAGACCGAGGAATAGATCAGGAACAGGATGACCGCGGCGATGACGACGAAGATGGGAAGACGGTTGGCCATCACTGGGTACCTCCCGTATTCGCGGCAGGTGCGGCCGGGGCCGGCGGTTTGGGCTGCAATGCCGGCAGCGGCAGATAAGGCACGACGCCTTGTCCGTTGCCCTGCTCGACGATGACCTTGCTCGAGTCCTTCAGAACTCTCTCCATGGTTTCCAGATAAAGGCGTTTGCGCGTGACATCAGGGGCCTTGGCGTATTCGTCATAGACCGAGATGAAGCGCTGGGCCTCACCTTCGGCTTCCTGCACCACACGGTTCTTGTAGGCGGCCGCGTCTTCGCGAACCTGTGCCGCTTGGCCGCGCGCCTGGCCGAGCTTCTGGTTGGAATACTGATTGGCCTGCTCGACGAACTTGTCCTCGTCCTGCTCGGCGCGCTGCACCTCGTCGAACGCATCGGCCACTTCGCGTGGCGGTGCCGCATCTTCGATGGAGACGGCGTTGATGTTGAGGCCGGCCTTGTAGCCGTCAAGCGTCGTCTGGATGATCTCGCGCACCGAGGCCGCTATACCCTGGCGATCGTCGCGAAAAATGTCCTGTGCCGGCCGGCGGCCGACAGCTTCGCGCATGGCGCTTTCGGCGACCTGCCGCAGCATGCCGTCCGGGTCGGAGACGTCGAACAGATAGGCGCGGGGATCGGAGACCTGGTAGGCCACCGAAAACTGCACGTTGACGATGTTCTGGTCACCCGACAGCATCAGGCCGTTGCCGCTGGTGTTGCCGCCGCCAATGTCGACGAGCTGCTCGGAAATCTTGGCCGTCTCGACGGTTTCAAGCGGCCACCAATGGAAATGCAGGCCGGGCTGGGAAAGTGCGGGCTTCGGCTTGCCGAAGCGGAGTTCGACCGCGACCTCGTCGGGCTGCACCGTATAGACCGCCTGGAATGCCCAGAGAACGACCAGCACCGCGGCGATAAGCCCGAATACCGCTGGACTGGCACCGCCGCCGCCGGGCAGCGCGCGCCGCAGCCGATCCTGGCCGCGGCGAATGATGTCCTCGAGATCGGGAGGTGAGCCCTGTGGCCCGCTCGGTCCCTTTGGTCCCTGCCCCCAGGGACCCTGATTGTTGCCGCCGCCGCCGCCCCATGGGCCGCCGCCACCGCCGCTCTTGTCGTTCCAGGGCATGAATGTCCTTTCGCTTGGAATTCCCTCAAGCGCCGGTGTTACGGCGCAAAAATCCAGTGTAGTTCTTCTATAGGGATGTGGCAGCACGCTTTCAACGCGATGCCCCGCCGACGTCATCCGTTTTGGGCCGGTCGCGACCCTTTGTCGTCTTTCAATACCTTTTTTGTCTTTCAATGTATCTCGCGGCGGCGCTCATAAACCGAATAGCGCGTTGCGTGGCTGTCCTTTTCGCCGGCCGGCACCTCCTGCGAACTGACCAGGCGCCATGTCTGAGGGTCGATCGGCGGGAAATGCGCATCGCCGTCGACGGCGGCCAGCACATGGGTAACGTGCAGCCGGTCGGCCAGCGGCAGCGCCTGCGCATAGATCTCGCCGCCGCCGATGACGCAGACCTCGTCCACGCCGGCCATGCAGCGTCCACGCACCGTTGCCAGCTGAATCGCGGCCTCCAGCGTGTGCGCCACCTCGACGCCCTCGGCGCGCCAGGCCTTGTCGCGGGTGACGACGATGTTCAGCCGGCCCGGCAGGGGGCGACCAATGCCTTCGTAGGTCTTGCGTCCCATGATGATGGGCTTGCCCATCGTGTCGGCCTTGAAACGCTTGAGGTCGGTGGAGAGCCGCCAGGGCAACCCGCCATCCCGCCCGATCACACCGTTCTCGGCGATGGCGACATAGATCGCGACGTGCATCAGTTCGCGTCCCCGCCATTGCTGTCCGACGGTTCGAGCAGCAGGATGTCGATATCATGCTCGGGATAAAAATCGTTCGCGGTCATCTCGAAACTCGTCGGCCCGACCTTTTTGACATTGTCGCCGCAGAACGAGACCATCGCTTTGGGATTGCCCTTGTCGATGGTCAGCTTGAACTTGCCGATGGTGCCCGCCGCCCAGTTGCCGCCGGTGGTTAGGACATAGGCGATGCGGCTTTCGTAATATTTCGGGTAACCGTCCGGATTGTCCTTTGCCGCCTTGCGCACCGCGTTCTCGAATGTGTCGTCCATGCAGTAGCGGGTCTTGTAAGCCGCATACTGGCCCTGGAACTTGCCGTCGTAGAAAAAGCTGACCGAGGACGTGCCGCCGACACTCGGCTTGTAGCGGTGCGAAACATGGACGTCTTTGTTGGCCGGAAAGGTCGAGCGCCACCAATAGGTCGAGCGCAACTGCCACCATGGCGCGTAGGACGGTGTGGCGCTTTGGTCGCTGTCGCCTTCCGGGTCCTCGATGATGATGCCGCGGTTGACCCAGTCTTCGGCCACCGCCTTTGGCAGCTTCGCCAATGCAGCCTTGGCCGCATCGCCGAACGGGTTGAACGGCACATTCTGCGCCTTGAGGTCGGCGCTGATGTCGATGCCGAGCGCGAACACCTTCTGCTCGAGCTCAGGCTTTGCCGGCGCGCCGTCGATCGTCACCTCGAAGCCGAGGAAATTGTCGCTCTGGTTTTCCGGGATCGCCGGCATTTCTTCCGGATCTCCTGAAATGTCGGGCATCGGGAAGGCGACGATCGCGCTGACATCCTTGTCGGTGTTGTTGTGGAAGACGTAGTCGACCGTAACTTTCTCGGGCGAGATGAAGAGATCCTCGCTTTGCATCGCGACCGCGTCGTTACGCGACAGAATGAGGCCACCGGTGCCGAGTTCGGCAGTCGAATCATTGGCCATTGCCGGCGCGGCCGAAAGCGCCAACGCCACAGTCAGAACATATCGCAACATCGAAGCCCCCTCGGCTGGAATGCCCGGATGACCCTAGCTGTTTCAATGTGGCGTTTCAAAGCCCTTCCGTCTCACGGGACCGTCCGGACGGTCTGGACTAACAGGTTCCGATCGGGCAGGAGTTCGCCCCATGCGCAAGCTTCTCGTCATCGGCATCGGCGCCGGCAATCCCGACCACATGACGGTTCAGGCCATATCAGGCCTGAACCGTGCCGACGTGCTGTTCATCCCCGACAAGGGCGCCAGGAAGAACGACCTTGCCGAATTGCGGCGCGAGATCTGCGACCGCTTCGTCACCAACCCGAGATCGCGCCGCGTCGAATTCGATGTGCCGGTGCGCGCCGAGCCGGCGCCGTCCTACCGTTCGACCGTCGACGACTGGCACGAAGCCATCGCCGCCATCTACGAGAGCCTGATCCGCGACGAGATTGCGGAAGATGGCTGCGGCGCTTTCCTGATCTGGGGCGATCCTTCGCTCTATGACAGCGCGCTGCGTATTCTTGAGCGCGTGCGCCTGCGAGACAATGTCGCCTTCGAGCTGGAGGTCATCCCCGGCATAACCGCCATCCAGGCGCTTGCCGCCAGCCATAAAATGGCGCTGAACCGCATCGGCGATTCCATCCTGGTCACCACCGGCCGCAGGCTGACCGAAGAGGGCCTGGCCAATAATGCCGGCAGCACCGTCGTCATGCTGGACGGCAAATGCGCCTTCAACACGCTCGCCGACCAGGATGTCACCATCCATTGGGGCGCCTATCTCGGCACACCGGACGAGATTCTTGTCTCGGGCCGCCTCGGCGATGTCGGCGCCGAGATCGAAAAGGTCCGCGAGGAAGCCCGCCGAAAGAAGGGCTGGATCATGGACACCTATCTGCTGCGCAAGCCCGGCGAATAGGAAGGCAATAAGGGAGTACGGCAGTAGGGCAGTAGGTGAAGGAATGTTTTGTGCTGGAAGACAGCCACGAATGACTGCCCTACTGCCCTACTGCCACTGCCCTACTGCCCTACTGCCCTACTGCCCTACTGCCCTACTGCCCTACTGCCCTACTGCCCTACTGCCCTACTGCCCTACTGCCCTACTGCCCTACTGCCCTACTGCCCTACTGCCCTACCTATCCGGCATCAATTTCCGCCTGCAGCGCATCCATATGCGTCGCCGCCGCTGCGGTGGCCGCGCGCTCGATGGCGCGGAAACGGCTGACCACCGCCAGGCCGATGGCCGTCAGCTGCGCGCCGCCGCCCTTGCGGCCTCCGGTCTGCGCAGCGACCAGCGGCTTGCCGAACACCCGGTTCATGTCCTCGACCAGGTCCCAGGCATGCTTGTAGGACATCTCCATGCCGCGCGCGGCGGCAGAGATCGAGCCGAAGGTGGCGATGTGCTCCAGAAGTTCGATCTTGCCCGGACCGATCCGCCCGTCCGGATCGAGATTTATCCGCAAGCTCAGCGATGGCATCTTTGCTCCTCCGCGGTCACGTCCGATCTCCATCCTAGAAGCTCTTCGGCAAAACCGCTATTCCAAAAAGACATAGCGACCTTCATCCATCCGCCTCAATGGGCAAACCGGCGCCGGTATTCGCCTGGTCGAAGCTCACTGTCTTGACCACCGCGAAAACCTTGCCGCCGAGCCGCAACTTCAGCGCATGCCGCGACTGTTCGGTGATGCGGGCCAGTACGGTTGCGCCATTGCAGTCGATGCCGATCTCTACCGCCGGCCCCTCGCCCGGGCTGATCGCGACGATCGTACCGGGCAGGATGTTGAGCGCGCTGAGGCCTGCCGGCTTCTCCGTGGCGATCATCACGTCGCGAGCGCGGATGCGGATACGCACGGGAGCCCCGGTCTTCATCGCAAGCCGTGGCACGCGGATCTCGCCGGCGGCAGAGTCCAGCACGGTCATGCCGAACACCTCGTCGTGACGCAGCACTTTCGTGTCCAGAACCGCCCCGCCCTCGCCGCGCTCTTCCGCCGGCAACAGGTCAAGCCTTTGCATCACCGCCTCGGTCGGTCCGCTGGCAACGATCTTGCCTTGCGCCAGCATCACCACGTCGCTCGCCAGCCGAGCCACCTCGGCAACCGAATGGCTGACATAGACGATCGGGATCTTCGTCTCGTCGCGCAGCCGTTCGATATAGGGCAGGATTTCGGCCTTGCGCGCCTCGTCGAGCGAGGCCAGCGGCTCGTCCATGAGCAGCAGTTTCGGGCTTGCCAGCAGCGCCCGGCCGATCGCGACGCGCTGCTTTTCGCCGCCCGACAGCTTTGCCGGGCGCCTGTTCAGCAGCGGCCCAATGCCGAGCAGTTCGACAACCGCATCCATCTCCGCGTAACGCTCCGCCATCGGCGTGAACCAGCGGCCATAGCGCAGATTGCTGGCCACGCTCATATGTGGAAACAGGCGCGCGTCCTGGAACACCATGCCGATGCGGCGCTTGTGCTTCGGCACGAAAATGCCGGCATCGGTATCGACCAGCACCCGGCCGTCGACCGCGATGCGGCCCTTGTCGGGCCGGATCAGCCCGGCGATCATGTTGATGAGCGTCGTCTTGCCGGAACCGGATGGCCCGAACAGCGCCGTGAGCCGCCCTGCACTCTCGAAGCGCGCCTCGATGGCGAAATCGCCGAGCCGGTGGCTGATGTCGACGAGGACGCTCATTCGATGTCCATCCGCCGTCCGACGCGCCGCGCCAGCACTTCCGACGCGACCAGTGCGCCCATCGAGATGACGATCGAGATCAGCGTCAGCCGCAGCGCCCCTTCATCGCCGCCTGGCACCTGCGTAAAGCTGTAGATCGCCGAGGGCAGCGTTTGCGTCTCGCCCGGAATGTTGGAGACGAAGGTGATCGTCGCGCCGAACTCGCCCATCGCCTTGGCGAAGGCCAGGATGGCGCCGGCGATCAGCCCGGGCAGGATCAGCGGCAGCGTGATGGTGGCGAACACCCACAGAGGATTGGCGCCGAGCGTGCCCGCCGCCGCCTCCATCTTGCGGTCGACCGCCTCGATCGACAGCCGGATCGCCCGCACCATCAGGGGAAAACCCATGACGCCGCAGGCAAGTGCCGCACCCGTCCAGCGGAACGAGAAGACGATGCCGAAATGCTCGGCCAAGAAGGCGCCGGCCGGGCCGCGCTTGCCGAAGGTCAAAAGCAGGAGATAGCCGGTCACCACAGGCGGCAGGATCAGCGGCAGGTGAACCACGCCGTTGAGCAGCGTCTTGCCCAGAATTGTCCGCGGGCAAGCAGCAGCGCGATCAAGATGCCGGGTGGCAGGCTGAAAAGCATCGCCACCGTCGCCACCTTGATGGACAGCCGGACCGCATTCCATTCGTCGGGAGTGAGGTCCAGCAGCCAGGTCATATTGTGATGTCAGGCCCTTTTCAGTTGCTCGGCGTGAGCACGGTAAAACCCTGGTCCTTGAAGAGCGCGCCGGCCTTGGCGGACTGCAGGCATTTCAGGAAAGCAGTCGTATCCTTGTCCTTCGAATCGGCGGTCTGGGCAACCGGATAGATGATCGGCGGATGCGAATCCTCCGGGAAGGTGCCGACCACCTTCACGCCCTTGTCGGCATGCGCGTCGGTGGCATAGACGATGCCGAGAGCGGCCTCGCCTGTTGAAACCAGCTTGAGCGCCGCGCGGACGTTTTCCGCCTGCGCCACCTTGCCCTCGACCGAGGACCAGACGCCGAGCGATTCCAGTGCCGCCTTGCCGTACTTGCCGGCCGGCACCGCCTTGAAGTCGCCCATGGCGAGCTTGCCGTCACCGACCAGCTTGGCGAGGTCAAAACCCTTTTCGATCTTGGTTTCAACCGTCGAATCCTTCGGCGCCACCAGCACGATCTCGTTGCCGAGCAGCTTTACCTCGGTGTCGGGCTTGGTCAGCTTCTTGTCGGAGAGATATTTCATCCAGTCGAGGTCGGCCGAAATGAAGACGTCGGCCGGCGCTCCGCCCTCGATCTGCTTGGCCAGTGCCGAGCTTGCCGCATAGGAGACGGTTGCGGCCTCGCCGACATCGGCCTCGCAGGCCTTGTTCACCGCATCGAGCGCGTCCTTGAGGCTGGCGGCGGCAAATACGGTCAGCTTGTCGTCGGCATGAGCTGCCGGCACGGCGGCCATCAGCAGCGCCGCCAGTCCGCCGATGGCGATTGCCTTCAATCCAAAACCTTTGCCCATCATGAAACTCTCCCTGATTTGAAATCCGTGCGGCCCAAAGCCTGCAAACCGATATATCCGCACGAACATAACAAGGGAAGGCCCACCACCGCTTGAAACACTCTATCTGGTCATGTGAGTGGCACAGCGCGGCTGTTCTGCTAAAGACGTGCACAGAACAAATCTTGAAAGGAAATCCGATGAAGATCAGCGCCCGCAACATCCTGAAAGGCACGATCACAGAAATCGTCAAGGGAGCCACCACCTCGCATGTCAGGATCGACATTGGCGGCGCCGTCGTCACCGCCTCGATCACCAACGAGGCGGTCGCTGATCTCAAGCTTGAAAAGGGCAAGCAGGCTTATGCCGTGGTCAAGGCATCCGATGTGATGGTCGGCATCGACTGACCGGGGCCGAGCTTAAGGTATGCTGAGATTCAGGTCAGGCCGAGAACGATGGCTTGCGAGAACCGGAGCGGAGCGGACATTCGGGTCCGTGAGCACCGGAAGCGCAGGAAGCCGTCGTTTGCAGGCCGGTATCACCTGAATATCGACATACCTTAGACGGCGATCGGCGCCTTGATGCTCGCATCCGCGACGTAGTTTTCCAGCCGGAAATCCTCGAAGCGGAAGGCAAACAGGTCCTTCACCTCCGGATTGATCCACATCGTCGGCAGCGCCCTTGGCGTGCGTCGCAGTTGTTCGCGCGCCTGCTCGAAATGGTTTGAATAGAGATGCGCGTCGCCCAGCGTGTGGACGAAATCGCCCGGCTTCAGCCCGGTCACCTGCGCCACCATCAACGTCAGCAGCGCATAGGACGCGATGTTGAACGGCACGCCGAGGAAGATGTCGGCCGAACGCTGGTAGAGTTGGCAGGACAGCCGGCCCTCGGACACGTAGAACTGGAACAGGCAGTGGCAAGGCGGCAGCGCCATGGCTTCGACCTCGGCCGGGTTCCAGGCTGAAACGATCAGTCGCCGCGATTGAGGATTGCGGCGTATCTCCTTGAGAAGGCCCGCGATCTGGTCGATCGAGCCGCCATGCCCATCCGGCCAGGAGCGCCATTGCTTGCCATAGACCGGGCCAAGGTCGCCATTCTCGTCGGCCCATTCGTCCCAGATCGTGACGCCGTGGTCGGTGAGATATCTGATGTTGGTGTCGCCGGCCAGGAACCACAGGAGTTCATGGATGATCGACTTCAGATGCAGCTTCTTGGTGGTGGTGACCGGAAAGCCGCGCGCCAGATCGAAACGCATCTGGTAGCCGAAGACGGAGCGCGTGCCGGTGCCGGTGCGGTCGCCGCGATCGGCGCCGTGGTCGAGCACATGCTGCAAGAGGTCGAGATACTGGCGCATCGGTTTCGGCTCGATTCGAGATTTCACCAATCATAGCGCATGTACGCGCTGACGCCACGCCTGTCTGAAGTCTTCCCCACACGGATAGGGAACGGGCCTCTCTTCAGAACTCGCTCCGGCAAGCCGTAAGCGCAGAAAACCGCACCGATCGGCCGCCAGAGGAGAAATTATCAGAGGGCTCAGAGGGAGCCGAGTTTGCCCAGATCCTTGGCCACCAGGTAATAGAAGGTCACCCGGCCCTTGGTGTTGTCCGCGTGCATCGCCTTGCAGGTCTTCTCGATCGCCGCATCGGCTTTCGCCCCGTCGCTGACGCCGAGCTTCTTGGCCACCCAGCTCTCCTTGACGCGCTGGAGCTCCTTCGGGTCGGTGCAGGACACCAGCGAGGAATCGCGGTTTCTGAGCGCAATGCCCAGATGCTTGACGATCTTTTCAACCACGTCGGCGCTGGCGCCCGCGTCGTATTTCTTCACGTCTGCAAGATAGTCGGCCATCAAAATTCCCCTCGTCGGCGCCACGGATCCGATCGATGAGGGCTGTGGCGCGCTTCGCAATCTGTGCGCTAGGTCGGTAACTCCTCACCGCTGGCAAAGCTTGAGTTGAGACCGCGCCCAAGTCAACCCTCGGCGTCGCAATTTGACACAGGGACAAAGCACCATTGCGGCCTTTCATTTCTCACGCCAGCCCCCTATATTCGTTTCGTCGGCTCGACCGACTATGGCGATAAATGGGCGATGTAATAAGCCGTTCGGACCCGGGGGCGGTACCCGGCGCCTCCACCAAAAGCCGCTTTGACGACAGAGCGGTTTTTGCTGGGGGCGAAATAGGATCGACGAAGGTGTAAAGATCGTACTTTTGCCCGGCATGGTACCACCGTCATCGGGCTAAACCTGTAGTTGCAAACGACAACTATGCGGAAGCACGTCTCGCTGCTTAATGCAGTGCGATAGCTTCAAATCAAGTCCTAGGGGTTCGCACTTCTAGGCGGGGTTCGGAGGTACCTGGCAACAGAAACCTCCACTTCTCCCCCTCCTTCAATCTGCATCATGCGCAACGGCAGGCTTTTGCCGTCCTTCGCACGGCCCGTGGGCCGCGAAGCAGCCGCGTCGCGTGTCTCTTTCTCCAAGGCAAAAATGCAAAACGATTTCGATCGATTCTTCGTGCTGACCGGCGGGCCGGGCTCCGGCAAGACCACCCTGATCGAGGCCTTGCGCCTGGCGGGCTTTGCCACTTCGGTCGAAGCCGGACGCGGCATCATCCGCGACCAGGGCGCCATTGGCGGATCCGCCCTGCCCTGGGAGGATCGTGCATTGTTCGCCGAACTGATGCTGTCCTGGGAGATGCGCTCGTATCAGAACGCGATCGAACAGAAAGGACCGGTCTTCTTCGATCGCGGCGTGCCGGACACGCTTGGCTATCTCAGGCTGAGCGGCCTGCCCGTGGCGGAGCACGCCAAAGCCGCTGCCGATCGCTTCCGCTACAATCCGCGCGTGTTCATCGCTCCGCCCTGGCCTGACATTTTCGCGCAGGATGAAGAACGCAAGCAGACGCTCGCCGAGGCTGAGCGCACTTATCACGCGCTGGCCGGCGTCTACACGGAGCTGGGCTACGAGCTGGTTCGGTTGCCCCTGGCGCCGGTCGAGACACGGCTGCGCTTCGTACTGGCCGAGGCAGGATTGGCGTGAAAGGCCGGATAGTCCGGCCCTTCCATCGGTGGCGATTGCCTACTGTACCACCGTCTCAGCGGCTTCGTGGCCAGACGCTGCCTGTGACTTTGCATCTGCTCAAGGCACCGTCTCGACCCTGCCGCTGCCGCTGACATGGGAATTGATCTTCGGGTTGCCGTGGACTTGCACGTTGCCGCTGCCCGACACGCGGATGTCGGCCTGGTCCTGCGGCGCGATATCGGCATTGCCGCTGCCGCTGATCTGGACGCTGGCGGTCTTGGCCGTAAGCTTGGCAAAATCGCCAGAACCCGAGCCGGAGATGCGCAAGGAGAGATCCTGCACGCTGCCGCTGGCGCGCACATCGCCACTGCCGCTGATGCGCAGGTCAAGCGCCTCCTGGGCGAGAGCGGAAAGCTCGAGCTTGCCGCTGCCGCTCAACCGCCAACTGGGAACTGCTGGACCGGTAAGCTGGACGCTGACCGGCAGGCCATCACAATCGAAATCGTCATCGAAGGCCAGCACATTGCCGGACAGGCGAACATGCGAAACCGCCTCGGGATCGCCGCTGACGAGAGCCTGGGAAGGCGTGCCGGGCCGATAGGTCACCGTTGCCGGCAGGGCAATCTGAAACTCGCTGGAGACCGGTTCCCAGGCCAGCGTTACCGATCCGGGCTTGGTCCCGTCACCGGAACTGCGGCAGCTGGAGGCAAAATTCCACCACCGGGCACCTCTCCAATCGTTCCCGGCGATCGAACTCGCCAGCGACAGACAAATCACGGCCACGGCGAGCGACAGCACGGCGGTCCAGGCAAGCGTCTTGTTCATGTTGCACCTGTTATTTCTGCGTGGCGGCGCGCCACGGGGTTGATTCAGGGCTGGTGTGGTTTGACCAGGCGGTAATGCAGGCGCGCATAGTCCCCAGCAGCTTGACCCCGATATTGAGGCCAAGCAGCAGCAGCGAGCCCAATCCGATGCTGGCGGCGGCAAGGCCGACAGCGGCCAGCAGGCGCGCGAACGCCGTGGCCCACGATGCGAAATGCCAGAACGGCACAACGCTCAACAGCAGCCCGACGCTGGTGACGCCAAGCGCCAGGACCGCAACGCCGAGACCGAGCGCGACGAAGCAGAAGACGATGAGAACCGGCAGCAGCAGCAGGATGTCGAAGGCGGCGAGCCCGGTGAGCGCGAGCAGCGCGGCAGCAACACCGGCCGGACCGCGATCATGCTCCCAGCGGCGGATTCCTGCCTCCGCGCGCAGCTCCCGTCCCAACCGCGCCGGATCGCCGAGTGCCTTGGCGACATCCTCTTCGCTGCGTCCCGAAGCCCGCGCCTCGTCGAAATGGGCGCCGTAGTCGGCGACAATTTCGTCGATTTCACCCGCGGGCATTCCGGCCAGGCTGTTGCGCAGGGAAACCAAGAAAGCATCGCGGTTCATTCCATCTCTCCCAGGAAAAGGTCGACGGCATCGACAAAGCTTCGCCATTCTCGGCTGCGCGCTTCGTAGGCGGTTTTGCCGGCCGCGGTGAGCCGGTAATATTTGCGGGACGGGCCGCTCGTCGATTCGACGAGCCATGTCGCGACAAGCCCATCGCTCTGCATGCGCCGCATCAGCGGATAGATCGTCCCTTCCCCCATGCCGACACGTTCGGCGAGCGTGCTGGCGATCTCGTAGGCGTAGCTTTCCCGCCGGGCGAGCAAGGCAAGCACACACAGTTCGAGCGCCCCTTTTTTCAGCTGGACGTCATTTGGATCGGTCATGCTCGTTCCCGGCAAGTCCAGTACACTCTATTGGAAGGTACCTGTTTATGCAAGATACCCACTTAAACGTGATACCCATGTGATGGGCGAGGTGACGGCCGAAGCATTTCAGGCAATAAAAAAGGCCGGGAAAACCCGGCCTTTTCATGGGCTTGCAAGCGGCGCCTACTCGGCCGGCGCTTCGACGGCTTCGCGCGAACGGCCGAGCGTAACCTTTGCCAGCGTGAAGGAAACCACCGCGCAGAGCGTGATGCCGGCGACCATCGGCAACGGCGTGCCGTCGAAGAACACGCCGGCGACGCCCATGGCGAGCGCGCCGATGGCGAAGTGCAGCGTGCCCATCAGCGCCGACGCCGTGCCGGCGATCTCGCCATGCTCTTCCATGGCCAGCACCGAGGTGGTCGGGATGACCAGGCCGAGGAAGCCGTAGCCGACGAACAGCAACGCCGCCATCACGTCGAGCCGGTCGACGCCCGTCGCCATGATCGCCAACAGCACCACCATCGTCGACGCATAGCCGGTCACCGCGACGCGCACCACGCGCCGCAGCCCAAAACGCTCGGCCAGCAGTCCCGTCAGCTGCGACATGCCGATGAAGGCCACCGCATTGATCGAGAAGAACACGCTGTAGACCGAAGGCGACAGCCCGTAATGGTCGATCAGGATGAAGGACGAGCTCGACAGGTAAACGAAGAAGCTCGCAATGCCGAAGCCGGCGATCGCCACCAGGCCAAGGAAATTGCGATCACCCATCAGCAAGCGGTAACCAGCAAGCGCGGTGCCGAAGGAGGAACCGACACGCTCTTCCGCCGGCCGCGTCTCCTTGAGCGAGGTCGCGAGCAGGATGGTGGCGAGCGCTGCCGCACCGGTCACCGTCCAGAACACGGCGCGCCAGCCGAAATTCTCGATGATCTGGCTGCCGGTCAGCGGCGCCAGGATCGGCGACACCGAAAACACCAGCATCAGCAAGGACATCAGCTTGGCCGCCTCATTACCGGTGTGCAGGTCACGCACGATGGCGCGCGGCACGGCCATGCCGGCACTGGCGCCAAGCCCCTGCAGGAAGCGGAAAGCGATCAGCCACTCGATGGTCGGCGCCATCGCCGAACCGATGCCGCCGACCATGAACAGCGCAAGCCCGCCATAGAGCGGCAGCTTGCGGCCGACCATGTCGGAGATCGGCCCGACGACGATCTGGCCGAAACCCATCGACAGGAAGAAGATCAGCAGGCTCATCTGCACGGCGGCCGTGCCGGCGTGCAGATCCGCGCCGATCGACGGCAGTGCGGGAAGGTACATGTCGATCGCGAACGGGCCGATGGCGGACAACAGGCCGAGCACGACCGCGATGCGGAGGAATTTGGGACTCATGATATTGGCTTCTTTCGAAATCTGGTTGCCGCCGCCAGGCGACGTCTAACCCTAGGACGTTGCATCCCGTGAGCTTCCGACACTCCAGGAACGAATTCTATTCGTCTCCCCGGCGCGAAATCTCTTTGTCTTATGTCCACAAATTTAGACACTCTTGTCTAAATCGTCAATCACCTCTATATAGATTTTCATGAGAGCGAGCGTTTCTCCTGACATTTTCCCGCCACGCGGCCATGAGGCCAAGCGCCTGTCGATCGTCGACACCGCCGCCGGTGTGTTCTGCCGCGAAGGCTTCGCCGGCGCCAATATCGACCTGATCGCCGCGGAGGCCGGCGTCTCGCGCCAGACCGTCTACAACCATCATGGCGACAAGGAAAAGCTCTTCATGGCCGTGGTGCGCGACCTTACCGAGCGCTGCAATGCCGGCATTTTCGCCACCATCGCCACTTTCCCCGACCAGCCCGGCGACCTCGAAGCGGACCTGATCGGCTTTGCCGTGCGGCTAAACCAGAACTGCATCTGCAACCGCGACGGAAAATTCCTGCGCAAGCTGATCCAGACCGAAGGCGAGCGCTATCCTGAATTGTTCGCCGAGTGGCGCGAACAAGGTCCGGGCAGGACATGGCCGGCAATCGCCGCCCGCTTCGCCCGCCTCGCCTATGGCGGCTACCTCGCCATCGACGACCCCGACGTCGCGGCGCGCCAGTTCCTCGGCCTGGTCAATGCCGAACTGCAGACCACCTTCATGCTCGGCGGCACGCCGCGCGAGGACGAGGTGGTGCAATCGGCGACGAATGGCGTGCGCACCTTCCTGCGCGCTTTCGGCAAGCGCCCTGCCCCGAGCAGCGCCAAAAAACACACTGCGCTGGCTAACGCATAACATTTGCGCTTGCCGCCAATCTGCCTTCCCGATCAAACAGGCCGCCTTGCCGATCAAATCGTTGGCAATAGTCCTCGCTTCGACGCGGCGGTGGGCTATATCAGGTTTACGCCGCGCTCAAGCTTGATTACAGCTATGCGGACGATTCAACGGAACCCGACCACCACATGGCCGACGACCACATCCGCTACGACATTCTGGCCCAGGAGGCGTTGCGCGGCGTCATGCGCAAGGTCCTGGCCGAGGTCGCACGCACCGGCCTCCCCGGAAACCACCATTTCTTCGTCACCTTCCTGACCGGCGCGCCCGGTGTGCGCGTGTCGTCGCGCCTGCGCGAGCGCTATCCCGAGCAGATGACCATCGTCATCCAGTTCCAGTACTGGGACCTCAAGGTGACCGACACCGGCTTCGAGGTTGGCCTGTCCTTCTCCGACGTGCCGGAGAAACTCGAAATCCCGTTCTCGGCCGTACGCGGCTTCTATGATCCCTCGGTCAATTTCGAACTCGAGTTCGACGTCAAGACCGACGCGCAGCCTGAGGAGGAACCGGCCCAGCCGGCGCCCGAGCCACTGACCATCGTCTCCGAAAAGAAGCCGAAGGCCGAGAAGAAGGCCGCCGTCGAAGCGGAGAAAAAGCCCGCCGCGGCCGAGGCCGGCACCAAGGGCGCCGAAGTGGTTTCGCTCGACGCCTTCCGCAAGAAATAAAACCACGGTCCGCGCCATGGCCGAAATCGTCAACCTCCGCCAGGCTCGCAAGCAGAAGGCGCGGGACGAGAAACTGCGTGTCGCTGAACAGAACCGGGCCCTGCACGGCCGTTCCAAGGCGGAAAAGCATCGCGACCGGCTGATCGCCGACAAGGCCGAGACATTTGTCGCCGGCCATCGCCTCGACCCGTCCGGCAAGGACGAGCAGTGAGTCTCCGGCCGTGAGCGCCGTCGAGAAGCGCTCGGTGACCATTCGCGGCCATCGCACCAGCTATTCCCTCGAAAAACCCTTCTACGACGATCTCGTCGCCATCGCGGCAGCGAGAAAGCTGACGCTCGCCGCCCTCGTGGCCGAAGTCGACGAGACGCGGCCCCGCGACACCAACCTGTCCTCGGCCCTGCGGTTGCATGTGTTGGAGTGGGCGAAGCGCGGCGCGGGCGTTTGATCCCCACCACTCCGGAAACGGACGTCCGACTTATTTCTGCTGGCCCGAATCCTTTGGCCTTTCCGCAACGTCTAGGGAGTGAACGCGTCGAAGGACGCAAGGGCAATCAAAAGGAAGACCAGAGATGAAACGGCACCTGATACGCTACAAGATGAAGCCGGAACGGGCCGATGAGAACGAGCGGTTGATCAAGGCCGTTTTCCAGGAATTGCGCGACAAATCGCCGGACGGCGTTCGCTATATGACCTTGCGCGCCGGCGACGGGACATTCGTCCATCTGGTCGAGACGGAGACCGATGCGCACTCCGACATCCTCACCGGGCTGGCGGCATTCCAGGCATTTCAAGACGGCTTCAGGGATCGCTGCAGCGAACCTCCGCAACGCGGCGAGATGGCCGTGGTGGGCAGCTACCGGGTGCTTGATGAGTAATCGAGAAAGACAAGGTTGCAGAACGGGAGGCGCATGAACATTCCCATTCCTGGCGAGCAGCATGGGCTCTTCGAGCGCCTGTTTGGGGAACTGCGCCCCAAGCTGCACCGCTACTGTGCCCGCATGACGGGCTCGGTCATCGATGGCGAGGACGTGCTGCAGGAGGCGCTGGCCAAGGCGGTCGAGGCCTTGCCCAACGCCGGCCCGATCGCCAATCCGGAAGGCTGGCTGTTTCGCATCGCGCACAATACGGCACTCGACTTCCTGCGCCGCCGCGCTCGCGAAAAGACCGCTGCCGATGAGGATCCGGACATGATCGTCGACCCGGTGAATCCCACCGTCGACCGCCAGGCCGCTTCTGCCGGGTTGCACACCTTCATGCGTCTTCCCGTTACGCAGCGAAGCAGCGTCATCCTGATGGATGTTTTGGGCTACTCGCTGCAGGAGATCAGCGCCACGCTCGACACCAGCATCCCCGCGGTCAAGGCCGCGCTGCACCGTGGCCGCGACCGGCTGCGCCAGTTTGCCGACGAACCCGATGACCGCCCTCTCCCGAGATTGGGCGCCGCCGAGCGTCTGCTGCTCAATGCCTACATCGATCGCTTCAATGCCCGTGATTTCGAGGCGGTGCGCGACATGCTGGCGCAAGAAGTCCGGCTGGAACTGGTGGCCAGGGCGCGGCTCAACGGCCGCAAGGAAGTCGGCACCTACTTCGGCAACTATTCCCGGGTGCAGGATTGGCGTCTTATGCCTGGCTTCGTTGAAAACAGGCCGGCAATCCTCGTCAGTGACCCCAACGACCCGACGGCGCGGCCGACCTATTTCATCCTGCTGGCCTGGCAGGACGGCAGGCTCGCCGCCATCCGCGATTTTCGTCACGCCCGTTACGCCGCCGACGGCGCCGAGCTGCTTGTTCTTTGAAACGAACTGGGGGCGAAAAGCCCTACTGCCCTACTGCCCTACTGCCCTACTGCCCTACTGCTACTGCAGCGACTTCAACAGATTATCGATCGTGAACGGATTGGCCTTTGGCTTGGCCGGCGGATTGTCGCTGGCTTCCGGCAGCGGCGCGCGCTCGACCTTCGACTCTGCGGCCTTGCGTTCAGCCTCTAGTCGCGCTTTTTCCTGCGAAGCGATATGCTTCGCCTCCTCGGCCTTCTGCCGCTGTTCTTCATCGGCCTGCGCCTTGGCGGCCTCGTCGGCGGCCTGCTGCTCGGCCGCCGCCTTTGCATCAGCATCAGCCTTGGCCTTCGCGTCGGCATCAGCCTTGGCTTTGGCCTCGGCATCCGCCTTGGCTTTAGCGTCCGCGTCGGCCTGAGCTTTGGCGTCGGCTTCGGCCTTTGCCTGGGCATCCGCATCGGCTTTCGCCTTGGCGTCCGCCTCGGCTTTCAGCCGCGCCGCCTCCTCCTGCTGGCGCAATTCTTCGGCGGCCTTGTCGCGTGCATCCTGCAGCGCTGCGTAATAGCGCACCTCACGCCGCAGCCGCTGCTTCTCCAGCAATGCCGCCTGCATCGCCTCGACGCGCTGCTGTTCCTTTTCCAGCGCGCGCTGGGTCAGGAACTGCGCCAAAGGCTCGCTGTCGAACTGACGCTTCACGGTACCAAATGGCCCTTCGGCGGTGAAATTGACGGCCGGCTCAGAGCCGATCAGCGCCTCGTCGCCGGGCCGATAGGTGATGGCGCCCTTGGCGGAAACCGTACTGGCGTTGAGATCGGCGGTGATATCGGCGGACAAGGTCGCCGCCGGGTTTTCGAGGCTGATCGGCGGCGCCCTGAGCGTGCCGCCGGCAATGGTGAAAGCGATGTCGGCATCCCCGGCGGCAAAGCTGCCATCGGCGGCGATGGCAGGCGCGAAGCCCGCGGTCTTGGCCGCATCGATGTCGCGCCCGATCGCATCCGCCTTGGCCAGCAAAGTGCTGAACGCATCGGGGTTGACGCCGGCGACCTGCAAACCCCTGAGCGCCGCCGTGCCGGAACCCGATAGTGCGGCGATCATCGCATCGACCGACTTGCCGCTGGTCGACAGCGTCGTCGAGAAATCGCTGATGCCGCCAATGCCGGCATCCGGCAACACGTTTGCCAGATCGGCACCCGCCAGTTTCATCTGGCCGGTGAAAAGCCCGGTGCCGTCATTGTTCTTCAACTCGAACAGGCCGGTCAATGCGCCACCGAGGAATTTTGCCTTGAGATCCGAAACGCGGATACCCTCCTGGTCGAGCTTCAACGCAAAGGAAGCATCATAGGCGGTGGCGAACGGGCCGGCGGCCAGTGCCGCCGTCGTCAGGTCGAGGTCAGCGGTAAACGGCAGGCTGGATTTCTGGCTGAACGGTGCTGACGGCCAGGCGCCACCCTTGTCGCTCGCGCTCTTGTCGTTCGCGCTCTTGTTAGCCGCATTTTTGTCGGCCCCATTTTTGTCGGCAAGGAAAGCCGAATCGCCAAACAGCGCCACCGCCATTGGATCGAGGTCGAGTTCGTCGAGTGCCAGCGCGCCGGCCAGGTGCGGCGCGCCGTCCTTGGCATCCATGTTGACGTCACCGGACACGGCCGCCTCGTTGATGGCGCCACTGACATTGTCCAGCACCAGCAGCCCGTTGCCATAATCGCCTTGTGCCGAGAGCGAGGTCGACATGCCCGCCCCCATGCCCGGCAGGCCGATGCCTGATGTCATCAGCCAGGGTTCGATATCGGCGGCATCGAGGTTGATCTTGCCCTTGGCGGTGGCGCCTTGCGGCGTATCGGCGATCGTACCTTCGAAGCCGGCCTTGAAGTCATTGCCGGCGAGGCTGAAACTCGTCGTCAGGCCACCGCCAAACGTACCCTTGGCCGAAATATCAGTCGTTGCCTCGCCCAGCATGCCGAGCGGCAGCGCCGGCAGGCCGTAAAGCGCGAGCAGCGCCGTGGCATCGGGGTTTTTGGCGTTGAAGGTCAGTGTCACCGGCGCGTCGAGAAGCCTGTCCGGCGCTCCCTTCCCCGACAGCGAGGCGGAAAAGGCCGAGCCGCCGGCCTTGCCTTGCCCGCTCACCGCCAGGCCTGTCGTGCCGTCGCCATTGTCGGCGGCGCTCGCCACAAGGTCGACGCGTGCGTCCTGGAACAGGTCGGGATAAGCCGCTGCTCGGCTCGCCAGCCCTTTCAGCACGCCATTGTCTGGATAATGCTGTGCGGCAACGTCGATCAGCGGCTTCAGGTCGACAGCGACAATTGATGCATCGAGCTTGCCGGTCGGGCTCGCGGGAAAATCCTTGATCCGGCCCGTGGCGCTGATCGAGGCGCCGGCCAGCCCACCAACCGAGAGCCGGTCGACTTCGAGCAAGCCGTCGCGCAACCTCAGCGCAGTGTCGATCGTATCGGCGGTGAGCCCGCCGGCGCTGACAGGCCCGGCCTTGATCTGGAAATCGAGGTCGCTGTTGGCAAAACGGTTGGCGCCCTTGTCGCTGACGAAGATCGAGGCGAAGGCCGCCAGCCCGTCGACATCGAGTTCACCACCCTCGAGCCGCATCAGCACCGAAGGCTTCGCGTCGTCGGGCTGGCTGGAATCGATACGGCCGGAAAACTTCGCCTTGCCCAGGATCAATTCGAGATCACTGAAGGCCTGGTGGTTTTCCGAAAGGTCGACCTTGGCTTTGAAGCCGGCGGCGGGCAGACGGCGGATCGCCTCATCGACATCCCTGGACAGCCACGCTGCAAAACCCGAAGGTTGCGCCACGGCCAACAGCAACGAGCCGGTAAAGCCGAAATGGCTCTGCACGTTGAGCACCAGCATGCCATCGGCTTCCAGCGTGGTGCGGCCCGGCAGTGTCGCGGCAAGCGACTTTATCTTCCAGCCACCATCGACCGGCTCGGCGGAAAGATGCACGTCGCGCACCGTGGTGTCACCGGCCACCACCGCCGGCAGCTTGACCTCGACAGTGCCGGGAATGGTCGGCTTCGGCAGATCGAGCAACGCCTGCTCCAGCCCCGCAATACGCTGATCCAGTGTCAGGCCCGCGCCGGCCGGCGCACCCACCGCCTCGTCCAGCTGCACCTGCGCGCCATTGGCTTCGATGGCGAAGTTCGGCTTCAGCCCGAGATCGACAGAGGCCTTGCCGTCGGCGGTGTAGGGATTGTCGAGCGGGCCGGTCTCGAACGGAATTCATCGACGCCAAGCTTCTGGTGGTCGAGCGAGAACTTGCCGTTGAGGCGGAAGCCCGGATCGGGTTTGCCGGCGCTGACCTTCACCGTCTCGCCATCGGTGCCGCGCAGCTCGGCGCTGTTCTTGTCGGCGCCATTCTTGTCAGCGCTCGAGATCTTGAACTGGCCGGAATAGATGGCGGCACCGTTGACGATGCCGGCATTGCCGTCGGTCTCGATGACCAGTGGATAGGCATCGGGATCGGCCTTCAGCCGAAGCCGCATCTGGCCGTTGCCTTCGGCCTTGCCGGTCGACGCCGCGACCGTGGTGCGCAACCCGTCCAGCCGCAGCGTGCCGTCCATGCGCCAGGGGCCGGCCAGGGACTTGGCCGAAATGGTCGAGTTGATCTCGGAAAAGATATGGCTGCGTCCGCCGGCGGCGTGGCGCAGTTCGACCTGCCCTTCCGTCACCGTCAGCTTCTCGATCGATATCTGGTTGAGGTCGAAGGGCGAGGATGGCCGCATCGCCCAGTCGACGGTTCCGTCATTGGCAATGTCGATCGTCGCCTTCGGCCGCACCAGCCGCATGTCGAAGATCAGCACTTCACCGCGCAGGAAGGGCGCCAGTTCGGCATCCATCGAAAACGTCTCGACGGTCATGGCCGGCTGGCCGTTGGGGCCACCGGCGACGGCAACGTTGGAAAAGGTCACGGAAGGGAACGGCAGCAGCCTTGCCGTGGCATCGCCCTGCACCGTCACCTTGCGACCGAGGATGGCGCTCGCCTCGCGCTCGAATTCGGCGCGGTAACCGGTCCAGTCGACAAAATACGGCACCACCAGCGCCGCACACAGCACCAGCACAAACAGGCCACCAAAGATCACGAACAGGCGTGCGAGCATCAGCTCCGAACAGGTTGATTGAAATCTGCCGCACTCTACCCGCATCCGCGTGTCGATAAAGAGGCAATTCATCGGGTATTGCGTCATCCCGGACGATCTGAAACAAATCCGGGAAAAGCGGAGATTTTCGGATGTCGGGCAAGAACTGGGACCGCGTGCCGATCGACGCGCAGAGCGTCGATGCGCCGCTTTCGCAGTCGGCGATTTTCCTTGTCGTCACCGTCGCCAGCGACCAACCGGCCCTGGCCAAGGTCTGCTCCGTGCTCGGCGAACTTGACGATCTGGTCAAGAATGTCGGGTTCCGCGACCTTGGCGGCCGCCTGTCTTGCATCGCCGGCATCGGCCGCGATCTCTGGGACCGTCTCAGCCCGGCCGGCGGCCGCTGGAGCTCAAACCCTTCGCGCCGATCAAGGGCGCGGTCCATTCGGCGCCATCGACACCGGGCGACCTTCTCTTCCACATCCGGGCAGAGCGGCCCGATATGTGCTTCGAGTTCGAACGTATCCTGCTCGACCGGCTCGGTCCCGGTGTGACCGTCGTCGACGAAGTGACGGGCTTTCGCTATTTCGATGCCCGTGACCTGCTCGGTTTTGTCGACGGCACCGCCAACCCGACCGGCCTCGACCTGCCCGCCTCGGCGCTGATCGGCGACGAGGATGCCGACTTTGCCGGCGGCAGCTACGTCGTCGTCCAGAAATATCTGCACGACATGCAAGCCTGGGCGCGCATTCCGACGCCCGAGCAGGAGGCGATCATCGGCCGCACCAAGATCGATAACATCGAAATCGACGATGACGACGCGCCGCGCAAATCGCACAAGTCGTTGGCCACGATCGAGGATGCCGACGGCAACGAGTACGACATTTTGCGCGACAACATGCCGTTCGGCAGGCCCGGGCAGAATGAGTTCGGAACCTACTTCATCGGCTATTCCAGGTATCTCTGGGTCACCGAAAAGATGCTGCAGCGCATGTATGTCGGCGACCCGCCGGGCGCCTACGATCGGTTGCTCGATGTCTCGACGCCGCAGACCGGCACGACATTCTTCGCGCCGACGCGGCCCTTGCTGCAGGCCCTTGTCGAGGGCGTGCAGGAGAAGCTTCCCGCCGCACGGTAAAGCGGCGGCCCCTATCCGCGGGACCTCAGAGTGCGTCGCGCTTGGCTTGCGCCACCTTGCCCGCCTTGCGCTGCCGGCCGAGTTCCGCCGGCCGGACCAGCTTCGGCGCCCGCTCGTTGGCCACGGCCCGCATGCCCTTGTGCGCCGTCCGCGAATTGTGCGCGGGACCGTCCGCCGACGCATTTTTCTTCATGGCCAGCGCCTTGTGTGCATTCCCGACCAGCGAAATGCGAGCCGCCAGTTGCCGCCGCCGCTCGGCCTCGCCATTCAGCCGCCGCATCGCCATGGCCAGCACCGCGAGCTTGACCTGCGAGCCAGCATCGGCCTTTGAGGGCGCAGCGCCCTTCGGCGCGCCCTTGCCGCGTATCTCGCGCCGGCGCCGATGCGCTTCAGCCTGCGCCTTGTCGCGCCGCTCGCGCAGCAGCTTGACCAGACCGGAAAGGTCGGCGTCGGAAAGCTCCTGCACCGCGGGATGGTGCGATTTCTCCACCAATTCCGTTTCATCGGCGCTCAGCGCGCGGGCTTCTTCCTTGCGTGAAATGGCCATGACAGTCCTCCTCAGCCGGCACGCCTGTCTTTTCAGGCTTGCCGTCGCAGGAGCCTCGACCCGAATGGTGGCACGGTCAAGACGAGCCTTTTCTCGCTCCCGACATGTTCACGGGCGCTAGGCCGAGCCTGCGCGTCGCCCACAACGAGCTTGCGAGACCTTCGCCTGCAGAGTTCAGGCGCGCTGTCCGACAGCCTCCATCAGCACCGTCAAAACCGCCCCCTCGCCAAGGCTGGTCGAGAAACTCTTGGCAATGAACTCCAGCGTTGAATCGTGGAACGTCAGGATGAAATGCCGATAGTCTGAAAACAGTTCGGGCGTATGGGACGAATGAACCCGATTTGCCTTTTCCAGGGAAGCGATCCACGACGAGTTGCGGACTTCAAATGCCTCGTAGGCCTGCAAGCCCAACGGATAGAGACGATGGCCACTGATGGCCTCGTCATTCGGCGGGCCGAACTGAAATGCCAGATAAGGGTCAGCCGTCAGGATGGCGACTGACTGGTTGCCTGTCAGCGGCGAAACCGAGCGCGGATTCGTGCCATCGAACGACGGATCCGGAGCATTGGCGATGTAGGCAACGAGCAACCTGCCTTCATCCGCAAACACATGAGGCAGTGGCGTGCCAGCGGACGACGGCGGCACCTCGATCGATAGCAGAGTCTGGGAAGCGGACATCTAATGGCCCTCAGCCGGCAATATCTTGCCGGGATTCATGATGTTTTGCGGGTCGAGCGCCTGCTTGATGGTGCGCATGATGTCGACACCATGGCCGAGTTCGCTGCGCAGGAAGCCGATCTTGCCCTGGCCGATGCCGTGCTCTCCGGTGCAGGTGCCGTCCATGGCGATCGCCCGCATGTTGAGCCGCGCGACGAATTTTTCCGACAGCGCGATCTCCTTGGGATCATTCACATCCATCAGCACCAGCACGTGGAAATTGCCGTCGCCGGCATGACCGACGATCGGCGCGATCAAGCCCATTTCGGCGATATCGGCTTCGGTTTCCATGACGCATTCGGCAAAGCGCGAGATCGGCACGCAGACATCGGTCGACAGGCCCTTGGCGCCGGGCCGCAGTGTCAGCGACGACCAATAGGCGTCGTGCCTGGCCTTCCAAAGTTTGGTGCGCTCCTCGGCGACGCTGGTCCACAGGAACGGCCCGCCACCATTTTCCTCGGCGATCATGCCAAAGGTTTCGGCCTGTTCGGCAACGCCGGCATCGCTGCCGTGGAACTCGACGAACAGGCACGGGCTCTCGGGATAGTCGAGTTTGGAATAAGTCTTCATCGCCCGCATCTGCAGCGCGTTGACCAGTTCGATGCGCGCCACGGGAATGCCCATCTGGATCGTCGCGATGACGGCGTTGCAGGCCGCTTCGACACTCGGGAACGGACAGACGCCGCCGGAGATCGCCTGTGGAATGCCTTGCAGCTTCAACGTCAGCGCGGTGATGATGCCGAGCGTGCCTTCCGAGCCGACCAGCAGCCTGGTCGAATCGTAACCGGCCGAGCTCTTCTTCGCCCGCTTGCCGGTCGTCACCGTCTCGCCATCGGCCATGACGGCGGTCAGCGAGAGCACATTCTCGCGCATCGTGCCGTAGCGCACGGCGTTGGTGCCGGAGGCCCGCGTCGCCGCCATGCCGCCGAGCGAGGCATTGGCGCCGGGATCGATCGGAAAGAACAGGCCGGTGTCGCGCAGATGCCGGTTCAGATCCTCGCGTGTCACGCCTGGCTCGACCGTGCAGTCGAGATCCTGCGGATTGACCGCCAGAATGCGGTTCATGCGCGAGGTGTCGACCGAGATGCCGCCGCCCGGCGCGTTGGTGTGGCCCTCCAGCGACGAGCCGACGCCAAAGGCGATCACCGGCACGCGATGCGCCGCACAGGCGCGCACGATCTCCTGCACCTCGGCCGTCGTTTCCGGGAAAGCCACGCCATCGGGCGCCTGTGTCGGAATGTAGGTGGTGGTGTGCGCGTGCTGCGAGCGGATAGCCTGGCCGGTCTGGAAGCGTTCGCCGAACTGCTGCTTGAGGATGCCGAGCACCGCGGCGATGCCTTCCTCGTTGCGTTCGACCGGATTGAGGTCGCTCAGAGCCATGAATTCCTCCGCGAATGGACCAGCGCCCACGCTTGTTATGGGGTTGCGGCGATGCCTTCCTCGTTGCGTTCGACCGGATTGAGGTCGCTCAGAGCCATGAATTCCTCCGCGAATGGACCAGCGCCCACGCTTGTTATGGGGTTATGGATGCGTAGTCTTACCCACCACGCTCTGTCCAGCGCCAGAACAAGGAAGTTTCGATGCCCATCCCTGCCCCCTTCGTCTCCAGGCCCATGGACATCGAGAAGGACTGGATCGATTACAACGGCCATCTCAACATGGCCTATTATAACGTGCTGTTCGACCGCTGCTCGGACGAGGCCTTCGAGGCGATGGGCATGGGGCTGGACTATGTGAAAGAGCGGCGCCTCACCATCTACACCGCCGAAGTCCATGTCTGCTACGTGCAGGAGCTGCATCTGGACCACAAGGTCACGGTCTCCTTCCAACTCATCGACCATGACGCGAAGCGGCTCAGGGCCTATCAGGAAATCCGCCATGTCGACGGCTGGCTCGCCGCCACTTCCGAGACGCTGTCGCTGCATGTCGACATGTCGGGGCCGAAGGTGGCGCCCTTCCCCGCCGATGTTCTGGCCAAGGTCGAAGCCATGCGCGCCGCCCATTCGGTGCTGCCGATGCCGGAGCGCGCGGGCCGCTCGATCGGCATCAAACGCAAATAGGGCAGACCTCAAAGCCACACTGGCAATCCAAAATCGCAGAACCCTCAAATCGGCTGGCACCGCTGCTTGAAGCGGCCTCGCAGCCGCGTTAACCTTACCGAGGTTTTAACGGGAACAAGCCAATTGAGCCGTTGAACGACTCAGCAGAGCGGTCGAAAACGTCCGCACTGGGTTGTTTTACGGGCGGCGGGGCGAAGCCGGTTCGAGGGACGTGCATGAAAACCGACATCAAGGTCGAGGTGGACAGGCTGGCCGCTGATCCGCGTATCACTGACTATGATTTCTGGCGTTCGCTCAAGAACGTCGACAACGAGATCTTTCACATCGCCAACAACAACGAGCCGATCCCGTTCGACATGATCCGCTGGCGCAGCATTTTGAAGCGCGCCCGCCTGAAGCGCGGCCACGCCTAGCGCCGGCGAGGCTGCCTGGAAACATCGGGGAAACCAATCGAATCGTGCCGTTTCACGGCAACCGCTTCACCGCCGCGAGCGGCGAGCGTGCGGCCACGGGTGACGACTGGATGATGGCCGTATTCGTCATCGCATAGGGAATGATCCGGTCGACCACCCGTTCGAGGTCGGTCACCGAGCCGACATGCGCCAGCGCGATGAAGCAATCCTCGCCGGTCACCCGGTCGCATTGCGCGATTTCTGGCAACTCGCGGATGATCTCGGCCACCACGGCCAGTTGCCCCGGTACCGGCCGGATGCGCAGCCACGCCGACAGCTTCAAGCCGAGGGCCGCTGGATTGATCCTGACCGAATAGGCCTCGATAACGCCATTCTCCTGCAGTCGCTTGATGCGCTCGGCGACACTCGGCGCCGACAGGCCGACCGAGCGCGCCAGCTCCGCCGTGCTGGTGCGTGCATCCTTTTCCAGCAAGCGCAGGATCTTCATGTCGGCTGCATCGAGGTCGACATTTTCGGTTCGAAGGCGCTTCACTGAAAACTCCTTGCTTTAGGGACAGAGATGATAAAAACGGCCGATCATCATCCATATATCCAGCGGAAACTGCCTGCGATACTGATCCGATGGATGATCAAACGCAAGTTCCCGCAGCAGGCCCTGTGCTTGCTGTCCCCGCCTCCGCCGGCCTTGGCGGCCTGGCGACAAAATTGCCGCCGCATGTCTGGTTCGGCGTCAGCGCCATCTTCCACTATCTTGGTCCGGCTTTCGCCGTGCTGCTGTTCCCGCATGTCGGCGTGCTCGGCATGGCGTGGCTGCGCATCGCCACCGCCGCGCTGATCTTCGCGCCGCTGACCCGTCCGTGGCAAACCTTTGCCCGCGCTGATCGCTCGACCCGGCTCCTGCTCGTCGCTTTGGGCGCCTGCCTGGCGGTGATGAACTGTTCCTTCTATCTCGCGCTCGACCGCTTGCCGATCTCGCTGGTGGCGGCAATCGAATTCGTCGGCACCATCGGCGTCGCCGTGATCGGGCTCCGGAGTCCGCGCAATCTCGCCGCTCTTGCCGTGGCCGTCGCCGGCACCTTGCTGCTCATCGACGTCAAATGGTCCAGCGATCCCATCGGTTTGCTGTGGGCCTTCCTCAATGGCGCGCTCTTTGTCGGCTACATCGTGCTCGGCCACCGCGTCGCCCGTGCCGGCGCCGGCGACGGCATCGCCGGCCTCGGTGCCGCCATGGCGGTCGCCTTCATCGTCGTGCTGCCGATCGGCTTCACTGATGCGTACGGAATGACCGACGAACAGATGCCGACGCCGATGGCGGCGACGAGCAGCGGCGGTGAGAAAAAGGCGGGCAGCGCCAGATTCCAAGCCTCAGCGATTGTCTCGGCATCGCACTGGTGGTCGCCGGCGTTGCCTTCCACAAACCGGCGGCCACAGATTAGGCAAAGGCCCCTACGCCAGTTTCTCCTTCAGGAAAGCGATCGTCCTGCCCCAGGCGAGATCGGCCGCCTTCTTGTCGTAGCGCGCCGCCGAGGTGTCGTTGTTGAAGGCATGGTTGGCGCCTTCATAGACATAGACTGTGTATTCGACATGCGCGGCATCGAGTTCCTTCTTGAAGGCGTCGATGCCGGCATTGGTGCGATCGTCGAGCCCGGCATAGTGCAGCAGCAGCGCGGCCTTGATCTTCGACGCGTCGGCAGCCTTTGGCTGCATGCCGTAATAGGCGACGCTGGCAGCGAGGTCCGGCGCATTGACGGCCAGCATGTTGGCCGTGCCGCCACCCCAGCAAAAGCCCATGGCGCCGACCTTGCCGTTGCCGTCCTTGTCGGCCTTGAGGAAGGCGACGGTGGCGACGGCGTTGGCGACGGTCTGCGCCGGGTCGAGTTTGGTGAACATGTCGCGCGCCTTGTCCTCGTCGGCAGGCGTGCCGCCGAGCGGTGACAGGAAATCCGGCGCGAGCGCCACGAACCCTTCCAGCGCGACGCGCCGGGCGACGTCGCGTATATGCGGATTGAGCCCCCTGTTTTCATGGATGACGATGACGGTGCCGAGCTTGCCGGTCTGGTTTGCCGGTTTGACCAGATAGCCCTTCATCTCGCCGCCAGTGCCGGGATAGGTGATGTCCTCGCCTTTCACCCTGATATCGTTGTCGGCGACGATCGCCGCCTGGGCGGAGTTCGCCGCCAGCATCGGCACAATGGCCGCCGCTGCCGCGCCCGACCCGGCAAGCCTGGTCAGCTGTTCCATGAAGCGGCGACGATCGAGCGTCAGATGCGTATATTCGTCATAGGCATCGATCATCGCCTGGGTGATCGCAGGCTTGGTGTTGACGTCGGTCATGGCGCGCTCCTTCGGTCTCGGGATATGCGCAAGATAGGGGCGCGAGTCGCCCCGTCCAGTCACGAATGACTGAGACGTCGATCCGGCATTTTCATCGCGAACGCATGAGACCGGTGGCCGCGTCAATGAACGCGCGCAGCTTCGGTTGCGCCTGGCTGCGGGTCGGAAAATAGAGAAACAGGCCTGGTTTGGTCGGCAAATAGGGCTGGAGCACCGGCTCGAGCGCACCCGATGCCAGCTCGGCTGCGGCAACTCTATCGGCGGAATAACAGAGGCCGACGCCTCTTGTGGCCAGTTCGATCATGCTGATGTGATCGTTGACCACGATGCCGCCGGGCGCATCGAGCGAGAATTCGCGGCCGTCGCGCGCGAACTGCCAGCGGTAGATTGTTCGCGCGGTCGGAAACCGGTAGCGGATACATTCGTGGTGCATCAGGTCTTCGGGTGCTTGCGGCCGTCCACGCGTGGCGAAATAGGACGGTGCGCCAAGCACCGACCAGGCGAAGTCCGGCGTGATCCTGACGGCGATCATGTCTTGCTCGATGAATTCTCCGATGCGGATGCCGGCATCATAGCCACCCGCCATCAGGTCGACCGAGGCGTCGTCGACGTCGATGTCCAGGGTTATGTCGGGAAAGGCGTGGCGAAAGCCGGGCAGCAGCCGATAGAGCACCAGGTCCAGCGCAATGCGCGGCACCGAGAGCTTGAGGTTTCCCATCGGGCGCTGGCTGAGAACCGACAGCGCGTCGAAGGCGTCGCCGATCTCGGCGGAGGCTGGCTTCAGCCGCGCCAGAAAATCCCTCCCCGCTTCCGTCAGCGCCACGCGCCGTGTCGTGCGCTGGAACAGCGGCATGCCGGCGCGAGCCTCAAGCGTACGGACCGCCTGGCTGACCGCCGCGGGCGTCACGCCAAGTTCGGCCGCCGCGACCCGGAAGCTTGCATGCGCGGCAACCGCGAGGAACTCGGACAGGCCGGTGAAAACGTCGGTACGGGCCATGCTGCTCTCTAGATTATATAGATGATGTTTATTACCTATACCGATTTCACCAATTTTTCCAGCCAATTGATTCCGCTAGCTTTGCCTCCATCGACAGCGTTCGAAAAGGAGACGACCGATGAAGTCCATCGAGCAAATGGTGAGCCGCTATGTCGCCATGTGGCATGAAACCGACGCCGCCGTTCGGCGCCAAACGATCACTGAGCTGTGGGCACCGGAAGGCGCGAACTATCTGACATCCGCCGCCCATCATGGTCATGCCGAAATCGAGGCGCGGGTGACCGCCTCGCATGAGAAAAATGTCGTTCAGGGACGCAACCGGTTCCGCGCAAGGCCTGGCGTTCAGGTCGTGCAGAACGGCGTCTTGCTGACCTGGGAAATGCTGCCGCGGGACTCCGATACGGTGCTTGCTGTCGGCCATGAGTTCTTCGTCCTGGACGATCAAGGCCGCATTCTTTCCGACCACCAGTTCATCGTGTCGTAGATCACACCGTCAACAGCCGGGCGGCTGCCCGAACACCAGGAAAACACCATGAAAACCTACCGTGCCAATCTCGGCGGCGGCATTGACGGCATCGTCATGCGCGACGAACCCATCCCCACGCCCGGCCCGAACCAGATACTGGTCGCCGTCCGTGCCGTCTCGCTCAACGCCCGCGAATTGTCGATCCTGCAAGGCTACTATCCGCTGCCGGTCAAGCCCGATCTCATCCCTGTTTCCGACGGCGCCGGCGAAGTCGTGGCGATCGGCGACGACGTAACCCGCGTCAAGGTCGGCGACAGGGTTGCCGCCGCCATCTTCCCGCGCTGGATCGACGGACCGTTCGGCTGGGACTTCGCCGCACAGCTCGGCGGCTCGCTCGACGGCATGTTGAGCGAATACGCCCTGTTGCCCGAGGATGCCGCCATGCACATACCGCCGCATCTATCGTTCGAGGAGGCTGCCACCTTGCCTTGCGCCGCCGTCACGGCCTGGAACGCGATCTCGGGTGGTGCGCCGCTCCTACCCGGCCAGACCGTGCTGACGCTGGGGTCGGGTGGCGTTTCGCTGTTCGCGCTGCAACTGGCCAAATTGTTCGGCGCCCGCGTCATCGCCACCACGTCCAGCGACAGCAAGGCAGAGCGCCTGCTGGACCTTGGCGCCGACGCGGTGGTCGACTACCGCAAGACCCCGGACTGGCATGCC
Source organism: Mesorhizobium kamtschaticum (assembly GCF_056174585.1). NCBI lineage: Bacteria > Pseudomonadati > Pseudomonadota > Alphaproteobacteria > Hyphomicrobiales > Phyllobacteriaceae > Mesorhizobium > Mesorhizobium kamtschaticum. The sequence continues at coordinate 4,020,753 of NZ_CM149691.1, read as the reverse complement.
AAAGTGGGCGAACTGAATGGCGGCCGCGGCGTTGACGTGATCGTCGAGGTCGGCGGCGCCGGAACCATGGAGCAGTCCTTGAAGGCCGTGGCGTTCAGCGGCCAGATCAGCCAGGTCGGCTGGCTGGACAAGAGCGCCTCGTCGATCAGCATCGCCGCGCTCTCCGCCACCGTCACCACCGTCAGGCGCATTGCCGTCGGCAGCCGCGCCCAGTTTCTCGCCATGAACAATGCCATCGCCATGCACAGGCTGAAGCCGGTCATCGACAGCGTCTTCCCGTTCGAAGATGCGTTGGCGGCTTTCCGCCACTACGCGCGTGGCAATAGTTTCGGCAAGATCGTCATTCGCCACGATTGAGAGGTTTGCCGGAGCCTCATCACATTCTTGTCATCGGCGACAAATCTTGATGGCGCCGCCACAATAGTAGGGGGAAACTAACCATCCGGCCGCCCCATGGCGCGGCCACGGTCCTGAAAGGCCCGATCTGACCTTAAGGGCCGATCTGAAAAGGAAAACGCCGATGACCATGCCCTCGCCGATCCTGGCAACCGCCTTCATGGTTGCCGCAGCCGCCCTTCTTGCGATGCGCGCGACTGTTGTCGCGGCGAGCCGGAAGTCCCCGGTCAAGGTCCGCAGCCGCCAGCGCCATCCGGCAAACACGAAAACCCAAGGTTGAGGTGAGATCATGAACGTCCAGGATATCGTCAATACCGTCAGCCAAAAGGCGGGCCTCGACCAGGCGACGACGGAAAAGGTCGTCGGCACCATTTTCTCGGTTCTGGAGCATGAGGCCGAAGGCACCAGCGCCTCGTCGTTTTTCGCCAAGATTCCCGGCGCCGACGACCTTGCGCACCAGTATGATGTCATGGCCGCAGCCCCTGCCGGCGGGGGTGGCGGCTTCCTGTCTTCGCTGCAGGGCGCGCTTGGCGGCGTTCTCGGCGAGAAGGCCGGCGCGCTGGTCAACGGCCTCGCCGCGCTCAAGGCATCCGGGCTCGACATTGCGCAGATCCAGAAGGCCGGCGAGACTTTGGTCCAGCAGGCCGAAGTCGCCGCCGGTCCCGATTTGACCAACCAAGTGCTGGGCTCTGTGCCCAGCCTGAAAGTCATTTGGGGCTTGGCTAACCCTTACCCGACTCGCCTGCTTTCGCATTCTGCGGCAGCAGGCGCATCAGTTCCTCGGCCACCGTATCAAGCGGTGCGCTGCTGCCTTCCGCGCGACACAGGATGAGTGCGCCTTCCATTCCCGCAACCGTGGTGACCGCGATGGATGCCGCTCGGTCCGACGGAACGCCGGCAGCCTCCAGCTGCGCCCTGAGCAGGTCAACCCAGGATCGAAATGTGGAGCGCACCACCTCGATCAGGGCGCCCTCGCCCGGCCCGCTGTCGATGGCAACACCGGCCACGGCGCACCCTGACGCGCCGGCCGAGGCCAGCACCACCTGACGCCACAGGTCGACGAAGCAGGACAGGACGTCCGCTGCGGTGGTGCCTGCACAAGCGCGCTGACGCGCCAGCACCCACTCGCCGGTCAAGCGCACCGCATCTTGCGCCAGCTGGTGCTTTCCCAGGGGAAAATGGTGGTAGATCGAACCGCGCGGCGCCCCACTATCCGCAAGCACATCCGAGAATGACGTCGCGTTTACACCGCGCGAGGCGATCAGCAACGCCGCGCTGCGCACCATTTTCGCCCGACTATCGGATTCCATCACCACTCCATTGACTATGACGATCGTCATATGCCATTGCTGAAGCTCCTATGACGGCTGTCATAGTGCTTTGAAGGGACCGTTTCATGCCCATGATCGACGTGTACGCCGCCAAAGGAACATTCGGCAACAAACCAGAGCTGACCAAGGCGCTCAACGAGGCGCTGATGCGGTGGGAAAAGGTGCCTCCCATTTCATGGTTCACCGACAACACCGCGGCCTTCATCCATGAAATGGAGCCCGATTCACTGGCAAACGCCAATGGCGACAGCACCTATGTGCGCATCCAGGTTCTGACCCCGGTTGGCGTCCTCGATCGCGACAAGAAACTCGGCGTGACCAGGGAGATGACCGACATCGCTGCCCTTGCGGCCGGCGACCCCACGCTCAAGGAGCGTACCTGGGTGCAGATCATCGAAGCCCCAGACGGCGGCTGGGGCATCGGCGGACACGCCTACACCAACGAGGAAATCGCCACTGAAGCCAGGCGCCGGCTCGCTGCACGCTGAGACGCCGCCTCTATTTCGGCAGCGCGTAAGCCATCACATAATCCCCGGCTTGGTGCCGACCGAGCCATGGCCGCCGGCGACGATGACCACGAACTGGCGGCCGTCGGCGACCGTATAGGTCATCGGCGTCGATTGCCCGCCGGCCGGCAACCGTGCCTGCCAGAGCTGCTTACCCGATGTCAGGTCATAGGCGCGCAGATAGTCGTCGACCGCCGCTCCCAGGAAGGCGACGCCACCGGCGGTGATCATCGGCCCGCCAATGCCGGGCACCCCGACCTTGAGCGGCAGCGGCAAGGGCGTCATGTCGTAGACGGTGCCGTTGCGGTGTTTGTAGGCGATCGCGCCGGTCCTGAGATCGACGCCGGCGACATACCCCCAGGGCGGCGCCTGGCAGGGAATGCCGAGCGGCGACAGGAATGGTCCCATCACCACCGCATAGGGCGCGCCCTCATTGCGGTTCAGCCCCTGCTCGCTGCCCTTGGTGTCGTCGCCCGGCGCCGGCACGTCCGCGCGGGGAATAAGCCTGGATGTAAAGGCCAGATAGGTCGGCATGCCGAACATCACTTGCCGCACCGGATCGACCGCCACTCCGCCCCAGTTGAAGGTACCGAAATTGCCGGGATAGATCAGCGATCCCTGCAGCGAGGGCGGCGTGTAGCGGCCTTCATAGCGCAATTTGTGGAAGGCGATCCGGCAGGCCAGCTGGTCGAACATGGTGATGCCCCACATGTCGGCATCGGTCAGCGGCTTCGGGTTGAAGGAAAGGTCGGAGGATGGCTGCGTCGGCGAGGCCTTGTCGCCCTCGATGGCGCCGCCGGGCGCCGGCACTTCCTTGACCGCGATCACCGGCTCGCCGGTGCGCCGGTCGAGCACATAGAGGTCGCCCTGCTTGGTCGGCCCGACCAGTGCCGGCACGACCGAGCCGTCGGCCTTGGTGATGTCGATCAGGCTCGGCTGCGCCGGCACGTCCATGTCCCACAAATCGTGATGCACGGTCTGCCGCACCCATTTCAACTGCCCGGTGTTGAGGTCGAGCGCGGTGATCGAGGAGGAGAATTTCTCGACATTGGCGCTGCGCCCGGCGCCGAGCTGGTCCGGCGTCTGGTTGCCGAGCGGCACGTAGAGCAGGCCAAGCTTCTCGTCGGCACTCGGCGTCGACCACATGTTGGGCGAGTTGGCGGTGTATGTCTGGCCGGCCGGCAGCGGCGTCGTCTGGTCCGGATTGCCGGAATCCCAGTTCCAGATCAGCTTGCCGGTGCTCGCATCATAGGCGCGGATGACACCAGACGGCTCCTGCGTCGAATAATTGTCGTTGACCGCGCCGCCGACGATGATCTTGCCGCCTGATATCAACGGCGCCGAGGTCGAGTAATAATAGCCCGACTTCGGGTACGGCATGCCGGTCAAGAGGTTGAGCGTGCCGGCCTCGGCAAAGGCGGGACAGACCTGGCCGTTGGCGGCATCGAGCGCGATCAGCCGCGCGTCAGACGTCGGCAGGTAGACACGGGTCGCGCAGGGTTGGCCGGCAGCAATCGCGGCATCGGCATAGTAGGACACGCCGCGGCAGGTCTGGTGCTGGCGGTCCTTGTCGAGCTTGATCTTGGGATCGAAGCGCCACTTCTCCTTGCCGGTTGCCGCGTCCACCGCGATGGCGAAATTGTGTGGCGTGCAGATGTAGAGCGTGTCGCCGATTTTAAGCGGCGTCACCTGATAGGTGGTCTCGCCGACGTCGTCCGGCCCCTTCACGTCGCCGGTGCGGTAGGTCCAGGCCGGCTGCAGATTGGCGACATTGTCCGGCGTGATCTGGTTGAGCGGCGAATAGCGCTGGCCGAACTGCGTGCGGCCATAGAAGTGCCATTCGCCCGCCGGCACATCATTGCCCAAATTGGCATTGGGGATCACCTTGTCGGTGTCGAGCGCGCCTCCAATGTCCTTCGGGTCCGTGGTCATCGAATAACCGGCCACCGCCAGCGACGCCAGCACCGCGAGGATGAGCGGCGCGCGCCCGTCAGGACCGGCAAGACCCCGCCTTGCCCATGGCGTCAGCAGCCACAGCGCCACCAGCACGATGATGCCGCCGCGCGGGCCGAGTTCCCACCAGTCGAAGCCCGTTTCCCAGACCGCCCAGGCCAGCGTGCCGAGCACGATCGCCGCGTAGAGCCACAACGCCGTGGTGCGGCGCCGGTAAAGCAGCCAGGCGGCGATCAGGAACGCCAGACCGACGATGATGTAATACCAGCTGCCACCCAACGAGGCCAACCAGAGACCGCCGGCGCCAAGCGCCAGGCCGATGAGGAAAAGGATGAGGGAGGTGATGGTGACAGCCAAGATGATACTCCTTCGACTGTTGCGCCCAGCGGCGCGGCCATGGGCAAATCGGTGCACCGTTCCTGCCCTCGGCCCAGCTTTCTCCCGCCTGCCTCGCCTGTCAAGTTGGCCCACACGCCAAGGTGGCAATTCATCTTGCCTGTATTCGGGTTTTCCAGCAGTCTCCACTGGTCATCTCTCCCGTGGAGCAAGCAAAATGCCGTCATTCGTTCCGCCACTGACGCGCATCGCGCTTGTGCTCTGCTGCCTCGTCGCCCTTATCGCCGGGACCGTGGCCGCGCCGGCGCAGACAATCAGCGACATCAACAAGGCGAACGGCTTTCACGAGATGCTGATGGGCATCGGCCCGGGTTTCACCGCGGCCGTGAAATCGGCGCCGGGAACGCCGGTGCAAAAAGTCCAGGACGCCCTTGCCGCCGCCATGGAAGGTGCCTTTGACCCGAACAAGATGGAGACGGCTATCGAGGCGCGAATGGATGGCAAGCTGTCCGCCAAGGACCTGTCCGACCTCGCTGCTTTCTATGCTTCGCCCTTGGGCAAACAGGTCACCGGGCTGGAGATCCAGGCTTCCTCACCGGAAGCGAGAGAGGCCAAGAAGATCGAGGGCGCCAAAATCCTCGGCGAGCTTCCATCCAGGGATCCGGCCCGGCTCGCATTGTACAGGAAGATGATGGACGATATCAGCGCCGTCGACACTGGCGAGGCCGTCGCCTTGAACATGGGCTATGCGATGCTCACCGAAATGCTGGGCGCGGCCGGAAAGCCCCTGCCCGACGACCAGGTCATGGCCCTGCTGCGCAAGCAAACCGAAGGGCTTCGCCGTGACATCGACAACGATGCCATGGAATCCTCGGCCTACATCTACCGGGATATGTCCATGGCCGACCTGAAGCTCTATGAGGCCTTCCTGGCCTCACCCGCCGGCGGCCGCTATTACGACCAGATGCAGGTCGCTCTGGGCGCGGTGATGACGGACGAGGCCCGCTCGTTCGGCCATCGATTCTTCGTCGCCCTCGGTTACCGCAAGGCTTGAACCGCTATATCGGGCACTTTACCGGGAACAAAACGTAGACAGTTCTGGTCTTTCCCCGCCGAATCACTACATTCGGGGGAGATGTCCGGCTTTTCGGAAGACATGTCCTTTTTCGACGAACCCAATGCGCGGCCCACGGCCCCGTCGGGCATTGCCGCGCGCGCCATGGCTGCCCGCAGCGGGCAGAACAGTGCGCCGGACTATCTGAAGGGGCTCAACCCCGAACAAAGGCTGGCGGTGGAAACCACCGAAGGTCCGGTTCTGGTGCTGGCCGGCGCCGGCACCGGCAAGACCCGCGTCTTGACCACCCGCATCGCCCACATCCTTGCCACCGGCAAGGCCTTCCCGTCGCAAATCCTTGCCGTCACCTTCACCAACAAGGCCGCGCGCGAGATGAAAATCCGCATCGGCGTCCTGATCGGCGAAGGCAATGTCGAAGGCATGCCCTGGCTCGGCACCTTCCACTCGATCGGCGTGAAGCTGTTGCGCCGTCATGCCGAGCTTGCCGGCCTAAGATCCGATTTCACCATCCTCGACACCGACGATGTCGTGCGGCTGATCAAGCAATTGATCCAGGCCGAGGGGCTGGACGACAAGCGCTGGCCGGCCAAGCAGTTCGCGCAGATGATCGACGGCTGGAAGAACAAGGGGCAAGGCCCGGCCGACATCGCCGAGGGCGACGCGCGCAGCTTCGCCAACGGCAAGGGCCGCGAACTCTACAAGGCCTATCAGGAGCGCCTGCAGACACTCAACGCCTGCGACTTCGGCGACCTGCTCTGCCACCCCATCCGCATCTTCCGCGCCAATCCGGATGTGCTGAAGGACTATCACCGGCGCTTCAAATACATCCTCGTCGACGAATACCAGGACACCAACACCGCCCAATACATGTGGCTGCGGCTTTTGGCGCAGCGGCCGCAGTCCTCCCCCTTGAGGGGGAGGTGCCCGCGAAGCGGGCGGAGGGGGTCGCCGCAGAAGGCACCGCTGCAGCGTCGCGCACTGCCGCGAGGACCCCACCCGACCGGGCTTCGCCCGGCCACCCTCCCCTCAAGGGGGGGGAAATCCGCGCCCGGCCACCGTAAATATCTGCTGCGTCGGCGATGACGACCAGTCCATCTATGGCTGGCGCGGTGCCGAGGTCGACAACATCCTGCGCTTCGACAAGGATTTCCCGGGCGCCACCATCATCCGGCTGGAACGCAACTACCGCTCCACCGCGCACATCCTTGGTGCCGCTTCCCATCTCATCGCCCACAATGAGGGCCGCTTCGGCAAGACGCTATTCACCGACCGCAACGAGCCGGAGGACGGCAAGGTCAACGTCCACGCCTCCTGGGATTCGGAGGAGGAAGCCCGCGCCATCGGCGAGACCATCGAGGCCTATCAGCGCCAGAAGCATAACCTCAACGACATGGCGATCCTTGTTCGCGCATCCTTCCAGATGCGCGCCTTCGAGGACCGCTTCATCACGCTCGGCCTCAACTACCGCGTCATCGGCGGCCCGCGCTTCTACGAGCGCATGGAAATCCGTGACGCACTGGCCTTCTTCCGCGTCGTCGCCAACGGCGGCGACGACCTCGCCTTCGAGCGCATCGTCAATGTGCCCAAGCGCGGGCTGGGCGAAGCCACCATCCGCCAGATCCACGACACGGCGCGCGCGCTGCGCATCCCGATGCTGGAAGCGGCCGCCAACCTCGCCGAAAGCGACGAATTGAAGCCAAAGCCGCGCGCCGCGTTGCGCGAAGTCGCTGCCAATTTCGAACGCTGGCAGAAGGCGCTGGAAACGAAGCCGCACACCGAACTCGCCGAGACCATTCTCGAGGAGAGCGGCTACACCGACATGTGGAAGAACGACCGCTCGGCCGAAGCGCCGGGGCGACTGGAGAACCTCAAGGAACTGATCCGCTCGATGGAGGAGTACGAGTCGCTGCGCTCCTTCCTCGAACATGTGGCGCTGGTCATGGATGCCGAGCAGAATGCCGGGCAAGACGCCGTCTCGATCATGACGCTGCATTCGGCGAAAGGCCTCGAATTCGAGACGGTTTTTCTCCCCGGCTGGGAGGAAGGCCTGTTCCCGCACCAGCGCGCGCTCGATGAAGGCGGCCGTTCCGGGCTGGAGGAAGAGCGCCGCTTGGCGTATGTCGGCCTGACCCGCGCCAAGAAGAACCTGCATATCTGGTTCGTCTCCAACCGCCTCATCCATGGGCTCTGGCAATCGACCATCCCGTCGCGCTTCCTCGAGGAACTGCCGGAATCCCATGTCGAGATCGCCGAAAGCGGCAACAGCTACGGCGGCTATGGCAATTCGTACGGCGGCGGCTCATTCGCGTCGGGTCGTGGCGGCGGGCGGCAGAACCCGTATGGCGCCTCGCGCTTCGACAATGTCGGCGCCAACACCGAAAAATCCGGCGCCTTCTCCAACACCTATTCGACGCCGGGCTGGCAGCGCGCGCAGGCCAACCGCACGGAGGCGACCGACCGCAACTGGGGCACCCGCTCAGGCCACCAGGTGGAGCGCATCGGCTATGGCGAGACCGACAGCGGCTACGGCGCCGGCCGCACCTCGGTCAAAGGCCGCACCATCGACGGCGAACTGGTCGCCAAATCCGTCTCCGACACGCCGTCCGCCTTCAGCGTCGGCGACCGCGTCTTCCACCAGAAATTCGGCAACGGCAATATCTCCGCCATCGAAGGCAACAAGCTGACCATCGACTTCGACAAGGCCGGCCAGAAACGCGTGCTGGACGGGTTCGTCGCGGCGGTGTGAGAATCCGCGCGTCCCGTTGTCCTACAAGCGACCACTTTATCATTCTCTGGCAGAGCCCTCCCCGCCTTCGTCATCCACGGGCGAAGCAGGAGCGAAGCTCCGTCGCGGAGACCCGAGGATCCATGCCGTGACCTTGGCCGTGGAACGCAGCGGAGCAGAATTCTGGACCGTGGTGACGCGTTGGAGTCCCGGCATGGATCCTCGGGTCTGCGCTGCGTCGCTTCGCTCCTTGCTCCGCCCGTGGATGACGAAGCGACGGACGTCTGCCGCAATCGTCAAGGCACGCGGCCCATCAACGAAACGCCTCACCTGTACCTTGCCTGGTTCCATTTATGCCCGAGCAGCGACAGGATGATGATCAGTCCGTTGAAGAACTGCACGTAGAAGCCGCTCAGGCCCGCCGCGACGACGCCGGTCTGGATGAAGAGACACGGTGACCGCGCCGATCGCTCCACCGGCAACCGTGCCGATACCGCCCCAGGTTGGGGTGCCGCCGACGAACACCGAGGCCAGCACTGGCAGGAGATAGCCGTCGCCGGCCGTCGGCCACCAGGTGAAGTTGATCATCACCGAAAACGTGCCGGCGATCGCCGCCCCGATGCCGACGAAAACGAACACTTTCACCCGCACGCGCTTGACGTCGATGCCCATCTGCTGGGCGCTGTCGGGATTGTCGCCAACCACTTTCACCTGCGCGCCGAAACGGTGCCTGTTGTAGAGCATCGCCGATAGCACGACGAAGGCGATGGCCCAGAAGATCTGCACCGGGATGCCGTAAACCTGGCTGGAGAAGATCTTGTAGGCCCAGCTGTCGGCGAGGCCCGTCAGCGACATCGACTTGCCCTCGTTGATGATCTGGATCAGGCCGCGCAGGAGGAAATTCATGCCGAGCGTGGCGATCAGCGACGACAGCCCGCCATAGACGACCAGCGACCCGACGAGGAAGCCGAGCAGCATGCCGGTGAGAACCGCGGCGGCAATACCGAGAAACGGATCGTAGCCGGCCTGCACGACCAGGGCGAAGACCCAGGAGGCAAAACCCATCGTTGCCGGAAACGACAGGTCGATCTCGCCGCAGGTGACGACGAAGACCAGCGGCACGACCACGAACAGCGCAACGGGGAGCGTCGTCAGCACGGAACTGTAGAGATACCAGGTGGTGAACACGGTCGGGTTGGCGATCATGAACACCGCCATCATGACGATGAACACGGCGAGCGTGCCGAGCGAGGCGCGGTTGTCGAGGACGAAGCCGCGCAGCCAGTGATCGGATGGGTGTTTCCACTCTTTGCGGGCGGCTCCGCCATGCGCGCCGAGAGGCGTTTCGAGATCGGGTTCCATGGTCTTGCTCATCGCGCTTGCTGCTCCGCTTCGCCGGCCTCGTGCAGTCCGGCCAATCCGCCGGGATGCGCGACGTCCTCCATGAAATTGATCAGCTCCTCCGCCGACTTGACCTGGCTGCGGTCGGCGGTCAGCGCCACCTTGCCGCGATCGAGCACCACGAAGCGGTCTGCAATGTCGAAGACGTGATGGATGTTGTGGCCGATGAACAGGATCGATCGCCCGCCGGCCCGCACCTGGCGCACGAAGTGAAACACCTTGGCGGTCTCGGTCAGCGACAGCGCCGTCGTCGGCTCGTCGAGGATGATCAGCTCGGCCTGCTTGTAGATGGCGCGCGCGATCGCCACGCCCTGGCGTTCGCCGCCCGAAAGCTGGCCGACGATCGAATGCGGCGTGAACACCTTCGAGGTGAAGCCGATCTCGCGCATCAGCCGGCTCGCCTCCTCGATCTCCTTGTTGACCTTCAGCCAGCCCATGAAGCCGGTCAGCTCGCGGCCCATGAAGATGTTGCGCACGATCGTCTGCTGCACGGCGAGCGCCCGGTCCTGGAACACCGTCTCGATGCCGGCGTCGCGCGAGCGTGCCGCGCTCCAGCCGCTCACTGGCTTGTCGCGCACGAGGATCTCGCCGCTGGTCGGCCTGACGACACCGGACAGGATCTTGATCAGCGTTGACTTGCCGGCGCCATTGTCGCCGATCAGGCCGACCACCTCGCCGCGATCGACGCTGAGATTGACGCCGCCCAGCGCATAGACCTGGCCGTAGGATTTCTTGATATCGCGCAGTTCGATGATGCGTTCGGCCATCGGATCCTCGCTTGTCATTGTCGCTTGCCGGCCTTCTCAACCGGCGGTCCTGCCGGCCGGGTCAACCCGGCCGGCAGCCTTGGGAGGTCAGCGCAGCGCCTGCTTGGCGAGCTCTGAGACGATCTCATAATTCTGCGGCGTGACGAAGCCCGCACCCGTGTCGACATTCATCGGCGCCAGGCCCAGCACCACTTGCTGGCAAAGGCTGAGGATCGGCAGATAGCCCTGCAGGAATGGCTGCTGGTCGGCCGTCAGCTGTACCCAGCCGCCCTTGAAGCCCTCGACGATCTGCGGGCTGGTGTCGAAGCCGAAGTTGAAGACATCGCCGGGCTTCCTTCCCGCGGCCTGCATGTAGGTCGGCACATTGCCGAGCATCTGCCCGCCGGGGTAGCCGACCGCCTTGACGGTGGGATTGTTGAGCAACGCCGCTGTGATCACCGGGATGGCGAGATTCGGATCGGCTGCCCACTCGGGTACAGAATTGATTTGTACGACATCGACGCCCGCCTCTTTCAATGCGGCCACCGTCCCGCGCTCGCGCGCGCCCCGGCTCTCATTGTCGAACGGGCCGATCATGATCGCCTTGTCGCCGGATTTCAGCCCGGCCAGCTTGAACGCCTCGGCGCCGAGCGCGCGGCCCTGCTGCTCCTGCTGGGCGCCGACATAGCCGCCGCCGAACGCCGCCGTCACCTTCGGCACCGGCACGTTCTGGTACATCATCTTGATGCCGTCCTTGTGCGCCTGCTCGGCCAGCGGCATGATCGCGTCGTCGCCTGGATGGCCCATCATGGCGATGCCACCGGGCTTGACCGCGACCGCCTCGCGCAATTGCTGCACCATCTTCTCGACGTCCCAGCCCGAGAAGATGTAGTCGACCTTCGGTCCGAGATCGGCCGCCGCTTGCTTGGCGCCGTTATAGACGATGGTGCCGAAAGCGTCGCCCTCGGCGCCGCCGACGAAGAAGCGGATATGGACATCCTTGCACCACTGCGCGTCGAGCGCCTGTGCCGGCAAGGTCGAGATGGCGGCGCAGAGCGCCGTGGCGGCGGCCACGACGGTCGTGCGCAGAAGTGTCGTTCTGATCGCGATGCTCATGCACTTGTCCTCCCATTGTTTCCCCTCGTCAGCCGAGGGGCTTTTGACGATTTGCTGGCATTGGCACTTGACGGCCGGCTCCTCCCGCCGGCCGTTTCTCACGTCGGATTTGGCAGGTAGCTGGCACCTCCCCGGCATTGCTTGAGATACTCCAACGCTCGCGCCTGCCCCGTGATTTCGAGGTCGCCGCGATAGACCGGATCGTGCCAGCCCTCGATGTCGATGGCGCCCTTGTATCCGGCCAGCCGCAATTCGCTGATCACCCGCGTCCAGTCGCTGTCGCCAAACCCCGGCGTGCGCATCTGCACGAAGGGCAGCCGGCCGAACACGCCATGCTCGCGGATGACGTCCCAGCGCACGGTGGCGTCCTTGCCATGGACATGGAAGATGCGTGGCGCCCATTTGCGGATCTGCGGCATCGGGTCGATGAGATAGACGAGCTGATGGCAGGGCTCCCATTCGAGACCCAGATTGTCGTCGGGCAATTCATTGAACATCAGCTCCCAGGCATCCGGATTGTGGGCGATGTTCCAGTCGCCGGCGGCCCAGTTGCCGTCCATGGCGCAATTCTCGAAGGCGATGCGCACACCCTTGTCGGCGGCGCGTTTGGCCAGCGGTCCCCACACCTCGCGGAAGCGCGGCAGGCTGTCCGACAGCTTCTTGCCGCGCAGGCGGCCGGTGAAGCCGCTGACCATCGACGTACCGAACAGATGCGCATTGTCGATGACGGTTTCCCAGGCCTGGAGCACACCCTGATCGACCTCGCCGCTCTCCAGCGGATTGCCGAACACGCCGATCGAGGACACGCTGACATCGGCATCGCCGATCGCCTCGCGGATCTCGCCGGCCAGCCGTGGCAGGTCCTTGCCGCCGAACGTCTGCCAGAAGAAGGGCTGGATGCTCTCGAAGCCGAGCGGCAGGATCTGTTTGATGTAGGCGGCCGGGTCGTCGAGATTGGCCCGCACCATGGTGCCGATCCGGATGTCGAGAAGTGGGTTTGGCATCACTGTGCTTCCCTTGTGATCGCCACGCGGCGTCCGGTCTCGGCGCTTTCGATGGCGCCAAAAACCATGGCCAGGCTTTTGATGTTATCGGCGCCGCGCGTCTCCGGCTCGGTGCCGGCCTCGATGGCGTGCATGAAATCCCTGATGATGCCAAGATGACCGCCGATGCGGTCGGCCGGATCGAGCGGCGGCACGTCGATCGGTTGGGTCTTGTCGATCAGGCCATCGCGGCCCGGCGCCACCACTTCCGCCTTCAGGCCGTCATGGCCGTCCCAAATCAGACTGCCGCGCTCGGCGACGATGCGCCAGCTGCCTTCCCAGCTCGTGCGAAAACCGTCGGCGCACCAGGAGCCGGTATAGGTGAAGACCTTGCCGCCGCCGAGATCGAAGACGGCGCTCGCCGACGATCCCTGCCGGTACCAGGAATTGGCCGGCTCCCACTCCTGGCAGTAGACACCGGCCGGCTCGCCGCCGACCATGTAGCGAGCGGCGTCGAAAGTGTGGATCGCCATGTCGAGCAGCAGCACATGCGCCATCTCCTCGCGAAAGCCGCCGAAATGCGGCGCGACGAAGAAGTCGGCATGAATGCTGGTCGCCGCGCCAATGGCGCCGGAGTCGAGAAAGCGGCGGATGCGCCTGACATTGGCGACGTAGCGGCGGTTCTGCACGACAGCATGAATACGCCCGGCCTGGCGGGCTGCCTCGATGATGGCACGGGCATTCTCAGGACTGTCGGCCAGCGGCTTTTCGGTCAAGAGATGACAATTGTGGGCAAATGCCGAAAACGCGACCTCGCGCCGGGCGGCGGGAACCACGACATCGAAGACCGCGTCAGGCCTGGTCTGGTCGAGCACGGCGTCGAGGCTGGTGCCGATGACGGCATTGGTGAGGTTGTATTCGTCCGCCCTCGCCTTCGCCCGCTCGGCGTCGAGGTCGACAAGGCCGACAATGGCGAGCCCGTCGATCTGCCTCGCGGCATCGAGCCACTGCCTGCTCATCGCTCCGCAGCCGACGAGGACGACATTCATCATCCGGCATTCCTCCCGTCCGGTCCCTCCAGACCGAATGTCACGGCATTCACGGCATCACCGTAAACGTTTTCCCGTAAACGTTTACGAGAACATACCCGATAGCGTAGAATGTCAATCGGCTGCCAGCGAAAATCGTCCCGAAGCCTTGGCCTGAGCGGCAGCCGGTGCTAGCCAAGACAGGGGGAGAGAAGTCTTTGGCGTCCAGCATCCACGACCTTGCGCGTCACCTGAACATTTCGATCGGCACCGTGTCGCGGGCGCTGAACGGCCGCGCCGACGTCAATGCCGACACCCGCCAGCGCGTGCTCGCCGCCGCCAAGCAGCTGAACTACTCGCCGAACCAGTCCGGCCGCAGCCTAAGGCAAGGCGCCACCCATTCGATCGCCTTCATGCTGCAGCCGCATCCGGGCGACCAGCAATATGGCGAGCCGTTCTTCATCCCGTTCCTGATCGGCTTGCAGGGCCGGCTTGCCGAAAGCGGCCTCGACCTGACCGTGGTGATGGGCGCGCCGGGCGACTATCAGCAGGAGCGCCTGCGCCGCGTGGTCGAAACCCGCCGTGCCGATGCGGTGGTGCTGGCCTGGACGCGGCGCGAGGACGAACGCATCGACTATCTGCTCGAGGCCGGCTTCCCCTTCGCCACGCTCGGCCGCAGCCGATCCGGCGGCAAGGCGTACTCCTCGCTCGACCTCGATTTCGAAAAGGCCGGCAGCGACGCGGTCGACCGGCTGGTGGCGCGCGGCCATCGTCGCATCGCCGCCATCCGCCCTTCCCTCAATCTCAATTTTGGCTATCTGTTCCTGGACGGCTACCGCAAAGCCCTGAAGCGGCACGGCATCGAGGTCGATCCGGCGTTGATCGCCGATGGCTTCATCAACGAGGCCGGCGGCTACCAGGTGACGCCACGCGTGATGCTGGCCAAGGAGCGGCCGACGGCAATCATCTTCAACAATGACGCCATGGCGCTCGGCGGCTGCAAGGCGCTGGCCGAGATGGGCATCCGGCCCGGCCAAGACATCGCGGTGACCGTCATCGTCGACACGCCGCTCTGCCGCTATTTCTCCCCGGCGCTGACCGCTTTCCGCCCGGCGCTGGAGCCGATGGGCCGGCGGCTGGCCGAAATGCTGCTGGCCTCGCTTCCCGCCTTCGCCGGCCCGGAAGGCCCGCGCATCATCCGCGAAGTATGGCCGCTGGAGCTGATCGCGCGTGACAGCGATTGATGAGAGAGCCGGCTAAGGCGCTCAATCCACCTTCTTCTCGCCCCGCTCGCCGGCCTTGACGATGTCGCCCGTCGTGAACAGGATTTCCTTCAGCTCCGCGCGCCAGTCCTTCTTCTGGCGCAGCAGGAATTCCAGATCCATGCCGAAATGCTTGAACTCCTCGCCTTGCGCGTTCTTCATGATCGCGCGGGCTTGCGGGTCCTTCTCCACCGAGATGCGCTGTTCGTACCAGCCGATCGCTTCCGCCTCCTCGATCAGCGAGGTGATCATGCGGGCAAAGGTCCGCACCTTCTGCGACAGTTCTTCAGGCGGTTCGTGATACTGGTCGAAACCCATGTCGTCCTCCGTGAGCCATTCCCATGAATGCCTGGGAATGCCGCCGGTTCCGCCTTATCGCTGCAATTCCGCCAATGCCCGCTCCAGCGGCGCCGACGAAATCTGGATCGGTCCGGAGAACGCCACGTCCATGTCCAGAATCAGGTAGATCGCCCCGGCGATCAGTGCGGCCGACATCAAGAGGGTGGCGACAGTGATGGCATTCTGTGGCGCCCTGAACCCGAAGCTGGCGAAGATCAGCGCCAGCCATATAACCAGCATCGCGATCAGCGGCCAAGGGATCGCGCCCTCCGACTGCTCGACCAGGATCCAGCGCTGTTCCAGCACCTTCTGCAGGCGCTGGCGTGCATCCTGCAGAAGGGAACCACGTGCAGCGTCGGGCGGTGTCAGGGCATTCAGCCGTGAGCCGATCTCCGTCAGCAGATGTTCGGACAGCTGGTTGGCGGCGATAGTCGTCTCGCTGTTTTGTGACGAGGTGGTCACCACCCTCTGCACATAGGCGATCAGCGGCTGGCGCACCGCGTCGGTTTCCGGGCCATACAGGCGCAATGTCCTGTCGAGCAGGATCAGTTCCGTTGCATAGGCGTGCACATTGTGGTCGATCGATTCGAAGGTGTTCTTAGCAGAATTGATCATCAGGCCGAGCATCAGCGAGGTCATCACCCCGAACAGATTGGCGGCGAGCCGAACCACGGTGTTCGTGTCGTCATCACGATGTCTGGCTGGCAATCTCGGCCAGATCGCCATGCTGGCGAACGCCGCCCCCGCCAGGCACAGGAAGATCACCATTGCGATGAACGCTTCGAGCATCGCTCATCTCTGCACGGGACGCGCCAATTGCCAATGGCAGGGCGACCTGTCTAAAGCGAAAGTTGCGACGGCGTCAGCTGTTTCCCGCCGCTGTCTCACGAGACAGGCAGCGCGCCGCCCTCTTTGGTGCGCCGCGCGATGAATTCGTCGAGCACGCCTGATGTCGCGGCAGCCGATGCGGGCGGCTCGAAATCGGCAACCGCGCGCCGCCAGACCCCGGTGGCGCGTTCGTTTGCCGTCTTCGATCCGCTTTGCGTCCAGTTGCCGAAGTTCGACCAGTCGGCCACCAGCGGTTCGTAGAAGGCGGTGCGGTAGCGCGCCATGGTGTGGCCCGCCGAGAAGAAATGACCGCCCGGCTGCACTTCGGCGATCGCCTCGAAGCCGATAGAATCGTCGTCGCCGGGCGTCGCGGCGCAGAGTTCGGCGACCGTCTGCAGCGCCTCGATATCGGTGATCATCTTCTCGAAGGAGACGCTCAAGCCACCTTCCAGCCAGCCGGCGGCATGGATGCACATCGTTGCGCCGGCCAGCACCGAGCCCCACAGCGCGAACTGCGTTTCGTGTGCTGCCTGCGCGTCCGAGATGTTGGCTGCACTGCCGCCGCCGGACCGCCAGGGCAGTCCGGTGAAGCGCGCCAGCTGGCCGGCGCCCAGCGTCGCCTTGACATGCTCCGGCGTGCCGAAGGCCGGCGCTCCGGATTTCATGTCGACATTGGAGGAGAAGGAACCGTAGACGACCGGTGCGCCGGGCCGCACGATCTGCGCCAGCGTCAGGCCCGCCAGCGCTTCGGCATGCTGCAGCGCCAGAGCGCCGGCGACCGTGATCGGCGCCATCGCACCGGCCAGGCAGAACGGCGTGATGACGGAGACCTGGCCAGCCTTGGCGAAATCGATGATGCCTTGCGCCATCGGAATGTCGAGCTGGCGCGGCGAGTTGGTGTTGATCACCGTGTAGCAATGGGCGTTCGCCAGGAATTCGTCCTGCGACAGGCCGCGCGCCAGCCGGATCATCTCGAAACCATCCTCGACCTGCGGCGTGCCGCGCGCGAAGACGAACGGAAACTTGTCGGACAGCGTCAGCTGCGCGCGGTTGACGGCATAGTGGCGAAGGCGGTTGTCGACATCCTGCGGCTCGATGCAGGGGCCAAGCATGTGCAGCACGTCGAAATGCTGCACCAGCCGCAGAAGGTCCTCGAAATCGGCCAGCGTACCCGGCCGGCGGCCACGTTCGAGATCGGTGACGTTCGGCGCGCCGCATCCAGCCAGGAAAGTCATCGACCCGAGTTCCAGCGTCAGGTCGCGCGAACGGTCGCCAGCTTGCGCGTGGATCGACTTCGGCGCCGAGGCCAACGCCGCCACCACCATGTCGCGGCCGATGCGCACCATGTCGGTGTCCGGGTCGACCAGGGCGCCGGCGCTGGCGAAAACCTCTCGTGCCTGCGGCAGCAGCACCTTGATGCCGAGTTCTTCCAGCACGCGCAGCGCCGTGTCGTGGATGGCTGCCACCTGATCGTCCGAAAAGATCGGCTGCGGCAGGAACGGGTTCTTCAGCGACCGGTAATTGGGCCGGCGGCTGCTCTCGCTGCCGGCCTCGCCCGTGCGTCCGCGCCGGCGTTCGCGCCTGCTGTCTCGTGCCGCGTCATCGACCATCGAAAATCCTCCTCATTGCCGCATCGCCTTGCCCGAGGGATCGTAGGGCGAGGCCGCGATGATCCGCGCCGGCCGTTCGACGCCGACAATGTGCACCGAAAGCGCCGTCCCCTCCTCGGCAAAATCGTCGTCCACCAACGCCAGCGCGACGCTCTTGCCGATCGTGTAGCCAAATCCGCCCGAAGTAACGAAGCCGACGCGGCGGCCGTCGCGCCAGACCGGCTCGAAGCCGCTGGCGTCGGCGTCATGCGCATCGATCTCCAGCGTCACGATCCGTTGCGAGGTGCCGGCATCGCGCTCCTTGAGCGCCGCCTCGCGGCCGACGAAATCGCCCTTGTCGAAGGCGATGAAGCGGTCGAGGCCGGTCTGGCGTGGCGTGTAGCCCTGCGTGAATTCGCGCGACCAGATGCCGAAGCTTTTCTCCAGCCTGAGCGCATTCAGCGCATAGTAACCGATCTCGGCCAGGCCAATATCCTCGCCGGCGGCAAGCAGCGTGTCGCGCAGTGTGGCATGCGTGGCCACCGGGCAACTGATCTCGAAGCCGAGTTCTCCAGCGATGGAGAGGCGGGCGACCCGCGCCCGCACCATGCCGATGTCGAACGCGCCGCAGGCCATGAACGGCAATGCCGCGGCCGAGACGTCCTGATGCGTGGCGCGTTCGAGGATTTTCCGCGCGTTCGGCCCGGTCAGCAGGAAGCCGCTCATCGCGTCGGAAATGTCAGTGACGGCAACACCTTCCGCCGCGTGGCTCTCGAACCAGCGCATGTGGAATTCCCTGAGATAGTAGGAGCCCATCAGCCAATAGTCACTGCTGCCCCAGTTGATCACGGTGAGGTCGCCCTTCAGCCGCCCGTCCGGCCCGAGCATCGGCGCCAACCCCGCCTTTCCAGCTTTCGGCAGCTTGCAGGCAAGCAGCCGGTCAAGCCATGCCTCGGCGCTTGGCCCCGACACCGCATAGCGTGCGTAGGCCGAGATATCGACGAGGCCGGCGGCACGCCGGACCTGCAACGCCTCGTCGCCGACGATATCGAAGGCATTGGAACGCTTGAGCGTGGTGTTCTCGCGAAAACCCATCGGCGCGAAATAGGCCGGGATTTCCAGCCCCCACGATGCCGTCCATTCGCAGCCCGCCGCACTCATGCCGTCATAGGCGCCGGGGCGTTTCAAGGGCCTGCCCGCCGGCAGCCGCTCATTGGGAAAGCTCATGACGAAGCGGCGTGAATAGAATTGCCGCGTCGTCTGCTTGAGATATTCCCGGTTGGCGGCAAAGGCGCCGTAGCGGGCAATGTCCATGCCGAAGATATCGGCCTGCGGCTCGCCGTAAATCATCCATTCGGCCAGCGATTTGCCGACGCCACCGCCCTGGCTGAAGCCGGCCATGACGCCACAGGCGACCCAGTAATTTTTCAGGCCGCGCACCGGTCCGACGATCGGATTGCCGTCGGGGGTAAAGGTGAAGGCACCGTTGACCCATTTGCGGATGCCGGCTGTCGCCAGGCAGGGAAAGCGCTCATGTGCCTTGGCGAGCTCCGGGCTGATGCGGTCTATGTCTTCCGGGATCAGCTCGATGCCGTAGTCCCATGGCGCGCCATCCATGTTCCAGTGCTTCGGGTTCTGCTCGTAGACGCCGAGCAGCACGCCCTTGCGCTCCTGCCTGAGATAGGAAAACCCGTCCAGATCGACGGCGATACCGATCTCCCGGTCCAGTGCCGCGATCTCCGGAATGTCCTCGGTGATGAAATAGTGGTGCTCCATCGGCGTCACCGGCAAGTCGACACCGGCCATGCGGCCGAGCTGCTTGGCCCACAGCCCGCCGGCATTGACGACATGCTCGGCAACGATGGTGCCCTGCTCGGTGATGACGTCCCAGTGGCCGTCGGCGCGCGCCTTCAGCTCGACGACGCGGTTGCGCAGGATGATATCGGCGCCGCGCTTCTTCGCGGCACCGGCATAGGCATGTGTCGTGCCGTAGGGGTCGAGATGGCCTTCGTTGGCATCATGCAGGCCGCCGAGCACGCCGGTGACGTCGACGATCGGGCAGATTTCCTTGATCTCGTCGGGTGTCACCAGCCGGGCGGTTTCGATGCCGACTGACTGGAACACCGCCCAGGCCGATTTCAGCCATTCCCAGCGCTGGGGATCGCTGGCGATGTTGACGCCACCAGTCATGTGCAGGCCGATATTCTGGCCGGATTCAGCCTCGATCTCGCGGTAGAGGTTGATGGTGTAATCCTGCAGCGCCGCGACATTGGGATCGGCGTTGAGCGCATGGAAACCCGCCGCCGCATGCCAGGTCGAACCGGCGGTCAGTTCGGCACGCTCGATCAGCGCCACGTCAGACCAGCCGAACCGCGTCAGATGGTAGAGCACCGAAGCGCCGACCACCCCACCCCCGATAACCACTGCGCGGTAGTGCGACTTCAAGGCTTCCCTCCCGGTCTGTCAGAAGCCGCACCATATACGCACTGGACATAAGTGTCTAGTGCTGTGCTTGGGCACCCGAACGGATACGAGGGGATGATCAATTCTTGCGTCCGACGCGTGTTTTTCTCGGCGTGCGAACAAGCCGGCTGACCTGCATGCCGCGCTGTCACGCAAGCATCATGTTCGCGCCGTAGACCGCTTTGCGGGGGCGGCGCGCGGCATCATCGATGTGCCGCCTCTTTCAGCTTTTTCGTTCTTCGGCCGCTCCGGCACATCCGTCACAAGAGGATATCCATGAAACAGCTTTACCGAACCGCCTCGCTCGGCGTCGCGCTGGCCCTGTTCACCGCCTTGACGCCGGCGCTCGCCGACAGCACAGCGACCGCCCTTGTCAACAAGGGCCTGGTCGGCGTCGGCCGCATCCCGGCCGCCCAGCGCGACAAGTTCGGCGAGACGTTCGGCTCGGGCTCCGGCATGGCGATCGACACTGCTGGCTGGACGCATGATGCGGGCACCTACAAAGGGTCGCTCTGGCTGCTGCCGGATCGCGGCTACAATGTCGCCGGCACCACCGATTACCGGCCGCGCATCAACACCATCGGCATCGAATTCACCCCGGCGGCACCAGGCACCGCCGGCCAGGAGCAGACTGAAGTCAAGGCGACGCTTGCCGACACCATGCTTCTGACCGACGACAAGGGCGCCGACGCCACCGGCCTCGATCCGCTGTCGGATGTGCGCGCCGCCGCCGGCGACATGCCGATGCTACCCGCCGCCACCAATGGCAAGCTCGCCCTCGACAACGAGGCGATCGTGCGGCTGCCCGACGGCTCGATGTTCATCTCCGACGAATATGGTCCCAATATCTATCGGTTCTCGGCGCAAGGCCGCCTGCTGTCGGCGACCCAGCCGCCGGCGGCCCTCGTACCGACGCGCAAGGGCGCTCCGAATTTCTCCTCGGACAATCCTGGTCCAGGTGCTGCCGAGCCCGATCCGAAGGATCCCGATACCGGCCGCCAGAACAACCAGGGCCTGGAAGGCATGGCGATGACGCCGGACGGCAAGTTCCTGATCGCCGTGCTGCAGTCGGCGACCCGCCAGGATGGCGGCGATTCGGGTTCGACCCGGCAGAACACACGGGCGCTGGTCTATGACGCCTCCGACCTCGCCCATCTCAAGCTGGCGCATGAATATGTCGTGCCGCTGCCGGTGTTCAAGGATGCCAAGGGCAAGACCAAGGTCGCCGCGCAAAGCGAGATCGTGGCGCTGTCTGACACGGCGTTCCTGATGCTGGCGCGCGACAGCGGCAACGGACAAGGGGTGAAGGGTGACACCTCACTTCTGCGCCAGATCTTCGTCGTCGACGTTTCGACCGCGACCGACATCGCCGGCGGCGCCTTCGATGCCGCCGACAAGCCGGTCGCCCCCAAGGGCGTGCTCGATCCGTCGGTGACGCCGGCCAAGCTGACGCCGTTCATCGACATCAACGACAATGCGCAGCTCAATCGCTTCGGCCTGCACAATGGCGCGCCGAACGACCACAACAACCTCTCGGAAAAGTGGGAAGCGATGTCGCTGGCCAGCGTGCTCGACCCGAAACTGCCCGACGATTACTTCCTGTTCGTCGCCAATGACAACGACTTCCTGGCCCAGGACGGCTTCCAGGTCGGCGCCGCCTACAAGGCCGATGACGGCGCCAATGTCGACACCGTGTTCCTGGTCTATCAGGTCACGCTTCCCGGCCTCGCCAAGAAGTAGTCGCAGACAAAAAGGCGGGCGCGCTTGGCTCGTCCGCCTGTTTTAGCCCGGTCGAACCATCGATTGTGAAGGCTACTTCAAGAACTCCGCATCCTTCGGCACGCCCGCATCGATCGGCTCGGCCGTCCGGCTCGACACCGCCATGATCTTGCCGGCAGCCGACAAATTGGGACGCACGAAAACCTGGGCGGGGCCGTTGACGCGGCTGTAGAGGTCGATGATGTCCTGGTTCATGAAGCGCACGCAGCCCGACGATGCGTTCTTGCCGATGGAATCCCACTCCGGCGTGCCGTGCAGCCGGTACATCGTGTCCTTGCCATCGCGGAAGAGATAGAGCGCGCGGGCGCCGAGCGGGCTCTGCGGGCCGGGCGGCATGCCGTCCTTGAATTTCGCCAGTTCCGGCCGGCGCTTGATCATTTCCGGCGGCGGCGTCCACACCGGCCACTTCTTCCGCGCCTGGATCACGGCGCTGCCGGTCCAGCCGAAGCCGGCCTTGCCGAGGCTGACGCCGTAACGGATGGCCTTGCCGCCATCGCGCACCAGATAGAGGAAGTGCTCGGAGACATCGACGACGATCGTGCCGGGTTTTTCACCGGTCGGATCGGCCACGATCTGGCGCACGAACTTCGGATCGAGCTTGGCCACTGGGATGGCCGGCAGCTGAAAGCCCTCATCGGTGCGCGCGGTATACATTGTTGCGGTATCGCCGAGCGCAGGCTCGGGCGGCGCCGAGGCCACTGGCGGCGGCGTCACCACCTCCGTCGTGGTGCATCCTGAAACAGCCACGGCGGCCGCGCCCAAGGCGGACGCACCAAGAAACGCACGCCGGTTCAGGCGCTCGGAAAACAGCGTAATATCGGACATAATCCCCCCGGCTATTCATAAGATCTGGTAAGCAATGCGGGCCCCACGCCCCCGGGATCAATATCCCATTCCGGGAACTTTGAGAACATGATTAGATCAACATACGTCAGGCGGAATTTTCCGGCGCAGCATCGACCTGTCTCGTTGAATCGGCAATCATCACGGACCGGACTTGAGACAGGCCTTCAGCCATGACCGAAAAAATGCCCACGCGCCGGCGCACCGGCGACCTCACCAGCGGCCCGATCCCGCGCACGCTGCTGCTGTTTGCCTTGCCGGTGCTGGGCTCCAACGTGCTGCAGTCGCTCAACGGGTCGATCAATGCCGTCTGGGTCGGCCGCTTCCTCGGTGAATCGGCGCTGACCGCCACCTCCAACGCCAACCTCGTCCTGTTCCTGATCCTGGGCACGGTGTTCGGCATCGGCATGGCGGCGACCATCCTGGTGGCGCAGTCGGTCGGCGCCCGTGACCTGCCCGAGGCCCGCCGCATTGTCGGCACCAGCGCCACCTTCTTCTTCCTCGTCTCCATTGTCTTCGCCGTCTGCGGCTGGATCTGGGTCGACGCCATTCTCAACACGCTTGGCACACCCGCAGACGCCTTGCCGCTGGCGCGTTCCTATCTGCGCATCATCTTCGTCGCCGTGCCGATGATGAATCTTCTGTCCTTCGTCATGACCGTGCTGCGCGGTGCCGGCGATTCGCGCACGCCCTTCTTCTTCATGGCGCTGGCGGTGGTCCTCGATATCGTGCTCAACCCGCTGCTCATCCGCGGCATCGGACCCTTCCCGGAACTCGGAATTGCGGGCTCCGCCACTTCGACGCTGATCGGCCAGACGGTGAGCGTCATCGCCATTCTTGTCGTGCTCTATGTACGCAAGCATCCGTTGCGGCTGGCCGGCGCCAATCTCGCTCTGCTGCGGCCCGATCCGGCTTTGCTGCGCATAATCGTCTTCAAGGGCGTGCCGATGGGCCTGCAGATGATCGTCATCTCGGCGGCGGCACTGACCGTGATGGGCATCGTCAATGCCTACGGCTCACAGGTCGCCGCCGCCTACGGCATCGCCGCGCAGTTGTGGACCTACATCCAGATGCCGGCGCTGGCCATCGGTGCAGCGGTCTCCTCGATGGCAGCGCAGAATGTCGGCGCCGGCCGCTGGGATCGGATCGGCCGCATCGCCGCCTCCGGCGTCGGCTTCAACCTTGTCCTGACCGGCGCCCTGGTCGCGCTGCTGTGGCTCTTCGACCGCTCGATCCTCAGCCTGTTCCTGAGCAGCGACAGTGCTGCGATCGATATCGCCGCCCACATCAACTCTGTTGCGTCCTGGTCGTTCATCCTGTTCGGCATCACCATCGTGCTGTTCGCCACCGTACGTGCCACCGGTGCGGTGATGCCGCCACTGATCATCCTGGTGATCTCGGTGCTCATCGTGCGCACCGGCTTTGCCTATTTCATGCGCGGCGTGATCGGCGAGGAAGCGCTGTGGTGGAGTTTCCCGGCCGGCTCGATCACCTCGCTGGTTCTGGCCGCGGCCTATTACCGCTTCGGCGGCTGGCGCAGCTTGCACATGATCGAGAACAGGCCGGCCGCCGGCGAGCCGCCGGACACCGGGCTTGGCGTGCCGCGCGGGCGCGCCAACATGGCGCCGGAAACGCCGAACGGCTGAAAGCCGACTTCATTGACGCCGGCGACGCCGAACTGTCGGCGATCTATCGCGCATGCTTCGCGCCAAAAGCGAGCGCCACCAGGGAAAAGACCGTGATCATGCAGGCAAAGGCCAGGCTTGCCGTCGTTGCGGTGGTCCAATTCGACAGAATGCCGATACCGATGACCGGCAGCGCGTTGCCACAAAAACAGCAGATGAAAAAGGCCGACACCACCTCGGCGCGCCTGTCGGCAGGCGCAATCTGGTTGACCACTTGCAAACCGCCGCGATAGCCAAGCGCCGACGCCAAGCCGCAGCAGGCAGTGGCGATGATCATGATGGCCATCGAGCCGAAGAATTGTGCCGCCACAATCAATCCAACGGTGGGGATGATCAAGACCAGCGCCGCAAACATGGTGACACGGCTTGAGAGCCGCGTCGTCGCCAGAATGGTCACGGCGGCCACGATTGTGAGTTCGAAGAACACCGCGCCGGCTGCGGCATGGTTGGTCACCTTGAGCTGCTGCGCCAGGATGCTCGGCGCAAGTGCCGCATAGAAACCGACCAGTGCCATGGCACCGAAGCCGGTCACCGCAGGCGCCACGAAGCGGGCTCGGACGTTGCCAGGCACGGAAAGCCTGGGCCGCATCGAAATATCAGCCAGTTTCCCTGGTCGTGAAACGGTCTCGCGCGTGCGCAGGATCAATAGGGTGACCAGGACAAGCACAGCCAGATTGACAACGAAGGTCAGCCTGAGCGGCCATGGCGCATATTCGGCCAGCAGGCCCGCTCCCAGCGCGCCAAGTCCGAGACCCAGGAAATTGGTGCTGGTGGCGATCGTGGCGGCACGCGACTTGTCGCTGGTCGCGATCAGTTCGGTCAGCCATGCCGTGCCGGTTCCGGTACCGACGCCGATCGCCAGACCCATCAGAATCCGCGCGGCGTCGAGCCACGCAACATTTTCGGCGAACAGAAAAAGCAACGTGCTGACCACGGCCACAGCCATCGCCGCCAAGGCAGCCGGACGACGGCCGACTAGATCCGACACGCCGCCGAACATCAAAAGCGCCGCGAGATTGCCGATCACATACACGGCGTAGATCAGGGTCAGCGTGATCTGGGAGAAGCCGAACGCCTGCTTGTAGATGATGTAGAGCGGCGTCAGTGCCGTGCTGCCGGCAAACAAGACCGCGATCATGGCAGCGACGACCGCCCTTGCCGCAGCGCCGTCGAATTCGTTGTTACGTGTCAGGACGATGCTGTGAGCGGTCATTTCGACATCTTGGTCGGGGGATCTCATCACCAACGGCTTTGCGAGGCATGCGTTCCCCGCCTGAATTCACTCCTGCCAAGTTGAAGTTCGCCCATGGCGCTGGGCGAAATCCTCTCTTACCTTCGACCGGATTGGTAAGGGGAGAATCCATGGGCAAAGGCAGGGTCGAGGCATTCACCGATGGCGTGGTGGCCATCATCATCACCATCATGGTGCTGGACCTGAAGGTGCCTGAGGGCGAGGACATTTCGGCGCTGCTGCCGCAATGGCCGGTCTTCCTCTGCTATGTACTGTCCTTCATCAATGTCGGCATCTACTGGAACAATCTGCACAACATGTTCCACACCGTGCAGCGCGTCGACGGCCGGGTCCTTTGGGCGAACCTGCACCTGTTGTTCTGGCTGTCCTTGATGCCCGTAACGACTGCTTTCATGGGCGAGAACCATTTCGCCACGGTCCCGGTCGCGGTCTATGGCGTCGACCTCGCACTGTGCGCGACCGCCTATGCCATCCTGGTCCTGGCGCTGCACCGGCTGCATGGTCAGGATACCGCCTTTGCCAAGGCAATTGGCAATGACCGCAAGGGAAGGCTTTCGCTCGCCGTCTATATCGCAGCCGTTGCGCTGGCCTTCCTCAACCGGTGGGTCAGTGTGGGCCTCTACGTTGCCGTCGCCCTGGTCTGGCTTGTGCCGGATACGCGCTTTTCGCGCGTTCTCGAAAAATAACGCCAGGAATAGCCCTATTTGCGCATCGCCTTCAGCTTTTCCGCCACTGAAGCCGCAAGGTCGGCGTAGCGCTCCTCCAACCGTTCGGCTGCCTTGATGATCGAGAAATCATGGCCGAATTTCTCCAGCGCCATGCGCAGTTTCTCGACGAACTCGGCCTGTTTTTCCAGCGCGGCGAACAGTGTCTTGACCTGCGCTTCGCTGATATCGGGGTTGGCCAGCATCTGCGGCACCTCGCGCCCCATCTGGTCGCCGGTGGCGGTCTGCTCCTTCAGAATTACAACCCAGTCCGTCAATCGAAGATCTCCATTTTGCCCAGGCAAAAGGCTCCTTTTGCCCCGGCAGTGCCCAAGCAACATGCGCAGCCTCGACCGGAGTGGTCAACCCGAACACGTGTTGACGGAGGCTTGCGCAAGCCCGTTCGAGCGCTAAGTTCGGCGCCATCGAGAAAAGGACACCGTTGCTCATGATCACCGACGCCGAAATCCAGACCGCCCTGCCCGCGCTTGGCAAAGGCAACACCGCCGTCATCACCGGAGCCGCCAGCGGCATCGGTCTGGCAGCCGCCAAGCGGCTTGCGCTCATGGGCATGAAGATCGTGCTCGCCGACATTGGCGGCACCCGCCTTGACGATGCCTCCCGGGCGATCTCGGCCATTGCCGGCGACGACGCCGTGCTTGCCGTTGCGTCAGACGTGTCGAAGGCCGATGAGGTCGATCGTCTCGCCGATCGGGCATTCGGCGCCTTCGGCGAGGTCTCGCTGTTGATGAACAATGCCGGCGTCGGCGACAATCCCGGAAAGCCGTGGGAAAACCGCGATGCCTGGAAACGGCTGCTCGACATCAATTTCTGGGGCGTCGTGCATGGCGTCGAAGCCTTCGCGCCGCGCATGCTGGCGTCGGCCAGGCCAGGCCTGGTCATCAACACCGGCTCCAAGCAAGGCATTACCACGCCGCCCGGCAACCTGGCCTACAATGTCTCCAAGGCCGGCGTGAAGACATTCACCGAAGGCCTGGCGCATGCACTGCGCAACGAGCCGGGCGCCCGCCTCTCGGCGCATCTGCTGATCCCCGGCCTCACCTATACCGGCCTCACCGAAGGCGCGACGGAAAAGCCGGCTGGCGCCTGGACCGGCGAGCAGGTCGTTGATTTCATGCTGGAATCCCTGGTCAGGGGCGACTTCTACATCCTGTGCCCGGACAATGATGTAGCGCGGCCGCTGGACGAGAAACGCATGGCTTGGGCGATCGGCGACATCATCGAAAACCGGCCTGCTCTGTCGCGCTGGCATCCCGATCACAAGGATGCTTTCGCGGCCTTCGTGAAGCAATGAGCGTCGCCTCGAAAGCATGTCTTCGGACCTACCTCGAGGACAGGAACCGGTTTTCGGATCAGGTCACGCTCAAACAAGAACAGGCAGGACCCTGAGGTTGATTTCTCGTTCAATCTGAGGCGCTTACGCCGCGTTCTTTTTGAGGGACGCTTCTGCGTCACGACCTTTTTCGCCGCCATGGTGGCGATCTTCTCGATCATGCCGCTGGTCATGCCGCTTCGCTGCCCGCTCGCACTTGTCGCGGATCTCCTCGACCTCGGATTCGGTCAGGTGCTCGATGCCGATGAAATGGTTGTGGCCCTCGCTGACCCGGATCAACTCATCGAGCTTGGCCTGGATCGCGGCGCCGTCGCGGTTCTGGGTGTTCTGGATCAGGAACACCATCAGAAAGGTGATGATGGTCGTGCCGGTGTTGATCACCAATTGCCAGGTGTCCGAGAAACCGAAGAACGGCCCGCTCACCGCCCAGACGACGATGATCAGGCAGCAACCGACGAATGTCAGCGGCAGGCCGGTTATGTGGGCGACCCAGTTGGCGATCCTGGTGAAAAGCTTTTCCATCTGTCGATATCTCTCAATGGCTGCGGCGATGAGAAACAACCGGCGACCGTCTCAGGTTCCCGCCGGCTGGAAATACGTCAGGCACAATTGAATACACGCAAAGCGAGTATGCGTCAGAAAACACACCTTATCGGTTTAATGTCATAGTAACCGTGCAGGCAAGAGAGCCTGCTCCTTCCGCTTCACAGCGGTTTACCTCCAGCCCCTTCCGCTGCGCCACCCCCGCATGGCGGAAGGGGTTTCAGTCTGATGAGGGCGGAGCACGGGTCCCGAAAGCGCCGACCGGTCCAAGACATCACACTTTTCCTGGAATTGCTCTAAACGGCGTCGTTTTCCCAGCGATCGAGGAAGGCCCCGATCGGCATGGCCTGGATGTCGGGAACCGCCCTGGCGAGTTTATCGACCGGCCAATCCCACCAGGCGAGCGCTTCGATCCGCGCCGCTATGTCAGGGGCAAAGCGCGGCCGCAGCGGCTTTGCCGGCACGCCGGCGACGATCGAGTAGGACGGCACGTCCTGCGTCACCACCGCATTGGCGCCGATGACGGCGCCATTGCCGATGGTGATGCCAGGCATGACCACCGCGCCGTGGCCGACCCAGACGTCATGGCCAATGCTCACGGCTTTCGACTGCCGCCGCTCGCGGAATGCCGCATCGACACCCAGCCAGCGGAAATACTCGTTCGGCCGATAGCTGACCTTGTGCTGGGTCAGCCTTTCGATCGGATGCTCCAGCGCATTGATGCGGCTGTTGGCGGCGATCGAGCAGAATTTGCCGATGCTTGTGTAGATGGCTTCCGAATGGCGCTCGAAATAGGAGAAGTCGCCGACGCTGACGTCGCGCAGCACCACCCGCTCGCCGATCGAGGCGTAGCGGCCAAGCTTGCACGCCTTCAACTCCGCGGTCGGATGGATGCGCGGCTCGGGATCTTTCAGGACGAGGTTTTCGGAACGGTCCATCGGGGGGCTTTACCCCCGGACGATTGGTCCCGCAAGCCGGGGTCCCAACGCATAGCTTCGCCTATTACGGAAGCTCAACTTATAGTGCCCAGCCGCTCGGTTGCGACGCTGACGCATTCGTCGCAAATAAATGAGACCTTTTCAGCTACAAACCGCCTCTTTCCATCATTCTGGAACTCACATACCGAGCACACGAAAGTCATTGAGCTAGGTGTCCCAAACAGGCAAAGGCTGCCTTTGAATGCAGGGGCAATACATTTCTCGCAGCTGTATCTGGCATGACCGGCAAAGAATTTTCTGACGTCGTCATATTTCGCGCCGCAGAAGTCACATGCAATTGTCTGAGGCCGGCTCCGGGGCGGTGGGGAAATCATCGGGTCTCCTCAAGCATGACGTAAAGAGCCAGCTTCTGTCTCCAACTTAGTGGTGCCCTATCGGGGACCAATCGCCCAGCCTATTTCGGCTTGCCGTTGGTCCACACCACGCTCTGGCCGTACAGCGGCACGGTGGTGACCGACATTTTGGCCGAGCCGTTCTGCACCTGGCGCGAATGCGAGAGATAGATCAACGTCTCGTTGGTCTTGTCGTAGATGCGGTTCACCACCTGCTTCTTCCAGATCAGGCTGATGCCTTGCTTGAAAACCTCTTCGCCGCCCTCGCTCATGTCGATGTCGCCGATGGTGATCGGCCCAGTCTGACGGCAGGAGATCGAGGAATCGGAGGGATCCTCGAACCAGTTGCCCTTGTGCAGGCGATCGATGATGCCGCGATCGAAATAGGAAACGTGGCAGGTCACGCCCTCCACCTTCGGGTCCTTGATCGCCTCGACGATGATGTCATTGCCGAGCCAGTCGACGCCGACCTTGCCGACTTCCTCGGCGACGGCATTGCCAGCGCCCAGCATGACGCACGCGGCCACGGCGCCGCCGATCAGTTTTCGACCAATCCGTTCGCGCCCAATCAGTTCGAGCAAAGGAGCCTCCTGCGGTTCGAGTTGCCGGTCTCAGGTGGGACGCGTTGTGCGGCTTTGCAAGCACAAGCGTCAACACCACCGCGGTTGCGGCATCGCGGCACTTTGCCTGCGCAGGCCCGAACCGCTAAGAGTGTCGCACCGGCGCGGCATCGAGCCGGCGCGATGATTTCTGCAAACGGACTTTTCTGATGATGCGTTCTATCCTGGTCGGCATTCTCGTCCTTATGGCGGCCGGCATCGGCTGGCTGAGCTTCGACTGGTATCGCGGCCATTATGGCGGCGAACCATTCGGCGCCCCCTTCACTTTGGTCGACCAGAAAGGCGCACCGATCACCGAAGCCGCCTTCCGTGGGCAGCCCAGCGTCGTCTTCTTCGGCTTTACCCATTGCCCGGAAGTCTGCCCGACCACGCTGTTCGAACTCTCCGGCTGGCTGAAGACGCTCGGCGACGACGGCAAGACCTTGCATGCCTATTTCGTCTCGGTCGACCCGGAGCGTGATACGCCGGCGGTGATGAACGCCTATGTCAGCAACTTCTCCGACCGCATCATCGGCATTACGGGCGACCCGGACAAGGTCCATGCCATGGCCAAGTCGTTTGGCATCTACTGGAAGAAGGTCGACACCGGCGACGGCGACTACACGATGGATCACACGGCCTCGGTGCTGCTGCTCAACGCCAAGGGCGACTTTGCCGGCACGATCGCCTATGGCGAAAGCGCCAGCACCGCAGTCGAAAAGCTGAAGCGCCTCGCGGCCAAGGGTTGATACTGACTCGATGACCCAGACGCGGCTCCATTTCACCACCGGAAAGATCGAGGCGGAGCGCGTCTTCGCGACGCTCGAAATGGCCTTCGAGGATGAAGGCCTGCCGATCGCCGTGATCGAGGTCGACGAGGACCAGGATATCCACGAAGTCTCGCTTTATACCGATGGCGACGTCGATGCTGTCGAGGCGCGGATGAAGGACGTTCTCGCCGGCCTCGCTCTGTCGAAGCCGATCGAGCGCGAGGCGCTGCCCGACATCGACTGGGTCGTCCACTCTCTGGAAGGCCTGAAGCCGGTGCGCGCCGGCCGTTTCTTCGTCCACGGCGGGCATGATCGCACGAAGCGCCACAGCGGCGAACTCGCCATCGAGATCGAAGCCGGGCTCGCCTTCGGCACCGGCCATCACGGCACCACCGCCGGCTGCCTCGAAATGCTGGAGAAAGTGGTGCGGCGCGAGCGCCCGCGCAACGCGCTCGACCTCGGCACCGGCAGCGCCGTGCTGGCGATCGCCGTCGCCAAGCTGGCGCATATTCCGGTGCTGGCCACTGACATCGATCCGGTGGCGGTGAAGGTCGCCGCCGCCAATGCACGGCTAAACCACGTCAAGGGGCTGATCGAAACAGTGACCGCGCCGGGCTTCCACCACCCGATCTTCGGCAAGCGCGGCCCCTTCGATCTCATCGTCGCCAACATATTGGCACGGCCGCTGATGCGGCTGGCGCCGCAAATGGCCGGACACATCGCGCTTGGCGGCTCGATCGTGCTGTCAGGCATCCTCGAGCGCCAGCGCGACGCCGTCATTTCCGCCTATGTTGGCCAGAATTTTCGGCACGTGCGCACGCTGCACCGCGAGGGCTGGGTGACGATTCACCTCAAGCATTGAGGCCGGCAAGACACTGCCAGCCTCGACGGCGTCAATTCCTAGAACTTGATGCCCAGATTGGCCTTGAAGCCATTGTCGAAGGCATCCGCCCCGAACTGTCCGGCATAGGACAGGCCAAGCGTGGCATTGTGTGCCAATTGCACGTCGAAGCCGGCTTCGACCAGCACCGCATCCCTGGCGATCGGCACGCCGGCAATGGTGAAGCTGTCACCACCCGCGAAGGCGACGGTCGATAGCGGCGTCACATCGCCGAAAGCATGGCGCCAGCCGAGCATGCCGCGCGCGGTCGCCGCCACGCCGCCAAGGGTGACGTCGGTCGAAGCCCTGACGCCAAGCGTGGTGAAGGTCGCATCGGTGGTTGAACTGTTGCTGGTCAACGCCGCGGCGCCGCCGCTCTCGGCAAAACCATCGGTGTGCAGATTGACATAAGCAAGATTGGCGAAGGGCTCGAAGGCAAACGGCCCGGCATCGGTCTTGTAGGCCAGTTCGCCGAAGGCCTGCCCGGTCGCGGCGTCGTAATCGGCCGACAGACTGTCGGTGAAGCCCTGGAAAGCGACTGAGCGCGATGTCGAGATCCGGTGCCAGGTGTAGGCGGCACCGGTGCGCAAGGCGACAGCGCCCCAGTTGGTCCCGCCATAGAGGCCGAGATGATAATTGTCGCTGTCGCCGGAAGAGTTCCTGTCATCGGCATCGAAGCTGGTGCGGCTGTAGCCGCCGACCACGCCGATGCGCCAGTTGCCGGCCAGGCCGTCGGCGCCGACCAGCAGGCCGCCGGTCGAACGATCGAAGGCAGCCGCATTGCCGTCGCTGTCGGCACCGCCCCACGAGCCAAATCCCTGCGACCAGACGGCGAAACGGTCCGTGTCGGCGGCGACGGGCTGAACGCCGTCCTCGCCATAGGCCATGACCGGCAGCGAGGCGGTTTTGCCGCTGTCACCGAAGGCGGCGCGCAGGCGCGCCGTCACCGCGTCTTGCAGGAAGCGGCTGTCCTGCACCAGCATGCCCTTGGCCGAGGCATGGATTTCGCCGGAAAGCTGGTCGAAAGCGGCCTGCGCCGCCGCGTCGCTCGGCAGAGCAAGCACCGCGCTGACCAAGGCACTGCTGGCCGCGCTGTCCAGCCCGTCACCGGTGGCAATCTGGTTCGGCGTCACGCCGGCCGAGCCGAAGGTCTGTGTCTGGATGACGTCGACATAGGCCTGCGTCGTGATCGAGTGGGTGCTCAGACGGACGAAGGCGGAGACCTGCGGATCGCCCACCAGGGTGAAGGTTCCGGCCACGCTGGCGGCTTGAAGCACGACGTAGTGGGAGCCCGCCACCAGGTCGTCCAGCCCAATATTGGTCACGCTCAAGCCGGCGCCTGGGGCTATGCTTGCCGTGCCTACGGCAACGATCCGATCGGTAGCACCGGCGGAATTCAGTTCGACCGCATAGGTCGAGCCGGCTGCGAAGCTGGCGTCGCCATAGACCGCCAGCGCGCCGATGCCATTCTTGCCGGGGGCGACCGTGCCGGAAACAGCGATCGACCCAACCGAACCACCGCCGCCGAGCGTGGCGCCGCTGTCGACAGTAATGGCCGAACCGATCAGGGAGCCGGAAACCAGCAAGGTACCGGCCTTCACCTCGGTCCCGCCCGACAAGGCGTTCGTACCCGACAGCTCGAAAGTTCCCGTGCCGTCCTTGATCAGTCCGTTGGTACCCGTGATGACGCCCGAAAACACCGTCGAGCCATTGTTGCCTCCGGTCGTCAGCTTGCCTGTCCCGGCATTGACCGCTCCGGCGCCGGCAAGCGAGCCGATCGCCTGGTCGAAATTGTTGAGATCAAGCGTTGCACCGCTTTCGATCGTATAGGCGCTGTTAGCGCTGAAAATGTTGGCGGCGAACAGGCCCGCCTTGAGCGTGCCTTGGGCGACATCGGTGGCCGTGGCATAGGTGTTGTTGCCAGCAAAACCGTCCACTGTCAGCGTTCCGGCCCCCGTCTTGGTAAACGTCCCGCTCGGCGTGCTGTCGTCTCCCATGCTGGCGGTCGTGGTGACGTCAAAGCCGTTTGTGTCAATGGTGCCGCCGGCGGAGCCAAACAGGATCGAAACATTCGGAAGGGTAAGGTTCGCACCCGCCTGCAGCGTGCCGCCATCCAGCGTGATCGGCCCCAAACCCAAAGCATAATCGGCCGTGACCCGGATCGTTCCCTCCTCGATCCGGGCGCCGGAGCCGAAACTGTTGTTGTTGGTCAGCACGAGCGTGCCGGCGCCGGTCTTGACGATCGCGGATGGATCGCTGAGGTCCGAAATCTGGCCGGCATAGGTTCCGGTTGCCCCGGATCCGACATTGATGGTCTGGCTGAGATCGATGGTCAGGTCGTTGTTGATCGTGACGCCATCCTGGATATCGATCACCGTTCCACTGAAGGCGGAAAGCAGGCCGGTTCCCAGCGCGTTGTTGTTGCCGAGGCTGAGCGTGCCGCCGTAGAGGTTGGTGCCGCCGGTGTAGGTGTTTGCGCCATTCAAGGTAAGCAAGCCGTCACCGCTCTTGGTGAGGCTTGCGCCCGAGATCACTCCATCGGCCGTAAAATGAGCACCGGCATCGACCGTGACGACAGTGTCGGAGACGAAATTGAAACTGCCGCCGGCGTCCAGGTCGGGAATGAAATTGTTCGTCTGCACGTTGATCGAGGCCTGCCCGGAGGCCTGGAAATTCAAAACGCCGTTTGAAAACCGGTAACCGCCAGAGGTGCTCGTGGCATTCAAGTTCAGCGTGCCGACCGTATAGGGTCCGCCAGTCAGGAAAACGGTATAGCCGAGCCCCTGGTCCGGCGCATCATGGTTGAAGTTCGCGACCGCATCGACGCCGTTGGGAACCGTTGCGGGAGTCCAGTTCGCAGCCGTACCCCAATCGCCGCTGTTGTGAGCGAAATCCTCGGCCGAGGCGACACCTGACGTGATCGGCGTTACAGCGGCCACGATCAGCCCGGCTAACAGCAGAGCGGGAAGCGACGTGGACGACAGAAGCGAGCCCGCAAGCCGCTCGTTCACCTCGCCCTCGCCTTTGGCACGCACTGTAGAAACGGAATGTCTCATGAAAATCCCCCGACCAGCCATCCATTGGCTGAATCGACCCTTGAAGCCCATGGCGACGCTACGAAAACCGCCGCCGACAGACAAGCGAATGTAGGCCGTAAAAATTACCGGAACCAAGCAACACAGAGCCCAGACAAGAAATCAGAGCAACTCCGTTGCGAATTTGCATCAATCAATAGTTGGCCACACCAGATGCCAAACTGCGCACAAGCGCGGTTTTTGCCGACTGACTGGCTCAGGATATAGTCCTCTTTTTCAACATCGATCCTGCAAGCGGCGCATGGCCAGCATCATGGCTTTCAACAGCGTGCCGGAACTGTTCCCCGACACCAACCCTGACCGAAAGGCCCACCCCCGGCGGTCAAGACAAGAAAACCCGAACCAGATAACTTGCCGTGCGAAGTGACGCACGCTCAAAAAGCAGCCTTTGCTGACTTTTTCTGGTTGCAATTCCCTGGTGCTGGCGGCAGCGCAGCAATGCCGCGTCGTGTCGGCGATGAACAACGACAACCCAGCCTTCGTGCTGCTGGACCAGCCCCATTTGGTTGTCAGCCAAGCGGCGCTGTAGCAGGTTGCGCCGGCCGGAAATCGATTCCGATTTCCGGGCCTATAGGCTACGGTCAGGCCAGCATCAGGAGGCCCATCATGTTCCAGACCTTCGATTCCGCAGGCGACCCTTCCGTCGGCAAGCCGCGCGTGGCGCTGCTGCGTCAGTGGCTGGCCGCGAATGGCCTCGATGGTTTCATCGTTCCGCGTGCGGACGAGCATCAGGGCGAATATGTCGCCGATCGTTCGGCACGGCTGAAATGGCTGACCGGCTTCAGCGGCTCGGCCGGTGTCGCCATCGTTTTGCGCGACCGCGCCTTCGTCTTTGTCGACGGACGCTACACGCTGCAGGTGCGAAATGAGGTCGATCTCGACATCTTTTCGATCGAAAGCCTGGTCGACAACCCGCCCGCCGTCTGGCTCAAGGACAATATCGGCAAGGGCGCGCGGCTGGGCTTCGATCCCTGGCTGCACACGATCAGCGAGGTCAAGGCCCTGCAGGCCTCGGCCGACAAGACCGGCGCCGTTCTGGTGCCGCTCGACAGGAACCCGATCGACATCATCTGGAAGGATCAGCCCGAGGCGCCGGTGGCCCCGGTCGAGCTGCACCCGATCGGCTTTGCCGGCGAGCTCGCCAAGGACAAGTTGGCGCGGCTGGCGGTGGCGATCGGCAAGGACGGCGCCGCCCATGCGGTGCTGACCGACCCCTCCTCCATCGCCTGGGCTTTCAACATCCGTGGCGGCGACGTGCCGCACACGCCGCTGGCGCTCGGCTTCGCCATCCTCGCCGCCGACGGATCGCACCAATTGTTCATGGACAAGCGCAAATTCCCGCGCCAGGTCGCGGCCTATCTCACCCAGCTCGCCGATCTGCATGAGCCCGGCGAATTCGAAGCGGCGATCGCAGCGCTTGCCAAGGGTGGCGCCAAGATCGCGCTCGACCCGGTGCTGGCGGCCGACCGGCTGCGCATGCTGGTCGAGGACAATGGCGGCACCGTGATTGCCGCGCCGGATCCTGCCCGCATCCCGCGCGCCACCAAGAACCAGGCCGAGATCAATGGCTCGCGCGCCGCGCATCGCCGTGACGGCGCGGCGGTGGCGAAGCTCCTGTGCTGGCTGGAGCGGCAAAAACCCGGCTCGCTCGACGAGATCGCGGTCGTCATCAGGCTGGAAGAGAGCCGCCGGCAGACCGGCGAGGAAACGCAGATGCCGCTGCGCGACGTCTCCTTCGATACCATTTCCGGCGCCGGCCCGAACGGCGCCATCATGCACTACCGCGTGTCGCGCGCCACCAGCCGCAAGCTGCAGGCCGGCGGGCTGTTCCTGCTCGATTCCGGCGCGCAGTATCAGGACGGCACCACCGACATCACCCGCACCGTGCCGATCGGCCAGCCGACCGAGGAGATGCGCGAACGCTTCACGCTGGTGCTGAAAGGCATGATCGGCATTTCCAGGCTGCGCTTCCCCGCCGGCACGCGCGGCTCGGAGATCGACGCTGTCGCCCGCATGGCGCTGTGGAAGCATGGCTGCGACTTCGCCCATGGCACCGGCCATGGCGTCGGCTCGTATCTCGCCGTGCATGAAGGCCCGCAACGCATTGCCCGCACCGGCACCGAAAAGCTGCTCGAAGGCATGATGCTGTCCAACGAGCCCGGCTATTACAAGGAAGGCGCCTACGGCATCCGCATCGAGAACCTTATCCTGGTGACGCCGGCCGAACAGATCGAGGGCGGCGACATCGCCATGCACGGCTTCGAGACGCTGACGCTGGCGCCGATCGACAAGCGGCTGGTGCGGTCAGACCTGCTGACGCGCGAGGAGCTGCATTGGCTCGACGCCTACCATGGCTGGGTGCTGGCCGAGATCGGGCCGATGCTTGATGGCGAGACGCTGGCCTGGCTTGAAAAGGCAACCGCGCCGCTGCCGCACGACGCGAAGATTTGAGCGGGCTGATATTCAGCTTGGAAGGCTGACGCTGCCCTATCCCACAAATTGGCGCGCCAGGATCAGCACCGCCGCACCGGCCAAGAACATCGACATCAGCCCGCCGCGCAGCGAGACCACGGCGGTGACGGCCAATGCCGCCCATTCGGCTGGTCCGGCATTCAACAGCTCCGGCGCCACCAACGTCGTCAGCACGGCTGCCGGCACGGCGTTGAGGCCGGCCTCGACGCGCGGATGGATGTTGTCGAAGCGAGAGATGACCAGATGCCCACCGATGCGCGTCAGATAGGTGGCGATCGCGCCGGCGATGATGATCCAGAAGGTCGTGCTCATGGCCGCTCTCCCACGCCACTATGGTGCGGTGGCAGGATGACCGCGAGCAGCACGCCGGCAATGGCGCCGATCGAGACGTGCCAAGGCGAGCCCACCGTCTTGTAGGCGATGATCGAGGCGCAGGCACTGGCGACCACCACCGGCAGCCACAGCGGCCGCTTGCGGAAGCCCATCACCAGGCCGAGAAAGTAGATCGGCAGCAGGAAATCGATGCCCAGCGCATGCGTGTCGGGGATGAGCTTGCCGAACACCGCGCCGAGCGCGCTTTCGATCACCCAGAACACATAGACCGGCAGGCCAAGCCCCAGATACCAGGCGAAGCCGACGGTCTGGCCGGATTGCGCCCTCGCCTCGGCCACCGCGAACTGCGGATCGGTGAGGATGAAATAGCCGATTGCCTGTTGGATGACAGGCCAGTGCGCGATGCGCCGGC
The DNA here is from genome assembly GCF_056174585.1 of Mesorhizobium kamtschaticum. Taxonomy (NCBI): domain Bacteria; kingdom Pseudomonadati; phylum Pseudomonadota; class Alphaproteobacteria; order Hyphomicrobiales; family Phyllobacteriaceae; genus Mesorhizobium; species Mesorhizobium kamtschaticum. Next base: position 3,982,625 of record NZ_CM149691.1, on the reverse strand, counting down.
CGATGCCGGCGGAGTAGAGCACATGGCGGAAATTGACGGCGAAGATCGACAGCACGATCAGCCACGGCGCGACATGCTGGCCAAACAGCTGGATGCCGACCATCTGGCTGGCGCCGCCATAGATCAGCGCGCTCATCAGGAAGGCTTCGAGGATCGAGAAGCCATTGTCGACGGCAAGCGCCCCGAACAGCACCGCGAACGGCGCCGACGCCACCACGACAGGCATGGAGAGCCGCACGCCTTGCCAGAAGTCGCTTTTGCCGCCGCCCTCTGAGATCACGTCCGTCGCCATCACCACTCCTGCTGCATGTCGCCCAAAAGTGCGTAGCGGTTTTGGGAAAACGACATGCACAACAACAAGGGAGTGGCGGTATGTAGGCGGCGTACCTTGCCTTGTCACACGAATTCGCTTGAGCCAAACGATCAGCGGAAATGATCGTTGCCGCACTTGAACCGTGGCTCAGTCCTTCGCGGTTTTGCCCTCGATCGCCCTGCCCCAGTCGAGCAGCGGCTTGGCGCGCAAGGTGAAGTCGACAAGTTCCTCGACCAATTCCGGCGCATGAATATCGGCCGGGTCGATCGCATGCCGAACGGCAAAATGCCGATTTCGGATGGCGGTAATGAGGTCTTCGTCCGTGACATGCTCGAAGCCGCGCGGCGTGCGCTTCATGCGGTCCTCGGCATCGAGTTCGAGGCCGTTCTTCTTCAACGCCTTCACCATGGCGCGAAACCTGTCGGGCCACGTCTCGATGGCCCGCCGCATCGCCAGCAGCAGCGCTGCCTCCGGCTGCCACCAGGCGATGCCGGCAAAGCATCCCTCCAACCCGATATGAACGTAGAACACGCCCTGCACGGACTTGCTGCCATCCAGCGACAGGATCGCCGAGACATGCCGGTTGTACGGCCGCTTGTCCTTGGCGAAGCGCACGTCACGGTTGATGCGAAACAGTGACTTCTTGCGGTCGCCGCGCAAGCTGAGCCCGGCATCCGCGAAACGCTGCGTCAGCGTGTCGACCAGATCACCCAGAGGATCGCGCAATTCCTGTTCGAACAGGTCGCGGTTCTCCAAAAACCACTCCCGGCTCTGGTGGAAGTCCAGTGCCTTCAGGAATGGAATGGCCTTTGGGCCGAAGCCTTTGAACGCTCCGTCCGTCACGACTTACCGACCCGCTGCAGCCAGGTGTCCTCGTCGATGACTTCGACACCGAGTTCGCTGGCAAGCTTGAGCTTGGAGCCGGCCCCCGGTCCTGCCACCAGCAGATCGGTCTTCGCCGAAACCGAGCCGGCGACCTTGGCGCCAAGACGCTCGGCCATCGCCTTGGCTTCGGAACGCGTCATCTTCTCCAATGAACCGGTGAAGACGATGGTCTTGCCGGCGACCTCGCTGTCGGCCGAGACGGTGACGATATACGGCTTCGGCTTGACCTCTCCGAGCAGCTTGTCGAGCACGTCGTCATTGCGCTCATTGCCGAAGAAATCGCGCAGCGCATCGATCACCGTGTCGCCAATGCCGTTGACCGATGGGAAGACCGTGTGCGGATCCTCCGCTGCCGCCGTCTCCTTGCCGACGCGGATCAGCTCCTCGATGGTGGAAAAGGTCTTGGCAAGCAAGGCGGCCGTCGTCTCGCCGATATGGCGGATGCCGAGCGCGAAGATGAAGCGGTCGAGTTCCGGCTCGCGGCGCGAATCGATGGCAGCAAACAGCTTGTCGAGGCCTTCATAGTTGCGGTCCTCGACGCTGCGCACATTCTTGCGGGTCTTGCCGGATGCCGCCTCGCGCTGCCTGGCCTGCTCCTCGCGCCGCTCGGCCAGCGCCCTGGTGACGGCGGGGCGACGGTCCCTGAGGGTAAAAATATCGGCGGCCGTCTTGATCAGTCCGGCGTTGAAGAACGTATCGATGTTCTCCGCGCCAAGGCCTTCAATATCCAGGGCGCCGCGCGAGACGAAATGGCGCAACCGTTCCACGGCCTGTGCTGCGCAGATCAGCTCGCCGGTGCAGCGGCGCCGCGAATCCTCCTTACCGGTCTTCTCGTTGATCTCGCGCGTCGCCGGCGAACCACACACCGGACAGGTATGCGGGAACTCGTAAGGCACGGCATCGGCCGGACGCTTGTCGACGACGACGCTGACGATCTGCGGGATGACATCCCCTGCCCGCTGGATCACCACCGTATCGCCAATGCGCACATCGATGCCATCACGGATCGGCAGGCCGTTGCTGTCAAAGCCCTTGATGTAGTCCTCATTGTGCAGCGTCACGTTCTCGACCACCACGCCGCCGACGGTGACGGGCGCAAGCCGCGCGACCGGCGCCAGCGTGCCGGTGCGGCCGACCTGGATGTCGATCTTCTGCACCGTCGTCATTGCTTGTTCGGCCGGAAATTTGTGGGCAACGGCCCAGCGCGGCTCGCCGGTGACGAACCCCCAGCGGCGCTGCAGCTCCAGCTGGTCGACCTTGTAGACGACGCCGTCTATGTCATAGCCGAGCGAAGAGCGCTGCTCCTCGATCAGATGGTAATGCGCGACCAGTTCATCGGCCGACTTCGCCCGCACCATCAAAGGGCTGATCTTGAAGCCCCAGTCGGCGAATTTTTGCACTGATTCGTACTGCGTCGGGGCCGGATCCGCTGTCGTGAAACCCCAGGCATAGGCGAAGAATTTGAGGTTGCGGCTGGCGGTGACGGAGGCATCCTTCTGGCGTAGCGATCCGGCAGCCGTATTGCGCGGATTGACGTAATCCTGGCCACCGGCCGCGGCCGAGCGCTGCTTCAGCGCCTCGAATTCCGCATAGGTCATGTAGACCTCGCCACGTATCTCGATGGTATCGGGCCAGCCTGAGCCTTTCAGCCTCGCGGGGATGTCGGCGATGGTTCTCAGATTGGCGGTGATGTCTTCGCCAACCGCGCCGTCGCCGCGCGTCGCACCTTGCACGAACACGCCCTTTTCATAGCGCAGCGATGCCGACAGCCCGTCGATCTTCGGCTCGGCGGTGAAGGCGATGTCGAGATCCTTGTCGCGGTCGAAGAACCGCCGGCCGCGGTCGATGAAATCGGTGACGTCCTCGTCGGTATAGGCCTTGGCGAGGCTAAGCATTGGCACCGCGTGACGTACCTTGGTGAAGCCTTCCGCCGGTGCGGCACCCACCCTGAGCGAGGGCGAATCCTCGCGCACCAGGCCGGGAAAGCGCTCTTCGATGGCAAGGTTGCGGCGCCGCAGCGCATCATAGTCCGCGTCCGTGATCGTGGGCGCGTCCTCGGTATGGTAGCGCCGGTCGTGCCCGGCGATCTCCTCGGCCAGAAGCTGGAGTTCGACTTCAGCCTCGCTTTCGCTGAGCGAATCGACAGGTTTTTCAGCCATGCTTTTCTCCCCCGAACGGTGGCGCGTCACAATAGAGCATGATCCGGAAATGTGGGAACCGGTTTTCGGAAAAGATCATTCCTGAACAGCAGGATGGAGCCATATCCTGACTCGGCTCATGACACTGGATATTCTACGCCGCGTTTGTATTTTCACGCAGCAGCCGCTCGGCGGCGGCGCGCGCCTCGTCGGTTATGGTGGCGCCTGCCAGCATGCGGGCGATCTCTTCCTGCCGCGCCGTCCTGTCCATCTCGGCAATGCCGGTCGCCACGCGGTCGGTGCTGCCCGATTTGGAGATCAGGAAATGCGTCGCCGCGCGCGCCGCCACCTGCGGCGCATGGGTGACCGAAAGCACCTGCACGCGCTTCGACAGCCGCGCCAGCCTCTGGCCGATGGCATCCGCCACGGCACCACCCACGCCGGTGTCGATTTCGTCGAAAACCAGCGTCGGCGCCGAGCCACGGTCGGCCAACGCCACCTTCAGCGCCAGCAGGAAGCGTGACAGCTCGCCGCCGGATGCTACCTTCATCATCGGGCCTGGCCGTGTGCCGGGATTGGTGCGCACCCAGAACTCGATCTGGTCGATGCCCTCTTCCATGCGGGTCTCGGCCTCGCTCTTCATCTCGACGATGAAGGCGGCGCGTTCGAGCTTCAGCGCCGGCAATTCGGCCATGACGGCCTTGGTCAGGCCGACGGCGGCCGCGTGGCGATGCGAGGACAGCTGCGCGGCGCCGATGTCATAGGCCTCGCGCGCAGCTGTGGCCTGCTTTTCCAGCCCGTGCAGGCGTTCCTCGCCGGCGTCGAGATCGGCGAGATCGGCAACCATCGTGTCGCGCAGCTGCGCCAAATCATCGACGGCAACGCTGTGCTTGCGTGACGCGGCACGCAGCGAAAACAGCCGCTCCTCCGCCTTCTCCAGCCGTTGCGGATCATATTCGGTGGCGCGAAGTGCCGCCTCGACACCGGATTGGGCCGCGTCGAGCGACAGCATCGCCTCGTCGAGCGACTTCACCACATCCTCGAGCAGGCCGGGCGCCTCCGTCGCCTTGCGCTGCAGCCGTCGCAGCAGACTGGCCAGTTGCGGCAAGGGCGAGGACGGGCCGGACAGCACATCCTGCGCGTCATGGATTTCGGAAGCGATCTTTTCGGCGCGCATCATGTGGGCGCGCAGTTCGGCCAGTTCCGTTTCCTCGCCGGGCTGCGGATCGAGCTTGGTCAGTTCCGCCACCGCGGCGCGCAGATAGTCGGCCTCGCGCGCGGCGGCCGTCACCTTGGCGCGGTGGCGCGTAAGCTCCTGCTCGCAGGCGCGCCAATGCCGCCAGGCCTCGCCGGTCGAGCGAACGGCGCCAAGATGGCCACCAAAGGCGTCGAGCACGTTGCGGTGGGCGCCGGGATCGACCAAGGCGCGTTCGTCGTGCTGGCCGTGGATCTCGACCAGCGCACGGCCGACATCGCGCATCAGGGTGACGCTGGACGGCTGATCGTTGACGAAGACGCGGGTGCGGCCGTCCGCCGTCTGCACGCGGCGCAGGATGATGTCGCCGTCATCCTCGATGGCATTTTCGACAAGCAGCGCGCGAACCGGATGGTTGCGCGGCACATCGAACACGGCAATGACCTGGCCCTGTGCCGCGCCGTGGCGCACCAAAGAGGCGTCGCCGCGCGCGCCGAGCGCCAGCGACAGGGCATCGAGCAGGATGGATTTGCCGGCGCCGGTTTCGCCGGTCAGCACGGAAAGGCCGGGCTGGAAGTCGATATCCAGCTTCTCGATCAGGACGATATCGCGGATCGACAGTCTGGAAAGCATCAGAACCCGGACCTCAAGCAATTCCAGGAAAAGTTCGTAACGGTTTTCCCACAGGAATTGCGTAGAACAAAAAGTTGGGACGGTTCAGCGCTTCAATCAAACCACTGAACCGCTGTGGAGCGGCACGCGACCAATCGGAGTCGCAGCGCCGCACTATCTTTTTGTTTCAGCATCGGATCAATCCGAAAAAGCGCGTCGCTGCGACGCGCTTTGGGGATCAGGCGCCGGTGATCAGCTTCCCGGCCTTGGATATCCACGATCCGGCATTCTCACGCGGCGAAAGCCCGTTGCTCTGCAGGAGCTTGTAGGAATCCTTGTACCATGAGCTGTCAGGATAGTTGGTGCCGAGCACCGCGGCGGCCGTCTGGGCCTCCGAGGTCAGCCCCAGCGCGTAATAGCTTTCGGTGAGGCGGGCCAGAGCTTCCTCGACATGGCGCGTGTTGGAATAGTTCTCCACCACGTTGCGGAACCGCTTGACGGCGGCGATGTACTCGCGGCGCTCCAGATAATAGCGGCCGATCTGCATTTCCTTGCCGGCGAGCTGGTCGTTGGCGAAGCGGATCTTCTGCTTGGCGTCGTCGACATATTCCGACGTCGGCCAGCGCGTCACCAGATCCTGCATCGTCTGCACGGTCTGGCGTGCTTCCTTCTGATCCTGCGTCACATCCTTGATCTGGCGATAGTAGCTCAGGCCGATGATGTACTGCGCGTAGGGCGCGTCATCCGTGGACGGGTAAAGCGCCAGATAGCGCTTGGCCGACGAGATCGCATCGTCGTAGCTGCCCTTTCGATAGTCGGCGAACGCGCCCATCACCATCGATTTACGGGCCCATTCGGAATAGGGATGCTGGCGGTCGACGGCGTCGAACTTCTTGCTCGCCTCGTCCAGGCGGCCGGCATTCAGATTGGCGAGGCCCTCATTGTAGAGAACGTCGGCCGGCTCGGTCTGGTCGACATAGGTCGACAGGTTGATGTCTTTCTCCGGCGACGACATGCAGGCCGACAGAAAGAGCGATGGAACAACCAGCGAAAGCGCCAGGATAACAGACCGCTGGGGCGCCTTCGATTGACCGGCTCGCTTGAAGAACATGATTGGATTGCGCCCTTTCGGCGTTATTTTAATGCCTCTTGCATGCTGTTGTCCCAAAACTGGTCCCCACTTTTGAGCGACATGCACTAATCGACGGCAGCAGCCATAAACCATAACCGCCTTGCCCGGCAACGCTATGTCTAGCCAATCGCACATTTTTGTGGCGGTCGGACAGAGCCGGAGAATCCATGCAATTTCGCTGGATGGTGGTGCATTGATGCCACACCCGCCATCCTACATGGAATCCGAAAAACGTTAAAGAATCAGATCATCCAGGGCGCGTAGAGCGGCGCATTGACGGCGCTCATCTCTGCCGCGCGGCCACGCTCGCGGCGTGTCGTTTCGACAATCTCGAACGCTGTGCGGTCCGACAGCAGGCGCCGCAGCGCCGCGGCGTTCATCCTGTGGCCACCGCGATAGGAGCGGAAGCAGCCGATGAAGCGGGCTCCGGCCAGCGCCAGGTCGCCCATGGCGTCCAGCGTCTTGTGGCGCACGAATTCGTTCGGATAACGCAGGCCGCCCATATTGATGACGCGGTTGTCGTCACCGATCACCAGCGAATTTTCCAGCGAGGATCCAAGCGCATAGCCGGCGGCCCACAGCCGCTCGACATCCTTCATGAAGCCAAAGGTGCGCGCCCGCGCGATGTCGCGGCGGAAAATATCGGCATTGAGGTCGGATGCAAACAGTTGGCGGCCGATTGCCGGGCTTTCGAAATCGATCTCGACCTCGAAACGCGTACCGTCATAAGGCCTGAACTCCGCCCACGAGGCGCCGTTCTCGATACGGACCGGCTTGATGACCCTGATGTAACGGCGCTTGACCGACAGCGTCTCGATGCCCGCCTGATCGATGGCCTCCACGAACGCCATGGCGCTGCCATCGAAGATCGGAACTTCGGAGCCGTCGATCTCGATGAGGACATTGTCGATGCCGAGCCCGAACAGCGCCGCCATGATGTGCTCGACCGTGGCGATGTGCTCGCCCGCGGGATCGCCAAGCATGGTGCACAGATCGGTGGCGCCAACCTCGGCGACCAGGGCGCGGAACTCGCGGCCCTGCTCTGCTCCGTTGACAAGCTGGAACACGATGCCAGTATCGGCATCCGCGGGCAGGAAACTGATGGAAACTTCTTTGCCACTGTGGACGCCGGTGCCCGTAAGCGACGCGCGCGTCTTCACTGTCGTCTGATAGTCGTGCAAGACAATCCCCATAAGCCCGAAATGCCTAGGTCCGCTTCTCCAGCCCGAGGGCGCGGCTCTTGTTAAATCGGCAGGCAGGGTCACTTCCCCCGAAATCCCGGCACACCGACTATGGTAGGCAGCGAAGATAGTGTCCCGGCAGGGAGACTCCAAATCACGGTTTCTTACCCTCTGTAACCGCAAGCCGGAGCGAGCTCGATATTATAACCCTTTGATTTTGCACAATTTAAAACATTGGCAGGCAAGCAATTCCTTGCCTGCCTGTTAACAAATGTTACAGTCCGTTAACCGCTCAGTTGGCCTGGCGGCGCAGGAACGCCGGAATCTCCAGCTGATCGTCGTCCTGAGTCGCCCGGGTCTGCGGCGTCAGGCGGCCCTGGTCATCCAGCTGGCCGCGGCGCGGCGCGTAGAGCTGGGCGTCCTGGCTGGCGAGACGGCGCACTTCGGGGGCGGCCTGGCGCAGCTTGGGCTCGCGCGGCTGCGCTGGCTGCAGCCGTGCAGGCTCCTCCTCGCGGCGGGTCAGGCCGTTGGTCAGGCGCTTCAAGAGGCCCATCGGTCCGCTGTTGTTCTCATGATCGACCGGACGGCTCTTGGCGTCGACCTCTGCCTTTACGACCGGCGGAAAGTCCTCGACGCGCGGCATGCGCTGCGGCGCCATCGCCACCGGCTGCTGGACCTCACGCAGCATCTCGCGCGGCTGCGGGGCCGGCTGCATCATCTGCTGGACGACCGGCTGCGGCATTGGCTGCGGCTGTGCCGGCGGCGCCTGGAAGATCTTGCTCTGCGGGCGGAAATCGTCCGCATGGGCGATCGCAGCCGGACGAGCCTGCGCCATGGCCGCGGCGTTTGCCTCGGCGAGCTGGATGGCTTCGGCGACCGGGTCGGCGGCGCGCGGCTCATAGACAGGCTGCTGGACCGGTGCCGGGCGGCTTTCCACGGCGGCCACAGCCGGACGGCTGGCCGGCTTCGGCGGAGCGGTACGGATCGAGATCGGCGCGGCGGCGATTTCAGCCGCCGACTTGTCGATGCCGGTCGCAACCACCGAGACGCGGATGACGCCTTCGAGCTCCTCGTCGAAGGTAGCGCCGAGGATGATGTTGGCGTCCTGGTCGACTTCCTCGCGGATGCGGGTCGCCGCTTCGTCAACTTCGAACAGGGTCAGGTCGCGGCCGCCGGTGATCGAGATCAGCAGGCCCTTGGCGCCCTTCATCGAGGTCTCGTCGAGCAGCGGATTGGCGATCGCTGCTTCCGCCGCGGCCATTGCACGGCCCTCGCCCGAAGCTTCGCCGGTGCCCATCATCGCCTTGCCCATCTCGCGCATCACCGAACGTACGTCGGCGAAGTCGAGATTGATCAGGCCTTCCTTGACCATCAGGTCGGTGATGCAGGCAACACCGGAATAGAGCACCTGGTCGGCCATGGCGAAGGCATCGGCGAAGGTGGTCTTGTCATTGGCCAGCCGGAACAGGTTCTGGTTGGGGATGACGATCAGGGTGTCGACGCATTTCTGCAGCTCCTCGATGCCCATGTCGGCCGTCTTCATGCGGCGCTGGCCTTCGAAGTGGAACGGCTTGGTGACGACGCCGACGGTGAGGATGCCCTTTTCGCGGGCAGCGCGGGCAACGACCGGAGCAGCACCCGTGCCGGTGCCGCCGCCCATGCCGGCGGTGACGAAGCACATATGGGTGTTGGTGAGATGGTCGAGGATCTCGTCGATGCACTCTTCCGCCGCCGCGCGGCCGACTTCCGGCTGCGATCCCGCACCGAGCCCCTCGGTGACATGCGCGCCGAGCTGGATCAGCCGGGCGGCCTTCGACATGGTCAGCGCCTGCGCGTCGGTGTTGGCCACCACGAACTCGACACCGCGCAGACCGGCGGTGATCATGTTGTTCACGGCATTGCCGCCGCCGCCGCCGACACCGAACACGGTGATGCGCGGCTTAAGCTCGGTGATGTCCGGCTTCTGCAGATTGATGGTCATTGTCTCCGTCCTTTGCCTTTCACGCCGCTTCGCCGCCGCGGCCGCCTATGGGGCTGTCCCCGTCAATTAGAAACTGTCTCTCAACCACTGACTCATGCGATGCAGTTTTCCACCCGTTCCGGTCATCCTGAGACCGGAAATGCCTTTCGCCGGATGGCTCTCGAAACTCGCCATCTGCGGATAGATCAGAAGCCCGACGGCGGCCGAGAAAGCCGGTCCCTTCGCCGCTTCGGGCAGGCCGGCCACGCCGAGCGGGCGGCCGATGCGCACATTGCGTCCGAGGATGCGGCGTGCCGCCTCCGGTAGGCCGGCCAACTGGCTGGCGCCACCGGTCAGCACGACGCGCTTGCCGACCGCATTGCCGTAGCCGGACTTGTTCAGCCGGTCGCGCAGGAGTTCGAGTGTTTCGTCGATGCGGGCGCGCACGATGCGCGTCATCACCGAACGCGGGATCTGCAGCGGCACGTCGCCATCGTCGCCGATCGGCTGGATCGAGACCAGGTCGCGGTCGTCGGCGCTGCCCGGCAGCGCCGAGCCATGCATCACCTTGAGCCGCTCGGCGGCATCGAGCGAGGTGGAAAGCCCCTTGGCCATATCGAGCGTGACATGGTTGCCGCCGATGGCGATGGCGTCGCCATGAACGAACTTGCCTTCCGAAAACACCGAGATGGTCGTCGTGCCGCCGCCCATGTCGATGCAGGCAGCACCCAGCTCGAGCTCGTCGTCGACAAGCGCCGCCAGCCCGCTGGCGTAGGGCGTCGCCACCATGCGCTCGACCGACAGATGCGAGCGGTTGATGGAGAGTTCCAGGTTGCGCATCGGCGCCGCGTCACCCGTCAGCACATGCATGTCGACGCCAAGCGCGTCGCCGACCATGCCGCGCGGATCGCGCACGCCACGTTCGGCATCGAGCGAGAAGCCGACGGGCAGCGAATGGATCACCTCGCGCTCGGCCTTGAGCGCCTGCTTGGCGCCGGCACCGAGCACACGCTTGATGTCGGCCTCGTCGGCCTCGTGGCCGCCAAGATTGATGGTCGCCGAGAAGCTTTCGCTCTTCAGCCGGCCGGCGGTCATGTTGACGATGAGCGAATCGACCGTCAGCCCCGCCATGCGCTCGGCGGCGTCGACGGATAGCCGGATGGCATGCTCGGCGCGGTCGAGATCGACGACCACGCCCGACTTCACGCCTTGCGACTTCTGATGGCCGATGCCAATCACCTGGATCCGGTGCGAGCGGCCGCGCAAGAGCTTGCCGTCATCGTTCGGCTTGAGCTTGGCCACCATGCAGCAGACCTTGTTCGAGCCGACATCCAGCACCGTCAGAGTGCCGGACCGGCGCGACGAGGCATCGCCTGAACCGCCAAGCCAGCTCATATCTTCGTCTCCGACTTGCGCTTGAGGGTCTTCGGCTTCTCGTTGAGCGCGGCCTCGCGCTGCGTCGCCGCTTCGGGCGTCAACTCCACGACCAGCCGGTCTGTCAGGCGCATGTCGACAGCAGCGATGTCGCGCGACAGCAACCCTTTGTCCTTGTCCATCTTGACCAGCTCGGCGAGCGCCTGGTCCTCATCGTCCTCAGGCAGCTTGACGGTGATGCCGTTGTCCAGCTTCAGGTCCCAGCGCCGATCGCCAACGCGGATATAGCCTTTGACCCGGCTCGCGAGATCAGGATATTTTTCGATCTTGGCCAGGAAGTCCGGCGCCTTGGCCGGCGCACCGTCGCCGATCAGCAGCGGCAACAGCACCTGCTTGCCGCCAGAGAACGGCGCGATGACGGCGCCATCCTTTTCGATGACCGAGAGATCATTGCCCTGCTGCCAGAGCGCGAAGGCATCGCGCTCCTCGACGCGCACTTCCAGCGTGTGCGGATAGACCTTGCGCACCGCCGCGACCTCGATCCAGGGCAGGCCGGATATGCGCTCGCGCGCCGCCTCGGCATCAAAGCCGATCAGCGAGGTCCAGCCATCGAGTTCGAGCCTGTCGAGAATGTCGATCTCCGAGGTCTGGCGGTTGCCGACCACCTTGACCTGATCGACGGCAAAGCCGGTGCGGGCGGTGATGCTCTGGATGATGCCGTCGGCATGACCACCGAGATAGGCGCCATAGGCGCCGCTCGAAGCGAGCAGCACAGCCGACATGATCGCGACGGAGAAGCGCGGCGCCTCGAAGTCGCCATCGCCCAGGCGCGCCAGGATGCGCACCGGGCGGCGAAGCACGCGCGGCAGCACGAAATGGTCAAACGACAATGGCAGGCCGAACAGCGACGGCACGGCCGCGCCCTTCCCCTTGCCCTGTCCCCATTTCAACGCAGACACGAAGCGTCCTCCACCATCCAACTCAACAATTCACCAAACGAATGCCCGGCCTGGGCAGCGATTTCCGGCACCAACGACGTCGGCGTCATACCCGGCTGAGTGTTGACCTCGAGCCATACAACCTCGCCATTTTCGGAGTGCCGATCGTCATAACGGAAGTCCGACCGGGAAACGCCCCGACAGCCGACAGCTTGGTGAGCCTTGAGCGCCAGTGTCTGTATTTTTTGGTAAATATTCGGTGAAACTTTTGCGGGGCATTCGTGTTTTGATCCCCCCGCGACATATTTTGAATCGTAATCATAGAAGGAATGGCCCGTCGGGATGATCTCGCAGACGCCGAGCGCCACATCACCCATGACGGCGCAGGTCAGCTCGCGCCCATGGATGTAGCGCTCGACCATGACGGTATCGCCATATTTCCACTCGGACGACCCGACGACCTGGGGCGGATGCGACTGCCCTTCCGACACAATGACGACACCAAAGCTCGATCCCTCGTTGACCGGCTTGATCACATAGGGCGGCTTCATCGGGTGCTTGTTCCGGATGGCGAAGCGATTGGTGACCTTCGATTCGGCGACGGGAACACCGACCGATTTAACGATCTTCTTCGCCTGCTCCTTGTTCATGGCGAGCGCCGAGGCGAGCACGCCGGAATGGGTGTAGGGAATGCCGAGATATTCAAGGATGCCCTGAATGGTGCCATCCTCGCCAAACGGGCCGTGCAGCGCATTGAAGGCAACATCGGCCTTGAGCTCGGCAAGCACGGAGCCGACATCGCGCCCGACATCGACGCGAGTGACCTGGTAGCCTTCCTGCTCGAGCGCATCGGCGCAAGCCTTTCCAGAAGACAGGGACACGGGCCGCTCGGACGAAAAACCTCCCAGCAGGACGGCCACATGCTTGCTTTTCATTCCCCGTCATCCCCTCTCACGGCGGACCAAAAAACCAAGATTTCCGCAACATTGAGTCCGAGTCTCCCGGCAGGTTGCCCCCCAGACGGAAAAACGCGGGTAACGCGTCGAACGACTCAAATCAGGAAACGCTTTGGAGCAGAGAATCAGAGAGTTGATTCACTGGCAAGTGCTTATGATTCCGAGAGATTCACTTTGTGAGAAAATGGCTGCGAAAACCGCCTCGCTGAGTCTTTGCAGCAACGGTTTCGCGCGTTTTGGCAGCGTGTTGAAGTTCATGCATCACATGAACTTCAACCAGGATCAGAGCAACTGCCCCAGAAACTCCTGCACGGCATGGCCGGGCCTGAAATTGCCGATGCGCTTGATCTCCCAGTGCAGCCGGATGCCCGAATGCTCCAGCACGCGGGCGCGCACCGTCTCGCCGAGATATTCGAGGTCGTAACCGGTCGCCGTTCCGGTGTTGATCATGAAATTGCAGTGCATTGGCGACATCTGCGCGCCGCCGATCATCAGGCCGCGGCAGCCTGCCTTGTCGATCTCCTTCCAGGCCGACGTACCCTCGGGATTCTTGAAGGTCGAGCCGCCGGTCTTCTCGCGGATCGGCTGCACGGTCTCGCGGTGGTTCTGCACCGCGTCCATCGCCGCCTTGATCGTGGCCTTGTCCTCGGCAAAGCCTTCGAACACGGCGGAGGTGAAGATCAGCCCGGAAGGTGCCGCCGAATGGCGATAGGCGTAGCCCATCTCGGCATTGCTCAGCGTCTGGACATTGCCCTTGCGGTCGAGCGCACGCACCTCGACGACGCGCTCGCGCGTCTCGACGCCATTGGCGCCGGCATTCATCCTGAGCGCGCCGCCAATGGCGCCCGGAATGCCATGATAGAAATGGAAGCCGCCAATGCCCGCTTCGAGCGCCAAGGCCGCCACGCGCTTGTCGGGCGTCGCAGCGCCCGCCTTGATCCTGATCGGCGAAACGATTTCGGCCTCGCCAAAGCCCTTGGCCGAAAGCCGGATGACAAACCCAGGAATGCCGCCGTCGCGAACCAGCAGGTTCGAGCCGACGCCGACGATCGTCAGCGGTATCTCTTCGGGAACCGCGCGCAGGAACGCTGCAAGGTCCTCCTCGTCCGCCGGCTGGAACAGCGCCTCGGCGAGGCCACCGGCGCGGAACCAGGTGATCTTGTCCATCTCGGCATTCGGCGTCAGCCGGCCGCGCAGGCCGGCAAGCCTGTCGCCGAGTTTGTCGATCAGGGCCTGGCCGTGCATCATGAGGCGGCAAGCTCCTTGGGCAGAGCATAGGCCCATTGGGTGATGTTGCCGGCGCCGAGGAAGACGACGAAGTCGCCGGGCTTGGCCAGGTCACGGATGATTGGCGCGATTGCAGCCGGCCCCTCTATATAGCGCGCGTCGCGATGGCCGCCGGCGCGGATGCGTGACACCAGTTCGTCGGACGTGACACCGTCGATCGGGTCTTCGCCGGCAGCGTAGACCGGCGCCACCATCACCGTATCGGCATCGTTGAAGCAGGCCGAGAACTCGCTGAACAGATCGTGCAACCGGGTGAAGCGGTGCGGCTGGGCAATGGCGATGACGCGCCCCTTGGTGGCGCTGCGCGCCGCCTTCAGCACCGCCGAGATTTCGACCGGATGGTGGCCGTAATCGTCGAACACATCGACGCCGTTCCACGACCCGGTGTGGGTGAAGCGGCGCTTGACGCCGGCGAAGGACGACAGGCCCTTCTTGATCGCCTCGGCGGACAGGCCGAGCTCATGCGCGACGGCGATCGCGGCGGTGGCGTTAGAGACATTGTGACGGCCGGGCATCGGCAGGCGCAGATCCGATATTGTCTTCTGGTTGCCGGTCTTGCGGTCGCGGATCACCACGTCGAACTCGGACGTGGCGCCGGCCATGCGGTGGTTGATGAAGCGCACATCGGCCTGCGCGTTCTCGCCATAAGTGATGACGCGGCGGTCCTCGATGCGGCCGACCAACGCCTGCACTTCCGGGTGGTCGGTGCACATCACACCGAAGCCGTAGAAGGGCACGTTCTCGACGAACTGGCGGAACGCCTCGCGCACCTTGTCGAAACTGCCATAGTGGTCGAGATGCTCGGGATCGATGTTGGTGACCACGGCGATTTCCGCCGGCAATTTGAGGAAGGTGCCGTCGCTCTCGTCGGCCTCGACGACCATCCACTCGCCATCGCCCATGCGGGCATTGGTGCCATAGGCGTTGATGATGCCGCCATTGATGACGGTCGGGTCAAGCCCGCCGGCTTCGAGCAGCGTCGCCACCATCGAGGTCGTCGTTGTCTTGCCATGCGTGCCGCCGATGGCGACGGCCTGGCGGAAGCGCATCAGTTCGGCCAGCATCTCGGCGCGGCGCACGATCGGCAGCAGCTTTTCGCGCGCGGCCTTCAGCTCCGGATTGGATTTCTTGATCGCCGTCGAGACGACCACGACCTCGGCATCGCCGAGATTCTCGGCCTTGTGGCCGACGAAGCATTCGATGCCCTTGTCGCGCAGCCGCTGCACATTGGCGCTGTCGGCCTGGTCGGACCCTTGCACCTTGTAGCCGAGATTGTGCAGCACCTCGGCGATGCCGCTCATGCCGATGCCGCCGATGCCGATGAAATGCACGAGGCCGATGGTCTGCGGCATCTTCATGGGTGCGTCCCCTTCCTGAAATCCGAAACGGTTTTTCTGGACGCAATAGCCTCTGTGAGATCGGCGAGCAACCGTGCCGCGTCCGGCCTGCCGGCCGACTTCGCGCCCGCGGCCATCGCCGCCAGCCGCTCGGGATTGTCCATCAGCCCGCCAATGAGGGTTGCAATGAGCTCAGGCGACAGTGTCGATTGCGGGTGCACTTCGCCGCCGCCGGCAGCGGCAAGCGCCGCAGCGTTCGCCGCCTGGTCGTGGTCAAGCGCATAGGGATAGGGCACCAGCAGCGCCGGCCGGCCGATGACGGCGATCTCCGAAACGGTCGAGGCGCCGGAGCGCGAGATCACCAGATGCGCCGCGGCGATGCGCGCCGCCATGTCGGTGAAGAAGGGCGAGACCTCAACAGCGACGCCAAGGGCCGCATAGGCCGCCTTCACCCGCGCCACATCGTCCGCGCGAGCCTGCTGCGTAATCAACAAGCGCTTGCGCTGGGCATCCGAAAGCAGCGCGATGGCCCCCGGCATGGCATCGGAAAAGAACTGGGCGCCCTGGCTGCCGCCGAACACCAGCAGGCGGAAAGGCTCCTCGCCGATCGACGCCACGTAAGGCGTCTTGGCCGCTTCCAGCACCGCCGGCCGGACAGGATTGCCTGTCGTCACCGTCTTTTCACCGATGGCACTCGTATCCTGCGGCAGGAAGCCGCCGGCGATGGCATCCACACGGCCGGCCAGCGCCCGGTTGGCGCGCCCCATCACCGCGTTCTGCTCGTGGATCAGCGTCGGCACCTTGCGCCGCGTCGCCGCATAGAGCGGCGGCAGGGTCGGGTAGCCGCCAAAACCGACCACCGCGTCCGGCTTGATCCGGCCGATAATGGCGGAGGCCTGGCGCACGCCGCGCCAGATTTTCCAGAAGGCGCCAAGCACGGCGATGGGATTTTTCGAACCCATCGTCGCCGACTGGATCGGATGGATGGCGGCAGCCGGGAAGTGACCGGCAAACCGCTCGGCGCGGTCGTCGGTGGCCAGTTGCACCGACCAGCCGCGATCGATCAGCTCATGCGCCAGCGCCTCGGCCGGAAACAGATGTCCGCCGGTTCCGCCTGCCGCGAGAAGGATGACACCCCTCGCCATGTCACTCCGCCGGCATGGCGCGCTGCGGCAGGGTGAAGCCCATCTGCTTGCGCTTTTCCGGCCGCTTGCGCGTCAGCGCCAGCACCATGCCCATCGAAATGGCGATGGCGATCTGCGAGGAGCCGCCATAGGAGATGAAGGGCAGCGTCATGCCTTTGGCCGGCACCAGTTGCAGGTTGACGCACATGTTGATGACGGCCTGCAGGCCGAACACGGTGACGAGGCCGCCGACCGCATAGCGGGTGAAGTCGTCATGTTCCTTGAGCGCCGTGTTGAGGCCGCGCAGCACGATGAAGGCGAAGATCGACATGATGAAGAAACACATGATCAGCCCGAACTCCTCGCCCGCGACCGAGAAGACGAAGTCGGCATGGCTGTCGGGGATGACCCGCTTGACCGTGCCCTCGCCCGGCCCGACGCCGAACCAGCCGCCATTGATCAGCGCGTCGCGCCCCATGTCGACCTGGAACGTGTCGCCTTCGCCGGTGAGGAACTTGTCGATGCGCAAGGCAACGTGCGGGAACACCGTATAAGCGGCAAAGACGCCGCCGACGCCGGCGGCACCCAGCACGATGATCCACAGCCATGGCAGCCCCGCCATGAAGAACATGATGCCCCAGGTGCCGGTCGTCAGCATGGTCTGGCCGAGGTCCGGCTGCGCCACCAGCAGCGATACGACCAGCACCAGGAGCAGCATGGCGAACAGATTGCCGGAATGTCGGGCTGGCGCTTGTGCTCGGCGAACAGCCAGGCGCACATGATGACGAAAGCCGGCTTCAGGAATTCCGATGGCTGGATCGACAGGCCGGCGAGCGAGACCCAGCGCCGCGCGCCCTTCACCTCGACGCCGATGTAGAGCACCGCCACCATCAGCACCAGCATCAGGCACAGCATGATCAGCGACATGCGCCGGATCTGTCTGGAATCGAGGAAGGAGACGGCCAGCATCACGCCGAGCGCCGGCACGGTGAAGATGATCTGCCTGGTGGCGAAGTGGAAGCTGTCGAGGCCGATGCGCTCGGCCACCGCCGGGCTGGCGGCGAAGGACAAGACGATACCGAGCCCCATCAGCGACAGGAACGCCGCCAGGAACCAGCGATCGATCGTCCACCACCAGGTTGCGACAGGACTTTTGTCGAGACGGCTCTGCATTATCGTGCCCCTCCGATGGATTTGACGCCATCTATAGCGCTCGCAGCTTGCCTGAAGGCTTCGCCGCGAACTTCGAAATTCTTGAACTGGTCGAAACTGGCGCAGGCCGGCGACAACAGCACCACCACCTCGCCGCTGTCGTCCTTGGCCGCATCATGCGCGGCATGTTCCACCGCCGCGGCCAGCGTGCCCGATATCTCGTAAGGCACCGCCTCGCCCAGCGTCGCCGAAAAGGCGGGCGCCGCCTCGCCGATCAGATAGGCCTTGGCGATGCGTGGGAAGAAGCCGCGCAACGGCTCGATGCCGCCTTCCTTGGGCAGGCCGCCGGCGATCCAGTAGATGCGCGGAAAGCTCGACAAAGCGGGTGCCGCCGCATCGGCATTGGTCGCCTTGGAATCGTTGACGAACAGCACATGGTCCTTGCGGCCGACCTGCTCCATGCGGTGCGCGAGGCCCGGAAAACTTTCCAGTCCGGACTGGATTTCACCGAGATCGAGCCCGACTTTCAGGCAGGCGGCGACCGCGGCAAGCGCGTTCTGCGCATTATGCTGGCCGCGTAGCGAGCCGATGCCTTCGAGGAAGGCGACCTTGCTGTAGCGGCCGTGCACAGCCTCCATCAGATTGGTGCCGTCGGCGAAATAGCCGTCGGTCAGCGGCAGCCGCTTGGAAATGCGGATAACCTGTCGCCCCGCCCGCTCCAGCCGCTCGGCGATCTGCACGCACCAGGAATCGTCGATGCCGATGATCGCCGTCTCGCTGCCCGCCACCAGCCGCTCCTTGATCGAAGCGTAATGCTGCATGGTGCCGTGGCGGTCGAGATGGTCGGGCGTCAGATTGAGCAGGATGCCGGCCGTCGGATCGATCGAGGGCGCAAGGTCGATCTGGTAGGATGAGCATTCGACGACATAGTGGCGATCAGGCTTCGGCGGATCGAGCGTCATCACCGCGCGGCCGATATTGCCGCCCATCTGGGTGTCGCGGCCCGCCGCTTTGAGGATATGCGCCGTCAGCGCCGTCGTCGTCGACTTGCCGTTGGTGCCGGTGATCGCGATGAAAGGCGCCGTCGGTGCCTGCAAAATCCGCTCGCGGCAGAACAGTTCGATGTCGCCGATCACCTCGACACCGGCGCCCTTCGCCAGTTCCACAGTCCAGTGCGGCTTGGGATGCGTCAGCGGCACGCCGGGCGACAGCACGAAAGCCGAGAACTTCGCCCAGTCGGCGCCGCGCAGATCGGCGGTGGCGATGCCGGTGGCGGCCGCCTTGGCGACGCTGTCGGGATTGTCGTCCCAGGCCAGCACATCCGCCCCACCCTCGATCAATGCCCGCGCGGTCGCGATCCCCGAGCCACCGAGCCCGAAGAGCGAAACGTGCTTGCCTGCGAAGGATGCGGCGGGGATCAAGGAGGTTTCCTATCTGAGCTTCAGGGTGGAGAGGCCGACCAGCGCCAGGATGACGGCGATGATCCAGAAGCGGATCACCACCTGGCTTTCGGTCCAGCCGAGCTTTTCGAAATGATGGTGGATCGGCGCCATCAGGAACACGCGCTTGCCGGTCATCTTGAAGTAGCCGACCTGGATGATGACCGAGAGAATCTCGACCACGAACAGGCCGCCGACGATGACCAGCACGATCTCGTGCTTGGTGGCGACCGCCACCGTGCCGATCAGGCCGCCCATGGCCAGCGAACCGGTGTCGCCCATGAAGATCGCCGCTGGCGGCGCATTGAACCAGAGGAAGCCGAGGCCGGCGCCGATGACCGAGCCGAGCACGACAGCCAGTTCACCGGTGCCGGGCACGAAATGGATCTGCAGATATTCGGCGAACACCGCGTTGCCGGAGAGATAGGCGATGACGCCGAAAGACGCCGCCGCGATCATGATCGGCACGATCGCCAGACCGTCAAGGCCGTCGGTCAGGTTCACCGCATTGCCGGCGCCGACAATGACGAAACAGGAGAACGGAATGAAGAACCAGCCGAGATTGACGATGAATTCCTTGGCGAAGGGAAATGTCAGCGACGACGAGAACGGCGCCTGGCCGTTATGCATGATCACCCAGGCGGCGATGCCGGCGATGACGAATTCAAGCGCCAGCCGCGCCTTGCCGGAGAAGCCGAGATGCGACTGCTTGGTCACCTTCAGATAGTCGTCATAGAAGCCGATCGAGCCGAAGCCCAGCGTCACCAACAGCACCACCCAGACATAGATACTCGACAGGTTCGCCCATAGAAGCGACGAGCCGATGATGCCGGACAGGATCATCAACCCGCCCATGGTCGGCGTGCCGGCCTTCTTGAAATGCGTCTGCGGTCCGTCGGCGCGGATCGGCTGACCCTTGCCCTGGCGCAAACGCAGCGAATTGATGATGGTCGGCCCGAAGATGAAAACGATCAGCGCCGAGGTGATCAGCGCTCCGCCGGTGCGGAACGTGATGTAGCGGAAGACGTTGAAGACCGAGATCTTGTCCGCGAAATCGACCAGCAGTGTAAACATGCGTTTTCGTCCCCCCGACCCTACGACTGACTGTTGGCTGTTGATTGAGCCGGGAACTTGCCCAGCAGCGCATCGACCAGCTTTGCAAAACCGATGCCCTTCGACGATTTGATCATCACCACGTCGCCCGGCTTCAGCGCGGCAAGCAGCACCGGCTTCAGCTCCTCGACGCCGGCGCGGTATTCCGTCTTGACATCGCCCGGCAGCGCTTCCGCCAGCGCCCGCATTTCGGGACCGCCGAGAAAGACGGTCTGCGTGCCGGTGCCGACGATGAGATCGGCAAGGGCGGCATGCAGCTTGGCCGAGTGATCGCCGAGTTCCAGCATATCGCCGAGCACGGCGATACGGCGGCCCTCGCCCGTCACCGGCGTCGCGTTGAGCAGCGCCATGGCGGCCCCCATCGAGGCCGGGTTGGCGTTGTAGCTCTCGTCGATCAGCGTGATCGGACCGTTGGGGTGGCACGAAGTACCGGGGTGCCGCAGCACATGGCGTTTGCCCCGGCCGCGCTCGGCCGAGAGATCGGCCAGCGCGATTGCCACCTTGTCGAGATCGGCGCCGACCAGTTGCGCCGCGCCCAGCACGGCCAGCACGTTCTGCACCATGTGCCGGCCAGGCGCACCGATACGAGCGATCATATCATGGCCGCCGATCCTGGCGGCGATGTCGGAGTGGTCCGCGTGAAGCTCGCATTTGGTGAGCTTGAAGGTCGAGCGCGCATTCTCGCCAAAGCCGTAGACATGCTCGACGCCGGCGGCATGCGCCATCTTGTCGAGAAGCTTGAAACGCGCGTCGTCGCGGTTGAGGACGGCAGCGCCCTCGGGCTCCAGCCCTTCGAAAATCTCGGCCTTGGCCTTGGCGATCTCGTCCAGATTGCGGAAAAAGCCGAGATGCGCCGCCGCGATCATGGTGACGATGGCGACATGCGGCCGCACCATCTTCACCAGCGGCCGGATCTCGTCGGGATGGTTCATGCCGATCTCGAACACGGCGTAGTCGCAATCATCCGGCATGCGCGCCAGTGTCAGCGGCACGCCCCAGTGGTTGTTGAAGGACTGCGCCGAGGCATGCACCTTGCCGACGGCCGACAGCACATGGCGCAGCGCTTCCTTGGTGGTGGTCTTGCCGGCCGAACCGGTGACCGCGATGATCTTGGCCTGCGAACGGGCACGCGCGGCGACGCCGAGCTTTTCCAGCGCGGCCAGTACATCCTCGACGACGATGATCGGCGCCGTCAGCCGGCCAAGCGACGGCAGCTTGCCTTCCGCCACCACCAGCACGCCGGCGCCGGCCTTGATGGCCGCGGTAGCGAAGTCATGACCGTCCATCGCCTCGCCCTTGATGGCGAAGAAGGCGTCACCCGGCTGCAGGCTGCGGCTATCGATCGAAATGCCCGATATGCCGTCGGGCATGGGACCGAGCGGCCGCCCATCCATGGCGGCAACCAGCGCCTCGGAGGTCCACAGCAAACTCATGCTGCACGCTCCTGTAGCGCGGCGCGGACTTCCTCGTGGTCGGAAAAGTGCAGGGTCTCGGAGCCGATCGTCTGGCCTTCCTCGTGGCCCTTGCCGGCCACGATCAGCGTGTCGCCGGCATGAAGCATGGCGACAGCCTCATGGATCGCCTTGCGCCGGTCGCCGATCTCGATGGCGCCAGGGGCGGCGGCCATAATGGCGGCACGGATCGTCTCGGGCACTTCTGAACGCGGATTGTCATCGGTGACGATGACGACATCGGCAAGCCGGGTCGCGATCTCGCCCATGATCGGTCTTTTTCCCCGGTCGCGGTCGCCGCCGCAGCCGAACACGACCATGACGCGACCGGTGGTGAACGGGCGCACCGAAGCCAGCACGTTTTCCAGCGCATCGGGCTTGTGGGCGTAATCGACATAGACCGGCGCACCGCTGGCGGTGGTGCCGACTAGGTCGAGGCGGCCGGGCGCGCCCTTCAGTTTTTCCAATGCAGCCAAGGCCTTGGCGACGGGTGTTCCCGTGGAAATAGCAAGTCCCGCCGAGACCAGCGCGTTCGAAATCTGGAAATCGCCGGCCAGCGGAAGGTCAATTTCGTAAAGCACGCCGTCGGCCTCGACTTCGGCGCGCTGGCGATGGCGCTCGTGCTCGACCCGCTTCAGCGTGAGGAAATCGCCATGGCGGCCAACCGTCAGCACCTTGAGCCCGGCAGCCTGTGCCGCCTGGATGGTCGGCGCCGACCACGGATCGTCGGCGAAGATGATTGCCGGCGCGCCTTTCGGCAGCAGCGTGTCGAACAGGCGCAATTTGGCTCGGTGATAATCCTCGACCGTCGGATGGTAATCCATGTGGTCGCGGCCGAGATTGGTGAAGCCGCCGGCCGAGAGCTTCACGCCATCGAGGCGGCGTTGGTCGAGCCCGTGGCTGGAAGCCTCCATTGAGGCATGGGTGACGCCGGCATCGGCCAATTCCCGAAGCAATTGGTGCAAGGCGACCGGATCAGGTGTGGTCAGCGAGCCATACTCGTTGCGGCCAGGCGCCACCACGCCGGTGGTGCCGATCGAAGCCGCGGCATAGCCCGCCTGCTCCCAGATCTGCCTGGTGAAAGCGGCGACCGATGTCTTGCCGCTGGTGCCGGTGACCGCGACCATGGTCTGCGGTTGCTTGCCGAAATAGCAGGAAGCACTCAGCGCCAACGCCAGGCGCGGATCGTCGACCGCCAGCACCGGAACTGGCAGTCCGGCGACGGAACTGCCCTTGCTTGTCACGATCGCCAGCGCGCCACGCCTGGCCGCATCGGCAGCGTAGACCGCACCGTCCGCCTTGGTGCCGGCGAGCGCAAAAAAGACGACGCCCGGTTTTACCTGGCGGGAATCGGACGAAATCCCGGTAACCTCCAGATCGGCGGAAGCTGTTCCTTCGACTGGCAGGACACCGGTTAGATCTCTTAGCTTCATCGAGTTCCGTTCACCGCAATAAAATAGCGCGCAGTTGCCGGCGCGCCCCAGAATCACTGATAGGAAACCAGCGTTGCACCATTTTCATGGCTGAAATCTGGCTTCACGCCAAGCATGGCCGCGGAACGCCGGATGATATTGCCGGCCATGACCCCCGCATTGTTGGCGGCGACGTCGGTCATCCCCGGCTTTTCCGGGTGCGGAGCGTCGGCAATCGTAAACACCAGATATTGCGGATCGTCCATCGGGAAGGCGGCGACGAAGGTATTGAAATTCAACTCCTTCGAGTAGCGGCCATTGATGACCTTCTCAGCCGTTCCGGTCTTGCCGCCAACGCGGTAGCCGGGGACTCTGGCGTTCCTGGCCGAGCCCTTCTCGGCGTTGAGCGAATAGAGGTAGCGCATGCCTTCGACCGTCTTTTCGCTCACAACCTTCTTTGCGGTGGCCATCGCTTCCTCTTGCGTCCGCACCAGGAAGGTCGGGTTCATCAGGAAGCCGCCATTCATCAGCGCGGCGCAGCCGACAGCTGCCTGCAGCGGCGTCGTCGACACGCCGTGGCCGAAGGCGATGGTGAACGAATTGACCTGTTTCCAGACCTTCGGTTCGGTCGGGCGGGCGACCTCAGGCAATTCGGTCTGCATTCTTTCCAGAATGCCAAGGCGATGCAGGAATTCCCGGTGCCCCTCGATGCCGACCAGTTCGGCTTCCCTGGCCGACCCGATGTTGGACGAATAAAGGAACACTTCCGGCAGCGACAGCACACGGTTCTTGCCGTGGAAATCGTGAATGGCCTGATGGCCGACCCGGATTGGATGCGAAGCGTCGAAACGGCTATTCATCGTCGCTTTGCCGGAATCGAGCGCCATGGCCGAGGTGAAACTCTTGAAGGTCGAGCCCATCTCATAGAGGCCCGCCGACATCCGGTTCAGCCGGTCCTTTTCCTGTGCATTGTAAGGATTGTTCGGATCAAAATCCGGCACCGAGGCCATGGCCACGACTTCGCCGGTCTTGACGTTGAGCACGACGGCGCCGGCGCCGATGGCGCGATAACGCTCCAGGCCGGCGGCGATCTCGTCGCGCACCACATGCTGGATGCGCAGATCGATCGACAGCTTCACCGGCTTGAGATCCTTGGCCACCGCCAGGCCCGACGCCTGCAGGTCGCTCAGGCCCTGCTCATCGATATATTTCTCCATGCCGGAGATGCCCTGGTTGTCGACGTTGGTCAGGCCGACAATGTAGGACGAGGTTTCGCCGCTCGGATAGAAACGGCGCTTCTCCGTGCGGAAGCCGAAACCGGGAATGCCGAGCTGCATGATGTCGGCCTGCTGCTTGGGCGTCAGCTGCCGCTGCAGCCAGACGAAGCCGGCGCCGCTCTTGAGCTTGTGGTAGGTCTGCTCGTAATCGATCTCGGGCAGCACGGTCGACAGCTTCTCGATCGCCTCGTCGGCATCGACGATGCGGCGCGGCTCGGCGAACAGCGACGCTGTCTTGATGTCGGTCGCCAGCACTTCGCCATTACGGTCGACAATGTCGGGCCGCGAGGCGGTGATCCGGCTCTGCGGGCCGCCCGACAGGTCAGGCGTCTGGAAGCCGAGATAGACCAGCCGTCCTGAAATGATCGAGAAGATGCCGAAGAACACGGCCATCGTCATCACGATGCGCGCCTTGCCCTTGCCGCCGGTTGCCTTGCGGGCGCCTTCGACGACGATCGATCCGTCCTCACCCGTCCTGGCGCGACGCTTCAGCAGTTTGCCGATCATTGGGCGATGCCTCCGGTCACGACGGGATCCTTGTCGCCCGAGGGCGCCTTGTCGGAATTGTCGGCCATGCCGCCCTGGCGTCCGTTCAGGATGTCCTGGATGTCGAGGGCCTTGGCCGGCAGGTCGCTCAAGCCGACGATCTGGCGCGCACTGACCGGCTCGAGTGCAAGCTGCGACTTGTAGAGTTCGGCGAGCTTCTGCAGCCGCGACGGCTGGGTGAGCAGGCTCCAGTCGGCCTTGAGCAGGTCGATCGTCTCCTCCTCATAGCGTATCTGGGTATGGATCTTCTGCACCGCCGCCAGCTGATCCTCGGCCTCGCGCTTGGTCTTGTAGGTCAGGGCCGCCGCCGAAACCATGACGGCGATCAGGACAATGTCGCTGGTACGGAACACGTGCTTACCTCTCCCCCGGCAGGTTGATGCCGGGAAGCTTTGGAAGGCCGAAAATCGAAAAATCGCCGCCGCGCGCAGGCGCATCGGTGCGGATCGCCGCGCGCAGCCTGGCAGAGCGGGCACGCGGATTGGCCGCGACCTCGGCATCATCAGCCGTCACGCCGCCACCGGCCTTGCGGAAGGTCGCGGTACGCGCATGCGCCTCGGGCAGATGACGTGATCCCGTGGCGACGTCTGCCCGGTCGGCGATGAAGCGCTTGACGATGCGGTCTTCCAGCGAATGGAACGTCACCACGGCGAGCCGTCCGCCCGGCTTCAGCGCGCGTTCGGCCGCGAACAAGGCCTTGGCCAGTTCGCCAAGCTCGTCATTGACGAAGATGCGCAGCGCCTGGAAGACGCGGGTGGCCGGATGGATCTTGTCCTTCGGCGCGCGGCCGACATGCGTCTCGATGGCGTCGGCGAGCTCCAGCGTGCGCTCGAACGGCCGCTTTTCGCGGCGCGCCTCGATCATGCGGGCGATGCGCCCGGCGTGACGCTCTTCGCCGAGGAAGCCGAAGATACGGGCAAGGTCACCCGGCTTGAAGCTGTTGACGACATCGGCGGCACTCAGGCCCGCCTGCGCCATGCGCATGTCGAGCGGCCCGTCATTGCGAAACGAGAACCCGCGTTCGGCCTGGTCGAGTTGCATGGAGGAGACGCCGATGTCGAGCACGACGCCATCGGCGCTCTCGACATGCTCGTCCAGCGTCGAGAACGGCGCCTGCACCAGCCTCAGCCGGCCGCCCGATTGCGCCTCGAGATCGCGTCCAGCCGCGATGGCGTCGGGATCGCGGTCGATAGCCACAACGGAAGCCCCGGTCGCCAGAATGGCTTTTGTGTAGCCGCCGGCGCCGAACGTGCCGTCGATGATGATGTCGCCCTCCGTCGGCGCCAGTGCGTCAAGCACTTCGCCAAGGAGGACCGGAATGTGGCGGACCGATCCGCCAACGGCGTGCCCACCTACAGCGTGAGGAAGGTCATCGCCGTGGCCCACCATCATTCCGGTCGCTCCCCAGGCTTCGTCCCCTGCCGAAGCTGCAAAAGCCTGGCCCGCGCCTGTGCCCCATAGGCGGCAAGACGTCCCGGCTCCCAGATCTGAAAGAAATTGCCGCGCCCGACAAAGGCCACCTCCGCCGAAATGCCGGTATGCTCGCGAATGAAATCGCTCATCGTGATGCGGCCGTCCTGATCGAGTTTCAGGAACGTTCCATCGCCATGGCAGAAGAACGACATGTCGTCCGCCGTCTGCAGGAAAGGATCTTCCTGCGCGATGCGCTGCTCGTAGCGGTCGAGCAAATCGAGCCCGCCGACATCCATCGCCGGCAGGTCCAGGCAGCGCAGTGCGTAGAGTTCCGAATAGCCGCGCTTCTGCACGACGGCGCGGAAATGCGCCGGAACGGACACCCGCCCCTTCGCATCGATCCTGCTCACCGTGTTCGACAGAAACCGGTCCATTAAACGCTACAGCCGCTTGCGCCGCCGCACCCCTCGTCATCGTCTCGTACGCGCCGCCGCAGCGCGTTCCCTGCCCCACAGCCAGCTCGTCCACACGGGCAAAAAACGGCAAACGCGCAGCCGCCGCGGCTGCCCGATTGGCGTACGCTTTACCCTGACACGGAACGAAGGCTTTGATGTCGAAATGGGATATCATGGGGCACTATGGGCGTCAACGGGAATAGGCTTCACAAACACGCGCATCACGACCAATCCGAGCAGCCGTTACGGCACGTCTCGTCTTTATGGTCTATTAAGCCTAACGAAGCGTTTAGAGCCCTCTGGCCCAAAAGACTTGGGCTTGCCGCCGATCACCCGCGCGCATAGCGTCGAGGGACGTCTTCCGCCCAAAAAACAAGGATCGAGCTCATGTCCGAGACGGCAAAGTCACGCGCCGCCGAACTGTCCCATTTACGCAGCCGCGATTTCGCCACCGGCGACCCGATCCCCTTGCCGCTGACCATGGCTTCGATCTTTCACACGCCGGGCATCGAGACCGGCGTCGATCAATATGGCCGCTACGACAATCCAACCTGGCGCGCCGTGGAACATGTGCTCGGCCATCTGGAAGATGCGCAATGCGTGAGTTTTCCTTCCGGAATGGGCGCGATTTCGTCGGTGTTTTTCGCGCTTCTGAAATCGGGTGATCGCGTGCTTCTGCCCGCGGACGGCTATCACGCCACGCGCGCCATGGCCGAACGCTTCCTGAAGCCGCTCGGCATCACCTGCGACACCAGGCCGACGCCGACCTTCCTCGACGGCGGCTTCGAAGGCTATTCGCTGGTGTTCGTGGAAACCCCGTCCAATCCGCGGCTGGACATCTGCGATATCTCGGCCATCGCCAAGGCTGTCCACGAACAAAGCGGGATCCTTGTCGTCGACAACACGACGATGACGCCATTCGGTCAGCGCCCGCTCGACTTCGGCGCCGATATCGTCGTCTCCGCCGACACCAAGGCGGTCAACGGCCATTCGGACGTGCTGTTCGGCCATGTCGCCAGCCGCAACGCCGACATCATCACCAAGGTGACAGACTGGCGCGCAATGGCCGGCGGCATTCCTGGACCGTTCGAAGCCTGGCTGGTGCATCGCGGCCTCGAAACACTGGAGGTGCGCTTCGACCGCATGTGCTCATCGGCCGAAACGATCGCGCAACGGCTGAAGGAACATCGTGCTGTCCGTGGCCTGCGTTTTCCCGGCCTGAATGGCGATCCCTCGCACAACCTCGCCCGCGCCCAGATGGAACGCTTCGGCTTCCTCATCTCGTTCGAACTCGCCTCGGAGGACAAGGCCGAGGATTTCATCAACAATTGCCTACTGATCGAGGCCGCGACCTCCTTCGGCGGCGTCCACACTTCGGCCGAGCGGCGTTCGAAGCGAGGCGATGCGGTACCTCCAGGCTTTGTGCGACTCTCGATAGGCTGTGAACCGGTGGAAGAGCTCTGGAAGGCGATCGAGATTTCGCTGGACGGAATCAGCGGCTGACCGAACCGGTCACGAGCCGACATCCTCCGCGTCGATATTGCGATGACCGTGCAGCACGCGGACGATTTCGATCGCATCGCCAGCGACGCGATACAAGGTTAGGTATTCGCCAATGACCAGATGGCGAATGCCCGGCGCGATGTCCTCCCGTGGCGCGCCTGAGAAGGGATGGAGCGTGAGTAAGTTCCATCGTCGTTCCAAGGCGTCCACGAAACGGACCGCAGCATTGGGATTATGGCTGGCGATGTAGTCACCGATCCCCTCGAGATCGATCGCCGCTTGGGGAAGCAGCAGGTATTTCACTCCTTAAGGCCTTTTGCCTCAGCCATCTTGAGATATTTGGCGCGCGCTCGTTCGAGGATAGGCGGTCCTTCCAGCGCTGGCCCGCTATCGATGCCTTCCTGCACCAGCTTGCGCAGTTCCTCGATCGTATAACCAAACAGATCGCGACGGTCCTTCCATTGCCGTAGCGCCTCGCGGATGACCTCGCTGGCCGAGGCATATTCGCCGGCGGCAACGACATCGTCCACCGCTCGCGCCAGTTCCGGCGACAGCGTGATGCTGCGTTTGTCGACCTGTCCCATGATAGGCTCCCGATGCCATTCGCAGAGCAATGGTACGATTTAATCGCACCGGATTCAAGCGTTGGCCAGTTACCGGCTTGCTTGGCGAATGGCCGGAGAAGCTTGAATCGACAGGCGCGCCCGAGGGCGCAACCTGCTGATCTCAAAAGATTTCTCTTCAGGGAAGAAACTGCCAGCTGGCCTGTAAGCCGGGTTCTGTATGGCCCTCGCCCCTTGCAGGACGAGAACGTGGCGGCCATTCATCTTGGGCGCATGTTGCCATGCGCCTCACGCAACCTACCCGGACGGTGAGCCGGAAACAGCCCTCGAGGGTTTCCCCTCGCACCGCCCCTATTCGGTTTTGCTCCCGGTGGGGTTTACCGTGCCGCTCCTGTTGCCAGTCGCGCGGTGGGCTCTTACCCCACCCTTTCACCCTTACCCCGACAAAGTCGTGGCGGTTTGCTTTCTGTGGCACTTTCCCTGGGGTCGCCCCCGCCGGCCATTAACCGGCACCGTGTCTCCATGGAGCCCGGACTTTCCTCACTCTCGCGGCCTTTCGGCGTTTGCGAGTGCGGCCGCCCAGCCAGCTGGCAAGGCGTATAAAGGGGTTCAGCCGGGAAAACGCAAATGAAAAAGCCGGCTTGTCCGCCGGCTCTCGCAACTTGCAATCAAAGCGCCGCCATCTGCACCTTGACCTTGCTGCAATAGGCAGCCGAGATCGGGTTCATCCGCGTCGCGGCATGGCCGGCATTGTATTTCAGGATCGTGCCGCAGGTGGTGCCACCGCCAAGGTTTTGCGCCAAAGCGAGATACTTCATGCCGTATTTGATGTTGGTGTCGGGGTCGAACAGACCCTTGGCCGAACCGTTGTAGCCCATCATCCGCGCCGTCGCCGGCTTGATCTGCATCAGCCCGATCTCGCCAGCGCTGCCGACCATGTTCGGCCGATAGTTGCTCTCGATCGTGATGACGGCATGGGCCAGCGAGACCGGAACGCCATAGCTCGCCGCATAGCGTGCGACGATCGCGGAATACTGGCCGCTGCTGGCCACCGCTGCCGTCGACGCGGCGACATTCCTGAGGCCGATCGATGCCGTTGTCGTCATGTCGATGGTTTTGCGGCCACGCTTGGCCTTGGCGGTGGATTTCTTCGCCTTGGCCCAACTGGCCTTTTCCACCTTCGCGGAAGCCTGCTTCGCCGTTGCCTTCACACTCCTGCTGCTCTTGGCCGAAATGGCCTTGCCCTTGGCGGTCACCGCGACGAGCCCCTGATCGGCCCGTGGGCTTGCCGGCGCGGCGTTGGCCGCGTTGAAGGCAAAAGTCATTACGCCGGCAGCAAGAGCTGCCGTTACAACGGTCAATTTCTGCATGTGATCCTGTTCTGTCTGGACCGCGCGAAGATTTTCGTGCGGCGCTGCTTGATTAATATCGGAACATCCGGGGGGCTAGACGTCCGACAAACTGTACGAATTGCCCTTTGAAGCCCGAATTGGCGCCAATGAAGGCGGGGCAAGTCACTTTGAGTGACAGTTTGTAACCTGACAGAGGAAAAAAGATTACTTGGGCAGCGCCTTGCCCCTGGGTCAGCGGCCCGTGGAAGCAAGCAGTTTTTGCAGCGTGCGCATCGTCGAGCCGTCGGCCAGCCCGTCGACCAGCCTGGGCCGGAAATGGCGTTGGAAGGCCTCGACGACGATCCGTGTCTGATGGTCGAAAATGCCCGATATCTCGACACCATAGCCATAGAGCGCCAGCATCGACTGCAACGCCTCGACATCGGCACCGTTGTCACCGGGCGTCAGCGCGGCTCCGCGCCTGATGGGGGCGGCCGGCACGAGATGGCCGACGCCCGCCTCGAACAGCGATGCCCACGGGAACTTCTCGCCCGGATCGATCTTGCGTCCCGGTGCCACGTCGGAATGTGCCAGCACCCGCCTGGCAGGGATCGCATGCCGCGCGGTAATCCCCTTGCACAGGCAGATCACCGCAGCGATCTGGCGCCGGGGGAAGCCGGGATAGCCCAGCGAATGACCTGGATTGACGATCTCGATGCCGATCGAGCAGGAATTGATGTCGGTGCGCCCGAACCAGGAACTCTTGCCGGCGTGCCAGGCGCGGTCGCTTTCCCGGACCATCTGCACGATGTGGCCATTCTCGTGGACGAGATAGTGCGACGAGACTTCGCTCGCCGGGTCGCACAGCCAGGCCTCCGCCCCGGCGCCTGTGGCCATGCCGGTGTAGTGCAGCACGATCATGTCAGGCTTCAGCGTGTCACGCCTTGGTCCGAAATTCGGCGATACCCTGACCTCGGCGCTCGGCTCGTCGGGCAGGAAGCCGCTCATACGTGCCGCAGGCCCCGCTCGATCATCTCATAGGCGGCGTTGATCGCCGCGACCCTGGTCGTCGCGATCTTGATGAATTCCTGCGGCAGGCCGCGCGCGATCAGCCGGTCGGGGTGATTGTCCGACACCAGCTTGCGATACCGCTTCTTGACCTCGTCGAACGGCTTGCCACGCTCGATGCCGAGCACGACATAGGGGTCGCCGGCGCCAAGGTTGACGTGCCGCGCCATGATGGCTTCGTAATGCGCCTCGTCGATGCGGAAAATCTCGGCGATACGGTGCAGGAAGATGCCTTCGCCCTCATGCACCACCCCGTCGGCCTTGGCGATGTGGAACAGGCCGTCCAGTATGTCTTCCAGCATCACGCAGTTCGAATGGCCGGAGCCGCACATCTGCGCCATACGCTCGGCATAGGTCTCGAACCCGGCCACGTCGCGCTGGGCGAGATCGAACAGACGCGCCACGTTGCGCGTCTCCTTCGGCGGCACTTCGAATATTTCCTGGAAAGCACGCACCTCGTCCTGGGTGACGATGCCGTCGGCCTTGGCCATCTTGGCGGAAAGCGCGATCATCGCCACCGAGAAGGCGACGCGGCGGCGCAGGTCGGCATCGCCGGAGAAAACCGTGCGCACAGCCTCGACGACGTCGGCAACGCCAGACGTCGCTGAAGATGATACCCGAGTGATAAACTCGCCGAGGCGGTCCCAAATCGACATGGCCCGCTTCATAGAGCCAACCGGTCCCCGCTATCAAGCCAATAACGGCCCGTGTTTGGGATGTGGCGACAAGCCGCCTTGTCAGGCCTGCTGTCGCTGATATGCGGAAAGGCCGGCTTCACGCTGGCCTTTCCAAACAAGACACGCTTACTGCTTACAGACTACTGCGCGGGCGCAGGAGCGGGCGTTGCCGGAGCCGGCTCGGCAGGCTTGGTCGATTTATCCGCCGGGGCCGCAGGCTTCATCGGCTGTTCGGCGGCTGGCGGATTGGTACTCTCGGTGGTGGTTTTGTCCGTGCCGCTGTTGCTGCAGGCGGCCACGCCAAGCAAGGCCAGGGCGGAAACGGAAGCAAGAATGAGCTTCTTCATAGCATCTCTCCTTCAACACACGCTCACGTTGACGTGAGCGGTTGAAGAGAAAATGCATTGGATGGCTATCGGTTTCGTAACGTTGCGTATCCGCATGTAACATCATGCGCATGGTCGTTGCAGGCCAAGCCATTGCGAACTAACAGATTGCATCGATAAGAATGCCGGAGCATGCCGTATGACCGCGAAGTGGGATTTCTGGATCGATCGCGGCGGCACCTTCACGGACGTCATCGGCCGTGATCCGCAAGGCGGTTTGCATCCACGCAAGCTGCTTTCGGAGAATCCCGAAGCCTATGCCGATGCCGCCATTCAGGGCATCCGCGACCTGCTCGGCCTCGAATCGGGCACCGCGGTTCCGTCCGGCCTGATCGGCGACATCAAGATGGGCACCACGGTCGCCACCAATGCGCTGCTGGAACGCAAGGGCGACCGCGTGCTCCTGCTCATCACCAAGGGCTTTCGCGATGCGCTCAGGATCGCCTACCAGGCGCGGCCCGACATTTTCGCCAAGGAGATCATCCTTCCCGAACAGCTCTATGAGCGCGTCATCGAAATCAACGAGCGCGTGCTCGCGGATGGCTGCGTCGAACGGCTGCTCGACATCGCCGCTTGCCGGCCGGCGATCGAGCAGGCCAAGGCCGATGGCATCGATGCCGTGGCCATCGTCTTCATGCATGCCTGGAAATACCCCGATCACGAGAAGGCGGTGGCAAAAGTCTGCCGCAAGATCGGTTTCGCCCAGGTTTCGGTCAGCCACGAGGTCTCGCCGCTGATCAAGCTGGTCGGCCGCGGCGATACCACCGTGGTCGACGCCTATCTGTCGCCCATCCTGTCGAGGTATGTGCAAAGGGTTGGCCAAGAGCTCGGCGTCCTCTCCCCCTTGAGGGGGAGATGGCCGCAAAGCGGCCAGAGGGGGTCCTCTCAGAAGGCACCGCCAAAGCGTCGAGCCCGGTCGTTCCGACCCCACCCGGCGGCTTTGCCGCCACCCTCCCCTCGAGGGGGAGGGAAAGCCCTCGTCTCATGTTCATGATGTCCTCCGGCGGCCTCACCGCCGCCGACATGTTCCAGGGCAAGGACGCGCTGCTGTCGGGACCGGCCGGTGGTGTCGTCGGCATGGTCGAGACGGCGAAGCTTGCCGGCTTCGAAAAAGTCATCGGCTTCGACATGGGTGGCACCTCCACCGATGTCGCCCATTATGATGGCGCGTATGAGCGCGCCTTCGACACCGAAGTCGCCGGCGTGCGCGTGCGCGCGCCGATGATGCGCATCCACACTGTCGCCGCCGGCGGCGGTTCGGTCCTGCATTACGAGGCAGGTCGTTTTCGCGCCGGACCGGACTCCGCCGGCGCCAATCCCGGTCCCGCCGCCTACCGGCGCGGCGGCCCGCTCGCCGTCACCGACGCCAACGTCATGCTCGGCAAGCTGCAGCCGGATTTCTTCCCGGCGATTTTTGGCCCCGGCCAGAACGAACCGCTCGATGTCGGCACCGTGCGCAAGAAATTCAGCGCGCTGGCCGCCGAAATCGGCGATGGCCGAACGCCGGAGGCCGTCGCCGAGGGCTTTGTCACCATCGCCGTCGAGAACATGGCCAACGCCATCAAGAAGATTTCCGTGCAGCGCGGCTATGACGTCACCGAATATCTGCTCAACTGCTTCGGCGGCGCCGGTGGCCAGCACGCCTGCCTGGTCGCGGATGCGCTCGGCATGGAGGCGGTGTTGATCCACCCCTTCTCCGGCCTGCTTTCGGCCTATGGCATCGGCCTGGCCTCGGTCTTTGCCTCACGCCAACAGGCGCTGCTCAAGCCGCTTGCGGAAGAGTCCAGAACCGAGATCGACGCCCTCATTGCCGTCTTGAGAAAGGCCGTCATTGCCGAACTCGCGGCGCAAGGCATTGCCGAGGACGCGGTTGCCACCAAGCCGGTGCTGCACATCCGCTATGACGGCACCGACACGACGCTGCCGGTGAATTTCGAGAGTGACTCGATTTTCCAGGCGAAGCGCGATTTCGAAATCGCCCACAAGGCGCAATTCGGCTTCGTCTATGACGACAAGCCGATGATCGCCGAGACGGTCGGCGTCGAGGGCAGCGAAATCGGCGAAAGCAGCGCCGAAGCCTATGCGCCCGCCGGCCCTGCGAGGGTTGAAGCTGGCGCTTCCGGAACGCGGCGCATCTACACCGAAGGCCGGTGGCATGAAGCCGGCATCCATCGTCGCGAAAACCTGCGCCCATCCAACCTGGTCGCCGGCCCTGCCCTGATCATCGAGCCCAACCAGACCATCGTCGTCGAACCGGGCTGGCAAGCCGAAATCACCAACCTCAACCACGTCGTGATCCGCCGCACGGCAAGGAAGGCGCGTGCTGCTGCCCTCGGCACATCAGCCGATCCGGTCATGCTCGAGGTCTTCAACAATCTGTTCATGTCGATCGCCGAACAGATGGGCGTGACGCTGCAGAACACCGCCTACTCCGTCAACATCAAGGAAAGGCTGGATTTTTCCTGCGCCGTCTTCGACCACACAGGCGCCCTGGTCGCCAACGCGCCGCACATGCCGGTGCATCTGGGCTCCATGGACCGCTCAGTCGAAACCATCATCCGGCTGAACTCCGGCGACATCCATCCCGGCGACGTCTTTGCCTTGAACGCCCCCTATAATGGCGGCACGCATCTGCCTGATATCACCGTGGTGACGCCGGTGTTTTCCCTCCCCCTCGAGGGGAGGGTGGCCGCGCAGCGGCCGGGTGGGGTCCTCTCGAGAAGGCACCGCAAGAGCGCCGAGCCCGGTCGATCCGACCCCCTCCGGCGGCTTCGCCACCACCTCCCCCTCAAGGGGGGAGGAAATTCTGTTCTACGTTGCCTCGCGCGGCCATCACGCCGATATCGGCGGCACTGCCCCCGGCTCGATGACGCCGCTCGCCACCACGGTCGACGAGGAAGGCGTGCTGTTCGACAATTTCCGCATCGTCGACCGCGGAAAATTCCGCGAAAAAGAGCTGCATACGCTGCTCACCGATCACCGTTATCCGGCACGAAACCCGCACCAGAACATCGCAGACCTCAAGGCGCAGATCGCCGCCAACGAGAAAGGCGTCGCCGAGCTGCGCAAGATGGTCGCGCATTTCGGCCTCGATGTGGTCGAGGCCTATATGGGCCATGTCCAGGACAACGCCGCCGAGAGCGTGCGCCGCGTTCTGGAACGGCTGCCGGATAGCTCGCATTACGAATACCCGACCGATACCGGCCAGGTCATCAAGGTCAAGATCACAGTCGACCGGCAAAATCGCGAGGCAACGGTCGACTTCACCGGCACGTCACCAGTGATGAAGAACAATTTCAATGCGCCGGAGCCCGTTGCCCGTGCCGCTGTGCTCTATGCCTTCCGCGTCATGGTCGAGGACATGATCCCGATGAATGCCGGATGCCTCAGGCCCATCAACATTATCATTCCCGACGGCTGCATGCTGAAGCCCGCCTATCCCGCCGCCGTCGTCGCCGGCAATGTCGAGACCTCGCAGCATGTCACCAACGCGCTGTTCGGCGCCATGGGCGCCATGGCCAATGCGCAGGGCACGATGAACAACCTCACCTTCGGCAATAAGCAGTACCAGTACTACGAAACCATCTGCTCCGGCTCGCCGGCCGGCCGGATGAATTCCGGCCGCGGCTTTGCCGGCACTTCGGGGGTGCACACCCACATGACCAATTCGCGCCTCACGGATCCGGAAGTGCTGGAACTGCGCTTTCCCGTGGTGCTCGAGGATTTCCATATCCGCGAGGGATCCGGCGGCAAGGGCAAATGGAGCGCCGGCGACGGCACCAAACGCACCATCCGCTTCCTCGAAAAGATGGAATGCGCGATCCTGTCCTCGCACCGCAACCGCCCACCGCAGGGTCTGGACGGAGGTGGCGACGGCGAGGTCGGCTCGACCAAAGTTCGTCGCAAGGATGGCTCGATCGACATGCTGAAGGCCTGCGACCAGACTGTGCTCGATGCCGGCGAGGCCGTCATTCTGACGACGCCGACGCCGGGCGGGTTTGGCAAAGTGTGACGGGCAAGATAAAATAATATTGGCCGCTTAGGCAGGGCAGGTTGGAAACGGCGCGCGGACTGATGAGGAGTTAGCACCCATATGGACGAGTATGCGCGCCTTCCGAACTATGATCCCGATTTCTGTCGAAGGGTCGCCAAGTGGGGAGCTATAGTCTGTTTTTTGGGAGTTGTTGTAGAGGCGTTCATATTTTCGCTGGTCGACCCAGCGCGGAGCAGTTGCCCTGGGTGGATCATTCACTACGTCGGCGGGCAACCCATACCGCTAAAGGTGATATTCGCACTGACACTGTT
This sequence comes from Mesorhizobium kamtschaticum, assembly GCF_056174585.1. NCBI lineage: Bacteria > Pseudomonadati > Pseudomonadota > Alphaproteobacteria > Hyphomicrobiales > Phyllobacteriaceae > Mesorhizobium > Mesorhizobium kamtschaticum. The sequence continues at coordinate 3,946,102 of NZ_CM149691.1, read as the reverse complement.
TCCTGTATTTTGGGCTTGCTTCGTTTTTCTACGTTGGAGACATTTTTCTAAGACACTGCATGCTACCGCTACAGGCACATATGTGCCGCCCTTCTCAAATCTCTTAGGTCACCCCAAGATCGATCCCTTCACATTCCCTCATGATCAAGTGTTTCGAACGGTGATCGTGTTGTGGTGCATATTCTGCACAAGCCCTCTTTGGTTGATGCTCACTCTCTGTACAAATACATTTAGCTATCTGGGTTTCAGCCGCTGACAAAATCATGAAAGCCGCGACACCTGCACCGACATTGGGGAAGCTCGTCTGAGCCTACGGGTTGATCTTGGCTTCATAAAACACGGATCAACTCGCCCTCGATTTTCCAGCCAAGTCCGCTGTCAAATGAAGTTGCGCGGCGGTGCCACCTAATTTTGCGCGCTACAGCAAAGGCTTGAGCCGGCGTCAACAGGCTGTCACCGGCCTGTCATGACCCTGCGCTACCCGCTTGCGACAAAGCAAATGGGGAATCACTTTGTCATGACGGACGTTTCCGCAGATCTGGTTTTTCGCCGCGGCAAGGAAGTTGGAAAAGCCGTCTACCAGAACCGCGCGCTTTCGAAAGCCGGCATCTCGGAGCGGCTGTTCGCCTTTCTGTTTTCCGGCCTCGTCTATCCGCAAATCTGGGAGGACCCCGATGTCGACATGGAGGCGATGCAGCTCGGCCAAGGCCACCGCGTCGTCACCATCGCCTCGGGCGGCTGCAACATCCTGGCTTACCTCACCCGCTCGCCGGCACGGGTCGACGCCGTCGACCTCAACGCCGCCCACATCGCGCTGAACCGCATGAAGCTGGAGGCGGTGCGCCGCCTGCCCTCGCAGGGCGACCTGTTCCGCTTCTTCGGCGCCGCCGACACCAGCCACAATTCGGAAGCCTACGACCGTTTCATCGCGCCGCATCTCGATCCGGTCAGCCGCCATTACTGGGAGCACCGCAACTGGCGCGGCCGCCGGCGCATCGGTGTCTTCGACCGCAATTTCTACCAGACCGGCCTGCTCGGCCTGTTCATCGCCATGGGTCACCGCACGGCGAAGTTCTTCGGCGTCAACCCGGCGCGCATGATGGAAGCCAGGAACATCGGCGAACAGCGCCGCTTCTTCAACGAGGAACTGGCGCCGGTCTTCGACAAACCGCTGCTGAAATGGGCGACGTCGCGCAAGGCTTCGCTCTTCGGCCTCGGCATTCCGCCGGCGCAGTATGATTCGCTGATCACCTCCGGCGACGGCACCATGGCCAGCGTGCTGAAGGCCCGACTGGAAAAGCTCGCCTGCGATTTTCCCTTGCAGAATAACTACTTCGCCTGGCAGGCGTTCGCCCGCCGCTATCCAAATCCCGGCGAAGCCGCCCTGCCCGCCTATCTGGAAAAGCAGAACTACGACACCATCCGTGGCAATATAGACCGCGTCGCCATCCACCATGCCAATCTGATCGAGTTCCTGGCCGGCAAGGATGCGGGCACCGTCGACCGCTTCATCCTGCTCGATGCCCAGGATTGGATGACTGATGAGCAGCTCAATGCGCTGTGGTCGGAAATCAGCCGCACCGCCTCGGCCGGCGCCCGCGTCATCTTCCGCACCGCCGCCGAGCCGAGCCTGCTGCCGGGCCGTGTCTCGACCTCGCTGCTCGACCAGTGGGACTACCAGGACGAGGCGTCGCGCGAATTCTCGGCCCGCGACCGCTCGGCCATCTATGGCGGCTTCCACCTCTATGTGAAGCGCGCGGCATGAGCACGACGGAGCTGCCGGCCAGCCATGCCGAACTGATGGACGGCGTCTACCGCTGGCAGCGCCACATCTACGACCTGACCCGCAAATACTATCTGCTCGGCCGCGACCGGCTGATCGCGGGGCTGGAGGTGCCGGCCGGCGGCACCGTGCTGGAACTCGGCTGCGGCACCGGCCGCAACATCATCCTCGCCGCCCGCCGCTATCCCGATGCCCGCTTCTTCGGCCTCGATATTTCGGCCGAAATGCTGGAGACGGCCGGCAAGGCGATCGACCGCGAAGGCCTGTCCAGCCGCGTCACGCTGGCAAGGGGCGACGCCACCGATTTCGATGGGGGCTCGCTTTACGGCGTCGAGCGCTTCGACCGCGTCTTCGTCTCCTATTCGCTGTCGATGATCCCCGGTTGGGAAAAGACGGTGTCGGCAGCACTGGCGGCACTTTCCCCCAGCGGCTCGCTGCATGTCGTCGATTTCGGCCAGCAGGAAGGCCTGCCCGGCTGGTTCCGCGCTCTGCTGCGCGGTTGGCTCAGAAAATTCCATGTCACGCCGCGTGAATCCCTGCGCGAAGTTCTGGAATCGGAATCTCGGCGAACCGGCGCAACCTTCCGTTTCCGCACGCTTTATCGCGGCTATGCCTGGCTGGCGGTGATCAAGATCTGAGTTTGCAATCTGCAGAGCTGCTACTCCCAACCTCTATAAGGCGGCTGCAACTGCTTGCACATTGCTATATGCCCCACAGAGTGGTACATTAGCTCCACGCTGGATATATGTGATGATCGTCGGCTTTAGAGACGGATGGCTGCGGGCCTTCTTTGTAGACGATACCCGCTCCCGCAACATTCCGTCCGATCTCGAAAGCCGCTTGTTCCGCAAGCTCCAGATGATTGACGACGCGGCGATTGACCACGATCTGCGCGCGCCTCCCAGCAATCATTTCGAGAAGTTGCGCGGCAATCTCGAAGGCTTCCATTCGATCCGCGTCAACAAGCAGTGGCGGCTAGTCTTCCGGTGGGACGGCGGTCGCGGTGAAGCGTCGGACATCTATCTCGACGACCACAGTTATAAGTGAGGTGAGACATGTTGATGACCGCGCGCAAGCCAGCAACGGTTGGCGAGATTCTCTCGGAAGAATTCATGCAGCCGCTCGGCTTGACGCAAGCGGCTTTGGCCGAGGCGATGGGCGTTCAGCGCAAGCATGTGAACGAGTTGTGCAACGACCGCCGCAACGTGACGGCGGCAACCGCGCTCATTCTGGCCCGGGTGTTCGGCAACAGCCCGGACTTCTGGCTGAACGTCCAGCGCCGCAACGATCTTTGGGCGGTTATGAATTCGCCCGACGAGCGGGCGCGTGTTGATCGTGCCAAGCCCTTGCCGACAGCCGCATAGACAAGTTTTGCAGGGCTAATGCAGCGCCTTCACCAGCGCGCCCACCATCGACTGCGGCCGGTAGCCGAGCTTGGCCGGGGTCAGCCCGAGCCGCACAATCACCAGTTGCTCCGACGGAATGATGGTGACCGTCTGCCCGTCATGCCCTTCCATCCAATAGGTGTCCTTGGGCAAGCCGGCGGCGACGCCGGCGCCCGGCTTTTCCTCATCGCCCGGCGCTTCGATCCACAGCTGGCCCTTGCCGTAGACTTTCGACGCAGGCGCCGGCTCGCGCATCCAGTCGACGAAACCGGCCGGCAGCACCTGGTTGCCGTTCCAGACCCCGCCTTGCAGCAGGAACTGGCCGAAGCGGGCCCAGTCATGCGAGGTGGCATAGAGATAGGACGAGCCGACGAACGTACCCTGTTCGTCGGTTTCGAGCACCGCGCTGTGCATGCCGAGCGGCTCGAACAGCGCGCTGCGTGGCCATGTCAGCGCCTTGGCCTTGTCGCCGATCGCATCCTGCCAGAGGCGCGACAGCATCACTGCCGTGCCGCTCGAATAGGAAAACACCTTGCCGACTTCGCCGATCAGCGGTTTGGATTCGGCAAAACCCGCCATGTCTGGCTCGAGATAGAGCATGCGCGTGACATCGGCGACGTCGCCATAATCCTCGTTGAACTCCAGCCCGCTCGACATCGCCATCATGTCGGCAAGGCTGATCGCGGCACGGCCGTCAGCCTTCCACGGCGCGAACAGGCCCTTGTTGTCGACGGCCATCTTGCCGTCCTTGACCAGCGTGCCGATGATGGCGGCGTTCACCGTCTTGGTCATCGACCAGCCGAGCAGCGGCGTCTTGGCCGAAAAGCCGTCGCCATAGCGTTCGGCGACGACGCGGCCGTTCTTGACCACGACGACCGCGCGCATGCCGGCGCCGGTCAGCGCCGCATCGTCCAGCAACTTGCCAATCACCGGATCCTGCGACGCCTCGACCCGCTCGCCTTCCGGCCACAGCGTGTCCTGGCTGGTTGCGGCGGGTTCGGCATGGACTACCGTGCGCCGCGCCTTGCCGACATCGCCGTCGGGAACCGAAGCGCAGCCGAGCCCGTCACGGGAAACCGCCTCGCTCTTGCCGAGGAAGCCAAGCAGGCCCGCCGAAACCGTGCCCCTGTTCTTGTCGACCGAGACCCGCATCAGCCGCAGCAGCGGGTGGCCGGGCGCCTGCACGTCGACGGCAAGCACCTCATTGGGGTCGCGCCCGGCGATGAAGACGTTGGAGCAGACGATCTTGGCCGAATAGCCGGAACCGACGCGGATCAGTTCCGGCGGCGCGATGTAGAGCCAGGCAAACAGCGCGGCGACCGCCAGCACGATCAGGCCAAGCAGCCATTTGACGATCTTGACGACGATCCGCATCTGCTTTCTCTCAAGCTCTCGCCCGACCCTTATGTCATCGATTTGCCGCCATTGCTTCCGCAAATCGGGGCTCCTGTCGAGCGCCATCAACGGATTATCAACCATGATCGGCCATCACAGGATATGCTGAGCGATGCGTGGGGCGATCGTTCGGAGAGGCCAGACCGGCCATCAGTTCACAGACCCATCAGCGACCGGCTGATTCCGGCTTGGAAGTTGTGATGCGCCGTCTTGCGGCTCTTTTCATGCTGACGCTGCTTGGCGCCTGCTCGACCGTGGACGATCTGTCGCCGCTGTCGCCATCCGCCTCCAGCAGCCCGACGGTGGCCGTGCGCGCGCCGCGTTTCGCCGATTCCAAGCCGCATGAATGGGACAGCGGCGCGCCGTGGAACTATGCCGTTCACGGCACCGACGTCTCCAAATACCAGACCTCGGTCGACTGGCCGACGGCCAAGGCGAGCGGCATTTCCTTCGCCTTCATCAAGGCCACCGAAGGCGGCGACCGCTTCGACGAGTATTTTAGCGAGCACTGGGCGCGCACGAAAGCCGCCGGCGTTCCGCGCGCGGCCTATCATTTCTTCTATTTCTGCACTCCGGCCGCCCAGCAGGCGCGCTGGTTCATCCAGAATGTTCCCGTCGACCGCTCCGCCATGCCGCCGGTCCTCGACATGGAATGGAACCCGAAATCGCCGACCTGCAGGCTGCGTCCCGACGCCGCCACGGTGCGCGCGGAGATGACCACCTTCCTCGAGATCGTCGAGCGGCATTACGGCAAGAAGCCGATCATCTACACCTCGGTCGATTTCTTCGACGACAATGAGCTTTCGACCTTCCGCGGCTATCCTTACTGGCTGCGCTCCGTCGCCGGCCATCCGCGCGAGAAGTATGGCAGCCACCCCTTCACCTTCTGGCAGTACACCGGAACCGGCATCGTTCCCGGCATGACCGGCAAATCCGACATCAACGTCTTCAACGGCTCGGAAGCCGCATGGAATAAGTGGCTGCGGCAGAACACCCGTTGAACCGGGTTCAACGGCAGCACCGCCTCGACCAAATCACTCCAGCAGAGCTCCCGTTGAACCGGGTTCAACGGCAGCACCGCCTCGACCAAATCACTCCAGCAGAGCTCCCGTTGAACGGGGGGCAACGGCAGCGAACCGCATTCAACAAGGGGCTGCGGCAGAAGAACCGTTGACACCGGGCCTGCCGCCTGCTTTTCGACACAGCCAGCGGTAAAAAGTGCAACCGCCGGTAATTCAGGGCGTTGGGTTTCCAGCCAAGCACGACAATGCCCTCTTCGTTTCGAAAGGAAGCTGATGCGACTGCGTTCCCAAGCCCTCGCGGCGCTATTCCTGTGCGCCACGGCCTTGCCGGCGATGGCGCAGCAATGCGGCGGCGACTTCGAAACCTGGAAACAGGGTGTGGCGGCGGAAGCCAAGGCGGCCGGCGTCGGCGCCGTCGGTCTCGACGCGCTGGAAGATGCCAATTTTGACGAGAGGGCGCTGGCGCGCGACCGCGCCCAGGGCGTCTTCACCCAGACCTTTGTCGAATTTTCCAACCGCATGATCTCGGCCTACCGGCTGAAGCAAGGTGCGGCGAACATGAAGAAATACGCCGATATTTTCGCCCGTGCCGACCAGCAGTTCGGCGTCCAGGCGCCGGTGATCACCGCTTTCTGGGCGCTGGAGACCGATTTCGGCGCCGTGCAGGGCGATTTCCACACGCTGAGCGCGCTGGTGACGCTTTCGCATGACTGCCGGCGTCCGCAGCTGTTCCGCCAGCAGCTGGTGCCGCTTCTGGAGCTGATCGATCGCGGCGTGCTGCCGGCCGATGTCACTGGCGCCTGGGCCGGCGAGATCGGCCAGACGCAGATCCTGCCTTCCGATTATCTGACGCACGGCGTCGACGGTGACGGCGATGGCAAGATCGACCTGCGCAAAAGCGTGCCGGACGTGATCATGACCACGGCCAACAAGGTGCTGTCGCGCGGCTGGAAGCGCGACGAGCCCTGGATCCAGGAAGTGCGTGTGCCCGACGAGATGCCCTGGGACCAGACCGGCCGCACCAACAAATTGCCGCTGACTCAGTGGGCGCAGTGGGGCGTCACCAATCCCGACGGCTCCCCCCTGATCGACAAGGGTCTCAAGGCAGGCCTGGCCTTGCCCATGGGCCGCAAGGGACCGGCCTTCCTCACCTACGACAATTTCGACGTCTATCTCGAATGGAACCAGTCCTTCACCTACGCGCTGACCGCGGCCAACCTCGCCGCACGGCTCGCCGGCGCGCCGCCGCTTGATCCGCGCAACCCGGAACAAGGTCTCAACAACGAGCAGATGAAATCGCTGCAGACCAAGCTCGAAGCCAGGGGCTACGACGTCGGCACGGTCGACGGCATTCTGGGCACCAACACCCGCGAAGCGATCCGCAAGGAACAGATGCGACTGGGCCTGCCAGTGGATGGCTGGCCGACGCCGGAGTTGTTGGGGAAATTGTAGGGCAGTAGGGCAGTAGGAAAAACCCGCCCGAAAGCAGTGACTGCCGCCACCCCTATTCCCTTACTGCCTTACTGCCTTACTGCCTTACTGCCTTACTGCCTTACTGCCTTATTTCCCTAATCCGCCATCGTCTCCAAACTGGCAAATCCCTGCGGTGCATCGCCTTCGTCGAACGGCGTCGTCACTTCGACGAACGTGTCTGGATAGAACCCGTTGAAGCGGGTCCTGAGCGACAGCGAATAGGCGCCGATATGGCCGATCTCGATCCAGTCGCCGGTGTCGACGGTTTCCGGCAGCCAGAATGGCCTGGACAGGATGTCGACGGAATCGCAGGTCGCGCCGCAGACCTTGAACGGCACGATTTTGCTCTCATCGCCATTGCGGGTCCGGATCGCCGGGTCGGGAATGAAGCGGGCCGGCAGCGTGATCTTGCCGGTCCATGAATCCGACAGCGACGCCCAGATGCCGTCATTGATGTAGAGCCGCTTGCCCTTGCGCAGCAGCACGCGCACGATCAGCGACAGGCAGCGTGCAACGATCACCCTGCCCGGCTCGGCCACCAAGGGTACCTGGTCGAACTGGTATTCCTTCAGGTCGCCGGACAGCCGCGACATGATCTGGCCAAGCGACGGCATCTCGATCTGCTTGCGGTTGGGATCGTGGCCGTATTCGGCCGGAAAACCGCCGCCGACATCGAGCCCGGCAATATCGAAGGTCAACCGGTTGCGCACCCAGTCGGCCGAGGCCAGCGCCCGCTCATACGTGTCGGGATCCTCGATCTGGCTGCCGACATGGAAGCAAAGCCCGACCTTGTAGCCGGTGCGGTTCAGCCGCTCGGCGAGTTCGACCGCATAGGCCGGCCCGGCGCCGAACTTCTTCGACAGCTCGTAGGCGGCGTGGCCCTTGGTCTGCACCCGCACGAACACGCTGATCGTGCCCGGGTCGATGTCGAGCGCCCGCACCACCCGGGTCACCTTGGTGATCTCGTCCTCATGATCGAGCGAAATGACGCGGATGCCGTATTTCTCCAGCGCCAGCTTGATATCAGACTGCGCCTTGACCGGGTGCATGTAGAGCATCTCGGCATCGGGCGAGACCGCGCGCACGGCGGCGAACTCACCAGGCGAAGCAACGTCGAAGGCGGTGACGCCGGCCTCGACAAGGGCCTTCAGCACGATCGGCTCGCCATTTGTCTTGACCGCATAGGCGGTCTTGCCGGGGAACATGCCCATGAACTGCCTGGCATCCGCCATCAGCACCTGCGGGCGAAAGCAATAGACCGGATCGTCCGGGCGAAGCGCCAGTGCCGCCTCGCGGGCATTTTCGAATCGCTGCATGGACGGATCCTCGATCTCGGCTGCGCACAATTAATCCAAGCTAGCGGCTAATGAAAACAATTCTGTGTCTCGCGGCACTGACGCAACGGCGCTAGCTCTTTGGCAGCAGTGTTTGCCAGCGATCAGGTTTCGGGTGGCCCTTGCTGGCAAACCCGATATGCCTTTCACCTGACTGGCTGGCATTCAGGCCGTCTGGGAGGGCGATCAACATGGCAATAGCCGAGACATCCGCACCGCGCGGGCCGATGGTGCTCAAGGACTGGGGGCAGCTCCTGCTGCTCGGCGCGATCTGGGGCGGTTCGTTCTTCTTCGCCCGCATTGCGGTGGCAGAGCTTCACCCGCTGGTTCTGGTGCTGTTTCGCGTCGCCATCGCGGCAATCGCGCTGCAGATCTATCTGGCCATTCGCGGTCCATCCTTCCGCCTTGCCCTTCCCCATGCCGGCCTGTTCTTCCTGCTGGCCTTCACCAACAATGTCGTGCCCTTCTCGCTGATCTTTGCCGGCCAGACTGAGCTTGGCGCCGGTGTCGCCTCGGTGCTCAACGCGACGACACCGTTCTGGACGCTGATCCTCGCCAACGCGCTGACATCGGATGAAAAGCTATCCTGGAACAAGCTCGCCGGCATTGGGCTCGGCGTCGCCGGCACGGCTGTCATGATCGGTCCCGGCCTGCTCGCCGGACTCGGCGGCCCGGTCTGGGCGAAATTCGCGCTGATCGGCGCGTCCTTGTCCTATGGCATCGCGCTGATGGTCGCCCGCCGCTTCAAGGGCGTGCCCTCGCCGGTCATCGCTACCGGACAGCTGACCGCTTCGACCATCATCATGATTCCGGTCGTGCTGCTGGCGCACGGCCCCGCCGGCCTGTTCTCGGCCTCGCCGCCGGTCTGGGCCGCGGTGCTGGCACTGGCGCTGCTGTCCACCGCCTTTGCCTATATCCTCTATTTCAACCTCGTCGCCTCGGCCGGCGCCACCAACGCCTCGCTGGTGACGCTGATCGTGCCGGCCAGCGCCATGCTGCTCGGTTTCCTGTTCCTCGGCGAGCGGCTGGAACTGTTCGAGATCGGCGGCGTGGTGCTGATCGGACTCGGTCTTCTCACAATCGACGGACGTGTCCTTGGAAGACGGTAGCGCGCCGCGCATCCAATTGGACGCGCTCCAACCGCTTTGATTGGATCCTCCGATTGGAGCGAAAGTCGAAGTCGACTTTCGCGGTGGTAGCGCTGCCATGACACAGGATCGACACGCGGTCGCCACAATTTATTCACAGGTCTGAAGCGGGTTTTTGCCGAAGAGTTTCAACGGCTAACGGCAAAAGCGAGGTCGCAAATCTAGCATTTACGTCGCAATGCAGCACATTTTCCGCTTGCCTGTGGCACAAATGAACCTAGACTCCTAGGCATAGCTCTTTAAGAGGAGGCTATGTCATGGGACTTACGAGGCCGATCAACGCATTGATGATTTGTGCTGCGTTTGCTTTCATCGGCGCCCTCATTATGGGCGTCCTTCCCTGAACCCGCCAAGACGGGGAAGACCAGCACCAAATAGTCTAACCAATTCGAAAGGCCGGGTTTTTACCCGGCCTTTTGCTATTCAGTCCGCCCTATGCCGCGGCCGATCCGGCCACCTCCGCCTCGTGCGAGCGGATGCCGATCATGTGGCAGATGGCGAAGACGAGGTCGGCACGGTTCATCGTGTAGAAGTGGAAATCGCCCACCCCGCGCTCGACCAGGTCGAGCACCTGTTCGGCGGCCACGGCCGATGCCACCAGCGCATGCGTCTGCGGGTCGTTCTGCAGGCCGTCGAAGCGCTCGGCCAGCCACGCCGGCACCAGCGCACCGCAGCGCGCCGAGAAATTGGCGACCTGGGTGAAATTGTGCACCGGCAGGATGCCAGGCACGATCGGGATGTAGATGCCGGCGCGGCGCGCGCGCTCGACATAACGCTCGTAGAGATCATTGTCGAAGAAGAACTGGGTGATCGCCCGCGTCGCGCCATTGTCGACCTTGCGCTTCAGCATGTCGATGTCGGTGGCGAAGTCAGGACTTTCGGGATGCTTTTCCGGATAGGCCGAAACCGAGATGTCGAAATCGCCGGCGTCCTTCAGCGCGCCAACCAGCTCGGCGCCGTTAGCATAGCCGTCCGCATGCGGCCGGTAGGCGGTGCCGACGCCCGCTGCCGGATCGCCCCGCAAGGCAACGAAGCGCTTCACGCCCATGTCGGCGAATTCCTGGATCACCGCGTCGACCTGATGGCGGGCGGCATCGACGCAAGTCATGTGCGCGGCCGGCGTCAGGCTGGTCTCCTTCAGGATGCGGCTGATGGTGCGCGCCGTGCGCTCACGCGTCGAACCGCCGGCGCCATAGGTCACCGAGACGAATTTCGGCTTCAGCGGCTCCAGCCGGGTGACCGTATCCCACAGCCGCGCCTCCATCTCGTCGTTCTTGGGCGGGAAGAATTCGAAGGAAACCTTGACCTTGTCGCCAATGTCGGGGCGGCGGGAAAAGCGGAACTGGTTCATCAGGCGATTTCCCCTATCGAGTTCACTTTGGTCTGCTCATTGGCGGGATCGGCGATCAGCAGGCGCCGATCGCGGCCAAGCCAGAGTTTTACCGTGAGCCTGGCCTCGTTGCCACCGCGCGGCTCGAATTCCTGAGCATCCTCGAGATCGAGGCCGGTCTCGGCAAACCATTCGCCGATCTGCCGGTCGGAAAAGCCGAGGCGCATATGTGCATGCTCATCGCGCAGGAATTCCAGCGCGTGCGGCGCGAAATCGACGATGACCAGCCGGCCCGACGGGCGCAAAAGCCGCGCCGCCTCGTGGATGGCGCGGGCCGGATCATCGAGATAGTGCAGCACCTGATGGATGGTAACGAGATCGAAGGCATCGCGCTCGACCGGCGGCGCGAAGATATCGCCCTGCCGCACCTGCGCGTTCGAAACGCCGGCCTTGTCGAGATTGGCGCGCGCCACGGTCAGCATTTCGCGCGACATGTCGATGCCGACACCGCGCCGGTAAAGCGGCGAGAAGATTTCGAGCAGCCGCCCGGTGCCGGTGCCGAGATCGAGCATCGACTGGAACGGGCGCTTGCCGACCAGCTTCAACATCGCGGCCTCGACGGCGCGATCCGGCACGTGCAGCGAGCGGATATGGTCCCAACTCGCGGCATTCACGGAAAAGTACTCCGTCGCCCGGTCCTGCCGCTTGCGCTTGACCGAGGCGAGCCGCTCGAGATCGCGCTCGACTTGCGGATCGGCGCCGCGAATGCTGGAAACCAGCCCCATGACGAAGTCCCGCGCGGAATCGGTATCCGACAGGCGGAAGAAGGCCCATGACCCTTCCTGGTAACGGCCGATCAGCCCGGCCTCGAGCAGCAGCTTCAGGTGGCGCGAGACGCGCGGCTGCGACTGGCCGAGAATTTCGGTAAGATCGGAAACGGTGAGGTCACCGCGCGACAACAGTGCCAATATGCGCAAGCGGCTGGATTCGGCCGCCGCCTTCAGCGTATCCACCATGGTGTCGAGAGAGACATGCATCAGCGTATTCTCGTTTCAGCGCAATTCACTTTGAAAAAGATATAAACATATGTTTATGTCGATTTTCAAAACCTTGCAAGCGCTATGTCGCTCCCGGACAAGAAAATGCCGCATGCGTGATTTCCCGGTGCATCCGCCCAAAAAAATGTGGGGCGGTCTTGGGACAATGACAGGCACCAACACAGAGATGAGCAAATGACCGGGCCACGCGAAATGTTCGAGGCACGCGAAGGCGAGCAGAGGCTGGACCAGGATCCGGCAACGATGCCGGCGGATGCCGGCGTCGTCTTCATCGGCCGCATCGCCTCGCCTTGGACGACGCGGGAGAGCTGCCCGAAGAATATGCGGACGGCCCGCGAGACCGGGCAGCCGGCGGTGCTGACCATCGACGCGCCCTACCGGGATGGCTTGCGCGGACTGGAGCGCGCCAGCCACGTCGTCATCCTGTCCTGGCTGCATCATGCGCCGCGGAATCTGATTGTGCAGAAACCCCGCCATGCGACTAATGCGAAAGGCGTATTCGGCCTGCGCTCCCCTGCTCGGCCGAATCCGGTCGGCTTGCATGTGGCAAGGCTCGTCGGGTTGGACATCGCCACCGGGCGCATCCATCTTGACGCCATCGACGTGCTCGACGGCACGCCGGTCATCGACATCAAGCCTTACTTCGCCTCGACCGATGCCATTGCCGAGGCGACCGTTGAAGGACGTGATGAGCGATGACAGCGCCGACCGGCCGCCGCCGCGCCATCGCCAAGGCGCTGACAGCCCTTCTGCCGCTGGCGCCTTACGCCGACATGGAAAAAATCCGCACCGACGCCGGCTCGGTGCATATGAAGACCTTGCCGCCGACGATCGCCGTGTGGCTGGCGACGATCGCCCATATCCGTCACATGCACACTGACTACGAAAAGCTGCTGGCCGAGGGCTATGACCGCGACTCCGCCCGCTTCTTCGTCATCGAGCAGACCAACATCGTGCTCACCCGCTGGCGCGCGACACGCCTGCTCGACGCCGACGAGGAAGAGGAATGAGACGCTACTGCCGCGTCAGCACGGCGATCGCATCATAAGGCTGGCCGTCGGCCTGGCCGACCCAGGTCCAGGACAGGTTCCCCTTGAAAAACCGGACGGTGATGTCGCCGCCATCGATGCATTTGTCCTGGCCGTAGGTGATGCTCTCATGGAATTCCGCCGACGTCTCGTCCCTCGACGTCTGCGACAGCGACCCACCGCAGCCGAGGGACGGATAATCGATCGACGCGCCGTCATCCCTGATCGTCATGGCGATCGCCCAGTCGGCGCCGGCATCACCCGCCGGGCTCTGGTGGCCGCTGCCGACCCAGGTGCCGGTAAATCTCTGCGCCGGCACGTTCACCGCACAAGGCAGGTTCTGGAAGATCGGCGTCAATTCGCTGCCGGTCTTCTCGCAGCGATAGGTCTGGCCACCGTGGCAGAGTTCGTCGCCTTCTTTCGTGCATTGCGCGCTGGCTTCGCCCGCGGCGGCGAAAATCATCATGGCCGCCATGACGGCCCAAAACCTGCCCATATCCCCCTCCCATTCTGCCCCATCGGATTATAAGGCAACTCCAATCCAATGTATCGGCTAGACCGTCATGGAGGACGAACATCGCCGGATGGCTGGCTCTATGCCTTCTGTCCGGCGCTGATAGGCTGATGACCCTGCGCGCGAGGAGGCCCCGATGGACCAGACGACGGCAACACAGGCCTCAAAGCCACTGCCTGTGGTCAGCGACCGCCATATCGACCCGCATGCCTATCCCGACGGCATCGCCTTCCTCGACGGCCAGTATCTGCCGATGTCGCAAGCCAAGGTATCCGTGCTCGATTGGGGTTTTCTGCATTCCGACGCCACTTACGACACGGTGCATGTCTGGAACAGCCGCTTCTTCCGCCTCGATCTGCATCTCGACCGCTTCTTCGGCGGGTTGGAAAAGCTGCGCATGACCATCCCTTTCGGCCGCGACGGCGTGACCGAAATCCTGCACAATTGCGTAGCACTTTCGGGCCATCGCGCCGCCTATGTCGAGATGCTGTGCACGCGCGGCGCCTCGCCGACCTTCAGCCGCGATCCGCGCCAGGCGATCAACCGCTTCATGGCCTTCGCCGTGCCGTTCGGCTCGGTTGCCAACGCCGAGCAGCTGCAGCGTGGCCTGCGCGTCGCCATCAGCGACAGGGTGCGCATCCCGCCAGCCGCGATTGATCCGGCGATCAAGAACTACCACTGGCTCGATTTGGTGCGCGGCCTCTACGATGCCTATGACCGCGGCGCCGAGACCGCGCTCATTCTCGACTTCAACGGCAATGTCGCCGAGGGTCCGGGCTTCAACGTCTTCTGCGTCAAGGACGGCAAACTGTCGACCCCGGCCATCGGCGTGCTGCCCGGCATCACAAGGCGCACCGTCTTCGATCTCTGTGGCGAGGAAGGTCTTGTCGCCAACGCGGACGATGTCAGCGTCGCCGCGCTCAAGGCGGCCGACGAGGTCTTCATCACCTCGACCGCCGGCGGCATCATGCCGGTGACTGAGATCGATGGCGTGGCGATCGCCAACGGCAAGGTCGGGCCGGTCACCAGCCGGCTGATGGCTCTCTACTGGCAAAAGCACGACGACCCGGCGTGGTCGTCTCAGGTGAACTATCCCTGATCAAAGGGCCTCTCGTTCAAAAAGATTTCCCCTCGCCTCTGGAAAATCAGGGGATAGACCGTATATGCCCGAAAGCGGAGAAGCCTCCGCTTTCATCCAAAATCACGCCCGCAGGGGCAAGGACTCCACATCATGACAAACAAGGTTTGGTTCATCACCGGATCGTCGAAGGGTTTTGGCCGCGTCTGGGCCGAGGCCGCGTTGGCGCGTGGCGACCGCGTTGCCGCGACCGCCCGTGACGCCGGCACGCTCGCCGATCTGGTCGAGAAATATGGCGACAACATCGCCGCGATAAAGCTCGACGTCACCGACAAGAAAGCCGTCGATGCCGCTATCGCCGAGGCGCACAAGCGCTTTGGCCGGCTCGACGTCGTCATCAACAATGCCGGCTACGGCCATTTCGGCGCCATTGAGGAGGTCAGCGAGCAGGAAGCCCGCGACCAGATCGAAACCAATGTGTTCGGCGCTCTATGGGTGACCCAGGCCGTGCTGCCGATCATGCGGGCGCAGCGGTCCGGCCACATCATCCAGATCTCGTCGATCGGCGGCGTCAACGCCTTTGCCTCGCTCGGCCTCTACCATGCCTCGAAATGGGCGCTGGAAGCCTTCAGCCAGTCGCTCAACATCGAGGTCGCGGAATTCGGCATCCATGTCACGCTGGTCGAGCCGGGCGGCTTCTCCACCGACTGGTCCGGCGCCTCAGCCAAGGTCTCCAAGCCGATCGAGGCCTATGCGCCTGCTCGCGCCAAGATGGCCGAGCGCCGCGCCAACTCGGTCGCCGGCGATCCCGACGCAACCGGCCCGGCAATGCTGGCCATCGTCGACGCCGCCGAGCCGCCGCTGCGCGTGTTCTTCGGCGATGGCGGCCTGCCGATGATCCGCCAGGAATACGCCAACCGCCTCGCCACCTGGGACAGGTGGGACCACGTGTCGGTCATGGCGCAAGGCGCGAAGAAGAACCGCAAGGACTGACGATTTGCGGTGTCCGCTACGCCGCTCAATGGGCGGCGTAGCCCCTGCCCTCAGGCGCGCAGTTACGCCTGATAGATCCACTGCTCCGGCACCCGCGCCGAAATCTCTTCGCCGACGCTGATCCTTCCGGGTTTCTCGACCCAGGCGACGAGACCACGCAGCCGTTTGGCCACTTTGGGAAAGAGCAGTGCGCCGGCTTCAATGTCGGCCATTCCCGCGTTTTCAGCGATCGATCGGCCGGCGAGACGGCATGGTCCGTTCTGTGCGTCGACCTTGAGGGTCACGCCATCCTTGAAGAACAGCAGCGTGCCGGCCGGCAGCATGGAGAGGTTCGGCACGCCTTCGATCACCAGATTGGCGCCGATCCATTCCGGCTTGATCTCGGCCAAACCCATCCGCTCGGCGACGATGGCCAGTTCGTCCGCAGCGACGATCGACAGCTGCCGCTCATTGCGCATTTCGGTGCCGCGGGGATACCAGGGTTCGCGCCCGCCCGAGCGTCGCGTCGGTCCGGCATGGAAATCGCCCGATATGCCGTCGAAGCCGAGCCGCAATTCCTCCACCGGACGCGTCTGGAAATGATCCGCCGGCGCGACATAGAGTGCCGCCGCGCGGGCGGAAAGCTTCTTGGCCGGGATAATGTCGACCGGCTTCTCGGCCTCGGGGAAGAGATCCAGCATGGCGTTCTGTCCTTGAATCATGCTTCCCGTTTTTGCCCTTCGGCCGGCAAGACCGCAAGAGCGGTTTGGGCCAAAAGGCGCAACTCTTCGACCGATGCGCCGTCCCGCGCCTGGATCGACATGCCGTTCATAACGCCGGCCAGGTATTTGGCGAAGCCTTCGACGGAGAGGCCTTCCGGCAGGTCGCCCGCCGCCCTCCCCTTGGCCAGGCGCTCGGCAATCGCTGCTTCGCTCGCCTTGCGATAGGCCTTGAGTTCATCGGCAATGGCTTGCGCCTGCGGCGAGGCTGCCAGCGCACCGCTGACGAACAGGCATCCACCCGGCTTCCCGGGCCTGGAATAGGCCTCCGCGGCGCCTATCAGCAACCGCCGGATCGCCTCCCGCGTCGGCACCGGCGCGCTCAGCGCGTCCAGCGCAAAACCGATCTCCGTCTCGTGGTAGCGTGTCAGCGCCTTGCGAAACAAAGTCTCCTTGTCGGTGAAAGCGTTGTAGATCTGCGGTGGCGTCAGCCCCATCGCCTCACGCAGCATGGCCAGCGACGTCGCCTCATAGCCATGCTCCCAGAACAGATGCATCGCTGCGTCCAGTGCCCGGTCGGGATCGAAGGCTCGCGGCCGGCCGCCGCGCGGCTTTTCCAAATTATCCATAGTGATCGCTACGAAACCTGTTGACTCGCTCGTTTCACATAACGTAACAATTGATACGAAACATGGCAAGCCGGAGGCGCCCGGCAAAACCATGCAACCCGAGGAGAGCCCAAATGCCAATCACCGTGACCGCGCCGGAAGGCGTACTGACAGAGGTCGGAGAGCGCGAGATCCTGCCGCGCCTCAGTGCCGCCCTCATCGAAGCCTCCGGCGCCACCGGCAATTCTTTTTTCACCGCGATTGTCGGCGGCACAGTCCACGTCCTGCCGGCGCGCCACATCTATGCCGGCGGCGGCAATCGGCCCGTGGTCATGGTCGAGTTGAAATTGCCCAATATCGGCCTTGCCTCGGTCGAGGCCCGAAAGGCCTTCATCAACGCCGCTTCCGCGATTGTCGCCGAGCTCTGCGTGCCCGAGCACAGGCCTGAAAACACCTGGATCAACATCGTCAACGCGCCTGACGGCGGCTGGGGCATCGGTGACAGGCAGATACCGGCGACGCGCTCGTCGCAGCCGCCACTGCCGCCGCGCACTGATTTGATAGGGAAGACAGGATGCGCCTCTCCCCTTCGCTGTTCTTCACCACCAATTGCGAGCCCGCACTGGCCTTTTACGAACAATGCGGCCTTGGCCTGGCAACGATCCTGCTGCGCTGGGGCGACAACGACATGCCGGTGAGAACCGAAGCCATGCGCGGAAAGATCCTGCATGCGCGCTTCGAAGGTCCAGGCGTTCTGTTCCATGCCTCCGACAATGACGATGCGGAGCCGATGAAAGGCTCCGCCATGATGCTGGAGTTCGACGACCTTGCCGCCATGCGCGAGCTTTTCTCCCGCATGGCGACCGGCGGCCGCATCCCCGTGCCCCTGGCAAGGCAATATTGGGGAACCAGCTTCGGCATGCTGGTCGACGCCTATGGCGTGCAATGGATGTTCAGCTGCTCAAGTGATTGAGCAGGGATCACGATCTTCTTACCGGAACAGCGGCCGGTTCGGGATACCGCCGCATTGCCGCCTTGCTGCACCCGCTTCATGGTGGTCCAGACAGTCGGCGGAGGTTCTCATGCGGCCGGTGACGGCAATCACGTTGCTTTGGTTGATCTGGGCGGTGAGCTGGGCCGCCGCCGCTTTGTGGGCCGACCCTGCCCAGAAGCGCGTCGGATTCAAAGCAGAGGCCCGCTATCGAATTCTGTGGCTGGCCGGTGCGGTGCTGCTGTTCATTCCCGCGCACGGCTATGAGGGCCGGCTCAGGCTGTGGATGCCTGATCTTGCCGAAGCCTGGATCTGCGTTGCCCTGATTGCCATCGGCATCGCCTTCGCGTGGTGGGCGCGCCTGCATCTCGGCAGGCTCTGGTCGGGCACGGTCACCGCCAAGGCCGACCACCATGTCGTCGATACCGGCCCTTACGGACTCGTCCGCCACCCGATCTACACCGGACTGCTGCTCGCCATCCTCGCCACCATGGCGGCCAAGGGCACGGTCTGGGGCATTGCGGGCACCGTCCTGCTCATCATCGGCATCGTCGTCAAGGCAAGGCTCGAGGAAAGCTTCCTGCGTGGCGAACTCGGCGCTGCCTATGACGATTACGCCCGACGGGTGCCGATGCTGGTCCCCTTCACACCAGCCTGACCGGCAAGATGCGGCGAACGCCAGCTCAGCTCGATTTCCCCGTTGCGCTGCTTTGCCGAAAATGGTCGACAGCACCGTCGATCTGAACCCAATCATGTTTCGACTGCTCGAAAATCGACCTGACGGGAGGCGGGTATGTCGGGTCGGCCAGCGCACCGACGGCAACGCCGATCATCGACGGCAGCCTGTCGGCTCTCCAATAGACCGTCGAGCCACAGTCTGGACAAAAGTAGTTGTGCACCGTCTCGCCGCTGGCCGCGTCGCGGGTGAACTCTTTCGAGGTTCCGGAGATGGCCACCGCCTCGCGCGGATAAAAGGCGCCGACGCCGAAGGGTGCGCCGGTTCTGCTGGCAGTCGAGACAATGGCAGGCGACAACCAGTCTTGATGGTCCTGGAAGCGTCACCGTGAGAGCACCGCAACTGCACCTGGCATCAACCATTGGAAACTCTCCTTTCTGAAACGAGATCGCGTTGATTCAAGTTGTCCCCAGCACAGGCTGTGCGAGGGTCAGGTCAGGCTGAACGGGAGTGGAAGACGGGCGCGAAGCGGCCGGGCTAAGCGGATTTTAAAAGCCCGAATGGCCCTTTCAGGCCAGCGTCATCTCGATATCGAAATGCCTAAAGCATTCGGATAAGCGCGCCGCCTATCGAATACCCCGCGCCGAAGGCGCAGATCAAGCCGAAATCGCCGGGCTTCATGTCGGCATGGTTCTCTGACAGCGCAACGATGGCGCCGGCGCCCGCCGTGTTGCCCAGCCGTTCCAGCACCATCGGCGCCCGATCGTGATCGACATCGTGGCCGAAGGACAGTTTCAGGATCATCGCATTCATGCGCGCATTGGCCTGATGCAGCCAGAAGCGCCGGACGGCCTGCGGGGTCAGCCCGTGCTCTGCCAGGAACTCGACGATGAATTTTTGGCCGGCGACGGTGACTTCCTTGAACACCTTGTTGCCGACCTGTTGATCAGATTGCCTTCCAGGTTGATCATGTAGGGATCATCCTGGGCGGTGCGGGTGTGGTAGCCGAGATTGGTGCGGATGTTGTTCGACATCTGCGTCCACAGGCGCGTGTCCAGCACCTCGAAACGGCCCGGCCGTTTGTCGCCCTGGGCAAGTCCCTCCACGACCATCGACACCGAGGCGTCGCCGAAGATGAAATGCGTCTGCCGGTCGCGGAAATTGAGGTGGCCGGTGATGATCTCCGGCGTCGTCACCAGAATGCGCTTGTGCGCGCCCGAGCGCACCAGATTGACCGCCAGATGCAGCGCCGCCGCCGCCGAAGAACAGCCAAGCCCCATGTCGAAGCCGGCTCCGGTGGTGCCTAACGCCTCCTGCATTTCGATGGCGATCGCCGGATACGGACGCTGGTGGTGCGAGGCCGAGCAGATGACCAGGTCGATGTCGGATGGTTTCAGCCCGGCATGGTCGAGCGCCTTCCTGGCCGAAGCGATGCCGAACTCCGCTTCCAGCGACAGCGCATCATCCGGCCGCGCCGGAATGCGCGGCGTCATGCGGGTCGGATCGAGAATGCCTTCGCGCTCGATGACGTGACGGGATTTCACACCCGAAGCATGGACGATGAAGTCGCTGTCGGACTTCTGCAGCAGCGCCTCGCCGGTGCCTTGGCGCCGCGCGTTCTCCGTGTCGACCCAGCTGTTGAAGCTCTCGACCAGCTCTTCGTTCGTGATGACAGCTTCAGGAATTTCAGCGCCGATGCCGCTGATGATGACGCGATGCATGTTTCAGTCTGTCCCATCCGCGGGCGTTGCGGCTTCATGTGGGCGCCGAAACGCTTCGGCGCAACACTTTTCTCATCGGGCCGGTTTACACCGGCTTAAACCAAAGATTCAGGCCGGCGTGTATCCGATCCTACCAGGCGCACAGTTTGGTGTTGGTCTGCGGGTTGTTCCAGCAGGCGCCGTCGTCGCGGCTGCGCACAAACTGTCCCGGCAACGGCACATTGCGGCGGCCGAGATTGACATAGCCATAGGCAAAACCCGGCCCGTCGATCTCCAGCACATAGGTCGGATAGCCCGGCGCCGAGATGCGGAAGCTGCCCGCATCGTCGATCGCGCGGTAGCTGCATGCGAAATACCCGTCATCCGTGGTGAAGCAGCGCGCCCGCTTGGCCTCGGCCGAAACCGAGAATGCCAGAAGGGCTGCCGCACACACGCCCCCACCATAAAGCAATCGTTTCAAAGTCATCATCCACCCCTGCCCTTCGGCCATCATGGCCCCACGCGATGAGTTGGGCATGGCGGCGAAACCGGGTCAAGCGGCTGCAAAGGGCAGCGTGCGAAGTGGGTAATCCTTTCCTAGCCGGCCCGCCCTAGCCAGCCCGCTTGGCGACAATGAAGATCCGCGGGAAACGCAGCAGCACCTTGCCGTTGGCGGTCTTCGGATAGGCCTGTTTGACCTTGGCGGTGTAGCTGTCGAGGAACAGCTTGCGCTCGTCGGCGTCCAGTGGATCGAGGAACGGCTTCAGCCCGGTCGACTTCACCCATTCGACGATCGCCTCGGCATCGGCCAAGGGATGATTGTAGGCCGTGTGCCAGATATCCAGCCGGTCGGAGAGCGGTGACAGCAGGTCATAATAGAACGACACTGGCGGCAACGGCCCACGCGCCGCGCCTGCCATCTTTGCGGCAAACGGCATTTCGGCGGCGGTCTCGCGCATCACCTGGTGCGAAGGCTCAAGCAGATTGTCGGGCATCTGGACGGCCAGCGCGCCACCAGGCGCCAGAAAGCCCATTAGCCGCTGGAACACTGCCGGATGTTCCGGCAGCCACTGGAACACCGCATTGGCGAAGATCACATTGACCGGCTCGGCCGGCTGCCATTTTGAGGCATCGGCGAGATCGAAGGTCACATTGGGCAGGCGCGCCCTCGCCTTTTCGATCATGTCGGGAGAGGTGTCGAAGCCGCTCACCGCGGCATCCGGCCAGCGTTCGACCAGAAGTTCGGTCGAATTGCCAGGCCCGCAGCCGATGTCGACGACCCGGCGCGGGAAGTCGACCGGCACCTGTGCCACCAGGTCCCGCGCGGGCCGCGTGCGCTCGTCCTCGAATTTCAGATATTGGGCGGCGGACCAATCAGCCATTTGAGCTCCTCATATCGTCTTGAGAATTCGCCGCCCCGGTTTGTCCCTTACCGCGTCAGCCTCTTGTAGGTCATGCGGTGCGGGTTGACGGCTTCGGGCCCGAGCCGGCGGATCTTGTCCTGCTCGTAGTCCTCGAAGTTGCCCTCGAACCATTCGACATGGCTGTCACCCTCGAAGGCAAGGATGTGCGTCGCCAGACGATCGAGGAACATACGATCGTGCGAGATGATCACGGCGCAGCCGCCGAAGTTTTCCAGCGCGTCTTCAAGTGCGGCCAGCGTTTCCGTGTCGAGATCGTTGGTCGGTTCGTCGAGCAGCAGCACATTGCCGCCGGTCTTCAGCATCTTGGCCAGGTGCACGCGGTTGCGCTGACCGCCGGAGAGATTGCCGACCTTCTGCTGCTGGTCGCCGCCACGGAAGTTGAACGACGCGCAATAGGCGCGCGTGTTGGCCTCGAACTTGCCGAGCTTGACCACTTCGGCGCCGCCCGAAATTTCTTCCCACACGGTCTTTGACGGATCGAGCGCATCGCGGCTCTGGTCGACATAGCCGAGCTTGACGGTTTCGCCCACGCGGACGGTGCCGGCATCGGGCTTTTCCTGGCCGGTGATCATGCGAAACAGCGTCGTCTTGCCGGCGCCGTTCGGGCCGATGACGCCGACAATGCCGCCCGGCGGCAGCTTGAATACCAGGCCGTCGATCAGCAGCGTGTCGCCGAAGCCCTTGGACAGGCCGTCGACCTCGATCACCACATTGCCGAGCCGCTCACCGTGCGGAATGACGATCTGCGTGTCGCTCGGGCGCCGCTTGTCGGCGGCGTCGAGCAGATCCTGGAACGCCTGGATACGCGCCTTGGACTTGGTCTGGCGGGCCTTCGGGCTCGACTGGATCCACTCGCGCTCGCGGCCGATGGCACGCTGGCGGGCGTCGTCCTCGCGGCCTTCCTGCTTGAGGCGCTTGGCCTTGGCCTCGAGATATTTGGTGTAGTTGCCCTCATAGGGAATGCCGCGGCCGCGATCGAGTTCGAGGATCCAGCCGGTGACATTGTCGAGGAAGTAGCGATCGTGGGTGATGATCATCACGGCGCCCGGATAGGCGCGCAGATGCTTTTCCAGCCACGCCGTGGTTTCGGCGTCGAGATGGTTGGTCGGTTCGTCGAGCAGCAGGAGGTCGGGCTGGCGCAGCAGAAGCTGGCAGAGCGCGACACGGCGGCGCTCACCGCCCGAAAGCTTGGTGACTTCCGAATCCTTGGGCGGGCAGCCCAAGGCTTCCATCGCCATCTCGACCTGCTGTTCGAGATCCCACAGGTTCAGCCGGTCCATCTCGTCCTGGAGCTTGGCCGACTCGTCGGCCGTCTCGTCGGAATAGTTCATCATCAATTCGTTGTAGCGTTCGATGATGGCGGTCTTGGCGGCGACGCCTTCCATGATGTTCTCGAACACCGTCTTGCTCGCGTCGAGCGCCGGCTCCTGCGCCAGATAGCCGACGGTAGCGCCTTCGGCGAGCCACGCCTCGCCGCTCCACTCCTTGTCGAGGCCGGCCATGATCTTGAGAATCGTCGACTTGCCCGAGCCGTTGGGGCCGAGAATGCCGATCTTGGCATCGGGATAGAAGGACAGATGAACGTTCTCGAGCACCTTCTTGGTGCCATAGGCCTTGTTGAGGCCGGCCATGTGATAGATGAACTGGCGTGCCACGCGCGCTTTTCCCTGAAAAATGACTGGATTTGTCGGATTGAATGGAGGTTGGCCGCTATGTAGGCGATGCTGGGCCGAACGGCAATCGCTTTTGCCGCCTCAGTTCGGGCACACGGGGAAGTGTTCGCCGAACGGCGACGTTTTTCCACCGGTCAAGGGGCCGCTGAAATCTCCGGTTAACCCTTCCGCGTCAAAACAGGATCAGGGTGGAATCGCTGGATTATCGCGATTTCGAGCGAGAGATCGGATCGACGGCAGTGCTGAACAGTTTCCTGCTCCTTGCCGAAGCGGTCGTCTACTTCAGTGTCATGGTGACGCTTTTCCGCTCCAGGAGGCGCATTGGCCTCGGCGTCTTCGTCTGCGCGCTCGGCGTCATGCATTTCCTGGAAACCTATCTCGCCAGCGTCTTTTACGTCGCGCTGCCGTTCGGCTTGGTCTCGCCGGGCTCGGCTGTGCTGTTTTCGGGCAAGCTGGTGATGTTGCTCCTGCTCTACATCAAGGAGGACGCCGCCACCGTGCGCCAGCCGATCTATGGTTTGCTGCTCGGCAATGCGCTGATGATCGGCCTGGTGCTGCTCTTGCGCCTGCACGTCATCGCACCGCTGCCCGACGGCAAGCTTCCCGACATCGGCTTCATCGACGAGATGGGCTGGCTGATGGTGTGGGGCACGACGCTGCTGTTCATCGACGCCATACTGATCATCCTGCTCTATGAAAGGCTTGGGCGGTATCTGCGCCAGGCGCAGTTCGCGCGCATCCTGATTTGCGTCGCCTGCGTGCTCACCTTCGACCAGGCGGGCTTCTTCACCGCGCTGCATTTCGTCGCCGGCGCGCCGATCGCCGTCTTCTTCGGCGGCTGGTTCGCCAAGATGGCGGCGGCGCTGATCTTCAGCGCCATGCTTGTCGCCTACCTCAGATGGTTCGAAGCCCGCGACATTCCGCTGCCGCGTGGGCTGACCGACATCTTCGAAACTCTGACCTATCGCGAGCGCTATGAAGCGCTGGTCGAACATGTCGGCCGCGACGGCCTGACCGGCCTGCTGCATCGCGGCCGCTTCGACGCCGACGGTGAGGCAGCCGTAGAGGTCAGCCTGCGAACGGCGAGGCCCCTCAGCCTGCTGATCATCGATGTCGACCATTTCAAGTCGATCAACGACCGCTTCGGCCATGCCGAGGGCGACAAGGTGCTGAAGGCGGTCGCAAGCCTGCTTCGCGAAGTGGCGAGCGCCGAGGACCAGGTGTTCCGGATCGGCGGCGAGGAATTCGCCATCTTGAGTTCGCGTCCGCATCCGGTAGCCAGGCTGTTTGGCGAAAGCATCCGCTACGCGGTCAAGGCATCGACCGTCACCAGCCGCTTCGAGCTGACCGTCAGCGCCGGTGTTTCAACCGTCGGCGAAACGACGCGCTGCCTTGCCGACCTGTTCGCGCTTGCCGACCAGCGCCTCTACAAGGCGAAGTCGACCGGACGCGACCGCGTTGTCGGCGAGCCGGGCGGCCACGAGCCCGACACCGCCATTGCCTGGACCAAGTCGGCGCAGATCTAGTTCTGTCGACTACGACTTTCTCTGCCGCGCGATGCCTGTAAACGTTGACACCGCCATCAGCACGATCGCCAGCCATTTCAAAGCGGTGATGATCGGCCCGGCCTGGATGTCATAGGCAATGAACAAAAGAATGCCCGGCACCAGCAGGCCGCACATGATCAGCATGATGCGGTTGATCTGCCAGGACACTTTTGACGCCAGCGCCTCATCGCCGGCAGCGGGCACCAGCGCCGCGCGCAAAGTCTTGCCGCCCACCAGCATGGCCGAGAGGCGCATCGAGATCGGCAGGCCGAGCCCGATGATGAGGAAGGCGCAGGCGGCGAGCAGCATCGAAAACTTCAGCGCGCTGGTTTCTGCCGGTATCGGAAACAGCAGCGTCGCCAGCGGCAGGAAGACGCCGAACATGCCGAGCGCGGCGATGGCTATGAAGATGGCCGCGTTGACGATCGTGAACAGCTGATAAGTGCCGGCGCCGATCGGCTCGGACAGCGTGCGCATACGCGCCCACTCGGCATCGCTATAGGAAAAGCCCGGCCATTCCATCCGGGCATTGTTGATCGAAACCATGCCCTTGGCCCAGAAAGCCAGCCGCGCCAGCGCACTGCCTGTCACATCCCCCATCGCCATCCCCCGTTGAATGATGTCGCCCCACCATAACACCGCACCGTGGCGCAACGACTGCCCGTTAACGGACCACTACACTTACTGGAACCCGATCGCGTCAACGGTGCCTGTCGGGCAGCCGGCCTTGTTGGTCGGCACCGAGGCCAGCAGCAGGTCCTTGAGCGAGCTGTTCGGGCCGATCGGGCCGGCAAGGCCGAGCGTCAGTTCGCCGATCAGCCGCCGGCCGCTCGAAGGATCGATGACGCAGGAGACGCGCACGCGGTCCCCTGCCCCAGCGCCGAAAGCCTGGTCGAAGGCGCCACGAATCTGGTCCGCCGTCAGCTTGCCGCCAATGCTCTTGGCGAAGAGATCGCGCACCGGCGAGGCGTTGACCTGTCGCATCAGGCCGAGCGCGTCGGAAAAATACTCCTGCTGGTTCTTGCCGTAGCAAGTCCCGTGCTTGATCCATTCATGCCGTTCCAGCTGGGAGGCCGTGCCTGGCATCACCTGGTCGAGCTCCTTACGGGTGCCGGCATCCAGATTGACGGACGGAAGATCCTTCCAGTGGGCCGGATTGTCGTTGGCCTTGTCGTTTGCCGCCACCTGGCAATAGAAATTGCCGTTCGGCTGCGGCCACAGCCCGTGCAGGGTGAAGTTGGTGGCGTCGAACTCGCTCGGGCTCTGCGCCCTGCATTCGGCCTTGCTCGACTTGGTCTCGCAAAAAGCCGGCTGCCAGCTTAGCGCGAAGACATATTCGGGTTTTCCCGATGGGGCGGGCTTGCCTTGTCCGCCAGGTGCCGCCGGCACCGTCGCGGCACTGCTGCCCGACAGATGGCCGCAAGTGACCTTCACCCAGCGCCGCTCCGGATCGGCGCCCGGCACCAGGATCAGATAATGCGTCGGCGCGTCCTTGTTGCCGGCAAGCAGCTGGTAGCTCTGTCCGGCATCGGTCGAGACATTGCCGGGGTTCTTGCCATTCTTGATAGCCTGCGTTGCCGGACAGGCCGCATCGGCAACGAAGGTGCCGCTCATCTTGACTTCGGCATGCGCAGCATTGGCCAGCGACATCGCCAGCATGGCCAATCCGAAAACGACACCAATGCGCATGAGAAATCCCCGGCTGAACAAAGTGGGCGACAGACTGTCTCTGTCTCCATGTCAGAATTGCGATATTTTGCTGGTCAAACGCAAGAAACATCGTCGAGCAAAAGCAGTTGCTGTGGATTGACGCCAAACCGGGGCGGGCGCAAACAAAGCCAACAACGATAAAATGAGGGAGAGACCAGGCGGCCATGCCTTTTAATCAACAACGCATGGTCCGCTCACCGACCGGCGCCGACCTCAACCTTTTCGTCAGACAGGCTGACGGCAAGCCACGCGCCGTCGTCCAGATCAACCACGGCCTGGCCGAGCACGCCGCGCGCTATGCCCGCTTTGCCGATTTTCTCTCCGCGCGCGGCTTCCAAGTCTATGTCCACGACCATCGCGGTCACGGCGCGACCAAGGCATCAGATGCACCGCTCGGCAGATTCGCCGACAGGGATGGTCCGGCCAAGGTGATCGCCGATGTCGACGCCATCCATGATCTCATCGCCAGCGAATGCCCTGATCTGCCGGTCATCCTTTTCGGCCATTCGATGGGCGCGTCGGTGGCGCTAAACTATCTTCTGGACCATTCGCCACGCGTCCATGCCGCAGCGATCTGGAACGGCAATTTTTCGCAAGGCCTGCTTGGGCAGGTGGCGCTTGGCGTCCTCGCCTGGGAACGCATGCGGCTGGGCTCCGACGTTCCGTCGCGCCTGCTGCCGAAACTCACCTTCCAGGCATGGGGCAAGGCGGTGCCCAACCACCGCACGCTGTTCGACTGGCTGTCGCGCGACGAGGCCGAGGTGGCAAAATACATCGCCGACCCGCTGTGCGGCTGGGATGCTTCTATCTCGATGTGGCGCGACGTGGTCTCGATGGCGCTGAACGGCGGCAAGGATGCCGGCTTTGCCGGCGTCCGGCGTGACGTTCCCGTCGCCATCGTCGGCGGTGAAAAGGACCCTGCCTCGGACTGTGGCAAGGGCATCACCCACCTCGCCGACCGCATGCGCAAGATGGGCTTTTCGAATCTGGTTTCAAAGGTTTACGCCGATACCCGCCACGAAAGCCTGAACGAGGTGAACCGCGACATCATCATGGACGATTTCGCCGCCTGGGCCGACGGTGTGCTGAAATAACGACGCCTATCCATCGCAAACCGGCCCTTTGGCCCATCGCAAGGGCCGTGACAGCGGCACAAGGTGTTGATAGAGGCTGCGGTTCCGACCAATTCTGGTGATTTATGGCCGAACCTCCCCTGAAAGGCGTCCGCGTCGTCGAACTCGCCCGCATCCTGGCCGGGCCCTGGGCCGGGCAATTGCTTGCCGATCTCGGCGCCGATGTCATCAAGGTCGAAAGCCCAGATGGCGGCGACGACACCCGCAAATGGGGCCCCCCCTTCGTCATGAGCCATGACGGCGAGAACCTGTCGGCCGCCTACTACCATTCCTGCAACCGCGGCAAACGCTCCATCGCCATCGACTTCTCGACGCCCGAGGGCGCCGAGACCATCCGCCGGCTGGTCGCGACGTCGGACGTGCTGATCGAGAATTTCAAGCTCGGCGGTTTGAAAAAATACGGGCTCGACTATGACAGCCTGCGCAAGATCAACCCGCGTCTTGTCTACTGCTCGATCACCGGTTTCGGCCAGGACGGACCTTACGCGCCACGCGCCGGCTACGACTTCATCATCCAGGCCATGGCCGGCATGATGTCGATCACCGGCGAAGTCGGCCGTGAACCGCAAAAGGCCGGCGTCGCCATCTCGGACATCTTCACCGGGCTCTATTCCGTCATCGCCATCCAGGCCGCGTTGCGCCATGCCGACCAGACCGGCGAAGGCCAGCATATCGACATGGCGCTGTTCGACACCCAGATCTCGGCGCTCGGCAACCAGAACCTCAACTATCTCGTCTCCGGCAAGTCGCCGGTGCAGATGGGCAATGCGCATATGAACATCGCCCCTTACGAGGTGGTGCCGGTCCGCGACGGCCACATCATCCTGGCGGTCGGCAATGACGGCCAGTTCGCCAAATTCTGCGCTGCCGTCGGGCTGGATGAGCTGTCGACCAATCCCGACTTTGCCACCAATCCGGCCCGGGTCGCCAACCGGGTCAAGCTGCGCGAGCATATGATCGGGGCGCTGAAGACCTTTGATCGTGATCCGCTGCTGGCAAAGCTGGAAGCGGCAAGCGTGCCGGCGAGCCCGATCAACACGATCGGCCAGATGTTCGCCGACCCGCAGACGATCGCGCGCGGCATGCGGCTCGACCTCGACGATGGTCACGGCAATCTTTTGCCCTCGGTGCGCGCGCCGATGGTGATGTCTGAAACACCGCTCGTCTATGAGCGCCCCTCGCCGCGCCTGGGCGAGCACACTGACGAAATCCTTGCCGAACTGGAGAGATCAGCGAAATGAAGACCGGTGGACAACTGATCGTCGACGCGCTCGAAGCCAACGGCACCGACCGCATCTTTTGCGTGCCCGGCGAATCCTACCTCGCGGTGCTCGATGCGCTGCACGATTCCAAAATCCGCACCATCGTCTGCCGCCAGGAAGGCGGTGCGGCGATGATGGCGGACTGCCAGGGTCGGCTGACCGGCAAGCCCGGCATCTGCTTCGTCACCCGCGGCCCCGGCGCCACCAACGCGTCGGCGGGCATCCACATCGCCATGCAGGACTCGATACCCGTCATCCTGTTCATCGGCCAGGTCGCCAGCCACGCCAAGGAGCGCGAGGCCTTCCAGGAAGTGGACTACAAGAGATTCTTTGGCGACATCGCCAAATGGGTGGTCGAGATCGACGACGCCGCGCGCATCCCGGAATTCGTCACCCGCGCCTTCGCGGTGGCGACATCGGGCCGTCCCGGCCCGGTCGTCATCTCGCTGCCGGAAGACATGCTGACCAGCGTGGTCGAGGCACCCGCCGCCTTGCCGCACACATCAGTCGAAACCCGGCCGGGCGAAGCCGAACTCGATGCGCTGGAAACGTTGCTGGCCAAGTCCGTCAGGCCCTTCGTCATTCTCGGCGGCACGCGCTGGGATGCCGCGGCGGTTGCACGGATGCGCGCGATCGCCGAGGCGTGGTCGCTGCCGGTTGGCTGTTCCTTCCGCCGCCAGATGCTGTTCGACCATCTTCATGCGAACTACGCCGGCGATGTCGGCATCGGCATCAATCCGAAACTGGCCACCGCCATCAAGCAGGCCGACCTCGTTCTGCTCATAGGCGGCCGCATGGGCGAGATGCCTTCCTCGGACTACACGCTGCTGAAAAGCCCCTATCCCGACCAGACGCTGGTCCATGTCCATGCCGACGCCGGCGAGCTCGGCCGCGTCTACCGGCCGGCGTTGGCGATCAACGCCTCGCCTTCCGCCTTTGTCGAAGCCTTTGCCAAGCGCAAGCCTGGCTCCGCGCCGGGTTGGGCGGACGAAACGGCCAAACTGCACGCCGCCTATCTCGACTGGTCGACACCGCCGGAGACTGGTCCCGGCCCGGTCCATATGGGGCCGATCATGAACTATCTGGAAAAGGTGCTGCCCGACGACGCCATCCTCACCAACGGCGCCGGCAACTACGCCACCTGGGTGCATCGCTTCCACCGCTCCCGCCGCTTTGCCACGCAGGCAGCGCCGACCTCCGGCTCGATGGGCTACGGCACGCCGGCGGCGGTCGCCGCCAAGGCGCTTTATCCGGATCGCACCGTGATTGCCTTTGCCGGCGACGGCTGCTTCCTGATGAACGGTCAGGAGTTCGCCACCGCAGTACAGTATGACCTGCCGATCATCGTCATCGTCGTCAACAACGGCATCTACGGCACAATCCGCATGCACCAGGAACGCGAATATCCCGGTCGTGTCGTCGCCACCGATCTCAGGAATCCCGACTTCGCGTCGCTGGCCCGCGCCTATGGCGGCCATGGCGAAACGGTCGAAAAAACAGCCGACTTCGCGCCGGCCTTCGAGCGTGCCCGCGCCAGCGGCAAGCCGGCCATCGTCGAAATCAGGCTCGATCCCGAAGCGATCACGCCAACCCGCACGATGACACAGATCCGAGACAAGGCGTGATCCAACCAAAAGGGGCGGTCGCCCGCCCCTTTTGTCGCAGCGCTTTACGCTACTTCGCCGCTTCGATCTGGCCGCGGATCTCGCCGTCCTTGTTGGCGGCGGTGTGGACGTTGACGTAGTAGTTGCCGGCCGCCAGGTCGGCGGCTTGCGCGTCCGTCAGCGTCGCCGACCCCTTGATCGGGCTCTTGAGCTTACCTTTGAACGGGATGACGGGGCCGGCGTTCGCCCCCATCGCCGCCGGGCCGTGAATGTGCGCCGCCGTTGCCGGTCCGCTGAGGCCGGAATATTTGACGTCCCAGCTGAGCTTCTTCTTGGTTGTGTCGAAGGTGAATGTGGCGGTGCCTTTGCCCTTGGTTGTGACGGGCGGGCTCTGCTGGCTGCCATCGAGCGTCGCCTTGTATTTCACTACCTCGGCCATGGCCGGGGATGCGAGCAGGAAAGCGGTCGAAATGGCCAGTGCCGAAAGCACCGGTAGAAAGGATTGTGTGCGCATGAAGAACCTCCAGTGGCTGTCGCATGGGTCGCGGCCCCCAACGCGCGCATGCTTCAACGCAATGGCTGGACAGCGCAATGTATCCCCGCACACGTTTTTGTGACTGGAAGCATCAAAAAAGGGCGATCGCCCGCCCCTTCCAGCTTCCAGAAGGAGCCGTCAGACCGCCGCCAGCGCCTGCGTCAGGTCGGCGATCAGGTCGTCCGGATGCTCGACACCGATCGATAGCCTGACCGTCGTCTCCAGCACGCCGATGCGCTGGCGCACGTCGAAGGGAATGCCCGAGTGGGTCATCGCCGCCGGGTGGCTGGCAAGCGATTCCGTGCCGCCGAGGCTTACCGCTAGCTTGAATATCTGCAGGGCGTTGAGAAAGGCGAAAGCCGCCTTCTCTCCGCCCCTGATGTCGAAGGAGAAGGTCGAGCCGGCACCGCTGCATTGCCTGATGTAAGCGCGCCCCGCCGGCGTCTCCTCGCCCAGGAACGGCAGATAATTCACCTTCTCGACCTTGGCGTGGTCGCGCAGGAATTCGGCGACGAGGCGCGCATTGTCGTTGGCCCGCTCCATGCGGATCGACAGCGTCTCCAGCGAGCGGCCGAGCATCCAGCAGGAATGCGGGTCGAGCTGCGTGCCGATCGCGCCACGCAGCGCCTTGATCGGCTTGGTAACCGCCTTGCTGCCCATGGCGGCGCCCGCGATCAGGTCGGAATGGCCGCCGACATATTTGGTCAACGAATAGACGGAGACATCGGCGCCATGCTCGATCGGCCGCTGGAACACCGGGCCGAGCAGCGTGTTGTCGCAGACGATGATCGGCGTCGAACCTTGGCTGGCGCCGATCTCGTCGGCGATCGTCCGCATCAGCGCGATGTCGACCAGGCTGTTGGTCGGGTTGGATGGCGTCTCGATCAGGATGACCGAAACACGCCCCTTCGCAACCGCCGCATCGGCGGCCGCCCGCACCGCCTTTTCGTCGACGCCATCGGCGAAGCCGACAGCGCCGATGCCGAAGCCGGACAGCGTGCGCGTCAGCAGCGTCTCGGTGCCGCCATAGAGCGGCTGCGAGTGCAGGATGACGTCCCCCGGGCGGGCATAGGCAAGCAGTGTCGTGGCGATCGCCGACATACCCGATGAAAACAGGATGCAGGCATCCGTCCCCTCATAGATAGCCAGCCGATCCTCGACGATCTCGCTGTTGGGATGGTTGAAGCGCGAATAGACCAGGCCGGACGCCGTGCCGCTCGGCGGCTCCTTGCGGCCCGACGTGTAGTCGAAGAAGTCGCGTCCCTCTTCCGCCGATTTGAACACGAAGGTCGAGGTCAGGAACACCGGCGGCTTGACCGCGCCTTCCGAAAGCTGCGGATCGAAGCCATAGCTCAGCATCAGCGTCTCTGGATGGAGCTTGTGGTTGCCGATATGGGTTTTCGACGGGCGTGGCGCGGTCATGGCTTTTCCTGCGTTCGAGGGATATCGCGCCGCAATTTATGCGATCTCCACCCCACAGTCCTTGCTATTTTCGGGCTCGCATGGCTGCATCCTGGCAATGAATTGCCTGGAGAGGACAAAAGTGCAGCAGAAGATAGCCGACGATTTTGACCTCAAGATATTGCGCGAACTGCGGGCGGACGCCCGCATCACCAACAACGAACTCGCCGAGCGCATCGGCCTGTCGCCGTCGCCGTGCCTCAGGCGGGTGCGGCGGCTGGAGGAGACCGGCGTCATCAGAGGCTACACCACGCTGGTCGATCCCGCCGCCTTCGGCTGGAGCATGGTCGCCATCGCCACCATCCGCCTCAGCCGGCAGAACGAGGACGAGATCGTCATGTTCGAGGACGCGATCCGCGGCTGGGAAGAGGTGCTGGAGTGCCACCTGGTCACCGGTTCGCGCGACTATGTGCTGAAGGTGGTGACGGGCAGCCTGGAACAATACGAGCGCTTCATCAAGGAGAAGATCGCACGGCTGAAATGCGTCGCCTCGATTGAGACCAGCTTCGTCATGAACACCATAAAGGAACGGCGCCTCTGACACCAATGCATGTCGCCCAAAAGTGTACAGCGGTTTTGGGATAACGACACGCATCAAACAAAAGATAGAGCGGTTCTACCGAACCGCTCTATCCAAAGGCGCCGCCTTCGAGACGATAATTGCGGACTGAGCTTACTTGACCGCCTTGTCGGTGATGGCGGTGGTGTAGGCGCCGGTCGGCTCCTTGGTGATGATCTTCTGGTCGAGCAGCGCCTTGGCGGTGCGCTCGTAGGTCGCCGGGTCGAGCTTGCCGTCGGCATTGTCGATCAGCTTGGCGACTTCGCTCATCATCCGCTTCTGGTGATTCTCGTCCTGGCCGCCGCCATCCATGACGATGCCCGCGGCTTCGTCATTGTTGTCGATGGCGTATTTCCAGCCCTTCATCGAAGCGCGCACGAAACGCACCATCTTGTCCTCGAAGGCCGGATCCTTGAGCTTGTCTTCCGAGGCATAGAGGCCGTCCTCGAGCAGGTCGTTGCCCATCGCCGAGTAGTTGAACACGGTGAGCTGTTCCGGCTTGTAACCGGCGTCGATCAGTTGCCAGTACTCGTTGTAGGTCATGACCGAGATGCAATCCGCCTGCTTCTGGATCAGCGGCTGCACGTCGAAGCTCTGCTTCAAGACGGTTACGCCGTCCGCGCCGCCATCGGTCTTCAGGCCAAGCTTGTTCATCCAGGCGTAGAACGGATATTCGTTGCCGAAGAACCAGACGCCGAGCGTATGGCCCTTGAAGTCGGCTTCGGTCTTGATCGGGCCGTCCTTCGGGCAGACCAGTTCCATGCCGGCCTTCTTGAACGGCTGGGCGATGTTGACCAGCGGCACGCCCTTTTCGCGCGCGGCCAGCGCACCGCCCATCCAGTCGACGATGACGTCGGCGCCGCCACCGGCGATCACCTGCTCCGGCGCGATATCGGGGCCGCCCGGCTTGATGTCGACGTCGAGGCCTTCGGCCTCATAGAAACCCTTGGCCTTGGCGACATAGTAGCCGGCAAACTGGGCCTGCGTGACCCATTTCAGCTGCAACGTCACCTTGTCGGCGGCCATGGCCTGGAAGGCGGCCAGCGACATCGCGCCGGCCAGAACGGGAATAATCAGTCTTTTCATTTTTCTACCCTCTGAAGTTAGTGCCCTTAACCCACCGCCCCTATCCACCACGGACAGAGGGATGCCAAAACGTGACGGCCCTTTCGACAAGAGCGACCACGCCATAAAAGACCGAACCCGCAAGTGCTGCAACTGCGATTTCGGCCCAGACCATGTCGATGTTCATCCGCCCGACCTCGGTCGAGATGCGGAAGCCCATGCCGACGACGGGCGTGCCGAAGAACTCGGCGACGATGGCGCCGATCAGCGCCAGCGTCGAGTTGATCTTCAGCGCGTTGAAGATAAAGGGCGCCGCCGCCGGCAGCCTGAGCTTCAGCAGCGTCTGCCAATAGCCCGACGCATAGGTGCGCATCAGGTCGCGCTCCATATGGCCTGACGCGGACAGCCCAGCGACCGTGTTCACCAGCATCGGAAAGAAGGTCATGATGATGACGACAGCCGCCTTGGACTGCCAGTCGAAGCCGAACCACATCACCATGATCGGCGCCACGCCGATGATCGGCAGTGCCGAGACCATGTTGCCGATCGGCAAAAGCCCGCGCCGCAGGAACGGCACGCGATCGGCCAGGATCGCGGTGATGAAGCCGGCGCCGCTGCCGACGACATAGCCGAAGATCACCGCCTTGAAGATGGTCTGCCGCACATCGGCGCCGAGCACCGGCAGCGAACCGGCGATGCGCGCACCGATGGCGCTCGGCGGCGGCAGCAGGATGAAGGGGATGCCGGCGCCGCGCGTCACCGCTTCCCAGATGATCAGGATCCAGGCGCCGAAGATGGCGGGGATGATGAGCCGAAGGGCGGTCCGTTCCCAGTTCGCCATCGGGCGAAGTCCCGACAGCACCGCAACGCAACGCCAGCCAAGCAGCCAGGCAGCCGTGAGCAGCAGGAAATACGGTGCCCGTGCCTGACCTTCGAAGCCAGCGATGCCACCGATCAACAGCCAGGCGACGAGATGAGCGCCGATGAAAAGCACGACTGCTTCGACGATGGACGGTATTCTGGCCATGGAGATCAAAGCAGCGAGAAGCAGCGCGCCGAAGATCAGCCAGCTTGTCGCCGCATAGGGATAGATCAACGTCCCTGCTGGCTGGGCCAGCGGATCCACTTTTGGCGCGGCGATCGCGCCGAGCGCGACCGCGATCAGGCACAGCACGATAGCCAGCACCGCTTGCCAGGAAGGTTTCAGCCAGTTCATGCCGGCCTCCCGCCCATGGCGCGGTCGACGATGCGCCCGGCACTGCCGACCACCATGACCAGAAGTGCCGCCACGATCGAGCCGGCGACGAGCGCCGACCAGATGTCGATGGACTGGCTGTAATAGGCGCCGGCGAGCAGCTTGGCGCCGATGCCGGCGACGGCACCGGTCGGCAGTTCGCCAACGATGGCGCCGACCAGGCTTGCCGCCACCGCCACCTTCATCGAGGTGAACAGGAACGGCACCGAGGCCGGCACGCGCAGCTTCCAGAAGGTCTGCGAGGGGCTGGCATTGTAGGTGTGCATCAGGTCGAGATGCATGATTTCGGGCGAGCGCAGCCCCTTCACCATGCCGACCGTCACCGGGAAGAACGACAGATAGGTCGAGATCATCGCCTTGGGGATCAGGCCGGTAATGCCGACCGCTGCCAAAACCACAATGATCATCGGCGCCACCGCCAGGATCGGAATGGTCTGCGAGGCGATGATCCACGGCATCAGGCTGCGGTCGAGCGTCGCCACATGCACGATCCCCACCGCAATGATGATGCCGAGCGCGGTGCCGAAGGCAAAGCCGAGCAGTGTCGACGACAGCGTCACCCAGGCATTGTAGACGAGGCTGCGGTTCGAGGTGATAGGCCGCAGGAACGTGTTCTCGAAGAAGTTCACCGCCACCTGATGCGGCGCCGGCAGCGTCGGCTTCGGCTGCGACAGCGTCTTGCCGATGAGCTCGCTGAACGTGGAGGTCTCATTGGCACGGCGGTCGAGGTCGCGCTGGAACGGCGCGTTGAGGATGACGGCGAAGACGTACCAGAGGATGACGACGCCAGCGAGGATGGAGGTTACGGGGACGAGCTTGTCGCGGAAGGAGTCCATCTAGCGGGCCCTTCCCAACCGCAACTGCAGAAAGCGGCGCTGCCGGTCTTTCGTCATCCTAGGGCGGAGCGACGCGAAGCGTCGCGCAGACCCTAGGATCCATTCCGTGACGTTGGCCAAGGGGTATGAGCGGTCGAGAATGTTCGCCTTCCAACGCACTGCGTAGGGAGTACCGTTTTGCACCGCTGCGGAGCGTCGAAGTAACGGCATGGATCCTAGGGTCTGCGCCGCGTCGCTTCGCTCCTTGCTCCGCCCTAGGATGACGAAGTTAGGGTGGGATGCTCCCTCGACGCAGGCCGCTTCGCACCTGCTCCGCCCTAGGATGACGAAGGCGCGGGTGGCCGCCCCCTCACCCGACCTCCGCTTCGCTCCGGCCACCCTCTCCCCGTTGGGGAGAGGAGGAAGACCGTCGTTCACCCCCTCAATCATCATAGCTGTGCCCTGCCCTCAAGCCGTCGCGCACGCGCGCGGCGATCGCCAAAAACTCCGGCGTCTCGCGGATGTCGAGCGGCCTTTCCTTCGGCAGTGTCGATTCGATGATGTCGCTGACCCGGCCGGGCCGCGGCGACATGACGACAATGCGCGTCGAGAGATACACGGCTTCCGGTATGGAGTGGGTGACGAAGCAGATGGTCTTGTTGGTCCGCCCCCACAATTCCAGCAACTGCTCGTTGAGGTGGTCGCGCACGATCTCGTCCAGCGCGCCGAACGGCTCGTCCATCAAAAGCAGGTCGGCGTCGAAGGCCAGCGCGCGGGCGATCGAGGCGCGCTGCTGCATGCCTCCGGACAGCTGCCAGGGGTATTTCTTCTCGAACCCCGAGAGGTTGACGAGGTCGAGCGTGCGCTTGATGCGCTCCGCCTGCTCCGCCCCGGACAGGCCCATGATCTCCAGCGGCAGCCCCACATTGCGTTCGATGGTGCGCCACGGAAAAAGCGCCGCAGCCTGGAAGACATAGCCATAGGCGCGTTTCTCGCGCGCCTGTTCCGGCGTCATGCCGTTGACCGAGATCGTCCCCGAGGTCGGCTTCTCCAGATCGGCGATGACGCGCAGCAGCGTGGTCTTGCCGCAGCCCGATGGCCCGATGAAGGAGACGAACTCCCCCTTGCCGATGGTCAGGTCGACATTGGACAGTGCCTGCACCGGCCCGTCATTGGTCTGGAAGGTGAGGCCCAGTTTGCTTGCCGCGACGACGGCTGGCGAAGTCCCGGTCATCGGCTGCAGCCTGCCTGTTCCCGCCCCTGCGCCGGCCGGATTCCGATTGCTTTTATCGCGATGTTGTTTTCCACTCGCCCAGTCCCATTGGTCTTTGTTCCACTCAATCGACGCCCGGAGTTTCCCCGATGTCGCCCAAACCCACTTGCCATCTTATCCGCCCTGAAAGCACTTATGAAGGCAAGCAGGGTTTGACCTATTTCGCCGGCATCGCCACCGAGTCGGTCGGCTCTTCCGGCATCTGCATGCATGTGCTCACCATGCCGCCCGGCGCCCGCGCCAAGGCGCATCTGCATGAGAACCATGAAACGGCGATCTACGTGCTCTCCGGCGAGGTCCATACCTGGTATGGCGACCGGCTCGAGCACCACATCGTCGTCAAGGCCGGCGACCTCTTCTACATTCCGGCCGGCGTACCGCATCTGCCGGCCAATCTGAGCAACGCCCCGTCCTCGGCCGTCATTGCCCGCACCGATCCCAACGAGCAGGAAAGCGTCGTCCTGCTGCCGGAACTGGATGCACTGGTCGCCTGACGCTGACGGGATCGCCGTCATTTGCACCGCGAGACTTCCCCCATGACGTTGCCATCTTCGTCGGTGATCGTCAGCTTCTTGGCATTTTTGGCACTGTGCTTGATGGTGAACTTGGTCGGCTCCTGCCCCTCTTCGCCTTCCGCCTCGCATGTCGCTGTCACCACCAGCGATCCGTCGGCCTGCGCTTGCGTCTTCGTGAACGTGCAGGCGCTGGCGGCGGTGATCAATTCCTTGTCGGTCAAAAGCAGCATCTGATCGGCGGCGACTTCCTGGCCGTTGCGGTTGATACAGCCATATTTGTCGCCATAGGGTTTCGACAGATCGATACCTGCCGCGGAAGCCTGGCCAGCAGCCAAAACGACAACCATCGCAACAGACAGACTAAAACCACGCATGCTCATTCCCCCATTGCCCAACGTTAAGAACATGATTGCAGCGGCCCCAGTTCCTCAAGGCCGGGAATGGTGACGAAGAAACCATCCTCTCCCTTGTTGGTGACCACGATGGTTTCGATCGTTGTCCCCGCCTCACCCTCGGCGGAACAGGTAGAATTCACGGACTGCGCACCCGGCATCGTCGTCAATTGCTGCTCGAACCGGCAGCCGCTGCCATAGGTCTCGATGCCTTCTGCCGTCAGCAGGACATAGGCGTCGCTGTCCTGATACCCGGCCTTAACGCCGGCACAGCCGACATCATTGCCCCAGGAACCGGCCAGCACACCGGCCGCATTTGCCGGACCACCGGCAACTGCCGCCAGGACCAGTAAGATGAGCGCGGCCGAACGCGCCAAGCTCAGACCCCGGTCGCCGGAATACCTGACCGTTCCACCTTGCGCGGCGCGGTGATGTCTTTCCACGTCGACAGCGCCCGGTTGACCGCCGCGTTCGGCTCGCGGCCGACGAACTGGCCATGGCCGGGCTTGGCCTTGACCTCGGCTTCCTCGATCGATAGCTCGCCGCGCGAGAAGACGAAGCGCGGCAAGCCGGTCACTTCGAAGCCTTCGAACACGTTGTAGTCGATGACCGACTGCTGTTTCTTCGACGAGATCGTCTTTTTGCGCTTCGGATCCCAGACGACGATGTCGGCGTCAGCACCTTCGACGATGGCGCCCTTTTCGGGTACATGTTGAGGATCTTGGCGATGTTGGTCGAGGTCACAGCAACGAACTCGTTCATCGTCAGCCGGCCGGTGTTGACGCCCGTGGTCCACAGCACCGGCAAACGGTCTTCCAGACCACCGGTGCCGTTGGGGATCTTGGTGAAATCGCCGACGCCGTTGCGCTTCTGCTTGGTGGTGAAGGCGCAATGGTCGGTCGCCACCACTTGCAGCGATCCAGCCTGCAGGCCGGCCCACAGCGAATCCTGATGCAGTTTGTTGCGGAAGGGCGGGCTCATCACGCGGCGCGCCGCATGATCCCAGTCCTTGTTGAAATATTCGCTTTCATCGAGCGTCAAATGCTGGACCAGCGGCTCGCCGAACACGCGCATGCCCTTCTGCCGCGCCCGGCGGATGGCCTCGTGCGCCTGCTCGCAGGAGACATGCACGACATAGAGCGGCACACCCGCCATGTCGGCGATCATGATGGCGCGGTTGGTCGCCTCGCCTTCCACTTCCGGAGGGCGCGAATAAGCATGACCCTCGGGTCCGTTGTTGCCGGCGGCGAGCAGCTTCTGCGACAAAGCGGCGACCACGTCGCCATTCTCGGCATGCACCAAAGGCAGCGCGCCAAGATCGGCGCAGCGCTGGAACGACGCATACATCTCGTCGTCATCCACCATCAGCGCGCCCTTGTAGGCCATGAAATGCTTGAACGAGGTGATGCCCTTGTCGACGACAGTGGCCATCTCGTCGAACACCTGCTTGCCCCACCAGGTGATCGCCATGTGGAAGGAATAGTCGCAGGCGGCCTTGGAGGTCTTGTTGTCCCACATCTGCAAGGCTTCCAGCAGCGACTGCTGCGGCGCCGGCAGGCAGAATCGACCACCATCGTCGTGCCGCCGGCAAGGGCCGCGCGCGTGCCGGATTCGAAATCGTCGGCCGAATAGGTGCCCATGAACGGCATTTCGAGATGGGTGTGCGGATCGATGCCGCCCGGCATGACATAGCAGCCGGTGGCGTCGTACTCATGGTCGCCATGCAGGTCCGAGCCGATGGCGACGATCTTGCCGTGGCTGAACAGCACGTCGGCTTTCCACGAGCGGTCAGCGGTGACGACGGTGCCGTTCTTGATGACTTTGGTCATTTTCTTGTTCCCTTGTTCTCTTCGCGCTTCTTTACGAGCGGCGTTTGGAATCTAGATCTCTAAGCTCACTCCACGATGACAGCCGTCTCCACCACCGCGTGGAACAGCACATCGGCGCCCGCCGAAGCCCATTCCTTGGAGATCTCTTCAGCCTCGTTGTGTGACAACCCGTCAACGCAAGGGCACATCACCATGGCGGTCGGCGCGACGCGGTTGATCCAGCAGGCGTCGTGGCCTGCGCCGGACACGAGATTGCGGTGTGAATAGCCGAGGCGTTCGGCGGCGTCGCGGATCGCCTTGACGCAACCGGCGTCGAAGGTGACGGGATCGAACGCGCCGACCTGTTCGACCTTGTACTGGATGTCGAGCGCCTCGCAGATCGTGTCGATGCCTTCGCGGATGCGGCCATCCATCGCGTCCAGCACTTCCTTCTCGGGCGAGCGGATGTCGATGGTGAAGACGGTGCGGCCGGCAATGATGTTGCGCGAATTGGGAAACACTTCCATGTGGCCGACCGCGCCGACGGCGTCGGGCTGGTAGTCCATGGCGATCTCATGCACCAGTTCGATGACGCGGGCCATGCCGAGACCGGCATTGCGGCGCTTCGGCATCGGCGTCGAGCCGGTATGGGCTTCCTTGCCGGTCAGCGTCACCTGCAGCCATTTCAGGCCCTGGCCGTGGGTGACGACACCAATGTCGATGTCTTCATCTTCCAGAATAGGACCCTGCTCGATATGCAGTTCGAAGAAGGCGTGGATCTTTCGGTCGCCGACCTTCTCGGTTCCCTTCCAGCCGATACGCTCCAGCTCCTCGCCGAATTTCTTGCCCTGCTTATCGGTATGTTCGTAGACATCGGCCTGCTCAAGCACGCCGGCGAACACGCCGGAGGCCATCATCGCCGGGGCAAAGCGCGAGCCTTCCTCATTGGTCCAGTTGGTGACGACGATCGGATGCTTGGTCTTGATGCCCAGGTCGTTGAGCGAGCGCACGACTTCCAGCCCGCCGAGCACACCGAGCACGCCGTCATATTTGCCGCCGGTCGGCTGCGTATCGAGATGGCTGCCGACATAGACCGGCGGCAGGCTGGGATCGGTGCCTTCGCGGCGGGCAAACATCGTGCCCATCTCGTCGAGGCCCATTTCGAGCCCGGCGGCCTCGCACCAGCGCTTGAACAGATGCCGGCCCTCGCCGTCCTCGTCAGTCACGGTCTGGCGATTGTTGCCGCCGGCAATGCCGGGGCCGATCTTCGCCATCTCCATCAGCGAATCCCACAAACGGTCTGAATTGATTCGCAAATTCTCGCCGGGTGCGGCCATTCAAAACCTCTCCAATTGCGCGGCGTCCCCCTCCCCCTCGAGGGGAGGGTGGCCGCGAAGCGGTCGGGTGGGGTCGCCTGACATAAGCTCGACCTTCCCTTTGACCACCTGCGCGACATGCCAGGCGCTGTTTATGACATCGGGCTCGTCAACGCGAAAGATATCGAACCCGAGCGAACGCAGATAGGCATCGCGAACGGCGTCGTGCCGTTTGCCCTTTTCGTGTTCGTGCAGATCGCCATCCACCTCGACCACCAGCTTCACAGCGAAGCAAGCGAAGTCGACGATATACGGCCCGATCGGGCACTGACGGCGAAACTTTATGCCGATCGATTTGAGATCGCGCAGCTCGTACCAGAGCAGGGATTCACCCTTGGTCGCGTGAACTCGAAGCGCGCGCGCCTTTTGGCGCATTTCGAAGCTCACGCGAGTCCGGGGCATCAGCGGCAGCCTCGCGGCAAAAGATCAGGTCGGCGCCCCGTCGCACCGACCCCACCCGACCGCTTCGCGGCCACCCTCCCCTCGAGGGGGAGGGATATCCGCGCCCAGTTTGTCAATCGATCGACCTCAGCACTTCAC
Organism: Mesorhizobium kamtschaticum; assembly: GCF_056174585.1. Classification (NCBI taxonomy): domain Bacteria; kingdom Pseudomonadati; phylum Pseudomonadota; class Alphaproteobacteria; order Hyphomicrobiales; family Phyllobacteriaceae; genus Mesorhizobium; species Mesorhizobium kamtschaticum. The sequence goes on along the minus strand of NZ_CM149691.1, from coordinate 3,903,941 downwards.
GCACATGGTCGATCAATTCATTGATCTGGCCCTTGGTGATAATCAGCGGCGGCGACAGCGCGATGATGTCGCCGGTGGTGCGGATCAGCGCGCCGCGCTCGAACGCCTTGACGAAGGCCGAGAAGGCCCGCTTGGTCGGGCTGCCGGCGATCGGCGCCAGTTCGATCGCGCCGATCAGGCCGATGTTCCTGATGTCGATGACATGCGGCTCGTCCTTCAGCGAATGCAGCGCGTCTTCCCAGTATGGCGCCAGTTCCTCGCCACGGGTGAGCAAGCCCTCTTCCTTGTAGGTGTCGAGCGTGCCGAGTGCCGCGGCGCAGGCAATCGGGTTGCCCGATAGGTGTAGCCGTGGAAGAACTCGATCATGTGCTCGGGGCCGGTCATGAAGGCGTCGTGGATTTCCTTCTTCACGAACACCGCGCCCATCGGGATGACGCCGTTGGAGACGCCCTTGGCGGTGGTCATGATGTCGGGAGTGACGCCGAAATAGTCGGCGGCGAACGGCGCGCCGAGACGGCCGAAACCGGTGATGACCTCGTCGAAGATCAGCAGGATGCCGTGCTTCGTGCAGATTTCGCGCAGCTTCTGCAGATAGCCCTTGGGCGGCAGGATGACGCCGGTGGAGCCGGCGACCGGCTCGACGATGACGGCGGCGATGGTCGAGGCATCATGCAAAGCGACGATGCGCTCCAGCTCGTTGGCGAGCTCCGCGCCATATTCCGGCACGCCCTTGGAGAAGGCATTCTTCTCCGGCAGATGCGTGTGCGGCATGTGGTCGACGCCACCGAGCAGCGTGCCGAACATCTTGCGGTTGGTGACGATGCCGCCGACCGAGATGCCGCCGAAATTGACGCCGTGATAGCCGCGTTCGCGGCCGATCAGGCGGGTGCGCGAGCCCTCGCCCTTCACGCGGTGATAGGCGATCGCCATCTTCAGCGCCGTCTCGACCGATTCCGAACCGGAATTGGTGAAGAAGACGTGGTCCATGCCCTTGGGCGCCAGGTCGACCAGGCGGTTGGCCAGTTCGAAAACGATCGGATGGCCCATCTGGAAGGCCGGCGCGTAGTCGAGTTCGGCGGCCTGGTGCTGGATCGCCTCGGTGATCTTCGGCCGGCAATGGCCGGCATTGACGCACCAGAGGCCGGCGGTGCCGTCCAGCACCTTGCGGCCGTCGCTGGTGGTGTAATGCATGTCCTTGGCGGACACGAACATGCGTGGCGCCTGCTTGAACTGCCGGTTTGCCGTGAACGGCATCCAGAATGCGCTGAGATCGTTCGGCGTGACTTTCAGCCGGTTGGACATGACCAAGACTTCCCCTTGTAAACTGTTTCGGTGCGTCCAACGCTTGGTCTTTGCCGCGCTTTCATGCTACGCAAATTTTTGACCGATTGGACAAACGTTAGCACCGCCCTGTCGGCGGTCAAGGGATTACTAGCGGAAATGCGGCTCCTGAAGTGCGTTCCACAGGCTAGGGAAAAACTGGTCCAGAGAATTGGTCCAGATGACCCTCAATGCGAGGGCTTGCAACGGTGAACACCGGCACGGACGCCCCTCGCCGCACCCGCATCCAGCAGGAAAAGCGGGAACTCATCCTGGAGGCCGCACTCGAGGTGTTCTCCACCAACGGCTTCCGCGGCTCGACCATCGACCAGATTGCCGAAGCGGCCGGCATGTCGAAGCCCAACCTGCTCTATTACTTCCGCCGCAAGGAGGACATTCACGAGACGCTGATGCAGCGCCTGCTCGACACCTGGCTGGCGCCGCTCAGGGAACTCGACGACATCGGCGATCCGATGACCGAGCTCAGGAGCTACATCAGGCGCAAACTTGAAATGGCGCGCGATTTCCCGCGCGAGAGCCGGCTGTTCGCCAACGAGATCCTGCAAGGCGCGCCGCGCATCATGCCGCTGCTGGCCGGCGAGCTGAAAACGCTGGTCGACGAGAAAGCCGCCGTCATCAAGGGCTGGATGCGCGCCGGCAAGATCGCCAGGACCGACCCCTGGCACCTGATCTTCTCGATCTGGGCAACGACGCAGCACTACGCCGATTTCGACGTCCAGGTCCGCGCCGTGCTCGGGCCGAACCGCGGCGGCGACGGCCGCTTCGAGGACGCCGCGAGGTTCCTGGAGCAATTGTTTCTTGAGGGGCTGAAGCCGAAGGGGTAGCAGCGAGATCACGTCTGGTATCAACTTGGCAGTCGCCGGGCTATCCCAGACGGTGGAGATTGGCCGAAGCGCACATTGATTTCGTCATTCTAGGGCGAAGCAAGGAGCGAAGCGACGCGGCGTAGACCCTAGAATCCATGCCGCGACTTCAACGCGCCGCAACGGTACAAATTCTGCTCCGCTGCATTCATTGTTCAAGGTCACGGAATGGATCCCAGGGTCTCCGCGACGCCGCTTCGCGGCTGCTCCGCCCTAGGATGACGAAGTTGAGGGGCTGCCGCCAGCCAACGTCAGGCGCTGCGCCGCTCGGCTGGCAGCGCGTCCAGCAGCGTCTGCAGCTTGGCGATCGAGTTCTGCTCGGCGAGCGGTGTGTAGACGATCAGCTTCATGTCCGAGCCGTCATCGATCGACAGGCTCATATGCTCGAACACCATCGCCCCGGCGATCGGATGCCGCAGATGCTTCATGCCCGACAGGCGGTGCACGACATCACGTTGCGGCCACCATTCGCGGAACTCGGGACTTGAGCGCATCATCAGCGCGATCAGCCGCTCGAAATCCGGATCGCCGACATACTTTGCGCTTTCGGCGCGAAACGCCGCAAGGGTTGCGCGCGCCAGTTGCTCCCAGTCGACGAGCAAATGCCGCCGGTGAGGATCCGTGAACACGCCGTGGATGATGTTGCGGGCGTCGCCCTCCAGCAGGCCGTAATCGCCGAAAATGGCAACGGCTCCGTCATTCCAGGCCAGCACATCCCAGCGCGGACCGACGACATAGGCAGGCTGCAGGACAAGGCTTTGCAGCATATGCAGCAGGGGGCCGTCGACCTTTCCAGCCGCGATGCGCCGTCGCTCCGGCTGCTGGCGGCCGGCGAGTGTGAACAGATGCCGCTTCTCGGCGGCGTCGAGGCGCAGCGCTCCGCACAGCGCCGTCAGCACCTCCACGGAAGGGCGCACATCCCTGCCCTGTTCCAGCCAGGTGTACCAGGTGGTGCCGACGCCGGCGATCATCGCCACCTCTTCGCGACGCAGGCCCGGCGTGCGCCGCCTGAGACCGGTCGTGATGCCGGTTGCCGAGGGCGTCAGCCTTTCGCGGCGCGAGCGCAGGAAAGCACCGAGTTCGCGCCGGCGGCTGTCTTCAGCGGAATGAGAGGGAGCATCCATGATGCCTATTATAGCAGTACTGATACCAGGATAAAGTTTGAACTGTTTGAGATCCGTCAGGCGTCCCATCTTGCGTCTGGAGCAACAGACAGGAGGCTCCCGACATGGATCTGAAAGACAAGACAATCCTCATCACCGGCTCGACCGACGGCGTCGGTCGCGTCGTGGCGCAAAGGCTGGGTGCCGCCGGCGCTCGCGTGCTGGTGCACGGTCGCGACGCAACGCGCGGCAAGGCGGCAATCGCAGAGATCGAAGCCGCCGGCGGCAAGGCCGAGTTCTTCGCCGCCGACCTCGCCTCGCTGGCCGAAATTCGCCGCCTCGCCGAGGCCGTACGCGCCCGAACGGACCGGCTCGATATCCTCATCAACAATGCCGGCATCGGCACCGCGGGTGCCAAAAGACAGGTCAGCGCCGACGGTTACGAACTTCGCTTCGCCGTCAACTATCTCGCCGGCTTCTTGCTGACCTCGGAGCTTCTGCCGCTGCTGAAGGCCAGCGCTCCGGCGCGCATCGTCAATGTTGCCTCGGCCGGCCAGCAGGCGATCGACTTCAGCGATGTCATGCTGACCCACGGCTATAGCGGCGTGCGCGCCTACTGCCAGAGCAAGCTGGCGCAGATCCTGTTCACCGTCGATCTGGCGGAACAGCTGAAGGGCACCGGGGTCACCGTCAACGCGCTGCATCCGGCGAGCTACATGAACACCACCATGGTCCGCCAGGCCGGCGTGACGCCATGGAGCTCGGTCGAAACCGGCGCCGACGCCATCGTCAACCTCGCCACCTCACCCGCGCTCGAAGGACGCGCCGGCCTCTATTTCGACGGCCTGCGTGAATCCCGCGCCGACGCCCAGGCCTACGACGCCAAGGCGAGACAACAATTGCGAAGCCTGAGCCTCGACCTTGTCGGCCCGGCCTCCTCAAAATCGAAGGAACAACACTCATGACCGACAGAACCGAACACACAGTCATCATCGGCGGCTCGTCCGGCATCGGCCTGGCAACCGCGCGCAAGCTGATTGGGCCCGGCATGAAGGTGACCATCACCGGGCGCAACCAGGACAAGCTCAACAGCGCCTGGAAGAGCCTCGGCGGCGCCGCCGACAAGGCCGCCTTCGATGCGTCGAAGCCGGACGAAGTGCGCCAATTCTTCGAGCGCCTCGGCCCGTTCGACCACCTCGTTCTGGCGGCGAGCGGCGGCAAGGGCCTTGGCCCGTTCGAGACCCTCGACCTTGCCGACATCGGCAGCGGCGTCGAAGAGAAAGTACGGCCGCAACTGTCCTGCCTGCAGGCAGCCCTGCCGACGCTGAACAGATCGGGGTCGGTGACCTTCATATCGGCGGTGTCGGCTCAGGCCACCATGCCCGGCGTCGCCGGCATCGGTGCCGTCAACGGCATGCTGCTGACCGTGACGCCGATCCTGGCTGTCGAACTGAAGCCGTTGCGCGTCAACGTCGTCGCGCCCGGCGTCATCGACACGCCGTGGTGGGACTTTTTGCCCGACGAGCAGCGGCAGGCGGTCTTCGCCGAATATGCCGGCAAGACCCCTGTGGGCAGGATCGGCCGCGCCGAGGATGTCGCCTCGGCGATAGCCTTTCTCGTCTCCAACGGCTTCATGACAGGCCAAGTGTTGACCTGCGATGGCGGCTTGCGATTTGCCGCCTAGCAGGCTGTTGAAGAAGTCCACTTGCGGGCGACGAAGTCTGCTTCGTCACCGCCATGGAAGCAGATTTGTCCACTGATGGAGCCGTCTGGTTGGATTTCGGCCCAGCCATTGCCTTGGGCTTCGTCCATTTCGTCATTGCCTTGCCAGGAGAAGGCGGCATTGTTGCCGTCGCCCGCGCCGAAGATCTGCCCAGTGACGCAGCCGAAGGCGAATTCGCCGGAGCCGTCGGCCGCGAACTCAATGTAGGCGGCCTCCATCATGTCGCGATAGTTCTCGACATAGTCGGGCATCGCGACGATCCAGCGGCCGGTGAGGCTCATATCGGCGCTGCCAGCAGCTTGGGCAAGCGGATCAGATTGTAGGCCGCCAGGTTCAAGGTGAAGGCCGCGCCCACACGGGCGCATCCTCGCAGCTTGACTTTGGCCATGCCGGCCGAGGCCTTGATCCAACCGAACACCTCCTCAATCCGCTTGCGGCGGCGCTGGCTGACCGCATAGCCGGCGTGGCGACGCGTGCGGCCATCGACCGCCGTCACGCGAGGCTTGCCGGTTTTGCTCAGATGGCCGTCGACGGCGATATGCGGCGTGACCTTGCGCTCGCGCAGATCCTTGATGAAAGCGCGCACGTCATACGCCTTGTCCGCACCCAGTGTGATGCGCCGCCGCGACGGTCTGCGATCCAACATGGCGAGCGCGGCATCACGTTCGCCCGTACCTGTCGCTTGGGTAATGCCGCCATCGACCGCCAGCCCATGACGGTTCTCCATCAGCGCATGCCCCATGTAGCAGAGCTTCGCCGGCTGCCCGTCGCCCTTCTTGTAGAGCCGTGCCTGCGGGTCGCTCGTGCTCTGATGTGTGTCGTTGGAGCGCTTCTCCTTGTGGAAGCCGCGCTCGGCGTTACGGCCCGCTCCATCCGGGTCGTTGTCGTCCCCGTCCTTGCGGCGGAAGCTCTTGATCGAAGCCCAGGCCTCGATCAGCGTCCCATCCACCGAGAAGTGGTCCGACGACAAAAGCCGCTTCACCTTTGGCTGAGCAAGCACCGCGCGCAGAAACTTTGCCGCGATCTCACCTTCCAGCAGCCGATCCCGGTTCTTGGTGAAGCTCGAATGATCCCAGGCCGGCTCGTCTACACCAAGCCCCACGAACCAGCGGAACAGAAGATCAAACTCCATCCGCTCCATCAACTGACGCTCCGAGCGAATGCCGTAGAAGGCCTGCAGCAGCATCGCACGCAGCAAACGTTCCGGCGCGATCGACGGGCGGCCGAGTCCGGGCGGATAAAGCACCGCAAAATCGCCGTCCATCTCCACAAGAGCGGCGTTCACGATCTCTCGTATCACCCGCAGCGGATGGTCGCGGCGAACCCGCGCCTCAAGGTCGACATACGAAAACAGCGAACCTGTCCGTTCGTCTGAGCCGCGCATCCACAAATCCCCAAATCATCCGGGGAGCAGTGAATCACGCTCCAAACAGCCGCGCCAGTACTTCTTCAACAACCTGCTAGAGCAATTCCAGGAAAAGTGCGAAGCGGTTTTCCGTCCGGAATTGCGTCAAACAAGGAACTAGAGCGGTTCACCGCTCTAGCTCCGCCCTTCAGAGCGACTGCGCGATGAGCGCCAGGAACCCACCGCTCAGCGCGACGTTTCCGACGAAGCCGTTGATGCGCGCCGCGCGGTCCGGGCCCTGATGGTCCCAGAAATTGTGGAACATCGGCGTCGCGGCGATCAGGAACAGCACCAGCACCGCGCAGGCGATCGCGGTCCACAAGCCTGCCATCACCAGCACGCCGGCGATGACCTGCAGGACGATGCCGGCCCACAGCGCCAGCCGCGCCTGTGGCACGCCGCGCGCGGCCATCAGCCCGGTCAGGAAAGCCGCGTTCTGGATGTTGCGCAGGCCGGCGAAGACGAAAGCGCCGCCGAGCAACAGGCGGCCGAGAAACAACAAAGTCGAAGGCAAATCGGCAGACATCAAACACTCCCTTTGAAAACAGTTGGAGCGCCGCCTCCCCGGCGGCGCTCCCAAACACATCAGGACGATCAGGCCGCCTTGGCCTTCTCGACCGGGTGGATGGCCTGGAACGGAATGCAGAGCCGGTTCCAGGTGTTGATCATCCCGAGCGCGACGGACAGCTTGACCAGTTCCTCTTCCGAGAAATGCTCGAGCGTGCGGGCATAGAGCTCGTCCGATACGCCATTGTTGGCAATCAGGGTCACCGCCTCGGTCCAGGCAAAGGCAGCGCGCTCGCGCGGGGAAAACAGCGGCGATTCCTTCCAGGCCGCGACGAGATAGAGCCGCTGCTCGGTCTCGCCGTCGCGCCGCGCCTCGCGGCTGTGCATCTCGACGCAATAGGAACAGCCATTGATCTGCGATGCCCGGAGCTTGATCAGGTGCAGCAGGCTGACCTCGAGCCCGCATTCGTCGACCGCCTTGTTGAGCGTCGACACCGCCTTCATGATCTCGGGCGCCTTGGCGAAGAATTGCATCCTCTGTTTCATCGTCTTTCCTTTCACATCTGCTTTGGGGGTTGAGGGGTTGAACTGGGTTTCTGCGGCCGCTGTTGGCGCGCCACGAAGGCACAACTCGCGGCAAACGATCTCGGATCGCCCTCCGCCGCATAATCCGCCACGATGTCGGACAGCTTTGTTTCGGCGAGCGCTGCGCGATAGGCGCGCTCAGCCCTGAGCATCGCGGCATTGATGCCGCAGGGTTTGACATAGGCCGACGCATCGATCTTGACCGGACCGTTGCGGCGGATTTCGCCGCAGCGAAACGCCGGTTCGCGCCCTTCGACGGCCAGCACGATGTCGAGCAGCGTGATGCGTTCGGCCGGCCGCGCCAGTCTATAGCCGCCCGCCGGACCCGATACCGATTCCAGGATGCGCGCGGCGCTCAGCATGTTGAGATGTTTAAGCAGATAGCTCGGCGACAGGCCGAACGCCTCGGCGAGCGCCGCACCCGGCATGGTGCTGTTGCCCTCGACGCTCGCCAGCGTGGCCGCGCAATGGATGGCCGCTTCAACGCCCTCGCCCAGCTTCATGATGACGATCTCCTATTCATGGATATATTTTATCGTGGATAATTTTTATCTGCAATGGGAAAATGAAAACGGCGCCCGAAGGCGCCGCTCTTTCTGTTGAATGTCCGCCCCTACTCCGCCGCCACCTTGGCCATCGGGTTGTTCGGGTGCGTGGTCCAGTTGGCGTAGATCGGCGACACCGGCTTGCCGGTGCGCTGGTCCATCACGCCGACCGCCAGCGGCTCCATGGTGATGCAGTTCTCGACCGGGCAGACATTGACGCAGAGATTGCAGCCGACGCATTCGGCCTCGATCACCTCGAAATGCCTGACGCCGTCGACCATGCTGGTGATCGCCTGGTGGGAAGTGTCCTCGCAAGCGATGTGGCAGCGGCCGCATTTGATGCAGGCGTCCTGGTCGATACGCGCCTTGGCGATGTAGTTGAGGTTGAGATACTGCCAGTCGGTGATGTTGGGCGTGGCGCGGCCGACGATGTCGTCGAGCGAGCGGTGGCCCTTCTCGTCCATCCAGTTTTCAAGACCGGCGATCATCTCCTGCACGATCTTGAAGCCATAGGTCATCGCCGCCGTGCAGACCTGCACGTTGCCGGCGCCAAGCGCCATGAATTCGGCGGCGTCACGCCATGTGGTGATGCCGCCGATGCCGGAGATCGGCAGGCCCTGCGTTTCCGGATCACGCGCGATCTCGGCCACCATGTTCATGGCGATCGGCTTCACCGCCGGGCCGCAATAGCCGCCATGCGAACCCTTGCCGTCGATGGTCGGCTGCGGCGCGAAACTGTCGAGGTCGACGGAGGTGATCGAATTGATGGTGTTGATCAGCGACACCGCGTCGGTGCCGCCGGCAAGTGCAGCCCGTGCCGGCTTGCGCACATCGGTGATGTTGGGCGTCAGCTTGGTGATGACGGGCATGCGGGTGTTGGCCTTGCACCAGCGCACCACCATCTCGATATATTCCGGCACCTGGCCGACGGCGGCACCCATGCCGCGCTCCGACATGCCGTGCGGGCAGCCAAAATTAAGCTCGATGCCGTCGGCTTCCGTCTCCTCGACCACCGGCAGGATCGCTTTCCAGCTCTCCTCGACGCAGGGCACCATCAGCGAGACGACGATGGCGCGGTCGGGCCAGTCCTTCTTGACCTGCTTGATCTCGCGCAGATTGACCTGCAGGTCGCGGTCGGTGATCAGCTCGATGTTGTTGAGGCCGAGCAGGCGGCGGTCGGCGCCCCAGATCGCGCCATAGCGCGGGCCGTTGACGTTGACCACCGGCGGCCCTTCCTCGCCCAGCGTCTTCCACACCACGCCGCCCCACCCTGCCTTGAAGGCGCGGATGACGTTGTAGGCCTTGTCGGTCGGCGGCGCCGAGGCCAGCCAGAACGGATTGGGCGATTTGATGCCGACGAAATTGTTGCGGATGTCTGCCATGACAGGTCCCTTTCAGCCGAGACGAAGAAGCAGTTCGACGGGTGCGAGAATGCCGCCTTCAAGCGCGGCGGTGAGATTGGCGATCTTGGTGCGGGCGTTCTCACCCATGATGAGACCAACGCCGGGCGCCGGCTTTTTTCCCTCCGCCTGCGCGGCGGCCATCCGCGCACGCAACGCGGCGAAAAATTCGATGGCGAAGGCGCCGCGCGGGCGCTCCGCGATCACGGAGAAACCGGAAGCCGTAGCCGCTGAGCGATAGTCATCGGGCGTGGCGACGAAGGACATTGTCTCGTCGGATGCCCATGGCACCGGAAAGGTCAGCGCGCCGTCCTTCAGCCGCATCACATCATAGACGGCGAAGACGCCGCCCGACTTGAGCACGCGTGCGGCCTCGCTCATCAGTTTTTTCTTGTCGGGAAGGTTCATGCCGACATGCAGGATCATGGCGGCATCAAAGCTATTATCGCCAAACGGCATATCCAGCGCGCTGCCTTGCACGAACCGAACCTTGTCGGCCATTCCCACCCGCTTCGACAGGCTGGTCGCGATGTCGACATAGCTTTGCGTCAGATCGATGCCGGTGACATCGGCGCCGGTATTGTTGGCGGCAAAGCGGGCTGGACCACCGACGCCGGAACCGATGTCGAGCAGCCTGGCCCCCGGCTTCAACCCCATCTGACCGATGAGTTCCCTGGTGGCGGCGATACCGCCAATGTGGAATTCGTCGACCGCTTCGAGATCGCCGGCGCGCAAATGGGCAATGTCCACGCCGGTATCGGCGAGCACGGCAAGAATATGCTGCTCAAGACCCGATACGTCGTAGTGACGGGCGATGCCCGATTCCACCGAGGCCATGATCTCTATCCCTGTGTCAGAACTCCTGTTGATGCTCTCGGCCGCGTCGCGGCCCTGCGCCACGGCCGAGACGGTCAGGTCGTCGCCGCCGAAGATGCAGTCGCCGCCGGCCCAGACCTTTGCCAGCGAGGTGCGCCCTTCCGCGTCGACCTTGATACGGCCTGCTTCGAGCTCGATCGAGGCACCGCTGCCGTTGAGGGCGGCCGGGACAAAACTCTGGCCGATCGCCTTGAACACCTGATCGGCAACCAGCGTCAGCGTCTCGCCGGTGCCGGCGAGCTTGTCGCCGTTGAGCGCGGTGTATTCGAGTTCGATGCCCGATACCTTGCCACCCTCGGCGATAACGCGCTTCGGCTGCAGCCAGTGGCGGATGGTGACGCCGTTGGCGGCGGCCAGATCCTGTTCGAAGCCCGAGGCGTTCATGTGTTCCTGGCCGCGCCGGTAGCAGATCGTCACCTCCTCGGCGCCGAGCAGCTTCGACTGCACGGCGGCGTCGATCGCCGTCATGCCGCCGCCGATGACGACGACGCGCCGGCCAACCGGCAGGCCGGAGAGATCGCTGGCCTGGCGCAGCTCGGCGATGAACTCCACCGCGTTGGTGACACCGGCCGCGTCCTCGCCATCGGCGCGCAGCGCGTTGACGCCGCCAAGCCCCATGCCGAGGAACACCGCATCGTAATTGCGGATCAGGTCGGAGAGCTGGTAGTCGCGGCCGAGCGCCTTGCCGTTCTGGATATCGATGCCGCCGATCGCGGTGACATAGTCAACCTCGGCCTGGGCGAAATTGTCGACGCTCTTGTAGGCGGCGATGCCGTATTCGTTGAGGCCGCCGGCCTTCGGCCGCGCCTCCAGGATGGTCACATCATGGCCATGACGGGCCAGCCGGTGCGCGGCGGCAAGGCCGGCCGGGCCGGCGCCGACCACGGCAACCGTCTTGCCGGTCGGTTCCGGGCGCGGATAAAACTGCTTGTTCTCGGCCATCGCGACATCGGTGGCGTAGCGCTGCAGGCGGCCGATCTGCACCGGCTTGCCCTCTGCGATCTCGCGCACGCAGACCTCTTCGCACAGCGTTTCGGTCGGGCAGACGCGGGCGCACATGCCGCCGAGAATGTTCTGGTCGAAGATGGTCTTGGCCGAGCCGATCGGATTGCCGGTCGAGATCTGGCGGATGAACAGTGGAATGTCGATCGAGGTCGGGCATGCATTCATGCACGGTGCGTCGTAGCAGAAATAGCAGCGGTCGGATTCGACCAGCGCCTCGTGATGATCGAGCGGCGGATGCAGGTCGGAAAAATTGTCGGCGTACTGGTCGGCCTGGAGCCGGCCGCCGACGATACCTTCCTTGAACTGGCCTTCTGGCATTGTCAGTTCCCCATGTTTTCGTTTTGGGGAAGGCTAGCACGTTTTGTTTTTTTATCAATTGGTCAATTTTCGGCGCAAGTCGCTGAAAGGACTGAATAAAAACATGATTTTTTTACTCATGTTATACCATGGACGGCTGCTCTGGCCGGGGCGGGTAGCCCTCGTCGACCGGCCGGCCATGGATAGCCCGGACCTCGTCCGCCACCAGTTGCTGCAACCGCCACAGATTGCGGTCGTGGATGCCGAATGCTTCGAGGTGACTGACCGTGTTGTAGAGATATTCCGCACCGGAGCCGATATGCCCGCAGGCCCTGGCCAACACGCGCGCCACCTTGTCCAGCGGCTGGTTCGGTGACGTCCCCCTGCCCTTCACGCCAACCCAGAAGCCCAGCGCCCGCAGCCCGCCTTGCGCCGTATGCACCGGCAGCCACCGAACCGAGCTGATGCTCTCATGGTCGCTGATCTCGCGCCGCAGCAGCCTTTCGATCTGCGCCGGCTTTTCACCCTCCGGCAAGCGGTAGATCACCCCGTTGCAGCGTCCGCCCCGTTCGAGCGCCATCATCAGCCCCGGCTGCTCGGCACTGCCACGCCAACGCACCATGTCGAGGCAGAAGGAGCGGTGCCAGCCGAAGGCCGTGGCGAGCCGTTGCTCGACCGATTCGAATTCCGGCTTCCAGATCAGCGACCCGTAGGCGAACACCCAGAGCGGCCCCTCATCCGCTTCAGCGGCAAGCCGCATGGCGAGGGTCCGGAAATCCTCGTCGGTCAGTTCGGTCCAGTTCGGGTCCGGGCCGGGATCGGCCTCTTGCCGATGGCAGAGTGCAACAAGCTCAGGCGTGAGCGACATAAGGCGCATGAACAACCCCCTTGCCATACAGAAATCGAAAACCGCGGGACACGCAACCGGGGAACACATGTCATGGGCAGACATTATTGTTGGGCGGTTGTCGGATTTCCGTCGCCCGGATCGTCCTGGGGTGGATCGGATAACGATCAATGCTGAACGGTGAGGAGACCGACCATGCCGAAATCCCCGATGCCCTTCTTCTGGTACGAGCTGATGACAACAGACCTCGACGCCGCCGAGGCCTTCTACACCAAGATTGTCGGCTGGACGGCGCAGCCTTTCGACAAGGCGCCCGGCATGCCGCGCTATATCGTCATGAATGTCGGTGAGCGCGGCGTCGGCGGCCTGATGACGATGCCCGAGGATGTCAAAAAGATGGGCGCGCCGCCCGCCTGGCTCGGCTACATCCATACCAAAGATGCCGACGACGCAACGAAATCGCTGAAAGCAGCCGGCGGCGGCGTTCACTGCGAACCCGGCGATATTCCAGGCGTCGGCCGCTTTGCCGTCGTTGCCGACCCGCAAGGCGCGACCTTCATGTTCCTGCAGCCGAACGGCCCCGACCAGCCTGTCGTGCCTGCCAGCACGCCTGGCCACATCGGCTGGCATGAGCTTTACACCAGCGACTGGAAGGCCGCGTTCGATTTCTATTCCGACCAGTTCGGCTGGGCCAATGCCGGCGACTTCGACATGGGCCCGATGGGTATCTACCAGACCTTTACGGCCGGCCCTGAATCCGGCGGCGGCATCATGAACAAGCCTGCGCAGATCCCCGTCCCGGTCTGGCAGTTCTATTTCAATGTCACCGGCATCGACACGGCCGCAAAACGTGTCACCGACAATGGCGGCAAGATCCTGATGGGGCCGATGGAGGTCCCCAGCGGCAGCTGGATCGTGCAGTGCCAGGACCCGCAAGGCGCGCATTTCGCCTTGATGGCGCCGGTGCGCTGACGGCAATAAGCGCCGCTGGCACGAAGCGACGGCCTTTCATCGCACCACCGGTGAAAGGCCGCATGCCTCTGCGTGGCCAACTTATTCCGGCGTCAGCACCGCGACCTTCAGCTCAGCCTTTTTCGCGCCGCTGAACTGGACGGTGGCCAGGCCGGCCGCGAGCTTGAAACGCACGCTTTTGCGGATACCTGGGCAGGTTTTCACGCCGCTATAGCCCGCCGACTTGATTGCCTTGCCGTCCTGAATGACATCGATCCAGGCCTCGCCGGACAGGCTGATCTGAATGGCCCCCTCGGGCGGCACCACCACGCTGGCGACAGCGCCAAATGTCCCCTCTCCCGGGGCGTGTTCGGGCGGCAGCGTAAAACCGGCTTTCTCCGCCGGGACCAGCGCCATATCCGCGGCGGCACCCACCGCCAGCGCCGCTCCGGGCGGCGTTGCGGGCGCCGCGGCAAACAGCGCCTGCTCCCGCGTTACCGGCCATTTGAAGGCCTCGCAGCCGGCGTCCTCGGCCATGGCCAGGCTGGTGCCTGCAAGGAGTGCGAACAGGCTGATGATGATTTTTTTCATGGCAAGGGAACTTTCATGGCAGGGAACCCGCATGTTCAGAGTGTCCATATTAATACAACCATAGCGATACAAATGCAACCCAGGCGAGAACAATATCAAAGGGCATACCAGGGAACATTTCCAATCACCGATTGTTGATGGCATGCCATGGGAAGTGAATGGTCCAGCGCCGGGCGATAATCTATGGCCGGGCCGGGAGGGTGAAAATGGAGTTTCAGATGAAGCTTTTTGAAGGCCTCTCCAAATACCAGCCGCAGGCGCTCGGCTTGCTTCGCATCATGACCGCGCTGCAGTTCATCGAGCATGGCAGCCAGAAACTGTTCAATTTCCCCGTCAGCGCCGAGCCTCACGCCCTCACCGGGCTGACGACGGCCGCCGGCATTCTCGAATTCGCCGGCGGCATCCTGCTGGCGCTTGGCCTGTTCACGCGGCCCGTCGCGTTCCTCTTGGCCGGCGAAATGGCGATCGCCTATTTCATGGCGCACTACCCGCGCAACTTCTTCCCGGCCAACAATGGCGGCGACGCGGCGATCTCCTTCTGCTTCATCTTCCTCTATCTGGTCTTCGCCGGCGCCGGCGCCTTCGCCCTGGACAACCGCGGCAAGGCCTGACGTCCCAAGCGGGGTGAGTCCTCATCCCCGCATCCGTTCGAAATTCGCATCGAACAGCGGCGCCGCCTGCATGCGCGCCGCGTGGCGCTTGCCCAGCAGCTCGATTTCGAAGCCGTCACTCTCGTCGGCGATCTCCTTCGGCACATAACCGACGGCGACCGACTTTTTCGAGTGATGCGCGTAGCCACCAGACGTCACCCAGCCGCGCACCGCGCCGCCGAACCAGATCGGTTCGTCGCCGATGACATCGGCGTCGTCGGCATCGACGATGAAGGCGCGCAGCCGCAATTTGCCACCCTGCTTGCGCTCGGCCAATGCCGCCGCCTTGCCGATGAAATCCGCCTCCTTGCTATAGGCGACGAAGCGGTCGAGCCCGGCTTCCAGCGGCCCGTAGATCGGCCGGTATTCACGCCCCCATGAGCCATAATTCTTCTCCAGCCTGAGCGCATTGAGCGCGCGCGAGCCGAACAGGCCGATGCCGAAGTCTTCGCCCGCCGCCATTAGCGCCTGATAGGCGGCACGCTGATATTCCGGCGCCACCCAGATCTCGTAGCCGAGATCGCCGGTGTAGCTGACGCGGCCGACCAGGCACGGCGCCATGCCGACATCCATCTTCGCCACCGCCATGAACGGAAACGCCGCGTTGGAGACATCCGCGCGGCTGACCTTAGCCAGCACCTCCCGCGCCTTCGGCCCGGCAATCGCAAGGCCGGTGAGTTTCGCGCCCAGCGCCTCGATGTGAACCGAGCCGTCGCCTGGCAGATGCGCCTCGAACCAGCGCATGTGATATTGCTCGGCAATACCGGAGCCGGCGAGGAACCAGCCGTCAGGACCGAGATTGGCCAGCGTAAAATCGCCGATCAGTCTGCCGTCTTGCTTCAGCATCGGCGCCAGCGTCATGCGGCCAGGTTTCGGCAGCTTGCAGGCGAGCATCTTATCGAGCCACGCAGCAGCCCCCTCGCCCGTCACCTTGTATTTGGCGAAGCTCGAAATCTCCGACAGACCAACGCTGCCTCGGACCGCCGCGACCTCCCCAGCGACATGGGAAAAATCGCTGGAACGCCGCCAGGAGAACTCGTCCTTGATGCCTTCCGGGCATACCAGAGCGGCACTTCCAGCCCATAGGCGACGCCAAACTGCGCGCCCTTGGCCGACAACAAATCATAGACCGGCGTCGTCTTCAGCGGCCGCCCTGCAGGCAGTTCCTCATTGGGAAAGCGGATCGAGAAGCGCCTGGAATAGTTCTCGCGCACCTTGGCATTGGTGTAGGCCATCGTCGCCCAGTCGCCATAGCGCGCCACATCCATGGCCCAGATGTCGGCGCCGGGATCGCCCTCGATCATCCAGTTGGACAGCGCCAGACCGACGCCGCCGCCCTGCGAAAAACCGGCCATGACGCCACAGGCGACCCGAAAACCCGGCAGGCCGCGCACCGGCCCAACCAGCGGATTGCCGTCCGGCGCAAAGGTGAAGGGCCCGTTGATGATCTGCTTGATGCCGGTGTTCTGGAAGGCCGGGAAATGCCGGAACCCGACCTCCAGCGACGGCGCGATGCGGTCGATGTCGGGCGCCAGCAATTCATGACCAAAATTCCACGGCGTCTGGTATTCGGACCAAGGCTTGTTGGCTTTCTCATAGGTGCCCATCAGCATGCCGCCACGCTCCTGGCGCAGATAGAGTTCACCGTCGAAATCGACGGCATGCATGATCTCTTCTCCGGTCTTGGCGTTCCAGGCGGCGACTTCCGGCATGTCCTCGGTGATCAGGTACATGTGCTCCATGGCCAGCACCGGCAGTTCGAGCCCGACCATGCGACCGACCTCGCGCGCCCACAGGCCGCCGGCATTGACGACATGCTCAGCCACCATCTCGCCCTTGTTGGTGATGACGCGCCACATCCCGTCGGGCCGCCGTACGATGTCCTTGACCTTGGTGAAGCGTTCTATTTCCGCTCCAAGTTTCCGCGCGGCCTTGGCATAGGCATGGGTGACGCCGGAGGGATCAAGGTGGCCGTCCTCCTTGTTTCTGACGGCGCCGACGAACTGCTTGGGGTCGAGCAGCGGCATCAGTTCGGCCGCCTCTTTCGGCGAGATTTCTTCCAGCTCAATGCCGAGATAGCGGCCCTTGGCGACGACGCCGCGCAGCCAATCCAGCCGCGCCTCGGTCGCCGCCAAGAGCACGCCGCCGGTCAGGTGCACGCCGGTCGCCTGGCCGGAAAGCTCCTCGATCTCCTTGTAGAGGTTGATGGTGTATTTCTGCAGCTTGGCGACGTTGGGGTCGCCATTGATCGTGTGCATGCCGCCCGCCGCGTGCCAGGTCGAGCCTGAGGTCAGCTCGTCGCGCTCCAGCAGCACCACGTCGGTCCAGCCATGGCGGGCGAGATGGAACAGCACGGAACAGCCAACGACGCCACCGCCAATGACCACGACCTTTGCATGCGATTTCATAGGTTTTTCTCTGATATCAATGAGTTGGATGGGTGAAGTGAATCGGAAAGGGAGGAGCCAGGCGGCCCCCCTCTGGCCTGCCGGCCATCTCCCCCTCAAGGGGGGAGATCAGCAGCGGCTGCGCCGCGCTCTTCTTTTTAACGTCTATGATTGGCGAAAGAGAACATGACAGCCGATCTCCCCCCTTGAGGGGGAGATGTCCGGCAGGACAGAGAGGGGTGCACGCGCGCAAACCGGTGACCATCACGGTTCGCCCTGCCCGATCGCTTCCTTGCGCCTGGCGACATAGGCCTCCAGCGCCTCGCGCACGGCGACATCCATCACCGGCTCGACATAGTCTTCCAGCGCCTTCTTCCACAGCCGCGTCGCGCGCGCGGTGGCGTCGAGGCCGCCGGCCTCCTGCCAGGCTTCAAAGTTCTGCCAGTTGGACAGGATCGGCTGGTAGAAGGCGGTGGCGTAGCGCTCCAGCGTGTGCGGCTCGCCGAAGAAATGGCCGCCCGTCGGCACCGCGCCCAGGGCCTCGACGGCAAGCTCGGCCTCATCGACCACGATCGGGCGCAAAAACTCCATCATGTGCTGGATCATCTCGACATCGATGATGAATTTTTCGAACGACGCCGTCAGCCCGCCCTCCTGCCAGCCGGCGGCATGGTAGACGAGGTTGCCATGGCCGAGCACCGCGCCCCACAGCGCCATCAGCGTTTCGTAAGCGCCTTGCGCGTCCGCCGCATTGGAGGCTGAGCCCGGTGTCGTGCGGTAGGGCAGCCCATAGCGCCGCGCCAACTGCCCCGACGCGATGTTGGCCTTGGTATTCTCCGGCGTGCCGAAGGCCGGCGCACCGGACTTCATGTCGACATTGGAGGTGAAGGCGCCATACATCACCGGCGCGCCGGGACGCACGAGCTGCGTCAGCACGACACCGAACAGCGCCTCGGCATTCTGCTGCGCCAAAGCACCCGCCAGCGTCACCGGGCTCATCGCCCCCATCAGTGTAAACGGCGTCACCGCCACCGACTGGCCGAACTCGGCCATCGTCATCAGTCCTTCGGCCATCATCTCGTCGAAGCGGCGCGGCGAGTTGACCGAGATGATGGTGGCGATACCGGGGTCGTCGCGCAGTTGGTCCAGCGTCAATCCGCGCGCGATCGCCATCATCTCGATGCCGTCCAGCGCCCTGCCCCGGCCGATCGCCGAAACATGGAAACTCTTGTCGGTCAGCGTCAGATTGGTGAAGTAGGTGTCGAGATGGCGCGAATTGGCCGGCAGCTCGACCGGCGCGCAGACCTGGTTGCCGAGCATGTGGACGCAGTTGAAATGCTGTGCCAATCGGGTCAGGTCCGCGTAATCCCGCAGATTGCCGGCGCGGCGGCCACGCTCCATGTCGTGCACATTGGGTGGCCCGGCAACGAGTGTGAAATTGATGGTGCTGCCGCCGAGATGGATCGTGTTGGCCGGGTTGCGTGGTGTCAATGTGTAGTTGGACTGCGTAGTCTTCAGCGCCTCGTCGACCATGCCGCGATCGATGCGGACATTCGCCGAGGCGTGATCGACCCTGGCACCCGCCTTCTCGAACAGCGACAGTGCGCGCGGGCTCATCACCTCGATGCCGAAATTTTCCAATATATGCATCGATGCCTGGTGGATCGCCTCGATCTGGTCGGGCGCCAGCAACGCCATCGGCGGATAGGGATTGGTCACCCGCCTGGGGGGCAGCTGCGGGATCGGCGCGGGCCCCCGATTGCTGGTGCGCTCGGCGCCGCGCTTGCGTCTTGGTTCGTTCATGCCAGGCATCAAAGCCTTGGCAAACAAAGCGAGCTGTCAGAAATACGCCGTTTGCAGGCGTGATTTTAGCCACGGCGGCATTTTAGGAATATCGTTTTATAAAAAACGACAAGATGTGTCGGATTATTAATACGTCACTTTCTTAAGCCTTCGCGCCGGCGAAGCGTTAACAGCGACAGCAAGATTCCCTTTATGATTTCGGCCTATTGCTCGTCCCATGCGTAGGTCGAGTTTTAGTAAAATTGTAGCGATTGGCGTTCTGCTGGCACTGTCGGCCTGCGCGACAGCGCCCAGCCACATCAACAATGTCTGTGCCGTCTTCGACCAGAATGACGGCTGGTTCGACAATTGGCAGTCGGCCGCCGAACGCGCCTCGCAGAAATACGGCGTCCCCGTGCCCGTACTGATGGCGACCGTGCGCAAGGAATCCGGCTTCAAGAGCAACGCCCGGCCGCCGCGCACCAAGCTGCTCGGCTTCATTCCGTGGAAGCACGTCTCCTCGGCCACCGGCTTCTCGCAGGCGCTGGACGGCACCTGGTCGCAATATCAGCGCGAAACCGGCAACTGGGCGGCACGACGCACGAAGTTCGCCGACGCCGTCGATTTCGTCGGCTGGTATCATTCCAAGACCGCCGACACCTACGGTGTCGCCCGCAACGACACCTACAATCTCTATCTCGCCTACTATCTTGGCTGGACCGCCTATGGCCGCGGCAACCGCGGCGACGCCGGCGTCCAGGGCTATGCGCGGGCCACCGACAAGATGGCCCGAGACTATGAAGCGCAGCTACGGCAATGCGGCAGTTGACGGCCTAATGCCGCCGCGTCGTGTCTTTCGGCTTTGAGACACCGGTTTCCGAAACCTCGTCGCGCACTTCGTTGCGACGGGCTCGCATCCCAGCCTCACCCTGCTCCACGGCCTCGCCGATCTCGTCCGCTCCCGCGGTCGACGCTTTGCCACGCGGACGGTTGGGCGCTGTTCCTGTCGAACCCGGGCCGCTGCCATGCGGCGCATCTTCCGGCACGCCCTCATGGGCAGCGTGCTCCTTGTCGAACTTGATCACCGGCTCCATCGTCGCCAGCACGTCGTCGGACAGCCAGCACAGGCTCATATGGCCGTCGCCGAGATGCTTGACCGGCGGCACCTTGGTCTCGCACAGATTGTCCGGCACCAGCTTCTTGTAGCCGCAGCGTGTCTGGAACGGGCAGCCGGACGGCGGGTTCATCGCCGAGGGGATGTCGCCTTCCAGCACGATATGCCGTTTGACCACGCTGGTGTCGGCGATCGGGATCGCCGACAAAAGCGCCTCGGTATAGGGATGGTAGGGCGGCGCAAAGATCTGGTCGGTCGTGCCTTGCTCGACGATGTAGCCGAGATACATGACGACGACGCGGTCGGCGATGTAGCGCACGACGGACAGATCGTGGCTGATGAACAGCATCGTCGTCTTGTTCTTGCGCTGAATGTCCATCAACAGCTCGGTCACCGCCGCCTGCACCGACACGTCGAGTGCGGAGACCGGCTCGTCGGCCACCACGACCTTGGCGTCGCCGGCAAAGGCGCGCGCCACGCCGATGCGCTGCTTCTGGCCACCGGAAAGCTGGCGCGGCTTGCGCGTCTCGAAGGCGCGCGGCAGCTTCACCAGGTCGAGCAGTTCCAGCATACGCTTGCGGCGGTCAGCGACCGTCTTGCCGACGTTGAATTTCTCCAGCGTGCGGATGATCTGCGAGCCGACCGAATGGCTGGGGTTGAGCGTATCGAACGGGTTCTGGAACACCATCTGGATCGACGACACGGTTTCGACGCTGCGCTTCTCGATGCCGGTCGACTGGATTTCCTTGTTGCCCAAGGTCACCGTGCCGGCACTTGCCGTCTCCAACCCGAGCAGCACCTTGGCCAGCGTCGATTTTCCGCAGCCGGATTCGCCGACAATGGCGACGGTCTCGGATTCGCGCGCCATGAACGAGATGGTCTCGTTGGCCTTGACGACGCGGCCTTCACTCGAGCCGAACACCTCGCTGCCGCCGACCTTATAGTATTTCCTCAGATCCTCGATCTTGAGCACCGGCGCGCCGGGCACGACGCGCTCATTGACCTTCTTGGCGCCGGGCGGCAGCGCTTCCCAGTCGATCTCGTTGAAACGCACGCAGCGCGAGAAATGGCCCTCGTGGCCCGCGACCTCGATCATCGGGATCTCGGCGGCGTTGCAGACGCCCTCGACGAAATGGTGGCAGCGCGGGCCGAAATTGCAGCCCTTGGGCCGCTCATGCGGCAACGGCAATTGCCCGGGGATGGAGATCAACGGCCGCGAATTCTTGTCGGCGCCCGGCAACGGGATCGAACGGAACAGCCCTTGTGTGTAGGGATGGCGCATCCGGTCGAACACATCCTTGATCTTGCCGGTCTCCACCGCTTCGCCCGAATACATCACCGTGATGCGGTCGCAGGTTTCCAGGATGAGGCCCAGATTGTGCGACACGAAGATCATCGAGGTGCCGAACTTCTCACCAAGCCCCTTGACCAGTTCGACGATGCCCGCCTCCACCGTGACGTCGAGCGCCGTCGTCGGCTCGTCGAGCAGAAGCAGCGCCGGCTTCGACAGCAGCGCCATGGCAATGACGATGCGCTGCTGCTGGCCACCGGAGAGCTGGTGCGGATAGGAGCGCATCATGCGCTCGGGATCCGGAAGCTTGACCGCGCGTACCATGTCGAGGGAGCGTTTGTAGGCCTCTTCCTTCGACACCTTGTCGTGGATCAGGGGCACTTCCATCAGCTGCTGGCCGACCTTCATCGCCGGATTGAGGCTGGCCATCGGCTCCTGGTAGATCATGGCGATCTTGTTGCCACGGATGGCGCGCAGCTCCTCGTCGGAGAGCTCGCCCATGTCCTTGCCCTGGAACTTGATCTTGCCGCCAACGATCTTCCCGATGTTGGAGAGGTCGCGCATGATGCCGAGCGACACGGTCGACTTGCCGCAACCGGATTCGCCGACAATGCCCATCGCTTCGCCGGGCATGACCGTGCAGGAAAAATCCATGACGGCCGGTATCTCGCCCTTGCGGGTGAAGAAGGAGATCGACAGGTTCTCGATCTCGATGATCGGTTCTGCGGGATTTCGAACTGCCTCGTTCATGGGTCGCTCCAATCCAATTTTACCAGATGCGGGCCAGAGCCCGTCAATCAGTCCTTCATCGATTGCTCGCGCAGGGAATCGGCGAGCAGATTTCAGCCCCAGCACGAAGCTCATCAGCGCGATCGTCGGCGGCAGCGCCGGGTGGATGAAGGAGCGCAGCAAGCGGCTGGCGTCCTTGATCGCCGTGCCCCAATCCGGACTTTCAGGCGCCAGGCCGAGGCCGAAATAGCCCAGCGTACCGAGCAGGATCGTAGTGTAGCCGATGCGCAGGCACGCATCG
This sequence comes from Mesorhizobium kamtschaticum, assembly GCF_056174585.1. NCBI lineage: Bacteria > Pseudomonadati > Pseudomonadota > Alphaproteobacteria > Hyphomicrobiales > Phyllobacteriaceae > Mesorhizobium > Mesorhizobium kamtschaticum. Next base: position 3,881,648 of record NZ_CM149691.1, on the reverse strand, counting down.
ACGATCAGCGGTCCGCGCGCATTGGGCAGGATTTCCCACAGCATGATGTACCAGGGCGATTCACCGCGCGTCTGCGCCGCCGCCACATAGTCGCGCGTCTTGATGTCCATCACCAGGCCGCGCACGATGCGGAACACGCCGGGACTGGAGGCAAACACCACCGCCACGAAGATGTTGAGCTGGTTGGGATCGATGTGGACGATATGCAGCGGGTCCTTGTCGAACACCAGGCCCAGATAAATCCAGCCGCCGACGATCAGGGTGATGCCGAGCAGGATGTACAGCCGGTCGGGCCGGTTCTTGTAGCGCGTCCAGAACAGCACGCTGAAGAAGATGATCGGAAACAGGAAGAACACGCCGGCCATGGCATAGGGGATTGGCGTGTCCATGATGCCCGGCGTCACCAGCAGGTAGAACAGCAGGATCACCGGGAACGCCAGCACCAGGTTGGCCAGGAACGACAACACGGTATCGATCTTGCCGCCATAATAACCGGCCGGCAGGCCAAGCGTGATGCCGACCATCAGCGCAAAGCCGGTCGCCGCCGGCGCGATGATCAGCACGATCTGGCTGCCATAGACCATGCGGGAAAACACGTCGCGCGCAAGCTTGTCGCCGCCGAACAGATAGACCAGACCTGACTGCGGCTCGACCGCGCCCGGCAGCACGTCCTTCATCACGGGGATCTGGGCCAGCGGATCGAACGGCGAGATGGTCGCCGCGAAGATCGCCGTGAACAGCCAGAACAGGCAGATACCGACACCGACGATGCCGACGCCGCTGTCGTACAGCTGTCCGTAGAGCGCGAGCTTCTTCTTGTAGGCGAAGCTCGCCCCCATGACGATGATGAGAGCGATCCAGACCGGCCAGAAGCGCGACAGCACTTCGAGAACGACGGTGAAGGCACTGATATATTGGACCTGCATGCGCTTCGCCCCCTACTGAACTCTGATACGCGGATTGAGAAACGCGTAGCCGACATCGGAAATGAGCTGCGTGATCAGGACGATGAACACCGAGACCAGCGAGCAGCCGAGCAAAAGATCGATGTCGTTGTTGCCGGCCGCCTCGACCAGCGTGTAGCCAAAACCCTGATAGCGGAACATCACCTCGACGATGACGACGCCGGTCAGCAGCCAGGGAAACTGCAGCATGATGACGGTGAACGGCGCGATCAGCGCATTGCGCAGCGCATGTTTGACCACCACGCTGCCGAAGGAGAGACCCTTCAACCGGGCGGTGCGGATATATTGCTGCGTCATCACCTCGACCATCGAGGCCCGCGTCATGCGGGCGATATAACCGATGCCGTAGATCGCCAGCGTCATGACCGGCAGCGTGAAATTGTAGAAGGTGATGCCTTGGCTCGCCGACGCGGCCGAGCCGTTCAGCCAGCCAAGCCACGAGGCGAAGATGACGGTGAAGATGACGCCCGACACATATTCGGGTGTCGCCGTCGAGGCGATCGAGGCCACCGACAGCACCCGGTCGGTTCGCGAGCCCTCGCGCATACCGGCCAGGATGCCGATCAACAGCGAGATCGGCACCATCACCACCAGCACCCAGAACATCAGGATGCCGGTCGCACCAAGGGCGGGGAACAATTTCGAGGCGACCGTTGCCTTGAACTTGGTCGAGCAGCCGAAATCACCCTCGAAAACGCCGGCGAAGGTCGGCACGATCGGATCATTGCAGAACGAGAAACGCTGCGCCGGCTTGCCGGTCGCCGGATCGGTCACCGGCTGCTTGGGCATGACGCCAAGCCACTGCCCATAGCGGACGAAGAAGTTCTGCCGGTAGCCATGCCCGGCCAGCCAGCTCTCGAGCTGCTCGGCCGACGTATGCATTTCGGTCTGGCTGATCGCCAGCTTCTTCAGATTGGGTTCAAGGTTGATCAGGAAGAAGACGACCATGGTCAGGCACAGCATCGTCAATGCCATGGTGCCAAGACGCCTGATAACGAAGGAAAGCATGGCGGCCCCCTGCCGATGGGTTGGGGTTTGAGCCGGCTATGAAAGCCAACCCTGCCGTGACCGGCGAGGCTGGCTGTCAAACAGGCCTTCGGATGCGATCAACCCTGTTTTTGTTGCATGACCTTGCCCGGGAGTCCGCAATTTTTTTAGAGAAGCGCGGACCAACGGGGACAGATGATGCAAACAGCAGGGAAAGAGGCTGACGCCCCTTTCCCTTGTCTGTGCGATCAAGCCTGGTCGAGCCAGATCTTGCCGTAGTCGCGCTCGAAGGTCGGGTGCATCTTGTAGTTCTGCACCGCCTTGACCGAGTGGCTGTAGAGCTTGCGCCAGTAGGGTTGGATGATGATGCCGGAATCCTGCAGGACCTGCTCGATATCCTTCATCATTTCCTTGCGCTTGGCGGCGTCGGCAACGGCGAGCGCCGCATTGAGCTTGGCATCCCAGTCGGGGTTCGACCAGCCGGCTTCGTTCCAGGCCTCGCCGGTGCGATAGGCCAGCGCCAGAACCTGGACGCCGAGCGGCCGCATGTTCCAGTTGGTCATCGACAGCGGATACTTCAGCCAGTCGTTCCAGAACGTAGAACCCGGCAGCACGGTGCGCTTCACCTTGATACCAGCGTCGCGCAGCTGCGCGGCGATCGCATCGCCGGTATTCTTGTGCCAGTCCTCGTCGACGGTGATCAGTTCATGTTCGAAATCGGCCTGCCCGGCTTCCGCCATCAGCGCCTTCGCCTTGGCCGGATCACGGGCAACCTTGGGCAGCTCGTAATATTCCGGATGGATCGAGCAGACATGGTGGTTCTCGGCGACCGAACCGGCATTGCCGTAGCCGAGCTGGAGGACGACGTTGTTGTCGACAGCAAGCTGCAGCGCGTTGCGCACCTTCTGGTCGCCGTAAGGCTTGTTGTTGACGTTGGTGCGGCAGACGATGGTCGAGGCGGTGACGACCTCGGACTTGACCAGGCTCATACCGTCGAGGATCGACACATAGTCGGCCGAGGTCTCGAAATTGGTGTGCACTTCGCCAGCTTCGAAAGCGCTGACCATGGCTGCCGGATCGGTGCCGTAGTCAATGAATTCCAGGCCATCGAGGAACACTTCGCCGTCCCACCATTTGTCGTCGGCGCGGCGCTTGTAGACCACTTTCTGGCCGACATCATAGGAGACGAGCTCGAACGGGCCGGTGCCGATCGGGCAGGCCTTGAAGTCGCCGCCCTTTTCGTCGAAGGACTTGTGGACGATGAGAGCAACATAGTCGCAAATGCCGGGGATGATCGAGATGTCGGGCTTGGTGAGCGACAGCTTGACGGTCATGTCGTCGACCTTGGTAACCGCGCCTTCACGCAGCTTGCCCGTCTTGTCGTCGAACAGCGTGCCAAGACGGCCGGGCATGGAATTGCCTTCGGCGGCCTTCTCGCCCCAGCGGTTGAAGTTGTGTACTACGTCATCGGCGGTGAAAGCATCGCCGTTGTGCCAGGTCACGCCCTTGCGCACATGCAGGATGTACTGCGTGGCGTCGTCGTTGACGTCCCAGCTTTCCAGCAGATAGGGGCGGAACGTGTATTCGGTGGTGTACTTGACCAGTGGCTCAAGCGCCTGGCGCTCGGCATTGGCGATCTCCGACCAGTCGGCCTTGCGTGGGTCCTTCGGATCCTTGATCCACTGGGCGATCTTGAGAGTGCCGCCCTTCTTGCCCTTTACCTCATCCGCCTTTGCCGGCGTCGGGTCGGCGAGACCGAGCAGGCCATAAGCCATCGCCGTCGAGGCGCCGAAGACGCTGGCGAGCGCCAGGAATTCGCGGCGATCGACATTACCTGCCTTAGCTTCTTCGGCCATGGCCAGGATGTGATCCGGAACGCTGTCGCCATTACTCTTATAGATTGTCATGACTAACTCCCATTGTTGGCTTTCCGCCGATTAACATTCCGCATCCAGGCCATGATGTCAAAGACGGCTTGGATTGGGAACATGTTAGCGAATGTGCAACTTTGAAAAGGGAGCGGTACGCGCGATAGCGACAGTCTTGACGCAAAATTGCTAGTGCGCCCAGATTCCGCCAAAATCTACTCACGGCGATTAAACTGAGACATTGGCACGGGTTACGACAGCGCCAGTTCTGGCCAGGATGAGGGCCAGTGCCTCACCCGGGATGAGGGCCAGTGCCTCACCCGGGATGAGGGCCAGCGCCTCACCCGGGATGAGGGCCCGAACCTCAATATTCCTTTTCGTAGAAGATGCCGCCCTTGGCCTCGCCGGCGTCCGTCGCCTCGCCGCGCAACTTGACGCCGCGCCCGACATTGAGGTCGATGGTCGCCTTGCCGGAACCCGGTTTGTCGCCCTTCTGGATGGTCACATAGGTGCGGTCGTTCAGGTATTTGCCGGCCGAGACCGCCGTTCCGCCCTGGCTGTCCGTGGTCACGTCGAGATCGTCGACGCCGATGGCGCTGCGCAGGTTCTCCAGCAGCGACGTCGATCCGCCAACGCCGGCCAACTGCGCGGCGGCTTCGGCCAGCTGCGCGATCTGCAGCGGCGACAGGTTCGACATTGAGCGGCCGAAGATCAGTTGCGCCAGCACCTCGTCCTCGGGCAGCGCCGGCACCGAGGAGAAGGTGAATTTCGGATTGGTCGCCTCGCCCGACACCACGATGGTGACGGTGGCGCTGGTCGTCGTCGTTGTCGCGGTCAGGTTGAGGTAGGGCACCAGCGAGCCGGAGAAGCCGACTGTGCCCTCGGTGAAGGTCAGCCGCTTGCCGAGGATCGACAGCCGGCCGCGCTGCAGGGTGAAGGTGCCGACCGCCTGTGGCGACGACGCCGGCCCGGTCAGCCTGAGCGAGCCGCCGAGCTCGGCATCGACGCCCCTGCCCTGGATGAAGATCTGGTTTGGCGCGTTGACGGTGACATCAAGGGCAAGCCCGCTGCCGCCGCCCTTGCCGCTGGTCGTCGCGGGGCGCAGCGCCTTGTCCTGCGCCTTGACCGCGCCCGGCGCGTTCTTGTGCTTGACGTCGAGTGCCGAGAGCGACCCGGCAATTTGTCCGGAACGGTGATGACGGTCTTGGCGAGGTCGACGGTGCCGGCAATCACCGGTGCCGATGTCAGCGGCCCCTTGATCGTCAGGTCGCCGCCGAGATTGGCCGTCACCACGCGCCCGTCCGTATAACGGCCGTCGGTGAGCTTGATCGACAGGTCGGCCGGAAAACCCTGCGCCGGGTTGATGCCGACCGTGCCGCTCGCCGACAGACTGCCGCGCGTCGACAAGGTTCCGGTCAGCCGGTTGATCCTGGCGACGCCGCCGCCGATCGAGACGTCGGCCGTGAGATCGTTGACGGCCAGCCCCGAACGCGCATCGACCAGCCGCGCACCCGAGGTGCTGACGCTGCCGCCGATGACGGGCGATGTCGCCGGACCACGCACCTGGACATTGACATTGGCGGTTCCCGTCAGTGCCAGGCCTTGCGCGGCAAGCTTCTGGCTGAGCATGCCGAACGGCGCGGCGCCGTTGAAGTCGAGCACCAGCGCCGGCGTACCTGCCGTCGTCATCGTGCCGCCGCCCTTGAGGCCAAGCCCGGCGCCGTCGCTGACATTGGCGTTGAAGGTCAGCTTGTTGCCGGCAAAGGTGCCGGACGAGGAGACGCCCACGGCACCGACACCGGCACCTCGGGTTTGAGACGTTTGCACGCCGGCCGCATCGATGTTGAACGCCACGGCGGGGTTCGCCGGCGCGCCGGTCACCTTGACCGTGCCGGAAATCGAACCTGCGGCATCGAGGCCTGGCGAGAAACTGTTGGCGAGCGACATCGGCACCTTCGCCAGCGTCGCATTGATGTCGAGCGCCTGCCCGACCTTGCCGGTCACTGTCGCCGTGCCGCCGCCGAGATTGAGCACCAGCCGGTCCAGCGTCGTCGTGCCGTTGGCGATGCTGAGTGTCGAAGCCTGGGCGATGGCCACCTTGATGCCCTGGACGGTCGCCTGGCCGGAAGCCAGCTCGATGGTGGTGGTGCCGTTGGCCACCTTCACCCGGCCGGCGGCCTTGGCCGGAATGCCCTTGACGGTGGCGCCACCGGAAAAGCCGGTCCAGTCACCGTCGCGCTTCAAATCGACATCGATGCCGCTGATCACGGTGCCGCCCGATGTGACAGTGTCGGCGCGGATCTTGCCCGAGATCACCGGAGCGGCGAGATAGTTGGCGATCAGCGCATCGATGGAAACCGCCTTCGCCTGCAAGTCGCCGCGCGTGATCGAACCGGTGGCCGCCTTGATGGCGACCTGGGGTGCTGCGCCGTTCTTGGTGAAGGCGATCGTACCGCGCACATCGCCTTCGGCCTTTTCCAGCGCCAGCGCGGCGAGCGGCCCAATGTCCGGCAGGTCGAGCGAGATGGTGCCTTCCGGCACGAACTTGTCGTCCAGCGCCAGATCGCCGGAGATCTTGTTCTTGCCCAGCGACAGAAGCAGGCCGTTGATGGCGCTCTTGCCGTCCGCCGTTGCCAGCACGGCGCTGCCTTGCAAGGCCTGTCCCGCGACATTGCCGGTCAATTGCACATTCGCCGCCGGATTGGAGGCATCCGCCTTGCCGGTGGCGGTGAGCCTCAGTCCGGTGATCTCGCGCTCCGCCACCAGCAGCCGATCGCTGTTGATGGTCAGCGACAGATCAGGTGCGATGGCCGGCCCCTGGGCATTCAGGGCAAAGGCAATGGCGCCCTTGGCGTCCTTGGATAGCAGCGAGATGTCGCTCAGCGCGCCTTTGATGTCGGCGGCCAGCTTGTTGTCGGCAAGGCTCGCTTGCCCGCCGGCGGTCAGCGCACCAGACGTCAGCTTCAATCCGTCTATGTTGATACTGCCGTTGGGGTCGCGCTTCAGCGTGGCGCTGATCTGAGCGCGTTCGCCAAGCATGCCGCGCGCCGCCGCCGGCAAGGCCGATGATGGGGCATCCGCATTCAGCTTGAGATCGATTGAGCCGTCGCGCAGCGATACCTGACCGGCGACCTGGCTGTTCAGCGCATCGCTTTTGAGCGAGCCGCTGTCGATCGCGACGGCGTCCGATGTCAGCCGGGCGTTGAGCGCGGCCGTGACCTTGCCGGCGATCAACGGCGCGATCGCGGCATTGTCGAGACCGACCTTGTCCACCGACACCGTGCTGGAAACCGGTCCGGCGCGGTTCTTGAGATCGAACGCGTCCGAATGCAATGTCAGGACAAGTCCCTCCACCTTAGCCGGGCTGGTGGTGACCGAAGGCAGGATCGCGGAGACATCGAGGCGGGCCTGCGTGCTCTCGCCCACCACCTTTGCCGACAAGGACTGGACCTCGATCTTCACCGGACTTGCGGCACTTCCGAAGGTCAGCGGCAGGCTGGGGCCGGATGAGGTGAGATCAAGCGCAAAATCGCTGGCGCCGTTCGGATTGATGGTGCCGGTGGCTTTGCCGGAAATCTTGTCGCCGGATAGCGTGGCATGGTCGAGGGCGACGCCGCCGGCCAAGGTGTAGGTGCCGGCCGCATCGACCGCGAGCGGCCCGAGCCCAGCCTGACGGGTCTGGCTGGTTTCGACGCCGGCCAGCTGCGCGTTGAACCGGACCTCCGGAGCAGCCGGCGTTCCGGTCATTTGCGCCGTGCCCCCGAGCGTACCCACGGCATCGAGGCCGGGCACAAAATCATTGGCAAGCGCCGCCGGCAGCGCTGAGAATTGCGCGGCGAGATCGAGCGTCTGGCCGGCGCTGCCCGACAGCGTCACCGCACCGCCACCGATGTCGAGCGCCAGCTTCTCGATGCTGGTGGTGCCATTGGCGATGGTCAGGGTCGAGGCTTCAGCGATCGCTGCCTTGATGCCGCGAACCGTGGCTTCGCCCGAGGCGATCTCGACGCTGGTGGTGCCCTGAGCGATCTCGACCCGGCCGGCCGCTGTCGCCGGAATGCCCGCTATGGTGGCGCCGCCGGTGAAATTGGTCCAGTCGCCGTCGCGCTTCAGGTCGACGCCGATGCCGCTGATTTCGGTGGCGCCCGACGTGACCGAGTCAGCCTTGATGGTGCCCGCGATCGCCGGCGCCTTGAGATAGTTGGCGATCAGCGCGTTGACCGCGATGGTCTTGGCCGTCACCTCGCCGCGCGCAATCGAGGTGCTCTTGGCATCGATGGTGACAGACGGCGTCTCGCCGTCCTTGGTAAAGCCGATGGTGCCGCTGATGTCGCCGGTTATCGCCTGGCCGGCGAGCGCCGCCAACTGGTCGATGGCGGGTGCGGCGAGCGTCAGCGTGCCCAGGGGCATGAACTTGTCATCGAGGGCCAGGTCACCCGAAACCTTGTTGTCGCCAAGCGAGACCAGAAAACCGTTGATCGAACGCTTGCCTTCACTCGTCACCAACGCCGCCTTGATGTCGAGCGGCTGGTCGTTGACGGTCCCGGTCAGCGAAACATCGGCCGAGGGGCTTGCTATGTCGGCCTTGCCGCTCGCCGTCAGCTTGATCGCCTTCACCGTGCGGCCCGAGGCGGTCAGGCTGTCGCTGCCGGCGGAGACGGTGAAGTCCGGAGCTGTCCTGGCGCCACTGGCCGACAGGGCGAAATCGACACCGCCGGCAACCGGCACGCCGACCATCGGCGACAGCACCGAAACGTCGCCCAGCGTGCCCTTGATGTCGGCCTGGATGTCGGTGCCTTGCGCGCTGGCGGTGCCGCTGGCGCTGAGCGAGCCGGAGGTGAACGAGATCGAATTGGCGGCAAACGAGCCCTGCGGATCGCGCGTCGCGGCGGCCGAGAATTTCACCCGCTCGCCCAGCACCGAGCTGATCTGTGGCGGCAAGGCGGTCGACACCGCGTCGGCATTCATCTTCAGCTGCATCGACAGGTCGGCGAGCGCCACCGTCATGGTCAGCGAGGCGTTCAGCGCATCGGAGCGCAACGTACCCTGGTCGATGGTGATGGCGTCCTTGCTGAGCGACCCCCCCAGATCGACATCGACCTTGCCGGTGATCAGCGGCGCCAGCGTCGCCACGTCGGTCTTCAGCCCACCCGCGGTCAGCTTGACGGCAAACGGCCCGGCGCGGTTCTGGATGTCGAAGCCGTCGGAGTGGATCTGCGCCGCAAGATCATTGAGCTGGGTGCCGCCCGCCACCACCGAAACCAGCGAGGCACCAATGTCGATGATCGGCGCCTTGCCGTCGCCAAGGGCGCGGGCGGTGACGCTCCTGATGACCACGGTGATCGGCTGTGCCGCATTGCCCACGGTGATCGGCACAGGTGCGCCCTTGGCAGCAATTTCAACCGACAGGTCGCTGGCGCCGGCTGGGTCGGCAATGCCGGTTGCGGTGCCATGTATGGCATCGCTCTCGATGTTGGCGCGGTCAACGCTGATACCACCGGCCGATGTGGCGGTGCCGGCGATGTCGAAGCTGGTCTTGCCGGCAAACAGCGGCCTCAGATTTTCCGGCAGGAAAGGCGCGAACGCGCCGTCGCCCTTGGCCTCGACATGATTGCCCTTGTCGGTAAGCTGATGACGGCCCGTCAGCTGGGTGACGATCTTGCCGTCGACGGTGAAGGTGGCGATGCCGTTCCAGTTGGCAAGCGGTCCCGTGCCCGAAACGGCTATGTCGACCGGCGGCGCATCGGGCAGCTTGAGCAGATTGGCGATGATGCCGCCGGCCGGTTCCGATGCCTTGAGGTCGAGGTCGAGCCTGTTGTCTGCTGGCGCGAAGTGGATCTTGGCGTCGACATTGCCTTGCTTGCCGTCATGGCGGGTGACGTTGAGCGTGGTCTCGACCGCCAGCGGCGCGGCATCGGCCTTGAGCATTCCCTTGGCGGCGAGTTCGGCGATGCCGCTGCCAGCCAGTTGCTGGCCAAGCGCGATTTCGGGCAGGTCGATCTGCTTGATGTCGATGGAAACCGGCAGCGTCGTCGTGCCGCTCTGCGCCGGCGGCTGCGTGCCGGCCACCGGCAGGCGTGCCAGTTCGATGCGCTCGGCCGCGATGCGGTCGGCACTGAAACTTTTGGACAGCAGTGACAGCGGCGACCAGTCGACGGCGACCTTGCGCGCCACCAGCCAGGCACCCTGGCGGTCTTCCAGCACGACATGGTCGACGCTGAGCGCGCCCGACCAGATGCCGTCAATGCCGCTGACGGTGATCTTGCGATCGTCGTTCGAGGCCAGCCGCGAGATGATGCCGGCGAGATTGTCGCGTCCGCGCTCGGTCTTGGTCAGCACGACGAGCGCGCCGACCGCGCCCGCGACCACGATCAGCAGTGTGTAGAGGACAAAGCGAAGGATGCGCCGGACCGTTTTCATCGTCAAAATGCCTGTCCGATGCCGGCATAGATGCCGAAATGCGGATCGCCGGGATCGCGGTTGAGCGGCACGGCCGCATCGATGCGCAGCGGCCCGAAGGGCGTCACATAGCGCAAGCCGACACCGGCGCCGACCTTGACGTCGGCGAAATTGGGCACCGACTTTGTCGACACCGTGCCGGCATCGACGAATGGCACGATGCCGATCGTATCGGTGACGGCGATGCGCATTTCGACCGAGGTCTCGAAGAAGGACAGGCCGCCGATCGGCTGGCCGTTGAAATCCTTGGGGCCGATGCCTTGATAGGCGTAGCCGCGCACCGAACCGCCGCCGCCGGAATAGAAGCGCCGGTCGGCCGGAACGTTTTCCAGACTGGTGCCGACGATCGAGCCTACGGCGACGCGCTCGGCCATCACGAACTTCGAGGCCGTATCCAGCGACTGATATGCCGATCCCTCGCCCTTCAGCTTGAGGAAGGCGGCCCCGCTCATGATGTCGTAGCTCGGTTCGGCATAGGCCAGCACCCGGAAGCCGCTGGTCGGGTTCAGCCGGTTGTCGCGGTTATCATAGACATATTGCAGCGGAATGCTGGCGATCAGGTACTTGTGCTTGCCGAAGGCGTCGTGGATGCGCGAGTAGTCGAGCGCGACCTCGGCCGAGACGGTCTGCTTCTTGTCGAGTTCATAGGACAGGCCGGTGCTGCCCTTGACCGAGAAATGGTCGTACGCGTCCGGATGCTCGAGCACGGTCTTCACACTGGCAAAGAATTTCGACGCCGGCCCGATCACGCCGGGTTTCTCGAACATGATGCCGGCATTGTAGTTCAGATCGGACAGATTGTTGCTGCCGATACCGCTGATAGCGCCGTCGATGCGCAGCTTTTCCGCGTGGCCAAACAGGTTGCGGTGCCCCCAATAGCCTTCCAGACCAAGGCCCTCGGTATTCGAGAAGGTGCCGCCAAGGCCGAAATAGCGCGGCTTGCGCTCGCTGACCTGGACGCCGATCGGGATGTTGCCGTCGGCGTCGAGCTTGTCGGCTTCCTTGAACGTCACGCTGTTGAAGACTTCCAGCGCCAGCAGCCGGTCGCGCGCGTCGCTGATCTCCTGCGGCGAGTACTGCTTGCCGCGTTTCAACCCGGTCATGTATTCGGTGAAGTCGCGGTCGACTTTCTCGGTGCCTTCCACCGTGGTCGCGCCATAGCCGGCGACCGGCCCGGCTGCGACCGTCAGCGTCACATCGAGCGTCGAGGTGGCATGGTCGGCGACGATCTGCCGGTCGGTGACCTTGGCCAGCGGCCTGCCCTGCTCCTTCAGCGTCCGCACGATCAGCGCCTCGGCCTTGAGCACCGCGCCGGAGCCGGCGTCGCCACCCGATATCAGACCGTAATCGGCGCTCATCAGCCCCGCAGCGTCGCCTTCCAGCCTGATATTGCCGAGGGTGAATTTGGGCCCGGCGGCGATGGTGATCGCCACCGGAATGGGCTGCGGGCCCTTGAATTCGGCGTCTGGCGGCAACTCGTCGAGCGGCTTGCTGTCGATGGTGATGGTGACAACGCCTTCGTAACGGGCATCGGCATAGAGGGCCGCAACCAGCTGTTCACGGTCGCTGCGCGCCTTGGCCATCAGCCCGAGCGAGCCTGAGACCGGCCGATCCTCATCGCCTTTCAGCGCCGAGGCGTTTTCAAGCTTCTTGACCAGATCCTTGTCGGCATCGGGCGCCGTGATGGTCACGGCATAGCGCAGCGGATCGACGATATCGGCGTCCTCGTCGTTGGACGATCCCCACAGTTTGATGCCGAAAAGCTCGAACGCGGCTGCTGGCCTCGATTCGGCGGCCAGCGCGGTCGCGCACATCATGGCCAAAAGCAGGGCGCGCGGAAGAACGCGCCCTGGCGCGGTCCTTCCTGACATCTGCTTTTCATGCGCCGGCATTAAGACAACCTAGGTTACAAAACTAAAATTGGAATGAAGTTCTGAAGCGCTCGTAAAGGGGCCACAATCCAATTGTCTGAAATATGACGGGCTTGGAATTCACACCTTCTGCGTTTCCGCAAGAAAGCGTGATCCCCTGTCCCGTGGAGGTTACTGTTCGCATACCGGTCCTTGGCCGGGAAATAAACCGTTGGCAGGCGGAACCTGCCGCGTTCGCGCGTTGACAAGCTTGACTGAAGCTTGAACATGCGCGGACGTCTGCATTTGTCTGGAGGGTGTTATGGCAATGCGCGCGGCTCGTGGTCTGTCTATCCTTATCCTTCTTTTCTTTGCCTGGGCCAATGTCTTAGCCTGGAGCAGCGTCGCGCAAGCGGCCGAGGCCCGGCGAATCGCAACATCAGACAATTCCGACTATTTCGGCTTTGACCTCAGATCCGACCAGAATGTCACCCTCGACCAGTGCAAGACGACATGCCTTGGCGATCCGGCCTGCCGCGCCTTCACTTACAACACCAAAGCCAAATGGTGTTTTCTCAAATCCGACTACAACCAGCTGAAGCCCTTCAGCGGCGCGGTTGCCGGCAAGATCGTCAACATTGACGGCGATCCCGATATCGGCGCCCCGCCGGAACTCGCCTTCTTCCCCAACTGGATGGCCGATCAGGCCCAGCAATACCGCAACAAGCTGCTTGGCCCCGCTTTTGACAAGCCGACCGAGGGCATGGCGGCCCTGATCAACGCGGCCGAGCAGGCCGTTCTGACCGGCGACCATCGCTCCGCCATGCAGAAATACGAAGCCGCGGTCTCGGTGATGCCCGACGATGGCCGGCTCTGGCTCGATCTGGCGCGTGAAACGCTGGCCGTGCAACCCGCCACCAACACCTCCGAGGCGTCTACCTTGCCGATGAACGGCACTTCGGCTGCTTTCAACGCCTACAAGCTTTTGCGCACCACCAAGACGCGCGCCGACGTGCTGGCCCTGCTTGGCGCCGGCCTCGACAAGCGCGATCTCTACCGCCCGGCGCTGCAGGCCTATGAGGCGAGCCTTGCGCTCGTAACGTCCCCGGCCGTCCAGGCCGACTATGCCGATCTCAAGGCCCGCAAGGGTTTCCGTGTCGTCGACCACAGCGTCGATGCCGACACCAGCGCGCCGCGCATCTGCGCGCAATTCTCCGAGGAACTGGTCAAGACCGGCGTCGACTACGCGCAGTTCGTCACCGTCGACAACGCACCGCCCAAGGGCGTCGAGGCCAAGGACAAGCAGATCTGCGTCGAAGGGCTCGAACACGGCCAGCATTACGACGTCACCTTCCGCGCCGGCCTGCCGGCGGCCATCGGCGAAGTGACCGCCGCTCCCGTGGTGCTGTCGATCTATGTGCAGGACCGGGCCCCATCCGCTCGCTTCACCGGCGACAGCTTCGTGCTGCCGGCCGGCGCACGCCGCGGCATTCCGGTCGTCACCGTCAACATGAACGCCGCCCAGATGAAGCTCTACCGCATCGGCGACCGTTCGCTGGCGCAGCTTCTGTCGGGCTACCAGTTCCTGCACCAGCTCGACAGCTATGACATCTCCAACATTTCCGAGCAGATGGGCGCGCCGGTCTGGCAAGGCCAGATCGACATCGTCAACGACCTCAACAAGGAGGTCACCACCTCCTTCCCGGTCGACGAAGCGCTGCCGCAACGCAAGCCCGGCGTCTACGTGCTGACCGCCCAGCCGGTCAACGACAAGAGCGACAACTATGGTTCGATGGCCACGCAGTGGTTCGTCGTCTCCGACATCGGCCTGTCGACCTATACCGGCCAGGACGGGCTCAATGTCTTTGCCCGTTCGCTGGGCTCAGCCAAGCCGATAGGCGGCGCCGAACTGACGCTGGTTGCCCGCAACAACGAGGTTCTCGGCACCGCGACATCAGACGCCGACGGCCACGCCGTCTTCAACCCCGGCCTGACGCGCGGCGACGGCGGCATGGTTCCGGCGGTGCTGATGGCCAAGCAGGGCGACAATGATTTCGTCTTCCTCGATATGTCCAAGGCCGGCTTCGACCTGTCCGACCGCGGCGTCACCGGACGCGCGGCGCCCGGCGCGCTCGACGTCTATGCCTGGACCGAGCGCGGCATCTACCGCGCCGGCGAGGATGTCCATGTCGCCGCCCTTGCCCGCGATGGCGCCGCCAAAGCGGTCGAGAACCTGCCGCTGACCTTCATCTTCGCGCGCCCCGACGGCGTCGAGGACCGCCGCATCGTCAGCGACGGCGCCTCGGCCGGCGGCCATGCCGTCGACCTGCCGCTCGAACCCAACGCCATGCGCGGCACTTGGTCGGTGTCGATCCACACCGACCCGAAGCAGCCGGCGGTCGCCAGCCAGATGTTCCTGGTCGAGGATTTCGTGCCGGATCGCATCGAATTCGACATGAAGGCCGACAAGCAGGAAATCGAGCGGGGCGAAACCGCCAACATCAACATCGACGGCCGCTTCCTCTATGGCGCGCCGGCGGCGGGCCTGGCGCTGGAAGGCGAGTTGACGCTGTCGACGGCGCGCGACTGGGACCGCTTCCCCAACTTTTCCTTCGGCCTCGCCGACGAGCAGTCGGCGGAGCCCTCGGTCACGCCGCTGACCAACCTGCCGGTGGTTGGCGATGACGGCAAGGCGACCTTCCCGATCTCCGTCGACCAGTTGCCCTCGACGACCAAGCTGGTCGACGGCAAGGTGACGGTGCGCATGCGCGAGACCGGCGGCCGCGCCATCGAGCGCTCGCTCAACATCGGCATCCGCCCGCAAGGCCATATGATCGGCATCCGTCCTGATTTCGCCGACGATGAAGTGCCGCAGGGCGGCACGGCCAAGTTCAGCCTGATCGCCGTCGATCCGGCCGGCAAGCGCGAGGCGCTGAAAGGCGCGCAGTGGACGCTGGTCAAGGTCGAACGCAATTACCAGTGGTACCGCTCCAACAATTCGTGGAACTACGAGCCGGTCACCTTCACCAAGTCGATCGCCAACGGCCAGATTGACCTCAACGCCGATGGCGACGCCACGGTCTCGGTCCCGGTCGACTGGGGCCAGTACAGACTCGAGGTCGAGACCTCCGATCCCGAGGGTCCCGCCACCAGCTACGAGTTCGACGCCGGCTGGTATGTCGCCTCGACCACCACCGAGACGCCTGACGGCCTGGAGATCGCCCTCGACAAGGACAATTATGCCGCGGGCGAAGTGGCTAAGCTGAAAGTCTCGCCGCACTTTGCCGGCGAACTTCTGATCAATATCGGCTCCGACAAGCTGTTGAAGACCATCACGGCAACGGTGCCGGTTGGCGGCAGCACCGTCGACATTCCGGTCGGCGACGACTGGGGCGCCGGCGCCTATGTCACGGCAACCCTGTTCCGGCCGGGCGATGCGCAGGAGACGCGCATGCCGGCCCGCGCCATCGGCGTGAAATGGCTGACGGTCGATCCGGGCTCGAAGAAGCTCGCCATCACCTTGACGCCGCCGGACAAGACCATGCCGCGCCAACAGCTGTCGATCCCGGTTTCCGTGGCCGGCGTGCAGCCGGGCACCAACGCCTATGTCATGGTCGCCGCCGTCGATGTCGGCATCCTCAACCTGACCAATTACAAGGCGCCGGACCCGGAGAACTGGTTCTTTGGCCAGCGCATGCTGGGCATGGAGATCCGCGACATCTATGGCCGCCTGATCGATGGCTCGCTCGGCACCACCGGCAAGCTCAGGACCGGCGGTGACGGCGCCAACATGCAGGCGCAAGGCAGCCCGCCCACCGAAAAGCTGGTCGCCTTCTTCTCCGGCCCCGTCCAGCTCGATGCCGACGGCAAGGCACGGATCGACTTCGACATCCCGCAGTTCAACGGCACCGTGCGCGTCATGGCTGTCGCCTGGACCAAGGAAGCGGTCGGGCATGCCCAGTCGGATGTGATCGTGCGCGACCCGGTGGTCATCACCGCCGGCCTGCCGCGCTTCCTGGCCCCTGGCGACGCCGCCGTCATGCGGCTCGACGTCGCCGACACCGACGGCCCGGCCGGCGACTATGCCTTCTCGATCGATACGACGGGCGATCTGTCGACCGGTGACAAGCCCCTGCCCCAGAAGCTGACGCTCGCCCAGGGCAAGCGCCAGACGCTGACCGTGCCGCTGATCGCAAAGACGGCGGGCAATGCCTCGCTCACCATCAAGCTGGCGCACGCCGACGGCACCAAGGTCGAGCAGACGCTCTACGTGCCGGTGCGCCCGGCGCAATTGCCGGTCACCACGCGCCTTGTGGTCGACCTCAAGGGCAATGGCGGCGCGCTGCGCGTCGACAAGGAGCTCCTGGCGGCAAGCCTGCTTGAGGGTGCCTCCGTCAGTGTCGGCGTTTCGCAGGCGGCAGCCTTCGACGTGCCGTCGCTGCTGATGACGCTCGACCGCTACCCCTATGGTTGCGCCGAGCAGACCACCAGCCGCGCCATGCCGCTTCTCTATGTCAATGAGATGGCTTCCGGCATCGGCATGGAAAGCGACCCCGACCTGCACGGCCGCATCCAGGATGCCATCTACAAGGTGCTGAGCTACCAGTCCTCGAGCGGCAGCTTCGGCCTGTGGGGTCCGGGCTCAGGCGATCTGTGGCTCGACGCCTATGTCAGCGAGTTCCTGACCAGGGCGCGCGAGCAGAAATACGATGTGCCGGCTCTCGCCATGAACCAGGCGCTGAGCAATCTGCAGAACTCGCTCGGCTACGACCAGAGCGTACAGGACCGCGGCAGCGAGATCGCATACGCCCTCTACGTGCTGGCCCGCAACAAGAAGGCCTCGATCGGCGACCTGCGTTACTATGCCGACACCCAGCTCGAAGCCTTCTCGAGCCCGATGGCCGTTGCCCAGCTGGCGGCGAGCCTTGCGCTCTACGGCGATACCCAGCGCTCGGAGGCGACGTTCAAGACCGCGCTTCAGCTCGCCAAGTCGCAGACCGACT
Organism: Mesorhizobium kamtschaticum; assembly: GCF_056174585.1. Classification (NCBI taxonomy): domain Bacteria; kingdom Pseudomonadati; phylum Pseudomonadota; class Alphaproteobacteria; order Hyphomicrobiales; family Phyllobacteriaceae; genus Mesorhizobium; species Mesorhizobium kamtschaticum. Next base: position 3,864,519 of record NZ_CM149691.1, on the reverse strand, counting down.
ACGACTGGTACCGCTCCGACTACGGCTCGGCGCTGCGCGACGGCGCGGCGATGCTGTCGCTGGCGGCGGAATCGAAGCCGGTGTCGACGATCGTGCCGGAGCTGATCAAGCTGGTGACCAGGGAACGCGCCGAAGTCCGCTGGACCAGCACCCAGGACGATTCCTGGATGCTGCTGGCGGCTCGCGCGCTGAAGGAAGGCAATGACTCGATCACGCTGACCGTCAATGGCGCGCCGCATTCGGGCGGCTATTCCAACCAGGTCAACGGCTCCGAGCTGGTCGACAGCCCGCTCGAAATCGCCAACACCGGCAAGACCCCGCTGCAGGCCGTCGTCACCACCGTGGCGTCGCCGATCCAGCCCCTGCCGGCCGGCGGTGACGGCTTCACCATCAACCGCACCTACTACAAGCTCGATGGCACCGAAGCCAATGTGACGGAGGCGACCCAGAACGAACGCTATGTCGTCGTGCTCAAGGTCACCGAACAGAACAGCTGGCCGTCGCGCCTGCTGGTCACCGACCTGTTGCCCGCCGGCTTCGAAATCGACAATCCCGGCCTGGTCTCCAGCGCCCAATTGACGAACTTCTCCTGGCTGGCACAGACCGACGCCGCGCATCTCGAATTCCGCGACGACCGTTTCGTCGCGGCGTTCAACCCGGCCGACGGCGAGCACGACCACAATCTGACCCTCGCCTATGTCGTGCGCGCCGTGACGCCGGGCACCTACGCCCATCCGGCGGCAACGGTGGAAGACATGTACCGGCCGCAATATTCGGCCCGCACCGCCACCGGCATGATGGAGATCAAGGCACCGTAAGGCGCCTGTTGTGACGATCATGCAAATGGCGATTGCGCTCAGCACAGCTCCCTTCTCCCCGTCACTATACGGGGAGAAGGTGGCGGCAGCCGGATGAGGGGCAGCGCCATGCTCTCCAGAAAATTTCTCCATCGAGCAGCGATAACCGCAGCGTCCTGCGCCGGCCTTGCAGTCCTCTCCGCAGCCTCCCTCTGGGAACTCGACCGCGCCTTTCCGCCGCCGCTGCCGGCGGAACTCACCGTCTCCACCGAAGTCCAGGACCGCGACGGCCAGCTGTTGCGCGCCTTCGCCACGCCGGACGGCTACTGGCGGCTCGAAACCCGGCTCGACCAGGTCGACAAGCAGTTCGTCGACATGCTGGTCACCTATGAGGACAAGCGCTTCTGGGACCATCAGGGCGTCGACGTGCTGGCACTCGGCCGCGCTGCCGGCCAGCTGATCACCAGCGGCCACATCGTCTCCGGCGGTTCGACGCTGTCGATGCAGCTCGCCCGCCTGATCGAGCCGCGCGAAAGCCGCAGCCTCGGCTCCAAGATCAAGCAGATGCTGCGCGCCATCCAGATCGAGCGGCGGCTGTCCAAGCGCGAGATCCTCGAACGCTACCTGACGCTGGCGCCCTATGGCGGCAACCTCGAAGGCGTGCGCGCCGCCTCGCTCGCCTATTTCGGCAAGGAACCGAAGCGGCTCACCGTCTCCGAAGCCGCCCTGCTCGTCGCGCTGCCCCAATTGCCGGAAAAACGCCGGCCCGACCGCAACCTCGAAATCGCGCATGCCGCCCGCGACCGCGTGCTGACCCGCATGGTGTCCTCGGGCCTGATCGGCGAACGCGAGGCGGCACGCGCAGCGCTCGACGATGTTTCGGGCCTGCGCCGCACCTTGCCGGCGCTCGCCGCGCATGCCGCCTATGCGATGCTGCCCAGGGCCGTTCCCGGTCAGCCGCTCAAGCTGACGATCCGCAAAAGCGTCCAGCAAGGGCTTGAACAAGTCGCGCGCGACGCCGCGACCAAGCTCGGGCCGCGTCTGTCCGTCGCCATGGTGCTGGCCGACTCCCGCACGGGCGACATTCTGGGCGAAGTCGGCTCGGCCAATTTCTTCGACGCCAGCCGTTCCGGCTGGATCGACATGACCAAGATCGTGCGTTCGCCTGGCTCAACGCTGAAGCCGTTCATCTATGGCCTTGCCTTCGAACAGGGGCTGGTGGCGCAGGAAACGCTGATCGAGGATAGCCCGGTCGATTTCGGCGGCTACCGGCCCAGAATTTCGACATGGGCTACCAGGGTGATGTCAGCATCCGCCAGGCGCTGCAATTGTCGCTCAACGTACCGGCGATCCGCGTGCTCGACGCGGTGGGGCCGGCGCGGCTGACGGCGCGCTTCCGCCAGGCCGGCGTCAACCCGATCCTGCCGGTCAACGAGGCGCCGGGCCTCGCCATCGGCCTCGGCGGCGTCGGCGTCACGCTGCGCGACCTCGTCCAGCTCTATACGGGGCTCGCCAATGGCGGCAAGACGCACACGCTGCATGACGGCACCGAGCCGGCCAATGCCGAGCGCACCACCGCCACCATCCTCAACGACCAGGCCAACTGGCAGATCATCGACATCCTCTCGGGTGTAAAGCCGCCGGAAGGCGCCTTGCAGCGCGGCATCGCCTACAAGACCGGCACCTCCTACGGCTACCGCGACGCCTGGTCGGTCGGCTTCGATGGCCGCTATGTGCTTGGTGTCTGGGTCGGCCGGCCGGATGCCAGCGCCGTGCCGGGCCTTTCCGGCTATGTCTCAGCTGCCCCGATCCTGTTCGAGGGCTTTGTCCGTTCCGGCCTGGCCACTGTGCCGCTGCCGGGCAAGCCACCCGGCGCCTTCACCCCCAAGCGCGAGGACCTGCCGGTGACGCTTGCCCGTTTCGGTGCCGGCGCCGACGGCCTGGTGCAGGCGACGCCGACCGAACCCGCGCCGACCATCATCTTCCCGCCGGACGGCGCCCGCGTCGACCTCGCCACCAATTCGGCCGATGCCTCGCCGCTGGTGCTGAAGCTGCAAGGCGGCCGCGCGCCATTCCGATGGCTGGCCAATGGCAAGCCGCTCTCCGGCATCGACCGCCGCCGCACCGCGACCTGGCTGCCCGACGGCGCTGGTTACTCGACGCTGACCGTGATCGACGCGGCGGGGCGGGCGGCGAGCGTGAAAGTGTTCGTTGAATAGACGGCTGGAAGCGATTCATCGAACTGGCTTTCTGAAAACTCTGCGAATAGCGAGATACCCTTCTGATGTTAGTCGCGAGGCGCCCCCCTCTGCCCTGCCGGGCATCTCCCCCTCAAGGGGGGAGATCGAATGTCCTTGCCGCTTTCGCCAATTGTCGATGGTGGAGAAAGACGCCAAAGCTGCCAATCTCCCCCCTTGAGGGGGAGATGGCCGGCAGGCCAGAGGGGGGTGCCTCGCGCAAACCTCTCTTGTCGGCAGCCTCGGCACTGGCAGCAACAATCCTCGTCACGGCAACCCCTTTCTCTGCTTGCGCCAACCCCCTGCCCGCCGGCTTCGTCCGCCTCACCGATATCGCTCCTTCGATCCGCCAGGACATCCGCTACGCCGGATCGGACGATTTCCTGCACCGCAAGGTGAATGGCTACGACGCGCCGGTCTGCATTCTAACCTTGCAGGCAGCGCAAGCCCTGGCTGGCGTCCAGCAGGCAATGGCCGCGAAAGGCCTGACACTGGTCGTGTTCGACTGCTACCGCCCTGCCCGCGCCGTCGCCGACATGGGCAAATGGACACGAGAGGGCGGGCCGCCCGATCCGCAATGGTATCCGAAGGTCCGGCGTGGCGACCTCATCGCCAAGGGCTATGTCGGTGAACTGTCAACCCATTCGCGCGGCTCGACCGTCGATGTCGCGATTGCGAGGCTTGGCGGTCCATCCGTCTCCAAGCCGGCCTGTGGCGCCATCGATGCCGATACGCTCGACTTCGGCACCGGTTTCGACTGTTTCGACCCGATGAGCGAGACGGCCCACCGCCCGCTCGGCAGTGAAGCGACAGCAAACCGCAAGCTGCTCGTCAGTGCCATGCTTGCCGGCGGTTTCAAGAACTATGCACGCGAATGGTGGCACTTCACGCTGACAAACGAACCGTTCGCCAGGGAGCGCTTCGACTTCCCGATCGCCGCCGAGCGAGGCGAAAGCGGCACCAGGCCGCAGGAATTGCTGTGCAGCAGGCCGCTAATTCAGAAAGTTGTTGTATAATTACAACATAAATTACTGGTAACTAATAATTGCCCAGAAATCGGGCAAACTCAAATTGCAATTTTCTTCCGTAAGGTTACCCATGTCCGTGGGTAGGAGGGCTTCTCATGAAGCTTACGTCGGATTTCGACGTCGCGTTTGCGCGCGGCGATGTTCAACTGTGTCCAAAGCGCCGCCGCCTGCTCCTTCTGGGAACAGCGCTCGGTTCGACGCTGATAGCACTCTCTGCTTCCCCGTCCTTCGCGGCCAACTGCACGCAACCGGCCTCGCCCTCACCAATCACCGTCACCGGTGCGGCGACACCGATATCCTGCACCAACACCGTTGCACGCACGGCAACCGTGGCCGGCGACAACGCGATCGGTATTGTGACGACGGGTAACGGCAACACCGTCGACATCACCAACAGCGGCCTGCTGACGACAAATCCGACCTCGCTCATTCCCGGTCCCAGCTTCTCGCAATCGAAAGGCGCGCGCGGCATCTATGCCGGCACCAACGGCATCGGCGCCGACATCACCATCAACAACACCGGTACGATCAATTCCTACAGCGACAGCATCAAGGCGGTCAGCGCCGCCACGAGCGGCCCTGTGTCAAGCAGCGACACGCATATCAGCATCACCAATTCGGGCAATTTGACCGCGGGCCCCAATGCCGAGGGCATTTTCGCCAACGCCAGCTATGGCTCCAACAATGCCGTGACGATCGACAACACCGGGGCCATCCAGACCGGCGCCAGCGCCTCGATGAACGGCACCTCCTCCGGCATCTTCGCCGATGTCGACGGCGACAACGGCAAGGTCAACGTCACCAACAATGGCGCAATCAGCACGACAGGCGCCAGCGCCGCCGGCATCTCGGCGATCGCCAGCTACTATCATGGCGATAACAGCAGCATCGTCATCAACAACAAGTCAGGTGGCACGATCACCACCGCCGGCGTCAGCGCCTATGGCATCTTCGCGCAGGCTGGCAGCATCGCACCAACCAACTCCCCGCCGAACCCCGACAATGGAGGCACCGTCAAGATCACCAACGCCGCCACCGTCAGCGCTGGTTACATGGGCATTGCCGGCTTCGCCTATGGCACCGGCGGCAACATCACCATCGACAACAAGGGCAATGTAACCTCCGGCACCGGCGGCGCTGATGGTTCCGATGGCATCAAGGCGTCGTCAAACAGCGGCAACTCGACGATCACCATCACCAACACCGGCAATATCGACACCACCAGCGGCGGCGACAAGTCGGTCGGCATCGAGGCCGTCAACGGCCCTGGATTCACCGGCTCCAACCTGAACATCTCGGTCACCAACTCGGGCAACATCACCACGGCCGCGGAATCGGTCGGCATCAAGGCCGCCTCGACCGGCGCCAACGGCGTGGTGACGGTCGACAACAGCGGCGCCATCCAGACCGGCGCCAGCGTCTCGACCATCGGCGGCTCGACCGGCATCTTCGCCGATGCCGATGGCGACAACACCAAGGTCAGCGTCACCAACAGCGGCGCGATCACTACGATCGGCACCAGCGCGGCCGGCATCTCGGCGATCGCCAATTACTACAATGGCAACAATGGCAGTGTCGTCGTCAACAACAAGGCCGGCGGCACCATCACCACGACCGGCAACGATGCCTATGGCATTTTTGCCCAGGCCGGCAGCATCGCGCCGAGCAACAACATTCCGAACCCGAACAATGGCGGCACGGTCAAGATCACCAACGCCGCCACCGTCAGCGCCGGTTACATCGGCGTCGCCGGCTTCACCTATGGCACCGGCGGCAACATCACCATCGACAACAAGGGCAACGTCACCTCCGGCACCGGCGGCGCCGATGGTTCCGACGGCATCAAGGCATCGGCCAACAGTGGTGACTCGACGATCACCATCACCAACACCGGCAACATCGATACCACCAGTGGCGGCGACAAGTCGGTCGGCATCGAGGCCGTCAACGGCCCGGGATTCAACGCCACAAACCTGGTCATCTCCGTCACCAATTCGGGCGACATCACGACAGGCGCGGAATCGGCGGGTATCAAGGCCGCCTCGAGCGGCGCCAACGGCATGGTGACCGTCGACAACAGCGGCGCCATCCAGACCGGCCCCAGCATTACGACCAATGGCGGCTCGACCGGTATCTTCGCCGATGTCAACGGCGGCAACAGCCTGGTGAAAGTCACCAACAGTGGTGCGATCACGACCAGCGGCACCACCGCGGCGGGCATTTCGGCGATCGCCAACTACTATGGCGTCGTCAGCGGTAAAGTCATCGTGCCCACCAACAACGGCAGCGTCGTCGTCAACAACAAGGCCGGCGGCGACATCACCACCACGGGCAGCGACGCCTTTGGCATCTTCGCCCAGGCCGGAAGCGTCAACCCACAGAACCAGAGCCCCAACGCCGACAACGGCGGCACCGTCACCGTCACCAATGCGGCGACCATCAATTCCGGCGGCAAAGGCATCGGCGCCTATACCTACGGCTCGAACGGCACGGTCACCGTCACCAACAGCGGCGGTATCTACTCGGCCAATGAGGAAGGCATCTACGCCAAGTCGAACGGCGACAGCAGCAACGTCATCGTCACCAATTCGGGATCCGTCAACGCCTATGGTGGCGTGGCGGGCGTTGCCGCCTATACAAGTGGCACCGACAGCAACATCGTCATCACCAACAACAAGAATTCCAGCCTCTACGGTGTCGGCTTCGGCGTCATCGCCGAGACCACCGGCGCGGCCAGCACCATCACCGTCACCACCGATGGTGAGGTGTATGGCGAACTCGGCGGCATCAAGGTGAATTCGACTGGCGGGGCCACCATCAATGTCGGCACGTCGGGCTATGTCGGCGCCGACAACTTCCTTGCCATCAAGTCGACAATCGGAACGGTCGAGATCAACGACAATGGCGTGATTGCTGGCAGGGTCGAGTTGAGCGACGCCGGCAACGTCATGAACATCGATGACAAGGGCACCTTCCGGGCGTTTACCGACAGCACTTTCGGCGCCGGCAACGACACGCTCAACAATGCCGGCGTCGTCAACGCGTCGGGCAGCTATTTCGGCTCGTCGCCGAACACGGTCACCCTCTCCGGCCTCGAAAACTTCATCAACGGCAGCCTTGGCTCCGGCCCCGGCCTGACGACGATGATCGACGGCGTGGTCGGCGACAAGCTGACCACCTCCGGCAATTTCACCGGCCAGGGCAACTCGAAGCTTGGCGTCGACGCCGATTTCTCGAACAACACAGCGGACACGCTGACGATCGGCGGCAATTCGTATGGCCACACCAATCTTGTGGTGAACGTCACCGCCATTGCGCCCGGCGTACCGACCGCGACCTTCATCCCGGTCGTCACCGTCACCGGCACGACCTCGGACAGCAATTTCGATGTCCCCGCACCGGTCAATGCCGGCCTGTTCGCCTACGACCTCTTCCTTCAAGGCAATCAGCATGGCCTGCGCTATGTCGGTCTCGGCAACGCAGCCTTCGAACTGCCGGCCGGCATCACCGGCGCGCAGAATGTCTGGCAGGACACGACCGGCTTCTGGCAGGACCGCATGGCCGACCTGCGCACGGAGGCCAGCGGAACGCACAATGCCGACATGCCCGAAGAGAACCTGAAAACGCGCATGGGCGGCATCTGGGCCCGTGCTTCGGGCGACTGGTCAAGCCAGGACGCCGACACCAGCTACACCGATCCGGTCTCGCAGCAGACAGAGACGCTCAATCTCGATCGCAGGCAACAAACCGGCGCTTTCCTTGGCGGCATCGATATGGGCCTGGAAGGTGTGGCCGGCGGCGACATGCTGTTCGGCGTCATGGCCGGCTACGTCACCTCGAAGCTCGACTTCAAGGCAACGGATGACAGCTGGGACTACAAGGGCGGCACGGTCGGCGCTTATGCGACCTATCTCAACTGCGGCTTCTACCTCGACGGCCTCGTCAAGGCCGACTTCCTCAATGTCGACATCAACGACGGCCAGGGCGGCGTCAGCGACAAGGCGAGCACCAACGCCACCAACATCGGCGTGCGTCTCGACACCGGCTACCGCGTCGCCACGAGTTGGGGCTTCGTCGAACCGCAGGCCAGCCTGGAATGGGTCCACACCACCATGGACTCGCTTTCGATCTTCGGTGGCGACGTCGACTTCCAGAACGGCAGCAGCGGCCGTGCCAGGATCGGCGTGCGCATCGGCACCGACATGCAGATGAATGGCATGACCGTCAGCCCCGACCTGACGCTCAGCGTGTGGAACCATTTCGGCAGCGACAACGCCGTCAACATAGACTTCCCCGGCAACGCCTTCTCGGCCACCGACAGCGCCGGCAACGGCACATCTGGTGAAATCGGTGTCGGCGTGAATGTGGCGAGCGCCAGCAACTGGTCCGGCGTGGTGCGCGGCAGCGTCCGCTTCGGCGACCACTACAGTGCCGGTTCCATCGGCGCGGCCATACGCTACGGCTGGTAGAGTCCGGCGATTGCATTGAAATTCTTGCGCCGGCCCTCGTGGCCGGCGTAGTCATGAATGGGTCCATCCATGGAGCAAGCGTGAGCACATCCAAGGTCACCGACGAGACCCCGGCAAAGCCGACGGAAACAGCTCCCGCCGGGCCGGCCGAGCAGCAGACGAACGTCTCGTTGTCGCGCGGCTTCATCGGCTGGATGGAGACGGCGCAATGTTCCCTCGCCTTCACTTCCTACCAGACCGGGCAACTGTTCCTGGTCGGCCTGACCGGCGACAAGAAGGCCTCGATCCACCAGACCAGCTTCACCAGGGCGATGGGGGTGACCGTTGCCGGGCAGCGCATCGTGCTTGCCTCCGACACCGCAATCTGGCGGCTCGAAAACATCCTTGGACCTGATCAGATTGCCAACAACGTCTACGACCGCATGTATATGCCGCGCGCCGCCTCCTACACCGGCGACCTCGACATCCATGAACTGGCGGTGCGGGAAGACGGGCAGATCGTCTTCATCAACACCAAATTCTCGTGCCTGGCGACGCTGAGCCCGACGCACTCCTTTCGGCCGCTGTGGAAGCCCTCCTTCATCAGCAAGCTGGTGCCGGAGGATCGCTGCCATCTCAACGGCCTGGCCATGCACAATGGCCGCGCGCGCTATGTCAGTGCCATCAGCCGCTCGGACTCGGTCAGCGGCTGGCGCGACCGCCGCTGGGAAGGCGGCATGATCATCGACATCGCCGAGGACAGAGTGGTGGTCGACGATCTGTCGATGCCGCATTCGCCGCGCGTCCATGACGGTGCGCTGTGGGTGCTCGATTCCGGCCGCGGCTTCCTGGTCCGCATCGGCCTCAAAACCTGGGAAAAGCAGAACATCGCCTTTTGCCCCGGCTTCCTGCGTGGCCTGAGTTTTCATGGCCGCTTTGCCCTCGTCACCACCTCGCTGCCGCGCGACGGTCTGTTCAAGGACCTGCCGCTGCAGGCCAATCTCCAGGCGCGCGACGCCGAGCCGCGCTGCGCGCTCTACATCATCGACCTCCACACCGGCGGCATCGCCGAGTGGATCGAACTCAAGGGGCACATCACCGAGCTGTTCGACATCGCCGTCATTCCGGGCTGCCGCTGCCCTTCCTCGGTGCCGCTCAACAGCCCCAACATGGCTTCGCTGATCACCATCGACAGCGAAGGTTGAGTGGCCGCCTCTCCGCGACGTCCTTGTCACCACCTGACTCGCGCCTAGTTGGGAAACCTGGCCAGCTTGCCTTCTCAGGCCATGAGGAAGAAATTTCTCCAAACAACGAAATCTCATCGAAGATTTTCTTCAGGAGGGCAAAAAAGGCAACATTCGATGCATCTAATTTCTATCAATTCGGTAGATTTGGCGCGGGTTCAACGGAGGCAGAAATGACCAAACCTCATTTCAGGAAACTGCTCGGCGCACTGGTCGCCACATCTGTCCAGTTCGGCACGCTCGGTTTCGCGTTTGCCGACACCACCATCCTCAACGTGTCCTACGATCCGACACGCGAGCTCTACAAGGCCTATGACGAAGCCTTTGCCGCCCACTGGAAGGCCGAGACCGGCGAGACGGTGACCATCCAGCAGTCGCATGGCGGATCGGGCGCCCAGGCGCGCGCCGTGATCGACGGCCTCGACGCCGACGTGGTGACGCTGGCGCTCGAGGGCGACATCAACGCCATCGTCTCCAAGTCGAAGAAGATCAACCCCGACTGGCGCAAGAAATTCGAAAACAATTCAGCGCCTTACACCTCGACCATCATCTTCCTGGTTCGCAAGGGCAACCCCAAGGGCATTCACGACTGGAGCGACCTCGTCAAGGATGGCGTCCAGGTGATCACGCCCAATCCCAAGACTTCGGGCGGCGCGCGCTGGAACTACCTCGCCGCCTGGGCCTACGCCAACGCCCATGATGGTGGCGACGAAGCCAAGAACAAGGAATTCGTCGGCAAGCTCTACGCCAATGCCCCGGTACTCGACACCGGCGCGCGCGGCTCGACCGTGACCTTCGCGCAAAAAGGCATCGGCGACGTGCTGATCGGCTGGGAAAACGATGCCTATCTGGCACTCGACGAATTCGGCGCCGACAATTTCGAGATCGTCTATCCCCCGACCTCGATCCTGGCCGAGCCGCCGGTGGCGATTGTCGACGCCAATGTCGATGCCAAGGGTACGCGCAAGGTGGCCGAAGCCTATCTCGGCTGGCTCTACTCCAAGGAAGCGCAGACGATCATCGCCAAGAACCACTATCGTCCGGCCAAGCCCGAGCTCGTGGCGCCGGCGGATATTCCGAAAACGCCGGAAATCAAGCTGATCTCCATCGACGATCCGCTTTTCGGCGGCTGGAAGAAGGCACAGCCTTATCATTTCGGCGACGGTGGTATATTCGACCAGATCTATAAGCCGGCCCAGTGAGGTTCGGTCGTCCCGAAGAAGCCCGCGAATGGGCTCCTTCGGCAAAGTCTGGTTGAATAAGAAGGGACAATCCAGAACTCCATGACCACAGCACCCGCGCAGGCGGGGTGGCGATTCAGGCAGCCGAGTGTCATTCCGGGTTTCGGATTGACGCTCGGCTTCTCGCTTGCCTACCTCACCCTCATCATCCTCATTCCGCTTTCCGGGCTGGTCTGGCGCTCGGCGTCTCTCGGCTGGGCTGAATTCTGGGCGATCGCCAGTGACCGCCGCACCCTCAACGCGCTGGAAATCAGCTTCGGCACCGCCTTCCTCGCGGCGATCGTCAATGTCGTCTTCGGCACGCTGGTCGCCTGGGTGCTGGTGCGCTACCGCTTTCCTGGCCGTCGCATCGTCGACGCCATGGTCGACCTGCCCTTCGCGCTGCCGACGGCGGTGGCCGGCATTGCGCTCACCACGCTCTATGCGCCGAACGGCTGGATCGGCAAATTGCTGATGCCGCTCGGCATCAAGGTCGCCTACACGCCGCTCGGCATCGTCGTCGCACTCGTCTTCATCGGCCTGCCCTTCGTCGTGCGCACCGTGCAGCCGATCATGGAGGAAATCGACAAGGAGGTGGAGGAAGCAGCCGCCACGCTTGGCGCCAGCCGCTTCCAGATCATCACCCGTGTGCTGTTTCCGGGCTTGGCGCCGGCCATCATCACCGGCTTTTCGCTGGCCTTTGCGCGCGGCGTCGGTGAATACGGCTCGGTCATCTTCATTGCCGGCAATCTGCCCTACAAATCCGAGATCGCGCCGCTGCTGATCGTCATACGGCTGGAGGAATACAACTACCCGGCGGCGACCGCGATCGCGGCGATCATGCTCGCTCTGTCGTTCGTCATGCTTCTGGTCGTCAATCTCGTGCAGACATGGAGCCGCAAGCGCTATGGCTGATCCCGAGATCAAATCCTACGAACCATATCACGAGAGCCGCTCGGCCGCGGTGACCGAAAGCCGTCCGGCGCAGGCCGTGCTGATGGCCACCGCTTTCGCCTTCCTCGGCATCTTCCTGCTCTTGCCGCTGATCATCGTCTTCCATGAGGCGCTGGCGAAAGGCATCGGTGCCTATACGCAAGCACTGGTCGAGGCGGACGCACGCTCGGCCATCCACCTGACGCTGCTCGTCGCTGCGATCTCGGTGCCGCTCAATGTCGTCTTCGGCATCTCCGCCGCCTGGGCCATCGCCAAGTTCGAATTCAAGGGCAAGGCCTTCCTGACCACGCTGATCGACCTGCCCTTCTCGGTCTCGCCGGTTATTTCAGGTCTGGTCTACGTGCTTTTGTTCGGCGCGCAAGGGTTGCTTGGAGCATGGCTGAAGGGACATGGCATCCAGATCCTGTTCGCCGTGCCGGGCATTGTGCTCGCCACTGTCTTCGTCACCTTCCCCTTCGTCGCCCGCGAGCTGATCCCGCTGATGCAGGAACAGGGCAATGGCGATGAAGAGGCAGCGCTCTCGCTCGGCGCCAATGGCTGGCAGACCTTCTGGTACGTGACGCTGCCCAACATCAAGTGGGGACTGCTCTACGGCGTGCTCCTGTGCAACGCCCGCGCCATGGGCGAATTCGGCGCGGTGTCGGTGGTGTCAGGCCATATCAGGGGCCTGACCAACACCATGCCGCTGCATGTCGAAATCCTCTATAACGAGTACAACGCCGTCGGCGCCTTTGCCGTCGCCTCATTGCTTGCCGGGCTGGCGCTGGTCACACTGGTCTTGAAAACACTGCTCGAGATGCGCTACGGCGCCGAGCTTGCCGCGACGCGCGGACATTAGCAGAGGGATTTGTATGGAAGTTCGCGTTGCCAACGTGCGCAAGGAGTTCGAGCGGTTTCCCGCACTCCACGACGTGTCGCTCGACATCAAGTCGGGCGAGTTGATCGCGTTGCTGGGGCCATCCGGCTCCGGCAAGACGACTTTGCTCAGGCTGATCGCAGGGCTGGAGCGGCCGACCCGTGGAAAAATCTTCTTCGGCGACGAGGATGCTTCGCAGAAGTCGATCCAGGAGCGCAATGTCGGCTTCGTCTTCCAGCATTATGCGCTGTTCCGGCACATGACCGTGGCCGACAATATCGGTTTCGGCCTGAAGGTCCGGCACGGACCCTCGCGTCCGCCGGCGCAGGAAATCCGCCGCCGTGCCTCCGAGCTTCTCGACCTCGTCCAGCTTTCCGGTCTCGAAAAGCGTTATCCGGCGCAGCTCTCCGGCGGCCAGCGCCAGCGTGTCGCGCTGGCCCGCGCCATGGCGATCGAACCCAGGGTGCTGCTGCTCGACGAGCCGTTCGGCGCGCTCGATGCGCAGGTGCGCCGGGAACTGCGCCGCTGGCTGCGCGAGATCCATGACCGCACCGGCCACACCACCGTCTTCGTCACCCACGACCAGGAAGAGGCGCTGGAACTTGCCGACCGCGTCGTGGTGATGAGCCAGGGCCGCATCGAGCAGGTCGGCACCGCCGACGACATCTACGACACACCGAACTCACCGTTCGTCTATGGCTTTATCGGTGAATCGAGCTCGCTTCCGGTCAAGGTCGAGAATGGCGAGATCTGGCTTGCCGACCGTCCGATCGGGCTGACGGCGCCGCATGCGCCGAGGGCGACGCGACGCTGTATTTCCGCCCGCACGATGTCGAACTGCTCGACGGCTGCAGCGGCTGCATCGCCGGCACGGTCGCCGCCAGCCGCCGCGTCGCCGGCACGAGGCGGGTTGAGCTCGAGATCGGCGGCGAGCGCCAGCGGGTCGAGATCGAACTGCCGGTCGACCATCCGGCGGCGCAAAAGAGCCGGGTGGCCTTCCGTCCGGGGCGTTGGAAGCTGTTTCCGGCGGCCTGAGACCACGGTGATCCTGGTACGCCAAAGCGACATCTCGGTCCGATGGCAGTGATCTACCCTTTCACCAGGCCTTTCAACGACAGCGCCAAGGTCATCGGATTTTTAGGGGAAGCCGCGAAGCCATAGTGCTCATAGAAGGCTTTCGCCTCGTCCGATATGGCATGAACAAAAATGCCGCGAATCCCGAGGATCGTCGCGGCGTGACCGGCGCGCAGAACGGCGTCTTGCAGCAACGCTGCACCCAGCCCCTTCCCTTGCCAGCCTGCGTCCACGGCGAGACGCCCGAGCACAACCATTGGGATGGGATCCGGCATGTTGCGACGGATGGGGCCAGGCGCCTCCGCAAGATCAAGCCCGCCCGAAGACAGGCAGTAATAACCGATAACGCGCAGGCCTTCCGCCACCACATAAGTACGCGACGCGCCACCGACCTGATTGGCCCGTGCCCTGCGGCGAAGCCATTGGTCGAGGCTTTCGGTACCACTTTGGAAAAGTTCGAGATCGTGGTTTTCGGCCAGGGGCGCGGGCGCCGATAGCATCAGTCCTGCCATGGCTTGGGCGCGTTCATAAGGCGCGCAAAACCTTCCCCGCCTGGCGGTTCATCAAGGATTTCGAGATAGTGCCGGTAACTCTCGGGATCCACCTTGATCAGGGTTTGGTCGAGTAGCGTGTCCTCGGCTGCACGGTAGGCGGCATCGATCATGAAGTCGGAACGGGTTTTCCCGCGTAATTTCGCGGCACGGTCAATCAACATGCGCATATCCTCTCGGATGCGCAGATTGACGGGCTTGGCGTGGGTCTCAGATGCGGCCTTTGTCATGGAAGACTCCTTTCCACCATTCTAGCACTTCGCATACACAATGTGTATCTATTTGTCGCCTTTGCCAGGGAGGGACTGGGAGGGGTCGGCAGAGCGACTCCACTTGAAAGAAAATCCTACGATCCGTCTGTTCGGGCAACGGTTTTTCTAGCAATGAGCGCCAAGCCCTCGACCCCATACCTCGTCGCGTGCCACGCGCCACGGCTATGGTCTGGACATAAACGCATTGCATCCGGAGCCTTTTTCATGAAGCGATTTTTCCTCGGCGTTGCCACTGTTGCCGGCCTGTTCCTCGCATCCTCCCAAGCCTGGTCCGCCGACAAGCTGCTCAACGCCTCTTATGACGTCGGCCGCGAACTGTTCGTTCAGGTCAACAAGGCCTTCGTCGCCGGGCATCCAGGCGTGACCATCGACCAGTCTCATGCCGGCACCTCGGCGCAGGCGCGCGCCATCGCCGAGGGTCTCGGCGCCGATGTCGTCACCTTCAACCAGGTCACCGACATCGACTTCCTGGTCAAGAAGGGCCTTGTCTCGGCCGATTGGCAGAAAGATTTCGCCAACAACGCCTCGCCCTTTTATTCGCTGCCGTCCTTCCTTGTCCGCGCCGGCAATCCCAAGCACATCAAGGACTGGAACGATCTGGTGCGCGACGACGTGCAGGTGATCTTCCCCAACCCGAAGACGTCGGGCAATGCGCGCTACACCTATCTGGCCGCCACCGCCTACGCCAAGGAAGCGTTCAAGGGCGACGACGCCAAGGTGAAGGAGTTCATCACCAAGCTGTTCAACAACGTGCCGATTTTCGACACGGGCGGCCGCGCCGCGACCACGACTTTCGTGCAGCGCGAGATCGGCGACGTGCTGATCACCTTCGAATCCGAAACGCGCGGCATCCGCAAGGAGTATGGCGACGACAAGTTCGAGCAGGTCACGCCGTCGGTCAGCCTGCTGGCGGAATTCCCGGTGGCGATCGTCGACAAGGTCGCCGACGAGCACGGCACCCGCGATCTGGCCAAGACCTATCTCGATTTCCTCTACACGCCCGAGGGCCAGGACATCCTGGCCCAGAACGGCAACCGGGTGCGCGACGCAGCCGTCGCCGCCAAATACAAAGCCGATTTCCCCGAAGTGCGCCTGCTGACGGTGGAAGACGTCTTCGGCGGCTGGGACAAGATCCAGAAAGAGCATTTCGCCGCCGGCGGCCTGCTCGACCAGGCCTATGGCAGCCGCTGACGGCTACGGCATACAAATAACAGATGAGGGAAAGCCGGCAACAAGCCGGCTTTCTTCATTTTTTGCCATCAGTCATGGCGAATACGGCGCCATCCCTGCAAAACGTTACAAAGAATCAACGCGTTTGTGCCTAACGTGCCATTTGGCGTCTTGTTGTCGCGAAATGCCTTCGCGCGGTGAAGCCGTCATTATTTGCACACAAACAGCCGCCAGATGCGAGGTGGTTGGGGCTTCAACGGGTTGACTCGGGCATGCTGACAAAAAAAGGCAAATACGGCCTCAAGGCCCTCGTGCATCTTTCCAGCCTTCCGATTGGCCAATTGGCCTTCGTCAACGACATCGCGGTCGCCAACAACATCCCGAAGAAATTCCTCGACGCCATCCTCGGCGAATTGCGCAATGCCGGCTTCGTGCAGAGTCGCAAGGGCAAGGAAGGCGGCTATCGCCTCGCCCGCCCGGCCTCCGAGATCAAGATCGGCCATGTCGTGCGCGTGCTTGATGGGCCGCTGGCGCCGATTCCCTGTGCCAGCCGCACGCAGTACCAGCGCTGCGAGGATTGCGACGAGGCGACCTGTCAGGTTCGGCACATGATGCTGGAAGTGCGCCAGGCGATCGCCGAGGTGCTGGACAATCGCAGCCTCGCCGCCATGCGCGATGCCGATAACGACGATTTCCCGGTCGAGCTGTCGTCGCAAATCTAATGCATGTCGCCCAAAAGTGACCTCGGTTTTGGGAGAACGACATGCATAACAACAAAGATCTAAAGCGCGTCGCATGACGCGCTTTAGATCGGCGGCTGGCGATCGGCGTTCATCACTGTAAGATTGCGCGATGCGCGCAGGCGCATTGCAGCAACAGGAACGGATGGACGCCCGCGGGATGAGGCTGTCGAAGTTCGCGAGATCCCGAAAAACGGCCCGCAGGCCGACCGCCACGGCCAGGTTCCAGACTGAAATCATCGCCGACGTCCCCGTGCCGGAAAGGGCCGAGGACGTGCGCTTCTTCAGCCGCAAGATCGTCCACCCCGGCAAGGTGCGCCGGTTCTCGAACCAGGACCTGCGCGAAAGCGCGATGGCTCTCTTCTATCTCGTGGTCGCGGCTTCAGTGCCGGTGCGCTGGTGGGCGTCGATCTGCGATCGAATGTCCAGGCTTCGCCGGAAACGCCATCTGCGCAAGCAATTTCCGGGCTATGCCGACGCGACGCGCGCCGTGCTTGGCAAGGATATCGATCCGCGCGGCCTGTTCGAGGCATTGCTCGCGGCGCGCCATCGCCGCCGGCTGCAGCTTGCCGCGCACCTCGCCGGCTTCCGATGGGCGCCGACAATCCGGCTGGAGGGACAGCAAGGACTGCAGGCAGCGTTGCGGCGCGGCCACGGCGCGATCGTCTGGTGCGATCAGTTCACCTCCCAGACCATCCTCGGCAAGCGCGCCCTGCACGAAGCCGGCATCGAGGCGCACCAGGTGAGCGTCAACTCCCACGGTGTCTCGGAATCGATGTTCGGACTGCGTTTCCTGAACCAGCCGCTGGTCAAGGTCGAGAACCGTTACCTCAAAAGCCGCATCGTCTTCGAACGCGACGACGCCTATCAGGTCACCATCCGCATCCAGAAGATTCTGAAGCGCAATGGCGTGGTGCTGATGACCAACACCATCCACGCAGGCTCGACCTTCACGGAGGTCGCGCTCGGCGAAGGCGGCTGGACGCATCTTGCCTCGGCACCGGCGAATTTTGCCGCAAGAGGCAAGGCGGCGCTGTTTGCCATGTCGACCTTCGAGACCGTTCCCTTCCGCGAATACCGGGCCGTCATCAGCCCGGAGCTGTTGCCGGCTGAAGCGGCGACGGGACGGGACGGAGCCAAGGACATGGTGCTGCAGGCACGCTATATCCTGCTCAAGCGCGACCGGCTGCTCGAAGCGCTGAAACTGTTTCCCGAACAGATGCTGGTCTGGTCTGGCAGCCGGAGGATGACGGAAGCCTCGGACGATGCCCTGATCGGCGACGATACCGGCTTATGACGTAGCCAGCAGCCGCGTCGCGTCGGCAACGACATCGGCAACGGGACGCGTCGCGTCGATTGTCAGGGCCTGCTCATCCCTCCCCGGCGGCTCCAGGATGGCGAACTGACTGTCGACCAGGCTTGCCGGCATGAAATGGCCCTTGCGGCTGGCCACGCGTCGACGCGCGGTGGCGGGATCGATCTCCAGATAGACGAAGACGATATCAGGGTAAAAAACGCGCAGCCGTTCGCGATAGCTGCGCTTCAGCGCCGAGCAGGCCGCGACCACGCCCTGCCCTTTGCCGACCGACGCAGCGATGCGCCCGCCGATCGCATCGAGCCAGCCTTCGCGCAACTGATCGGTGAGCGGCTCGCCGCTTGCCATGCGCGCCACATTCTCCGCCGGGTGGAGCCGGTCGCCCTCGATGAAGACTGCGTTCAGCGCGGCCGCCAGCGCGATGCCGACAGCCGACTTGCCGCAGCCGGCGACGCCCATCACCACGATGGCCGGAGATGCCGAGCCAGGAACGCCTATCAGCGCCGGCACTGCCCTTTCGTCCACGGTCAGCGGCTTGCCGGCGCGCGGCCGTAGAGCAGCAGCATGGCGACGATGACGACGCCATAGATGATCTGCCGCCCCGCCTCCGGCATCTGCATGACCGACAGGATGGATTGCAAGAGCGTGATCAAGATGACGCCGGCGACGGTTCCGAGATAGGACCCGCGCCCGCCGAGGATCGAAGTGCCGCCAAGCACCACCGCGGCGATCGACGGCAAGAGATAGGCATCACCCATCGATTGCGCCGCCTTGGAGGCATAGCCGGCAAGCAGCACGCCGCCGAAGGCGGAGAGCCCGCCGGAGACGGCGAAGGCGATCATCACCACCCGCCTTGTGTCGATGCCCGAGAGATAGGCGGCGCGCTCGCGGTTGCCGATGCCGTAGACGGTGCGGCCAAAGCCGGTGCGGGTCAGCACGAAGACCATTGCCGCGCCGATGACAGCCCAGATGATGACCGCGTTGGGCGCGCCCGGAATGGTAAAACCCGTCGCGAGGTAGCGCATGGCGCGGGTCGCCGAATCCTGGGGCGAGAAGCCGCCGGTGTAGACCACCATCAGCCCTTGCGCGACGGCGTTGGTGGCGAGCGTGATGATCATCGAGGGAATGCGCAGATAGGCGACGCCGATGCCGTTGACGATGCCGATCAGGACGCCGCAGAAGATGCCGAACGGAATAGCCAACACCACCCCGGCCGGACCGTAGGCGGCCGCAGCGCAGGCCATCATCGCGCCGGCCGCCACCGACCACGGCACCGACAGGTCGATCTGGCCGAGCAGCACGACCAGCATCATGCCGGTGGCGATGACGCCGAGGAACGAGGCCACCTTGAGCTGCTGCAGCAGATATTCAGGCGACAGGAAGCTTCTGGAATAGAGGCTGCCGAGGAACAGTAGCAGCACGATACAGGCGAATGCCGTCAGCACCGCCGGATCGGCGCGGCGGATGAATTTCGGCATGCGGCCGGCAATGCCGCCGTCGCTCTTCCCAACCATCGGCGTCGTTTCGCTCACAGGAACCACTCCAGCCGGTTGCGGACCCGAAACAGGGCGAAGGCGCCGAGGCTGACCGCGATCAGCAGGATAACGCCCTGGAACAAAGGCTGCCAGAGCGGATCGAAATCGAAGACGAACAACAAATCGCCGATGGTGCGGAAGGCAAGCGCGCCGAAGATGGCGCCGATAGCGCTGCCCTTGCCGCCGAACAGCGAGACGCCGCCGAGCACCACAGCGGCGATTGAGAACAGCGTGTAGGCGTTGCCGCTGGCATAGGCCGCGTCGCCCGTATAGGTGAAGAAGGTCAGGAACAGTCCGCCGATCGCGGCCAGCAGCCCGGCCAGCGTGTAGGCGGCGAACTTGCCGCGCCTTATCGGCACGCCGGACATGTAGGCCGCCGTCTCCGACGAACCCGCAGCGTAGGCTGCCCGGCCAAGCACCGAGCGGCTGAACGGCACCCAGATCACCAGCACGATGGCGAGGAGCACGACGAGGCTCGCCGGCACCACATCGAAGACGCGGCCGGTCATCGCATCGGCCAGATCCTCATTGACCGAACCGCCCGGGAACGGCCGCAGCAGAAGCCCGATGCCGTAGAAAACGGCTCCGGTGGCGATGGTGGCGACGATCGGCTGCAGCCGGCCGTAGATGACGATGGCACCGTTGATGGCGCCGCAGAGAAGACCGACCGCCAGCACGACGATGACGCCGAGCGCCGTCTGCATCGGCGTGCCCACCACCAGCCAGGACGCAAGACAATTGGTCAAAAGGAAGATCATGCCGACGGACAGGTCTATGCCGGCGGTGATGACCACCAGCGTCTGCGCCATGGCGACGAAGGCGAGCAGCACGCCCTTGTTCGCCGCCGTCTGCACCACATTGGCGGTGAAGCCGGCCGGATGGTTCGAGGTGTAGATGACGAACATGACGATGAAGATGCCGAGCGCCAGCAGCGTTCCGCGCTGCTCGGCCAGCCAATAGCGCCAATCCTTCACGCACTTGCTCCCAGGCCCACCGGGCTCTCCTCGCCATGGATATTGAGCGCGCTTGAAATCAGCGCCCGCTCGGTGATCTCGGCACCGATCAACTCGCGCTTGACCGCGCCGTCATAGAGCACCAGCACCCGGTCGCAGCAACCGATCAGCTCGTCATAGTCGGTCGAATAGAAGAGGATGGCGGCACCCGCATCCGCCAGCTTGCGCATCAGCTGGTAGAGCTCCTGCTTGGTGCCGACATCGATGCCGCGCGTCGGATCGTTGAGCAGGATGATGCGCGGTTGGCGCATCAGCCATTTGGCGATCACCACCTTCTGCTGGTTGCCGCCCGACAATGCGCCGACCGGGATGTCGAGGCCCGCCGTCTTGATCGCCAGAAGGCCGACCATGTCGTCGATCAGCCGCTGTTCGGCGGCGCGGTCGATGATGCCGCCCCTCGACAGCCTGTCGAGCGCGGCGAAGGACAGGTTTTCGCGCACCGTCATCGGCAGCATCAACCCTTCGGTCTTGCGGTCTTCCGGGATCAGCGCCATGCCGATACCATCCTGCCGCGCCTTGGCGGGGCTGCCGATCGCGACCGGCTTGCCGTCGATCAGCACCTCGCCGGAAAGGCCGCGCAGCACGCCGAAGAAGGCAAGCAGCAATTCGCGCTGGCCCTGGCCGTCGAGACCGCCGAGACCGACCACCTCGCCTGCCCTGACGGTGAGCGAGATGTTGTCCAGCCGGTCGGTCCACGACAGCTTGCGGGCTTCGAGCCTGGGGGCGGCTGTGGCTGGCACGGTCGCCGGCTTGGGCGGGAAGATGTGACTGTATTCGCGGCCGATCATCAGTTCGACCACCTCATTGTCGCTCTTGGAGCCGGCCTTGTAGCTGGCGACGTTGCGGCCGTTGCGGAACACCGTGCACTGATCGGCGAGTTCCGCGATCTCGTTCATGCGATGCGAGATGTAGAGCAGCGCCAGTCCTTCCCTGCGCAACCGCTTCAGCACGCCAAAAATGTTTGAGACATCCGCCGCGGTGAGCGCGGATGTCGCCTCGTCGAGGATCAGGATGCGCGGCTTTCTGGCCAGCGCCTTGGCGATCTCGACCATCTGCCGGCGCGACAACGGCAAGTCCTTGACCAATGCCAACGGGTGGATGTCGGCAGCACCCGCGCGGGCAAGGGCTTCCTCGGCGATGCGGCGCTGCGCCTTGCGGTCGATCATGCCGAAGCGTTTGGGCGGGTCGGATATGACGATGTTGTCGGCGACGCTGAGTTCGGGAACCAGCGACAGTTCCTGGAAGATACAGACGATGCCGGCCTTGTTGGCGGCAGCGGGCGAAGCGAAGGTCACCTCGCGGCCATCCAGCGTCATGCGGCCTTCGTCGGCCGCGACAACGCCCGCCATCACCTTGATCAGCGTCGATTTGCCGGCGCCGTTTTCGCCAAGGATGGCGTGGATGCTGCCGGATGTGACGACAAGCTCCGCCTTTTCCAGCGCCCGCACGCCACCATAGCGCTTGGATATGCCTTCCATCTGGAAGAGCGGAACCGTAGCGTCCATCGGCCCTCCCGAGGCACTTTGACGACTAGGATATCGAGTGGTCGGCGCCGCAGGAAATCCCACGGCGCCGGGTGTGCAGCCTACTGGTCAGCCTTGGTTTGACCCATGATTTCCTGCGCCGTGAAATTGATGCCGCAGGTCGGGAAGGAATTGCCGACGAAGAAATTGTCGGACTGGTCGGGGAAGAAATCCTGACCGGCCTTGAAGTTGGGATCCTCGACGATCGCCAGCGGCAGCTTGACCGACTGCGGGACGACATTGCCTTCAAGCGCTGCGATCGCCGTCTTGATGGCAACCGCCACCTGCGCCGGGCCGGTACCGGCTGACGAGCATTTCAACCCGTCGGCCGCGTGGGCCGCGCAGAACTTGCGGAAGCCGTTCTCGGTCTCGCCGCCGAACGGCACGAACGGATGCTTGGCGTCGATCATCGCCTGCACGATGCCGGTGTCACCGCCCTGTCCCGTGACGCCGTCGAAGGGGCCATTGGTGGCGATTGCGTCGGCCGAAGCCTTTTGCGCAACGCCGTCATCCCACTTGCCGACGACCTCGGTGACCGCCCATTTCTTGCCGGACGCATCAAGAACCTCGTGGATGCCATTGTGGCGGTCGGTGTCGACGGAGGTGCCGGCAACACCGCGCACCTCGAGCACCTTGCCGCCGTTCGGCACATGCGAGACCAGCCACTTGCCCCAAAGCTCGCCAAGACCTTTCTGGTCGACGTTGACGTTGATGGCGTCCTTGGTGTCGAGAATGTTGTCGAAGGCAACCAGCACGACGCCGGCCTCCTTGGCGCGCTTGATCACCGGGCCGAAGGCGGTCGGGTTCTGCGCGTTGACGACGATGGCGTCATAGCCGGAATCGATGAAGTTGTTGATCGCCGAAATCTGCGCCGGCACGTCTTCGCCGGTCGAGACGACCTTGAATTCCTTCAGCTTCGCCGCGACATCCTTCTGCGCCGCATAGGCCTTCGCGGTCTGCACCATCTGGATACGCCAGGTGTTGGCGATATAGCCGTTGGCGAGCGCAATGCGGTATGGGCCGGCCTTCTTGGGGAATTTGAAGAACAGCGTGTCCGCGGCCCAGGGTGCGAAGCAATCCGGCTCGGCAGCCGGGCCCTTGACGATTTCAGGGCCTGCGGCAATCGCCGACGAGCTCAACATAACGAATGCAGTGGCGGCAACGATGCCACCGACAAGTGACTTGATCATCGATAATCCTCCCAGTTGCAGTTCTGATTTGTCGGTTCAGTTTTTGTGGAATTTTTCGCGTTTCTGGGCGGCTCCTCCGCCTTGCCCAGTCACGCCTGCCAGGTGCCGAAGACCTCCGCGATCCCTCCCCTTGCCGCCCCATTCAGCGGGGCGAAATTTATCATATTATCCATAATAAACAAGCATGAGCTGTTGCTTATGTATAATAAACAGACCTAGCGCCTAAATGGCGATACCCGCGCAGGGGAAATGGTAGCGCTACCATGACGTAGTGTAAAGCGCCATTTGCAGGCCTTCTCGAAGGCGTGTTCAGCGCGCCGTGCTCTCGCGGCGCATGAGCTCGAAGCCGAGATCGACGATCCGCTGTTCCGGCCTATCGCCGGCGATCGCCGCCAGCGCCATGGCGACCGCGCGCCTGCCGATTTCGTAGCGGTGGGTGCGGACGCTGGTGATCGAGGGAAAGGCCACCTGCATCATGTCGAGATCGTTGAAGCCGACGATGCCGATCGTCTTCGGCACGTCGATCGAGGCCCGATGGCACTCGAACAGCACGCCGAGCGCAATGTCGTCATTGTTGCAGAACACGCCGTCGAGAGTCGGCATCTTGGCCAGCGCGTCGCGGAACAGTTCGCGGCCGAGCGGCACGCTGGACAGTACAGGCGTGGTGGTGACCAGGCGCGGATCGAACAGGCCGGCTTTTTCCATCGCCGCGCGATAGCCGGCAAGGCGCCGCTGCGAGCGTGGGTCCATGCGCGCGCCGATGAAGCCGATCCGCCGGTAGCCCGCCTCGATCAGGTGCTCGGTCGCCGTCCTGCCGCCGTCGAAATGCGAGAAGCCGACCAGCATGTCGACGGGATCAGGCCCGGTCTCCATGACCTGCACCACCGGGCAGCCGGCATTTTCCAGCAATTTTCGCGAGGTTGGCGTCTGGTCGATGCCGGCGACGATCAGTGCTGCCGGCCGCTGCGAGCCGAACACCTGTAAGAGCCGCTCTTCCTCGAGGCCGGAATAGTGCGTGTTGCCGAGCTGGATGCGGAACGGACTGTCCGACAGGCTGTCATAGATGCCGCGCACCACTTCGGCGAAGACGTTGTTGGTGAGCGACGGCACCAGCACGCCGAACACTTCCGCGCGCGCCGAGGCCAGCGCCCGCGCATTGGGGTCCGGCACATAGCCGAGTTCGTCGACGGCGGCCTGGATCTGGCGGCGCAATCCCTCGGAGACACGCTCCGGCTCACGCAGTGCGCGTGACACGGTGATGGCGCCGACGCCGGCCTTGCGCGCGACATCCGATATGGTCGGGCGGCCGCCGCCCCGGCGCGAGCGCGGCTTGATCAAGGCCACCGCCCGCAGCCGCCGAAGCGCACCCGCAATACGATCATCTCAGCTGTCGCCATCTCACCGGCCCGTTGCCGCACCCCATGGCCTCTGGGGTCGCGCAGTGCCTGCCCATTGTCAAGCCGAGGTGCCTCAGGCTGCTAAGACGGCCCTGTCCCTTGCCTTCCACATGAACAGCCCGACGGCCAGTATGTTCAGCAGATTCCAGGCGATGCCGTTAAGGAAGGCGGCAGCGTAGGAACCGGTCAGATCGTAGATCCAGCCCGACATCCAGCCGCCGATCGCCATGCCGAAAATCGTTGCCATCATGACGATGCCGATACGCTGGCCGGCCTCCTTGGCGGGCAGATATTCGCGCACGATGATCGCATAGCAAGGCACGATGCCGCCTTGCGACAGGCCGAACACCAGCGACACGACATAGAGCGAGGCGAGCCCGTCGAACGGGATGTAAAACAGCAGCGACAGGCATTGCAGCACCGAACCGATGATCAGGGTTTTCGCGCCACCGATGCGATCGGCGATAAAGCCGGAGGCAAGCCGGCTGACGACGCCCGCCGCCATCATGATCGACAGCATGTCGGCGCCATGCGCCATGCCGTAGCCAAGATCCATGCAATAGGCGACGATATGTACCTGCGGCATCGACATCGCCACGCAGCAGCCGAGGCCGGCAACGACGAGCAGCACCTGCAACGCCGCCGGCGACATTGGCATCGGCTGCACCGACCGGCTTCCCGGCGAACCGGCGGCAGCCGCCTCCGGGGCGCCGCGCCGCAGCAACAGCACCAGCGGCACCATGGTGACCAGGCAGAAGATGCCGATCGCCGCATAGGTGAAGCGCCAGCCTTCCGCCTTGATCATCGTCGGCATGATGGTCGGCCAGAGGGCGCCGGCGAGATAGTTGCCGGCGGCCGCCGCCGTGACGGCAACGCCGCGCCGGCGGTTGAACCAGTGCGAGATATCGGCGATCAGCGGTCCGAAGATCACCGACGTGCCGACGCCGATCAGCACCCCCTGGGCAAGGGTGAATTGCAGGATCGAGGTCGAAAGTGCTGCCAGCAGCAGGCCGGCCGAGAGCGCCACGGAAGAAATCAGCGCCGGGATCCAATAGCCCATCCGGTCGATGGCGCGACCGACCAGCACATTGCCGGCGGCAAAGCCCACCATGGTCGCGGTGTAGGGCATGGATGCCGCGGCGCGGTCGACGCCGAACTCGGCTTGCACGGCGGGCAGCACCACGACGACGGCCCACATGCCGACCGCACCGATCGTCGCCAGCACCATCGAGATGGCCAGCCGCATCCAGGCGTAGGAGCTGTCGATGCCGGGGCTGGCCTGGCTCAAGTCGGTTCGGGTCAAAGGCGTTTCCTGTCGGCGGTCTCGAAAACCGGCTGCCGTTTGCGCCACTATCGGCACATTCTGAGCTCGCAGCAGCGCCAGGGCGGGCAAATCCGTGGCTCCAGACCCGAAATATCTGCAATGGCCTCCCGCCGGGATCGCGCGCAAATAGCCGGAGCAATCATGATGCTGGCTGATTCGTTATCTAACGCGACTTGATCACGTGGTCGGTGTTGGCCAGCAATTTCCGCACCGCGGCGCGCGCGGCATCCGGCCGCTGCAGGCGGATGTTCTTCTCGATCGCCTCATGCAGTTTCTGCGCATGGTTGAGGTCGTCAACCGCTCGCGTCGTAAAGGCGAACAGGTGATCGAAGGCGGATTCGATCAGCACGCCGAGCGGCACCAGCAGATCGTTGCCCGAGGCCCGCAATATGGCGAGATGGAAGCGCGTGTCGGCGCGCGTGCGTTCCTGCAGGCTGGCCGCCTCGCCCATCTCACGGCAGGCCTGGCTGATCTCGGCCATCTGCTCGTCGGTCCGCCGCATGGCGGCGAAGGCGGTCGCCTCCGGCTCGATGATGTGGCGGAACTCCTGCACCGTCTTCAGGAACACCTCGCGGTCGGGCGACGTCGCGTACCAGGCGAGCACATCGCGATCGAGCAGGTTCCAGCGCTCCTTCGGCTCGACCCAGCTGCCGATCTTGGGGCGTGAGGCTAGCAGGCTCTTGGCCATCAGCATCTTGATAGCTTCACGCACCGCCGAGCGACTG
Organism: Mesorhizobium kamtschaticum; assembly: GCF_056174585.1. Taxonomy (NCBI): domain Bacteria; kingdom Pseudomonadati; phylum Pseudomonadota; class Alphaproteobacteria; order Hyphomicrobiales; family Phyllobacteriaceae; genus Mesorhizobium; species Mesorhizobium kamtschaticum. The sequence continues at coordinate 3,837,906 of NZ_CM149691.1, read as the reverse complement.
ACGCTGAAGGTCTCCGACCATTTGGCCTCATTGGGCAGGATGGTGCCGGGCGGATAGTCGCCGCGCACGATCCGCAGGCCAATTTCGCTGGCCAGCGACGTGTGCACGCTGGCGCCGGGAATGCGCGCCGCATCGGCCCGGCGAACACCGGCCGGGCGCTCGACGGCAGCCGCCTTTTTCGGCGATTTTTCCTTGTTCGGCTTCGCGTCCCGCATACGCTTCAGAAAGGCCGGTTTACGGAAGCTGTCAAGCGCGGCAAGCGCGTTCAACCCCAAAGGGGGCCGCTGTGCACAGATCAGGCCGCTATCCTATGCCCAGCGGTCCTACTTCACATATTTGCGCCAGCTATGCTCCGGGCGGAAACCCAGCATGTCGCGTGCCTTTCGGTTCGACAGCAGCGTCTCGTATTCGCCGAGTTCGGCCTTGACCGGCACATTGGGATAGAAGCGCTTCAGGAGTTCGGCCGTCGGCAGATCGGACGAGGTGTCGTCATTGGCGGCGTTGAACACCTGGAAGCCGAGGCCGTCCTTCTCGACGGCGCGCAGTGTGATCTGGCCGAGATCGCGCGCGTCGACATAACTCCAGGCGATGCGTTTGCGAAAACCGGGATCGGCGAACCATTTCGGGAACAGCGAATATTCGTGCGGCTCGATGACATTGCCGATGCGCAACGCATAGATGTCGGTGCCATTGCGCTGCGCGAAGGCACGCGCCGTCTTCTCGTTGACGATCTTGGACAGCGCATAGCTGTCCATCGGGTCGACGTCATACGCCTCGTCGAACGGGAAATATTTGGGGTCGCGTGGCTCGTTGGCGAACACCAGGCCATAGGTCGTCTCGCTGGAGGCGATGATCACCTTGCGGATGCCAAGCTTCACCGCCGCCTCGATGACATTGTAGGTGCCCATCGCGTTGATGCGGAACACCTCATTGTCCGGCGTGATCATGATGCGAGGGATGGCGGCGAAATGCACCACCGCATCGACCGGCTGCGGCCGCAGCGACGGATCGAATTCGTGCAGGCCCATATAGCTCGACAGCGCGTTGAACACCTGCCCGCTGTCGGTGATGTCGGTGATCAGCGTGCGCACCTTGGGGTTGTCGAGCGGCTTTGTGTCGATGTTGAGCACCTGGCAGCCCTGCTCGACAAGATATTGCACGACATGACGCCCAGCCTTGCCGCTGCCGCCGGTGAACATGATCCGCTTCGTCATTCTGGTCTCCATGACAGGCTCTGGAATTCCCGTGTATTGTCAGACAATATTGCTTTCTGCAACCGTATATGGCTAAAACGGCAACGCAATTATCGATAATCCGGGATAGGAACGACGACATGAACACCACCGCCGCGCGCGAAAAGATCGGCTTCATCGGCCTTGGCCTGATGGGGCACGGCATCGCCAAGAACATCGTCGACAAGGGCTATCCCCTGACATTCCTCGGCCGCAAGAACCGCAAGCCGGCCGAGGATCTCCTTGGCCGCGGCGCCAAGGAGGCCGCCACCTCTCGCGATGTGGCAGTGGCATCCGATATCGTCTTCATCTGCGTCACCGGTTCGCGCGAAGTGGAAGCCATCATCCGCGGCCCCGGCGGCCTCAAGGAAGGCCTGAAGAAGGGCTCGGTCGTCGTCGATTGCTCGACCTCCGATCCAGTCTCGACCGTGGCGCTCGCGGCGGAATTGAAGGAGGTCGGCGTCGACTTTGTCGATGCGCCGCTGAGCCGCACGCCGAAGGAAGCTTGGGAAGGCACGCTCGACGCCATGGTCGGCGCGCCCGACGCTCTCTTTGCCCGGGTCAAGCCGGTGATCGAAACCTGGGCCGGCCGCATCGTCCATATCGGCGACACCGGCGATGGCCACCGCATGAAGCTGCTCAACAATTTCATCTCGCTGGGCTATGCCGCCATCTATTCCGAGGCGCTGGCCCTGGCCGAAAAGGTCGGCATCTCACCGCCGCGTTTCGACAGTGTCATCCGCAACGGCCGCATGGATTGCGGCTTCTACCAGACATTCATGCGCTGGACGCTGGAAGGCGACCGAGACGCCCACAAATTCACCATCGCCAACGCCTTCAAGGATCTGACCTATCTGGAATCCATGGCGGGTGCGGCCGGCATCGCCAACCCGCTCGGCAATGCCACCAAGAATTCCTTCGCCGGCGCCCATGCCACCGGTCCGGCCGAGCAGTTCGTGCCGATGCTGGCCACGCATATCGCCAAGGTGAATGGGGTAGACCTGATGCCGACGAAGGATGGCAAGAAGCAGACGATCTGAAGCGCGAATGGCCGGCCCCTATCGCCGCCGGCTTCCGATCCCTTCATCGGTGTCGGCGAGCAGCTTGCGAACCGCGTTGCGCGCCGCCGCCGGCCGTTGCAGGCGGATGCTCTTCTCGATCGCCTCATGCAGTTTCTGCGCCCGCCGCTGGTCGCCGACCTGGCGCGTGGTGAAGACGAAAAGATGGTCGAGCGCGGACTCGATCAGCACGCCGAGCGGCACCAGAAGGTCGTTGCCCGAGGCCCGCAGGATGGCGAGGTGAAAGCGTGTGTCGGCGCGGATGCGTTCCGGCAGGTTCGCCGCCTCGCCCATCTCGCGGCAGGCCAAGCTGATCTCGGCCATCTGCTCGTCGCTGCGCCGCATGGCGGCAAAGGCGGAGGCTTCCGGTTCGATGATATGGCGGAACTCCTGCACCGTGCGCAGGAAGGCTTCGCGATCGGGTGCGGTCGCGTACCAGGCAAGCACGTCGCGGTCGAGCAGGTTCCAGCGCTCCTTCGGCTCCACCCAACTGCCGATCTTGGGGCGTGACGCCAAAAGGCTCTTTGCCATCAGCATCTTGATCGCCTCGCGCACCGCCGAGCGGCTGACGTTGAAGGTCTCGGCCCATTTGGCCTCATTGGGCAGGATGCTGCCGGGCGGATAATCGCCGCGCACGATTCTGAGACCAATCTCGCTGGCGAGCGAGGCGTGGACGCTGGACCCGACAAAGTGCGCCGCATCCGCCCTGCGCACGACCGCCGGACCGCTGTTGGCTTGAGCCTTGGCCCGGCTGGCTTGTTTCTTTGCCTTCTCGTCCGGCATCCACGTTCCAATAGGTCGGTCGTCTGTCGCCCGGATTGACCCGAAGCTGCACCGCGCGCCGATCCCGTTGCCGAAAATCCAAACCACGGACGCGTCAAGGCCGGAGCCTGTTGCCCCTCGCCACGGCGTCTCGCTCAGGAATTGACGGGGCGCCCGTCAGCGGAGCGCCCCGGATCGAAAGACTTACTTCTGGATACAGGTGTCGACCGTGTCCTTGGTACATTCGTCGAGGCCGGTGAACACCGGATCGGCGACCTTGGTGCCCTTGATGAGATCGATCATCACCGAAGGCGCCTTGTAGCCCATTTCGAACGGCCGCTGGCCGACCAGCGCGGTGACAAGGCCATCCCGGGCGATCGCCACCTCGTCGCCGATCGTGTCGGCGGCCCCGATGACGAAGTCGTTCTTGGCTATCCGGTCCTTGAGCGGCCCGAACAGATCGCGATAGGGCTGCGGCGCGCCGAACAGCGGCCAGCCGCCCATGATGCCGAAGGCATCGAGCTTGGGATTTGCGGCGAGGATGTCGGTCATCGCCTGCACGCCCTTGGCGCCATCGTCATTGGTGAACACCGGGCAGCCGGCGACTTCCGTCCAGCCGCCTTCACCGGCAAGTGCCGCGAGGCCTTCCTTGCCCGACAGCGCGTCACGCATGCCTTGCGCACGACGCAGGATGTTGTCGGCCGCAGGATTGCCTTCGATGGTGCAGATCGTGCCGCCGTTCGGCTTGCCCTTCTTGATGTACTCGCCGATCTTCTTGCCCATCAGATAGTTGTCGGTGCCGAGATAGGTCTTGCGAAGTGCTGCATCCTCCTTGGCGAGGTCGGCGTCGATGGTCATGATCGGGATCGTCGGGTTGGCGGTCTTGATCGTCTGCGCGATCAGCGGCGCGTTGGACGGTGAAATCGCCATCGCCACCGTGTCGGCCTTGCTCAGCATGTCCTGAACGATCTGCGCCTCGCCGGCTTCGTCGGAAGTCGATGCCGGACCGGTGTAGAAGCATTCATATTCCGAGCTGGCGTTTTCCTTGTTCCACTTCTCGCAACCCTGGTGGATGGCTTCGAAGAACGGATTGTCGAGACCTTTCACCACGATGACGAGCTGCTTCTTGGCCAAAGCCGGCCCAGCGCCCAGCGCCATGGCGGCGACGGCGGCGAGCAAAACTGTTTTCCTCATATCAGTCCTCCCTTGGAAACAGACGGACACGGCGTGCCCGCCACACAGACCAACCCGGGAGCGATGACAGAGGATCGTTATGCGAGCGCTCGTGTCACCAAGCCAGGTCGATAAGCATTTTTCAGTTCGGTCAGCCAGATCCAGAGTGGGCTGGCAAGGACCGACAATTTCCACCAGACCGCGCGCGATAAACCGGCAACAGGGTCGGTGGAGTACTCCTCCAGCACTCAGCTAATAACGGCGCGAAGCCAACGTCAATGCCATTTGTCCTACAAAACGGATTTTTCGAAATGGCAAAATCTGTGTCCTGGAAGTCGCCGACCTTATTTCCCCGACAATTGCCGGTTCTTATTCGTCTGACAATTGACGCCCGCGCGGGCATTTGCGTAAATGCCTGCCATCGCTGTTTCCGGGAGGAGCTGGAGAGAGCGATGTGAAAGCCGCATCCTGTCCTGGGCCTGCGGCAGCACGGGGAGGCAAAGGCTGGTGGCGGTTCTCGAACTCACCAACATCTCGAAGCATTTCGGCGCCATCCAGGCGGTCAACGACGTGTCGTTGTCGATCGAGCCCGGCCAGGTCGTCGGCCTGATGGGCGACAACGGCGCCGGCAAGTCGACACTGGTCAAGATGATCGCCGGCAATTTCCGGCCGAGCCATGGCTCGATGCGCATGGACGACAAGGAACTGATCCTGCACAAGCCCGTCGAGGCCCGCCAGCACGGCATCGAGATCGTCCACCAGGACCTGGCACTCTGCAACAATCTGACCGCGGCGGCGAACGTCTATCTCGGCCGCGAATTGCGGCGCGGCGTCGGCCCGTTCCGCATCCTCGACTACGCCACCATGTACAAGCGCGCCGGCCAGATTTTTGCCGAGCTGAAGTCCGAGACCCGGCCACGCGATCTCGTCAAGCAGATGTCCGGCGGCCAGCGCCAGGCGGTGGCGATCGCCCGCACCAGGCTGTCGCAGGCCAAGATCGTGCTGATGGACGAGCCGACCGCGGCAATTTCCGTCAGGCAGGTGGCCGAGGTCCTGAACCTGATCCGCCGGCTGCGCGACCAGGGCATATCAGTCGTGCTGATCAGTCACCGCATGCCCGACGTCTTCGACGTCGCCGACCGCGTCATCGTCATGCGGCGCGGTCGTAAGGTGGCCGACAAGACGATCGCGTCGAGCTCGCCCGAGGAAGTCACCGGGCTGATCACCGGCGCCATCGAACAGGTTTGATTTTCAAGCGTTTTCTCTATGGGGTAAGGTCGACGATGGCACTGACAATTGACCAGCCGATCGTGCACAAGCAGCAATCCTTGTTGACAAGGATGTTCGCCAGCCAGACCTTCTGGGTGGTGATAGCCGTGATCCTCGCCTGCCTGTTCCTGTCGTTTGCCACCGACGCGTTCGCCACCTCGAAGAACCTCTACAACATCACCCGTAATGTCACCTTCGTCGCTATCATCGCGCTCGGCATGACCTTCGTCATCATCACCGGCGGCATCGACCTGTCGGTTGGTTCGGTGCTGTGCCTGTCGTCGATGGTGCTGGCCGTCACCATGCATGCCGGCTATTCGATCGAAATCGGCATCCTGGCCTCGATTGCCACCGCACTCGCCATCGGCGCCTTCAACGGCATTCTGATCGCTTATATCGGCTTTCCACCCTTCGTCGTCACACTTGGCATGCTGTCGATCGCCCGCAGCCTGGCCATGGTTGCCTCCAACAACACCGTCGTCTTCCAGTTTGGCCCGGACCACAACAAGCTGCTGGCGCTTGGCGGCGGTGCCTGGGTATTCGGCATCGCCAATCCGGTGCTCTACACCATCATACTGGCGCTGATCACCGGCTTTACCCTGCGCTGGACCAAGTTCGGCCGGCATATCTTCGCCATTGGCGGCAACGAGCACGCGGCAACGCTGACCGGCGTCCCGGTGAAGCAGATCAAGGTCGCGGTCTACATGATCTCAGCGCTGGCGGCCGGCATTGCCGGCATTATCCAGACCGGTTGGCTGGGTGCGGTCACCACCAATCTCGGCACCGGCATGGAATTGCAGGTCATCGCCGCCACCGTCATCGGCGGCGCCAATCTGGCCGGCGGCGTCGGCACCGCCTTCGGCGCCATTGTCGGTGCGGCCCTCATCGAGGTGATCCGCAACAGCCTCGGCCTGCTTGGCATCAACGCCTTTTGGCAAGGTGTCTTCATCGGCGGCGCCATCCTGCTTGCCGTGCTGTTCGACCGCATCCGCAATTTCAGGCGCAGCGATTGAGATCTGTCGTCGTCGAAGCGTTATTCGTTCCGGTGCCTATCGCTCAGTCTGAAAATCGGCTGAAGCGGCTCGCCATGGCTACCCGCCAACAGCCTATGCCTTGACGGAGACCGGAAACCGGCCGCACAATCCTCGATGCAGGCGAAGGGAGGCCAGTCGTCTGCGGGAGGTTATACCCATGACGGACGCGATCAGGCTCTACTGGGGCCGGTTCGGACATGTTTCTGTCCTGAATGTCGCAAGCGACTTCGTCACCCATGCCCATGTCGAGGCGCATCTGATCATCTGGCTCGAAGGCACCGCCGGCGAGATGACCATCGGCCGCGAGACGGTCCGGCTCGGACCCTGCACCGCCGCCGGCATCAATTCCTTCCAGCCGCACAGCCACGTCCTGTCGCAGAACGGCAGGCCGGGCCTGTTCCTGGCCTTCTACATCGATCCCGACTGGGCGCGGCGTCGCCGCGACCTGCCCTCCTCCGCGCCGCTGTTTTCGCAGGCGGCCATCACGCTGGAGCCCTGGCTGCATCAGGCAGCCGCCAGCCTGCTCGACCATCTGACCGACAATGAAAGCGTCGACGATGTCGCCAATTACGAGATCGAGCGCTTTATCGACTCGGTGCTCGATGCCGCCGATGCCTCGGCGCCGCACGAAGCGCGCATTCGCATCAACACCATGCAGGATTTCCGCGTCCGCAAGGCTATCCAGCTGATGAAGGCCAATGTCTGCGAGCGCATCTCCTTCGATGACGTGGCGCGCAGCGTCGGCTTGTCGCGGCCGCATTTCTTCGCTTTGTTCAAGGAACAGACCAATCTGACGCCCAACGTCTACTGGAACACGCTGCGCATGGAGGAAGCGGTGCGGCAGCTGCAGTGGTCGCAGGAGCCGCTGATTTCGGTTGCCTGCAATCTCGGCTTCACCACGCAGGGCAATTTCTCGCGCTTCTTCCGCGACCATGTCGGCGTGCCGCCGACGCTCTACCGCGAAGCCGCGCGGGCGAACGCCTGAGCCTGCCTGCCGAGCCCGCTTTTTCAGACTCCTTGATACGCACACAAGACGCTTTGATAAGCGTCGCCGCGGCCGGCGCCCTACCCTTGCCCAGCTGTCGCATTCGCAAGGGAACGTCCTATGGCCAAAGTCACCATCTCCAGCGTCATCGACGCGCCGGTCGAAAAGGTCTGGGCGCGCATACGCGACTTCAACGGCCTGCCGGGCTGGCATCCGCGCATGGTCGAAAGCCATATCGAGGACGGCAAGGACGCCGGCACGATCGGCTGCGTGCGCAATTTCGAGCTCGCCAGCGGCGCCCGCATCCGTGAAAAACTGCTCGACTTCTCCGATGAGACCTTCCTCGTCAGCTATTCCATCCTGGAGACGCCGCAGCCGCTCACCAACCACAAGGCGACATTGCAGCTCAGGCGCGTCACCGACGGCGACCGCACCTATGCCGAATGGACCGCCAGCTTCGATGCAGCCCCCGAAGAAGCCGACAAGATCGCCGCTGGCATGGGCGCCAACGTCTTCCAGGGCGGCTTCAATGCCCTGAAGAGCCATTTTGCCGGCCAGAGCTGAAGGAGCGAGCCATGGCGCTGGCACTCCAGACTTTCGCAACGGTGAAGGACGCCAACGCGGCACTGAAAGCACAGGGCACTCGATATCTCGGCGGCGGCACGCTCGTCATCCGCGCGGCCAATGAAGGTGATGTCTCGATCTCCGGCCTTGTCAGGTCGACCGACCCGGCTTTGTCGGCCATCGCGGTCTCCGGTAGCAAGGTCCGCATCGGCGCTTCGGTGACGATGGCGGCGATCGCCCGTCATCCCGACCTCGGCACGCTCGCCAAGGCCGCGCGCGCCGTCGGCGGTCCGGCGATCCGCAACATGGCGACCGTCGGCGGCAATCTGTTCGCGCCGGCGCCCTATGGCGATTTCGCCGTGGCCTTGCTGGCGCTCGACGCCATGGTCGGTACTGATGACGGCGAATTGCCCATCGAGGCATTTCTTTCCGCGCGTGACGACAGCCGTGCCATCGTCACGTCAGTCAGCTTCACGCTGCCGAAGGCCGACAGCTTCCGCTTCCTGAAAGTGTCGCGGGTCAAGCCCAAGGGCGTCTCGGTGCTCAGCATCGCCGCGGTTCTGGAACAGGCTGCCGACGGCACTATCTCTTCGGCGCGGATCGCGCTTGGCTGCATGGCTGACCGGCCGGTGCGTGCCAAGGCGGCGGAAAAGGCGCTCAAGGGAAAGTCGCTTGACCAGAACGGCATCGCGGCAGCGCTGGCCGCCGCCACCGAAGGCACCGCACCGATCACCGATCCGATCGCCAGCGCCTGGTATCGCGCTGAAGTCCTGCCGGTCCATCTCGGCCGGCTGCTGCTGACCTGAAATCACCCGTTGGGGGGCGCGCGTCTGTCCGATCCGTCGGACAGGCGCGCAAGGAGGAAACATGGCGAAGGTCCCGGTTCAGTTCACGCTCAACGGCTCCGAAAAAGCCGAATTCATCGACAGCGGCACGACGCTGCTCAACGCCTTGCGCGACAAGGTCGGCGACACCTCGCCGAAAGGCGGCTGCCACCAAGGCACCTGCGGCGCCTGCTCCGTCATCATCGACGGTGAGCTGAGGCTGTCCTGCCTGACGCTGGCTGAAACCTGCAACGGAACAACCATCACCACGCTGTCAGGACTGTCGGAAAGTGGCGTCTTGCATCCCTTGCAGCGCGCCTTCCTCGACGCCTTCGCCACGCAATGCGGCTTCTGCACGCCGGGCATGATCATGGCCGCAAAGGTGCTGCTCGACCACACGCCCAACCCCAGCCGTGTCGAGGTGGTGGAGGCGCTGTCCGGCAACATCTGCCGCTGCACCGGCTACGAGCCGATCATCCAGGCGGTGCTCACCGCCGCGCGGTCCAACTCTCAGAACGCGGCTTGAGGGAGCAAAAGAATGGAACTGCGGAAAAACTACTTCGCCGATGTGCGCAAGGACGATCTGCACGAGATCGGCCAGCCGAGACCGCGCTCGGATTCGCCCGGCCATGTCACCGGCAAGACAGCCTTTTTCGCCGACCGCAACTTTCCCGGCATGCTGCACCTGAAGATGGTGCGCAGCCCGCACCACCATGCCCGCATCCGCTCGATCGACACCTCGGGAGCGGAGAAGCATCCGGGGGTGGTCAAAATACTGACCGCCAAGGACGTGCCGCACAATGTCTACACCATCCTGATCCTGATCCAGATCGGGCCGGAGGACGAGACGGTGCTGGCCGACGGCAAGGTGCGCTGGAAGGGCGAGGCCGTGGTGGCGGTGCTGGCCGAGACCGAGCGCGCCGCGCAGGAAGCCGCCGCCAAGGTCAAGGTCGACTACGAGGTGTTGCCGGCCGTCTTCGACATGGAGGAGGCGCTGAAACCCGGCGCGCCGCTGGTCAACGAATATCACGGCCAGAACTATTATCTCTATGACAGCGGCGAGTGCCGCAAGGTGCGTTTCGGCGACGTCGAGGCGGGCTTCGCCGGCGCCGATCACATCCTCGAACAAAGCTATCAGTCCTCGCCGATCGAGCATGCGCCGACCGAGACCACCGGCTGCATCGTGGCGCCCGAGGGCAATGACCGCTTCACCTGCTACACCAACACGCAGGCGATGTTCTTCACCCTCGACAACGCCTCGATCATCCTGCAGATGCCGGGCAGCAAGCTGCATTTCGTCGGCGGCACCGTCGGCGGCGGCTTTGGCGGCAAGGTCGACGTCATCGTCGAGCCGATCGCCATCCTCGGCGCCAAGCTCACTGGCCGCCCGGTCTCCTTCATCTACAGCCGCGAAGAGGAGATGCAGATCTCTTCGCCCCGCGCCGCCGAAAAGGTCGTCATCAAGGACGGCGTGATGAAGGACGGCCGCATCATCGCGCGCAAGGTTACCGGCTACACCGATGCCGGCGCCTACTCACGCCACTCGCCCTATGGCGCTCAGAAGGGCGCCGGGCACTATCCAGGCCCCTACACCATCCCGAATGTCTGGATCGACACCTACTGCGTCTACACCAACCGCACGCCGTCCTCGGCCATGCGCGGCTTCGGCGTCACCATCGGCGACTTCGCGCTGGAGGTGCAGATGGACAAGCTGGCGCGGCTGATCGGCATGGACCCGCTCGAATTCCGCTTCATCAACGCCTATCGCGACGGCGACATGAAGGCGCATCGCCAGCCGACCGAAGGCGCGGCGTTGATCGAGTGCATGCAGGAGGCCTCGCGCGCCGCCAACTGGCCGGTGGCGGAGAAGTACATGGCGATGTCCTCCTACGTGAAGGGAGCCTGAGATGGCGATCCGGCGCGGACGCGGCGTTGCCGCCATCAACTATCCCACGGGCATGAATCTCGGCGGCGACCCAACGCAGGCGCTGGTCCATTCGACACCGACCGGCAACTTCATGGTGACACTGTCGTCCGTCGATCTCGGCCAGGGCATGAAGCAGATCATGGCGCAGATCTGCGCCGAGACGATCGGCGTGCCGACCGACCGTGTCGTCGTCGACACCGCCGATACCGATACCGGCCCGCACTGCATGGGCACCTTCGCCTCGCGCGGCACCCACCGCGCCGGCAATGCCGTCATCCAGGCGGCGAAGGAAGCGCGCCAGGTGATGCTGGAAGTGGCGGCTGAGGAACTGGAGGTCAACGCCTCCGACCTCGAGACCGATGGCCAGGGCAACATACTGATCAAGGGTGCGCCGCAGAAATCGATCTCGATCTTCGATGTCGCGCTGTCGGCGCATTTCAAGCGCGGCCGCTCGATCTCAGGCCGCGGCATGTTCCTGATCCCGCGTTCCTATCCCGAGAAGGAAACCGGCGCGATGAAGCCGTCGACCTGCTATGCGCATGCCTGCACCGTGGCCGAGGTCGAGGTTGATGACGAGACCGGCGAGGTCACGGTGCTTAACGTGAAGAACGTCTTCGAGATCGGCCGCGCGCTGAATCCGAAAATGGTCGAGCAGCAGCTGGTCGGCGGTTCCTGGATGGGCATCAGCCACGCGCTCTACGAGACGACCGAGCCCTATTATCCCAACCGCGACCATGGCGGCACCGATTTCAACCAATATCTGATGCCTGGACCCGGCGACCTCGCCGAGACTGAGATCATTGTGTTGGAACGGCCGTCGGCCGACGGACCTTACGGCGCCAAGGGACCGGGCGAAATGTGCGCCAATCCGCAGATACCGGCGGTTGCCAACGCCGTCTTCGACGCGGTCGGCGTGCGCGTCGACACGCTGCCGATCACGCCGGAGCGCATCCTGCGCGCGCTCAAGGCGCAAGCGGCGAATTGAGAGACGCGATGTCTGGAGTGAATGCAGAGACTGTCGCGACCTCGCCGGAGGCGGTGGCGCAGCATCTCGCCGCCTCGCGCTATCTGGCCGACGACAGCCTGGCAACCGCCATCTTCCTGGCGATCCGGCTCGGCAAGCCGCTGCTGCTCGAAGGCGTACCGGGCGTCGGCAAGACGGAAGCGGCCAAGGCAATCGCCGAGCTGCTGGGCCGCGATCTGGTACGGCTGCAATGTTACGAAGGCATCGATGCCGCGCATGCGCTCTACGAATGGAATTATCAACGCCAGCTGCTCGCCATCCGCCATGCCGGCGAGCATGAGATCGATATCTATGACGACCGGTTTTTGATCGCTCGCCCGCTCCTGCAGGTGCTGAGGGCACCAGAGCAACGCGTGCTGCTGGTCGACGAGATCGACCGTTCGGACCATGAATTCGAGGCGCTGCTTTTGGAATTCCTCTCCGATTTCCAGATCAGCATTCCCGAGCGCGGCACCATCCGCGCCACCGCACAACCGATCGTCATCCTGACCTCGAACCGCACCCGCGAACTCGCCGAAGCGCTGCGCCGGCGCTGCGTCTACCACTGGATCGGCTATCCCGATGCCGAGCGCGAAGCCGCCATCATCATGCTGCGCGCCGGCGATGTCGCCGAGGCCACCGCGCGCGCCGTGGCGTCAGCCGTGCAGACCATCCGTGCTCGCCCGCTGGCCAAGCCGCCCGGCATCGCCGAGGCCGTCGAATGGGCCAATGCCGCCACCATCCTCGAAAAAGGCGGCAGCCCCTGGCCGGAAGCCTTCCGTCGCGCCATCGGCGTGCTGATCAAGGACGAGGAAGATTTGTCCTGCATCGCGCCGGAGCTTGGCCGGATTGTTGAGGAGGCTCTGGGGTGACGCGGGACCTCAATGATCCGCAACGCTGGCGGGACAGCCCCCCTCTCTGTCCTGCCGGACATCTCCCCCTCAAGTGGGGAGATCACCTGTCATTGCGGCTTTCGCCAATCTCCAGCGTCGCAGAGCTGAGCGAAGCGTCAAAGCTGCCAATCTCCCCCCTTGAGGGGGAGATGTCCGGCAGGACAGAGGGGGGCGACACACAATAATGCGGGGAGAAAGCTTGCCCCGCGCCGCCGCACCCTTGCTCGGTTTCGGCCGCCTGCTCCGCCGCTACGGCTTCGCCATCGCCCCCGAACAAGTCACCGGCTTCATGCAGGCAATAACACTGCTCGGACCACGCTCGATGGGCGACATCCGAGAGGCCGCTCTTGCCACGCTCGCCCCCTCGCCCGACCGCCGCGACGAATTCGAAGCGCATTTCCAGAGCCATTTCTACGGCAACACTTCAGCCGTGGTCGAAGGTGACGCCGATGAGGAAACCCGTATCAAGGATGATGGCGGCGCCGACGAAGAGCAGACCGAGGCCGATCGCAACGAAGAAGGCGGCGAACTTTCCTCGGTCCTGGAGCAATTGAGCACCCGCGATTTCCAGCGCGACGATCAAGGGCTGACCGCCTTCCGCCGCAAGCTGTCTACCGCCCTGCCCGCCCGCCGCTCCTTCCGCACCGTGCGCACCCATTCGCACGGCAAGCTCGATCTGCGCCGCTCGCTGCGCGAAATCGTCAGCGCCGACGGCGACGTCCCCTCGCCACTCCTGCGCCGCCGCCAAACGGTGCCGCGCAAGCTGCTGCTGCTGATCGATGTCTCCGGCTCGATGAAGCTGCACACGGCGGACTATCTCAAGCTGGCGCATGCCGCCGTGCAGGGTGCGGACCGCGCCGAAATCTTCACTTTCGGCACGCGGCTGACCCGCATCACCACGGCCCTCCGCATCCGCGACCGCGACCAGGCGCTGGCCCGCGCGGCCGCACAAGTTGATGATTGGGATGGCGGCACCAGAATGGGGCCGACCCTGCTCGCCTTCCTGTCGGTGCCACGCTTCTCGTCCTTTGCACGCGGTGCCGCGATCGTCATTCTCTCCGACGCGCTGGAGCGCGGCGACCATGCCGAGCTGGAGACAGCGATGCGAAGGCTGAGTGCCCGCGCCTTCCGGCTGTCGCTGGCAACACCTTTAGCCGGCGACCCGCGCTTTCGCCCAGTGACGGCGGCGCTCCGCGCCATCCTGCCGGTGCTGGACGATCTGGTCGACGGCTCCTCGCTCGCCGGCCTCGCCGATTTCATCCTGTCGCTCGCCCGCCCTGCCCCCGCGGCATCGACAATCTGGAAAAGGGTATCGTGATGCAGAAAGCCATCGACGCGCATTTCCACATCTGGCGCCAGCAGGACCAGCCCTGGCTGGTCGGGCCGATGGTGCCGCGCATCTTCGGCCCTTACGAGCCGATCCGCCGCGACTACCCGATCGGGGAATTCCTCGAAGACCAGAAAGGCGCCAGCGTCGAAAAGGCAGTCTATGTCCAGACCAACTGGGCGAAGGAGGATTTCGAGAAGGAAGTCGCCTTCCTGCAGAAAACGGCAGACGAGACCGGCTGGCCGCACGCCATCGTCGGCTATGCCGACATGACGGTCGACGATGTCCGCCACCAGATCGACCGGCTGATGAAATACAAGCTGCTGCGCGGCGTGCGCATGCAACTGCACTGGCACGAGACGCCGGCCTTCCGCTTCGCCGCCTCGGCCGATCAGGTCATCGCCCCCAAGGTGCGCGCCAATGTGGCCCGGCTGAAGGACTATGACCTGTCCTTCGACCTGCAGCTCTTCCCCGCCCAGATGAAGGACGGGCTGACGCTGGTCGGCGAAAACCCGCAAACCAATTTCATCCTCACCCATGCCGGCATGCTGACCGGCATGGAACCGGAAACCATCCAAGCCTGGACGGCCGGCCTGCGCACGCTGTCGGCGGCGCCGAATTTCTACGCCAAGCTGTCCGGCCTCGGCACCTTCGTCCACCGCAACGATCCGGCACTGATCGCCTATATCGTCGACAATGCGATCGACATTCTGGGCTCGGACCACCTGATGTTCGGCTCCAACTTCCCGATCGAGAAGCTCTGGACCAGCCACGCCGAGCTGATCAAGGCGCACCGCGATGCGGTGGCCAGGCATGGTGCGGCGGCCGAGGCCGATATATTCTGGAACACGGCGGAGCGGGTCTACAGACCCGTCTGACACAGGGGCAGCCGCCGCGCTGGGGCGGCTGCTCCTGGAAAACCCTTACTGCGTTGGCAGCATGCCTTCGACGTCGCTGGCCGCGTCGGTGAGCGCTTCCTTGGGCGTGGCCGACTGGTCGACGATGCGCGACAGATTGTCGACGATGGTCTGCGTTACCTTGACGCCGTTGGTGCCCGGGAAGGCATACCACGGAACCATCAGCGGCATCTGGCTCAGCCCGGCCTGGAACAGCGGGTTCTTCTTGTAGAAGTCGCCGAGATAGTCTGACGATTTCGCCGCCAGCTCATTGTTGGGGACATAGCCGGTGCCCGGCACGACGACGGAAGCGCCATAGGGGCCGGCGGCGAATTTCGCGAATTTCCAGGCGGCTTCCTGCTTGGCCGCGTCCTTGGTCAGGATAACCACGGCATTGCCGCCGGTCGGCAGATGGCCGTTGACCGGATCGATCAGCGGGATTTTGGCGGTGCGCAGCGTGAACTTGTCGCCGACGTTCTTGATCGTGTTGACCAGTGCACCAGTGGTCTGGAACTCGAAGCCGACCTTGCCGGCCGCGAAAGCCTGCTCGCCCGCCGGCTTGGTGAAGACCGGCATGCCGCCCTCCTTCACCATCCGCGCCAGGATCTCCACCGCCTTCTCGCCTTCCGGCCCGTTGAAGGCGACCTTGCTTTCGTCCTCGTTCAGCATCTTGCCGCCGGCGCCGAACAGCAGCGCCGAGAACATCCAGTCATCGCCCTGCCAACGGAAGTCGATGCCGTCGACACCGTTGCCAAGCGCCTTGATCTTGCCGCCAAGCGCGATGACCTCGTCCCAGGTCTTGGGCGGATTGTCCGGATCGCCACCGGCCGCCTTCACCAGGTCGGCGTTGTAATACATGATCGGGTTGGACGTGGCGAAGGCGAGACCAACCTGCTTGCCGTTGACTTGCGCGAGCTTCAGGATCGTGTCGGAGAAACCGAGCTCCGCCATGTTGCCTTCCTTCTTGACCAGCGGGCCGAGATCGACTGCAACGTCGCGCTCATTGAGCATGCGCAGGCGGTTGAGGCCGATGAAAGTGATGTCGGGCATTTCGTCGGTGCCGGCCTGGCGAAGGATGGTCTGGATGCCTTCCTCATAGGTCGCCGACGGGCTGGCGAACTGGATCTTGATGTCGGGATTTTCCTCCATGAACTTCTTCGAGATCGTGTCCATGACATTCTTGAAGAAGCCAGGCATCGGATAGTGGACCGTCAGCGTGGTTTCGGCATAGGCCGGAAGGGCCGCCGCCAGTGACGCCACTGCTGCGGCAAAAATCCTGGAAAAATGCTTCATTGCTCGTGCTCCTTGTTGGCCCAGTCAGTTATTGGCAAATTCAGCCTTTGAGACCGGTCATGGTGATGCCCTCGACGAAGCGCTTCTGCGCGAGCAGGAAAGCGGCGACGAGAGGAAGGGTGATGATCAGCGTGGCGGCCATCAGCGCGCCGTAGTCGTCGCCGGCCTCGGCTGCCCGGAAATACATCAGGCCGAGCGGCGGCGTGGCGTAGGCCTGCTTGCTGACCACGATCAGCGGCCAGTAGAGGTCGTTCCAGTGCGCAACGACGGAAAAGATCGCAAATGCGGTGACCGCCGGCCACGCATTGGGCACGATGACGCGGGCGATGATGCCGAGTTCCGACATGCCGTCGAGCCGTGCCGCGTGCAGCAGATCGTCGGGCATGGCGCGGAAGAACTGCAGGAACATGAAGATCGCGAACACCGATATGGTGAAGGGCGCCACCAGCGAGGTGTAGCTGTTGAGCAGCGACATCTTGTCGAAGGCGACATAGAGCGGCAGCGCCGTCGCATGGATCGGCACCAGCAGGCCGAGCATGACCAGCACCATCATCAGCCGCGCGGCGCGGAACTTCAGCTTGGCCATCGCATAGGCGCAAGGGATCGCGACCGCGACCTGGAAGAAGAAGATCAGGCCGCAGACGACGACGCCGTTCCACAGCAGCGTCGCCATCGGTACCTTGGCAAACGCCTTGGCGAAATTCTCGGCGAAGTAGAAATGCTGCGGGATGAGCGTCAGCGACGAAGTGAAGATGTCGCTCTGCGTCTTGCCCGCCGTCGAGATCATGAAGATGTAGGGCGCAAGGATCATCAGCGCGCCGAGCGAAAGCAGCGCGAAGCGGATGATGCGGCCGACTGGAATGGCGGTGCTGCTCATGTGTAGTGCACCCGCCGGTCGAGCACGCGGTATTGCAGAAGCATGAGCACGACCAGGATCGCCAGGAAGACGACCGTCATCGCCGAGGCGTAGCCGACGCGCAGATAGACGAACCCTTCCTGGTAGATGGTGAAAAGCAGCACTTCGGAGGCCTTGTTGGGGCCGCCATCGGTCAGCATCTTCACCGTTTCGAAAACCTTCACCGCATTGGTGATGCTGATGGTGACGACGAACAGCGTCGTCGGCCCGAGCATCGGCCAGGTGACCAGGAAAAACCGGTCGAGCGCCGATTTCGCGCCGTCGACGTGAGCGGCGGCATAGAGTTCGCGCGGGATCGCCGTCAGCCCTGCCAGGAACAGCACCATGTTGAAGCCGACCGACTGCCAGATGCCGATGATCGACAGGCTGTAAAGCACGGTGTTCGACGCGCCGAGCCAGTTCGGTCCGGGAATGCCGACCAGCGAGAGCAGCGCGTTGAGCGGCCCGATCGTCGGGTGGAAAATGTATTGCCAGACGGTGGCCATGGCGACGATCAGCGAGGCGACGGGCAGGAAATAGACGGTGCGGAAAAAGCCGCGCGCCCGCCCCTCGCCTTCGATCAACAGGGCAACGCCCAGGCCAAGGACGATCGAGACCGGCGCGACGATCGCCGTGTAGACCGATGTGTTCCACAGCGATCGGCGAAAGGTGCGGTCGTTCAGGAGATGCGCGTAGTTCTCGAAACCAACGAAGCGAAACTTGCCGTAGCCGAGTTCGAAATCGGTGAAACCGAGGAAGATGACGGCGGCCACCGGCAAGAGCGCGAACAGCAGCAGCAGCGCGATCGCCGGCGCCGCCAGCAGCCAGGCGGTCCGGTCCTCACTGCGCGCACGAAGTGCTGCGGCGCTCGGGACATTGCCCGCCAGCGCAACGCTAGACATAGGCCGGCTCCTGCGGCGCGCCCGCCACATCCGCGATGCGCAGACGCCGGCCATCCGGGCCGAAGACCATCGCTTGTTCGGGAGGCAGAAGAATGCCCACTGGCATTCCGGCGATCAGGTCCCTCGCCTCATGCGGCGCCAGCTTGGCGATGACACTGTCGCCGGAGGCGTCGAGGCGGCAATGGGCGATGACTTCCGAGCCGAGGAATTCGAGGCGCTCGATCTGCCCGGCAAGGCCGCTGCGCCCGCTGGGGGACAGTTTGACGGCTTCCGGCCGGATGCCGAGGCTGACCGGGCCGTTCGGCACTTTCTCCAGCAGGGCCAGCCGGATGCCCTCGAACCCGACGCGGCCGTTCTCGGCGAGTGCCTGGATGATGTTGATCCGCGGCTGGCCGACGAAACGCGCGACCTCGATATGGGCGGGATCGTTGTAGATCATTTCGGGCGCGGCAAGCTGCAGCAGATTGCCGCCGATCATCACCGCTACACGGTCGGCCATCGAAAGCGCCTCGGCCTGGTCGTGCGTCACATAGAGTGTCGGCACGCCGGCGCGGTGGTGCAGCTCGACGATCTCGCCGCGGGCATGGACGCGCAGATTGGCATCGAGGTTGGAGAGCGGCTCGTCCATCAGGAAGATGCTGGGATGGCGCACCATCGCCCGTGCCAGCGCCACGCGTTGCCGCTGGCCGCCCGACACCTGCCCCGGCTTGCGGTCGAGCAGATGGTCGATCTTGAGCAAACCCGCCATCTCGCGGACATCGCGCGCAATGCCGGTGCGGACTTCCCTCTGGCCGGGCAGCAAGGAGCCGACCAGCGGCAGACGCTGCGACCGGCTCAGCCGCTTCATGGCAAGCGGCACGGCGATGTTCTGGCCGGCCGTCAAATGCGGATAGAGCGCGTAGGACTGGAACACCATGGCGATGTTGCGGTCGGCCGCGGCAATCGGCGACATGTCCCTGCCGCCGACGAAGATGTCGCCGCTGTCGGCATGGTCGAGCCCTGCCAGGATGCGCAGCAAGGTGCTCTTGCCGCACCCGGAAGGGCCTACGAGTGCGATGAATTCGCCGGCTTCGACATCAAGGCTGACGCCGTTCAAAATGGCGTTGCCGCCGAAGGATTTCTTCAGGCCGCGAAGCGACAGCGCGCTCATGACGCGACCCGCTTTCGAACCTTGTGCGCCTCGTGCGGATAGACGTCGGCAACCACGTCGTCGAGGACGTAAGCCGTCATGCCGGGGATGGCGACAATCTCGCTGGCAACCGTGTCGCCGAATTGATGGATCACGGCGCCAAGCAGCCGCTCGCCCGGCATGTCGCGTTCCATCTCGCCGACGACGAAGGCGGCCGACGGACCCCATATCAGCGAGGTGTTTTCGTATTCGCCTTGCCAGGCTCGGTGCAGGTGGCCACTTGCAAACAGCGCGACATCGTGAGCGGCGATCAGATCGTAGAGGCGCTGGCGTTGCGCCGGCCTGACGCTCCAGTAGCCGGTATCGCCCTCACCCGGCTCATCGACAAACAGCGGCTTATGGGCGAAGAGCGCGACGCGGCGGCTGCCCCGGCTTTCAAGCGTGGTCCGCAGCCAGTCGAACTGCGCCTCGTCCTCGGCATCGTCAAACCCCATCAGCAGGCTGTCGAGCCCGATGAAGCGCCAACTTCCAGCGTCCTCCATCCAGTAATCCGGCCCGACCAGCCGGCGCCAGCGCTCGAGGCGTCCGGCATTGACCGGCTGCAGCGAACCCGGGAGATGGCCGACATCGTGATTGCCGGGCACCAGCAGCATCGGCGTGGAGATTTCCCGCATCAAATCCATGCAAAAGGCGATGTCGTCGTCCCTGTCGGCACCGTCGACGCTGAGGTCGCCGGTGTGGATGACAAGGTCCGCACCGCTCTGCTCGATCCAGGCGGCGAGCGGTTGCCAATTGCCGTTAAAGTGCGGCTTGGTCGGGCTGAAATGGGTATCTGTGATCTGAACGATTTTCATGCCGGCTCCACCATGCGAGCCGAGCCCCCCGGCGAGCGGCATCGCATGGGGCTTCCTTAGTGCCGTTCCATGTCACTTCCTTAACAGCGGCTGGGATAAATTGTGCAATTGCGAACAGTGGTCAGCGAAGAGCGTCAGAGAAGATTACCGCAGCACAGAAATTGAAGATATTTCAGATACTTACCGTCGTTAGTCGGCGCATCGGCCGCGCTCACAATCCTGTGACACGCGGCAGCAAGACAGGTTCACTTCACCTCGAATTGCGGATCGACCGGAATCTGCATCGCCGTCACCAGATGGTTGGTCTGGCCGGCGAGTCCGATGATCGACACCAACTCGCCATGCTGGGCGTCGGTCATGCCCTTGGCTCGCGCCGCCGCCGTGTGCGAGTGAACGCAGTAGGAGCAGCCATTGGCGGTCGACACCGCGATGTAGATCATTTCCTTGGTCAACGGATCGATGGCGCTATCGGCAACCATCACCACCTTGAGCTGCTCCCACACACGCTTCAGCGACGCCGGATCATTGGCCAGCCCGCGCCAGAAATTGTTGACGAAATCCGATTTGCGCGTCGCACGGATGTCGTCGAACACGGCCTTCACCGCCGGGATTTTTCCACCTCAGCATCGCTGAGGAGTTTTGTGGTGGCCATGGCGTTTTTCCTTCGTTTGGATCGGCGGATCAGGTCGTTGATTCATGTCTCTAACAAAGATGACTAATCGGCTCGTCTGATTCAGTTTTTGATGCGGATTGGAGCAAACCGTGGACGTCTGCGGAGCCCCCTCACCTTCGTCATCCTAGGGCGGAGCAGGCGCGAAGCGCCGTCGCGGAGACCCTAGGATCCATGCCGCGACCTTAGCCATAGAGTGCAGCGGAGCAGAATCCTGCACCGTAGCGGCGCTTAGGAGGCCCGGCATGGATCCTCGGGTCTGCGCCGCGTCGCTACGCTCCTTGCTCCGCCCGTGGATGACGAAGGGACAGGCGTTTTTGCCAATTACCAACGTATACGCACCGCCAAGCACCGGCCAGCACCCCCTAATGCACCGCCGCGTACATGATCTTCTCCTCCGTCGCTTCCGCCGGTGAGACTTCTTCCACGATGCGCCCCTGCCGACAGACGAGTATCCGGTCCGACAGGTTCATGATCTCCGGCAGGTAGGACGAGATGACGACCACGGCCAACCCCTCGTCGGCCAGCCGGTTGATGATCTGATGAATCTCGGCGATGGCGCCGACATCCACACCGCGCGTCGGCTCGTCGAAGATGACGATGCGCGGCTGCTGCACCAGCCCCTTGCCGATCACAACCTTTTGCTGGTTGCCGCCGGAGAGCTCGACCACGCGCGCATTGTCGTTGATCGCCTTGATGTTGAGCGTCTTCGTCCACTCGGCCGACAGCGCGCGCATCTCCTGCTGGTTGATCACCCAGGCCTTTTCGCGGCCCGCCGCCAAGAGCCCGCCGAACAGGTTTTCGGCAATGCCCATCGTCTCGAAAATGCCCTCGCTCTTGCGGTCTTCGGTGACATAGACGATGCCGTCGGCAACAGCTTCACTCGGCACGAGATAGCGTACCGGTTTGTCGTCGAGCTCGATCGCGCCGCCGCGCAAAAAGTCGCGCTTGTAGATGCCGGAGACGATCTTGAAGGTCTCGGTGCGGCCGGAGCCGATCAGCCCGAACACACCGGTGATCTGGCCCTCGAAGATCGAGAAGGAATTGTTGCGCACGACATTGCTCATCGAAATGTCCTGCACCGACAGCACCTTCTTGCCGGCCTTGCGCAGCTTGGCCTCGTCGCGCTGGCGATAGATCTGCCCCGACAAAGTGCGCCCGACCATGGCGGCGACGATCTTGTCGCGGTCGAAGGCGGATGTATCGTCGGTTACGACCAGTTCGCCATCGCGCAAAATGGTGATGCGGTCGGCGATGGCAAGCGCCTCTTCCAGCGCGTGGCTGATGAAGACGATCGAGACGCCGCTCGCCTTCAGCCGGCGGATCAGCGCGAAGAAGTGCCGTTTCTCTTCCGGCGTCAGCGTCGCCGTCGGCTCGTCGAAGATGATGATCTCGGCATTGTGGTGAACGGCGCGCGCGATCTCGACCATCTGCCGCTTGGCCGCGCCCAGCGTCGCCACCATGGCGTTGGGGTCGACCGGGAAATTCAGCGACTGCAGGAACTGCTGTGCTGAAATATACGTGCCGCGCAGCCGGTTGAGGAATTTTTCAGTACCGAGATAGAGGTTCTGCGCCACCGTCATCGACGGCACCAGGCTGGTTTCCTGGAACACCATGGCGATGCCGGCCTCGAGTGCCGCATGCGGCGAGGCGTAGGCGATCTCCCGGCCCTTGTGGAACATCTTGCCCGAGGTGGCGTCGACAACGCCGGCTATAATCTTGGTCAGCGTCGATTTCCCGGCACCATTTTCGCCGAGCAGCGCATGGATCTCGCCCTTGCGCAGGTCGAAGCTGACATTTTTCACCGCAGGCACGCCGCGATAATTTTTGGTCACGTTCTCCAGGCGAACGATCGGTTCCATCAGAAACCTCCCGTATCGACAGCCAGCACACAATCACCGCCCTTGGAGGCGATGAACAGCCGGCCGGCCTTTTCCGTCACGCTGCAGATGCCGTGACGCGTGCCGTTGGCGCGGCTGTGCAGGCTGAATTGCGGCTGCATCTCTGCGTCGAGCTTGACCACCAGCCCGTAAGAGCGGCTCGGCGACCATGGCTTATGGATGCCCATCGTGCGAATGCCGCCGCATTGCAGCGGTTCGAGGAAACTGCGGCTGGAGGCCAGCGCCGGCGCAATCCAGTAGGCCGGCGGCACCTGGTCGATCATGTCCTGCCGGTAGTGCGTTTCCTGCAGCACGAATTCGATCAGCCGGTTGCGCGGTGCAAACAGGGCCAGCCAGGCGCCGCCATCGCCAGAAGGCGAAAGCCGCGCGGGATAGCCGGGCAGATGCGTCAGCACGGTTGAACGGTTTCCGGTCGCGCCATCGAAGCGGATGATCTGATGGCGCCAGCTCTCGCTCACCAGCACATCCCTACCGACGGGATGGAGCCCATAGGGAAAAGCGAGATCGCCGGCCACCTTGCGGAATTCGCCGCCCGCCGCGTCCCGCCTCCAAAGCGAACCGGAGGCGCCTTTCTTCACCAGATCGGCGGCCCACTGCGACGCCAAGTGCTCCGCCGAACCATTGGCCAGCCACAACACGCCGTCTTCGGCATAGGCGAGCGCAGTGATGCAGCGGACCTCCGTCGGTAGCGAAACCTCCTTGCCTGATATCAGCAGCTTGCCACTTTCCAACCCGACCGTGAGTTCGCCCAATGGCGACAACGCCAGCGCAGTGATCGGAGACGCAAAGGTCTCGACGATTTTGGGCTCAGCTCCGGCGGCGAGCGAATAGACGGCGTTGCCACTGGAGGCGAGCAGCCTGTCATTGGAGGCCAGCAAATTATCCGGCTCGGTCAGCTCGGCAAAAGCCGGCGCATCATCGAGCCGCGTGTTGGGCCGGAAAGCGCCGTCGAGCGGCGGGATAGTGACCGCGTTGCCGCGAAACATATCCAGGATCGGATCGAGCATCATGGCTTTGCTCCCCAATAGGAAGCCGGGCTGGTCCAGTTCGGGTCGGCGCCCGAAATCTTGTAGCGGCCGATGCGGTTGTTGAGGATGCCGCCGACGAACAGAAATCCTTTGTGCTCGCGCATCGAGGTGACCATTGGATGCGCGCCGCCGGTGAGGTCCCCCATCGCCTCGACGATGCCACCCTTCTCCGTAAATTTCACCACGCCGCCGGTGTTGATGTTGGGGAACAGCCATTCGTCCTGCGGCAGCCGGCGCGTCATGCGCTTGCGCATGTCGGGATGGCGCAGCGACAGGTCGAAGCTCGGCGTGCGCATGCCGAGCCACGCCATCCAGTAATTGCCGTCCGACGCCCGGTTGATGTTGTCGGGATAGCCCGGCATGTCGCGGATGACGCATTCGGCGGTGCCGGCCTTCGGCCCCTCCAGCCAGTAGCGATGCACGCGGCAGGCCCAGCTCTCGGCGAAGAACAGCGACTTGCCGTCGTGCGCCATGCAAACGCCGTTGGTGTAGCGGTAGCCGTCGAGCAGCGTCTTGGTCGAGCCATCCCTGGGATCGTAGACCAGCAGCCGCCCGGTGGCGCGGTTCTCGATCGAGTCCAGCGCCCAGTCATGCGCGTCATAGCGCTTGGTCGAGTCGGTAAAATAGATGCGGCCGTCCGGTGCGATGTCGCAGTCATTGGGGTCGCGCAGGCGTGCATCGTCGACGATCGAGGTCCACGAGCGCGACGTCTCGGCCGACAGGCGTTTTACCTCGCGCTCCGGCGAAACAGAATAGAGCCCCATGGCACCGACGCAGCTGATCAGATTGCCCGATTTGTCGAAGGCCAGCCCCAGCGGAAAGCCGCCAATGTGAGCAAACACCTCCGACTTCACATAGTCCGGAGCGAAGAAACGAACGATCTCGCCATGGCGCGTGCCGCAATAGAGATTGTCGTCGCGGTCGAGGATGACGTCTTCCGGCCCTTCCAGTTCGCCGAGCCCGATATGGTCGGCGGCCGACAGACGGTTGTCGAGTTCGTAAGGCGTGCCGGAACCCGGCACCGCCGACTGTGTCTCGCCCATCTTGAGATAGACCGGCGCGACATAGACTTCGTTCAGCACCTTGTGGCGGTTCTTCAGCCAGCGGATGTCGATGGTCACCGCCACCGCCAGCATGATGCCGAGCACCATCTGGTTGGTGCCAGTGCCATAGCCCAGCCGGATCAACCCATTGGTCATGGTGAGCACGATGATGGCGCCCATCAGCCCCTTGATCACCGAGCCGCGGCCGCCGCCGAGGCTGACGCCGCCAACCACCGCCGCCGTCAGCGCCATGATTTCGAGGTTGAGGCCGGTGCCCGGCCCTGCGCCGCTCAAGCGGCAGGCGATGAGGAAGCCGCCGATCGAAGCGCAGAAGCCGGAGAAGACATAGGTCATGAACACGGTGCGGCGCACGCGGATGCCGGCATTGTGCGCCGAACGTCGGGAACCGCCGACCGCCAGCACGTGCCAGCCGGGCCGCGAACGCGTCAGCGCGATATGAGTGACGATGGCGAGGATGATCGCCAGCCACACCGAGACCGACAGACCCCAGAAAGTGCTGTCGCCGATGAAATCGAGCACATCCGAGGTAGCGGTCGAAAGCTGCACGTCAGCGGCATAGGTGGTGACCAGGATGTCGAACAGCGCCCGCCCGAAAATGAAGGTGACCAGCGTGGTGAGGAAGGCGCGCAGCCGCAGATACCCGACGAGGTAACCGTTGATGGCGCCGAAGACGAGACCGGTGGCGAGCGAGGCCGCCAGCGCCAGCCAGATCGACTGTTCGAGGATGAAGAAGACATAAACGGCGGAGAAACAGGACAACGCGAAGATCGAGCCGACGGAGAGATCGATGCCGCCGCCCAGCATCACCACCGTCATGCCGGTGACCACCATCGAGAATTCGCCGAGCTGGCGGGTCGATTCCTGCAGCGCGTTCAGCTTGAAGAAGCCCGGAATGACCGAGCCGAAGGTCACCAATGTCACCACCAGCGCCAGGAATGGAATGGCGTTGTCGGTCCAGCGTTTGGTCAGGATCTCGCCGACGAGATGGTCGGGCACGAGATTGTAGCGCCAGGACTGGAGGCGTTCGCGAAAGGACATTGGCTGCCGCTGATCAAGAGAAAGAGGTGGCCGAACTGTCCGGCCACCTCGTAGCATTCGGTCTGTAAAACCGGCTTACTTCGCCGCCGCCTCGGCCTGCAGCGCCTTCAAATCCCAGCAGCTGTCAGGCTTCAGGTCGGCCTTGGTCGTCGCCTTCTCCAGCGTGTAGATGTAGGTGTGCGAGGTGCCGGCCGGCTGGCCGCTCTGCAGCAGGAACTTGATGATGGCGTTCATGTCGCCAGACTGGCGGGCGAGATCGGTCATCACCACGGCACCATAGGTGCCGTCGGCCAGCTTGTCGCAATCGGCCGCCTTCTCGCCGCCGCCGGTGGTGACCAGAAACACCTTGCCGTCGAGCTTGGCGTCGCGGATCGCTGCCGATGCGCCGGTGGCGTCACCATCCCAGAAATCGATGATCGAGCAGATATCCGGATTCTGCTGCAGCATGGTCGTCGTCACGTTGCGCGAGGTGGTCGCATCCCAGTTGGAGTCGGGCTTGGCCACCACCTTGAAGTCGGGATGCTTGTCCAGCACCTTCATGATGCCGGCATACTGGTAAAGGCTGGAAGAGTTCGCCTGGTCGCCCTGCACCAGGCCGATCTTCTTCGACGAGTTCTCACCACAGCCCTTGATCGCCGCTTCGGCCTCGAGCTGGCCAAGCCGGTCCCAGTCGCTGCCGACGAAGGCGTCGGCCGGGAAGTTGGCGGGGTTGTCGACCAAAAGCACATAGGTGCCGGCGGCTTGCGCCTTCTTCATCAGCTTGGAATAGGAGTTGAGGTCCGGCGCATGGATGATCAGCACGTCGGGCCTGGTGTCCGACGAGATGGCGTCGGTGATCGCCTGCGCGCCGGCATCGACCACCCAGTTCGGGTCTCGCGTCTCGAACGTGCCACCCCAGGCGTCGACTTCCTTCTTCAGATAGTGCGCCCAGCCCTGCGCCAGGTCGAAGCCCATCGCCAGCGGTACCAGCATGACGCGCTTGCCCTTCAGCGCCTGCGCGTAGGCGGCCGGGCCGGGATCGTCGGCGGCGAAGGTCGGCGCCACGAAGGCGGTAACGGCGAGCGCCGTTGCGGCGGCCATAAGTGTCTTGATCAGTCTCATGTCACGTCCTCTGGTTCGGTTTTCATTGCCGGCCGATCGTCGCGATCGCGCCGGGTACCCGAGCAAGATGGGCTAGCCCATCTGCTCTAAATGTCGCCCTGTTGCGCGGTCTGTTCGTCGCGCGGATTGATGATGCCGTCGACGATGATGGCCCCTAACAGGATCGCCGCCTTGATCAGGTTTTGGTAAAGCAGCGGAATGTCGATGATGGTCATGGCGTTGAGCAGGATGCCGATCAGTGCCGCCCCGACCAGCACATTGCGCACCCCGCCCCGCCCGCCCGACAGGCCGATGCCGCCGATCACCGCCACCAGCACGATGTCGTAGAGCAGCGTCGAATTGACGATGCGGGTGTTGATCGAATGCAGGCTGGCCGCCGTCAGCAGGCCGGCGATCAGCGCGACGAAAGCCGAGAGCACATAGCGCAGCACCAGCATCGGCCGCACCGGAATGCCGATGTTGCGCGCGGCGACCGGGTTGTCGCCGGCGAAATAGATATAGCGACCCCATTTGGTGTAGCGCAGGAACAAGAAGAACAGGAAGGCTAGCCCGGCGAAGACGAACACTTCGATCGGGATGTCGAGGAGGCGCAGGCCGCCGAGCAGTTCGACCCAATGGCCCTGCGGCACCGGCACCGCATCCTGCGTGATCAGTTGCGAGCGCACATAGCCGAAGACGAACGAGCCTGTCGCCAGTGTCACGAAGATCGCCGGCACATCGGCATAGGCGACGAGAAAGCCGTTGAGCAGGCCGATGGCGAGCACGCCGGCCAGTACGTAGGCGAAGGCCAGCCCATCCGAGGTGCCGGTGTTGAGCAATTGCAGATACCAGGCGACCGACATCGCCATGATCGCCACCGCCGACAGATCGATGCCGCGGCCGATGATGACGACCGCCATGCCGAGCGCCAATATGCCCAGCACCGACACCGAGCGGACGATGGCGACGAGGTTGTTGGGGTCGATGAAGCCCGGCAGACCTATGGCAGCCGCAATGAACAGCACCACCGCGATGGCAAAGACAATGCCTTCCTGATTCAGGCTCGTGAGATTTAGCCAGCCAATCGCGTTCATGTCTGCATTTGCCCCGATGGCAGCGCTGCCATCCCGAACGCAGAGCTAATCGCCTCGGCGCCGGTTCGTCAAATGAATCTGCGTTCAGAACGAGGCTTGATGTCGATATTCGCCGAGTGGACGCATTGATTGCCGAAACTGGCGCAATGCCCGGAAACTCCTGCATTTTTGGCAATCGATTGCGCCATCGCAGTCATTCGCGAAAGTAGAGCATCAAGGCGAAAGGATGAGGCGGAATTTATCTCCGCATCTAGCGAAGAAACTCGATTTCAATTCCGGGCTTCATGGCCGGAAACCTCTGCCCCGGCGGCGGGCGGCAACACCAGAAAACGCAGCGCCGCCACCAGCCCGATGGCGCCGATGACGAGGAAGGCGATTCGAAAATCTATGAGGTCGAGTGCCGGCTGTGCCCTGGCGATCTGCGACAGATTGAGGATCGCCGCCGCCACTGCGACGCCAAACAGCATGGCGACCTGCTGCAGCATGGATGACAGCGTCGCCGCCGAGCTGCGCTGCGCCGCGTCGATATCGGCGAAAGCCAGCGTGTTAAGCGCCGTGAACTGCATCGAGCGCGACAGGCCGGCGATCAGCATCAGCGCCACCACCAGCGCTTGCGGCGTCTGCGGCGAGATTGCCCCGCAAGCCATGATCGAGGCCGAGGCGATGATGCCGTTGACCACCATCACCGAGCGGAAACCGAAACGCCGCAGCGTTGGCGTCGTCACCGTCTTCATGCCGAGATTGCCGAGGAAATAGGCCAGGATCATCAGGCCGGCGTCGACGGGCGAGAGGCCGAAGCCAACCTGGAACAAAAGCGGCAGCAGGAACGGCGTGGCGTTGATCGCCACCCGGAAGATGGTGCCGGCGGCAAGTGTCGAGATGGCAAAGGTCAGCACCTTGAACGAGGAGAGATCAAGCAGCGGATGCGGCGCGCGCCGCAGATGCCGCACCGCCAGCCAGCCGATGACGATGCCCGCCGCGATCAGCAGCACCGTCGGCAGCACGCCATCCTCGGGATGCGCGATGCGCTCGAGGCCGTAGAGCAGGCAGGCGAGCCCGAGCGAGGTCAGGAAAAATCCCGGCCAGTCGAGCGGCTTGGGATCGGCTTCGCGGTCGCCGGGGATGAAGCGGGCGACCAGCGCCAATCCGATCAGCCCAAGCGGAATGTTGATGAAGAAATTCCAGTGCCAGGACAGATAGGTCGTGATGAAACCGCCAAGCACCGGCCCGACCACCGGCGCGAATAGTGCCGGCCAGGTGATGAGCGCGGTGGCGTTGAGGAGTTCGGACTTAGAGGCATTGCGCAGGACAAGAATGCGGCCGACCGGCGTCATCAGCGCACTGGCCAGCCCCTGCACGGCCCGGGCGACAACGAATTCGGTCAAATTCCCAGAAAAGCCGCAGGCGAGCGAGGCCAGCGTGAACAGCGCGATCGCCACGAGAAGATGTTGCGCGCACCAAAGCGGTCGGCGAGCCAGCCCGACAGCGGCACGAACACCGCCATGGTCAGCATGTAGACGGTGATACCGATGCTCATCGCCACCGCCGGCACGCCGAAGGAGGCACCCATCTGCGGCAGCGAGGTCGAGATGATCGTCGAATCCAGCAACTGCATGAAGAAGGCGATGGCGACGATCAAGGCCACGCGCCGCGCATTGGTGGCCGTTTCGGCTAAGGCTTCAGTCTCGGGAATGGCAGTCATGACGGGTCCGGTTTGAACAGCATTTGCCCGGCTGCGTCCAGACACGGTGCAACAAACTTTCGTGTCGCGTCGCGGCCTGCTATGGGATGGGAGGGGTGGACCGAGGAAAGCATGCGCGTAAAATGAAGCCCATCTATATCGACTATCTCAATGCCCTCGACATCGAAGCGCTTGCCATGACCGATGGCGAGATCATCGCCGCCGTGGAGGCTGGCCTGGTCGCCCAGGGCAAGGGCCAGACGGTGATCGAGCCGCGCGTACACCTCGAACCGGACCCATCCTTCCACGGCCATTTCAACGTGCTGCGCGGCTATGTGGCGCCGCTCGACACGGCGGGCGTGAAGATCGTCGGCGACTATGTCGACAACTATCTGCACGGCCTGCCCTCGGAATTCGGCATCCTCAATTTGTTCGATCCGCGCACCGGCACACCGCGCGCCATTCTCGACGCCACCGTCATCACCGACATGCGCACCGGCGCCGTCACCGCCATCGGCGCCAAGCATCTGGCGCGCAAGAACTCCAAGGTGCTCGCCCATATCGGCGCGCGCGGCACCGCCTACTGGAATGTGCGGCTGCTCGACCATCTCTTCGACTTCGACGAGATCCGTGTCCATTCGCGCCGCCCGGAAAGCCGCGACGGCTTTGCCGCCAAGCTTTCGGCCGATCTCGGCAAGAAGGTCACTGCGGTCTCTGATTGGGAGAGCTGCGTCAAGGGCGCCGACATCGTCGTCGAGGCCTCGCGGCTGCCGGAGCCGCAGCCGCTGCTCAAGACCGAATGGATCAAGCCCGGCGCGCTGGTCGTGCCCTATGGCACGATGAGCGCGGTGGAGCTGTCGCTAACCGACATCATGCAGAAAATGGTCGTCGACGATTGGGGCCAGTGCAAGGGCGGCAAGTTCGGTTCGCTGCGCGCCCATGTCGAGACCGGACGGCTCAGCGAAAAGACGCTGCATGCCGAACTCGGCCAGATCGCCGCCGGCCTCAAGCCGGGGCGCCAAAGCGAGGACGAAACGATCCTGTTCTGGCATCGCGGCCTGTCGCTGTCCGATATTGCGTTGGGAAAGGCGATGCTGGCCAAGGCCCAGGCGCAAGGCATTGGCCAGAGGCTGCGTTTCGCATGAGCGCGCTCGTCCTCACCGGAGCCGGCGTCAGTGTCGGCGATGTCGCCAGCGTCGCCCGTGAAGCACGCAAGGTGGAGATCGGACCCGATGTTATCGGCAGGCTGGAAAAGGCGCGCAAAGTGCTCGACCAGGCCGCCGCCTCCGGCCAGCAGATCTATGGCTTGAACACCGGGCTCGGCGCCAATCTCGGCACGACGGTCGAGGGCGACGCCAGCGCCTTCCAGCGCCAGTTGCTTGAGGGGCGCAGCGGTGCCGTCGGCGAAGCCCTGCCGGTCGAGGCCGTGCGGGCAACCATGCTCGCCCGCCTGACAATGCTGTCCGCCGGCGGCTCCGGCCTGTCGCCCGCCGTCTTTGTCGCTCTGGTCGATGCGCTCAATGCCGGCGTCCATCCGGTCATGCCGTCGCTCGGCTCGATCGGCGCCGGCGACCTCGTGCTGATGACCGCCCTTGCCCGTGTGCTGATCGGCGAAGGCGAGGCCGATTACCAGGGAAGGCGCATGCCGGCGGCCAAGGCGCTGATGATGGCCCGCCTGGCCCCGATCAGCCTGGCGCCGAAAGATGGACTGTCGCTGATCAACGCCTCGGCGGTCTCCTCGGGCAGCGGCGCGCTTTGCGTTACGGATGCGCTGTCGGCGCTGGCCCAGCAGCAGCAGGCCGGCGCGCTGACCATGGAAGGTTTCGGCGCCAACCGCACCATCCTCGATCCGCGCCTGCAGATGGCGCGGCCGGCCGCCGGACAGCAGGAGGCGGCGAAGGCCCTGCACGATCTGCTAGCCCGCGACGAGATGCCGGCGCCGACCACTATTCAGGACCCGCTGTCGATCCGCTGCATGCCGTCGATCCATGGCGCGCTGATCGAGGCGATCGGACAGGCAAAACGCGCCGTCGAGATCGAACTCAACGCCGCCGCCGACAACCCGCTGGTGCTGGGCGATGATGAACTGGTGCTGTCGACCGGTAATTTCCACACGGCCGCACTTTCGCTCGCCTTCGAGACGCTCGGCCTGGCGATCGCGCAATGCGCCGCCGCGAGCGTCGCCCGCTTCATCCAGCTCTCCGGTTCGGGCCGCAACGGCCTGACCAAATATCTGTCGCCCATCGGCGGCGCTTCGGCCGGTTTCGTGCCGCTGCAGAAGACGGCGACATCGATCCTGGCCGCGATCCGCCACAAGGCCAATCCGGTGATGCTCGACTTCCTGCCCGTTTCGGAAGGTGTCGAGGATCACGCGACCCAGTCGCTCCTCACCGTTTCGAAATGCGCCGGAATGATTGCGCTGTGGCGACGGCTGATCGCCTTCGAGCTGATGGCAGCCGCCCAGGCCGTCGACCTGCGTGAAGGGTTGACGCTGGCGCCACGCACCGGCGCGATCTACGCGGCGGTGCGCGCGCATGTATCGATGCTGAAGGACGATCGGCCGCTGGGGGCCGACGCCGAGGTGCTTCACGCCATGCTCGCTGATGGAACATGGCAAGGCGCCGCGACGGTCGGCAAAGAACCCGAGTAGTCAGCTCTTTGCGTCTACCTTTTTCAGGAACAGGCTGAGCTCGGCCGGATCCATATGCACGATGTGCCTGTCCTCGGGATAGGCGCCGCTGTTGACGTCGGCGACATATTCGGAGAAGGCCGCCACCCGCTCGGCCTGCAGCCGGTCATATTCGGCGGCGAAGTTGCGGTAGACCTTGGAGTGGCGCGGCATGTGGCCCCGGTTCTGGCCAAGAATGTCCTCGGCGAACAGATATTGCGCGTCGCAGCCGGTGCCCGCCCCCATCGACAGCATGATCAGCGAGGTGCGCTCCGAGATCGCCTTGGCCACCTCGACCGGCACCACTTCGATCTCGGCGCCGATGGCGCCGGCGGCCTCCAGCTGCTTCACCGCTTCGAAGACCTGGATGGCGGTGTCGGCGGTCTTGCCGACCGCCTTGAAGCCGCCGGTCCAGGTGGCGCGGGACGGAATGAGGCCGACATGGCCGATGACGGGAATGGCGTCGTCCGCCATGCGCTTGATCGTGGCGTAGCCAGCACTGCAATAGACCGCGTCGGCGCCGGCCTTGTAGAGCCGGAAGGACCAGCGGACAAAATCATCCGCCGTACCGATCTCGAAGAAGTTTTCGCCCGGCATGGTGAACAGGCTGGGTGCCGCATCGCGGTACTGTGGGTTGAGCACCAGTTCGGGCGGCACCGAGACGATGTCGACCCCTGCCCGTTCGGCGGCCTCCGCCTCGTCGAGCGTCAGCACGCGCAGCATGGTCAGCTGACGCTTGCCCTTCATGGCGCGCAGATCGGCGACGGTCGGTCTCTTTCGGCTCATTAAAACGTCCCCTCTGTTGCTTGCCGCGATGCGCGATTGGTTGATCATGCCACGCGTCAGATCTGGATCATGACCTTACCGGCCTCGATCTTTACCGGATAGGTGGCGAGATTGACGCAGACCGGCGCGCCTTTGGCGGCACCCGTCTTGTAGTTGAAGCGGCCATTGTGCTTCGGGCATTCGATGATGTCGTCCATCACCAGCCCGTCGGCCAGATGCGCCCTCTCATGCGTGCAGAAGCCGTCGGTGGCGAAGTACTCGTCATCTGGGCTGCGATAGATGGCGAAGGTTCGTCCGCCATGATCGAAGCGGATGACGTCCTCTTCCTCGACATCGTCCACCGCGCACGCTTCAACCCAATCGGCCATCTCGGTCTCCTCAGCTATTCGGCCGCCGCCGACATATCGACCTCGTGGAACTCGCCGCGATAGGGCCTGGCCGTCGGCGGTAATTCGCGCTTGAGATAAAAATCCTCGTATTTCAGTTGCCGGAGCAGAACCGGCCAGACCTCGCGATAGGCATGCCACATTGACGGGTTCGGCTCAGGCAGATCCTGCTTGATCAGCTCGTGCAGCCTGGGCAGCGCGTGATACGGCACCATCGGGAACATGTGGTGCTCGACGTGATAATTCATGTTCCAGTAGATGAACCGGCTGATCGGGTTCATGTAGACGGTGCGGGTGTTGAGCCGATGGTCGACGACATTGTCAGCGAGCCCAATATGCTGCAGCAGGCCGGTCGTCACCATGTGCCAGGTGCCGTAAAGGCGCGGCAGGCCGATCAGCACCAGCGGCACCCATGACCGCAGCGCGATCGCCAGCGCGATCGTCGCGACATAGATGGCGACGTGCCAGCGGGCGACGACCACGGCCTTGTGCTGTTCCATCTCGGGTATGTAGCTCTTCTCGTCCTCCGACAGCGTGCCGAAGGCCTGGCGCACCAGCGTTGGCAGCGAATAGCGGAAGTCGAGAATGCCGGTGAAGGCCAGTCCTGCCTTCAACAGGTCGGGCGGCCGCATGACGGCGATCTCGGCGTCGCGGCCGACGATGATGGTGTCGGTGTGGTGGCGGGCATGGCTCCAGCGCCATTGCACGGGATTGCGCATCAGCATGAAGGAGGCAATGTGGTAGACGACGTCGTTCATCCAGCGCGTGCGAAAAGCCGTGCCGTGGCCGCATTCGTGCCAGCGTGAGTCGCTCGACGAGCCGTAAAGCACGCCATAGACGAACAGGAACGGCACCACCCACCACGAGCCCCAGAACCAGACGATGCCGGCAGCCGAGCCCACGATGACAGCGAGCCAGATGATGGTGTCGCGGATCGCCGGGCCGTCGGAGCGCTGCATCAGCTCCTTCATCGCCTTGCGCGGCACGTCGGTGTGGTACCACTCGGCCGAAGCCAGGCCGGTCTCGATCGAGGCCCGCGTGCTTTCGCCGACCAGGCTGTAGTCGCGTTTTTTGCCCATCACACCGACCTCCGGTTTCCGGCCCGCCAGCCGGAGCATTCCTGTCGCATCATGCCCCCAATCTCGGAAAATTTCCCGACGGACTGGGATAATCCTGCTGCGGCTGCCTTGCGATCGCTGCGATCCTGCCTTCCGCCGCCGCAATCTCACCGCCGCCATCGAGGACGCGAAACACCGCATCGTAGGCCCGGGCTTCGCCATGCTCCAGCCAGATCATCTCGCCGCGTTCACGCGCGGCGAGATCGCCGAGCACATGATGGGTCGAGGGCTCTATGCCCAGCGCATACTGGCCGGCCTGGAAATTCTGCCACTGATAGGCGCAAGGCAGCTGATCCTTGCGCGTCACCATTTCGAAGCCGAGACCGAGCCGGTCGTTGACCACCGCCACCGGCACTTGGCCTTTATCGTCGGCGCCCATCTCATGCTGCCAGACCTGCTCGCTGAACCCCAGCTGCGGCGCCGGCGCCGTGCGGTAGCCGACCTTCTGCGCCTCATAGCGCTCGCCGGCATGGCCGGCCCACACCACATCGCGGATCGGCGCCAGATAGCGCGAGCCCGCGTCGAGCAAGGGATGGCTGACATTGATGTGGTAGAAATACATATGCGGCGTGCGGTTGAAGCCGTGATTGACGACACGGTCGGAAAGCCGAATCTCGGTGCCGCCGACATCGGCCTCGATGCGCCGGATGAGATGCAGATCCTCGCCGAACACCGCCGACTGCTGGACGATGCCTTCGGCCCACAGCACGCAGCGGTCGCCATCCCAGCGCTCGCCATAGCCGGTCAGCCGCGCCGGGATCGCGCCGACGCGGCCATGCAGCGAATGGGTCACGGTCTTCTTGCCGGGATAGTTGTAGTTTTCCGCCGGCACTTCTTCGCGGCCCAATATGTGGTCGAGGCCGCAGGTGACCAGCAGGCCGGAAAGGAGCGTGCCCAGGCGAGCCCGCTCTCCCCCTCATAATCGTGCAGCCCAGGATGGCGAAAGCCGCTCGGCGAATGCCAGCCGATCGCCTGGCCCTTGAAGTCACAGTCCGAGATATCAAGCGCCCGGTCGACCAGCACGGTGAAGCGCAGGCCCGAGCCGGTGCGGAACTCCAGCATGCGGATGCCGCGCTCGACACCGTCGCCAAGCGTCATCAGCCGCACGCCGGCGAATTGCGACAGCATGCCGGAGCGCTCGGCCACTTGCCGTCGCGACAGCGTCTTGCCGTAAAGCTCTACCATGCGACGCCCTTCACTTTGCCCTCGCCTCCTTGAGCAGGGCCGACATGTCGGCGCCGGTGATGATGCTTTCCACGGTCAGGAGGTCGGTGTCGGCGACGATCTGTTCGGCGACGATTTCACCGCGGCGCATGACGATGATGCGGTCGGCGACCTGGAACACGTGGTGGATGTTGTGGGTGATCAAAAGCACCGAATGGCCGGCGTCGCGCACCTCCTTGACGAAGCGCAGCACGCCGTGGGTTTCCTCGACGCCGAGATTGTTGGTCGGCTCGTCGAGGATGATCACCTTGGCGGCGAACTGCATGGCGCGCGAAATGGCGATCGACTGGCGCTCGCCGCCCGACAGCGTCGAGACCAGCGCATCGGCGTCGAGCTTTTTCGAGATGCCGACGCGCTTGAGCAGTTCGGAAGCGGCCTTGCGCAACTTCGCCAGATCAAGCGGCGCGAAGACGCCGAGCCAGCCGAATTTGACCGGCTCGCGGCCGAGGAAAAGGTTGCGGGCGATGCTGAGATCCGGCGCCAGCGACGTGTCCTGGTGGATGGTCTCGATGCCGAGGTCCATCGCATCGCGGGTCGAGCGGATCGAAACCTTTTCGCCGCGCACGAAGATATCGCCACGATCGACGGGGAACACGCCCGAGATCGCCTTGATCAGCGTCGATTTGCCGGCGCCATTGTCGCCGAGCAGTGCCACCACTTCGCCTTCCCGCAGCGTGAGCGAGGCATTCTTCAGCGCACGCACGCTGCCGAAGGATTTTTGCAGGTTCTGTAGCCGCAGCACTTCCATCGTCAGCTCCTTGCGGCGTTCTTCTGCAGCAGAGCGTGCAGGATGAGCATGGCGAGAATGATGAGGCCGACAAAGATGTTATAGGCGAGCCCCGGCACGCCGATCAGCACGATGCCGTTGCGGATGGCGCGCAGCATCAGCGCGCCGACAATGGTGCCGAGGATGGTGCCGCGCCCGCCGGTCAGCGCCGTGCCGCCGACCACCACCATGGCGATGACTTCCAGCTCATAGCCGGTGCCGGCCACCGGCGAGGCCGCCGAGATGCGGAAGGCGCTGATCATGCCGGCAAGACCGGCCAGCACCGAGGTCGCGATGAACAGCCAGATCTTGACCGCGTCGGCCGGCACGCCGCGCG
This sequence comes from Mesorhizobium kamtschaticum, assembly GCF_056174585.1. Taxonomy (NCBI): domain Bacteria; kingdom Pseudomonadati; phylum Pseudomonadota; class Alphaproteobacteria; order Hyphomicrobiales; family Phyllobacteriaceae; genus Mesorhizobium; species Mesorhizobium kamtschaticum. The sequence continues at coordinate 3,801,045 of NZ_CM149691.1, read as the reverse complement.
CCACCGCCGCGTTGCGATTGGAGCCGATGGCGCTGATCCAGTTGCCAAGCTTGGCGTAACGCAGGATGTAGATGGCAAACAGCGACAGGCCGATGAACCACCACAGCGACGTGTAGAAGCGGAACGAGCCGATGTTGAAGCTGCCGGCGAGCAGCGTCACGAAGAAGCCGGGCTGGTCCCAGGATTTCAGCGGAAACCCTTGCGTGATGTAGAGCGCTGCGCCGCGCACGACGAGCAGCATCGACAGCGTCACCAGGAAGGACGAGATGCCGATCTTGGTAACGATCAGCCCATTGATCGCGCCAATCGCGATGCACAGGAGAAGCCCCGCCAGCAAGGCGACGCCGATATCCCAGCCGCCGTTCTGCACCAGCAGCATCACCACCACCGGCGCCAGTCCGAACACGGCACCGACAGAAAGATCGAATTCGCCCGCCGTCAAAAGCAGCGTCATGCCGAGCGCGATGATGCCGAGCTCTGGCAGGAACGCCATCATGTTGGAGATGTTGAGCGGTGACAGGAAATTGCGGTCAGCGATGGCGAACACCGCCAGCAGGACAATGAGGATGACGAGCGAGGAGAATTGCGGCGAGCGTATCAGGCTCGATCTGCGTTTCCCGACAGGCATTTCGTCTTCTGCGGCGATCGTCATGACTGTTTGAACCATGCTTTGAAAATGGCGCCCGCCGCGCCAGGCGGCGGGCGCTGCTTTCTCACTTCTTGTCGTAGAGCTTCAGGATCGGGTCGACGCTCGACGCGTCGTAGAGGCCGAAAGTGTGGATGTCGTAGCCGATCGGTTCGCCCGAAGCGGCGAGGCCGAGCAGCGCCACCGGCATGAAGCCCTGCGCCGACGGGTACTGCCAGGCGGCGGCGTTGACGAAGCCGTCCTTGACGGCCTGCGCCGTCTCCTTGGAGTTGCCCCAGCCAACGACCGGGATCTTGCCCGCCGGCACGCCGGCGCCGTCGAACACCCGCTTGACGCTGGCCGCCACGGAATCGCCGAGCGCGATGATCGCCGGCGGATTGTTGGCCACCATATAATCGGTCATCTTGGCGATGATGCCGGCCGGATCGGTGCCGCAATCGACGACGTCATATTTGATCCCCAACGGGTCGAACACGCTGGCGATGCCCGCGGTTTCCAGCTGCTGATAGCTGGCGCCGGGCACTTCCACCGGCAGGAACACCTTGTCGCCCTGCTTCACCATCTTGTGGTCGACCAGATACTTGGCCCAGATGACGCCGGCTTCCTTCAGATCGGCGCCGACATAGGCCTGGCGTCCCGTCGCCGGATCGTCGGTGTTGAAGAACACGATCGGGATGCCGGCCGCCTTGGCCGCCTTCACTTCTTCCGTCCACAGGCCGGGCTGCGCCGACGTGGTGGCGATGCCGTCGGGCTTTGCGGCCAACGCCGAATTGAAGGCCTCCTTCTGCGCCGCCATGTCGCCGCCGCTGAAGGAGATCTTGCAGGTCACCTTGAGCTGGTCGCAGGCTTTTGTGGCGCCGGCGTTCCAGTCGATCCAGAACGCATCCGACGGGCCGCCATGCGACAGCAGATAGAAGGTCTTCTGACCATCCTGCGCCAGCGCCGGCGAGCCGAGGGCGACGCCGGCGAGCACCGTCGCGGCGGCCGCCAATTTCCAAGCGAATTTCAACATTGTTTCCTCCCTTGTTGGAGCCATCAGAGGCCGTTGGCGCGGAACTTCCCGTCGAGGAATGTCTTGGCGCGCGGCACGTCGTCTTCCGACAGATGCTCGATGATGACGGGGATGTTCGGGTGCTTTTCCGCCAGCCGCTTGAGGTAGAGGTCATAGTTCAGCGAACCGAGACCCGGCGCCGGCAGCTCAATCTCGCCGACGCCGCGGAAGGTGTGGCTTTCCATCGCATCGGCGTCGCCGATATCGGCGTGCTTCTCGGACTTGTCGTCGCCCGAGCGCTTGACGTCCTTGGCGTGGGCTATCTTGATCTTGTCGGTCAGCGTGTCGAACACCTGGTTCATGATCTGGTCCATCCTGTCGATGTTGTGCGTCTCGAAATAATTGGTCGGGTCCATCAGCAGGCCAAGGCCGGGATGGTCGACCTGCGCGAACATCTTCACCGTCTCCTCGACCGAACCGACGACGTTGTTGACATAGGTTTCGAGCAGGAAGACCGCGCCATGGTCATAGGCCGTCTGGGCGAGGTCGGCGATCACCTTGCGGCATTCCTCGAAACCTTCCTCGGTCTTGTTCTTGGGGTGATGCACCCAATCGGATTCGGTGTTGTAGGTGCCGGTTTCCGAGATCACGTAAGGGCTACCGAAATGGCGGGCGTTGCGGATGATCTCCTTGAGATAGCCGACGCGCTTGTCGCGCTCGGTCTTGTCGGGATGGATGATGTTGGTATAGCCCGACACGCAGCAGACGGGCAGATTTTGGTCGCGGAAGACGTCGCGCACCTTCTTCGCCTTGTCCTTGGTGATCTGGCCGGCGGACAGGTCGACATCCCGAAAATGCAGGTCGAGCTGCACCGTGTTGAAACCGAGCCCGCGGATCTTCTTCGCCGTCTCTTCGAGGCCGTACGGGAAATAGCCCGTGAAAATACCTGCCTGCATCATGGTGTGAATTCCTCCCTGTAAGCGATTCAGTTGTCTGGTGTTTCGGTTGTGGTGATCAGATAGCGATTTCGGAAAGCTTGACCGTGCGGCCTTCCGCCATCGAGCGGTAGCCCGCCTCGACCAGCGCCATGGTCTTGACGTTGTCGGCGACCGAGAGCGCCGGCGGCGCGCCGGTTTTCACCGCGTGCTGCAGCTGCTCCATGACGCCGATGAAGGCATGCGGGAACCACATGGTGTCCCAATGAGGCGTGACCCACTCGCCGCCGGTGGTTTCGGCCGAGGCATAGGTCAGTGTCGAGGCTGCCCCTGTCGGCCAGCCGATCGTACCCTTGGCGACGCCCTTGGTGCCGTCGACGCGCCAGTTGATGTGCTGGTCGTCCTTGTAGCCATCCTGCCGCGGACCGGACCAGACGTCCTCCAGCGATACGGCAAGCACGCCGGACGGGAAGCGCAGCGTCGAGACGGTGATGCCGTCCAGATGGTCGAATTTGGTGCGCGGATCCTTGCGCGTCAGCGTCGTGATCTCGTCGGGATCGCCAAACAGGAAGCGCAGCACGTCGAGATGGTGCACGCTCATATTGGCGAGCGTCAGCCGGTCGTAATCCTCGAGGAACGTCTGCCAGTGCGGGATGGCATGCATGTCGATCTGCGCGAAGACGATGTCGCCCAGCGCGCCGCTGTCCATGATCTGCTTCAGCACGCGCATCGACTGGTCGTAGCGCATGTTCTGGTTGACCGAGAGGATCTTGCCGGCCTTCGCCGCCTCGTCGCGCAGCTTGACGGCTTCCTCGACCGACAGCGCCAGAGGCTTCTGCGCCAGGATCGCCTTGATGTGCTTCTGCTTCAGCGCATGGCGGATCAGCGCCGGCTGCAAGTCGGGCGGGAAGGCAAGGTCGATGATCTCGACGTTGGTGTCCTCGATAAGCTGTTCCGGCGTGTCGTGCACGGTCGGGATGTCCCAGCGCGTCGCGACCTTCTGCGCATTCGCGGGGGTGCGCGAGGCGATCGCCACGACCGGAAACCCGGCTTCCTTGTAGGCGGCCAGATGACATTCGGCCATGATCATGCCGGCCCCGACACAGCCGATCTTGTATTCCTTGGTGCGGACCTTAACGTCCGGCTCGAAGCCTTTGGCTGTCATGTCTTCCTCCCGAAACTCTGTCCTCGCGGCCGCAATCATCGCGCCAACGCGCCTCCGCTTTGCCCGAAATAATGCACGCGGGCCGGCTCGCAGGATATCGCCACCATCGCATCCGGCCTGATGTCAGGCTGGCCGCGCAGCAGCGCCTTCAGCCGCGCCTGCCCGGCGGCGAGTGTCACGACGGTGTAGCCGCCAAGGGGCTCGACCTCGAACACCCGCGCCGGGCGGCCCTGGCCCCCATCCGCCCACGGCCTGACCTTGATGTCTTCCGGCCTCAGCCCGATCTCGACAGCATCGGCGGGAGCCGCCTTGTCGGCAATCCGGATCGTGCCTTCAGCGGCTTCGACCCCGCCCTCGCCCCGGGCGGATTTCAGAATGTTCATGACAGGCGAACCGAGCAGCCGCGCAACATAGGTGCTGGCCGGACGGTCATAGATCTCGGCCGGCGCGCCGATCTGCCGGATCCTGCCATTGTCCAGTATGGCGATGCGGTCGGCGATCGACATCGCCTCTTCCTGGTCGTGGGTGACATAGATCAGCGTCTTGCCGAGCTCGCCCTGGATGCGCTTCAGCTCGACACGCGTCTCCTCGCGCAGCCTGGCGTCGAGCGCCGAGATCGGATCGTCCATCAGATAGGCATTGGGGTCGCGCACCAGTGCACGCGCGATCGCCACGCGCTGCCGCTCGCCGCCCGAAAGCTGCGCCGGCGGCTTGTGCAGGATGTGGCCGATATGCAGCTTGGCGGCGACGTCGGCGACCCGCTTTTTGATCTGCAGCTCGGCAACGCCGCGTTCGACCAGCGGAAAGCGCACATTGTCGAGCGCGCTCATATGCGGGAACAGCGCCAGGTTCTGGAACACCATCGCCACATTGCGTTCGGCCGGCGACACCGCGTTGACCGGTCTGCCGCCGATCAGGATTTCACCGGCGTCCGGGCTCTCTAGCCCGAGCACCAGGCGCAGGATCGTCGACTTGCCCGACAGCGGCGGCCCGAAGAAACAGAAGAACTCGTTGTCGTTGACCGTGAACGACGCGTCGTCGACGGCGAGCGTGTTGCCGTAGCGCTTGGTCACATTGCGAAAGACGATGTCCGCCATCTCAAGCCGCCTTCATCGCAACGCCAGAGGCGGCATCGAAGACACGTACCGACGACGCGTCGGGGGCGACAACCGCGGTCTGTCCGATCGACAACCCGACATCATTGTCGAAGACCGCCTTCACGGCGCCCTCGCTTTGGCCGAGATGGACGATGGTGCGCGCGCCAATGCGCTCGACGAAGGTGACAGGCATCGCGAGCCCGCGCCCATCCTGCGCCAGGGCCACCTGCTCTGGCCGGAAGCCGTAAAGCACATCGCCGCGTGCCCCACGCAAGGTCGCCGCCAGCTCGCCCGGCAGCGGCGGCGTGATGCCCAGCGGCCCGAGATCGACGACCAGCCCGCGATCACTCTCCGCCGGCTTGCCCTTGAGCAGGTTCATGCCCGGCGCGCCGATGAAGCGGGCGACGAAGACATTGACCGGATTGTTGTAGACCTCGAGTGGCGTGCCGACCTGCTGCAGCACGCCATGGTCCATGACGGCGATGCGGTCGGCCATGGTCATGGCTTCGAGCTGGTCATGGGTGACATAGACCATGGTCTGCCTGAACTGGCGCTGCAGCTGTTTGAGTTCGGTGCGCATGACAGCCCGGAACGCCGCATCAACATTGGACAGCGGCTCGTCGAGCAGGAAGATCGCCGGCTCCATGATCGCCGAGCGGCCGATCGCCACGCGCTGCAAGATGTTGACCGAGAGCCGGTCGGCCTTGCGGTCGAGCAGCGGCGTCAGCTGCAGCAGCTCGGCGATGGCGCCGACGCGGCGGTCGATCTCGGCCTTGGCCGCACCGCGCATCCTCGGCCCGTAGGCCAGGTTCTGGCGCACCGTCATATGGGTGAAGATGGCATAGTTCTGGAAGACGAAGCCGACGCCGCGCCGGCCCATCGGCACGCCGGCCATGTCGCGTTCGCCAAACAGGATCCTGCCGCTGGTCGGCTCCTCCATGCCGGCGATCATGTTCATCGTCGTTGACTTGCCGCAGCCGGATGGCCCGAGCAGCGCCATGAACTCGCCATCGGCGATGTCGAGGTCCATGGTCTTCAGCGCGGTGAAGTCGCCGAACGTCTTGGTGAGGTTGCGCAGCTGGATCGTGCTCATGCCGCCACCTGCCTTGTCCGCGCCATGCGCTTCATGGCGAACACCGCAACGATGGAGAGCACGATCAGGATGGCGAGCGCGATTGCGGCGACATAGCCCCAGATCAGGTCTTGCGTGGTGACCTTGTAGATGTAGACGGAGATCGTCTCCGTGGCGACGCCGGGACCGCCGCCGGTCATGATATAGAGCGTGTCGAATATCTTGAAGTTCTCGATCACGCGGATCGCAAGCGCGATGATGATGATGGTCTTCATCTTCGGCAGCACGATGGTGACGAAGCGCTGCCAGGGATTGGCGCCGAGCAAGGTCGCCGCCTTGATCTGGTCCTCCGGCACGCCGACGAGGCCGGCGAGAAGGATGAGAAACATCAGCGGGGTCCACTGCCAGATATCGGCGATCATCACCGCGATCAGCGCCAGGGTCGGGTCCGACAGCCAGGCGATGGTGACGCGTGTACCCGTGATGGCGGACAGGATGTCGTTCACCGGGCCGCCCGACTGGAACAGCATGAAGAACATGTAGCCGGCCACTGCCGGCACCACCATCATCGGCATCAGCAGGATCGAATAGAAGATGCGCTTGCCGGGAAAATCGTCGGCAAACAGCGTCGCCAGTGCGAGGCCGAGCAGGAACTCCGCCGGCACGCAGACGACCATGACGATCGCCGTGCGCTTCAGCGCGCTCCAGAAACGCGCATCGGCGGCAAGATCGGTGTAGTTGGCAAAGCTGTTCCACATCTCCCACGCGTTCCACCAGCCGAGACCCGAAAGCGGCGACCAGTCGGTGACGCTGATGTAGAGCTGCATCAGCAGCGGAAAGACCGAGATGAACAGCACCAGAACCTGCGCCGACAGCGTCAGCCGGAAGCCCAGCCGCGCGCCTTCGTCCCGCAGGGCCGGCTTTGTCCGCGCGTCCATCTCGCCCTCCGAAATCGTCGTCATCACCGCGCTCATTGCTTGAGCGCTCCAAAGGTCAGCCCGCGCACCAGATGGCGCTGGATGGCGATGCCCATGATGACGGGCGGCACGGCGGCGATGAGCCCAAGCGCTGCCTTGGCGCCATAGAGCTGACCGGTCATCGAGGACGACAGCGAAGCCATGTAGACGGGGATGGTCACCCATTCGCGCGTCGTCAGAAGCAGCGCGATCAGATAGTCCGACCAGTTGAGGATGAAGACGAAGAGGGCAGCGCTGGCGAGCGGCGCACGCATCATCGGCAGCGTGATGCGGGTGAAGACGCGCAGCCGCGAACAGCCTTCGACCAAGGCGGCTTCCTCGATCTCGCGCGGCATGTCGTCGAAGAAGGTCTTCATCAGCCAGAAGGCGAACGGCAGAGTGACGATGCCGTAGATCAGCGCCAGCCCCCACCAGCTGTCGGTGAAGTTCAGGAAGGCCCACATGATCATCACCGGGATCATCACCGCCATCGGTGGAAACAGCCTGAGCTGGATCAGCGCCAGCGGCAGGTTCTGCCCGGAGCCGAAGCGCGACAGACCGTAGGCAGCCGCCGTGCCCGCCGACATGGCGATCGCGGTGCCGAACACTGCTGACAGCAGCGACGACAGGATCGGTTTCAGCGCGGTGCGGTCGAGCGCCACGATCAGGCTGTTGGTGGACTCGCCGAAGACGAAGCGGAAATTGCTGAGCGTCGGGTTCTTCGGCCACCATGTCAGCTCGGCACCCGTCGCCGACCATTCAGCGATCGGCTTGAAGGCCATCGACACCATCCACAGGATCGGCACCAGCGTCACCGCCATCGCCGCGAGGATCGCGGCGTAGCGGAATATCTCGAAAGGAACGGAACGCTTCATCTGGCTGCTTTTGCTGGTGGCGTTGAGTGCGGAGGGGAAGAGCTTTCGCCCCTCCCCCTCCGGCTCTGATCCAGGGAGACGGATCAGCTGATCGGATCGAGAACGGTCGGCCAGGCCTCCTTGTTGGTTCTGATGGCTTCGAGCAGTTTGTCCTCGCCGATGCGCCGGGCGATCTTCTTCCACTCGGTCTCGGTGTCGGCCATCGCCTGCTCCGATGTCTTGGCCTTGGTCAGCGAGGCCATCAGGTTTTCGTCCAGAGCGTTATGGAAGGCGGTGGCGCCGGGATAGTTGATGGTCGGCACCGTGCGGGCGACCGTCTCGCGCACCACGTCCATGTGGTAGGCGTGGTAGGTCTGGCGCACCAGTGGATCGGAGAAATCCGAAAGCCGGAACGGATCGAGATAGCCGCCCGGGTTAGCGCTCATCCAGGCATAGATGCGGGCCGAGCCCAGCCATTGCAGCAGGAGATAGGCGACCTCCTGGTTTTTCGACTGCGACGAGACCATGCCGGTCAGCGAGAACCACAGCACCGAGCGGCTGATCAGCTTGCCGTCGATCTCGCGGCCGGGCGGCAGCATCGAGCCGATCTTGCCGATGACGGCCGAATCCTTGTTGCCGGCATTGTCGAGGAATTTCGGCAGGTTGGAGAAGGCGCAGGTCATCGCCGCTCCGCCCTTGGCGAAATTGCCATACTGCTCCGGCCAGCCCCACGAGATCGCATCCGGCGAGTGATGGACGAGCGATTCGACATATTCGTTGGTGGCGGCGATGCCGTGTTCGGAATTGATCAGCGGCTTGCCGTCGTCGCCGAACAGGAACTGGTTGGGCGAAGCCATCGAGACATAGCGCTGGTACCAGTTGGTGTAGCCCCAGCCCTGGTTGCGCAGGTCGGTCGAGCCGAACAGGCCCTTGTCCGGACGCTGGAAAAAGGCGGCGATGTCGCCGTGCTGCTTCCAGGTCTTCGGCGGCGTCAGATCGTAGCCGTATTTGTCCTTAAAAGCCTTCTGTTCGGCGGCGTCGCCGAACAGGTCGGTGCGGTAGACCCAGGTCTGGAAGTCGCCGTCGAGCGACACGCCATAGTTCGAACCGCGATATTTGTTGAGCAGCGACACGCCCTTGGCGCCGTCGACATAACCGGTCTTGGGATCGTCCCATTCGGGCTTGTACTGGGCGACGAAGTCGTCGAGCTTGGCGATGCCACCGGTTTCGGCGAGGTCACCGAGGCGGTTCCATTCGGTCGAATAGATGTCATAGGCCCCACCCTTGGTGGAGATGTCCTGCATCGTCTTGGTGAATTCCTGGCCATTCGGCAGGCCGACGATTTCGATCGGAATGCCGGTCTCCTTCTCCCACAATTCCTTGATCGACGGCGCGCCGGCCGGGAAAGGCTGCGTGAGCTGGCCGATCGAGCCGTCCGACAGGCCGAGCACGATCTTCGCCGGCGCCTTGCCGGCGCCCTTCAGCGCCTTGGCCGCCTCGATGGCGCGGCCTTCCGGCGTGTCGGCGCCATACTGGTAGCGCTCGGCGCCCTCGAAGCCGGTCGGGCCACCGATCATGCCGGGTGCCAGTGCGTCGGCGGCATAGGCGCGGCCGGGACGAATGAATTGCGGTGCGATACCCGTGGCGGCAACGAACACCGCCGCCTTTCCTGCGGACGCCAGCAACCGGCGTCGCGATATGCGGATCAGATCAGACATTGGAATTCCTCCCTCAGGGCTCAATGTTCCTCCACGAGCCCATGAGGGATATTGACGGCAGGACAGGAAGACTGTCAACATCATAAATAATCAAAACACCTCACAACATCGCAATTGGGCGAGGAAATGCGTCATACCGGGGTCCATATATCGCTCCAGATGCCTCGATTTGATGGGAAATGTGTCTTCCCGTCCCGGAATAGGCGTGCCGGGCGATCTGATTTAGCCCGACGGCTTGCGCTTCGGCCAAGGCCGGATACATCATTTCCCATCAGAATCGCCGATGGCGAGGAGTCGTGGCCATCAGGCCGGCTGCCGGTGTTGCGTGATGCTGATGCGTTGAGGAGATGAAAGACGGTGCGTTCCACCCTGACTGACATAGCCCGGGAAGCCGGCGTTTCCGCCGCCACCGTCGACCGCGTGCTCAACAACCGCCCTGGCGTGCGAGCCCGCACGCGCGAAATCGTGCTCGAAATGGCGCAGCGCCTCGGCTACATCGCCGAAGGCCCGAACGGGATGCCGCCGCGGCCCTCGCCGGGCGAAGTCATCCGGCTCGACTTCGCGCTGCCGGCCGGCACCAATTCCTTCATCAAGATGCTGCACCGGCACATCGAGGCGCAGGCTTTGGCGCGCCCGGATCTCGATGTCCACATCGCCACCATAGAAGGTTTCAATCCCGACCGGCTCGCCCGCCTGCTGCAGGAATTGCGCGGACAGACGCAAGGCGTCGGCGTCATCGCACTCGACCATCCGACGGTGCGTGAGGCGATCCGCTCGCTGTCGGCCAATGACATCAAGGTGGTGACCATCGCCTCCGACATCCTGCATGTGCCGAGGGTCGCCTATATCGGCATTGACAACCGCGCCGCCGGGCGGCTGGCCGGCTATCTGCTCAACCGTTTCATGGGGCCGGAACGCCCCGGCAAGGTGGCGCTGTTCGCCGGCTCGCTGTCCTATCGCGGACACGAGGAACGCGAGATGGGATTCCGGCACATATTGACCGAGGAATCGCCCAATCTCGAGATCGTCGAAATGCGCGAAATGCTCGACGACCGCGAAAAGGCCTATTCGGAGGCATCAGCGCTTCTGGACGGGCACCCCGACCTTGCCGCGATCTACAATGTCGGCGCCGGCAACACCGGCATCGCCCGCGCGCTCAAGGAGCGCGGCCGCGCGCAATCCATGGTCTTCCTCGGCCATGAGGTAACGGACGGCACCAAGGACCTGCTGCTCGACGGTACGCTCGACGCGGTCATCGACCAGAACCCGCGCGTCGAGGCCCGCGAGGCGCTTAACACTCTGACCCATGCGGTCCGGGGATTGCCCTATGAACTGCACCAGCCGAGACTGCAGGTGATCTTCAAGGAAAACATCCCGGAGATTTGAGCGGCTAGAGCCTTTCACGTTTTGACGGAAGCGTAGCCTGCGTTTTCGAAGTAGTTCCTGCATTCGGCTGCCTCGATGGTTTCGACGAGGTGGCCGATGTGGCGCCAAGTTTCCTCGACGGTGCGTTTCTGAGCCTGACGCATCCAGTGTTTGATCTTGGCGAAGGCCTGCTCGATCGGATTGAGGTCCGGAGAGTAGGGCGGCAGGTACCAAAGCCTGGCGCCGGCAGCCTTGATCATCTGCCTGATGGCTGCCGACTTATGACTTCCCAGATTATCCATGACGACGATGTCGCCGGGCTTCAGAACGGTGATGAGCTGCTGCTCGACATACGCGCGAAAGCATTGGCCGTTGATCGGTCCGTCGAAGACGCAAGGTGCTGCGAGCCGATCCCAGCGCAGCGCGCCAAGGAAGGTCAGCGTGCGCCAGTGCCCGTGCGGAGCCAGGCCGCGCAGCCGCTTGCCCTTCGGCCCCCAACCTCGCAGCGGAGCCATGTTGGTCTTGATCCAAGTCTCATCGATGAAGACCAGGCACTGCGGATCGAGGCCGGTCTGCCAGGATCGCCATCGCTGACGCCTGCGGGCAATATCGGCGCGCGCCTGCTCAAGGGCGAACAGCGTTTTTTTTGAAGCTTAGGCCCTCGCGGCGCAGGAACAACCACACCGCGTTGTGCGAGACCTTGACCCCGCGACCAGCCAACTCATCCTTCAGACCGTGCAGCGTCAGATGCGGCATCTCACGTATACGCGCCTCGATGAAGGCACGGTGCGGCTCCAGTAGCCTCTTGCGATGCCCACCCATCTTGCCCGGCGCCACCGAGCCGGTCGTCCCATGGCGCTGCAACAGCTTCACCGCGGCCGAAATCGAAATGCCGAACCGTTTGGCGGCAGACCGGCGGCTTTCACCACTCAAAACTGCCGCCACAACCCGCTCGCGAAGGTCATTGGAAAGAGGTCGGGTCATCAGATGCTGGCCTCCACTCCAGCCAGCATCTTGAATCACAAAACCGACAAATCGGGAATCCCCTTCGATTCCATCAAGCCGTGAACCGCTCTAGCTTTCAGTTCTAACCCTGATGATCGCCCGGCCGTCCGCACCAGTACCGATTGCTATCCTGTCGCCGGAAACGATGCCCGCAATGTCGCAGACCACCAGCGGCATGTGGATGGCGTAGAGAAACTCGGCGACGATCGCCCCCACCGCCAGGATCGGATCTGGCCGTTGCAAAAGAATACCGGCCGGCGCCGTGCCCCGGCGGATCGCTTCGGCTAGCACCGAGGACGAGGAGGACGAGCCGCGTCCGCTCGGCATGACCAGGATCTTGCCGGTGACGTTCTGGCCGAGGCCCGGATGCGAATGATCCGTTATGTCGCCGGTCTCGGCATCGACACCGCCCCAGAAGCTGAGCGGCTGCGGGAACACCAGAGCTAGGCCATCGGCCTCGCCGGCCAGTTGGAAAGTGCCCAGCCGTTCGACGGCTCCTGTTGCAACCGGCTGCGTCATGAGGCACTCCGCACGACATGTCCGACCGCGGCGGAACGGATGCAATCCTTCATGTCGGCGAAGGCGACGGTCACGCCAATATTGCCCGGCGCGTAATGTGCCCACTTGCCGGAATTGGTCATCACCACGCCGTCGAGCCGCTCGAGGATGGAGGTGACATAGGTGCAGGTGTCGGCGACCGGGATCAGGCCGAAAGCCTCCATGCCGGCAAGCGCGCCCTCCTCCTGCAACCGCGTCAGCGTCGCGCGACCGGTGTTGACGTAGATCGGGATGCCCCGGCCAGGGGCTGTCTCGCGCAGCAGCGGCAACAGGCGCATCCATTCCTCATGCGAGAAATGCGGCGTGCCCAGTGAGACCGCCGAGAGCAGTGCACCGTCGGACACCATCGACAGCCTTGCAAGCGCATGATCGAGATCGGCACGGGTGATGCGGATCGTCTCTTCCGGCACGTGGCCGTGGAACGCCTCATCGAGCGTTCCAGCCTCCGGCGTGATGCCGACCGCATGAAACAGCGCCACGGCACCTGTCGTGGCAGCCGCCGCGCCCAGCGCCTTCAACTGATCTTCGTCGCGCGGCTGTGGCAGACCGGCAATGACCGGAACGCGGTCGCCACTCGATTGCCCGATGATCAGCCCGGCACCGACGAACAGGCTGTCGCTTGGTTCGGCCTCGGCGATATCCAGTTCGAACAGGATGCGGCCACGCCGGTTTTCGCTGAGATGCAGGCCCCAGGCCGGCGCGCGTCCGGTCATGGCGCAGCACAGATCGATGAAATCGCCATAGCGGTTGGTGCGCGCGCCGATCACCGAATTGGCAAAGACGATGGCATTGGATTCGCCCCAGGCGATCTGTTGCCCGAATTCAGGCCGAAACCGCGTCTGATACGGCGCGCAAGTGAAGGTCGCCTGGCAGCCAAGCTCCATATGCGCCTTCATCAGCCGCCGCGCCGGCACCTCTTCCGCCGCCGGCATTTTCACCATGCCGGGTGGATGAGGTCGAACGAGCCGACATTCAGCGTCGTCGGCACCTGCACGCGCCCGCCGCCCTCGACCAGCCGTTCGACGAAATCGAGCCCGGCCTTGCCGTGATAGAGGCAGCCATCGATGTGGGCACCGGTGATGTCGAGCAGGCTGCTGGCGCCGATGGCATTGGAGAAGGCGACGAGGATCTTCATGGCCGCCGCCGCGGATGGGCCTTGCCCGCCGTCGAGCATGGATCGGTCCTGTGCGGTCAGCTCAAGCGTCATCGGTGTGTTCCAGGCCTCACTCGACCTGATGGCGGGACAGCGCCCCAGCTGTCAATGCCATCACTCAACCCGCCGCGATCAACACTGTACTTTCCGGCGACCAGCGCAGCACCACGTCCTGCCCCTCAGCCAGCCTGTCGGCACCGGTGTTCTGCACGATGACCTTCAGCGTCTGGCCGGCACGCTCGACGAAGTAGGTGCTGTTGTTGCCGGCGAAGATGCGCTTGGAGACCTGGCCTTTCAGCATGTTGGCATCGCCATCCAAAGGCCCGGCATCGGTGGCAATGCGGATGCGTTCTGGGCGCACGGCACAGCTCGCCTTGGCGCCGGCGGCAACCGTCGCGCCCGCGCCGGCAGCGATCGCCGTGCCATCCGGCAGTCTGATGCCATTGCCCGTCGAGTCACCGCGAAAGATGTTGGCGTCGCCGAGGAAAGTCGCGGCGAATTCGCTCTTGGGCCGGTCGTAGATTTCTTCCGGCGGCCCTTCCTGCACCAGCCGGCCGTCACGCAAGATGCCGATGCGGTCGCTCATCGTCAGCGCCTCCTCCTGGTCGTGGGTGACGAAGATAGTGGTGATGCCGATCTCGCGCTGGATGCGCTTCAACTCGATCTGCATGTCGACGCGCAGCGCCTTGTCGAGCGCGCCGAGCGGCTCGTCGAGCAACAGCACGCGCGGCTTGGTGACGATGGCGCGGGCCAGCGCCACCCGCTGACGCTGGCCGCCGGAGAGCTGGTGCGGCCGGCGGCCGCCGAGCTTGCCCAGTTGCACAAGGTCGAGCGCGCGCTGCACTTCCGTCGCGATCACCGCCTTGGCTTCGCCGCGCACCGACAAGCCGAAGGCGACATTGTCGGCGACGCTCATATTGGGGAACAGTGCGTAGTTCTGGAACACCATGCCGATGCGCCGCTTCTCGACCGGCACCCGTTCGACGCTTTCGCCGCCGATGGAAATACGGCCGGAGTCGGGAAAGTCGAAGCCGGCGATCTGCCTGAGCAGCGTGGTCTTGCCACTGCCGGATGGCCCAAGCAGCGCATAGAAGCCGCCATCGGCGAAATCGATGGAGACATCGTCCAGAGCCTTGTGCGCGGCAAAGCTGCGGGAGACGTTCGATACCTGCACGCCGGCCATTATTTCTCTCCGCCGAATTTGAAGAAGCGCGCCGTGAGCAGCATCAGCGCCATCGACACGACGATGATGATCGTCGAGACCGCATTGATCTCGGGCGTAAAGCCCTTGCGGATCGCGGCGTAGATTTCGACCGGCAGCGTCGTCTGGCCAGGCGTCGCCAGGAAATAGGAGACGACGAACTGGTCGAACGAAACGGCGAAGGCGAACAGCCCGCCGGCAATGACGCCCGGCATGATCCAGGGCAGCGTGACCCGCATTGTAACCTGCCACTGGTTGGCGCCGAGCGAGCGCGCCGCCTCTTCCAGCTCCGGCGCGAAGGTCTGCAGCCGCGCCGAGACGACGACGATGACATAGGGCAGCGCCAACGCGACATGGCCGAGCAGGATGGCGAACAGGCCGCGACCAATGCCGACGCCGAAGAAGAAGATCAGCATCGCCGTGCCGGTGATCAGCCACGGAATGGCGATCGGCGGAAACAGCAGCGCCTGCAGCACTTTCTTGCCTGGGAATTCATAACGATAAAGCGCCAGCGACGCTGCCGAGCCCAGCACCACACTGATGATGGTGGTGATGACGGCGATCTCGAGGCTGTTCCAGGTGGCCGCGATCAGCTGGTCGTTCTGCCACAGCGAAGCGTACCATTCCGTCGTCCACTCGAACGGCAGCTGGTAGAAGGGCGAGACGTTGAACGACATCAGCGCCATGATGATGATCGGCAGATAGAGGAAGGCGAGCAGCAGTCCGATATACAGGCGACCAAGTCCTTCAAGGACGCGCGTCGTCATCATCACGCAGCCCTCCGCAGCACCGGCGATGCAATCGCCAGGATGACCAGCACCACGGCCAGCAGGATGAAGGAGAGTGCCGCCCCCAGCGGCCAGTTGAAGACGGCGACGAACTGGTCCTCGATCACCGTACCGTAGAAGGTGCCGGTGCGGCCGCCGAGGATGCGCGGCTCCATGAAGGAACCGACGACGGGCACGAAGATCAGTGCGGCGCCAGCGACCAGGCCGGGCATCGACAGCGGGATGATCACCCGCTTCAGCACCTGCAGCCGCGAGGCTCCGAGCGAGCGGCCGGCCTCGATCAGCGAGTCATCGATCGCTTCCAAGGTGAGATAACAGGTCAGCACCATGTAGGGCACATAGGAGTGCACCAGCCCGATGATGACGGCCGGGTAGGAATACATGAGATCGATGTTGATCCTAAACGGCAGCACGGCGTTGAGCGCGGTGTCGAGAATGCCGCCCTCGCGCAAAACCATTGCCCAGGAGAAGATGCGCACCAGTCCGTTCGACCAGAACGGCAGGATGACCAGCAGGAAGATCGCTTCGCGGCTGCGCCCCTTCAGCACCTTGGCCAGCACATAAGCGGCGGGATAGCCGATGACGATGCACCACAAAGTCACTTCGAGGCCGAGGCGCAACGAGGCGAGCAGCAGTGTCAGATAGAGGCTCTGCGAGAAGAAGGCGGCGTAGTTGCCAAGCGTGAACGCCCACGGCTTTCCCGACAGCGGCAGCTCGGTCATGAACGAGAAGAAGACCATGGCCGAGAGCGGCAGGAAGATCGCCACCGTCAGCCAGAGATAGGCCGGTGCCAGCAACGGCAGAGCCGATCTCAACTCGCTGCGCGATGCGGTCGCACTCTGTGCTGCCATGCCACCCTCCTCCCCAGGATTGAAGGACCAGCCGGCGCGAACCGCCGGCTGGTCCGGACGCGAACTTTACTTCACGTCGACCTTGAGCTGCTGCCAGAGCGCCAGATAGGCCTCGCGCTGGGCGTCGGTGATCGGCGCCTGGAACTGGATGCGCTTGGCGACCTCGGGATCACCCATCACCTTGCGGTTGAAGGCTTCCTCGGGCAGCGCGTCCACCGCCTTGGTGTTGGCGGAAACCGGAGCGCCGACCTTTGTGACCCATTCGACATAGAATTTCGGGTCGATCATGTAGTTGATGAAGGCTTGCGCACCCTCGACGTTCTTGGAGCCGACGGGAATGGAGAAGGCATCCAACCAGGCGACGGCGCCTTCCTGCGGAATGACCAGCGAAACCGGCAGCTTGAAGTGCGTCTTGGCGCGGTCGGCCGAGCCGCTCCAATAGGTGCCGATGTCGATCTGGTTGGAGGCGACCATCTGGTTCCAGTCGTTCTCCGAGCTCCAGAACGTCTTAATCTGCGGCATCAGCGAGGTCAGCTTCGTCTTGACCGCATCCATATCCTTGATGTCGTTGATGTTCTGGCCGGTGGCGATGGCGCCGAACTGCACCGCCTCGACGGCGT
The DNA here is from genome assembly GCF_056174585.1 of Mesorhizobium kamtschaticum. Taxonomy (NCBI): domain Bacteria; kingdom Pseudomonadati; phylum Pseudomonadota; class Alphaproteobacteria; order Hyphomicrobiales; family Phyllobacteriaceae; genus Mesorhizobium; species Mesorhizobium kamtschaticum. The sequence goes on along the minus strand of NZ_CM149691.1, from coordinate 3,784,070 downwards.
CGTCGCGGATGACGACGCGGCCCTTATGCGCGGGGTCCCACATTTCGGCGATCGACGTCGGCGGCTTGTCGAAGGATTTTTCATTGATGGCGAGCGCCGTCAGGCCCCACACCCACGGCACGCCATAGACCTTGCCGTCATGGTCGAGCATCGGCGAGCTGGCCTTGTCCTTGCTGATGTCGGCATAGTTCGGCAGCTTGGAGGTATCGATCGGCTGGATCAGCTTCTCGGCCATCGCCTGGTCGTTGAAGGCGGCGTTGATCATGACGACGTCGTACAGGCCGGGATTGGTCCGGATCTTGGTCAGCATTTCCTGTTCGGAATTGAAGAAGTCGTTGACGACCTTGTTGCCGGTCGCCTTCTCGAAGGCCTCGACGGCCCATGGCTCGTCGGCGCCGTAGCCTTTCCAGTTGAGCACATGCACTTCAGCGGCACTGGCGGCCAGCGTGAGCGCGGTGGTGAAGACGGCGGTCGCCGTCAGCAGAGCAGTCAGTCTTGGCATGCGCATGTTGGTTCCTCTCTTTGTTTGCCCGCTTCCCGGGCTTGTCAGGCTGTCTGATGGGCCTTCTGGGTCTGGCCCGGCGCGCCGGTCGAAGGACCATTGGCCTGGCTCAGGAAAGTCTGGATTTCCGCATCGGTCGGCGCCGATGAACCGCCATGGCGGGTCACCGAAATGGCCGCCGCCGCATTGGCGTAGCGCGCCGCCTCGAAGGGTGGCACGCCGCGCGCCAGCGCGCTGACGAAAGCGCCGATATGGGTGTCGCCGGCGCCGTTGGTGTCGATGGCATCGACCTTGAACCCGGCGATGGTCTGCGCCGTGCCGTCGGCCAGCCTGATATGGCAGCCCTTGGCGGCGGAGCGGATGACGACACCGGCGGCCTGCGGGCAGTGGTCGGCAAGCAGCCGCGCCGCGAGGCTCTCAGTATCACCAGGACCGACAATCTCGGCGGCTTCCGTCGTGTTGCAGCTCAGCCATGTGGTGCGGCCAAGCACACGCGACAGGATGGAGCGCGGAATGTCCGCAATGACCGGCGTCGGGTCGAAGACAAAGGGAATGTTTTCCGGCAGCGCCTCGATCCAGTCGGTGAGCGCGTCGCGGCTGTGGGGATAGCTCAGCGTATAGCCTGAGGTGAACACCCGATCACCCGGCGCCACCGATACCGGCGCCATCATGTCGAGGCTGAGCACACTTTCAGCACCTGGCCACGACACGAAAGTACGTTCGGCATCGCTTGAGATCATGGCAACGCAATTGCCGCTGTCCATGACAGGCGATGGCGGCGTCAGCGTGTCGATGCCCTCGGCGGCGAAGGCAGCGCGCAGGAAATCGCCATTCCGCCCGCTGCCGAGCTGACCGCCAAACACCACTGTCATGCCGGTTCGGATGGCCGCGACCATCATGTTGAAGCCGCCGCCGGCAACCTGGGCATAGCTCGATGCGGTCTTCTCGGTGCCCGGCGCCGGCAAGGCGTCGATGCGGTAGACATAGTCGACCACCGCGCTGCCGATATGGACGAGACGCCCGCTCATGCCGCCGCGTCCTTGCCGGAACCGGTTTTTTGCGCAAGGCCTTTGGACGTCCGCGCCGCAACCAGGTCGGCGGCCAGCGCCTGAACCTGTGCCATGTCGATACCCCTGAGGCCGGCGACGCGATCGCTTGGCAACCGCGAAAACCCAGCGCACGCGCCGGCCATGCCGGCCGCGATGGCGCCGATCGTGTCGGTGTCGCCACCCAGATTGGCGCTGATGACCGCCGCTTGCCATGGGTCGCCGCCGGCGACTTCCAGCACCGCGAAGGCCGCCGGAACCGATCCCTGACTGGCGACGCCGGTGCCGACCAGATCGGTGATCAGCCGGATCGCGTCCCTCGTCACCTTGCCGCGAACCAGATCCCGTGCCCAGACGATGCGCGCGGCGATGTCGCCGCCGGTCACCCAATGGCCAAGCGTCGCCCCTCGCCTCGCCGCCGCGATGGCACTGTCGGATGCGGCGCGCCAGTCGCCGCCGGCAACGCCGCGGCTGACGGCGGCCGCGACGGCGGCGGCCGAGGCTATGGCGATAGAGGTGTTGTGCGTCGCGCGGCAGGTCTCGGCCACCTTGGCGACGAACGTGTCGAGTGGCTCCAGCGGCATCATGATGCCGACCGGCGCGATGCGCATGGCCGCGCCATTGGTGTCGCCGCTACGTCCCGCCTCTTCCGCCGGCACGCCATTGTTGATGGCGTCGATGGCGCGCTTGGTCGACGGCCCCAGAAGATCGTAGCTGCCGCGCGCCTTGACCTCGCGCTCCCAGTCCAGCAGCGCGTTGACCCAGCGCGCATGGTCGAAACGCTCGCCCGACTCAACCAGGATGCGGCCAAGCAACAGCGCCTGTTCCGTATCATCGGTGATGGTGCCGGCCGCGAGCCCCTTCGACACCGGATGGTCGGCGAAGGGCGCGATGAAATCCTCGACATGGCCGTGGAGTTCGGCAATGCGGGCCGGCGACAAAAGCTGCGTCGGCATGCCGAGCGCATCTCCCAGCGCGCCACCGACAAGCGCGCCCATGGCGCGATCAAGCGTGTCCGGCATCGCTCAGAACCTCATATGCAGCGCGAAATGCGCGGGATTGAGCAGGCTGGTGACATATTCGATCGGCCGGTCATCGGCCGCACGCGTCAGCCGGCGTCCACGCAGGAACGGCGTGCCTTGCGGGCAACCGAGGATGGCGGCATCCTCGGCATTGAGCATCTCGATGCCGACCCATTCCTCGCCATGGTCGGGAATGAGGCCGGCGCCGCGCAGCGTCTGGTGCAGCGACCCTTCGCGCAGGCCGCGCAGTGGCACATCCTCCAGCTCCGGCGAAAGCGGCAGGCGGCTGCGCTCGATGGAAATCGCATGGCCGTCGCTGGCATTGGTGCGCACCCGGTCGACGGCGATGAAGAACGGGCTTTCGATGCCAAGCAAGGCAGCGAGATCGGCGTCTTCGATGACCTCCAGCCGCAGCGTCCTGGTCTCGGCATTGGCGCCAGCATTGGCCAGCGCTCGTGACCAGCCGATCGAATCGTCGACCGGCTTGCCGTCGAAAGTGACGAAGGAGCCGATGCCGACCTTGGTGGTGATCAGCCCGCGGCTGGACAGTTCCTCAAGGCCCTTGCGGACCGTGTTGCGGCTGACGGAGAAGCGCTGGACGAGCTCGTTCTCGCTTTGCAGGCGGTCGCCGAAGCCGAGAACGCCGGAGCGGATTTCATGCTCCAGAACGGTGGCGATCTGCTCGGGCTTGCCCGTGCCGGGAGACAGTTGAACCGTGTGCCGCTTCATATGCATACCTGTTCAGTGAACCTGTATAGTCCTGTTCAATATACGGCGACAAAACGCGTTGTCAATGCGATACCGAAGGCAACTCAAAGCAGGCAGCGGGTTCCGGAGACCCCGGCAAAATACGGTTGAAAGCCAGACAGCCGCCCCTTGGGTCCGGTAGTGTGATAGGTTGCGCGTCGAAGGAGCCACATGTCCCATTCAACAGAGCACAAGAATCCCAAGCTGATCGTCGTGGTCGCGTTCGACCGCGGCGACGACGGTGAATTGTTTCCAGCCTTCGGCCCCGCCGACCAGCAGAGCGAAGACCGCGCCATACGCACCGCCAGGGCGCTGGCGGCAAAACATGTCGGCGTCATCGCCTGGAGTCGCGATGCCGACCCGACACTTGGCGACTACGGGCCGCCGACCACGCTGTTTGTCAGCGGCGACGTCCCGGACATGGAGTAATCAGCCGGCGCCAGGATTCTGACCGGCGCTCAATGTCGCGGACATGGGTGGGAAATATCGCTAGAGTTCCAATTGCGGGCCCCAGTCAGAGCCAGAGAAATAAAATATCGTTTTAATATATATTCATCTAGGGGAACTGTTTTCTCTCGACCTCGTTTGTCCGCAGGTCGTTTATTCCAATGACCTCCACAGAGAGGAATACCCCAATGAACTTCAAGATGCTCACGATGGGCGCGATGGCGCTTGCAATGACCACTGGTGCGGCTCTTGCCGGCACGACCACGGGAACATCCGCGCTCGACGATCCGGCGAAGATGTCGCCGTTCTTCACCGATGCCGGCATGAAGACCATGAAGTCCGAAAAGGAATTCAAGACCGCCTGGATGGCCATGAAGGAAGAAGATCGCGCAGGCATGACGAAGGAATGCGGCGACAAGGCCATCGCCAAGTCGCATGACAATTTCTGCAAGATGACCAAGCAGCTCGGCGGCGCGAACTGACGCACCGCGATTTGGGCGAAGGCCTGAATGGAACAGCTGACAGAAGGCGGGCCAGATGCCCGCCTTTTTCTGTTCGGTGGCAGCAAAAAACCCGCCACCTCCCCCCGAAGGCAGCGGGTTCTTCGCGCGACCGGTGAGGGCATCCGAAAGAAAGACCGGCCGCCACGAGCGGGCTATCGATCGCACCGTTGCCGATGCGCCGTCATTCAAATTTGACATAGGACAAGCAACCTTGCCGTCGGCGGGGCGGGATGGGATCATCACATCGCCGTGCCGCCAGATTCAATTCGCGACAACGGTCAAGCAAAGATATAGAGCTTACCCTTGGAGCGGCAGAACGCTGCTCGTCTGGCTTTTGCCCATGTTTCAGCCCATTGCGAATATCGAGGATGCACAAACGCTGGCGCAGGCGATCGTCAACACGATCACCGAACCATTCCTGGTCCTCGACGAGCAGTTTCGCGTGCTGGCCGCCAGCCGCTCCTTCTACAAGACATTCGAAGTCGACCCCGCGCAGACCCAGGGCTCATTGCTCTACGCGCTCGGCGACGGCCAATGGGATATTCCCGCACTTCGCCTGCTGCTGGAAACGATCATCCCTGAGAAAACCGCCATGGACGGTTTCGAGGTGGAGCATGATTTCCCACGGATCGGCCGTCGCACCATGCTGCTCAACGCCCGCAAGGTGCTTTACGACCACAGTTCAGCCATCACCATCCTTCTCGCTTTCAACGACATAACCGCCCGTCGGGTGATTGAGAGAGAAAAGGAAGAGCTGCTCAAGCGCACGGAAGATCTGCTCCACCAGAAGGACGTGCTGCTGCGCGAGATGGAGCACCGGGTTGCCAACAGCCTGCAGATCATCGCCAGCATCCTGTTGCTGAAGGCACGCTCCGTCACCTCGGAAGAGACGCGCCAGCATCTCAAGGATGCCCACCAGCGCGTTCTGTCGGTGGCCGAAGTGCAACGCCATCTTCACACCTCGGCCGGCATCGACGAGATCGATGTCGGCTCCTACCTTCCGAAACTGTGCAGCAGTCTCGCCTCGTCAATGATTGGCGAAAGTCAGCCGATCACGGTCACAGCGACGGCCGAAGGCGGCAGGATGGACTCGCAAAAGGCAGTCAGCCTCGGTCTGATCGTCACCGAACTCGTCCTCAACGCCATCAAGTATGCCTTCCCCAAAGAGAAGGACGGTGCTCGGATACAGGTGAGCTATGAAACCGCCGGTAGCGACTGGAAACTGACGGTTTCGGACAATGGCGTCGGCAAGATCGCCAACGACCTGCCGGCCACCGGCCTTGGAACGGCCATCGTCGAGGCACTGGTGAAACAGCTCGATGCCAAGGTGGACGTCGTAAGCGACACCGACGGCACAAGCGTCTCGGTCACCCGGGCGACATTCACCTCACGTGTACCTCGCGCGGCGTAACAACCGCTACCACGAGGCCTGCCTTCCCGACATCGTCTCGATCCTGATCTGATAGAAGAGATGGCTGCCCGAGGGCGCGAGGGTATCGCCAGGCTTCAGGGCTCCCGGCTCCCACCAATTCGCGTGCGTGGCAAGAAGCGACCAGGCAAGCCGGCGGTCGCCATCGACCGGAGCTGTCATCCTTTCGACGCCGGTCATGCCGGCATCCGGATCAGGCGCTTTGAGCAATTCCTCGAACAGGCCTTCCACCACGACGCTCCTCCAGCCATCGACACCGCCGACATCGTCGACCTGAAGGCAGACATGGGGATTGGCCCGCATCCAGTCGACTTTCCTGCCGGGAAGCGAGAAACTGAAAATGGAATTCTCGCTAAAGGCGAAATGGACCGGCACCACATAGGGTTTCTGGTCACGCACGCAGGCCAGGCGACCAAGGCGTTGCGTCTTCAAAAGGGCGACGCAGTCCTGCCGCGTCATCTCCTTGATGTTCATCCAATCCTTCTTCCTGTTCAAGCCGCGCGATCGATGCGGCGTATCCCCTTGATAGCCTCTGCTTCCGCTATGCCGATCAAAGCGTCTATGCCCTGGATGGTCTCTATATGACCGCGAGCCGCCACCATCCGCCGCAGGATGTGGAGATCATCGCGAATTTCGCAGAGTGTCGCTCTGAGTGTTGCGGGCATTGGGCAGCCTTCCGCAAACTCAACTGTCTCGACGCAAGCCGGTTCCCTCGGCTCCAACGCAAAAGCCCGCTCCGGCATACCGGGGCGGGCCTTGGAGGAGGATGAAGGGGTGGGACCCTCTCCTCTTGTTTCCACGGGGGGTGTGGACCGAAATCAACATACGAGATTCCAGCCGGATTTCGGATCACAAGCCGGCTTGCTTGCATCACGATCCGGTGCGCTTCGGCCGCGACGCGGTCACGAGATTGCGATCGTCCCGACGACTTGCAGGCAGCTAGATACGCCCTAGCACGACAAGCACGACAATGATCAACAGCACAAGCCCGAGCCCGCCGCCGCCATAGTAGCCAGTGCCATAGAACGGACCGCCGCCCAGACCGCTGAAGCCGCCAAGCAGCGCAATGACAAGGATGATGATGAGTATGGTGCCTAAGCTCATGGTTCCCGCTCCCGTAGGCGCTGATGCGCCGGTTTGAGCACCGTCACATGCGGTGTTTCGAAGACGAGAACGTTCGAGCGCGCGTACTGTTCCGCCGGATCATAATGAGATGGGCGCACGGAGAATATTCGCCGGCAAAATGAAAAAAGGCCCGCCACCTCGCGGCAGCGGGCCTCATCACGTTTACCGCCTCAGCGGCGCGAGATCATCAGGCACAGCTGCCGCAGGTCGCGGTCGTAGCTGCCTGAGCTGGCCAGCACATCGACGCAGCGCTTCTTCATCCGCGCCACCTGGCTGTCCGACATTTCGGCGACAACACCTGACAGGCTGGGATTGCTTGCGTTGGACGGAGTGCTTGGGTTTGTTTCGCCAACGCCGATGCCAACGCCCGCACCGACGCCACTACCGATACCGACACCCGCGCCGACGCCAACACCACTTTGGCCGCCTACCGCGGCGTCGAGTCCTGCAGAGACGCCGTTGTTGCCGCCGACGCTGGCGCCCGCGCCCGCATTGACGCCTGTGCCGCCACCGATCGATGCACCGGCACCCGCATTGACGCCGCCACCGCCGCCGACAGAAGCACCGACGCCGGCATTGACACCGCCACTACCGCCGACCGAGGCGCCGGCGCCAACGCCGATCCCAGCGGCATGGGCCGGCATGCATAGAGCGGCTACGACTGCGCCGCCCGCGAGGATTGTGGAAAGTCTTTTTGCGATACCGAACATGGCTCTCTCCTTGGGTTGCCTTGAACAGACCGGACTTCAGAACCGGCTGTATCACCAACCCGAGCCTCTATCATTGGTTGCTAAAATACGAAGGACAACCACAGGTATAGTTACCCGTGTACCGGCCAATTCAAGACAACTGAACCCATTGGGGAGATATTGCCTCGGCGGAGACGTTCTTCGCCTGGAGGCCTGAGAACCGACCCCTGATTGTCGACGTTACGAACACGCTCCGCAGCAGAAAGCCCGCCGAAATGGCGGGCTTTCCGACCGGCCGGAGGCCAGGAGAGTGCTGTCAAGCCTCACGGCTGATTCTGCACTTCCGTTCCTGGCGGTCCTGGCCCTCAGCGGCGGGCGATCAGCAGGCAGAGCTGACGCAGATCGCGATCATAGGTGCCCTCACTGCTGAGCACGTCGACGCAGCGCTTCTTCATGCGCGCCACCTGGCTGCTGGACATCTGGGCCACGGCACCCGGCAGGCTCGGATTGCTGGGATTGGTGGGGTTCGAGGGATTGCTGGGGTTGGACGGATTTGACGGATTGCTGGGATTGGTTCCAGCACCGATGCCCACGCCGACACCGACGCCGATGCCACCAGTGCCGCCGACATTGGCGCCGAGCCCTGCAGTGACGCCGCCCGAACCACCAACATTGGCACCGGCGCCGGCATTGATGCCATTGCTGCCGCCGACGGAAGCGCCGAGCCCGGCGCTGACGCCGTTCGAGCCGCCGACATTCGCACCCGCCCCGGCATTCACGCCGTTGGAGCCACCGACAGAAGCGCCGACGCCAGCGTTGACGCCACCGCTACCGCCGACCGAAGCGCCGACGCCGGCATTGATGCCGCCGCTGCCGCCCACCGAGGCGCCGACACCGACGCCGAGCCCAGCTGCGTTTGCCGGCATGGAAAGAACGAGGACCATTGCACTACCTGCCAACACACTGGCGACTGTTTTGATGGTAAAAGCCATAACACTCTCCTGTTGTCGTTGCGCTAAGTCAGCCGGCGTACAGCCGACTGCAAATCCAGCCACGTGGCAGGTGAGATTCAGTTTCAAATCAGCGTATACTTGCTTAGATGATGGTATTTGTTGATAGAATATGGAAACTATAAGAGTAATAAAACTATAATACACGTGTAAAAAATATTCCACATCAAGAACGATGATTATCGGCATATTCGATCATAAAGAAAGAAAAACGATTCCTGGGAAATCGCTGCTTCCGTCATTGCTGGTAGACATCTCCGCCTGGCGCATAGCGTGAGGATGGACATCGGCCACGATGGCCGAGCCTGTCAGCAATCTGCAGAACCCGGCTGGAGGCATTGGAAAACCAGGCAGTCGACAGGCCAGTTCCAGGAAATGTGGGAACCGGTTTTCCCGCAGGAACCGCGCCAAAAACAAGAGAGGGAGCGGTCAGCGTTTCTGTGAAACGGCGAACTACCCTAGGGAAGCGCTGTCAGCCAACCCCAAGCCAGACGGGATCGGCCACTCCAGCCCTTCATCGACAGTCTTGCTCTCAGAATATGCGGTAGAACAGCCTGTAGTGCACACGTTCCATGTAAGCGCGATACTCCGGCGCGGCGGCCAGCAGGGCCTCCTCGCGCACGATGCGATATAGCTGCAGATAGGTGATGACCGCATAGACCGCGAGGTTGTGGAAGGAAAAGGCCGACAGCAGAAAGAGCACATGGCCGGCAAGGTAGCCGGCATAGATCGGGTGCCGCACAAGCCGGTAGGCGCCGCCCGTCATCACGCCGCGATTGGCAGGCAGGATGGCGAAGGACCGGCCCAGCGATATCTTGCCCCAGATGACAAACAACAGCGCAACCAACTGCAACGGCGCGGCGAAGTAGACCGGAACAAGCGCCACGCCAGGCTGGAGGCTGATCAACGCGACCCCGAAACTGGCGGTCACGGAGACGATGACCGTGAGCGGATTCCAGTCACGCGTCACGGGACGCCGCGACAACAGCAGCCAGGTGAAGGTGAGTATCTCGGAAATCGCCACCAGCGCGGCGTTGAGCCGGGTCGGATCCTCCACGACCTGATACACGCCGCGATAGACGAACAGCCCCGCGCACGCCAGGGCACAGAGGCGAAAGAAGCCTTCGCGCAGGTCGACCAGCAGGTCACGCCTTCGCGCGGCGGAGAAGAATCCGCCCCCGTTGTTATGCGAAAACGCTTCACTTTTTGACGTGAGCAAGGCAAGCACCCCGATGATCCCTCGAAGCGACCATTGCACGCAACCATTGCCGGGCAGTTAACCGGCAAGATCGGAAAGACGCTAATCGAACCTGCGTCAGGCGCGAGATCAGGTTCGGACACTGTCGGAAGCGGGGCTGCAATTTATGCTTGCATTTTGGAACAAATAAGGAACAATACACGGATTACCGCTGAGGCGGACCAAGGTTTTTCGGGGGAGGACCAGCGATATGGCGAGCTGGAAAGGTGCGGGTTTGCCCACAGCCGCGATTCGATTACCTGTGCCCATCAAGGTTTCGCTCAGCCGGCTTTTGGCTGGGCTCGCGGTCATTCTTGCCCTGAATGTGTCGGTGCTCGCGGCCGCCGCCCAGGACACGACAAGGGATCCCGCAGCCGCGAAAGTCCTGCTCGATCGCGCCGAGGTGCGGCTTATAAAACACGACTTCGAAGGCGCACTTCTCGATTATGATAAGGCGATCAGCCTCGATCCCGAGAACGCCGAAGCCTATTTCAGCCGGGCCGGCGCCAGGACACTGAACGGCGATATGGTCGGTGCAGGGGCGGATTGTCGTCGCGCCGCCGAACTCGATCCAAAATGGGAGGGAAGCTGCAGTGAACAGGTTGTGGGCAACGACAGCGAACCGGCACCGTTGCCAAACACACAACAGCCGACGCCGCGAGCCGTCTCTCCTGATGTAACGGCCACTCAAGACACGCTGGCCGCAAGGGCCCTGGCGGCGACCGACCCGCAGGCCCTGGAAGCGATCCTTGGAGGCGATGCTTTCCTGGACATGGGCAAGTACGATCAGGCGATCGGCGCCTACAACCAGGCGATCTCACTCGATCCGAACAACCGGTTCGCCTATTTCGGCCGCGGCAAGGCCTGGGCTGCCAAACGCGCCTATGAGCAGGCGATTGCCGACTACGACAAAGTCATCGAACTTGCTCCCAATTTTGCCGCGGCGCATTTTCGCCGGGGCCTCGCCAAGGTCACGTCAGGCGACATCGATGGCGCTCTCGCCGATTGCGACCGGGCCGCCACCCTCGATCCGAAGGCGCGCGCACACTTCTGCAAGGGCATTGTGTGGCAAGCGAAAGGCGACCCAGATCGCGCGTTCGCCGCTTATTCCGTGGCGATCGAGATCGATCCGGAGGACGATGCCAGCTATTACGGGCGCGGCATGGCGCGGGCCGGCAGGAAAGACTATGACGGCGCCATTGCCGATTTAGATCAGGCGATCAAGCTCGATCCGGGCAATGCGGACTATCTCGTCAGCCGCAAGGCGGCGGTGGCGGCGAAAGCCGAACTGCAACCCGGCACCGAACCTGCGGTCCCGCAGGACGCTGACAATGATACTCGGTCCGAAGGCAAGCTTTCGACCGCCGAGATGGCGGCACTCATTCAGGCGACCGACCCGCGCGTTCTGGCCGCGGTACAGCGCGGCGACAGCCTGTCGGATGCCGGCAATTATGACCAGGCAATCAGCGCGTATGGCAAGGCGATCGCGCTCGACCCCGACAGTCCGCTTCCCTATTTCGGCCGCGGCAATGCCTGGTCCGCCAAGCGCGCCTATGATCGGGCGATTGCCGACTATGACCAGGTGATCAAGCTCCTCCCGAATATGGTCTCTGCCTATGTTCGCCGGGGCATGGCCAAGGTCACCACCGAGGACGCCGAAGGTGCTCTTGCCGATTGCGGCAGGGCCGCCAAGCTCGATCCAAAGGTGCTGGATGCATATTTCTGCATGGGCATGGCCTGGCACGTAAAGGGCGACGCCCAGCGGGCGATCGCAGCCTATTCGGCGGCGATCGAGATCGATGCCAAGGATGCCCCCAGCTACTACGGGCGCGGCGTGGAGCGGGCCGACAGCAAGGATTACGACGGCGCCGTTGCTGACTTCGACCAGGCGATAGGGCTCTATCCAGGCAATCCAGACTACGCGGTCGCCCGCAAGGCGGCGGTGGCCGCGTTGAAGAAAGGTGGTGCCGCGCCGAGTGCCGTCGGATCGGATCCCAAGAACCTCAACGCCTTCATGGATAGTGGCGATGCGTTCTACAAGACGCGCAAATACGATCGCGCCATCGCCGAGTACAGCCGCGCGATCGCGCTCGATCCAAGGAAGGCCGCAGCCTATGTCGGCCGAGGGATGTCACGCGTCGAGAAGGGTGATTATGATGGTGCCATCGACGACTACGGCAAGGTGATCGAGCTTTATCCGACCTATTTCGACGCCTATTTCGGCCGCGCCGTTGCCTGGGGCAAGAAGGATCAATTCGATCGCGCCATCGACGACTACGATCGCGCGATCGAACTTGATGGCAGCTATGCGCCCGTTTATTTCGGGCGTGGCAGCACCTGGTTCGCCAAGCGCGACTACGATCGAGCCATTGCCGACTACGATCAGGCGCTCGAACTTGATCCAAAGCTGGCCATCGCCCGCAAAGGCCGCAAACTAGCGGTAGCAGCGAAAGCGAAAGCGCCCGCCCCCGCACCGGCCGGTCGGGTTCGAAACAAGGTTGCTGAAGAGGCCATCGAGTCGGGCACGATCTGGCGCTCTCAAAATCAGTTCGACCGTGCCATCGAACAATACAACATCGCGGTTGCCGTCGACCCGTCCAACGCCCGCGCCGACAGTTTACGCGGCTTCACCTTCTCGCTGAAGGGCGAACCCGACCGGGCGATGGCGGACCACGATAAGGCAATAGAACTCGACCCGAATTTCATCGACAGCTATTTCTATCGTGCCTTGCTCTGGCGGCAGAGGGGCGACATCGACCGCGCCATCGCGGATCTGAGCACGATCATTTCGATACAACCCAACAATGCGGACGCCTATATATTGCGCAGCCGCGGCTGGGCCGCCAAACACGATTGCGATCGCATTATTGCCGATTCCACAAAGGCAATAGGCCTTCGGCCGGCCAACGCGGAAGGCTGGTATAATCGTGGTTTCTGCTGGAACAAGAAGGGGAAATACGACCGCGCCATCGCCGATCTAGATGAAGCCCTGCGCCTCGATCCAAACTTTGCCAATGCCCGCAGGGAGCGCGATGCGGCGACCGCAGCCAGCTCAACTGCCGCCCCCTAGCCCAGAGTTGAATTGCTGAAATACTCCGCGAAATCAGGGCGCTGCGCCAAGACCTTGCCATCGGCATCGCGCAGAATGCCAGCCGTGAAGAGATAGTCGCCGATCGCGTCCATCTTGGTTGGATCCATCGTGCCGATGGCGCCGTTTTCACCGCGCAGATAGTGGCCGTCGATCAGCGCCTTCAGCGACGCCTCGATCAATGCCGGATTGGTCAGGGCATCCTTGTTGGCGGCGATCAGCAGCGTGGCGGCTTCCCCGGGATGATCGACGGTGAACTGATAGCCGCGCCGCGTTGCCTGGATAAAGGCCGCCGCCAATGCCGGGTTTGCCTGGAGATAGGCTTCGCTCGACGAGATCAGCGTCGTGTGCTCGTCGGGTACGCCATAATCGGCATAGACGAAGCTGCGCTGCTTGATGCCTTTGAGTTCGGCCTCCACGCCCTCCCAGGTCGAGACCTCGAGCGTGAAGTCGACCGAGCCATTGGCTAGCGCTTCATAGGCCGAGGTGCCGAGCGTCACCGTTTCGAAACTGCCCTTGCCGCCGTCGTGGCGGATGATGGTCGAGATCAGCGCGTTTTCCCAGGCGCTGCCGAAGCCGCCATAGGTCAGGCCGTCAAGGTCCCTCGCGCTCTTGATCTCGTTGCGCGCCGCATTGAAGACCACTCGTCCGGTTTCGGACTGCACCACCGCATAGACGGCCTTCAAGTCGGCACCGGTGGTCTTCTGGGTGAACAGGCTGATGGTGCCGTTGATGCCGAAATCGGCGACGCGGTTGGCGACCAGCGTGCCGGCGCCGGTATCGCTGTAGGGCAGAATGTCGACATCGAGGCCGGCCTCGCGATAAAAACCCTTGTCGCGGGCGACGAACAGCCCGACGTGGTTGGTGTTGACGGTCCAGTCCAGCGCGACGGTGACTTTTTGCGTTGCCGCGAAGGAGCGGTTCGGTCCGGCGATCAGCGGAAGACCGCTGGCAAGGGTGAGCAGCAAGGCCTGCCGGCGCGTCAAGTCAGTCATGGTCATGTCCTTTGGATGTTTGAGGGTCGAGCAAAATGTCGAGGATCTCGGCCTCGAGTGCGCTGGCCTGGCGCGCGGCGGCGCCGCTCGGATCGCGCGGGCGCGGCAACGGCACCCTGATTTCCCGCACCACACGGGCCGGGCGCGCCGACAGCACATAGATGCGGTCGGACAGGAACACGGCCTCGCGCACATCATGCGTGATCAGCAGCGCCGTCCAGCGATGATACCGCCACATCTGTTCGAGCCAGCGCTGCATGGCCGCGCGGGTCAGTGCGTCGAGCGCGCCGAACGGCTCGTCGAGCAAAAGCATGTCGCGCTCCTGCACCACCGTGCGCAAAAGCGCCGCGCGCTGGCGCATACCGCCCGAAAGCTGTGCCGGAAAATGCCGCTCGAAGCCGGCAAGCCCGAACTCGGCAAACAGCGGCGCGACGCGCGCCCGTGCCGCCTTGCGCCTGACGCCTTGCACTTCGAGCCCGAGCGTTGTGTTGTCGAGGATGCGCCGCCACGGCATCAGTGCGTCGCGCTGCGGCATGAATGCAAAATGCCTGCCATGATCGTCGAGTGGCGTGCCGTCGAAGAACAGCTCGCCCTCGCCATGTTCCGCCCCCGTCAAGAGCTGGAACAGCGTTGACTTGCCGGCGCCCGAAGGCCCAAGGATCGAGACGAATTCACCGGCATCGACGCTGAGCGAAATGTCGGCGAGCACATCGAGCCCGCCAAACGCCTTGCGCACATGCCGCAATTCGAGCCGGCTCATCGCCACGGCCCCTTCCCTGCCTGCTGCCGGTCGGCCCGCTCCCAAGGCATGGCGAGGCGCTGCAAGAGCACCGTCAGCCCGAATAGGACGAGGGTGAGTGCGGCACTGACACCGACGGCGGCCAGCACCAGATCGGGGCGGAAATTGTTCTTGGCGTTGAGCATGTAGATGCCCAACCCTTTGGCCGCGCCGGCATACTCGGCGAAGATGGCGCCGACCACGGCATAGGTGATGGAGATCCTCAAGCCCGCAAAGAAATACGGCAGCGCCGAAGGCAGCCGTGCCAGCACGAAGACGCGCCAGCGCCCTGCCCCCATGGCACGCAGCATCTGACCGATCTCGGCCTCGGTCGCCTCGTAGCCCTGCACCAGAGCCACAAGCATCGGGAAGAAGGTGACCAGCGCCACCAGCATGATCTTGGGCGTCAGTCCGAAGCCGAACCACAGCACCACCAGCGGCGCGATCGCCACCAGCGGTAAGGTCTGGCTGACGATGAAAACGGGAAACAGCGCGCGCCGCAGCGGCTGGAAGAAGTCGACCAGCATCGACAGCGCGAAGGCGGCACCAAGCGAGCAGGCAAAGCCGATCAGCGTGGCGCGGATGGTGGGAATGGCGTTGTCGATCAGCGCGTCACGATTGAGCATCGCCTGTTCGAAAACGCGTGAGGGTGCCGGCAGAATTGTCGGCTTGATGCCGGAATAGGTGGCGTAGAGCTCCCATGCCACAAGGAGCAACCCAACCGAGATGACGGCTGGTACTGCCTTGGCAAGGGAACTCGCGAGCGGGCGCGGCGCGACTGATGATGGGACCACGGGCATAACCTTTGACGAGGTCGCGCGGAAGCGCGGCCGGCTTAGACAGCCGACGGGCTGTTGGCCGAAACCGTGACGTCGAGGGTTACGTGGCCGGCGCCCGGGCCGAAGCGGCAGAAGGCTTCGTTCAGCGCCGAAAAGATCGCGCCCGTATCGCCGCGCAGTTTGGTGCAGAAGTTCTTGGAGCGATCGTAGACGCCGGACTGTTTCAGGAAATCGATGCAGCCGTAGATCTCGTCCATGTGGTCGCCGGTGCCCATCACATAGAGCGAGAATTGCGCCGCCGCCGGCTGGCCGGTGGCAGCGGCGTTGCGCACGGCGGCGATGGCGGCGTCCTTGCGTGGGCCGAGCGGCCCGACAGGTCCGCCAAACGCGTCGGAGCGGCAGATCGGATCGTCCGGCTCGCCCGGGCAGCCGCGCGAAATGGCCGCCGACAGCACGCAATGCTTGCCGCTCAGCGCCGCCGCCACGAACAGGTCGCGCAAAGCCGGGAACAACACTTCGGGTGGCCCGACCAGCAAGGTCGAGATGTCGTCGGTCTCGATCCTGAGCCTGTCCCGGTAGGGATCGAGCGCGCCGAGCGCGCCAAGGATGACGCCGACGAAATCGTCGGCCATGGGGTATAGGGAAATCTGTGCGCCTGAAAACATCGCCCGCCTCGCTCCGCTGGTATTACCCAGATCAGCTTCTAGGGTCTGTGGGCTTGCCGCCCCCGTCTCAGCCCCGACCGTACGGAGCACCCCTGTGGATGGCCGCGTTAAAGCACCATTCGAACGGAAGGGGAAGCCGTTTTTTCAGCGCACCGGGCCAACTCTCACGCCTGCCCGTCTTCCACCTCGCCGAAAAGCCGGATTTCGGGGCGCACTCTTCCGGCTTGAGAACGCGCGAAGATGGCATGCACTTTGACGAACCGTTTGAGCAGGCGGCCATAGGTGAGATAACGGACCCTGCCATCGGCAAGATCGAACTCGACGCTCCCCCATCGTCTGACTGGCACGTGTCCGCTCGGCGGGCCCAGCCGTCTGATCTGGAACCCCAGCCTGACCTTGTGCCCGGAGACATTCAGATAGATGCCTGGAACAGTGCCCAGCACATGCCACATCAGGACAACATGCCCGATCGACATCTCAGGCGAAATCATCGTGTGGGCCGCCTCGAGCCGCGCCCAGACGAAATCACCGGCCGGCTGCCGCATTCCCGAAACGCTGCCTTTGCAGTAGGCGGGCGCCACCTCGCTCACCAGCATGCGCATCGCGCTCGCCACGCTGTCGGTCAGGACGCGCAGCGACACCCAGTCCGCTTCGGAAAACGACACCTGCCCGAGAATGTCGCCATCATCGAAATCCGCGGACATCTTGTGCAGCGTCACGCCGCCATGAACGGCGTGCTGGCCGTCCACGGCCAGGCGATGGAGAGGGTGCGGCCCCCGATAGTTGGGCAACAGCGCCGGGTGAAGATTGAGGCCGCCCTTGGGAAAGGCGCCGAGCAAGTCCTGTGGTATCAGGGCTGGAAACGCAAAACAGATCAACACATCGGCTTTGGCCTCCGACAACTGGCTGGCGAGTGTGCCCCAATCATAGGGCCGGCCAAATTCGATCACCCTTGCCGGCGTGTTGCCGATATAGCGTTTGAGCAGCAGTTTGCGTCTCAGCCTTCGGCGAAAATTGCCGATGCTGAAATGTTTCTGGCGTTGACGGAACGCCGGCACGACAATCGCGTGGATCAGGTGACCTGCTTCAAGCCATCCTGCCAGCAGCGGTCCGGTGTAACGGGTGATGTCGAGCACAAACACGGCCGAAAGCCGGCCTGACCCGGTCTGCGGGCTCAAAAGCACCGGCCGTTCAAGGCGCACATCAAGCCAATCCCCATCGCGGGGCGTTCAGACGGCAAGCCAGCCTCATCGGCGGGCCTGACCGGGTTTGCAAAGTAAGTCTGTCGGTCAGGGAGCCTTGACAAGTGAGGACGGCACCGTGGCGGTGACATCGGAAAGCCGTCCGCCCTTCACCAGAAGTGGCTTCTCATAGATTTTCTTCATGCGTATCTCCTGAAGCAAATCAGCAGGTGCAGTTGGCCAGCAACGCCACCAACTGTCAATCGCCAGGCGGCGGCTGACAGTTGGCATTCACGCGGCCACAGGAATTCTGCCGCCTTACTTCTCGAAAATGATCCGCAAACCTTACGAAACGGCCTTCTCGCGCACCGGCAGTTTCCAGCCCGGCCTGACGAAATGGCAGGTGTAGCCGTTGGGATATTTCTCCAGATAATCCTGGTGCTCGGGCTCGGCCTCCCAGAAGGCACCAACTGGCGCGACTTCGGTGACGACCTTGCCGGGCCACAGGCCGGAGGCATCGACATCAGCGATAGTGTCTTCAGCAACGCGCTTTTGCTCGTCGCTGGTATAGTAGATCGCCGAACGGTAGCTCATCCCGACATCGTTGCCCTGGCGGTTGCGCGTCGTCGGATCATGTATCTGGAAAAAGCGCTCCAGCAACGTGCGATAGCTGATCACCGCCGGATCGAAATTGATCTCGATGGCTTCGGCATGGGTGCCGTGGTTGCGGTACGTGGCGTTGGGTACATCCCCACCGCTATAGCCGACACGGGTGGAGATGACGCCGGGATAGCGCCGTATCAAATCCTGCATACCCCAGAAACAGCCACCGGCCAGCACTGCGCGTTCGATCGAAGTCGCCATGTCACGTCTCCTCAAAAGGCAATTCCAGCTCAGGTAGCGGTTTCCCGTCCGGAATTACGCAGACAAAATTGGATTTTCCAATAAATGGGCATTGTCGTCTGCTTCGTCCAGTCGCGTAGAACGAACGCGGCCATCTGCGAACGATATCATGACCCGGCCGGGGGATCGACCGCTTCAGCCGCGCGGATGCCGGGTCCGGCTGTCGGCGGCAATCGGCAGATACCGTGTGCCGGGCGGAATGGCGGCAAAACTGATGGGCACAGGCGGCGCCTTGTGCGACCAGTTGAAAAGAACGGTCTTGACCGGGAGGTTGCCCAGCCATGCCCGCAATTGCGGCGGCACGCCATGCCCGGGCCAAACCATCAGCATGCCGTGGTCGCGCAATCGCTGGCTGGTGATCCAGGGCGCGAACCGCATATCGAGTTCGGTGAAGATCGACGGCTTGTCATAGGCATTGAGGCCCGCCAACATAGCCAGATCTGCATCACCACCGACGATGTCGAGCCGGCCGGGTGCCGCCGCATGCCAGACCGCCTCGGCCTCATCTGAGATCGGCCGCGCCGGCCAGCAGACGGGTTCCATGTGCCCCAACAAATTGCAGCTCGTCCAACGCATGGCCGCGTAGGCGCCGGACATGCTGACGATGCAGATCAGCGCGCAGATCGCCAGCCTTCGCATCTCGATGGCGCCAAGCCGATGACCCACAAGGGCGAGCACCAGGACACCGACAAGATTATACATCGGCGCGCCCCACGCCTCGCCGGTACCAGTGAACAGTGAAGCCACCATGATGAGGACCGCTGGTCCAAGCCCCATCCACGTGAGATAGACGAGCGTGCTGCGTTCGACAGGCTTATCCGGCGCGGGCGAGCGCCGCAGCAATCCGGATATCGCCAGCACCAGAAGAAAGCCGGAAAGGCCAGCCAGTTGGACGCCGATATAATAAAGGCGTGCGCGGTGCTCCATCACCCATTGGTCACGGTCGGCGAAATAGGTCAGCGGCAGGAAATCGATGCGGTAGAGCGCGATGGCCAGCGGCGTGGCAATGGCGAGAAAAACGGCAAGGCCAAGCCATGGCCAAGGCGTCGCCAGCCGGCTGCGTGCACGCGCATCGGACAACAGCCAGAGAGCACCGAAGGCAAGCAACAGGCCGGTGGAGAACTTGGCATAGAGCCCGACGCCCGACACCAGTCCGAGCGCTAGCCACCAGCCCGGCCCGCCGCCGCGGCCGGCGCGCCAGAGCAGCCAGCAGATGGCCGCCCAGAACGGCATCTGCGCATAGTCGTGATTGAATTGCGGGGTCGGCCATCCGAAGAAATAGATCGATGGCATCAAGAGCACCGCGGCGAGCGCGCGGTTTCGCCCAAGCATGTCGCGGGCCAGCAGATAGACCAGCACGAAGGTCGACGAGATCGTCAGCTGGGCGAGCAAATATTGCGGCCAGCGGAACGATCCGGTCAGAAGATGGCTGGTTTGGAGCAGCCAGCCGGGAAGCTGCGGGTGCTTGTAGGTCAAAAGCACCCATTCGCGGCCCCACATGAAGCCTTCGACGACATCGCGAGGCGGTGCGGCATCGACCAGCGCGGGCACCACCGTCCAGCAGGCGATCTGCACCAGGCACAAAAGCGCCAGCAAATACCAGGGATGACGGATGAGACCGGGCCAGACTGATGAACGGTCTATGCCCGCGACGGGCGACCTGGCCGGCAGCCAGCCATCTATGGAGTGATCAATTCCCGACATGCGGTGCTTAAATCACACCGACCGGTTTTCCGAATAGTGCCGATATCAAAGCTTACGAAAATGTATATTTGCGCCGCCATTGCGGGGCCAAGATTGAGCGCGAGTTTCGGCGGTCCGTTGCCCTCCCCCGGCAGAACAGCCCGCACATCTGATCCTGTCTGAACATCCCGGATATTCGATGCGTCACCAGCATGCCGTCATCCACCACCGCGCGCTCGACTTCTGGCTGGCGCGTGCGGCCGTCCTCGTCATCATCTGTCTGCAGCTCCTGGTGATCAACGATCTCTCGTTCGGCCCGCGCTGGCTGGCGCCGGCGCTGGAGGCTGCACTGCTCGTGCCTCTGTCCGTCGCCACCGCCTGGACACAAGCCGCCACCCTGAGAGCGGTCGAGGAAGAGCACTGGTATCTGGTCGGCCGGTTTCGCGTCATGATCCGCAGGACGGCGCTGGTGATGACCGGCGTCGTCAGCGTCATGAATTGCGGATCGCTGGTGTTCCTCGTGCGCGCCTTGCTGGCGGGCCATGCCGGCTCCAGCGGCGAGACGCTGCTGATCGACGCGCTCAACATCTGGGTCACCAATGTCATCGTCTTTGCCTTGTGGTTCTGGAGCACCGACCGCGGCGGGCCGCCGACCTGCGGCCTCGTCAAACGCGCCCAATCCGATTTCCTGTTCCCGCAAATGACCTTGAACGACCGTGAAATCCGCGACTGGCTGCCGGGATTTGTCGACTATTTCTTCCTCGCTTTCACCAACGCGACGGCGTTTTCGCCGACCGACACCTTGCCGCTCTCCCAGCGCGCGAAGCTTTTGATGATGGCCGAAGCAATGATCTCGCTGCTGACGATCGCGCTGGTTGCGGCCCGCGCCGTCAACATCCTCGCTTAGGTCTTGCCAAGCCGGGTGATTGACGCAAAGTTCGGTCCGGCCGGATGGCTGGGCTTTTGGCGGGGGCCAGGTGGAAACGGACGTTGCGATTGTCGGCGGCGGCATTGCCGGCCTGTACGCCGCCTGGCGGCTCGCGATCGTGGGTGGCAGGCGCATTCACCTGTTCGAAGCGTCCGGCCGGCTCGGAGGCCGTATCCATACGCTTCACCCCGCGCCGGGCCTGACGGTCGAACTCGGCGCGCAGTCAGTGCGCGACGACCATCATCTCCTCATCCGGCTGCTGCGGCAACTGCACATCGACACGGTTCCCGAGCAAGGTGACGATGCCGGGCTGGCGCATCTGCGTGGCCGGACCCGGTCGCTGGCCGAGGTCCGCAAGGCACGCTGGCGCCGTCCCTTTGCCTACGATGTCACGGTCCGCCTGCAGCGTGGCGGTCCCGGCAGGCTGCTGCGCATGGCGCGCAAAAGATCCACTGATGTGGCAGGGCTTGCCGCGGATCTCGGGCCGCGGCTCTCGCAACTGCTTGATGCCGAGGAGATCGCCTATCTGTCGGACCATTCGGGCTACGGTTTCTGGACGGCGAGGGCCAATGCCGAGGCTGTGCTCGACTGGGCCGAACACAGCCTGTTCAAGGGCACCCACCAACTGTTCGACATCCCCTCCGGCATGTCCAGCCTGGTCGACGCGCTGGCGGCGGCAGCACGCGGCCTGGGCGTGGAAATCGTCACCGGTTGCACCCTCGCCAGCCTGGAGTGCGACGCCGACGGTTCTGTCACACTGGGCTTTGGAGGAGGCCGGCAGCCGATTCGCGCGGCAAGCGTGATCCTGGCACTCCCCAAGGCGGGCATCGGCGGGATCGAGGGCTTCAACCGGCTCGGCACGGTCCGCGCATTGCTTGGCGCCGTCGACGCCTGGCCGGCGGTGACCTCGGCCATCCTCTATCGCGACTGCTGGTGGACAGAGATCGGATTGCGCACGGCGATCGCCGTGACCGATCTGCCGCTCGGCATGATCAGGCATTTTGGCGCCGAGGACTGGCGCGAACCCAATGGCCTGGGCGCACTTGCCATGTTCGCCAATGGCGAACGCAGCGCCTTCTGGCGTGACATGTCTCTTCCTGATGGTGAATGGCTGGCACCGGATCATCCCGCCATGACCGAAATCCACCGCATGGTCGAGGCGGTCTATGGGCCGAAACTGGGGCATGCGCCTCCGCTTCCCCTGAAGGCCATGATCCGCGACTGGACCGTCACGCAATTCGGCGGCGGCTTCCATCTCTGGGCGGCAGGCAGCAGTCCCGGCGAAGCAGGCGCGCTAGCCCTACGGCCGGTCGCCGATGCGCCGGTCCATATTTGCGGCGAGGCATGGGCGCCCAGGCAGGCATGGATCGAAGGCGCGCTGGAGACCACGGAA
This sequence comes from Mesorhizobium kamtschaticum, assembly GCF_056174585.1. NCBI lineage: Bacteria > Pseudomonadati > Pseudomonadota > Alphaproteobacteria > Hyphomicrobiales > Phyllobacteriaceae > Mesorhizobium > Mesorhizobium kamtschaticum. The sequence goes on along the minus strand of NZ_CM149691.1, from coordinate 3,761,920 downwards.
AGCATGCTGTGTCGCCATTTCCAGTTACCGGGATTTCTCAAGGGAACCGCGCCCTGAGCAAGCCATAGGGACAAACGCAAAATAGCCCGCCCGGCGAACCGGAGCGGGCTATTGATTTGTCTGCGGGCGCGTCAGTGGCGCTTGCTTTGCATCACTGCGGAAACGCGAGTGGCGGGCGACACCCTCAATCCGCGCCGAGATCGCGTTCGAAGACGACCTGGTCGCGCAGCGGAATGCCGTTCACAGCCAAGCCTTCGGGGTAACCGGTCGACGGCCCGAACGCATCCTGCACGATGCGATACATTCGAAAGCCCTGTCTTTGGTAAAATCGCAAATTGCCGATATCGGCGGTCGCGGTCGCAACGATCAGGCGCCGGCCGTTGCGCTCGCGACAGCGGGTGATTGCCGCCGCGACAAGGGCACGCCCCAACCCCTCGCTCTGCCTTGCCGGACGGACCGCAAGGCTCTTGAGTTCGAAGACACCGCCCTCGCCTGCCTCGATGACCTGCACATGGCCGATGATCCTGTTGCCATCGCGCGCGACCAGCACCTCGCCCTGATCGATATAGAAGGAGATCTGCGTCGGAGAATCGTCGGCAAGGGTAAACAGCGGCAGCAATATTTCGCGGTCCCCGTCATATCGTTCAATCTGCATCCGTAAGCCCAAGCTGGATCAATGCCGCCGTGAGTTCGGCAGCCTTGCTCCGGGATATAGCAGCGGCCGGTCAGGAGCCACAAAACGCAAAAAAGCCCGCCCCGGCGTGAGCCGAGGCGGGCTTTGGGTCGATCGAGCCGTCCGGTACGGATTTTCGACGCCGGGCAAAGCCTGGAGCTATTCCGCACGATCACTTCGAACAGAATATCCGAAGTTCACTCGCAGACACGCCGATCAGGAAGGCTGCGGCGAGCGTCCGAAGGGCAATTGATAGTGCCTTCATCTCGATCGAACCCCGGTTGCTCCTCGCCTGGATGCCTTCGCAGTCAGGAATGCATGTGAAGAATAGTGGCGGTCGATCGCGGCCCGCCGCGTGCAATCTGTCATCCAAACCAGCCAAACGTAACGCTAACCACCAAGACCGCGATCAGGATTGAGAGCGGCACCGCCATGAACAGTCCAGCTTCTAAAAATCGGGTTTCCTTGTCACTGAACATTAGGCCTGCCTCATTAAGCTTCGCTCAGATAGACGCTGCGAAGCCTGTTTCAGTTCCGAATGCCGGCGACCTGCGATCCACGAGCGGTTTGGCCAAACGTGGTTGCCTGGAGAGCGAAATCAGTTCGGTTCCCCAATGATGCCGGCCATCTATTTTGCAATGATACGGGAGGCCAGCGCATCATTCGATTGGTGCTCCCTTCCGCCTCAACAAAGGCGCGCGGGGCTTCCGAAGCAAATTAGCCCACCCAAATGCTGGTGTTCCTGGAGATGCGACAAGGCAGACTGAGGGCGAAAGTGCCCGACGAAAAGCCCGCCGGCCGGAGCCAGCGAGCCTTGCCCTTCCTTCGTTCGCATGTTTCGCCGATATGAGCAGGGGTGCATCATCTTCGCCAGTCGGCGCTGCCATCCTCAAGGCCCTGCCGGTCAGGCCCAGTGGCCTTCCGCTGCCAGTCCCCTCTAGCAACCAAGCCGCTGGGCCGCAGGTGACGTGATTTGCGCCTCATATGCGGCATGAAGGCGCCGAACAGAAGGTGTTGCTCGATGCTCCGGACTGACAATGGCGCGGCGCTCAGGCTTTCAGATTTTGCCGATCCTAACGATGCAGTGATTGCCGCAATCGAACTCTATGGGCCGGAAGCGCAGACTGCGGCGGCCTACTGTGCCATGGAAGCACACTTCGCCGGGCGACCGGCCGATTTCCGCCTCTGGTGCGAAGTCTTTCGCGCCTTCAAAACCAGATTCCATTGAGAGGCACATATATCGTGGCCTAAGGCCGGCCACGGCCATCAGCGCGTTCGCGCCGCGTAGCCTGCCGGGAAGATAACGAAGCAACCACCAGCAATACAGAAGCCCGCTTCTGCGGCCTTTCAGTCTTCCGTCGCCGGCCTGAACTTCCGCATGATCACCTCAAACAAAATATCCGATATCCACATGGCGCAGACGCCGATGAGAAACGCCGCCGCCAGCGTCGTCGTGTCGTCATTGGCCAGCGGCAGGCCGGTGGCGCGGGAATATTGGACCACGGGCAGCGTCAGATAGGCGGCCGCGAGCGCGCCGCAGATCGGCGACGCCACCATTTCGCGCAGCTTGTAGCGGTGCCGCGACAGGGCGCGCAGCACACCGCCAGCCAGACCGGCGACGACGACCGGTCCCTTGATGCCGAGCAGGTCGAAGAAATCGTGCATCATTTCATCGCCCTCGCGATGAGAAAGCCGAAGACCGATCCGGCGCCGAATATGCTCCACCCGCCGAGCAGCATGGCTGAGTCCAGGGCGACGACAGTCATGGCTTCCACCCGCACAGTTTTTCGCCCTTGCGGTTGTGCGCCAGCAGCGCCTTGACCTCGGCGTCCGACAGCGCATCGACAGCCGCCGCCGACAGGCGCAGCGGGGTCGACACCGCGCAGAACCCGCCTTTGACGGTCGTGCAGCCGGCCAGAGCGGCCAGGACGGACACAAGCATTAATCCCTTGCCCATGATCTGAGCTCCTTTCGCGCGGTAGCCGCCGGCAGCGCCCCGATATCGTTCTGGACCTGGTCGGCGATATCGTGCGCCGCGGCCTCGGCGGCCGCCTGCCGGGCACGCTCGCTGCGCTCGCCGGCAAGCCGCTGGCGAACGCCCCAGCCGAACGCCGCCAGGATCGCCGCACCGATGCCGAGAAGGGTCGGATTGCCAAGCAGGAAGGACAGCAGCGCGCTCATTGGTTTGGCTCATCCTTGACCAGATAGCCGACGGCAAAGACCGCGATCGGCAGAAGCGTGGCCCAAGTCTCGGCGTCGTACCAGGACGGCCATACGTTGCGCACGAAGACGCCGGAAACCGACACGGCCGCGGCGGCGATGGTCGCGGCCGTCAGCTTGTTGGTCGGGCGGATGGTCGGTTGGGTGATGGTGGCCATGATCAGAAGATCCCTTGCAGGGCGACGGCAATGTGGTGCCAGGCGGCATAGGCAAGCAACAGGCAGGCGGCGATGATCCCGCCTGCCTTTGCGGCAACCGGAATCCCCGAACCGGCAGCTGCCGGCAACGTCGGCTCGGTCGCGGGCATTTTGCCGGCCGGCGTTTCAACCTCGGGCGGCCGCGGGGCCGGTCCGGGCGCCGGCGTCGCAGGCTGCACGGGCGTGGGCACCGTCACTAGGCCCGACATGAGCAAGGCCTGGGCTCGCACGGACTTGACGCGATCGGACCAGCCGCGCCCGAATGTTGCCCATGTCGGCAATCGCTTGAGAAACGCCAGTCGTGCATCGCAAAGCTGGTCGATGACGACGCCGGCCGGCCTTGCCCTGGCCGCAGCCAGTGTAGCCGGACCGATGCGGCCATCCTGCGAGACACCGACGGTGGCCTGCAAGTATTTGGCCGCCCTGCCCGGCCCGCTGTTCACCGCGAAATCGAACACGGCGTAGTCGACGCCATCGGGCAATTCGGCGCCAAGCACGGCATCCCAATAGAAGCGCCGGTAGACGGTCGCGACCTGGTCATCTCCGATCTTCTTCAGATCGGCCTTGCTGGCGTCGGCCTTCACGTAACGGCGAAAATTCGCCAGCGTCACGCCCTTCATCGTAGCGCCGCCCGGATCGGCCGGATTGTCCGACCAGCCGCCCTCGGATTTCAAGACAAGCGCAAGCGCCCGCGCGAAGTTGCGGTCCATGGGTTTTCCTTTCGGATGGGGTTGGTCGAGGCCGGCGCCGAGCCGCGCGCCGATGCATTTCACAGTCGAACTGATGCGTGACGGCAAAGCCGTGAAACGTGCCGAGGTTCAGGCCGGCAGCAATGTTGAGGCCGTGCGTTCATAGAAGAAGAACTCGATGCGCTGGACGAGGATAACGTCCAGGAGTCAATCTCTATTGACCCGTCAGGTTCGATGAAGAGCCCGCTTGACCAGATCGTGCTCGCAGTCGTTTTGGGGAAGAAGTTTGCGTTTTCTTCTGCGCTCGCCTAAAGCACCTTAGGCAGCAACGGGGGTGTAATTGGCGTATGGGTGCTGGACGTATTTCCACAAACGAGCTGGATGAATTTGTATTGGAGTGTGACCGCCGAGGCGGTCCGCAGCACCCCAACTGCGGCTCTTATTTCAGTGATCTTTCACTTACCTACACGACTAAAGTCGACGAGGGACTTGATCCGTTTTCGGAAGCCTACACGGGACAACAGATCGCGCTCTATGAGGAAGTATCAGGGCGCAAGCTTGACCAGATAACCGGCGAACAGTCTGAGATCGGAATAGATGCTAGGACGAACACGGCCAATCCGTACGGCATTCGTCATGTCAGTTTCATCGCCAAGCATTCGCGGGCCGTTCTTTCCGCCCTTATGGCCGCCAATGTACCGCCATCTCCCAAGATTCTCGATATGGGCAGCGGCTGGGGTCTCAGCTCGGAAATCATGGCCTTTTGCGGCGCCGAAGTCACTGGCGTCGACATCAATCCCGATTTTGTGGAATTGAACCGCAGGAGAGCGGCGCGCATTGGCCTGCCCATCACGTCTATTCATTCGACATTCGATGCCTTCGAAACTGATGAGCGATTCGACATGGCGTTTTTTTATGAATGCCTTCACCATGCCGTACGCCCTTGGAGCGTGCTTGAACGTGTCGGCAAATTCGTCAAGCCCGGTGGCAAGATCGTAGTCGCCGGCGAGCCGATCAACGATCAATGGCGGCATTGAGGCATACGCACCACGGATCCTCTAGCTATCTACTGCATCCGCAAACACGGCTGGTTCGAAAGCGGCTGGTCCATGCCATTCCTACATGCGGCTTTTGACCGTGCTGGCTTCCGACTGGCAATTGCTCACGGTGTTGGCATCGACAACGGGCCAATAGGCGTCGCAGTCAGGAAAGATGAACCGGACCAGCACGATTTCACAATTGCTCTGCCGTACATGACGGCGCTCAGCCAGCTTCACGAGAGCTTGGCGAAGTGGTCCACCGAGCCACTCCGCCGCCCTGCGAGGATGCTAGCGCCGCTCCTCCGACTTGTCGGGTTGTAAGGATAACGCACCACCTTCTTGGCTGTCAGCGTGCCTGGGTGCGATATCCACGCTCGCTTCCCCGCCCCGATGACCGCTCCAAAGGCAGCGATGTCAGGCGCGGGAAAGTGTGGGGACCGGTGAAGGTTCCGGGCAGAGAGCCGGATTATGGCGAACTGATACGGGTGACGCAGGCTGGCGTCAGGACGAGCCCGTCTCAAGTTGGAGCGTGATGTATTTGCGCGGCCAGGTTGCCGATGCTGTGGTTCTGCTCTAACGCTGGTGGACACTGGAGGGACCGGCCATGATCAGAGAGATCGCGCGAAACACTCTGCCTCTTGGTCTGCGAATCGCCGTGCGAAAGTACTTTCCGCCTGACCCGCGTCGTGTCGCAATTGCCGACTTGGCGAGTCGCATCCGAGCAGCGGATCATACTAAAACACCGAGGGCGGCAAGTGAGCCGGCCACCATCAAGGAAGATGTCCTGCTGGCCCCAGAGGTCAGTGTGGAGGCGGTAAGGCCGGAGCCAGCTATCGCTCCGATAGCAGCGCCACGGGCGTCAAGGCCGATTTCATCGCTCGAGGAATTCGACAGCGTTCTTGCTGACGTCAAGGCCTTGCCGACAGAGTTGGAGCGCGTGAAGGTGCTTGCCAACTGCCATTTGGCCGACCCCAGCATCGTGACGATGCCAGAGGATCCCTTCTCGCCGGAGTACCATCAGCGCGTCCTCGAAATCTACTACAAGCTCTCCAATCGCAAAGAGTACAGCGCGGCCGAGTGCGAGCGAAGCCCGATTAACGTCGAAAGGACGATCTTGAAACCCGGCGTTTACACGCACGATGGCGGGTTCCTTGGGAACTACCTCGAAGCATACGGTCAGATCATCAAGCAGATGAATTTGAAGCCGGGAATGCGGGTTTTGGAGTATGGCCCAGGCGACGGGCAGATATCATTGTATCTGGCAAGGCTCGGCTGCGATGTCACAGTCGTGGATGTTGACGAGTCTTATCTTTCCATCATCCAGGGGCAGGCCCAACGGCTCGGCGTATCCATCAAGACCGTGCATGGCGACTTCCTGACCGGAGTCGATTTCGAGCCGTTTGACCGCATTTTCTTCTTCCAGGCCTTTCATCATTCGCTTGTTCACCAAGAAGCCCTGCAACAGATGCGCGGTATGTTGAACCCTGGGGGCTTTCTTCTCTTTGCCGCTGAGCCGATCATCGATCCCGCCGGCTATTGGGCTGATGCGGTTCCCTACCCGTGGGGACCTCGTCTCGACGGATTATCCCTCAGAGCCATCATGGCTCACGGCTGGATGGAACTAGGCTTCCATGAGTCATATTTTCGCGAGGCGCTTACGCGCGCCGGATGGATACCCGGCAAATATGATTCGCCCACTAATGGACTGGGCAATTGCTATTTTGGTAGGCTCACCGTTGCTTAAACCACGCGCTAACAATCCAGTGGCCGAGAGGCGGAGCCTTACCTGGATCCGCTTGCCTATGTCCTCGCGGCCGCCCTGCGCAGTACCGCACCGGTTCTGTACGTCGGCACAACTGTAATTCGAGCCAACCTAAGTACCGAGATCGACGGCTCCATCCGCGGGCACTGCCACGGAATTACTTGGATGACTATGCTGAAAGCTGCCAATTGCCAACCGTAGCGTGAAAAGCTGTCCTAGCTGAATGCGTCGGATGGGAGTGGCATATCGGTTTCGAGCTAGGCGGTTGCCTCGCCAGCCCTTTGCGCCCTGTGACATCAAGCGCATCAATCTTGATGCTGAGAATCGCAACAGCTGAATTGCTAAGGACAATCCGCGGGAATTAGGCGCTGGCCCTCTCTGTGCACAGCGTTGGCGCTTATCTAACTCGCCTAGCCCTGATGATGCCAAAGACGCTGCAAGTGCTGACAGCGAAGACGGCATTCGCCACTGCAAAGACATTGGTATTCCCACTTACGGATATCCGTAGTGGCGGTATAGCGAGGCCAATGGTGGACAAGGTGTTGAACGAAGTCGCGCCTGTGAATGGAAGCCCGACTTGTCTACCGACAGTGTTGTCCAACGTCGCCGTGGTGAGCGAGAGCGAGCCGATCAGGACTGTCAACGTCGTTGTTGCACCGCCCTTGAATTCAAACACGACATCGACGTCCCAGTCGCCGGCAGTCAACGCCAATGTTCCCATGTTTGCTGAAACACTATTGGTCAGTGCGACGGCCGACCCGGTGGCGACCACTGTCTCCAGATACTCTCCACATTGCCGGCTACGGCGTTGTCATTCGTCGCGGTGCCGACGGCCTGACCGTTGTCGTTGGCGGTCGAGGGTAGATTGCCGTTAACTTTCTTGGAGGACGCCGCCGTGTGGCCAGCAATCGCACCGCCCGCGTTACCCTGGAGGTCAACGCCCTTGATGATATACTTGTCGTTGGAGCCACCTAGGCCGATGCCGAAACCACCATTGCCGGTAAGGCCGTGACCGTCGCCGATCTTGCCGCCAACAACGCGGAACTTTGGACGCCGCTGCCGAATTGCAAACCATGGTTTCCGTTCTGGCACACGGCGGGTTGATGAAAGAAATGTTTGAAACACCGCTGTCGACCGCATTAAAGCCGAAGGATCCGTTCAAAAAGATGTGTGGGTTAATGAAGTCGATACCGTTAATGGTACCGCCCACAGAGGTCTGCAAACGAATCCCTTCATTGGCCGACGACGAAAACCAGCACTGATCGAATATGCATCTTGACACTGCGCCGCCGGACGCATCGATAAGAAGCGCCCGCTGAGAGGTGTCAAAAAAGCAATCATTTGCCCACAAGGAATTAATGCCTGCCGCGCCTGGGCTTAGGCAGAGATCATTCCCTCCGTGGATGATTTGGCATTCTGCCAGAGTAAGGTCACAGCAGGCACTGACGAAAATACCGGCGAACGGCTGCGATGCATTAGGAGCATCCATCAGGATATCGGAAACAGACAGATCGAAACCACCCTCGATCCGAATGCCGATACCAGAAGTTGCGACGGTGTTGATGATGTAGCCTCTCTCGATCGAGACGGACGCAGGACCATTGGCGATACGGACGCCTTGAAACGGCGAGTCCATATAGAAGTTTCTTAGCAAAAAGCGGCTAGCGCTGGCCTGTGCGTTCACATAGTTGCCGCCCGTGCGAGGCACGGACGACTTGAACGCCAGATCGCGGATCGAAACAAAGGAGGCCGCGACATCAATTACGTTGGCCGTCGCGGAAGTCGTGCGAAGCACGGTAGCGCTGCCCTGACCGGCAAACGTAACGTTGGCTGCCAGCGGGATGACTGTACCGTCGACATCGAACACGCCAGCCGGAAGTTCAACCAGTGCACCATTGGCGCCAGCTGCGTTCACGGCGTTGTTGATCGCAGCGCGATTGACGGCACCACTGGCTGCCGTACTGGCACCAAAATGTGTTGGCCTGATCCGCTCCTTGAGCACGGCTGGGATGGCAAGGGCGACTGCACCCGTTTCCGAGCGCTGGAAGAAGGTTCCGTTCTGAATCGCCTGCTTCGTCTGCAGCGGCGACATGATTTTGTTGGAAATAGCGCCAGCTTCCGCCTCGGCCTGGCTGGCGTATGTCAGGGTAGCCGCCGACACGGCCGCCGACGAAGCCGAGCCGGCGGCAGCGGTCGCTGAAGTCCCCGCATTGGTCGCCGATGTCGCAGCACTCGACGCCGAGCCGGCCGCCGCCGTGGCCGAATTGCCGGCGTTGGTCGCGCTGGTGGCGGCCGCGGATGCCGAGCCCGACGCGGCAGTGGCAGAGCTGCCGGCATTGGTTGCGGAGGTCGCGGCATTGCTCGCACTCGTCGATGCGGCAGTGGCCGATCCGGCGGCGGCGGAAGCACTGCCGGCCGCGGCCGTCGCGGCCGCTTGCGCATCGCCCAGCGTGTCGTCGGACAAATAGAGCGACAGCGTGATGTTGTCGGTGCCGATCACCGGCTCATCGGTCTGGAATGAATAGACCATGCCGGCATTTATCTCGCCCGCCTGAATGTGGACTGTCGTCCCCTTCTGCATGGTGCGCGAGGTGCGGGCGTCGGCCGCGCGGAACCACTGGCCCTCGCTTGCCGTATAGATGCCGTTCTGGCGCGCATCGGTCTGAGCCTTCACCAGGACGCGATCGCCGACTTCGAGCTGTATAGTGTCGATCACCTGCAGCCCGTAGAGGATTTTGTCTGCCGAGGTCGCCACGCGGCAGGGTTCGCGTTGGTGACATAGACAACATCGGCCTCCGTATCCCAGGCCAGCTCGACCGCGGCCGACGGATGGTCCCAGCCGAAATCGAGCGCGCCGATGCGCGGCCAGTAGCGTGGCAGCCGGAACGGCTCGCAGGCAATCAGCGCCTCGGCCACCGGAAAGATGCGGCCCGAGCCCAGCACCGGAATGCCGCGCGCGCGGGCCTCGCGCTCATGCGCGGGATAGGCGGCAACGATCGCCGCGCGTTCTTGCGCCGAATAATGCGCGGCATCGTCGATGGTCATGAAGGTGACGTGACGGGACATATGAGCTTGCCCTAATTATCTGCCGTGACGATCTGCGGCCATTGATAATACTGTTCATCAATGCGAAGTTGCTGATGACTCGGGGGAGATACATGATCCGCATAGCAATCGTTGTCGCCATTGCCGCCAGTGCATCAGCATGCCAATCGAACGTTCCGTATGATACGAGTAAGAAGACCTGCAAGATGTACGATCTCCACGGGTACCAGCACAAAGTCTGTGCCCCGGACACACCGAACAAAGTATGCAATGTCTGGTTCAATCCGATTTCGGGTGACGAAAGGATATGGTGCCAACCGCTTACCCGGAAAGCGACCGACCCTAAGGCCCGCGCCAGACAGCTTGCGGGCAGCCAATACCCCTGATCCGATCTCAGCCTCCTCTTTGATCCTCAACTCGACCTGATCGGCCATCGGGAACATCACGGCGGCAGCGCTGCTTGAGTTGGTGTGCGGCGCCCTACGAAGGCCCCTCTCCGACCGAGCTTCGCTCGGCCACCTCTCCCAACTCCGTGGGGCGAGGAACCCAAGTTCTGATAGGCCTCGTTCACCCAGCTGTCGCCATCTCGGCCCGCATCTCGGCGTGCTGGCGCACATGCTCCAGCGTCAGTTCGAGCCCGATATGCGACAGCTCGGTCGCGGCAGCCTCCGCGGCATGCGTGGCGGGTTCCACCACGCGCTCGAACATCTCCTGCTCGTAGAGCCTCACGGCTTGTCTCCAATCGCCGGCCTCGACCAGATGACGGGCGAGTTCGGCGGCGTCCAGCATGGCTGCGTTCACCCCTTCGCCGCCGAAGGGCGACATGACATGGGCGGCGTCGCCCAGCAGCGTGACGCCGGTCCGGTTCGGCCAGTGATGGCCGATCGGCAGCGCGTATATTCCACGCGCCACGATGTGGTCGTTGCCAGCGGCAATCAGCGCGACAAGCTCCGGCGCCCAGCCGTCGAATTCGGCGATCAGGCGGGCGCGCGCCGCCGCCGGCGCCGCGAAATCGAAGGTTCTCTCCGCCCAGTCCGCCGGCACGCGGAAGATGGCATAGCCTCGCAAATGCGCATTGGCGTTGCGCTGCACGATCATGCTGCGGCCGTCGCCCTCGGCGCCGATCTTGCCGCGCCCGACCAGTTCTGAGATCTCGGGATGACTGGCGTCGACGTCGTCGATGCCGAATTCGATGAAGGTCAGCCCGGAATATTGCGGCCGGTAGCGCGAGACCAGCGGCCGCACCCGCGACCAGGCGCCGTCGGCGCCGACGACGAGATCGAACGAGCCAAGCAGCTCGGCGCCGACGGCAAGATCATAGGCGCCGTCGGGCCGTGCATAGACTTCGCGCAATTCCTTGCCCCATTGCACGGTGCCCTCCGGCAGCGAGGCGAGCAGGATGTCGCGCAGCGCCGAGCGGTCGACTTCCGGCCGGTCGCCGCTGTCGTCGTCATCGGCCAGCACCAGGCGGCCATCCCTGTCGTAGAGCCGGCTGCCCTGGTCCTCATAGCGCGCGATACCCAGGAACTCTTGCTCCAGGCCGGCGCGCCGCAAGGCAAGCTGGCCGGATTCGGCATGCAGATCGAGCGTGCCGCCTTGCGGCCTGGCGAGCGCATGCTCTTCACGCTCGAAGACAGTGGCGGCGATGCCGTTGCGGTGGAGAATACGTGCCAGCGTCAGCCCGGCGGGGCCGGCGCCGACAATGGCGATGCGTGGATGCTGGGTCATGGACAGGGGTCTCGCATCGATTTATATAGGAGCCTATATAATAAACATAGGCACCAATGCAAGTCTGGGAATCATGACCGACTGGAAACTGTTCGAAAACCCCGCCCCGCTCATCAACATGGCCTCGCGCAGCCTCGCTCGCCTCGGCGAACGCCGGGTGAAAACCTTCGGCTTCTCGATCGGCCAGATGCCGGTGATCTATCTGCTGCGCGACGGCGGGGCGATGTCGCAGAAGGAGCTGGCGCGCTTCGCCAAGATCGAGCAGCCGTCGATGGCGCAGATGCTGGCACGCATGGAGCGCGACGGCCTGATCCGCCGCACGCCCGACCCCAACGATGGCCGAAGCCACCTGATTTCGCTGACAGAGGTGGCGCTGAAGAAACTGCCCGCCGCGCGCGAGGCATTGCATGAAGGCTCGGAGCAGGCGCTGGTTGGTTTCAGCGAAGACGAGGTGGCTGCGCTGCTGGGGATGCTGCGGCGGCTGAACGAGAACCTTGACCGGATGGTGGCTCGGGAAGCGGAGTGACAGGTCCAAAACCTGGGTTATGAAACCCACTTAGCCCTTATACCCCTCGTTCAAACAATCATTCTTCCAGGCCCAGTCGAAGTCGGCCCGTGACATGGACTGGCCCATGCCCGGCTCGACAAACGGGCCGGCGGAGTTGTCGATATAGACGATGAAGCGCGCCTCCTTGGTGAAGGCGCCAACCTTGGCGGTGATGACGCCGCAGGTCTGGCCGGTCGAACTGTCGCCGGTCAGCTGGACGTGTGAGAATGTGGCGGAAGGATCGTTCACCAGCTGGTGCATCTTGCCTTCGGCGGCAGTGATTGCATCGGCGCGCCAATCGCCGCTGCCGCTACAGGCTGAAAGCAGGGCGGAGAGGAGGAGCAGTTCTGCAATTTGGCGCATGTAAGACCCCGAACGTCGCGCCGGACGCTACTCGGACACCGGTCGCCGCAAAAGCGGCATTGCAAATCATGGTTTCGCGGCGGTTCATCCTTTCGCCATCCTCTCAACCTCACCCGCCGACAAAAACAGCAGCACCACATCGCTCATGCCAAGCAGCGGCGTGAATGTGACGATGGTGATGCCGCCCGTCGCGTTGGTGCGGGTCAGGCCTTCGGAATAGATGTCGAGCGGCGGTTCCTCGTCGAACCAGACGCCGTGCAGCGTCTCGCCCTGCCATTTCTCGCGGCCCTTCTCGAAACTCTTGAACGACAGCACGCTCTCGCCGGCCTGCACATCGCCGCCGCCGCCATGGCGCACCACGACACTGTCGAGCGCGCCCGGCGCGCCGCGCCCCAAAATGGTCTGACGAATAGCATCGGCCGGGATCATGCCGGTGCCCCAGGCCGCCTGCTGCTGCGGCGGGCCGATGAGCACGCGCTGCGGGTTGTCGCGCGTGCCCTCGCCGGTGACGCCGGCGGCCCACAGCCGCACGGGCGTGTCGAAAACCTTGCCTTGCCACCACGCGGGATAGCGGCCGGTGAGGTGCATGGCCCATTCGGCACCCCCTGCCCTGGTCTTGCCAAGCTGGTTGCCGGCCATGAACAGGCGTTCGCGGTTGACCGCGCCGGCAGCATGAAATTCGGCCTGGCGTTGATACGGCGTGTAGGCCGCCAGCTGGTTGGTGCGGCGCCGGCGATCAAGCTCCGCCAGCAGCGCCAGATATTCCGTCTTCGCCGCCATCAGCGGGGGCTTCGAGGAACGGCCTGAGGACGGCTTCGAGGCCGCGGATACGGCTGCGGATCTCTTCATCGCTCAGGGCATCCAGATGATTGATGGCGACATCAAAATCCTTGGGCAGGACTGACAGCACGATCTTCAGATACTGGTCCGGCTTGTCGGCCCGCACCTCGGCGATAACGCCGGCGCCATGCGCCCGGAAGTCGGCCCGCACGGCGGCGAGAAAGTCATCGCCCAGCGTTTTCCTCGTCCGCTTCGGGCGGGGTTTTTGTGCAACCGAGGCGCTGCCGGCGGACTTGCGCCTTGCCGGCCTCGCCTTGCGGCGTGCCGGCCCGGGGGCGAGATCATCAGCCATCGACCTGGCCCATCGTCTCTGCGGCGGCATCGCTGGCTGCCTTGCCCGCCTTCGGCGCCGGTCCGGCCGGCTTCCTCGAACGGTTTTTTTTCTTCGCCCGCTTGGCTCGTTTCGGCTTTGCCACCGCGGCAGGTTTTGCAGCACCGGCACGTTTTGCCGCGCTGGCCTGCGCCTTGAGCCGCGCCAACACGAGGCCCATGGCCTGCCCGCCGATGCCGGCTTGCGGAAAACCAAAGCCGCCGCCCGCATCCCGCATCATGCCGATCCGCACGCCGGGCGCGACCAACTCGATCCGGCCCAGACGCGGCTCGGGTGCGGCGCCCTCGAACGCGCCAATGGCGCTGACGATTTCGCGGCCGTCACCGTCGGTGATGATCGTGGCGTAACGTTGGGTCATTGGCTTCTCGCAAAGGTCGCGTTCTACGGCGCCCCCCTCTGTCCTGCCGGACATCTCCCCCACGAGTGGGGAGATTGGCTGTCATCCCGGCTTTCGCCAATCACCGACGTTGAAGGAAAGGCGCTGCCGCCAAAGCTGCCGATCTCCCTCCTTGTGGGGGAGATGTCCGGCAGGACAGAGGGGGGCGCTGTCCCGCCAGCATTTCAATGTTGGCACAAAGCCGCTTCGCTTGATGAAATCGCCAGAAACACAAAACCCGCCTCGGCGGCGGGTCGTTGGCGCAAATCAGCACCATGGACAAATATGTAGCATGGCTGCCCTCACCCGGTCAACAGTTTATAAGAAAAAATTCCTATTTCCCATTTTCGACGCCAAGACGAGGACGCGAACGCATCGCTTGAGGGGCAGCCGGAAAAACAAAACCCGCCTCGGGGGCGGGTCATCGGCGCAAATCAGCACCATAGCCAAAATTATAGCACAACTGCCCTCACCCGGCAACCGGATCGGCGTTAACCGGGCGCCTCCAGCCCGCATTGGCTAGCCGGCTTTTCATAAACCGGCGGCTGTGGGATCATCAGCGGAAGCTCATGGAATGATTCGCGTCGCACGGCCTTGTAGGAGAGGACGATGGACAGACCAGCCATGGCATCCGTGTTCAGGATGCGGCATGCTCCAGCCTCGGTTTCCGGTGTGCGCAGCACCGGTCAGGGCCAGGCCGACCCGGTGATCCGCGTGAACTCGCTCGGCGACGCGATCCGCTTCGTCGCCAATGCCTTTCCCCACTACGACATCAGCGCCGCCGCCATCACCTGCGGCGATCCGTCGATCCCGCGCCTCGACTGCCTGGACGTGAAGGCGGTGTGGCGCGAGTATGGCGAGCGCCTGACGCAGGAATAAGCCATTGGCCGCGCGCCGACGCCCTGCCCGGCATCCCCAGCCAAACCGGCTCCGCGCCTGGCTTCGGATCGGAAACGCCGCTGGCGCGTTTCACCTTTGGTCAATGGAGGGAGCAATCACCATGAACGTCGCCAATCTGCAACTCGAGGGCCTGCTGATGGCCGTCGCATCGATCAACCACGTCCTGGTTCGAAAAGGCATACTGACGGCGCAGGAGATCGACATTGCGCTGCGCAAGGCCGAGGCCGGCGAAACCGGTGAGGAGCGATCCGGCGGCATGTCGGCATCAAGCCGCGACGCCGTCAATTTCCCGATCCGGCTGCTGGAACTCGCCAACCAGTGCCAGCCCGAGGCGGACATGCCCTCATTCTCGAAGTTGGCCCGCATGGTCGGCCAGATGAAGGAGCCATACAACGACCAGATCTGAGACCAGCACGCGGTTGTCGCGCCTTTGACGCCGGCCTGCCCGCGGCTCGCCTTGTCGCGTCTATCCATTTTCATGCGCCTTCGCCTATAACAGCCGAATGCCCGCAACATCCCAACTCCCCCGCAATCGCCTGGACGCGCTGGTCGATGGCATCCTCGCCATCACCATGACGCTGCTCGTCTTCGGGCTCCGGCTGCCCGACGATATCCATGGCAATTTGTTCGGCGCGCTCGGCGAGCTGCGGCCGAAGATCGTCTCCTGGGTGGTCTCCTTCCTCATCCTGGCGCTGTGCTGGCAGCGCCATGTCATCGACTTCCGCCAGGTCGGGCATGTCGACGGGCGGCTGTTCCGGCTGGTCGTGCTCTGGCTGCTGGTGACCAGCGTGGTGCCGTTCACCACGACACTGATCGGCGAGCATGACGAACTCCTGCAATCGCACATCGTCTACGCCGTCAACATCACCGCTATCCAGCTTGCGGCCGTGCTGCGCGACCTGCACCTGAAAGCGCACCCGGAGCTGTTCGTCGACGGCAAGGCCGAGGGCCACGAGGTCGGCTGGCGGCCGGCCCTGATCATCGGCCTCAGCGCATTGGCCAGCGTCGCGCTTGCCTTCTGGCGACCGACCGAGGCGTCGCTCGCCTATCTGCTGATCTGGCCGCTGACGCTGCTCTCCAACCGGCTGCGGCAGCGATAGGGCAAGCCTCAAGCCCGGCCCGGCCAGCCCAGGTTCAGCGCCAGCACCCTGCCCGGCCCGTGCACGGCGGCGAACAGCAGGCCGGCCATGAAGGAAAAATGGTCGACGAAGAAGCCGAACTCGTTCTGGTTGGCGGCCCAGTGGCTGGGACCGTGGAAGGTGAAGCCGAGGAACAGCACATAGGCCGCGGCGACCAGGGCCGCCTGGGTGAAGAAGGCACCGCTCAGGAAACACAGCACCAGCGCCACCTCCAGGAACGCCGCGCACCAGGCGAGGAAGAGCGGGAAGGGAAAGCCGGCGGCGGCGATATAGCCCGCGGTGGCGCCCATGCCCATGAACTTGAACGTCACCGCCATCAGGAAGACGGCGGCAAAGATCAGGCGGGCAATGAGAAGGGCCGCGGTCTGCCACGGTGATTGAGTGATGTCCGGCATGCTGTCTCTCCAGGGTTTGCAATGGCTTTCGACCCAAGGACGAGCGACGCCCTGCAGTTCCGACACCGGCCCCGAGATTTTTTGTCCGCAAGCGTTGCCGCGCCGGATATAGGCACCGGTCTGGCGCCCGCGGGCAGGACGCCGTGCTGGGGCTCCAAGCTTGCCGCCGCCTACCCCGAAGGCTATTCCTCGCACTTGATCCGTTTGTGAGGAGAGCCAGCGAATGGCGACGGTCCGGTATCTCGTCAGCGATGTCGAGTTGGCGATAGCATTTTACACCAGGCATCTGGATTTCGTACTGCAGCAGCAGTTCGGTCCGGCGATGGCCATCCTGAAGCGCGACGACCTGACGTTCTGGCTTGCCGGCCCGATGGCGTCGGCGGCAAGACCGATGCCGGATGGCCGCACGCCCGAGCCGGGCGGCTGGAACCGCATCGTGCTGCAGGTGCAGGACCTGCCGGCGCTCGCCGCCCGGATGCGCGAGGCCGGCGTGCCGTTCCGCAACGAGATTGTCGACGGCCCGGGCGGCCGCCAGATCCTTTGCGAAGACCCGTCCGGCAACGTCGTCGAGCTTTTTGAACCAAGAGCATGATTTCGGTTTGCCGGCTGATGGTATGATCGTTCCCGCCCAAGGGGAGGGAATCAAGCATGGCCAAGGCCTTGACCATCGCCGCGCCACAGCATCCGGCATTGAGCACCGCCTATGAACGCCGGGAGATGCTGATCCCCCATCTCGACGCGCTGCTCGACAAGGTCGAGGCCGCCGGCTGGGATCGCGGTCAGGCCGCTTCGGCCCTCATGTATCTCGCCGCCAAGCGGCTGAGGCCGGCCTGAGGCAAGAGGGGCAAGCCGGCGCGTCTGACCTGCCGTCCGGCATTCACGAACAATTAATGATCAAGAAACTTGTTCGTAACCGGCAACGTGCTACTTTTAAGCCGGGGCTAATGCACTGATATGTCCGGTGCAGCTATTTGGGTGGGTTGTGTTTTGGGCGCGAGCGTAAGGTTCGGGACGAAGTCCTATCTGGTTCAGTCATCGGTTCTGGAATGTAACGGCTGCGGCGGCACCGGGCAGGTTTTCCAATGCCCGCGCTGGACAAGCTCCAACGGCCTTTGCTGCCCCGCCGGCACGCATCACCGCGGCTGTCCAGGCGCCAGCGCGCCTTGCGCCGATTGCGGCGCCACCGACCAGCACGGCGCCGACCCGACCCAGCCATCGGCCTGAATCGGCATCTTGCCACCGGGCCTTGTCCGGCCCGTCCGCCGCCTGCAGTGGAACCGGCAGCACAAATCTCTGTTATGTCTGACCGCGGCATCCCATATACCGGTGTCCGCGCGACCGTGCGGCTGACAGAAAGTGAGGCACGCCATGCCCGACGACAAATCGAAGATCAAACAGGACCGCAAGCTGGTTTCAAGCGAGGAGACCTATGAGGTCGCCGCCTTCGCGCGCAAATACGGCATCCCGCAGAGCGAAGCCCAGACCATCATCAAGCGCTACGGCCCTTCGCGCAAGAAGCTCGACAACCACATGGCCGCGCGCGGCTAGAAGGTGGCGGCCGCGCGCCGCAACCATTTCGCCGGCATGGGCGTTGAAGGGTCAACCGGGCTCGGCGGTACAGGTGAATAGGTTACGGGTGAACAGGATGTCGTTTTCCCGGTTTCAGGCCAGCGAATGACCGACGAGCCTCTGTTCCGCCCGAGCCCGTAGCGTGCCAGACTGCCGAAAGCCAGACTGAGGGAGGCTGCGACCATGTCCGACACCATACGCAGGACCGGCAGTTGCCTGTGCGGCGGCGTGCATTTCGTCGTCACCGGCCAGCCGACGCGGGTTGGTCTTTGCCACTGCAAGGACTGCCGCAAGGCGGGCGGCTCGGTCTATTCGGCCTTCGCCATCTGGCCACGCGACGTCTTCGAGACATTGGGCGAAGTCGCCAGCTACGGCACGCGCAGCTTCTGCCCGACCTGCGGCAGCCGCGTCGCCTGGCTCAGCGACACCGAGGTCGAGGTGATGCTCGGCAGCCTCGACGTCGCGCCGACCGACCTGGAGCCGCAATACGAATTGTGGATCACCCGCCGCGAGACGTGGCTGCATGCCTTGCCCGGCACCGATCAGTTCGAGCATGACCGGCCCGATGACCGACAAACGCCGGAAGCTACTGATCCGCCGACGCCGAGACCTTTGTCGGACGCCGTCGCGCACGATTGAAAATTGATCTTTCGGGCCTGGAACCCTCCTCCGCCGGCGGCGTTATCCGGCGCCCCTTGTGAGTGCCGTTGTTGCACAACCGCTGTCACTGTCGGGCGACATGCCACGGAGATTTCAGTTGAACGACAAGATGTTTCCCCGACCGATCCGCCTGAAATTCGCCTCCGAGCGCGAGCGCGTGGTGCGCAGCGCCTGGGAGGGCCTGGAATGCCTCGGCGACTGGCCCGCCGGCCAGGGCCGGCAATACCGGGCAGCGTTGCGCAGCTGCCGCGACGCGCTCGACGGCTGGACGCCGCCGGAAAAGGCGATGCGGGCGATGATCGACGCCGCACGCGAAGCCCACATCCTCCAATAGCGGGCCCACATCCTCTAATAGCGGGAAAGACAATGGCCGATGTGATGCTGTCGACACCGATGCGGATCAAGCCGCATGGCGCGGACACGATCCGCGAGGTGGCGACGCTTCAGGACGCCAGTGAAATCCTGATCGACTGGCCGCATGCCAGCCGCGGTCCTTTCTACCAGGCGGCGCGCGAGAAGATCGAGGCGGCGCTGGAAAACAAGGACGGTACGGCACAGGCGCAGGAGGCCTTCACGGCCCTTTGCGACCACGCCGGCGTGCTGGTTCGCTAGGTTATTTCGGGAAGCCAGCAGTTTTCTTCAACAAAAAAGCAGGCGATATCCTCGCCTGCTTTTTTGCGGAACCCGAGTCCTGATTATTCCGCGGGCAGATCGCCATCCACGATCGGATGGGAGGTTTCAAACCCAAAACCCTTCGGCGCCATCAGCATCAGGACGATCACTATGGCGATAGAGGCAATAATCGTGGCCGTTCCGGCAATATCCTTCAAGGCCCTGTCCTTCAATTTTAAACTCTCGAAAGAAACGTTTCCTGCTGGATGAGGTTCCGTTTTGCGGAAACAACGCCGACGGTCCGCCTTCTATTGAGCTGGCGGCTGCGCCGGCACTTCGCCCGGCTTGATCACCGGTGTCTTGCCTTCATCAGGCGCCGGCGCGGCCATGCCCTGATCGCCGGTGGCTGGCGGCTTCAGCACCCCGCCACAATCGTTGAGCTTTTCGGTCAGATTGCCGCCGCCGGACTGCTGCTTGCCGCCTTGATCCGTCTGTATCCGGCATTTGTCGGCCTGCTGTGCCGGGTTCTGCTGCGTCTGGGCCGCTGCCGGCACGGCCAGGGCCAGCACCAGCGACGCAATAGTGAGAGGTTTCATCTCGGCCTCCTTTTGCTTGCACGGCCGCCCGGGGCGGCCTTCCCTTCGCAGGGACAACGCCCGACTGCGCAAAAGGTTGGCTGGATCTAGCCGCGCGGCCGTTTGGCGGGTGCCGAAGCGGCTTTCTTCTCTCCGCCAAGGCCGACCCGTGGTTGAAGCCGATGCAGAAGCCCCGCGACGACCAGGACGATCAGCGTGGCAAACCCGGCCACCTGCCACAGGCCGAGACCACAGGCGACGCCGATCGCGCCGGCAAGCCACATGCCGGCCCCTGTCGTCAGCCCATGAACTTCTCCGCGCGAAAACAGGATCGAGCCGGAAGCGCGGAAAGCGACGCCGGCGGTGACCGCCTCGATCTCGTTCGGCTGCAATGAGCGGGCCTGGCTCTTGCCTATCTCGCCAGTCTGTTTCCTCAGTGCCTGATCAGCGAGATTGCTCTGCGTCGTCCTGGAACGGGACATCTGGCGGATCGGTTCTTTGCGGGCACGCCTCGTAGCGGTGCTCGCGGCTGCCGCAGAAGGAACAGCACATGGCTTCGCGGCCTTCGTTTCCCGGCCACCATTGCGGTGTTTCGTAAGGTTTCCTGCTGTCCATGCCCAGCAATGCGCGACGCGTGATTTGGTTGCGCGGCGGCCTCGCGCCACCTCTCGCCATGCCCCTGTCGTGGAACCGGCGGACAGCCAATGGGTTTTGTGGGACAATGCATGCTGCGTCAAAACAAAGAGAAACCGTCATGTCCGCTCGCCTTCTTATCCTGTCGATAACCCTCGGCACCGTGCTCGCGGCGACCGGGCTGGCCGAGGCCCGGCCCGACAGCCGCGGCATGAGCTGCGCCGAGATCCGGGCCATGATCCAGAGCCGTCGCGCCGTGGTGCTGACCACCGGCCCGAACACCTATGACCGCTATGTCAGGCAGTTCGGCAATGAATGTGACTGGCCGGAAGTGCCGATGTCGGCCTATATCCCGGCGCGCGATGGGCACTGCCCGGTCTACCGCTGCGAAGAGCCGGTCAACAACTTCCCGAATTAAGGGGCCGCCGCACCGGCACCCATCGATTTGAAAGCCCGCGCTCTCGGCCAGAGTTGCGCGGGCCGATCGGAGGCCCGATCTTCGGCAGGCGATGGAGGGCACCACCTGCCGCCAGGCACAAACTTTTAGAGACGGCTAATGTTCCATCAAGCTGGCGGCCCAACACGACAACGTTGCGGCTACATTAGCCTTCATGCATATTATAACTGCCGGGGGGCTCTCCATTTCCCGGCATGGCCCGGCTGCTCTCTCCCCCGAAGGAATGCGCGGCCGGGCCGCCTGGTGGTGGAAGGCCTTCCGCGTTCGCACCATATCCGCCCAAATTCAGTCTGGTATTGATCCTCCACGCAGCGGCCCTATGTCGTGCCGATCAACTTCCGTTCTTGGCTGGAGAAGGCAGGACCAAGGTCTTGCGCCTTGCTTGCTAAGGTCCGGCGTTACCGCTTTGGTTCCGGTAACATTCGTTGGACGTTCCGGTATTTTAGCCAATGCGCACATAGGGTTATGACGTTACGTCACTTCCATATCAGAGCAAGAAACGCTGCGAAGAGCCGCTCGGCAATTTCCCGAATTGACGGCACGCCGTGCCGGCTCCATAACCGTCCCCACTTCTCCCGCTTCGTCTAATGGTAGGACAGCGCCCTTTGAAGGCGTGAATCGTGGTTCGAGCCCATGAGCGGGAACCAAATAAAATCAAGACCTTAGTTGGAAAGCGGCGGGAAATGTCGAATATCAGTCTAATAAACGTTGGCGAACGGCAGAGAATTTGACGGTCATGCAAGACTACATCTACGATAGCGAGTCAGGCGTGCACGTAGCCTCAATTGTAGATGGAATGTCTACCAGGCGACTGATGGCCAATTAATCGCACTTAGAGACGGCAACATGTACGCGCCGAACGGTAAGTCCATCGGTGGCTTACAAGGCTTGGGATCGGCAACCACCGGGCAAGCGCTACCATCTGAGTTCAAAGCTCGATTGACGAAATAATTACCCGCCGCCTCACGGTGGCGGGCCAAAGTTTCTAGAGGAAGACGATACGAAGCGCCCCGAGATCATCACCACCACGCTCGCTGACGAGTAGGTCGCGGAACTCAATCGCCTGCTGTGCTGCCTTGGTGCGCTTGTCGAGATCATCGAACGTGACGAGCCTGGCCTTACGCTACCCTTCGCGTGGGTAGCAGCCTGGCTTTCGGCTTCTATTTGTCAGCGGTGAAAAAGACAGCGTGCCCGCGTGATCGATGGGCCGGAACGAATCCGCCTGCGAGGTGTTAACAACCCATGGACACCATGGAACACGCCAACGAGCGCTTCAAACGAACCGAGCTTGCGATAGAACAGTCGGAAGAAATGGTGGCCGAGAATGTCGCGCGGCGCGCCAGGCTGAGCACGCAGCGATGTCTCGTCGAGGCCACACACAGCTTGGTGGAGATCAATCCCGCCATCCGCAATCAAAGACTTCGGACTGGTTGAACCCGGTCGGCGATCATCTATCGGAACGGATCGTGTCGATGATGGAGCTTCAAAATGGGTCTGGCAACTTCCGCGGTGATGGTTCTGCTTTCTTGCAACCCTGGCGCCCCGTCCGTCTGCAAGCCGATCGACATGGCTCCCGCCATTTTTGCATCGCTTGACGAATGCCATCTGGCATTGGCTGACAGGCTCGCGGGCGCCCCCAACGGGGAACTGGTCGGGCGGTGCCGTTCGGTCGACCGGTCCGCAACAGGCTCACTGCCTGCCGGCTATAGGACGGTTGTCGTCACACGCGGCAAAGGGGCTGATGCCGTGAGCAGTCGGTACATCGTCCTGCACAAAGATTGAAGCCCGCCACAGTAGGGCGACACGTACCGGTGGTGGCTGGTGAAGCTCTGCTTCGAGAATGAAATCGATGCCTGCGAGGCCTTGCCCCCTGATGGCCCGCCGAGAAAACCCCAACGAAATCTCGGCGAGCCGGCCGCCCAGGTACAAGGGACAATAGAACGACCAACTGAGTTACGAGTCCGTCATCCACAAAGTTGCGGGAAATCGTCAAGCCGCCCAAACCACGGCAAGACCCGACGATCCATCGAATAAACGCCCGCGAATTTGCCTGAACTGATTCGCGGGCAGCAGCTTCCGAGTCCTAAGCCTAGCTTCCGCGATCACACCATAGGCTAAGGCGGTCATGTGGTTCACAGTACAACCACAAGCGGTCGATTCCTCAGGGATGTAGCCACTTAGAAAGCCCGCCGCAGGTCGCTCCTGTGGCGGGCTTTTCCTATGGGGACCAAGGTCTTGGTGCCCTCCTACAAAGGTCTGACGTAACCGCTTTGGTTCCGGTATCGTCCATTGGACGTTCCGCTATTTTATCCAATTGGAATATAGGGTGATCAGGCTTTGCGGGCGGGCAGAGACCCGCCGCCCCATTCACGGCGGCGGCGGGCGCCCCTAGGGATCGCGGGACTTGCCGGGGCGTTGGAACCCCTGCCGCAAAATCAACTTTCAGCGCCGCCTGATGTTCCGGCGCTCATTCTTGGCGGGCGTTTCAACGCTTCTCTGGCTTCGGCGTGATCTCATCGACCCGCACCTTGTCGCCGATCTCTTTCGCCAGCGCCAAGGCCTTGGTTTTGTCCTTTGTGGTCAAGACCGTACGCCAGGTGGGCTTTTCAAAGACGCTCACGACGTAGGTTGTGGCCGGCTTTTCAGTCATCGGCGGCCCTCCCTCCTTCGTCTGCATGCTTCATATATATTAGCATACTTGCATATAATTGTCAGCCAGCCGCCCAGGCCGGCCGGGCACGGCCCACTCCTTGTCCAACCAGCTTCTTGTGCCGGGCCGCCGCCCCTTTGCACGAACTTTGAAGGCGGCAAACGTGGTCGAGCCTATGCGCAGGAGCAGCCCTCCTGCGGGCATTCCCGGGGGCTTTGAACCGGTCTTCCTGAAACCATTTCATCGACCCTGCGTTGACCATCGGGGCATGGCCAGACACAGGAGATATTCATGACCGTCAACTGCCGCATATCCATCGACAACCGGCCGGACGCCACCGACGCCATTTTCCAGGCGGTGCCGCGGATCGGGGAAAGCGTTTTGCTGTCGGTCGACGGCAGTCCGCAGGATCTCCGGGTCTCACGTGTCGTGCATGTCCCCGACGGCACGTTGGAAGGCGCCGCCATCATCGTCGAGGTGACGACCAACATCCTCTAGTCGAAATCTAGATGCCGAAGCCCAGCGCGGAGGTGCCGTCCTCGGCGTCGACGCCGGCTTGCGGCACGATGATCGATGCCAGCGGCGCGCTGAGGCGCCAGCTGAGATGGCCGGGCGAGCGCTCCAGTTCGGCCGAGCCGCCCAGCGACTGCGGCGCCACACGCTGCAGGACGACGGTGCCGAACCCCTTGCGCACGCTGTCGTCGCTGCTTTCGCTGGGGCGCGGCGTGGATGTCTCGGTCCAGAGCAGCTGGAACTCCCGCCCGCCCGAAACACCGGAGCCCTGGGCACCGGTGCCCTGAGCGCCGGACTCGATTGTCCAGGTGATCTCGACCCGGCCGTCTTCGCTGCCCAGCGCGCCATATTTGGACGAGTTGGTGCCAAGCTCATGGAAAGCCATGCCGAGATTCTGCACCGCATTCGACTGCAGCGTCAGCACCGGGCCGGAGAGCAGGATCTGCTCGTCGCGGCCGAACGGCTTCAGATGTTCCTGGATCAGGTCGAACAGGCTGGCGCCGGCCCACTCCGAGGTGACAAGCAGATCGTGCGAGCGCGACAGCGCCATGATGCGGGCACGGATCAGTTCCTCGAATTCGCGCGGATCGCTCGAGCGCTTGCTCGTCTCCCTGACCATCGACAGGATGACGGCGAACTGGTTCTTGACGCGATGGTTGACCTCCCGCATCAAGAGCCTGATGCGGCGCTCGCTCTCCTTGGCGGCGGAAATATCGCGGGCGATCTTCGAGGCGCCGACGATCTCGCCCTGGGCGTTCTTGATCGGCGAAACCGTCAGCGAGACGGAAATGAGCGTTCCGTCCTTGCGCTTTCGTGTCGTCTCATAGCTCGCCACGCGATGACCACCGCGGACCCTGCTGATGATCTCGGTCTCCTCGCTCTTGAGGTGATCGGGGATGAGCATGAGGATGGACTGGCCCACCGCCTCCTCGGCGCTGTAGCCGAACATGCGTTCGGCCGCCAGGTTCCAGCTGGTGATGATGCTGGTCAAATCCTTGCTGATGATGGCGTCGAAAGAGGAATCGACGATGGCCGCGAGGCGTGCGTCGGCGGTCGCGGTCTGTTGCGGGTTGCTTGGTGCTATGTCAGCTGTCGCCGGCACGATGTCGCTCATTTGCATGAGGTAGCGCGCAAGCGGATCAAGGCAATCTTTCCCGGACGCAATTCGCACAGGCCGCGTGTCACGGCCAGCGCGGGCTTCACTCCGAAGGCCGATCGTTCGTCTTGCCTTCACCGTCAGGCAGCACACCGAACTCCTGCGACTTGACGCCCTGCTCGGCCATCAGGAACCCATCCGAGGCCAGGCCGCGCCGCAACAGCTCCCGGACCGCGGCCGAGCGGCTTGGCATGCGCTTTTCGAAGCGCCAGTTTTCAAGGGCCGCCAACTCATCGGCGGTAAGCATGATCTGCAGTCGCTCCGGGCGTTCCAGTTCAGCCATGTGCGCGCTCCTCGCTCAGGACTAAAAATACAGTGAGTTAGTATCTAGCTCATTCGGCTTATAATTATGGTAGTGCTCATCAGACGTCAAGACCGGCCAGTGAGCGCTCCACACATCAAACTCATGATGCGCATCAGACGCCGGATGCACATTCCTGTAACTATCCTAACTAATTGATTTTATTTTGATATTTAGAAAATCTAACTTGCCAGGTCGACGCCTGGGGCGCATGCTTCAAGCTGGACAGAAAACCGTTCCCTTTGGAGGTTTCGATGCGGTACGAATACTCCACGCGCCTGCGCGACGACGTCCATTCAGCGGTCGAAATGGCATTCAAGACGGCAGGCATCGTCAACATCTCGGCGACGGCCGAGCAGATCAGGGTCAGGAATCTGGCCGAGAACGTCGCCCTCGAGGACATTGAATACCTGGTGCTGCAGGCTGCCCAACTGCTTGGCGCGGCAATCGAATTCGACGCCTTGGGCAATGGCTTGGCACTGTCTGGAAACGGCGTTGTCGATGGTGAAGAACCAGCGATCAGCCCCCTCGTTTTTTCGCAGCCGGCCGCGATCCAATAGTCAAAAAGCAGTGCCGTCAGGCGGGCATTGTCCTGCCAACCGGCTCAAGCGGCGCTAGACCCAAACCAAGGTGGGGGTCTAGCCAAACAGCCTTGCTCCCAGGGTGAACGCACCGACAAGGGCTGCAGCGACCACACCCAAGGCTGTCCACAGTTGGGCGGGTTTCAGAGCACCCACTATCTCTGCGACAGTCATGTTGGACGGATCGAGCTCGACCTGCCCGACCGCAGCAGCCTGCACATTTTGCTGTTTAACCTTCAGGCGACCTCGCCAGCTTTCAAGGACACCGGTGAATTCCAGGGACCCGAACGATGCCGGCTCGACACTCAGATACTGCACGTACCAATCGTAACCTTTTTCAAGCAGCCCATCGACTCGTAGCCGATCATCGACAAGGACGAGCAAAGGCAGCCCACGGCTATATGCCATTGCGGCTTCGATTTGATTCCACGCGGTGGGAAAACTAACCGCTGAAAGAGTTTTCTCCTGAGTCGAACCCGGGCGCTCAATGCCTTCCACGAAGCGAAAGCGTTCGAGAGCGACCACGACAGCCCCTGCGCTGCGGTCCATCAACTCGGTAACGGCACGCAACGGCGCATCTGCGCTGAAAGTATTGCGTCCAATCGAGCAAGGGGTAAGCCCAACCGCGCGCAGTCGTGCTTCGAGTGCTTCGACAAAAGCTTCCTGCTTTGGACTTAAGCCCGTCCCGACGCTGACGAAGACGTCCATTCTCTGCCCCCCAGCAGGCAATTCATCATGTCAGACATTTATTCTTGAGAGAATAGCTGAATCTGAATCGGAGCAAAGCTGGGTTACCTTCGAAACCCTTGACTCAGCATCCCATCAGATATCAGCCGCAGCCTCGTGCGCGGGCAGGCCGCATGCCCTCCGTGGATCAGGCGGCGCCGCACGTCTGTGTGAATTGAACAAGTGCTCTATATAGTCTTGGCAAAACCCCCACCGGAGCACCGCGGCCATGACCCTCGCCACACGCAAACTCGGCAGCCAGGGACTGCAGGTCTCGGCCATTGGTCTTGGCTGCATGGGCATGAGCCAGTCCTACGGCCCGGCCGACGACGCCGAATCCATCGCCACGCTGCACCGCGCCATCGAGCTTGGCTGTACCTTCCTCGATACGGCGGAAGTCTATGGTCCGTACACCAACGAGGGACTGCTCGGCCGGGCGCTGAAGGGCAAGCGCGACCAGGTGACGATCGCCACCAAATTCGGCTTCCGCATCGAAAACGACAAGCAGGCCGGGGTCGACAGCCGGCCGCAACACATCCGCGAGGTCGTGGAAGCCTCGCTCGGCCGGCTCGCCACCGACCATATCGACCTGCTCTACCAGCATCGCGTCGACCCTGATGTGCCGATGGAGGATGTCGCCGGCGCGGTCGGCAGGCTTGTCGCCGAGGGCAAGGTGCGCTTCTTCGGTCTGTCGGAGGCAGGTGCCGCCAACATAAGCCGGGCGCATGCCGTCTTTCCGGTCTCAGCCGTGCAGAGCGAATATTCGCTGTGGGAGCGCAATCTGGAGCCCGAGATCATCCCGCTGCTCCAAAAACTCGGCATCGGCCTGGTGCCGTTCTCGCCGCTGGGCCGCGGCTTTCTCACGGGCGACGTCAAGCGCGCCGAGGATTATCCCGAGAGCGACTACCGCCGCAACGACCCGCGCTATCAGGGCGAAAACTACGACGCCAATGTCGAGGCTGCCGCCAAGGTGCGCGACATCGCGGTGGCCAAAGGCGTCAAGCCCGGCCAGATCGCGCTGGCCTGGCTGCTCGGCAAAGGCAGCGATTTCGCCGTCGACATCGTGCCGATCCCCGGCACCAAGCGGCGAAAATATCTGGAGGAGAACATCGCCGCCGCAGCGCTGAAACTCGACGCCGCCGAAATGGCCGCGCTGGACGAAGCGCTGGCGCCGGGAAAATCGCTGGCCCACGCTATGGTGAGCGTGGAATGGCGATGGTGGATCGGTAGCGCTCAGGTTCGTTCCATTCATCGGAACGGGCGATGCGCGCCGAGAGCGAGCATTTGCCGCAAAGCTCTCGACGTCTCGATCTGGGCCGGAGAACGAACCCGCTGCGCGGGAGGGCGCCTGCGATTGAGGTAGAGGGCACAGGCCGGGCGTCGCGCCTGCATTGAGCGTCGTCCGGCGGGGCAGAGCATGACGGGCTTCTTCAACAAGGAGCCTGACCATGCAGCACCCCGTTCTCGATGGACCCGTCAGCCTGCTGCGCCGGCGGCTGATCGACGACATGAACATGCGGCGCTTCTCACGCGAGACGCAGCGCAACTATCTCCGCGACATCGGACGCCTGGCGACATTCCTCGGGCGCTCACCAGACACCGCTACCGCCGACGACCTGCGCCGGTTCCAGATCGAGCAGCAGGAGGACGGCGTTCCCGTGCCAACGATGAACAGCATCGTGTCGGCGCTGCGCTTCTTCTTCACCCACACGCTCGACCGCCCGGACCTGGCGCGCAGGCTTGTCCGGCTGGCGCATCCGCGCAACCTGCCCGTGGTGCTCAGCCGCGACGAGGTGGCCCGGCTGCTCAACGCCACCACGTGTCTCAAGCACCAGGCCGCATTGTCAGTCGCCTATGGCGCGGGCCTGCGGGTCGCCGAGGTGTCGATGCTGAAGGTTGCCGACGTCGACAGCGAGCGCATGCTGCTGCGCGTCGAGCGTGGCAAGGGCGGGCGCTATCGCAACGCCATGCTCTCGGAGGACCTGCTCACGCTTCTGCGGGAGTGGTGGAAGGTCGGACGTCAGCAGGGCGTGATGCACCGCGACGGCTGGCTGTTCCCCGGACAGCATGCGATGAAGCCGATCAGCACGCGGCAGCTCTATCGCATAGTCGTCGAGGCGGCCCAGGCCGCCGACATCGCCAAGCGGGTCGGGCCGCACACGCTGCGCCACAGCTTCGCCACCCACCTGCTGGAGGACGGCACCGACATCCGGATCATCCAGGTCCTGCTCGGGCATGCCAAGCTCAACAACACCGCCCTTTACGCGAAGGTGGCGACCCGGACGGTGCGTGCCGTGACGAGCCCGCTCGACAAACTGGGGCTGTTCAAGCCGGGAGAGGTCTCGCCCGACATCTGAGCCGTGCGCGCCTCGATCGAGGTCGCGGACATCTTCCGTGCTGCCGGACCCGCTTACCGGGCCGCCCATGCAGGTCACCTGAGCCTCGCCCAGCTCAAGGTCATGTCGGCGATCGAGTATTGCCGCACCGCAGCCCTTGGCGGTCACGTCGAGGCTTGCGAGGACTGCGGCCAATGGCGGATCGCCTACAACTCCTGCCGCAACCGGCACTGCCCGAAGTGCCAGGGCGCGATGGCACGGACATGGTTGGCCGAGCGCGAGGCCGACCTGCTGCCGGTCGGCTACTTCCATGTCGTGTTCACGCTGCCCGCCGAGGTCGCCGACATCGCGTACCAGAACAAGGCGCTCGTCTACGACCTGCTGTTCAAGGCGGCAGCGGAGACGATGCTGACTATCGCCGCCGACCCAAGACACCTCGGCGGGCGCATCGGTATCACCGCGGTGCTCCACACCTGGGGATCGGCGATGACGCACCATCCGCACCTGCACATGATCGTGCCGGGCGGCGGCATCGCGCCGGACGGAAGCCGCTGGATATCTTCTCGGTCGGCCTTCCTGCTTCCGGTGCGCGTACTCGGCAAGCTGTTCCGACGGCTCTTCCTCACCCGGCTGGTCGCGCTACACGACGCAGGACGGCTCGCCTTCTTCGGATCGATGGCGCACCTGTCCGCGCGGCAGGCATTCGTGCGGCACCTGTCGCCGGTCCGCAAGAAGCGCTGGGTGGTGTACGCCAAGGCGCCGTTCGCCGGGCCGGAGGCGGTGCTCGCCTATCTGTCCCGCTATACCCACCGGGTTGCGATCTCGAACCGCCGCCTCATCCGGTTCGATGAGGCAGGGGTCACGTTCCGCTACAAGGACTATCGTCGTGACGGCACCGATCGGCAGCAGGTCATGACGCTCGCCACCGACGAGTTCATCCGCCGATTCCTGCTCCACATCCTGCCACGTGGCTTCCACCGCATCCGGCACTACGGCCTGCTCGCCGGCTCCGCTCGCAAGACCAGCCTCGCACGCGCCCGCGAACTGCTGAACGTCGTTGCGCCGTCGGAGGACGACAACTCGGTAGAACCGACTGATTTCCGTCCGCCATGCCGGTGCTGCGGCGGAAGCATGATCATCATCGAGACGTTCGAACGGTGGCGACAGCCGCGCGGACCGCCGGACACCACGGCGACGAACCGGGAGAACTCTCCATGACCCGGCATGGCATGCTCCAGCCTTCAGCCGCAGGCACTCAGCCTCCGGCAACGGACCCACGCGTGTCCATGGTCATTATCGACGCCGAACGGGTCGCGTCCGGCCGCGCGACGAGCCGACAATACCGCGTGACTGAAAGGCGAAACGGTCCGTCCGCATCAAACCCGCCACTTCCCAGCGGCGGTCGCGCCATCGCCGACACCAGCCGAAAATCGAAATCCCCATAACCATCGCCTGTGGCCCGCGGGTTCCTTCCTCGGGGACTTTCGTACGCCTGCCGGCGCCCGAAACTCTTCACGGTAGCAGCCCGGCAGCCTGTGGCTGCCGAGAAGTGATAGCGGACGTTCAACCCGCAGAGGCTACTCGGAACCGTATGGCGCTGTTTCATCGCTGCGCGAACAGCATTCGCAGGCCGCGTTGAGCGCTTGCCCTGGTCCAGCTTCCCATCGCAAGAGCAACCCCGGACTTGTGCTACTCGCCAAGAACCATGTGCAAGAGGTGGACCGTGCTTCGTGCATTGGTTTTCTTGAGAAGATTAGCCCTGTGGAACTCGACCGTTCGCGGGGCAATTCCCAAGGATCGTGCAATCTCCTTGCTCGAATAACCCCTGACGATTTGGGCGAGTACGATACGCTCGCGGGCAGTGAAAGCGGCGGGGCCAGTGTCCGCCAGGATATCCAGTGCGCCATTCAGCTTCCTGATTTCCTGCTTGGCGGCCTGGAGCTCCGGCGTCTCTAGAAATTCCCATTCCCCCTTTCGCCGGGTGATGGTGAATTGATGTGCACGCGCGACATCAAGCAAATCCACGGCCCTGCTTTTCGACAGGGAATAAGTGCACAACACGAGCATCTTCTGACCCGCCAGTGAGCGGTCGAGTTCATGCTCATATTGGCAAAACTCCTTCCAGTGGCTGGTCCCGATCCAGAATGCGTTACCGCTGATTCTGATCCCGGCATAGCCTCTTTCCAATGCCGCGCGCAGCTTCTCATGCCAGCCGCCGGTGATGCGCTGTATGTCGAACTCGCCGCCCGGAAGGTACCAGTCCGTAGCAGGGATCAACTCCATCTGACCGCCCATCAGGCGTGCATCGATGTCGGGGATGGATTGCCGGAGTGCATCCTTCGCCGTCTCTGCGTCGATCGGATCGGAGACCGCCCAGATGCAGAATTCGTTGTCCTCCAGGCCGGCCGCGAAATAGGAAGCGTTTATGGCAAGCAGGTCCTGTTCCGCTTCGTAGAAGACGCAGATATGTGTGCCCCAGGACATCTCGCCCATGACGCGGATGCCGGACTTGCGGGTCGCGTGGACAGGCTCATCGTTCATGTCGATGCCGCTTTCCGGATGCACGAGTACCTCACTGAACCACTAAATCAGTCGCGGCCGACGGCGGCCCACGCTACGTCGACCATTCCGTTACGGAACCTGTTGATCGTGCCAGTAGAATGTGCGCGATAGCTGGCCATTTATGGGGGCGTGCATCTCCGGAGACTATCAGCCGTGGCCCCAACATGACAGAGATTTTCAAGGCCGGGTTCGGCGGTCTGATCCGCACTACCGCGGCCGCCAATCCGCGCCGCTCAAGCGTGCCGGAAGCGATCGCGGCCCGGTTGCCCGATCTATCGAGGGATGGTGTGGCCATCAGCGATCTGCGTGAAAGGGGTATGGCGCTCGTCTACGTCAACAGCGCTTTCCAGGATATCACCGGCTATTCTAGTGACGAACTGATAGGGAGAAACTGCCGCTTCCTGCAAGGCAGCGATCGCCTTCAACCCGAAATCCAGTCCATGCGCGACGCAATCGCCCGGCGTGCGGATGTTGCCGTTACGCTGAAGAACTACCGCAAGGATGGTAGCTGGTTCTGGAACGAACTCCGTCTCGCGGCCATGAGCATCGCTGGTGGCGAGCCGACGCACTATATCGGACTGATCCGGGACGTGACGGCGAGCAGGGCCGCTGCCGCTCAAATTGCCCAGAGCACCCGCGCCGACATGCTGACCGGTGTGCTCAACAGATATGCCTTCGTCGAGGACGTAGACATCCTGCTGCGTACCGGGGAGCGGCCGATCCTGCTTGTCAAGATCGACATGGCTCGTTTCCATGACATCAACGAAGGTTACGGATATGATGTTGGCGACCAGGTGCTGATGCAGATTGCCCGACGCCTGACCAACACTGGCGCGGCACTGGTCTGCCGCACGGGATCCAAAGAGTTTGCGCTCGCCCAGCCGCTTAGGCATGCCGACGAGGCTCAAGCGACAATTGAAATGATCCGGCAGTCCCTGGCGCCTCGGTATCTCGTTGCCGGCGCAACGATCAGGATACGTTTCGCGATGGGCTATGTCGTTGGCAACCAAACGATGGACGCCATGACGCTGGTTCGTCGTGCCGGTGCCGCTTTGCATCGGTCGAAGTCGTCCGCGTTCCTTGATGTTTGCGCATTCAGCTCCGAGGACGATAGGCGCGCCCGAAACCGACTGCGAATGACCAGCGAAATGCAGCAGGCACTGGAACATGACGAGTTCGATTTTCACTACCAGCCGCAGGTTGACCTTTCCACGGGAACTATTGTCGGTGCTGAAGCCCTATTGCGATGGCACCATGGCCTGTTTGGGATTCAGTCGCCGGACAAGTTCGTGGGCCATGCCGAAGACACGGGTCTCATCCTCGACATTGGCGCCCGTGGTCTTCGCACCGTCGCGGACTTTGCCGCGCGCGTGAACAGGGACCGGCAAGTGCCCATAGTCTTCTCGTTCAATGTTTCGCCGCTTGAGTTCAAGCTTCGTGACATGCCGAAATTTGTCTCCGACGTGCTCACGGCCAGCGGCGCTGATGCTGCATGGATCAAGCTAGAGCTCACCGAGAGCTTGATGGTCGAGAGTTCCGCGGAAATGCTGTCGATCATGAGACATCTGCGCGAACTGGGCGTCGGCCTATCCATCGACGATTTCGGTACCGGTTACGCCAATCTGCGCTATCTCGAAGATTTCCCCCTCACAGAAATCAAGATCGATCGCGGTTTTGTCAAAGGGCTAGCACAAAGCCGATCCAAGCGGGTCATCATTGAGTCGATCATCAGGATTTCCAGAGAACTCGGCTTTCATGTCGTCGCCGAGGGGATAGAGACAGAGGTGGAACGCACGCTGTTGCGCGACATGGATTGCGATTTCGGGCAAGGATTTCTATTCGGTCGACCGGTCAATGCTGCTGGATTTGAATCGCTGGTTTAAGGGCTCGCGCGTCGAAGCGGCCGCCAAGGTGCGCGACATCGCAACGGCCAAAGGCGTCAAGCCCGGCCAGATCGCGCTGGCCTGGCTGCTCGGCAAGGGCAGCGATTTCGCCGTCGACATCGTGCCGATCCCCGGCACCAAGCGGCGAAAATATCTGGAGGAGAACATCGCCGCCGCATCGCTGAAACTCGACGCCACCGAAATGGCCGCGCTGGACGAAGCGCTCGCGCCAGGAAAAATCGCCGGCCCGCGTTATGGTGAGCGCGGCATGCCTATGGTGGATCGGTAGGCGACCAGGGCATCAACTCGATCCATCATGGCTTGAGCAGGATCGCTCCGGCCGACTTGCCGCCTTCCAGGGCAGCATGTGCAGCAGCTGCATCGGACAGGGGAAAGACCTTCCAGGTCGCGGGCTTGATGACGCCGGCTTTCACTGCTCCGAAGACCGCATCGGCGCGCTGGCGGTACTCAACAAGGTCGGTAGCATGCGCGCCGAGCCCGGGGCGGGTCAGGAACAACGAGCCCTTGGCGTTCAGCATGCCTACCGCGACGGGCTCAGGCGAACCACTGGACGCGCCGAACGAGACCATCAGGCCACGCGGGCGCAGGCTGTCCAGCGAGGCCGCGAAGGTCAACTTGCCGATCCCATCATAGACCACATGCGCCTTCTGCCCGTCGGTGAGCCTTGCGACCTCGGCTGGGAGATCGCAGGCCCCCCAGATGAGGACCGCATCACAGCCGAGGGCCTGCGCCCGTGCCACGCTGGCCTCCTTCGAGACCACGCCGATGACGAAGGCGCCCAGCGACTTCGCCCAGGGAACCATGATCTGGCCCAAGGCGCCCGCCGCTCCGTAGAGCAGGACGGCCGTGCCGGGACCGACGGCATAAGTGCTGTGCAGCAGATAATGGGCTGTGACGCCCTTGAACAGGATCGCTGCGGCATCGTCGGCGCTCAGTCCGTCAGGCAGGCGGACGAGACGTTCGGCCGGATAGAGACGGCCGCTGGCATATCCGCCGATCGGTCCGAGAATATAGGCGACGCGATCTCCGACCGCGACGTTGGCGACGTCGGGTCCGATATCGGCAACGCGACCGGCCGCTTCCAGACCCAGACCGCTCGGCAGCGGGATCGGCACGGAGCCGTTGCGTTGGGTCACGTCAAGGACGTTGACGCCGATCGCCTCCTGTTCGATCCAGACCTCGCCCTGAGCGGGTCGCGTCTCCGTAATGGGCTCAACCATTAAAACATCCGGGCCCCCGGTCTGCTTCAGGCGGATTGCGATACTCATCATCGACTCCTTTTCAACTCTTGTTCGATCCAGGACTGGCTTCGCGCGGACCGCCGACTTCGCAAGCCGAGAAGGGGCACGATGAGTGGATCCCCGAGTGCGCACCCAACATTAAGATACTCCTGGGTGCAGCCGTCTCGGGGTTACACGCCTAGATGTCCGGGTGCAGGTTGCGGACCGGGCTCACGCCCTCCAGCAGCGAAGCCACGTGCAGGATCGTGGACTCCGCCTGCCACTTGCCGACGATCTGCACATTGATCGGCAGCCCTTCCTTGCTCGTGCCGAATCGCATCGCGACACCGGGCAACCCGGTGACGTTGAGCGGCACGGTCGCGCCCTGGAGGTAGGTGGCATCCACGGTCTGGCCGTCGATGATGAACTCCTCGACGCCATGCTTGTGGGCCGGGATCGGCAGCACATGCGTGATCAGCGCGTCGTAGCGCGAGAAGTAGTCGGCATAGCCGTCGCGCAGCCGCTCGGCCGCCTGCTCGGCGTCGATATAGTCTTTCATCGACGTGTCGAGCAGCGAGAGCATGGTCTTGGACATCTTGTACATTTCGTTCTCGTGGCCGGCTGTCACCTCCGCGAACGCGGGCTTCATCTCCATCACATGCAGGCGGTTGAACACGTCGAGGGCGAAATCGCGCTCCAGCGCCGGGATACCCACCTGCTCGACGAAGACGCCGATGTCCTTCAGCGCCTCGGCCGCGGCCTTGACGGTCGCCGTCACCACGGGGTCGACTGGCCCGAAGCCGGGACCGACCATCCAGCCCACCCGCAGCTGGCGGTAGGGCTGGCGGCCGATGCCGGCATCGAACTCGACGGTACTCGTGGCAAATCCGTCCTGGCCGTCTGACCCGACCAACTGCGAGAAGGCGAGCGCGAGGTCGCGAACTGAGTGGGCCATCGGCCCGACATGCCAGAAGCGACGCGGCACGCGCGGCCAGATGCCGGTCATGGGCACACGGCCATGCGTCGCCTTGAGTGATGAGATACCGGTTTGTGCCGCCGGGCCGCGTATGGAGATGGCGAGATCGGTGCCGAGACCGATCGGCGACATGCCCGCCGCGATCGCCGCCGATTCACCGCCGCTCGAACCGCCCGGAGTGCGGGTCACGTCCCAAGGGTTGTTCGACCGGCCGGTGAGCAGGTTGTCGCTCTCGATCCAGTAGGAGAATTCGGGAAGGTTGGTCTTCGCCAGCAGGATGCCGCCCGCCTTTTTCATGCGCGCGACGCTGGTCGCGTCGGCGTCGGGAACGCGCGCCTTGAAGATCGGCGAGCCGCGCTGGGTCGCGACATCAGCCGTATCGATCGAGTCTTTCACCGTGAACGGGACACCGTGCAGTGGGCCGAGTTCATCGCCCGCCAACACCGCTGCCTCCGCCGCCTTTGCGGCTTTGAGCGCACCGTCCGCGAGTGTGACGATCGCGTTGATCTTTGGGTTCACCGCCGCAATGCGATCCAGATGCGCCTGCACGACCTCGACCGGCGAGACCTCCTTGGTGCGGATCAGTTCGGCCAGCTTGGTTGCGTCTGAAAAAATGATCTCTTTTGTCACGCCTGCATCTCCTGGTTGTATGGTTGTTGCAGCCAAGACTACCTGCCACTTGGTAGGGCGAAGATGGGCCTTTAGTTCCTCAATCAAGAGTTCCTCAATCAAGGCCCTATCTATCACTTGGTAGGTAGTCCGGCGAAAATGGTTCCCGGCAGAGATGCAAGGGATGAGATGAGTTTAAGTTCCAAGGAAGCCATCTTGGCGGCAGCCAGACGGACCGCTCAGGCACATGGCTACAGCGGCCTGAATTTCCGCGAGCTGGCGAACGAAGTGGGCATCAAAGCCGCGAGCATCTACCATCATTTCCCGAGCAAGGCTGATCTCGGCGCAGCGGTAGCCAAGCGCTATCGGGAAGACTCAGCTTCTGTTCTGGAGGCACTGTCGGGAGAATCCCAGATCCCGTGCGTGCCCTGCGCCAGTATCCCGATACGTTTCGTGAGTCGCTCGAGAATGGTAACCGCATCTGCCTCTGCAGCTTCATGTCCGCCGAGTATGACGACCTGCCAGAGCAGGTGAAGAAGGAGGTGCTGGCATCTGCCGACGTCAATGTGGCGTGGCTGACCAGGGTCCTGTCCGCCACCACCGAAATGGACGCCAATCAGAGCAGGCTGCGTGCTCGCGCCATCTTCGCCGCCGTCTCCGGTGCTCAGCTTATGGCGCGGAGCCGCTCGGACATCTCAGTCTTTGACGCATTGATCGATAGCTATCGTGAAGTTGGTCTACTGCCGGCGTAACGGCTGCGATGAAAAGGCGACCCGTTGGGCGCCTCAACGATCCCCGGCACCAAGCGGAGACAACATCTGGAGAAGAATGTCGCCGCCGCCGCGATCAAGCTCGACGCCGCCGAAATGGCCGCGCTCGACGAGGCGCTCGCGCCAGGAAGAATCGCCGGCCCGCGTTATGGTGAGCGCGGCATGGCTATGGTGGATCGGTAGCGTTTTCGTATGTCCCGGACATCCGGCCCCGCCGGCGAGCCACGGGATCAAGCGGGAATGTAGGTCAACCTGATCACATCCCCGTCAATCCGATCATGAGCCATGAGGCGGAGCGGCGGCCGGGGTCCGGCGAAATATGGCTTGCCGCCACCAAGCACGACGGGGTGCAGATAGATCCGATACTCGTCGATCAGGCCAAGGTCCGTGAGGCTTCGCGCCAGGCCCGGGCCGGCAACTTCGATCTCCCCGTCGCGCTCGGCCTTGAGCGCGCGGATCGCGCTCTCCAGATCACCCTCGACAAGCCGGGCGTTAGGGCCGACCGATTTCAACGTGCGCGAGACGACCCATTTCGGCTGCTTGCGCCACGCCGCCGCGAAGGCGTGCTCATCCGCATTCCATTCGGGACGATCATCGTCCCAGTAACGCATGATCTCATAAATTTGCCGACCGTACACACTGCCCGCCTGCCGCTCCGCTTCCTCGATGAAGTGGCGAAACAGCCCAGGGCCTGGCGCGAATCCCGTATGGTCGACGTAACCGTCCAGCGACTGGTTCATTCCGAACACAAGCCTGGCCATGCTCACCCCCCTTTCCTTGCGCGCCGTATCCGAGCGAAATCCGATTGCGTTATGCAATCGGTTGTAAGCTATATCGCCTGAGCTTCGCAATTGGTTTTTGGCGTCCTTGAACGCCTCACGGGCTCAGGTCACCGTATTCGCCGTATCCTGAAGATAGGCCGCTCCACCCGGCGTTGATCGATTGAGAATGTCTGCTCTCAGGCAAAAGCGAGGTTTACCTCTGCGCCCGACATGAGGCGCGAAGCAGTCGTTCACGCCACGCCGTCTGTAGGCAGCTTCGGGCCAAACTCGGTCATTCGCAATGATCGGCTTTGCCCCTAGCCCGCCGCCGCCGCAACCTTCCTCGGCGCAGCCCTTTGCCGTCTTGCGCGCCGCTTGGCAACCAGCTTCAGCGCAACCGCCGGCTCGTTCGACAGCGCGCCCGTCACGGCATCCACCATGCCATGGGCGACGAAATCCGCGTTGATGTCATGGGCGAGCTTGGCCGCCGCTTCCTTGTCGTCGTTGCCGGTCTCCGACCAGAACACGATGCCCACCCGCAGTGCGGCCTTCGCCCGCTTCAGCCGGCGCACCAGGAAGCGGGCGTGTTTGACGGAATCGCGGTTGAGGAAGCCGACCACCACGGTGTCGATGGTTTCGAGATCGAGGCCGCGGATGCTTGACGGCTCCATGTCGGCAAAGCCGGCCTTCGACGCGGTCGCGCCCTGGACTTCCAGCACCTGCGCCAGCATCGCGGCTGCGGCATCGTCGAGTTCCCCTCGCCCGCCGGCGCAAAGCACCGACAGGCCGGTGCCGTCGGGCAGGTCGGCCGCGTCCTCGCCAGTGGCATCGTCGGACTCGCCCGCCTCCCCGGCCTCCCCTGCGACGTGCGGGGCATCCTCCTCACCCGCCTCCTCTTTCGCGTCGTCGTCGAGATTGGCCACCAGCGTCAGCGCGCTGGCCGCCACTTGCCGCCTTTGCAGGTCGCCCATGACGCCGCGCACGCGGTCGCGCTCGCCCAGCAGAAGCGCCGGAATGGCGACCTTGTCGTAGAAGTCGACCAGATATTTTTCCTCGAGCATCTCCTCGGCGTGGTCGGTGGCTTCCTCCGGATCGCCGGCCAGCAGCCGCTGGTAGAGCCGCGCATGCGGTTCCAGCACCGGCTCGTTGCCGAACAGCACGTCGAGGAATTCGAACTGCGGCACGTGCCTGCCCAGCACCACCAGGCAGACGGTGAGCGGCGTCGACAGCACCAGCCCGAGCGGTCCCCACAGCCATGTCCAGAAGATCGCCGCGACGATGATCGCCAGCGGCGACAGTCCGGTTCGCGACCCGTAGAGCCAGGGTTCGACGACATTGCCGGTGACCAGTTCCATCACCACGAACAGGGCGGCCGTCCACGCGACGAGTTCCCAGCCGGGGGCCACGGCCAGCGCCAGGAACAATGGCAGCAGCGCACCGATGACCGGGCCGATATAGGGAACGAAACGCAGCGCCAGCGCCAGCAGCCCCCACAGCAAGGCATTGGGAATGCCGAGGATCCACAGCCCGATCGCGATCGGTATGGCGTAGACGATGTTGACGACCAACTGCATGAGCAGATAGCGGCCGACCCTTCTTCCCGCATCGCGAAGCGCCTCGGTGGTGCGGTGAAGGTCGCCATAGCCGACAAGCCGGATGAAGCGGTCGCGCAGATCCTCGCGCTCGAGCAGCATGAAGATGACGACGACGATGATCAGCCCGGCCGACCCGAGCGGGCTGATCAGCGGGCCGACGATGTTCTGCAGGACTTGGAGCGGCCTCTCACGCGCAACGATCTCGACCGGCACCGGCTCGCGCGGCGGCTTGTCCGGCGTGGCGGCCGGCAGCGTGGCGTCCTGCTTGTCGATCTCCTGGCCGACACGCTCGACCACGCTGCTCAATCTGGCGATGATCCCGCCGCCGACGCCGGTCTCCTTGAGCGAGCGGATCTTGGCCAGGATGTTGGTCTGATAGACCGGGATATTCTGCGCCAGTTCGCTGACCTGCGTGGCGACGATGAAGCTGAACAGGGCAAGGGCCGCGAAGGCGCCGAGCACACTGGTGATGACGGCGGCGATCCGGGGAATGCCGACCCGCTTGAGCGCCGAGACCAGCGGCGCCAGCGCGAAGGTCAAAAGCAGCGCGATGGCGATCGGCAGGAACACCTCGCGCCCGAAATAGAGCGCGGCCACCGTCGTGACGGTGGTCGCCACATTGGGCAACGCGGTTCGCGGGTGGGGCGCGGCGGCCGCAAGAATGTCTTCCAGCCCATGCGCCGCAGACGCCGTCCCGTTTCGACGATTGGCCACTATTTTGATGTCTCCCCTGCCGATGGCCATGGTCTGATATATTGAGCCGGCGTGCAACCTTCGCCGGCGGCAAAGCGCTGGTATCCAACGGGCAACAAGCCGGATGGCTCCGCCACCCTTGACATTTTGTGCAGGTGCTCATAAATGAGTGATCACTCACTCAAGCCGGTTCCAACATGGCCCGCCCCCTCAGCGAAGAAAAGCGCGACGCAATCCTGGCATCCGCCACCACCCTTGTGGCGACGCTGGGCACCGGTGCGGCCACGGCAAAGATCGCCAGGGATGCCGGCCTCTCCGAAGGCACGCTCTTCAACTACTTCGCCAACAAGGATGAGCTGCTCAACCAGCTCTACCTCGAGATCAAGGCCGACCTCGGCAAGGCCTTGCTGACGTCGTACCCATCGCAAGCCAGCCTGCGCGAACGCAGCCGCCACGTCTGGAACAACTTCATCGACTGGGGAGCAGAACACCCCATGAAGCGCAAGGCCATGCGCCAGCTCAGTGTTTCCGAGCGGATCACGGAGCAGAGCAGGCAGCAGGGCAACGCGGCCTTCGGCGACATCAATGAGATGATCGAGGAAAGCCTTGTCGACGGTGGGCTGAAGGGCTGCTCGATGACCTTTGCCGGAGGCATTTTCGAAGCGCTCGCCGAGACAACGCTCGAATTCATCGCCCGCGATCCGGGGCGACGTGATCACTACAAGGACGCCGGCTTCGCGTTCTTCTGGAACGGCATCTCGAAGTAGCAGGCCACAATCTCGATCAGCACCGTAGCAGACCACCGAAAGACACCTTCAATTCAATCGCAAAAATGAGTGCCTACTCACTCTTTTATATGACAACTCCCTGAAAGGATAAGACAATGTCGAAAGTCTGGCTGATTACCGGCAGCGCCCGCGGACTCGGGCGCGATATTACCGAGGCGGCCCTTGCCGCCGGCGACAGCGTCGTGGCGACGGCCCGCGATACCGGCCGCCTCGCCGATCTCGAAAGCCGCTACCCCGGGCAGTTGCGCGGCTTTGCGCTCGATGTCACCGACGCCAATGCCGCGCGGGCCGCGGTCGACTTTGCCCTGGAGACGTTCGGCCGCCTCGACGTTCTCGTCAACAATGCCGGCTTCGGCCATATCAGCCCCTTCGAGCAGACCGAGGAGGCCGATTTCCGGGCTCAGATCGACACCAATCTCTACGGCGTCGTCAACCTCACCCGGGCAGCAATCCCGGCCATGCGCGCCCGGCGTTCGGGCCACATCATCAACATCTCCTCGGTCGGCGGCCGTGTCGGCACGGCGGGGCTGAGCGCCTACCAGGCGGCGAAGTGGGCGGTGGGCGGCTTCACCGAAGTCCTGGCGCTGGAACTCGCCCCGTTCGGCGTCAAGATCATCTCGGTCGAACCGGGCGGCATGCGCACCGACTGGGGCACCACCGCCATGGCCAACGCGCCGGCGCTGCTGCCCGATTATGAGCCGAGCGTCGGCGCCGTGCTGAGCATGATCAAGGCCTATGCCGGCAATGCCATCGGCGACCCGAAAAAGGTGGCCGGCGTCGTCGTCGATCTCACCACGCATGACGCCCTGCCCGTTCACCTGATCCTCGGCAGCGACGCCTTGCACGTGTTTGGCCAGGCGGAAGCGGCACGCCAGCAGGCGGCGAAGGACTGGGCACCGGTCAGCACCGCCATCGATATCGAGGGCGTCGACCTGTCGTTCCTGTCGCGGGAGGGCCAGTCATGAGCGCCTAGACCACGCACGACATCCCGGCCCAGCAGGGACGCAAGGTGGTGATCACTGGCGCTACAGGCGGCCTCGGTTACGAGACCGCGCTGGCGCTGGCAAAGGCCGGCGCGGACGTGCTGATGACCGGACGCAACGAAGCCAAAGGTCGGGATGCGCTGGCCCGCGTCCAGGCCGCCATCCCCGGTGCCACCGTGCGCTATGCCCATCTCGACCTTGCCGACCTCGCCTCGGTCGAAGCCTTCAGCAACCAGCTCGCCGGCGAATGGGAGACCATCGACCTCTTGGTCAACAATGCCGGCGTGATGACCCCGCCGACCCGCCACGAAACCGCCGACGGCTTCGAATTGCAGTTCGGCACCAACTATCTCGGCCATTTCGCCCTGACGGCGCGCCTGCTGCCGCTGCTGCGCAAGGGGCAGAAGCCGCGCGTCGTTAATCTCAGCAGCGGCGCCCACCGCATCCAGGCGGCAATCCATTTCGACGATTTGCAATGGCGACAGCGCTATCGGCCCTGGGCCGCCTACGCGCAGTCCAAGCTCGCCATGATCCTGTTCGCTTTCGAATTGCAGCGCCGCAGCGATGCCAATGGCTGGGGCTTGCTCAGCAACGCCGCACATCCCGGCTATGCCCTCACCGACCTGCAAACCAGCGGCCCGCGCATGGGCCGCGACGGCCGGTCGTCACCGTTCGACTGGCTTGGCGTGCTGCTGGCGCCGGTTCTCTCCCAATCGGCCGCCGAAGGCGCGCTGCCGACGCTGTTCGCCGCAACGGCGCCGGATGCCAAGCCGGCCGGCTACTGTGGCCCGCAAGGCCTGTTCGAAATGAAAGGCGCGGTCGGCGAGGCCAGGATCGGCAAGCACGCGCGCGACACGGCCGTCGCCGCACGGCTGTGGGACGTGTCGCGGGATTTGACGGGTGTCGGGTGGCCGGATGCGACGGCCTAATGCAGGCTCAGGTTATCCGCGCGCCATGCCTGGCCAGCGCATGCTCGATCAGTACGTCGATGACCTGGCCATAACCAATGCCGATCGCCGCCAGCGCCTTGGCGTACATGGAAATGTCGGTGAAGCCGGGCAGTGTGTTGACCTCGTTGACCAGCAGCGAACCGTCGGCGCGCAGGAAGAAGTCGACGCGCGCCATGGCCTCGCAGCCGAGCGCCCGGAAAGCCTGCGTTGCCATCTCGTTTGTCCTGGCAACGACTTCAGCCGGGACATCGGCGGGCGCCTTCACCACCGCGCCGTCGGCGTCGAATACTTCGCTTCGTAGGTGTAGAAGCCATGCTTGTCGGCCGGGATGATTTCGCCGGGCGGCGACACGGTGATCGAGCCATCGGCCTTCTCCAGCACCGAGCACTCGATCTCGCGGCCGGCGACGAATT
This sequence comes from Mesorhizobium kamtschaticum, assembly GCF_056174585.1. Classification (NCBI taxonomy): domain Bacteria; kingdom Pseudomonadati; phylum Pseudomonadota; class Alphaproteobacteria; order Hyphomicrobiales; family Phyllobacteriaceae; genus Mesorhizobium; species Mesorhizobium kamtschaticum. Next base: position 3,718,682 of record NZ_CM149691.1, on the reverse strand, counting down.
CCTCCACCAACAGCTTGCTGTCGTGCTGGAACGCCGCCTCGACGGCCGCCGTGAAGCCGGCGCTGTCGGTCGCCTTGCTGACGCCGAAGGACGAGCCCTGGCGCGCCGGCTTGACGAAGACCGGCAGGCCGAGCCGAGCCGCGATATCCTCGAAGGCCACGGGCTCGCCGCGCCGCAAGGTGACGGAGCGGGCAACGGCCAGCCCGGCCTCGCGCAGCAATCGCTTGGCGGCATCCTTGTCCATGGCGGCGGCGGAAGCCAGGATGCCGCAGCCGACATAGGCGACGTCAGCAACCTCGGCATAGCCCTGCACCGAACCGTCCTCGCCGAACGGCCCATGCAGCACGGGGAAGACGACGTCGACAGGGTCAAGCTGTTCACCACCCTTGGTGACAGCCACCAGCCGGCCCTTGCCGCCGGGCAGCAGGGCAACCTCCACGCCATCCTGCGACACTGCAGCCCCTGCCCCGTCGCCACCGGCCACGGACGACGGCTGCAGCAGCCATCTGCCATCCCTGGAAATGGCGATCGGCACCACCGCGTAGCGAGTCCGGTCGATCGCCTTCAGCACATTGGCCGCCGACAGACGCGACACGTCATGCTCGGCCGAGCGCCCGCCATAGAGGATGGCAACCCTGATCTTGTCCTTCATCGAAAATCCCTCGAAATCAAATGGTGACGGCAATGCCGCGATTGGCAAAGAAACGGTCGAAATCAGCTGGCGCCAACACTGCGTTTTCCTGTGTGGCGCCGGTATGGCCGGACGGGTTGTGAAAGCGAAAACCCTGATCCGATACCGCCGTCACCAGCACCAGGTGGCCCCCCTTCGACGGCGGCTCGCGCTCGGGCCAGCGGATCGAACTGCTGACCGAAGCGATGAAGAACCGCGATCGGCCAAGAATCGCCGGAATGTCGGCCGTTGCGACATTGGTCATCACCTGCGCCTCCAAGCCGAATTCCGCCGTCACGAAGGTGACGAAGGGCGCGTAGATCAGCCCCTTGATCGAGCCTTCACTGACGACATAGCCGCCATATCCAGTGCAGCGTCTCGCCAGTTCGATCGTCGGCACGATCTCGCCGCGCGTCGCCAGGATCATTTTCAGGCACGCCATGCCGCAGATGTTGGCGGCCCAGACAGCGTATTCGTCGAGCGTGTCAGCGCCTGAACCCTGCCACAACGGATCGCGCCGCAGCGCGGCCTCGGCGCCGTCGGCGAGCACGGCCAGCGTCATGTCAGGCGTTTCCCACTGGCTGAAAAACGGCACGGTTTCAGGCAACGGGTTCATGGATTTCTCGGGCTGCTCCGCATCGATCTCGTATACGAGAATACGAGATCGATGAAAAGCTGGTTAGGCCTGTTTTCAAAATTCGCTTCCAGCACACTTCCGCAATGGGCGCAGACATCAACCATTTCGTCATCCTATGGCGGAGCAAGGAGCGCAGCGACGCAGCGCAGACCCCTGGAGCTGCTCCGCAGCCCAAGGGATCCATGCCGGGACTCCGGAGCGTTGCTTCGGTCCAGGATTCTGCTCCGTTGCACCCGTCAGCAAGGTCGCGGCATGGATCCTCGGGTCTTCGCGACGCCGCTACGCGGCTGCTCCGCCCGTGGATGACGACATTGGGAGGCTTCGGCCAAACCCGAACGATGCTCCACGAGGCGAGCCGCGAAACAGGCCGCCAACCAATCCGATCCCCAGTGCAACGCCACTGGTGCGCCGCACGCCGCGCCGCCGCTTACTCAGCCTTCGTCCAGCCGAAAACCAGCCAGGCGTATTTCGATTTTTCGTCGGGCTCAGTGGTGTAGGTCATCTGGATATCGCCATCCTTGGCATAGATATCGAGCCTGGGCGCGGTATCCAGCTTGAGCCACAGCGAACTCTTGCTGAAGGACCAGCTTCCGCACCAGACGCAAGCCCCCGAAGTCGGGTCGCCGGGCTGATGGAAATTGTAGCGGCCGTCCGCCGTGATCTCGAGATAGTCGAACGCGCCGTAGAAGGCCGTCACCGTCTGCTGGAACTCGGCGGCGGCCGCCTCCTGTTCCTGCGTCGGCGCATCGGTCATGTCGCGTGGCGGCCGGATGGCTCCGCCGCTGAGCTTCCATTTGCCGACAAAGTCCTTCTCGGTCGGAAGATATTCCTCCTGAGCCTGCGCAGACGAAATATAAGCAACAGATGATATGATAGGCAGACCCGTGGCCCCAGCCGCAAGTAGAAGCGCGGCGGCACAGATCGCCCTGGTTGGGTTTTGCATAAAAAACAGTCCTCGACGGTAAGGCAATGGATCTCAGTTCGGGAGTTCTATTGAGCAATTTTTGGCGCGCGGTGCCTCGATGCCGATTCCCGCCGCCATTTGCACGGGTAGCATCGGCGCCACCAATCTGGCAACGCAAAGCCCCCCGCAAGTGCGGCCACCACCTTGCAAACGAAAACCCGCCGGGAGGGGGGATCCGGCGGGCTTTTGGAAAGCTGACATTCAGCTTTCAGATGTCTGACGGGGGATCAGACGTGGTGACAACTTTTATTGACGGCAGAGGTTCCACCCGAAACAAAAGAATGCCAGCGGCTCGTTCAAATGCCCGGAATTCAAACGGTGGCAGCGATTTCTTTTCGCGGGACCACGTCCCACTGGAACCTTCCACTCCCGAAGCGAGTTTTGTGGCGCGGTCGGGAGGACTTGAATTGGACAGTTTTCAGAGGCTGGAAGCACTGCTCGATAGCGCCGGCGGCGATGGCATCGACGAAGCGAACGCCTTGCTGCGCCGGTTCAAGGGCAAATCCCAGGAGGTTGCCGCAGCCATCGACGAGTTCATGCTCGACTTCAAGACCTTGGTCTTCGTTGTCGAGACCGGTGAAGAGGAGTTCGAGAAGCCGATCCGCCGGCTGGCGCGCACCCGGCTTTCCAGGCTCCGGCAACTGGTGAACGTGGCGGCATAGGAACCTTCAGCAGCTCCATCACGCCGACCGATACGCCCAGCGAGAGGACAGCCACGGCGTGTTTCGCCCCGCATGGCGGACGTTGACCATGGCCGTGAACCCCGCCTTTCAGTACCTTACCGAATTGTATGGGCCGCCCGATTGTCAAACCGTCGGATCGGGATGAAGCTTGGCGGAGCCTGTCAGCCGCAAGATACGCTGCCATGAAGGATCGACACATGCGCATCGAAGTCAGGCGCAAGCACTTGCGCATCGACCGCCGACAAGTCCTGCTCGGCATCGCCGGCACGCTGCTGGCCAGGCCCGCCATGGCCAAAGTGCCGACAGCCTATGATCCCAATGCCATGCCGGCGATGGACAGCCGCGCCGGCTTCATCGACTGGATGAAGAAGAACCGGGGCGAGGATGCCGGCTTCCTCGGCCAGCGCTGGGACCGCTTCCAGGCCCTGCTCGCCCACAAGGATGTCTGGGACCAGCGCGACAAGCGCGCCTATCTGATGACGCCGCGCGAGGAGTTCGTCACCAAGGCCAATCTGAGCCGCGCCTATGAATGGCACTATCTCGATATCGGCTACGGCGTGACGATCACCGGTCCGCACAGCGTCGCGCGTATGACCAACTCGCTGGAGATAAAACCCGGCGACAAGGTGCTCGAGATCGGCACCGGATCGGGCTACCAGTCGGCCTATCTGTCGAACCTCACCGACAAGGTGTTCTCGATCGAGATCATCAAGCCGCTGGCGGCAAGGACGCGCGCGCTCTACGACGCGCTGATCGCCAGGGGCTATTCCGAATACAAGGCGATCCACACCCGCAACGCCGACGGCTATTATGGCTGGCAGGAGGAAGCGCCGTTCGACAAGATCATCGTCACCTGCGGCATCGACCACATCCCGCCGCCGCTGCTGCAGCAGCTGAAGCCGAACGGCATGATGGTCATCCCGGTCGGCCCGCCCGGCGCCCAGCATGTGCTGAAGGTCACCAAGCACCAGGAAGCGGACGGGACGTTCCAGGTCACGCGCGCCGACATCTACAATGGCGGCACGCTGTCCTTCGTGCCCTTCACCAAGCTCGAAGGCGACGCCATCAAGGGCACGCATAGCGGCCCTTGAACCCTGGGACGGCGAGACTTATCCCTTCAACAGGGCAGCCAGCCGTGGAATGCCCTCGGTCACCGCGCGGCGGTCGGCGAGGGTGAAGGACAGCCGCAGCGTGTTGCGCCCGGTGCCGTCGGCATAAAAGGCATTGCCGGGCACGAAGGCGACGCGCGCCTCTTTCACCGAGCGCGCCAAGAGCGCGGTGGCGTCAGATCCTTCCGGCAGCGTCGCCCAGACGAACATGCCGCCTTCCGGACGGCTCCAGCTCACGCCCTCCGGCATGTTGGCTTCGAGCGCGCCGAGCAGGCCATCGCGGCGCTCGCGATAGGCGCCGATGAGTTTTTCGACCTGGCCGTCGAACACGGCTTCGGCGACGCGGTGCATGACCAGTTGGTTGATCGACGGGCTGTGCAGATCGGACGCCTGCTTCATCAGCACCAGTTTTTCCACCACATGGCGCGGCGCGCAGACCCAGCCGACGCGCATGCCCGGCGACAGGATCTTCGAGAACGAGCCGCAATAGAGCGTGCGCGCCTTGTCGATACCGCCGGACCTCGCGCAGTCGAGCGCCAGGATCGGCGGCACGCCTTCGCCGTCATAGCGCAGCGCCCGATAGGCGGCGTCCTCGATGACGGCGATGTCGAGTTCGCCGGCAAGGTCGAGCACCGCTTCGCGCTGATTTTTGTCCAGCGTGTTGCCGGTCGGGTTGGCGAAGTCCGGCACCAGATAGGCGAACTTGACCTTGCCGCCATTTGCGGCTGCCGCAGCGCGATAGGCATCCGGCGTCATGTTGCCGCCCTCAGGCCGCAGCCGGTCATAGCGCGGCTCATAGGCGTTGAACGCCTGCAGCGCGCCAAGATAGGTCGGCCATGTCACCAGCGCGGTGTCATTGGGCGACAGGAACAGCTTGCCGAGATAATCCAGCGCCTGCTGCGAACCGGAGGTGATGAAGATGTTGGCCTCGTCGCAGGCAACGCCGAGCTTGCCCATCTGCCCGGCGAGCCAGCGCCGCAGCGGCAGATAGCCTTCCGAGACCTGATACTGCAGCGCAGCCCCCGCCTCCGCACCGCCCAGCACCTCGGCATAGGCATCGCGGATGGCATTGGCCGGAAACAGCGCCGGATCGGGAATGCCGCCGGCGAACGAGATGATGTCCGGCTGGTCGAGCAGCTTCAGCAGCTCGCGGATTTCGGAGGCTTTCATGCGCGACGAGCGCGAAGCCAAGAGGTTCATAAGGGTCAAGTCACGCCTCCCCAGACGATTTTCATATAGGTCAATGTAGCTGACCTATATCCGCTTTGTCAGGCGATTTGAATAGTGCCTGAAAGCCTTCCGCTATACGCCAGTCGCCGCAGGGGCGGAACGCTACAGTGCTTTCTTGTAACCAATATGGCTGCCGGTGAAGCCGAGGCCTTCATAGAAGCGATGCGCGTCCGCCCGCCCCTTGTCAGTGGTCAGCTGGACGAGACTGCAGCCACGCGCCCGGCATTCTCCGATCGCCCATTCGAACATCAGCCGGCCGATGCCGCCCGAACGCCGATGGCCGGCGACCCGCACCGCCTCGATCTGCCCGCGCCAGGCGCCCTTGCGCGACAGCCCGGCAAGGAAGGTGATCTGCAACGTGCCGATCACCTCCGCGCCATCCACGGCCACCGCCAGCAACTGGTTGGGATCGGCATCGATGGCGTTGAAGGCATCGATATAGCCTTTCGCCAGCGGCAAGGAGGCATCTTCACGGGCGGCACCAGCGGATCGTCGGCCAGCATGGCGACGATGGAAGGCAGGTCGGCGGCTTGCGCCTTGCGGAAGGTGATCATGATGGCGGGATAGCGCGAGGCGGTGGGTGGCGGCAAGCGGGCTTTCCCTTCCCCCCCTTGTGGGAGAAGGTGGATCGGCGCGCAGCGCCGAGACGGTTGAGGGGTGTTCCAGCGGAGTGAGGCGTTGGCGTTCCCTGGAACACCCCTTGTATCTGCACGGAGGAGACTTTGTGCGATGGAAGCGACTGAGCCTCGAACCGGACGGCCATCCGATTCGAGGCTTGGCGAAGTCGCCCGACACCCCTGCGGCTACAACCGTGGATGAGCCTGGGATCTTCGCCTTCGTCACGCACGACCGAATAGTCGCTTGGCTCCAATCGCACGCACAAGGCAGGTTACCGTGAACACGATCCTCTGTGGAATAGATATTTCGAAAGACTGGCTTGATGCCCATATCGAGCCGATGGGAGCGGCAAACCGCTTCGCCAACGATGCGGCAGGCATCGCCGATCTGGCCGCCTGGTGTCAGAACCATGATGTCAAACTCGTCGTCATGGAGGCCAGTGGCGGCTACGAACGGTTGGCCTTCCTGCTCTTGTGGGAGATGGGCCAACCCTGCGGCATGGCCAATGCGAGGAGCGTTCGCTACTTTGCCGAGGCGATGGGTTTCCTGGAGAAGACCGACAGGATCGATGCCGCCGTGATTGCCCGTTATGGTGCCGTCAAGCGGCTCAAGCCGACGACGCCGCCAAGCGCGGCCCAGCAGCGGCTCAAGGCGCTGGTTGCGCGGCTTTCCCAGGTGGGAGGTGACCTCACCATTCAAAAGCAGCGCAAGAGCACTGCCGACGCCGAAACCATCGCAAGCCTTGATGAGGTGATCGCGCTGCTTGCGCGCCAGAGCCGCAGGCTCGAGGGTGAGATCGCCACGCTCATCGATGACGATCCGCTGTGGGCATGCCTCGACCGGGCCTTCCGCTCGCTCAAGGGTGTTGCCTCTCGCACCGTGGCGCGGCTGATGGCGCAGTTGCCGGAGATCGGCATCCTCTCCAACAAGGCCATCGCCAAGTTGGCCGGCCTGGCGCCGATCGCCAATGACAGCGGCAAGCGCAGCGGTCGAAGACCAGTGCGCGGCGGTCGGGCAGGGCCGCGCGGCGTCCTCTTCCTCGTTGCCAGCATCGTTGCCAAATATGATCCGCATCTGGCAGCTTTCAAGCAACGGTTGCAGGCTGCCGGAAAGGAGAAAATGGTCATCCGCATTGCGCTCGCCCGCAAGCTGCTCGTCATTCTCAATGCAAAAGCACGCGACGCGCGTAACGAATTCGCAAATGCAACTTGACACCCCAGATAGTCGCTCATCCGACCTCGCTTCGCGAGGCCACCTTCTCCCGCAAGGGGAGAAGGAAGAAGTGCTAACTACCCTCGCCCTCATACGCCCTTTGCGCCTCCATCAGCGCCCGATCCAGCCTCTCGCCCTCGGCATATCCAGCCAGATTCCCTGGCCGCTCGATACCAGGCAGCAGCCTTGGACACGGCTCGGCCGCGCCAATCACCATGCGTACCGGGATGACGCCGGCCCACACCGGATGACCATAATCCTCCTCGTCGTCGCCGACGCCCTTGGCGCGCACCTTGGCCGATGCTTCTTCGATGCGCATGCCGATCACCATGGTCGCCTTGGCTTCCTGCGCCGAGATCGGCCGCAAGGTCTCGCTGCGGCCGGGGTAGAAGCGCTCGACGACGCCGGCCAGCGCCTTCATCTTCTCTTCCGGCTCGTCGACGATCCGCGCGGTGCCAAAGCACATCGCCGAGCGGTAGTTGGCGGAATGGTTGAAGCCCGAGCGCGCCAAAACCAGCCCATCGAGATGCGACACGGTGAGACAGGCCGGCGTGCCGCCGCGCAGCTGGCGCAGCATGCGGCTGGCCGATGAGCCGTGCCAGTAGAGCATGTCGCCCTCGCGCCAATGGATGGTCGGCGTGCAATAGGGCTGGCCGTCGAACGTATAGGCGACATGGCAGAGCAGGCCGGCATCCAGCACCGCGAACACCGATGCGTGGTCATAGCTGCCACGATCATGCCGGCGCTTCACCCGGTTGCGCTTGCTGGTCGGAAAAGCGGCTGATGTGTCGTTCACGGCTTGCATCCTTGTCTCTGGTCTGCCAACCATGCGCTGTAATATTGGTCGATAAAAGGACCAATCCAGTGGATAAAAATCAGACCAATATGCCGGATTGGTCGGCGCTGATCCCGGTGCTGCCAGGCGACGGCCCACGCAGCCGCGAGCTTTATGCGGCGCTCAGACGACTGATCGAGACCGGCGCACTGGCCGCCGGCGCCAAATTGCCGACCACCCGCGACCTTGCCCGGCGTTTCGGCCTGTCGCGCTCGGCGGCGGTCGCCTGTTTCGAAATGCTGATCTCGGAAGGCTTTGCAACAGCCAAGGTCGGTGCCGGAACCTTCGTCGCGCCAGATGTGCCGCATTTGCCGGTGGCGCTGATCAAGCCGCGCCCGCCGGAGATCGATGCCGCCACGTCGCTGCCTTGCGGCCTTGGCGTGGCGGTGTCCGACCCGCGCACGCTTGATTTGTTCCGCATCCTGCTGTCGCGCCACCTCGCCCGCCCCGGCCCCGAGCATTTCCGCTATGGCGATCCGCGCGGCGGCCTGCCGCTGCGCACCGCGATTGCCACATACCTGCGAACCGCGCGCGGCGTGCGCTGCGATGCCGGCCAGATCGTGCTGACCTCGGGGACACAGCAAGGGCTCGACCTCCTGGTGCGAACGGCGCTTCGCCCCGGTGACGCTGTCTGGATCGAAAACCCTTGCTATCCCATGGCGTATGCAGCGCTGGCCGGTGGTGGCGCCAAGGTGGTTGGCGTGCCAGTCGACGCCGAAGGGCTCGATCCCGAGATCGGCGAAAGCCTCTGCCCGAACGCACGCGCGGCCTATGTCACGCCCTCGCATCAATATCCGCTCGGCGTGACGATGACGATGCGCCGCCGCCTTGCCTTGCTCGACTGGGCGCGGCGCAACGATGCCTGGATCATCGAGGACGATTACGACAGCGAGTTCCGCTATGCCGGCCCGCCGCTGACCTCGCTGCAAGGCATGGATGGCGCGAACCGCGTCGCCTATCTCGGCACGTTCTCGAAGGTGCTCTTCCCCGGCCTGCGCATCGGCTATGTCGTGGTGCCGGAGCCACTGCTTGATGCCGTCATGGCGGTCCGCGCACGCTCCGACCGCTACCCCTCGACATTGGCCGAAGGCGCACTGACCGATCTGCTCAACGAAGGCCATTTCGCCGCCCATCTCAGACGCGTGCGCCGCCGTGTGCAAGCCGCGCGCGATGTGCTGGTCGCGGGGCTCGAGGCGCATTGCGGCGATGCGCTTGATGTGACGGTGCCCGAACAGGGGCTGCATCTGATGGCGATGCTGAAGGGTGCGGGACCGGACACGGCGATTGTCGAAGCGGCAAAAGCGGTGGGCGTCGGCGCCCGAGCGCTGTCAGCGATGTTCGTCGACCGGGCGCCGAGGCACGGGCTGGTGTTGGGTTTTTCCGGGTTTTCGGATGAGGAGTTGAGGGCGGCGACGGTGCGGTTGGGCGGGGTGATGCAACAGCATCCCCTCCCTTCGTCATCCTAGGGCGAAGCAGCCGCGCAGCGGCGTCGCGGAGACCCTAGGTGTTTGATCCCTGGCTTTAATGGTGTGATATTTTCTTCCGAATGGAAGGAGGCACTATGGGACAGGTTCTACACGGCCGGGCCACGACGACAGAGGCAACCCGTCGAGCAATACAAAATAGTCAAGAGAGCCTGAAGAAGCTCGCCAAGCGCTATGGCATCGATCCGAAGACGGTCGCGAAGTGGCGGCACCGAACCTCGACCGCCGATCTGCCGACCGGTCCCAGAGAGCCGCGCTCGACAGTGCTGTCGCTCGAAGAGGAAGCCGCCATCGTCGCCTTTCGCAAACATACGTTGCTGCCGCTCGATGATTGTCTATATGCCCTTCAGCCGACGATCCCACACCTGACGCGCTCGTCATTGCATCGCTGCCTTCAGCGCCATGGCATTTCGCGGTTACCGCAGACGGGCGCCGACAAGCCGAGCAAGAAGAAGTTCAAGGCCTATCCGATCGGCTATTTCCATATCGATATCGCCGAGGTGCAGACCGCCGAGGGCAAGTTGCGTCTGTTCGTTGCCGTCGACCGGACGTCCAAGTTCGCCTATGCCCAGCTGCATGCGACCGCCGAAAAGATCACGATGGTCCAGTTCCTTCGGGATCTGATCGCAGCCGTGCCCTATGTCATCCATACCATTTTGACCGACAACGGCATCCAGTTCACCAATCGCAGTTGCGACCGCCATGCCCCCCAGCATGTCTTCGACGACGTTTGCGCCGATCATGGCATCGAGCACCGGCTTACCAAGATCAATCACCCCTGGACAAACGGCCAGGTCGAGCGGATGAACCGCACCATCAAGGAGGCCACCGTCACGCGCTTCCACTATGACGATCACGATCAACTGCGCCGGCACCTCGCCGACTTCCTAACAGCCTATAACTTCGCCCGCAGGCTCAAGACCCTCAAAGGGCTCACACCTTATGAGTTCATCTGCAAAATCTGGAAAAAAGAGCCCAAACGCTTCCGACTCGACCCAACCCATCAAACGCCAGGACTAAACACCTAGGATCTGCGCCGCGACGCCTATGACGGGCCAAAACAGGCCAGGATAGAGCACCAACACCCGGTGCCCTCACAACGGTGATGCGTCGGGATAACATCCTGGTTCCGCTGCATTTTCCGGCAGAATTCGCGGCATGGATCCTAGGGTCTGCGCCGCGTCGCTGCGCTCCTTGCCCCGCCCTAGGATGACGAAGCACTCAGTCCGCATCACCGGCGGGCTTCGCCTTGCCGCATTGCGCCAGCACCTTGCCAATGGCCCCGCTCGACCCCTTCAGCGGAAAACTGGCCGCGCCATATTTGACTGAACTGACCGACACATCGCCCTTCGAACGCAGGAGATCCAGCAGCGGATCGGCCTTCGCCAGATTGACCACGAAATAATTGTACATTTCCTCCAGCTGCAGCGTCTTGGTCACCGTCTTGCCGTCGGCCTTGAAGTCGAACGCGCCGCTGACGCCAGGCTCCGTCTGCTGGCCGCTGGCACCCAGATCGTAGCTCAGCACCGGCGTTTCGAACAGGTCAGCATCAGATACGCATCGCCCTTCGGTCCGCCGCAGACCGAGGCGGTCAGCACCTTGCCGCCTTCATCCTCCTCCATCTTCGCGCTCCAGCCGCCGCAGGACGCGGCAAAGGCCGGCCGCGCCGCCTGCAATGCGGCCACGGCACCGGCGACGACGAGATATCCCGTTTTCATGATTTCCCCCCATGACTGAGCCACGACATTTGCAGCACCCGTCGACAGCATATAGGAAAAGCGATCCGGTGGCATCGCCTGTTCAGCACGGCCGCTCGGCCCCGGTTTGGAGAGAGTTGTGTTTAGCGTTCGCCTGTGTCTTCTGCTGGCCGCCCTGGTGGCCTTGCCTGTGACCGCCCATGCCGAGTGGAAGCCTGTCGAGAAGGTCGAGACCTACGCCATTTCGGGCCAGTCCGGGCTGGAGCTCTACCGGTCGATCGGCGAGAACGGGCCGAATGTCGGCATTACCCGTGCCATCGCCTACACCAACTTCAAGCTGACCTGGGGGGTCAGGGACTACAAGCCCAGAGGCAAGGATTGCGTGCTGACGGCGGGGAAGCCGAAACTGGTCATCACCTACACCTTGCCAAGTCCTTCCGCGCCGCTGCCGCCGGCCGTCCAGAAGAACTGGGAGGTGTTCATCGCTGGCGTCAGCGCCCATGAGAAGGTGCATGGCGCCAGCATGATAAAAATGGTGCATGACATCGAAGCCGCGACAGACGGGCTGACCGTCGCCGACGATCCCAAATGCAGCAAGACCAGGGCCGAAGTGGTCCGTCGGCTCGACGCGATCTCGAAGGCGAGGATACAGGGCAGCCGGGATTTCGACCGTGTCGAGTTCGGCCAAGGCGGCAATCTGCAGAAGCTTGTCCTCGCTTTGGTGAATGGCGGCTGAGCGCCATCAAGCCTCGGACACCAGACCCTCGAGAAGCGCCAAACCTTCCGGCCAGTCGCCCAGGCCGCTGTCGGCATTGATATGGCCGAACGGCCCAATGACGGCGATGCGGCTGCCCCATTGCGCCGCCCTCGCCTCGGCATACTCCTGCGAGCCATAGGGGTCGTCGGTGCTGGTCACCACCAGTGAGGGAAAGCGCAGCCGGCCCTGCGGAATTTTGGCGAAAGCCATGCCGTAGCCAGGAAAGACCGCTGATGCCGGATCGGGCACGCCGACCAGCAAGGCGGCCCTCACCGGCCTCTGCGAAATCTTCTGCCAGTGGGCGATCAACAGGCAGGACAGGCTGTGCGCGACCAGCACCGGTGGCTCCGGGGCCGCGATCACCGCGGCTTCCAGCGCCGCCAGCCAGTCGGTGAAATCGGGCAGGGCCCAGCTTGACGGCTGGAAGCGCCGCATCGCCGGACTGGCGCTTTCCCAGCGCGATTGCCAGTGCGCCGGGCCTGAACCGCCGCTACCCGGCAGGATGATGAAATACGTCACGTCGCCTTGCTCCTATCGATTGAGGGCGCATGGTGGCGTCTTGCGCTGACATCGAGAATGGGAAAACCATCGGAAAAATCCCTTTATTGCCGATGAATTCAAGGTGCCCATGAAGAACCACGATAAGCGCGCGCCGCTCGATCCGACCGACATCGCCATTGTCGAGGCCATGCAGGAGAACGGCCGCATCGGCATGTCGGAACTTGGCCGAAGGGTCGGCCTGTCGCAACCGGCAACCTCCGAGCGGGTCAAGCGGCTGGAGGAGCGCGGCGTCATTGCCGGCTACACCGCGGTGATCGATCCGACGGCGCTGGGTCTCGGCATGATGGCCATCATCCGCGTGCGCACCACGCATGAGCACATCCGCCCGTGCCTGAAGCAGTTCGCCGAAATGCCTGAGATTACCGAGGTGCATCGGCTGACCGGCGAGGATTGCTTCATCCTGAAGGTGGTCGTGCCCTCGCCCGCCCACCTTGAAACCATCGTCGACGCCGTGGCGCGCCATGGTGCGGTCACCACGGCGCTGGTGCTGCGCAGCGAGACGCCGAAGCCGATCGGCCGCCCGCTGATCCGGCGATCAGGCGGTTAGCGGCCCAAGCCTACCGGCTGAGGTCAAGCGCCGCACTCAGATCCCCCATCGGCGGCTGGTCGTTGTTGCGCAGCGCCTTGTCGCGGGCGACGATGCCGGTCAGCACCGGCAGATCAAAGCGCGCGGTGATGAAGCGCAGGATCGACGTCGTGTCGTACTGCGTGTGGTCGACCGTACCCATCTTCGCATAGGGCGAGATGATGAAGGCCGGGATGCGGTTGCCGGGTCCCCAGCGGTCGGCCTTGGGCGGCGCGACATGATCCCAGAAGCCGCCATTCTCGTCATAGGTGACGACCACCAGCATGTGGCCCCATTGCGGGCTCTTCTCCAGATGCGCGACGAGGTCGGCCAGATGCTGGTCGCCGCTCGCCACATCGGTATAGCCGCCGTGCTCGTTGAGATTGCCTTGCGGCTTGTAGAAGCTGACGGCCGGCAGCTTGCCGTCATCGATCGCCTTGATGAATTCGGCGCCGTCCAGGCCGCCATCCCTGAGATGCGCGGTCCGCGCGGCGGTGCCGGGCGCATAGGCGGCGAAATAGTTGAACGGCTGGTGGTGGAACTGGAAGTTCGGCACCGGCGTCGCGTTCTTGCCATCGAGCGTCGCTTGCCAGGCGCCGGAATACCAGGCCCAGTCGATGCCTTTGAGTGACAGGAGATCGCCGATGGTGATGTCGTGCTGCGGCGGCAGTGTAGTCGGCTGCGCCGGATCGGCCAAGGCCTTGTCACCGCCTTCGACCGGCTTGTTGGCGCTCGGCTGATAAGGCGGCTGCATGGTGTTGACGGCGTAGAAGTCGGGCGTGATGGCGCCGTCATTGACGAATTTCGGCACACCGCCGAGCGCCGAGGCCGGCGAATTGTCGGCCACCTTCAGCGTCTTGCCATCCGCCTCGACGACGGCGATCTGCCCTTTCACCGGGCTGGTGTCGGCATGCGGATAGACCGGCACGCAGGCGCAGGCGAGCTGGAAATGGTTGAGGAACGAGCCGCCAAAGGCGCCCTGGAAGAAATTGTCGGCCAGCACGTATTTCTTCGCCACCGCCCACATCGGCAGGCCGGAGCCGTCATAATGGCCCATCACCAGCCCGCCGGCATCGGCCCAGGCGACGAACTTGTCGTTCCGGCCAGCGTCGATCTGCATCTGCTCCTGGTAGAAGCGGTGCCAGAGGTCGCGCGTGATGACGGAGGTCTTCTCGTTGAAGCCGGCAGCGTCGTCGATGGCGAAGCTGGCATTGCTGAGATGCGCCGACTGCGCCTCGGTCACAACAGGCGTCACCCCCTTGCCGGTCAGCCCACCCCAGGCCGGCGGCAGTTCGGTGAGCGGCTTGCCGTCACGGTCAAGCTGACGCACCTGGTCGGCCGAGACATTGGCCAGCCCATTGGCGCCGGGGAAACCACCATAGAGATTATCGAAGCTGCGGTTCTCGGCATAGATGACGACGACGGTGTCGATCTTGTCGTAACCGGGAGGGGCGGCGTGGGCAGCAGTGGCGAACGATGCCAGCGCCGTCGAGGCGAGGCAAAGCGAGAGAAAAGACCTGGTCATGGGAAGATGCCTCGTGGCTAGGGGATGGCTGGAGGAATTTTTCGACGCTAGGGCTGGTGCTTGTCAGCTTTGTGACATCTCGGCGTGTGCATGTGGATAGCAGGAAACGCCAGCCCGACAGCGCCCCCTCTGTCCTGCCGGACATCTCCCCCACGAGGGGGGAGATTGGCAGCTTTCGCGACCGCGCCTTTTCAAACTTTGGTGATTGGCGAAAGCCGAGACGACATCCAATCTCCCCCCGTGTGGGGGAGATGTCCGGCAGGACAGAGGGGGGCGCGAGGGAACGCAGCGCAGACGAAGTTGAACCTCACCAGCGGTCATCAATCCGTAGCAATACACTTCTAGCCAAGGGCAAACGGACTGGACTGCCCATGACACGATGGAAATCCGCTGCCTTCGCAACTTTTGCCGGCATCACGATCTTATGGCCAGCCGACGGCCTGCCAGCGGGCAGCGTCCACCCCGGCCCGCTATCGCGCGCCGACGCCTTCGCCAGGGCGCAGGCACTGACCGCGCTTGGCAAAAAGATGTTCTTCGACCCGGCGCTGTCGGCGTCGGGCAAGCAGGCCTGTTCGTCCTGCCATGACCCGCACCACGCCTTCGGCCCGGCCTCGGCCTCGCCGGTCGAGATGGGCGGGTCAAACCTCGACCAGCCGGGCGTGCGCGCCGTGCCCTCGCTGCGCTACCTGCAGGCCGCGCCCGCCTTCACCGAGCATTTCTACGATTCCGAAGACGAGGGCGATGAGAGCGTCGACAATGGCCCGACCGGCGGCCTGACCTGGGACGGCCGCGCCGACCATGGCAAGGACCAAGCGAAGATCCCCCTGCTCTCGCCCTTCGAGATGGCCAACAAGGATGAGGCCGCCGTCGCCGCCGCCTTGCGCAAGTCAGCCTATGCCGAAGAGTTCAAAGCAACCTTCGGCGACGAGGTGTTCGATCATCCGGGTGACGCCTTCGACGCCGCCGCCGAGGCGCTCGGCACCTTCGAGCAGAGTGCCGCCGATTTCTATCCCTATTCCAGCCGCTACGACGCTTTCCTCGCCGGCAAGGCCGAGCTCACGGCACAGGAAATGCGCGGCCGCGCGCTGTTCGAGGACGGGACCAAGGGCAATTGCGCCAGCTGCCATCTCAGCGAACCGGCCAATGACGGCGAGCCGCCGCAATTCACCGATTTCGGCCTGATCGCCATCGCCGTGCCGCGCAATGCGGCGATCCCGGCCAATGCCGATCCCAGCTATATCGATCTCGGCCTGTGCGGCCCGCTGCGCACCGACTTCCACGGCCGCAGCGAATATTGCGGCCTGTTCAAGACGCCGACCCTGCGCAACGTCGCGCTGCGCAAAAGCTTCTTCCACAACGGCACCTTCCACACGCTGCGCGACGCCGTCGCCTTCTACGTTAGCCGCGACACCGACCCCGGCCATTGGTACCCCAGAAATGCCGACGGCACGGTCAATAAATATGACGATCTGCCAAAGGCTTACTGGCCGAACTTAAATCAGGATCCGCCCTTCAACGGCAAAAAGCCCGGCGACAAGCCGGCGCTGAACGACGCCGAGATCGACGATATCGTCGCGTTTCTCGGCACGCTCACCGACGCCGATCAGCAGGCGGTGCCAGCGAACTGAACCGCCCTGCCCATTTTGGCCTGCCCGCTGGCGAAAGAAAGGGTTCTGGATTTGCCGGATTTGATGCGCCGCAACGCTTGGGACCGGTAAAGAAAGACATATCCCATTAGCGCTTCCTAAACCGCTCTACGATAACCCTCGTCACTCGATGGTGGGACTCTGATGAACGCATTCAGGCGAGCGGCCGGATTTGTTGTGATCCTGTTGACCGGCGCGGCGACGCTGGCGGCGTTGCATATCGATGCCCAGCGAAACTTCGCGCTGGCCAAGGAGCGCTATCTCGAGAATTCCCAGGCAGCTTCCAGAGCGACGGCCAAGACCGTCGAAGACGCCTTGCGGGCCGTCTATGAAAATGTGCGGACCTTGACCTATCTGCCCAGCGTCCGAAACCTCGACCGGCACGGCACCAATCTGGGCGACGAAGGCCGCGCGACAATCCAGCAGATCTACAACAACCTCGCCAACAACGTCTCCATTTCCGAGGTTTACTTCCTGCCGCTGGATTTCAACCCGGACCGCTTCGATGCGGTGACCGGCAAGCTCGAGGAGCCGATCCTCCAATTCGACCAGCTGATCGTCAATGCCAAGGCGAGATCCGAGGTCGCCGCGGACGCGAAGCCCGGAAAATTGGACCAGAATGCCCTGGTCCGCCCCCCCGAGGAGATCGAGACCTATGAATACCACGAACTGGCCAAACAGCTCGCCTGGCTGAAGACGAACTATCCGAATTCGAGCGCCATTGACGGGTTGAATGTGCCGATTATCGGCACGAAGGAGCTCATCACTTGCGACAACACCGATTTCATCCACACCGGCAATGACGCCGATCGCTCAGGCTTCATCCTTTCGGTCCCGGTCTTCGGCGGGGATGGCAGCTTGCGCGGCTCCGTGTCGGCGATCATGCTGACCTCGGCGCTGCGGAAACTGTTGCCGAGCAACGACTACGTCATCGTCAATTCAGGCTACGGGTTTGAATCCGACCAGCACAAGATGTCGACGGCCCTGGCGGCGGATTCCCGCGCCTTCACGGCGGCCGACCCCGATCTGATCTATTCCGAAGTCATCCCGCTCTCGCTCAACGATCCCAGGAGCGCATGGCGTCTCTGGGCCGGTTTTCCCAACAGCCGGTTCGATAGTAACCTGGACGTCCAGTCCGTGCGTGAATTCGAACTGGCCGGTTATGCGGCGGTCGCGGTGGTCACGCTGCTGGCGCTGGCCTGCTGGTACGCGATCGGGCGGACAATGACGATGCAGGTCGAGGCCGCCGAGACCCTGGAGCGGCGGGTCGAGGAACGAACCGCCGAGATCCAGCACCTCGCCACGCACGACATTCTCACCGGCCTGCCCAACCGAGGTCTCCTGGCCGAAACGATGGACGAGGCATTGAGAAGCCTCAGGGACGGCGAGAAACTGGCTGTCCATTGCGTCGATCTCGATCGTTTCAAACCGGTCAACGACACGCTCGGCCATCCGGTCGGCGACGAGTTGCTCGGTGCGGTGGCGAAGCGGTTGAAACACCATGCCGGCGAAACCGCCATGGTCGCGAGAATTGGCGGGGACGAGTTCGTCATCCTTCAGCTCCTGCTCGACGGCAACGATGAGGCCGGCGTGCTGGCAAGCCGCGTCATTCATGCCCTGTCCGACGAATTCTCCATCCAGGGTCACAAGATCAACATCGGTGGCAGCATCGGCATCGCCGTCTTCCCCGACGACGGGCAAAATTCGGAAACCCTTATCCGCAATGCCGACCTGGCTTTGTACAAGGCCAAGATGGAGGGTCGTGGCACCTGCAGGTCGTTCGAGCCAGGAATGGACGCGAGACTGCAGGAGCGGCGCCAACTCGAATCCGAACTGGCGCTCGGCGTGAAAAAGGAACAGTTCGTCCTGCACTATCAACCGCTGCACGACGCAAAGACCTCGCAACTCACCGGCTTCGAAGCGCTGGTGCGATGGAACCATCCGCGCCTCGGCCTGCTGCCGCCGTCGGAGTTCATCCAATTGGCCGAGGAGACCGGCGTCATTGACGCGCTTGGCGAGTGGATCATGCGGCGTGCCTGCGCCGACGCCGTGAAATGGCCCCTGCCCGTCAAGGTCGCGGTCAATCTCTCGCCGGCCCAATTCAAGCAGCAGGGGCTGCCGCTTCAGGTCGCCGCGGCGCTCGCGGCTTCAGGCCTGCTGCCGTCACGGCTCGAGCTGGAGATCACCGAGTCGGTTCTGCTGGCGAACAACGAAAACACGCTAAACACGCTGCACAGCCTGCGCGACCTCGGCATCTCCATAGCCATGGACGATTTCGGCACCGGCTATTCTTCGCTGAGCTATCTCAGGTCGTTCCCGTTCAACCGCATCAAGATCGACCGCAGCTTCGTCAGCCTGATGTGCGAGAGCAGCGAAAGCCGGGCGATCGTCAAGGCCGTCGCCGAACTCGGCACCACGCTCGGCATGACGACGACCGCCGAAGGCGTCGAGACCGAGGACCAGTACAGGCTGGTCAGGGAGAATGGCTGCACGGATGTCCAGGGCTGGTATTTTGGCCGCCCGATGCCGGCCTCCGAACTTCATACGCTTTTCGAACAGCCGGAAGCCCTGACCGCGTAATCTGTCTGACTGCCGCCTCCCCTTGGCAAGCGCGATCAGACCATGAAACGGCCTGTGCCGGTTTCAAGAAATGATTGAAGAACTGCGTATGGGTCGCGAGAGCCTTCGCCTCAGAACCTGGTTCCTCGCCCCCGCTTGCGGGTCGCTTGCGGGGGAGAGGCGACTCGGCAAAACCGAGACGGAGCGGGGGAACTGGTGCGACCGTGGCCTAAGCTTTCTGGGCAACGTCTTTTGCTTGGCGAAGGCCCCCTCTCCGGCCGCTTCGCGGCCACCTCTCCCCCACTTCCGTGGGGGGCGAGGAACCAAGCCTGGTCGACGCCTCACAGCGCCCGGATAACACCCCCATCCACACGGATGTTCTGGCCGGTGATATAGCCGGCGCCTTCCGATGCCAGGAACGCAATCGTCGCGGCGACCTCCTCCGAGGTGCCGTAGCGCTGCATCGGCACGTTGTCGCGACGCTCTTCGGTGGCCGGCAGGCTGTCGATCCAGCCCGGCAGCACATTGTTCATGCGCACATTGTCAGCTGCATAGGTGTTGGCGAATATCTTGGTGTAGGCGGTCAATCCGGCGCGGAAGACGGCCGAGGTCGGGAACATCGCGCTCGGCTCGGCCACCCAGGCGGTCGAGATGTTGATGATGGCGCCACCCTTCTGCTTGACCATCTGCGGGGCAACGATACGCACCGGCCGGATGACGTTGAGCAGGTAGACATCCATGCCGGTGTGCCACTGCTCGTCCGTGATCTCAAGGATCGGCGCGCGCGGCCCGTGGCCACCGCTGTTGACCAGCACGTCGATGCGGCCATAGCGCTCCAGCGTCAGGTCGACCAGCCGCTGCAAATCGTCGTTCGACTGGTTGGAGCCGGTGACGCCGAGCCCGCCCAGTTCCTTGGCCAGCGCCTCGCCCTTGCCCGAGGACGACAGGATGGCGACCTTGAAGCCGTCCGCCGCCAGGCGCTTCGCTGCCGCGGCACCCATGCCACTGCCACCGGCCACCACAACGGCTACTTTTTCTACACTCATTGGATTTTCCTCTCAGGATTGGCGGGCACCGCAAGCGGTGTTTTCGGGACTTGAGCGGTGATATAGCTGGTTTTCCGCCCCGTTCGAACCAGAATGCCTGAAATCAACCTGTAGAAAAACTCCTGCATGCCCGAAGCCTTCCTGAGCTTGCCGCCATTGAATGCGCTGCGCGCCTTCGAGGCCTCGGCGCGTCATCTCAACTTCCGCATCGCCGCCGAGGAGTTGAACGTCACGCAAGGGGCGGTTGCCCAGCACATTCGCGGGCTGGAGGCCGATCTCGGCACGAAGCTGTTCGAGCGGCTGCCGCGCGGCCTGGCGCTGACCGACGAGGGCCGCGCCTATGTGCCCAACATCCGCCGCGCCTTCGATCTGATTTCGGAGGCGACGCTGCTGCTGCGCCCCGAGCCGGCGCGGCTGACGATCAGCGTGACGCCGAGCTTCGCCACCAAATGGCTGATCCCCAGGCTGCAGGATTTCATGGCTGGCAACCCGCTGGTCGACCTGCGCGTGCTGGCCAGCGAAAGCCTGTCGAGTTTCCAGGCCGATGGCGTCGACATCGCGGTCAGGCAAGGCCGCCCGCCCTTCGGCGCCGGCCTGATCGTCGACCTGCTGTTCCCCCAGCAGATCATCGCCATCTGCAGCCCGACCCTGCTGCCGGCCGGCACAACCGAAATCGCGGCAGCCGAAATCCAGCATCACGTCCTGCTGCACGACGCCCACAATCTGTGGCCTGAATTCATGGAAAAGGCGGTCGGCCTGAAGATGACGACCGAGCTGAAACGCATGCGCTTCAACCAGACCAGCCTCGCCATCGACGCCGCCATCGCCGGCCAGGGCATAGCGCTGGCCAGCCGCTTCCTCGTCGCCGCCGATCTCGCCGCCGGCCGGCTGGTCCAGCCGGTCAGCGGCGAAATGCGCGGCACGCAGGATTTCTATGTCGTCATGCCGAGAAAACAGCGCCATCCCGAGCCGACACAAGCCGTGCGGCAATGGCTGCTCGATGCGGGGGAACGGGCGCTGCTGTGAGGGGCTATCCCTCGCAAGTTCTCTCGCATCGCCGTTGGCGGTTGGAGTAAGGGGATTCGCGCCTGCTGTGGTTGATCAAATTCGAGCCCCGATGACGTTGCCGCTGAATGGGGGTATGCAATCGATATGCAAAAAAACCGTTCGGAGACTGTTTTCGAAGGTTGGCTTGATGCCAACAGATTGCAATGGCGTTCCATCCCACCCGGCCTGAGCAAAACGCCCGATTACGTCATCACCATGAGCCCGGGCGTAGAGGTCGTCTTTGAACTTAAGCAGATCGAAACCGACCGCGACTGGAAGGATGAAGTCGTGCATGGTGGCAAGGTCGGCGGCTTTATTCGCGAGCGAATCAATCGCAGCAAGCCGCAGATTAAGGCTTCGGCGGCAGCGGGAAAGGGTACCGTATTGGTGATATTCAATAACTACGACCCGCTGCAACTATCCGGCACCGAGAACCATGATTTCATCGCCGCGATGTACGGCGATTTTACTCTGCAAATTGGTGTCGAAAGCCGGAAAATTGACAGACGCTTCCTCAGCGACGGCAGGTCGTTTCAACCGAACAAGAACACCTCATTCAGCGCGCTCGCCCGCCTCAAGGAGAGTGGTCGGGAGGCAGCATCAAGTGTCACCGTCTTCGAGAATATCTTCGCCTCGAAACCGCTCGACTATGGTATGTTGCCAAGATGTTTCGAGGTGATGCGTTTCGAATCGGATGCCTAAAGCCCCGTTCGTCGGAGATCGAGCATTGCTGCCTTGATGCCGAGCAATTCGAACTTTGGGCCGTAAATCGTCTCAAGCAACTCAAGCGCGATAAGCCCACACTGCGCGGTGGTTTTTAGTGCCATTTCGAGTTGCACACCATCTCCGTGCTGCAGGATTCCGAGCATCTTCCGTCGATCTGCTTCCTCGATCATCTTGAGGTTTGCTGTCACTGCACGCTCATTCGGGTGCCCACCGAAATCGATTGTACGCTGGTAAACGGTCTCGAAGCGTTGCGCCGCATGCCTATTGGCTGCGGTCACGGACTTCAACACCTCGACATGCTGAAATGCTTTCTTCGAAGCCTTCATGCCGGCTTCGTCTTCGTGGCGATCGAGCCAGATCTTGCCACGCGATTGATCCTTGTTGATATGCACGGCATAGGCCGCATATTCGAGTACCGAGCGACACTGCACATAGCACTCCGCTGCCTGTCCAGACATGGCAAGCCCGCTGGCAGTCCGGTACGCACCGATGCATCGGATGAACAGCATCGCGAGTATCTCGCTTTCGGGATTGAGCCAGTCTTTCGTGGCCTTGGCAAACTGGGCGTCGATTGCCACCAGCTTGACCACCGGCTCGCGCTTTTTCACAAAGGTCGCATATTGGTTCTGATGGGCAGCCTCTAGGAATTTCGAGAGCTCGTCATTGCCCCAGCCCGGTGGCTTTGGGTTGGACGACGGCAATTTGGTGCCTCTGTTTGTCATTCGACCCTCTACTAAAATCGCCCACCCCTAACCCTCCATCGTCTCTAGCACACTCAGCAGCGTGCCCTCCATGTCGGGCTCGCCGCCGGAACAGACGCACAGCATCTCGGCATCGCCCTCGCCCAACGAGGCATGGTCCATGGAATCGATGCAAACACTTTCGTCTTGACCTTGGACAGCATCGACACCGTGGCGCCGGTCAGCGCGCTGACCTCACGCAAGGTCCAGCCATACGTTTTTCTCAAAGCCCGCAGACAATCACCAAGGTTCGGTTGCTCCGACATTGTCAGCTCCATGGCGCGGCGATACGACAGATAGATGCAGTCGAATCCCTCCCCAAAAATCATCGTTATCGGTGGTGGCATTGCCGGCTTGTCGCTGGCTGCCGCCGTCCGGGACTGGGCCGCCGTCACCGTCCTCGAGCGCGAGCCGCATCTCGGCTATCACGCCAGCGGCCGCTCCGCCGCCTTGTTCACCGAGACCTATGGCAATCGGGTGGTGCGCGGGCTGACGCTGGCCAGCCGGCAGGCAATCGTCGAGGGCGGCTTCGTCGCCCATCGGCGCGGCGCGCTGAATGTCGGCTGGGCCGGAGACGGCGCGGCGATAGACCGTCTGGCCGGCGAATTGCAGGCCCTGGTGCCCGACGTGCGGCGCCTGTCGGCGGCCGAGCTGCATGCGATGGTCCCAGTCATTGCAGCCGAAGCCACCTGCGGCGGCGTCTATGAGCCGGACGCGGTCGACGTCGATACAGGCAAGATGCTGGCGGCCTGTGCTTCGGCGCTGAAGGCCAGCGGCGGCTTGATCCGCACCGGCGAGGAGGTCCGCACCGTCTCACCCAACGGCCACGGTCTGCGGGTGGAAACGAGCGCCGGCATCTACTCGGCCGACATCGTCGTCAACGCCGCCGGCGCCTGGGTCGATGTCGTCGCCGGGCTGGCGGGGCTCCCCGGCCTCGGCTTCCAGCCCAAACGCCGCACCGCCTTTCTGTTCGACCCGCCCGCCGGCACCGACATTGCCGGCTGGCCGCTGGTGGTCGATCTGCACGAACAATTCTACTTCAAGCCGGATGCCGGCAGGCTGATCGGCTCGCTCGCCGACGAGACCGATTCCGAGCCTTGCGACGCGCATCCGGAAGACCTCGACGTCGCCATCGGCGTCGACCGCATCGAACAGGCGACGTCGATGCGCATCGGCCGTCCCTCGACGCCGTGGGCGGGCCTGCGCACCTTCGCGCCCGACCGCACGCCGGTCGCCGGCTTCGACCCGCGCCTGCCCGGTTTCTTCTGGCTCGGCGGCCAGGGCGGCTACGGGTTCCAGGTGTCGCTGACCTTGGCCAGGCTGAGTTCGGCGCTGATGCGCGGCGAGCCCCTGCCCGGCGACGTCACGGCCATCGGCGTCACGGCCGCGGCGCTGGCGCCCGACCGCTTCCTGGCCCCGGCGACGCCATGAAGTTCAGGCCCTTCCCTTCGGCGCGGCCTATGCCGCACTCGTGACGGCAAGATGCCGCGCGGAAGTGGATCGCCGCGCCGGGATATGAGACGCTGTCTGGCCCCGGACGCGAGATGCCGCCATGAAACCCACACTGCCACTGCTGTTGAGCCTCAATGGCGGCTATGTCGATACGGCCGGCTCCTGGCGCTGCAGGGCCTGTTCACCGCGCACGTAACAGGGAATTTCGTCACGCTCGGTGCCTCGCTGGTGCTCGGCATTTCGGGCGTGCTGGCAAAGCTGCTGGCGCTGCCGGTGTTCTGTATCGTCGTCATCCTGACCCGGCTGGCCGGCGAACACTTGCGCCGGCGGGGGCATCAGGCGCTTGGGGTCCTGCTGGCGACCAAACTGGCGCTGCTTATCCTCGGCGCCGCACTGGCGATCCGCTTTGGCCCCTTCGCCAGCGGCGACAGCGCGGCCGCGATCGTCACCGGCATGGTGCTGGTCGCCGCGATGGCAATCCAGAACGCGGTTCACCGGGTCCATCTGGCGGCCGCCCCGCCTTCGACGCTGATGACCGGCACCACCACCCAGATCATGATCGACCTCGCCGACCTCATCGGCGGCACGGCACCGGAGGCCCGCCCAGCCCTCATTGCCCGCTTGCGTCGCATGGCGGCCGCGGTCGCCGTGTTCGCCGCCGGCTGCGCCGCCGCCGCGCTCGGCTATGCCTTCGCCAATGTCTGGTGCTTCGTCATCCCGCCGGTGATCGCGCTGGCCGCGCTGCTGCTGCGGCTTTCAGCGCCGGACGCGGAGACCAGGTAGTAGGCAACTTGCCTCACGGCGCTAGAGCACGCAGCGCAAGCCTGGCCGCTCGATATTCGTCGAAGTTCTTGGGACAATCGCTCACGGCGAGCCTGTAGAGTCGAAGGGCTTCGTCGCCATGTCCCTGGATCGAGCTAAGCTCGGCGCTATAGAAATTGGCCTCACACACGCGTCCGGTTTTCGTAGCCGTATCCGGGTCGTCGGCTGCGGCCAGCGTCTCGGCGGGCGTTTTCTCGCCGAGCAACATGCGGACCACCGGCGCCGGCCACTTCGTCATGTCGAGCTTGCTGGTCGCTTCCTGCAAATGATCCACCCCTGCAGTACGCCGGTCGGCCAGACCAAGCATGATAGCAAGATAGGCGTCGTCAGGCTTGAGCATTGCTGCTTGTTCCAAATCCGCTTGCGCTTTGCCAAGCGCACCGGAATACCAATTCAGAATGCCACGACCGGAGTAGCCATAGGCATCTTGGGGATCAAGGAGGATTGCCGTGCTGAAGTCGGCAATGGCGTGGTCAATGTCGCCGCCCTTATCGATCCAGGCGAGGCCTCTATCGCGGTAAGCGCTGGCGTCTTTCGGGTCGAGGCCGATCGCCTGGTCGAGATCGGCGATGACGCGGTCATAGTCGCCCTTACGAGACCAAGCCATGGCCCGATTACGGTAAGCCTTGGCGTATTTCGGATTGAGACTGATCGTCTGATCGAAATCGGCGATGGCGCGGTCGTAGTCGCTCCTGTCAACCCAAACCAGTCCTCGATTGTTGTAGGCATCGATGTTTTTCGGATCGAGGCCGATCGCCTTGTCATAGTCGGCAACGGCGTGGTCGTTGTCGCCCTTCCGATACCAGGTCAGACCACGGTTGCCGTAGAGCACCGCTTTCGTCGGATCGAGGGTGATTGCCTGGCTGAAATCGGCAATGGCGCGATCGTAATCACTCTTTGCAAACCAGGCTTTGCCTCGGTTGTAGTAGGCCGTGCCAAATTTCGGATCGAGGTCGACCGCCTTGTCGTAGTCAGCGAGGGCTCGATCATTGTCGCCCTTATGTGCCCATGCCAAGCCCCGGTTGGAGTAAGAAATGGCCAGTTTCGGATCGAGGGTGATGGCCTGATCGTAATCGACGATAGCGCGATCGTATTCGCCCTTATCAACCAAAATCACGCCTCGATTGACGTAAGCACGCATATATTTCGGATCTACTTCTATTGCCTTGGTGTAGTCGGTCATCGCACGATCGCGGTCACCCTTTTGCGACCACACCAGTGCCCGATTGTAGTAAGCGCCGGCGTATCTCGGATCGAGATTGATGGCCTGCTCGTAGTCGGCCATAGCGTGGTCGTAATCGCCCTTGGTAAACCAAATCAGACCTCGATTGGTGTAGGCATCGGCGCTTGGATGCAGGCTGATTACCTGGTCGCTGTCGGCCATGGCACGGTCATAGTCGCCTTTGTTAAACCATGCCATGGCTCGATTGTAATAGGCACCCGCAAACGTCGGGTCGAGGCTGATAGCCTGATCGAAGTCAGCCATGGCGCGATCCACATCGCCCTTGGCCGCAAGCGCGGCGCCCCGGTTGTTGTAGGTTTCGACCCGTTTCGGATCGAGATCGAGCGCCTTGGCGTAATCGGCGAGCGCACGGTCATTGTCGCCTTTTCTGAACCAGGCATAGCCTCGACCATTGTAGGCGTCGGCGCTTTTCGGCTCGATGCTGATCACCTTGTCAAAATCGGCCACGGCCTGGTCGAAATCACCTTTGTGAACATTCACCATGGCGCGTTGCCAATAGACGTCCACCCGCGCGGGCTCAAGGCCGATTGCCTGATCGAAATCGGCGATGGCGCGGTCGTAGTCCGCCTTGGCGTCCCAGCCAATGCCGCGCCTGAGGTAAGCGGTGCTGCGCTGGTCGGCGTGCCCGGCCGCGTCGTCGATGACTTGCGTGCAGGCTTCCATTTGCCGGGCGCCGCCGGCAACCTGGTTGACGCAATCGGCAAGATTAACGTCAGCCGGGGCACACCCCGGCAGCGCCAGCAAAACGACAATGCCGGCAAGCGCTCGCCAGCAAGGCCAACGCCGTTTCAGGACTGATCCGATCAACTCACCCCCGCGTCAAAGGCAGTTGCGCAACGTCTCGCGCACAACACGGGTTTGACTGTAGTCGATAAGTTTTTTTGAGCAATCGCTGAAGTGTCTACTTGAAAAGGCAGCCCTCAGTCTTCGTCCGTCCAGATCAGGCGCAGCAGGCGCAGCAGCGTCGCCCGCTCCTTCTTCGTCAGCCGTTGCAAAAACCTGTCCTCATGCCGGCGAACCTGTTGCCGCCATCCCGGCATGGCCTGTCTGGCCGCCTGCGTCAAGGTCAGCACCCGCACGCGCTTGTCCTCGGCATGGTCGTCGCGTTCGACCAGTCCGCGCTCTTCCAACTCTGCCAGCAGCGGTGCCATGTTGGCGCTCTTCATGCCGAGCAGGCGGCAGAGTTCTGCGGCACGGATGCCAGGCTTCTCATCGATCAGCGCCAGCATGCCGTAGGTGACCGGGCGCAGCGCCGCATCGGCCAGCTCGACCGAAAAATCGTTGAGCGCGAAAGCCGAGGCACGTCTCAGATTGTAGCCGATCTGCGCGTCGAGCGCGTCCTCGGGCATGGCACTTCGCGCGACAGTACTGGCGTGAACCTCTGTATCATCCATGCTGCAACCGATCACCGCGATCCCCCCTCTTGTCAAGCGAAAAAGACTATGCGACATAGCAATAAGGATAGCTATGCTCCATAGCAATTTTCCATAGCTGTGGTGAATCGGGAGGATACCGACCATGACCGACGAGACCGTTGCCTTCGATGTCGAGAACGGCATCGCCTGGGTGCGCTTCAACCGGCCGGCCAAGCGCAATTGCATGAACCCGGCGCTCAACCGGCGCATGATGGAGGTCCTCGACGAGCTCGAGTTCCGCGACGATGTCGGCGTGCTGGTGCTGTCGGGCGAAGGCAGCGCCTGGTCGGCGGGCATGGACCTCAAGGAATATTTCCGCGAGACCGAGGCCAAAGGCCTTGGTGCCATCCGCAAGGCGCAGGCGGAAGCCTATGGCTGGTGGCGGCGGCTGCGCTGGTACGGCAAGCCGACCATCGCCATGGTCAATGGCTGGTGCTTTGGCGGCGGCTATGGTCCGCTCTTCGCCTGCGACCTCGCCTTTGCCGCCGACGAAGCGCAGTTCGCGCTGTCGGAGATCAACTGGGGCATCCTGCCCGGCGGCGGCGCCACCAAGGTGGTGGTCGACCTCTTGTCGATGCGCGATGCCATGTACCACGCCCTGACCGGCGAACTGATCGACGGCAGGAAGGCCGCCGCCTGGAAGCTGGTCAATGAAAGCCTGCCGCTGGCCGACCTGAAGGCGCGCGTCACCGAGGTTGCGAACACCTTGCTGAAGAAAAACCCGATTGCGCTCAAGGCGACCAAGGATGCCATCCGCCGCGTCGCCGAGATGACCTACGACAATGCCGAGGACTATCTGGTGCGGGCGCAGGAGGCGGCGAACTTCCACGACAATTCGGGCCGCAAGGAAGGCATCCGCCAGTTCATCGACGAAAAGAGCTACAAGCCCGGCCTCGGCGCTTACGATAAGGCCAGATGACGCGACTGCCGCAATCTGGGAGGAGATGCGAATGCCGGCCTGGACAACGCCCGATCCCGTGGCCCTGCATGCCAGGGCGCAGCCGGATCGTCTTGCTTGTGTCGACCTGGTATCCGGCCGGCGCTGGACCTACCGCGCCTTCGACGAGGCCATCCAGCGCGCCGTCGGCGTTCTCGAAACCGGCCACGGCATCGAACCGGGACAACGGATCGCCACGCTTGCCCGCAACAGCGCCGATCTGCTGATCCTGCAGCAGGCCGCCATGCGGCTCGGCGCCATCTTCGTACCGCTCAACTGGCGGCTCGCCGCCGCCGAACAGCAGGCGATCCTCGAGGATTGCGACCCGGTGTTGCTGCTGCATGACACGGCAATCGACCTGCCATTGACCAAGCGCTGTATGCCTGTCGAAGTCGCCAGCTTCGCGAAAGCGGTCGAGGCGCAGGCACCGGCGCCGCGCCGTCCCCTGCCCGCCGGCGATGCGCCATCGATCATCCTCTACACCTCAGGCACATCGGGCCGGCCGAAAGGCGTCACCATCACGGAGCGCAACGCCTTGGCCACGGCGATCAATTTCGGCGTGCTCGGGCGGGTCGGCAATGCCAGCGTCTTCCTCTGCGACGCGCCGATGTTCCATGTCATCGGCCTCATCACCAATTTGCGCCCGCCGCTGCTGCAGGGCGGCACGGTGCTGATCTCGGCCGGCTTTGACGCCGGCGCCACCAACCGGTACCTCGCCGATCCGGCCCTTGGCGTCACCCACTATTTCTGCGTGCCGCAGATGGCCAGGATGCTGCGCGACCATCCGGATTTCGCGCCGGCGAACTGGACCACGCTGACCGCCATCTTCACCGGCGGCGCACCCAACCCGGCCGCCGACATCAACTGGTGGCTGGCGCAAGGCGTGCGCATGGCCGACGGCTTCGGCATGACCGAAGCCGGCACGGTGCTTGGCATGCCGGTCGAGGCCGACCGCATCACAGGCAAGGCAGGCTCGGCCGGCCTTGCCGCGCCGATGATCAGCCTGCGCATCGTTGACGACGAAGGCCGCGACGTCGCTGCCGGCGAACCAGGCGAGATCTGGCTGTCCGGCCCCTCGATCACATCAGGCTACTGGAATCGGCCGGAAGAGACGGCTAGCGCCTTCACCGCCGATGGCTGGTTCCGCACCGGCGACATCGCACGGCAGGATGAAGAAGGCTTCATCACCCTCGTCGACCGCCGCAAGGACATGTTCATTTCCGGCGGCGAGAACGTCTATCCCGTCGAAATCGAGATGGTGCTGCTCGACCATCCCGACATCGCCGAGGCCGCGGTGATCGGTATCGCCGACAAGCGCTGGGGCGAAGTCGGCCGCGCTTTTCTCGTGGTCAGACCCGGTTGCGCGCTCGATCCCGCCGATCTGGCTGCCCACTGCGGCGCCCGCATCGCCCGCTACAAGGTGCCGAAGGAGTTTCTGCTCACTGAAGCGCTGCCGCGCACCGCCTCCGGCAAGATCCAGAAACACATCCTTCGCACATGGACGGCACCAGCCGGCGGCCAGGACTGAGCCATTCAGCCGGCCGACCGGAAGATAGCGACGGCCGCGGCAACGATGTCCGCATTGTCCTTGGCCGCCGTTCCGTCGGCCAGCGTCCTGCCGTCCTCCAGCCCAACCCGCGTCGACCAGCGCATTTGGCGCGCCAGTTCCACGAACGGCCAGACGGTGGCATCGAAGCCATGCAGCAGGATCGGCCGCCGCACTTCGGCGTGCTCCAGCACGGCGGCGATCCCATGCGCCTCGTCGAGCGCTTTGGACAAATCCTGGATATCGATCTCGATCAGGATGCGCAGCACCCGGCCGGCAAGTGCCACGAAGCGCTCGGCATCGGCGACAGTGGCAAGCCCGGCCTCGATGCCGACGCCGCGCTGGCGCAACAGCTCCATCACGGCGGGCGCGTCGGCCTCCGACAGATTGACCGAGGCATAGTCGGGCAGCTCGCGCCAGCCGGCGATCGCCGCGCGGGTCCGCGCGACATCGTTTTCGATCCAGGCGCCGGTCGAGACACCGACAAGCGTGCCCGGGCAGGCCCGGCGCACGGCAAGCACTGTCGCGTCGACCGCGGCCAGGCTTTCGCGCCCGTCCGCACCGCGCGGATGGATGTGCAGTTCGGCGGCACCGGCGGCAACGCAGGCGGCAGCATCGGTCGCCATGGCCTGCGCCGTCAGCGGCAGCTTCGGGTGGAAATCGCGCGGACGCGCGCCGTTGACGCAGGCTTGGACAATCATGAATGTCACCTCGAACAAGGAGGTAGCAGTCTAGCCGTGCCGCAAGGCAGGGCAAAGAGTTGCGCGGCGTCTCTCCTGACAGCGCGGCCAGGATCCAGCGGCATTTGAATAAAACTCGCCTGTGGATATTTACCCCGCGTTCCGCCGGGCGGGCCAGATACATTAGGGCGGGATCATGGAGGGACCGTTGACCAGCGATTTTTCAGCCGCCCGTATCCATCTCGAACGCGCCTATCACTATCTGCGCGGCAATGACGAGACGAGCCGCTTGACATGCGAGGCCCTCGACCTGCTGATCGAGACGGTGGCGGAAGCACAGCACCGGCGGCCCGAGCCTGGAGTGGTGGAATTTCCGCATCAAACAGCGCGGCAAACCGGCTGATCAGGATGCCTTGCGGACACTTGCTCCGCTTGCCGGCCCGCTCGCACGGGCGACAATCTGCTCCAGCGGTTCCGGCCGGTGCAAGAGAAAACCTTGGCCGAAATCGACACCCATCGCCTGCAGGATGCCGAGCGTCTCCGGCTCTTCGATCTTCTCGGCCACGACGGCGCAGCCGACGCTGCGGGCAATGCCTGATATGGCCGAGACGATCTCGCGGTCGAAGCGGCTTTCGGCAATGTGCTCGATGAAGGAGCCGTCGATCTTGATGGCATCGACGGGAAAACGCCTGAGATATTCGAACGAACTCATGCCGGCGCCGAAATCGTCGAGGCTGACCTTGCAGCGCCGCTCGCGCGCCTTGCGCACGAACGTCTCGGCAGCGTCGAAATTGGTGACGGCGGCGGTTTCGGTGATCTCGAAGCCGATGCCGGAATGCGGCGCCCCGGTTTGCTCGATGATGCTGTCGACGAAGTCCCACAAACCGGGATCGCTCAGCGTCTGCGCCGACAGGTTGAAGCCGAGCGTGATCGCGCCGGACTTCATCGCCGCACCATGCCGCGACAGCGCGGTGCGGATGATCCAGCGGTCGAGCCTGGCGGCAATGCCGAAGCGCTCCGCCGCCGGAATGAAGTCGCCGGGCGGGATCAGCTTGCCACTACGCCCGACAAGGCGTGCCAGCACCTCGACATGGCGGTTTTCCTGCCACGGCCGGCCCAGCCTGTGGATCTCCTGGCCGAACAGTTTCAGCCTTCCGTCCTCCATGGCGTCGACCGTGTCGGCGGCGAGCCGCGCCGCGTTGAGGCCGCCGGAATTGGCCTCCGCCGAAAACACCGCGAAGCGATCGCGCCCGGCCGCCTTGGCCGCGTAGCAGGCGTCGTCGGCACAGGCCAGCGCGTCGGCGACCGTGGTGGCCCGGTCGTTGACGATGGCGATGCCGATGCTTGCCGCGAGCCGCCGCGCGGTCGCGGCAAGACCGAGATCGGCACCGCGCACGGCCGCCAGTATGCCGCCGGCCAGCCGCTCGGCTTGCGCCGCGTCGCAATGGGGCACCAGCAGGGCAAATTCGTCGCCGCCGAGGCGCGCCGCATGCGCCGATGGCGGCAGGCAGCGGCCAATGCCGGCCGCGACGCTCTTCAGCGCCAGATCGCCGGCGGCGTGGCCGGCGAAATCGTTGAGCGCCTTGAAGTAATCGAGATCGACATAGAACACCGCCAGCGGCACGCCCGTGGCGATGTGGTCGGCAAGCAGCCTGTCGAAGGCGGAACGGTTCCACAGGCCGGTCAGCGCGTCGTGACGGGCGGCGAAGGCAAGCTCCTGTTCGCGCAGCTTGTCCTCGGTGATGTCGCGCACCGTGCCGAGGATCTGGCCGGCAGCGCCCGCGGCGGCGACGAAACGCACCAGCGATTCGACATGGCGGACCTCGCCGTCGCGCTTGATGATGCGGTATTGCGAGGCGGTGACACCGTCCGAGCCGGGGGGCGGCTGGTGCGCGCGCTCGGTGGCTTCCTTGTCGTCGGGGTGCAGGAAGCTGTGCCAGAGGTCGGCCGCCACCTCGTCGGTGTCGGCGACGACGCCGAACATGTCCCTGGTGCGCGCGTCCCAGTAGCTTTTGTTGGTGGCAATGTCGTAGTGCCAGATGCCGGTGCCGCTGGCGGCGAGCGCCAGGCGGAAGCGCACATTGACCTTTTCGAGCTCGACCTCGGCCGCCTTCTGTCTGGAAATGTCGGTTTGCACGCCCATCAGCCTGACCGGCTTTCCGGACGCGTCGCGCTCGACGATGCCGCCGCGATCGAGCACCCACACCCAGTGGCCCTGCTTGTGCTTTAGCCGCAGTTCCGTCTCGATCGACGGGGTCAAGCCGGCAATGTGGGCGTCGCCGCTGGCCAGCGCCCGCTCGCGGTCGTCGGGATGCGTCAGTTGCAGCCAGAGATCGGCCGTGTCGGCAAGCTCGCCCTCCTCATAGCCGAGCATGCGCCACCATGTCGGCGAATAGAAGCAGCTGCCGTTTGCAATATCCCAGTCCCAGACGCCAAGATGAGCACGTTCGAGCGCCAGCGCCCAAAACTCTCCATTGCGACTTTTCTTGCCCTGACGCGCCATCTTCTGTTTCGCTCATCCCCGCCAGCGGGCAATCTGCAGCAAAACCAGAGAAGAAACAGTTACCGGACGCGACCCTCACCAACCTGCCGGCCTCAGGCCTGAAGCCAGGCCTTGTCGAAATAGGTCTCTCCCGTCGGGTGCATCCGGCGGCCCTGCAGGGCCGTGGCCGAGTGGCAAAACAGCTTGCGCCAGAAGGGCTGGATGAGGACGCCCGAATCCTGGAGTATCTTTTCGGCCTTGCCGATCAGATCGCGCCGCGCAGCCGGATCGGCGACCGACAATGCCTTGGTGACGATGTCGTCGAACGCCTTGTCGGAGAACGAACTCTCGTTCCATGCCTCGCCCGTCCGGTAGGCGATGGCCAGTGTCTGAACGCCGAGCGGGCGCATCGACCAGACCGTCAGCGAGAACGGATATTTGGTCCAGTCGTTCCAGAACGTCGATCCCGGCAGCACGGTGCGTTTGACCTTGAATCCTGCTTCGCGCAGTTGTGCGGCGATCGCGTCGCCGGTGTTCTTGTGCCACTCCTCGTCGAGCGAGATCAGCTCATGTTCAAAATCCGCCTGGCCGGCCTCAGCCATCAAGGCCCTGGCCTGCGTCAGGTCGCGGGCGACCGGCGGCAGTTTGGCGTAGTCGGGCTGGATGGGACAGACATGGTGGTTCTCGGCCGCTGAACCGAGCCCGGCATAGCCGAGCAGAAGCACGGCGGAGTTGTCGACCGCCAATTGCAGCGCCCGGCGCACCCGCGCGTCGTCGTAAGGCTTGGCCAGCACCGAGGTGCGCGCCACGATCGTGCCCGCCGTCAGGATTTCGGATTTCTGCAAGCCAAGCCCGTCCATCACCGCGACCATGTCGCCCGTCGTCTCGTAGTTGGTGTGGATCTCGCCCGACTCGAAGGCACTGACCAATGCCGACGGATCCGATCCGTAGTCGATGAACTCGATGCCATCGAGATAGACCTCGCCGCCCCACCAGGAGCCCTTCTCGCGACGCTTGAAGACGGCTTTCTGGCCGACCTCGTAGGACGCGAGTTCGAACGGCCCGGTGCCGACGGGATTGGCGATGAGATTTCCGCCCGACTTATCGTAGTCACGGTGGACGATCAGAGCCGGATAATCCGAAAGGCTGGGGATGATCGAGATGTCGGAAGCCGCCAGTTGCAGGCGCACCGTATGGTCGTCCACCTTGGTGACGACGCCATCACGCAGCTTGCCGGTCTTGTCGTCGATCAGCGCGCCCATGCGCCCGGCCATGGAGTTGCCGGCAGCGTTCTTCTCGCACCAGCGCGCGATGTTGAACGTGACGTCATCGGCGTTGAAATCGTCGCCATTGGTCCATTTCACGCCCTTGCGCAGGTGAAGGACATAGTCGGTCGCGTCCGCATTGACCTCCCAGCGCTCCAGGAGCATCGGCTCGAAGGTGAAGTCGGCCGTGTATTTGACCAGCGTTTCCAGGAACTGGCGCCCGGCATTGCCGAGTTCCGCCTCGTCGAACGTGCGCGGATCCTTCATCCCCTTGACCGCCGTGGCAACTTTCAGGACGCCACCCTTCACCGGCTCCCCGGCGCGTGCCGCCGTCGGCGCGGACACGCCTATCAACGCGTAAGATGCGGCCGTGGACAGGCCGAAGGCGCTGGCGATCGCCAGGAACTCGCGACGGTCAAGTCGCCCGGCTCGCGCCTCGTCGGCGAAGGCCGTCACCTTCGCCCTCGCCTGCCAATTATTTCCTTCGCTTATCGACATCTGATGTCCTCCTCCCTTAACCCCTCAGGCCGAGAGCCGGTCGCAATATCCATAGACCGACAGCCTCTCGACGCCGGTTTCCGTGATCAGCACCTGCTCCTCGAGCTTCACCCCCTCGCCGCCGTCTTCATGACCGATGAAGCTCTCGACGCAGACCGTCATCCCGGGCACGAACACCTCATTGTCGTCATTGCCGACATCGTCCCAGTCGGAGGCGTGCGCGATGATCGGGTACTCGCCGGTCATGCCGCAGCCATGCAGCACGGAGAGGTAACGGTGCTTCTGATAGGCGCCGGGGATCAGCCAGGCGCTTTCGGCAAACTCGCGAAAACCGAGCCCTGGGCGCAGCAGATTGACGTTTCTCTCGATCTGCTCCTGGGCAAGTCCGTAAAGTGTCCGCTGCGCCGCCGAGGCCCTGTTGTCGCCGGTCAGGAAGGTGCGCGAGAAGTCGCTGTAATAGCCATAGCAGCCGACCGCATCGGTATCGAAGGCGACGAGATCGCCGGCCTGGATGACCTTGTTTGAGGTTTCCTGGAACCAGGGATTGGTGTGCGCGCCGGAGGTCAAGAGCCGCGTCTCGATATAGTCGCCGCCACCGGCGATCAGCTTGCGGTGCAGCACCGACCAGAGCTCGTTCTCGGTGACACCGGGAACCAGCGCCGCCTCCATCTCGCGCACGGCGGCCTCGGTGAGGCGCAAGGAGGCGCGGATCATGTCGACTTCGCCTGATACCTTGAGGCCCCGCGCCTTTTCGACGGGGATCTGGGCGTCGATGATGTCGAAGCCGGCCGCGGCCAGCGCCAGCATGGCGCCGGTCGTCGTCGCCTCGACGCCGATGCGGCGGCCGTTGACGCCATGACTTGCGACCAGTTCCTCGATGTCGGCGACGAATTCCCTGAGATGGCCGACATGCTTGTGGCCGGAATGCAGCGGCATGATCGGCCGCGCCGGCCGGATCTCGTCGACGGTCGGGCGGTTCTCGGCCAGATGCTCGCAGGCGCGATACTCGAACAGCACCACCGGCCCGACCACCGGGATGAACACATAACGCGCCGGATTGCGCGCAGAGTAGACCTGCATGTTGCGCACACCGGTGGCATAGCGGATGTTGACCGGATCGAAGAGCAGCACGGCCGAGAGATTGTGGGCGGCGGCCTGCTGGCGCACGCGGTCCAGCCGAAGCATCTCGACGCTGCGCACTTGCTCGAGCGACAGCGTGGCGAATGTCTCGGCAGCGGCGTGAACCAGGCTCGGCATGGCAACCCTCCCGGCGGATGCAGACTGCACCCACCGCAATGAATTCTGATCATATGATGCGGCCCCGGAACGCCGTCCTGGACAGGTCGGATTCAAACGCGAGGCTTTGTTACGCAGGCAAATTGCGCTCGAGGGTGAACGAATTCCAATTGATTATTCCTCGGCAAATCATTCTAAATTCTCATATGACCTATCTCGACCGACGGCATTACCAGTTGTTGATCGCCGTGCGCCGGCACGGCCAGCTCAGCGCCGCCGCCACGTCGCTTGGCCTGACGCAGCCGGCGGCCAGCCACCAGATCCGGGAAGCCGAGCGCCGGCTTGGCATTCGCCTGTTCGACCGGGTGGGGCGGGGCATCAGGTTGACGGAGGCAGCCGAGCGATTGCTGGAAGCCGCCGTCTATGCCGAGGACACGCTGAAGACCGCGGAGGCCGACGCCATCCAACTGCATCGCGGCACATCACCGGTGTTGCGCATAGCCGTCGGCCATTACGACCATGTCCATTGGCTGCCGGCGGTCGCTGCCGCCCTGAGCAAGGAGCACGGCACGCTTAAGCTCGAATTCGTCAGGCTGGCAAACCACGACCTGCAGTCCGCAATCATCGCCGGAAGTGCCGACCTTTTCCTGTCGCCGGGCAGCCCGGAACTGGAAAACCTGCCGTCGATGCCGTTGTTCCAGGACAGGCTGGTCGGCGTCGTGCCGAGTTCCACCCAGACAAGCGCACCCTTGGCAGCCGAGTTCTTCAGGAAGCAAAGCTACCTGGCCTTCTCATACCATCCGGCGCACGGCTTCGAATACGAACGCTACTTCAGCCCGGCCGGCGTCTTGCCGAAGGAGATCGTTCGCATCGAGTCGACGAGCGCGATCATCGAACTTGTCGCCGCGGGCTTTGGGGCGAGCATCCTGCCCGCCTGGTGCGTCCCGCCAGACGCGGCGTTGCGCGGCATCACGCTTTGCGATCTCGCGCCGCAACCCGTGCATGTCACCTGGCATGTCTTCGGCAGGTCGAAACTCATGGAAGGCAATGTGAGCATAATGAACACATTCGCCGCGGCCATCAGCTCCGCCGCGAAGTGACGGTCACGGCGACCACATCGCCCCCGCCGAAGACTTGGCCGGCTGCCCTGGCTTGTCGAAGGGACCGCTTCGTTCGCAGCCGAGCAACGCCAGTGCGGCCACGAGGATGAGGGTACGAATAATCACACGATGCAGCATGCGTACGGTGAGAGAGATAAAACGCGTAGGCAATTCTGTCTGCGGTGGCTCCGTCGGCAATGCAGAGATCGACGGGAGGGTTCGTCCACTACGTGAGTGAGGACATCGCCGCCAACGAGTCCATGTAGTCACGCCACCCCACAATCTTCCGATCTTCAATCGTGACAACCGAGATGAAACGATTTTCGTAGAGTTTTCCGGAGCCGATTGCGTTGCCCTGAACTTCATACTCGAGGATGACGACGCCGGGGGTCTGGGAAATGTTCACCACGAGCGCGCCTGCGCCATGCAACACCATACCCTCTCCATAGCCCGCATACAGAGCCATGAGGGCTTCACGACCCACGAGCTTTGTTGGCCAGCCACGAAATCGATACCGAAACTCGAACACCGCATCGGGAGCGACCGCGTCGAAGTAGTGATCACCGTCGACAAGGCCTGCCATGCCCTGCATGACAATCTCGAAGAAAGGATCGAGGGCGGAAAACGCAGCATAGGCAGGATCACGCATCGCACTGCTCCGTGTTCGCAACACCAATCCTAACCGCACGTGCTGTCCCGCGGCGATGGATCGCGGCACTACAGCAGGTCCGACATGATTGCCCTGGTATTGTCGCTCAATCCGTGGCGAGCGTCACGGAGAACCGATGGACTTGAGGTAGGCGATGATATCCGCACGGTCCGACGCCTTGGACACTGAGATCGTCATTGTCGTGCCTGGGATTGCCTTGGTGGGCGCTGTCAAGAAGCCATCGAGTGTCTGTTCGTCCCAGGGTTTGGCGTAGGAGATCATTGCTTTCGAATAGTGGAAGTTCGGCGCCGTCCCCGCCTGACGTCCAAATACGCCAGCCAACCCTGGCCCGACCTTGTTCTGGCCGGTTGCGGCGTGACACGCCGCGCAACGGCTGAACAGCGTTTTTCCGTGGTCGGCGTTTCCCTCGGCGGCAGCTGTAGAAACGATGGCTATCGACAGCGCGAGAGCGAGCGACAAGGGATGGGACATTGCTAGTCTCCTGCGGGTTGCTTCAAGCCGATTTCAATTGCTCGGTGTCGATCGGCAGTTTGCGCAGCCGTATGCCCGTGGCGGCGAAGATGGCGTTGGTCACTGCTGGAACGATGGCCGAAGTTCCGGCCTCGCCCATTCCGCCCGGAGGCTCCGTACTCCCCACGATGTGTACCTCGACCGCCGGCGCTTCGTTCATGCGAAGGATCTGGTAGGTGTCGAAATTGCTTTGCTCGACACGTCCGTCCTTGAGGGTGATCTCGCCGTAGAGCGCCGCCGTAACGCCGAACATGATCGCTCCCTGAATCTGCGCCCGGACCGTATCGGGATTGATGGCGGTGCCGCAATCGACAGCGCACACGACGCGCCGGACACGAACCGTGCCGTCCCTCGACACCTCGACTTCGGCAATCTGCGCCATGTAGGTGGCGAAGACGGACTGCAGGGAGACGCCACGGCCAACCCGCTCAGGCAAGGGTTTTCCCCAGCCGGCCTTTTGCGCGGCCAGTTCAAGGACGGCCTTGGCACGCGGCGCCTTGTCGAGCAGCGCCAATCGATAGGCGACGGGATCCTGCCTGGCCGCAGCCGCCAATTCGTCCATGAAGCTTTCGGTCACGAAGACGTTGTGCGACGGTCCGACGCTGCGCCAGAAGGCAGTCGGAATGCCGGCAGGCTCCACCTGCAGATACTCGACATGCGTATTCGCCAGACCATAGGTGAGATTGATCGCACCATCGGTGGTGTCGGGGTCGAGGCCATTGTTGAACGCAGGCGGCAGCCATCGCGCGATGATCGACGAGCCCGCGAAACGATGGTTCCAGGCGATCGGCTCTCCCTTCACGTCGAGACCGGCAGAAATCCGGTCGAAGAAACAGGGCCGATACATATCGTGCTGGATATCTTCCTCACGAAGTCCAGACGACCTTCACAGGACCGTCGACATGACGCGCGATCTCGACGGCGCGCGTGACGCCATCGACCTCCAGGCGGCGCCCGAAGCCACCACCGATCAAATGATTGTGGACGACGACCTTGTCCAAGGGCAGGCCAGCAGCTTTCGCCGCTGCCGCCTGAACCCGGGAAAGGACCTGGTTGCCGACCCAGATTTCGCAGCCATCCTTGCGGACATGGGCCGTGCAGTTCATCGGCTCCATGGCAGCATGCGCGAGGAACGGAACCTGGTAAATCGCCTCGACCTTGGTGACGGCACCCGACAGGGCGGTGTCGACATCGCCGACATTCTCGGCAACCGGCCCGGCATTGAGCGTCGCCCTTTCGAGCTCGCCCACGATCGCGGCGGTGTCGAGCTTGGCGTGCGGACCATTATCCCATTCGATGACCAGGGCCTCCAGCCCTTTCTTCGCAGCGCCCATATGATCGGCCACGACCGCGACGGCGTCGTCGAGCCGCACGATCTGACGCACGCCCTTGACCGCCTTGGCTGCTGCGTCATCCACGCTCTTCACACGACCGCCGAAAACCGGTGATTGCACAAGCGTGGCGATCTTCACGCTCGGCGGCCGGGCGTCGATGCCATAGATGGCCGTCCCGTTGACCTTGGCCGGTGTGTCCAGACGCTTGGCCGGCGTGCCGATAAGCCTGAAATCCGCCGGTCGCTTGAGTACCACGGTTTCGGGAGCAGGAAGGGGTATGCGGGCGGCGTCAGCGGCAAGGTCACCGTATTCGACATGTCTGCCCGTCGGCGTGTGAACCACTTCACCGCCTTGCGCGCCGCAGGATGCCGGATCGACATTCCAGCGCTTTGCAGCAGCCTGCATCAGCATGGTCCTGGCGGTTGCACCGGCTTCGCGCATAGGCTGCCACGCCGCGCGTATCGCGTTCGAGTTGCCGGTTGCCTGTATCCCGCCCAGCAACGGATTTCCGTAGAGCTTTTCGTTGGGCGGCGCATGTTCCAGCCGCACGTGTTTCAAATCCACCTCCAACTCCTCGGCGATCAGCATCGGGATGGCGGTGTAGGTGCCCTGGCCCATCTCGACATAGGGCATGGTCAGGACGATCTGCCCGTCGCTTGGGATATGGATGAACGCGTTGGGGGTGAAACCTTCGGCATCGGCTGCCTGAGCGTCACCGTTTCCGAACGGCAGGCTCAAGCTCAGCATCAGGCCGCCGCCAGCGGCCGCTCCTGCCTGTAGAAACCTGCGCCGCGAGAGACCGTCCGGCGACCGATCCGTGGCAGCGCCTTCGGAAATCAGCTTGTGGAGCGTCATCGTCAGCCTCCCTGCCCGTTCGATTGCGCGGCCTGCTTGATCGCTTCGCGGATGCGTACATAAGTCCCGCAGCGGCAGATATTGCCGGACATCGCGTCGTCGATGTCGGCATCAGTCGGATGCGGGTTGCCGGCAATGAGCGCCGAAGCCGACATGATCTGGCCGGACTGGCAGTAGCCGCATTGAACGACCTCGCGGTCGAGCCAGGCCTTCTGGATTTGGGCGCCCGCCGCCGTAGCGCCGATTGCCTCGATCGTCGTGACCGCGGATGTGCCGATGCTGTCGACCGAAGTGATGCAGGAACGGGTGGCGACACCGTCAACATGGACCGTGCAGGCGCCGCAGAGCGCCGCGCCGCAACCGAATTTCGTCCCGGTCATGCCGAGCACGTCGCGCAACACCCACAACAGCGGGATGTCACCGTCGACATCAACCGTCCGGTCGACGCCGTTGACCTTGATTGTAAGGGCCATAGTTTCCTCCATGTCATGCGCGTGCGGAAGTTCAGTGCGCGCGAATTCACCCCCAGCCCTTGTTGTGCCGGGCAGCTTTTTGATCTGGGGATTGCGATCGAGAACGCCGTGACCAGGTGCCGGAAGAACCGGCCGGCGACAGAGAGCCCGTCAGGTCATGAGTCCGCTGGTTCAAGATGACCGATATTGTATCGGCGGGCGGGCACAGCCGCTGAAAGCTTCTCCAGCGACATCGCACGGCGTGCCGTCTCAAATGCATCCCACTGAGCCTTTTCGGCCAAGGATGGAATCGTGACGATCTCTCCCTGGTCGAGACCGGCAAGGGCAGCATCGACCATATCCTCCGCCGACATCACGATCTTGCTCGGCAGGTTGCGGATCGGAAGTCCGGCAATATCCCAGAATTCCGTCGCCGTCGTCCCGGGCAGGACTGCCTGGATGCGCACGCCCTTATCCGCCAGTTCATGATGTAGTGATTGGCTGAGAGCCAGAACGAAGGCTTTGCTGGCGCCGTAGACTCCGTTCAGTGTTTCCGGCGAAATCGCCACGATCGAGGCGATATTGACGATTGTGCCACCGCCTCGCGTGACGAAGCCGGGCGCCGCAGCGTAAGTCAGCCGGGTAAGCGCGCTGACATTGAGGCGGATCATCTGATCCATCTTCTCGACATCCGAACCAAGCAGCGGTGTCGTTGCGCCGACGCCGGCATTGTTCACCAGCATGGCAATGCCCGCATCCGAACGCAGGACCTCCTCGATCCGGGCCAGATCTGTCTTGTCGTTGAGATCGGCCGCGATCATCTCGACCGATCGGCCTGTCTCGTCTTTCAGGCGTTGGGCCAACACCGCGAGCCGGCTCCCGTTACGGGCAACGATGATCAGGTCATGACCGCGTCTGGCCAGACGGTCGGCGTAGACCGCGCCGATGCCTGAGGAGGCGCCGGTAATCAGCGCCGTCCCCTTGCTTTCAGTGACGCTCATGTTTCGTCTCCCTTGTGGGCCAGCCGGCCGTCGGCGTATGCTTAGGCAGAGACTAGGCTTGTGACGGCGCGGCTCAAATGTCATATAACCGACGTTTCAGGACATTGTGGGAGGGTCCCCATGCAACGCATCGGCTTCGTGGTCTCCCCTGGCTTCCGGGTCATGAGCTTTGCCGTGGCCTCGGCTTTCGAATTTGCCAATTTCGAGGTGGGTGAGCCGGCCTATGAGGTGCACCTGCTGTCCGAGACCGGCGGGTCGGTCCGCACCTCGCTCGGCATGAGCGTTGCTACGGAAAAGTTTGGCGACGCGACTTTCGATACGTTGATTTTTGGCCGCGGTACTGAAGCGCCGACACCGGGCCTGATCGAATTTGCACGGCAGGCTCCGACGCGATGCCGTCGGGTGGCTGCGACCTGCCTCGGCGCGTTCATTCTCGCTGAAGCCGGTCTGCTCGACGGCCGTCGCGCGACCACGCACTGGAACCGCGCGCGCGACTTGCAGGCCCGGTTCCCGAACGTGAAGGTCGATGACGACCGCATCTTTATCATCGACGGCCAGGTATGGACCTCGGCCGGGATGACCGCCGGGATCGACCTGGCGCTGGCCATGGTCGAACAGGATCTGGGCGCGGATGTCGCTCGTGCGGTTGCCAGGCATCTGGTCGTCTACCACCGGCGCGCCGGTGGTCAGTCGCAGTATTCGGCCCTGTTGGCGTTGGAGCCCAAGTCCGACCGTATCCAGAATGCCTTGGCATATGCCAGGCGCAATCTCGACACGCCGCTGACGGTTGGGCAGCTAGCGGACGCGGCGCATCTCAGCCCACGCCAGTTCAGCCGCGCCTTCCGCGCTGAAACAGGCCAGTCACCAGCCAAGGCGGTCGAGAATTTGCGGATCGAAGCCGCCCGGCTGATGATGGAGCAGAGCCGCCACTCCATCGACGTCATCGCCCGGCAAACGGGCTTCGCCGATCGCGACCGAATGCGCCGCGCCTTCCTGCGTGCCTTCGGGCAACCACCTCAGGTGATCCGACGGAACGCGCGCGCGGAGCTGGCAGCCTGAGAGCAGGCGCCTCTCGGTCATCCGCCGCGAATTGACCGTCACGGCGACCACACCACATGCGCCGAGGACTTCGCCGGCTGGTCGGGCTTGCCGAAAGGGCTGCTTCGTTCGCAGCCGAGCAGCGCCAGTGCGGCCACGAGGATGAGGGTACGAATAATCACACGATGCATTGGATGTCCTTCGATGAGGCTCAAGGCCGTCAACCAGAGCTGCCAGATGAAGAACCAGGCAATTGAAATGGCCTCCATGGCCGGGCGCTCCTGGTGGTTTGGGTTTCGGCAATCGCCGCTTCAGAGGCCGCTACTTCAGCTGCGCGACAAGCGCATCCGCTCCCTTGTCGACACCGGCCTGCGCGGCGGCCAGCGGTTGCATGCTGGCCTTGATGTTGATCGGGCTCGGATATTGCTTGGTGACGAAGGCCTTCAGCAGGCGGTTGGTCCCGGCGTCGAAGATCTCGACGGCGTAGAGGACGGAGCCGGTCAGCGACCCTTCGCGGTCGCGCGCGGTCTGCACGGTGTTGTAGACGCCGCCGGCGATGTCGAAGCGTGAGAGCGTACCGAGAACCGGCGTGTTGGCCTTGGCGCCGGTCAGCGTCAGCCGCACGCGCAACGTGTTCGGCCCCGGCTTGCCGGTGAGCGTGAAGCGGCTCTTCAGCCTCTCGGTAAAGCGGTCCTGCATGTAGCTGGCGATCGCGGCCCTGTCGCTCGCCGGCATCTTGCCGAACTGCCCGTCGGCGCCGCGATAGATGACGACGGGATCGACGATGACGCTGCTGTATTGTTTCCAGTCGACAGCGGTCGAATAGCTGTAAGGGACCCGTCCGGTTGCGTCGCGCGGATTGGGAGCAAGTTCGGCCGCCGACGACAATCCCGAATAGGCGATCGGATCGGCGCTGACGCAGCCCTGGACCGCCACGCAGAGGCAGCCGATGGTAAGGAAATTTCTGAAGATCTTGTGCATTTTCAATGTCCTGCTGCGAGCAAAAGCGTGATGACGGTGACCGGGCAGAGGCTCGCCGGCACGCACAGCATCACGCGGGCGGTGCGAAACCATGCATGCCGGCGCGACGACCTGTGCGCTGCATGGATGAGGAGCTTCGATGCAAGGTGCAGCAGCGGCAGCAAGGCGAGG
This sequence comes from Mesorhizobium kamtschaticum, assembly GCF_056174585.1. Lineage (NCBI taxonomy): Bacteria > Pseudomonadati > Pseudomonadota > Alphaproteobacteria > Hyphomicrobiales > Phyllobacteriaceae > Mesorhizobium > Mesorhizobium kamtschaticum. The sequence goes on along the minus strand of NZ_CM149691.1, from coordinate 3,674,683 downwards.
ATCGCCGCCAGCACCAGCAGCGCCTGTGGCCGATAGTCCGACAGCGCCGGGCCAGGGACCGCTGCGTGGACGCGGCCGAACAATCGCATCGCCAAGAGGGCCGTCATCAGGTCGACGAGGCATAGGGCAAGGCCGGTGGCCACCAATGGCGAAAAACGGAATGCCAAGGGCCGCCCGGCGGTCAGCGGACGAGGATTGCCAAACGCCGTCTGGTGTCGGATCTCGCGATCGACAGATGTCAGCAGGGCCGTGTCAGGTCCATGCGTTGGAAATGGTCCGCCGGAAACCTTCAGCCTAGCCAGTTGCCCGTTGTTTGCGGGCCATCCCGCGCCGCCCTTCGTCCCCGGCCGAACCATATCTGCACCCCTCGCTCTTGCGTTGGGTGTTCGTATAGCAGCCAAAAAAGGAATTTACAAACCGTCTAGTCGGTTTTTTTATTCGCCGCCCGACTGGAAGCGGAAGGCTCCTTTGCGGCGGCAGGCCACTGGGCGTTGTCGAGGAGGCGGTCGAACAGGCGCTCCAGATCCGCTTCCGACAGCGAGCAGATGCCCATCATTGTCGACAAAGCGAGGCCTTTGGCCGCGAACAGGCGAAGCGTCGCCAGATCGGGATCCGCCGCCTCGGCTCGAATGGCCTCGACCTTCCCGGCATCCGTCTCCCGCAGGCCGGAAAGCAGTGCCGGGTTTTCCGCTAGCGCGCCGAGCAGGCCGAAGGCCACCGAATGCGGTTCGGAGACGGCCTTGCGCTGCACCGAGATCTGCGCCGCCAGTTGCGGCTCGTTGCCGTCTGCGCCGGCCGCGGCCAGATAGTCTCTGGAAAAATTCTCGAAGAACTCGACCTGGTTTTCCAGCAGCGTCTTCAGCACCGCTTCCTTGGTGCGGAACTGGTGCATCACGCCCCCCTTCGACAGGCCGCCCTCGCGGGCGATGGCGTCCAGCGTCAACCGGCCCGGCCCATCGCGCGCGATGATGGCGAGCGCCGCCTGAATAATGGCATTTCGGGATCGTTCGGAACGGGAGACATTGTCCATGGTGGCTTCCTGCGGCATTTGCGGCGGCGGGCAGCGACAAGGCCTCCGCCCCCACGAGATAGACCTGAATCGCGGCAGAAACAATCCGCCCGGTCTGTTTATCATGCGTTGGTTCCCCCTCGCTTCGTCATCCACGGGCGGAGCAAGGAGCGTAACGACGCGGCGCAGACCCGAGGATCCATGCCGCGTCCTGGAAGCACTGCTGCGGTGCAGAATTCTGCTCTCGCTGCACCCTTCGACCAAAGCCCCGGCATGGATCCTCGGGTCTTCGCGACGCCGCTTCGCGGCTGCTGCGCCCGTGGATGACGAAGTCGAGGAGCCCCCTCCCCGTCTTTCGATTGGCCGGCAAGAACCGGAGTTTAGCGCTCCTCCGATCGTCCTAATGCTGCCCCCAGGTCATCGGCGACACCGATGCCCCCGCCAAACACAAAAGGAACCTCCCAATGACCAAGCAAGAAGACAACAAGGCCGTCGTCGTCAGATGGTTCACCGACTTCTGGGCGAAACCTGCGATCTGTCGGTGGTCGACGACATCGCAGCACCCGACATGCTGCTCAGATACTCCTTGCACGAGCCGCGCCGGGGCCGCGACGACATCAAGGCCTTCATGACCGATTTCCGCGCCGCCTTCCCGGATCTCAACTTCTGGGCCACCGCCGATCTCATCGCCGAGGGCAACTATGTCGTCGGCCAATGGGAGGGCGGCGGCACCCATACCGGCCCGGCCTTCGGCGATTTCCTCGCCGGCTCGCTGCCCGCCGCCACCGGCCGCGCCATGCGCTTCACCGGCACCACCGTGCTGAAGGTGATCGACGGCCGGATCGTCGAGGAGATCGGCCTCGACGACGGCGTCGCCGCACTCACCCAGCTCGGCCTGATCAAGACCGCCTGATTTACAGGGGCCATCGCCGACCAGGCGATGGCCCTTCGATTGCGAAGCGGCAATGGCATCGTCAATACTTATGCATTGAACGGCGACATCTTCGTCAACGATTCCTTGATGAAAAAGGAAGAATTATAGATATCTAATATTTGGGGCTTTTCTATATTCTAAAGTGAAACTGAATAGTAATACTTCATCGCCAAAAATGCCGTGAATAATCCTTCGGGCAGCTGGCGGGATGTCCTTCGATGAGTATGCGTACCGGGCAGCGGGACGGCGATCGCCGCCCCTTTGCCATTTTTGACCTGGACATCGCGGCGACCAGGAGCGGCTGGCTGCTGACCGCCCTGTGCCTGGCCTACGCGCTGGCCGCGCTTTGCCTGCAACCGGGCCGCTATTTGTACCTGGCGCAATCCTACGCCCAGCCATTCGTCTTCTTCCTGCCGGCGCTTCTTGCCGCCGGCCTCGGCGTGGTGGCGCTGACATTTGCCCGGCAAAGCCCGACACGGTTCATGCTCGATATGTTGAGGCAGCGCTGGCAGGCCGCCGCACCGGTGATCCTCCTGTTCTTTCTCGGCATCGTCGCCTTCACCACCTTCAAGATCGCCATCCCGGAGATCGTTCCCTTCTATGCCGACCGCTTGCTGGCAGAGCTTGACCTCGGGCTGCATGGCGCCGACCCCTGGATATGGACGCACAGCGTCGTTCCCGAACCAGTCTCGGCGGCTATTTTTATCGGCTACGGATATGGCTGGCACGTGCAATGGTTCGGCACGTTGCTGTTCGTCGCCTTCTGGAACAACCCGGTAGGACGTTTGCGTTATCTCTGGGCGCTCGCGCTGACCACGATCCTGTGCGGCACCGTCCTGGCCATGGCGCTGTCGTCCACCGGCCCGATATTTCATGACCAGTTCTACGGCGGCGATCGGTTTGCCGCATTGCAGACCGCGCTCGCGCAGAACGGCTACGCCGCGCCGGTCCAGACCTATGCCAACTATCTGCTTACAGCCTACGCAAGCGGCCGCCCCGAACTCGGCGGCGGCATCTCCGCCATGCCAAGCATGCATGTCGCCTTCGTAACGCTCAACGCGTTCTTCCTGAGCGGTTTCGGCCGCCGCTGGGCCATCGTCGGCTGGTCCTTTGCAGCATTCATCCTGTTCGGCTCGGTCTACACCGGCTGGCACTATGCCGTTGATGGCTACGTTTCGATCCTTGTCGTGTCCGTGCTCTGGTATCTGACCGGCCGTTTCGTTCTGCCGCAGGCGAGCCGCGACACCGTCGCGATCGGACTGCCGCTGCCCGAACCGGCATCGCCATGACCAGGCATGGCTGAGCGCCATGCCGCCACGACCTTTCGGGAGAGTGCCAGGCGACATAAGGTGCCGCCTGGCCTCATTGCTTGCTGAGCCTACTGGCTCGGCGCCATCGCGTGTTCGCAGGACACTTTTGGGTTCATGTCGGCGAATGTGCCGGTCGGGTTGCCCTTCCAGGCCCAGACATGCAGCTCGTAGAATTCACCCAGGCCGTAGCGGTTCGGCGCGCTGTTGAAGTTGAACAGCTGTCCGTCGAGCGACGCCGGGCCTTTCGAGGTGATGTACTCGACCGCCACCAGCTTAAGCCGGCCGTCGGCCATCGGCTCGTACATCACGGCCTCGGGACGGGCGATGTCGATCTTGTCGTCCTTCAGATACTGGCCGTTGACGTAGTGGGTGCCCATGGCGCCGCCGGTGATGCCGCTGGCGCAGGGAATGGGCGCATAGCCCTCGGCTGTCGCCGCCTTGACGTCGAGAAACCGGCTGTTGGCGGCCCGCACCTTGTCGGTCAGTGGATTGGGGCCGGACGCGGCTTCAGCCGCTTCCTGATGCGCCTGCGCGATGGGGGCGCAGACGGCCAGTATGGCCCCGGCCATGACGAGCCTGTTGCGAAGATTTGATTTCATATCCATTCCATTCTTCTTGAAAAAGCACAGCGGGCCGGCCGCCGAAAATACGGCGGCCCGGCAGGCAAGCGCCGTGGCTGTTGTTGCTTGGAGATCCCGAAATCGATGTGACGAGCGCCGGGAAGGATCATCCCTTCGGCAGATACGGGATCGTTCCGGCCAGATCGGTGTCGTCGATCAGCTGGAAACGGCTGTCGCTGCCGCCCTGACGCGCCGAAACGAAAGGCGCGTAGGCCGGATCGTTGGTGAAGGCACGCGCCGCCGCTTCCGACGGGAACGCCATCAAGGCGATCAGCGTGGTATCGAGCGGCTTGCCTTCAAGCGTCTTCACATTGCCGCTGCGCGACAGATATTTGCCGCCATGCTTGTGGACGATGTCGTGCACCGATGCGGCGTAGGCCGGCACCCATTTCGGGTCTTTCATCTTGATGTCGGCGATTACGTAAGCAGTCATGGTCGTCTCCTGGTTGCGGCGCACAGGGGTATCCCGTGCAACCGGCCAGAGGGCTCGCATGGCGGGACCCTCGCCAACCAGTCCGCGATCTGTACTGGGGTGGTACAGTTTCCGTACTGGCCGCTTCCTTCACGAGGGCCTAATGTTCGGCCCGGTTTCGAGGGAGGAACGCCAATCATGACCCAGCACGGATACAAGCAGTTCTGCCCGCTATCGATGGCCGCCGAGGTGCTGTGCACCCGCTGGACGATGGTGCTGATGCGCGAATTGGTGGCCGGTTCGACCCGCTTCAACGACCTGCGCCGCGGCGTGCCAAAGATGTCGCCGACCCTTCTGTCGCAACGGCTGAAGGAGCTCGAGCTGGCGGGGATCGTCGAGCGCAAGGCGGTGCCTGGCGAGAAAGGGATCTTCGACTATCGGCTGACCGAGGCCGGCCGAGATTTGCGCCCCGTCGTCGAGGCGATGGGGTTCTGGGGGCAGAAATGGGTCGAGTCCCGGCTGTCGCTCAAGAACCTCGATCCGTCGCTGCTGATGTGGGACATGCGGCGCAATCTGAACCCCTCGCCGCTCCCCGAAGGGCGCACGGTGATACAATTCCTGTATCAGGATCTCCCGGCATCCAAACGCTCGTGGTGGCTGATCGTCGAAAAGCACGGCGAGGTCGATTTGTGCTGGTACGATCCCGGCTTCGATGTCGACCTCTACGTCTCGACCGACCTGCACACGATGACGGCGATCTGGATGGGATTGCTGACCGTCGAGAAGGCCGGCGCAAAGGTTGCCCTGACCGGCGACCAGGCTATCGGCAAGCAGATGCAGACCTGGCTCGGGCTCAGCCCGTTCGCGGTGGAGCCCAAACGCGCGGCGTAGGAGAGCCCGTACGCGTCGCGAAAGCGTTCAGCTTTTCCCAGTCGTTGCGACGCGGCTTAGGCACGCTTGCGACCCCTGTCATTCGTAAGGTGATAGGGTTGCACGAGGACTTCGGCAGGAATGTTCCATTCCTTGTTCAGCTTGAAGACCATATCCAGTGTCAGAGCCCGCTTCCTGTTCAGCACCTCGGTTGCCCGAGGCGATGATCCGATCACCTCAGCCAGAGCCTTTCGCGACAGGCTGAACAGTTGCATGTGCGAATGAATGGCTTCAATGGGATCGGGGGCTTCAATCGGGTAGTGCTTGTCCTCATAAGCCTCGATCAGAGTTGCAAGAACGTCGAAGCGATCACCGTCGAGAGAGCCGACCTCCGGTTCATTCTCGAAATATTTGGTGATTTCGGCGATCGCCCAATCGTAATCGGCTTCGGTCTTAATGGGTCGAATGTTTTCCATCACACCTTCTCCGGATCAATCTTGTCATACTCTTTGTGTGTCCCGACGAATTTGATCAGGACCCGGTGAAATCTGTAGGCCACGTGGACAATCAAGCGGTACTTGTTGCCGCCAATGTCGAAAATGACACGATTGTCACCCACGAAATCGGCTGTCGCTCCAAACGCATCCTTGATGTCTGCCGGGGTCTTCCAATCGGCATTGCTGACAGCCACATACCAAGCCGTCAAAGGAGCTTCGGCCTGATTGTGTTTGGCCCAAAAATCCTTCAGCGCTTTCTTGGCGATGATCTGCATGGCCTGATATAGCAACTTCCCAAATTGGGAACAAGAGGAAGTTTCCCAATCTGGGAAGGACCCGTGCGAGGCATCCTGACAGTTGTCAGGAAACGGGTGGCGAGACCGTCTTCCAGCGGCTTCAATGCAGCATGTTCATCACCCTGGCCAGAGATCTGAAATCCACGCCGCTGCCGGTCACCGACGATCCACGCTGGGCGCGCATCGTCGCGCGCGACAAATCGGCCGACGGCGAGTTCTGGTATTCGGTGGCGACGACCGGCGTCTATTGCCGGCCCTCCTGCCCGTCGCGGCGCGCCAACCCCGGGAATGTGCAACTGCACGACACGCTGGCTCAGGCGAAGGCGACCGGCTTTCGCGCCTGCCGGCGCTGCAACCCGGATGGCCCCTCGCTGGAGGCCGGCAATGCCGCGATGGTCGCCGATGCTTGCCGCAGGATCGAGCAGAGCGAGGAGGAACCCTCGCTCGCTGAACTGGCTGATGCCGCCGGCCGCAGCGCCGGCTATTTCCACCGCGTCTTCAAGGCGATCACCGGCCTAACGCCGAAGGACTATGCCGCCGCGCACCGCGCCGCCCGGGTCCGCCAAGGTCTCGAAGACGGCGCCAGCGTGACAACGGCGATCTACGATGCCGGCTTCAATTCGAGCGGGCGTTTCTACGAGAAATCGACCGGCATGCTCGGCATGACGCCGACGCGCTATCGCGCCGGCGGCGCCAACGAGGACATCCGCTTCGCCGTCGGCGAATCCTCGCTCGGCACCATTCTGGTCGCGTCGAGCCAAAAGGGCGTCGCCTCGATCCTGCTCGGCGACGATCCCGACGCCCTGGTGCGCGACCTGCAGGACCGTTTCCCTAGGGCGAGGCTGATCGGCGGCGACCGCGACTACGAGGCGCTGGTCGCCGGCGTCGTCGGCTTCGTCGAGGCTCCACGGCTCGGTCTCGACCTGCCGCTCGACGTGCGCGGCACCGCCTTCCAGCAGCGCGTCTGGCAGGCCTTGCAGGACATCCCGGTCGGCAGCACGGTGTCCTATGCCGGGATCGCTGAACGCATCGGCGCGCCCAAGGCCACCCGCGCCATCGCCGCCGCCTGCGCCGCCAACAATCTTGCGGTCGCCATCCCTTGCCACCGCGTGATCAGGAAGGATGGCGCCCTGTCCGGCTATGCCTGGGGCGCCGAGCGCAAGCGCGGGCTGCTCGACCGCGAGGCGGGATCCGACAATGCCCACCGGTCTTCGCGGGGCTGACGAGGACCAGCGATGCGCACGATGGCAAGGTCTTCCACCGCCGGTGCGAACAGCCAGATCGCCAACGGTGTAGCTGTCAACGCGAAGTCACAGGTCTTGGCCGCCATCGGCGAACTGGTCGATGATGGCAAGGCCGAGTGGAGCCGCACCGCGAGTGGCGAGGTTGAGCTGCGGCTGTTGTCCGGCGAGGTTTTCCTGCTGGGCGAAGTGTCCGTCACGCGTGTCGCATGAACGTCGCGTTGGTTCCTTGACGGGTTTTGACCGTTCGAAGGCAAGTCGCCCGCCTTCGAGATTGGCTGAAACCTCACGCCCGTCGTCATCCACGGGCGGAGCAAGGAGCGTAGCGACGCAGCGCAGACCCGAGGATCCATGCCGCGACTTCTGGGCGCTGCTACGGTGCAAAATTCTGCTCCGCTGCACTCCACGGCAAAGGTCACCGAATGGATCCCGGGGTCTCCGCGACGGAGCTTCGCTCCTGCTTCGCCCTGGGATGACGAAGGTTGGGGAGGCTTCGGCTGATCTCCCCCACGGAAAGCGAATTTGAAAGCAAGCACCGGAGTGAGCGCCAACCGGCACGCGGTTAGGGTTCAGGCACAGACAAAGGAGTGAAGGCAATGAACCTGATGCAAACTCACATAACGACGGCACACGCCGCTCTCGACACCATCACCTACGCCATCGGTGAATCCTCCATCGGCAACATCCTGGCGGCGCGCAGCCCCATTGGCGTCTGCGCCATCCTGATCGGCTCCGACGCCGACACACTGGAGCAGGACCTCTCCAACCGCTTCCCCGGCAAGATGCTGATCGAAGACAAAAACGCGTTGCGCGGCGATCTCGCCGCAATCGCCCGCTTCATAGAAACGCCCAGCGCCAACCTCGACCTGCCGCTCGACATGAGCCACGGCACGCCGTTCCAGCAGCGTGTGTGGGACGCACTGCGCGCCATCCCGTGCGGCGTCACCATCACCTACACCGCGCTTGCCCGGCGGCTTGGCCAACCGAACGGCGCCCGCGCCGTGGCAACCGCCTGTGCCGCCAACGCCATCGCGCTCGGCATCCCCTGCCACCGCTTGGTCCGCGCCGACGGCACGCTGTCGGGCTACCGCTGGGGCATCGAACGCAAGCGCGCCTTGCTGGACAAGGAGGCGGCGATATGAACGCCCATGCCAGGGTTGCCGCATCGGTGGTGGAAGCCGCCGAGACACGCATCGCCGCTTACGACTGGCCGGCGCTGACCACCGAACTCGACGGTTTCGGCTGCGCGGTGATGGAAAAGCTGCTCTCACCGCAGGAGTGCCGGCAGATCGCCGGCCTCTACCCCGAGGAAAAACATTTCCGCAGTCATATCCACATGGCCAGGCATGGTTTCGGCAAGGGCGAATACCGCTATTTCCGCTATCCCTTGCCGGACCTCATCGGCGGGTTGCGCAGCGCGCTTTATCCCCGGCTGGCCGAGGTCGCCAACCGGTGGAACGAGCGCATGGGTATCGCTTTGCGCTACCCCGCGACGCATCCAGCGTTTCTCGACCAGTGCCATGGCGCCGGCCAGGTCAGGCCGACGCCGCTTTTGCTGCAATATGTGCCCGGTGACTTCAACTGCCTGCATCAGGACCTTTATGGCGACCTCGCCTTTCCGTTGCAGGTGGCGGTCCTGCTCTCCGAGCCGGGCGAGGATTTCACCGGCGGCGAATTCGCCCTGACCGAGCAGCGCCCGCGCATGCAGAGCCGGGTGGAAGTGGTGCCGCTGCGCCAGGGCGATGCGGTGGCCTTCGCCGTCCATAACCGGCCGGTGCAGGGAACCAAGGGCAACTACCGCGTCAATCTGCGCCACGGCGTCAGCCGCCTGCGCTCAGGCATGCGCCACACGGTCGGCATTATTTTTCACGATGCGAAGTGAGGTGCCGGCTCACGTCTCCCAATAGGGCGGATCGCCAAAAGCTTCGCGTAGCCATGTGGCGAGCGCGCGCAGTTTGGCGGATCCGCGCCTGTCCTCGGGACAGGCGATATAAATGGTGGCTCCTTCAGGCTCGGCGCCGACATCGATGACAGTCAATCGCTTGTCGGCGATCTCGGTCCGGATGAAATAGGCGGGGAGCAGCGCCAGGCCGAGGCCGGCAAGCGCGGCGTCGCGCATCAGAATCCCGTTGTTGACGCGCAGCGCGGTTTCCGGGCGGATCGTCACCAGCCGCCGCGCAACCTTGAACCGCCAGTCGGCGGCCCCCCGGATGGAATAGATGATGCCCTTGTGGCGTTTCAGGTCGTCGGTGGTCGCGGGCAATCCAAAGCGCTCGATATAGTCCGGTGAAGCCACCAGGAAGCGACGGCTGGAAGCCAGCTTCCTGACGATGACAGGTCCGTCATCGACGACCGGCCCGTGACGCACAATGGCATCGTAGCCATCGGCCACCACGCTGACGAAACGATCGTCGACATCAAGCGTCAGTTCGATCCCCGGGTGCCTGGCCAGGAAGCCATACAGCGCCGGGCCAAGATGGAGGATGCCGAAACTGGTCGGCGCCGATATTCTGAGCGGTCCAGCGAGTTCGCCGCGATGTTCGGCGATCTCGGCGCTGGCATCGGCCACCTCCTGCATGATGCGCTTGGCGCGCTCGTAAAAACCTCGCCCCGCTGCGGTGATCGAGAGCTTGCGGGTGGTGCGGTCGAGTAGCCTTGCGCCAAGGCTGCGCTCAAGCTCCGACAGCCGCTCGCTGATGACGGACTTGGACAGGTTCATGCGCCTGGCCGCTTCGGTGATCGAACCGGATTCCGCGACGGCGACAAAAGCGGCGGCGGATTCAAGCTTCAGCATTGTTCGGTTTTCCCGAATTCACAATCAGGCGACCGGTGCCTGACGAAATCAAGGGCATGGTGCCATAGTCGAAAAGACCGCGATATGGCGGCGGCAGAATAAAAGCTCGGGGTAGTGCATCATGTTTCGTCTTTTGGTTATCGTGCTTGGTCTGCTGTCACTCGCCGCTCCGGCCTTTGCAGGCGTGACCCCGTTTCCGACCGGCTTCAAGACGCAGTCGATCGAGACCAACGGCACCAAGCTTTATGTGCGCGTCGGCGGACAGGGACCGGCTGTCGTGCTGCTGCACGGCTTCGCCGATACCGGCGACATGTGGGCGCGGGCCGCGATAAAGCTGATGAAGGATCACACGGTGATCGTGCCGGACCTGCGCGGCATGGGCCTTTCTGCGCATCCAGACAGCGGCTACACCAAGAAGAACCAGGCGGCCGACATCGCCGGCGTGATGGATGCGCTGAAGATCGAGAAGGCCGACCTGGTGACGCACGACATCGGCAACATGGTCGGCTATGCGCTGGCCGCGCAATATCCCAAGCGCATCACGAAATGGGTCGTCATCGACGCACCGCTGCCGGGCATAGGTGACTGGGAGAAGATCAAGCAAAGCCCGCTGCTCTGGCACTTCAACTTCCGCGGCCCCGACATGGAGCGGCTGGTCGCGGGCCGCGAGCGCATCTACCTCGACCGCTTCTACAACGAACTGTCGGCCGACCCGAAGAAGATCGACGAGGCGACGCGTGTCCACTATGCAAAACTCTATGCACGGCCGCATGCCATGCATGACGCCTTCGAACAGTTCAAGGCATTCGACCAGGACGCCATCGACAACCCTGCAATGCTTTCCACCGGCGGCAAACTGGCCATGCCGGTGCTGGCAGTCGGCGCGGAGAAATCGGCAGGCACGACACAGGCCGACACCCTGCGTTTCGTCGCGGCGGACGTGACGGGAGCCATAGTGCCCGCATCCGGCCATTGGATCATGGAGGAAAACCCCGACGCCACGGTCAAGCTCATCACCGATTTCCTCTCCAGGTAACAACCGCCCGACGCGATCACTTCGGGCCTGCTGAACCGATCTCGTGAAAGTGGCCGCCGTTATTCTGGCGGCTGCCGACTCGGTGAAACGAACCTGTCATCCATCGGCAGCCACCATCTCCAGTATCCAGGGGCACGCATAATAGTCGGCAATGCGGTCGATGACGCCGCCCTCGGCATGGACCCGCACGAGATAGGCCGGCCGCCAGACCTCGTTTTGCCGCCTGTCGACAACCAGAACGTCCTCACCTTCCACCACGCCTGGCCGCATGCGCCAGGGCTCGCCTTGCTCATACTCGACAAAATAGGGCGAGCGGGAGAGCAGGCCATTGTAGCAGTCCGAAACCCGCAGCCGGGCATCGGCGCTGGTCAGCGCCCGCACCCCGTCCCAATCCCTGGCATTGAAGAGTTCGACATAGCGGCTAAGCAGCCGCTCCAGGTCCGGGTCATGCGCGGGTACCGCGACCGGTTGCGCTGGCAGGGCGGCGAGCTTGGCGCGGCCACGATTGAGCGCCGACTTGACGCCGCCCGATGTCGAGCCGACCAGGTCGGCGATCTCGTCCAGTGAATGATCGAGGACATCCTTGAGCAGCACGCAGGCGCGCTCCTTCGGCGGCAGGTGCACCACCAGCCGCTCGATGGCGCGGCCGGCGCCCGGACCAGCGGGCTCGACGGGCAGCACGATCTCATCACTGGCATAGCCTGCTTCGGCCTTGAGCCGCGTGCGGCGGCTGCGGATGAAGTCGATGCACCTGTTATGGGCGATGCGGAACAGCCATGGCCGCAGCGCCTGTGCATCGTCGAGCAGCCCGATCTTGCGATAGGCCTCGAACAGCGCCTCCTGCATGATGTCTTCACCGTCGAGGGCGGAGCCGGTCATGCGCGCGCAATAGCGGTGGAGGCGGACACGCAAATGCGAGACCGTCTCCAGGAACGCCCTGTAGCGCAGGTCGAACAAGCCTTCGGGGTCGAGGCGCGGCTCAAAGCCTTGCCTCGCTTCGGGGGATTTGCGGATCTGCTGGTTCATCGCGGCACGTCGCTCGGCGTTGCCACAGCATCGCGCAAGCGGCGCGCATCCACAAGCCGGCCCATGGTCAGGCCGCTCTGTTGTCGGCGACGTTGTCGCCAGCAACCGGCAGACCCAGCCTCGGTCGCAGCCAGGCGGCGAAGCGACCGATCGCGTCATCGGCTTCCGGCGCCCGGCCGGCCATCATCTGGAAGGAGTGCAGCATGCCGTCGAAGACGTCGAGCCGCGTCTCGACCCAGCCTGCCGCGCACGCTCGGCGAACATGCGGCTTTCGTCGACCAGCGTCTCGTCGGCGCCGGCCTGCAGGAAGACGGGCGGAAAGCCGGAGAGGTCGGCGTAGAGCGCGCTGACCTCCGGATCGAGCCGGTCGCTGTCGCCGATAAAATTGGTCACCAGCCAGTCGACGGACTCCCTGGCGAAGGCTGGATCCTTCTCGCGGTTGGTCTCGTAACTGGCGCCGGTCAGCGCCATGTCGAACCAGCCGGAGATGATCAGCGTGGCGGCCGGCAGCGGCCGGCCCTGGGCACGCAGCCGCTGCAGGACGCCATAGCTCAGCACCGCGCCGCAGGAATCGCCGGCAATCGCGATCCGCCTGGTGTCGAAGCCCTGGTCGACGAGCCAGTTCCAGGCCGCCATCGCCGCCTCGGTCTGGCCGGATGCTTGGCCTGATGCGCCAGCGGATAGTTATAGAGCAAGGCCCGGCAGCCGACGGCCTTGGCCAGATGGCCGACCAGCTTGCGGTGGGTGTAGATCGAACCGCCGAGGAAGCCGCCGCCATGCGCGTAAAACAGTGCCCCCTCCTCGTCCGCGCCCTTTGGCACGACCCATAGCGCCGGCACACCGCCGGTATCGACCTCGATATAGTCGACGCCGCCGGGTTCGCCGGTCAGCGCCGTCCAGCTGGTGTCGTTGAAATCGATCATCGCCTGCGGACTGTTGAACTTGCCGGCATTGGCGACGATCGCCGCATAGTGGTTCCTGTTCGCCTCGCTCTCGATACTCGCCATGATAAGTCTCCCGGGGTTGCGGATCGCGACTGCGCGACCTCTAGGAACCACAGACGAACGGGCGGACAAAAAGGATACGTCAGATCGGGATTTTCTCTCGCCCTCAACCCGCCTGCGCGTAGCGGTTGACCACCATGCCGCAGGCATAGGCCTTCGAGCCGAGCAGAAGCAGCTTGGCAAAACCGCCCTGGTCGAAGATGCGGCGACCAGCGCCCAGCACCGCCGGGTTGATGAACAGCTGGAACTCGTCAACCAGCCCGGCCGCGATCAGCGCCGAGGCAAAGCCGGCGCCGCCGAAGACGGCAATATCAGCACCCTCGCCTGCCTTCAGTGCAGCGACCTCGCGCGGCAGGTCGCCGCTCACCACCCTCGCGCGCTCCCAGCGCGAGGTTTTCAGCTTGTCGCTCGGCACCACCTTCTGTGCCTCCACGATGCGCTGAGCGAAGGCGAAGAATGGATCTGCCGGATACTTCTTCGCTGCATTGCCCCAATGGCTGAGATAGCCCTCTTCCGCCATCTTGCGGCTGAGCAGGATCGTATCGATGCCGGCGAAGATGGCGTTGAAGTCTCGCTTCAACTCCTCGTTCCAGCTGATGTCGTCGCCCCATTCCCAGAGCTGCCAGGGATGGTCTTCATTGGCGCCGACGAAACCGTCGACCGACATCTGCATCTGCAGGATCAGCTTTTTCATCCCCGTCTCCCTGTTGCTCCGGCTCAAATGGCATGATTTACTTTTGGAACCATTGACGGAGGACAAAAATGATGTCAATAGTAAAGTGATTTAAAAATGGAACCATAGAGATGTCGACGCGCGAAAGATCCGGCTGCCCGATCAACCTGTCGCTGGAACTGCTCGGCGACCGCTGGACGCTGCTCATCATCCGCGACCTGATCTTCGCCGGGAAAAAGCACTTTCGCGAATTCCTGCAGTCCGACGAAGGCATCTCGTCGCGCACGCTGGCCGAACGGCTGCAGACGTTGCAGGACGAAGGCATTCTTACCCGCAGCGACGACCCGAGCCACGGGCTGAAGGCGATCTACCGGCTGACCGAGGCCGGCATCGACCTGTTGCCGGTGCTGGCCACACTCGGCGCCTGGGGCAGCAAGCACCGCAAGGCCGACGACAAGCTGGCGCGGGTCGCCGATGAACTGGCGGCCGGAGGTGAACCAGCACTGGAACGGATGAAGGCCGCACTGCGGGCCGAGCATATTGTGTAGACGGCGGCATGCTGTCTTCCTTCTCCCCTTGTGGGAGAAGGTGGATCGGCGCGATAGCGCCGAGACGGATGAGGGGTGTTCCAGCGGAGTGAGACGCTGGCGTTCCCTGGAACACCCCTCATCCGTCGCCTTCGGCGACACCTTCTCCCACAAGGGGAGAAGGGGGAGCTTTCCACTGCCCGGCTTGACAACAATCGCCATTTGTTCTCTATCTGTTCCAGTCCATCAGCAACCCTGGATATGCAGCCGGATGGAAACGACAGCCACCATCCTGCATGCCGATCTCGACGCTTTCTATGCCTCGGTTGAACAACTGCTCGATCCGTCGCTGCGCGGCAAGCCGATCGCGGTCGGCGGCGGTGTGGTGCTCGCGGCATCCTACGAAGCGCGCGCCTTCGGCGTGCGCGGCGGCATGCCGGGGCGCAAGGCGCGCGAGCTTTGCCCGCAGCTGATCTTCGTCGGCGGCAATTTCAGCCACTACCAGCGGCTGGGCGACGCGGCGATCAAGGTACTCGACGATTTCACGCCGGTGGTCGAGCGCATTTCCATCGACGAGGCCTTCGCTGATGTCGCCGGCTGCACGCATCTGTTCGGGTCGCCGCACGAGATCGCCACGACGATCCGCCGCCGCGTGCGGGCTGAACTCGGCCTGCCGATCTCGATCGGCGTGGCGCGCACCAAGCATCTGGCCAAGATCGCCTCGCAGGTCGCCAAGCCCGACGGGCTGGTGGTGGTCGACCCTGGAACCGAGCTGGCCTTCCTGCACGATCTGCCCGTCGGACTGATGTGGGGCGTCGGCCCTGCGACCAAGGCGCGGCTGGCCGAAATCGGCATCGAGACCATTGGCCAGTTGGCGAGAACGCACAGCGGCGCGCTGACCCGTCTGCTCGGCCCGGCCGCCGGCGAAAAGCTGTCGGCGCTGTCGTGGAATCGCGACCCGCGCAAACTGGAAACCAAGCGCCGGGCGCACTCGGCCGGCGCCCAGTCAGCACTTGGCCAGAAACCCGCCGTGGCGCGGGTGATCGTGCCGACACTGCTGCATCTGGCTGACCGCGTCGCCAGCCGGCTGCGCGCCAAGGCGCGGCCCGGCCGCACGGTGACGGTGCGCGTGCGCTTCGCCGATCTCCGCGCCGTCACCCGTTCCATCACCCTCGACCAGCCTATCTCGGCGACCACCATGCTGGCCGAAATCGCGCAAGACCTGGTGCGCGGCGTGCTAGCCGATAACCCGCATGAGAGAACCATCTCGCTGCTGGCGATCTCGGTGTCACATCTCGAGGAAAGTGCCGCGTTGCAGCTCGACCTGCCGCTCGGCCTCGCCGACGAGAAACACCGGCCCGGCAGCCAAAAAGGCCTCGCCCGCTTCGGCGCCGACCGCGCCATCGACAAGATCCGCGAGCGCTTCGGCAAACAAGCGGTCGGCTACGGCACGGTGGCGCTGGAAGCGGCACGCTCCGTGCCCGACGAATTCAGGGAACTGGCGGAGAAGGAGTTGTGAGAATATCGGCTGAGTCGACAATCAGGATTGGTTCGGCAGGAGGTCTCCACTAGTAGGAAGCGCGGTAGCAGAGGCCGTGTTCAGCGCCGTATCAAAATGAGTTATGAGCATCTGAATAAGTCTCCCATGATATACACCATAGGTAACAGCGGTCATTTTAACGGTCTTTGACCCAACAATGTTAAACAAAAGGCAATCTTTAATAATCTTCGGTCTCATCCAAGCTTTGTTCACCCAAGATTCCGAAGTCAAGGTTAAGTCCCCTTCATCGTCTATTTGCCATGTGGAAATACGATTTTCAGCCATCCGACGCTTTATCAGCGTCAAAAGTTTCTCTGGATTATCTGAAAACGCTCGGACAGCCACGTATTAGCTCCTAACTCGTATTTTTTTATTGATCTTCGCCCGTCGGTCCAGCTATCTTGTCTTCGCTAGCCGCAACCGGATCCGAGTCTGAAATCCTCTTAGGACCGAACTCATCGGTAGGTGCGCCCTCAGGTGGCAGATCAAGATGGAACTTAACCTTCAATTTCTCTCCATTAACTTTGACGCGAACTGACTTTCGAGCTTCGATACGCGCTTCGACCTCGTTGATGGTTCTGCCAGCGACGTCGAGTTTAGTGTAATCTTTCGTAGCTCGCAGAAATCCCTCTGATGTATAAAGCCAAATCGACTTTCCGGTAACTTTTCTAAATTCACGGAGCAATTCGGGGCGAGGCCCAACAGTGCGCGAACCCTCGTACTGCCACCAATCCTCCTTTGTGTCGTCGATGACCAGAATGAAGTCAGATTTTTTTCCTTAGAGATATCCATGAGCTGTTCCCAGGCGATATAGTCGCCATAGCAGTCTGGCTCGGGCTTGTCCTTGGCATCCTTATAGCCCGGCGGGACTGATCCGCCGAACCTCGCCTTTCCCTTGATGTGCAGCTCCTTCAAAGCCTCGTCCGTCGGCTCTGGGCCGATCTTCCCTTCGAATATCGTAAGTATTAAATCTGTATAATCATCAGATGCGATAGTTTTTTCCATCTTCGAGCGCCCGTCAGACAATTCGTCTTGGACCTTTTTTAACGATGCTATCGCCGCCTCGGTGAAATATGGATGCTCTTTGCTATTTGCATGTTCAGTCAAAATCTTCCTTATACTTTCCTCTGTCTGTATATATTTGTTAATCTGCTTATGTATCGTCTTCGAACGATTACGACCATACTCCAAGGCAAACTGGTAAGGTAAGAAAACACGATGAGAAAAATTGGCGTAAATCGATAGCAGTTCGTCGCGAGTGTCATGGGAGTACCCATAAATATTCAGCAAAGCGCTCGCATCGAAGCTTATCAAGGCATCCTTCCAGAGCCTCTCGAACTCTTCCTTGTTCGGGCGGAAAAACTGATGCAGGGCGGTTCGCATTTCGAAAATTCCATTTGAACAAGCATCACGCGAACCAAAGATAACGTCAATCTAGCCTGCGAAATATTGCTGTAGATTCGGCAACAGGCGGTTGACGGTGGCACGCTCGGTGCCCGACGAATTTGGGGAACTGGCGGAAAGGAGTTGTGAGAGCGATCGGCCCGGTTCGTCCATAGCCATGCACCTTGACGCTGCTGGCGCTTCCCCGACCCCTTGTCTCGGGCAAATGCTTGCCAAACCCCGCCACGCCGCCCATACAGCGGCGTGGGCGGATCGCCTGCCCGAGAGGTCCGTGCCTTTCTCATCTTGCCGGGATACTGTCCGATGTCAGCGACGCCGCACCCTTGGTCCAGGCCGTGACCGCCCCTCAGCTACTCTCCCTCGCCAGCCTTGGCTGGTCGGATTTCTTCGGCGATCAGCTTGAACCCGATGACGCAGACCTGATCCCGACGCGCATTGCCATGGTGCATCGCGATCGCCTTAGTGGCCTGTCCCAGACGGGGCAAACGGACCTGACATTGCCGCCGCAGGCCACCACCGGCGACTATGCCGTCGGCGACTGGGTGCTGGTCGAGCCGCATGATCAGCTTGTGAAGCGTCGCCTGACCCGCAAGACGGTGCTGGAGCGCCGCACCCAGGGCGGCCGGGTGCCGCAGCTGGCCGCGGCCAATGTCGACACGCTGTTCATCGTCACCTCCTGCAATGCCGACTTCAACATCGCCCGGCTCGAGCGCTATCTGGCGCTGGCCAACGAGGCCGGAACGACACCGGTGATCCTGCTGACCAAGGCCGATACGGCTGAAGACGCCGAGGCGTACCAAAGCCAAGCCGCCGCACTGCAGCGCGGCCTGGCCGTGGTGACGCTGAACCCACGCATAGCGGATGCCGCGACCGCACTCGCCGCCTGGTGCGGCGCGGGGCAGACGGTGGCGCTGATCGGTTCCTCCGGCGTCGGCAAATCGACGCTGGTCAACACGCTGGCCGGATCGGCGCAGCAATCGCGGCAGCAGACCGGAGCCATTCGCGAACACGACGCCAAGGGACGCCACACCACCACGGCGCGGTCGCTGCATGCCATTGCCGGCGGCGGCTGGGTGATCGACACGCCCGGCATGCGCACGCTGCAGGTCAGCGACGTCGGCTACGGCATCGACACACTGTTTGCCGAGATCACCGAGCTGGCACCGCTATGCAAATTCCGCGACTGCACGCATGTGCACGAACCGGGCTGCGCGGTGCAGGCTGCCATCAAGGCCGGCACGCTCGATCCCGAGCGTCTTGCCCGCTGGCGCAAACTGTCGGAAGAAAACCAGCACAACACGCCGGTGCAGAGCGGGCCCCACGGAGCGAAGTCCCCCGCCGGCCGCGGCAAACGGCGCTGAACGACTGCCCTACTGCCCTACTGCCCTACTGCCCTACTGCCCTACTGCCCTACTGCCCTACTGCCCTACTGCCCTACTGCCCTACTGCCCTACTGCCCTACTGCCCTACTGCCCTACTGCCCTACTGCCCTCAAAGCCGCGCCGTGCCGAAAACCCGGTCCCACAACAGCGACGTCACACCGAAATTGGCGTTGTCGTCGATATGATGGTGCACCGCGTGGCGGCGCTTGAGTGCGTAGAGATAGCTGGGATGGGCGGATGCCAGTGGTGGATCATGTGGTGGACACTGATGTACCAGAGATAACCCAGCATCAGCCCGCAGCCGACCGCGCTGGCGGTGGCGAAACCGGAAACCATCCAGACGGGCAATGCGATCAGCGCATGCACGCCGAGGCTGAGCCAGGTCGGCGTGCCGACCGGACTGCGTTCCTCGACATGGTGACGGTCGTGCAGATCCCTGATGTAGGGAACGTGATGCAGGACGAAGCGGTGCAGAACGTATTCGATCAACGTCCACAGAACGAGACAGATCAGCACCATGCCGATCCATTCCGGCGCGCTCTCTTCCCCGGCCTCTATCAGCCCGGCCACCCCCAAGAGGGCGATCACCAGCGGATAGACCACGAAGTCGCTGTAGTAACCGATCAGACCCAGTTGCATTCCGGACGCCCCATCTGATTCTCGACGCCGCCCCAGAAACGATGCTACCAGATTGCCTAACTCGCGGGTGAGGTGCAATGCAGATGCATCTGACATAGCGTCGCAATTTCCCGGTGCAAGTTCGGCACCCATGATCCCTGCAGAATCGGCCGACTCGCACCAGCGCCGCAAACGGACATGCAATCATGGCAAAACGCAGTGCGGGCCTGCTGATTTATCGTCAAAGCGGTGGCGATATCAGCGTGCTTCTGGTCCATCCCGGCGGCCCATTCTGGGCGAAGAAGGACGATGGCGCCTGGTCGATCCCGAAAGGCCTCGTCGAGGAGACCGAGGACGAGTTGGCGGCAGCACGGCGTGAGACCGGGGAAGAACTCGGTATCACGGTCGACGGCCCCTTCAAGCGCCTCGGCGATTACAAGCAGCCGGGCGGCAAGATTGTCATCGCCTGGTCGGTCGAAACGCATGCTGAGATCGATGTGACCACCATCAAGAGCAACAGCTTCACCATGGAATGGCCGCCGCGGTCCGGGTCGATCAAGGAATTTCCGGAAGTCAACAAGGCCGGCTGGTTCACCCTGGCCGAGGCCGAGGTCAAGATCCTTGTGGGGCAGCGCCCGATGCTGTTGGATTTGCTGAAGCAATTGGATGCCGGTTAGCTGCCGGCCATGTCCCCGGGAACGCTCAAGTCGCGTTCGCGAAACGCGACGGTCGCAGGCACACAGATCGTTTCGCACACCACTGGATGGGCAGTTTTGCCAAACCGCTTTGTCTTTCAGCGGCGTCGATCCGGCCGTGTATTAAATTTTTTTCCAGCGCGGATGAGAAAATCCCGGAATGCCCTGACATGGGGGCGATCAAGAGACGCGGGATTCCATGCCAATGCATAAGGTTCTGGAAGAACCATCCAGTTGTCGAACGCTACGACCAGCCTTCCCTTGGCGAGCTCTTCCGAGACCATGGACATTTGTCCCAACACGAAACCGCCATCACTTGCTGCGGCATCGATGGCAGCACTCGAAAGGGAAAACGACAATTCACAGGCCTTCTCCGGTGGTGCCAAACCGACATGACCGGCCCAGTGGGACCATGACGGCGAGGACTGCTGTGGGTGTTGCCACTCAATCCCAATGAGAGCGCCCCCTAGCACGTCATCCGGGCTCGATACCGGGTGACGAGCGAGAAATGCGGGAGAGCAGACGGGCGCGACCGAATCGAAGAACAGGTCTGAAAAGTGGGCGTAGCGATGGCGCGCCGTGCCGTAGGAGATTCGAAAATCGACCTCTGCTTCCGCAAGAACCGGTTCATCGTCTTCCCCGATCAACCGCACATTTATACCTGGAAACAATCGGTGCCACTCGACCATGAGGGGCCTGATCCACCGAATGGTGATGGAGGGAGGGGCACTCAGCACTATTCCTGATTTAAGGCGCGCTCTCTGAAGAGAGTCCTGGGCCGAACGCAATTGGTCGAAACCTGCACGAATGCGTTCAAGGTATATTTCGCCCCAGGACGTTATGACCAGTTTGCGCCCTTGCCGCTCGAAGAGCGAAACTTTCACGTCCAATTCGAGCCCACGAATGTGCTGACTGATCGCACCGGGCGATACGTCAAGCTCCAGCGCAGCGGCAGTGACGCTGCCCAGCCGCCCGACCGCCTCGAAGGCCTGCAGGGCTCGCAGAGCGGGAAGACGGTTGGTCACAGAGACAATCTCGGTTTTATCGAGCCTCGATACATCAGCAAAACTAAAAAGGAATCAAGTTCTACCTTCTTGTTCGGCAGTGCCCGCCGTGAGACCCCGAACTGAAGAAAAACGATCACAGGGAACGGCAAATGGGACGACCGCGTGCTCCGGCTCAGGTGGCCAAAGGAGCATCTACGATACAAGAGGCACCTCCTCAAACCAAGTTATCCATCGACAATCTCAACGTTCGTTTTGGCTCCGTCATCGCGCTGAGCGATGTCAGTCTCGATATCGCCGACGGCGAATTCGTCTGCATCCTCGGCGCCTCCGGCTGCGGCAAGAGCACGTTGTTCAACGTCGTCTCGGGCCTGCTCAAGGCTAGCTCGGGAAAGATCGTGCTCGACGGCCAGGATGTCTCCAACCGCCCGGGCCAGGTCGGCTACATGCTGCAAAAGGATTTGATGCTGCCCTGGCGCACGGTGCTCGGCAACATCACGCTGGCCGCGTCGCTGACGCGCGGCGCCAACGCGCGGGATCGCGCCGAGGCAGCCGAACTCGCCAGCCGCTACGGCCTTGGCGATTTCCTCAACCACTATCCGCATGCGCTGTCCGGCGGCATGCGCCAGCGCGTCGCCATGATGCGCACCATCGCCGCCGGCCGCCAGGTGATGCTGCTCGACGAGCCGTTCGGCGCGCTCGACGCGCAGACCCGGCTTGGCATGCAGCAATGGCTGCTGCAGCTCTGGCGCGACCTCAAGCGCACCATCCTGTTCGTCACCCATGATGTCGATGAGGCGATCTATCTCGCCGACCGCATCGTGGTGATGACGCCGCGCCCCGGCCGTATCGCCGAAATCCTCAAAGTCGACCTGCCGAGGCCCCGGCCGCTGGAAGTGCTGACAACCGACACTTTCGTCGGCCTGAAGCGGCAGATCATGCAGCATCTCTACCACTGACAGTCGGGAGGCTCCAAAATGAACACGCGGTTTGGAACGGTGGCAGGGCCGCTCATGATCTGGGTCACGGCCATGGCACTTATCCTGGTCAGTTGGCAGTTGCTCGTCTGGGTTACTGGCCTTCCTTCTTACGTCATACCGACACCGGCCCAGGCATTTGGCACGCTCTACGAAAACTGGCCACGGCTCTCGATACTGACCGGCCAGACGCTCTATGAAACTATGATTGGCTATGTCATCGGCGCCTTGATCGGCTTCGTGCTTGCCTTGGCGATGGGACAGATCCGTGTCATCCAGAGGCTTGTCATGCCGGCGCTGATCGTTTCGCAGGCCGTGCCGATCGTTGCTATCGCCGCGCCTTTGGTCATCATCTTCGGTTTCGGTCTGACCCCCAAGCTGATCATCGTCGCCTGGATCGTCTTCTTCCCGGTCGTCGTCAATGTGCTCGACGGTCTGGCTTCGGTCGACCGCGATATGCTCAACCTCGCCCGCCTGATGGGCGGCGGCGGCCTGCGCACCTTCGCCATCGTCAAATTGCCGGCCTGCATCGGTCCGCTGTTTTCGGGCCTCAAGATTGGCGCCACCTATGCGGTGACCGGCGCCGTGATCGGTGAATGGACCGCCTCGTCCAAACAGGGCCTCGGCACCTACCTGCTCACCGCCAACGCGCAGATGAACACGGCCGGCGTCTATGCAGCCATGCTGCTTCTCACCGTCATCGGCGTCGGCTCGTTCCTGCTCGTCTTCGGGCTCGAGGTGCTGATGACGCCCTGGCGAACCAGATCGACAGCTCCAAAGTGGCTGCGATGAACCCTTCGTGGCGCGTTGCTGCGTGGGTCGATGAAGTCAAAAATAGAAGGGGATTACAATGAGATCGGTACTTCTCAAGACTGCCGGAATTGCCTCGCTTATGCTTGGTGCCCAGATGAGCTTTGCCTTGGCGGCGGAACTCACACCAGTGCGGTTCGTGTTCGACTGGTCTAGCGCCGACCACGAACTCATTCCGATTGTTGTCGGCCAGGAGAAAGGCTTCTACGAAGCAGAGGGGCTGAAGGTCGATGTGATCCTGCCGCCCGATTCCCAGACCACAGCGCGCCTCCTGGCTGTCGGTCAGGCAGATATTGGTTTTGAAGCGACGACTGATATCGTGTTCGGCGCGGAACAGGGTGTGCCCATCGTTTCGGTGGGTGTCTTTGTCCAGCACAATAACTGGGGCCTGTTCGGACGTCCGGGAGAGCCAATCTCGCTCGACAATCTGAAAGGCAAGTCCATCGGCATATTCACCGACTCCTGGACCAAGGCGATGATGCCCTTTATCTACAAGGCGGCAGGCATCACGGAAAACGACGTCTCGCTAATCATCGCGCAGGATTCGGACACACCGTTGCTTTTGGCCGGCAAGATCGACATTGCGACCAATACCACGAACTATCTGGTTCCAACTGTCCAGACGACCCTCAAGAAGGATCCGACCAGCCTGGTGGGTGCCGCGGCCGGCGTGCCTGACGTCCCGGTATGGGCCTATACCGCATCGACGGACTTCCTGAAGGCACATGCCGATGTCGGCAAGAGGTGGATGCGCGCCACCATCAAGGCGACGGAATGGGCTGCAGAGCATCCCGAAGAAGCTGCCGAAATGGTGACAAAGGCTTATCCAGACAGCGGCACTCTCGAATACAACACGCTCGGCTGGAAAGCTCTCGTGCCACTTCTGAAGGGTCCGGAGGGATACATGGCGCAGACCGATCAGCATTGGCTGCCGATCGCTCAGGCGCTCAAGGACACCGGTCAGCTGAAGGAAGTGCTTCCGGCGTCGAAGTACTACACCAACGAACTGCTGAAGTAGCTGCGGTCTCGCCCTCTCACAACAAGGGCCATCCCGACCGGGGTGGCCCGTCTTTTCCAGTACAGAAAAAGAATGGACTTTCAGGCATGGCCAAGAGCAGGATTATCATCGATTGCGACCCCGGCGTCGACGACGCCATCGCGCTCCTTCTGGCGTTTGCCTCGCCCGACGAGATCGAGATCGTCGGCATCACGACGGTCATCGGCAATGTCTCGCTGCCGTTGACGACCCGCAACGCGTTGCGCATCACCGCCATGGCCGGCCGTCAGGACATTCCGGTCTACGCCGGCTGCAGCAGGCCGATCATCCTGCCGCGCGTGCAGCGCGGTGCCTCGGTACACGGCACCGACGGCCTTGGCGACCTTGGCGTCGCCGATGCCACGCATCCGGTGCAGGGCCAGCATGCCGTGGATTTCATCATCGACACCATCCTGCGCGAGCCCGGCCAGATCACGCTCTGCCCGATCGGGCCGATGACCAACATCGCGCTGGCGCTGATCAAGGAGCCGTCCATAACGACCAAGATCAAGGCCATCGTCTTCATGGGCGGTGCTGCCTTCAGCCCCGGCAACACCGCGACCGACGCCGAATTCAACATCTGGATCGATCCGCATGCGGCGCAGGTTGTGCTGTCGTCCGGCATCCCGATGACCATGTTCGGCCTCGACGTCACCCGCCACGCGACGCTGACCCAGGCTAGGTTCGACCAGCTCGAGCGCGACGCCAGCCCGATCATGAAAACGGCCATCGCCATGATGCGTTACTATGGCAGCGGCGACGCCAGCCTGCACGACCCCTGCGTGACGGCATTCCTGATCGACCCGACGCTGTTCAAGGGCGTCGACGCGGTCATCGAGGTCGAGTGCGATCAATCAGGCAGCTATGGCCGCACACGGGCGGTCGAAAACGCCGCCGGCAAGGGCCTGCCGGTCCACGTCATCACCGAGGTCGATGATGAGCGGCTGTTCCAGTTGATCGACCAGCGGCTGCGGCTGCTGTAGCGGCTCCGGCAGGCCAAACCCATAGGGCGGCGCCTGCCCCGCATAATCCCTTGGGGTTATGGCCGCCTTGCGCCGGCTAAGTCATGCTCCGCCTCAACTTCGAGAAATGCGACCGTAAGCCCTTCGCCAACGCCTGACCTCCAGGCGCCAGCCGGCCTGCGGAAAAGCATCGGAAACAATCCTTTCCGGAGGCGGAACAATGCAAGACACAATCAAACTCGACCGCGCGCTCGGACTCTGGTCCGTGGTGCTCTTCGGCCTGGCCTACATGACGCCGATGATCGTCTTCGGCACTTTTGGCGCGCTGGCCGCGGCAAGCCAGGGCACCACCGCCATGGCCTATCTCGTGGCGGCGGCGGCCATCCTGCTCACCGCCATCAGCTACGGCGTCATGGCGCGCGTCTATCCCGTTGCCGGCTCGGCCTATACCTATGCCCGCCGCTCGATCAGCCCCAGCATCGGCTTCCTTGTCGGCTGGGCGGTGCTGCTCGACTATTTCTTCCTGCCGATGGTGATCTGGCTGATCGGTGCGGCCTATCTCGCCTCGGCCTTCCCCGCTGTCCCGACCTGGGTGTGGATCGTCAGCTTCATCGCGCTGACCACTGTGGTCAATGTCGTCGGCATCGCCTTCGCCAACCGCGTCAACTTCATCCTGATGCTGGTGCAGCTCGGCGTGCTCGTCGCCTTCCTGTTCCTGGCCGCCCGCTATGTCGTGGCGCTGAACGGCCCCGGCGGCCTCGTCTCGGTCACGCCTTTCTTCAAGACCGGCGTGCCCTTCTCGGCCTCGGTGGCGGGCGCGGCGATCGCCGCCTATTCCTTCCTCGGCTTCGACGCCGTGTCGACGCTGACCGAGGAGACCAGGGATCCCAGGCGCACCATGCCGAAGGCGATCTTGATCATTGCACTGGCCGGCGGCGTGATCTTCATTGCCTCGGCTTACATCACCCAGCTTGCCCATCCCGGTATGGATTTCGTCTCGGTCGACGCCGCCGCCACCGAAATCGCCAAGGCGATCGGCGGCGACCTGTTCGTCACCATCTTCCTGGCGACGCTGGTCGTGGCGCAGTTCACCTCAGGCCTTGCCGCGCAAGCGAGCGTCGGCCGGCTGCTCTACGCCATGGGCCGTGACACCGTGCTGCCGGTCTCGTTCTTCGGCAATTTGCACCCGAAATGGCACACGCCGATCCTCAACCTGATCCTGGTCGGCGTGGTCGGCCTTGCGGCGCTGACCATGGACGTCACCACCTCGACCTCTTTCATCAATTTCGGCGCCTTCCTCGCCTTCACCGCCGTCAATGTCTCGGTGATCGCGCTCTACCTCAAGCGCGACCAGCAGGTGCGGCCGCTCGGCGTGCTGATCGGGCTGATCGTCCCGGCGCTGGCGGCGGTCTGCGACCTCTTCCTGCTGTGGAACCTCGACGAGAACGCCAAGGTGTTGGGTCTCGTCTGGCTGGCGGTCGGCATCGTCTATCTCGCTTACCTCACCAGCTTCTTCCAGGTCGCACCGCCGGAAATGGACTTCGCCGAATAGGGCGCGGGCGGCGGCCTCTCACCTTGATGCAGGCCGCCGCTCTATATCGTTGTCAGGAATCGGAAAACCCGGCATCCGCTTGGCCAATTCCACTTGATGGACGCTTCGCGGATGTCGTCTGCGTCGCCATGCCTGAAGAGATATCATCAACGCAACGTAGCTCAACAGGGCAAGCATGCTCCACAGAACACCGAGATTGCTGATGACGGCAGCTACGAGAAACACAGAGGCAACCACCGCCACGGCGTAATACAGGACAGAGGCCCAGACATATCGTTCCATTTGAGAGCTACGCATCGGTCACTCTTACCCCGAAAGTGTGATTCATGATCCACCGATGCTGAGGGATTCATTGCGTTTTGAGCCTAGGTCAGAAACAGGCGGAAGAGTTCGGCCTGGCTGGATATAGCGAGTTTCGAATAGATCTGCCGGCGATGGACCTTGACCGTGTTGGGCGACAGCGACAGGACGGCGGCGAGCGAGAGGTTGGAATGCCCCTTGAGGATCAACGTAACGATCTCGAGCTCGCGGCGGGTCAGCAGCGGATGCTCTATCCGCGCCGCCGGGGCCGCGTTCTTGATGTCGAGCGAGAGGCCGGGGACATGATACCAGTGCCGCGCCGCGAGCGCGCAGACGATGGGTGCCGCGGATCTCAGCCGCTCCAGCTCATCGCCGGCAAACAGCGGCGCCGCACCAGTCCGCGACAGCGACAGCACGCCGGCAAAGCCGTTCTCCAGCTTCAGCACGAAACCGATCTCGTCGCCGATCTCGGTGGTCGCATAGTGGCGCCGATAATATTCGGTGTGCAGGAAATCGTCGGGCGCCAGCTCCCGCATCACGATCATGCGCTCGGCGCTGTCGCCGCGAACCGCGTCGTAGAACGGGTCCAGCACATAGGCACCGGCAAGGTAGCGGTCGACGATGATCGAACGCTCGGCGACGATCTTCTCATTGTAGAGATCGAAGGCGCGACCGGCAGGCGAATAGAGAAAGCCGTTCATCATCTGGAACGGCGTCAGCAGCCGCAGCGCCGCCGCCAGCGCATCGGGAAATCCGCGCGAGCCGATGGCGGATGCCGCAGCACCAAGGCCGGCATTCCAGGCACCGAAGGATGGATGCCAGCCTTTCTCAGTGGATTTCATGGAAACGGCGGACCTTCTCTTCCAGCGTTGGCGAGATTGTGCAGGTCCGGCACCCCCAGGCAAGCACGCTTTCCGTTTCCTTCCGAAAACCAAAGCCGACCGGCATGAATTCACTTCCGGAGACCCGAGCCATGACCCATCCGCTGGATCTGACAGCCAACGCCATCGCCGATGGCATCCGCACGGGCGCCTTCGGCGCCGAGACCGTGGTGGGCGAATCCATCCGACGCGCCAGGGCGGTCGGCGAGAGGCTCAACGCCTTTGCCGTCATCCGCGAGGAGCAGGCGCTGGAAGCGGCCCGCGAGGCCGATCGGGCCGTGGCGCGTGGCGAGGCGACCGGGCCGCTGCACGGCGTGCCGTTCGCGGCCAAGGACCTGACGCCGACTGCTGGCGATTTGACGACGCTGGGCTCATGGACGAAAGGAGATTGGGTGCCGGCCGAGACGGCGCTCTGCATCCGCCGTCTGCAAGCGGCCGGCGCGATCCTGATCGGCAAGACGACGACGCCGGAATTCGCCTTTTCCAGCTTCACCAACAGTCCGCGCTGGGGCGTGACGCGCAATCCGTGGAACCCGGAGCGCACCAGCGGCGGCTCCTCCGGCGGCGCTGGTGTGGCGGTGGCGACCGGCGTCGTGCCCTTCGCCGAAGGCACGGACATGGGCGGTTCGGTGCGCATCCCCGCCGCCTTCTGCGGCGTCGTCGGGCTGAAGCCCAGCCTCGGCCGCATCCCGATGACCATCCTGCCCAGCGTGTTCGACAACATCTCGCATTTCGGGCCGCTGGCACGCAGCGTCAGCGACGCCGTCGCCTTCATGCAGGCGACAGCGGGCGGCAGCGACGAGGATATCACCTCGCTGCCGATCCTGTTCGACGGGGTAGCCGCGCGGATGGGCGGGCTCGCAGGCAAGCGCTTCGCGCTGTCGCTCGACCTCGGCTACTACCAGATCCAGCCGCGGGTCGAAGCTGTCATCCGGCAGGCTGTCGCCGAAATGCGCAGCGCCGGGGCCATCGTCGACGAGGTGCCGATGCGCTGGACGCGCGCCGTCAACGACGAATGGTTCGATCTCTGGTGCGTCTTCATGTCGGCCTTCTTCGGCGACGAGCTTGCCGGTCATCGCCATCACATGGACCCATCGGTGGTCTCGATGATCGAACGCGGGCTGGCGATGAACGCGACCGCCTACAAGCGGGTCGAGCTGTTGCGCACCGCGATGTGGCGGGACATGGCACGGCTTTTCGAGCGCTATGACGCGCTGCTGTGCCCGACCTGCGCGATCACGGCGCCGCCGGTGACCGATACCGACGACGACTATGTCGCGACACTGCCCGACGGCCGCTTCAAGGGGCTGGACCTGACCTGCCCCTTCAACATGCTGCCGCAACTGCCGGCGCTGTCGCTGCCCGCCGGGTTTGCCGCCGACGGTCTGCCCGTCGGCCTGCAGATCGTCGGGCGGCGCTTCGCCGACGAGCAGGTTCTGTCGATGGCGGCGGCGATTGAGGCACGATTGGCGGTCGCCGGCCTCAATGCAGATCGGTTCGCTGCACCTAAGACAATCGCATAGGGTGGCGCCAGCCCCCACTCCGCCTCACCCAAACCTTGCCGCAGTCCACGCCCCACCCGTCGCGTTCGACTCCACCGCCGCTGCGACAAACTTCACACCGCGCGCGCCATCGACAACATCCGGAACCTGCGCCGCGCGCGCCGCATCAACCACGCCTCCGGACCGATGCACGCGGATGATGTCGGCGGCGTCGCGGTAGAAATTGGCGAAGGCCTCGATATAGCCTTCCGGATGCGCCGCCGGCATGCGCGAGACGCGCTGGCTTTCTGCCGTCGAGCCATGGCCGCCGCGCACCAGCGTGCGGGTTTCCTCGCCATATCGGGAAAAGCGCAATTCCTCCGGCCGCCCGCCCGACCATTCGAGGCCGGCCTTGTCGCCATAAATGCGCACGGAGAGATCATTGTAGTGGCCGGGCGAGGTCTGGCTGGCCAGGATCGTGCCGTGCGCCCCGCCCGTCCAGCGCATCATGACATGCGCATTGTCGTCGAGCCGGCGTCCAGGCACGGCGGTGAACAGGTCGGCCGACACCGCCTCGGCCTCGCAGCCCGAAATATAACTCGCCAGATTGAAGGCATGCACGCCGATATCGGCCAGCACCGCCGACTGCCCTGCCCTGGCCGGATCGGTGCGCCACTCCGCCTGCTTCTGGCCTTCGGCGTCGATCGGTTTGGTCAGCCAGTCCTGGATATAGGCGCCATGCACCGACACGATCCGCCCGAGCTCGCCCGCTGCCACCATGTCGCGCGCCTGCCGCACCATGGCGTAGCCGGTGTTGTTGAGCGTGACGACGAAGCGTCGCTTTTTCGCCTTCGCCAGCGCCACCAGCGCCTCGGCGTCATCAAGCGTCGTCGACAGCGGCTTGTCGCAGATCACATCGATGCCGGCTTCGAGGAAGGCGGTCGCGATCGGCGCGTGCAGATGGTTGGGCGTGACGATGACGACCGCCTCAATGCCATCCGGCCGCGCGGCTTCGGCCTGCGCCATCACGCGATAATCGGCATAGCTGCGCTCGGGCGCGATGCCGATTTCGGCGGCCGAGGCGGCGGCATTTTCCGGGTCGGAGGACAGCGCGCCGGCGACCAGCACGATCTGGTCGTCGAGGCGCATGGCGAGGCGATGCACGGCGCCGATGAAGGCATTGCGGCCGCCGCCGACCATGCCGACCCTCAGGCGCTTGCCCGCCGATCCATCCGATGTTGCGTAGACCATGTCTGAGATTCCTCCACCTATCACTTCGTCATCCTGGGGCGGAGCAAGGAGCGTAGCGACGCTGCGCAGACCCCAGGATCCATGCCGTGACCTCAAAGCGTTGCAACGGTGCAGGATTTTCCCTTCCGCTGCATTCCTCGACAATCGTCGCGGCATGGATCCCAGGGTCTCCGCGACGGAGCTTCGCTCCTGCTTCGCCCTAGGATGACGAACGGTGAGGGCCTACCACTTTCGAACACAGTTTCCAATTTCCATATTGTAATACGATCGTGCCGCGCTAGCCTGAGATCATGAGTGGGGCGGGCAAATCTTCGGGACGATCTCTTGCCGACGAGGCAGCGACGCGCAAGCGCGGGCGCTCTCTTGCCGCGTTGGGCTATATCCAGCCGCAGACCTATGAGGAGCTGCGCGCGGTGCTGTCCTCCGGCACGGTGCATTTCCCCAAGCGGCTGCGCCAGGTGGCGATCTTCATGTGGCAGCATCCGAGCGATGTCGCGCTCGGCACCATCGCCCAGGTGGCGGCGCAGGCGGGCGTGCAGCCTTCGACGCTGGTGCGCTTTGCCCAGATCTTCGGCTATTCCGGCTTTTCCGATTTCCAGGGCCTGTTCAAGGAGCACGTCAAGGGTTCGTGGCCGGAAGGACGTGGCGAGCCGCGCACCGAAGCCGAACCCAACGCAAATCTGCATTTCCTGCACGGCATGGTCGGCGCCTCGCAAGCATCGCTTGGCCGCATCGAGGCGGGCTTTGACGTCGACAGTTTCGAAAAGATGGTGGCCCTGCTGGCGGCCGCCGACCTGATCTATGTCATCGGCTCCAAGCGCGCCTTCCCCGTCACCACCTATCTGTCGCTGACTCTGTCGCAGCAAGGCGTGCGCAATGTGCTGGTCGACAATGTCGGCTCGTCGGCGCTCGACCAGGTCGGCTGCATTGGCGCGCATGACGCGGTGCTGGCCGTCTCCTTCAGCCCCTACAATTCGATCACGCCCGATCTGGTCGCGGTGGCGCATGAGCGCAAGGCCCGCATCGTCACCATCACCGACAGCACTTTCAGCCCGCTCATCCCCTTGTCGGACAGCTGGCTGGAGGTGGTGGAATCCGACTTTGCCGGCTTCCGCTCGCTGGCGGCGTCGCTGGCGGTCGGCATGGCGCTGGTCCAAGGCGTCGCGGCGCGGCGTGGCACATAAGGTGATGCTGGCACAATTGACTATCGGGAATTGCCGTTCCATATTTTGAAAAATAGAAACTTTGTTCCGGGAGGAGGAATGGAGCTTCATCTCCAAGGCAAGGTCGTGCTGGTCACCGGCGCGACGCAAGGCATCGGCCGCGCCATCGCCGAAACGCTCGCGCGCGCCGGCGCTGAGGGATTGGTGATTACCGGTCGCGACAAACTGCGTGGCGCCGAGGCTGCGGCAGCAATTTCGAGAATGGGCACTCCAACGGTCATCGTGCCTGCGGACCTCTCGGACCCAGCCGCTCCAGCCCGGTTGGTGGAGTTCTGCGTCTCCCACTTCGGCCGTATCGACGGCCTCGTCAACGCCGCCGGGCTGACCGACCGCGCCTCCTTCCTCGATGCCAGCCTCGACGACTGGGCCTCGCTGTTCGCCGTCAATGCGCGCGCGCCGTTCTTCCTGATGCAGGCAGCCATCGCCGACATGAAGAAGCGCGGACAACCCGGCGCCATCGTCAACATCCTGTCGATCAATGCCCATTGCGGCTCGCCGGAGCTCGCCGTCTATTCCGCCACCAAGGGCGCACTGACGACACTGACCAAGAACGCCGCCAACGCCCACCGCTTCGACCGCATCCGCGTCAACGGCATCAATGTCGGCTGGACCGACACGCCGGCCGAACGCGTGATGCAGGCCGAGACATTGGGCAATGGCCCGGGCTGGCTCGACGCCGCCAACGCCGCGCAGCCTTTCGGCAGATTGCTGTCGCCAAACGACATCGCCAACCTCGCCGTCTTCCTGCTCTCCGACGCGGCCGGCCCGATGACCGGCGCTGTGATCGACCAGGAGCAGTCGGTGATCGGGGCAAACCGGTGAACGCTGCTTCGACATCGCCGGAAACACTCGGGCCAGCCTTGCTCGACCGGCTTCCCGCCGCCGTCCAGACACCGGCCTATGACCGCGCATCCCTCGCCCCCGGCATGGCGCATCTCGGCGTCGGCGCGTTCCACCGCTGCCATCAGGCCGAATACACTGACGATCTGCTTGCGCTCCAGTTCGACCGCTGGGGCATCGTCGGCATCAACATCCGCCCGCCCAGCCTCGCCGACACGCTCGGCCGGCAGAGCGGCCTCTATACAAGGCTGATCCGCGAAAACAGCCACATCGAGGCCCGCGTCATCGGCAGCATTGTCCGCGTGGTCGACAGTCAGGCCAATGCCGCACCGGCGCTCGATATACTCGCCTCGCCCGACATCGAACTGGTGACGATGACGGTGACCGAAAAGGGCTACTGCCATATCCCGTCGAGCGGCGCGCTCGATCTCGACCATCCCGACATCGTCCACGATCTCGCCAATCCCGAGATGCCGCGCAGCGTCCCCGGCATTCTCGCGCGGGCGCTGGAGCTGCGCCGCGCCACGCATGGCCGGTCGATGACGCTGCTCTCCTGCGACAACATCCCGACTAACGGCGTCATCTTGCAAAATGTCGTGCGGACTTTTGCCGAACGGCGCGGCAGGGGTCTGGCCGACTGGATCGCGGCCAATGCCGCCTTCCCTTCCGCCATGGTCGACCGCATCGCACCGGCGGTGACGCAGGATGATCTCGACAGCGTCGAACAATGGTTCGGCTATCGCGATGGTGCCGTTGCCGTTTGCGAGCCGTTCCGGCAATGGGTGATCGAGCAGAAATTCGCCGGCCGCATGCCGCGCTGGGATTTGGTCGGCGCGACCTTCGTCGACGACGTCACGCCGTTCGAGCATCTCAAGATGCGGGTGCTGAACGGCGCGCAGACGACGCTTGCCACGCTGGGCGTGCTGGCCGGCCTCGAACACACTTTCAATGCCATCGCCGACCCGCTGCTCGCGGCTTTTGTACGGCGCATGCTGATCGAGGAAACGCTGCCGACATTGATGCCGGTGCCCGGTATCCTGCCTCTCGCCTATGTCGAGCAAAGTCTCGGCCGGCTGAAGAACACCGCAATCCGCCACCGCAACCACCAGATCGCCACCGATGGCTCGCAAAAGATCGTCCAGCGCCTGCTGAACCCGATCCGCGACCGCTTGAGCCAAAGCGCCAGCATCGGCCTGCTGTCGGTGCCCGTCGCCGGCTGGATGGCCTATCTGATCCAAGCCTCGGCCCGCTTCGGCAAACGCTGGCCGGTGTCGGATCCCTATGCCGGCAAGGTCGCCGAGATCGCCGACGCGACCGGCCACGATGCGCGGGCGCTGGTTTCCGCCATCCTGGCCATCGACACGATTTTCGATCCCGGCCTTGCCGCGAACGAGACGTTCCGCGCGGCCGTCACGTTGGTGCTCGGCGAGTTGCTTTCGGACGATCCGATGGCGGCCGTCCGGCACAGTCTCGAACAAGATGAGGTCGCGAGGTTGAAGCGATCCAAACAATCGGCATTATAGGCATTGGCCGTGAAGACACGACAAAAGCAATTCCAGGAAAAGTGTGAAACGGTTTTCCGTCCGGAATTGCGCAAAAACAAAGGGATAGAGCGGTTCAGCGTGAAACGATGAAGCGCTCTAGGGAGGCATGATGAAACTTGGACTGCTCACCGCACCATTCGCGGAGACGCCGCTTGCCGATGTCGCCGGCTGGGCACATCAGGCCGGCTTCGAGGCGCTGGAAATCGCCTGCTGGCCGAAAACGTCTGGCGCGACCCGCCGCTATGCCGGCACCAGCCACATCGACGCTGCTTCCACCTCTCCCGCGCAGGCGAAAGAAATCGTCGCCTCGCTGACGGAAAAGAACCTCACCATCTCCGGCCTCGGCTACTACCCCAACCCGCTGCATCCCGATGCCGCCCACCGCGAGGCGGTGATCGGCCACCTGAAGAAGGTGATCGTGCTGGCCGCCAATATGGGCGTACCGGTCGTC
Organism: Mesorhizobium kamtschaticum; assembly: GCF_056174585.1. Classification (NCBI taxonomy): domain Bacteria; kingdom Pseudomonadati; phylum Pseudomonadota; class Alphaproteobacteria; order Hyphomicrobiales; family Phyllobacteriaceae; genus Mesorhizobium; species Mesorhizobium kamtschaticum. The sequence goes on along the minus strand of NZ_CM149691.1, from coordinate 3,640,483 downwards.
AACACCTTCTGCGGCGGCGATGCCTCGAAAACCGTCGACGTCAACTGGCAGGACGCGCTGAAAATCTGGCCCGAAATCGTCGTTTTTGCACGCGACCACGGCATCAAGCTTGCCTTCGAGAACTGCCCGATGATCTTCAGCTATGACGAGTGGCCGGGCGGGCACAACATCGCCTATTCGCCCCTGGTCTGGCGCCGCATCCTGGAAGCCTGGGGCGGCGAGGTCGGCATGAATTTCGACCCCTCGCATCTGGTCTGGCAGATGATCGACCAGGCCCGCTTCATCCGGGAATTCGGCCCCTACATGCTGCATGTCCACGCCAAGGATTTGATGATTGATCATGATGGACTTTATGAGCGCGGAATCCTCTCGGCCGGGATAGGCTGGCAGGTGCCGCGCATGCCGGGGCTGGGCGATGTCGACTGGAGCGGCTTTTTCTCCGGCCTCTACCGCGCCGGCTATGACGGATCCATCATCATTGAACACGAGGACAGGCGATTTGAAGGCAGCGACGATCAGGTGAAGCGCGGCTTTCTCCTCGCCCGCGACGTGCTGCGTCCCTTCGTCAAGTGAGGAGAAAGCATGTTGGCAACGACATGCGGAGAGAACAACGAGTTGAGCCGCCTGAATCTCTTTCTGAACGGCATGCCACAACGACTTGGAACTGAAACTGAAAAACAATGTGGAGGAGTACTGAAATGAAGAAAATACTGACCATGGTTCCGCTGCTGGCGGGCGCTGCCTTGCTGGCCTCGGTGGGCGTCTCGTCGGCCGCCGGCAAATACACGATCGGCATCTCCAACACCGTCCAGGGCAATGGCTGGCGCGAAGAGATGGTCTGCGCCATGAAGGCGCAGGCGCTCGCCTCCGGCGAGGTGGCAAAACTCAACATCGCCCACCGCAACACCGATGCCGCCGGCCAGCTCGAAGACATCCGCAACCTGATCAGCGCCAAGGTCGACGCCATCGTCGTCAACCCCGCCGATCCGGCCGGCATCAAGGCTGGCCTCGAGGAAGCCACCAAGGCCGGCATCGTCGTCGTTGCCGTCGACCAGGCAGTGACGGAACCGTCGGCCTACATCATCTCCAACAACCAGGAGCAATATGCCTATCTCGGCGCCAAATGGCTGTTCGGCCAGATGGGCGGCAAGGGCGAGGTGTTCTACATGCGTGGTGCGGCCGGCGCTTCGGCCGATAGTGATCGCGACAAAGGCTTCAAGAAGGCGCTGGCCGAATTCCCCAATGTGAAGGTGGCGCAGGAAGTCTTCACCGGCTGGCAGCAGGACCAGGCCAAGCAGCAGATCCTCTCCTTCCTGTCGACGGGAACGCCGTTCAACGGCATCTGGACGTCCGGCATCGACAACGTCATCGTCGACGCGCTGGTCGATCGCAGGCACCGCTGGTGCCGGTGGTCGGCGCCGACAATGCCGGCTTCGTCGGCCAGCTCAGCTCGGTCAAGGGCCTCGTCGGTGCGGCCGTCACCAATCCCGGCTCGATCGGCGGTGCGGGCGTGACGCTGGCGCTGCAGATCCTCGACGGCAAGAAGCCGGCCCAGCAGACCGTGCTGGTCGACCCGCAGCTCTGGGACAACGCCACCGACGAAGGCAAGGCCAAGCTGAAGGCCGCCGCCGACCCGTCGCTCAGCCCCGAATGGCCGGTCTCGATCTCGATCCCCGACTGGACGACGTATACGAAGGAGCAGATCGTGGCGTGCAAGGGGCCGGGCGAGTAAGGCTGGATCAATTGCATAGCGAGGACGGCGAACTGCCGTCCTCGCCATTGCAGGTCAGCACTCTACGAGGCCCCCCTCTGTCCTGCCGGACATCTCCCCCTCAAGGGGGGAGATCGGCAGTCGCGACGCCGGTTCTCTTCTTTCAGCGTCGAAAATTGGCGAAAGCCAAAACGACATCTATCTCCCCCTCGAGAGGGAGATGTCCGGCAGGACAGAGGGGGCCTCGTAAGGCGCCAACCATCGACCAGTTTGCTCTAGAAATATTTGAACAGATTGACCCGAGACCCAAACCATTTGACCACCAGCCCCCTCCTAGACGCGTCAGGCGTCGCCAAAAACTACGGCGCGGTCGCAGCGCTGCGCAACGCGTCGCTCTCCGTGCTGCCGGGCGAGGTGCATGCGTTGATGGGCGCCAATGGCGCCGGCAAGTCGACGCTGGTGAAGATCCTGACCGGCGCGATCTCGGCGAACTCCGGCCGCATCCTGATCCGCGGCGAGGCGCGCGACATCCGTTCGCCCGCCGCCGCGCGCCGTGCCGGCCTCTTGCCCGTCTACCAGGAGCCGTCGCTGATCCCCGATCTCGATGTGCTCTCCAATCTCAGGCTCACCGGCACGCCGGTCGAGCCGTTCCGCGCCTGGGTGCGTGAGCTCGGCATTCCCGACCTCGACATACGCGACACCGCGCGCGACATTCCGCTGGCCGTGCTGCGCGTGCTGGACCTGGCGCGCGCGCTGGCCGTCGAGCCCGACGTGCTGCTGCTCGACGAGATGACGGCGGCGCTGCCCGCCAACCTTGCCGAAAAGGTGCTGGAAGTGGTGCGCCGCCAGGGCGACGCCGGCCGCGCGGTGATCTTCATCTCGCACCGCTTCGTCGAAATCTCCGCGCTCTGCGACCGCGCCACCGTGCTACGCGACGGCGAGACCGTCGGTGTCGTCGACATCGTGCCGGGCGTCGAGGAAAAGATCGTCGAGCTGATGCTCGGCACCCGCATCGTCAAGACCCATGTCGCCGCCCGCAGCGCCGCCGAGAAGGCGGCGCCCGCCCCTGCCCGGCCGCGTCTGGCCGTGCGCAACCTGCGCGTCGGCAGCAAGCTCAGCGACGTCTCCTTCGATCTCAGGGATGGCGAGGTCGCCGGCGTCGTCGCGCTCGAAGGCCAGGGCCAGGACGAGCTGTTCGCGGCGCTGGCCGGTTCGATCCGGCCCTCGGGCGGTACCATTGAGGTCGATGGCTCTCAGGTGAAATTCTCGCACCCGATCGACGCCATCCGCGCCGGCATCGCCTATGTGCCGGGCGACCGTTCCGAGGCGCTCGCCATGCAGCGCTCGGTGCGCGAGAACATCGCCTTGCCCTTCAGCGCCGCGTTGCGCAACTGGGGGCCGATCAATATGCGCAAGGAGCGCGACACGGTGCTCAGCGCCATCGAGCGGCTGCAGATCGACACCCGCGCGCAAGGCGAGGTACAGCGCCTGTCCGGCGGCAACCAGCAGAAGGTGACCATTGCCCGCTGGATCGCGGCGGACGCGCGCACCATCCTGTGCTTTGACCCGACGCGCGGCATCGATGTCGGCACCAAGCAGGAGATCTATCGTCTGCTGCGTGAGCTTGCCGGCCACGGCAAGTCGGTGCTGTTCTACACCTCGGAGCTGGAAGAGGTGCAGCGCGTCTGCGACCGCGTCATCGTCATCTTCGGCGGCCGCCTGGTCGATATCTTTCCGGTCGAGGAGGCCGACGAGCCGGCCCTGATGCGCGCCGCCTACGGCCTGCCGCGCGGCGCCAAGGCCGATATCGGTATTCTGGCTGATCCCACGGCGAATGCCGAGCCGGGGGCGACGCCATGAACCACTTCCTGCGCCGCCAGGGCTGGGTCGTCGGCCTGCTCGCCCTCCTCATCGTGCTCTTCATCGCCACGAAGATCATCCAGCCGGCCTATGGCAGCGGTGATTTCGGCTCGCTCGCGCGGGCCGTGCTGCCCTACGCCTTTGCCGTCGCCGCGCAGACCGTGGTGGTCCTCGCCGGCGGCATCGACCTGTCGGTCGCCGCCATGATGGCGCTGACCAGCGTCACCGCCGCCTCGATGATGGCGGGCGCTTCCGAAGAATACGCGCTGTTCGTCGTGCCCTTCGTGCTCGCCATGGGCTTTGTCCTTGGCGCGCTCAACGGCCTCTTGATCGTCGTCACTCGCGTGCCCGACATCGTCGTCACGCTGGCCATGCTGTTCGTGCTGCAGGGCGCCGCTCTGCTGGTGCTCGATGCGCCCGGCGGTGCCGCCGCCGAATGGCTGAAGGCGCTGATTTCGGGCACCGTGCCGATACCGGGCCTGCCCGACGCCATCGACGCCTGGCTGCCCAAGGCGCTGCTGGTGCTGATCGTCTGCCTCTGCGTCATCTGGATCCCGCTCAGGCGCTTGCGCCTCGGCCTCTCCATCTACGCCATCGGCTCGAGCGAACTGGCGGCGTTCCGCTCAGGCGTGCCGGTCAAGCGCACCCGCATCATCGCCTATGCGCTGTCGGGCCTGTTCGCCGCCTTTGGCGGGCTGGCGCTGACCATGAGCACCGGCATCGGCGCGCCCATCCCCGGCCCCTATCTGCTCGCCAGCGTCGCCGCCGTGGTGCTGGGCGGCGTCGCGCTCGGCGGCGGCAAGGGCGGCCTGCTCGGCCCCATCGTCGCCGTCTTCGTGCTGCGCCTGGTGCGCACGGATCTCACGCTGCTCGCCATCGACCCCAACGTCACCGCCATCATCGAGGGCGCCATCATGGTCGCCGTGGTGATGTTCGGCGCGTTCATCACGATGCGGGGGCGGCAATGATGAGGGACGTGATGGTGGCGAAGCGGGATGGGGTTGGCGCTCTACGAGCCCCCCTCTGTCCTGCCGGACATCTCCCCCTCAAAGGGGGAGATTGGCAGTTTCAGCGCCTCACTCCTTCTTGCAACGTAGACAATTGGCGAAAGCCATCGTGCCGTCCGATCTCCCCCCTAGAGGGGGAGATGGCCGGCAGGCCAGAGGGGGGCGCCGTAGAGCGCTATCCTCCGAGAACATTACCCCATCGCGAACCGGACCCACCCAATGAGCACCACCGCGATCACCCCCGTCCCCATCGGCCGCCGCATAAAACGCTTCATGGCCGACCGCCCGCTCGTCCCGCTGATCATCCTGCTCGTCATCCTGGTGGCGATCCTGCAGATCCTGCGCCCCGGCATCGTCAACGAGCGCTGGATCGGCAACACCATCAAATTCGCCATTCCGCTGGCGATCCTCGCCGGCTGCCAGACCATGACCATGCTGACCGGCGGCATCGACCTCTCGGTCGGCACGGTGGCGACGATGAGCGCCTTCATCATGGCGACGCAGATCGTCAGCCAGGACCCGGCGGTGGCCTTCCTCTTGGCGATGATGCCGGCGCTGCTGATCGGCCTCGTCAACGGCATCGGCGTCGGCGTCTTCCGCGTCCACCCGCTGATCATGACGCTGGGCACCAGCCTGATCGGCACCGGCTGCCTGCAGGTCTACCAGCGCACGGTGATCGCGTCGGGCGCCAAAATCCCCGACTTCCTCGCCTGGCTCGGCACCGGCGTCACCTACGGCTTCCCCAACGCGCTGCTGCTGTTCATACCGCTGGCGGCCCTGATCGTCTTCACGCTCGCCCGCACCGGCTTCGGCCGCCTGCTCTACGCCGTCGGCGACAATGAGCGCGCAACGCGCCTGTCGGGCGTGCAATACTGGCAGGTCATCACCGCGCTCTACGTCACATCAAGCCTGCTCGCCGGCATCACCGGCCTGCTCTACATCGGCCTGATCAAGGCCCCTTCCCTGTCGCTGGCCGAACCCCTGGTGCTGCCCTCGGTGGCTGCCGCCGTTATCGGCGGCACTTCCATCTTCGGCGGCCGCGGCGGCTACACCGGCACCATCATCGGTGCCCTGATCCTGACCGTGCTGACGACGCTGCTGACGATCTTGCAGATGCCGGAGGGGGCGAGACGGATATTGTTCGGACTGATCGTGCTGTTCGTGACGGCGGCCTATTTACGGATTGTCGAGGAGCGGTAATACCAGAAGAGCCAAGATGGCGGCCTATGGAGATAACAAACAAGGCCACAAGACAGCGACAAGCGCGTCCAATTCACGACCAAAATTTCAAATACTGAATAAATCTATTGCGCGAAATACCGCCAATATGCAGAAATCCGCGTCCAGAAACGGGGGCTGATTAGTATGGCAAAAAATTCGAGAAAAAGCTGGCGCTATCTTTTGACGGCCCAGACAATTCAGAAGCCCGAGGACATTCGTTGGATGCTGCACCCTCTTTAGACTGGTGATTTCGAAAAGCTGTTGCATCCGCCCTTCGGAAACCAAATCGCCACGTGGCATTCGAGTTTCAATCAAATCTCTTTTGGCAAGAAAGCGCTATCCCATGATTCCCGCCAGACTTTCAGCCCTTGCCCTCGCGAGCCTTCTCGCCGTGGGCCTTGCAGCACCCGCCCATGCGCTCGAATGTCCGTGGCAATTGCGTTTCTGGCTCGGCGTGGACACCAATGGCAGCGCCATGGTTCACAGCGGGCAAAAATGCGTATTTCCCATGAACGCCAGCGGTACCCTCAGTCTAAAAATCGTTTCCCGCCCTAAGCATGGAGTGGTCACCCTCCCCAACCGCTCGACCATCGCCTATCAGGCGCAAAACGGCTACAAGGGCACCGACACTTTTGTCTTCGCCGCCACCGGCAAAAGCCAGATCAATCACGGCCAGTCGACAATCACCATGACCATGAAGGTTGACTGAACAATCATCATGGCAATTCGCGTTGCTTTGCTATCGGCCTTTTGCCTGAGCGTCGCCGCATCTCTTATATCCTTGGCTGCGATAGCGTCGGCCGCCGGGAAACAGCAGGCGCCCGGCGAGTGGCCGATGAATTTCGCTCTGGTTCGCAACGGCGATTGCACGCAAACCTGCGTTCAATGGATATCAGCCGAAGGGGCCATAACACGCGACACCGCCAGACGGTTCAAGACATTTCTGAAGCGGCTGAAGGGCAAGAAACTGCCTGTGGTATTTCAGTCTCCCGGCGGGGACGTGGCTGCCGCGCTAGCGATTGGACGCATGATCCGGAGCGCCGGCCTGGAAACAGCAGTGGGCAGAACGCAGCTGAACGGCTGCCCGATGCTGGTGCCGCGCTGTCCCGAAAAAATCGTCGAGAACGGCTGGTCGCAAGGCGAGGTCCATTCAGGGGGCGCCTACTGCTTCTCGGCTTGCCCGCTAGCCTTCATGGGCGGCCAGATCCGCGCTGCGGCTGTCAATGCCCGCATCGGCCTTCATCAAGTAACGATCAACGGCTACAGAGGGCCCGAGCAGGAAGCAAAGAGAGACCTTAACGCAATTTCGACGCGGTCCGACCCTGAGTTGAAGTCGATGCTTTCCAGCTATTTCAAAGACATGGGCGTCAGCAGCCAGGATGTGTTCGCCATGATGGGACTGGCGACACCTTACGGTTTTTACTGGGTCCAAAGTGCCGAGGCTCTGAAATCAGGCATCATTACAAAGGTCTTCGCGTACGCCGATGACCCGGGCTACATCATCAGCGGAACCGGCATGACGCATCCGGCCGCTCCGCCCGCGACGGACATCGTGCAGTGAGAGCGATCTGTCGCTCGCCGAACCGCTGGTGCTGCCCTCGGTCGCCGCCGCCGTGATCGGCGGCACCTCCATCTTCGGCGGCCGCGGCGGCTACACCGGCACCATCATCGGCGCACTCATCCTCACTGTGCTGACGACGCTGCTGACGATTTTGCAGATGCCGGAGGGGGCGAGACGGATTTTGTTTGGGCTGATCGTGCTGTTCGTGACGGCGGCTTATTTGCGGATTGTGGAGGAGAGGTAGGGGGCCTTGTCGGGCAGGTCTGCGTATCTCTGCTCCAAAAGGCACGAGTCGATAGCTGTTGCTTGCTCTTCAAGTTCAGCCCTTGAAGTTGCCTAGCGCTTCAGGTCTATTCGTACCGCTTTCGGCACATCGCATGAAAAGAACGAATGCGGCATGTGCTTCCTCTGTTCAATCGCACGTGGCAATCGTACATCTTGCATGTGAACTAGCGCCTGGATTGACAATTGTCGGGGGAAAGTCGTGGCCGCATCTTTGCAACAATTGGCGCGCAAGCAGTTCAATGAATTGTCGGAAGTCGAACTCCGTTTTGTCGAAGCCGTATCGGCAGGCGCGGACTTTGTCGGCGACGATCCAACTGGCCCGACGGGTCCCATCCGTGCGGTGGTCATTCGCTGGCTTTGCACAGACGTCGCGTGCGCGAAATATGTCCATGCCCGCGGCATCCGCATGGTCAAGAGTGAGATCGAAGGCGCTCTCGAGCTTCAATTCGTCAATATCGACTTCCCGGTCATCTTCGAGCATTGCTCTTTCGACCAAGACGTCGATTTCTCCAACGCCAAGCTTCCGCATCTACGCTTTTTCACGTGCCAGATGCAGGCGGTGACCGCAGACCAGATAGAGATATCCGGATCGCTCATTCTCAGTGAAACGCGATTCGAAGGCCGCGTGTCCCTGCGCGGCTGCCGTCTCAAGGACAATCTTCGATTGTTCGGGTCGCAACTTCGAGGACGCGACGGTCCATCGCTCAATCTCCAAGGCGCCTCCATCGGCGGCGCGCTCATTATGACCGGAGAGTTCCTGGCACTCAACGGGGTCCGCATTTTCGGGGCCACGATTCAGCGAAACCTCGAAGGCGAAGGCACAATCTTTGCAAAAACGAATTGCTTGCTCATTGAACTTACCAAGATCGGTGGCTCCGTGCTCCTTCGCCGCGGCTTCCGTGGGCTCGGCGGCGTGCGTATCTATGAATCCGAAATCGCCGGCTCGCTCGACATGCAAGCGGCGCGGCTCGCGTCGCGCGGCGACTTGCCCGCGTTGCTCATCTACGGGTCGTCCATTGCCAAGTCGGTTCTGCTGCGGCGAGACATGGCGACGGCGGATGGTTCAACGGCGGGGGTTGTCGGCCCAGTGGTGGTGCAGAACTCGGTCGTCGGCGGTAATCTCGATCTCACCGGCACGCAAATCCGCGCATCCCGCAAGGACGCCCTGGATCTTTTCGATGCGACGGTTCGAGGTCGATTGAGAGCGAATGGGCTCGACCTGACCGGTCGCGTAGTGCTGACCCGGGCCAAAATCGCCAACGACATCGAATTCACCAACGCGAAACTGGTCTCCGAGCAGGACACCACGCTGCTTGGCGTTGCGCTCGATTGCGGAGGGTCGATGTATCTCAACGGCGCCGACATCACCGGCCGAGTCAACCTCGCTTATCTGTCGCTCGCCAGCGATCTTCGCGCCGAATCCATCACCATCCGCGTGCCGAAAGGCACCGCGCTGGCATTGCGCTCCGCAAGGATCGGCGGCTTCGCCGATCTGCAAAACGCCAAGATCAATGGCATTGATTTTCAATACGGCACCACCGGATCGGATATCATGCTGGATGGCGCGGAGCTTACCGCCTCGACCGGTACCGCTCTGGTGTTCGATAATGGACGCTGCAACGGCTCGATCGCCGCACGAAAGTCCACATGCTCAGGTCGATTCAGCCTTGCCTCGGCATTGATTGCCAGAAACCTTGATCTCTCCGGGTCGACAATCTCAGTCGATGGCGGAATGGCTCTCAATGCGGACAGCACGACCATCGGCGGAGGACTCAGCCTCGCCGACGGCTTCGTCTCGCGTGGCAAAGTCGCCTTCAACCGCGCTTCGATTGCCGGCAACGTAGAATTGGGCCCTTGTCGGATGCATGGTCGAGCCGGAAGCGCCCTGTCGTTTCGGGCCGCCAAAATCGGTGGCGAATTTTACGCTTCGATGCGCGGGCCGTGGGGACACACGCGCCTTCTCGGAACACTCGATCTCTCATATGCGAGCATTGGAGATGACGTCGATCTGTCCGAGGCGCAACTCCTCCATCGGCGCGGGACCACGCTGTCACTGCGCCGTGCTAGCGTAAAGGGATCACTTTATCTGAACGATAAGTTTCGCACCAACGGAACAGTCGATCTGCGCGGCGCCGAGGTGCATGGCATCGAAGACGATGAACCCTCCTGGCCTCGACCGTCACGGCTGCTTCTGGATGGTCTGAGCTACACGCGCTTGATGCCGCTGACACCGCACGAGCGCCTGCGATGGATCGCGCTGCAGCCTGATTCGGGCACCGCAGCGCCGTCCTGGCAGCCGTTCGAGCAAATGACCAAAATCCTGCGTCAACAGGGGCGCGAGCGCGACGCGCGAACGGTTCTGCTGGCCAAGGAGCGCGCGGCAACCCGCAAGATCGAACCACGCGTCCGCCGATGGCTTTCATGGCTTTATGGTTGGGCCATGGGATATGGCTATCAGCCGCAACGTGCTCTTGTCGCGGTCGTACCGCTGGTTGCGATCATGTCGGTGTCCTTCTATCTGGGCGCCGATGCCCTGATGGTGCCGACGAACGATCCGGCGCGGATCGAATGGGCCGCGCACCACCCACTTCCAATGGGATATCCGCGCTTCAACCCGATCGCCTATTCGGTGGACATGCTGGTTCCCATCCTGTCCCTGCAGCAAAGGGATGCCTGGCGCCCGGCCGCCGAAAACGAATGCGGAACCCCGCCGTGGCCGTGCGGATTGGCGCTGCGCATCGGGCTGTGGTTCTACATCGCCTTCGGCTGGGTCATAACGACTTTAGCCGTGGCAGGGTTCGCCGGCCTGGTTCGAAGGACCTGACCTCGCATGCCTAACGGCCCGATGTCATGCCCCGTCACAGGGCTCACGATCATTTGGGCACGGGAATTACGGTGACAGTGCTGGACTGCACCCCGAGGGTGAGACACGGTAATTTCTGTGACAGGTTATCCTGGAGGATGACCTATGACAGACAGAATGACGTTCAGAACGTTTCCGACGGCATTTAAGTTAGCGGCGATCAAGCGGCTTGAGGCGGGCGAGGCCGTGTTGCCTTTGGCCCGCGAACTCGGCGTTTCACGCAAACTTCTGCATGACTGGCGCAAGGCGTGGGAGCTGCATGGGCCTGCGGGATTGAACCGTAAGCGCGGTCCCAAACCCGGTCGGCGTAAGTTACGCCCGTTGGCTGAACCGGCGGCAAAAGGCAGCAGCGGCGAACTGGCCAAGGCGCGCGTGAAGATCGCCGAGCTTGAACGCAAGATCGGACAACAGGCGCTCGATATCGATTTTTTTCACAAAGCCTTGCGCGCCTTGGACGCGGCGGATCGGCAAGGCTCAATCGCGCCCGTCTCACGGAAGTCATCGAAGCCATGACGGCATCTGACGCCGGCAAAGTTGACGTTCAGCATCTGTGCAAACTCGCCGGCGTGTCCCGGGCGAGTTATTATCGCCGCTTCGAGGCCCGTGCCCCGCGCGAAGCCGATGTAGAACTGACGAGCCATATCCAATTACTCAGCCTGCGCCACCGGTTCTATGGCTACCGCCGTATCACGGCCGTGCTCAGGCGTTCAGGCATGGTTGTAAATGCCAAGCGGGTTCAGCGGCTTATGCGCGAGGACAACCTGATCGCGATGCGCCGCAAGCCTTTTGCGCCACCCACTTCGGACAGCCGCCATGGCTTTCTCATTGTGCCCAATCTGTTGCGTGGCCTGGTGCCTTCGGGGCCGGACCAGATCTGGGTGGCGGATATCACTTATATTCGCCTGCGCGAGGCCTTCGCCTATCTCGCCGTCATTCTCGACGGCTTCTCGCGCAAGGTCGTGGGCTGGGCGCTGGCTCCCAACCTCGATGCCTCCCTTGCCGTGGCAGCGTTGGAGCACGCACTTGCCGATCGCAAGCCCAGACCCGCCAGCCTCATTCATCATTCTGATCGTGGCGTGCAATATGCTTCGACCGATTATCGCCAGCGCCTCGCTGGCCACGACATCACCGTCAGCATGAGCAGGCCCGGCAATCCCTATGACAATGCCAAAGCCGAGAGTTTCATGAAGACCCTCAAGACCGAAGAAGTCGACGGACGCCGCTTCAAGAACATCGAGCACGCAAGACGTTTCATCAGCGTCTTCATCGACACCATTTACAACACCGAGCGCCTCCACTCCGCCCTCGGTTACTGCCCGCCGCTTGAATTCGAAGCCAACTTCGCGCTAGCCCTAAACTCTAAATGAAAACAACCTGTCACAGAAATTACCGTGTCTCACCCTCGGGGTGCAGTCCAGTGCACTCTTTTCGTCGCTTATCGGTCGCTCACCCACCCCGCACCATCCCCCCGATCCTCTCCAGCAGTACCCCCTGCTCCCCCACCCAGAACCAGTGATCCTCCCCTCCACCTCGACAAACCGCGCCCCCGCAATCCGCGCGGCCAGATACCGTCTGGCCTCGACCCGCATCGCGCGGTCACCCGTGCGGTGGAGGACCAGCGTCTTGGCCGCGACCTTTGACAGCAGCGGCCGCACATCGGCGTCGCGCAGCGCTTGCAGCAGGCCGGCGACCGCGCCGGGATTGGGGCGGCTCTGAGCAGGCCGACCCGCCAGGCGCGCGTCTGGCGGTCGGCAGCGACGCTGGGCGCGACGGTCGCGAATGGCCACCTTGCCTGTCCTGCCAATTCGAAAGGCTGCCCCCGCCAGGTCTTGACGAAAATCGGTGCGCCTGACACGAGGGCAAATGGGGCATTCGCGCCATGGACGACGAGCAGGCGGTGGGCAAGCTGTGAAGCGCTTTTTTCGATTGCTTGCCGCCGTGGTCATGGCGTCCGGCGTGGCCGGCTGCACCAGCGTCTCCTACTACGCGCAGGCGCTGGAGGGCCATGTGCAGATCATGGCCGCGCGGAAAAATGTCGGAAAGCTCATCCACGATCCCTCGACGCCTGTGGCACTGCGCACGAAGTTGACGTCGGCGAGCGCCATACGTCGCTTTGCCACGGATGAGCTGGCGCTCCCCGATAACAGCAGCTACCGCAGCTATGTCGACATCGGTCGAGATAACGTGACCCTTGCCGTTTTTGCCGCGCCGCAATTCTCGCTCACGCCGATAACATGGTGCTTTGCGGTCTTCGGCTGCGTTCCGTACCGGGGTTACTTTTCCCAGAAATCCGCGGCTGAAAGTGCTGCCGAACTGCAGCAACAAGGCCTGGACGTCTACGTCTCGGGCGTCACCGCCTATTCCACGCTGGGCTGGTTCAGCGACCCGCTGCTCAGCACCATGCTGCGTCAGGACGCCATGTATCTCGCAGGCCTCATCTTCCATGAACTGGCGCATCAGAAAATCTATGTGAAGGGCGACTCCGCGTTCAACGAGGCTTTCGCGGTCGCCGTCGAAACCACCGGGGTGAGGAAATGGCTGCGCGCCACCGGCAATCGCGCCGGATTGCGCAGTTACGAAATCGATCGCCAGCGCAAAGCGGATTTTCTCGGACTGATAGCGACAACCCGGGACGAGTTGAGGCAGATCTATGGAAGTCCCCGCACCTCGCAGCAGATGGCTGCCGCCAAAACAGCCGCGATCGACAGGCTGCGGGTGCGCTACCGGCAAATGCGCGACAGGCGCTGGGCCGGATATCGCGGATACGATGCCTGGTTCAACAGCCCCATCAACAACGCAAAGCTCGCCGCGACGTCCGTCTACGGCGAACAGGTTCCGGCGTTCCTTCGCCTGTATGATTTGTGCTCAGGCGATTATCCCAGGTTCTATGCTTCCGTACGGCGGGTCGCGGCATTGCCCGAGCCTTCCCGTGCGGAGGCACTGAGGAACGCGACGACGTGTCATTGACGTTGACCAGCACGGCGGCCTCGCCACCCTGACCAACGCCGGTTCTGGCCGGCGCGCGCGGGAGCGGGGCCGGCCTTACCGTCCGCTCGTCATCCCCCGAATCCCCTCCAACAACACCCCCTGCTCCCCCCACCCAGAACCAGTGATCCTCCCCTCCACCTCGACAAACTTTGCTCCCAGTATCCTCGCCGCCAGATACCTTCCGGCCTCGACACGCACGGCGCGGTCGCCGGTGCGGTGCAGGACCAGCGTCCTGGCCGAGACCTTTGACAGCAGCGGGCGCACATCGGCGTCGCGCAGCGCCTGCAGCAGGCCGGCGACGGCGCCGGGGCTGGAGGCGGCCCTCAGCAGGCCGGCCCACCAGGCGCGCGCCTGGCGGTCGGCGGCGACGCTAGGCGCAAAGGTTTCGATTTCCGCCGGGCCGCCCCAGCCGGCGAGCAGGCGCTGCTGCCAGAGGTCGTATTGCGCCGATGTCAGCGCGAAGGGATAGTCGGGCGCGTGGCTGCCCTTGGCGAGCGAGCCCCAGAGAACCAGGCCGGTCAGGCGGTCGGGTGGTCGACGGCAAAGCGGATGCAGCCCGGCCCGCCCTCCGAGGCGCCGACGAGCACGGCGCGACGGCTGCCGGCCGCGTCCATCACCGCCAGTATGTCGCGCGCGGTCGCCTCGACGGTCGGGCGGGCGCCGACGCGGTCGGACAGGCCCATGCCGCGGCGGTCGAACAGGATCAGCCGGCCGAGCCGCGACACGGCATTGAGCCAGGCGCGGCAGCTCCTGTCTTCCCAGATGCGCTCGACATGCGAGATGAAGCCGGGAACGAGCACGATATCTGCCGGGCCGCTGCCGACGGTCTGATAGGCGATATGGATGCCGTCGACCTGGATATAGCGGGTTCTCGGCACCTCGGCATCGCTCGCGCGCAGCAAAGCGATCGTGGCGGGGTCCGGCGCCACGCCGAGTTCGTCGCGCAGCAGCCGCGTCGAGGTTTCGCCCTGGCGCTCGGCCGCCGCCCTGTCGCCGGCCGCCAGATGGGCGCGGATCAAATGGCGGTGCGCGCTTTCGCTCAAGGGGTCGAGGGCGGCAAGGCGCGTGGCGTGGACTACAGCGCCGCGCGGTTCGCCGCCGGCGATCTTGGCCTCGACCAGCCGCTCCAGCGCCTGCACCAGCCGGCTGCGCAAGGCCTCGCGGCGGAAGAACACCCATTCCTCGAATTCGGGACAATCCAGCAGCGAGAAACCGGCGAGATAGTCGTTCCTGTAGAGATCGGCAGCATCGTCGAGAAGACCGGCATCGCAGGCATGGTCGAAAGCCCGGGAGTCGGCCTCGACCGACAGCGCCGGGCGCAGGCTCAGCGATGTCGCGCTGGCTGATATGACCTCCTCTCCGAACGCGATGCGGATCTTGTAGAGCGTGCGCCGCAGCCGGGCGCGGGCGGCTTCCGCATCGGCCTCGGGCCACAGCAGCGTGGCGGCAACGTCGCGCGCCACCGGCCCGCCGGCCTCGGCGAGGTAGATCAGCAGCGCCGCCGCCTTGCGCAGGCCAAGCTCCACTGGCCGTCCGTTCAGCCGGAACTCCGGAAAACCCAGAAGTCGGAGTTGTATCAGCTCCATCGGTCCGCACGCGGCCGCCCAGCGAGAGGACGTTGAGGGGACGCCGGCCTTCTATCCCCGGTTTCGAGCCGATCCGGCCCGATCAACTCCCTTGGAGCGAGAAATGTCACCGGTCAATACATCAAGCCACCGCACATCCGAACCGCTAGCCGACGGCGTCCCTGCCGCCGGGCATGGGGGCTGAACCATGTGCCAGACCTGCCTCTCCTGGTATGCGCGCTGCGTCGCCCCCTATTTCGTCCACGCCGGCTGCTCGGCCGGCGCCTTTTCGCGGATGCGCCGGCGCGTCATCCCGCGGGCGCACGGCGTCGTCGTCGAGGTCGGCTTCGGCTCGGGCCTCAACCTGCCCTATTACGATGCCGCCAGGGTCGAGCGGCTGATCGGCATCGATCCCGACGGCACCATGCTCGGCCTCGCCGCACCGAAGAGCAGCGCTTCGCCCTTCCCAGTCGAATGCATCCGCGCCGGCGGCGAAAGCCTGCCGTTGGCCGATGGCGTCGCCGACACGGTGGTCGTCACCTATGCCTTCTGCACCATTCCCGACCCTCAAGCCGCGCTCAGCGAAATCCGCCGCATCCTGAAGCCAACGGGCCGGCTGATCTTCATCGAGCACGGCCAGGCCGAGGGGCCGCGCTGCCGCCGGTGGCAGCAGCGCCTGAACCGGCTGTGGGGATCGATCGCCGGCGGCTGCCATCTCAACCGCGATCCGTTGCGCCTGATCGGCGGGGCGGGTTTTCGCCTCATCGAAGTGCAGCATGGGCGGTTTCCGCTGCCCCTGTGGCAATTGGGCAGCCACCACGCCGGCATCGCGGCGGCAGGCTGACCGACCGTCGCCGGCGCCTCACCAGAAGCCGACCAGCGACCTCAGCATCGCCACCGGGCCAACCGCCTCGCGGCAGGTCTGGCGAAATCCTGCCCGGCCTGTGGCATCAAGCACGTCGTCGTCGACGGCGCGCAGGATGGTGCGGGCATTGCGCCATCCCATCCTGGCCAGCGCCGATGCCAGCTCGGCGCGCGCCGGGTCGAAGGCCTTTTCATCCGCAGGGCTTTCCGTAGGGTCGAAGTCGTTGCTGGCACCAAGTGTGTGCCTGGGGAGAGCCACCACCCGGCGGGCATCGAAGAACGAGGCAAGATCGAGAAAACGCGAGATCGAACCCAGGCAATCGTCAGGGTCCGACACCAACTGCTCATAGCGCACGAAATGTACCGGCGCGCCGGAGCGGCGAAGCGCGTCCATGGCGAAATAGAACTGGTTCCAGTAATCGGCCGGCGAGTGGAACCTGTATTCCATGCGCTTCGGCTCGGTGAAATCCTGCCTGACGTCGAAGGGCTGCGTGAGAAACGAACCGAGATTGCCGTTCGGCTTGAAAATCGTATCGTTCCTGGCAAGGCGGAACCACGACAGGATCTGGCTGACAGGGTCCTTGCTCAGGACGACGATGGGGAGGTCGCCATACTGTATATCGCGCCCGTTCATGAGCGCCGGAAAGACCCCGTGTTTCCAGAAGCCGTGATCGAAAACGATTTGTACGCCCAGATAGCGTTCGAGCAGATATTTCGCCAGATTGGTGCCGGATCGCGGCGTCCCCATCACCCGCACGGCAATATTGCCGGAGCGCTCCCGCGTCCCGCCAAGCGTCGACATATCGACAATGGTTCCCATCACGCCCCGCGAAATACCGGTTGATCGGCGCCCAATGCGCTGGGCTGCCTGGTCTGCCCGGCCGCCGGATGCGGCCCGTAAATCCTCGGCGCGAGATCGTCTGAGCTGATCCCTGCGACAGCGTCGGCTCCCGCGACAGCGTCGGCTTCCGCGACATGGTCGACAATGGTCGCGAAAAATTCTCGCTCGCGGATCGGGCGGTAGCGCGACGCGATGATGTGGCGCAATTCCGCCAGCCACACCGGATCGGTGCAGGCCTTGGCGACCGCGGCGCACCAGGCTTCGACGTCACGGGCGGGAATGGTCGGCATCAGCCCTTGCGTCGCCTCAGTCAGCGACGGCGCGTCCGAAATCAGCACCGGCAGTCCGAAATCGAGGCACTCGGCCGCTCCAAGCCCCCAGCCTTCGACCGCCGAGGGATAGACGCTGAATTCGGCGTCCCGGTAGAGCTCCGCCAGCTCCCGGTCGCTGAGGTTGGAACGGAACTGGACATGCTCGGCAAGTTCCGGATGCTGCGCCATGAAGGCGGTGAGCTCCTCATACATCCAGCCCCAGCGGCCGCACAGCACCAGCCTCGGCAGCCGCTCTCCCAGCAGCGGCAAAAGCCGGTGCCACACCTTGAGCAGCAGGATGTGGTTTTTGCGGATCTCGATCGTCGAGCAGTAGAGGACGAACTTGCGGTTCTGGTTTTGCTTTTCGATGGACATTTCCCGGTCGCTGACGCCTTCCCTGAGAAAAGCGCCGGGCGATGCCACCGCGACCTGCGGAACCCGGGCAACGCCGGAGGCCTTCGCATGGCATTTTACCCTGTCGGCGGTGTATTTCGAGACGCAGACGAGCAGCTGCGCATTCTCCAGCTGCCATGCCGTGTTGCGGACGAAACCGCGCGCGTGATGCGGACCGACGAATTGCGGGAAGTCGATCGGAATGAGGTCGTGCATCAAGGTGAAGATGCCGCTTTTGGCTTTCTTTCCCGCGAACTTGCCCGAGGCCAGTTCGTGCACGCTGGCGCTGGACAGAAAGCATATGGCGTTTTCGTCCTTCAGCGGATCTCCGCTATCGAGCCTGCTTGGGCGCAGCGCCGACTTCACGATCTTGAACAGCCGGATGGCCGTCTTCGACAGCTGAAACTTGACGCCGCGCCGCATCTCGGACCCCGAGAGGAAGATCGCCGCCACGCGATCGAACTCGCGCCCGGCAGCGAAGGGCGCCTCCCACATGATCGACAGCACTTGCCACAGCCGCGCCAGATACGAGCTTCCCTCGCCGCCAATCGGTTGCGGCAGATCGCCGTCGACGAGCCGGCGGAGATAGCGAAGTTCCGTTTCATCGAGCCTTTGACCCTGCCCCCAAGCATCGACGATGAAGAAGCCGACCGGCGAGCCCTTGCATCGCAGCGCCTGACGGATGAGCGCCGTTTCGACGCGCGGGATGCCCACTGGCGGATGCGGCCCCCAGCGAAACGGCAGGGAGGCATCAATATATAGTTTTTTCAATGGTTTACCTTCGAGGTTGCTTCACCGAAAATCAACTCGATCCGGAGGCAACAAAATCCGTGGCGGCCAAGCCGCGTCATTTCGGATTGTCTTGCCTTGTTCCGAGGCCCGAGGGTTTGAAATGATCGTCCTCAGGCGTCGATCTGATGTATGTGGGAAATTTACCCACGTCAAGAGCGAACGGTTGACTTGTGGTTAATTTTCCCACATGTTGAGTCCGTCAGCGACTGTGAGAGGAAAGGAAGCTAGGACATTCCATAGGATTCAGCGGACCGTCCGCCCCCCGTATGGTCCGCGGAAAGCAGCCGTACCAAAAAAGCTCACGCCCCTACCCAACGAGCCCCGTACGGCTGTGCCGGCCGGTTCCGTCTATCGCAAAGGACGGACCGGCCGGATCGTCGCGCCCGTCAGAACTCTGGCACATCCATCGCTTCGTCATCCTGGGGCGGAGCAAGGAGCGAAGCGACGCGGCGCAGACCCCAGGATCCATGCCGGGACTCGGAAGCGCTGCTACGGTGCAGAATTCTGCACCGCTGCACTCCACGATTAAGGTCACGGAATGGATCCCAGGGTCTCCGCGACGGAGCTTCGCTCCTGCTTCGCCCAGGGATGACGACGCGATGTGCGGCTTCCGAGAAACGATGAAGGCTCTAAGGCCCGCCCGGCCCACCAGGGCCGCCCGGCCCCCCTGGTCCCCCAGGTCCTCCAGGTCCTCCAGGTCCTCCCGGCCCATTCGGCCCGCCGGGGGGCTTGCCGGGAGGCATGCCAGGTTGGTGCGGCGACGGCCCGCCGGCACCTCGCCCGCGCGACGCCGACACGACATTGCCGTCGCGATCAAACCCGACCTCGATAAAAGCCCGGACAGCAGCCGTCGATGTCACATCGCCGTTCTGATTGTCGACGGCGACGCCCAGACCCGATTCCAGCAATTGTCCGCGCCGCTGCAGAAACGTCTCATAGAGAACATCGGCGACATGGGCCTGCGGCACCGGCGCTTCCGCCTCCAGATGCACGATCTTGTATCCGCCCGTGGCCTTGGTGAGGGTCAGCTGAACGCGCCGATTTGCCAGCGGCGACGATCCGGGTCCGATCTTGAGCCGCCCGACCAGCAACGCACCCGACCGCACCACCGCCAGGCCGCGAACCAGATAGTGCGTTTCATCCGGCCTGGCCTCCACCAGGCTGGCGACGATTTTCCCGTCGGGCCGGCGAATGCCGTGGACGGCGACGATATCGCCCACCCCGACCGTCGATCCCTCGGCAAGCTGACTGATGTCGACCTGCTGTCCCAGCACCCGTAGCGAGCCGGCGGTCTTGCGCTCGATCGGTCCCACCACCTCGCTGGTGACATGGATGGCGGAGGTCATCACACGATCGGCTTTTTGGACCACCGCGACGCGCACGACATGCCCGACCTTCAGGCTGTTCGGGGCTACGCGGACGCCGTCGATCCAGACCGGCACGTCAGGCTGGTACTGAACCCGCACGCCATTGACGAAAATGCTGCCGAAGCGCTGGATCGTGCCGACGATGCCGGTGCCGCCGATGCCCTGGTCGCCGTCGGTTCCCGCCGTCCAGCCGGTGCCGCCAATGCCCTGGTCTTTCGACGGTTCGGTCGCCCTCGCAAGCGGACTGAAGAACACTGCCGGCACGGCGGCCGCGAGCGTCAGGAAATCCCGTCTCGTCGGCCTCCCGCTCATGCCGTCTCTCCGCCGGCATCCTTGTTCTCAGGCGATTCCTCGGCAACCAGCGACGTGCCGTCGGCGGTGAGGATATAGACCCCCCAGTTCCACCGGCTGGTGCCGCCCGGATCGCTTTGAATGGCCTGGTTTGCGTATTTGTTGAGGCGCAGCAGCGTTTCGACCGCGATCTCGCGGCTGTAGGCCTCGAGCGACCTGGCAAGGTCTTCCGACAGCCCGTCATAGTGGACAGCGCGCTCGAGGAAGGGCGGCGCGTCGGCGAGAACGTTCTCGACCGAGGCGGCCGCATGGTCGCCAAGATTGCGGGCAAAATAGTAAAGCCGGACCTCGCCATCGCCGCGCGGCACCATCGCCCCTTCCATCAGCACGATGCGATCCTTGCTATCGATTTCGACCAGCTCCCGGTCGAGCCAGTCGTCGAGAACGGCTCGCGGCCTGAGATCGCGGGTCACCGATTCCACCAGGCCGGCGAAGGACGGCTCGCCCGCCTCGCTCGTCCGCGCCAGCGGCAACGGCACGCCTTTGGCATCGACGAACTGCGGATCGGCAAGCCAGCGCGCGACGATGGCGCTCGTCCTGGAAACGGAATCGGGCACCACCCGCACCGGAGCGCCCGCCCCTCTCAGCCGGCTGACTTCCTTCCTGTGGACGCCCGTCAGCAGGCTGACCCTGGAATCGGTCTGCTGCTTGTCGGGCAAGGCGAATTCATGCTCGGCCACATTGACGTAGAGCTGGCGCAGCAGATCGACGAAGGCCGGAAACGTCACGCCGCACTTGATGGCCAATCGCACCAGCGGGCGAAGGACCCGGTTCAACGCGTTCTGGACGCCCGCGGCATCCAGATATTGTCCCGCCGATTTGCTCATCGTCGCCTTCACTTCTCAATCGCGAGATCGATCATCCATCCCTCGGAAATTCCTGCCGAAAATAGCTTGTGGGAAATGCTTCCACAAGGGCGCCGGCCAAAGAAGCGACATCGGCGGTGCTTCTGTCGCGCAGTTCCGGCTGCCCGCACCCCGATGGCGAACGACGCCTCGACTTGGCCAAATCATCTTGGCTCACGCCAGTTGACACGTGTGAAATTTTCCCACAACTATGATCTGACAGATGTAACCACCAGACCATGCTCGTCAAGGAGAAGCCTTTTGAAGAAGCCTTATGTCAGACCAACCATCGTTCGGGCCGGGGGGATTTTCGAAGAAACGCCTGATGAAGTCACCGCCGGCGCCGGCCTCGGAAACGGAAAGCATATCGATCCGGTCATTTCCATAACCGCCGACATTGTCTCGTCCTATGTCTCGAACAATCCCATTCCCGCCGCCGAGCTTCCCGACTTCATCGGAAAAATACACGCATCGATCCGGAATATTTCGGATGGCGTTGCCGATGGCGGGCCCGACGAGATCAGATATGCCGTGCCCGTGAAAAAATCCGTCACGCCGGATTTCATCATCTGCCTGGAGGACGGCAAGCGCTTCAAATCGCTGAAGCGGCATATCGAGACGAACTATGGCCTGACGCCGGACCAGTATCGAAAGAAGTGGAACCTGCCGTCCAACTACCCGATGGTGGCGCCAAACTATTCCGCGACGCGCTCGAAACTCGCCAAATCCATGGGGCTGGGCCGCAAACAGAAATAGGCGGTTGGAAGCCGCGCCGCGCGGCGCACCAACCTCACCAGAAGTCGATGAACGACCTCGCTATCGCCGCGGGACCAATCGCCTTCCGGCAGGTTTCGCGAAATCCGGCCCGGCCCGTCGCATCGAGCACGTCATCGTCGATGTCGCGCAGGATGCGGCGCGCATTGCGCCAACCGATCCTGGCGAGCGCCGATGCCAGATCCGCGCGTGAGGGATCGAACGGACCCTGCCTGGCGGCCGGGTCCGCGGGCCGATCGATGTCATTGCTGGCACCGATCGCATGCCGAGGGATGGTCACGGTGGTGCCGGCGTCGAAAGGCGGGGACAGGTCGAGAAAACGCGAAATCGAAGCAAGGCAAAGCGCCGGCGTCGAAACGAGCTGCTCATAGCTGACGAAATGCACCGGCGCACCGGTGCGGCGCAGGGCTTCCATGGCAAAATAGAACTGGTTCCAGTAATCGGCAGGCGTGCGGAACCTGTACGCCATCCTGGGCCGCGTGAAATCCTGCCTGATTTCGAAAGGTCCGTTCAGGAACGGTCCGAGATGTCTGGCCGGCCGGAAAAGGCTGTCGTTCCTGCTATAACGGAACCATGACAGAAGCTGGGTAATGGGATCCTTGCTCATCACGATGATGGGCAAGTCGCCATATCCGAGGTCGCGCCCATTCATCAGGGCCGGAAAGATCCCATGCTTCCAAAAGCCTTGGTCGAAGACCACGGGCACGCCGAGATGGGTTTCGACCAGGTGCTTGGCGAGATTTGTGCCGGACCGCGGCGTCCCCATGATGCGCACCCGGGCGGCATTGCCGCCAGGCCGCCCCTGCGATCCGCCGGGAGTTGAACGCGTCATAGCCCCTCACAGCGCCAGGCTCCCCTGCTCCACCTCCTCGGCGTTGGGGTCGCCGGGCGCCGTGGCCCAGGCGAGTTCGACCAACGTCACGGTGCGCTTTCCCGTGCCGTCGAGCTGGCACACGATCAGGCCTTGCTCCTCGATATAGGTCAAGAGACGCCGCGCACGGCGCAGCGAGTGCGAACCATAGGCGCGCGCGATCGCGGCGTCGCTCGGGCACGGCCAGCCCTCCTTCGCCGCCCGCGCGATCATCATGAACACGCCCTGCATGTCGTCGGGCAGCAGCGACGCGCGGACGGAAACATCCCTCCAGGCGTCGTCGCCTGCCGCCATGTCGGAGCCGAGGCCGGCGCGGGCGCGCGTCAGCATGCGGCGAAATTCAGCCAGGTCCGGCACCACCGAGGCCAGCCCCTCGATGCGGCAGCGCACCACGAATTCCTGGTAGAGCACGCCGATCACGCGAAAACCCGCGTCGGGCTGTGCAAGAATGGCGCGCAGCACGCGGTCCACCCGCTCGCGCCGCTCCGCCAGATCCTCGGCGCTGATTTGCGGCTCCGCCGGTTCGGGGCCGATTTCCAGCGCCGCCGACTTCGCCGCCATCAGCTGGTCGAGCAGGTCCGGTGACGCCACCCGGCGCGGCGTGCGCGCCGTTTCGGGCGGCGGCGCGGCCAGGATAATCGCGCGGGCGTCCTCAAGGGCTGCCTCCGGCATCGCCATCAGCCGCGGCGTGCCGTTGCGCGGGCTGGTGTCGGTCGGGCCGATGCGCAGGCCGAGCGGCCGGCGCGACAGCGCCGGTCCCAGCGCCATGAACTGCCCGCGCTCCAGATCGCGGAAAGCTTCCGCCTGGCGCCGTTCCATGCCGAGCAGATCGGCGGCGCGCGCCATGTCGATGTCGAGGAAGGTGCGTCCCATGAGGAAATTGGAGGCTTCCGCCGCGACGTTCTTGGCGAGCTTGGCCAGCCGCTGCGTGGCGATGATGCCGGCCAGCCCGCGCTTGCGGCCACGGCACATCAGATTGGTCATAGCGCCAAGCGAAAGTTTGCGCGCTTCGTCCGAAACCTCGCCGGCCACCGCCGGCGCGAACAGCTGCGCCTCGTCCACCACCACCAGCATCGGATACCAGTGGTCGCGGGCAACCTCGAACAGCCCGCCGAGAAAGGCGGCGGCGCGCCGCATCTGGTTTTCGGCGTCGAGCCCTTCGAGGTTGAGCACGGTGGAGACGCGGTGGATGCGCGCCCGCTCCCCGGCCGCCTGCAGGCCGCGCTCGGTATGCTCCTCGGCATCGATCACCAGATGGCCGTAGCGCTCGCCGAGCGAGACGAAGTCGCCTTCGGGGTCGATAATGGTCTGCTGCACCCAGGGCGCGCTCTGTTCCAAGAGCCGGCGCAACAGATGCGACTTGCCGGAGCCCGAATTGCCCTGCACCAGAAGGCGGGTCGCCAGCAGTTCCTCAAGATCGAGGTTGGCTGGGGCGCCCGCATTGGTGTGTCCCATCTCGATCGCAACGGTCATGTCTCGACTCAAAAAGGTCTCCTGCGCGGCATGGGGCTTAGCAACCCAGGCGCTGCCCGTCGAGCGCCGATGGCCGGCCATGGAGTGTTGCACACAGGCGTGAGGGGCAACGATGGGTCCCTAAGGATGGTCGCCGGCCTGTGGATAGTAACCACCTGTTCACCATGGGCCAGCGTTCCGATTGAAGGCGCCAGGCATCCGCGTAGCCTGACCTTGCATCGCGCCCCAACGGGATGCACCCCAACGCCCCAAATGGCGGCCGGCGTCTTCAAGTTTCCTTTGTGTATGCGCCGGTCGTCAGTTTGCCCCTTACCGCTCCCAGCTTACGCGCCTTGCCGCGGCACCGGCGGCAAATGCGGCGCATCCAGCCCCTCGAAAGGGTCGCGCCAGGCGTCGATGGCTTCGAGCCGGCGATACCAGCTGATAAGCGCGGGATAGTCGCCGAGCGGCAGGCCGGCGACACCGTTGAAGGGCAGGAACGTCGCCATGCGGAAATCGGCATAGGAGACCCGATCTCCGACCAGCCATTGCCGGTTGCCAAGCGCCGCCTCCAGGATTGCCGCCGTCGTATCGAAGAGCCTCAGCCCCTCCTCGACCAGCTGATGATCGATTGGCCCTAAGTGATAGCGCTGCTTGGTGCCACGCTCGAAATGCACCATGTCGCAGGCCCGAGCAAAATTCTCCTTGCCCCAGCTCAGCCAGCGGATCATGTCGGGCTCGTCATCACCGGTGCGCCAGAAATCCGATCCGACATCGCGCGACAGCCGGCAGGCTATGGCGTCGGTCTCCCACAGGCTGCCGCCCGGCCACGCCAGTATGGGGATGGAAAGGTTGGGATTGAGCGGCCGGAATCGCTCCGCCTGTCCCGGCGCGAACGGTGACGCGAATTCGAAGGTCACCCGCGCCTTGAGGTGACGCGCCACCGCGACCGCCAGGCGCGGATTGGGATTGCGGCTGAAATACAGTTTCATGTCGCCCCCAGCCAACATCGGCTCGATCTTGTCACTCATGAATGCCTCTCCTTGTCCTGACCAACATCGCCAGACCTAGGACGGAGGTGGCCAGTGCAAGCCGACATTTCATCCATTCCCCGTGGACCGGGCCAGGGTGCATCAAGGTGTTTTGGCCGCCAATCGAAACCGGACGGATTGCACAAAGTTTGGGTTGACCGCCCCTGATGGCGAGGCGACACTTCACCTTGGACCAAGGCAGGAGGAAATGCGATGGACGAGCCCGAACGGTGGCGCCACATGTCGAGCGCGCCCAAGGACGGCAGCCGGATCCTGGTCACGGTCCGTCCCTCCGAACAAGGGCCGGCGGAAGTCGACCTCGCCTACTGGGCGCGCGGCGACCAGTTCGCCGGCGAAGGCTGGCGCGCGTCGGATTCCTCACCCGGCCGCGTCGTCGAATATGCCGACCCCGAGCTGAAATGCTGGATGCCCATGCCCTCGGCCAACCTCAGCCGCGGCGGCTCACTGCCGGCGCCCTGGGAGGGTGAGGATGCACAGCAGCTGGATGGGTCCGGGATCTGAACTTCGTAGTGCGCTGACGGCCACGCTGCCGATCTACCCCCAAGTGGGGGAGATGTCCGGCAGGACAGAGGGGGGCGCCGTAGAGCGCAAACGTCGCTACCCTACCTTGACCAGCGTCTGACAATGACCCACACGCCCCTGCCGCCAAGACAACGTGGCAACGCCAAATCAATGCGCAAGGTGATGACGGGCGCCGAGCTGAAGCTTTGGAACGAACTTCGTGCGCATCGTCTGATGGGGTTAGGCTTTCGGAGGCAATTTCCAATCGCTGGCTACATTGTCGATTTCGCTTGCCCGGAGAAAAAGCTCATTGTTGAAGTCGATGGCTCGCAGCATGGCGACGAAAATCTGGCGATAGCCGACCAGGCCAGGACGAAGCGCCTCGAACAGGACGGCTGGATCGTCCTGCGGTTCTGGAGTGACGATGTCATATGCGACATCGACAATGTCTGCCAACATATTGTCATCGCTGCGGGTTTGGGCGGCACAGGCTGACACGTCGGCGGGACAGCGCCCCCCTCTGTCCTGCCGGACATCTCCCCCACTTGGGGGGAGATCGGCAGCTTCGCCGGCGGCTCTTTAGAACAAAAACGAAGCCGTCGCCGGGTTCGGTCCATCCCGTCCATCTGCCGAATCCATGCCGGCGATCGTCTCCAGATCCTGCGCGTCGAGTTCGAAGTCGAAGACGTCGAAATTGGCCGCGATGCGGTCCTGGCGCACTGATTTCGGGATGACGATCAGCCCTTGCTGAAGGTGCCAGCGGATAATCGTCTGCGCGGCCGACTTGCCGTGCTTCCCAGCGATGCCCGCGATCGTCGGGTCGGTGAGCAGCCGGCCGCTGCCCAGTGGGCTCCAGCTTTCGGCGTGGATGCCGTAGCGGGCATGGAAATGCCTGAGGTCGCGCTGCTGAAAGCGGGGATGCAACTCGATCTGGTTGACCACGGGCACCGCGCCGGTCTCGCCGATGATCCGCTCCAGATGGTCCTGGTTGAAATTCGAAACGCCGATCGACTTGATCCGCCCCGCCTGCTTCAGCTCGACAAGCGTCTTCCACGCCTCGACATATTTGTCCTGGCTGGGCACCGGCCAGTGGATCAGGAACAGGTCGAGCTGTTCGACGCCGAGCTTCTTCATCGTGTCGTCGAAGGCGCGAAGGGCGGCGTCGCGTTGGTGGGCGCCGTTGCGCAGCTTCGAGGTGATGAACAGCTCGCTTCTCGGCACATCGGCTGCGCGGATCGCCTCGCCGACGCCCTCCTCGTTCTGATAGCCTTCGGCGGTGTCGATCAGCCGGTAGCCGGCCTTGATCGCCCAACCCACCACATCAGCCGTGATGCCGTGATCGACCTGCCACACGCCAAGGCCAAGCTGGGGAATGGTGGCGCCGTCGTTCAACGTGATCTGTTCGGGCATGGTCGGGTCCTTTGCGAAGAGATGTCCGGGCGGTCGCCCAACGCAGCCTATCTAGGCACGCGCTAGGCCGACGACCAGTCGCCGGCAGACAAATTCCCGAGGCTCGACATGCAGCCCTGATGTCTTCGTCAGAGGAAGCGGCTCATTTCGGCCGGCGCACCGCCCGCACCACCGCGGTGGATGTGCTGCCGCAGTAGAGGCGGTCGGCGCCGTCGGATTCCAGCCCCGAAACGCTTATGCCAGCCGGCATGTCGAGCCGCTCCAGAACCTTGCCGGTTTTCGGGTCGACGCGGCGCAGATCGCTCTCGTCGCCTTCCCAGGTGGCATGCCACAGCTCGCCGTCCACCCAGGTCACCCCGGTGACGAAGCGGCTGGATTCGATGGTGCGCAGAATTTTTCCGGTCTCGGGATCGATCTGATGGATCTTGCGCTCGCGGTACTGTCCTACCCAGAGCGTGCCTTCGGCCCAGGTCAGCCCGGAGTCGCGGCCGCCGCCGGGCGCCGGAATGGTGGAGAGCACCGCGCCGGTATCGGGGTCGATCTTCTGGATGCGGTCATCGGCGAGCTGGTAGAAATACCGGCCGTCGAAGGCGGTACCGGCATGGGCGGCGACATCGATCGAACGCAGCTTCTGTCCGCTTTGCGGATCGAAGGCATTCAGCCTGTCACCCGAGGCAAACCAGACGTTCTCGCCGTCAAAGCTCACCCCATGTATCCGCTCCACACCCGCAAAGGGTCCGTATTCGCGCAGGATTTCGGCCGCTGAATGTTTCATGTCTTGGTCCTCGATTGTGGTCATCCACCCTTCCTAACTACTTGGCAGCGGCGCCGGGAGTAACAAGGTGGTCGTGAATCCCGCCACCGGCGGCGTCATCCAGCGGCGCGCCCGGCCATGGCCGAAAGACTGCACCTTACCGGCCTCGGCAAGTGGCTCGAGCGCCCGCTGCACGCTGCGCTGGCCGGTTGCGAGCGCCAGTGCCAGGGCCGAGCTCGACCAGGCTTCGCCGTCTGCCAGCAAGGCCAGCACGGCCGCATGCCGCTCTTCGATTGGTCGCGCCAGCACCATCACCGCGCGCGCATGGCGCGGCGCCAGCGTGAAGCCGCGCTTGGTGGCGCTGATATCCGCCAGCGCGCCAAGCTCGGCGCGCAGCCGGCCGATCTCGACGCGCAGCCGCGCGCGATGCGATTCGTCCGCATGCTTGCCGCCAAAAGCCCGCGCCACGAGCTCCTCGCGCGAGACATCGCCGGGCCAGGCTTCGGCGAGCGCACGCGCCAGCGCGAACAGCACCGGCCGGCTCGCCAGCGAGACCGTTTTGTCCCCGGCGCGCACGGCGTAGCGAAACGCGTCGACGACCAGCGCCGGCGATGCCTGCAGCGCCTCGACCTCTTCGAGCAGCAGCGGCCGCTCCGTGCCTTGCGTGATCAGCCGCGCCGCGGGTGTTTCCAATGCCAGCGATGCGCTGTCGACCTCCGCCATGAGCCCGGGAATGCCGGCCTGGCGGGCGGCGTGGCGTGCCCATTCCAACGCCGCGCGCGCCGGCCTGGTCCGCAGCCGCCGCATGGCGATGCCGGCGACAGCAAGCTCATGCGCGGCCCGCGCGGCCGGCGGCAGCGGCGTCGGGTCAAGCCCGGCCAGCACATGCTCGGCCTCGTCGAGCCGGCCGATCAACAACAGGCGCCGCACCTTGAGGTGGCCGGCATGCGCGGCGTTCAGCCGGTCGCCATGCTTTTCCAGCGTCATGCGCGCCGCGTCGAGCGCCTTGGCCGGCCAGCCCAGGTCACGCGAGACCAGCGCGATCTCGGCCTCGGCAACGACGCATCTGGCGCGCGCGACGGCCTCTTTCGGGCTGAACGCGCGGGCCGCCCGCCGCAAGAGCAGCTTGGCGCGGTCGAAGTCGCCGAGCTGCGCCATGGCGATGCCGCGCAGCGCCAGCGCCGGCGCATCCTCGCGCAAGGCAACGCGGTCGAGCGCGCCGAGCGGATCGCCCGCCGCCAGCGCCAGTGCCGCCGCGGTGATCAGCGAGTCCATTCAAATCCCGTCACACTTGTAACTCCCACCCCAGCACGTCTGCGCCCTAACTTAAATCACCACCGCCGGTCAGCAAGCCGCACGGTTGACGCCAATTCCGGCACTGGTTAGCCTGAGCATCTCAGGTATTCATATTAAGCATCTCATTAGAGGTAGTTGAAAATGCCTGCAACCGAAGATCTCGAACACACTGCACGGCCCCGCCACCCCTGCTGCGCCGGGCCGGATGATGCAAATCCCGTCGCAGATGTAACTCACCCCACCCCGCTTCACCGCCCTAGCCTGGATCCCCAGGCAACAACAGCCCGCACCACTGGCAAAGGAGAAGACCAATGACCAAGCACATGACGATGCAGACCCCACCGGTCGTTTCGCAGCAGGAATGGGCGGCCGCGCACGCGCAGCTTCTCGTCAAGGAGAAGGCGACGCTGCGCGCCAAGGACGCGCTCGCCGCCGAACGCCGGCGCATGCCGTGGGTCGAAGTGGACAAGGCCTATGTGTTCGAGGGCCCCAACGGCAAGGCAAGCCTGCTCGATCTGTTCGAGGGCCGCCGCCAGCTGATCGTCTACCGCGCCTTCTTCGAACCGGGCGTCTATGGCTGGCCCGATCACGCCTGCCGCGGCTGCTCGCTTGGCGCCGACCAGGTCGGCCATCTCGCCCATCTCAACGCCCGCAACACCACGCTTGCCTACGCCTCGCGCGCTCCGCAGGCCGACATTGCGCGGCTGAAGACGCGGATGGGCTGGGACATACCCTGGTACACAATCACCGACAGCTTCGACAAGGATTTCGGCGTCGACGAATGGCATGGCCACAACGTCTTCATCCATGACGGCGACCGCGTCTTCCGCACCTACTTCATCAACAGCCGCGGCGACGAGGCGATGGGTACGGTCTGGAGCTATCTCGACGCCACCCCGCTCGGCCGCCAGGAGATCTGGGAGGACTCGCCCGAAGGCTATCCGCAAACCCCGCTCTACAGCTGGTGGAACTGGCACGACAATTACGAGGCCGGCGCCGACAAGAAATGGGCCGAAGTGTCGGCGGCGGGTGAAGCCGCGTTCAGGGACAAGGGCGAGTAGTAAGGCCTGTCCAGCTTGGTTTCCTCTCCCTCACGAATTGAGGGAGAGGAACCCATGTCCATCAAGGGATCACGACCATGAGCGATATCCATTCCGGCAGCGCGACTCCCGAAGACACCACCACCCTTGGCATTGCCGACTGGCTGTGCCTCGCCGCGGCACCCACCTTCGCCCTCATGGCGCTGCTGTCCTGCCTTCAGGGTAGTGACGCCACCATGCTGTGCATGGGCGGCTCGCCGCTGACCGGCATGGCCGCCATGTATCTCCTGATGAGCGCCTTCCACCTGGCACCCTGGCTGCGGGTCATCTCCGGCCGCCAGATCCGCTAGAGCCAGCCCCGCCTTATCGAAACATCCCACACGTCGGAGACAGACAATGAAGCTCGTCAGGCTGAGAGCGCCGGGTGGCTTGGACAGGCTCGAGCTGGTCGAGGAAGACCCGCCGAAGCCGGGCCCGGGTGACGTGCTGGTCAGGATCCGCGCCTGCTCTTGAACATGCGCGACGATTTCGCGGTGCAGGGCAAGACACCGCTCGCCGACGGCCGCGTGCCGCTGTCCGACGGCGCGGGGGAAGTGATCGCCGTCGGCAGCGATGTCGAGGCGTTCAAGCCGGGCGACAGCGTCGTCAGTGTTTTCTATCCCTGGTGGCCGGACGGCGACATGACGCCCGCCATCAGGCGAGACGTGCCG
The DNA here is from genome assembly GCF_056174585.1 of Mesorhizobium kamtschaticum. Classification (NCBI taxonomy): domain Bacteria; kingdom Pseudomonadati; phylum Pseudomonadota; class Alphaproteobacteria; order Hyphomicrobiales; family Phyllobacteriaceae; genus Mesorhizobium; species Mesorhizobium kamtschaticum. The sequence continues at coordinate 3,609,798 of NZ_CM149691.1, read as the reverse complement.
GGCGACAGTTTTGACGGCGTGGCCAGCGAATATGTCTGCATGCCGGCGCAAGCCTTCACCAGGGCACCTCGGGGCTACACCCATGTCGAAGCCGCGACGCTGACCTGCACCGGCGTCACCGCCTGGCGCGGCCTGGTCGTATGCGGCAAGGTGAAACCCGGCGACACGGTGCTGGTCCTCGGCACCGGCAGCGTGTCGCTGTTTGCGCTGCAATTCGCCAAGGCCGCGGGCGCTCTGGTCATCGCCACCTCATCCGACGAGGAAAAGCTGGAGCGGCTCAGAAGTCAAGGCGCCGACGCCACCATCAACTACAAGGCCGTGCCGGAGTGGGGCCGCAAGGCCAGGGAGTTGACGGACGGACGCGGCGTCGATCACGTGATCGAAGTCGGCGGTCCCGCCACGCTGGCGCAATCGATAACCGCCTGCCGGACAGGCGGCCACATCGCCTTGATCGGCGTGCTGACCGGCTTTGCCGCTGAAGTGTCTATCCCGGCGGTGTTTTCGAACCAGATCCGCATCAGCGGCATTTCCATCGGCAGCCGGGCCGACCAGGAGGACATGATCCGCGCGATAGACGTCAACCGCATCAAGCCGGTCGTCGACCGCCGCTTCCCGCTGCGCGACATCGCCGCCGCTTTCACGCACTACGCAGCCCGGAAGCATTTCGGCAAGGTCTGCCTGGAGGTTTAGACGCCTGCCGCCCTGTCGGCCAGATACCGGTCGAGAGTGTCCACGAAGCTGTCGATGTCGGCCACTGTCGTGCGATGGTTGACGATGGCACAGCGCACCACCAGCTCTCCGTTGAGGGTCGTCCACGAGGGCGCGGCCAAGCCGGATTCATGGAGGTCCAACACCAGGGTCCGCACAAATTCCGAGTTCGCCCCACGAATGCTGAAACAAACGATGTTGAGGGCGACAGGCGCTTTCAGCTGAAAGGCTGGATGGCGTTCCAGTCGTTCGGCGAGATGTCGGGCCAGCATGCATGTATGGGCGATCGAACCGCCGATGCGGTCCGTTCCGAGCGCCTCGATCGTCATCCATGTCTTCAAGGCGCGGAAGCCGCGCGACAGGTCCGGGCCGAGATCGCAAGGCCAGGTTTCGCCGGCGGCAAGTCCGCGATCCGCTCGCTGCAGATAGGCGGCCGGCTGCGCGAATGCGCGCTTATGGGCATCGCCATCCCGCACCAGCAGGAATCCGGCGTCGTAGGGAACCTGGCCCCATTTGTGAAAATCGAGCGCCACCGACGCCGACTTTTCGATGCCTTTGAAGAGATCGCGCAGGGTGTCGGACAGCACGGCAAGGGCACCGATTGCCCCATCGACATGAAACCAGAGTTTTTCGCTGCAAGCGATTTCCGCGATTTCGGCCAGCGGATCGATTGCCCCGGTGTTTACCGTGCCCGCCGTGCCGACGACCAGGAACGGCAATAATCCCTCGGTGCGGTCCTGTTCGATGGCCGCACGCAATGCGTCGGGCAGCATCCTCCCGGCATCGTCAACCGCGATGGTCCGGAGATTTGCCGATCCGATACCGGACAGCTGCATGGCCTGCGCGATGCAGGAATGGGCCTCGGCGGACGTATAGGCGACAAGCTGGCGGTCGCAGTTCCTGAGGCCGGTTTCCCGGACGGACCGTCCCAGCGCCTCGGTCCTGGCGATCGTTACCGCGACGAAGTTTGCCATCGAAGAACCGGTAAGAAACAGACCGCTCGCGCCATCGGGGTAGCCGAGCGCCTCGCTCATCCAGCGTACGATCTGCTGTTCGACAACCAGGCCGGCATGGTCACGGCCGCCGCAATTCATGTTCAGGCCGCCGGCAACGATTTCCGCCAGCATTCCGATCGGCGTGCCCGCACCATGAACCCATCCCATGAACGACGGATGCAAATTGCCTGTTGCGAACGGCATGATGTGCGCGCGCACATCATCCAGGACACCGCCGAGGTCACGCGGTTCGTTCGGCAATGGCCGGGTAAACCGTTCGCGCGCTTCATGGGTCGGCCGCTGCCATACCGGCCTCTGCCTGATCGTCTCGATGTGGGCGATCATGTCGTCCAGCAGGCCATGGGCGAGTTCGCGAAACTGATCCCAGTTCGCTGGATCAAGGCTGGCGAACGTGTCGGCCGCATCGCGCGCCGCCGCGCGCCCCTGCTTGACGTCAAGCGACATCAGGCACCTCGGAACTGATGAAGGACCGCCGACAATTTGTGGAAGAAAATGTCGAGCCTGGCTTCTATCGGCCTGAACGCCTGATGCAGCGACTGGCCGGTTGCCATTCTCGCCGAAACGTCGACCACATCGGCAGCGGAAGCGGCAACGCGCAGAACCGAGCGCGAGCCCAGGCGCACGGCTTGCCCGACATGGCAGATCGGCCCGCCGCCGGGACCGCGCATCAGCACCTGGATGCTCTGGCACGCCTCGAACGAAACGAAAGTGCCGGCGCCGTTGGTGACGGTCAGCGGGATCATGGCACGCGAGCCGAGATGGTCGCCTTCATCGTCCCGATGCAGTGAGATGCCTTCCACGGCGTCGATACGCGACCGCACCAGGCGGACAAACTCTTCCTTCACCAGGCCATGCCGAAAATCGTCAATCTCGGCATAGCGGTCGAGATGGGCGAGCGCCGCGATCCAGCGCAAACCCAGACCCAGGTTCATTTCCGACTTGAACGCGAAGCCCATCCGCCCGCGAAGAGCCGCCGGCCAGTCTTGCGCCGCGGTGTATTCCGCCAGGCCCGCCGGAAGATCGGCCCTTGCCGCAAGCTCCTCTGCCAATGCCGAAGGGATGAGAAGCGCGCCCGAAAATGGCGGTCCGGCGATGAATTTGGAGCCGGTCAAGGCCACCACGAAGCCGTCCGTCAGATCTTGCTTCAGCCGCGAAATCGAGCCGCGGAACTGGCAGGCATCGACGATAACCCGCACCCGTCCGGGGGCAAGGGCCGCGACATGGCGCGCGGCCTGTCGGGTCACCGCCGGCAAGCCTGTTTTCGACGCATCGAGCACGTGGACGAGCACATCACGATCACGCTTCAATTCCAGTTCGACGGTCGCGATGATCTCGGCATCGATTTCATGCTGATGGCGAGGCTCGCCGGTCTCGCTGCGGATGGCGATGGTGCGAACTTCAATACGGTCCGGCGCCAGTCCTTCAAGCGGCGCGCCGGCCTCAACGGCGCTGCCGAGTGCCGTCAAATCCGAGTAATGACACCCCGCCGCCGCGCGCGGCACGCCATTTCCCGTTTCGTCGGGGGCAACCAGCACATTGGTCAAGGGGCGCCTGGAGACGCCGGCAATCATGCACAGCGCGAGAAGCTCCGCATCCGTGCCGGAAGCGGCCAGGATGACGTGCGCGCCCAGGCAGCCAAGACTGCAAGCGATCCGGTCCCGGATGTCGGCGAACCAGTGATCGGATGCGACCGGGGAAGGCGATGCCATGTCGATAAGACGTTCAAGCTCGACCCCGGCGGCCAGGAAACCCTCCCGAGAAACGTTGCTCGCCGTCGTCGACGAGAACGAGATCTCATCGTCCACCGGGGTCAAGCGCGTTCCATACCGGTTACGCCGCGTGATCGCGTCCGGCCAGATGCGCCTGTCGCCGCCAGTCCCGAGCAGGAATGAGACGGAGGCGGGCGAATGGTGATCCAGGCCATCCGTTTGCGGGTCCGGACCTGCCGGCATCTGCAGGATCCCGCGCTGAGTTGCAGGCATGATGGTCTCCGTGGTCAGGGCGGCGGTGGCGAGGCGGTCAAAGCGGTTCATTGGCCGTCACGGCACCGGCCAGGTAGGAGATCTCAATGTCATGGCTGATCAGCGGTTGGAGATCGCTCGCCCGCTGTGTGAATTCCAGCCCGCACCGGTCGACATAGGGGCGATCGACGCGTTCACAGAAACCCGGATCGATGATTTTCTCGCCATCCCAAAGGACCGCGTGGCCGGTGTTGGGAATGGTCGGCGAAACCACACCTATGATCGCGGGCTTGGCCCACAGCATGTAAATGCTGCTCAGGAGCGCGAAACCGCATTTGTTGGCAACGCCCCGCATGATGGAATGGCTCATCGGACCGCCGAGCGGATAGGCCGGATCGCAGCTTCGTGCGATGGCCTCGATGTCCTCGTAGGTTCGGCCTGTGAACATCGCCAGGGCACAAACCAGGCAGTCGTCATCGGTCCGCTGGTAGACGGCAGGTTTACCCGTATGGGCGCATGTGATCGCCGGCGTCGGCATCATCCGTGCCACGCGCCTTGCCAGCGCGTTTTCGAACGCCGCAAAGAGTTTGCGCATGGCGCTCTTCTTGTAGGGAAAGATGCTCTCCCAATCCATGGAATGAACGATCATCGCTACATCCGCCTCGAACACCAGCAGGCGGCCGTCGGCGAGTTCGGCGCAATCGATGGCGAAGTAGTCCAGGCCGAGACGTCGATGAAGGGCGTCGAATGAACGCGCGTGACGCACCGCGAAGTCGCTGTCGAAGTTGGCCATCCACAACGCTTCTTCGGCACGCCTGTCTTCGTGCTGGGTCATGCCTGCGTTCAGGTAATGAACCATCCAGTGTTCGGACACGGCGAGATGGCTGGCATAGGGTCGCCCATTGATGAACGCGACGCGTTGCTTGCGGAATTTGCCGTCTGTCCCGCTGTAGTCGATGAACGGCGTAACAAAGAATTCGCCTTCGGCTTGGGACGCCAGATAGGTCGAAAGTTCCGCTCGTGTCGAGATTTTCTCCATCCCCTTGCCGGCATGCGTGCCGACAGGGCGGACAATCACAGGGTAGGCGTTGGCCCCGAAGATTGACGCAACCTCAATCTGGCCGGAAGCCAGTTGCTCGACCACGCCTCGCGAAACGCGGGCAGCGGCCGGGGCAAGTATGGAAGGCTCGTCCTTGAGGGCTTCCGCGACGCCGTCCCTGGACAGGGCCATGATGCGACGTGGTGCATTGTTCATGATCGGGCCTGCCCAATCGCGCAGCAGCCTGTCCAGATTCTCCAGCACGGCCAGATTTGCCGCGGACTCGCCGACAGCCACGAAGGCAACATCATGCTCGGGAACATCCCCGAGGTCCGCGGTGTCGGCGTCGACATAGTGGAGCAGAATGTTCGCGTCGGATGCCTCGAGCAGGAATTCGATCGGTGTGTTGGCCATGAAGTCGCCGGCGGTCACGAAAACAAGGACGTTTGGTCCGGTGCCGCGTCCGTTGCGGATCCGATATTTGCGACCGATCTCGAGTGCGGCCTTCTGGCTGAGCACCGCCTTGTCTTCCTCACCGATCGCATGAAGCAGGATCGACACATCCAGAAATGCCGCGGCGTCGGTGACATCGGCGCTGACGCGCCCGAAGAGCGCGTCCCACAAGGGGGAAATATCCCGTCCCTCGAAGACGGCCCGCACGATGGGCGCTTTGCCCATGATGAGGTTGGGATCTTCAAACGTATCGATTTGAACTGCCGCGCTAGTCAAGCCCTCAAGCCCTTATGTCATGCGGTGGTTACGGCCGGTTCAGCCTCCACGCCGCTACCTCGGCACGATGTGCGGCTCCACTCTGGTCCGCGGCGCTTGTGCGAGCCTTGTGGTGTCCTGGTGATGGGTCGGAATATCCGCGGCCGCCGGATCACAGGCGCTGATACGGATCGGGCTCTTGCGCGATTTTGGTAACTTCGTGGGAACGGCGGGACGGGCTTCACCGCAGCCCGATGCGCCGATCATCCATCAGCAACACCTAATTGACAGGCCGACGGAAACGGCGCTCACTGGCTCGCACAGGTGGATCGCAGCAACGAGCGGGCGATTTCGACCGCCGGCGTCACCTTGGGGAGGATGCCATGCCAACCGTAATCGGCCATCACAACATCTCGAAAGACAGCAAGCACTGGCTCAGTTCACCCAAGCGCAAGGAGCTTTTCGGCTCGCTTGGGATCACCAACCTCCGCACCTTCGTCGATCCGCAGAACCCGAAACGGGTGGCGCTGATGATGGACGTTCCTGATATGGATGCCCTGGCGGAAATGATGAAGAGCAAGGCAGCCGCCGACGCCATGGCGCACGACGGCGTGGTGCCGGAATCGCTGGTGATCCTGGTCGAAACGAAGGCGTAGCTACCAATCGAGGCGGACCGCGATCTTGCCGAAATAGCCGCCCTCCGCAAGCAGGCGGAATGCCTGGCCGATCTCCGCGATGCTAAAGGTCCGGTCGATCACAGGCTCGATGCGCGCGGCGCTGATGGCTTGCATCGCACGACCCAGGTCTTCGACGGAGCCGGTGTTGTTGCCTTGCACCCGAAGCGCCTTGACGATGATTGGCATCAGGTCGAGATCAAGCTTCGTTCCAGTCAGGAAACCGATCGTGTAGATCAGGCCGGTCTGGCGGGCGGCGGCGAGCGAGCGGGTGAATGTGTCGGGCCCGACGGTCTCCAGCACCAGGTCGACGCCGATGCCGTCGGTCAGGCGCCGGACCTCGTCATCCCAGTCAGGAAATTTGCGGTAGTTCACCGTCTCGTCGGCGCCGAGCGCACGCGCACGATCGAGTTTGGCATCGGACGACGAGGTGACGATAACGCGGGCGCCCCTGGCCTTGGCAAGCTGCAATGCGAAGATGGAGACGCCACCGGTTCCCAGCAGCAGCACCGTCGAGCCCGGCCCGGCATCGGCGACAGCGAGCGCATTCCAGGCCGTGGTCGCCGCGATGGGCAGCGTGGCGATCGCTTCCCATGACAGATGGTCCGCCGCCTTCACAACCGAAACGGCATCCACCGTCGCGATCTCGAGCAGCGAACCCGGCAACGATACGCCGCGCATCGTATTTGCTTTCGCTGCCGTGGGGCGGCCCGCGATCCACAGCGCCTTGGGGTGAATGGCGACACGATCGCCGGTCTTCAATCCGGTCACTCCATCACCGATGGCAATGATCTCGCCCGATCCGTCGGCAACCGGCGTCAGCGGAAAGACGATGCCGGGATATTGCCCCTTTGCAAGGGCGAGATCGATGAAGTTCAGGCTGGCGGCGCGCATGCGCACATTCACCTGGCCGTGTTGTGGCGCCGGCGGGTCGGGCAGATCGATCTGGCACAGGGAGTCGAGCGAGGGCTTGTTCAGGATGATGGCACGCATGTCTCGGTCCTTTCAGGATCATTGCACTGATATCATTTGACCACTGCAAGAAATGAATTGAAGAGAAAAAAATTGCAGGTTATTACTGCAAGATATGCAGCAATCGGATACCGTTCCTGATACCGACGCCTTGGCGGCATTCATCGCGGTCGCCGAGGAAGGCTCGTTCAGCGCCGCCGGCCATCGCCTCCACCGCGATGCAACCGTCATCTCGCGGCGTGTCCAGAACCTGGAGCAAAGTCTTGGCGTCCGGCTGGTCGAACGCTCGACGCGCCGGGTGGTGCTAACGGAAGCTGGTGATCTCTATCTCGGCCGGATTCGCCCACTGCTGGGCGGCCTGCTGGCTGCTGGTCAGGAAGCAGGGCGGTTCACGGATGGTGAGCCGCGAGGACGCCTGCGGCTGGCTTTGCCAGGCAGCTTTGGCCGCATGTGGCTGATGCCCATGCTGGTCGATTTCCTCGAGGCCTATCCCGGAGTGACGCTCGACGTCGCCTTTTCCAACCGTTTCGTCGACCTGATCGGCGAAGGCTTCGATCTCGCCATACGCCTCGGGGTATTGCCGACTCGCGGCTCATGACCCGCAAGCTGGCGGAGCGAAAGCGGATGATCTGCGCGTCGCCCGCCTATCTTCGACGGCGGGGCGTTCCCGCGTCGCCCGGGGATCTCATCGGTCACGAATGCCTGATCTTCGCCGGCAAGACGAACCCCAATGCATGGGAGTTCATCATGCCCGGTGCGAGGCAACTCGTGGTGCCCATTTCAGGACCTTTCATCTCGGACGATGCGGAAGCCTTGGTTCTGGCCGCCATTGCCGGACAGGGATTGCTCTACGCAACGGACTGGCTTGTTGGACGCGAGCTTGCCGACGGACGCCTGGTGCAGATTCTCGAAGGCTTTCCGGTTCCCAGCGAGGGCGCCGTCTATATGGTGCACCCCTCATCCCGCCATGTCCCGAACAAGACCCGCGCATTCGCCGACTGGATCGTCGAGCGGTTTTCCGGGAGCCTGCCTTGGCAGGGATGACGTATCGCAAGCGGCCGATCGAGGAGCCGAATAGACCATTCTCGCCCGGCAAAACCAGCCATGGGCGCGGGATCTCTCCCGCGCCCATGCGATTTTACTTACCTCAATTGCACTTCGGCTTGGCGCTGTTGCAGGCGTCGACGAGTTCGGCCGGCGGATCCTTGTGGAAGACGGTCTTGTAGGATTCCAGCACGTTGGACTGCACCACCGGCAGCGACTGCACGCCGACCCAGGCGGGCGTGGGTTGCCCGATCAGCGCCTTCATCATGGCGAGCGCCTCGGCGACGCCCTGGTCATAGGGGCGCTGCGAGCCGGTTGCCTTGAGCGGGCCGCCCTTGGCGATCTCGATCGCCGACTGCAGGCCTAGGTCGACCGTGGTGATCGGAATATCGATGCCTTGCGCGCGCATGGAAGACAGCGTGTCGAGCGCCGGCTGGTCCCAGACCGCGTACAGGCCCTTCACATCGGGATTGCCGGTGAGGAAGTCGCCGGCGATCTGCGACACTTTCGAGGGATCGGTGAAATCGACCTGCTTCATGACGATGTCGGGCCGGTTCTTCTTCATCCACTCGCTGACGCCCTTGGTGCGCTCGTTGGTGCTGAAATAGTCGACGCCGAAATTGACCAGGCCGATCGTGCCGCCCTTGGGCATGCAGGAGGCCAGGATCGTCGCCGCGATCTGGCCATTGCCCTGGCTGTCGGCCGAGATCATCGAGGCAAAATCCTTCGGCGATGAAAGGCCAACCGGGATGCTGTCCATGAAAACCAGCTTGATGCCGGCCTCGCCCACCTTCTTGTAGGTCGGCGCCGTCGCGGTGAAATCGACGGGAATGGAAATGATACCGTCCGGGTGCTGCTGGATGGTGTTCTCGATATCGGCGATCTGCTTGTCGACCTGATATTCGGCCGACGCCACGCCGGTGACGGTGACGCCATATTTGGCCAGCGTTTCGCTGATGCCCGCCACTTGCAGTTGCGACCAGTCGAGGTTCACCGTCTGCATGGAGATGCCGACCTTGAACTTGCCGGCCTTGACCTTGGCGGCTTCGTCGTCGGTCAATTTCAGCTCATCGGGCGAGGCTGCCTTTTCGCCATGCGGGCCTTGCCCGACAATGCCCTTGGGGCCAAGCGTCGCAAGGTCGACACCGGTAACGCAGGTGTCGGGCGTCTGCGCCAGGCTCATGGACGTCGACAGCGCGAAGGCGCTGGCGGCGAGGCTCAATGTGCAGAAAAGCGAGTGAATTCCTACCGATTTCATGACTTCCTCCGTTGATCTCTATTGTTTGTTTTGCCCTTTGGAGCCGGCGGTTTTCTGCTGATATTCGGTGATATCCGGGGATGCGCGCCTTACCTCCTCGTGAACGCGACCGCGGCGACGATGATTGCTCCCTTGATGACGAGTTGCAGCGACGAGCTGACGCCGAGCAGCACCAGCCCATTGTTGAGCGTGCCGATGATCAGGCTGCCGAGCAGCGTGCCGAGTACGAAGCCGCGGCCGCCGAACAGGCTGCAGCCGCCGAGGATGACCGAGGCGATGACATCGAGCTCCATGCCTTGCACGACGTCGGGCCGCGCCGCATGCGAACGCGCCGACAGGATCAGCGATGCCAGCCCGGCGAGCGTCCCCGTCAGCACGAAGGCCAGCGTCGTTACCTGCTTGATATGGACGCCGGAATAGAGCGCTGCTGTCGGATTGCCGCCGGCGGCGTAAACACGCCGCCCGTAGACGCTGTAGTGCAGCAACAATATGCCGGCGATGGTGACGCCGAGCGTCCACAGGATCGGCGCCGGGATGCCCAGCACCGAGCCCTCGCCGAAGATCGCGAAATAGTATTCGTTGGTGATGATGACCGGCTTGGTGTTGGTGACCATCAGCGCCAGGCCGCGCGCGCCGCTCAACGTGCCGAGCGTCACCAGGAAGGACGGGATTTCGAGGCGGGTGGTCAAGACGCCGTTGAGCAGCCCGATCAGCGCTCCTGTGCCCAGCCCCGCCACCGCGCCGACGACCCAGTTGTTGGCGACGAAAGCCATGGCCAGCGACGCGCTCATGCCCGAAAGCGCCAGCGTCGAGGCGACGGACAGGTCGATCTGCCGCGAGATGATGACGAATGTCATGCCCACCGCAATGATCGACACCAGCGTCGTCTGCCGGCCGATGTTGAGGAAATTGTCGATCGACAGGAACCAGGGCGACGCCAGGCTGAAGACGATCAGCATGATGGCGAAGGCGACATAGAGCATGTAGGGGCGCTCGCCCTGCAGCAGATGCCGCAGCGCCGAGCGACCTCCCGGCGGATTGACGGCAGCTTTTGCCGGGCTTTGGGTTTCGGTCATGCCGCGTGCTCTTCCGATGGCTGCGAAAGTTGAATGAGGTGATGGAGGTCCTCGGCGCTGCCGAATTCCGACCGCCCAATCGTCCTGGTGATGCCGCCATCGACGACGATCGAGATGCGGTCGCAGAGCTGCAGCAGTTCGGACAGATCCGAGGACACCAGCAGCACCCCGCTGCCTGCCGTCGCCGCGGCACGAATGACGCCGTAGATCTCCTCGCGCGCGCCGACATCGACACCGACGGTCGGCTCGTCGAGCAGCAGCACGCGCGGCCGCGGCTCGTTCCATTTGCCGAACACCACCTTTTGCTGGTTGCCGCCGGACAGGTTCTTTACGAGCGTCGACGCGCCTGGCGCCTTGACGGAAAGCCGGCGCATCGCGGCATTGGCGTGCTCGCCCGCTGGACCGCGCTGCAGCCAGCCGAGGCGCGAGAAATACGGCAAGCGCGGCAAGGTCAAATTGCGCTCGATCGAATGTTCGAGCACCAGGCCTTGGAGGTGCCGGTCCTCCGGCACCAGCGCGATGCCCAGTTGTATTGCCGCCGCCGGATCGGTGTCTTTCAACGAGACACTGTCGAGGCTGGCTTCGCCCGACTGGATGGGCCGCAGCCCGAAGATGGTCTGCAGGATTTCGGTGCGGCCGCTGCCGATCAGGCCGGCGAGGCCGTGGATCTCGCCAATGCGCAATTCGAGATTGACGCGATCGAGCCTGTCATTGCTGACATCAGTCAGTTCGAGCACAGGTTTTTGGGAGGAGCCGGCGGAAGCCGATGACGGCACGCTCTGCGCGGTTGCCGCGCCCGTCTTCAGAACCGCGTGATCTGGCCCGACGATCGCGCCGACCAATTGCCGCATATTGGTTTGCGCCGTGACGAATGTTCCGGCGTTCTGCCCGTCGCGGAACACGGTCACCCGGTTCGAGATTCGGAACACTTCGTTGAGGCGATGCGTGACATAGATCACCCCGACGCCACGTGCTGCGACCGCCCGTATCGCCTCGAACAGGATCTTTTCCTCGTCGTCGGTCAGCGCCGAGGTCGGCTCGTCCAAAATGAGCAGGCGGACGTCGCCCATCAGCGCCTTGGCGATCTCGGTCATCTGGCGATAGGCGAAGGGCAGCGACCCGACCATGGCGCGGGCATCGAGCGGGATGTTCTGTGATTTGAGGAACGCCTCGGCCTGCGCCACCATCTGGCTCTTCCTGAGGAAGCCAAGCCGCGTCTTCGGCTCTCGCCCCAGAAGCAGATTGTCGGCAACCGAGAGCGACTCGACCAGGCTCAGATCCTGGTAGACGACCGCCACGCCGGCATCGCGCGACTGGGCGGGCGAAGAAAACGAGACCGGCTTGCCGTCGATTTCGATCGAGCCGCCATCATGCACATGCACGCCGCTCAGGATCTTGATCAGCGTCGACTTGCCGGCGCCGTTTTCGCCAAGCAAAGCGTGCACTTCACCGGACAGGATTTCGAGGCTGACGCCGCGCAACGCATTGACGCCGCCGAACCGCTTCCTGACGCCTTCGACGCGCAGCAAGGGGACTTCGGATAGTGGCGCAATCGAACCCGGTTCGACCATGACGCCCGCACTTCCTCCCTTTGACGCGTCCCCTACCCCGGATCGTCGAGAGTCTCTTTTGAGACTTCCCTTACTTTTTTTGTGACTTTTCCATCAGCTTGGGCAAATGTCAAACGGAGTCAGGCCGACGGCCGACAATGCTGCACAAGGAATCTCAAGGGCTGGACAGCTGGTGGCAGTTCATCGTTCGTTTCGGGAGGCTGAAGCCTCCCCAACTTCGTCATCCACGGGCGAAGCAGGAGCGAAGCTCCGTCGCGGAGACCCGAGGATCCATGCCGGGACCTTTGCCATAGAGTGCAGCGGTGCAGAATTCTGCACCGTTGCGGCGCTCGGAGGTCGCGGCATGGATCCCTTGGGCTGCAGAGCAGCTCCAGGGGTCTGCGCCGCGTCGCTTCGCTCCTTGCTCCGCCCGTGGATGACGAAGTGATGAGCGGTCGCGCCAAGCCAACAGGAATCAAAACGAATCCGGCCCAACCTCGCCGTTTTCGGTGATCACCGCGTCAAAGCCGTCCATGACCGAGAAAAAGGCGCGCTTGAGCTTGCCGATCTTGCTTGAGTCGATGACCAGATAGTTTTCGCGCGCCAGGCTCATCACCTTCTGTTTCACCACCGCCTCGTGAAAATGCTCGCAGGTAGCGCCGCGCTTGGCATCGACGCCGGCGGCCGACAGGAAGGCGGCGTTGATGCCGACGCTGTTCAAGATGTCGAAATCATGCGTGCCCGAGAAAGACGCCGACGCGGGATGATAGACGCCGCCCAGCATGATGATCGTCACATTGGCCTTGCGGCTCAGGCGCTCCGCCACATTCATGGCGTAACATATTGCCGTTATTCGATAATTGTCGGGAATGAGATCGATCAGGTGGATCAGCGTCGTGCCGCAATCGATGAAGATCGTCTCGTCGGGCCGTATCTTGCGCACCGCATGCGCGCAGGCCTCGCGCTTCGCCGCCGCATGGCTGTCGGCCGCGGTCGCCAGCTCGTAGGGAATATCGGCCTCGATCTCGGCCGCCGCCAATATGTGCCCGCCGAGATAGGCGATCTGCCCCTGGTTGGTGGCGATGTCGCGCCGCACCGTCATCTCGGAGACGCCGAGCAGCGTTGCCGCCTCGCTGAGATGGATAACCCGCCGCTGCGACAGCAGATCGATCAGCCGGGCCGTCCTTTGCGCTTTGCGAGCTGTCATGCGTGGGCCTGTGCATCCCTTGAAATGTGAGGATTTTAACAACCGCTCTCATTCAGATGCAAGGCCGATGTGCGGGTTCGCCCTACCATGGCTAACGGACGCGCCTGTTTACGAGGTTTTTGCTTGGCACCGGTCGCGGAGGCGTCAGGCCTTGGCGGCCGCCCCAAACCGCAGCCCGTCCATCAGCAGCTTGACCAGCCGCCGCGAGCGGTCGCGCCATTCCGGAGTGTCGGGCGCCGAATAGATGCCCGACAGCGCGTGCAGCACGTCGGAGGCGTCGACATCGCCGCGAATGGTGCCGTCGGCCACCGCCGCCTCGACCAATTGCCGCAACGCCTGCGACACCCGGCCCGACGTGTCCGAGAACAGCGTCGAATTGGTGGAGATCAGGATGCGCAGGCTGGTCGCCAGGCCGCGCTTGGTGGCGATGTAGTCGACGAAACGCCGCATCCACTCTTCCAGGGCGACATCCGACGCATGCTTTGCCGCAAGCTCGCCGGCGGCGGCACACAGCGCCTCCACCTCGCGGCGATAGACCACTTCGACCAGATGCTCGCGCGTCGGGAAATGCCGGTAGAGCGTGCCGATACCGACCCCGGCGCGGCGCGCGATCTCTTCCAGCGAGGCATCGATGCCGCGCTCGGCAAACACAGAAGCCGCCACCTCGACCAGCCGGTCGCGATTGCGTTGTGCATCGGCGCGCAGCGGTTTTTCCTCTGCGGCCTTGTTTTCTGTGATGACGGCTTCGGCCAATTTTTTCTCCACGGACGAAATATGGGACTTGAACCCGGCCAGGCCAAGCCCCAACTAATAAACGGAGGCACCTCCGTTTTAAGTGGAGTGCTTCCATCATATAGGCAGGGAACCCCGTATGTCACGCACTGAGAGCTTGCAAGCCAGCGACAGCGTGGTCTCCCCCCTCGAGGGGGAGATGTCGCCGAAGGCGACAGAAGGGGTCGGTTCGACTGGGAGCGACTTCTTGCGACGGTTGCGGGTTAGCGCTCTATGTGAGGCGACCCCCTCTGGCCTGCCGGCCATCTCCCCCTCAAGGGGGGAGATTACGCTCCTCGCGCCCTTGCCCTCCCCCGCCTCGACACCAATTCATTCCCATCCGCGTCAAGCAACTGGAGCCAGACGCCCATGACAAAAATCCCCGTCCATCTCGATATCAACGGCCAGCATCACGAGCTGCAACTCGAACCGCGTGTCACACTGCTCGACGCCTTGCGCGAGCGGCTCGGCCTGACCGGCACCAAGAAAGGCTGCGACCACGGCCAGTGCGGCGCCTGCACCGTGCATGTTGATGGCGAGCGCGTGCTGGCCTGCCTGACGCTGGCAGCCCAGGCCGAGGGCCGCACCATCACCACCATAGAGGGGCTTGCACGGGGGGGCGAACTGCATCCCGTGCAGGCTGCCTTCCTCGAACAGGACGCCTTCCAGTGCGGCTATTGCACGCCGGGCCAGATCATGTCGGCGGTCGCCTGCATCCGCGAGGGCCATGCCGGCTCGGATGAGGAAATCCGTGAATACATGGCCGGCAATCTCTGCCGCTGCGGCGCCTATCCGCACATTGTCGCCGCTGTCCGCCAGGCAGCCCTGGAGGTCGCATCATGAGGGATTTTTCCTATTTTCGCGCCGGCTCGGTCGATGCGGCACGCCAGGCGGCCGCCCTGCCCGGAGCCATGCTGCTGGCCGGCGGCACGACACTGATCGACCTCGCCAAATGCGGCGTTGCAGAACCCGACAGCCTGGTCGACATCACCCATCTCAAGGGGCTGGACCGGATCGACGTGACCGAGCGCGGCGCCACCATCGGCGCGCTCGCCAAGATGGGCCACGTCGCCGACCATGCCGACATCAAGAGCCGCTTCCCCGCAATCTCCGAAGCGCTGTGGCAAGCGGCGTCGGCGCAGATCCGCAACATGGCGACCATCGGCGGCAATCTGATGCAGCGCACGCGCTGCCCCTATTTCCGCGATCCCGCGAACTTTTCCGCCTGCAACAAGCGGGAACCCGGCTCTGGCTGTTCGGCGATCGGCGGCGTCACCAGGGGACATGCGGTGCTCGGCACCAGCGAGGCCTGCATCGCCATGTATCCCGGCGACCTCGCCACCGCTTTGGTCGCCTTCGACGCCACAGTCCATCTCGGCGAGCGCCAACTTTTGGTCGATGACTTTTTCCTGCTGCCCGGCACCACGCCCGACAGGGAACACGCCATCGAGCCGGGCGAGATGATCACCGCCATCGACATCCCCTCATCCGCCGCCGCCCGCCGCTCGACCTATCTGAAGATACGCGACCGGCAATCCTATGAATTCGCCGCCGCGAGTGCCGCCGTCGGGCTCGAACTGGAAGCCGATGGCCGCACCATCCGCGACCTGCGCGTCGCGCTCGGCGGCGTTGCCACCAAACCGTGGCGGGCCCGTGCCGTGGAAGACGCGCTGAAAGGCAAGGTGCTGGAGCCGGAAACCGTTCGTGCCGCCAGCCTGCTCGCCGTCGAAGGCGCCGTCGACCATGGCGCCAACCACTACAAGATCGAGCTCGCACCGCGCGTTATCGCCCGCGCCATCCTCAAATTGGGAGAGACGGCATGACCGTTCACAACATCAGACATGGCGATGCGTCAGACGGCGCGCTGGCGGAAGCCGTCGGCGGCCGGCTGTCGCGCGTCGACGGCCCGGCCAAGATCACCGGTGCGGCCAAATACGCTGTCGAGCAGCAGCTCGAAGGCCTCGCCTACGCCGTGCTGGTCGAAAGCACGATTGCATCAGGCAAGGTGCGCGCGATCGACACCGCGCAGGCCGAGGCAGCGCCCGGCGTGCTCAAGGTGCTGACCCCGGACACCATCATCAGCCTGAGGACCGCGGCGGACTGGTTCGGCACGCCGCCGCCCGACAAGCCCTACTGCCCGCTGGCGCGCGACATCACCTTCTCGGGCCAGCACGTCGCCGCCGTCGTGGCGGAGACCTTCGAGCAGGCTGTCGCTGCAGCCGCGCTCGTCAAGATCAGCTATGACGAGACCCCGGCGATCGTCGACCTCAGCGACTGCAAGGCCGGCGACGGCATTCCGATCGACGCCATGACCAAGGAATGGGGCGATGCGCCGGCCGCCTTCGCCGCCGCGCCGGTGCGGATCTGCGCCGCCTACAACACGCCGCGCGAATACCAGGCGCCGATGGAGCCGCACGGCCTGATCGCCCGCTGGGAAGGCGATCATCTCACCGTCTGGGAGCCGAGCCAGTGGCTCGACGGCATGGCCCGTACCTATGCCGAATGGTTCGAAGTGCCGTTTGAGAATGTGAGGCTGGTCTCGCCCTATATTGGCGGCGGCTTCGGCTCCAAGGCGCTGGCGCTCAGCCATGGCGCGGTGGCCGCAAGTGCGGCCAAGATGCTGGGCCGGCCGGTGAAGCTGGTGATGACGCGGCCACAGACCTTTACCGGCTATGGCGGCCGCGCCGCGACCAGGCAGACGGTGACGATCGGCGCCGACCATGATGGCGTCATCCAGTCGATCGTACATCGCGGCGTCAATGAAACATCCATCGACGGCATGTGGGTCGAGCCGCTCGGCTCGGTCACCTCGATCATGTACGCGACGCCGAATTTCTCCTCGAAGCAGAATGTCGTGCGGGTGAACTCGGTGGTGCCGGGCGCCATGCGCGCGCCGGGCGAAAACCCCTCGGCCTTCGGCATCGAAAGCGCCATCGACGAACTCGCCTATGAGGTCGGCATCGACCCGCTGGAGATTCGGCTGCGGAACTACGCCGAGCAGGATCCGCACGCCAAAAAAGCCTGGTCGACCAGACAGTTGCGCGAGGCTTTTGCCACAGGCGCCGAACGTTTCGGCTGGGCCGGGCGCTCGCCAAAACCGCGCTCGATGCGCGACGGCAACCAGCTGATCGGCTGGGGTGTCGCCGCCGGCACCTATCCGGTGCGGCGTGCCTATGGCGAGGCGATCGTGCGCATCCTGGCCGACGGCTCGGTCGAGGTCGAAAGCTCCTCGATCGACATGGGCCAGGGCACCTACACCATCCTGGCGCAGACCGCCGCCGAAACGGTCGGCGTGCCGGCCGACGACGTGGTGGTGAAGCTGGGCGACTCCCGCTTTCCCCGCGCCGGCGTCACCGGCGGCTCGCGGCTGGCCGGCGTGATGACAGGTGCCGTCTACAAGGCGGCGACCTCGGCGCTCGACCAACTGATAGGCTTGGCGATCAGCGATCCGCGCTCGCCCTTCCACGCGCTGCAGGCCAACACGCTGGTTGTCGCCAACGGCCGTATCGGCTCGCCGCGCGGCGATGGCCCCGATGTCTCGATCGCCGAACTGCTCAAGAGCGTCGGCCGCGACCAGATCGAAGCCACCGGCGACACCATGCCGGCCAATTCGACCGCCGAGGACCGCTACAAGAACTACACCACCATCGCCATGTCGGTGCCGCACACCGAAGGCGACTATTCCCGCCACTCCTGGTGCGCGCATTTCATCGAGGTGCGCGTCGATGAGGATTTCGGCACGGTGCGTGTGTCGCGCGTCGTGTCGGCGCTGGATTCCGGCCGGCTCTACAACCCGAAACTCGCCGAAAGCCAGTGGAAGGGCGGCATCATCATGGGCATCGGCCAGGCGCTGCTGGAAGAAGGCATCATGGACCGCCGCCACGGCCGCATCGTCAACAACAACCTCGCCGACTACCTCGTGCCGACCAATGCCGACATTCCCGACATCGAGGTGATCTCGGTCGGCATTCCCGACCTGCACTCCTCGGTGCTCGGCGGCAAGGGTGTCGGGGAATTGGCCATTGTCGGCGTGGCACCCGCGATCGCCAATGCGGTGTTCCATGCGACAGGCAAGCGCGTGCGGGATTTGCCGATCACGCTGGAGAAGCTGATCTAGAGGCAGCGTGGCTGATCTCCCTCGGGGAGATGTCGCCGAAGGCGACAGAGGGGTCGTCGCGTTCAGAGCGCCGACCCCGTCCGCGGCAGCAGGCCGAGCCCCCCGGCCCCTGGCCTGCCCGCCATCTCCCGAGGGAGATTCGCAGCTCCAGCCTTAGAACTTGTAGCTGAGCCCGACGCGAACATCGTGCGTCTGCAGATCGACGCTCGTCACCGTGCCAGTTCCTTCTGCCAGCGAGAGCTCCTTGCTACCGAAATCGGAGTAGCGATATTCAGCCCGCGCGATCCATCTGTCGGTGAAGGCGTGCTCGATGCCCGCTCCAACCGTCCAGCCGGTATGGGTTTCATCGTGGATCAAGATGTCGCCGCTGGGAGTGCCGCTGATTATAGTCGCTTCATACTTGGCCGCGGCCACGCCGGCGGTGATGAAAGGCAACGTCCGATCGAAAGCATAGCCAGCCCGCAGCCGCGCCGAACCCGACCACTTGATTTCGCTCTTGGCCAAAGCGCTGCCGCCGAAGTTCGTCAGTCCATCGACATTGTTGTACGCGATGTCGGCCTCGGCGCCGAGCACGAAGCGGTTCGCCATTTCCTGATTGAAGCCGATATGGATGCCGCCAATAAATCCACTCGGATCGAGGGGGCTGTTAAGGTCCGTGGCCCCACCGATGCCGCCGCCGGCGATGAAGAGATTGGACTTTCCGGCCACGTAACCGACGTCGACGCCGGCATAGAGGCCGGACCAGTCGTAGCCGGAAACGGGCGAAACCTCATTAATATCAGCCGCGCATGCCATGCCGATCGGCGCGAGGATGAAGGCCGTAGCGAGAAGGATCGTTTTCATTGTTTGTCTGCCGCCCCAAGGGTTGTGGTCCCCGCCGCGAAAATGCTCCGCGGCAATCGAGCACCCGGTGTTGCATTGTCAGCCGGTTACGTCTTGGGCTGGGCCGCACTGGAATTGTCTGGGATAGCGGGGCGGCGCTTTCCCGGTTGGTGTGGCGATTCAGCCGCAGTCGATTTGGCGTTCGACAGGACTGGCGCCGGTGTGTCTACCTGGCGCCGCTCGGCGTCGAGCCGAAGCGGCGGCGGAAGCAGCGATTGAAATAGGACACGTCGGAGAAGCCGCTGAGCAGCGCGATCTCGCTGATGCGCATCCGGTCGTTGCGCCTGTCGGAAAGCATCCGGTGCGCCCTCTGCAGGCGCAATTCGAGAATGCGCTCGGCAAAGCTCACTCCGGTTTCCTGCAGGAGGTCATGGACATAGCGCACGGAGAGCCGCAATTGCGAGGCAACGCTCTGCGCCGAAATGCCGGGATCGGCGAAATTGTCCCGCATTTTTTGCAGGATGGCCTGCAGCCTTGCCGCGCGCAGCCCGCGCAGGCCCGCGAGTTCCGCAGCCTCGCCCTTGGCGCCTGTCGCCAGGCCGATCAGGTCGACGATGGTTTCGGTGGCATGGCCGACAAGATCGGGCGAGACCAGGGCGGGGCCGGCTTCCAGGAAGCTGCAATAGCGCTTGAGCATGTCGAGCGCCTCATTGTCGGCACCGATGGTCAGCGCCAACCGGTCCTCGACATGCGTGAAGGCATTCTCCAGCACGATGCGCGGGAGCACCACATTGGCCCAGACATTGTTGTCGCCACCCGTCATCTGCAATGCCTCCGAAGCCGAGACCAGCGCAGCCTCGCCCTTGCCCACACGATAGTCGCGGCCGATCTGGGTGCCGCTGAGCACCGTATCGCCATTGTTGACCAGCAGCAGATAGCCATCACGGCCGTCGGCGGCGATGTTGCTCGCCTTGCGGCTGGCATGCCTGATGGTCCCGGCCATCTGCCCGAGCACCAGCGGCCCGACGGCCGTGGCCTCGATCGCGGCTTGAAACGACAGCTTCTCGGAAATCGTATATTCGACCGACCAGATTTCGGCGACGTGGATGTCCTGCCAGAGCGCGAACCGTGCGTGGTGGTCCAGATGCGGCGGCAGGTCGACCGATGAGAAGACATTCTTTTGCAAGGAACAACCAGACCTTTTTCACGCGCGTATATTCACTTTGTTGTGCACCGTATTGGAGCAGATGACGATCTGTCCAGAGCCGGAAATACTTCTGCCATGGGCGACAATTTAAGTGCCGTTTCAGACAAGAATTCGCCTGGACTTCGCCGATCTGGACGGCGGAATTCCATAAATACTCGGGAATATCCGTAGAATCGGCGCGCTCGATGGTGCCAAACCGCCACAGTGGGCGGAAAAGGCGCGGCACTTCCCTCCAGTCCAATTCCAGTGCGGCCCTGCCCAAGACAATCCCTGGCGCCGATGACATGTCAGCACAGGGCGAAACGACTGCCACATCAGGGGATTGAATGCCGCAGCACAGATTTGGAAGCCGCAAGGCGAAGGCGTTGAAATATCTGGCGCTGACGTCGACCGCGCTGGTCTGTCTTGGCCAGCCAATCACTGCCTCGGCCGACGAGATATGGACCGGCGCTGCTTCCACGGATTGGTTCACCGCCGGAAACTGGAAAAACAGCGCTGTTCCCACGTCGGGTGACGACGTTTTGCTCAATCCGACGTTCCCGAATCCGACCGTGATAAGCGGCGCAAATGCCGCCGCGCACTATCTGTTTCTTGGCACCATTGCGAGCTACACAGGCTCGCTGACGATCAAAAGCGGCGGCACGCTCGCCAGCACTGCCGGCTATGTAGGCTACATTGCGAACGCGAGCGGCGTCGTGACCGTCACGGGAGCAGGCTCGGCCTGGAACAACAGTTCGGACCTCTTCCTTGCGTCAAGTACGAACAGCACCGGCACCTTGACGATCGCGAACGGCGGCGCTGTCAGCGACACCGTGGGTCATGTCGGCTACGGCGGCACCGGCACGGCGACCGTCGACGGGAGCGGCTCAACCTGGACCAACAGCGGCGACCTTTACATCGCCGAACATGGCACGGGCACGCTTGTTGTCACCAAGGGCGGCGCGGTCAGCAATGCCACGGGCACCATCGGTTGGCATGTAGGTTCCAACGGCATGGTGACGGTCGACGGTGCGGGCTCGAACTGGACAAACAGTTCCAATCTGCTCGTCGGCGATCAAGGCATGGGAACGTTGACGGTCTCGAACGGCGGCGCCGTCAGCAACGCCTCGGCCCATATCGGCCACTTGGCGGGCTCGACCGGCATGGTGTTCGTCGATGGCGCCGGCTCGACCTGGACCAGCAGCGGATCGCTGTCTGTCGGCGATTTGGGCAACGGCACACTGTCGATCAGCCATGGCGGCAAGGTCAGCAATGGCGGGGGAGTTGTTGGCGCAATCGCAGGCTCGACCGGCATGGTATTCGTCGACGGTGCCGGCTCGACCTGGACCAACAGTTCCAACCTGGCCGTTGGCGATTTCGGCGCCGGCACATTGGCGATCACCAATGGCGGCAAGGTCAGCAACGCCACGGCCTATATCGGCAATTCGATTGGCTCGACCGGCATGGTGTCGGTCGCCAATGCCGGCTCGACCTGGACCAGCCAGGACATGTATGTCGGCGGCCTCAGCACGGGCACGCTATCGATCTCGAACGGCGGCACCGTCAGCAGCGGTTCGGCCACCATCGGCTATGGTGCCGCCTCGACCGGCACGGTGTTCGTCGATAGTGCCGGCTCGACCTGGACAAACAGTTCCGACCTGTTTGTCGGCGCGCAGGGCACTGGTGCGCTGACGATCTCGAACGGCGGCAAGGTCAGCAATCAGAGCGGCATTGTGGGCTACATGGCGGGCTCCACGGGCATGGCGACCGTCGACGGTATCGGCTCGGTTTGGACCAGCAATTCTTCCCTCACTGTCGGCGCAGACGGCACTGGAACGCTGGCGATCTCAAACGGCGGTAAGGTCACCAGCACTGCTGGCTATCTGAGCTTTGATGCCGGTTCCGTGGGCACGGCGACAGTCAGCGGCACGGGATCGACCTGGACCAACAGCAGCCTCCTTTTTGTCGGCCAGCGTGGTGCGGGCTCATTGATCGTCTCGAATGGCGGCAAGGTCGCCAACACGGATGGCTTTGTGGGCGGCAGTGCCGGATCCATCGGCACGGCTAGCATCAGCGGCACCAACTCGACGTGGGCCAATAGCGGGAATCTCAATGTCGGTGGTTTTGGCCCAGGCACGCTGACGATTGCGAATGGCGGCACTGTGTCGGTCGGCGGTGTGGTCAACATCGCCGGCGTGGCGGGCTCCATCGGCACGCTGAACATCGGTGCGGCGAGCGGATCGCCGGCGACGGCCGCCGGCGCGCTCAATGCGGCGAGTATCCAGCTCGGACCGGGCGCGGGTACGATCAACTTCAACCACACCGACACGAACTACATTTTCGCGTCCGCGATGAGCGGCGCCGGCACGATCAACCAGGTCGCCGGCACGACGAACCTGACCGCCGATTCGAGCGGCTTCACCGGCGCCACCCATGTAAGCGGCGGACGGCTGGCCGTGAACGGTTCGCTGGCCGGCTCGCTGGTGACGATCTCGGGCGGCACGCTGGGCGGCAACGGCACGGTGGGCGGCATCGTCGCACAGTCCGGCGGCATCATCGCACCGGGCAATTCGATCGGCACCCTCAATGTCGCGGGCGACATCGACCAGGCAGCGGGCTCGGTCCACCAGGTCGAGCTCACCACGACCGGCCAGTCCGACCTCATCCAGGCGACGGGCACGGCGACGATCGCCGCCGGTGCTGTCCTCGACGTGGTCAAGACGGACGCAGCGCCTTATGTGCTGGGCACGCATTACACGGTGCTGCAAGCCGATACCGGTGTCGTCGGCACCTACACGCTCAGCGGGGCCGGCCCGTTCGTCGGCCTTGTCGCCAATTACGATGCGACGCATGTCTATCTCGATGTGGTGCAGGCAAAGTCCTTCGCCGCGGTCGGCCTGACACCCAACCAGATCGCCACCGGCGGCGGCACTGAGAGCCTGGGCAGCGGCAATCCGCTCTTTGACGCCATTATGGACCTGCCTAGCGAAGCGGTTGCGCAAGCCGCCTTCGATCAGCTGTCAGGTGAGATTCATGCCTCGGCCAAGGGCATGCTGGTCGAGGACAGCCGCTTCATCCGCGACGCCGCCAGCAACCGCATCGCTGCTGCCTTCGGCGATGGCAGCGGGGCGGCCCTGGCGGTCATGGCCTATGGCGAAGGTGGCCCTGAAATGGTCGCCGCCGACACCGATCGCTTCGCCGTCTGGGGCCAGGCGTTTGGTTCCTGGGGCAATACCGATAGCGACGGCAACGCCGCTGCCTTCGACCGCTCGACCGGCGGCCTGCTGGCCGGCGCCGACGCGTTGGTAGGCGGCTGGCGCGTCGGTCTGCTCGGAGGTTACAGCCATTCCTCTTTCGATGCCGACGACCGTCATTCCTCCGGCGACGCCGACAACTACCATCTCGGCCTTTATGGCGGCACCAACTGGGGCGCCATCGCCTTCCGCACCGGGGCGGCCTACAGCTGGAGCAGCATCTCCACCAAGCGCGCCGTCGCCTTCAACGGCTTTGCCGATCAGCTGTCGGCCGACTACGATGCCGGCACCGCGCAGATGTTCGGCGAGCTCGCCTACAAGGCCGATGCCGGGCAATTCAAATTCGAGCCTTTCGCCAATCTCACCTATGTCAGCGTGCACAGCGACGGCTTCACCGAGACAGGCGAGGATGCAGCGCTGACCAGCGCCGGCACAAGCACCAACGCCACCTTCACAACGCTCGGCCTGCGCGGTTCGACGGGCTTCATGCTTGGCGGCATCGACGCCACCGCGCGCGGCCTGCTCGGCTGGCGCCACGCCTTTGGCGATGTCACGCCGACCTCGACCTTTGCCTTCGCCGGCGGCGGCGCCTTCAGCATCGCCGGCGTGCCTATCGCCAGGGACGCAGCGGTGATCGAAGCGGGCATCGACATGAAAATATCGGCCAACGCGACGCTCGGCCTGTCCTATTCCGGCCAGTTCGGCGGCGGCGTGGTCGACAACGGCGCCAAGGCAAACCTCAGCGTGAAGTTCTGACGACAGCAGGCCGCCGGCTCACCGCCAAATCGACGTCGCCGTGCCTGCCTTTGACCGCGGAGCCCCCCATCACCATATGATCACTGCCAGATGACGATTGTCCTCCAAGAGGCGCAGTCATGATCGTTTCCATGGATTGCCGGCCAACGGTCCCCCGACGGGCCCCGATTGACGCCCTTTGCGACACTTGCCGCGGCCTTGCGCGATCGGAAGAGGTCGCGCCAACGGAGTGACGATCATGAACCCCATCACCTTGTTCCTCACCACGGTCTTCGCCCTCGCGGGCATCGGCCTCGGCGCCGCGACGAACCCGTGGGTCGGGGCACCATTCATTATCATCGCGCTGCTCATCGCCGCCTCGCTGAAGATGGCCAACACCTGGCAGAAATTCGTGGTCCTGCGCGCCGGCAATCTGCAGGGCGTCAGGGGCCCCGGGCTGTTCCTGATCATTCCGGTCATCGACAATGTCGTTGCGGTGATCGACGAACGCATCCAGACCAGCGCCTTCAATGCCGAGCAGGCGCTGACCAAGGACACGGTGCCGGTCGATGTCGATGCGATCATCTTCTGGCATGTCCATGACGCACGCCAGGCGGCGCTCGAGATCACCAATTACCGTGAGGCGATCGACCGCGTCGCACAGACATCGCTGCGCGAGATGATCGGCTCGTCGATGCTGTCCTCGCTATTGTCCGACCGCAAGGCGGCCGATGAGCATCTGCGGGATGTCATAGGTCAGAAGACCGCCGAATGGGGCGTGACGGTGATGTCGGTCGAGATCCGTGACGTGGCCATCCCCGTGGCGCTGCAGGATGCGATGTCGCGTCAGGCGCAGGCCGAGCGGGAGAAGCAGGCGCGTGTCATCCTCGGTTCCGCCGAGGCCGAGGTCGCCGGCAAGTTCGTCGAGGCAGCCAGATCTATGCCGGCCATCCCACCGCACTGCAGCTGCGCGCCATGAACATCATCTATGAGACGACGAAAGAACGCGGCGCGACGATCCTGATCCCGACTGCCATGGTCGACAGCCTGAACCCGGCAGGCGCCCTTGTCCGCGCTGGTCAATCGGCAACGCCCAAGGGGGCTGCGTAGCGGCCCGAAGCGAGGCTGTGGTACGACTGCAACTATCTTTTCAGGCAACGGGAGGACCTACGATGAAGCATGCACGAGGCAAGATGGCATTTGCCGTTCTGGTATTAGGATTGTCCCAAGGCCTCGGCGCGGCCCAGGCCGAGCAGATCAAGGCATCTGGCTGCGCAAGAGCCGGCACCGAAGCCGGTTGCATCATCCTCCAGGACGGCGACAAGACTTACGACATCACCTCTGCCAGCCCGAAGCCGGCGATCGATACCTACGGAACCGTGACTGGCACCATCAGCAGCAAAATGACCATGTGCATGGAGGGCAAACCGCTCGAAGCCGCCGAATGGAAGCCGGATCCAACCAAGGCCTGCACCAACTAGGGCGGCGCAATCGGCAGATCCGCCCCTACTCCGGCGAAGGCACCGGCGGCTTCGAGGTCAGCGCGGTACCGGCGGCCGCGACAATGACGGCGGCGATGCCGGCGAGTTGCGGCGGGGTCAGGCTCTCATGCAGGAACAGAAAGCCGGCCAACGCGCCGAGCCCCGGCTCCAGGCAGGTCAGCGTGCCGTAGATGCGGGCCGGCATGCGGGTCAGCGCCACCATTTCCAGGAAGAACGGCAATGCGCTCGAAAACAGGCCGACGAGCAGCGCGCTGACCAGGATCGAGGGCGCAAGCAGGCCCATACCCGCTTGCGCCACGCCGAAGGGTAGCGCCAGCACGGCGGCGATCGCCATGCCATAGGCGGTGGTGCGGGTGCCAAGCTCGGCGCCCGCCTTCTGCGCGAGCACGATGTAGAGCGCCCAGAAGCCACCGGCCGCGAGCGCCAGCATCACGCCCACGGGGTCGAGCGGCTGCAACGAATGGATGAAGGGCGAGAGCAGCACGATGCCGGCCACGGCAAGCGCGATCCAGGCAAAGTCGCTGGCGCGCCGCGAGGCCAGCGTCGCCACCAGCAGCGGCCCGGAAAATTCGAGCGCCACGGCGACGCCGAGCGGTATCCTGGCAAGGGCTGCGTAGAACAAAAGGTTGAGCGCGGCGAGCGTCACGCCATAGGCGACCAGCCAAGGCAAGGTGGCGCGCGACGGCCGCATCTGCCAGGGCCGCAGCACCGCGATCAGCATCAGCGCGCCGATGACCAGCCGCAGCGTCGTCGTGCCTTGCGCACCGATCTGTGGGAACAGCGTCTTGGCGAAGGTGGCGCCGATCTGGATCGACACCATGGCCCCCATCAGCGCCGCGACGGGCAAGGGTGCCGCTTCGCGACTGGCAACCGGTATCGATGTCACTTTGGTTTCATCCTTCCCTGCCGGGCATCAGCGCGACCGGCGGCATGGCTGGCAGCTATGGCCTCCCCGGGCAGGCCTGTCGTGAGGCACGGCAAGACAGTCGGCTGGGGCAAGCGCTGGAATGGGTCCGGAAGTCGGAAACACCCTTCCGGCCATTCACGGTATTGGTGGGGGCTACCTGCCTAAGCGGCGGCGGCAACAGAGCGCTTGAAGACGATGGTGACCCGCGTGCCCTCGTTGGCGCTCGAATTCACGTCGAATTCCGCCTTGGCGTTCTCGGTCAGCGAACGGGCGATCAGCGCGCCGAGCTTGCCGGGCTTGGGCCAGGTCTCGCCTTCCGGCAGGCCGATGCCGTCGTCGGCGATGACAATACGGCAGCCATCGCCGTTGACGATGCTATGCAGCGTGATCGTGCCGCCGTCGCGCCCTTTGAAGGCATGCTTGAGCGCATTGGTCAAAAGCTCGTTCACCACCAGCCCGGTCGGCATGGCGACGTTGACCGACACCGGATAGGTATCGACCTTCATGTCGAGGCGAATGCCCTCGACCGCATGCGAGTTCATCACCGCCGACGCGATCTGGCTGAGATACACGCCGAGATCGACCTCGTCCTTGTGATCGTCGCCCGACAGTGTCTGGTAAAGGATGGCCAGCGCGTCGACGCGGCCGGCCAGCCTCTCGAAACGCTTCTGGTCCGGCTCGGTGGCGTTGCGCGTCTCCAGCCGGATCAGCGCGGTGATCATCTGCAGATTGTTCTTCACCCGGTGCTGCAATTCGCGCAGCAGCGTATCTTTCTCACGCACGCGTTCCTCGACGGAGCCTGCATCCTCGGTCTCGCCATGGGCCGAGACGTCGACCAGCGCCACCAGCCGGAAGCAGACCTTGCCATTGTCATCCTCGATGACGTTGGAATAGGCGTCGACGATCGCCGGCGTGTCCTGCGCCCGCTCCAACCGGAACGTGCCGACGAAATCGGTCGCCTCGACCAACGCTTCGGACAGCGCGCGATCCTTCTGCTGGTGCAGGCCGGTGCCGGAAAGTGCCGCCCAGTGCTTCTGGGCGAGCCTGGCCGCCTTCAGCCCTGACAGTTTCTCGAATTCCGGGTTGGCATAGACGACGCGCTCCTTCGCGCCGAGGTCCGAAACGGCAATGGCGATCGGCACCTGGTCGAGGAACTTCTTGAACTGTTCGCTTTCCAGCGCGCTGGCAAGGTCCGGCGTATCGAGCAACTGCTCGACCGCTTCGGCCTTCTGTGTGTCGGATGTCATCTGCGGCGCCTGTGCTGTGCGTGGGCGCCATCAGTATCAGCGATAGGGTGCGCCTGCCATCACCAATGCAGGAGGAGGCGTTTTCGCGCGCCTTAGGCCGCCAAGACGCCTGCCGCCGATCAGCCGCCGAACGATACGCCCCTGCGGCGCATCCCCGCCTGCACGCCGCGCACGATCAGCCGGGACAGCATCTCCATGTCCCAGGGCATTCCCGGCCGCCAGACATCCAGCAGCAAGGCGATCCGGGCTTCATCGGCGTTGTTCATCACCTCGTGCGGGTAGGTGTCGTCCCACAGCATACCTTCGCCATCGGTGATCCGTTTCTCCTGATGGTTGATCATCATGATGGTCGCCGGGCGGCCATCGGCCTGCCGCGGGATGACCAGGCCAAGGTGAAACCGCATGATGCCGCGGAAAGGTCCGCGATGACTGGGTATGTGCTTGCGCGGCGCGAGGAACGAAATAGCCGCCGATTTGACTTCCGGGCATTCGGCAAGCAAGCGGCTGAGAACCGGCATCCGCGCGAGGTTCTCCGGCACCGCCATGTCATAGGCCTTGAGCACGAACATGCGCCAGTCAAGGCCGTCATTGGCCGAGATATCGGCCTGCTCCGGCATGATGTCGTGGAAGCGCGGGACCTTGCCCAGATGCACGCCAAGCGCCTCGTCGCGGATGTCGCGCCAGGCATGAGTGAATTTCGCCGCGTTCGGAAATTCGGTGGCGGTATCGAGGATCGCCGGCGCGTCTATCCGCTTTTCGTAGACACGCCGGATCACATCGGATGCAAGATCGTAGGTACGGGACATCTCATGGCCTCCACGCCATTATAAGCGGACGGTCGCTGGTTCTGGTCACACATTTTGTTCATTGCGTCGTGAGCTGCCCCGCCAGCCGTGGCCCGGTCTTGACGTCGGCGATCTCGGGCTTTGAGCTGTCGACCGTGCCATCCCAGCCACCGCCGAGCGCCTTG
Organism: Mesorhizobium kamtschaticum; assembly: GCF_056174585.1. Lineage (NCBI taxonomy): Bacteria > Pseudomonadati > Pseudomonadota > Alphaproteobacteria > Hyphomicrobiales > Phyllobacteriaceae > Mesorhizobium > Mesorhizobium kamtschaticum. The sequence goes on along the minus strand of NZ_CM149691.1, from coordinate 3,581,074 downwards.
TTGAGGGCGATGTAGTTGGTCGCCAAAAGGACGCGGCTTTGCAGCAGTGAATCCTCGGCCGAATAGAGCGAGCGCTGGGCGTCGAGGACATCGAGAAGGCTGGTCTCGCCGGCCTTGTAGAGCGTGCCCTCGAGGTTCGCCGCCTCGCCATAGGATTTCGCCGACGAAGCAAGCTTGCTGATCCGGATGCGCTCCTGCGCCATCAGCACCAGCGCATTCTCGACATCCTCGAGCGCGGTCAGCACCGAGGCGCGGTAGGCGATGAAATACTGATCGCGCTGCGCCCGGGCGACATCGGCGGCCGCCTGCAGCTGGCCCGCGTTGAACAGCGGCACGCTGAGCGACGGCCCGAAAGACCAGCCGATCGACGAATTCTTGCCGAGATCGCCGAGATTGAGCGCCGCCGTGCTGATGTTTCCCGTCAGGCTGACCGAGGGGTAGCGTGCCGCCTCGGCCTGGCCGACCTTGGCGGTGTATTGCGCATATTGCCGCTCGGCCATGCGCACATCCGGGCGCGAAAGCAGGATGTCGGCCGGAATCCCGGTCGGCATCGGCAGGCGCGGCGTCGGGATCGGCTTGCTGCGCTTCAGCCGCTCGGCGAGTGCTGCCGGCGGCCGGCCGGTGAGCACCGACAGACGATGCACCGCCTCGGCATAGCTTGCCTCCAGCGTCGGCACCGCGGCCTCGGTGCTGGCCGCCTGCCCCATCGCCTTGGCGACATCGGCGGCGGTTGCCGTACCGGCGAGTGCCATTGTGCGGGTCAATTCGGCGGTCTGCCGTTGCGAGGCGGCCGAACGCCGGGCAAGCGCGATGCGGGCCTGGTAGCCGCGCGCCTGGGTGTAATAGGACGCGACATCGCCGACCAGGGTAAGCAGTGTCGAGCGCAGCTCTTCTTCGGACGCGTCGACGCCGTAGCGCGCGGCCTCGACACCCCTGCGGTTGGCGCCGAACAGGTCGAGCTCCCAGCTGGCATCGAAGCCGGCCTGGTATTCGCTATAGATGGCGTTGCTGCCCGTCGTCGTATCAGCCGACTTGTTGCGGGTGACCGAGCCGGAGCCGTCCACGGATGGCAGCAACGTGCCGGCGCTCTGGCGATAGCTGGCGCGCGCCTCGCGGATCTTGGCCTTGGCGGTGGCGACGTCGAGATTGCCGGCGACGGCTTCCTCGACAAGCGTGTTGAGCTGCGGATCGCGCAGGCGCTGCCACCATTGCGACAGCTGCGCCGGCTGGACGGATTTCGTCGGCTTCTCACCGCTCCAGTTTGCCGGCATCGGCAGGATGGGCGACTGGTAATCCGGGCCGACAACGCATCCGCTGAGCAAAACAGCCGTAATCATGGGCACAATGAGCCGCCCCGCGGCCACAGGGCCACGTTCAAAACCTGTCATGGGAAATGTCCTTATTGCTGGTTGGCTGTCGCCGGCTTCTCGTCCGTGTCTTGCCCAATGTCGGGCTTGGCCACCCTGCCCTTGAAGATCCGTCGCACCGTTACGAACAATAGCGGCACCAAAAAGACGCCGATCACCGTCGCCGCGATCATGCCGCCCATGACGCCGATGCCGACCGAGTTCTGCGCGCCTGAACCGGCGCCGCTGGCGATGGCGAGCGGCGTGACGCCGAGGATGAAGGCCAGCGACGTCATCAGGATCGGTCGCAATCGTTGTCGCGCCGCCTCCAGCGTCGCCTCGACCAGCCCCATGCCGGCCGCCTGCCGCTCGATGGCGAACTCGACGATGAGGATGGCGTTCTTGGCGGCCAGCCCGATCGTCGTCAGCAGGCCGACCTTGAAATAGACGTCGTTGGTCTGGCCGAAGAGGGTCGCCGCCGCGAGTGCGCCGAAGATGCCGATCGGCACCGACAGCATGACCGCGAACGGGATCGACCAGCTCTCATAAAGCGCCGCCAGGCACAGGAACACGACCAGCGCCGAAATCGCATAGAGCGACAGCGCCTGGTTGCCCGAAAGCCGTTCCTGGTGCGACAGCCCGGTCCATTCATGCGAATATCCGGCCGGCAGTTGCGCCACCAGCCTGTCGATCTCGTCCATCGCCGCACCGGAACTCACACCCGTGGCCGCCGCGCCCTGGATCTCGACCGCCGCCGAACCATTGTAGCGTTCAAGCCGCGGCGAACCGAAGGTCCAATGGCTGGAGGCGAAGGCAGAGAACGGCACCATGGCGCCGCTGGCATTGCGCACCTGCCATTTGTCCAGATCTTCCGGCTGCATGCGGAAGTTCGCGTCCGACTGCATATAGACCGGCTTCACCCGGCCGCGATCGATGAAGTCATTGACGTAGTCGCTGCCCCAGGCGCTCGACAGCGTGTTGTTGATGTCGGCGAGGCTGACGCCGAGCGCGCTGGCCTTTTCCTGGTCGATATCGATCGAGAATTGTGGCTGGTCCTCCTGGCCGTTGGGCCTTGTGGCGGTGAGCAGCTTGCTCTGTGCCGCGAGGCCCAGAAGCTGGTTGCGCGTCTGGATCAGCGCATCATGGCCGGCACCGTTGACGTCCTGCAGGTAGAAATCGAAGCCGTTGGTGTTGCCAAAACCCTGGATCGCGGGCGGGGCAAGCGCGAAGACCTGCGCATCCCTGATCTTGGAGAAGGCACCCATGGCGCGGCGGGCGACCGCTTGCGCCGCCAGGGCCGGCGATGAGCGCTGGCTGAATTCCTTCAGCGGCACGAAGGCAATGCCGACATTCTGCCCGGCGCCGCCGAAGCCGAAGCCGGAAGCGGTGAAGACGCCCTGGACAGCGTCCTTTTCGTCCTTGAGATAGTGGTCGGTCACCTCAGCCAGCACACGCTCGGTCCGGTCCTGCGTCGCGCCGACCGGCAGCGACACGCTGGTGATCAGGATGCCCTGGTCCTCTTCCGGCAAGAACGAGCTCGGCAGCCGGGCAAACATCCAGCCCATGGCGATGACGATGGCGAGGAACACGGCGAGGAAGCGCCAGGATCGGTTGATGATGCCGTGCGAGCCGTCGCGATAGGCCGTCGTGCCGCGGTCGAAGACGCGGTTGAACCAGCCGAACGGGCCGGTCTGCGTGGCATGGTCCTTGGGCCGCCGCAGGATCGTCGCGCACAATGCCGGCGTCAGCACCAGTGCCACCAGAACGGACAGCACCATGGCCGAGACGATGGTCACCGAAAACTGCCGGTAGATGATGCCGGTCGAGCCGCCGAAGAAGGCCATCGGCACGAACACGGCCGACAGCACGGTGGCAATGCCGACCAGCGCGCCGGTGATCTCGTTCATCGATTTTCGCGTCGCCTCCTTAGGCGACAGATCTTCCTCCTGCATGACGCGCTCGACATTCTCGACCACGACGATGGCGTCGTCGACCAGAAGGCCGATGGCCAGCACCATGGCGAACATGGTCAGCGTGTTGACCGAATAGCCGAAAAAGGAGAGCACGCCGAACGTGCCAAGCAGCACCACCGGCACGGCGATGGTCGGGATGATGGTCGCCCGCAGATTCTGCAGGAAGATGAACATCACCAGGAACACCAGCACGATCGCCTCGGCCAGCGTCTTGACCACCTCCTCGATCGACAGCCGCACGAAGGGCGAGGTGTCGTAGGGGTAGACGACCTCGACGCCTTGCGGGAAGGTCGAGCTCAGCCGGTTGATCGTCGTGCGCACCGCTTCCGCCGTGCTGATGGCGTTGGCGCCGGTGGCGAGGTTGACGGCGACGCCGGCCGCTGGCTGGCCATTGTATCTGGCCGCCGTCGTATAGCTTTCGGCGCCGAGCTCGACGGTGGCGACGTCGTTGAGGCGAACCAGCGAACCATCGGTCTGGCTCTTCAGGATGATGTTGCGGAACTGTTCGGCGGTCTGCAGCCGGCTCTTGGCCGTCACCGTGGCGTTGAGCTGCTGGCCCTTGCGTTGCGGCATGCCGCCGAGCTGGCCGGCCGAGACCTGCGTGTTCTGCGCCTCGATCGCCGAGGCCACGTCGCTCGGCATCAGCGTATATTTGGCGAGCTTGTCGGGATCGAGCCAGATGCGCATGGCATAGCTGGAGCCGAACAACTGCGTCGAGCCGACGCCTTCGACGCGCTTCAGCGTGTCGTTGATGGTCGAGTCGACATAGTCGGCAAGATCGGTCGAGTTCATCTTGCCGTCGCTGGAGACGAAGCCGATGACCATCAGGAAGCCGGTCGAGGATTTGGAGACGGTGATGCCGTTGCTCTGCACCACCTGCGGCAGCTGCGACTGCACCAGCTGCAGCTTGTTCTGCGTCTGCACCTGAGCGGTGTCGGGATCGGCCGCACTGGTGAAGGTCAGCGTGATCGTGGCCGCACCGGTCGAGGTCGAGGTCGCCGTCATATAGTCGAGATTGTCGATGCCGGTCATGCCTTGCTCGATGACCTTGGTCACCGAATTCTCGACCGTTTGCGCATCGGCGCCCGGATAGGTGGCGCTGATGTTGACCGTGGTCGGCGCGATCTGCGGATATTGCGAGATCGGCAGCGTGGTCAGCGCGAGCAGGCCGCCCAGCATGATCACGATGGCGATCACCCAGGCGAAGATCGGCCGGTTGATGAAGAATGCTGACATCGCTCAGTTCCCGGTCGACTGGCCGCTATCGGCCATTTTGGGCGTGGAAGATACGGACGAAGACGTTTGCGCCCGGTCCTTCACCTCGCCGGTCGTCTCGTCGATCGTCACTTCGACACCCGTCGCGTCGCCGCCGGGGCGCACCAGTTGCAAGCCCTCGACGATGACGCGGTCGCCATCGCCGACGCCGGAATCCACCAGCCAGTTGTTGCCGACGCTGTTGCGCACAGCGAGCACGCGGGTCTCGACCTTGCCCTGCGCGTTGATGACCATGGCGGTCGCCTCGCCCTTGGTGTTGCGGGTGACGCCGCGCTGCGGCACCAGGAAACTGTTCTGGGCGACGCCCTCCTCGACCAGCGCCCGCACATACATGCCCGGCAAAAGCAGGCGATCGGGATTGGGGAACTCGGCCCGCAGGGCGAAAGTGCCTGTCGTCTGGTCGACATTGGCGCCGGCGAATTCCAGCTTGCCGGTCTGCGTGTAGATGGTTCCGTTCTCGAGCTTCAGCTTGACGCTGACATTGGGGCCACTGAACTTCAGCCGGCCCTCGTTGATCGCCTGGCGCAGATTGAGCAAATTGGTGCTCGACTGCGTGACGTCGACATTGATCGGATCGAGCGAACGGATGGTGGTGAGCAAGGTGTCCTGATTGGCGGTGACCAGGGCGCCTGGCGTCAGCGACGACTTGTCGATGCGGCCGGCGATCGGCGCGGTGATCTTGGTGTAGTCGAGATTGATGCGCGCGGTTTCGACACTGGCCTTGGCGGACGCCACATCCGCATTGGCCTGGGCCAATGTTGCCGCGGCATCGTCATAATCCTGTTTGGAAACAACGTTCTGCTTCAACAAGCCGGCATAGCGGTCGAACTTGGCTTGCGCCGTCGGCACCGCCGCTTCGGCCTTCTGCTGGGCTGCCTGCGCGCTGTCATAGGCGGCCTGGTAGCTCGCCGGATCGATGAGGTAGAGCGGCTGCCCGACCACCACCTCGCTGCCCTCCTTGAACAGCCGCGCCTGGATGATGCCGTTGACCTGCGGGCGCACATCGGCGGTGAGCGAGGCTGACGTGCGTCCCGGCAGTTCGGCCGTGATCGCCACCGATTGCGGATGCAGCGTGACGACGCCGACTTCCGGTTTGCTTGCACCGGCCATGCCGGCGGGAGCTTTGCTCCCCTCCTGCGAACAGGCCGCCAGAAGAACCGTGGTGACGAGTATCGCCGCGAGCCGGCGAACCGGCAGGGAAGACGAGCTAGACTGGATAAACATGGCCTGGATGATCTTTCGCTGGAGTTGCGGTCGCCGTCTGGCTGTCGGGATCGGATCGCTCCACCAGGAGCCGGGCGAGATGCCGGCCGAGGAAGCGCTGGATGTCGTCCATGAAGGTATAGACGACCGGAACGTAGACGAGGCTGAGCACGGTCGAGGAGATGAGCCCGCCGATCACGGCGATCGCCATCGGCGCCCGCGTTTCGGCGTCGGCGCCGATGCCGAGCGCGATCGGCAGCATGCCGGCGCCCATGGCGATCGAGGTCATGACGATGGGCCGTGCCCGCTTGCGGGCGGCGTCGAGCAGTGCGTCGAAGCGGCTCATGCCACGCTCCTTCTCGGCGACCAGGGCGTACTCGACAAGCAGGATCGAGTTCTTGGCCGCAATGCCCATCAGCATCAATATCCCGATCAGCGGCGATATGCCAAGCGCCTTGCCGGTAATCAGCATGAAGCCGAGCGCGCCGCCGACCGACAGCGGCAACGCGACCAGGATGGTCACCGGCTGCACGAAACCGCGAAACAGCAGCACCAGCGTCAGGTACATCAGCAAAATGCCGGCGGCGATCGCGGTGGCAAAGCCCGAAAACAGCTCCTGCATGCGCGCCACGTCGCCGCGCGCCAGCTCATGCACGCCGGCCGGCAGGTTGCGCATCGCCGGCAAGGCATGGATGGAAGCGGTCGCCTGGCCGAGCGTCAGACCGGAAAGATCCGCCTCGACGGTGGCGCTGCGGCTGCGCCCCACCCTTGTGATGCTGTTTGGCCCGGCATTGAAGCCGATATCGGCGACCGCACCGAGCGGCACCGTGCCCTTGCTGCCGATCAGCGGCAGGACGGCCAGTTTCGCCGGATCGTCGATGGCGCCGTCGGGCAAGGTGACGATGATGGAAACCTGGCGGTCGCCGAGATTGAACTTGGCCAGGCTGGTGTCGGTGTCGCCTATGGTGGCGATCTTCACCGTCGACGCGATCTCGGTCGGTGTCACGCCAAGCTCGGCTGCCCTGGCGCTGTCCGGGCGCACGATGAGCTCCGGCTTGGTCGTCGCCGCCGTCGAGGTCGGATTGATGAGGCCGGGCACCGACTTCATTCCATCGATCAGCGCATCGCTCGCCTTCTGCAGCGCCTCGCCATCGTCGCCGACCAGCGTGATCGCCACCTTGGCGCCGGCAAAACCGTCGGCGCCGAACTGGATGCGGGCGCCCGGAATATCGTTGAGCTTCGGTGAGGTCTCGGCCTCGAACTGCTGCTGGCTGACGCTGCGCTCGCCGCGCGGCTTCAGATTGACGGTGACATTGGCGCTGCGCACCTCCGCGGAGGTCGACCCACGGTTCGGCCCGCCGCCCGAGGCGGCTGCGGTACCGATCGTGGCAAAGATGCTGTCGACGGCCGGCTCGTCCTTCAAGCGCCTGGTGATGTCCTGGACGACGGCGGTCGTCTGTTCGATCGTCGACCCCGGCTGCAGCTCGACCGAGATCATCGAGCGGCCGCGGTCGGTCGCCGCCATGAATTCGGTCGGCAGCTTGGTTGCCAGCGCCAGCGAACCGGCGAAGAAGGCGATGCCCGCGACAAGCGTGATCCAGCGATGGTCGAGCGCCTTGCGCAGCAGCCAGAGATAGGTCGGCACCCAGGCCGGCATATCGTCCTCGCTGTGGCCGCCGGCGCGCACCAGATAGGCGCCCATCAGCGGGGTGAGCATGCGCGCCACCAGCAGCGAAAACAGCACCGACACGCAGACGGCGACCGCGAAGGAAAAGAAGAATTTTCCGGGAATGCCAGGCATGAAGGCGACCGGCAGGAACACCGCGACAATGGTCGCCGTGGTCGCCACCACGGCAAGCCCGATCTCGTCGGCGGCCTCGATCGCCGCCTGGTAGGCGCTGGCGCCGGTTTGGCGCATGTGGCGCACGATGTTCTCGATCTCGACGATGGCGTCGTCGACGAGGATGCCGACCACTAGCGACAGCGCCAGCAAGGTGATGTTGTTGAGCGAAATGTCGAACGCCGCCATGACGGCGAAGGTTGGGATCAAGGACAGCGGCATGGCGACCGCCGAGACCAGCGTCGCCCTGATGTCGCGCAGGAACAGCCAGACGACGCCGATGGCGAGCAGCGCGCCGAGCCATAGCGCCTCGAATGCTGCGTCATAGCTTTCCTGGACGAAGCCGGAGGACGAGGTGACTTCGGTGAATTTCGCGGTGTCGGTCTTCGCACCGATCCCGGCGATCGCGGCGCGCGCGGCCTTGACCACGTCGATCTCGCTCGACCCGACCGACCTGTAGACGTTGAAGGCGACGACCTGCCTGCCGTCGAGATAGGCGGCCTGGCGCGGCTTTTCCCAGCTGTCGACCACCCTGCCGAGATCCGAGAGCTTGACGCCGCCGGCGCCCGACAGCGCGATGCGGGTGTCGGCCAGCGCCTCGACGGTTCCGGCACTGGCCAGCGTGCGCACCGATTGCTCCTGGCCGCCGACGCTGGTGCGGCCGCCCGGCTGGTTGACATTGTTGGAGGCAAGCTTCTGGCTGACATCGCCGGCGCTGATGCCGAGCGCGGCCAGACGGTCCGGATCGAGCTCAACGCGGATGACGCGGTCGACGCCGCCCGAACGGGTGATCTTGGAGACGCCGTCGACGCCGAGCAGCGCCTTGGCGACATCATTGTCGATGTACCAGCTCAACGCGTCCGGCGACATTGCGGGCGCCTCGACGACATAGGTCAGCACTGAATTGCCGGTCGCGCTCATCTTGGCCACGACAGGCGTCTGCGCCGCCGCCGGCAGGCTCGACTGCACTTCGGACACGGCGTTGCGGACATCGTTGGTGGCGGTCTCGGGATCGGTGCCGAGCGTAAACTCGACCGTGGTGACGGACGAGCCCTCGCTGATCGAGGTCGAGACGTCGTCGACGCCTTCGAGCGTCGCCACGGCGTTCTCGATCACCCGCGCCACCTGCACTTCCATTTCGCTGGGTGCCGCGCCCGGCTGCGAGACGGTGACGGTGACTGTCGGCAGGTCGATGTCGGGCATGTTGTTGGTGCGCAGCTGCATAAATCCGTAGAGGCCGGCAATGGTCAGCGACAGGAACAAAACGATGGTCGGCACCGGGTTGCGGATCGACCAGGAGGAAATGGCGTTCATCGCGCCGCCTCCGTCACCTTGCCGGCGGCGTCAGTGCCAGCTTGCGCCTCGGCGATACGCACCAGATTGCCGTCACTGAGGAAGCCGGCGCCGGCGACAACGACGCTGTCGCCTTCGGACAGCCCGCTTTCGATGGCGACGCGGCCGTTCTGGTGCGCGCCGATGGTGACGGCGCGCGCGGCGGCCTTGCCGGCGGCGTCGACCACGAAAACCATCGGCTTGCCGTCCTGCCAGACCAGGGCGGCCTCGGCGACGCTGAGGCTTTGCGAGGCCGCACCCGCGATCGAGACGCGGGCGAACATGCCGGGTTTCAGGCCCGATCCTTCGCCGAGCGCGACATAGACGGTGGCGAGCCGCGTCGTCGAACTGACCGTCTGCGCGATCGAAGAGACGCTGCCGGAAAAAGTCCGGCCCGAAGCGTCGACGACGCTGGCCGCCTGCCCGACCGAAATCGCCGGCAGGTCCTTTTCGGGGACAAGCACGCCGACCTCCAGCCTGCCGTCGCGGATGATCTTCATCAGCTCGGTGCCGGCCTGGACGATCGAGCCGGCAACCGCCGGCCGGTTGGAGACGACGCCGTCGAAGGGCGCGAGGATGGTCGCCTGGTCGAGCTCGGCCTGTAGCCGCTCAGCGGCGGCCCTGGCCTGCTCTACCGAGGCCCGGCCGGTCTTGACGGCGGTCGCCTTGTCTTCCGCCGTCTCGGCGCTGATTGCCTTGCTGGCCAGCAGCCTGTCGGCGCGGCCCGCAGCGGATACGGCGCTGTCCAGCGTCGCCTGGGCCTGGTCGACCGCGGCCTTCTGCTCGGCCAGCTGTGCCTTGAGCACCCAGGCGTCGAGCCGGGCGACGACATCGCCGGCCCGCACATGGTCGCCTTCGCTTACAAGCACTTCGGTCAATTTGAGGCTGGACGTCTCGGCGCCGACAGTCGCTTCCTGCCAGGCGGCGATGGTGCCGGTGGCGCTGATCGACGAGGCGATTGCCTCGGAGCGCACCTTTTCGACCGCAACCGTCAGGCTGGCCCGCGGCGCCACAGGAGCCTGCGCGGCGGGTTCGGCCGCGCCGCGCCCATGGGCCGTGAGCGCCGCCATGGCGACCAGGACGATCAGCACACCCGCCAGGACAAGATAGGTCTTACGCGATCTTGCGGTCATGATGTCCGTGGCCGTTGGGCTGCTGCGAAACCGGCAGCGACAGGCGCCAGGCGGCAAAACTCAGGCGCACCGCGCCCTTCAGCGTATCGGCCGGCAGGGCCGGCAGCGTGGCGGCATGGCTGGCGCGCTGGCCGAGCGAGAATCTTGGGGTGACCGATGCGATCAGCCGCAGCATCATCATGGCTTCCCACATTGCCGTGCTTCCATTTTGGATGATTTGAACGGTGGGATGGCGGACATGCCGCCATCCCACAAAACCGGCCGGCCCGAGAACGGGTTGGACACCGGGCCGGCCGGCGCAACCGGACGGAGTTGTCAGCCATTCCCGGGCTGGGGTGGCGGAAGCTGTCCGCCCTGGTCGGGCGGACCTCCAGGTCCGGCTGCATCTTCCGGCGGGCCGCCCCAGGGACCGGGGGGTGGTCCGTGGGGGCGTTCCGCCGAAGCCAGGATTTCGAGCTGTTCGGGCGTGAGCTTGGTGCGCAGCTCGGCGATCGCATCTTTCAGCTTGGCGGCCGAAGCCGCGCGCGCCGTGACCTCGTCGGCGAGCCTTTCCTGGAAGGCGAAGGGATCGGGTTTGCCGCCAGGACCCGCATCAGGGCCCTTGGCCTCTGGCTCACCGGGGCCGGGACCACCGGTGCCGCCGGGACCACGATCATGCCGTGGTGGCGCAAGCACCGCCTGCAATGCGCTGGTATAGTCGCGCCAGGCATCGAGCTGTTCACTGCGGATGCCGACGCGCGTTTCCAGCGCCGCCAGCCGGGCGGCCAGCATGAATTCCGGCGGCGGTCCCATGCGGTGCGGGCCGAAGCCTTCGGGGCCAAAACCCTGCGGACCCCAACCGTGCGGACCAGACCGCATCGGCCCATGCGGCCCATTCTGGCCGAACCAGGGCATCGGGCCATGGTCAGTTCCATCCTGAGCGATGACCGGCGGCTCGCCGGGCGCGGCCCCGGGGTCGGGCTGAGCCGCCAGCACGGGGTGGATTGCGGCGACGGAAAACAGGCCGAGCGCAAGAAGTCTGCTTCGCATGACGGTGTTCCTTTCTCTCATGCATCGGACGGCCATGAGGATAGGAAGCCTGTTTGTCTGCTTCGCGTCGGCATGTTGCCGAAGGTTTCCGCAAAGCGGCAATTTGTTTCCGAACGTTTCTCGCGGCCCGTTGGAAACATTGCGTTGCAATTTTCCATGCCGCTGGCGCGCGCTCTCCCTATAATCAGCGCAAGCCCCAATTTTCACGGGCCCTTATAATCACGGGCCCCATAATCACGGGCAAAGGCACGCATTATGCAGTCACAACCCCATATCCTCGTCGTTGACGACGACCGCGAGATCAGGACGCTGCTCGGCCGCTACCTCGACGGCCAGGGTTTTCGCGTCTCGGTGGCGGCGGACCGGCGCGAATGCGAGCAGAAGCTGGGTGCTGGCCAGTTCGACCTCGTCGTGCTCGACGTCATGCTGCCCGACGGTTCGGGGCTCGACATCTGCCGTGCCTTGCGCGATCGCAAGCCGCATGTCCCCGTCATTCTGCTGACGGCGCTGAAGGAAGATGTCGACCGCATCATCGGCCTGGAGCTCGGCGCCGACGACTATCTCGGCAAGCCCTTCAACCCGCGCGAACTCACCGCCCGCATCCGCGCCGTGCTGCGGCGCGCCGTACCGGAAGAGGCGCCCACCCCCCGCGCGCGCACTTACCGCTTCGCCAGCTACCGGCTGGAGCCGGACACCCGCAAGGTGATGGATGCGCGGGGCGAGCTCGTCGACCTCACCGGCGCCGAGTTCGACCTGTTGCAGGTGTTCCTCGACCGCCCCGGCCGGCTGCTGTCGCGCGACCAGCTGCTTGATCTTACGCAAGGCCGCGAGCGCGATCCGCTCGAACGCTCGGTCGACGTGCTGATGAGCCGGCTGCGCCGCAAGTTCTCCGATACCGGCGATGGACCGCTGTTCAAGACGGTGCGCAATGGCGGCTACCAGCTGACCGCGCGCGTCGAGGCGGTGGAGGCGCAGGCGTGAACTCGCTGCGCCGGCGCCTCATCCTGCTGCTGGTCCTTTCGATCGTCGGCGTCGTCGGCCTGGCGACGGCCGCCGTCATCAGCGTGCGCGGCGGCGGGCCGCCGCCGGAGCTGACCGTGCCCTGGATTGCCCAGCAGATGGAGCTCGTGGTGCGGCTGCTGCCGGGGCCGATCCCGGACGTGCTGCGGGTGCAATTCTCAGACCATCCGGCCGCCGGCAAGGTCGCCCGTGCGGAAACGGAAATGCTCAACGACATCCTGCAACACCGCGGCCTCGACCTTTTGGCGATCATCAGCGAGAAACCCGACGAAGCCGGCCAGACCGCCTCGGTGCAAATGCCCGACAGGCGCTGGGCGATCACTGAGGTGCCGCACCTCAAGCCGCCAGGGCGCGAATGGCTGGTCCTGGCCGGCTGGATCTCGCTGATCGTGGCCGGCGCCACCGCCGTCTCGGTCTATTTCACATCGGTGCTGATCCGGCCGCTCGAAATGCTGGAGGCCGCCGTCTCCAAGATCGGCTCGGACGGCGTGCTGGCGGCGGTGCCAGAAGTGGGCTCGGCCGAGGTCAAGGCGACGGCGCATGCGTTGAACCAGCTGTCGTCGCGGCTGCGCACCGCCATGGAAAGCCGCATGCGGCTGGTGGCCGCCGCCGGCCATGACCTGCGCACGCCGATGACGCGCATGCGCCTGCGCGCCGAATTCCTCGACGAAGACCGCGACAAATGGCTTCACGACCTCGACGAGCTCGACCGCATCGCCGACAGCGCCATCCGCCTGGTGCGCGAGGAGGTCAACCAGGATGCCGTCGAGCCGCTGGACCTGCGCAAGATGGTCGGGGATATCGAAGCCGAGATGGTCGCGCTCGGCCATGCCGTCTCGATCGGCCATCTCGACAAGGTTTCGGTGCGCGCCGGCGCGCTCGGCCTGCGCCGGGCGCTGCGCAACCTGATCGTCAACGCCGCCACCCACGGCAAGGCCTGCAGCATCGACCTCGCCTTAGACGACCGACGCGCCGTGCTGACCATTTCCGACAACGGCCCGGGCATCCCGCCCGACCTCATCAACAAGGCCTTCGAGCCCTTCTTCCGCGTCGACCCCGGCCGCCAGCAATTCATCCCCGGCGCGGGGCTGGGCCTCGCCATCGCCAAGGAAATCATCGAGCGCTACGGCGGAACGGTGACGCTGGAGAACCGCAGGGGTGGCGGGCTGGCGCAGACGGTGGTGTTCGCGGCGGTGTGAGGGGGTGGACCACGTGCGCCTCAGCGGCCCGAGGTCGTTGAAGGCATGTCCAAGTAAAAATGCACGTACCTATTTCGTGCTTAATTCGATTGTGCTTATATATGACACCAAGCTAAATATCCGACAGACATTCCCGTCTGGCGAATACGGTTGTGGACATCATGACCAAGACGAAAGATGCTGCGAGTACCGGGCTACAGGATTTCATGCGCGTGGCGCTTGGACCAGATCCTGAGCCAGATCCAAGGCCGACACCTGACGGAAAGCCGAGACTTATGGGGCCTCCGGCAGCGATCGTGGCGTTTTCTGATTGGAACTACTACTACACCAAGGACATTGTGGGGTGGCGCTCCGACACCAGTCCTGCCCGCACAGTGAGTGTCCCTGTCGGTTTCGTTACGGATCTGGCCAGCACGCCGTCCCTATTGTGGACATTCCTGCCGAAGACAGCCGAATACAGCTATCCCGCAATCATTCACGATTATCTCTATTGGTTTCAGCCCTGCGAGCGCAAAGACGCTGACGACGTCTTGAAGAGCGCCATGGTGGATTTGGACGTCGCGACGGCCAAGATCATGGCCGTCTATGGTGGCGTCAGGGCGGGCGGGGAAGGCGCCTGGGAAGCCAATGCAGCGGCGAAAGCCAAGGGCGAGAAGCGGGTCCTGAAGAAATTTCCGACCGATATGAAGATCAGCTGGGAGGAATGGAAAAAGCAGCCTGATGTATTTGCGCCTGACGAATAATCCCGAACCCCATTCAGAACGGTCACGATCAAACATGAAGAAGCTGCGGAGTCAGATTTAATCCAAGAGACGTAAGCCTGGGGTCATCTATCGAGGGGAAAGACGATGGCTGGAGGAAAGTATGCGCTGGTTGTGGGCAATGCTGCCTACAGCGGGGACATGGCACTGGCAAACCCTTGCAACGACGCCAAGGCAATGTCGGCCAGGCTTACCGAATTGAAGTTCAACGTGACCACGCGTCCAGACGCTACACTGGCCGATATGCAATCCACGGTCGCTGATTTCATCAAAAGACTCGAGGCAGAGCGGGCATCGGTCGGACTGTTCTATTTCTCCGGCCACGGCGTACAGATCAACGACCAGAACTACGTCGTGCCGGTCGACTTCGACAAACAGGGCGGGCAACTGGCTTCGCACCTGATTCCGGTCCAGCCGCTTATCGATGAGATGTCCAGCGATGTCACACTGATCCTTCTCGATGCCTGCCGGAACAACCCCAGTGCCCAAAGGATTATCGGATCCAAGGGGCTGGCCAACATCGATGAAGCGAGGACCCTGTTTGTCGGCGGAGCCTCTCCAACGCCGGGAGGCGATGTGGCCACCGTCTCTGGGTTGGGGGGCATGACCGCGGATTTGAACAAGAACACCTTTATTGCTTTCGCGGCCAGGCCTGGCGGCTTTGCCTATGACGGCAAGGGGCACCTGAGCCCATTCACCCAGGCGCTCGTCAACAACATGGACGCGGTCGACCTGCCTCTTCCCAACCTTATGGCTCGTGTCCGCCAGGAAGTCCTTTCGATAACAAAAGCCAAGCAGCGAACATGGGATAATTCCTCTCTTTTGTTTCCGTTCTTCTTCAACCCTGGATCGCTTCTTCTCTTTCTGGGAAACATCATGGCGCTGGTCGGCCTTCTGCTTTCCTTGATCCCATACTCGCTGGTGCTCACCACATATGGCGCCAGTTGGAAACAGATGGCAGCGGCTGCCGCGCTGCCATTGATCTCGCTGACCATTCTGCTGTTCGGCATGCAAAGCGTGTATTCACGCCTTCGCGGAAATTTCCAATATACCGACAGCGAAGAGAAGACAGTCCGCGGCCATCTCCTCCTCAGCCTGCAAAAAGGAGGCGTTGGCGGCTATTTGGGTGCGCAGCTTGCCGCGCTGTGGATCAGCGTGCCCTACTACATATCCTGGTTCCGTGAGTACGATCAGGGCAACACCTGGATCCCACCGGTGTCACTCGGAATCCTGACCATGGAGATGGCAATTGCCGCGGCGTTCATCGCTTGCCTGCTCGGCACCACCTGTATTTTCTTCACCCGGATAAAATGGTCGAGCCGCCGGCTGAAGCTTGTTCAGCACCCCAGGCAAGCGCAGATCCTGCTTGGGGCGGCTTGCGGCGGCATGCTCACCGGGGTGATCACGGCGCCGTTCCTCATGGGCTATTTCGGCAGCATGGACCGGCCGGAAGTGACGCCGGAATATCTTCTTCCCGGCTCCATCATAGGGGCTTCGATCGTCATCTTTTCGATTGTGAACTTCGATTTCGAGCGGCTGAACGCCAAGCGCCTGGGAGCGAGCGCGCTGGCCGCGCTTGCGGCCATGCTGTGCGGCGGTCTCGCGGCCATCGTCGTGTTCGGGCCGCTTTACGTATTCGGCATCGTGCAGTTTATCATACATAAGCTGGAACAGAACTTCGACGACCCGGTGATCATGATCAGCGGGGGCGCGGCCTACGGACTTCCGGTTGGATTGATCCTGGGCATCGTCATCGGCGCGGCCATAGTGCTGACAGAAAAGTGGTCTGCCCGACCGGTGATCTAGGCAGGCGGCCGATGCAGGCTCCCCACGGCAGGGGACCGCGGGTCAGGTGGGGGCTTGGCGCTGTCATCTCAGAACTTGGGTTCCTCGCCCCACGAACGTGGGGGAGAGGAAACCCAAGTCCTGCTAACTCACCCCGCGATCGCCATCGGCACCGCGCTCTTGTTGGGGATCTGGATGTCGATCTCCAGCGTCGACATGGTCTCGCCGCGGTCCATCGAGACCTGCAGGTAATCCTGGTCGATCTGCACATGCTTGGCGATCACCGCCATGATCTCCTCGCGCAGGATGGAGACGAGGTCGGGCTGGTTGCGGTTGCGGCGCTCATAGGCGAGCAGCACTTGCAGCCGCTCGCGCGCCACCGGCGCGCTGGAGCGCCGCTTGAAGAGGTCGAACAACACGTTCATGCCGCCCTCCTTCCCAACAGACGGTCGAGGAAACCCTTGCGCTCGAAGGGGACGACGACAGGCAGGTCCTCGCCTTCCAGCCGCCTTGCGGCGTCGAGATAGGCCTTGGCCGCCGTGTTGAGCGGCTCCGACAGCGTCACCGGCGAACCGAGGTTGGAGGCGCGCAGCACATCCTGGCTCTCGGGGATGATGCCGAGCAGCGGCACCGACAGGATTTCCAGGACATCGTCGATGCTGAGCATTTCACCCCGCGCGGCCCGCCCCGCGTCATAGCGGGTGACCAGCACGTGCTTGGCGATCTGCTCGCCCTGTTCGGCGCGCATGGTGCGGGCGTCGAGCAGGCCGATGATGCGGTCGGAATCGCGTACCGAAGACACTTCCGGATTGGTGACGATGACCGCCTCGTCGGCAAAGCGCATGGCGAGCTGCGCGCCGCGCTCGATGCCGGCCGGGCTGTCGCAGAACACGTAGTCGAACACCGAGCGCAGCTTGTCGATGACTTCGCCGACGCCCTCTTCGGTCAGCGCATCCTTGTCGCGCGTCTGCGAGGCCGGCAGCAGGAACAGCGTGTCGACCCGCTTGTCGCGGATCAGCGCCTGCGACAGTTTTGCGGTGCCCTGGATGACGTTGACGAGGTCGAACACGACGCGGCGTTCCGCGCCCATGATCAGGTCGAGATTCCTGAGGCCGACGTCGAAATCGACCAGCGCCACCTTCTTGCCGGTCTTGGCCACGGCAGCACCCAGTGCCGCCGTCGAGGTGGTCTTGCCGACGCCCCCCTTGCCCGAAGTGACCACCACTACCTTGCCCATGAAAAAAGCCTCCGTCGTTGTTATCAGTTTATTGTCCCGGGCCGGCTTGCCGGCCTTAGTCAGTTGGCCGTCAGCTCAAAGTCTCGACGCGCAGGCCGTCGCCGTCGAGGAAGGCCTGCACCGGTTTTCCGCGCGACACCCCTTCCATCTCCTCGGCGGTGATGTACCAGCCGTCGACCGACAAAAGCTCGGCCTCGTTGCGGCGGCAGAAGATGCGCGCGCTGGTGTTGCCCAGCGCACCCGCCGAAGCGCGCCCGCGCAGCGTGCCATAGACATGGATCGAGCCGGCGGCGACGATCTCCGAACCGGACGCGACCGAGCCGAGCACGATGACATCGCCATGCGCATGCATGATCGCCTGGCCGGAACGGATCGGCGCCTTGATCATCAGCGTGCCCGAATCGTAATGCGAAACCTGCGGCTCGCTTTCCCCGGTCTTGCTTGCGCCAGCCTTGCCCTTCGCAACGCTGCCAGCGTCGGCCCGCGCGTCCATGCGATGGTCCGGCGCCCTGCCCTCGGCCTTGCTGTCCGACGTGCCGGAACCCTCTTGCCCAGCCTTGCGGCCCGGCAGCAGCCCATCCGTCGTCGCCTCCTTGGCGCCGACCAGCAAAGGCGGCAGGTCGGGGCCGAGCGAGGCCCCTTCAAGCTCGATGGCATAGATGCGAATGCCGCGCGTACCAAGCTCCGTCACAAGTGCGGCGATCTCGCTCAGTGCGGGCTTCAGCACATTCAAATCCAGCAGCACCGGCCGCCCGGCAAAATAGCCCGGCGAGTTGCCGATCCAGTGATCCAGCCCCTGCAGCCACTCCGCCATGGGCGCTTCCGGGGTCAATGTGAAAGCGACGAAAGAACGGGCACGAAAGCGAATGGATTTGGCCTCGAGAGGAGCGGCAAAGGTCACGGCTGGCGAATCCTTACTGAGAGGTAAACGCTAGCGGGAGGATGGTTAACGAATGGTTAATGAGGGTGGGTGGGGAGCGTTGGAATTAAGGTTCCTGACACAGCCCTGCCGACTTGTGCAGCAAGTGAGCTGGCTGCGCATTCGGCAGCCTCAACGCGACTGCCATAAAAACCGCAAGTGCGACGAATGGCCAGCGCCTGTTGTCAAAAATAGTCGTGTGTAACGCGATGCCCAATACTTGTGCAAATTCATGCACCACGTAATGGTGCCGGCGGGTGGGTTTATTGAAAAGTGGGGGAATAGTGAAACGTGCTGTTTTGACAATATCGGTGTTGGCCGGCCTAGCAGGCTGCGCCACACCGCCAGAGAGGATTTCGGGAATTCCAAATTCCGGCCCCTGCACACAGGCTGACAGAGAGCGCCTCGCCGTCATATCCAACCAGCAGAACAAGGCTGCGACCGGTGATGCGCTGGGGGTGTTTCTGATTGGTGTGCCGGTGGCGTCGATGTCGGGTGGCGACCATGAAGCCGAGATTGCCATTCTCAAGGGGCGCTGTGGGCCGCCGAAGACCTAGTGGCGCTACGCATGCTCGAAGTACTGATGTTTCCTGTGCCACACTAGGCGAAAATCGATCGACCGACAAATGGCGTATGATGAAGGGGAACATGTCAAAGAGGTCTTTGCCTATTTTGGCAGAGCATACTATGAGGCGGGCGTCCTGGAGACCGGAATAGCGCTCGCGCTGATGCAGATAGATTTCCTAAATCGGGTTCGTGAACAGTATTTGGTAGATCAGGGAGCATCGTTTAACCGATCAAGCTATGAGGCCGAATTTGATCGCTTTATGGAGAATCAGCACGCCCAGACATTGGGAAATTTGATCAAAAGGGTCTGTGCATTACCTGTTATCAGCGACGGCTTGAAAGAGAGACTTCGAGAGGCGAAAAAACGAAGGGATTTCCTGGGTCATCACTATTTTAGGGAGCGAGCAGTTGTGTTCGCGAACCGCACAGGCCGCGACAAGATGATCGCTGAACTGCATCAAGATGGTGAGCTGTTCGAAACTCTCGACCGAGAACTTCACGCCGAGCTTGCTCCAACACGCGACAGACTCGGGATGAGCAGCAAACGATTCCAAGACCATGTTGCTCGACTTCACGACGAGTTCAAAATCGAACCACCGATAGACTAGCTTTCGTTGCCCCGATCTGGCGCGGGGAAGTTTGGGGGAAAAAATGCCTTGGTCTGATGGATTGGCGCTAGAGAGTCCTGCGTATCAAATCGCATCTTCAACGAATCCTCGGGTACGGGTGGTAGCGGGTCCGGGCACTGGGAAGTCGTTCGCTATGAAACGACGCGTGGCTCGCCTCCTGGAGCAGGGAATACAGCCTGCCGTGATTCTGCCAGTCACATTTACCCGCGTCGCGGCGGAAGACCTCCATCGTGAACTGATCAGCATGGATGTGGAGGGCAGCGACGGTATAACGGGAGTTACCCTTCATAGCCTTGCTATGCGCATGCTGATGCGAAATCACGTGCTTGGCGCAACTGGCCGAGTGCCCAGGCCTCTTAATGACTTTGAATTGGAACCTCTCATCTGCGACCTCATGGCCGCGCATGGAGGCAGATTGCGGTAAAGAAGCTAAAGCAAGCCTACGAAGCGGCATGGGCTCGATTGCAGCATGAACAGCCGGGGTATGTGCTCAATGCGGAGGACGCAGCGTTCCAACAGGATTTGCTAAGCTGGCTGCATTTCCATCGTGCGATGTTGATTGGTGAGGTGATCCCTCAGCTATATCAATACCTACGAAACAATCCGGCTGCTCAGGAACGAAGCGAGTTCCAACACATACTGGTTGATGAGTATCAGGACTTAAACAGAGCAGAGCAGTCCGTAATCGAGCTTCTTTCAGATCAGGCGCATGTCTGCATCGTGGGCGACGACGATCAATCAATTTACAGCTTCAAGCACGCACATCCGGACGGCATACGAGAGTGGCTTGTTGTAAACGCTGGCGCGGACGATCTTGGTCTAGATGACTGTCGGCGTTGCCCGACGCGCGTAGTTCAAATAGCTAACAGCCTAATCGGCCACAACCAAATCAGGCCAGTGCCACGCGCGCTTGTCGCCATGCCGGCAAACGGGCCGGGAGATGTCAGGATCATTCAATACCCTTCGCTAGCCCATGAGGTGAATGGTATCGCAAACATCATTGCTGAAATGGTTGCCGGCGGCACGCCTCCCGGCGACATCTTGGTGCTTGCGCAGCGGGGTGTGATCGGAACACCGATCTATGAGGCACTTGTAGCCCAACAAATTCCGGTTCGCTCCTACTATGCAGAGGCAGAGATTAACGCAGCAGAAGCCCGCCGCGCGTTTGCGAAGCTAAAGCTCCTTGTCAACCGAGACGACCGAGTGGCTCTGCGATGGCTGGTCGGCATTGATGGGAATAATTGGCACGCGGCTGGCTACCGGCGTGTGCGCGACCATTGCGAGGCATCCGGCCAAACACCGTGGCAAGCGTTGGAGCAAATCGCGGGAGGTGAGCTGACTTTGCCGCACACCGGCGGAATCGTCGTCGCCTTTAATGACCTCGTGGCCGAATTCAACGCCTTAGAAGCACTTCCTGACTTTACTGCCATCGTCAACCAGCTATTTCCACAAGGGCAAATCGCGACCCGCGACATAAGGCAACTGTCGTTGGATGTTCTTGCGGAAATGGAAGTGGAAGGCGAAGTCGAAAGTGAGGATGTTGGAGACGAGTTCTTGGCGCGCCTTCAAGAGGCGATCAATCAGCCGGATATCCCTTCGGAAATCGAAGACGTGAGAATCATGAGTTTGCATAAGAGCAAGGGCCTTAGCGCCCCGGTCACGATCATTGCGGGCTGCGTTCAAGGACTGCTGCCAAAACGGCCCAACAACACCCTTCCTGCCGCTCAACAAGCCCTAGAGATGGAGGAGCAACGGCGGTTGTTTTACGTCGGCATTACCCGCGTCAAGGCAGCACCCAACGCAGGTAAGCCGGGTACGCTGATCCTGGCATATTCCAAAAGCATGTCGGTCGCATCCGCGCTTGCCGCGGGGATCACGCCAGCCCAAATGCAGTATGGCCTTGCGACACTACACGCCAGCCAGTTTATTGCTGAGTTAGGTCCAGCGGCGCCGCAGCCGATCGCCGGCTGATCTAGCGACCGCAATCTAGGCATCCTTTCCGAGACGTGCCTCTTCGAGGACCTGCGCTGAGATTGTCGTCATAGCGCTAGCAACCTGCCACGCGTTGAAGAGTTCATCGTGTAACTTCTCAAGGTCGGCGAGCATCACATCGCGTCCTTCGTCTGTCTGGATGCGGAAGTTGTGCCTTTCAAAGAAGCCGTGGTTTAGACGATTCCGAGCCTTCAGCGCCGATGCGAAGCGATCTTCTAGTCTGTCATCTAGGCCAACATGCTTTTTGAGGGTGGTAAGTATCCGACCCAACGTGCTGCGGTCTATGTCGTCAAAAACCGCCTGGGCACCCTTGCGATCGGGAGTAACATGCCAGCCATTTTGAAGGCCATTTGCACATAGAAGAAGCGTACCCAACTCTGTCTCCAAGAGTTGCGCTGCTTCTGCCGTTATGCCGAATTTGGCATAGACTTCATCGCGCGTTGCCACGATGCAGATTATCCTTCACGACTATCGGCGGCAATATGCAACTGTGACGAAGCTACCAGCGGAGAAAATACGTGAGTTCTTCGCCAGGAGCGTCTGGTTGGATGGCATGGTCCTTCGAGGGCTCAGCCATCGCCCTACCCTTCGCCTTCAGCCCACGCGCGGCTAGCTCGGTAGCTGCGCGTGTGCCCAGGCGGTCGATTAGCGTCTGCGGCAAGGCGTCGTCGGCCGTCAGCGGCAGGGCGGCTTCCCGGTCGATCTCCATCGCGGCCCAGTGGCGCCCGCAAAAAAAGTTGAAACGCAGTGTCGGATCTACGCGCGGTCAACCGTCTTAAAGCAGGCGCCTGGACTGCCATCTCGACAACCAAAGGAATGATCGATGAGCAAGAAGATTTTCGTGAGCCTGCCGGTGAGCGACGTGAAGGCATCCATGGCGTTCTATGAAGCTCTCGGGTTCAAGAACAATCCCGGGTTCACCAGCGAGACGGCCGCGGGGATGGTGTGGAGCGACCACATCAATTTCATGCTGCTCAGCCGAGAAAAATGGCAGACCATGACCACTCGCCCCATCCCGCCATCAACGTCCAGCGAGGTCATGCTGGCGCTGTCGCTGGACAGCCGCGAGGCGGTCGATGCGATGGCCACGGCTGCTGCCGCGAACGGTGGCACAGCCGACATCAATCCGATCGAGGATCATGGCTTCATGTATACACGCGACCCCGCCGATCCCGATGGCCATGCCGTGGGCGCGATGTGGATGGATTTTTCCGCAATGCCTTCTGGCGACAAGGCGGAGGAAGGGCGCAGCCTGCAGTCTTAGAGAATTGGAGGTGCGGCTAAACACCAGCTGCGTTCGCACCGCGACAAGCTGATTGTCTTGACAGGGGCCGAGAGCCGACCCTCCGCTTTAGGCGTACTGCTTGAGATTGCAGCGCCGGGAGCACTTCGTTGCGTGTGGCAGGGTACCCTGCCACACGCAGCTTATTTGTGCCGAGATTCCGATCAGCTCAGGGATTTTTGCTAGCTGCCGGAACCGCTTGTTGATGGCGAAGTTCAACTCCTATCAACACAGGAGTGACTCGCCGTGAACACCTTAGATACAGACAACCTTTCGGGATCAGGAATCGCCAACGAGAACGGCTGGCAGGGCAATGCGGGCACTGAACGTGCCGGCGACAGCAAGGAAGCGCTCGGCAAGTTGAAGACGAGTGCGGCAGAAACCGCCGCGCATCTGAAAGATGCCGCGGCTTCAGTTTCGAGCGATGCCAGGGACTATGCCGGGTCTGTGGCATCCAATGCCGCCGGCGCCTTCAAGGACGCCGTCGAGTCCAACAAGACCGCAGGCGCCGATGCGATCGCCAACATCGCCCATTCCGTGAAGGACGCGGCCGACGGCATCGAGAAGCAATCGCCTCAGGTTGCAAGCATGGTGCGCAATGCTGCCGAAGGCGTCGAGCGGATCTCGACCGATATCAGGGACCGCAATGTCGGCGAATTGCTCGATTCCGTCACCAAGTTCGCGCAACGCCAGCCGGCCGCCTTTTTCGGCGTCGGCATCCTCGCCGGCGTGGTGCTGACGCGGATCATGCGAAGCTCCGATCGGTCCTGAGAAGGATCACGCGCATGGATGACGGAATGGATCACCGGCCATTCGGGAGCGTGCTCAGCGAAGCGGTAAGCCAATTCGCTTCGTTGATGCGCCTCGACCTTCGTCTGCTCGAAGCGGAAATGCGGGCCAAGACCACGACGATCGTGTCGTCGGGCGCATGCGGCGTGGCTGCCGCCATGTTCTTTGTCCTGGCAGCATTCGCCCTGGTTCAGTTCCTCATCCTTGCGATGATCCATTTTGGTGTCGGCGCGATGTTCGCCTGCCTGATCGTCGGCGCCGTTCTGATCGCCGCAGGAATGCTGTCTCTTCATTTGGCCAGGCGCGCGCTGATCGGGTGGACCATCACGCCCGTAGAAACCGTCAACCAGGTGCGGACAGACCTCGCAGCCTTGAAGCAGGGCATACGCTATGGCTCAACCCAGCAATGAGATCCGCGATATCCTGGTGCAAAGCCGCGCTGAACGGCAAGCGCTGTTTGCGCCGGTCAGCGAGTTGAGCCGCAGGCTCCAACCCAGGCATGTGGTGCAAGCCTCCACTGACTACGCCAAACAGAAGGTGATCGGGGTCCTGGGTGGCGTCTCGGATGCCGTCAAGGAGAATGGTGGCACCGCGGCCGCTGTGGCTTTGGGTGCCGTTGCTGTCTTCGATGCCGGAAGGAGAAGCGCTGGCGGCAATGTCCCCGACGGACATGCGGGCGCGGACATTGAAACACTTGCCAGCGGCGGGCATGCCGATGCTGGACCAAGCCGTTACCACGCACTTCCGCGAAGTGCCGTGTCAAACCTGGAGCGAACTAAGGTCATAGCCGGCTCCGCAGGAGGGCTATTTCTCGGCCATCTCATCGGCCGGGCATTTCAGCCAACAGCCAAAGAGCAGGCGCTGTTCGGCAAGGCAGCCGACGAAGTCCGGGACGTGGCGGCCCAGTTTGTCAGTGAGCATAAGCGCGGCGCTAAACTTGCGGCGGCGGAGTCCTTTGGCTTTGCCCGGTATAGCGCCGCCTTCTTGGCTGTCTTGGCGTTGGCGAGCGACTATTTTGTCCGCAATGAAGGCGTGCGCAATCCGCCCGACGCGTGATTGCCGGACAGCGTCAGGCGCAGTTCTTGCGTTCAGCCAGCTCGACACCAAGCCGGAACGCCTGCCCATCCGCGTAGGAGCGGGCGGCGACACACTGATTGTCTTGATATGGCCGCTTCAAGACGGCCTACTTGCCTGTCCACAGTACAGAAGGGCGGGAAAGAACTTCCTCGCTCCATCGAGGATATAGGCGGCCGAGCGCCCCACCCTTTCAAAACGGATGCACGACCCAACGACGCAGGCTATCCTGCCCCGATCGGGCCAAAATCATCCAAGGGGAGGCATGACATGCAGGCAATGCCGATAGCGCATCAGGCCGCGCAACCCGTGGCCGGCCCCATATCCTCCTTGGCCGGCTATCCGGCCGCCGTCCTGTGCTGGCTGCTTTCGGCTGGTGTCTATATCGCGGCCAAATGGGTGGCGCCTGAAATGCCGCCCTGGGGGCTCTGCTTCTGGCGGCTGACGCTTGCCTGCGCCATCCTGCTGCCGATTGTGCACGTCATCACGACGCGATGATCGGGCTTTTGCGAACGCGCGCCGTGGAGGTCGTCGCCGTGGGGGCGATCGGCCTCACGCTGTGCCAGGGTATGATCTACCATGGCCTCAACGACACCGATGCCACCACCGCCGGCATTATCATGGCGCTGTCGCCTGTCATGACGATGGTGCTCGCCCGTTTCGTGCTTGGCGAGCCTCTCGGGCTGTGGAAGTCGCTTGGCGCGCTGGTTGCGCTTGCCGGGATGATTTTCATCGTTGCCCACGGCAACCTGACGGCGCTGCTGCAACTCAAGGTCAATGCCGGCGAGCTGTGGATCGTCGGCAGCGCGTTCTGCTGGGGCCTCTACACCATGCTTTTGCGCCGTGCCAAATTCGGCATCGAACTCCTGCCGATGGTCGTGCTGCTGCTCGGCGCCGGTGCGCTGGTCGCCTTGCCTTTCCATTTGTGGGAATTGTTCAACGACGAACGCTCCGCCATGAACGTCCACAGCATTCTGGCACTCGCCTATCTGGCAGGTCCCGGCGGCGCCTTGATGTACTATCTCTACAACAAAAGCGTGGAAACGCTCGGCGCCGGCCGGGCGAGCATGCTGCTCTACCTGCAGACGGTGTTCGTCGCCATTCTCGCCTATCTGCTGCTCGGCGAGGGCTTGCACGATTACGATCTGGTCGGCGCGGCCTTCATCGTCGCCGGCATCGTACTCGCCACCGTGGTCAAACCAGCTCAACCACGCGTGGCGTAGAAATCTTGACGGCAGGGCCGTTGGTGCTTGGCCGACCGCCAGGCCGCAAGATCCCGGACCTATCCCCCAAAAGCCCTGCCGATCGGCCGTCTCGCCCCGTGGAGTTGGAGAACGCAGCCATGCTAGGCTCCATCAAGCCGGCTGAAGCTCGGGCCTGAGGGGGCAAGTCATGTTGGATCAATGGACTAATTTCTTCGTCATGGTGGGCGGTGGCGCGGCGGGGCTTGCCGGGTTGATCTTCGTCGCGATCTCGATCAATCCCGAACGCATTGTCCGCAACACGACGCACAAGAACCGGGCAATCAACATGTTGTCGGGCTTCAGCGCGATTTTCATGGCATGCAGCCTTGCGCTTCTGGGCGGTCAATATCTCCCGGCACTCGGCCTCGAATGGCTTTTCCTGTGGCTCATAGCGACATTCATCTTTGTCAGAGGGTATGTCGTCGCCATCATGTCGGGGATGAGTTCCATCGGGCTGACCGCGCCCCGGCTCGCGGGCGGCACGATGTGTTACCTTGCCGAAGTCACAGGCGCGATTCTACTTGTCCTCGGACGCAGCGCAGGCCTCTACATCGCGGCCCTTGGAACCATCGTTTTGTTCGCCTTCCTCATTTCGGGCGCGTGGCTCCTTATCATCGGCATCTACGAAGAGCCGGCCAAGGGATGAGTTGCACGCCTGGCGCTGCAGAGGCAAGCATCGAACACCTCAATGCCGCTTGAAATACTGCACCTCGCGCTCATGCTTCTCCGCCGCCTCGCGGTTATCAAACGTCCCCAGGTTCCGCCTTTTCCCGGTCTTCTCATCCTTCTTGCGCGAATAAAGCCGGTATTTTCCGTCCTTGAGTTTGCGGATCATCTCGCTCTCCCCAGTTAGGATCGATCAGGATTTCGGCCTGGCCTTGAGGCTGCGGGCGGCTTGCTCTGTCGCGGCGCGGTCGGTGCCCAGGCGGTCGATCAGGTCCTGCGCCTCGTCGCCCGATATGCCGGTGCGCACGGCCAGCGCTTCGACTTCCAGCACGTCGGTGCTGGCGATCTCGCGGGTTTGCGGCAGGGCGTCGTCGGCGGTCAGCGGCAAAGCGGCTTCCCGGTCGATCTCCATCGCGGCCTGGTGCCAGTGGCGTTCGTGGTCGCCATGGGCGCCGCCTTCGCGCTGCCAGATTGCGTAGGCGCGGTCACGGATTTTTTCGTTGCGGTCGTCGGTCATGTTGGTTTCTCCCTTGTGTGAGGGATGAACGCCGGGCCGGTGGGTTTGATCCAAAAATTTTGCGTGATCGAAATGGCCAGGGATCGCACGCGATTTGAAGCAGCCCGCGCCCCCTATTCGCACTGGCGCCTCGGCCCACCGGAATATGGCTGGTAGCTGTTGTCTTCGGGACGGTATGAGCGGTAGCGGCTGAAGCAGGATTGGACGTGGTCGTCCGAAAGGTCCGCTGTTGCAACCAGGGGCGCGGCGCCGCTTTCGACATAGCTGACTTCGGCAGGCTGCGCGGACTGATCGGCGGCGGCGGTGTCGAGATAGGGCGACACGCAGGGCCGCTGCTGTCCGCTATAGGACCTGTAGCTGTTGTCGTCGGGATTGTAGGAGCGGTAGCGGTCGGCGCACCAGCTGACATGGGCAGGTGGCAGCCTGGCCTGCTGCTCGCCCGCGTCGGGCGCCACGGCGCTTGTATTGGTCGGGTCGGGTGCCTGCACCCTGGCGGCGGCGTCGGGCACCGCGGGCTGCGCGGCGGCCACGCGCTCCAGGCCTTGCGCCGCCTTGTCGACGGGCTGTGCGTCCTTGGTCCAAAGCTGCGAGACACTGTCGGCGGGCCTTGCCTGATGCGCGGGCTTGGCGACAATCAGCCAGGCAGCGAAAGCCAACCCGCTGGCGAAGACCGCTAGGGTCAGCACGAAGCCGCCGACCAGTGCCAAAACCGCTTTCATCACACACTCCTTGGGCCCTCGCTAATAGAATGCGGAGCGTGCGGACTGGTTCCAACAAGCGAGCATATGGCAAGGGTCGGCGACTGGAGCGGCATGCCGATGCGCAAGGCAGGCCGCCTCGGCGCCTCAAACCGGCAACCGCACATCCCCAGTGAACTCGTTCTCCACGGCCAGCAATGCCTTGACCATTTCCTTGTCGCGCTGCCGCTTCTGGAGGGTGCGGGCCAGCAGCCAATCCAGCGAGATCCGGCCGGCGCCGGCGACGGCCAGCACGAACATGCCGCCTGATATCGCCAGATCCTTTTCGAAATTCAAGAGCTCGGTCTGGCTGGCGAAGTTGGTGTGGAACAGCGTGGCCGTCGCCAGGCAGAACAGGCCGAGGCCGATGGCGCCCAGCCGCGTCAGCACGCCCGTCGCCACCGAGAGCCCTGCCCCCAGTTGCAGCGCGATGGTGGCGACAAACAGCGGCAGGCCGACGCCCTGCGCGGCCATCGCCTTGGCGGCGCCGTCGAAATGGGTGGCCAGTGTCACGCCCTCATGCAGGAAGATGAAGGACATAAGCAGGCGGCCGACAAGCAGGGTCACGTCCCTGATGTGGTATTTCGTGGCGAGGCCGTTGAGCTTCGCAGCGATTTGGTTCGGTGTCATGGGTCAGCCTCCAATTTTTGGTCGCAGGCAAGCGCGGTGCGCGCCGTGGGGCGCGCGGCGTTTGCCGGATGTGAGTTCGAAAAGGCCGGAGCCGGCTCGAGGGAGAGGCGCCGGCTCCGGCAATGGGCGCCAGCCACGAGCGCCCGAGCTGCGATTCATGGTGGGATGAGTCAGCGCCAAGGCCCCTCATCCGGCCGCTTCGCGTCCACCTTCTCCCCGAGGGGAGAAGAGGAAAGCGCCAGCGCTGGCCACCTCCTCTCCCCTCGGGGAGAGGTCGGATTGCCCCGAATTGCTCCAGGCAATTCGGTCTTGGCAATCCGGGTGAGGGGGGACCCTACTGCGTCACCTTGGTGTCGATGGCTTTCTGCAGGTCGGAAAGCTCGTCGCAGCCAACGGGGCACAGCTTCTGCAGCGAGGCCAGCTGTTCCTTGGCCTTGGCCATGTCGCCGGTCTCGACATAGAGCTCGCCCAGATATTCGCGGGCGGCCTTGTGGTCGGGCTTCAGCTCCAGCGCCTTGTTGTAGTAGGTCAGCGCGGTGGTGAAGTCGCCGGTCTTGCGCAGCGTGAAGCCGAGCAGATTGTAGACGTCGGCCTGCTGGTTGTCCTGCGCCAGATCCCGCAGATCGGCCAACGCGCCCTTGTAGTCCTTGGCCGCGATCTTGGCTTGGACGGCGGTGAGGTCGGGCGCATCGGCGCCCTCGATGTCGTCGACCGCATAGGCCGGCATGATTGTGGCGACGGGAACCACGGTCAGCACGGCGATGGCGCCGAGCAGGCCGTAGAGGGCGTGCTTGCCCAGGAAGGATTGTTTCATTGTCTTTCTCGCTTGTCTGGATTGGGAGCTGACGCTCAAATCGATACGGGGGTGAAGCCGTAGGCATTGCCGTCCTTGACGAAGACGCCGGTGCCCGGGAACGGGAAGTGCGAACCGGAAATGCGGATGTTGTCCGCGATCACCCGGTCGATGATCTTGTGGCGGGTGGCAATCGCGGTCGGCCCATCCTGGTCGTAGCTGCCCTGCCATTCCGGATGCGGCGCCAGAAGGGCGGGCACATACATGGTGTCGGCCGAGATCATCAGCTGCTCCTTGCCGGAATTGGCGAGGTACACCGAATGTCCCGGCGTGTGGCCGGGTGCGGCGATGATCTGGATGCCGGGCGCAACCTCGGCACCGTCCTCGACCAGCTTCCAGTTCTTCCATTTCGGAAAGTTTTCGGCGATGCGCTTGCCCGCCGGCTTGCGGCCCTCGGGCAGCTTGGCCAGACGGCTTGGGTCGGTCCACCAATTGTATTCGGTGGCGTTGACGATCAGCTCGGCATTGGGGAACACCGGCGTGTTGGTGCCCTTCTCCATCAGGCCCCAGACATGGTCGGGGTGGAAATGCGAAATCATGATGGTGTCGATCGCCTTGTAGTCGATGCCGGCGGCGGCCATGTTGGCCGGCAGATGCGTGGCGTTGGCCTGCCACTGGCCGACGCCCGAGCCGGCATCCATCATGATCAGCTTGCCGCCCATCTTGAGCACGACGACGGTGAGCGGAATAGGCATGAAGTCGGTGGTCAGGCCGGCCTTGGCGAGCGCTGCCTTGGTGTCGTCGACGGAAACATCCTTGATGAAGGCCGGATCGTGCGGCTTCTTCCAGATGCCGTCATAGATGGCGGTCACCTCGATGTCGCCGACCGTGTATTTGTAGAAGCCGACGGTCGGCTCCACCGGCGTCTGCGCGAAAGCAGGACGGGTGAATTCAAGCTTGCCGGCAAGGCCGAAGGCAGCGGCGGCAGTGGCGGTTCCAAGCAGTGTGCGGCGTGTCATGCTGAACATGGGGTATCTCCTGTGAGGTTGCGTGGCGGCAGAGGTGACGGAGGGCCACGCCACATGGCCCCCCGTCCTGATTGCGGACTGGGTCGGGACCTCGAGGGTGTCCCAACCCGCGAACTCAGTTGCCCCAGTTGTCCCGGGCTGGTTCATCCGCATCAGATTTCATCGTCGCCTGGGCACTGTGCCGGATCATGTCCGGCTTGCGGATCGAGGCGGTGTAGCTGTTGTCGATGGTGGCGGTGGTCTGGTTGACGGGGCGGTCGCCAAAATGGTCGCTGCCGGCAAAGGCGCCGGTGGTGGCAACGAGGATGGCGGCGGCGGTGAGAGCGAGGGTTTTCATATCGATGGTTCCTGTTTGTTGAGAGATTGCGTGAAGCCGGGAGCGCGCTCAGCGACCCCAGAGGCCGTCGCGGTTGTGCTGGGCGAGGATGTCCTGCACCGAGCCCTGGCTCGGCCCGGTCATCACCTTGGTGTCGACGCTGTTCTGCTGCGCCGTGTAGGGGATGGACGCGGTGGCATTGGTGTCGACGGAGGCGACAGGCTGGTTGGCATTGTCGGCGCCGAAATGGTCGCTGCCGGCAAAGGCAGCACTCGAGGCAAGCAACATCGCAGCCACGCTGAGAGCGAGCTTGGTCATCTTGATAAATCCTGGTTTCGTTTCTTCGGGTCGCGGGCCGGCAGATTGGCCCCGCTGTAATGAAGACCCGGCAGGGCCGTGCTTTATTCCCGGGGGACGTGAGATTTTTTTGGAAGGGCTGGATTCAAAGGGTCGCGGCCAAGCAAAGCCTGGGTTCCTCGCCCCACGAATGTGGAGGCGAGGAACCCAGGTCTGGGAGCGCCGACGCCTTCGAAGATCCGCCAGACGGTCTCGCTCAGACACACTTCAGAAACAATATTCAACAGTTCGGAAAAACTGGCGAAAAGATCGGATGGCATAAGCATCCCTCAACGGCCGGGAATCGGCCGCCGCACGCGCGCACAATGGTCAGATGCAGCGGCGGCGCAGCCGGCAAGGCCTGCCAATTGCGGCGGCATGAACAGCCTGGCAATACGCAGTCAGGGCGAGAAAGTTTGGAAATGGATTACGGTATCGATATCGCCGCATTGGACAGGGACGCGGCAAGGCCGGGCAGAGAGCCCGAAACGGGCGACGCGCAGCCGAAAACCGGCGCCGGCTCCACAATGGTCGCGCGCGCCCAGATCCTGACGGGCGCCGACTTCGCCCAAGCGGGTCAGCCCGACGAGCGGCTGGACAAGGTCTTCGAGCAGCTTGCCGAAACATTCGCCACCTTGCCGGCGGTGATCTCCGACGGACGTAGCTGGACATATGAGGAGCTGGACAGCCGCGCCAACCAGTTCGCCCGTGTGCTGATCAAGCGCGGCGTGCGGCCGGGCCACAGGGTCGGGCTCATTCTCGACCGGTCGGCGGAGACCTATGTCGCCGTGCTCGCCGTCGTGAAGGCAGGCGCCGCCTTCGTGCCGCTGGCCACCGCCTTTCCGCAAGAGCGCATGGCGCTGATCATCGAAGACGCCGACGTCAGCCTGATCGTCACCATCGCCACCTATGCGTCGCGCGCCGACCAGCTGCCGGTTCCCCATGTGCTGATCGACAGCGCCGCCGCCGAGATCTCCAAACAGTCCGGCGCGCCGCTGAAGCCGCACAAGGCCGCCACTGCCGGCGACGACATCTGCTACATCCTCTACACGTCGGGCACGACCGGCAGGCCGAAAGGCGTGGCCATCAGGCACCAGAGCTTCGTCAACTTCATCCGCGTCGCCGCCGCATCCTACGGCTACAGACCGGGCGATCGCGTCTACCAGGGCATGACCATCGCCTTCGACTTTTCTTCCGAAGAGATCTGGGTGCCGTTCGTCGCCGGCGCGACCGTGGTGCCGGCACCGGGCCAGATGCCGCTCGTCGGCGAGGAGCTCGCGGATTTCCTGCGCCATCACGACATCACCTGCATGGCCTGCAGCCCGACCCTTCTGTCGTCAATGACATCGGATGTGCCCAGCCTGCGCACGCTCCTGGTCGGCGGCGAGGCCTGCCCGCACAATCTGGTGGTGCGCTGGTCGAAGCCGGGGCGGCAGATCCTCAACACCTATGGCCCGACAGAGGCGACCGTCACGGCAACGATGGGCGCGCTGACGCCGGACAAGCCCGTCACCATCGGCGCGCCGCTGCCCACCTATTCCATCGTCATTCTCGACCCTTCGCTGCCGGAACTGGCCGAGCCTGGCGAACTGGGCGAGATCGGCATCGCCGGCATCGGGCTCGCCGTCGGCTATCTCAACAGGCAAGACCTGACGGAACAGAAATTCATCGCCGATTTCCTCGGCCTGCCCAACAACCCGTCGCAGCGCATCTACCGCACGGGCGACCTTGGCCGGATCAACGGCGATGGTGAGATCGAGTATGCCGGGCGCATCGACACCCAGGTGAAGATCCGCGGCTATCGCATCGAACTCGGCGAGATCGAGGCGGTGCTGCTCGACCAGCCGGAGATCGCGCAAGCCGCCGTCACCACCTGGGAGATCGAGCCCGGCCGCGTCGAGCTCGTCGCCTATTATGCGCGCAAGGCCGGCCAGCCAGCGCTCTCGCGCGCCGACATTGCCCAGACGATGAAGCGCCGGCTGCCGGATTACATGGTGCCCTCCTATCTGGAGGAACTGCCGGCCATCCCGATGACGGTCTCCAACAAGGTCGACCTTCGCCAGCTGCCGAAGCCGACCAGCGTGCGGCTTTCCGCCGACCGCGCCATGGTGGCGCCCGGCAATGACGACGAGCGCTTCCTGGCCGAGGCGCTGGCCGCGGTGCTGAAATTCGAAGACGTGTCGGTCGAGGACAATTTCTTCGACGATCTCGGCGCCAACTCGCTGCTGATGGCGCATTTTTGTGCCCGCGTGCGCACCCGCAAGGAATGGGCGACCACGTCCATGCGCGATATCTATCTCTATCCAACGGTCGCGCGCCTGGCCAAACACCTGAGCGTGCCGGAAGAGATGACGACGGCCACCAACGAGCCTGTCCTCACCCGCCGGGCCTCGAATTTTGCCTACTGGACCTGCGGCATGGCGCAGTTGCTGTTCTACGGGGTCTACAGCTATGTGGCGCTGTGGGCGATCAACATCGGCCTCAACTGGATGTACGACGCGCTCGACGATCCGCTGCAGCTCTATATCAGATGCGTGGCGCTCTCGTCCGGCGTCTTCTTCGGCATGACGGGCTTCGCCGTCCTGACGAAATGGGTGCTCGTCGGCCGCTGGAAGGCCGAGGCGTTCCCGATCTGGGGCCTGCGCTACTACCGCTTCTGGGTGGTCAAGACATTGATCCGCACCGCCCCCGTCGTGCTTTTCCGCGGCAGCCCGCTCTACAGTTTCTACCTGCAGCTGCTGGGAACCAGGATCGGCAAGAACGCCGTCATCGAATCCCGATCCGTGCCCGTCTGCACGGATCTCATCTCGATTGGCGCCAACACCATCCTGCGCAAGGAATCGCTGATCCTCGGCTTCCGGGCGCAGTCCGGCTACATCCATATGGGACCGCTGACCATCGGTCGCGATGCCTTCGTCGGCGTCGGCTCGACGCTCGACATCGACACGTCGATCGGCGACGGCGGCCAGCTCGGCCATTCGTCCTCGCTGCAGCGCGGGCAAAGCATCCCGGACGGCGAACACTGGCATGGCTCGCCGGCCGTGCCGACCACGGCGGACTATTGCAAGGTGCGCAACGAGAACCCTTCCGACATCAGGCGCTTCCTCTTCGAAGCGGTCCAGCTGATCGGGCTGTTTGCCGTTGTCATCCCGCTGCCGCTGCTGTTCCACAGCTACTGGGAGAATGTCGGCGACGACTATCAGGAGACGATCGGCCTGGTCGCGATCGGCACCACGGTCACGCTTTTCGGCTATATCGCCGTGGCTTTTCTCGCCGCGACGCTGCTGCCGCGCCTGCTCAGCCTGGTGCTGAAGCCAGGCCGCACCTACGCGCTCTACGGTTTCCGCTACTGGCTGCAGGCCGCTACCGAATTCTCGAGCAATTCGCGTGTGCTGGGGCTGTTGTTCGGTGACAGCTCGGCGATCGTCTACTACATGCGTGCCATCGGCTGGAACCTCAACAAGGTGGTGCAGACCGGCTCCAATTTCGGCTCCAACCAGCAGCACGAAAACCCGCTTCTGTGCGAGATCGGCACCGAGACCATGGTGTCGGACGGCCTGCTCATGATCAACATGCACAAGTCGGCCTCCGCGTTCCGGCTCGAGCCGACGCGCATTGGCGAACGCAACTATCTCGGCAACAACATCTACTATCCGCCGGATGGGCGCACGGGCGACAACGTCCTGCTTGGCACCAAGGTGATGATCCCCATCGATGGGCCGCTGCGCGAGAATGTCGGGCTCCTGGGTTCGCCTGCCTTTGAAATCCCGCGCATGGTCAACCGCGACAAGGAGCTCATCGCCGGCGTCGACGAGGCGGACCGGCGCCAGCGCATCCCGTTCAAGAACCGCCACAATCTGGTGACGATCCTTCTGTTCATGGCAACGCAATGGGTCATGCTGTTCGCCACGCTGGCGATCTGGGACCGGGCGCTGAACTACTACACCGAATGGAACGAGGTCGCCCTCTTCGTCGCCGTCCTCCTGACCTCGGCGATCACCTTTCCGTTCTACATCTTTGTCGAGCGGGCAAGCCTTGGTTTTCGCAGGCTGAAGCCGCGGATAACGACGATCTACGACGTCGACTTCTGGCGTCACGAACGCCACTGGAAGCTGGCGGATTCGCCGATCGTGAACCTGTTTGGCGGCACGCCGTTCCGGCCGGTGATCCTGCGCCTGCTCGGCGTCAAGGTCGGCAAGCGCGTCTATGACGGCGGAGCCAACCTCACCGAACGCTCGCTGGTCGAGATCGGCGATGACGCCACGCTCAACGAAGGCTGCGTCATCCAGGCTCACTCGCTGGAGGAAGGCGCGTTCAAGTCCGACTACATCCGCATCGGCAAGGGCTGCACGCTCGGACCGTCCGCCTTTGTCCACTACGGCGTCGTGATGGGCGAAGGATCGGTGGCCGATACCGATTCCTTCGTGATGAAGGGCGAAGAGCTGGAGCCCTACTCCATCTGGCGCGGCAACCCGGCCAAGCTGCATCGCTTCGTGATCCCGGTCACGGAAGACGGCGCCAAGGCGTCGGCTTGAAGGCCGCAGACGTCCGCCTCGCCCCCGTGACCGAGGCCAACCGGGCCCTGGTCGCGTCGCTGGAACTGGCCCCGGACCAGATGGATTTCGTAGCAAGCAATGCGGAGTCGCTGGAGGAGGCTGAAGCCGACGAGGACGCCCGGCCGCGTGTCGTGATGGCCGAGGATCGCGTCGTCGGTTTCCTGATGTACGATGCACCGGAAGATGACGACGAAGCGCGCATCTACCGTTTCATGATCGACCGCGCCAGCCAGGGCAAGGGCTATGGCAAGGCCGCATTGCGTGAAGTGCTGCACGAAATCAGAAGCCTCGGCCACATCAGGCACGTTTCGATCTGCTATGAACCGGAGAATGAAGCGGCACGCCAGCTCTACCGCGCCGCCGGTTTCGTCGAAGAAGGGCTCGATGAGGATGGAGAAATGATCGCCGACCTCGCCCTGCCGAGGGATGACCGTTGACGCGGCCGCCCTCCCCTGAAGGCGCGTTGACCGAGGCGATGGCGGCAATCGCGCCCCGAGATGTCCGGACGGGATGCCGGGTGATAGGCGACGCGGACGAGGCCCATCTGCTGCCCGAGGAAGCGCGTTCCATCCCCGCGCGCCAGCCGGCCATGCGGCGCGCCAGCGGTGCCGCCCGCTGGATCGCCCACCAACTGCTGGCCGATATCGGCATCAGGAACGTCGCCATCCCGCGCGCTCCGTCCGGTGCTCCGGTCTGGCCGGAGGGAATAATTGGCTCGCTCGCCCATGACGACGACATGGCCGTGGCGGCGGTCACG
Source organism: Mesorhizobium kamtschaticum (assembly GCF_056174585.1). Classification (NCBI taxonomy): domain Bacteria; kingdom Pseudomonadati; phylum Pseudomonadota; class Alphaproteobacteria; order Hyphomicrobiales; family Phyllobacteriaceae; genus Mesorhizobium; species Mesorhizobium kamtschaticum. Next base: position 3,545,109 of record NZ_CM149691.1, on the reverse strand, counting down.
CCTGTCGGCCGCATCGTCTCCCTCGGCATCGATGTCGAGCCCGCCCAGCCCCTGCCGGATGATATTTTCGCGATCGTTGCAACCGGCGCGGATCGGACAGACGCGGCGGATCGGCGGCTTGCCGGCCGCATCCTGTTTTGCGCCAAGGAAGCGGTCTACAAGGCGGCCTATCCGCTCGATCGCGAGGTACTGGGCTACGAGGATATCGCCGTCGACCTCGATGCAGGGCGTGCGACGACCAAGACCGGCCGCAAGGTCAGGCTCGCATACTGCGTTGCCCCGCGCGTGGTCGTCCTGGCGTTTGTCGGCGAATAGCGCGCCGCACTATTCGCTCACGATCTCCCGATAGGTCCTCACCGCGCCATCCAGCCCACGAATGCGCCAGATCTCCCCGTCCCGCGCCTCGATAGGGCACGGCCCGAGCGGCACCTTGCCGCCGCCTTCGGGCAGGTCGAGCACATAGACGGGATTGCAGATGCCCGACAGCCGCGCCCTCAGCGCCTCCACCAGCGCCTGACCCTCGACGATCGTGGTGCGCCGGTGCGCCATGCCGCGCGCGAGGTCGCCATGGTGCAGGTAATAGGGTTTGACCCCCAGCCGATACATCAGCTCGCGGCAGAGCTCTTCCAGCACCTCGACCGTATCGTTGACGCCTTTAAGCAGAACGCTCTGGTTGAGCAGCACGAAGCCCGCTTGCCGCATCGTCCGGCAGGCTGTTTCGGCGGCGTCGGTGATCTCGCGCGCGTGGTTGAAATGGGTGACGACGGTGACCATCAGTCGGCCCTGCAAGGCCTCGACCAGCCCTGATGTGATGCGCGATGGCAGCGCCACCGGCACGCGCGTGTGGATGCGCAGCAGCCGCACATGCGCGATCGCCTCGATGCGCGCGAAGATTTCGGCAAGTGCGGTGTCCGGCAGCGACAGCGGATCGCCGCCGGTCAGGATCACCTCGCGGATTTCGGGATGATCCGCGATATAGGCCAGCGCCGGCTCCAGCGCCTCGCGCGTATAACCCCGGCCGATCGAGGTCAGCGATTCCTTGCGGAAGCAGAACCGGCAATAGACCGCGCATTGATAGGTCGGGAACAACAGCACCCGGTCGGCATGGCGATGCGTCAGCCGGGGCACCGGGCTGAAATCATGGTCGGCGATCGGATCGCCAAGCTCGCCCTCCGTTTCCACCAATTCGCCTGGCGATGGGATCACCTGCGCGCGGATCGGATCGGCCGGGTCGTTCCAGTCGATCAGATCGAGATAGGCTTTTGGCGCGCGCACCTTGTGGAGCGCGGCGGCTCTCTGGGCGGCGTCGCGCTCGGCTGGCGACAGCGGCAGGGAGGCGAGATCGCGCACATGGCGCACGCCCTGGCGGACATCGTCCTGCCAGGCGGGGGCGCGGGTTGCATCTTTGAGGTCGGTCATATCAGGTCTCGGAGTGGTCGCGCGGACCTATCGGCCGGATGGGCGGCGCGGTCAACCATCACCGGAAGCCAACGACGCCCGCCGCGCCCTACGGCGCCCCCCTCTGTCCTGCCGGACATCTCCCCCACGAGGGGGGAGATCGATGTCAGGACGGCCTTCGCCAATCTCCAAAATTATAAGAGGAGAGCCGGCGCCCGAGCTGCCGATCTCCCCCCAAGTGGGGGAGATGTCCGGCAGGACAGAGGGGGGCGCCGTAGAGCACCTTTCCACGCCTCCACAAAAGCACTGTCGCAGGGGCGGACAAGGCGCTTCCTCACCCTCCCCCTTGTGGGGGTCCGAAGGACGGGCGAGACCCGTGGCTCGCCCCGGCAAGTCGCTGCGAAGCAGCGGAGTGGGGGTCTTCAGCCGTGACCTCTCTTCCCGCCCACCAACCCCAGCCGCAACAGGCTCTCGGCCGTGGCGACAATCGCCTCCTCGGCCGGGCGCGGCGTCCAGCCGAGCAGGCGCGTCGCCTTTTCGCTGGTGGCGTCCATCATCACGCCGAGATGCCTGGCCAGCATCTTCGTCGTCGGATCGCCGCGCAGCGCCAGCAGGCGGATCATCCAATTGGGGATCTCCCGCCTCGGCACCTTGGCTGCGGCCGCGCCCATCCGCCGGCGCAGTACCTTTGCGACATCCGCCATCCACAGGCTGTGGCCCGAAATGCCGATGAAGCGCTCGCCCTTGGCCGCGGGGCTGGTCATCGCCAGCAGATGCAGATCGGCAAGGTCGCGCACGTCGACATAGCCTGAGTTGACCTTGGGACAGCCGGGCATGCCATCCATCAGCCGCTTGATCAGCCCGATCGAATGCGAAAAATCGGCGGCGAGAACCGGGCCCAACACGGCGACTGGATTGACGACGGAGAGTTCGAGGCAGTGCCCTTCCCGGGCAATAAAATCCCAGGCGGCGCGCTCCGACAGCGTCTTCGATTTCTGGTAGGGCGCAACAGCGCCGCTAAGGTCGGTCCAGTCCGTCTCGTTGAAGGGCCGCGTCTGCGGCGCATGGCCCATGGCGACCGCACCGATGGCCGAGGTCAGCACCACGCGTTTCACGCCGGCATCGCGCGCGGCCTTGAGCACCCGCAGCACGCCGTCGACGGCCCGCCGCACCCAATCCTCCTCGCGCGTCTGGCTGCCGGAGGGTGTTGGTGAAGCACCGTGCATGACATACGCGCAGCCCGCCACGGCCTCGGCCCAGCCGGCGTCCGCGGTCAGGTCGGCGGCAACGAAGGACAGGAGGTCGCCGGGTTCAGTGCCGCCTTCCCTCAGCATCGCGCGCACCTCGGCTTCGCGCTTCAGCGAACGCACCGTCGTGCGCACGCGATAACCGGCGTCGAGCAGCTTGAGGATGCAGTGCGATGCGATGAAGCCTGAGCCGCCGGTCACCAGCACCAGTTCGTCGTTCATGTCGATCTCCTCTGTCGTCGCCGCTCGCGACGACGTTTGATCGACCCTCAGCTATGCCTGCCCGCTCGGATTGTGAATGCTTGAAAATCCGCATAAATTGCGCGAGAGTACAAAATGACCGGTGATCCCTTCTCCGACATCCTCAAATTCACCAGCGCGCAAACCATGGTGACAGGCGGCTTCACCGCCGGCGGCCCATGGGCGCTGCGCTTTCCGGCGCCCGAGAAAATCAAATTCTTCGCGGTGGTGAAGGGCAGTTGCTGGATCCGCCTCGAGGGCGAGGACGACCCCGTGCAGGCGCAAACAGGCGACGTGCTGCTGCTGGCGTCGCGGCGCTCCTTCATCCTCGCCAGCGACCTGTCCGTGCCGCCGCTCGACGCCATGGCGGTGTTCTCCGGCTGCAAATCGCGCAGCTCGGCGACGGCGAGGATTTCGCGCATATTGGCGGCCATGTCCTGCTCGACCAGGCGAGCGGGCGGCTGCTGGCCGACGTCTTGCCGCCATGGATCCACATCCAGGCCTCGTCGCCGCAAGCCACGATCCTGCGCTGGATTCTCGACCAGCTGGTGCGCGAGCAGGCGGACGGCCAGCCGGGCGCCAGCCTTGCCTCGGCGCAGCTGGCGCAATTGCTGTTCATCCAGGTGCTGCGGGCGCATCTGCAGACGTCGAGCCTGATGCCCGCCGGCTGGCTGCGCGCGCTCGCCGATCCCCGCCTGGCGCCGGCGCTGCGGCTGATGCATGGCGACCCCGGCCGCGACTGGCACCTGGAGGAACTCGCCAGGGCCGCCGCCATGTCGCGCACCAGTTTTGCCTTCCATTTCAGGCAGACAGCCGGCGTCGCGCCGCTGACCTACCTGACGCAATGGCGCATGCATCTGGCCGAGCGCGCCTTGCGCGAGGAAGATACGCCCGTGGCGGTGCTGGCCCGCTCACTCGGCTACACCTCGGAAAGCGCCTTCAGCAACGCCTTCAAGCGCGCCACTGGTACCGCGCCCAAGCGGTATCGGACCGCGGGGAAAGCCGAACGGCTGGAGGGTACGGAGACGCAGCCGCTGAGCCTGGTGTCTTGAAAAGTCAGGAGAGGCGGAGGCCCGAGACAGGTGGACAGCTCGGGGCTGTCCACCTGGCCCCCGCCTGATGCATGCCGCCCTAAAGGGGGCATCGGTTTTCAGGGAACCGACATGCAGGCCCGCGGACAGAGTGGACGTTGGCGTCCGCGGCGGCCAGTCGTCATATGACGGGTATCAGCTCAGAGCGGCTAGTCCTTGGCGCGATAGGCTTCCGGCACGACGAACACCTCGTCGGCCCGACCATAGCCGCCGTCAGCGACTTCCTCGACCAGCACCATCGTGTAGGGCCGCACGCCCTCGCCGAAAAAGTCGACGAACATGGCCGTCGTTCGATGGATGAGATCTTCCTTCTGCGCCTTGGAGAGCGCCGCCTGCGGCATCTTGATGTTGGCGAATGGCATGATCGTTTCCTTTTCCGTTGAAGTTGGATTTCAGGCTTTGGGATGGAGCAGGTCGGCAAGGCCGATCCGCTCCAGCAGCTGCGCGCGCACGCGGTCGGCAACGCCGTTGACGATGGTGGCGCCGTCATCCGACGGGTCGATGTGGACGCGAAACGGGCGGCTCCCGTGCGGCATGGCGACGAGATCGACGATTGCCGCCGCAATCTCGGCCGGATCGGCATCCGCCGGCTCAAGCGACGCCAGCCCTTTCAGTGCCTGCTGATCGGCACCGGCATAGGGACCGGACCAATAAGCGTCGGCGCGCGCCGCATCGGCAGGTGCCGCCGCATGGTGGAAATGCTCCGTGCCCTTGGTGAAAGCGCCCGGGACGACGATCGTCGTTTCGATGCCGAAGCGGGCGAGTTCCAGCGCATAGCTCTGCGCCAGCGCGTCCATGCCGGCCTTGGCGGCGAAGTAAGGCGCCAGGAACGGCGGCGTGCCGCCGCGCGTGCTGCTCGAACCGACCCAGATCATCTGCGCCCGGCCGAGAGACCGCATATGCGGCAGGGCGGCGCGGTTGACACGCTGCGTGCCGACGACGTTGACGTCATAGAGCTGCGCCAGCTGTTCGGGCGAGAACGCCTCGGCCGGGCCGAACCCCATATGCCCGGCATTGTGGATCAGCACGTCGAACTGGCCGGCCTCGGTGACGATCTGCTGGATCGCCGCTTGCGCCGAGGCGTCGGAGGTGACGTCGAGCGCAATGGTCCTCAGCGCCACACCCTCGTCACGGGCGAAGTTTTCCATCTCGGCTGCCGCCGCGCCACGCGCCGAGGGGTCGCGCATCGAGGCATAGACCGTATGGCCCGCCCTTGCGAGCGCCCGCGCCGTCATCGCGCCGAAGCCTGAGGAAGCACCGGTGATCAAAATTGTCTGTTTCATATCAGTCTCCTTCAGAGAACGCCGCCATTGGCGCGGATGATTTGTCCGTTGACCCAGCCGCTGTCCGGCCCGGCGAGGAACGCGACGACGCCGGCAATGTCGTCGGGCTGGCCGAGCCGGCCGAGCGGGCTCATCTTGCCGATGGCCTCGATCTGCGCCGCGCTCTTGCCGTCGGTGAACAGGGCGGTCTCGACCGGTCCGGGTGCCACCGCATTGACGGTGACGCGGCGCGCGCCAAGCTCCTTGGCGAGAATGTGCGTCATTGCCTCGACGGCCGCCTTGGTGGCGGCATAGACGCCGTAGCCCGGCTGGTAGAGGCCGACGACGCTGCTCGAGAAATTGACGATGCGGCCGCCATCGCGCAGTCGTTTTGCACCTTCGCGCATGCCACGGAACACACCGCCGAGATTGATCGCCACCTGCGTGTCGAACGCGGCGTCGTCGGTCGCGGCGATCGGCGAAAGCTTCATGATGCCGGCATTGTTGACGAGGATGTCGACACCGCCGAACGCCTTCTCGCCGGCGTCGAACAGTGCTGCAATGCCGGTCGGATCGGCGATGTCGGCCTGCACGGCAATCGCCTTGCCGCCTTCGGCTTCGATCGCACTGACGACCGCTTCGGCCTCGGCGCGGCCCCGTGCATAGTTGACGACGACGGCGACGCCGTCGCGGGCGAGCCGCTGTGCGATCGCCGCGCCGATGCCCTTGGAGGCGCCGGTCACGATCGCGGTTCTGGTTGGATTTGTCATGGAAGTCTCTCCGTGTTGTTGATGACACGGATATAGACGTTGCCATCTTCCGGATAATCAGCCACCTCTTGACATCACTATTCGGAAACTGCGAACAAAGCGCATGGATCGTCTGGACACGATGCGGCTCTTCGTTCGCGTTCTGGAGCGACGCAGCTTCACCGCTGCCGCCGCCGATCTCGGCCTGCCGCGCTCAACCGCCACGGAAGCGATCCGCCGGCTGGAAGAACATCTTGGCGCACGGCTGCTGGAGCGGACAACGCGGCAGGTCAACGCCACGCAGGATGGCGAGGCCTATTACCAGCGCTGCCTGTCGATCCTGGCCGAGATCGAGGATGCCGAGGCCGCCTTCCGCAACGCCGAGCCCTTCGGCCTGCTGCGCATCGACGCCAGCACGCTGCTCACCCGCACCTTCCTTTTGCCGCGCCTGCCGGAGTTCTTGGCCCGCTATGTCAGGATCGACCTGCAGATCGGCCAGAGCGACCGGCTGGTCGACCTCGTGCGCGAGGGCGTCGATTGCGTCATCCGCGTCGGCGAACCGCCCGACAGCGGCATGATCATGCGCCGCCTGGCCATGATCCGCGAGATGACTTGCGCCAGCCCAGCCTATCTCGAACGGCACGGCATACCCGCCTCCCCCGACGAGCTCGATGGTCATCAGGCGGTGGGCTTCGTCTCGTCGCGCAGCGGCGAGGTTCTGCCCTTCGAATTCACCGTCGGCGGCAAGACCCGCGAAGTCCGCTTGCCCGGCCGCGTCGCCGCCAACAATTCCGACACCGCCGCCGATCTGGCGCGGCTCGGCCTCGGCCTCATCCAGGCGCCGCGCTATCGCTTCGAGAAGGACCTGGCCGACGGCACGCTGGTCGAAGTGCTGGCCGACTACCCGCCCTCGCCGACGCCGCTGTCGGCGCTCTACCCGCAGAACCGGCAGCTCTCGCCACGCCTGCGCGTCTTCCTCGACTGGGCCGCGCGCATCTTCGCCGAGGCGAACCTTTAGAACGCAGCCATCGGTTCCGTTGCCCATCATGAGTAGCTCGCCGCTATCGACCCCATCGCTGACGAAACCGTAGGTGTTGAAGCAAAATGGCATTACTCTGCGCAGTCTGGGGTCTTGGGGCAAAAGGATGGATTTCAGCACGGGCCATGGCTACCTGCTCATTGGCGGCCTCATCCTGGTCGGTGCCGGGCTGCTGATCCTGTCGCTGATCGTCAATCTTCGCGTCGCCCACAGCGTGCGCGACGACGTGCGCCATCGCGAAAAGCTGCTCGAATATTACCGCAACATCTTTTCACAGCTGGGCGTGATCCTGATCGGCATCGGCGTGTCGCTGTTCATCTTCTTCTTCCAGCAGAACTATCAGGACCAGCGCAGACGCGAGACGGAACTGCAGCAGGTTCTCGCCAAGCTGGCGGCGCGCATTGCCCGCGGCGCCCCCGTCGTCGGCTCGCTTGGCGAATTCGACGCGCTGCTGGATGAAGGCGGGCCCTATGTCAGTCCGGAGCTTGGGGGAACGAACGCCGCGGTCAGCGCGCAGGGAACCGAGCTCGGCAAGCAGGTCGCCGAGATTCTTCTGGTCGAGCGCGATGTCGATATCCGGGACTTCGACATCCTGAACCTGTCGCGCGATTTCGAATCGTCGTTCGTCGTCAACGAGCTCGATCCGACGCTGTGGTTCAACATCGTGCGCGACGAGAGCGAGATCAAATATGCCACCACCCAGCTCGCCCTCGACTACAAGGACCTGCAGGACGCGATCGGCGGCGATCCGGTCGAGGTCGCGCTCGCCGATCCTGAAAAGCAACGCAAGGTCAAACATGAGGTGCTCGACATCTTTTACGATGCCGACCTGCTGCGCCAGCGCAGCAGGCGATTTCTCGGCCGGGCGTGCTGGCTTTTGAGCAACGGGCGCGGCTTCGTCAGCCTTCGACCGATCGATGCGATCGAGGCCGATGCCAGATCGCACCAGGAGTGGATCGAGCGGTCGAAACCGCTACTGACGCAGGCGAAATCGGGCAGCAGCGATTGCTTCAAACTGCTCCAGTTCGGCCCGCTGGCTTGAGTTGAGAACGAGAGGGCAAGGCCGCCACTCTGGTGTCAAATCCAATCACTCTCAACAACCGGGCTCGACCCATTGCGCCCCTGCGAATGAAGCCAGTCGTCCCAATGCCTTTTCCCGCCCATCCGCCCGCGCCCCGTCTGCCGGCATCTGCCCCGATGAGCCCAACGCAGCTTGTATGACTCAAAGCTAATATGATACCCTTGCATAATGCGCGGACTGCTGGCACTTGGGATGCTGGTACTGGCGGCTACAACAGCAGCCGCAGGTGAGCAATTGTTCGACTCCATCGCCGCCGGCGACAAGGGTGCCGTCGAGCAAGCCCTGGCAGGCGGTGCCGACGTCAACAGCCGGGCACGCGACCAGGCAACCCTCCTCATCGCTGCAGCGCTCGACAACCAGCCGGAAATCGCCGAATTCCTGCTGAGCAAGGGTGCCGACGTCATGGCGCGTAACTCGGGCGGCTTTACCCCGCTTCATGCTGCGGCCTTCTCGGGAAGCCTGCCGATCGCCAAACTGCTGCTGGAAAAAGGCGCGGTGCTCGAAGATGCCGCCAACAAGGCGGGGGCTACACCGTTGTTGGTGGCCGGCGAGGAAAACCACGTCGAACTGGCCGAATTCCTTATTGCGAAAGGTGCCGATGTGAATCATCCCGAGGGGCATGGCTACATGCCGATAACGCGCGCATTCTGGAAGGGTAACCCGGATATCATACGACTTTTCAAGCGCCATGGTGCTACCTGCCAAGCCAAAATCCTTGGCGAGGCCAACGCGGCGAAGTGCGCAGAAATCCACGATTAACGGAGGATGCAGATGAGCACGATGATCAAGTCACGACTGGTTCGGAATTTGGGAGCGGCTGCCTTGGTCGCGGTAGCTGCGGTCGCCGGCGTGGGATCGGCCTGGGCCGACGGTTCGGTAAACACCGGCTATTTCGGCGGTGTGGCGATCATGGGCTACGACACGGTCGCCTATTTCACGGACGGCAAGGCGGTGAAGGGCTCTGAGAACATCTCCTACAACTGGTTGGGAACGCCATGGCATTTCGCCAGCAAGAAACATCAGGAAATGTTCATGAGCGACCCGGTCAAGTACGCTCCTCAATATGGCGGCTACTGCGCCGGCGAAGTCGTGGGCGGAGGGGTAACGGTCAACGTCGACCCTGAGGCATTCAAGATTATCGATGGCAAGCTCTACCTGATCTACGACGTCGGCAATGCGGATGATTTCGCTGCGCATGCAGCTGAGTATATCCCGAAAGCCGATGCCAACTGGCCGAAGGTCGCGGCCAATTTGGGACTCGACAAGTATCACTAACGCGCGTGCATCTACTGAATCACCGCGAAGTGGAAGACCTTGCTTGAGTTGACGAAGGAATAGCCGCCGCTTCCATCGTCGCGGCGCTTGTAGACAGGTCCGCAGTCGGGGCGCCCGAACATATTCTCGCTCAGCTCGCACAATAGGTCGCCATCGATACGGACAGTCTCGGTGACCAGCCGCGTCGTGGAGCGGAAGGCTGCCTTGCCGTCGCTCCCGATCTGGAGGAAGGCTGGTTGGAGACCTGGTTCAAGCTGGCCCTGCAGCGTATGGCCCAGCACCAACGCGGCGATCTCCTTGCCGTTCAAGCGGTTGTGCTCATCGCCGCTGAAGGCGAACGGCCATTCGGGCAAGCCCGCCTGCTGTAACGCGTCGATGATGAGAGCCAAATCCTGCTGGTTGCGGTACTGGGCACCGTTGAGCCGGTATGCGGACAATGAATCGAACCCCGGTGTCGACATGGCATCCATTCCCTCGGCGACCGCCGCCCTCGCATCCTGCAGGCGGCCGGCGCGGGCATAAGCGGCACCAAGCGTGATCGTGAAATCTCCGACTGATGGCGCATCGTGGCGGGTGCGTTCGAGCGCCTCGATCGCCTTGTCGTTGCTACCTTGAATGAGAAAGACCAGACCGGCAATTTGCCGGTTGATGGGTGAAAGGTTGGGATCGAGCCTGAGAGCTGTCTCGACCGCTTCGGCAGCCTCGGCATGATTGCCGGCGAACAATTGCACGTATCCCAGAGCTATTTGCGTCTCAGCATCGCCGGGGCCAAGTGCGACGGCTCGCTCGACCGAAGCGATGGCTTCCTCGTAACGGCGATCCACGACCTGCATGATCCCAAGAATCGCATAAGGCGACGAAAGATCCGGGTCGAGTTGCAGCGCGCGGCTTGCCTTCTCATAGGCGCGCTTGCGCGCCGGTGCGCTTTGCATGATGTCGTTGAACGATTCGCGCCAGATGTAGACTGTCATGCTTGCATCCGCCGCGAAGGCTTCGGCAAAGGCTGGGTCGAGCTCCTCCGCCTTGTCGTAGAGCGTGAGCGCCTCCCGCAGCCCGTTGCGCCGACCGGTCCGTGCTGTCTGCTCGGCACGAAGGTAGAAGTCGTAAGCTTCGAGGTTTTCGGTCGGCGGGCGCGCCATACGCTCGCTTTCCGCTGCCGAAGGTTGCATGCCAAGCGCCTTGGCGATCTCCCCGCTCATCTCGTCCTGGACGGCAAATACGCCGGCCATGCCACGGTCGAACCGGTTGGCCCACAGATTGTCGCCCGTTGCCGTGTCGATGAGCTGGGCATTAAGGCGGATCTGCTCGCCGGTGCGGCGGACGCTGCCCTCGACAACGAAGCGCACGCCAAGGTCGCGCGCGACGTCCGCCAGTGCTGTAGGCTTGTTCTTGTAGGCAAATACCGAGTTGCGCGCGATGACGTCCAGACCGGAAAGCTTGGTGAGGTCGGTGATCAGATCCTCGGTGATGCCGTCAGCGAAATAGTCCTGGCCTGGATCGCCGCCGAGGTTTGCGAACGGCATCACGGCAACCGATGGCCGCGACGACACCGAGAACTTCTGCCACGCAAACATACCGGCAAGCACGGCAAATGCCAGAGCCGCGACACTCGCCAGGATCATGACGCGCGAGACCGGCCGGTGGGGCGCGGCCGTGACCTTACCCGATGCCGAGGGATCCAGCAGCAGCCGATACGCACGAACGGGATCGGCGATGTTCTTGAGGCGCTGCTCGCCAAGACTGGCAAAGCCGACATCCACCTTGTGCACCGCGTGATCGAACGCCGTGCCCGAGATACATACCCCCCCCGGCTCGGCCATAGCCTCGAGGCGCGCGGCGATGTTGACGCCATCGCCGTAGATGTCATTTTCCTCAACGATGACGTCGCCGAGATTGACGCCGATGCGAAACCGGATGTGGCGGGCATCAGCGGTGCCTTTATTGCGATCGGCCATCCGGCGTTGGATCATGGCAGCACACTGGACGGCATCGACGACGCTGGCGAACTCGACCAGCGCCCCGTCGCCCATGAGTTTGACCATGCGGCCGTGGAATTCCTTGATCGCAGGATCGACCAATTCGCGACGGCAACTTTTCAACCGCTCGAGCGTACCGACCTCGTCCTCGCCCATGAGCGTGCTGTATCCGACCACGTCGGCAGCAAGGATTGCGGTGAGCCGTCGCTCCATGTGATGGTGTCCTGCCTCGTCCACCCAAGCTTCGCCGACGAGCGTATTCGACTGGCATTTCGAATGCGAGCGTGCTCAGCACACTGGGCAGCGATAATGCAACCACGTCGTTTTTGCGGCCATTGCCCACATGGATCAGTTTACGAGCCAAAAGCGGATGCTGCCGAATGGATGCCCTAGGTGTTCAGTCCCGAGGTCAAGTGGACCGGATCGATGCGGAAGCGATCTGGCTGTTTGGCCCATGCCGTGCAGATAGCTTCGTAAGGTGTAAGGCCATGAAGGGTCTTGAGCCGCCTGGCGAAGTTGTATCCATCGAGGAAGGCGGCAAGGTGATTTTCAAGTTGCCGGTGGGTCTCATAGTGATATCGCCGGACGGTTGCCTCCTTCAGCGTCCGGTTCATCCGTTCGACCTGGCCGTTGGTCCATGGGTGGTTGGGCTTGGTGAGACGGTGATCGATGCCATGCCTCCAGCAGGTCCGGTCGAAGGGGTGGCCGCGCCAGCGCGCGGTCGGGCCATCCCGGTTCTTGGGCAGGTCGGCGAACTGGATGCCGTTGTCGGTGAGCACGGTGTGGATTTTGTAGGGGACGGCTTCGACCAATTCGTCGAGGAAAGCTCTGGCGGTGACTGTGGTCGCCTTCTGCATCAGCCGAGCGAAAGCGAACTTCGAGGTCCGATCCACTGCCACGAATAGGTAGAGCTTGCCCTCCTCGGTTCGGACCTCGGCGATGTCGATGTGGAAATAGCCGATTGGGTAGCGCTTGAAGGGCTGTTTGGCTGGCTTGTCGCCAGCGACCTCGGGCAGGCGGCTGATACCGTGGCGCTGAAAGCAACGATGCAAGGACGACCGCGTCAGGTGCGGGACCGTCGCCTGCAGAGCATAGAGACAGTCATCCAGAGGCAGTAGCGTATGCTTGCGGAAGGCGACGATTGCCGCTTCCTCCTCGGCAGTCAGAACGGTGGAGCGTACGGTCTTCGGGCCCATTGGCGCATCATGGACGAAGGTCCGCTTGCGCCACTTGGCGACAGTTTTCCGATTTAGACCGTGCTGCGTGGCGAGTTCTTTGAGCGGAGCTTTCGATCGCTGTATCGCTGTTCGGATGGCGTGCGTGGTCGTGGCGCTGCCGTGGAGTATCTGTCCCATAGCTGATCCCTGAATGAAGGGGCAGCTTGACTGATTCCCCCACACTCTGGGACCAGACACCTAGGGCCTACGAGATCGGACCTTTGAGGTTGAAGGTCCGCTATCGTTCTTTCCTCCCCATAAGCGGACCTACTGCTCTCGTGAAGAGTTTCGGGCGCCGGCAGGCGTACGAAAGTCCCCGAGGAAGGAACCCGCGGGCCACAGGCAATGGTTATGGGGATTTCGATTTTCGGCTGGTGTCGGCGATGGCGCGACCGCCGCTGGGAAGTGGCGGGTTTGATGCGGACGGACCGTTTCGCCTTTCAGTCACGCGGTATTGTCGGCTCGTCGCGCGGCCGGACGCGACCCGTTCGGCGTCGATAATGACCATGGACACGCGTGGGTCCGTTGCCGGAGGCTGAGTGCCTGCGGCTGAAGGCTGGAGCATGCCATGCCGGGTCATGGAGAGTTCTCCCGGTTCGTCGCCGTGGTGTCCGGCGGTCCGCGCGGCTGTCGCCACCGTTCGAACGTCTCGATGATGATCATGCTTCCGCCGCAGCACCGGCATGGCGGACGGAAATCAGTCGGTTCTACCGAGTTGTCGTCCTCCGACGGCGCAACGACGTTCAGCAGTTCGCGGGCGCGTGCGAGGCTGGTCTTGCGAGCGGAGCCGGCGAGCAGGCCGTAGTGCCGGATGCGGTGGAAGCCACGTGGCAGGATGTGGAGCAGGAATCGGCGGATGAACTCGTCGGTGGCGAGCGTCATGACCTGCTGCCGATCGGTGCCGTCACGACGATAGTCCTTGTAGCGGAACGTGACCCCTGCCTCATCGAACCGGATGAGGCGGCGGTTCGAGATCGCAACCCGGTGGGTATAGCGGGACAGATAGGCGAGCACCGCCTCCGGCCCGGCGAACGGCGCCTTGGCGTACACCACCCAGCGCTTCTTGCGGACCGGCGACAGGTGCCGCACGAATGCCTGCCGCGCGGACAGGTGCGCCATCGATCCGAAGAAGGCGAGCCGTCCTGCGTCGTGTAGCGCGACCAGCCGGGTGAGGAAGAGCCGTCGGAACAGCTTGCCGAGTACGCGCACCGGAAGCAGGAAGGCCGACCGAGAAGATATCCAGCGGCTTCCGTCCGGCGCGATGCCGCCGCCCGGCACGATCATGTGCAGGTGCGGATGGTGCGTCATCGCCGATCCCCAGGTGTGGAGCACCGCGGTGATACCGATGCGCCCGCCGAGGTGTCTTGGGTCGGCGGCGATAGTCAGCATCGTCTCCGCTGCCGCCTTGAACAGCAGGTCGTAGACGAGCGCCTTGTTCTGGTACGCGATGTCGGCGACCTCGGCGGGCAGCGTGAACACGACATGGAAGTAGCCGACCGGCAGCAGGTCGGCCTCGCGCTCGGCCAACCATGTCCGTGCCATCGCGCCCTGGCACTTCGGGCAGTGCCGGTTGCGGCAGGAGTTGTAGGCGATCCGCCATTGGCCGCAGTCCTCGCAAGCCTCGACGTGACCGCCAAGGGCTGCGGTGCGGCAATACTCGATCGCCGACATGACCTTGAGCTGGGCGAGGCTCAGGTGACCTGCATGGGCGGCCCGGTAAGCGGGTCCGGCAGCACGGAAGATGTCCGCGACCTCGATCGAGGCGCGCACGGCTCAGATGTCGGGCGAGACCTCTCCCGGCTTGAACAGCCCCAGTTTGTCGAGCGGGCTCGTCACGGCACGCACCGTCCGGGTCGCCACCTTCGCGTAAAGGGCGGTGTTGTTGAGCTTGGCATGCCCGAGCAGGACCTGGATGATCCGGATGTCGGTGCCGTCCTCCAGCAGGTGGGTGGCGAAGCTGTGGCGCAGCGTGTGCGGCCCGACCCGCTTGGCGATGTCGGCGGCCTGGGCCGCCTCGACGACTATGCGATAGAGCTGCCGCGTGCTGATCGGCTTCATCGCATGCTGTCCGGGGAACAGCCAGCCGTCGCGGTGCATCACGCCCTGCTGACGTCCGACCTTCCACCACTCCCGCAGAAGCGTGAGCAGGTCCTCCGAGAGCATGGCGTTGCGATAGCGCCCGCCCTTGCCACGCTCGACGCGCAGCAGCATGCGCTCGCTGTCGACGTCGGCAACCTTCAGCATCGACACCTCGGCGACCCGCAGGCCCGCGCCATAGGCGACTGACAATGCGGCCTGGTGCTTGAGACACGTGGTGGCGTTGAGCAGCCGGGCCACCTCGTCGCGGCTGAGCACCACGGGCAGGTTGCGCGGATGCGCCAGCCGGACAAGCCTGCGCGCCAGGTCCGGGCGGTCGAGCGTGTGGGTGAAGAAGAAGCGCAGCGCCGACACGATGCTGTTCATCGTTGGCACGGGAACGCCGTCCTCCTGCTGCTCGATCTGGAACCGGCGCAGGTCGTCGGCGGTAGCGGTGTCTGGTGAGCGCCCGAGGAATGTCGCCAGGCGTCCGATGTCGCGGAGATAGTTGCGCTGCGTCTCGCGTGAGAAGCGCCGCATGTTCATGTCGTCGATCAGCCGCCGGCGCAGCGGGCTGACGGGTCCATCGAGAACGGGGTGCTGCATGGTCAGGCTCCTTGTTGAAGAAGCCCGTCATGCTCTGCCCCCGCCGGACGACGCTCAATGCAGGCGCGACGCCCGGCCTGTGCCCTCTACCTCAATCGCAGGCGCCCTCCCGCGCAGCGGGTTCGTTCACCGGCCCCGTCCCGGTCGTTGAGAAACGCACGTCCGAAGAGCTACTTCTGGCGCAATGTGCTCGTTCTAACAGCTGAGCCGAACGGCAACCCCACCCTGCTCAGCCACTAGTCACCCACCCGCCGCAGCGTGCCGAGATGGTTGTCGTCGAGGAAGCCTATGGTCATGGCCGACGCCTTGCCGTCGGGGCTGACGACGAAGCTCACGCCGGTCGGCCAGTCGGGCGTCTCGGCATCGGGGAAGGTCAGGAACAGATCGCCGTCGTAATGCGTCAGTGAGTAGGACCGGGCGCCGGCCGGACCGACCTTGAGCACAAGGCTGTCTCCCGCGCTCGCCACGACGGCATCGCCGATGAAGTCGTTGGTGTAGCGGCCAGCATAGGCACTGGCCGGTGCGGCCGGCCTTGCCGGAGACGGCGGCGTGGCATAGGTGGCCTTGGCCGCCTCGACCACCGGACCGAACATGCCGGCATAGATGCCGTCCCACGCCTTGATCCAATCCTTCTCGACCGAACCCTCGAAAACGAGATCGGCAAAACTGTCGGACAGCCCCTCCGGCACGCCTGTCGGGAAGGCGTTGGCGAGGATGACGATGCCAAGCTTCTCCTCCGGGAAGACCGTCACCAGCGTGCGCGCGCCGACGCTGAAGGCACCCGCATGGCCCCAGCTCAGGCCATGACGGCCGAATTCGACATTCCAGCCGAGGCCGTAGAACGATGCGCCGCCGGAGACAGGGTTCTTGCCCCGCGTCATCAGCGGCACATGCGTCTGATCCAGCGCATCGGCGGCAATCACCGTCTTGCCGGCGTAGACGCCATTGCCGAGGATGAGGCGCACCCATTGCGAGAGATCGCGTGCGGTGGAACTGACGCCGCCAGCGGGCGCCTGCGCATCCGGATCACGCTTGATCTTCGCGGCCCAGGCGCCATCGACCTTTATATGCAGGGCTGCGCGGTCGGCGTGCTCGACGAAATCGGCGAGACGCGAACTGGTCGAAGCCATGCCAAGCGGACGATAGAGCTTTTCCTCGGCGACCTCCTCCCAGGATTTGCCGGTCGGCTTCGCGGCCGCGACAGCACCCTCGGTCAGTCCGAAATTGCTGTAGGAATAGCCGGCGCGAAAGCTCGACGATGGCGGCACGAAGCGCAGGCGATGCAGGATCTCGGCGCGGTCGTAGCCAATGTCCTCGAGGTCATCTCCGGCGGTGCCCGGAAGCCCGCCGCGGTGCGAAAACAGGTCGCGCACGGTGAGTTGACTGGTCGGATAGGGATCGGCCAGCCGGAAGGCCGGATCGAGGTCGGCGATCTTCGAATCCCAGGACACGATCCCGTCGCTGACCAGCGCCGCCACCACGGTGGCGGAGACCGGTTTGGAGAGGGACGCGATCTGGAACACCGTGTCCGGATCGACGGCCTCCGGCCTGCCGGCCTCGCGATGCCCGAACCCTTTCAGGAAGACCACCTGGTCATCATGCACGACCGCTATGGCGAGACCTGGCACACCACCGTCGGCGACGGCGGCTTGCGCCAGCGCTTCCAGCTTCGGCAGGGCGGCAGCGATGCGCTCGGGCGTGACGGGGTCGGCCGATGCGGCATGGGGCCAAATGACCATCACGGCGATGGCGGCCCAAATCCTCAAATGCCAAATCCTCAAATGACAGAGTTTCCGATCAAGCCGCATGCCCGCGCCTCCCCTCCGTGCATTCACCCGGCAAATAGTACAGCCTGGCGCCGGCGAGGCCAATGCTGGCTCACTCTCGACTTTCGCCGCGATCGACCCGCGTTGCGTTTTCGGGCAATCTCGCGTCGGCGCATCATGGGGAGATGATGCGCCGCCGAGGGAGGATTACAATGACCAGGACGCCAGCATCCGGCCTGCCGCGCTACGACGACGCCGTTTCGAACTTTCGCATCGAGGACGAAATCGCCAGGCTCGATGGCGACCCGGCAACCGGCATCAACGCCTATGTCGAATGCTGCGGCCGCCACACCGGCCAGAACCGGCTGGCGCTGCGCGCGATCTCCGCCGGCGGCGAGTTGCGCGAATTCAGCTTCGACGACCTCGCGGACATGTCGGGCCGCGTCGCCAACCTGCTCAGGGAGTTGGGCATTGGCCCCGGCGATGTCGTTGCCGGCATGCTGCCGCGCATTCCCGAACTGGTCGCGCTGATCCTCGGCACCTGGCGCATCGGCGCCGTCTACCAGCCGTTGTTCACCGCTTTCGGCCCGAGGGCGATCGAACACCGCCTGGGCTACAGCGGCGCAAAGTTGGTGGTGACCAATCCGGCCAATCGCGGCAAGCTCGATGAAATCGAGACCTGCCCGCCGATCGCCACCATTCTTGGTGCCGGCGACGTCTTGCCCGCAGGCGACATCGATTTCCGCGCCGCCCTTGCCGCCGCCTCCCCGAACTGCGAACCCGTCATGCGCAAGGGCGATGACCTGTTCATGATGATGTCGACCTCGGGCACGACAGGCCTGCCCAAGGGCGTGCCGGTGCCGCTTAGCGCCCTGCTCGCCTTCGGCGCCTATATGCGTGATGCGATCGGGCTGCGCGCCGACGACATCTTCTGGAACATCGCCGATCCCGGCTGGGCCTACGGCCTCTACTACGCCATCACTGGGCCGCTGCTGCTCGGCATCGCCACCACCTTCAACGAGGGCGCCTTCACCGCCAGGAGCACCTACGACGTCATCGAGCGGCTCGGCGTCACCAGCCTCGCCGGCTCACCCACCGCCTTCCGCCTGCTGCTCGCCGAAGGCCCCGAAGCCGCAGCCCGCATCAAAGGCCGGCTGCGCGTCGTCAGCAGCGCCGGCGAGCCGCTCAACCCGGAAGTGATCCGCTGGTTCGACGCCCATCTCGCCGCCCCAATCCACGACCACTACGGCCAGACCGAGAACGGCATGATGGTCAACAACCACCATGGCCTGGCCCATACCGTGCGGGCGGGGTCCGCCGGCTTCACCATGCCGGGCTACCGCATGGTGGTGCTCGACGAGGCCGGCAACGAACTCGGCCCCAACCAGCCCGGCATACTCGCCGTCGACATCGCCAACTCACCGCTGCGCTGGTTCGACGGCTATCACCAGGAGCAAACGCCGGCGATTGTCGGCGGCTATTACCGCACCGGCGACACGGTCGAATACGAGCCGGACGGCTCGGTCTCCTTCATCGGCCGCGCCGACGACGTGATCACCTCGTCCGGCTACCGCATCGGCCCCTTCGACGTCGAAAGCGCGCTCATCGAGCATCCTGCGGTCAACGAGGCGGCGGTTGTCGGCGTGCCCGACCCGCAGCGCACCGAAATCGTCAAGGCCTTCGTCATCCTGGCGCCCGCTTACCAGGGCAGTCCGGAACTGGCCGAGGAGCTGGCGCAGCATGTCCGCAAGCGGCTCTCGGCGCACGCCTATCCGCGCGAGATCGACTTCGTGGCGGAGCTGCCGAAGACGCCGAGCGGCAAGATCCAGCGGTTCCTGCTGAGGAAGGCGGAGGTGGAGAAGCAGAAGGGGTGAAGCGGGTCGCTCATACCGACCCAACTCGAGCGACGTCGGCGAAGCGCCATGTGCACTCTCACAAGGTTTGGTGCTATATTACCGCAGTGACCCTGCCCGCAGTATCGAGGCGACAACCGACTTGCGCTTGCCGGACTTCGATGCCACCTCGTCTTGCATAGTCTATTCGCACCTTGATCGGTGCCGTGAGTGCACGCCCACGTTTGCGCAGGGCACCTGCGCTAACCGCGCGGACACCGACGGCGCCAAGCGGCTTCGCAGCCGACATGATCGCCGCGCGGCAGGCTTGCACGACCGCGGCTGGTATGCCGGGTTTCCCTTTCAGTGTTTCCAGAGGGCCAAAGGAATATCCTCTGGTGAGGTCGCCCTGACCGGCTTTGGAAGGTCTAAGGACGGATGGCAGGACGATCGGTTGCCTGGCGGTCTTGGTAAAGGCAGTGGCTGTTGTGGTGGAGGCGGTGGCTGTCGTGGCAGAGCCAGTGGCTGTCGTGGCAGCGGCCGGACTACCGGGAGCGGCCGCCGATCCGTTTTCGGCGGACGGATCGGCACCCAGGCCGATACCCGTCGAAAGGCTTCCGCTTGTGTTGCCGACGTTGCCGCTGGCACTGACGCCTGCGTCGACTGACCCGTTACCTGCGCCGACCGAAGCTCCGACGTTTGCTCCGCCAACGCCGCCGACGCTCGCGCCCACCCCTACGGATGCGCCTTGCGAACCGGCGCTCACTCCAGCACCGATCCCGAGACCGCCGACCTTGCCGCCTATACCTGCTTCGAGAGCCGAGGCAGGCCCGATTGCGATACCGATCGTCAACGCGGCTGCGAAGTATTTTTTCATTGTCACCCTCCCTGCGCCATATATTTCGCTCCTTGTCTTTCACTGCGAAGGTGGTCGGGTTGGCAGCAATGCGGCGGGAAGAGCAGTGGTTGCCGGCAGGACAGGTTGCGGTGACTTTCGGCCCTTCACCTTATGTTTTCTCGGCAAGCCCGGCTTACGGGTTGGTTGGGCGACCGAACGCGACGGTGAACTTGCGAGCGCACTCTTGGCGGTACCTGCTTTAGGCGCGCGGACCACGGCCGCGTTCCGACGCTTGTCCTTGACGCTGTCGATTTCCTCACGCGCGGCACTGAGGCTGCGGGCTAAGCCGTTAGCCCTTTCACGCTCCTGGTCCAGCGCCGCACTCAAGTCTATCGAGTTCTGCTTTGAGGCATCGCGTTCCTTGCGAGCAATATCGAGGTCACGTATGGCTGAATCTGCTCGTTCACGTTCCAGCTCAAGTGCTTTTCGAGCTTGGTTTGAAGCGGCATCGGCCACTTGTCGGTCTTTTACGGCCTTGGCCTGTTCCACCGCGGCCAGATTTGCGCCTGTTTTGAGAGCATCGATAGTCTGACGAGCCGTGGCGAGTTCTTGTTCCAGGAGCTCAGCCTTATGGCGCTCCTTATCCAGCACCTGCGTCGCGGCAGCCTGGGAGGCATCCGTGGAGGGATGCGCCTCGGGCATCGCGCCTTTCTTGCTGTCCCAGAGACTGGCTTCCGCCCTGAAATTGTCGATGGCACGCTGCGCCGTCTCCAGATCGAGCGTGAGCGCATCGTCTGTTTGCTGCTGCTCTTTCAGGGCCTGCGCTTGCTTGGCCAGCTCAGCCCGTGCCGCGGCCAATTCGCGGCGTAGGGCTTGTTCATCCTCGCGGGGCGGCGTTTGCGCGCCCTTGAGGGCTTGTGCTTCACTGAGCGTCAGATTGAATATATCGGTTCCGACCGCGCCGGGTTGCACCTTGCCCGGTTCTTTCGCGATATCCGTGTGGTCCGAAACCGCGACCGACGAACGGCCGTCGGCTGGGGCAGTCACGGACGCATCGGGTGCCAGCTGACTATTTGCCGGAGACGTCAACAGCAGAATGAGGATTGACGAAACGAGGGATAGCATGGCGTCCCACTCCATGCCGCGTATCCCGTGAAGTAAAATCAAAGGCCGTCGTTTAGTAAAGGTGAAGTCACAGCGCGGATATCTTGATGCGGTACACAGCAACTGATTCATCACTGAACCTCACCTGGCGCGACCCTCACCGCGATCGTATTCTCCACTTGATTGAGCCACGGCGCTGGATGCCGCGTCACCTGGACGCTACCTTCTATTTCCCTGCTTGTTGTCATTCGAACGAACGAAACTCTTCCCCTGCTCAATTCCGGGAGACGGCTCTGTTCGAATCAGCGGCGCTGAGCATGCCCCGGCGGGAGCGCGACCAGACTTACGCAGGCAATGGTGCGGCGTGGATCAGTCGAGCACCGGAACCTTGACGGGGCAGACGCGTCAGTCTCTTGTCGCAACAGTTTCGGCCGGCAAGGGAGGTGCCCACCATGGAAAAGATCATCCTGGACTGCGACCCTGGGCACGATGACGCCATCGCCATCCTGCTGGCGGCGGGCAATCCGAAGATCGACCTGCTGGGCATCACCACGGTTTCCGGCAACCACAATGTCGAGAACACCACGCGCAATGCGCTCTCCGTGTGCACGGCCTATGGCATCAAGGTGCCGGTGGCGAAGGGCTCTCCCGGCCCGCTCATCATCGATCAGGTGCTGGCCGTCGAAATCCACGGCGAAACCGGGCTCGACGGCCCCGTGCTGCCGCCCGCCTCATTCGACCTCGACAAGCGGCATGCCGTCGACTTCATCATCGACACCGTGATGGCGCATGAGCCGAAGACGGTGACGCTGGTGCCGGTCGGGCCCTACACCAACATCGCGCTCGCCGTGCGCAAGGATCCGCGCATCGTCAGCCGAGTGAAGCGGGTCGTCGCGATGGGCGGCAGCTACACGCGCGGCAACATCACGCCGGCGGCGGAGTTCAACGTCTATGGCGACCCGGAAGCCGCCGACGTGGTGTTCCGGGCGAATTGGGACGTCACCATGGTGGGGCTCGACCTAACCCACCAGGCGCTGGCCACCCCGGACCTGCAGGACAGGGTGCGCGCCATCGGCGGCCCGATGGCCAAGTTCATCCTCGATATCTGGGAGTTCATAGCGACCACGCATGGCGGCCTGCTGCAGATCGAATATCCCGCCATCCATGACGCATGCTGCGTCGCGGCCATGATCGATCCAACCGTCTTCACCACCGAGAAGGCCGACATCCGCGTCGAGCTTGCCGGCCGCTGGACCAAGGGCATGACGGTCTGCAATTTCGAGAAAATGGGTGGCATGCACCATTTCGGCGGCACGGCGAGCGAGCAGACCGGCTTCCGCCACACCGTGGCGATGAAGCTCGACCATCCGAAGTTTTGTGATCTGATTGTTGATGCGCTGGAACGCCTTGCCAAGCAGAAGGCGTGATCCAAGCTTTTTGCGGACGATCCAGTCGCCGGCGGCCATGAAGGCTCGAGGCTCGGCCGAACAAAGCTATTGGCTATCGTTCTTGATGCTCTGCGTGACGTTGATCCCGTCCGCCTCGATCGTCAGCGTTTCATTCAGTTCGGAACCGCTGGCTTCAATCGACTTGGTAAAGCCGACCAATTTCGCTCCCGGATCGGATGGCCGACCCATACCTGGATTATCAATAATATTAAACGAGTGTTGCGCGACCCATAACTGCTTGTCTGGGCGCACAGCCCCCCATGTATTCGTATTTTTGACGTGTTTTCGTACGTAGTATGCGTTTGTCTCTGCGTAATACCAAAATACAGAGAGATGAAGCGCGCTGTCGAACTGGTCGCAACCGCCGTTCGGATTTAATATAAGCCATCCGCGAGACATAAATGAATCGTAGCCAGGTTGGGCGTAACCTATGGAAAAATAAACCGTCTGCGAAAAATTATTGCATATTCTTATTTCAGCCGAAGCGCGCTCTGCGTATCCCGCCAAGGGAAGCGCGAGCGATAGAACCGAAATGACACGTCTTGAGGCAGACATGCTAACCCCCATCGCGACGGAGCGGTCCGAACAATCCAAACCTCTTCCCGCCGGTCAAGACAAGTGAGTTGGCGGAGGTCTTCGTGGGTACGCTATCCCCAACCAAACTTGCGATGGCGGCCGGTGCAGATCGTCGAGGACCATATCAGGCTGACGGTAGCTTGTCACTTGGCGCCCATTCAGTGCGCCACGCCATCCGAAGCGTGCAGGAGCCTCCACGCCAAGCCGAGACGCCCGTGGAACTGCGACGCAAACCGCTCCGCGGCCACATCCTCCAGGCCGTCATCGACGAGCGCCTCGATGCTTCGCCGCATCAGGGCGAGTTGCATCTGCCTGGCGTGTTCGAGGTCTGCCTCTCGCATGATTGCCGTGACGTGGTAGGCGACGACGGGCTGGCCGAGGCATGACAGCAGAGCGCTGGCCTCGGCTGTTACAGCAGTAATCGCATCTTCGATCTTCATTCTGGCGCTCCACATCAAAATGATGCTGACGCCTCCCCATAAGGCGACGGTGGTCCGTCGCTTCTTTTTTAGAGTTCAAGCTGCCGCGCGCTCCCGAAAACGGCGCGTCAGTCTAAAAATTACTGTCTTCCCCGGATCCCTCCAGCAGCCTCGTTTGGCCAAGAACAGTATCCGCCAAATTTGATTCAAAGGCGATCGGATAGTTAACTGATGGTTAATGGCGGCGCCTGCTATCCCTCCCTGATCAGGATGTTTCGCCTAGACGTTTCCTGCCGCGCAATAGCCGCAAAGCTGCCCGATGGCTGCCTTGCCTGTTGATCGCCACGAAGAAAGGTTCTGTCATGCGGTTGGTCTGGACGGTCATGTTTGCACTCGCGAGCAGTGCGGCTTTCGCCGCCACGCCCGAGGATGATTATATCGCCGCGCGCGACAAGGCGATTGCGGCCATCGCGGCGATGGACAGCGCGAACACCCCGGTGGAAACGCTCGATGCCGCCAATGAAAAGGCTCGCGCCGATCTCGAAACGCGTCTCAACGCCCTGCTTGGCCCCTTCACGGTCAAGGATTTTCCGGCGGCCGGCAAGATCAACCTCGAAAGCCTCAGCTCCTCCGATGTCGGCTTCGGCATGCTGGACGGGTTGCGCCACGGTACCGATGATGGCCCCAGCATCGTGGCCTCGACACGCGGGCTGGTCGAGCGCTGGCTCAAGTCGCGCGCCGCCGAGACGGACGCCGATCTCAAACTGCCCACCAGCTTCGACGCGGCGCTGAAGCTCGATGCCTTCTACACCCAGGCCATCGGCAGCGACGCCGCCTTCACCGGCACGCTCGACTTCGCGCTGAAGACGCCTGATGGCGCCGACAAGGCGATCGCCCGCCTCGGCGGCTGGGCACAGGATGTCGGACCGAACTACGACCAGGAGGTCGTCGTCACGGTCGTCAAGGGCAACAGCGTGCTGATCGCCGAAGCACCCGCGACCCCGCCCATCCCCAAGATCGCGGCCTGCGACGCCGTGTGGGCCGCTGCCGACGCCGCCGCCCAGAAACTGGCCAAGCAGGCCACCGACGACAGCGACGAAAACACATCCGACGCCGCCAACGCCGCCTGGACAAAAGGCGACAACGACTTCCGCGCCTGCCTGGGCAAGAGCCTGCCGGCGGATGCTGCCTTCCCTGCGCTGCTTGCGCAGGCACAGGCGCTGGCGGATCATATGGCGGGGAAGTAGGCGCGACGCCGAAACTGCCAATCTCCCCCCTCGTGGGGGAGATGCCCGGCAGGGCAGAGGGGGGCGCGAAGGATCTCGACCTCACCCATTTGGCGGTGCGCGCGCCTCTATGAGATGTCGGCGGGCCAGCGCCCCCCTCTGGCCTGCCGGCCATCTCCCCCACGAGGGGGGAGATCGCAGTTTCGCCGCGGGCGCCCTCTTGTTGCCCTCGCATCCCACCACCATATCGTCGGCGCGCTGGCGCTGAACGCGGTTGCCAGCACCGTTAGAAATGGTTGAAAGGAAAGTCCTGCACGCGCCCCGGCGCGGCGGGCGGATGAACAGCGTGGGAAATTTGGAATGACGACGGATACGAAAGCGACGGAAACCAGGGCATTCGAGGCGGATGTTTCGCGGCTGCTGCACTTGATGGTGCACTCGGTCTATTCCGATAAGGACGTCTTCCTGCGCGAGCTGATTTCCAACGCCGCCGACGCCTGCGAGAAGCTGCGCTTCGAGGCCGTCAGCCGTCCCGAATTGCTGGGCGACGACCCCAAGCCGCGCATCTCGATATCGGCCGATCCGGACAACAAGGAGATCACCGTCGAGGACAATGGCATCGGCATGAGCCGCGACGACATGGCCGAGGCGCTGGGCACGATCGCCCGCTCGGGCACGCGCGCCTTCATCGAGCGCGTCGGCGCAGGCAGCGAGGACACGCAGCTCATCGGCCAGTTCGGCGTCGGCTTCTATTCCGCCTTCATGGTCGCCGACCGGGTCGACGTCATCAGCCGCCTGGCCGGCAGTGAGGAGGCCTGGCGCTGGTCGTCCGACGGCAAGGGTTCCTACGAGATCGCGCCCGCCCCGCTTGATGCGGCGCCCAGGCGTGGCACCCGCGTCGTGCTGCATCTGATGGACGACGCCGTCTCCTACACCGGATCCTACCAGCTCGAGCAACTGGCCAAGTCGCAGTCGGGCCATGTTCCCGTGCCGATCACGCTGGTGGAAAAACCCGGCGCCGAGGCGCGCGACATTGCCGACGGCACGGCACTTTGGGTCAGGCCGAAGAGCGAGATCAAGCCCGAGGAATATACCGACTTCTACCGTAGCGTCGCCGGCCAGTATGACGAGCCGGCCGCCACCATCCATTTCCGCGCCGAAGGCCGGCAGGAATATTCCGTGCTGGCCTTTGTGCCCGGCTCACGCCCGTTCGATCTCTTCGACCAGGACCGCAAGGGCCGCATGAAGCTCTATGTGCGCCGCGTCTTCATCACCGACGATGCCGACCTTCTGCCGCGCTATTTGCGCTTCGTGCGCGGCCTCGTCGATTCCGCCGACCTGCCGCTCAACGTCTCGCGCGAAATGATCCAGGAAAGCCCGCTGCTCGCCTCGATCCGCAAGGGCCTGACCAACCGCGTGCTCGGCGACCTCGTCAAGCTGGCGGAAAGCGATGCCGAGGCCTATGCGAAAATCTGGGAGAATTTCGGCGTTGTCCTCAAGGAAGGACTCTACGAGGACCATGAGCGGCGTGAGCAATTGCTGAAGCTCGCCCGCTTCCACTCGACCACATCAGGCGAAGGCTGGCGCGGCCTGGCAGACTATGTCGCGGCGATGAAGGAAGGCCAGAAGGCGATCTTCTTCATGGCTGGCGACGACCGCGCCCGGCTTGAAGCCTCGCCGCAGCTCGAAGGGTTCAAGGCGCGCGGCATCGAGGTGCTGCTCTTGACTGACCCGGTCGACAGTTTCTGGGTGACGATGGCGCCGGACTTCGACGGCAAGCCGTTCAAGTCGGTGACGCAAGGCGTGGCCGAGCTCTCCGACATCCCGCTGCTCGACGAGGCCAAGAAGCCGGAGCCAGAGGCGACGCCGGAAGTCGACAGCTTCCTGGCTTTCGTCAAGTCCGCGCTTGGCGACGCCGTCTCGGACGTCAAGGCCTCCGACCGCCTGACCGAAAGTGCTGTCTGCCTAGTCGCCCCGGAGCACGGCCCGGACCGCCAGTTCGAGCGGCTGATGAACGCCGCCGGCCGCCTCGACAAGGCAGCGAAGCCCATCCTCGAAATCAACCCGCGGCATGAGCGCGTGCTGGCGCTGGCCAGCCTCGGCGAAGAGGATCAGGCCTTCAAGGACGACGCCGCCCACCTTCTCTACGACGAGGCGCGCGTGCTCGACGGCGACAAGCCGGCGGACGCCAGGGCATTCTCGGAGCGTCTTGCGCGGCTGATCGCGCGCGGCATCTCGAAGGGCTGAGGCAGCGCCGACCGACCGTCCCCGACACTGGCTCAATCGCCGACTGTAGACATCGGTCTTCCAATCACCCAATCTTGGCCCCGGGAACAAAACAGGCGCTTCAAAGCGAGCGCACCGGGTGCTCATGAAACGACGATGGACATTGTATGATCCACGGCTGGCCTGGATGCTCGTCGCGCCGGTGTTCTTGCTGCTGATCTTCTTCCTGGTGCTGCCGATCGCGGTGATGGCCGCCTACACCTTCTTCACGTTCGTGACCGCCGGGGTGGAAACCAGCGCGCTGACGACAGCGAACTGGCACGAATTCTTCACCGACACCTATTATTCCGGCTTCCTCCTGAAGACGCTGAGGGTCGGCGCTATGACGGCGGTGCTCTGCGGGGTGCTCGGCTATTTCCCGGCCTATTTCATCTGGGCCACGACCTTCAAGCACAAATGGCTGCTGCTGCTTTTGCTCATCGTGCCGTTCTGGATCAGCTTCACCATCCGCACCTTTTCCTGGATCAACATCCTGGGCGAACAGGGCGTCATCAACGTCGCGCTGCTGAAACTGGGCATCATCAACGAGCCGTTGCCGATGCTTTACAACGAGGGCGCGGTGATCCTCGGCATGCTGCACTTCCTGCTGCCCTACATGATCCTCAACGTCTACGTCAGCCTTGAGGGCATCGACCGCACGTTGATTTCCGCCGCCCGCTCGATGGGTTGCACCAGCGCGCAGGCGTTCCGCGAGGTCACGCTTCCGCTGTCCCTGCCCGGCCTGGCGGCGGGTCTGCTGCTCTGCTTCGTGCTGGCCGCCGGCAGCTATGTGACGCCGCAGCTGCTCGGCTCCGGCCGCGACGCGCTGTTCGGCAATCTGATCTACGACACCATCATGGGCGAACTGAACTGGCCGATGGGCGCCACGCTTTCGATCGTGCTGTTTGTCGTGCTCGGCTTCGCTGCCGCCGTCTACACCCGCTACATGGGCATGTCGCAGATCGTCAAAGGACTTGGTGGATGACGGGGTTAGGCGGATGAAGGCGCGGCGCAAGCAGGAAGGCAGATGGGCCTGGCGGCTGACCGGCTTCGTCACGCTCTGCGTCTACATCTTCATGTTCGCGCCCATCGTGGCAACGGTGATTCTGTCCTTCAACGCCTCGATGTTCGGCGGCTTCCCGATGACCGGCTTTTCCCTGCAATGGTACGGCAAGCTGATGGCCAACGAGCAGGTGCTGGCCGCCTTCCGCACGTCGCTGTGGATCGCGCTGGTCACCGCCGCCGTCACCACGGCAATGGGCGCCGTCACGGCGTTTGCGCTGGTGCGCTTCGAATTTCGTGGCAAGCAGGCGCTGAGCACGCTGGTGATCCTGCCGGCGCTGGTACCGGAAACCATTCTCGGCGTCGGCCTGCTGGTGCTGATCAAGGCGATCGACCAGCCACGGACCATGCTTCTCCTGGTGCTCGGCCATATCCTCCTCGCTGTGCCTTACGTTGTGCTGATTACCCAGGCGCGCATGGTCGGCATCCGCCGCGTCTATGAGGAGGCGGCGCTCTCGCTCGGCGCTTCGCGCTTTTCGTCCTTCCGCGAGATCACGCTGCCGCTGCTGATACCGGCGGTGGTGGGTGGCGCCTTGCTCGCCTTCACCATCTCGTTCGACAACACCTCGGCCAGCCTGTTCTGGCGGCCGGCTGGCGTGGAAACCATGCCCACCCAGATCCTTTCGATGCTCAAGATATCGATCAGCCCGGAGATCAACGCGCTCGGCACCGTGATGATCCTGGTGACAGTCGGCATACCGCTGCTCGGCGGCCTGATCCTGCAAAGCCTGACCAGATTGAAAAGACGCGGCCAACCCAAGGAGGAAGCACGATGAAACTGTCCAATGGAAAGCGGCTTGAAAGGCTGCACGATAGATATCAAAACGGTGATCTGAGCCGCCGCACTTTCCTGACGCTGAGCGCCGCCGCGGCGGCCGCGGTAGGCCTCGACATGCCCTGGATGCGGCAGGCGCTCGCCGCGGTCGAAGAGGTTCGCTTCGACGGCTGGGGCGGCACGGTGCAGGACGCGATCGACAAATATGCCTTCCAGCCCTACACGACCAAGACCAAGATCAAGGTGGTCCAGGGCACGTTCGGTGACGAGGACGAGATCATCACCAAGATCAAGACCTCGAAACCCGGCGACTACCAGGTCATCCATTCCTCTGGCGTCAATTACTACATCAAATATGTGAACGGCGGCCTGACCTCGGAGATCAACGAGGCCAACATTCCCAACATGGCCAATGTGCTGCAGCCGATGATCGATCCATTCCGCAAGCTGACGCCGAAACTCTCGGCCGTACCTTACGACTACGGCACGACAGGCATCGCCTATAACACCAAGGTGATCTCGCCCGAGGAAGCCAAGGAAAAGGGTGCGGCCCTGCTGCTGGACAAGAAATATGCCGGCAAGGTCGGCGGCTATGACGATATGACCACCCGCGTCTGGTACGCGGCACTCGCCACCGGACAGGACCCCAACAACCTCAAGGACATGGACACGATCTGGGCCAAGGTGCGCGAGACGCGCGACCTCGCCAAAAAATTCTGGAGTTCCGGCGCGGAGCTGATGGCCCTGCTTTCCAAGGGTGAGATCGTGGTGACGGACGCATGGTCGGGCCGGGTCGCCGCCTTGCAGGACCAGGGCGCGCCGATCGGCTATCTCGATCCGGCCGGATCCTATGCCTGGATGGAGGACATGCTGATCCTGAAAGGCTCGCCGATGGCCGAGTGCGAGGAGTTGATCAACTTCATGCTCGACCCGGCGACCTCGATCGCGGTTGCCGAGGGCCAGAGCTATCCGCCCTCACTCGACCCGACAAAGGTCAAGCTCACCGAGAAGATCGAGAGGCTGCCGGCCTTCGACAAAACGGGCACGATGAAGGCGCTGACCTTCGCCGACCCGGTCTACTGGGCGACCAACGAGGACGCCTGGACCAAGCAGTGGAACAGGATCTCGAAAGGTGCCTGACAGCCACGACCTTTCAGAAGTGCCCCGACCGGCAGCGGCCGGGGCAGCAAGCGCCGGCGCGGGCGGACCCGCTCCGGGCGGCGGCGAGACAAGCCAGCCGGCGGTCGAGTTCCGCGACATCGACATTGCCTATGGCAAATTCGTCGCTGTGCGCGATTTCTCGCTCTCGATCGCCAAGGGCAGCTTCGTCACCTTGCTCGGGCCTTCGGGCTGCGGCAAGACCACGATCCTGCGTTCCATCGCGGGCCTTGTCGACATTTCAGGCGGCCAGATCATGATCGACGGGCGTCGGGTCGACGACGTGCCGATCTACAAGCGCAACATCGGGCTGGTCTTCCAGAGCTATGCGCTGTTCCCACACAAGAACGTCTTCGACAATGTCGCTTTCGGCCTGAAGTATCGTAACGTGCCGAAGCCCGAGATCGTGCGCAAGGTCGGCCAGGCGCTTGAAATGGTGCGGCTGCCGGGCAGCGAGAAGAAGCTGCCCTCGCAACTGTCGGGCGGACAGCAACAGCGCATCGCGCTCGCCCGCGCCATCGTCTTCGAGCCGCAGGTGCTGCTGCTCGACGAGCCGCTATCGGCGCTGGACGCGAACATGCGCGAGGAGATGCGCGTCGAGATCAAGAAGATCCAGAAGGAAACCGGCATCACCGCGATCTTCGTCACGCACGACCAGGAGGAAGCGCTCTCGATGTCGGATCGCATCGTGGTGATGAACGCAGGCGCTGTCGAGCAGATCGGAACCCCGCAGGAAGTCTACGAGCGACCTGCCACGGCCTTCGTCGCCGACTTCCTCGGCAAGGCCAACATGCTTGCCGGGATCGTGAGCGGATCCGGCCAAGGAACGGCGGTGGTGCTTGCCACCGGCCAGACGATCAACGTGACTTGTCCAAGGCCGCTTGCCAATGGCAGCAAAGTCACTGTCGTGGTGCGGCCGCAGAAACTGTCGGTCGGCGCGGCGGCGGGCGCCAACCGTCTGTCCGGCCGCGTCGTCTCGGCGGCCTATCTGGGCGGCAGCGCCATCTACGAGATCGACATTGGCGGCAAGACCAGCATCCGCGCCAACGCGCCGATCAGCGGTCGCGTCCTTCGCGAAGGCGAGACGATCGATCTTGGATTCGATCCGCAGGACTGCGTCCTGCTCGACGAGGACGGTCAACGGATTTCCTGAGAGCCAAGACGGCTCAGGCGCCGCTGAGGAGGCACGTCGCGGCGGGCTTCAGTGCTCCGCAGCAGCGGCAAGCATGCGGTTGGGATGCCTGAGATGGGTTGGCGTGATGCCGGTCTGCTGGCGGAACACCCGGCTGAAATGGCCGGCATTGGTGAAGCCGCAGCGATAAGCGATGTCACCGATCTGCAGCTCGCTGCCTTCGAGCAGCGACTTGGCATGATGCACCCTGAGCGCGAGATAGGCCGCCATCGGGCCGATGCCGAGCTCGGTGCCGAAAAGCCGTTCGAGCTGGCGACGCGAGCAGTTCAGGCGGCTCGCGATCTCGCTGACCGGCAGCGTCTCCTGCAGATTGCTCTCCATCAGCAGCAAAGCGCGCTTCACCGCGCGGCTCGACGCCGCTGGAAACAGGTCGCCGACGGGCTGCACGTCGCGGCTGTTTCTGATGCGGTCGAGCACCAGGATCTTGGCGGCCTTTTCCGCCGCCTTCCGGCCTATGAACTGGGAGACGAAATGGCCGGCAAGGTCGGCAGCACCCGTGCCGCCGGCGCAGGTCGAGCGGCCACGGTCGACGGAAAACAGGCTGTCGGCGTGCGCATTCACATCGGGGAACTGGCTGCGAAAATCCTTGATGTGGAACCAGCTGACGGCGGCGGCGTAGCCGTCGAGGAGGCCGTAGCGCGCCAGCACGAAGCTTCCCGTGCACAGCGCCGTCAGCGGCACCCCCTTCTCGGCGGCGCGCAACAGGAACGCTTCCTTGTCGGAACTCAAGCTACGGTTGGTGTCGAGCAGCCCGCCGACCACCACCACATTGTCGAAATCCTCGGGATTGCCGATCTCCTTCGTAGGGAGCAATTCGACGCCGCAGCTTGCCCGGATCGGCAGGCCGCGTTCGCCGACGATCTCCCAGTCGAACTCGATCCTGCGGCTGCGGTCGCCCTCATCGCCCGCCAGCCGCAGCGTGTCGATGAACAGCGACAGCGGCGACAGCGTGAAATCGCGAACCAGGAGAAACGCAAACCGCCTTGCCATTGTGTGTCCGGAACCGTCCCCTCACCCATGCCTGTCATCGCCGATGCGTATGGTTTGGCACAGCCACCAGGCCCCGCGCTTCTCAGGAGCGGCCGCTGGATGTCGGAGATAAGATCGAAGACCTCGGATATCAGGCGCACCGCGCCGTGGTCCGGGCACGGGTGAAACAAGAACAGCCCGGGCGCCAAGTGCCCGGGCTGTTCATCTCGATGATGTCTTCTCACTTCTTGCCGACGCCGGCAGCCGCCCGTTCGATGATCTTGGCGACAGCCGAGGGATCGGAGACGTAGACCGCGTGGCTGCCGGGCACTTCCACTGTCGTCGCGCCGGCCCGGGTCGCCATCTGGCGCTGTGCCGGCGGCGGGATCATATGATCGTCGGTGGCGACGAGATACCAGCTCGGCTTCACCCGCCAGGCCGGCTTGGTGACCTTGCCTTCGAGCGCCGGAATGCCCCACGGAACCTGCGAGTCCGCCATGAAGGCAGCGAGCGAGGGACGCACATCTGCGGCGAACGAGGCGGCGAACTTCTCCTTGTCGAGCATCAGGAAGCCATCGACGGGCGGCAGGATCGGCGGCACGGAAGCGCCGGGAGGTGGGTTGGCGATCAGGGTCGAAACCGACTCGCCGGCATCCGCCGCGAAGGCCGCGATATAGACGACGGCAGCCACCTTGGGATCGGTGCCGGCCTCCGACACCACGACGCCGCCATAGGAATGGCCGACCAGGATGACATCGCCCTTCGCCTCTGCGATGGCGCGCTTGGTCACCGCGACATCGTCGGCGAGCGAGGTGGTCGGGTTCTGGACGATGGTGACGTCGTAGCCGTCCTTCTTGAGCTGGTGGTAGACGCCTTCCCAGCCGGAGCCATCGACGAAGCCGCCATGCACGAGGACGACGGAATTTGCTGCATTGTTCGACATTTGAGTTCTCCTTTTTCAAAGTGTTGTCTGCGTTGGTTGCAGGAGGACTATGCCGCAGCTCCGGCGGGCCTGCTTTGAGGCGACCTTCAGGACCTCTTGATTTTACCTTGAGATGGCTTTGATTTTGCGGCCCCGACACGGCTACAGTGTCCGGAATCGCTATTAGCCGCGTTCCGGAGCCAGCAATTTGTCGTATCTTTTCGAGGATTTCGCTCTGGACGGCGACCGGCGCGAATTGCGCCGCGGCAACGATCTGATCGCCGTCGAGCCGCAAGTGTTCGACCTGCTGCAATATCTGATCGGCAATCGCGAGCGGGTGGTCAGCAAGGACGATCTGGTCGACGCGGTCTGGCAGGGACGCATCGTCTCCGACGCGACGCTGGCCAGCCGCGTCAACGCCGCGCGCAGCGCCCTCCAGGACAATGGCGAGCAGCAGCGCCTTGTCCGCACCATCCCGCGCCGGGGCTTCCGCTTTGTCGGCACCGTGCGCGAGGAAGCCGGCGCCGAGGCACCGGTGGAACAGGCGAAGCCTGGCCTTGGCATCCCCGCCCGCCCCTCCATCGCCGTGCTGCCTTTCGTCAACCTGAGCGGCGATGCCGATCAGGACTATTTCGCCGACGGCATGGTCGAGGACATCATCACTGGCCTGTCCCGCATCCGCTGGCTGTTCGTCATCGCCCGAAACTCCTCCTTCACCTACAAGGGCCGCGCGGTGGATATGAAGCAGGTCGGGCGCGAACTCGGCGTGCGCTACGTGCTGGAAGGCTCAGTGCGCAAGGTGGGCAGCCGCGTGCGCATCACCGGCCAGCTCATCGACGCCGAGGACGGCAGCCATCTGTGGGCCGAACGCTACGACCGCGAGCTGACCGACGTGTTCGCGCTGCAGGACGAGATCACCATCAGCGTGGTCGCGGCGATAGAGCCCAATCTGCGCCGGGCCGAGATCGAGCGCGTCAAGCGCCAGCGGCCCGACAGTCTCGATGCCTACGATCTTTTTCTGCGCGCGCTGCCCGACGTCTACACCTTCATGCCGCAGGGCGCCGCCAAGGGCCTGCCGCTGCTTAACCAGGCGCTGGCCATCGAGCCGAGCTATGCGCTCGTCCATGGCTTTGCCGCCTGGGCGCATCAAACTCTTTTCATTCGTGGCGGCATGCTGGTGGAGCATAGCGAGAAGGCATCCCGCCATGCCCATGCGGCGATCGAGCACGGTTCGGGCGACGCCATGGCGCTGGCTCTGGCCGGCTTCACCATTGGCCTCGTCGAGCATGACCGCAAGCTCGCCGACGAGGCGTTTTCGCAGGCGCTCTCGCTCAGCGCCTCCTGCGCCTTCGTCTATGCTTTCGGCTGCGTGCCGGTGGCCTATGGCGGCGACGCGACCCGCGCCATCGACTGGTGCGAGCAGGCGTTACGACTGAGCCCGCTGGACGCCATGAACTGCGTGCCGCAAGGCATGATCGGCTTCGGCAATTTTCTCGCCGGCCGGCATGAGCAGGCTGTCGCGGCAGGCCGGCGCGCGGTGGAGATGAACCCCGGCTTCAGCATCCTGCACGGATGGCTGGCCGCACCCCTTGCCAGGCTCGGGCGGATCGAGGAAGCAAAGGCGGCGGGAGCACGGCTCATGGCGCTCGACCCGCACTTCACCATTGGCCGCTGGTCGGCGGCAGTCGGGCTGGCGCCTGAAATCGTTGGCGATGTTACCGACGCGATGCGTGGGGCGGGATTGCCGGAGTAACGCTGCGTGCCCATTTGGCTTGGGCTAACCGGAGGACCGGCATGGGTATCGCGCCATCTAATCTTCGTACGAACTTCGCCAGGAAATCCAGGCTGCTAGTATCCATATGAAAATTAGGAAATAGAGTAAAAACAGCCGGAAGACTGTTTTGGCAAACAGCCACCCGACCGTATCGGTTGTACGGTATGCTATCAACGCGCCTCTGCCGGTGGCGTGATCGTTGAAGCCGTCGAAAAAGACAAAATAGATTGCGAGGAATAGTGATACGACAGCAAAAGCTTGGACTTTTGGCGGCGCCCGATATTTTTTTTGTGGTGCGGGAAGGGCTGTCACCACAATGATGAGGATGCTCGCCCAGTAAAGTGAAGACAGGGAATTGGCAGCAAAGAATGCACATTGCTCCTTTTCACTGAAATTTTCGGCCATAAGCTGACTGAAGAAAAGAGGTCATGGGGCCAAATGGCCCGCAAGATCAAAATATCACGAAAATAGCATGTGTAATTGCTGGGTACCAAATTTACAAGAAACCAAATCAAAGGCGTTGCAACAACCAAGCTGCAGAAAGCAGCCCTTATAAATCGGCGCCGGGAGGCAAGGTCGGCGGCTGCATTAGGCGAATTGCTCATACCGCTACTCGGTGGCTGCTCGGGCATAAGTCAGCATCTAAGGTTGCGAAAGACGCAGACTATTGGACACATCGATCTTCGATCAAGTTTCTTAGAAAAGCTAGAAAGGAAAACCGACGTAGAATTTCGGCGGAGAGATGACGTTTGCCCTGCCGACGGGCGACCGCATCGTGGTGCGGGCGGCGGCCGAGCTTCTGCCGGCGAATGTCGACGTGACAGGCGCGGCGAACCAGGACGGTTCGGTATACCGAAGGGTCGAATCGACCGGTTTCAAGGCCAATCTCACATTCGAGGACATGAAGACCGATGATTGGAACCGCCCGATGCGGTCGTCGGGCTTCAACGCCACGAAGACCGAGACCTTCACGGGGGCGCCGGCTTCACCGGCACGCCGACAGTCAATCGGGCGACGGGCGAAGTGACAGGCGTCGCCGTGATCACCGACGCCTACAAGAGGATCTGACCGGGCGAACGGCGCCAAATATTGGATGGCGCAATTCGAGTTTTGCCCATCGCCTTGCCACCGCCGTGCCCCGTTGCGGATCGATCGTCACATCGCTATATAGCCCCCGTCGGAAAAGGCAGAGTTGGTTCGGTAAGCCCAACTCCTCTCGGTAACGAGAGCTCTGGTCTTTGGCTTCGTGCACGAGATCCCCACGACGAACATCGGACGCTGTTGAGCGCCCAATCGTTCGTCCGTGTGGCTCTCAACCCGAGGAACGCTCCGGTCGAACGCATCGACCAAGGAGTAGTTCATGCCCAACCCGATCCCCTATGATGTCGTCATTGCCGGTGCCGGTCCTGTCGGCCTCTTTCTCGCCTGCGAGCTGCGTCTGGCGGGCCTCTGCGTGCTGGTGCTGGAGCAGGCCGAGAACCCCAGCTCGCCGTTGAAGCGGCTGCCCTTCGGCATGCGCGGCCTTAACGTGCCCTCCATCGAGGCCTTCCACCGTCGCGGCCTGCTGGACGATATTGCGGCGCCGCCCGCGAAGGATGGCCCGGGCGGCGGCACATTGGCTGCCGCCCACTGGATGCAGCAGCAGCGCCGCCCCGGCGGCCATTTCGCCGGCATCCAGTTCTACCTCGATGCCGTCGACAGCTCGAAATGGCCCTATCGCCTGCCAGGCCCGGCGAGCCCCGGCGTGGCAGTCGAGATGGAGCATTTGGAAATCGCGCTTGCCGCGCGCGCAAGCGCGATGGGCGTCGAGATCAGACGCGGCCTGGCCGTCGACAGCTTCAGCCAATCGGACGAAGAGGTGACCATCCGCGCCGGTGGCGAGGTTTTTCACGCAAGCTGGCTTGTCGGTTGCGACGGCGGCCGCAGCACGGTTCGCAAGCTTGGCGGCTTTGCCTTCACCGGCACCGATGCCGAGTTCACCGGCTATTCCGTTGAAGTCGAAATCGCCGATCCGGACGCACTGAGCCCCGGCCGCCACTACACGCCGACGGGCATGTGCACCTACTCAAAGCCAGGCACGATCGCGATGGTCGAGTTCGACGGCGCCGCTTTCCACCGGACAGAGCCGATCACGCCAGAGCATGTCCAGGCGGTGTTGCGCCGCGTGTCGGGCACGGATGTCACCTCGACGGCGCTGCGCCTCGCCACGACCTGGACCGATCGCGCCTATCAGGCAACCACTTACCGCAACAAGCGGGTGCTGCTTGCCGGCGACGCCGCGCACATCCACTCGCCGCTCGGCGGCCAGGGGCTCAATCTCGGGCTTGGCGATGCGATGAACCTTGGCTGGAAGCTTGCCGCCACCATCCGCGGCGAGGCGCCGGCCGGCCTGCTCGACAGCTATTTCGACGAACGGCATCCGGTGGGCGCGCAGGTGCTCGACTGGTCGCGCGCCCAGGTCGCGCTGATGCGGCCAAGCCGCAGTTCGCGCGCGCTCGAAGCCATCATCCGCGATCTCATCGACACGCGCGACGGCGCGACCTATTTCGCCGAGCGCGTCTGGGGCGTTTCGCTGCGCTACGATCTTGGCGGCAGCCACCCACTGGTCGGCCGCAGTGCGCCCGACTTCGAACTGGCCGACGGGACGAGGCTCGGCGAACGCTTGAGGAACGGGCAAGGCCTGCTTCTGGACTTTGATGCCAGCCCTGCCCTTCAGACGATTGCCAGCCGCTGGAATGGGCGGATCAGCTATGTCGCTTGCAACGCCGGGGGGCGGCTGGGCCTGAGCGCCGTGCTCGTGCGCCCGGATGGCTTCGTCGCCTGGGCTGCTGATGCCGAGCCAGACCTTGAGGGCGCTGCCCAGGCGGCGGCGCGATGGTTTGGCGAAGCTCTGGTCGAGCCGTAATCCCGTGACACTGCAGCCAGCGCATGACCCGTGACTTCGCATGCGCCGGAATAGCGACCTTGCCGGACAGCAGTCATCGACTGCCTCAGGCGCTACGGCCGAGTGTACGATTTATTTGCTCCCCTCCCGAAAATTTTTCCAGACACAAACATGGTGCCCCCAAACAGTAGAAAGTTCGCGATTCCCATAAGAGCGACGACTTGGAACCTGACGTATTCATATAGAGGCGTTTGGTCAGTTAGATTCGGGTAGACGCCGAAATAGCCAGGGCTGCCAAATAGATAGCTATAAATCTCCAAGAACGAGCACAATAAGACCGCGCCTATAAACATGCTACTCTGTGCTTTGAGGCGCCAGTCACTCCAATCGCTGCGTGAAACGGCAAAAAGAACCCAGATCGGGACAGAAATTACATATGCAATGCCGTAACAAATTGATAATGCAACGATGTTTATCCACATAATATTATTTGCAAGGCAAAAATCTTTTGAAGAATTATCACTCAGTTTTGAAAATTTCGGAAAAACAACCTCACACAATGGCTCTATGTCAGCATATCGATAAAACACAATCGATAGTATTCCAAAAAATACGCAAAAGATGAAGGACCATGCGATCATCTTTGCTATAATTATGCGCCCCGGCGGAATCGCCAATTTTCTTTGTTCAATCAAGCGTCCATTCCCGCCGAGATTTCATAGCAGCACTTCTTACCTTACCTTCCAAATCTTACTAAACGATGGGACGTTGGCCGCAGTGCGCCCGATTTCGAACTGGCCGACGGGATGAGGCCCGGCGAACGCTGAGGAACGGCCAAGGCCTGCTGCTGGACTTCGGCATCAGCCCTGCCCTTCAGGCGCTTGCCAGCCGCTGGAATGGACGGATCAGCTATGTCGCCGCGGGCGCCAGGGAGCGGCTGGGCCTGAGCGCCGTGCTCGTGCGCCCGGATGGCTTTGTCGCCTGGGCCGCTGATGCCGAGCCTGACTTTCAGGAGGCTGCGCGGGTCGCGGCGCGTTGGTTTGGCGAACCCTAATAGTTGCCTGCGCGTGCTAAAGGAACTGTTTGAGCCTGATTTCGGTTGTCTGCAGTGCGAACTGCCGTTCCACGAAGGCAGCTGATGAGCGAACATGAAACATGGCAGACAAGAAGCGTGGTTCCCTGCGAAAGGTCCTGAGTGGCATCGTCGCGGCAATTGCCACCGGCCCTGACCGCGCATCCCAGAGCGGCAAGGGCACCACTGTGGTCGCCGAATGGCCGCTGCCGCCATCGGCAACGCTTGGCTCCTCCATGCGCCTCAAGGGAATCGAACGCGAAGTTCGAGCCCGCCTGCCATGGGTCGTGAGGAAATTCGCCAAGGCCGAGACGGGCCGCATCGTCTTGCGCATGTTGAAAACCGACGCGGATGCATTCCAGGCAGCCTCGGCAACCATCTCCAGGACACTGGAGGGGATCGAAGCACTGGCCGTGCTTCCCCGCGAGGCAGAAGACATTCTCACCATCTCCGCCCGCGAACGTCACAAATGGCTCAGGGATGGCCGCCTGAAGAGCATCGGCACGCGCACCGTCAAGATGTGCGGGCGGTCCAAGGCAGTCACCTTCCGTGTCTTTGATCCACGCCACATCGAGGACATTCTCGATCGCGACCTGGCGACAGGCTGGCGGGAGGAAGATGCGCGGGAAGTCACCGAGAACAGGCGGCGCGGCGCCGGCAAGGCCGCACTGACGCGCGCGGGAAAGCGCGAGCGCAAGGCTCGCAGTGCCAGGACTTCAGGAAAGGAAGGCGCTCCGCAGCCAAAGTTGGAAGGCTGGGATACGTTCGAGGCGGAAGGCCTGCTGCGCTAAAAAACGAGGCAGCTTGTCGGGAACAGCCCCGGTCGTTCGTCCTCTGTGTGCAAGCGCAAGACCTGGACACCAACCCTTCGGAGCCTTCCAATGATCCCCACCATCACCGCCTTTGAACGCTCGCCCGATGGCGGCAAGGGACTGGCGCGCGATACGCGCGTTCGCTGGGCGCTCGAAGAAGTCGGGCAGCCTTACGAAGTTCGTCTTGTTTCCTCCGCCGGGATGAAGGCGCCTGGCCATCTGGCCATCCATCCCTTCGGCCAGATTCCCACCTATGAGGAAGGGTCTCTGTGCCTGTTTGAGACCGGCTCGATCGTCTTTCATCTTGCCGAGCAGCATGCGGGCCTGCTGCCTGGGGATCGCGATGCCCGCGCCCGCGCGATCACCTGGATGTTTGCCGCGCTCAACACCGTCGAGCCGCCGGTCCTCGATTTGACGACGGCCAGGATATTCGAAGCCGACAGGACCTGGGCCGAGGAGCGCCTGCCGCTGGTGAAAGACCGTGTTCGGGCAGTGCTGGACAAGCTCTCGGCCTATCTGGGCGCCGCAGAATGGCTCGGTGGTGCATTCAGCGCGGGTGATCTGTTGATGGTATCGGTGCTGCTTCGCCTGAGAATGTCGGGCATTCTCGACGAATATCAAAACCTGGCCGCCTATGTGGCGCGCGGCGAAGCGCGGCCCGCTTATTTCAGGGCTTTCGCCGCGCAATTTGCGGTCAACGGCCCATCGTAAAGCCGAGCTGCCAGCAGCCTGAGCCCTTCGGCGCGACCACAGTGGCGATTAGCGAAAATCAGGCAACCATGGCCGCAGCGGGCGGCGGGTCGCGGTCGTCGGATAGCGGGGCGTATCGGACATAGAAAGTGCTCAAGCGCGCCTGCCCGTTCGAACGCGACCAGAGTGTCTCCTCCAGTTTGAACATGTTTACGAGCTGCATCGTGGCGTGGATGACGACTGCAACATCGCGGCTTTCCTGGTCCTGGATCTGACCGTGGCGGCTCTTCAGTTCGCTGAGGATGCCGCCGGCATAGTCCGCAGGCGTCACCACCTCGACCCTCATGATCGGCTCGAGCAGTTGCACGCCGAGATGCGGCGCGGCTTCGCGAAAGCAGGCGCGGCCCGCAACCTCGAAAGCCAGGGCCGAGGAGTCGGTCTCGTGCCAGGCGCCGTCCACCAGCATCGCCTTGACGCCGATCATCGGAAAGCCCGCGAACGGCCCCTGCGACTGGATGCTGCGCAGCCCCTTTCGACCCCCGCCACATAGTCGTTGGGGATTGCACCGCCGGCGATCCTCGACGCGAACACCAAGTCCGGATTGTGCGCGTTCGGCTCGAACATGATCTCGACGCGGGCGAACTGACCCGTGCCGGCGAACAGCTTCTTATGGGTGTAGTCCTGCTGATGGCTGCGGGTGATCGTCTCGCGATAGGCAATTTGCGGGGCGCCGACATTCACCCCTTGATCGAACTCGCGGCGCACGCGGTCGATGATGGTGTCGAGTTCAACTTCGCCCATGGCGGCGATGATCGTCTGACCCGATTCCTCGTCCCATTTGACGTGGAAGCAGGGATCCTCGTCCGCTAGTCTCGACAGGACGATACGCAGCTTCCCCTCATCGGCTCTCGACTTCGCCTCGATCGCGAGTTGCAGCAAAGGCCATGGCGCGGCAGGTTTTTCCATGACGATAGGATCGCAGTTCGGCCGGCTATCCGCAACGGCTCAGACGCTTTGGCGATCCAATGTCGGCGGCGCGCTACGGTGCCGTTGCCTGCCGAAACCAATCAGCGGTCCTGCGACCAGGCCCCCAGGCCCGCCATGTCGGTCAGGCGGATCGCGGCCAAGGTCTCGATTTCCCTGGAGACCGGCATCTGCCGTATGCTCTGCGCCTCAGGCTCGCTCTTGGCGGTGGTGAAGCGGGCTTGGCCAATCATGGCTCGAACGGCGGTCAGCATGTGCAATGTTCCTTTGCTTGTCCTGGGCTAAGAACTTGACCGACGCATTTACGTTCCAAGGGCTGCTGACAAAAACGCTCGCGCCCAACGCTTCGACGCTGGGAACGGCATCTATGTGCTGATCGATGTCGGCGCCGGCACGGGCTACGGATATTTCGCCTTCGCGACCGCCGGGCTCAAATCGCCCTGCAATTCCTTCGGCAGTGGAAGGCTCGAGCATTGCAGGTGCACGTTGCGGGCGTAAAGCTTCCGCTGCTTCTGCTCGGCCTCCTTGGTGGCCGCTATGATCCCTAGCCCATACGGGCCAAGTGCCGCGAATTCCCAGCCCGGATGTTGTTTCTCGCGAACCGCGTAATCCGAAGCCGCCGCCCGGGCCTGCTGGCATTCCGACGATGCCCATTTCGGATCCTGCGGCGAAAGCGACGCGCCATAGTCGACCGGAGAGGTCGCGCATCCCGCCACCGTCGCGGCCAATGCGGACATCGCAATTCGCATCGCAGTTCTCATCCCCAAGCCCCTTCCCGTGAACCGCATCATCTCAAATTCCACACGACCGCAACGAAATGGCCGTGCCATGAATCCGGCAGAGCCCGCCGTACCAATCACGTATACGCGATGTCCAGCCCTTGCGCTTGCCATCGGCTCCGCTTCATGGCGATCTTCTCGCAGCCCGATTCAAGCGGCGTGCTGGAACCAAATGACGGGCGAGACTGTTCAATGGTAACTTTGACACGACGCTGACATCCAAGCCGGCAAAGCGGCGACATTCAGGAGCTCCCATCATGACTATCTCGTCCGGATTTCGTTCAATCGCGGTTGCCGCCATCGCCACCGCGGGCATTGGCTTTGCCAGTGCCGCGCATGCCGACAGCGGCACGATCCGCTTCGCCGTCTACAAGGCGGCCTTCTTCATCGGCGGCTCCGGCGGCGAAGGCACGTTCACCTTCCATGGTAAGTCGTATCCAATCTCCATCGGCGCCGTTTCGGGCGGCCTCGCCTTCGGCGTTTCCAAGACCTATTTCCACGGCACGGTGCGCCATATCAGGCGCGTCCGCGATGTGACGGGGGTCTATGGCGCGGCGGGCGGCGGTGGCACGATCGGCAAAGGCGCCCAGGTTATCCTCATGACCAACGACAAGGGTGCCCAGCTCGAACTCACCGGCAAGCAGGTCGGCCTGCAGGTCAACGCCGATCTCAGCGGCTTTGCCATCTCGCTGAAGTAATGGCCTCGTCCCTTTCGGGGACCGCTGGACACCAAAGAGGGCGGCGTCAGTTCGACGACCGCCTTTTTTCCACCCATAGGCTTTTGATCCAATAAGAACTTGATGGCGGCGAGGAAATTGTCGGCGCTGGCTAGCAGGTTTATGCGTTTACGGCCCAAACGACACTTTGTAGGTTGGACATATGACGCTCAAACGGATGGACAACATAGGAATCGTCGTCGACGACCTCGATAAGACGATTGATTTCTTTCGCGAGCTCGGCCTTGAGCTCGAAGGGCGGGCGACGATCGAAGGAGAATGGGCCGGACGTGTCACCGGACTGGGCGATCAGCGCGTCGAGATCGCCATGATGCGCACGCCGGACGGCCACAGCCGGCTCGAGCTGTCCCGCTTCCTCACGCCGCCTGTCGTGGCGGATCACCGCAACGCCCCGGTCAACGCTCTGGGCTACCTCCGTGTCATGTTCACTGTCGACGACGTCGACGACACGCTGGAAAGGCTCCGCAATCGCGGCGCGCGGCTCGAAGGCGAAGTCGTCCAGTACAAGGACGTGTATCGGCTCTGCTATATCCGCGGGCCTGGAGGCCTTCTCATCGGACTTGCCCAGGAACTGCGCTGAGCGCGACACGACGACGATGACAGGAAACGCGTCTCCGTCGTTAGATCAGCTCCTCAGTCCCGGCGCTTCCTGCCCGGTGCGCTCGACATACTCCGTATAGCCGCCGCCATAGGTGTGGATGCCTTCGGGCGTCAGTTCCAGCACGCGGTTCGAAAGTGCTGCCAAAAAGTGCCGGTCGTGCGAGACGAACAGCATGGTGCCTTCATATTGCGACAGCGCCTCGATCAGCATCTGCTTGGTGGCGATGTCGAGGTGGTTGGTAGGCTCGTCCAGCACCAGCAAATTGGGCGGGTCGAACAGCATCAGCGCCATCACCAGCCGCGCCTTCTCGCCGCCTGACAGCACCCGGCATTTCTTCTCGATCTCGTCGCCGGAAAAGCCGAAGCAGCCGGCGAGCGCCCGAAGCGGCGCCTGGCCGGCCTGCGGGAAATTGTCTTCCAGCGTCTGGAACACGGTGCGCTCGCCTTCGAGCAGTTCCATGGCGTGCTGGGCGAAATAGCCCATTTTGACGCTCGGCCCCCGCGCCACCGTGCCGGTGTCTGGGTCGGAAGCGCCGGCCACCAGCTTGAGCAGCGTCGACTTGCCGGCGCCGTTGACGCCCATGATGCACCAGCGCTCGCGGCGGCGGACCTGAAAGTCCAGCCCCTCATAGATGGTGCGGCTGCCATAGGCCTTGTGGACGTTCTTCAAGGTGACGACATCCTCGCCGCAGCGCGGCGCCGGCTGGAACTCGAAATTCACGATCTGGCGGCGCTTGGGCGGCTCGACGCGGTCGATCTTGTCGAGCTTCTTCACCCGGCTCTGCACCTGGGCGGCATGCGAAGCACGCGCCTTGAAACGTTCGATGAAAGCGATCTCCTTGGCCAGCATCGCCTGCTGGCGCTCGAACTGCGCCTGCTGCTGCTTGTCGGCGATCGCCCGCTGCTGCTGGTAGAACTCGTAATTGCCGGAATAGGCGGTGAG
The DNA here is from genome assembly GCF_056174585.1 of Mesorhizobium kamtschaticum. NCBI lineage: Bacteria > Pseudomonadati > Pseudomonadota > Alphaproteobacteria > Hyphomicrobiales > Phyllobacteriaceae > Mesorhizobium > Mesorhizobium kamtschaticum. The sequence continues at coordinate 3,501,025 of NZ_CM149691.1, read as the reverse complement.
CGAGCCGGCGTCGATCTCGACGATCTTGTTGACGATGCGGTTCATGAACTCGCGGTCGTGCGAGGTCATCAGCAGCGCGCCGTCATAGCCTTTGAGGAACTGTTCCAGCCAGATCAGGCTTTCCAGATCGAGATGGTTGGACGGTTCGTCGAGCAGCATGACGTCGGGCCGCATCAAAAGGATGCGGGCCAGCGCCACGCGCATCTTCCAGCCGCCCGACAGCTTGCCGACGTCGCCGTCCATCATCTCCTGGGAAAAGCCGAGACCGTCGAGCACCTCGCGGGCGCGCCCGTCCAGCGCATAGCCGTCGAGCTCCTCGAAGCGATGCTGCGCCTCGCCATATTTCTCGATGATCTCGTCCATGCGGTCGGCCTGGTCGGGATCGGCCATCGCCGCTTCCAGTTCCGCCATCTCGGCCGCGACGTCGCTGACCGGCCCGGCGCCGTTCATCACTTCGGCGACAGCGCTATGGCCCGCCATGTCGCCGACATCCTGGCTGAAATAACCGATGGTGACGCCGCGATCAACCTGCACCTGGCCCTCGTCGGGCTGCTCCTGGCTGGTGATCATGCGAAACAGCGTCGTCTTTCCCGCGCCGTTCGGCCCGACAAGGCCGACCTTCTCGCCCTTCTGCAGGGAGGCCGATGCCTCGATGAAGACAAGCTGACGGCCGTTCTGCTTGCTGATGCTTTCAAGTCTGATCATGCGGTTTCCGGACTATGCCTGCGCTGAAAGGATTTGCCCGGCGCCTTACGCGAAGGACGGCCGCAAAGGAAGAGGCGCAAGCGCCGCAGACAGCCGATCTCCCCCCTCGTGGGGGAGATGGCCGGCAGGCCAGAGGGGGGCGCTGTCCCGCCGGCCTCTCAGTCCATCGATATGGCAGAAGCGTTCGCACCCTGTCCCAATGCCTGCGAGGTTGGCGATCCTTCGCGCCCCCCTCTGCCCTGCCGGGCATCTCCCCCACGAGGGGGGAGATTGGCAGCTTCACCCCCAGACACACTCCAGAAACAAGATTCAACATCCGGGAAAAACTGGCGAAAAGATCGTCTGCGATAACCATCCTCGTAGCAACCGGACAGCGGTCGCCACATCAAGGCAAAGGGATGGTCCCGACAATGCAACGACGTTCGATCGGATGGATGGCTGCCCTGACCGGCATTTCGCTCGCCATGCTTGCGGTCGCGCAGTCGGGTGCGGAGGCGGCGGTTACCCGGAGCGAATATGCAGCCAGCTCGGTCTCCAACTCGACGGAGCCATCCGGACCAAAGCCGAACCCGGTGCCAGTGCGAGCCAGCTCGCGCAGGCTACGGCACTCCAGGACAAGGCGAACCGGTTCTGTTCCGAGCGCAAGCAGGCGCAAGGCATCCGGACCTACGCCAACGCCCTGAAACTTCTTGGCGTGACGCCGGTCGACCTCGACCAGTGACAGCAACCATCAACCCCTAGGGAAGCCTCTCATGAACAAGCCGCTCCTCTCCGCCCTTGGTCTCGCCATCGCTCTCGGTCTGGCAATGCCGGTTGTCGGCGCCGCCAATGCGGCGGCCACGACCACCACGACGACGACGACCGCTCCGGCGACGACGACCGCCCCCGCGACCGCTCCGGCGGCTCCCGCTGCCGTGGACCTGGCGAAGACGCCGGTCAAGGCGGCCGCGCACAAGCACCACAAGAAGCACCACAGGCATGGGCGCAAGCACGGCCACCGCCACGCAGGCAAGAGGCACGGCCACAAGCACGTCGCCCGAAAGCACCACCACAAGCGTACCCACAAGAGGCACGGCCACAAGCACGCCAAGGCCGCTTGATATCGTTTCTCCCTTCTGACTTCCTCCCGGGAAAAGGCCGCCACTCGCTAAAAAGCGAGGGCGGCTTTTCTTATGTGCGATCAAGGCAAGGCGGCCTAGCTGGACGTCTGCCAAAACAGGCACTTACGGCAATTCCGCGATTCAGATCGTGAACCGCCTCAAGCCACCCCGAGCGCGGTCCGAACCTGCCGTCCGCTCATGCCGCTGTCGAACACGGCCGTGCCGGGATCGAAGCGCCTGGCCTGCGACAGCGGTCCGACCACGACCGGATCGAAGCCGGCATCGCTCACCAGTCGCACCGCCAGGGCAACAGCCTGTTCGTCATCGCCGGCAAGCGGGATGCCGATCCCGTCGCCGGCGCGATGTGCCTGCGATTGCAGCGTCGTCCACATCACCGTGCTGAAGGCGCGAACAAGTTTCGCGCGCGGCAGGAGCGGTGTGACGGAAAAGACCACGCCGTCCTTGCGGGCGAGCGCTGCGTCGCCGAAGGCGCCGTCGCGCGGCGGGTCGGGCACCGTGGCGTCGAGCAGCACCTTGTCGCCCAAGGCTGCCCCGATCTCGGCCGCGACATCGGGCCAGGCCCGAAACGGGATGGCCGCCAGCACGACATCCGCGCCGGCAATGGCGTCGAGGACCAGGCCGGCCGTGGCCTTGCCGCCAAGTCCGGAAAGCATCGAGCGCAGCCGTTCGGGATGCCTGACACCGAAACTCACGTCATGTCCGGCCTGCACCCACAACCGCCCGACCGTGCCGCCGATCATGCCGGCGCCCAGAATTCCTATTCTCATCGTCGCCTCCTGTTTGACCACGCTCACCACGGCAGTCTTTTGCCATCGCGAAAAAAGCCGCCGGTCGGGCCATCATCCGGCAAGGTCGCTGCCCACACGATCCCGGCGGCCCCTTGCGCCACCGGGCGTCCGCCCGGTCCGCCCATGTCGGTGGCGACCCAGCCCGGACAGATGGCGTTGACCAGCACGCCGGAGCCACGCAGTTCTGCCGCCAGCACGCAGGTCAGCGCGTTGAGCGTCGCCTTCGACGTCGAATAGGCCGGCGCCCCCGCCCCCATCGAGGCCAGCGAACCGCCTTCGGACGAGACATTGACCAGCCGGCCATGGCCGCCCGCCTTGAGCAGCGGCGCGAAGGCGGCCGCCGCGCGCCAGGCGCCGAAGACATTGGTCTCGAACGCCTCGCGGATGACGGTCCAGTCCGGCCGCAAGGCGCGCGAGCCGGTGTCGTAGTGGATGGCGGCATTGTTGATCAGCACGTCGAGCCGGCCGAACCGGCGCTGTACGTCGTCGGCTGCCCTTGCAGCGGCGTCAGGCGCTGCGACATCGAGCGCAATGGCCTCGACATGGCCATCGAGCCCTTTCGCCGCCGCCGCGCCCTTGGCAAGGTCGCGCACGCCGAGCAGCACGGTGAAGCCGAGTTTCGCCAGCTGGCGGCCGGTCTCCAGCCCGATGCCGCGATTGGCGCCGGTGATGAGGGCGACTTTGTTGGGGTGCGTGGTCATGGGTTGCTCCGGATCTCGATTGCTTGAAGAGAAAAATGGCACGAGCCGCATTGATTTATTAGGTGGTCGAGGCCGCAGTCATTGTGCGATTGGATGCATGAGTTGATTGGGGCTAGTTTCCAACGTTGCATTCCGTGGCGCCCCCCTCTGTCCTGCCGGACATCTCCCCCTCAAGGGGGGAGATTGGCAGCTTCGACGCTTCGCCTGTTCTGCGATGTCGAGGATTGGTGCAAGCCGGGATGCCTGCTGATCTCCCCCCTTGAGGGGGAGATGTCCGGCAGGACAGAGGGGGGCCAAGCGCCAACGCATCCAGACTTTCGCTCCCCAATCCCGCGCTCAGCATCTCGACGTTACTAAGCGTCCAACGCAGGAATCGGGTGTCGCCAGGCATCCCGCCATGCGATCGTTCACCCACCACAAAGGACCCGCCATGCTCACGCTTCACGATTATCTGCCATCGCAAAATGGCTGGAAAGTCCGGGTCCTGCTCGGCCTGCTGAAGATCCCTTACAAGACCCGCATCGTCTCGATTTTCAAGGGCGAGAGCCATACCGATGCGTTCCACGAACTCAACCCGGCCGGCGCCGTTCCCGTGCTCCAGCTCGAAGACGGCAGCGCCATCGCCGAATCCAATGCGATCCTCACCTACCTCGCCGAAGGCACGCCGCTCCTGCCGGCCGACCGCTACCGGCGCGCCAAGATCATGCAATGGCTGTTCTTCGAACAGTACAATGTCGAGCCCGTCATCGGCTCGCTGCGCTTCTGGACCTTGACCAGACGGCTCGAGCGCAACCACGCCATGGTTGCCGGCAAGCGCGAGGCCGGCGCCCGCACACTCGCCGCCCTGAACCGCAGCCTTGGCGAGACGCCGTTCCTCACCGGAAACGATCTCACCATCGCCGACATCGCCGTCTATGCCTACAGCCACCGCGCCGAGGATTGCGGGTTTTCTCTTGCGGACTATCCAGCATTCCGCGACTGGACCGGCCGCGTGAGCGACGCCATCGGCCAGGGCTATCCGGTCCATCCCTACAGCATCGATCCGCACTCGGGCGCTTGAGAGCTGGCTCATCCCACCCGCCGGAACCTGTCTGTTTACACTGCGGTAGAATAGGGATATTTCATATCCTTAATAGAGTTCGGTCGGCCGGAATCCGTGGATGATCCTGAAAAGCCAAGTCGAATGGGCACTGCACTGCTGCGCCATTCTCGCCGGCCTGCCCGAGGGGCGGTATCTCTCCACAAAAGCGCTCGCCGAATTCCACGGCCTTCCCAAGGAATATCTTTCCAAGGCGCTGCAAAGCCTGTCGCAGGCGGGTCTGGTCGATACGACGCTGGGTCCGTCAGGTGGCTACCGATTGGCGCGGCCACCGGCCGAGCTGACCTTCCTCGACATCGTGGAGGCGGTGGAGGGCAAGGCGCGGACGTTTGTGTGCAACAACATCCGCGAGAACAATCCGTGTCGTCCGCAGGGCTATTGCGAAAGCGGGCCCTGCCCGGTGGCGCGCATCATGTGGGAAGCCGACGAGGCCTGGCGTGAAAAATTGCGCGCCGTCAGGCTTTCCGAGCTCACCGCGGCACTGGCGCAGGAGATCCCCGCCGAACTCTGGAAGGACAGCTTCGAATGGGTGCTAGAGCGCGCCGGATGAACGCGAACGCATGACCGGCGCTGGCGGCAGGTCTCTCATCGCGGACAGTGCGCCGGCATAACCCTGGGGCGGCAGGGCAAGGGAAAGGCCACTCAGCTCGCAATGGCGATGGATAAGGTCGATCACTTCATTCCTCGCCGTCATCCGGTCGCCCGGACCGGCCACGCAAAAGAGCAGGTCCATCCCGACTGCCACCGCGTCGATCTCCTTGAGCGCGACAAGCGGTGCCGGCTCCTGGATGATCCGTTGGCAGCTCGCGAGAACGGTACGCATGGCCGCTTCGATGACGTGCGGCGCCTGCGTGGCCGCGATCCGCACCGTCAGGGTCATCTGCTGCGTCGCGTCGGGACGGCTGAGATTGGTCAGGCTGAGCTTCGCCAACACGCTGTTGGGCAGGACGACGATGTTGTTTGCGCCGGTCAGCAGATGCGTGGAGCGCCAGGTCGTCTCGACGACCCGTCCTTCCGTGCCGTCGCCCAGCATGATCCAGTCACTGAGCGTGTAGGGTTGCCCAAGCGTCAGCGCGATGCCGGAGAAGACGTCACCAAGCGTGTTCTGCAGCGCCAGCCCGACAATGATCGCGACCACGCCCGACGTTGCCGCCAGCGTTCCGATAGGAGCACCGAAAACGAAGCCTGTTATCGACAGCGCCACGCCGAGATAGATGGCAGCGACGACCAGGTCCTGGAGCAGGCGCGCCTCTCGCGGCCGGTGTTCCAGCACAATGTAGAGGCGCACGAAACCGACAAGCGTCCAGGCAAGGTGTACCCACCAGAGGATGCGCGCCGACTTCGCCAGATAGGCGCCCGCGCCTTGGACATCCGTGAGATCTGTCTCACCCACCCAATGCGGCAGGATACCGCTGAGGCCGAGCACCGCGGTCATGCCGGCGAAGAACAGGATCTGGACGACCAGGCGCGCCATCGGACGCCCACGCCCTTGGAAACACCAGACGACAATGCCAGCAGCCCCGAGAAGGTTGATCAGGATCAGAGCCAGATGATCGCCGAACATGGACTCACCGGTGGATTTGAGCTTGCAGGCGCGGCCGGACGCCAGGAAGACGTCCGGCCTTTGCGCCTACTTCTTGGCCGGATAGGTCAGTTCCTTCTGAGCGGTATCGACCACGAACACCGCCAGCAGCTTCGCGGGCTTCGTCTTGCTGCCGTTCTCGCTCACGCTGTGGCGATCGCCCGGCATCTCCGAAAAGCTCTCGCCGGCCTTGTAGACCTTGACCGGCCCGTCATTGACCTGGCTGCGGATGGAGCCTTCCAGAACCGTCGCGTAGATGAAGGCGGAGCTTGGATGCGTATGCGCCTCCGAAGTGCCGCCCGGGCCGTACTCGACCAGAATACCCTTGATGCTTTTGCCCGGAACATTCGGCAGTTCATGCTCATAGACGAGGGTGACCTTGGCCGCCTTCTCGCCGGCGTGATGGGCCTCTGTGGCTCCGGCCGGGCCGGCCAGGGCTGCCGTCATGACGAGGGCAGCAGTGATTGACTTGATCATTTGAAAACTCCTTTTTGTGTTGAGCGATGGCCGCGCCTGAGCCACGGCGCATCCTGGCAGTCACTTCCGCGCCGAGGTGGGAAACCACTGTTCGAAGGTGATGCGGCCAAGGCGGGGATTGTTGTCGGAGACGAGCGAAGTGTCGTTCAGCCGCGCGCCGAAGTAGAGCGCCTCCGGATCGGCCACCACCTCGCGAGGATCGCCGATCGCCTTGAGGTAGCGGGCGACGAGCTCGCTCATGCGCACGCGCTCTGGACCCGAAATCTCGATCATGCCGTTGATCGGCGCGGCGAGTGCGACCCCGGCCATGACGTCGGCGACGTCGTCGGATGCGATGGGCTGCACATAGGCCGGCGACAGATGCACGGCCTCGCCAACAGTGCCCGACTTGGCGATCCCGGCCAGGAATTCCATGAACTGCGTGGAATGAACGATGGTGTAGGGAATGCCGGAAGCCTTGATCAGCTCTTCCTGGACGAGCTTGGCGCGGAAATAGCCGCAGTCCTGCAGGCGTTCGGTGCCGACAACCGAGAGCGCGATATGGTGCTTGACGCCGGCGGCCCTGTCCGCCGCGAGCAGGTTGCGGCCCGACGTCTCGAAGAAGTCCATCGCCGCCTTGTCCTCGAAGGAGGGTGAGTTGGCGAGATCGATGACGACCTCCGCGCCTTGGAGCGCCTCCTGCAGGCCTTCGCCGGTGATGGTGTTGACGCCGGTATTCGGCGCGGCGGCAATCACCTCGTGGCCCTGCCTGCGCAGGCGTTCGGTGGTCTTGGAACCGATGAGACCGGTGCCCCCGATGATGACGATTTTCATAACAGTCTCCGTTTGCGGCCGCACTGTTGCGCCGCATCGATTGATGGGTTTGTTCAGCGACGGGTTAGTTCAGGCCGGCCTTGTCGAGACCGTAGGCCTTGTCCGCGGAGCCGGGTACGGTCCTGAAGGCGACGTTGACGCGGTTCCAGGCATTGATGGCCATGACCGAGAAGGTGAGGTCGGAGATTTCCTTTTCCGAAAGCTGTCCGCGCACGCGCTCGTAGAGCTCGTCCGGAATGCCACCTTCGGGGAGTTTGGTGACGGCCTCGGTCCAGGCAAGGGCGGCACGTTCACGGGGAATGAAAAGGGTCGATTCCCGCCAGACGGCGACATGATGGAGCCGCAGCTCGCTCTCACCGTGGATCTTGGCTTCCTTGACATGCATGTCGAGGCAGAAGGCGCAGCCATTGATCTGGGATGCCCTGATATGGACCAGATCGCGTATCTTTTCCTCGATGGCGCCATGTGTCTCGGCCATGCTGAGATCGATGAGCTTCTTGAACAATTCAGGCGATTGCTGCGCGGCGTTGAGGCGCTGTGTCATGGCTTTTCCCGTTTTGAGGATATTTTGTGTCCTTAAGGATATTTAATATCCATAATATCTGGACAGTAAAGCGCCACCCGCCTAGAATGCGGACATAAGGCTTATGTCGAAAAGTATGAGGGCGAGGATGGACGTCGTATCGGCGTTGCGAACGTTCCTGCGCGTGGCGCAGACAAAATCCTTCTCGGCGGCTGCCATCGACCTCAATCTGACGCAGCCGGCGGTATCCCGGCAGGTTTCGGCGCTCGAATCGCATCTCAAGACGCGCCTTCTGCATCGCACGACGAGCGCGCTCGCCCTGACTGCGGAGGGCGAACAGATGCTGCCGATGGCGCTGCGCGTCATCGAAGCGGTCGAAGCTCTCGGCCAGGCCAGCGGCGCTGAAGCGGCAGCCGTATCGGGAAAGGTGAGGCTCAGCCTGCCGACGCCGCTCGGCTTCTTCATCAGCGACCGCCTGGCAAGGCTGCTGGAGCGCCATCCGGCACTTCAAGTCGAATTGCTCCTTCGCGACGAGCCGTCGGACCTGGTCGCGAACGCAATCGATCTCGAGGTACGGCTCGGGCCGGTCGGCGACAGCAGCCTGATGTGCCGCCGGATCGGCTGGACAACCGCCTTTCTCGTGGCCTCGCCAGACTATCTCGAGGGACGCGACGCACCACGAACGCCGCAAGACATAAGGGATCACGCCTGCATCTGTTACAGCCGTGGCGGCGACGGCCGGTCATGGTCGTTCTCCAGCGGAGCGGATGAAATTGTTCTGCGCATCGAGCCTCGCCTTGTCGCCAACAATTCAATGGCCGTCCATCGCGCGGCATTGGCAGGAGCCGGGCTTGCGGTGCTCTCCCACATTCTGGCCAGGTCGGACATCGAAGCAGGCAGGCTGGTCAAGCTGATGCCGGATTTTCCGCCGACACGCCTGCCGATCAATGTCGTCTATCCATCCCGCCGGAATATACCGCCGCGTGTGACAACGGTCCTCGACTTCTTGTCCAGGCCGTGCGCGACGACATCCTGATGTCGTCGGCGGCGCCCTCACCGACCATCCCTATGGCGTCGCCCCACGCTCCGGCGCCGGACGCGTCCTACTTCTTGCCCTGCGGATAGATCGTCTCGCCGCGTTTCAGCATCGCGACGAAGGTCTCGATCTTCTTTTGGCGGCCGGCCTCGGTCTTCATGTTGTGGGTGCGGAAGGCGAGCGAGAAGCGGTTTTGCGCGCTGAGCTTTTCCAGCATCGCCTTGGCCGCCGGCTCGGCGTCGATCGCCGCCTGCAAATCGTCAGGGATTTTCATCTCCTTGCCGCTGCCATAGGCGCGCGCCCAGCGTCCGTCGGCCTTGGCGGCCTCGACCTGGCTCAGCCCCTGCCCGGTCATGCGGCCCTCCGCGACAAGCCGCGCGACATTGTCGATGTTGATCTTGCTCCAGATGCTCTTTTTGCCGCGCGGCGTGTAGCGCTGGAGAAAACTGTTCTCGTCCAGCCCCTTGCGCACCGCGTCGATCCAGCCGAAGCACAGCACGACGTCGACGGCTTCTTTCGGCGTGATCGACTTCAGCCCCGATCCAACCTTGTGCACCTTGATCCACACTTCGGTTTCCGTGGCGTGGTGTTGGCCGAGCCAGGCATAGAAACTCGCCGCGTCGGGGAATTCCCGGACCTTGTCGGGATCGACCTTGACCGGCGCCATCACTGGGCCTGCCGGTTCAGAATTGTTGTCGCTGGCATCACTGTCACCTTGCCTCCGTCTTCGTGCGATTCCCGCCATCATGGCATGGCCCACTGTCAGTTTTCGTCAGCAACGGGACACGCTGCCGCCAAGCAACGGAACGCACCCATCGCCGCGTTGCCGCAAGAGTGCAACCGCCATCGGGATCGGCATTTTCGGAAAAGATCAAATAAGCCTCTCGTCCGAACAGGCGGAATTCGCTATATGTGGCACATGGCCAAAACAAGCGCAGCATCGACCCTGACAGTCCGGAATGCGAAGACGGGAAAGTCCGTGACCGTTCGTGGCGCCGGGTCGTTGAAGGGTAGCAAGTTCGCGATCAAGAAGGGTGTGGACCTGACGAAGCCTATCGCCGAACAAGCTCTCAAGGGCGGCACCCAGGCCCCAAAACATGCGGCCAAAGGCTGATCCTTGCCGGGCATCCTGCTCGACACACATGTTCTCTATTGGCTGGTGAGCGAAACGGAACCGCTTTCCGACGATGCCTTGATAGCCATTGGCGAAAATCAAGAGACAGGTACCCTTTACGTTTCACCCATCACCGCATGGGAACTGGCAATCGCGGCGCGAAAGCCCGCTCATAAGAATCCGCCTGACCTTGGTGTCGATTCCCCTGCTCGCTGGTTTTCAGCTGCTGTCGAGGCAACAGCGGCGAAGATCATTCCGATCAAACAGCGGATAGCCATAGAAGCCGCGGCCGTGGTCACGACCACAGGGCACAAAGATCCCGGCGACTGCTATCTGATCGCCACCGCCCGGGTACGCAGGATTCCCATCATGACGCGGGATGGCGTGATGCGCGGGCTCGCGACACCGGACTACCTGCAGATTACGGACTGCTGATTCCTCCGGCATGGACGACGACACGCCGCCGGCCCCTGACACTTCCACTCACCGTGCTATACCACCGCAAGCTGTCAGGCTTGGGGATATGTTACGATGAAATTTCTGCTCTTCGCCCTTGCCTTGTTGCTACCGACCGTGGCCCTCGCCGAGCCGATCGAAACCCAAAAAATCATCACCGCGCTGACCGGTGACTTCAACGGCGACGGCGCGCCGGACCTTGCCATGGTGGTCGAGACCGCGCCGACCGATCCGATGGACATCCACTTCTTTCTCCGGGACAAGGAGCACAATTACCTCAAGCCCGTCGAAATCGTGCACGAACAGATCGGTGGCGAATGGAACGGTTACGACCGGCCGGGCTATGAGAACTCCGACACTGAGCCGGAGCTGACGATGCTGCCCAATGGCTCGATCAAATTCTATCTGCCGGCGCCGGAGATCGGCAGCGAGCGCACCAACCAGACGCTGACCATCGCCTGGCGCAACGGCGCCTTCATCGTTGCCGGCTTCGCCTATGAGTCCGTGGATTACCTGCAGGAGAATGTCGCCAGCGCCTGTGACTTCAATGTGCTGACCGGCAAGGGCACCAGCGAGAAGACGCAGCCGGACGGCAGCACGAAGCACAAGACGGTGTCTGTCGAAGGCCAGATCGTTGCCTTCAAGGACTGGAATTCGGGCGACGCCTTCTCCGCTTGCCAGGAATAGGCGCGCCCTGCCCCTGCGGCCGGCGTCAGACCCGCGGCGGTGCTGCCGGTGTCAGCCCGTGGCGGCGCATGATCTCCATCATCTTGGCCTTGTCCGGAGGCCCGCCGGCGGCGTCGTTGAGCAAGCCGAACACCTCGCGGAAATAGTCCGGGCCGATCGCCGCCGGCGTGATGACGCACAGGGCCTTTGCGTCTCGGGTGCCATTGTTGTCGAACCGGTGAACGGCGCCGCGTGGAATGCACAGCGCTTCCCCCGGCCCAACCTCGATCGGCTTGCCGTTCACGGTCCAGGTCAGAACCCCGTCAATGCCGTAGATCGTTTCCTCGTAGTGATCATGGCTGTGCGCCGGCGCAGGCAAGCGCTGTGCGCCTGGCACCATCAGCTCGAAAGCGGCGACACTGCCGTTCGAATTTTCACCCGATACCAGGAAGCGGACCGACAGCCCCTTGGTGCCGATGATCTCGTTGGCTGGATTGACCTGAAGATTCATGGCGGACATTGCGCAAACCCCTCCGGTAAATTACATTTACTAGTTGTCAGTAAACTCAATTTACGGGATCGTCAATGGCCACCTCCACCGAAGTTCTCCAGACCAAGACCGAGAACCTGCTGATCGGCGCCCTCTTGCGCGTGCCGGCACAAGCCATCCAGCGCCGGCTGATCAAGGAGCTCAACGCCGCCGGTTTCGACGAATTGCGCCTGCCGCACATGGCCGTGCTGCAGTTTCCCGGCCCGGACGGCGCGCGCCCTGGCACCATTGCCGAACGTGCCGGCATGAGCAAACAGGCCATCAACCAGCTGCTCAGCAGCCTTGAGGGCTACGGCTATCTCGTCCGCTCCGACGGCGAAGGCAGCGCACGCGTGGTGCACTCCACCGAGCGCGGCCACGCCGCTTTCTGGAAAATGGTCGACATATTGCGCGACATCGAGGAGGAGTGGCGCAGCGAGCTCGGGCCGGAGCGCTTCGACCAGCTGAAAGCGCTGCTGTTCGTCGTCTGGGACAGCCCGCTGGTGCGCTGAACGAAACGGCGCTTATGCGCGGCTGACACCATCGGCATCTCCGATAACACCATCGGTTTCTTCCGTTTTCCCGTGGCGCCCTGACCTGCCAATCCCTGCCCTTGTCCAATCCAGCAAAGGCAGAAGCGAAATGAGCATTTCAAACCAGAAAATCCTGATCGTCGGCGGCGGCTCCGGCATGGGCCTGGCGTTGGCCAGGCGCTGCGTCGAGGCCGGTGCCGAAATCGTCATCGCCGGGCGTAGCGAGGACCGGCTGCAACAGGCACGCGAGGACCTCGGCAATCCCCCTGGCCTGACGTTGACCGTGGTCGACATCGCGCGGGAGGACCAGGTCGCGGACCTGTTCGCGCGCATCGGCGGGCTCGACCACATCGTCAGCACGGCGGCCGACATCGAAGGCGCCTACAGGCTGCTGCCGGAGCTTGACCTCAAGGCGGCGCAACGCGCGGTCGACAGCAAGCTCTTCGGCCCGCTGCTGCTCGCCAAGCACGGTGCGCCACGGCTGTCAGCGAGCGGCTCGATGACCTTCGTCTCCGGCATCGCCGCCTACCGGCCGGCCGCGCGCGGCTCGGTCGTCGCCGCCGTCAATGCGGCGCTCGAAGGACTGGTGCGGGCGCTGGCCGTTGAACTCGCGCCGATCCGGGTCAACGCGGTCTCGCCGGGCTGGGTCGACACCACGATCTGGGCGCAGGTCGCCGGCGACCGCAAGGTCGAGATGCTTGCCGCGATGGCCGAGCGACTGCCCGTCGGCAGGATCGGCCAGCCCGACGACATCGCCGACGCCATTTTCTTTCTCATTGGCAATGGCTTTACCACCGGAACGACGCTGCATGTGGAAGGTGGACACCGGCTTGTCTGAACTGGACCGGCATCGGGAACTGCTTTCAAAGCAGGACCTTGAGGCGGCTTGTCGATTCAGGTCCTGAACTGGTCTGAGCACGTTCCGGCGCCAGCGTGTCGCGCGCGGCGGCGAGCAAGTGCCGCAGCGCCGGCGGCTGGACGCGCCGGCGTCGCCAGATCATCGTCAGGGGTGCCGCCCGCGCTGGGCCGGGCCACGGCAGTTCGACAAGATCGCCACGCTCCAGCGCGTCGCTGACCGCGAGACGCGGAACGAGGCCGAGCCCAGCACCGGCCGCCACCAGCCGGGCAATGGCGCCGATGCTGCCGAATTCGGCGGCAAGCTTTGGCGCCGCCATATCAGCCTCGGCAAAGGCGGTGTCGAACATATGCCGGTAGATGCATCCAGGCTCCGTCGCCACGAAGCGCTGCGCGGCAAGCCCTGCCAGGTCGCGCGGCGCGGTGCCTTGTCCCGGCGCCGCGATCAGAGCCAGCGGTTCGGCGCCTATCGTGCGCGTCACCAGGCGTTCATTGTCGGCGCCCTTCGCGGCATCGCGACGCTCGAAGCAGAAGGCGACGTCGACGTCGCCGTCCTCCAGCATGCGCAGCAGCGTGCCGCTGTCGGTCACCTTCATCCGCACGGTGATATCGGGATGGCTGGCCTGGAACCCCGGCAGCCACGGCGCCAGCCGGGCCGAGGCAATCGTCTCCAGCGCGCCGATGGTCAACGCCCCGCTTGTTTGCCCGGCAGCAGCCAGCACCGCAACTCGGGCCTCGCCATCGAGCCGCAAAAGGTCTTCGGCGATGGGCTTCAGGGCCAGCCCCGCCGGTGTCAGCGTCAGGCCCAATTTCGAGCGCGTAAACAAGGCAGCGCCAAGCTCGGCTTCCAGCGCCTGGATCTGGTCACTGACACTCGATTGCGCGAGGTGAACCGCCTCGGCGGCGCGCGTGATGTTTCGGCTGCGCGCCACCGCGAGGAAGGTTTTGAGCAGTCTTGGATGCATTGATCTTAAGCGAAAATGTTGGGCAGATCGGCAATTTTCGAGAGCTTCAGCTTGATGCAATCGAGTTCAAACGCTGCATAGTCCACCACGGCGCCGCCTCCGGAAACCGGTCGCTCGAACCCAGCCGTAACGACGGCATACCTTCCCTCGCCGTCCACCGAAATCAGGCTGGCAACCCAGCCTCTTTCATACCCTGCGGGGATCGGCAACGTCGCATCGCTGACAATATCGCGCACTTCGTGAGAAACCAGATCGAAGACGGACAAGGACGCCCAGTCATAAGCACCCGGGATATCCGCGCGCGCACTCAAAACGTTGAACGTGACGAGAGGCGCGTTGGCGCAGGAGAAAGGGGTACAAATGCTCACATCGCCTTTCGACGCCGATATCCTGGTGTATCTCGTCACACCCCGGTGCCGGTAAAAAAGTTCATCGGCCATGCCTTCGGCCGGCAGGGCGCTGGTCAAGACGATGAAACACTGCGAAGGGCTGTTGTAGAGCAGCCTTGTGGACCGAAGATTCGAGGGCAATCCCTGATCGATCATGACGCACGCGGCTACTGCAGCTGCGGCTTCTTCAAGAAACTGCCGCGGTCGGCGGATTTCACCCGCAGCCAGGTCTCGCGGCCGTCGCGCACCACCCGCATCGGGATCTCGGCGCCGGCCGAGCCGCTGTCCCACAGCTTGCGATAGAAATCGGCGAGCCCGTCGACGGCGCCGTCGCGGACCTCGGAGATGACATCGCCCTGACGCAGGCCGGCCTTGGCGGCCGGGCCGCCTTCGGTCACGCTCATCACCACCACCTTGCCGTCGCTTTCGGCCGACAGGGCGCCGAGCCACGGACGCGGCGGCCTGGCCACCTGGCCGCGCGTCAGGAGATCGTCGAGGATCGGCGGCAACAGATCGATCGGCACCACCATATTGATATCGGCGACCTCGCCGGCGCGGCTCATCTGCAGGCGCAGCGAGCCGATGCCGAGCAGCGCGCCATCGGCGCTAAACAGCGGCGCGCCACCCCAGGACGGATGCGCGGGCGCGATGAAGATCGCCTCGTCGAGCAGATACTCCCAATAGCCGGCGAATTCCTGCTTGGTGACGATCTTGGCCTCGACCGCCCGGCCGATGCCGTCGGCAAGCACCACCGCGTCGCCGATACGAGCCTTGCCGGCATCGCCCAGCGCCACGGCCGGCAGCCCGGTCGGCGCCAGCGCCTGGACCAGGCCGAAGCCCGATTCCTGGTCATAGGCCAGCGCGTGCGCGGGGATGACGCGGCCGTCATGCGCGGTCAGCCAGACCTCTTCTGCCTCGGTGATGAGATAGCCGATGGTCAGCACCAGCCCGTCGTCACGGATGACGACGCCGCTGCCTTCCCTGAGCGTGCCCAGCGCGCCGGCCGTAAAAGCATCCTCTGGGACGGTCGCGCGCACGGCAACGACGGAGCGCGGATTGGGATTGATGGTCATGATTTTGTCCTGCGATGCATATGCCGTGGCGGCTTCTTCTATAGGTATGCCTTGGAGGGGATGGTGCAAGGGGTGAGAGGCGGTCCGCGCAGCGGACGAAAAGCCAATTGCTTGGCTTTTCGAGCTTCGAACGCCCTGAGCCTGCGAAGGGCCGGGGCGCGGCGGGGCAGATCTTCCCTTCTCCCCTTGTGGGAGAAGGTGGATCGGCGCGCAGCGCCGAGACGGTTGAGGGGTGTTCCAGCGGAGTGAGGCGTTGGTGTTCCCTGGAGCACCCCTCATCTGACCTCGCTTCGCGAGGCCACCGCCCTGGGGCGAGCCACGGGTCTCGCCCCGCCCTTCGGACCCCACAAGGGGAGAAGGAAGGGCCAACGTCATCGCCAACATTGACAATAGTTCAACGCAAGTTGAACTTCCGCCTCCGCAGCCCTAGCTATGGATGGATCTGCCCATCCCGTCCCACGCTATCTTCCCCACGAGGCCCGACATGACAGACTACACCCCGCCGAAAGTATGGACCTGGAACAAGGCAAATGGCGGCGCCTTTGCCAGCATCAACCGGCCGATCGCCGGCCCGACGCATGACAAGAAACTGCCGGTCGGCAAGCATCCGCTGCAGCTCTATTCGCTGGCGACGCCGAACGGCGTCAAGGTGACGGTCATGCTGGAGGAGCTTCTGGCGCGCGGCCACAAGGGCGCCGAATACGACGCCTGGCTGATCAAGATCAACGATGGAGACCAGTTCGGCAGCGGCTTTGTCGAGGTCAATCCCAACTCCAAGATCCCGGCTCTGATGGACCGCAGCGGCGCCACGCCGGTGCGCATCTTCGAGTCCGGCTCGATCCTGGTCTATCTCGCCGAAAAGTTCGGCGAGTTCCTGCCGACCGAACAGCCGGCCCGCGCGGAAGTGCTGTCGTGGCTGTTTTGGCAGATGGGCTCGGCGCCATATCTGGGTGGCGGCTTCGGCCATTTCTACGCCTATGCGCCGCAGAAATTCGAATACGCCATCGATCGCTTCGCCATGGAAACCAAGCGCCAGATGGACGTGCTCGACCGCCGGCTGGCGGAGACAGAATATCTCGGCGGCAAGGATTACTCGATCGCCGACATGGCGGTGTGGCCCTGGTATGGCGGTCTGGCGCTCGGCCGCATGTACAATGATTCCGCCGACTTCCTGTCGGTGCAGGAATACAAGCGCGTGCAGCGCTGGGCAAAAGCGATCGACGAGCGGCCGGCGGTCAAGCGCGGCCGCATGGTCAACCGCGCCTTCGGCGAACCGGCCCTGCAGCTGCACGAACGCCACGACGCCAGCGATTTCGAGACGAACACGCAAGACAAGCTGGCGGCCGAATAGGCAAAGACAAAGCCGTTACTAATGAAAAACCCGTCACCAATGCGAAATTGGTGGCGGGTTTTTCATTCAGGCTAGTGCGAAAATTCAGTGCAGAACTTCGACGATCTGATGCGTTTCAGGGTCCACCAGGACCGTCTGATCATTGATGACGGCCACGCGGTACTTCACATCAGGCACTTCGCGCAGCACAACCGTATCCGGGACCGGTGAGCCGAGCTTCAGCTCGACGCCCAGGAGGTTGACCGATGCCAGCGGCTCCTTTTTGATGTATTGACGAACGACGGTCTCCTGCTCCGGTTGAACCACGACCCGCTGCGCCGGCTGCTGGACAACGACAACGTCTTCAGCCGCCGCCACACCAATGCCGCTCATCAGGACCAGTGCGGCTGCCGCACCCGAAAGATAATATTTCATAGTAACCTCCATTTGGCTGTTTGATTCCGAATTCCGCCTTCAGGGAAAACTCGCCCACAGCCGCTAGGTTCCATATCAATACACGCAATAAATATGGAGCTTGATCGATAAGGCTGATTTCGGGTGTTTTATGAACTAGTGGTGATCGCGTTCGTAATGCTTTTGAAAATCCATTGTTAGTTTTATGAATACAAAGATAACCTAAAATGGCCGCAAAAATGCCCTTGCTTCGGAAAGGTGCATCGGGATGCTTCTTTCCCAGGGGGAAGTCGATCCGCCGTCCCTGGCAACAGCTAACGTAGAGCGCACGGTGTCGTTCCCGATGCCGTCGTCCAAGGCGCGAAAAAGGCCCGCCCTGCCGGGAGCAGGACGAGCCTTAACTGTGCCGGCGGAGGTGGCAGCCTCACCGGGTCACATATGGAAAACGCCGGTGCCGGCATCCGGTTCCAGCCACCGAGTGGCGTGGCCTGCCATCGATGCAACCATGTCGTCGCGATGACGTTGTCCCGCGCATTCCCCCCGATAAACCTCCCAAGGACGATCGCGACATGGCTCCCCGACCCTCCGTGACCAGGCATCCCTTCACGCTGATGTTTGTCGTCATCGCGCCGATGGCGCCCTTTGCCGGCCTTGCCTGGCGCACCCGCGAATGGATGGGCTGGTAGCCGCGGCCGCCACTGCTGGTCGATGTCAGGCGCTCGGCCTCACAGCCAGACACCGTCGCGATGCAGCGGCGGAACAGCGTCGACCTCGTCCCGGCTTGTCGCCTCTCGCGCGCGCTTGAAGATCAGCCGCACGACGAGCGCGAAATAGCCGACCTGCAGGACAACCAGCACAGCTATCGTCCAGGCAAGCGCCTTCCAGAAAGAACCGGTGGCCATATAGGTCCAGACCGCGACAATCACTGAAGTGGCCGACATCCCAACGAGAAATTGTCCAAAATACATCGATGCCCAAAGCCGCCGAAACCGCCCCGGTTCAAACGACTCCCTTCCAGAACTCCCATTGCCCGCAGACAGCGTTCCATTATTTTAGCAACTTCGCAAGTATGTGATCGGCCGGTTCAGCAACGGCTATTGCGCGTTGGCTTGGTCCGGCGCAATTTGATGCTCACGGACGGAGATTGCGTAGAAAACAAGTCCGGGGGGATGGGGGAATGACGCTCAAATTGATTGGGGCCGGTTTCGGCCGCACCGGAACGTGGTCGACTTTTGCCGCGCTGAACAGGCTCGGCCTGCCCTGCTATCACATGCAGGAAGTGATTATGAACAAGGCCAACAAGGGCCATCTCGATTTCTGGCGCAAGGTGGCCAACAGCCCGCCCGGCAGCCAGCACGACTGGAACCGTGTCTTCGCCAATTATACGGCGACCGTCGACAACCCCGGCTGCTGCGTCTGGAAGGAATTGCTGGCCACCTATCCCGACGCCAAGGTGCTGCTTACCTTGCACCCGCGCGGCGCCGAGGCGTGGTACGAAAGCACCATCGATACGATCTATTTCACCAAGAATGTCTGGCAGTTCAAGATCCTGGAATGGCTGACGCCCTTCGGGCGGAAATTCGGCGACATGTCGAGCAAGCTGATATGGGGTCGCACGCTGGACGGCGTGATGGACGACCGTGACAGGGCCGTCGCGCGATACAACGCCTATATCGATGAGGTGAAGGCGGCGGTGCCGCCGGACAAGCTGCTGGTCTACAAGGTGACCGAAGGCTGGGCACCGCTCTGTGAGTTCCTCGGCGTGGCGCTGCCCAACGATCCCTTCCCCAACCTCAACGACCGCGAGACGATCAAGAAGATCATCCGCGACATCATCAAGGGGTCGTACATCATGCTGGGACTGGCGGTCGCCGCTGTGGTGGCGGTGGTTGCCGCGCTGTGGTGGTGGCTGGGGTAGCTGGAACCCGCAGCCCGAAGCGCGCCCGACCCCTTGCTGCCAAGACCCCTTGCTGCCAAGACTGGGAACCAACAGCTGCACCCCGAGTTTCGCCTTCAGTCTTTCATGGATTGGAGGCCAGCATGGCACCGCGCAGCAAACCACGCACCGACGATGACGACAGCCCTCAGGTCGAGGGTCCGACCATCGAGCAGTTGGACTGGGACGCTGTCAAGGGCGGCCAGATCCTGCCCGACTCCGTGCCGGAAAACGGCGACATGCGCTACGGCGTCGAAAAAGACGGCGACCTGCCCGAAGAAGACGACGACAACGCACTCCAAGACAGCGACGACGCCTTGCCCGACGATGAGGAAGAAGCCGCGATCAAGCGGCACCCAACGCGCGAGGGTCGGTTCGACGAGACGTGAGGGCTGGAAATTGCCGGCCCCTTTCAGCGCTACCAGCGCTTTCTCCCCCGCAATGTCGGCGTAATCCGTCCGGGCTAACCCCGCTCCCACAACAGCCGTGTGGGATGCATCTTGAGTTTCGAAACGAGCGAGCGCGCCGGGTTGCGGGGAACCGCTGGCGTCTTCAGCCAGGTCCTTGGCCTTTGCGGGCGGCTGGGGGTGCGGCAATCCAGGATTTTCCTCACCCGCTTCGCCTGCAAGCCGGTGAGCTCTTTCAAATGGTTCCGCTTTCTCGCGGGTTTCCGGCGGCGGCACCGGCTGGGCTGCCCGCATGACGATCTCATGCGCAAGAAGCCCTACAAATTCTTCGCCCTTGGGCTGCCCGGCCATCGCGGCTTCGACCTTCTGGTCGACCACTTCAATCTGGCGGCGGCGGGCCTGCCACGGGAAATGCTTGAGGCGGCCTGGCGCGGGCGGGCGATGGACATCGGCCAGGTCATCGGCCGACGCGATGCCTATGCGCTCACCATGCGTCTGTCCGTTCATTCCGGCACCAGCCACGAAGGCGCCTTCTCGATAAGGCTGACGCGGCAGAGCGACCGGCTCGACCTGGTCAGACTGAGCTTCGTCCTCTATCCCTTGGGCGCCAGCCCCCTGGGCACCGGCCGCTACACCGTCGCCATTGGCGGGCTCCAGGGCAGCAAGGAGCCGGAGGCCAAGCGCGCCGTCATCGAGGCCACGCGCGATCTGTGCGGGCTCAGGCCCAAGGATGCGGCACTGCTGGTCATGGAAGGCATCGCCATCGGCGGCGGCGCCGATCATGTCCTCGGCGTCTGCGATGCCAGGCACACCATCAACTTCCGCTCACCCGAAAAACGCGCCCGCAAGCGCGCCGACATGGACCGGTACTGGATCGATCGCGGCGGTTGCGAAGGCGGCGAATTCGGCTTCGCCATGCCGGTACGGAGCCGCGACATGGCAGCGCCGCTCAGCCGCCGCGATGTCTACAAGTTCGAATTCCTGGAGTTCGGCAAGCGCCTGTTTGCCTCACCGCCCAGGCTGAACGAGGTTCCACTTGACCTACCTGAAGAAAGGGCCTCGCCCGACGAAATGTGGAGAACAGCACATCATTGTCGGATGGCGGCCGGCCGTCATTTTGCCCTTCCCGGTGCCCGAATTCGCCCCTCGACAGGGACAGATATTATATCTCATTTGGCTAAAATAGCGGAATGTCCAATGAACATTGCCAGAACCGAACAAGGCCCCTCGGACCTTTGCTTCAGCCACCTAAGACCTTGGTCCCACAAGGAAACGCAAAGGGCCGATGCGGCTCGTCATCGGGAACATCCCGCCTTTGGCGTCGTTTGCCGCAAGGTCTCCGGACCGGACTGGATTTCGGAGGAAGAGCGATGCACCATCGGTCCATCATCACCAGAACAGGCCACGGCCCGGGCACGGCGATCGCCGTGTTGATGGTCGGACTTGTGGCGGTCGGGATTGTGTTCCTCGTCCTGGGCGGCTTGCTCTATTTCGGCGAGCAGCAGTCCAATGAACGCGCTCTGTCTTCCGTGCCTGCCCGATCGGCCCAGGCGACCGACCAGAGGGCGGTCGATTGATAGGCCAGCATGCATCAAACATCAGAGATTGCGGCGGCGACCGCCCCAGACGCGCCGTCGCCCAGCACCTTGCCATCCCTGGCCACCGCCTTGCCTCGGCGATAGGCCATCCGGTCCGGCACGGCCACCACCGCTTCGGGCACGTTCTGCGCCGCATGGCGACGAAGTCGGCGCTGGCGCCAACCACGATGCCGTAGTCCTCCAGCGCCTTGGCGCCGGCATGGGTCACCACATCGAAGGCGGCGGCGAGTTCGTGGTCCTCGTAGAGCCGGAGCGGTAGCCGATCATGTTGGCCCGCGAAAGGACCGGCGATGCCGCCCCTCCATGTCGACCGACCGCAACATTACCAAACCGTAATGTTGCCGCAAGACGTCAGACAGATCGTCCCGTCACAGTGTCCTTGGGCGATATGGCCCAAGTGGAGGAAAATGAGATGTACAGGAAACTTCTTTCCGCGGCGATTCTGGTGACGCTCGCAACCGCTCCCGCGCTTGCGGCGACAGAATATTTCGTCGCCCAGAAAGCGAGCGACAAGACGTGCTCCGTCGCCACGACCAAGCCTGACGGCAAGACCGTGATGATGGTCGGGAAGACGTCCTACAAAACCGAGGCCGAAGCGACGGCAGCGATGAAAGCAGCCGCCGACTGCAAGAAGAAGTAGGGTCCCGAAAAATGCCCGATGGCGCCGCGCGCGCCATCGAAGCCTCTTATTCGAACATGATCTCTTCCGAAACGGTTTCCACTTTTCGGGATCATGCGTAGACACCCGGCCGTTCCGGTTCGGCGTGATCCAAAAGGAAATGAACCCATGAACAAATCCATCCTCGCGGCTCTCGGCCTTGCGTTCGCGCTGGTCGTCTCGATGCCGGTTCTCGAAGCCAGCGCGGCTGCCACCACCGCAGCCGTGACCGCTGCGGCCACCACGGCTGCCCCGGCCGCCGTTCAAAAGGTCGCCGCCAAGAAGCACAAGAAACACAGAAAGCATTCCAAGAAGCACAAGACGGCAGCCAAGGCCTACTGATATCGGGCGGTCATCGCCTGCGATGACCCATCCCGGTTCCATCGGGATGGGTCAGGCTTGGACGGTGGCCAGCATCCGGCCATCCCTGGCCACCGCCCTGCCCCGGCGATAGACAGTGCGGTCCTTCGGCACGGCCACGACCGCCTCCGGCACATGCTGTGCCCGCATGACGACGAAATCGGCGCTGGCGCCAACCGCGATGCCGTAGTCTTCCAGCCCCAGCGCCCTGGCGCCGGCGTGGGTGACCACATCGAAGGCGGCGGCCAGTTCGTGGTCCTCGTAGAAGCCGGAGCGATAGCCGATCATGTTGGCCCGGTTCAGCATGTCGCCGTCGCCATAGGGCCACCAGGAATCGCGGATGTTGTCGGAGCCGCTGAACACGGTGACGCCTGCCTGCCGCAGAGCCGCCACCGGCGGGAAGGCATGGTTGCCGGGCGCGTTGGTCATGATCGCCACGCCGGCGGCCGCCAGCATCGCGCCGGCCTTCTTGAGCGCATCGGCCGGGATGTCGCCAAGCCCATAGGCATGGCTGACGGCGACATGGCCTTGCATGCCCAGTGCCTTTGTCCGCGCGGCGATCTCCTCGACCTGGAACAGACCGAGCGTGCCGCCATCATGCAGGTGGATATCGACGCCGGCGCCATGCTTCTGCGCCAGGGCGAACACCACATCGAGATGGCCCTTCACATCGCGGTCGAAGCTGGCCGGGTCGAGCCCCCCAATCAGGCCGCAGCCAAGCTTCAGCGCCTCGTCGAGCAGTTCCGCTGTGCCGGACGAGGACAGAATGCCGCTTTGCGGGAAGGCGACGAGCTGGATGTCGATGAGGTCGCGGTATTTTTCGCGCACGGCGAGGATGGTCTCGACATGGCTGAGCCCGACCGAGCCGTCGACCATGACATGGCTGCGCATGGCTAGGCTGCCATTGCCGACACAGAGCTCGAGCTGGTTCTTCGCCCGCTCCGCCATCGGCGCCGCGGCGGCAAGGTTCTGTGCCTGGAAGGCAACGCGCTCGCGCACGTCGAAACCGTTGGTGCAGGGAATGTGCGGGCGCCAAGCGTCGCCATAGAACGACGTGTCGAGATGGATATGCCCCTCGACGAACGCCGGCACGACAAGCTGGCCGCCGAGATCGATGATGGCAGGGTTGGCGAGATCAACCGGCGGCGCCTTGCCGGCCGGCGCGATGGCACTGAAGCGGCCACCGGTGACGGTGAGGTCGGCCAGCGACCCATCCGTCAGTTTCGCGTTGCGGAAAATCGTCTGTTCGCTCATGGGCACCCATCCCTGCTGAAAGCGCCAGTCCTCGCCGCCCCCTCGCCGCGGGTCAATGCGGCAGGCAAGAGAAACTGTTTCTCGGCAAATGTCCTGGCGAATGCTTCGGCGAAGCAAACCGCGAATCCGCGCTGCTGTTCCTGCCTATTCCGCTATCACGGAAGTTTCGAACGCCCGGCGACGTGTCATGGTGTTGCTGCGGCGGTACGAGCCGCCCTGGTTGACGCGGGCGCCCAGTCATCCCAACAATGCGCCCCCCCGTCCGCGTCGACCACGGCAAGCGTCCAGACGACGCAGCCTCCGCGCGAAGCGACGATCAGTCCGCAGCATCATTCTTTTGCAGCTTCAGCCGCCGACCAGCGCCTTCGTGGTCACCACAGTCGCGCCGGCCTCGACCAATTCGCCATTGTGCCGGGCGATGATCTGCTCCGCGCTCTCGCTGGCGCTGTCCAGCGTGCTGTGGGCATCGGAAACCACGGTGACGCCGAGCCCTCTGGCGATCGCGCCCTGGACGGTCGCCGCCACGCAAAAATCGGTCTGCGCGCCGAGGAGCACGACAGCCCCGCCCCCCTGCCCGGCAACCCAGTCGCCGAAGGCCGGATTGCTGAAAGCATCGCGCACGGATTAGGCGAAGGTCGGCTCATCGTCGCCCTGGCCAAGGGCGGGCCACACCGGCCAGCCCGGCTCACCCGGCGCCAGCGGGTCACCCTCGGGTCCATCATGCCTGACGAAAGCGACCTTGCGCCCACCGCGCCTTGCCCAGTCGATCACCGCGCGGGCGCGCTCGGCAATGGCAGGCGCATCATGGATCGGCGGCTCATGCACGCCGTCGAACATGCCGGTCTGGAGGTCGATGACAATGAGTGGCGCCTTGGCAGTGAGGCTGGGGGCTGACATGGGCGCGAAGATAACGTGGACGACGAGCGGGTCAAGATCGGCTAGGCCCTCGTACCGGAAAGCGGACAAGCTCTTGCCTCAGTTCTGCCGCTGCGTCCGAAAGCTGCGGGCCGATAGGTATCTTGAAGCCGTACTTGTTCCATTCTTCACCCCGCCTCGCCCATGGCGGTGCGCTCTCCAGTTGGAAGATCACCCTGATGTCATCGAGCTTCCAGTGGAACTCCAGGTTTGGCTCAAGAAACGTGCACCAAGATTTTTCAGCACGCCGCCGCGATGTCTGCTCCAGCCAATCGGCCAAACGCAATGCCTCGAAAGTCGTCAGGCAGGGATCACGGAAGCTCCACCTCCGACCATTGATGTAAGCTTGGCCGCCAACCATCAGCCAGTTCGAATCCCACTCGTCGTCGTGTAGATCTGGAAACTGATATTGCAGCAGAGACAACTGCAGCGAACCGTTCGGCCCTGTCAAAATCATTCTGGTCGGGCAATCGATGCCCAAGGTTGTTGCATTGGATTGTTGCCGTAGCGAATTTCGACGTTTCTGTCACCTGCTTCAGCACTCACCCCGGCGCCCCAGCAAACAGCACCACACCGTCGCCACCCGCCGCCGGCCAATCCCTGATGGTGCGGTCGTAGCCGCCGGTCAGCACCGTGCCGTCGGGAGCGAAGGCCACGGCGTAGATCGGGCCGGTCTGGCTATCGAACATAGCGATCTGGTTGCCTGTTTCCATGTCCCAAAGCCGCGCCGTGCCGTCGAGCGAGCCCGACAGCAGGCGCTTGCCGTCGGCCGACAGCGCCAGCGCATAGACCGTGCCTTCATGGCCCTCGAACCGCTTCACCTCGCGGCCGCTGTCGAGATCCCAGACCTTGATCGTCAGGTCGCCGCTGCCGGTGATCACATGGTGCCCGTCGGCGGTGAACACGGCGCCATAGGTGCCCTGCTCGTGACCGTGCCAGCTGCGCAACTGCTTGCCGCTTTCGATATCCCAGAGCTTCAGCGTGCCGTCGATGCTGCCGCTGAGCGCCTGCTTGCCGTCGGGCGAGACGGCGACCGCGCTGATCGACCAGTCGTGGCCGGTCAAAACATGCAGCACGGAATTGTTGACGAGGTCCCAGACGATGACATTGCCGGTGTCGTGCCCGCTGACGGCGCGCTTGCCGTCCGGGCTGATCGCCAGCTTGTTGACGCCGCCATTCTGGCCGGCCTGGAAGGCATGCTGCACCGCGCCGTCGGCCAATTTGCGCAGCACGATCTCGCCATCGTCGCCAGCCGTCAGCGCGCTGACGCCGTCGGGCATATAGAGCGCGGTGCGCGCCATATCCTTGTGGACACCAAGATTGCGGATCAGGTGCTTGCCGCCAATGTCCCACAGCTTGATCACATGGTCGGTGCTGGCGCTCATGATCGATTGGCCGTCAGGCGCCACCGAAAGCCAGACGACCGCGTCGCGATGGCCGTCAGGCTGCGTTGGCGCCGCCGGCGGCGGTGGCGGCAACGGCGCCACGGTGGGCGGCGGAATGACCGCGACCTCCGGCGGCGATGGGGCGACGGGCGTTGGCGCGGCCATGGGCGGCACGGGTGCCGGCGGGCTGGCAGCTACCGGTGGCGGAACGGGGGCTGGCGCAGGTGCCGGTTCGGAGGCCGGCGGCGCGCTGGCGATATCCTGGCCCTTCGGCTCGTCGGGTTTCGGTTCGGCAAGCTTGGGCTCATCAAGCTTGGGTTCGGCCGCCTTGGGTTCATCAGGCTTGGGTTCGGCCATCTTCGGTTCATTCGGCCGGCTGGCAATCTCGCCGCCGCTCCACGGGCCGAACCGGTCGACGGCCAGCACTGCCAGCACAATCAACGGCAAGGCGAAGAAAACCTTGCGCAGGCCGGGCTTGCCGGTCTCCTGCACCTCGGCCGCGCGGCCGAACAGCGGCGCGCCGGCCGGATGCGCCGGCCGGCCCGGCAAAAGGCCCGACCAGAACAGCAAAGCGCCGGCCAGGCAGGCAAACGCCGCCACGCAGAAAACCAGAAGCCGCAAGGAGGCAGCATTCGCCAGCAGCCCGGAAGCGCCATGCCAGGCAAAGCCACCGGCAAGCGGATAGATCCGCGCCAAGCAGTGGCAACCGCAACCAGCACAAGCGCCAGCACCCTGTCAGCCAATCTGTTCATCGCGCTCTCCGCCCGCGGATTTGGCGAAGATTATCAGCGCCGCTGTATACCGCAAAGCGCCGCCCTCGCTTCCTGCCCTCATGTATATCACCTGATATATCCCGGTTTGGGCCGGTGATATGTATAGAAACAACGGCTTAAGCATGTCGGGCCGCACTTTAGAGTGTCGATCTATGCGCAATCGGGCCGAAGCAATCGGCATCCTGTAGCCAGAGTCTCCCGATGTTTTGGTTGGGATAGTCTGGACTATCCCCAGCACAACATTGACAGAAGATCACGATGTGTCACTATCGTGACGGGATATAATGGAGATCTTGCATGAAGAAGATTTATGAGCGGCCCGCTCTGATCAAGAAGGGCAATCTGAAATCGATCACCGCTGCGACCAACGGCACGGTCGTGACCTCGAATCCGATACCGCAATAAGTCAGCCCGTCAGCGTCAGGTCGTCCAGCACCATTTGCCAATAGTGTTTCGTCGAAAGACGGACACGGGTTACCGCCTTGAGCATCGGGGCGTAATGCAGCGGCGTCAGTGCCGATAGCGCCAGTTGATCGCTGGCGACCAGTTGCTTGCCCAGCCAACACTCGATCAGCGCGATCTCCCCTTCAGACTTCAGCCACGCTGCGCTCAGCAGCATCGAGTGGAACCCGAACGGGCTGTCGCGGCTGAATTCGGCCGGGTAGCCGCTGCTGGTATAGGCGACGTGATCGCCCGAGACATTGCCGTTGACATAGCCTTCGCTGCCCTTGGTGTGATCCTGCGCCATGGCGTTGAGGTTGCGCCATTGCAGCCCGGCATGGCCGCACGGGATCTTGCGGAAGCCGCGCCCGGTGACGTCGTCGAAGCCGATCGTCCGCAGCGAGGTCTCGCCCGGCAGCGTTTGCGGCGAAAGCAGCCCGAGATCGGTCGGATAGGGCGAAAGCGCAAGCTGCCGGTCAAGGCCTCCGCCGGCGATCGCCACCATGTCGGCCTCGACGGCAAGGTCGAGCCGGAAGGGTAAACCAGGCGCCAGCACCAGGCTCTGCAGCTCTTGCCCGTTTGCCATCACCATCAAAGTTGCGGTGCTGTCCGCCGTCATCTTGCCGGCCAGGCTGCGCGTAGGCGCCAGGCCGACCGGCTGGGGCAGGTCCTTCGACACCAGGCCAGCGGGCGAGCCGGAGGCCAGGCGGAAATCGTGCGATTGCGTCTCATTGGCGCTGGGCGAATGCCAGCCCGGCGGCATCGAAACCGCGAACCGGTAGGCGCCGGGCGAGCGGATCGCGGCACTGGCCGAAGACGTCGACATGGCGAAGTTGGCAAAGCCGCCATTGTTTGTCCTGGTCGAAGCGACGAAGCCGCCTTGCCAGTCGAACAGCCGCACCATGACGCCGGCCATCGGCCGGTCGCCCAGGCCGTATGTCCCGTCGCGGTCGACATCGAAATAGACGAAGGATGAGTAGTTGACGGTGCCGGTGCTGTGCTCCCAGTTGGTACGCATGGCATAGTCGTTGGCCGGATACGACCGGCGAGCCGAGCGGCGCCGGAGACGCGCCTTGCGCAACAGCCAGACGACGCATGCCGCGACGACAAGGATGACGGCAGCTGCAAGCAGGATTTCGACCAGCCCGAAATCATGCATGACAGCCAGGCTTCCATGGCAACCGCTCGCGGCTGTCAGACATGCAATGCATCAATACCCCCCGATGCTCATCATCACCAGACTAGCGCGAGATGTCGCCTGCGGGAAACGACCGTGTGGATAACACCCTCACCTCAATTCCACCCAGACCGGCGCGTGGTCGCTGGCGCCGTCCTCACCGCGCACGTCACGGTCGATATCAGCCCCTTTCAGCCGGCGTGCGAGCGTCTTCGACAGCAATATGTGGTCGAGCCTTAGGCCCGCATCGCGCGGCCAGCGGTTGCGACGATAATCCCAGAACGTATAGAGCGTCTCCTTCGGATAGACCTTGCGCAGTGCGTCAAGCCAGCCCTGCTCGATCAGCGCCGCGAAGGCAGCCCGGCTTTCCGGCTGCACCAGCGCGTTGTCGTCATAGGAGCGGGTGGCATAGATGTCGCGCGGCTCGGGCACGATGTTGTAGTCGCCGGCCAGCACGACAGGCAGGCCGGTGTCGAGGAGCTGTTCGGCATGCGCCTCCAGCCGTGCGTGCCAGGCGAGTTTGTACTGGAATTTCGGCCCCGGCCGCGGGTTGCCGTTCGGTGCATAGAGGCAAGCGATGACGATGCCGTTCACCGCCGCCTCGATATAGCGGCTCTGCTTGTCGGCATCGTCGCCGGGCAAGGCATCGCGGGTCAGCACCGGTTCCGCGCCGCGCGCCAGGATGGCGACACCGTTCCAGGTCGGCTCGCCCTTCCAAACCGCGCCATAGCCGGCATCGGCGAGCGCGGTGCGCGGAAACTGCATATCGCGCGCCTTCAATTCCTGCAGGCAGACGACATCGGGTTTTGCCGCCGCCAGCCATGCCAGCAGGTTTTCCAGCCGGCTGTTGATGTTGTTGATGTTGAAGGTGGCGATTTTCATTTTTGGATGCCGAAAGCGCCCCTCGTTTCGTCATCCTCGGGCTTGACCCGAGGATCCATTCCGTGACGCCTGCCGCGAAACGCGGCGGTACAGAATTCTGCTCCGTTGCTGCTCTCGAAAGCCACGGCATGGATCCCAGGGTCTGCGCGCGTCGCTTCGCTCCTTGCTCCACCCTAGGATGACGAAGTCGATGGTTGCGCCACCCAAGCCTTCACCGTCTCCGCCAGCGTCTTCAGATGATCGGCCGTCGAAAATCCTGAAATGCTCTTGCGCGGCTTGAGGTCATGGTCGCCATCCTCCAGCCAGATCACCTCGATGCTGTCGGAGAGCCCATAACCGGGCACCTCGTCCGGTGTGCCGAACTCGTCGCGCGTGCCCTGGAAGATCAGCGTCGGCGTCTTCAGCCCGGCGAGATGCTTGGTCCGCAATTGCTCGGGCTTGCCGGGCGGATGGAAGGGATAGCCGAGGCAGACCAGACCCGAAATCTCGCCCTTGGCGAACATCTCGTCCGCCACCATCGAAGCGACGCGCCCGCCCATCGACTTGCCGCCGATGATGAGCTTGCCGGTCACGCCCTTGGCCCTGAGATCGGCGATCGCCTTCACATATTCCGGGTTCACGGTCTCGGCGCGCGGCGGCGGCTTGCGCTGACCGTAGCGGCGGGCGGCCATGTAGTGGAATTCGAAGCGCGCGACCTGGAAGCCGGCGGCGGCAAAAGCCTTCGCGGTAGCGGTCATCGAAGGAGAATCCATCGACGCGCCGGCGCCATGCGCGAGCAGGATGGTGACGGGGGCGGTGTCGAAGCCGTCGAAGAGGAAGGTGGTCATGGGGCATCTCGCGCGGCAGTGACGCTGCTGATCTCCCCCCTCGTGGGGGAGATGCCCGGCAGGGCAGAGGGGGGCGTGAAGGAACGCCAGCCTTCCGTTAGATCTCTCCAGGGCGAGGCGGCCTGAAATTGGCCGATCTGTCGGCGGGACAGCGCCCCCCTCTGTCCTGCCGGACATCTCCCCCACAAGGGGGGAGATCGGCTGTCATCGCGGCCTTCGCCAATCATGATCACCCCGCCGTCCGCGCCAGCTGCATATCCACGAACTGCACGCCCTTGGCCGCCACCCCGCCCCATTCCGACTCCGGATCGAGCTCCAGATAGCGCACCCACAGCCGGCGCGCCTCCAGCAAATTGCCGGCATCGAATTCCAGCCGCGCCAGGTTGAACACCGGGTCGGCATAAGTCTTGTCGAGCGCGATCGCCTTCTGCAGATGCCGTCGCGCCGAGGCGTCGCGGCCTTGCTCACTCATCAGCCCGGCGAGGTTGAACCAGGCCTCGACGAAGGCCGGGTCGAGCTTTATCGCCCTGGCATAGTCATGCGCGGCGTCCGCCGCGTGGCCGCCGGCGCGCAGGCAGTTGGCGCGGTTGAAGGCGGCGATGGCGTCGCTCGGGTCGATGGCGAGGCAGCGCTGGTAGAGCGCGGCAGCACCTTCATGGTCGCCGCCCTCCTCAGCCGCTTCGGCCTCGGCAAACAAGTCCTCCAGCGTGTCGTCGCCTTGTACCGCAGCACCCAGATCGAACAGCAGCTGCCCGTCGAGTTCGCTCTGGCCACCCTCGAGATAGATGGCGTCGGGGCGGCCATGCTGCGAGCCGACATTGAGCGACTTGGCGGTGAGCGAGGCGACCGGGCCGGAGCGATGCACGGAGCGCGCGATCGCGCCCCAGGTCGCACCGCCGGCCACCAGCCCGGCATATTTGCGCGCCAGGATCAGGTCGCGGAAGGAATAGGGTTCTGAATCATGCTCGAAAGCATCGAACAGCAACAACAGGTCAAGGTCGGCGCCGGACAGCCGCGATTGCTCGATCAGCGATTGCCGCGACAGTGACGACGCTTCCGGCGCCTTCATCAGGCCGAGCAGGCGCAAAAAGCCGTTCTCGCTGATCAGTGTCCGCCCGGCTGCGCGCTCGGCGGCAACGCGGCGCTCGATCCCGGCATCGCCGGTTTTCGTCAATCCAGCCTTGGCGAGAAGTGTTCGGCCGAACACGACATGCGTGGTGCGCCGGGTGATGCCGCGCCTGAGCTGGCCGTGCTGGCGCTCGACCTCGCGGGCCGCCAACCTAAGCGGAAACGCCGCCAGCGCGCCGATGGTGCCAAAAACGGCGCCCGCCGGTGCCGTCATTTCTTGCTCTTGCCGACCGCCTTCAGCAGACTGGCCTTCAGCGGATTTTCAGGGGCACCGCCCGCTGCCGCCTTCTTGGCAGCTGGCTTGGCCGCCACTTCGTCGGCCTTGCTCTTCGACTTGGCCGGCGGCTTCGACTGCGACAGGCTGGCCTTCAGCGCATCCATCAGATTGATGACATTGCCGCGCTCCGGTGCTGCCGCGATGATCGGCTTGTGGCCTTTGAGCTTCTCGCGGATCATCGCCATCAGCGCGATCTCGTAGCGGTCCTCATAGTTCTTCGGGTCGAAGGTGGTTTCCTTCTGCTTGATCAGCGCTTCTGCCAGTTCAAGCATCTCCTGGTCGGGCTTGCCAGCGGGGATGTTACCGAAATATTCAACTGTCCCGCGCACTTCGTTCGGATTCCTCAAGGTGCACACGAACATGCCGTTCTCGCGCGCGCCGATCGTCACGATGCGCTCGCGGCTGGACAGAACCAGCCGGGCGATCGCCAGCTTGCCGGACTTGCGCATCGCTTCGCGCAGCACGGCGAAGGTCTCTTCCGCCATCGCCCCATCCGGCGCCATGTAGTACGGCGCATCCTGGTAGATGACATCGACTTCGCCCTCGTCGACAAAGGCCTCGATGTTCATCGTATGGTTGGATTCGATGCGCACCGCGTCGAGGTCGGCATCATCGATGATGATGTACTGCTTGTCCTCGTACTCGTAACCCTTGACCAGGTCCGAGCGCTCGACGAGCCCGAGTTCCGGATCGACCGGCTTCATGTTGATGCGGTTGTGGGTCTTCTTGTGCAGCTGATTGAACGAGATGCGCTCGCTGGTGGTCGTGGCGGGGTATAGCCGCACCGGACAGCTGACGAGGCTGAGCTTGAGATAACCCTTCCAACTTGCCCTGGGCGCCATGATACACTCCTACGCGGCCATGCACTGACATTGACTGCAGCGCTTTTCGTCCGAAGGACGAACGAGCCTGCGCAAATCCTACACCGACCCCACACAATACCGGCAAATCCCTGACGAAATCTTCCGCTGCGTCTTTGAGGCCGTCGGGAGAGAATAATTCAAATTGTATGAAGCGTCGATGGCACCCAGCCCCTTCGGATCAAGCCAAGGAAGATGACCCGGCATCCCTCTCCTTCGTCATCCTAGGGCGGAGCAAGGAGCGAAGCGACGCGGCGCAGACCCTAGGTGTTTGATCCCTGGCTTTAATGGTGTGATATTTTCTTCCGAATGGAAGGAGGCACTATGGGACAGGTTCTACACGGCCGGGCCACGACGACAGAGGCAACCCGTCGAGCAATACAAAATAGTCAAGAGAGCCTGAAGAAGCTCGCCAAGCGCTATGGCATCGATCCGAAGACGGTCGCGAAGTGGCGGCACCGAACCTCGACCGCCGATCTGCCGACCGGTCCCAGAGAGCCGCGCTCGACAGTGCTGTCGCTCGAAGAGGAAGCCGCCATCGTCGCCTTTCGCAAACATACGTTGCTGCCGCTCGATGATTGTCTATATGCCCTTCAGCCGACGATCCCACACCTGACGCGCTCGTCATTGCATCGCTGCCTTCAACGCCACGGCATTTCGAGACTGCCGGAGGTGGACGCCGACAAGCCGGCCAAGAAGAAGTTCGAGGCTTATCCGATCGGCTATTTCCACATTGATATCGCCGAGGTGCAGACCGCCGAGGGCAAGCTACGTCTCTTCGTTGCCATAGATCGAACGTCCAAGTTCGCTTATGCGCAATTGCACGAGACAGCGGGTAAGATGCTGATGGTCCAGTTCCTTCAGGATCTGATTGCGGCCGTGCCCTATGCCATCCACACCATTCTAACCGACAACGGCATCCAGTTCACCAATCGGACCTGCGATCAGCACGCCCCTCAGCACGTCTTCGACGACATTTGCGACAAGCATGGCATCAAGCACCGGCTCACAAAGATCAACCATCCTTGGACCAATGGCCAGGTCGAGCGGATGAACCGAACCATCAAGGAGGCGACCGTCAAGCGCTTCCACTATGACGACCACGATCAACTGCGTCGGCACCTCGCCGACTTCATCACGGCCTACAACTTCGCGCGCAGGCTCAAGACCCTCAAAGGCCTCACGCCCTATGAGTTCATCTGCAAAATCTGGGAAAAAGAGCCAAAACGGTTCCGGCTCGATCCAACCCATCAAATGCCGGGACTAAACACCTAGGATCCATGCCGTGACTCTCAAGCGTCGCTACGGTTCAGAATTCTGATCCGCCGTATTCCACGACCACCGTCACGGCATGGATCCTCGGGTCAAGCCCGAGGATGACGAAGCGCGAGGTGGCCTCACCATCCAGTTCCACGAAACAGTTCGAACCAGTCTGGATTCGCCTTTTCGATCAATTCGATCTTCCATTGGCGTGGCCAGCGTTTGAGCGACTTCTCCCGCTGGATGGCGTCGGTGATGTCGAAATATTCCTCATACCAGACCAGTCGTTGCACACCGTATCGGCTGGTGAAGCCCGAACCCTGACCCGACTATGTTCTGGCATGCGACGGCCGAGATCTCTGGTGACACCGATATATATATCGTGCCGCCCTTCTGACTCGCGGCCATGTAGACATAGCCGGTCATGCGACGACTTTAGCTGGCGTTTCAGTTGGCGGCCATTCTGAGCCGCCGCATTTTACGGCCAACGCCACGGCATGGATCCTAGGGTCTGCGCGCGTCGCTTCGCTCCTTGCTTCGCCCTAGGATGACGAAAGATGGGGAGGCAAATCCCTGGCGAACTCCTCGATCTCCGCCCACGGATCCCCCGACGTCTCCAGCAGCCCCGGCAGCGACGAATAGTTCAGATCCTGCGGCGCATCGATAGTCTCCAGATCGCTCCAGCTCACCGGCGTCGAGGCCGGCAGATTGGTCCGCGCCCGCAGCGAATAGGGCGCCGCCGAGGTGTGGCCGCGCGCGTTGCGGTGATAGTCGATGAAGATGCGCTTCTTGCGGTTGTCCTTGCCCATGGTGGTGGTGAACGTGTCGGGCGCGGTCGCCGCCAGATGGGTTGATATGGCGCTGGTCGCCTGGTGCAGCTTCTTCCAGTTCTGCTTTGATGTCACCGGCACGGTGATATGGATGCCATTGCCGCCGGAGGTTTTTGCGAAAGGCACCAGCCCCAGCCCCTCCAGCTCGCCCTTGATGTGCACGGCCGCCTCCACCACTTCGCGCCACGAAATCCCCTCGCCCGGGTCGAGGTCGAAGACGATCTGGTCAGGCTTGTCGAGGCTGGTGCGGTGCGTGCCCCAGGTGTGGAACTCGACGACGCCGAACTGTGCCAGCGCCAGAAAACCCTTGGCGCCTTCGACCGACAGGAACGATTTGGTCTCGCCCTCCGAATTCATCGTCTCGAAAGTCACCACTGAGGGCGGCATGCCGGTGAAGGCGTGGCGCTGGAAGAAACAGTCTTTTGGCAAGCCGGTCGGGCAACGCACCAGCGACACCGGTCGGCCAAGAATGTGCGGCAGCATGAAATCGCCGACCAGCGCATAATAGACGGCGATGTCGAGCTTGGTCGGGCCGGTCTTGCCGAACAGCCGCCGCTCCGGATTGGTCACCCAGATGGTGGCGAGATCGGCTTCCGAGATCAGCCGCTTGCGTTTGGCCGAGACCGGCGTCGACAGGCCGACATCCCTGAGGCCGCGAAACACGCCATGGCGCAGCGAATTGTCCGCGGTACGGTTGGCATAGTGGATACGCGCCGAAAACAGCGGCTTCACCCAATGCATCTCGCGCATGATTTCGCGCGGCACGCCTTCGGGTGGCGTCGCGCCCGATGTCAGCGGCTCCAGCCGGGAGAGCAGGTCGGCCGCCGTCTCGGCGTCGAAGCCGGTGCCGACCTTGCCGCGATAGTGCAGTTCGCCGTCCTCCCACTCGGCCATGCCAAGGGCGGCCAGTCCTTCCGCCGCTTGCGAGATGGTGTAGCCGGCGATGACGAAATCGTCCTTCTGCAGCGCCTTGCACTTGGTCCAGCTCTTGGTGCGGCCGCTCTGGTAGATCGCGGTGGCGCGCTTGGAGACGACGCCTTCGAGCCCGAGCTCCGTCGCCTGGTCGTAAAGCCCCTGCCCCGAGCCTTCGACATGGTCGGAGAACTGGATGGCGGAGTTGGGGCCGAGGCCGCCAAGCAACTCCGCCAGCAGCGCCTTGCGCCGGATAAGCGGCGCCTTCAGCAAATCCCAGCCGTCGAGATGCAGCAGGTCGAAGGCATAGAAATGCAACTTGCTGCCGGCGCCCTCGGCCAGCGCATCCTGCAGCAGCGCGAAGCGGCTGATGCCCTTCGCATCCAGCACCATGATCTCGCCGTCGATGATCGCCTCGCGGCACGGCAGTTTGGTGAAGGCGTGCGGCAGGTCGCCATAGCGCTTCGTCCAGTCGATGCCGCCACGGGTGATCAGCCGCACCTGGCCGTCGGACAGATGCGCCATGGTGCGGTAGCCGTCGAATTTGATCTCGTGCAGCCAGAGCTCATTCGTGTTCTCGGCAAGGCTTTCGCCGCCCGGCGGTTTTGGCACCTGCGTCGCCAGTTGCGGCTCGATGCGGCTGAGCGCCGGCGCCTTCACCGCGCCCGGCAGCGTGCCGGGTTTCAGGGAACCCGGCTTCGGCGCGGATTTCGCTGACGGCTTTGGTGCCACCAACTCTTCGATGCGCAAACCGGATTTCACGCTTTCCGGCCGCGCTTCGAGAATATTCAGCGCCGTGTCGGCGGCGAGATCGCGCTCCTTGAACAGCAGCCAGTTCTTCTTGTTCTCATCCTCGCCTGGCTTGGGCTTCAGGCGGGTCAGCATCCAGCCGCCATTGAGCTTGTCGCCGGCGAGGCGGAACTTGAACGCCCCAGTGCGCAGGCTTTTCTCGACATCGTCCATCGGCGCCCAGGTGCCGGTGTCCCAGACGATCATCGGCCCGCCGCCATACTCGCCCTCGGGGATGACGCCCTCGAAGTCGATATATTCGAGCGGATGGTCCTCAGTCTCGACCGCCAGCCTTTTGTCGGCCGGGTTGAGCGAAGGCCCGCGCGGCACCGCCCAGCTCTTCAGCACGTCGCCGACCTGCAGGCGCAGATCGTAATGGTCCGCCGTGGCGTGATGCTTGTGGACGACGAAGCGGTTGCCGTCACCGGTGATCATCCCACCCACCGGCTCCGGCGTTTTGGTGAATTCGCGCTTGGCGCGATAGGTTTTGAGTTTTGGCGGTGTTGTCATGGTCAGGCGGTGGCGGATGCGGATGCGCCTTCCCGGCGCCGCGTTCCGTCACACTGTCCCGCCAGCATTTCAGATTTCCCAGCGCAGTGCGAAAAAACGGCGGCCACGCTCAATCGTCGGCAGCCGGCGTCAGCTCGAGCTCGGCCGGCGACAGGCCCTGCTGCAGCTGGCTTAGCCGGAACTCGTCCACCCAGTAGGCCTCGCCGTCGACCAGCACGCGTGCCTGGTAGGCACCGTCCGAAAAGCTTTGCGCGGTGATATAGACCTTGTGCGCGTCGAGCGCCTTGCGCACCGCGGCGCGCTTGGCATTCTGGCCGGTGACGGGACTGAACATGACGCTGCCCTCGGTCGCCCTGACACGCAACATGGCCGCTTCCACGGCCTGGCGACTGGTCTCAAGGATGACGGAGACGCGCTGTCCTGTCAATTTCGCGGCCGAGCAAGTTTACGATCCGCTGCTGGTGACCTTCGTGCCGATCGTCGTGAACTTGGCATTGATGGCATTGCCGAGCGCGCCGGCGCCGGTGATGATGGCAAGCGCGATAAGGGCGGCGATCAAGCCATATTCGATGGCGGTCGCGCCGGTTTCATCGCGCATGAAACGGGAAACGATTGCTTGCATTTCAAGCCCCTGGTTTCTTATCCCTCGCACAACCCTATAGAGACCCTGAGTTGCGGTTCGGTTAAATTTTGCCAAACTTTCGAACGTGCTTGCGGGCGGAGCTGAATCAAAACATGAAGCATCCGCCCAGCGGACACGGCTTGGTTGCAGGCGGTCCAGGTCGGAGCTGTTTTCAGCTTGCCGATCTGGAACCGCCCGCCCGCCTTGTGTCCTTCCCAAGACAGGAGACCAGATAGGCGCATCGACGCCGATCCGCTTTGACATGGATCAAGTGCCAAATGCGCCCACGGGTTTTGCCATTGTCAGGCGCGAAATATCTTCATGCGCCGGGGCCATTTTACTGGGTTCGCGAACCCCCCTTGTCGAAATCCGCTCCCGGCGAACGACATTGGTGCGGCGCCAGCGAGGCGCGATCACGTCAAACGACAGGGAGCACCATCATGGCCAAGATGCTTGTCATCTACAAAACCCCCGCCGATCCGGCGGCCTTCGAGCGTCATTACCACGACATTCACGTGCCGCTGGCCAAGCAATTGCCCGGACTGCGGCGCTACGAGATCAGCCGGCCGCCGATCATGAACGTCCTGTC
This sequence comes from Mesorhizobium kamtschaticum, assembly GCF_056174585.1. Taxonomy (NCBI): domain Bacteria; kingdom Pseudomonadati; phylum Pseudomonadota; class Alphaproteobacteria; order Hyphomicrobiales; family Phyllobacteriaceae; genus Mesorhizobium; species Mesorhizobium kamtschaticum. The sequence continues at coordinate 3,463,466 of NZ_CM149691.1, read as the reverse complement.
GGGCGAGACGCCCTACAGGGTGGCGACCCTCTATTTCGACAGCCTGGAGGCCATTCGCACGGCCTTTGCCAGCGATATCGGCCGGGCCTGTGCGGTGGACCGGCGCAAATTCGCCGGCGATGACGATATGGTGGCGATGCTGCTCTTCGATACCGAGACGCTGTGAGAAGTCACACGTCCTCGCCGTCGAAGATCAGCATGTCGGCACCGCCGGTTGCGAAGACCTGGAGATCGGCGGCCGTCACCTGCCCTTCGGCGCTGGCGAAGGCATTCTGGATGGCGGCCAGGTCATCGAAGTGCAAGGTGGCGACCAGGTGGACTTTCGACGGCCCGGCCGGTGTCATCACCGGGCCGCGGCTGATTTCGTAGCGCCGCAATCCCGGAATGGTCTTGGCCAGCGGGATATGCTTTTCACGATAATAGGCATCGAACGCCGCCGGATCCCCGGGCGTGCCGTACATGACCACCAGGCTTGCCATCATTGCCTCCCGAAATCGTTGGATGCAGGAGCGTGATGACTTTGCCGGGAGCTTGTCAATCCGTCTGGACGGCAGCCTCAGTTCTTCAATCGCCGCAACCGCCGCATCATGCCCTGAACGGCCTTGTACAGCCCGGGCTTGGAGCGCACGAAAAGCTCGGTCTTCGCGCGCAGCTTGATATAGGCGGTCGACCCCCTGCCCTTCAGCGTCACCGCCTCGCACAACTCGGCCAGCACCGCGCTCGAAGCGCCGATATGCTGCTTGTAGCCCTGGCTGCCGACCGACAGGTCGAAATAACCGAGCCCCTGCGCGCGCGCCCACATCATCAGCTTGCCGATCGTCGTCAGGCCTGGCGAGACGTTGGGAACCGCGTCCTGGTCGATCCCGAGCAGCAGCGCGTGCAAGGTGCCCTTCATGACCAGCACGTAGATGACGGCGAGATAGGTTTCACCGGCACGCAGCCCGAACAGCCGCACCGAACCGTCGGAAAGGCCCTGCAGGGCGGCGTTGCGGTAGAACTCGACGACCGGCGCTTGCGTCAGGAGGTCGAAACGCCCGAGCTCGCGGAAGCGGTTGAGCCTGAGCTCCAAAAGCGTGGCGAACTGCTGCTCCACCATGTCAGGCGTCTCGGCTTCGACCAGATCGAGCTTACCCATCTGTTCGAAGCGGCGGGAGTGCTTGTAGAAATTCTTGGCGAAGGACGGTTTGCAGATGCGCTTGATCAGCGTCTCCGGATTGCCATCCAGGACCAGGCCAGAGGCGAGCTGGATCGAGTTGCGCACCACCGAAAGCAGCGCCAGCGGATTGTCGACGCCGTGGATCTGTTGCGGGATTCCCGCGATGTGGAAGCGATCCGTCGGCGACAGCACGGCGCGCACCGCCGCCCAGGCGTCGTCGGCACTCTGCCGGGTCCAGGGTCTCGCATCGGCCAACAGCGGCGCCGCGTAGTCGCACACGCCGCCGCTCAGCCATTCGATCACGTAATGGCCCGTGGCCCGGCGGCGCATCAGCGGCAGCAGCATGACCGGCGCACCCGTGGCGGCGTCATTGACCTCGACGACGAGCAACTCCGCGCTTTTGGGCATCAGCCGCTTGGCGATCCCTTCCACCCAGGCAAAGCCCTGGTGGCCGGTACACAGGCCAGTCTCCTCAAGGCGCAACCAGAGGGGCTTTACGGTGTCGAAGCTGGTGTGCAGCCGCGCCGCAAAGCGCGCGGCCATGCCGAAGCCGACGGTGATCGGCGAAAGCCTGACGGCGCCCTCGGTTGCCGCAGCCTGTCGCATTGCCTGGCTTGCCAAACGCTTCTCCTGTTCGTTCTGGCCCGCCCTCAGCGCCCTCCACGCAAGCGCCGCAAGCCCCGCATCGTTCCCTGAGCCGCTTTGAGCAGCCGTGGGTTTGAGCGCACGAAAACCTCGGTCCAGTCGCGGAACTTGATGGCAGTGCTCGCGGCATTGCCCCGCATCGTGAACCCGTGGCAGAGTTCGACCAGGACCGAACCCGTAGCGCCCATATTTGCCTTGTAGCTCTGGTTGCCGACCGACAGGTCGAAATAACCAAAGCCTTGCTTGCGCGCCCAACCCATCAACCTGCCCATGATTGCAAGTCCTGGTGACACATTGGGCACCGCGCTCTGGTCGATTGCTATCAGCAGAGCATGAACAGTGTCTTGATGAACCAGAAGATATTGGACCGCGATCAGAGCCTCGGCCACGCGCAGCCCAAACAGCCGCACCGCTCCGTCCGACAGGCCGCGAACAGCGGCGTTGCGGTAGAAATCGACGACTTTCTCCTGCGTCAGCAGGTCGAAGCGGCCAAGCTCGCGAAAGCGGCTGAGCCGCATCCGGACCAGTTCGCCGAAGATACGCTCCACCTCGGCCGGCGTGCCGGCCTCGACCAGTTCCACTTCACCGAGCCGTTCGAGCCGGCGCCAATCCTTGCCGAATTCCTTGACGAAGGAGGGCTTGCACAAGCGCTTGAGGACCGTATCCGGATCGCCGTCGATGGCGAGGCCGAAAGTGGTCTGGAGCGAATCGCGCGTCGCCGCGAGCAAGGCAAGCGGATTGGCGACGCCGTTGATCTGTTGTGGAATCCCCGTGATGTGGAACCGGTCCGCCGGCGGCAGCACGGAGCGCACCGCGGCCCATGCGGCCTGTGCGGATTGTGTGGTCCACGGCCTCGCATCGGCCAGCAGCGGTGCCGAATAGTCGCAGACGCCACAGCTCAGCCATTCTATCACCCGATGGCCCAGCGCCGGCCGGCGCATCAACGGCACCAGCATCCTGGGTTCGCCGGTCGCGGCGTCGTTCACCTCGACGATGAGCGGTTCGGCACCTTCCGGCATCAGCCGCGCGACAATCCCCTCGGCCCACGCATAATTCTGGTGACCGGTGCACACACCGCTTTCCTGGAAGCGCAGCCAGAGCGGCCGCACCGTTTCGAGACTGGTGTGCAATCGCGCCGTGTAGGCGTCGTTCGCTGCGACGGCAACTGGGGGCGAAACCTGCCCGTCGGGCAAGCCGTCCACCGCAGCAATTTGCACTGCCTGGCCTGCCAAATCCATCTCCTATCGTCTCGCCGCGGCGAACGCGACCGCCCGCCGCCAGGTGCCCAGGCGGCTGTTACGCTGCTGGTCCGGGTGCTCGATGTTCCACATGCGGTGATGCACGAAATACCATGATGCCGCGAGCACGAAGGTCTCGGAGACCGCCGAACCCAGCAGCGCCCACGGCGGGGACGCGATTGCCAGCAGGACCGCGATCAGCGCCAGCCCGACGATCGCGCCGCCCAAGGTGATGAAGGCGACGATCCGGAAATCGCCGAGGATCTCAAGCACAATGCGGGGCATGATGTAGAGCATGATCGGGATGAAATTCACTGTAACCAGAAGCCCGATAAAACCCACCGAGGCATCCTGCAGAGCCTGGGATTTGATCATCGGCAGGACGAACAGGATGGCGCATCCATAGGCCAGGCCGCCGAGCCCCATGACCACCGACCAGATCTTCGCCTGCGCCCAGACCCGGCGCGTTTCGCCCAGCCGCATCAACTTGGCGAGCTCCGGCTGAGTCATGTTCACGAAAGCAAGGCTGATGATGCGCAGCGGCGCGAACAGCACGATCACCGCCGCCAGCGGTGCATAGGCGGCAGGCCCGGCAATGCCCGCGACCAGCAGCGCCAGGCATTGACCCTGGATGTTGGTGGTGGTCGCGCTGAACGCCGACCAGCACAGCTGGCGCCACAGCCTGGTATAGCGCCGCCGCGTCGGCATGCGGAAGGAGATGCGAATTGTACGGCGCGCCAGCCGGACCAGGACGAAGATGCCAAACACATTCGCCGCGGCAAGCGCATAGAACACGGCCTGCAACGCATCCCGGGCGAACCAGATTGCCAGCCCGGCGAGCACGGTGCCGGCGATTGTGAAAGCGGCATCGCTGATGGAGACTACCACCTGTTGGCGGCGCGCGAAGAAGGCCGTGCGCATATGGCTGCGCAGCGACCATGCGCCGACGAAGCAGCCGGCGGCAATGCCTGAGGGGTCGCCCAGGAGATGCATCAGGACCGCGGTGCCGACCGCCATCAGCAGCGCCACCATCAGCGCCGCCGTTCCGAAGGCCACGTCATACGCATCGACGCCGGCGGTGTTGTTGCTCTTGCTCATCCATATCGAGGCGGGACGGCGGTGAGCGACCTGATGTAGGACAGGCCGACGCCGCCCATCACCATGCCGATGGCGAACAGGCCGTAGCCTTGCGCCGACAGCATGTGCAGCAGCATGATGTTGAGGGCGAAGTGGAAGCCGCTCTGCATCGCCTCGCCGCCGATCATCAGCACGAGACGCCGCACCAGATGGATCGGGAACTTCACGGCCGTGTCTCCGCCTGGCGCGTGCTTGCCGCCCTGCCCGGCCTTGCGATGGCCGCCTTCAGCTTGTCGGCGGCGATCGCGGCGATCGCCGCGGCCGCGACCGGCTCGCTGAACATCGTCTCGTAGCGCTTGCGCCCGGCGGCGACAAAACCGCGCCAGGCCTCGGGGGCAAGGATGATCTCCCGCAATTTCGCGGCAAGGGCCGGTGCATCGCCCGGCGGAACATGCCAGCCGGTCTCGCCGTCTGCGACCACCTCGACCAGCCCGCCGATCGCCGACACCAGCGGCGGACGGCCATAGGCCATTGCCTCGATGGCGACGCGACCGAGCGATTCCGGACGCCGCGACGGCACGGTGACGATGTCGGCCCAGCGATAATGCTCCGAAGGGTCCGGGATGAAGGGCAAGGCGCTGACCTGTCCGGCCAGCCCCATGGTCTCGACCAGTTCGGCCAGCGCATGCTCGCGCTCGACGCTTTCAAAGGCGCCGCCGACCAGCCGCACCTCGATCCGCGACTTGAGCTCGGCCGGCAGCGAGGCGATCGCCTGCAAAAGCACCTCCTGACCCTTGATCCGGTTGATGCGGCCAAGCAGCAGCACCCGCAGCGGGCGCGTGCCGTCATAGGTCATCGCTTGCGCCGCCGCCGGGCCGGCAACGCCATTATAGACGACGTAAGAGCGTGCGGATTTGGGCTCGCCGAACGTGGCGCGCGTCGCTTTCGAATTGAAGATGAGGTCGGCATGGCTCCAGTGCATCAGCCCGACGAGGATCCGGCGCAGCACGCCTTCGGGAATTTCATGGATGTGCAGCAATGCCTTGCTGGGCAGCAGGCGCGAGGCCAGCGCATAGTCGGCGACGATCGAGGTGTTGACGTAGACGAGGTCGCAATCGCGCAAGCGCCGCCAGGCCCGCCACAGCGCCACCGGCAGCCGCGCCATCTCGACGGTCGCCAGCCTCAGCATCGCCTGGCGCCTGAGCACCCAGAGCGGCTCGAAGACGATGCGGCTGGCATGAGGCTCCAGGATTTCGACGATCGGTCCTCTGCGCGGCAAGACCACCTCGATATCGGCCGACGGAAACGCGGCGCGCAACGCGGCGACGCTCTCCGCGAAGCTGCGGTCGGAACCGTAGAGTTCGTAACCCTGATGGATGCAAGCAATCCGCATCTTCACATGCATCTTTCTGTCAGGGTGGTGAGACGATTCCGCCGCCTGACGCTATCGGCGACCGGAAACTTCAAGCCAACACCCCTTTGGACTTCCCTCGTTGTCAGTGCGGTCAGAAACGGATGTAAACCCGGATCACCACACCAATGCTGCACGCCTTCCGCCGATTCCGACGCGCAGAAGTCCATTTGCAAGGATTATGCCGTTCTAATATATCCATTTACAGGCCAACCGGCCCGGCATTGCCTCGTTTCGATACACATACCTGTGGAAGGTTGACCGATAATGAAACAACCCGGGCGTTTGGAAGAAATATTTTACAACCTGGATGCGACAATGGCTGGAATCGGGTCTGGCAGGCATCTTGCAAGGCGGCGGTTTTGAAATGGGACAGCCGCGCATCGCGGATCGGGCGGACTTGAAAGTGCCAGCAGTCATGAAATCGGAACAGCCTGCCATCCTGATCCTGGGAACGCGCGGCATCCCCGCCGCCCATGGCGGCTTTGAAACCTTCGCCGAGAAGCTGGCGCTTTTTCTGGTCGGGCGCGGCTGGAAGGTCGGCGTCTACTGCCAGGACGAGGTCGAGCGGGTCGACCAGAGGGTGCGCACCGAAACCTGGAACGGCATCGACCTCATCCACATCCAGGTCGCCTCGAAAGGCCCGCGCGCGACGCTGGAATTCGACTGGCAATGCGTGCTCGACGCCGCGCGCCGGCCCGGCGTCTGCCTGGTGCTCGGCTATAATGGCGCGGTCTTCCTGACCTGGCTCAGGCTGATGCGGCGCAAGATCATCACCAATATGGACGGCATCGAGTGGCGGCGCCCCAAATGGGGGCGCGCGGCGCGCACATGGTTCTGGCTCAATGAATGGATCGGCGCCTGGGCCTCGCACCGCCTGGTCGCCGACCATCCTGTTATCGCCGATCACCTGGCGACACGCCGGCCGCGCAGCGCCATCACCACCATCGCTTATGGCGCCGACCCGGTGACCTCGGCACCCGAGGCGCCAGTGCGCGCACTCGGCCTCGAGCCTGGAAAATACCTGATCTCGATTGCGCGCATCGAGCCCGACAACAACATCCTGCCCATCGTCGAAGCCTTCTGCAGCCAGAAGCGCGACATGAAGCTGGTGGTGCTAGGTACGCTGTCCGACCAGATTCCCTATCATGTCGCCGTCCGCAAGGCGGCGAACGCCTCGGTGGTCCTGCCGGGCGCCATCTACGACCAGGCGGCGGTGAAGGCGCTGCGGTATCACGCGCGCGCCTATATGCATGGCCATACGGTCGGCGGCACCAACCCGTCGCTGGTCGAGGCGCTGGCCGCCGGCAACATGGTGATCGCGCACGACAATCCCTACAACAGGTGGGTCGCGGGTGCTGCCGCCATCCATTTCACCGACAGGCAAAGCTGCGCCGAGCGGATGCAGCAGGCGATGGAGGATGACGCGCTGGTCAAGGCCTGCGGCGAAGCCGCCAGGACGCGTGCCCGCGAAGCCTTCCGCTGGGACGATGTCCTGCTGGCCTACGAGAACGAAGCCTACCGGCTTCTCGGCGTGAGCGCCCCAAGAACGGCCGCGATCGACCGTCCCTCGCCCGGCGCCGTATGACGGGCTGGTCGCGACGGCGGGTTCTGAGCACCGCGCTGTCGACCGCGCTGGTGCCCGCTGCCGCGGTGCTGGCGCCGCTGTCGTCCGCACCGCCCGCGCTTGCCGCCAGCGGCGAGTGGCGGTTCCGCCGCGGCGTCAATGCCTGGCCCTGGTTTGCGCTGACGCGTGAGTTTCCGGCACCGCGCACCGACTATGACTGGCCGCCCTTCCAGTCGCAGCGGCCGGTGCCGACCCCAGACGACCTCCGTCGGCTGCGTGCGACAGGGCTCGATTTCATCCGCCTGCCCGTCGATCCCGGCCCGTTCCTTGCCTTTGAGGGCGAGCGCCGCCGCGAGCTGATGGCGATGCTGATCGAGGCCGTAAACGCAGCCCTTGCCGCCGATCTCGGTGTCATCGTCAATGTACAGCCCAACGCCGCCACGCATTACTGGACCCCCGACCGCATGATTTCCAGCAGGCTGGCGCCGGAATTCGGACGCTACGCGATGTTCATCTCCGAGTTGGGCGGTCACCTTAGTATCATTCACGAGAAGGCGCCCGGCAAAGTAGCGTTGGAGCCGGTCAACGAGCCGCCGCAGGACTGTTCTTCGGAAGAATGGGTGGAAGTTCAAAAGCAGCTGCTTTTAATGGCGCGGTGGCCTATTGGCGCAATGGCTGGGCCTCCGTTCCTGCCGCTGGTCGTCACCGGCGGCTGCGGCTCGATGGTGCGCGGTCTCACCGCGCTCGACCCGGGGCCGCTGGCGGGCGCTGAGCCGATCCTGTTCACCTTCCACTTCTACGAGCCCTATCTGTTCAGCCATCAGGGCGCGCCGTGGATGCGCGAACCCGTCTACCGCGCGCTGAACAATGTGCCGTGGCCGGCCTCCGCCGGCTCGCTCGAACAGACACTGGCCTCCGTCAGGGCACGCATGGCTGCGGATACCGAGACCTCCGAAGCAGACAAACAGGCCGCCTATGCGGAAACCGAGCGCGTGCTGAAAGTCTATTTCGACGCCCAGCCCGACCGCCGCTTCGTCGACAGCTATCTCAGCCAGGTCAGCGCTTGGGCCGACAGCCATGGCATTGCGCCCAGCCGCATCATCATGGGCGAGTTCGGCGCGCTGCGCACCGACGCCCGCTACACCGCCGCCCCCAACCCCGACCGCGCCCGCTATATCGCCGATGTCAGGCAGAGCGCCGAGTCGTTCGGCTTCCCCTGGGCGTTCTGGGATCTCTTCGACGGCATGGGCATGATGGACGGCCCCACCCGCGCGCTCGACCCGGCGATGGTCGAGGCGCTTGGGTTGAGGATGCCGCAGTAGGCCAAAGCCCATTCTTTTGAACAACCGAATTCAATCGTCCCGGACTGACGAGCAACCGCGACAGCCAGCTATCAACCACAGCAGCCGCCCTTGGTCGGCGCCGCCATTTCCTTGAAGATCACGCAGTCCTGGCCGGCCCCGCCGACGCAGGCGACATTGCAGCGGGTAACAAAGCTCTCTAGCCGTCGTTCGAGCAAGCGCAGTTCGGCGAGTTTCTGGCGCACCTGGTTGAGATGTTGCTGGGCGATGTCGCGTGTCTCGACGCAGTCGCGGCTGCTGCTGATCGACAGGTCCAACAACACACGCACCTGATCGATACCGAAGCCAAAGTCGCGGCATTGCTTGATGAACGTCAACCGCCCCAAATCGTCGTTGTCATAGGTGCGCTGACCTCCGGCCGTTCGCGGCGCGGGAGGCAACAAACCGATCTCCTCGTAGTAGCGGATGGTGGGCGTCGAGACGCCGGCAGCCTTGGCGAGCGCGCCAATGGTGAACACGCGGATGTGAAGGTTCATCGAAAAATACTCCTTGAACCTCAAGTTACTTGAAGGAGTAAGCCATTGCAAAGGTAGAAACCGGAAGGCCACTTTGATGAACAACACCGTGAAATGGGCCGGTGCTGCCACCGTCGCCTGTGGAGCCTGCTGCGCGGTCGCCGTCGTGCCGGCAGCTCTTGTCGGGACGAGCTTGGCAACTATCGCCGGTGCCGCATGCACTTGGGGCCTTGGCCTGCTCGCACTCGCCGTTCCTGTCGGTGGGATCTATCTCCTATCTCGTCGCAAAGCAGCAACGGCCGCCACATTTCAGTCATTGATGGCACAAGGCGAGTGCGGCTGCGGTCCATCCTGCACCTCCGCGGACGACAATGACGCTCTGTCCATCGCCTGCACCCTTGGTGCCTCTGATTTCAAGGAGCGAGTTGCAGGCATTCGCGCGTTGGCCCGTCGCTCACTGCATCACGCCGAGCGTACGACGCTATCGCTCAAGCTGACCTATGGAGCGGAAGTACTCGAAGAGGTCGCCGACCTGATGCGCAAGGAGCAGGCTTGCTGCTCATTCCTAACCTTTGACCTGAAGACAAGCCCGCGCGCCGTTGTTCTCACCATCACCGCACCACAGGCAGCGGCCGATGCGGCCGACCTGTTGTTTGACCACTTTGCCCCTGAACTCGCTGCATCCAACCCTAGGGAGACCGCATAACATGCAACGTCGTCACTTTCTGATCCTCTCGGCTGCTGCCGGTATTGCGGCGGCTGTCTTGCCTGCGCTGGCCCACAATGGCGACGAAACCATTCCCGGCTTTGACGAAGCCCTCAAGGCAGGCGGCCCTGTGATGATCCATGTCACCGCGCCGTGGTGCGAAACCTGTCAGGCGCAAAAGCCCATCGTGGCGTCGCTGCTGGCGTCGCCTGACTTCAAGAGCATGAAGAAGTTCGATGTCGACTTCGACACGCAAAAGGAAATCCTGGCTCGCTATCGCGTGCAGATGCAAAGCACGATGATCGTCTACAAGGGTGGCAAGGAAGTCGACCGACAGACTGGCCAGACCGACCCGGCGGTCATCGAGGCCCTGCTGCGCGAGGCGCTGTAGCATGCTGCTTGCGCTCCTTGCTGGCGTCCTGTCGATCCTCTCGCCCTGTGTGCTGCCGCTGCTGCCGGTCGTCCTGACTGGGGCGGTGGCCGAACACCGGCTGGCACCATTGGCCCTAGCCGCAGGCGTCGCCGTCTCTTTCACCGCGATAGGCGTGTTCGTCGCCACCATCGGCTTTTCAATCGGCCTCGACATGACCGTGTTTCGTACCGCTGCCGCTGTGCTGCTGATACTGGTTGGCGCGGTGCTGCTCGTCCCTCGGTTCCAGACGCAGTTCGCGACGGCGGCCGGTCCGGTAAGCAACTGGACGCAGAGCCGTTTCGGCGGGTTCTCGACGTCCGGCATCTCTGGTCAATTCGGCGTTGGATTGCTGCTCGGCGCGGTATGGACGCCTTGCGTCGGACCGACTCTCGGCGCCGCGTCCATCATGGCCGCGCGGGGTGAGAACCTTGGCATGGTGGTGCTGACGATGCTGGCTTTCGGCATCGGCACATCATTGCCGCTGCTGGCTCTAGCTCTAATGTCCCGCGAAGCGTTGCTCCGCTGGCGGGGTCGAATGCTCGGCGCGTCCAGTGGCATCAAAATGGCCCTCGGCGCGCTGCTTGTCGTGGCCGGAGTCATGACCCTGTCGGGGTTTGACCGCACTATACAAATCGGCCTTGAACAGGCTTTGCCGGACTGGCTGGTGGCTATCACCACGCGCTTGTGAGAAATTCAGACTTCATGCCTATTCTACTAAGCACGTTCCTGACGTTTGCATCTGCTGCGCTCGCCGAGATTGCAGGCTGTTTTGCCTTCTGGGTTTGGCTGAGGCAGGGGAAATCGATCCTGTGGCTGGTGCCGGGTATCGCCTGCCTGGTGCTGTTCGCATATTTGCTTACGCTTATTCCCAGCGACTATGCCGGCCGCGCATACGCGGCCTATGGCGGCATCTACATCGTCGCGTCGCTGCTTTGGCTGTGGCTGGCCGAGGGGCATCGGCCGGACACATGGGATCTCGTCGGCGGGGTAATCGCGATACTGGCGGCCGCGATTATTCTGTTTGCGCCTCGAGGAACATGACCACGTGCTATAGAACGCCCTCTTTCGCACTCAATGGCGGCAGCCTGTTGGATTTGCGTCAAGACAAAGAGTTGGAGCGGTTTTGCGCTTGCCGGGCGGGATGAACCGCTCTGTTCGCCCCACCACCTTGCCCACCGGCCGGTAAAGCACCAGCGCGATCACCACGAATTTGGTCATCAGCGTCGTCTTCGACGCCAGGCTTTCGGAGGTGTTGAGCAGGATCAGCCAGCCCAGCATCGTCAGCCAGAGGCCGGAATGGCAGCGGCGCGCCACTTCGTGCATGAACAGGGCGAAGCCGACAAACAACAGCAAGGTGAAGAAGGCGCCCTGGTAGAGGATCAGGCGGATGACCGGGTTCTCGATGCCCTGTTCGAGGCCGCTGATGCGGCGCAGGCTTTCGATGAGATCGATATCGGGCCCCACGATCAGGTCGCGCAGTTCGAAATGTTTGAAGAGCTCGAACATTTCGACGCGGGCGTTGGCGCTGCCACTGTCCGACACGAAGCGCTCGAGCAGCGCGTCGAAGAAGCCGTATGACGCCGCGACCGCGATGACGACCGGCACCAGCGCGGCAAGGATGAGGCCGAGTGCCGCGCCAAGCAGGTTGACGCGCCCCGTGCGCAGGCTGCGCAGGCCCTGGATGAGCAGATAGCAACCGCCGAGCACGATCGTCGTCACCATCGCCGAGCGGCCGCCGAAGGCAACGAGAGCCGCGCATTGCAGGCCGATAAGGCCGAGCCGCAGTGGCGTGGACAGGGATTTCGAACCGGAGAGCAGCGCCAGCACATAGACCGAGGTGACCGTGGCATTGGACAGCGGATGGCCCTGAAGCGCCGTCGAGCGCAGGTCGGCCATGAACACCTCGCCGTCGAGGCGATAGGGAAAGATCAGCGTCTTGGTGGCGAACTCGAACAAAGCGAGCAAAGCGTTCACGGTCATGATGGCGTGAACGACGGTCTGCATCCGGGCGAATGTCTTTTCGTCGTCCTCGCCCAGCATCATCACCAGCAGTGCCGGCGCCACGAAGGTGTCGATCATGCCGGCCATGCCGGGACGCTGCCTGGCGATGACGATGACCAGCAGCACGATCGAGATGACCGCCATCAGCGTGCTGGCCGGCCGCCGGTCGGCGACGGCGACCATATAGCCGATCGGATTGCCGAAAGTGCAGGCGCGCCAGGCAAACACCAGCACGAGCAGATAGGTCGAGGGATGGATCTTGGTCGCCGGATTGCCGGTCAAGCCATCGTAATTATAGCCCACCAGCCACAGCATGCCGCCGGAGATGCTGAACAGCAACGCCACCGTTGCGACCAGGCCGAAGCGGGTCAGCCAGTCGACGGAGCTGCCCGCGCGCCCAGTGGCCTGACCCGAACCGCCTTGACCCGAACCGGGCCAGCCGGCAGCCGGGTTGGCGGCCCCCCCGGTGGCTGTCCCGGTGGTGGCCATGTCAGGCCGCCTCGTCGACCAGCAAGGCGCCGGTCGGCAACCGCCCCATGACGGAAATGGCCTGCGAGGCCGCCGTGACGTCGGCCATCGGCGTCGAGTTGAGCGTCGCGACCATCACGATCTCGTCGACCATGGCGACCAGCGGCGAGGCGTTGAGATTGTCGGCCAGCGCGCCGCCGTCGACGACGACGAGGTCGAAGTTGCGGCCGGCCTGGGCCAGCATGTGCTGCGTGAAATAGACACCCTGCGCTTCGGAGAAGACGGCCGTCTGCCGGCCCCTGCCCAGAACAGCGACATTGCTGCCGGCCGTGTACTGGCTCAGCGCCTCGAAGGCATATTCGCCGCGCAGCACGTCGAGGAGACCGGGCTGCGACTCCTTCTTGCCGCTGCCGGCATTGGTGTCGATGAACAGGACACGGCTGCCCCTGGCAGCCGCGGCATTGGCGAGCAGGCGTGCCACCCGGCTCCGATGCGCGGCGTCCTCGGGCGGCGACGTCAGCAGTATGGACGGCACCAGCGGCCAGTTCGGCGGACGCCGGCTGGAGGCGAACAGGCGCCTCAGCGCCAGGCCCGCGACCGCATCCGTCTTCTGCCCTGCAGCAGTGGCGGCGCCGAAAGGCCACCAGCGGCGACGGGACGATTTTGCCGGCAGCACGCCGAACACCGGCGCGTCGATGGCCGATTGCATCTGCGCGCTGGAAAGCACGGTCGGCGAGGAATATTCCGCGATCAGCGCCAGCGCGGTGCCCAGCCCCAGCCCGCCGAAGAGAGCGCCGAAAAGCAGCAGCGGCAAAGGCGGCCAGCTCTTCTTCAGGGCGGGCATGGCGTTGGAGATGATGCGCGCATTGGTGCTGTCGACATTGATCTGCTCGCGCGTCTCCTGCGCCCGCTGCAGATAGGTGGCGTAGACCGAGCGCACCGCCTCGAGATCGCGCTGCAATTCGCGCAGCTTGACCGAAGCCTGGTCGGTGTCGAGCGACTTGCTCTTCATGCCGGCGACCTTGGCTTCGAGCGCCTGCTGGTTGGCCAGCGCCCGCTCATAGTCGGTTTCGGCGGCGGCGCCGATGCGGCCGAGTTCACGCGCGATGAGCGCGCGCGTGTCGCGCAGCTGCTGCTGGGCGGCGATCATCGAGGGGTGGCGCGGCCCGAGTTCGGTGCCAAGCTGCGAGACCTGGTCGACAAGCGTCGCCTCCTGTGCCCGCAGGCTGGAGATCACCGACGAGCGCATCGCTTCCGAGGTGGCGTCCGGCGCGCCGCCGGACCGGCGCAATTGGTCGACCTGCGCCTTCAGCGTCGCGGTGCGGCTCTGCGCGGCCGAGAGCTGCGTGTTGATCTCGGTCAGTTCCTGGTCGCTGACCAGATTGCCCGCCGCCATCACCATGTTGTTGGCGGACTTGTAGGCCTCGACAGCGTTCTCGGCCTTCTGCACGCGCTTGCGCTGCTCGTCCAGCCGCGCGGTGATGGAATCGGAAGCGTCCGTGGCCATCTTGGCGCGCGCGCTCGCCTGGTCGGCCAGATAGGCCTGCGCGATGGCATTGGCGAGCTTCGCCGCCTTGTCGGCGCTCTTGGCGGTGACGATCACGTCGAGGACCAGCACCTTGTCGGCCCGTTTCACCGCCAGCCGCCGGCGCAGCGCATCGAGCGTCTTGCCCGTCCTGTCGGTTTCGGCCGAGCCCGAGCCCAGCACGCCGCCGAGCAAACGGCTCAACAACCCGCCCTGCCCGTTGAATTCCGGATCGTCGGTCAGGTTGGTTGCCTGGATCGCCTTGAGCAGCACGCCCGTCGACTGGACGACACTGACCTGGCTTTCCACCATGGTGATGCCGCCATCGGGCGGAACGCGGCTCGGATTGACGTCGTTGGTGACCACCTGCAGGTCTTGTGGATCGATGAGGATTTCCGAAACCGAACTGTACAGCGCCGGCGTGAGCAATCCATAGGCCAGCGTCACCAGGGTCAGCAACGCGGCGGTGGCGAGGATCAGGAAACGGCGGCGCACCAATATGCGCTTCAGGTCACCCAGTTCGACGGTCGAGGATGAATAGGTCGGCATCGGCACCGGCTCCGGGGCATATTGCATCGCCTCCGGAGCGTTTTGTTGCGGCAACGAGAGCAGGGATGATTGCAACGGTCGCTCCGACAACACTCCATGTGCCTGCAAAGATTAAATTGCGGCTTCAGCCTAGCTATTCCTCCAACTGTTAAAACACTGTTAATTATGTTGGGAGCTCTTCTGATTTTCGGCAGGGAGTTTACGCATTTTTGGCATGGAGTTTGCGTAATATTAGGCACAGGCGCTGATACGGGCGCGAGCGAGCAGGAGACGAATGGAAATGGGGCAGCACTTCAGTCCAGCCCTCCCGTGCCGCCATCTCCCCTGCCCTGATATCGAACGCCGGCCAGATACAAGACATCACAACGCCAGGGGTGCGACATGCAAGTGAGCCTGCGCCTGGACGGCGAATGCGTCCGTGCTTTTCACCTGACGCTGCTGCAGCGGCTGGCGGCGCTTGCGCAGGTCGAGGTGTCCGTCGACGCCAGGCCGGCCGGGGGCGGCATTCCGGGCAGCGCCGCGGCATTGTTCCAGCTTGAAACGGTCCTCCATGGCCTGCCGGCGGACGGGCTTGCCAAGCGCCTGCCGCTGTCGGCGCTCGCGCCCTACCGGACGCAGCCGCCCGCTTCACCCGATCTGGTGATCGACCTCTGCGGCGACGTGAGCTTGGAAGCAACGCGGGTCTGGCCCGTCACCTATGACGGCGCCGCCGGCGAAGCGGCTCTGCTGGCGCTGATCCTCGACGGCCGCACGCCGATTGCCCGCATCGAGGAAAGCGGCACCATTGTTGCCGAAGGACGCCTGGGCACCGAATATGGCGGCATCGCGCTGGCCTCCTTCCAGGACATGCTGGCACGCACGGCAAGCCTGATCGTCGCGGCAATGCCCCCCTCAGCAATGAATGGCGCGGCGCGGGCCGTGCCCGTGCTGCCCGAACCGGCGCAAGCCGGTGCCTCGCCGCAGATACCCTCCGCCGCCAAGCTTGGCATCAGGGCGGGCAAGGCGCTGGCGCGGCGCATCGTCCAGAAGATCTACCACCTCTGCTACAACGCCCCGCACTGGAAGGTCGGCTGGCGCCAGACCAATGGCCGCGACCTCTACGACCTGCGCGCCCATCCGGCATCCGGCTGGCAGGTGCTGCCCGACGACGGCAGCCGCTTCTACGCCGATCCGTTTCCGATCCTGTATCAGGGACAGGTCACCCTGTTCGTCGAGGATTATATCCACCGTCTGGGCCGGGCCATCATCTCCGCCGTGCCGTTCGGCCCGTCAGGGCCGATCGGACGTCCCGAGCCGGTGCTCGACCTGCCCTTTCACCTCTCCTACCCCTTCGTCTTCGAGCGCGACGGCGAGGTCTGGATGGTGCCGGAAAGCTGCGCCAACGGCACGGTCGACCTCTACCGCGCCACCGCCTTCCCCGGCGGCTGGGTCAAGGAAGCGACGCTGCTGTCCGACATCGTCGCCAGCGACGCCACTTTGGTCGAGGATGGCGGGCGCTGGTGGCTGTTCGCCACCGTCCGCGACGGCGGCGGCGCCTTCTCCGATGCGCTGCATCTGTGGTCGGCGCCGGACTTTCGCGGCCCGTGGACGCCGCATCCCAAAAATCCCGTTTTGGTCGACATTGCCTCGGCGCGGCCGGCCGGCCGCATGGTCAAGCGCGGCAACGATCTGCTGCGTCCGGTGCAGGATTGCCGCAGGAGTTATGGCGCCGCACTTGGTATCGCACGCGTCGCTCACCTTGATTTGAACGGCATGGAGCAGGTTGTCGAGACCATCTTAACTCCTGGCGCGCTATGGAATGGGCGCAAGCTGCACACGCTCAACGAGGCGGGCGGCCTGGAATTCATCGATGGCTCGGCGATCGCGCCGCGCTGGAAACAGAAGGGCGACCGTCGTTAACCTAAACGTTCGTTACTACCAGCCACGCGCGCTGGTTGCTTGAGGTTGATATGGGTCCACGAGATATTTCCACCACAGATTGTGGAGACGGAAGATGACTAGCATGAAGGGCGGTGACTTGCCCCCGCCGAGCCCGCCCCGGCTGAAGTCGACGTGGCAATCATTGGCGCCGGAATGGCCGGCACCACCCTGGCAACGGTGTTGGGAAACGCCGGCCGCAAGGTGGCGCTGATCGACCCGCACCGCGTTCATCACGACGAGTTCCGGGCCGAGAAGATCGGCGCGAACCAGATGCAACTGTTCGAGAAGCTCGGTCTCGACAAGATGGTCATGCCTCTCGTCACCCCGTTTACCGACATCGATGTCTTCCGCCTCGGTCAATTCTTCGCGCGTGAAAAGAAGTGGGAATACGCATTTTCCTACGGCGCGCTGATCAATGGCCTGCGCGATGCCTTGCCGTCGCAGGTACCGCTAACGGTCGGCAAGGTAACCGAGGTCTCGACCGGACCGGACCGGCAGCGGCTTGTGCTGGGCGACGGCACCGTCATCAATGCCCGCCTGCTGGTGGTGGCCACCGGCTACAGCGAATTGGTGCGGCGCGCCATCGGCGTCGAGCGCATCGAACTGTCGAAGGCGCATTCGCTGTCGATGGGATTCGACCTCGCCATTGCGCCGCGTGACTGCGCCTATCAGGCCGTCACCTGCTACGGCAAGCGGGCCTCGGACCGCATCGCCTATCTCACCGTCTTTCCCATCGGCGACAAGATGCGGGCGAACATGTTCGTCTATCGCACCGTCGCCGAACAGTGGACGCGGGATTTCCGCGCCGATCCGCAAAAGATGCTGTGCGAACTGATGCCCGAAATAGCGGCGCAGTGCGGCAACTTCGAAGTGGCGAGCCCCGTCGAGGTCAGGCAGGTCAATCTGACCACGACGCAAGGCCATCGTCGCGACGGTGTCGTCTTCATTGGCGATGCATTCGTGACGACATGCCCGACGCCGGGCGTCGGCATCGGGCGGGTCATGATCGATGTCGAACAGCTCCATTCGGTTCACATTCCGCGCTGGCTGGAAACGCCAGGCATGGCGGCTGACAAGATCGGCGCTTTCTATGACGACCCGGTCAAGGTGGCCTCCGATGAGGAAGGCATGCGCGTGAGCGTCTACGCCAAGCGGATCACCACCGAAACCGGACTGGAATGGCGCGTGCGGCGCCTGCGCAACAACACGGCGCGGCAGCTGATGATCCTCGGCCGCAAGGTGCGCCATCTGGGACCGCGGCGGCAGCCCGGCATGGCGTGAGGGTCTTCCCCCTCACCCCAGTTGCAAGCCGGCCTTCCTCGCCTCCTCGCGCAGGAACGGCAGGCCGACGCCGATCACATCATCGGGATTGTCCGCTACCGGCCGCCACACCGCGAGCCCGCCGGCAATGTCGACATCGACATGGTTCATGCTTTCCAGCGTAATGGCGCCGGTGTAGCCGATGGCGGCGATTGCGTTCATGCAGGCCGCCCAGTTGAGCATGCCGCGCCCGGGCACGCCGCGATTGGCTTCCGAGACATGGACATAGCCGAGATAGGGTGCCGCCGCCCTGAAGCCGGCGTCGAAACTCTCCTCCTCGATATGCATGTGGTAAGTGTCGAGATGGATGAAGATGTTGTCGGCGCCGACGCGCTCGATGATGTTGGTCGCATCGATGCCGCGGTTGATCAGGTGCGTCTCGTAGCGGTTGCAAGGCTCGATGCCGAGCTTCAGCCCATGCGCCTTGGCGGCCTTGGCCGCGCGCACCAGGAAGCGGCACATGCCGTCGATCTCTTCTTCCGTCGGCGCGCGGCCGGACGTCTTGCCGATCGTGCCATAGGTGACGCCGCCAAGTGCTGCGCTGCCCACCGCTTCGCAGACGCCAAAGGCCGGTTCGAGAAAGGCCAGCGCCTGGTCCGGCCGCGCCACAACGTCAAGTGAAGCCGGCAGGCCAAGCGACGGAATAAGCTCGACATTCCACCGCTCAGCGAAAGCGCGCGTGCGCCGAGTGTCGATCTCCTCGGGACGCAGCAGCGGGATTTCCAAGAGGCCGATGCCGAGCCCCTTCAGCCGCTCCATCTGCGGCTCGATCAGGTTCAAATCCCAGACCGGGGCGATGGCGAAAGTGTGCAGTCCAAAGGTGTTCATCTCAGCCTCTCTGTTCATGCGCCGCCGCGGCGCTGGTGTCGCCGCCGCCGACGATGCGGCCGACGACTTCGTTCATGTTCGTTTTCGCCGTGACGAGATTGGCCTCGGCGCGGCCGTGGCGCAGCACGACGATGCGGTCGGTGACGGCCAGCACGTCGTTCAGCCGGTGCGAGATCAGGATGACGGCGATGCCTTCCGATTTCAGCCGGCGGATGAGATCGAGCACGCTCTGCACCTCGCGCACGGCAAGTGCCGCCGTCGGTTCGTCCATGATCACCAGCTTCGGGTTGAAGGTCAGCGCCCGGGCGATCGCCACCGTCTGCTGCTGGCCGCCCGAGAACGAGCCGACCGAGCGGTTGATCGACGGCAGATGCGCGCCGAGCCGCTCAATCATTTTTGTCGCCTGGCGGTCCATCTCGGCCTTGTCGACAAAGCCTGGGATGAGACCGAACAGTTTCTTCACCGGCTCGCGGCCGAGGAAGATGTTGGCCGCCACGTCCTGCTGCTTGGCCAGCGACAGGTCCTGGTAGATCATCTCGATGCCGAGCTGGCGCCGCTGGCCGGGATCGAGCGGCAGGATATCCCGGCCGTCGAGCTGGATCGAGCCGGCATCGGCGCGATAAATGCCGGTGATGGTCTTCATCAGCGTCGACTTGCCGGCGCCATTGTCGCCGACCAGGCCGATCACTTCGCCGGCCTCGACCGAGAGGTCGACGCCATGCAGCACGTCGACCGCGCCGAAGCTTTTGCGGATGCCTTGCAGGGTAAGGAGGGTCATACGCGTGACTCCTTGCGCACCTGATACTGGTCGATGAACACCGCCAGGATCAGAACCGCGCCGATCGCCATCTGCTGGTAGTAGGATTGCACGGCAAGCAGCGTCAGCCCGTTCTGCAGCACGCCCATGATCAGCGCGCCGATCATGGTGCCGAGGATCGAGGCGCGGCCGCCGAACAGATTGGTGCCGCCGATGATCGCCGCGGTGATGGCGGTCAGTTCGTAATTGATGCCTGCGGTCGGGTCGCCGGCATTGACGCGGGCGGTGAACAGCAGGCCGGCGAGACCGGCGAGCGCCCCGGACAGCGTGTAGATGATGCGGCGGTGGTGTTCGACGCGGATGCCGGCGGCGCGCGCCGCGCCCTCGCTATCGCCGAGCGCCAGCGTGTGGCGGCCAAAGCGCGTGTAGGCGAGCAGGCAGTGCGCGACAACAGCCGTCAGCACCAGAAGGATGACCGGCATCGGCACGCCGAACGGGCGGCCTTGGCCGATATAGACGATTTCGGGCGGCAGGCCGTAGATCGCCCTGCCCTGCGAGATGACCAGCGCCAGCCCGCGCGCCAGGCCCAGCATGCCGAGCGTGACGATAAAGGCCGGCACGAAGGCGCGGGTGACCAGCTGGCCGTTGATATAGCCGGCAATGCCGCCGGCGATGATGCAGGCGGCAACCGCCAGCGGCGACCACCAGCCAAGATTGACCGCGACGAAGGCGCCGGCGACGCCGGACAGGCCCATCACCGAGCCGAGCGACAGGTCGAGCCCACCCGAGCCGATGACGAAGGTGGCGGCGATCGCCAGCACGCCGATCGTCGAGGTCGCCAGCAGGATGTTGAGGAAATTGCTCAGCGACAGGAAATACGGCGACAGCACCGCCATGACGGCGCTGAGCGCCACCAGCACCAGCAGCGATTCCAGCCTGATATGAAGCCGTTCAACGGCTGCACGCTGCACCCGGGACCAGAATGACATTTGGTTGCACCTTTGAGAGAGGGCAGTAGGGCAGTAAGGCAGTAGGGCAGTAGGTGAAATAGAATAGAGCCGCGACGCGCAAACCGTCTGGTTCCCCTACTGCCTTACTGCCCTACTGCCCTATTCCCTTCCTACTTGACGTATTCCAGCATCGGCTCCTTGCCGGCGTCGATGACCTCTTTGGTCAGCACCAGGGTCGGCACGGCGATGCTGTCCTCGACCTTCTCTCCGGCCAGCGCCTTCTTGACGTTTTCGACCGCCTGCTTGCCGACGAGATAGGGCAGCTGCGCGACGGACGCATTCAAGCGGCCTTCCTTGATCGACTTCACGGCATCGGAATTGCCGTCGACGCCGATGATCGTCACTTGCGGCCCCTTGCCGGCGGCGTAGACGGATTCCACGGCACCCAGAGCCATGCCGTCATTGGCGCAGAAGATGGCGACGAGGTCGGGATGCGCGGTCAGCGTGTCGGTGGCGATCGAGGCCGCCTTGCCGCGATCCCAGTCGCCGGGCAGCGAGGCGACGATTTCCAGGCCGGGCGCCAGTTCCTTCAACTTGTCGGCAAAGCCCTTGGCGCGCTTCTCGCCGGTGATGTTGCCCGACAGGCCTTCGATCACCAGCACCGGACCCTTGGCGTCCTTGCCGAGCTTCGAGACCAGATACTCGGCGCCTTGCGCGCCGGCGGCATTGTTGTTGGAGCCGATGTGGAATGTGACCTTGATGCCTTCCTTGTCGAGCACCGCCTGGTCGAGATTGTTGTCGAGGTCGACGATCTTGACGCCGGCCTCCTGCGCCACCTTCAGGCACGGCAGAAGATTGGTCGAGTTGATGGCGGCGGTGATCATCGCCGCCGGCTTGCGCTCCAGCATGGTGTTGCAGAGGTTCAGCTGCGGCTCGGCCGCCTGGTCGCTCTCGGCCGCCTGCTCGAAGATGTTCACGCCGGCGCCCTTGGCGCCGGCTTCCACGCCCTGGCTCATCGCGCCCCAGAACGGATTGGCCAGCGTCTTCATCAGCACGCCGTATTCGGCATCGTCGGCCTTCGCCGAAGTCGCGGCGCAAAGCGCCATGGCAACGCCAAAAGCCAGAGTAAATCGATTTATCTTCGGGATGAACGAGGTCATTTGTTTCTCCTCCGGTTGATGTCTGATGCCGCGAGCCGAGGCCAGGCGCGGCTTTGGTTGTCGACAATGGGGGCTATTGTCGGTTTCCTCCCCCGGAATGCGGGCCGCTGCCTGGCGAGCCAACGGATTCCCGCATCAAAACCCGGCAAGGCTCGAGCCGCGCTCTCGGCGGCCCCTCCTCGCCTTCAATCCTGGCAAACAGCGCCTCCATGGCGTGGACGGCGATCTGCCGCACCGGCTGCACCACGGCGGCGATGGCCGGCCATGTCACCTGCATCCATTCGGCGTCGTCGAAGCCGACCAGCGAAATATCGTTCGGACAGTGCCAGCCGCGCCGGCGGAATTCCGACAGCGCCACCAGCGTGCCCTTGAGGAAAAGCGAATAGACCGCCGTCGGGCGCTCGCCTTTTGCGAAATAGTCGCGCAACTGCGCCCTGAGCGGCTCGACATCGGTTTCGGCAAGCACGACATCGATGCGCACGTCCGGCGCCAGATGGAGCGCGGTGGCGCGAAACCCGTCGAGACGGGCGCGCACCGTCGCCGCCTGCTCGCCGAGGCCCACCACCAATATGTGGCGGTGGCCCTTGCCGATCAGTTGGCTCGCCACCTCGGCGCTGGCGGCAGCACTGTCGGCCGACACGGTGTCGAAGGCGTCGTCGGACAGCACGCGGTCGATCAGCACGCCGGTCATACCATTGGCCTTCATGAACGCGGCCGCCGGGCCATGCTCGTTGCGCACCGGCGCCAGCACCACGCCGGCCACGCGCCAGTCATGCATGCGGGCCAGGATTTCCGTTTCGCGCGCTTCGGATTCGCGGCTCGACGCCGCCACCAGCGTGTAGCCGCGCTGTTCGGCCAGGCTCTCGAGCTGGGTGACCATCTGGCCGAAGAATTCGCTTTCGAATTCCGGCATGATGGCGCCGATGATGCGGCGCTTGGCCCGGCGCATGTCGGAGGCCAGCGGATCGACGCGGTAACCAAGCTGTTCAATGGCATCGAGGACGCGCTGCGCGTTCTCGGGCTTGACCGTGGTGACGCCCGCCATGACCTTGGAGACGGTGGCGGCGGACACGCCGGCACGGCTGGCCACGTCGTGGATCGACGGACGCCGCTGCTGGTCCTGCCTATGCGCCATTGCTCCTCCTCCCGAGGCGCGGACAGAGGCATCTTCGTGTCCGCTGAGAAATGAGTAAATCGATTTTTCGCAGTTGTAAATCGGTTCATCGGCGGTATTTTAGCCGCCGAGCCACATGCCACCCAAAAACTATACAGCGGTTTTGGGATAACGACATGTGCAAAGCAAAAACGCGCGGGTAGCATCGCGCCGGGAGGAATCGTCATGCCGAACAAGGATTTGCCGCTGGTCATCAGCGCGCCGGAACCACGCTCGCTCGAGCTGATCTTCACGCCACCGCAGCTGGCGCGCTTCAGGGCGAAGTACCGCATCGTCGAGACGACGGACGAGGGCTTCGCCAAGCTGCCGGCCGATGTGCTGGCAGAGGCCCGCTACATCGTCGGCCAGCCGCCGATCTCGCCCGAGACGCTGGACACGATGAAGGCGCTGCGCTGCGTCTTCAATGTCGAGACCAACCTCCTCAACAACATGCCCTACGAGACGCTGTTCGCGCGCGGCATCCATGTCGTCACCACCGGCCTCGTCTTCGCCGAGCCGGTGGCCGAGCTTGGCCTTGCCATGGCGCTCAACCTTGCCCGCAATATTGTCGATGCCGACCTCGCCTTCCGCAAAGGCGAGGAGCTGTGGGGCGGCGACGGCAATCTGACAGCGCGGCTCTTGTCGGGCGCCGATGTCGGCATCATCGGCTTCGGCGATCTCGGCCGCGCTCTGAACCGCCTGCTCACAGGCTTCCGCACCCGCACCAAAGTCTTCGATCCCTGGCTGCCGCCGTCGATCCTGATCGACAATGGCGTCGAGCCGGCATCGCTGGACGAGGTGCTGACGCAGAGCGACTTCATCTTCGTCGTCGCCTCGGTGACCTCCGAGAACCAGGGTTTTCTCGGCGCGGACGCTTTTGCCTCGATGCGCAAGGGCGTCGCCTTCATCCTGCTCAGCCGCGCCGGCGTCGTCGATTTTCCCGCGCTGATGGCGGCGGTCAAAAGCGGCCACATCGTCGCCGCCAGTGACGTCTTTCCAGAAGAGCCGCTGGCGAGCGACCACCCGGTTCGCGCCCTCCCCGGCTTCCTGCGCTCCGCTCATCGCGCCGGCGCATTGGACATCGCCTTCAAGCGCATGGGCGACATGGTGCTGGAGGACATGGACCTGATCGACCGCGGCCTGCCGCCGCTGCGCTCCAAGCGCGCCGAGCGCGAGACGGTGTCGAGGATGCGGTCCAAGCCTGTGGACAGGAATTGAGGGCAAGCGAGAGTCGTTTCCGCGCCCGCATTTGCGAAAGGCCTATGACAAGCCGACCCTCGTCAAGCGGCAGAAGCTGTCGGCGGTAACGGCACAAGAAGTGATCTCGGGCTCAATCGGCCCAGCCGGCTAGTTGTCCACCCTCGATAGCAGCAAATGCCTGGTCGCTCGGCCCAGCGCCGCGCGGCCAAACAAACCGACCGACGCCCCGGCCATCGGAACCTTTTCCGCAACGTTTGCGTTTTTATCCGGATCGTCTCCCATTCGATCCGTTGATCCTCCAATCAACACCCCGTCAGGCTCCGGCGGGCGGGGTTTTTTGCGTCTGTTTGCGGCGACAGAAACTGTTGGCCAGCCCTTCTTCTCGGCGAAATCCAGCCATTTCGCGCCATTTTGTGGGGTTTTAGCATCAGCAGGCCCTAAAACAACGAACGCCTCGTGTCCCAGGGACCGAAACGTTTTGACACCGCGTTTTCTCCGGCGTCATGTGGACTGGCTAACGATGGGGTAAGGGGAAATAAAATGAAGAAAAACTACGCAAAACCAACACTTTTGAAACGCCAGAAACTGTCGTCGGTTACCGCGCAACTTTGTCCAATCTCGCAGTGCGTGGACGTTTGAAATCATCGTGCGCCCGGGGTTAGGGGCGCCTTGTTGACACCTGAATAACAGCGGCCCGGGACAGAGCGCTCCTCGGGCATATCAGAACGGGGATTGCATGAAAAAGACCTACCAGAAGCCACTTTTGGTGAAGCGTGACAGGCTGTCGGCTGTGACCGCCAACTGCACCCCTTCGAACCCTTGCCAAAGCTGACCTGACATAGGGGATAGGCCATGAAGAAAACCTACGCCAAGCCGACGCTTTTGAAGCGCGAGAAACTCTCGGCGGTTACCGCGGGTAACTGCACCTCGATTTGCATCTGAAGCTTGAGACATAGGCGTGGTCTTGCGACCTCGCGCCAGCAAGACCGGCACGATCGGCAAGGCCCGAAGCCCGCTCCCCTGAGGAGGTGGCTTCCTGTTGTGATGGAACGATCATGGCGCCGTGAAGTTTTCCAGACAGCCGGGCGGTGGGACGCCCGGTGTACTCCAGAAGGCCCGTCACGATTCGCGTCGGTGGCGGGCCTTTTCGTTTTGCTTGGTTCTCTCCACGGCATGCGGAACTTTCCAAACAAAGCGACGTTGGTCCTCGCAAACAATCCGCGAAAGGAACTCCCATGGGAAGCACCAGCGACAAGGCATCGGGTCTCGCCAATCAGGCCGTCGGCAAGGCCAAGGAAGGCGTCGGCAAGGCCGTCGGCAATGACCGCCTGCGCGCCGAAGGCGCGGCACAGGAAGCCGAGGGCAAGGTCCAGAAGGCCGTCGGCGACGCGAAGTCCGCCGTCAAGGACGCGACCAACAAGACCGCCGCCGCGATCAACAAGAACCTCTGAGGGTTCTTCGCTCTCAAAGTTGAAGGCCGCCGTGCCAACCGGCGGCCTTCTTCATTTGCGGATTTGAAACGGCAGGGAACGCATTGCCATTCCAGAGATTGAGGACCCAGCGCAGCCCGCGCATTTGGCCCCAGGGATTTTCAGTCATGGCGAAGCAAGCATCCAAATTGGCCGGGACGGCCACGACCATCCACGATCAGAAACTGCAGCGTGGCGAAGGCGGCGAACTGCACCAGACCGCCTCCGGTTCGACAGAGGTACTGACCACCGCGCAGGGCGGCCCTGTCGCCGACGACCAGAACTCGCTGAAGATCGGTGCCCGTGGCCCGACAGTGCTCGAAGACTTCCATTTCCGCGAAAAGATCTTCCATTTCGATCACGAGCGCATTCCCGAGCGCGTCGTCCATGCGCGCGGCTATGGCGCGCACGGCTATTTCGAAACCTATGAATCGCTGGCCAAATACACGCGTGCCGACATCTTCCAGCGCGCCGGCGAAAAGACACCGGCTTTCGTGCGCTTCTCCACCGTGGCCGGCAACAAGGGCTCGGCCGACCTTGCCCGCGACGTGCGCGGCTTTGCCGTCAAACTCTACACGCAGGAAGGCAATTGGGACATTGTCGGCAACAACATGCCGGTGTTCTTCATCCAGGATGCGATCAAGTTTCCCGACCTGATCCATGCCGCCAAGGCCGAGCCCAACAGCGACTTCCCGCAGGCGCAGACCGCGCATGACAATTTCTGGGATTTCATCTCGCTCACGCCTGAAAGCATGCACATGATCATGTGGGCGATGTCGGACCGCGCCATCCCGCGCTCGCTGCGCTTCATGGAAGGGTTCGGCGTTCACACGTTCCGGCTGCTCAACGCCAAGGATGAATCGACCTTCGTGAAGTTTCTCTGGAAGCCCAAGCTCGGCCTCCAGTCGGTCGCCTGGAACGAGGCGGTCAAGATCAACGGCGCCGATCCCGACTTCCACCGCCGCGACCTCTGGGACGCCATCCACGCCGGCAATTTCCCGGAATGGGAGCTGCAACTGCAGCTGTTCGACCAGGCCTTCGCCGACAGTTTCGATTTCGACATCCTCGATCCCACCAAACTCATCCCCGAGGAGGTGTTGCCGCCGATCGCGGTCGGCCGCCTGGTGCTCGATCGCATGCCCGACAATTTCTTCGCCGAGACCGAGCAGGTGGCGTTCATGACGCAGAACGTGCCGCCGGGTGTCGACTTCTCCAACGACCCGCTGCTGCAGGGCCGGAATTTCTCCTATCTCGACACGCAGATCAAACGGCTGGGCAGCACCAACTTCACCCATCTGCCGATCAACGCGCCGAAATGCCCCTTCCACAATTTCCAGCAGGATGGGCACATGGCGATGCGCAACCCGGTCGGCCGCGCCAACTACCAGCCCAATTCATGGGATGAAGGCCCGCGTGAATCCCCGGCCAAGGGGTTCCGGTCGTTCGCTGAAGCCGAAGCCGGACCAAAGGCGCGGTTGCGGTCGGAGACCTTTGCCGATCATTACAGCCAGGCGCGCCAGTTCTACATCAGCCAACAGCCCGTCGAGCAAGGCCACATCGCCGCCGCGCTGACCTTCGAGCTGAGCAAGGTGCAAACGCCTGTTATTCGCGAGCGCATCGTTTCCCACCTTCTCAACATCGATGATGCGCTGGCTCGCAAGGTGGCGGATGCGCTCGGCTTGAAGGCGATGCCGAAGCCTGCCGATGCGGCGGTGCCGACGCGTCGGGATCTTCCCGCGTCGGATAAGCTCAGCATCCTCAAGAACGGCCCCGGCCGTTTCGAGGGCCGCAAGCTCGGCATACTGGTGACCGACGGCACCGACGCGGCTCTTCTCAATGCACTGAAGCAGGCGCTGACCAAGGCCGCCGCCAAGTTCGAGATCATCGCGCCGAAGGTCGGCGGGGCCAAGGCGAGCGACGGCAGCTGGATCGACGCGCAGCAGATGATATCAGGCGCGCCGTCGGTCCTCTACGACGCGGTCGCACTGTTGCCGGCGAAACCCGCAATGGCCGACCTACTGAAGGAATCCACCGCCCGCGACTTCGTCGCCGACGCCTTCGCGCACTGCAAGTTCATCGGCTTCGTCGAGGCGGCGGCCCCGCTGCTGGACAAGGCCGGCGTTGCCGAGGATGAGGCGGTCATTGCGGTTGCATCCGCCAAAGATATTGCAGGCTTCGTCACCAGGCTCGGCGACCTGCGCTTCTGGGCGCGCGAACCGAAGGTGAAGCTGGGGTAAAATGCCGGCGGCAACTGGATTTGGCCGTGGTCGCGTCATACCGCCAAGCCAAATCCAGTCGCTCGTTCTTGAGGCAATTATTTAACAAACCCGCCCATGACGTCGAGCATGTCTCGGCCTTCGCCTTCGACGTGGTGCCGCAAGCTTTCGGAAGTCCGTCCGCGACCGTGGTTTTCAACCGCGATCATAGATCAAACAAATCAAACGGGCCGATTCCGCCCAACTGTTCGTGCCGCTTCCCCTTCGAGCATGGTAAGCTTTTCCCGGATTTCTTCCGGTTCAGCATGCTCCAATCCGACAACGTCGTTTCTGGTCTCGTCCAGTGAAACGATGATCTCATCGAGCTTGGCGTGGATGGCAGCAGTGTCGCGATAGCCCTGTATCAGGACCACCCCGGTGATCACGATGGCCGCGACCGATAGTGCGTAGGTCACCGCATTTGTCATGCCGAAAGGCACCAGCGCGGTGCACAACACCATCACAATCATCATGACGTAGAAACCCGGTGGCCGAGAAAGAAAGTCGGCCGCCACGAACAAGATGCGGTTCATACCCTGGCCAAGGTTAACAATGCGAGCAGTGCAGTGATGGCTACGCAAATCGGCACTGCCGCGAGCAATCCTGCCTCAAGGAACCGGGTCTCTTTGTCGCGGAACATCAGAACCTCACGCTCGAATTTGGTTTGGATAGAGGGTTCGCTCGCCACATGGGCGGCGGAGCGAACCCTATCAGCGCAGGAAGGGACATAGCTGCGCGGATCAGCACGAATGTCAGCCAACGATCATCCCCATGAGTAGAAATGTGAGGGCAGTTGCGAAGATTGGCGCGAGCAACCAGCGCGCTTGGCCGACACTCCTATCCATCTGTTTTCTCCCAATTTTCGGAGAGACAACCTCACGAAGAGAGAGCGGTTCCACGGGTCGGCATCCCCCGGACCATTGCGTTTTTTTCATCGGACTTAGGTCCGGTACAACGTCTGACTGAGGCGGAAATATCGGAACGATGCCCGCTCGGCCCCGTTCTCCACTGGTTCGGACAATGCAAGCGATCGGAGCCGTCATGTCGATAAATGTCGCCGTCTTTGTTGGCAGCCTGCGCAAGGCCTCGTTCACGCGCAAGGTGGCGAACGCACTGATCGAAATGGCGCCGCCAGGCTTGACGTGCCGGGTGGTCGAAATCGGCGATGTCGCCATGTTCAATGAGGACCTGGAAAGCCACACGCCGGCGGCTTGGGCGCGGCTCCGGCGCGATGTTGCCGCCGCCGATGCCTTTCTGTTCCTGACGCCCGAATACAACCGGTCGATCCCGGCCTGCCTGAAGAATGCGCTGGACGTTGCTTCCCGCCCCGAGGGCAAGAATGTGTGGGCAGGCAAGCCGGCCGCCATTGTCAGTGTCACGCCTTACAAGATGGGTGCCTTTGGCGCCAATCACGCACTGCGCCAGGCACTGGTTTTTCTGAACGTTCCGGCCATGCAGCAGCCGGAAGCCTATATTGGCGAGGTCGCCTCCCTGTTCGACAAGGCCGGCAACCTGACCAACCAGAAGACCAAGGCCTTCCTCGGCAAATTCCTGACCGCCTTCGAACAGTGGGCTTCGGTGCTCGGCAAGGCTCACACCGGTGGCAGCTTCGACGACTTCATGGCGCAACGCGAAAAGATCGCCGCGGCCTATTCGAGCGGCGACGCCAGCCTGCTCGACGCGATCGTCACCCGCGAAGGCAAAGCCACCTTCTTCCCGCCAACCGGCGGTTCGGTTTCCGGCGCGGCAAAAGTCGCGGCACGCTATGACAGCGATGCGAAGGCGTTCTCGTCCGGAAACGACACGAAACTGAAGGTGTTGCAGGCCTCTCAGGACGTTGCCTTCTGGACCGGCTTCCAGGATTTCGACGGCAAGATCGGCGGACACGCCGCCAAGATGAAGCTGCGCATCACCGAGATATTCCGGCGCGACGGTAGTGAATGGAAGCTGATCCACCGCCACGCTGATCCCGCTTCAGCCCCGTCAAAACCGAAATAGCCGGAACCCAGCCTCGCCGGTGCAAATCAGGACGACCCCGAAGCCTGCAACTTGGTCAATTGCTTCTCGGCTTCCTCGACCGCGTTGGCCATCAGCCTGTCGAAGTCGATCATCGCTTCGAGGTGGCCATGGTCGGTGATGGATTTTCGTAGCATCCGGATCGCCAGGATCGCGTCAGCCATCGCCTGTTCGATACTTACCACCATGGACGCAATCCTCGCTTTGCAAGTAAACCCTTCTGGAAGGGTGCGGTTCCCGCCCGCGCGACAACAAGACGGCATTTTGCCAAACCGGTACTTGCCTGGTCTCGCATCGATGCGACGGCCTGCGCCCTACGCGTCCGAAGGGTCGCTCCTCCCCGTGTTCGGCCTGGTCCGGAAGATCCGCCTGAGAATGTCGCGCGCGATCTCGGCCCGATGCCTGTCCTGGCCGCGCAACTCAACGCCTCCGAGTTTTGCGGGCGCCCCGCCCTTGTGATCCCACACCATCCAGTCGCCGGAATCCTCCTTCAGGCACTCGAATCTCGTCCCTGGCATCAGGCAGATCTATCTCTCGGCATCAGCGTCTCCATTCACAGGCCCGCAATCGAGGCATTTTCACCGATGGCCATGCCGGCTTGGATGGTGGCCGTGTCCCGTGTCGGCCAAGGCGGCACCTGAGGTCCACCGCGTCGCGAAGCTAGCGAGTTGCCGGTGGCCGAACAATGAAGGAGGTCGCTTGGTACGTTTCCGAACAGTTCGCGGGACTGGCTAACCGATTGTCGGAAGCGTACAGTCGCCCCGTCGCCGGCCGTGGAATGGGCGCTGGCGCTTGAAAGAGCCGTTCGCGCTTTCGCCCCAACGATGGGAGAAGCGTGATGATATCAAACAGTTCGGCGGATTCAGATCAACTTTCGGTTTTGGCCAAAGTGCTCGATGACTACTGCCGACAGGCCGGCATCACCACCGGCCACCGGGCCAGGGAACGTCTTGGCCGTCGCGCCATGGAGCTGTTCCAGGGCGGCATGGACAATCCCACGGAACTGCATGCGGCCATTAACTCCAGCTACGACGAGTGGCTCGGCGAGGTCGATCTCGTATCCCCATCTCCACAACAGCCTGTCCTGTGGGCGATCGAACCGGCAATAACGGAACCATCGCCTGCCGAGGCAGTTGGTTCAGGTGGCGGCGGAGCATTGCGCTTCCCTCAAGCTGATGATGCGGATCACTCCGCCATTTCGTCGCCACGCCCCTCCACGGAAGAGTTGTAAGTAAGCAGCGCATCCAGCTGCAGGTCCGCTTGGGTTTTCCTTGGCCATGCTACCGTCCCGGAACGGAATGACTCGCTATTGGAATGTCGGAAGCGTACAGTTCTCCTGTCGCTAGCCACTGAACGGGCGCTGGCGCTTGAGAGTGTCGATCGTACTCCCGCCCCTGCGGGAGCTACGCGATGAATTACGAGATCCCAAAATCGACTGTCACCGGTCAGGCACTGGCCGACGAAACCTTCGCGCAGCCAAGATTCCGCAATGAATTGTTGCGCAAGATGAGCGAGCAGGATCTTGCGCTGCTGGAGCCCGGTCTGCAGCGGATAGCCCTGCCGCTGAGAATGCCACTTGTGACGCCCGGCGTGCCGATTGCAGCCGTCTACTTCATCGAGCACGGCATTGCGTCGGTGGTCGCGCACACGTCCGGCGGCCAGGAGGCGGAGATCGGGTTCATCGGCTTTGAGGGAATGGCTGGATGTTCGCTGGTGATGGCCGACAACCGCTCGCCGCAAGCCTGCTTCGTGCAACTCGAAGGCGAAGCAATGCGCATTGACGCAAACAGCTTTGACGCGGCTCTGACGACCAGCCCTACATTGCGATTGTTCCTGTTGCGCTTCGTCAATTCTCTGCAGATCCAGACCGGGTATACCGCACTCGTCAACGCGCGGCTGAAGTTGGCGGGTCGCCTGGCCCGGTGGTTGCTGATGTGCGACGACCGCGTGGTGGGCGTGCGGTTTTCCATTACCCACGAATTCCTCGCCACGATGCTGGGCGTCAGGCGGCCAGGCGTCACCATCGCCCTGCAGGAATTGGAAGGTCTCGCTCTGATCCGGTCGCGCCGGGGTGAGGTTGTCGTCCTGGACCGGCCTGGGCTGATTGCGCTGGCGGGTGGCGGGTATGGAGTGCCGGAAGCCGAATATGCCAGGCTTTTGGGAGCGATCGGTTCGGAGCCTGAATTGACTGGCTAATGGATTGTCGGAAGCGTACAATTCTCAAGTCGTCCGCCGTCTGCGGCACACGGACGCTTGGGAGCCAAATCAGGTGCTTTCGCCCTTCGGGAGGAAAGTCATGGCTGAAGCAGAACAACCTATTCCGGATGGCGTCGAAGTCACCGAGATCATGGGCGAATGGCGTGTTCGGGTCGTCATCAACGGCAACGTGCACTTGAGCACGTTTGACGTGGAATCCTACGCCCGGTCCTTTGCCGATAGCCAGCGCATGCGCGTAGGGCTGACCCGGCTCGCTTCGCGCATTTAATGCGAGTTGCCCGCGCCGCTCAGATTGTCGGCTTGGTACCAATACTAACCAAAGAAATGTCGGAACCGTACGGTTTTCACCAAGTAAACCTAGAAGTTTATAAAAATTGAATATTATTAGACTGATGCGTCATAGTTAATAGACGACGCCTTGTTTAAGTGCTTAGTCAAGACGTCATCAGCTTTTGCACGGGCGCTGGTGCTTGAGAGCGCTTAACATTCTCCCGCCCAAGCGGGAGCTATGCAGTGACCGTCAACCGGCCAAACATGTTTTCCGGAATTCCCATCGAGCGAAGTGACGGCTCCATTTCGGTGCTTTGTACACTTCCGCAAATGGCCGACGCCTTGGCAGACGACTGGCCGTCCAATGGTTCCATGTTTCTGGCGGCACTTGCCGCCCTGGTGGGGGAACGGGTGGGATGCTGCAGCACAAGGGAAGTCCACCGGGCTTTCATTGCGGCCGCGGTCGAAGCCGATTGTCTTCCTGACAGCTACATGAAGGAGTGAACGCGAAATGCCCCTCACCCTGCGCACGACACTTTGCGAAACGAGAGATGCGTTACACGTGCTGCGACGGGCTTTGTTTGTCCGCGGGCACATCGAAGCCATGGAAGAGATCGATTCCCTCATAGGCGTCGCGGAAGACAAGGCAGTCCACGCGATCGGCAACATTGACCGGGCGGAGATAAGAAAGCCTGTCCTGGTGGCGGTCGCACATCCGGCGGAGCCGGCAGGTATTGTTCTGCCGATTGCGCAGCCGAAGAACCTTGGCGAACTTCGCCAACAGGGCATGGGCCTCAGCGTGTATTGCGGCAATGCGCGCTGTGGTCATTTGCGTTCGCTGGACCTCGATGGCCTGATCGAGACCTACGGCACCCACTATGATTTCAACACCGAAAGGCGGCTGGCATCGAAGCTCGTCTGCAAACGGTGCCAGCATGTTGGAGGGAGATTGGTCGTCGTTTCCGACAAAAGGCCCCGCTATTGAAGACCGGGCGACGGACTAACCTCTGAGCCGCTCGCGCTTTTCGTGCGCGGGCGGAACCTCCTGCGTGACAGCCCGTTCCTGTCTGCGCCTCGGAAGCCCCCCGGCCGAAAAGGCGCAGGAAAGTTAGTCAAACAACTTTTCATTGAGCCCGCCACTGACCCCTCGGTGGCGGGCTCACATTTGTCGGTTTCGTACCAAGGCTCGCTATCGGATTGTCGGAAGCGTACAGTGTTGTTGTCGCTGGCCACTGAACGGGCGCTGGCGCTTGAGAGTGTACATCGTACTCCCGCCCTGAGGGAGTTGAGACGATGAACGACCACACCGACAGCCCGGTTTCTGCCCTCGATTTCCATACCCTTCGCAGCGCATTCAAAAGTCTGGTCGCCGAAGGCTTGTTGCCTGAAGCCATGTGGGTTGGCCATGCCGAGGAAATGGTCAGGAACCTGACCGGATCGAGTGTTGTCGACCCCGAGATTATCCTTCAGATCATCCGAAAGTGACGCCACGAGAATTGGGGAGCATGATCGGGGCAAGTTTGGAAGTTCGGTAGTGGGTCAATTTGAAATTTAGCGCCTTCCAGCCAGAATGCGGGCTTCCCGCAACAGTGACGGCCAATTGCGCCCAAGGAAGGCGATAAGATCGCGGGCTTGATCCTCAGTGATGCCGGTCACTTCGACCAGACGGTGAACAAGATCGTCCGGTGGGCTTGCCTGCTCGTCAGTCATTTGGATGAATTCCCTTCAGCTGGATCAACGCTACCCACACCAGCCAGTTCCTGGTCGCAAACGTACCAGCATCAGTGAATTGACTCGCTTACCAAGTGTCGGAAGCGTACAATTGCTACGTCGCCCGCCTCCAACGGCATACGGGCGCTTGGAAGAGTAGATCACGCTTTCGCCCTATGGGGATATGCGCGATGACCTTTCGCGGAACGGCTGACGAAATCCAGTTGGCAACCCTTACCAGAATTCTAGACGAATATTGCGAGCAAGCCGGGATCGAAGGCTCTCACCCTGCACGAGAGCACCTGGCACGCCGCCTGATCGCCCTTTTCACCGGCGGCATCGATAACCCGGACCATATCAGGACGGCTATGGATGGCATCGCAAAAGACTGGAAACCTGTTCACATGCCGAGAAACGGCTAGGCCGTCGGAAGCCTACAATCGAGGCTCAGGCGGCGCGACCAAACTCGTTCTGGACGATGTCGAGAAGCAGGCCGTCATTGTCCCAACCGACAGGCTCTTTCAGCCGCCAATCGCAGCCCGAGCGGTCGAACACGATCGGTGCCGAATAGAGCTGGGCGAAGCCAAGCACCAACCGTTCGGCGTCGGCGAAGGACAGGTCGCCGTGCCGGTCGGCCAGTTGAGCGGCCAGGACCGGAACGTTAACGATTCCAAACTCGTAGATTGTCTTGACCAGCGTGTAATTCAGGTCGTCGCGCAATTCGATGGGATAGTGGTGCATGGCAAACTCCTGTCCGAAGGACTGGGTTTTCCCTCACTTTCACCATGTGCCAGACGATTCGTTAAAGCAAGACAAATCTCAAAAAATAATTAATAAAATCAATTAGTTAGTATGTTTAGCCAGTGACGCAACAGAGGCACTTTGAGTAGCTGATGCAACAAATGTATTTGGCTACCTCGGAACCAAATAGGCCATTGGCAGATTGTGAGGCACATAAGTCACTTACTCATTCGGCTCACCGGCTGGATTGCCGGAAGCAGGAGGCCATGATGACCGACAATCTTGAACGCCCCGAACGGCTGCAGGTGATGCTGAACGAAGAAGAATTCGCGGCGCTCGACACATGGCGTTTCGACAAGCGTATGCCGAGCCGCGCGGCTGCGGTGCGTGAGCTGCTGCGTCGCGGCCTGGCCGCCGAGGGCTTTCTGCATGCCAACAGCGGCACCCGTTCAGCCGACTTCGGGCTTCTGAGCGACGAACAGGGCGCCGGCAAGACCAAGCGTGCGGATGGGTGAGGATATCAGCCTATCGCGCCGACGGCGGCGCGATAGCGTCCGCCGGGGCTTCGAAGCTTAAAACCTCGATCAGCATGTCGGCAGGTGCGGTCAGGCCCTTGAGGGTGGCATGGATGCCCAACGTCACCGCAGCAAGATGATCTTCAGGCTTGGCGTTGTCGTTCGCCAGCTTGGCGGCGGGCTGCCTTTTCACTTGCGGATGATCCACTCGATGAAGCCGGTATCGACGTGAAGACTGCCGGTGAGTTCGCGCATCATCGCCGTGGCATGCTCCACCCATTGCCCTTCAGGTAGTTGCAACTCGGCGATCGATGCCTTGAAGGCCTTTCTCAAAATGTGGGAATCGTGAGCGGATATCATACCGCCCGGGCCTTGGCCGTCTTCCATCTCATGCCTCCCGGCAGGGCGGGAGTACACGACACTCTCAAGCACCAGCGCCCGTTTCGTGGCCGGTGACCCCTTGGCCTCTAAGGCGATCGTGCGTGCGCGCAACAACAAATGTGATGTCGTTTTGTACCGAGTTGCGCGGCTGCCGGAACGTTTTCTGCCGACCCGCATTTTGAGTGCCATCGAAGCAAAGGAGAATGCCGTGGCCCGACTGCCTCAGGACAAGGACCGAATTGAACGCGCCACCCGCGAAGCCCAATCGATCATTGCCGTGGAACGCCAGGCGCGTGAGGCAAAGACTGCGCGGCTGCGTGAGCAGCGGCTTTCGGCGGGGGCCCCGGTTCCCGCCGGCGCCACTGCGGCAAAACGCAAGCCCAGCGCCCGAAAGGCGACGCACAAAACTACCGACGCGAGGTGAGCTCGTGCTCGACGCTGTATTCGAACACGTCGCCCTCGCCTTCGTCGACCACTCTGAACCAACGGTTCTGCAAGGCCGGCGTCCAAATCGTTTTGCCAGTGATCTTCTGCAGGGCTTCAAGAGCGTTTGTGCCGCTGGCGATATGCGATGCCGAAAGCTCACCGCCGTCCATTTCGTGGATCTGATAGCGTGGCATGGCTGTCCTTCCTCTCAGCCAAACTTCGAGAGGTCGCCTGGGTTCCTGGAACGAAATTCCTTCGACGAACTTGCTGGCATCATGGGCTTCTGTGCACAACACGACCATTGGTGGGCAGCATGAACAAATTCCTCTTCATCGCCGCTGATTTCCTGTCTCGCCCGCCGGGCTTCTACGTCATGATCGTCGCCATGGTGGTGTGTACCGCCTTGGTGCCTTTCGGCCTGACAAACGCCGTCACCTATGCCCTGTCGGTCGCGGCCATCGTCATCACCGGCGTCGTCCTGATCCAGGGCTACCGTGACACCGCCGCCATCCACGCCAAGCTCGACGAGATCATCGTCGCCCTCAACGACACCAGAAACGAAGTCGTCGGGCTGGAACATGCCGACCCGAAGGAAATCAAGGCGAAGCTCGTCAAGCTCGAGGAAGAGGCGGCGAAATCTACTTGCGCAAGATCCAGTCGATAATGTCGTCATCGACATCGTCAATCTCGGTCAGTTCGCGTGCCAGCAGTCTTGCATATTGGCGCCTGTCCCTTTCAGCGACGCGTCGTTCGACGACCGATCGTCTAAAGGCGCCGCGAAGGATCTCGCAGTCGAACGCCGTTACCCCATTGCCTGAATGGTCCTCTGCCATGTCAGTCTCCGCATCGTGGCGGGAGCACCTGAGTTGGCTACCAAGCGTCCGTATGCCGTGCAAGGCGGACGACCTGTGGAGTGTACGCTTTCGTACAGAGATAGCGAGTCAATTCGCAGTGGGGAACGTTGCCATCGCTTCATGGTTGTAGCCTGAGGAAGGGGCTACCGGTGCCGGATCAACCAAGCGTTGTCGAGACCCTGCGCGTCGTCAGGGGGCTGTTGAGCCTTGCACGCAAGGCGGTCATCGATGCGCGTCATGTCGAGGCGATGATCGAGATCGATACGCTCATGCAGGTCGCACAGGCGGAAGCGGACAAGCGGATCGCGATCCTGGAACGGGCCGCTGGTTTGTCCAGGCCATAGACCGCAAGCCGTGGCGCGGCTTCTCAGGCACGCTTTCGGAAAATCCCCGGGACCAAACCGAGCGACGCGCACCACCGTCGGATCGTTTAGCCGGCGGATTTCCACCGCCATCTTCCAAAGCAAGCCTTCGCGCAAAAATGTCGGTTTTGTACCAATGGTGAATTGGTACGTTTCCGACACTAACTTTGACGTCGATCTTTTCGTATGCGAGCGGCAGTGGGGGACGCCGTGCATCGAATTCCAGACCGTATTCCTAGGTTCTTCCGTTCAAAGCCCCTATATCTAGGCAATCGTCGGCACGTTGATACGGGCGCGGACGGCTGGGAGATCGGATGGCTCTTGCCCTGCATTGGGCCGCGCCATGACTAGATTCGATCTCGACCGAAACCATCAATACCGAAACCTGCTGCTGCTGCACATGAGCGCGGATGACCTCGCCCTGCTGGAGCCGCATATGCAGCGTTGCGAGTTGCCGCTGCGCATGATGCTTGTCACGCCCCATGTCCCGATCGAGGCGGTCTATTTTCCCGAACAGGGCATTGGCTCGGTTGTCGCCAGGACGGTGAGCGGCCACGAGGCGGAGGTCGGCTTCATCGGCGTCGAGGGCATGACCGGAAGCGCCCTGGTGATGGGCGACGACCGTTCGGCGCATGCATGCTTCGTACAGCTTGAAGGCGAGGCCATCCGCATCGATGCCGCGCCTTTCAACGCAGCCCTTGCGGCCAGCCCGACCTTGCGCCTGTTCCTGCTGCGTTTTCGTCAACGCCCTGCACACCCAGGCCGGCTGTACGGCGCTGGTCAATGCAAGGCTGAAACTCGAGGAGCGGCTGGCGCGCTGGCTGCTGATGTGCGACGACCGGGTGCCCGGTGAGCGCCTGGCCATCACCCACGAATTCCTGTCCATCATGCTTGGCGTGCGGCGGCCCGGCGTCACAGTCGCGCTGCAATTGCTGGAAGGCCGCGCGCTGATCCGCTCGCGCCGCGGCGAGATCGTCATTCGCGACCGCGCCGGGCTGCTGGAACTCGCCAATGGCGGTTACGGCGAACCCGAAGCGGAATATGCCAGGCTGATCGGTCAGATCATGCCAGGCTGATCGGTCAGATCATGCCAGGCTGATCGGTCAGATCATGCCAGGCTGATCGGAACGATCATGTCGGGCTGATCTGTGAGATCGTCTCCTGCCGGTGCGAAGTCTGGCGAAAAGGCTCAAGGCGGGCGCCTCAGGCGCGTCGCTGCCTTGCCCGCGTCCGGCTTGGCGCCCTTGCCTGGAAGTCGGCAACAGCGCCGCTTCCGCCAACCTCCCTGCCAACTGGCATGCCGGCATGCTCCAGGCCGGCGAGCTTGCACTTCGTCTGCTCGGCCGCCGCGCCGATCAGGCAATCGATGGCAAACATGGCGCCGGCGTGATCGCTTGCCGCGACCGCCTGGCGGATCTTGTTCAATTGAGCGTGAGTATAGTCGAGAAGATCGATCAGCTCTGCATGGTCCAAAGCACTCTCCATCATTCGATGTCGAGAGGCCGATCCAGGTCGCTCTTCGTGCTAAATTACGCCCATTCGCATGACTTGCATAGGCAATATGTAAGAAACGTACAGTTCCACGCCTCGGAACCGGCCGGCTGCACTGGCGACAGTATCCGATCGGGATTGACCAAGAATCCCGTGCGCATTGGCCAAAGGTCCCATTCGCCGAATCGTCGCTATGTGCGAGATTGCTGAATATAAGCAATTGCTGAACAACGGTCCGAACGGCTGTCGAGGGGCGTGCCGTGCCAATCCGCAAGAATCTTGCCGCGAATCTGCGACGGCTGGTCTCCGGCCATGCGTCGGTGAGCGCCGTATGCCGCGGATTGAACATGAACCGCACGCAGTTCGAGCGCTATCTGCAAGGCAAGAGCGTGCCCAACCGCGCGACGGCGAAGCTGATCTGCGCCTACTTCCGCATCGACGAGGATGAATTGTACCGCGCGCCGGAGCCCGTCGCGCCCGAACACCCGTTGCTGTCGCCGCTCCACCAGACGCTTTACGAGAACATGGTGCGCGGCCCCGCTCCCGCAATCGCCGGCGGCACCTATTTCACCTACTTCGCTGTTCCGGATCGTCCCGACCTTCTGATGCGGTCGGTCACCTTCGTGCGGCGCGGGGCCGAGCAGGTGACCTTCAGGCGCGTGACCCACTGGGCCGAAGGCCTCCGCCGGGGCGGAGCGCGGGCGCCGGGCTGGCACTATGGCGTGGCGATCTCGCAGCTGAACTGGATCTATTTCGCCGGCATCAACCGCCGCCAGACCGGCGAGCCGTCCATCGTTGCCGTGCAGTGGGCGCCGTTCTCGGAGCCGGTCCTGGTCGGCAGCGCCTTCGTCCTGACCGGAACGAGGCCGGTCTGCGTAAAGGTCATCATGCGCCAGGAGGTCGGCAAGATCAGCCTGAGGCAGGCGCTGCAGATGTCCGGCATCGTCAGCCTCGACGACCCGCGCCTCGACCAGCTTGTGGCCAGCCTTGTGCGTGAAGGCTAGAGTGCGGACCAACAGACGTTGGCCCGGGCCAACAGACGTTGGCCCGGGCTAACAGGAATTCGCGATGCTCAACAGCTTCGACTATGGCGGCAAGGAAGCCGACACGGTGCACGCGCTCGAGGAGGACATCATCTTCGGCCGGCTGGCGCCCGGCACGCGCCTGGTCGAGGATGTGCTGCTCGCCCGCTTCCCGGTTTCGCGCCACATCATCCGCCAGGCGCTCTACCAGCTGGAAAAACTCGGCATCGTCACGCGTGAGCGCAACAAGGGCGCCATGGTGCGCCGGCTCTCGCCCGACGAGGTGCGCCAGATCTACGAAGTGCGCGAAATGCTGCAGCGCCAGGCGGCGCTGATGATCCCCCTGCCGGTCAGCGACGAACTGATCGCGCAATTGACTGACATCCACCGCACCTACAGCGGCCATGTCGACAATGGCTATCTCAGAGGCATCCACGAAGCCAATGACCGTTTCCATCTCACAATGTTCTCGGCCTGCGGCAACGCCTATCTCGTCTCCTCGATCGAACACTACATGCGCCTCAGCCTGCCGGTGCGGGCCAATTCACTGGCCGACCGGGAAAAGCTCGACGTCTCGCGCCAACACCACGCAATGATGATCGAGGCGCTGAAACGCCGGGACAACTGGGTGCTGGCGCAGCTCTGCGTCGACCATTTGCAGCCGAGCAAGGTGTTTTATCTCCGGGAGATCGAGACGGTGGCGGCGGGCTAAAGCAACGGTCTTCCGCCGAACACTCTCCCTACCTGACCTTGACGACAACCTTGCCCTTGGCACGCCCCGCTTCGACATAGGCCAATGCCTCGTTGGTCTTCTCGAACGGAAACGTCCGGTCCATGACGGGGCGTATGAAGCCGGATTCGATGAGCGAGGTGATCTTGCCCAGCTGATCGCCCTGCGCCCACATGAACAGGAAAGAATATCCGACACCGGCGCGTCTGGCCTTGCCGCGTATGCCGCGGCTCAGCAGGCGCAGGACCAGCTTCAGCACCATGTTCAGCCCCTGCTTGCTGGCAAATGCGGGATCCGGCGGACCGGAGATGGAGATGAGTTTCCCGCCCGGCTTCAGCACATGCAGGGATTTTTCGAGCGTTTTGGCGTCCTGGCTGTTCAGGACGACGTCGTAGCCTTGCAGGATTTTCTCGAAATCGTCTTTCTTGTAGTCGATGACGATATCGGCTCCGAGACCTTTCACCAGATCGGCATTCGCCGCGCTCGCCGTTGTCGCGACGGTCGCGCCGAGATGCTTCGCCAGCTGGATGGCGAAGGTCCCCACTCCGCCCGAGCCGGCCTGGATAAACACCTTCTGACCTGTCTTCAGCCCGGCTGTCTCGACCAGCACCTGCCAGGCGGTCAGGCCCACCAGCGGAATCGAGGCGGCTTCTTCCATGCTGAGGTTTTTCGGCTTCAGCGCCACATCGGCTTCATCCATGGCGATAGATTGGGCGAACGTGCCGATCCGCCCGTCGCGCGACCGCGCATAGACTTCGTCACCTGGCTTGAATTTGCGGACCTTCGATCCGGCCCGCACGACGATCCCCGCCACGTCATGGCCCAGGATGAACGGCGGGCGATAGGGCAATATCGGCTTGAACTCCCCATCCCGAAGTTTTGAATCCAGAAGGTTCACCCCGGCGGCGTGAATTTCGACCAGGACATCATTGTCCCGCAACTCGGGCTCCGGCATCTCGGCGAGCCGCAGGGCGCCCTTCTTTTGATACTTGTCGACAACAAAGGCTTTCATCATGGTCGCTTTCTAAATATCCGCGGCTTCGTTCAGACAGGCAGGCGAAATTGCTTGCGCAAGATCTTGTCGAACATCGCTGCCGGCGCGAACCGGCGCAGCATGCTTACCTGCCGCGCTGCCTTGCCGGCGGTGTAGCGCCGCAGCGGATGCCTGTCGGTCGCGGCCTTAAGAACCACCTTCGCCACCACATCAGGCAGATCGGCCTTGGGCATCACGTCGCGAAGCAGTGCCTCGAAACCGGCCCGCGCCTCATCATATTCCTTCATGACGGAATCGGGCTCGAATCCGTTCTGGTCGAACACGGTGCGCACGAATGCCGGTTCGATGACCGAAACGCGGATGTTGAAGGCGCGAACCTCATGGTCAAGCGATTCCGAATAACCTTCAAGCGCGTGCTTGACGGCCGATAATGGGCCGAGTACGGCGCCGGGACCACCCCCAGGATCGAGCCGATATTGACGATGCGCCCCTCGCCCAGCCGCCGCATCGACGGCAGCACCGCGTGGATCATCCGCATGACGCCAAACAGGTTGACGTCGAACAGGGCCTGCGACTGCGAGACCGAGGACTCTTCCGCGCCGCCCAGCAGCCCGATACCGGCATTGTTGACCAACAGGTCTATCCGGCCGGTCTTGCCGAGGACAGTCGAGACCAGGGACGCGACGGACGCGTCGTCGGTCACGTCGCAAACCAGCATCGATATCCCGTTCGAGCTCTGGTTGGATGCCTTGCGGCTGGTGCCGAAGACAGTGAAGCCGGCGCGTGCCAAAATCTCGGCACTGGCACGGCCAATGCCCGAGGAGGCGCCGGTCACGACAGCGGTCTTTCCCGAATTCCGGTTCATTGTGAAGGCTCCAAACGTAAGAGGTCTTGCCTGCGGTCGGCAGTTGAATTATGATCGTAATATCACATTACACTCATAATGCAATAGGAAAACGAGAAGGAGCCATCATGCGCTATGACAAGGGCCGGAAGGACGCATCACGCAGCCGGATCATGGAGGTCGCTTCGCACCGCTTCCGAGGTGACGGCATCGCCGCGTCCGGACTGGCCAGCATCATGAGCGACGCCGGGATGACGAACGGCGCCTTCTATCCGCACTTCCAGTCCAAGGCCGACCTCGTGCGCGAGAGCATGGCATCGGCACTGGAAACCCAGTCGCAGCAATTGCAGCAGGCACTGGCCTCAGGCGGCCTGGAACTGGCCATGGCGATGTATCTGTCGCCCGAGCACCGGGATCATCCGGAGACCGGCTGTGCTTCCGCCGCGCTGTTGCCGGAAATCGCGCGTCAACCGCCCGAGACGCGTGGTCTCTACACCGAAAAACTGCTGACCCTGGTGCGCCAATTGACCAAGGACCTGCCGCCGCACACCCGTGATCCCGAAGGCGTGGCGTTGGGCGTCTTCGCCGCGCTCATCGGCGCCCTTCAATTGGCCCGTGCGGTGGAGGGAACGGAATTGTCGGACCGCATCCTCGCCGCGGGCGCCGATGCAGCGCGCGCGCTGACCCGGCCGCGGCAGAAGGACGAAGCGTCCTAGAGCCGCTGACGAACAGCGACGAGGTGGTGGTGGTGCAGTTCCTGGCCAGTGCCGGCCAGCGCACCATGCCGCTCGAAATGCTCATCGGCCTGCGCGAAAAACTCTCGCCCGCCATCACCGCCGCCGCGACGCTGATGATGGCGCTGTCGATCGCGCTGCTGGTGGTGGCGAACCTGCTTGCCCGGCGCGGCCAGGGCCGGCGGGTAGCAAGCGGTTGAGCCCTGCTTCAACAGCCATCGGCAATCCCCGCAGAAAACAGTGAAACTTTTCGCGCGGCGTCCTCGTTGCTGCTGGCATCGCCTTCCCAAGGCGATCGCAGACCTCCGATCAATGCCCCGCCGGCCCTGTCGGTGGGGCCTTTTTTCGAGGCGGCCGGCGCGGAACAATCGGAGAGTCGGAAATCGCAGGATGCTGCGACGTCCGGCCGGCTCAGCGTCTAGTCGCGATCCGCGTCGGTGGCGGGCGCTGTCATCCGAGGCGCGGCAGCCTATTCGTCGTAGGGATCGATAAGTTTGCCGGTGGCGACGTCGCGGCGCTCGCGCCGGATGACGGTCGCCCGCAACTCCCAGTCCGGCATGTGGCGATCGAAATCGAGGGAATTGGCCAATGACATACCGGAGGCGAGTTCGATGTGGCCGAACCGTTCCGTCCGGACGATCTTGCCACTGGCCGCTTCCGACAGATCGAACAGCTGGACCTTCCAGGTATAATCGTCACCCCAGATGCAGCCGGCGACAAAGCCGGTGGTCAGCGACAGCCAGGGGCCGATCGACCAGCCATAACTGAGCTTATCGTCTTCCGGCAGCTTGAACGTCTCGGCCCGGGTTTCGAACACCCATTTCTCTTTCAGCTCGCCCGTTGCCCGTTGTGTGTACGTCGCCTTCCTGTAGCGCGGCACATACAGCTCGACCGGACAAGAGCCATCGGGTGTCGGCTCCTCGCCGCCCAGGTCCCGGCAATCCGGCAGGCTCATCACCCGCGTCGCGGTGTAGTCGCTGGAGTAGAGCGCATACCAGGCGCCATCGATCTCGAACGGCTCGAAGGTTTCTTCGCCCCAGCGGGGGTGATTGCGCTCATACGTCCCAATCCAGCTGTTGCCATCGAAGATGTTGACGGTCGCCGATCCCCAGACGCCGGGCGAACGCGGCGCTGCAACCACCTCGACCCGGAACCGCCTTGCGCTCAATCCTGCCTTCATGCGGCGCTCTATATCAGCAAGGGCGGCTCGCCTTCCAGAGCCTGCCGCGTGGCTGAAACCGGCAGCGACGATTGCCAGACCGCCTGGAACGGCAGGAGGTTGTGCTCGAACAAGTCGCCGGCAATGCCGCTGATCTCGGCATCGGGTGATTCCATCGCCCATTCGACGAAACGGTCGACAACGACACGCCGCGCCTGGCTGGCCAGCCCGAGACCGAAGCGCCGCACCACCGGATCGGCATGGTCGAGCATAGATTTGACGATATCGGGAGTAACGCATCCATATTCGGGATAGATTTCAAGGATGGTCGAGAAGGACGATTTGGGTCTCAGCAGCGCCGCATGCTTGCGGGCAAGCTGCAACTGCCAGCCGCCGTGGCATTGGACGGACCGGATCGCACCCCATCGCGGGCCGGCATGCTCGTCATCGAGATGAAGAAGCGCACGCCCGAGGAATTCGCCATCACCTTGCTTGCTGCAGTTCCAGATCGACTCGGCGGCATCGAAACGGGTGCGCGTTCCCGGATCGTCGAGGAGACCGGCGAGATCGCCGATCATCGCGTTGATCTCGCGACCCTTGAAGG
Organism: Mesorhizobium kamtschaticum; assembly: GCF_056174585.1. Classification (NCBI taxonomy): domain Bacteria; kingdom Pseudomonadati; phylum Pseudomonadota; class Alphaproteobacteria; order Hyphomicrobiales; family Phyllobacteriaceae; genus Mesorhizobium; species Mesorhizobium kamtschaticum. The sequence continues at coordinate 3,418,813 of NZ_CM149691.1, read as the reverse complement.
TGGCAAGAAACGCGCCCGTCGCCCTTGTATGTCCATTGCCGGAAGTGAGCAGCAGGCGCAGGCTCTCCAGCGGCACTGTCTTGCCGAGTTCGGACAGGAAGTCATTGGCAAGCCTGCCGTCGCCGCCATCATAGTCGGGCGACAACAGGGTCTTCAGCATATTTTGGGGGGTCATGGCAAAGGGTGGCTTTCCCACCCGCATAGGTTAGACGTTGAGCCTAGGATGACCGGCGGCAGTCGTCAACCATGGCTGGCCGCGCATCGCCGGCTGACAAAAGATCCACCACCAGTTGGACCTGAGGCGCGCGCCAGCTTATCCGGTCTTGCCGCGATGCAGTTGCGTCGGCGATAATCCGTAAGGCAGGCCAAGGCCGCCCCGGAGAACCCCGATGTCGCTCAGCCCTTTGCTCCATGCTTCGCCGGTCATCCAGATCCATGCGCTGATCGCCATCGCCGCGCTGCTGCTTGGCGCCATGCAGCTGTGGCGCGCAAAGGGCGACCGGCTGCACCGGGCGCTTGGCCGCGTCTGGGTGGCGCTGATGGCCACGGTTGCCGGCTCCGGCCTGTTCATCTGGACGATCCGGCTGTGGGGACCGTTCAGCCCGATCCACCTTCTGTCGCTGTTGGTGCTGGTGATGCTGTGGCGCGGCGTGCGCGCCGCGCGCGGCGGCACCATTGCTGCGCACCGCCGCATCATGCAGGGCACCTACATTTTCGGCCTGATCATTACCGGGCTTTTGACCTTCATCCCCGGCCGCACCATGTACTTCGTCGCCTTCGGCCCGCAGGGCGCGACACCACAGAAGTTGGTGGTGTTTGCCGCCTTGGTGGTGGCAGCGGCAGCGGCGGGGCTCTACGCCGCGCGCGGTGCCCGGGCGGCGAGTTGAGTGTCGCCGCCAACTTACGAGCGGCGACTCCCGGCCGGCTTATGCGCCCTTCCCAGACACGACGACGATCGCGGTGACGCGGGAGAGCTGCTCGCGCTTGCGCAGCGTCGGCTTTTCGTAGGTCTTCTTCATGATATCCCCTTGCCCAAGTGATGGGCCGAGATTGCACCATGGACCGATGGCGTCAAGCGGCGGCCGAGATATCAGCGCGGTGACGGCGACCGTAAACGCCACCGTGTTGCTCTGTCACCACGAACGGGCTGGCGAAAATGCTCCGCGCCCGCTCAGATCGGGCCGGACGCCACGAAGGCGACGACGCCGGACAGCTTCTCGCGCTTCACCAGAACCGGCTTTTCGTAGGTCTTCTTCATGGATATCCCCAATCAAATCAACAGCACCTGACGGCGCACACCGCCATCGAGGCACTTTGCAACTGCGATGCTTTGGAAGTGCGAAGCCGGGTTCAGCGCTTCACCTTGAGGCAATGCTGGCGACCACTTTCGACAGCTTTTCGCGCTTTTCGAGAATCGGCTTTTCGTAAGTCTTCTTCATGGAATGCCCCCGATGCCCAGAATTTGCCCCGCGCAGGTCGCTACGGAAGCCTTTGCTTGTCAAGCCATGACTAAACAAGGTTTCGTGATTGCCGTCGACTTTCGTGGCCCATCCCACAATTGCGCGTCGAGGCATCCTCGTCGCTTCCGACCGCTTCCTTTTTCTGGCCATGTTGCACTGCGAAAAACTTGTTGCATTGCGGTAGCGGCCTGCCAGGCCGACAGTGGCAAGAGTTGGGCTTGAGGGGGTTTGCACCAGGAGGCCTCGTGGCGACATCGTTCCGGCCTGACATACAGGGATTGCGCGCGCTGGCTGTCGGCGGCGTCGTTGCCTATCATTTCGGCCTCACCGCACTGCCCGGCGGCTTTGCCGGCGTCGACATCTTCTTCGTCATCTCCGGCTGGCTGATCACCACGCACCTGATGCGCGAGATCACCGAGACCGGCCGGCTCGACCTCTGGCGCTTCTATGCCCGCCGCGCCCGGCGGCTTTTGCCGGCAGCTTTGTTCGTCATCCTGGCGACTCTCGCCGCTGGCCATTTCATACTGGCGCCGCAGGAGCAGGCGCTCTATTCGCGCGGCGCCATGTTCGCCTCGGCCTACGCCATCAATCTGTGGCTGCTGCGCTGGTCGTTCGATTATTTCGCTGCCGATGCCCTAGGCAATCCGTTCATCCACTTCTGGTCGCTGTCGGTGGAGGAGCAGTTTTACCTCGCCTGGCCGGCGCTGCTGCTGTTGGCCGCCTGGCTGCAACAGGGCAAGCGCATGGCCGTGATCGTGATCGGTGTCGCCGGCCTCGCCTCCTTCGTCGCCTGCCTGTGGCTCACCAGCCTCTCGCCGGCCTGGGCCTTCTACTTCTCGCCGCTGCGCGCCTGGGAGTTCGCCGCCGGCGGCCTGGCGACGCTGGCGCCGGCGACATGGCTGCGCCGCGCATGGTTGCGGGCCGCACTTGGCTGGCTCGGCCTGGCGCTGATCGCCGTCGCCTATCTCTGCTTGAGCGAAGACTTGCCCTTCCCCGGCTGGTATGCACTGCTGCCGGTTGCCGGCACGGTGCTGGTGCTGCTGGCGGGCGAAGAGCACGACGCAGAGAGCCCGACCGGCTGGCAGGGCCTCACGCCCGCCGCGGCGCTCTCGCTGCCACCGCTGCAATGGATCGGCGCGCTCTCCTATTCGCTCTATCTCTGGCACTGGCCGATCATCGTCTATGCGCAAATGCTGGTGCCGGATCTCAGCGCCCCACAGCGGCTCGGCTGCGGCGCACTGGCACTGGCGCTGGCATTCCTCACCTATCGTTTGATCGAGAATCCGGCACGGCGCGGCGGCTGGCTGACGGCGGGCGCTCGAGCGTTGGCTCCGGCCCTGGCGCTGACCGGTGTGGGCGTGGCGGTGACCTATGCCAATGCGCATCTCGCCACGCGCAATATCGACCCGGCCCAGCGCGGCATCGAACAGGCCGCCGAACAGCCCTCCACCGCGCGCGCCACCGACGAAAACTGCCTGCTCGACTTCCACACCGTGACGCCGAAACCCTGCACATTCGGCGCGGCCGACGCCGCCCACACCATCGTGCTGTTCGGCGATTCGCACGCCGACCACTGGTCGACGCCGCTGGTCGAGGCGGCCAGACGCAACGACACCAAGGTCGTCACCTATCTCAAATCCTCGTGCCGCGCCTCGCGGCTGCCGACCTTCAGCGCGGTGCTGAAGCGCGACTACACCGAATGCGACGCCTGGCGCGAACAGGCGATCGCGGACATCATCCGCCGCAAGCCGCGCCTGGTGGTGATCTCGGAATTCTCGATCGGCAACCTGACGCGCGACATGCCCGCCGCCGGTCGCAAGGCCGAGACCGCGCGCTGGCAGGCCGGCCTGCGCTCCACGCTACAGGCCTTCAGCCAGGCCGGCGTCGAGACCGCCGTCATCCGCGACACCCCGATCGGCGACAGTTTCGCCGATTCCTGCGTGGCCCGCGCGCTCTGGTGGCGCGAAGCCCCCTCGCGCTGCGACACGCCGAGAGCGCAGGCCGCCAATGACGGTGCGGCAGCAGCCGAGCGCGCCGTGGTCAAAAGCGTGCCCGACACGCTCTATGTCGACCTCACCGACCGCTTCTGCGGCGCCACCGAATGCCACGTCTTCATATCAGGCAAACTGGCGTTTCGTGACAGGCACCATCTGGCGACGGCCTTTGCGGAGACGCTGGAGGGGCCGCTTGAGAGGGCGCTGTTTTAGGCGACTTGAGTTCCCATTCTCCCCGCTGACGGGGAGTTATCACGTTGATTGAACATATAGCATTCCCTAACATCGACGCCATTGGCGATGGGGGATTCTGCAATGGCTACCCGCAATGTTGTGAACCTTGATGCTCTTATCCCGCGGGAGGATTTATCGGCCCCGGCTGAGTCAGGAGGGGACATCCCCGGCCTTAAGATTAGCGATCTCAAGCCGGGGCTTGTCTATAGCTGGTTGCGCAAGCCAGACTTCCAGCGAGAAACCCCCAACTGGACGCCGGAACAGGTTGTTGGACTGATCGAGACTTTTGCCAACGGCAATATCATCCCCGCCATCATTCTTTGGCAGAACGGCCAGCGCGTTTTCGTCGTTGATGGCGCCCACAGGCTGAGCGCGCTTGCCGCTTGGGCCAATGATGACTATGGCGCGGGCACGATTTCCGCAAAACACTATGGGAACGCGGTTCCTGAACATCAGCGCGTTATGCACGATCTGACGCGGAAAATGGTGAAAGAAAGGATCGGCTCGTACGAAGCCCATGAGTTTGCCGCACAGTATCAGAAGGCAGACGATCCGGAATTGCTAAAACGCGCGTCCTTAATTGGCTTCAAATCCATTGATACTCAGTGGATCAAAAATGCCGGAGTCCAGCAGGCTAAGAGTGCGTTCTTTCGAATAAACGAAGGTGGCACCCCAATTGATGCGACCGAAACCAGAATACTGCGCGCCGGCAATTCAGCCCTTGCGATTGCATCGCGGGCTATTACGCGGGCCGGGACTGGACACGCGTATTGGAAAAAATTCGATCAGCTTCACAAGCAGCAGGTAGAGGAGTTGGGGGCCGCCGTGAACAAGCTTCTGTTTAATCCCCCGCTACAGCTGCCGATCAAAACTCTAGAGGTGCCGTTGGCTGGATTCGGCTACGGCGCATCCGTTCTGCCGTTCTGTTTCGACCTAATCTCTCTTGCCAATGGCCTACTCATTCCGGATTCTTCAACGAAGAAAAAAGGGCTGAAAAACGAACTCCCGGAAGATCCAGATGGGAGCGCAACCATCGATTATCTCAAATCTGCAAAGCGTTTGGTTGAGTTCCTGCTATCTACGGCACCTCAATCTCTAGGGTTACATCCCGCATTGTATTTCTACACATCTGCTGGTGGATTTCAGTCGGCCGCGCTGTTCAACGTCCTTTCATGGTTGATCCAGCTGGAGCAGAAGGGCGAAATTGTAAACTTTTTGAAGGTCCGCAATAAATTTGAACAAATGATCATGGACCATCCCGTACTCGGAAAGCCCGCAACCCATCGGCTGGGCAGCGGCGGACGAACGCGACGGCGAATGATGCTTCTCTACGACAGAATGCTGTATATCTTGAGTGTGGGAACCGCGCCCGGTGAAGCATGGACATCTATCATAGGTGAATCGGACTTTGCGTTTCTTGCCAGCGAGGACGCGGAGCATAAAGAGCGCCGGGGAACGGGAACGGCTGGTGCGGGCTTCTCTCGGGGGGCGAAGTCCGGTGGCTTCATTGAATCAGCTCTGCCCACCGCCCATAGATGCGTATTGTGTGGCGGTCTGCTGCATAGCAACGCCATCGTCACGGATCACGAGGACGAAAAATCGAAGGGTGGCAGCTCAGCAGGTGCGAATGGACGGCCAGTCCACCCGCGCTGCAACAGCGAGAGAGAGAACCTGATCTGAGCAAGCAACCCTTGGAAGATTTCTCGCCAAAGGAAACCGCTAACGCCGTGACGAGGTAATCCGCCGTATGGCGGAATACCCGCACTTCTGATCCCAATGCGCGAGCGCCAGGAAATGGCGGCCCAGCCGTCTTGCGCGCCTGTGTCCGCTTGGCTGTCACACGAATCCATGGAACGAGACCGCGCCTCGGGGGTTATATTAGACCAACCTTGAAAAGGAGGCAGCTATGAAGAAGCTCCTGCTCGTCTCGGTTATCGCCATTGCTTCGGCGGCGGCGATGATCGCCCCTGCCGCCGCCCGCAGCCACGTCTTTATCGGTATCGGCGGCGGCTATAACAACTATTACGGCAATGACTATTACGATGGTTATGGGGACTATGGCGGCCGCTACGTCTATAGCCCCTACGACGCCTATGACGACGGCTACCGGCCGCGCTATTTCCACCGGCACCACCGGTGCCACATCGAAGTGATCAATCACTGGCGTCATCATCACAGGATCGTCGAGGAAGTCCGCGTCTGCGGATGACCTGACCCTGGTGACACGGATCCGGCCGGCATCGCCGGTCGGATCGTTACGCCGTACTCTCACCGCCCCATCATCATCCCATAATGCACCGCCAGCAGGTCGAGCCCGACCTTCAGCAGCTTCGTCACCACATCCCTGCCCTCGCCGGCCTGTTCCGCCACGCCTTTGACCGACTCCCCCGCGCAGCAGACTTTTTGCACCACCGCCGCGACCTCCCAATGGCCCAGCGCCCTGGTGGCGGCGGCATGGGCGCGGCCGGCGTCGAGCACGCTGTCGGCGATGCCGCCGCCGTGGCGGCCGCCGTCGACGCGTTCGGTCCAGCGCATCGGTTTGACGCTGGCCTGGTGGCTGCACTGGAAATCCTCGCGGTAGCGCTGGCCGGCCTCGCGCTGCTGGCGCGACAGCGAGGTGATGCCGACAAGCGGGTCGATGGTGCGCACCCGCACGATGCCGCCGGTGGAGGTGTAGCCGTCATTCGACACTTCGTAGACGCGCCGCGCCTCGGCCGTTCCGGCAGCCAGCCGCTTGCGGCCGAAGGCGTCGTCGCTGAGCGCAAAATCATGACCGACCTCGCGGCGAATGCGCACCTGCTCGGCCTCGCCCTTGGGGAGCTTCGGCGCCTGCGGTTTGGCGGGTTTGGATTTTTTGGGCATGGGTGGCTCCTTGGGTTCTTGGGATTGGGTGGTGGTGTTTTGGTAGAGAGGTCGGCGGGACAGCGCCCCCCTCTGCCCTGCCGGGCATCTCCCCCACGAGGGGGGAGATCGGATGCGTCGCGGCCTTCGCCAATCGCCAGCGTTGCGGAGAAGGCGGCGCGGGCCGTACTGCCAATCTCCCCCCGTGTGGGGGTTGAGGAGTGGTCCGCGCAGCGGACGGGAAGCCAATTGCTTGGCTTTCCGAGCGACGAAAGCCGGCAGGCCAGCGGGGGGCGCTGTCCCGCCGACCTGTCTGAGATGATCATCCCATCACCTGCTTCACGGGCGCTTGCGCCACCCGCCGCGCCATCAGTTCGCGCATCACCCGCCGCTCCCGCACCTCAATGCAGAGCTGCGCGCTCGACGGGCAGAACTGGGCGTTGCCGCTTTTCACCTCGCCGCGCACGAAGCGCTGGATGGCGGCCTGCAGATCGGCAAGCTCGGCATCGCGCACGGCACCGAGATAGCCGCGCATCTGCATCTCGACATCAGTCAGGGCGGATTGCGGGAAGCATGAGAACATCGCGGCCAGCGCCTTCGTCGCCTGCTGCAGTTCGGCTGCGGTCATGGCTGCGGATGTCCTCGATGATGGCGTTGGCGGCGTCGGCATGGGTTTTCGGCCGCTGCCAGCCGGGTTTTTTCCCCGAAAAGACGGGAGCCGTTTTGTTTTTACCCGCGGGGGAAAAGGCGCCAGCCTTTTCCTTCTGGTTTCTGGAGTCTGGAGAATGCCGCGGCGAAGCGCCGGCATTTGCCGCCACATGGACCTTTGTTTTCAAGGCCGTAGCCATGCCACCGCGTGCCCCGGCGGCGGCCCTCGCCTCGCTTTTGACCTGCGCCTTGTGCAGCTCTTTGGTCAGCCTTTTGTGGCCGATCTCGCCCGCCTCGCGCTCGAAGAAGGTCAACAGATCGGCGCTGATGGCGCGCCACTTCTTGAGCGACAGCCGCGCCACCCGCGCCAGCTTGGCGTCGTCGTCGGGCAGCCGGCCGCCGGCGTTCCACATCGCCATCAGGATCAGCATGTAGGCGCCGATCTGCTCGGTGGAGAGCTGCAACGTGTCGCCGACGAAATCGGAGACGTAGAGCTGCATGAAGGGCCGCTCGCTCATGCCGGGCCCCTGCTTACACGCCAGCTAATGGAACCAGCCGCCGGTCCGCACGTTATGCCGCGACCAATCCAAGGGGAGGTTTGCCGATGACGGCTTTCATGCCGATTACGCTGCGCTTTTGCGACAACAAGACCATGCTGGTCGGTTCGGTGGCCGATGCCGAGACGGCGCTGCGCCAGCAATGGCCCGACAAGACCGCGCCCAGCTATCTCAATGCCGCAAGGCTGGTCAGGCTCGCCATCGAGGGCACTTGCTGCCCGCGCACCGCCTTCGAGGCCTTCAGCAAGGCCGCCAGACAGCAGAGCATATTGGTGGCCAGGCCGAGAAGCCGTGCGCATGACTGGCTCGATGCCGCCGCCAACCCGTGATACTGTGGCGACGGCGATGCAACCGCGCGACGGCCTCATGCGTTTATGAGCGTAGGCTTTAAAGCCGCGCCGAGATTGAAGGTGAACGCCGTGGGTACGATGAAAACCGGAGTGCCGCTTAAAGTGAGCCTGGACGGGCAGGTCGAGGAGATCGACAGCGTCAGCGATGCCGCCGATTTCCTGCAGCGCTGGCCGGTCGAACGGCGCGGCCACGTCTACCGCAGCGCGCTCAACGCCTGCAGTGCCGCGATCGCGGCGCAGATATCGGAATCCGACGCGATAAAAGTGTTCACCGGCTTTGCCCGCGTCAGCGGCATATTGGTCGAAGCCAGTGGCCCGCCGATGCGGCTGGAGGCACGTTCCGTGCAGAGCCGCATGCCCAAGCAGGGCCGGCAGATGCCGAAATAGGCTCACGCGCAGACCCGCCTCTGAAACCGCGCCTGGTGGTAGCTGCAGTAGCTTTTCAGCGCCCTTGTGCGCATGCCGCAGCACAGCATGTCGGCGCCGGGCCGGCCGCCTGGCGCGTCGTTTTCCGGATCCTCTTCCAGCGTCAGGTCCAGCGGCGCGCGGCAGCGGGAAAACAGGCAGTCGATGAAGCGCATCGCCACCCCATGCGGCTGGCGGCCGATCGGTCCGCGCGGCGGCGCCGGCACCTTGAAACGATAGGCCTCGCCATCGGCGATCAGCACGCCCACTTCGCGCACGAACAGGCGCGGCGGCAGCCAGGCCGGCGAAGAATCGTGCCTGGGCCGGGCCTTGTTCTTGCGCAGGACCGTGCCCTCGGCGGCATGGACGCCGGCGCGCTTTTCCACAGCCGCCTTGCCGTTCGCCTTGCCCTTTGCGGCTGCAGGCTTGCGCATTGCCCGCTCCCCGGCGGCTTGCCTGGCGACCGGCGGCATTCCCCGGCCATTGGCAAAGCCGATCGCACCCAGCATGGCGTTGCGGTGGACGATGCCGATGATGGCGTTGCGCGAGACCGGGCTGCCGCGCAGCGCGCTGAACGCCACGGCGATCCTCGAGGCCGAAAGCCCGTCCTTCAGCCAGCGGGCGATCTCTTGCAATTCGGCGTCGCTGTAGCTTGCCATGTCCAGGCTCCATTCAAGGGCCCGCCTTCGGCAGCACGCGAGAGCGCGCCGTCGGCCAGGCGTCAGGGTTCGGGCCCGGTCCGGGCCACGGTCAGGGTGTTCGGTGCGAAAGCCGGCTCGCGGCCGGATCAGCCGGAGCGGATCGAATGCCCGGCGCCGAAGCGCGCCAGCCGCGCCTCGGCCGTCTTCCTGTCGGGAGCGGAAACCGCCCTGCCCGTCATCGGCTCGAACTGGATGACGGTGCCGTCCTGCGTGCGGATGCAGGAACGCGCGTAGGGACCGGCAGCGTGCCGATCGAATTGGGGGCCGGAGCCGCGGGGAGCGGCGGCTCCGGCCGTTCCGGCCGCCGGTGACGGGCGGGCCGGACCCGAGGCATCAAAGCGCTCGGGCTTCGCCCCGGCCGGGGAGGAGGAAGGCCGGGGCGGAAGGGAATGCGTGGCAACCTCGGTCGCCGGATGGGCCTCACGGGAGGCCGGCGCTTCGGCGCCATGAAAGCTGGACAGGTTCTGCATGGCCAGATATAAGCATAACTCAAAAATATATGCAAGCCATTCTTTCATAGACGAGAGCCACTTTCATCGCTCACATGGGCGCCATGGCCAAAACGGAACTGTCGATCAAGGTCGGGGCGGCGATCCGCCAGGCGCGCAAGCAACGCGGCCTGGTCATGCGCCACATTGCCGAGCACAACGACACCGATGTTGCCGCCGTCGGCAATTGGGAAACGGGCCGCAATCTGCCCAAGACCGAGAACCTGCTGAAGACCGCCGCCTTCCTGCGCGTCGACCCGGTCGCGCTGGGCCAAGGGCAGGTCGTCTTCCTCGACGATGCCGGCCCGGTGGCCGACGCCGAGATCGTCACCGATGCCGGCCCCCTGCCCGCCGGCTCAATGGATATCGAGGTGCTGGGCGCCGCGGTCGGCGGCGATGACGGCGACTTCACCTTCAACGGCGAGCCCGCCGGCTACGTCCAGCGCCCGCCGGGCGTGCGCAACCTGCCAAAGGTGTTCGCGCTGCATGTGCTCTCGGATTCCATGGTGCCGCGCTACGAACCCGGCGACCTCATCTATTGCGGCGGCCGCGACGCGGTGCCCGGCGACCATGTGGTGATCGAGACGTTTCCGGAAGAAAACGAAAAGAACGGCAAGGCCTTCGTCAAGAAACTGGTCAAGCGCACGGCGGGCGAGCTGGTGGTCGAGCAGTACAATCCGCCGAAAACGCTGACCTTCAACCGCTACGCCATCAAGCATGTCTGGCGGGTTATACCGCTGAAGGAATTGCTGGGGTATTGAGGATGAACAACGCCGATACCAAGGCTGCGTACGCAGTTGCGATCGATCGCTGGTTGCGGGAAGCTGTTGCGCCGACAATTCAAGCCTTGGAAGGCGGCTCTGAGTATGTGACGACTCTTGAGGAAGTCCGTCGACGATTGCACGATCACATTGATGCACTGACAGGCAAGCGTTCACGCTAGCACAGAGGTACGGGTCGCTTTTCGCACCCCGGATGGTTCTGCACCGTAGCAACGTTCCGACGCCACGGCATGGATCCTAGGTGTTTGATCCCTGGCTTTAATGGTGTGATATTTTCTTCCGAATGGAAGGAGGCACTATGGGACAGGTTCTACACGGCCGGGCCACGACGACAGAGGCAACCCGTCGAGCAATACAAAATAGTCAAGAGAGCCTGAAGAAGCTCGCCAAGCGCTATGGCATCGATCCGAAGACGGTCGCGAAGTGGCGGCACCGAACCTCGACCGCCGATCTGCCGACCGGTCCCAGAGAGCCGCGCTCGACAGTGCTGTCGCTCGAAGAGGAAGCCGCCATCGTCGCCTTTCGCAAACATACGTTGCTGCCGCTCGATGATTGTCTATATGCCCTTCAGCCGACGATCCCACACCTGACGCGCTCGTCATTGCATCGCTGCCTTCAACGCCACGGCATTTCGAGACTGCCGGAGGTGGACGCCGACAAGCCGGCCAAGAAGAAGTTCGAGGCTTATCCGATCGGCTATTTCCACATTGATATCGCCGAGGTGCAGACCGCCGAGGGCAAGCTACGTCTCTTCGTTGCCATAGATCGAACGTCCAAGTTCGCTTATGCGCAATTGCACGAGACAGCGGGTAAGATGCTGATGGTCCAGTTCCTTCAGGATCTGATTGCGGCCGTGCCCTATGCCATCCACACCATTCTAACCGACAACGGCATCCAGTTCACCAATCGGACCTGCGATCAGCACGCCCCTCAGCACGTCTTCGACGACATTTGCGACAAGCATGGCATCAAGCACCGGCTCACAAAGATCAACCATCCTTGGACCAATGGCCAGGTCGAGCGGATGAACCGAACCATCAAGGAGGCGACCGTCAAGCGCTTCCACTATGACGACCACGATCAACTGCGTCGGCACCTCGCCGACTTCATCACGGCCTACAACTTCGCGCGCAGGCTCAAGACCCTCAAAGGCCTCACGCCCTATGAGTTCATCTGCAAAATCTGGGAAAAAGAGCCAAAACGGTTCCGGCTCGATCCAACCCATCAAATGCCGGGACTAAACACCTAGGGTCTTCGCGACGCCGCTGCGCGGCTGCTTCGCCCTAGGATGACGAAGTCATCGTAGCCGATGGATAATCGCCGAGGCGGACGGCAATCGCAACTTCGGAGATTAGCCACTAGCCTCTCTCGCTTCGTCATCCTAGGGCGAAGCAAGGAGCGCAGCGACGCGGCGCAGACCCTAGGTGTTTAGTCCTGGCGTTTGATGGGTTGGGTCGAGTCGGAAGCGTTTGGGCTCTTTTTTCCAGATTTTGCAGATGAACTCATAAGGTGTGAGCCCTTTGAGGGTCTTGAGCCTGCGGGCGAAGTTATAGGCTGTTAGGAAGTCGGCGAGGTGCCGGCGCAGTTGATCGTGATCGTCATAGTGGAAGCGCGTGACGGTGGCCTCCTTGATGGTGCGGTTCATCCGCTCGACCTGGCCGTTTGTCCAGGGGTGATTGATCTTGGTAAGCCGGTGCTCGATGCCATGATCGGCGCAAACGTCGTCGAAGACATGCTGGGGGGCATGGCGGTCGCAACTGCGATTGGTGAACTGGATGCCGTTGTCGGTCAAAATGGTATGGATGACATAGGGCACGGCTGCGATCAGATCCCGAAGGAACTGGACCATCGTGATCTTTTCGGCGGTCGCATGCAGCTGGGCATAGGCGAACTTGGACGTCCGGTCGACGGCAACGAACAGACGCAACTTGCCCTCGGCGGTCTGCACCTCGGCGATATCGATATGGAAATAGCCGATCGGATAGGCCTTGAACTTCTTCTTGCTCGGCTTGTCGGCGCCCGTCTGCGGTAACCGCGAAATGCCATGGCGCTGAAGGCAGCGATGCAATGACGAGCGCGTCAGGTGTGGGATCGTCGGCTGAAGGGCATATAGACAATCATCGAGCGGCAGCAACGTATGTTTGCGAAAGGCGACGATGGCGGCTTCCTCTTCGAGCGACAGCACTGTCGAGCGCGGCTCTCTGGGACCGGTCGGCAGATCGGCGGTCGAGGTTCGGTGCCGCCACTTCGCGACCGTCTTCGGATCGATGCCATAGCGCTTGGCGAGCTTCTTCAGGCTCTCTTGACTATTTTGTATTGCTCGACGGGTTGCCTCTGTCGTCGTGGCCCGGCCGTGTAGAACCTGTCCCATAGTGCCTCCTTCCATTCGGAAGAAAATATCACACCATTAAAGCCAGGGATCAAACACCTAGGATCCATGCCGCGACCTAGACGAAGGTCACCGCGAAGCAGAACAATTCACGCCAGCCAGCGCTGTCGGACGATCACCCCCCTCAAGCCCGCCTCGACCCCTCCACCAACACCTCCCGCTCGCTCAGCATCTGCGCCTCGCTGCGCACGCGCTGGCGCTCATCGACAAACGCCGCCTGGATCGACACCGCCGTGCCCGGCAGCCCATCGGCGCGGCAGGCCGAGCAGACGATGCGCCCCGACAATGCCGCCAGCGGCGTGTTGCCGTTCACGCCGAACCGCTTCAGCTGATCGGGCCGCCACCATCTGTTGCGGCCGCAATCGGCGCACTCGACCGAGATCGAGGCGACCTGCGCGATTACTGCTTCCCTGCCCGGCAATACCATCGCCCCTCCTCGCCTTTTGTTCGTGATTTGTTCTTATATTCCTGCGTTTCGAGCCAGGAGTCGAGTCGCCGTTTAACACTTTCCCAAAAGTTTCTCTTCTACCTATGTTTGAGTTATGCTTATATAAACTCGCAAATATGAGTCGGCGGGGAATTCGCCGCATCAGACCCGGGAGCAGTGATGGATGCCGCCGATTTCGCCCGCGCCTGCGGTTACACCGGCGACAGCCCTGCTTTGCTCGAAGCCTTCGAGGCGATCCGCCGCAGCGGCATCGCGCAGGCCCGCCACGACCATTTCAGGCGCAAGGCCGTCATCGACGCGTTGAAGCAGTCGGAGCTGCTGTTCCTGGCCGCGATCGGCCCGGCGCTATCGGCGGGCGAGGCCATCGAGGATACCGCCCGTTTCATCGCCTGCTGGCGCAACATGCCGCGCTGGCGCCAGGAGAGGCGCCTGCCCGACCTCGTCAGGGCGAGGCAACAACGGCTTGTAGCGCGCTTCTTCCGCCGCTACGGCCACCGCCTGTGGGCGCGCGAAGCGGCCTGAGGCGCTTCGCATCTTGATCACCCGACTGGCTGGCACCGCACCGGCCCTGATTCCGTCGGATTGCTGCGCTGATTGGTGCTTCGAAAACCAGGGAAGGACCACCATGAAACGCCTTGTTCTCGTAGCCCTGTGGATCATGGCGCTGGCCTTGTCCGCTCACGCCGCCGGCGACAGCACGACCGGGCTTGCCGACACCACCGTGCTGATCGTGCGCCATGGCGAAAAGCCTGACAGCGGCCCCGGCCTGTCGCCCGCCGGCGAAGCCCGCGCGCAAGCCTATGTCGCCTATTTCCAGCCCTTCATGCTCGACGGCACGCCGTTCCGGCCCGACATGCTGGTGGCCAGTGCCGATTCCAAGAACAGCGCGCGCGAACGACTGACGTTGACGCCGCTCAGCCAGGCTTTGAAACTGCCGATCGACCAGCGCTTCGCCGACCACGAAGTCCAGAACCTCGTCGCCGCGCTGTCGACTGAAAGCCACGGCAAGTCGATCCTGATCGCCTGGCATCACGGCCAGCTGGGCAAGCTCATCAAGGCCTTCGGCGCCGACCCCAAGGCACTGTTGCCGAACGGCAGATGGCCTGACGATGTCTTCAACTGGGTGGTGGTGCTGCGCTTCGACCATACCGGGCAGCTGGTGCCGGATTCGGCGCGGGTGATTGAGGAGAAGTTGGCGGGGTGAGGCGCCAGTCACATAGCGTCGGAGCGTGACAGACTCTGTTCGCCTGCTGGCGCGAGGCACCCCCCTCTGTCCTGCCGGACATCTCCCCCTCAAGGGGGGAGATTGGATGTCGCCATCGCTTTCGCCAATCAACAATGTTGGAAGATGGGCGGAACGTCAAAGCTGCCGATCTCCCCCCTTGAGGGGGAGATGTCCGGCAGGACAGAGGGGGTAAGCGCAGACCTCTCGCCCCTCACCGTCTCACCCTTGACTTCAGCCACCTGTCAAACGCCACCGCCAGGATCAGGATCAGCCCGATCACGATGCTCTGCGTGTAGGACGACACATTGTTGAACTGCAGCCCGTTCTGCAGCACGCCGATCAGCGCCGCCCCCACCACCGTGCCGCCGACCGAACCGATGCCGCCGAACAGCGAGGTGCCGCCGATGACCACGGCCGAAATCACCGTCAACTCGTAGCCGATGCCGGCGACCGCTTCGGAAGAATTCAGCCGCGCCGACAGCACGAAGGCGGCGAGGCCGGCGAAGAAGCCGACGATGACATAGACCGAGACCAGGATGCGGTCGACGCGCAGGCCCGACAGCCGTGCCGCCTCGGCATTGCCGCCGACGGCATAGACGGCGCGGCCATAGCGCGTGTAGCGCAGCACGATGTGGCACAGGATCGCGGCAATGGCGAAGATGATTGCCGGCACCGGCACCGGGCCGATCAGGCCGGTGCCGAACCAGCGCATCGAGGCGTCGAAGCCCGAGATCGGGCCGCCATTGGAAATGGTCAGCGTCAGCCCGCGAAACACCGTCAGCCCGCCCAGCGTGACGACGAAGGGCGGTACTTTCAGCCTGGTGATGGCAAGCCCCTGCACGCCGCCGGCGGCAGCGCCGACAATGACGGCGGCAAGCAGTGCGGCGAACCAACCGAACCCTTGTGTGCCTGAGGTCGACAGCGACAGCGTGTTGGCGGTGCCGCCCTTGGCGACGACGGCGGCGACCATGCCGCAGAAAGCGAGCAGCGAGCCGACGGACAGGTCGATGCCGGCGGTGAGGATGACGAAGGTCATGCCAAGCGCGATCAGCCCGGTGATCGAGATTTGCCGCGTGATGTTGAACAAATTGATCGGGTCCATGAAGCTCGGCTTCAGCACGGTGAAGACGACGATCAGCGCCGCCAGGAACAGCAGCGGCCCGAAGCTCATCAACAGCCGGGCGAAATTGATGCCACCACGCTCGCTCTGTTCCGTCACGCTCATCGTGCCTCCTTTTCTTTCGTCATCCTAGGGCGGAGCAGTCGCGAAGCGGCTGCATAGACCCTAGGATCCATGCCGTGAAACCTACCGTCGAACGCAGCGGTGCAGAATTCCGCACCCTTGCAACACGTTGAAGTAACGGAATGGATCCTAGGGTCTCCGCCGCGTCGCTTCGCTCCTTGCTTCGCCCTAGGATGACGAACTCCAAGGGCGGTTACGCCAATCTCCAAAGTCGGCACCTCCTTCGACTCGTCAAATCCCGCTCGCATGCCCGTTCGTTTCCCGCCTGTCGAGCGCCATCAGTTCCATCAATCTTTCCTCGTTTGCCTCGACGCCCGGCATCTCGCCGGTGATGCGGCCCCGCCGCATGGTGACGATGCGGTCCGACACCGCCAGCACTTCGGGCAGTTCGGACGAGATCATCATCACCGCTATGCCGCGCGCTGCAAGCTGCACCAGGATCTGGTGCACCTCCGCCTTGGCGCCGACATCGACGCCGCGCGTCGGCTCGTCGACGATCAGCACCTTGGGATCGCGCGCCAGCCAGCGCGCCAGGATCACCTTCTGCTGGTTGCCGCCCGACAGGCCTTCGATCGCCTGCTCGGCCGAGGCCATGCGGATCGACAGCATTTTTCGGAAACCCGACAGCGCATCGCGCTCGCGCCGCTCGGCCATGAAGCCAAAACCGTTGCTGAAGCGGCCGAGCGAGGCGACGGAGAAATTCGGCAGGATGCCGAGCGCGGCAAAGATCGCCTGGTGCTTGCGGTCCTCCGGCACCAGGCCGATACCGAGCGCGATCGCATCCGCCGGCGATGCGGGCGCGATGGGATTGCCGTCGAGCGTGATGGTGCCCGCCGCGATCCGGTCGGCGCCGAAAATAGCGCGCGCCAGTTCGGTGCGGCCGGAGCCGACGAGGCCGGCAACGCCGAGGATTTCACCGGCCTTGAGGTCGATGTCGACGCCATCGAGCACGATGGCATGCGGCGCCTCGGGGTCGCGCACGGTGCGCAAGCCGCGCACCGACAGCACGACATCGCCGGCGACGGCGCGCTGCGCTGGTCGCGCATAGAGTTCGGAGGCGGCACGACCGACCATCTTCTCGATGATCCGCGGCAACTGGATCGGCCCGCCCTGGCGGTCGAGATGCCCGGCCAGCCGGCCGTCGCGCAGCACGGTCATGCGGTCGCAGATGGCGGACGCCTCCTCCAGCCGGTGGGTGACGAACATGATGGCGACCTTGTCCTGGCGCAGCCGGTCCATGATCGACAGCAGCCGCTGCACCTCGGTCTCGGTCAGCGCCGAGGTCGGCTCGTCCATGATGATCAGCCGGCTCTTCAGCGACAGGGCGCGGGCAATCTCGACCAGCTGCTGTTCGGCCACCGACAGCGCCGACACCGGCGTCATCGGATCGATGGAAAGGCCGACGCGGGCGATGATGTCTCGCGATGACGCCTCCATTCGCCGCCAGTTGACCAGACCAAGCGGGCCAGTCGGAGCGCGGCCGATGAAAATGTTCTCGGCAACCGTCAACGTCGGGATCAGGCTGAGTTCCTGGTAGATGGTGACGATGCCAAGCCGCTTGGCATCCTGCGGGCTGGATGGCGCGTATTCGGCGCCGTCGAAAATGATGCGCCCACTGGAAGGCGGCATGACGCCCGAGAGAATTTTCAGCAGCGTCGATTTGCCGGCGCCGTTTTCGCCGAGCAGGCCGAGGATTTCGCCGGGGCGGATGTCGAGCGAGACATCGCTGAGCGCGGTGACGCCGGAAAACTGCTTGGTGACGCCCTCGACGGCGAGCAGAGCGGCTTCAGCTGGCAAGGGTTGCTCCCGGATTATGGTTCATGCTGGCTCCGTCAGCGCGCGAACACCCCCCTCTGTCCTGCCGGACATCTCCCCCTCAAGGGGGGAGATTGGCCATGTCACCGGTGGCGCTTTTCCTCGAATTGGCGAAAGCAGAAAACCCAGCCGATCTCCCCACTTGAGGGGGAGATGCCCGGCAGGGCAGAGGGGGGCGATGCCCCGCCTGCCTTGCCAATCGGCCGATCCCCACCGGCCCCCTACTTCGTCTCGCTCAGCCTCTCCGCCTTATCGAGATTGTCCTTGCCGATGACGATCGGCGTCAACAGCACCAGCTTTTCCTTCGGCTCGGTCTTGTTCTTGGCGTAGGCGACCGCGATCTGCACGGCGGTGCGCGACTGCTGGCCGGGGAACTGTTCGACCGTGCCGGCGAGCTTGCCGTCGCGGACCGCAACCAGCGCTTCGGGCAACGCGTCGAAGCCGTAGATCTTGACGTCGGTGAAGTTGCGCGCGGCGCACGCCTCGAGCGCGCCGAGCGCCATGTCGTCATTGGCGCAGATGATGGCGTCCGGCTTGCCGTTGGCGGCGAGGCCGGCTTCCGTCACCGACAGCGCCTCGGCGCGGGCAAAGTTGGCGGTTTGCTCGAAGATGATCTGGTACTTGTCCTTCAGCGGATCGAGCACATTGTGCACGCCCTTGTTGCGGTCGATCGCCGGACCGGCGCCTGGCTGGCCCTGCAGATGGAACAGCTTGGCGCCGTTGGGGAACGCCGCCACCATGGCCTGCGCCTCGGCTTCGCCGCCCTTGACATTGTCGGCGCCGACATGGGCCAGGATGCCCTCGACACCGTCGACGCGGCGGTCGATCGTCACCACCGGAACGCCGGCCTTGACCGCTTCCTCGATGGCGGGCGCCAGCGCGTTGACGTCGAGCGGCGAGATGACGATGGCGTTGACCTTCTGCACCAGCGCCGCCTCGATGTCGGCGGTCTGCTTGGTGGCCGAGTTCTGGCCGTCGCTTTCGGTCAAATTGACGCCTTGCGCGGCGGCTTCCGCCTTGATCTCGTTCAGCATGTGCACGAAGAACGGAAAGCCGAGATTGGGCACCGAGCCCAGTATGGTCAGCTTGTCCTCGGCGAACGCCGAAGGCGCGGCCAGCATCATCGCGCCCGCGGCCACGGACGTCATCAGGAATTCGCGTCTGTTCATGGTTGATCCTCCTCCACAGAGACGCATAATTCCCAAGACCGGGATCGGTCTTCGGAAGGGATCATGCGTCGGTTCAAAGTGTTGGAGCATCCTCCTTGCACAAGACAGCGCATGCCGCTCCAGCTGATTGCCGTTGCAAAAACTGCCTCCCATCGGCATCAGCAAATGGATGCTAACCCAGGGTCAACCATTTGTGCAACATCGATATAACAGTGTTTAGCGGCCAATTATCGGAATTGTCGGAATTTTGGATGCGGGGGCTTCCTGCCCTGCATGACAAACGCGACGCTCCGCCGATCTGGCCGGCTTATTGGCTCTGGCTGACTTTCACATTCTGGTTGAAAGGTAACTTGTCAGTGTGTATAAATACACATGAATGGCGCCGACATTATCCGCCTGTTGCAAGCTGATGGTTGGTTCGAGGTTGCCGAAAGGGCAGCCATGCACATTCAAGCACCGCGATAAGCAAGGGCGGGTCACTGTTCCTCATCCCAAGCGCGATATCCCAATAGGCACTCTACGCAGCATCGAAAAGCAATCTGGACTGAAACTGAGGTGACGGACATGAAGCAGTATATCGGACTTATCCATAAGGATGCCGGCAGCGACTTCGGTGTGTCTTTCCCTGATTTCCCAGGCGTGATTACCGCCGGAAAGGATCTGGATGACGCCCGGTCCATGGCCGAAGAGGCGCTCACCCTCCACATCGAAGGGCTGGTCGAGGATGGCGAAGCTATTCCGGAGCCTTCCAGTCTGGAGGCTGTGATGGCAGTCGCCGATAATCGTGACGGTGTCGCAATCCTGGTCGCGGCCAGGACCGAGGCCAGGAAGGCGGTGCGTATCAACGTGACGTTGCCGGACGACGTTCTGCGACGGATCGATGCCTTTGCCGAAGCCCACGGCTATACGCGATCGGGGTTTCTCGCGAAGGCGGCTGAGAAAGCGATGGAGCTTGAAGCGGCCTGATGCATGGGGGCGACATGCACGACAAACAAGGGCTGAACTTTCGAAGCCCATGAGCTGGAGAAACCATGAAGCCGCGCATCATCTGCCATATGCTCGCCTCGCTCGACGGCAGCCTTCATCCGAGCCGCTACACCGCCAGCCCGGATGGGACCACGGCCGAGTGGTCAGGCCTCTATGAACGGATCCACGGAGATCTCGAAGGCGATGGCTGGATCGTCGGCCGCGTCACCATGGCCGAGATGAGCAAGGCAACCGCGCACCCGCCGATGCATGCCGGCAAGGTCGAGCGGCCGCACCATTTCGCCCAACGCGACGCGGGCAGCTTTGCCGTCGCGCTCGATGCCTCGGGCAAGCTCCACTTTGCCAAGCCGGATGTCGGCGGCGACCATGTCGTGGTGCTGCTTGGGTGTGACGTTGACGACAGCCATCTGGCCGAGCTCGCCGCCGACGGCGTGTCCTACATCGTGTCGGAGACGGCCGAGATCGATCTCGCCGCCATGCTCGATGTGCTCGGGCATGAACTCGGCATCAGCCGGCTGTTGCTCGAAGGCGGCGCCGGCATCAACGGCTCCTTCTTCGCGGCCGGCCTTGTCGACGAACTCAGCCTGCTCGTCGCCCCCGCGCTCGATGCGCGGGCGGCAAACCAGGGCTTTGTCGAGTTCGGCGAAAGCGGCCTCGCCGGCAAGATGCAACTGTCGCTGACAAGCAGCGAAACCCTTGCACACGGGCTGATCCACTTGCGCTACGCTGTCACGTCTGGCTGACGCGGCTCCCTCGTGATGTGGACAAAAGACCCTTTCTTCGGGCCTTGGTCACGCCTGCCAATTCGCTATTGAGAACACGGCCCAGCTTCCATAGACGCAGTTCGTTCTTCAGACGGGTGTTCAACGCGATTGCACCTGCGCGAGTAGCGCCTCCACCATAGGGAGCATGTTTCTAACGATGATCGCATCACCCGCTGAATTTGGGTGGTCGTTGTCCGCTTGCAGCAACTCCGGATGCCCAGTCACGCCATCCTTGAAGTCGGCGTAGAGCAAGTCTCCATGCTTGATCGCTAGCTCGGAGAACATCTTTGAAAACGGCTCGGCATAGTCAACCCCGCAATGTTGATAGGCCGCGGTTCCAACCACAAGCACGGGAACGCGCTTCTGGGCGAGGATACCCAGGAGCTGGTCGAGGTTCGCTCGCGTGTGATCCAGGTCGAAGAGAGAGCAATCGTTCTGACCCAATTCAACGATGACAACGTGGTTTGCAGGGCTCGCCTGCAGGTCAAGGCCGTCCTTGGATTCCGCCAGCCAAGCGAGACCCCGTTTGCTGTCGTTTCTGTACCCCACCTCGACAATTGTCACTGGGTGCCCGGCAGCGTTCAGCGCCGACTTGAGCGTGGCCGCAAATGCGTCAGCCGGAGCTACTCACGATCGCATCGGCGAAGGAAGGTGGCCGCGCCGTGCTGAATGGGATGGCCGCCAACCCGGTCATCCCGGATTAGCGGCCAACCCATCAATCGCCATAGTGCATGGCGTCGAGATCGGCGATCAGCTTCGGCCGGTCGGTGCCAGCCCAGCCTTGCCTGGGTCAGCGCGCTCGAAGCCGGCAGGTCCATGGGGGCGAACATCGCCATCCAGCCGAAATGCTCCGCTGCCTTTTCCGGCGCGATGGAAACGACCGGCAATTTCAGGCCCCGGCCGAGCGCCTCGGCGATGGCGCGCACTTCGACGCCTTCCTCGCCGACCGCGTGATAGCGCGCGCCCGGCTGGCGCTTTTCCACGGCGAGCCGGTAAAGCCGCGCCACGTCGAGAAGATGGCCCGCGGAGAAACGATTGCGGCCTTCGCCGACATAGGCCGAGACGCCTTTTTCACGCGCGATTTCGATGAGCGGCGAGATCAGCCCCTGCTTGACCGGATTGTGGACCTGCGGCAGGCGCATCACCGAGACATTGACGCCGGCCTCCAGCAAGGCATTGCCGGCGAGTTCCGAGGCGATGCGGGGATTGGGATGGCTGGCGTTGAAGATGTCCTCGACCGCCGGCTGGCCATGTCCGGGGCTGCCCATGCCGACACCCGAGGTGATCACCAGTGGGCGGTCGGATCCGGCCAGCGCCGCGCCGAGGGCGGCGATGACGCGCTTGTCCTTTTCGCAGTTCTCGGCAAAGCGCGAGAAATCATGGTCGAAGGCGGTGTGGATCACGGCGTCCGCCTTGGCCGCGCCGTCGCGCAGACCCTCGGGCTCTTCAAGCGTCCCGCGATGCACCTCGGCGCCCGCGGCGGTCAGCGCCTCGGCGCCGGCATCGGAGCGGGTGACGCCGACCACCTGATGGCCGGCCTGGATGAGTTCGGGAACGATGGCCGAGCCGATGAAACCGGTCGCGCCGGTGAGAAAGATACGCATGCAAAATCTCCTGACAGTTGCCTGCGTAATATCGACGGTCTATTATTCCATTAAAGTAGTGACCTTATCATGGTATAATCTTTAACAGGATGGCTAACAGGATGCCCACCAGTTCCCCCGGCACGCTCGCTGCCTTCCTGAAAGACCGGCGCACCCGGCTCGATCCCTCGTCGTTCGGCTTTTCCGGCCGCCGGCGCACGCCGGGGCTGCGCCGCGAAGAGGTCGCCCAGCGCGCCAACATCAGCCCGACCTGGTACACATGGCTGGAACAGGGCCGTGGCGGCGCGCCTTCGGCCGATGTGCTGAACCGCATCGCCAAGGGGCTTCTTCTGACCGAGGCGGAACGCGAACATCTTTTCATGCTCGGGCTCGGGCGCCCGCCCGAGGTCCGCTACCGGGGCGACGAAGGCGTCAGCCCCCGGCTGCAGCGCCTCATCGACACGCTCGATGCCAGCCCCGCTCTGATCAAGACCGCGACCTGGGACGTCGTTGCCTGGAACCGCGCCGCCGAGATCGTGCTGACCGACTATGGCACCATCCCCGCCGGCCGGCGCAACGTCCTGCGCTTCATGTTCCTCACGCCCCACATCCGCGCCAAACAGCACGATTGGGAAAACCTCGCCCGTTTCGTGGTCGGCGCCTTCCGGGCCGATGCGGCGCGTGCCGGCGCGGTCTCCGAGGTCACCCAGCTGGTGGACGAACTCTGCAGCGGCAGCGCCGAATTCGCCAAGTTGTGGCAGGAGAACGACGTGCTCGCCCATGGCGACGGAACAAAGCGCCTGAAGCACCCGGAACTGGGTGACATCGAGCTGGAATACTCGTCCTTCGCGGTCGACGGCCGGCCGGATTTGAACCTGACCGTCTACAACCCGATCGACAGCAAGGTCGCCGACCGCATCCGCGCGTTGGCCGGGCGTCCTCCTGCACTTTGAAGGCTGCAAGTTTGCCGCCTAACCTACTGCCTTGGAAAGGAAAACCCGCGTCTGCTCGACGACGCGATCCTGGAATTGCGTGTCGCGGGCAAGTGTCGAGCCGAGCATTGGCTCACCGACCTCGTCGTAATAAATTCCTGTCGCGCCTGACGGATTGAGTAAGGCCCCGGTGATGATTCGGGCCGCGCGCTTTGGCGTGCTCCAGTATTTGATGTAAGGCGCGGCCAGCGACAGCACAGGCAGCAGCAGGTAGCGCAGCAACACATTGGCATCGCGTCCGAGTCCGGTCGCCGGAGCGAAGCCCGGTTCGACTGCGTTGAATCGCAGGCGCGGCGTCTCGCGGGCAAATGCCATGGACGAGGCGAGAATGCACAGCTTGGACGTGGCGTAGGCATCTCCGCCCGGTATGCTGGAACCGCCCGGCAGCCACTCCCCGCGCGCGCCGGCCTCCACGGAGATGAAGCGGCCGCCGCGAAAACCGGGGATCCGGGCCGGCCTGCGTTCAGGGTCTTCGACCCCCGAGGCGATGAAGACGACATTGGCGCCGTCGGGAAGATGCGGCACGAGCGCTTCGGTCAGCGCGAACGGACCAAGGTGGTTGGTGGCGAACGCCAGGTCCCAGCCGAGTGCGTTTTGCCGGGCGCCGAGCGGCATGATGCCGGCATTGTTGAGCAGGCCGGCTATGGGCAGATCCAGCGCGACGATCTCCGCCGCTGCCCTGCTCACACTCTCGGGATCGGCCAGGTCGCACAGCACGGACACAGCATGCTGGCCTCGTCCCGCAATGATCTTGCGCACATCGTCGAGCTTGCGCTGGTCGCGGCCAACCAGCACCACCGTGCCATGCCTGGCCAGTTCGAGTGCCGTGAAATGGCCTATGCCCGAGGTCGGGCCGGTGATGACGAAGGCTGGTTGTCCGGTCATCTGCGTATCCTTTATAATTGTCTGTCTAGTCAGTCATTAATTGGCGAAATTTTTTAGGCGACCATGCGCCACATCGCATCGAACGAGTCCGCGCAATGCTTCTCTGCATTGGCTGGATCCCTGATGATGAAATCGACGACAGCGTCAGCGACCCCGGTCATCAACGTGGCGACGAGCGCGATTGGAACATCGCGCATGGGGCCGTCCGCGCGGCTCTGCTCCAACAACTTCGCCACGCCGGCCATGGTCCGGTGCCCGATCTCCCGGCTTTGCGGCGTGATGTCGTCCGATACCGCCAGATGCGCCAGCGTCCGGCGTTTTTGCGGCCAGGATGTCGCCCATTGCAGCGAGTTGAACCAGACACGGCGCATCTGTGTGCGGATGTCGCTTTCCGTTGGAAGTCCGTCGAGCGAAGCAGCGGCCATCTCCGTCTTCAACTCGACGTAGAGTTGATTCAGCAGATCGGCCTTGGTCGCGAAATAGGTGAACAGCGAGCCGTTGGAGACGCCAGCCTCCCTGGCGACGACAGCCGTTGGCGCACTCAAGCCCTGGGATGCGATGACACGGGTGGCCGCTGCCAGTATGGCACTGCGCTTGTCGTCGCTTTTGGGTCTGGCCACGGTTTTCTCCAACTTCCGGTGCTCGATTTATAAAAGAGTGACCAGTCAGTCAAGAGATTTTTACGAACTGCGAAGTGAAGGGCGAATTGGATTACGTGCCAGGCAGGGGAAGATTTGACCGGCTCAGCAGCGCTCGCACACCGCCTTCAGGATCTGCAAGGTCGGACCCCAGCAGAGATTGGCATGCGGGCGGATCGCCGGTTCGGCGAAGTCGCCGAGCGTCAGCGTCAGCAGCGTTCCGCCATCCGCCGGCGACAGCGCGAAGCTGACCAGCGTGTGGTTTTCCGGCGCGTCCGCCAGGCGCGAGGCCGACAGCGTGCTCCAGTGGCTGTAAGCAAAACTCTTCTCGGGCTCGAAGGCGCGGACGGTGCCATGGTTCTCGAACGACATGCCGTGCAGCAGCCCGCGTATCACGATCGCGCCGCCTTCATGGCCCTCAAGGCTGACGGTCAGCTCCTCGTCGGACATCCATTGCGGGATCATCGCGGGCGCCGTCAGCACGCGCCAGACCTTGGCCGGCGCGGCGCCAATAGCAACGGTCTTGACGATCGGCGCGCTGGGATCGGTCATGGCGCGCTTTGGCCTGATGGCTCGGGCGCCAGCACCAGCCCGATCTCCTGCGCCGCCTGCGCGGCGTGACGGCGCACGGTGGCGAGGTCGAGCATGCTGTAGCTGGTCGCCACATAGGGCACGGTGAGCGCTGCGACCGACTGGCCGAACGGCCCGATAACCGGAAAGGCAAGATCGATGACGCCCGGCTGCAAACCGTCGGCGACCTCCTCGTGGCCAGCGGCGCGGATGCGGGCAAGAGCGCGCTCGATATCGGCCTTTTCATCAGGGATACCAGAGGCTTGCAGCCATTGATTGACTCTGTCCTGCGGCTGGAACGCCATCAGCGTGCGGCCGGTCGCGGTAGCAAACAGCGGAAACTCGGCACCGACGCGCACGCGAAAGCCAAACGCCGCCGGGCTCTCCACCTGCGCCAGGATCAGCACCCTTCCGGCATTGTGGACGCCGAGATTGCAGGATTGCTGGACGGCGTCCGACAGCCGCCGCATCGACGGCAGCGCCGCCTGGACGAGGCCGCGCAACGGCTCGTGCCGGTGCGCCAGTTCGAACAGGCGCGGCGACAGGAAGTAGAGCCCGGCCGGGCGATCGCGAAAAATGTAGCCGCGCCGCTCCAGCGCCTGCAGCACGCGGTAGATCTGGTGGATCGAGCGGCCGACCGCCTCGGAAATCTGGCCCTGGTTCAGCCCGTCCTTCTGCTCGGCCAGCAGTTCGATAATGTCGAACGCCTTTTCCAGGGCCGGTACCGAATAATCCGGCGCGTCAGCAATTTTGCCAGCCATGCAAGCTTTCCAGAACCAGAATCAGGAACTGCGGGGAAGTATAGTCAGCGTGCCGCCCCCATCGTAGCCATCATCAGCCGGGCGATGCGCCGGTTGATGTCGTCGGGCACCGGCTGCGCGCCCGCCGCCAGGCTTTCGCCCGAAGCACCTTCGCCCTTCACCACCCGCTCCAGCGACAGCGCCTGCAGCATGAAACCGATATCCATGGATTCGATCGAATTGCCTTTTGGCTCGACGCCGGCAAGGTTGAACATCCGCCCCTCGGCGACGAGGATGACATGCCTTCCATTGGCGA
Source organism: Mesorhizobium kamtschaticum (assembly GCF_056174585.1). Taxonomy (NCBI): domain Bacteria; kingdom Pseudomonadati; phylum Pseudomonadota; class Alphaproteobacteria; order Hyphomicrobiales; family Phyllobacteriaceae; genus Mesorhizobium; species Mesorhizobium kamtschaticum. The sequence goes on along the minus strand of NZ_CM149691.1, from coordinate 3,392,589 downwards.
GGTCGAGACGCCGCAAGGTGCCGTCGAGATCGGTGGTGCCGGTCGTCATGGCGGCGAGACCCTCAGTGTCGATCTCCCACGGAAAATGCCCGGAATTGGCCAGCACCGCGCCATCCTGCATGGCGGCGATCGCCTCAGCCGGCAGCACGCCGGCGCGGCCGGTGGCGGTGATGAACACCTGCGCCCACGGTGCCAGCTCCGCCAGCGGCGCCACGCGATAGCCGTCGAGGGCCGCCTCCAGCGCCTTGATCTCGTCGACCTCGACGACCGCCACACGGCCGCCCAGCGCCCGCAAATACTGGGCGATGCCGCGCCCGCACCAGCCATAGCCGATGACGCAGAAGCGGCGGCCAGGGATCATCAGATTGGTGATGCGCATGAAGCTTTCGACCACCGACTGGCCGACCGCGTGCTTGTTTTCGCCGATCGCCTTCAGCGGGCTGTCATTGATGACGATGGACGGGAACGGCACCTTGCCGGCCAGCGCGCCGCGCAGCCGGTCGCCACCCGAGGTCGTCTCCTCGGTGCCACCCAGGATGGACGCCGCCCTGCCGCGTTCGACAATGCCGGCGGCAAGATCGGCGCCATTGTCGAGCAGCATGTCGGGCTTTGCGTCCAGCACTCGCGCCAGATTGGCGTGATGGTCGGCCAGCGTATCGGCACGACGGCCGAACACGCCGATGCCCTGGCTTTGCAGGAAGGCCACGACATCGTCCTGCGTCGAGCCGTGATTGCCGGTGCCGATTATCTCGGCGCCGCCTTCGGCCAGCACTTCGAGCAGCACCGCCGTCTTGGGCTCGATATGCAGCGACATGCCGATGCGCTTGCCGGCGAAGGGGCGACTGGCGCGGAACTCCTCACGCAGCGTGGCCAGCATCGCCATGCGCGACCGGATCCAGGCGACACGGCCGCGGCCACGCTCGACCAGCTCGGCGGTCGCCGGATTGACCTGGGTCATTCAAAATCTCCAACACATACAAAAAAGTTTTTTGCATATGACGGGATGCGCGGAAGATCGTCAAGCCCTGGCGCCTGACGCTTCAATCGCGCAGGGGCGTGCCTGACTATCGCGACTGCGGGGGCGAGGCCATCGCCGGCCCCAGCGGCGGCGCGTACGGCGGTGCCGCATCGGGCGTGCCGCTGTTTTCGCGCTTACGCGATTGCCGGCTGATCAGCGCCACGGCGGCGAAGGCCGCGATGCCGAACAGGCCGGCTCCCACATTGAGCCACAGGGCCGGGAAAACGCCGAGGCCCGATATCATCAGGGTCAGGCCGAACGGGGCGAAGGCGGAACTGAACTGGCGCGCCGCCGTGATCCAGCCGACATAGGACCCGTAGCGCTCCTGGCCGAACAATTCGAGCGGCAGGGTGCCGCCGACAATGCTCATCAGGCCCGAGCCGAAGCCGAAAAGCACGGCGAACAGCATGGCGCCGGGCACGGAGGGCGCCACCAGCAGCAGCACAGCGAGGCCGCCGGCGAGTGCTGCGGTCGCGCCGAGCGCCAGCGATGTCTGCGTCAGGCCCCGGCCAAACAGCATGTTCACCAACCGGCTCGCCACTTGCGACGGGCCAAACAGGCTGGCGACCAGCACCGAGGCGCCGCCGAGACCGACCAGAGTGAGCAACGGCACCATCTGCACGAGAACCGCCGAAAGCATGAAGCCTTCTATGGCAAATCCGGTCAGCACCAGGACGAACAAAGGCGACCATCGCCGGTCTGGCCCGGGGTCCGACAGGCCCGATGTGACCGGGATGATCCTCTCCCGCGCCTTTCCGGCATGGCTGGAAAGCCTGGCCAGCCACCAATGGATCGGCAGGCAGACGAAGGCATTGAGCGCGGCAAAGAGAACGAGCACCTCCCGCCAGCCGAGATGCTGGTGCAGCAGCGTCGTCAATGGCCAGAACAACGTCGAGGCGAAGCCGGCGATCAAGGTGAGATGGGTGATGCCACGACGCGCGCCGCCGAGCTGCACGATGGCGACGAAGGCCGTGCTGTAGAGCACGAAGCAGGATGCGAGTTCCATGGCCAACACGCCGAGCGCAAAGCCGGCGCGCCCCGGGGCCAGCGCGCACAAGAGCAACGCACCCGCCGCCGCCAGCGATCCCGGCACCATCAGGCGCCCTGCTCCGACCCGGTCCGCGAGACTGCCCGCGAACGGCGCCAGAACAGCGCTTGCCAGCAGCGACACCGACAGCACGGCGAACACCCATTGCTGCGACCAGGCGAGCTCCGCCGCCACCGCCGGCGCCAGGATGCTGTAGCTGTAATAGAGCGTGCCATAGCCGATGATCTGGGTGGCACCCAGAGCCCAGATGGCCGAGGCAGGGATCTTGCCGTCGGTCACTCGGCCGCTTCCATCTTGCCGGCGCAGCCGCAACCGCTTTTGCCGGCGGCCTTGGCGTCGGCATCCGCCACGCAGCAGGCATCGGTCGCCGCCGGCGCCGGCCCGCCGCAACAGCCTTGCGAGGCGCGCCCTGCCGGCACCGTGCAGACGCCGGTTTCGGGCAGCACCAATTGCACCGCGTCGGCCGCCGCCATGTCGCCGGCGAGCGCCGCCGCGACCGAGCGGACCTGTTCGTAGCCGGTCAGCAGCAGGAAGGTCGGCGCACGGCCATAGCTCTTGATGCCGACCGTGTAGAAGCCGGGCTCCGGATGGCTGAGTTCACGGTGGCCGTGCGGCGGCACGTCGCCACAGGAATGCTCATTGGGATCGATGAGCGGACCGAGCGCCTTGACGCTTTCCAGCCACGGATCGAGATCGAGCCTGAGCTCCCTTGTCAGCGACAGGTCCGGGCGCTGTCCCGTCGCGGCGATGATGCGGTCGACGGGGCCAAGTTGCAGCAAACCCTGCTGACCCTGCCCCTCGACGATCAGTCGGCCCTCATGCTCGCGGATCGCAAGCGTCGCAAAGCCGGTCACCAGCCTGACGCGGCCGCTTTCGGCGAACTCGCGCACATCGGCGCCGAGTTCGCCGCGCGCCGGCAGCTGGTCGGCGTCGCCACCGCCGTAGATGCGCACGAGGTCGGTTCCGCGCACCGCCCAGATGAAAGCCGTGCCGGCTTCGGCCTCCGCCAGCCTGGCAAGGTCGAGCAAGGCGTTGGCCGCCGAGTGGCCCGAACCCGCGACCAGCGTCGTGCGGCCGGCATAAAGCGCGCGGTCGCGGCCGAGAACATCGGGGATGCCGTAGGCGATGCGATCGGAAAACTCCGCCTCGCCCTCCGCCGCGATGCCGCCGGCGCCGAGCGGATTGGGCGTGCGCCATGTCCCCGAAGCGTCGATGACCGCGCGGGCACTGTCGCGCCTCGTGCCATTAGCGGTCTCGACGACGAGCATGAACGGCCGCGTCCCGCGCTCACTGCCGCGCACCTTGTCGGCGCCCCAGCGCGATATGGCCACGACACGCGCCTTGGTTTCGATCGCCGGCGCAAGTTGGCTGGCGAGCGGCTCGAGATAGTGCGCGACCAGTTCATCGGCGGTCGGGAACGCTTCCGCGTCCGGCATCCGCCAGCCATGGCCTTCGAGCAGCCTGCCGGCTGCCTGGTCGACGCAATAGCGCCACGGCGTGAACACGCGGACATGGCCCCAATCGCGCAAATTGGCCGCGACACCGCTGCCGGCTTCATAGAGCTTCACCGGCAGGCCCCGGGCCAAGAGATGAACGGCGGCCGCCAGGCCAACCGGGCCGGCGCCGATGACGGCGATGGGCAGATCGTTTTGTGTGGCCATAGCTTCTATCCTTCCGGTATTATCGAAATAACAGGCAAAAATTTATGCGGCCGCGTCACCCGCCGCCGGATTGCAAGCCGCATCGGCGCAGCATTCGTCGGCCAGGAAGCCGATGAGATCGTTCATCATGGGATAGTTGGCGCGGCAGATCAGCGTCGTCGCCTGCCGCTCCTGGCTGACCAGCCCCGTCAGGATCAGCCGGTGCAGATGGTGCGACAGCGTCGAGGCGGCGATGCCGAGGCTCTCCTGCAGGAAGCCGACCGGTCGGCCGGCCTCGCCAGCCCGAACCAGGATACGATAGAGGTTCAGCCGCGTCGGATTGCCGAGCGCTTCCAGTTGCTTCGCTGCTTGTTCGAGTTTCATGGAAATAGGATGCGGCCAGCGACAGGAACCGTCAAGCCCTATTTCGAAAAATATCGAAATAGGCGTCAGACGACCCGCTTGCCGCCGGCATCGACGACGACCTCGCCGTCCTCCTTGGTGAACGGGCCGATATCCGGATTGGGCAGGATATCGAGCACCGCCTCTGACGGCCGGGCCAGCACGACGCCGAGCGGCGTCACCACGATCGGCCGGTTGATCAGGATCGGATGCGCCAGCATGAAATCGAGGATCTGGTCGTCGCTCCATTTGGCATCGCCAAGGCCGAGTTCCGCATAGGGCGTGCCCTTTTCGCGCAGCAGCGCGCGCGGCGTCATTCCCATTGCCGCGATCAGCTCGATAAGCTTTTCGCGCGACGGCGGGTTCTTCAGATACTCGATCACCTCCGGCTCCTCGCCGGACTGGCGGATGATCGCCAGCGTGTTGCGCGAGGTGCCGCAATCGGGATTGTGGTAGATGGTGATGGTCATTGCGCGGCTTTCATGTGCGTGGGTGTTCTGGGTTCAGCCAGCAGCCAGCCGGCGAGCGCCAGCGCGAGCAGCGCGCCCGCCAGTTCCGCTGCTATGAAGGCCGGCACATCGGAGGGCCGGATGCCGGCAAACGTGTTCGAGAAGGCACGGGCAATGGCCACCGCCGGATTGGCAAACGAGGTCGAGGCCGTGAACCAGTAGGCAGCGGTGATATAAAGCCCGACCAGCCAGGAGATGGCATCGCTGCGGAAGCGCAAGCCGGCAAGGATGGTGAAAACCAGGCCGAAACTCGCGACCAGTTCGGCCAGCCACTGCCCCTGCCCGCTGCGCACCGTTGCCGACACCTCCAGCAAGGGCAGGTCGAACATGGCATGCGCGACCAGCGTGCCGGCCAGGCCACCGACAATCTGCGCGGCGATATAGCCCAGCACGGCCAGCCAGCCAATGTCGCGCCGCAGCCCGAAAACCAGTGTGACAGCCGGATTGAAATGCGCGCCGGAGATCGGTCCCAGCGTGGTGATCAGCACAACCAGAATGGCGCCGGTGGGAATGGTGTTGCCGAGCAGCGAAAGTGCGGCATCGCCGGTCAGCCGGCTGGCCATGATGCCCGAGCCGACCACCGTGGCAACCAGCATGGCGGTGCCCAGTGCTTCGGCCGCGAGACGGCGTCGAAGGTCGGTCATGGTTGCCGCCTCAACATTTGCAGGTCACCGCCTGGATGATCGGCTGGCAAAGCTCCGGCGCGCCGTTGCAGCAATCCTCCATCAGATAGGCCAGCAGATCGCGAAACCCGGTCATGTCGGCCGTGTAGCGGATGCTGCGCCCGTCGCGTTCGGCATCCACCAGCCCGGCCTGGCCGAGGATTTTCAGATGCGCCGACATGGTGTTCTGCACGGTGCTCAGCCGGGTGGCGATCTCGCCGGCCGGCACACCTTCGGCCCCAGCCCGAACCAGCAGCCGGAACACCTCCAGCCTGGTTTCCTGGCCGAGTGCTGCAAGCGCCAGCAATGCCGTTGTCTTGTCCATAAATCCATTTATCCAGATTTATGGATTAATGGCAATAAGCCCCGAAACGGAAAACCCGATGGGTCGTAAGCGATACAAACAGCGAGCCTATTGAAACGCCCGATCGTGTCGCTGCATATGGGCGCATGGCTCAACGCGGCATACTGTCTTTCATCGTTGGAACTGGCGTCGGTTCGCTTGGCGGATTGATCGGGCTTGGCGGTGCCGAGTTTCGTTTGCCGTTCCTGATCGGCCTGTTTCGCTTTGCCGCCTTGGAAGCGGTCATTCTCAACAAAGCCACCAGTCTGGTTGTCGTTGCCAGTGCGCTGCCTTTCCGGGCATCCATCGTGCCGTTTGGTGATATCGCCGCCCATTGGCCTGTCATTCTCAACCTGCTTGCCGGCTCGCTGGCCGGTGCCTGGTTCGGGGCCGGATGGGCAACGCGATTGAAATCAGAAACGCTCTACAAGGTTATTGCACTTCTGCTGGTCGGGATCGCGGTCGTCCTGCTGATCGGCCATGATCCCCAATCGAGTGGCGATCCCGTCGCCGGCGGCTGGCTGCAGATTGTCCTGGGGGTCATCGCGGGCTTCGCGATTGGCGTCGTGGCCAGCCTGCTTGGCGTAGCCGGTGGAGAGCTTCTGATACCGACGCTGATCCTCCTGTTCGGAGCCGATATCAAACTTGCTGGCAGCCTCTCCCTGGCCGTGAGCCTGCCAACGATGATTGTCGGCTTCACCCGCTACAGTCGCGACCAGAGCTTTGTCGTGCTCAGCAAAAACAAGGCATTCGTCGCCGCAATGGCAGCCGGATCGATCCTCGGAACGTTCATCGGCGGAAGGCTGCTCGGCATCGTGCCGGCATCATTGCTGCTGCCGTTGCTCGCCGCAATTCTGATCGTGTCTGCTTACAAGGTCTGGCGTCACCAATAGGGCTTAGACTTCAAACTGAAGCCTCACGCTTTGCGCCGGGAACCTGTCGAGCGCGGCTCGCTGAGATGCGGGCGCCAGCCATGCACGCGATCCCGCCCCGCGGCCTTGGCGCCGTAGAGCGCCTCGTCGGCGCGCCTAAGCAGATCGGCGATCTCGATGGCCGCACTGCCGTCGAAAGTGCCGACCCCGATGCTGACGGTGACGATGCCCTTTTCGCTGCCGGCATGCGCGAGCCTGAGATCGCGCACCTTGCCCCTGAGGCTTTCGGCGATGACGAAGGCGCCCCGCGCGTCGGTCTCCGGCAGGACGATCGCGAACTCCTCGCCGCCATAACGGGCCGCCGCGTCAGCCGGCCGCCGCGCCGTCGCCTCGATGCAGCGGCTGACGGCGCGCAGGCATTCGTCGCCCGCCGGGTGGCCGTAATGGTCGTTGAAGCGCTTGAACCAGTCGACATCGATGATGAGCAGGCTGAGCGGCATCGTGTTGCGCCGGCCGCGGGCGAATTCGCGCGCCAGCGCGTCGTCGAAGGCCCGGCGCGTCAACAGTTCGGTCAGCCCGTCGCGGTGCGCCAGCAGGTTCAGCTTCTCGTTGGCCGCCATCAATTCGGCCTCGATCTGCTTGGCCTCGGTGATGTCGGAAAACACGCTGAGGCTGCCGCCATCGCCGGTCGGACGGGTCCGCACATCCAGCCAGCGCCCGTCGGCGAGCCGCACCTGGCGGTGGCTGGCCTGCGTCTGCAAGGCCATGATGTCGGCGATCCACGCCTCGACCGCGTCCGATGGCGTGATACTTTCTCCCCGCGCTGCCGACGCGCGCAGTATGTCGCGGTGGTTGGCACCCGGCACCCTGATATCGGCCGTCTTCGGAAACATGGCGCGGTATTGAGCGTTGCACAGCACCAGCCTGTCCTCGGGGTCGAACATCACCAGGCCGTCGGCCATATGCGTCAGCGCGTCTCCGAGCCTCGCCTGGCTTTCCGCCAGTTCGGTCTCCAGCTGCTTGCGCTGGGTGATGTCGCGATTGTGGGTGATCAGGCCGATGATGGCCCCGGTCCTGTCGCAAAACGGCGCCTTCAGCGTCGCCAGCCAGGCATCGGTGCCGTCCTCATGGTGCAGGCGCTGCTCGATGGTGGTGGAGACACCCGACGCCAGGGCGGCAAGCTCATCCTGGCGGAATTGCTGCGCCGTTTCCCGGGGATAAAAATCGAAATCCGTCTTGCCGATCAGCGCCTTGGCATCAGGCGCCTGCATCAGTGCGGCCGTTGCCGGATTGGCGGCGATGAAGCGCCCGTCAAGATCCTTGACGTTGAGGCAGTCGGGCAAGGTCTCGACCACGGCCTTGAAGATGCGCCTCGATTGCAACGCTTCAAGACGACGCCGTTCCTGGTAAATCGCCAGCCCCGACATCGCCACGGAGACGAAGATCAGCAGGCTGGAGGGAAACACCACTTTTGGCAGGACCGTCTCGATAATGGACCGCGGCAGGACACTGAGGCCAAGCAGCGATCCGCATGCGGCGGCCGCACCCAGGATCATGATATCGCGCATGGTGGGGGCGCGGCCCCTCAGCGCAAGATTGCCGGCAATGCCGATCAGCATGGTGGCCGCGATCCCGACCGCGCCGGCGAAAGCGCCGATGCCGCCCTCGAAAACCCGGAAGGCACCGGCCATGACGCCGGCGACAATGCCGGCGACAGGACCACCGAAGAAGCCGGCAACGGCAATCATCGTCGCCCGGAGATCGACCATGACGCCCGGCTGCAACTGCATCGGCGTCAGCATCAGGATGATGGCGCCGGCGCCCATCAGCAGGCCGAAGGCCGCGGCCTTTACAACGGCCGGCCTGCGGTCCAGCCACACATGCGTGTGGATCCAGACCGAAACGAACATCGCAACGACCGCGAGGTTGGCCAGCAATTCAGACCAGGGCGAACCCATTTTCCTGCGTGTCCCCCTTCTTTCATGCGTCGAGGGTGCGTCGGCCATTGGCGACGCTGCCCTCGTGGATACGCCGGGCAAGAAAACAAACCGTTACAGACCGGGTTTGGATTGTTCGGATGTGCGGACGGAGTGGGGTTTCCCGAGGGGGTCCGGTTCAGCACCGACAGGACCTCAACTTTCTACCGAGACATGCATTCATGCATAAAAATAGGCACTTAAGCGCGTCTAATGAATCTGTTTCGACCCAGTGCACTTGACCCCCGCAGCAAGGATTACCCGTCGATCGCCAGCGCGCTTGAAAGCGCGCGATAGGCTTCGATCTGTTGCTGCAGTGTCGCAATCTTCTGTTCGGCCGCAAGGATGGCATCGGCGCCGGCCAGGAAGCGGCGGGGAAGCGCGGCCTCCTTGTCCAGCGTGATCAGGGCCTGCGCCAGTTTTGCGGGGTCGCCGCCCTGAGTGCCGTTCGCACCGGTCCAGAAGGCTTCCTGCTGCGCACGACGCGCGCTGTAATCCGTAATAGTGAGATCGGCATATCTGGTCGATTCCTCGGTGAGAAGTTCGGTGCGGAAGAAGCCCGGATTGACGATCATGGTCTCGATGCCGAACGGCGAAACCTCGACCTGCAGCGCTTCCATCCAGCCGTCGAGACCGAACTTGGACGCCGAATAGGCGGTGCAGAATTCGTAACCCACGAGGCCCGCCGTCGACGAGATCGAGATGATCCTGCCCGATCCCTGCTTGCGCATCGCCGGCAGGAAGGCGCGGGTGACATTCATCGGGCCGACAAGGCTCGTGGCCAGTTGAAGGTCCATCTGCCGAGGCGACAGTTCCTCGAAATAGCCGGCCTGGAAGCTGGCTGCGTTGTTGACCAGGACGTCGATGCGGCCAAAGCGCTCTATGGTGGCCTTTGCCGCCATCTCGGCGTCGGCGCTGCTGGTGACGTCCAGCTTGACGACCAGAAGCCTGTCGGATTGGCCGACAGCTTTCGCCACCTTGTCTGTATCGCGGCCGGTGGCGACCACTTGATGGCCGGCGGCCAGGGCAGCCCTGGCAATATGCAGGCCCATGCCTCGCCCGGCGCCGGTAATGAACCAAACTTTGCTCATGTTCTGAAATCCCTTCGTTGCCGGGGTTAGATAACCCCTGCTGATGAACGGGATTAGATGGTATTATCGGCATGAACTTAGAAATGGGATTGATGAATGCGAAGGCAGAACGTGAACGACCTGCTGGCCTTTATCCCGTCGCCCGTGAGCAGAGCTTCACCAAGGCGGCCGCCAGGCTCGGCGTGTCACAGTCTGCGCTAAGCTATACCATCCGCACCCTCGAGGAGCGGCTTGGCCTTCGGGTTCTGACCCGCACGACCCGCAGCGTCGCCCTGACCGAGGCCGGGGAAAGGCTGCTGGGCAGCATCGGACCAAGGTTCGATGAGATCGAACGCGACATCCAGGCATTGGGAGAGATGCGCGACAAGCCGGCCGGCACGGTCAGGATCAATTCCGTCGAGCACGCCGCTGAAACCATCCTCTGGCCGGCCATGGCGCGGTTGCTGCCGCAATACCCTGACGTGAACGTCGAGATCATTTCGGACTATGGTTTGATCGACATCGTGGCGGAGCGCTACGACGCCGGCGTGCGGCTTGGCGAGCAAGTGGACAAGGACATGATCGCGATGCGTATCGGTCCTGATTTCCAACAGGCGGTGGTCGGGGCGCCGGCTTACTTCGAAGGCCGGACGCTTCCAGGCACACCGCAGGAGCTTACCGAGCACCAATGCATCAACCTGCGGCTGCCGACGCATGGCGGCTTCTATGTCTGGGAGTTTCGCAACGATGGCCGCGAACTGAATGCCCGTGTCCAAGGTCGTGCCGTGTTCAATTCCATAAGCTTGATACGGCAAGCAGCGCTGGACGGATTGGGACTTGCCTACCTGCCATTGGACGTGGTGGAGGCCGACATCAGCACCGGCCGGCTGCTGCGCGCACTGGACGACTGGTGCACACCACGCCCCGGCTATCATCTCTACTATCCCAGCCGACGCCAGCCTTCACCTGCCTTCGCTCTCGTTCTCGAGGCCCTTCGCTGCCATTCATCCACCCCTCACCCCCAACGCATCGTCCCGACAAAGTCGATGAACGCCCGCAGCGGCGCCGGCGTGAGGCGGCGGCCGGGATAGTAGAGGAACGGGCCGGAAAATTCCTGCCACCAGGGCTCCAGCACCGGCTCCAGCCGGCCATCGTCGAAATAAGGCCGCAGCCAGTCCTCGAACAGCGAGACGATGCCGCCGCCGGCGATCGACACCTCGAGCGCCAGCGCCATGGCCGTGCAGGTGCTGACCAAAAGCGGGCCGGTCGGTTCGACGCTCACCACCTCGCCGTCGCGTTCGAACTCCCAGGCCGGCGTCAGGCCGCTGGCGAAGCGGCCACGCAGGCAGGCGTGCTTTGCCGTTCTTCGGCTTGCATCAAACCTTGCGATAGAAGCACTGTCCGCGCTCCCGCGATCGCGGCGCTACGACATTCTCGGTTTCATGCGGGCAAGAAGAATCTTGGCCAGCGCGGGGTAGTCTTCATCGAAGTGATGTCCGCCCTTCATCTTCAGCGTCTGGATTCCCGCAAGCAAGGGATCGGTGCAGGCCGTGTCATCCTCGTCCTCGCCATAGACGCACAGTAGGCGCTCGCTCGGAATGGTGGCAATCGCCGGCACGACGAAATGGTCGCCTCCACCGCCGAGCCAGCTACCAACGGTCACCTGGAAGGTAATCGTTTTCTGGGTGGCGAGGAGTCCGACAAACCGGATGCGATCCTTTACCCGCTTCGGCAGCAAGGTCCAGGCAAACGGAAAGACATCGGCGCCAAATGAATAACCGTAGACCGCGACGGGCATTTTGCCCGAGGGATCGGCGCGGTCGATGATGGATACGGTATCATTTGCGATTTGCCGTGGCGTACGTTCCGCCCAGAAGTAACGAAGCGAATCGATGCCCACCACATGAACGCCGTGTTTGCTCATCTCGTCGCCAATCACCTTGTCGAGGTCGCGCCAGCCGCCGTCGCCTGAAAAGAACAGCACAAGGGAATCTGGCTTCGAACTGGCGGGGATATCGATGGTCGGCAGGTCATTTGACGATGCATCGCTCGCGGCGATTGACATCACGGCGTCTACCGCCGCGTCGAGGCGGCCAGACACGCTATCGACGACAACCGCCTTTGCCCGCATCGCATTGTCGGACGATTGCGTGGAAATACCCGCAAGCGGCGCGGCCGAAACCAATGTTGCAGGGGAAGGCAATCCCGCGTCGAGGGCATAGTCGAAGCCGCCCGCCGGATCCGCCGTCGGTGTTGCGCCGCCCGGGCAGGTTGGCAGCGACGTGACCAGGCCGCGCGTCGGTTCGAGCGCGACTGCACCGGCCAGCGTCGTCACCGGCGCATCGGCCAACGCTGCATAAGCCAGCGTGCCTCCTTCGCCGATACCTGCCACCACCGGATGAAAATAGCTGCCGCCGCCGGCAGCGCGGATGGCCGCCTTGGACAGCGCCTCCAGATCGGAGCCGAGATACATGCACGCGCCATCGGCTGCATTGAGCTTGTTGCGATATTTTTCTAGGTCGACCTGCAGCACGATCAAGCCCTTGCTTAGCAGGGCGGTCGCCAGATCAAGGTCGCGCTGACCGATGCCGCCTTTTTGCGAGAACAGGATCACCAGCCCGGCCGGTTCCTGTTGCGGTAGCTGAACAGGAATATCGACCAGCCGCTCAGCGGAAACGCGGATCTGGCGTTGGACGGCCCGTGTCAGGTTGAAATGCAGCGCTAGGCCAAGGCCGGCAGCGATGACAAGAGCAGCCAGAACCAAAGTCGACAGGCTCTTGGTCATCTGCGCAAAATACGCAATCATTTCCGAACGAGTTCCAGCGGACCGCCGCCGATCAGAGCGGTGACGTCGAACAGGGATCGTATGGTGCCCAGTCCGGGCGGACATATGAAATAATGCGGGGTCCAGACGGGATCGAACTTGTCCTTGAAAGCCTTGAGCCCGTCGAAGCGATAAAAGGTCTGGCCACGCCGGTAGAGAAAGGACCCGAACCGGTTCCACCGGGAAGCGAGCCGGCCCGCCGACAATCCGGAAAGCGGTGCCGCGCCCAGATTGAACCAGCGATAACCCTGCAACTTGCCATGAAGAAGCAGTTTGGTCAGCAGCGCGTCCATGACGATCTTGGGCGCGTCAGGCACATGGCGCATCAGGTCGACGGTCAGTTCGCTTTTGTCGGCGCTTCCCCACAAATTGGCGAAAGCGATGATGCGGCCCTGCCAACGCATGACGGCCACATCGAATCTGCTGACATAGTCATCTTCGAAATAGCCCAAAGAAAAACCTTTCTCGGAGCTCGCCTTCATCCGGAGCCAGGCATCCGACACCTCTCGCAATTCGCCGAGAAGCGGTCTCACATTGGCGGCTTCTATGATTTCGAAAACCAGACCATCCTTTTCAGCGCGTCGATCGGCGTAGCGCAGCGGCTGGCGGCGTGGGCCGTCGAGGTTGAAAGCCGTCAAGTCGACGCGCGCGACCTCGCCGAGCTTCAGCGCGACGAGGCCCATGTCCAGGTACATGGGCAATTGGTCCGGTTGCACACCGTAAAAGGCTGTACGGACCGCGGAGCGGTCGGCCAGGTCGTGAAAGGCCCAGGCGAGCTTGCTGTCGCCCTCGACAGGCCCGATCGGCCCGCCGAGCGCGATAAGGCTGCCGCCCGAGCGCGCATACATGATGAAGCCCCGGCCGTCCGGCGACATCAGGAATTGCTTGTCGCCGAGCATTGCCAGAGCCGCATGGGTCACGTTCGAGGAGGCGACGATCGCGCTGACGGCCGGAGGGATTTCGGCGCGTTGCTTGCGGTCGATGGCCTTTCGATTGATGGCCGTGTGAAGCGCCGCCGCTGCCGTGGCGATCAGGATCACGATGCTGGCGCGCAGGAAGCGTGGCGCGTCGCCGTCAATGGCAAATTGCCAGAACAGTTGATTGGAATAGTCGATGTCGCGATAGCTGAAGAATCCAAGCCAGATCGAGATCGCGACGATGCTGATGACGCTGGCGAGCCAGCCCCATGACAGCGTTCCGATTCCCTCGATCGGGCGGCGATAGAAAGCCTTGCGGAAGCTGATCAAGACTGTCGACAGGATCAGGAGGACGCTCGCATCCTCCCAATCGAGGCCCTTGCCGATCGAAAAGGCGGCTCCCAGGATGAACAGGATGAGCGACGCCGCCCATGCCTGCTGAAGCCGCCGCGCCAGCCCCCGCGCAAGGATCAACATTGCAATGCCGGCGAAGCTGGCTGCGAGGTGCGAGACCTCTATGAATGGCAGCGGCAGCATGTCGGACAGAAGGTCGAGGCGTTCGGCAGCACCTGGAATGGAACTCGAGAACAACAGCATTATCCCGCCCAGGAAGGTCGCGCCGGCGGCAATTGGTGGGACGAGAGGCTCCAGGACTCGGCCTGCATAGAGCACCCGCTGCGACACTTCGGCGTGCCGTGCGTAGATCTCGAATGTCAGGACACCGACGACGGCAACCAGAAAGGGCAAAAGCGTAAAGATGATCCGGAAGGCGAGCAGAGCTGCGATGGCATCCGGATTGTTGCCCAGGCCAAGGCCGGCGATCATCGATGCCTCGAAGGCGCCGAGACCGCCTGGAGCGTGGCTGGCGATGCCGATGATGGTCGCCACGACAAAGACAAGCGCAAAGACCGCCGGACTGGTGGTGACCGTCTCGGGCATCAAGACGTAGAGCGTTCCGGCGGCGGCGCAGACGTCAACCAGGCCGGCCACGATCTGTGTCAGCGCGCCGCGCGAACCGGGCAATTTGATGGAAAACCTTCCCACCGTCAGCGTACGTTCGCCGCGCGACAGCCATACGACCAGCAAGCCAACCGAAAGAATCATCGCGATGCCGAGCGTCAGGCCCAGGCGAGGATCAAGCTGGTCGACAAACGGTGTACGAGCCGGGTCGAGGACCAGGGCAAGAGCGATCATCACGGTGAAGGCGAACCAGATCGACAGCCACGAGGTGGCGATGATTCGACCGATATCGGACAAGGCAATGCCTTCGCCGGCATAGATGCGGTAACGCAGCATCCCGCCTGTCAGCAGCGAAAAGCCCAGTGCATTGGAGATGGCGTAGCCGGCAGCGCCGACGCATGCCGCCAACAGCTTGGGGACGCGGCCCGGCGCGATCGTCTCCACAGCCACGACATCGTAAAAGGCGACGGCGGCAAAACTCAAAAATGTAAGTGCAAGCGCGACCAGAAGGTGCTTGCCAGGGATGTTTCGCGCCGATTCCAACACATGGTCGAGCGAAAGGTCATTCAAAAATCGCTGTAGCACCACCACGGTGATTACCGCGATGGCCACGCCAGCGACGGGGATGGCAAAATGCTGGTAGCGTCCCCGAGAAGCCGAACATCTGCAGCCGCGCATCGCGCGTGGCCATCGGATCGGCTATGGGATCCAGGTGGCTCGGATTGGGAAATTCAGGCTTCGGAATCATACTGCTCAAAATGTCCTTGGTCTTGTCGGAGCTGGCGGCTACCCACGTCAATAAGGGGTTTTCAAGATTGATGCTCGCTGGGCGTCGGACGGGTTTGCTGGCAAGGCCCGCCTTCGACGGCGAGACCATCCCGTATCCGTCAATCCCGAGAGCCCATGGCACAACGGGCGCTTCCTAGCTTCCTCGCCTAACGTTCTTGTTGCTTTTGTGTCCCCAACGCCGGCTGCAATGTCGATGACGGCGTTTGCCTAGGGCATTTACAGCACTACGACGACAGCACTACGACGGATGAACGACGGTATAGGTCGTCTCAATGGTGGGAGGAACCGGGGGCTGTGCAGTCGCGACTTCTCGAGTGACATCGCCATGACGGTGTTGCCGACGAAGCGTCCGCATGGCCACAAGAAGCGCGAGTATCGAAAAACAAACGATCACTACGATTGGTATCAAGACGATTGCAAGCGCGCCGCCCAGAACCACCGCGAGCGCAATTCGAAAGGTTTCAGCGACCCTGTTCATTGAAACGACTCCATTCCCGCCGGAAACAATGGACCACTGAAATTTCCCGCGCATTGCCGCTGCAATAAATATTCGTAAGGTCTGTTCGACAGGTCGGACACGAAAATATGAGAAAGGCTCGCTTTCTTTTCATCGCTCCTTCAGTTCATCGGGGCGCGCATGTGACAGGCTAACCATCGGGCAAGAGGCCGGTACGCTTGGCGCCACGATGCCCGTCCGAAATCACCCCCAGCGCATCCCACCAACAAAATCGATGAAGGCGCGCAGCGGCGCCGGCGTGAGGCGGCGGCCGGGATAGTAGAGGAACGGGCCGGAAAATTCCTGCCACCAAGGCTCCAGCACCGGCTCCAGCCGGCCATCGTCGAAATAGGGGCGCAGCCAGTCCTCGAACAGCGAGACGATGCCGCCGCCGGCGATCGACACCTCGACCGCAAGGGCCATTGCCGTGCCGGTGCTGACCAAAAGCGGGCCGGTCGGCTCGACGCTCACCACCTCGCCGTCGCGTTCGAACTCCCAGGCGGCCATAACGCCGCTGGCGAAACGGCCGCGCAGGCAGGCGTGATCGAGCAGGTCGCGCGGATGCTCGGGCCGGCCGTGCCGGTCGAGATAGGCTGGTGCTGCGGCGGTGGCGAAGCGCTGCCGGCGCGGGCCGATGGGCACCGCGATCATGTCCTGCTCCAGCCGCTCGTCATAGCGGATGCCGGCGTCGCAGCCGCTCGCCAATATGTCGACGAAACTGTCCTCGGCGGTCACTTCCATGCGGATGTCGGGATAGGCGGCGAGGAAGGGCGGCAACAGGCGCGGCAGCACCAGCTTGGCCGCGACGACCGGCACGTTGAGCCGCAGCGTGCCGGCCGGACGGCCGCGAAAGCCATTGACCACGTCGAGCGCCGCCTCGACCTCGCCCAGCGCCGGGCCGAGCCGCTCGAGCAGGCGCGCGCCGGCCTCGGTGGGCGCCACGCTGCGCGTCGTGCGGTTGAGGAGCCGCACGCCGAGCCCGGTCTCCAGCCGCCGCACCGTCTCCGAGAGGCTGGAGGCGCTGACGCTGCCCACCCGTGCCGCCTCGCGAAAGCCGCCGGCGCGCGCCACCGCCATGAATGCCTGAAGGTCGCCCAGATCCGTTGCCATTGTTCGCTTTTCTGCACAGGCTGTGCCGATTGCACCATATTATCGCGCAGGCGTGCTTTGTCTACATTGGGTTGATCCAAAGGAGATGAGACCATGACCGACATCAGCAAGGCCGGAACTTTCAAACTCGGCGACCGCACAGTGAAGCGCCTCGGCTACGGCGCCATGCAACTGGCAGGACCGGGCGTCTTCGGTCCGCCGAAGGACCGCGACGCCGCCCTTGCCGTGCTGCGCGAGGCGATCGCCAGCGGCGTCGACCACATCGACACATCGGATTTCTACGGCCCGCACGTCACCAATCTGATCATCCGCGAGGCGCTGCACCCCTACCCGGCCGACCTCACCATCGTCACCAAGATCGGCGCCCGCCGCGACGACAAGGGCGCATGGCTTCCGGCCATGGCTCCCGACGAGCTCCGCCAGGCCGTGCACGACAATTTGCGCAATCTCGGCCTCGATGCGATCGACGTGGTGAACTTCCGCCGCACCGACGGCCTGCATGAACCGTCCGAGGGCTCGATCGCCAAGGAAGTGACGGTTCTGGCCGAACTGCAACAGCAGGGCCTGATCAAGCATATCGGGCTGAGCAACGTCACGCTCACCCAGGTCGAGGAGGCGCGCCGCATCGTCCCCATCGTCTGCGTGCAGAACCTCTACAACATCGCCAACCGCAACGATGACGCGCTCATCGACAAGCTTGGCGCGGCCGGCATCGCCTATGTGCCGTTCTTCCCGCTCGGCGGCTTCACCCCGCTGCAGTCGGACACGCTGGCCAATGTCGCCAGGAAACTCGGCGCGACGCCGATGCAGGTGGCGCTCGCCTGGCTCTTGCGCCGCGCGCCCAACATCCTGCTCATCCCCGGCACCTCGTCGGTCGGTCATCTCCGCGAGAACCTGGCGGCGGCCGAACTGGAATTGCCCGGCGACGTGATCGCGGTGCTGAACGGCATCGCGGGCGAGAAGGCAGCCGCCTGAGCGTTTGAACACCCCTTTGCCGGGCGACAGTTTTTCCCGGCAAAGGGACGCATTGCGCGCAACACCATAGGCCAGCCAGAACCCATTGACGTGGTGGGCTTGCTCCTCTATAGAACCATTCAGTTCCAGAACTAATCGGTTCCATAATGGCCACTCAAATCTCCCTCGACGACACGTTCGCGGCCCTCGCCGATCCCACGCGCCGGGCGATCCTCGCCCGGCTGCTCGACGGCGAAGCCTCGGTTGCCGAACTGGCGCAGCCCTTCGCGCTCACCGTGCGTGCCGTCTCCAAGCATGTCGGTGTGCTGGAACAGGCCGGCCTCGTTACCCGCAGCCGGGCGGCGCAAAAGCACCTCAGCCGCATCGAACTCAGACCGCTGCGCGACATCGACCGCTGGCTGGATGACTACCGCAAGCTGTGGGAAGACCGTTTCGACCGCATGGAAGACCTCCTGCGGCGCGGCGCGGACAGGCCGGAATGAGCGCGCCCGCAACCGCCGACCGCAGCTTTGCCATCGAGCGGATTTTCAACGCCCCGGTCGAGCGCGTCTTCAAGCTGTGGACCGATCCGCTTCTGGTGGCGCAATGGTGGGGCATCAGGGACTGCACCATTCCCCATTGCGCGCTCGATTTGCGTGTCGGCGGCCGCTGGCGCATCGACATGCTGACCCCCAGTGGCGCGCTCTATCGCAACCAGGGCAGCTATCTCGAGATCGTCGAAAACGTCAGGCTGAGCTACCGCGACGAACCGGACCCCGAAATCCAGGAATGGGCCGGCAAGCCGCCCGGCCAGAGCCGCCATACCGTGACCTTCGCGCCCGATGGCGCGCGTACCCATGTCCATTTCGAGGTGACGCTGGCGAGTGCCGCCGACCGCGAACGCCTGCTGGCGCTCGGCATGCGCGGCGGCTGGATGCAGAGCTTCGACCGGCTGGAACAGTTGATCAACAGAGGAGCCGACCATGCTGGCTGAAAGCGCCAGGCCGACCACGCAAGCCGTGTTGTCGCGGGATGGAACACCGATCGCCTGCGAGCGCCGGGGCCGCGGCCATCCGCTCATCCTCGTCGACGGTGCGCTCTGCTCGCGCGCCATGGGTCCGAGCGGCCCGCTGGCCAAGGCGCTGGAAGGCGATTTCACAGTGTTTCGCTACGACCGCCGTGGCCGTGGCGACAGCGGCGACACCTTGCCTTACGCGGTCGAGCGCGAGGTCGATGACATCGAGGCCGTGCTGCAGACGGCCGGCGGTGAAGCCTATGTCTGGGGCATGTCTTCAGGCGCCATGCTGGCCCTGATGGCGGCAGCCCGCCTGCCCGGCATCAGGAGGCTCGCGCTCTACGAAGCGCCGCTGATCGTCGACGACGGCCGCGCGACCACGCAAGGCGACTGGGCAACGATCCGGCAAGCCATGGCGGCCGGCCGGCGCGGCGACGCCGTGAGCGCCTTCCTCAAATCGGTCGGCATGCCCGGCCTGCTCATCGCGGTCATGAAGCTGACGCCGATCTGGCGCAAGCTCAAGGCGGTGGCGCATACACTGCCTTATGACGGCGCCATCGTCGCCGGCGACCAGTTCGGCAAGCCGCTGGACCCCGCCCGCTGGACCGCGCTCAGCGTGCCGACACTGGTGACCGATGGGGGAAAAAGCCCGCCCTGGATGCGCCATGGCAACAAGGCGTTGGCGCAGGCTCTGCCCAATGCCCGCCACCAGACACTGGCAGGCCAGAACCACATGCTGAAACCCGCCGCGCACGCGCCTGTACTGACAGAGTTCTTCAACAGGCGGGACTAGGTTCGCTCGGTGGCTCGAGCGGCAGACATCAATCACAGGAAAGGCCCAGGCCTTCAAATTTTTGTCAGCAATTTGCCAATTGAGTAGACTTCCGCACCATCAAGTTTAAGGTATTTCCCCGGGGACTTGGAAGTATTTGAGCGGGGACCACAAATGCCCGGCGCTGGAGCCGGAATTGGAAATTTGAAGACATCGCTTCTTCCAGCACTTTTGCATGCAACCCTTCGCCAATGCTTGAACCGTTCCCGACAGTGAGCCGTAATCTGGTTCGCCGTCAGCGGGATCTCGGTCGGAAAAGGGATAGGACGTGGCAATCAAAGGTTTTGTACAAGGTAGCGGCGATGCCGATCGGGCACCTGTTCTGGCAGTTATATTGCATGGCTGGCGGTCCGGACCTCGACGAATGAAAGATGTCGCACAGGCTACTCGTGAGACATTGGGACAAGCAAACCGCGTCGATGTCTTTGTCCCGTCCCTTCCGTATCATCAAAAGCTCAGTACGGCGCGAGCCATTGATATTGTGGCGCAATTACTTTCCGATATCGACGAGATAGTTACTTCGGAGCCACGATACGAGCGGATCGTTCTTATCGGCCACAGCATGGGGGCAACAATAGCACGGCGTGTGTTTCTCGTCGCGTCGGGCAATCCGCCTGGATTTGCGACCGAGGAAATCTTTCGCAACGAAAAAAGAGAGCGTGGGCGAGCAAGGTAGACCGCATTATCTTGCTTGCAGCCTTCAATCGCGGTTGGCAGATTTCGCCGCGTTTATGGTGGTGGTATTCGCTTGGCTTCAGTCTTTGTGCGCTGATTGGGCAAGTTTTTCCTGGATGGGTCCCTACCATCTTCGATATCAGGCTGGGCTCGCCGTTCATGGTCCAGACACGATTGCATTGGCTAGCCTACCGGCGCGGGCAGCTCGTCTCTGGAATGGCGAATGAAGCGTCATCGCGGCAACTGGCAGGCCACCACTCGATCGCGTCGCCGGAACCCATCTTGATACAACTGATTGGCAGCCGGGACGACCTCATATCTCCATTCGATCAGGTCGACATTGCAGTCGACGGCAGCTCTTCAAATGACCGCTCGTATTTCCTGATTAAACTTGATCAAACAGACCACAACAGTTCTATCCGCTTTACCGGCAAAGGCAGCAAAGAGCGGGCGGCTCTGGCACGACGGGCACTGTTTGAAACCGCACTGAATGGCACCAAACAAGCGTTGGTCGCGGTGGCTACCGACCCGACCCTGCTGATGGATGAAGTCGACAAACCGGACGACGCGGTAGAGCAGACGGTGTTCGTCATTCACGGCATCCGCGACGACGGCTTCTGGACCCGTCGCATCGCGGAACAGGTGCGTGAGCAGATCAAACACCCCACGAAATTCCGCGCCTGGACACCGACTTATGGGTACTTCGCCATGCTGCCCTTCATTCTGCCCTGGGCACGATTCCAGAAGGTGGAATGGTTCATGGATCAGTATGTCGGCGCTGTGGCGCAGTACCCGGGGTCTTTGTTTCACTATGTCGGCCATTCCAACGGCACTTATCTCGCCGCGCGTGCGCTGGTGAGCTATCCCGCCTGCACCTTTCGCCATGTGTTCTTTGCGGGCAGCGTGGTGCGGACCAGCTACGATTGGAAAACACTTGTCGACGCGGGCCGCGTCGGACGCGTTCTGAACATCGTCGCCAGCAGGGATTGGGTCGTCGCCTTGCTGCCCAAAAGCCTCGAGCGGTTTCGCAATTTTGATCTGGGGGGAGCTGGCTTCGATGGTTTCGAGCAGGCCGATTCAAGTCCGGCTGCCGAAACCGATCGGAAAATCAAGGTTGTGCAGCGTCAGTTCGTGCAAGGCAGCCACAGCGCCGGCATCGCCGAGACTCAATGGAAGAATATTGCGAAGTTCATTGTTCACGGCGAGGTCTTCCCGGCGACCATCGAGGATGGTTTTGTCGAGAAGCAACGCTGGTTTCTCAAACTCGTATCCAGCACCCGAGCCACTCTGTGGTTGGGAGCAGCAATCGTCTTCCTTGCAATTCCAGCGTTGATCATTTGGTTGAGAACAAGCACCTGGCAGTGCGCAACAATCCTGCTAGTCTACGCCCTGATCGTGAAATTTGTCGTCACGCGCGTCTGACGCGGCCGTCGCCGATACCTTGCACCTTCCTCGCCGCCCGTGGCATCAGTCCGCGCGGCAGATCACGCGGGACGACGACGCGCAAGCATGGCACCACGAGGAATAAACAACACCGGCAGGCCGGCAAGCGCCGGCGTCAGCCTTAACCGCGCGCTGTCAAAACTCGGCCTGTGCTCGCGCACGCAGGCCGAGGCGCTGATTGCCGAGGGCCGCGTGCGCGTCGGCGGCAAGGTGGTGCGCGATGCAGCACTTCGCGTCGACCTGAACCGCGACCGCATCGTCGTCGATGGCGAGCAAATCGTTGCCGAGCGCAAGGTCTATGTCATGCTCAACAAGCCGCGCGGGCTGGTCACCACCCGCGACGACCCGCAGCAGCGCGACACCGTCTATGCCTGCCTGGAAGGGCTAGACCTGCCCTTCGTCTCGCCGGTCGGCCGCCTCGACAAGGCGAGCGAAGGCCTGCTGCTGATGACCAACGACACGCATTTCGCCAATCGGCTGATGGACCCGGCCTCGCATCTGCCCAAGACCTATCACGTCCAGGTCGGCACGGTGCCGGACGAAGCGATGCTGGAGACGCTGCGTGCGGGCGTCACCGTCGACGGCGAGATCCTGACGGCAAACTCGATCGCGTTTTTGCGCAGCGGCGGCCGTACCGCCTGGCTGGAGATCGTGCTCGACGAGGGCCGCAACCGCCACATCCGCCGCCTGCTCGCCGCCCGCGGCATCGAGGTCAAGCGCCTCATCCGCATCGCCATCGGCCGGTTGCCTCTAGGCGACCTCGCCAAGGGCACGGCGCGCCATCTGACGGCGGAGGAGCTGGTGTTGGTGGGTGGGTGAGTTGGTGAGCGCCACGCTGTCATTTAACGGTAATATTTATGACAACTGTATAAGACTCTCCCGTAATTGTATGGATCGAGAACGTTATCTGATCCCGCCCTTTAAATCCAGGATTTGACCTGTAAAGACCACTTACTCCGTCAACTTTTCGAGAGTCACATTTATAGCGGTCACTCCCCTTGGAATAGACAGGATAAATCTTTCCAAATACGATCCTGATCGTTCCGTGACTCGGCCCAGCGATTGCCCTTACATCTTGTCTACCCTCAGTTGAACAGTCTGGGTTCAGACTCGAGCCCTTGATGACAGAGACCTCTTTTCCAGAGGGTGCTGTCTTCTCTTGGCTTGACCAACGCGCCATCGCGGCCACCGGACCGACAGTGAGCCCTAGAAAGGCAAGCATCGCTATGATACCAGTCGCGCGGCAGATCATCTTGGCTTTCCCATACATGCTGATTCTATGAAAATATAAAGAAATTCTCCGGATCGCCGGCTGTATGAGATATAGGCACCGCTTCGTCTCACAAAAATGAATTTCTACTCGACCTTAATCTTTATAAAAAACTTATAAGAATTTCCAGTTACCGTATGAACAGCTATAGTCACCTGATCCGTCCCTTTAAATCCTGGGCTTGACCTGTAAAGCGCCCTAACCCCGTCGACTTTCCGAGAGTTGCATTTGTAATGGTCATTTCCCTTGGAATAGGAGGGGTAAACCTTTTCATGCACAAGCCTTACCTTGCCGTGACTTGGACCAGCGATTGCTCTCACATCGTCCCTACCCACACTCGAGCAGTCGGGGTTCAGGTTTGCGCCCTTGAAGATGTAAATCTCTTGTCCGGAGAGCGCTGTCTTTTCATAGCTCGACGAACTGGCGGCCGCCGGACAGACCGAAAACCCCAGAAGCGCAAGGACCGTTATCACACTTGTAGTACGGCAAATCATATCACCCCCTCAGCTTGGCGAATTCTCTAAGTGATAGCTCTATGACGACTTCAAGCAGACGGCCAATCACGGAATCAGTACGTCCAATCAATTCATGGTTATCAGAATACAGCTTGGATACTGTGCCGATGCATTTTGATTTCAACAATAAATCCGCCCCAGTGCCGCTGGCCAGCTGAGCCAAGCGTCCCGCTCGCCAGGCCCGAGGCGGCTGGCCAGTCATTGCGGCACATGCAGTCGGATAGACCGGATGGAGCGGTCGATCAGGCCTTATTGGTGATCCACATGGTCGGCGCGCCGACCACGCCGGCGTTCCCCATCGCCTCTTTCAATTTTGGGTTTTTGATGAAGGCCTGTGCCTCGGCGACACTGGCGAAATCATGCGTCACGGTGACGTCGTTGGGGTTGTCCGCCGCCTGATAGACGGTCTCAGCCTTCACGCCGCCGGCCTTTTGAACCGGGGCGAACCCGTCATAGACTTTGCGCCAGGCCTTGTAGTCGGACACGGTATGTCTCACGAACAGCGTCGTCATCGTCCATTCCTCCCAGGGTTATTGGTGCGCCCAAGAGGTCGGCGATGGGCCGTCCAGTTTATCACCTCAAGCAGCTCTTTGGCAAACCGGCGAACGAATGAGATGCGCCTGACAAGCGCCCCGCCAAAGTTCTTTTGGCCCACCGATGATTTCCACCCACCCGCGCTGTCTTCACCTACAGGCGCCGGAATCCTCCGGGCCGGAAGAAGCGAGGTGAGCCATGCAATCGTTGAAAGGTCAAAATGTCGTCGTGGTCGGAGGCAGCCGGGGTGTCGGCCGCTCGATCGTGGAAGCTGCGCTCGGCGAGGGAGCAACCCTGCTTGCCGTCGCCCGCGGCGCGGAAGCTTTGAAGGAGCTCTCCTGGGAAGCGTCAGGCGTGAAGACCCTTGCCGCCGACGCCACGCAGGACACCGCGCCCGACGCGGTGTTTGCCGCCATGCAGCCGGACGTGCTGGTGATCTCAGCCGGCGCCTTCGCTCCGTCGGCCTCCATCCAGGACCAGAGCTGGGACGATTTCTCGGCGAATTGGGAGACGGACGTCAAGGCATCGTTCCTGTTCTGCAAGGCGGCCCTGCAAGGCGCGCTGAAGCCGGGCAGCCGCGTGGTGCTGATCTCCAGCGGCGCGGCATTCAGCGGCGGCCCGCCGAACTCCGGCGGCTATTCCGGCGCCAAGCGCATGCAGATGTTCCTGGCCGCCCACAGCCAGAAGGAAGCCGACAGGTTGGGCCTTGGCCTGCGCTTCATGGCACTGGCGCCGATGCGCATCATGACCGGCACCGGCGTCGGCCAGCGCGGCATATCGAGCATTTCCGCCTATCTCGGCATCAGCCCGGCGGATTTCCTGGCCAGCATGAGTGATGTGCAGACACCCGCCGATGTCGGACGCGCCGTGGTCGCGCTCGCCGCCGGCAAGGCGCAGGGAACCGCCTTCACGGTGAGCGGCAGCGGCCTTGCAGCGGCGGCATGAGGCGCGCAGGATGTCAGACAAATTCCGGCACATTCCGCTTGGCAGGCTCGACATGACAGATGCTCCCGGCCCGCTTGAGCCGCTGAGCCCGACAGGCCGGCCGATCCTCGATCGGCCTGCCTTCGAGCGCCTGACGATGGCCCACCGCCGTGAGCTGAAACTGCACTGCTACCGGATGATGGGCTCGCTGCACGAGGCCGACGATCTCGTCCAGGAGACGTTGCTGAAGGCCTGGCGCGGCCGCGCGCAATTCGACGGGCGCGGCTCGCCGCGCGGCTGGCTCTATACGATCGCCACCAACGCCTGCCTCAACGCCATCAAGGCGCGGGGCACAGCGCATCGCATTCTCACAGAGTCCGCGCGGCCGCCGAGCGAAGGACGTGCCGCCGCCGGGCCAGCCGCCGAGCTCTCCTGGCTGGAGCCTTACCCCGACGCCGAGCTGCCGGACCTTGTTGATGGCGAACCCGGCCCGGACGCGCGCTACGAGACAAACGAAGCGGTGCGGCTTGCCTTCGTCGCCGCCATCCAGCTGCTGCCGCCCCGGCAACGCGCATCCCTTCTGCTGTGCGACGTGCTCGGCTGGTCGGCGCTGGAGACCGCGCAGTTGCTGGGCGGCTCGACCGCCTCGGTCAACAGCGCCTTGCAGCGGGCGCGCGCGACGCTTGGTGAGCGCTATCCCGCAGGACGCCCCCTGCAGCGATCGCAGCCCAACCCGGAGGAAGGTGCGCTGCTCGACCGTTACATGCAGGCCTGGCAAGCCGCCAATCTCGACGGCTTCATCTCTCTGCTGCGTGAGGACGCCACCTACCACATGCCGCCATGGCGCGACTGGTACCAGGGACGCCCCGCGATCCACGGTTTCTTCAAAACCGTGTGGGGCAATTTCGCCGGCTACCGCGCGGTGGCGACACGGGCCAACGGCCAACCCGCCGTCGCGATCTACGCCCAGCGCCATGACAATCCCGAATGGCGTGCGCAATCGCTGCATGTCATCGAGCCGGCCGATGGCGGCATCGCCTCGCTCACGGTCTATGTCGGCCCGCTCGCGGCAGAGCTGTTCGCCGCCTTCGGCCTGCCGCCAATGGTGCAGGAGAGTTGGTCCGAATCGAAAGCGTAGCCGTCTCTCCTGACAGAAAGCTGGCAGGAGGCTTGGCCTATAGATCGGTCAGGAAGCCCGCTTGCGGCTTTAGCGATCAAGGAGCCCTGCGATGAATTTCGTCTCTGTCCGCATCATCACCTCGGATGTCCAGCGCCTCGTGCGCTTCTACGGCGAGATCACCGGCATGCCGGTGACGGTCTACACGGAAGACTTCGCCGAACTGGCGACACCTTCCTGCACGCTGGCGATCGGCAGCACGCGCACCTTGATGCTGTTTGGTGGCGACATCGCCCGCCCCGCCGACAACCACACCGCCATCCTCGAATTCCGCGTCGGCGATGTCGATGCCGAATTCGCCCGGCTGTCGGACTTGATCAGAAACGTCACCGTGCAGCAGCCGACCACCATGCCCTGGGGCAACCGCTCGCTGCTGTTTCGCGACCCCGACGGCAATCTGGTGAATTTCTTCACGCCGGTGAGCGCTGAAGCCATCAGGAAGTTCGACAAGTAGGAGGCGGACGGGCGCCGGTTTCAAGCCCTTGCAGCGCCAGACATTCGGCATTGGCCGAAGCCTTCCCGCGTTCGTCATCCACGGGCGGAGCAAGGAGCGCAGCGACGCAGCGCAGACCCGAGGATGACGAACGCGAGGAGGCGCCCGTGCCGAGCGCTGTTGCCCGCCGCTACTTCAAGTTCCACTTGCGCACCACCGGCTCGCTCAGATCATGCTCATAGCCGAGCACGCTGATGCTCGCCGTATCGAGCACGAACAGCGCGCCGCCTTCCGGCGGCAGGCCGAGCCAGCGGGCGGTGAGCAGGCGCAGGAAATGCGCGCTGGAAAAGATCAGGGTCGAGCCGCCAGCTTCGCGAAGCTGGCTGATGATCCTGTCGGCGCGGGCGCCGACATCAGCCGCCATCTCGCCTTGCGGGCAGCCGTCGCGAAAGACGTTCCAGCCCGGCCGCTCGGCCAGGATTTCCTTGGTGGTGCGTCCTTCATAGGCGCCGTAGTCCCACTCCTGCAGATCGTCGTTTCTGACACTTGTCGCGCCAAAGCCGGCCAGCACGCTGGTGTTGTAGGCACGCTGCGAGGGGCTCGACCATACCGCCGAGAACGACAAGCCCTTGAGCCGATCCGCCACGCCCCGCGCGGCGGCTTCGCCCGCCGGCGTCAGCGGCATGTCGGTGCGGCCGGTATGCTGCCCCGAAAGGCTCCACGCCGTCTCGCCATGCCGGACCAGATGGATTTGCGGTAACGCGCTGCTCATAAGCTCGGCCTTTCGTTGATGTCAGGCCAAGCTGTAGCGGTCGGCACAAGACAGCGAAAGACCCCGGCGGCCGTCGCAGCACTTCAGCGCCGCTTCGCCACCTGTGTCTCGCGCCGCTTGGGTGGCGGCGGTGCTTGCCTGACCTCCGCCCGTGGGCCGGCCGCCAGCGTCGGCTCAGCGGCGGGCACGACGATTTCAGGATCGGCCTTGCGGCGCCAGAACCAGCGGAGATGGCTGAACCGGCTGAGGTAGATGTAGATGACGGGCGTGGTGTAGAGCGTCAGGAACTGCGACAGGAGCAGGCCGCCGACGATGGCGATGCCCAGCGGCCGGCGCAGCTCGGAGCCGGCACCGCTGCCCAACGCCAGCGGCAGGCCGCCGAGCAGCGCCGCCATCGTCGTCATCATGATCGGCCGGAAGCGCAGGATGCAGGCCTGGTAGATCGCCTCCTCCGCCGGCAGGTTGCGTCGTCGCTCGCCCTCCAGCGCGAAGTCGATCATCATGATCGCGTTCTTCTGACGATGCCGACCAGCAGGATGACGCCGATCAACGCGATCAGCGAAAAATCATAGCCGAGCGCCATCAGCGCCAGGAAGGCGCCGACACCGGCCGACGGCAGCGTCGACAGGATGGTGAGCGGGTGCACGAAGCTCTCATAGAGGATGCCGAGCACGATATAGACGGCGATGATCGCCGCCAGGATCAGATAGGGCTGGTTGGCCAGCGACGACTGGAACACCTTTGCCGAGCCCTGATAGCGCGTCGTCAGCGCCGGCGGCAGGATCATCGACTGTTCGAGCTTCTGGATCGCGGTGATCGCGTCGCCGAGCGAATGCCCGGCCGCCAGGTTGAACGACAGTGTCACCGCCGGAAACTGGTCCTGGTGGTTGATCGTCAGCGGCGACACGGACATCTCGTAATGCGCCAGCGCCGACAGCGGCACCATCTGGCCGCTGGTGCCGGAACGCACGAACAGCCGGGCGAGCGCCGAGGCGTCCTCCTGGAAGCGCGGCTGCAATTCCAGCACGACATGGTGCTGGTCGAGCTGGGTGAAGATCGTCGCCACCTGGCGCTGGCCGAAGGCGTCGTACAGAGTGTCGTCGACGGCCTGCGGCGTGATGCCGAGCTGGCCGATCAGGTCGCGGTCGATCTTCAGCGTCATCCTCGGCGCGCTTGCCTGCAGGTCGCCGGTCACATCCTGCAATTCTGGCAAGGTCTGCAATTTGGCCAGCATGATCGGCGCCCATTTGAACAGCTCGTTCACGTCGGGATCCTGCAGCGTGTACTGGTACTGCGTCTTGCTGACCCGCGCGCCGATCTGCACGTCCTGGCGGGCCTGGCCGAACAGGGCGATGCCCTCGACCTTGGCCGCCGCCTTGCGCAGGCGGCTGATCACCTGCGTCGCCGTCGCATGGCGCTCGCGCAGCGGCTTGAGGTCGATCATCAGCCGGCCGCTGTTGACGGTCGGGTTGGCGCCGACCCAGTAGTAGACCGTCTGCACGTCAGGGTCGGCGGTCACCACCTTGGCCAGTTCGTGCTGGCGCAGCACCATGGCGTCGTAGGAGATGTCCTGCGCCGCCTCGGAACTGCCCGAAATGGTGCCGTTGTCCTGCTGCGGGAAAAACCCCTTCGGGATGATCTGGTAGAGATAGACGGTGGCCCCGAGCGTTGCCGCCATGAACAGCAGCATCACCGGCTTGTGGCGCAGCACCCAGCGCAAGCCCACCTCGTAGACATGCAGCATGCCGTTGAAACTGGCTTCGAGCGCCCGCGACGCGATGTTCTCGCGCGCATTGTGGTCGATCGGCTTCAACAGCCAGCCGCACATCATCGGCGTCAGCGTCAGCGAAATCAGCCCCGACATCATGATGGCGATGCTGACGGCGACCGCGAATTCGCGGAACAGCCTTCCGATCAGGCCGCCCATCAAAAGCAGCGGAATGAAGACGGCGACCAGCGACAATGTCATCGAGATGATGGTGAAGCCGATCTCGCGCGATCCGCTGAGTGCCGCCTGCAGCGGCGGGTCGCCATTCTCGATGTGGCGGATGATGTTTTCCACCATGACGATGGCGTCGTCGATGATGAAGCCGACGGCAATGGTCAGGGCCATCAGCGACACGTTGTCGATTGTGTAGCCGAGCAGGTACATCGCCGCGCAGGTGCACAGCAGCGACACCGGAATGGTGATGCTGGGGATGAGCGTGGCGCGCACATGCCGCAGGAACAGGAAGATGACCAGCACGACCAGGCCGATGCTGATCGCCATGGTGAACTGGACCTCGGAAACGGACGAGCGGATCGTCTGGGTGCGGTCGCCCAGGATCTGCATCTTGAGCGACGGCGGCAGCGTGCGCTGCAGCTCCGGCAACGCATCCTTGATCAGCTGCACCGTCTGGTTGATGTTGAAACCGGGCTGCTTGTGGACATCGATGATGACCGCGCGCTGGCTGCCGAGCCACGCCGCCTGCCTGATATCCTCGACGCCGTCCACGGCCGTGCCGACGTCGCTGATGCGAACCGGCGCTCCGTTGCGATAGGCAATGATCACCGAGTTGAACGAGGCCGCGTTGGAGAGCTGGTCGGTGGCGGCGAGCGTCAGCGATTGCCTGGGACCGTTCAACGTGCCCTTCGGCGCGTTGACGCTTGCCGTCGCTATCGCGGCGCGGATGTCTTCCAGGCTGAGGCCGAGGGCTGCCGCCGCCGACGGATTGACCTGGACGCGAACCGCCGATTTCTGCTCGCCATGGAAATCGACAAGCCCGACGCCGGTGATCCGCGACAGCTGCAGCGCCAGATAGTTCTCGACATAGTCGTCGACCTTGTCGATCGGCAGGTCGGCGGAGGTGACGGCGATCGACATCAGCTGCGCGTCGGCCGGATTGGCCTTCTCGTAGGTCGGCGGACTGGGAAGGTCCTTCGGCAGGTCGCCGCTGGCGGCGCTGATCGCGGTCTGCACGTCTTGTGCTGCGCCGTCGAGGCTGCGGTCTAGGTCGAACTCGACCTGGATCGAGGTGCGCCCGAGCGAACTGCTCGAACTGATCGACGTCACGCCAGAAATCAGCGCCAGCTGCCTTTCCAGCGGTGCCGCGACCGTCGTCGCCATCGTCTCGGCGTTCGAGCCCGGCAGGTTGGCCGAGATCTGCAGCGTCGGGATGTCGACTTGCGGCACGCCGGCAATCGGCAGCAGGAAATAAGCGACGAGGCCGACCAGGGTCACGCCGATGGCCAGGAGGGTGGTGGCGATCGGCCTGACAATGAAGGGCGCCGACATGTTCATGGCGTCAGTTCGCCGCCTGGGCCGGGCCGGTGACGTCGACCAGGTCGCCTTCCTGGATGCGGTACTGCCCGTCGATGACGACGGTGTCGCCGGGCTGAACGCCTTCGCCGACGACCGCAAGCTCGGTATTCGAATACGTCACCGTCACCGACTGTTTGACGATGTGCCGATCCTTGCCGACCACGAAAGCATAGGTCCCGTCAGGGCCGCGCACGATGGCCGTCACCGGGACCGTGACCACACCCTTTTGCAATTCGACCTGGACGCGGACATTGACGAACTGTCCTGGCCACAGCAGGTCGTCGGCATTGTCAAAGACGGCGCGTATCCTGATTGTCGCGGCGGCGCTGTTGATCTGGTTGTCGATTACGCTCAGGCTGCCGGTCGCCAGCTGCTGGCCGCTATTGTCCTGCGCGACCACGGGGGCATTGCCTGCCTTCATCACGGCCTGGATACGGGGAAGCGTATCGGACGGCAGCGAGAAGTCGACGGCAATGGGGTGGATCTGGCTGATGCGGACGATGCCGCCGGTGTCGCTGGCGCGGATGATGGTGCCGGCATCGACCGTGTGGATGCCGGCCCGGCCGTCCAGTGGCGAGCGGATCTGCGTGAAGCGCAGCTGGATCTGCTGGATATCGATGGCGGCTTGGTCGACCTTGACGGTTGCTTCCAGCTGCGCCACAGCGGCCTTGGCCGTGTCCAGCACCTGCGTCGAGCCGACGCCCTTGGTGGTCAGCGTCTGTGCCCGACCAAGGTCGAGCCTGGCATTTGCCAGCGCCACGTCGTCCCGCACCTTGTTGGCCTGCGCCTGCGCAAGGGCGGCCTGCGGCGGCTCCGGGTCGATCTCGGCAAGCAGGTCGCCGGCATGCACATCCTGGCCATCGGTGAAATCGAGCTTGATGAGCTGGCCATCGATGCGGCTGGTCACGGTCACGCTGTGCAACGGCGCCACCGAGCCGAGGCCAACCAGGAATACCGGAACATCGCCGCGGCGCGCCACATCGGCAACCACCGGAATAGCCGCCGCCAATGGGCGGCTGACAGCCGAGGCGCTTGCGACGCCCAGACTCAGCAAGCCAAAGGCAGTGGCCCGAAAGATTCGGGAGGCCTTGCACCAGTCGGCGATCATATGCGGTCTCTCGTCCGTCCGGTTCTAGGTCGTGGACTCAACAATGGACGTGACGCGAGTTCCTGACAAACCACGGTCCCGTGAGCTGTATCTTGCAGAGGCAAACCTTTCCGCTGCATCACCGCTGGCTTACCAATCCGTAAGGTCCTTTGCCAACGAGTTTTCATGAACCTGTCATGCCGCCTCGCCTATCCTTTACCCATCGCGGGGCTGCGAGACGAGGGAGACTTCAATGAAAACGCTATCTCTGGCGCTGGCTGCGGGTACGCTGTCGGCGGCGTTGGCGGGCGCGCTGTCTTGTTCCAGCGCCGTCGCCGCACCCTACAAGCACGTCCTGCTCATCAGCGTCGACGGGCTTCATGCACTCGATCTGGCAAATTATGTCGCCGCAAACCCGACAAGCTCGCTCGCTTCGCTCGCCCACACCGGGATTTTCTATCCGAATGCGCTCGCCAGCGCCCCGTCCGACTCGTTTCCTGGCCTTGTGGCACAGGTAACCGGCGGCACACCCAAATCGACGGGCGTGTTCTACGACGACAGCTACGACCGTACCTATTTCGCGCCGGCCTCGGATTGCAAGGGCGAGCCGGGTGCCGAGGTGGCCTTCGCCGAGAACATCGACGTCGATTCGACCCGCCTTGATGGTGGTGGCAAGCCCGGCGATTACCGCAGCCAGATCGACCCGGCAAAGCTGCCGATGACGCTGATCAACGGCAAGTGCTCGGTGGTCTATCCGCATGATTTCGTGCGGGTCAACAACGTCTTCGAAATCGTGAAAGCTCATGGCGGCCGCACGGCCTGGTCCGACAAGCACCCGGCCTACGAATGGCTGAACGGACCTTCAGGCAAAGGCGTCGACGATCTCTACGCGTTGGAACAGGACAGCTTGATTCCCGGCACGAAGGTGAAGACGACGGGCAGCTTCAAGGCCGAGCGTGACTTCGATGAAGCGCGGGTCCAGGCGGTGATCAACGAAATCAAGGGTCTCGACAGCACCGGCGCGCACCACGTTGCGGTTCCCGCGCTTTTCGGCATGAATTTCCAGGCGGTGAGCGTGGGGCAGAAGCTTCCCAAGGCCGGTCCTGGCGACGAGGCCGGTCTGGTGGGCGGCTATCTGGATGCCAGCGGCGCGCCCAGCAATGGTCTTGCCGGGCAGCTCGCCTATGTCGATGGCGCTCTCGGCGAACTGATGGTCGCACTCAAGGACAACAAACTCGCCAATTCGACCCTGATCATACTTGCCTCGAAGCATGGCCAGTCGCCCATCGACCCGGCGTCGTTCCAGCCACTGGACGATGATCCCTATACGAAGACACCGGGCTACGCCTTCCACATCGCCGACGACGCCGCGCTGATCTGGCTCAAACCGCAAGACAGGGTCAAGAACCTGGCGGCGGCGCAGGATTATCTCGAGAAATCGAGCAAGGCTGAAGGCATCGCCCAGATCCAGCCGCCGAATGCGCTTGCTCTCGCCTATCAGGATCCGGCCACCGACAGCCGTACGCCGGACTTCATAGCCACCGTCAATCCGGGTGTGGTCTACACATCCGGCTCGAAGATTGCCGAGCACGGTGGCGCCAATGCGAACGATCGCAACGTGGCGCTTCTCATCAGCGCTCCTTCGCTCAAGCCGGGATCGGTGCCAGCTCTGGTGCAGACGACACAGGTAGCTCCCACCATCCTGCGGGCTCTTGGCTATGACGCGAACGAACTCCAGGCTGTGAAGCTCGAAGGCACCCAAGAGTTGCCGGCGGCACCGTTCTAAGCTTAGGGATGATACCGCTTCACGATTGACCGCCGGGCATGCTCGGCGGCCAATTGTGAATTGATACCCAAGCACGATGCGCGACGGATGCGTCCCAGAAGTGGCTGTCCGGAACACCGCTACAGTCTGGAGAGCCCATTAGCCCTCTTTGACCATCAAGCGCCTTCCCGATCGTGGTTCGGGGTTGGAAGCCATTTTCCATCCGAGGCGTTCAGCTCCGCAGCAGCGGCCTGACAGCTTCGCTGACAGAACGCGAAATTTCGACCTCGAGGCGCTGACGCTTGCGTATTTGCGCCCGTTTGTTCGGCTTGTAGTCGGCCGGGTCGCGTTGAGCCTTCACGAGGGGCAAGGCATACATTGTCCGACGTATTGGCCTGCCGCCGGACTCCGCCCAGAAGCTGTCATAGTCCGCCGTGATGCGGCGGCGCAAAGCATAGTCCCTCGAAAAGACGTGGCCTGCGTTTGATGCCGCGACAAGGCCACGGAGTTTGAGTGAGGATGCCAACGTCTGGGCGACCAGGAGCAGCAGAGTTTTCGGTCGCAAACCCTCCATGGCTTTGGTCAATATTCGGGAATCCTCGAGACCTTGCACACCGGTCGACGTCGACTTTAGAGCGCCAATATAAAGAATCTTGCCGCCGCCACCGAGTTGTAGAAGCGACCGGTCCACAATCGCGAGCCCCATTTCGATAACGGGACGTCCCTCCAGGCGCAAGAGAAGGCGCCATTCCCCCTCTCGGTACAAACCTGCCTGACCCGTCAGTTCCACCGTGACTTCACCAGCAACGGTCGACATTGCCAAAAGACGATGACCGCGAGTGTGGCTTTCGACCAAGGCGGTGTCGGTCAAAAGACGCGCCGCCTCGGTGTAGTGACCAACAACGGCGATCGAGCGACGGTTACGCGCCAAGTCAGCCGCGAGGTACGGCCGAACGGGCTTCAGCGCAATGTCGGGATATTGGGCAAGAATTGCAGCGAACGGCTCAACACCGAGGGCGGACCGGATGGCGGCGATATCGCGCCGGAATACCCACTGAAGCGCCGCCCATTTGGTTGCATGCACCCAATTGTTCAGCTCGCGCCGAAACTTGGAGGGCGGCCGTCTTAGTGGGCCTCTTGGCCGTGTTGGCTGCAGAGTGCCCATGGCAGTCGTCATTTGCTGTATTCTCGGTCGGACGCGTCGATCAAAGGCAACTGATGATCTGAATGTCGGATATCGGGCTTACCGCCGCCTCGCCGCGAACATACAAATTCGTAAGTTAGCCATTTTGGACAACCTTCTCGCGCATGGTCTCCGGCGCCACGTCCGCTCTCGTTGCAATCGCCCCGGTTGCGGCGCAACCGAGCCAAGGCCGACCAGGGATACCGGAACATTGCGGCGGCGCACGCCCCTCGCCTGGCCCTGATCCGCATCGCGCTGGCCCTGTGAGGGGGCCCATGACGCAACTATATCAAGACGAGCCGCACCAAGGCTCCCGCCACTCCGAAGGGCGCAAGCCCTTGCACAACAGGTCAGATCATCATGTACAAACATCTGCTCATCGCCACCGACGGATCGGAACTGGCCGACAAGGGCGTTGCCCATGGCCTCACTTTGGCGAAAGGCATCGGCGCCACCGTCACCTTCGTCACCGTCTCGGAACCGTACCCCATCTTCGCCTGGGGCGGCGCCATGGCCGGCTATGCGGCGGGCGACGAACTGGCCGTCTACCAGGAAGAATCGCGCAAATATGGCAAGGAGGTGCTCGACAAATGCAAGGCATCGGCCGATGCCGCCGGCGTGTCCGCCAAGCTTGTGCATGTCGAGGACAAACGGCCCGCCGAAGCGATCCTGGAACTGTCGCAGGCGCAGGGCTGCGATCTGATCGTGATGGCCTCGCATGGCCGCCGCGGACTGGGCAAGCTGCTTCTGGGCAGCCAGACGGCGGAAGTGCTGTCCTACACCGAAATCCCAGTGCTGGTGGTTCGGTAGTAGATTGACCCGGCGCGCTCTTCGCATGCCTTGAGGTCAATGCGACGGGATTCATGTTGTACGGATTCAATCCGTACTGAATAATTGGGGGCAAAGGAGATACCTATGCCCCGCAACGTCATTGACAACGGTCGAATCGATCTTCGGATTCTGCCCGAAGCGAAAGCCGTAATCGCTCGTGCGGCGGCCTTGTCGAATGTCGGCCTGACCGAGTTCGTCACGCGCTCCGCATTGCGTGACGCTCAGGCCACGATCGAGCGCGCCGAACAACTTGCACTGTCAGAACGGGACAGCCTGCGCATCCTCGACCTGCTTGAAAACCTGCCCTCCCCGACCAATCGCCTTATCCGCGCCGCCAAGGCCGGTCAGACCCTCGCGTGATCTCCATTACGTGGCAAGAAGTGCCGATCGGGAAACAACACAACCGTGCCGACTTCGCCATTCGTTCGACCGTGCCCTGGAGGAAAGCAACGAATGGCGCATGAGGATCGCACCAGGACAATCCCCGGGAGAACACCGGAATCGGCAGCGATGCTGGCGGACGTCAAACGGGCGATGGCAATCACCGCCCGTCTCAACCGTCTGACATTCAACGACGCGGATGAAGTCCGCGCTTTGTTCAGCGAACTCATCGGCAAGAAGGTCGACGACAGCTTCCTGCTGATCCCGCCCTTCTACGCCACCGGCGGTGCCGACATCCGTGTGGGGCGCAATGTCTTCATCAATCAGAACTGCACTTTTTATGATCTTGGCGGGCTCGACATTGCCGACGACGTGCTGGTCGGGCCGAATGTGAGCCTCATCACATCGGGCCATCCGCTCGAGCCGTCGCGGCGCCGCGCCTTCACCACGGCAAAGCCGATCGTCATCGAACGCAACGTCTGGATCGCCGCCGGCGCAACAGTCATTGGCGGCGTGACGGTGGGCGAAAACGCCGTCGTCGCGGCGGGCTCGGTGGTGACGAGGGACGTGCCCCCCAACACCCTTGTCGGCGGCAACCCGGCCAGGGTTATCAGGTCGATTGCCGAATGAGGGCAAATCACCAAAGCGCCTCCAGCGCAAGATACGCCCCAAGCGCCAGCAACCCCACGAAAAACACCTTGCGAAACGTCTCGACGCTCATCGTCTGGCGCAACGCCTGGCCGATGAACATGCCGGCCAGCGCCGGCAGCAGCGCCAGGATCGACCCTGTCAGTTGCGCCGTCGGCGAGGCCAGAGCGCCCGTCCGGAACAGGCCAATGGCAAGGGCTGCCGTCGAGACCGTGAAGGAGAGGCCAAGCGCCTGGATGAGGTCCTCCTTCTCCAGCCGAAGCGATTGCAGATAGGGCACCGCCGGGATGACGAAGACGCCGGTGGCGCCGGTGACCAGCCCGGTCGCCACGCCGACCAGCGGTGACATCAAGACCTCGTGGCGCGCCGGCGTGGTGAAGCCAAGCTTGAGCAGGCCGAGAATGGCGTAAAGCACCAGCGCCGCACCCAGCCCTGCCGAGGCCGCGCCCGAATGTGCGCCGGTGAACACCGTTGCCCCGGCGACGGTGCCCAGCATGATGCCGGCCATCATCGTCCACAGCCGCTTGCACAGGCCGCCGAAGGAGGGGCCGGTGAACAACTGCCAGAGGTTGGTGATCAGCGACGGGATCAAGAGCAGTGCGGCCGCCTGCGCCGGCGGCATCGTCACCGCCAGCAGCCCCATCGCCACCGTCGGCAGCCCCATGCCGACGACGCCCTTGACGAAGCCCGCGGCGAGGAAAACGGCACCGATCCAGGCGATGATGCCGGCACTCAGCATGACCGCACCACAGGATCAATCATGCAGCAGCATGTCCGTAGCGTCGGCATCGGGGTTGGGTTTCGCCAGCGCGGCATCGGGACTGATTGAAGCCGCAATTGTCGTACATCCCCGCAACCCGGGCTGCGCCGGCGCCATGGCAAGCGAAGCCACCGCGACCGCCAGCACGATGGCCATGGTTTCAAGAAGGCCTGGCCGGCCTGTCGCTTTTTCGCTCATCGCACATCTCCATCGCAAAAGATTTGACTGACATGTGGGCCGCGCGCAATGTGGAAGTTGCGGTGTCAGCCTTCGTTCTGGACGAAGGCTGAAGCAGCGCCGAACGCCTTGCAGGAGCAAAAAATGCGCTTCGATCTCATCGACCTTCGGCTGTTCCTGCTGGTGGCCGAGCGCGGCAGCATCACGCGTGGCGCCGAGCTTGCCGGGCTGGCGCTGGCCTCGGCGAGCGCCCGCATCAAGGGCATGGAGGAGCGGCTCGGCGCGCCGCTGCTGGAGCGCCGCCGCCGGGGCGTGGTGCCGACGGCCGCCGGCCACGCGCTGCTGCACCATGCACGCGCCGTGCAGAACCAGATCGAGGCGATGGCCGGCGACCTCGGCGCCTATGCCGGCGGCCTGCGGGCGCGTGTACGGCTGATGGCCAACACCGCCGCCACGGCCGAGCTGCTGCGCGACATCCTGCCGGCCTTCCTGGTGGCGCATCCCGGCATCGACATCGATCTGGACGAGCGCCCCAGCCACGAAATCGCCGAGGCGGTGGCCAGTGGTGCCGCCGACCTCGGCATTGCCGCGACCTGGGCCGGTCTTTCGCATCTCGAACAAAGACCGTTCTTCGTCGACCGGCTGGTGGTGATCACCGCGCGGAACTGGCCGGGGCTTGCCGGCCTGCATGCTGTCAACCTAGCCGACATTCTGAGTGAATCCTTTGTTGGCCTGAGCCTCGGTCACGCCCTGCAGGAGCACATCACCCGCCAGGCCGCCAGGCTTGGCGGGCATCTGCATATCCGCATCCGCGTGCCCGGTCTCGACAATGTCTGCCGCCTGGTCGCCCAAGGCGCCGGCATCGCCATCGTGCCGGAAAGTGCGGCGCGCCGCTCGGCCCGTACGCTCCGCAGCCTGCGGCTCAGCGACGACTGGGCGACGCGCCAGCTCAACCTCTGCGCTCGCAGCTTCGACGAGTTGACGCCGCAGGCAAAGCTGCTGGCCGCCGCCCTGGTCTGAGCCTGACAGCCCTGACAGGAAGGTGGTCGCGATCGTGCGCCGGCCGGCGCACGGTTGCCATCCCGGCTAAAAAACAACGCCTTGCTTTCTAGAAAGCCATGACATAGCTTGTTTTCATATAGGCAAAAAGATTGCCGATATTTTTTCTCTTTATGAAAGACAAGGCTTTTGCGGGAACATCTCGATCTGACCGATCGGCGGCTGGTCAAACAGCTGTCGCAGGACGCCCAGCCGGGCATCAACCGGCTCGCCGAGACATTGGCGATTTCGGTGCCGACGGTGCGCTCGCGGCTGCGC
This sequence comes from Mesorhizobium kamtschaticum, assembly GCF_056174585.1. Lineage (NCBI taxonomy): Bacteria > Pseudomonadati > Pseudomonadota > Alphaproteobacteria > Hyphomicrobiales > Phyllobacteriaceae > Mesorhizobium > Mesorhizobium kamtschaticum. The sequence goes on along the minus strand of NZ_CM149691.1, from coordinate 3,353,959 downwards.
AATCTGCTCGATCGCAACCTGCTCAAGATCGTCGGGCTGCTGAACCTGACCGAGCGGCCCGAACTGATCTCGGCCATTGTCGGCATCAATGCCCAGGGGCGCGGCCGGGCCCGCGAACTGGCGCAGCGCATTTCCGAACTGCCTTTCGTCAACTCGGCTTCGGTGGTCACCGGGCGCTTCGACATCATCGTCGACGTGACCGTGGCCGGTGACGTCGCCGATCTCTACCGCGTCACCAGCGAGCTGATCCCGGGCGCAGGTGAGCCGGGCGAAGTCGTGCGCAGCGAAACCTTCGTCGTCATGGCGTCGTGCAACAAATGGGTCAGCCTTCCCGAGGGCTGCTGGTCTGACGACCGCAAGGAGCCGGCATGAAGATTGCGGTTCTCGGCGGGCTCGGCCTGCAAGGCCGGGCCGCCATCGCCGATCTCGTCGCCAGCGGTGTCGAGGAGGTCATCTGCGTCGATACCGCACCGGATGGTGCGGCCCGATTGGCTGATCTGACCGACCTTGCCCGGGTGCGCTTCGTCGTGCCTGAAGGCGCGATCGGTCCGGCTCTGGCCAGCGTGCTGGCCGATGCCGACGCCGTCATCGATCTGTTGCCGCAGCCGCTGATGCGCGAGGCGGTTCAAGCCGCGATCGCAACCCGCACGCCGCTGGTCACCACCAATTACGGCAAGGCCATCGCCGACCTGGCGCCGGAAGCCGAACAGGCTGGCGTTTCGATCATGACCGAATGCGGGCTCGACCCCGGCATCGACCTCGTGCTCTACGCCCGCGCCGCGAAGCAGTTCGATACCATCACCGCGATCGATTCCTATTGCGGCGGCATTCCCGAACCGAAGGCAATGGCGAAGCCGCTTTGCTACAAGGTGAGCTGGAACTTCGACATGGTCCTGGTCAGCCAGAACCGCGACAGCGTGATGATCGAGGACGGCAAGCGCGTCGCCGTGCCGGCCGCCCGCCAGCACGACAGTCATTTCATCCATGAGATCGAGGTCGCCGGCCTTGGCCGGCTGGAAGCCTTCCCCAATGGTGATGCGCTGCACTATGTCGAGATGCTTCCCGCGGCGAAAGGGCTGCAGCGCTCCGGCCGCTACACGCTGCGCTGGCCCGGATGGTCGGCGTTCTGGGCGCCGCTGAAGGAGCTTGGTTTCCTGTCCGAGGACAAGCTGCCCGGCACCTCCAACAGCCCGCGCGAATTCCTCGGTCGGCTGCTCGGCCCGCAACTGCAATATGGCCCCGGCGAGAAGGACCTGTGCGTGATGCGCAATGTCTTTTCCGGCCTCGAAGGCGGCCGCGCCAAGACGGTGACATCGGATCTGATCATCGAGCGCGACCTTGCCTCGGGCCTGTTCGGCATGAGCCTCGGTGTCGGCTATCCCGCCAGCATCGTGGCGCAGATGCTGGCACGACGCGAGATCACCACACCGGGCCTTTTGAACCCGCTGCTGCATGTGCCCGACGGCCCCTTTTTCGATGCGCTAGCCAAACGCGGCATCAAGGTCACGGAAACGGTGGCCTGGGACTGAGAATTTTCGAACGGTGGCTGCCGCCGGCAAACGGCGCCGCCGCTCAAAAAAGAGCCCAAGGGAATCCGCGGGCAAACAACAACAGGGAGGAATACCAAAATGAAGATTGCCAGACTTTTCATCGCCGGACTTGCCCTTGCCGGGCTCGCCACGGCAGCCAGCGCCGGAACGCTCGACGAGATCACCAAGCGCGGCGAACTGCGCGTCGCGGTACAGACGCAGGGACCGCCCTTCTCGCTGGTCGGCGCCAATGGCGAACGCACCGGCAGTTCGGTTGAACTCGCCGAACTGATGGCCAAGGAAATGGGTGTGAAAATCAAATTCCTCGACTTCGACTGGGACGGCCTGATCCCGGCGCTCTTGTCGGGCAAGGCCGATCTTCTGGTCGCCGACATGACGCCGACGCTGGCACGCGGCATGAAGGTCGCCTTCACCACGCCTTACATGTATACGGGCAGCACCGTCTTCACCAAGGCCGACAGCAAGTTCAAGACCACCGAGGACTGCAAGGCCAAGGGCACCAAGATCGCCGTGCTGCTCGGCGCCACCGGCGAGAAGGAAGCCAAGGTTGCCTTCCCCGATGCCGACATCAAGAGCTACAAGGGCGGCGGCCCGCTGCTGCTCGACGCCGTCAACAACGGCCAGGCCGATTGCGGCGTCAACGACGTCTCGGCGGTCAAGGGCCAGTCGACAGCCTATCCCACCGGCAGCTTCACCATCATGCCGGACCTCCTGTCGAAGGAGCCGCTTGCCTTCGCCACCCGCTATGACGAGCCGGACCTGCTGGTCTGGATGAACCTGTTCCTCAACCAGGTCTCGATCGACGGCCGCCTGCAGAAGAACCTCGACTACTGGGTCAATTCCGACGCCTGGAAGAAAGACCACTGAGGAGACGCAGGTAGTGAGTAGGAAGTAGTGAGTAGGAAGTAGGGAATTGCGAATGGTGAATGGCCATTCCGACACGCTTCCCTACTGCCTACTGCCTACTGCCTACTGCCTACTGCCTACTGCCTACTCACTACTCACTACTCACTACTCACTACTCACTACTTGCCACTCACCGCTCTCACAATTCACCGCCGCGCACCCATGCTCGAAAATTTCAGTTTCCGCACCATCGTCGAATATCTGCCGCTGTTCGGGCAGGGCCTGGTCACGACCGTCTGGCTGTCGGCGCTGTCCTTTGTCGGCGCGCTCGTCGTCGGCATCGTACTGTGCGCCATGAATTTGCAGCGCGGCTGGCTGTTTCGCGCCCCGGCCAAGGCCTATATCGACGCCGTGCGCGCCACACCCTTGCTGGCGCAGCTCTATTTCCTCTATTTCGGCCTGCCCCGGCTCGGCTTCGTCCTGCCCGAGCTGGTCGTCGGCATCCTGGCTTTGTCGCTGAACAGCGGCGCCTACATCGCCGAGATCATCCGCGCCGGCATCCTGTCGATCCCGCGCGGCCAGGTCGAGGCCAGCGTCGCCTCCGGCATGACCTATGTCCAGCGCATGCGCCTGGTCGTGCTGCCGCAAGCCTTCAAGGTGACGATCCCGCCGCTGCTCGGCCAGGCGATCGTGCTGGTCAAGGATTCCGCTCTGCTGTCGCTGATCTCGGTCGCCGAGCTGACACGCGCCGGCCAGTTGCTCGCCTCCGACCGCTTCATGCCGGCGGAAGGCTTTCTCACCATCGCCGCCTTCTATCTGCTGCTCTACTACTGCTTGAAGGGACTGGCGGGGCTTTCCGGGCGCTGGCTTGGCACAGCGGGGGCGCGGACATGATCTGGCAACAGTTCCTCAGCCTCGCCGGCTCCTATCCCCTCGCCCTGCGCGGCCTCGGCATGACGGTGGTGCTGTCGCTGATCAGCCTGGTGCTGGGCACCTTGCTCGGCTTCGGCCTCGGCATCTTGCGCACCGGCGGCAACCGGCTGATCTCGAGCGTCATCGGCGCCTGGGTCGACCTGATCCGCGGCACGCCGTTCCTGGTGCAGATCTTCCTGATCTTCTTCATCCTGCCGGAATTCGGCATCGAGCTCGACGCCTTCACCGCCGGCATCATCGCGCTCACCAACCTCGCCGCTTGCTTCATCTGCGAGATCGTCGCCGCCGGCATCCGCTCGGTACCCACAGGCCAGGTCGAGGCAGCGCTGGCGTCAGGCCTGTCGCGCTGGCAGCGCATGCGCCAGGTGGTGCTGCCGCAGGCGATGCGCATCGTGCTGTCGCCGCTGGTCGGGCAATATGTGCTGCTGATCAAGGATTCCTCGGTCGTCTCGGCGATCGGCCTGACTGACCTCACCCGCGTCGGCTGGCTGGTGGTGCAACGTGTGCCCAACGGCCTGCTGGTCTTCTTCCTGGTCGGCGTCGGCTATTTCATCGTCTGCTATCCCTTGATCATGCTCGCCCGCCGGCTCGAACGCCGCATGGGTGCGGCCCATGGCGAGGTGCAGCTGTGACATCGAACCCTAGAGGTGCGGCCAACATGACAAAGCCAACCCAGACCAAAACCGCCCCAGCCAAAACTGGCCCAGCCAAAACAGGCATGATCGACTTTCGCGGCGTCAACAAATGGTTCGGCGCGCTCAACGTGTTGAAAGACATTACGCTCAGCGTCGAACCGCGCGAAGTGGTCGTCGTCTGCGGCCCGAGCGGCTCCGGCAAGAGCACGCTGATCCGCTGCATCAACGGCCTAGAGACGATCAAGGACGGCGATCTCATCGTCGACGGCCAGCGCCTCGGTGACCCCGCCACCAACATGACGCAGCTGCGCACCGAGATCGGCTTCGTCTTCCAGTCCTTCAACCTCTACCCGCACAAGACCGCGCTCGAAAACGTCACGCTGGCCCCCATCCATGTCCGCAAGATCCCGCGCGGCGAGGCCGAAAAGGCCGGCCGCGAACTGCTGGCCAAGGTCGGGCTCGCCGACAAGGTCAATGCCTATCCCGCGCAGCTCTCCGGCGGCCAGCAGCAGCGCGTGGCGATCGCGCGCTGCCTCGGCATGCGGCCGAAAATCATGCTGTTCGATGAGCCGACCTCCGCCCTCGACCCCGAGATGATTTCCGAAGTGCTAGACGTCATGGTGGCCGTCGCCGAGGAAGGCATGACCATGATGGTGGTGACGCATGAGATGGGCTTTGCCCGCAAGGTCGCCCAGCGCGTGGTGTTCATGGACGCCGGCGCCATCGTCGAAAGCGGCACGCCCGACGAGTTCTTCTCGCACCCCAGGACCGACCGCAGCCGGGCGTTTCTGAGCAAGATTCTCAGGCATTGAGGGCGTGCGGCTTCAAGGCTAATGCCACCTTGGGCAAGCGGGTCGGCTGGCGCACCGAAGAAGCGAGGTGGTTCCTCGACGCAGAAACTTTGACCGTTCGTTTGCAAATCGTGCGACTCCGAGATTGGCCGAATCCTTTCTCACGTCGTCATCCTGGGCGTAGCAAGGAGCGAAGCGACGCAGCGCAGACCCCAGGATCCATGCCGGGACTCGGATGCACTGCAACGATCCAGAATTCTGCTCCGCTGCACCCTATGACCAAGGTCACGGAATGGATCCCAGGGTCTCCGCGACGCCGCTACGCGGCTGCTCCGCCCAGGGATGACGACGTTGGGGAGGCTTCCGCTTGTTCAAGCGACCAGTATTTGAACGCATAGAGCCAGATATCTTCCAGATCAGCTTCCGCAAGGGGTGAGAGCCGATATTGGCGGCTCTTACCTGGCATGCTTGGCCTTCATCCTGCTTAGGAATGAAGCGCTGTCGAAGGCGACAGGCGTGCCGGATTCTTCGCCGGCAATGAGGGCGTTCTGCAAGGCGGCGACTTTGGCTTCGTGTTCTTCGAGCAACCGCAGACCGGCACGCACGACATCACTTGCCGAACCATAACGGCCCGTCTGAACCTGCGTATCGATGAAACCGGCAAAATGGTCGCCAAGGGAAACAGAGGTATTTCGGGGCACGGGATCATCCATTGATCAATGACGCCAGCATATACCAAAAATTGGTATACGTCATCTCCAATGCCTTGATTATAGCGATACGCCCAGTTCGCGCAGTGCGGCCTTGGCCGCTTGGTATTCGTCGAAGTCTTTGGGGCAACCGCTGATGGCGGCCCGGTAAAGCTGCAACGCTTCATCGTTTTGGCCCTGCAACCGGCTGAGTTCGGCGGTATAGAAATTGGCCTCGCAGACCTGCCCGGTTTTCGTGGTCGCATCCGGATCGTCGGCGGCCTTGAGTGTATCGGCCGGTGTCTGCTCGCCAAGCAACATCCGAACCACCGGTGCCGGCCATTTCGTCATATCGACCTTGCCGATCCAGCCCTGCAAGTGGCTCCCCATGCCACTGCGCCGGTTGGCCAAATCCAGCCAGATCGCGGAATAGGCAAAGTCGGGCTTGAGCGTGGCCGCCTGTTCGAAATCGGCCCGCGCCTTGGCCAGCGCGCCGGAATAGAACGAGACAATCCCCCGGTCAAAATAGGCGTCGGCGTTTTTCGGATCGAGGGAAATCCCTTTGTCGAAGTCGGCTAGTGCTCGCGCATTGTCGCCCTTGTTAGCCCATGCCATCCCTCGACCGGCGTATGCTGCGGCAAATTTGGCGTTTTCTGGATCGAGGCTGATTGCTTCGTTGTAGTCTGCGATCGCTCGATCATTGTCGCCTTTCCGGTCCCATGCGAGGCCTCGGTTGTAATAAGAGAGGGCATGTTTCGGGTCCAGGCTAAGCGCCTGATTGTAGTCTGATATGCCGCGGTCGTAGTCGCCCTTGGCAACAAACAGCAGGCCTCGATTGTTGTAGGCATCGGTTATTTTCGGATCGAGGCTGATCGCCTGGCTGTAGTCTGCCATCGCGCGATCGTTGTCGCCCTTTTTTCCCAACGCGATGCCTCGGTAGTAATAGGAGACGGCATGTTTCGGGTCGAGGCTGAGCGCCTGGCTGTAGTCGGCGATGCCGCGCTCATAGTTACCCTTGGCAACCCACAGCAGGCCTCGAATATTGTAGGCATCGGCTTTTTTCGGATCGAGGCCGATCGCCTTGTCCAAGTCGGCAATGGCATGGTCGTTGTCGCCCTTCTTTCCCCATGCGACGCCACGGTTGAAATAAAAGATGGCATGTTTCGGGTCCAGGCTGAGCGCCTGGCTGTAGTCTGATATGCCGCGGTCATAGTCACCCTTGGCAACCCACAGCAGGCCTCGGTTGTTGTTGGCATTGGCGCTTTTCGGATCGAGGCTGAGTGCCTGGCTGTAGTCCGCGATCGCGCGGTCATTGTCGCCTTTGTGGGCCCATGCCATGCCTCGGTTGAAATAAGAGAGCGTATTTTTCGGATCGAGGCTGATCGCCTGGTCGAAGTCGGCAATGGCACGGTCATTGTCGCCCTTCCTCACCCATGCGATGCCTCGATTGGAATAAGAGATGGCATGTTTCGGGTCGAGGCTGAGCGCCTGGCTGTAGTCTGATATGGCGCGGTCGTAATCGCCCTTGGCAGCCCACAGCAGACCGCGATTGTTATAAGCATCGATGATCTTGGGATCGAGGTTGATCGCCTGGTCGTAGTCGGTCATCGCGCGGTCATTGTCGCCCTTGCGGGCCCATGCCAAGCCTCGGTTGAAGTAAGAGAATGAAGATTTGGGATCGACACCCACAGCCTTGTCGTAGTCGGCAATGGCGGCGTCATCGTCGCCCTTGCGGGCCCATGTCATGCCTCGGTTGGAATAAAAGGCGGCCTGCTTGGGATCGAGGCTGATCGCCTGGGTATAGTCGGGGATGGCGCGATCGTCATTGCCCCTGGTGGCCCAGATCAGACCTCGATTGTTATAGGCCTCGGCGAATTTCGGGTCGAGGCTGATCGCCTGATCGTAGTCGGCAATGGCATGGTCATAGTCGTTCTTGTTCGCCCATGCGATACCCCGGTTGAAATAGGAAATCGCATGTTTGGGATCGAGGCCGAGCGCCTGGTCGTACTCGGCGATGGCGCGATCATTGTCACCCCTGGCAACCCACACCAGGCCTCGATTGTTGTAGGCATCGACATTCTTGGGATCGAGGCTGACCGCCTGGTCGTAGTCGGCCATGGCGCGATCATTGTCGCCCTTGTGCTGCCATGCCATGCCTCGGTTGTAGAACGCCTTGCCGTTTTTTGGATCGAGCTTGATCGCCTGGTCATAGTCGGCAATGGCATGGCCGTAGTTTCTCTTTGATTCCCAGACATTGCCGCGCATGACGTAGGCGACGCTGCGCCTGCCGGCGGCGGCGTATTCGATGACTTGCGTACAGGCAGCGACTTGCCGGGCTGTGTCGACCTTTTGGCCGATGCAATCGGTATAGTTCGGGTCAGTCTGCAAAAACCGCGCGAATACCATCCCGACAACAACGATCACCAGTGTGATAAGCCAGCTCCATTTGCGGACCAGCGCGATCAACTCGCCCTTGATCATCGAGACCCCTCATTCGATTTCGGCCAGGTGCTTCGACCTGTCGCTGCCGCCTTGAGCTTTTTAGCCAAGGCCGAGCATTGCTTCCAACCACTTCCAGGTGATCTCAGGATTTTCGCGATCCGCAGCTCTTACTGGCGGCAAAACCACCCAAGGCTCGCATAATTCTTGCGCAGGCCCTTGACCCGCCACGCCTCAGCCCATTCGTCCGGCCCGCGAAAGAAGAAGCGCCCGACATAGACATCGGCGCCGCAGAGATGGCGGACAGTCTGCACCGCCTTCGGCTCCAACTCGATGAAGTCGCGGCCATCGGCATGCAGGATGCGCATCGAACCCTCGGCCGGCTCGAGTCGGTAGCGCCGGCTTGCCGGCATTTCGCGGGAGCCGATCCGCATGATGCCATGCTCGCTAAAGGCATCAGCCGTGACCACGGCATCGCCGGCGAAGCGGTAGGTCGCGCCGGTCAGGAAATCGATCATGGTGCGGCGGACTTTCCACTCGCCGACAAGACTGTCTGTCATTGCCTTCAATCTTCGCTGTCCTCGACGGGCGCAGGAGCGCAACCAGCACACCTTGGGCCGGTCAGCCCCCACAAGCGGATCAAGGCAGCATGCCCAGCGACCGCAGGCCGGCAACAGCGCCACGATATTCGACATACCCCTTGGGGCAGGTCTTGGCGGCGAGGCGGTAAAGCCGCACTGCTTCATCGTTGCGGACCTGCAGCCGGTCGAGCTCGGCGGTGTAGAAGTTGGCTTCACACACTTGCCCACTTGTTTGCGCCGGGTCTCCGGTGCCGGCATCGGCAAGTGCCTCGGCGAATGTCTTTTGTCCTAGCAACATCTTGACCACCGGCGCCGGCCATTTCGACATGTCGAGCTTGGCAACTGCTTCCCGCAAAGGACTGGGGCGGCCATCGCGCCGGTCGATGATGTCGAGCCAGATCGCAAAATAGGCATTGTCGGGCGCAAGCGCGGCGGCCTTGGCAAAATCGGGCTGCGCCTTGGCCAACATACCGGAATAGAAGCTCACGAAACCCCTGCCCGCATAAGCGTTGGGAAAGTTCGGGTCGAGAGCGATCGCCTGGTTGTAATCAGCCACGGCTGGAGCGAAATCGCCTCTTGCCGCCCAGGCAATCGCCCGGTTGCTGTAGATTCTTGCCTGTTTCGGATCGAGACCGATCGCGCGGTTCAGGTCGGCAAGCGCACGCTCATATTCGCCCAACTCGTTTAGGACGAAACCCCGATCGTTCAGCGCCATCGCGTTTGTCGGTTCGAGCGTGATGACCTCGCTGTAGTCGGCGGTGGCGCGGTCCCTGTCGCCCTTTTTAAGCCATTCGGTGCCCCGGTCGTAGTAGGCCGCCGCCATCTTGGGATCGAGACTGATCGCCTGGTCGAAATCGGCGATCGCGCGATCGCCTTCGCCCTTGCGCGACCACGCCAGACCTCTGTTGTAGCGAATGCTGGGATCTGTCGGAGCGAGCTCGATTACCTGGCTGTAGTCGGCGATGGCCCTGATATCATCACCCTTGCGCCACCAGATCAGGCCCCGACGATAGTAAGCATGCGCGTTTTTCGGATCGAGGCTGACCACCTTATCGTAGTCGGCCATCGCACGATCATTGTCACCCTTGCGGTCCCAGACATCGCCCCGCTTGTTATATGGACTGGCGTCTTTCGGATTGAGGTCTATCGCCTGGCTGTAGTCGGCGATCGCCTTGTCGTCATTGCCCTTGTGCGACCAGATCAGGCCACGGTTGTGAAAGGCCCTGGCATCCCTGGGATTGAGCTTGATCGTCATGTCGTAGTCGGCGAGCGCCCGGTCGTCATTGCCCCTGTAGGACCAGACGACACCACGGTTGTAGTAGAGTTCGGCGTTGTCCGGATCAAGGAAGATCGCCTGGTCGAAGCTTGTTGTCGCACTGTCGTAGTCACCCTTGTGCACATAGGTGAGGCCACGATTTTGATAGGCGGTGACAAGATCCGGATGCAGGACAATCACCTGATCGTAGTCGGCGATCGCCCTGTCGTAATCGCCCTGCGCGGCAAGCGCATTGCCACGGTAGATATAGGCCGAGGCGCGGTTGTCCTCGGCTTCCGCTTTGTCCTTGATGATAGCGGTGCAAGCAGCAATCTTTCGGGCGGCCTCCACCCCTTCATTGACACAGTCGGCATGGTCCTTTTCGGCGGCCGTCGCCGCCGTGCCGAGCGCGAACACCACTGCCGCGGCGGCCAGACCTGAGCGCCAATGGAGCTTCACGGCGCCTTGCCCATGACGCGCAGCGCGTTGGTTACGGCAGTATACTCAATGAAATCCCGAGGACAGCCGCTCAGGGCCAACCGGTAGAGCCGCAAGGCCTCGTCGTCGTGGTGCTGCAGCCGCTGGAACTCGGCGATGTAGAAATTCGCCTCGCAGACCTGCTCGCTTTTCTTCGTTGCGTCCGGATTGTCGGCGGCCAGCAGCGTGGCCTCCGGCGTCTGCTGGCCGAGCAGCAGACGAACCACCGCCGCCGGCCATTTGGTCATGTCGAGCTTGGCGTCCGCAAGGATGCTGGGCTGCCCGTTGCGGCGCCGCGCAAGCTCGAGCCAGATCGCATGGTAGGAATCCCCGGGCTTGATCGCGGCCGCCTGCTCGAAGTCGGCCTGCGCCTTGGCGGGCAGGCCGAAATAAAAGCTGACAATGCCCCGGTCCCGGTAGGCGTTCGCATTTTTTGGGCTCAGGCGGATCGCTTCATCATAATCGGCCAGGGCGCCGGCATAGTCGGCGTTGTAGACCATCGCCAGGCCGCGCGTGTCGTAGGCACGGGCGCTTTCGGGTCCGATGCGGATCGCCTGATCCAGATCGGCGATGGCCTTGGTATAGTCCGCCTTGTAGATCCAGCTGCGGCCCCGGCCGACATAGGCGCCGGCATCCTCCGGGTCGCGACTGATCGCCTGGTCGAAGTCGGCTATTGCATAGTCGAACTGGGCCCTCCGGTTCCAGGCATTGCCCCGGTTCCGGTAGGCGCTGACAAATCCGGCGTCGGTCAGGATCGCCATATTGTAATCGGCGATGGCAAGGTCGTACTGGTTCCTGTCCATCCGTACGAGCCCCCTGTCATTGTAGGCCTGCGCGTATTTCGGATCGATGGTCACAGCCTGGTCGAAGGTTGATATAGCGCGATCAAGGTCGCCCTTATCCCACCACGCCACACCGAGATTGTCATAAGCCAGCACATAGTTGGGATCGAGGGCGGTCGCCTTGACATAGTCAACGATGGCGCGGTCGGCATCATGTTTCAGCGCCCACATCAAGCCGCGGCTGTTGTAAGCCACCGCGTCGTTCGGAGCGACGGCGATCGCCTGATCGTAATCGGCGATGGCACGGTCGTAGTCCCGTTTACGCTCCCAGACCTTGGCGCGGTTGCGGAAGGTCTCGGTGTCCCTGGGGTCGAGCCTGATCGCCTCGGAATAGTCCGACAGGGCCTGATCAGTGTCGCCCCGCTTGACCCAAGCGTCGGCGCGCCAGCGATACGCATCGACATGCTTCGCGTCGAGTCTGATCGCCTGGCTGTAGTCCGCTATGGCGCGTTCCGGATTGCCCTTGGAGGTCCAGGCCAGCCCGAGGTTGAAATACTGATCGGGATTCTCGGGATCGAGAAACACCGCCTGGCTGTAGCTGGTAATGGCGCTGTCATAGTCGCCCTTGCGCAGATACGCATTGCCAAGGAGATTATGGACATCGCTGGTTTGCGGTTCGAGACTGATCGCCTTTTTGAAATCGGCGATCGCGCGGTCTTCGTCGCGCTTTTGGCCGTGCCAGATCAGGCCCCGGTTGGCATAGGCAAGGGAAAATTGCGGATTGAGCTCTATCGCCCTGCTGTAGTCGGCGAGCGCCCGGTCATAGTCCTTCTTGTGGCTCCAGGTCAGGCCACGATTGTTGAGGGCATCAGCGTCCTTGGGATCGAGTTCGATCGCCTTGTCGTAGTCCGACAGGGCGCGATCATATTCGCCGGCCGCGTCCAACGCGTTGCCGCGATCGAAATAGGCAATTTCCCGATCGCTTGCCGAGATCGCCTTGTCCTCAATCACATTGGTGCAGGCGACGATCCGGTTGGGCGGGGTAAGCTTGTCGTTGGCGCAGACATCCATGCGGCTGTCCGTCGCCATGGCGGGAGCGCCGAGCGCCAGCAGGATGGCGAGACCGGCGACAGGCTGCCGTGCCTTTACAATCGATCGCCGAAATCTGGGAAGCATCATGTCAGCAGCTTTTGAAGCACAATTGCCGGTTGTTGGCCCTCTACCGACTTGATCAGGCAAATTCTTGATCGCCGCAAGTCACCGTTGCAAAGAAATCCGTTCAGCCAGGCCCCACCTTCGCCACGCAAGCGACGTGGCCGCCGGCGCGGATCAGCCGGATCGGCACGCCATAGGCGCGGGACAAGGCTGCTTCGGTGAGGATCTCTTCCGTCGGCCCAAGCACCGGCGGATGCGCCGGCGACATAACCAGCGTGCGGTCGGCCAGCGCATGGGCATGGTCCGGCGCGTGCGTGGTGAAGATGACGGCAAGGCCGCCGGCGGCGAGCCGCCGCATCAGCGCCAGGAAGCGGGCCTGGTTGGCGAAGTCGAGATGCGCGGTCGGCTCATCCAAAATCATCAGCTTCGGCGCCTGCACCAGCACGCGCGCGATCTGCACCAGCTGGCGTTCGCCGCCACTGATCTCGCTGTAGGCGGCATCGATGAGATGGGGAATGCCGAGCGTCGTCAGCGCATTGCGCGTCATCCGCGCCGCCTCGTCGCCTGGCGCGTCGAACAGGCCAAGATGCGGCGCTCGTCCCATCTCGACCACGGTGCGCACCGAGAAGGCGAAGACCGTCTCATAGCTCTGCGGCACCAGCGCCAGCAGCCGCGCGATCGCCGCGCGCGACAGCGACGCGATCGGCTGGCCTTCCAGTTGCACTGAGCCTGTGCTTGGCGCCGACAACCCGGCAAGACAGCGCAGCAGCGTCGACTTGCCGACGCCGTTCGGGCCGAGCACGCAGACCACCTCGCCGGCCGCGATATCGAGGCCGATGCCGGAAAACACCGGCGTAGCGCGGCCGGGATAGGAAAAACCGAGATTGTCGGCAGCCAAAATCATGACGAACCCATCATGCCCAACCCAGCCTGCCGCGCCCGAGCAGCAGCATGAACACCGGCGCGCCGATCAGCGCGGTGAGGATGCCGAGCGGCACTTCGGCCGCCGTCACCGTGCGGGCGATGTCGTCGATGATCAGCAGATAGCAGGCGCCGAGCGACAGTGTCGCCGGCAGCAGGCGGCGGAAATCCGGCCCGACCAGGATGCGGGCGACATGCGGAATGACCAGCCCGACCCAGCCGATAATGCCGCTGATCGACACGGCCGAAGCCGCGATTAGCGTCGACAGCAGGATCATCACCAGTCGCAACCGCGCGACCTCGACGCCCATGATGCGGGCCTGCTCGTCGCCCATCGCCAGCACGTTGAGCCGCCAGCGCAAGGCGAGCAGCCCGGCGACGCAAGGAATGGTGACGACCAGCGCCGGCACGAGGTCTGCCGTCGAGACCGACGACAGCGAGCCGAGCAGCCAGAACTCGATGACCGGCAGTTTGGAATTGGGATCGGCAACATATTTGAGCAGCGACAAAAGTGCCGTGAACAGCGCGCCGACGATGATACCGCCCAGCACCAGCGCAATGGTCGAGTTCAGCCGGAAGAAGCGATTCATGGCAAAGCACATCGCCACCGCCAGCAGCCCAAAGGCGAAGGCGCAGGCCTGCGTCGCATAGCGCTCGCCGAACAAAAGGATCGCCACCGCCGCGCCAAAGCCGGCGCCGGCCGAAACGCCAAGCGTGAACGGCGACACCAGCGGGTTGCGGAACACGCCCTGATAGCAGGCACCGGCAATCGCCAGCCCGCCGCCGACAACCATGGCGGCCAGTACCCGCGGCAGCCGGACATCGAGCACTACCGAGCCGACCACCGGCGGCCAGTCCTGCGCGATCGGCAGGAATTGCGCGGCGATCACCTTGATGACGGTGATGGGTTCGACGGGGTAGCGGCCGAGCAGGAAGGACAGCAGGAACAGGATTATCGGCAGTGCGATGAGCAGGATGGTCGCCAGGCTGCGGATGGGTCTTGGTGATGCGGATTCGCGCGCCGACACGGCTATGGCCTCTCGGGATACACGGCACGAAAACTTTTCGGCACGCCAGCGCTGCCCCTCATTGCCCTGCCGGGCATTTCTCCCCGTATAGTGACGGGAGAAGACGCTCCCGCCGGCGATTTCGCCAATCGCAAATGTTGTTAAAAAGGCGGCGGCGCGGACACAGCTTCTTCTCCCCGTTTACGGGGGTGAGGCGAGGTCCGCGCAGCGGACGAAAAGCCAATTGCTTGGCTTTTCGAACAACGAACGCCCGGCAGGGCAATGAGAGGCAGCGCGACGCTCATGATTGGCCTCAGAGGCAATGCGGCAACTCAATTCGGCCCGCTATACTTCTGCCCATAAAACTGCGTGTAATAAGCATCGGCCTGCTTCTGCATGTCGATATCGGCGAAGCGCTCGGGGTAGAGCTTCTTGGCCATCCACAATTCGCCCAGCGCCAGCGCCTCCGGCAGCGGATAACCCCACGGCTTCACATATTCCGGCGTGATGTAGAGACGCTTGTTCTCGACCGCGTCGACATGCTGCCACGCCGCACCCTTGCTGATCTCGTCGGCGACCGGCGCATAGCGGTCCTGCACGAAGATCACCTGCGGGTTCCAGGCCAGCACATCTTCCATCGACACTTTGGTGGCGCCGCGCACGCCGGAAGCGACATTGACGCCGCCGGAGCGCTTCATGATGACACCGGTGTATTTGCCCGAGCCGTAAGTGTTCATGTCGGGATTGGCCATATAGAGCTTCACCCGCTCGGCATCGGGAATAGAGGCGACGCGCTCCTGCACCTGCTTGCGCTGGGCAAAGGCATAGTCGAGCAGCTTGTCGGCCCGCTCGCGCTTGCCGACGATGTCGCCGATCAATCGCACGCCGATCTTCAGGCCTTCCGCATAGGCAACGTCGTCATCGCCGAAGGTCGGGTTGAGCTTCGGCGCCTCGACGCCCTCGCCTTTCGACAGCGAGATCGCCACCACCGGCAGCCCGGCCTGCGACAGCTGCTCGATCATCGCCGGCGGCGCGTAATTGGTGACGAAGACGACATCCGGCTTCAGCTTCAGCACCTCCTCGACATTGGCGGTCGACAGATCGCCGGGCATCGGCAGGCTGGTGAGCTGCGGCGCGTATTTGTCGAGCCCCGGAATGAGTTTTGGCCAGGTGCGCAACACGCCGACGATTTTGTCGGCGGCGCCGAGCTCGACCAGTATGTCGAGCGTCTGGTGCTGCAGCACGACGATGCGCTCGACCTTGTCTGGAACGGTTACCGTGCGATTGAGCTGGTCGGTGACGGTGCGCGCCATTGCCGGCGCGAGCGCCAGCAGCGAGGAGATCAGGGCAAGGGCCAGCACAGAGCCGCGACGCAGATTCATTGGGGACCTCTCAAGGCGTTCGATGTGTTCGCATGCATATAGCGTGAGGCAGGATGCGGCAAGCTTCGTATCTCCCCCCTCGAGGGGGAGATGGCCGGCAGGCCAGAGGGGGGCGGTTCGACCGGGCTCGACCTTCTTGTTGGCGAAGAAGAAGTCGCGCCCGGTCGAACCGACCCCCTCTGTCGCCTTTGGCGACATCTCCCCCTCGAGGGGGGAGATCAGTAGCCCTGCGGCAGCGCCACCGGCAAAAACCCGAAATCGCGCAAGATCCCCTGCCCGACCGACGACAGAATAAACAGCGCCAGCGCCTGCCCCGCCGGCGAACACCCTTCCAGAGTCGCCAGCCCATATTCCGGCACGACATTCACGGCGTCTGGTATCTCCACGATATCGACGCCCTCGGTCTCCTGCGCCAGACCTTTCAGGCCTGTACGATAACCGAGGAAGACATGGGCGGTGCCGGCGGCAAGTGCTGCCGCGATCGGGTCGTAGCGGCCCGGACTATTTGACGTTTCGGAGCCGCCGACCAGCTTCTGCGCCTTAGCGTCGAGCAGCGCGAAGCTGCCCGGCCGCGCCTGGTCGATGCGCCGGAAGATCGCCCAGGCATAATCGCCGGAGGGATCTTTCAGCGGCGTCGAGGTGGCGATGCCTATCGCTGGATCGAGCAGCCTGTCGACAAGATTCTTGGTGGTGATCGAGGCGTCGCGGCGGACGGCGGCGGCCATGGTGTTGCGGGCAAAGACCACGGCCGGCCGCGCCAGCTTGAGTTCGGCAAGGCGGGCCGGATGGGCAAAGCTCGCCGACAGAAAAATGTCGGGCCGTTCGCCGCCTTCGATGCGCTCGCGCAGCAGGCCAGCCGGGCCGAGACGTGTCTCGGCGGTCACACCTGAAATCGCCTGGAAAGCCGAGACCAGTGACGGCAAGACATGGCGCAGGCTGCCGGCCGCATAGATCATGACCACGGCTTTTTTCGCTGGCGCCATTTTCTTCAACCTCTGCCTTATCTAGGCAGACGTTATATCGATATAAAAATAGCGTTGCCTTGCATCGCGTCTGTACGTTGTCTCGGCCAACTATTCAATCCGGTCGTGGATCGGCGGGATGGCCGACCGGCTCCCCATGGGCAGCCGGCTGCCTTGTGACAAGGCGAACGAGCTGATCGTCCGGGATGGGCGGCTCAGGCCGCCGTCGGATAATCCGTATAGCCCTTGGCGTCGCCGCCATAGAACGTCGCCTTGTCCGGATCGTTCAGTCCGGCATTGCGCTTCAGCCGGCTGACGAGGTCGGGATTGGCGATGAACAGCTTGCCGAACGCGACAAGGTCGGCATAGCCGTCCCCGACAGCCTTTTCGGCCAGTTCCTTGTCGTAGCCATTGTTCACCAGCCAGGCGCCAGTGCCGCCGGCGTGGCGATAGGTGGCTTTGAGTTCTTCGTAGTCGAACGGCTTGTCGCCCTGGCTGAAGTCGCGCGCGCCGCCGGTCGCGCCTTCGACGATATGGATATAGGCGAGGCCGCGGCTGCCAAGACCCGCCACGACATGGTTGAACAGCGGCTGCGGATCGGCATCCGAGGTGTCGTTGGCGGGCGTCACCGGCGACAGCCTGATCCCGGTCCTGCCGGCGCCTACGGCGCCCGTGACCGCGTCGACCACCTCGAACAGGAAGCGCGTCCGGTTCTCGATCGAGCCACCATACTCATCGGTGCGATGGTTGGTGCCCGAGCGCAGGAACTGGTCGATGAGATAGCCATTGGCGCCATGGATCTCGACGCCGTCGAAACCCGCTACCTCGATCGCCGCCTTGGCGGCGCGGCGGAAATCATCGACGATGCCGGGAAGTTCGGAGGCATCGAGCGCACGCGGTTCGGAGGTCTCGGCGAACTCGCCGCTGCCATCCGGCTTGACCAGGAAAGTCTTGGAGTTTGCCCTGATCGCCGACGGCGCCACCGGCTTGCCGCCGCCGGGCTGCAGCGTCGTGTGCGAGATGCGTCCGACATGCCAGAGCTGGACCACGATCTTGCCGCCGCCCTTGTGAACGGCGTCGGTGACACGCTTCCAACCGGCAAGCTGATCCGCGCCATAGAGGCCGGGCACGTTGGCGTAGCCCTGGCCCTGATGGCTGATGGCGGTAGCCTCGGTCACGATCAGACCGGCCGTGGCGCGCTGGCTGTAGTAGGTCACCGAGAGGTCGCCGGGCACCGCATTGGGCGAGCGATTGCGCGTCAGCGGCGCCATGACGATGCGGTTCGCCAGCGCGAGATCACCGGCCCGCAAGGGATCAAAGAGGGTAGCCATGAGAAATGCCTTTCATGCATTGGGGGATTTGGGGAGGATCGTCAGAGATCGGACAAGGCGGCCTGGAAGGCGGCGATGGTTTCTTCGTTGCGCTTGTAGAACACCCATTGGCCGACCCGCCGCGTCGTCACGAGGTCGGCCGACGCCAGTGTCGCCAGATGTGCCGAAACACTGGACTGCGCCAGGCCGCGATGATCGAACTGGCTGGCGCAGACACCCATTTCGAGCGGATGCGCCTGCGCGGCGAAGTGCTGTTCAGGCTCCTTCAGCCACGCCAGGACATCGCGTCGGAACGGATGCGCCAGTGCCTTCAATATGATGTCGTGGTCCATCTTCACCTCGCATCGATCTCAACCGATATATAGATCGGGTGGAGGCGATATGGCAGGAAATCCATGCCATTGTTGAGGGCGATTGGAGAATGCGTTTCCGATCGCACGGATCAATGCGGCAAACAGACTGTCGAAGGGTGCCAATCGCCTTAGGCCATTGATCGATCTCAAAATCCTTGCCATCTTGTACGTAAACGCGTACAAGATGGCCCATGCGAACCACTTCCTACAGTGACTTGCGGCGCAACTTGGCCGCTACGATAGACAGCGTGAACGCTGATCATGAACCGGTGATCATCACGCGTGACCGCGGCAAGCCGGCGGCAGTGCTGATGTCGGTGGAGGATTTCGCCTCCTATGAGGAAACCCGCCATCTCCTGCGCAGCCCGCGTAACGCCGAGCGCTTGCTTGAGGCGACGCAGGGATTAGACCAAGGCCAAGGGACAGAGCACGAGCTTCCCGAGTGAGGCTGATCTTCCATGAGCGCGCATGGGAGGACTATCTGCACTGGCAGGCAACCGACACCAAACTGCTTGCACGCATAAATGGGCTCATCAAGGAATGCACCCGCACGCCGTTCACCGGGACAGGCAAGCCTGAACCATTGCGCGGACCACTTTCGGGATGGTGGTCGCGGCGCATTACGCAGGAGCATCGTCTGGTCTACCGTGTAGGCGAAGACAGCTTTTTCATCGCGCAATGTCGCTATCACTACTGAGAGAAGGCGGACTCGCCTTCCGGAGCGGCGGCTGTGGTCTCCATCCCCGCCGGCGCGTAACAGCGTTTCACGACCGGCGTTTGACCGCGTCTGTGGAAAGCCCACGGGCCATCACGTTACCGCCAGCACCTTGCCCGTATCGTGCTGGCGCACGAAGTCCACGCGCTTGCCGTCCCAGTGGTAGCCGTAGTGCCGGCCCTGCACCGGAACGGGGATGACGTCGGGCCAGAAGATGCCGATGCATTGGCCCTCGGGCATGCGCACGCTGTTCCAGATAAGCCCATCGCTGCCTTGCGCCCGCAGCGCCCGCCCCTCCGCCTGCGAGGCGGTGTAGTCGTCGGGGTCGAGCACGCCGGGCACCGCGTTGACGTCGTCGAGATCGCGGTCGACGCTGCCGATCAGCACGCGAAAGTCAGCCGTCCAGCCCGGATCCTCGCTGGTGGCGCGCATGAAGTTCTGGTGATGGTGGATGGTCTCGGCCAGCGCCACATCCTCGCTGTCGCCGGCATAGTAGAGGCCGTAGCTGCCATCCGAAAAACGGCCGGGCCGCAGCGTCGAACAATGCACGAAAGGCGCCATGACGAAGCTGGCGCCGGGGCCGGAAACCCGCCTTGCCGCCGTGACCTTGCCGAGGTCGCCGATCTCCAGCCGGATGCGCGGGTTGGTCTTCTCCTCGACGGCGGCAAGCGCCTCCCAGTCGCGCGGATCGGCAATGTCCTCGAACAGGTCGATCGGCGGATGGATGGAGCGGATGATGCGAAAAGTCTGGGGCCAGTGGACGCGGCGCCGGACGCCAAGCCCACTCACCATGCACCACGCTCCGCATCGAGCCATTCGCGCATGGCGGCAAGGTCGGAGATTTCGCCGCGCAGCATCAGGTCGAGCGCCGACTGGCCGCCGAAAGTGGCATTCGGCTTGCGGATCCAGGCATAGCCGCGCGCCGGCTCGGTGAAGAGATAGCGCAGGCCTTTGTGGATGCCCATCAGATGCGCCATGCGGGTGCGCAGGTCGCGGTCGATACGGCCGATGCCGCCCTCTTTCCAGCGTGCCCAGGTACGCGCCGACATGCCGCCAAGCAGGATGCAGGCCTCCAGATCGGTGAGGTTCCACGCCTTGAACAGATTGACCGTGGTGCGCGCCAGGGCGCCGGCCTCTTCCTCGGAAATGGCTGACCCGACCGTGGCCGGTGTGGTGATGATGGACTGAAGCTGCATGTTGCTCACCTCTGCTATTGGCAGAGATATAGCATGTATTTGCCAATTGGCAAGGAGCACCCCAAAATCAGGCTTCTGGAATGATGGCGTCGCGAGGCAGGATTCCGCACCGCTCCTTTGCGTAATCCCAAGCGGAAAAAGGCGGATCGACCCGTCGCCCGGGCGGTGTCTTGATGAACGGATCCAGGCCAAACAAACTGTATGTCGCAAACCGCTGTTCGGCGGTTGCTTCCGGTTTGAAAGCATTTTCCAGTTCGCCGTCTACTATGGCGCGGCAATGCTCCACCGCCTCTTCGTAGGTTGCGAATTGTCCGTCCAAATACCGATGACTCTCATCACGATAATGGAAATTATCGTCGACGAAGACCTGGTAGAGACTCTCGTTGAGCTCTAACTTTTCCAGCTTCGGCTCACCCGCGGTTCGTGCGGGAAACACCCAGGAATTTCCGCAACACCATCATAAATGGTTGGTGGCTGGAGGCAACCAAAGCTCGATCCCTTCGCTGATGGCAACCAGGTTACCACCGGCCACTTCCCGCGGGCAAGCAAGCGCGCCATCGAACAGTCAATTCGGAGATGCTACCGGTATTTGACGTCCGTCCGATAGAACCACCGCCTTGTCCACTCAAAGGGTCCGTACCAATCGGTCCCGTCACAGACCATCTTCAATGGCTTGTATTTTTGAGACTCGATCCAAATAGTGCATCCGAATGACTGTAGCCGGGGCTTCAACAACACTTTCTTGTAGGAGACGACGACAGCGTCAACGCCGTCCAATCTCTCCTCTCGGCGACGATGGCAATCCGATTTCTTTTGTATTCTGTCCAGATCATGAACATCAACCGAGTGGAGCTGCCGCGAGGCCCAGCGCGCATAGGGCTGCCTCCTTTCGTAGCGAATGCCCGGCGCGAACACGAACTCGCGGTGCATAAAATAGGGCCGCGTTCCAGAACCCACGAACTGTTCCGTCATTTGAAGGGATGCAGTCCGTAAGGCCTCCTCGTCACTCGCTTTCAGGATGTCGCATTCCGGCTCTGGGCGAACATCCTGAGCCGCCTTTGATGTCAAAGGCGTGCAGATAAAGCAAACGGCCGCCACGATGATGCGCAGATACAGGCTCATTTGGCGATGTAGAGCACAACTAATCGCGTAGCGCGAGACTAAGAATTGGGGTCTTAATGATTTTGCGCAGTATAAAGACAAGGCCGCCACGCCAATTATTCGGTGTGGCGGCCTTGGATGCCAAAAAAGACGAGCCGTTTCGGTCGGCATTGCTACCTGCCCGAAACCGCGTCAAAACCTACTCAGCCGCCTCATACCCAGCGATGCCCTTGATCTCGAGGAAATCCTCTAGCCCGTATTCGGCATATTCACGGCCGTTGCCCGACTGCTTGTAGCCGCCGAAGGGCAGGCCGGCGTCCCAGGTCGGATAGTTGATGTAGACATTGCCGGAGCGCATGCGTGCCGCCACGTCGCGGGCCTTCTGGATGTCCTTGGCCTGGATGTAGGAGGCAAGGCCGTAGACGGTGTCGTTGGCCTGCTCGACCGCCTGTTCGACCGTGTCATAGGGCAGGATCGCCAGCACCGGCCCGAAGATTTCTTCGCGCGCGATGCGCATGTCGTGGGTGACGTCGGCGAACACGGTCGGCCTGATGTAGTAGCCGCGGTTGAGTTCGGCAGGACGGCCGGGGCCGCCGGCGACCAGCGTCGCCCCCTCGTCGATGCCGGCCTGAATCAGGTCCTGGATCTTGTCGAACTGGATCTGGCTGACGACCGGGCCGAGCTTGGTGTTGGCGCCGTCGGCCGGGCCGACCACGAACTTTTCCGCTGCCGCCTTGGCATAGCCCGCCGCTTCGTCGTGACGCTCGCGCGGCACGAACATGCGGGTGGGCGCGTTGCAGGACTGGCCGCTGTTGCTGAAGCAGCCTGCGACGCCCTTGGAGACGGCGGTGGAGAGGTCGACATCCGGGAACAGGATGTTGGCCGACTTGCCGCCCAGTTCCTGATGCACGCGCTTGACCGTGTCGGCGGCGGCCTTGGCCACCAATATGCCGGCGCGGGTCGAACCGGTGAACGACATCATGTCGATGTCGGGATGGCTGGACAGCGCCTGGCCGACGCCCGGGCCGTCGCCATTGACGAGGTTGAACACGCCCTTCGGCACACCGGCCTCGTCGATGATCTCGGCGAAGATGATGGCATCGAGCGGTGCGATCTCGGACGGCTTCAGCACCATGGTGCAGCCGGCGGCGAGCGCCGGGCCGACCTTGCAGGTGATCTGGTTCAGCGGCCAGTTCCACGGCGTGATCAGGCCGACGACGCCGATCGGCTCCTTGACGATCAGCGCGCTGCCCTTGACGTGGCGGAACTGGAAAGTCCGGAGCACTTCCGCCATTTTGGTCAGATGCGCCAGCCCAATGCCGACCTGGCTGTCGAGCGCCATCTGGCGCGGCGCGCCCATTTCGCGCGACACGGCCAGCGCCAGATCCTTGGAGCGCTTCTTGTAGACCTCGATAATACGGTTCAGGACATCGAGGCGCTCTTCCACCGAGGTGCAGCCGAACGAGTTGAAGGCGCGCTTGGCGGCCGCGACCGCCTTGTCGACATCGGCCTTGGAGCCGAGCGAGATCTGCGCGAAGGCATCCTCGTTCGAGGGATCGATCACATCGAGCGTGTTGGGCACAACAGGATCGACCCACGCGCCATCGATATAGAACTGCAGATTGTGTGACATGGTTTTCTCCTTGGGGGTGCCGTATGGCCGTTCCGGCCGTGATATCTGGCTAGAGATAACGATGCACAAACCGCGCTGTCAAACGCAACCCCCGAAGTGGTTGAGCCAGCGCCCCCAGTGATTGAGCCAGACGAGTTGGGCCAGCGAACCCAGCCGTTATCGATGGCATGGGATGAATTACAGCAGCGTGTGTCCTGCCTCGATCAGATGCTGTCTCGCCGCTTCCTGATCCGCCGCTTTCACCAGCAGATGATCCCCGTCGAAGGTGGACACCAAAAAGATACCCAGCCCGTTTTCCGACAGCGGCTGGATGACCGACAACACGATGCCGGTTTCGTCGAAAGCAAAGGGCCCCTGCAATTTGAAGGCGACCCAGTCGCCATCGTGCCTGACCGTGCCTGGAACGCGATCCTGCAAGCATGTGATCGAAAGCTCGTCGTCGGTCCTGGTGATGCTGACAAAGCCCGGCCCGTCCGCCCGCCGGGAATGCTGTCACTCGCACCGAGCCGCGAAATCGCGTACGACCCGGAAAGTTGCTTCAATCGCAGCCATTGTCGAATTCCCTCCTCAGATTGCCGGTGATCCCGTGAGCCTCTTGCTCATATAGACCGTCATGCCACCCATGAACGCCTCCTCCCGGTCGATCGTATAGCCATGCCGCTTGTACAGCGACACATTGGCGGCGAAAGCACCGTTGGTCAGCAGGCGCAGCTCCGGGCGGCCAGCTTCGAGCGCCTTGCGTTCAGCCCGCACCAGCAAAAGCCGGCCGATGCCCCTGCCCTGCGCCTCTGGCGACACGCAGACATTCTCGATCCACAAATGGTCGTCGGCCAGCATGGTTTCGATCATCCCGACAATGCGGCCGTCTGCGACGGCGAGCTCGAACGGATGCTCGGCAACAGCCTTCTCGTAGTCGGCGCGCATCGGCAGTGGCTCGCGGCCGATCACTGGAACCCATTTGGCATAGGCGGCGCGCACGATATCCCTGATCGCGGCAGCGTCAGCGGGTTCGGCCGGCCGAAACCGGATGGGATTGTTTGTCATCACAAGACTCCAGGCATGAAAAACCCCGCCGGCTTATGTCGCGGGCGGGGCTGGAAACGAACGAACCGGATTTATTGTGCCGGCCCTTGTCGTCGCGCAAACAGCTTGCCGCTCCGCACTGTGCGGCGGCGTCGCTGGGTGTTGGTGGGCGCGAGAGCGGACATGACGCCAAGCTGGAGCATGAAGCGCGGCGCGTCAAGGTTTGGGGATTGGCCAATGCCCCCGACTTCGTCATCCACGGGCGGAGCAAGGAGCGTAACGACGCAGCGCAGACCCGAGGATCCATGCCGGGACTCTGAAGCGTCACTACGGTCCAGAATTCTGCACCGCTGCACTCCACGGCTGAGGTCGCGGCATGGATCCTCGGGTCTCCGCGACGCCGCTACGCGGCTGCTCCGCCCGTGGATGACGAAGCGTTGTGCTCTTCCGCCAATCGCCAAAGGCATGCCGCCCGAGACGCAAACGAGAAGTTAAACTTCGACGCCGAGGCGCTCAATACTCCTGCGCCGTCGGCCGAAACAGGATCTCGTTGATGTCGACCTCATCGGGCTGGCTCATGGCGAACACCACCGTCCTGGCGAAAGAGTCCGCCGGGATCGCCACCCGGTCATAGAGCGCGCGCACGCCCTCGGCGACATCGGGCTCGGTGACGCTGGCGGGCAGTTCGGTCGCCACCGCGCCCGGCGAGATGATGGTGGTGCGGATGTTGTAGGGTTTCACTTCCTGCCGCAGCCCTTCCGAGATGATGCGCACCGCGTGTTTGGTGGCGGCATAGACGGCGCCGCCCGGCCCGACCTTGTGGCCGGCCACCGACGACACATTGATGATGTGGCCGCTCTTCTGCGTCTTCATGTGTGGCAGTGCGGCGGCAATGCCGTAGAGCACGCCCTTGATGTTGACGTCGATCATCCGGTCCCAGTCCTCGACCTTGCCGCGCTCCAGCGGCGAGTGCGGCATCAGCCCGGCATTGTTGATGATGACGTCGACCCGGCCATGCGTTTTCACCGCATGGTCGACAAGCCGCCGGACCTGGCCGACATCGGTGACGTCGGTCGAAAGGATGGCGTCCTTGCCGAGCGACAGCTCACCGGCCAGCACTTCCAGCCGGTCGAGGCGGCGCGCGCCCAGCACGAGCTTCGCACCCTCTTTCGCCAGAAGCCGTGCGGCGGCTTCACCGAGCCCGCTGCTGGCGCCGGTGATGACGACGACCTTGCCCTTGATGTTCTCTGTCATGGGATTTTCCTTTCTGATTTTCTCTTCGCTACTCGCGGCAACTTGCGTGTTCGAATGGCGGATCAGCCGGGCACCTTGACACTGCCGAGCCAGCTTATGACCTGCTCAAGCGTCTCGCGCTCCTGGTCGCATTGCTTGGAAAAGCCTTCGACCAGCCGCGCTTCCGGGGCATGATCGGCGAGAACCTTCAGGCTCTGCCCAAGGCCGTAGCCACCATGGGTGATGAACGATACCAAGGTCTTGCCGGAAAGGTCGTGTCGCGACAGGAAGGAGCGGATCACCGAGGGCGCGGTCATGCCCCAGATCGGAAATCCGAGGAACACCGCCTCGTAGGATTGGATGTCCGGCACCGTGGTGGCGAGCGGCGGTTCGAAACCGGACTTCCCGCTGCTGTTCCGCCATGGCGACCTGTTCCCGATAATCTTCCGGGTAGGGATCGGCGGTCCGTATCTCGAAAATATCCGTTCCCAGAGCACGGCTGATCTGGCGCGCAATGACGCGCGTGTTGCCGGTGCGGGTGTAGTACGCCACCAGACGCTTGCCGCCCTGCCGCGCGTTCGATGCGCTGGCAGGACGGCCCAATCCGGTACTCAATGGTACCGCAAGCGCGGTCATCAGCGCACTCCGTCTTGAGAACAGGCCTGGCTGACGCATCTTGCTCTCCTTGCCGCTTGGCCTCAGCGATCGATCCGTGCCGCCTGTTGCGGAGAATAGCGCTCGCCCTGCACGGCGATCGCCGAGACCGCGTTTTCGATGTTGGCAAGATCGTCCGCCGTCAGCGCGACAGCGGATGATCCGATGTTCTCCTCGAGGCGGTTGAGCTTCGTCGTGCCGGGGATCGGAACGATCCACGGCTTTTGTGCCAGCAGCCACGCGAGCGCGACCTGTGCCGAGGTCACCTTCTTCTGTGCTGCGATCGCGACGATCGCATCGACCAGCGCCTGGTTCGCCTTGCGCGCCTCCTCCGCAAAACGCGGCACGGTGTTGCGGAAGTCGCTGCTGTCGAACGTCGTGCTGGCGTTGATGGCGCCGGTCAGAAAACCCTTGCCCAGCGGGCTGAACGGCACGAAGCCGATCCCCAGTTCCTCGAGCACCGGCAGGATCGCCTCCTCGGGTTCACGCCACCACAGCGAGTATTCGCTTTGCAGGGCGGCGACCGGCTGCACCGCATGCGCGCGCCTTATGGTGCGCACGCCCGCCTCGGAGAGGCCGAAATGCTTCACCTTGCCCTGGCTGATCAACTCCTTCACCGCGCCCGCCACCTCTTCGATCGGCACGACCGGGTCAACGCGGTGCTGATAGAGGAGATCGATGCGGTCGGTCCTCAACCGCTTGAGCGAGGCCTCGACGACGTCGCGAATATGCTGCGGCCGGCTGTCCATGCCCTCATGTCCGGCCGAACCGGCGATGTCGATGCCGAATTTGGTGGCGATCACCACCTGGTCGCGGATTGGCTGCAGCGCCTCGCCGACGACCTCCTCGTTCTTGAACGGTCCATAGACCTCCGCGGTGTCGAAGAAGGTGACGCCGCGCTCGAACGCCGAGCGGATCAGGCGGACTGCATCCGCCGTCTCCATCGGAGCCCCGTAGGAGTGGCTCATCCCCATGCAGCCAAGGCCGATGGCCGAGACTTCGAGACCGCTATTTCCAAGTGTGCGCTTTTGCATTGTCTTGCTCCTTTGTTCAGGCCTGGTACTGCGCGTCGCTGACATGCTCCATCCAGTCGACCGCCTTGCCGTCGAGCGCCTCCTGGATGGCGATGTGGGTCATGGCGGTGGTGGGCGCGGCGCCATGCCAATGCTTCTCGCCGGGCTCGAAGCGAACCACGTCGCCCGGCCGGATTTCTTCGATCGGCCCGCCTTCGCGCTGCACCCGGCCGCAGCCGGCGGTGACGATCAGCAATTGCCCGAGCGGGTGGGTGTGCCACGCGGTGCGTGCGCCGGGCTCGAAAGTGACGGCATTGCCGGCCGCCCGGGCCGGCGCGATTGCCGCAAACAGCGGGTCGATGCGCACCGTGCCGGTGAACCAGTCGCCCGGGCCCTTGCCCGAGGCTTGCGAGCCGCTTCGCTTGATATCCATGGTCTTTTTCCTTCTTCACGCCGGGCAGGACGCTGCCACTGGCTTGAGGGGCCGCCGACTTCGGGCAGCCGCCTATGATGGTGTCTATATGATGGCGTCTATTTAGCGCCTGCGATTAGCCGCGATTAGGTGCTATATCCGGCATGTACTTATGAGAGAGGCTCATCAATGCCGCGAGACAATCTGAACGAGCTGACCGCCTTCCTCGCCGTCGCGCGGGAAAAAGCTTCACCCGGGCGGCGGCACAGCTTGGCGTTTCTCAATCGGCGCTCAGCCACACGGTGCGTGCGCTGGAGGAGCGGCTGGGCGTGCGACTGCTCACCCGCACCACACGCAGTGTTTCGCCGACCGAAGCCGGCGAGCGGCTGATGCGCTCCATCGGGCCAAGGCTCGACGAGATCGAGGCCGAACTCGCCGCGCTCAGCGCCCTGCGTGAAAAGCCCGCCGGCACCATCCGCATCACCGCCGGCGAGCATGCCGCCGACGCGATCCTGTGGCCGGCGATTGCCCCGCTGCTGCCGGATTACCCCGACATCAAGGTCGAGATCATCGTCGACTACGGCCTGACCGACATCGTCGCCGAGCGCTATGACGCCGGCGTGCGGCTAGGCGAACAGGTGGCGCATAACATGATCGCGGTGCGCATCGGCCCCGACATGCGCATGGCGGTGGTCGGCGCGCCGGCCTATTTCGCCAAGCGGCCGAAGCCGCGCGTGCCGCAGGATCTGACCACCCACAATTGCATCAACCTGCGCCTGCCGACCTATGGCGGGCTCTATGCCTGGGAGTTCGAAAAGGCCGGGCGCGAACTGAAAGTACGCGTCGAGGGCCAACTCATCTTCAACACGGCGGCGCTGCGCATGAATGCGGTGCTGGCCGGCCTCGGCTTGGCCTATCTGCCCGAGGACCAGGTGCGCGCGCATCTGACCGACGGCCGGCTGGTGCGGGTGCTGGCCGATTGGTGCGCGCCCTTCCCCGGCTACCACCTCTATTACCCCAGCCGCCGCCAGGCGACACCAGCCTTCTCGCTGCTGGTCGATGCGCTGCGCTATCGCGGTTAGGCGGTCTGGACTGTATCCGCAGTCGTTCTATCTTCGCGATCAAGCCTGATCTTTGCGGAGCCATCGCCGTGACCGAAACCGACCTCTACCGAGGCTACATCGACTGCCTCAACAATCAGGATTGGGCGCGGCTGCATCGCTACGTCCATGACGAGGTTCACTACAACAGTGAGCGGGTCGGCCTGTCAGGCTACCGCGCCATGCTGGAGCGGGATTTTCGCGAAATTCCGGATCTCTATTTCGACGTCCAGCTGCTGATCTCCGAGCCACCGTTCATCGCCAGCCGCATCCAGTTCAACTGCACGCCAAGAGGGACCTTCTTCGACCTGCCCATCAATGGCCGCAAAGTCTCGTTCAGCGAGAATGTGTTTTATGAATTTCTGAACGACCGGATCAGGAACGTCTGGTCGGTGATCGACAAGGCGGCGATCCAAGCGCAGCTTTGATGGCATGTGATGGATGCCTCCTTCTTGCGGCTGGTGGTAAACTTGCCTACCTTGTGTCGCAGGAGAACACCCAGATGGCGAATGTAGAGAAGGTGAGCGTTGCCCTTACCCCTGAAATGGCAAGCATGATGCGCGAGGTCGTCGCAGCCGGCGAATACGCCTCGGCAAGCGAAGTCATGCGCGAGGCGTTGCGCGAATGGAAGTTTCGCCGGACACAACGCGATCAGGCCGTTGAAGAGTTGGGCAGGCTTTGGGACGAAGGCATGACAAGCGGCAACGCTGTTGATGGACGAGAGGCCTTCGCCCGGATCAAAAGCAATCTCGATGCAAGGATCGCCGAGCGCACGTCGCGATGACGCTGCGCCTACGACCGGAAGCCGAAGCGGATATCGAAACCATCGCGCTCTACATAGCCGAGGATAGCCCCTCCGCGGCATTGCGTTGGTATGATGAGATCCATGCCCATTGCCAGCGCATTGCAGACATGCCCGGAATGGGCGTTGCGCGTCCGCACGTACGGCCGGGGTTGCGCACGTTCCCGGTCGGAAATTACCTGATCCTCTATCGCCAGATCGACGATGGCGCGGAGATCGTGCGTGTCGTTCATGGCGCACGTCAGTGGCAGGAATTGCTATAATCCGAGTCTCAGCCCGGCGGCCCTGCGTGGCTAACACTCGGCCAAGCCGCCAGCAATTCCCTGGTGTAGTCTTCCCGTGGCGCGCCGAACAGCGCTCCGACCTCACCGCCCTCGACCACCTTGCCGGCGCGCATGACGACGGCATTTTCGGCGATCAGGCGCACGATCGCCAGATTGTGGCTGATGACGACCAGCGTGATGTTGTCCGACCGCCTGATGTCCTGCAGCAGGTTGAGCAGGTCGCCTTGCACCGAGACGTCGAGGCCGGCGGTCGGCTCGTCGGCGATCAGGATCGACGGCTTCATCAAGAGCGCCCGGGCGATCGCCACGCGGCGCGCCTGACCGCCACTGATCTCGTGCGGGTATTTGTCGATGACGCCCGGCGGCAGACCGAGACGGTTGAGGATGACGCGCAGCCGTTCATGCGTCGCCGCTTGCGGCTCCCTCAACACCGTGCCAACCTCGCTCATCAGCGTGCGGATGCGGCTACGCGGCGACAGCGAGGCGGCCGGATCCTGGAAGATCGGCTGGATGAAGCTGGCGCGTTCTTTCAGCGCCGCGCGGCCATGCACCAGCGGATTGCCGAGGATCCGGATCTCGCCCCGGTCGAGTTTTTGCAGGCCAAGCACGGCGCGCATCAGCGTCGTCTTGCCGGAGCCGGATTCGCCGACAATGCCGAAGCATGTCCCTTGCGGGATGGTGAGCGACACGCCGTCGAGTGCCGCGGTCTCGCCGAAACGCAGTTGCGCATCGCTGATCGAGATCGCGGCGGTCATGGCGTCGCCAGCCGCAGGCAGCGGGCGCTGTGCCCGGCGTCATTACGGACGGGATAATCACCCGGATTGACGACAGCGCAATCCTCGAACGAGACATCGCAGCGGCCGTTGAAGATGCAGCCGGGCGGCCGCCGGCGCGGGTCCGGCAGGTCGCCCGCAATCACCGTGAAGCGGTTTTGCGCGGCATCGGCATGGCGCTCGCGGTCGATCGGCACCTCGCAGTCGAACAGCATGCGCGTATAGGGATGGCCGGGCTGGCGCTGCACTTCGCCGACCGTGCCGCTTTCCAGTTTCTCGCCGGCATAGAGCACCGAAATCGCGTCGCAATATTCGGTGACCAGGCCGAGGCTGTGGGTGATCAACAGCACCGCGCAGCCGATGCGGTCGCGCAAGCCGATGATCTCGCGCATGATCTGCGCCTCGACGGTGACGTCGAGCGCCGTGGTCGGCTCGTCGGCGATCAGCAGCGCCGGTTCGGACAACAGGGCCATGGCGATCACCACGCGCTGGCGCATGCCGCCGGACAGTTCATGCGGATACTGGTTCATGCGCCGCCCGGGATTGCTGAGCCGGACCTTGGCCAATGCATCTTCGGCCATCGCAACCCGCGTCTTGCGGTCGCTGCCGGGGGCGCGCCGACGCAGCACCTCGCAAAGCTGCGTGCCGATGGTGAACACCGGATTGAGCGACAGCATCGGGTCCTGAAAGACCATCGCCATACCACGGCCGCGCAAGGCAGCCGTCGCGTTGGGCTTCGTCAGGTCGAAGCTTTTGCCCTCGATCGTCGCCGTGCCCGAAATGACCTTGGCGTTGTTGGCAAGCAGGCCCATCAAGGCGAACGCGACGGTGGACTTGCCGCTGCCGGATTCGCCCACCAGGCCGAGCATCTGGCCCTTCTCAATGTCCAGTGACACGCCGCGCAGCGCATGCGCGGTGCCCTGCTGCAGGCTGTAGTCGACTGAGAGATTGCGCAGCGAAATCGTCATCAGCGTGCCCCCGTCGACTTGGGATCGATGACGCGGCGCAGCGCTTCGCCAAGCAGCGTGGCGCCGAGCGTGGCGATGGCCAGCACCAAAGCGGCGGCAACCGTCGGCCACCAGGACTGGTTGATCGAGATGAAGCCGTCCTTGATCAGCGTGCCCAGCGAGGATTTCGGCGGCTGCACGCCAAAGCCGAGGAAGGACAGCGAGGCCTCGAAGGCGATCACCACCGGCAGGTTCATGCTGGCCAGCACGATGATCGGCCCGGCGACATTGGGCAGATAGTGTCGGACCACGATGGTGACGGGATGGACGGCGAGCATCCGCTCGGCCTCGATGAAGGAGAGATTGCGCAGCGTCTGCGCCCGGGCCCGCGCCATGCGGCCGAACTGCGGGATGAAGACGACAGTCACCAGCAGCACGAAGGTGGCCGAACCCTTGCCGTAGAGCGCGATCAGCGCGAAGGCGAGGATCAGCGGCGGGAAGGCATTGACGATGTCGAAGAGTGCCGTCACCGCCCGGTCGACCCAGCCGCCGGCAATGCCCGCGACAATGCCGATCAGCGAGCCGATGATCGACGAGATGACGACGATCATCACCGCAAGCGTCAGCGCATAGCGCGTGCCGACCGAGGTGCGTGCGGCAAGGTCGCGGCCGAGATTGTCGGTGCCCAAGAGATGCATCAGCCCCGGTGCCGCGAAGCGGGCCTTGATGTCGATGGCGTTGGGGTCCGGGCTGACCAGCGGCCCGACAAGCGCGAACACCAGGATGAGACAGGTGAAGGCCAGGCCCAGCCGGCCGTCGCGTTCCGAGCCGATGCGTTTGAGCGTCGCGAAAAATCCGCTCATCCGCGGCCCGCCGCGATACGGGGGTCAAGCAGCGCGTTGATCATGTCGACCACGAGATTGGCGACGATGTAGAAGGCGACGATGAACACCACGCAGGCCTGCACCACGGGATAGTTGCGCTGCGCGATCGAGTTGAAGATCAGGCTGCCAATGCCCGGCCGCGC
This sequence comes from Mesorhizobium kamtschaticum, assembly GCF_056174585.1. Lineage (NCBI taxonomy): Bacteria > Pseudomonadati > Pseudomonadota > Alphaproteobacteria > Hyphomicrobiales > Phyllobacteriaceae > Mesorhizobium > Mesorhizobium kamtschaticum. The sequence goes on along the minus strand of NZ_CM149691.1, from coordinate 3,321,957 downwards.
GAAGATGATCTCGACGACGACAGAACTGCCGATCAGGTCGCCAAGCCCGATGCCGAGGATCGACACGACCGGCACCAGCGCGAGCTTCAGCGCGTAGAGGCCGACGATGCGGTATTCCGACACGCCATAGGCGCGCAGCGTGCGCACATGCAGCTCCGCCAGTGTGTCGAGCAGTGCGGCGCGTATCAGCCGCGAGATATAGCCAACCCAGCCGAGCGCCAGCGCCACCGAGGGCAGGATCAGATGTTGCAGCCGGTCCGCGATGTCGCCCGGCGCTCCGGCACCCGCCACCGGCAGCCAGTGCAGGCCGATGGCAAAGACGAGGAAAAGAATGACCGACACCACCAGCGTCGGCGTGGTGATGAAGGAGATCGACAGCAGCGCCAGACCACTGTCCAGCCACGAGCCCGGCTTGAGCGCGGCGATGACACCGATCGGAATACCGACCAGCAATGCCAGCGCCAGGGCGCTGAAGGCCAGCGCCAGCGTGTTGGGAATGACCTCGAGCACGATGTCGAGGATCGGACGGTGCGAGACGACATCCTCGCCGAAATTGCCGGTCACCGCGCGACTGGCGAACAGCCAGAGCTGTTCGAGCAGGCAGCGGTCGAGCCCCATGTCATGGATGATCTGGGTACGCAGTGCCGGTGTTGCCCTCGGCCCCAGCATCACCGAGGCGAAATCGCCCGGCACCAGCCGCACCATCAGGAACAAAAGCAGCGTCGCGCCGGCAATGGTCAGCACCACCGATGCGAGGCGGCTGGCGATGAAAGCGGCGGTCCGTCGCGCTCTGGTCATGGGTAGTCGAACTTGGTCAATGGCTTCAACCTGTTCTGGAGATGGCCGATTGTCGAGGCTGGCGCCAGGCCCCCTCATCCGGCCGCTTCGCGTCCACCTTCTCCCCGAGGGGAGAAGAGGCTGGCGCTCGTACCGGCTCCTCCTCTCCCCTCGGGGAGAGGTCGGATTGCCCCGAATTGCTGCTGCAATTCGGTCTTGGCAATCCGGGTGAGGGGGTCTTTGCCCTTATGCGACTTCTCTACCATAAACGGGGAGGGTTGGTGGCAGCCCCCTCGCCCGCTCACGCCTTGTCAAAAAACTCGAACTGCCAGTCCTTGCCATTGGGCAGGAACACCGGCTTCAGCCAGGCCGCGTCGACGAAGAAGTTGCGGCCATGCGTGATCCAGATGCAGGAGGCCGATTCATCGAGCAGCTTCTGCATCTTGATATAGATCTCCTCGCGCTTGGCCTTGTCCAGCGTCTCCAGCCCTTCCTGGTGCAGCCTGTCGAATTCGGGGCTGTTCCAGCGCTGCCAGTTCCACAGGCCGATCTGGCTGGCGAGGAACCATTGCGTCTGGAAACTCGGGTCGAACTTGGACGTATAGGGGATGAGCGTCAGCTCGAGATCCTTGCTGGCGTCGTCGGCGCCGAGCGCCCAATAGGCGCCGGAATCCATCGCATTGATGGTGAGCGTGATGCCGACCTCGGCAAGGTTTGCCTGGGCGATCTGGGCGACAGCCAGCGAGGTCGCGTCGTTGAGACAGGTGAAGGTGAAAGCAAGGTTGGACTTGCCAGCCTCGCTGAGCAGCTGCTGCGCCTTGGCGACATCCCTGGTGTAGAGCGGCGCGTCGGCCCAATTGCCGAGCAGACCCGGCGCCAGCAGCGTCTTGGCGCGCGAGGTGGCGCCGGAATAGGCGCCCTGGATGATGGCGTCGACATCGATCGCGTAGCGGATCGCCTGGCGAACTTTCAGCTCCGCCAGATCGCCCTTCACGACATTGATGCCGATCCAGGTGTAGTCGATGCCGGGAATGTCGATCACCTTGGTGTCGGGCAGGCCCTTGGCGGTGTCGAGTTGGTCGGCGTCGAAGGCGGTGAAGTCGAGTTCCTTCGCCTGATAGGACAGGAACGAGGTCTTGTGCTCGGGGATGATCTTGCCGGTGATCTCCTCGAAATGCGCCTTGTAGGGGCCCTTGTAGTCCGGGTTGGCGGCGAGCACGAACTGCTCCTTCGGCCGCCATTCCTTGAGCACCATCGGGCCGGAGCCGATCAGCGTCGTGGCGATCTTGTCGCCAAGCTGCTCGCTCGCCTTCTTCGACAGGATCGCGCCCGACGCATCGCAAATGCCGATCAGCCAGAGCGCCGCCGACGGATGCTTGAGGATCAGCTTGCCGGTGTATTTGCCGGTGACCTCGACCGACTTAAGCGCTTCCAGATCGTCGGCATAGGCAAGCTTCTTGCCGTTCTTGTCACCGTTGATGTAGCGGTCATAGGTAAACTTGACGTCGTCGGCCGTCATCTCGCCGAAACCGCCGGTGAACAGCTGGCCGGGGTTGAGCTCGAAGTCGAACTCGGTCTCGGAAATCTGCTTGATCTCCTTGGCCGCGTCGTTGGTCCAGCTGGTCTTGCCCGGTTCGAAGCGCACCAGCGTCTGGCAGACCGCACGGATGATGTTGCCTTCGGTGGTGCCGACCCGGTTGCCCGGATCGAGATTGCCGATATCGGCGTCGAGCGCGATAATCGGGTTGGTCCGGCCAGCGGCGAATGCGAAGCGGGCATAGGGCAGGATCGCCAGTGCCGACGAGCCGGCCAGGAAGGTTCTGCGGTCGAATTTCATGCGCATTTTTGTTCCCCTTTTTGTTGGCTGCACGTTTGTTGGTTATAGGCAGTCGCGTGGAATGACCTCGTCGTAAGTCCGCTCGGCGAAGATCGTTCCCCGCTCGTAAGCCTTGACCCAGCCGCTTGCGTAGAAATTGTCGCGATCGCAGCTGATGGTGATTTCGCAATCGAGCCGCGCGTTCCAATCCGGCCGCGTCAGCTCCTCATGGCAGGTGATTTGCGTCACGCAGCTTGCCGGGTCGTTGTCCGTGATCCCGTAGATCTTGCGGCGCCATGAGGTGATTTCCGTGCCGGTTTCCTCGAAGACGAAACGGCCGTCATCCGACAGCGCCGTCAGTTCCGTGCGCTCGGTCGGCAGGTCCGTGGTCAGCGAGCGCAGCTGGCGTGCCGGCTCCTTGACCGTCACCGGCCGGGGCTCGGCCCACAGCGCCTCCTCGAAAGCGACGGGCGCGAGACCCTCCTCGCTGGCCAGAACCGCGAGATCGAGCCGGCAGCCCGTGGGGTCGAAGGTCAGCATGGTGCGTTCCGGCGATGGCCACGCCATCGGCCAGTAGGACGAGGAGATCGCCACCCGCAGCCTGTGTCCCTTGAGCACGATCTGCGCCACCGGCTTGAAGTCCAGCTCGACATCCTCGAACTCACCTGGCGTCAGCGGCTCGGGAAATTCATGGCTCTGGCGATGCGCCAGGTTGAGCAGCGCAAAGGCGATGAAGGCGGAAGTGCCGTCGGGCGCCAAATCGTTCAGCCGGACGCAGAGCTGCGCCTGCGGCTTGTCCGCCGCGACGCGCAGCCTGATTTTCGAGACGCCGGTGAGCGGCAGGTCGGCGTCCATGACAGCGCTGTCGAAGCACAGCGAGCCGCCATCGTCGGCGCGCTGGTCGCGCGCGCCTTCGGCCGAGATGCGGCCCTGGCCATAGGGGCACCATTCCTGCCCCTGCACGCCTGTGGTGAGCGGCGAGGAAATGGCCGGCCTCGCCTCGCCGGCATCCTGTTTTTCGCCGAGCTTGCCATCACCGTTCAGCCACAAGGTCTTGCCGCCGATCTGGCTGGCCGGCCATTGCGGCAAGCCGAGCCAGCGGCCGGGCCTGAAATCGATATGCGAATGCGGCCGGGCATAGTCCATCAGATAGAGGCGCATGTCCGGTTCCCGGTCGGCGCCATTGTCGATGCCCTTCAGCCAGCGGTCGTACCAGCGGATGCATTCCTGCAGATAGCCCACTGCCGGGCCGGGCACGCCATAGTTCGGCTCCTTGTGGCCCCATGGACCGCAAATGCCCTTGGCCGGTCCCTTGAGGTTCTTGACCAGACTGAAGATGGTCTGCGTATAGCCGTCGAGATAACCGCCGACCGCCAGCACCGCGCATTCGATTGCCGAGAAATCCTCGCAGACCGAGCCTTGTTTCCAGAACGCGTCGCGGCGCTGGTGCTTCAGCCATTCGGCGGCATGGTTCTTGTGGTCGTCGAGCCGGTCCTTCCACATCTGCCGCCAGCGGTCTTCACCGACGACGGCCGGGTCCGGCGGCAGCGCCGAATAGCCGAACAGCGCCCCGCCCCAGCCGAAATTGTCGTTGATGACCAGGCCGCCATTGTAATGCGCGTCGCAGGCATAGCGGTCGTCGGTCGAGCATGACGTGACGATCGCCTTCAGTTGCGGCGGCCGGCGCGCCGCGACCTGCAGGCCGGAGAAACCACCCCAGCTGTTGCCGATCATGCCGGCAACGCCGGTGCACCATGGCTGCGCGCAGAGATGGTCGAGGATCTCCAGCGCATCGTCCTGCTCGCGTTTGACATACTCGTCGTCGAGCAGGCCCTCGGAATCGCCGGTGCCGGCGATGTCGACGCGGGCTGAGGCATAGCCATGGCCGGCGAAGAACAGATGCATCTCCTCGTCACCGGTGCGCGTGCCGTCGCGGCGGCGATACGGTATGTATTCGAGGATCACCGGGACGGGGTTTTGCTCGGCGTCATCAGGCAGGAACAGGCGGGCGGCCAGCTTGCGGCCGTCGGCAAGCGGAATCCAGTGGGTTTCGACCGTTCTGACTCCGGAAATGACGACGCTTGGCATGTGAACTCCGGCTTGGATTGAATGACGATATGATATATTGAATGGCCAATCAATATATAAACGAGAAGGCTTTGCAATGGCGAAACGATCCATCAAGGCGATGCGCCGCAACGAGCTGGTCGACGCCGCGATTGCCGCTGTCGGCGAGGAAGGCATGTCCGGCGCCACCATGGCGGTCATCGCGCGGCGCGCCGGCATGTCGGCCGGCCTGGTCAACCACTATTTCGACAGCAAGGAAGAGCTGATGGCGCTGGCCATGCGCAACCTGTCGAACCTGTTCCGCCAGGACATCCTGAAGCTCGCGCCCGCCGACCCGACGCCGGCGCAGCGGCTGAAGGCGATCGTCGACGGCTCCTTCGCGCCGCAGCATCTGGGCGTGCCCAAGCGCGCCGTGACCTGGATGCAGTTCATGATCGCCGCGCAGACAGAGCCGCGCATCAAGCATCTCTACCACCTGACCGGCGCGCGTTTCGTCTCCAACATCCGCTATGCCGTCAAGCAACTGGTGCCGCCCGGTGAGGTCGACGACATCGTCGACGGCATCGCCGCCCTGATCGACGGCTTCTTCTGGCAGAGCGCCGGCGAATACGAGGAAGAGGATCTGGAGCGCGCGCGGCGGATCTGCTGGCGCTATGTCTGTTTGCTGATACCGGAGGTTGAGGGGTAGGGAATTCCTTCGATGAGCCGCTTCCGAATGAAAGAGATCGTTCGGAAAAATCGATCATTCCAACCATAACAATTCGTTGGAAAGATCGGTTCAGGAATGGCATTCTCCTGGGGTACTTTCCTGGAGAATTGCATTGTCTTCCCTGACCCGCATCGCGAACGATATTCCGAAAAGCCTGATACCGGCCGATCTGGCCGCGGGCCGCAAGCGGCTCGATTCGGCGTGGAACGGCGTCATTCCCGGCATCGTGCTGGTGGCGATGATCACAGCGGTTGCTTTCTCGGCGCACAATGTCTCCGGCTTTGCGCTGTTCAGCCCCATGATCCTGGCAGTCGTCGCAGGCATGGTCTATTCCAACGTGCTCGGCACGCCCGCTCATGCCAAGGCCGGCATTGCCTTCTCGCAAAAGCGCCTGCTGCGCTTCGCCATCGTGCTGCTCGGCTTCCAGCTGACGCTCGGCCAGGTCGTCTCGATCGGCGCCAGCGGCGTCGGCATCGTGGCGGCGACGCTTGGCGCCACCTTCCTCTTCACCGTCACGCTCGGCCGGCTGATCGGCGTCGACCGTAAGCTGGCGCAGCTGATCGCCGCCGGCACCTCGATCTGCGGCGCCTCGGCCATCGTCGCCACCAACATCGTCACCGATGCGCGCGACGAGGACGTCACCTATGCCGTCGCCTCGATCACTTTGTTCGGCACCGTCGCCATGCTCGGCTTCCCGCTGCTGGCGCCGCTGCTTGGCCTCGACCAGCACGCCTTCGGCCTGTGGGCCGGCGCCTCGATCCATGAGGTGGCGCAGGTCATCGGCGCCGGTTTCCAGAACGGCACCCAGTCCGGCGAGATCGCCACTGTGGCCAAGCTGACGCGCGTTGCCATGCTGGCGCCGATGGTCATCGCGCTCGGCCTGATGGCCCGCCGCAAAATGAGCAGCGACCAGTCAAGCGACCAATCGGCAGCACGCCCACCCATGCCATGGTTCGTCGCCGCTTTTATCGCCGTCGTGGCGCTGAACAGCCTGGTTACCGTGCCGGCCGAAGTGAAATCGGCGATGGCGCTCGCCACCACCATCATGTTGACCATGGGTCTCGCCGCCATGGGCCTGCAGGCCGACATTTCGCAGTTGCGCTCGCGCGGCCTGCGCCCGCTGGCGCTCGCCTTCTGCGCCTTCCTGTTCATCGGCGGCTTCAGCCTGATGCTGGTGAAGCTGGCCTAAGGCTCAAAGGCCGCGCGCCACGGCAACGCCGTTCGCGCCAAGCGGTCCTCAATCACGATCAAGCACGTCCTCGATCATGATCGAGGTCTCCCTCTGCGTTCATATCCGCCGATATCGCGGCATGAACACAGCAACCGAACCGTCCGGGCGCCAAACCTCCAGCCTTGGCGCACGCGTTCGGCAACGGAGATCTCAATGAAGTTCTGGACCATGCTTTGCACCATTCTTGTTTCGACAATGCTGATGCAACATCAAGCCAACGCCGGCGACGACGTCGGCGTTCGCCACCTCCCCGCCCCGTCCAGGGAGCGCGGCATCGATCTCGACGTGACGGTCTGGTATCCGGCGCAGCCAGGTGGCGAGCCGGTAAATCTCGGCGACAGCGAGTTGTTCGTCGGCACGTCAGCCATGCGCGATGCGCCGATATCCGGTGGAAGATTTCCGCTGATCCTGTTGTCGCATGGCGCCGGTCTGGCGGGGACCCCGCAGGCGCTGAGCTGGATTGCAACGCCCTTGGCGAGGCAGGGCTTTGTCGTCGCCGCTCCCACGCATCCGGGAAATGGCGGGAAAAACCGATCCGCCGCCGAGACGATGAAACTCTGGCTGCGCCCCGCCGATCTCACGGCGACGCTGGACGCGATCGGCAAGGACGGCTTTTTCGGCGATCACCTCGAGCAAGGCAAAGTCGGCGTTCTCGGCCTTTCCATGGGCGGCAACACGGCACTGGCGATTGCCGGCGCCCGCGTCGACGCGAAACGGCTGGCGGCCTACTGCGATACGGACCGGCTCAATGCCTCGCTTTGCCAGTGGATCAGGCAAAGCGGTGTCGATCTCCACGCCATGGATCTGCGGCCCGCCGGCCGCGACAACAGCGACGCGCGCATCCGCTTCGCCATGGCGATCGATCCCGCGCCGGTCGATGTCTTCGACGCCAAAAGCTTCGCCGGCATCAGGATTCCGGTCGCCATGGTCAATCTTGGTCGGCCGGGAAAATCCGGCAACCGCCGACGCCTCCGGGATTGCGAAAGCAGTTTCAAAGGCGAGCTATGCGACGATCGAGGATGCCAGCCACTACAGCATGTTCGGTGCGTGCAAGCCCGGCGCATTGGCCATCATCGTGTCCGAAGAGATCGGTGACCCGGTCTGCGATGATGGAGGTGGGCGGTCGCGCGGCGCGATCCATGCCCAGCTGATCGATATGGCGGCCGCGGCGTTCACGCGCGCGCTGAAGGCGGGACGGTAGGCTTGCGAGGCAGCGCTCTACGAGGCCCCCCTCTGTCCTGCCGGACATCTCCCCCTCAAGGGGGGAGATCAGATGTCATGACTGTCTTCGCCAATTTTCAACGTTGCAAGACGAGAGCCGGCGCCGCAGCTGCCAATCTCCCCCCTTGAGGGGGAGATGTCCGGCAGGACAGAGGGGGGCGCCGTAGAGCTCGACCCCAACGCTTATCCTGATATCGCCTCGCTCAATCCTCGAACGAACTCGACGCGGCGTAGATCGCCGCCAGCGTCTCGATACCCGCCTGGTCGGCCTTGTCGAAGCGGCCAGGCAGCGGGCTGTCGAGATCGAGCACGCCGAACACGCCTTCATCGTCTTCGAGCAGCACCACGAGTTCCGAGCGCGAATCGGCGTCGCAGGCGATGTGGCCGGGGAAATCGTGCACGTCCTTGATCAGCATCGAAGTGCCGAGTTCGACCGCCGTTCCGCACACGCCCTTGCCGACCGCGATGCGCACGCAGGCCGGCTTGCCCTGGAAGGGTCCCAGCACCAGTTCCTCGTCCGAGGCGAGGAAATAGAAGCCGGCCCAGTTGAGGTCAGGCACCATCTGGAAGATCAGCGCCGCCGTGTTGGCGGCATTCGCGATCGAGTCGCCCTCGCCGTCGAGCAGCGCCTTCAACTGGGTGGCGAGGTCGCGGTAGAACGCGGCCTTGTCTGACGTATCGATGGCCTTGGCCGCAAGCATGGCTTGTCTCCGTGTTCAGAATCGCGGTTGCGTTTCAGCAAGCTCTCTGCACCAAACGACCACCGGACGATACTAGCTTGAATTCCAGTCGCCGCGAAAGTCGGAAGAACATGCCCTGTCCGACACTCGGCAGCACGGCATCGAACCGTGCTGCCTTGATCAAGAAGGCAAGTCCATCAGCCGGCGGGTTTGTAAGCGCCGGCAGCCTTCTTGGCGGCCGCGAGCACTGCCTTCATGTCGAGTTCTTCCAGTAAAACCATCTCGGTCAGCGAGCCGCTCGCTCGCACCGCAAGGGACATGCCAACCCCCGCTGACTGGTCCGGCACCTCGCCATTGACAACGACGTCATAGATGCCGCGCGTGAACATCACGCTGGTCACCTTGCCGCCAACGCTTTCAAAAAGCGCCTTGACCGCAGCCTGCCTGTCCGAGCCTTGCATCAATCCTTTGGCGGCATGAGGCGCATAGTTTGCCAAGATAGTCACTTTCATGGGTATTTCCTCCAAATGTCATTGTCTCGTGCTGCTCCATAATTCGAGCGGCACGGAGTGATTTATTTTTCGGAACAATTGCAGGCGCCCTGGGACGCGTTGGCGGCCAAGGGCGCACTGCGGGATAAATATGCGCTGAAGCTGATATAATGACAATACCGGACACACCGTCCGCTTCTCGCGATCGGAAGGGACAGCTCGCTATTGCTATTTCAGAGGCAGAAAGAGCTCAACGACCACTTCGTGCAGCGGCCCTTCCGCGACGAGGGACAGGTGTCGTTGGCAATAGACCGGAAAGTCGCGCACTTCCTCGCCGCTGGCCGGAAGCCATTCACGATAAAGATAAAGTGCCGCGGGCTCGAGATTGTTGGTGTTGCCGGGGTAGCGCAGCACCGCGCAGCGTCCGCCGGGGATGACGCCGGCCTTCATCTGTCCGTCATTCTCATCGATCGGCTGATCGGTGCCGACACAAATGTCCATGCTGTAATCGGCCGCGACCGCGGGCTCCCGTTCGGAACGGAAGATGTTGAAGGTCGGGCTTGTCTCGGGCGACAGGCCGTGGGCTTTGCGCCAGGCGATGAACCGCTGGATGGTGTCCTGGAGCGTCGCCCGGTCGCCGCGATGCTCCATAACAGCCACCGGTGTTGGCGGCACATCGCGGATCATCACGTCGTCGGGTTCGAAGATTATCTGCATGAGCGTGTTCCTTGCTTTGTCGAAAGGCCCGAAGGCCATGAGCCACGCCCCCCAGTCTGGAGATTTCCGGAACGACGAAGGCGATTGTCCGAACCGTTGCCGGAAGGCGCGGGCGAAGGCATCCGGTGCGTCGTAACCGGCATCCATCGCTATATCGGTGACGCTTTGGGCGTCGCTTCCGGCAAGCCTGTACGAAGCGCGCTTCAAGCGGGCGAGCTGGACGTAGCGATGCACGGACACCCCGAAGGTTGAGGTGAACTGCCGGTGGAAATGGTATTTCGAAAACGCCGCGACGCCGCTCAACGCTTCCAGATCCAGATCGTCATCCAGATGCTGGTCTATATGGTCCAGCACCCGCCGCATCCGGGCATGGTAGTTTTCAAGTGCCGCCTTCAACGTCTCTTCCTCCGTGGCGACCCCAGTTAGGCGTTCCGATACATGGCACGCTCGACCGATCTTGCGGTTTGACGTGGGATCGACCGCAGCCCGCCAGCGGCCTCTTGCAGGCGCGTTATATGTGTCGGTGGTCCTACCGGCTTACCATGACATCGCGCAGCGGTGGGCGGCCGTAGAGCCGACTGTATTCGCGGCTGAATTGCGACGGGCTTTGATAGCCGACGCTGTAGCCGGCCGAGCCGACATCCAGGCGCTCGGTCAACATCAACCGCCGCGCTTCGTGCAGGCGCAGCTGCTTCTGGTACTGCATCGGCGTCATCGCCGTGACCGCCTTGAAATGGTGATGCAGCGACGACACGCTCATGCCGGCGTGTCCGGCCAGCTCTTCGATGCGCAGCGGCCGCGTGAAATTCTGCCGCAGCCAGGCGACGGCCTGGGCGATCCTGTTGCTTGGCGTCTCGACCATGGCGATCTGCAGCAGGCTGGGACCGAACGGACCGGTCGCCACACGGTAGAGTATCTCCTGCTCGATCAACGGCGCCATGGCCGCAATATCTTCAGGCCGATCGAGCAGGCGAAGCAGGCGCACAACGGCATCGAGAAGGTCCGGCGGTGCCTTGTTGACGGCGACGGCCCGCATCTCGCACTGGGCCGGCATCATTCCGATGCGACCGAACAGTTCCTTCAACCGCTCCGGCTCGATCCTGAGCCCAAGCCCAAGGTTCGGCACCTGCGGGCTCGCCTCCGTCACCCGCGACACGACCGGCAGGTCGAGCGACACGACCAGATAATCGCCAACGCCATAGGTGTGGAGTTCCGACCCAAGCATCAGGCTTTTCGCGCCCTGCACGACCAGCGCGAAGCAGGGCCATTGCGCGGTGTAGACGCTTTTGTCGGTCGAGGAACGCCGGCTGAAGAACAAGGTGTCGATCGCCGTCGCGCACTCCTCGTCCTCCCCCGTGAAGCGGGCGATGATCGACGCCATCTCGCCATAAGGGTCGTGTGCAGTCGTCAAACGGCACCTGAACTCTTCGAAATCATCATGACGCCGATCATATCCGATCCTGCAATCCCGGCCAGCGGCGACAGCCGATCTTTGCAGGATCATGCATGAATCTTGCAGGATCGCGATAACGCCCGGCGGTCGCCCCGTCGCATAACGCCGCCATCGGGAGCTTGGCTCCCAACCAACAGGCGGAGCCTTTCATGACAAGTTCACCCGGCAAAGTGGTGCTGATCACCGGCGCCTCGAGCGGCATCGGCGCGGCCACGGCCCGCCACCTCGCGGAGCGTGGCCACAGCATCGTGCTCGGCGCCCGGCGCACCGACCGGATTGCTGCTATCGCGCGAGACATCAAGCAGGCCGGCGGCCAGGCATTTTCCCGGGAACTCGATGTCACCGACCTCGACAGCGTAAAGGCCTTCGTCGCGGCCGCTCATGAGCGGCATGGCCGGGTCGACGTGCTGGTCAACAATGCCGGCGTGATGCCGCTGTCGTTCATGGCCGAGTTGCGCGTCGACGACTGGAACCGCATGATCGATGTCAATCTGCGTGGCGTGCTCAACGGCATCGCCGCCGTGCTGCCGGTCATGACCGAACAGAAATCCGGCCACATCATCAACGTCGCCTCGGTCTCCGGCCACCGCGTCGATCCCACGGCCGCCGTCTACAGCGCCACCAAATTCGCCGTCAGGGCGCTGTCGGAAGGGCTGCGCCAGGAAAGCCGGGACCTGCGCGTGACGGTGGTCAGCCCTGGCCTCACCCGCACCGAGCTGTTCGACGGCATCGCCAACCCGCAGGTCGAGGCCGGCGCCCGTGCCATGCTGGATGATGCCTCCATCCCGCCCGCTGCGATTGCCGAAGCGATCGGCTTTGCCATCGGCCAGCCTGACGGCGTCGACGTCAACGAACTGGTCGTACGCCCGACGGCGCAGGGCTGAGCATCATGAACGAACTTGCCAACCGAATTGCGCTGGTCCCTGGCGCCTCGAAGGGCATCGGCGCCGGGATTGCCAAAGCATTCGGTGTTGCCGGCGCGGCCGTCATCGTCAACTATGCGGCAGGTCAGGAGGCGGCCGAACGCACGGTCGCGGCGATTGTGTCGGCCGGCGGGCGCGCCGTCTCGATTCAAGCCGATGTTTCGCGCGCCGATGACGTACACAAACTCTTTGAGGCTGCGGAAGCAGCCTTCGGCACACCCGATATCGTCGTCAACAATGCCGGCGTCTTCAGCTTCGGTCCGATCGAGACGATGCCCGAGACGGAGATCAAGCGTCAATTCGACGTCAATGTCTTCGGCACGCTGTTCGTGATCCAAGAAGCCGTCAGGCGCTTCGGGCCCGATGGTGGCTCGATCATCAACCTGAGTTCGATAGGCAGCCAGAACACCGCTGCGAACATGTTGGTTTACTCCGCCACCAAGGGGGCGATCGACACGATCACCCTCGGCTTGTCGCGCGAGCTCGGCGCACGCAACATCAGGGTCAATTCCATCGCGCCCGGCTTCATCCAGACAGAGGGCCTAACCGAGGTCGGCATCAGCCGCGAGATGGAGCAACAAGTGATTGCCATGACGCCGCTCGGGCGCGCCGGCACGCCGGATGATGTGGCCAGGATCGCCGTCTTTCTTGCCTCCGATGCGGCAGCATTCGTCACCGGCGAGCGGATCATGGCCTCGGGCGGATGGCGCTGAAGTCGACAACAGCTGAATGGAGAAATGACATGACCGAAGCGATCGAAGTGACGACATTCAGGCTGAACGGCCAGTCCTGCGCCGAGTTCATCGCCGCCAATGCCGATATCGACGCCTGGCTGAAGCGCCAGCCGGGCTTCCTGTCGCGCCGCATCGCGGAGCGCGACGACGGCACCATTGCCGACGTGCTGCTCTGGGCCCGGTCGAGGCCGGCCGCAAGGCGGCAGGCGGCGTCATGACCGAGATGTGCCATTCGCCGGTGCACGCCATGATCGACGAGCGCACTATGGGCTAGGCCGTTGCGCCCGTTCGGAGCGGTTTCGCCTGACTGAAATCCACCGTGGGACAATCACACAGCCCATGCCTCACAATCGTTTTTTAATAACGGACGCTCCTATTCGATGAGAAGAGCAGAGATGGATATGGAAAAGATCATCGGGAAATTAATATCGGCAACAAACGCTTTTGCTGTTGAGAAAGCGCTTGCGCTGTTTTCTGAAAACGCGGTTATTGATGACGTATCTGTCGGTGACAAGTTTTCGAACACAGATGGTGTTCGAACCTATCTTGAGCGGTTCTTTGTCGGATATCACACTGTGAGCAAAATAGAATCGGTGGAAGTATTCGACAGTAGGCATGCCAAGGCACACATTGATTTCACCGGCGACTTCGGTCATGAGACGGGAACCTTGGATGTGACTGTCAACGCCAACGGTCTGATCGTAGCGATCGATGCTGATCTCGATTAAAGCCGAACATTTGCGATCTCCGCAAAGAGCACCCACACTGGTCGGAATGGGTTGGCTCTACACCGACAATCTCTGCGCGATTCGTTCATGCGCTCAGAGAGAAATGAGCTAACCCTTGTCGTGTGACGGAGGATCGCCATGGACATTCACGCACATCATCGCTGCGGCTGGGCCGAAGGCGACCCGCTGATGCACGCCTATCACGACGAGGAATGGGGCGTTCCGCAGCATGATGCCCGCATGCTGTGGGAAGTGCTGATGCTGGAAGGGTTTCAGGCCGGTCTTGCCTGGATCATCGTGCTCAGGAAACGCGAAGCCTTTCGCGCCGCCTTCGCCGGTTTCGACCCGCCGAAAGTCGCGCGCTTCGGCCCGGCCGATATCGAGCGGCTGATGGCCGATCCCGGCATCATCCGCGCCCGCGCCAAGATCGAAGCCACGATCCGGGGCGCGCAGATCTTCTGCGAGATGGCGGAGCGCGGCGAAAACTTCGCCGACTTCTGCTGGTCGTTCACCGATGGCAAGGTGCTGAAAAACGACGGCCACGGCTGGATCGCCTCATCGCCACTCTCCGAACGGATTTCCAAGGAAATGAAGCGCCGCGGCTTCAAATTTGTCGGCCCGACCATCGTCTATGCCTGGATGCAGGCCGTCGGCATCGTCAACCACCACGCCGCCGGCTGCTTCCGGCGATCGCAAGTCGCGCTTTGATCGCGGCGGCGTCGGTCCTTACATCGGGCGTTTGGGCTCGCTCTTTGGTGGCGTAGCCGTGTCGGAATCGGATTTCTTGTGCTTGTCGGCGGCAATCCTGCGGATGCGGTCGAAGCGGCTTTCCTCGGTTTTTTCGGTCGTGACGACCGTGCCTGGCTTCCGCACGAACGTGATCATGGATCCGTCTCCTGGGCTAGAGGCCTGTGCGCCGGGAGAAATCCCCCGGCGGTAATCATTTCAACTCCGGTGAAGAGCCGGCTTGGCCAGATTCAGGTCAGATCCGGAAGGTGGCTCCTGAGAAGCCACCTTCGCGGACCAGTTGAATCTTAGTAGCCGCCCATGCCGCCGCCGCCACCCGCCGGTGCGGCATCCTTGGCCGGGATGTCGGTGATCATCGCTTCGGCGGTGATCAGAAGTGCTGCGATCGAGCCGGCGTCCTGCAGTGCGGTGCGCACCACCTTTGCCGGATCGACGATGCCGGCCTTGATCATGTCGACATAGGTCTCGTTCTGGGCGTCGAAGCCCTGATTGTGATCCTTGCTGTCGGTGAGCTTGCCGACGACGATCGAGCCTTCAACGCCGGAATTCTCGGCGATCTGGCGGATCGGAGCTTCGAGCGCGCGCAGCACGATCGAAATGCCTGCCGTCACATCGTCATTGGCGCCGGTCAGGCCGGCAAGCGCCGACCGGGCACGCAGCAGGGCGACGCCGCCGCCGGGCACGATGCCTTCCTCAACCGCCGCGCGCGTTGCGTTCAGCGCGTCGTCGATGCGGTCCTTCTTTTCCTTGACTTCCGACTCGGTGACGCCGCCGACGCGGATGACGGCAACGCCGCCCGACAGCTTGGCCAGCCGCTCCTGCAGCTTCTCCTTGTCGTAGTCGGAGGTGGTCTCCTCGATCTGGCCCTTGATCTGGGCGACGCGCGCCTGGATCGTCGCCTTGGTGCCGGCGCCGTCGATGATCGTGGTGGTGTCCTTCTCGATCAGCACGCGCTTGGCGCGGCCGAGCATCTCGATGGTGACGTTTTCGAGCTTGATGCCGAGATCCTCGGAAATCATCTGGCCCGCGGTCAGCACCGCGATGTCTTCCAGCATCGCCTTGCGGCGGTCACCGAAGCCCGGCGCCTTGACGGCCGCGACCTTGAGGCCGCCGCGCAATTTGTTGACGACCAGCGTGGCAAGCGCCTCGCCTTCGACGTCTTCCGAGATGATCAGCAGCGGCCTGCCGCTCTGCACCACCGCTTCGAGGATCGGCAGCATCGCCTGCAGATTGCCGAGTTTCTTCTCGTGGATGAGCACGTAGGGCTCTTCGAGCTCAACGCGCATCTTGTCGGCATTGGTGACGAAATACGGTGAGAGATAGCCGCGGTCGAACTGCATGCCCTCGACGACGTCGAGTTCGGTTTCGGCGGTCTTGGCTTCCTCGACGGTGATGACGCCGTCATTGCCGACCTTGTCCATCGCCTTGGCGATCATCTCGCCGACGGTCGCGTCGCCATTGGCGGCGATGGTGCCGACCTGGGCGATCTCGGCCGACGACTTGACCTTCTTGGCTTTCGATTTGATTTCCCCGACGACGGCGGCAACCGCCTGGTCGATGCCGCGCTTCAAGTCCATCGGGTTCATGCCGGCGGCAACCAGCTTCGCGCCTTCGCGCAGGATCGAGGCGGCCAGCACCGTGGCGGTGGTGGTGCCGTCACCGGCGAGGTCGTTGGTCTTCGAGGCCACTTCGCGCACCATCTGCGCGCCCATGTTCTCGAACTTGTCGGCAAGCTCGATTTCCTTGGCGACGGTGACGCCGTCCTTGGTGATGCGCGGCGCGCCATAGGCCTTGTCGATGATGACGTTGCGGCCCTTGGGGCCGAGCGTGACCTTCACCGCATTGGTGAGGATCTCGACGCCGCGCAGCATGCGGTCACGCGCGTCGGTGGCGAATTTGATTTCCTTGGCAGACATGATTTTTATCCAGTTCGGTTGATGAAGGCAGAGCCTCCATGATCAGTCTCTGAGCGTCCTTGCGCGTCCCGAAGGACACGCGGGCGCTGATCAGGCAGCCTTCTTGGCGGCCACGGTCTTGGCTGCCGCAGTCTTCTCGGTGGCTGCCTCGCTGTTGTCGATGACACCCATGATGTCGGCTTCCTTCATGATCAGAAGGTCCTCGCCGTCGATCTTGACCTCGGTGCCCGACCATTTGCCGAACAGGATCAGGTCGCCGGCCTTGACGTCGAGCGGCACAAGCGCGCCGTTTTCGTCACGTGCGCCGGGGCCGACGGCGATGACTTCGCCTTGCTGCGGCTTTTCCTTGGCATTGTCGGGAATGATGATGCCGCCCTTGGATTTGATATCGCCTTCGGCGCGCCGGATGACGACGCGGTCGTGGAGTGGCCGAAACTTCATGAAAACTTCTTTCTGGGGCCGGCATAGGCGGCCGCTTCCCCCATATAGGCGCTTTGGCACTCGATAGATAGGAGTGCCAAAAATTATTCGCGGGCTCGATGAAATATTGAAAAGTATTATTTCGGCCGGCGATTCCGTGATATCGCGAATGGCATAAATAATTCAAAAAATTGAATTTTGCCGGTCGAGTGCCTATTTATCGGACAAGTTCACTTTCACGATTTCAAACGCAAGGGAGATTTGTTCGATGGCCGAAGGCAATCAGACGATCATGGAAAAAGCTGAAGCCCGCTTTGTCGACAAGCAGAAGAAGACGGCCGAGCGCAACAAGGCAACCGCCGAGTACATGTCCGAGGCCAAGGCCAGGGAGATCAAGACGGCGAAGCTCAGGATTTTGCGACTGGCCAAGGAAGAGGCCGACCGGGTCGCCGAAGCCCTGAACCCGACGCCGAAGAAGAAGCGGGCGACCAAGAAGGCCGCCACAACGGAGGTCAAGACATGAGCCTCACCTTCCCCAACCGCAGCCGCAGCTATGACGAAGCCGGCAAGCGCATCCGTTTCGTCGGCCATGACGGCATGTTCCAGATTTCCTTCTCGGTCGCCGCCGACGCGATGACCCGGATGCAGCCGGCAACCGCGGCCAACGAGGCAGGTTACCTCGCAACGTTCGACACGCAGAGCAGCGCCATCCGCGACGTGGCGTCGAAGGCCTACGACCGCACCCGCAAGAGCATGTATGTACTGACGGCCGCCGACTTCGGCTGAACAGCCCAATGCATGTCGCTCAAAAGTGACCCCGGTTTTGAGACAACGACATGCATAGAAACTAAAGATTAAACCTCGATGCCCTCGATCATCGTGCGTATTTTCGCGGCCTTTTCGAAATGATCGAGGCGGTGGGTTCTGATCCACCATTCCGCTGCTTCCATCAGCAGTTCGGGGTCGTCATTCCTGTTAGCGAAAAACGCGTAGAACGACACGCCGACGGCGGGCCCTTTCTCGGCGATCTTGCGGTCGCAGACCTCCAGTATCTTTTGCCTCAGGCTCGCTCTCACGGGAATCCTCTGGCTTTGGTTCGGCGGGGTTTTGGTCCGCCCTTTGAGCCGGCAGCCGGAACGTTCAATCCTTGCGCTCCGCCCTTTCCCGGCGCTTGACGTCGCGCGCATTCATCTGCACGACCATGTCCTCGGCCTCGCGCGGGCTCATGCCGACCATCACTTTTTGCCTGACCACGGCTGGCTGGCCGGTGAAGATATCGACTATGGTCCAGCTCTGGGGAAGCTCCATGCGCAATGTGTAGCGATTGGCCATGCTGGCTTACCTCAGCCCTGCATCATGAAAAACACTGCTCCCAGGACCAGTATCGTCCAGGCGATCACCGACAGCTTCAGCACCATGCCACCATGCGCGGCCAGAAGCTCCCGCAAGCGCGGCACAATGCCTGCCGAAGAGGCCGGTGCGGCCAGAACAGCCACACGTGCCTTGACACCAAGTTTTCCAAAGACCGGCAGCAGTGACGGTTCACGCACGAAATAACCTCGAATGTCGGGGAAAATCGGAGCGAGCATGCTCGCGCCCTTGCATAGCACTCTTTTCGCGAGCGCCCTGCATGCCAAATGCAAATAGGCGGTTTTAACGTCGGCCCTACGCCGCCTTCCTGACTTCGATCGTCAGATGCGACAATGACCGGAAGCGCGCAAGCCGGCTGCGGTAATAGTCTTCTTGCCGGCGCGTCGGCGTCACCACGGAGACGATGGCGCCGAGATGTCCCGGTCCGAGCCGCCACAGATGCAAGTCGGCAAGCTCATCGCCTTCGCTCTCAATGGTCCGGCGCAGGTTCTCCGCCATGCCACGGTCGGGATTCATGTCGAGCAGGACGGCGCTGGTATCGCGGATCAGCCCGAGCGCCCAACTGGCGATGACCACCGCCCCAACAATGCCGGCGAGCGGATCCATCCACAGCCAGCCGAAGGCGCGGGCAAAGAGCAACCCGATGATGACCAGCACGGACACCGCCGCGTCGGCGACGACATGCACGACAGCGGCGCGCATGTTGTTGTCATGCGTCGCCCTGCCGTGCGCATGCTCATGTTCCTTGAACAGGACCGGATAAGTCTTCCCGCCAAGGGTGACATTGGCCTCGAAGGCGTGCGGCTCGGGTATCTCCTCGATGGATTCCAGACCATCGCCCAAATTTCTGAATGCGAAGAGCTGCCGCGCCCCATCTGACCGCACGGTTTCTATCGAGACGAAGGATGATGCGAGCACCATGCCTGATCCGGAGCGCAGCCTGAAGCGCGGCGGCACGCCGTCCTCGAACACTTCCAGCACCACCTCGCCGTCCGCTGTGGCAATCCGATGCGTCTCGTCATGCTCATGCCCCGCCGCATGGCCGTGGCCATGACTGTGGCCATGACCGTGGCTATGGCCGTGATGATCGCCGCCGCTGAGCAGCCATGCGCTGGCAATGTTGACCGCAAGGCCAAGGCAGGCGACCGGGATGGCCTCGGCGAAATGGATCGGCACCGGCACGTAGAGACGCGTGAGGGATTCATACCCGATCAGCAGCGCGATCATGGCCAGGATGATGGCGCTGGTGAATCCAGCGAGGTCGCCAAGCTTGCCGGTGCCGAAGGTAAAGCGCTGGTCGGCGGCATGGCGGCGCGCATAGGTATAAGCAAGTGCCGCCAGCAACAATGCACCGGCATGCGTGCTCATATGCAGCCCGTCGGCGACAAGGGCGATCGAGCCGAACAAAAGGCCGCCGACGATCTCAGCCACCATCATGACCGCGCAGAGCCAGATCACAGCCCAGGTCTTGCGCTCGCTGTTCTGGTGTTCTTCGCCCAGGAACATGTGGCTGTGGAAGGCGCTGTTGGCTGCGGACATGACGGAACTCACTTCACATAGGTGCGGATGACATCGAGCAGTTGGTCGACCGCTTCGCTGTTGAGCGCGCCGGGGTATCGCTCGGAATCGACGAGATGCGTGCGCACATGATCCTCGATCACCTCGCCCATCAGCCCGGTCATCGCGCCACGCGCCCCAGCGATGAGATGCATGACCGCCTCGCAACCGGCCTCGCTGTCGAGCGCCCGCTCGATGGCCTCGACCTGGCCCCTGATGCGGCGCACGCGCGCCAACAGCTTCTGTTTTTCCCGAATCGTATGTGTCATGCCGGCCGATTTAGCATAGCCTCCTACCCTATACAAGAATGCAGGTGGCAGGCCCGACCCTTGCTCGACGCATCGGGTGCTGCATGTTCAATGCCAGTCGTGCGCTATTGTCTGGCCTTCACAGGGGAGCCGCTCAAACGCGATGGATTTTTGGAGGCCTCGCCTCGGGATCGAACCGAGGCTTCAGAGATTTGCCGTCTCCAGCGTAGCCGCTCCGCCACGAGGCCATTGCCGTTGACCTAACGGGGAAATGCTTGCGGAAAAGTTAAGCCCGAAGGCTGTTCTGTCGGCACTTTGCGAAATGCCGCTGCGCGTCCTCATGGCAACGCCTTTTCGGAGCCGAGCTGCTCACCGCCCGAGGATGGAATCCAACGCCGGCAGGCTGACGATCGACGCCATGGCGATGAGGCCGTAGCAGGCCCAGCGAAAGCCGCGCTCACTGGTGCGTCCGAACAGGCGCGAGCCGAGATAGAGACCAAGTCCATAGAACGGGCCTGTCACCAGCGCCAGGCCAAGAACGGGCAGCGTGATCAGCCTACCGGCCAGGTAACTCGCGGCGGTCAGCGCGCTCGACAGGGCGAAATACAAGACGATGTTGGCGCGCACGACCTCGCCATTGCCGCCGCCGCCAAGCCAATAGGCCACGACCGGCGGACCGCCGACCTGGGCAGCGCCCGAGAAGAAGCCGGCAAGCCCGCCGACACCGACCGTCAGCGGCGTCGCCGGGCGGCCATGGTAGCGCCAGCCCGACATCAACAGGCCAAGCAGCAGCACCACCAGAGCCACGATGCCCCAGCGCAGCGTGAGCGGGTCCATGCGCGTCAGCGCATAGGTGCCGAGCGGGACGCCGACCAGCGCGCCGAGCGTCATGGTGCCGACGCTGGGCCGGTCGGCCAGCAGCCAGCCGCGCGGCAGCAGGCCAAGGGCGGCAACCGCATCGATGATCAGCAGCAGCGGCGCCGTCGATTGCGGCCCGATGATCGAGCTCGCCAGCGGCATGAAGATCAGCGCCGCACCGAAACCGGAAAACCCACGCGCCAGGCCGGCAATGAAAGCGACCGCCAGAAGGAACAGCACCGCGCCTTCGGAGTGGCCTGACATGGACAGGTCGGCCATGCTCATGTCCGATCGGAGCCGCGGCCGGGCTGCCTTGGTGCCTGCCAGCGATGACATTGACAAGCGTGGTCTTCGGCGCGGATCACATCGTCTCTCCGGTGATGGACACAGCGAGCATAACGCAGCATTCTCGCAGCTTCATGCTGAAAGATCGCCGCATAGAGCTGCAAAAATGCACGACATCGACTGGAATGACCTGCGCTACGTGCTGGCGCTGACCCGTGAAGGGTCCTTCGCCGCCGCCGGCCGCCGGCTTGGACTGGATCCGACAACGGTGGCGCGGCGCCTGCGGGCGATCGAGCGTGCGCTCGGCGTGCGCCTGTTCGAGCGCGGCACGGAAGGCGAAATGCGGCCGACGCAGGCCGGCGAGGTCGCGGCCAGCCGGGCGGAAGCGGTGGAGGCCGAGATCGGCGGGCAGACGCTCGCGGTCAAGGGCGCCGACAGCGAAATCAGCGGCACGGTGCGGGTCACCGCCGTGCCGATCCTGATCAACCGGGTGCTGATCCCCGCTGTTTCAGACCTTGTCGCCCGCCATCCCGGATTGCGGCTGGAACTGGTCGCCGACCCCAGCGATGTCAGCCTGACCCGCCGCGAGGCGGACATTGCGCTGCGGCTTGCACGGCCCGGTACGGAATCCGGCAGCCGGATCATCGCCAGGCGCATCGGCATCGACAGCGCCCAGCGTTTTCCGGATGCCATGCGGCTGAGTGCGGCGCATGTCGAAGCGCTGGATCTCTTCGACAGCCTCGCCAACGACCCGCAGCTGAACCTGTCGATGCGGCTTCGGCCGGGCGACATGCAGTTCGTCTACAATCATTCGCTGCTGCACGACCGCATGGGTTTTCGCGATTGGCCGGACCCGGACAAGCGGCGCCATATGCTGCGCCTGTGGCTGTCGGTGCCCGTCGACCGCCCGCTGCCCGAGTGTTTCAGGCAGCGCTACGGCTCGATCGAGATCGGCGATCGCGGCGGCATCATCGTCAAGGGGACGCGGCTGAACGTGCCGTTGTACGGCAATTCGATAAACCACCTGAAATGAAAAAGGGCGCCTCGATGGGCGCCCTTGGTCTCTTTGCAATTGGTAAGTGTCAGCTGTCGAGGAAGCTGCGCAGCTTGCGCGACCTGCTCGGGTGCTTGAGCTTGCGCAGCGCCTTGGCTTCGATCTGGCGGATACGCTCGCGGGTGACCGAGAACTGCTGGCCGACTTCTTCCAGCGTGTGGTCGGTGTTCATGCCGATGCCGAAGCGCATGCGCAGCACACGCTCCTCGCGCGGCGTCAGCGAGGCCAGAACGCGCGTGGTGGTTTCGCGCAGATTGGCCTGGATCGCCGCGTCGATCGGCAGGATCGCCATCTTGTCCTCGATGAAATCGCCCAGATGCGAATCCTCCTCGTCGCCGACCGGCGTTTCGAGCGAGATCGGCTCCTTGGCGATTTTCAACACCTTGCGCACTTTTTCGAGCGGCATGGCGAGCTTTTCGGCCAGTTCCTCCGGCGTCGGCTCGCGGCCGATCTCGTGCAGCATCTGGCGCGAGGTGCGCACGATCTTGTTGATCGTCTCGATCATGTGCACCGGAATGCGGATGGTGCGCGCCTGGTCGGCGATCGAACGCGTGATCGCCTGCCGGATCCACCATGTCGCGTAGGTCGAGAACTTGTAGCCGCGGCGGTATTCGAATTTGTCGACCGCCTTCATCAGGCCGATATTGCCTTCCTGGATCAGGTCGAGGAACTGCAGGCCGCGATTGGTGTATTTCTTGGCGATGGAGATGACGAGGCGCAGATTGGCCTCGACCATTTCCTTCTTGGCGATCGCGGCTTCGCGTTCGCCCTTCTGCACCTGGTTGACGATCTTGCGGAATTCCAGGATCGAGATCGCGGTTTCGGTGGCCAGATGCTGGATCTCGGCGCGCAGCTCCTTGATCGCATCCTTCTCGTTCTTGGTGAATTCCTTCCAGCCGCGCGACGTCAGATTGCCGATCGCGCGCGTCCAGTTGGGATCGAGCTCGGAGCCCTGATATTCCTTCAGGAACTCCTCGCGGCGCACGCCATAGCTTTCGGCGAGCCGCAACAGCTTGCCCTCATTCTGCACCAGACGCTTGTTGATGTCGTAGAGCTGCTCGACCAGCGCCTCGATGCGCGCGGTGTTGAGCGACAGCGACTTCACCGCCTTGATCAGCTGGTCCTTCAGCTCCTTCAGCCGGCGGTCCTGGCTGGGCGACAGCGTGCCGGCGGCGGCCAGACGGTTCTCGACCTGCTGGTCCTGCAGCTTGCGCAGCTTCTTGTAGGTGTCGGCGATGACGTCGAGCGTCTCCATCACCTGCGGGCGCAGTTCCGCTTCCATCGCCGCCAGCGACAGGCTCGCCTCGTCCTCGTCTTCCTCGTCGTCATCGCCGATGCCGCGCGTGTCGGCGGCGACATTGGTGATGTCTTCTTCCTCGTCGCGGCCGCGGCGCGGCTTTTCCTCGACCTTGGGCGCTTCCTCGATGCGCTCGACCACCGGTGCCTGCTTGGCTTCGGGGCCGGCATAGGTGGCTTCGAGGTCGATGATCTCGCGCAGCAGGATCTTGGATTCGTTGAGCTCGTCGCGCCAGATGATGATGGCCTGGAAGGTCAGCGGGCTTTCGCACAGGCCCGCGATCATCGTCTCGCGGCCGGCCTCGATGCGCTTGGCAATGGCGATTTCGCCTTCGCGCGACAGAAGCTCGACCGAGCCCATCTCGCGCAGATACATGCGCACCGGATCGTCGGTGCGATCGGTCGGCTCTTTCTTGGTGGTGGTGGCGGCGACCGCGGTGCCGGTCTGCTCGGCCAGCTCGTTGGCGTCTTCCTCGGCGTCCGCCGCGGTGTCGCCGGCCTCGGCCTCTTCGCCCTGTTCGTCATCCTCGACGACATTGATGCCCATGTCGGACAGCATTGCCATCGTGTCCTCGATCTGCTCGGAGGTCACTTCCTCGGAAGGCAGCACCGAATTCAGCTCGTCCATCGTGACATAGCCGCGTTTCTTGGCGGCCTTGATCATCTTCTTGACAGCATCATCGGAAAGGTCGAGCAGAGGGCCATCGGTGGCGCCTTCGCGTTCGGTCTCGACCTCTTCCTTTTCCTTAGTCGCCATAATTTTTATCTTCTCCAAGCGGCTGCCATCGAAGCCGCGTAAGCTGTCGGACCAGTCGAAACCGGATGTGCTCGCTTATGAAACGCGCTTCACCGGGCCAGTAACCGCATCATCTCTTTGTTTGGTGCATGTCGTTGCCCAAAACCGGTTTCCACTTTTGGGCGACATGCATTAAGTCCAGATTAACCCTGATATCTGTGGCAGGCGGCCTGCCTGTCCAGTCACCAGTACCTCACATCGCTCATTTCCCGTCGGCGCGGGTGCGGGTTAACGTTTCGAATCGTCCTGATTCCGCCATTCTGTCGGAAGGTCAAGCGCCTCTCGCATGATTCGCATGAAAAAAGCGAATCAATTACCCGACTTAGCGCGCCCTGCCCCCTGGGGAAGCCTGGCCACGCTCTCATTCCTGTATTCAGCTGCACTTAGGCTCGCCCAGCCCTGCCCGACGAAACACCGAATCCTTCGATCAGCGCTTCCGTCGCCTGTACATCCTGAAATTGCGCCTGAATTTCGATCAGATGGCGGAAGTTTTCGTCCGAGGGATCTGCTTCGAGCGCTGCTTCCGCCTGTTTCAGCTCCTTATGTAAGGTGCGCGCGCTGCGCTGCAAGTGCAGCGCCTGGTTCAGAGCGTCGCGGGCATCGTCGAGCGCCGCCGTCTCCAGCGCCGGCCACTGCCGCGCCCGCTTGATCAGTTCGACGGCGCGCCCCCAGATCTCGGCGCAGCCGGCGCGCTCGATCGTCGTCACCACCGCGTGGCGGTCATTGGCCATGTCATGCGCCATCGCGTCGAGGATGACGGCGTGCAGCCGCTGCAGATCGGAATTGGCAAGGTCGAGAAATTCGACATGGGCGAAATTCTCATCGATCAGCGGGGGATGGTTGACCAGCGCCACGATGATCGTCGCCTCGCGCACCGACATTCCCTCGCTGCCGCGCTTGACCAGCGCCGATTGGCCGAGGCTTTCGGTGATCGCCATGCGGCCGCCGCCAGGCTTGGCGAATTGTCCGCCGGGTGCGGGGGCTGCCTTGCCCTGCCCCGGTTTCCACTCCTGGCGCCCCTGCCGCGCGTCGCGCTGCGAGCCGAAGAAGCTCTTTCCCGCTCACGCATTTCCTGCTGGTAGTGATAGCGCGTGCTTTCGTCGCGGATGCGGCTGGCGAGTTCCCGCAGCGTCTTTCCCAGTTCCGCCCGCCGCTCCGGCGTGTCGAAGACACCGCCCGCCGTCTCGCGCATCCACAACAGGTCGACCAGCGGCCGCGCATCGGCAAGTACGGCGCGGAAAGCGTCCGGCCCCTCGGCCTTGACGAGGTCGTCGGGATCCTTGCCTTCCGGCAGCAGCGCGAAGCGCGCCGAGCGCCCGGCCTGCACCGATGGCAGTGCCAGATCGGCGGCACGCCATGCCGCCTTCAGCCCGGCCTTGTCGCCGTCGAAGCACAGCATCGGCTCGCCCGCCATGCGCCACAACAGTTCGAGCTGGTTTTCGGTGAGCGCGGTGCCGAGCGGCGCCACGACATTCTCGAAACCGGCCTGCGCCAGCGCGATCACGTCCATATAGCCTTCGACGGCAATGACCGTGCCGCCCTTGGCCAAAGCCTTGCGGGCGCGGGCGAAATTGTAGAGCACATTGCCCTTGTGAAAGAGCTCGGTGTCGGGCGAGTTCATGTATTTGGCCAGCGCATCGGGAGCCAGCGCGCGTCCGCCAAAGGCAATGATCTTGCCGCGCGAATCCGGGATCGGGAACATGATGCGGTCGCGGAACCAGTCATAGGAGACCGGGATATCGTCGCCATGGCGCACCAGCCCGCACGCCTCGATATCGGCTTTCGGCACGCCCTTTGCCGCCAGATGCTCCTTCAGCGCATTGCGGCTGTCGGGCGCGAAGCCGAGCCGGAACGACTGCTGCGTCGCCGGCGTCAGCCCACGGTCCCTGAGATAGGCGCGGGCCTTCGCCCCTTCCGGTCCCTGCAGCCGTTCCTGGAAGAAGGCGGTCGCCATTTCCATGACGTCGGTCAGGCTGGCGCGTTCCTGCTCGCGCCGTTCCTCCCGCTCGTCGCGCACCGGCATCGGCACGCCGGCCATGTCGGCGATCTTCTCGACCGCCTCGGGAAAACTCAATCCTTCGAGTTCGGTGAGGAATTTGAAATGGTCGCCCGAGACCGAGCAGCCGAAACAGTGGTAACGCCCCTTCTTGTCCTCGCAATGGAAGGACGGGCTCTTCTCGCCATGGAACGGGCAACAGGCCCAATAGTCGCCTCGCGACGTATTGGTCTTCTTGCGATCCCACGCGACGCGCTGGCCGATGACCTGTGAAATCGGCACGCGGTCGCGGATCTCGTCGAGAAAGGCGGGCGGAAAGCGCATTGAGGGAACTCGTTTCCCCACCATATAAGCATGCCAGCGAAATCCGACGACCCCCAATACGGGCCATACCCGGTTTCCACAGGGCAAAAAGAAAGGCGGCCTTTGCGGGCCGCCCTGCCTTTTAGTCCAGCGCTGGATGCTTACTGCGCGGCAAGCGCGCCGAAGATGACGCCCGACAGGATGCCGACCAGCACATAGTCGTTGCCGACGCGGATCCATTCCTGGCCGCGGCCGGGACGATGCAGGCCGTAGCGGCCGTAGTCGCGCACCGGCTGATGCTGCCTCCAGCCGGAATATTTCTGACCATTGCGCCAGTTGTTCCGCTTCACGACGACCTTCTTCTCGAAGCGCTTCTGGATGACACGCTTCTTGACATCCCGGTGGGTGGGCTGCTGCCAGTCGACCTTGGTGTAATTCGACTGCGGCGCGACCGGCGCATTCATCGGCGCGGCCTGGCCGGTGAGCGACGTGGCGGCCAGCATCGAGACGGCGAGGACCGAAAGAACAATGCGTTTCATGAGAAGTCTCCTTGGTTGTCGATGCCAAAGGAGTAGCGGCCGGGGGATGAACCGAAACTGAACAGCAGCATTACAATTATGTAATGAAATCCTACGCTTATTCCTGAGATTTGAACATCATCGCAAAGTTGACAGTGGGACGGGCGGCAAGCGTCGTCGATCCGCGTTGGCGCAGTGGGACGGCAATGAACCCATTTGCACACCCGTCCATTTTCCGACACCCCCTGTCGCGCTGCGACGACCCCTTGAAATCGACAAGATTTTATTATTCGGCTAAACTATTCCAGTCATTATCGGTCACTGCCATGAACATGATTCGCATCCGCTTTTTCCCCCTTGCTCGCTGTGCTGTTCGCACCGCGCTGGCCTTGCGTTTGCAGGCAGCGAAATGAGCGGTTCCGTCGTTCTCCTGCATCTGGCCGGCGCCGTCGCGCTGATGCTGTTTGCCACCCGCATGGTGAAGACCGGCGTCGAACGCGCCTATGGTGATGTGCTGCGCCACAGGCTGCGCGCCACCATGCGCAATCCGATCATGGCCGTGCTGGCCGGCACCGGCCTCGCCATCGCGCTGCAGAGCTCCACCGCGGTCACCCTGCTGGTCGGCTCCTTCGCCGGTTCCGGCATCGTCTCGGGCGCCGCCGGCCAATTGGCCGTGCGCGGCGCCGAGATCGGCTCGGCGCTCGTGGTCAAGCTCTTGACCTTCGATCTCACGCTGCTGGTGCCGCTCTGCCTGATCACCGGCACGGTGATGTTCATGGCCACCGAGCGGCGCGACTGGCGCCAGACCGGCCGCATCCTGGTCGGCATCGGGCTTCTGATCCTGTCGCTGGAAATGATCGGCCAGGCCTCCGAGCCGCTGCGCAACAGCCAGCTCATGCCGGTCATCATCAATTACTTCTCCAGCGATTCCATCACCGCCTATCTGTTGGCGGCGCTGATCACCTGGCTGTTCCAGTCGAGCATCGCGGCGGTGCTGCTGATGGCGACACTCGCCGGCCGCGGCCTGATCAGCCCCGAGCTCGGCGTCGTCCTCATCCTCGGCGTCAATCTCGGCTCCTCGATCATCGCGCCGATGCTGACCCGCTCGGCCGGCCCCGCCGTGCGCGTCGTGCCGATCGGCAATCTCCTGATGCGCGGGCTTGGCTCGCTGATCATGCTGATCCTGTTCATGATTGTCCGTCCGCATGTCGGCTTCCTCGGCGCGACGGCGGCGGATCAGATCGTCAACGCCCACATCCTGTTCAACGTCATCATCCTGCTCGCCGGCCTGCCGCTGGCCGGCTTCGTCTACCGTGCCTCGGAAAAGATCGTGGCATTGGGCACCAAGCCGGAGCCGGCCGCCTCGCTCGACATTGTAGAGCTGTCCGCGCTCAACGAGAGCGCGCTCGACGTGCCGAGCCAGGCGCTGGGCAATGCAACGCGCGAGGTGGTGCGGGTCTGTGAAACCGTCGAGATCATGCTGAAGCGGATCATGGAACTCTACGAGAGCGCCGACGCCGACAAGATCAAGGCGCTGGCGGCCCTCGACGACCGTGTCGACCGCAAGCACGCGGCGATCAAACTCTATCTCGCCAAGCTCACCAAGAACCAGCTGACCGAGGACGAGGCCCTGCGCTGCCAGGAGCTGATCGGCGCCTGCATCAAGCTCGAGCAGGTCGGCGACATCATCGTTCGCAACATGCTGGTGCATGTGAAGAAGAAGTTCGAGCGCGGGCTGGAATTCACCGACGAGGGCTGGAGCGAATTGTGCGCCTTCCACAGCTCGGTGCTGGCCAATGCAAGGCTTGCCTTCAACGTGCTGGTCTCGCGCGACCCTGAAACGGCTCGCCAGCTGGTGCTGGAGAAGGACCAGTTGCGCGACCGCGAGAAGGAAACCAGCGCCAGCCACTTCCTGCGGCTGCGCGAAGGTACCGCCAAAAGCGTCGAAACCAGCTCGATCCACCTCGACACCATCCGTGACCTGAAGCAGATCAACTCGCTGCTGGCCTCGATGGCCTACCCGGTGCTCGAAGAGCGCGGCCTGCTGACCGGGTCGCGGTTGAAGGCGAGCTGACAAGCTGCCGATCTCCCCCCTCGTGGGGGAGATGTCCGGCAGGACAGAGGGGGGCGCCGTAGAGCGCCAACGTTGATACCCTTTTTAATTTTGTTGCCGTCGTCAGCTCCGGGCAGAAAGTTTGATAGGCTGGCGGGACAACGCCCCCCTCTGGCCTGCCGGCCATCTCCCCCACGAGGGGTGAGATTGGCGCTTCACCGCCTCGCCATCCACCATTCAAGAAAACCTAAACTCGCGACAATAATTTCTGGATTGCCCCCGCCGTCCATCCGTGGTTTGAGGCCGTTCCAGCCAAGGCTTTCCCCATGTCGCTTCCGCTCATTGCCCTGTTCATCGCTGCCTTCGCTTTCGGCACCACCGAATTCGTCATTGCCGGCGTGCTGCCACAAGTAGCTGAGGGTCTTGGCGTCTCGGTTCCCTCCGCCGGCTATCTCGTTTCCGGCTATGCCTGCGGCATCGCCATCGGCGGCCCGCTGCTGGCGCTCGCCACCAAATCCTTGCCGCGCAAGACCTTGCTGCTCGGCCTCGCCGTCGCCTTCACCATTGGCCAGGCGGCCTGTGCGCTGGCGCCCGATTTCACGTCCATGCTGTTTCTGCGCATTGCCGTTGCGGTGGCGCATGGCGCCTATTTCGGCGTTGCCATGGTGGTCGCCGTCGGCCTCGTTCCCGAAGACAAACGCGGCATGGCGGTGGCGGTCATCCTGTCCGGCCTCACCGTCTCCAACGTCATCGGCGTGCCGGCCGGCACCGCCATCGGCAACATCTGGGGCTGGCGCGCGACCTTCTGGGTGATGTGCGCGCTGGGCGTGGCTGCAACGCTCGCCATGGCTGCCCTTCTGCCGCGCACCACGGGATCATCCGCGAGGCATGTCGGCCTTGCGCGCGAAATCCGCGTCCTGGCGCGCCAGCAGGTCTGGACCTCGCTGATCCTGATGCTGATGCTGATGCTCGGCCAATTCTGCCTGTTCACCTACATCACGCCGACTTGCTGGAGGTCACCGGGCTCGACGAGAACCTGGTGCCCTGGGTGCTGCTGCTGAACGGCGTCGGCGCCACGCTTGGCGTCTTCCTTGGCGGCAAGCTGTCCGACTGGAAGCTGATGCCGTCGCTGATCACCATGCTTGGCCTACAGGCGGTGACGCTGGCGGTCATCTACGCCGTCAGTCCCTATCCCCTGCCGATGGTTGTCGCGATCGTCATCTGGGGCGGCCTCAACTTCGCCATCGGTACGCCGATACAGACCCGCATCCTGGCCTGGACGGCCGACGCCTCCAACCTCGCCTCCTCGCTGATCCCGTCCGGCTTCAACGTCGGCATCGCGCTGGCGGCGTCGCTGGGCGCCGCCATGCTCAATGCCGGCTACGGCTATCGCAGCCTGCCGGTGGTCGGTGCTATCGCGATGCTGGTCGCCGTGGTCGTGGCTGTCGTCTCCAACATCTGGGAAGGGCGCAGCAACGCCACGCCGCCCCTGACGGCACCCGCCGAGTAGCCCACGACAAAGCCCTCACCCGCGCCAGCGCAGCAGGCGCATGGCGTTCGCGGTGACCAGTACGGTGGCGCCGGTGTCGGCCAGGATCGCCGGCCACAGGCCGGTGATGCCCAAAATGGTGGTGACCAGGAACACCGCTTTCAGCCCCAGCGCCACGGTGATGTTCTGGCCGATATTGGCCATCACCGCCCGCGACAGCCGCACCATGCGGGCAACGTCCATGACGCGGCCATGCAGGATCGCCGCATCCGCCGTCTCAAGCGCCACATCGGTACCACCGCCCATGGCGATGCCGATGTCGGCGGCGGCCAGCGCCGGCGCGTCGTTGATGCCGTCGCCGACCTTGGCCACCTTGAACCCTTCGCGCTGCAATTCGCCGACGATGCGCTGCTTGTCCTGAGGCAGCAATTCCGCCCGCGCCTCGATGCCGAGCGAAGCGGCGATGGCCTCAGCTGTGCGGCGGTTGTCGCCGGTCAGCATCACCGTGCGGATGCCCTCTGCCTTGAGTGCCATGATGCCGGCCGCCGCATCCGGCCGCGGCTCGTCGCGCATGGCGATCAGCCCGGCCACCATGCCATCGGCCACCAGCACCGACACGGTCTTGCCCTGGCCGTTGAGACTGTCGACGGCAAGGCGTTGCGGTTGCGTCATCTCTGCACGCTCGCCCGCCGCCGGGCCGGAACCCAGGAAGACGGCGACGCCGCCGACGCTGCCCTCGACGCCCTTGCCGGAGATCGCCTTCGCCGCCAAGGCCGGCGGCACCGGCGCCTTGTCGGCCTTGGCCCTGTCCAGGATCGCCACCGCCAGCGGATGGCTGGAGCCCTGCTCGAGCGCCGCCGCCAGCGCCAGCACGCTGCGCTCATCGCGGCCATAGGCCACGATGTCGGTGACGACAGGTTTGCCCGCGGTCAGCGTGCCGGTCTTGTCGAAAGCCACCGCCGTGATCCGGCGAAAGCCCTCCAGCACCGCGCCGCCCTTCATCAGCAGGCCACGCCGCGCGCCGGTCGCCAGACCGGCAGCGATCGCGGCAGGCGTCGAGATGACCAGCGCGCAGGGGCAACCGATCAGCAGGATGGCCAGGCCCTTGTAGATCCATTCGTTCCAGTCGCCGCCGGCGACCAGCGGCGGCAGCAGCGCCACCAGCGCGCCGACCACCAGCACCCCGGGCGTATAGGTGCGCGAAAAGCGATCGATGAAGCGCTCGGTCGGCGCCTTGGCCTCCTGCGCCTCCTCCACCAGCCGCACGACGCGGGCGATGGTGTTGTCGGAGGCGGCCGCCGTCACCCTCACCTTGAGCACGCCATCGCTGTTGATCGTACCGGCGAAGACGGGCTCGCCAACGCTCTTGCGCTTCGGCGTGCTTTCGCCCGTCACCGGCGCCTCATCGATATCACCAGACCCTTCCACAATCTCGCCGTCGGCCGGGATGCGATCGCCCGGCCGCACCACGATGACATCGCCGACGCCGAGCTGTTCGGCGGGAACTTCAACCGTGCCGCCTGCCCGCTCGACCAGCGCTGTCTTCGGCACCAGATCGGCAAGCCCCTGGATGCTGGCCCGCGCACGGCCGGCGGCGACACCTTCCAGAAGTTCGCCGATCAGGAACAGCACCACAACGGCCGCCGCTTCTTCCGTGGCGCCGATCATCACGGCGCCAACAGCCGCGATGGTCATCAGCATCTCGATCGAGAACGGCGTGCCGGCCAGGGCCGCCATCAGCGCGCGCCGCGCGATCGGCACCAGACCGACCAGCAGTGCAGCCAGGAAGACCCAACGCTCAGCCGAAGGGAACAGATGGCCGATACCGTAAGCAGCGACAAGCGCCGCGGCACAAGCCAGCGTCAGCGCCGCGCGGCGGGTACGCCACCACGCCTGCCCTGGCTCGGCGTGGCTGTGGAGGTGAGATGACGCTGCGGACTCTCCGTCTCCATGATCATGGCCCGCGTGGTCCTGACCTTCATGATCATGCCCTTCGTGGTCATGATCGGCGTGGTCCTGCACCTTGGCTGCTGGCCCCTCGGCCTTGGCTTCCGCCCTGACGATGCCGTAGCCCAGCCGCCCCACGTGCCGCAGCACCTTGTCGTCATTGAGCGGGCCACCATGGCTGACGGTCATGCTGGCGCCGGTCACCGATACCGAGACGTCGGCGACGCCGTCGAGGCGACGCACCGCCGTATCGATCTTGGCCGCGCAGGAAGCGCAATCCATGCCGCCGATCTTGAACCGTGTCTGCTTTAGAGGAGCCGTCATCTCATCACCTGTCTGCTTCACCCGCGCGGCGCGCCGCCGCATGGGCCTTGAACCCTGATGTCAGGCACTGTAATTGCTCTAGTCACTAGAGCTTCAAGAGGCGAAATGCATGTTTTCGATCGGTGATCTCTCCCGCCGCACCGGGGTCAAGGTGCCGACCATCCGCTACTACGAGCAGATGGGCCTGGTCGCCGCGCCCGAGCGCTCGGAAGGCAACCAGCGCCGCTATTCCAGGCAGGAGCTGGAACGGCTGGCCTTCATCCGCCACGCCCGCGACCTCGGCTTCGCCGTCGAGGACATCCGCTCGCTGATCGAATTGAGCGGCCATCCCGAGCAGCCTTGCGGCCATGCCGACAAGATCGCGCAGGAGCAGCTGATCTCCGTGCGCGAAAAGATCGCCCAGCTGAAGCGGCTGGAAACCGAGCTGGAGCGCATCGCCTCCTGCTGCGACGGCAAGACGGTCGGCGACTGCTACGTCATCCGCGCATTGTCGGACCACGCGCTGTGTGCCGACGAGCACGGATGAGTAAGCCGTGAGGTGCGATAATTCCGACTGGCTCAGGCCCGCGAAAACAGCAGGCTGAGACCGGCAAAGCCGAAGAAGGCAGCCAGCACCCCTTCGATACCGCGTCGCGCCCGACGATACATGCGCACCATCGGTGGGGTCGAAAAGGCCAGGGCATAGCCGCAAAATATCGTCACGCTCAGCACCGCGCAGCCAGCCAGGATGAGAATGACATCTTGCCTGGAAGCCCCTGGGCCGAGCCCGAGCGTGACCAGGGCGATCCAGCCGAGAATGGATTTCGGATTGCTGAGATGCATCAGCAGGCCGCGCCTGTAGAGCGCAATGCCTGATACCGGGCGATCAACGAAGTGCCCAGCGTCACCATCCCTGGTCAGAGCGCCCTTGGCTGCCTTGACCGCCAGAAAGAGCAGATAGAGGCCACCCAGTATCTTCAGGACAATGAGAGCTTGCGCATAGCGCGTCAGCAAAGCGGAGATGCCGGTCGCGGCCATGAGCCCCCAGAAGACCGAGCCGGTGATGACGCCGGCGGCGAGCAGCAGGGCGGCATTGCGGCCCTGGTGCATCGCGGTTCCCATGATCCGCATGTTGCTCGGCCCGGGACTTGCCGCCGCAATGATGTAAGCGGTGTAGACGAGGAGCAGGTGATGCAGATCGACGGACACGAGGGGCCTTCGCAAGCTGGGTTGAGCCAAGGTGGGTCCTTGGTACGAAGTATTGATACTATTCCCTTCGCGGTTTCCGATAGGCGACAGACCGGGACGCGCTATGATCCAGCAAGCTTTCTTTCGAGCACATCAGGTGCAAGCCCTACAACTCGATCCGGAACCGCAAACTCTCCACTCCGCCATAGGCGGCGTCCTCGAAGAAGCGCTCGACCAGTCTGCCGCCATTGGCCAGGATCACCTTGTGCGACGCCGGATTGCCCGGCTTGGCGGTGACCTCGACATAGGGCAGGCCGACGGCCCTCGCCTCGTCCAGCATCAGCCGCAAGGCCTCGGTGGCGTAGCCGCGCCGCCGCTTCCATGGCACCACCGCATAGCCGATATGGCCAAGCACATGCGATGGCAGCATTGCCGTGCCCTTCTGCCAGCGAAAGCCGATCGAGCCCGATGCCTCGCCGTCCCAGATCCAGCGGCGGAACCCCGGCAGGCGCGGCACTTGTGTGCCGTCGGGCAAGGTGATCGGACAGCCCGCCGCTTCTGGGATCATCGAGGCTGGCCAGGAATGCCACCGGATTCTGCTCTATCGCCGCGAGCTGCTCGCGCGTCGCCTCAATCAGCCGCACATTGTCCGGCGACCAGCCGCGCTCGAGCGCCGCCTTGTAGGACGGCAGATGTTCAAGTGCTGGTTTGACGATCTCGACCACGATCCTTGCTCCATGCCAGGCCAAGCAGGCATAGCCTTGGCCACCGGAAGGCTCAAGCTGCCTGGAAGCGGACCTCGCCCTGGTTCAGGAAGCAGGCCTTGTTGAGCAGCGAAAGATCCAGCGGGTTCGGCAACCTGATGTCATTGATATCGGGAAACGGCTTGGTCGCGGGATCGTAGGACCGGTCGATCTGCGAGATGAACACCAGGATCACGCCGCTGTTGCGTGCAAAAACCTTCAGCGTGCGGACCTGATCCATCAGGGCCGGATTTTCCCGCTTCTGGTCGAGCAGCTGCAGATAATCGACGACCACTAGCGTACCGCGCGGCACCGATCCCAACCTTCTGACGATGTAATCGGCGCTGATGGCATCGGAAGTGTCGAACTCGAACAGTTCGTTGAACCGGCCCGGCTCGACCCCGATGGCATGAAACCGCTCCAGCACATCCCGTTGCGTATATTCCAGCGTGAAGAACACGCTGCGATGGCCTGATTTCATCGCTTCGACCGCGAGTTCGAGGCTCATCAGCGTCTTGCCGTGGCCGGGCCGCGCGCCGACAAGAACCAGATCACCCTGCGCCAGCTGCGCGAACAATTTGCTGGCGGGCGCCGTCTCGGAAAGCTTGGCCGCAAGCAGGCTCCAGCTGGCAAAACCTTCGCGAGCGGCAATACGGTCAAGCGCCTGGTGGAGCGGGATTTTCGCCTCGCGCGACAACAGCCTGGCTTGACGCTTCAGATGATAGACGGGCTGGGATAGCCTCATTGCAAAACCTCCTGGTGCGAGCCGTTTTCGCAACCCCTCCTTATGCCTGGTGCTCGAACAGTCGGTTCGGTGATGAGAACGCCCCGCATGAACGAATGCTTTCCCAGCGGAGGGAGGAGGCGTGGGCCACGCCAGAATCAGATGATAGCGCAATCCCCGTGGATCGAAAATCGGCCGATCGAAAATCACGCATGTCCACGGAGATATCAGCCGCAAACCTTGGACCAGCATCTGGATCTATCGGCGGTTTGCGCGCCGGCCCCGGTTCGCTTGAACTTGCAGGCGCGCTAAACAAGATGTGTTTCGCCGATCAGCGCGAGACATCTTATGATTGGCTGCGTGTGGCAACAAGGATTCGCATGGCTTCGGCAGGAGAATTGAACCGGTGCGGTTGAGATCTGTCCCTCTGGGTATTGTCGTCACCCTCAGCCTTCTCGTCATTGCCCTGACGGCGACGGTACGGTCCTTCGCCGCACCCTCGGCCATCCCGGCCTGGCTGCAGGCCCATGTCGGCGACAGTGACGGCCAGATCTCACAAGTGGTGCTGGAGCGGGCGCGCGCGCTTTACCTGAAAAAGGTGGCGCAAGGCGCCGTCAGGAACCCTTGCTAT
The DNA here is from genome assembly GCF_056174585.1 of Mesorhizobium kamtschaticum. Lineage (NCBI taxonomy): Bacteria > Pseudomonadati > Pseudomonadota > Alphaproteobacteria > Hyphomicrobiales > Phyllobacteriaceae > Mesorhizobium > Mesorhizobium kamtschaticum. The sequence goes on along the minus strand of NZ_CM149691.1, from coordinate 3,285,967 downwards.
TTCGCCATGGATGCGACACGTCCCGGCGATCTCGGCAATGGCGTGCTCGGGCGCCGGTACTACGTTGTCTGCGAAGCCAGCCAGTCGTTTCGCGCTATCGCATCGGGTCACGGGGCCGGCAAGAACCTGAAAGGCACGGTCGATTTTTCAAACGGCAGGCGGTGCTCCAAGAATTTTGGCAATGCCATGGATTCGGAACTAACGGCTGGCGGGGTATACATGACCCGGGAGTCGAAAACCTCGTTCAAGGGTTTTTATCGCACCGGCGCCAAACGGGACGCGGCTTTCCTGCGCACCTTCATACAGTTCGACGGCGAAGGCGAAGCCGCCAATGCCAGGCAGCGCGTGATCGGCGGCCACGCGGCGCAGGTGCTGCGGGCCATGTGCATGCGCAAAAGCCCCAATAGCTCCTATGCCGACCATGATGGTCTGGTGCCGTTCGGCAAGCTGGTGGACTATGCCGGCGGCCGCAGCAATGGCTGCACCAGCTGGTCGCCGGCGGATGCCCAGCAGATCATCGCGATGGTCAAGGACAACCCGACGACGCTCTACATCTATCCGGAATCGCGCGACATCGCCGCCGTCGCGCAGGCGGCAAAGAGCCATTCGCCATCCGGCGCGGCACCCTACTGGAACGCGTCCTGCCTGAAGGAAATCGGCGCACCGAAATTCTGGCCGAAAAAAACCCTCGAGCCGATGATCGCCCAGTACAAGAAGGATCATCCGGCACCGCCAGCGCAGCCGCTGCCGATGTGCAAGGAGCCGTGAAGTCCGCTCGACCATACGGGGACAGCGGGCTCCACGGGATTGCGTGCCGGCTCAGCTCAGAAAATCGAGCACGGCCTTTATGAATTCGGCAGGGTACTCCACGTTCGACAGGTGAACTGCGGGCAGGACAACCAGCTTCGCGCCGGGCACCGCCGCTGCGATCAATTCACTATGGCTGGCCGCTGTCACCGTGTCATGCTCGCCGGCGATCACCAGCGTCGGCCGGTTGATCAGCGCTACAGTGCGGCGAAGATCGGCATCGCGCACCGCCGCGAACAGACCGGCAAGGCCATGCCGGTCGATCGTCATCAGCATGGCGCGGAAGTCCTCGATGACCGGTCCGTTGGCCGCCATCATCTGCGCGGGGAACCAGTTGTTGAGGAACACTTCGGCGGTTTCCGACATGTCCGGCGCCTGCCGGACAACGGCAATCCGCTCGTCGAAATAGCTTGCCGGCGAAAGATGGGACGAGGTGTTGCTCAGGATCAGCCGGTCGATCCGCTCGGGCGCGTGGATGCCGAGCCACTGCCCGACGAAACCGCCGAGCGACAGGCCGAGGAAATGCACGCGTCCGAGGCCGAGCGCATCGAGCAGCTCGATCACGTCGCGGCCAAGCCGGTCGAGCGAATAGGCGCCGACTGGCGCGCTTGACCCGCCATGGCCGCGAAAATCGTAGCGCAGAACACGGAAATGCCTGGACAGTTCGTCGACCTGCGCGTCCCACATATGCAGCGTGGTGCCGATGGAGTTCGACAGCACCAGCACCGGCTTTGCGGCATCGCCGTCGAAGCGGTAGGCGATGGGCGTGCCGTCGCCGACAGTCACGAAATTCAGCTCACTCATGATGAAATTCCTTCTGGAATGTTGAATGAGACAAAGCGTAGTCGCGGCGCGTTTTTGTTGATATTACAAAGATAAGACAATCTCTGTAGATAAAGCTGACATGGCCGAATTCACCTTGCACGATTTGCAGTGCTTCGATGCAGTGATCCGCACCGGCGGCTTTCAGCCGGCGGCGGCCCTGCTGCACCGCTCGCATCCGGCGGTGTTCGCCGCTATCGCCAAGCTCGAACGGCAACTCGACCTCGTCCTCCTGGATCGCGGCGGCTATCGCGTGCGTGGGACCGAGGCAGGGCTGTCATTCCACCGCCGCGCGCAATCGCTGCTGCGTGAGCTGGAAGGCCTGCGCGTCCATGCCGCCCAGCTCTCGATGGGCGAGGAAAGCGAAATCCATGTCGTAATCGGCGATCTCTGCCCTCGCCCGCAGGTTCTGGGCATGCTTGGCCGCTTCTTCGCCCAATGCCCGGGCACGCGCCTGCATCTGCATTTCGAGGCCGTCGGCGGCCCGTGGGAGCGCCTCTTCGATGACGAAGCCGATCTGATCCTGCACTGGGTCGACAAGGGCGATGCGCGGGTGGAATGGGTCGATCTGTGCAAGGTGCTCTTCGTTCCCGTGGTGGCGCCGGGCTTTCTGCCGGAACGCATCAAAGAGCCGGTCACGCCCGATCAGATGCAGGCACTCACCCAATGCGTCATGCGCGACAGCGCCCGCCATTCGCCACAACAAGACTATTCGCTGATCGAAGGCGCGCCGCAATGCCTGGTGGCCGACCAGGGCATGAAGAAGGAGATCATCCTGCAAGGCCTTGGCTGGGGCCACTTGCCCCGCTTCCTGATCGAGGAGGAGTTGCACGACGGACGCCTGCACTCCATTGCCGGCCGCCATCTGCCGGGCCGCACCGACGAGCTGGTGGTGGCGCGCCGCCGCGACCGGCCACACGGACCGGTCGCCAGCCGGTTATGGGATCATGTTCAGCAGGAAGCGCCTGCGTTGCGCCTCGCGCTCGAGCCTCGGAAGATTGCCTCCCAGGTTAAGAACCCACCAGCCAGCGGAAGGCGCGGCGAATGAAGGCCTGCCCCCCTTCGGTGATTGGTTCGCCATGTGCCATCAGGACCTTTTCAGCCGGCCATGCGAGCAACGCTGAATGGCCGCGCGGGCGGCGGCCCGGTCAGTAAAAGCGGCGCGGAATTTTCGTGGCACCGATGGCTCGGCGGCCACCATCAGGTCCAGCCGGGCAACCAGCGCCCGCCAGCCCTTGAACCATCCAGGGCGGAAATGCTGGATCAGATCGGTGAACAGCACTGTCCTGCTTTGGCGGTGAAAGAACACGATCTCGGTCGTGATCCTGTTGCCGCGCATGACGACCTGGTTGAGGTCGTCGGCCCAGTCCGCCACCGGCGTATCGCCGAGGTCGCCGTCGAAGCGGACATCCCTGCGGTTTTCGCGCAGGCCTGACGGCGCGTAGACCTTGGCGTCGGGATAGCCACGCTGCCAGTCACCAAGGAAAACATGGTGAAGCGAATTCGGCGGGATCAGGAAGCGCACCTGACCCAGGGTATCGACCTCGGCGCGAAGCGCGTCCGTGAGCTCGGTTGGCGACCAGATGAAGAGACCACTGCTGGACAGTCGGATGACGGCCATGCGCGTCGGATAGTGGAAGCCTGCGGCCGCCGTCACGGTCGGACCGTCCGCAATCCAGATGCCAGGGCCGAATTCTTTGAGAATACCAACCATTTTTGCACAGGCTTTCGATGGATCCGCTTGAATTCCGTCGCACCGCAGCCGACCGTTCCGGCAGCCAACCGGACTGGCTACGTTGTCGCTGATCGCGCGTATAATTTTACATATGTGTAAATTTACACTACGGTATAAAAATGACAACCCCTAAGCGCACCGAACGGTCGCGAAACCTCATCATCGACGCCGCCGACCTGGCGTTCCGGGAACTCGGCTTCGCCAACACCTCAATGGAAGAGATCGCGATCCGCGCGGGTCTGACCCGCAAGACGGTCTACAATCTGTTCAGTTCGAAAGAAGAGATTGCGCTGCGGCTCATCGCCAGCGTAGAGGCGGGCGACGCCGCCTACCGTGCCCGCATCGAGGCGAACGAAGACGTCTTCGTCCTGCTCGAAACCGTCTTTCTCGACAGCGCGCGCTGGTGCCTGGCCAATCCTTCGCTCGCCAGGCTGGCCCTCGCCCCCGCCGAGCGCCCTTCCCTGCAACCGCCACCCGACCGCCCCTCCTTCCAGCGTCTGGTGCGGGATCTGCTCGTGCTCGGCCAGCGGCAAGGTGCCATCCGCAGGGATGACGACGCCAATTTCATGGCGCTGGTCCTGCTCGGCATATATGGCCAGGCGATGCTTTCGGCGCTCTCGGGAGGAGCGTTCCGCGAGGACGAGATCAGGCACATCATCCGTATCGTCGTCGAGGGGATAGGCGAACGCTCGGCGGGCCGAAGTGGCGGCGGGTGACGGTCGCAATCTCCGGCCAGCGATAGGCAGCTATGCCTACTGCAGCAGGCCCTTGACGATGCCGCTTGCCTTGCCGAAATCCATCTGGCCGGCATATTTCTGCTTCAGCGCGGCGATCACCTTGCCCATGTCCTTCTGGCTGGCCGCACCGGTCTGAGCGATCGCTTCGCGTGCGGCAGCCGCAATGGCCGCATCGTCGAGCTGCGTCGGCAGGAAGCCGCGGATGATCTCCATCTCGCCGCGCTCCTGCGCCGCCAGTTCCGGGCGCTTGCCGTCCTCGAAGGCCTTGGCCGATTCCTCGCGCTGCTTCACCATCTTGGCCAGGATCTGCAGGATCTCCTCGTCGCTGGCGGGGTCCTTGGCCGAACCGCGATTGGCGATGTCGCGATCATGAATGGCAGCCTGGATCAACCGCAATGTCGGCAGCCGGTGCTTGTCCTGCGCCTTCATCGCGCTCTTCAGGGATTCGGCGATTTTCGCGCGCATGGTACTTTCTCCTTCGAACGGCGCGGACAATAACCGTGGCGAACTCGCAAAGCAAATCTCATCAAGCCACTGATATTGTTCAACGAAATAAAACATCGTGGTTTTGGCGCGGCATCATTGACCGCTCTGGCCCCTTCCCCTATGTACTCGGCCTTGCATAAGACAATGAATTGACGTGCGCGGGCTCGAGAGATCGTTGCCGTGCCGGAAGCTGCGCAGATGGCTCGCCGGGCCACTCGAAGCGCGCAGCCTGATAGGAGTGCCGCCATGGCCGAGATGACCGCCCCTTGGGCAACCGAAAAGCCGACCGCCCTTCTGGTGCTGGCCGACGGCACCGTCATCGAGGGTCGCGGCCTCGGCGCCACCGGCTCCGCCGTGGCCGAAGTTTGCTTCAACACCGCACTCACCGGCTACCAGGAAATCCTCACCGACCCGTCCTATGCCGGCCAGATCGTCACCTTCACCTTCCCGCATATCGGCAATATCGGCACCAATGGCGAGGACATCGAGGACCTCAACCCGGCCGCGCGGGCCGGCGCCGTCGGCGCTGTGTTCAAGGCCGATGTCACCAACCCATCCAATTACCGCGCCGCGGGTGGTCTCGACCAGTGGCTGAAGAAGCGCGGCATCGTTGCCCTGTCGGGCATCGACACCCGCGCGCTCACCGCACTGATCCGCGAAAAGGGTATGCCCAACGCCGTCATCGCGCATGCGCCCGACGGCGTCTTCGACCTTGACGATTTGAAGCAGCGCGCCGCCGCCTGGTCGGGCCTGATCGGGCTCGACCTCGCCAAGGAAGTCACCTCGGGCCAGTCCTCGGTCTGGCGCGAGACGCCCTGGGTGTGGAACGAAGGTTTTGGCGAACAGGCCGAACCGTCCATGCACGTCGTCGCCATCGACTACGGCGTCAAGCGCAACATCTTGCGCCTGCTTGCCGGCCTTGGCGCCAAGGTGACCGTGGTTCCGGCCAGCACTGGGTCGGAAGAGATCCTCGCCATGCAGCCCGACGGCATCTTCCTCTCCAATGGCCCCGGCGACCCGGAGGCCACCGGCGACTATGCCGTGCCGGTCATCCGGGATTTGCTCAAGACCGATATTCCGGTGTTCGGCATCTGCCTCGGCCACCAGATGCTGGCGCTGGCGCTCGGCGGCAGGACCGCCAAGATGCACCAGGGCCATCACGGCGCCAACCATCCGGTCAAGGATCACACCACTGGCAAGGTCGAGATCGTCTCGATGAACCACGGCTTTGCCGTCGATGCCGACTCGCTGCCCGAGGGCGTCGAGGAAACCCATGTCTCGCTGTTCGACGGCTCGAACTGCGGCATCGCGCTGACCGGCCGTCCGGTATTCTCGGTCCAGCATCACCCCGAAGCCTCGCCCGGCCCGCAGGACTCGCACTATCTGTTCCGCCGCTTCGTCAACCTGATCCGCGAAAAGCGTGGCGAGGAATTGCTGGCTGAGCGGGCCTGAACTTACGCCACCGGCCGGCCTTCGCTGGCCTCCAGTATGGCGAACCATTGCTGGCGGTCGAGCACGATGTCGAGCGCCTTGACCATGGCCGCCAGCCGTTCCGGCTTCATCGACCCGAGCACCGGGACCGGCCGGGCCGGATGCCGCAGCAGCCAGGCGATGGCGACAGTGGCAAGATCGCCGGCGCCGACTTCGGCGGCCACCGCCGCGAGCGCTGCCCGTACCCGAGCTTCTCGGGCTTCCTTGCCGGTGAACAGCGAGCCGCCGCCGAGCGGCGACCAGATCATCGGCGCATAGGCCAGACGATGCGCATGGTCGAGACTGCCGTCGGTCAGCGCCGATGTCTTGAGCACCGACATCTCGATCTGGTTGGTGGCGAGCGCAAACGGCAGCCGCGAGGCCAGCAGATCGAACTGCGACGGCGTGAAGTTGGAAACGCCGACCGCCCTCACCTTGCCTGCCTTGACCAGTCCGGCAAGCGCCGCCGCCGTCTCGTCAGCCTCCATCAGCGGGTCCGGCCGGTGCAGCAGTAACAGGTCGAGATAATCGGTGTGGAGATTGGTCAGCGAGCGGTCGACCGACGCGGTGATATGGGCAGCGCTGGTGTCATAGTGCTTCAGCCGGTTTTGCGGCCGGTTGGCCGAGGCCAGCATGATGTCGCATTTCGAGATCAGTTCGATCCCCTCGCGCTTGCCCTTCCAACGCGACAGCCCGGCGCCGAACGCCGCCTCCACCTCATAATTCCCATAGATGTCGGCATGGTCGAAACTGGTCAGGCCAAGATCGACGGCGCTGTCGATCAGCCGCGCGACTTGATCGGCATCAGGGCGAGCGTCGCCGTCGAGCAGGCGCCAGGCACCGAAGACCAGCCGAGACAGCGACACCCCGTCCTTGGTCAGCGTGATACGGCTGTCATGGCTCATACCTGTGCTCCATCTTCCGCGACGTCGGTGGTGACGGTCCTGACCGCCGCCGGCCTCGCCACCTTGGTGACGAAGACGATAACTGCCAGCAGCAGGAAACACGCGCCGACCAGATAGGGCGCGCCGCCGAAGGTCACGGGCGCGCTTGGTCCGGTGAACCAGGAAAAGATCGCCGTGTAGAGCAGCGGCGTGATGATCGAGGTGATCGAGAAGATCGAGGTCATCGCGCCCTGCAGTTCGCCTTGCGCCGAAGGCGGCACCTTGGCGGCGGCGAGGCTTCTCAGCGGCGGATCGGCCAGCGCTTCCAGGCAGCCGACGACGATCACCGCATAGACCATCCATCCCTGCGAAGCGAAAGCGTAGCCGAAGGCGCTGGCCGCCGTGAAGGTCAGGCCGATGACCGCCGTCCTCCATTCGCCGAGCCTGGGGATCACGCGCGGCAGCACGGTGCCCATGACGATCGCGCCGCACAGGCCGAAGGCGCCGAGCGAGAAGCCGATCTGCTGCTCGCTCCAGCCATAGCGGTAGTTGGAAACGAACGACCACACCGCCGGATACATCATGTGGCCAAGCGTCATCAGGAAGAAGACGAGCCCGATCCAGCCGATGCCTTCATACTGGCGCATCTGCAGCAGCGTGCCGACCGGGTTGGCGCGCTTCCACTCGAATCGGCGGCGATGCTTTTCATCGAGCGTTTCCGGCAGGAAGAACATCGCGATCAGGAAGTTCACGAAGGCGAGCCCGGCGGCGAAAAAGAACGGCACGCGCGGTCCAAACGTGCCGAGCAATCCGCCCAGCACCGGCCCGATGACGAAGCCGACGCCGAAGGCAATGCCGAGCAGGCCGAAATTCTTCGCCCGGTTCTCGTCGTTCGAGATGTCGGCAATGAAGGCGGATGTCGTCGAATAGCTGGCGCCCGAAATGCCGGCCAGCACACGGCCGATGAACAGCATCGGATAGGACCAGGCGATGGCGCAGATCAGATTGTCGATGGAGAAAGTCAGCACCGAGGCAAGCAGGATCGGCCGCCGCCCGAAACGGTCGCTCAGGCCGCCCATGATCGGCGCGAAGAAGAACTGCATGGCCGCATAGACGAAGAACAGCCAACCGCCCTCGATCGCCGCTTCACTGATGCCAACGCCGGTCAATTCCCTGAGAAAAGCCGGCAGCACCGGCATGATCATGCCAAAGCCGATAATATCCAGCAGCAGCGTGGTGAAGACGAGCGCCAGGCCCCGCCTGGCGGTTTTGGGGTCGATCATGATGGGTCAATCTCCTCCGGCCGCCCTTGGCGCAGGCGGACGCACCTTATAGGCGAACCCGCAAAAAGGAACAATGCGAGAACAGGCAGGAATGTTTGATCCTGACACCCCCTGACGGCATCTTCGTCGTCAGTTTTTGTCCGAAAAGACTCGTTAGAGCGCGCCGGTCATCGTGTTGCAATCCGCCAGCTTGCCGCTCTTGTAACCGCGCGCCAGCCAGGTCTGCCGCTGCTGCGAGGTGCCATGGTTGAAGCTTTCCGGCACGACATAGCCCTGCATCTTCTTCTGCAGCGTGTCGTCGCCGATCTGTTTGGCGGCGTTCAGCGCGCTTTCCATGTCGCCCTGCTCCAATATGCCCTTCTGCGCTGTGAAATGCGCCCACACGCCGGCGAAGCAGTCGGCCTGCAGCTCGATGCGCACCGATAGCTGGTTGGCATCGGCTTCGCTCATGCCTTGCCGCATCTGGTTGAACTTGCCCATGATGCCGGTCAGGTTCTGCACGTGATGGCCGACCTCATGCGCGATGACATAGGCGCGGGCGAATTCACCGGAAGCGCCGAACTGCTGGTCGAGCTGCTGGAAGAAGGTCATGTCGAGATAGACCTTGTGGTCGCCGGGACAATAGAAAGGTCCGGCCGACGAGGAAGCAGCACCGCAGGCAGAGCGGATTTGCCCACTGAACAGCACCAGCTTCGGGTTCTCATAGGTCAGGCCTTGCGACTTGAAGATGCCGGTCCAGGTGTCCTCGGTGTCGGCGAGCACGGTCGCGACGAACTGCTTCATCTCGTCATTGGCGGGTGCCGTGCCGCTATCCTGGCCACCGCCGCTGTTGTCGGTGATTTGGCCACTCCCGCCCGGCAGCAGGCTACCGTCGCCACCGCCCAGGATCGCTGAAGGATCAAAGCCGAAATACCATCCGGCCAGCACCACCAGGATGACGAGGATGATGCTGCCGCCGCCACCGGTCCGGCCGCCGATCGGGAGTTGGAACCCGCCGCCACCGCCGCCGATCCCGCCGCCGCCGCTGTCGCTGCGGTCGTCCTCGATATTGTCACTCTGACGACGGCCTCTCCAGAGCATGGCAACTCCCCGTGATGCGAACTTCCTCGTTGCTCCGGCTTGCCGGCTCAACCCAACAAACAATTATCCCAATGGTTGCGCCAAGTCACAGTATTTTTCGCCACCGAGGCGACGCCGGCGTGATGGCCTCAGCGCACTGGCCGAGACCGGCCAAGGCCTGTAGCATCGCCGCAAGCAAAGGGGGGCGTGAGGCTGAAGACGGTCGGTCAATTCCTGTCGTTGTTCGCGGCACTGCTCTGCCTTGGCTTGCCAAGCGCCGGCGCGGTGACACTCGATTCCAGCGTCGCCGTCACCGATCCGGCCACCTTGCAGGCACTGGAGCGCGGCGGCCTGTCGATCAGCCGGCTGCTCGGCCCTGCGCTCGGCCTCACCCGCGACGTCGACAATCATGGCCTGTTTTCCGTGCCGGCCCTGGCCACCGTGCGCGACACGGTCAAGCAGGAGATATCTGACGAGCCGAAGACCAGCCCGGACCCCTATGTCGCGGCCATGGCCAGATCGAGCGACACCAGCCAGAAATTCAATCCGAAATACATCGACGATGACGGCTCGACACTCGACCTGACCGGCGTCGTCAACCGCATGGATCGCGGCTATCTCGGCCACACCGAATGCGGCGAGATCCGGCTGATCTACCGCTTCCACTATTCGGTTGCCGAAAAGCCGGCCAAGGGCAAGGTGGCGCAGCGCATTTCCTCGCGCCTGCCGCTGACCATGAGCCTGGTGTTCAACGCCAAGCCCGGGCGGGCGCAGGCGCGCGCCTCGAAGGATTTTCCAAGCGCCACCGACGTGTCCTGCGCCGACGTCGCCCAGCGCTGGCTTGCCGCCGGCCAAAAAGACCTGCCGCCGGAACAACTCGCCGCCTGGCTGCGCTCCGACGAAGGGCCGCTGTCCGGTGCGATGCTCAATTCCTCGCAGATCATGCGGCTCGAACTCAACATGCAGGTGCTGCGCCTGTCGGCCTCGACGCGGCGCGATTTTGGCGGCCACGCCGAATATCTCCTCAAGATATTCAAATGGAATCCGGCGACCTCGAGTTTCTATGAATCGAAGATGGAGAACCAGATCGACCGGGCGACGGTGCTGGCCGACAAGCCGTCCTTCGCCAAATGGCTGCTTACCGACCGCAACATCTACGATCTCGACCATGGCCGGCTGGTCATCGACGAAAAGTTCCTCGCCAAGAGCGCCGTTTCGGTCGCACCCGGCGGGTTGAGCCGCTCGCAGAACAACATCGCCTACGGGCTGGTCGACGACGCCGATATCGACAAGGCGCTGAAAGACTACGTCGCCAGGGGCAACACGCTCGCCACCATCAAATCAGTCGCCGGCTTCGATCTGCGGCTGAACGAAATGAGCTGCACCGGCTGCCATCAGACGCACGGCATTGCCGGCTTCCACTACACCGGCGCCGATCCGGCCAGCGAACCGCGCCGCAACGCCGTCTTCGTGCCGGGCTCGGCGGTGTTCTTCGCCGACCTGCCGCGCCGCCGTGCTATCGTCGAGCAATTCGCAGCCGGCGGCCATCCCGATTTCACCAGAGGTTTCGCCGCCCGTCCGGACCAGAAATATGCCGAAGCGCTCAAGGGCACCGACCTCTACAATGGCTGGGGCTCGATCTGCTATCGCGGTGACGACGCGAGCTTCAAGGACTGGACCTGTGGCGCCGGCCTGCGCTGCGCCGGTGTCCACGAAAGCGCCATCCATCCGGGCTTCGGCACCTGCGTCAGTGAGAAGGGCACCGCGGTCGGCGACCCCGTCGAGTTCGGCGAGATCAAGATGTCGACATGGGGCAACGACCAGTATTGCCGCCTGTCACCGACCACCGCCAAGGCCTGTGCCATCGACCCGGCACGGGACAAGAAACCATTGGTCAAGCTCGCCGGCTATGGCGCGGCGCGCCAGCGCTACGACAACCCCGAACAGAAGACCGGCGGCTTTCCCGGCGGCATGCTGCGCAAGGCGACCTGCGACAAGCTTCCCGATGAGGCGACCTGCGGCCGCCTGGCCAAGACCGGCTTCAACGATTGCATCGCCTCGGGCAAGGACCACAAATTCTGCACGAAGGAATTCACCAAGACCGCCGGCCTGCGCGCCTGCGACAAGGCGCATCCGTGCCGCGAGGACTATATCTGCACCGCCGGCTACGATGACTTGCCCCAGGCCAAGCCCGGCGAAGGCACCTGCATCCCGCCCTATTTCATCTTCCAGTTCCGCGTCGACGGTCATCCCAGAAGCTGGGTGCAGGACGTCCGCGAGTGAGCATGCCTGATCGTTGCATCCAGGCGCATCCCTGCAGACGGCTTGCGCCGATAAGCGCTGATATCGGCCTGGCCTCAGCTTTTCTGCTTGGCGCCGGCGCTCTTGCCGTCCGAGCTTTTTGAGCGCTCCTCGAAGCGTGCGGCACCCTTCTTCAGGGGATGACCGGTCTCGGCCTCGGTCTTCCGCTCGTCCTTCGCCGCCGCCTGCTTCAATCCCTTGGCCGCCTGCTTGCCCTTTGCGGTCGGTGCCTGTTCGACGCCCATTGCTTCCTCCCTTGGCGCGATAATCGCGCGATGTCAGAAGCAACGTGCGTAAGGTGCGGCGGTTCCGGCGGCCTCTCCGAAAACGGCTGAGCGCCTTAGAGCGATTCCAGGAAAAGTGTGAAAAACGCCGCTCCAACCAAATCTAAGCCGGAGCGGCCGCTCATAAACAGGAAGTTCTGAGAGCGCCTTAATAGGCCTTCTTGGCCATCGTGTGCTTTTTGGCGTGCTTCTTATGCTTCTTGACGTGTTTCTTGACGTGCTTCGTCGCCATAGCATCCGAGCCTGACGAAGTGGTCGTTGCGGTCGTCGCTGCGGGGGCCTGGCTCATAGCGGCGTTGGCGTTTCTGGCGCCGAGGACCGGCATCGAGACAGCGAACGCGAACGCAAGACCGAGGGCGGTGAGAAGGGACCTCTTCATGGTTTCATTTCCTTTTTTGCAGTCGGTTTTGAGCGTCACTGAACCGGATTGATCGGTGTCGCTCCTGACAGCTTCAACGCATTCGCTAGCATCCGTATTCCCTGTGCCTGTTTCTTGTTGGTGGAACCGGCTTCCCTTTCTTTGAAGCGCCCCTGGCAGCGGTGACCTGTGGCGGGCCGAAAGGCTCGCCATCCAGGCGTTTGAACGCAACGATACAAGCCGGCCTTCCGAAGGATCAAGCCGTGGTCTGCAGGGCAGCTCAGCCGGGAAGGCACGATCGGCGGCTTTCCCGGCATCGCGCTTGGCGCCTTTCTGCAACTATTCAGGGCGGGAGGAGCAAATCGTCGACCGGAATAAGACAGTGATACAAAGTCTTGAACTCCAGCCACCGACGCTTCTTATGAAATCGCGTATTTCGCTGAGAAACACGGGATCAGCCTGAAGGCAGCTGAGAGATCATCCGCACCGTCGACGGGCCGTCCAAGAGGATGTGTGATGCCGCCGCCGTCGCGTTCGTAGCAGTGGCTGCAAGGGCCAAGAAATAAGATCCTCCGATCGCAATGGGCGAGGACGATTCGACGTCCGGCAGGTCGCCGTCAGCTATGTGCTGCACCTGGTTGAGCATCCCTCGAGATTTTTTCAGAACGTCGTCGCTTGAACCACTTGCCCCAACTGCGAAAGATATCCGCAATTCAGATAGGTCCGCTGGAACAGGAATGCTCCGCAGAACGTTTATCTGCATCAAGTCACAGGCATTAGGCCCAGCCCAGGGCAAGCGCGGCGAACGGCGAACATGGCCGGGAGCGCTCATTGGAGGCGCATATGGATATCACCACGATTCTGGTCATCGTTCTTATTGTTTTGGTGCTAGGCGGCGGCGGTTTTTACGGCCGCGGGCGCTGGTACTAAACTGTGAGGATCGTCATAGAGTCGATCGGAGCCTCTTGGTCCCGCTTTCCGACATAGTGCCGAGAAATAGATACCTGGAGGCATGAGCCATTGAACACTCGGCGCAATAGCGTTTCGGAGGCTCGTTGGCTTCTTGCCGTACCCTTTTGCTTGTCATTCCGGTCCTTTTGGCGGGCTTCGTTCTTGCCTGAATCAACCCGTGGTCGGCGCTCGTGCTCCATGTTGGCGACCCGCTGAAAGATTGGCGAGTGGAGCAGTGTCCTGGCGGGATGCATTTACGTTTGGTGGCGGAGGCCCATGATTTTGCAAGGCATGGCGCTCGTCATCTCGCTCAGCCCCGGTTGTCGACACTCCAGGCTCCAGGTCCCGCGAAAAACAGGTAGAAGAAGGCAAAGCAGAACAGGATCGCCGCATCACCCATATTGTTCGCGGGGAAAAAGCCCTTTTGGGCGTGAACCATGAAATAGGCGATCGCCATCATCCCGCAGAGAACGAACGAAACGGGCCGGGTTAAAAAGCCGACCAGGATCAGCAAGCCGCCGAGCAATTCAAGAATGCCCGTTACAATCATCAGCGTTTCCATGCCGGGCTGTGCCGGCATCGTCGATGGTGGAAAGTTGAAAAGCTTTTGGCTGCCGTGTTCAAGGAACAGAAGCCCCACAACGAACCTGAGCACTCCCAACGCCTGAGGCGAATATCTGGAAAGACCTTGGAGCATCGGAAACTCCGTCGTGCTGATTTCTATCGAGTTTAACCGCGACGCTCCGCGAAGGTTCCGGTGGCATCCAAGAGAACTCGCTAACTCGTGCTTGACGATGAGGTTTTGATCGCCATGGACTTGGAGCTTGCGCTCACAGATGCTGGCTTCATGGTCGCGGTTGGGCGCTGCCCGACGGTCGCGTCGCCGACGCGCTTTGGCTTTCGTGGGGATGGAGGATCGGTTATGGAATTAGTGCGCTAATTTACGGGCACCAATCGCACAGCAAAGAAAGGGAGCCCGGGAGGATCACCATGCATCTGTCGAACGAGAGCATCATTGTCATATTGGTAGTCGGCCTTGTTGCCGGATGGTTGGCCGGGAAGATCGTGCGGGGAGCTGGCTTTGGCCTAATTGGGGACATAGCAATCGGGATCATCGGCGCGTTCATCGGTGACTGGCTACTGCCTCGCTTAGGCATCCATCTTGGGAGCGGAACGATCAGCTTGATCGTCAACGCCACCGTCGGTGCGATCGTACTTCTCCTCATCATCCGGTTGGTTGCCGGTGGCGGTCGCTTCGGCGGCGGATGGAGTGGTCGTCGGTGGCGCTAGCCCGGGGTTGCGAACCCATCGTCTCGAACGACGGGCGCAATCGCGTTTTCGCACAACCTCGGTCGAACTCGGTCATCAGGACGATTGGGTCTGACCCTAGCGCGGCGCCGTCATCGCCTTGCGAAAAGCGTCCAACGTCTCGGCGCTGACATGGTGCTCGATGCCCTCGGCATCGATGCGCGCCGTCTCCGGACTGACGCCGAGCGAGCGCAAGAAAGCCTCCACCGTCTGATGGCGGATGCGGCTTTCCTCCGCGACCTTGCGGCCGGCCTCGGTCAGGAACACGCCGCGATAGGGTTTCCTCGACACCAGCCCGTCGGCGCACAGCCTGGTCAGCATCTTGGCCACTGTCGGCTGGGCGACGCCGAGCCGAGCGGCGATGTCGACCTGGCGCGCCTCGTTGCCGTCCTCGATCAGGTCGGCGATCAGCTCGACATAATCCTCGACCAGCGCGCTGCGGCGCGCCTGGCGCTGCTGCCGGAACCCTTCCGAATGGACATCGGCGTCGGGCAGTGGCTCACGCGGGACCGGTCTGTTCTTCAGCGCCAATGCGCGCTCCTCCTCGGGAGTTTAGCCGTTGCTGCTTTATAGCACGGGCTCTGATTCTTCAGGCCGTTTATTTGCATTCCCCCACAGGTGCAACCGGCGTTTCCGGTCGCCGCTTCGCAAACCCCGCTGAACGTTCGATAAAAAGCATAAACAATGAAATATAGCCTATTGCATAATGTTGAGCCATGGCATAGCTTACGGACATCTCCCAGAAGTCGCGGAAAGCCTTTCCATGTCAGAAGCAGAAGCCACAGCCCCCCGCTCCTCATGGCGGTTCGCCAGGCAGGACGAGGACGATCAGCCCAGCCTGCGCGAAGTCAATTCCACCATCGCGGTGCCGAGTTCGGGCGTCTGGTTCCGCCGGCTGTTCGCCTTCATGGGGCCGGGCTACATGGTCTCGGTCGGCTATATGGACCCGGCAACTGGGCGACCGACCTCGCTGGTGGCGCCCAGTTCGGCTACACGCTTTTGTTCATCATCATGCTGTCCAACCTGATGGCGATCCTGCTGCAGGCGCTGGCCGCGCGGCTCGGCATCGCCACCGGCCGCGATCTCGCCCAGGCCTGCCGCGCCTATTATCCGCGCCCCGTCAATTTCGTGCTGTGGATCGCCTGCGAACTCGCCATCATCGCCTGTGACCTCGCCGAAGTCATCGGCACGGCGATCGCATTGCAGCTTCTGTTCGGTATTCCGCTGATCGGCGGCGCCATGCTCACCGCGCTCGACGCCTTCCTCGTGCTGCTGTTGATGAACAAGGGTTTTCGCTATCTCGAAGCCTTCGTCATCGCGCTTTTGATCATCATCTTCAGCTGCTTTGCCATCCAGATCTTCGTCGCCGCCCCGCCGGCCGGCACGATCCTGCACGCCATGTTCGTGCCGTCCTCCGAAATCGTCACCAATCCGGCAATGCTCTACATCGCCATCGGCATCATCGGCGCCACGGTCATGCCGCACAATCTCTACCTGCACTCCTCGATCGTGCAGACCCGCGCCTATGAGCGCACCGAAAAGGGCAAGCGCGACGCCATCAAATGGGCGACGACGGACTCCACCATCGCCCTGATGCTGGCCTTGTTCGTCAACGCCGCCATCCTGATCGTCTCGGCCGTCGCCTTCCACAACACCGGCCATCAGGACGTCGCCGAGATCGGCCAAGCGTTCGATCTGCTGTCGCCGCTCTTGGGCCTGAGCATCGCCTCCATCCTGTTCGCCGTGGCGCTGCTGGCGTCGGGCCTGAACTCGACGGTGACGGCCACACTGGCCGGCCAGATCATCATGGAAGGGTTCCTGCGCCTGCGCATCCCCAACTGGGCGCGCCGCCTTTTGACGCGCGGCCTTGCCATCATCCCGGTGGTGGTCGTCACTGCGCTCTATGGCGAGAAAGGCACCGGCCAGTTGCTGGTGTTCAGCCAGGTGATCCTGTCGATGCAGCTGCCCTTCGCGGTGGTGCCGTTGGTGCAGTTCGTCTCCGACAAGAAGAAGATGGGCAATCTCGCCATTCCGCGTGGTGTGGCCGCACTCGCCTGGGTGGTCGCGGCGATCATCCTCGTGCTCAACTTCAAGCTGCTCTACGACACGATGTTCGGGGTCGGCTGAGGTTTCGCCGGATCGCAAGACAAACCGCCAAATCGCGCTATCTTCTCTCGCGTCATGAGTAACATTGAAGACATCAGGAAATTCTACGCCCGGCTGATGGCGGCCAATGCCGCCTCATCCGATCCGCGCCTGGAGGAGGTGTTCGCCAGCGTGCCGCGCGAAGCCTTTCTCGGCCCCGGACCGTGGACGATCGTCGCCGGCAACGGCAAGGTCACCACGCCGAGCGCCGACCCGGCCCATATCTACCAGAACGTGCTGGTAGCGCTCGATGCCGACAAGGGCATCAACAATGGCGAGCCTTTCCTGCATGCCATGTGGATCGGAAAACTGGCGCCGAGGCCCGGCGAGATCGTCACGCATATCGGCGCCGGCACCGGCTACTACACCGCCTTGCTGGCCAGGCTGGTTTCGCCTGATGGCACCGTCACCGCCTTCGAGCTGGACAGGAACCTGGCCGAGCTGGCGCGCAAAAATCTCGAAGCCTATGGCAATGCGACTGTCGTCCATGGCGATGCCGTGACCACGCCCTTGCCGCAATCTGATATCATCTATGTCAACGCCGGCGTCGTCGCCCCACCGGCCGGATGGCTGAAGGCGCTGCGCCCCGGCGGCCGCATGATCTTCCCCTGGCGCCCGGCCGAGCGCGTCCCGCTGGCGGTGATGGTGACCCGCACCGAAAAGGGCTTTGCCTGCGATCCCTTCATGCGTGCCTGGTTCATCCCATGCTTCGGTGCCTCGGTTGCCGATCTTGCGGCGAAAATCCCGACGCGCGAGCAGGCGACACGCAGCCGCTCGATCTGGCTGAAGAGCGACAAGGCGCCGGACCGCACCGCCACCGCCATCTTCGGCGATGTCTGGTTCTCGTCACGCAACATCCAGACCAGCGGCAAACACTGAAAATTTGTCCGGCTGCAGTCGAAATCCAGCTCTGTCGTTCGTCGTTACGCTGGATCCGGCTGTGACGGCGCGGATCAGCCAAGGAGAGGAAAAATGAGAAAGATCATCGCCGCCACCTTCGTCAGCCTCGACGGCGTCATGCAGGCACCGGGCGGGCCGGAAGAGGATCCGGTCGGCGGCTTCAAATTCGGCGGCTGGACCTTCCATTACTTCGACGAGATAGCGGGCGCGGCAATGGAGGAACTGTTCTCCAAACCCTTCGACCTGCTGCTCGGCCGCAAAACCTACGACATCTTCGCCGCGTACTGGCCCTATCAGAAAGATCCGATCGCCGACGCCTTCAACCCCGCGACCAAATATGTGGCGACGCATCGGCCTGACACCCTCACTTGGCAGAACGCGCAATCGCTTGGGCCTGATATCGTCGCGACATTGCGCCGCCTCGGCCAAGAGGATGGACCTGACCTGCTCATCCAGGGATCGGGCAATCTGATCCAGACCTTGCTCGCCAACGGGCTGATCGACGAGATCCGGCTGATGATCTTCCCGCTGTTGCTGGGCAAGGGCAAGCGGCTGTTCGGCGACAGCGCGATGCCGGCCGCCTTCAAGCTTGCCAAGTCGCAGACATCCAGCACCGGCGTCATCATGGCGACCTACGAACGATCAGGCGAGATCAAGGTCGGCTCGTTTGTCACGGGCGAGCCGTCCGACGCCGAGATAGAGCGGCGTAAGAACTGGAAGTAAGATCGTAGAAACACTGCGCCAAGCTGGAGCACCCCTCATCCGACCTCGCTTCGCGAGGCCACCTTCTCCCACAGGGGGAGAAGGCGGAGCCCGGCGCAAGCGGCTCAGCCAATCTCCAACGTCGATGATTGGCAGGGACATGCGCGCAATCTTGCCTTCTCCCCTTGTGGGAGAAGGTGGATCGGCGCGTTCGCGCCGAGACGGATGAGGGGTGTTCCAGGGAAGTGCGACGCTCACGCCGCCTGCAGCCGCCTCGCCAACCCGTCGCGAATATGCCGCGCGAATTCCTGCGCTGCCGGCCCGACGCCATGCTTCGGCAGATGCAAATTGATGGCAAAATTCGGCAGTGGCGGCAGGCCGGGCTCGAACGGCAAGATGTCGAGATCGGCTGGCACCGTGGAGGCCAGCCATGTGGTGACGGCGAGATCGGACCGCACCGTCGCCGTCGTCGCATCGATATTGCCGTTTTCGAACACCGTGCGCCATTCCAGCCCATGCTCGTTGAGCGCCGAAAGCACCACCGGCCGGAAAGCGCAGGTGTCGGCGACGATCGACACCGGCAGCGGTCGCTTGGCGCGGGCGACGCCGCCCTTGGCGCCGACCCAGACCAGCCGGTCGATGGCCAGGCATTCGCCTGATGTCGGCCCGACCCGCTCCTCGATCACCGCAAGGTCGATGGTGCCGGCCGCAAGTGCCGAGGCCAGTTCGGCGACGAGGCGCAGACCAGCGATATTTCGACCTGCGGATAGGTCTCGGCATAGGCCTTCAGCACCGGCGCCAGCAAGGTGCCGACGAGGTCGTAGGGCACGCCGAGCCGCACCTGGCCGGCGACAGCACTTCCCGCCATCTCGGCCCAGATCTCGTCATTGAGGCTGAGCAGGCGCCTGGCCTTGTCGAACAGCCGCTCGCCCGAACGCGTCAGGCGCAGGCCGCGCCGGTCGCGCTCGAACAGGCTGCAGCCGAGCGTGTCTTCCAGCCGCTTGACCTGCTGGCTGACGGCGCCTTGCGTCAGATGCAGCGCATTGGCCGCCGCTGTCATGCTGGCCTTTTCGGCGACGATGACGAAGGTGCGCAGCAGCGCCATATCAAGATTGCGGATCATCTCTGCATTATAGATGCTAATGCCAGATATCACAAACATTGCATTTACTGATGCCAGCTCAAGCCTACCATGGGGCCTCAAAAAGGACGCCCCATGCTCCAGCCCATCCTGCCGCTCATCCTGTTTGCCTTCGTGGCCACCGCCACGCCGGGTATCGCCACGACCTTGTCGACTGCCTCGGGGGCGCAGTTCGGCTTTCGCCGGTCGGTTCCGCTGATGATCGGCAGCGCCGCCGGCCTCGCCACGGTGACGGGTGCCGCCGCCGCCGGGCTCGCCGGCCTGCTGCTTGCCGTGCCTTCGCTGCAACTGGCGATGAAGGTGATCGGCTCGCTCTATCTTCTGTGGCTGGCGATCAAGATCGGCCGCGCCGGGCCGCCCAATCTCGACGTGACGATGGCCAGGCCGAACAGCTTCCTTGGCGGCGCCGGCATCCAGTGGGTGAACCCCAAGGGCTGGGCGATGGGGCTGGGTGCGGCAGCCTCGTTTGCCGCATTGGCCGACGGGCCGGGACAGCTTGCCTTGCTGCTCGGCTCGACCTTCGGCCTCACCGCCGCCATCTCGCTGTCCATCTGGTGCGTCGCCGGCATGGTGCTGGCACGGCTGCTGAAGACCGAATGGCAATGGCGCGCGCTTAACATCGTGCTGGCGCTGGTGCTGGCCGCGTCGATCATCCCGATGTGGCGGTCGGCGTGAGGCGCGACGGTGCAGAACTTGGGTTCCTCGCCCCCGCCAAAGCGGGGGGTCCGAAGGACGGGCGAGACCCGTGGCTCGCCCCGGCTAGGTGGCCGCGAAGCGGTCGGAGAGGGGGCTGGCGCCAGCGGCTGAAAAGGATTTCTTGAAGCCCCTTCCCGGACAGGATTGCGCCAATCCCCCACTCCGTCTCGGCTTTGCCGAGACACCTTGTATCTACACGAGAGAGATTTCGTGGGATTGAAGCGATTGAGCCAAGGCCCGGGCGGCCGCCCGGACCTTGGCTTGGCGAAGTCGCCCGTACCACCTGAGGTTACAGCCGCGGGAGAGCTTGGGATCTTCGCCTTCGTCACGCACGACCGAACAGTCGCTTGGTTCCAACCGTACGCACAAGGCAGGTTACCGTGAACAAGATCATTTGTGGAGTTGATGTTTCTAAGGATTGGCTGGACGCGCATATCAGGCCGAGTGGGGCGATAGAGCGCTTCGCCAACGATGCGACGGGGATCGCAGCTCTTTGCCTGTTTTGCCGCAGCCATGGCGCAGCTCTTGCGGTGATGGAGGCGTCGGGCGGCTACGAGCGGCTGGGCTTCATGCTTTTGTGGGCGCACGGCATGGAGTGCGCTCTGGTCAATGCTAGAAGCGTGCGCCGCTTCGCCGAGGCGATGGGCCATCTGGAGAAGACCGACCGGATCGACGCTGCCGTCATCGCCCATTACGGCGCAGTCAAGAAGATGGTTCCCACGCCACCGCCCAGCACTGCTCAGCAGCGCCTTGCTGCGCTGGTTGGGCGGCTTTGCCAAATTGTCGGCGATGCCACCATCAACAAGCAGCGTAGAAGTGCCGCACGCGATGCCGAGGCATGCGCCAGCATCGAGGCCATGCTGGCCTTCCTCAAACGCGAGGAGCGGCGCCTGGCAGGCGAGATCGCCTCCATGATCGATGACGATCCGCTGTGGGCCAGGCTGGGATCGGCATTCCGTTCGCTCAAGGGTGTCGCCGGGCGCACCGTCGCCCGCCTGATGGCCGAACTGCCCGAGATCGGCCTCATCTCCAACAAGGCCATCGCCAAGCTGGCAGGCCTCGCCCCCATCGCCAATGACAGCGGCAGGCGCGCCGGCAACAGGCATGTGCGCGGCGGACGCGCCGGGCCGCGTGGCATCCTCTTCATCGTCGCGGCCATCGTGGCCAAGTTCGATCCCCATCTCAAAGCGTTCACTCAACGGTTGCAACAGGCGGGAAAGCCCAAAATGCTCATCCGCATCGCGCTCGCCAGAAAACTTCTCGTCATCCTCAATGCAAAAGCACGCGACGCGAGAAGCGAGTTCGCAAATGCAACTTGATACCCCAGATAGTCGCTCTCCCCCACATTCGTGGGGGCGAGGAACCGCGCCCTTGCTAGCTCAAGCCGCGTAGCGCGCCGCCGGCTTGTCGGCGTGCAGGCTGCCATAAAAGGCTTGGCGCGCACCAAGGAATGTGTCCAGCTTGGCCGCGTCGACAAGCGCCGGGACAGTGACGGCTTCGCCCCTGGCCAGGCCGACAAGGGCCGCATCGACCATGTCGTCGGCGGTCATGATGATCTCCTTCGGAAGCTGGTCGATATCACTGCCGGCAAGTTCCCAGAAATCAGTCCGGGTCGCGCCCGGCAGCACCACTTGCACCGTCACGCCGGTACCCGCGACCTCACGATGCAGGGCTTCGGTGAAGTTGACGACATAGGCCTTGGTGCCGCTGTAGATGCCGCCGAACGATGTGTCGTAGGCGAGCACCGAGGCGATGTTGACGATGGCGCCGCGGTTGCGCGCCAGAAGTCCCGGCAGCACGGCACGGGTCAGGCGCGTCAAGGCGATGACATTCACCTTGATCATGCGTTCGGCCGCGTCGGCGTCAGCCGTTGCCACCACCTGCTGGCCGCCAAGCCCGGCATTGTTGACCAGCAGCGTCACGCTGTCGTCGGCTGATATCACCCGCTCGACGCGGCGCACATCGTCGTCGTCGGACAAATCGGCTGCGATGAAGCTGACCTTGCGGCCGTAGGCATCGCGCAGCTTCTCAGCCACTTCCTCGAGCCTGTCGGCGCGCCGCGCCACCAGTACGAGGTAATAGCCCTGCCCCGCCAACCGGTCCGCATAGACCGCGCCGATGCCCGACGAGGCGCCGGTGACGACCGCCGTGCCCTTGTTTGCCTGTCCACTCATTGTCCTGTTCCTTCTGTTGTTACCCGGCGAGACAGGCCGATGTCCTTCGTCCCGCCGCCTAATTTCTAATTAGTGGCATATGCCACTTTCAGGGAAGTAGGTATATGCCACTATCTTGTCAACGGAGGTGACAGAAACTATTTCTGCGGCAGGCCGGCAGACGCTTTTGCCGGCGAGGAGTCGTGATGACCAAGACTGCGATGCCGGGATTTAGCCCTTGCAACAATGCAACGTTGCGGCGTGCTGCGCGCAAGCTCGGCCGCTTCTATGACGATGTGATCTCGCCTTCGGGCCTGAAGGGCACGCAATACGGCCTGCTGTACCAGATTCACGTCAGCAACGAGCCGGCGATGGGCACCATAGCCGAGGCGATGGTCATGGATCTCTCGGCGCTCGGCCACACGCTGAAGCCGCTGATCCGCGACGGCTATGTCGAAGCCTTCACCGACAAGGACGATCGCCGCGTCAAGCGGGTGCGGCTGACACCCCAAGGCCTCGCCAAGCTCGACGAAGCAACCAAATTGTGGAGCATTGCCCAGCAGCGCTTCGAGGCCATGGTCGGCAAGCAACGGGCTGCCGATCTGCGTGTCATGCTGGATGAAGTCGCCGCACTGGACTATGAGTCGCCGGCGGCCGCTCTTCCAGGCTGAAGGAGCGGCCGCCAGTCAGATCTGCAGGAAGTTCTATTCTGCTGGCATCGCGACCGGCCGTGCCGCCCAGCGGCCGGCCAGCACAATGCCGAGCCCGATGATCGGGAAGGCCGCCGCGACCAGGCCGAGGTCGGCTGGCGCGCCGTAGCGCAGCACACCACCACCAACCACCGCGCCCAGCGCCACACCGAGATAGAGCGCCGAGCCGTTGAGCGACAGCACGATCGGGGCGGCATCCGGCGCCAGCTTGATGATGCGGCTCGCCTGCGCCGGCGGGAACGCCCAGCCGACAATGCCCCACGGCACCATCATCGCCATCAGCGCCGGGCCGGCAATGTGCTGCGGCAGGAAAGTCGGGATGACGGACAGCATCACCAGCATGGCCGCGCTCAGCGCCAGCGACCAGCCGACGGTGCGGGTGGCGCCGAAACGGTCGGCCGCCTGGCCGCCGGCGATGTTGCCGATGACGGCGCCGACGCCGAAGGCGAGCAGCATGCCGGGCAGCGCGATCTGGCTGAGCCCGCCGCCCTCGATGGCCAGGGGCGCGACATAGGCAAAGACGGTGAAGGCGCCGGTCAGCGCCAGCAATGTCGTCAGAAGGATCGGCATCACGCCGGGCCGCATGGCCGCGGCCAGCCTGCGCTTCAGCGGCAGCTTGGTGCCGACGATGCCGCGCGGCAGCCGGTACCACAGGATGGCGCCGGCGAGTGCGCCAAGCCCGGCAATGGCATAGAAGGTGCCGCGCCAGCCGGCGAAGGCCGCGACCAGCGCGCCGAGCGGCGCGCCGACAGCCACAGCCACCGTGGTGCCGCCGACGACGACGGCGATGGCACGCGCCCGGTGATGGTCATCGACCAGCGCCACCGCCGTGCCCTGCGCGGTCGCCGCGAACAGGCCCGACGACAGCGCCATGATGATGCGCGCGATCAAAAGCACTTCGAAGGAGGAGCTCAAGGCGGCGGCGATGTTGCCGATGACGAAGAACACCAGCGTCCACAGGATGACGCGGCGCCGGTCCCATTCGCCGGTCAGTGTCGCCAGGATCGGCGTGCCGACCGCATAGGCGAGCGCAAAGGCGGTGATCAGCGTGCCGGCGAGCGGAATGGAGATGCCGGCATCCCTGGCGATGTCGGGCAGAAGGCTGGAGATGACGAAGCCCTCGGTCGAAATCGCAAACGATCCGAGCGCAAGCCAGAAGAGCCGCTTGTCCATGGCAAATGTCCTTAGTTCAAAAGTTATTGAACAATTGGACATAACAGGGCATGATGTCAATGAAGCCGGGGCAAAATAGCTGAACCTTCCTGACAGCCCTGTGTCAGCACGGTCGTTCGGTACGGATCGAAATGGAGAAACAGTGTGTACGGGCAGGCGAGGACGGATGCGTTGAAATCGGCCCGAACTGCGCTTAGGTTCCAGCCATGACGTTACCTCATCCCAATACGGACCAGATCAGCCTGCCCATCGTGCTCGGCGTGCTCGGCGACCCGACGCGGCTTGCCATCGTGCGCTATCTTGCCAGCAAGGAAGGCGTGCCGCTGAACTGCAGCCAGTTCCTCGATCTCGGCTCCAAGACCAATCTCAGCTACCACCTGGCCAAACTGCGCGAGGCCGGCGTCACCCGCGCTGAAGTGGTCGGCACCAACCGCATGATCACGCTGCGCCGCGCCGACCTCGACGCCCGCTTCCCCGGCCTGCTCGACAGCGTCATCGCCGCGGCCGGCGACGATCCCGCTCTGCCGGCGGTCGGGGGGCATGATATCGAAGCGCTGGCCTGAATTACGGCGCTCGTTTACAGCCGAGGCGAGGAATTGCCCTCACAACCGGAGCTTCCGATGCGCATCGCCGTCCTCGCCGATATCCATGGCAACGTCCTGGCGCTCGACGCCGTGCTCGAGGACTTGGCGCGGCGCGACGGCGCTGACCTCACCGTCAATCTCGGCGACAGCGTTTCCGGCCCGCTCTGGCCGCGCGAGACGTTTGAGCGGCTGGAAGCGCTGAACCTGCCGACGGTGCGCGGCAACCACGACCGCCGCGTCGCCGCCGATCCGGCCGACGAGACCATGTGGGCTTCGGACGTCTATGCACAGGAGCGGCTGACCGAGGCGCAGCGCGCGGTGCTCTTCGCCCAGCCGCTGACGCTGGAGATCGCGCCCGGCATTGTCGCCTTCCATGCCCGCCCCGACCATGACGAGAAATACCTCGCCGACGCCATCGTCGACGGCCAGTTGGTGCGCGCGCCGCTGGCGGCGATCCGGCGGCGGCTGAAAGCGCTCGACCCGGCCTGCCGCATCGCGCTGTGCGGCCACAGCCACCGCGCCGAGCTGGTCCGCATCCCTGGCGGCCCCGTCATCTTCAATCCGGGCAGCATCGGCTGCCCCGCCTATGACGACTCCACCCCGCCGGCGCATGTCTCCGAACAGGGCTCGCCGCATGCGCGCTACGGCATCGTCACCTTGGGCGGCGAAGGCCAGCCCGACCGCTTCGAGAGCATCGCCGTCGACTACGACCATGAGGCAGCGGCGCGGCAAGCCGAACAGGCGGGACGGCCGGAATGGGCGCATGCGCTCAGAACCGGATTCATGCCGGACTGAGCGAAGCTCATGTCCAGACTGAACGCTCTTGCGTTCATGCAGGGCTGAAAAAGGCGTGAACATCTCGCTTGTAGACATGGCGCCGCGCCGTCGCTTATAAAACCGGCTTCGCGTGCGGCAGCGTTTTTGGGTTCTGGCGGTGCCTTTGGTAATGCAATTGATCGCCGACAGCCAAGTGATGAGGCGCCGAATTACGTTGCGGGCAGCGCTCTACGCACTGATCGCCGCTCCGTCGCTGCTGACTGCGCTTGCGGCCGTTGTCCCTGCCCACGCCGAAGACACACCCTTCATCTCCATCGTCTCCGGCCTGGCGCCCGACGACCTGCTCAATGTCCGCGCCAAGCCCTCGCCGATCGGCAAGACCGAGGCGCGCATCGCCAATGGTGCGAGCGTCACCAACCTCGGCTGCAACGACATTGACGGGCATCAATGGTGCAAGATTGTATCGGGCAATCCGAAAGCCACCGGCTGGACCCCGGCGCGCTACCTCGTTCCCGTCAATCCGGCGCCCGTGTCAGACACCGACCAGCCGGCGGGAGCTCAGGCCGCGACGCCTGCCGAGTCCAGCCAACCGCCGCCCGACCTGACGGCACGGCTCGGCGACGCGGCCTCCCATCCCGTCACACCAGAAACGTCAATGAAATCCACCGCCGCGACCGCCATGCAGGATGCTTACGGCCTGGCGCTGGTGGCGACTGCAGCCTCGCCGGCCGGAGAAACCCTGGCTCCCGCCGAGCCACAGCCTCAGAATGCCGCCACGGCTTCCAACGGCGATGCCGCCACGGACAATGGCTCGGCTGGGTCGATCCCCGTTCCCACGCCGCGCCCTAACGGTGCCGCGCCCGCCCTCGATACACAGACCGTCGCCGAACTGCCGCCGCAGCCGGCTTCCCTTGCCCCGGGCGGTGGCCTCGAGATCCCCTGCTCCCGCTATTTCGGCCAGCCGATGGAGCGCTGCGCGGCGACCGTCGTGCACAAGGGCGCCGACAAGGCCGACATCATCGTGATCTGGCCCGACGGCGGCAGCCGCGTCATCTCCTTCGACGCCCGCCTGCCGGCCGGCTCGAACGGACACAGCGAATTCCGCTACACACGCGAGGGCAGCCTGAACCTGATCCGCATCGGCGTCTCCGAACGCTTCGAGATCACGGATACGGTGGCGTTTGGGGAGTAGGAGGCAGGGGAGTAAGGCAGTACGGCAATAGGGCAATATGCTTTAAGGGCGCTCGAGCCTCCCCTACTGCCCTACTGCCCTACTGCCCTACTGCCCTACTGCCCTACTGCCCTACTCCCTCATTTTCGGGGTTACATCCGCCAAAACTCTTCCCTATAAGGCCCACCTAGCCTGATACCAGAATCGCGAGCACAACCGGCCGGGTCTTCCCGTCCCGGTTTTTTGTGCAAGCCGCCCGCCAAACGGAACTTCGCCATGCCAAGACGCACTGACATCAAGTCGATCCTGATCATCGGGGCCGGCCCCATCGTCATTGGCCAGGCCTGCGAGTTCGACTATTCCGGCACCCAGGCCTGCAAGGCGCTGAAGGAAGAGGGCTTCCGCGTCATCCTGGTCAATTCCAACCCGGCCACCATCATGACCGATCCGGAACTGGCCGACGCCACCTATATCGAGCCGATCACGCCCGAAGTCGTCGCCAAGATCATCGCCAAGGAGCGGCCCGACGCGTTGCTGCCGACCATGGGCGGCCAGACCGCGCTGAACACGGCTTTGTCGCTGCGCCGCATGGGCGTGCTCGAGCGCTACAATGTCGAGATGATCGGCGCCGACGCGCATGCGATCGACAAGGCCGAGGACCGCGCTTTGTTCCGCGAGGCGATGAAGAAGATCAGCCTGGAAACGCCGAAGTCGATGCTGGCCAACGCCACCGACGTCAAGAACACCGACCGCAAGACGCATGAAGCCGAGCGCGCTGCCGTCAAGGCCGAAGCGCCGGCCGATCTCGACGCCGCGCTCGACGCGCTGGAAACCCGCTGGAACCTCGGCGAAGGCGACCGCAAGCAGCGCTATATCAGCCATGGCATGGCGATCGCCGCGCAGGCGCTCGACCATGTCGGCCTGCCCGCCATCATCCGCCCCTCCTTCACCATGGGCGGCACCGGCGGCGGCATCGCCTACAACCGCGCCGAATTCTACGACATCGTCCAGTCCGGCCTCGACGCCTCGCCGACCACCGAAGTGCTGATCGAGGAAAGCGTGCTCGGCTGGAAGGAATATGAGATGGAGGTCGTCCGCGATAAGGCGGACAATTGCATCATCGTCTGCTCGATCGAGAACATCGACCCGATGGGCGTGCACACCGGTGACTCGATCACCGTCGCCCCTGCTCTGACGCTCACCGACAAAGAGTATCAGATGATGCGCAACGCCTCGATCGCGGTGTTGCGCGAGATCGGCGTCGAGACCGGTGGCTCCAACGTGCAGTTCGCCGTCAACCCGGCGGATGGCCGCCTCGTCGTCATCGAGATGAACCCGCGCGTCTCGCGCTCGTCGGCTTTGGCTTCAAAAGCGACCGGCTTCCCCATCGCCAAGATCGCGGCCAAACTTGCCGTCGGCTACACGCTGGACGAGCTGGAGAACGACATCACCGGCGGCGCCACGCCCGCTTCGTTCGAGCCGTCGATCGATTACGTCGTCACCAAAATCCCGCGCTTTGCCTTCGAGAAATTCCCCGGCGCCGAGCCGGTGCTGACCACCGCCATGAAGTCGGTCGGCGAAGTCATGGCCATCGGCCGCACGTTCCAGGAATCGCTGCAGAAGGCCCTGCGTGGTCTCGAAACCGGCCTCACCGGCCTCGACGAGATCGAGATCCCTGGCCTCGGCCATGGCGCCGTCGCGGCCAACCACGCCGACGACCGCAACGCCATCCGTGCGGCACTGGGCACGCCGACGCCTGACCGGCTGCGCATGGTGGCGCAGGCGATCCGCATGGGTACCTCGCTGGAAGACGTGCATTCCATGTGCAAGATCGACCCGTGGTTCCTCGAACAGATCGCCGGCATCGTTGCCATGGAAGCCCGCATCCGCGAGCACGGCATTCCGCAGGACGCCGTCAATCTGCGCATGCTGAAGGCGATGGGTTTCTCGGACGCCCGCCTGGCGTCGCTCACCAAGACCGATGCCGAAGTGATTTCCAGGATCCGCGACAAGCTCGACGTGCATCCCGTCTACAAGCGCATCGACACCTGTGCGGCCGAGTTCGCCTCGCCCACCGCCTACATGTACTCGACCTATGAAGTTCCGTTTGCCGGCGCACTGGCCAACGAGGCGCAGGTCTCGTCGCGGAAAAAAGTCGTCATCCTCGGCGGCGGGCCGAACCGCATCGGCCAGGGCATCGAGTTCGACTATTGCTGCTGCCATGCCGCCTTCGCGCTGCGCGATGCCGGCTATGAAGCGATCATGATCAACTGCAACCCGGAGACCGTGTCGACCGACTACGACACTTCGGACCGGCTCTATTTCGAGCCGCTGACGGCCGAAGACGTGCTGGAGATCCTGCGCGCCGAACAGGCGTCGGGCGAACTGGTCGGCGTCATCGTTCAGTTCGGCGGCCAGACGCCGCTGAAGCTGGCGGATGCGCTGGAGAAGGCCGGCATCCCGATCCTCGGCACCTCGCCCGACATGATCGATCTCGCCGAAGACCGCGACCGCTTCCAGAAGCTGTTGCACAAGCTCAACCTCAGCCAGCCGAAGAACGGCATCGCCTATTCGGTCGAGCAGGCCCGCCTCGTCGCCGGCGAGCTCGGTTTCCCGCTGGTGGTGCGCCCCTCCTATGTGCTCGGCGGCCGCGCCATGCAGATCATCCATGACGAGGGCATGCTGCAATCCTATCTGCTCGACACCGTGCCCGGCCTGGTGCCGGAGGACATCAAGCAGAAATACCCCAACGACAAGACCGGCCAGATCAACACGCTGCTGGGCAAGAACCCGCTGCTGTTCGACACCTATCTGTCAGGCGCCATCGAGGTCGATGTCGACTGCCTCTGCGACGGCAAGGCGACCTTCGTTTCCGGCATTCTCGAACACATCGAGGAGGCCGGCATCCATTCGGGCGACAGCGCCTGCTCGCTGCCGGTGCATTCGCTGCCTTCGGAGCTCGTCGACGAGTTGGAGCGCCAGACGGCGGCACTGGCCCGCGCGCTCAATGTCGGTGGCTTGATGAATGTGCAGTACGCGATCAAGGACGGCACGGTCTATGTGCTGGAGGTCAACCCGCGCGCGTCACGCACCGTGCCCTTCGTCGCCAAGACCATTGGCCGTCCCATCGCCAAGATCGCCGCGCGCATCATGGCCGGCGAGACGCTGGAAGACGCCTTCGCCCATTACGGCGCCATGCCCGACCCCCGCAATCCCGGCCACATCGCGGTCAAGGAAGCCGTCTTCCCCTTCGCCCGCTTCCCCGGCGTCGACATTCTGCTCGGCCCGGAAATGCGCTCGACCGGCGAAGTCATGGGCCTCGACCGCGATTTCGCGCTCGCCTTCGCCAAGAGCCAGCTCGGCGCCGGCGTCGACCTGCCGCGCTCCGGCACGCTGTTCGTCTCGGTGCGCGACGAGGACAAGAAGGGCATATTGCCGGCGGTCAAGCGCCTCGCCGGCCTCGGCTTCAAGGTGCTGGCGACATCAGGCACGCAGCGCTTCCTCGCCGAAAACGGCGTCGACGCGCAAAAGATCAACAAGGTGCTCGAAGGCCGCCCCCACATCGAAGACGCCATCCGCAACCGCCAGGTCCAGATCGTCTTCAACACGACGGATGGCCAGAAGGCGGTGTCGGACTCGAAATCGCTGCGCAGGGCAACGCTGATGCAGAAGGTGCCGTATTATACGACGCTGTCGGGAGCCGCCGCAGTGGCCGAGGCGATTGCTGCGCTGAAGGCGGGGAGCCTGGAGGTCAGGCCGCTGCAGGAGTATTTTGCTTAGGCGATTAGCTGATCTCCCCACTTGTGGGGGCACTGTCCCGCCGACGTCGTCACCGCACGGTGTCCACCAAACGTATTGCGTACTCATTCCCGCCTTGGAAATAGGCCTGCACGTTCTTTGCCGCCGCGCCCACTAAAGATTTCGATATGGGCCAACTCAGAGATCGAGGCCGGCGGATCCGAATTTTCAACAATAATGAATTGGGCGATATCCTTGAGGCTGGCAAGGTGCTTGTAAAAGAGTTCCGCAAGCCCTGTCTTAGCCAATGCTTGCTCATCATCAGACAGCTCGCCGTGCCGAGTCCCGAATGGTGGCCGGTAGGTCAACAGCGGCGTGTCGAGAATCAAAAAGCCAGGATGGGGCAACTTATGCTCGTTGCAGAAGAGGATGACTGCTACGTTGAAAGCTGCATGCAAAATCGCACGAACGCCTTTGCCGTTGGCCGCTCGCCCCTTTCCGGCAATAGTAATGTCGTTGTTTTCGATACTGAACGTCGCGTCTTGCGCTCCGGGGAAGCCCCAAGCCTCAAGTACCTGCCGAACGGTCTTGCCAAAGGCATGTGCGACTGTTCCGTCGATGCCGGTCACGAGTTTCTCGTCACTCGATGTACCCGATTCGCCGTCGATCTGTGTGCGGCGCACGACCAACCGGTCGCGGCGGCTGTAAAGGTCTGCGATATGATCAAGCTTTGCCTTTTGGGCAGCTAGTGCTTCGTACCCGCTTCGCGCTGACGACTCCTGCGGCCGAGCCGCCTCGATTCTTGCTTCAATCGCCTTGATGTCGTCTTCGAGTCCGGTCGCGCGCCGACGCAGTCCTTCGGCTTCAGACTCAAGAGAGACAATCGTCTGACGAAGTTCGCGCTGCTCCACTTGTATCTTGGCAATTTCCGCCGCAGCAGCGCGGTGCGCTTGCTGGATATCCTCTGCCGCATGATTGTGACGTTGTGCGCCGGGCGGCGCCCCACATACCGGGCAATCGCGATCCGCCATCGCCAAAAGGATAAAGCCGCCCTCTTCCAATGCTTCCAACCGAGCAATGTCGGAGCGATACACCTCGCTAAGCCGGCCAAAACGCTGCACCGTAATGTCGAGTTCAGCGACACGATATGCAACGTCGCGTTGGGTATCGGCATATCCCCGACGCTCTTTCACCAAGTTGTCGAGTGTGATCTGAGCTTTCCGCAGATTCTCTTCTAGAGCTTTGACAGAGGTATCGATCTTGTCCAGCTGGTCATCAAGTTCCTTGCGGTCAGGAGCCTCTTCGCCAAGCTCTTCGTCGAGCTGGGCGATCATCTCGTCGACAAGTTCGACCTTCGCGTTCTTGGCGACATCTCTGACCTTGTCACTTTGGACTGTCACCGCTGCAGCATCATCCACCCCAGTGAGGAGGAGCCGAAATAGATTGCGCTCGAAGGTGCGGCTGGTGTTTTGACCCGAATAGAGCACAGGGCTGCGCTCGGCAATGATGTCTTCTTCGGATACTATTACATACGGTGCAATCAACCGAATCGAGAGATTGTCTTTTTCTGCATTGGCATTTTTGACGATCACCTTGCCCGCCAGACCGATAACTTCAAGCAGGAAATGGGATATCGTGTCTATGCGCGTTGCATCGGCTTGGGCCCGTAGGACAGTACCATCCTTTGGTTCGCCTCCGAACCGCAAGCCGTCATAGACTTTAAAGGCGCCACCATTCGTTGGCCGATATAGTGTCAGATCGCGGCCATCGGCTAAAGTGAACCCAAGCCAAGCGGCATCGTAACCGTTCACTTCCTCCGTCCGGGGCAATGTCTTGGTAGCACCAAGCATGAAGGAGAAGGCCTTGGTCGTAAAGGATTTGCCTGTGTTCGAGGCGCCGTAGATGATATTGAGCCCGCTTCTGAATTCTAATATTGCCAGGCCAACCGAAGGACCCGTAAACGCCAGATGCTTGAAGGTGATTGCGCCGGTCATGAAGTTCTACCAGACGGGATCTGGTCAGCTTGGAAGTCGGCCGTCCAACGCCCGATCTTGGTCTCGATCAGTTTCTTAATTTCTGTGGTCGCCATGCCTTCAAACTGTCGGGCCATCCAGCGAGCGCGGTGCTTGAGAGCAATGGCATAATCTGAGCGCAACATATCAAGATAGCTGGGGGCGTCCTCACTGGCCGCGAACAAAATCCCGGCGTCGCTATCTATCACATCGACCAAGTGTACCTGCTGCATCATGCGCAGGCTCCGCTCGACCAACTGCCGCCGTACAAACAGTTCGCCTGTCCGGTTTGGGAGATCGGGATGCAAGCTCGCCGGGACATCAGTCCCGTCTAGATCAGCGGTGTGTACGACCAGATGGTCGAACCACGTCATTTCAATCAGGTCACACCGTCGCGGATAGAACGCGTCAAGTAGGACCACAGCACGGATGCCGGTTTCAAGAGCGCTGTTGAACGGATGAGGTGCCCGCTCCGGATGTTTCAACGCTTCCAAGGCAGGAGACCCTCGTTGGCAAAATGATGGCATGTGCCTTGTCGAACCGGCACTCTAGCATGCCGCCCTAACACACCCGACGGCGAAACTGTTGCGGCTTGGTTCATAACACCTCGCACGCGGTCTAGTCCCTTGTCATAAGTGCCCGAGTAGACCTCCACCACCCCATGGTAAAGCTCGTCCTTGAACGTCACCAGATATTCCGGCGGCGTGGAATCGCGATAGTAGCGATCAAACTCGGCTGCTTCAAAGTAGCGGGTACGTTGAAGTCTAAGGTGATCACCCCAGTCCCTATCCATCAGGACTGCGTCAGGATCGGCAAAGGTCGTACCAGCCATCTGGCCATACAGGTCGACAAGCTGGCGCAGATATTCGCTCTCGTGTCCTTGGACATCGTCAGGCGCAACACCGACGGGCGCCGGCCCTGGATCGTCACTAAACCAATGCACCAGCACAGGCTTCGCCCATGGATCGTCAACCAACCTCCCGGCATCCAATGAGTGCACCTGTGCGAAATCGAACGCGTCTATCATTGAGCGGATTTCGTCCGTTAGAGGTACATTTTTATTGTCGACCAGCCGGCCAGCAATGTCCTTGTTCCAGCGATCAAGGAAAGCCTGGCGAAACCTTTCCGGGTGCGCGATGAGGGTTTGGACGTTTTCGTACAACACCCCGAGGCGCAACGAACGTATATGCCCGCGGGAGCGTGTACTCTCCGTCTGCGGCATGCATGAAGATTTTGCCGAGTTCGACCAGCGCCGACGTTTCCGACAGTCTGTCTTTGAGTTGCTTGCACTGGAAATTATCCCACGGACCCTCATGCCGCTGGGCCGTGACATAACCCACAACATCGCGCCCCATGTCGCCAGCGCCCGACCAGCGTTCGTGTGAGTAGTAGTCCTTGGTCCGATTAGCCAGCCAGTCGTTGACGAATGCCTCGAGGCGCTCGTCGGTCAAAGAAGTCAATTGAAGGGCGAAGTTTGGGCGCAAGATGGGTATCGAGAATCTAGGAATCTGACTCAGATGTTGTATTGTTCCGTGAAGATAGCAAGCGCCTTGTGACTTGCGGCAATACTTGGTGAATTATGGACCCGGACGCTTGTTTTGGTTGCGAATGGTGCCGCCGCAGCCTTCCCTCACGCCACGGCCACACATTCGATCTCGATATCAAACTCCATCGGCCATGACGCCACCGGCACGAAACTGCGCGCCGGCGGATTGGTGGAAAAATACTTGGCATAGACCCGGTTGATGGCGTTGTAGAAGCCGGAATTGACGGCGTAGATGCGCACCATCACCACATTGTCCAGCGAGGTGCCCGCCGCTTCCAGGCAGTGTTTCAGCGCCTTCAGCGACGCCTCGGTCTGCACCTCGATATCGCCGCGGACCATCTCGCCGGTCACCATGTCGACCGGCGGCGTCGCCGAGATGAACACGAAGCCGTTGGCCTTCACCGCCGTCGAGCAGGGCAGACCGAGAGAGCGAACCTTGGCCGACATGACCGGTACTTCGATGACTTCTTTTTTCATGATGATGCTCCCTGGGGTTGGCAGGGAGCTTATCCTGCCGGCTGGTGAACGCCAGCGGGGAGGCATGGTCCAGCGGCCGCAGACAATCGCATAGGGCGCTCCCCCTCTCCGTCTCGGCTTCGCCGAGCCACCTCTCCCCCATTTCATGGGGGCGAGGAAACGCCAATCACCGAGGTCGCGACACCGAAAGGCTTGGGTTCCTCGCCCCCACAGAGTGGGGGAGAGGTGGCCGCGAAGCGGACGGAGAGGGGGCTGGCGCCGCCCTGTCCGATTGGCTTCACCCCTGCCCCGGATACGGCATGCCGTCCTTGTGCAGAAACCGGCCATCCGAGCTCGGGCTCATCATGTCGATGTCGGAACAGGTGATGACATCGTCCGGATTGCGCGAGCCGACTTCCAGGTATCGGGCCGTGACCGACGACCGGTTGATCATGTGATGGCCGTTGCCGCTGTTCTTGGCGAAGGTGGCGCAGTCGCCGGCCTTGAGCAGCGTCTCGCCGCCATCCTCGACCAGCGTCAACTCGCCCTCCAGCACATAGACGAGCTCGTCCTCATGGCTGTGCCAGTGGCGCTGGCTCGACCAGCCGCCGGGCGGGAGCGTCATCAGGTTGACGCCGAAATCGCGGAGGCCGCCGGCGTCGCCGAGGCGCTGGCGCGTGCGGGTGGCGCAAGGCGCGTCGAAGGGCGCGGGATAGCCGGAGCCCTTGCGGACGGGCACGGTTGACAGGTTGATCTTGGGCATGGGTGCTCCCTCGATTTGATGGTGGCAGTCTAATGCAGGGAAGGCGGAGGCACAGAGCCACCTTGCGGCGGCGGGTTTGCCAACCGTCGATGGAGCGGTGAAGGCCCACGTCGCGCTCTACGGCGCCCCCCTCTGTCCTGCCGGACATCTCCCCCACTTGGGGGGAGATCGGCCGTCATCGCGGCTTTCGCCAATTTTCAACGTTGCAAGGAGAATGCCGGCGCCGCAACAGCCAATCTCCCCCCTCGTGGGGGAGATGTCCGGCAGGACAGAGGGGGGCGCCGTAGAGCACCTATTTGGACCGTTCGCATTCTCTGATCGGGTCATCCATGCGCCGCCCTCAATGGCAACACCCATACTGCAGCTGCTCGCGCCAATCCGGCCGCCCCTCCGGCGTAAAATCCATCAGGTTCCACAGGATCTCGCAGGTGCCGATGGCGCGCGGATCCTGGCCGGGTTCGGGTGGCGCGAAGCCGAGTTCGGACGACCAGAAATGGCGGATGCCGTCACCATCGCAGTGAAACACCGACAGCAGCGGCATCTGCGCGCCGTCGGCATCCTCGGCATTGTAGTCGCGCTTGAAGCTGTTCTGGGCCGACGACACCAGCCGCATGTGCTTCCAGCCACGATCCCGGCTGAGCGTGACCAGGTTTTCGAGCCCGGTCTTGGCCACCACCACAAAATTGAAGCCGGCCGCTTCGAGATGGCCGACGGCGCCGTCGAACTGGTCGAGCAGCGCCGTGCAGGACGGGCATGGCTGGTCCGGCCGGGCGAGCCTGGCCGTGCCGCCGCTCGCCGCCACATCGCGCATCTCCTGCGGATGGCGTGGAAACATCATCTGGTAGAGGATGAGCGAATCCTTGCCCGGCGCGAACAGCTCCGACAGTTTTGTCTTCGCCGGCTTGCGGTCGGCATCGAGCGCATCGAAGACATAGTCCTGGCGGATCAGCCCGCCCGGCGGCAGCGCGCGCCGCGCCTCGGCCACGGCCTCCATGGCGCGGCGCAGCTCGATTTCCTTCTTCAAGAGTTTTTCGCGGGCGGTGCGATATTTCGCGGATTCGTTGGGAAAGGTGATCATGATCGGGCTCCTTCAAATCGCGCCGGCGTCCCGGCGCTGTTGTTCTGCGACCCAAGGACGTTTGGCGAAGACCCGTCGCCGACATTTTTTTGAAGGACGCACGGCGATTGTTTGCGGGGAACCTCGGCGGCTTCCCGGCATTTTCACGGCAAGGTAAAGCAAGCCATGGGGAGACAAAATGAACGAAGCCGACGAGATCGACCTGCGCTGCCCGCAAGTGGTGGCCGACAATGCCGCCAAAGGCTTGCGGCTGCGCCAGCAGTTCGGCCGTGGCGGCACCGAGATTGGCGTGGCGCGGGCAACGGAACTGAAGAACCGCGAGAAGCTCGCGCCCTCCACCATCCGCCGCATGGTCAGCTACTTCGCCCGCCATGAGGTCGACAAGCGCGGGAAAAACTACGGCAATGAGGACAACCCGTCGGCCGGCCACATCGCCTGGCTGCTGTGGGGCGGCGATGAAGGCCGCGCCTGGGCGCTCGAGCTCAAGCAGAAGATCGGCAACGCACCGGACATCTGAGCGCGGACAGCCCTTCGCTATGGCTCCCTGCCCTTCGGGCGTTCAAACCCTTTGAAACGTCCACTGGACGTTTCAATCCGCCCGAAGGCAGACCGGGTTTTCACCGTTCGTCGCTTCAATCGACAAATCGTTGTCGATTGATCGACTTCGCCGACCGCTCCTCACCCAGCCCAATCGACCTCGAACATGCCGAGCCGTTGGTAGAGCCTGACAGCGGCAGGATTCTCGACGGTATTGGTCTTCAGGTCGACACGGTCAGCGCCGCGTTCACGAAAACTGGCGAAGGCATGCCACATCAGCGCCTCGCCGATGCCCTTGCCGCGCGCCTCGGGATGAACGGCGAGATCCCTAACGAAGGCGGAAGTCCAGCACAGTGCAGCGGCCGCCAGCCGGCCCTTGGCATCGATGACCAGGAAACACAGCGCCGGGTCGAATTCGGGATCACCGGAAATGCGCGGCCACCATTCGTCGAACGGGCCATCGGTGCCGTCGTCGAACACGTCGCTAAGCAGCGCGTGCAAAGGCGGCGCGTCACCGGGCTCGAGAGAGCGCATGGCAAAACCATCCGGCCAGTGCGGTGCAACCAGCGTCTCGTCGAGGATCTTGCGCAGCCGGATGTCGTTCAGGGCCGGCGGGCGCGGTTCGGGCATCGCGCTCAGGCGTCGGGCTGCAGGCGGTGCCGCTTGCGGTCGGTGCCGAGGCCGGTTGCCTCGAGCAGGCCCTTGCGCTTGGCGTCGAAATAATAGCCGGTCTGGTAGAGCCAGTCGGCTTTCTTGGCGTTGCCGTCGGCCACCAGCCAGGCGCCGCGCAGATATTTGACCGCGTATTTGAGGTTGGTTTCGGCGTCGAACAGGCCCTTGGCCGGCCCGTCATAGCCCATGCCGCGCGCCGTCGCGTGCTTGATCTGCATCAGTCCCCAATGGCCATTGTTGTAGGCCTTCGGATTGAAGGTGCTCTCGCGGTTGACGACATGGCGCACCAGATCCACCGGCACCTGGTAGAGGGCAGCGTATTTGACGATCAGCCGGTCGACGTCACCGCGCATGCCTGCGTGCTCTTCCGGAGCGGCAGGGCTGAGCGGCGCGGACGGAAACTGCACCAGGGCGGCCGGGTTCTGCGGCACGACATAGGCCACCTGCTGCACGCCTGGCAGTTTCTGGCCGCTGCCGGCAACCGCCGGCACGATAAGCCCGGCGGTGGTGTATGTCTCGGCAGCCTTGACCGGCTGGCCGGCCTTGCTCGGCGGCGGCGCCTGCCAGGCATTGGCGGTCATCACGGCGGGCACGGCCGGTGCCGTCGGCGTCGCCCCGGCAAAGGCCGCGGTCGCGGCAACCGGCTGGGCGGCGGCGTCGAGCGGCGCGGCAGCCGGACCAGGTGTCAGTTCGGCCGTCTGGACGGGGGCGATGCCCGAGGATTGCGGCAGCACCGAAACCGTCTCCGGCAGCGGTATGGTGAAGCCGGCATCGCTGCCGGCAACGGTCGCGGATTCGGTCAGGGCAGGTGCTGCCTTCATCTGCGAGGTCGAGGTGCAGCCGCTGATGCCGGCCGCCGCCATGATCACGCCGATCGCGATAAGGGTATGTTTTGCTGGCAAGCCGCGCACGGGTCCGGTTCGTCGGGTGTTAAGAAATCCCTTACACCAGCGATTCAGGACCGGCAATCGGGGCCATCAGGTGGTTTTCGGGTGGCGGGACACGGGCCGAACTGCCATATTGTTCCTGATATGTACCGGAACAAATCCCGGTTTTAGCCACTTTGCGGAAAGGAACGCATCATGGAAACGACAGCTTCGATCACAGCCGGCCACGCAGTGTTAGAAACAGTGATCGGTTTCATGGGCATCGCCTGGAGCGAAAAGGGCCTGATCCGGCTCTGCCTGCCCGAACGCAGC
Source organism: Mesorhizobium kamtschaticum (assembly GCF_056174585.1). Taxonomy (NCBI): domain Bacteria; kingdom Pseudomonadati; phylum Pseudomonadota; class Alphaproteobacteria; order Hyphomicrobiales; family Phyllobacteriaceae; genus Mesorhizobium; species Mesorhizobium kamtschaticum. The sequence continues at coordinate 3,247,329 of NZ_CM149691.1, read as the reverse complement.
CGCGAAGCGATAGAACGTCGGCTGATGCGCCATGCCGGCGTTTCCGCGTCCACGGCACAGCCGCCATGGGTGGTCGACCTCATCGCTTCGATCAAGGCTTATGCCGCCGGCGAGGACGTCGACTTCACCGGCGTACCGGTCGATCTCGACGGCATCGACGATTTCCGCCTCGCCATCTACGACGCGGCACGCAAACTCGGCTATGGGCAAACCACCACCTATGGCGAACTCGCCAAGCGCGCCGGCCAACCCGGCCTGCCGCGCGAAACCGGTGCTGCCCTTGGCGCCAATCCGGTGCCGCTGGTCATTCCCTGCCACCGCATCCTCGCGGCCGGCGGCAAGATCGGCGGCTTCTCGGCGCCCGGCGGCTCCGTCACCAAGGAGAAGATGCTGGCCATGGAAGGCGTGCGCGTCGGCCCGCCGCCACCGGCTCAGGTGTCCTTCGGGTTCTGAAGGCGCCGAGGCGCGGCCAGGCTTGCCGCGCGCCCGTCAATGCCGATGCAGGAAACGGCGGCGAAAATGCTCGTTATCCGGCCGCTTGCAGTTGTAGACCGGGCAGGATTTGGTGTCGGCGCTCGGCACATAGGCGCGCGCCCTCACCTCGCCCATGGTGCAGAATTGCTGGCTCTGCACATAGCGGTCGTAGAGCGGCAGCCCCGGCACGCGCGTCGACTGGTAGCGCAGGATGACCGCGCCCTGGCGCGCGATCGTCGACTGCACCTTGCCGCAGCTCATATGAGTCGGGTCGTAGCGCGAGATCGCCTGCGCCTCGGCGGCCACCAGCGTCAGGCAGGCGGCAAGCACTATGGTTTTCATGGTCTCCTCCCCTGATCCGCCGCCCCAGGGACAGCGATCCGCAGCAACGGTTTCACCAGATTGGGGCGCCGGTTGGGCGGTCTCCGCATCACGGTTTTCTCACGCAGTCTTGTTTTTGCTGCGAAACCAGCCTATATCAGCCCCATTGATATTTCGGCCGATCGATCCGGGCCTCGCGATCTTCGCGTTTGCTGACGTCTATCTCCAAAATCTCGATGCACACCGGCTGGACATTGGTCTGGTCAAACTAAAGCAAATGTTGAAGGACTATCTAAAATGGCAACTGGAACGGTCAAGTGGTTCAACGCCACCAAGGGCTTCGGCTTCATCCAGCCTGACGCGGGCGGCGCGGACGTTTTCGTTCACATCTCCGCAGTCGAGCGCGCTGGACTGTCGACCCTGGTCGAAGGCCAGAAGATCAACTTCGAGATCGAGCAGGACCGCCGCACTGGCAAGTCGTCCGCTGGATCTCTGAGCAAGGCAGCCTGATTTTGCGAATGGCGCGCGCCGGGCGAGAGCCCGGGGCGTGCGGCAAGTCACGGATGTACTGACGGTCGCGCGAGAAGCGCGCCCGGGAGCGGAAAGACCCGACACGCTGGAACAGCAGATAGCTGCCAGCCCGGACCGGACGCTCCCGATCAGGCTACCGAGGATGGGAAGGCGGGATTTATCCCGCCTTTTTGTTTGTCTGGGGTTGAGCCATTTCGCTTCGCAACGCCGATCATGTTATTTTCAATTCATGACCAAGCTCGAACAGATCGAAAGATCCATCGCAGCCCTAAGCCCCAAAGAGCTGAAGGCCTTTGCCAAATGGTTCGAGGCGTTCCAGGCAAACGTATGGGACAAGCAGATCGAGGCCGATGCAAAGGCAGGTCGACTGGACGGGTTTGCCGAAAAGGCGTTGGCCGAGGTTCGAGCCGGAAACTTTCGACGTCTTTAGCCGCAGCGCCGAGACCTTTTCAAGAATTCGCTCTGGCGAGTCAGATAGCGTGGTTTTCGAGAACCGGAGCGGAGCGTACATTTAAGTACGTGAGCACCGGAAGCGCAGCAAACCGCGCTAGGTGGCCGCCGGAGTAGAATTATTGAGAAGGTCTCAACCCACCCACCCGATCGGCACATGCCCCGGCTCCGCTTCCACCCGGCCAAGCCAGGCCGCGACCGCCGGATAGGGGTCGAGCTGGAAGCCGCCCTGCTCGGCCGTATGCGTATAGACATAGAGCGCGATGTCGGCGACGCTGAAAGCGCTGCCGGCGAAGAAGGCATTGTTCTCCAGATATGCATTCATCACGCCGAGTGCCTTGTTGCCGCGTTCCAGTGTCACCGCCAGCCGCTCCGGCGTCGCATCCCCGGCGCGTTCAGGAAACGTCAGCAGCGCCTTGCGCACGGCGATATAGGGCTCGTGGCTGTACTGCTCGAAGAACAGCCATTGATAGGCGAGCCCGCGCTCATATCTGTCCGCCGGCAGGAAGCGCGTGCCTTCGGCAAGATAGAGCAGGATGGCGTTGGATTCGGCCAGCCGGCGGCCGTCGTCGAGTTCGAGCAGCGGCACCATGGCGTTCGGGTTCTTGGCGACAAAGTCGGCCTTCCGCGTGTCGCCGGTATGCGAACTCACCTCGATCGTGGTGAAGGCGAGGCCAAGCTTGGCCATCAGCAGACGCGGCTTGTAGCAATTGCCACTGTCGATCATGCTGTAAAGTATCATGGACGGTCCTCGGAGCGCTGCCTTCTGCAGGCAATTATCGCAGCGGCGGCGTCCTCAACCAATGATTTGTTTTGGCGCGACCATCAGCGCCGCTGATGCAAAGTCCGGGCAAGAGGGGCACGACCTTGTTGTCGAAGCCCAGGAGCGCGTCGATCACCAGCGGCTCCTCGTTGAAGATGGTGCCGGCCAGCGCCGGCCGGGCCAGAAGAAAGCCCTGCAGCAGATCGACGCCGGCTTCGAGCGCGACGCGCAGATGGACGGGTTGCTCGATGCCTTCGACCAGCACCCTGGCGCCGCGGTCGTGCAAGCTGGACACCAGCGGGCGGAAGAACCGTTCGGCGGCGGCGTGGCGGCAGAACTCCGCGAACCAGCCGCCATCGATCTTGACGATATCAGGCTTGAGCAGGCTCACCCGCTCCTCGGTCGAATGGCCGGTGCCGAAATCGTCGATGGCGATGCGGATGCCGTCGCGCCGCATTTCGCGCACCAGCCGGGCGAGAAGCGCGTCGTCCGCCGCCTGTTCGGTGATCTCGCAGACCAGCATGCGGGGGGCGAGGCCGAGCTCGCCAAGATGCCGGCTCATCAGCCGGATCTCGGCCAGCGCCCGCCGGGAATGGTCGTTGATCATCGGATTGTAGTTGAAGAACAGGTCGAGCCCGTCGACGCCGATGTTGTGGAAATTCCTTAAGTGCAGCACCCGGCACATGGTCTCGACAAACAGCCGGTCCGCCGCGGCAACGCTTTCGAAGAACGCTCGCGCGCGCCCCGGCGCGGCCGGCACGGTGCGGCTCGATCAGGCCCTCGACCGCCACCGCGTGCAGCGAACGCCCAAGCGGCGCGAAGATCGGCTGGTAGGCGCTGCGCAGGCGGTATTCGCCATGGACGCCATACTCGATGCCGATCTCGTCGGCGAAGATCGCATCGCTGACATTGCGCCGCCGCTCGAGCCTCATGGCGTGACCCGGCGCCCGAAGGCTTTTGCCGGCCGTGCCGCATAGGGCGAGGCCGGAGCCGCCGGTGCGGCAGTCGCGGGGGCGGCTTCCGGCGCGGTTTTGCCGAAAACGCGAAAGCTGGTCGGCGCCAGTTCCGGCCGCGCCAGCACGAAGCCCTGGACCATCGAAGCGCCGGACTTCTCGGCGAGCTCCAGTTGCCATCCCTCCTCGATGCCCTCGAACACCGTGAGGATGCCTTGGTCCTCGAAGCTTTTCACCATGGTGGTCAACAGCGCGAAGCCGGCGCCGGATTCCATCAGCTGCGTGATCCAGTAGGCGTCGAACTTGACGATGTCGGGCTTCAACTCCTTGATGCGGTTGATGTCGGAATCGTCAGAGCCATAATCATCGACCGCGATGCGGAAGCCATTGCCCCTGAGCGCGGCGACAAAGCCATGCAAGGCCTCCTGCGATGCCGACTTCTGCTCGGTCACCTCGCACACGACGCGGCCGGGATCGATGCCGGCCTCGTGCAGCACCAGCCGCATTTCGCGCAAGGCGTTGTCGGCGACCGACCGCTCGGTGAACACCGACGGGTCGAAATTGACGAAGATCGACGCCTCCTGCGGCAGGCAGGCGCCGGCATTGAGCAGATGCAGCGTCCTGGTCAGCGCCTCGACATGCAGGCGGTCTGCGGCCGGACAGGTCGAGAAGAAGGCTATCGGCGATTGCGGCTCGCCGTCGCGGAACGGCCGGATCAGCCCTTCGAAGGCGGCAACCGACAGCTTGCCCTCCTTGAAGGCGAAGATCGGCTGGAAGGCACTTTGCAGCGTGTAGATACCCCAGACACCGGTAGAGGTGCCGTCATCATGACGGATGATATGGGCAAGCCCGATGCTGCGCGACACGGTTCCTCGCTCCGCAATTGGATTGCGATCCTGTCATGCAAGCCTCTACCGCCCGTTAATGAATTTAGTGTTGCCGATCACCGCTCCAATCACAGCCACTTGACGGCTGGATCAGCCAACAATGCTTGCACTGAGCGAAATCATGCGACATGAGAAGCGCCGCGGCCGCTCCTGGCCGCGCCGATCCATTCAGGAGAGATATCTGGTCATGGCCTTTCTTGCCGACACCCTTTCCCGCGTAAAGCCTTCCGCCACCATCGCGGTGACGCAGAAAGCCCGCGAGCTGAAAAATGCCGGCCGTGACATTATCGGCCTCGGCGCCGGCGAGCCGGATTTCGACACGCCCGACAACATCAAGAATGCGGCGATCGAGGCGATCCGCCGTGGCGAGACCAAGTACCCGCCGGTTTCGGGCATCGTGCCGCTGCGCGAAGCGATCGCGAAGAAATTCAAGCGCGAGAACAATCTCGACTACAAGCCCGAGCAGACTATCGTCGGCACCGGCGGCAAGCAGATCCTGTTCAACGCTTTCATGGCGACGCTGAACCCCGGCGACGAGGTCATCATCCCGCGCCCCTACTGGGTCAGCTACCCCGAAATGGTGGCGATCTGCGGCGGCACGTCGGTGTTCGCCGACACCTCGATCGAGAATGGTTTCAAACTGACGGCCGCGGTGCTGGAAAAGGCGATCACGCCGAAGACCAAATGGCTGCTGATGAACTCGCCGTCGAACCCGTCGGGCGCCGCCTACACGGAAGCGGAGCTGCGCGCGCTGGCTGATGTGTTGCTCAAGCATCCGCATGTCTGGACGCTGACCGACGACATGTACGAGCACCTGACCTATGGCGACTTCGTCTTCAAGACCATCGCCGAGGTCGAGCCGAAGCTCTACGAGCGCACGCTGACCATGAACGGCGTCTCGAAAGCCTATGCCATGACCGGTTGGCGCATCGGCTATGCCGCCGGCCCGGTCCAGCTGATCAAGGCGATGGACATGATCCAGGGTCAGCAGACCTCGGGCGCCTGCACCATCGCGCAATGGGCTTCCGTCGAGGCGCTCAACGGCCCGCAGGACTTCATCGCAAAGAACAAGGCGATCTTTCAAGGGCGGCGCGATCTGGTCGTCTCGATGCTCAACCAGGCGCGCGGCATCACGTGCCCGTCGCCGGAAGGCGCCTTCTATGTCTATCCGTCCTGCGCCCAGCTGATCGGCAAGAAGACCAAGGCCGGCAAGGTGATCGACACCGACGAGGCCTTCTGCTCCGAATTGCTCGAGGCCGAAGGTGTGGCGGTGGTGTTCGGCTCGGCCTTCGGCCTCGGCCCGAACTTCCGCATCTCCTACGCGACCTCGGAGACGTTGCTGGAGGAAGCCTGCACGCGCATCCAGCGTTTTACGGCATCGCTGACCTGATCGGATCGATCTGACGAAAGAAGAAACCCGGCGTCATCATCGCCGGGTTTTTTGTTGGAGGCGAAGTGCCTCACGCCTGCTGCTTTGCTTCCCTGGCCGAACGCGCCTCGGCGGGCGCCAGGACGGCGATCAACAGGGCTGCGGTGAGGAACGCGCCGATCGCGGCCGTCAGCATCGCCGCGTGGAAGCCCCCGGCATAGGCTGCGGCGAACAGCTGATGCACGCCGCTCTCGCCCATGGCGGCATCGGTTGAGAAATCGTGCCGCGATATGGCGGCGCGGGCCACCGCTTGGGCATTGGCAACGCCGGCATCGCTGAGATATCCGGTGAGCAGGCTGGTCGCCCGCATGCTCATGAGGGCGCCAAGCAGGGCGATGCCGATAGCAAGGCCACTCTGGCGGGTGGCATTGATGACCGCCGACACCATGCCCGAGCGCTCGCGTGGAGCATAGGACATCGCGGCGGCACTTCCGGTGGGGATCGCCAGCGAATTGCCGAGGCCGCCAATCGCGAACAGAACGCAAAGCACCCAATAGGGTGTTGACGGTCCGGCCCAGCACATGCCGAGCATCGAGAGGCCGATCAGGACATAGCCCGCCGTCATCAGCGCCGAATGGCCGTACCGGGCACTGAGCCTGCCGACAAAAGGCGACACCACCATCTGAACGATGAAGGCCGGCGCCATGCGCAGGCCGGTCTGCGTCGGCGACCAGCCTTGCACCTGCTGCAGGAACATCGAGAAGAAGAAGACGCTGGTGTAGGAGGTGAAGCCGAGTGCGAACGAGGCCACGTTGGCGACGGCAAAGCGCACGTCGCGGAACAGGCCGAGCGGCAGCATCGGCCGTGGCGTGCGCGCCTCGAAGCCAAGGAACACCGCCAGGCCAACGACACCGGCAATGATGGCCGCGATGGTCCCGGGATCGCTCCAGCCGCTCTCGCCGGCCGAGATCAGGCCGAAGGTCAGCGCGCCGAGCCACAGGATCGAGAGCGCCAGGCCGACAAGGTCGAGATGGGCATGTTCGGGATGCGCCGTCTCATCGATCGAAACAGCGCCGAGCACGATCGTAACCAGGCCGAGCGGCAGGTTGATCAGGAAGATGCTTTGCCAGCCTACCGTCTGCACCAGTATGCCGCCCAGCACGGGACCGACCAGCAGCGAAATGGCCGCGAACGAGGCCCAGCCGCCGATGACGCCGGCGCGCTCGCGCGGATCCGGGAAGGCCTGCGTCAGGATCGACAGCGCACCCGGAATAAGCAGCGAGCCGGCAATGCCTTGCACCACCCGGCCGGCCAGCAGCGCGGGCAAATTGGGCGCAACGGCGCAGATCAGCGACCCGGCGACGAAGATGCCGACGCCGGCCAGCCACGAGCGCTTGCGGCCATAGCGGTCGCCGATCAGTCCCGACGACAGCATGAAGGCCGACAGGCACAGCGTGTAGGCATCGACCACCCATTGCAGGCCGCCGAAATCGGTGTGCAGCGCCCGCTGGATGGTCGGCAGCGCGACATTGACGATGCTGACATCGAGCAAAGCGACGAAGGAACCGAGATAGACGGCGGCGGCGAGAGGCAGGCGACTCTTCGGCATGGCATATCCAGACATCAGGTTTCACGGCCATCTACGCCACTGACCGACGGTCAGTCAATTCAGGTAAGCCACTTTGGAATCATTATAAAATGGCTTGTCTCCGCCGCCAGATGCAGGATAATGGCAACCGATAAGCCAGCGCTGCGAAAGACCCGAATGGTGAGTGGAATCATATGCCTGTCATTGCCAGAAAGGCACTGAAACCACGCACCAAGCCGGCCGAGGTGCGTCGCGAAGACATCCTGCGGGCTGCGACTTCGCTGTTCGTTGCCAAGGGCGTTGGAACCACGACGATCGACGAGATCGCCAGCCGGGCCGAAGTGGCCAAGGGCACCTTCTATCTCTATTTCACATCCAAGGAGGATGTCGTCGCAGCGCTGCGCGAACGCTTCGTCAGCGGATTTCGCGCCCGCATCTTGAGCGCCATCGACGCCTGTTCGCCCGATGACTGGACCGGGCGCCTGAAGGGCTTCGTCAGCGCCGGCATCAACGCCTATCTCGACGACCATCAGCTGCACGACGTCGTCTTCCACGACCACCGGCCCGATCAGCGGCAGATGAAAGGCGACAATCCGTTGCTGGGCGATCTCTCGAGGCTGCTGGCGGCCGGCATGAAAGCCGGCGCCTGGTCGGTCGACCATCCCGACCTCACCGCGATCGTCCTGTTCAACGGGCTGCACGGCGCGGTCGATCATGCGATCGAACGCGGCGTGCGCGACGGCAGCGAACTCGCAGCAAGACTCTCGGCGCTGTTCCTGAGGATGTTGCGGCCCGAATAGGACTCAGCTGGCGTATTGCTCGCCGGAAACCGCTTCCAACCAGTCAGCATGGACACCGTCGAGCGCCTCCTGCATGGCGATATGCGTCATTGCCGTCTTCGGTCCGGCACCATGCCAGTGCTTCTCGCCGGGGGCGAACCAGATGACGTCGCCGGCCCTGATCTGCTGGACCGGGCCATCCAATGTCTGCGCAAGCCCGGCGCCGGAGGTGACATAGAGCGTCTGTCCGAGCGGATGCGTGTGCCAATGGGTGCGCGCGCCGGGCTCGAAACTGACCAGCGTGGCCCTGAGCCGCGCCGGCGCCTCCGCCTCTATGATCGGCGTCTGCAGAACCCGGCCGGTGAAGTATTTTTCCGGTGCTATGATGGTCGGCACGCTGCCGCAAGCAATGATCTTCATCGTCTGATCCTGAAACCGGGTTTGAAGCGACCGGCGGCAAACGCCGCTGCTTATCGGGGCAAAAGGCATTCTCGGCCGATATCATGCCAGGCGCAACCGGCCGTTTCGGCTGCCGAGACGAAGACCCGGTTTTTTCTCCTTAACCATGAACCCTCCCCGCATGGCGCAACGAGGCGAAACAACGGCGAATTCAATGTCTTCTTAACGGCTGCCATCTAGCCCTGTGCTTGCATTTCAGGGGGCGATGAGATGAGCATACTGGCGACGATCAAGGACCATAGCGGCCGGGTCTATCGCGGCATCCAGGCCCTGCTTGTGCTCAGCATCGGCGCGGCCGCACTCGGCGCTTTCGACATTTCGCGCAACCTGCCCTCGGACGGCGCCTTCGCCGTCTCGATCCTGGCCACCAGCCTTGCCTTGCTGGCGCTGATGTATATGCGCAGCAGCGTCGTCCATCGCCTGCGCTCGGCGGCGGCCGCCGAGGCGGAAAAACATCATTTCCTGACCAGGGACGTCATGACCGGGGCGATGACAAGGCGCTATTTCCTCGAAGCGCTGCGCGACAGCCTGGGCACCATGCGCGACCGACGCGAGGCGACTTTGCTTTTGATCGACGTCGATCACTTCAAGCAGCTCAACGACACGTTCGGGCATCAGTTCGGCGACCTCGCTCTGGTGCACCTGGTCAAGACCTCGGAACGCATCTTTGCCGGCGGCATGGTCGGGCGGCTCGGCGGCGACGAATTCGGCGTCATCATTCCGCATGGCGATCTCGCAGCCATCAACAAGGATGTCAGGCAATTGCTCGACACGATGCGGGCCGGCAAATCGCATGAAGGCAAGACCATTCCGCTCTCCATCTCGGTCGGCGTGGCGCTGGCGCCGGGCCATGCCTCCAACACGGCGGAACTGATGCTGGTTGCCGACCTGGCGCTCTATGAAAGCAAGGCGGCGGGCCGTGGCCGCGTCACCGTCTTCGACGAGGAGATGCTGTCCGACAAGCGCTACCGGCGCCTGGTCGAGCGGGAACTGCGCGCCGCGGTCTATCTCGGCGAGCTCGAGCTGCACTACCAGCCGATCGTCAACCCGGACGGGTCCACTTGTGCTTTCGAGGGCCTGATCCGCTGGCGCCATCCGGTGCGCGGGCTGATCTCGCCGGCCGAGTTCATTCCCATCGCCGAACGCTCGACGCTGATCGACATGCTGGGCGAATGGGTGTTCAAGCGGGCTTGCGCCGATGTCCGCCATTTCCCCGGGCGCCGCATCTCGATCAACGTCTCCGGCGAGCAGCTCAAGCGCGACGAGATCGTCACCATGTGCGACCGCGTGCTGAAGGAAACCGGCCGTTCAGCGGCGCAGTTCATCATCGAGATCACCGAGACGGTGGCGACCGCCGCCACGCCGGAAATCCTGCGGCGCCTCGAAGCGTTGCGCGGCCTCGGCTTCCACATCGCGCTCGACGATTTCGGCACCGGCCATTGCGGCTTCAACTATCTGAAAACCTTGCCCATCGACAGCATCAAGATCGACCGCTCCTACATCCGCAGCCTTGCCCATGACCAGGTGGCGCAGATCTTCGTTTCGGCGCTGGCGCAGATAGCGCGCATCCAGGACGTCACCATCGTGGCGGAAGGCGTCGAGACACAGGAAGAGTTCGCGCTGGCCAAGGCCGCCGGCTGCAACCGTTTCCAGGGCTATTTCTTCGGCAAGCCGGCGCCGCGCGACAAGGTGGGCCCCTGGCGCGCCATCAATGCCGAACCGATGGCGCTGAGCGCCTGAGGACGCCGCAAGGCACCGGATTTCTATTTCCCTTGCCCTGCCGGCAAACAAGTGGGACGATGCTTTTGGGCAGGTGGCGACATGAAAAGAACCCCGCCCGCGACGGTCGAACAGGCCGGCCGCCGCTCAGGACCGATTGACCACGCCTGAACCATGCATGCCAGTCGGTCCCTAGGGAAACGCCTGAGTGGAGGTCAGCCATGGGTACTCGCGCCGGAGGACGACGCACGGGACCGAAATGCATTGCCATAGTCGGTCCCTTTGCAAGCGGTAAGACGACACTTCTCGAAGCCATATTGGCCCGTACGGGCGCCATTCCCCGACAAAATCCCGTTTCATCGGGCAGCACCGTTTCAGACCATTCGCCGGAAGCGCGCGCCCACGCCATGAGCGTCGAGGCGACCATCGCCACCACCGAATTCATGGGCGAGCAGATCACCTTCGTCGATTGTCCCGGCTCGATCGAATTCTCCTTCGAGGCCGAACCGGTGCTGGCCGCTTGCGATCTCGCGGTGGTCGTGGCCGAGGCCGACGAAAAGAAGATCCCTGCTTTGCAGCTCATCATGCGCAAGCTCGACGATCTCGGCGTGCCGCGCATCCTGTTCCTCAACAAGGTCGACAAGGCGATCGCAGGCGTGCGCGACACGCTGAAGATGCTGCAGCCTGCAAGCTCCGTGCCGCTCCTGCTGCGCCAGATTCCGCTGCGCAAGGACGGCGTCGTCATCGGCTCGATCGATCTGGCGCTGGAGCGCGCCTACATCTACCGCGAATATGCCGAGAGCGAGGTGGCTCAGATACCGGGTGACGACAAGGCGCGCGAACTGGAAGCGCGCTTCTCCATGCTGGAGACCCTGGCCGACCATGACGACCAGCTGATGGAACAGCTGCTCGAGGAGATCGAGCCGCCGAAGGACGCGATCTTCGACGACCTCGCCGCCGATCTGCGCGATGGCGCCGTGACGCCGGTGCTGATCGGCACGGCGGAAAAAGGCAATGGCGTGCTGCGGCTCTTGAAGGCGATCCGCCACGACGCACCCGACATCGAGGCGACCCGCAAGCGGCTTGGCGCGGCCGATGGCAGCGCTACGGTGGTCCAGGTGATGAAGACCATCCACACGCCGCATGGCGGCAAGCTGTCGGTGTCGCGCATCCTGTCCGGCCAGGTCGCCGACGGCTCGGAACTCTGGCTGCCTGGCGGCGACACGGCGAAGGTTTCCGGCATCTACAAGATGCTCGGCAAGGACCAGTTCAAGCTCACCGCGGCCAGGGCCGGCGACACCGTGGCGCTGGGCAAGCTGGACGAGGTCAAGACCGGCCAGACGCTGACTTCGGCCAAGAGCGGCACCAAACAGCTGTTCGCATTCGAGCCGCCGCAGCCGGTCTTCGCTTTCGCGCTGCGGCCAAAGGAACGCAAGGATGAGGTCAAGATGTCGGCCGCCATCCAGCGGCTGGCCGAGGAAGATCCCTCGCTCAGCCTGCGCCACAACCAGGACTCGGCCGAGACGGTGCTGTCCGGCCATGGCGAGATGCATCTGCGCGTCGTGCGCGAGCGCCTGGAGGGCAAGAACCAGATCCCGGTCGAAGGCCACGCCCCGGCCGTGCCCTATCGCGAGACGATCCGCAAACCGGCGCAGCAACGCGGCCGCCACAAGAAGCAGTCGGGCGGCCATGGCCAGTTCGGCGATGTGGTGATCGAGATCAAGCCGCTGCCGCGCGGCTCCGGCTTCCAGTTCACCGACACCATCACCGGCGGCGTCGTACCGAAGACGTACATCCAGTCGGTCGAGACCGGCGTGCGCGATTACCTGAAGACGGGCCCGCTCGGCTTCCCGGTCGTCGACGTCGCCGTCAACCTGTCGGACGGCTCCTACCATGCGGTCGATTCCTCCGACATGGCCTTCCAGATGGCGGCGAAGCTGGCGATGAAGGAAGGCATGGCCGCCTGCTCGCCGGTGCTGCTGGAGCCGGTGATGAAGGTCGAGATCGTCACGCCGTCCGACGCGACTTCGAAGATCATCGCGCTGATCCCGCAACGGCGTGGCCAGATCCTCGGCTATGACGCGCGGCCCGACTGGCCGGGCTGGGATGTCGTCGAGGCGACCATGCCGCAGGCCGAGATCGGCGACCTGATCATCGAGCTGCGCTCGGCGACCGCGGGCGTCGCCAGCTATCGCGCCGCCTTCGACCACATGGCCGAACTTAGCGGCCGTCTCGCAGACGAAGCGATGAACGCCAACGGCAAGGCCGCGTAATTTCCATCCCCACATAACGCCCCCTCGAACTTCGAGGGGGCAAAAACCAAAAACGACGCCCGGGGAGCCGGACGTCGTTTTGTATGCGGACCGTTTTCTTGGGAGGGGAAACGGCAGGTCCGCCGCATGTGCAGAAGCCGCGCTTTCGGCGGAAAAAGGTTCGGACGCGGTAGCCGCCTGAGCCCGGGCCGTCCGAGTGATGCCCCCATCTCCCGTCCGAACCACACCGCGTCCTATGCTTTACATAGCAGCGGAAGGCATCGTTGTCATGTTACCAGAGGTTACATGACACTGTTACGCGGCAATTCTCGTGAAATTCTCAGCCGGCCAGGCAGGGTCCGGGCAACAAAAAAGCCGGATCAACGAAGATCCGGCTGAGTTTGATTGGAAGTGCCCGTTAAGGCTAACCTCCAGAGGGGAACACTCGAGGGCGCTAATGGGAGGAGAACGCGCCCAGGAGATGATCTATATATCTGCTCTTCATGCCCAAGAAACAAGCATCTATTTTGCAACACACGCATGCAAAAAGATGCAGGCTGTGGTCTAACCCATTCCGGGAGCCAATAGGACCAGCAAAAATCGCCGAAATCGGGCACGCGGCTGGGTCATTGTCACTACAGAATCGCGAATTGCGACCGGTTTTCGTCCCGAAATGTCAAAACGGCGCAATGATGCGGAAGCAGGCAGCAGGCGTTCATTTCTGAGGCAATGAGGGGGAAGCAGCCAATGCGGACGTTTTCGGCGATTGCCGGCAGCGCTATTTTCCTGATTGTAGCACCGGGCGTGGTTGCCGGGATGATCCCCTGGCTGCTCAGCGATCGCTGGGGCTTGCCGTGGTCCACCGTGCCGGGCTTCGTCCTTGCCGGCAGCGCCCTCATCGTCGCAGCAGTCGCCGTGCTGCTGCATGCCTTCGCCCGCTTCGCGCTCGAGGGGTTGGGCACGCCCGCCCCCGTCGCGCCGACCGAGAAGCTCGTGATCGGCGGCATCTACCGCCACGTCCGCAATCCCATGTATGTCGCCGTGCTGTCGATCATCATCGGCCAGGCGCTGCTGTTCTCGAACTGGACGCTTGTCGCCTATGCCGTCATCGGCGCTGTTGTCATGGGCTCCTTCGTCAGGCTCTACGAAGAGCCGACGCTCGCCAGCCGCTACGGCGCCGACTATGACACCTACCGCCGCAACGTCCCCGGCTGGCTGCCGCGCCTGACGCCCTGGCGAGGCGACTAGGTCGCCCCACCAGCCCTGCCGATCGTTGCCTTGGGCTAAAAGGACCAGCTACGCGCCTTGGCGATAATGAAGTCGCGAAACACGTGCAGCTTGGCCTGGTTCTTCATCGCGTCGGGATAGGCGAAATAGGTGTCAAAGGACGGCACTTCGGTTTCCGGCAAAAGCTGCACCAGGCCGGAATCCTTCGAGATCACATAGTCCGGCAGCATGGCGATGCCGGCGCCGCCCTGCACGGCGCGCTTGATCGACAATATGTCGTTGATCTGCAGCGACGGCACGCGCTGGCCGCCCTCGAAATCGCCGACCGTCTCCAGCCAGTTCAACTCCGACAGATGCGACGGCACGGGCAGGCCGAAGGTGACGATGCGATGGTTTCTCAACTCCGAGACCGAGGCCGGCTTGCCGTGCTTGGCGACATAGGAGGGTGCCGCGTAGAGGTGGAAATGCACGGTGAACAGGCGGCGCTGGATCAGGTCCGGCTGCTGCGGCTGGCGCAGCCGGATGGCGCAATCGGCCTGGCGCATGGTGAGGTCGAGTTCCTCATTGGCGAGGATCAGCTGCAGGCTGATTTCCGGATAGAGCTCGATGAACTCCTGCACCCGCTCGGTCAGCCAGCCGGCGCCGAGACCGACGGTCGTCGTCACGCGAAGCACGCCGGAGGGCCGGTCCTTGGTCTCGGTCAGGCGCGACTTGATGGTCTCGAGTTTCATCAGCACGTCATGCGCCGTGCGGAACAGCATCTCGCCCTGTTCGGTCAGCACCAGGCCGCGCGCATGGCGGTTGAACAGCGGCACGCCGACATCGTGCTCGAGCGCACTGACCTGCCGCGAGATCGCCGATTGCGACAGATGCAATGTCTCGGCCGCATGCGTAAACGACCCCGCTTCCGCCGCAGCGTGAAACACGCGTAGCTTGTCCCAGTCCAACGCCATGGTTCCCCTCGTTCTGTTTGGCGTCTGAATGAAAAATCAGGCTTTTACACGGCGTTTCTAAGCCGTTTTTTTAACAGTTTTACAGCGGCCCCTATTCCGCTGCTTCGCGATGCACTTCGATGCCGGCCAGATACTTTTCCGCTTCGAGCGCGGCCATGCAGCCGAGCCCCGCCGCCGTCACCGCCTGGCGGTAGATATCGTCGGTCACGTCGCCTGCGGCAAAGACGCCGGGCACGTCGGTGCGGGTCGAATCCGGCGCCGTCCACAGGTAGCCATTCGGCTTCTGCTTCAGCTTGCCGGCGAACAGCTCGACCGCCGGCGCATGGCCGATCGCCACGAACACGCCATCGACCTTGAGATGCGTCTCGGCGCCGGTCACCGCGTGCTTGAGCTTCAGCCCTTCGACCGACGGCGGCAGCGGTGCCTTGCCGGGGCGGCCGGTGATCTCGTCGACGATCGTGTCCCAGATGACGCGGACATTGTCCTTCTTCAAGAGCCGCTCGCGCAGGATGCGCTCGGCACGGAAGTCGCTGCGCCGGTGGATGACCGTTACGCTCTTGGCAAGGTTCGACAAATAGAGCGCTTCCTCCACCGCCGAATTGCCGCCGCCGACCACCGCGACATCCTTGCCGCGATAGAAGAAGCCGTCGCAGGTGGCGCAGGCCGAGACGCCGAAGCCCATGAAATCCTGCTCGGTTGGAATGCCCAGCCACTTGGCCTGCGCGCCGGTCGCGATGATCAGTGCGTCGGCGGTGTAGGTGGTGCCGGAATCGCCCTTGGCGCGGAACGGCCGCACGTTGAGATCGACCTCGGTGATGATGTCGTTGATGATGTCGGTGCCGACATGCTCGGCCTGCTTGAGCATCTGTTCCATCAGCCACGGTCCCTGGATGGGGTCGGCGAAGCCGGGATAGTTTTCGACATCGGTGGTGATCATCAGCTGGCCACCCTGCTGCAGGCCGGCGACCAGCATCGGCTTCAGCATGGCGCGTGCGGCATAGACCGCCGCCGTATAGCCGGCCGGGCCGGAACCGATGATAAGAACAGGCGCGTGCTTGGTGGTCATTTAGAGCCTCTGCGGGGCAGACAACGGGGTGCCTTGGAGAAAGACGTGGAATTCGCGCTTAATGTAAGGGTTGCCAACCACGCCAGCAAGACGAACGGGCCGTCGTCCCCGGAAAGCTTCGGCCCAAGCGGTTATTCGCACGATCGCCGCTTTCGTTACCGTTCAAAAAATCGCGTTGATGAGGGCTGGCGCCAACACAAAAGTCGTTTAATTACAAAATCGCGAAAGATCTTGCGCCGAGCTGAGACCGCCATGCCGCTGAAAGCCGACCTCGACGCCATCGACTGGAAGATCCTGCGCGAGTTGCAGGCGGACGGGCGCATGACCAATGTCGAGCTGTCGAACCGCGTCGGCATTTCGGCCCCGCCCTGCCTGCGCCGGGTCAAGCGGCTGGAGGAAGCCGGCATCATTCGCGGTTATCGCGCGCTGCTCAACGCGCCCGCGCTCGGCCTCGATGTCGTCGCCTTCTGCCTGGTCGGCCTGCATCACCAGGCCGATGCCGAGCTGCGCACCTTCGCCGAACGCACGCGCGGCTGGCCGATCGTGCGCGATGCCTGGATGGTTTCGGGCGAATCCGATTTCCTGCTGCACTGCGTGGCAAGCGACCTCGGCGCCTTCCAGACCTTCGTCATCGAGGAACTGACCTCGACGCCGAATGTCGACACGGTGCGCACCGCGCTCACCATCCGCCGGGTCAAGGATGAAGGCCTGGTTTCCTTCGAGCGCCCCTGAGGGCCGCGAATTCCTGGCCTTCGCCACACCGGCGCCGCGTTGGTATTCGAAAGACGCTGATGTACAAGGCTGGACGGCTCTGCCGGACTTCGCCGCCTGCTTGGTTTCTTAAGCAATTCCTGAAAAAGTGTGTAACGGTTTTCCATCGGGAATTGCTTGAAAACTGGCGCAAGCAGCGTTTGTTCCGGGGGCGGCCCGCCATGGGAAGGGGACCATGACTCGATTTGCAAGCCCGGTCTCGGCGCTTATCATCTGCGTGAACGAGGCCGATATGATCGGCCCGTGCCTGGAAAGCATCGACTTCTGCGCCGAGATCATCATTGTCGATTCCGGCTCGACGGACGGCACCATCGAATGCGTGCAGAGCTATATCGCCAAGGGCTACCCGATAACCCTCATGCACAATGACTGGCAGGGGTTTCCGCGTCAGCGGCAATTCTCGCTCGACCATGCCACCCAACCCTGGTGTCTTTCGATCGACCCGGACGAGCGCGTCGACGACCAGCTGCGGCAGTCGATCGTCGCCATCACGCAGGCCGCCGACGACAAGATCAGCGGATGGTACATCCGCCGCCGCGATTGGCTGAAGGGCTACGGTTATGCGCATCGCTGGGTGCTGCACAACAGGCTGATGCGGCTCTTCCGTAGGGAAGGCGCCACCATGGATCTCACCGCGCGGGTGCACGAAGCCTTCCACGTGCCGGGCGAGACCGGCACGATCGAAGAGGGCGTCCTGCTGCATCGCCGCGAAATATCGGTCGAGGAGGACCTTGCCCGCGCCAACGCCTATTCCGGCCTCAAGGCCGTCACCCTGGTCGAGAAAGGCAAGAAGCCGGGCCTGGTGCGGCTGGTGCTGTCGCCGTTCGGCAACTTCCTGAAATTCTACCTGGCCAAGCGCTACTTCCTGTGCGGCCGGCATGGCTTCGTCTACTCGATGTCGGTGATGATCTATTCCTTCGCCACCGAGGCCAAACTCTACGAAGCCTCGGAACGCAACGATCCCTTGTGAGCCGTCAGGCCTGGATCAGGACCTGTTGTCCCGGCCGAACGCTTCGATGGCTGCAAGCAGGCCACCGAGGTCGCTGCTGTCCCGAAGGGATCTGATGGCGAAGCCGGGTTGGATCGCCGCCTCGCCGTCGACCAGCCAGCCCTGTGCCAGACCGGCGCGCCGTCCCGCCTGCATGTCGGCGAGCTTGTCGCCGACGATCAGGGAGTGCCGGAGATCGAGAGCAAGGCGTTTGCCCGCCTCGATCAGCATGCCCGGATTGGGCTTGCGCATCGGATGATCGGCAACAGCGAGCGGCCCGACACCGGCCTCGTGGTAGGCGCAGGCAAGCACCATGTCTACGAACACGCCCTGATCGTCCAACAGCTCGAGCACGCGGCTATTCACCTTGGCGAAAACGCTCCAGTCGAAATAACCGCGCGCAATGCCGGACTGGTTGGTGACCACGACGACCGGAATCCCGGCCCTGTTGGCGGCCGCGATCGCCGGTAGCATCTGCGGCCTGAGTTCGATCTCGGCCGGATCGCTGGGATAGTCGGTATCGACATTGATGGTGCCGTCGCGGTCGAGGAACAGCGCCGGCAGATGCGCCGGAAAAACCCGGTTGCCGATCCGCTCGACCCACACACCCGGCTCGGTCAGCGGGTGCGGTGCCTCCGTTCTGTCAGCCATTGCTGAGGCGCGCTTCGACCACTTCGCAGAGATGATGGTAGAGGCACAGATGCCCCTGCTGGATGATCGGCGTCGAGGTCGAGGGCACGTTGAGCAGGATGTCGCACAGGGGCTTCAGCTTGCCGCCGGTGTCGCCGGTCAGGCCGATCACCGTCATGTCCATCATCCGCGCCTGTTCGGCGGCGGCGAGAATGCTCGGCGAATTGCCGCTGGTCGAAATCGCCAGCAGCACGCCGCCGGCCGATCCATGTGCCTCGACCTGACGCGAGAACACCGTGTCGAAGCCGTAGTCGTTGCCCCAGGCCGTCAGCACCGCGGCATTGGCCGGCAGCGCGATGACATTGTAGGCCTTGCGTTCCTTGAGGAAGCGGCCGACCAGTTCGCCGGCGATATGAATGGCGTCGCTGGCCGAGCCACCATTGCCGGCGATCAGGAAGGCCTTGCCCGACGAAAGCGCCGTCACCACGGCACTCACCGCCTGCTCCATCTCGCTGGTCAGGTCACGCTCGACCATCGCCGTGATCGCGGCCGCCGAGCGGACCAGATAGTCGTTCAGTTCAGACATCAAAACCTCAGTTTGTAGAGCCGGCGCGCAATTTGCCGATGGTGCCGGTGGTGCTTTTGCCGGCAACGAGATCGACCAGCACGACGCGCCCGCCGGCCTTCTGCACGATTTCGGCGCCGACCACGGTGTCGATCGTGTAATCCGCACCCTTGACCAGTATGTCGGGCAGAAGCGCCTCGATCAGCGCCAGCGGCGTGTCCTCCTCGAAGACAACGACGGCGTCGACCGAGGCCAGGGCAGCAAGCACGCAGGCGCGGTCATGCTGGTCGTTGACCGGGCGGCCCGGCCCTTTCAGCCGCCGCACCGAGGCATCGCTGTTCAAGCCAAGCACCAGCCGGTCGCACTGGCTGCGCGCCGCGTGCAGCAGGCTGACATGGCCGGCGTGGAGGATGTCGAAACAGCCATTGGTGAAGCCGACGCTGAGGCCCTCTTCCTTCCAGGCCGCCACCATGCGCGCGGCCGACGCGGCATCGAGGATGGCGTCCTTGTGGGCGGTCGGTCCATGCGAGCGAAACAGCGCGCCGGTAAGCTCTTCCACCGTCAGCCGCGCGGTGCCGCGCTTGCCCACCACGACGCCGCCGGCGGCATTGGCGATCGAGGCCGCCGCCACGGGGTCCGCACCTGACGCCAGCGCCAGCGCAAACGTCGCGATCACCGTGTCGCCGGCGCCCGAGACATCGAACACTTCGCGCGCCTGGGTGGCGATGTGGCGCGCCTCATCCGGGCCGACGACGCTCATGCCCTTTTCGCTCCGGGTGGCGACGACGAAGTCGAAGCCGTGGGCTGATATCAACTCCCGGGCGGCCGCGACGATCTCGTCATCGGCGAACACCGCGTGGCCGACGGCCTCGCCAAGCTCCTTGCGGTTGGGCGTGATGGCGGTCGCGCCGGCATAGCGCGCATAGTCGCGGCCCTTCGGATCGACCAGCACCGGTTTTCCTGCCTCGCGGCAGATGGCGATCAGCTCGGCGGCGACGCCGTCGAGCAGGATGCCCTTGCCGTAATCGGACAGGATGACGATGTCGGCGCCCGCAAGTGCGGCACGGAAATGCCGGATCAGACCCGCCCGCTCCGCCTCGTCGAGCGGCTTGATCTCTTCCTCGTCGAAACGCAGCACCTGCTGGTTGAGCGCGCTGAAGCGGCTCTTCGACGAGGTCATACGGCCACGCTGCTGCGAAAGCCCCATCGTCTCGGCACCGAGCTCGCCAAGCATCCGCACCAGGCTGTCGCCGGCGGTGTCGGTGCCGATCACCGACACCGGAATGGCGCGCGCGCCAAGCGAAACGATGTTGGCCACGACATTGCCGGCGCCGCCCATCGCCGAGCTTTCGCCGCGTCCATGCAGCACCGGGATCGGCGCCTCCGGCGAAATCCGCTCGATGACGCCGTTGACGAAGCGGTCGAGGATGAGGTCGCCGACAACCAGCACGGCAACATCGCCAAAGCGCGCAATGGCGCGGTGCAGGGGTTCGGGAGAAGGCGGATTGTGCTTGATCATGTCACTGGCAACGCGAGGGTAAGGCAAATCTCAATCGTGCTGAAAATTGTCAATTTACGGGCCGGATCGTTCATGCCTGCCGATATACCGCAAATCCACGCAGCGCAACGTCAGGGCATGACCCGCGACTGTCCGAAGCGTCAGCTTTTCTGCAGGGCAACGTGAACGCCAAGCCCGACCAGCACCGCCCCGCCGGCCCGCTGCATCAGCCGCTGCGCGCGGCTCGAACGCCGCAGCCGGCCGATCACGAGACCGGCGAGGAAGACGCACGCAATGTCGGCCGAGGAGAACATCAGGTTGACGATGGTGCCCAGCACGACGAATTGCAGCCAGACCGGAAGCGCCGCCGAGGCGTCGATGAACTGCGGCAGGAACGCCATGAAGAAGATCGCGGTCTTGGGATTGAGCACCTCGACGGTGATGCTCTCGAAAAACGCGCGGCGCGCCGATTTCCGCTCGATCGCCGGCAGTGCCACATCGCCTTCCACGCGCTTGCGAAACAGCGAGACGCCGAGCCAGATCAGATAGAGCGCGCCGATCAGCTTGACCGCCATGTAGAGCGGCGGCACGGCATGGAACAGCACCGACAGGCCGGCAGCGGCGGCAAAGACATGCACATAGCCGCCGAGATGGATGCCAAGTGCTGCCGTCAGTCCCGACCAGCGCCCGCGCGCCATCGTCTGCGCCGCGGCATAAAGCATGGCCGGACCAGGGATATAGGCGAAGATCGCCGTGGTGGCGAAAAACGCAATGAGTAGTTCGGTCGACGGCATTTTTTTCCCTCAGTAATGGCGTTTCTGACAGGCTGTTGGCGATAGCACAGATATGGGTATCTTCGAATTCGTCCTAGCACCCTTTCGACGTGTTTGCGCTGCCCCTCACCTGCCTGCCGGCATCCTCTCCCGTATAGAGACGGGGAGAGGGACGCTCTGTCCGACGGTTTCGCCAATTGTATGCATTGAAGAAAGCGCCGGCGCCGCGGCCAGCCTCTTCTCCCCGTCACTATACGGGGAGAAATGCCCGGCAGGGCAATGAGGGGCGGCGCCCACTTCGACCATTGCCGGTCAGCGTCACACGTAGAATTATGGTCATCCAAAACGATTGCCCTGGAACACCTGCTTTGTCGACAGCCCGGCTGGCCTCCCTTATAAGGACCGGAATCGCAAGCAACCAGAGGCCTTCATGATCATCGTCACGGGCGGCGCCGGCATGATCGGCTCCAACATCGTCGCCGCACTCAATGCCGAAGGGCATGACGACATTCTGGTCGTCGACGATCTTACCGACGGCCACAAGATCGCCAATCTCGCCGATCTCAGCATTGCCGACTATCTCGACAAGGATGAACTCCTGTCCCGCATCGAGGCCGGGTCGCTTGGCCGCATCGAGGCCGTGTTCCACCAAGGCGCCTGCTCGACCACCACGGAGTGGAACGGCAAGTTCATGATGGAGGTGAATTTTGCTTATTCGAAGCGGCTGCTGCATGCCTGCCAGGCGCTGCGCCTGCCCTTCCTCTACGCCTCCTCGGCCTCCGTGTATGGTGGCGGTTCCGAGTTTCGCGAGGAGCCGGCGCTCGAGCGGCCGCTCAACGTCTATGCCTATTCGAAGAAACTGTTCGACGACTATGTCAGGCGCACCGTCTTCGACACCGATCATTCGCAGGTCGCTGGCCTGCGTTATTTCAACGTCTACGGCCCGCGCGAGGCGCATAAGGGTGCCATGGCCTCGGTCGCCTTCCATTTGTTCAACCAGGTCGAGCGCGGCGAAAACCCGAAACTGTTCGGCGCCTATGACGGCTTCGGCCCCGGCGAACAAAGCCGCGACTTCATTCATGTCGGCGACGTCGCCGACGTCAATCTGTGGCTGTGGAAGCGGGGCTCGAGCGGCATTTTCAACTGCGGCACCGGCCGCGCCCAGCCGTTCCGCGCCATCGCCGAAACCGTCATCGATACGCTGGGCAAGGGCGGGATCGAATTCATCCCCTTTCCCGACCACCTCAAGGGCAGCTACCAGAGCTTCACGCAAGCTGATATGTCCCGTTTGCGCGCGGCCGGTTACAATGGCCAATTCCGGACAGTGGAAACCGGTGTCAGAGACTATGTCGAATGGCTGAAAGCCCAACGATCCTCGTGATCGGCCCACGCTGGGTGGGCGACATGGTGATGGCGCAGTGCCTGTTTTCGGCGCTGAAGGAACTGCATCCCAACGCCGCGATCGACGTGCTGGCGCCGGCCTGGGCGGCACCGCTGGTCAAGCGCATGCCCGAGATCCGTCAGCAGATCGACTTTCCGCTGAAGCCCGGCGCGCTCGAATTCACCCATCGCCGCCGCTTCGGCCGCCTGCTGCGCGGCCGCTACGACATGGCCTATGTCCTGCCGGGCAGTTGGAAATCGGCGCTGATCCCGTTCTTTGCCCGCATTCCGCGCCGTTTCGGCCATCTGCGCGAGATGCGCTATGGCCTTTTGACCGACATCGTGCCGCTGCCGGACGCCGTGAAACGGCGCACCGCGCAGGCCTATTTCAGCCTCGCCAAGGGTGGCAGCTTCCGTGCGCCTCATCTGACCGTGGATGCCGGCAACCAGGCTGCTTTGCTCGATCGTTTCGGGCTGGCGCCGCAAAAATTCGTAGCCCTGATGCCTGGGGCCGAGTTCGGCCCGGCCAAGCGCTGGCCGAGCGAAAGCTATGCCGGCCTTGCCCGCGAGTTCATGAGCAAGGGCCTGAAGGTCGCGCTGTTCGGTTCGAAGAACGACCGCGACGTGACGGCGGAGATCGCAGCCCTTGCCCGGGCGTCGTCGACCTCGCCGGCCAGACGCGGCTGGAGGACGCCATCGACCTGATCGCGGCGGCAAGGCTGGCGGTCTCCAACGACAGCGGCCTGATGCATGTCGCGGCAGGGGTCGGCACGCCGATCGTCGCCGTCTATGGCTCGACCTCGCCTGAGAACACGCCACCGCTGGCGGAACGGCGCGAGCTGGTCTGGCTTCATCTTTCCTGTTCGCCTTGCCACCAGAAGGTCTGCCCGCTCGGCCATCTCAACTGCCTGAAGACATTGGAAGTCGGGCAGGTCGCGGCGGCGGCGGACCGGTTGCTGGAACTCCCGGCCGCGGCATGAAGGTCCTCATCGTCAAGACATCGTCGATGGGCGATGTCATCCATACCTTTCCGGCTGTCGAGGACGCCAGCCAGAACCGGCCGGACGTGTCCTTCGACTGGTGTGTCGAGGAGGCGTTCGCCGGCATTGTGGCGCTGCATCCGGCGATCGCTGGGATTCACACGGTCGCCATCCGGCGCTGGCGCAAGGCGCTGTTTAGTGGCGGCACCTGGCGCGAGGCGGCCGCGCTGCGCCGCACCTTGCGCGAATGCCGCTATGACCTGGTCATCGATGCACAGGGCCTGCTGAAATCGGCGTTGGTGGCGCGGCAGGCGGGCGCGCCGATCGCCGGCTTCGACCGGTCGAGCGCGCGCGAGCCCTCGGCGACGCTGTTTTATGACGTCACCTACGGCGTGCCACGCGACCTGCACGCCATCGAGCGGACAAGGCGGCTGTTCGGACTGGCGCTTGGCTACCAGCCCGATCTGTCGATGCTCGCTTCCGGCATCGTGCCGCCGCCCGGCGGTCTCGCCGGCATCACCGGAAAAACCGCCTTCCTGTTGCACGGCACCAGCCGCGAGGACAAGAAATGGCCTGTCGAAGACTGGATCGGAACCGCCCGCCTGCTGGTCGAGCGCGGCATGACGCCGGTCACCACTTGGTCGAACGAGCGCGAGAAGACCGTGGCCGAAGCGATCGGCAAAGCAGTGCCATCGACGATCGTCATACCAAAATCTTCGCTGGCCGACATTGCCGCCATCCTTGGCCGCTCGACCCTGGTCATCGGCGCCGATACCGGCCTGACCCACCTCGCCAGCGCCTTCGGCCTGCCGACGGTCGCCGTGTTCCTGGCGACGGAGCCGGGTTTGACCGGCCCCCGCGGGCCCTATGCGTCGACGCTGCTGGCCGCGACAGGTGGACGGGTGACGCCGGTGGAGGTGGTAGCGGAAGTGGAGAGGCTATTGGAGCGCCAGACACTTGGCCAGGCTAATGCTGCTAAGAGTTGATTTTCTCAATCAATTCAATTGGGAAGGTCAGCGCCGCCCCTCATTGCCCTGCCGGGCATTTCTCCCCGTAAACGGCAGGGCAATCGCATATGGAATTTCTGAGTCTTTGCAGCCACTTAGTGGCTGGGAGACACTTTTGCCGACGTTCGATCGCGGTATCGAACCCGAATCGGAGCAAGAACGGATCAGAATCAAATCGCGAACCGTCCGCGTCGACGATTTTCTTGGTATCCAGCCAAGTATCTGGAAAACCAAGAAAATCGCCATATGCGATTGCCCTGCCGTAAACGGGGAGAAAGAAGCTGGCCCGCAACGCCGGCGCCCTTCTTGCAACGTTGAAAATTGGCGAAACCATCGATGAGCGCGTCCTTCTCCCCGTTCACGGGGAGAAGATGGCGGCAGCCAGATGAGGGGCAGCGCGGCGTTTGAGCAAAAGAGCCCAGTGCCCTCGCCTTTTGGCGCCTAGATGAACTGCACCTGGACGATCTCGTAACCCCTGGCACCGCCGGGCGCGTTGACCTCGATGGCGTCGCCGACTTCCTTGCCGATCAGCGCCCGCGCGATCGGCGAGGAGATCGAGATGCGGCCGGACTTCACGTCGGCTTCCTGGTCGCCGACGATCTGGTAGGTCTTCTTTTCCTCGGTATCCTCGTCGACCAGCACCACGGTGGCGCCGAACTTGACCTTTTCGCCGCTGAGCTTGGTGACGTCGATCACTTCAGCGCGCGCGATATAGTCTTCGAGCTCGTTGACGCGGCCCTCATTGAGGCTCTGCGCCTCTTTCGCGGCATGATATTCGGCATTTTCGGACAGGTCGCCATGCGAGCGCGCTTCGGAGATCGCCTCGATGATGCGCGGCCGCTCTTCCTGCTGGCGCCAACGCAGTTCTTCCTTCAATGACGCGAACCCCTCGCCTGTCATCGGGACCTTGTTCATGATGCCTGACCTTTCCTGCCGCCACCCCCGCGTTTCGGGGAAAGCCTTGTCGATGGGTACAAAAAGAAAACGGTCCGGCAGCCTCGGGCTAACGGAACCGTTTCACCGCAATTTCCCAAGATATAGCAATCTTTCCGGGTTTTTCACGTCCAAAAATCGGTTTTGCAAAAATCATCCCCGCTTTCAGCGAGGCAAGGGCAGCAAAAAGCGGCCGCGATCGCTCGCGGCCGCTTCGGAAAGCCCTGGAGCCTGATCAGCTCCGCATGAAATGGTCGATCTGCTCGGACAGCATGCCGTATTCGCGCGATCCCTTGCCGGTGCGCTTCTCGATTTCCATCAGCTGCTGCTGGGCGCCGGCCAGATCGCCGATCTGCAGATGCGCCTCACCGAGATACTCGCGCACCAGCGTGTAGTTCGGGTCGATGCGCAGCGCTTCCTCGTAATAGCCGAGGCCGACGGTGACCCGGCCGGAATGGCGGTGCGAATAGCCGAGATAGTTGAGGATGCGCGGATCCTGCTTGTTGGCAGCGAGGCTCAGCACGGCGATCGCCTCGTCATAGCGCCCGGCCATCGCCAGCGCATGACCGGCATCATAAATGCTGTCGTCGTCCAGCATGCCTTCCTGGGGCGCGACGCACTTTTTCTTCTTCTTGTCCCAGACTTCGCCCTTTTTGCACTGGGTGACGGTCGCATCGCTGCCACCGCTACTGCCCGCCGCGTACACCGGGACGGCGAAGAACTGCAGCGCGACAAGGGCAGTCGCCGCCTGGATCAGGATTCTTTTATGCATCGAAGCCTCCTTGAGGGGTGAGAATGCAACACTAACGCCAAGTGCCTCGCGTTTCATCCCGGAAAAAGCAGGGCCGGAAAAAGCAGGGCCGGAAAAAGCAGGGGTGGAGAACATCAGGTGACGGATGCGGCAAATCCGCTATCATCCGGCAAACGACGGACGGAGAGGGCCCGTGCAGCGGCGACTTGAAAAGGACTGGGACCTCACGATCGGCCCCGACACCGTGCGCCTGTTCATCCTCAAGGCCAAGGCGCTGAGTGCCGCCGTCAACGAGGACTATGCCGACGGCGCCGAACACGAGGTCGAACTCGACGGCGAGTCCCATGTCAACCACCACCATGACGGCCTCGCCGAGGAAAGCTCTGAAAACCTGACAGAGGAAGAACTGCGCGAGCTGATCAACGACCTCAATGTCGATGAAGCCGCCGAACTGGTGGCGCTGGCATGGGTCGGCCGCGGCGACTACGATGCGTCCGAGTGGGCGGATGCGCTGGCCGCGGCGCGCGAACGCGCCAACAAGCGCACGGCGAAATATCTGCTTGGCATGCCGCTGCTTGCCGACTGGCTGGAGGAAGGCCTTGAAGCGATCGGCGCGTAACGGCGTGGTTACCGTTCGTGATGGGCTGAAGGCAACCTCCGGGCGCGCGCGCCGTTGACGGCGATGGGGTCGTCTGTCTTTTCCCGAATATACAGGATTGCACTGGCTACGGCCGTCACCGCTTTGCTGGTGGCGCCGGCCGACGCCAAACATCGTCACAAGCATCACAGGCCACTGACACCGAGGGTGGAGCAGCCGTTGACACCGCGGGTCGACCAGCCGTTGAAGCCGCATGGCCGCCATAAGGCGAAATCGCGAGTGGAGCAGCAGTCCACCCCGAAACCGGCTCAGCAGAAAACGCAAAATGCCCCGCCATCGTCTCTAACGCCACCGCCTCCAACATCATCCCCAAAGCTGCCATCGCCTGCCGATGCGCCGGTGCCTGAACCACGTCCCGCAGCCGCTGCAAAGACGGAAGAGCAGAAGACCGACATTCCCAAGACCGACGGCCCCAAAACAGACGGCCCCAGACAGACGCAACGTCCGACCAGTTCAATGAAGAAAAGTCACGTCAGAAAAAGCAGGCGCGGCCCGAACCGTCGGCCCCAGAGCCGCCAGCCGATACGGAAAGCGAGCCGGAGCCGCCAGCCGACGTACCGACCCCGACGCCAAAGCCCGACATTGAGGAACCTGAGGCTCAGCCGCCGGCCGTTGCCCCACAGCCGCCTGAAAAGCCGGCCGATGCCGGCGACAAGAAGATGCTGCCAGATCCGCGCTCGGCCGACCGGCCTGCGGACAAGATGCCTGCGGCGGAAGTCGCTTGCCGCGAGCGGCTGAAGGGTCTCGGCGTCGAATTCGAGGAGCACAAGGCGGAAAGCAATCCCGAAATCGGCTGCTCCATCCCCTATCCCCTCGTCATTAAGACGCTCAACAAGTCGATCGCCATCGGTCCTGCCACCGAGCTCAACTGCTCGATGGCCGAGGCGGCCGCCCGCTTCACCGCCGATATCATCCAGCCAGCCGCCAAGGCGGAGTTCGGCACGGAGTTGAAGTCCATCAGCCAGGCCTCGGCTTTCGTCTGCCGGCCGCGCCATGGCACCAGGAAACTGTCGGAGCATGCATTCGGCAACGCGCTCGACATCGGCAGCTTCACACTCTCCGACGGAAAGAAGATCGAGATCGGTCCGTCGCCGCCGGAAAAGGACGCCAAATTCCTCAACGCAGTGCGCAAGGCCGCCTGTGGGCCCTTCAAGACCGTGCTTGGGCCGGGTGCCGACGCCGATCACGCTTTGCATTTCCATCTCGATCTCGAGCCGCGCAAACATGGCGGCACATTTTGCCAGTGAGCACGCTGTAAAGGCACATGCCGCATTTCCGCCGCAGGCGTGAACGCGGACGCTGAGCTTTCCTTTACCCTTGATCGTTAAAATGCCGGATATCCGAACCAAGATCCCGAAAAGTGGGAACCGGTTTTCGGAAAAGATCATGGTCAGGCAAAAGTTCGAACCTGATCACGGATCAGGTTCGAACTAGGATTCCGCCAATGGCCGGCAAATTTCGCGCCGTGTTCTTCGCCACCGTGCGCCATTCGAAACCCGCGATGCTGCTGGCCGCCGGCCTCACTCTCGCGGCGGTTTCGGCTTGCAACACCGGCAGCGTGCTGTCGCTGCAGCCGGCCGTCGATGTCGGCGCGCAAACGGCGGCCGTGCCGCAATATACGGGCATGCAGAGACTTGTCCCGTCCAATCCCTACATGACGCAGGCCGCCTATCCGCGCATGGATGAGCCGATGTCGCCGGTCGAGCAGATACCGGCCAGCGAAACCGATTGCCGTCAGCAGCTGAAGCGCCTCGATGTCGCCTACACCGACCTGGCGCCGATCCATGAAGGCCAGTGCGGCATCGACTATCCCGTAAAAGTCACTGCCATCGGCAGCATCCAGATGAAACCTGCCGCGACGCTGACCTGCGACATGGCCGCCACCTTCGCCGCCTGGACGAAGAACGAGCTCGTTCCCTCAGCGCGCTGGCGCTACTTCTCCGGCGTCAAGACCATTCACCAGGGCTCCAGCTATTCCTGCCGCAACATCGCCGGCGAAGGTGTTTTGTCCGAGCATGGCAAGGGCAACGCGCTGGACGTCATGAGCATCGAGCTCAACAATGGCGACGACATCGACGTGCGCAAGCCCGGCCTGTTTGCCTTCCGCACGCGCGGCTTCCTCAACAATGTGCGCGCCGATGGCTGCCAGTATTTCACCACCGTGCTCGGCCCCGGCTACAATTACGACCACCGCAACCATTTCCACTTCGACATCAAGAACCGCAAGAACGGTTATCGCGCCTGCCGGTAGCAATTGATCAGGTAGGTCCTGCGCCAGCGGTGGAAGCGATGATTTGCCGTGCCACCATGTCCTGGATGCGCCAGAGGTTCCGGTCGTGGATACCGCTTTCCTCCAGCTTGCTGACAGTCCGGAACAGATACTGCGCCGACGAGCCCCAGTGTCCGGCAGCTCGCGCGAGCGTATCCGCGACCTGCTCCGGCGGCAGCCGTCCTGCATAGGCCCTGCCATCTGGCGCGGCGACGAAAGCCAGGGCGCGCAGCGGCCCCTCCTTGGTCTTGACCTTGATCCAGCAAGGCACGTTGGTTGGCGGGTTGGCATCGATCTCGCGGCGCATAAGCTGGCCGAGTTGCCCAAAATGGTCTTCCGCAGGCAGTCGATAGACAATTCCATTGCAGCTGCCGCCGCGATCGAGCGCCAGCATCAAGGCCGGCAATTCGCGGGTGCCACGCCAGCGGGTCAGTTTCAGACAGAACGAGCGGTGCCATCCTGGCGCAGTGGCCGGGCGCTGCTCGACAGGAACGAATTCAGGATTCCAGATCAGCGAGCCATAGGCAAATACCCACAGCGCTTCAGGCCGGTATTGCGACAACAGTTGCTCGACAAGGCCGTCAAACTCCGCGTCCGTGTGCTCGGCTGCTCCAGGCTCAGGGCCAGGATCAGGTTCGATACGCTCGACCCTCGCGACAAGGTCGGCGGTCAACGCCATCGGTCCGCGGCCTGCCGGCTTTCGCTTCATTCCTGCCCCCACACAAAAACGATGGCTGACGATAAACCGGCTGCGCATCGCTGGCCATTGATTTCCAGGGTCCGTCAGGCAACAGATACCGCACGAATCGAGCCTCCTTCATGAGCCAACGAAGCCTTCGGCGACGCATTGCAATCTGGGTAGCGGCCCTGCTGGGTGCCTGGTTCGCGCTTGCCTATCTCGCCGCGCCGGAATTCTGGACGTTCCGGGAGCGCGGCTTTCGCGACCAGCGCTTCGAAATGGTGACGCACACGCCGCAAGGCATTCCGGGCGACCCGATCAATGTCGGTCTTGTCGGCACTGAAAAGGAAGTGGTCCATGCCTTCGCCGTCGCCGGCTGGGACACCGCCGATGCCGTCACCCTGAGAACCGCCATCGATATCGGCGAAAGTGTCCTGTTTTCCCGCCCCTATCCCGATGCGCCGATGAGCCGCCTGCTGTTCGACGGTCGCCCCCAGGATCTCGCTTTCGAAAAGCCGGTCGGCGACAGTGCCGACCGGCGCCACCACGTCCGCTTCTGGCAGACGGATACGGTCGGCGACGACGGCCGCCCGCTCTGGCTGGGTGCCGCCAGCTTCGATCGCGGCGTCGGCCTCAGCCACGACACGGGCGCAATCACCCATCACATCGGTCCCGACATCGATGCCGAACGCGACTTCCTGATCGGCGACCTGAGCGCAGCCGATCTGCTGGCATCAACCAGCGACATGGGGGGCATCGGCGCCACCAAGACCGGCCGCAATGGCGGCGGCGACCCCTATTTCACTGACGGCAAGGCGATTATCGGCGTGCTGAAGCAGTTGCAGTGAATGAAATGGGCCTTGCGACAAGGCCGTTGTCGCAAACGGTCGAAAGAGGCATCGTCTGTGCGATGCCGCGTGGCCGTGTCGCTTCATCAGCCAGCACTGTCATCTTCTAAAAATGCTGGCGGACTATTTTCGAGCGGCCCGCCGCAATGCTATTGAGCCCTCATGCTATACGTTGAAATTGCTATCGTGGTCGTCCTCATCTGCGTGAACGGCCTTTTGTCGATGTCCGAACTCGCTATCGTTTCATCGCGCCCGGCACGGCTCAAGGCAATGATCGACCGCGGCGTCAACGGCGCCGGCCGTGCGCTGGACCTTGGCTCTAACCCCGGCAAGTTCCTGTCCTCGGTGCAGATCGGCATCACGCTGGTCGGCGTGCTTTCCGGCGCCTTCTCCGGCGCCACGCTGGGTGACCGGCTGTCGGTGTACCTGGCCTCGATAGGCATGCGCGAAAGCGTCGCCGACCCGCTCGGCGTCGGCATTGTCGTTGCCATCATCACCTATTTCTCGCTGATCGTCGGCGAACTGGTGCCCAAGCAGATCGCGCTGCGCGACCCCGAGCGCGTTGCTGCCCGCGCCGCTCCGGCCATGACCATCCTGGCGACTGTCTCGGCGCCCTTGGTGTTCCTGCTCGACATTTCCGGCCGCGCCATATTGTGGCTGCTTGGCCAGCGCGGTGAAAGCGAGGAGAAGGTCACCGACGAGGAGATCAAGATGCTGGTCGCCGAGGCCGAGCATCACGGCACCATCGAATCCGACGAGCGGCGCATGATCGCCGGCGTCATGCGGCTTGGCGACCGCGCCGTGCGGGCGGTGATGACGCCGCGCACCGAGGTCGACTGGATCAATCTGCAGTCCGACGACACGACGATCCGCAAGCTTTTGATGGAAACCCAGCATTCGCGCCTGCCGGCCGGCGACGGCGGCGTCGACGTCATGGTCGGTGTCGTCCAGACGCGCGACGTGCTGGCCGCGATCCTTGCCGGCCGCACGCTCGACCCGCGCAAGCATGTGCGCGCCGCGCCCATCGTCTACGACCAGGCCGACGCGCTCGACGTGCTGCACAAGCTCAAGGAATCCGACGTGCCGATGGCGCTGGTGCATGATGAATACGGCCATTTCGAAGGCATCGTCACGCCGGCCGACATTCTCGAAGCCATCACCGGCGTGTTTCGGGCTGACCTCGATGCCGGCGACGAGGAAAACGCCGTCAAGCGCGAAGACGGCTCATGGCTGCTTGCCGGCTATATGCAGGCCGACGAGATGGCCGAGATTCTGGGCATCGACCTGCCCGAAAACCGCGACTACGAGACCGTCGCCGGCTATGTGCTGTCGCACATGCACCATCTGCCGGCGACCGGCGAATGCGTCGACGCGCAAGGATGGCGCTTCGAGGTGGTCGATCTCGACGGCCGCCGCATCGACAAGCTGATCGCCACCCGCCTGCCCGGTAGCCAGCGCGAAGCGGTGCGCTGATCGTTCGATCCCCAATGTCTACCGCTCCGTGAAGGCGCGAGCGAAAGAATCGAGCATCGGCCGTGCCAGATACTCGAAGAATGTCCGGTCGCCAGTGCTGATGAACGCCTCGACAGGTGTTCCGGGATAAAGCTGCTCGGGCCTCACGCCGGACGGCAACTCGGCGGCAATCTTCAGCCTGGCGCGGAAATAGGGCTCATGCGTAGCCTGGTCGATGAGCCGGTCCGCGGAAATTTGGGTCACGGTGGCTGAAACCTCTGGGGTAAGCCGCATGTTCAAGGCCGACAATCGCAGTTTCGCCGGCTGGCCGACACGGACCTGATCGATGTCTTTTGGCCGCAGCCTTGCATCGACGATCAGGCCCGGTGCCGTGGGGAGTATCTCCATGATCTTTTCGCCGGGGGCAACCACGCTGCCCTTGGAATTGTAGGTCGACGAGACGACTATGCCCGCCGCCGGCGCCTTGATCGTCGTTCGCCGCAGCACCGCCTCCGACGCCCTGATCTGTTCCTCGATGTCGGCCAGGTTGGCGCGAACCTCATCCAACTTGGTCAGTGCCTCCTCCACACGCTGCGTGGTGAGGTGCTCTGTCTGCTCCTGGGCCTCGACGATCTGGGTGTTGGCCGCTGCAAGATTGGCCTCCATCGCCCCGGCCTGCCCGACGAGGTCCGCTTCGCTGCGCAAAAGCTGGGAGTATTCGGTACGATTGGTGAGGCCCTTGTCCAGCAGGCTGGTCTTAATGCCGAGCTCCTTCTTCACCAGTTCCACCTGTTGCTGAATGGCCTGTTTCTGGGCCTGCAATCCCACGACCGACTGTCGATGCATGGCGACCCGTTGGACGAGGATCGATTGTTCCGATCGAAACCGGGCGAGCCTGGCGTTGAATTCCTTCTGCTGTTCTCGAACCAGCGTCTCGAAATCGTGCTGGAACGGCGCCGGCGCCGCTTCGGGGATTGGCGCCAGCCGGTCCAATCCGTCACGTTCCGCCTCCAGCCGC
Organism: Mesorhizobium kamtschaticum; assembly: GCF_056174585.1. Lineage (NCBI taxonomy): Bacteria > Pseudomonadati > Pseudomonadota > Alphaproteobacteria > Hyphomicrobiales > Phyllobacteriaceae > Mesorhizobium > Mesorhizobium kamtschaticum. Next base: position 3,214,338 of record NZ_CM149691.1, on the reverse strand, counting down.
GCCGCGCTCGCCCTGAGTGCGATCGACTGTCTCGTCAACCGGTTAAGCTCGGCCCGCGCGGCTGTTGGATCCAGCACGATCAGATCCTGGGACTGTTGCACGCGATCGCCTTCATGGACCAGCAATTCCTGGATGATGCCGCCCTCGGGATGCTGGATCAGGATGTTTCCACCGGTCGCCGAGATCGTGCCTTGCGTGATCACCGCTCCTGACAAGGGCGCGCTGACGGACCAATAGCCAAAGCAACCCACCCAGAGCGCTATTGCCGCGTATCCGGCGGATGCCACACGCCTTATATCGGTGGGCGGACTGCCTTCCCGGGCGAGGCTCTGGACTGCCATGGTCTATGATCCGAAGCGGGTGTTGTGCGTGCGAAGCGTCGCGGCGAAAGACCCTGTCACCACCGGATACTGCCGGGGAATGCCCTTGCCGGCGCCCGTGCTGGCCCCAGACTGCCGCAACACCTCGCCGCTGGGACCGAAGGCTTCGATCACGCCGCCGCGCAAAAGCATCACGCGGTCACAGGAGGCAGCAATCGAAGGGCGGTGCGTGATGACGATTGTCGTGACGCCGGCCGCTTTCACGGCGGCAAGCACCGCTTCGAGCGCTGCTTCGCCCGCGCCATCGAGATGGGTGTTGGGCTCATCCAGGACGAGAATCTTGGGAGCGCCATAGAAGGCGCGCGCCAGCCCGATCCTCTGGCGCTCGCCGCCCGACAAATTTCTGTCCGACGGACCTATCAATGTCTGGTAGCCGTCCCGCTGCGCCAGGATCAGGTCATGCGCCTCGGCCCGCCTTGCTGCCTCGATGATCGAGGCGTCATCTGCATCGGGGTTGAAGCGGGCGACGTTCTGCGCGATCGATCCTGGAAAGAGCTCCACCTCCTGCGCGAGGTAGCCGATATGCCTTCCAAGTTGGCTTTCGTCCCAGGTCCTCAGGTCGGCGCCGTCGATCCTCACCGCGCCGCCGGTCGGCCGGGCAGCGCCCACAAGCAACCGCGCCAGCGTCGATTTACCGGCGCCGCTTGGGCCAACGATGGCCAACGCTTCGCCGGCGCCAATTTGGAAGTTCAGTCGCTTGAGGATGGGTTCGGTGCCGGGCTGGGCATTCGGCGCCATGAAGAAAACGTCCTGCACGGAGATCGCGCCAGTCGGATCGGGCAGGATCAGTTTCCGCGCTTCAGCCGGACGCGCCGCAAGCGCCGTCTCCAGCCGGCTCCACGCTCTCCGGGCGTCGGCGATCTGCCGCCAGGCACCGATCAACTGGTCGAGCGGCTGCAGCGCGCGCGACGACACCAGCGAGGAGGCGAAGATCATGCCTGCCGTCATCTGCCCTTCGAGCACCAGCCACGCGCCGGCGCCGAGGATCGCCAGTTGCAGCATCATGCGTAGCGCCCGCGAGGCACCGCTGAAGATCGCATTGGCACTCGAGGAGCGGTCATGGAAGGCGAGCGCTGCCCCTACGTGCCGTCCCCAGACCCGCGCGGCGTTCTCCACCATGCCCATGGCGCGCAGTGTCTCCGCATTGCGCGCAAAGGCCTGTTCTGCCTGGCTGGCTAAAGCCGAACGCTCCGCGGACAAGGCGTCGTTCCTGCCGATGGCAAGCTGGTTGGCCACGACCAGGAGAAGCAGAAGCGCCGCACCGGCGACCGTCACCCAAAACAGCACCGGATGGATCAGATACAGCAGGGCGAGAAAGACAGGGGCGAAGGGCAGATCGAACAACACAGCCACGCCGCGCGACCTGATGAAGGCGCAGACCGAGGCGAGATCGCGCAGCGGCGACAGGCCGCCGGCATATTTTGCGCCAAGCGAAACGGCGAATGTGCCGGCACCCAGCTTCCGGTCGAGGGTCGCCGCGACGCGCTGCGTGTAAACGGCGCGGATCGCGTCCAGCAGCCCGAGAACCGCGAGCGCGAGAACCGCGATGGCCGAAAGATAGACAAGCGTCTCGACGCTGGAGGACGGCAGCACGCGGTCATAGACCTGCAGCAGATAGAGCGGGATCACCAACAGCAGGATGTTGATCAACAGCGAGAAGACGCCGACATCGGCGATGGCGCGCATGAAGACCGGGCGCAGGTCGGACGGTCCGGTCATTTCCGCATTCCCCGACGCTGCATGATCCCGGGACCTTACGCGTGGCCCCCAAATTCGGAACCGCCGTGCAGCGTGCTGCTGGCGATACTGTGCGTGCCAGTGCTGGCTGTAGTGCTGCTGCTGGCGATGTTCAGGGCATTTGCCGGAGCACTGTCCAGCGTATAGGCGCGGACGTAATCGATCTTCATCTCGGCCGGCGTGGCCAAATGATCCGGAGGGGTGCCGGCCAAGCCGCCGACCGCGAGATCGACCAGCATATACATCGGCTTGTTCATGTCGGACGGCGTCGCCGCTTCTGCGACCTGCACACCGTCATAGGTCCAGACCAGCTTGTCCGGCGTCCAGAGCAGGCCATAGGTGTGGAAACCGGCGGGGTCCGAGACACTCACTGTCGACGTGACCTTGGTGTGCGTTCCGGTCTCATTGGAGTGCGCTGTCATGATCAACGAGTTCGGGGCTTGGCCGGTCGTCTCCACGACATCGAGTTCCGGTGGCCACGAACCGTCTTCCGGGAGCAGCCAGAAGGCCGGCCAGGCGCCGGCGTGCTCTGGCAGGTCGGCCCGCATTTCGAAATAGCCATAGGTCTGCGAGAAGGTGTCGTGGGTCGTCAGGATGCCTGAGGTGTATTCATAATTGTTGATCAGCGGCTTGATGTCCGCTGGCGCCTGCGCCGCGGTGATGGTGAGCACGCCGTTGTTCACGCTGAACGGGTGGACGGAACTCGTCGGTGCGTAATTGGCGTCGATATACCATTGCAGCTCGTTGTTGCTGGTCAAGGTGCTGCCGTTCGGCGCTCCCCACGAGAAGTTGGTATCCCACGTGCCGCCCTGGCTGTTGTGAAGATTCAGCGTGTTGAAATCGTCGCTGAAGGACAGGCTCATTGCGGACTTGTCGATCGGCAATTCGAACTGGCTGGGCTGCATCTTGTCGATGGTCGTGTCCTTGAACTCGAGGATCTCGCCGGATCCGAGGTTCAACAGCACGTTCGATCCCGCCTGGATCATGCTTGAGTGGATGGCGTCGAACGACGTGAACCCATAGCCATTCAGGCGGACGGTGTCAGTGGCGGCAAAATTCGCTATTAGATCGCTTCCATTGCCTTTCGAGACGATGAAAGTGTCGTAACCGCCGCCGCCGTCGATCAGCACATCGTTTCCCGCGCCGCCGTCCAGCGTCTGGTGCCCGGCCTGGGCGGTGATGATGTTGTCCAACCCGTTTCCGAAAGCATAGTTGTTGGCGTTTGTGACGACGAGGTTCTCGACATTGTCGGGGAGCTTGTAGCTCATCCATGTGCTGATCGTGTCGATGCCTGCCCCAGCGGCCTCGGCCACCTTGTTGCTCGCCGCATAGAGGTAATAGATGTCATCGCCTGCGCCACCATGCATGGTGACGCCGGATGCTCCGTAGAACGAGTCGTTTCCGGAGCTGCCGTACAAGTCCGGCCCGGACCCTGCCGCTGAGAACCAATGGGTGGAAGCGCCGCTGTAGGGAAGAGGAACGCCTAAGGCGTTGACGAAGAAGCTCATCGGATAAATCCTTCTCCTGATGCCTCGCCTGCCTGGATCGTTCGATTCCAGGTGGCCGCATCCGGACCAAAATTGCCATGCAAGATAGCGTTCCAGGAGCTTGCCACATCGTTCACCATTACATCGAACATTCAGTGACGTTTTCCGGACCGGAAGCACAACAACCCGACTAATGGTCTACAGACCGTAATTCGATTGACAAAATATTTAGTAGAATTTTACAATAGGCAGATCTACTTACGATCACGTTTGATTCAGGCTACGCACAAGCGCTCCCTGCTTTTGATAAGATCGTGCAATTTCTGCGGTGAGAACTACGCGTCGACGTGTCCGTGGAGGGCGCTTCCCCCTCAAATCGCGGCTTCGATCGGCTCGGCAAGCTTGGGATTCGAGCGCGCGGCGATCAGGCAGCTGGCCACGATGAGGCCGGCGCCGGCCAACGTGGTCCAGGTCACCGCCTCGTCGAAGAAGAACCAGCCGAGCGCGATCGCCCAGATGAAGGCCGAATATTCCGTCGGGATCAGATATTGCGCTTCGGCACGCGCATAGGCCCAGCTCATCAGGAACTGGCCGGCGAGCGACAGTGCCGTTACGCCTGCGAGCGGAAGCCAAAGATTGCTGGGCAGCGCAACGGCGAGCCAGGGCGCGGCAAGACCGAGGGTGACCGCAACGCCAAGGTTCTGGAACAGCATGATCTCGACTGGCTTGGCCAACAGCGCCTGTTGCCGGGCGAGGATCAGATTGTAGGCATAGAAAACCGTCGACGCGAGCACAGCGGCCGTGCCGAGCAGGGCATCCCTGGCGTAGCTTGTGTGGCCGAACTGTCCGGCCACGATGATGACAACGCCGGCAATGCCGGCGAGCGAGGCCCAGATCGCCTTGCGCTGAATCCTTTCGCCGAGCAGCAGCACGGCCAGCAAGAGTGCAAACAGCGGCGCGACGAAACTGAGCCCGATCGCCTCCGCCAGCGGCAACCTCGCAAGCCCCCAGAAAAAGCACAGCAATACAAAGCTGACGACCACCGCGCGCAGCACATGCAGCCTCAGCACCGCGGGCGTTGGAAGCGAGCGCGGCCCTGCCAGCCAGCCCGCGCCGGCGACCACGGTGGCCAGCATGCTGCGCCACAGCACCGTGTTATAAACGCCGACCGCGATGACCAGCACCTTCATCGCCGCATCCATGCCGGACAGCAGGAAGATGCCGAACACGCAGACGAGCACCGGGATCGTGGGGGAGATTGCGCCGGCCAGGCTGGATGATTTCACGGATTTGCTCGAGTGAGGAATTGCAGCCTGACATATCAGGGCAAACTGGCAGGGCCAGATGGCAGCCTCGCCCATATGGCGGTCCAACGCCTCTAGTCTTGGCGCGACCAGGGATTTGAACTTTTTTGCCACTCGTGTCGATTTCGCCATCCTCCATTCGTCGTATCATCGAACCAACGCAACGAAGGAGAACGACCATGCGGTTCATGATGCTGATGATCCCCGCCGGCTACGCAGAGGCGGCGCCCGATGTCATGCCCGATGCCAAGGCGGTGGAGGGGATGATGAAATACAATGAGGAGCTGAAGAAGGCCGGTGTGCTGCTGGCACTCGACGGGCTGCATCCGCCGTCATCGGGCGCGCGGGTCAGCTACAAGGGCGGCAAGCCAGCCGTCACCGACGGACCGTTCGCCGAGGTCAAGGAGGTGCTGGGCGGCTATTGGGTGATCGACGTGCGCTCGCGGGAAGAGGCCATCGAATGGGCCCGCCGCTGCCCCGCCGGGGAGAATGATGTGATCGAGGTCCGCCGCGTCTTCGAGATCAGCGAGTTCCCCGAGGACGTCCAGAAGGTGGCGGAAGGCTTTGGCGAGCTGAAGGGTTGACGGCCACAGCCACCATCGAAGCGGTCTGGCGGATCGAGCAGCCGAAGCTCACCGCCAGGCTTGCCCGCTATCTCAGGGATGTCGGGCTAGCCGAGGAGATCGCGCAAGATGTCTTCCTGCTGGCGCTGGAGCGCTGGCCCCGCGACGGCATCCCGCGCAACCCTGCCGCCTGGTTGACCGAGGTCGCCAGGAACAGGGCGCTCGACCGCTTGCGCCGCACCACCATGATCGACGGCAAGCATCGCGAACTTGCCATCGACCTCGCCGAGCTGGAGCGCGAGATGCCCGACATCGAGGCCGCGCTCGACGAGGATATCGACGATGACCTTTTGCGGCTGATCTTCACCGCTTGCCATCCCGTCCTGCCGGCCGAGCAGCGCGCCGCCCTTGCCTTGCGGCTGCTGGGCGGGTTGTCGACGCCGGAGATCGCCCGCGCCTTCCTGGTGCCGAAGCCACGGTCGCCCAGCGCATCGTGCGCGCCAAGCGGACGCTGCGCGATGCCGCCATCCCATTCGAGACGCCGCGCGGGCAAGAGCGACGCGAACGCCTCGCCGCCGTGCTGGAGGTGGTCTATCTCACCTTCAACGAGGGCTATGTGGCGACCACGGGGCCGGACTGGCTGCGCGCCGATCTCTGTGGCGAAGCGCTGCGCCTCGGCCGCTCGTTGGTGGCGCTGATGCCTGATGAGCCCGAGGTGCAGGGACTGGTGTCGCTGATGGAACTCAACGCCTCGCGCTTCCCTGCCCGCACCAGCAAAGCGGGCGAACCGATCCTGCTGCTCGACCAGGACCGCAGCCGGTGGAACTGGTCGCTCATCCGGCGCGGCCTCGACGGCCTGAACCGCGCCATGACCCTGACGCCGACACCCGGCCCCTATCTCCTGCAGGCGATGATCGCCGCCTGCCATAGCCGCGCGGCAACAGCCGCCGACACCGACTGGATTGCAATCGCCGCATACTACCAGGCGCTCGCCTTGGCGGCCCCCTCGCCCATCGTCGAAATCAACCGGGCAGTGGCCGTCGGCATGGCCTTCGGCCCGGCACAGGGTCTCGCCATTGCCGATGCGCTGAGAGACGAACCACGCCTGAAGGACTCGCACCTCTTGCCCACGGTGCGCGGCGATCTCCTGGAGAAACTCGGACGTCCGGCGGAAGCCCGCGCCGCGTTCCGCCAGGCCGCCGGATTGACCGGCAATGACAGGGAGCGGGCTTTGCTACTCGCCCGCGCGGGCGACTAAGCCACCCACCCGCCCCGGCACCTACCGCGTACCGGTACGCTGACGCGGACGCCTGTGCTGTGCGACCTGGACTTGTTGGGCCGATGGCCAGCCTGTATCGTTCATCAATGTCTTGGCGGCGGCTCTCGCCTGCAAAGTCGTGCGGCCATGGGAGGCGAGCCTTGAGTTCAGTCCAGGCACAAGACGTCAACCAGATCATTGCCTATGGCAGCGGCAAGACCGCATTGAAATACATCGCCTTCTCGGCGCTTGTTCTCATTGTCGGGCTCGTTGTCGCCTTCGGCAGGAATAACTGGCTGTTGGGTGTTCCCTTGGCGGCTGTGGCCGCCATCGTGATTGTCTGGCAAATCAACGGATTGCTGACCGCCGAGCCACTGTTGTTGCTATCGCCGGCTGGATTGCGCCTCAACCTCGACGGCTATGTCTTTCTCGACGTCCCCTGGCGGGAGGTGGAGGGCATTTCCTGGCTCGACATTACCTTCGAGGTTGTGAAGAGGCGATGGGGCACGTCTTGGTATCGCTGGGGCAAAGACCAGTACCGGGATGTCACCGCGCTGCAGGTTTCCGAGGCGTTCATGGATGAAACGATCATGCCTCTGTGGAGGGCTGTCTACCGAAACAGCAGGGGGGCAAAGCGGTTCGGCATCGGTCTGGTGACCTTCACATTCGCCCCGAACCTCACGGCCTCGCGTCTGGGCAACATTTTTCCAGCCCAGGATGGCAAACGGTTCGTCGCGCTGCCCCACGAAGTGCTCTCCACCAACCGCGAGCGGCTTCGCGCCGAAGTCGAGGCCCGCTGGCAGGCTTTCGGCAAAAGGACGGACACCGGCGCCGCCGCATCGAGATGAATCGCTGAAGAGCCGATACCCGGAAAACCCGGGCGCGCCTCAATGTGCGCCGGGAGGCAGGGGCTTCGGCGCGACGTTGCGCAGGAACGGAACGAGCGCCGTCGCGATGACGAAAGCGACCATGATCACCAGGAACGCATCGGCATAGGCCATGGTCGAAGCCTCGCGATAGGCCAGTTGCCACAGCTGCTTCAGCGCGGCGGTATGACCGTCCGCAATGGCGCCGGGCAACTGTCCGTAGCGCTGGCCGACAGTATCGACGAGCCGCATCGCGGCCTCGTTCTGTGGCGTCAGAAGCGAGGCGATGGTCAGGAAATGGAAGTTGGTGCGGTCGTTCAGGATCGCGCCGCAAATGGCGATGCCGACGGCGCCGCCGAGATTGCGCATCGTGTTGAACAGGCCGCTGGCATATTTCAGCCGTTCGGGCGGCAGGCTGCCAAGGCCGAGATTGACGCTTGGCGCGACAGCGAAAACCTGGGGGAAGCCGCGGAACAGTTGCGGGATCAGAAGCTCGGCAGCCCCCCACTGGCTGGTGATGGCGCTAAAGCTCCACATCGACGCACCGAAGGAGGCCAGCCCGAACATCATCAGCCAGCGTGTGTCGAAGCGCTTGGCGAGGAAGATGTAGACGGGCACGCCGACCATCGAAGCGACACCGGTGGAAAACACCGCCATCCCGGTCTGGAAAGCGTCGTAGCCACGGACATAGCCGAGGAACAGCGGCGTCAGATAGATCGTGGCGAAGATGCCGATGCCGGTGACGAAGGACAGGAAGCAACCAATGGCGAAATTGCGGTTGCCGAAGGCACGAAAGTCGACCACCGGCTGCGCATAGGTCAGGCTGCGGATGACGAACAGAACCATGGTAACGCTGGCAACGATGGCGCCGTTGCGGATCGTTGCATCGTCGAACCAGTTCCAGCGCGTGCCCTCCTCCAGAACGTACTCCGCCGTGCCGAGACTGACGGCCATCAGAACCATGCCGATATAGTCGGCGCCCTTCAGCAGCGACGGATCGGCTTTGTCGATCTTGACCAAAAGCGCGACGAGGATGGTGATGATGGTGCCTGGAATGACGTTGACATAGAACAGCCAGTGCCAGCTCAGGGTGTCGGTGATCCAGCCGCCGATGACGGGGCCGAGCGTCGGCGCGATCGAGGCGATGCTGCCGACCACCGCCGCCGCATAGACCCGCCTCGGCCCCTGGAAATAGTGGAACGACGAGGTAAAGACCGTCGGGATCATCGACGCGCCGAGCAGCCCCTGCAGCGCGCGGAAGACGATCATGCTTTCGATGCTCCAGGCGAAGCCGCACAGCATGCTGGCCAGCGTGAAGCCGGCCGCTGAGATGGTGAACAGCCAGCGTGTCGAGAACACCCGGGTGAGCCAGCCCGACAGCGGGATGACGATGATTTCGGCGACCAGATAGGAGGTCTGCACCCAGCCGATCTGGTCCTGCGCCGCCGACAGGCCGCCGCCAATATCCTGCAGCGAGGAGGCGACGATCTGGATGTCGAGCAGCGCGATGAACATCCCCACGCACATCACCATGAACGGCAGGATGCTGACGAAGAAGGATTGCGGGCGCTCTGGCATGGCGTCCTCAGCGCGACGCGGTATCGACGGTCACGACGGTGGACAGACCAGGCCGCAGCGCGACCTTCCGCGCCTGCTCCGGGTCGATGGTGATGCGGACGGGAACGCGCTGGACGATCTTGGTGAAATTGCCGGTGGCGTTCTGCGCCGGGATGACGCTGAAGATCGCGCCGGTCGCCGGGCCCAGGCTGGTGACATGGCCCTTGAGCGGCTGGTCGGGCGCGATGTCGGTATAGACCGTCGCCGCCTGGCCATCGGCCATGCTGCGCAGCTGGTCCTCCTTGAAATTGGCGTCGACCCACAGCCCGCTCTCCGGGACGATCGTCAGGAGGTAGCTGCCCGGCGAGACATAGGTGCCGACCTGCGCCAGCCGGTTGCCGACGAGGCCGTCGATGGGAGCGCGGATCTGCGTGAAGCCGAGATCGAGCTCAGCCGTGTCGAGATCGGCCTTGGCGGCCAAAACGGCGGCGGTCGCTTCCGATATCTGCGTGTTGAGGACATCGAGCTGTTGCTTGGCCGCTGCAAGCCCCGCGCGAGAGGCGGCGACCGATGCCTTGGCCTGACCATCGGCGGCAAGGCTTCTCTGCGCGTCCTGCTGCGTGCCGGCCTTGGTGCTGGCCAGCACCGCATAGCGTTGAGCATCCTGGGTGGTGAAAGTAGCGGCGGCGCTCTTGGCGACGAGATCGGCCTCGGCCTGCTCGATCAGCGAATTCTGCAGCGAGACCTGGGCGCGGAGATTGTCGAGCGCCGACTGCTGCTGCTGGACGGAAGCCTGCGCACGCTCCACCGCCGCCTTGAACGGCCGGTCGTCGATGCGGATGATCAGCTGGCCGGCGGCGACATGCTGGTTGTCCTCGACGAGGATCTGGTCGATGTGCCCCGCGACGCGTGGCGCCAGCGGCGTGACATTGCCGCCGACATAGGCATCGTCAGTCGAGACGAGGAAACGGCCGGCCTGCCACCACTGAAAGCCGTACCAGCCGGCGACACCGATGGCGATCGCGGCGCCCAGCATGACGAACGGCCTGCGGCGCTTTTTGGCGGGCGCGGGAACCTGGACGACCGATGGCTGCACGGGCTGCAACTCGGCAGCGGAGAGAACCTTGTTCATTGGCGGCGTGCCTCATCCGACCTGTGTTCAATCACCGTGTTGTCGGTGAGCGGCAGGCCGGAGCCCTCGCTGCTGAAGCGATAGCGCTGCCGCATGCGGTCGGTTGCCTTGGGTGCGGTGGCCATGATGAACTCATCGCTGTCGAGTTCCTTGCCACTCCGGCGATCGACCAGAACTGGTTCGGCCCAGCGCCCGTCAGCCTTGTCCACCACCACCAGGCTCGGGCCTTCGGGGGCGAGATGCTTGTTGCCCCAGGCGAGCAGGGAAAGCAGCACCGGGCGGAAATCGCGCGCCTTGGCGGTCAGCAGATATTCATGGCGAAGCGGCCGTTCGCAGTAGGCGCGCTTTTCGAACAGGCCACGCTCGACCAGGCTGTTCAGCCGCCGCGTCAGAATGTTGGGCGCGATCTCCAGGCTCTTCTGAAACTGGTCGAAACGCGTCAGTCCCTGGAATGCGTCCCGCAGGAGCAGGATGCTCCACCACTCGCCGACATCGTCGAGGCTGCGCGCGATGGGGCACGGGCGTGTTTCGAAGCTTGTTTTTGCAACCATGACCGGAGTCTCTTTCAAAATGAAAGTGACTCATAGCCAAGTTAGTAGCATTATGCAAGTCACTCGAGTGTGATCGGAACGGGGTGGTTTTCTTTCTTCGTTGGGGATCGTGGATGAAGCCCCATCCGGCCCATTGGGTGAAACAGGTCCTAGCGGTACGCCGCTGGTCGCCCGTCAAGCCACCAGCACGAGCTTCCCCGTTGAGCGGCGCTCGTCCAGCAGCCGGTGCGCTTCGCCGGCCTGGTCGAGTGGGAACCGTCCGCCGATCGCGACCCGCAGCCGGCCGCTCGCCGCCAGCTCGAACAGTTCCGACAGGCTCGCCCGCAACACTTCCGGCGGCAGCAGCGGCAGCAGCGCGAAACCTCTCAGCGACTGGTTGCGGCCGATCATCGCCTCCAGATCGGAAGCCGCGAGCCCATACCGGCCGAGCGCCGCAAAGACCAACTCGCCGCCAGGCGTCAAAGCCTGCAGCGACAGCGCCGTCAGCGCGCCGCCGACCGTGTCGTAGATGATGTCAGCGCCCTGCCCGTCGGTGGCGTCGCGGACATGTGTGGGCCAATCCGATTGTGTGTAATCGACAGCCGCATCAGCGCCGAGTGACAAAGCAAGATCGAGCTTGGTCTTGCCGCCGGCAGCCGCGATGACCCGACTTGCGCCCTTCAGCTTCGCAAGCTGGATAAGCAGCGATCCGACACCACCGGTGGCAGCCGGCACCAACACCGTCCTGCCCTCGGGCGGGCTCTGGCGCAGCAGATGCAGCGCCGTCAGCCCCTGCACCATCAGCGCCGTCGCTTCTTCGAACGAGACTTCATCCGGCAGCGGCACGGCGAGATCGGCCGAAATCGGCACCTGCTCGGCATAACCGCCGTGAGGACGCTGTGAGGCAAACAGCGGCGCGGCGACACGGGTCCCCAGCAGCGCCGCATCCACCCCTGGGCCAACGGCCTCGACGACTCCAGCCACTTCCACGCCGGGAAACATCGGCAATTGCGGCGTTACGGCGTAACGGTCCGCGCGCATCAGCACCTCGAAGAAGTTGATCCCGGCGGCGTGCACCCGGATCAGCACCTCGCCGGCCTGCGGCACCGGCTCCGGCAGGTCGACGACCTCCAGCACCTCGGGACCACCGAAGCAGCTGAATTGAATGGCTTTCATGGCAAACTCCAATCACACTGGCATCGGCCGTGCTTTGCCACTATCTGCGAGGCGGCGACTACACACTCATTTCTCCCCTGCTGACCAGGAGGTGACCATGGCCGGCCCGGTCAAAAAAATGCCGATCAAGAGACTGCCGCTACTGCCGGCGGAGCGCGCGCTGAAGGTGATCGCCGGGCGCTGGAAGGCGGTCATCCTCTACCACCTCTTCGATGGTCCCCGCCGGCTGTCGGCGCTGAAGGCGATGATGCCTGGCATCACCCAGAAAGTGCTGATCCAGCAGCTGCGCGAAATGGAGGAGCACGGCCTCGTCAGCCGCGAGATCTTCGCCGAAGTCCCCGCGCGTGTCGAATATTCTACGACCAGCCTCGGCCTCAGCCTCGAGCCGATCCTGCTGGCGCTCTGCCAATGGGGCCAGCACCACGCCGATGAGCTGGACGACAAGCACCGCCTCGCCGACTGCATCATCCGGCCACGACAGGCACAGCACGCACAATTGGCTTAGATCGAATTGACCGGGCGGTTGCGGACACTGGCTACTCATCGCAGACCGTCGATATCTACAGAACGGAATGGCAAATGCACCGCATAGCTTCGGGCGAATTTCATTGGACCTACACTCTTGGTGACTTGCGCATCACCGCCTTGCGCGATGGCTATGTCGACATGCCGATCGGACGGCTTCGGCAAAACGGCGACAAGCTATTTGGCGATGACTTGCCGGAACAGGTCCCATTGTTTGGCGGTCAGCTCAGGCTCTCCGTAAACGCCTTCGCGATTGACGATGGGAATGAGATAACGCTGATCGATACCGGCGCCTCGAATGCCTGGCACCCCACCATGGGCCGCCTTCCCCAGGCGCTGGACGAGGCCGGCATCGATGTCGAAAAAGTCCGCGCCGTCTGCTTCACCCATACGCATCTCGACCACATCCATGGCCTTGTGCTTGCTGATGGCCGGGACGCTTTCCCGCGGCTGGCGCGCCTGCTCGTTCCCAGGGAGGAACTCGGCCTTTTCCGCGCCGTAGCGCGGCTTGAGCGATTTCACGACATGGCGGAACCATTCGAAGCCGGAGACCGTCTCGGGGCACATGTCGACATTATCGGCGCTCATGGCCATGAAGTGGGTCATAGCTGCTTTCGCGTTTCGAGCGGCGGCGAACGCATTTTGATCTGGGGCGACACCGTTCACGTCCCATCACTCCAGTTCGATCGGCCCGAGGTGACGTGGGAATTCGATACGGATCAGGATCAGGCGCACGAGAGCCGGTTGCGGCTGCTGGCGCTTGCGGCGGACGACAATCATTTCGTTGCCGGCGCGCATCTGGATTCGCCCGGCATTGGCCGTGTCGTCCGATCCGGTGGCAGCTTTCGATTTGAGCCGCTGTAATTAAAAAGGGCGGCGCATGCGCCGCCCCATATCCCTTGGGAGGATAATTCGACCGGCGATCAGGCCGCCTGAACTTCCTCGGCCAACACATCGGCCTGACGCGCCTTCTTCAGCGCCTTGGCCCACCAGGCGACGTCGTTGACCAGCGCCGTGGCGGCCTGGTTCAGGTGCTCGAGGTCTTCCAGCTTCTTCTCGCCCTGACGCACGGCGAGGAAATCGCCCCAGGCGATGTGGACAGCCGACTTGACCGGCGCCATCTGCAGTTCGACGGCATGGAGGCGAAGCTGCTCGACAGCGCGGGCGCCGCCGACGCTGCCATAGCCGACGAAACCGGCCGGCTTCTTGTTCCATTCGTTGGCGGCGTAGTCGATGGCGTTCTTCAGCACGGCCGTCGGGCCGTGATTGTATTCGGCGGCGGTGAAGATGAAGCCGTCATATTCGGCGACCTTCTTCTGCCAGCGCTGCGCCACTTCGTTGGTCGACGGCACCCAGGCGGAAGATGCAACCTCGTCGAAGAAGGGCAGCGGGAAGTCTCTGAGGTCGACGACCTCGACCTCGATGTCGGCATGCGACTTGGCGATCTTGGCGATCCATTGGGTCGGCACATCGGCGAAGCGCGCGGCGCGCGTCGAACCGACGATGATGGCGATTTTCGGCTTTGACATGGGGGCTCTCCATTCCAGTAAAAAGCTGGTATCGTTTAGATACCGGCGCTATATGAGATACTGTCAACTGCCGACGCAAGGAGGCACCGTTTTGTTACTGAGGCACCCGCATAACACCGAAGACTGCCGCGCGATTTCAGAAATCCTGCAGCGTGTCGGCGACAAATGGACCGTGCTCGTGGTCGGCAAGCTTGGCAGCGGACCGCTGCGTTTCAACGAGCTGCGCGCGGCTGTCGGCGGCATTTCGCAGAAGATGCTCACCACCACCTTGCGCGGGCTGGAACGCGATGGCTTCGTCACCCGCACCGTGTTTCCGACCATTCCGCCGCGCGTCGATTATGAACTGACCGAACTCGGTCACGAACTGTTGATACCGGTCAGCGCGCTTGGCGAATGGGCGCGCAGGAACACGCAGCGCGTCCAGGCGGCACGCGAAAAATTCGACGGCGCGCATGGCTGAAACCCTTGCACGGCAAGGGCTCCGTCGTTTCGCTGTGAGCGAAATTGCCTGGCGGCAAGCGACCTCATGGTTCTCTGAATGCAGCCTGGCAACTTTGTCGTATGGCGCTTTGGGTTGACTGACTCACGCGCTGCTTTGACCACGACACTCGCAGACCAAAGGCAACCGTTCAGCTTCTCGGCGCCAAGACCTCGCACGGCGCCGGGCTGCAGGGCGCGCATGTCGCGGCCGGCTTCCGGGCACCCTTGTCGCCATGCAGGCAAGAGGTGTGCGGAAGGTCGTTTTTGACTTCGGCATAGGCGGTTACGCCGAGCAGGCAGACGACAGCGACAAGGGCTGCCACGAGCCAGCCGTTCAGCATGTGTTGACGCATTGTCTCCCCTCCAACGCCGGCACAATCGGGCGTGAAGGCAACCACTGGATGTCGCGAAACGCATCGCTCGCATCAGCGGTGTAACAATTGCCCCATATTGGGAGAACGGGGGAACGGCGGAACGGGCTTTCGTCAACCCTCGGCCGGAACGGCCTTCGGCTTGCCCTCGCCGTCCAGCGCCACCATGACGAAATCGGCGTGCGTCACCTTTTCCATCAGGTCGGACAGATAGCGCTGCGCCCAGGCCTCGACCTTGAGCGTCATCGAGGTGCGGCCGACGCGCTCGACATGGGTGTAGATGCACAGCGTATCGCCGATCTTCATCGGCTTGGCGAAGGACATCTCCTTGACCGCCGCCGTCACCACGCGCCCCCTGGCGCGCTCGGCGGCACGGATGCCGCAGGCAAGGTCCATCTGCGCCATCACCCAGCCGCCGAAAATGTCGCCGGCGGCATTGGCGTCCGAAGGCATGGCCAGCGTGCGCAGCGTCAGGTCTCCGATCGGCCGTCCTTCCGCGTACTGCACCATGCGAGAAAATCCTTGTGAAGTGATGGTCATCGACCCCGTATCGCCGCTACAGGAACAGGTCAACGCGCCACAGCTACTTTTTCCTCGCCTCCATAGGCCATAGGCTAACCTTGGCATTCGCCCGGTTGTGCCCGATTTTCAGCGGCTTCGGGTTTTTGGAGCGGGCTTCCCCCACTCCGTCGCTGCTTCGCAGCGCCACCTCTCCCCCCTCCGGAGGGAGAGGAAGGGAGCCAGCCGGCATAAGCTCGCGCCTTTCCTCTCCCCCGTCGATCGGGGGAGAGGTGGCGAGCGAAGCTCGACGGAGTGGGGGTCGACTGCGCGGCGTAAGATCAGGTGCTAGCTGAGAGGCACACCTCTCAAAAATAACCTGCAAGGTTAGCTCGGATGCGGTCCAGCACCGTGCCACCGGACAGGTCGGGCATAAACGCCTTGCCGGTGATCGCCTCGTAAGCCTGCGCATAGACACTGGAGGCCTGTTCGACGATCTCGTCCGGTATCGTTGGGATCGGGTCCTTGTAGGGATCGCAGCGTGCCGCCACCCACGAACGGATGAAATCCTTGTCGAAGCTGTCCGGCCGCGTGCCGCTTGTGAGGGCCTGCTCGTAGCTCGCCGCGATCCAGTACCGGCTGCTGTCCGGCGTATGGATTTCGTCGGCCAGGATGATCGTGCCGTTCTTGTCGGTGCCGAATTCGTATTTCGTGTCGGCGAGGATCAGGCCGCGCTCGGCGGCGCGCGCCTGGCCGCGGGCAAACAGCTTCAAGGCGTAGCTCGAAACGGTGTCCCACTGCGCCTGCGTGAGCAGTCCCTGTTCGAGGATCTCGGCCCTGGACAGCGGCTCGTCATGGGCGCCATCCGCTGCCTTGCTCGTCGGCGTGATCACGGGCTCGGCCAGCTTCTCATTGTCGCGCAGCCCGTCCGGCAGGCGCATGCCATACATCTCCCTCTCACCGCGCTTGTAGCGGGTCAGGATCGAGGTGCTGGTGGCTCCCGCCATATAGCCGCGCACCACGATCTCGACCGGCAGGATGTCGAGCCTTGTGCCGACGACGACATTGGGGTCGGGATATTCGAGCACATGGTTCGGGCAGATATCGGCGGTTTCCTCGAACCAGTACCGTGCCGTCTGGGTCAGGATCTCGCCCTTGTACGGGATCGAAGTCAGGATGATGTCGAAGGCGCTCAGACGGTCGGTGGCGATGATGATGCGCCGCCCGTCGGCCAGGTCGTAATTTTCGCGGACCTTGCCCTTGTAGTGGCCCGGCAGCTCAGGAATGAAGGCATCCGACAGGGTACGCATATGATTTCCCGACTTCCTAGGATTGGCTGATGCCATCGCATAAGCTGTCGACCCCATGCATATCAAGCGCGATTGTCGGTATTCCCCGCAACTCGACCTGACATCCCAGTCGCATTTTTCACAACGCATGCCGGAAGGCGCGGCGACTTAGCAAGGCTGCCGCGTCTAGGCTGCGGCCAGATTTCCGGAGCCGCCAATACCCATCATGCAGACTTATGACTTCATCATCGTCGGCTCCGGCTCGGCCGGCTCGGTGCTTGCCGACAAACTGTCGGCCTCGGGTCGTTTTTCCGTGCTGGTGCTGGAAGCCGGCGGCACCGACCGGCGCTTCTACGTGCAGATGCCGCTCGGCTACGGCAAGACGTTCTTCGACCCGGCGGTGAACTGGAACTACAAGGCCGAGCCGGATCCGGGTCTCGGCGGCAATGCCGACCACTGGCCGCGCGGCAAGCTGCTTGGCGGCTCGAGCTCGATCAACGCCATGGTCTGGATCAGGGGCGCGCGTGAGGATTTCGACGCCTGGGCGGCTGCCGGCAATCCCGGCTGGAGCTATGATGATCTTTTGCCCGCCTTCAAGGCACTCGAGGACAATGAGGCCGGCGCCGACAAATGGCGCGGCACCGGTGGCCCGCTGCATGTCACCGACTGTTCAAACGCCGTCCATGCGCTGACCAAGCGTTATCTTGCCGCCGGCCAGCAGGCCGGCCTGCCGCTCAATCCGGATTTCAACGGCGCTGCCCAGGAAGGCGTCGGCATTTACCAGATCTCGACCAAAAACGGCCGCCGCATGTCGGCGGCGCGCGCTTTCCTGCGTCCGGCGATGAAACGCGCCAATGTCCGCGTCGAGACAAATGCGCTGGCGACCCGGGTGGTGTTCGAAGGCAAGCGCGCCGTCGGCGTCGAGTATCTGCAGAACGGCGAGACGAAGACGGCGCGTGCCGGCCGCGAGGTCATCCTGTCGGGTGGTTCGATCAACTCGCCGCAATTGCTGCAATTGTCCGGCATCGGCCCGTCGGCGCTGCTTGGCGGTCTCGGCATCCCTGTCGTCCATGCCAACGAGAATGTCGGCGCCAACCTGCAGGACCATGTCGGCATCAACTACACCTTCAAGGGTAAGGTGCCGACGCTCAACCAGACCCTGCGTCCCTGGTGGGGCAAGCTGCTGGTTGGCATGCAATACATCCTGACGCGGTCGGGCCCGCTCTCGCTGTCGATGAACAATGCCGGCGGCTTTTTCCGTACCGACCCCACGGCGACGCGCCCCAACATGCAGCTCTATTTCCAGGCCTTCTCGACCGTGATCCCGAAGAGTGGCGAGCGGCCGATCCTGACCCCCGACCCGTGGCCAGGCTTCTCCATCGGCCTGTCCAACTGCCGCCCGTCGAGCCGCGGCGAAATCATGATCCGCTCCAGCAACCCGCGCGATTATCCAAAAATCGTCGCCAACGCCTATTCGACCAATACCGATGTCGAGGAGATGCTGGCGGCGGTGAAATTCGTGCGCAAGATCGCCTCGATGCCGGCGATGGCGGAAATCATCAGGGAAGAGGTCCTGCCCGGCCCGTCGATCAAGTCGGACGCCGATCTGATCACCGATTTCAGGAAACGCTCCGGCACCGTCTATCACCCGGTCTCGACCTGCCGCATGGGGCCTGATCCCCAGCGCTCCGTCGTCGATCCGCGCCTCAAGGTGCACGGGCTTGACGGCTTGCGCGTCATCGACGCTTCGATCTTTCCCGACAACATCACCGGCAACACCAACGCCGCCTCGATCATGACCGGGTGGAAGGGCGCCGAACTGGTTCTGGAGGACCAAAAATGAAGATCACCGACGTCAAGACCTGGGTTGTCGGCAACCCGCCGCCCGGCATCGGCGGCAAGTATTTCATCTTCGTCAAGCTGACCACCGATGGCGGCGTGGCCGGCTATGGCGAGGCCTACAACGCCACCTTCTCCGCCCACATCACGGCCAAGCTGGTCGAGGACATGGCCGAGCGCTATCTGATCGGCCACGATCCGCACGACATCGAGAACTTCTTCCGTCGCGCCTATTCCTCCGGCTTCACCCAGCGCCCCGACGTGACCGGCATGGGCTGTTTCTCGGCGCTCGAAATGGCCTGCTGGGACATTGTCGGCAAGGAAGCCAACAAGCCGGTCTACAAATTGCTCGGCGGTCAGGTGCACGAGACGCTGCGCTCCTATACCTATCTCTATCCGCACACCGGCAGTGTCCATTCCGAGGACGCGCCGGACGGCAGGAACGTCTACAACGATCCCGAATTGGCGGCGGCCTGCGCGCTCGAATATGTCGAGCAGGGTTTCAATGCGGTCAAGCTCGACCCGGCCGGTCCCTACACCGCCTTTGACGGCCACCAGCCGCGCCTCGTCGACATCGATGTCGCCACCCGCATGATCAAGGCGATCCGCGAGGCGGTCGGCACCCGCGCCGACATATTGTTCGGCACGCACGGCCAGTTCACCGCGTCGGGCGCACTGCGCATGGCTCGCGCCATCGAGCCCTATGATCCCTTGTGGTTCGAGGAGCCGGTGCCGCCCGACATGCCCGAAGTGATGGCGCAGGTGGCGCGAGGCACATCGATCCCGAT
Organism: Mesorhizobium kamtschaticum; assembly: GCF_056174585.1. Taxonomy (NCBI): domain Bacteria; kingdom Pseudomonadati; phylum Pseudomonadota; class Alphaproteobacteria; order Hyphomicrobiales; family Phyllobacteriaceae; genus Mesorhizobium; species Mesorhizobium kamtschaticum. The sequence goes on along the minus strand of NZ_CM149691.1, from coordinate 3,195,029 downwards.
CGCCACCGGCGAGCGGCTGACGACCAAGTTCGAATTCGCCCGCGTCATCGAAAACCGTGCCGCGACCATCCTGCAGCCCGATCTCGGCCGCTCCGGCGGCATCCTCGAAACCAAGAAGATCGCCGCGATGGCCGAGGCCTACCACATCCAGATCGCGCCGCATTGCTATTGCGGGCCGATCGTCGGTGCCGCCAACATCCAGTTGGCGGTGACGCTGCCCAATTTCCTGATCCTGGAATCGCTGAAGCAGTGGGACGGCTTCCACGCCACGCTGCTCAAGAAGAAGATCGAGTGGCAGGACGGCAACGTCATCCCGTCGAAGGAGCCAGGGCTGGGCGTCGAACTCAACGAGGCGGTCTGTGACGCGCATCCCTATACCGGCAAGGACCTGCATTTGCAGATGATGCAGACGCCGCTGATGCCGTGAGCGAAAGCTACGCCTTCATCGGCCTCGGCCATCTCGGCGGCAACCTTGCCGCCAGCCTGGTCCGCAACGGCTTTGCGGTCACTGTGTTCGACCGCGACCCCACTGCGGTCGAGCGCGTCGTTGCACTCGGCGCCACCGCCGCCAATAGCCCTGTCGAGGCGGCCGCGCGCGCGGACAATGCGATCTCTTGCCTGCCCTCGCCCAAGGTGAGCGAGGCAGTGCTGGCCGGCCCGGGCGGGTTGCTTGAAGGCCTGCCCAAGGGCGGCACCTGGATCGAGATGTCGACCAATGGCCGCGACGAGATCGTGCGGCTTGCCGCCCTCGCTTCGGCAAAGGGCGTCGAGACATTGGAATGCCCGGTCACCGGCGGCGTGCATCTGGCGGCAGCGGGAAAAATCACCGCGCTGGTCGGCGGCGATGCCGCGCTCTACGAACGCCATCGCGCGGCCATCGAAGCAATGTGCGCACGCTCCTTCCTGATGGGTCCGATCGGCTCGGCGGCGGTGATCAAGGTGATCACCAACATGCTGGCCTTCATCCATCTCGTCGCCGCCGGCGAGGCGCTGATGCTGGCCAAGCAGGGTGGGCTCGACCTCGCCCAATCCTATCACGCCATCGTTGCCTCCTCAGGCAACAGCTTCGTCCACGAGACCGAAAGCCAGCTCGTCCTCAACGGCTCCTACGATATCGGCTTCACCATGGACCTGGCGTTGAAGGACCTCGGCTTCGCGCTGGGCATGGGCAAGGATTTCGGCGTGCCGCTCGATCTCGCCACGCGAGTCAACGCGATTTTTGAGCAAGGCAAGGAAGCCTATGGCGGTGGCGCCTGGTCGACCCAGATCGTCAAGCTGCTTGAGGATGCCGCCGGTACCGACCTGCGCGCGCCCGGTTTTCCGGCCAAGCTGGAAATCTGACCCGCGACCAGAAAACCAAGCAATTTCATATGCTTGAATAGATAGCCGGATTCAGTTTCGAAAAGACTTGAATCAATCTGGCAACGCCTTGATTCAATATCTGAGCGTCAGCGCACCGGGCAGGATCTCGAAGGTCGCCGGTATGCGGCCGGGCGACTCGCCATCTATGTCGACCAGCGCGCCGTTCTTTTCCACATCACCCAGCGGTTCGACAACCACTTTCTTGCCGCGCAATATGGTGATGGCCGGATGGTTGCGGTGCCGTCCGCCATAGAGCAAGCGGATGTCCCAGATCAGCTTCAGCTTGCCCGCCGCGCGCAGGATGACGATGTCGAATTCTCCGTCGGTTAGTTCGGCATCGGGCGCGATCATCATGCCGCCGCCGAAGAATTTGCCGTTGGCCACCGCCACCAGCGCCATGCGCGCCTCGACCGGTGTGCCATCGTCGACTGTGATCCGTACGTCCTGAAAGCGATAGCGGATGAACTCGACGACGGTGCGCCACAGGAACAGCACCTTGGCCGACATCTTGCCCTTGCGCTTGTCGGCATTGACCGCGCGGTCCGTCGCACCTGAGAGGCCAAGGCTGGCGATGTTGATGAAGTGACGGCTGGCCAAAGCGCCATGGTCGTCGATGTAGCAGATGCGTCCGGCATCGACCTTGCGCCCCTTCGCCTCGGCGATCCGCTTCAGCGTCGCATCCACGTCTTTCGGCAGGCCGAGCCCGCGCGCGAAATCGATGCCGGTGCCGCAGGGCAGCAGGCCAAGCTCGGTCGTCTTGCCGCTCTCCTCGGACGCCTGTAGCAGCCCATCGGCCACCTCGCTCGCCGTGCCGTCGCCGCCGGCGGCGATCACCAGGTCGAAACCGCTGGCGGCAAGGTCGATTGCCAGGCGTTCGGCATCGCCCTCGGCTTGCGTCTCGCGCAGCTCGAAATCGCCGAAGTGCTTTTTCAGCGAGGCGGCGACTTCAGGCCAATGCCGTTTCAGACGGCCGCCACCGGCAATCGGATTGAGAACCACCCCGACTTTCAAATACTCGCCCTCCCCGGCGCCGCGCATGCAACGTTCGATCCTTTGCCGGCATTGAAACCCCTGCCCGGCGGCGGAGCAAGGGGCGCTTGCGGATCGTGCGCGAAAAAGGCGGGCAGGCTGTCTAAGGCAACCGGCGCCGGAATTTCGGGACACTTGGCAAACAGTCCCCGATAATCCCGCTATCCACAGGCCCAGGGCCATTCCCCAAGACCCTTACCCGGCGTAAGTTCAACCCATCTCAGGCGGCTACCGATCATCAAGCCGAAAGGCGAAGTGAAAGGCGGATTTCCTGAGGCCCGTACGGCCCGAAGCGAGAGCAGGCTTGCCTGTTCGAGGGACGGAAGCCGAGACCTACGGGGCCGCGGAAAGCGTGCCAACGCCGACGGCGGACCGATGCTGCCATGAAGGACGGCAAAAACCTTCGATGGCCGCAGGGCAAAGCCCGCAAGGGTGGAGACCGGCGAGGTCCCGAACGGACGCTGCTCTCGGGTGGCGGACTGGCAGGACCGTCAAAATCAAGGCCGGCATGGCGCGACGACTTTACGGAAGTTGCTGCCGCGACCGTGTCCTGATCTGACAGGGAGGCGCTGGGAGAAATCCCGGCGCCGACTGTCTTTTGTCCTCCTCAGGGTTCTTTCCCGGCAAAGTTGCGGGCACCGCTTCACCAGGCGCTAAAATCGGTTAGTATCGAGCACATAGAGTCCGTTCGATACGCGCTCAGAGACTGTTTCGAAAGTTGCTCTGGCGAGTCATATGGTGGTGGTTTCGAGAACCGGAGCGCAGCGCACATGAGTCCGTGAGCTCAGTTCTACTGCGACGCAGTAGAACGGGAAGCGCAGAAAACGCCATCAGATGGCCGCCGGAGTGACTTTCCAAGCAGTCTCTTGAAGGGGGGTACTTCATGACGCTGATCCAGAAGCTTGCCGTTGCCTATGCTTTCCTGTTCTTCGCCGTCGTCGCCATCGGCTACATTCCGGCGTTCAACGATGCCAACGGCAATCTGTTCGGCCTGTTCTCCTTGCAATGGTACGACGACCTGCTGCACGCCTTCTCCGGCCTCTGGGCGCTGGCCGCCGCCTTCATCTCGCATCGCCTGGCGGTGTTCTATTTCAAGCTGTTCGGCTCGGTCTATCTGTTCGACGGCGTGCTCGGGCTGGTCACCGGCTCCGGCTGCCTCGATGCCGGCATCTTCATCAACGGTTTCCGCTCCCTCAACGACATCGAATTCCCCGCCCGCTTCTTCGCCAACCTGCCGCACCTCGTCATCGGCGGCTTCGCCGTCTATGTCGGCTTCTGGCTGTCGAAGCGCATCTACGACCACTTCGCCACGGCCTGACCGGCCATGTTCCTGTTCCGTTGGCTGAAGCACCTCATCAAGACGATCCTCTGGCTGATCGTCATCATCATCCTCATCCCGGTCGTCGGGCTGGGCTACGGCTTCCTGACCACGCCGTCGCTCGACAAGACGCCGCTGCCCGGCATTGCCGACGGCGCGCCGCCCAAGGCGCTGGCCGACAAGGTCCGCGCCGAAATCCCAGGCTACCAGCGGCCGGAGGAATCGACCTTCCTCACCTATCCGGAATGGGCGATCGTCTATGCCGCGCGCGAATATGCCGGCTTCGTCGCCAAGAACCAGCCGAGCGGTTTTCCCTATTGGTCCTATGTCGGCCGCTTCTGGCAGGATTACGCCACGGTGATCCGCGCCAGTTCCCCTTACAAGTTCAACTATGCCAACCACCAGATGCTGGTCATCATCGGCACCAGCCACTCGATCGAGCACATCCTGCAATGGGCCTACGAGAACACGGCCGGCCGCATCACCGAGGCGACATCGGCCAAGCGCACCGCCGCCGACATTTATCAAGCCAAGGTGGCGGCCGACTACGCCGCCTTTCTCGACCAGGTGCCGTGGTACCAGTTCCCCTATGCCGAGAAACGCGCCGGCCTGTTTGCCGTGCAGCCCGCGCCAGGTGACAGCTCCGTCCGCACCAGCGAACGCAAGCTCGCCTTCGGTCTCGCCGACACCATCAAGCAGGGCTATGCCGACCTGATCAAAAAGGCGCTTGCCGCCACCTCCGATCCGGCCTTGCTCGACATCCATGTCTGGGCCAAGGGTCCGGTCGGCGAAGCCACCCGCAATGAGCCCGACACCTTGCTGGAACGCGACTACGGCGCTGAGGGCACCATCTTCGTCACCAAGCGCTATCAGGTCTTCACCGACATGATCCCACGGCTGATCGACAAGGGCGTCTCCTTCGTCGAGATCGGCGGCAATGATGAGATCATGGTCACCATGCTCTCGACCGACTCGATCGCCGTACCCGAAGGCATGCGCATCCTGTTCAGCTATCCGCTGCCGGCCGACCCATCGACGCGCCGCACCGGCATGGTCGTTGCCGTGCGCAAGCTGCATCTGGTGCTGCCGTCGCTGATGAAGGCCGGCGCAAAGCTCGAACACGTCTACGATTATTGAGGCCTTTCGGCCACGCCCGGCCAAGATCGGATGCCACGCCACGCTCATTCCACAATCGCGGCCAAATCCCGCCTTGTTCGCGCGCGATGGAGTGGTGCATGTTGCCTGAAGGCGCGACATGCACCTGAATGGGCTGCCGGGGGGCATCTCGAAGGGACAAGACCGTGATCAAGACCGCCCTTGTCGCCATGACCATTGTCGGCTGCGACTGCGACGCCAAGCTGTGCGAATATATCGGCGAGACGCCGGCCAAGTGGTCGACCATCGCCGAGTGCGAAGCCGCGATGAAGAGCCAGATCCTGCACCAGCGCAATTTCAACTATCCGCTGGTGTCCGGCATCTGCCGCACCAAGGGCTCGTCGTCGTCCTCGCACCTGGCCGCGATCGCATCCGGCCCGGAACTGAAGCCTGCCAGCAGGACCGTCCGGACGGAAAGCCCGTTGCCGCCGGAACTGAGCCATCGGCCGAGCGTCTCGGTCGGCACGCCGACGACGGCCGTCGAGGCGGACGCTGCCCGGCCCGTCGCCTATGAACAGGTGGTCGATGGCGGCACCGGCGTGCTCTATCGCACCAAGAACGGCTATGCCGTGGTCAAGACCGATCTTGGCCGCGCGGCCTCGGCGACCGCCGACGCGGCCAAACGCTCGGTGAACTGGCTGGCCGGCCTGGTGCCGACGGGGCTGTAGCACCTACATCTTGACCTTCAGGTTCTCCCAAAACTTGTCGATCAGCGGCTGTTCGGTGCCCAGGTCCTCGCTGCCGACGCGCGTGATGAACAGCAGGCCCTGATCGGCGAGGCCGTAGCCGACGATCTCGAAATATGCGGTGTCGGTGCGCGTCTTCACCTCGGCGCGGATGCCGGTCAGTTCCTTGCCGTCGGCGAGCTTGCGTGTCGTCGGCTGCTGCGTCACTTCGGCACCGGCCTGCACCGATTCCCGGGTCATCTCCTGCAGCATCAGCTGGTTGAGCGACACCGGGTTCATCTTGCCATATTCCTGCACGACGACGATCGTGCCGAGCGCCGATGCCATCAGATATTGCGTGATGTTTTCGCCGAGATCGGTCTTGGTCACCGAAGTGCCGCTCGGATGGACGAAGGAGAAACTGCCGCCGGAAAAGGTGGCGAAGTCGTTGCGCTCGAGCGTCACCTTGCTCTGCTTGCCGCCGGGCAACGTCACCGTTGTGCTCTCGCCGGGATCGATGTCGACGGCCACACCATCGATCGTCAATTTGAACGCCTTGAGGTCCTCGGCTCCGGCCGGTCCAGCGCACAGCGCGATAAGAGTGAGGGTTGCCGCCGATACCATCCGCATTGATTGTTCTCCTGCTTACGCAACCCCGCTCAGCGCCTTGATGGCACGGTAGAAGGTCGAGGAAAACAGTTCCGTCGGGTCATATTGCCGCTTCGATGCCAGGAAAGCCGGCAGCTCGGGATAGGACGCCAGCAACTCCCTGGCCGTGTAGTGCAGCTGGTAGGGCAGGAAGAAACGCCCGCCATGCTTGATCGTCACGTCGATCAGCGCCCGCGTCAGCACCCGCATCCTCGCATTGCCGTCGGCATCGGTCGGCTGATTGATGTAGAGCACCAGCGAATAGGCCGGCTCCGGCGCGTAGGTCAGCGCCACATCCTCTTTGTGGACGATGCGCACCGAGGCATTGAGCACCGGCAGCGACTGGTTGCGCAGGATCTCGCGCGCCTCGGTGATGAATGGATTATACGCACCGCGTGGAATAAAATATTCGTGCAGGATATCGGTTTCGTCCATCAGGTCGTTGAACAGATACGGCACCGAATCGTGCATCGGGTTGTTGCGGGTGACGAGACAGGCCTCGCCTTGCGCCATAGCTGCCGTGCGCGCCACCGTGCAGTTCTCGAATTTCGGCTCCAGCGTCTTTTCGGTGAACCACTTCAGCTCCTGGAACACGCTGCCCCATTTCGCCAGGTTGATGATCACCCGCTTCAGCCCGACCGAACCCGGTTCGCCGATGGCCGGCTGGTCGGCCGGCGGTTGCTCGGCCACCTTGTCGTAGCGGTAGACGATCATGTCCTCGAGGAAATTGCCCGGCGCCGTCGACAGGTGGCCGTAGAACAGGCCGATATCCCGGTTCGGCTCCAGCACCTCGGCAAAGAACTTTGGGAAATCGTCGGATTTGATGATTTCGCGCGAGGTGCGGTAGACGGCGTTGTCGACGATGTCGAGCGTCGCCTCCAGCACCACGCCGAACAGGCCGTAGCCGCCGACGACGTGGCGGAACAGCTCGGTGTTTTCGGCTGGCGAGCAGGTCGTCACCGACCCATCGGCCAGCATCACCCGCATCGAGCGGATCGAGCCGGCCACCGAACCCGCCTGATGGTCCATGCCATGCGCGTTGACCGACAGCGAGCCGCCGACGGAGAAGATGTCGGTCGACTGCATCGCCTTCACCGCGAAACGTGGATGCAGCATGTTCTGGATGTCGTGCCAGCGCGCGCCGGGCTGCAGCGTCATGGTCTTGACCGCCGCGTCGACGCTGACCTTGTTGAACTTCTTGAGGTCGAGCACCAGCGCATTGTCGTCGAAGGCATGCCCGCCCATCGAATGGCGGATGGCGGCCAGCGACACTTTCAGCCCGTTGGCGCGGGCGAAGGCCAGCGCCCTGGCGATATGGTCTTCCTCGCTGACTTCGATCACACCATAGACCGGCGTCCGCGACAGGGCGCTGGCATCGTTGATGTCGCCGCCTTTGGCCAACCAGGGCAGCGAAGGATCGAAGACGGGGACGTTCTCCAGCGGTTTCAGCGGCAGGGCGATGCCGTCAATATCGGCGATGCGGCCGGCATTCTTCGGCCCCGACGGACCGCGCGCCAGCCGTGCCATGGTGGTGCCGCCCCACAGCACCGCGCCGCCGACCACGGCCGCACCGAGCACCAGCCGGCGCGACAGGCGGAAGCCTTTCTGTTCGTCAGCCATGCAGATTCCCCGTTGGCCAAGGGATAGCGCGGCTCTTTGGCAAAAACCATAGGAGCGCTGTCGGGGCGGCGTTCCGTCACCCTGACCGCCTGGCGGTGAGAGACCAGGAGCATGAAAATGGCCGATCCCCGAAGGAACCGGCCAAGACTGGAGCAGCGTCTGAAAAGTCCGGTCAGCAGGTCCGCCGACGCATGACGCTGGCGACCTCTACGATGCCTTCTTGATCGACGTCACCATGCCGGTCTTGTCATCGACGGTCACAGCCACCTTGGCGCCGACCTTCAGTTTGCCGACATTCGCTTCCGGCGACAGCTGGTAGATCTTGCCGTCGTCGAGCGTGATCGACTTGGTCGTCGGATCGACCGCCTGGATGGTGCCCTGAACGGACGCGGCATAGGCCGTGCCGAGGAAGGCGAGCAGAGCGGCGGTGGTTACGAGGGTTCTTTTCATCGGATGCACTCCGTGCTGTTTCGGTTTTCCGGGCCGCCGCCTTGGGCAACGACAGCACCGAACGAGCCGACACTGGGCCGGAAAGCCTGCTGGCCGCAAATCACGTTGAGTGAATTTTCGCAAATGAAATCATAGGCTTAATTCTGACACATTGCTTGCGGGTCAACAGGGCTGGTGTCATCTCGCGCCGATCGCGTCAGCGAATTCCGCCATGAAAAGAGTCGGTTAGATGCCACATGACTGTCATCATGCCACTGCCGTATTTGCTGTCCGGCGGGATCACAAAAATGTTCCGGGAAATCGACAAGGACACGTTTTGTTTCGACGTCGGCCAGAGCAATTCCAGGAAAAGTGTGATCGGTTTATGGAGTGCGCCCCTCGGAGCGGACAGGATCAAGCGGCGGTTTTGACCATCTTCCGGGCGTGTTGGTCTTCGAACTGTTGCGGGCTGAGATAGCCGAGCGCTGAGTGCAATCGGCGGGTGTTGTAAACCTCATCAATGAAGCGGGGAAGGTCCTCAGCGACGTCGGTGAAGGTTTCATAGGCCATCGGATAGATGGCTTCGACCTTCATCGTCTTCATGAAGCTTTCCGCTTTGGCATTATCGTAGGGATTGCCGCGCCGACCCATCGATCCAATAAGATCGTGCTCGGCGAGAAGATTGCGATAGAGGAGCGCGGCATATTGCGCGCCTCGATCCGAGTGATGGACGCAGCCCGGCGGCGGCTTTCGCCGTTCGATTGCCGCCTTCAATGCTGCAACGGTCAAGCGCGCGTCGATCGACCGGCCGATGGCGTAACCAACGACCTTGCGGGACCAGGCATCCAAGATGACCGCGACGTAGACGAAGCCTGCCGCAATCGCCACGTAGGTTATGTCGCTTACCCAAAGCCGGTTCGGGCCATGGAGTGTCACGTCCTTCGCCAGGTTCGGGAAGATCGGCAATTCATGATTGCTGTCCGTGGTGGCGATGAAGCGTCGCCTGATCCTGGGCTGCAGATCATGCTCGCGCATCAATCGTCTGACCTTCTTGTGGTTCACGACAATGCCGCTCTGCCGCAGCGCCGCCTGCATGCGGCGATAGCCGTAGGCTTCGAAGCTGTCGGAGATCTCACCCATCGTCTCGACGAGCGCTGTGTCATCCACGGCGGTTTCGGGCTGATCGTAGTAGGTTGATCGCGCGATCCCCATCAGCCGGCATCCTTCAGCGATGCAGACACCGCGGGGCCGGTGATCACGGATGTAGGTCCGCTTCTGGGACGTGGTGCGCTTTTCAGAGCCCCCTTTAGAAACTCGATTTCCAAGGCTTGCCGGCCTACCAGCCGCTCCAGCGCGGCGATCCGAGCTTCATAGGTCTGCATCGTCTCGGCCGCCGCTACATCCTCGTCGAAGGCGCCGGCCTCGTATTTCTGGACCCAGATACGGATCAGGTTACGCGCTAGTTCGTGCCGCCTGGCCAGACCATGAAGCGTCTCGCCGGAGAGGAACTCTTGCACTACCTGACGTTTGAACTCGATGCTGTGCGCGCGATGTGCAGTCATGGCTTCCATCCTTCGAAAGCCCGGCTTCCAAGTCAATTCTGCTTAGTCAATCTGTCCGCTCCGAGGGGCGCACTCCATTTCTCGGGAAAAGCGCAGAGCGCTTTCCCTTGGGAATTGCGTGAAAACAAAGGCCTAGAGCAGTTCACCGTTTCCGTGAAACGGTGAACTGCTCTAGGCCATAGACTCATTAAATCGGCACCAGATACGAAAAGAAGCGAGTTTGACGCTTGCAAGGAAGTTATCGTCGCGCTTGTCGTATCGTGTGGCAACGGCTCGGAAGTGCTTGAGTTTGTTGAAGAAGCGTTCGACGAGGTTTCGAAAGCGATATAGCCACGGGCTGAATGCGGGGATATTTTTGCGGTTCGGCATCGGCTTGATGTTAGCCCAAGCGCCGCGTTGCTTGAGGCTGGCGCGCAATTCGTCTGCGTCATAGGCGCGGTCAGCAAGCAGAATTTGGCCGTCGCCCAAACCGCCCAACATCTCCCGGGCGCTGCGGCCGTCATGGGCTTGTCCCTCGGTCAGCTTGAGGGCGATCGGTAGTCCCTCGGCGTCAACGAGCGCATGGATCTTGGTCGTCAGGCCGCCCCGCGAGCGACCCACGCAACGGGATCGGCCATCTTTTTTTGGGCGTTTGCACCATGCTGATGGACGCGGATCGAGGACGAGTCGATCATTTGGATGTCCCCATCGTAAGCCTTTGAAACGGCATCCAGAAGCCGGTCCCAGACACCCGCTCGACGCCATCGGTTGAAGCGGTTGACGCAGGTCGTGTGCGGCCCGTAGCGTGCCGGGATGTCTGCCCATGGCGCTCCAGTCCGAAGCCGCCAGAAGATGCCGTTCAAAACCCGCCGATCATCAACCCGCGCTACCCCGCGCACCTTGTTTGGCAACAACGGTTCGATAGTCGACCACTCGAAATCCGTCAGATCAAAACGTGCCATATCAAACCTCCTCAACTACGAAGGTTGAATCATTCATCGCACGTTTTGGGAATCCCCTTTATGGGTCTATGACCTAGCCCCCGTCCTTCGCGCCGATCTTGCGCACCAGCGCCGCGGTCGCCAGCATGGCGCCCATGTCCGAGATCATCGGCGCGACATGCCTGGTGTAGTCGAGCGGCACCGAAATCTCGGGCAGTTCGAAGAAATTCTTCGCCTGCGGCAACAGCAGGAAACCGTCGCCGCCATTGAGCGCGACGCGGGCGGGATCGTCGGGCCAGGTTTCGCCCAGCCATTTCAGCGCCTGCGCCAGCCGGCCCATCACCAGCGGCCGCGCCGCCTCGACATTGTCGGTGCGGAATTCATAGGCCGCATCGAGTTCGGGCACGCCGGATGACAGCTCCTGCATTTTGCTGGCGAACATGCCGCGGAAGAAGCCCATGACCGCATTGGTGCGCCGTGTCGCCACCAGGATCCCCGGGAACGGCTCGATGGCCTCGAAAGCGACGATGACGCCTTTGAAGGTTGTCGCCTTGGTCTTGGTCGACGCCCCATCCCAAAGGTCCGCTTCGTAGAGTTCGAACGCAAACCCGTCGTAGCGTCCCGATATGATATCGTCGAAGCGGCTCATGCTGGCGCCACCGACCGTCTCGCGCGGCAACCGGTCGAAGGAATTCGGCGTCACCTCATGCTGGTAGCGCATATTCCCGATGAAGCCGAAGATGATCGGCATCAGCGTCTCGCGAAACGATTGCCGCAGCCGCGTTGCCGGCCGGATCGCCCGGAAATAGAGCAGGATCGCCGTCACGAAACCGATGATGTAGAGAAACACGTGCGGCGTCGAAAACCATTGCTCATTGGGGTCGGCGACCTTGTTGAACAGCCAGGCGATCAGCGCCACGGCCACCAGCACCAAGCCAACGAAAAGCGGCGTCCGCCAGCGCACCTGCCGCAGCGTCGAAGCCCTCGCCGCTTCGTAGGCTTCGATACCCTTCCGGATGGCTGCGATGTCGTTCTCATCAGGCATGAAATCCGCTGTTTCCACCGCCATCTCTCCGCCGCCAGCACGCCTGCATGATAGCTGCTTTTGTGAGGGCCGCCAGACGGACGGCGCTTCTTCCTTCCCCCCTTGTGGGGGAAGGTGGATCGGCGCGCTAGCGCCGAGCCGGATGAGGGGTGTTCCAGCGGAGTGAGACGCTGGTGTTCCCTGGAACACCCCTCATCCGGCCGCTTCGCGGCCACCTTCTCCCACAAGGGGAGAAGGGAAAACCGCTCTCAGCCGCCCCTCGACCTTGTCGCGCATTCGGCTCTCCAACCCTGCCACCGGCACCAACCGTTCATGATCCCCGTCCCGCAGCCGCACGAACGGATGCAACCGGTAAGACGCAGCCACTCCGCGCGTCCCTGCATCGGCGCTGACATCGACAACGAAAATCCCGCCAATGCGCCCCGGCCATGGCTGTCGGGCAAGGGCAGTGCCCAAAAAATCGCCGAGCCCATAGGCGACCATCGTGCCGCCGATCCGCTCCACCGGCTGGACGACATGGGCGTGATGACCGGCGATGAGCCCGACGCCCTGCCCGACCAGGCGCCTGGCCAGCGCGCGCGTCCCGGCGCGCGGAAAATGCCGGAACTCCCAGTCCCAATGCGGCACGGCGCAGAGAAGGTCGAAATGATCGCGCGGCCAGCCTGTCGGGTTGCTATCCATCGACACACGCCCGGCAAACAGGTCCTCATCCGCATTGCGCCACAGCGTGAAGGCCGCGAAGCCGACATCCAGCGGCCCGACTTTGACCGGCTGCACCGGGCCGTCCGCGGCGAGGCCAATGGTGCGGATGCCAAGCCGCTTCAGCGCCACCAACGTCTCCTCGAAACCGGCGACGCCCTGGTCGAGCACATGATTGTTGGCCAGCGACAGCACCAGTTTTTCGCGCGCAAGGCCGACCGCGGCGAGCGCCTCGGCCAGGAACCGCTCGCTCATCGCGTGGTGCGTGCCCAGCTTCGTTCCGAGCACCGCGCTCGGTCTGTCCACGACAGGGCTTTCGCAATTGCCGATCACCAGATCAGCAGTGCCGAGCAGCGCCTTGATCGCCGGATCGCAATCCGGCGCACGGCGGTTGGCCACCGCCGAGATGTCGCCGATGAAGGCCAGCCGCGCCGTCTTTCTCGGCGGTGGCACCATCAACGTCCCCCCCATCGGCGCAAGCCCGTTGCCGTCACCGCCAAGCGACGGCTTCAGGAAACGCGGCAGCCAGGACAGTTTGTAGGAAAGCGGATAGTTCGACACGCAATGCCCAATCGTTTGCCTTGTTTAGACTGTCTAGTGGGTGGGTTGAAGCCGTCGGCAATCAACGATGTGGACAGCGCGTCGCCGCTGACAGGCGCGATGCCTCAAATAGCCTCAAATCTGTGTATGATTGTCGGCGACAAATGCTTGGGAGGGGAAAAGATGACACGAATAGCAAGCCTGCTGGCATCCGCTTTCATTGTGCTTATGCCACTGTCTTCCGCCAGTGCCGCCATGCCCGAAGCGGCAACCGCTCTGTTCGAGGCGAAGACCGTGGCCGCGCGCGACAGCGCCCTGTCGACGCTGGAGGCCGCGGCGCCGAAAGATCCGGCCTCCGCCTACGCCGCCGGCGCCGGTGAATTCTTCACAGCACTTGAGCTGCTGGCCAGCGGCCTGCACCACCATGGTTTCGAGAGCCCGCAATCCTTCATGCTGCCGCTGATGCAGCTGCCGGTACCGGCCAATCCCAACCCCGAGCCGCTGACCTATGAAGAGTTCCGCGCCATAGTGGTCGCCTTCCGCGACCGGCTGGCGAAATCCGCCGCCACGCTTGGTTCGGTGCCCGCCGATGCCGATATCGGCATGGTCATCGATCTCACCCATGTCGGCATCGACCTCAACGAGGACGGCACGATCGCGCCGGATGAAAGCATGGCGGCGATCATGGCCGCGCTGTCGCGCGGCAGCATCTCGCAGGGCGATAGCGCACCCGCGCTCACCTTCCGCTTCGACCGCGCCGACGGCTACTGGTTGCAAGGCTATGCCGAGTTCCTGATGGCGCAGGCCGATTTCTGGCTGGCGCATGATTTCAGGAACACTTTCGACGGCTCGTTCCACATGCTGTTCCCGCGCGCAAAATTGCCGCTGCAGGACATTCTGGTGCCGCCGCCAAGCGAGATGGGCAGCAACATCTTCTCCTCGGAATGGCGCATCGCCGATTTCATCTCGATGGTGCATCTCATCAACTGGCCGGTGGTCGAGCCGGAGCGTCGCAAGGCGGCGCGCCAGGAATTGCTCGAAATGATCCGGCTGTCGCGCGAGGACTGGAAGGCGATCCGCGCCGAGACCGACAATGACCGCGAATGGCTGCCCGGCCCGCAGCAGAAGGGCGCGAACCCGCTGACCGGCCTCGAAGTCGGCGAGGAACAGGTCCAGGCCTGGCTTGCCACTCTGACCATGGCCGAGGACCTGCTCGAAGGCCGCGTGCTGCTGCCGCATTTCCGCATCACCGGTAAGGGCATCAACATGAAGCGCTTCTTCAATGAGCCGAAGACCTTCGACCTGGTACTGTCGATCACCGGCCCTGGCATCGCGCCCTATCTCGAAAGCGGCAAGATTCTGACCAGCGAGGACTTCGACCAGATCCAGCGCGAGTTTGGGGGTGGTGGGTTTTTGACGTTTGCGCTGTGGTTTAACTGAGGCCGCGCCATCGTCATCCTGGGGCGTAGCAAGGAGCGAAGCGACGCGGCGCAGACCCAGGATCCATGCCGTGACATCAAAGCGCTGCTGCGGTACAGATTCTGTTGTGCTGCGCCGATCACAGGGTATTAATTCTGAACCGCGGCATTCTTCGGCTGATGTCGCGGCATGGATCCCAGGGTCTCCGCGACGGAGCTTCGCTCCTGCTTCGCCCTAGGATGACGAAGTTGGTTAGGCTTCGGCCAAATTCCAGCGTATGCGCTAGTAGCGAATGACGGATAGATTCTAGAAAATAGCTCCTTGGTATAAGACTGCTTCCGCCTCCTCCGGCGCAAACCGTCTGGCCAGCGAACGAAACGCACTGTGAACGCCGTCGCGGTCGATGTTGCAGCTTCTGAGATGACGGACGGCTAGCGTCGGGTCGAAGGCGCTGCGGCCATGCAGGACACGCTGGTTGTCGAAGACCAGCACCTCGCCCGGCTGCAGCTGGTGCTGGAACTGGTTTTGCGGATCGCAGATCAGCCGCGTCAGTTCGGCCAGCGCCTCGATCAGCCCGTCGATCCGGTCCAGAGGCGCCCATTGCGGCGCCAGGCACCGGTCATTGTAGCGGATTCCGGTGACCGCCCCCGCCGCATCGAGGCTGATGACATGCGCCTCGGCGCTGAAGAAGACCTCGCCTTCATGCTCGCGGTGGAAGGTGACGTCATGCCGCGTCAGAAGATCGAACAGTTCCGGCGTGCGCGTCCGCATCAGCTCGGCGACATGAAAACCGTCGACCATCAGCGAGGTGCCGCCGCTGCCCGCCCCCGTGCGGATGGCGTGGAAGAAGATGAAGCCCGGCGGCGCATAACGGAACGGCTCGTCCGTGTGCGGGATCTGCGCCCGCGCCGTCTCGCCCGCCACCCGCGCATCCGGCCGCGAGATCAGGTCGAACACCTTGCCGTAGCTGGTTTCGCGGATCGGCCCGTAGCGGCCGGCAACCCGCGCTGTGGCTTCCGTCTCGGCCGGAACGCCGGTCAGCATGGCGATGCCGTGATCCCTAAGCGCCCTGAGCGACTGGAACAGCGCTTCGTCATCCGCGACCACTGCATCGAAAGCGAAGCGGCCGAGCCGTGCGGCGAGGTCGCTGTGCCACAGCTGCGGCTGGAAACGGACTGGGCCTGAGCCGCCGACATGGCCGGCGAGCAAAGCCGCGTCGTAATGCGAGACGTGCCCATCCTGCCAGACGGCGGTGACCTGCCCAGGCGTGGAAACGTCAAAACTCTCGGCATGGATGGCCTTGTCGACATCAGCCGGCGTCAGCCATCTCTTGCCCGACGCGGTGTCGCCGCATTGCTCGCATTCGCAGGCCAGCCGCAGCCAGCGCGTCGAGAGTTTTGCCGAGCGGCCGTCCGCCAGTTCGACAGCGACGCGTGCGCCTTCGGCGCGCATGGCGCGGATCGGCACCGCTTGTAAGGCAGCGTCTCTTGGCTGGCTTGCATGCTTTGGTGTGTCGAGCATCTGGCATCTCCTGCGGTTGAATTTCTTCGACCAGCCTAGGCAGGAGAAAACCCATGTTCAAACGAGTTCCCTTCCCCAGGTTTTGAGGTAAATTCAAAACATGACAACGCTGAGGGATCTGCCGTTATCAGGTTTACGGGCGCTGGTGGCTACCGCAAGGGCCGGCAGCCTGACGCGCGCCGCCGAGGAATTGGGCGTGACGCCCGGCGCCATCGGCCATCAGATCCGGCAGTTGGAAGAGCGGCTCTGCGTCAAACTGGTGAGGCGCGAAGGCAATGGCATTGTGCTGACCCGCGCCGCCGAGGCCGCCTTGCCCGACATAGACCGCGGCTTCGACGCGCTTGCCTCGGGCATGCGCCGGCTGCGCTTCGAACGGCGGGCCGAGACCTTCACCATCTCGGCCGATCCCTCCTTCGCCTCGTTGTGGCTGGCGCCGCGCCTTGCGATGGTGCGGCCAGCCCTGGGACGACTCGAGGTCCGCATTGTCGCTTCCATCGGGCTCGATGCCATGGCGGAGGAAGGCGTCGACCTCGCCATCAGCTACCGCAAGGGATCGGCATCGGACATCGCGGCACTCGACCTCTTCACCGAGCGGGTCATTCCGGCCTGCGCGCCGGCGCTGGTCGAGGGGTATGCCGGGCCAAACTTAGCCGAGGTGGTGGACAGGATGCCGCTGCTGCACATCGACCCGATGATGGGCGACGATGTCTACCCAGCATGGCTGGACTGGTTCACCGCGGCGGCGCGGCAAAGGAAGGACATCGACCAGGGTCCGCGCTTCGGGTTGACCATCGTCGCGGCGCAAGCGGCGATCGCCGGCATGGGCGCGTTGCTGGCCAGCGAACTGGTGTTGCGTCGCCATCTCGACGCCGGCCATCTCGTCGAGATCGCCCGCGACGTACCGGCCCTGACCATCAAGCGCCGCATCGTCTGGCCCGAGCACGGCCCGAAGGCGCGCCGCGCCGCAGCGGTGGCGGCGGCACTCATGGCGGCGGCCGGAACCGGCATCGATGGCGCCCTGCCCGCTTGAAATGCCACCCAGGTCTAGCGTGCGAATCCGTGCAGCCGCGCGAGCAACCACTGCAGCGGATTGCCGACGAACGCCCGGGTGACGAACGTATCGTGGGCGGCATCCGACGCGAGGAAGGCAACGGTGCCGGCTTCGAGGCGGCGCGGTGGATCGGAACTGGGCGCGATGCCCTGGCCCGCCAGCAACTGCCTGATCTCGGCATTGCCGGAGGCCGAGGATTTGCCATAGGCGCTGACGAAGAAACTCTTCCGGTGCTGCGCGACCCAGCTGGCGAAAATGTCGGCTTCGTCGAAGACGGCGTCGAGCAGGATGACGCCGAGCAGGCGTCCGCTGATGTCACCGTTTTTGAGAATAGAGGCTGCAGGGTTGTAGCCGCCGCTATAGGCGACCAACACAACCGGCATGGCGTCGAATTTTGCCACCTTGGCGCCGGTCAGCCTGGCCAGGCCTTGCGCCGCCTCGGTCATAAACTCGGCAAAATAGCCCGGCGTCCAGAAATTGCCGGCGCTGGAATCCTGCGCATTGCTGGCAAATTGCGGCGCCACCAGCAAGGCATTGAGGCCGGAGGCCTCGACCTGCGCGACGACGCGCTGGCGGCCGACCACGTCGCGCTGCAAGGTGGCGCCATTGCCGTGGAAGAACACGACGATGACCGCCGGCTTGGCCGGATCAAACCCTTTCGGCACCGCCAGCAGCGTCGAGCGGTCGGAATAGGTCTCATCTTCCCAATAAATGCCGCCGCGCGGCGAGGTGTGGCCACGCCTTCCGCCCGCCGCCGTCACGTCGAGAAATGGTGCGGAGCCATCGGGCAGCTTGCCCCGATAGGGAAACGGCGATGCCTTGAACGGCACGATGGTCGAGATCGCCTTGCGCAAGCGCGCCCCTTGGCTTGCCACCGGGAACACCGCCGTGGCCAGCAATCCGGCAACGATGGCGCGCCGGTCCGGCATCAGGCTGATACCAGCCGCACGGCCGGCGCCTTCGACGGCAACAGCACGGCAAAGAAGGCCGGAATGGCGATGAGATAGGCGATCGCCGACCATTGCAGCACGGCGCTCAGCCCAAAGCTGGTGGCGACGATCGGAACCGCGGCCGAGCCGATGACGGAGAAGCAGCCATTGATGCCCCAGGCCCAGACGAACAGATGCTCCTTGCCGAGCCGCGCCAGCCAGGTCATGGCGGTGGCCATCGGCATGCCCATCAGGAAGGCCGGCGGCGACACCAACAGGAAGCAGAGCAGCAGGCGGACGGCATAGGGATAGGCGCCGATCCAGTCGAGCACCGGCGACAGATAAAAGCCATAGGCGAGCAGCAGCACGCACACCGCCAGCAGCACGAGAGGCAGCAGCGTCCTGGCGCGGTCGAAGATGCGTTCGGCAAACAGGCTGCCGAGGCCGGAAAACACCAGCATCGACGAAATCAGCACCGAGGCCGACACGGTCGGATTGGCGAGCGCCACGGTGAAGCGGCTGATCAGCCCGACCTCGACCATGATGTAGCCGAGGCCGAGACAGGCGAAATAGAGGATGGTGCCGAGCTTGCCGCGCGAGCGCGAGAACACGATGCGCCAGCCGAAAAGGACCGGCAGCAGCACCAGCGATGCCGCAGTGATGCAGGCGATGCCGAGTGTCGCCCAGATCAGGAGATAGCCCCAGTCGTCCTGGAACAGGTCGAGCCGGTCGAGCGTGCGCGGCAGGTCGGTAACCTTCACATAGGCGGCGAAATAGGGCTGGTCGTTGCTCAGCGCCCGCGCGTCGAAGACATAATCGCTGGCGAGCTTCTCCCAGCCGCCGGTCAAAAGCGCGTGCCAGGTCATGCGCTGCAGCGCTGTCGCCGGGAGCACGGCCGGGCCGGCATCGCCGCCGGCGCCCGCACAGGCATCGAGCGTCGGATCGGCGGGTGCCGTCGGGTCGCAATCGGGGTTAACTGGCGCGGTCGGATCGGCGGCGGGCTGCGTCAGCGTCGCATCCTGTCCGCTGCCGAAGATCGAGGCGCGGTAATCATCGAGCACCTTTTGCGCGCCCGAACCGTCATAAACCATTCCCGGATAATAGACTTCTTCCCAGGACATCGACTTGGTGTAGTCGCGCAGCGTCTTGATTTCGGCCTCGCTGAAGCCGCCGCGCTTGAACAGCACAGTCGTCGTCGACAGATAGCTCGATACGGCGAAGATGTCGTTGGCGGCGCCTTGCGGGTCGAAGGTTTTCGCCGCCTCGGCGATGGTCGAATAGAGCTTCAGCACCGATTTCGGCGGCTCTTCCTTGTTCCACAGGGTCACCGACAGCACGCCGCCATCGGCAAGCGCATGCATGTAGCTCAGCATCGCCTCATGCGTGTAGGCATACTTCTCCGAGATGGCGAAGCCGCCGGGATTGGACAGGCCGACGCTGTCGGCAAGACTGAGATCGATGACGTCGTAGCGTTCCGTCGTGTTGGCGAGGAACAGACGCCCGTCATAGTCGATGACCTTGAGCCGCGGCTCGGCCAGGATGTCGCCGGTGACATCCCTAAGGATCGGATCGCGGAACGCCCGCAGCGTCATCGGGTTGCTCTCGGCGACGGTCACCGAGGTCGAACCGGCATTGAGCGCGGCCTGCGTGGAGATGCCGCCGCCGAACTGCACGACGAATGTCTTGGGCTTGTCCTTGATGACATAGGGGTAGTGCATCGGCAGATAGCGGAAATAGACCTGCTCGGCCGGCGCCAGATTGCGCATGATGCCTTCCGGCCCGTCGCCGTCGCGGTACATGCCGACATAGGTGTTGGCCGGCACCTCGGGCATGCCGAAAGCGGCGTTGTCGCTCAAGCCCGGCGCGAAATGCATGTAGGAGCTGGCATATACCTGCAAATCGCCGAACGGCGAGACGCTGCGGTAAATGCGCTTGCCGTCCGGAAAGTTGCGGGCATAGGCGACGCCCTTGTACTGCGACACGGCGATGTCTGGGATGCCGAGCAGGCCGGGCAGCATGAGGTAGCCGGCGATCGACAGCGCCGCCACGACAACCCCTGCGACAACGCTTTTCCACGCACCGAACGCGAAGAACCACAGCAGCGAGCCGGCGGCCCAGAGCAGCAGCGGCACGACGATGATGGTTTCCGGCGAAAACAGATAGAGCGACACCAGCACGACGAGGCCGGCCAGCCCCGAGCCGGTGAGATCGGCGAAATAGACGCGGCCGAAGGCGGTGCGGCTTTTCAGGAAGACGATGCCGAGAAAGAACGCGCCGGCCAGGAACGGCAGGAGATAGAGCAGGAAATTGGCCAGCAGCCGCCATTTCTGCGCTGGGTCGGAGACCAGGAAGATGGCGTTGAACGGCACCGTCTGGGCAACGAGGTTGGCGCCGACGGCGAGCGGGCCGATCAGCAGCAGCGCCGCCGTGGCCGCGCCTTGCCAGTGGCGGTCGAACCAGCCCTTGCCGGCGAAGATGACGACGCTGGACAGCGAAAAGCCGAGCATGGCGAGGCTGACCACCAGCGAGCCGAAATGCGACCAGCTGCCGACCGCGAACACCCGCATGACCGCGATCTGCAGCGCGATGATGGCGCCGGCGATCAGCCCGACGGCAAGATAGTGCGCGAGCCGCGGCGCCTCCAGCGAGGCGATGCTTGGTCGAGAGGTCGATACGACAGCCGTCATTCAGGCCCCTTGATGCGGCAATTCAACCGTTATGCGTGCCGACGATCTGGTCGCCTTCCAGCTTGGTGAACGGCACGAACGGCACCACCTTGCCATTGTAGATATCCGAGCGGACGATGTTGAACGTGCCGTCGGCGAGCTGCTGCTTGATCACCTTGAGCACGTGCTGGGCGCCCGGTGGTCCGACCGGAATGACCATGACGCCATTGGGCTTGAGCTGCTGCAGCAGCGAGGGCGGGATGTGGTCGATGCCGCAGGTGACGATGATCTTGTCGAACGGGCCGACGCTTTCCCAGCCATAATAGCCGTCGGCGTTGCGGCTGGTGACCGAGCCGAACACGCTGTAGCCGCGATCGATCAGCGCGTCGTAGGTGCGGCGCGTGCGCTGCGCCAGCGGATTGATGATCTCGATCGTGTGCACCTTGTCGGTGAGGTTGGCGAGATAGGCCGACTGGTAGCCCGAACCGGTGCCGACCTCGAGCACGGCTTCGCCGAATTGCAGGTCAATGGCCGTCGTCATGCGCCCGACCAGATGCGGGCCGGAAATGGTCACGCCATAGCCGATGTCGAGGAAGGCATGGTCGTAGGCGCGCCCAAGATTCTGCGGCAGAACGAATTCTTCCCGTGGCGTCGAAAGGAAGGCGCGCTTGTTGCGGTCGTCCAGCACGTCCTTGTTGTAGACCATGATCTGGAAGCGATCGAATCGCTCGGCCAAAAACTTCGGATCCTCGCCCCGATTGGCCACCATCCAGTCGATGAACGATTTTTTGTCGTTGAACGGCACTTCGGCGTTGCGGTCATAGGCTACCGGCAAGGCAGCCCTGACGGTGGCCGGAAGAATGGAGAACGCCGCCGCAGCCGCCGACAGCGTCAAGAAATCCCGACGCTTCATGGAAAAGCCTCCAAAAGTGGCCTTTGCCACCCCAAAACCAAGCACTTCAACGGGATTGCACCGCCTCCCAAAACGAGTCAATGGCCCTCGGGAGGCGGGCGTCCGGGCCGGAAAAATGTTGCAAACGGGCAACAGTTTTTGCGATGCCATCGGCTTTTTCAGCATCGTGTAGTGGCGCGCCGCATTGCCGCAGGGCTCGCTGGAGCGCCTTTGTCTTAAATTAGCAAGGGCCGTTTTGCTTGACTCGGCCGTCAAAAACAGGCAGCAAACTTGCCTCGGAAGGGCTGAAATACCGCGTGCATGATCGTGGACGAGCCTTTTTTGGCACAAAGTCCACGTCTCTCGGTTGGTTTTGAGAGGGATTGGTTAACCAACTTTGTCCATATTTTGAAGCAATCGGCAACCAACGACAGGCGCGGCAAACGCGTCGGGGACCACCTGGGATCACTCGCAGAATGGTCGTCGCGGCTGACAAGGCCACGTACGGGGAAAACCGATTGGAGCAAGATTGGTTGCATGGCGTTGTCGAGTAAACAAAAAATAATCTGGGACCAACGCGAGGGCGGCGAGTTCGTCGATGCGCAGCGTGCCCTTTCCTTCAATCCGAAACGGATCGTCCGCTGGGTCGCGGTACCCGGTGCGAGCGCCGCCGTCGGCCTCTGGCTGATCGGCACCATGGCTGGCCTCAGTTCCGTCGGCGCCTCGCTGTCGGCGACGTCGGGCGGCGGCCTGCCGCAGACGCTGGCCATGCCGGGCTCGCTGGCGATGGCCGATCCGCTGAAACAGCATTTCCTCAGATCCTCGGCACCGTTCGTGCTGGCCAATGCTCATGGCGGCGCGCAGGCGCTGCACGACCATGCCGTGCAATGCGGCGCCAGCTGCTTCAAGCTGGCCAGTGTGAGCCCGCTGGCGGAAAAATCCGCGCGCCTCGTGGCACATGCGAAACCGGAACAGCCAATCCTAGAGTCGAAGGCGCAGGAGCGCTTCGAACGCATGGAAGCGTCGCTGTCGCCGACCAAGCTTGCCGCCGCTTTTGCGGTCGCCGGCAAGCCTGTTGCCACGGCCGACGCCCGCCCGGTGATTTCCAGCGTCGGCGCACAGATTACCGAAGCGTCGCTGGTGCCGTCTGCACAGGTCATGGCCAGCCTGTCGGACGACACGCCGGCTCCTGCTGCGGAACGCTTCGCCCGTGCCGATACCGTGGTCCAGGACGCGCCGGCGCCGAGCGGCTTTGCCCAGTCGCAGACGCCTGACAATTCGCAGCTGGCGTTGGCTCTCGTCGAGTCGATGCCGGTCGAGGACGAGGCCTTCGCCTCGCCGCTGCCGATGACCGAATCCTCGGCCGATGTCGCGGTCGCGCCTGTCGAGACCCAGCAGCAACAGCCCGGCGATGCCGCCTCGCTGCCGGATGCGCTGACCGACGACGTGCCGCTGCCGACCCGCCGCCCGCAATATGACGCGCCGCAACCCAAGGCCGTGGAGCAGGACAAGCCGGCTCCGCAGCCCAAGATTGCTCAGCCCAAGATCGCCCAGCAGAAGCCGGCGCCACAGGCAAAGCCGGTCCAGCAAGCCAGGCAGCCGACCCGGCAAGGCCGCGATGGCGGCGATGTGCTGGCCTATGCCAAGCCGGACACGCCTTCGGGTGGCCTTGGCCAGGCGTTCAGGAACCTGTTCAACGGACCGAACCCCGGAAGCGGCGCCGGCCACGGCGTCGCCGTCTATGACATCAGCGCCAAGACCGTCTACATGCCGGACGGCCAGCGGCTCGAGGCGCATTCGGGCCTCGGCGCCATGGTCGACCAGCCGCGCTATGTCCATGTGAAGGATCGTGGTCCGACGCCGCCCAACACGTACAATCTGTCGCTGCGTGAATCGCGCTTCCATGGCGTCGAGGCCCTGCGCCTGACTCCGGTCGGTGGCGGTAACAAGTACAACCGCAACGGCCTGCTTGCCCACACCTACATGCTGCGCGGCGGCCGCGCCGAGTCCAATGGCTGCGTCGTCTTCCGCGACTACGCCCGCTTCCTCGCCGCCTTCAAGAAGGGCAAGGTCACCCGCCTCGTCGTGGTGCCGCGCCTGAATGGATCGCCTACCCAGGTAGCGACTGACAACGCACGCGGCGCCTGACCGCAGGCAGGCATCCCCTGGCACCTGACTTCCTCCTGACAGCCTTCTGTCAGGAGCCGCATCCGGGCATGCGCCTCGCCGCATCCCGCTCTTTCCATTTTGGCCAAGACTCACCATATTCGGGGCATGGCCAAATCCCCCGACAAGAGAACGCCGCCGACGGCGGATGACGACCGCGCCGCGCCGAAGCGGCGCAGCCCGCTGACCGATTTCCTCGACGCCTCGGAGCCACTGCACAGAGGCGGCTTCGCCGAGATGCCGCAGCCCGAACTGTCGGGCACGCCGCTGACCGGTTCGATCGCCGACTGGGCCGAGCAGATCGAGCAGGAGGCCGAACGAGACGGCCGCCTGATCTCCCCCCTTGAGGGGGAGATGTCGCCGAAGGCGACAGAGGGGGTCATCGCAGAAGGCACCGCCAGAACGTCGAGCCCGGTCGAGCCGACCCCACCCGGCGGCTCCGCCGCCACCCTCCCCCCAAGGGGGAGGGAAAGCGCCAAGTCGAAGAAGATCCCCGAGCGCTCCACCGCTCCGGGCCGCAGCTCGCGCGGCACTTCGATGGGTGGCGCGGCAACGGCCAGGGAGCGGACCGCGGCCGGCCTCAATCCGGTCGCAGGCCTCGATATCTCGCTGGAAGACGCCGAGACCATGGCCTCGAGCAGCGTCACCGCCACGGTGGCAGCGCTGTCGGCGCTGATCGAATCCGGCAATCCGCTGCATAAGGACGGCGTGCTGTGGACGCCGCACCGCCCTGCCCGCCCGGAAAAATCCGAAGGCGGCATTGCCATCAAGATGGTTTCGGACTTCGAACCGGCCGGCGACCAGCCGACCGCCATCAAGGACCTTGTCGAAGGCGTCGATAACAACGACCGCACCCAGGTGCTGCTCGGCGTCACCGGCTCGGGCAAAACCTTCACCATGGCCAAGGTGATCGAGGAGACGCAGCGCCCCGCTCTGATCCTGGCGCCCAACAAGACGCTGGCCGCGCAGCTTTATTCCGAGTTCAAGAAATTCTTCCCCGACAACGCGGTCGAGTATTTCGTCTCCTACTACGACTATTACCAGCCGGAAGCCTACGTTCCGCGCACCGACACCTTCATCGAGAAGGAATCCTCGATCAACGAGCAGATCGACCGCATGCGCCATTCGGCGACGCGCTCGCTGCTCGAGCGCGACGACGTCATCATCGTCGCCTCGGTGTCCTGCATCTACGGTATCGGCTCGGTCGAGACCTATACGGCAATGACCTTCCAGATGCAGATCGGCGACCGGCTCGACCAGCGCGCTCTGCTCGCCGACCTCGTCGCCCAGCAATACAAGCGCCAGGACATCAATTTCGTGCGCGGCTCGTTCCGCGTGCGCGGCGACACGATCGAGATCTTTCCGGCCCACTTGGAAGACCGCGCCTGGCGCATCTCGATGTTCGGCGACGAGATCGAGCAGATCACCGAATTCGACCCGCTGACCGGCCAGAAGACCGGCGAGCTGAAAAGCGTCAAGATCTACGCCAATTCGCACTATGTGACGCCACGCCCGACGCTGAACCAAGCGATCAAGTCGATCAAGGAAGAGCTCAAGCACCGGCTGGTCGAACTGGAGCGCGCCGGCCGCCTGCTGGAAGCGCAGCGGCTGGAACAGCGCTGCCGCTTCGACCTGGAGATGCTGGAAGCCACCGGCTCCTGCGCCGGCATCGAGAACTATTCGCGCTATCTGACTGGCCGCCAGCCCGGCGATCCGCCGCCGACTTTGTTCGAATACATTCCCGACAACGCGCTGGTCTTCATCGACGAAAGCCACGTCACCGTGCCGCAGATCGGCGGCATGTATCGCGGCGACTTTAGGCGCAAGGCGACGCTTGCCGAATACGGCTTCCGCTTGCCCTCCTGCATGGACAACCGGCCGCTGCGCTTCGAGGAATGGGACGCCATGCGCCCGCTCTCCGTCGCCGTTTCGGCGACGCCGGGCGGCTGGGAGATGGAGCAGGCCGGCGGCGTCTTCGCCGAGCAGGTCATCCGCCCAACCGGGCTGATCGATCCGCCGGTCGAGGTGCGCCCGGCGAAAAGCCAGGTCGATGATGTCGTCGGCGAGATCCGCGACACCACCAAGGCCGGCTACCGCACGCTGGTCACCGTGCTGACCAAGCGCATGGCCGAGGACCTGACCGAGTACCTGCACGAGCAGGGCGTGCGCGTCCGCTACATGCACTCCGACATCGACACGCTGGAGCGCATCGAGATCCTGCGCGATCTGCGCCTCGGCGCCTTCGACGTGCTGGTCGGCATCAACCTTCTGCGCGAGGGCCTCGACATTCCCGAATGCGGTTTCGTCGCCATTCTCGACGCCGACAAGGAAGGCTTTTTGCGCTCCGAGACGTCGCTGATCCAGACCATCGGCCGCGCCGCCCGCAATGTCGACGGCAAGGTCATCCTCTACGCCGACCAGGTCACTGGCTCGATGGAGCGAGCGATGGCCGAAACCAGCCGCCGCCGCGAGAAGCAGATGGAGTGGAACGCCGCCAACGGCATCACGCCGGAATCGGTCAAGTCGCGCATTTCAGACATTCTGGACTCGGTCTACGAGAAGGACCACGTCCGCGCCGACATCTCGCAGTTCACCGACAGCGCCGGCGCCATGATGGGCAACAACCTCAAGGCCCATCTCGACGCGATGGAGAAACAGATGCGCGACGCTGCCGCCAATCTCGACTTCGAGAAGGCGGCCCGCATCCGCGACGAGATCAAGCGCCTGCGCGAGATGGAACTGTCGATCTCCGAAGACCCGCTGGCCAACTATGCCGACATGGAAAGCCCGGTGTCGGGCCGCGAAAAGGGCAAGCACAACAAGGGCGTGGCCAAACACCGTACGGCAGAGGAACAGGAGCGTTTCCGCAAGCTCGACGAAGCACGTGCCGCCGAAGAGGCAGCCAAGGCTGCCCGGTCCAACCTCTTCCGCAAGCCGGCGCTTGACGAGATGGGCGCCGACGGCGCCGTGCCGGTGAAGAAGCCGTTGTTCGCCAAACCCTCGATTGACGACATGGGTCCGGGCACCGACATGCCGACGCCGGCAGGTGCTGTGTCACGCTCGCTGTTCAAGAAACAGTCGGCCGAAGAGGCGCATGGTTCCGACTTCGGCATTCCTGGCGACGCCACCAAGCCGCTGTTCAAGAAGAACTCGCTGGATGAGATGACGGTGCGGCGGACGGAGAAGCCGGTCGAGGGAAAAGTGCCGGCAAAGCCACAGCCGATGTCCCCCCTTGTGGGGGAGATGCCCGGCAGGGCAGAGGGGGGCGCGAAGGAACGCGACGGCAAACCAATCGTCCGTCAGCGCGCCGGCATTGGTTCCTACGAAGACCCAGGCGACGCCCGTCGCGAAAAGCGTCGGCCCGGGAAGACTGGGCGGCCGGGGAAGTAGAGCTTTTCCCTTCTGCCGCGCCGTTGCGAACTTTCGACGCCAGCCACTAGAATGCGCGATGATCGTCACTGGCAGACTTCAGGAAGACGAGTTCAAGGCTTGCTTTGCCGAGCCTATGACGAACGTCACCGCCGCGGCAGAGGCTGCAGCGGACATATGGCCGTATGTCGACGCGCTGGATCTGGATGAGATCGGGCTGCCCTATCTGAACGACGTACACCATGTTTACCGTGATGCTCAAAACCAGTTTGACCAAGTTTTGATTGGCACCGGCAGGTTCAACGCCCTTCTTGTGATCGTTGTCGACCTTGGCCGAAGAACCGTGTTCGGCCATTTCCTGCTCGACCTGAACGAAGAGTATGGATCGACAGGCGGTCACTTGAGGCCTGTCTGAGTCTCGTCTGCCTTGGGTCGGCCACTTGCCACCAGCCCCGCCTTTGGTGTAATCGCTCCCCCCACACTCGAACGTCTTGAAAGGAGGGCTCACGTGTTTACGTTTCATCGTCACCATCGTCAGCGTGGCCCGATTTCTGCCCTGCGAGTTCGCTTGCAGGGCTGACCAGAGACGGTCCGGGTTTTTCCCGCTTCGATTTTTAGGTCTG
Organism: Mesorhizobium kamtschaticum; assembly: GCF_056174585.1. Lineage (NCBI taxonomy): Bacteria > Pseudomonadati > Pseudomonadota > Alphaproteobacteria > Hyphomicrobiales > Phyllobacteriaceae > Mesorhizobium > Mesorhizobium kamtschaticum. The sequence continues at coordinate 3,167,401 of NZ_CM149691.1, read as the reverse complement.
CCCTTCGTGGTGCTGCGACGCCGAGCCTGATGGCCAGCACGCGCACCGTCAAAGTGCATCCGGAGTTGTTTCCGGCAAGAGCGCATGACCCCGAAAGCCGGATGGTTTTCGGAAAGGATCATGCGCCAACCAAAAAAGCGAAATCCAAATGGCCCTGATCAGCCTCAAAAACCTCGGCGTCACCATGAGTGCGCCGCTCTTCGCCAATCTCGACCTCACCATCGGCAGCGGCGACCGGCTCGGCATCGTTGCCGCCAATGGCCGAGGCAAGTCGACCTTGCTGAAGTGCCTGACCGGCGGGATGGAGCCGTCTTCCGGCGACATCACCCGCACGCGCGGCCTGCGCGTCGGCCATGTCGAACAATCCGTTGCCCCTGTCCTGCTCAGCGGCACCTTCTATCAGGTGGTGGCCGACGCCTTGCCGGCCGAGCAGGCTGACAGCGAGACATGGCGCGTCGACGTGGTGCTGGATTCGCTCGATGTGCCCAAGGCGATGCGCGAACGGGAAATGCAGGCGCTGAGCGGCGGCTGGCAGCGGCTGGCGCTGATCGCCCGCGTCTGGGTCACCGATCCCGACGTTCTGCTGCTCGACGAGCCGACCAACCATCTCGACCTTGCCCGCATTAGCCAGTTGGAAAGCTGGCTGAACGCGCTGCCGCGCGAGGTGCCCGTCATCATCGCCAGCCACGACCGCGCCTTCCTCGACGCCACCACCAACCGCACGCTGTTCCTGCGCCCGGAACAATCGCCGGTGTTTGCGCTGCCCTACTCCCGCGCCAGGCAGGCGCTCGACGACGTCGACGCCTCGACGGCGCGCAAGTTCGAGCGCGACATGAAGGTCGCCCAGCAGCTGCGAAAACAAGCCGCCAAGCTCAACAACATCGGCATCAACTCCGGCAGCGACCTTCTCACCGTCAAGACCAAGCAGCTCAGGGAACGTGCGGAGAAACTGGAAGACGCGGCGAACCCGGCGCACCGCGAGAAATCGGCCGGTGCGATCAGGCTCGCCAATCGCGGCACCCACGCCAAGGTGCTGATCACGCTCGACGATGCGGCTGTCGAAACGCCCGACGGCACGCTGCTGTTCAGGACCGGCAAGCGCCATATCTGCCAGGGCGACCGCATCGTGCTGCTCGGCCGCAACGGCGTCGGCAAGTCGCGCTTCGTTACCCTGATCCGCAACGCCATCGCCGAACCCGACACGGTCCAGAACGTGAAGGTGACGCCGTCGACAGTGCTCGGCTACAGCGACCAGGCGCTGTCGGGCATCAGCGGCGACGACACGCCACTGGCGATGGTGTCGCGCCGCTACGATGTCGGCGAACAGCGCGCCCGCTCGCTGCTTGCCGGCGCCGGCGTGGCCATCGAGATGCAGGAGAAAAAGATCGGCGTGCTGTCCGGCGGCCAGAAGGCGCGGCTGATGATGCTGGTGCTGAGGCTCGCCAACCCCAACTTCTACCTGCTCGACGAGCCGACCAACCATCTCGACATCGACGGCCAGGAAGCGCTGGAGGAGGAATTGCTGAAGCACCAGGCAAGCTGCGTGCTCGCCTCGCACGACCGCTCCTTGATCCGCGCCATCGGCAACCGCTTCTGGCTGATCGAGAAGCGGAAGCTGATCGAGGTCGAGGATCCCGAGGACTTTTTCCGCGAGGTGGCCGAAGCGGGCAGCTAAGGGTGAAGGATCGATATCCTCAATCGACCTGTAATTTATTTGCTTACATCCCTTGATTTTTGTAAGCAATATGCTTACATGCATCAATGATCAAGTCCTTCAAGAACAAGGCGCTGTCGGACCTCTTTCAAACCGGGAAAACCGGCAAGATCGACGTCAAGATGCACAAGCGCATTCTTGTCAGGCTTGATCGCCTGGAAGCCTCGGAAAAGCCGGAGGAGATGAACCTCCCCGGCTTCGACTTCCATCCATTGAAAGGATTCGAGCCCATCCGCTACACGGTCCATGTCAATGGTCCGTGGTGCATCACATTTGAATTCGACGGTACGGACGCCGCCCGTGTCGATTTCGAGCAATATCACTGAGGCGGCCAGATTGGAGAAGTTCGACTTATGAACGTGCACAAGCCGACGCGTCCGATCGAGCGTTGTCCCTCCCACCCGGGAGCGCTGCTTGAGGACATCATCCCGGCAACTGGAAAGACCAAGGTGGAAATTGCAAATCTGCTCGGAATCTCCCGGCAGCAGCTCTATGACATCATCCGCGAAAAGAAGCCGGTTTCGCCGGCAGTGGCCGCCCGCCTTGGGAAGCTGTTCGGCGACGGCGCTGCGATCTGGCTTCGGATGCAGGCGGCTTTCGATGCCTGGCACGCCGAGCGTGAAGTTGACGTTTCAGCTATCCCGACGCTTAAGGTCGCCTAGGTCCATTCTGGATTGAATCCGGAGTCGTAACAAAAATTCCGACGACCTGTCGGATCGCCTGAACCTGCCTCGTCCTTGGGATGCCGACACGATGATGCCGGCTTCATCTGAGGAGAAAGCATCATGTCCATTCTGTCATCCCTGGGTCGCGTTGCCAGCCGTTACGCACAGAACCGCGCCCGCCACCGCAGCGAACGTGAGCTGCTGTCCCTGCCGATCGAGCTGCGCAAGGATATCGGCTGGCCGGAAATCGTCATCGACACGCAAAACAGTCCGCGGATCCGCAGGGCGCCCTGATCATGCGGTCGGAAAATATCGATGCAGGCCGCCACGGGGCGACCATTGCTCAATCGTGCGTGTCGCCCGAGAGCGGCGTCGCCTGCATCGACGCGCGCTTTTCGAAAGCGTCGAACCAGCGCGTCAGCCGCGCTCGCGCACGGAAAGCCGGCAGGTTGCGGAACGCCATCCAGGACAGCGTGGTGGCGAGCGCTATATGGCCGACATGCAGCGGCGCGTCGTCGTCCAGGGTGCTTTCGATCCAGTCGTAGCTCGCCTCGATCTTGTCGCGGTAACCCTGCGCCAGAGCGTCATAGCGCAGCGGCTCTGGCCGCCTTTCCGTCTCCCAGCGCAAGGCGATGCCCGCCTGTGCCAACCCTTGGGCGACCGCCTGCAGACGCAATGCCTGCCAGCGCGCCTCGCCGTCTTGCGGCAACAGCTTGCGGCCGTCATGCAGCGTGTCGAGATAAGCGCAGATGACATCGGAATCGAAGATCGCCGATGCGCCGGGCCGCAGCAGCACCGGCACTTTGCCGAGCGGGTTTTCGGCGTAGACACGAGCGTTGCGCAAGGTCGGACTGGTCTCGTGATGAATGACCTCGAGCCGATCGGCAAGGCCGATCTCATGCGCGAAGACGAGCGCCTTGCGCGCGAAAGGTGAGTGCGTCTGATAATAGAGGATCATTGTCGTCCCAGGGGTTGAGGAAGCGGCGCGATCCACCCGTTCTAGCCTGCGCGCTGCGAGAATTGCGCTCTGATTGGGGGCCGCCGGCGCAAGTTCGTTTCACGCCTTCCGTTCAAACCGCCGCTTGCACAGCCTGTCGGCGACCGGCTCGACAAAAAATTTCACCGCCATGTAGGATTGCCGTCACCTCGTGCGTCCTAGGGTTCGCAAGGCCAAGCCAACCAGACGCAAAGAGGAGCAAGACATGACTGACCAGACCCCCGTTCAGCCCAGGGCAGAAGTGCTCGGCGGATTGACCCCTTATCTGCAGGTGGACGGCGCCTTCAAGGCTGCCGACTTCTACAAGAAGGCCTTTGGCGCGGAGCAGGTTTTTGCCTATCCGGCGGATGAGCAGGGCCGCACCATGCACATCCATCTCCACGTCAACGGCTCGACGCTGATGCTTGGCGACGCCTATCCCGAACACGGCCATCCGCATAAGGCGGCGCAGGGCTACACGCTGCAGCTCCATCTCGACGATGGCGACATCGACAGCTGGTGGCAGCGCGCCGTCGATGCCGGCTGCGAAGTGGTCACGCCGTTGCAGGTGATGTTCCGGGGCGACCGTTGGGGCCAGCTGAACGATCCGTTCGGCGTCGCGTGGGCGATGAACGCGCCGGTGAAATAAGTTGAGGCCTTCACCTCTCCCCTTGTGGGAGAGGTCGGATTGCCCCGAATTGCCCTTCGCAATTCGGTTGGCAATCCGGGTGAGGGGTAACTTGGCGCCAAGCTGGAACACCCCTCATCCGTCTCGGCGCTGCGCGCCGATCCACCTTCTCCCACAAGGGGAGAAGGGAAAGCCGCACCAACCGGGAGACCCACCATGTCCTATGTCGATGGTTTCGTGCTTGCCGTGCCAAAGGCCAAACTCGATGACTACAAGAAGCTGGCCAACCTCGCAGGCCCAATATGGATGGAACATGGCGCGCTCGCCTATGTCGAATGTATCGGCGACGACGTGCCCTATGGCGAGTTGACCTCGTTTCCGCGGGCCGTTCAGGCAAAGGACGACGAGATCGTCGTCTTCGCCTGGGCGGTCTATGAATCCAGGCAGAGTCGCGACGCGGTGATGGCCAAGGTGATGGCCGACCCGCGGTTGACACCCGATTGGGGGCCCATGCCCTTCGATATGAAGCGCATGATCTTCGGCGGCTTCCAGCCGTTCATAGAGCTTTGAATTGCTCTGCCCCAACCGCTTCGTCATCCTATGGCGGAGCAAGGAGCGACGCGGCGCAGACCCCTGGAGCTGCTCCGCAGCCCAAGGGATCCATGCCGTGACGTTAACGCTTTGAAAACGGTGCAGAATTCTGCTCCGTTGCATCCTTCGACCGAGGTCACGGAATGGATCCTCGGGTCTCCGCGACGGAGCTTCGCTCCTGCTTCGCCCGTGGATGACGAAGCTGAGAGAGCGCCGGCTAATCCGTAACCCCGCGTGCTAATCCAACTTGTCCAGCAGCGGCTTCAGCCTGTCCCCATAGCGTTTCCACAGGTCGACCGAGCCTTGATACATTGGCTGGCGCACCTGCGCGGCGGACGCCGTGCGCACCGGCCGGTCGGTATCATGGAACGACAGCACGGCATCGTCCCATGGCAGGCCGAGATAGTCGATGAGCACCCGGCTCTGCCCTTCCTGATCGGCAACGAAATCCTCGTAGCGCACGTCATGCACGACCCCAGGCAGCACCTTGTGCCAATGCGCCATGAGGTCGGTGTAGAGATTGTGGAAATCGGCAAGTTCGCCGAGATCATAGCCGTAGCGGTGGCTGTCGCCGCGGAAATGCACCTTGTAGATCGACAGGCAGGTTGCCGCCGCATCGCGGGCGACGTGGATGATCCTGGCCTTCGGCATCATCATGTGGATGAAGCCGACAAGCAGGAAGTTGCCCGGCATCTTGTCGGTGACGTGGCTGATATGGGGATAGCGGGCATGCAGCATGTCGAGATAGGCCCGGCCTGCCTCGGCAAAATCCGCGTCATCCGTATCGGATACGCCCAGGGGAAACCGCCAGGCATGGTCGCCGGGAACTGCTTGCCGACCGCCTTCTTCAGGATGCTGAGCTCGCCTGCGCCATAGACCTTGGGATGGCTGGCAATGATCTGCTCGACCAGCGTCGTGCCCGAACGCGGCATGCCGACGATGAAGATCGGCGCGTCATCGGTGATCGGGCTCGGTCTGCGCTTTTCGAAGAAGCCGGCATCGAACACCGTCTTCATCGCCTCGAATTCCGCCCGCGTCCTGACGGGATCATAGTTGATCCCCTTGCGGCGAATGGCATTGCCTTCGGCGAAATAGTCGAAGGCCCTGTTATAATCCTTCAAATCGTCATTGGCCTTGCCGAGACCGAAGGACAGCTGCATGCGTGCCAGGCTGTTCTGCGGCGCCTTGGCATGCTGCGCCTCCATGCCGGCCAATTCGGCGTCGCGCTCCTTCTGGCGCTTGACCTGCGTCAGCATCAGCCAGGCCGTGGCCATGCCGGGGTTCACCGCCAGCGCCTGCCGGAACAGATCGGCCGCTTCGTCGAGCTTGCCCTTTTCCATCAGACCGACACCGAGCCCGTGCAGCAGGTCGGCATCCCTAGGGCGGATGGTCAGCGACTCGCGAAAAACCGCCAGCGCCTCGTCCAGCCGTCCGGCTTCCTGCAGGGTTTCGGCAAGTCCGATACGAGCGCGCACATGGAAGGGATTGCGCGCGACCGTGCCGCGATAGATCTCCTCGGCCTCCTCGAACTGGCCGAGCTGCGTCAGCGACGAGCCGAGATTGTCCCGTGCCGCGAGCTGGTCCGGTCGCAGATCCACCGCGCCACGGAAGAAGTCGATGGCCGCAGCGACGCGGCCGAGGTCGCGCATCACCGTGCCGAAATTGTTGAGGAAATCGGGATTCGTCGGCTGCAGGCTCACCGACTGTTCGATGAGATCCAGCCCTTCTTCGCTGCGCCCGGTCTGGTGCAGCAGCAGCCCCAGGAAATGCGCAGCCGCCGCATGCTTGGGCTGACGCGCCAGCACCTGCCGGTAGATTGCCTCAGCCTCTTGCCGGCGCCCGGCCTGGTGCAGTTGCAGGGCCTGCTGCACATACTGGTCGAGCCCCAGCGGCGGCTGTCCACCCGCGCCAGACCTGGTTCCCGCACCCGCCGCTCGTCTCTGATCTCTGTTAATGGGAAACCTGCCGTGTTTGTCCGCCTGCCGCGATCTAGGCCATTGGCGCGGCAGGTTCAAGTCTCGGCGTGGTTTTGCGGCTTTTCCGTCGCCGCGAAAGCGATCAGATCAGGCGGTTGGTCTCGGCAACCTGCCTGGCCCGCCTCACCGTGCCATCGGTATCGGAGATCGTTCGCCTTGCCGCCTCATCGCTTCTGATGGTCAGCCGTGCCGACTTGACGATCATCGGCTGGCCGTTGGCGCCAACGGCAATGGCATGTATGGCGATTGGCTTGATGACCGGATTGACCGCGACGGTCTTCGCCCTTGAGCTTCTTGTGGAAACCATGGTTGTGTCCTTATTCCGGAGTAAATAAAAATATGAGAACTGGGAAAATACCCCAGCGCGCTCTCAAGAATTTTTAGAAATATGCCGGACCATAGCAGAATTATCTGAACATCCACAGCGATCTATTTTTCAGCCGCGGCGGGTTTATTTCCTGAATCACCTTGAACTGGCCGCCCTATCGATCTACATAAGGAAGATCGTTTTGGCCAGAATTGGCATCTCGCGGCGTCAGAGGTTTTCGACCCGCCAATATCATTCCAAATCGTCGATACCGGACGCGCGGCACGTTCGCCGTGCGACGAGTTCTCGATCCGCGAAAGACACATATGACCACCGGAACCGTGAAGTTCTATAATGGCCAGAAGGGTTTTGGCTTCATTCAGCCAGCCGACGGCGGCAAGGACGTTTTCGTCCATGTCAGCGCGCTGGAGCGCGCCGGCTTTCCCGGCCTCGCCGAAGGCCAGAAGCTGCAGTTCGAACTGGAGCGCGACGGCAAGGGCCGCGAATCGGCCGCCAATTTGCAACTGATCTGATCCGGCCGAATTCGATGAACGCTGACCACGGATGTACTGGCAGCTCTCAAAGGCGGCTTATTTCCAGCGATTGCCGGAAATAGGAAAGCGGGGCTCGTCCCCGCTTTTTTGCTTTCAGGCCGCTGTTTCGCTTAACGCCCCAGGCGTGAACCAACCAAGACGTGAACCAACCAGGGCCAGGACGATGCCGGACCGCACCACCCATTCCATCGCCCACTTCACCGCAGCTTTCGCGCTCGGTGGACTGGAGGGACCGTTGCCGGCCGGCGACTACGACATCGATCATGACGAAGAGCTGATCGAGGGCACGTCGCGCATTGCCTGGCGCCGCGTCGCCACCTTCATTCACCTGCCGGCAAGGGCGGTGAAGAACCCGACCACCAGCCAGCTTGTCGCCATCGACCACCTCGAACTCGAAACCGCGCTGAAGCGCGACCGGGAGAATGCAGCATGATCCGTTTCCAGCAGAATACGCGTCCGCGCACCGACACGCCCTCGCACCTTTTCGCCATCGGCCAGACGGTGCGCATGAAGAGCCGCACCGGCCTCGTCCAGAAGACGGCGGAACTGTTCGAGATCAAGAGCAGGCTGCCGGTCAAGGACGGTTCGCCGCAATACCGCATCCGCAGCGAGCAGGAGACCTACGAGCGGGTCACCACGGAAGACAATCTCGAACCGGTCGACAATCCGGTTGTCGCCAACAATCCGGTCGTCTGAGACCACGCCACAACGTCAAACCAGCACGCGCACACGAGGAGCAGTCCATGTCCAAGGGTCAACAGCGAAGCAATCGCGAAACACGCAAGCCGAAGAAGGACAAGGTCGTGGCCAAGGCCGCGGCCCCCTTCGGCTCTTCGGTCAAGCAGGCGGAGAGCAGCCTGAAGCCAAAGTCCAAGGGCTGAAAGCCCTTGGGGGCGCTTCGCATGCGCCCCTCGCCCCGCCGGTGAGCAGGCGTTGAACTGACGCAACAGGTCCACGCAATGCTCTGCCACGGAGGCTCGTTTGAATTTCGTCATCGAGTTCTATCGGTCGCGCGACGCCGAGGAAGCGACACTCGACAAGGTGTCGCTGGAAGCGCCGACCCTGCGCGCCGCCCTGCAGGGCGCCACCGCACTCTTGCATACGCTGGCAATGCCGCAGATCCCCGACCGCCTGCGCATCTCCGATGAGCATGGCAGCGAGCTTTACGCCGGGCCCGCTGATGGGGCCTATCCCGCCTAGGCAAACCGTAGTCGGATATCATTCCGGCGCCACCGCAAGCGCCTCGCAACGTTGACCCTGCACACTCGCACGCAGGAGCCGCCCGATGTCCCTCACCGCCTTTGCCATCAACTGTTCGCTCAAAGCTTCCGGCGACAAGGAAAAATCCTCCACCGACAAGATCATCGCAGATCTGCTCTCGGCGCTCAAACCGCATGGCGTGAAGGGCGAGGTCGTGCGCGCGCTTGATCACGACATCAAGCCCGGCGTGCTCTCCGACATGGGCAAGGGCGACGGCTGGCCTAAGCTGCGCGACAAGATCGTCGCCGCCGATATCTTCATCCTCGGCCTGCCGATATGGATGGGGCAGCCCTCCAGCGTCGCCAAGCGGGTCATGGAGCGCATGGACGCCTTTCTCGACGAAACCGACGACAAGGGCCGCATGCCGACCGCCGGCAAGGTGGCGCTGGTGGCGATCGTTGGCAATGAGGACGGGGCGCACCATTGCCATGCCGAGTGCTTCCAGTCGCTCAACGATGTCGGCTTCACCATTCCGGCCAATGGCGGCGTATACTGGGTCGGCGAGGCGATGGGCGACGTCAACTATGTCGATCTGCCGAAGACCCCCGAAAAGGTCGCCAGCATGATCGAGATGGCCGCGTCAAATGCCGCCTATCTGGCCGCTCTGTTGAAGGCCAAGGCCTATACTGGCGCGGCCAAGTAGCGACCTCTCAGCACGGCCCATCACCAACGATGCGGTAGTCCGCCGCGCGGGCCTCGCAGGCGTTGGGGAAGCTGCGCATCTCGCCATGGCGGCGGGCGCAGACGGGTGCGTATTCGCGGGTGCAGAACGTCTGCTCTTCGCCGCCGCCACCACCGCCGTCACCGCGGCAGGGGCCGTCGCGCACGATGCGGTAGCCGGCGCGGTCGGCGAGGCAGCCATTGGCGAAAGTCTGGCGGTCGCCGCCCCGGCGGGCACAGACCGGCTCGTATTGCCTGGTGCAGAATTCCGGTTCGGGACGCGGCGGACGCGGGCGTGGTCCCGGGCCGTCATCGACGACGACGGTGCAGGCGGCCAGAAGTGCCGACAGGAACAGCGCGGCAAATGCTTGCCGCGAAAAACCCAGACCTTACCGCAAAAAAAAATGACGCCAGGAATTTCATGCTGATCTCTCCCTCGATCCGATCGCGATCCTCCCCATTCCCCTGTCAAATGCAATCCCGCCCCTGTCAAATGCCCCCGTTGTCAAATGCAACCGCGTTCGCGGCTCTTGGCGCGGGAAACGTCGGTTGCAGCCATGGCGGGCGCCCGCTCACGCCGCCGGTAATCCTGGCCCATGCGTGACCCCGTCCGTGGGCCGATGACCCGATCCACAACCGAGCCTATTTGCGGCCGGTCGACGCTCAGATCGGTCGATTCTTGCGTCGGGATGCGCCCAGTGTGGCGGCCCGCGGCGCTATCTTGCAACCTTCACGTTTCCGTGCGATAAATTCCGTGTTCGGGCATTTGCGACCCGGAGAGCGGAACGTTTTGGACGACCTTTCCCCGATACTGTGAATCTCTGACGGCCCCGTTTTCGGCGGGGGGTTTGACCATGCGCCAATGCATGACTGCCGAAGCAACCACCGGGAACTGCCCTCGACGCCAGGTGGCGGGCAGGACCACCAAAGACTGAACGGGTGAAGGAGTTTCCCCAATGGCCCAGACCGGCACCGTTAAATTCTTCAACGCGACCAAAGGCTTCGGTTTCATCACGCCCGACGGCGGCGCCAAGGACGTGTTCGTCCACATTTCCGCGATCGAGGCATCGGGCCTGCGCACGCTCGTCGACGGCCAGAAGGTCACCTTCGACGTCGAGCCGGACCGCATGGGCAAGGGCCGAAGGCGGTCAACCTCCGCGCTGCCTGAGCCATCGTCGCACCGCTGTCCTTGACGGCGGACGAACGAAGTTCGGAGTTTGCCCGGTCCTTGGGCACGCAGACAGATTTTTGAAAAGGCGCGGCGGTTTTCGTCGCGCCTTTTTCATGTCCGCGGCGCAGCATAAATACATGTCGCCCAGAAGTGAATCCGGTTCCGGGTCAACGACATGCATCATAACAAGGGCTTAAAGCGTGACGCGCTTTAAGTGCCCGCAAAACTTTCTCTTGCCGATGACGCTAAAATAAAGGACAAATTTCCTCTCGGGCATTTGCCGGCCCGAGACTGGAGTTTATGGGATCAAAGGGAGCTTCCCATGCCGCAGACCGGCACCGTCAAATTCTTCAACCATGCCAAAGGCTTCGGCTTCATCACGCCGGACGATGGCGCGAAGGATGTCTTCGTCCATATTTCGGCCGTGCAGGCGTCGGGTCTTCCCGGTCTCGAAGATGGGCAGAAAGTGACATTCGACACCGAGCCGGACAAGCGCGGCAAGGGACCCAAGGCCGTCAACCTGTCGGTCGGCTGAGCCGGCTTCAGACCGTTGCTTCGGCAAGGCAGCCAGCTCATTTGGAGCGTGGTTTTGACGTGCCTCTTGAACACGCCTTTTTGAACAGGCAGGTCGAAATCCGTTCAGCCTCCGTTCAGCCACGGTCGCATATTAGTCTTGGGTAAAGCCGGACCGCATCCCCTGCAACACTGCACGGCCCGGTACGAAGGAGACCAAGATGAACAGAATTTTCAAGACTGCCGTGCTGTCCGCCGCCGTGGTCGGCACCATGCTTGCGGCCTTGCCCGCGGCCAACGCCGATGACTGGGGTCATCACCGCCGCCACCACAATGGCGACGCCATTGCCGCCGGCGTGCTTGGCCTCGCGGCCGGTGCGCTGATCGGTGGCGCGTTGGCCAATGACCAGCCCCCGGCCTACGCTGACCGCTACTACGATGACGGCTACGACCGTGACGTGGTGGTGCGCCCGGCCCCGGTCCGTCGCTATTACGCCGAGCCGCAGGTGGTCTATGCCGATCGTTATGCCGAACCGTGGACGCGCGGCTGGTACGAGTATTGCTCGGACCGCTACCGCAGCTTCAACTCCCGCACCGGCACGTTCACCGGCAATGACGGCGAACAGCATTTCTGCTCGGCCAACTGAGGCTTCCCTGCCCCAAACAAAAAGCGCTGACCGCAAGGCCAGCGCTTTTTTGTTTTTCCGTTTTAGCCGCCTCGAAGGTCGGCGCTGCACCAAACCAGCAATTTAAGTCAAGAATGGATTGGTCCTGCGCTCCTCGCCAAAGCGGCCGCCAGGGCCGTGGCCGCAGATGAAACCGATATCGTCGCCGAGCGGCAACAGCTTGTCCTTGATCGAAGCGATCAGCGTCGCATGGTCGCCGCCCGGCAGGTCGGTGCGGCCGACCGAGCCACGGAACAGCACGTCGCCGACATGGGCGAACTTGGCGGCGCGGTTGTAGTAGACGACGTGGCCCGGGGCATGGCCGGGGCAGTGCAGCACCTCGAACACGTGGCCGCCGAACGACACGGTCTCGCCTTCGGTGAGGAAGCGGTCGGGCACGCAGTTGCGCGAGCCGGCAATGCCGTAGCGCCTGCCCTGGTTCTCCAGATTGTCGAGCAGGGACTTGTCGGCCTCGTGCGGGCCGATGATGTCGATGCCGAGCGCCTCCTTCAGCTCCATGGCGCCGCCGGCGTGGTCGATATGGCCATGCGTGATCCAGATCGCTTCGGCTGTGATTGCATTGTCTTTCAGCACCGCGAGCACCTTGTCGATGTCGCCGCCCGGGTCGACGACGACGCCGTGCTTGTCGTCCATGTCGAACAGGATGGTGCAGTTCTGCTGGAACGGTGTGACCGGCACGATGCCGGCATTGAGCTGACCCATGATCTTCCTTTCGTATCTCTGGCGTGATGTAGAGCAATTCCAGGAAAAGTGTGAGACGGTTTTCCGTCCGGAATTGCGTCAAAACAAGAGACAGAGTGGTTCTGCGTTTCCGTGAAACGATGAACCACTCTGGCGGCGCAGGCGAAACGCGTCCACCCTCGAAAGGCGAACAGTCAGTCATCCCAGAAACGGAAATGGGCGGCCGAAGCCGCCCATTTGAACAAACCTGAGACCGTCAGGCTTACTTCTTCATAGCACCCAGGACCGCGCCGATGATGCCGGTCAGGATCGCACCGCCGCCGGCGCCGCCAACGATGTTGTTGAGGTTGAGCGCGCTGCCGAGACCGCTCGTCGCCGCCGCTGCCGCTGCCGGATCGATCGTGCCGTGGCCGAGCAGGCTGCCGAGGATCGCCGCGCCGCCGACGCCGCCAATGGCGCCACCCAGGATCTTGGGAAGCTGTCCCATAGCCGCGTTCTTGAGCGCTACACCGATCGCCTGACCGCCGATGATGCCTGTAATCACCTGAATGATGATCGGAAGAAGCGTGTTCATGTCCATATGATTAGTCCCTCCATAGCTGCCAGCCTCCCGGGCCGACACCATCATGAGACGCCGAATTGGATGAAAGTCAAATGCAGAAACGCTGAAATAAAAGGGGCGGCTGGAAAACCGCCCCTGCTTGCGCGAAAAGCTGTGACTATCGTTATTCTGCGGCGATCGCGTGCTTCGGCTGCACTGCGGCAGAATAGTCGTTCATAAGGTTCTTGGCGATTTCGCCGACCTCGAATCGGTAAGGGCCGATCTCCGAAACCGGCGTTACTTCCGCTGCCGTTCCGGTCAGGAAGCATTGTTCGAAGCCTTCGAGTTCTTCCGGCAGGATGGCGCGTTCGATCACTTCCAGGCCACGATCCTTGGCCAGCCCAATGACCGTACGGCGGGTGATGCCGTCGAGGAAGCAGTCGGGCTTTGGCGTATGGATCTTGCCGTCCTTGACGAAGAAGATGTTGGCGCCGGTTGCTTCGGCGACCTGGCCGCGCCAGTCGAGCATCATGGCGTCGGCATAGCCTTTGGCTTCCGCGGCATGCTTGGACATGGTGCAGATCATGTAGAGGCCGGCGGCCTTCGACTTCGACGGCGCCGTGCGCGGGTCAGGCCGGCGCCATTCCGCCACATCGAGGCGAATGCCCTTCAGCTTCTGCGCCGGATCGAAATAGCTTGGCCACTGCCAGATGGCGATGGCGCAGTTGATGCGGTTGTTCTGCGCCGAAACGCCCATCTGCTCGCTGCCGCGCCAGGCGATCGGCCTGACATAGGCGTCCTGGAAACCCTGCTTCTTCAACAGCGTGGTCGAGGCGTCGTTGAGCTCGGCGACCGAATAGGGGATCTTGAAGCCGAGCAGGCGCGCCGATTCATGCAGGCGCTCGGTGTGCTCGTTGAGCTTGAAGATCGCGCCGCCATAAGCGCGCTCGCCCTCGAAGACCGCGCTGGCATAGTGCAGACCGTGCGTCAGCACATGGATCTTGGCGTCGCCCCACGGAACGAACTCGCCATTCATCCAGATGAAGCCGTCCAGCTGATCGAAGGGAACGGATGCCATGGTAACCTCCCGCGGGCAGCCGCCCGCATATCTTGGTGTCGTTGCGTGTTCTTTTTGGCCGCGCCATGCGATTGGAGACGCCGGCCGGTGTCTCGAAGCGTAGGCGGAGAATCGCGCGCTGGCAAACTCAGGAAGTTCCGGAAAAACCGGCCTGCCTTGCCTTTTCGTTCGCAATCGGCCCAAAAGCTTGTCAAAAATTACCATTGCAGGGAAATTACGTCAATAGTACTGACATAATCTCCCGTTCCCTTGGAGAAATGATGACGGATCGAAGCGCAGCCGCCGGAAAACCGATCAGGACCGCGATCACGGACGAGGACGGCATCGACTTCGCCATCATCGAACTGTTCTTCTTCGCCTATCGCGACTTCACCTCCGATCCCGATCAGATCCTGGCCGACTATGGCTTCGGCCGCGCCCACCACCGGGTGCTGCATTTCGTCAACCGCCGGCCGGGCCTGACGGTTGCCGAACTGCTCGACGTGCTGAAGATCACCAAGCAGAGCCTGGCGCGCGTGCTCAAGCAACTGATCGACACCGACCATGTCGTGCAGTTGCAAGGCCCGCGCGACCGCCGCCAGCGCGAACTCTATCCGACGGCGAAGGGCCGTGCGCTGGCACTGGCCCTGGCGCGGCCACAGTCGCGCCGCATCCGTGCTGCATTGGAAGATTCCGGCGCCACCGAACGGACCTTGGTGGAACGCTTCCTCGAAGCGATGGTCAATCCGGAACTGAGAGCGCAGATTGACGTTGGGTCCGCAAAAATGTCAGGGAAAAGCCATGGAGAGCACTGAGAGGGTCGATCAGACGGCCGCACCGGACGACGATGCGCCGCATCTGCTCGTCGTCGACGACGACACCCGCATCCGCAATCTTCTCAAGCAGTATCTGACCGAGAACGGCTTTCGCGTCACCGTCGCCGGCAATGCCGGCGAAGCCCGGCGCAAGCTTGCCGGCCTCGATTTCGACCTGCTTGTGCTCGACGTGATGATGCCGGGCGAAACCGGCGTCGACCTGACCAAATCGCTGCGCGCCGAAAAGAACGTGCCGATCCTGATGTTGACGGCGCTGTCGGAAACCGACAGCCGCATCTCCGGATTGGAGGCCGGCGCGGACGACTATTTGCCCAAACCCTTCGACCCGCGCGAGCTGATCCTGCGCATCAACAACATCCTGCGCCGCGGCGGCCCGGCGACGACGCCCAAGGTCGAGCAGCTGGTCTTCGGCCCCTACACCTTCCAGATCGCCAGGCGCGAATTGAAGCGCGGCGGCGAGGCGCTGAAGCTGACCGATCGCGAGCAGGAGATCCTGGCGATCTTTGCCGCACGTGCCGGCGAGACCATCCCGCGCCACGAACTGGTCGGCGACGATTCCGAGGTCGGCGAGCGCACCATCGACGTCCAGATCAACCGGCTGCGCCGCAAGATCGAGCGCGATCCGTCCAACCCGGTCTGGCTGCAGACCGTGCGCGGTATTGGGTATCGGCTCAGTGTAGAATAGCTGGTTCGCTACCAAGCGTTTTCAATACCTTACGCTTTAAACTGTCAAACCGACCTGTTTGGTTTGACAGTTTTCGTTCCTGCTCCGTGCTCTGCAATGGCATTCATCGCTTCATGCGCCAAGCGCATCTGATCGACGGCCTCAGTGTAGCGAACGATCTCATCAAGCTTTTTGTGACCCGTGATTGCCTTGATCTGGTGGGGCGTGCAGCCGGCTTGGGCAAGCCGTCGGCTACATGCCTTGCGCAGACCGTGCGGTGAAAGTCCCATGGCGCCGCTTGCCAGATCCTCGCGCAAACCAGCTTCGCGGACACAGACCCGGAACCAGTTAGTGAAAGACTCGGGCTGGAACGGCTTTTCGTATTGCGTCAGGAGAAATGTGAGATTGTCCTGAGGCCGCGCATCGAGCGTGCCTTTGAGGTATGCGTGAAGCGGGATGGAGACGGCTGTGCCTGTCTTTCGCTGCCTAATGGACAGCACGTCGTTCTTGACGTGCTGCCGACCCATATCTATCACGTCTGAGCGTCGCTGCCCCGTAAACAGCAGAAGGTCGAGGGCTAGGCGGGCGCGGGTGCCCTCCGCGTGCGCCGCGTAGAACGCCACAATGTCCTCTTCTTCCCAAGTGATGAATCCGCCCGACTTGATTTTCATGCGCCGTATCCGGATCGTCGGATCGTCCTTGCGCATCCCCATATCGATCGCGCGCCCCATCAGCAGCTTGATCATCTTCAGCAGTTCGTTGGCCGCACCAGGGCGTTCAGCCTTTTTGTCCATCATCCTAAGGACGTGCTTGCGCTCGATCCTGGCAACCGAACCAATGCCGTATTGAATACGGATACGTTCGAGTGCGTTCCGATACGTCTTCTGGCTTGCCTTTGCTAGATTTCTGAAATCTGCGCTGCCGTAGTAGGAGAGGATCAGCGCCCCGATTGTTCCGGGCTGGGTTCGATCGGCTCCTATAATGGTTGTTGGCGCCGCTCTGCCGGCTTCCCACGCCTTCAGCGCAGCCCCATAGGCATCCATGAACTCCGTCGAGTATGGAAGACCTGGCAGGGTAGTGTTCGACTGTCTGAAATAGTGCCGTGGCCGGCCGGTTCGATCAATGAAGGCTTTGACGTGCTTCGGCAGCTTGCGCTTCATTGGACGAGCCGATCCCACTCGTTGTCGGATTCTTGAGACTCGGAAATCCCGCTCAGGCCGTCAAGCGCCCTCTCAAGTGCGCGCACATCCCAGCGCTTGACGCCAGGAAGCCGCAACGGCTGTGGCATAATGCCGGCACGCACCAGCTTGTCAAAATAACCAACGCTAGCACCCACGAAGCTGGCGGCTTCGGGGCGGCCAAAAACGCGGCGATCCGATGGTAATAAGGCGTGGATAAGCCCGCAGGTGATCATTGTCATGGCAGAATGCTCCTTCTGCTGACGTTATAGCGCTGTTGCCGCCGAAGAGCCGAAAATGGGAAAAAGAATTCGATCGTCGGAAGTGAACTCCAGTTACGGTGACCTGCGAGGGCATGGGTCAGCCAAGACGCACAGATTGGACCCTCGCGCTAATCGCCCTTCCACGTTCGCTGGCCGCCTCGAGTTAGCGCTCTGGGCGCAATATTGATGAATGACTGAAATGGGCCGGTGAACGAACCCGCTGCGCGGGAGGGCGCCTGCGATTGAGGTAGAGGGCACAGGCCGGGCGTCGCGCCTGCATTGAGCGTCGTCCGGCGGGGGCAGAGCATGACGGGCTTCTTCAACAAGGAGCCTGACCATGCAGCACCCCGTTCTCGATGGACCCGTCAGCCTGCTGCGCCGGCGGCTGATCGACGACATGAACATGCGGCGCTTCTCACGCGAGACGCAGCGCAACTATCTCCGCGACATCGGACGCCTGGCGACATTCCTCGGGCGCTCACCAGACACCGCTACCGCCGACGACCTGCGCCGGTTCCAGATCGAGCAGCAGGAGGACGGCGTTCCCGTGCCAACGATGAACAGCATCGTGTCGGCGCTGCGCTTCTTCTTCACCCACACGCTCGACCGCCCGGACCTGGCGCGCAGGCTTGTCCGGCTGGCGCATCCGCGCAACCTGCCCGTGGTGCTCAGCCGCGACGAGGTGGCCCGGCTGCTCAACGCCACCACGTGTCTCAAGCACCAGGCCGCATTGTCAGTCGCCTATGGCGCGGGCCTGCGGGTCGCCGAGGTGTCGATGCTGAAGGTTGCCGACGTCGACAGCGAGCGCATGCTGCTGCGCGTCGAGCGTGGCAAGGGCGGGCGCTATCGCAACGCCATGCTCTCGGAGGACCTGCTCACGCTTCTGCGGGAGTGGTGGAAGGTCGGACGTCAGCAGGGCGTGATGCACCGCGACGGCTGGCTGTTCCCCGGACAGCATGCGATGAAGCCGATCAGCACGCGGCAGCTCTATCGCATAGTCGTCGAGGCGGCCCAGGCCGCCGACATCGCCAAGCGGGTCGGGCCGCACACGCTGCGCCACAGCTTCGCCACCCACCTGCTGGAGGACGGCACCGACATCCGGATCATCCAGGTCCTGCTCGGGCATGCCAAGCTCAACAACACCGCCCTTTACGCGAAGGTGGCGACCCGGACGGTGCGTGCCGTGACGAGCCCGCTCGACAAACTGGGGCTGTTCAAGCCGGGAGAGGTCTCGCCCGACATCTGAGCCGTGCGCGCCTCGATCGAGGTCGCGGACATCTTCCGTGCTGCCGGACCCGCTTACCGGGCCGCCCATGCAGGTCACCTGAGCCTCGCCCAGCTCAAGGTCATGTCGGCGATCGAGTATTGCCGCACCGCAGCCCTTGGCGGTCACGTCGAGGCTTGCGAGGACTGCGGCCAATGGCGGATCGCCTACAACTCCTGCCGCAACCGGCACTGCCCGAAGTGCCAGGGCGCGATGGCACGGACATGGTTGGCCGAGCGCGAGGCCGACCTGCTGCCGGTCGGCTACTTCCATGTCGTGTTCACGCTGCCCGCCGAGGTCGCCGACATCGCGTACCAGAACAAGGCGCTCGTCTACGACCTGCTGTTCAAGGCGGCAGCGGAGACGATGCTGACTATCGCCGCCGACCCAAGACACCTCGGCGGGCGCATCGGTATCACCGCGGTGCTCCACACCTGGGGATCGGCGATGACGCACCATCCGCACCTGCACATGATCGTGCCGGGCGGCGGCATCGCGCCGGACGGAAGCCGCTGGATATCTTCTCGGTCGGCCTTCCTGCTTCCGGTGCGCGTACTCGGCAAGCTGTTCCGACGGCTCTTCCTCACCCGGCTGGTCGCGCTACACGACGCAGGACGGCTCGCCTTCTTCGGATCGATGGCGCACCTGTCCGCGCGGCAGGCATTCGTGCGGCACCTGTCGCCGGTCCGCAAGAAGCGCTGGGTGGTGTACGCCAAGGCGCCGTTCGCCGGGCCGGAGGCGGTGCTCGCCTATCTGTCCCGCTATACCCACCGGGTTGCGATCTCGAACCGCCGCCTCATCCGGTTCGATGAGGCAGGGGTCACGTTCCGCTACAAGGACTATCGTCGTGACGGCACCGATCGGCAGCAGGTCATGACGCTCGCCACCGACGAGTTCATCCGCCGATTCCTGCTCCACATCCTGCCACGTGGCTTCCACCGCATCCGGCACTACGGCCTGCTCGCCGGCTCCGCTCGCAAGACCAGCCTCGCACGCGCCCGCGAACTGCTGAACGTCGTTGCGCCGTCGGAGGACGACAACTCGGTAGAACCGACTGATTTCCGTCCGCCATGCCGGTGCTGCGGCGGAAGCATGATCATCATCGAGACGTTCGAACGGTGGCGACAGCCGCGCGGACCGCCGGACACCACGGCGACGAACCGGGAGAACTCTCCATGACCCGGCATGGCATGCTCCAGCCTTCAGCCGCAGGCACTCAGCCTCCGGCAACGGACCCACGCGTGTCCATGGTCATTATCGACGCCGAACGGGTCGCGTCCGGCCGCGCGACGAGCCGACAATACCGCGTGACTGAAAGGCGAAACGGTCCGTCCGCATCAAACCCGCCACTTCCCAGCGGCGGTCGCGCCATCGCCGACACCAGCCGAAAATCGAAATCCCCATAACCATCGCCTGTGGCCCGCGGGTTCCTTCCTCGGGGACTTTCGTACGCCTGCCGGCGCCCGAAACTCTTCACGGAAGCAGAACGACAGTTTCTGGTGGCGGACTAAAGCTAGCGGACGTCGCGCTCTTTGCGGCCGTCGATATTAAATCTTGCGGTCGCTGCCCTCAAATGCTCACAGGCCTTTTCAACCCGGGAACTGCAGGTTACCAATCACTGTTCGGCAATTGCTCAGAAGGCACAAGCATGAATGAGGCCCTTGGGTCCTTACAAGATTGGTTCTACCAAGTGGCTTTGCCTGTGATTTCATGGTGGCTGGGCTCGATCATTGCCGGCGTCGCAGCGTCGCCGGCTATTGCTCTGGTTTTGCTGCTGGTGTCGATCCTGTGTGCGGGGCTTAGCAGAAGCATCTCCATCATGATCTCTTGCCTCGTCTTCAGCGCCATTGTCATTGCATTGCACGGCCTTGCCCCGACGCCGCCGTTGAAAGGCGGGCTGATAATGGTGGCGGTGTTAGGCTTCGGATTGCTGGCCGTGGCATTTTACCGTGAGCGGGGTAAGGTCGACAAAATGTACCAAAGGCTGGAAGCTGCCCGTAAGGAGACTGAAGAAACGAGGCTCCTTCTGGACAATGAAATCAAATGGCGAAAAGCATCGGAATGAAGCTGCCGCCGCTGTTGGCGGACCCAACGTGACGCGCTAGCCTTGGGCCAGCCCTGCAACTTGCGGCTCGTCTACGAGTCGGACTAGCCGATCGCGGCCATTGGCTAGCTGTGAGCTTTCGGGAGGTTGTCCATTCGGACCGGACCGGGGAGACTGGAGTTACCAGGCTTCAGCACTCACCGGAGGGTCCGAATGAACATCCACAAGAATGCCCGTCTCACGCCGCTGCGTCGAGAGGAGATGGCGCTGGCGGTGATAGAGGGCGCTTTTTCCAAAGCCCATGCGGCGCGCGTCTATGGCGTGTCGGCCAAGATCGTGGCGCGCTGGGTCGAGCGCTATAAGGCCGAAGGTCGGGCCGGCACGGTCGACCGTTCCTCACGGCCCGCCCATATGCCACAGGCCACCGCTGAGTCGATCGCCGAACGCATCGTGGCGCTGCGGCGGCAACGTTGGACCGGCAAGCACATCGCCAATGAGGTCGGTGTCTCGCCCGCTACCGTCAGTCGGGTTCTCAAGCGTGCTGGGCTGTCGCGGCTCAAGGATATCGAACCGGCCGAACCGGTCCGGCGCTACGAGCGCGAGCATCCCGGCGAGATGATCCACATCGACATCAAGAAGCTCGGCCGTTTTGAGCGCATCGGCCATCGCATTACCGGCAAACGTACCGGCAATGCCAGTTCGCGCGGCAGCAGTTGGGAGTTCGTCCATGTTTGCATCGACGACGCCTCCCGCATCGCCTTCTCACAGATCCTGCCCGACGAGAAACAGGAGAGCGCCATCGCCTTCCTCAAGGCGGCGGTGGCCACTACGCCAGCCTCGGCGTCACGATAGCCCGCGTCATGAGCGACAACGGCTCCTGCTACATATCGAAGGCCTTCGCCAAGGCCTGCCGCGATCTCGGCCTCAAGCACGTCAGGACAAGACCCTATACGCCCAAGACCAATGGCAAGGCTGAGCGCTTCATCCAGACAGCACTGCGCGAATGGGCTTATGCCATCGCCTATCCGACTTCAGATCACCGCGCCGCAGAGTTGCCGGTCTGGCTGCATCGTTACAATTGGCACCGTCCCCACGGGAGCCTAAAGTCCAAAACACCTATCAGTCGCCTCGATCTAACCGAGGACAACCTGTTGAGGCTCCACAGCTAGCTAACGGCTGCTTGCAGCGTTTAGTCGCGACCGTAGGTTGCTGAGAACGCCAGGGGCCGAGGAAGGCCGGCGATGGCAGCGATAAGGGTGCACCAGTTCACCCCGATCGCCCATAGACGACTTATTCAAGGCTGTATCGATCAATCTTCGTTCATGGCTCGCTTCACCGAACGGCGATAAGTTGGATCGCCAGTGATGCCCTCCGAATAAACTATTCGGCCGTCACCACAGACCACATGCCGCCCATGTAGTGTCCAGGGATATTGCAAAACAGCACGTAGGTTCCGGGCTCCAGCTTGAGGTTGACAGAACCGGATTTGCCCGGGTCCAATTCCGGCACTTCGCCAAGGGTTTCAAAAAATTCTTCTTCCACCTTTGCATTTGCCGAGTCATAGGGAGGAAGCTTGCTTGCATCAACTTTGGCGACAACCATTTCGTGGACCATCGATTTCGAGCTGTTGGTAACCTCGAAGGTCACCTGGCCGGCTTTGACGCGCTGAGCGTCCGGCGTGATCTTCAACGTTGCCATCTTCATATTGCCTGTGTTGCCCATACCGAGATCAGTCGCCATGCGGGCGTCGTCGCCCAGATCTGAGAGCTTGATCCGAATGAGATCACCGCCGGCATGTGTAACGACCGTACTTGCCAAGAGGGCACTTGCGAGGAAGAGAGGCATCAGACTCCGTGACATGACTTTTACTCCTAGGGTTCTTGTTGCAACGGCCGTTTACTTTTCCCTAATCGCGCGAGACACAGGGCGGTAGACGCTTGGGCGTTGGTAGCTATCAGGGCGTCGCTAATCACCCCGATCACCCGTCGCTCCAAAATCAATGACGACGTGTTCAAGACTGTTTCGATCAATCTTCGTTCATGGCTCGCTTCATCTGATCGGTGAATGGCTTGACAAGGTAGGAAAGCGCGGATCTTTCCTTCGTGTGCAGGAAGACTTCAACCGGCATGCCTGGCACAAGTTGCTTGCCTTCCAGGCCGCTGTCATCGACGATTGCAATCGTTGAAAGATAGTAGGCCTGACCAGTCTGCGCGTCGACACTCGCAGCCGCTCCAACAACGTTCACGCGCCCGTCTATCTCTGGCGTGGTGCGCTGGTTGAACGACGAGAAGCGCAGCCTGACATCCTGGCCTGTCGATACTTGGTCGATATCAGTAGGTGCGACCCTTGCCTCGACGACAAGCTCGTCACCGCGAGGCACGATTGACATGACGGTTTCACCGGGCGCAATCACCCCACCAACCGTGTGAACCTTGAGGTCGTTGACGGTACCCGAAATCGGCGCCCGCAATTCCATGCGTGTGAGACGATCCTTCGCAGCGACGATGCGCTCGTCCAGCTCGGCAACCTTCGCCTCGACGTCGCGCAATTCGCGCTGGGCATCGGTCCTGACCTGCTGGTCGATCTCGATCATCTTCAGATTGACCTCGCTGATCTGGCCCCTTGCCCGCGCTATGTCGGACTCGACCTCGGCGATATGGCCGTCGATCTTTACCTGGTCCCGTTCCAGCGTGTGGGTCTTGTCGCCTTCAATCAGCCCCTTGCGCAACAGAGGGGCCAATCGACCGATATCTTCGGCCACAAGGGTGCGTTCACTCCTGCTTGACGCTTTTTGGGCCTCCAGACCTCTGATCTGTTCCTGAAACTGTTCGATCTGCGAAGCCAGTTGCGCCTTCTGGGCCATACGTGACGCCCGGTTGTTGGCAAACATCCGCTTTTCGCCATCCACGATAGCCTGTGAATCGACATCGGCTGCAAAATCGAACGTGATCTGGCCCATGTCGTCTCGCTCTGCGCGCAGACGGGCGGAGCGCCCTTGAAATTCCAGGAACTGCCCGCTCAACACGCCCAACTCCGCCCTGGTCTGGGTCTCGTCGAGACGGATCAAAACGTCACCCACTTTCACCGCGTCGCCATTAGCGACTTCGATCGCGCCGATGATGCCACCGTCGCGATGTTGAATCATCTTCAACTGCTTTTTCGCGGTGACTTTGCCCTGTGCAACAATCGCACCCGATAATTTTGCATTGGCCGCCCAGCCTCCACAGCCAAGAACCAAACCCAACGCAAGGAGGCCCGAAACCACCACCCGTGAGTGGATCGCGTATTGTGGCCGGCGCGATTTCTTCTCGATATTCTTGTCCACGTTTTACCCCTGTCGTCTACGCGGTCGCCAATGCCGGACTAGGCAATACGGCGTCGTGTTTTGCTTCGAGAATGAAGTCCTGTGCAGTCAGTTCGTGATGGCCGTCCAGGACCAAAGAGAACTCGTCGTCCGGGTCGCTGTCGAGATTCCCGGAGACGACCGTGACTTCGTGATCGATGTCGAGCATTTGATAGTTGAAGGTCACCGCCCCAAGTTCGGCCGGTGCCGCCGAGGCTGCGCCGGCAAAGAATAATTTCTGACTGGCGAAGTCATTGTTGTCATCGGATATGCGCGACAGATCAATGCGGTCTCCGGTCTGGAAATCCATTATCAGGTCGAGCGGCCCGCCATGGTTGGCAAGAGACTCGAGCGATCGAAACACGAAAATGTCGTTGCCGCCGCCGCCAACCATGACGTTGACGGCGTCATTCGCCACCAGCGTATTTCGCCCATGGCTGCCCACGATGCTCTCAATTGCAAAGACATGGGCCTCTTCTACGCCGTCCAGGAAGACGAGCCCATCCTGGAGATCCACGATGGCGTCAGCCGCGTTGGCCGAAAGATCAAGCGTGTCCTGCCCCTCGCCGCCATCCACGATATCGATCTGGAGGTCGTTGCTTAGATGAATGACGTCATTGCCTGCGCCGCCGTCGACATGGTCGAGACCTTCACCATCGCTTAGATGATCCATACCATCGCCGCCGTCCAGTGTGTCGCCACCGGCACCTCCGACCAGCGTGTCATCACCCTGACCGCCATCCAGCATGTCGTTGCCGTTGCCGCCGTCCAGCGTATCCGCGCCCGCACCGCCATGCAGCTCGTCGGCGCCGTCGCCACCCAGCAGTTGGTCGTTGCCGTCGCCACCGGCCATTACATCGTTCCCGCTGCCCCCGATCAGTTGATCGGTCCCGGCACCGCCATCGAGGGCATCGTTACCGTCTCCGCCGTCCAGCGTATCCGTTCCCGCATCGCCATGCAGATCGTCAGTTCCGTCGCCGCCCAGCAGATGGTCATTGCCGTCGCCCCCGGCAATTGCATCGTCGCCGCTGCCCCCGATCAGCAGATCGGTCCCGGCACCACCATCTAGGACATCGTTGCCGTCTCCGGCGTCCAGCGTGTCGTTGCCGTCTTCGCCATAGAGGGTGTCATTGCCGGAGCCGCCGTCGGCCACGTCATTGCCATCGCCACCATGGATCTGGTCATTGCCTTCGTCGCCAAGAAGCAGGTCGTTGCCGGCATCGCCATACAGGGTATCGTTGCCCTCGCCGCCGAACAGGGTATCGTCGCCACGGCCGCCAAACAGGATGTCGTGTCCGCGGCCACCCCAGATAACGTCGTTGCCGTCGCCGCCAATGAGCCGGTCATCGCCATCGCCGCCGTGAATCGTATCGTTGCTTTCGCGCCCGTACACGACATCATTGCCGCCGCGGGCGTCGATCAGATCATCGTAGGGTGTTCCGATCAGTACATCGTCGCCTTCGGTGCCGGCTATCGATTCACCGGCAGGTTCCGTGACTTCGAGATGAGCGCTCTGCTGGATGGTCTCGGCACCGTCGCTGATCTGATAGTGAAACGTGACGGATCCGGTCTGGTCTTGCTCGGGCGTATAGAGCCAGCGTTCCAATCCGATACGCTGAAGTTCGCCATGATCGGCCTCCAGCGAGCGCACGATCAAATTATCGCCGTCGGGATCGCTGGCGCCGTTCAGAAGCTCCCCCATGGTGATGATGACCGACAGGTTCATCATGCCGTCGGAAAGAAAAACCGGACCGGTCAAGACCGGCCGCCGGTTTGTTCTTGTCGACCCTGGCGAACCTTGACCTGGGTCGGATTGCCCCGGCTGATTTCCCTGTCCGCCACTGCTGCCGCCCTGGCCGCCGGAGCCCGACCCGCTGTGGCTGTTGTCGCCCCCGCTTTGGCCTGGCAAAACGCCGCCGGGAGGGAGCGTTCCCCCGCCGTTGTCGTTGCCAGCAACAGGTGGCGGCGGGCCTCCGTGACCGCCAGGTCCATGGATGCTGTTGCCGACGCCACTGCGATGGGTCGAGTGCAGTCCTTGCACGCCCCAAGGCCGACGTGGCTGCCAGACATCGAAATTGAGGTCGGGAACATTGACGCTTACAGGTTCGGCGAGACTTCGCAGAAAGTCCGCGACTTCGCCAATCTTCTGGATCTGCGTCATGACCGGGTTATCTTCAACGTCGGATGACTGATCGCTGTGCTTGGTGTTCTGGTCGGAATGTTCGCTGGGGTGCTTGTCGGAGCTGTCCTGGTCGGTCTCGAACATCTTTTTAAGAAGTGCCGCGAATGCACCGATCAAGAACGGAAGTGCCGAGATCGAATTGACGCGCGAGCGCGACTCTCGCAGCGCAAAGCGGTTCTTCGGAGCGTCAAGCTCCTCGTGGTTGGGCAGTCCAAGTGCGAGCCGATCGTCCATTTTGCGCTCGTCAATCCTTTTGCGCGGCCGCGACGGCCGACGCGGCGCCCATCTTGCCGCCAGAGCCAGGCATCGGGGCGGCGCGCACCTTGCCGTCCGAGGCAGGCATTGGCGCGACGCGCGCGGGTTCGCGGATCAGTTCGTCCTTCGGGCCCATCGCCACGAGCTTGCCGTTCTGTATCAGCCCGACGAGATCGACTGCTGCCAGGGCGCTTGGGCGATGGGCAATCACAATGGCGATGCCACCACGCTGGCGAACGCCCTTGAGCGCCTCCGTCAATGCCGTCTCCCCTTCGGAGTCCAGGTTGGAATTCGGCTCGTCGAGCATGACAAGGAAAGGGTCTCCGTAAAGAGCCCGCGCAAGGCCTATGCGTTGGCGCTGGCCGGCCGACAGGGCTGTGCCGTTCGGCCCAAGTTCTGTCTGGTATCCCTGGCCGAGCCGGACGATCATTTGATGGACACCCGCAGCGCGCGCAGCGGCAACGATCCCGCGTGCATCGGCTTGCGGGTCGAAGCGCGAGATGTTCTCGGCGATCGTCCCCTCCAGCAGCGATACATCCTGTGGCAGATATCCGATAGCGGCGCCAAGTTTGTCGCTATGCCATTGATCGAGGTCGGCGTCGTCGAGCCTGATCGAGCCACGCAGCAGCGGCCAGACACCGACAATGCCTTTGGCCAGCGATGTCTTGCCGCCGCCGCTCGGGCCGATCAGTCCGAGAGCGTCGCCAGCCTTGAGTTCGAAAGAGACGTCGCTCAGAAGAACCGCTCCGGTATGGGGCGCAACGACAGTTACCTTTTCCACTTTCAGCGTTTGGCGGGGCGCTGGAAGGTCGATGATGTGGGACTCGTCACTCATGGCCGCAAGGGTTTCCTTCAGGCGGCCAAAGCTTCGGCGCGCAGCGACGAAACCTTTCCAGTTGCCGATGGCCATGTCGATGGGAGCAAGCGCGCGCGCGGAAGCGACCGAACACGCGATGATCGAACCCGCGGAGAGTTCGCCCTTCATGGTCAGATATGCGCCAAGGCCCAAAAGCGCCGATTGCAGCATCATGCGCAGCACCTTTGCCAGGCCGCTGAGGGACCCTGTCACATCGCTGGTCTTGGTTTGCAAATGGAGATGCTTGTCATTGGCGGCTTCAAAGCGCGTCACAGCACGGGAGCCGAAACCCATGGCTTTGAGAATATCGGCATTGCGCGCATGTGCGTCGGCGATGTTGGAACGCACAATCGCGGCGCGGTGCGTGTCCTTGGCGACATTTCTGGTCAAAACTTCGGTAACAACGGTCAACGCGATTAGGACTATGGCGCCCGCAACTGTCAGCAGTCCAAGCATGGGGTGGAGGAGATAGACAAAGCCCAGGAACAGCGGCATCCATGGCAGGTCGAACAAGGCGATAGGGGCCTGGCTGGATATGAAGCCGCGCACGGTATCGACGTCCCGGCCTCGCTCGAGCGCTTCTGATGTGGAATAGCCGTAGCGCGGCATCTCGATCACCACCTGATGAGCAAGCGGGGCGAGTCTGGCGTCGAGGCGCGCGCCATAGCGGACCAGAATCTGGGACCGCAACACGTCGAACAGGCCTTGGAAAAGGTAGAGACCAATGGCCAGCACCGAGAAGGCGACGAGCGTAGGCACGCTGCCACTGGGGATAGCCCGGTCGTAGATCTGCAGCATGTAGAACGAGCCAGTCAACGCCAGAAGGTTGATGACGCCCGAAAGGCAAAGCAGAAAGACTGCAAGCCCTCGATAATTGCCGATGTATTGCGAGACATCAGGGGCAGCACGGGTGCGTTTCTTTTGGGTACTCATGAAAGCCAATCCCAACTACATTGAACAGTTTGCGGGCTTCAGCGGCCGCCGAGGGGCTCCCCTCGGCGGCCGGCACGTTCAGGCGAGCTTGAACGAGCTTCCGTCCAGGTCGTGGTGACCGACAACGTCGATGCTGAAGTCGGCCACGCCGTCTCCGTTGATCTCACCCTTTACCAGCGTGTGTTCGCCGTCCGCGGCGGTCTGATAGCTGACCATGACCTGGCCCGCCGAAGTGAATCCGGCTCCGGCAAAGAGGACGAAGGACTGGTGACCCGCGGCACTCGTGTTGGCGTCGATCATTGACAGATCGATCTTGTCGCCGGGCTGCAAGCCTACGATCGTATCGCCATTGGCGTCGCCTGCCGACCCGAACACGAAGGTATCGCTGCCAAGGCCGCCATCCATGATGTTGGCGGCGTCGTTGGCTATGATTGTGTCATTCCCTGAACCGCCGATGACATTCTCAAAGCCGAACACCGTGTCCTGGCCGCTCTGCGCGCTTGAGACACTGCCGTGATGCAGCAACCCGTTGCCCAGATCGATCGTCAAGCTGGCGCTGATGGCCGAATAGTCGAGCGTATCCTGGCCATCCTCGCCCCAATAGACGTCGTCTCCGTCACCAACGTTGGCGATGACGTGATCGTCGCCGGTGCCGGCATACACGGTGTCGTTGCCAGATCCGCCTTCGATGACGTCGTTGCCCTCATCGGCGAATATCCGGTCATTGCCGCCGTCACCGAAGATCATGTCATGTCCGGCGCCACCGAAGATATCGTCGTTGCCGGCGCCACCGAAGACAACATCGTCGCTTGCGCCAGCCTTTATCAGGTCGTCTCCGGCACCGCCAAGCAAGGTGTCCGCGCCGTCATTGCCCAAAATGACGTCATCGCCATAGCCGCCGCTCAGCACGTCCGCACCGAGCCCGCCGATCATGACGTCGGCACCATCAGTGCCGAGATGTGCATCACCTCCCAACACCGGCGCACCCGCGCCGTCGCCTTCACCACCGGCAGCTGCCGTCAGATCCAGCGAAGCGGTCTGGTGGACGGAAGCGTGGCCATCGCTGATGTCGTAGCTGAAGATCACCTGGCTGGTGTCGTCGGTGGCGGGTGTGAAGGTCCAGCCATCCGGCCCGTGCGTGACAGTTCCCGAAGACGGCGTGAGATTGGTAACCGTCAGCGAGTCGCCATCGGCGTCCGAGGCTCCGGCCAGAAGCACAGCCGCGGCGAGCAGCAGCGGTGTGTTGGCGCCAAGCGACGGCAGGACGATGGGTCCGTTCACGACCGGCGCTCGGTTCAGGTGCTCGTCGTCGTCGTCTTCTTGACCGTTCGACTGCTGGCCGCCGCTGCTGCCATTGCCCGGGTCGCCACCGGGCGCGCCGTTTACGTCGGACCGGTTGACGACGTCCTGAGGGCGCATATCACCAACGACCTGGCCGGTCGCATCCGTATTGAAGACGATGCGGTGGGCGGAGGTGAGGCCAGAAATGTCGACCATGTCGCCACCGTCAGCGTCGTTGATGGTGATCGTCGAGTAAGCCAAGTTGGTCCCGTTGAAGTTGCCAATCGCGGTAACCGTGTCGTTGCCTGGCCCGGTATTGATTACGATCTCTTCGACGTGAGCGAGTTCGGCGACCACCGAGCCATTTCGAGTGACCACGATCTCGGTCCCGGCGTGCAGGCCGGTCAGCCCCGCGTGCGCCGCGCTACTGCCGGTTCCCGGCCCCGCGCCGTCCCAGTCGTCGGTGTTCGAGTAGATGGCAAAGGTTTCGCTGACGTCGGGACGAGCATTGGCCAGATTGGTGTTGGTGTTGCCTTGTCCCACACCCGTGACCGACGAATTCAGAATGAAAGTGTCGTTGCCTGCGCCGCCATCGATGGAATCGCGGCCGCCGGTGGTTACGCTGGTGGTGAAAGTCCCGTTGTTATTGCGCGTGACTGTACCGCTGACGTTCCAGGCGATGAAATCATTGCCGCCGTGCGCATTGATCGTATCGTTCCCGCTTCCGCCGACGAAGATCTGACCTGCGTCGGTCGTGCCGTTTAGCGTGTTGCCAGTCTGCTGGACGACGTCGACGAGCGGGCTTTGTCCGTTCACGGTGTAGTGGAACGAGCCGCCTGGCGGATTTGCGTCCGTGATAGTGACCGACTGGCTCCCGTTCGGGTGGGAGGACGTTACGCCACTGTTGGTCGACGTGCCTGAGATCGTGAGGACCGTATCAAGGTCGACATCGTTGGCCAGCAGCGCCGCGTCCGGGACGGCGAATGCCGTCGTTCCCGTGTTGGTGATGATGGTATCGTTGCCGGCAACAGTCGGTTCATCGATGGCGGTGATCATCACTGTCGTGGTCGCGACGAGGCTGTCCTTGAGGCCGTCGCTCACCGTAACGTCGATATGACGGGTCGTGTCGGTGTTGTAGACGGTCGGGTTGTGGTTGGTCGGGTTGGTATAGGTGATCGCTTTCAGCGCCAGTTCGTAGGCAGCGGTCGAAGCGGCGCCGATCAGGGTCACCGTGTGTTTGTCGGCACTTAGAGTAGCGGTAATCGTTCCCGGGACAGCACCAATATTCAACTGATCTCCCGCGATCGCGTCGGTGAGAACGATCTTGGCCGACTGGAGATTTGTATCATCGGCATCGGTGATGTGAGGCAAGGTGGTAAGGGCCGCGCCCGTGGCCGATCGCTCGGTGTAGGCTGCCGTGTTGTTGTTGCCCTGGGCCGAGTCTCCAACAAAGTTGACGCGAACATTGTCGACCCGGAAGTAGTCGCCATTGTTCAGGCTCGTGACCGCGAAGCGTATTTCCGAGTCCGCGGTCATGGTCTGTCCGGCCAGACTGATGGTCTTCGTGCCCGTTGCATCGGCGCTGCCGTAGGTCGCAACCGTGACAAAATTCGTTCCATCCGAACTATACTGCAACGCCAGTGTCTCGTTGGCGCCGATGCCGTTCTTTGACTGCAGATCGAAAACTATACTTGTCGGCGTTGCCCCGCTTTGGCCAACACCACGTGTGATCTCGGCGCCATCGCCGCTGCCGAACTGCAGGACGCCGCCACTACTGGTGCTCCTGGTGATCTGGCCGTTGTTCGACGAGGAATTGTTGCCATCGTTCGATTCTTGCCAGCTGCCATTCCAGTTCACACTGCCGTTGTTCTGGCCGTAGGCATTGTTGTTCGAACCGAACGCATCGAGCGTGTTGCGGGCAACCGGCACGTAATTCAAATCCAGCGTTGGCGCTTTATCGAAGTACGCCGCTGGATTGATGGTCTGGTCAGAGAATTTGAAGTTTTCCACGCCGATTACCAGATCGGTGCCATCGGTCGGAATGAGCTGACCGTTGGCATCCGTCGCCAATGGATCGCGGTGGTCAGCGACCTTGATAGCGGCAACGCTTGCCCAGTTGGCGTGAGGGTTGACGACGACTGCGCCGTGCGCGTCGACGGCCGTTAGTGTGTAATCTGACAGATTGCCCGTGAACACCGCCGTATCGCCGAGACCATCGGCGCCGCCATCGCCCAGCACCGTGTCCTTGAACATCTCGGTGCGCAGCAACTCGGTGAAATGCTTGTCGAATTCCTTGGTGGCGGCACCGCCGAGCAGGCCTGCATGGCTGCCGACATTGTCCAGCAGGGTTTCCTGATAGTCGACACGGTGCGACGCGCCCTGGTAGAGGGCGTCCTGCAACTGATCGGCGGCGGTGGCTCCGATGTTGTTGTTGTTGTGGGTGTAGCCCGAGTTGTATTTGCCAATCAGAGCATCGAGCCGGATAGAGCCGCCCACGATCACGTCGTTGCCGCCGGCGCCAGTCAGCATGTCGTTGCCGGAGCCGCCGATCAGCCAGTTCTCACCCTTGTCGAGGGCGGCATTGGCGAGGCCCGCGTCACCGGCCGAGTCGCCGGTCAGCGTGTCGTTACCGGCTGAGCCGATCAGGCCTTCGGTCTGGAACGCGGCTATCTGCTTGGGAATGCCATTGACGTTGACGGCAGGGTTCTGCTGGTCGGCCAGGTTGAACGTCACGCCACCTGGGCGCACGGCATTGTCGCTGAAGTCGATCAGGTCGAAACCGAGCGTCCCCGGCTTGTTGCCCTCGTCGGTGACGCCGTCGCCGCCCAGCACCTCATCGGTGCCGATGGTGAGGGCTCCGGTGGTGTCGCCGGGACGGATGATGTCGTCACCGTTGCCGCCGAACATCTGGTCCTGGTCGGCCCCGCCGACAAGCACGTCATCGCCATTGTCGCCGTAGAGGATGTCGCCGCCACTGCCGCCATCGACATAGTCGTTGCCGTCGCTGCCGTGGGTGAACGGGTCGGTGTCCTGATCGCCGTAGATGCGATCGTCACCGGTGCCGCCAGACAGCTTGTCGATGCCAATGCCGCCCGAGATGTAGTCGTTGCCGGAGCCGCCGATCACCTGGTCGCTGCCGTTGATGTCGGAGCCGCTGGACTCGCCGTAGAGGAAATCGTCGCCGGAGCCGCCGTCGATCAGGTCGGGGTTGTCGCCGCCATAGATACGGTCGCTGCCATCGCCACCGTAGAGACGGTCGATGCCGTAGCCGCCGTAGAGCGTATCGTTGCCGCCGTCGCCGTAGACCGTGTCATCGCCGCCTTGCGCGTAGATCAGGTCGTTGCCCGCGGTGCCGACGATGACCTCGTTCGACTCCGCACCCGAATTGGGCGTCCCATCAAGGTTGACGCCATCGTTGAAGACCACTGATCCGGTAGTCAACTGGATGTCATCGACCAGAATCTGCTGGCTGCCGCCCGCCGAGTTTTGCTGCACCTCGATCCGCAGCTGGAAACCCGCATAGGCGGCATCAATCGTACCGGTGTCCAGTGTAACATGCGACCATGCACCGTTGGCCGGCGTCGGCAAGGCCAGTGAATTCAGCACATGAGTGGTCACGCCGTCTGTCGCGATCAGGCGTACCTCGCCGCCAGGCCAGGCCAGGTCCGTCCGGTCGCCCACATTGAGACCAAGGCTGAAGGTCTGACCCGCCGTCAGGATCTTGCCTGTGTCCTGGGACAGGATTGCCCCGCTATGCAGCCAGACAACATTACCGCCGTTATGGCCGGCGGGATTGCTGATCGAGCTAACCGGGGCGAACAGACCGCCAACGCCGCCTGTGATTGTCCAATTGCTCGGATTGCCTACCGTGTAGTTTCCGAGCGCATCTACGATCACGCCCGGTGCGCCAGTGGCAAGCGAGTCGACCTCGAAAGCGGCGTTGGTGAGACTGACTTGGAACTGGGTGCCGTTCGCCAGCCGGGTGTCCTGGACATACTGAACGCCACCGATGGTCACGACATGGCCGTCGTTCAGATTCCCGCGGCCGCCGTTGGAGTAGACGCCCATCGTTCCGTCAGCGACTGCGGCAATGTCTCCATATTTGTGCTCATTGCCGGTGGTCAGAGTTTCGGCGCCCGTTGCCACGACCTCCTTCTTTGCGCCGAGATCGACATATTGATCGGCATATCCAAAGATGTTGCCGTTGAGGTGCGTGAGCCCGGTATTGCGCTCGACGATATCCTTGAGCTGGCCATTGCCGACCTCTTCGGCAAACTGCTGACCGGCCAGACGGAACAGATAGTAGAAGCGGTCTCCGTCCATCAGCGATTCGATCTGGTTGACGAACACCTTGTCGAAGGTCTCGCCGAGCAGGCCGCCAGGCTGATGGATCTCGGCGAGACCCCCAAGCCAGGTGTCGATCTGGTTGAAGGCTAGCGCACCGGCGCCACCGACGGCTTCATCCCCGTTCAAGAAGCCGTACGCTTGATCCAGTGTGAAGCCTAACGTGCCGACGGCTATGGTGCCCTCGACAATGCCAAGGATCGCCTGCGCCTTAGCGAGGTCACCATCGAACGCATAAGCCGCAATGAAATTTGCCAGCGACGTCGGGTGCTGCATGTTCTGCCCGAAGTCGTTCCAGCTCGTATACTTTTGAAGGCCGATCGCTTCGCGGAAATCATTCAGAGTGGGGATACCGACATCGCGGCCGCGCGCGATGTTGATGGCGGCGAGATCGAGCGGCTGCCCAAGCAAGCCCTGGTTGAGGGCCGGGGTGATGAATTCGTCAACCTCGTTCATCTGCTGATGCGTCATGCCGAGCGCGATGGCGGCTGGGCCGATGTCCGCGTATTTTTCCGGGCTGAGGAAGGCTTCCTTCAGCGCGTAGCCCATGATCTTGCCGGTCAGTCCGTGGCTCGGATCGATGGTGTCGATCGTCTCGCGCAGGGTCGAGTGACCGAAGCGGAACGCCGCCTGAGAATACTCCAGCGAGACCGCGGAATTGACGCTGGATGAATATCCAACAAATTCCTGGATGTTGGGCGTCACGTTGCGGGCATATTGGTCAACCGCCGCGTGCTGGTATTCCATTTCGACGACCAGCTTGGCTGCGTTGAAAACCTTGTCCTGGTCCCAGGCGATGCTGTTGTCGGTATATACGAAATCTCCAGTCGCATTCATGTGGCCCGTGTCGACCTGAAAATCATGAAGACTGGCGTGGGTCGGGTCACCCGAGACCACATCTTGCCGATGCAATGCGTCGATCAGGTTCTGCACCTGATAGTTATGCTCCTCATGGAAGACGTGATGGATCGAGGTGAGGCCGAAATTCTCATTCACGCGGCCGTCGCCCGCGACATAGTGGTCACCAACGGACGCCAGCAGGATTTCACCCACAGCGTTGTGCACCGCGCCGGCAGGCGCCGTGATGCTGAAATCCGCAAAGTTGACGAATGGATACAGCGCGCTGGCACCCGAAAGCGTATGGGGCGTTCCCGGCGGGGAACCGACCGGCAAGTTTTCCATGTAAAGCGTCAGCTTGTGTGTCGTGGGATCGATGCCAAAGGACGAAGTGGCCCCAAACGTGCTCTTGACGCTGGCATCAATCGTCGCGATGGCGGCATCGACCTTGGCCGACTGCGCGGAGTTGCCGTAGCTGGCCTCGCCAATGCCTTGGACGCCATCACCATTGATGTCGTAGAAGCCGTGCAAATGGCCGGCATCAAAGCGCGGGTTCATGTCGAGCAGCAGCGCAGAGCCGCTCGTGCCCGCAATCACATGTCCGCTCGCGTCGCGGTTGCGCAGATTGGATACGTCTTCCCAGGTCAGGGCGTCTCGCCCGGTTGCCTCGACGTGCGCCCGCAGTTCGTCGAGCGTCGGTAGGGTGTCGTTTGTCGATGTCCCATCGGCCCTCGTCCACACTGTCGCCAGCGTCGTGCCGTCAAACAGCTTCATGCCAGCATGGAAGTCGGTCGTAGAAGCCGTTGTCGGATCCGGCACCCACTCGCGCAGCAGGTTCGTCAGTTGCTCGTGCGAGCCATAGGTCTGGCTCTGGTCGATGAACGGCGAGGTATGGTTGACATATTCCGGACCATTGGCGTCGACGGTTTGCACGGTCGCGCGACTGATGGTGATCTCGTGCACCGGCTGCCCGTCGGGACCGGCCATGCCATAGAGCGGATCGTCGGTCGCAAGCGCGATCTTGATCGTTGCGCCGGACGATTTGTCGATGAAGTCGAGGCCATGGTCGAAGAACTGCCCGAACAACACGAAAAAGCCGTTGGACGGCGACACGCCAGGGTTCAGGCCACCAATGAAGTGATCGTCCTGACCGGCGGACGCGGCAAGCCGCGCTTGAGGGTCGACCTGACCGAGACCGCCGTCGGCGACGGTAGCCAGCTGGCCCCAGTCGAGAACCGTGGCGACGCCGTTGCCGTCATAATAGATTTCGTTCGACGTGTGGCTGGCCGCGTCGGGATTGGGCGTGGTTCCGTCCGGCATAAATTGGTGATTGGCCCATGTGTCATAGGTCACGCCTGCGGTCGTCGTCGCAAGGCTGATCATGCGCGGTGTGTAATCGACTACGTTCGGAATGTTGATCGCGGTTCCATCAGTTGCGTGAGAGTCGCCGGGCTGCACGGCCGCCGTAGTATCCAGTGTCACGGCGTAATTCGTATTCGCGATGCCGCCGGCATTGAAGGTGCCGGTCGGCGTTCCGTCGGTCGCACTGCCGTCGCTGTATTTGCCGTAATACTGCTTGGCTGCGGCATATGCGTAATCAGCCACTGCCTGCAGGATCGGCGAGTAATTGGCGTAGTCCGCAGCAGCCGACCGCGTGAATATCTGGTCAACAGCGCCCCACTCGGCGTTGATGAGCGACAGGTTATTGTTCAGCCCAGTGACGTCGCGCAATCCGGCGAGGTCGGTGACCGACTGGTAGGAGGTGCCATAGGCTGCAATATTGGCACTCACGCTACCAAGATTGGCATAGGCAACGTGCTTGGAATTGTAGACCGTACCAGTGCCGTCCCAATTGATGATGGCATTGCCGAACTCGTCGAACAATGGAAGAAAATTCAGCTGGTCCAGAATGAACTGGATATCCGTCTGGTTGATGACGAACGGCTTGAGCGTATAGGCCATGGCACAACTCCTCCCTTACGCACACCAGACGATACCGGGAACGTCCAGCGCTGTTGGATCTGTCGGTCTTGCGAGGAATTTGTTTGTCTCGGCTCGAAATTCGCTACCACGCTATTTCAAGCTGAGCCCTGGCATCCGACGTTAACTCTTCCTTAAGGATGCCGTAGCGATGGATATTTGCCATGGTCCGAGGTCGAGCCAATTCTTCGGACCTTGGCAAGTTCATGTGAGCATTAAGTCTGGTTGCGAGCCGGACTAAAGTCGGGATTGATGCTGGTTTGCCTGGAACCGCAGGCGCCGAATAACCAGCCAGGGGCAGCCGGCGTCGATGGCTAACTGCAGCGGATCAGCCGCTAGTTCATGCCGATCGTCGCGCTTTCACATCGGCCTAATTCAAGGCCAAGAATGTGCCTCAATCCCAGCCAGCAGGGTAGATACTCATTCAGATTAAGTCCGCCATATTCGCGACTCCAGGGGATGGCTGATTTAACCATGGTCACAAATTTTCGGGATGCCGATCCCGGATATCAAATTTGTTTTGAAACTGGTAACATTAAAGTTGCCATTTTTATTGGAAATAATTTGCGCGATCCGCGATTCTATACTGCAAGTGCCTTAAATTATCTGAAATAATACTTAGAAAATATTGCTGAATCTCAGCTGCGTTGACACCTACTCAAGCAAAGCCTAACGTATCGTCGGGTGCTTGAGGCTGTTGGGGCTTCAATGCAGGGTTAATGCTCACAGGCGTCGGTATATACTCCTTGGGCAACGCGTTGGGGGTTGGGGCGTGGGCGAACTGGATGAGGTTACAATTGCCATTGTCGATGATCATCCGATCGTTCGACGGGGTCTGAGCGCCGTCATTTCGGGCGAGGCTGGTTTCAATCTGGTGGCGGAAGGCAGCACCGCGCGTGAGGCATTGGAAATCGCCGAACGTTGGCGACCGCAGATCATGCTTCTCGATCTGGGGATCCCGGGGGGTGGAATGGAGGCGTTGAAGCGGATTGTCGTGCAGGTGCCTTCTGTCCGATGCATGATCCTGACGGTGTGTGATTTGGCAGACACCGCCATTTCCGCTTTGAACGCAGGTGCTAGAGGCTATGTGCTCAAGGGCGTGAGCGCCGGGGATCTAAAGAAGGCGATGTGGACCGTGGCCAACGAAGAGTCATTCGTTTCGCCCGAATTTGCGACAAAACTGCTGCAGGCCGCACAACTGAACGTCCGGCCGGCGTCCTCCATAGACCAGCTTACGCACCGCGAGGCGCAAATCATGAAAGCCCTTGAAGAGGGTCTTACCAACCGAGAGATTGGCAAGAAACTGGATATCAGTGAAAAGACGGTCAAATATTATATGTCAGGCATTCTGCAGAAGTACGGGGTCACAAACCGGGTTTCGGCGGTAATTGCGGCGCAAAAGCTGCGCGGAGCAAATCTGTCTCTGGGGAATTGACGTCTTAAGGACTGCCTTCGACGCGGTGCCGTGTTGATATTCGCTACCGAACGGGTGATCCAGCGGTGAGACGTCATCAAGGTCTTGCGGCATGATACCAGGCGAGTGAACCACTGCGGCGGGAGCCCGAGATCAATGCGCCAGGCGCGTCTCCCCTGGATCGAGTTAGGTGGCTACCTGCTGCTGGTCGCGGTCGGCTGTCTGCTTTGGTTTCAGTTCAGCACCGCGAGCGAAATGGACCTGAAGGCCGCGATGCGCGCGTTCCAGGCGGAGAACCAAGCCAAGAGCCGAGCGGTTGCCGTCGACATCGAGGCAAGCTTTCGCCAGATGTATCAGGGCATTCGTACGATCGCCCGCTTGCCGACCGTGCGAGCACTAAATTCAGAATCGCATTCCTTGCACGAGGATGCGAGGGTGAGCGCCCAGGAAATTTACAACAATTTGGCGGAAAACGTGTCGGTTTCGGAACTCTATATAGAGTCAGCCAATTTCGACCCGGATCGCGTCGATGCCGATCCGGCGACGACAGAAGTGCCTTTGATGACATTCGATGAATTAATAGTTGGAAAGAATGCTGATCAAGCACTGCGCCTGTCCGTACCAAGAAAAGGACAATTAGAAGAGGTTGAATTATTCGAATATAGAGAGATGAAGCGACAGCTTGATTATTTAGCAGAAAAATATGGGAGGGAGGACCTCATTGCAAATCTGAACTATCCTGCGGTAGCAAGCCAAGAAGTTATTACCTGCGATAATACGCACTACTCACCAACGGCTCCCGATGACGACAACCGAAAGGGTATTGTCTATTCGGTCCCATTCTTCGGGTTTGACGGGGAACTGCGAGGCATCGTCACGGCCGTCCTGCGGTCCGATGTCATTACCAAAATTCTGCCGAACGACGGCTATGCGCTACGCAATGACAGACTCGGTTTCTACAGGGGACTTCGAGATGGCCACCTTTGGAAGGAGGCTTCGCCGCGACGCGCCGCAGGCCTCGACCAACTTGCGTATGTCAACTCGACGCCGCTCGAGTTTCCAGATGTAGCGGGAGGATGGAGCCTTTGGTCAGCAGTGCCGACGGCGGTGTTTCTGGAATCACCAGCCGTTCAGTCGATCAGCGAGCGTTTTCACACCGAGGTCATCGTCTTGATTTTCGGGAGCATAGCCTTGGCTGCCGCGCTCCGGTGGCTCGCTCATAGAGGCTCAATGGTTGAAAGGCACAATCGAGATCTGGCATTGCGCATAGAAGAGCGCACGGCCGAGTTAGCCAGCGCCAAGAAGGTTGCCGAGGCGGCCAGTTCGGCGAAAACCCAGTTTCTTGCCCGCGTCAGTCATGAGATCAGGACGCCTATGCATGCGATCGTCAGTGCAGCGGAGTTGCTGAGATCCAGCCGGCCCGACCGGCGTGCGCGGGCCAAGCTTGAGATCATCGACCACGCCAGCCAGACCTTGCTCGACATCGTCAACCAAGTGCTCGACCTTTCGGCGATCGAGGGCGGCAGGCTGAATATCAATTCGGTCGAATTCGTGCCTTCGGTTTTGGTCTCTGAAACGTGTGACATGATGCGGGCAGTCGCCGACCGCAAGGGCTTGAAGGTGAGCATCGAATGCACTCCGACCACGCCAACCCGTTACTGCTCGGATCCGGCGCGCATTCGCCAGATCCTGGTAAACCTGATCGCGAACGGCTTGAAGCATACCCAAGCGGGCGGGGTGACCGTCCGGATCAGCAGCAATGTATCCGGCGTTCTCGCCTTCGATGTCGTGGACACTGGGTCGGGTATCGCGGAGGTCGATCGCGAGCACATCTTTGAGGAATTCTATCGCGGTGCCAATTCGGACGGGTCTGGACTTGGGCTGGCGATCAGCCGTCAGCTCGTCGAGTTACTCGGCGGCACCATTGAAGTCATTGAGCACCATCTGCATGGTGCTCACTTCCGGTTCACCGTCGCTGCCGAACCGTCCGCCACAGCGTCTCCTGCAGGCGGGCTGAATCCCTCGCATACGAGGCGGAGCCTCTCAATCGCGGCAGGGCCGAGGATGCGTGTCCTTATCGCGGAAGACAATGAACGTGTCCGCGGACTTCTCGAGGAAACGCTTCGGCAGTTTGGTTGTCTCGTGCAGGTGGCCAGTGATGGCGAGGAAGCGGTCGCCGAGGCCCGTCGCACCAGCTTTGACGCAATTCTGATGGATTGTTCGATGCCGAAACTCGACGGGATGCGTGCCGCGTCCAGGATCCGGGAGATTGAGGCGACGTCAGTTGCCGAACGTCGCCGAGCGCGCATCGTCGCCTTGACGGCCAGCGCATATGCCAGCGACCGGGAAGCTTGCCTGCAGGCAGGTATGGATGATTTCTTGAGCAAGCCCTTCAAACGGGATGAGCTCTTTCGCGTCTTGGAAATTGCATCCGGAGCAAGGGGCAAAACCGCTGCAGTTCTGGCGCCGGCTGCAGAATAGCTCCATCCGATGCCGTACCGCGCTGCCAATCGCTGCAGCATCCCTAAGGTAGACTTCCCTAAGCCCCATCGGACCACCAACTCGGGCTTGTCACGTCAGCTGCCGCGAAATCTGTCTGAGATCGTTCAGGGCGTCGAGGCTCGCTGACTTCACGTCCTGAATGATCTGTCTGGCCTCCGTTTCCGTCGTGCCTTCTGTAGGCCGCAACAGGTCATCGAGCTCGTCGAGGCGCAGCATAACGAAGGTTAGCATTTGTGCTGGGCCATCGTGGATGCGCTGGCCGATCTCTTTTTGGTTTAGGCTATCGGGTCGAGGGTTTCTAAACCCACCGATTATGTCGTGGCCTCGGAAGGCCAGGACAAGCGCACTCAGCATGATCGCCCACGCGAGTGCAATTGCTACGACCGCTTTAATTCTGCTGGGGAATGCATCCCCACCCGCTGCCCCCGCAGCAGTGACTGTGATGCACTGATCTATCCACCAAGCGAGCGTTAGCATCACGATCGAAACGATAGCGACAAGCAGGAAAACATGCCGAGCCAGGCGAATCTTTTGTCCAATAATATTCTCAGGCATGTCTTTCCTCACACGGACCATCCAACCGAGCGCAACTCTTCTACGTATGCTCCCAAGTAGCAACGCTGATGGTTTAGATCACCGCCGAACCGACGGAGGTCCTTATGACAAAGGCCAACTCAATCGATTGGGCAAATAAAAAAGTTCTAGCCGGCCCAGCGATGCGGCGTGCACGGGGTAGTCCAGCTAGTCGCTTCCTAAAACCAATTCATGGATCGGGTAGGCGTCGCTGACCATTAGCGTTTGGTCGTCAATTCGCCGGCTATCTTCTTTTTTGGAAGTCAGGTGCTAGCGCTACCATGATATTCGATTAGAGTTATGTCCGCCTTCGGTATCGCAGATTGCGTTCTGAACGGGCTAGATGAGGCGCTTAGCCGCCATTCGGTCGTGAACTCGTCTGCGTCGGGTCAGGTCACGACGATGCCCAGCCGGCCTAAATGTCGCCGAGCCAGCAAGCCGTCCCACGATGGGAACGGTTTGCGCTTTTACTGACATGCTAGAAGCGGCAAAAGGTGTGCTTCGTGTTCTGAGGCGTCGCATGCCGGAACACGCAGGATGAGCGCCAAAGAATATCCGCTGGCGGTGTGGGCGTTCGCGAGAAGGCGTGAACGAAAGGCTCAATAGTTGCCGTTGTAGTAGCGGTCGTCGCAGGGCGCGGTGTAGATGCGGCCGTAGCGGTCCTGGTAGCGGCACAGTTGTTCGCCGCGAGGCTGCTGCGGAGTGGTGGCGGAGCCGACGACTGCGCCGAGCAGGGCGCCGCTGGCCGCGCCGATGACCGTGCTCTTGGTGTTGCCGCCGATCGCCTGGCCGACAAGGGCGCCGCCGGCGCCGCCGATCAGGGCACCGGTGGTGGCCCGCTGCTGGCCTTCGGTCTGCGACTGGCAGCCGGCAAGTGCCGCGGTGATCAGCACGGCGGATATGGCTTTGTGAAAGGTCATGGAGGTCTCCCTTAGAAGTCTGAAATCCCTATCGATCGTGCCGTGCGGCCGCATTGCGGCGGAACGGGGGCACGCG
Source organism: Mesorhizobium kamtschaticum (assembly GCF_056174585.1). NCBI lineage: Bacteria > Pseudomonadati > Pseudomonadota > Alphaproteobacteria > Hyphomicrobiales > Phyllobacteriaceae > Mesorhizobium > Mesorhizobium kamtschaticum. Next base: position 3,125,676 of record NZ_CM149691.1, on the reverse strand, counting down.
CTCTCACGAAGTGAGTCAGCTTTTACCGACAGTTGAAAAGGCTATGGTTTCCAGCCAGAAGAGCCGGGCATTCGACATAAACTGGAGAGGTATTTTGAACCAAACCTCAGGCCGATGATCGTTAGCATGTCCGATTGGCAGGAGCGCAAGCGATGGACGAGGTTGTAACGACCCCAAAAGCTCCTTCAGGCAGGCGCGTAGTGCGTGCGGCCCAGTATCTGCGCATGTCGACCGAGCACCAGACTTACTCGATCGACAACCAGAGGGATGCCATCCGCGACTATGCCGATATCATGGGATACGACGTTGTCGCCACTTACGAGGACGCTGGTCGCAGTGGCCTTAAGTTGGGTGGGCGCCGTGGCCTTCAACGTTTGCTCGCCGATGTGGAGAGCGGGCGTGCCGATTTCGAAACCATCGTTGTCTATGATGTTAGCCGCTGGGGGCGCTTTCAGAACATAGATGAAAGCGCCTCCTACGAATACCGTTGCCATATGGCCGGCGTGCGGATCGAATTCTGCGCCGAGCAGTTCGCGAACGACGGCAGCGTCGGCTCCGATATTCTTAAGGCGATCAAACGCAGCATGGCGGCTGAGCACAGTCGCATGCTCTCGCAAAAGACATTCGTCGGCCAGGCAAGGCTGGTCCGGCTGGGGTTTCGCCAGGGTGGTAAGCCTGGGCTCGGCTTAAGACGCCAGTTGCTGGACCATTCGGGACGTCCCAAATCTATCCTCTCCGAGCGCGAACAAAAGAGCTTGCACACAGACAGAATGATCTTGGTACCCGGGCCGCCAGAAGAGATTGCAACGGTGCGGTGGATCTTCAAGCACTTCGTCAAAACGCACAAGACCGATCTTGAGATGGCAAGGCAGTTGAACAAGCTCGGCGTGTTGACGGACCTTGGGCGACCATGGAAGCAGGAAACAGTGCGCGGAGTCCTGACCAATGAAAAATACATTGGCACCAATGTCTGGAACAGGCGCTCCCGCAAGCTCAAAGAAAAGGCAGTGCATAATCCTCCTGAACAGTGGGTGCGAGCGGAAGGCGCGTTTGAGCCCATCGTTGACCGCAAGCTGTTCGAACGGGCGCAAGTCATCCACAGTGCGCTCTATTTGCATATAAGCGTGAGCAACGAAGAGATGCTGGATGCATTGAAAAAGGTGTTGGCGCGCCGAGGCGCCCTGTCTACCTCGATCATCGACACCGAGCCCGATTGCCCCGCAGCTAGCCTGTATCACCATCGCTTCGGCAGCCTTCTGAAGTCCTACGAATTGATTGGATATCAGCCGCCCAAGAACTGGCAGTTTGTTACCTCGAAAAAGCAACTGACGTCAGTGCGTACACAGGCGATAGAGGATCTACTGGCCGCGATCGCGAGGGCAGGCGGAAAGGCGACTTACGACAGAGAGAATGGCCTCTTCCAGATCAATGAGGAGTTCACGGTTGCGATAGAAATCGCACGTTGCTGCGCTTCCGACCACGGATATCCCTTCTGGTCTCTGGACACACAGCGCCAGTCGCTGGCCGATATTTTCACGTTGATCAGGATGAGCCCGGGTGACCTTGTCATTCGAGATTATCTGATTGCCCCAGCGTCCAAAATCGTCGGAAAATCGGCGTTGCGCGCTAACAATGGAGCGCAGCTGGACGCCTACCTTTTTTCCACTCTCAATCCGCTTATCGGGCTGGCAGGGCGAACAAGTGTGGAGAACATATTGTGAGTTCGAAGTATCGTATTACCCGTGAAGCCGCTCACAAAGTTTTGCGCCAGAGCGACCAGAGGCACTCCCGGAGCATTGTTGCTGATCAACCAGGGTCAAAAGAAAAGCTCTACGCGCCCAAGCTCTTTGCGACCTACGAGGTGGAGTGCAGGCGCAAGCGCGATTCCATAAGGGAAGCAGCGGAACTAGAACAACGCTTGGGGCGTCTGGTCGAAGCGCTTCGCCTGATATTGAGTGACAAAAGGTTTCAGTCATTGCTGGTGTCCGAGGGGTTTGCGACCATGCCAAAATCCTTAGCCCAAAGGTTGCAAGGCACAACGTTCGGACCAGGAGGAGCAACGCATGTCAGCGAGCCTCCTAGCAGGGACGCAGGCCGTCAACCTGTCAGCGGGATTTGCCCGGATGTCCTCGATTTCCTGCAAGACTGCCCCGTGAGGGTGAAAATCTTCGGCTTGCTGCGGCATGTGCTCCCCGCCAGGCAATTGGAAATTGCCCGACTGATGGTTGCTATGGAGCGGGTCACGTTCACGTACGCAAAGATCCTTGTCGCTTTTACGCCGCGTCCGCTGCTGGCCGAGGGTTTCGATCCGTCGATGATTGCTAACGTGTCTGTAGATCAACTGGGCACGATGACGCCTGAACTTTGCGGGCTAAGCCGTGAGTTTTTGAGCGCTGTCGAGCGTCGTGGCTCCGTGAGCCTGGAAATGTTGGCGGCCGGTCGCTATTTTGCCCGGTTGATGGATAATTCCAGGGTGGTGCGATATCTGGCGCACAATTTTCCTCGCCATTTTGAAGAGTTTCACAGTTTGTCGGTGCCCTTCTTCAAATAGTTGGGATCGATACAATAGCCAGCCACTCAATTTCTCGGCAGGCTGTGGACCTCAAGCCGAACCGGCCCGCAGCGATCGCAGCTCCTGCAGACAAGCGCCCGCTCGACCGAGCTGAACAAGCCATACTTCCCGTAGCGTTTGATAAGCCCTTCAGGCTTCACCTCGGCATGATGCGAGCATTTTGTGCACCAGGCCCGAAGGGTGTGCCAGCTGCGCAGGTCGCCCAGCGCGACGTCAAGGCCTGCGTGAACACTGCCGTCGATGATGGTCTGCGGCGGAATCTTTGCCTCGCCTGGCGTGATGATCTTTTCCATGACGTGGCAGCTATTGTAGTGGATCAACAGCATTCCGGGCCGACGGCGTATTGAAGCCTGCCAGGCAGCCATGCTGACGGCGAAATCCGAAGACTTGCTGATGATCTCAAGAAGCGTCTTTTCCTCCTCGCTGTCCCAAACCTCGATCCGGTAGTTGTCATCACGGTTGGCGCTCATATTGGCCGCGCCCTGTGCCAGCCCCGAGAAAAGCCATTCGAGACCGCAGCGCGCGACAGGGCAAGCTCGCGTTCGAGCGCGGAATTCCTTGCGAGCACGTTGAGCAAGGCTACCACTGCGTCGCCACCGGCGGCAGCAATGGCTTGCTGCGCCGCCAACTCCAATTCCGACATAGCTGCGCCGGCCGGCGCGTTTTGGCGCTTTCCCATAGCCCATACCTACTCAGATGCCCATTGGAATAAGGAACATAGTCCTGTCAGGTCAAGAGGTATTGACTCTCATGTTCCTATTTTGTTCACTGTCGGCATGATAGCCACAGGAGGCGCAACCAGGAGCAACACATGTGCGGCCGCTACACCCGGTATCTGACATGGTCAGAAATCCACAGGCTCTATCGCCTGACCGCGCCGGCGGAGACCGGCCGCAACGACGCACCGCGCTACAACATCGCTCCGACGCAGGACGTGCCTTTCGTTACCGCCGGCGATGACGGCAATCACCGTTTGCGCGAGGGTCGCTGGTGGCTCGTACCGTTCTGGGCAAAAGAGATGCCCAAAGCGGCCATGTTCAACGCCAGGATAGAAGGCGTCGACACAGCGCCCGCCTTTCGGGACGCCTTCAAGTCGAAGCGTTGCCTGATCCCGGCTGACGGCTTCTTCGAATGGACGATCTCGCCGGCCGACGGCAACAAGGATCCCTGGCACATCTACCTGCCCGGTCACGCGCCATTCTCATTCGCCGGGCTCTGGGCGCACAACTCCAATCTCGACATCACCAGCTGTACCATCATCACGGAGCCCGCCGGCGACCCGATGAAGAATTTGCACGACCGGCAGCCGGTCATTCTCGACCAGGCCTACTATGACGCATGGCTCGACCCGGCCACGCCAAAGGACTACCTGAAGGACATTCTCGCCCAAGACATTGACGGGCAGCTTCAGTTCAACCGTGTTGGACGCGAGGTCAATTCGACGGTCATCAACAAGCAACCGAACGACCACCCTGCCCTGGTCGGCCCGATCAATCCGCTATGAGCGACGAACCGATGAAGCTGGCCGAAGGCATGACCGCAGAGCCGCGCGACCGCGCCAAGGTTCTCGGCCACAGTTGCGAGCACAGGGATTGCGGCAAGATCGCCGGTTGGGGTTTTGCCCGACCGCGGGCTGTATCGCATTGGTTTTGCTTCGAGCATCGCACCGAGGGCGATCGGTATCTTTAGGAGCGCAAATGTCAGACCATATCTTGCCAGGTCAAAAGAAACCGAAACTGATTGTGGTCGTAGCGTTCGACCGCGGTGAAGACGGGGAGTTGTTCACGGCATATGGGCCGACTGACCAGCAGAGCGAAGAGCGCGCCACCCGCACCGCCAAGGGACTGTCAGGGCAACATGTCGGCGTCCTTGCCTGGAGCCGGGACGCCGATCGCCTCCTAGGCGATTACGGACCGCCAACAGTACTATTTGCCAGCGGCGAAGTGCCGGATATGGAGTAGCTACTCCGGCAATCCCGGATCATAGTGCACGATGGCGTCGAGGATCGTGCGGTAGAGACTATCAACCTCTTCATCGATCTCGCCGCGCTTGATGCCAAGCGCGTTCGCGTCGGCGATCAATTTGTGCGTGAGTTCATCAACAGAGATGATATCCGCCTTCGCCGTCTCGGGGACGTTGTTGGCCAGCCATCGGTCCAGGAAGTTGATTCCGCGGGTGCTCATAAGGCGATAAGCTCGACCACAAACTTAGGTTCCGGGCTCGCCTCACGCCTTGATAAGGTGCTCCTACCGGCAGAAAGGTCTTCGGGTTTCAGTTCGCGGACCGTATGCGCAGACGCAAGTCGGCCGGCGGGCAGGTTATATCCTACAAGCGAGCCGCTTGGTCTTTAGAAATTGTGGCCTCGATCTCTGACACGAAGTCCTCCACCAGAAGCGAATTGGCATAGGCCGTCACATGATCGCCGTCGAAGAACAACGGGTGTCCATTCCTGAATGCAGAACATGTAACTTGCGGGCAGAGGGTAGGCAAAGGGTCCCAGACGTGAATGTTCGGCAGAGCCGCTGATATCTCGGCGTAGCCATGCAAAATTGGTGATCGAAGTTTTTCTATCAACTTTCGATCGATGTCGAATCCGTTGGCACAGGACGGGTTCATTGAATTGAACCAATCACTGCATCGAAAGGCCGCGGCCCTGAAGATTGGCTTTGGGCCTTCGAAAACAATCGACAGTCCCGCCTTGGAGAGGTGGGTAAGTTGTTCGATAGCGTTCTTGACGGTCTTTTCCCTCTGCTGCTCGCTGCTCTCAGCGCTGCTGTCGGGGCCTGCAGCCTCCTGAAAACTAAGTCGGGCCAGCCGGAGCGAGGGCAGGAACAGCAGGTCGCGAGGCTTGGCAATCTTAGCTACGTAGGCCGCGCTGGCAGTCGTGGCATGAGCGCACGTTGGCTCAGTGTCTTGGGCGAGATTGAAGCTGATAAACGGGCAACCGGCGGTCCACACCACCACGGTTCGGATCCCGGTTTCGAGCGTGAAGCGCTCCAGCATAGGAATGTAGGCTCCCGCGTGAGAATCGCCCAGCACGAACAAGGTCTCGCTGCGCCCTTCGCCCGGGCAGCCACGTTTGGTGAAGAACCGCGCTTCTTCCACAGTCTCCGTGATGACGGCGCAACCAGGAGATTGGGGAGAGGTGTCTGGTGAAGTCGCATACCATTCGCCTCGATTCCTCATGACTGTGCTCAAGGCGATGTCATATCGATGGTCGCGCATCAGTTTGAAACCGCAAAACACAACAGCGATGGCAGCCAAAGAGAAGGCAACAACGGCTATGTCGGGGACGGTTCTGAGAAGCCGCAATCGACGCGTCGGTGTTTCGATCCAGAAATACGAGCCGAGGCTGAACGCCACCGCGATCAGCAACGCTGCCAATTTTGTGGCGGTGGATTCGATGCCTATCGTCCATCTTGCGATCACGAAGACAGGCCAATGCCACAGGTAGAGCGAATATGAGATCCACCCGACGAACCTGACCGGCCTTGTTTCCAACACCGCAAAGTGTGGCGCACGGTCGCTTCCCAGGTGGTAGAGGCATCCGATCAAGATAGTTGTGCAGGCAACTGCAGCGATATTCTCAAGCCCATGGGAACCCTTGCCAAAGTCGAGCGCGAATGTTGCCACGAGGCCTATCAGGGCGATCGTGGCAGCAAGATTGCAATGCCTCTCGAGGCCCGTCCGTTCTCCTATTCGGCTGACAAGTTGAAAGCACAATATGCCGCATGCCAACTGCCAAAAGCGGGCATAGGGCATGTAGAAGGCGTGGAGCGGATTTGCAGCCAGAAGATGAAGCCATATCCCCACCGACACGACGGCGAGCGCACCATAAACAAACACCGAGAATCGCTTCCCGCCCGGGCCTATAACCCAAGGGAAAAACAGCAGCGGGAAAACAACGTAGAATTGTTCCTCAACCCCGAGAGACCACGTGTGAGCGAATGGGTTAAACTCGGTCACGGGTGAAAAATAGTCGGTTCCCTTGGCCAGGGAGATGTTGCTCAGGCCGACGAAGGCGGAAGAGGCGGTTTTGCTGATTGATGTGCTGAGCCAGGCGTCCGGAACGAACAGAAAGGTGGCGAGCGCACTGAACAGCAAGCACAGTAATAGGGCCGGCATGATTCTTGTGAATCGACGCGCATAGAATTCCAATACAAAATGAAAAGCGGACTGGCCGCGATAGCGGCCCGACACGGTATAGCTGACGACGAATCCAGAAATGACGAAGAAGACATCGACCCCCAAAAAACCATTGGGGAGGCGGTCGCCGTACAGATGGTAGAATACTACTGAAAGGATCGCGATCGCCCGGAGCCCGTCAAGGGAAGCTAGGTAGTCCTTCGGCGAACGTTCCGAAGTCGAACCAAAATCATCGGCCATTGGACAAAACACGCGTTCTTGTAGCTAAAAAATTCAATCAGACAACGTTCTGGTTCAGGCCAGTCCAGCCTCCAGTTAACGCCCATCAGCCTTTAACCTGCGGGCAATTACAGTATGTACCGATCATCGGAAAGGCCGGACACAGGATTTGTTTCGGTCGAGGGCGCTGTGAGGCCGAACCACGGCTCTCGGCTGCAACCGAATGTCGCAAGCGAGGACATTCGACTTGCTCGTAAGCCTCCGAAGTGCGCCGCAACCGCTCAGCCGCTTTACCTGCCCAACGGCTGCTTGGACAACAAAACCAGTTCAGCCTCGTCTTTGATGCCGGCCATGTAGTTGGCGATGATCCTGGAGGCGATGGCGTCTCGCGCCTCTGACGACTGGTCATGAAGCTTCAAGTGCTCATAGACCCTGCCGAGCAAAGCCAATTCTGATGGATCGAAAATGCCGGCCTCATTCGCCTTGGTGCGTATTGGCATCGATATCCTCCCGGAAGTCTTGCAACGAAGCGTGCCGCAAATCCTCTTCGCCGCGCAAGTGCTTCACACGGCCGATTAGACCAGGCTTCACCCATTGCGTCGCCGGTCGCTTCATGCCCTTCGGCGCCGTCCCTGCGTGGTCCTGGACCCGCTTCCAGAGCCGTTCTCGCATTTCCCGGTTCAAGGTAATGAACGCCGACCCGACATAGCGCCCTGTGCCGCGGTCAGCCATCAGGGCAAAGGCTGGCTTGCCGGCTTCGCGCTGCACGCCGATAATGTCCATTTCCTTTTCGGCATAGCACTTGATCTTGCGCCAGTTCATCGTCGGCCCGCTAAGATAGGTGCTGTCCTTGCGCTTCGAGACCATGCCCTCCAGCCCCGCTTTGTCGACCAGGCGATAGGCGGCGTCGCCGGTGCCAGGCATCGCCTTGCTAAACTGGATGCGGCCGACGAACGGGATCATCTCCTGTAGGATCTTGCGACGGTCGCCCACCGGCACGTTGCGCAAATCATGCCCGTTCAGGTGCAGGATATCGAATGCTACCAGATACAGGTCGCGCGACGGCTTACGCATGGTTATGGCTGATTGCAGGGCGTGGAAGTCGGACAGGCCTGCCTCGTTGATGGTGATAGCCTCGCCATCGATGATGAAGCTTTGAGCCTCGATCGCCTCCGCTTCTTCGGCAAGATGGATATATCGGCCCGTCCAATCATAGCCGTTCTTGGTGATCAGCCGAATGCCATCTTCATCCTTGATAAGCTGGGTGCGGTAGCCATCGAACTTGATCTCATGCAGCCATTCATCGCCCTGTGGCGGCGTGTCGATCAGCTCGGGTTCCATGGGCTTGATGAACTTCAGACGCATGCACTGACATGCATAACTGCGAGTCAATTAGCTCGCGCTAAAATGTTCCGGAACATTTTAGACGAATTGAAAGTTCGATAGCCCATGACAAAACTATCCGACCTTGGGCCGCCTATCCTTGGCAAGCTCCACGGTGGCGATCTGATCCGCGAAGAGGGGCATTTCTACAATTGCCCGAACTGCGGCCAGAAGGTCGACCAGCGCGATTTGCGCCAGGTCTTTTGGCATGAAGAGCCGGGGCATGAGCCTCTAGAGCCCGAAACCGTTGCCAGGGTTCTCGAGTTTCCCCGAAAAAGGTAGCGGCGGCGGGGTTGGTTGCGAAGTGTGCGCCGCTCTCGCCCATTGCCCTGACGATGCAGCAAAGAAATTTAATCCCCCTAGACTTTAGGGGCGAAGTTGCCCCATTATTTGCGTGGGGGAAATTAAATGAAAAAACTGCAAGTTCTTGCGAGTGCCGCGCTGTTTCTGGCCGGTTGCTCAACGAGTCCTGTTGTATCCGACGGCGATCTGACGGCAATGAATACCGTGGCGTTGTGCCATGTTTTGGCTTCCAGCAGCGACGAGCAATATCGAAGCAGAGTGGCAGCCCTCCTGGTCCGTCGCGGCGCGACGGCGGACAAGTGCATGCGGCTTGTACAAGCCGACAACGCTGTAGCGACTGGAATAGCGGTGGCTGCTGTAGGTGGCGCGGCCGTTGCAGTTGCCGCCAACAATGGCGGTGGTGGATATTACCGGCCGCCTCCCACGGCCTTCGGCGTGGCCTGGGATCAATTCTACGGGCAGAACTATGCGCTAATGTGGCGGTGCCGAGACAAGGCCACCGGGCGGTTCGTCGACGACTACTATTGCAACGGCGAGCCAATGATCGACAGCACGTGGCCAGGCTGGTCGGCTTAGGGTCTGCTATGGATCGATCTCGCTACGACAACCAGTCTGATCAATGGCGCAAGCGGCAAGGCGCGCAGCGGCGACGTGCACGTCTGCTGGCGGGCATTCCGAAGCGGCTTGTCTTCGTGACAGTGGCGGCGACGGCCGCCTATGTGACGCAGTTCGTCGTGCAGCACAGTGAAGGCGCCCCCGACCTGAAGGTGTCGCACTGGATTGGGCGATCGCCGGAGCCGATCGCCGGCGTCGCCTCAGTCATCGACGGCGACACAATCGAAATCCACGGGCAGCGCATCCGCTTCAACGGCATCGACGCGCCGGAGTCCGCGCAGCAGTGCGACGACGCCAAAGGCTTTCGATATCAGTGCGGCGCAAGGGCCGCGGCGGCACTCGACCGGTTCCTGGCCGCCTCGAGGCCGGTCAAATGCGAGTTCGTCAGTTGGGACCGCTACGGCCGCTTTGTCGGCGACTGCCGGCGCGCCGACGGCACCAGCGTTGGCGCGTGGATGGTCGAGCACGGCCAGGCGCTCGATTGGCAGCGCTACAGCCACGGCGCTTACGCGGGGCAGCAGGCTAAGGCCGAGGCGGCGAAGGTCGGACTGTGGGCCGGAACGTTTCAGACACCCTGGGAATGGCGCGCGGGGCATGCGGACGGCGCGAAGCCGGCTGCCAGCAGACCGTTAGGCATTATCAGCCGGCGGCTAGTCGCGCAGAGCGGCTATTCATGCGAGCCCCAGCGGACGTGCAAACAGATCGGCTCATGCGAGGAAGCCAACTGGTATCTGCAGAACTGCCCGTGGGGCGGGAAGCTCGATCGCGACAAGGACGGCATTCCCTGCGAGTCGCTTTGCTGAACGGAGTTGGGGAAGCGATATGCGAGTTCTATTGATCGTGTGCCTCAGCGGGGCGCTGTTCTACGCCTGCCAACGTCTCGTCGAAGTCGAAAACCAACGCTATGCATTGCTTCTCGGCATGTGCCAACGGCAGGATTTGATCGTGCTCCACGATATGGGTTGCCTCGCCAAGGTCGAGACCCGCACGTCATGGGCATGGAACCTCTATTACGGGTTGTTCGGGAATCTTCCAGCTTAGCTCTATCGCCCACTTGAGGGCTCTGCGGCGCTTTGGAGAGGTTACGTGGATGGTGACGAGAACCGCCAAAATACTGGTGCTGTGCAAAACCTATCCGTCGCCCAGCAGCAAATATTCTGAGACATCATGCGTAGCTGGAATAGAGGAAACTGGTTCCCTGATCAGGCTGTTTCCGGTGCCGTTCCGGCTGATCAAGGATGACCAACAATTCAAGAAATGGCAGATGATCAAAGCCACGATCGAACGGGCGAGAGATGATAACCGCCCCGAAAGCCATCACATAAAGGTCGACACGATTAAGAAGGTTGGCGCTCCGCTCTCAACCAAAAATGGGTGGGCCGATCGGTGGGCGTATATAAGCAAGGCGTCTATCTTCGACGATTACGCCGCAGTCGAGGTATCTCGGAAAACCGTCGGTAGCACACTGGCATTTCTGCGCCCGTCGGAAATCATTGGGCTCGACATCACAGCCGCAGCGAACTCGGACTGGACGCCCGAGGAGCGAAAGAAATTATTGCAGCATCAGCAACAGGCTGGGCTATTCGACGATGCAGACGCTCCCGCAATCAGAACCCTTCGCAAGCTGCCACACGACTTCCACTACCGCTATCGGTGCAATGCAGAGGGTGTTGACGCAGAATATCGGCACAAAATCGTCGATTGGGAAATTGGCGCTCTGTATTGGAATTGCCGGCGGGGATACGGCAAAGATTGGGAAGCCCCCTTTCGAGCCAAGCTAGAACGCGATCTGCCTGCTGCCGACCTCATTTTCTTGATGGGAACGATTCACAGGTTTCCAGATCAATGGCTGATTGTCAGCCTGGTTTACCCACCTAGGCGGCAACCGCCTCAAACGGCTCAACGATCTCTGTTTGATCTCTGAGATGGGCGATTGAGGATCCTGTCTTGCGGGCAGCCGCTCTCGCCACGTATGTCCGATGGCAAAAGTTGTGGTCGGCTTCGAAGCACACTAGGCATGAACTCTGCGATCGAATGAGGCTGGCTAGTTCGTCAACGGCCGCGTCCTGCCCCCCCAGGTACTGCAAGAAGCTCGTTGTATATATCGACCAACTCCCATCTCGCTTGTACCGGTCTCGAACGGCCTTTGGGCACCCCATTGTTTTGGCGTGAACATAGGAAATTCCGGCGCCGGATAGCGCTTGCTCAAAAGCCACTTTCGAGAAGCCGCGTTTCCGAGACAGGGGCGTCGCTCGCACATCAATGACCAGACCGACACGTGCCGATTGTAGCCTCTCGATGAAACGTTCAATGGTCAGCCCCTCATACCCGAACGTATAAATGCGTGTGGCCATGCAATGCCTCCTGTCTGCTGACTTATAGCGAGATCGACAAAATCTGGAAGACAGGTCGATTGATTGTGTGGGGCCACTGTGTGGGACGCAGGCCACCAATAGAAAAAAACATCGCTTAAGTGCTTGATTTCTTTGGCGCACCCGACAGGATTAGAATCTGTGACCTCTGCCTTCGGAGGGCAGGCACGACGATTGGCCGCTGATTACGAGCCGCAGCACGGCTCCCAGACCTCGGCGATCGGCTGGCCTCAGTTTTGATGATGGGCTCGCGAACTCAACTCGGATTGAGCTTCTCGACACGTTCAAGGAGGTTTCTTGCCGAATTGTGATTCCAGAGGCCTGAACGCGGCGAGAGGACACCGGCCTCGTTAAGTGCGTGGGCCAAGGCTGATGGTGAAACTTTCGCACCGGGCATTAGTTTCGCCATTTGCGATCGAACGAAGTCCGCGAGTTCGCGTGCAAATGCGTCAGCCTTGGTCTGGTTTGCCAAGTTGCCTCTCTTCCAGTTATCGGTCGAAGGTTTCTTTCGGGTGGCTGCTGAGTTCAGTCCGCCCCTTATAGACTTTGCACGGCTTACCCGAACTACCACGGCTCGGTTCATTAAGTTGTTTCGCATCTCCGTCGACAGTGATCGCCAATGGTCGTCGCGACGCACGTCCCAAATATCAACGAGGATGGAATCGAGGGCTTTCACACACCCAACGATTTTCTCCGCCGGAGTTCGAGATAGCGACTCCGAAACATCAGCCATGACTAGTGAACATGTGAGGTCTCCCGCGAGGTGGAGCGCCGTTCGGAATTCTAGGCCTTCGGTAAAAGCTGTTCCGGTGTGAGTCGTGGTCTGAAAAAGTGTGTGGGCGAGGTGATAATCATTAGCTGCGGCCCAATGTTGGATCATCCTGCGCTGTTGGTTCAGCCAAGTGAATTTGCGTAATTCTGAATCCGTGCGGGGTTGTCTCCTCACGTGGCTAAAGTAGAATGCCACAAATTGCTTCTGATCTGTCATTGCAATGACTGCACTATGTTCAGTGTTTTCAATTAAGTCTGCTGCCTCCGATATTTCACCCACCAGGTAGGGAGAATGCGCGACTTGAGCCGTTGTCGGGGAAGCGTCACCAGAGCACACATCGCGAATTCATGCACAAAGAATGCTCGACGACGCTCGGAGCGCGCCCTTAGCTTCCCCTGAGCGAACCTGATGTGCTCGTACACAGTATCGAACTTGTTGCGATACAGAATACGAAGTCGCCCCCGGGCGCAGGCGAATAAACGGAACGAGCTAGCATTTTCCGAAACAGCCAGACGGGCGGTATCGAACGCATCTGTCGTTTTCTGAGCCTTCATGATCCAGTCAACCTTGTCGGACGAGAACTTTTGTCCACGCTGTGAAGCGCGTTGCGAGCGTTCCGGGCGCTCTCGACTCGTTGTCAGCGTTGTGTTTGCGGAAAAGGCAGGCTTTGGCATCTAATAACTTGTCTTAGTCCAACAGCGCGTAACACCCAACATGGACCAAATCCCAGTCCCTCTGTGTATCTCACCTGTCTCTACGAAATCGCAGCCGCGCCGACACCATTACCCAGGTGACGCAGTGCCATCAGCACACGAGCCGTCAACGCCTTGTAGGCGACCATAGGCACGTCTTGAGGTGTCGACCTTGCAGCCGGAGCGTTTCCTATCTCTCTTGCCTCTGTGCGCATGGTCATCTGACGCGCTCCGGTTCGCCTAGCTCTTGCATCGTCCATGGCCTTTAGCCCTACAACGCCGCTATTCAGGAATTTGGTTCGGCGTTCATTCTCTCTGAGATGGCTTAGAGTAGCGTGGTTACCCTTTGGCAGCGCACCCGCATCTGCAAACGTCGGCAGCCTGAACTGGAAATACCGGCCTTGAAATGTCTGGAAGCGGAATGCCATCAGGCTTGCCATCGTGTCGATGCCTATGCTTCGCAGTTCGGCATTCGAAAGCGTCACCTCAATTCTCACTCGCCGCTCATTCTCCGCGAGAATTAGGCGCTTCCCGGTGGCCTTGTTCTGCTGGTCCATGATCTTTGTCATGGTGCGCCACGACGGTGAGGCTGTCTTTGCGCCCACGTAATAAGATGAATCGGCCACTGCCGGCCGATCCTTGTCGATGGCTAGAAGCAGTTCGTCGTTTCGGTCGGGTCTGCTTTTTTGGGCAGCGAGCACGTGCGCAGTTTTTTCTTTACCTTTCCCCCAGGTGAAACGCGGTCGATCAGACAATTCCGAAATAACATCCCGGCCCGGAAGGTGACTTCTGACGAGAACGCCAAAGATCCTCGCCAGACTGACGTCCGAGGGCACCTTCGGACGAAAGTCCACGCTGATCTCCAGGTTCTCGACCGTGGTTGTTTGAGCCAATCCCCACCTGCTGTCGATTGCGAGCTCAGCGGCCTGTAGGTCCTTTATTTCCGGTTCCTGAAAGCGGACGCGAAATTCCCGGTACTGGACTTCGTCCTCGTTCCGGTCCTGCCAAACGAACGACCTGCTGCCGATGGCCTTCTCGAGTTCAACGAAAATCCACCTCCATTGGGTCGGCCTTACCGTCTGGAAAACAAGATCGACCCAGTCGATGACCGCGCTCGTGGTGTAGGCATTGAAATCGATCTGCGGCTCGAGCGTCAATCTGCCCCGCAGACGACGTTGGACGTTGGCCAGCCTTCTGCACAGATAGCCGAGCTCTGCGGCTGCAGAGCCATCTTTGTTGGTCAGAGTGACGTTCGCGCGTAGAGGCATCTGCTTACTTTCATTCTTTCATTCATGGCCGGTATCACAAGTGTGGCCTGGCTCACGCTGTTGAGGCCGACGTAGCTCACTCGACGCCACGGGGGAGCGCAAGATCAGTAGCCACGCTGTCAGGGAAGCTTACCTGGGGGTTTCGTCGCCGATCCAGCACATTGCGCTTTCTCAAGCACGCCGACCGGTGGCAAGCTTCTCTGACAGCGTGGCCTGCATGGATGGAATGTGCCCGCGACTTTCATTTGTCGCGGCGTCCGATCTGATAGTCTGGCTTGACCATTATCGCGCGGCCAGTGTTTGTGTGAGCGGACGCCGGTTGGCCCGGCGTCGATCAAATCAAGCTACTGCCAGAGCTCGATATTGGGATCGTTCGCCATCGGCTGCGCAACGAGCCTGCCTACCTCTTCAAGCACCGTATCGATCCTGGAGTATTCAACCCACTTCTTTGATGGATAGGGTTCGATAGCCCAGAGTGCATCACGAATAAGTTCCGCTCTTTCACCGACAATACGAAACCTCCGCAGCGTCACTAAAATTCGAGAGTGGTAGGGATCGCAGCGTCCGTGCCATGTCCAAGTATCATACCTATCGGCCGGCAATGATATTTCGACAAGTTCGCGTATCACGGCATCGATAATAGGTCCCGGCAGGTAGTTCCTGCCGGGAAATATCTCAGGCATGCCTATGGTGCCATAGCAGTCCTTGATCGCCTTGGCATTGCGGAACTTCGCAAAGTCATGGGTGTCGTGACTGGCGCACTTGAACCGCTTGGCCGTAGTCCACGACCACGGCTTCGGCTTCTTTTCCTTTTGCTACGAACGGTCGCCATCACGCTGCACTCCCGTTCTTCGTTGCGGAGCAGGAACGGTCATCTTTGCCCTTTCTGTAGTCGTCTTTGACGTCATTGACTCTGGCGTTGTCTATTCCGCCAAGTATGCCGCCACCTGCTGGGGACTCCAAAGCCAGCTCCGTCAGCACGGCTTGTAGTCGTGGATGAATGTGAATTTCACCGTTCTGGAGTACCTCCACCATAACAAATACTCGACCGCTTTGTTCATCTACTTCGAAACGGCATGCCTCAATAGCTGCGTCGATCGCTTTTTTCATGTTCGTATTCTCCTGATTGAAGTTGGAATTTGATCTGGATTCGCGATATAGTGAAACGCCCACCGAGCCGGCGGAGGTCAGCAAAGATTCCCAATTTTTGTTGCTTAAGACGTGCGGAAATGATCCGTTGCCTTGCACTCACTGCAAGGCGACGTGCTTCCACACTGACCGGAGATATTGCTGGTTGTGGATGTCGGCCGTCAGGGCAGAAATGCACCGGCGATCGGTATCGCCGGCGCTTGTCCACCCAAATTTTGGTCCCCGTATTAGGCTGGTGAGGTAGGCGGCCGGTGTCCTGTGGCGCCTTCGAACAAACCTTCCAGGAAGACCACGCGGATCTGCAAGTCGAGCCGGGTCATCATCTCGATACGGTTTTTCAATCGAAGCGTTTCGGTCGCCTGGATTTCGCCTGCGGGATGTGGACTGGCTCGCTGGATATTGGGCGCAGTTGCCAGTGCGGCTGGCACCATGGTAGCATGTGTCATTGAGACTTCTCCTGTTGATGACGTCATTGGGAATTGTCAGTTTCCGGCATGACCATGGTTGCACCCTTGGTCGTGCCGTTCGTTTTATGCCTGCCTGGTTCTACAGCTCCCCTTTGATCTGATATTCCGACAATGACCACCGAATGGTCTTGTTGAGCCGATCGCGGATTTTGCTGAGTCGCACGATATCTGCGAGAGCTTTTTGCTTCACAAAATGATCCGTGAGGTCTGCATTTTCGAGGTCGGTTATAGCCCGCTCGATCTCGCGCTTTTTGTAACGGTTGATGATGTCGGCGAGCGTGCTGGCTGCATCCAGTAGGGAACCCACCATTCGCTCTGCGCGACCAAGTGATCCGCGATAAGGTTCATCCCATTCCTCGCGCCACTGTGGATCGTCACTGCCAAAGGTCGGTGGCTCGATACCCACGGCATCGAGAACTTCCTCCGCCACGCTCCACACATGTTCGTAGTCCGCGAAGGCCACGTCGAAAGGTACGCTGAGATAGTCCTCGGTAAGATCTGGCGCGCCTTCCTGCGCTCGGCGTTTCCGCTCACGATAATCGCGCTGATATTCTGCCGGTGTTTTGATCATATTCCCGCTCCTAACTTGACGTTATTTAACACTAACGCGTTAAATGTCAAGAGACAATAATGAAGGAGGTTCTGGCGCAGTGAGGTGCTCCGTCGCTAAACGCCGAGGAGCTTCTTGTCGCCGCGAGCGACGTGTGTCAGGCAAGCTCCCAGGAGAGCTCCAGAACTGGACTGCTGCACTGGGCCACTCGACACTACGGCGCTCTCTGACGGTCACCCCTGACAGCGTGGCGTGTGAATTCGGCGCCCTGCGACTGATGCAGTGATGCGAGACCTCGCGGCACTCCAGGCATCGGTTAGTTCACGGACTTCTGCCGATCCTAAAAGACGATGCGCCTTGGATGAACGGTCATCGAGAATAATATCGACTGAGAAAGCCACCGGTCCGAGATCGCAGCACATCGGGGCTGCTTTACCGGGCAAACGAGAACTCAAGTCCTTTCGCCCAAGTCTCGCATCTCTCCCGAGCACCGGCAATCGGCCCACGTAAATGCATCTATTTATGCGTGGCCTGTCAGAGCTTTAGCTCATCAGCGGGTTCCGAATTCGGAGAGACGTGAAATAGATTCCTTGGGGTATCGAGGCTTGTAGCGCCCGATGCGCCCAGCCGCCAGCCGCCACCGCGGTAGCCTCCTCAGCACGGCGCAGCTCCGGGATTCCAGCCGAAGTTGACAGATACTCAAAAGCTGGTTTTGGGCCTCGGTTTGTCAACTTGATGTAAACTTAGGGTAAAGCGCGCTCTTAAACCGTAAGAGAACGCACGGCTATCTGGTTGACAGAATTGGTTCCGGATAGCGGGCGATCGTGAGGGTAAGTTGACGTTTGTCAACTTGGGCCTTGATCAAACCTGTTCCCTTTTAGACGTCCAGCCCGCGCCCCACACAAAGCGGTGCATTGATGATATTTTTGCTCCGGCAACAAAAGGCATACCCTAGATCTCACCATGAAAAACCTAGGACTTCCATCTGTGGGGCTCATCCAGTCTCGCGAATAAAGTCGATTGGTTCCGGAAACCGGGCGGAGCCTCGTCAGCTGCCTCTCATGGCATGCCTAATCGACACCCGATTGGGGAAGTGGTGCGCTTGACAATGTGCGCCGACGCCGCTGCTGGCGGGACTGACCGAAAATGCGCTCCATGCTCGCGGTCCGCGCTTGGGCTTAAAGGTAGTAGGGTTGAAATCAGTTGGCCGCCAATGGTCCAGACAGATAGGAAGCTTCCGTTCGGCCATCTAGCAGAACGAGCATACTGCGCCAGAAGCGGACATTGAACAGGCTCGAGATATTTGCCCGTCAGCGACCTTGAGTCCGGCGTCGCAGATAGCACACTACTGACCTTGCCAGTCGCTTTTGTCTGCGTGACTGGAACAGCCGCTACCTGCTCGGTTGAGTGGCGAGGGCAACCATCTACCCCCGCCACCTGGAAGAACAGTGATCGACGCCACTGGCTCAGTTCGCGTCTCTGAGTTGGAGTTCCGCAGTAAGCACCCGTTCGTTCGGATCGATTAAACCCAAGTTCTTCACGACCCGGAAGCGACCGCGCCGTGCCTGCGCGATATACATGGTCATGCGAACATGATGCTGGCCAGGGACCATTTCAGCCGGGCCACCCGGCCCCTCACTGATGCGGGCGTGATCGAGCGCCCGAATGACCGCGTCTCGCTCCACCGTGCCCGCTTCGTTCACCGCCGCTTCCCACATCTTGATCGCCCGGTAGTGGCCGGTGCAGCCGCTGCCTGCGGTCAACATGGCGCTGCCGGGGAATCGATGCTGGTAGCGACGCAAGAGCGCGCGGCCAAACGGATCCTCCAGTTCCTGATAGTAGTCGAGGCAGCTGTAGAGGCCCTCGATCTGCTCGGACGGCACGAGATTGAAGAAGTTCTCGTCGAAGTAGGTGCAGATGATCTTGCCGCCCCGCTTGCCGAAACCGGCCTTGTGCAGCTCGTCGAGGAACGGCGTGAGGCCCGGCGGAACGAGGGTGTTGAACACCACTTCGGCGCCACTCGTCATGATCTGCTCAACCGTGCGCCGGAAATCGGTGGTATCGAGGGGGAAATATTCCTCACCGACGATCTCGCCACCGTTGGCGCGAACAACCCGGCTCGCTGCCTTGTTCAGCAAATGGGGCCAGATGTAGTCGGCCGATGGCAGGTAGAACTTCTTCGCCCCGGTGCTCTTCATGAACCATGGGATCAGCGGCTCGACCTGCTGCGCGGGCACGGGACCCGTGCAGAAGATCAGGGGATCGTTTTCCTGTCCCTCATACTGCTCGGTGTAGATGTAGAGCGTCCTGCCCCGCGTAACTGCCTCGCTCTTGATGGCCTGTCGGGTCGAGCTGTAGATGCCGCCGACGACCACATCGACCTTGTCGACGTCGATCAGTTTCGCGGTCCTTGCCTTGGCGACGCTGTCGGTGGTCTCACCGTCCTCGACGACGAGCTCCAGCGGCCGACCGAGCAAGCCGCCCCTAGCGTTGATGTCGTCGACGAGCATGGTGGTGAGGTTGGCATTTGCGATGCCCATGAAAGACAACGGGCCGGTGAGTTCGGCGATAAGGCCGATCTTGATGGGTTTCGGATCCATTTGATTTCTCCAAATCTGGGGTTCGTCGGGCGCGTCGCCGCCGGGCGGCGCGCGGCGCGGGGAGCTCAGGCCTCGTAGTGGCCGAGCAGCAGTGCCGCCTGAGGCTTGCCGACATGGCCGGCTTCCTGCAAGATCGCCGGCACCTCCGGATCCGACACGAAATTCTTCCAACCCTCGGCGTCCCAGTCGAAGATCGCCCAGACGCGGTCGGGCTCGCTGGGGTCTCGGAAGACGGTTGCGCCGTTCGAGCCGTGCAGCCGGCGCTTGTCGGCGCCCTTGGTCGAAAAGATGCGGATGAAGTGGTCGACGTCCAGCACTTTGGTCGTTGCGAGAAGCATCTGATTTCCTCCTGTCGGTCGCGGCCACCATTGGTCCGTCGACAGGATCACGATGCGCGCCCGCAAGCGGGTGCACATGGGGTGGATTCCCTATGCCTGCGTTTCGCCCGGTCGGATAAGACCGTGCTCGACCGCATAGAGCGCGGCCGCGGCGCGGGTAGTCACGCCGATCTTGGAATAGACGCTCTGGATATGGTGGTCCGCGGTCTTGGGCGAGATATCGAGCTTGCTTGCCGCTTCCTTCACCGTAAGGCCGGCGGCGATCAGCCGCAGCACCTCGATCTCGCGTGGCGTCATGCCAGCAAGCGCCCTCGGCAGCGCTCGGCGCGACGGCAGCCCCGAGAAGGACAACACGGCCTCTGCGGCGTCAGGGCAGATACAACCGTCACGCACAGCGGCGCGCAGCTGTGCCGCCGCCGCCTCGCTGGACAGCGCCTTGCGGTGCGGACGTTCCTCTCGCGATGTCTGGAAGGCTTCGGCAGCGGCCAGGATCCTTGCCGCCGGGGACAGGTCTGAGCCGCCGACCTTGCGGTGATAGCCCGAGCCATCCAGGCGCTCGTGATGGCGAAGCACGAGGGCAGCCATCGCATCGCCCTCGCGGCCGAACGAGGCCAACGCCCGTTCGCCGTAATAGGCGTGAAGCTGCGCCGCGTCGCGCTCGCGCACCGAAAGCGGGCCGTTCCGCATCCAGGTCGCCACCGGGACCACCAGTTCGCCGATATCATGGATGCAGCCCGACCAGCGCAGCGCCCGAACGTCAGGGTCGGGCAACCCGATCCGTTTCCCCGCACCGGTGGCAAGTTCCGACACCATCCTCGAATGGCCCTGCGTAAACGGCATGCGCATGTCGATCATGTCAGCGATGGCCAGGAACGCCTCATCGCAGGCTGCCTCATCCAGTGTTACCGGCGGATCGGGCTCAAGCGCCAAAATGGTCTCGCGGTCGACCGTCGCGCCGATGCCATCCATCAAGGCCGCCGCGTTAGCCGAGACGAGCCGGGCTAGATCCGCTTCGTATGGGCCATCGCCGCGCCTGGCGATGGTTTCGGCCATCCCCTCGATGCCGACGGCTTCGCTGAGCGCAATGGCATCCTGCGCTAGCGTGATCAGGCGGACGGCCGGCAAGACATCCTCGCCGCTCAGCCCACGCGGCAGGCCCTTGCCGTCCCAGCGTTCGTAGATCTGCCCGAGATTTCGCCGGATCTCCTCGGACAGGCCAAGCCGTTGGCCGATCCGCTGCGCGACCTCGCAATGCGCGGTGAGCACCGGGCGGGCCACCGCGAGCGCCTGCGACATCGCGGCCTCGATCGCCTTGCCCTGCGCGTCAGGCTCGAGATCGTAGTAGAACCGTTTGAAGGCCTGCACGAAGACCCTGCCCAGTTCCGCACGATTGCCCATGTCGAGACCGACAAGATCTTGGCGAAGAGCGATTTCGTCGCCGAAGGTGGCCGACAGAAGGTCCGTGTCGGCGTTGCAGCCGACATAGCGCAGCATCGACTGGTGGTAGGCATTGCGCCGAACCTCTTCGGAAACACCCGCAAGATCGGCGATCCGCATTGCAAGCACGCAGGATTTCAGCGCGAAGTCGCGAGAATGGCCAGTGGCGAGGTCCGAAGCATAGGCCAGGACCATCATGAAGTCCGCCCGGCGCATCGAGACGTCTGTCATCGCACACCCCCAGTAAGCCCTATGCTAGCCCTGTGGGCCGCCAATACCTAGGGGAAAAATCCCAAGCCTGATGTCGATCCTGCGAGAAACAGAACGTCCGTGTTGGTCAGATCGCGTCATGCAACGCTCGCAACTGAATGACCGCAACGGGGTGGAACCCGGTCACTTACGGTGATCGGGTTTCTACCCTGGCACCTGTGGTCGTTGGCGCCACGCTTCTCAATCGCGCTTCACATGCGAGCGGCACCGACATCCACCTCCTCTCGCCCGACACATCATCAACAGCATGGGAGCGAATGCCGACAGGCGAGGTTTCGACCCAGCGTCGTTGGATTGCTCACACGGCGGCTGTCATTGACCCGGGTAGGGTCCGATCTTCCCAAAAATCGCACGCAAGATCTTTGCGCGCTTGGCAGTTACGGGTGGATTAGTATTGTCGGAGGCTTTGCGAAGCGCCTCAATCCATAAAACCTCGTTCTCGCTCACGACAGTTCCGAAAATCTGCTTGATCGCCACCAACGCGCTGCTCTCATAGTATTGTTCGAGCGCAAGGAGGAAAAGTCTCGCAGGGTCGCACTCCAGCGCTTTCGCCAAACCGGGCACGCGGTCAAACGGAACTTTCGCGGCGCCCGACTTTATCATCGAGAGAAAATTAACGTTGGTGAACCCAGCTTCAGCCGCAATGTCTTTCTGGCTCTTTCTCCTCTTCAGCAGATCGATGCGACCTTTTATGAATTTTGCGATTTCCGTATTGGCGTTAGGATGGCTTGAAGGCATACTCATTTTGTTTATCACTTTCTTTATTTCATACGTTTACTTTCTATCTATAGCAACATTACTATGGGTACGTGTATTGCGCGCAATCATGACAAGGAAATATGACTCCGCTCGTGTCACCAGGACAGATCGGAGACATGGCCTAGGGCATTTACGTGCGGAGATCTCAATCTTAGTTCAGGCGTCGCGGCATTCTCGAAGCCCGCCTGGTGGACGGATCACAGCGGCCATACATTGAGCGACCGAAATGGGGCCGTGTATGGACGGCTCTCCGTTGGCAAGGGATTTGTGAGCTTTTGCAGTTGCTGGTTGGTGCGGCCATGTATCCGACCTGTAGGTGCGGCCTTTCATGTGCCGCTGGCCATAATGCCATTCGCGCGTTTCAGGTCCCGATCGAAAGCTCGCACTTATGGTGCACGGCCCCAGTGGGTTTTCCTGATCCGGCGGTTTCAACCGGCTTTGTGCATTAGCTCCTGTCCGCCCTTTCCAACCTCGTTGGCGATCCCGCGCCTTGTTTCGTTCTATGCGATGACCGGCTCCCTGTAGCGCTCGCCGCCGGTCATCAATGCCCAGACCATGCGGGCTGTCTTGTTAGCCAGCGCAACCGCCGCGACCTTGGTTGTTCGCCGCGCCATCAGTTGCACCAGCCATGGCCGCCTGGTCCCGTTCCGTTCGGCATAGCGGATGACCGCCATGGCGCCGACCACGAGCAACTGTCGCAGGTAGCGATTGCCGGCCTTGGAGATGCTGCCGAGCTTCTCCTTGCCCCCGCTAGAGTTCTGCTTCGGCACGAGCCCGATCCAAGCCGAGAGGCATCGCCCCGACTTGAACGCGTGCGGATCGGCGACGGTCGCAACGAACGCACTCGCCAGCAGCGGGCCAACGCCCGGAATCTCCATCAACCTGCGACCCAGTTCGGTCTCTCGCGCACTCGCACGGACCCGGCGATCGTTTTCGAGGATCTGTTCCTTCACGACACGAAGCTGTGCTTCCAGCATCCTCAGGCAAAGCCGTGCGTCGGCCGGTATCCTGGCATCGTTCTCGTCGTTGATGACCACGAGAAGTTGCTCAATTCCATTACGCCCGATCGGCGCCACGACCCCGAACTCGGATAGGTGCGCCCGCAACGCGTTCGATATCTGTGTCCGCTGGCGGTTGAGCATCAATCGAACCCGGTGCAGCATCATCACACTCTGCTGCTCGGGCGACTTCACCGGCACGAAGCGCATCGTCGGTCTTGTCACGGCCTCGCAGATCGCCTCTGCATCTGCAGCATCATTCTTCTGCCGCTTCAGATAAGGCTTCACATACTGTGCCGGCAGCAGCCGCACATCATGGCCACGTGCAGTCAGTTCTCTCGCCCAATAATGCGACGAACTGCAGGCCTCGATTCCGACCAGGCAACGCGGCAGGCTCTCAAAGAACGGCAGCACACGCCCACGCGTCAACTTCCTGCGAACTGCAACCTCACCAGCCGCATCCACGCCGTGGACTTGAAACACGGACTTCGCAATATCCAGACCGATTGTCGTAACGTTGCTCATCATAGCGCTCCTCCAGCTCTAATCCCGCGATCATACCGCAGGAAGGGAGGAGAGCCGTCCACCGCATCAGGAGCAGACCTTCCGAATTTGGCCCGAGGGACCGCTAAGCGGACGTCAGGTGACTAGACTAGTTTCTGACGTCAATGTTTTCTAAAAACTCGCGGTCAGATCGATGACCGTCCATCCCTGCGCCTGAGCGGCCTCTCCTACGGCCGCCGAATGCGATTTGCGCAGCGCGAGGCCTAGCAACTCGCGCGGCCTAGTGATACCCACGAAGACATTTGTCGCGGCAGTGAGCGCTACCCCTGTAAAGGCCTCGTTGCTAATGCCGAACGCACGTGGAAGTACTGTAGTCAGGTCAATGCACTGCTCGTCTGCGCTACTGCCTTTCCAAACCTCGCTCTCAACGACGAGAATGCCGTCTACGCTCTTGCCCTTGACCGAGTGGATCGACCCCAGCCGCAACGTGAGATCGTCGAACTGCACCTGTTTTGTGGAACGGCGGTAGGGGTCGGCGAGATCGGCCTTTTGCTCAGCGACAAAGGCGCAAAAATCCGCGATATCGCCCTCCGAGCCCTGCGGAGGCGGACTGAAGAGCGGTAGCAATGCTACCATGAACGCCAGCCATGCCTCCTCTTCCCAAACGGCAGCGCCGGCAAGCACATGGTCCCGGAGCAGTCGACGTATGGTGCGCGGCAACGCGAGGTCCCGGTGCGCAAGCGCCGCCCAGACATTATGCGCGGTGACCGGACGATCACTCGCCGCTTTCCAAGCATGAGCACGCGCCAGTTCAGCCACTCCAACGCAGAGCATCTCACTGACTTCTGAGGGAGGTCGCGCCGCAGCGTGGTGTACCGCAGCCTTCTGAAGCAACCGGCAAAGGAGGTTCGCTTTCGATCGAGACCCGCCCTCACTGCGATATGCGGGATGATAGTCGACGAGACTTTTCGGCTGCCACGCTCCTTTCTTGCCGGCCGGATTGTGACGTGACGCGACCGCCCAGACGTCGCGTGTGCAGCAATCACTGCCCCACAGCGCCCGTGCCTGTTCAGCGAAGGCTCCGAGAACCTGTCCGATCGTAGCTTCATCGAACAGGAATATCACCCGCGACGCCGGCCGTGCGCCCAACCCTACAATAGTCTGAGCCTGGCGCATGGTCAGCCGGCTTGCAAAACTGGCGATCTCTCCGCCGAACCTGCGGCTCGTATCGAGAGGGATGCAACCGGGACCTGGCGTCCAATTGGCCGGCGCCGCTCCATCGTACTCATATAAAGTTTGATTGATGTCCCCGAGACGCTGGAAGGCCGCCCCGTCTTGCTTGAACACGTGCTCCAGCAACCGAAGTTGGTCGCCATTTGTGTCTTGGGCCTCATCAAGAATGACGAGCGGAAAGCGGTCGCGAAGCCGCTCGGCGAGACTCGGTTTTTCGCGGAGCGCACGCCACGCGAGCACGGTCATGTCGGCATAGCGATAGAGCCCACTCTTGACCATCGAGGCTTTGAGCTGAGCCAACGCGATACCGCAGGGCTTATCGGCGCCGTGCTGCCCCTTACGCCTGCGCACCTCCAAAGATGATGGGGATATCGCGTCATCCGAAAAAGCAGGATCAAGATCCAGATGGGCTATCCAATCCTCAAGCCGTCGCCTGAGCTTAAGTTTCGGATTCTTGGCCATTCTGTCGAGTACCCCCCAACCGGGATAACGCCGTAGCGCCTCGGCCGCAAACGCATCATCGTCGATCTGACGCAGGTGCCAACCCAGGCCTCGAAGATAGGGCAAGGCGAGGTACTGGTTGATGAACACAGTGACCGTGCCGGTGAAATGGGGATAGGCCATCAGCCGCGCCGCAGTCGGGTGACGGGCTATCAAGTCTTCGACTTCCGTCCGCGCGGCATTGGTATGCGAGATGACGCAGACACCCCGCCGGCGGGTCGACCAGCTACGCGAAAGCAGAGCGAGCTTTGCCGCCAGCAGCGTTGTCTTGCCATTGCCGGGCGCGGCCTGGACGTCACAAGCGGTGGCCTTCGCCAGGAAATCGGTCTGGCTTGGGTCGCTGAAATCGCAGCCGCCCAATTCGTCGCCAAGTTCGGCGAGCAGGTCAGGTGTGAGCGGCAGGATCTCGAACATGGCGCTATGCCCGCACCGCCGCCGCGCCGTCCATCCCTGCGACCCCGATCTCTTCGTCTTCAGCTTCCGGTTCGGGAGCGATCGCCGGCGCGCCTGGGACATAGCCACCCGTCACGTAATCAATCGCGCGCACCAGATAGGCCGGAACCCGATCACGCATCTGCTTCGGCGTATCGGTGCGCTTGCGAAGTATGGCGGCGAGTTGTTCGGCGACCTCGGCCTTGGAAGCCTCGTTGTCATGGACGGGCCGGTAAATCTTGACTGCAATCTCCGTCGAAGTGAGCCCAGCCTCTTTCCAGCCTTTGTAGGTTTCGCTGGCCTTCTCCGCGACCTTCGCAAGTCGCTGGGGCTTGCGACTGCTGGTCTTTGCAAGCTGGACCGCCTGGTGAACGCTCTCAGCAAGCTCGGGCTGCAACGCGAGATCGAACTCGAGCGTCCAACTGTCGGCAATGAAAGCGTCGACGGGGTCCCCGACGTCGCGCCGCAGCGTCTTCAACCGCGCGGCCACCTCCTCCCGGGTGAGCTCGTTCTCGGTCTTCCGATCACCGACAAGATCCTTGGCCTCAGCGGGCGGAATGTCCCTGTCAGGGATTAGCGCCACCGGCACCGCGATCGAGCTCCCGAACTTACGCTGCAAAATCCGGCTGTAGCGGAACAGACCGCGGTGACCGACATTGACCATCGACACTCCGTGGCGGCTAAGGGGACGACCGAGCTTTTCGGCGATTGCGGGCAGCAACAGGTGCTCGCCATCGCCCTCAACAACAATCAGCGCGCGGGCGAAGAATAGGTTAGCCTTGGTCGCATCAAGAAACCGACGGAGGAACTCATAATCGTCGGCGTCGAGCCGGGTATGGGCCATGTCTAGCGGATAGGCACGATGACCGACGATCATCGTCATGTACTCAAGCTTGGCGCCGGCCGCGAGCTGCGGGCTATGGGTGGTAAGCAGGACCTGGACCTGCTGATGCGTCTCACCATTTTCGGGGTTCGGTTTGGCGGCACGGGCCGCAAGCACCTGCATGAAGAGCGTCTGATGCTGGGGATGCAGATGAGCTTCCGGCTCCTCGATCAGCAGAAACGGCACCTGATCGGGATGCGACTGGAGCAACAACAGCTCGGCCGCCATGAACAGCAGGTTGTTGTAGCCCAGCCCCCGCTGCACGCGCTCAGTGCCAGCCTTAGCATTCAGATAGAGCTCGAACCGTTCGAGGATCTGATCGAACGACCCGCCCGCGCCCAAATCCAGCGTCGCAACGAGGCGATCATCCACGAACGACAGCTTGTCGAGAAAATCGGTATTCACGCTGCTGGCGACGCCCCCCACGGCAGCATTGCCCCTGACCGCCGCGTCAACCCCAGCAAGCGTATCGTGAAGTGTAGCGTTGGCACCCGGCGCGGCGGGCTTGCTCTCGGGCCCCATCGTGGGCATCGCGCCGAGAATGCGCGACAGACGCGACCGGCGTCCTGCTCGCATCTCGCGCTCGGCATCCCGCAGAGGCTTGAGATAGGTGGCCTTCAGATACTCGCGCAGTTCCCCGTCGAGCGGCAGGCCTTCGCCTTCGGCGCCAGCGCGGTACTGGCTGGAGATGATATTGCCGCCGCCACGAGAGATCCGACGGGCGCCCCGCATGAAAACGTACAGACGGAGCTTTCCCCTTTCGTTAGTGCACCATTCGAGAAAGCGGGCTTCCTCATCAGCGCTGAGGTCGTCGAAGGTGCATCGCACGACGAAGTCGCAGCCCCGTGTGCCGTCGGCGCCGACGTGGAAGTCGTGTTCGTCCGGGCGGATGTAATCGTCCCCACGTGTCCAAAGAACGTACCGGGCAGCGTCGACAATCGCGCTCTTGCCAGCGTCGTTTGGCCCCACGAGAATATTGAGTCCGGGTGAGAGTTTCAGTTGCAGAGGAGTGCTTGGATTGAAGCAGCGAAAGCCTGCCGCATAGATTTCGGAAACATACACCAATCGCCTCCACGAATCTCTACAAACTGGTCCAAAAATAGCATGCTATTCGTGGGAAAGCGTTATCTTCTACTTCCACTTCAGTTCTGTTCAGATTCACCTATTCCAATCCACCTTGTTGGCTTCGGCATAGAGTTTCGACGCATAGGCTTCGTCAACTTGATGGGCGAATGCGATCAGGCCGAAGATGTGCCGACGCATGCCAATGATGGAGGCAAAGCCGCGTTTCGCACGGTGACGTTCGGGGCCGATGTCTTCGTGATTCAGTGCGTACAGATGGGTTTCAATGTTGTTCCTGAACGACTTTGTGAGACGGGGTTGGCCGGTGTCGATGGTGACCCCCAGCAAGATTTTTCTTCCGCCAGGTGGCACAATCGCTGTCTTTTGACGGTGCACGACCAGACCTGAAGCCTCCAGCGCCGTCTCTACCCGCTTAGCCAAGTGCATTGCTTCGGCACGGGTAGAATCGCCAGCGCGCGAGAACGCCAGATCGTCGGCGTACCGGGTGTAAGTCCAGTTCTCCGAAGAGGCGAGGTGGGCCAGTCGAGAGTCAAGAGTTTCACAAGCAAAGTTGGCGAGCATCGGACTGGTCGGCGCACCTTGCGGCAAGTGTCCCATAGGTTGCGTGCGGTATGGTCGGGCTTCTTCGCCCCGTCCCAAGCGATTCCTCGGGTCGCTCCGCAAGTGGGTCGGAAGCCGAGTACAAATGCGGGCCATCTGAAACGAAATCAGAGCTCCGTAGCCAAAGCTGCGGAACACCTTGTATGCAGAGTCCTCGGGGATCGACTCGAAGAAATGCCGGACATCCATCTTAACCAGCCACTTCGCGCCCACATGCCGCTCGGCAGCGTCTACCAAGTCGCGGTCCTTGATGAAAGCGAAACTCGCGTGATGTGATGGCATCACCTTTAGGATGTTCTGAGAGATCCACCGCTGGACCCGCATGAGGCGTGGCTCTGGCACGCAAATGGTGCGGTATCGACGTGGCGGTGCAGGTACTTTGTTCGGGACGCCTCGCTTCTTGACGCGAAATACACGATACGGATCGATCTTGCGGTGCGCGATTTCCTGCAGGAAATCGGAGGATACATCGGACAGATGGGCGAGATGATTAAGCGTTAGCACCACGGGCAGGTCGGGATGGCGCCGCTTTATCGCTAACGCTGCCGCGATTGATGCCGCCACCGTTTCGGCTGAACGTCCTTTGTCTTTGGCCCCCGATGCAAATGTCTGAGAATCCCAAGGGTGCTTCATCTACTTTAGATCGGCCCTGGCGGCGTCGCGTCGTCCATCGAAACGAGCCTCCGAGGAGGTTGCCCAGCGGGCAACGATGGATGACGCGACGTGGACCTGCATTCGAGAGCTCTTTCACCGGCGACAGGAAACCCCGTCCCCCTAGACGGCAGGTTCGTACCCACAGTCTTGGCCGTCCGAAGACGGCATGTCTAGATGAGCTGAGCCTTTGGGATTCTCAGGACTTCTGGATAGTATGGAACCGGGGAAGTTGCAATAATCGGAGTCTTCCGCTCACCTGCCCGACCCGATTCCATAAACTTGTATCCCTTGTCGGTTATCCGGCCCGAGCGCGTGATTAATTCGGACCTTAACGCGCGCAAAAGAATGTCCAGGACAGCGGGTGCAGGTAAGGACGTCCTCGACGCCAACGCGACTTCAGCTCCCCGATACCATCTCCCTTTCAGCATGCTCAGCACGAATATCGTCTGTCGGTCTTCTTCCGTCAGCTCGCGGCCGAACACCACCCCGTTTGCTTGTGCAGCGGAAATGATCGCCTCGTCGAGTGACCTCACCCCAAACACTTCGCGCAGTTCCGGCGGCGCGGATCCTGCGTAGAGCGGTTGCCAGTCGCCATCGCCATGATGAATCAATGCCGGGGTGTTATTGGGAAGCCGGTAGTTGAATGCGATCAGCGCACCCTCACCGCCGAAGCCGTAGCGTCCAGTGCCACGCCCTTCCTCCGGCCCGTTGTTATCGATCAGTCGCATCCATGAAAGGACAGTCCGAAAGTCGGCGGAGGATCTAACAGTAGGAGCGATCCATTCGGCTTCCACCTTCGGCCTTAGCCGATGACGGCGCACCTTGCTCTGCGCGGATAGCGTTGCTGCGGCAGCCACCACCCGGAACCTCACCATGTCACGCGATTTCCACGAGCGCACAGTGGGAACGGCCCAGAACTTGTCGAGCATAGTCAATATGCGCGTGCCTGACCCCAGGAAGTCGCTGACGATCACTATTTCGCCTGCGGGAGCGGTCTTCCCCCTCAGCCTGTCCGGACCAGGATGGTTCATGAAGACTTCTCGGCCAGCGTTCCGTCGCCTGCGATATGAGATGTGCTACGAAGCCCTCGCTCCCAACGCGAGCACGGCCGCGCACCGGCCTGACAGCGGGTGGACCATTGTAGCCGACCGCACGTCGACGCAACCGGCCCTGCGCATCCGGGAGCATCTGAACCTCGAAAATCATCGAGGAGTCGAACTCACGTTCGGCGTAAAGAGCGACACGCCGCTTGCGGTGACGTTGCCCCTCTGCGATGCGATCCAAGGCTAATCGGATCGACGTGCCGACCTGCTCCTCATTCAGAAGTAGCATTGCGTCCAGCAAGCTGGCTGCATTTGCGCGGTCGCCGGCGGCAAATTGATCTAGCCAAGCTGCGCCAACTGCCGTCTGGCTTAACGTTCGTGGTCCAGCCATGGACTACTCCACACTACAGGTTCAAACGGTGAATTTTGGCCACCTTCTCGAGATAACGTCCACTCCTATCACTCTGTAGGAGGGACCGCCGTTCAAGCGGTTTGACCCACCGTCTGCCTCGGGAAATGGAAACTGGGCTTCTTAGTCTTGGCGCCGCGCGTTTTGACCAGAGGAACCTACCAGCCTGAACGTCCGCGTTCCAGCGAAAGGATGGCTTATCTCCACGACCAATATGACGCGCATTGCTGGCAGGCGGCTGTGGGGCCGGAAGCTGTCAGTCCGCCATTCTATCGCAATTGCCGTAAGCCGCCGCTGCAGAACAAATCATCTGAATCCTCTGTCGCACAAGCGGGCCGAAGGTGGATATAACTGGCCGTACTGGAGATGACTCCCGCATCACTGCCAGGAATGGCGCAACGGCGGCTAACGGGCAATCTGGAGGTGGTTAGGGTTTAGTACAGGGCGGCCTTGCAGTTCAGGGCCCCTGATCTACGATACGTCAGAATCTACCGTCGGACGACCGGCTGATAGCGCCGCAACAAGTGTCCTCTTCAGCATGAAACGTCACACCGTCGTCGTTGAAGGCAACTTGGCCTTTCGCATGCAGCGTGTCGCAGCCGCGCGAACGGGTGACCACGGTCTCGATGTCGCTACGGTTGCACTGCTCGCGGCGCGCCTTGCGGGTGGTTTCAGCCGACCGGCCGATCACGCAACGCTTGTGCCGATCGTTGCTCAAGCACTTGCAGAGATTACTTTTGACGAGCTCGAAAAGGTCAAGACGAGGCCTGGCATGGCGCGCGCTGTTCTCTCAAGCCTGGAGCGTGTGTGGGCCGCTGACCTTCGCCTCGACGATCCGCTCAATGGGAGGGCCAGGCTGAGCGACCTCGGGCGCATCGAAGCGTTTCTGCGCGAGCATCTCCCAATCGGCGCATTGTTGCCCGGGGATCTGCGCGATCGGGCGCTTGCGCGCATCGCTCACGCACCCGCCGTCGTCGGCCCTCTCCATCTCCACCGGCTCGTTTCCGTCGACCCGCTCTGGCGGCCTCTCATCGAGGCCCTCGCCTCGGTCGTCGAAATCACGTGGGACGCGGCAGGCACGCGCGACCGGAGCTGGTTTCCCGGTGCGATCCTGGGAAGCGCCCTGCAGCCCCCCCAACATCTGATCTGTGAGGTTTGCGCCGACCCGCGCGCGGAGGTGGTTGAAGCGCTTCGTTGGGCGCGCGCGTTGTTGAGCGATGGTGTGACACAAGCCTGCGACATCGCGATCGCCAGTGCTGATTTGAGCATGTGGGATGATCACATGCTGGTCCTGGCGGCGGACGCTGGTCTCCCGATCCATTTCGCCGGCGGCGTCTCAGCCTTGAGCACGCGCGCCGGCCAGACCTGCGCGGCGCTCGCCGATGCGATGGTCAACGGCCTGTCGCAGGATCGCATTCGGCGTCTGTCCCTGCTGTCTCCTTACCTGTCGGAGGCGCTTCCGGCTGACTGGATGAAAGGAATTTCCACCGAGGCGGGCCTTTTCGAGCCGGTGCATTGGGCGCGAAGTCTGGAGACACTCTCCCGGACCGACGGTTCCCCGATCGCAACGGTCGTCATGCCGGTGCTTAATGACCTTGTGGACGGCCCCAAAGCAGCGGTCAAACTTGGAAAGTTGCTTCTGCGCGGCAGCAGCCTTGGGCTCTGGCAGGAGGCCCTTCGTTTGGCGCCGGCGGCGGCAATGGAGATGACCTTGACCTCGTTGCGCATCGCCGACGGTAGAGACCCTGCCAACAATGTGGTCTGGGCACGGGCGTCGGATCTGGTTGGCGCGCCACGCAAGCACATGCGTCTGCTTGGCCTTTCGAGCAGAAGCTGGCCCCGTGGCGACAACGCGGATCCGCTCCTGCCTGACCATGTGCTCAACGCACGCGAGTTGGTCGACCTGCCCCGCCTCGAGCGGGATCGGTTGGCCTTCGAGATTCTGACCGGCCATCCTGATTCGAAGGTGACGCTATCGCGCAGCAGGCGATCGGCCGAAGGCGCGTTCCTCGCCAAAAGTGGGTTGCTGCAGCATCAGGTTGCCGAGCGTCCCCTTTCCCGCACGAGGACGCCGGACCATGCCTTCAGCGAGGGTGATCGCCTGCTGGCTCGCGCCGAGGATGCGCTCGCCTTGCCGCGCATACAGAGCGTCATTTCCTGCTGGACCAACTGGACGCGCAGGCTTGAGACAACGCCACATGACGGCGGGTTCCGAAAGGACCATCCGGCTGTTTTGCGAGCTCTGGGCTTGCCGCAATCCGCGACGTCGCTGCGGCGGCTGTTGCGTGATCCCATGGGCTATGTGTGGCTAAGAGTATTGGGGATGACCGCGCCTGAGCTGGCGGTTCAGCCGCTGCAACTCGATGCGAAGACCTTCGGTGAGCTCGTGCATGAATTGCTGCGCCTCGCCGTCGAGCGCATGCCCAGCCTTGTCAGCGCAACGCCAGCAGAAATCGAGAGCGCGCTTGAGGCAGCCGCCAACAGCATCGCGGAACAATGGCCGCTGACCCGGGCCGTGCCGCCGCGGTTGCTCTGGCTGGATACGATCGAAGAGGCACGGCGACGGGCCCACCGCGGACTAACGGTCGATGACCGCTTCGGTCCTGGTACCCGCAGCTTCAGCGAGGTGCCGTTCGGCACGCCAGAATCGCACGCAAAGCGTTCCGATCCCTGGCGCGAAGACCAAGAGGTCCTGATCGGCCGTTTCGGCATCCTCTTGAAGGGCCGCATTGACCGCGTCGACGTGAAGCCCGACCGCCGTGGCGTCCGGATGTCCGACTACAAGACCGGCAAGACACCGCGCGATCTGCGCGACGTCATCCTGGGCGGCGGAGCGGAGGTTCAGCGCACCCTCTATGCCGCCACGATCAAACAGCTTATCCCCGAGGCAAGCACGATCATCTCCCGTCTCGTCTACCTCGACACTATGGAACCTCCGGCGCGTCTTGAAGGCGACGTGCTCGAGCAAGCGCAAGAGACGCTGCTGCGCTTCATCGATATCGCGGTCGAAGGGCTCAGAGCTGGGATCGCCTATCCCGGACCAGATGCGTTCGCTGGCTACAACCAACTCAGGATCGCGCTACCTGCGGCGCTCGACCGCTACCAGGGGCGCAAGGACGAAGGTTTCCACGCCGCGCAGCATAAGCTCGCGCCCCTCTGGAGGGAGCGGTGATGCTGAGCGATGCCCTCGAGCGCAGTCGTGTTCTCATGGAACTCGACAAGACGTTGCTGGTCGAAGCGGCCGCCGGCACGGGCAAGACATCGCTGATTGCCGGCCGTGTCGTAATGCTGATGTTGTACGGTGCGACGCCCCGCAGCATCGCCGCCATTACGTTCACTGAACTCGCCGCCAGCGAGCTGTCGCTGCGCATTCGGGAATACGCAACCCAACTGCTGGCAGGAGAAATCCCGAAGGTCCTGCGCGGCGCTGTAACCCTTGAGCTGCTCAATGAAAGGAAGGCTGTCCTCAGGTCGGCAATTGATGCCTTCGACGAGATAACCGCGTGCACGATTCACGCGTTCTGCCAGCAGATTATCATGGCCTATGCCGTCGAAACGGGACTCGACCCCGGATCGCGAATGATGGATGGGTCTGCGGCCGACGCGATGTTCGAGAGCGTCATCTCCAAATGGCTGTTTGACCGCCTATCTATGCAAGCGAGGGAAGGCGCGGATCCGGTCGCGACCCTTTCCAAGTTCGAACCCTTGAAGGTCGTCAAGGACAGCGTCGACCTTGCCAAGCTCAAGCTTGAACACCCAGGGGCCGGCACAGTTTCGGTCGACTTCTCGCTGCGCAAGGATATCGATTTTGTCGAGAGCGTCCGTGCCTTCCGACGCTGGCAAGCGGACTATCCCAAGGAACGACGCACCGGGACCCTGGTTGGTGAGTTCGAAACCCTCGCCACGTTCTACCAGAACTGCTTCGAGACGCAGCCAACCTTTGCTCGCTTATGGGAACTTGCCGACCCGCCGCGTACTGCCTCGATGAAATGGAACGAGTTCGCGTTTAAGAAGCAGCGCAATCTCGGCTATTGGAAATCGGCCTATGGCAAGGAACAAGGCCCGGAGCTCGACCAGCAGGCCGAGACGCATTCCCTTAACTGTGAGACGCAATTTGCAGAGCTCGTCGGCCAGATCGGCGACGCCATGGTCGATCAGATGTCACGTGCCCTCGACCCCGTCACCGACCTCTACATTGAGCGCAAGGGTGACGCAGCTGTCCTCGATTTCGACGACCTTCTGCTGCGCGCCCACGCCCTGGTGACTACCAACGATGTCGTGCGCGAGGCTGTCGGTCGACGCTTTGCGCATATTCTGGTTGATGAATTCCAGGACACCGATCCCATCCAGGCCAGCATCCTGTTTTCGATCGCGGCGCGCGCAATGCCCGATCGCTGGCAGGATGCCGACATTCGCGACGGGGCGCTGTTTGTGGTCGGCGATCCCAAACAATCCATCTATGCCTTTCGTGGTGCCGACATCGACAGCTACAATCAGGCGAAGCGGACGATTGCGCGCCTGGGGGACGACCGTATCGTCCACATCGGGGCCAACTTTCGCTGCCAGCCAGGCATCATTGACTATGTGAACGCCGTGTTCCAACCGGTTCTTGATGCCAGCGGTCAGCCAAGCTATGGCGCGCTCACCGCCACACGCGAGGGCGCTTTGCATGGACTGCCCTCCGCGTCCCATGTGACCATTGGCGACGGCCGAAAGGCGAGGATGCCCGAGCAGCGCGATGAGGAAGCGGCCATCGTTGCGCAGATATGTTCCAAACTCGTTGGCGCAATCGAAATCGAAGATGAACACGATGGCACGCGGCGCCTCCTTGAAGCGGGCGACATTGCCCTGCTCGCCCCAACCGGCACTGACCTTTGGCGCTACGAACGGGCACTCGAGACGCTCGGGCTTGCCGTAGCGTCGCAGGCCGGGAAGACGCTCCTGCTCCAGCAGGAGACCCAGGACGTTCTGGCGCTGCTGCGTATGCTGGCGGATTCGCGCGACCGGCTTGCCTTCGGCGCCTTCATGCGCGGACCCATGGTCGGTCTCAGCGACGAAGAGTTGCTCGACATCGCAGAAGAGGTTCACCGAGCCGGACCAGACGCTTCGCCGACTGGCCTCTTTGACATCACGACACCGCCGGCTCTGGTGTCCCATCGCATCGCCCGTCCCATCCTCGAGGCGCTGCAAAAGCTCCGCGCGCGGGTGAACATCACGACGCCGCGCATTTTGTTGGCCGAGGCCATAGAGCAGCTTCAGCTGCGTGTCGCTCTGTCAGCGCGAAGCGGGAACAACCGGGCCGCGCGCTCACTTGCCAATCTCGATCGCATCGTTGAACTGGCGCGGCCATTTGACGTCCGGGGGCTTCGGTCTTTTGTCCGTCATCTCCAGCTCGATTGGGACCGTCGCGCGTCGCGGCAGGAGGGCCGGATCGACGCGACGAAGGACGCGGTCGAGATCGTGACCATTCACAGCGCCAAAGGCCTTGAGTGGCCGGTGGTGATCCCCATCAACATGGGCACGCGTGCAAGACCCTCCGAGCGTTTCGTCCATCGTCAATCCGACAACACGCTGCACTGGGTCATCGGCGGTGTCTGCTCCTCTGCACTTAGGCGTGCTCGCGAGGAGCAATCCCAGCGTCAGGCGCTGGAACATCAACGCATGTGGTATGTCGCCTCCACCCGCGCCCGCGACCTGTTGGTCGTTCCCAATCTTTCGTCGGCCGAACCAGGCGCGTGGTCGAAACTGCTCAATCTGAGATTCGACCTGCTTGAAGAATTGCGGTTCAACCAACTCGTGCCACGAACGACCGCCAATTTCGACGCAGCCGCGTTACCTCAGGACGAAGACACTTTCGGACGACAAGCCGCCATCGTTCAGGCAGCCTCACCAGTGCTGCGCTGGGTCAATCCCAGCGCCCACGATGCGGATCGCGCCGAGATCCTGGCACCGGCCATGGCACCCGAACCGAGCGGCGCGTTCGAATACGTAGAGCCCACTGGCGCCGGCAGGACACGCGGGCTGGTTCTTCATAAGCTCATGGAGGAACTTCTGACGGGCGAACTCTCATCGCAGGATGACGTTGCCGCACGCGCTGAACGTCTTCTCAACGAGCTTCTTGCCATCGACCCTGCAGAGGGACCCCTCCCGGCCCTCGGTGAACTCGCGGCGACCACGTTGCAGACCTACCGGATGCCGTATGTGCAACGTCTCTTGCCCATGCTTGTGCCAGAACTGTCTATCTGGGGCGAGATAGAGGCCGGCAGTCTTCTCGCCGGCCGTGTCGATGCAATCGCAATCAAGGACGGCAAAGTCCTGGAGGTTCTGGACTGGAAGAGCGATCGCGACACAGGCCTGCACCGCGCCGCGTATGTTCAGCAGTTGCAGGGCTACCTTCAAGCAACCTCGGCGCCACGCGGCGCGATCGTTTATATGACCACCGGCGAAATTGTATCTGTCCTACCCCCGCATTGAAACTCAAGGGCCGCGGACGTGAGCTGGCTCTCGCCATCGCCATCGCATGATCTTCTCGTCTGAGATCCGAGCCTTTCGCACACACGGGACATGGAACCATCCAACGGTGTGACCAGCCCTTTTGAGATCGACGCAATATCCTATATGAGCTGCAACATCTCTTCGGCGATTGGGCCTCAGAGTGTCCACCACGTGAGCCTATCAGATTTGACAATTTGGGAAAAAAACCTTTGTTATCAATGACAAAGAATCTAGGGTTTGACAGCCTAACTACTTGAACTGCCACGGCTGTTCCAGAACGGCTCAGCGTGGAATAGAATACCGGCCGCGGCGCTAGAGCATGATCCCGAAAAGTGGGAACCGGTTTTCGGAAAAGATCATGCTCCAGCAAAGAGTTAGATCGGGAAGACGATCCAACCGAATCGTCTTCCCGATCTAATGCCGCGGACGAAATGAAAAGAGCCAATGGCGACGACGGAACTGGAAGGGCCGGGATCTGACGGCTTGAGCGCACGCGCCACGCGAACGCTCAAGGCGGTGCCGCGCATCTGGAACCGGTTCTGGCGCCTTGTTTCGCTTTACATGCCCAAGCGCCTTTATGCGCGCTCGCTGATCATCGTCATCGCGCCGATGATCCTGCTGCAATCGGTCGTCGCCTTCGTCTTCATGGAGCGCCATTGGGCAACCGTGACGCAACGCCTGTCGCAGGCAACCGTGCGCGACATCGCCGCCATCATCGACCTGATCGAGACCTACCCGCACGATGCCGACTACGCCACCATCATCCGCATCGCGCAGGATCGCATGCAGTTGAAGGTCGACCTCTTGCCACCGGATCCTTTGCCGCCGCCCGGTCCAAAACCGTTCTTCTCGATCCTCGACGACGTTCTCTCGTCCGAGATTACCCGCCAGATCAACCGGCCGTTCTGGATCGACACAGTCGGCAATTCCAACATCGTCGAGGTGCGCGTCCAGCTCGAGAACAAGGTGCTGCGCGTCTTCGTGCGCCGCAGCCAGGCCTATGCCTCCAACACCCACATCTTCCTGATCTGGATGGTCGGTACCTCGCTGGTGCTGCTGATGATCGCCATCCCCTTCCTGCGCAACCAGATCCGGCCGATCCTGACGCTCGCCGAAGCCGCCGAGAGTTTTGGCAAGGGCCGGCCGATGCCGCGCGATTTTCGCCCGCGCGGCGCCGAGGAGGTTCGCCGCGCCGGCTTTGCCTTCATCCAGATGCGCGAGCGCATCGAGCGCCAGATCGAACAGCGCACCGCCATGCTGACCGGCGTCAGCCATGATCTCAGAACCATCCTCACCCGCTTCAAGCTGCAGCTGGCGCTGGCCGGCGGCAAGGCCGAGACCAAGGCGGCGCTCAACCAGGACATCGACGACATGCAGTCGATGTTGGAGGGTTATCTCTCCTTTGCCCGTGGCGAGGCCTCGGAGGACCCGGGGCGTTTCGATCTCGAAGCCTATTTCCAGAAGCTCGGCGACGAAGCCGCCTTGCGCAAATGCAAGCTGTCGACGACGCTTTCCGGCGATCCGACCGTGCATGTCAGGCCGAATGCCTTCGCCCGGCTGTTGTCCAACGTCATCGGCAACGCCTTTCGTTATGCCAAGACGGTGGAGGTCAGCGCCAATCACGGCCGTGGCTCGCTCGTCGTCACCGTCGACGACAACGGTCCCGGCATCCCTGCCGACAGGCGCGAGGACGTGTTCAAGCCCTTCGTGCGGCTCGACGAGGCCCGCAACCTCGACGCCAGCGGCACCGGGCTCGGCCTGTCGATCGCCCGCGACATCGCCCGCAGCCATGGCGGCGACATCACCCTCGACAACAGCCCGCTCGGCGGCCTGCGCGCGGTGATCAAGGTGCCGGCCTAGGCAAGCCCAAGTATCACGCCCAAATACCAAGCCCAAATACCAGGTCAAGTATCAGGCTTCATCCGCTCGTCATGAAATCATGGTGAAGAGCGCGCATGAAACGCGCGACTACAGTTGATTCGATCTTGCCGCCTCACTTCGACGCCGTGCCCACCCGGGTGCGCTGGAGCGAAGCGAGGGCAGCCGGCTGGTCGCCGTTCCGGCATCGTCTCAAGGCAACCGTCGACCTTTCCAGCAAAGGGCCGCCATGCGCATATTGATGGTCACCGACGCCTGGCGCCCGCAAGTCAACGGCGTCGTCCACACGCTGGAGCGGCTCACCGAAACGCTGAAATCCTTCGACGTGGCGGTGGATTTCCTGACGCCCAACATCTTTCGCACACTGCCCCTGCCGACCTATCCCGACATCCGCCTGGCGCTGACCACGCCGGGCCATGTCGCGCGCCTGATCGATGCCTACAAGACGGACCACGTCCACATCGTCACCGAAGGCCCGCTCGGCATCATGGCGCGGCGCTATTGCCGCAATGCCGGCCGGCCGTTCACCACCAGCTATCACACGCGCTTTCCCGAATATCTCAGCGCCCGGCTGCCGGTGCCGGAGAGCTGGGCCTATCGCTGGCTGCGTGATTTCCACAATTCCGGCCAGGGTACGCTGGTCGCCACCCAGTCGCTCGCCGATGACCTTTCGGCGCGCGGCTTCAACAAGCTGAGGCCATGGACGCGCGGCGTCGACACCGACCATTTCCGCCCGGACAAGCGCAAGGACCTCGGCTTCCCCGGCCCGGTCTTCCTCTGCGTCGGCCGCGTCGCCATTGAAAAGAACCTCTCTGCCTTCCTCGACCTCGACCTGCCCGGCAGCAAGGTGATCGTCGGCGAAGGACCGGAGCTTGCCAAATTGAAGGCGAAATATCCCAAGGCGCATTTCCTTGGCCATCGCCCCAATGACGAACTGGCCGAGATCTACGCCTCGGCCGACGTCTTCGTCTTCCCCAGCCGCACCGACACATTCGGCAACGTCATCATCGAGGCGCTGGCCAGCGGCACGCCGGTCGCAGCCTATCCGGTGACAGGCCCAATCGACATTGTCGGTGACGGCATCGGCGGCGCGGTCTCCAACGATCTGCGCGAGGCCTCGCTTGCGGCCCTCAAGGTCGACCGCGCCGAAGCCCGCGAACGCGCCATGCGCTACAGCTGGAAAGCCTGTGCGGAGATGTTTCTCGACTGTGTCGAGGAAGCGCTCGGCAGGACGCGCAAGCTGGCCGCCTAGGACCTCCATCGACCTGAAACGCAGCGGGACAGCACCCTCTCTGTCCTGCCGGACATCTCCCCCTCAAGGGGGGAGATTGGATGTGGTGACTGCTTTCGCCAATTTTCTACGCTGCAAAACAAGAGGCGGTGGAGACGAAGCTGCCGATCTCCCCCCTTGAGGGGGAGATGTCCGGCAGGACAGAGGGGGGCCCGTCAAGGAACGCGGCGGTGGTTCTCTAGAACAGCCGCCCGCCGTCTGGCACTTTTCGCTCGATCGCTCCGAGCACCACGGCGCCCTCCTCGTCGGGAAAGCCCAGCGTCAGCACTTCAGACATGAACGGCCCGATCTGGCGTGGCGGAAAATTGACCACCGCGAACACTTGCCGGCCGATCAGCATTTCCGGCGTATAGTATTTGGTGATCTGCGCCGACGATTTCTTCACCCCGATGTCGGGCCCGAAATCGATCTTCAGCTTGAAGGCAGGCTTGCGCGCCTCCGGAAACGGTTCGGCCTCGACGATCGTGCCGGCGCGGATGTCGACACGATCGAAATCGGCAAAACTGATCTCGGGCTTACGCTCTTTGCTTGCACTCATTCGCGTACCGCCTAGCAGGCTGTTGAAGAAGTCCACTTGCGGGCGACGAAGTCTGCTTCGTCACCGCCATGGAAGCAGATTTGTCCACTGATGGAGCCGTCTGGTTGGATTTCGGCCCAGCCATTGCCTTGGGCTTCGTCCATTTCGTCATTGCCTTGCCAGGAGAAGGCGGCATTGTTGCCGTCGCCCGCGCCGAAGATCTGCCCAGTGACGCAGCCGAAGGCGAATTCGCCGGAGCCGTCGGCCGCGAACTCAATGTAGGCGGCCTCCATCATGTCGCGATAGTTCTCGACATAGTCGGGCATCGCGACGATCCGCCAGCGGCCGGTGAGGCTCATATCGGCGCTGCCAGCAGCTTGGGCAAGCGGATCAGATTGTAGGCCGCCAGGTTCAAGGTGAAGGCCGCGCCCACACGGGCGCATCCTCGCAGCTTGACTTTGGCCATGCCGGCCGAGGCCTTGATCCAACCGAACACCTCCTCAATCCGCTTGCGGCGGCGCTGGCTGACCGCATAGCCGGCGTGGCGACGCGTGCGGCCATCGACCGCCGTCACGCGAGGCTTGCCGGTTTTGCTCAGATGGCCGTCGACGGCGATATGCGGCGTGACCTTGCGCTCGCGCAGATCCTTGATGAAAGCGCGCACGTCATACGCCTTGTCCGCACCCAGTGTGATGCGCCGCCGCGACGGTCTGCGATCCAACATGGCGAGCGCGGCATCACGTTCGCCCGTACCTGTCGCTTGGGTAATGCCGCCATCGACCGCCAGCCCATGACGGTTCTCCATCAGCGCATGCCCCATGTAGCAGAGCTTCGCCGGCTGCCCGTCGCCCTTCTTGTAGAGCCGTGCCTGCGGGTCGCTCGTGCTCTGATGTGTGTCGTTGGAGCGCTTCTCCTTGTGGAAGCCGCGCTCGGCGTTACGGCCCGCTCCATCCGGGTCGTTGTCGTCCCCGTCCTTGCGGCGGAAGCTCTTGATCGAAGCCCAGGCCTCGATCAGCGTCCCATCCACCGAGAAGTGGTCCGACGACAAAAGCCGCTTCACCTTTGGCTGAGCAAGCACCGCGCGCAGAAACTTTGCCGCGATCTCACCTTCCAGCAGCCGATCCCGGTTCTTGGTGAAGCTCGAATGATCCCAGGCCGGCTCGTCTACACCAAGCCCCACGAACCAGCGGAACAGAAGATCAAACTCCATCCGCTCCATCAACTGACGCTCCGAGCGAATGCCGTAGAAGGCCTGCAGCAGCATCGCACGCAGCAAACGTTCCGGCGCGATCGACGGGCGGCCGAGTCCGGGCGGATAAAGCACCGCAAAATCGCCGTCCATCTCCACAAGAGCGGCGTTCACGATCTCTCGTATCACCCGCAGCGGATGGTCGCGGCGAACCCGCGCCTCAAGGTCGACATACGAAAACAGCGAACCTGTCCGTTCGTCTGAGCCGCGCATCCACAAATCCCCAAATCATCCGGGGAGCAGTGAATCACGCTCCAAACAGCCGCGCCAGTACTTCTTCAACAACCTGCTAGAGCATGATACCGAAAAGTGTGAAGCGGTTTTCGGACGGCATCATGCTCTATCTCTTTGATTTAGAGACGGATTCAGATTTCAGGTCGAACAGACCTGAAATCATCCGGCTCTAGGCGTTGCCGTAGGTCTCGAACAGCACGCCGGCGAGCGCGTCCTTGGCCGAGGTTCCCGACCAGACGACGAACTGGAAAGCCTGGAAATAGCATTCGCAGGCTTCAAGCGCCGAGGACAAGAGCACCTCGACCTGCTGGCTCGACGGCTCGACCCCGCCGGCCAAAAGCAGCGACTGGCGGAACATGATCGCGCCTTCCTGCTCCCACAGGTCGAAATGGCCGAACAGCATCTGTTCGTTGATCAGCGACAACAGCCGCATCACCTCCAGCGCGCGGGTCTCCGGCACCTTGATGTCGAAGGCGCAGGCCAGATGCAGCGCCTCGAAATCCTCCATCCAGGAGAAGGAGACATGATAGTCGGTCCAGCTGCCGGCAACCGAAATCGAAATTTCATCGTCGCCGGCCCGTTCGAAGGACCAGTCATTGTTGTGGGCCAC
The DNA here is from genome assembly GCF_056174585.1 of Mesorhizobium kamtschaticum. Lineage (NCBI taxonomy): Bacteria > Pseudomonadati > Pseudomonadota > Alphaproteobacteria > Hyphomicrobiales > Phyllobacteriaceae > Mesorhizobium > Mesorhizobium kamtschaticum. The sequence continues at coordinate 3,083,150 of NZ_CM149691.1, read as the reverse complement.
CTGCTCGATAACATCCACCGGATGGATTTCGCGGGAGTATTCGAGTTCGAGAAGTTCCATGGAATGCTTCCTGTGTTCAGGGGGAGCGCCGCACGCTCCGCGGGGCACACACGACGAACAATCTGATCTAGAACTCGGACGGCCAGGACTTTCTTCGCGCTAAAGACTACTTCTCGACGCAAAGACCCCAGACCGGACCCCACCGCCCGGCCGCATGACCCTGCTCCGAATCATGCAACAAATTCAGTCTATTGATCGGGAGTCGCGTGAACAGCCCAATTTTTCGCACTGCGGCATTCGCATGTGGAAAGGCGCTGTCACAAAGATTCATGCAATGCCGTTAAGCGATTCACGGCAAAGCGATTTTCAGGATCGGACTATGTGGAAAAGTTTAACGATTATTTTTTTGCGCGGGGCTTCGCCGCCGCCGCTGGTGCGGCATCACCGGCGAGTTCTGCGAGCTTCGCCTCGAGCGCTTCGATGCGGGCGGCAAGCCTGCCGTTCTCGTCCCGGGCCTTTGCAGCCATCTCGCGCGCGGCCTCGAATTCCTCGCGCTGCACCACATCCATCGAATTGAGGATGCGCTCCGCCTGCCCCTTGAAGGCGGTCTCCACCTCACGCCGGACGCCCTGGGCAGCACCCGCGGCATCGGTCATCAGCTTGGCGAATTCATCGAGAATGCGGTTCGGTCCGGTCGACATGGCAAATCCTCGCTTGCTCGAAATGACGTAGTGGCGCAGAGCGCGGAATGCAAGAACGTTGAGGGCCGGTGCGGCATCAAGTCGGATCCACCCAAATCACTGGCAAGCTCAATCAATAACTATTATTATATCACGGTGTTTTTGCAGGAGCCCCACCATGGCCATTAGTGCAGACTTGGGCAGTCGTCTCGAGGATATCGTCAACCAGCTCGTGAGCACCGGCCGCTACAATTCGAAGAGCGAAGTGCTGCGCGAGGGCGTTCGCCTCGTTGAAGAGCGGGAGAAGCGGCTGGCCGCCCTTGACGCAACCCTAGCAAAAGGCATTTCGGATGCCGATGGCGGCCGGGTTAAGCCCGGCGACGAAGTGCTGGACAGGCTTGAGGCCAAATACAAGGCAATGGCAGCGAAAACCAAGTGAAGCGGCTGGTCTTTACGGATCAGGCTGAGGCAGACCTCGAAGCCATTGGCGACTACATCGCGCTCGACAGCCCATTTCGGGCCGTCACGTTTATCCAGGAATTGCGCCGCGATTGTATGGAGTTGCGCACCATGCCGGAGCGATATCCGTTCTTTGAGCGGCATCGATCCTCAGGCATCCGCAGACGCGTCCATGGCAACTACCTGATTTTCTATCGCGCCAGTGCCGACACCTTGGAAATACTGCATATTCTGCATGGTGCAATGGACCTAGGGGCGATCTTGTTCCCCGACAATTGACGGCGCGACCTTGCGTGACCAGCCAAAGTCCTGCGGCATGGTCTGTGCTCGAAGTTGAGCGTAACCGAGAACCCGCCTGCGGGACTTTCGAGGAGTTGCCTTCTATACGGGATGGCGCCAAGTCGCCTATTGTGGCGTTTTCCTCGCGACTTGCCTCAAGCATGAGTCGTCTTCAATCAGGGTCAATCCAATGGCAACGCCCCCGCGCCGACCGACAAATCCATTCGAAGCCGCCGAAGCCGCCTTCAAGCCGGTCAAGAAGCCCGCAGCGCCCATTCGCGAAACCTCGGCCGCCCCGAATGTCCGGGAACTTGTCTCGATCCGGATCGACCGGGCCGTGCTCGACCATTTCCAGGAGGATGGCCCCGGCTGGCAGGACAGGATCAACGACGCGTTGCGGCAATTGGTGGCCGCCAAGGGTTGAGTTCAACACCCACGGCGCGGTGGCTCGCAATGGTGATCCGTAGCGACACTTGACGGCGACCAGCTTGCCTTGACCCTGCCAAAACCCTGCCGCATGGTTCCGCGCCCAAACGCGTTTCGCAACCGAGAGCTCCCCGTTGAACGAATATTTCCTGCTGCCGCTGGCTTCGCTGCCCTTTCCTCAGATCAACCCGATCCTCATCCAGATCGGGCCACTGGCGGTGCACTGGTATGGTATCGGCTACATCGTAGGCATCCTGTTTGCCTGGTGGTACGCCAAGCGGCTTGCCGCCAACCCGAAACTGTGGCCCGACGGCATCCTGCCGATGAAGCCGGAAGACCTCGACGATTTCATCGTCTGGGCGGCGATCGGCGTCGTGCTCGGCGGCCGCACCGGCTACGTGCTGTTCTACGATCTGGCGCGCTATATCGCGCATCCGCTCGACATCTTCGCCGTCTGGCAAGGCGGTATGTCCTTCCATGGCGGCTTGCTCGGCGTCATCCTCGCCATGACGCTGTTTTCCATCAAGCGCGGCATCCGCACCTGGTCGCTGTTCGATGTCGTGGCCGCTGGCGTGCCGGTTGGGCTCGGCCTGGTGCGCGTCGCCAACTTCATCAATTCCGAGCTTTGGGGCCGGCCGACCGATGTGCCGTGGGGCATGGAATTCCCCAATGGCGGACCGTTCACCCGCCATCCCAGCCAGCTTTACGAAGCCTTCCTCGAAGGCATCGTGCTGTTTATCGTGCTGCGCATCCTCACCCATTCTCGCCTCAAGCTGAAGACGCCGCGCTTCGTCGGCGGTGCCTTCATCTGCGGCTATGGCCTGTCGCGCATCTTCGTCGAGTTCTTCCGCGAGCCCGACCAGCAGCTCGGCTACCTCCTCGGCACCAACTGGCTGACCATGGGCATGATCCTGTCGACGCCGATGGTGCTGGCCGGCATCTGGGCGATGGCCACCGCCAAGCCGGTGACGCAAGCGCAGCCGCAGGCGACATGACGCGGCTGAAGACCCGCATCGTCGACCTGATCGAGGCGCTCGGCCCGCTTCCCGTCAACGAATACATGGCGCTGTGCCTGTTCGACCCCGCGGACGGCTACTACACGACGCGCGAGCCCTTTGGCGCCGCCGGCGATTTCGTCACCGCGCCGGAGATCAGCCAGATGTTCGGCGAACTCGTCGCCGTCTGGCTCTACCAGGCGTGGCTGGCGACGGGCAAACCGATGCCGGTCACCATTGCCGAGATCGGCCCCGGCCGCGGCACGCTGATGAAGGACATGCTGCGCACCCTGTCCCGGCTCGATCCTGATCTGACCAACGGCGCTGCCTTCGCCATGATCGAGACCAGCCCGCGCCTGGCGGAGGTCCAGAGAGAGACGCTTGGCGCGACACCTTTCGCGGTTGGCTGGCACGAGACCATCGAGACCCTGCCCGATCAGCCGCTGCTCATCGTCGGCAACGAAGTGTTCGACGCCGTACCGATCCACCAGTTCGTCCGCGCCGGTACGGGTTGGCGCGAACGCATGGTCAGCCTCGATGACAAGGACGAACTTTGCTTCTTCGCCGGCGCCGGCTCGGTCGACCCGACACTGCTGCCCGTTGACGCGGCTGAAGCGCCGCAAGGCGCGGTCGTCGAGATCGCTCCCGCCCGCACCGCGCTGATAGCGGCCATTGCCGAGCGCATGGCCCGCGATGGCGGCGCCGGCCTGTTCCTCGACTATGGCCATCTCCAGCCAGGTGTCGGCGACACGCTGCAGGCCTTGCGCCGGCACAATCACGAAGATGTGCTGGCCAATCCCGGCGAAGCCGACCTCACCTCGCATGTCGATTTCGCCGCCCTTGCCGCCACCGTGCGCGCGCACGGTCTCGACGCCCATCTGTCGACGCAGGGCAATTTCCTGCTCGGCATGGGCATTCTCGAGCGCGCCGGACGGCTTGGCGCCGATGCCGGCCAGGCGGCCCGCGACAAGATCACCGGCGATGTCGAACGCCTTGCCGGACCGCAGGCCATGGGCGAGCTGTTCAAGGTGCTCGCCGTCCTGCCGCGCGGCGTGCCGATCCGGCCCTTTGCCACGGCGGATTGACTTTTCACCGCCGCCCCTCCCAATCTCCCGTCCGGCAAAAGAGCGGTCGAACCGCCGGCCGCCTCGCTTCCGGACTTTTTCTTGACGAAACCGCCCACACGGACAACAACGCCCGCATGCTGAATCAGACCAAACCGGATCCCGTTCGGTCGCCGCTGCTGGACAAGGCGCAGGCACAAGGCATCCGCCACGGCTATTTCACCCGTACAGGCGGCGTCTCGACCGGCATCTACCAGGGCCTCAACATCGGCACCGGATCGGATGACGACAAGGCGCAGGTGGCCGAGAACCGCGCCCGCGTCGCTGCCTGGATGGGCGTGCCGGCGAACCATCTGTTGACCGCCTGGCAGATCCATTCCCCCGACGTCATTGTCGCCAGGGAACCCTTTGCCGGCGAACGCCCCAAGGCCGATGCCATCGTCACCGACCGGCCGGGCATCGCCATCGGCGCCTCGACCGCCGATTGCGGCCCGGTGCTGTTTGCCGATGCCGGGGCGCGCATCATCGGCGCGGCGCATGCCGGCTGGAAAGGCGCCTTTACGGGCGTGCTGGAAAACACCATTGCCGCCATGGAAGGCTTGGGTGCCCGGCGCGAAAACATCGTCGCCGTGCTCGGCCCCTCGATCGGCCCCGACAATTACGAGGTCGGGCCGGAATTCGTTGCCCGCTTCGTCGAGGCCGATGCTGAAAACATCGGCTACTTCGCGCCCTCCGCCACATCAGGCCATGCCATGTTCGATCTCAACCGTTACACGGTCGACCGGCTCATCAGGGCCGGTGTGACCGCCGAGGGCCTCGGCCGCTGCACCTATGCCGAAGAAGATTTGTTTTACTCCTACCGGCGCACCACGCACCGCAAGGAATCCGATTACGGCCGGCAGGTTTCGGCCATCGTTTTGGAGAAGGAATAATGGCGCTGCATTTTGAACGATCGGAATTTGACGCGCGGCGCGACCGGCTGATGATCGAGATGGCCGAGAAGAAACTCGACGCCATCCTGCTGTTCGCGCAGGAAAGCATGTACTGGCTGACCGGCTACGACACGTTCGGCTTCTGCTTCTTCCAGTGCCTGGTGGTGAAGGCCGACGGCTCGATGGTGCTTTTGACCCGCTCGGCCGATCTGCGCCAGGCGCGCCACACCTCGATCATCGACAACATCGTGCTGTGGACCGACCGCAATGGCGCCAACCCGGCGGTCGACCTGCGCAACCTGCTCAACGATCTCAACCTGCTTGGCGCCCGCATCGGCGTCGAATACGACACCCACGGCCTGACCGCCTACAATGGCCGCCGGCTGGACGAGCAGTTGCAGACCTTCGGCCAGATCGCCGATGCCTCCGGCATCGTCGGCCGGCTGCGCCTGTTCAAGAGCCCGGCCGAGATCGCCAAGGCCGAGAAGGCCGCCAACCTCTCCGACGACGCGCTGGACGCGGCGCTGCCGCTGATCAAGCAAGGCGGTGACGAAGCCCTGATCCTTGCCGCCATGCAGGGCGCGGTCTTTGCCGGCGGCGGCGACTATCCGGCCAATGAGTTCATCATCGGCTCCGGCGTCGATGCCCTGCTCTGCCGCTACAAGGCCGGCCGCCGCAAGCTCACCAAGAACGACCAGCTGACGCTCGAATGGGCCGGTGTCTTCCATCACTACCATGCGCCGATGATGCGCACCGTGCTGACCGGCAAGGTGTCGAAGCGCCATCAGGAACTGTTCGACGCCGCGCGTGCCGCCCTTCTCGCGGTGGAAAAGGCGATGGCGCCGGGCAATACATTTGGCGACGTGTTCGACGCCCACGCCCGCACCATGGAGGCGCACGGCCTGACCAAGCACCGGCTGAACGCCTGCGGCTACTCCGTCGGCGCCCGCTTCACGCCGTCCTGGATGGACATGCCGATGTTCTACCAGGGCAACCCCGAGCCGATCGCGCCGCACATGACGCTGTTCGCCCACATGATCATCATGGATTCCGAGACCGAGACGGCAATGACGCTTGGCCGCACCTACCTGACCACCGAATCCCAGCCGAAGCCGCTGTCCCGCCATGATCTCGACTTGATCGTACAGTGAATCCATAATGGGAGGCGTTCTTCGCCAAGGAGTTAGAAGGCAAATGAGACGATCGCATGTGACGACCGTGTCATTGCTTGTGGCATTGGCTCTTGCCTCCTGCACCAGCGCAAAGGACGTTCTCGAACCTTCCGCCATCACCCCTCCGGCGACCTCCGCGCCGGCAGCGCAGGGCGGCACGGCGGCCACGGTTCCCGCGACGTCACCAGCCGCGCCTGCCACCACCACGGGCGTTCCTGCAACCACCACCCCGCCGCTCACTTCGGCCCAGAGCGCTGCCATCCTGTCGAAGACCCGGCTGCAGATCGCGCCGATCGTCGGCGCTTCGGTGGAGGCCGCCACACCGCTGACGGCGGAACTGCAGACCCGCGCGAAACAGCGTGGCATCACGCTGGCCGGCAGCGCCGACCAGACCGCGACGCATGTGCTGAAGGGCTATTTCTCGGCGATTTCGGAAGGCAAGGACACCACCGTCATCTATGTCTGGGACGTCTACGATCCGGCCGGCAACCGCCTGCACCGCATCAACGGCCAGATGAAGGCACCTTCGGTTGGCAATGGCGGGGGCGCCGACAGTTGGAAGGATGTCTCGCCGGCCACCATGCAGGCGATCGCTGACCAGACCATCGACCAGTTCGCGGCATTTCTCGGCGGCAAGGCGGGTTGAGGTGTTGCCCGCCGGCGATGCCGAACAGCTTTCTTGAGTTTAGCCGGCGGATTCCCGATCTCGGCGCTTGCAATACCGGCGCGGGCCGCTAAAAGCCCGGTTAAAAGGTACGGGAGAGTCTGTCAGGCCTTCCCATCCTCCACCAGGAACGGTGCATGAAACTCTTCGCGGGCAATTCCAACAGGGTGCTGGCCGAAGCGGTCGCCCGCTATCTCAACATCCCGCTGGGCAAGGCCAGTGTCAGGCGCTTCGCCGACCAGGAAATCTTCGTCGAAATCCAGGAAAACGTGCGCGGCGAGGATGTCTTCATCCTGCAGTCGACCTCGTTCCCGACCAACGATCATTTGATGGAACTGCTCATCATGATCGACGCCTTCATGCGCTCCTCGGCCAAGCGCATCACGGCGGTGATTCCCTATTTCGGCTATGCCAGGCAGGATCGCCGCGCGTCAGGCCGCACGCCGATCTCGGCCAAGCTGGTCGCCAACATGATCACCCGCGCCGGCGTCGACCGGGTTCTGACGCTCGACCTCCATGCCGGCCAGATCCAGGGTTTCTTCGATATTCCGACCGACAATCTGTTCTCGGTGCCGGTGATGGCCCGCGACGTGAAGGCGAAATACAAGCAGCTCGGCAATGTCGTGGTGGTCTCGCCCGACATAGGTGGCGTAGTGCGGGCGCGTGCGCTGGCCAAGCGCTTCGATGCGCAACTCGCCATCGTCGACAAGCGCCGTGAGCGCCCGGGCGAATCGGAAGTCATGAACATCATCGGCGCTGTCGCAGGCAAGGATTGCCTGCTGATCGACGATATCGTCGATTCCGGCGGCACGCTGTGCAATGCCGCCGACGCGCTCTTGGCCAACGGCGCCACCAGCGTCACCGCCTATATCACCCACGGCGTGCTGTCGGGCGGCGCTGTCGCCCGCATCAGCGGCTCGAAGCTGCAGGAACTGGTGATCACCGATTCCATCCAGCCGACGCAGGGCGTGCTCGACGCCCCCAACATCCGCGTCATCTCGATCGCCGACCTGATGGGCGAAGCGATTTCGCGCACCGCGACCGAAGAATCTGTGTCGAGCCTTTTCGACTAGTGCATTTCGTCTGGCGCTGTTCGTATTATCCTCACGGCCCGCCCAATATTGGCGAGTGCCGCCGGAGCCGGGGAGGCCGTTGCTACGCCCGGGTTCGCTCAAAATCTGACGGTGAGATCGAGCTTGGCGCCGTTGTCGGTTGTACCTGAACTGAACTGGCCGCTGTAGGAGATGTCAAGCGTTGCGACGTCGGTGAGGGTGAAGTCTAGGCCGGCCTCCAGAACCGCGCTGTCCTTTGCGATAGGAGCTCCGGCGATGGTGAAGGCGTCGGAGCCGGCAAAGGTGAAGGATGACAACGGTGTGGTATCGCCGAAGGCATGCCGCCAGCCGATCATGCCGCGTGCGGTGGTGTCGATACCGGCCAGCGTGAATCCGCTGGAGGCCCTGAGGCCGAGCGTGGTGAAAGTGGCGTCGGTGGTTGAACCGGAGCTGGTCAGCGCAGCGTCGCCGCCTTGTTCGGTAAAGCCATCGGTGTGCAGTCTGACATAGGCAAGGTTGGCAAAGGGTTCGAAGGATGCCGTTGCCATATCCACGCGGTAACCGAGCTCGCCGAACACCTGCGCGGTGCCGGCGTCGTAGTCGCTCTTGAGGCTGTCGGCAAAGCCGGAGAAGGCAACCGAACGGCCGGTGTCGATCTGATGCCAGCTATAGGCCGCACCCGTCCTGAAGCCCAGTGCTGCCCATTGCGTGCCGCCATAGACACCAAGGTGATAGTTGTCGCTGCCGCCGCCGGAGGCGCGCTCGGTGGCGTCGAACGAAGAATGGCTGTAGCCGGCGATGATGCCGGCGCGCCAGTTCTCGGCCACGAAGCCATCGACACCCATCAGCAGGCCGCCTGTCGAGCGGTCGAAGGCGGCGGCATTGCCGTCGCTGTCGGTCGAGCCCCAGGAGCCGAAGGCCTGACCCCAGGCGGCAAGACGGTCGGTGTCGGCCGCGACGAATTCGGGACCGCCCTCGCCGTAGGCCATCACAGGCAGCGCCTTAACACTACGCTCTCCGAAGGCGGCGCGGAGGCGCTCGCTTGCCGCGTCGCGGATGAAGCGGCTGTCCTCGATCAACATGCCCTTGGCCGAGGCATGCACTTCGCCCGACAACGCATCGAAGGCGCCACGGATCGTCGGTGCGTCAGCGGCCAGAGTGACGATGGCCTGATAGAGAGCGCTGCCCGAACTGAGGCTTTGGACGCCGTTGGCGGTGGCCTTCTGGTTGCGGGTGCTGGAGTAGACACCGAAGTTAATATCGTTGCGGTTCAATGTCAGCAGGACGTCATTGTTGCCGTAGCTCAACTCAGGGGTAAGGAAGGCAAAATTCGAGGTTACGCCATCGAAATGGCCATCCACACCGCCAGTTGCGGTCAGGATAGTATAGGTCGAGGATGGCCGGTAAGTTCCGCCCGTGCCGATATGGGCGACCGAGCCGCCGACGATGGCGGCTATGCCGTTGACTGCGACCAAATCGCTATCGGCGCCCGCCGGATCGACCTCAACCGGGAAATACGAGCCGGCGTTGAATGTCAGATTGCCGTTCACCGTCAACGTGCCGATCGCGGCGACGCCAGGTGCCAGCGTGCCGCCAGCTTCAATCACCGTTGTTCCGACAGAGCCACGGCCGCCGAGCGTTGCGCCCGCCTTGACCGTCACCGCGCTGGCAATGCTGGCATTCGGCGTCGCATCGTCGCCAACAATCAACTGGCCTCCGCTGACACTTGTCGGACCCGTGTAGGTGTTGATCCCCGTCAAGACCAGCGTGCCCAAGCCAATCTTGGTCAGCCCGCCCGGCCCGCTGATCGGGCCCGACAGGGTGGCCTTGTTGCCGGCCGTGTCGAACGTGCCGCCCTGGCTCATCAACGTGACTGGCAGCGCGCTCGCGATCCCATCGCCGGCGAACTGCATGGTTCCGCCGGTGAACACTGGTCCTGGCGAGCCGGCCGCCCCTGATGCCAGCGTGCAGGCGAGCGCGCCTGACGTGTTGGCCTTGAAGGTCAGCCCGCTCGCGAGCAGCGCATTGCCGTTCGAGCAGATGCCGGGAAACTGCGGTTGGTTCCCGACCGCGATCGGCAGGCCTGGCGTGTTGGTGGCGGTATCGATTGGTGTGACGGTGTTGTCGTTCTGATTGGTCACATAGACGGTCTTGCCGTCCGGACTGATGGCCACGCCCAATGGACCCTTCCCGACCGGGATCGGCGCCGCCGGCGTATTGGTGGCGGTATCGATCGGCGTGACGGTGCCATCAGAGAGATTGGCTACATAGACGGTCTTGCCGTCCGGACTGATGGCCACGCCAAATGGGCCATTTCCGACCGGGATCGGCGCGCCCGGCGTATTGGTGGCGGTGTTGATCGGTGTGACCGTGTTGTCATAGAGATTGGTCACATAGACTGTCTTGCCGTCCGGACTGATGGCCACGCCTGCTGGACCGTTCCCGACCGGGATCGGCGTGCCCGGCGTATTGGTGGCGGTATCGATCGGCGTGACGGTGCCGTCAAAGAGGTTGGCCGCATAGACGGTCTTGCCGTCCGGGGTCACGGACAAGCCAATCGGGTTGCTCCCGACCGGGATGGGCGCGCCCGCGGTGTTGGTGGCGGTATTGATCGGCGTCACCGTGTTGTCGACCTGATTGGTCACGTAGACGGTTCTCCCGTCCGGACTTATGGCCACGCCCAATGGACCATTCCCGACCGGGATCGGCGCGCCCGGCGTATTGGTGGCGGTGTCGATCGGCGTGACGGTACCGCTGGCCAAATTAGCGACATAGACAAAGGACTCATCACCGGTGACAACGGCAGCAGCCGCAAAGATCCCTGTCGGTATGGCACTCCCCTTCACGGCATTGGTCGAGGTATCCACCACGGATGTGCTGTTATCGCTCGCACTGGGCACGTAGAGGAATGGACTGGATTGCGCCTGCGCCGCGCCGGCTGCAAGCAACGGTACCAAGACGGCCGAGCCGATCAGCGCGGGGCAGCCGCGACACAGCGCGGTCGCGTTGGCCCTGATGTCCCCCGCGCACGCTAGCAACGTCTTGATTGAGTTCAGCCGCCGCTTCGGCCGAGTCACAGCAGTCTCCCCCATTCCAACTCCATTGTCCCGCATAGGGTCTGTTGAGATTCATCTGGAATTGGTGACGGCTGCGGCAAGATAGATCATTGCTGCGAAGCTCTGATCGGTTTTGTCGCAGCGCATCGCGATGCGTTTGAATTCCTTGAGTTTCGCGCGATCCACAACACAGCCTCAACGGCCAGCCTGTTGTCGCTACCGCTACGACCAGGATCGCTTGCCCAATGAGGTTCCATCTTCGCCCATTGGGCGTCCGTCAAAACGAATCTATCCATCAAAAGCTTGAATCACACCAAGCCTCAAAAAGGAATCCTGATTCTCGATCAGGCGCTAGACCGATTGACTCGCAAGGGCGGATTGCTGAGCTGCGCAGTTCGCTGCAACCATCGGATAGTCCTTCGCAAGTCCCACTTGGCCCGATATTCGTCTGGGAGCAGACCGTAGTGAACGCCCAGATGCCTCTTTAGAGACTTGAATTTCTTCCCGTCTTCTAGAGCTTGTTCACCGTTTCACGGAAACGGCGAACCGCTCTGACTCTTTTTTGACGCAATTCCCAAGGGAAAGCGCTACGCGCTTTTCCCGGGAAAACCGCTTCACACTTTTCCTGGAATTGCTCATCGGCATCTGCCGTTACGGCGCCGGGCTCTCCAGCCGAGCCGGCCCGATCAGGCGACGAGCGACTTCGACGCTTTCGCGCGCACCGCGCATGTAGCCGCGCGGCGAGGCTCCGAGCATGCGCTTGAACATGGTGATGAAGGCCGGCACGCTGTCATAGCCGAGATCGAGCGCCACCCGGGTGATCGGCTCGCCATCGGCGAGCCTGGGCAAGGCCGCGAACAGGCAGGCCTGCTGGCGCCATGTCGACAGCGACAGGCCGGTCTGGCGCTGGAAGGCGCGCGTGAAGGAGCGCCGGCTCATACCGGCGGCATCAGCCCATTCGTCGATCGTCGCATGCGGCGAAGGTGCCGCGACAAAGCGGCGGCACAGTATCGCCAACCTCGGATCGGACGGAAACGGCAGCCCGAGCGGCCGTTCCGGCAAGGTCGGGATTTCATGCAGCAACAGGTTCATGATCAGCCCGCCGCGCCCTTGCAACTCGCCGCCTTGCGGCAGTTTCTCCGATTCCACGATCAGGCTGTGCATCAGTTCGGTGACGCCGACGACACGCAAGCCTTCTGGCAGCCCGGGAATCGCGCCCGGCATGACATAGACCGAGCGCATCGAGACATCGCCCAGCATCTCGACGGAATGCTCGGTGCCGGCCGGAATCCACATTGCGTGGTCTGGCGGCACCATCCAGCGCCCGTGCCGCGTCGTCACCAGCACGACGCCGACCAGCGCGTGCAGCAACTGGCTGCGGCTGTGGCGGTGCTGCGGCACATGGTAGCCATCGGGATATTCGGTCGGCAACGCCACCGCCGGCCCGGCGACCTCCTCCAACCATTGCCATCGACTTCTCATGCAATTGGCCAAGATCGGCATTGCCGGCGCGAAAGATTTCCCTGCCATGTGGCATCGGCTATGGCCCACTTGCGAAACTATTGGACCAAACCACGAAAGAAGTCGCGCGGCAAGCAGCCTATAAGGCATCCGTCCCTAAGGCGGCCGCACCGCCAGATTGCCTGCGGGCGTGCCCGCCAAAAAGACCACGGAGCCATCCTTGACCGATACGACAGCCGCCAGCGTCGCGCCACCAGCGCCCGCCAGTTCCGCCCAGGCGACGGCCTTCACCGTCATCCTGGCGGTGAGCTTCTGCCACTGCATCAACGACATCATGCAGTCGCTGCTATCGGCCATTTATCCCTTGCTGAAAGAGAATTACGGCCTCGATTTCTGGCAGATCGGCCTGTTGACCTTCACCTTCCAAGTGACGGCATCCCTGCTGCAGCCGATCATCGGCATGATCACCGACAAACGGCCGATGCCCTATTCCCTGCCCTACGGCATGGCCTCGTCGCTGATCGGCCTGGTCGTGCTGGCCTATGCCGGGCATTACTATTTGCTTTTGATCGGCGCCTCGCTGATCGGCATCGGCTCGGCGATCTTCCATCCGGAATCCTCGCGCATCGCCCGCTTCGCCTCGGGCGGCCGGTTTGGCCTGGCGCAATCGCTGTTCCAGGTCGGCGGCAATTTCGGCCAGTCGATGGGGCCGCTGCTGGCCGCCTTCATCGTCGTGCCCTTCGGCCAGACCAGCATCGCCTGGTTCGCCGTCGGCTCGCTGATCGGCATCGTCGTCTTGTGGCAGGTTGGCGGCTGGTACAGCCGCCTGCGCGCCGCGCAAGGCACCCGCAAGGCGGCAAGCTTCGTCTCGCCCTTCCCGCGCCGCAAGGTGATGAACGCGTTGATCGTGCTGACCCTGCTGGTGCTGAGCAAGAACGCCTATATCGCCAGCCTCGCCAGCTACTACACCTTCTACTCCATCCATAAATTCGGGGTGTCGGTGCAGATGTCGCAGATCATGCTGTTCCTGTTCCTCGGTGCCTCGGCGCTGGGCATCCTGCTCGGCGGCCCGTTCGGCGACCGTTATGGACAGAAGGCGATGATCTGGTTCTCGATCGTCGGCGTCCTGCCCTTCACGCTGGCGCTACCTTACGCGAACCTGGAATGGACCATGGTGCTGACGGTGCTGATCGGGCTGATCCTGTCGTCGGCCTTCTCCAACATCGTCGTCTTCGCCCAGGAACTGGTGCCTGGCCGCGTCGGCATGATCGCCGGCATCTTCTTCGGCTTCGCCTTCGGCATGGGCGGCATCGCGGCCGCCGTGCTCGGCGTCGTCGCCGACATGAAGGGCATCGATTTCGTCTTCCAGATCTGCTCGTATTTGCCGTTCCTGGGACTGCTGACGGTGTTCCTGCCCAACATGAAGGAAGCGAGAAAGGCCTAGACAGTCGTTGCAAGAGGCAGAGGCAAAGTGGGCGTCGATAAGACGAGATGCCCCGCCTTGCCCTGCCCTTCCCGCGGCGAAGCAAGGCTTCAAGGCCGGTTTTGGGGATGGCAACTCCTTCAGTGAACGGGCGCGTCAGGCGCCGGCGGGATCGAGAAAAACGAAAGAGAGTGGATGAGGTCGCCGTGGAAATGCGCGACGTCGGTTCCAGTCACGGCGACAGGGCCGTTGGGCGGCCCGGACTGCCAGCGCAGCCGCCCGACGCTCGCCTATGCCGCCTATGCCGCGAGCAAGCTTTCGGCGCCCGATTTACCCGGGCAGATCACCGATTTACCCGAAGAGATTACGAATCTGCCCTGGCTGACCTACGAGGACGGCATGGCGTACCTGCCGCAGGCGCGCTGGATCGCCGGCGTTTCCCGTAAGGATGGTCACGCGCCACTTGTCGTCAACGATGCCGAACCGCTGCTGCAGGCGATCCTGGCCGGACTTGGCCGCTCGCTGCTGCCCTGTATTGTCGCCGATCATATGACGGGGCTTGCACGCCTGCCGGAGGACGGCCATCCCTTCCCCGCCCGCGAACTGTGGCTGCTGACGCATCCCGATCTACGCCACCTCGCTCGCATCGCGGCGGTCACCACCTGGATCGAAGCGACGATCCAGCGGCTCGAGACCAGGAAGGTCTAGTCGTTACGCCGCGGCACTCCGGCCTTTCGCACCGGCTTCCGCCTTGAAGATGCGGAACGTGTTGCGGCCTGCCGCCTTGGCGGCATAGAGCGCGGTGTCTGCCTTCGCGAACAGGTCGCACGGCGAGCCCGCCCCGGCAAACGCAATACCGACCGAAGCGCCCAGCCTCAGTGACTGGCCGCGGACCGCGACCGGCTTGCCCATCCTCTCGATGATGTCGCGCGCCACGCCGGAGACGGCACCTCGGTCGAGATGCGAGCCGAGCAGCACCGCGAACTCGTCGCCGCCGACGCGCGCCACCAGTTCCGCCTCGCCGCAGCCACCGGCAAGGCGCTCGGCCGCCGCCTTCAGGCACTCGTCGCCGACGACATGGCCGAACGTGTCGTTGACCGCCTTGAAGCCGTCGAGGTCGATCAACAGCAGCGCGCCGAGTGGGCGGCTTTCATCCACCTGCGCCAGCCGCGCCTGGAACCGGGCGCGGTTGGCAAGTCCGGTCATGGCATCGAATTCGGCGAGATAGCGCATCCGGTCCGAGAGGATCTTTTCCTCGGTGATGTCCTGCTTCATGCCGAAGATGCGCACCGGCACGCCTTCCTCGCATTCGACGGTCGCGGTGATGCGGATCCAGCGGCTGTGGCCGGCGAAAGTGGTGATCTCGGCGTCGAGGCTGAAGCCGCTGCGCTCGGCGATCGCGCGGCCACGCAAACTGTCCAGCGCCTTGCGCGACTCCGCCGGATAGCACTTGATGATCTGCGAGCGGTCGAGCACCGAGCCGCGTGGCAGATCGAACAGATCATAGACCACATCAGTCCAGTGCAATTCTTCGCCAGGCAGGCTGCATTCCCAAACGCCGATGCGCGCGGCGGCCGAAGCACGGTCGAAGATCTTGCGGCTGTGCGCCAGCGAAACCTCTTGCCTGGCGATCAGCGCGGCCTGTGCCGCGAGTTCGGCCTTGAGCTTGGAGATGGCAGCATCGCGACGGCGCTCGTCGGCGCTGTCGTGTCCCGCCCGCTTGCCGGGCTGCGAGGCCGGGCCTTTCGGAGCGTATGACGTATCGGGCATGGCGGAATTCCTGGCGGGCGACCACCATGGCGCAACAGCCCTTAAGACTTCGCTGACAATCCGTGGGGCTCCTCGCCCCACTACCGTGCTACGGCATGCACACATTTCCAATCAGCTGATCTTTGGCGATAGCATGCATGGCAGCTTGGTGCATGCATTGTCTGATGCTGCTGGTCGACCCCCACTCCGTCTCGGCTTTGCCGAGACACCTTGTATCTACACGAGAGAGATTTCGTGGGATTGAAGCGATTGAGCCAAGGCCCGGGCGGCCGCCCGGACCTTGGCTTGGCGAAGTCGCCCGTACCACCTGAGGTTACAGCCGCGGGAGAGCTTGGGATCTTCGCCTTCGTCACGCACGACCGAACAGTCGCTTGGTTCCAACCGTACGCACAAGGCAGGTTACCGTGAACAAGATCATTTGTGGAGTTGATGTTTCTAAGGATTGGCTGGACGCGCATATCAGGCCGAGTGGGGCGATAGAGCGCTTCGCCAACGATGCGACGGGGATCGCAGCTCTTTGCCTGTTTTGCCGCAGCCATGGCGCAGCTCTTGCGGTGATGGAGGCGTCGGGCGGCTACGAGCGGCTGGGCTTCATGCTTTTGTGGGCGCACGGCATGGAGTGCGCTCTGGTCAATGCTAGAAGCGTGCGCCGCTTCGCCGAGGCGATGGGCCATCTGGAGAAGACCGACCGGATCGACGCTGCCGTCATCGCCCATTACGGCGCAGTCAAGAAGATGGTTCCCACGCCACCGCCCAGCACTGCTCAGCAGCGCCTTGCTGCGCTGGTTGGGCGGCTTTGCCAAATTGTCGGCGATGCCACCATCAACAAGCAGCGTAGAAGTGCCGCACGCGATGCCGAGGCATGCGCCAGCATCGAGGCCATGCTGGCCTTCCTCAAACGCGAGGAGCGGCGCCTGGCAGGCGAGATCGCCTCCATGATCGATGACGATCCGCTGTGGGCCAGGCTGGGATCGGCATTCCGTTCGCTCAAGGGTGTCGCCGGGCGCACCGTCGCCCGCCTGATGGCCGAACTGCCCGAGATCGGCCTCATCTCCAACAAGGCCATCGCCAAGCTGGCAGGCCTCGCCCCCATCGCCAATGACAGCGGCAGGCGCGCCGGCAACAGGCATGTGCGCGGCGGACGCGCCGGGCCGCGTGGCATCCTCTTCATCGTCGCGGCCATCGTGGCCAAGTTCGATCCCCATCTCAAAGCGTTCACTCAACGGTTGCAACAGGCGGGAAAGCCCAAAATGCTCATCCGCATCGCGCTCGCCAGAAAACTTCTCGTCATCCTCAATGCAAAAGCACGCGACGCGAGAAGCGAGTTCGCAAATGCAACTTGACACCCCAGATAGTCGCTCTCCCCCGATCGACGGGGTAGAGGAAGGGCGCCAAGCTCTTTGCCGTCAACGCTCGTCCAGCAAAGCTCCCTTCCTTTCCCTCCGGAGGGGGGAAAGGTGGCGCTGCGAAGCAGCGACGGATTGGGGGAACCACGTAGCAATCAAGCTCGGGCTGATCAGTCACGCCAGTCACAGAAGATGTGCATAGCGTAGACGGGAGTGGGGGCGAGGAACCCAAGTCTTGCTAGCCTCAGCCCTTTCTCTGCCCACCGACAGACCTTCGCCACTTTTCCCCTTGAACGCTCCCCAAATCTGGCCTAGCCTGACTTGAGAAAAGGTTTTTCCAAACAGTTTCGATCGGGCTTGGCCATTGGCCGGGCCTTGTTCCGGCCTGTAAGAGAAAACCTTTTCCCAACTAAGGATTCCTCGGCGCGATGGCATCGGAACCTGTCCCGGTCTTCCCAAAACCCGTCACCTTGCGTGACGTGGCGGCGCAGGCCGGCGTCAGCGTCGCCACCGCGTCGAAGGCGCTCAACGACCAGGGGCGCATGACTGCCGAGACGCGCGAGCGCATCCGCGAGACGGCGCGCAGCCTGGGCTTCCGGCCGAACAGCCTGGCGCAGAGCCTGCTCCGGCGCCGCTCCTTCACCGTCGGCCTGCTCACCAACGATACCTATGGCCGCTTCTCGCTGCCGCTGATGTCGGGCATTTCCGACGCGCTGGTCGACAATGGCGTCTCGGTGTTCCTGTGCAATGTCGAGGAGGATCCGCGCCTTGGCCAGCTGCATGTCGACGCCATGCTCGACAAGCGCGTCGACGGCATCATCGCCACCGGCAAGCGCATCGACCGCCATCTGCCTGTCGATCTCTCCAATCTGCGCGTGCCCGTGATCTATGCCTTCACCCAGCCCGATCCCGACGCCGTCGCCTTCGTCTCCGACGATGCCGGCGGCGCTCGGCTGGCGGTAGAACATTTCTGCCGGCTCGGCCGCCGGCGCATCGCCCATGTCAGCGGGCCGGCGAGCTTTGCCGTGGTCCACGCCCGCGCCCAGGCCTATCGCGACGTGCTCGCCGAAAACGGGCTGCCGGTGACCGAGCCGCTGCTCGGCTCGTGGTCGGAAGCCTGGGGGCATGAGGCGGTGACGCAATTGTTCGATGGCAAGCACCAAAGACCCGACGCTGTCTTTTGCGGCAATGACCAGATCGCGCGCGGCGTCATCGATGCGTTGCGCGAGCGCGGCCTCAATGTTCCCAGTGATGTCGGCGTCATCGGCTTCGACAATTGGGAGATCGTCGCCGAAGCGACCCGCCCGCCGCTGACCTCGGTCGACATGAACCTTGTCGCCCTCGGGCGCGAGGCCGGGCTGACCCTGCTGTCACTGGTCGGTGGCCAGCCCGCCGCGCCGGGCATTCGAAAACTGCCGTGCCGGCTGGTGGTGCGGCATTCCTGCGGCCATCCGCTGGATGGCTGAAACGAAAGCGCCGCGTGATCGGCGCCAAGCCGCGGATAGCGGCCAACCTTGGAGGAGGAGAAGATGAGGAACCTGATTGCCAAACTGGCCCTGACCGCTGCCGTGCTGGGCAGCGGCCTCGGCGCTGCCGCCGCCGACACCGCCAACATCTGGGTGCGTGCCGACGGCTCGAATTTCATGCCGAGGATCGTCGACGCCTACAACAAGGGCCACACCAACCAGATCAAGCTCGACATCATCCCCAATGCCGAGATCATCCCGAAATATGGCGCTGCCGCCGCCGGCGGCACGGCGCCCGACGCACTGTCGCTCGACCTGATCTACACGCCCTCCTTCGCCGCCTCTGGCCAACTCGAGGACATCACCGACTGGGCCAAGTCCCTGCCCTATTTCGCCAGCCTGTCGCCGGCACATGTGAAGACCGGCACCTACAAGGACCACATTTACGGCCTGCCTTTCTCGGCCGACGCCTCGGTGCTGATCTGGAACAAGAAGCTGTTCAAGCAGGCCGGCCTCGATCCTGAAAAAGGCCCGACCAACTGGGCCGAGATCGCCGCCGATGCCGAGAAGGTCAACGCGCTTGGCGGCAACATCAAGGGCTTCTACTTCTCCGGCAATTGCGGCGGCTGCAACATCTTCACCTTCACGCCGCTGATCTGGGCCTCGGGCGGCGATATCCTCAGTGAAGACGGCTCCAAGGCGACGCTGGACAGCCCGCAACTGCGCGGCGCCATCGATCTCTACCGCTCGATGGTCAAGAAGGACCTGGTGCCGGCAGGCGCGCAGACCGACACCGGCGCCAATTTCTTCGCAGCCTTTGCCGCCGGCAATATCGGCATCTCGCCATCCGGCGCCTTCGCCATCGGCGCCCTCAACACCCAGTATCCCAATGTCGATTACGGCGTCACCTTCCTGCCCGGCAAGGATGGCGGCTGGTCGTCCTTTGCCGGCGGCGACAATTTCGTCGTCACCAAGGGCACCAAGAAGCTCGCCGTGGTGAAGGAGTTCCTGGACTTCGCCTATTCGCTCGAGGGTCAGACCATCCTGGCGAAGTACGGCAGCCTGCCGGTACGCGGCGACATCGCCAAGGACGCGCTGAAGGATCTCGATCCGCGCTACCAGATCGCCGCCGAGGCCATGGCCAAGGGCAAGACACCTTATTCGGTGGTGTTCAACGATCTGATCAACTCCGCCAACGGCCCGTGGACGCAGATGATCAACGAGGTGTTCTTCGGCGACGACGTCGACGGCGCCATCGCCAATGCGCAGGAGACCATGCAGTCGATCATCGACCAGGCGCCGCAGAAGTAAGCGCCGACCCCACCTCCCCCTCGAGGGGGGGTCGGACCGCAGGTCCGGGTGGGGTCGCCTCGGCAGTGCTCGACGCCTCTTTCTCGTCGGCGCGCTGCGGAGAGGACCCCACCCCCGGCCTTCGGCCGGACCCTCCCCTCAAGGGGGAGGGGACGCAGTGCCAAGGGAATCGCCATGACCACCATCACAGGCACCACCACCGCCCCGCCCCGCGCCCGAAAACTCGTCGGCGCCGGGCGCCGGCAATGGATCGGCCTGCTCTATGTCGCGCCGGCGGTGGCGCTGGTCATGGTGTTTTTCGTCATCCCGCTTGGCATGACGGCCTGGATGTCGCTGCACAACTGGCCGTTGATGGGCGAACATTCCTTCATTGGCCTCGACAATTACGGGGCGATCCTGCGCGACACCAGGTTCTGGAACGCGCTCAAATTCACCGGCTACTACACGGTGATCGTCACCATCGCGATCTTCGCCGTCGCCTTTCCCCTGGCGATCTTCATCGAAAAACCGCGGCCGCTGACCAATCTCTACCGCACCTTCTTCTTCATGCCGGCGGTGGTCGGCTTCGCCTCGGCGAGCCTTTTGTGGTCATGGCTCTTGAATGTCGATTCCGGCCTGTTCAGCCCCGCTGCCTACGAACTCGGCCTGATCGACAAGAAGTTCAACCTCTTGGCCACCTTCCAGCCGGCCTTCTGGTCGATCATCGCCATGGTGGTGTGGAAGGTCGCCGGCTTCACCATGATCATCCTGATGACCGGCCTGCAATCGATCCCGCAGGACCTGCAGGAGGCCGCCGTCATCGACGGCGCCGGACCGTTCGCGCGGTTCCGGGCGATCACCTTGCCGCTGATGCGCCGCACGCTGGCGCTGGCGCTGATCCTGTCGGTCGCCGGCTCGATCCTCGCCTTCGACCAGTTCTACATCATCCTGCGTGGCGGCCCGCGCAACCAGACGCTGACGGCGGTCTACTGGATCTTCAACCAGTCCTTCGTGTCGTTCAAGCTCGGCTATGGCGCGGCACTGTCGATGGTGTTGCTGGTCATCCTGGTGGCGCTCAGCCTCGTCCAGCTCTGGCTGCTGCGCAAGCCGGAGGGCGTCGACTGATGGCGCAGGCGATATCAGCCAAAGGCAAGCTCGCCGCCCGCTTCGCCCGGCATTCCACCGGCATCATTGCCTCGGTGCTGTTCGTGGCGCCGATCGTGTGGACGGTGCTGTCGGCCTTCAAGCCGGCGGCCGAAGCGCGCCTACCGCCGCTGCCGCCATGGCCGACCACGGGCTTCTCGCTGGAGAACTACGCCACGCTCAACTCCTTCGGCGACGGGCTGTGGGCCTCGGCGCAGAACAGCATCTACGTCTCGGTGATGACCGTCATTCTGTCGGTCATCGTCAGCGTGTTGGCCGGCTACGGCTTCTCGCGCTTCCGGTTTCCGTTCAAGGACCTGTTCTTCGTCCTCATCCTGTCGACGATCATGATCCCGTTCCAGTCGATCCTGACGCCGATCTTCCTGGTGCTGACCAAGCTTGGCCTGCACAACACGCTGACCGGCCTGGTTGGCGTCTATGTGACGCTGCAGCTGCCGTTCTCGATCTTCATGATGCGCAACGCCTTCGACGCGGTGCCGCGCGAGATCGAGGAGGCGGCGCGCATGGACGGCGCCAACAACGTCACCATGCTTTTGAAGGTGATGCTGCCACTGGTCTGGCCGGGCGTCGTCACCATCGCGCTGTTCGCCTTCCTCGGCGCCTGGAACGAGTTCCTCGCCGCCCTGGTGCTGATGACCGACCAGTCCAAATTCACGCTGCCGGTGATGATGACCGCACTGCAGTCGGGCCGCTTCGGCGCCATCGACTGGGGTGCCGTGCAGGCGGGCGTCACCGTGATGATGGTGCCCTGCCTCATCCTCTTCCTCGCTTTGCAGCGCTTCTACATCCGCGGCCTGATGGCCGGGGCCGTCAAGTAATCGCCTGACGGCCGAGGCCGTCAACTAATCGATAGAATAATGGAGTAAGTTCATGACCGCATCCGCAAAACCCGGAAAACCAAAACTCGCCTTCCGCCCGCTGCCCGTGCCGCAGGTGGACGTGCATGGCTTCTGGGGCGACCGCGCCGACGCGGTCGCGACGCGCACCGCCGACATCCTCTACGAGCGCTGTGTGGCGGCGCGCATGCTGGAGCAGATCGATCCGGACCGCCCCTCGCCCGGAATCGTTATTCCCTTCCACTCGCCCTCGCCCGACGAGGCGAACCGCCAGGGCGCCGAATTCACCGGCTCGACGGTGACGACGCAGATGTTCTGGGATTCCGATCTCGGCAAGACGATCGAAACCGCAGCCTATTCGCTCTACCGGCGCAAGAACCCGCAACTGGAGAAGAAGATCGACGCCGTCATCGACATGTATGGCAGGCTGCAGCAGGAGGACGGCTATCTCTCCAGCTGGTACCAGCGCATCCAGCCCGGCAAGCGCTGGACAAACCTGCGCGACTGCCACGAGCTCTATTGCGCCGGCCATCTGATCGAAGGCGCGGTCGCCTACTATCAGGCAACGGGCAAGCGCAAGCTGCTGGATATCACGTGCCGCTATGCCGACCACATCGCTTCGGTGCTGGGGCCGGAGCCCGGCAAGAAGAAGGGCTATTGCGGCCATGAGGAGATCGAGCTGGCGCTGGTCAAACTGGCGCGCGTGACCGGCGAGCAGAAATACATGGAGCTGGCCAAATACTTCATCGACCAGCGCGGCCAACAACCGCATTATTTCGACGAGGAGGCGCGCACCCGTGGCGCCGACCCCAAGGCCTATCATTTCAAGACCTACGAATACAATCAGTCGCACAGGCCGGTGCGCGAGCAGGACAAGGTCGTCGGCCATGCGGTCAGGGCCATGTACCTCTATTCGGGCATGGCCGACATCGCCACCGAATATGGCGATGACTCACTGCGCGTGGCGCTCGATCGGCTGTGGGACGACCTCACCACGAAAAACCTCTACATCACCGGCGGGCTCGGGCCGTCGGCGCACAATGAGGGTTTCACCAGCGACTACGACCTGCCCAATGAGAGCGCCTATGCCGAGACTTGCGCGGCGGTCGGCCTCGTGTTCTGGGCCAGCCGCATGCTCGGCATGGGGCCGAACGCCCGCTACGCCGACATGATGGAGCGCGCGCTTTACAACGGCTCGATCTCGGGCCTGTCGCTCGACGGCTCGCTGTTCTTCTACGAAAACCCGCTGGAAAGCCGGGGCAGGCACAACAGGTGGAAATGGCACCGCTGCCCCTGCTGCCCGCCCAATGTCGGGCGCATGGTCGCTTCGATCGGCAGCTATTTCTACAGCCTGGCCGACGATGCGCTCGCCGTCCACCTCTACGGCGACTCCACCGCCCGTTTCGACATTGGCGGCACGCCGGTGAGCCTGACCCAGGCAAGCCGCTACCCCTGGGACGGCGCCGTCGAGATCACCGTCGAGCCGCAAGCGCCGGTGGCGTTCACGCTGCACCTGCGCATACCGGGCTGGAGTTCCAACGCCACGCTCCAGATCAATGGTGAGCCGGTCGACCTCGATGACGTGACCAGCGACGGCTATGCCGCGATCCAGCGCGTCTGGCAGAAGGGCGATCGTGTCCGGCTCGACCTCGAAATGCCGATCGAGCGGCTCTACGCCAATCCCGAGGTCAGACAGGATGCCGGCCGCGTCGCGCTGTCGCGCGGGCCGCTGATCTACTGCGTCGAGGCATCAGACAATGACAGCCGGCTGCATCGCCTGACACTGCCGCGCACGGCAGGCATAGACGCGCATGAGGCACCCGAACTGCTGGGTGGCGTGGTGACGCTTTCAGCCACGGCGCGGGCCGATGCCGGCGACGGCTGGCAGGACGGGCTCTATCGCTCCGAACCGCCGACCAGCGTCGAGACCCGCCTGACCGCCATCCCCTATTTCGCCTGGGACAATCGCGAGCCCGGCGAGATGCTGGTGTGGCTGCGGGACGGCTGAGGTTGGCCGCAAGGCTTTCGGGCCTTGCGTTCGACTAGGTCCGGCTTGATTGAGCGGCGGCAGCAGGCAGCGCCGTTTTCGGTGCCGCTTGCGGCGCGCTGTTGTCGATATGCGCCCAGGCCGGCCGCTCGAACAGGAACATGCCGAAGCCCACGCGTTGGATGACGAGGGAGAGCACGACCGGGCTGATGATCGAGACCAGCAGCACCGCCAGGCTGAGCATGCCGGTGTCGGTCAGCAGGCCGCTTGCCAGTGCGGCGCCACGGAAGAGCGACATCGGGATGGTGAAGGCGACATAGACGACCAGCGAATGTTCGCCCAGCCAACGCAGCCATTCCATCGCGGCGAATGTGCAGAGGAAGCCGCCAAGCACGCACAGCGCCACCGCGCCGGCGACGGCCAAAGTGAGATGCAGCGGCGGCCATGCCGCCAGGCCCATCTGCATGCCGACCGGCTGCATGGCATAACCCGGCGAATAGACGAGCAGGCCGTTGACGACAGCCCATAGAGCCAAGCCGGCGACGGCCACCGCCGGGCGGGGCTGCGTCCATTCGACGAGCCGGAAAATCAACGGCGCCAGCACGAAACCAAGGTAGAAGAACACGAAATAGGCCGCGAATTGTTCGACCCCATAGCTGTCGGGATGCGGCGCCCACATCTGCAGGGCGGCAGCGATCGGGATGACGATCCAGGCGGGCACGCGAAACTGCCGCAAGAGTTTGGCGGCAAGGCCGAACACCGCCAGCATGTAGATGAACCACAGCACGCCATAGGGCTGGACGACGGCCATTGCGAGGTCGTGCAGCATGCCGCCGGGATCCCGGCTGAAGATGCCGATCTTCAGCCCGATCGAGATGATCGCCCACAGCACGTAGAAATAGAGATAGTGGACGACACGCCGGTCGACATAGCGCCGCCACGGCCGGTCGATCACCTGCGACAGGAACAGGCCGGAGATCAGAAAGAATTCCGGCATGCGGAACGGCGTTGCGAAGCCGATGACATAGTGGAGAAAACCGACGCCGCCCGTGTACTCGCCGGTGTTGTAGGCCGAGTACATCATGACCACGAGGATGATCGAGAGACCTTTGGCCGTGTCCACCCACGGCATGCGCATCGGGCTGTTCATGGCGAATCCATCCGGGGCCGGCCAAGGTGGCCAACCATCATCCGGCGATATCTAGCACCATCAAGCTTCCCAGATCGTAAACGCGGCTGGTTTTGGGGTGGCAGGATGGCTGCGCCGCGGGCCACTCCTGCCGTGTTGAAGTCATTGGCAATCTCTGCTGTCAGCGCTGTCCCTCACTGTCCTGCCGGACATCTCTCCCCGTAAACGGGGCGAGAGGGGCTGGCCGCAACGCCGGCGCCTTTCTTGCGGCGCTGACAGTTGGCGAAAGCAGCGGCAACAGCGTCCCTCGCCCCGTTTACGGGGAGAGGATGCCGGCAGGCAGGTGAGGGGCAGCGCTGACGTCGACCGTTAGATAGTAGGCTACGACGCAGCTCCTTTTCGGCCCTTCGACTTATTCAAGGCGATAGCAGCCCGCACCAATGCCTTCAGTGCCGCCGCATCGATGTCAGCACCTTCCTGAAAGTCAATAGCCCGCCGCGCATTGCCTTCGAGGCTGGAGTTGAACAGGCGCGCGGGATCGGGCAGCGCAGCACCTTTGGCGAAGGTCAGCTTGACGACGCTCTTGTAGGTCTCGCCCGTGCAGATCATGCCGTCATGCTCCCACACCGGAACGCCGCGCCACTTCCATGTCTCGACCACGTCGGGATCGGCTTGATGAATGAGCGCGCGCAGCCTGGCCAGCATCTCGCCGCGCCAGTCGCCCAATTCCCTGATCCTGCCGTCGATCAGCTCCGAGGGAGATTTGCTCTCCTGTAATCCGGTCATGCTGTTTCCTCCTCAAAAATAACAATAGAGCGCTTACATGCGCTCGCCAGGCAATTGGCTGGCCTGCTTCACCCAGGCGCTGAATTGCGCCTCGTCGAACGCGTCGTCCTCGTGGATGTTGAGGTAGCGCGTGTCCTGGCTTTTGGATTCGCCCGGCGGCACCGGCTTCAGCGACGCGCCGCGGAAGAAGGCCACCTTGATGTATTTGGTGAAGCAATGGACGCCGAGGAACCAGCCCTCGCCCTCGACGCCATAGAGTGGCGAGTTCCATTTCACCGCCTTGTGCACACCGGGCACGGCGCGCTCGATGAGCGCATCGAGCCGCCCGCCCATCTCGCGCTTCCAGCCCAGCATGGCCGCGATATAGGCCTGCACGGGAGCATCGCCAAAACCCTTGGCGATCTGCGGATTGCCGCCGGAAAGCAGTTTCGGTTCAGCCTTGGTGGCGGTCGACTTGGCCATGCCTTCCCCTCCTATCCATTGACGCGCTGCACGCGGCGTCCTTTCCCGACATAGGGCAGCACGAACATATAGAGGCCGCTGAACAGCAAAAGGAAGAGCGGCGGCAGTGGCGAATAGACCACCCAGGCCGGCGGTTGCCCAAACGCCATGGTGACGAAATTGGCGACGACGGTTGCCGTGAAGATGATCGACAGCCAGCGATGCGTTTGCCTGATCCATTTGCTCCAGTCCAAGACGACCTCCTGTGAAAACGTGTGAAACCGGGCGTTGCTACCAGCGCGCCAGCTGGGTGATCTGGATGAGATTGCCGCAGCCATCGTTCAGCTTGGCGATGGTCGAGCCGGTCACCTCGGTGGGCGCCATGCTGAACGTGCCGCCATTGGCCGTGATGCGCTCATGGTCGCCCTTGATGTCGTCGGTGAAGAACATCACCGCCGGCTGGCCCTGCTCGAACATCGCCTGCTGGTAGGTCTTGGCCGCCGGATTGTCGTTGAGCGCCAGTTGCAGCTCGGTGCCTTCAGGCTCGTCCGGCGAGGCGACCGTCAGCCAGCGGAACGGCCCGTTGCTGAAATCGGCCTTCTTGGCCAGGCCGAGCACACCGGTGTAGAAGGCAAGCGCCTTTTCCTGGTCGTCCACATAGATGCTGGTCAGTTTGATCTTCATCGTCTTTCTCCATAGGTTTTGCTGGCGGCAAGCCGCCCGGTGAAGTCAGGTGTTGGATTCGATCGGTCGGTCAGTCCGTCCGGTCGAGAAGCTGCTCCAGCTTCTCGAAGAATTGCGGCCATCCCATCTTGGCGCCGCCATAGGCCCGCCGCTGATCGGGCCGGAAGCCGGATTGCTCCATGCGCAGATGGGTTCCGGTTGGCGTCGGGGTGAGCGTGAAGGTCACCACGCTCCTGAGATCAAAGGCCGGATCCGGATGCGCGAGGTTCCAGGTGTAGGACAGCGTCTTGTTCGGCTCGACGGCAAGCACCTCGCAGTCCAGCACGCCGCCCCAATCGGCGCTGATGTTGAAGCGGTGGCCGACATCAGGCTTGAAATCGTTCTTCATCAGCCACTCCTCGATCAGATGCGGTTGCGTCAGCGCGCGCCAGAGTTTTTCAGGCGGATGGGAAATCTGCCGCTCGACGACGACAGTGCGGGTCTCCTGGGCACTATCGTTCACTGGTCCATCCTTTTGAGCAAATCCTCGAGATCGTCGAACCGGCTTTCCCAGAACCCGGCCATCTCACGTGTCCAGTCCATCAGCGGCGCCAGCGCACCGAGCTGCGCGCTGTAATGCGTCTGGCGGCCTTCGTGGCGGTCGCGCACCAGCCCGGCCTGCTTCAACAGGCCGAGATGTTTCGACACCGCCGGCTGCGAAACGCCGGACTGGCTCGTCAGCGCGCCCACCGTCTGCTCGCCCTGGCGGCACAGCCGTTCGAAGATCGCCCGCCTGGTCGGGTCGGCGAGCGTCCTGAAGAGCATGTCATGAGCGTCCGGCATGTCAGATCGATAACCCGTTGGCTATTGGTTGACGTATAACCACAGGGATATATGTTCGTCAAGCGGGGATTTGGACGGCGGAAGATTTTGAACGGGCGCAAGATTGGTTGACAGCAATGATCCTCGTCACCGGAGCCACCGGCCATGTCGGCAACGCCGTCGTCTCAAGGCTGGTATCATCAGGCCACGAGGTGGCAGCACTTGTCCGCAAACCTGAGACCGCGCAAAAGCGTCTGCCCAAGGGAATAGCGCTGCGCGTCAGTGACTACGAGGATGCCCCCACCCTGAAGGCAGCCTTCACCGGCATCGACGAACTGGTGCTGATTTCAAGCGACGGCCATGCGGATGCGGTCATGCGCCACCACGCCAACGCCATCGCGGCAGCAAGCGCGGCCGGTGTCGGCCACATCACCTTCACCAGCATCGTCGACATCGGCGAGGGGTCGCCGTTCTACTACGCGCCTGTTTACCGCGACGCAGAGCGCCGCCTGGCCGCCTGCGGCGCGCCCTCGACCGTCCTGCGCTGCGGCCTCTACAGTGATTTCATCCGCGACGCCTGGCTGATGCCCGCCCGAGAATCGGGAGAACTCGCGCTACCTGCCAGACAGGGCCTGGTTGCACCGGTCTCGCGCGACGACGTGGCAACGGCGGTCGCCGCGGCGGTGGCCAGGTCAGACAGATCCAGCGCCCTCTACACGATCACTGGAGACCGGGCGCTGGGCTTCGACGACATCGTCGCCTTCTATGCTGACGCGACAGCACAGCCCCTACGCTATCGTCCCTGCTCCCCCGGCGACTATCTGGCCTCCGCCTCGGCGCGTCTCGAAAATCCCTGGCCACAGGCCTTCACCACGCTATGCGCCTCGATCGCCGAGGGCCGCCACGTTGCGACCTCCAGCGATTTCACTGCGCTTACCGGTAAGCAGCCGGAAAGCTTTCGAGATTTTCTGGGTCGCGCAGCGTTTGGAGTGCTGACGAAAGGCTAGTTCCTCGGCTCAGTTATTTTTGATCGATTGGATGGAGATTAGCCGAGGCCTCTCAACTTCGTCATCCACGGGCGGAGCAGCCGCGCAGCGGCGTCGCGGAGACCCGAGGATCCATGCCGCGACCTTTGCCGTAAAGTGCAGCGGAGCAGAATTCTGCACCGTGGCGGCGCTCAGGAGTTCCGGCATGGATCCTCGGGTCTGCGCCGCGTCGCTTCGCTCCTTGCTCCGCCCGTGGATGACGAAGCGGTGGATGTTTCCGCCAATCGCCAAGGCAGGCGATCCGTCACAGCAGGCAACTGGTCGAAACTTCCGTGCACTAGGTGGCGCCCTGCACCCGCCCAATCTCCTGCGCCACCAGTGCCTGCAGCTGCCAAAGATTGCGGTCGCGAATACCACAGGCGTCGAGATGGCGGATCGTCTCGAACAAATATTGCGCGCCCGACCCCCAGTGACCGACAGCTCTGGCCAAGGTCGCCGCGACCGCCTGCTTGTCGAGCTTGCCGGCGTAGCGCGGATTGGCGGGATCGACGACGAAGCCGAGCGCCCGGCTCGCACCGCTCTCGGTCGTGACCTGCAGCCAGCGCGGCACGTTGACGGCGGGCAGGATCGTCATCTCGCGGCGCAGCAGCGCTTCGAGATTTTCGGCAACCGGTTCGGCGATCTCGAACACCATGCCCTGGCATTGGCCGCCACGGTCAAGCGCCATCATCAGGCCGGGCTGATCAAGCGTGCCGCGGAAGCGCTGCACGGTAAAACAGAACGACCGGTGCCAGCCCCGCGCCACGGCCCGTTCACCACCCCTCACCTCCCCGGCCGGCTTCCACAGCAGCGAGCCATAGGCGAACAGCTTCAGTGGTCCGGGCGGCGCGCTGGCGAGGATCTCGTCGCGAAACCGCGCATAGTCGGCGTCCAGCATATAGACCATGCCCGGCGTCGGCCCGGCATCCTCGACCACACGCATGGTCCGCGCCACCAGCGCCTCGGTTAGCGCCATCGGCGCCTTGCGTGGTGCGGGCTTGCGCGGTGCGGTGGAAATCGGCTTGTTCATGCTCGTGTCTCGGCCATCGCCGCCATGTTGCTGAAGGCTCGAAGATTCTCAAGGGCTGGCCGGATGCGAGTCAAAATCTGAACGGGCACGCCTAAGCGATTGAAAGGACTCAAACCACCAGCTCACGACACCAGTGGCATCGGCACCTGCAGCCCATCGATCAGCGCGTCGCGGAACAACGCGATCGGCCGGGCAAGCCGTCCGGCAGGCGGGCGGTGCAGCAGCCAGGCGCGGACTTGCGGTTTGAAGTCGGGGCAGTCGATCACCTCGACCCTGTCACGCCAGCGGCTGTCGGCGAAGGCGCCGGGCGTGACGATGCCGATGCCGTGGCCGCGCGCCACCAGCGACATTCTGAGATCGACGCTGAGCGCTTCCACGCCGACCTGGAACGGCAGCCTGGCGGCCTCGAAACTCTGGCGGATGAAGGCGCGAAAACCGCAACCGTTTTCGTTCATCACCCAGGCAAAGCGCGACAGTGAGGCAAGGTCGGCTTTCTTCGGCACGCCAAGGCCGGGCGACGCCACCAGCAGCACCGATTGCGCGCCGAGATCGTCGCAGACCAGTTCGTCCGGCGGCGCCAGGCCTTCGGCGAGGCACACCGCCACCGCGTCGAGCTCGCTGCGCGCCACCTGTTCCACCAGCCTTGGCGACCAGCCCGAGGTGATGCGCAACGTCAGCTGCGGAAAGGTGGCACGCAGACTGTCGAGTGGGAGCGCAAGTGCTGCGTCGGAGAGATAGGGCATGATGCCCAGCCGGAACTCGCCCTTGACCTCGGCTTGCGGCGACACGCCGGCCTTCAAATCCTCCAGCGAGCGCAGCACCCGCCTTCCATGCTCATAGGCCTCGCGCCCGGAGGCCGTCGGCTTCAGCGGCTTCGACTGGCGGTCGAGAAGCGCGGTCGCCAGCCCATCCTCGAGGTTCTGGATGCGGCGCGTAACGCCTGGCTGGGTGAGGTTGAGCCTGGCCGAGGCACCGACGATCGAGCCGGTTTCCACCACGGCGATGAAGGCTTCGAGATCATGGATATTCATGCGTATCTCGCATAATCATTATCGAATTGATTGAATTGTAGCATGATAAGGCTTCGGCATAAAGTCCCCAAACGATATGCCGACTTATTGAGGACCCCATGCCCGACACCAATGACGGCCAGCTGTGCGAGCGGCTTCCCGCCGGCACCATCACCGGCCCGCAGACGCTGTTGTTTGCCGCCTCCACCGGCATCATCGTCACCAATCTGTTCGCGCCGCAGACCCTGGTCGGGCTGATCGGCCCGTCGCTCGGCGCCAGTGCGGCGAGCGTCGGTCTCGTCGCCATGGCGACGCTGCTCGGCTATGCCGCCGGCCTGTTCTTCCTAGTGCCGATGGCCGATCTCGGCGAGAACCGGGCGCTGATCCTGCGCATGCTCCTGACGGCCGCCCTTGCGGCTGGCGTCGCCGCCTTCGCGCCCACCATCGCCTCGCTGCTGATCGTCCTGTTCGTTCTGGGTGCTGCCTGTTCGGCGATCCAGATCCTGGTGCCGATCGCCGCCTCGATGGCGCCGCCCGGCGAGGCCGGCCGCGTCATCGGCGATGTCATGAGCGGGCTGATGATCGGCATCCTGCTGGCGCGGCCGCTGGCCAGCCTCATCGCCGATGCCTGGGGCTGGCGCGCCTTCTACGGCCTCAGCGCCGCCGCACTCGTCCTGCTTGCCTGCGTGCTCGCCTTCACCTTGCCGCCACGGCGCCCGCAGGCGGAATCCTCCTATGGCGCGCTGATCGCCTCACTGTTCGGTCTACTGCGCGACGAGCCGGTGCTGCGGCGCCGGGCGCTGACGGCGGCGCTGGTGATGGCGGCGTTCAGCCTGTTCTGGACGGCGGTGGCCTTGCGCCTCGCGGGGCCGCCTTTCGGCCTTGGCCAACGCGGCATTGCGCTCTTCGCACTCGTCGGCGCCGGCGGTGCCGTGGTCACGCCGCTGTTCGGCCGCGCCGGCGACCATGGCTGGACGCGGTTCGCCACCATTTTCTGCCATCTCGTGCTGATCGGGGCGATGGCGCTCGCCGCCTGGGCCGGCTCCTTCCTGTCCGGAGCGACTTGGCAACCGCTGGTGCTGATGGGCGCCAGCGCCGTGCTGCTCGACATCGGCGTCACCGGCGACCAGACACTCGGCCGCCGTGCCGTCAACTTGCTTCAGCCCCAGGCCCGCGGCCGCCTCAACGGCCTGTTCGTCGGCATCTTCTTCATCGGCGGCGCCATCGGCTCATTGCTGGCCGGTGTTGCCTGGAGCTGCGGCGGGTGGCCCACGGTTTGCGCAATTGGCGCCGCCTTTGGCCTCGTCGCTCTTCTGGTTGACTGGATCAGTGGGCGGAAATGACGGCAGGCAGGGGAACACGTTCACCTTGCTGACCCTCACCTCAGCCGATCCATAGTTGTTGCCGTAGAAGTCATGGATGCCAGGCAGGCCGAATACGGCATCGTTGACATAGACATAGAGTTCACCCGATGTCTTGGGCTTGATCTCGGCGGTGAGCTTCATGTTCGCGCATTGGCCGGGGATCACCGACTCGACGGCATTGAGGACATACTCGTCATTGCCGAACCTGTTGACGCGGGCGATGGGCTTGAAATAGGGCTCCGCCCACCAGCGTTTCATCAGCGTTGCCAGATAGTGCTTGACGCTGCTCTTCGGCACGCCACGCGTATCGGCGCATAAGGTGCTGTCCTTCCAGGCGTCGGTGATTGAAATCGCAACCTCGTAGCGAACGCCTTCCTGTAGCCAATTGCCGGTGTCGCCACACATGTCAGCGGTGCGGAATACGTAGGGTGTCTCCGTCAGCCTTTCACCCTCTAGCGGATCGCCAAGCCCGGGTTTGGCACAGAAGGCGCCCATGGAGTCGGCGACCTCGAATGTTGCCTTGTTGATGACAAACAACAGCAGAACGGCCGACACGAGCAGAAATGTCATAGGCAGAACATACTCCCGCAGTCGCTCGTAGAGGCGTTGAGCGCGAGGGTCGGTTCGGATGGCGCGCGCGATGCGCAGCGAGACGGGCGTCGGCGCGGCCCCATCACGCGGGCCACGGCTGGTCAACACGGCGTAGGTACCGAGGAAGCCCAGTGCCACAGCTGCGAAGCCCAAACCGGTCTTGTAATTTCCGCCAAACCACACCGCCAGCGCACCTATGCCAAGGCCAACAGCTCCGATCAGTGAGGTGCGTCGATGCGCATCGTTTCTGCTCGACTGCAGCATCGTCGCATTGCGCCCTGTATTGACGTTCCAGGCCGATCGCGCCCGGTCGTTGATACGTGTGCGCAGAACTCCGTTGACCCAAAGGAGAACAAGAAACAGCGCCGCCAGGATTGCGGCAGGAACGGATTGCTTGGCCATGGCATCTATCCATGGCGAGGCGATGCCAGGCAGAAAGCCGCTGACCAATCCAATGATCGGCCCGACAATGCCTCGGGCCGATTGACTGAACTGGTTGCTGATGTCGAGCGTGACGTACCCTGCAAACAGCGGAAACGCCGCGAAAAGCACCGCAATCGACAACAGCACGTAATAAAGCCCGCGCCGCCACCAGACCGTGTCCAGCATCAGCTGCATGCGTTGCGTACGGCTGCCGATATGTTGCGTACTGGCTGCGACGCTGTTCCTTTGAAGCTGGTCGAGCGCGCCATGGAATTTCCTCTCCATCGCCACCAGATCGCGCTGGCGGTCGTCCGGCAATGGCAGCTTGTCGACAATGCCAGTGCCGGCCGGCGCCAGGACGCCCGCAGGCACACCGTTGAAGGGAATGCGGGCGCCGAGTGGTGTCAGCACGTCGATATGCTCCGGCAGCGAAACCGGCGCATAGTCGTCCGCACCCTTGGCCATTCGGGTGATGACGCTGGCATCGACCAGCGGCCTGACGCCCTCGCCCATCAGCGTCTTCACCGGGCGCGGATGATAGCGGTAGAAAACGCTGACGCCGGAACGGGAATCATAGATGCGGCCGGCATCGGAAGCGTAGTCCCAATAGTCGGCAACCGTCTCTGCCTTGAAACGCAAGCCCCGTTCCGCAGCTTCGCCGATCATCCAGCACAAGGGGATATGGGCAAGCCTGTCATCGGGATAGCCGCCGCCGACATTGGAGTGACAGCCGGCGAACCACACCTGCTTCAGGCGGGGGTCGGGGATCTTCTTGTCGGCCGCGGCGGCTTCTTCATTGCCCACTGCCGGGCCGGCCTCGGATTTCTTCACCGGGATCAGTTCGTTCCACGGGATCGGGAAGAAAGTGCGCCGCTCGTCGTCAATGCTGAAGGCCTGCCTTGCGCATTGAACAGGCTCCAGCAGCGTGCGCCTCTCGAAGGTGATCGGCCAGACCCACTTGTCGACCGCCTTGGTCAATTCATCGACCGGCAGGCCATAGGCAGAGACCGTATCCCAGACGCCGACGAAGGCGACCCGGATATCCTCGGCCGAGCGGGGGTCGGGCGTGCGCGGCTTGACCTGGCTGTAGTCGCGGCTTCCGGTGATCTCGTTCCAGAGCGCGAACCATTGCGCGGCGGCGTAGCGGGCGAACACCACCCAGGGCTGCCATGCGGGAAAAGCCTTCGGCCGATAGGACCGGTAGGCGGCGCGCGCGTTGCGGTCGAGTTCCTCTTCCGTCTTGAAGTTGACCAGCCCTTCGCGCGCGATCATGCCGACCAGCACGCGGATGGTGAAGGCGCCGCGGCTGAAGCCGAAGGCGAAGATCTTGTCGCCCGGTTCATAGTTCAGGCACAGGAACTTGTAGAGCGCCAGCACGCGGCGCTTGACGCCGAAGCCGAGCGCCAGGCCGATGATCTCGAACGGCTTGAACTGCGAGGTGCCGACGCCGTCGCTGAACACGGCGATCTGGTCGGCGCCGGTCAGATCGAGCGCCTGGTAGAGCCGCCACACATTGGTCTTGAACGCCTTGGCCGCGCTGTTGCCGGTGCCGTCCGCAAAGACAACGATGTTCCGGGATGGTCCATCACCTGGAACATCAGCCATTGGTTCCCCCCTTGGCGCCAGCCCTATTGCTTTGCCGCGCGCACGTATTTGTCGACCTTGCCGAGCAGACCCCAAGCGGTCAGAGCCAGCGAAATCGGCATCATGATCGGCGCCAGTCCCGGTATCGAGCCGAGAATCGGAATGAGTTCGCCCAAGGGAGATGTGGTCGCTGCCCCTCCGGCCGTTGCCGGCGTAAGCAAGGCGCTTGCCAGCACTCCAATGATCCCGAGCGCGCTCTTGCGCCCGTCGAGCAGCTTCCCCAACCATTGGCCAAGCGCCCCGTTGACCGGCGTCAGCACATTGGTGGCGGCGGAATCCGGTGGCAGCACGACAGGGTTGCCGTCCAGACCCTGCGCCAACTGGCGCAGCAGAAGCGCCAGGCCGGCAGCCGCCGCCACGGTGGTCCCCGCTCCTGTTGCCGGCGTGGTGGTTGTCGTGGTGGTTGCCGGCGTCGTCGTGGTTGCCGGTGTCGTCGTTGTCGTTGCACCAGGCTGGAGTGCAGCCAGCAGCGCCTGAATGAATTCGCTCACTTTGTCCGTCACGACAGGATCCCCTTCTTCGCCTAGGTTGGGCGTCGGTATTGGAAGCGTCTGTTCGCCGTCTTCCTCAAGCCAGCGCTCGGTTTCGAGCCGCAGCTTGTTGACGCGCCGATTGAAGCCGTTCTTGAAATGCTCGTAATTGGGATGCGCGCGCAGCTTGGCGTCATAAAGATCGATGACGTCGCCGATCAGATCCGGCAGTGGCACCTTCGGAATCGCACCCAATGTCTCGCCGCCGATGCCGCCATCAACGGCTACCGCCGCGCCATTCTGGTTGAGCGCCTTCTGCAGATAGGTTGCCGCGGTGCCAAGCCCGGCATGGACGGCGACATTGTAGACGGCGAGCGCCAGCGGACCAGGCATCGCGCCGCAGGACGATTTCGACCAGTATTGCGAGAAATAAATCTCCTTGGCTTCCTGGTACGACATGTTTGCGACGTCGGCCTTGCTGACCGGCTTGCCACGCCACGCCGCAAGCGTCTTGAAGGTGATGCCGAAATTGGTGGCGCCGCCGGGATCCTTGGGATCGTCGGAATAGCCGCCTTCGAACTCGCGAACGATTTCCTGGGCGCGTTCGAAGTTTGCCCGGCCGCCATCGGCGGGCGGCGTCACCGTCCCTTGCCCTGTCGTCGAAGTTCCGCTCCCCTGGGTAGAGCCGGCGGCCGGGCCCGTCGATGTTGGCGGCGGTGTGGTCGTCGTGCCCGTGGGTGGCTGCAGGCCCAGCGCGGAAAGCAGCAGGGTCAGTATGTCCGGCGCCAGATCGGTTTCGTCGGGAATATCCGGATTGCCTGATGTCGCCTGGTCGGCGGGACCGGCAGGCATCGGCGACGCGCCCGCATTGGCAATGGTGGGAAGATCCACGCCAAGGGCTGCCGCCGTTATCTCTCCGCACACGCCATCGGCGGCGCCTGCGCCAAACTGGCGCTTCTGGAAATCGACCAGCGCCATCAGCGACAGCCGTCCGAAGGCGCCATCGGGCGTGCCCTGCAAATCGCCTTGCTTGACCAGCGCCTGCTGTACTTTCTTGGCGAGCGCGCCCGACGAGCCGAAGCGGACGACCTGCTTCAGCACCGTGTCGGCAACCTTGTCGACGGACGACAATTCCTCGGCGGTGAACAGCAGATAGACGAAACGGGTCTGGCTGGTGCCATAGGCGCTGTCGATGAAGGCCCGCCACGGGCCGGTTTCCGGCGCCATGTTGCGCGCCGGCGATTGCGGCAAACCGCAGACCACCTGGCAGCCGGCGCTGGAATAGCCCGCCTCCGGATTGTCGTAGTAGGCGCAGTGGATATTGTCCCAGACGAAATCGCCCGAGCCCGAGCCGAAATCCAGCCTGTCCTGAAGGTCGTAATCCAGATTGTCGGCGGTGCGCCAGACCGGTTGGAAAGACGCCTGACGAAAGGCCCGGTGGCCACTCGGCTTGCCGGCCTTGTGCGTGCCGCGCTCATGTTCGAAGCGTCCAGGCATCAAAAGATTGGTGCCGGAGCCGCCCTTGGCTTTCGCATTGGTGATGTTGGGCAGGGATGGCACGGTCGAGCCCGGAAACAGCGCCACTTCGCCTGTCTCCACCTTCCACTGCCCAAGAGTGCAGCGCATGTGGCGGAAATCATAGGCGCTGAAATGCGCCGGCTGCATCTGCGCGAAAGTATTCTCGAAAGGATGATCTGGAGACAGGCCGCGAATGCCAAAGAAGACCAGTCCTTTGGCAGGAACGGCATAGCCATTCCTCTTCGCAGCGCGAGCGAGCAAGCTCGCGCTTATAGAAATGTCCGTCATTGGAGCCCCCCAATTCGGCAACTCCAAATCGTATTCTTATATTGCCTAATATGTCAAGCGACACTGATTCGGAGGCGATAGAAGATAATTCAACTTCTTCTAAAAGGCTATTCTCTTAAACCTTCAAGAAGTTCGACCGCGCCCGGGAAGCAGGGTTTATGGATAGTCAACATAAGTTGCGACCCGGCCTCGCGAAGGACTCCAGAATGCCCTGTGCCGTTCAGAACCGCGTCGAGAAACTCGCCTTGAAGGCGTTTTCCATGGCGCCCGAAGCGAACTGGCCGTCATAGGTGAAGCCGAGCCGGCTGCCTTGCCCGATGGCGAGATCGACGCCGGCCTGCAGCGCCAGCGCATCCCTTGCGATCGGCACGCCGGTCACCGTGAAGGCGCGGACAAATCTGGACATCGAGGCATCCACTGGCCCGCAATCGCGACCGTGGTGCTGGCGCCGGGACAGGATTGCTCTCCCGGATCGCGCCATCCACCTGTTCGCGTCAACTGCCGCAAGGGAACGATTTTGCCGGCAAACCGTTTTGGTCCTTGCCGGAGGGCGCCATGAACGATGCGTCGGCGAAACCCACAGGGCCTGTCCTTTCATCGACGGAGCGCGTGAACACGCTGTCGCATTTCCATCGCGCCGAGATCGCGCGCATGGCCGGATGGCGCGATCGCCTTGATAGAACCACGAACTGGGCGATCACCGTGGTCGCGGCGCTGCTTTCCGTATCGCTGTCGACGGCCAGCGCACATCATGGCGTTCTCTTGTTTGCCATGCTCTTGATCCTGCTGCTTCTGTGGATCGAGGCGCGCCGCTATCGGTTCTTCGACTTCTACCGGGCGCGCGTGCGCCAGTTCGAGCGCCACTATTTCGCGCAGATATTCTCCCCGCAGCCCGATTTCGCCTCGGACTGGCTGCTCATCGTCGGCGAAGGCCTGCGCGCGCCGAAATTCCTCCTGTCGCAGCGTGCTGCCTTGGCGCGCCGCCTGCGGCGGAATTACATCTATCTCTTCATGATCCTGCTACTGGCCTGGGTGGTCAAAATATCGACCCCCAGCCTTCAGACCGGGGAGGTCAAGGTCGGGTTCGTCGGCTCGCTTCGCGATGCCGTCGACGGCGCCGCGCTTGGCCCCATTCCCGGTTTGGCGATCGTGGTCGTTGTGGCGGTATTCTATGCCGGGCTGTTCGCCATTGTTCTTTTCGCGTCCGGCGGCGATGGCGAGCTCTCCTTCGGCGACGTCCACGTCTGACGACAGGATGACTGCAACGCAAACGGCAGCCCGCGCGTTGTGATGGTCAGCCCGCCGCGACGTCTTGAGGGAACCCATGAACCGGCAATCGGCAACGACGTCAGGCCGTATCACGGCCACTCTCGTGCTGGCTGCTCTTGTTCTGGCGCCGGTAAGCCGCGCCTTCGCCGCGCTGGCGCCCGCACATGCCTCGGGCATGGGCGGCTCGGCCGAAGGCCTGTTCGTCGCCGAGATCGTGCTTCTGCTTCTGGTTGGCCGCGGCCTCGGCGAAGTCTTCCAGCGCTATGGCCAGCCGGCGATCATGGGCCAGCTGATCGGCGGCATCCTGCTCGGCCCGTCGCTGTTCGGCTGGATATGGCCTGACGCCCAGCACCTGATTTTCTCCAGCGATCCGGCGCAAAAGGGCATGATCGATGCCGTCTCCCAGCTCGGCATCCTGCTGCTCCTGCTCTTGACCGGCATGGAGACGGACCTGCGCCTGGTGCGCCGTGTGGGGGCTGCCTGTTTTTCGATCTCGATCACCGGCGTCGTCGTACCCTTTGTCTGCGGCTTCGCGCTGTCACAGTTCCTGCCGGACTCGCTGCTGCCCGACCCGACGCAGCGCGTCGTCGCCGGACTGTTCCTCGGCACGGCGCTGTCGATTTCCTCCGTCAAGATCGTCGCCATGGTGGTGCGCGAGATGAACTTCATGCGCCGCAATCTCGGTCAGGTCATCATCTCCTCGGCGATCATCGAGGACACGATCGGCTGGCTGATCATCGCCGTCACCTTCGGCATCGCCACCAATGGCAGCCCGCAGGTTCTGCCGCTCATCACCACCGTGACCGAGGTGGCGCTGTTCATGGTGTTTTCCTTCACCATCGGCCGCCGCCTGGTGTTCACCCTGATCCGCTGGAGCAACGACTCTTTCCGCAGCGAATATGCCGTCATCACCGTCATCCTCATCATCATGGGCGTGATGGCCCTGATCACCAACCTGATCGGTGTCCACACGGTGCTCGGCGCCTTCGTCGCCGGCATACTGGTCGGGGAATCGCCGATCCTGTCCGACCATATCGAGAGCCAGCTGCGCGGCGTCATCACGGCACTGTTCATGCCGGTGTTCTTCGGCATGGCCGGCCTGTCCGCCGACCTCACCGTGCTCACCGACCCGACACTGGCACTGCTGACGCTGGCGCTGGTGGCCATTGCCAGCATCGGCAAGTTCGGCGGTGCCTTCCTCGGCGGCAGGATCGCCGGCATGTCGCTGAAAGAGGCAACCGCCGTCGGCAGCGCCATGAACGCGCGCGGGTCGACCGAGGTCATCGTCGCCAGCATCGGCCTGTCGATGAACATCCTGTCCCACAACCTGTTCACGATGATCGTCACCATGGCCGTCATCACCACGCTCGCCATGCCGCCGATGCTGCGCTGGGCACTTGGCCGCCTGCCTGTCAACGATACCGAGAAGCAGCGCGTCGACCGCGAACTGCTCGACGAGCGCGGCTTCGTCTCGAAGCTGGAACGGCTGCTGTTGCTGGTCGACGACAGTCCGGTCGGCAAGTTCACTGCCTATCTGGCGGGGCTGGTCGGCGGCGGCAGCGGCATGCCGACGACGCTTCTCCACCTCGAGGGCGGGGAGCTGCCCGTCACTACCCGCGATAAGGGTCCGGAGCGGACCTCGCAACAGGTCAAGAAGGGGGCGGCCAGAAGCGCCAGGGCCGTCAGCAAGGCCGAGG
This sequence comes from Mesorhizobium kamtschaticum, assembly GCF_056174585.1. NCBI lineage: Bacteria > Pseudomonadati > Pseudomonadota > Alphaproteobacteria > Hyphomicrobiales > Phyllobacteriaceae > Mesorhizobium > Mesorhizobium kamtschaticum. Next base: position 3,043,458 of record NZ_CM149691.1, on the reverse strand, counting down.
ATACGCCCGTCGACAAGGTCCACCTTACCGCCCGCACCGAGATCGAGGCTACCGCCGAGACGATCGCCACGGAAGCCCGCAAGGGATACGGCCTCTTGCTGGTTGGGCTGGAAAATGCGCTGACCGACAATGCCACGTTCAGCGGCACGCTGAACGATATCACCAGTGGTTTCGACGGCCCGCTGTGCCTGGTGCTGAACGGTGCCAAATCCACCGGCAAGATGCCGGTGCTGCGCGCCGGAACCATCATACTGGTCCCCGTCAACGGCACGGCGGTCGCGCGCCGCGCCGCCGATTTCGCTCTGGCGCTGGCGCGGCCGCATAGGGCGCGCGTCAAGGTTCTCTATGTCTCGCAGGCGAGGCAAGGCAGCCGGCCGGGCTCGGTCTCGCATCGCCGCGAGGAAGCTGTATTGAAGGAAGTCGCCGATCTCGCCGACCGCTATGGAGTAGCTGTCGACACTGCGATCCGCACCCGCGCCACACCGGACAGGGCGATCGCCAGAGAGGCGGCCAAGGGCGTCACAATGGTGGTGATGGGCGTCACGCAACGCCCGGGTGAAGAGCTGTTCTTTGGCGACACCGCTACGGCTGTACTTGCCGCCGTCGCCTGTCCGGTCGTGCTTCTGGCCAGCGAACGCGTCAAGCGGGCCGAAGCCAGCGCCGAGGAGGCGGCAGCCGAAATCAGTGCCTGATGCCTTCGGCTCAGGGAACCTATATGCCGAAGAACTGCCTGCCGATCATATAGCCCAGCGCCGCCACGACGAGTGGAAACAGCGCCGGCGCGGCTTTGCTGAACAAGGAAGCCTTGTGTCCTTGGGCGGCACATAGCGTGCGTTGCCAGATTCTTGGTCATTGCGTACCCCGCGCCAAACCAATCAGTTTCGCGCATGTCGTTATCCCAAAACGCTACGCAGTTTCAGTCGACATGCATTAGAACGCGCTCATTAACAGCATGGGCGAATTAACGGCTTGCAAAGAAATTCGATCGAATAGCCGGCTTTCACACCCTCAATCCGGCAACCCTGCCGAAGGAAAATCGGCAAGTGCCGGGAACCGAATGGCTTTTTCCGGGTTGAGGCGTTCAGGGGAGCAATGCCTATTCACGGCTTCGTCAAAAGCGTCCAACACGGCGAGCGGTCATGGCGCTCCGCCATGGTCAGCACGAGCGCACGATCCACAGAATCCGACATGTTAGCCCGCACCAATCGACTCTCGCACAGATGCCGACCGATTCACGAGACGCCATGCCGCAAACCAGCACAACGACCATAGGCAATCGTCACCTTGCTTTCCTGTCGGGCGGCGGAGAGCTCGGCTGCCTGATCGCGGCGTTCGACTGGGCCTCGACCTCGATCGGACCGATCGAAGTCTGGCCGCAGAGCCTGAAGACGGCGGTCTCGCTGATCCTGCGCTCCAATGTGCCGATCGTCATGCTGTGGGGCGAGGATGGCGTCATGATCTACAATGACGGCTATTCGGAATTTGCCGGCGGCCGCCATCCGCAATTGCTCGGCTCGAAAGTGCGCGAAGGCTGGCCCGAGGTGGCCGACTTCAACGACAACATCATGAAGGTCTGCCTGGGCGGCGGCACGCTTGCCTATCGCGAGCAGGTGCTGACGCTGAACCGCACCGGCAAACCCGAACAGGTCTGGCTCGATCTCGACTATTCACCGGTGCTCGACGAAAGCGGCGAACCGGCCGGCGTTATCGCCATCGTCATCGAGACGACAGCCAAGGTCGCCGCCGAGCGCTGGCGCGCCAGCGAGCGCGACCGCCAGCGCCAGATGTTCGAACAGGCGCCGGGCTTCATGGCCATGCTGTCGGGTCCGCAGCATGTCGTCGAGCTGACTAATGCCGCCTACATGCAGCTCGTCGGCCACCGGGACATCATCGGCCTGCCGATCCGCCTGGCCCTGCCCGAGATAGAAGGCCAGGGCTTTTTCGAGCTGCTCGACCAGGTGTTCACTTCCGGCGAAGCCTTCATCGGCTATGCGCTGAAGGCCGAGCTGCAGCGCGCGCCGGGTGCGGCGATCGAAGACCGCTTCATCGACCTCGTCTATCAGCCGGTGCGAAACCCGGCGGGCGAAGTGTTCGGCATCTTCGTCCAGGGTGTCGACGTCACCGACAGGCTGCTTGCCGAACAGGCGCTGCGCCAGAGCGAGATGCAATTCCGCACCTTCGCCGAGGCGATGCCCAACCATGTCTGGACGGCGACGCCGGACGGGCTGCTCGACTGGTTCAACCCGCGCGTCTACGATTATTCCGGTGCGAAGCCCGGCGAGCTTGACGGTCAAGGCTGGGCCGACATCGTGCATCCCGACGACATCGTCGCGGCCGCAGAAAAGTGGCAACAGACGGCGGCCGCCGGCACCTTCTACGAGACCGAGTTCCGGCTGCGTCGGCATGACGGCATCTATCGCTGGTTCATTGCGCGCGCCGTCCCGATCCGCGATGCCGACGGCGTCATCCTGCGCTGGATCGGCACCAACACCGATATCGATGACCAGAAGCAGGCGGCGCAGGCCTTGTTGCAGAGCGAGCGGCGCTTGCAGCTGTCGCAGAATGCCGCCGGCATTGCGGCACTCGAACTCGACATCGCCAGCGGAACCGTGGTCGGCTCCGAGGGTTTTTGGGGTCTCTGGGGGCTGTCGCCGCGCGACAGCGTGCACATCAGTGTGCTGGAAAACATCGTCATTCCCGACGACAAGAACGTCCGCTCCAACCCGGAAACGCGTAAGAATGGCACCGCCGTGCCTGCCGTGGAATACCGCATCCGGCGGCCCGACACGGGCGAATTGCGCTGGCTGTCGCGCCACATCGATTTCGTCCATGACGAGACCGGCAAGCCTATCAAGATGTTCGGCGTCATGCAGGATGTCACCGACCGGCGCGAGGCACAGGCGCGGCAGGAACTGCTGACCCACGAGCTCGAACATCGCATCAAGAACATATTGGCGATGGTCGCGGCCATCGCTTCGCAAACTCTGCGCAACACCGACATCGCCACCGCGAGCGCCACCTTCAACGAGCGTCTGCGGGCGCTCGCCAACGCGCATGACATCTTGAACAAGACCCGTTGGACCAGCGCCTCGATCCGCGAGGTGGTCGACAACACCATCGCCACCTTCCCGCTCGAACAGATTTCGATTTCCGGCCCGGCGCTGCCGATCAATCCCAAGATGGCGCTGACGCTGGCGCTCGCCGTCAACGAGCTGGCCACCAACGCGCTGAAATATGGCGCCCTGTCGACACCGGAAGGCAAGGTGTCGATCGAATGGTCGCTGCAGCCATCGGCCGAGGCATCAGGCGAAAAGCGGCTGCTCTGGCGCTGGCGCGAGAGCGGCGGCCCGCCGGTGACGCCACCCAGCCGGCGCGGCTTCGGCCGCTTCCTGATCGAGCGCGTGCTGGGCACCGACTTCGGCGGCTCGGTGCAGATCGACTACCACCCCGACGGCGTCGAATGCGTGTTGAACGCACCGGCACCCCAGTTGCCGACAGCACCTTACTGACTACATAGAGCGTGCCATGACCACTCAGAGCCTCGCCACCGTCCTTGTCGTCGAAGACGAAGCGTTCCTGTTGTTCGCCATCGCCGACGAGCTGCGCGAGGCGGGATACGATGTGCTGGAAGCCAGCAATGCCGACCAGGCGATCCGCCTGCTGGAGAGCCGGCAGGACATCGCCATCCTGTTCACCGACATCGACATGCCCGGCTCCATGGACGGCCTGCGCCTGTCGGCCGCCGTGCGCGACCGCTGGCCGCCGGTCAAGATCATCATCACCTCGGGCAAGCGCCAGCCGGCGGCGGACGCAATGCCGAGCGGCGGCGTCTTCCTGCCCAAGCCCTACGCCCCGGCGGCCGTGGCGGCTACCATCCAGGGCCTGCTCGATTAGGCGCCGACGGCTGAGATTATGCTGCGCATTCCTCTCTTCGTCATCCTAGGGCGTAGCAAGGAGTGAAGCGACGCGGCGCAGACCCTAGGTGTTTGATCCCTGGCTTTAATGGTGTGATATTTTCTTCCGAATGGAAGGAGGCACTATGGGACAGGTTCTACACGGCCGGGCCACGACGACAGAGGCAACCCGTCGAGCAATACAAAATAGTCAAGAGAGCCTGAAGAAGCTCGCCAAGCGCTATGGCATCGATCCGAAGACGGTCGCGAAGTGGCGGCACCGAACCTCGACCGCCGATCTGCCGACCGGTCCCAGAGAGCCGCGCTCGACAGTGCTGTCGCTCGAAGAGGAAGCCGCCATCGTCGCCTTTCGCAAACATACGTTGCTGCCGCTCGATGATTGTCTATATGCCCTTCAGCCGACGATCCCACACCTGACGCGCTCGTCATTGCATCGCTGCCTTCAACGCCACGGCATTTCGAGACTGCCGGAGGTGGACGCCGACAAGCCGGCCAAGAAGAAGTTCGAGGCTTATCCGATCGGCTATTTCCACATTGATATCGCCGAGGTGCAGACCGCCGAGGGCAAGCTACGTCTCTTCGTTGCCATAGATCGAACGTCCAAGTTCGCTTATGCGCAATTGCACGAGACAGCGGGTAAGATGCTGATGGTCCAGTTCCTTCAGGATCTGATTGCGGCCGTGCCCTATGCCATCCACACCATTCTAACCGACAACGGCATCCAGTTCACCAATCGGACCTGCGATCAGCACGCCCCTCAGCACGTCTTCGACGACATTTGCGACAAGCATGGCATCAAGCACCGGCTCACAAAGATCAACCATCCTTGGACCAATGGCCAGGTCGAGCGGATGAACCGAACCATCAAGGAGGCGACCGTCAAGCGCTTCCACTATGACGACCACGATCAACTGCGTCGGCACCTCGCCGACTTCATCACGGCCTACAACTTCGCGCGCAGGCTCAAGACCCTCAAAGGCCTCACGCCCTATGAGTTCATCTGCAAAATCTGGGAAAAAGAGCCAAAACGGTTCCGGCTCGATCCAACCCATCAAATGCCGGGACTAAACACCTAGGGTCTCCGCGACGGAGCTGCGCTCCTGCTCCGCCCTAGGATGACGAAAGGAGGGAGCTCGGCGACCTTGTAAGCCACAGGAGACGCGCAAAAGTCCAGCAACTACTTATCGCTGTTCTCGAGCGCCCCGATCCCCTGCGCGATCAGGTTGGTGGCCATCACCAGCGAGATGATCGCGGCCGAATTGAACACCACCACCCACCATTTGCCGCCGGTGAGGAACCCATAGCCGTCGGCGATTGCCAGCCCCCAGTCGGCCGATGGCGGCTGGATGCCGAGGCCGAGGAAGCTGAGCGTCGCGATCGAGAAGAAGGCGTAGCCGAGCCGGGTGATGAGCTCGATCAGGATGGTCTCCCGGACATTGGGCAGTATCTCCAGGAACATGATCGCCAGCCGTCCTTCGCCGGCGAGCCGCGCGGCGCTGACATAGTCGCGTTCGCGCTGTTCGCGCGCGGCGGTGCGCACGGTGCGCGCCACCAGCGGCGCATAGGCAAGGCCGATCACCAGGATGACGGTGAGGTTGGACGGGCCGATCGCCACCAGCGCCATCGTCACAAGCACGATAAAGGGCAGCGACATGACGGCATCGAGCAGCCGCGCACCGACGGCATCGACCAGGCCGCCAAAGGTGCCGAGCACGAGGCCGATGATGCTGCCGGCTGTGACGCCGGCCAATGTCGCCAGCGGCGCTACTAGCAGGATGTCGCGCGAGCCGACGATGATGCGCGAAAGCACGTCGCGGCCGAGCTGGTCGGTGCCGAACCAGTGCACCGCGTCGGGCGCCGTCATCATCGACAGGAAATCCTCGGCGTAGGGATCGAACGGCACGAATTGCGAGCCGAACACCGCACAGGCGACCCAGAACAAGAGCACCGCCGAGCCGATCACGGTCGACGGCGCCACATCGGGCAGAAGACCACGCAGTCGGCCGAGCCAGGAGAGCCTGATGTCGCCGCGCACGGGAGACTGGGCGAGGTCGGTCATGGCGCGTTGCGCCGGCGCTGGCGCGGATCAAGCAGCGCCTGCAAGAGATCGCCGATCGCCGCCGTCGACACGAAGATCGCAGCCATCACCAGCACGCCGGCCTCGAGCATCGGAAAGTCGCGTGCCTTGGCAGCACTCAGCACCAGATTGCCGAGCCCTTGAATGCCGAACAGCGCCTCGATCACCACCAGCCCGCCGAGCAGAAAACCGCTCTGGGTGGCGATGACCGCCACCGTCGGCACCAACGCGTTGCGCAGCACATGCTTGAACAGCACCTGCGAGGGGCTGAGGCCCTTGAGGATGGCGGTGCGCGTATAGTCCGCGCCGCGCGCCTCGATCACCCCTGCCCTGGTCATGCGCGCGACATAGCCGATGAGGTTCAGCACCAGCGGCAGCGCCGGCAGGATGAGGTAGTGGCTGGACGTCCAGAAGCCGGCCCCGTCCGGCGCCGCTCCGGTGATCGGAAACCAGGCCAGCCACAGGCCGAAGACCATCAGCAGCAAAAGGCCGGAGACGAAGTCCGGCACGATCGAGAGCGAGACGCCGGTCAGCACGATCAGCCGGTCGGCAAGGCTCCCCGAGCGCAGGCCCGCGACGACGCCGGCACCGATGCCGATCGGCACCAGGAACAGCAGCACGACGCCGGCCAGTGCGGCGGAATTCTTGATGCTCGACAAAACGAACGGCGCCACCGGCGCGCGCATCGACAGCGAGTCGCCAAAATCCCCTGTGATCGCCCGGCTGAACCAGTGCCAGTATTGCGCAAGGATCGGCTGGTCGGTGCCGAGCTTGCGGTTGAGTTCGGCGACCGCCTGCGCATCGGCGAACGGGCCGAGCATGACGCGGCCGACATCGCCGGGCAGCACCTGCCCGGCGAGGAAGACCAGCGCGCTGACCAGCCACAGTGTCAACAGCAGCGAGCCCGCGCGCGCCGCCAGGGGTCGGACGATCGCGATTGAGGCGATGCCGCTCAAACGAACGACACTTTATCGAGCAGCAGATGCGAGATCGCGGTGAAACGCACGCCCTCGACCTTAGAGGAGACGATGCGGCTGTACTGCGAGAAATAGCTGATGATCAGCGGCGTCTCGTCGAGCAGCAGCGTCTGGATCTTGCCGGCGGCGAGCCGCTGCGCCTGCAGGTCGCGCGCCTTGCCATACTCGAGCAGCAGCGCGTCATAGTCCGGGTTGTTGAAATGCGCTGCGTTCCAGGCGCCCGAGCTCTTCAGCGTCGCGTTGAGGAAGATGTCGGGCGTGCCGCGATGGCCGAAATCGGTGATGCCGAGATTGGAGTCGAGCCATGGCGAGCTGCCGAATGTCGCCGAGCCGTAATAGGCATCCTGCGGCAGCACGTTTAGCTTGATGTCGATGCCGGCCTTCTTGGCGAAGTTCTGTATGATCACGGCATAGTCGGGAATGTCGTAGGCGCGTTCGGTGGTCAGCGTCACCTCGAAGCCGTTCGGTACGCCGGCCTCGCCCAGCAGGCGCTTGGCCTCGGCAATGTCCTGCTTGCGCTGCGGCACCGACGGATCGGCCGACGGGAAGATCGGCGCAAACGGCGTGTCGTTGCCGACAACGGCGCGGCCCTTCAGCAGGCCCTTGACCACGGCCTCGCGGTCGATGGTCAGCGCCAGCCCGCGGCGGATACGCTTGTCGGTGAACGGCGCCTGGTCGGTCCTGAGATGCGCCGGGTCATGCGAGCTGGCCTGCACGCTGAGCAGCTTGAAGTTCGGATTGCCTTCGATCGCCAGTTCCAGCCGCGTCGTGCTGGGGATGACGTCGAGCTGGCCGGCCTGCAGCGCCAGCACCTGCGCCTGTTCGTCGTCGAAGAACTTGATCTCGACGCGGTCGGGCAGCGCCTTGTCGCCCCAATAATCCGGGTTGCGCACGAAGCTTGCGCCTTGCTTGGGACGGAAGGAGTCCAGCTTGAACGGGCCGGTGCCGTTGAAAGTCTTCTCGAAGTCGCCGGCATAGTCGGCCGGCAGGATGACGGCGTTGTAGACGTCGGAGGAAACGTAGAACGGGAAATTGCCGTTCGACTGGTCGAGATCGAAGGCGACGGTTTCATCGTCGACGACCTTGGCGCCGCCCTTGGAGAGAATGCCCTTGTAGGCCGACAGTGCCGAGGAACCGCTGGCCGGATCGACCAGCCGCTCGAAGCTCGCCACCACGTCCTTGGCGGTCACGCTGCGGCCATCGTGGAACTTGACGCCGGGCCGCAGCTTGAAGGTCCAGCGCTTGGCCGTCTCGTCGGCTTCCCACGACAGCGCAAGCTTCGGCTGCAGCCCGTCCTTGGGATCATCGAGGATCAGGTACTCGCCGACCTGGCTGAGCACGCCGATGCTGGCCGGATCGGTGATGGTGACGGGATCGATCGCCTTGGTCGGCTGGCCGAGGCCGACGCGGACCGTGCCACCGGTGGTCGCCGCGCGTGCGCCGGATGTAAACAGCCCCTGCGAGGCGGCAAAGCCGGTGAGGCCAGAAGTGCAGCGTATTTCAAGAGGTCGCGGCGCTTGAGGAAGCCCTGCGCATATTCATCCACGGCGACATTCCAGATGTCGCCATTGGTGCCGTGCGTCGACTGGTTGCGCAAAAGATCGATGTCGGAACGTTTCGTCATTGTCAGTCTCTCATCAATTGGAGGATGGGGAGAAAAGGCCGCCGTCAGGCCGGCTGGCCGTCGAGATGGATGCGGTCGACCGCTTGCGGATAGAAGGCGATCAGGCCTTTGATCCTAGGCATTTCGTCGATCGGGTCGCGGTAGCTCCAGGCAATGTCGGGACGGATCGAACCGTCCTTCAGCAGACCCGACCAGTACGAGGCGATGCCTTTGTAGGGACATCGCGTCGTCGAATTGGACGCCGTCAGCCGCTCCAGCCGGATATCCTCCGGAGGAAGGTAGAAACGCGTCGGCAGATGGGTCTCGAACAGCAGCACCGGGCGCTTGCTGTCGGCGATGATCTCGCCGTCGAACCAGACCTGGACATGGCTGGAGCTTTGCAGCACATCGATGCGCGCATAGGGATCGCGGGCGTGGACGAAGACTTCTTCTTCCTCCTCGAACCATTGGTCGACCGCCTTCCAGGTGAAGGCGATACGGCCGGCGAGCGGCGCCAGATTTTCATCCGGGGGTGCTGTGAACGACCACGCCGCATTGGCGGCGCGCCTGTCGCCGCTGTCGATGTCCCAATAGGCGGTCTCGCCGCCGACGGCATGCGGCTCGCGATGCAGCGAGGGTTTCAGCACCGACGGATCGACCGCGGACGGCGGGAAGAAATAGATCGGCAGGAAATGATTGGAGCGCAGCACCAGCACATTGCGGCTGTCGGCGATGGTGCGCCCGCCAAATTTGACGCGGATGCGCTTGGGGCTGTGCAGGACATTGACGAGACGCGGAGCGGTGGCTTCGCGGGGTTGCAGGTTTGGCGCGGCGGTCATGATTTCCTCCTCAGGACACGGCGCGCGCATTGGCGCGCTGCTCGGCGAAGCGGTTGGCGGGACGGGCAAGGCCAAAACGGTCGCGCAACGTGCCCGGCGCATATTCGGTCGGGACCAGGCCGCGCCGCTGCAGTTCCGGCACCACCTGCTCGGCGAAATTCACCCAGTCCTCGGGCAGCAGCGGGAACATCAGGTTGAAGCCGTCGGCGGCACCCGCGACGAACCAGTCTTCGAGCTGGTCGGCGATCTGCTTCGGCGTGCCGGCAACCGTCGGCACCGAGCCGCTGTTGGCGAGCTTGCGGGCGATATCGCGCAGGCTGAGATTCTGCTTCGACCATTGCTTGACGCGGTTGAGCGAGGTGCGGCCGCCATTGAAGGTGCTCTCATCCGGCAGCGGCGGCAGCGGGCCATCAGGCGGATAAGCCGAGAGGTCGAGGCCGCTCCAGCTCGACAAAAGGTCGATGCCGACCTGGTCGGGAAGCAGGCTCTGCAGATACTCCTGCTTGTCGCGGCCTTCGGCTTCGGAGGCGGCGACGATTGGCAGGATGCCGGGCAGGATCTTGAAGCTCTCCGGCCGCCTGCCGTGGCGGGCCAGCCGCTCGTTGATGTCCTGCCGGTATTTGATGCCGTCTTCCCTGGTGCTGAAGATGGCGAAATGCACGTCGGCCTGCGCGGTGGCGAAATTCTTGCCATCCTCCGACGAGCCGGCCTGGACGATCAGCGGGTGGCCCTGCGGCGGCCGCGACACGTTGAGCGGCCCGCGCACCTTGAAATGCTTGCCCTTGTGGTCGATCGGGTGGACCTTTTCGGGGTCGGCGAAATAGCCCGACTCCTTGTCGATGAGCAGCGACTCGTCTTCCCAGCTGTCCCACAGCGCCTTGACGATATCGAGGAATTCGCCGGCCCGCTCATAACGGAAGGCGTGTTCGATGTTGCCGTCTCGGCCGAAATTGCGCGCTTCCTCGTCCATCGCCGAGGTGACGACGTTCCAGGACGCCCTGCCCTTGCTGATATGGTCGAGCGAAGCGAACATGCGCGCAACATTGTAGGGCTCGCTGTAGGAGCTCGACGCCGTGGTGATCAGGCCGATATGCCTGGTCACGCCGGCCAGCGCCGACAACAGCGTCAGCGGCTCCAGGCGGGCATTGGCGTAGTGCGCGACGCCGCTCTTGACCGAATCCCAGATCGAGACGTGGTCGGCAACGAAGATGGTGTCGATCCTGGCCCGCTCGGCCGCCTGCACCAGTTCGCGATAATAGTCAAAGTCGAGCACTTCGCGGCCCGGCGCGCGCGGATGGCGCCATGCCATGCGATGGTCGCCCTGCGGGTTGAAGAAGAACGCGCTGAGGATCATGTGCGACATCGAACTTCCCTTGCCTTCGCTGCGGAAAACCGCCGGCGCTGCGGCCTGTCGCCGTGCCCCGAAAATCGTCCTGTCCTTGAAAGTTAGATTGCGCTCAACTTTAATTCGAGTAATTTTATAGAGATTGTTCCCTGTGAAAGCGGAAGCGATTGCCCCCGATCGCGGCCCGCGCAGAAAGTGGTTTCAGGTTTCCATGTCTTCGGTTCTAAACGTCGAGCACCTCTCCGTTTCCTATCGCGGAGCCAGGCATATCCATCGCGCGGTCGATGACATATCGCTTCGCATCGGCCAGGGCGAAGCGCTCGGGCTGGTTGGCGAGTCCGGCTCGGGCAAAAGCTCGGTGGCGCTGGCGGTGCTGCGCTATCTGCCCAAACATGCCCGGGTCGAAGCCGCGCAATTGGCCTTCGAGAACCGCGAGATTCGCGACCTTTCCGCCGACCGGCTGCGCCGGCTGCGCGGCGACCGCATCGCCGCCGTCTACCAGCATCCGGGCTCGGCGCTGAACCCGAGCATGACCATTGGCGGCCAGATCACCGAGACGATCCTGCGCCATCGCCCGATGCATCACGACGATGCATTTGGCCGCGCGGCCCAGCTTCTGAGCCGCGTCCGCGTCGCCAACCCCGAACGTGTGCTGCAGCTTTATCCGCACGAGCTGTCGGGCGGCATGCAGCAGCGCGCCAACATTGCCATTGCGATTGCGCTCGACCCGTCGCTGCTGGTGATGGACGAGCCGACCACGGCGCTCGACGCTAGCGTGCAGTCCGAGATCATCGCCATCCTCGACGATCTGCGCCGCGAGCACCGCACCAGCATCCTTTTGATCAGCCACGACATCAACCTGATCCGCCGCTCCTGCGACCGGGTCTCGGTGATGCAGGCCGGCTCGATTGTCGAAACCGGCGTCGCCGGCGAAGTATTCGACAATCCGCGCCATGCCTACACAAAGGCGCTGGTTGCGGCCATTCCGACGCTCAACCGCACCAAGCGCGACGGCAGGCTGGCAGAGGATGCGAGCCCCATCGACCTCACTTCGGACGTGCCCGCCGGCGAGAGCGAGGACAACGCCCTGCCCGCGCGGCAGCGCGAAATCGCTGTCTCGTGCCGGGGCATCAAACAATCCTTCGGCGGCCAGCCGGTTTTGCACGGCATCGACCTCGACATCGCCAGCGGCGAGACTTTTGGGCTGATCGGTGAGTCCGGTTCCGGCAAATCGACACTAGCCAGGATCGTCACCGGCCTGCAGCCGCCGACGGCGGGCACGGTCGACCTATTCGGCAAGACCGTGGCGCCGCTGGTCGAGCGGCGCCAGCACGGCGAACGGCGCGACGTGCAAATGGTGTTCCAGTCACCGGACCGCACGCTCAACCCGCGCCAGCGCATCAGCCGCATCCTTGGCCGCCCACTGCGCCGTCTGGCCGGCCTGCCGCGCCGCGCGGTGCCGCAGCGCGTCGGCGACCTCCTGGCCTCGGTCCGCCTCGCCCGCACAACGGCCGAGCAAAAACCCGGAACGCTGTCCGGCGGCCAGCGCCAGCGCACGGCCATCGCGCGCGCCTTTGCCGGCCTGCCACGGCTGGTTGTGCTGGACGAGCCGACCTCGGCGCTCGACGTGTCGGTGCAGGCCACGGTTCTCAACCTGCTCAACGATCTCCAGCGCAAGCAGGACACCGCCTATCTCTTCATCAGCCATGATTTGCGGGTGGTGCGCTACATGGCCGACCGCATCGGCGTGCTCTATCGCGGCCGCCTGGTCGAGACCGGTTCATCCGACCAGATCTTCGCCGGCCCCAATCACCCCTACACGCAGATGCTGCTGGCCGCGTCTTCCAATGATGGGCAGGCCGCGACCCTGGCCGAAGCGCCCGCCATCGAAGCCGGCCCCCGCGGCTGCGCCTTCGCCGGCCGTTGCCCCTTGGCCGACGCCGGCTGTCTCAAGGCCGAACCTGTGGCCAGGGAGATCGAAGCAGGCCATTTTATCGCCTGCTGGAAACGCGCTGCCTGATCGAACCTTGGTCCAGCCGTCGCGGTGGTTTCGCTGCGGTTCTTTCGAAGCGGACCTCACCCACAAGCGAGGCGATTATATGGACTGAGATCACTCTGAAACCCTGTGGGTGAACAGGATTTGTGCTACACTCGGCCCCATTGAAAAACCCTCACTCGCTGGGTTCTTGCTGCTTGGATGACGAATACCGCAACCATCCACGTGTATCTGGCCGACGAGGGTGTTGACTGCTGGCGCCCCGCTCTCGCGACGCATCTTAACGATGACCGATACCGAATCATTGCCAAGCCGCCGATGGGTGAAGTCTGGGAATTCCAGAATGGGGACGTGGTGCACTGTGAAATATGGCGACTATCTGGCGACGGAGGCGTGATCTCAGATTGCCTCGTCGCCGTACGACGCGCGGATCATTAGGCCGGTCTCGATTTCGCGCCGGAAAGTTAAGGTCTTACGGGCCTTTAGCGCTGTCCGGAAGTTCTCTTTGGCGTTGGCTTTTGCTTGTGATCGGCTGGCTTTCGCGCCGGTAGGGTGCCTTATGCAACGGCTGCCCCATTGCCCCTACCCCCCGAGATAAAGCCGGTGCAGTTCGTCCGGCGACTTCAGCAGGTTCATGCAGTCGCCGTCATGGACGACGCGGCCGCGCCGCATGACATAGGCGCGGTTGCCGATCGACAGCGCCAATGCGGCGAACTGCTCGACCAGCAGCACCGCCAGCCCATTGTCGGCGAGCTTGCGCACCGCGCTCATCAATCGTGTCACGATGACCGGTGCCAGGCCCGCCGACATCTCGTCGATCAAAAGCACCTTGGGCCGCGTCAGCAGTGCGCGCGCAATGACCAGCATCTGCTGCTCGCCGCCCGACAAAAGGCTGGCCTTCACCGTTCGCCGCTGCACCAGTTCGGGAAACAGCGCATAGGCCTCGCCGAGATCAGCCCCTGAATGCAGGCTCACCCGAAGGTTCTCCTCGGTGGTCAGCTGGCGGAACACGGTGCGGCCCTGCTCGACATGGGCAAGGCCTTCGCGCGAGCGCACGCCGGGCCGCGTCTTCTGGATCTCGCGGCCATCGATGGCGATCGAACCGCCGGCGACAGGGATGATGCCCGACAGGCCTTCGAGCAGCGTCGTCTTGCCCGCACCGTTGGCGCCGAGCACGACGCTGATGGCGCCGCTTTCGACCGCTATGTCGAGCGACGACACGACAGGCAATTCTGCGCGGTTGATCGACAGGTTGGAAACGACGAGCTTGCTCATGCCGCCACGCTCTCTTCCTCGATGCCGAGATAGGCCTTCTTCACCGAACCCTGGTCGAGCACCTTGGCCGGCGGACCCGACGCGATGACGCGGCCGAAATCGAGCACGGTGACCTCCGAGCAGACCGCCCGCACCAGGTCCATATCGTGCTCGACCAGAAGCACCGCCGAGCCGAACAGTCTTGGGATTTCCGCGATGCGCTGCCCCAACCGCACGCTCTCCTCATGCGACTGGCCGGCGGCCGGCTCATCGAGCAGCACCACCGCCGGGCGGGCGGCGACAACGCCGGCGACGTCGAGCAGCCGCCTGGTGCCGGCATCGACCGAAACCACCAGCGTGTCGGCATCGGGACAATCCAGCCAGCCGAGGATCGCTTTGGTCTCGCTCGCCGACAGCCCCTTGGCGGCGAGCGCCAGATAGCCGCCGACCGTGAGTTCCGGCGCGATGCGGTTGGTCTGCCAGGTCCGGCGAACGCCTTCGCGGGCGCGCAGATGCGCCGGCATACCTTCCAGCGGTTTTTCGCCCAGCCGGATGCTGCCCTCATAGCTTGATAGGAAGCCGGCGACGGCATCGATGAAGGTCGACTTGCCCGCGCCGTTGGGGCCGATCAACCCGGCGACGGTGCCTGCAGCAACCGTCAAGCTGACGCCGTCGATCGCCACCACGCTGCCATAGCGCACGGTGAGCTTGTCGATGCTGAGCGCCGGGCCGGCTGCGCGACTGACCGGGCTCGGCAAGTCACTTGCCGGCGCCGATGCGGCCGCCCTCACGCGGGTCGGCATCAGCTTGCGCACTTGCCGCCGAAAAGTCTCGCTCATCGTCTCGCCTGTCGACAGTGCCTGCGTGGCGCCGATGGCGAACAGCACATTGCCGATGTCCTGCGGCAAATCGAGCCGGCGCAGGATTTCCGGAAACATCACCACCAACAAGCCGCCGATGATGGCGCCCTCGGCGAAATGCGCGCCGGTCATCACCGCCACCGCATAGAGCGACAGCGACTGCATCATGCTGAAATTCTCTGAAACCAGCGTGCCGAGATAACCGGCAAGCAGTCCGCCGGAAATGCCGGCGATGAAAGCCGAGATGGCGAAGGCCGACAGCTTGGCGGTGGCGATGCTGACGCCGTGCGCGGCCGCCGCGCGTTCGGAATGCCGCACCGCCAGCCAGGAGGCGCCAAGCCGCGAGCGGCTGAGCACTTCCAGCACCACCGCGACGGCGACATAGAACATCAGCACGAAGACGAAATAGCCTTCGTCGCTGTCGAACAGTTCCGGCCGCGGCACCTGCAGGAAGTCGGTCTGGCCGGGATAGGTCATGGTCGCCAGGATGGTGTCGAAGGCGGTGGCGAAGGACAGCGTGACGATGGCGAGGTTGATGCCGCGCAGCCTCAGCGCCGGCAGGCCGATGGCGACGCCGAACGGCACCGCCGCCAGTCCGCCGATGAGGATCCAGACGGACAGTCCGCCCGGCGCCTCGGCGAGGTTGAGATAGCCGACGGTCCAGGCGCCGACGCCGGCAAACGACATCTGGCAAAGCGCGATCATGCCGGTGCGTCCGGCGACGAGGCCGAGGCTCTGCAGCGCGACGCCGGTGATCAGCACCGAAGTGGCCAAGAACACCCAGTAGGACGGCAGCAGGCCGGCGATGACGCCGCCAAGGACGATCGCCGCGATGATAACGATCAGCGAAGCTTTCAGACTAGCGCGCTTCATCCCAACGGGCCTCCCGTTGCGACCACAGCAGGACGGCAAGCACGACCAGGAACGGAATGGCGCTGCGATACTGGCTGATGCTGTCGACCGAGCTTGCCATGCCCTCGACCAGGCCAAGCCCGATGCCACCGGCGAGTGTGCGCCAGAAGCTGCGGAACAGGCCGACAAGGGCGGCCGCAAGTGCGGGCACGACCAGCAGGCTGAGCGTCATGAAATTCGGCGAGCGCTGCGGCGCGATGATCATCAGCGCGAAGGTGGTGAAGGCGCCGGTCATGCCCCAGACCAGCAGCGACAGGAGCTGCACGCGGATGCCGAGCAGTTCGGCCGCCATCGGCCGATCGGCCAGCGCGCGCAGATTGAGCCCGACCTTGGTGGTGTTGAGGAAGAGGTCGGCCAGGATGGTGAACAGTGCCGCCAGCCCGATGGTCAGCACCGAGGCGATCGTCACCTCGACACCGGCCATGCGGAAGGCCGAACCGGGAAACAGTTCCGGCATGTTGTGCGGATGCTGGCCGCCGGTGAGCCGCAGGCCGATGGCAATGATGCCGACCAGCAAGGCCACCGTCACCGCCGCCTTGGTCGAGGCGCTGGCCTCGCCGAACCACCGCGTCATGATAAAGCCGATGGCAACGCCGACCACCGTGCCGGCGGCAATGCCGGCCAGCACAGACGGCCAGATCGGGAAACCGGCTTCATAAAGCGCGATCAGCACGAAGGTCCCCGCCGTGCCGATGGCGGCGCCGGTGAAATTGACCACGGCGACGAGCCGATAGGTGAAGACGGCGCAGACGCCGAGCAAGGCATAGGTGCCTCCGGCTGTCAGCCCCGCCACGGCGGATGTAAGCAATGCGTTCATCGGATTCCCAATTTGGAGAAATGGACTGGCTTCGAGCCGACCTCTTGTCGAGGCCGGCGCCGCCTCTCATTCTCCCGCCCGTCCTCCGCAGCAGCTGCGCTGCAGCTGCGGAGGGTGGACCGGACATTTCTCCCCGTGAACGGGGAGAAAGAGCCTGGATGCCGGCAGGCAGATGAGGAGCGGCGCCAACGCCCCGGGAGGACTCTACTTGGCCTGTGGCAGCACGACCCAGTCCGGCGTCTCGACCGTCCAGGCGCCCTTTTCCAGTCTCATCACCTTGGTCGCCTGCATCGGCGAATGCGTTTTCGCCGTACCGAAAACATAGGGGGAGCCGGAAAGCGGATTGGTGATCGGCTGCATCTCGTGCAGCGCCTTGGTCACGCTCTCGCGCGTCACCTCGCCGTCGATCGACGACACCACCTTCACGAACAGCTGGGCGGCGAGGTAGCCGCCTTGCGAGAAGGCGGTCAGCGGCCGGCCGGCCTTCTGCATGTCGGCCACCCATTGCGCGTTGGCGGCCGAGCTCTTCTCGGTGAAGGGCTCCCATTCGGTGCCGACATAGATCGGCTGTTGGGTGTCGGCCAGTGCCGAGGCGACCTGCTCGGTATAGCCGGGCGCCAGGAACAGCCAGTTGATGCCGGTGATCTTCTGCGCGTCGACGGTCTTGATCAGCTGCACCACTTGCGGTTCGACCTGGTTGGTCAGCACCGCGTCGCAGCCAGCGTCGCGCGCCTTGATCACATAGGGTGTCAGATCGCCCTGGAAGGGCAGCGTCAGGTCGATGAGATGGATCTTTTTGCCCGAGATCTTTTCCCAGTTCTCGATCGCCTTCTTGTAGGCTTCCTGCGTGCCGCCGATGATGATGAAGAAGGCGCACAGTTTTTCGCTCTTCAGCTGGTTGGTGGCGTACCAGGCCATCGCGGTCGACAGCGTGTAGGGCCCGACATTGACCGGCGCCACGTTGGGCGAGGAAAAGCAGGCGGCGTCGACGCCGAGGCCCTGCACCGACAGGATCTTCTTGCGGCTGTAGGTGGCGGAGTTGACGGCGCAGTCGAGCAGGCTGCCCGAGCCGACCAGCGCCACCGCTTCCTTGTTGTCGATGAGGTCGCGCGCGGCCTGGGCCGCGACCGCGGGATCCGCCTTGTCGTCGGCGATGGTGTAATCGATCTTGCAGCCATTGATGCCGCCGGCCGCGTTGACGGCATCGAAGGCCGCCTTTGTCGCCTTCGGCACTTCACTGAAATCGGCGGGTCCGGTAATGGTCGACACCGCGCCGACCTTGATCGTCCCGTCCTTGCAGGTCGGGCCGGCGGCCGAAGCCGTCCCGACCATGGCGGCAAGGCTCGCGCCGGCGAAGGCTGCCGCGAGCAGGCTGGATTTCCATTGCATGTCAGTCACTCCCCTGTTTTTCCTGATTCATTTTCTGATCATGCGGCGGCGCGATCCGGCGCCCTGATGCTGGCGGCGTCGATGGCCGCGAACTTCGTCAGCGTGCGTGCGATCGTCTCACGCGCAATGTCGCGCACGATGAACACCAGCCGCGTGCGCCGGTCGGCCGACGGCCAGGCGTCGAGCCGCACCAGCGGATGGAAGACATGCTGCACGCCATGCAGCACCAGCGGCCGCTCCGGCTGGTCGGTGACATGCACCAGGCCCTTCAGCCGCAAGAGATCCTCGCCCTTCAGCGCGGCGACATAATCGAGCCAGCGCGCGAAGGCCGCCCACTCGACAGGCTCGTCGATGACGAAACTGTAGGACTGGATGCCGTGATGCGCGTGGGCATGGTGGTGATGATGTTCGTGGTCATGCTTGCAATCAGGCCCGCATTCCTGCCCGGCCATTTCCAGCCAGGCGGCGATCCCATGCGGATCGGTCGCCGCGCCAAAATGCTTGATATCGAGGATGTCGAAATCGGCCTCGCCATTATACGCCAGGCTTTGCCGCGCAGTCGGCGCGAGCGTCGCCAGCCGGCGCTGCAATTCGCCCAAAACTTCGGGCGAAACCAGATCGGTCTTGGTGATCAGCAGCCGATCGGCAACCGCGACCTGCTTGGCTGCCTCCGCATGGCGGTCGAGGGTCGACCAGCCATTGACCGCGTCGACCGTGGTGACGACGCCGGCAATGACATAGCGGCCGGCGAGTTCCGGCTCGTCCATCAACGTGTGCAGGATCGGCGCGGGATCGGCCAGTCCCGTCGTCTCGATGACGACATGGGTCAGCTCAGGCACTTCGCCGGAACGGCTGCGCTCGTCCAACGCCTTCAGCGTCGCGACCAGATCGCCGCGCACCGTGCAGCAGACGCAGCCATTGTCGAGCAGCGTGAACTGCTCCTCGCTCACCTCGATCAAGAGATGGTCGAGGCCGATGGCGCCGAACTCGTTGATGATCACGGCCGCACCGGCCAGCGACGGCCGGCGCAGCAGGCGGTTCAACACCGTGGTCTTGCCCGAGCCGAGGAAGCCGGTGAGCACCGTCACCGGGATGGGGCGGTCAGCTCCGCTCATAGACCACCCTCCCCTCGAACCAGGTGGTCAGCACCTTGGTGTCGGCGATCTCGTCGGCCGGACTGTCGAGCACGTTGCGGTCGAGCTTGATGAAGTCGGCCGACTTGCCGATCTCGATCGAGCCGACCGTGTCGGCGAGCCCAATGGCGCGGGCCGAGTTGATGGTGAAGATTTCGAGCGCGGTGGCGACATCGAGCGCCTGCTCCGGCCACAGTGCGGCGCCCTTGAATTCGCCGCTCGGGTTGCGGCGCGTCACCAGCCCTTCGATGCCGTCCCAGGGATCGGGATTGGGCATGACCGGCCAGTCCGAACCACCGGCGAGCAGCGCGCCGGCCTCCAAGAGATCCTTGTTCGGCCAGAAGCGCAGTGCGCGCGCCTCACCCATCGTCTGTTTGTGGCCTTCGAGGAAGCTGGTCGGATACCACAGGAAGGGCGACAGGTCGGCGGCAACGCCGAGTTCGGCAAAGCGGGCAATGTCATCGGGCGCGATGTAGCTGGCGTGCGCGATGTGGTGGATCAGCCTGGTCGGCCCGTTGAAGGAGCGCACGACATCGATGGCGTCGAGCGCCTGGCTGACGGCGGCGTCACCCGCGCAGTGGATTTTCACGCCGAGCCCGAGCTTCTCGCATTTGCCGACCCAGCGGATCAGCTCCGGCACGGTGACGATGGTGGAGCCGCGAAAGCAGCAGCCGAGGACCGGGTCGTCGGTATAGGGCTCGTGGAAGGCGGCGGTGCGCGCGCCCGGCACGCCGTCGAGGAACACCTTGACGAAATCCGGCTTCGCATGAACGCCGCGATAGTTCTCGCGCAGCGCGATCAGCTCGTCGCCGGCGATGCCGAACATGAAGGAGGGCTCGACCGCCGGCATCGCCGACACCGACCAGGCGGTCAGTTCGCCGCGATCGTCGAGGCCTTTGAGCGCCGCCAGGATCGGCTGCATGGCGGCGGCGTCGAGGAAGGCGGTGACGCCATAGGAATTGAGCGTGGCGATCGACTGCGCCATCGCCGCCCGGTCCATCTCTTCGGTGTAGTGGCCTGATCTGGCGATGGTGCTTTCGACGATGCCGGCGGCGGATTCGATCATCATGCCGGTCGGCGCACCAGACGTCGGGTCGCGGCCGATCGAGCCTTTTTCCGGGTCGGGCGTCGCGGCGGATACACCAGCCAGGCACAGGGCTTGCGAGTTGATCCACCTGTTGTGATAGGTGTCGTCGCGCAGCATTACCGGCCGGCCCTGGCTGGCTCTGTCGAGTGCGGCCAGCGCTTCCAGCGTGTTCAGCTTCGGCAAGAGGTCGCTGCCCCACTGGCCGCCGATGATCCATGACCCTTCCGGCGCCTTGGCGGCTGCGTCGGCGACGTGCGCGATCAGCGTCTCGAAGCTTGAGGTCGGCGCGAAGCGCAGTTCGAACAGCTCCGCCTGCCCGCCCATCATCAGATGCGCATGCACGTCGACAATGCCTGGCATCAGCATGGCGCCGTCGAGATCGACAACGCGCGTCTGCGGCCCGCTCAGGCCGGCGACGGCATCCGCCTCGCCCACCGCCACGATGCGCCCGCTTTTGACGGCCACCGACGAGGCCCATGGCCGCTTGCGATCCAGCGTGTAGATGCGGCCATTGGTCAGAACCAGGTCAGCACTTCTATCGGGCATTTTTTCTCGCTCCTCACTCGCCGCCAGTTGCGCGCCATACAGGGCACTCCAGCGAACCTCGGCATTGCGTGCGGCGCCGCACTTGGCCTTGCCGCGAAATCGCTTTTGCCCCTTGTTTTTTACGTTCCCATATCGGTTCACCATGTGAACCGACGTTTTGTATGTTATATCCAGACTGCAAGCCGCAAAGGCTGCTGTCAAGTTAATTCACACGCTAAGTATCTCGGAGATTTCTGCCATGAGCACGGTCGGCAAGGCGATTTCGCTGCTGGAGCTTTTCACGCCGAAGGAGCCGGAGATCGGCCTCTCCGACATCGCCCGCAAGTCGGGCCTCGACAAGGCCACGGCGCGCCGCCTGCTGGTGGCGCTGGCCGAGCACCGGCTGATCGAGCAGGAGCCGCTGAGCCGCCGCTACCGGCTCGGCGCCGGGCTCTCCCGCCTCGCCCGCATGCGCGACGCGCATCTGCCCTTCGTGCGCGTCGCCGCGCCCATCGTGCGCGAGCTGGCGCTGGAGACCGGCGAGACCGTGCATCTCTCCGAATTCAGCGCCGGCGCGCTGCTCACCGTGCATGTCGAGCTGTCCGCAAAAGCCAACCGCGTCAGCGTCGATGTCGGCCAGATCCTGCCGCTGCACGGAACGGCTTCCGGAATCGCCTTCCTGGCCTTCTCGCGCCCGGAAACCATCGAAGCACATTTCGGCAAGCCGCTCACCGCCTTCACCCAGCACACCGTGACCAGCCGCGACGCGGTGATGGGAGCCGTACGGCTGGCGGCGGCACGCGGCTATTCGCGCAGCGCCCAGGGCTATGAGGAAGGCGTGCACTCGGTCGCCGCCCCCATCCTCGGTTCGGACGGTTTTCCCGTCGGCACGCTGGCCGTGGCCTCGCCGCTGTCGCGCATCGACGATGCCATTGCCGAGCGCCAGGGCCAGGCCGCGCGAGAAGCCGGCGCCAAGATTTCTGCCCACCTCACCGGCGAACAATGGCATGCGTCTCTGCCGTTGCGGCAGAGATAATTATCATGTTAAGTTCATGTCTGCCGCAAGCCCGCGACAAGACGGGAGGTTTCTTTGGAGGAGGAGACTAGAATGCACGCTGCCGCCCACCATGTCAGCATCGCCGACGGCGAGGCTTTCCTGTCGACATCGCGCCTTCTGTTCGGGCCGATCACGCAGCGCTTCCCGCGCGGCACGGTGCCGTCGATCCCGCAGCTTGTGTCGGTCAATCTCGGCGCCTGCCGGCTGTCCGAGATCAAGGCCAATTCGCATCTGGTGGTCAACGACCGGCTGTTCTGGCGCAGCTTCGATCCCGACGCGATCAAAATCCTGATGCAGATCAGAGGCCGCAGCCGTTTCGAGCAGCAGCAAATCGCCGTCGACCTCGGCCCGCAATCGGCGATCATATATGACCCCGTGCGCAGCTACTCCCTGCAGAACCTCAGCGATGTCGACCAGCTCATCCTGCAGGTGCCGCGCTCGACCTTCGGCGACGACACGCTCGCCCGCCTCTCCGCCCCCCTGCCGCTGCCCGGCAACGGCGACAGCCTGACCCACATCGTCTCCGGCCTGATGCAGATGGCGATCGGCGAGGCCCACAGACTGGACGAGGCCGGCAGCCGGCGCGTCGGCGACAGTCTCGTTCAGCTGGTCAACGGCCTGATCCAGGCCAAGCCCATGGCGCCCGAATTCCGCCGCTCGCCGTTAGAGGCGCTGCGCGAGCGCATCGTCGCCTATATCGACGCCAACCTAGCGCGCAGCAGCCTGTCGGCCGAGGACATCGCCCGCCACATGGGCTGCTCGCGCCGCTATCTGCACCGCGCCTTCGAAGGCGAAGGCGCCACCCTCGAACGCTTCGTCTGGGACCGGCGGCTGGAGCGCAGCAAGGAAGAATTGCTGTCCCCCGCCCGCGCCTCGGCCTCGATCTCCGAAATCGCCTTTGCCTGCGGGTTTAACTCGAGCGCGCACTTCTCCCGCGCCTTCAAGAGCCGGTATGACGTCGCGCCGCGGGAACTGAGGGAACGGTTGCGGGCGGTGGTTCATTGACGCGCGATCTTCGCTGAAAATTCCGCGCAACCGCCCGCCCTTGCGCCCAGACCTGAATGCGGCGGAGCGCTAAACGCGGCAGACCGCCATGACGAAGAACTCGCGGTAACAGAAGTCCGGATCGTCGAGCAGGCGATCGGGCCGCTGCTTCAGCTCCTGCCAATAGGCCTGGTCGGCGTCAGGCAGGGCGTAGCCCGGCGCGACGCCGGCAAGATAGGCCAGCAGGTCGCGAACATAGTCGCGCGTGAAGGCAGGCGCGGGCGCCCAGCGCTCGACCAGCCAACCCTTGCGGCTGACGACCTCCAGGCCCGCCTGCCGCAGACGCGACGGAAGCGTCGAGCCGCAATCGGTACCGAGCACGCCTCGGTCGCGAAATCCCTGCAGCCGGGCTGCCATGAAGCGCGCGAACAGGGCGCGATCCATGGGCAGGATCTGCAGGATGGTCGAATCGAAATCCTTGACCGCGAAGATGCCGCCCGGCTTCAGCACGCGCCTGGCCTCGCCGACGGCAAGCTCGAACTCGGCCGGCGTCAGATACTGCATGACATTGCCGGACCAGACGCAATCGAACGATGCGTCGGCGAATGGCAACGACAGGATGCTGCCGACATGCGTGGCAATTTCCGGCGGCTCGGACAGCGTGCCCGCGAGCGCCTCGACCCGGGCGATGTTTTCGGGCGCGAGGTCGAGTGCGGCGATGAAGCCCGATGGGCCGACGGCCCTGGCGATGAGCGGCAGGAAGCCGCCGCTGCCGCAACCGGCGTCGAGCACGCGCCAGCCCGGGCGGATACCGGCGTCGAGCAAGGCCGCCTCGTATTCGGGGCGCGACGATTCGAAATGAAGGTCGAGCCAGCCGGCCTCGCTCGCTTCATGACCGGTGGACGTTTCGTTTCTGACAGACAAATGGCTCCCCCCGGTGATGGCGCATTGCAGATAAAAGCGTGCCGAACGGCATCACGCAATGGCAGTGCTGGTCTGCGTGGAACCAACGCCGGCCTACGCCGGCAGCGACGGCTCGGTGTTGACCTCCAGCGCCTCTTCCGCCTCGTGATCGTCCGGAAGCGTGTCGCCGTGCACCCCCAGCGGCCGGCCGATCCAGACCGGATCGACCAGATGGTCGCGCTTGGGGTTGGTCGTGTTCGGGTGGATGAGGATGCTCAGGCCGCCATGGTTCAGCATCAGCCACGGGACGAGCGCGCCGAAAAGCTCGTTGGCGAAGGAGACCTGGTACATGGGCTGGTCATGCGGGCCGACTTGCCGGTCGTGCCAATTGCCCAGGCGGACGCGGAACCGTTCGCCGATGCGCAGCCGCAGCCATTCGGCATGCTGCCGTTCGGCCTGCCCGTCGAAGTAGATATGGGCGTGATAGCTGGCGATCTCCGCCAGCGGCCGTGGACTGTCTTCGCTCATCTCGATGCCCTCCCTCGCAACGTGGCGACACTCCGGCCATTGAGCCCAAGAACGCGGTTTTAAGCAAGCTCACCTGACCATCCAGAGGGTCGCGCCACCGCCGGCAAGACCAGCAATGGCTGGCACCGCTATAGCTCTCGATAATGTGTATGGCTGGCATTTGAGACTTCCCTTATCAACGACGCAGCTTTTGCCCATCCGTGGTTCCCGGACAGCCCCGTCCGAGAAAAAATGTGTTTGACGCGTCAACTGGGAGGGAAGTCGACAGGCATCGCCATTGATCCGCCGGGAAGCGGGCCATTCGTGCCTGAGGACGAGAGCGTGCGGCGCCAAAGGCGCGCTGAACGGGCGGCGTCCACCATCTTCAATTCTGCAATCAACGCGGACCACGGAGCGGGGCTGGTCGAATGTCGTTCTTTGTCTTTGCACTCATCTTCGCATTCATTCTCTGGCGGCAGCTGGGCAAGAGCCGGCGTCCGGAAAGAGCCGTCCAGCCAGAAGCCCCCGCCTCGCCGCTGGCCGCCTTCACCGACGACGACAAGGTCGAAGACATCGCCACCGATGTCGCCGGGCTGGTCTCGACCTTCCTTGGCCAAAACAGCAAGGACCTGATCGAGCAGGTCGTCAGCCGGGCCATCCAGGACTCTGGGATCAGGACCGCCGAAGCCATTGCGCCGGTCGTGCGGGCCATCTCGGCCGCCCGACCGCCGGCCCGCGAAAAGCAGCGCGCAAAATACCTGCTCGACGGCGATGGCGGCTACCGCCAGCGCACCGACCGCACCGCACGGCTGCAGCAGCAATTCGGCGGCAAAGGGCTCTGTTCGCCGCGCCATTCAGGGCCGGCGAAAGCGCAGCAGACAAATCGCTGAGCCGGAGCCAGCCAGCTCTGCCCGGCCGAAAGTCAACAGGATCAGGCACGCGCTGGGCGTGCCGGTAAATCAGGAGGGGAATTCGACATGGCAATCACCAGACAGGTCATCACGTCGCTGCAGCGCGACGGCACGGACGCGCTCGGCACCCGAACCGTGGCGATGAAGATCGTCGACGAGAGCATCGTTTCAGGCTCGCTGTTGACGGTGGAAAGCAACCATTTCTGCATCCTGAAGTCGCGCGGCGCGGTGCTCAACGTCTACGAGACCGGCCAATATGCGCTGCAGACGCCGGACAAGCCGCTGGTCGGATCGATCGTGCAAGGCTTCTTCGGCGGCTCCTCGCCCTGGGTCTACGAGGTCATCTACATCAACCGGTCCAAGCTGCTGGTGCGCAATGAGGGCATCGCCACCTCAGCCGAGATGGCGGAGATGGCCTATGTCGTCGACTACTACATCCACATCGACAGCAAGGAAGAGGCGCTCGATCTCATCACCCACATGCCGTTCGCGGGCGCGGTGATCGACACCAAGGAAATCGCCGACTATGCCGGCCCGGCCATCGAGCAGGCGATCAACCAGATCATCCAGGTCACCAAGATGGAGAACATCAACGAGCGCATCAGCGATGTGCGCGAGGCAGTGAAGCTGCACCTCACCGATTTCCTGAAGGTCTACGGCATCATGCTGAACGACCTCAAAGTGCTGATCATGCCGCGCGACGAGCGCATGCGCGAACTGATCTCGCTGCAGGCGATTGGGCTCAGCCCCATCGAGGCGGTGCGCTATTATCTGGCGCTGCGCATGGCCGACAAGGGCCTGGTGTCGGCGCCCAACGCCGCGGCCGGCCTGCCCTTCAACATTGGCGGCCAGCCGACGGGCTTCTATCCCCTGGGCGACGAGGTGGGCGCGACAAGATGAGCCGCTTCTACGAGGCCGGGCCGCTCGCCAGGGTCGGGATCAACCTGTTCTATGGCTATGGCTACAATTTCTACCGCCAGGAAAACCAGCTGCGCGCCGACGACCAGCGCGTGCGCGAGATGGCCTGCTCGCTGCTCGGCCGCGCCCGTGCCGCCGTCGACGAGGCCGAGGCCCGCTACCGGCGCGAAAACATCCAGCCGCCGACGCGGGCCAACCCGTTCCCCGACGCGACAGTCGTCGCCAACGCCCAGGCGCTCGAGCGCCTGGGCCGCGAGGTCGGCGCCCTCGAAGGCCTGATCCGCCACCAGCCGGTGCCGGAAAACGACCGCATGACCCAACGCTACCGCCAGGAAGCCGCCACGCTCGCGGCCTTGGCGGAGAAGGATGCGGTGCTCGTCGGCCAGGCGGAGCTGCTGCGGTCGATGTTGGAAGGCGTCGCGGGCGATGCGATGCTGGCCGGCAGGCGTGAGATCGAAGAGGGGATTGGCGCGATCACGGCGACGTTGCGGGAGCGGCAGACGTTTTTGCTGTGAGGTTGGCGATGAAAGCGACAGGCGGCTCGCCCATCCTCCCTTCCGCCGGCCCGCCGGGATGAGCCGCTTCCCCAAACCGCTCGCCGGCATCGCCAAGGCTTTCGGCACCGTGCACATCGTGTAGTCTGACGGTCTCCTTGGGAACATGACAAGATGAACAACCAGTCCCCGGCCGCCGAGACCCTGCCCTATCTGTCGTCGGCGGTTCTCGATCGCCTGGCGATCTCCACGCCTGACATAGTCGACGAGATCGAACGCCAGATCGTCGGCCAGCGGCGGGGCGAAGTCTGGTGCGCGCCGAAGGCCGCCGTGTGGCCGGGCGACGACCGCTACATCATGGCCACGCTCGGCGTCGCGTCCGTGCCACCAGTGCTGGCCACCAAGTCGCTGGTGGTGAATCCCCGCAACGCCCAGCGCGGACTGGCCACGATCAATTCGCTGATCACGCTGCTCGATGCCGAGACGGGTCTGCCGCTGGCCCTGGTCGACGGCAATTGGGTGACGGCCAAACGCACGGCGGGCCTGAGCGCCGTCGCCGCCAGGCGCATGGCCCGGGACGATGCGTCGTCGATCGCCTTCATCGGCTGCGGGTGCAATCGCGTGGACATTTAGAGGCATTCGCTAATCTTTTTCCCTTGCGCGAAATCCGCGCCTTCGGGCGCGGCAAAAGCAATCGCGACGCGCTTTGCGAGATGGCACGGTCGCGGGGCCTCGAAGCAATCCCCAGCGATACGGCAAGGGCCGCCGTGGAGGGCGCCGACATCGTGGTGACGACCGTGACCCTGGTGCCCGAACCCGAACCGTTCCTCAATGCGAAATGGCTGAAGCCGGGAAGCTTCACCGCCATCACCGACCTCGCATTGCCCTGGCTGCCCGCAACGATGCGCCGCTTCGACCGCATCGTCATCGACGACCTGGAGCAGGAGAAGCAGATGCCCAAACCCATGGTCGACCCAGCGCTGGTCGCCGGCGACCTGACGGGCCTTGTCTGCGGCGACTATGCGGGGCGGCAGAACCCAAGCGAGGCCACGGCGTTCGTGTTCCGGGGCATGGCCGTGGGGGATCTGGCGGTTGCGGCGCTGGCGTATATGCGCGCGCAGGCGGCGGGGGTGTTTGGGGCGTAGCTAAGGTCGGGACCGGCGGAACGGGCGCGACGTCAGCGCTGGAAGGCCTGATCCGGTGCGAGATCGAGGTGGGGATTGGCGCGATCACGGCGACGTTGCGGGAAAGACAGACGTTTTTGTTGTGAGGTGGGAGGGCGGGTGACCTAGCTTCGCAGACCGACCCTGACTGCCTTGCGCCTCATATCGGCCATTGAGATAATCGCTGCCGCTTCCCGAAAGCGGACTTCACAGGGACCGCGCTGTAGGACTCTGTTGCGCCATAAGCGTTCATCAATGGCGTCGCTGTAGGGTCGACAACGACCGAGTTGCGCCCAGGATTATCCATCTTGGCAAATGCTCGAAATGGAGGCCGCCGGATTGTCGTCACCTTCCAAAAGTCCCGCCTCGTTCAACCACTATGCGAACCTCGCCGCCCATCGGGCGACGAGAACGAAGGTCTGTCAGTCCGATGAAGCGGCCGCATCGGCCTTGAGCCAGCGGATCAGTTCCGCACGGCGCTTGGACTTGAGCTCCTGTCCTTTTCCGTTGCCCCACTCGCGAACGCCGAGCCCTGTCGGCACGCCACGGTGCCCGGCCTTCACAAGTGCCCCTATCGCGTCGGGCGGCCCGGAGGAAACGTCGAGATGCGGCTGCAGGAAGCTGGCAAAGTGATACATCGTATCAAGCCCGCCCATGTCGGCGGACTCGATGGGCCCGGTCACTGCCAACCGACGGCCAATCGAGTTTCGAACGATGGCGTCGATCGCCTCCGCCGTCGCAAAGCCAGCGGCCCACAACGACCAGGCTTCACGCAGAGCAGCAAACTGAATTCGGTTGCCAATGAAGCCCGGAAGTTCGTGATCGATGACCACCGGTTCCTTGCCCGCTGCCTTCAACTCCCGACAAATCCGCTCAACGACATCGGGCCTGGTTCGCGGGCTGCCGCAAACTTCCACCAGCGGCAGCAATTGGGGCGGATACCAGAAGTGAGCCGCGACGACACGCTCTTTTCCGGAGACAAGCGTGTCGAGGGCGCTCGCAGGATGCCCGCTCGACGACGCAAGGATCGCTTCGGGCGCGCAAATCCGGTCGAGTTCCGCGAAGATATTCCGCTTGAGATCCATGTCCTCCGGAACCGCTTCGAAAATCAGTTCGGCCATCGCGGCGTCAGCGATTTCGGTGTGAGGCAAGATACGCGCGAGCGAGGTCTCGGCGTTCTCCAGGCTCAACAGACCGGCGTCGACGAACTCTTTCAGGCTCAGGCGGATATTCTCCAGCGACCGGGTCAGACTGGCTTCACTTCGGCCGATCAAGCGCACGGTCCAGCCTGCTTTTGCGAGCACCTCGGCAATTCCGTGGCCTATGACACCATTGCCGATTACTGCGGCGATGCGGCTATCTGTAACCATCTTCTCTCCCTGCACCGGTGTGACGACCCAGGACGCTGCGCGCCCCGGGTCCTGTAAAGGCAGTGATCAATCCTGCCTTATTCGATGACGTGCGGTTCACCCACATCGGCGGCGGATGCAGGCAAGCCATGCGCTTCAAGCGCCTTAACGACCGTACCGTCGCCGTGGTAGACGGCCAAGGTCGTATCCATCGCCTTGATCAGAGCCTTGTTGTTCAAGGGCAGTAAGAACGCCGTTTGGGAAGCGAGCGTAGTCGCGGCGATCCGCTTATCCGCCTTCAACAACTTCACCTGGACATCCGAACCCTGGGTGAGGTTCAGCGCCGCACCGAACCCCTCAAGGCCGGCGTCGAGACGTCCTGCCTTTACGTCCTGCGCCAGGTTGAGTGACGACGGGTAGGTCCGTGATCCCTCGAACTGCGTTTCCATGTCGTTGACCCAGGCATAGCCTTCGATCGTGCCGACGGCCTTGCCCTTCAGTTGATCGATCGTTTCGAAACCTTTCGTGGATTCCACGGCGATCTGATCCAGATAAACCGGTGGGCTGAGCGCCACGACCTTGGCACGGGCAGCGGTGCGATAGAAGCCGCCGATGGCGACGTCGGCTCTGCCCGACTGGATGGCCGAAACGGCTGCCGGATATGTGTAGATCTGATACTCGACCTTCAGGCAGTTCTCTGCCGCGAAGCCATTGACCAAGTCACCGTCGATGCCAGCGACAGCGCTCTTGTCTTCAAACGAGTATGGCGGCGTGTTGGTGAGGGCCACCGTCAGAACACCGGCCTTGATCGGATCGAATTTGAACTTTGGCGTGCAGGCTGTGGCGCTGGCCATATGCGTTCCGAATACGATGGTGGCAGCTGCCGCGACAGCGATCTTGTATCCGATACTCATTGCTCATTCTCCTCTGTGATTGTTTGAACGACTTCGAGTTCTGTTTCCTTTGCAAAATATCCTGCGCAGCCCTCCAGGTGCGCAGAGGGCTATTTGTTGAGATGCCGGCCCATGCGCCCTTCGACGAAGCTGACAAGCCAGCCAAAAGGTATGGTTACCGCCAAATAGAAGAGGCCTGCGGCAGTCAGAACATCCAGATACTGGAAATTTGATGCGCCTATTCTGTATGCCCGGCTCAGTAGTTCGGGAATTGCTATCGTAAAAGCGAGCGACGTTACTTGAAACATGAGGATGGCGAAGCCGAGCAATGCTGGCGTGGCCACCATGACGCCTTGCGGGATCACCACATAGCGCAACATATCCCGACGGCGCATGCCGAGGGCCGATGCGGCCTCCACTTCGCCGTAAGGGACCGACTGCAATCCTGCCCGCAGGATCTCGCTGGTATAGGCCGCTGTCGTCAACGACAGGGCTATGGCGCCGCATACAAAAGGCGCGAATGTGAGCCCGACGGTGGGCAATCCGAAATACACCATTTGAAGGACGACCAATGCAGGGGCGCCACGGCCGATCTCCACCAGGACGATGCTGGTCCATCGGACGGTCCGCAGCGTGCTGGACGAGGTCAGCGCCATCATCAGCCCCGCTGGAAATCCGAAAAGCAGACACCAGAACAGCAATTGCACGCTGACCCAGAGGCCGCCGGCGAGTTGGGGAACCCAGCCCCACCATGTTCCCAAAACGTCCATCATCGCGACACCCGCTTGCGAAGCCGGGTGTCCACTGATCGCGATAGCCAGACGACTGGGATGGACAGCAGGATGTACAGTGCCGCGGCCAGCATGAACGGCAGCAAACCGCCGCCGGTGCTTTGCGCATGCTGGAACGCGCGAAACGAAATATCGGTGACACCCAGAGTGGACGCGACCGCCGAGTCCTTGAGCAGGCTGATCAGGTAAGTGGTCGCCGGCGGGATCGCGACACGCATCACTTGCGGCCCCACGATCAGTGCCATGACATCGGGCCCGGACATACCCAGAGCCGTCGCCGCCTCCGCCTGGCCGAAATGCACCGCCAGAAACCCAGTGCGGTAGATTTCTGCCAGATAGGCGGCGGAAACCAGCCCAAGACCGATCACGGATGCCTGGAAAGGGTTGAGATCGATGATCGAGGTGCCGATGCCAAAGAACAGGATGAACAGCCAGACGATTGGCGGAATACCGCGCAGGACGTCGATCAAGGTTCTGCTGACCATGCGCAGCAGAAACGACTTTGACCGGCGCATGAGAACGAGCGGAACTCCAAGCACTGCCCCAATCGCAAAAGCGACGAACGTTACTCCGAGGGTCCACGGCACACCTGCCAACAGTGTTTGCAAGGTCTCGATCATTGGCGGTCCAGGATTGCTCGGAAGAATTCGCGCGACCGTGGCGAGGTCGGGTTCTTCAAGACCGACTCGGGCGGACCGTCCTCGATCACCGCGCCATCGGCCATGACGATGATGCGATCGGCGACATCAGCGGCAAAGGTTATCTCGTGGGTGACGACGATCATCGTCATCCCGTCCTTGGCCAATTCCCGCATGACCGCGAGCACCTCGAGTCCAAGTTCGGGATCCAGTGCCGAAGTCGGCTCATCGAAGAGCATCACCTCTGGACCGATCGCCAGCGCGCGCGCTATGGCGATGCGTTGCTGCTGCCCACCCGACAGTTGCGATGGATAGGATTCAGCTTTGGCGACCAGCTTCACTCGGACGAGAAGTTGGTCGGTGCGCTCGTCAGCCTCCGCCCGGGTGAGACCCAGCACGCGCTGCTGGGGCAGCGATATGTTCTTGCGCACGGTCATGTGGGGGAACAGGTTGAAGGACTGGAACACCATGCCGGTGCTGCGCCGCAGGTCCAGGAGTGTACGGTCGGAGGTGGGGGCACCAGCATGGAACCGACGCCCGCACACCTCGATACAGCCCGACATTGGCCGTTCCAGCAGGTTTATCGAGCGCAACAAGGTGCTCTTGCCAGCACCGCTCGGCCCGACGATGGCGACCACTTCGCCACGCTGGATCTCCAGGGAGACGTCGTTGACCGCACGATGCGTACCGAACTCGACAACGATATTGCTCAGCTTGACGATGGTTTCGTCCCGAACCGCAGATATTCGCGTCGTCTGATCGGCGGCTGGCATTTTCTGTTCGTCCATCTGTGTCCTCCTTGCGGCGCGCAGCGGCCCTGGCTTGCTTCAAGCGCAGTCTTCCGTCCGCCGTGAACCGTGAGGTTCAAAACGCGCCAATTCCAGAAGTTCCATTTATCGGTACTTTGTCCCTATTTTCGGGAATTGACCAAAGTACGCTCTCATTGTCAAGCGGCGACTTCGGCCAAAGCCTCATCCACCGACTTGATGATCTCCAGAATGTCGCCGTCGGTCATCGGGGTCGAAAGCGCAAACAAGCCGTATCCGGCCGCCAGAATGCCGCGGTTGAGCAGTGCCATGTGAAAGATGCCCAGTTTCCGGCGCGCTTCGGCGTTCGGATAGACAGATCGGTAGTCGGTCACCGGCTGATCGGTGAAGTGAACCTTGAACAGCGAACCCAGGCCCACGCAAACGCCGGCCAGACCGCGCCGGGCAAACGATGCATTGATGCCCTGGCGAACGGTCTCGCCGATCCTGTCGAGCCGCTCGAAAACAGACGGCGTCAACGCTTGCATGGACGCCAGCCCGGCACGCATGGTGACAGGATTGGCCGAGAACGTGCCTCCATGTGGCAGCGCAGGTTTTCCGCGCGTTGGATCGAACACGCCCATCACGTCGGCGCGCCCGCCGACGGCGCCAACGGGAAATCCGCCGCCGATGATCTTGCCCAGAACGGTCAGATCGGGCGCAATCTCCCACAGGCCCTGCGCACCGGAATAGCCGAGCCGAAACGAGATGACTTCATCGAAGATCAGCAACACACCTGCGGCACGCGCCGCCTCGGCCAGCGCTGCAAGATAGTCCTGCCGTGCCGGAATGAGTCCGGCGCGGTTGGGCAGCGGATCGATCAGGATCGCTGCCAGCTGGGGACCGTGTTCGGCGATCACCGCCTGTGCCGTCGCGATGTCGTTCAAGGGCAGGACGAGAACGTCATCCAGCACACCTTGCGGCGTTCCCTCGGCATATGCGATCGGCGCAGGCGTATTGCTCCAATTGTCGGGCCGTGAATCGAGGCTGACTTCGGCGTAATCATAGGACCCGTGGTAGGCGCCTTCGATCTTGGCGATCTTAGGCCGGCCGGTGAACGCCCGAGCCGCCTTGATCGCCATCATCACTGCCTCGGTACCCGAGTTGGTGAACCGAACCTGATCGACCGCTGGCAGGCGCGATACAAGCAGTTCGGCGAGATCGATCTCGCTCGATGTGGGTGCTCCGAACGCGGTTCCCAACCCCAACTGGTCGTTCACAACCGCATTGATGGACGGGACCGCATAGCCATGGATCATCGACGTGAAATTGTTGATGCAGTCGATGTAGACGTGCCCGTCCGCATCCCACATGCGGCAGCCTTCGCCGCGCACCGCGTAGATCGGGAAGGGGTCGAAATAGACAGTGGTCCGCGTATTGCCGCCAGGCATCACCGCCTTGGCCCGCTCATAAAGCCTGGCAGATTCGGGAGAGTTCTCGGGATAGTTCATGTGTCGATCTCGGTTTGAAGAATGCGCATTGGGCGTCGGGCTCAATGCGCCTTGAGCTTGCCCAGCGGCGTGCGGGCAGTCTTTTTGTCTTTCCAGTCGAAATATTTCATGGCAGCCGGCAGGAACCAGGGCTTGCCGCGGTAGAACGGCATGGTCGGAAACCGATCCTGGGAGAAGACGGTCTGGCCTTTGGGGTCGCCCAATATCTGGTGGCCGATCTTGTGACCCAGATAGCTGCCCATGGTGACGCCGGCGAAGTTGTAGCCCATGGCATGCCAAAGGCCGTCCCGCCCGCCGGCGTGTGGCATGAGGTCAAACGTGCCCGCGCAAAACCCGGTCCAGACATGACTGAGCTTGACCTGCCGCAGGTCCGGTAGCACCCGCGCCATGATGGCATGCATCTTGAGGGCGATTTCGTCAGCCGACTGCATGCCGCCGGCTGTTGCGCCGCCGAGCAATATGCGGTTGCTGTCCGGCGCCGGCCGGAAAAAGTCGATGTCGGTATTGGTGTCGATGACCACGCGCCGATGCGGGATGATCTTGCGGACGAGTTCAGGCGCAAGTTCCTCGGTGGCAGCCATGTAGCCCTGGAATGGAATCACCCGTCGCGACCACCAGCCCAATCGCGCGGTCGTGTAGCCGTTGGTGGTCACGACCACGTCACGCGCCGCAACGTTGCCGGCGGTCGTTGTCACCGAGAAGCGGTACGGGCCGCCCTGGCGCACGATTCCCATCACGTCGGTCCGTCCGCAGATCAGGACACCGGCGGCGGCGGCTCTGTCCAGCAAACCCTGGTGATAAAGCCCCGGATGCAACGACCCGAGATCGGGAATGGTGGCACCGCCATGATAGATGTCGGTGGCCAGCTCCGTGCGAACGTCCTGGCGCCCGATCATCGCATAAGGCAGATCGAGGTGCTTGTTGACGGCGCCGAGTTCGCGCGCCAGCAATTCATAGTGCGCAGGCGAGGTTGCCCCGACGAAGCGGCCGTCGCGAGCGGCAAGACAGTCGATTTGCTCCTCGGTGATGAAATTCATCAAGGTCTGGTAAGCGTCATCGAGTTCGCGATAGACGCGGATCGCGTGCGGCAGGCCGCGGCTGTTCTGCAGGCCGATGAACGACTTCTTGAGCACACGGCCGAGAAACCCGGCATTGCGGCGAGCAGCCCCGGAACCTGGATCCTCGCGATCGACGACGACGACCTCTCGCCCCCTGCGCGCCAACACAAGCGCCGCGCGCAAGCCGGTGAAACCAGATCCAACAACAACGACATCCGCCACGCGAGGCAATGGGACTTCCTGACTGGCAACAGGGGTCGCGGCGTCCCACCAATAAGGCGCGAAACGCAGGGTTTCGGTTGTGACTGCGCGGGCGCCGCCGATGCGCGAACCGTTTGGCGATATCATCTTGACCTGACCAATCAGCGCTTGTGCATCACGGTGTGGCTCTGCTCGCGCGTGAACTGGGGCAAATAGTGCGGCCCGAGCCCGCCCTTGCCTGTAACGCCCGACCCCTTCCACCCGCAGAAAGGCTGCGAACCCGGCCAGGCCCCGGTCGTGGCGCCGCTGGCGCGGTTGGCATAAAGCACTCCGGCTTGGGCGTGCGCCAGGAAATAGTCGATTTCGGCCTGATCCCGTGAATAGACACCAGCGGACAGACCGTAATTGACGTCATTGCCTTCTTCGATGCCTGACTGCAGGTCGTCCACCGGCCGGATGACCAGGAAGGGCATGAAGAGCTCGTCGTTGGTCAGCCGGTCTCGCTCGCCCAATTCGACGATGGCCGGGGTGAAGTAATTGCCCGTCAGACCTTCGAGGCGTTTGCCGCCGAAATGGACAACGCCTCTGGAGCGCGCCTCTTCAACGGCGGCAGTGAAGCGGGCAACACTCGGCGCATCGTATAGCGGCCCCATGAACTGCTCACGCGCTCGCGGGTCGCCGATATGCAAGGTAGCGGCAAACGCCTTGATCGCGGAAACGAACTCATCCTTGACGGTCCTATCGACATAGACGACCGAGCAGGCACTGCACTTCTGCCCCTGCAGACCAAATGCAGATCGGGCGACACCTTCGGCCGCCACAGCAATATCGGCGTTGCGGCTGACATAGGCCGGATTCTTGCCGCCCATATCGGCGATCAATGGCTTTGCGTGGTCCTGCGCCACCAATTGACGGAAAATGCCCATGCCTGTTTCGTAAGAGCCGGTGAAGGCGATGCCATCCACATCGGCCGAGCTTACGAGGGTTTCGCCGACCACACGTCCGCCGATCACAATGTTGAATACGCCTTGTGGCAGGCCGGCCGCCTTAAGCGTGTCGGCCAGCATCAACCCGGTAAGCGCACAGGTCCGGGAAGGTTTGTAGACCACCGTATTTCCCGTCAGCAGTGCACCGCAGATCATGTTGATCGAAAGCGCCAGCGGGAAATTGAAGGGCGAGATCACGCCGAAGACGCCGTAGGGGCGCAGAACGCTTCTGGTGGTCTCGTTGCGCACCAGTTCGTTCATTGGCTGCGCGTAGCCGTTGCGAAGCTCAAGCTCACTGCGGTAGTACGCCACCATATCAAGACACTCTTCGGCTTCGCCAACGGCCTCGATGCGCGATTTGCCGATCTCGTAAAGTGCCGCCAGTGCCAGATTGTATTTCTCGGCGGCAAGCGCTTCTTCCCAGCGGGACGCGAAATCCAACCTGTCCTCCAGCGAACTTGCGGACCAGGCACCGCGCGCCGCGCTGGCCGCAGCGATTGCAGCTCGGATGTCGGATACTGTCGAGGTTGGAAACGCCCCCAACAACAGCGCACCGTCGATCGGGCTGATGATCGAATATGATGGCCCACTGGCAAATTTCGCTGTCCAGGAGCGGCCGAGTCCTTCGGCTTCAAAAATCGGAATCAACTGATCGAGCCGGTCATGAACCGGAGAAAAGTCTGTCCCGGTGTTTGAATATGTCACGCGCGGCAGGGAGCTCGGCATAAAGGGAAATCTCTCAATTAATGGCACTAAGTTCCATTTATCGGAACTCTCTTGCGATTGTCAAGCTAGGTACCATTTATTGGTTTATTGGCCTAGAAACTGGAACGGCGCTGCGCTAACCCTGTCATTCCCGACAATCAGGCAGGGCTGGTGGTGATGGACGATCTGACGAACCAGGATGGGCCGCTCGAGCGGTACATATCCGTTCTCGAGGTGTTGGCGCCTTTTCCGGAGGGCTTGGCTGCTAGTGACATCGAGACCATGCTCAGCCTGCCTAAGAGCACTGTGAATCGGCTATTGAAGACCTTGAGTGATGCAGGCCTGGTTGCAGCGAGCGGGATCAAGAGCCGCAACGTCGTTCTTGGGCGACGGCTCCTGCGCTTGCTGCATACGGCATCCGACAGCAGCTGGATCGAGAT
Organism: Mesorhizobium kamtschaticum; assembly: GCF_056174585.1. Lineage (NCBI taxonomy): Bacteria > Pseudomonadati > Pseudomonadota > Alphaproteobacteria > Hyphomicrobiales > Phyllobacteriaceae > Mesorhizobium > Mesorhizobium kamtschaticum. The sequence goes on along the minus strand of NZ_CM149691.1, from coordinate 3,006,475 downwards.
CGCGACCAAGCGGCCGCTTCAGGCACTGGCTGACAAGACCGGCGAGTCCTGCTTCATCGTCAAACTCTCCGGATTGCAGATCCGCTCGGTTAACAGTGAAGCGCCCGACACGCCCGTGCGGACATACGTGGTTCCTGGGAGTATCATGCCCATCAACGCCGCCGCCTCCGCCAAGGCAATCCTGGCATGGCAGGAAGAACAGGTCGTCGCGTCGCTGCTCGAACAGCCCCTGGCAGCCCTCACTGCGAATTCGACAACCGACAAGGCCAAGCTCAGGCAGGAGTTGGAGGTCGTCCGTGCAAAGGGTTACGCGACCGATATGGCGGAACACGTGGAGGGCCTGGCCTCGATCGCGTGCCCCATTCACACCAAGGCAATTGGTGTGATCTATGCCATCGGCCTTACCGGACCGTATCATCGTATCATTGGCGACGCGTTTGAGCGACATGTGGCCGACCTTAAGCACACGGCCGCGCAATTGGCCAAGTCGCTGGCCTTTGAGCCCGACTAGCGCACGGTCGCCGCTATGGTTGGTAGCAATGCACAGTCACCTGGATAAAGGCTCCGGCGCTAATTCTGGTCTGCCATGTCAGCCAGGTCATTTGGCCAAAGCTGAGACGGCATTTTCCCCGGTTGACGGTTGATCGTCCGCTAAGGGTCAATCTGAGACCTTGGATCCACCCGGTTGAATGTCCGCGATCGTTTTTTCGACCGCGAGAAGTTGCCTGTCCGCTACCGTGAAGAGTTTCGGGCGCCGGCAGGCGTACGAAAGTCCCCGAGGAAGGAACCCGCGGGCCACAGGCGATGGTTATGGGGATTTCGATTTTCGGCTGGTGTCGGCGATGGCGCGACCGCCGCTGGGAAGTGGCGGGTTTGATGCGGACGGACCGTTTCGCCTTTCAGTCACGCGGTATTGTCGGCTCGTCGCGCGGCCGGACGCGACCCGTTCGGCGTCGATAATGACCATGGACACGCGTGGGTCCGTTGCCGGAGGCTGAGTGCCTGCGGCTGAAGGCTGGAGCATGCCATGCCGGGTCATGGAGAGTTCTCCCGGTTCGTCGCCGTGGTGTCCGGCGGTCCGCGCGGCTGTCGCCACCGTTCGAACGTCTCGATGATGATCATGCTTCCGCCGCAGCACCGGCATGGCGGACGGAAATCAGTCGGTTCTACCGAGTTGTCGTCCTCCGACGGCGCAACGACGTTCAGCAGTTCGCGGGCGCGTGCGAGGCTGGTCTTGCGAGCGGAGCCGGCGAGCAGGCCGTAGTGCCGGATGCGGTGGAAGCCACGTGGCAGGATGTGGAGCAGGAATCGGCGGATGAACTCGTCGGTGGCGAGCGTCATGACCTGCTGCCGATCGGTGCCGTCACGACGATAGTCCTTGTAGCGGAACGTGACCCCTGCCTCATCGAACCGGATGAGGCGGCGGTTCGAGATCGCAACCCGGTGGGTATAGCGGGACAGATAGGCGAGCACCGCCTCCGGCCCGGCGAACGGCGCCTTGGCGTACACCACCCAGCGCTTCTTGCGGACCGGCGACAGGTGCCGCACGAATGCCTGCCGCGCGGACAGGTGCGCCATCGATCCGAAGAAGGCGAGCCGTCCTGCGTCGTGTAGCGCGACCAGCCGGGTGAGGAAGAGCCGTCGGAACAGCTTGCCGAGTACGCGCACCGGAAGCAGGAAGGCCGACCGAGAAGATATCCAGCGGCTTCCGTCCGGCGCGATGCCGCCGCCCGGCACGATCATGTGCAGGTGCGGATGGTGCGTCATCGCCGATCCCCAGGTGTGGAGCACCGCGGTGATACCGATGCGCCCGCCGAGGTGTCTTGGGTCGGCGGCGATAGTCAGCATCGTCTCCGCTGCCGCCTTGAACAGCAGGTCGTAGACGAGCGCCTTGTTCTGGTACGCGATGTCGGCGACCTCGGCGGGCAGCGTGAACACGACATGGAAGTAGCCGACCGGCAGCAGGTCGGCCTCGCGCTCGGCCAACCATGTCCGTGCCATCGCGCCCTGGCACTTCGGGCAGTGCCGGTTGCGGCAGGAGTTGTAGGCGATCCGCCATTGGCCGCAGTCCTCGCAAGCCTCGACGTGACCGCCAAGGGCTGCGGTGCGGCAATACTCGATCGCCGACATGACCTTGAGCTGGGCGAGGCTCAGGTGACCTGCATGGGCGGCCCGGTAAGCGGGTCCGGCAGCACGGAAGATGTCCGCGACCTCGATCGAGGCGCGCACGGCTCAGATGTCGGGCGAGACCTCTCCCGGCTTGAACAGCCCCAGTTTGTCGAGCGGGCTCGTCACGGCACGCACCGTCCGGGTCGCCACCTTCGCGTAAAGGGCGGTGTTGTTGAGCTTGGCATGCCCGAGCAGGACCTGGATGATCCGGATGTCGGTGCCGTCCTCCAGCAGGTGGGTGGCGAAGCTGTGGCGCAGCGTGTGCGGCCCGACCCGCTTGGCGATGTCGGCGGCCTGGGCCGCCTCGACGACTATGCGATAGAGCTGCCGCGTGCTGATCGGCTTCATCGCATGCTGTCCGGGGAACAGCCAGCCGTCGCGGTGCATCACGCCCTGCTGACGTCCGACCTTCCACCACTCCCGCAGAAGCGTGAGCAGGTCCTCCGAGAGCATGGCGTTGCGATAGCGCCCGCCCTTGCCACGCTCGACGCGCAGCAGCATGCGCTCGCTGTCGACGTCGGCAACCTTCAGCATCGACACCTCGGCGACCCGCAGGCCCGCGCCATAGGCGACTGACAATGCGGCCTGGTGCTGAGACACGTGGTGGCGTTGAGCAGCCGGGCCACCTCGTCGCGGCTGAGCACCACGGGCAGGTTGCGCGGATGCGCCAGCCGGACAAGCCTGCGCGCCAGGTCCGGGCGGTCGAGCGTGTGGGTGAAGAAGAAGCGCAGCGCCGACACGATGCTGTTCATCGTTGGCACGGGAACGCCGTCCTCCTGCTGCTCGATCTGGAACCGGCGCAGGTCGTCGGCGGTAGCGGTGTCTGGTGAGCGCCCGAGGAATGTCGCCAGGCGTCCGATGTCGCGGAGATAGTTGCGCTGCGTCTCGCGTGAGAAGCGCCGCATGTTCATGTCGTCGATCAGCCGCCGGCGCAGCGGGCTGACGGGTCCATCGAGAACGGGGTGCTGCATGGTCAGGCTCCTTGTTGAAGAAGCCCGTCATGCTCTGCCCCCGCCGGACGACGCTCAATGCAGGCGCGACGCCCGGCCTGTGCCCTCTACCTCAATCGCAGGCGCCCTCCCGCGCAGCGGGTTCGTTCTCCGGCCTCAGCAAGACGTTCGAGGCCTTGATGCCAAGCGATTTCGGCGAGGCCTCTACCCCCCTCACCCCCCCGCCAGCCGCGGCAGCAGAAAAATCTCCGCCCCCTGCGGCAGCTTCTTCGACCACGTATCGCGATAAATCACCCCGTCGATCGCCACGGCAATCCCGCGATCTATCCACGGCTCAAACCCGGGATACTGTTCAGCCAGTTTCCTGAACAGCTCCCTGATGTCCTTGGCCTCGACCTCGACCTTGCTCTTGCCGCCGGCGAGCTGGCCGAGCGCGCCCCAAAGGGTGACTTCGACCAGACCTACTCTCCCCGTTCCGCCTCGATGGCCGCCAGGATGCGTGGCGGCGACATCGGGATGTGGGTCATGCGCACGCCCGCCGCGTTCGACACCGCGTTGGCGATCGCCGCCAGCGGCGGCACGATCGAGGTTTCGCCGACGCCGCGCACGCCATAGGGGTGGTTGGGGTTGGGGATTTCGAGGATCTGCGTGTCGATCATCGGCAGGTCGGAGCAGACCGGGATGCGGTAGTCGAGGAAGCCGGCGTTCTGCAGCCGGCCGTCCTTGCCGTAAATATACTCCTCGTTGAGCGCCCAGCCGATGCCTTGCGCGGCACCGCCCTGGTACTGGCCCTCGACATAGGTCGGGTGCACCGCCTTGCCGGCATCCTGCACCACCGTGTAGCGGATGACCCGGGTCGAGCCGGTCTCGGGGTCGACCTCGATGTCGCAGATATGGGTGGCGAAGGAGACGCCGGCGCCGTCGGCGACGAGCTCGCTGTGGCCGGCGATCGGCCCGCCGGTCTTGCCGGATTGCAGCGCGATCTCCTTCAGCGAAAGTGCCGCGAGGTTGCCGTACTTCTCTCCCTTGGCCAGCGCATGGCCCTGTTCCCAGACCACGTCGTCGACCGGAATGTCCCACATCTGCGCGGCGCGCTCGCGCAGGATCTTGATCGCGTTGCGGGCGGCCGAGATGGTCGCCATGGAGGAGGAGAAGGTGCCGCGGCTGCCATCGGTCATGTCGTTGTAGCCGAGGGAGGATGTGTCGGCGACCACCGCCTTGAGCTGGGCATAGTCGATGCCGAGCTCCTCCGCCGCCACCAGCGACAGCGACGCCCGCGAACCGCCCACATCCACCGTGCCGACGGCCAGCGACACCGAGCCGTCCATGCCGATGTTGAGGTCCACGCAGGTCTGGCCGCCGAAGTTGAACCAGAAGCCGCAGGCCATGCCCCTGCCCTGGTTCTTGCCCAACGGCGCCTTCATGTGCGGATGGTTCTTCACCGCCTCCAGCGTCGGGCCGATGCCGATCGGGCCATAGACCGGGCCGTAGGACGAGCGTGTGCCTTCCTGCGCGGCGTTCTTGATGCGGAAGTCGACCGGATCCATGCCGATCTCCTTGGCGAGCTCATCGACCGCGCTTTCCACCGCGAACGCCGCCATCGGTGCCGACGGCGCGCGATAGGCCGCTGTCTTCGGCCGGTTGACCAGCACTTCGTAGCCCACCGTCTTGACGTTATCGAGCTTGTAGCAGGCGAACGCCGTCATGGCGCCGATCTCGGCCCAGGAGCCGGCATAGGGGCCGGCGCTGTAGCGCAGTGTCGCTTCCGCGGCGGTGATGGTGCCATCCTTGCGGGCGCCGATCTTGACGTCGATCGAGGTGGCGCTGGTCGGGCCCGAGGCGCGGAACACCTCGTCGCGGGTCATCACCAGCTTCACCGGCCGTCCGGCTTTCCGTGACAGGGCAAGCGCCACCGGCTCGGCCCAGACATGGGTCTTGCCGCCGAAGCCGCCGCCGATCTCCGAAGAGGTGACGCGCAGCTTCGAGGCTTCCATGCCGAGCAGCTGGGCGCAATGCTGGCGGTAGACGAAATGGCCCTGCGTGCAGACCCAGAGGTCGGCGGTGCCGTCGGACGAGACGCTCGCCACGCAGGCATGCGGCTCGATATAGCCCTGGTGCGTCTGCTCGGTCTTGAAGGAGCGTTCGACGATGAAGTCGGCGTGCCCAAAGCCCTGATGGACATCGCCATGGCCGAACTGGCTGCGCTTGGTGACGTTGGAGGGTTTTACCGGCTTTTCCTCGAGGCCCTCGGTGAAGATCGTGTCGTTGATCAGCGGGGCGTGGTGCTGCATCGCCTCATCGACATCGGTGACATGCGGCAGGAGCTCGTAGTCGACCTCGATCAGCTTCAGCGCTTGCCTGGCGGTGCGGGCATCGACGGCGGCGACCGCGGCCACCGCATGGCCGTCATAGAGCGCCTTGGTGCGTGCCATGCAATTGTCGAGGATGTCGTACATGGCGGCATCGCCATCGGTCAGGTCGGGCAGATCGGCGGCGGTGATCACCGCCTTCACGCCGGGAAGCTTCTCTGCCTTTGAGGTGTCGATCTTCTGGATGATGGCGTGCGCATGCGGGCTGCGCAGCACGCGGCCGACCAGCTGGCCGGCCATGTTGAAGTCGGCGCCGTAGCGGGCACGGCCCGTCACCTTGTCGACGCCGTCGGGACGGATGGGGCGTGTGCCGACGGATGTGAATTTACGCCCGGAAAAACGCGGATCGAAATTCATCTTCAGGCTCCCTTCATCACATGTGCCGCGTCCTGGACGGCGCGCACGATCTTGTCATAGCCGGTGCAGCGGCACAGGTTCCCGGCCAGGCCGAAGCGGATTTCCTCCTCGCTCGGGTCGGGGTTTTTCGCCAGCAGGTCCTTGGCCGCGATCAGAAAACCCGGCGTGCAGATGCCGCATTGCAGCGCTGCATGCTCGAGGAATTTCTGCTGCAGCGTATGCAGCTGGTCGCCATGCGCCATGCCCTCGACGGTCTCAATGCGCCGGCCTTCGGCTTCGGCGCCCAGCACCAGGCATGAGCAGACCAGCCGGTTGTCGAGGATGATTGAGCAGGCGCCGCAGTCGCCGGTGCCGCAGCCTTCCTTGGCGCCGGTCAGCCCGAGCCGGTCGCGCAGCACGTCGAGCAGCGTCTCGTCAGGCTGGCAAAGGTACTCGATGTTGTCGCCGTTGATTGTCGTCGAGACTGCTATACCAGCCATCATTTGCCTCCTGCACGTGCGTAGGCGGTCGTGGCGGCACGCCTGGCCAGCACACCCGCAACCTTGCGTCTGAAATCGATCGTACCGCGCTTGTCGTCGATGGGACGGCAAGCGCCGGCGCAGACTTTTGCCAGCCGCTCGAGGGCGGCTTCATCCAGCTTTCTGCCGATAAGCGCCTCGGCGGCCTCCTCGACCAGCAGCACGGTGGGGGCAGCCGCACCCAGCGCCACACGGGCGGCCGTGACGACGCCGTGTTCGTCGATCGTCAGGTTCACGCCGGCGCTGGCCACGGCGATATCCATCTCGGTGCGCGGAATGAAGCGCAGATAGGCATCGCCCGAACGCGGCGAGCGCTTGTCGAGCAGGATCGCTTCGATGATCTCGCCCTTGACGAGCGAGGTCTTGCCCGGCGCGATCGGCACGGCCTCCACGGCAATGGTACGCTTGCCCGACGGTCCGGCGATCAGAGCCCTGGCACCAGCCGCCACCAGCGCCGGCACGCTGTCGGCCGCCGGCGAGGCGTTGCACAGATTGCCGGTTATCGTACAACGGCCCTGCACCTGCTTCGAGCCGATCAGCTTGGCCGCCTCGACGACGCCGGGCCATGCCTTCTTCAGCGCCGCATTCTCACCCAGCACGGCGCAGGGGACAGTGGCGCCGATGCTGAAGCCTTCGGCCGTTTCGCGGATTTCGCTCAAGGAGGCGATCGACTTGATATCGATGATCAGGTCGGGTTCGACAAAACCGCCCTTCATCCTCACCAGCAGGTCGCTGCCCCCGGCCAGAATGGCTGATATGCCAGCCGATCCGGCCAATTGGCCAACGGCATCTTCGATTGAAAGCGGACGTATGTAGCGCATCGTCTCCCCTTGGATATGGCAATCTGAGCGACCGTTATAAACAATCGCCTCATAATGGCTATCCGGTTCCGCATTTGCGACGATTGGGCCAGCCGCAGAAAATCGAGTCCCAAAGCGACCTGAACCGCCCTACGCCTGCTACACAGGCTTGCGGCTGGGTTCTCAAAAAATTTGAGAGCCTGTGTCGGACTGGCCAAGCCTGGTTCGTCCTTGGGACATCGAACAGGCATCATGAAAGGACAGGATATGCCCGGTACCGTACGTTTGCACCGCGTTCTCACCACCAGCCCGGAAAAGGTCTACCGCGCCTTCGTCGAAGCCGATGCGCTGGCCAAGTGGCTGCCGCCGAACGGCTTCACCTGCACGGTCGATCAATTCGAGGCCAAGGTCGGCGGCACGTTCAAGATGTCGTTCCGCAACTTCACCACCGGTGGCAGCCATGCCTTCGGCGGTGAGTATCTGAACTCGTTCCCGGCGAGCGCCTGCGCTACACTGACAGATTCGACGACCCCAATTTGCCCGGCGAGATCCAGGTAACCGTCATCCTGAAGAAAGTCTCGGTCGGCACCGAAATCGACATCACCCAGGCTGGCATCCCCGACGTCATCCCGGTCGAGGCCTGCTATCTCGGCTGGCAGGAATCGCTGAGAAACCTGGCAAAGCTGGTCGAGCCCGAGATCAATCAATAAGGCAGGAGAAGTGCGCGGCGGTTTTCCGTCCGGAATTGCACGAAACGAACTGCTGCGGCGCCGCCGTATATGACATCGTCATCGGCGGCGGCTACACGCTGCGGTGTAGTAACCGTTGCTTTTCACCTCAGACCAATTCGGCAAGACCGCGCCAATTCCAATCAACGGCGGGGAGAATAGATGTATGGGCGGCGGATGGCGTCCATCCTGCCGCCGACCTCAAACAAATAATCAGCCACGCGGCGTCGCTGAATTGCCTCACCGATCGAGGTCGATCCCAACTGGATCGCCGAAGAAGTAGAGTTTGATTATGTCTGAAATAGTCGATACGATTTAATTCTTGACTTGTCTTTGACCCGGGGTGGGGGGCGAATGACTCATTTGGTCTTCATTCACGGTGTGGCAACAAGACCCGGGGCAGGATACAAAACGGCCGTCGAGAACAGGGACAGGCTGATCAAGGACATTCTGTTCGAAGGCAAACAGGTCACCATTCATTCGCCGCTCTGGGGGGATCTCGTACCCGCGATCGACGAGGCTGTGTTCGCCACCGCCGGCAAGGTGAAGAGCTTCGGCCTGGGCGCCGGCCTGGGTGGAGCGGACCCCGGCGCAGGCGCCCAAGGCGATTCCGCCGTGGCCGCCATTGCACAAAAGAACGCCACCGCCGCCCTTGACGCGATCTTCACGGTGCTCCTGGAAACAGTGGATGCCGAGGAACGCCTGTTGACCGACAGAGAAATCGAGGCCTTCCGCAACGCTGCCGGGCAAGTGGCGTCGGGGAAGTCGCCGATCCAGTCCAGCCAGACCAACGACGAGATTGTCTTCGAACTGGAGAAGGGATTGCCGAAGGGGTTCGGGCTCCAGAGCACAATCAAGGATGCGGTGAGCGCCGTCGCCGACCGGGTGCGGAACGCTGTCTCGACTGTCGCATTCGACGCTGTCCGGGATCATCTCAGCCCCGCAATTGCGTTCTTCCTCGGGGATGTCTTCGTTTACCTGAAGCGGGGCGACCTGCGCGACCAGATCCGCAAGAGGGTGACTGACGCAATCGCCAAGGCGCACGCTGAAGCGAAGGCGAAGAACGAACCGCTGGTGATCATCGGCCACAGCCTGGGCGGGGTGATCCTCTACGACTTGCTGTCGGCCCCTGCACCGGAACTGCCGCAAGATCTCAAGGTCGATGCGCTCATCACCGTAGGTTCTCAGCCCGGGCTGTTCCAGGCCATGGGCGTGTTCGACCGCCAGGCCCCCGCGGGAGGGCCGACGCCCAGGCCCGACAGTGTAAAGACCTGGTACAACGTATTCGACCCAATCGACCCTCTGGCCTTCAGAACCGACAAAATGTTTAGCGGCGTCGAGGACCTCTCGTTCGATTCCATCACCGGACTGGCCTCCGCCCACACGACATATTTCAAGAGGCCGCAATTCTACGCGCGCTGCCGCAAGCGGCTTCAAGACCTGAAAGTGATCTGAGGTCGAGATGACGCAGATATTCAAACGGGCAGTTGCGGGATCCGGAACGCATGCGCTGGTGGTCGGCGTCGGCCACTACCCCACCGCCAAGCCGGGGCTAGGTGTCAGGAAGGACCTGCGGACGGTTCAGGACCTCCCGAGTGCGGCCGATAGCGCCAAACTGATGTGCGACTGGCTCATCGCCAACCAGGACAAACTCGCCGCTCCTCTCGCAACGCTTGAAGTCGTGATTGCCGACCCGCCAGACCAACAGGACAGATATACATGGCTCAATGCTAAGCCGGTGGCGACTGCTGACACTGCCAATGTCTTGGCGGCGGGGACACAATGGAGCACCGAACTTACCGCCAAGCCCGGCGAAATCGCCTTCTGCTATGCTTGCGGCCACGGGGCCGGGCTGTCGACCCGACCCGTCGTCTTCCTGTCCGATCTCAACGCGAATGCGGTCAATCCCTGGGCACACCACAATATCGGCATGACAGCATCTGCCTTGCGGCACCTGGACGGGGTCGCGGCAGCCTTCTTCTTCGCGGACACCTGCCGCGAATTCATCCCGCGTTTCGAGCTCGCGAATTCGCAGGACCTGAGCCGATTCGTCACGCCTCCCGATCCTTTCGAGGTCGGACGCGATAAAGTGTCTCTGCTCTGCGCTGCATCCGAGGCTGTACTCGCCTATGAGGGACCCATGGAGGGCGGGGCCGTGAAATTCGGAAGATTCACCCAGACGCTCATCAAAGGTCTGAACGGCGCGTCCGCGCGCTGGCGTGGAAACGCCTGGTCCGTGCATCCCAGCGGCCTCTTCGACGACTTGAAGCTTTTGCAACGGGCGTACCGACCGGATTGGAGGGCCGAGCCATTCGAACCCTCCCATCCGATGACTCAGAATCAGGTGGTGTCGATCGTCAAGCCGTCCAATCCGAGACTGCCCATGCTTGTACTGACAGATCCTGAGGACGCCATGACACGCTTCGAGCTTGGCATCTGCCCGAACGACAGTGGAAAGAAGCCTTGGATCGATGCGCGGGGAGAGCCTACATCCGATGCGTGGCTGGCCTATGTGCCAGGTGGTCTGTTCCCGCTCTATGCCGTCGCCGCAGCCAATCCGGCTTGCCACGCCAGTGTCTTCGTGCCGAACAGCCCCATCTTCGAACTGAGGATACCGATCACATGAGCACCAAGCTCAGCTTCGAGGCACCTGCGGATCTTTCCGTAGGGACCGTCAAGATCAGCGGCGAGACCGGCGTTGTAAAGGAGTGGATCGCCACGCCGAACGACCGCACGCGCGACGGCTTCGACACACCGCCCGGCTTCTACATCGCTGAGATCACACCGGCCGGTGTTCGCCCCCAATCCGTCATCTTCGAGGTCAAGTCGGGGATCGCCAACAACGTCGTTATGCCGGTCTTCTCCTCGTTGGCGGCAGGCGGCAACAATCCGGTCTTTCTCAACGTATCGGATCAGAAAGCGGCCGTGGAGGCGCTCAGCAAGGCCAGGAACGAAGTGGCGCCGGATGTCAGCTTCGCATTCGAAGAGAGCTCACCAAGGACTGTCCTCAAGACAGTGAGATCGGCCGGAACCAAGAAGCGGGTCACGATCGCGCTGGCCGCCGAGGGCTTGCCAGGCAAGGAGTCCTGGAGACCGTTTCAAGGTACGACCTCCGTCGATCTCGTCAGCAACAGGCTAACCGTGCTCGTCCAGGAGCAGCAGATGCTCGCGAACGACACGCGGCCGCGTGTCCGCCTCTCTCTTGCGGTCGAGCGCGTCAGGGTGGAGCGTTTGCTGCTGCCCATGTACCGTGGAGGTACAAATGTCGCGTTGTCGCCATCACAGCTGTCCACATCGGATGTGGAGTTGGAGGTCACACCTGTCGATCCCGAACGGCGCGCGCTGTTCCGAGCCCTTGCGGCGGGTACACAGGAGGAAGCTATCGCAGTCAGTAAGGGCGTTCTCGACGGCAGCACAGCATGGCGGTACATGCGGGGAGCGGAGGCCGATCCGTGGGCGGCCATCCTGGTAAGTTTGCTGACCTTGCGGTTTCCGGACGTCTTCAACCGCATAGACCAGCATTGGGTCGACGCTCTGCTGAGCCAGGCCCCCTGGGCCTACGACTCGCACGTCATCCATGCACGGTCGCTGCTCACCTCTGCGGGGACGGATGCCGAAGCACGCCGCACAGCGGCCGCGGGCGCGGTCGCCGCGCTGGCGAAGGCGCAAGCGCTCGGCTCTCCATATTTCTCCTACTCAAACCAGCTGATCGGCGAGATGTTGATCGCGCTTGGTGCCCTCAAACAGGTCGATGAGAAGATCGCCAGCCGCAGCCGGTCGCTCCTTGCCAGATGGCAACGAGACCTACCCCTGCAATGCGAGTCGCGAGCGACGTTCAAATGGCGGCGCCGTGACCCGAAGAAACTCGCCAAGGGCACTCTGGCGCCCGATCGCAACACATCGGGCGTGTTAAGCCGCCAGCACGGAGCGATCGCGTTCCGCGGAACGATCGAACTCGGGCGGATCGGGCTGGACACAACGCCGCGGGTGGTGCCCAAGGCTTCTACGCAACGCGTTGCCAGCGATGAAACATCTGGCAAGAGCGACCAACAGTCCTGGTCGATGCCGGCGGACGCGCCGGCGTTGAGCCGCTCGCCAGGGCCACCTACCGACCCCAACAAGGGACGCTTCGGTGGAAAAGCTGAAAGCGATGGTTTCTCCGTGGTTGCCCGCTTCGATCACACCAAAAGTGAGCAGTTCGTATCTCTTACGTTGAGCGTGGTGGCCATACACGGCGCATCATCGGTCACCGGCGATCAGGTGCTGTTTTGCTTGCATCCCAGCTTCTATCCGCAGTGGGTGAGGACCACCTTCCGCGGTGAGAGCGCTTCCATATCACTCAAGACCTGGGGCGGTTTCACCGTGGGCGTTTGGATACCAAGGCAAAAGGTCGAACTCGAATGCGACCTGTCCCTGCTGTCTGATGCACCGAGGGTCATTCGCGAGCGTTAGACGAGGCTTGAAATCGAGCATGGTCCTGGTTCTCGGACTGGAGACGACGACTTCCCGGCATGACCGGGGTTAGTCTGCAGCGTGCCGCAGCCACCCATCACCGGCATACGCGACATGGCTCCGGCGCCTCGTCATACGATGTCACGCTGGACCAGTTCAAAGCGCTCTGCCCCAATCGCGTCCACTAGCGGCGTTTGCGACACTGTGCCGATCGGAGCAAACGGAGGCGGAAACACGTGACCCTCACCAACCGGGATATCATCGAGATCACCGAGTGGCGGCGCAAGCTGCACCGGCAGCCGGAAATCTCCAACGAGGAGGAGAAGACGGCGAAGGAAGTCGTCTCCTTCCTCGCCGACACGGCGCCGGACAGAGTGCTGACCGGCCTCGGCGGGCACGGCGTGGCGGCGGTCTATGACAGCGGCAAGGCCGGACCGACCGTGCTGTTCCGTTCCGAACTCGACGCGCTGCCGATCGAGGAACTGTCAGGGGTGCCGCATGCTTCGCAGGTGCCGGGCAAGTCGCATATGTGCGGCCATGATGGCCACACTGCGATCCTGGCCGCGCTTGGCCGCCAGCTCGGGCGCGAGCGGCCGGCAAGCGGCCGCGTCGTGCTGATGTTCCAGCCGGCGGAAGAAACCGGCAATGGCGCGGCCGGCGTCGTCGCCGATCCCCGCTTTGGCGAGATCGCGCCCGATTTCGCCTTCTCGCTGCACAACCTGCCCGGCGCGCCGTTCGGCGAGGTCAGGCTCAAGCCCGGCGTCGTCAACTGCGCCTCGCGCGGCATCCGCATCGTGCTCGAGGGCAAGACCGCGCATTCCTCCATGCCCGAGACCGGCATCTCGCCCATGCCGGCGATCTCAGAGCTGATGCCGGCGCTGCCCGCGCTCGGCCGCGCCACCTTCGCCGATGACGATTTCTCCATGGTCACCGTCACCCATGCCGAAATGGGCGAAGCCGTGTTCGGCATCGCGCCCGCGCATGCTGAGGTGTGGGCGACGCTGCGCACCCGCCGCGACGAGCGCATGGCCGACCTCTGCACTGCGGCCGAAGCGCTGGTCAAGGAGATCGCTGCCCGGCATCGCCTCGCCGCCCGATGGGATTACCACGAGATCTTCGTCGCCAGCGTCAACGCGCCGGACGCGGTCGAGCATCTGCAGCGCGCGCTCGACGAAGAAGGCGTCGTGCATGGGCAAGAAGCCCTGCCGATGCGCGCCTCGGAAGATTTCGGCCTGTTCGGCCACAGTGCAAAGTCGGCGATGTTCTTCCTCGGCGCCGGCGAGCGCCACCCGTCCCTGCACAATCCGGACTATGATTTTCCCGACGACCTGATCCCGATCGGCTCAAGGATCTTCATGCGCACGGCGCGCAATCTGCTGGGTGAGTTCGCCGGCCGGCGGAGGTCTGTGCCGATCCCGAAAACCGGGGCAGCCCGCGGTCATGCGGATTTGAGGTATGGGCGTTTTTGCATGCCGCGCTTGGCCTGGTAATTCGCGGCGGGAACGGGACGGCCAACGCGAAAACCCTGGATCTTGTCGATGCCGAACTCGCGCATGAGCGCGATCTGCTCGTCGGTTTCCACGCCTTCGACCAGGATCTTGTGGCCGCGATTGCGCACCAGCGCAATGATGTCCTGCAGCATCGCCATGCCCTTCGGCGTGCCGCAGTCGTGCAGGAACGAGCGGTCGATCTTGACCGTATCGAAATCGATCAGACGCAGCCACGAAAGGCCGGCAAAGCCGGTGCCGAAATCGTCGAGCCAGATCTTGATGCCGAGCAGCTTCAGGTCGCTGATGCAGCGCAGGATGTCGGAGTGCATCTCCATCTCGAGGCCTTCGGTGATTTCGAAGGCCAGCCTGTTGCCGGTCACGCCGGTCTCGCCCAGGATGGTCGCGACGGATGCGGCGAAGCCAGGCGTCTTGAGCTGGATCGGCGAGACGTTGACACTGACGACACGCACGTGATCGTCCGCCAGCAGTTCGGCGCAGACCTTCCTTATTGCCCAGCGGCCCAGTTCCAGGATCGCGCCTGTGCGTTCCGCGACGGGAATGAACAGGCTCGGCGGAACCAGCGTGCCATCAAGCATCTTGAGACGCATCAGCGCCTCTACCGCCTCGACCCGGCCCGACACGACGTCCTGGATGGGCTGATAGACGAGTGAAACGAGACCCTGGGCGATTGCGATCTTCAGAAGCGCCGCGAGGTTCTCGCTCTCGTCGCTGCTCTGCGGATCGGTCGGGTCGAACAGCCGGACACAATTGCGGCCGCCGGCCTTGGCCAGATAGAGCGCGCGATCCGCCTCGTGGATGATCTTCTCCAGCTTGGCGCCGGCCTGCGTCCTGGTAAACGCAGCGCCTACGCTCGCCGTCACGATCGAGACCCCGTCGCGCCTGAGCTCATGGGTGATCGCCAGGTTCTCCACCGTGCGACAAACGGCTTCCGCCAGCTCCGTGACCTCTTCCTTCTTGTCCATGCGGGCGAGCACGATGAACTCTTCGCCGCCATAGCGCCCGATCGAGCCATTGTAGTTCTTGATCAGATCGCTGAGCGCGTTGGCGACATGGATCAGGCAACGGTCGCCTTCCTGGTGGCCGTAGCAGTCGTTGAACTTCTTGAAGAAGTCGACATCGATGAGGATCGCCGCGAACTTGCTGCCAAGCTTTTGCCAGTCGTTCCAATAATCGCGCAGCTTCTCGTCGATGGCGCGCCGGTTCTCCAGGCCCGTAAGCGGATCCGTCCGCGACAGTCTCAGCAGGGCCTTGCCGCGTTCGGTGGCCTCCTTGTGCTGGATCTTGGCTTCCAGCGCGTTCAGGAAGACGTTGTAGCGCTCTTCGTTCAGCTTCCAGTTTATATAGGAGGTGAAGGTGAAGCATGAAACGTAGAACGTACCGAACACCATCTTGTATGTCAGAGACGCCGGCACAAAGTAGTTCACGACGTACAGAATGCACAGGATTATTGTCGACGTTACGATCGAAACCTTGAAGCTGAACGTGAAGAAAAGATTGGCACTCATCATGAAAATGGTGCCGAAGACCATATAGTAAGCGACGCTTTCCTTGTTTGCACCCAGGAATGCCGGGCACAACCAGCCGATATAGCCAAAAATGATGGCCGCGGCGCAGGTTATGTCGAGCCAATCGGTGGCGGCTCCCCGGCGAAGCTGTGCTTCCAGGATCAATAGCGCGGTCAGTCCGACCGCGAAGCGCGCCGTGATCGTATAGGGGGCGACATCCGGTATCAGCAGCAGATCCGACACCGAAAACAACACATAGATGACGACTGCGATCCAAAGCCCTGGCCTGGCGTCCGCTCTTCGTTTCGCTTGGGATTCCTTGCGGTAGAGGATGCGCAGCTCGGCCGCCCCCAGTTCCTGGCGCGGATCGTACGGTTCGACATCCACCGTATCGGCCAATCTGGACGACGCGCGCTCGTTCACAAAGCCCTGCGAAAGGGGATTTTGTGCTCCGAACCCTTTTCCAAATTCTGCCCCCACGCAGGCCGACTCCCTGGGACGACACCATTGCCGCGACGTAAAATGCAATGGCTCAACACAAGTTTGCGTTAACTCGAACCCGGAATCCGCCCGACAACTTATCTAATGAGTTGAGATGGTTAGCGGGAAATTAATCATACCGATAAAATGCCCCCGAGGCGCGTTGGCAAATGGAGTATTCTACGCAATAAGTTAACTGACTGTTAACCAAGGAGTCCTGGTGTGCAAACCGTGTTCGATGGGCAAAGCCTGATTACCGCAGAGATGATCGCCGGCAGTCTGCGTAAAGGCACGCTAGAGCATCATGGTGAAGCGTTCGAGACCGCCCGCGCCGAGCTGGCCCTCATCCTCCACGCCACACAGCAGCAGATCGAGCAGCAGAAATTTCCCGCCGAGATCGTTCGCCGCTTGCTGTCGCTGCTCAGCGCGCTGCGGGCCAAGGTGCATCCCGACGTCTGGCAGGCCTTGATACCGGTGGCGCAGAACCATCCGATCCTGAAGTACTTTCTCGAGGATCCGCTGACGCACTGGTCCTTCACCAAGCCCAGGGGCTATTCCGGCGACGCGCAGCTGCTCGACTACATCTATTGCGACCCGCATGTGGCCGAGAGCGTGGCGAGCGCCTCGGAGATCGGCAAGGCGCTTTACAGCCATACCCAGAACGTTCCGTCATGCGTGGCGGCTCGCGAACGGCGCGATCTCCTGACCCGCTATGTCGATGAGACCGCCGCCAAAAACGGACCCGAAACCGAAGTGCTGGCGATCGCGGCCGGCCATCTGCGCGAAGCCAATCGCTCCGTCGCGCTGGCCGAGGGCGGCCTCAAGCGCTGGGTCGCGCTCGACCAGGATCCGCAGAGCGTCGGGCTGATCGCACGCGACTTCCAGGGCACCGCGGTCGAGGCCATCGACGGCTCGGTGCGGACCGTACTGACCAGAGGCCACAAGCTCGGCAAGTTCGACCTCATCTACGCCTCAGGTCTTTACGACTACCTCCAGCACAACGTCGCCGTGAAACTGACCAAGACCTGCCTGCAGATGCTGAAGCCGAACGGCACATTCCTGTTCGCCAACTACGCCGAGGGCACCCCCGACGCCGGCTACCGGGAAACCTTCATGGACTGGGTGCTGCTGCTGCGCTCGGAAGTCGACATGTGGAACATCGTCAACGCCAGCGTCGACCGCAACGCCGTCGAGGCAAAGGTGTATTTTGGCGAGAACCGGAATGTGCTGTATGCGGTGATTGAGAAACGCGGGTAGGCACCAGCGCCAACATCCGGCGAGCGCCCTGCGTCAAGTGTTGCGGCGGATCGCAGTGGGCGGACAACGATTGGATAGCCGGTTCAGGAACCGGCTATCCCCCTGATGTCCCTGGCCAGCACCAGCCCGGCATCGTCGGCGACATAGCCGACATAGCGATAGTCGCGGATGAAGCTGATCCGCCCTTCCCGCCATTCCAGCCACATGAAATGAATTGGCTTCGCGGCCGCCCGGTGTTCGAAAACCGCTATCACCTCGCGGCCCTCGACCCAGGCCGGTTTGAGCCACAGGCCCTCGCTCTTGGCATAGATCGTGAAGAACGTACCAACGTCGGCGGCGCCCGAGCGCTGCGGGTGCATGGACTGCTGAAGTCTTACGTCATCGGCAAGCAGCGCGCGCAGGCCATCCCAGTCGCGCTGGTTGAACAGGCTGATGTAGCGGACCACTGCGGCCGACGCGATGCGCGCATCGGGGAGCGGGTTGGCCTGGGCGTTGATCTCCCGAAGCCGCGCGCGGCCGCGCGACAGATGCGCCTTCACCGCATCGACCGTGATGCCAAGCAGAGCGGCGATCTCGGACAGCGGCTCGTCAAGCACATCTTTCAGGATGATGACGCTGCGTTGGTTGACCGGAAGTTCCGCGAAGCGCGACACAGCGGTTTCCATCGCTTGCCTGCGCATCAGTGCCTCCACCGGGTCGGCTTTGCTGTCGTCGGCAATTTCAAGCGCCGCCTCGATCGGCTCGGCGACGCGGATCGCGCGGCTGCGCAAGAGGTCCAGCGCACGGTTGTGGGCGATGCGGAACAGCCAGGGCCTGAGCTGCGGCACCTCGCACAGTTCGTCCAGCGCGACGAAGGCCCGCGCAAACGTGTCTTGCACCACATCCTCGCCGTCGATGACCGATCCCATCAGGCGCGCGCAGTAGCGGTGCAGTTCCGGGCGCAGCGCCACGGCCAGGGCAAGCAGCCCTTCCTGTCGGTCGCGGTCCACTTCAGGCTTTCCGTCGCTCAGCAGCCGTGCCCTCCATGATCGTAACGCCCGCGTCGCCGTTGAGACCGAAGACGACGCCCTCCGCATATTGCGGGTCTTCCAGCACGGAAACCAACCTGTCGCCGAACGCCCGGGGCGGCATTGGCGCGCCGAAGCGGGTGACGAACTGTTCCGGCGTGATGCCCATCGAGCCGGCATAGGCGCCGGCCGCCGCCTCGCCGATTCCCGTTCCGAGGATTATCTGCCGGGGCAGGATCGCCTGGAAGCGGATGCCGAGGTTTTTCTCCTGCGCCACGCCATTGGCGTATTTGGCCATGAACCAGAGCATGCGCTTGGAGCCGCCATAGCCGCCCGACATCTGCGATCCGGTGACGGCCGCACCACTCGACCCAACCAGCACCCGGCTGCTAGGCTTCAGCGGCAGGTTCAGCGCCGCCTGCAGCCAGTAGAACCCGCCCTTGACATCGGTTTCCCAGGCAACGGAAAAATCCTCCCACTTCAGCTGATCCAACCGCCCCATCCGGGGCGTCGCACCGGCGTTCAGCACCACTATGTCGGGCCGAACCTCGCCGAGGATGCGATAGGCCGCATCCTCGTCCGTGACGTCGGCGGCAATGGTGGCGACCCCAAGCCGCGCCCCGACCGCCTGCAGCGCCTCGGCGCCACGCGCAACGACCGTGACGCTGGCGCCCTTCTCGACCAGCGCTTCGACCAATCCGAGGCCAAGCCCCCGGCTGCCGCCGGTGACGACGATTTTCTTGTCCTTGAGGCTCATTTGACCCTGCTCCGTTGCTTCACTGAAGCTAAGACGTTTGAGGAGAGGGAAAAGAGTCAGGGCGGTATTGAGATTCGCAGGCGGCGGCGCCAGCCCATAGCGTGAGCGCATCAAGACGCGGATGCCACCCCACATGGATTGCCGTTCGAAACCCGGGCACGCTGCGCACTGACGCTCCCATCGGTATCGCGGAGCCGCGAATCTATGCTAAGCCGCCGCCCAATCAACCAACATGAGGACGACAGCTGTGAGCGAACTGACCGTGGCCGAGGCGACCGAGAGTATCTATGCCTCGCTCCGAGCGGACAATGCCGAGATCGACGCCCATATCGCGGCACTTAAGGCAGCGCTGGCACGAGAGGGAATAAAACAGGCGGTGTTCGATCCGACCAAATTGGCGCAGAGCAACCGCTCGGGCCGCAAGTTGATGCAGGCTTATTTTCGCCAGCGCGGCGTGAGCGTGAGTTTTTCGGACTAACCCGCGCCGGCGATCTCGAGCCGTTTGAGAATGAGCAGGTGAGGATCAAGGCCGATGGAGGAATTCGTTGGTCGCTGGATTGCCGGGAATGACCGGCACAAGACCGCAACGATCGAGATCAAGATTGTCGATGGCCACCTCGTCGTCTGCGCCATCGATGGTTCCAGCGGCGAACTCGCGGAAATCCAAGACCTGACTTCTGGGAATGATGAAGTCCGTTTCACCGCCCATTGGTTATCAGGCAAAACGACCGCCTACCGGCTTCTGCTGTCGGATGGACGGATGGTCGTCCATGTCACGTTTTCCGACACCGACCATTTCAAGCGAGATTTGAACCCGGACGGGACGCACAAATGGCGCAGCGGCATACTGCACATCGCGCCCGGCCATTCGGCGGGTCATTCGCTTCGCCAGGCGATCCGCACGAGCGGGCGTACCGACGACGTCATCATTTTTCGCGACAATCTCAGCTGCGGCCCAATTGATTCCGAGGAGTCCTCGGCACGCCTGCGCTGGTGGGCGTCGTTGTATGACGAGCACGACATCGATTTCGACGATTTCTGGCGGCACGTCATGTCTACCCCGGACCGCCTCGTCGTCTGGTTCGGACGCCACAGCGCCCATGAGCATGCTTTCTTCCTGGCCCTGGTGGATCGCCTCGGCGACCGCCCCTACGACATCATCGACGTCACCCGGTTGCAAATGCCGGTGACGCGGCCCGGCGGCAAGGCGGAATTGTCGAGCCCCAGACAGGCCGTTTCGCTTATCAACGAGGAGGAACTCGCCTTGCTGCTCGGCACGGAACGCGCGATGACGAGCCAGGAACGAGAAGATGCCGCGCGGCGCTGGCGGACGTTGAAATCCGAAAACGCGCCGTTCCGTATCGTCACCGATTCCGGGCTCGTCTCGGCGCCTGAGGATGTTTTCGATGCGCTCCTGCTGGAGCGAGCCACCAAGGACTGGCGCAAGGTTGCACGGGTCATCGCCGAGACCATGGGACACAATATGGAGCCGTATATCCAGGTCGGCGACTTGATGTTGCTGAGCCGTATCGTGGCCCTTGTCGATCAGGGAAAGCTCATGGCCCATGGTGATCCCTGGCTGATGCGAAAATGCGAAGTACGGCTGCCGGATTAGCAAGATAAACGTTTGGTTTTCGGTAGGACTCCTACAGGCCCGCCAGTCTGCCCTCGGCCCATTCCTGACACCGGATGACAATCCGGCACCACGATGCGTGCCAGATCGAACACTGAGTAGATGACGAAGGCACCGGAGCATCGTGCCGGACGGTCCCCTCAACGCAAATCCGCGCGCAGGTCGCGCGCGCCGCCGATGAGCACCCCATCGGCGCCAGCGGGGCACCAGTCGGCAAATTGTTCGTCGTGATTTTACATTCAGCTATAGCTGAACTCGCCCCTCTATATCTTTGCTGAAAGAATAGCTGTCGGACCTCGCGGAACGGCTATCAATCATGCAAGCAATTGGGTAATAATTTCGGGCATGACATTTGGGCCGGGGGGCGCTTATGCAGGGAGCAACCAATTCATCCACAGCATCAGCCAAAGCCGATCCCGGCACCGTCACATTCGATCGGGTGCTGAAGGACGAGTACGAAGCAATTCATGAGCGGCGTGGCGAGCCAATCAGCGTCGACAAACCGGACAATCTCTTCGGTGTCGCCTTGTCGGGTGGCGGAATCCGCTCGGCGTCGTTTTCCCTTGGCGCATTGCAGGCCCTGAACCTCTACGGCCTGATCCCGAAGATCGATTATCTGTCGACCGTATCGGGCGGCGGCTACATCGGGGCAAGCATGGTCGCCGCGTTGACCCGCGAAGCTGACGACGCTGCTGAAGCCGCTCGCCACGCTAAGGCCCAAGGTACGGCGCCGATTGTGAAGCCCCTCAAGTTCCCGTTCGCAGATGATGAGAAAACCGGTGGCGATAGCAGTCAAGTCAAGCATCTGCGTGACAACAGCAAGTTCCTTGCGCCCGAGGGACTGAGAGATATCGGCCTATCGCTGGCGATCCTCCTTCGCGGTCTGATGGTCAACTTCCTGCTGCTGCTGACAGTGATGTTGCCTCTGGCGACGTTGCTCATCCTGGCCAACCCGACCACGGCTCATCTTAAGCGCAGTCTGATTTCGGATCTTCCACCTTTCCTGGCTTGTCCAAAGTACAATGGATTCTGGTGCTATCCCTTGGCCGACACCGGTGGCTGGCAATGGTTGCACCCCTACATCAGCGATCCGTGGATCATGAGCAAGCTCGTCGCTGTATCTTTGGGATGCTGGCTGGTCGGTTGGGCGCTGTCGCGATCCATTGTCGATTTTGCAGGCGGTGCGAGGGCAAGAGACCTCTTCGAGCCGTCGTCGCGGGGCGCCGGGATGGGCCGGGCACTGCTGGTTCTGCTTTGCGTGTCGATGATTGTCGAGCTGCAGCCATATGTGATCAATCTTGCCATCTGGTTCCAGACATCGGCGGATGTCGGCTTCACACTGAAGGCACTGGCGACCAGCGCCGTTGCCTTGATCACCTCTACGGCTGCTTTCCGCGGTGTGCTGATCGGCTGGATCGAACGGGCGCTGAACTCGCAGAAGACAGGCGCGTGGCTTCAGGGGCTGCTGGCGCAATCCGCTTTCTATGCGTTGGGCATGGCGCTGCCGCTGCTGCTCTACGGCCTGTTCATCATGCTCGTGGCCTGGGGAATCAAGATCCAGCCGCCCTTGGGTTCGCAACCATCTCTGTTCGTCTGGCTGCTCACCCGCCTTGGTGAGGCATTCCCGGTGCTGGCAAACCACTTGGCTTCATGGGGCATCACCTTCGAGCGGCCGAGCCGGGTCATTGCGGGATATGCGCTCAGTCCACACTGGTTGACCAGCGCCAACCATTTCTGGTCGTTCATCCTTGGCACCGTCGTCTTGATGGGCGCCTCATGGTTCATCACCTACAGATCATACAAGGACACCAGAGCCGGCGAGGCTCTAACCTGGAAGGTCCGTCTCGCTTTCCTTGGCGACCGATTGCGTTCGCCCAAAGTGAAGCCCAGCATCGCCTTGTATATCGTGGCCGCATTGGTGGTCGCGGCACTGGCCGCGGCGGCGGTGCGGCCCGTGGATGCAGGCGATCAATGGCCGGTGCTGTGCAACTATGTTGGGCTGACGTTGTCGGTCTGGCTTGTCACACTGTTCTTCACGGAAAATGCGAACGGCCTGCATCGTCTTTACCGTGACAGACTTCAAGCCGCTTTCAGTCTGGGTAGAACCCAGGAGACTGGGATGAAGTTGCATGAACTCAGTGACAAAGCACCCTATTTGTTGGTGAACGGAACGCTGAACGTCAAGCGGTCGACGAAAGGCACAACAACAACAACGACCGAATTTGACCCGGCCAAGCGCGGCAGAAACGCCGAGTTCTTTGTCTTTTCAAAGAAATACGTCGGAAGCGATGCGACACATTATGCGCCAGCGAAACGGTTGGCGGAATGTGAAAATCAGCTGGATCTGGCGACAGCGACAGCGATATCCGGTGCCGCCGTATCGTCCAGCATGGGCCGCATAAAGATCGGCCTGCTCGGTCCGACATTGGCAATGCTCAATCTGCGGATGGGCTTTTGGCTGACGAATCCCAAGCGGCTTCTCTATTGGGAGGAGTATCGGGGTGATATCTACGACTATCGCGATCGAGCTGCGAAAAAGGCCGTGCAGAAGGCTGAGGAGGAACTGACCAAGGCAGCCGAGGTGGAAGGGCATGCCGCGCCGACCACAGGCATTGAGGCAGTCGCCCTGGATGCCCAATCCGGGCCCCTCCCGGAGGCAGGCGCAAACGAGGCAGAGCACGAAACCCGGGCCTTGGCTGGAGCCCCGGTCAAGAAGCCTCAAGAGCGCAGCTGGGAAGAGTATATGCGCCTCTATCTGTTCCAGGAGGCCTTCGGCATATTGAGGTCGGACAGTTCGCGCATCTACATCACCGATGGCGGGCATCTCGACAATCTCGGCCTTTATCAATTGCTGAAGCGCAAGTGCAAACTGATCATCGTCGTCGATGGTGAAGCCGATCCGGGCATGAACTTCGGCGCATTCTGCGATGTGCAGCGCTTTATCCGGATCGATGAAAGCACCCGCATCGAACTGGATTGGCAGCCGATCCGCGACACCGTCATCAAGCGCCAGGCGGACAAGGTGAAACGAGAGCCAAGCGAAAGCCTGGCTCATCTGCATCATTTCGCCATCGGCCGCATAGCCTATGCCGACAAGGCGAATTCACGCGAAGAGGGACTGCTGCTCTATATCAAAGCCGCGGTGACCGGCGACGAGCCCGATTATGTGCTCGACTATGAGCGCCGCAACCCGCTGTTTCCTCACGAATCGACGGGCGACCAGTTCTTTTCCGAGGAGCAGATGGAGTCCTATCGGGCTCTCGGTTTCCACTCCGTGAAACGCGCCTTTGACGGTCTCGACATCAAAGACAAAAGCGAAGCCTACAAGCTCGAAAAAGAGCGCATCAGCCAGTTCCGAGACGAGTTGGGGGTGACGAACTACATCGATGATTGGCGGCAAAACGCGCGCAAGGCGGTCAAAGGCAAGACGTCCGGCAAGGTACAGAAACAGTCACCTGTCATGCCAAAGTCGGCGGCCACGAAGTCCACCGGTAAAGCCGGTGCTCAAGGGGTTCGCAAGCGCAAGGCACGGTCAAGAATTCCGAGGGAGATAGCGGCGTACGAATAGGGACCGAACTTGCATCCAGCAACCGGCTGTTAGCGCCAGGTTCTTAGAGCGCCACGGACGTTCGCGTTTCTGACATTGAACCGGCGGCAGCCGGCCGCGTTTTGACATTAGCCTCGCACCACCCGCGCCCTGCCGCCAAAACTCCGCATCAGGCCCTTCGGCAAGAACAGCATCGCCAGGATGATCGTCAGCCCTGAAATCACCGGGTGATAATCGGGCACCACGATGCGTGCCAGATCAAACACCGCATACATCACGAAGGCGCCGAGGATCGGGCCGAGCAGCGTGCCGGTACCGCCGACCACGGTCATCATCAGCGGCAACAGCATCCAGTCGAGGTCGAAGACCGAATCCGGGCCGACATGGAAGATGTAATAGGTGTAGAGGCTGCCGGCGATGCCGGCGATGAAGGCGCTGCCGGCGAAGGCTGCGACCTTGACCTTGAGCACATCGATGCCGTTGGCCGAGGCCGCCATCTCGTCGTCGCGCACGGCGATCAGCGCCAGCCCGTAGCGCGAGCGCATCAGCAGGCGAATGGCAAGTGCCGTGCCGACCATCAGGCCGAGCCCGACCAGATAGTGCGGCAACAGCGTGTCGAAGGTGCCGGCGGGTGCGACGACGCCGAAGGCGCCGCCGGTGAAGTCGCCGCCATTGATGAACATCACCTTGACGATCTCGCCGAAGCCGAGCGTGCCCAGCGCGAAATAGTCGCCGCGCAGTTTGGACAAAAGCGGCAGGCCGATGATGATGGCGGCCACCGCCGCGACCAGCCCGCCCAGCACCATCGTCACCGGGTCGAAATAATAAATGCGCGGATAGGCGTCATAAAGCGAGCCCCAGAGATAGTTGCCGCTCCACAGGATGGCGGTGGTGTAGGCGCCGAGCCCGAAGAAGGCGTGATTGCCGAGGCTGATCTGCCCCCCGAAACCGGCGACCAGGTTCCAGCCTTGAGCCATTATCGCGTAGATGAAGACGAAGAACAGGAACGAGAAGGCATAGCCATCGATCGCGCCGGGCAGCAGCGGCAGCAGTGCGAGCGCCGCGATGACGGCGACGGCTATCCATGTCCAGGCTTGTTTCGGCCAGGCCCGTTCCAAATAGGCTTGCTTCACCATGGTGCTCAAGCTTTCTTGTAGGGCCGGCTGAACAGGCCTTCCGGCTTGAACATCAGCACCGCCAGGAACACGCCATAGGCGATGGCGTTGGTCCAGCCGCCCGAGATGAAATACTGCACATAAGCCTCGATAAGACCGAGGATGATGCCGCCGGCCAGCGCGCCCGCGACATTGCCGATGCCGCCCAGCGCCAGCGCCACCAGCGCCTTCAGGCTGAAGATGAAACCGGCGAACGGGTTGAACGGGAAGGTGGTCGCCACCGCCACGCCTGCCGCTCCGGCCAGCGCGATGCCGATGGCGAAGGCAATCGCATTGACGCGGTGCGGGCTGATGCCCATCAGCGTCGCCGCTTCCATGTCTTCCGAAGTTGCGCGCACCGCCTTGCCGACAATCGTCTTGCGCAGGAACAGCACCACCAGCCCGGTGCCGGCGAGCGCGATCAAAAAGCCCATCGAGCGCATGAACGAGGTGCGCACGCCCAAAATCTCGATGCCGCTTGCCGTGTAGGAGGTGACGATCGCGGCGGTGTTGCCGCCCCAGATGACCGTCATCAAATTCTGGACCAGGAACATCAGGCCCACGGCGATCAAGAGCGAGATGTTGCGGTCCTCCGCGGCCGCCGCGCGGCGGAACAGGCCCTGGTAGATCAACCAGCCGACGACGAGCCCGACCGGAATGACGATCAGCAGCGACAGGAACGGGTCGATGCCCAGCCCATAGAACAGCGCCCGCACGAAATAGGCGGCGAGGATGATCATCGCGCCCTGCGCCAGGAAGATCAGCCGCATGGTGCCGAAGATGAGGCTCAAGCCCACGGCGGCGACGCCATACATGGCGCCGCCCAGCGCACCATTGAGCGACAGCTGCAGCAGGATTTCGGGAGGCGGAATGGCCTGCATCATTGCACCTCCAACACGCCCATATAGGCCTTCTGGATTTCGGGGTCGGCGATGAGCTCGGCGCCCGTGCCTTGCATGGCGAGTTCGCCGGTCTTCAGCACGAAGCCGTAATCGGCAACCTTCAGCGCCTGGTGGATATTCTGCTCGACGAGCAGGATGGTGACGCCCTGTTTGTGCAACGTCTCGATCAGCGCGAACATCTGCTGCACGACGATGGGGCTCAGGCCCAGCGACGGCTCGTCGAGGATGAGCAGCGACGGCTCCGACATGGTGGCGCGTGCGATGGCCAGCATCTGCTGCTCGCCGCCGGAGAGCGAGCCGGCCTTCTGCCCTGCCCGCTCCTGCAGCCGCGGAAACAGCGTGTAGGCTTTCTCCAGCGACTGCTTGAAGCGCTTGCGCACCCTGGGCTGGAAGGCGCCGAGTTCGAGGTTTTCCAGCACCGTCATCTGCCGGAACAGGCCGCGCCCTTCCGGCACATGCGCGATGCCCATGCCGGCGATCTCCTCCGGCGCCTTGCCGGCCAGCGGCGCGCCCGCGAGAAAGATCTCGCCGCGCTTCGGCTTCAGCAGGCCGGAGATCGTCTTCAAAAGCGTCGTCTTGCCCGCGCCATTGGCGCCGACAATGGCGACGATGCTGCCGGGGTCGACATGGATCGACACGCCCCACAGCGCGCCGACATCGCCATAGGCGACTTCGAGATTGGTGACTTCAAGCAGCCGGTTCGCCAAGATAGGCCTCGATCACTTTGCGGTTGGCGACGATTTCGCGCGGGCTGCCGTCGGCGATCTTCTCGCCATGGTCGAGCACGATCACCCGGCTGCAGACTTTCATGATGGCATCGACCTTGTGTTCGACCCACAGGATCGACACGCCCCGCTCGCTGCGCACCCGGCGGATGACATCGACCATGCGCTGGATCTCGGTCGGATTCAGCCCCGCCATCGGCTCGTCGAGCAGGAGCAGTGCCGGGCTGGAGGCGACGGCCCGGGCGATCTCCAGGAGGCGTCGGTCGGACAGCGTCATATGCGCGGTGCGGACATCGCGCTTGGCGGTCAGCCCCACCAGTTCCAGCGCCTCCTCGGCGGCAGCCGTGGCATGCCTGACACGCCCGCCTGATCCATAGACCGCGCCGACCATGATGTTCTCGAACGCGGTCATGGTGAGAACGTACGCACCAATTGGAAGGTGCGGGCAATGCCCAGCCTGCAGATGCGGTGCGGCGCCGTGCCGGTGATGTCCTGGCCACGGAAGCGGATGCGCCCTTGCGTCGGCGTGTAGAGCGCGGTGATCAGGTTGAACAGCGTCGACTTGCCGGCGCCATTCGGACCGATCAGCCCGATCAGCTCGTTGGTACCGACAGCAATGTCGATGTTGTTGAGCACGACAAGCCCGCCGAACCGCTTCTGGACCGCCTCGAGGCGAAGCAGGGTTTCGTCAGGCTGCATCGTGTTTCCGGTTCCCCAAATCGTCAGGTGCCAAATCGTCAGGTGCCAAGTCGTCAGGTGTCAAGTCGTCAGGTGCTTGACATCGCGGCGGGCGCCTAGCTTGGCAATCAGGCGCCCGCCTCCCCCGCCGCTGTCTTCACCCGCTCAGCGCTTGTCCCAGGCCGGCGCCGGCTTGTAGGTCCAGTTGCCGTCCGGGAAGATCAGCTGGTGCTTGCCTTGCCACCATTGCGTGGCGACGCTGGGGATGAGCGCAAAGCCGGTCTGGTCGAATTTGAGATCGCCAACCACCGTATCCTTGAACTCCTGGCCGAAGATCGCGTCATGCAGCGCGCCGGCATCGGTGGAGCCGGCCTTCTCGATCGCCTGCGCCAGCACCTGCGCATTGGCGTAGAAGGCGCCGACGGTCACCGAGTCCTTCTTGAACTCGGCCTCGTAGCGGTCGCCGAGTTCCTTGGCGCCCTTGTAGGGATAGCTCGCCGACCAGAAACCGTCGGTCAGGATGTAATCGGAATCGGCCCCTAGTGCTTCGTGGAACTCGCCCGTCCAGGTCCCTTTCCAGCCATGCAGATAGGGCACGGAGAAGCCGAGCTCCTTCATCTGGCGCAGCAGCGTCACCGTATCGGCCGGCGAGCCGAACACCAGCATGGCGTCGACATTGGCCGCCTTGAGCTTGGTGATCAGCGCCGAATAATCGGTGGCGCCGATCGCCCAGGGATCGTCGACGGCGAAAGTGTAGCCATACTTCTTGGCCGCCGCCTCGAAGGCGCCGCCAAAGCCCTTGCCGTCGGGCGAATCCTCGGACACCAGCGCCGGGTTCTTCGGCTTCTCATTGGCCGGCAGCTTGTCCCAGATCTCGAATGGCACCTCGGCACCCGGCCCTGGATGGAAGAAGAACAGCGCCGAATATTTGAGCTTCAGCGGCTGCCATTCAAACGGGAAGGCCGTCGTGATCATGTAGAACTTCTTGTACTTCTCGGCGACGATGGCGCCGGCGATGTTCATCGGTCCCGAATGGGTCGACAGCAGCGCATCGACCTTCTGCACCTTGATCAGGTTTTCGAGCGCCGAGGCCACCTTGCCCTCCGAGCTTTCGTCGTCGGCGACGACGAGGCGCACCGGGAGCTTCTTGCCGGCCGACTTGACCATGATGCCGCCGGCCTTGTTGATGTCGGCCACCGCCTGCTCATAGGCCCATTTCTGCTCCTTGCCGTCGCCGGCCAGCGGCCCGGTCAAGGAGATCGGCGCGCCGATGACGATCTCGGTGTCGCCGGCATTCGCCAGGCTGGTGTCGCCAAGCGCAAGCGCGCTTGTCAGAGCCAGGCCCGCCAGCATTGCCTTCAGACTGTTTCCCATTTCATCCTCCCAGGTTTTTCGATCGTGCAGACACCGTCGGTGTCCGCAGGCATGCCTCAGACCGTCGCTGCCGCAACCAGCCTGGTGTCGGTGAACTGCTCGAAACTGAGCGCCTTGCCGTCCTCCATTTCCCAGACATGGACGACGCGCGCCGACATCGGCTTGCCGGTCTTTTTGTAGGTGCCCGAATAGGTGCCGATGCCGACAATGGTGGTGCCGCCATCGACCAGTTTTTCGAGTTTCAGGGCATAGCCGTCCCACTCCTCGCCGATGCGCTTGAAGACGCCTTCGATGATGGCGTCGGGGCCGACATAGGTGCCGGCATAGGGAAAGCCCGCCATCTCGGTCCAGGCCGTGCGGCTGGTGACCGGCGCCATCATCGCGGCCAAATCCTTGGCGTCGGAGCCGGCATAATGCGCCTTGATCGCTTCGTGGTTTTTATTCATGGCGTCCCCCCGCGCGGTCAGACCGGCGCCTTGCCTTCGTCGTAGACGGTTCTGGATTTCTTCTCGATCTGGGCGCCGGCCGGTTTGTTCTCGATCTTGCCCTGGCTGGTCACGCCGAGGAATTTGCCCGTCGAGTGCATGACGTCCCAATTGTAGAAGAACAGCGAGGCGACCGGGATGATGAACTCGCGGAAGCCGAACACATACTGGTTCTCGGCGAACTTCCAGGTCGTCGCCAGGTCGACGTCGCCATGGCCGCGCTGGATGCCGACGAGGTTCTGCCAGGCATAGCGCTCGGACGAGAGATAGATGTGCTCGTAGACATGGTTTGGACTGTAAGTGTAGTGCGCGGTGAGCCCGATCAGGTCCCGGGTTGGCGCCGGCGCGATGCCGGTCGGCGCGACCAAGGGATCGCCGAGCACGCCGGCCGACCAGGTCTGCGCCACGCGCGGCTCGCCGGGCGCTTCACCGGCATCGCGCACCCGTTCGCGCACCGACAGCACGCGGCGCGTGCTGGTGTTGACGATGAAGGCCTCGTCCTCGTTCAGTCGGGCCGAGAAATCATGTTGATGAAGAACACGTTGGAGGCGACTTCGAGCGCCTCGTACCAGTCGGCGCCGGCCTCCGTGCCTTCGCTCCACGCCACCGTGTCGACGGAGGTGAAGGCGAGGTCGATGGTGCGGCCGGTGTCGAGCGTGATCTTGAAGGTCTGGCCGCGCAGCGCATCCGTCGTCGCCAACCGGTTGGTAGCGATGCCGGCGGCGAAGTCGTCGAAGTGCTTCCAGTCCGCCGGTCTGTTCTGGTCGTTCATGGCCATCTCCACATCAATCCACAAAAGCTAACGTCGGCAGGTCGACGACGGTGGCGCCGCCATCGACCGTCAGGATCGAACCGTTCATCATCGCCGCCTCCTCCGAAGCGACGAAGCAGATGACGTTGGACACCTCCTCCCGCGTCGCCGGCCGGCCAAGCGGCACGTCCTTCGTCACCAGGCGGTAGGCCTCTTCGATCGAGCCAAGCCCGTGCTTTTCGACGATCACCTCCATCTGCTCGTCGGCCATGTCGGTCGACACCCAGCCCGGGCAGATCATGTTGGTGCGCACGCCCTTGCGGCCATAGTCCCGCGCCAGCGATTTGCCGAAGCCGATCAAGGCATGTTTCATGGTGACGTAGCCGGCCGCGTCCGGGCCGGCGAACAGGCCGGCAATCGAGGCGACGACGACGATATTGCCCTTTTGCGCAATCAGGTCGGGCAGGCATTCGCGGGCGCAAACGAAAGCGGTGTCGAGATTGCTGCGCGTCGCCATGCTCCAGGTCTCGTCGCTCATCGAAATGGTCGGGCCGACGCCATGGCCGCCGGCATTGGCGACGAGGATGTCGACCGGGCCGATCTTGTCGTGCACTTCGGCCAGCGCGGCACGCACCGCCCGGGGATCGGCGGCATCGCCCTGCACCACCAGCCCGCCAATGTTTTTGGTCACCGCTTCCAGCGGCTCGCGCCGCCGGCCCATCAGCACCACCCTGGCGCCATCGGCCGCCATGCGCCTGGCGACCGCCGCACCGATGCCGGTACCGCCGCCAGTGATGAAGGCCGTCTTTCCAAGAAATCGCATGGTTCCATCCCGATTGCTGAGCGCGCCGGCTATGCGCCGATCTTCGCTGGGGATAGTGCGGCATCGGCCATTCCGCGTCTTGTCCGAGCGGGAACTTTGTTTTGACTGAGCGCGCACTTTGCGCCTTGCCCGATGAAGTGCCGCGCGACCTTTTTTTCGATCGCGCGGCCGCCACCCGCTGACTGCCGGCGGCCTATTTCTTGACTGCTTCCAAATCGATGACGATGTCGACATCCGGGCCGAGGCCGAAGCCGGCGGCGGCCTTGGCCATCGGGAAGTCGGCGGTGCTGACTTTTCCGGTGGCGGTGAACGCCGCCTTGGTCAGCGTCGCATCCCAAGGTGCGGGCGCCTCATTGACCAGCGTCACGTCGAGCGTGATCTCCTTGGACACGCCGCTGATGGTAAGGTTGCCCGTGACCTTGCCGGTCTTGTCGCTGACCTTCTCGACCTTGGTGCTTTCGAAGGAGATCGCCGGGAATTCGGCGGCGTTGAAGAAGTCGGGGCCTTTCAGATCGCTGTCGCGCTGGTCATAGGCGGTGTGCACCGAGCCGACATCGAGCTCGGCCTTGACGCTGCTCTTCGATGGATCGGCCTTGTCCATTACGATCGCGCCCTTCACGGCGCCGAACTGGCCATGCGCGGTGCCGTAAATGCCGTGCTTGATGGTGAAGGTCACCCAGGCATGCTGGCCGTCGATCTCGTAATTGTCGGCGTGCGCGACCGATGCGAAGGCGCACATCGAGGCAAAGGCAAGGGCGGCCGTCAGTTTTCTCATCGTCACGTTACTCTCCCCATTGTTGGTTGTCATTCCTTGGCTCAGGAAAAGCCAAGCGCGGCTCCGTGCGGCGCAAACAGGATCGCCGTCAGGATGGCCAATATCGCCGGCGCGGCGATCAGCAGGCCGGCAACCAGCGGCCGCAACGGCCGGGCACCGGGAACAAGGCCCCGCAACGGACCGGGCACCAGGGCGGCCACGATCAACGGCAAGGGCGAAAGCATGAGCGCGGCCGGATTGGCCTTTGGCGCCAGCAGCGCGACTTGGATCAACACCGTGGCGGCGGCAAAGATGAGGATCAGCTCGGTGCCCTTGCTCCAGGCAGTGGCCGACCCGCCACGCAGCACCGCGATATATTGGACGAGGCACCAGCCGCCGGCGAGCGCGGCAAGCGATCCCAGCAACTGCCCTGTGACGATCGAGGCGCCGAGCACCGAGATGATGGCGCCGGCCAGGCATAAAGCGAGCATGGCCGCCGGCACCAGGAACGGCTCCTCTGCCGGAGGCGATGGCGAAGCTTTCAGGGACAGCAGCATCGCGGCGCCGACGATCGCCAGCAGGCCGGCGATGAGGGCGGCGATCATCTGCAGGTCGAGTGCACCGCCGGCGATACGGCGCCAGCCGAGCCACAGCAGCGCGGCCGCAAGAGCGGCAGCGACAAGCTTGCTCGTGACGGCAGCGCTGAGCAGGCGTTCGGGCAACAAGCCGATGACGATGCCGGCAAAGGCGAGATAGATCAGCTTCTGGCTGGCGGCGACGGGCGGCACCACGGGCGGGCCGAGCGTGTCCCAGTAGAAGAACAGCAGCAGCGCGGCCGACACCAGCGAAAGCACGGGCGCGAACGGCGGCAGGGCAAATCGCGCCAGCAGCGCCATGACCACGCCGAGCAGAAACGGCAGCGCCGCCGTGGTGACCATCGGATTGCCCAGCAATGCGCTCAATTACACCCCTCCGAGCCAGCTCCCTCACCCAGCCTCCGCTTCGCTCGGCTGACCTCTCCCCGAGGGGAGAGGAGACATGCAGCGTCGCCGCCTTCCTCTTCTTCCCAGCGGGGAGAAGGCGGCCGGATGAGGGGGCGGCGCGGCGAGACCGGGTTGGCGATGATCCGTTCTTCAATCTTGACCGGCGAAGTAGCGAGCGTCTTGTCCGAGCGGGAACTTTGTTTTGACTGAGAGCGCACTCGTGCTGCCTTTGGCTTGAAGCCTGCCGATGCGCTCCATAACCCTCGCTGCACTGTGTTCACCAGCAATCGAGGAGGATGGCATGAACGAGAGAACCGTGCCGCCGATCAGCGCTGCAGCAGCCGCCTTCCTGGCGCGTTCGCACCGGCCGTTCATCAATGGCCGCTTCGTCGATGGGCTCGCCGGTGAAGGCCTCGCCGTCGACGATTCCGCTTCCGGCGAGATCGTCGCCCGTGTCCCCGAGAGCGGCCCCGAACTGGTCGACCAGGCGGTGCGCGCGGCGCGTGCCGCCCTAGATGGCCCCTGGGCCTCGATGCGGCCGGTCGACCGCCAGAATTTGATGCTGAAACTCGCCGACGCCGTCGAGGCCGATGCCGATCTGCTCGCCGAGATCGAAAGCATCGAGAACGGCAAGTCGCTCGGCGTCGCGCGCATGCTGAGCGCCGGCGGCACCGTCGACTGGCTGCGCTACTACGCCGGCTGGGCGACCAAGATCGAGGGCTCGACCTTCCAGGTCTCCATCCCCGTGCCGCCGGGCGCCAGGCATCAGGCGATGACGGTGATGGAGCCGGTCGGCGTCGTCGGCGCCATCGTGCCGTGGAATTTTCCGCTCTTGATCGGCATGTGGAAGATCGCGCCGGCGCTCGCCTGCGGCTGCACGGTAGTCCTGAAGCCGCCGCAGGAGACCCCGCTCGGCCTGCTCAGGCTCGCCGAGCTGATCGAGGCTGTCGGTTTCCCGCCCGGCGTCGTCAACATCGTCACCGGCAGCGGGTCAATCACCGGCGAAGCGCTGATCCGCCATCCCGGCATCGACAAGCTGACCTTCACCGGTTCGACGGAGGTCGGCAAGCGCGTCGGCCACGCCGCGGTCGACCGTGTCGCCCGCTTCACGCTGGAGCTCGGCTCGAAATCGCCGATGATCCTGCTCGCCGACATGGAGGAAGGCATCGAGCCGCTGATCGCGGGCCTCGGCATGTTCTTCAACCAGGGCCAGGTCTGCACCTCGGCCTCGCGGCTGCTGATCGAGAAGTCGATCTATGATCGCACGTTGGCAAGACTGGCCGAGATCGCCGACGGCATGACGCTGGGCGCCGGCCGCGATGCGGGCGCTGAGATCAACCCGCTGGTCTCGGCCAAGCACAGAAGAAGCGTCGAGGGCTTTGTCGAGCGCAGTCTGGCGGCGGGCGTCGAACGAGTCAGCGGCACACGGCCGGTGCCCGGCAAGGGCCACTATGTGGCGCCGACCATCCTGCACAATGTCCGCCCCGACATGGAGATCGTGCGCGAGGAGGTGTTCGGCCCGGTGGTGGCGGCGATGCCGGTCGCCGATCTCGACGAGGCGATCCGCATCGCCAACGACACGCGCTACGGCCTGTCGGCCTCGATCTGGACCCGCGACATGGGCAAGGCGATGACCGCCATCCACGGCCTCAAGGCTGGCACGGTATGGGTCAATTCGCACAACACACTCGACCCCAACGCCCCCTTCGGCGGCTTCAAGCAGTCCGGTATCGGTCGCGAGCATGGTCGTGCCGCCATCGACGGCTATCTCGAAACCAAGACCGTCATCATGCGCTACGCCTGACATGAGTGTCGAATACGACTACATCATCGCCGGCGCCGGCTCGGCCGGCTGCACGCTGGCCAACCGGCTGGTCAATGCCGGCAAGCGCGTGCTGGTCGTCGAGGCCGGCCCGGCCGACAACACCAGGCTGATCGACATGCCCGCCACCTTCGCCAAGGTGATCGGCACGGCGCGCAGCTGGATCTACGAATCCGAGCCCGAGCCCAGTGTCGGCGGCCGCCGGCTGCCGGTGCCGCAGGGCCGCACGCTGGGCGGCGGCTCCTCCATCAACGCCATGCTCTACATCAGGGGCCAGCCGCAGGATTATGACGGCTGGCGCGACCTCGGCTGCCCCGGCTGGGGCTGGGACGAGGTGCTGCCGGTGTTCCGGCGGCTGGAGCGCAATGAGCGGCTGGCCGGCGAGCGCCACGGCACCGAGGGACCGCTGCCAGTCTCCGATCCCCGCCACCGCCATCCCCTGTCATTGGCCTATGTCAAGGCCGCGCAACAGGCCGGCTACCGCTACAATGACGACTTCAACGGCGCCGCGCAGGAAGGCGTCGGCTTCTACCAGACGACGACCGCCAATGGCGAACGCCAGTCGGCGGCAAAGGTGTTCCTGCGACCGCTGGCCGGCAACGCCAACCTCACCGTCATCACCGATGCGCTGGTCACCGGCGTGACCCTGGAAAACGGTGCGGCGAGCGGCCTCGCCTACACCACCTCGGACGGCCAAAGCCATGCGGCGACGGCAAAGGCCGAAGTGATCCTCACCGCTGGCGCGCTGGCGACCCCGAAGCTGATGATGCTGTCTGGCCTTGGGCCGGCCGAGCACCTGACCGGGCTCGGCATTCCGGTCATCCGCGACATGCCTTCGGTCGGCCGTGACCTGCAGGATCACGTCGCCGCACCCGTCTATGCGCTGACGCGGCAGCCGGTCTCGCTGCTGGGCGAAGATCGCGGCCTTCGGGCGTTGCGCCACGGCCTGCAATATCTGCTGTTCCGGACCGGCCTGCTCACCTCCAACGTCGTCGAGAGCGGTGGCTTCTTCGACAGCGATGGCGACGGCCGGCCCGATATCCAGTTCCACGTCCTGCCGGTGATGATCGAAAGCGCCGAACACGGCTCGATCGAACGCCACGGCATGGAGCTCAACCCTTGTGTGCTGAGGCCCAAGTCGCGCGGCACCGTCAGGCTGCGCTCGCGCGACGCGGCCGACCCGATCCGCTTCACCACCGGCTTCCTGTCCGACCCGGACGATCTCGCTTTGCTGCTTGCCGGCATGAAGATCACCCGCAATATCCTGCGCCAGCCGGCGCTACGGGCAGTGGTCGCCGAAGAACTTTCGCCCGGCGAGGACGCCGACCTCTCCGACCAGGCGATTACGGACCACATCCTCGAACATGCCAAGACCGTCTATCACCCTTGCGGCACCTGCCGGATGGGCAGCGACGACGATGCGGTGGTCGATCCGCAACTGCGCGTGCGCGGCGTGCCGCGCCTGCGCATCTGCGACGCCTCGATCATGCCGCGCCTCATCAGCGGCAACACCAACGCCCCGGTGATCATGATCGCCGACCGCTGCGCCGATTTCATTCTGGGCGGTTAGCGCCCATTGCGGCCGGCCATCTGACCGCCTTGCCGAGACGGCGCTCCGTTTGCGTTTGGCTGGCAACATGGCATGCTCCTGCCGAGAGGCAGGGATTTTGCGCGCATACGTTCTCAAGCACTATGGCGGCCCCGAAAGTGCGCTGATGACGGATGTCCCGGCCCCCGTGCCGGGGCCGCGCGAGCTGCTCGTTGAAGTCGAGGCCGCGGGACTGAACCCGGTGGATTTCAAGTTCCGCCAGGGAAAGATGCGCGCGATCCTGCGGCCAAAGCTGCCGCTGGTGCTCGGCAACGAACTGGCGGGGACCGTCATTGCCGTTGGCAGCCAGGTCGAGCGGTTCCGCGTCGGCGATCCTGTGTTTGCCCGGATCGCCAAGGATCGTGCCGGCGCCTTCGCCGAGCAGGCATGCGTTGACGAGGATTACGCCGCCCACATACCCCCAGTTCTGGATTTCACCACCGCCGCGGCCGTCCCCCTGGCCGGGCTGACTGCCTTGCAGGCACTGAGAGACGTGCTCGATGTCAAACCGGGGCAGAAACTGTTCATCTCCGGCGGCGCCGGCGGGGTCGGCACTTTTGCCATCCAGATCGCCAAATGGCTCGGCGCCCATGTGACGACCACGGCTTCGAAGCGAGGGGAAGCCCTGGTGCGCTCGCTCGGCTGCGATGAGGTGATCGACTATACGGTCCAGAACATATCCAGTGTCGAAGGCCAGTTTGACGCGGGACTTGACCTGGTTGGCGGCAAGGCCCTGGACCAGATGTTCGACATCATGAAGCCCGGGACCATGATCGTTTCAGTGGCTGGCGTGCCGGAACCGCAAACCGCGATCAGGGATCTGGGCGGTCGCCGGGTTCTCTCCGCCGTCTTCTGGCTCATCAGCCACGGCGTCCGGGCCCGGGCTCGCCGCGCGGGCGTCGGCTATCGCTATTTCTTCATGCACCCAAGCGGCCGCGATCTCTCTGTGCTTGCTGAACTCATCGAGCGGGGGAAACTGAAGGTCATCGTCGACAGGACCTATCCATTTGCTGGGATTGCCGAGGCGCTCGACTATGTCGAAAGCGGACGCGCCAAGGGAAAAGTTGTTGTCACGATCCGATGAGTTGACGGCTGGCTGTTCTTCCTCCGTCTCTCTCCTTGGCGTTCGCCGCCTGCGCCAGCACGCTGAGCAGCTGGCTCGTATTGTCGATCGGGAACTGCACGCCTGCTGTCCGTGGCGCCGGTCCTGATGCTATGCCTGCTCGCGCCGCGCATCATCGTCGATGCGCTGGCGCCATGCCTGGGCGAAAGGCAGAAGGCGAAAAAGCAGGGACCATGAGCACAGTCATCGTTGTCGGCTATGTCAATTACGACCAGGTCTGGTCACTGTCCTCGCCCCTCGCCTCGGGCGCGCGCATCGTCTATTCCGGCCGCAGCGTCAGGCTCGGCGGTGGCGGCTTCCACACCGGCACCCAGCTGGCCAGGCTCGGCAACCATGTCCGGCTGATCAGCAATCTGATGGACGACGACCATGGCCGGGCAGCGCTCGCCAAATTGCAGGCGAACGGCATCTATACCGGCTGCGTCACCATCTGGGCCGGCGAAACCCGGTTCACCGAAATCCTGCTCGAGCCGAATGGCGAGCGCACCATTTTGAACCCCGGCGGCCAGATGCGCCCGCCCTTCGCCGCACCGGAGCCCGTCAGCGGTGACGCCGCCTATCTCAACGCCCTGGTGCTCGATGCCGGTCTCATCGCCTCCCTGAAGACGATTCCTCTGGTGATCTCGCAATTTCCGCTGCGCAGCGCCTCGCCGCGCCCGGCCGACATCGTCATCGGATCGCGCGCCGATTTTCCCGGCGAGGACACGCGAGCGATCTGGGAGCGAGCAACGGGGATCGCCGGGCCTCGTCTGAGGACGCTGGTACTGACCGACGGAACGCGCCCGATCTCGCTCTATGACGGCAAGGTGCTGAACCACGTCACGCCGTTGAAGCAGGTTTCCGTGCCCGACACGATCGGCGCCGGCGACTGTTTCACCGGGATATTCCTCCATGGCCTGCTCCAAGGGCTCAGCCTCGCGGTTTCCGCCGAGCAGGCAAGCCAGCAAACCGCCGAATGGCTGTCGGAACGATCCCGTACCGACTGAGCCAAGCGCTGCGGCAAGGCGGGCTTTCATGAAAATGTCATAAAAATCAAATGGAAACCGACGTTCGAGTGAACTAGAAAACGTCCGAATGTCTTGGACGGATCGCGACCGATGCGGCGGCAAGCCGGCGCATCATGATTCCAGTTTTTCATCACCCCGACGATGTCGCCGGCCTTGTCGACCGCGACCTTGAAACCGCTTCCTTGCAAGAGACCTGACATGTGGCTGAGTGAATTCGAAATTGTCCTGCGCGACCGCGTCATCCCGAACGGCGCGATCAGGATCGAGAACGGCCGGATCGCCGAAATCCGCGACAAGCCTGTCGAGCATGCCGACATCGAGGGTGGCGGCCGCCTCCTGCTGCCCGGCTTCATCGACATGCATGGCGACATGGTGGAGAGGGAAGTCGAGCCGCGCATCGGCGTGCACGTGCCGATGCGGATAGGCATTGCCGAACTCGACAAGAAGCTCGCCTCCTGCGGCGTCACCACGGCCTATGCCGCGCTTTCCTTCATCGGCGCCAGCGTCACCAGCGGCGTGCTGCGCTCGGAAGATCATACGACTGCGATCATCGACACCATTGCCGGCATGAAGGACGACCTTTTGGTCGATCACCGCATCCATGCCCGCTTCGAAGTGACCTTCACCCCGGCGATTCCCAAGCTGCAGAAGCTGATGGATGCCGGCAGGCTGCATTTGATCTCGCTGATGGATCACACGCCCGGACAGGGGCAGTACCGCGACGTCGAACTCTACATCGCCCGCATCGCCAAGGAGCGCGGCATGTCCGTCGCGGACGCGTCCGAGGTCGTCGGCAAGCGCATGGCCGGCCGTAACGGTCAGGGTGATGTGTTGAACGCGCTGCAGGATCTGTCGGCGCGTGCGCAAGCCGCCGGCATCGTGCTTGCCTCGCATGACGACGACACGCTGGAGAAGGTGGAACTGGTCCACGGCCTGGGTGCCGCGCTCTCAGAATTCCCGGTGACCCTGGAAGCCGCGCAGGAAGCCCGCAGGCTGGGCATGCATACCGCCATGGGCGCGCCCAACGCGCTGCGCGGAGAATCCTATTCCGGCAATCTTCCGCCCGCCAGGCCTACGAGGCCGGGCTGCTCGACATGGTGGCCAGCGACTACCATCCGGCCTCGATCCTGCCGGCCGTGCTTGGCCTGGCGGAACTGCGGAGCGATGGCCTGGTGGCGGCAGCGGCACTCACAAGCGCCAACCCGGCCGCAGCCCTGGGGCTCACCGATCGCGGCGCCATCGAGCCGGGGCTTTTGGCTGATCTTGTGGTGGCGGACCGCCATCCCGTGCCACGTGTGCGTGCCACCTTCCGCGCCGGCCGCATGATCTACGGCGATGGCACGCTGAGCCTGGCAGGGAAAGTAGAACGCCTTGCCGCTGCCTTGGCTGAACGGCTACCGGCTGCCTTCCGGGAAAGCGCGTAGCGCTTTCCGTTGGGAATTGCGTCAAAACAAAGAGATAGAACTAAAGCAATTCCAGGAAAAGCATGTACCGGTTCTCCCATGGGAATTGCGTCAAACAAAGAGTTGGATCAGCTCGCCGTTTCCGTGAACCGGTGAGCCGCTCTAAACGTCGAGCGCGACCATCATACCGCGCACTTCAGCCATTTCCAGCAGCATGTCCTGCAGGGTTTCGACGGCCAGCGTCGCACCGGTTATGGCCAGCAACTCGGTAATACTCTCTCTCATGGAAATGACCGCCATTCCGGTTTTCTCGGAAAGCAGCCGTCCGATGGCCGCTTGGATCAGAATATTCTGGTCAGGCATGATTCCCCTTTCATGCTGGATGACGATATAAGTTTTTCTCCAACGGTATGCTTTTTGCGCAACTTCTGCGAGCCTTAGCTTACGCTTGCAAGCCGTTTTGATGTGTCGGATCTGTATTATTTGTCCGACAGTTGCTCAGCGATGACAGCGGCGGCAGCGACCACGGCTTGCCGTCGGCTTCCATGGCTGCAAGCAGAGCCAGTGGCACTTGGTATCGGTAGAGCCCGATGAATGTCCTGCCTCCCGCCATTGCCGGCAATTCCGTGTCGAAAATGGAATATGTGCCCGATGGCTCGTTCAGGATCTCAAAGCGGTCCAATGCAAACCTCGTGTTCCCCCTGGAAAACCAGTAACGCAAACCGCCCGCCAGAAGTTGCAACGGGTGATGCTTTTTTTGTCGCCATGGAACGTATGTGCCGCCGGCACCGGCCGACGTACGAGCGATGTCGTGCGGCGGAGCGGTGAAAATCACTTCGCACCATTTTAAATCTTGACGCGTGTCAATTTTTTCTGAAACATGCGCAAACGCCGGCAAGGCATCGGCCGGCGCTCTGGGAGGAGCAATGCCTGACACGAAGGAGCGCCCGCACCGGGGCCACGCGCCGCATATCCAGCGGCTGGCAGCGACGTGTCGGCGGTTCGTGACACCAGGCGTTGGGGTCGCGTGCGTCCTGTCGGCCACTTCGTTCGCCGAACACCGAAACTGATGCGACGGCACATCAAACAATAAGGAGGAGGAAAACCATGAGCATATTTAATGGCTTAAAGCTCGGCACAGGACTGCTTGGCGCGGGCCTGCTGGCAACCATCGTCTCGGCCCACGCCGAGGACGCAGCCAAGGTCGCGGCTATCGTCAAGGGCCTCGACAACCCCTTCTTCCAGACCATGCAGAAGGGCATCGAGGAGCAGGGCAAGGCCAACGGCGTCAATGTCAGCGTCCAGGCCGCCGCCAATATGGGCGACGCCACCGGCCAGGCCGACCGCCTGACTGCGATGGCCTTGCAGGATTTCGATTGCTATCTGGTCAACCCGATCAGCGTCTCCAACCTCGTCCAGGCATTGGTGCCGGTCGCCCAGAAGAAGAAGCCGATCGTCAACATCGACTCGACCATCGACGCCGAACAGGCCAAGGCCGCCGGCTTCGCCGTCTCGACCTATATCGGCACCGACAATGTCGCCGCCGGCGCGCTGGCCGGCGAGGAAATGCTGAAGCTGGTGCCGAAGGGCGGCAAGGTCGCGCTGATCGCCGGCATCGTCGGCGATGTCGGCTCCAACGCCCGCATCAAGGGCTTCAAGCAGGCCGTCGAAGGCAAGCTCGAGGTGGTGGTGATGGTGAGCGCCGACTGGGATCGTGAGAAGGCACTGACGGCGGCCACCGACATCCTCGCCGCCCATCCCGATCTCGCCGGCTTCTTCGCCGCCAACGACATCATGGCGCTCGGCGTCGAACGCGCCGTGCAGACCTCTGGCAAGGACGTCAAGGTGATCGGCCTCGACGGCATTGTCGACGCGCTGAAGTCGATCGCGGCAGGCGAGCTCACGGCCACCGTGGCGCAATATCCCTATGTCGTCGGCGCCATGGGCGTCGAAGCCTGTGCGTTGGCGGCCAAGGGCAAGGAATTGCCCGCCAACGTGCCCGCGCCCGTGCTCCTGATCAACAAGGCCAATGCCGACGCCTCGCTCACGAACTTCCCGCGCCCCGGCGGCGACTATCCCGATCCCTTCCGCGAGATGCTGAAGTGAGCAATTCCACGGACAACGCGCCCGTCGCCCATTCGGCGGGCGCGGCGGAGGAGAGCCGCCCCTCCCTGTCGGCTCTCCTCCTGGATCCGTCCTTCTGGGCCGACTGGGCGTCCGTCGTCGGCCTGGTCGGGCTCGTCATCGTCTTCGGCATCGCCCAGCCGGTCTTCCTCAGCATCGCCAATCTCCAGGCATTGCTGCTGGCGGCAGCGATCCTGGTGGTGCTGTCGATCGGCCAGACCTTCGTCGTCGCGACCTCAGGCATCGACCTGTCGCTGGCCGCGGCCGTCATGCTCGGCGCCATCGTCCTCGGTCTGGTCAACACCGCCGGCTACGGCATCTTCATCGCCTGCGTGCTCGCGGTACTCGCCACCAGCGCCATCGGCTTCCTCAACGGCCTCATCATCACCGTCGGCAAAATTCCCGATTTCGTGGTGACGCTCGGCACGCTGTCGGCCATCACCGGGCTTGGCCTGATCATGTCGGGCGGCGAACCGACCATGGTCGGCTCGACCTTCCTGCTGAAGCTCGCTTCGGGCTCGTTCGGGCCGTTCGGCTATCCGGTCTGGGTGGCGATCGGTGCCGTCATCGCAGCACATATCGCGCTCTACCACACGCGCTTCGGCGTGCATCTGCTGGCGACCGGCGGCCAGGTCGAAAGCGCTGGTGCGCTCGGCATCCGCACCAACCGCGTCAAGATCGCCGCCTACACCATTTCGGGCTTCTGCGCCGGCCTCGCGGCCATTCTTCTGGTGGCGCGCATCGGTTCGGCCGAGCCGCAGATCAACACCAGCCTGCTCCTGAATTCGGTGGCGGCGGTGGTGCTGGGCGGCGTCAGCCTGTTCGGCGGCCGCGCCAGCATATTGGGTCCGGCCATCGGCGCGCTGATGCTGACAGCGCTGGTCAACGGCCTGACCTTGCTCAACGTCTCGGC
This sequence comes from Mesorhizobium kamtschaticum, assembly GCF_056174585.1. Classification (NCBI taxonomy): domain Bacteria; kingdom Pseudomonadati; phylum Pseudomonadota; class Alphaproteobacteria; order Hyphomicrobiales; family Phyllobacteriaceae; genus Mesorhizobium; species Mesorhizobium kamtschaticum. The sequence goes on along the minus strand of NZ_CM149691.1, from coordinate 2,963,826 downwards.
CTTCTACCAACCACTTGCCGTGGGTGCCATCGTGGTGCTGGCAGCCCTGATCATGCGGTACCAGAAATGAGCGCCGTCAGCCCTTCCCCTGCCTCCGACGCGATCATCGCCTGCGACGGCCTGAGCAAGCATTTCGGCGGCGTGCGCGCCTTCACCGATGTCGCCTTCCAGGCGCGTCGCGGCGAGGTCACAGCCGTAATCGGCGACAATGGCGCCGGCAAGTCGACGCTGATCCGCTGCCTGGTCGGCGTGCATGTGCCGGATGCCGGCTCGATCGTCTTCGACGGCCGCGAGCATCCCTTCTCCAACCCGGATGGGGCACGCAAGGCCGGCATCGAGACCGTGCACCAGAACCTAGCGCTGATCGATGAGCTGACGGTGGCGCAGAACCTGTTTCTCAACCGCGAGCTCGTGCGCCGCATCGGCCCCTTCGCGTTCCTCGACCGCAAGGCGATGAAACGCGAGGCGCGCGCCATGCTGTCGCGCCTGTCGATCAACGTGCCGTCGATCAACCAGCGTGTGCGGCGCCTGTCGGGCGGCCAGCGGCAGGCGATCTCGATCTGCCGCGCCGTCGGCTCCGGCGCCAAGCTGGTGGTGATGGACGAACCGACGGCCGCACTCGGCGTGCAGGAGACCGCCAATGTCGAGGCGCTGATCCGGCGCCTGCGCGAGCAATCCGTGAGCGTCATCCTGGTCAGCCACAATTTCGATCAGGTGCGGCGCCTGTCCGACCAGATCTGGGTGATGCGGGCTGGAAAGATGGCAGCCACCGTGCGCGCCTCGGAGACCACGGGCAACGAGCTCGTCGCGCTGGTCACCGGCGCGGCGTAACCGCCCAATCGTGAAATCAACCGTTGGCCGCCTGGGCCGGAAATGAAATCAAGGGAGTTTGAGAGTGGCACCACTTCGTGTCGGGCTTGTGGGTCTTGGAGAAGTCGCGCAGTCGATCCATCTGCCTGTTCTGGCCGACCAGCGCGACCGCTGGGTGATCGCGGGCGTGTATGACGTGTCGCCGAGCCTGGTGACGCTCATCACCTCGCAACATGCGACGGCAAAAGCCTTCGACACGGCCGAGGCGCTGATCGCTTCGCCTGATGTCGACGTGGTCTTCGTGCTGTCATCCGACGACACCCACAGCCGCCTCGTGCGCGCGGCCATGCAAGCCGACAAGCACATCCTGCTGGAAAAGCCCGCTTGTCTCACGGTGCGCGAGATCGACGAATTGCTGGCGCTGATGCCGGCCTACAAGAAGACCCTCTTCGTCGGCTACATGCGCCGCTACGCACCGGCCTATCTGGCGGCCAGGGATGAACTGCCCGCCCATGCCGACATCACCCATGTCCGCATCTTCGATCTGATTTCGGAAGGCCGCCATTTCCTCAAGAAGAGCCAGAATGTCCTTTATCCCCGGGACATCGACCCAGCCCTGCTGGCACGCGGCGCCAAGGAGCGGGACGCACTGATCCGCGAAGTCGTCGGCGCCGACGCCCCCGCCGACCTGGTGCGCGCCTATCGTGGGCTGACGGCGCTGTCCTCGCACCACATCTCGGCGATGCGCGGACTGATTGGCGAGCCCGTCGGTGTGGTCGCCGCGCACCGCACCAATGGCGGCGCCAACACGTCGGTCACTTTCGACTACGGCCATTTCGCCTGCCTCTATGATGCGGTGGTCGACGATCTCGGCTTGTTCGACGCCATGATCGAGGTGCGCTCCAACACCCGGCGCGTGCGCATCATTTACGACACGCCCTATATCCGCAGCCTGCCGACCCGACTGGAAGTGACCGAGGCCGGCCCGCTCGGCCCGGTGACGAAAAGTTTCGGACCGCTTTATGGCGACGCCTTCTCCAACGAGCTGGAGATTTTCCATCGCCATATCACCGAGGGCACCAAGCCGCTGACCGACCTCGCCGACTCGCGGCGCGACCTGGCGCTGATGGCCGAGATCATTGAGCGCATGAAGGGGAGTGGCGGAGACGCCTGAGCGCTGCCGGCAAGGTGTCGGCAGGAACAACACGTTCCGGCAAAGATTGACTGCTGGCTCTTGCCGAAGCCGGCGGCCTCGCTCATCCATGGCGGGCGACAACAGCCGGGGCCAATGATGACCGATGCCAGCCTTCATCTCGTCGAAGCAACGATCGAGCAATTGCGCCGCGCGCTGGACGACGGTCTCGTCACCAGCGTCGAACTGGTCGCGGCGTATCTCAGGCGCATCGCGCATTTCGACCGGCATGGCATCAGCCTCAACGCGGTTCCCGTACTCAATCCTGATATGTTTGCGGAAGCGGCCGCTTCCGACCAGCGGCGGCGCAACAGTGCCACGCTCGGCCCGCTCGACGGCATCCCCTATACCGCCAAGGACAGCTACAAGGTCGCTGGCCTGACGGTGGCCGCCGGCTCGCCGGCCTTCGAACATCTCGTCGCCAATGAGGACGCCTTCACCATCGCCCGGCTGCGCGCCGGCGGCGCAGTGCTGATCGGCCTCACCAACATGCCGCCCATGGCCAATGGCGGCATGCAGCGCGGCGTCTATGGCCGCGCCGAAAGCCCCTACAATGCCGACTATCTGACCGCCGCCTTTGCATCCGGCTCGTCCAATGGCTCCGGCACGGCGACAGCGGCCAGCTTCTGTGCCTTCGGCCTCGGCGAGGAAACCTGGTCGTCCGGCCGCGCGCCGGCCAGCAACAATGCACTGGTCGCCTACACGCCGTCGCGCGGCGTCATTTCCGTGCGTGGTAACTGGCCCCTGGTGCCGACCATGGATGTCGTGGTGCCGCACACGCGGACCATGCACGATATGCTCGAACTGCTCGATGTGATCGTTGCCGATGATCCGGAAACGCGAGGCGATTTCTGGCGCGCACAGCCCTGGGTCGCCTTGCCGAAAAGCTCCGAGGTACGGCCGCAACGCTATGCTGATCTGAGGCTTGCCGGCTCGCTGCAGGGCAAACGGCTTGGCGTGCCAAAAATGTATATCGGCCGCGACAGCGAGGCCGACCGGCCGATCGAAACCCGCGCCTCGGTTATTGCGCTCTGGGAACAGGCTGCGACCGATCTCAAGCGGCTGGGCGCCGAGGTGGTGGAGGTCGATTTTCCCGTCGTCTCCAACTATGAGCGCGACCGCCCCGGCGCCCGCAGCATGGTGGAGCGTGGGCTGGTGCCGCAGGACTTCGCTGACAGCGAACTCTGGGACCTCTGCATCTGGGGCTGGGACGACTTCCTGCGCGCCAATGCCGACCCGGCGCTGCCCGATCTCACCTCGGTCGACGGTCCAAAGATTTTCCCGCAGCCGCCGGGCACGCTGCCCGACCGCTATGACGGCGGCTTCGACCTGGCGGAGTATGTCGAACGAGCGAAGCTTGGCGTCACGCCCGTCACGGATATTCCGACACTAGAAGACGGCCTGAAAGGGCTGGAAGCGACACGACGGCTCGATTTCGAGGACTGGCTCGACGCCCAAGGCATCGACGCCGTGGTCCTGCCCGCCGCCGCCGATGTCGGCCCGGCCGATGCCGACACCAACGAAGCGTCGGCGGCGCTCGCCTGGCGCAACGGCACCTGGGTCGCCAACGGCAACCTGGTTTGGCGCCATTTCGGCATCCCGACCGTCACCGTACCGATGGGCACCATGGCCGACATCGGCATGCCGGTCGGCCTGACCTTCGCCGGCAAGGCCTATGACGACGAACGCTTGCTGCGCATGGCCGGCGATTTCGAGCGCGCCACGCAGCGCCGCACTCGCCCGCCGCGCACGCCTGAACTGGCCGACGATGTGTTTTCGAGCCGACCCCGCGAGGCCAGCAATGGCAAGGCACCACCGCTGGCAATCGCGCTTGTCGCCGAGACGCGGACTTCCGGCGATCAGGACGAGATCGCGTTAACGCTCGACCTTCCGGCCGAGGCGGAGAACGCCAGCGTCAAGGTGCACGTCAATGGAGAGGCCGTCGCGATGCAGCGAAGCGGTGCGCGCTTCAGCGGGAGCACCCTCGTTCCCGCCCCCGAGCATAAGCGGATCCACAGCGTCTGGCGCGGCTCGTATGGTTCGATCGTCACAGCGGTGGTGCGGCTGGAGGATGGGCGTAGTGCCGGCGCTTATGTGGTGACGGGCGGGATTGGGTGAGGCTGCGGCCTCCCCTTTCTTCGTCATCCTAGGGCGGAGCAAGGAGCGAAGCGACGCGGCGCAGACCCTAGGTGTTTGATCCCGAGCTTTAATGGTGCGATATTTTCTTCCGAATGGAAGGATGCGCTATGGGACAAGTTCTACACGGTCGCGCCACGACGACAGAGGCAATCCGTCGAGCAATACAAAATAGTCAAGAGAGCCTGAGGACGCTGGCCAAGCGCTACGGGATCAACCAGAAGACAGTTGTGAAGTGGAAGAACCGGACGTCGGTTGCCGATCTTCCTACGGGTCCCAAAGAGCCAAAGTCGACGGTGTTGTCCGTCGAGGAAGAGGCCGCCGTCGTCGCCTTCCGCAAGCATACGTTCTTGCCGCTCGATGATTGCCTCTATGCCCTACAGCCAACGATCCCGCATCTGACGCGCTCGTCATTGCATCGCTGTCTGCAGCGCCATGGCATTTCGAAGCTGCCGGAGGTGGACGCTGACAAGCCGGGCAAGAACAAATTCAAAGCCTATCCGATCGGCTATTTCCACATCGATATCGCCGAGGTGCAGACCGCCCAGGGTAAGCTGCGTCTCTTCGTTGCCATCGACCGGACGTCCAAGTTCGCCTATGCGCAATTGCACGAGGCGGCTGGCAAGCTGGAGATGGCCCAGTTCCTTCGGGATCTGATCGCGGCCGTTCCCTACGTCATCCATACCATTCTGACCGACAACGGCATCCAGTTCACCAATCGCAGCTGTGACCGGCACGCTCCCCAACATGTCTTCGACGAAAATTTGCGACAAGCATGGCATCAAGCACCGGCTCACAAAGATCAACCATCCTTGGACCAATGGCCAGGTCGAGCGGATGAACCGAACCATCAAGGAGGCGACCGTCAAGCGCTTCCACTATGACGATCACAATCAATTGCGCCGGCACCTCGCCGACTTCATCACGGCCTACAATTTCGCGCGCAGGCTAAAGACCCTCAAAGGCCTAACGTCCTATGAGTTCATCTGCAAAATCTGGGAAAAAGAGCCAAAACGGTTCCAGTTCGATCCAACCCATCAAATGCCGGGACTAAACACCTAGGGTCTCCGCGACGGAGCTTCGCTCCCTGCTACGCCCTAGGATGACGAAGTCGTGGGTGCTTGCTATAGAAACAAAGACAGCGACACTCGCTCCCCGTCATCCGCTAGCGCCTCGCCACAAAGGCCAGGTCCCGCTGAATGACGTCTCGTTTGTCTTGCGACAGACCAGCAATCAACTTTTCGTCGAGATAACCTGCTCGAATGAGTTGCGCGAAGACAAACAGAAGCTGCGAGTAGCGATAGTCGAACGTCCGATCGATGTCCCGCCGCTGTTCGCGCAAATAGTCTTCCAGCTCCCACATGTCGGAGGGCTGCGTCACCGCACTGGCCTTGCTTTTGAAGTCAGCCATCGTCTTTGCGAGGGCCGCCTCAAGAGCCGTATCGAAGGCACGGCGCGCGAGCTTCTTTTCGGATGCGGACCAATCGAGACCATTCATTGGATATCTCCTTAGATGTCCCAGCGAATTCGGCCCAGATTTCCACGAAATTTCGCGCGCCGCTACCCTCGCGCAGCCCACACCAACCCGCGCTCCACAATCAGCGCCATCTCCGGTACCGCGAACTCATCCGCCGTGTGCCCAAGCGAACTGTAGAACACCCTGCCCGCGCCATACCGGCGCTTCCAGACCACCGGCATGACAACCCCGCCAATGCCTGGAAAATGCGTATCGCTGAAGGTCGTCGTCGCCAGCACATCGTTGCTCGGATCGACATGCATGTAATACTGCTCCGATCGGTAGGCGAAATCACTGATGCCTTTTGTGATCAGATCGTCCGGTTGTGTGATCACCACCTGATAGTCGATGATGTTGCCGGGATGCGCGACCCATTGGCCGCCGGTCATGAACTGGTAGTCGGGCTCATTGCGAAAACTGTCGCCCATCGTGCCGTGGAAGCCGCCAAGTCCGCTTCCCGCGCGAACCGCCTGCGTCAAGTTCTGCAACTCGGCCTTTTCGATCGTCGACATGGTGATGACCGGCACGATGAGATCGAAGGACGCAAGCTCCGGGTCGGCGAACAGCGCGGTGCCCTCGCCCAGCGTGACATCAAACCCGTTGCGCTGAAGCAGCGCGCGGATGATGTTGGCGCTGCGCTCGGGCGTGTGGCCTTCCCAGCCGCCCCAGGCAATCAGGGCCTTCTTCGCCATGCCGTGAACCTCCTGAATCGCCCGCCGCGATCGATGGTTACACGGCGCCGCGGTCAGCGCCAGCCCAGCGCCGGCGCGACATGGGTCAGGATCGCCTCGATGACATGGGCGTTGTAGTCGACGCCGAGTTGGTTGGGCACGGTGAGCAGCAGCGTGTCGGCCTCGGCGATCGCCTCATCCTGCGCCAGCTCCTTGATCAGCACATCCGGCTCGGCGGCGTAGCTGCGGCCGAAGATCGCCCGCGTATTCTCCTCGATGAAGCCGATCTGGTCGCGGCTTTCATTGCCGCGGCCGAAATAGGCGCGGTCGCGGTCGTCGACCAGCGCGAAGATGCTGCGGCTGACCGAGACGCGCGGCTCGCGGTCATGGCCGGCCGCCTTCCAGGCCTCGCGATAGATCCGGATCTGTTCGGCCTGCTGGATATGGAAAGGCTTGCCGCTCTCGTCGAATTTGAGCGTTGAGCTCTGCAAATTCATGCCGAGCTTGGCCGCCCATTCCGAGGTGGCGTTGGTGGCAGCACCCCACCAGATGCGCTCGCGCAGGCCCTTCGAATGCGGCTCAAGCCGCAGCAGCCCAGGCGGGTTGGGGAACATCGGCCGCGGATTGGGCTGGGCGAAGCCCACGCCGCGCAACGTGTCGAGGAAGACCTCGGCGTGATGCCGCGCCATGTCTGCGTCGCTTTTGCCTTCCTGTGGCTCGTAGCCGAAATAGCGCCAGCCATCGATCACCTGCTCGGGCGAGCCACGGCTGATGCCGAGCTGCAGCCGGCCACCAGCGATGATGTCGGCCGCGCCCGCATCCTCGGCCATGTAGAGCGGATTCTCATAGCGCATGTCGATGACCGCCGTGCCGATCTCGATGCGGCTGGTCTTGGCGCCGACCGCCGCCAGCAGCGGGAATGGCGAGGCGAGCTGGCGGGCAAAATGGTGCACGCGGAAATAGGCGCCGTCGGCGCCAAGCTGCTCGGCGGCGACGGCGAGATCGATGGACTGCAGCAGGGCGTCAGACGCCGAGCGCACTTGCGATTGCGACGAGGGCGTCCAGTGCCCGAATGACAGGAAACCGATTTTTTTCATGGCCCTGAAGTATATGCGAGCGGCACGTGCTTCAATGCCAAAACAGCGGGGTTACACACCGTCGCCCAGGCCGCAACGAGAGGGCGCGATACTCAGGAGACGCCGTGGAGGGTGGAATGCTTAGGGGAATTCGCATCGTCGAGATCGAGGCGCTGGGGCCAGCGCCCTTTGCCGGCATGCTGCTCGCCGATCTCGGCGCCGACGTCATCGTCGTCCATCGCAAGCAGGCGCCCGTGCCAGGCCTCCCCGAACGCTCGCTGCTCGATCGCGGCAAGCGCTCCATCGCGCTTGACCTCAAGGATGCCAACGATGTCGCCGTGCTGATGCGCCTCATCGCCACCGCCGACGGGTTGATCGAGGGGTTTCGGCCAGGCGTCATGGAGCGTCTCGGGCTCGGCCCGGATGCTTGCCTGGCGGCCAACAAGCGGCTGGTCTATGGCCGCATGACCGGCTGGGGCCAGGACGGTCCGCTGGCCCACACCGCCGGCCATGACATGAACTATACCGGTGTGTCGGGCGCGCTCTGGTATGCCTCCTTGCCGGGCGAGCCGCCCATGGCGCCGCCGACGCTCACCGGCGACATAGGCGGCGGCGCGCTCTATCTGGTGATCGGCATGCTCGCCGGCATCATGAACGCGCGAGCAAGCGGTGAAGGCACCGTGGTCGACGCGGCCATCGTCGACGGCTCGGCCCACATGATGAACTTGCTGATGGCGATCGGCCAGCCCGACGCGCTCGTCGCCGAACGCGGCCAAAGCCTTCTCGATGGACCGCATTGGTGCCGCGTCTACCGCACATCCGATGGCGGCTTCATCAGCGTCCAGTGCATCGAGCCGAAATTCTACGCGCTGTTCCTCGAGCGGCTTGGCCTCGCCGCCGATCCGCAATTCGCCAACCAATTCGATCGCGATCTCTGGCCGCAGCTCGGCAGCCGGCTGGCGGCGATCTTCGCCGCAAAAACCCGTGACGAGTGGACCAGCCTGTTCGAGGACTCGGACGCTTGCGTCTCCCCAGTGCTCAATCCTTGGGAGGCGGCACTGCATCTGCACATGGCCGCGCGCGGTTCCTGGCTAACGATGGACGGCATCTTGCAAGCCGCCGCTGCTCCGCGTTTTCCGGACGGGCGCAAAAGATACCGGCGAAAAGTCCGGCACGCGACGAAGATGGCGCGGAGATTCGCGCCGAACTGGCGGATCCAGCCAAAAGTCGTTGAAATCGGGCGGCTTTCAACTTCGGGGGCACCCTCGCACTTCCGGCTGCCGGGAACCGGCCAACACCGACCTCCACCCGCATCGGACCGAACCGATAGCATCTTCGCGGCACCGCCGCGATGCTCCACGGGCAGCATCGCTTGAAAGTCTTTTCATAATATCGTATACGAGTATACGAGATTTATCGGAAGGCTATAACTCATGTCCTTCGTCTCAAATCCCGGCAAGGCACCAAGGGACGCCTTGGTCATCGGCGGTGGCATTGCCGGCTGCACGCTCGCCTATGAGCTGGCCCGCCGTGGCCTCAAGACGACCATCCTCGAGCAGAGCATGATCGCGGCCGAGTCGTCGGGGCGGAACACTGGCACCTTGCTCAGCGGTCCGCAGAAAGAAGTGGTCGAACTGCTGGACGCCAGCGTCGAGGTCTATTCGGAACTCGCCGACGGGCCCGTGCCCTTCGAATTCGCCGCCATCGCGCATCTCTTGATTTCCGAGGACGACGCCCGTTTCGAGGCCGCCGCCGCAGTGGCCGAGCGCTATCGGGCGGCCGGCGTGCCAATGGAGAAAATCTCTGGCAAGGAACTGGCGCGCGACCATCCGCGCATCGGCTTCAAAGTGGCGGGCGGCTATTCCGTCGGCCGCGCCTGGACTCTGGAGCCGATGGGCGCGACACATGCCTTCGCCCATGCCGCGCGTGAGGCAGGGGCTGCGATCCGCACCGGTCTGCGCGTCGCCCAGATCTTCTCCAAAGGCGGCAAGGTCCAGGGTGTGCTGACCGACCAGGGCCTCATTCCCGCTGATCTCGTCTTCCTCGCCAACGGCCTGTGGATGTCGGAGCTTTTGCGGCGCACCGTCGGCGACGGGCCGCTGCCCGGCCTGCCCTTCACCGCCGGCCGCGGTTGGCTGATCCAGTTAGGAAAACTCGACTTCGAATTGCCATGGATCGTCGAAGAACTGACCTGGCCGGATCAGGAGGAACTCGGCCGGCGCATGCGGCTCGACGGCCTCGCCGATGTCGCCGCCCAGCGCGACGACCAGCCGGCGGTGGAGGCGATCTGCCTTAATCCGATGCGCGGCGGCGACGCCAGGCTCGGCGCCTCCGTCCAGCCCGCCTTTCGCGACCTCGTCCGCAACACCGATATGGCAAGCCGTATCGCCAGCCGCACGCTGCGCATGCTACCCGGCCTCGGCTCGCCGCAGGTCAAGAACGTCTATCCCGGCAACCGCCCGATGCTGTCCGACGGCCTGCCGGTCGCCGGCAGGACCGCCGTCGAGGGGCTGTTCCTGCATGGCGGCATGGGTTCGATCGGCATGCATGCGGCACCCGCCACGGCGCGCTGGCTGGTCGACGCCGTGCTATCGGGCGACGGCAATCCGGCACAGGAATGGCTGCGCCCCAACCGCTTTGCGGGATGGGAAACGGTCTGAGGCAGGATCAGCGAACACGCAGCCCTTGCGCATCGAAGATGCGCGTGCGGTGGGGCTGGAAGCGCAGCGTGATGGTCTCGCCGAAACGCGGCTGGTCCTCGCGCCGTTCGGCCACCACCGTTTCGCCGCTCGGCAGCACGCCGTGCACATAGGAGGTCGATCCCAGGCGCTCGGTGACATCGACGGCAAGCGCGAGTTCGACGCCCTGCTTTTCGTCAAGATGCTCCGGCCTGATGCCCAGCGTGACCTGCTGGCCGCCGACGAGCTTCGCGACAAGATGCGAGACGTCGACCCTGGCATCACCGACGAGCACGGCTTTCCCGTCTTCGACCACGCTTGCCCTTAGGAAATTCATGCGCGGCGAACCGATGAAGCCGGCGACAAAAGCATTGTCTGGATCGTCGTAGAGCGAAAGCGGCGTGCCGATCTGCTCGATCTTGCCGGCCTTGAGCACGACGATCTTGTCGGCGAGCGTCAACGCCTCGGTCTGGTCGTGCGTCACATAAACCATGGTGCGGCGGATCGACTGGTGCAGGCGCTTGATCTCGGCGCGCAATTCGGTGCGCAGCGCCGCGTCGAGATTGGACAGCGGCTCGTCGAACAGGAACAGCCGGGGATCGCGCACCAGCGCCCGGCCGATGGCGACGCGCTGGCGCTGGCCGCCGGACAACTCGCGTGGCTTGCGCCCCAGCAAGGGTTCGATCTGCAGCAGCTTCGCCACCGCGTCGACCTTTTCCTGTGATGTCTTGCGGTCGAGTCCGCGCATCTTCAGCGGAAAGGCGATGTTCTCGGCCACCGACATGGTCGGATAGAGCGCGTAGGACTGGAACACCATCGCCACGTCGCGCTCCCGCGCGGGAAGGTTGGTGACGTTGCGGTCGCCGATGACGATGGTGCCGGAATCGATCGGGTTCAGTCCGGCAATCGCATGCAGCAGCGTCGACTTCCCGCAGCCCGACGGCCCGAGCAGCACGACGAAGGAACCTTCCTCGACCTCGACCGAGACATCGTCCAGCACGTTGACCGCACCGTAGGATTTCGACACCGACCGTATAGACAAATTCGCCATCGGATTCCCTTCAGCCCTTCACGCTGCCCAGCGTCATGCCGCGCACGATCTGCCCCTGCACCAGAACGCCAAGCACGATCATCGGCAGCATGATGAGCGTGGCGGCGGCGGTCAGCGCGCCCCACTGGATGCCTTGGAAGGTCAGGAACGAGGTGATGGAGACCGGCAAGGTCTGCGTGTCGCGGCCGGTCAGCACCAGGGCGACGAAGAACTCGTTCCAGGTGAACAGCACGCACAGGATCAGCGTCGCCACCATGCCGCCGCGCGCCGCCGGCAAATAGACATGCCAGAACACGCTGAACTCGCGCGCGCCGTCGACGCGGGCCGCATCGCGCAATTCCTTCGGGATGTCGTCGAAGAAGGTGATCAGCAGCGAGATGGCGAACGGCACGTTGACAAAGGCATAGGCGGCAATCAGCAGCCAATGCTGGTTGAGCGCGCCGATCCGCGTCGCCAGATAGTACATCGGAATGACGAACAGCAGCGCCGGCGCGATGCGCAGGCTGAGGATGAACTTTTCCTTCGAGCGGCGCAGGTCGCCCGGCTGCTGCGCCAGCCCGTAGGCGGCGACCGAGCCGATGGCCACCGCCAGCGCGCTGGACAGGATGGAGATGATGAAGGAGTTGGCGAAGGCGCTGAGGAAGCCGCGATTGGCGAACACCGTGCGGTAATTGTCGAGCGTCGGGCTGAACAGCCACACCGGCGGAATGGCGAAGGCATCGCGCGTCGTCTTGAACGAGGTCACCACCACCCAGTAGAGCGGGAACAGCACCGCCAGCAAAAGCATGAGCAGCCCGACATAGAAAACCGCGCGCCGGCCCATCAGCGCTCTCCTGCTTTCGGAAACAGCACGCTGTACATGGTCAGCAGCGCGACATTGGTGAAGATGGTCAGGATGACGGCGATGGCCAGCGCGTAGGAAATGTCGAAATTGGTGAAGGCGACGATGTAGCCGTAATATTTCAGCGTCTCGGTCGACAGCGCCGGCCCGCCGCGTGTCATGATGTAGAACAGGTCGAAGGCCTTGATGCTGTCGATCGCCCGGATCAGCGCGACGATGGCCAGCGCCCGGCGCAGCATCGGCAACAGCACGTACCAGGTCACCTGCCATTCGCGCGCGCCGTCGACACGGGCCGCATTGAGCGGATCGGTCGGCGCCGATTCCAGCGCCGCCATCACCAGCAGGATGACGAAGGGCGTCCATTGCCAGATGTCGGCGATCAGCACCGCAAACAGCGCAATCTGCGGGCTGCCGAGCCAGTCGACCTGGGAGATACCGGCCAGCGACAGAAGATAATTCGCCATGCCGGTGGCGGGGTCGAACAGGAAGCGCCAGGTCAGGCCGACAACCACCGGCGTCATGATGATGGGCACCAGAAGCAGCGTCCGCACCAGCCGCTTCATGGCGAAGTCGCGGTCGAGGAACAGCACGACGGCAAGGCCGAGCGCGATCTCGATCACCGTCGCCAGCGCCGTGAACAGCACCGTGCGCCACAGCGCGGCCATGGCGCGCGGATCGCCGAAGAAGCGGAGATAATTGTCGAGGCCGACAAACTTCTCACGCCCGGCGCGCATCAGCGACAGATCGTGCAGCGAAATCCAGATCACGAACAGCGTCAGCGCGACCGATGCCACGGTCAGGCAGACGATGATCGGCTGGAAGAAATGCTTCGTCGGATCCGACGCTGTTGTCGCCACGGTCTCAATCCATCAGTTGAGGATATCGCCCTGCCGCGCACAGGGAGCGCACGCGGCAGGGCACGCCTGCCCGCTTAACGAGCGAGCGCGGCGTTGTTGGCCTCGTCCGCCTCCTTCAAGGCGTCAGCGGCGCTGGCCGTGCCGGCAAGCGCCTTGGAGACGGCGATGCCGGTGTTGTTGATGATCTCGTTGGCCTGTTCGACCGTCGGCAGATATTGCGGATTGCCGGCGTTGATGGCGGCGATCATGCCGTCCTTGAAGGCGCCATAGCGCTTGCCGAAGGCCTCGCTGTTCAGCACCGAAAGCGAGGTCACGCCGGAGTTGGGATCGGTTTCGATCGCCTTCAGCTGCTGCTCCTTGGCGGTCGCCCAGGCAGCGAACAATGCGGCCGCTTCCTGGTTCTTGGATTCGGCCGAGACATACATCGAGTGCACGGCGAGCGAGGACGAACCGCCCTTGGGCGAGGCGGACTTCATCGGCACCGGCACATAGCCAACCTTGCCGACGACCGTGGAGACGGTCGGGTCTTCATTGTAGGCGCCGTTGACGGTGGCATCGAGCGTGATTGCCGCCTTGCCCTGCTGGAACAGCAGCCGGTTTTCTTCCCAGCCGAAATTGGCGACGCCGACCGGACCGTAATCCTTCAGCAGCTTGGTGAAGGCATCGAGTGCGGCGACGCCCTCCGGCGTTGCCAGCGCCGACTTGCCGCCGGCATCGAGGAATGAGCCACCAAAACCCCAGAGATAGGCAGCCCAGACATAGACACCCTGGATGCCTTGCTGGCCGCGCATGGTGATGCCGGCGATCTGCTTGTTGGTCTTTTCCGAAATCGTCTTGGCCGCGGCCTCGATGTCGTCGAACGTCTTCGGCGCCGCAAGCCCGTACTGTTCGAACAGGTCCTTGCGGTACATAACGAAGGTGCTCTCGCCATAGACGGGCAGCCCGTAAACCTTGCCGTCGACGACGTTGGTGTTGAAATAGCCGGGCACGAAATCGGCTTTGTCGAAGTTCTCCTTGTGCTTGGCCAGGAAATCGTCGAGCGGCACGACATAGCCCGACTTCACGAAGCCCGGCAGGTAGATGATGTTGTTCTGGACGACATCGTAGCGGCCGGACTTGGAGGAGAATTCGAGCAGTTCCTTGGCCGTGATATCCTGCTCGGGCACGACTTCGAGCGCCACGTCGATGCCGGTCACCTGCTTGAATTCCGGCAACAACTTCTGGATGGCGTCGGTGGTCGGGTGGCCTTCGAGCAGCACCGACAATTGCACCCCGTTGAACGGCTTGTCCTGCGCCAGGGCCGGCAGGGCAGTGGCAAGCGCGGCGGCAGCCACGCCAAGCATCAATAGATTGCGTCTGTTAAGCATTTTTCGTCTCCCATTGTTGGGCCGCTTTGGCCTCGTTTCAAATTCTCTCTGTTTGTCTGATCGTCACCTCTAACCAAGGCGCACGATTTCGCCGCTCTCAGCCGACCGCATCATCGCCAGTGTGAGTTCGAGCGAACGAAGACCATCGCGACCGCTGGCGATCGGCATGGCGGCGCCATCCAGCCAGGCAAGCAGGCCGCCGAGCTGACGTGCCAGGTCGCCGTCGAGACGGCCGTTGACGACAGGCCAATGCTGGGTGTCGATCTCGCGCGAGGTTTCGTTGCTGGCGTAGTAGAGGCCGCTGTCGCCGCACTGCACCTCGAACGACCCTTCGGTGCCGATCAGCTCCATGCGGGCATCGATCATGTGGCGGGCGCCGGCCGGCAGCGACCAGGCGCTTTCGAAATTCACCACAGTGCCGCCGGAGAAGCGCACGATGGCCGCCAGGCTGTCCTGCGTGCCCGACGCGCCGAGCAGAATGTCGGTCTGTTGGGCATAGACGGAAACCGGATGCTGCCCGTCGAGCATCCACAGCACCATGTCGACATCGTGCACGGTGACGTGCAGCGCCAGCGGCAGCTTGCCGCCATAGCGCTTGGGGCCTTCGGTGCGGGCGCTGTTGCGCCGGGCATAGATGTGGATCGGCGCGCCGATCTTGCCTGAAGTCATCAGCTCCTTGGCCGCGGCGTAGCGCGGATCGAAGCGCAGGAGATAGCCGATGCCGAGCTTGATCTTGGCCGCCTCGCAGGCAGCGATGATGGCTTGCGCATCCGCGACCGTGGAGGAGATCGGCTTTTCGACGAATATATTGATGCCGGCCTTGGCCACGGCAACCGCCGGCGCCAGGTGCAGATTGTCGGGCGTGCAGATCGAGACGAGATCGAGATCGCGCTCGGCCGCCAGCAGCGCCTCGTGGCTGGCGTAGACCTTGCAGCCCGGCGCCTTGGCGGCAACAGCGCCGGCCAGCTCCAGATTGGGATCGACGATCGCCGCCAGTTCGCAGCCGACCAAGTCAGCAAAGATCGCGGCGTGCATGGAGCCCATGAAGCCCGCACCAATAACGGCGACGTGGCGGCGCTTGATCATGACTGGTTCCTCTTCAATTGCGGATTGGCGCTCCACGACGCGACCTGGTCGACGAAGCCGCGGGTGATGGCGTCGGGCCGCGTGATGGCGCCGCCGACGACGATGAAACGGGCACCGAGCTCAAAGCAGCGGACCGCCTCCTGCGGCGTCCAGATGCGGCCCTCGGCGACAAACGGCAGACCGGCGCCGGCGAGCTGTTCCATGAGCTGGAAATCCGGCCCGCGCTGCTGGTTGGAGTAAGGCGTGTAACCGGCCATGGTGGTGCTGATGAGGGAGGCGCCGGCATCGAGGGCGCGCTTGCCTTCGTCGAGCGTGCTGACGTCGCCCATCGACAGGCGTCCCCTCTGCGCGATCGCACCGAACATCGTCTTGAGGTCGGTCGGGCGCGGCCGGTTGGTGGCGTCGAGCGCCACGATGTCGGCGCCGGCCTCGATGACCGACGCCACATTGGCGAGCGTCGGGGTGATGTAGATTTCGGTGTCGCCACGACGCGCCTTGATCAGGCCGATGATGGGAACGCCGACCTGTCCGCGGACGGCCTCTATGTTCGCGGCACCCTCGATGCGCACAGCGGTGGCGCCGCCGAGGACAACCGACCGGGCAATGGCGGCAATGTGCTCGGGAGCGTCGAGCGGCATGTGGGATTCAGCCTGGCACGAGACAACCAGCGTTCCATCGAGCTGAGCGAGCACATCGCCTTGCACCTGGGGTTTCTCCTTCGAGCGTTACCCCTGCAATCAAGCGTGGATGAAACTTTTTGTCAAGAAACTATTTTCGGTGAAAATTTCCGTCAGAGAGCAACGCGACCCCCAACAGTCCCGCATCGGCGCCGGCCTGCGCGGCAAGGATCTGGCGCTGGAAGACCGCCGGAAGCTCCAGGGAACGCGCCTGCAGGGCCTGGATAAAACCCTCCGCCAGCCCGACGCCGCCGCCGACCGCGAAACAGTCGATGTCGACGGAAGCCGTCAGGTCGGCGAAGCCGTTGACCAGCGCATCGACGGCGGCGGCGATCACCTCGGCGGCGGCGCTATCGCCTTGCCTGGCGGAGGCGAACAGATCCGGCGCGCCAACCGGGCGGCCGAGCCGCTCACTGCCGCGACGGGCGAGTGCTGTGCCCGAGGCGATCGTCTCCAAGCAGCCCCGCCGGCCGCAGCCGCACAGCACGCCGCCGGGGTCGGACATCATATGCCCGGCATGGCCGGCAAGCCCGGTGGCGCCGGTCTGCAGGCGGCCGTCGATGACCAGGCCACAGCCAATGCCTGTCGAAACCGTGAAGAATGCGAAGTTGCGAAAGCCGCGGCCGGCGCCGACGGTGAATTCGGCCCAGGCCGCCGCCTGCGCATCGTTGACGACCAGCGGCGGCACGCCGAACGCCGTTTCGAGCGCCCGTGCCAGCGGATAGCCGTTCTCGATCGGCAAGGTCTGCGGGTTGAGCGCGGTCAGCGCGCCGTCGCGGACGATGCCCGTGGTGGCGACGGCGACGGCTTCGAGCGCATGCTTGGGCGCAAGCCCGGCGATCGCCGCGACCAGATCGTCGCCCCTGCCCGTTCTCGGCGTCGCCGTCTGGCGCCTGTCGTGCAATTGGCCGCCGCGCACTTCGGCGGCGGCGATCTTGGTCCCGCCAATGTCGACGGCGAAGACCGCACGATCAGAAGCTGCGGTCACTCACGACCTCCGCCGTGCGCCCGAGCAGCGAGAGCCGCGCCGGATCCTGCCGCATCATCTCGGCCGCCAGCGCATCGACGATCAGCAACTGGCTGATCTTCGACGGAAACGCGCCGCCGGTCAGCGGCGTTTCCGGCCAGGACGCGATCAGCGCGAGGTCGCAGGCGGCGACCAGCGGACTTTTCGAACGATTGGAGATGCCGATGACGAAGGCGCCTTGCGAGCGGGCAAGTTCGGCGATGCGCACCGCGTCGATGGTCGAGCCCGAACTCGAAATCACCACCTGCACGGCGCCCTTCTGCGTGGTTCCCGCCGCCATCACAGCCAGATGCGCGTCACCCAGCGCGCGGCTGAGCTTGCCGATGCGGGTCATCTTGTAGGCGAGATACTGCGCCGTGATCGCGGAAGCAGCGATGCCGAAACAGTCGATCGCCGTCGCCGCCAGCAACTGCCGCGAGGCGGTGGCGATATCTTCCCGGACGATCAGCTGCTCGGTTTCGCGCAGCGAGATGATGGCGGTCTCCACCAGCCGCTGGATGTCGTCGGTCGGCAAGCCGATGTCCCGCGCCCGCTCGTCGGTCGCCAGTTCCTTGGCCAGCGCCAGCTTGAAATCCTGGAAGCCGGTAAAGCCCTGGTCCCGGCAGAAGCGCATGACGCTGGCCTCGGACGAGGCTGAGGCCTCGGCAAGCTCGGTGATGCTCTGGCGCAAGGTGGCATCCGGCTGCGCCAGCACCGTCTCGGCGACGCGCGCCAATGCCGGCGTCATATCCCCGGCCGCCGCCCTCAGCGACGCAATAAGCGCATGTGTCATGAATTTCCCCGCGGTTCTCTTTGTTTGAGCATGACCTCCGGACAAACGAAACCGTTTGTCTGAGAAAACCGGTTCCCACTTTTCGGGATCATGCTCTAAAAGTGCTCCGCCACCCAGGGCGGCGGTCCGGCAAACAGCTGGTCACACAGACGCATGGCAGCCACATCGCCGATCACCTGGCCATACTGCGCCAGTTTCGAGGCGCTGCGAAAGCCCGTGAATATCTGCGCGAAAGCCTGGGCCTGCAGGGCAACGGTCGGGCACCCGCCGGCCGCCTCGCGGACCTCGACCGCGCCGCCCCTGATTTCGATCTCCAGCGCCGCCTCCGCTGAGCCGAGCCGCAGCGCCAGCCTGATATCGTCGGCATGATAGCCGCGCTGGCGCAGCGCCGCTGCCGGATCGAGCACCCGCAACAGCCATTCCTCCTGATGCGCGAGGCGCCAGCCCTTGTCCGGCATCGCCGCCACCAAATCGTCCTGCGGGCCGCCATGCCAGCGCGCCACCGGATAGACCGAGCGGAACCTGGCCAGGAACGACAGCAGCCCTTGCGCGGCGTCAGGCGAAGCGGCGTACCAGTCGCGGACATCGAGACGAGCCTCGTCACTCATATCGAGGATCAGATAGGCAGCATCGCCTTCGCAGAGATAGGCAGCGAGCGCATCGGTCGGTTCTCGCCGCAACGCGTTCCAATGCGCCGGGCCACGGCTGAGCAGCCCGGCCTCGCGGCTCGCCTTGACGGCATAGGCAGCGGCAAGGCGCGGATCGTCGAGCTCGACGCGTTCGAAGGCGAGCCTGCTCGCCGCCGGCAGGCTGGCCGTCTCGGCTTCATAGACGATTTCATGACCGGCAAGCTCGAAGCCGCTCTTGCGATAGACCGGCCGCGTCGAGGCAAACAGCGTGGCGATGGCCGCGCCCTTGCCCTGCGCCTCCGCGCACAACGCGTCGACGAAAGGCACCGCCAGCCCCTGGCCGCGACGCTCCGGCGCGATCGCCACATGCGCGATATTGGCCGCCCGCACCGGTCTGCCGTGAAAGACATGCGCCGTCTCGAGCAGCGCCGCGCAGGCCTCCGGATGCCCGCTTTCGCCGCGCAGCAGCCGCAGTGAACTGAACCCGACACTGGCGATATATTCCTCGGATCGTGCCTTGCCGAAGCCGAAAGCCCAGCTCAGCAGGCGTGCGATTTCAGGCGCATCCCCGGCCGTTGCCGCTTCAACGGTGACGGATTTGGAGTTTTTTTTCATGATTTTCTCACGATTGGCGATTTCCATCATATCCTGAAATCGCCAATGCGCAATGGGCAGCAAAACAGAAGCGGCATCGAGCCGTCGCTTATGTCCGTAAGCTCTCGTGAGGATAGCGGCCTATGTCTGCCAAAGGCAGATCAGCCGATCATTTCCCGCAATGGTGGTCGTTGATCTTGTTTATCGCGTTCGCGTCCGGCCCCACCCGATGGTAGGAACAGGCGCCCGCCGCCGTCGTGAACAGCTGCTGGTCGTAATAGCGCGGACCGCCGAACAGGAAGTCGATGAGATCGTCCTGGGCGGGAACGTAGCGTTCCGGCTCGGCCTGGTGGTGACGATGCTTGCCTCCGGCCAAGGCGGACGAGGACACAACGCAGCCCATAGCCAGGGCAACAGCGCAGATCGCAAACCGTTTCGTCGTCATCGGCAACACCCTCCTGGCCATTCGCATTCCCAATATAGGCAAAAATCGCCAGCCGAACAAAGGTTCCCTGATAGCGGTTTGCCTGCCTTGCGATTTGCATGCCGCCTTTCGCAGGCCGGCCTCACCTGAATATCGGCACACCCCTAGTCGGTCTGGATCCAGACTGACTTCGTCTCCATGTACTCATGCAGATGCTCGATGCCGCCCTCGCGGCCGTAGCCGGACATCTTCATGCCGCCGAACGGCACCGCGGGGTCGATGGCATGGTACATATTGACCCAGACCGAACCGGCCTTGATGCGGCGCGCCAGCTTGTGCGCGGTGCCGAGATGGGTGGTGAAGACCCCGGCAGCGAGGCCATAGGGCGTGGCATTGGCGCGCACCACCGCCTCGTCGAGCGTGTCGAAGGGCATGGCGGAAATGACCGGCCCGAAAATCTCTTCCCGCGCGATGGTCATCTTGTCCGACACCGCGCCGAAGACCGTGGGCGCGATGAAGTTGCCGCCATCGTAGAGCGCGCCCGTCAGCCGCGAGCCGCCGGCGACCAGTTCCGCCCCCTCATCGCTGCCAGCCTTGATGTATCCCTCCACCTTGCCGGCCTGCCGGGCATTGATCAGCGGCCCGATTTCGGTCTCAGCCTCGATGCCATGGCCGATGCGCAGCTTGCCGGCGAACTCGGCGACCCGGCGCACGAATTCGTCGTGGATTTCGCGCGCCACGAACAGCCGCGAGCCGGCGATGCAGATCTGGCCCGAATGCACGAACACCGCCATCGCCGCGACCGGAACAGCCTTGTCGATGTCGGCGTCGCGGCAGACGATGATCGGCGACTTGCCGCCGAGTTCGAGCGAAACGCGCTTGAGGTTCGTCACGCCCGCGCGCGCGATCGCTTGCCCGGTCAGCGTCGAGCCGGTGAAGACGATCTTGTTGACGTCTGGATGTTCGGCGAGCCGCGCGCCGGCCTCGGCGCCTGTACCGGTGACGATGTTGACGACGCCGTCCGGCACGCCGGCTTTCTGCATCAGCCGCGCGATCAGCAACGGTGTCAGCGAGGCGTCCTCGGAAGGTTTCAGCACGACAGTGCAGCCGGTGGCGAGCGCCGGCGCGATCTTCCAGATCGAGGCGGCGGTCGGCGCGTTCCAGGGAATGATCGCACCGACGACGCCGACCGGCTCGCGCCTTGTGAAGCTGACGATCTCACCTGGGATTGAATTGTCTATGGATTCGCCATGCAGCGTCGTCGCCATGCCGGCATAGAAGCGCAGCATGCCGATGACCCGGCGCCGGTTGGCGAGCGTACGGGTGATCGGCAGCCCCATGTCGAGCGTGTCGGAAACGCTGAGCTCTTCCCAATGCGTTTCGAACAGATCGGCGATGCGCAACAGCACGCACTGCCGCTCATAGGGCGAGAATTTCGACCACGGACCTTCGAAGGCCGCGCGCGCTGCGGCCACCGCCGCATCGATGTCGGCGGCCCCGCCACGCGGCACCGTGGCCAGCACTTCGCCCGTCGCCGGGTTGAGCGCCTGCATCACCTCACCGGACTGTGCCGCGACCCACTTGCCGCCGATGAACATCGGCCGGAATTCGCCATGGTAAAGCGTCGTGGCCTTCGCCCTCGGGTCGAAGCTCAGCGTCATCTCTTCCTCCTTGCAAGTCTCAGGCCGCGTCCGCCGGTTTGCGCGCCAGCACGAAATCCCAACTCACCGCCCAATAGGGCGATGTGAAACCAAGCTCTGCCGCGCTGGCCGGGTCCGTGACCGCCTTGAAATCCGCGACCAGCGAATCCTTCACGCCAAAGACCGCGTCTTCGGCGAGATACTGGCAATCGGGCGTGAAGATATGGGTGATGACCGGATCATAGCCCGGCGCGCTGATGATGAAATGGATATGGGCGGCCCGGTTGGGATGGCGTCCCAGCGCCGCAAGCATCTTGCCCACGGGGCCGTCGTCCGGGATCGGGTAGTAGCGCGGCTTGACGGCGCGATACCAGTAGTCACCGTTCTCGCCGCTGGTGAACACGCCGCGCAGGTTCCAGTCCGGCTGCAGCCCTTTCTGCTGGACGTCGTAGAAGCCGTCGTCATTGGTCTGCCAGACGTCGATCAGCGCGCCGGCGACCGGTTTGCCGTCGGTATCCACCACGCGTCCGCGCACCACCAGCGGCTCGCCCTTGCCGTCCCGGCAGATGTTCGCGCCGTGCTCGTAGCGCGGCGCCTCGGGCACGTAGAATGGTCCCAGAATGGTGTTCTCCGTCGCGCCGTTCGGTCGCCGGTGATTGATGGCGTCGACCAGCATCGAGACGCCGAGCGTGTCGGACAAAAGGATGAATTCCTGCCGCCAGTCCGAACACATCTGGCCGACTTCGGTCAGGAAGGTGACGCCCTTGAGCCATTCCTCATGCGTGGGCTCGATTTCCTTGATGGCGGCGTGCAGATGCTTGACCAGCACGCTCATCACCTCGCGCAGGCGCGGATCGACATCGGGCCCCATGCGCGCGTTGACGACATCGACCGAGGTTTCCTCCTCGAAATAGGGATATTTCGGCCGCTCAGCGCGCCTGGCCTCGACTTTGCCCAAGATGATCCTCCTCCATATGGCGCCGCGCCTCAGGGGCGCGGCCGTTGCCCGGCATAGGCCTGGGCGATCAGGCCCTTGATCGCTTCGCGCTCCAGCGGGCGCGGGTTCCAGTAAGGGTTGGACAGCGCCCTGTCCGTCGCAAGCTCGATGCCGCTTTGCGGCATGCCGATGTCCGCAAGCGCGCGCCGTGCACCGACCCTTCCAGCAAGATCGTAGAGCGCCATGGCCGGCTCGTCCGTGCCGAGCACCTCTCCAAGCTTGTGCATCACATCGGGCACCGCCGGCGCGTTGTAGGCAAGCGCGTGCGGAAGCACGATCGCATGCGTTTCGGCATGCGGCAGGTCGAAGCTGCCGCCGAGCGTATGGCAAAGCTTGTGATGCAGCGCCATGCCCACCGAGCCGAGGCAGATGCCGCAAAGCCAGGCGCCGTACAGCGCCTGTGCGCGCGCTTCCCGGTTGCCGGGATCGTCGGAGATGATCGGCAGGGCGGCGGCAAGCGCGCCGATCGCTTCTGTCGCCATCAGGCTGATGACCGGGTTGCGCTCGCGTGCATAAAGCGCTTCGACCGCATGCGCGATCGCATTCAAGCCGCTGGTGCCGGACATGGCCGCGGGCAGCGACAGAGTGAGGTCGATGTCGTAGATCACCACCTCCGGCAGCACTTTGGGGCTCGATTGGGTGACTTTCACCCCATCCCTGGTCTCGCCGAGGATCGGCGTCATTTCCGAGCCGGCATAGGTGGTCGGCACCACGATCTGCGGCAGGTCGGTGCGCAGCGCAATGGCCTTGGCCAGACCCGTGGTCGAGCCGCCGCCCACGGCAACGAGCCCGTCGGCCTTGATATCCAGGATGACGCGCAATGCGTCCTCGGTGATCTCCACCGGCGTGTGCATCGTCGCCCGCGCGTAGACGCCGGCGGCGCGGCCGCCAAGCTGTTCGACGAGGCGTCGCGCTCCCGGCTCCTGCGGCGGCGTTGCCAGCACGGCGACCCGCCTCAAACCCAGCCGATCGAGCTCCGCGGGCAGCTGCCGGATGGTGCCGGATCCGAAAATGACGCGGGTCGGCTGGGCGTTATAGACGAAGGGTTCCATGAATTCGCCTCGGGCTTAGAGCAATTCCAGGAAAAGTGTGAAACGGCTTTCCCACAGGAATTGCGTCAAAACAAATAGTTAGAGCAGTTCGCCGTTTCCGTGAAACGGTGAATTGCTCTAGCTCCGGTTGTCGACGCGCATCAGGAACGGATTGATGCTGACCGACTGCCAGACATTGGCCGCGTTGAAGGGATCGGCGGCATTGAATGCCCTGACATCCTCGATCTTTTCGGCGGAAAACACAAAGAGCGAGCCGATCATCGTCTCGCCGTCCCCCGCCAGCAGCGGACCCGAGATGACGGTCTTCACCTGCCCCTGGGCAAGATGCGCCTTATGAGCATCATAATTGGCCAAGCGCCTGGGCAGGGCGTCGGCATGGTCCAGGCAGTGGACGGCAAACAGTGTCACGATATTCCTCCCAAAGTGCCCGGCAGACCGTGGCCAGCGATCTGAACGCGGCGACTCCCAAAAGGGGTCGAGCGGCCTTCGAGGCTGGCGAGGAACGACAGGCGAGCAGAAGGTAGCCCGAAATATGGCTGACCGGTTCCAAGATCTGTCCAATTTGGACAAATATGATCGTATTGTGAACACCGACGACCGGCCCGCCGAAACACCATCGCACGGGCTCTCCTTTTCGGACCGATCCCTGCGCCGATGCTTTGGGCCATTGCGTTCTGCAATATCAGCGAATATGCTTGTTGTACGATCGTTCAACAAGCGTGTTTGCGAAGCCCCGATGACCTGCAATCCCCGCTACGAAATCCTGTTCGAGCCGATGCGTATCGGGCCGGTCACCGCGCCGAACCGCTTCTACCAGGTGCCGCATGCCAGCGGCATGACCAACGCGCTGCCGCGCGTTCGTGCCGCCTTTCGCGAGGCCAAGGCCGAGGGCGGCTGGGGCGTGATCTGCACCGGCGCCTGTTCGATCGACCCAAGCTCGGACGATGCACCACTGCCTTTCGCCGCGCTGTGGGACGACAACGACATCCGCGCCCATGCGCTGATGACGGAAGCCGTGCATCGCCATGGCTCGCTGGCCGGCGTGGAGCTCTGGCATGGCGGCGCGTCCGTCATGAACAGGGCGAGCCGCCTGCCGCCGCTGTCGCCGTCGGGAATTCCGTGGATGGCCACCCATGTCGGCTTCATGGGCAATCTGCGTCCGAAGACCATGGACAAGGCCGATATCAGGGAGGTCCTGCGATGCCAGGCCGAGGCGGCGCGCAAGGCGCGCACGGCCGGTTTCGACGTCGTCTATGTCTATGCCGGCATGGGCTATCTCGGCTACGAATTCCTGCTGCCGGAATACAATCATCGCGTCGATGAATACGGCGGGTCGATCGAGAACCGCGTGCGCTTCGTGCGCGAGATGATCGAGGTCACCAAGGACGCCGTTGGCAAGGATTGCGGCATCGCCTTGCGGGTCAGCCTCGAGGAACTGCGCGGCCGGCCCGGCCGTAACCAGCCTTCCGAGGCGCACGAACTGATCGAACTGCTGGCCGACCTGCCCGACCTGTTCGACGTCAAGATGGATTCCAGCCCGACCGACTGTTCGGCGTCGCGCTTCACCGGCGAAGGCAGCCACGAGCCGGTGATCGATTTCGTCAAGTCGCTGACCAAGAAGCCGGTGGTGGGCGTTGGCCGCTTCACCTCGCCCGACACCATGGTTTCGCAGATCAAGCGCGGCGTGCTCGATTTCATCGGCGGCGCGCGGCCCTCGATCGCCGACCCCTTCCTGCCGGCCAAGATCCGCGAAGGCCGCGAGGCCGAAATCCGCGAATGCATCGGCTGCAACATCTGCATTTCGAGCTGGCATGACGGCGTGCCGGTACGCTGCACCCAGAACCCGACCGCCGGCGAAGAATGGCGGCGCGGCTGGCATCCCGAACGGGTCGAGCCCACCGACAGACCGGAGCGCATCCTGATTGTCGGCGGCGGGCCAGCCGGGCTCGAATGCGCGCTCACCCTCGGCCGGCGCGGCCATGAGGTGACGCTTGCCGACGCCAGCCGCAGCTTCGGCGGGCGGCTGACCTTCGAGAAGACACTGCCCGGCCTGTCGGCCTGGAACCGCGTCGTCGATTACCGCCTCGGCCGTCTCGGCGAGATGGGCAACGTCTCACTCTATCCCGAGAGTGTTTTGGGCGCGGACGAGATCATCGATCTGGCGCCAGACCGCGTGGTGCTGGCGACCGGCGCACGCTGGACCAACATGCTCTATTCCTCGATGGAGATTCCGGTCGGCATGCTCGACCATCCCAATGTGTTCACACCCGACGACATCGCCGCCGGTAGGCTCCCGCAAGGGCCGACGCTGGTCTTCGATTTCGACAATTACTACATGGGCGGTGTCCTCACCGAGCATCTTGCAGCGCAAGGTATCCCGGTCAGCTACGTCACCCCGGCAGGTCAGGCTTCTGCCTGGACGATCATGACCAACGAGCTGCCGCTGGTGCATCGCGCGCTGGCGCGGCGCAAGGTGCCGGTGACGACGCTGAATCTCCTGAAATCCTTCGACGGCGAGATGGCGACGCTGGCGCATCTGTTCACCGGCGAGGAGAGCAGCATTGCCTGCCGCTCGGTGCTGATCGTTGGGCTGCGGCTGCCGCGCAACGAGCTGTTCGAGGCGTTGACTGAGCGGGCGGATGCTCTTGCGGCCGCCGGCATCCGCAGCGTCGATCGCATCGGTGACACGCTAGCGCCGGGCGCGATCGCTCACGCGGTGCATAGCGGCCACAAGCTTGCGCAAGAGATCGGTGCGAAGACCCGCTGGCAACCCTACCGCCGCGACACGCCGATCGTCGATGCGGTGGCGGATTTCGATATGCGCACGGCAGCCGAATAGGAGAAGGTTATGGAGCGCATCACGGCACGTCGCAGACCCGGCCGCCCGCAGCGCGAGATCGGCGGCATCGAGCAGCGGCCGTGGAAGCAGCTGACACGCCCCTACGCGCCGATCGAAATCCTGTCGGCTGATCAGGTGCAAACGATCCACGAAATGGGCCTGACCATCCTTGAGGAGATCGGCATGCGCGTGCTGCAGCCGCAGGCGCGGCAGTTCTATCGCGCCGCCGGCTGCGACGTCGACGAAGGCGAGATGCAGGTGCGCTTCGACCGCGCCATGGTCATGGAGCGCGTCGCCATGGCGCCGTCATCGTTCGAGCTGCGCGCTCGCAATCCGGAGAAGAACGTCAAGGTTGGCGGACGGCACTGCATCCTGTCGTCAGTCGGCGGGCCGGCCTATGTCATGGACAATGATCGCGGCCGCCGGCCCGGCACCTATGCCGAGATGTGCGATTATTTGAAGCTGATCCAGTCGTTCAACGTGCTGCACCAGGAAGGCGGCGGTCCGTTCGAGCCGCTCGACCTGCACCAGAACACGCGCCATCTCGACCTCTACTATGCCGAGATCACCTTGCTCGACAAGAACTGGCAGCCACAGACGCTCGGCCGCGGTCGCGCCACCGACGCGCTGGAGATGGTGGCGATATCGCTCGGCACGACGCGCGAGAAGCTGGCGCAGGAGATGCCTGTCTTCACCGGCATCATCAACACCAACTCGCCGCTGCAGCTCGACGAACCGATGGCCGAAGGGTTGATCACATTGGCCGAGCATGGACAGGTCAATGTCATCACGCCGTTCACGCTGGCCGGCGCGATGAGCCCGGTGACGCTTGCCGGTGCACTGTCGCAGCAGCATGCCGAGGCGCTGGCCGGCATCGTGCTGACCCAGATCGTGCGCCCCGGCGTGCCGGTGATGTATGGCGGCTTCACGTCGAACGTCGACATGAAGACCGGCGCGCCGGCCTTTGGCACGCCCGAATACACGCAGGCCGCGCAGATCACCGGGCAGCTCTGCCGGCTGATCGGCGTGCCGTTCCGCTCCAGCAATGTCACCGCCGCCAATTCGGTCGATGCACAGGCCGCCTATGAGAGCGCCATGTCGCTGTGGGGCTGCCTGATGGGCGGCGCCAACCTGGTTCTGCACGCGGCCGGCTGGCTCGGCGGCGGGCTGACCGCATCATTCGAAAAACTGGTCATCGATGCCGAGATGCTGCAGATGATGTCGGCCTATTTCGACCCGCCCGTGGTCGACATCGACACGCTGGCGCTGGAGGCGGTGCGCGAGGTCGGCCCGGCCGGGCATTTCTTCGGCGCGGCACACACCATGCAGCGCTACGAGCGCGCCTTCTATTCGCCGATGGTGTCCAACTGGGACAATTACGACACCTGGATGGAGCGCGGCCAGATCACCGCGCGCGAGCGCGCCAATGTCGTCTGGAAGCGCATGGTCGCCGAATACGAACAGCCGCCGATCGATCCCGGCATCGACGAAGCGCTGCGCGACTATATGGAGCGGCGCAAGCGCGAGGGTGGTTCGCCGCTGAATTGAGGGCGAGCTCATTTGAGGTTAGCGCCAAGCACCCCCCTCTGTCCTGCCGGACATCTCCCCCTCAAGGGGGGAGATTGGCCGCTTCATCGGAGGGCTCTTCTTTCAACGCTGATGATTGGCGAAGGCCGAAGTGACATCCGATCTCCCCCCTTGAGGGGGAGATGTCCGGCAGGACAGAGGGGGGTACAGCGCCGACCTGAAATTCTTATCCGCCCCGCAGCGGCCCCACCTGCCCTTCAAGCATCTCGAACCCCGCCGCCTCCGCCGCCTGTGGCGTCACCACGCTTTCGTCGAGGCACCATTCGAGCCACAGCCCGTCGACCAGCGCGATGAAATTGCGCGCCAGCGCCGGCGCATCGACTTGCCTGCCGCGCGGTACGGCAACCGCGGCGATGTCCTCGGCAAGCTCCGCCCGATAGGCATCGTAGAGTTCGCGGTGCGCCGCCTTGAGACGTGGGTTGACGGCGATCTCGCCCCACAGCGACAGCCAGATCAGCAGGTTCTCGCGGCTGAAATATTCGGGTGAAAAGTTGGAGTGCACCAGGGCGGCAAGTGCCGCCTGCGGCGACCAGTCCGATGTTTCGGCGCGGCGGCGCTTGGCCTCGGCGATCTGGTTGTTGACGCTGGCGTAGAGCGAAGATTTGTAGACCTCGACCAGCAACCCATCGAGGCTTTCGAAATGGTGGTTGATGAGGCCGCGCGAGACGCCGGCCTCCTTGCAGATGCGATCGATGGTGAAGGCGCCGATGCCGCCAACGGACAGGCAGCGTGTCGCCGCCTCGATCAGCATGGAGCGGCGTACATCCGCCTGTTCGCGGCTGAAGCGCGGCGGAGCCTTCTTCGCGCCGCGCTTCCTTTTTGCACCATCTGGTTGGGCTTCCGTCATGGACCCCAGCTAATCGATTATGCCCTTCCTGTCCATGAAGGCGCGTTCAGGCCTTCTTCTTGAACAGGACGGGATTGGGGTGGCCGTCCGGATAAATAACCGGGTCGAAAGCGGTCTTGTGGATGGCGACCAGCGGCTGGTGGCAGATGAAGACGAAACCGCCGGACTGCTCCATCAGATCCTCCATGCGGTTCGACAGAGCGATGCGCTTGGCCTCGTCGCTTTCCGCCACCAGCTGCTGGTAGCTGGTCTCGAACTCCGCGCTGTCGAAGCCGGACCAGTTGTAGGCGCCGATCTGGTCGGGGCGGAACCAGACCAGGTTTTCCGACGGATCGATGCCGCCGGCGAAGTCCATCAGCGCCAGATCGATGTTCTTGTAGCCATCGCCCTGCGTCTTGTCGCCGACGCCCCAGAAGGCGGCCTCGTCATAAGGCTGGATCTCGACCTTGATGCCGGCCTGTTCGAGGCTGGCCTGGATGATCTGCGCGGTCGCCGTGCGGATGGAATCGTTCATCACCGTCAGGGTCAGCGACAGATCGCTGACGCCGGCCTCTTTGAGCAGCGCGGCGGACTTCTCATAGTCGACTGCTGCGATCAGATTGCCGGCGCGCGCGAATTTGGTGCCGGGCTGGACGACGCCGGTGGAGCGCTTGGTCAGGTCGTCATAGACGCCGGTGAGGACCTGCCCGACATCGATGCCATACTGCACCGCCTGGCGGACCTTCAGATCCTTGAGCCGTGGGCTCAGCATGTTGATGGTCAGCCAGACATAGCGGGTCGATTGCGCCTCGATCAGCGTCGTATCGGCGGGTGGGCTCGCCTTGACCGCCTTGGTCGCCGAAATGGCGATCTTGGTGTAGTCGAAGGCATCGGCCTCGTAGGCGAGTTGGGCAGCCTGGTCGTCCGACACGACATAGATTTCGACCTTCGAAAAGTCCGGCTTCGGACCCGGCCAGTCCGGGTTGGCGGTCAGCGTCACCTTCTGCTTCTGCTGCCAGTCGGAGAAGAGATAGGGTCCGCAGGTTGCCGGCGGCTGCGTGGTGAACTTACCGCCCGCCTTCTCGGTGCCGGCGCGGCTGATGATGTGGCCGCCATAGTAAGGCAGGCTGGTGACGAAGATCGGCTGATAAGCTTCCTTCAGATGGATGATGCCGTTGCGGGCATCGACGACCTCGACGCGATCGAGTTTTTCGAACTGGTAGGCCCAGGGCGATGCCAGCGCCTTGTCGGCAATGCGTTCAAACGAGAATTTCACATCGTCAGCGGTGACCGCGCCGAAACCACCGGACCATTTCAGCCCGTCGATCAGGGTGAAGGCGATGGTCTTGGGGTCTTTCTGTTCAAGCTTTTCCGCGCCCCACAACGACCAGGGCGAGCCCTTCCGGATGTCGCCGAAATGGTTCAGCGAGACATAGATGCCGCGCATCATGACATCCTCGATGCCGCCATTCATGAAGGCAGGATCGAGGCATTGCAGATCGCCCTCCATGCGGATGCGCAGCGTGTCGCCGGTGGCCGACCAGGCAAAGCCTGGCTTCATCGCCAGGCCGGCGCCGAGCACGCCGGCCGCCTTCAGGAATGCACGTCTGTCCATGGTCCATTGTGTCATGTCAGTTTCCCCTTTGGTTTGCGGAAGCGCGTGAAAAGGCTTCCCGTTCTTGCCCACCTGAAACCAGCGGGAAATGGCAGCGCACCATCCGATCGGCGCCCATCGGCCGATAGGCCGGCGCCTCGGTCTTGCAGCGCTCACGCGCGATCGGGCAGCGCGTGTGGAACTCGCAGCCCGAGGGTCGCCGGAACACGCTCGGAATCTCGCCGGTGACGGCAGGGGTCTGGCTGCGCCGGCGCGGGTCGGGGATCGGCTCGGACTGGATCAGCGTCGCGGTGTAAGGATGCATCGGCGCGGAGAACACATCCTGCGTCGGGCCCGTCTCGACCAGCCGGCCGAGATACATGATGGCCAGCCGGTCGCTGACATGGCGGATCATGGCGAGGTTGTGGGTGACGATCATCGCGGCGAAACCGAGTTCGCGCTTGAGCTCGCCGATCAGGTTGAGCACGTCGCCCTGCACCGAGACATCGAGCCCCGCGGTCGGCTCGTCGGCAAGCAGCAGGTGCGGCTTCATCGCCAGCGCGCGGGCGACGCCGACGCGGCGCGCCTGACCGCCCGATAGCTCGTGCGGAAAGCGGTCGACGAAGGAAGCCGGCAACCCGACCAGCGCCAGGAGTGCCTTGGCCGCGGCGCGGCGATCCGGCATCGGGATACCCTGGATGATCTGCGGTTCGGTCAGCAGCGTGCCGATGCGCAGGCGCGGGCTGAGCGAGGCGACAGGGTCCTGGAACATCATCGCCGAGCGCCGGCGCATGGCGCGGAAGTCGGCCGGTGTCGCCACGTCCCTGCCCTCGAAGACGATGCGGCCGGCGGCCGCTCGTATGAGGCCGAGGATGGTGCGGGCCAGCGTCGTCTTGCCGGAACCGGATTCGCCGACCATCCCAAGCGTTTCGCCGGGCATCAGCGACAGCGTCACGCCGTCGATGACGTTGAAGCCGGGCAGCGGGAACGGATTGATCAGCCGGTTGAGCAAGCCACCGCGAACGAAGCTCACAGAAAGATCTTCGACGGCGAGCAGCGGGCTCATGGCGTCACCGCATGGCAGCGCGCGACACGGGCAGCGCCGAGTTTCACCAGCGGCGGCGCGATCGAACCGCATGGCGCGAAGGCGCGGTCGCAGCGCGGTGCGTAGACGCATCCCGATGGCGGCTGGGTCAGGTTGGGCAGCGAGCCGGGAATGGTCGGCAGCCTGTCCAACCGTTCGTGGAAACGGGCAGGATCGCAGGCGAGCAGCGCTTGCGTGTAGGGATGCTGGGCGTCGTGGAAGATCGCGTCGACCTCGCCGCCCTCGACCACCTCGCCGGCATACATGACATAGACCCGGTCGCAGAGTTCGGCGATAACGCCGAGATGGTGCGAGACGACGATGATGATGCCGTTGTACTCGCGGCGGAGTTCGCGCAGCAGATGGATGATCTGCGCCTCCATGGTGACGTCGAGCGCCGTCGTCGGTTCGTCGGCGATGAGCAGGCCGGGATCGGTCAACAGAGCGGCGGCGATGGCGACGCGCTGGCGCATGCCGCCGGACAGTTCATGCGGATAGCTCTGCATGCGCCGTTCGGCGTCCGCAATGCCGACGCGACCAAGCATGGCGGCGATGCGCGCCCGCTTCTGCGCCCGGCCAAGGTCCTTGCGGTGGTGCTGGAAGTCGACGAGCTGGTCGCCGAGGGTCAGCACCGGGTTGAACGCCGTCATCGGATCCTGGCTGACCAGCGCGATCTCGTCGCCGCGCAACAGGCGCTGATGGTGCGCGTCGAGCTTGGCCAGGTCGACGCCGTTGTAGCGGATCGACCCGTCGATACGGGCATTGGCCGGCAATAGATTGGCCAAAGCGGTGACCAGCGTGGACTTGCCGCAGCCGCTCTCGCCGACAATGCCGATGACCTCGCCGGGATGCGCCTCGATGTCGGCATGGCGAAGAGCGTGCACGCTGCCATGCGGCGTCTCGTAGCGCACGCTGAGATCACTGGCGGCGAGCGAGCCGGTCATGCCGGCCTCCGCAACTGCAGGCGCGGATCGAGATAGTCGCGCAGGCCCTCGCCGAGGAAGGTGAAGCCGAGCGTCGCCAGCACCAGCGGCAGCCCGCCGAAGATGACCATGAAGGGTGCGGCGCGGATCGAAGTGTAGCCGTCATAGAGGATCGAGCCCCAGGACGGCGTCGGCGGCCGCACACCCAGGCCGAGGAAACTCAGGCCCGCCTCGACCATGATGACGACCGGAATATCCATCGACAGAAGGATGATCAGCGGGCCGACGACATTGGGCAGCAGGTGGATGAAAATGATGCGCGCCGCACTGGCATCGATCAGGCGTTCGGCGAGGATGTAGTCGCTGTTCTTCAGCGCCAGCGTCTGCGCCCGGATCAGCCGGGCATAGCTCGGGAATGAGGTCGCGGCGATGACGATGATCAGCGTGCCGGTGCCGGCGCCGAGCAGGGTGATGATGGCGAGCGCGAACATGATCATCGGCAGCGAGTTCAGGCTGTCGAACGTGAGCACCAGGATGGCATCGAGCCACCGCGGGCCATAGCCGGCGATCAGCCCAAGCATCAGGCCAATGGCGCCGGCGATGGCCACCGAGACCATGGCGATCGTCAGCGCGGTGCGCGCGCCATAGATGACGCGCGACAGGAGATCACGACCGAGATGATCGGTGCCGAACCAATGTTCGACCGATGGCGGCTGCAGCTTGTGCAGCACGTCGATCTTGACCGGCGAATAGGGCGCCAGCCATGGCGCGAAAATGGCCGTGACGAGGAAGCCGGTGACCAGGATCAGCGCCACGCAGGTGAACGGATCGGCAAGCAGCGCGCGCAGCAGCGGAAACCGTTGTCGGTCCGGAATGGACAGCGAGGCATCAGCCACGGAAGACATCGCGCACCCTCGGATCGAGCCGCGCGATCAAAAGATCGGCGGCAATGGTGATGGAGACATAGATGGCGGTCATGATCAGCACCGTGCCCATGACGACGGGATAGTTGCGGGTGTTGACGGCGTCGGTGATCAATTTGCCGATGCCGGGCCGGGCAAACACCGCCTCGACGAAGACGGCGCTGGACAGGATGCTGCCAAGGCCGACGGCGACCAGCGAGATGGTCGGGATGATGGCGATGCGCAGCGCATATTTGGAGACGATCTTCCACTCGGGCAAACCAAACGAGCGCGCGGTGCGGATGTGCGGTTCGCCCATCACCTCCATCATCGAGGCACGCACCATGCGGGCGATGTAGCCGATCCAGCCGAGCGCGATCGCCGCCGCCGGCATGACCAGCGCCTTGGCCTGGCTGACGAAGTCCCCGCCTCGCCGGCGCCGATGGCCGGCAGCCAGCGCAGCGTGACGGCAAACAGCAGCAGCGAATAGATGGCGACGACGAAGGACGGCACGGCAATGACGCCAACGGAGAGCACGCCGATGACGGCATCGGCCGCCGTGCCGCGCCGCATCACCGACAGGCAGCCGAGCGGCACGCCGATCAGGAGCGCGACGGTAAGCGCCGTCAAGCCTAGGATCAGCGTGTTCGGCAGCGCTTCCAGCACCAGGGTGGAGACGGGCCGGTTCGACCAGACGTCGTAGCCGAGATTGCCGGTCAGCGCGTTGCGGAAGAATTCTATGATCTGCCACCAGACAGGCTGGTCGAGCCCCATGCGCTCGATCAGCAACCGCTTCAGTTCCGGCGTGGCGCGCGGACCAAGCGCCACGGTTGCCGGATCACCGGGAACCAGGAAGACGGCCGCGTACATGGCAATCATGACGAGGACGAGGATCAGGAGGCCGAGACCGATGCGCTTCACTGCATATGCGAGCATGGTCTCCCTCCTTTCCTCAGGCGAAATCGCGCCTGATGCGCCGCGTTGCCGATGCGCTGTGGACGAGCGTGCCCCGTTCTCGCGCCTCAAGCCGCCAACTCAGGTTGAAATGGGTTTCATCGGATGTCAGCTCGGTCACGGCGATCGCTTCGGTGTCGGCCTCGCCGCTGGCGATCGCCCAGCGATATTCGGTGACAAGCTTGGCCGACTGCGGATCATCGGCGCGGATGCTCATCGTGTCGCTGTTGGCCGAGGAGACGGTGATGCCGCGATCGTCATAGCGTCGGCGCCCATGGTTCGAGGTCAGTGCGATGGTCTGCACGCCCGACACGACATCTTCGGTGACAATGCGGCGATCGAAGCCTTCGTCCAGTGTCGTCGTGGGAACCGGCGGCGCGGTTTCGGCCGGCTCGAAGCGGACGTCGCGATCCCGAGGCGATGGCGGCCGCACCGGCAGCATCACTGTGCTGTCGCCGGTTGCGACCGAGAGCGTCGACAGCTTCGGCTGCGGCCACAGGATCGGCCAGTGCTGGTTGGCCAGCGCCAGACGGATGCGATGGCCTTTGGGTATGGTGCGGGCGAAATCGTTGAGCTTCAGCTTGACACGGAAGGGCGTCCCAACCGGACACGGTGTCGGATGCTCATGGCTGTCGCGATGGCTGAGATTGAGCACGCCATAGGTCATCAGCGCCGAAGTGCCATCGGGATAGACATCGCAGAGCCGAGCCGAGAGATTGACATGCGGCTGGTCGACGGTGACGAGCAGATCCAGCTCGGGCGCGCCGAGCAGGGTCAGGTCATCGTCGAGCGGAGTAGTGTCGAAGCACAGCGCCATGCCGTCTTCGCGGCGCTGGTCGATGGGCATGTCCGGACAGGAGCCGCCATAGCCGCCCCAGCGGCCGCATCGCGCCCGGCGGTGGCCGGCGAACGGACTGAAAGCGTCGCTCCCGGCGCAGGCTTGCTGCTCAGTCCGGCAGCGTTCAGATGCAGCGTGCGACGCTCGATGCGCGGCGACGGCCACTGATCCTCGGCGGCCCAGCTTCCAGCATGGTCAGGCAGATAGAAGGGCTGCGGCCGTTCTTCGCCGATGACCCAGACGCGATAAAGCGGCTCGTCCATGATGCCGGTGTCTTCGCCACACAACCAATGGCGCCACCAGCGCAGCGCCTCCTGCAGATAGCCGATCAGCGGTCCCGGCGCGCCGCGGCAGGGATAGGCATGCGACCAAGGCCCGACAATGCCGAGTTTTGGACCCGGCAGATGCTCAAGCAGGCGGGGGACAAAATTCGAGTAACTGTCCTCCCAGCCGCAGACGGCCATGACGGCGCATTCGATCGCGGCATGATCCTCGCAAACGGAGCCCTGCCGCCAGTAATCGTCGCGGCGCTGATGCGCGAGCCACACTTCCGAGAGTGAACTTGTTGCGGCAAGCCGGCTCATCCACATGGCGCGCCAGGCGTCGCCGACGATCTGCGGGTCGGGCGGCATCGCCTTCTTCACCAGCATGAAGTTCGACCACATCTCCTGCTCGGTCAGCAGCGCGCCGCCCATATAGTGGATGTCGTCGGCGTAACGGTCGTCGGTGGCGCAATTGGCGATGATCGCCTTCAGGGCCGGCGGCCGGCGCGCCGCGACCTGCAGCGCGTTGAAGCCGCCCCATGAAATGCCGGTCATGCCGACATTGCCGTTGCACCAGGGCTGGGCCGCCAGATGCGCGATGATCTCGCAGGCATCTTCCTGTTCGCGCGGCAGATATTCGTCGGCCAGGTCGCCGTCGGAATCGCCTGAGCCCCTGATATCGATGCGGGCACAGGCGATGCCGTGGCCGGCAAGCCAGGGATGGATGTCGATGTCGCGCGCCACGGTGCCGTCACGCCGGCGATAAGGCACCATCTCGACGACGACGGGCACCTTGCCCTCGCTGCGCGGACGCCACAACGTCGCTGCAATACGAGTGCCGTCGGCCAGCGTGATCCACAGCGGATCGACGGTTTCGACGGCAAAGGGAAACTCGGTTCGTACCACGGCAGGTACCCGCAAATGCTCTTGTTGAACGTTCGTACAACAAGAGCATTTGCGGCGCAATCCCGCTTCGTCTTTTTGACGCTGAATGCGAACCGTTCTTCGACGGCCGTGCGGCGCCGTTAGACTTTCTGGTCGGATGGAGGCCTATGTAGCTGCAGGCGCCTCGTCAGTGGATGCGGTCCCCGGCCCGAGGATCATCTCGGCTCCGGCACAGTCGAGGCGGATGCGCCTCTCCAGCGACGGTGCAACGGGTTCAGGCGGTGCGGCAAGCTGCGTCGTAGTCGGCCAGCACCTGGCCGATCGCTGCGTGAAAAATGGCCTCGGGATTGCCGGCCGGTCCAAGCCCGGACGGCAGCGTCGGCAGGAATTGCCGCATCAGCGTTTCGGGAATGGCAACGCCGGCAAGCGCCTCACGCAGGCGGCCGACGGCAACGCTGGCCGTTGGATTGCTCCAATAATAGCGGATGCGGTCGCTGTAGCTGTAGTGCCGCTGCAGATAGCGATCGGCTTCATTGCCGTGATAGTGGCCGTGCCAATGGCCGGGAGCGGCCAGCATCACGCGTTCCATCGTGTGGGCAAGCGACCTGTCGCCATAGTCCGCGATCATTTCGGAGGCGATCAGGTCGAGCCCGTAGAACGCCTCGCGCAGCGCGAAGGTCAGCCCTGGACCCACTTTAAGGATCGGAAAGCCGTTGCCGACAAGGGCGGTCAGCGCAGCGCGGCTCTGGTAGTCAGTGGAATGCGCCTCGTAGACGAGGGACGGTTCCTCGTCGAGCAGTCCGGTCAGCGGCTTCGATGCCTCCGGCCTGTAGGCGACGACGTTCTGGCTGCCGAACTCGACGCCCGGCTGCACGACCACGGCGATGACGCGGCCAAACGCTTCCGTCAGCCCTTCCCTGGCAAAGATCTCGCGATGAACCTCGATCGTGCGCCGCGCCGCCGCCGCCTCGGTGGGCTTCAGGTCGCTGATCGTGTGATCGACGCCGCCGGGAGCTGGAACCTCGGTGCCGATAATGTAGACCGGCAAGGCGCCACCGGTGGCGCGTGCCGCCTTTTCGGCCGCCTTGGCCAGCCGCGCGGCCCGTGTCGCGATGGTCTCGTCGTCGAGGGCCGCCGGCTCGCCGGCACAACCCATCGATGCGTCGAGATGGATCTTGCTGAAGCCGGCCCAGACATAGGCGGTGACCATGGCTTCGGCCTTGCTCATCGCCTGTGCTGCCGGCTCCGTGCGCCACGGGTTCGGCCCCAGATGATCGCCGCCGAAGATGATGCGTTGGGGGTCGAGCCCCTCCTTGCCGGCGATCTCGAGCACGAAAGCGATGAACAGGTCCGGGGTCATCCCGGTGTAGCCGCCGAACTGGTTGACCTGATTGCAGGTCGCCTCGATCAGCAGGCTGCTTTCCTTGTCCCTGACGGCGCGCCGGATGGCCGTCTGGATCACCAGCGGATGGGCCGAGCAGATCGAGGTGATGCCGTAGGGCGACCCGTTTCTGCGCGCGACTGCAAGGCCTGCGAGCGGGTTGGTCCTCATGTCGCCCTCTGCGTCCCAGCAATGAAGTTGTCCAGCACATCGAAGCCGGCGGTGCCTTCCATGGGCCCGCGCCGCGTGACGTTGCGGGCGCCGGCGGCATTGGCATAAAACAACGCCTTGGCCGGCTCCATGCCCTTGCGCCGGCAGGTGAGATAGGTCGCGCCGAAACAGTCGCCGGCGCCGGTCGGGTCGACTTCCTCGACCCGGAAACCGGCACAATCGATCCTGGCGCCATCAGCGCCGAACCAGGACGAGCCGGCGGCCCCGCGCTTCAGCACGATCTCGCCGACGCCCCTGGCAAACAACGCCTTCACCGCCTGGCATTCGTCATCGACCCCGGCGGCGGCAAGCAACTCGTCGCCGGAGGGCAACAGCAGATCGGCATCGTCGACCAGCGCTGAAAATTGCGCGCCGTCGGCGCCGTCGATCAGCTCCTTGCGCATATTCGGATCGAAAGAGGTCGAGCCGCCACGGGCCCGCACCGATTTCAAGGCATAGGCGACGATCTCCTTCAGCCCGGCCACCGACAAGGTCGAGCCCATGACATGCAGATGGCCGGCCCTGTCCGCCAGTTCGCGCGCCGCGTCGGTGAGACGGATTTGCCCGGCGGCGGATTCGGCGATGTTGTAGACGAAGTCCCTGCCGCCGTCGGGCCTGTAGCGCACGAACGCGCTTCCCGTGGGATAGCGGTCGCTGACCGACACGGCCGAGACATCGACGCCGTCGCGTCTCAGCCTGTCCAGGTTGATCGTTCCAAAATCGTCGCGGCCGACGCAGCCGATGAGCCCGGCGCCGCCGCCCAGTCTCGCCACCTGATCGATGAAGATGGCCGGCGCGCCGCTCGGGAATGGGCCGATCAGCGTCAGCGGTTCGAGGAAACCCAGGCCGGGGTCCGTCGCCATGATCTCGACCAGGATTTCGCCGGCGGTAATCGTCGGCCCCGCGGCTTCGGAGGCGATCTCCCTTCGGCGGCTCATTGCTGCAATTCCTTCTCTCCCCCAGCCGGCCCGGATGCCGTCACAGTAGCACCAGCCCCACGATAGCGCTTGGCTGCAGCCGAGGTAAATCGCGGCAAGCGCGAAGTCAACAGAAACTGCACGCATGTACACTTATTTTGCTTCGCGTGCGGCCTTCTTGAACATGCCGAACCAGGAATATCAACTCGCTTGGTGACGGTATGGCGCCGAAATCAAGCATGGCCGCCTTGACTCGGCTTTCCCATAGCGCAATAAAATGTATACGCATGTCCACTTATACATGCGCATTCGTAAAGGAGGAGACGAAATGCCTATCGGTAAGCGTATCGGAATTCTTGGCCTGTCGGCCGCCGTTTCGGCACTGGCGGCAAATGCCGCCCTGTCCGAGGAGATCACGGTTGCGACAGTCAACAATGGCGACATGATCATCATGCAGAAGCTGTCGCCCGAATGGGAGAAGGCGACAGGAAACAAGGTGAACTGGGTGGTGCTCGAGGAAAACGTGCTGCGCGAGCGGGTCACCACCGACATCGCCACCAAGGGCGGCCAGTTCGACGTGATGACGATCGGCGGCTATGAGACGCCGATCTGGGGCAAGAGCGGCTGGCTGACATCGCTCAACGATCTCGGCGACGATTATGACTATGACGACCTGATCGCGCCGGTACGCAGCGGCCTGACGGTCGACGGCAAGCTCTATGCCGTGCCCTTCTACGCCGAAAGCTCGTTCACACTCTACCGCAAGGATCTGTTCGACGCCGCCGGCCTGAAGATGCCGGAACAGCCGACCTATGACCAGATCACGGAATTCGCCGACAAGCTCACCGACAAGTCGAAGGAGCAATACGGCCTGTGCCTGCGCGGCAAGCCGGGCTGGGGCGAGAACATGGCCTTCGTCGGCACGCTGGTGAACACGTTCGGCGGCCGCTGGTTCGATATGGACTGGAAGCCGCAGCTCAATTCGGATGCGTGGAAGAAGGCGATCGGCTGGTATGTCGACACAATGAAGAAGGATGGACCTCCGGGAATAAGCTCCAACGGCTTCAACGAGAACCAGACCTTGTTCGCCTCCGGCCATTGCGCCATGTGGATCGACGCCACGTCCGCCGCGGGTCGCGTCTATGATCCGAAGCAAAGCAAGGTCGCCGACAAGGTTGGCTTCGCCAAGGCGCCGGTGGCGGTCACGCCGAACGGTTCGGCCTGGGGCTGGGCATGGAGCCTCGCCATCCCGACCTCGACCAAGAAGGCGGATGTGGCAAAATCCTTCGTCAAGTGGGCGACCTCGAAAGCCTATGTCCAGCGTGTCGGCGAGACCGAAGGCTGGGTCGCGGCACCTCCGGGAACGCGCAAGTCGACCTATGCCAGCGCCGACTACCAGAAGGCGGCGCCCTTCGCCGCGACGGTCCTTGCCGCGATCGAATCCGCCGACCCGACCAAACAGACCAAGGATCCGGTTCCCTATACCGGCATCCAGTTCGTCGCCATCCCCGAATTCCAGGGCATTGGAACCGACGTCGGTCAGGCCATTGCCGCTGCGGTGACCGGTCAGCTGTCGGTCGATGATGCGCTGAACGGCGCCCAGACCGCCGTGGAGAAGACGATGACGGAAGCGGGCTACGTCAAATAGGCGGGCTCGAGCCACACGACCAGACCAGGGGGCGGAACGTGCGCCGCCTCCTGGCGATCCCGGCCTGTCATACCTCCCGTTGCAGCGGGCCGGGAGGATGCACGGATCCGCCGAGGCAACTCCAGGAAAACTGCGGTGCGGTTTCCCTCCGGAATTGCGTGAGCAATCGGCAGGTCCGTGCGTTCCTCGCAGCAATTCGGCGAAAAGCGTGTAACGGTTTTCCCACAGGAATTGCCTGAGAAGACGCCGCCACGCATCGGCCGGCAGGCGCCAAATATCGTTTCGACCAAATATCGTTTCGAACAGTCGGGAAAGGCTGGAACCGGATATGAAACTGAAGAGCAAGACGGCGCTGATCACCGGCGGCGCGCGCGGCATTGGCCTCGGCTTCGCGCAAGCTTTCGCGCGCGAAGGCGCCAGCGTGGTGATTGCCGATATCGATATCGACCGCGCGACGCGGGCCACCGCCGCAATCGGCTCGGCGGCCAGCGCCGTCAAGCTCGATGTCACCGACCTCGATGCGATCGAGAAGGTGGCGGCGGAGGTCGACCGCGCGTCCGGCGGCATCGATATCCTGGTCAACAACGCCGCCATCTTCGACATGGCGCCGATCACCGACATCACCGAAGCGAGCTACGACAAGGTTTTCGCCATCAATCTCAAGGGGCCGCTGTTCATGATGAAGGCGGTGGCCAATCTGATGATCAAGCGCGGTCGCGGCGGCAAGATCATCAACATGGCAAGCCAGGCCGGCCGCCGCGGCGAGGCGCTGGTGACGCTTTATTGCGCCTCCAAGGCAGCGATCATCTCGGCGACGCAGTCGGCCGCGCTGGCGCTGGTCAAGCATGGCATCAACGTCAACGCCATCGCGCCCGGCGTCGTCGACGGCGAACACTGGGAGGTCGTCGACGCCCACTTCGCCCGCTGGGAGGGCTTGAAGCCCGGCGAGAAGAAGGCGGCGGTGGCCAAGTCCGTGCCGATCGGCCGCTTCGCGAACCC
Source organism: Mesorhizobium kamtschaticum (assembly GCF_056174585.1). NCBI lineage: Bacteria > Pseudomonadati > Pseudomonadota > Alphaproteobacteria > Hyphomicrobiales > Phyllobacteriaceae > Mesorhizobium > Mesorhizobium kamtschaticum. Next base: position 2,922,883 of record NZ_CM149691.1, on the reverse strand, counting down.
TGAGGATATTGCCGGGCTTGCCGTGTTCCTCGCCTCGTCCGACAGCGACTACATCCTGGCGCAAACCTATAATGTCGATGGCGGCAACTGGATGAGCTGACGCGCTCCAAGCCCGCGCTGCCGAGACAAGGGAGACTGCAATGAAGGCCATCCGATTTACCGCTGCAGGCGTCGCCGGCATGGCGGATCTTGAGCTGCCAAAGGTCAAGCCTGGACACGCTTTGGTGCGTGTCCGCGCCGCCGGCCTTTGCCATACCGACATCGAGGTGCTGCATGGCCGCTACGGCGAAGGTGCGTTTCCCCTGGTCCCCGGCCACGAATATTCCGGCACGGTCGAGGCGGTCGCCGACGATGTCACTACCGTCAAGCCGGGCGACAGGGTTGCCGTCGATCCCAACATACCGTGCGGCCACTGCGCCGCTTGCCGGAAGGGCCTGACCAATCTGTGCGCCAGCCTGAAGGCCTACGGCGTCACCGAAAATGGCGGCTTCGCCGAATTCAGCATGGTTGCCGTCGACCATCTGCATGGGATCGGCGATCTCGCCTTCGATACGGCGGCCCTTGCCGAGCCGCTCGCCTGTGTCCTCAATGGTCTCAGTGCCGCAGGCGTCGAGGCCGGCAGGAGCATACCCGGCAATGCGCTGGTCTTCGGCGCCGGGCCGATCGGCCTGCTTCTGGCGCTGTCGCTCAGGGCCAAGGGCGTGGCAAGCGTGGCGGTCGCCGACATCAGCGAGCAGCGCCTGGCCTTCGCCGAGGCGCTCGGGCTGGAACCGTTGGTGTCCGGATCGCAGGCACTGTCGACGCGGGCGCGGGGCTTCGATTTCGTCGCCGACGCCACCGGCGTCCCCAAGGTGGTCGAAGGCATGATCGGCTTCACCGCCGATGGCGGCACGGCACTGGTCTTCGGCGTCTGCGCGCCCGATGCCAGGATCTCGGTCGCCCCGTTCGAAATCTTCCGCCGGCAGATCAGGCTGGCGGGTTCGCATTCGTTGAACCGCAACATCCCGCAGGCGCTCGAGATCCTCAAACGCGATGATGGCACGATGGCGCGGCTTGTCAGCCATCAGTTGCCGCTGTCGCAATTGCTGCCGTTCTTTGCCAAGAGCAGCGGCGACCCAACGACGATGAAGGTGCAGTTTTCCGCGCAAGCGTAGCCAGGGCTATGCGGCTTCCCCTTGCGGGCCGATCGTTTGCGCAGCCGGGAGAAAAATCCTTCGGCTTTGCGCAAATAGGTGACTCACGTAGAAGGTCGAGACGGCGGGTTCAAACAGGGGGCCATGGATGGCGAAGACGATAAGAACGATGGAGGATTTTTCTGCCTTTGTCGGTCTGTCCCGCACGACGGTTTCCAAATATTTCAACGATCCCGGTTCGGTGCGGCAAAACACGCGCAGCGCGATCGAGGCCGCGCTGAAGAAGTCCGACTTCCGACCGAGCATGTTCGCCGTCAATCTCAATCGCCGCCGCAGCAACATACTGGGCGTCATCATCCCGAATTCGACGGATCCGTTCTACATGGCGCTAACGCGCCGCATCGAGACGATCGCCAATGAAGCCGGCTTCCTGGCGTTCGTGCTCTCCTCCGACGGGCGCCCCGAAATGGAAGACCAGGCGATCCAGACGTTCCGATCGATGAACATCGCCGGCGCCATCATCGCACCGCTCGGCGTACAGTCTCACCACAGGATCCTGGCCGAACTCGGATCGAGCATCCCGCTGATCTATGTCGACTCGCCGCTTGACGAGACCTCCTCGTTCGTCGGCACCGACAACAGGCAGAGTTTTCGGCTCATCGTCGACTATCTCTGCAGGTCTGGTGAGCCCCCCTGCTACTTCGCCATGCCGCTCGTCAACAACAACGCCTCGGCACGCCAGGACGCCTATGTCGAGGCCATGCAGCAGTTCAAGATGACACCTGAAATCGTGCCCGTCGCCGACATCAGATCGTGGGATTTCGAAAAATTCGGCTTTGACGAAGCGCTTCGCATCCTGCAGGCGCAGGGTTTCCCGACGAAGACGGTGCTTTGCGCCAACGACCGTGTTGCCTTCGGCGTGATCGCCGCCGCGTTCCAGCTCGGCTTGAAGGTCGGCCATGGCGCGGATTGCGACCTGCGGGTTGCCGGACACGACGACCACCCATTGTCGCGCTATGCCTGCCCACCGATCACGACGGTCGCGCAGAACTACAACGAGATCGGCCGCCTGGCCATCGAACTGCTGCTGTTGCGGCTGGATGAAAAGGCGGTGAAACGCGAACGCGGACGCATTCTGCTTAACGCCGAACTGATGCTGCGAAGCTCAGCTTGAATTTGCGCAGAATGCGCATCGTGGTGGTTCACCCAGCATTTCCTTAGGCGAGAACCAGTCTAGCCAAAAGGACCGCAAAGATAAGCGAGAGAGGTATGGCGAGAAGCCAGCGAGCTTCCAGAATGCTGTTGTGCTGGTTATCCATTTCGGACCTAGTACCAGCGTCCACGGCCGTAAAAGCCGCCGCCGCCCAGCACGATAACAATAAGAACTATGATCAGAATTGTGGTGATATCCATATCCGCCTCCTGAGCGCGCCCGGCAGGGTTTGCCGTTCACCGCTCTTGCCCTGTAGGGCATCGATTGTTCCTGTCACCTTGACACCCATCAACGTTCCGCACGGCATTGTTGTTCCGACGAACCCATCAGGCATATCCGCCCAACGGCACTGTTGGCCCGCATCTCGGCTGGAAAGGTTTCACAAACCATGTCCGGGTCCACCAAGGAACCAACCGGCCTGACGATTTCTTTAGCTGCATGACAAATCCTGGCACGCTCGGAACGGAAGATCACGATCACACCGATTCAGTCCGTGGGCCGCTCGAATTGCCATCCCAACATCAGGATGCTGAAGGCGATTTCGGCGGTCGATTTGGATATGGCCATCCCGCTCACAGGCCGGATCCTTTTACCACCTACACGTTCTCGGCCGGGGCTGTTCGTCCTCTGCCGGTCAATAAGAAGAAAAGATGGCGCTGACCACTGTGCAAAAACCCTATGAAACAGCCTATTTCGCCAGGAAGCACGGGATCACACAGGCCCAGGCACGACGGATCACCAAGGACTTCGGCCCTTCACGTGTCAGGTGCGACACAGCCGCCCAGGATCTGAACTTGGCCCAGACAGAGCTCATCGCCTTGCATGAGCGTCGGCAGCATCTGTGTCTTCGAAACCGAAGGAATAGCTGATCCTGGACGCAGACTGCCAAAGCCGATGCATTGGTGTCTTGGCACAATCATCGAAGCCACTTCCTGAACCTCGCGGCTTTGTTCCGCACGAATGCAGCAGCTGCCGCATCACACGTCCTGCGCGACGGTCCATTCGCGGCAATGATGAACTTGGCGTCTCTGAGCGTGAGACCGTGCTTCTTTGCAAAGTGGATTGCTCCATAAGGCTCGTCTTGGGGTATGCCCCCGTTCGTGTAGGCCATTTGTGCCTCGCATGACGGATGGTTCGGCTTCGGCCTCTTCCGCCCGCCCAGCCTGGTACATCAACCTTCGACGACAGGCGAAGGTTCCGATCAGAGGTGGAACCTCCAACTATAGGGCGAGGTTTAAGCTTGATGTTCGAAGGCTTTCAACTTGAGACAATCCAGCTGCCCGAGGCGACGCTTCGGGTCAGGCACGGCGGTACAGGAACACCGGTCCTGCTTCTGCATGGCCATCCTCGCACGCATGCCACGTGGCACCGTGTTGCGCCGCTTCTCGCGGAAAACCACACGGTGGTTTGTCCAGATCTCCGCGGCTTCGGGCAGTCTTCGATTCCAAGGGATAGTCACGATCATGCGGGTTCATCCAAGCGCGCCAAGGCGAGGGACTGTGTCGCGCTCATGCGCCATCTGGGTTTTGATCGCTTTGCCGTCGGCGGGCACGATCGCGGAAGCTACACCGCTTTCCGGATGGCGATGGATCACCCATCCGCCATAACGCATCTCATCGTTATGGATAGCGTTCCCATCCTGGAAGCGCTGGAGAGATGCGACGCCCGCTTCGCTACCGAGTGGTGGCATTGGTTCTTCTTTGCCCAGCCCGACAAACCGGAACAGGCGATCATGGCCAACCCCGAAGCCTGGTATGGCGGCTCCGCCGATCAGATGGGTGCGGAGCCGTATGCGGACTACAGGGCAGCTATTCTCGACGCTCGTGTCGTCCATGGGATGATCGAGGATTATAGGGCCGGCCTCTCGCTTGACCATCTGCATGACGCCGATGACCGAAAGGCCGGCCGACGGGTCCAATGTCCCACCATGGTTCTATGGTCGATGCGCGATGATCTGGAACGGCTTTATGGCGACGTGCTCGGCGTATGGCGCCCTTGGACGACAAGTTTGCGGGGGAAAGGCATCGCCTGTGGACACCACATGGCCGAAGAGGCGCCAGAGGTGCTGGCGTCAGAAATCCTGGCTTTCTTGCATGGTGCAAAGCCGACCTCCGAGGCCGGCCCGTCAGCGGCGTGATACCTAGCCCAGAGATGGAGCCCTACTTGCCTCGGTCAGCCAGCAAGCAGGCCTTCGAGTTTGCTGGTCAGTTCATCAAAGCTGAACGGCTTGCGAAGGACGGCACGGTTGCTGAAGCCTTCGCGCATGTCGCGATCGGTGTTGCCAGTCGAATAGATGAACGGCACGCCGCGCTCGGCAAGCGCGTCGGCAACGGCGTTGCTGTCGTCGCCATCCAGGTTCATGTCCAGCATGACGGCATCGAACGTCTGCGTTTCGATCAGGGCGATCGCTTTTTCGATCGTGGCGGCTGAGGTCACCGATTGGCATCCAAGATCGCCCAGCATGTCTTCAATCATCATCAGGACCAGAATTTCATCCTCGACAACGAGCACGCGCCGGCCAGAAAGCAGTTTATCCATCGCGAATTCCCGGTACCGGAATGTTCATCGTGCAAATCAACCCGTCCGGGCGGTAGTCGAGTTGCACAGTGCCTTCGAGTTCGTGGGTGAGGCCGCGCTCGATCACGCGCGAACCGAACCCCTGTCGCGACGGTGGCGTAACCGGCGGTCCATCCTTCTCCCGCCAGCAAAGGATCAATCGACGGTCATCCGGCGCCGGCTCGATCGTCCAGTCGATCCGGATCGAGCCCTTATCATTGGAAAACGCACCATATTTCACCGCGTTGGTCGCGAGTTCGTTGAAGGCGATGCCGAGCGCCAGCGCCGCCCTTGTCGAAAGGCGGATGTTCTCGCCTGATATCACCAGGCGTTCCGCCCGCCCGTCGGTGACGTCGAACGGTTCCAGGGCATCGTGAAGCACATCGAGCAGCCCGGCGCTGTGCCAATTTTCACGGGTCAGCAAATTGTGCGACCGGGAGAGCGCAAACAGCCGGGACTCGACGGCTTCGCGGATCGCCCGCGGATCGGAATTGACTCGCGATGCCTGCCAGACGATCGACTGCACCGTTGCAAGCGTGTTCTTCACACGATGGTTCAGTTCGTCGATGAGCATTTTGGATTGTGCCTGCTCCTCCTTGTGTTTGGTCAGGTCGACGAAGGAGGTAAAATATTGGACGATGGCGCCGCTCTTGTCGTGGACAGGACTGGCAAAAAGGCCCGCCCAGAATTCGCTGCCGTCCTTGCGCCTGTAAAGAATTTCCGCACCCGTCTCCGCATTGGCTTCGAACTCGACCTTGATGCGTTTCAACGCCCCGGCGTCGGTGCCGTCCGCCATCAGGAAATTGAAGGGCTGACCCAGAACCTCTTCCCTAACGTAGCCGGTCAGGGCGAGGAAGGCGTCATTGGCAAAGATGATGGGATTGCCGGGCTCTTTTGCATCGGTGAAAACCATGGCCATTCGTGTTGTCTCGGCGGCAACCACGAACGGGCCAAGGTCGTCGTGAAAGCCCGCGACCTCGGCTTCGGCGTCCTGCTGCTCTTCGGACTTGGCGACTACGCTGGACATGTCGTTAACCGGTCGGCGTCCGCTATGCCGTTGACCGCCATCGCGCTTCTCCCGTGGTTAAGGGGCGAAAGCGTGATCGACTCTTTCAATCGCCAGCGCCCACTCACAGGCTGACGACACCCGCTTTGTACGCTTCCGACACTCGATTAGCGAGTCATTCCACACGCGGTCCGCAGCCGTCAAGGAACGCTGCCCCCCAACAATCGTTCCAGCGAGGATTGGCGTGGCGGCGGCCAATGAGCCGCGTCAACCGGGCGTGGCGGCACGGTGAACAGGATGGTTTTCCCGGTTTCATATCCTGACCACGAATGGCAAAAGCGCCTGTCCCGCCCGGTCCGCAGCAACGGTGGCGCGCCCCCGCAGCTTGTCAGTGACCGGCCATCAGTCAACGAAATCAACGCGATGCAACGAGGCTCGCCAGACAGGATTGGCTAACCGAGGGTCTGAAAATCCTCTAACCATTGATAAATAACGATAATGGTGGGCCCGGAGGACGTATTAGAACCGTTGATTTTGTTGGCTTTTTCGTGGGCCAAAATCAGAAATCTCCCCGTATCGTTCCGTATGCTCCCGCGGCAGCCAAACAGTCGAGTTTAGGGACAACGGAACTTGCTGGCCAAGCTGCAGACAACGATCCAACTGCAGAGGCAACACTGGCGGCACCTGCTAGAGCGCAACAGATGACTTCCTTCGCTTTGGCGCCACATAGCTTTGCACCAAGCACAACGTGTTCGCGACGACCAGTTCGCGACCTTGTCGCCAACCTCGATGCTGCCCTCCGCCACGGAAGAAGAGCCTGGCGCGTCTGGTGCCTTCCTCAAGCCTGCGCTAATCTTGCAATCTTATTGGCTTGGGGGAATGGCGTGCCGAACCGTCAGGGCAAAGGTGACTATCGGGGAGGATCAACGGTCCTCTCGAATTCTGGCCATGGTTTCAGCCCGCTTGCACCCGCCCCGAGTCCCACAAGCGTCGACGAAGTGTTGAAGCTGGGTTTTTGGTTCCCTGCATCTGAAGCGAAAAAGCCGAAGCGCAAACGGAAGCGTCGCGGACGTCGGCTATTATATTCCTGACCGCCGATGGCCGTTGCGCATCAGGCACTGCGCCCAACGATCTTCAAGACTAGCTCGTGAGCCTGCAATACTGCCTCCAATGCCGCGTGCGCCGACAGCATGGCGTCTATCAGTTCAGCCGGCAGCGGATCGTCCCCCGCCGCCCGGCGCACCGCCTGCTCGAAAGCCCCGCGTCCGACCTTGCCCAAGCAGAGGCCGAATGAACTCAGCGAGCGGCGGATGCCGTTCTCCGGGTCCCGGAACTTGGCCTTCAGATTGCGCAGCGTTGCGCGATCTTGTGCATGTGGATCCTGTGGCAGAGCGCTGCCGGTTCGGGCGGCTGCATCGCCGTCGTTTGCGGAAGTTCCCTCTTACACTGCGTGTTCCTGCTATCGGTGGAGATGGACCCTTGAGCGAGAATCGTGAGCTAGCCGCAATCCACGAAGACGCCGTGTTCTACTACCAACCAAACGGCGCTTACCGCGGCTGCGACGAAATCGACCGCATCGCAGGGCGTGATCAAGGCCACTCAACCTGACTTTCAATATGTGCGCCACAAAGCATTGAATAAATCCGTTCGCTGGCGTTCGGCATCTGTCGGCACATACAGTTTGACACCAACGCCACGTCCAACGGACCTCCGGCATACTCCCGGCCGAACATTTCAAAGTACCGTCAGGGCCAGTGAGGTTCGTGACGGCACTTTCTTCGTCTCAATCGGTTGAACATAAAAGAGTTCCCCGTCACGGCCGATGCGCGAAAAGCCGCGTTGTGACCGGCAGGTGTCACAGCTTTCCTACTCCGTAGTGCCAGCTTTTTTTCTGCGCCGATTGGTGTGCGACTGCGCGACGGCCATTTGCAACTCGGGTGGGATCTCCAACGGCGCATTCTCTGCCTCATGTGGGTTCTGCAGCCCCTGGACGTGGACGGTCGGAAATGGCAGTTCGATGCCCTGCTCCTTGAAGGCTTGGCGGATGCGTACATAGAATTTGCGTTTCATACCGAAGGCGCCTCCGGGTCTGGTCATGGCCTTGACCCTCAACACGATGCCGTACTCGCCGAATTCCTGTACGCCCTGCATCTTGATCGGGTCCAGCACCCAGTGTTTGAACTCGGGATCTTCCGCCAGTTCGAGACCGATCCGCTTGATCAGCTTGCGAGCGAAGTCGATATCGGTGTCATAGCCGACGGTGATGTTGAATTTGTCGATAACCCAGTCACGGCTCTGGTTCTGGACTGCCCCGAGTTCACCGAACGGTATGGTGAACAGCGGACCACGATGGTGGCGCAGCTTCACCGAGCGCAGCGAGAAGCTTTCCACCGTACCCTTGTAATTGCCCGAGGAAATATATTCGCCGACACGAAACGCATCATCGAGCAGAAAAAACACGCCCGAAATGACGTCCTTGACGACGGTTTGTGCGCCAAAGCCCACAGCGACGCCGACGACGCCAGCGCCGGCGATCAGCGGGCCGATCTGGATACCCAAAGAGGCGAGCATCATCAGCACCGCCATCACGATGATCAATGCGAGCAGCATGTTCTGGAGGATCGGCAAGAGCGTGTGCAGCCGTGCCTGCTGCGCATCGAGGATCGGAACGTCCTCCTCGCTGATCACAGGGTGCGGCATTTCGATGCCCAGCTTTCGTTCGATCAAAGCCTTGATGATCGACCAGCCGAAATCGGCTGCGAGGGCAATGACCACGACGTTGATCAAGCCGCGCAATATGAACGTCGTCGTAGTATCGCTGTCGCGCATGGATTGCATGTCCAGGCCCCAGACACGCGCGAGGAAGTAAGCCGCCGCCAGGATCAACATCATCCGGATTCCGCGATCGATGACCGCGATCGTCACCGCCGGGATGGTAGGCCGGCCGACATCTTCCGAACCCGGCCGCAGGACGAAATTGACCCCGCGCTGCGTCAGCACGATTGCCAAAGGCAGGACGAATGCGGCCAAGGTAAACCAGAACCATATGTACAGGCCGGCGATACGCTCCACAAACAGAGCGACGAAATAAGCAGTCAACAACCATGTTGCTGCCGTGTGACCGTGCCCATCGTCCCGCCGCATTCTTGGCCGGCGCCAGACGGCAAGCAGCAAGAGCACCAGCAGCACGAAATCGGCGCCCACCGACAGGACCATCATCCCGTCGCGGTCGATGCCGAGACCGGGCAGGAGGATAAAAGCGGCTGCGAAGAAGGCGAAGACGCCGACGATCCGCGATAGCCAATAGGACCAATGGTCGGCGGTCTCGTTGGTGATCGGCAAGGCACGAACCTCGACGGCGTTCTCGACATGCATGAAGGAAGGGACGAGCAGGGCTATGACGTACGTGCGCACACCCCATGTAACGACTGCCGCCATCAGAAATGTCAGCACAATCTCACGGATGAGCACTGGCCAGTCGAACAACATGAACGCGCCGGCGCTGCCCACCGCGAACGAGACAATCAGCAGGCTGGAATAAAGCAGCCGACCACCAATCTTCTTGGCCCGCCCGATGGGCGTATCCTTCGGTTGGGCGATAATCCAAAGACGAAATGGACGGGTGAGTTTGTACGTGGCCCAGGTCAGCGCCAGCCCGGCGGCGATGAAAATCGCAACCAGCAAAAATACGCCGGCTGGCCCCCTGCTGGACATATCCTCCATGGTCGCTTCCCGAACGCGCGCGAACTGGCCAGGCAGCGAGGGCAAGGTTCGCACGATCCGTTCGATATGATGCTTGATCCGATCGAGCGTCGAGGATGCCATCGTATTCATCTGGCCGGGTGCGGCCACGGCGTCGGACGATGCGTCGGCCGGCGAAACTCCTGCCGCGGCAGGCGCTGCCGTTGACCCGGCGTCCTGATTTCGCTGTTCGGCCACCCAGGCCTTCACTGACGGATCGTCGAGAAGCTCGAACAGCTGTTTGACCCTTTCAGGCGGGACGCTCGCCGCCTGCGCCTGTGCCGGACCAGCCAGCAAGAGGGCGATACCACAGAGGAGCGGCCCGACAATCAGGACAAACATCGCAGTCAGATATCCGAGACGTCGTGCCCGGCGCGCCAGATTCCTGGCTCCCAATCGTCGAATCATGCGTGGCATCGTGCTGTAACCTTCCGGTCAAATCGGCAAGCAACGACATCTATGTCCGTCGTCGCTACTAACTTCAACAAGCCAATGTTGTGGTGCAAGGCGTCATCAGTGCGGGCTAGACCGTTGCGCCGGGTACTTGGCGGTGTCTACTAGCCGCCAGGGGAGGTATTTCGACCTCGGCTCGGGCCTCCGGGCGTTTCCATGAACCGGGCATCGGTGATTCTGGGCACAGAACGCCGGCACCAGGATCCCAGGCCATACACGAGGGGCATGAGCGCTTGCCATTCAGCCTGTCACCAAGCCTTTTTGCCTGCCTCTAATCCGCCCCGACCTTGACAGAGCAGTGCTGCCATCCGATGCCGTCATCCGTTTTTGACATTCGCCGACTCTTGCCGAAGAAAACGAAAGCTCGATGGCCAACGATAATGCGAACGGCGGTACCGCTTCCGAAGCCCTTGCGTGGACCGCGTTGCGGAACGCCGCGTCGGATTGCGGCCGCGGCTCGCGCTCGATCGATCCGCAGTCCCTGCGCGCGCTCCCGGCAGGACGTAAGTGGATATATGAGATCGCCAAGGTGGTCTTCGACGGCCTTATGGCCGGAAGCCTGTCGGTGCCGGCGCAATTGGCTGCCAGGTGGGACAGGTTCGGCGGGGCCATCACCGAGTTGATCATCGAACTCGGCAAGGTCTGGGACAATCCCGCAGCGGGTCGCCGCGTCCAGTATCAGCTTGAGCAAATGCTTCTCGATGCCGACGATCTTGCCGCGCCGCGCAAGCTGGCGCGGACACTTGGAATTCGCGTCGACGCACGCAATCCGACCGCGATCGAACTACCGGAAGGCATCGACCGAATTTATGCCTATCTGATGATCGACGGCCAGATCGAGGCTGTCGTGCAGTTTGGCGTGCTCGGGACAGTGACAAGGGATCATTGGATTGAGTTGATCCGGAATATCGTGCCCGCTGAGCGGCTTGCAGACAGTACGGCAAGGCTTGCAGGACGATCTGCTGTGCCGCAGGAGGGCGCCGGTGCCGACACGTCAAACACGCTTGCGGCCGAGGCATTGTTGTCCACAGCCGAACGCCGGTCCGATCCGGACAGTCACTTCGGCAAGCTCGCCCAATTGGCCGCTGAAGCGCGGGAACTGGTCCGGTCGAGCGCCGAACCAGCACAGCCTCCTGCGGCGCCGCGCCGAGCACGGGCCACGGACAGGAATGATCGCACGGCGTTCTGGAATAGCTATTTCGCGACCGAGGATCCGTGGAACTACGGCTCGTTCTATGAGCAGGAAAAATATGAGCGGCAGCTCGAAATCCTGCCTGCCGGTCCCATCGGACGGGCGCTTGAGCTGGCCTGCGCGGAGGGCCACTTCACGCGGCAGCTGGCGTCGCGTGTGAGCCATTTGACCGCAACCGACATCTCCGCCATAGCCATCGAGCGGGCCCGTGCGCGATGCAGCGATCGGCCTAACATTGAGTTCGGCGTGCTGGATTTCGCTGCGGACACGCTGCCGGGTGAGATGGATCTGATCTTTTGTTCGGAAGTGCTCTACTATCTGGATGATCTCGCCGAGTTGCGGCGCATCACCAAAAAATTCGCCGAGGCGTTGGCGCCTGGCGGCACTTTCATCAGCGCACACGCATTCGTGCTGCGTGACAATGTTGAAAGGACGGGCTTCGACTGGAACACATTCGGTGCCCAGGCGATCTCGGAGACGCTGGCAGCGACCGAAGGCCTCGTCCTCGAGCAATCGATCCAGACCGAGCTCTATCGCATAGACCGCTTCCGCCGCCTGTCACCGGACGATGTGGTGACGGAACCGAGGATTGATCATGTGCCGATCCGCGCACCCATCGAAATCGGGGTCGCGCGAAATATCATCTGGGGCGGGGCGCGGGCCTTGCGCCGCGACGTCGCGCGTAACGAGCGGCGCCAGCGTATCCCCGTCCTCATGTATCACGGCGTCGCCGAGGAAGGTGCGGCCGCGCTCGCCCGTTTTCGGCTCACGCCCGCCGCATTCGCCAGCCAGATGGCATGGCTGCGCGCCAATGGCTTTCACGCGATTAGTTCAGAGCAGCTGGAACAGTTCATCGCCAACCGTCAGCCTTTCGTTGGCCGCCCTGTGCTCATCACCTTCGATGACGGCTTCCAGAACTTTGCCGACCATGCCTGGCCGACCTTGCGCGCCAACGACCTGACCGCGGAAGTGTTCCTGGTGACGGACTTGGTGGGTGAAAGTGCACAGTGGGACGCCCACAGCGGTCCGCCGACGCCGCTTATGGACGCTGGGATGGTGCGACGCCTCGCCGGCGAAGGTGCCTTCTTCGGAAGCCATATGGCGACACATCGCGCGATCGATGGTCTGTCGAGCTCTGACCTGGCCGCCGAGCTCCTGCGCTCCCGTATGTTCATCGAACGCTGGACCGGTCGGCCAACCACGGCGTTCGCGGCACCCTTCTCCGTCACTGACCGACGGCTTGGCCGGCTGGCCAAGGAGTGCGGCTATCGAATCGGCTTCGGCCGCAAACACGGGCCGGCGGACCTCGATTGCGATCCCATCGACCTTCCGCGCATCGAGATTCGCGGGGATCGCTCGCTCGATGACTTTGTTGCCATTGTCGAGGCCGTGCTCGAATGAACGGTGAACTTGTCTATTGGGCGACTTGCGACACGGCCGACATCAGCTCCCGTGGGTTTGGCGCCCCAAACATGTATCGCCCGCCCTCTGGAACCTCCGTGAAGCTCCAGCGTACGATCCCCTGCCGGTCCAGCAGGAACTGACCGACCAGTTGTCCGTGTCCCGTTGCCATCATCTGCTCGTCGGCTTCGGTCAGTTCGTAATGGTCCCTCTTGTTGAGGATTTCGCCGGCCGCCATAGGATCCATGGGACCGGGCAACTCGCCTGGTATGTCGACCCGCATATCCATTGCCGCTGCCATCGACACCTTGTACGGCCAGTTCGTCTCGTTTTGGGTGAATTCGAGATTGGGCAGTCCAAAAGCACGATGTGAAGCGCGTTCAGGGTCGGAGGCCGCAAGCAGATTCGGCATCGGGTGGTAGCGGAAATAGAGACGCGCCCGTTCGATCGGCGTGTTGACCACCGTCAGGCTCTCCACACCCTTTTCGCGCAGCTCCGGATCAAGCCGCGCCTGGGCGGCGATATGGCGCCGGCAAAACGCGCAATGCAGGCCTCGAAACAGGCCGACCAGCACCGGTTTTTGCCCGCGAAAGTCGTCAAGCGCGATCTTGCCTTCTTGGGTAATGGCGTCGAGTATCACGTTCGGCGCACGGTCGCCCGGTTGAAGCGGTACCAAGTCACTAGGCGCAGACATTGTCCAACCTCCCGCCCGGCTAGTCGAGAAAAGGCAGCACCACAAGCGCTTCCGGGTCGAGCCCGTGCTGGGCGCATATATCCTGCGCCAGGGAAAAGTAGCGTTCGGCCTCGGCCAGATTGTCGAGATCGAGATTAAGCGTTGCAAGACCATCATAGCACGGAAACAGCAGTTGGGGCTCGCCCGTTTCGCAGGCGACATCCAGTGCTTCGTGGAACAAGCCAACCGCCAGTTCCGGGCGGCCGTTGCACTGGTGGATCTGCCCAAGCACGATCAACGGCACCGGCAGGTGCTCGCGCTGGTCGAGTGCCCGATCGATCTCAATGGCCTTCTCTGCGGCAGGCACGCCCTCTGTCGGACAGCGATCCGTGAAAGTACAGCAAGCGACCGCCAGATTGGCCAGCAGGCGCGCCTGGAAGCCCAAATCACCGATACGGCGCGCCACGTCGAGACCGCGCCGACAGACTTCGATCGCCCGTGCCGGATCGATGGTCGTGTAAAGCACGCCGAGATTGGTGTAGCCACGGCAGGCCGCGCCCAGCAGACCGGCGGCTTCGGCCAATTCGATGCTGCGCTCAACCTGACGCACGGCCTCATGGTTTCGCCCGAGGCGAGCTAGCGCGACAGCCTTGGTATTGAGTGCCTCGGCGGTCACAAGAGTGGCATCAGCCCCCACCTCGGAGACCTGCTCCGTCGTCAGAGTGCCTACGCAATCCAGCGCCGCGTCTGCCCATTTTGCCGCGAGAGCGTGATCTCCGCTCCGGAATGCCTGTCGGCCACGTTCTTGCCAGAGATGCGCCTGCTCGATCGGAGCATCCGCTCCATCCAGAAGCGCTGCCGCTTCAGCATAGCGGGATTCTGCGTTGTCCCGCTTGCCGACGTCCCAGAGCAGCCGACCGATCTTGCGCAAAACTCGCGCCGAAGCGACACGATCGGCTGACTCGCGATATACCTGCAGCACCGTCTCGTAGTGCTGGTGCGCGATCTCGCGGCGGCCTGCCGGGCCGCTCAAATCGGCAATGCGCTCTGCAATTGCCAGTTTGAGCGGTGTCTGCCCGATCGCGCCCAACGCAGTCAGTGCGCGCTCGTAGAAACGAAGGGCGTCGTCGTTGGCGTATATTGTGCGAGCGCGATCGCCTGCCGCCTGTAGGTAATGCGCGCCTCTCTCCCGCTCGGCGCTCAGTGCGAAATGATGACCGAGCACGGTCAAATCCTCGAGCCGTTCCGGCTTGTCGCCGTACAGGTGCTCCAAGGCGGCACCGACCCGCCCGTGGATGTCGGTCCGGCGTTGCAGGAGCAGATTCTGGTAGATCACGTCCTGCAGCAATGTTTGCGTAAAGCGGTAGCTCTGCGATGATGCCGAGCCTGATCCGGCAACTTCCTCGATGATCTCCGCATCGCAAAGTAGTTCGCAGCCGGCTTCCAGCCGGCCGGGGTCGGCTGTCACGGTTTTTAGAAGTGTGGCATCGAAGCGCGGGCCGATTACCGCGGCTTCCTGGGCCAACCGGCGCACCTCCTGGGGCAGCCGGTCAACACGAGCAAGCAACATTGCCTGGATGGTGGCGGGAATGCCGGTTGCGACTTCGCCCACCGCAGTCCGCCACCGCTGGCCCTCACGCATCAGTACACCGCGATCGATAAGGCCGCGAACGATCTCCTCTACAAAAAGCGGGTTGCCACCCGCGCGCTCGAGGATCTGGTCGGGAAGCCCGCTTGCGGAGTTTACCCAACCCTCGCCGAAAAGCGCCGCCAGCAGGCTGCGTCCGTCATCACTGTTGAGCGGAGAAAGCCTGAGCGCTGTGTGACTGACCCGACTTGAGTCGAGTTGGCCGTTGTCCGGCCCCGGACGATGCGTGACCAGCAACATCAACCGCGTGCGTTCCAACCTGTCCATCACGAAACGGAGTGCCTCGAGCGACACGGCGTCGGCCCAGTGCAGGTCTTCGACGACAATCAACAGCGGCGACAACGCAAGCCGCCGTTCGATGATAGTGCGGACGGCGTAGAGAATTTGCCGCCGCAGCTGCTCGGGCTCGACATGCTGCAAGGTGCCATCGGGGTCGCCAAGGCCAAGCACATGGTAGAGCAAAGGCATCAGCCGTTTCGCTTCTTCGCCCTGCAGGCCGAGATCGGTAAGCAAGTCTGCGAGCTTCCCCCGCATCTCGTCCCCATTGTCGTTTTGCATCATCCCGGCAGCGCTGCGCACCACCGCGCCCAAGGCGCCAAATGATTGTTCGCCAAGCGGTGAGCAGGTGGCCTGCCGCACGGCGACGTTGCGAAAACGATCCTCGTCGCCGACGCGGGCGACGAACTCCTTCACAAGCCGCGATTTCCCGATACCGGCTTCTCCGACGAGGCGGACAAGTTGGGCAGAGCCGCCGCACGCCTGGTCAAGGCTCTCCAGCATTCTATGGAGCTCCGCACCACGACCTATTATCGGCGCGCCGAGGCCGAGCGCCTCGAGCCCACGCGCTGCACGCGGCGCCGCAAGCGGTGCATCCAGTCGATGGACGAGCACACTGCCAGCCTTGCCGCGAAGCACGACATCGCCCAGCGGTTCGTAAGAGAAGGCATGCCGGGTCAGCCTGTGCGTGAGCTCGCCTACCAGCACCTCACCCGGTGCGGCCAGCGATTGCAGGCGCTGCGCCGTATTCACCGTGTCGCCGGTCACCGAATAGGATTTGGCGGTGCCGATGCCCAATCCGCCAGTGACGACTGGACCGGTGTTTATGCCGATGTGGAGCAGCAGAGGCGTGCCGGAGTGGGGGGCACTTTCGCCGAGCCGCGCCGTCCGGGCGATCATGTCGAGAGCGGCGCGAAGCGCACGTTCCGGATCGTCCTCATGCGCGACCGGCGCACCGAACAAAGCGAGCAGTGCATCGCCGATGAATTTGTCGACGAAACCACCAAAGTTTCGCACAGCCGCCGTCAATTCCTTGAACAGTTCGTTCTGCAGCGCTTGCATGACCTCGGGGTCGAGCTGCTCGCTGAGTGTCGTGAAGCCGCAAAGGTCGGCGAACAGGACCGTTACCGTCCGGCGATCGGCGTCAGAGACGGGATGCAGCCCATCTTCGCTTTCGATGTTCGCAAGCAGCGACGGAGTTCGAGAAGGCGGCACAATGGTCCGACTTGCTGTCGGAGCAGGCCGTTCGACGGCTTTTGCGGGCGCACCGACGCTTGCCCCACACTTTGGACAGAACTCGAAATCCGGTGCGCAGAGGTAGCCGCAACTGGCGCATGGCACGGGCTGGCGCCTGCCACACCTCGGACAGAAAGCGAAGCCGCCATCAACCTCGAAACCGCAGCCCGAGCAGTCCATAGGACAAGACCTCACTAGAGCATGATGCCGAAAAGTGTGAAGCGGTTTTCGGACGACATCATGCTCTATCTCTTTGACTTAGAGGCGGATTCAGATTTCAGGTCGATTCGACCTGAAATCATCCGGCTCTAGGGGCCGTGTCGGCGCGATCTCGCCACGCACTTCACGGCCAGGGTATTTGCAAGGATGAACCGATAGCCGTCGACCGGCAAGCGCGGTGTGGTCCTGTGGCGGAGCGCTGCCGATGCCGGCGGTGCGTGGCGTCGTTTGCGAAAGTTCCCTCTTGCCGCCGTCTTCCTGCTATCGTGGGGATGAGGAGACGGACCCTTGAGCGAGAATCGTAAGCTGGCGGCAATCCTGGCTGCGGATGTGGTTGGATACAGCCGGCTCGCAAGCGCGGACGAAGATCGTACTTTGGCGAGGTTGCGGGCACTGCGCAGCGACCTGATCGATCCAATCATCGCAGTGCACAACGGGCGTGTGATCAAGCGCACCGGGGATGGGGCGCTGGTTGAGTTCCGCAGTGTGGTGGATGCCGTGCGCTGCGCCATTGAGGTTCAGAATGGTATGGTCGAGCGCAATGCCGGCGTGCCGCAGGA
The DNA here is from genome assembly GCF_056174585.1 of Mesorhizobium kamtschaticum. Taxonomy (NCBI): domain Bacteria; kingdom Pseudomonadati; phylum Pseudomonadota; class Alphaproteobacteria; order Hyphomicrobiales; family Phyllobacteriaceae; genus Mesorhizobium; species Mesorhizobium kamtschaticum. Next base: position 2,905,576 of record NZ_CM149691.1, on the reverse strand, counting down.
CCGCCGCATAGAGTTCAGGATCGGCATCCATCTGGGGGATGTGGTCGAAGAAAGCGACGGCGACCTGATGGGCGACGGCGTCAATATCGCCTCGCGTTTGGAGGGCGTCGCGGCGCCCGGCGCCATCTGCCTGTCCGAGGATGCCTATCGCCAGGTCAGGGCGAGGCTCGACCTCTCGGTCAGCGATCTCGGCAGCACGCAGCTCAAGAACATCGCCGAGCCGATCCGGGTCTATTCGCTGCAAGTCGGCAGCGTCGGGACCAAGGCGGCCGCGACCTCGGAAACCGCGACGAGCCGGCCGGCTGCGGCGGCGCCGCCGAAGCTGTCGATCGCCGTCCTGCCGTTCGCCAATATGAGCGGTGACGCCGAACAGGACTACTTCGCCGACGGCATCTCCGAAGACATCATCACGGCGCTGTCCAAACTGTCGCAGCTCTTCGTCATCGCACGCAATTCGTCGTTCACCTTCAAGGGCCAGAACGTCCATGTGCAGGAGGTGGGCACGAAGCTCGGCGTGCGGCATGTGCTCGAGGGCAGCGTGCGCAAGTCGGGGAACAGGGTGCGGATCACCGCGCAGCTCATCGATGCAATCTCGGGCGGCCATCTTTGGGCGGAGCGGTTCGATCGCGACCTGACCGACATATTCGCCGTGCAGGACGACGTGACACAGCAGATCGTCGGTGCGCTGGCGCTCAATCTGACCGAGGACGACCGCCTGCGGCTGGCGCCGGAGCATCCGCGCAACGCGGAGGCGTATGACTGTTTCCTGCGGGGCCGGGAGCTGTGGCACCGGCTGACGAAGGACACGAACGCGGCGGCCCGCGACCTACTGCAACGTGCCATCGAACTGGACCCGAAATTTGCCTCGGCCTACGCTTTCCTCGCCCTCACGCACGGCCTCGACTACCTGAACAGGTGGAGCGCGTCACCGCCGGCTTCGATGGCGCAAGCGGAAGAGGCTGCAACGCGAGCGGTAGCGCTGGATGACAGCGATCCCTGGGCGCACTGGGCGCTGGGCATCGCGAGGCTCTACACACGACGGCACGATGAGGCCATCGAGGAGGCCGAGCGCGCGATAGCCCTCAATCCGAACTTCGCCGAAGGCCACGTCATCCTCGGCGAGGCGCTGCACTATTCGGGCAGAGCCGAAGAGGCCCTCGAGAGCTTCGCCCGGGCCAAGACCTTGAATCCATACTTTCCGGATGTGCTTCTGCATTTCCAGGCTTCGGCCTGGTTTCAACTGCGAAGGTACGAAGAGGCCGTTGACCTTCTGATGCAAAGGCTGGCTCGCAACGCCGCCACCGACGTCTCGCGCGCGCTTCTGGCCGCCAGCTACGGCCATCTGGGTCGTTTGGAGGAGGCCCGCGCGGCATGGCAGGAGGTGCTTCGCGTCAATCCCGACTATTCGCTGGAATACCGTCGCAAAGTCGTGCCTTACAGGAATCCCGCCGATTTCGAACTCATTGTCGACGGCCTCCGCAAGGCCGCTATCGTACAATGACAAATGAGGCCATGCTGCTGCGCACCAGCAACCTGAAGTAAGGCCTGAAGCGAGGCTCAGGTCGCCTTGATTCCTGCTTGGCCGATCTTGCGCCACCGGGCGTTATCGCGAACCAGCTTCAGGTCGTCGGTCGTCTCGGCAAAAGTCCGCAAACGGTATTGCCGGAGCAGGTCCGGGAAGAGCGCCCCTTCCGGCAGGCAGGCTAGCTGCTCGCGGACCGAAATCCTTTCATCGATGACCCGCATGCCCCAGGCATTTTCCCGAACCTGCAGCTCCGCAGCCAGATCGCGCTCTTCCGGCACGTTTTCGTCCAGCACAGCCAGCAGGATCTGATGGAAAAGTGCGACATAGCCAATCTGTCTCAGGCCGCCCACAACCCGCGCCCGCGGCAATATGGCAAGGACGAGGAACGTCAGGAACAGGTTCGGCAGCAGCAGTCCGTCCAGCAGCGCCTGCTTGAGATGCGGCCGTTCGAACGGGATGGAAAGGCCATGCGGCCTGTCAAGCTCGATCAGGTGTCCGTTCTCGAGGACGAGCTTGCGCACGCGCTCCTCGCGGATGCCCCAGAAATAGGCGGTGGTATTGGGCAGGAATCTGCCAAATGGGCCCGATGCGGCCTCTTGCAAGGCACGTTCGAGACGCTGGCGCCTTGCAGGCTCAATGAGCAGCCTGGAAAGAAGGCTGCCATCATCTTCTAGATGCCGCGCCATGGCAGAAGCGGCGAGCCGATCGTCGATGAAAACCGGCAGGGCCATGCCGGAACGATCCCAATCGGCGACCAGATCCTCGTTGAGGGCTGTCAGCGCATCGGCGGCGGTTCCAAACACCTTGTCCTGGCTGGAAAGCAACGTGCCCAGCCAGCGGCTGGCATCCGTTTCATCGCCCACCGCTTCGAGTGCGCGCTTGTTGAGTGAGACGGGACCGGCCACGCAGGCGCTTTTGCGGCACAGTTTGTGGCGCCCATGCCGAACAGGTTGACCTTGTCGTCGCCGACATCGAGCCATCCCGGCCCCTCCCGGCCAATTGTCTCCATGGTCATCGTCGTTCCCATGAAGCAGAAGAAGGCCGACAGCCCGTTTTCGACCGCGCCGAGCCAGGCAAGCAGGAGGGCGTCGAAGGTGATCCGGTCCATAAGAAGCAGGCAGTGCAGGCCGGACTGAATCACCGGTCTGTGCTCGAACTCGTCGAGCGCCTTGCCGATCTCCTCAGCCAGCATGATCATACCGAGGCGCTGCTGCAGGACTTCGCGCAGGATCGAGCGGGCAGCGATCGCCGGGCCCGATGCAGGCCTTGCCACCGGCCGCCACAGATGGCGGGCGTAATCGGAAACCGGTGCATTCCAGTTCTGCTCGATGTCACGCACAACTTCCGGGCAGAGCCGCGACAGCACAGCCAGAATTTCCACCGGCGGCGTAGGGGTTGGGTCAAAGACGGCGGTCATTGGTCCCGTCTAGCCGCTTGCGGTGCAAACGCCAAGGGAGACAGCGGATCTCAGAACCGCAGCCGGGCCATGCTCAGGAGGTCGTGGTACTGGCCGTCGGTAAAACCGGCCTTCACATGCCGGCCTTCGACCTCGAAGCCGTGGCTTGTGTAGAGACGGACCGCCGGTTCGTTGTCGGCATAGACGGTCAATTCGACCCGCTTCAGGGCGCGCCAGTTGTCGGCCACGTCAAGCAGCGCGCCAAGTATGGCAGAGCCGATGCCCTTGCCGACAAAGGCGTCGTCAAGGCCGATATTGATCTCGCCGATATGCGAACGGCGCGGCGAACCCTGCACAACAAGGTTGCCATGGCCGACGACCTTGCCGTCCAACTCGGCAACGATCCAGGTGGTTTCCTGGCCGGACTTGGCGATGCGCCGCTCCACCTGCTCCACCATCTCGAAGGGCATCCTGAGCGTACCCCAGCGGAAGCCCGGCATGTTGAAGATGGCGCAAAGCGCCTCCGCATCGCTCGGCCTTACGGCGCGGAGCCGCGGCTGGATTTTCTCAGCGGAGGTCGTGCTGGTCATGGCGTTCCCGGCTACAGCAATTCCAGGAAAAGTGTGAGCGGTTTTCCGCCCCGGAATTGCGTCAGAACAAAGTGATAGAGCAGTTCGCCGTTTCCTTGAAACGGTGAAATGCTCGAAGGCAATCGGCTCGGCACGATGCACCGGACGTCACCTGAAAATCCAGCCGTCTCTGCACCTTATTATACCGTTTGCGAGCTGAAATGGCGGGAAGCGGCGTAGAGTTTGAAGATGCCGCTGACGGCGATCCAGCCGAAAAGGGCGAGCCAGCACAATGTTTTAGTCGCCGTCCAGTCGATCCGGTGCACCGCGGCGTCGGTGATGACCAGGCCAAGGATGGCAAGCAGGCCGACCAGAAATTGCGCCAGGCCGAGCACCAGCAGTTCCTCGCGCGGCGCGTTTTTCCAGACGAGGTATGTGCCGCCGGCGCCGGCGAGGAAGATGGCGCTGTAAACCTGGCCATGGAAGGGATCGACCGGCCATGGCCAGCTGCTGCTGACTATCCTGGGAAACAGCAGCATGCCGGCGCCATAGAGCCCAAGGATCGCCATTTCCGCCAACATGTGGCCGCGCCATGCGGGGTTTAGGGGCACGCCTTTTGCCGAAGGACGGGCCCTGGCCCACCACAGGAACAGCCCGGATACCGCGGCCGAGGACAGATAGACCAGGAACCAGAGCGAGGCCGCTTTTCGTTCGAAGTTGAAATAGCCGAGATTGATCAACGATACCGCCGACACGATGACGGTGAAGATGAAGGCCATGACGAGCACCAGCCTGCCGGGCGACCAGCGGTTCCAGAACAAGAGCGCCGCCATCACCGCCATTTCGGCGGTGTAGAAGCCGCCGAGGAAGCGGGCACTGAATGGCGTGACGGGCCAGGGCCAGTGCGGCTTGACCAGCGCCGGCGCGAAAAACAGGCCGGCGCCCACGATCAGGACGATGATGACCCCAGCGGAGAAAATGCGCAGGGCTGCTGGAAATGGCGGGTTGTCGGACGTCTGCATGGAAAGGGCCCCAAAAGGTGAATACCCGTGGACCATCATAGTGCCGCTTGCGGTCGGATGGAAATCGAGCTGTCACCAGGCTTGTCTATTCGAATGGCCGTACGATCCGTTTCGACGTAAAATGAATCACTCGGACCAAGGAGCGGTCCGGTCAACCCGCCTCGGGAGGCGCATTTTCCGGAGCCTGCACGATGAACGAAGCTCAGGATCTGTTCTCGCTTCTGCGGCAATCGACCGATGTCGATCCACGGGCAATCGACGCGATCAAGCGAACCATCGCGGAGGGCAATGACCGCGAGCTTTGCCGCATCAATGCGCCAGCCTTCGCCAGCAAGCATGGCCTCGACGAGGAGAGCGCCATAAGCGCCTTTCTCCATGCGGCGCGGGTGGGCATCTTCGACATTTCCTGGAATGTTCTGTGCCCCGGCTGTGGCGGCGTGCTCGACACCAACGCCACGCTGAAAACCCTGCAGAAGGACGAATACACCTGCGCGCTGTGCGCCGAGGGCTATTCGCCGACCCTCGACGAGATGGTCGAGGTGACATTCACCGTCAGTCCCCGCGTGCGCAGGATTGCCGCCCACAATCCACACGAACTGCCGATGGTGGAATATTTCCGCCAGATCTACTGGGCGTCCGGCGTCGATCTGCCGGACGAGGATTTCGCGAAAACGATCGAAGCGTTCTCGCTGGAGGATATCGAGCTTGCGCCCGGTGAAAAGGCGGTTCTGCCCATACAGCTTCCGTCCGAATTCATCATTATCTTCGAGCCGGTCACCCATTCAGCGCAGTTCATCGACGTGAAGGGCGATCCAACAAAGGAGCGCCGAAGCCTCTCTTTGGTCTTCGACCGCGACCATGTCCAGAACCAGACGCTGGAGATGCAACCCGGCCCGTTGCGCATTTCGCTGGAAAACAGGACCGACACCCGCGTGCTGCCGACGGTCTTCGTCGCCGGCCAGGTATTGCATGATTTCCTCGGCAAACGCCGGCCCTTCCTCACCGCCAAGCGCTTGCTCACCAACCAGACGTTCCGCGATCTCTATCGCACGGATACGCTCGATATCAACCAGCGCCTGAAGATCACCAGCCTGACTTTCCTGTTCACCGACCTGCGCGGGTCGACCGCGCTTTACGAGCGGGTGGGCGACCTTTCAGCCTTCGATCTTGTGCGCGCGCATTTCCAGGTTCTGCACGAGATCGTCGCGGCGGAGGCAGGCGCGGTGGTGAAGACGATCGGTGATGCGGTGATGGCGACCTTCGCGACGCCTGATCGTGCGATTGCTGCGGCCCTCAGGATGCGCGATGCCATGCGTGCACTCAACGACAAGGGCGGGCGCGAGGATCTGCTGCTCAAGATCGGAGTCCATGCCGGCCCCTGCATCGCCGTTTCCATGAACGAGCGACAGGACTATTTCGGCCAGACGGTCAACATTGCTTCGCGGGTCCAGAACCTTGCCAACGCACAGGCGATCTTCGCCACCCGTGCCGTGGTCGAAGACAATCTCACCGCCGCTCTGTTGCGCAGGAACGCGCTGACGCCCGTGCCCCACGAGGTCTCGCTGCGCGGCATTGAGCGGGAGATAGCAGTATATACGATCCCTTGAAGACTTGGCCCCTGAAGACGTGGGATCGTCTCCACCCTCACACGCGCCTGCTGAGAAAATAGCGATCGGCGGGCTCCGAAGTTGGCGGCGGGAGGCGTTGCAACTGCGGGTGATCGAGCGGTGTGCCGCTGACCGCGAAGCCGCCGACGCGAAGCATGCGAGCAATCAGATCGGGAAGCCAGGTGGAGGTCACTGCATCGCGATCGTCATAGCCGGTGCCGATGTCGGCATGAACAAGAGCGGCGTCGATGCCAATGAACCTGACCCCTGTCTCGCGTATTTCGCCGAGCACGAGGTTTTCAGCGTCGGGAATTGAGCTGGAGTGTGCGCCGACTTCGCGGTCGAACACCAGGATCCGGCGCCCGGGCAGGCGCTCGCGCAGATGGTGGAACGTCCGGCCATTGCCGAGGCCGAGCTCAAGCACAGGCCCCTCCATCTTCGCCACCTCGGGGCAGATTTGATTGAGAATGTCGCGCTGCGCGCTCATCCTGCTGATGAAATTATCGAGGCGACTCATATGCGTTTGTGTGTCCCGAACCAGCTCAAGAGATCGGCAATGCCCCACGACCAGAACGGTTCACGGGTGAAACCCGAGGGCGACGTGTTTAACCCCGATCGCGTCTCGCCCCATATAGAGGCGAACCATGAACACTGCGACAGTCGAACAAGGCTGCCGACTAGGATCATACCGGGTGGGTCCGGCGCCCCGGCGTGGAGGAATGGCGATCTCACTTATAGGGGTCCGCGGCGTCCCGCAACCCGTCGCCGAAGAAGTTGAACGCCATGATGACGAGAATGACGGGGAGCATCGGCAAAAGCAGCCATGGATAGAAGGCGATCACGCTGACGCTGCGTGCCTCGGTGAGCAGGATGCCCCAGCTGGTTGTCGGTGCCCTCAGGCCGAGCCCGAGGAAGCTCAGCGCCGTCTCGCCCAGGATCATGCCGGGTATGGAGATCGTCGCCGTCGCGATCAGATGCGACATGAAGCCAGGAATGAGGTGACGCCCGATGATGCGGCTGCTGCTGGCACCCATCAATTGCGCGGCCAGAACGTAATCCTCCTCGCGCAAGGCTAGAAGCTTTGAACGCACGGCCCGCGCCAGTCCGGTCCAGTGGATTAGCCCGAGAATGACGGTGATGCCGAAATAGATCAGGATCGGGCTCCAGGTTATCGGCATGATCGCCGCCAGGGCCAGCCACAGCGGAATGCTGGGGATCGATTGCAGAACTTCGATTATCCGTTGAACGATCAGGTCGAAGATACCGCCGTGATAGCCCGCCAGTCCGCCGATGACGATGCCGAGCACAAAGCTGAAACTGATGCCGACGAGGCCGATTGTCAGTGAGATGCGTGCGCCATAGATGATGCGCGAGAGCACATCGCGCCCTAGCCTGTCGGTGCCGGCCAGAAAGAGCTGGCCGCTTTCGGCGGGGCAGACAAGATGCCTGTCACCTTCGATAAGGCCCCAGAACCGGTAACTGTCGCCCTTGCAGAAGAAGCGGATCCGCTGAACATCATCCTGCTGCTCCATGTAGTTTCGCTTGAGCGTGTCCATATCCAGCGTCATGTGGCGGCCATAGACGAACGGCCCGACGAACTGGCCGTTGTGGAACAGGTGCACCCGCTGTGGCGGCGAATAGATGTAGTCCATGTTGCGCGTGTGCAGATTGTAGGCGCCAGGAACTCGCAGATCAGTATCCCGAAATAAAGCGCTGCCAGGAATATGCCGGATACGACGGCAAGCCGGTGCTTTCGGAATTTCCACCACATCAGCCGCAACTGCGACGCCTGATAGACCTTCGATTGCTCCGGCGTCATCGCCTCGACCGACTGCAGGTCAAAGGGCGCGACGGAAATGTAGTGTTGCAGTGGAGCACCCGGAGCGGGCAGCGGCGATTGCGTGTTCATTTGGTGCTGCCGCCCTGCAAACGAATTCGTGGATCAAGCAGCGCCAGCGCCAGGTCGGAAATCAGCACACCGATGACCGTCAGGAAGGCGAGGAACATCAGGAACGACCCTGCCAGATACATGTCCTGGCTTTGCAGTGCCCTGATCAGCATCGGCCCGGTCGTTTCCAAAGACAGCACGATCGCGGTGATTTCGGCGCCGGAGATGATGGCCGGCAGGATAGAGCCGATGTCGGAAATAAAGAAATTGAGCGCCATGCGCAGCGGATATTTGACCAGCGCCTTGAAGGGATGAAGGCCTTTGGCGCGCGCGGTCACGACATATTGTTTGTGTAGCTCGTCGAGCAGATTGGCGCGCAGCCGCCGGATCATGCTTGCCGTGCCCCCGGTGCCGATGATCAAGACCGGAATCCAGAGATGGGCGAGGATCGACTTCGCCTTGTCCCAGCTCATAGGCTCGCCGAGATATTGCTGGTCCATGAGATGGCCGATGGACGTGCCGAACCAGATGTTGGCGAAATACATCAGGATCAGGGCCAGCATGAAGTTCGGAATGGCAAGGCCGAGAAGGCCCAAGAACGTCAGGCCGTAGTCGCCCCAGCTGTATTGGTGCGTGGCGGAGTACATGCCGATCGGAAAGGCGATGAGCCAGGTGACGATGATCGTGACGAAGGAAACCAGCACGGTCAGCCACATTCGGTCCCCGACGACGTCGCGAACCGGCAGCTCATATTCGAAGGAATAGCCGAAATCGCCGTGCAGCATCCCGCCGACCCAGTAGAAGTAGCGAATGACCGGCGGCTGGTCGAAACCATATTCCTTGCGCATCATCTGGATGCGATCGGAATCCACCGCTTCGCCCTGAGCCCGAAGCTCGGCAACATAGCTGTCGAAATAGTCGCCTGGCGGAAGTTCGATGATCGTGAACACCAGCGCCGATATGACCAGCAGCGTTGGAACCATCACGGCGATGCGCCAGACAATATATCGAAGCACGCTCAGGTCTCTCCAAGCCAGAATGTATCCGGCATATAGACACCGAAATAGGCAGTCGGGTCGTAGCCGTAGAGCGCCTTGTCAGGCAGGTTGCGCAGCCGAGAGGACGCCAGAACCGGCTGATATGTTGCGTTCACCGTGCCGATCGAAAACACCTGATCGGTGTAGATCGATAGCATTGAATTCCAGATTTCGGCGCGCTCCGCGGCTTCGGTTGATGCATTCCAGCGCTTGAGCAAAGCCATCAGCTCGACCACGGGCGGAAGATCGGGCGCCTCACCGACCGTGCCATGAGACAAGTAGTGAGCACCCCAGAGCGGCCATTGCAGTTGGTCGTCGATGGTGGGGGCCAACTGGTACGGGTTCATGTCGGCGGTCGGCACGCCGTTGTCGATGCCCGACCACATCGACATCATGATCTCGCCGCCAAGCGCGCGGCTGCGGAAGATGTCTCGCTGCGAAGTCCGGATGAACAGGGCAATGCCGATCTTGCGCCAGTGATCGGTGATGAGTTCGAGCGCGTCGGTTTCCAGGGTACTTTCGCCGGCCGTTTCCACGATGACCTGCGCCGGGCGTCCGTCGGGAAGTATCCGCAAGCCGTCATCGTCACGCCTCTGAAGCCCGACCTCGTCGAGCAGCGCATTGGCCTGGTCGGGATCATGGGCGACCCAGGCTTTCGCGAATTCCGGCCGGTAGAGCGGGCTCTCCGGCAGGACTGTATCGGCACTTTCCTGCGCCAATCCGTAGAACACGGCCATGTTGATCTCGCGCCTGTCCACAGCGAGCGAAAGTGCGCGGCGCACGCGCACGTCACGGAAGAGGTCACGCCACACCTGGTCGGCACAATTCAGATTGGGCAGCAGCGCCAGCCGCGAGCCCTGTGTGCGTTTCCAGAGATGCATCTTCACCGGGTAGCGCTTCTCCGCGTCCTTCAGGAAGGAGTAGTCGGTGAAGTCAATTCCCATGCATTGCAGGTCGCTCTCGCCCGCGCCGGTCTTGGCGGAAATGATCGCCGACGAGCTGACACTCATGACAATCCGGTCAACATAGGGCAGTTGCCGGCCATTCTCGTCTATTCGATGAAAGAACGGGTTGCGCTCGAAGACGAACTGCTCAGCCGGCGGCTTGGTCCGATTCTGCCAGGGATCGAGCGTCGGCAGATCCGGGTTCTCCGGGCGATACTGCCGCGACATGCGGATATGCAAGAGCGTCCATTTCTTGGCCCGGTACTCCTTCATTAGGCCGGCGAGCCGGAATGGATCCTGATATTTCTTGTGGAACTGCTTGAGATAGGCGGCCGGCAGAACAAGCGGTAGCGGCGAAGCAGCGGCGAGCTTTGGCAGGAAGTCGGGATTGGGCGCATCCCAACTATAGCGGACCGTCAACGGATCGACGATCTCGAAGCGAGGCGGCTTGCCGTCCGCCAGGAGGGCCGGGCGAGCCCGCCTTCCGAAAGCTCATCGTTCAGCCAGACATCTTCCCAACAATAGCGAAAATCCTCCGGCGTCAGCAGGCTACCGTCGGACCATTTATGTCCTTCCCGTATCTTGAAAGTGAAGACGCGATCATTCGCTACATCGAAACTTTCCAGAATGTCGGGTTGCATCTTGAGCTTTTCGTCATAGCCGACCAGCCGAGCATACCCGTAGATCGTCATCATCCGGATATCTTTCTGGCTGCCGATGATCGTGCGCAGCGTGCCGCCATACTGGCCGGGCTGCCGGCCCATCGCAGCGAGATTCAACGCGCGCGGGCTCTTGGGCAGGCGTTCGGCGAGTGCCGGCAGAGCCCTGGCCTTCAACCGCGGTTGAAGAAATTCCGGCTCCAGATCGCCGGCGCGCACCGTGCCCGGCAGAAATGCCGAAGCCATGACGCCAAGGAGGGTGCGCCGGCGGATCAATGGCGTAGCTCGCTGACATCGGCCGAACGTCGGGCCAGCACGAGGTGGCCGCCGCCAAGATCGAGCGGCGACAGCATATCCTCGTCGCCCTCATCGCGGAATTGCGGTCCCCATGCGCTGGTGTCGGAAGCGCCGCTGAGCTTCAGCGTCTTGAAATCCATCGGCCTGTCGAGATCGGGGAAAGGTACCGCGGCGACCAGTGAGCGAGTGTAGGGGTGGATCGGCTTCCTCAGCAGGATTTCGCGCGGCGCAAGCTCGACGATACGCCCGCCGCACATCACCGCGATGCGGTCTGCCATGTAGTCCACCACCGCCAGATTGTGGGATATGAACAGGTAGGTCAGGCCTAGTTCTTTCTGCAGGTCCTTCAGAAGGTTCAGGATCTGCGCCTGGACAGAGACATCGAGCGCCGAAACCGGCTCGTCGCAGATCAGGAGTTCAGGCCCTAGCGCCAACGCGCGCGCGATGCCGATACGCTGACGCTGCCCGCCCGAGAAGCTGTGCGGGTAACGCTTGATGAAGCGCGGATCGAGCCCGATTGCCTGCATCAGGCTCTTGACCGTGGCTAGTCGGGACGCGGCATTGCCGCGTTGATGGATTTCCAGCGGCTCGCTCAAGATGTTCTCCACCGTCATGCGAGGTGAAAGCGACGAAACCGGATCCTGGAAGACCATCTGGATTTTCGCGCGCAGCATGCGCAGGGTGTCTCCCTCGGCCTCTAGGACGTCGATTGATCTGTCGCGGCCGTTGAAGACCACGGAGCCGCCGCTAGGGGTGACAGCCCGCATCAGCATCTTGCTGACGGTGGTTTTGCCGGAGCCGCTTTCGCCGACCAGACCCAGGCACTCACCCCGCCTGATATCGAAGCTCACGCCGTCCACGGCGCGAACAGACGTTTGATGATCCCCGCCAAACCATCCGGACTTGCGGATGGTGAAGACCTTTTTCAGATCCCTGACCGACAGCAGGATGTCGTCGGGCCCCTTCGATGCCGGCGCCGTCTGCTTGCCGAGCAGGTTCTCGACATTCACCGGCACCTCGCGGAGCGCCTTTAGCCTTTCGCCGGGCTTCAGGTCGAAATGCGGGACGGCTGCCATCAGGCCCTTCAGGTAAGGGTGGCCCGGCCGGCGGAATATTGCCTCCACAGGTCCCGCTTCCATGATCTCGCCATGGTACATGACCACCACCTCGTCGGCGACATTGGCGACAACGCCGAGGTCGTGCGTGATCAGCAGCATCGCCATGTTCAGCTTGGTCTGAAGCCCGCGCAGCAATTGCAGGATTTGCGCCTGGATGGTGACGTCCAACGCTGTCGTCGGCTCATCGGCGATCAGCAAAGCGGGCCGGCAGATGAGAGCCATGGCGATCATGGCGCGTTGACGCAATCCTCCCGAAAGTTCAAACGGATACATGTCGTAGGCGCGCTTGGGATTGGGAAAGCCGACAAGGCTGAGCATTTCCTCGGTCTGTGCCTTGCGCTCCGCCCGAGCCATGGGCGTATGAATCTGCAGGGATTCGCTGACCTGGTTGCCGATCGTGTGCAGCGGTGACAGTGATGTCATCGGCTCCTGAAAGATCTTGCCAATGCGGCTGCCTCTCAGCGCCCGGATTTCGGGTCCATCACGCGGCATCTGCAGGATATCCTGCGTCGTGCCGGGCTTTTCAGGATCGGAAAACAGGATACGGCCGCGAACATGGGCTGTGTTCGGCAAAATGCCCATCACGGCCTGGCTGAGAACCGATTTTCCGGAACCTGACTCGCCCACAAGCGCGGTAACCTTGCCGGGCAGCACGCGAAGACTTGCGCGCCTGACGGCATGCAACGGCCCCCCGATAATGGCAAAGAGATGCCAACATCCTCGATCCGCAGCAGATCAAAACCCGAATTCATTCTCACACCAGCCCCACTCTGGCAGTCCAGAAACCGAGACTAGCGCATTGCCAGCTTAGAGCAACTTGGATTCGAAACGGTCGCCAGTGGCGGAACCGACGAACCGGACTGCCTACCAATGGCGTTCGGACCGGATCGTGGCGGTTACTGGAGCTTCGCCGGGTCGCCCGCCGATATCCGCGCGGTATCGCGATGAAGCAGCATGACCTGCTCGGCGTCCGATCTTCGGTCGTGGGCCGGCTCCAGCGCAGCGTCTTCATCGAGTGCGAGAGCACCCGACAGATCGGGTGCAAGCACCGTCAGCTTCTGCTTGATGCCCCGCAGTTCCTCCTTGCCGAGCGTCAACCAGCTGCTGGCGCCGCAGTAGCTGGCGAAGTCTTCGCTGGCGAGAACGCTGTGCGGATATTTCTTGGTCAGGGTCTGTAGGCGCTGGACCTCGTTTACGGCCGAGCCGAAGACAGAGAATGTGAGCCGGTCGGTAAGCCCGACATTGCCGAACATCACATTACCCACATGCAGGCCGATACCAAATTGTATGTCGCCCAGCCCCCGCTCCTTTCTGCGCAGATTGAGATCCATCATGCGCGCGGTGGCCTTGTGCGCTGCCGCAAGAGCAGCCTGGCAGGCGATCTCGGACTGCGAGCGGTGCCTTTCGCAAGGGTAGACGGCGATGAAGCCATCCCCCAGGAAACTCATGATCTGCCCGCCTCTGCGATTGAAAGGTGCAGCAATGGCATCGAAAAACTGGTTCAGCGTATCGATATAGATTTCGCGGCCAGAGGTTTCGGCAAGCCTAGTCGACCCGCGCATATCGCCCATGACCAGTGCGGCCCGGATCGTGTCGCCCTCGCCGCGCTTGATCTGGCCGTCCAGCACGCGCCTGCCGGCGTCGCCGCCGAGATAAGTGGTCATCATGTTGTCGGCGAGCTTGGTGAGCACCGCCATCTTGGTTGCGATAGCGAGATGGTTCTGGATTCGCAGCAGCGCCGCAATCATGCTGTCGCTGAAGCCTGCAGCACTGTCGGTGGACCAAGACCCCAACATGCCCTGACTGGTGTTGCCGTTGAAGGGATGGACGAAAGCCATGTAATCGGTGACGCCCATAAGCTTGAGCTCATCGAAAACAGGAAACTCCGACGGCTCCGACGCGTTGAACCGGCGCCGCAGATGGTCGAGCTTGTTGCTGAGCAGATGGTAGTATGGGCTGGTCAGGAATCTGTCGGACTGCACGCCGCCCTCCTTGCGGAAGCCTTCCATTTCCATGCCCTGGCCGCGAAGCCAGGTGAAGCCAAGCGCGTCATAAAGCGGATGAAGCATCGAAAAACTCAAATGCACCCGCTTCAGTGGCAGACCGGCGGCAGCCAGCCGTTCACAAAAGCCTTTTACCAATGTTTCCAGGTCGTTGCCGGCCAGCGCCGACTGGGTCAGCCAATCGGCAACCTTATCCATGAGAATGGTGGAAATTTCTGCTTGCGCTGTGTTCATGCTGTCTCGAAACCCGTCCATTGATCCGCCATAACTCAGTCCGCCAACGATCCAAAGATAAGCCGCCGAAGTCAACGAGGCTGGCTTCGGCGGCAAAAGCGGCGATGACTGTCCTTGCAGCCAAGGAGCAAGCGCAACTGCATTTATCATTATGTGGCGAGGCTGCCGGCGAAGTGCAATCACGATCCTGACATCGGGCAAAAAATTCGCCGGCTCAGACGCCGTCAGGCCTTCACCACCGTCTCTCGGGCCAGCCCGAGGCGGCCAAAAACATTGCGTGTGTCGACGATCAGAAGGGCGTGATCAGCGATCGTCTGATAGTCGATCGCGTCGTGGTCGGTTGCAACGACGACAGCATCGAAATCCTTTAAGGCCGCCTCGGTCAATTCGACCGAGCAACGCCCCTTGATCGCCATATGCTCCCGTGTGGTCGGGATCTCGGTAACATGCGGATCGTGGAATTCCGCCTTGCCGCCCCATTCCTCGATGAGTTCAATGAGCCGCAGTGAGGGGCTTTCGCGGATGTCGGGCACATTCTTCTTATAGGCTAGCCCGATGATGAGAATGCGCGAGCGGCTGAGCGCTTTGCCGCAGCGCCGGTCCAGTGCCTTCGCCAGTTCATCGACCACATGACGCGGCATGGCCGTGTTGATCTCCGCCGCCAGCTCGATGAAGCGGGTCGGCAGTTCGTATTCGCGCGCCTTCCACGTCAGATAGAAGGGATCGATCGGGACGCAGTGCCCGCCAAGTCCCGGGCCAGGATAGAAAGGCATATAGCCGAAGGGCTTGGTCTTTGCCGCCTCGATCACCTCCCAGATGTCGATGCCCATCGCACCGAGCACGACCTTCAACTCGTTGACGAGGGCTATATTGACCGAGCGGAAGATGTTTTCCGTCAGCTTGACCGCCTCGGCGGTCGCCGTGGTGGAAACCGGAACGACGGTCTCGACCACGTTCTGGTAGAAAGCCTGCACGAGCGTCGCCGCTTCAATGCCGTCGCCTGCCACAACCTTGGGGATCGTCGCGACTACAAAGCTGCGGTTGCCGGGATCCTCGCGTTCGGGCGAGAAGCCGAGGAAGAAGTCTATCTTCGACTGCAAGCCGGTTTCTTCCAGTATGGGCTTGACCACGTCGTCAGTGGTGCCGGGATAGGTGGTCGATTCCAGCACGATCAGCTGGCCGAGACGCAGATGCTTCGCGATGGTGCCTGCCGTGTTCCTGACAAAGGAGAGGTCTGGCTCACGGTGTTTCGTCAGCGGTGTCGGAACGCAGATGATGATGACATCGCAGACGGCCAGTTCGGCAAAGTCCGCGGTGGCGCGGAACCGTCCGCTCGCCACCTGGCTGGCAAGGGCTGTCGACGTCACCGCCTCAATGTAGGATTGGCCGTTGTTCAGGCTCTCGACCTTCTGGGCTTCGATGTCGAAGCCGGAAACCTGGAAGCCGGCGTGTGCGATCGCAACCGCCAACGGCAACCCGACATAGCCCAGTCCGATCACGCCGACCTGTGCGACGCGCGTCGAAATCCGGTTCAGAAGACTGTCATATGTCGATCGTGAGGCGTCCAAAAAACTGCTTTCCCGTCAATTCGGACAGACTACCCGCGCCCATGGCGGGGCTCACCGGGTCCCAAAGAACCATGGCCGAGGCATATTGCCGAAAATCGATTTCCGCAAGCCGTCATTGGACCGGCGCCTTCGCCTTCAGGCTTGCGGCAGCCATCGCATAGCCGCCGTCGGCGCCATCGATGAAATGAACATGATCGGGCTGCAGCGGCGAGATGACGAGGCAGGTCATCAAGGCCGACTTCTGGCGGTGCAGGCCATAGCTGCAAATGCCCGCCTCTTCCGCCTGTTTCAGCCGGTTCTCGATCCGGTGTAAGACATCCGCGTCAACATCGATGGTCATCTTCAAGCCGTCGTCGAACTTGCGGAAATCCGAATTGCTGGCCACCTCGCGTTTGTAGACCTTCGGATCGAAACGGCCGATCGTCCAGCCAAATCTATCGGTGACAGCCGTAAGCGTCATCAGGAACATCACCCACAGCTTCACCCGCCACCGCCGCCCTGGCGGCGCCGTGGCCCGCGCCTCAACATCGAGGCCGGCGGGCAACAGACTGTAGGCCGGCCCGTCCACCGGCACCGGGTGGCCATCACGCTCCTGCCTGCCGGCAAGGGCGATGATGTCGGACGCCAGAAACTGAAAACCGCGCAAGTCTCGCGAAGCCCCCGGTATGGCTATGATCGAGACGATTTCGCCGTGCCGGGCTTCGATCGGGTTCCAGCGGCAGGAGAGGCCCGTCAGATCCGGCCGCGCGCCGGCCGGCGCAGGGTCGATGCGGTAGCGCCCGGCTTTCATCTCGGCTTCCGCCCAACTGCCGCCACCGCCGGCGAACATGGCATAGAAGGCCGCTTCGGAGGCCTGGAACCTCGCCACGCGAACATCGAAGCCTTGCGCTCTTATGTCCTTTATCGGCACGATTGCCGCACGCAAGGTCAGGTCCAGTTCGTCCGCCACCCATCTCTGGACAGAAGCCAGCGCGTTGCGGGCGATCTCAAGCGCCGAGCCGGGAAACGCCACGAGTGCGCCGTCGCCGCCGAAGACATAGGGAAGATCTTGCCGGCCCAGCGCATTGAGCAGCGCCGAAATGACGCTGGCGCCGGCCATATTGACGGTTTTATAGCGCCCCGCCTCGATCGCCTTGGTCGAGCCGACAATGTCGGCGGTGGCCAGCGCCCAGCCATCGGGCAGAGGCCGATAATTGTCGATATCGGCAACGCTTTCGAACTTTGCGAAGACTGGCAAGGAACCGACAAACGGGTCGGACGCGACAGCTGTTTCCATGAGCATTAGATAGCACATTCCAACGCTTGAAGGTGAAGTCGATCGTGCTTCGAAATTGACTTGCGCAGGCTTTCCGATGATAGGGTCGCGCGATGCGAATTGCCTTCTACGCGCCGCTGAAGTCACCCAATCATCCCGTCGTCTCCGGCGACCGCCAGATGGCACGGATGCTGGTCAAGGCGCTGGAGCACGGAGGGCATAGCGTCGAACTGGCATCTGAGTTGCGCTTCTATCTACGCCAGCCGGAGCCGAAAAGTTTCGATGCGCTCAAGATAGAGGCCGCGGACGAAGCCGCGCGGCTGACCAAGCTTTGGCATCGTGACGGCAAGCCCGATCTCTGGTTCACCTACCATCCCTATTACAAGGCGCCCGACTTGATCGGGCCCGAGCTGGCGTCGACCTTTGCTGTCCCCTATGTGACAGCGGAAGCCTCCTATTCCAGGCGACGCAACGCCGGCTTGTGGGCCGATAGCCAGGCGTTGGTGGCGCGAGCCATCGAAAAGGCGGCGCTGAACATCTGCTTCACCCAAAGGGATCGCCAGGGGCTGACAGATGCGATTCCCCAGGCCGTTTTCGATATGCTTTCGCCCTTCATCGACACATCGGCATTCCGCGACATGCCGTCACGGGGTTGTCCGACGCGCCTCGTTACCGTCGCCATGATGCGCCCGGGCGACAAAGTCGAAAGCTATCGCATGCTGGCGCAAGCCCTCGGCTCGATCGGCCACCTGCCCTGGACCATGTCGGTCGTCGGGGACGGGCCTGCCCGTGACGAGGTCAAAGCGCAATTCGCCGGCTTGCCCGCCGACCGTATCGAATGGCTTGGCGCGATCGAGCCGGCCGCCGTGCCGGATGTTCTTTACAGCGGGGGAATCTACGTCTGGCCGGGTTACGGCGAGGCCTATGGCGTTGCCTATCTTGAAGCACAGGCCGCCGGCCTTCCGGTGGTGGCTCAAGACATTGCCGGCGTGCCGGAGGTCGTGCGGGATGGCCAGACCGGGTTTCTCACTCCGCCGGGCGATGTCGAGGCGTTCGCTTCCGCCATTGCAAGGCTTCTGGCCCGTAACGACGAAAGAACCATCATGGCCGCACAAGCCAGACGTTTCGTCCTCGAGGAACGTTCCCTAGGCGGTGCAGCGGCGCGGCTGGCCGAACTTCTCAAAAAGATCCCGGTCTCATGACATCCGACCCCATCTGGCAGCCCTTGGTGGAAGAACTGGCGCGCCTGCAACGGGCGGGCCGCAAGGCGGAGTTCTGGCTGCGCGACGATGATGCCGTGGATCCGACGCCGGCGCTTGATCGGCTGCTCGACCTCACCGGCGAATTCGCGGTTCCGGTCACTCTGGCCGTCATTCCGGCGCAGACCGACGGGAAGCTTGTCGTGCGGCTTGACGAGGCGCCGCAGGCCACGGTCGCCATCCATGGCTGGGCGCACCGAAATCATGCGCCCGAGGACCAGAAAAGCAGGAGCTCGGCGTGCATCGGCCACGCGAGGCGGTGCTCGATGAGCTGGCTCGCGGACTGTCGCACATAGCCGGACTGCACGGCACACGTGCCGTTCCGATGCTGGTGCCGCCCTGGAACAGGATCGACGCCGGCATGGTATCCGACCTTGGATCGATAGGGTTTGCGGCATTGTCGGTCTTCGGGCCGCCGAAGCCGGCTTCCCTGGCGGTCATCAACAGCAATGTCGACATCATGGATTGGCATGGCACGCGCGGCTGCCGCGACCATGGCCTGTTGGTTCAGGCCATCATCGCGCAATTGCAGCAAGCATTCGACGGCGGCGAACCGGTCGGCCTGCTCACCCATCATCTCGTCCATGATGAATCGGCCTGGCTTTTCCTCGAACGGCTGTTCGCAGTCACCGCGCGGACCGAAGCCTGCGCATGGCTTCCGATCCGGACATTGATTGGGCGCAGCGTCGCTGGAGCATGATCCCGAAAAGTGGAATCCGATTTTCTCGGACAAACGGTTTCCGTTTGTCCTGAGATCATGTTCAAACAAGGAGAGGAAAAATAGCTCAGCGCTTTTTGGGCAAAGAGACCGGGAATTGGAGCGTAAGGCCATCCCGCGCCGCAAAAGCGCCGGCAAACCTGTCCTTGGCCAGTTTCTCCATCGCGTCCAGTTGCTCGTCGGTGCGTGTCGGATCGTGGTGAAACAGCGCGAGCCCTCGCGCACCGGCCGCCTCACAGAGCTTGACGCCCTGTTGCCATGTCGAGTGCCCGTTCCCGCGACGGCGTTCCATTTCCTTCTCGGTGTAGGTGCAATCGTAAATGACGAGGTCGGCATCTCTGATCAGGCCGAGCACCGACTGATCGAGTTTGTCCGGCTCGTGCTCGGTGTCTGTGATCACCGCCACGACGCGACCTCCCCATTCGACCCGGTAGCCTATGCAGCCGCCCGGATGGGTTAGACTGCCGGTCCGAACCACCACCCCTTCGCGCGGCCGAAGCACGTCTCCGGACACGAAATCGCGGCAGTCGAGCTTTGCCTTGCAGACGTCCATTTTCACCGGAAACCACGGCGGCCGTATGAACTCATCGATCATCTGCCGGGTCGTCATGCGTCCTGCAAGATGCCCGGACCAAACCGTAAGTTTGACGCTCGGGTCAAAGATCGGCGCAAAAGCCGGCAGCCCGATGATGTGATCGTAGTGGCAATGGGTGAAAAACAGGTCGAAATCGGTCACATCCGCCGCCTGAAACGCCCTGCCGGCAGGCCGCAAGCCCGAGCCAGCGTCGAACAGAAGCGTATGCTTGCCGCATCGCATCTCGATGCAGTTTGTGTTGCCGCCATAGCGAACGAATTCTGGCCCGGATACCGCAATGCTGCCGCGCACGCCCCAAAATCTGACCTGGAAAAAATCGTCGTCCATGCTACTTTTCGCCCATCGTAGCTCTAGGCGGTTCGTGCGTCGATCAGATCCGCGGTCGTATGGCTTAGCCGGTCGGCAAGAACACGCAATATCTCGATGGTCATTTCCGGAAACTCCTTCATAAGCCTCAGGAAGTGATCCTTGCGGATTCTCAAGGCCTCCAGATCACTCGCCGCTCTGACGGTGGCAGTGCGGGAGCTGTTGCACAATATGGCGATCTCGCCGACGATCGAATTTGGCAGCAGTTCGGCAACTTTTATCGGCCCGCTGTCGGAATCGACCAGAATATCCGCCCTGCCCGAAAGGATGACATAGGCGGCGTCTGCCTCGTCGCCCTGCCGGAAAAGGATCTGGCCGGCGCTGTAGCTCACGCGATCGGATGTGAACGCGAGCAGCTTGAGCTTTGCCGGCTCGATGCCAGAGAACAAGGGAACGCGTTGCAGCATTCCAACTTCATCCTTGAGCAGCATTGTCGCAAACCTTCCTAAATTCGCGTCTGCCAGACTATGACAGAAGTTCCTTGAAGATACCGTTCTCTGCCAAAAGTGTCTCGTGCGTACCGTCCTCCACCAATTGGCCTGAGTCAAAGACGATAACGCGATCGAACATCATCGCCATTGCCGGACTCGTCACGACCCACACAATTGCCGGCGCATGGTCGTCGCGTCTGGCTTCCTCGAGCACGTTTCGCAGCACCTTGTCCTGAACGCGCTGGTCGAGCGCCGACAGCGGTCGGTTGAGAATGAGAAAATCAGGACGCTTGAGCAGGGCCCGGGCAACATCGAGCTTCTGTCGCTGTCCACCGGTCAGCCGCCTGCCGCCGGCGCCGACGTTGAAGTCCAGGCCGACATCCAGAAGCTCGGCGTAAAGTCCCAGCTCGTCAAGAATGTCGTAGACGATGGAGCGTATGCGGTCCGGCGCGTCGGGATGGTTGTTGCCCACACGCCCGAACAGGACGTTATCCATGACGGTGGCCGCGGCAATGTATTTGGCAGGATCATACCGTTCGATCGCACCCTGCAGCTCGGACGGCAGGTTTTCATAAAACTGGTTGCGTGCGGCGACGATCTTGCTCATCAACTCGTCGCTCAGCAGACCGAAGCGGTGCCGGGGCTCGATATAGGCAAAGCTCAAGGTGATGATCATGGCCCGGTCGGCCTCCGAAACCACCTCGTAGGGACGGTTCTTGAGCCGCTGCAGCAAGGTCTCGTAGGCGGGGATCTCCTCGGCGCTCATGAAGGCGAGCTGCTGGAAGAACTGGTGATCGGGCGGCAGGTCGGCAAACAGCTCGATCGCCTGTTCGGCGATCTCCATGCCCATTTCGTAGAGCGTGCGGTCGAGGCCGGCTTGCTTCAGCACAGAAGCAAAATAGGGATTGGCCGCCAGTGCCTTGTCGGCCAGTTCGGGGCCGGCGGCAGCGCCGAAGAGCAGGTTCTGGCCGATCGTCGCTTCGGTGTTGTAAGCGCCCGGCTCGAAAGGAACCACCAGTTCGCGCAGCCCTTCCTGTTCCAGCCGGGTTCGCAGCGCTGCACGCAGTTCGACGATCCGCCCGGCAAGTTTCGTGTGACGCGTGAGGTCGGCCGACGAGCGCAAGCCAAGATCCAGAATGTCGCGCGACAGAAGAACCGCGTCGAGCACCCGGCGCACCGCTTCAAAGAGGTCGTGCGGGCCGGTAGCACCGGCGGAAGCATAGTCGATCCAGTCGCTATGGGTATCGAAATCCGGATTGCCCGACCGGCGCGCCTCGTCGATGTTCCAGCGCTGCTGGTCTGCCGCGGCGCCGTCATAAGTCACCGATGTCAGCGGCGCATGCTTCAGCCCGTAGAGCAGGTTATCGCGCAGGCTTGCGTGGAACAGGAAAACATCCGACGAGGCGTAGGACATCCGCCGGCCGGTCACTGCTTCGGGGAGTTCAAGCAGGTCATCGGCGCCCGAAGCGACCTTTCCGCTTTCCGGCCAGTTCAGCCGCGCGAAAGCTTCTGCCAGCGCCTCCGCTCCACCTGTTGAGGTGCTGACCAGCGCCACCGTCTCAGCCGGCTTGACCTGCATGGAGATACGGTTGAGGAGCATTGCACCGCCATCGTCTGCTATGGACAGACCGATCGCCGACAGAGGGTTTGTCATCGGACCGGGATCGTCGACCGTCAGTGCTCCGATTCCCGGCGCAATGATATCCTCGACGGTGAACTGTTCAACGACCTGCTGATATTTGACCTGGACGTCCTGCCGATCCTGATCCCAGTCGATCAGTTCCTTCATCGGTCCGGGCAGGTCCTTGTAGGCGCCGATCACGGCCACGAGCTGGCCGACGTCCAGCCGGCCCCCGATGACCAGATACCCGCCGATCATGTAGAACAGAAAGGGCGTGAGCTGCGCGAGAAAATTGTTGAGGAACTTTACCATGAACTTCCATTGGTAAAGATCGAAGCGGATCTTGAAGATCAGCCCGAGCCGGGCAGCTATGTCGGCGCGCTCGTAGTTTGACGTGTCGTGGACGTGAACCGCGCCGATGCCGTCGACGATTTCGCCAACCCGGCCCGAAAGCGCGCGCGCCGTCAATTGCCGTTGGCGCCCGAGCACGATCAGCCGCCGCCGCATTCGCGGGATGAGCACGATCTGGATCGCCACGATCACGAGCGCTATCGTTCCGAGCCAGACGTTCTGGACCATGATGAACAACATGGCTGTCAGCGCCTGGCCGCCGAGCAGCACCGGCTGCAGGAAGGCATCGCCGATGAAGCCGCCCAGCGGCTCCACCTCGTCCTTTACCATGGTCGCCACTTCGGCGGATTTCACCCGCTTGAAGTAAATCGGCGGAAACCGCAGCACACGATCGACCAGATCGAAGCGGATACGCCGCAGCATGCGTTCGCCGAGGCGACCCTTGTAGGTGTTGATGTAGAGTTTGAACAGGCCGTTGATGACGACCAGCAAGAGGAACACAAGGCTCAGGGCAAGCAGCGTCGCCGTCCGGTCGAGTTGAAAACCGGAGAAGAACTGGACCTCGCCAATGAACGGCAGATTATAGTGCAGCCTCATGAATGGCAGGGTCGCGCCCGGTTGCTCGAACCCCTTGCCCTGGATCGGGCCGTTGACGATCAGCTTCGGCAGATCGAAGGACATGAAATACGGGATCATCGAAAGCAGGACGATCATCAATATCCAGATCTGCTGCTTCCTGGTGTGCTTCCAGATATAGCGGGCTAGGCTGGGTTCCATATGCGGCTGTGGGTCCTTCAGTTGGCAGGATGCAGGATGCAAAAGCACCTGCCGGCGAAGGGCGTATCGGCAATGTCTTCGTCGCCAACGACAAACTCGAAGCCGCAATGCATGCAGGACACCAACGGTCCGGACAGATGCAACCGGTTCTCTCCAGGCAATGGCGAAGCGGCTAGCAGCATAATCATGTCCGCGGATCAAACAGCCTTGCAGGGGCAAGATTGCGTTGTGTCGCCCGAAATCCCACCCTACAAGACGAATATGATGGATGTCACGCAACCACGCAATGCCGGCTTGGACGGGCACGAGCAAGCCCTGGACCTCACGCGGGGAATTGCTGCCTATGTCAACCACCCTCTCGTGGCCGGGCTGGCGCGCGTCATCGCCAAGCATCCGAGGGCCGATATCGCCAACGCCTTCAACCACAAGCAGGTCGCCTGCAAGATGTGGGCGCTCGACAAGCTGTTCGAAAGCGACGGCGGCCGGTTCGGCGCATATGGGTTCTGGGCGGATGGTACGGCGTATTGCCGGCAATGCTTTTCAACGACGCCCGTTTCGACATCGCGGCGATCGACAGCATCGACATCGATCCCGAAGTCGGGCCGGTCGCACGGACCCTCAACCGGGAAGCCGGCGACCGCTTCCGGGCCCTGACGGAAGATATGTACGCACTAGACTATGCGGCCGGGCGGCCCGACCTGGTGGTCAATACGAGCTGCGAACACATAGCCGATCTCAGCGCCTGGCTTGCCCTGCTTCCGCGAGGCACGAATGTGCTGCTGCAATCGAACGATTATTTCAGCGAGCCGACGCACATTAACTGCGTGCCTTCACTTGCAGCCTTCGAAGCCATGGCGGCGCTGCGGGAGATCAGCTTCTCCGGCGAACTGCCGACAAAAAAATACACGCGCTTCATGCTCATTGGAACTGTTTGAAGCGCGTTGCGCGAATCGAACCCAGACGCGGCCCCACGTTGGAGCATGATCTTTTCCGAAAACCGGATTCCACTTTTCGGGATCATGCTCTAGGATTTCGGGGACCAGGTTCGATACCGGTCGCGCAGAATCTGCGCCGAGCGACGCGCGCCTTCCAGATCGAGACTATGCGAGGTTGGCGCCGGCCTCGCAAGCGCCTGTTTAACCGCTTGCGCCAGACCTTCAGGCGTCAGGTCCTTTTCCGTCAGTACCGTTGCAAGACCGAGCTCTTCGAGCATCAGGGCGCGAACCGTCTGTTCGGTTTCCCCGCTGGCTGCAAAGGGAACGAGCAGCGAGCGACACCCCGCGCGCAGGATATCGCAGACCGTGTTGTAGCCCGCCTGCGAGACCGACAGGCGGGCGCCAGCCAGCAGGCTGGCGAAATCCTCGCGGAACCGGAAGATGGACAGGCCCGAGGTGGCATCGCCTGCAATCGCGTCAAACTCGTCTTTCGGCAGGTTCGGGCCGGTGATCAGACACCATTTCCAGGCGTTGTCGGCATTGCGCGCCGCTGCGATGGTGGACCGGACAAGGCTCTTTCCCGCAGCCCCGCCGCCAACCGACACCAGAACGTCGAAGCGCTCGGAGGCCGCGGGCGCCCGCGGTGCGGCAACGAGCCCTGTGTAGGCGACCTCGGCCCTGATCGCGCCGGCCGGTGGAAATGTCTTGTCGATGGTTGCGAAAGCCGGATCGCCATGGACCATGACAAGGTCGAAATGCCTGTTGACGAGATCGACCGTTTCCTCGTTTCGGCCCGGCTTGACGCGCTCCTGAAGGATGTCGCGCACGGACGTCGCCAAAAGCGGTCTGGGCGACGTCGCTTCGATGGCCTCGATCAGCGGCAAGAGTTCGAAACGCATCTGCCGGCGCCCAAAGGGAAACGCCTCGACAATGACGATATCAGGCCTGCAATCCCGAAATGCCTGCAGCAACATCTCGGAGCGCGATTTCTTGAAATCATCGTCGATGGGTTTGCCCTGCAGGTCGACAAGCCCGGAAAATCCTTCATCTCCGGAGGTGACAGGCGGCAAAGTTACAGATTTTACACCCGGTCCCGGAAACCCCGCGATCGGCGCTCCGCCGGTCACGACGGTTACGTCAAACCCGTCATCGGCCAGAGCAGCCGCAATGCGGCTGGCGCGCGCGAGATGGCCGATGCCGAGCAGGTGCTGGACATAGAAGAAAGCGCGCAGCCGCTTCATTCGGCGGCCCGCCACTCCCGCTCGAACAGGTCCTTGAGCTGTCCAATGCTTGCCACATGATCGAAATTGCCGCGCACGCGCCGCTCTGCGGCGTCGCCGAGGCGGGCGCGCAGCACGGGATCACGGATCAGGCGCTCCAGCGCCTGTGCCAGGGCAATCGGGTTTTCCGTGGGAACCAGCAGCCCGGTTTCATCCGGCGATAGAAGCTCCGGCACGCCGGAAATATCCGTCGACAAGCAGGCAAGCCGCTGGCTAGCCGCCTCCACCAGAACATTCGGCAGACCGTCCCGGTCGCCATTTGCGGTGATCCTGCAGGCCAGGGCGAAGATGTCGGCGCAGCGGTAGTGCTCAAGCACCTCCTCCTGCGCAAGCGCGCCTTTCCAAGAGACGCGACCATCCAGTCCGAGCTTTCGCGCCAGCGCCTTGAGCCCTTCCAGTTCCTCGCCGCCGCCGATATGCTCGAAACGCCACGCCAAATCACCAGGCAAGAGGGCAAGGGCCTCCAGCAAGGTATCGTAACCTTTCTTTTCAACGGCGCGCCCGACACTCAGAACGACAACCGGTTCGTCCTGCGCCGAGCCGTCATGCTGTTTCCGCGTCTCGCCGAAACTGCCGAAGCGATCAAGGTCGAGCCCATGATAGCTCAGATGCACAGACGAGTTGCCGTTAGCGAGTTTTTTCAGACGGTCGAAACCGACTTTCGTGCAAGTGACCGTCCAGCGCGCCGAGGCAAGCTTGCCAACCAGATCCCAGTCCGCCGAAGTCCAGATGTCCTTGGCATGGGCCGAGCAGCTCCAGGGCAGGCCACGAAGCTGGCTGGCATAGCGCGTCACCGATGCCGGCGTGTGCGCGAAATGTGCATGCAGCCAACCCGCGTCTTCCGGCCATTCGGCGGCCAGCACGAGCGCTTGCCCGAAGCGGCGCACGCGATTGCGCGTAAAGTCGCGGGGATATCGGCCGCCAGCGATCCGAGAGCGCGCCAGAAGCCCGGCCGCAGCAGACAAGCAAACAGCGAGCGAACCACGCGCAACGGCTCTTCATGCAGATATTCCGGCAGATAATGGACGGGCGCTTTGATCTCGTCATGCACGGGGTGGCGTCTTGCGTCGGTCGGCCGCCTGAGCGCGACGAGTATCAGGTCGAACCCCGCACGCTCCAGACCGAGCAGTTCCTGAGCGATGAAGGTTTCCGACAGCCGCGGATAGCCCTTCAGAACCACGACGATCTTGCGATGTTGCAACTCAGTTCATGCCTTCAATGACCGAAAGGTGATGACCGGCCCGCCGGTCGAGCAGTTCTGCAACGATTTCGGAAATATGAGGCAGCCCTTCCAGCGTTAGATGCGGATTGCTCTGCGATGGGCGAGGCCGGTCCGGCAGAACCTTCAGTGCATCGGCAAACCGCTGGGAATCCTCGGCTTCCTCCGGCAAAAGCATCTCGATGAGGCCTAGTTCAGCTGCGCGCCGCGCGCGGATCAGTTGTTCCTCGCGGGGCTTGACGCGCGGCACGATCAGCGCCGGCTTGTCGAAAGACAGTATCTCGCAATAGGTGTTATAACCGCCCATCGCCACCACCGCCTTGGCGCCGGCAATCAGGTCTTCCATGCGGTTGTCGAACTCGATGATCTTGATATAGGGAATCTTGGACCCCTTCCTGAGCAGCTTGTTGCGCTTGCGCGCCGGCATGTAAGGCCCAAGCACGATCAGCGCCCTATGCTGCAATTGCGGATCCTGCTGATAGGCATCGATGACGTCGTGGATCAGTTCGGCGCCGTCACCGCCACCACCGGTGGTAACGAGGATATAGTCGCCCTCGGGCCGGTGGCCGGGCAACTCGTTCTTCTGCAGGCTGCGTTGCAGGAAACCGACGAACTTCATCTTTGCCCTGACTGCCGGCGGCACATCCAGGCCGGTCAACGGATCGTAGAAATCCGGCGGGCCATAGGCCCAGACCTTGTCGTAGAACAGGCCTATCTTGCGCATCACATCCCTACGTGCCCACTCTGCTTCGAGCAGATGCGGCGCGTCCATCACCTCGCGCAGGCCAAGCACGAGCGTGGTGCCCCGCGTCTTGAGGTAGGACAGCGTGTCCTCGATCTCACCGCGCAGGCCGAGTGGTTCCTTGTCGACGATGAAGATATCCGGCCTGAAGGTCTCGGCTGTGTGGCGGATGATTGACTGGCGCATCCTTAGCGTCTCATGCAGATCGATATCCTTTTCCAGCGAGGTGTATTCGCCGTTGCGCAGCTTGATGACGCTGGGGATCTTCACGAAGTCGACACGGGCGCGGTAGTCGAAGGCGCCAGCGATGGTCGCACCCGAGATGATAAGCACCTGAAGTCCGCGGAAATCCTCGACCAGCGAATGCGCGATCGTCCGGCAGCGCTGCAAGTGGCCGAGCCCGAACGTGTCGTGGCTGTACATGAGAATTCGAGCATTGTGTACGTGCTGGGTCATTTTGAACGTCTTTTAGAATTCTCGCCTTGAGGACCGTGGGTGACCCCACAGGCTTCGAAACCGTCCTCGCAGGGTCTACCGACCTCTTTTGAAACATGAGGCCGCAATTTTCAATTTGTATTACCCAGGAGGGTCCAAGGATGACGCTCTCCTGATTGTGTCTTCAGGCTGATCGTCGTCCGCTATACGACTTTCGACAATGTCGTCCAAGCTCATTAATCACTTCGAGGTCAGGCTATTCGAGCCGCCGCGTGACAGCGCCTCGTGGCTGAAAGTGGCGCCGGGAGTAGGGTAACGACCTGCGAAACTCGGCGAAAGGGCTATTTTAGCGTGGAAAGGCATAGGATTATCTGCGGCTTGTTGACTATCGACGCCACATCATCAATTGGACCTCGGTTGTCGGCAAGCTATTGATTTTCAGAAGATAGGTTCTGATTGGCTGCTGGCGACAAAGGAGCAGCGGGAAAATCTGACGGTATTTCCGGCGATACATCCAGGAGGGATCGAGTTCCGGCGGCCAAACGCTTCCTGTGCAAGGCGCTTGCCATCCTGACGATCGAGCTTCAGGGCAAATGCATTCGCAAATTCAAATCCATGTGAATTGGCGCCCGTCCAAGTGAAGCACCGCGTCATGGGGGACGGCAAGCGCCATCGCCTCGTCCTGTGTCAGGCCGGCGAGCATGAAGGCCATTACCCTTATGTTCCCGGTATGCGACACGACGAGTACCGGCTGCCCCGGATCGAGATCGGCCAGGAAGCTTTCCATTAAACGCGCCAGATCGGCGTAGCTGTCACCATCATGGGAGTCGAAATTCCAGCGGTCCGCCTTGCGTCGGCGGCGCTCGGCGGGAAAACGCTCCTTTACCTCCAGCGTGGTCATCCCCTCCCAGCGGCCGAACGAGGCTTCCGCGAGACGAACGTCGATGTTGACCTGGCTTTCGGCAATCCCCACTTCCAAAGCCGCCATGGCAATCGTCTCCCGCGCCCGCTTGAGCGGCGACGTATAGGCCGCGATCCGGGCAGGTTTCACGCCGAGACGTTCGAAATGAGCCTTCAGCCTACCGCCATTTTCCGTGGCCTGCCGCCGCCCGGGAACCGCCAAGGAATGGTCGCTGCGGCCCTGAAAGCGCCCCTCGGTATTCCACCGGGTTTCTCCGTGACGCATTGCGAAGAGTAGGCGTTTGACCATATTTGGCCTAATCGGCCCGAAGCTGTGATTTTGGCCAAATTGAGGAACAATCAGAGAACATTATGGCTTGCCCTTTGCCTGCGACAGGAACATGGTGACGTTTTCGGCAGTAAATTTGAAGCCTCTGCGGTCAGGGATCCGGAAGGCCGGCGGCCCAAAGGCCCGTTCACCAAGCTCAGGGCTTCGGGCGGGGTTTGGGACTGGAAATGAACGGTCCAAGATCACCGGCATCCACCCCACGCGGTCGCACTATCCTATCTCCGCCGACAGGTCCTGAACGACATTACTTCTCTGATCTTGCTATAACTGTATCGTATCTTGGAAGTCTGAGAAGAAACCATCGAAAAATGATCAGAGGGTTCACCCTCTTGAATCGCTTCGTTCGTCATCAATTGCCACACCGCCGGAGTGGATAGATCAGCCCTATCCGCTCGGAAGCGTCCTTTCAAGACATTTGAATCACGCGATTGTGATCTCATCCGCCCATCAGCGGATCCCACGAAACCAACCACGGACCCTATTCAGCTATCGATACCCCCATCCTTCTGTTGGCCTTGACCCAGTCACAAAACAAAAACAGCCCGGGCGCTTGCGCGCCTGGGCTGGATTTCAGCTCTAAGGAACCAGCCCTTAGAACGAGCGCTGGAAGCGGAGGATACCGCCGACGCTGCTCTTCTTGTCGGCGCCGGTCCAGTTGGAGAAGTCGGCGTCGTCGTACTTGCCTGCATTGAGGTAATCGACTTCGGCCGTGACCGTGAAGCCCGGAACGACGTCAAAGGCGATGTTCGCAGCGACGCCGAGGTTCTTCCGCTCGTCATACGAGATCTGAATGTTGAACGAGGTCTTCTCGCTGAACTTGTAGGTGCCACCGCCCCACACTGCCCACGACAGCGCTCGACCGACCTGTTCGAAAGCAGGACGGCTTCGTGTGGATCGGGCTCGAGTGAAGCGACGTTCCGATATTTCAGTTTTCCGTCGCTATTGTCCGGATCGGGTCATTCTCGTCGGTTGTGGCCTGTCTGTTCACGTCCGGTCACGAAGCAATCCCGGACATCCGAGTTCACCGTTGGTGATTCACATCGCAGCGACAGTAAGCACCTTTACGCTTGCCTTGAAGGCATCCTATTTTGGAGGGTATAGCCGCTCGTGGGCGTAGCGTGGGCATAGAATGTCGGTAATGCCTTTCTTAAGAATTTACGCGCCGCTCAACGCGGTGCTGGCTGCGCCTGGGCTTCTGGCGATGGCAGCGCTCACAATACCGGACATGTCCGGACGAAGCAGACTGGCTCTGGCTGCCCTGCTCGCTGTCATCTGGGGCGCCTATCTCCTGCAACTGGCCGCGACGCTGCTCAAGCGCCGGACGGGAGACCTTCGGGACAGGACGCCCAAAATCGCCATCGATGTGCTCGCGGTCTTGGTTCCACTCGCCGCATTTCTGCTCGTCGGCACGCCCGACCGGGGCCTCTACTGTGCTGTCTGGCTGCTGAAACCGCTGCGCGACTCGACGTTCTTCCCGGTGCTGGGCAGGGTCCTGGCCAATGAAGCGCGCAATCTGATCGGCGTCACCACGCTTTTCGGCGTCGTTCTGTTCGCTGTCGCGCTCGCGGCCTATGTCATCGAGCGCGACATCCAACCGGAAAAGTTCGGCAGCATCCCCCAGGCAATGTGGTGGGCGGTGGTCACGCTTTCCACGACCGGTTATGGCGACACTATCCCGCAAAGCTTCGCCGGCCGCGTCCTTGCCGGAGCGGTCATGATGAGTGGCATCGGTATCTTCGGGCTCTGGGCCGGCATTCTTGCCACGGGCTTCTATCAAGAAGTCCGTCGCGAGGATTTCGTCCGCAATTGGCAATTGGTCGCCGCCGTGCCGTTGTTTCAGAAGCTCGGCCCGGCCGTGCTGGTCGAGATCGTGCGCGCTTTAAGAGCTCGCACGGTGCCGGCGGGCGCCGTGATCTGCCGCATTGGCGAGCCCGGTGATCAGATGTTCTTCGTCGTGGAGGGGCGCGTCAGCGTCGCGACGCCGAATCCGGTTGAGCTTGGCCCTGGCGCCTTCTTCGGTGAGATGGCGCTGATCAGCGGGGAACGGCGTTCGGCAACCGTCAGCGCCGCAACGGTGGTCTCACTTCTGTCGCTGCACGCGGCGGATTTCCAGATGCTGTGCAGCAGCAGCCCGGAGATCGCGGAAATCATCCGCAAGACCGCGCTCGAGCGGCGCGGGGCGGCACAACGCAACAGTCCATCTACCGACTTGGAGCCCTGAGGCCGCTCCAGCGGCGCTACGACCCCTTCTTGACGTCTGGAAGGCTCGTCACGCCATCCGCGAGTGCGCGCGCAAACACCCGCAGCGTTGCCGTGTAGTTGATGAAGCGGTTCTTACCGAGCTAAATCAGATCGCCTTCCTCGAGCGCGAAACTGCGCCCTGCCGCTGTCGTTATTCGGTTGATCGCCTTGCGGTTGAAAGCCGGATACCGTGAACGCGGAGATTGCGGGGCGTCACCGCTTCGACGAACGCGCTTACCGCCTTTGATCCCGACCAGTCGCGGCTGCCGCTTTTGAAATGGCGTCGCCCCAAACTTCCATTGCTGAGTCGGCGATGCGCCCGGCTGCCTCACGAATCGGCTCAAGTCAAGACGATACCGGCTTGCGAGCCGGGTATTTTGCTGACATGCTCACTTTCTTATATATGGGGTTTTGCACTGTGGCAGGTGTTCAAATGGAAGGGCAAAAGCATGGCAAAGGAATCTTCGAATTCCGTTTCTTCAGAAAAGAAGGCGGACGGAAATCTTATAGGTAACGCAGACGGAAACGGGCTGAACTTCATGGGGGTCCAGGCTCGCGAAAACGGGGGCTCCGGCGACCCTGTAGGTGTCGACAAGATACGTGATCTGCTGTTCGGCAACCAGATGCAGGACTATGACCGCCGCTTTTCCAAGCTTGAAGAACGGGTCTTGCAGCGCTTCAAGGATGTCGAATCCGAGGCCAAGCGCAATCTCGAAATGTACGAGTCGAATGCAAAGAAGCAGATCGATTCGCTCGCGGGGCAATTGCGGAGCGAGAAAGACTCACGAGCCGATGCCGACAAGGAGATCGACCGGAATCTTCGCGAGCAAAATCAGGCCCTTGAAAAGCAGGTGCGCACGTTGTCGGATCAATTGAGCGCGCTTGAGCGCGACGTTTCGGACCGGATAAATCGGAACGATCATTTGCTGCGCGAGGAAATCAAGCAGAAGAATGAAGGCGTTCAGATGCTGATCGAGAAGATGTTTGCCGATCTCAGCAACGTCAAGACCGACCGAAATCTTTTGGCTGGCCTGTTTGTCGAGGTTGCAAAGTGTCTCAATCAGGATCCCGTTGGGAGCAAGAACAACTCGGACCGTAGCTGGAAAGTGAGTTGATGGGACCTTGACGTCAACCGTCGACCCAATCAACCTACCGCAAAGAACAGCCTCGAACGATACAGAGATTGATCGCGAGGCTCTGGCTCGTCTTTTGATCGAAATTGCCCGGAACGTTGATCCGGACTACCGTGCGCAGTTCGAGGCAGTTCCAACCGCCGATCCGCGCATGGAAACGCTGCGCCAGTTGCTGGTCAGCCGCGAAATTTCGGAGCTTTCACGAGTTACGCATCTGCTGGATGAACCGGAGCAGCTCGCGGCAGCCGTGGGCGACGTTCTTCCCAGTGCGGCCGCTCGAGCGCCTCATGCGCAACTCGGCGAGGCCCTTGCGCCAGCTGTCGAAAGGGCTGTGCAACGGTCGATCCAGAAGAGCCCACGCACGCTGACGGATATATTATACCCGGTGTTTCTGCCGGCAATTCGCAAGTCGATCGGGGAAAAGATCGACCAGACCTTTCAGTCGCTGAATGAAACTTTACGACATATATTTACCTGGCACGGGCTCAAGTGGAGATTTGAATCTTGGAGAACCGGCGCTAGCTTTTCTGAAGTTGTTCTTAAGCATTCTCTTGTATATCGTGTAGAACATGTCTTTCTCATTAGCCGCACTTCTGGACTTTTGATATCGCATGTAGCTGCCGACAACGCAACGAGCGAGGATCCTCAGCTTATTTCTTCGATGCTTAGTGCAATTCAAGATTTTGTGAAAGACTCATTTAACGAAAAAGAACAGAGCAGTCTGGACACTATCCGTCTTGGTGACCTTCGTCTCTGGTCAGAAGTTGGACAGTTCGCGACCTTGGTTTCGGTGATCCGAGGAAATCCACCAGAGGAATTACATGAAATAGTTCGCGATGTATTGCTTCGCATCCATGAGGAATGCTCACAGGCTTTAGGGGAGTTTGACGGCGACAGTTCGCAGTTGGCCGGCGTAGAGGCGCAATTGCAGACGTGCGTTGAGCTGAAACAGGAGGAATCAAACCAGGGGTTTCCGTGGCTGGTAGTGGTTGCAGCCCTGCTGCTTTTGGTTCCGGCAGGCGGTTGGTTCCTTCTTTCCTGGCAATCCGGGCAGCGCTGGCAGGCCTATGTGTCGCAACTGGAGACCCAGCCGGGCATCATCGTTGCCGAACAAAAGGTAAGCTATGGCCAATTCTATATTTCCGGCCTGAGAGACCCGCTTGCCGCCGACCCGCAAGCTCTGCTGCACGGAACGCAGGTCGATCCCGCCCGCGTTCATTCGCAGTGGCGGTTCTATCAGAGCCTTGAGCCGGAGTTCGTGTTGAAGCGGCTGACGGCGTCGCTGGCTCCGCCGGATACAGTACGACTTTCGATCGTCAATGATCGCATCGTTGCCGAAGGCGAGGCTCCTGCCACGTGGATCAACCGGGCGCAAGCCGCCGCCCAGCAGCTTTCGGCAGGCGGGCCGGTGTTCGATATCTCCAGGGTCCGTGATGTAAGCCTCGAAGAACGCGAGGCGGATCGCTGGCAGGCCTATGTGTCGCGACTGGGGACCCAGCCGGGCATCATCGTTGCGGAACAGAAGATACGCGACGGCCACTTCTATGTTGCCGGCCTGAGAGACCCGCTTGCCGCCGACCCGCAGTCGCTGCTGTCGGGAACGCAGGTCGATCCCGCCCGCGTTCATTCGCAGTGGCGGTTCTATCAGAGCCTTGAGCCGGAGTTCGTGTTGAAGCGGCTGACGGCGTCGCTGGCTCCGCCGGATACAGTACGACTTTCGATCGTCAATGATCGCATCGTTGCCGAAGGCGAGGCTCCTGCCACGTGGATCAACCGGGCGCAGGCCGCCGCCCAGCAGCTTTCGGCAGGCGGGCCGGTATTCGATATCTCCAGGGTCCGTGATGTAAGCTCCGAGGAACGCGAGGCGGATCGCTGGCAGGCCTATGTGTCGCGACTGGGGACCCAGCCGGGCATCATCGTTGCAGAACAGAAGATACGCGACGGCCAATTCTATATTGCCGGCCTGAGAGACCCGCTTGCCGCCGACCCGCAGTCGCTGCTGTCGGGAACGCAGGTCGATCCCGCCCGGGTTCATTCGCAGTGGCGGTTCTATCAGAGCCTTGAGCCGGAGTTCGTGTTGAAGCGGCTGACGGCGTCGCTGTATCCGCCGGATACAGTACGACTTTCGATCGTCGATGATCGCATCGTTGCCGAGGGCGAGGCTCCCGACACCTGGATAGATCGGGCGCGCGCAGCGGCCCGACAGCTTTCGGCAGGCGGACCGGAATTCGACATCTCCAAGGTTCGCGATGTGAGCCCCGAAGCACGCGCGGCGGAGCATTGGCAGTATTATGTCTCGCGACTTGAGGCCCAACCGGGAATCATCGTCGCCCAGCAAACGGAGAGGGGCGGACATTTCTACATTTCCGGCCTCAGAGACCCGCTTGCCGCCGACCCGCAGTCGCTGTTGTCTGGAACGCAGGTCGATCCTGCCCGCGTTCATTCACAGTGGCAATTCTATCAGAGCCTTGATCCGAAGTTCGTGGTGAAGCGGCTGACGGCGTCCCTGACCCCGCCGAAATCGGTTCTGCTTTCGATCATCCAGGGTCGCATCGTTGTCGTGGGTGAGGCTCCTGCCAACTGGATCAACCGGGCGCGGGCCGCCGCCGAACAACTTTCGGCGGACGGAGTGGTTCTGGATGTCTCGCAACTGCATGAGCTGGACCTTGCAGAACTCAATCATTTGAGAGAGGCCATCCAGACAACCGATATCTTCTTCTCTTCCGGCAAAGTTGTGCCGGGACCAGAGCAGATGCCGGTTCTCGACAGGTTGGCGGATCAAATAAAGGAATTCGCCCAAAATGCCCGCGAGTCAGGCGTAACGGCGCGGTTCATGTTGACCGGCCATTCGGACGGCACGGGCCGTGAGACGGCCAACGCGTCGATCAGCGCCGCCCGCGCGGAGACAGTTCGTGCGCTTCTCAACAAGCGCGGCGTCGCTCCGGAACTGCTGCTGGTTCGGGGCGCGGGCACCTTTGAACCGGCTGTGCCAGAAAATAGTCAAACAGGTAGCTCCACCAATCGCCGGGTTTCGGTTACGGTAAACCTGGACTAGGGCGGAGCCCAAGATGTTGCAAAAAAGATCTGCATGCTGGGCGGGTTCTCTGTCGGCAAGACGAGCCTGGTCCGCAGGTTTGTGCAAAGCATCTTTTCAGAAACCTACCTGACCACGGTGGGCGTGAAAATCGACAAGAAGAGTGTCGCACTACCGGACAAAACCGTGGATCTGATTTTGTGGGATTTGGCCGGCGAAGATGATATCGGCTCATTCCGCGTCAGCCATGTGCGAGGTGCGACAGGGCTCGTGCTTGTCGTCGATGGAACCCGCGCCGCTACTCTTGCCGCAGCGCTCACGCTGCGCGAGCGCGTCGAGGCCGAATTCGGCGCTATGCCGTTTGTATTGCTGTTCAACAAATCCGATTTGGCCGATAAGTGGGTGATACCGGATGGAGAGATTGATGAACTGAGGCAACGCGGATGGCAAATCTATCTGACAAGTGCGCTTTCGGGCGAACATGTCGATGACGCGTTTCGTCAACTTGCTTCGATGGTCACGAAATAGACCATGCATAGATTGCCAAGAGAAGTCGGAAAATGGACCTACAATTTCTTCTACAACGAGCACTCTATCGCATATGTGAAAATTGACGCCCAGCTTTGCATAGCGACGAAGGGCGGTAACGTTAAACATTACGGGCTCTCATCGCTTCGCATTGGTAAGCCTGTTGCCGATCAGCTTGAATTCATGGAAGGTTTGCTGCCTTGCCCGGAGCTTCCATATCATATGCCTATGGTCGAACTGCCCAGCGGCCGTGTCGCGGATCTTCATCTTTTTGCTGACGATGACTGCGTGTGGCTGCTCTTTCTCGACGTCACTGCCGAACGAGACAATAAGCGGCGGCTTCAACAGAAGGCTTATGAAATGACGCTCCTGCAAGAGAGGGAGCGTCAACTCAACGAGAAATTACAATCGATGAACGAGGCGTTGAGGGAGAGCCAAGAGGGATTGCAGCGCGAATACCAGCGCGCCGAAACCCTGCTCCTCAACATTCTTCCGGCGTCGATCGCGGAGCGGTTAAAGTCAGACGAACAAATTGCCGACAACCACGCAGAGGTAAGTGTGCTTTTTGCCGACATCGTCGGTTTTACGGAAAGAGCGCGGAGCGTCGGAGCCGTGACGACGCTCGCTATTTTAAATTACTTCTTCAAGGCGGCGGATCGGCTGTCGGACCAATACGGCTGCGAAAAGATCAAGACAATCGGCGACTGCGTCATGGTGGTCGCTGGCATGCCCGCCGCGCGATCCGATCATGCAGAAGCCCTCGCGCGCTATGCACTTGAGCTGCGGGAGGCGGTTCAGCACGAACGCTTCGCCGGAGAACGGCTAAGGCTCAGAATTGGAATTAACTCAGGACCAATCGTCGCGGGCGTCATAGGCAAAAGGCGGTTTGCCTACGACCTGTGGGGCGAGACCGTTAATCTCGCCGCACGTATTCAAACGTCCGCGGAGCCCGATGAAATCCGTATTTCGGATGCAACCCGCAGACTGCTTGGGCCAAATTTTGCTTGTGACCCACTCGCGGAAACGGAACTGCGTGGTACAGGTAGAGTGCGAATGTGGCGCCTCCCGGCTTGATTTGCCGCTTGGCGGTGCCGACCCTGGAGCGCATCACCCGGTGCAGGCGTACCGCGTGATCGTCGACGGCCGGCGAAGGGAACGTGATCAGACGGTTGCGGTGATAATGATAGTTGGAGAATGCGATCAGCGATTCGCTTCGACTGCGGTAATGCCATCTGAGAGACCTTTCGGAGATAGCCGCGCTTCGTCGCGGAATTCTTGGGCTCTTCGAACGTCTTCGCCGGCAAGGTGTCTGAGATCACCAGCAATGCCGTCAGGATCGCCACGTCGGCTGGACAGTTTGACGTCCCGACAACGCTCAATTCAACTCAAAGAACTAAGCGTAAGCCACTGATTTGTAACAAGTTGGTGGGCCCGGAGGGACTCGAACCCCCAACCAAGCGGTTATGAGCCGCCGGCTCTAACCATTGAGCTACAGGCCCCACGCGGGCTGGATTAATGTTTTTCGCATCGCGGCACAAGGCTTTCCCGCCAGGCTTTCGCGGATCGCCCAAATCAACCCATAATCGCGCTCTACTCGACCTTGGCGACTGGATCGCAGACCAAGGAGATTTTCATGACCAAATACGTTTTGCCCCTCGCGCTCGCCGCTGCAATCGCTTTTCCGGCGATGGCTGGAGCCGCCGATTCGCCGACGCCCGCCCGCATCATTGTTTCGGGCGAAGGTGAAGCGACCATCCCTCCCGACCTGGCGTTGCTGTCGCTCAGCGTGATGCGCGAAGCCAAGACGGCGCGTGCGGCACTCGACGCCAACAACGACGCCATGGCCGCCGTGATCGCGGCGATGAAGGCGGCGGGCATCAAGGATCGCGACCTGCAGACCGCGGGCATCCAGATCAACCCGCGTTACAACTACACCAACAAGCCGGACGGCAGCCAGGAGGCCGAGCTTGTCGCCTACCAGGTGACCAACACGCTTGCGGTGCGCGTGCGCGACATCGACAAGACCGGCGAAATCCTCGACAAGGCCGTGTCGCTCGGCGTCAACCAAGGCGGCGGCATCTCCTTCACCAATGACAACCCGGCAGCGACCATCGACGCGGCCCGCAAGAAAGCTGTGGCCAGCGCAATCGCCAAGGCCAAGACGCTTGCGGAAGCCGCCGGCGTGAGCATTGGCCGGGTGCTGGAGATCTCCGACCAGAACATCGCCCCGCCGCCGATGGCGATCAACGCCAAGGCCTTCGACGCCGCCGCCGGTGCGGCAGTGCCGACGCAAGCCGGCGAGAACGCCTACAACGTTCAGGTCACCGTCACCTTCGAACTGAAGTAAGCAGCCCAAATGATGCGTGGTCGAGCCTTGCCCGGCCACGCATATGCCTTCGGCAAACGCTGTGCATGAAAAACCCCGCGGGATCGCTCCCGCGGGGTTTTTCGAGCCGCACCCGTCGGATAGAGACAGGGGCTCTGCTAGCACAGGCTAACCCTCACAGAGGGTTAGCCGCAAACCTCAGCGATAGATGACCGGGCAGCCGCGCTCGTTGGCGAACACGATGACGACGCGGTCGCCGTCCTGGCGGCCCATCACCTTCACAGTGCGGCGGCTGACGTCGACGATGCGGGCGCGGTCAAGGCCCATGCGCTCGGCCTTGTCGAGGGCGCGATCCGGCGAGCAGCCGCGGCGCCAGCCGTCACCGCGCCAGTCGTCACGGCGCTCATCGCGGCGATGCCGATAGCCATCGTCGCCGGCGTAGACGCCGAAGCGCGGATCCTGGTTGTTGCCGAAGCCGAGATAGAGGCTGTCGGCGTGGGCGGGAATGGCCGCCAGCGTGCTGAGGCCGACCAGCGCCGAAAGGGCCGCCGTCTTGATCTTGTTGTACATGGTTCTCTCTCCTTGTTGCGGGCTTGCGCCCCTCCTCGTGAAACCGATGCAGGGAGAATGCACTGGCCTGCCTGAACTGTTTACGAACCCGCCGTTCATCTGCGGTTCATGTGGCGGATGGGCAATGGTGTAACGCTGGCCTTACGGCTCGTCGTCCAGCATATAGTCAAAATAATCCTCAGGCTCGGCCAGCTCGGTCTCGCTCGCCTTGACCCGGCCGCGCATCGAGATGCCGGCCTCGTGCACGGTCTCGGCGCTGCCGGACACCAGCCGATGCCACCAATAGAGGTCGCGGCCCTCGGCCACCAGCCGGTAGGCGCAGGTGCTGGGCAGCCAGCTGATGGTGCGCACATTCTGCG
This sequence comes from Mesorhizobium kamtschaticum, assembly GCF_056174585.1. Taxonomy (NCBI): domain Bacteria; kingdom Pseudomonadati; phylum Pseudomonadota; class Alphaproteobacteria; order Hyphomicrobiales; family Phyllobacteriaceae; genus Mesorhizobium; species Mesorhizobium kamtschaticum. The sequence continues at coordinate 2,866,285 of NZ_CM149691.1, read as the reverse complement.
GCGTCAGCCCGACGCAATCGGGGACGCGCGCCAGCCGGTTGGCGTAATCCGAGCAGCGGCAGGTTTGTGCGTCGAACAACCGGCAGCCGACGCTGGTCCAGTAGATCTCGCCGGTATCCTCGTCCTCGAGCTTCGACAGGCAGCATTTGCCGCAGCCGTCGCACAGCGATTCCCATTCGGCTGGGCTCATCGCTTCCAGCGTCTTTGTTTTCCAGAATGGCGTTTCCATCCTGGGGATGTGGCCCCGGCCGCCGCCGAGGTCAAGCGCGGCAACGGTTGAAATGGGCCGCAATCCGGCCGTATGACACGAAGTTGCCTTCAAAAGGCCGGCCAATCGCCCCGTACAACTTCTATCGCTGCCAAACTGGAACCAATCGGGCTAAGATCGGTTTCGGCAAGGATGGGACCCCACAAGGAGAGTTTTCGATGAAACGCCAACCACGGATTCTGGCAGGCACCGCACTTGGCCTGTTGATGGCATCCGCGCCGTTGGGCGCGTACCCGCTGCAAGGCAATGCCGCGTTCGGCCCGGCCCAGCGCACGTCAGCCCCGTTCACTTTGGCGCAAGCCGCTTGCGCCGAGGGCGAGTCGGCCGAAGCCTGCGCACAGAAGCAAGGAAAGAAAAAGCAGGAGCAGCCCGCCCAGGCGGAGCAGCCGGCGCAAGGTGAGCAGCAGCCGCGCAAGAAGCGTGACCAGCAGCAGCAGACCGAACAGGCGCCTGCCGAGCAACCTGCGCAAGGCGAGCAGAAGCCACGCAAGAGGCGTGATCAGCAACAGCAGACCGAACAAGCCCCCGCAGACCAGCAGGCGCAGCCGGAACAGCAACCGCGCAAGAAGCATAACCAGCAGCAGCAAATCGAGCAGGCGCCCGCTGGCGAGGCCGCTCCCGCAATCGACGAACAGCAGCCGCGCAAGAAGAAGCGCGACCAGCAGCAACAGACCGAACAGGCGCCAGCCGGCGAAGCCGCTCCCGCAACCGATCAACAGCAGCCGCGCAAGAAGAAGCGCGATCAGCAGCAACAGACCGAACAGGCGCCAGCCGGCGAAGCCGCTCCCGCAACCGACCAACAGCAGCCGCGCAAGAAGAAGAGCGACCAGCAGCAGCAGACCGAGCAGGCACCGACCGGCGAGGCCCCGGCTGGCCAGGCTGAACCCGCCAACGACAACCAGCCGACCAAGCCCGGCAAGAAACACAAGAAGGACCAGCAGAAAGCGGCGCCCGCCGAGCAGGCCCCGGCAGTAACGCCAGAAGCCGCCCCGACGCCGAAGGAAGCCCCTGCCGGCGAAGCGACACCGAAGATTACACCGGCTCCCGCCGGCGAGCAGCCAGCGGTCCAGGACAAGACAAAAAAGCACGGCAAGAAACCGGCTGGTGAGCAGCCTGCCACCGGCCAGCAGCCGGCCAATGGCGAACAGCCGCAGACAGGCAAGCAGCCCGTGACTGGTGAACAACCGGCCACCGGCGAGCAGCCAGCCAACGGCAACAAGGCCGCGCCTGTCCAGGGCGAAACCCCGGTGCAGGGCGAAGCACCCGCCGACAAGAACGCTGCCCCCTCCTCGACAGCCAGAAGGACGCCGAGCGCAAAGGTGGCCGCAAGCATGGCGACAAGAACGGCCAGCAGAATGGCGAGCAGCAGAGTGGTGGCCAGAACGCCCAGCAAGGTGGCGATCAAGGCCAGAAGCCGGTGGTCGCTCCTGTCGATCAGGGCCCGCCGCCCGCCGACGACAAGGCCGCCCAGCAGCAGATAAAGCCTGAAAAGTTGGTCCCGGTGACCGAGGAAAAAGGCAAGCGCCTAGATCGCGCACCCGACGAGAACATCCGCGACCGCCGCCGTCCGAAGGGCGTCGACGTGCTCAAGGAGATCGGCGACCGCGTCATCATCCAGCTCGGCGGCCAGACGATCGTCCAGAGCGATGAAGGCTCGCGCATGAATCGCGGTGCCAAGGACGTCTATTACGAGGACCTCCCGCAAGGCCGTCGACGCGAGACGGTCGAGCGTGACAATGAAGTCCAGATCGTCACCATCCGCAACCGCTACGGCGATGTCATCCAGCGTTCGCGCATCACGCCGGACGGGCGCGAATATGTGCTGAGCTATGTCGACGAGCGGAACTATCAGGATGAGGGCGACTGGCGCGATCCCGGCGACGACCTGCCGCCGATGCGGCTGACCATCCCACGCCGCGACTACATCCTGGATTCGGAGGATGTACAGAGCGCAGACGACTACTACACCTTCCTCGATCAGCCGCCGGTGGAGAGGGTCCAGCGTCTCTATTCGATCGACGAGGTCAAGCGCTCGGCTCGCGTGCGCGACATCGCACGCCGCGTCGACCTCGACACGCTGAACTTCGAATTCGGTTCGTCCTCGATCTCCGACACCGAGGTGCAGAAGCTCGAGGGCGTCGCCAACGCCATGGAGAAACTGCTGAAGAAGAACCCGGCCGAGACCTTCCTGATCGAAGGCCATACCGATGCCGTCGGCAAGCCGGAGGCCAATCTGGCTTTGTCGGACCGCCGCGCCGAAGCGGTTGCCGAAGCGCTGACCAATGCCTTCGGCATCCCGCCGGAAAACCTGACGACACAGGGCTATGGCGAAGAGTATCTGAAGATCAACACGCAGGCACCCAACCGCGAGAACCGGCGTGTCGCCATCCGCCGCATCACCTCGCTGGTGGCGCCTGTCGCCAGCAACAATTGACTTGGCTTTCCAGAGGCTTGAAGTGGCTTCTGGAATCAGGTCGGCAAGCAAGTCCCATCCCGGTCAGCCGGGATGGGACGGAGTGCGGACCACATGCCCTGGGTCAACAAGATTTGTACGGGCATTGGAGCCGGCTCATTGAATCGCGGGCTCGCACACCCCAGATTCTGGTCTGGGCGTTCCCTGCCCCATCCCGACTCCAGCGGGATGCATTGAGCCCCGCCGGCCCCCTCCGGCGGGGTTTTTGCTCCCCAATTTATCTTGCAAACGGGAGCAGCGTGGTCGAAATACGGTCCACTCCGAAAAAGAGAACCAAGCGGAACCATCCTATGAAGCGTCTCGAACTTGCTATCGAATCGATCATTCTCGCCTCGCGCTGGCTCCTCGTCGTCTTCTATATCGGATTGGCTCTGGCATTGGCCGTCTACGCGCTGTCCTTCGGCAAGAAGCTCTACGAGTTCGTCACCGTCGCCTTCACGCTCGGCGACACCGACACCATCCTGAAGATGCTCGGCCTGATCGATGCGGCACTGGTCGCTTCGCTGGTGGTGATGGTCATCATCTCGGGCTACGAGAACTTCGTCAGCCGCTTCGACGACCAGGATGGTGGCGTCCATTGGCTGGGCACGATCGACGTCGGTTCGCTGAAGGTCAAGGTCGCCTCGACCATCGTCGCCATCTCGTCCATCCACCTCCTGCAGGTGTTCCTCAACTCGTCCTCCTACACCACCGAACAGCTGATGTGGCTGACCATCATCCACCTTGCCTTCGTCGTCTCCGCCTTCATGCTCGCCTACATCGACCGGCTGATGGGCCTGAGCAAAGGCAAGAAGGACGAGATAGGCTGACACTCGACGCGGACTGGCCAAAAAACTTCGTCATCCCAGGGCGAAGCAGCCGCGCAGCGGCGTCGCGAAGACCCTGGGATCCATTCCGTGACATCAGCCGTAGAGTGCAGGGGTGCAGAATTCTGGACCGTGGCGACGCTCCGGAGTCCCGGCATGGATCCCGGGGTCTGCGCCGCGTCGCTGCGCTCCTTGCTTCGCCCCAGGATGACGAAGCTACGCCTGCTGGAACTATCTCGAAATGATGTGCTCTGCGTCGAAGGGCTAGTAGATATTCTTGATCTTGCTGTCCGTCCGCGCAAACACTTCGTCGGGCACGAAAAAGTCGCCGGCCAGCGGCCCGGTCGCGCCTGGTGAATAGACCGAAAAGTCGCTGACGCCCTCGGCGCGCAGCACCTCCTCGTCGATGTAGAAATTGCCTGATGTCTCGCGCGACGGTCGCATGAAGATGGCGCGCGCGGCATCGGCCATGATGTCGGGCGACCGGCTCATTGCCGCCACCGTCGCACCGCCCAGAAGATTGCGCACCGCCGCCGTGTCGATGGTCGAGATCGGCCACAGCGAATTGACCGCGATGCCGTCCCTGGCGAACTCCACGCTCATCCCCAGCGTGCACATCGACATGCCGAACTTGGCCATGGTGTAGGCGACATGGTTCTTGAACCACTTGGCCTTCATGTCGAGCGGCGGCGCCAGATTCAGGATGTGAGGATTGCCGGCTAACTTCAAATGCGGAATGCATGTTTTGGACACCAGGAAGGTGCCCCGCGTGTTGATCTGGTGCATCAGATCGTAGCGCTTCATGTCGGTCTCCAGCGTGCCGGTGAGCTGGATGGCGCTGGCATTGTTGACGCAGATATCGATGCCGCCGAATTTCTCGACAGTTTTCGCGACCGCCTCGGCGACCTGCGCCTCCTCGCGGATATCGCACAGCATAGGCAGCGCCTTGCCGCCGGCCTGCTCGATCTCCTCGGCCGCCGTGTAGATCGTGCCCGGCAGCTTGGGATGTGGCTCGGCGGTCTTGGCGGCGATCGTCACGTTGGCGCCGTCACGCGCCGCACGCAGCGCAATCGCCAGCCCGATGCCGCGTGATCCGCCGGAGATGAACAGCGTCTTTCCCTTGAGCGACATTTCCTGCGCCTCCCTTGTAACAGAGCAGGCGCGAACCTTTGCGCGGCAGACGACCACAGCGCAAGGCCAGATACGCCCGACACCGGTTACGCTGCGTAGGGTTTAAACCAGCACCAGCCCTTGCCGCATCGCAATCGCAATGGCGTCCGTGCGGTTGGCGGCGCCGAGCTTGATCAGGATCGCGGCGACGTGAAATTTCGCCGTATGAACGGAAATGTTGAGCCGCCGCGCGATCACCTTGTTGGGCGCGCCTTCGGCGAGCAGCGCCAGCACCTCGGCCTCGCGCGGTGACAGCGACGGGCGGGGGGCAACACCATCGTCGAGCTGTTCCTCACCGAACAGCCCGCCTTCGTTTCCAACTCTGTTGGCTGCATCACCACGATCGAAATCGTCATGGCGATCCGGCGTCGAGCGCCCGTCGCCGGACACCCGGTAGCCGGCCGCCGCCAGTCTGACGGCAGCCGCGATCAAAGTTGCATTCGCAGCCAACGGCAGCACGGCAAACACCAGGCCTTCTGGCCGGATAGCGCGCACGGAGAGCAGAACTTGTGGGGGCGGAGTGTGGCCTGCCCTCACCCGATCGATCCAGGCCGCGCTGTTGGCAACAACGTCATCGACGATGGCGACATCGGCAACCCCGCCGCCGGCCACGACCGGCAGCAGATCGTCCGACATGGCAAGCGAAGCCGACAGGCGCTCGGCGCGCGCGGCATCGCGCAGTGCGATCAGCACCACGAGCTGGCGTTCGCCGCTTGCCACTTCCGGCCCAGCCACATCAGGCCCAACCACGTCTAGCCTCGTCAGCGTGTCGCTTTCCATCAGCCCTCTCAGCTCAGCGGCTTCTCGCCGATAGTCAGCACAACATCACGCTGTTCGCCGCCGCGCACCACGCCAAGCGTCACCGAAACACCGGCGCTGTCGGGTCCGAGCCGGCGGATCAGGTCGCGCGGACCATGCACGGCCTCGCCGTTCCACGCCACGATGATGTCGCCCAGCGACAGGCCGGCGGCCTTGGCCGGGCCGTTGTCGTCGAGGCTCATCACCATCGCGCCATGCGCATCGCGGTCACGCACCGGGTGCAGGCCGGCGCCAAGATAGCCGCGTGCGACATGGCCCTTTTCACGCAGCGTCGCCACCGCCCGCTCGATCGTCTCGTAAGGCATGACCAGCGCACGGCCACGCGGCCCGAACAACAGCATGCCGATCAGCGCGCCCTTGGCGTCCAGCACCGGGCCTCCCTCGAAGCGGCCGCCGGCGCCGACAGCCAGGTTGATGCGCCGGTCGATCGTGCCGCCGCGCATCGAGCGCCAGGCCGGGCCGACTTCGCCGACCGAGCCCGACACCGCCAGCGCCGAGCCCTGGCTGTTGCCGATGGCAATGGCGATGTTGCCCGGTCGAACGGCATCGGCCTTGGCAAGGACAGGTGCTGCGGCCGCATCCGCGGGCTTCAGCAGGGCGACACCAGTCGACGGATCGCGGCCGACCAGCTCGGCCTTCGCCGTCTCGCCCGAAGCCAGCGTCAGTTCGATCTCCTCGCCGGCCTCGACAGCCTCCTCGGCGGTGACGAAATAGCCGTCGCCCCAATGGAAGGCGCTTGCCGTGCGGTGATGATGGGTGGCGAAGCTTGCCGTTGCCGGCGCCGCCTTGGCCGCGAGATCGGCGATGGCGTCGGAAAATGCGCTCAGATTAAAATCGCTCATAGTGGTCTCCTGGGTTCTGTCATGCCCCAGATATCGCTCGGCAGCGCCCCCGGAGGTACTCGCCTGACGGCTAGTTGCTGGTTTGACTGGCCATCTGGTCAGGTCGCGGCGGTTCCGACCGCTCCGCACATATAGTCACGATCAAGCCTGAAAACACGGAGCCCGCTCATGGCCCTCGCCGCCCAGAAATTCGAACCCGATGACACGCTGCTCGACGCCTATTCCATGACGGTCGCCGATGCCGTCGACCGTATCGGCCCGGCCGTCTGCCGCATCGAGCGTATTGGCGGCCAGGGCGGCCATGGTTCCGGCTTCGTCATTGCGCCGGACGGACTGGTCGTCACCAATTTCCATGTCGTCGGCGACGCCAGGACGGTCCGCGTCTCGATGCCGGACGGCGCCTCCAGCGAGGGCCGCGTGCTCGGCCGCGATCCCGACACAGACATCGCGCTGGTGCGCGCTGACGGCAGCTTCGCCGATGTCGCGCCGTTGGGCGATTCCAAGCGGCTGCGGCGCGGCCAGATCGCCATCGCCATCGGCAATCCGCTCGGCTTCGAATGGACGGTCACATCAGGCGTCGTCTCCGCCCTTGGCCGCTCGATGCGTGCTTCGACCGGGCGCCTGATCGACGACGTCATCCAGACCGATGCCGCACTCAACCCCGGCAATTCCGGCGGGCCGCTGGTGTCGTCGGCCGGCGAGGTCATCGGCGTGAACACCGCCATGATCCATGGCGCGCAAGGCATTGCGTTCGCGGTCGCCTCCAACACCGCCAATTTCGTCATTTCGGAAATCATCCGCTTCGGCCGCGTGCGCCGCGCCTTCATCGGCGTCTCGGCCGACACCACCAATTTGCCGCGCCGCGCCGCCCTCCTGTCGCAAGTGTCGACCAGCACCGCTGTGCGGCTGCGCAGCGTCGAGAAGGAGGGCCCGGCGGCCAAGGCCGGTCTTAAAGAAGGCGACATCATCGCCGCGATCGATGGCCGCCCGGTCACCGGCGTCGACGACCTCGTGCGCATGCTCGACGCCGAACGCATCGGCCGCGAAACGCTGTGCACGGTGGTGCGCCGTACCGGCGTCAGCCAGGTGGCGGTGACGCCGGTAGCGCGGGCGAGTTGAGGCCGCCGCTCAAGCCCCTGCCGCCCCCTCGGCGTACTGCGCCAAAAATTCCGCGCTGGGCGGGATCGGCTTGATGATATCGATCAGGACGCCGTTGGGATCCCTGGTGATGAAATGGCGCTGGCCGAAGGGCTCGTCGCGTAGCGTTCGCAGGATCGGCAGGCCGGCGGCAACGACGCGCTCATAGACCGCGTCGGGATCGCGGACCTCGAAATTGATCAGCAGGCCTGACGTGCGCCCCCGCCCCTCTTCCGGGATCGTCTCGTGGTCGCCCTGGACGATGCCGAGGTTGACGCGTTTGTTGTCGACCGACTGCAGATGCACATACCAGTCGCTTTCAAACAGCGGCTGGAAGCCGAAATGCCTGACGTAGAAGGCCGCCGTGCCGGCGACGTCGCCGGTCATCAGCACCGGGTAATAGCTGGTGGTCTTCATCTTTCTTTCTCCCTGGACATAACATACAGTCTGTATGTAAATTGAATTAACATACAGGCTGCATGTATGCAACAAGAATCCGCGCGCCGTTCCAACCGCGACCGCACCGAGGCGACGCGCGCCGACCTGATCGCGGCGGCGCGAAAACTGTTCACCGAAAAATCCTATGCCGAGACCGGCACGCCTGAGATCGTCGCCGCGGCCGGCGTGACGCGCGGCGCGCTCTATCACCATTTTGCCGACAAGCAGGCGCTGTTTGCCGCCGTGGTCGAGCAGGAGGCACAGGCGGTGGCGCAAGAGATCGACCGCGCTTCGCCATCCTCGCTCGAAGCCCGTGATGCACTCATCGCCGGCTCCGACGCCTATCTCGCCGCCATGCGCGCCCCCGGCCGCACCCGGCTGTTGCTGCTTGATGGGCCGGCCGTGCTTGGCCGCGCCGTCATGGATGCGATCGACAACCGCCACGGCAACCGTTCGCTGCGCGAGGGCCTGGTCGCGGCAATGCGGGCCAACACGATGACGCGATTGCCGGCCGAGGCACTGACCGCGCTGCTAGCATCCGCCTTCGACCGCGCAGCACTTGCCATCGAGGCCGGCGCGTCGGCCGAGGATTACCGCGCCGTTCTCATGGCGCTGATTGACGGACTTTCCCGCGCCTGACGCGATTGGTCGGTCACTTGGTCGATCGCAACGCAGCGACGGCCAGAAGCAAGTTCAGCCAGAGGATCCTTCCGCGCTAGCGCTGGATGACGTGTCCGTCCAGCGCCGGAACAACGCACTGGCGTTGACCCCTCCAAAGCCGAAGCCATTGGAGATCGCGTAGTCCATCTCCATTGGCCGGGCCTGGTTTGCGACGAAGTCGATCCCGTCGCCGGCCGGATCGGGGGCGGTCAGATTGAGCGTCGGCGGCGCGACCTGATCCCTGAGCGCCAGGATCGTGAAGATGGCGCCAAGCCCGCCGGCCGCCCCCAGCAGATGTCCGGTCGCCGCCTTGGTTCCGCTGACGGCTATGCTGAAATCCGCGCCAAAGAGACTTTTGATCGCCTCGATTTCCCCGGCATCGCCGACCGGCGTGGAGGTGGCGTGCGCATTGAGGTGGCGGACGTCCCGTGCTGAAATGCCGGCTTGGCTGATCGCGATCTCCATGGCTCGGCGCGCACCGTCGCCATCCTCGGGACCGGACGTGATGTGATAAGCGTCCGCCGTTGTGCCGTAGCCGACAAGCTCGGCGAGCGGCTTGACGCCGCGCGCGAGCGCGTGGCTCAACGCCTCGACGACCAGGACACCGGCTCCCTCGCCCATGACGAAGCCGTCGCGCAACATGTCGAACGGACGGGAGGCCTGATCGGGACGGTGATTGAAGGATGTCGAGAGAGAGCGTGCCGCCGCGAAACCGCCGAGACTGACCGCGTTCATGCAGGCTTCGGTTCCGCCGCACACCGCGATGTCGGCTTCATTGGCGCGGATAAGACGCGCCGCATCGCCGATCGCCTGAATCCCGGCCGCGCACGCCGTCACCGGAGCACCAAGCGGTCCCTTGAAGCCGTATCGGATCGAAATTTGTCCCGCTGCCATGTTCACCAAGAACGATGGCACCGTGAACGGCGAGAGACGCCGAACCCCGCGCTGATCGACGGTCCGCACAGCTTCGGTTATCGCCGGAAATCCTCCGACACCCGAAGCGATGATCGTCGCGGTACTGGCCTTGTCATCGTTCGAGACTGGTTTCCACTTGGCCTGGGACAGCGCTTCTTCCGCCGCCGCCAGTGCAAAGAGAATGAAGCGGTCTGCCTTGCGCTGTTCCTTCGGAGCCAGGACAGTGTCGGGATCGAAGCCAGCTTCAGGGTCTTCCTGCAGCGAAGGAACCGTTGCGCCGATCTTTGCCGGCAGGTCTCCCACCACATCCTCCGCAAGCCTCCGGATGCCCGAGCGACCAGCCAGCAGCCGGGACCAGGAAGTCGCCACGTTGGCTCCGAGCGGGCTAACTGCTCCCATGCCTGTAATAACGATACGACGCATGTGTACTCCAGCTGTCATTCTGTCGGGTCTCTTCGCGCGACGGTGTCATGCCGACGCTTGATCGCGATCACCGCTTGTTCATTTCGGCGAAGGAACGCCTGAGGTCGTCAAAGGTGCGCGCAATGCGTACCGGAGCGGAGCTATTCTCGCGAAGCCGCAATTCGCTTGACTTGGCCAGCAGCAGCACTGAGAAAACGCTGCGACATCTCTTCATCTTTCAGGATACGGGAGATCGTTACGGCACCCACCATGAGCGACAGCATCGCCATGGCTTTGTGGTGGTCTCCCGGTGCTTCAGCAACAGGCATCAATTGGTCGAGAATCTCGAGGTGAGCCGCGATGCCATCCTGGAATGGCTCTCTCACCTCCTCGCTTTGACGCGCCGCGTCCGAGCCAAGCGCCACCAGAGGACAACCCTCGCTCTTCGTTTCGCGATGTCCGGGTGAAAGGTAGAAACCGATCACGGCCTCAAGTGGGTCAGGGCTTGCGGCGGCAGCGGTCGACCATCTCCGGGTCGCGTGCTCCATCGCCCGCCTTGATGCTTTTGCAGCCAGATCGTCCTTGGAATCAAACTGCTTATAGAATCCACCCTGAGTGAGGCCGGCGCTCTTCATCAGGTCCTTCAGCCCGATACCATCGAAGCCATGCTCTCGAAAAAGCCGGCTCGCGGCGTTGATGACCGCTTCGCGATTTGCCTCCGCCTGCGCACGACTCACTCTCATGTCGATCTCAATTTGGATTTCATTCGACATTAATATCAGAGATAGAGTTAGATCACAATCTATTTGAAACACCACCCGCCAACAAGGGAAACGGCAACGCCTTTCTGCGGCCTGACGTCCTGGTTCGGCCATCGCCGAACTCACCCCTGCGCGTTGGAGATTTCCGGCTCCTCTTCAGGCACCTCGCCCGGCTCGAACTCGTTGAAGCAGCCGAGCCCGCTCTTGAACCGGTCGATCAGCCAGGCCGCCGCCGGCTTCGGGGTGCTGTCGTTGCGGTACATGGCAAACATCGGCGAGCGCACCTCGCTAAAGGGTTCGAGGTCGAGTTCCACCAGGCGACCAGTGGCCAGGTCGTCGGCGATCAGCCAGCGCGGCAGGCCGCCCCAGCCCAGCCCCTCGCGCATCAGAATATGCTTGGTGCGCACATCCGTCAGCCGCCAGGTGCGGTAGGCGAAAACGCCGAAGTCGCGTCCCTTGGTGCGTTCGGACTGGTCGGTGACGACAAGCTGGGTGTGCTCGCGCGCATCCTCGATCGCCACCGGTTTCGGCAGCAGCGCCAGCGGGTGGGTGGGCGCGGCAGCCAGCACGATCGACATGAAGCCGATGCGCACAAGGTGAATGTCGTGGACCTCGCCAAGCAGGCCGCCAATGCCGAGATCGGCCTGCCCGCTGACGACATGGTCGGGAATCAGGCCGAGCGTGCCGATATGCAGGCGCAGCATCACGGTGGGGAACTGCGCCTCGAACGCCTTCAGCACCCGCACCAGCACCGGCGAAGGCAGCGCTGAGTCGACCGACAGCGCGACCTCGGCCTCCAGCCCCTGATGGTGGCCGTCGACGCGCGAGCGGATGCGCTGCAGCACGCCGATCATGCGGCGCGCATCCTCCAGCATCGCCCGGCCGATTTCGGTCAGTTGCGGCTCGCGCGTGCCCTCGCGCTCGAACAGCTTCAGCCCAAGCTGCGCCTCGAGATTGGCGATGCCGTAGCTGATGACGGACTGCGCCCGGTTGAGCTTGCGGCCGGCGGCCGAGAAACTCCCGCTATCGGCAACGGCGACAAATATCTGAAGCTGGTCGAGGGTCGGGTTGGGTTGCATCGGTGTATCTATTTTGTGGATGGATCGTATAGAAAATATACCAGTTTATCTGATGGATTGATAGCCCCATATGTGGCGGGACAATTCAATTCCCACTGGAGAGACCCGCTATGTCCATTCTTCTCGTTACCTCGAGCCCGCGTGGCTCCGCTTCGCACTCGACCCGCATCGCCACCGAATTCGCCGAAAAGCTCGTCGCCGCCGACCCATCGAACACGCTTGTCGTGCGCGACCTCGTGGCGAACCCGCTGCCGCATATCGATGCCGACTATTCCACCGGCATCTACACACCCGCCGAAGCCCGCACCGCGCGCCAGGCTGAAGTGGTCGGCGTTTCCGACGTCGTACTGGACGAGCTGTTCGCCGCTGACACGGTGATCCTCGCCACCGGCTTCATCAACTTCAACATCTCCTCGACGCTGAAGTCGTGGGTCGATCACATCGCCCGCTCCGGCAAGAGCTTTGCCTATGGCGAAGGCGGCCCCAAGGGCCTCGTCACCGGCAAGAAGGTCTACATCGTGCTGGCTTCGGGCGGCATCTATTCCGAAGGTGCGGCCGTACAGTTCGATCACGCCATTCCCTATCTGCGCGGCGTGCTCGGCTTCCTCGGCATGACCGATGTCGACGTCATCCGTATCGAAGGCGTCGGCATGGGCCCTGACGCGGTGACCGCCGCACTCGCCAAGGCGACCGCCAAGGTCGACGCCGTGGTGGCAGCCAGCCAGCAGGTTGCCGCGGCTGCGTAAGGCTGCCGATCATCTGAACTGGAAAGGCAGGCGCCGGGCGCCTGCCTTTTTCTTATCAAGCGTCCTTTGCGTCGTCCTGCTGGACCTCGGACAGCGGCGGCAGCACGACAGCCGGATGGCGGCCTTCGCGCAGCATCAGCCCGAGACTGTAGTCGACGGCCAGCTTCATGGCACCGAGCGCCGTGCCGCCGTCTTCCAGCGAACTGACGGCGATCCGTGTCGGCCATGCAAGTTCCGCCGCGACGTGCTCGACGTTTTCCGTCATCAGCGGGTTTCTGCCGACACCGCCGCCAAGCACGATCAGGCCGGGGTCAAGCATGCCGATGCAGCCGGCCGCCAGCCTGCCGATATCGGCAGCATGGCGCGCGACGGCCGCTATTGCCGGCGGCGAGCCCTCGAGCGCGCGCGCAAACAGATCCTTGGCCGAGTCGGGCGGCGCGCCTTCCCCGGCGGGCCAGTCGACACGGCAGCGCTCGATCAGCGCCCGCGAGCCAAGATAATGTTCGAGCCCTTCACGATAGGGCGTCTCGCTGGCCGACCACGGAAACGGCATGCGGCCGATTTCGCCGGCCGCACCGCCGGCACCGCGAAACAAGCGTCCCTCAGTGATGAAGCCGAGGCCGACCCGCACGCCAACCTGCAGAAAGGCGAAGGTCTGGTGGCCTTGCGCGGCGCCAAAATGCATCTCGCCAATGGCCGCGCAGTTGACGTTGTTTTCGAGGATGATCGGCACTTCGACACTCCGCCGCAGCAGGCCGAGCACGGCGGACGGCCCACCGGGCCGGTCGAAGCGATCGTTGGAGACGATGCGCGGCACGGCCACCGCAATGGCACGCAGCGCGCGAAAACTCTTGGCCACCCTGGCCATGGTGGCACGCGCCACCGACAGCACGACGGCGCCGACCGCGTCGGCATCGCCAGCTATCGTTTCCGGGATGGGTTCTTCGATCGATGCCAGCTTCTGTGCGTCCATCGAATAGGCGACGGCGCGCACCTGGGCGGCGCCGACGTCGACGCCGATCGCGTAGCCGGCGCCCGGGCCGATGCCGTAGATCGTCGCCGTGCGGCCAATGGCGCCACGCTCCAGCCCGCGCGAGGCAACGAGGCCGAGCGCACTCAGCTCCGACACCGCCGCCGACATGGTCGGCTTCGACAGGTCGAGCATGGCGCCAAGCTTCGGCCGCGTCACCGGCCCGTGCGCGGCAAGCACGCGCAGCACGGCCCGGGCGCTGTCGGTCAGATTGGGGATTTCCGCAGCCGCCATCTCAGCCGTTCGACCTTTGCCCTGAAATCCTGTTGTCGTCGGTCGCGCGCGAAATCACCGGCACGACTCACAGGTGCATGCATGTTCCCCTGAATGCCCCATCGCCCAGCGGTTTGGCAATTTCCACGAGCATGATCTCAAATCGAAGATCAAACGCCGCCAAAAAAAGCACGAACAAGACAAGCTAGACTTCGGTCGGTGACCACGGTTTCAGCTTGATATCGGTCTGGCGGTAGCGGAACACGATATCGGTGAGGCCGGCCGCGTCCTGCATGTCGCCGACAATGAGCTGGATGGCGATGATCTCCAGAATGGCATCGGCAATGGCGTTGCCGAGCGCTGGAATGGAGATCACCACAAGCCTGTCGGCTGGAGCGACATCGCCGCGCCGCGTCACCAGCACCGAGGGACAGCCCAGCGCCGCAACATCCTGCGCGATCTTCACCTCGCGGCCATCGCCGATGGCGATCAGTCCGGTTGCCGCATCCTGCGATTCCATCGGTCCGTGCAGATAGTTGAGCGTATCCCATCCCGATGCCGGCACCCGAACGGCCTCGCGGATCAGCATCGCCGCCTCGCCGGCATTGGCGAAGCCGACACCGGCGCCGACGATATCGATGGATGCTCTGCCTTGCAGCAGCCGGGCCGCCTGGCCCGCAGCGCTTTGCGCGCCAGAGAGAACGGTGGCGACAGCGCTGGGCAAACGCGTCCAGTCGAAGCTGTTGCCGGCAAGCCTGTCGATCAGCATGCCAAGCGCCAGCAAGGTCCCGGTATAGCCGGTCGAACTGGCGCCATTGTCGGCGCCCGAATCCGTGGCAAGCACGGCGCCGGTGAGAGTGGCCAGCGGATTGTCGCTGCCACGGCAGACCGCGAGGCGCGGCGACGCCGAGGCCTCGCGCATGACGTCGGAGATCTCGCGGCTCTGCCCGGAGGCCGAGAGCGCGATGAACGCAACGGCGGCTGCATCTGTCCGACCATAGAGATCGGTCGGCGTATAGGCAAAAGCCTTGATACCGGAGGCGCGCAGATAAAGCGCGCCGGCCAGCGCGGCCTGGTAGCTGGCGCCGATGCCGGCAAGCCCTATCGTCTTGCCGGCGAAGGCCCGCAGATCAAGACCGTCCAACGCGACCGCCACCGAACGCCGGCCGATTTCGAGACTTTCCGTCTGGCGCGCCACCGCCGGGCGATAGCCGATACGCTTCATTATTCAAACGACTCCAATTTGCGAGGACAGCCCTTGGCCGACGAGCAGCCGCCGGGCCAAGGCGACCGCACCCAGCACAGGCGGTTCGCGCAGCAGCAGCACCTGGCTCGACGGCGACACCTTTGCCATGGCCTCGACAAATGCCGCCATCAGCATCGGCTGCTCCGAGATGACACCGCCGCCAGCCACGACCAGGGCGGGATTGGCGCCGCGTTCGATCAAGAGTTCGACCAGCGCGGCCAACCCTGCGCCGCCTTCCCTGATGACGCGGATGGCGAGAGCCGAGCCGGCGATCGCCGCGGCGAACACGGCATTGGCATAACGGCCCCAGACCGCCGCACCGCGCGTTTCGTTGAGCAGGATGCCGAGCTTGGTCTGGTCGTCTGTATCGAGTTCGCGCATCAGCGCGGCAATCAGCGGGTCGCCATCCTGGCCCCGGTCGAGGCTGTGCCGGATTGCCTTGGCCGCCTCGCGCACCAATGCCGGCGCGCTGCCCTCGTCGCCAAGGATCCAGCCCCAGCCGCCCGCGGCCAGCATCTTGCCATCGGCCGTGCGCGCCACCGCGATGGAGCCTGTGCCGGAGACGACGCCGATGCCATCGATATAGCCAGCGGCAGGCACCATCAGTTCGGCATCGTTGACCACCTGCACCGCACCACCGGTCCTGCTGGCCAGCAGCGCCTGGAAGCGCAGGCATTGCTCGTCCGTGTCACAACCGTGCGCTCCAACCGCCATGGCCGCTGGCGCGAAGCCGCACAATCCGGCGACGATCCCGGCCAGTGTCGTCGCATCGGTTTCCATCTGGCGGATGCGCCAGCTCTCCGTCACCAGCACCTCGTCGGCGATCGCGCGCTCGCCCTGGCACGCCATGATGCGTGTCTTGGTGCCGCCTATATCCACGCCTGCAATGATTTTCTGGGTCACCGACATCCACCGCGCACGCCGGACGAAGCGGGTCGCCTCGTCTCAATCCACATTAGTTAGGAAACTTTACAAACTATCTTCCCAGACGGCAAGAACTATGATTTGATAATCGTCGTAAAAAGCGCATCAAGCGCGAATGGGAGATTGCAACATGAGCAGGAGAAGGATTGGGCTGGCCCTCGCGGCCGCGTCTTTCGCATGGGGATTGGCAGCCGGCGTGGCGCATGCCACCGACATCTCGTTCTGGACCTGGCGCCAGGAAGACAAGGCCGCCTACAACGAACTTTTCGCCGACTTCACCAAGGCCAACCCGGACATCCATGTGAAGTTCGAGTCCTTCCCGGACGAGAACTATCCGACCATCGTCTCGACGGCGCTGGCCGCCGGCAAGGGCGGCGACGTCATCCACACCCACGCCTATGGCTGGCTCGAGCAGTTCGTGAAGGCGGGCTATTTCGAGCCGCAGGATCTGACCACGGTGCCTTCGCTGGCCAACCAGCCCGCCGATGCGCTGGTGGCCGGCACCTACCGCGCCGACAAGAAGGTCTATTCCCTGCCCTTCGCCTCGCAGACGCTCGGCCTGTTCATCAACAAGGACGTCTTTGCAAAAGCCGGGCTGACGCCGCCGACCACATGGGATGAGTTCATCACCGTCAGCAAGGCGCTGAAGGACAAGGGCATTTATCCCCTCGCCAACGGCATGGGCACCAGCTGGTTCAACGAAATGTTCGTAGCCATCTTCACCAACCCGTTCCTCGGCCAGGACTTTGTCAGCGACCTGACGTCGGGCAAGACCACCTTCAAGGACCCGCGCTATATCGCGGCGCTCGGCAAGCTGCTGGAACTGCGCGACTATATGCCGCCCGGCTTTGAAGGCATCGACTACGACACCGCCGGCCAGTTGTTCATCAGCGGCAAGGCGGCGATGCTGGCCGGCGGCAGCTTCGACATCGCCAGCTACCGCACCCAGAACCCGGCCATCAACATGGACTTCATCGCCCCGCCAATGGCCAAGGCCGGCGATACGCCGCAGGTGACCAAGTTCTTCGACGGCGGCTATGCCGTCAACGCCAAGTCGGCCAACAAGGAGGCCGCGCTCAAGCTGGTCAACTGGATGGGCACCAAGGAGTTCGGCGACAAGTTCTCCGCTTTGCTCGGCAACATCTCGCCAATCAAGGGCGTCGTCATCAAGGACGAGCTTCTCGCCCATGTCGCCAAGTTGAACGAAACCGCCATGCCGCATATCAATGTCGTCTACTTCCGTTTCGAGAAGCCGACGGGATCGGAGCTGCTGCAGGGCGACATCACTAAGATGATGTCGGGTTCGATCACCCCGGACCAGCTGGCCGCCGACCTGACCAGCGGCCTCGCCAAATGGTACAAGCCTTTCCAGGGCAAGTGACATGAGCATCGGCCGGCGCCACACCACAAAAGCCTTTCCGTGGCGCCGGTCACTCTGGATCGCGTCCCTGCTGACACCGGCCCTGGTGGTCATGGTGCTGTTCGTGCTCTGGCCGCTGCTGTCGGCCTTCCGCCTTGCCTTCTATGAGTTCAACGGCTTGCAGCCGATCGGATTCATCGGCTTCGAAAACTTCCGCAAGGTGCTGTTTGAACAGCCTTATAGCGACTGGACCTACAATGCGCTGAAGCACAACATCATCGCCTTCGTGGCGCTGATGGTGTTCGAGAACGGCACCGCCTTCCTGCTCGCCTATGCCTTGCTGAAGGCGCTGCCCGGCCACCGCATCCACCAGGTCATCGTCTTTCTTCCGGTCGTGCTGTCGGCGGTCATCGTCGGCTTCCTGTGGAAACTCTTCCTGCACCCGCTGTTCGGTCTGGTGAACCAGACGCTAGCGCTGGTCGGCATCGGCGCCATCCCGTGGCTTGGCAATGAACACACGGCACTGGGCAGCATCCTGTTCGCCAATGTCTGGCACTGGCTCGGCTTCCCGACCCTGGTGCTGCTCGCCGGCATGCAGCGCGTCAGCAAGGAAGTGATCGAGGCCGCCCGTCTCGACGGCGCCGGCGACTATGTGCTGATGACGAAGATCATCTGGCCGCTGATCGCGCCGAGCGTGACCATCGTCACCATCCTGACCTTCATCGGCAGCTTCAACTGGTTCGAAATCCCCTACGTCATGGCCGGCCTCACCGGCTCGCCCGGCGGCGCCACCGACGTGCTCGGCCTCTATTTCTACCGCACCGCCTTCGGCTCGACGACGACCGGCATCCAGGATTTCGGCCAAGGCAGCGCGCTGGCCGTGATGATGTTCATCATCGTTGCCGGCGTCACCGCAATCGCGCTTCGCTACCTGCGCCGCCGCGAGATCGAACTGTGAGCGCGACAACCCGCACCGCGCAACCCGCCGAACTGTTGAAGAACGGCGCCATCCAGCTGATGCTGGCGATCAACGCCGTCATCATGATCTATCCGCTGTTCGTCATGGTGACGTCGTCCTTCAAGACCAATGCAGAGATCTTCAGTTCGCCCTTCGCCCTGCCGGCGCACTTTTCGCTGGCCAATGCCGAGCGGGTGTGGAGCGAAACCAACTTCGTCCGCTACCTCGCCAATTCCGTCGGCATCACAGTGGCCGCGGTGGCGCTGATCCTTCTGTTCAGCACCATGGCCGCCTACGCCATTGCCCGCTACCAGTTCAGGCTGAGCGCATTGGTGCTGATGTTTTTCCTAAGCGGCATGACGGTGCCGCTGAAACTGGCGATCATTCCGCTGTTCATCCAGCTGTATTCGCTTGGTCTGGTCGACAGCTATGCCGGCCTGGTGCTGGTCTATGTCGCCATGGGCATTCCCTCGGCGGTGTTCATCATGACCGGCTTCCTCCGGACCTTGCCGCGTGAACTGGAAGAGTCCGCACGCATGGACGGCGCCAGCGAATTTCGCATCATGCGCTCGATCATGCTGCCGCTGGCGCGCCCGGCGCTCGTCATCGTCGCGATCCAGAACGCGGTTCCGATCTGGAACGACTTTTCTTTCCGCTGGTGCTGATCACGTCGGACAATCTCAAGACGCTGCCGCAGGGCCTCACCGTCTTCGTCGGCGAATTCACCACCGACTGGGGCGTGCTGTTCACCGGGCTGACGCTGGCGGCGCTGCCGATCACCCTGCTCTACATCGTGCTGTCGAAGCAGTTCATCTCGGGCATCACCCAAGGTGCGGTGAAATAAGGCGCGGTGAAATAAGCTGCGGTCAAATAGACGAGGAATCTTCAAGTGGCGAACCAGAACAAGATCATCATCACCTGCGCGGTCACCGGCTCGATCCACACGCCGTCAATGTCGCCGCATCTGCCGGTGAGCGCGCAAGAGATCGCCGATGCCGCGATCGGCGCGGCCGAGGCGGGTGCTGCCATCGTCCATCTGCATGCGCGCAATCCCGCCGATGGCCGGCCCGACCAGTCGACCGAGGCCTTCGCGCCCTTCCTGAAGGTGATCAAGCAGCGTTCGGACTGCGTCATCAACATCACCACCGGCGGTGCCGCGACGATGAGCGTCGAGGAGCGCGTCAAGCCGGCGGCGACCTTCGCGCCGGAAGTCGCCTCGCTCAACATGGGCTCGATGAATTTCGGCCTCTATCCGATGCTGGAACGCTTCAAGACGTTCGAGCATGACTGGGAACGGCCTTATCTCGAAGGCTCGCGCGACCGCATCTTCCGCAACACTTTTGGCGACATCGAGCACATATTGCGCACCTGCGCGGAGAACGGCACGCGTTTCGAGATCGAATGCTACGACATCGGCCATCTCTACACGCTCGCCCATTTCGTCGAGCGCGGCCTGGTCAAGGCGCCGTTCTTCATCCAGAGCGTGTTCGGTATCCTGGGCGGCATCGGCACCCATCCGGAGGATGTCGCGCATATGAAGCGCACCGCCGACCGCCTGTTTGGACAGGATTACCACTGGTCGGTGCTGGGCGCTGGCCGCAGCCAGCTGCCGATCGCCACCCAGGCGATTGCGCTCGGCGGCAATGTGCGCGTCGGGCTGGAGGAACTCGCTGTGGATCGGCAAGGGCCAGCTGGCGAAATCGAACGCCGAGCAGGTAAGGAAGGTGCGCCAGATCATCGAGGGGCTCGGCGCCTTCGTGGCCACTCCTGACGAGGCGCGGCAGATCTTGCAACTCAAGGGCGGCGACAAGGTCTCTTCTAAGGAAAAAACCAATGAGTGCGCTCACCATAACAGGCGTCGAGAAGGCCTATGGCAAGGCCAGGGTTATCCACGGCGTGTCGGTCGATATTGCATCGGGTGAATTCGTCATCCTCGTCGGTCCGTCCGGTTGCGGCAAGTCGACCTTGCTGAGAATGATTGCCGGGCTGGAAGACATCAGCGCCGGCGAGATCGCGCTCGAAGGCAAGGTCATCAATGACGTCGCGCCGAAATCGCGCGACATCGCCATGGTGTTCCAGAACTATGCGCTCTACCCGCATATGACGGTGCGCGAGAACATGGCCTTCGCGCTGACGCTGAAGAAGACCGACAAAAGCGAGATCGACGCCAAGATCATGCGCGCCGCGACGATCCTCGGACTGAAGGATTTGCTGGAGCGTTATCCGCGCCAGTTGTCCGGCGGCCAGCGCCAGCGTGTCGCCATGGGCCGCGCCATCGTGCGCGACCCGAAAGTCTTCCTGTTCGACGAGCCGCTCTCCAACCTCGACGCCAAGCTGCGCGTGCAGATGCGTACCGAGATCAAGGCGCTGCACCAGCGCCTGGGAACCACCATCGTCTACGTCACCCACGACCAGGTCGAAGCCATGACCATGGCCGACAAGATCGTCGTCATGAATGGCGGCATCGTCGAACAGGTCGGCGCCCCGCTCGATCTCTACGACCGCCCGGCCAATCTGTTCGCCGCCCAGTTCATCGGCTCGCCGTCGATGAACATCCTGCAGGGCCGCACCACGGCGGACGGTTTTACCGCCAGCGACGGCATCGTGTTTCCGCTGCCGGTGTTGGAACAGGGCGAAAGCGCGCTGGCCTGGGGCATCCGGCCAGAGCATCTCAGGCTCTCCGACAGCGGCGTGCCGGCCGTGGTCGAAGTGGTCGAGCCGACCGGCGCGGAAACGCTTGTCATGGCCAAGGCTGGCAACAACACGCTGAGCGCACTGCTGCGCGAACGTATTCCCGTGATGCCGGGCCAACAGGTTTTCCTCGCGCCAGACCTGAGCCAGTTGCATCTGTTCGACGCCAGCGGTCGGCGCATCACGTCCACGGTCCAGTAAACGCGGGCGCCCGCCTGGCTTTTGTTGGATTCTATCCGATGAAATGTCTGAGCAGGCCCGCAGCACCCACGCCGATCAGCACGGTCGGCAGCATGGAGAACCGCGTCGCCGCGACGAGAGTGATCGCCAAGGCCAGCAGATCGCCCGGATTCCGGGACACGAAAGCCGGCGCGATGACCGAGATCAGCACGCAGCCCGGTGCTGCCTCCATCACCGCCGTGGCACGGGCGCTGAGCGTGCGGTTGCGGAGCACGACATAGCCGCCGATCCGCGTCAGATAGGTGACCCCTGCCATTAGCACGATGGTGAGAAAGGTTGCCGCGTCGATCATGCATCACCTGCCATCAGCCAGGCAGCGGCGAGCCCCGACACCGCGCCCGCCGCGACATACCAGGCGCCGGGAACGCAGAGATAGACAAGGGCGGCAACGACCAGGCTGACCAGCCAGGGTCGCGCCGCCGCCACGCTCTTCCACATGCCGCGCATCAGCACCAGGAAGACGGCCGGAAACGCCATGTCGAAACCGTAGTGCTGGACATCGCCGAGCATCGGTCCGAGCAGCGCGCCCGTCGCCGTGAAGCCCACCCAGGCCAGGTACATCGCCAGCGCCGCGCCCATATAATAGCGCGGGCTGAAGGCCGGCGTGATCCCGGCGGCAGCGCGCTGTTTGGCATCGGCAAGGCCCAGCGCCCAGCTTTCGTCGCATAGGAAGAACAGCGCTGGAAACGCCTTGCGGCGCGGCAGGCCGCGCAGGAACGGTGCGAGCGCCGCTCCCATCAGCAGATGCCGGCTGTTGACCAGGAAGGTTATGGCGACGATGAGCAGGATATGCGGCGGCGACGTCCACAACTGGATCGCCGCGAATTCCGAACCGCCGGCGAAATTCAGCCCCGTCATCATGGATAGCTCGACCGTGGTCAGCCCTTTCTGCGTCGCCTGCGCGCCCAGCACCAGAGCATAGGGAATGGTGCCCAACAGCACCGGCGCGCAGGACGCGACGCCCCGGCGGAATTCGGATCCCGAGCCATCGCCCGCCGCCTCGACCGTCTGTGAAATGCTCATGCTCTACCATCGGCCGGCCCCGCGGCCGCCGCTTCCCTGCGTTTTGAACTCTCGTGATACCGGCGGCAAACATACCCGCACCTCTCCGCAATTTGGTTGCGAAGATTGTCGCATTTCACCTATTCTTGGCACCAGATGTCACAGATATCAAAAAAGATGGAGTTCAACACCATGAAACTCGATGACATCGACAGGCGCATCCTGCGGGCGCTGCAGCGCGACGGCCGCATGGCCAACAATGATCTGGCCAATGAGGTCGGGCTGTCGCCCTCGCCTTGCCTGCGGCGCGTGAAGCTTCTGGAGGAAGCCGGCGTCATCGACCGCTATGTCGCGGTGCTCAACCCGGCCAGCATTGGCAAGGGCCTCACCTTCTTCACCCGCATCTGGCTGAAGACGCAGGACGAGGACACGATCGAGCATTTCGCCACCGAAGTGGCCAAGCTGCCGCAAGTCATGGAATGCTACCTGATGCTCGGCGACTGCGACGCCATGGTGCGCGTGGTGGCGGCCGACATCAACGACTATCGCCGCTTCCAGTCGGAGCATCTGAGCCGCATCAAGGGTGTCCAGAACGTCAAGACCGACGTGCCGAGCTGGACGATCAAGTACACATCGGAACTGCCGATCTGAGGTGCCCCACAAGCGAGAGGAAACCGATCATCAATCCGTTCCGACGATGCCGCCTTGCCAATGCTCGTTGGGCACCGAAACCTCGCGCATGAAATCCACGAAGCTGCGCACCGTCTGCGACAGCTCGCGCTTGCTCGGGAACAGCAGATTGACCTCGACCGGCGCGATGTCCCAATCGGTGAGCAGCGGGACGAGGTGCCCTTCGGCGAAATCGTCAATACAGAGATAAGTTGAAAGCACGCCGAGACCGGCGCCGTTGCGAACAAGTTGATGGATGGTCAGCGCATCGTTGACGCTGACCCGGTTGCGGACATCGACCGTGGCCATCTCGCCGCCCCGGTAAAAATGCCAGGTCCGCGTCCGGCCGTCGCCGCGAGGCATCTCGATGCATTCATGCTTTGACAGCTCTGCCGGCGTCAGCGGCGTGCCGTGCCGGGCGAGATAGTCCGGCGAAGCGGCGAGGCAGCGGCGCACGCTGCCCAGGCGTGTCGCCACGAGTGCGGAATCCGGCAGCGGCCCCATCCGGATCGCCACGTCGACCCGCTCGGCGACAAGATCAAGGTCTCGACTTGTCAGGTCGAGCGACACATCGACATGGGGAAAGCGGGCGAGGAATGCGGGCAAATGCCGTGACAGGACATTGATGCCGAAGCCGATGCCGGCGCTGACCCGCAGCAAACCGCGCGGCTCGCCGGCGAGGCTCTCGACATAGGTCACCGTCTCGTCGATCCGCACCATCAGCTCGACGCAGCGTGTCTGCAACGCCTCCCCGGCGGCGGTCAAGATCACGGCGCGGGTGGTGCGCTGAAACAGCCGCGCACCCAGCTGCTGCTCCAGCCTTGCGATGTTGCGGCTGACCGTCGATTTCGGCAGGCCGAGCGCGCGGCCGGCAATCGAGAAGCTGCTGGTCGCCGCCACTTTCTCGAAAACGCGCAGGTCATTGAGATCGATCATGCCGGCGACTGTTCCATCCGTGGGACAGTGAGTCCAGCCGGTCGAACGACCTTTTTGCTGTGCCGGCCCTAACTAGCAGGTACCACTGACACGAAAGCTGGCAACCCGCCGGTACCCCCCTTGGAGGCCAGACATGCCCGAATTCGAAATCCCCGCTGACGACCTCGATCGCCAGCTCTCGGTCGTCGATCCCGACGATGCATCGCTTCAGCATCTGGCCGTGGTCGGCGACACCTACACCGTGCTGCTTTCCGGCACACAGACGGCCGGACGCTTCTGCCTGATCGACATGAAGGTTCCCGATGGCGGCGGCCCCGGCCCGCACCGGCATGATTTCGAGGAAATGTTCCACCTCCTGGAAGGCGAGATGGAGTTCACCTTTCGTGGCCAAAAAAGCGTGGCCAAAGCAGGCATGACGGTGAACATCCCCGCCAACGCGCCGCATTCCTTCAAGAATGTCTCAGGCGCTGATGTGCGCATGTTATGCATGTGCGCACCCGCCGGGCAGGAGGTGTTCTTTGCCCAGGTCGGAACACCGGTCGAGAGCCGTACCGCATCCGCGCCGGAGCTGACAAAGGACGAATTCGGCGCCTTTCTCGCCAAAGCCGCGGCGCTCGCTCCGGAATTCCGCACCGAACTTCTCAAGCCTTAGGACCAACTCATGAGCGTCGAAATCCACCCCGAGGACGAGAGTGACCGCGCGGTCATGCAAGCGATGCGCGACATGCTGGCGACGTTGCCGGCGCTGGAGTTTGCGCCGGCGTCGCGGCCAGCCTTCGAAGAGCTGATGCAACACACGCCTGCCGCCGACGGGATCAGCTTCGAGACAGGCACGGTCGGGGCGGTATCGGGCGTATGGTGCCGGCCAAAGGCCGGTTCCTCACGCGCCGTGATCCTCTACCTTCATGGCGGCGCCTATGTGCTCGGCTCGGCCATCGGTCACCGCAACTTCGTCAGCCAGATCGTGCAGCGTGGCGGCGCACCGGCCTTCATTCCAGACTACCGGCTGGCACCCGAGCACGCTTTTCCGGCCGCCATCGACGATGCGCTCAGTGTATTCACCGGGCTTTGCGAAATGGGCCAAGAGGCGATCGCGATTGCCGGCGACTCGGCTGGCGGTGGCCTTGCGCTGTCATTGCTGACGCTGGTAGCGGCCAAGGCCACGAAGGGCACTGGCGTCATGCCGCGTTGCGCGGTGCTGATGTCGCCATGGGCCGATCTTGCGCTGGCCGGCGGCTCGATGCAGACGAGAGCGGAAGCCGACCCGTTGGTGAAACGCGACGAGCTGAAAAAGGCGGCTGACCTCTATCTCAAAGGCGCCGATCCCAGCGATCCACGCGCCTCGCCGCTCTATCAGCCCCTGGGCAGACTGCCGCCGCTGCTGGTCCATGTCGGCGATGACGAGATCCTGCTCGACGATTCACGCCGCGTGGTCGAGGCGGCGTCGAGCGCGGACGGCGATGCAGCGCTGCATATCTGGGAAGGCATGACGCATGTTTTCCCCTCGAACCTTGCCCAGCTGCAAGCCGCGCGCGACGCTGTCGACATGGTGGGAGCCTTCCTCCGCCAGCATCTCTAACGCATGTCGCCCAATCTCGGGCTTTTACCCCTGACTATTCGTTCGCTAAAATGGCTTTGCAGCACGGCGCGAAACTTCTGCATCGTCTTTTCGGTCGTCGGCGCATCGGCTGCCGCGAAGCCCATGACGAGGCCGTTCTGCTCCGTGCCGTGACGGTACTGGATCGACAAAGCCGAGACGTTGATGCCCTGCTGAAGCGCCGCCTCGGCAACCGCCCAGTCGCTGCATTTCTCGCGAAAAATGCCGACGACCTGGATGCCGGATTCGGTGGCGTGGAAATCCAGCCACTCGCCCAGATGCCTTTGCGCGCTTTCGAGGAAGAACTGGCGCCTCTCCGCATAGAGGCGCCGCATGCGTCTGAGATGGCGGGTGAAATGCCCTTCGTTCATGAAATCCGCGAGCGCCGCCTGGGTCAGCAAGGGGGCGAACTGGCCGCTGACGCTCAGCGCCGAGACGATCGTATGGTCTATCGCCTTGGGCGCCACCATGAAGCCGAGGCGCATCGCCGGGAAAAGTATCTTGGCGAAGGTGCCGACATAGACCACACGGTTTGACGCGCCGATGCCTTGCAGTGCCGGAATGGGCTGTCCCTGGAAACGGTATTCGCCGTCATAGTCATCCTCGATGATCCACGAGCGCCAGGTCTCGGCCATGTGCAAGAGATTGAGCCGCTGTTCCATCGGCATGGTGATGCCGAGCGGGTGATGGCAGGAGGGCGTCACGAAGATCATGCGCGGAATGACAGGCGGCGGATCAAGGTTCCAGCCGGCGTTGCTGACGCGCAGCGGCGCCAGTTTCGCCCCGGCCGAGACAAAGGCCGAACCGGCCCCGTAATAGCCCGGCTCCTCCATCCACACCGTATCGCCGTCATCGATCAGCAGCCGGGCCAGGAGATCGAACGCCGATTGCGCGCCATTGGTCACCACGATCTGCTCGGCGGTGCACTTCACGCCGCGCGATGCGGTGAGGTAGCGCGCTATCGCCTCGCAAAGCGGTGGATAGCCTTTGACGTGATAGGTGCCGAAAAGATCGATATGCGCGAATTTTGCGCGGCGGCTGAGCAGTTTCGACCAGGTGTTGAACGGAAAATTATCCCGGGTCCGGCATGCCGGGATGAAAGGCAAGCATGCCCGGCCGGCCATGATGGTAGGGTTGCGCAAGCATTGTCTGCCCGCGCCGCGATATCGGATTGGCGTCCTCGAGCGATACATCTTCCACCGCCACCGAGCGGGTCGGCAGGTCCATCACCACTGAGGGTCTGCGTGGCCGTATGGCGAGATACCCTTCCAGCGCCAGCTGATCGCAAGCGGCAATCACCGTGTTGCGCCCGACATTCAGATCCCGCGCCATGACCCGTGTCGAGGGCAATGCGTGGCCGCTCGGCAGCACGCGCCGTTCGATCAGGCCGCGCAACTGGACATAGAGCTGCCGATGCAGATTGGCGGGGCTCTCGCGATCGAGCGCCATGCCGTCGACGGGAAAACTGGTCTTCATCTGGTTCCCAAAAATCAATCGGATCTGGCTCTCACAATGGAACCAAAGCAGCCTTAGGCTCAAGAAAAAGCGTTCGGGTTCAGATGGGGCTGGCCGATGCAGTGCATAAGGGTGGGCGTGATCGGTGCGGGCGGCGTCGCCCAGGTCGAGCACATCCCGAACCTGCTCAAGCTGCACCGGCAGTTCAAGATCGTCGGTGTCTACGACCCTTCGCGCAAAGTCCGCGCCTTCGTCGGCGAGGAATTCGGCCTCGAAACATCCGCCGATCTCGACGCGCTTCTCGCCATGCCGCTTGACGCCGTGATCATCGCCTCGCCGGATGCGCTGCACCGCGAACAAAGCCTCGCCGCCTTCGCCAAGGGGCTGCATGTCTTCTGTGAAAAGCCGCTTTGCTACAGCGCAGACGATATCGACGAATTGATCGCCGCCAGGGATCGCGCCGGAAAGGTGCTCCAGGTCGGCTACATGAAGCGTTTCGACCCGAGCTACGAGGCGGCATTGAAAATGCTGCCCGGCACGGCGCGGACGCTTCGCTACATTTCGGTCGAGGTCAACGATCCCGACGCCTGGCCCTTCATCCGGCACGCCTCCACTTGCCGGGGTGACGACGTCGCGGCGGAATTGATTGCCTCGACCGAAGCCAGGCAGCGCGAACAGGTGGAGCGCGCGGTGCCGGGGCTGGACGATCCCGACGCCTTTCGCGGCTTTGTCGGCGCCTTTTGTTCGTCGATCGTGCATGATGTGAACGCCGTCCATGGCTTGCTCGATGCACTCGGCGTCGTCGATGGTGAAATTGTCGGCGCCTCGCTCTTCGCCAAAGGCGAAGGCGGCCAGGGCACTGTCCGGCTGCTCGACGGCGAGGCGCTGTGGACCATGGCGCATGTTGCCGTTCCCAAGCTGCCCGATTACCGCGAGCGCATCACGCTCTACTTCGACGACGCCGCGCTCGAGCTGGAATTCCCCTCGCCCTATCTCAACCACCAGCCGACACGGCTGACGCTGCGCACCGGCGACGGCCATACGCTTTCCAGCCGCGATATAAGCAGCGGCTACGAGGAAGCATTCGTCGAGGAGTTGAAAGGTTTCTGGTCGGCGATCGTCGAAGGCTCAGCCGTGCGCAACACCGCCGAGCATGCCCGCCGCGACATGACGCTGCTCGCCGGCCTCGCCCGCCATCACCTAGCCCAGTCGAAGCAATCAGGAGTTCGCCCGTGACGGTTCGCATCGGCATCAACCCGATCACCTGGTCCAACGACGACGTGCCGGAGCTCGGCGGCGATACGCCGCTTGACGTCTGCCTCAGCGAAACCAGGCAGGCCGGCTATGCCGGCACTGAACTTGGCGGCAAGTTTCCGCGCCGCTCGGCCGAGCTGAAGCCGATCATGCAGCGCTATGGCCTTGCCGTGATTTCCGGCTGGTATGATGGCCGCTGCGACGAGAAGGATGTCGGTGCGGAAATGGATGCGATCACGCCGCATCTCCAGCTTCTGAAGGATATGGGCTCGACCCATGTTGTCTACGCCGACACCTCGCGCGGGCGCCACAACGCCATCTGGGGGCCGATCTCGCAGCGCCCTGCGCTCGGCGCGGAAGAATGGCCGGCCTATGGCCGCAAGCTGACGGCGCTGGCAGAGAGGATGGCGGATTTCGGCGTGCGCATGGCCTTCCACCACCATATGGGAACCATCGTCGAGACCGATGCCGAGGTCGGCCTGTTGATGCGGCACACCGGCGAAGCGGTCGGCCTGCTCTACGACACCGGCCATTCGACATTTTCGGGTGGCGATCCGCTTGCCCTGATCAAGGCGCACGTTAGCCGAGTCGTGCATGTGCATTGCAAGGACGCCCGCAAACCCGTGCTCGAGCGCGCCCGCGCCGAGGACATGAGTTTCATGGGTGCGGTCATGGAAGGGATCTTCACCGTTCCCGGCGACGGTTCCATCGACTACCCCGCCATTTTGCGCGTGCTGGCCGACAATGGCTACAGCGGCTGGCTGGTCGTCGAGGCCGAGCAGGATCCCAACAAGGCCAATCCGCTGACCTATGCGACGATGGGATTTCAGAACCTGTCGCGCATGGCGCGGCAAGCCGGATTTGACGTCATCGAGTGATTGAGGCCGCCATGCGGCCTCTGGGGAACCAGTGCTGAGGAACGGAACTGGAATGAAGGGGCAACTGGACTGCCGACCGTAATTGCGGCGGCGGAAAACAAACAGGAGGTTCTATGTTTTCGCTTGCGAAATTAGTAAAGCTTGCGCTCGGCCTGCTGGCCGGCTTCACCATGATGACGGCGGCCACGACCCTTGCGGCCGCCGACGAGACTCGGGTGGTGTTCGTCACCCACGGCCAGAGCGGCGACCCCTACTGGTCGGTGGTCAAGAACGGCATGGACGATGCCGCCAAGACGCTCGGCGTCAAGGCCGATATCTGGCGCCCGAAACCTTCGACATGGCCAAGATGGCGCAGATGATCGACGCCATCGCCGCCTCGAAGCCCGACGGCATGGTCGTCTCGATCCCCGACGCGGCCGCCCTTTCGGCTCCGGTCAAGAATGCCATCGCCGCCGGCATCCCGGTCATCATCATCGATTCCGGCGGTTCGAAACTCACGCACGATCTTGGCGGCCTGCTGTTCATGGGGCAGGATGAATTCCAGGCAGGCGTCACGGCCGGCGAGCGCATCAAGGCGCTCGGCCTCACCAAGGCGGTCTGCGCCAACCACGAGGTCGGCAATTCGAGCCTCGACGACCGTTGCGCCGGCTTTGCCAAGGGCCTGGGCGTCGATGTGCCGGTGATGAACGGCGTCATCGACCCGACCGAAATGAAGAACCGCGTGATCGCCTATATGACCGCTCATGCCGATACACAGTTCATTCTTGCCGTCGGCGCCAGCGGTGCCGAACCGACGCTTGCCGCGCTTGATGAATTGGGCCTGTCGGGCAAGGTGAAGACCGGCACGTTCGATCTCTCCCCCACGATCCTGCAGGCCGTCGTCGCCGGCAAGATGGAATGGGGCATCGACGCCCAGCAATACGCCATGGGCTACATCCCGGTCGCGATGTTCGATCTCTGGAAGAAGTACAAGATCATGCCGATCGCCGACTATCCGACCGGCCCCGGCTTCGTCACCAAGGACACCGCCGCCTCGGTTATCGAGCTGTCGAAACTCGGCAAGCGCTAGGACTGGCGGCCGGGGCCTTGCCCCGGCCGTTCTTACTTGGGTGAAGGGCAAGCAGCCATGGTTTCAGAGACTAGCGACGAGCGGGTCCGGTCCGTCTCACGCCTGAGCCGCCTGTTGAGCAGGCCGGAACTTGGCGCGGTCGCCGGCACCGTGTTGGTCTTCGTGTTCTTCGCCATCACGGCGGGGGGCACGGGACTGTTCAGTGCCAAGGGCATCATCAACTTCCTCGAAGTCTCGGCCCAGCTTGGCATTCTCGCCGCCCCGGTGGCTCTGCTGATGATCGCCGGCGAGTTCGACCTGTCGGTCGGCTCGATGATCGGCTTTGCCGGCATCCTCATCGCCATCCCCGCTGTTTTCTGGGGCTGGCCGATCTGGCTGTCGCTGCTGTTCACCTTCGCCGTTTGCGGCGGCATCGGCGCGCTCAACGGGCTCGCCGTCGTCAGGACCGGCCTGCCCTCCTTCATCGTGACGCTCGGCAGCCTGTTCATGCTGCGCGGCCTCACCCTTGGCCTCACGCGCGGCATTTCGGGGCGGACCCAGGTGTCGGGCGTGCACGAGCTGGCGTTGCACGATCCGCTGAACAGCCTGTTTTCGGGACAGGTGTTTTCCGGCCTGATCGCCAGGCTTGCCGACATCGGCCTGATCGGCAAGCGGGCGGACGGCCTGCCATCGATATCAGGCATTCCGGTGTCGATCGTGTGGTGGATCGTGCTGACCCTGGCCTGCACCTGGCTGTTGACGCGCAGCCGCTTCGGCAACTGGATTTTTGCAGCCGGTGGCGAAGCCAATGCCGCGCGCAATCTCGGCGTGCCGGTGGCGCGCACCAAGATCACGCTGTTCGTCATGACGGCACTAGCGGCCGCGCTTTTTGCCGCGATCCAGGTGCTTGTCACCGGCTCGGCCGACACGCTGCGCGGCACGCAGAAGGAGTTCGAGGCCATCATCGCCGTCGTCATCGGCGGCACGCTGCTCACCGGCGGCTATGGATCGGCCATCGGCGCCATGTTCGGCGCCCTGATCTTCGGCGTGGTGCAGATGGGCATCTTCTACACCGGCATCGACACCGACTGGTTCAAGCTGTTCATGGGCGCCATGATGGTCATCGCGGTGTTGTTCAACAGCTATGTGCGCAACCGCGCCATGAGGAGCCGGTGATGGCCGAGCCCTATGTCGAACTGAAGTCGGTCAGCAAATATTTCGGCTCGGTCGTGGCCCTGAAGGATGTGTCCTTCGATGTCTGCCCCGGCGAGGTGCATTGCCTGCTCGGCGACAATGGCGCCGGCAAGTCGACGCTGATCAAGACGCTGTCCGGCGTCTACACGCCGGACGAAGGCGAGATCCGTGTCCAGGGCAAGCCGACACGGTTTGCCTCGCCCGCCGATACGCGTAACAGCGGCATCGCAACCGTCTACCAGGACCTGGCGCTGGTGCCGCTGATGAGCGTGGCGCGCAACTTCTTCCTCGGGCGCGAGCCGATGCGCAAATTCGGGCCGATCAGCCAGTTCGACGCCGACTTCGCCAACCGCACCGCCTATGACGAGATGTCGGCGATGGGCATCCAGCTGCGCGATCCCGAACAGCCCGTCGGCACGCTGTCGGGCGGCGAACGGCAGTGCCTGGCCATAGCGCGTGCCGTCTATTTCGGCGCCAAGGTGCTGATCCTCGACGAGCCGACATCGGCGCTGGGTGTCCACCAGGCCTCCGTGGTCCTGAAGCTCATCGTGCAGTCCAAGGCACGCGGCATCGGCGTCATCTTCATCTCCCACAACGTTCACCACGCCTATGTCGTCGGCGACCGCTTCACCCTGTTGAAGCGCGGCCGGAGCACCGGCACCTACGCCAAAGGCGAAATCACCCGCGACCAGCTGCTCAATCTGATGGCGGGCGGCAAGGAACTGGTGGATCTGGAACAGGAATTGGCGAAGGCGGCGAGGAATGGGCCGGCGACGTAGGTGATCCTAGAGCAATTCCAGGAAAAGTGTGAGCGGTTTTCCGTCCGGAATTGCGTCAAAACAAAGAGTTAGAGCGGTTCGCCGTTTCCATGAAACGGTGAAATGCTCTAAGTCGAACGGCAGCTTTGCGCCGCATAGCTTTTGGTCTTCAGTCATGCCGTCGTGGCCGTTGCCGCGCGGCGCCGATTTTCTGGAGTGATAAGCCGCGCCCAACACGGCGAATTCGTAACCCTACTCCGCGGCCGTCTCCGATGGCGCCTCTGCCGGCCCCGAAGGCTCGGCCTCGGCACGGGGCTTGCGCCGTGAAAACAGCGACCTGAGCGTGACGTAGAACACCGGCGTCAGGAACAGGCCGACGAAGGTGACGCCGAGCATGCCGGAGAACACCGCGGTGCCGAGCGACTGGCGCATTTCCGCGCCCGGGCCCGTTGCGATCATCAACGGCACGACGCCGAGGATGAACGCGAAGGCGGTCATCAGGATCGGTCGCAGCCTGAGCCGGCAGGCTTCGACGGCAGCCTCGGCGATCGACAGGCCGCGTTCCTGCGCCTGCCGCGCGAATTCGACGATCAGGATCGCGTTCTTGGCGGCAAGCCCGATCAGCACGATGAGGCCGATCTGCACGAGGATGTTGTTGTCCAGCCCTCGCAAAGACACGCCGACCAACGCCGCGAGCACGCCCAGCGGCACCA
This sequence comes from Mesorhizobium kamtschaticum, assembly GCF_056174585.1. NCBI lineage: Bacteria > Pseudomonadati > Pseudomonadota > Alphaproteobacteria > Hyphomicrobiales > Phyllobacteriaceae > Mesorhizobium > Mesorhizobium kamtschaticum. The sequence continues at coordinate 2,833,603 of NZ_CM149691.1, read as the reverse complement.
CCAGCACAATGGCGAACGGCAGCACCCAGCTTTCATATTGCGCCGCCAGCGCCAGGAACACGAACAGCACCGACAGTCCGAAGATATAGACAGCGGCATTGCCGGTGTTGCGCTCCTGATAGGCGAGCTCAGTCCATTCATAGGAGGTACCGGCCGGCAGCGTCTTTGCCGTGATCCCTTCCATCAATGCCAGCGCCTCGCCAGTGGAAACGCCGGGCGCCGCGTTGCCCTGCAGCGGCACCGAGACGTACATGTTGTAGCGCTGGACCAGCGCCGGGCCAGTGACGTCGCGGATCTCGACCAACGTGCCGAGTGGAACCAGCGCGCCGGTCGCCGAGCGCACCTTCAGTTTCAAGATGTCGGCGCGATCGAGGCGGAACGCCTGGTCGGCCTGCGCCCGCACCTGGTAGACGCGCCCGAAAGCGTTGAAGTCGTTGACGTAAGCAGTGCCCAAATTGATCGACAGCGTCTCGAAGATGTTGGGGATCGGCACGTTCAGGATGCGCGCCTTGTCGCGATCGATCGCCAGGAAGAATTGCGGGCTCGACGCTGAGAACGTCGTGAACACGCCCGTCAGCCCGGCGTCTTGTTGGCCTTGCCGGCGATTTCGTAGGCAAGCGCCAGGATCTGCCGCATGTCGGCGCTGTTGCGCTCCTGGATCTGGAGCTTGAAGCCGCCGGCATTGCCGACGCCGCGGATCGGTGGCGGCGGCAGTGCGATAATGAAGGCTTCCTTGATGCTTTGCAGGCTGCCGAACAGATTGCCGATGACCTTGGTCGCCGACTGGCCGGCCTTCAGTCGCTCGTCAAACGGCTTGAACCTGGCGAAGATCACGCCCGCGTTGGTGGCGTTGGTGAAGGTCGCGCCGGAGAAGCCGGCGAAGGCGACTGCGTAGTCGACGCCTGGTGTTTTCTGGATGATCTGCGACGCCTGCTGGACGACCGCATCGGTCCTCGATAGCGAGGCGCCGTCCGGCAACTGGATGACGACGATCGCATAGCCCTGGTCGAGCGACGGAATGAAACCGCGCGGCACCGTCTGCACCATGTAGACAGTGGCGTAGATGAGGGCCGCGAAAACGGCCAGCATGGCGGTGATCGCTATCCGCGAGCCGACCAGCACGCGGATGATGCTCGAATACCAATGGGCGACCCTGTCGAAGCCGCGATTGAAGCCGTCGGCGAGCGTCCGTCCGAACCGCGCCAGGAAAAAGCGCGGCGGCGCCGCCGCGGCGTGGTGCGGCTTGAACAGCAGTGCGGCCAGCGCCGGCGAAAGCGTTAGAGAATTGAATGCCGAGATCGCCGTCGACACCGCGATGGTGATCGCAAACTGCAGGTAGAACTGCCCAGAAATGCCGGGGATGAAGGCTGTCGGTACGAACACGGCGATCAGCACCAGCGAAATCGCGATGATGGCCGTTCCGACTTCGTTCATGGTCAGGTGCGACGCCGGATTGGGCGCCAGCCCACTGGCGATGTTGCGCTCGACGTTCTCGACCACGACGATCGCATCGTCGACGACGATGCCGATCGCCAGAACGAGGCCGAACAGTGTCAGCATGTTGAGCGAGAAGCCGGCGGCATAAAGCACCGCCAGCGTGCCAATCAGCGACACGGGGATCGCCACGATCGGCACGATCGCCATGCGCCAAGATTGCAGGAAGACGATGATGACGACGATGACCAGCAACATCGCCTCGAGGATCGTCTTGTAGACCTCCTGGATCGACTCGGCGACGAACTCGGTCGGATTGTAGACGATGTCGTAGCTCAACCCCTTCGGGAAGTCGCGGGACAGCTCCTTCATCTTGTCCTGGATCTCCGCGGCCGCGGCGAGCGCATTGGTGCCCGGCCGCTGGAAGATGGCGAGCGCCACCGCCGGCTTGCCGTTGAGATAGGAGTTGGTGACGTAATCCTTGGCGCCGAGCTCGATGCGTGCCACGTCCTGCAGCTGGATCAGGCGGCCGTCCTCGGTCGATTTGACGATCACGTATCGGAAGTCGCGTGCGTCGTTGAAACGGCCTTGCGTGGTGACCGTGTACTGGAACGCGGTGCCCATGTTGGTCGGCGGCGCGCCGATCGAGCCGCCCGACACCTGGACGTTCTGGTCGCGCAGCGCCTGCACCACATCGCCCGAGGTCATCCCCAAAGCGGACAGTTTTTCCGGATCGAGCCAGATACGCAGCGAATATTCGCGTTCGCCGAAGATGATGAGGTCGCCGACGCCGTCCAACCTGAGCAGTATGTCGCGCACCCGCGAGCGGGCGTAGTTCGAGACGTAGAGCTGATCGTAGGTATTGTCGGGCGACAGCATGTGCACGACCATCATCAGGTCGGGCGAGCTCTTGGTGGTGGTGATGCCGAGGCGGCGGACTTCTTCGGGCAGGCGCGGCTCGGCGACCGACACGCGGTTCTGCACCAGCACCTGCGCCTGGTCGAGATTGGTGCCCAGCTTGAAAGTGATGGTCAGCGCCATCGCCCCGTCACCCGACGAATAGGACGACATATAGAGCATGCCCTCGACGCCGTTGATCTCCTGCTCGATCGGCGTTGCCACCGTCGCTGCGACCGTCTCGGCGTCGGCGCCCGGATACTGCGCGCGAACGACGATGGTCGGCGGTGCGATCTCGGGATATTGCGAGACCGGCAGCTGGGTATAGGCAATCCCGCCGAGGATCAGCAGGACGATCGAAACGACCGATGCGAAGATTGGGCGGTCGACGAAGAAATGTGCGAACCTCATTGCTGCAACCCGGCGGTCTCGGCCTTGGGCGGCAACGTCACCATCTCGACCTTCACCTTGGTGCCGGGCCTAGCGTGCATCAGCCCGTTGACGATGATCGTCTCGTTGCCGGTCAGGCCCGAGCGGATCACCCGGTAGCCGTCGAGAAGCGGGCCGGTGCGCACGGGCTTCGCCGAGACCATCCCGGCCTCATCCACCAGGAACACGATGCGGCGATCCTGATCGGCGCCGATCGCCTCGTCGGGCACCAGCACGCCGCTATGCGGCAGCGACCCCGGCACGTTGATGCGCCCGAACATGCCTGGCTGGAGAACGCCGTCGGCGTTGGGAAACCTCGCACGCACCCGCATGGTGCCGGTCGCGTTGTCGATCCGGTTCTCGGCAAAATCGAGCTTGCCTTTGAATACCGCCTCCGCGCGGTCGGCGACGCGAACCGCCACCTCGAGCCCGCCGGCGCCTTCCTGCATGCTGCCGCCACGCTCCTTCGCGTCGCGGGCGTAGCTGAAATACAGGCGCTCATCGACGTCGAAATAGAAGTCGATCGGATCGCGCGTAACGATGGTCGTCAGCAAGGTGGAATCCGGCTGCACGAGGTTGCCGACCGACACCAGACGGCGGTCGATGCGGCCGGACAAGGGCGCCTTGATCTCGGTGAATTCCATGTTCAGGCTGGCCGTCGTCAGCGCAGCCGTCGCGCCCTGCATCTGCGCCTGCGCCGAAAGGTATTCCCGCCGGCGGTCGTCGACCGTCGCGGTTGAGATATTGCCGGTCTTGGCGAGTTCGTCGGCGCGATCCAGCTGCATCTTGGAGAATTCGAGCAGACTCTTGGCGACGTCCACTTGCGATTTGGCGGCATCATAAGCCGCCTGGTACGGACGCTGGTCGATGGTGAAGAGCAGGTCGCCCTTGTTGACCAGTGCGCCGTCCTTGAAGCTGACCTTGTCCAGATAGCCGCTGACGCGCGAACGGATGGCGACCTGGTCGACGGCTTCGAAGCGCCCGACGAACTCGTCGTCTTCGACGATTTCACGGACCACCGGCTTGGCCGCTGTTACCACGGGTAGCTGCTGGTCCTGCGCAAACGCAGTGCTGCTGAAAGCCATGCCGAGCAGGAATGCCGCCGACACGGCCGCGCGGGCAAGCCAGCCGACCGATCGACGGGGTCGCCCACCCGCGTCGCGATGCAATTGCGCATTCTCTGGGGTGTCCATTTGCGTCCTCGCTCGCTGGACCCGGAGGTCGGTTGATCCGCTTCTACGCTCAGGCTTTCTCGTCGAGATCAGAGCACTGCAGTGTTGTGCATGGCAACATGATCATTTTCCATGTGGGCTGAAATGTCCACCCTGTGGCTGCCCCGCCACCGGGCCAAAGCCAGTCGCGATTTAAAGGATTCAGGATTCCCTTGATGGACGGCTTATGATTCATATTGGTCGAAGGAGATCGATATGGGCATCACCACGCCGGCCGGATTCAATGGACTGCAACACTTCGGCATCGAGCAGTGCGTTGACATATCCCTCCCGCTGCAGCCGTTGTTCCGCCTCGCTCATTGAAGACGATACATCGACACAGAGGTAGAAGCACCGGCACCTACGCCAAAGGCGAAATCGACCGCGACCGGCTGTTCAATTTGATGGCGGGCGGCAAGGAACTGGTGATCTGGAACAGGAACTGGCGAAGACGGCGAGAAATGGACCGGCCTGAGGTACGGCGCCGGCTTGGAACGAAGCATTCGCCTCTCGCCTACCCCAGCGTAAGCTTGTTATTGTGCAGTGCAGCAACGATGTTGCTGCATGTGCATTGTGCTCGGGCTTCCGCCATTCCGGCGGTCTAGGATCTCGGTTTGCGGAACATCTCAGATACGATCGCCCGCCTTTCGGCCATGCGAGGCCGGACGGCATTTTCCCAACCGGGCCATCTCGACAGCCTGTCCGACCTGGCCACGTTCGGGTCCAATCCGGGCGCCTTGCGGGCACGCTTCTACGTTCCTGAGAACCTGCCACGCGGAGCCGCACTGGTCGTGGTCCTGCACGGCTGCACGCAGACGGCGGCCGGTTATGATCACGGGTCCGGATGGTCGCCTGGCAGCAGAGGAAGGATTTGCTGTGTTGCTGCCGGAACAGCAGCGCGCCAACAATGCCAATCTCTGCTTCAACTGGTTCGTGCCCGAAGATGTCACCCGCGATCGCGGCGAAGTGCTCTCCATCCGCCAGATGATCGAAGCCATGGTGACGAAGCATGGCCTGGACCGCCGGCGCGTTTTCGTCACCGGCCTTTCCGCCGGCGGCGCCATGGCAGCAGCAATGCTGGCAACATATCCGGAGGTGTTCGCCGGCGGCGCAATCATCGCGGGCCTTGCCTATGGCAGCGCGTCGACGATCCCGGAAGCTTTCGATCGCATGCGTGGCCATGGCGGCCCGTCCAAGTCGGAGCTCCAGCGACGTCTGGCGCAGGCGTCATCGCATAAAGGGAGTTGGCCGAAGATTTCGATCTGGCAGGGCACGGCCGATCACACGGTGGCGCCGGCTAATGCGGATTCCCTTGTCGCCCAATGGCAGGGCGTTCATCGCGTCGGGGCAAGCCCTGTTCGAAAGGAGGCCGCCGATGGACAAACGCGGCAGGTCTGGTGCGACGCCGATGGCAATGAGGTAATCGAAAAATACGCCATTGCCGGCATGGGCCACGGCACCCCCTTGAAGACGGGGGGGCAGGACGGCTTGGGCCATGCCGCGCCGTTCATGCTGGATGTTGGAATATCGTCGACGAGACGTATGGCGGCCTTCTGGGATCTTGCGAGCCGGGATGCACCAAGAGGGGCGAAGCCTGAGGCGGCCGTAGCGAACCCCACTGCGGGTAGGGACTTGCGCCCATATATTGCGCCGGAAAGGTCGAGGCCAGCGCGGGTTGAACCTGCCGAACAACCGCGTCCGGATGGTTCACGCGCTTCTGCTACAGGCGTGGGCAAGGTGATTGAAGATGCGCTCCGCGCTGCCGGCTTGATGCGCTAGCCAAAGGCTTTTCGGCAGATTGGCCCCGCCGCCTTTCGGCGGCGAGGCCTTGTCGATCAAACTCGGTTCACGTCGCGAGCGCCGTCGCGGCCGATTTCGTTCGAGCGGTAGTTCTCCGCGTCAGGGTCGAAGCCGGTCCAACCATCGGCCCGGTATTCGCCGCGCCGTTCCTGCAGGTCGACGGACCTAGCCTGTCCCAGGATCCTTTCGGCCCCCGGCACCAGCTGGTCTTCGACCTTGGCTGTGACCAGCGTGCCGCCACGACGCACGCCCTCGGCGTAGACATGGGCATCATTCTCAGGGACACCGGAATCGGTAAGCGCCCCGACGATGCCCCCAGCGGCACCGCCAACCACGGCGCCGCCAACGGCACCGACGGCAGTGGCAGCCAGCCACCCGGCGGCGACCACCGGACCAACACCCGGAATGGCCATCAAGCCAAGCCCAGCGAGCAGTCCACCAGCGCCGCCGATCGCGGCTCCCAGTCCAGCCCCACCGGCAGCGTCGTCGGCGGCCTTGGACCCGTTGTCGTCGTGCTGGTTGTTCGAATTGCTGGAAACGATGCTGATGTCGTCACGCGCGATACCGCTGGCTTCCAGTTCGCCGACAGCGTCGGAAGCATCATCGTAATTGTCGAAAAGTCCGGTTACGGTTTTCATGGTTTTGATCTCCTGGATTTCAGTTTCAGTTGGTGCCGGCAACGACGTTGCCCTTGTAGTCCAGCGCCACGGTGGTGTTCTTGCCGTCCTTGTTGGCCTGGCCACGCCAGATGCCCTGGTAGTCCTTGGTCAGCTTCGACACATCGGCGAAGCCGGCATCCTGGATGCGGCCCTTGGCCTGGTCCTCGGTGAAGCTGTTGGCACCGGGAAGCGGAGGCATGGGGTCGGGTGCGCCGCCGACCGTGTTCTTGGGCGTCTGCGAATCCGAGGACTGGGTGCCCATTGTCGCCGCGATCTTCTCGATCATCTCCTGGTGCATCTTGAGCGTCGGCGCCGTCTGCTGGGCGAACGTCTTCAGCTCGGCGTTGTCGCCATCCTTCGCGTAGCTCTCGAACAGCGTCACGGCATCGGTGTGCGCGTCGCGCTGCATCTGGACATAGGGCGCGTCGATCGGATCCTTGCCGTTCTGCAAAGTGTCGACATCACCCTTATGCTTGGCGTCCAATTCCTTGGGAACCGTGAGCTTCTGTTCGCCGGCGATCGTCTCCAGCTTGGCGTTGGCCGCACCGTGATCGTCGATCATCTTTTGAGCGAAATCCTTGACGCTCTGGTTCTGCACCTTGGCTTCGGCAACCTTGCTGGAATCGACCTCGAACATGCCGCCGGCAGCGGCCTTGTTGACGAAGTCCTGCGCGCTGTCGGCGGCAAGTGCAGGCAGGGCGAAAGCCATGGCTGTGGCTGTGACCAGTGAGGCCAGCAATAGGCGGGTTTTCATGGGGAAGGTCCTTTTTATGCACACATGTGCTGTGGACCTAATCTGCGCTCGAAGTCTTTGTTCCGAAGGATCAGAGATAATCTGCCGGTGGCTGCGGCTTTGGTTTATCTAACGAGCGCGTGGGCGCGCTGAAAATTGCCGTACGCGGCCATCGGCGTCAGCGGCGAATACGACGAAAAAGAGTTTCTACAATCACGTTGAACCGCTCCGGGTCGTCAAACGCCCGGGCTGCGAGCATGGCTCCGTATACGGTCGCCATGAACGCTTGGGCCTCGATCTCGGGCGATGCCTCAAGATGCAGGGCGCCCTGCTCTACACCAAGTTCGAACAGCCGTTCCAGCCATTTGCCGAGATCGGTGAAATGGCCACGAACGGAAAGCGCCACCTCTTCAGGTAGACCGGGCAATTCAGCCGCCAGGACAGCGGCCAGGCAGAAGGGAGCGGACTGATCCTTGATACAGCGTTCCCAATACCCTGTGTAAAACCGCAGCTGATCTGTTGCGACCGGCGAGCCTTCCTCCAACGCTGCAATCTGAGCTCGGATACCGGCACGCGCTTGTTCGACAACGGCGACCACCAGATCGACTTTCGAGGGAAAGTGGTGGTGAATGCTGGCCTTGCGAATGCCAAAGCGCTCCGACAGATCGGCATAGCTGAAGCCGTTATAGCCAACACGCATGATGAGCTGGGCAGCTCCGCCAACCAATTTGCCCGCAGTGTCACTGAGCGCGATGTTCATCGTCTACCTTCCAATAGGTCGAGGTAGGAAATTTTGCCGATCCTTGCAAGATTTGTCCAAGGCATCGGCCAAGGGTGCAGCATGGCCGCCAATCCTTTCGACAGGAAATGCGCCGTCCCTCCTAGGGACAGCGCACCACTCGTCAGTGGAAAGGATGTCAGCATCTCCAACAGCCCTTTCAAAGGGCGCACCTAGCCGGCGGTTCGCGGTGACTTGCGAAGGATGTCGCTGACCGTCAGCCACACCGCCGACACCAGGAAGTAGAACGCGCCAAACGCGGCATAGGGTGCGACATTCGTGATGCCGATATCGTCAACGCCGCCAGCCATCTTGACAAAAAAGATGCCGGCCAGCGCCGATTGGGCGCCGCTCAAGATCATCGCCCACTGCGCGCCACTGGTCTTCCAGCGCCGCACTGCGGTCATCAGCTGAAACAAGCCGGACAGTGCAGCCCAGACGCCATAGATGGCGAGCACTGCGTTCATGCTGCTGGTCAGCGCGATAGCGACCGCCAGAGTGGCAAGCGCGCTGATGACAAAGTTCAGCAACTGAGACTTGTTGCGGCTTATCCCACCTGTGCGCTGGGCATCGACGAAGTTCGCCAAGGCATCCCAGGCGGGATACGCCACCAGCATGATCGCGGCCAGCGGCGGCATGGTCCTGGCGACGGTAAAGGCCAGTGCGACCCACAACGCCGAGACAGCAAACCGCACAAAGTAATAGCTTTTGAGCCATGCGTTCGAAGCTTGGGCGAGGCTGCCGGTATTTTGAGCAAGGGTGTTTTGAGCAGGCATAGCTGTTTCCAACATTGGTTGATAAGATGCCTACCTACTAGAAGGTAGACAGATTGATGTCAACAGAAACGTCGCCTGAGTGCGGACCAGCTTCGGGCGAAACCGCCGTCTGCTTCTGTTCGGCCACCCGGCAACGGCGATGCCGTAAATGTGTATGAAGCGTTCCCTACTTGCCGATCCTCCCTCCCCTATAATTTTGACGAGCAAATTGGTCGTTGGATCGATTTTACCGTCATGCAGGGATGGAGAGATATGCTCACGCTTACAATCAACGGACAGTCGCGAAACGTCGATGTGCCGGAGGACATGCCGCTTCTGTGGGTGCTGCGCGACCACCTCAATCTGGTCGGCACCAAATATGGCTGCGGCATCGCCCAATGCGGCGTTTGCACGGTGCATGTGGCCGGCAAGCCGGTGCGTTCCTGTCAATTGACCGTCGGCGATGTCGGCACCCGCGCGGTCGTCACCATTGAAGGCATCGGCGGCACGCCCAACGGCGCCAAGGTGCAGCAGGCCTGGATGGAAGCCGCGGTACCGCAATGCGGCTATTGCCAGGCCGGCCAGATCATGTCGGCCACAGCGCTGCTGGACGGTAATCCGCAGCCCGACGATGCCGACATCGACGCGGCGATGGCCGGCAATCTCTGCCGCTGCGGGACCTATATCCGCATCCGCCGGGCGATCAAGAACGCCGCCGCCAAATCGGCCTGACCATGAAGAAAATCATCGGCATCGTCGTTGCGGTCATTGTCGTCGTCGCGCTTGGTTTCGCGGGCTGGCTTTATCTTGGCCGCGATCCGATGTCGTTTGCCGCCGGCTCGACCGTGGCGCTCGCGGATTACCATGGCGGCGATGTCACCGGCGTTCCGGCTGAGCTTGCCAATGCCGCTCTTGTGAAGCGCGGCGAATATCTGATCCATGCCGCGGACTGCCAGGCCTGCCACACCGCTCCGGGCGGCGCGCCTTTCGCCGGCGGCTTCGCCTTCAACATGCCATTCGGTACGATCTATTCCACCAACATCACGCCGGACAGAGAGACCGGCATCGGCAATTACAGCGACGCCCAGTTCCTGGCCGCCGTGCACAAGGGTATTCGCGCCGACGGCGCAAAACTCTATCCCGCCATGCCCTACAGCTCCTACACCTACATGACCGATGCCGACGCGCTGGCCATCAAGGCCTATCTCTTCACGCTGGCGCCGGTAAAGGCCCCGGCCAGGCAAAACCAGCTTTCCTGGCCCTTCAGCCAGCGCAGCCTGGTGGCGGTGTGGAACGTGATGTTCAATCCCGACGAACGCTTCCATCCCAACACCAGCCAGAGCCCGCAATGGAACCGGGGCGCCTATCTCGCCGAGGCGATCGGCCATTGCGGCGAGTGCCACACACCGCGCAACCTGGCTTTTGCGCTGGACAACCACACCAAATTCGCCGGCGCCCTCACCGCCGGCTGGCGCGCCTACAACATCACCGGCGACAATGTTTCGGGCATCGGCGACTGGAGCGACGAGGACTTCACGTCCTATCTGTCCACCGGTCATGCCAACGGCCATGGGGGCGCCGCCGGCCCGATGGGTGAAGCCGCCGACGACAGTCTGAGCTATCTCGTGCCGGACGACACCCGTGCCCTGGTGACCTATCTGCGCAGCATACCCGCCCATGCCAGCGACCTGCCGCGCACCGTCACGACCGCTGCGCCAGCCTCTTACAAGGAAGGGGTGACGGCCGATGCCAATATACGTGGCGAAAAGATCTTCGCCGGCGCCTGCGCCTCTTGCCACGACTGGACCGGTGTTAGCCCGGTCACCGGCTTTGCCACGCTGACCGGCGTGCGCGCGGTGAACGATCCCAGCGCCACCAATGTCGCGCAGACGGTCATCAACGGCGTCAACCGCAAGACCGCCGACGGCACGATCTTCATGCCGGCCTTCGGCGCTGGCTATTCGGACGACGACATCGCGGCCGTGGCCAATTACGTCACCGCCCGGTTTGGCGCCAAAGGCGCTGACTTGACAGGCAAGGATGTGAGCGCCCTGCGACAGCAGGCAGCCCAACAATCCAAGGAGACCCCCAATGGCTGACACGCAGTTTGCCCAGTCCGATGCTTACTTATCGGCGCTGATCCGCGAGGTCCGTTCGGTGCCGCCTAGCGCGCCGACGACCATGGGGCGACGCACCTTCTTCAAGCTGGCCGGCGCGGGCGCGGCGGGGTTGGTGCTGGGCTTCCACCTTGGCGGCGTGGCATTCGCGGCGGATGTCGCGAATGTCGACACGCCTGATGTCAAGAACCCGGCGATGAACGCCTTCATCCGCATCGCTCCCGACAACACGATCACCATCTATTCCAAATGCCCGGAGATCGGCCAGGGCATCAAGACCTCGTTCGGGGTGATCATCGCCGACGAACTCGATGCCGACTGGAACCATGTCGTCATGGAGCAGGCCGACATCAATCCCAAGGTCTATGGCAGCCAGGGCGCCGGCGGCTCGACCTCCATCCCGCACGCCTGGGACCAGCTGCGCCAGGCCGGCGCCGGCGCAAAGGCAATGCTGATCGCCGCCGCCGCCGGGCAGTGGCTGGTGAACCCCTCAGAGATCACCGCCAGGGATTCCGTCCTCACCCATGCCGCCAGCGGCCGGTCCGCAACCTATGGCTCGCTTGCCGCCGCGGCGGCGAAAATGCCGGTGCCCGACCCCAAGAGCCTGAAGCTGAAAAGCCGTGCGGACTACCGCCTGATCGGCAAGCGCTATCGCGGCGTCGACGATCCCAAGGTGGTCACCGGCAAGCCGCTGTTCGGCATCGATGTCCAGCTGCCCGGCATGGTCTATGCCACCTACACCGAATGCCCGGCGGCAGGCGGCAAGGTCAGGTCCTTCAACGTCGACGAGATCAAGGCTGAGCGTGGCGTGCTCGACGCCTTCGCCGTCGACGGCACCGGCATGATGGTCGAAGTGATGCCGGGCGTGGCGATCATCGCCAGGGATACCTGGAGCGCCTTCCAGGCCAAGGACAAGCTGCAAGTGGATTGGGACCTGAGCGAAGCATCGAAGGACTCCACGTCGCGATTTTCGGCTGAGGCCCGCAAGCTGGCGGCCAGTTTCCCGGAAAAACCCGACGACAATGTCGGTGACATCGACAAATCCTTCGCCAATGCCGCCAAGACGGTGGAGGCCTATTACGAATATCCCTTCGCCGCGCATGTGCCGTTGGAGCCGATGAACACCACGGCGCACTGGCATGACGGCGTGATGGAAATGTGGGTGCCCACCCAGCAGCCCGATCGCGGCCTGCCACTGATCGCGAAGGCGGCGGGCATACCGCCGGAAAAAGTGGTGATGCATCAGACCCGCGTCGGCGGCGGTTTCGGGCGGCGGCTGGTCAATGACTATGCCTGCGAGGCGGCGGCCATCGCCAAAAGGGTCAACGCCCCGGTCAAGTTGCAATGGACACGGGAAGACGATTTCGCCCATGATTTCTACCGGCCCGCCGGCTACCATCAGTTCAAGGGCGCGATCGATAAAGCTGGCAGGCTCGATGCCTGGCAGGAGCATTTCATCACCTTCACCGCCGACGGCAAGAAGGAAGCCTCGGGCGCCAATCTCACCGACAATCTGCGATATTCGATCAAGGCGCCCAATCTGCGCCGCGCCAAGACCATGTTGCCGCTGAAAATCCCGACCGGCGCCTGGCGCGCGCCGGGCGACAATGCCCAGGTCTTTGCCGCGCAGAGCTTCATGCACGAATTGTCGCTGGCTTCTGGCCGCGACCATGTCGAATTCCTCATCGATGCGGTGAACCGCGACGTGCCCGAACTGGTGCCTAAGGACAAGAGCATCAACTTCAGCCCAAGCGGGCCACCGACGTCATCAAGATGTGCGCCGACAAGGCGGGCTGGGGCAAGACGCTGCCGAAGGGCAGTGGGCTCGGCCTGGCCTGGTGCTACTCGCATGCCGGCCATGTCGCGCAGGCGGTCGAGCTCAGTGTCGATGCCAACAAGCGGATCAAGATCGCGCGCATCCTGGTGGTGCTCGATGTCGGCCCCATCATCGACATGGCCGGCTCCGAAGCCCAGGCGCAGGGCGCGTCGACCGACGCGCTCTCGACCGCCATGGGGCTCAAGATCAACATCGAAAATGGACTGATACAGGAGCAGAACTACAACGCCTATCCGATCCTGCGCATGCCTTTCGCGCCGATGACGATCGATCCCTACTTCATCCAGTCGGACAACCCGCCGACCGGCATGGGCGAACCCGCCTTCCCGGCGCTGGCGCCAGCCCTCGGCAACGCCATTTTCGCCGCCACAGGAGAGCGCGTGCGCCTGCTGCCGCTGCGCGATCTGGGTTATTCGCTGGCGGTCTGACGGATCACGTCAGGCGGCAAATGTCTCTACCTTGGCCGCGAACGCATCGACTTGCGTTTCCTGCGTTGCCCATGACGTGACCAGACGAATGACGGATGACGACTCGTCATGGGGTTCCCAGACGTAGAAATCAAAATGATCCTTCAATTCATCGATGAGGACATTGGGCAGGATCGGAAAAAGCTGGTTCGTTTCGGTTTCGGCAGCGAAACGGTAGCCAGCCTCCAGGATTTTCGATGACAGGCGCTGAGCCATGCCGTTGGCGTGCCGGGCAAGGTCGAAGTACAACCCGTCGCGGAACAGCGTCCTGAACTGCAGACCCAGCACACGCCCCTTCGCAAGAAGTGCCCCACGCTGCTTGATGTGGAACCTGAATTCCTCGCGCAGTTCGCGATTGGGAATGACGATTGCCTCGCCCAGAAGAGCGCCGACCTTGGTGCCGCCGATCCAGAAAATGTCCGTGAGTTCCGCGATGTCCTTCAAGGTGACGTCGTTCGTCTTCGCAGCCAGGGCCGCCCCCAGCCGCGCTCCATCCAGCAGAAGGAGAAGGCCGCGCTGCTTGCAGAGATCTGAAATCTCCTTGAGCTCCGCCTTCGTGTAGAGCGTGCCGACCTCGGTTGCATTGGAAAGATAGACCAGTCGGGGCTTGGCCATGTGCGGAAAGTGGGCATTCGCCTTCAGGGCGGCGACAATACTGTCCGGCGTCAGTTTTCCATCGACCGGAGGCACGGTGATGATCTTGTGGCCCGTGGCCTCGATCGCGCCGGTTTCGCGGACGACGATATGGCCGCTTGCAGGCGCGATCACGGCTTCATGGGATCGCAAAACGCTCGACATGATCAGGATGTTTGCAAGCGTACCGGTTGTGACGAACCAGACATCCGGATTGACGTCGCCCATATGCTGGCGGATCAGGCCCCGCGCTTCCGCTGAATAGGCGTCGTCGCCATACGCCGTCTGCTGAGCCATGTTGGTTTCGGACAAGGCTTTGAGAATGTCGGGATGCGCGCCTTCGCTGTAGTCGTCCAGGAAGCTGTGTCGGTTCATCGTGATCTCCATCGGCGCATGGCGTTGCCGGCGCGGCTCGTTCTAAAGCAGCGCATGCGCCCTGTTTTGTAAAAAATTGCTCAGAGTGAGGAGCTGGCTCTCAGCATGCCGGGCGTGTAACCTAGGGACCGGCGGAACACGTGCGTCATATGCGCCTGATCTACGAAGCCGACGGCCGCCGCGGTGTCGGCGAGATCGTTTCCCGCGAGGATCAGGGTCGAGGCCCGGCGCACACGCACCTGCGACAGGTAGGCATGCGGCGGCAGGCCATAGACCGCCTTGAATTGCCGCAACAGGTGAAACTTGCTGATGCCCGCAAGCTCCTTCAGATCGGACAGGCTGATGAGATCGGCGTGGCGATCTTCGAGAAGCTCGCGAACCTGGCGGAGCGCCGTCCAATGCCGCCCTTGCTCCGCCAGAGGACGCCGGCCGGCATGGCGTTCGACCGTCATCCGTACGGTGGCGAGATAGAACGTTTCGAACTCGAGACTTTGCAGATGCGGCGAGGCCGTCATCTGGTGAAGCCGCTGCAGGCAGACATGCAGTTCAGGATCGTCGACGGCGGGGGAGTTGAAGACGACATCGGGCGTGCCGAAAATATCCTCTGCGGCTTGCCCGATCAGGGACGCGGCTGGATAGAACATCCGGTAGGTCCAGCCATTCTCGGCTCCCACCCAACCCTCGTGCACCATGCCGGGAGAAATCAGGCAGACCGTTCCGCGCGGCAGATCGACCCGATGCTTGCTGTCGTATGAAAACGCCTGACAGCCTTCCTCGATAATCCCGATGGCGAACTCTTCATGGAAGTGCGGTTGGAAACGATGGTTGCGATAATTCGCCCACAAGAACAGCGTGTCGGCTAGCGCGCTGGAGCGCCACATCTGAACCGTGTTGACCCCTGGGGGCATGTCGTCCTTCCAAGACTGGCGCGGCGGGCAGGATTGCGGCAAGGACACTGCTTATACCGTAGCGCGATCGACGGTGAAACTTTGCGTCGGCCGCAAAGCGTCAGGGTTGGAGATGGCCTGGTCGCCTTTGTCCCAGATTAAGCCGAGGAAGTCGTTCCCTCAATCGTGGGATGCCCCTAGCTCACGCCCGCCGCCGTCTCTGTCGCCTGCGAAAGCGCATCCAGCGCGGCCGGAAGAACGGTGATCGGCAGATAGCCAAAGCCGAGGCGCAGGATGGCGGAGGACTCGCCAAACCAGGCACCGTCACCGATCTGAAGGTCCGCTTCGGGCAGAGCCGACCAGAAGCGATCGACTGCTGCCGCATCGAATGCGTCCGGATTCAACCGAAGGCAGCACAGTGCCCCGCCATCCGGCCTCACCCAATCGACACGCCCCTTCAGGCCGTCGACCCACGCGGCGACTTTCGACACTCCCCCCGCCAGCAGCCCCCGACGCTCGCTCAGGATCGTCTCGCGGTTTTCGAGGACGACGGCGGCCAGGGTCTCGTCGAGCGGAGAGCCCGAGATCACGATGTTCATCTTGGCGGTCGCCAGCCGGTCGCGAAGCCCGGCGTCCCTCACAGTCAGCCAGCCGACGCGAAGTCCCGGCGCGCCATGCGCCTTCGATACGGACCCGCCGATGATGATGGGCCCCTCCAGTGCGGCCGAGCTCCGTGGCGGCGTCTCATCGCCGTAGGTCGCATCGCGATAGGTCTCGTCGACGAACAGAGTTGCGGCGGGCGCCTTGGCGCGCATCAGCGCCAGGATAGCCTCGATCTCCGCCACGGAAGTTCGAACACCGCTCGGGTTCTGCGGGCTGGCGATGCTGACCAGCCTTGTCCGTTCATTGAGCAGCGGCTCAAGCAGGTCCGCCGTGAGCCGGTAGCCTTGATCGAATGTGAGGCGGCATTCGCGCACAACGACACCCGAGGCGATAAGCGAGGCGCGCGACGGTGGAAAGCATGGCATGGCGATCACCGCCTCGTCGCCCGGACGGCAGAGTTCGAAGGCAAGCAGGAACAGGCCCAGCGCCATGCCTTGCGTGGTAACGACTTGATCGGGCTGAACGCCCGTCAGCGCCGCGATGGCAGAGCGAAGGCGCGGCAGGCCGGCGGAACAGCCATAGCCCATCTTGAGATCCTGCAGCGCGGCAGCGCCGCCAGCCAGGTCGATGAGTTCACCGAAGGTCAGATCCTGCGCCGTGCTCTCGGCGAGGTTGAAGCGCCGGTTGACGTCCAGCAGCGAGATGATGTCGTTTCGCGGGAAGCGTCCCTCCGGCTCGCGTCTCATGCTGGCCTCCGCGCGATGACATCGATTTCGACACGCGCGTTGAGCGCCAGCCTCGCCACCTGCACGGTCGTGCGCGCCGGAAAGGGCGCTGAGAACACCGTCCCGTAGATGGCGTTCATAGCGGCAAAATCGTTCATGTCGGCAAGGAACACATGCGTCTTGATCACATGGTCGAAGCCAAGGCCGGCTGCGGTGAGCACGCGCCTGAGGTTCTCGAAGGCCTGACGCGTTTCTCCCTCGATGCCGCCGGCGACCATCGCGCCTGTCGCCGGATTCTGGCCGACCTGGCCCGACACGTAGAGGAGATCGCCGGCCCAGACGGCTTGAGCAAAAGGCCCGACGGGCGGCGTCAGATCTGGTGCGGTAACAGTCGTCCTGGTCATGTCATGCTCCTCGGTCCGGTTGGCGATGGCGTCCGATCCGGTTTGGGTGTGCCATCGGTTTACGGAAAGCACGATCCGATCTACGCTTCTTGTCCGATCTTGACTTTTTGCCTGATTGGCGACCATGCCGGCCCAGCAATTCGAAAGCCTGCTCGACAAAGCAACATTCCGCAGCTCGCGAATGTTCGGCGGCATCGATCTGATGTCGGCAAGGTTCGTGCGGCACAGCTTCGCGCCACACACGCATGACGAGCTGATGATCGGCATCATCCATGCCGGCGTGAAATCGTTCCGGCGCGGAAGGTCACGGGAATATGCAGCACCGGGCAGCCTGTCGGTCGTCAATGCCGGCGAAATGCATACCGGAGAGCGCGAGCACGGAAGCGAGCTGATCTACGCGGCCCTCTACGTGCCGCAAACCGCCCTTGCCACGATGCTGGCTGATGCTGGAAACGGATATCCCGAAATCAAGCGACCAGTCGTCGACGACCGCGACATCTGGGACTGCCTGGGGGCCGCCCATCGGCTCGCCATGGCCAGCGACGACGCCGCCGCCGAGGAGGCGATGATCTCCGGCATGTCCCTGCTGTTCCAGCGCCATGGGACCGGCCGGGCAGTCCAGTCCGAAGTGGCGGCCTGCTCGAAGGCGGTCAACCGCGCGGTGGAATTCCTGCAAGCACATGCCGGCGACCGCATCAGCCTCGAAGAGGCTTCAACGGCATCCGGCGTCGGACCGTTTCACCTCATCAGGCTTTTCCAGAAACATCTTGGGTTGACCCCATACGCCTATCTCACTCAAATCCGGATCGCACGGTCGCGGCGCCTGTTGAGACTTGGCCAGCGCGTCGCGCAAGTTGCGCTGGATGTGGGTTTCGCCGACCAGGCGCATTTCACCAAACGCTTCAAGCAGCTTACCGGTACGACGCCGGCCTTCTATGCCCGATCGATGCAGTGACTGCCAGTCCGATGTCCCGGTCCAGCGCCCTTACATCCGCGCCCTGGCCGAGCTGGGGTCATAGGGCGAATCCGCGATGACTTCAGCGGTCTTCCATTCCCCCAGAATGGCGACGTCGAGCTTCGTGCCGGGCTTGCCGAGACGCTCGGGCAGCAGCGCCAGCGCCAGATCATGTCCGAGCGTGTAGCCATAGCCGCCCGATGTGATGCGCCCGACCAGCTCGCCGCCGATGTAAGCCCCTCGCTGGCAAGCGTGCTGGCGCCGTCGGTCTCGACCCTGAGCGTCACCGACCGGCGCTGGTCGTTTTTGTCCTTGTATTTCAGCACCGCATCGCGGCCGACGAAATCACCCTTGTCGAAGCGGATGAAGCCCTCGAGCCCGCTCTCCAGCGCGTTGAGCTCCGGGTTCATGTCGCGATACATGGCGCGGTAGGATTTCTCCAGCCGCAGCGATTCCAGCGCGTGCAGCCCGACGAGCCGCATGCCGTGTTTCTCGCCCTCCCTCAGGATCGCGTCGAGCAATTGCCGCTGGTAGGCCATGGGGTGGTAGAGTTCCCAGCCGAGCTCGCCTTCATAGTTGACGCGCAGCAGTCGCACATCGCTGGCAAGCGCCAGGTTGCCTGACTTCACGCCGAACCAGGGAAAGCTCGCATTCGACAGATCGATCTCGGTCAGCGGCTGTAGAACCTCGCGTGCCTTGGGGCCAACGACCGTAAAGCAGCCGCGCTCGTTGGTGACATTCTCTAGGCTGACGCTGCCGTCGGCGGGAAGCAGTTTTGAGAGATCGTCGAAATTCCAGCGCTCGGCGCGCGGCGTCGATATGAGGTAGAAGCTGTCTTCGCCAAGGCGCGCCACCATGTATTCCGCCTGCACGCCGCCGGCAGGTGTAAGGTGATGCGCCAGCACCGCCCGGCCTGTCGCCGGCAGGCGGTTGGCGAGGATCTTGTCGAGCCAGGCGGCCGCGTTCGGCCCCGACACCTCGAACTTGGTCATCGGCGTCATCTCGACCAGGCCGACGGCGTTACGCACGGCCTGCACCTCCTCGCCGACGAACACGCCCTTGGCGGTCCAGCGCCAGCTATACTGGTCCTTGGCCTCGACGCCCTTGGGCGCGAACCAGTTCGGCATTTCCCAGCCGTTGAGCACGCCCCAGACCGCGCCCAGCTCGGTCAACCGTGCGTAGGACGGCGCGGTCTTCTGTGGGCGGGCGGCGGGCATGTCCTGTCCCGGATATTTCTGTTCCGCATGCGTGCCCCAGGCCTCGCGGACTTTCTCGCGTGTCCAGGCCTTGTTGGCATGGTCGCCGAAGCGGCGCGGATCGAGATCGGAGGTGTCGAGACTGTTGCCGCCTTCGACGATCCGTTCCGACAGATAATAGCCGATCGTACCGCCCCACAGGATGCCGCCGGGCACGCCCTCGGCCAGCCACACATTGGGCAGGCCCCGGGCCGGTCCCATCAAGGGAAGCTCGTCCGCCGTCATCTGGAAGGGACCGCGGACATTGGCCTTGATCCCGGCGCGTCCCAGCGCCGGCACAAGCTGCGTCGCCTGCTCCCAGTTCCATGACACCGCATCGAAATCCTCCTCGACGAGATCGGCGCCGAACCAGGCGGGAACGCCATCCTCGGCGAACAGTTTCAAGTGTTCGGTCCGCTCGTAGGGTCCGAACATGAAGCCGTCGCCTTCCTCGCGCAGATAGCCTTCAAAACCCTCGTCGCGCAGGATCGGCATTTCGGCACGCCCCTGCTTTTTGCGCTCGACGATCTCCGACACCGGCTCGGTGATCCAGTACTGGTGCAGGATCGGGATGGCGGGGATGTCGAGGCCGAGCAGCGCGCCGGTCTGGCGCGCGTAGTTGCCGGTCGCGCAGACCACATGCTCGCAAATGATGTCGCCCTTGTTGGTCGCGACCCGCCATTCGCCGCCGGCAGTCCGCTGAAAGCCGGTGACCTCCGTGTTGAGATGGATCTTGGCGCCCAGATCCCGTGCGCCCTTGGCCATGGCGTGGGTCACGTCGGCCGGCGCGATATGGCCGTCATCGGGATGATACAGCGCGCCCAGCATATGCTTGTTGTCGAGAAGCGGGCACAGCGCCCTCGCCTCGCCCGGCGACAGCAAATGCGCCCGCATGCCCTGGACATCGGCGACGCTCATATAGCTCTTGTATTCGTCGAGCCGGTCCCTGGAGTTGGCGATGCGCAACTGGCCGCATTTGTGCCATCCGACCGGCTGCCCGGTCTCGGCCTCGAGCCCTTCATAGATCTCGATGGTCTTGTTGATCATCCGGCCGATATTGATGTTGCGGGCATAGGACGGGACGAGGCCCGCCGCATGCCAGGTCGAGCCGGCCGTCAGCTGCGTGCGTTCGAGCAGTGCGACATCGGTCCAGCCGCGCTTTGCCAAGCCGTACAGGATACCCGCGCCGACGCACCCGCCACCAACAACCACCACCCGCGCATGTGTCTGCATCGACCCACCAAATCCCAGTCATTTCCAACGTGCAGCGTCGAAGCTACAGGCGGGGAAAGGCCGTGTAACGTCTTCAAAAACTAGGGGTGATGATAAGCTGGATTTATGCAGGCAGTACCGGGTCGCACGTTCCGACCGCGCCATCAGGCGCCGCGCCGGAGTTGCAGGCAGCATAGGGGCAATTGAAACGGCGGGCTTGGGCAGAAAGCCGATATCGCTTCAAGTCCCCTTTTTGCCCTCAGGCTTCCGATGCCGGGGAGCATCTTGCTCAACGGGGGTGTCGGTCCCGGCACCACCCGTCTTGAACCAATCGACGAATGCCCGCAGTTTCGCCGGCTGGAGGTCACGCGACGGGAAATAGATGTGAAGCTGTTGCGGCTCCGGCTCGTAGGCGTCCAGCACGCTGACCAATTCGCCGGATTCTATGGCCGCCTCCTCGGTAACTCGGAACCGCTGGGCCAATCCCAGTCCGGCCCGCGAAGCCAGTGCGAAATGTCCGTTGTCGTCCAGGATGAGGACTGCCGGCGGATCCAGCTGGATGGTTTCTTCGCCACGCCGCAGTGTGAGCGGCTCCAGCCGGCCGCTCCCGGGAAAGCGATAGCGTATGACCGCATGCCGCGACAGGTCTTCGGGCGTTTGCGGCTCGCCGGCCCGCGCCAGATAGTCCCGGCTGGCGAGCATGGACCGACGCAGCGGCGGCCCCAGCGGGACGGAGATCATATCCAGCTCCAGCGTGCCTCTGAAACGTATGCCCGCATCGAAGCCGCCGCTGACGATGTCGGTCAGGCGGTCGTCCGTCGACAACTCCAGCCGGATTGCCGGGTAGCGCCTGACGAAACCGACCAGCGTGGGCAGGATGCAGATCTCGGCTGCAAGCCTCGACAACGTAATCCTCAGATGTCCGGACGGCTCGCCGTCCACCTCCCTGGCGGTTTCGATGGCTCCAGCAAGGAGACCAATCGGTCCTTCGATGGTTTCCAGCAACTGGCGCCCGCGCTCGGTAAGCCTGACGTTACGGCTTGTCCGATCGAACAGACGTATTCCCAGGCGAAGTTCAAGCTGTCGGATCGACTGGGAGACCGCCGAAACCGAGATACCGAGCCGGCCGGAAGCCGCGGTGAACCCACCAACCCGTGCCACCATGCGGAAGACAGGCAGCCCGGCCAGGATACTACTTTCCATCGTTAAGTCTGTCTTCATGATGCTTGCAGAAATGTGCCCGTTTTTATTGAGGGTTGTCGAGCCTATTTCTCTGTTCAGGGCCGAAACGGAGATTGAACAATGTCGCGAGAAACAACCTTTCCGACGCGTCGTCCTGCTGCTCATCAACACCGCCTACGAAGGAATGCTCGGGCTCTTGCCCCAGGCGATCGCCAAGGCACTCGGCAGCTGATGCAGCTCGCCCCTTCGAGCCGGGAGGGTTCCGCCCGGCGCCTACACTTGCCCATACGTGCAAATTCAGGAGTGAGACATGACGGCAACGTTTGATTTTTCCGGCAGGGTTGCGCTCGTCGTCGGCGCCAGCAAAGGAATTGGCGCCGAGACGGCCAAGGCGTTCGGCCGAGCCGGAGCCGCGGTCGTGGTCGCGGCGCGAAACCAATCGGCAATCGACGAGGTCGCGCGGCAAATCCAGGAGGCAGGAGGCCGGGCGCTTGCCATCCAGGCCGACGTCACCGATCCCGGCAGCATGGAAACCCTCGTCTCAAGAACGATTGCCGCGTTCGGCCGTCTGGATGCAGCGTTCAACAACGCGACCGATGGGCCGAGGCCCGCGCCGCTCGCGGAGATCGATCCGGAAGCGTTCGACAGAGGCATCCGCACCAACATTCACGGCACGTTTCATGGCATGAAGTTCCAGATCGCGGCCATGCTGGAGAACGGCGGCGGCACCATCGTCAACATGGCTTCGACGGCCGGGGTCGAGGGCGTCTCGGGGCTTTCCGCCTATGTGGCGGGCAAGGCCGGCATCATTGGATTGAGCCGCGTTGCAGCCCTCGATTATGCCGACAGGAACATCCGCGTGAATGTCATCGCGCCAGGCCCCATCCTGACCCACCATTTGGAGGCTGCCGGACAGGAAGCGCAGCGCATGGCCGCAATGGCCGTTCCGATGGGTCGGCTGGGAACGGTCACGGATGTCGCCGACGCCGTATTGTGGCTTTCATCGCCATCGTCCGGGTTCATGACCGGAGCGGTCCTCCCTTTGGACGGAGGACAGCTTTCTGGTCGTGTCATCAAATCGAACTTCAGGCGCGACGCCTGACGCCGCGGCCATCGACCTTACGGTCCTGGATGGCGGGCTGCCGACCTACCCGAAAATCCGCTCGCCCTGCTCATCCACCAGCTGCATCCCCTTCTTGATCGAGATGTCGACGGCGTCGTCGAGCCCGGCAAAGCGGTCGGCGCGGATGAATTTGTGCTCCTTCACCACGCCGTCGATCTCCTTGGAGACGATGCCGCAGGTCTGGTACTGGCCGTCGGCCTTATAGGGGGTGGCGCTGATCAGGAAACCCTTGTGCTCGACCTGCTTGGCCGGTGCCGCACTTTTGGGCTCGGCCGCTTCCCCGCCGCCGCCACCGCCGAAAAGACGTTTCAGAAAAGACATCGCTCAAATCTCCTTGTTCGCCCTGCAAACCGCGGTCCATTCGCGATTCACGACGTTTTCGCCCCAGCATGCGCGAATGTGCCGCCGCGTTCCAGCCCCCTGATGAAGACGGCGACCAGCAGCTCGATCTGCTGGTCGATCTCGTCGGCCTGCCGGCGCACGGATCTGGCCGCATAACCGCCGGTGACGATGCCATGCACGCTTGACCACAGCGTGCGCGCGGCGATGCGGCGCGTATCGTCGTCGAGGTCGAAGTCGCCGCCGGCAAGCACCTGGGCGATGATCTCGAACAGCTGGTCGAGCCGCGATTCATAGGCATCCGGCTCGGCCAGCGTCGGGCGCCGCCTGTTGAAGGCGAGCAGCGCCGGCCAGCTGCCCGGATGCGCTTCGACAAAGCGCACATAGGCGCCCGCCAGCGCCAGCAGGCGCTGGCGCACATCGGTGATGCCGCGTTTGCCGAGATCGGCCATCGCTGCCGCCCCTGCCGCACCCAGCCGGTCGAGCAGCCGCATGTTGACGGCACGGTGCACCCCGTCGAGATCGGAAAACAGATTGTAGACCGAGCCGACCGAGATGCCCGCCTGCTCGGCGATGGTCCTGGCCTTCAGATTGTCCATGCCGCCCTCGTTGAGCAGCACCTCGGCAATCGCCAGCACCCGCTCGCTTATTTCTTCCCTGTCCAGTGCCATGCTTGTCCTTGTAGATGCCCGTGCCCTCAGCCCAGGCTGCAAGTGTTTCGAACCACGATCGTCCTTTCGTTTACCATATAAGGGATTTCGTGAACAGCGTTCAAAAACAGCTTGAACAATGTTCATTTCCTGTTATGTTGGCTTCGTGAACATTGTTCACGCAACAATTCGAAGGGAGAAGAACCATGCTTAGCCTGATCAGAACATTGCTCGACGGCGCCAGCGCACGGGCCGAGGACGGCCTCAAGGATCGCTTCGCCATCGACCTTCTGGCGCAGCGCATCCGCGACGCCGAGGCGGGTCTTGCCGCCGCCAAGCAGACGCTTGCTTCGCTGATCGTCCGTCAGCGTGCCGAGCAGGCCGGTCTCGACCAGCTCGAGCGCCGCCACGCCGATCTCGAAAGCCGCACCATCAGCGCGCTGGCCGCCGGCAACAACGGGCTTGCCGAAAGCGGTGCGGCTGCCGTCGCCGAACTGGAGAATGAACGCGAAGTCCGCCGCGCCACCGTGCAGAGCCTCGGCGAAAAGACGTTGCGGATGCGCGTTTCGGTGGAGCGGGCGCATCGCCGCATCATCGACCTCAACCAGGGCATGATCTCGGCGCGGGCCATCGATGCCGAGCGCAAGGCGCAGTCACGCCTCGTCAGGTCGATCGGCAATTCGGGAAGTCTCAACGACGCCGAAGAGCTCTTGGCCCGCATCAAGGGAGCCAGCGACCCGTTCGAGGAGGCCGGCATTCTCGACGAGATCGACGGCGAGCTGCGTCACGAAGCGATCCGCGATCGCCTTGCCGACGCCGGTCACGGCCCGGCGGTGAAGGTGCGCGCCAAGGACGTGCTCGAGCGCCTGAAGACCCTCAACTGAAAACCAGCCTTCGCAGACCTGATCTCATCAAACCCAAACATCAAATCAACGGAGAACTCCAATGAACGCCAATCAGACCTACATCATGTTCAACACCGCCTCGGTCGGTGCCGCCTATTTCATGCTCGGCCTGTCGCTATGGCTGGCACCGGTCGACCTGGCGACCAAGGGCTACTGGGCCATGGGCATCCTGCTGCTCACCGGCAGCCTGGTGAACCTGGTCAAGTACCGCACCGATGAGCGCCTGTCGTCCGAGATGACCGCCAAGATCGAGAAGGCGCGTAACGAAAAGCTGATCAGCGAATATGTCGGCAAGGAATGATGCCATCCGCATCACCGCCAACAAAAAAAGCCCGGGTCTCCCCGGGCTCTTTTGCGTACCGAGAAGTGCCGCCCGCCTCAGCGAGGCGAAAGCGCCTCCAGTGCTTCGGCGGCGGCTTCGAGAATGGCGATAGCCTCGGCCTGCTTTTCAGCCGGGGCATCGACGATCTCGCCCAGCGCCGCGCGCAGCCGGTGGCGGATGGCGCGGAATTCGTCGCGCGTTTCAGAGCGCTCGCCACGGCCACCACGGCCACCGCGTCGTTCGTCGCTATCGTCGTTCCAGCCGAACCAGTCGCGCGCCTTGGCCATCTTGCGGCCGAAACGCTCGAGGTGTTCGAGCACGCCGTCGATCATCTCGCGATTGTCGGCAAGATGCGCCTGCCCGGCCTCGGTGATGGAAAACACCTTCTTGTTGCCTTCGCTCGACGAGACGGCATAGCCGGCCTCTTCCAGGAAGGTCAGCGTCGGGTAGACCACGCCCGGGCTCGGGCTGTAGATGCCGCTGGTGCGCTCTTCCAGCGCCTTGATGATGTCGTAGCCGTGGCGCGGCGCCTCGGCCAGCAGCGACAGCGTGATCAGCTTGAGGTCGCCGTCGGCCAGCATGCGGCCGGCCCGGAACATGTCGCCCGGGCCACCGCGTCCGCCACCGCGACCGCCATGGCCGAACGGGCCGAAGCCGCCACCACGCCCACCGAATTTGCCGGCCATGTGCATGAACATGCGCTCACCGAAATGACCGCGCCCGAAATGATTGTCTTTGTGCATTGATTGCTCCTTGAGTTCTATCTTACGATATATCTTAAGTAGGCGCGTGCTTCCATGGAGTCAAGATATATCTTACGATGTATCTGAATGCCGCGCCAGCCGGGTCGATCTCCCGGTCCGGGGCGTTCCATTCAACGGGATGAATTCGCTACCAGCGGCCCTTGCGCCGGTTCCAGGCGTAGAGCAGGTCGGCGAAGCGATCATAGGCAAAACGCGTCAGCGGCAAGGCAACCGGATTGCCGAAAAGCGTGGCCAGCCAACCCTCGCCGGGTGTCGCCTGCCATATGGCAATGGCGACGTCGGCGCCGACCAGCAAGCGGCCATTCGCATCGGTGGCGTGCAGCCGACGGCGTATATCTTCCAGCGAGGCGCCATGCCCGGCAAGCGCCGCCGGCTCCAGATTGATGTCGCGAAACGCAATCCGCCCGGCCTTGACCGCTTCGATCAGCCGCCGCTTCTGCCAGCTGATGCCCGCATCGCAGACAGGGCAGCGCGTGTTGTACCAAACGGTCAGTTCAGGCCTGGGTGTTTGCTTGAGCATGATCTTGGCATGCTCAGCCGTGGCCATGCCGGTGATGCAGGTCGGGATAGTGCGGATGCCGGTGGCGCATCGGCGCATGCCGGTGCCAGTGCGAATGCGGCTCGCTCACCGGCCCGTCATGATGGTGCTGGTGGTGTTCGTCATGCACGTGGCTGTGCTCGTGTTCCAGTTCCTCATGGTCGTGCTCATGTTCATGGCGCTCCGACAGGTGCAGCCACAGCCCGACGCCCATCAGCAGCCCGGCGATCGCCAGCTTGAGCGTGACGGCATCGCCCAGCATGACGATGGCCAGCAGCGCACCGATGAACGGGGCGAGCGAATAATAGGCGCCGGTCCGCGCGGTGCCGAGATAGCGTAACGCCAGGATGAACATCACCAGGCTGACGCCGATGCCGGAGAAGCCGACGGCGGCCGTTGCCACCACGATTGACGCTGGAGGAAACGAAGCCCCGGCGGCAAGCGCCAGCCCGACATTGACGACACCCGCCACCAACCCCTTGAGCATGGCAATCACCACCGGATCGGTGGCCGAGATCTTGCGGGTGAAATTGTTGTTCACCCCCCACGCCAGGCATGCGCCGGCGACCAGCATGGCACCAAGGTTGAAGGCGACGCCGTCGCCTTGCCACGACAGCAGAACGGCGCCGGCAAGGATGGCGAAGGCGCCCAGAAGCAGACGCCGGTCGACATTCTCGCGGTAGACGAGCCAGGCGATCGCCATGGTCGCCAACCCCTCGAGATTGAGCAGCAGCGCCGAACTGGACGCGGTGTTCAACGTCAGGCCGAACATCAACAGCACCGGCGCGACGATGCCACCCATGCCGATTGCCAGCGCCAGCCACGGGATATCCCTGGCAGCCAGCTGCGCCTCGCCGGCGGCGGCCTGTTTGCCGCGAAGCAGGCGATAGAGCGCGAGGCCGACACCGGCGCCGAGATAGAGCAAGCCGGCCAGCATGAAGGGGTTCACGGCATCGAGCAGCAGCTTGGACAGTGGCGGCGTCGCGCCGAACAGGACAGCCGAGCCAAGGGCGAGCGGCACGCCGGGCCAAAGATGCGAATGCGTTTCGGACATGATCTCACCCTCTGTCGCGTTGCGCGTCACTTGCCGCGCATGGCCGCCTTCGGCCCGATGCATTTGTTGTCGCGAAACAGCGCCCACTCTTCGCACAGGCGCCCTTTGGGCAGCCGGCAAAACCCGTATTCGTTGCCGGCCTTGTCCTTCCTGATCACCAGGCGCCCGCCGATCTCGCCACAATGGACGGATGCCGGATTGGCCATGCCGACCGGCTTTTGCGCAGCAGCGGCGGTGAACGGCATCGACGATATCAAGGCAAGGCCGATAGCCAATATCGAGACGTTCTTCATCGCGATCTCCCCTCGCCACATTCTATCACGGCCACGCGTCCCGTCCTGCGGCAAAGCGCCGTCAGGCCGGTACGCGACCATCGACTCCCAAAAAACCAGCCGAGTGCTTCATCCAAGCGAGGAGATGATCTCGCGGTAGGCGAATTCCGGGAAAGCCTTCAGCGTCCGTGACTTGAGGTTTCCGTTCGCGGCCAGCATCAGCGCGAAACGCGCCAGCACCGCATCGTCGGGCGCCTCGACCACCGCCACCATGTCGAACTCACCCATGGTCAGGTAGAACGCCTTGAACGACCCGCCCATGTCTCCCAGCTGCTTCCTGGCGGCGTCGAGGCGCTTGGGCGAATCGCGCACGTTCTTCGCGCCCTGCTCGGTCCAGTTCATCAGCATGATGTAGGTCGTCATGGTACGCCTCCTTCCGGAGCCACGGAGCACGGCGGCTTCGCCGGGGCGGGCATCCGGGTTGTCGCCCAGAAAATGCATCCGAGGCGAAATTATCCTCCCGCGGCGAACGTCCGGCAAGGACGCATCCACGCCATCATTTGCAGGCTCGAGGTGACACGCGGCGGCGGCCAGGGAAAGCCGGTTTGAAAAACCGCCTGATTGCGGCAATCTCCATCGGTTTGGAAATCTTCGGCCAATATCCAAGACCCGATGCGGCCGCAGGAGAGCTTCATGCGCGAGACAACAGACCTGCCGCCTGAACGGATCGACATTCCTGCCGCATGGACCGGCGAGGACATGGCGAAGCATCCCGGGAATTGGCTGGTCGAATTGGATCCCCGGGACGTCGCCGAGCTGGAAGCGGCGGCAACCGGCTTTCTCGCCGGTTCGCAGGATATCGGCGGCCTGACCAAGGCCGACTTCCCCTTGCCCCGGCTCGCCGGTCATCTTGCCGCGCTTCGCCAAAAACTGATCGCAGGCATCGGCTTCGAGGTGCTGCGCGGGCTCCCGGTCGAGAGATATTCGGCGCAGATGGCGGCAACGATCTTCTGCGGATTGGCGCGCATCTGGGAAGCGCACGGTCGCAGAATGCCCAGGGCCATATACTCGGCCATGTCCGCGATATCGGCGCCGACGCGAAGGTCGCCACGACGCGCATCTACCAGACGGCGGAACGCCAGACGTTTCATACAGACTCCGCCGATGTCGTCGGCCTGCTCTGCCTGAGGGATGCCATGCAAGGCGGCGAGTCGCTGCTGGTCAGCACGGTGACGATCTACAACGAGATGCGCAAAAGCCGGCCCGATCTGGTCCGCCTGCTGTTCGATCCGATCGCCACCGACCGGCGCGGCGAGATACCGGAAGGCGAAAAACCCTATTTCGAGATTCCGGTCCTGAACTGGCATGCCGGATTGCTGACCGGCATCTATCAGCGCCAGTACACGGCGTGATGGCCGATGGCAGGGCCTATCGCCGTGAAGGCGAAG
The DNA here is from genome assembly GCF_056174585.1 of Mesorhizobium kamtschaticum. Classification (NCBI taxonomy): domain Bacteria; kingdom Pseudomonadati; phylum Pseudomonadota; class Alphaproteobacteria; order Hyphomicrobiales; family Phyllobacteriaceae; genus Mesorhizobium; species Mesorhizobium kamtschaticum. The sequence goes on along the minus strand of NZ_CM149691.1, from coordinate 2,804,860 downwards.
CCTGGCGGCAGGCTCGACAGCAGCTCATTCACCGCATGATTGATCGCGGCATGGCCCGTTGCCGAGGCATCCGGCTCGTAGAGCACGGCCTTCCGGATCACGAATGCCGGAGGAGGCGGATCGCTCAAAAACGCTCGATCCGATGTCTCTCGCCTGTCCGGTCGAGAAACTATCGTTCACGGCCGCGCGCAATGCAACGCCCGGCTGAACTGCGACAGGCCCGCCAGCGCTGCCGGGCGCGCGAGCTCGGCGCACTCGTCTGAAGCCGAAAGAAGCACCCGCCCCAATGGCGGGTGCTTCTTTATGCCTGATGCGACCTATGCCTTGAAGAAGGCCAGCAGGTCGGCGTTGATGACATCGGCATGGGTGGTCGCCATACCGTGCGGAAAGCCCTTGTAGACTTTGAGCTCGCCCTTCTTGAGCAGCTTGATCGACAGCAGCGCCGAGTCGGCGATGGGGACGATCTGGTCGTCGTCGCCATGCATGACCAGCACCGGCACGTCGATTGCCTTCAGATCCTCGGTGAAATCGGTCTCCGAGAACGCCTTGATGCAATCATAGTGCGCCTTGGTGCCGCCCATCATGCCCTGGCGCCACCAATTGTCGATGACGCCCTGCGAGACTTCAGCGCCCGGACGGTTGAAGCCGTAGAACGGACCGGCAGGAACGTCGCGGAAGAACTGGGCGCGGTTGGCCGCCTGGGCGGCGCGGAAACCGTCAAACACCTCGATCGGCAGGCCGCCGGGATTGGCAGCTGTCTTGAGCATGATCGGCGGCACAGCCCCGATCAGCACCGCCTTGGCGACACGGCCGCCTGAGCCGTACTTCGCGACATAACGCGCCACCTCGCCGCCGCCGGTCGAGTGGCCGACATGGATGGCGTTCTTGAGGTTGAGATGCGCGGCAAGTTCGGCCACATCGGCGGCATAGGTGTCCATCTCGTTGCCGATATCCGTCTGGGTCGAGCGGCCATGGCCGCGGCGGTCATGGGCGATGACGCGGTAGCCTTGCGCCAGGAAGAACAGCATCTGCGCGTCCCAATCGTCGCTGCTCAACGGCCAGCCATGATGGAAGACGATGGGCTGACCGGTTCCCCAGTCCTTGTAGAAAATCTGCGTGCCGTCCTTGGTGGTGATCGTGCCGCTGCCGGAGCCGGACTTTGTCTGCGAAGCCATCTCAATCTCCTCTGATTGTCTTTCGCGATAAACAATATCGCGATATTTATACCGCTAACGCAGGTCGAAGGCCTTGTCTACAAAAATATGTATCGCGATATCATTTTTCGTGGTACATATTTCGTGATTAATCGGCAAAGGAATCCGTCGTGCCTCTCCCGTTGGACAATCAGCTCTGCTTCACGCTCTACGCCACCTCGATGGCGATCAACCGCACCTACAAGCCGATGCTGGACGAGATGGGGATCACCTATCCGCAATATCTCGTGCTCAACGCGCTCGCCGAGGCCGACGGCATGTCGGTCGGCACGATCGCGCACCGGCTCGCTTTGGAATCGAGCACCATCACACCGCTGGTGAAGCGGATGGAACAGGCCGGCCTGGTCACGCGCCAGCGCAGCCAGACCGACGAGCGCCAGGTGCAGGTCGACCTGACATCAGCCGGTCGCGCGCTGCTGGTCCAGTGCAACTGCCTCAACGAGACCTTGATCGAGCGCTCGGGCATGACACTGGCAGAACTTGATGCGCTGAACCGCCAGATCCAGGCGCTGCGTGATGCGCTGAGCGGCAATCAGGAGTAACCGATGCCAGGCGCTCCCGGGCGCCTGTGCTGTAACCGCGGTCGCGTGGGCGCTGCGATCAACCGATGATATCGAGGACGTCATCCGTTTCGATCACGAAGGCCGGACATTCGCCATCTACCGCAGCCCCGACGATGCCTTCTTCTGCACCGACGGGCTGTGCACACATGAGAAGGTGCATCTGAGCGACGGGTTGGTTATGGAACACAGGATCGAATGCCCGAAGCACAACGGCGTGTTCGACTACCGGAGCGGCGAAGCGCTGCGCGCACCGGTCTGCGTGAACCTGAAAACCTACACCACGAAGGTCGAGGACGGCCGCGTGTACATTGAGGTCTGACATGTCCGATACCTTTACGCTTGCGGCTTGCGTCGAAATGCTCTGGCGCGACAAGCCGATGGAATGGCGCGTCAAGCGCCTCACCGAAATGGGTTTTCAGGTCGGCCTCTGGAACTGGCCCGAGCACGATCTCGCAATGCTGGAGAAATCCGGCGCCAGCTTCTCGATCATGAACGGCTATTTGCGCGGCAGGCTTGCCGACGACGAAGGTGCCGCCGAACTTTTGAAGACAGCGAAGGAGACGGCGGCGGTCGGCAAGCGGCTCGGCGTCGCGCGGCTCAATCTGCACGGCACCGGGCTGGGCGATGGCGGCCTGCCGGTCACGCCGTGCGAGATCGTCACCGGAGCCATGTGGCTCAAGGCGCGCGAGACGCTGAACCGCATTGCCGACCTTGCCGAGGCCGAGGGCGTGACCTTCACGCTGGAGAATCTGAATCTGCCGGTCGACCATCCCGGCGTGCCGTTTGGACGCGCGGAAGACACGCTTGCGCTGGTCTCGAGCGTCAACCGGCCGGGCCTGCGTCTCAATCTCGATCTCTACCATGCGCAGATCGGCGAAGGGAATTTGATCGAGCTGTGCCGCGCCTGCCTGCCATGGATCGGCGAGGTTCAGGTGGCCGACGTGCCCGGGCGCATGGAGCCCGGCAGCGGCGAGATCAATTACCGGGGCATCGCCCGTGCGCTGAAGGACATGGGCTATCGCGGGCCAGTCGGCATGGAGGCGTTCGCCTCCGGCGACCCCGAGACAGCCCTGCTGGCCTTCCGCGAAGCTTTCACCGTCTGAGGAAACAAAATGGTCGCCAAGAGCCCTCGTCCAACCGTCGCCGACATCCGCGCCATGAAGGGCCGCGGGCAGAAGATTTCCATGCTGTACGTCACTTCGCTCGAAGAGGCTGCGGCGGCGGATGCGGCCGGTGTCGACATGCTGTCGATCGAAGGCCGCTTCTTCTCGCCCGAGATGCGCGAGGCGGCCGGCCGCTGCTTCGTGCAGGTCGGGCTTCCCTATGGCCCCGCCGGCAATCTGGTCACGGCGGAGGACTATCTGAAAACCGCCTACCACTTCATGCGCATCGGCGGCGACTGCTTCTACTGCGCCGCCTCGCTCGATATCCAGAAGACGCTTTGCGACAACGCCGTACCGGTCATCGCCCATGTCGGCCTGATCCCCTCGCAATGCACCTGGACCGGCGGCTTCAAAGCCGTCGGCAGGACGGCCGAGAGCGCGCGTGCGGTGTGGGATCACGTCAAGCGGCTGGAAGCCATCGGCTGCTTCGGCGCCGAGCTGGAAGTGGTGCCGGACCGGGTCGCCGAACTGATCACTGGGAGTACGCCGATGATCATGCTCGGCATGGGCGCCGGACCGCATGCCGACGCGCAGTATCTGTTCAGCGAGGACGTGCTCGGCCACACATCAGGCCACAGACCGCGCCACGCCAAGACCTATCGCAACTTCGCCGCCGAGTATGAGCGGCTGCAGCGCGAGCGCATCGCCGCCTACCGCGAGTTCATCTCCGACGTGAAGACAGGCGCCTACCCCGAACCGCAGCACGTGGTCGCCATCACCGACGACGAGCTTGCGGCGTTCAAGATCGCCCTGGGCCTCTGATTTCTCCGGCCTACGGCGATCAGCTGGCCGAATGCCAGACGACGTCAGCTGGCGAACTCTGCTCAAGAACCAAATCGACATTCGGCATGTCGTTGCCATGCACCTTGGCCTCGGCATCCCTCGTTGAATAGCCGAGATCGGTCCACCTTTTCAGCAGCCGCTCTTCCAGTTGGGCGCGAGATTCCGTGAGGAACAGTGTCAGGTCGAACAGCCGTGCCAGACCAGACCATGGCGCGCGGTTGAGGAGCAGATAGTTGCCCTCCACGATCACATAGCGGGTTGCCGAAGCGATGAGCCTCGCTCCGGCGCGTGACAGGTCCAGGCTTCTGTCGAAGGTCGGCACGGCGACGGTGGCCTCGGTGTCACGCACGCGGCGCAAGGTCAGTTCGAAGCTGTCGAAATCGAATGTCTGGGGTGCGCCCTTGCGATGACGCAGTCCAAGCTGGTCGAGCACGGCATTGTCGTAGTGAAAGCCATCCATCGGCAGGATCTCGGCGCCTTCCGATGCCAGTTCCGACCGCAATCGCTCGGATATGTATGATTTGCCGGCGGCCGGCGGGCCGCCAATCGCAATCATGACGCGGACACCGCCGGCCTCGGTTTTGCGAATGCGCGATACGAGATCGTTCCAGTCGTTCATGATCTGCTCGAGGCGTCCTAATCGTTGCCTGCCAGCCAGCGGACGATGTTCGCCATCAGCTTGCCGTAGAGCGGCCATCCCAGGAAATCCTGCGACAGCCAGTGCGGGCCGATGTCGGTTGCCCAGGCCACCGTGCGGCCGCGGCCGTGATTGCGGACGGCAAGCAACGGCCAGTCCGCGCCGCGATGGTGGCATGTCGCCAGAAGCCGGGATGAACCGTCGCTCCTGAAATCCAGCTTGTTCATGCCGAGGATCGGCGGCAATGGCCCCTCGAGGCCGGCAAGGATCGGATGTGACGGCTGCAGGATGGAGGTCTGCAGACCCTGCGGCACCTCCATGCCGTCGCAAAACGGCAGGCAGCGGACCGGCAGCACATCCTCGACCGGGGTGTCGTAGAACCGCGCCGTCCCGAACATGCCCTGAAATCCCATATAGCCGCCCGCCAGCATCAATCCGCCGCCCGCTTCAACATAGGCTTTGAGGACCTCGAGCCGGTTGACGCCGACACGCCCGGCACGGGCATCCGGCGTCACCAGCAAGGTCAGCGCGCCGACATCGGAGATCACCACCGCCTGGAACTCAGCGAGCGCATCAAGGTCGAAGGGAAACTCGGCGGCGCAGCGATCGCCGCCGATCTGCGTCACCGCAATGCCCTCCGCGGCGAGCGCGGCATTGAAGGCTGTCGCACCATTTACCCACGCAGCACTCGTCAGCACGTCGCCACCGGCAGCGACCGAAGTCGTCGCCGCGAAGGTCTCGCCTGCCAGCAAGAGTTTCATCGTCGCCTCGCGATTTCCGACTGAAGATTGAAAGGCGGGCGCCGGCTTGAACCGGCGCCCGCAAAGCCTTGGGAGGCTTAGAACTTGAACTCGGCCAGGTTTTCCGGCGTCACGATCTTGGCCGGTCCCAGGATCAATTCGCCACCGGCGCCGATCGTGTATTCACCGAGCCGGCCGGCGCTGAACTTGTCGCCTTCCTTGCCGGTGATCTTGCACTGAGCAAGCGCCTGGGCCGCCTGGTAGGTCAGGTAGCCGAGATCGGAAACATTCCACCAGATGTCCTGGGCAGCGCCATCCTTGATGTATTTCGAGATCAGCGTCGCGGGCGCCAGACCCGTCAGCTTGACCTTACCGATGAGTCCTGCTTCCTCCAGCGCACGCGCCGCGGCGGGCAGGCCGATGCCAGCCGGGACGATGATCGCCTTGAGGTCGGGGAAGGCCTGCACCAGCGCCAGCGCCTGCTGCTGGTTGATCTGCTCGCTCTCCTCACCATAGGCGACCTGGACCAGCTTCATCTTGGCGAATTTCGGCTCGGCCGCCATCTTCTTCTTCATGAAGTCGATCCAGGCATTCTGGTTGGTCGCCGTCGGCGTTGATGACAGGATAGCGAACTCGCCCTCGCCTCCGGTCAGATTGTAGGCGCTCTCCAGCATCATCTCGGCCAGGCTGTCGCCCTTGGCCTGGTTGACGAAGATCGAGCGTGCGTCGCCGGCAACATCGGAATCGTAGGAGACGACCCTGACGCCCTGCTGTGCCGCGCGTTTCAAGGCCGGGGCGACGGCGTTGGCGTCATTGCCGGAAATCGCGATCACACCGACCTTTTGCGAGACCAGGCTGTTGATGAAATCGATCTGCGCTTCGGCCGTTGCTTGCGAAGGCGCGACCTGGATCGCCTTGCCGCCGATTTCCTTGGCGGCCTCCTCGGCGCCCTGCTGGGCAACCTTGAAGTAGGGATCGGTGTCGAGCTTGGGCAGGAAGCCGACCGTGACCGGTTCCTTGGCGCATTCCTGGCTGAGAGCCAGCGAGGTCGGTGCGAGCAGAACCGCGGATGCGAGCAAGGCTAATCTAAACGCTTTCATTGTGACTCCTCCGTCAGAACATTCGGGCTTGAAGGAAGGGGCCCGAGATCACCCCTTGGTTTCGCGCAGGACGCGCGATCTTGAGAGCCGCTCCTCCAGGGAGCGCCAGTAATTGCCGACCAGCAGCGAGCCGATCAGAAGCAGGCCGATGATCATGCCTTGCGCGTCGCCGCCGATCTGGTTGAGCGCCAGCACGTTGCGGATGATGGCAATCAGCAGCAGCGCCAGCATGACGCCGGTGAGCCGCCCCTTGCCGCCAAACACGCTGACGCCGCCGAGCAGGACGATGGTGATGACGTCGAGCTCCATGCCGAGCGCATTGTTGGCGCGGGCATTGGAAAGCCGCGCCGTGTAGACGATGCCGGCAATGGCCGCGACGACGCCGGAGATGACGAACAGCTTCAGCACCATTTTTCGCGTGTCGATGCCGGAATAGCGCGCCACTTCGGGGCTGCCGCCGAGCGCGTAGATGCGCTTGCCTGTCGGCGTCTTCTGCAGCACGACCGCAAACACCGGCGCCAGCACCAGGAAGGGCACGATGGTCCACGGGATCTGCGTACCCGACAAATTGTTGATGCCGAAATCGACGACCGCGGGCGGCAATATGTTGACCGAACCGGTGCCAAGCAGGATGTAGCCAATGCCGCGATAGAGCGCCATTGTGCCGAGCGTCACCACCAGCGACTGCAGCCCGAGCCCCGAAACCAGATAGCCGTTGAAGGCGCCGAGCAGACCGCCGGCGACAAGTGTCAGCGGGATGGCCGCCAGCGTCGGCACGCCGGCCTGGACGAGCAAGCCGAAGACGACGGAGGTCAGCGCCAGCACCGAGGCTATCGACAGGTCGATCTCGCGGGTGATGATGAGCAGCGTCATCGGCAGGATCAGCAACGCCTTTTCCGAGGCGCTCGCCGCCAGTTGCGAAAGGTTGAAGCCTGAGACGAAGTTCGGCACGAAGACCGCCGCGTAGAGAAAGATGGCGAGGCAAGCGGTCGCCAGCAAAAGGTCCCAGAAGTCGATCGAGCGCAGGAATTTTCTCATCTCGCCCTCGCCTGTCTTGCCTGCTCGGCGCGCCGCACGATGAAGGTGTCGATGCCGATGGCGACCAGGATCACCAGGCCGTAGACGCCCTGCAGCCACAGCGGATCGACGCGCACCAGCGTCAGCCCGTTCTTGATGACCAGCAAAGTGAGTGCACCGAGGATGATGCCGAGCAGCGTACCCGAACCGCCACGGATGGCGACGCCGCCGACCACCGCCGAAGCGATGACCGTGAGCTCGAAGCCGAGGGCGACACGGGCATCGATGGTGGCGTAGCGCGATGCCCAGAGCGCCCCGCACAGGCCACCGAGCAGGCCGGCCGTGCCGAAGGCAAGCAGGATACGCCGGTCCACCGGAATGCCTATGAGACGCGCGCCGTCCGGATTGGAGCCTGTGGCAAACAGCTCGCGCCCGATGGCCGTGCGATAGAGCAGCACATAGCCGGCGCACAGGATGAGAATGGCGATGACGACGATCAGCGGCACGCCGGCGACCTTCAGCCCAGTCATGTCGAGCCACGCCTGCGTGACCTCGTCGGCGCTGACCTGGTCGCCGGCCGCCCAGATCGAGTTGAAGCCGCGAAAGATCGACATCGAAGCCAGTGTGACGACGATGGCCGGTATCTTTCCCCTGGTGACGACCAGGCCGTTGAGGAGGCCGGCCGCGGTGCCGACCGCGCATGCGGTCGCCAGGCCGATGCCGATGTCGAGTCCCGGATAGGCCTGAACCATGCTGGCCGCCATATAGGCCGAGAGGCCGATCACGGCGGCGATCGAAAGATCGATGTTGCGGGTGATCAGCACCAGCATTTGCGCGAGGGCCGCGACGATCAGCAAGGCCGCGTCCATCGACAAAGCGGTCAGGTTTGCCGCGCTCACCATGCGCGGGTTGATGATGGTGACCGGGATGGCGACGGCCAGCATCGCGGCAAGCAGCCCGAACTCCCGCCGCTTCAGGAAATCGAATGATCCTCCGGTCTTCTCCTCGCGAACGGCTCGCTCCATCTGCTGTGCCTGGTCGGCGCGTTCATCGGTCCTGGTCGCCGCTTCCAGGACTTTTTCCTGGGTTGCTTGCCCGCGCGCGAACTCGGCCGTCTGGTGGCCTTCGCGCAGCACGACGATGCGATCGCACATGCCGATCAGTTCAGGCATTTCCGACGAGATCAGCAGGATCGCCATGCCTTGCGCAGCAAGGTCGGCGATCATCGCATGCACTTCCGCCTTGGTGCCGACGTCGATGCCTTGCGTCGGCTCGTCGAGGATGAGGACGCGCGGCTCGGTGCGCAGCCATTTGGCCAGCACCACCTTCTGCTGGTTGCCGCCCGACAACTCCTTGACAGGCTGTCCGTAGCCGGAAAAACGCAGCTTCATGCGCTTCAGCCAATCCGCGACCAGGTCGATGGCGCGGTCGGTGCCGTAGAAGCCGGCTGGAGCGGCCTTATCGAGAACGGGCAGCACCGCATTGTCGAGGATGGAGAAGTCCATCACCAGGCTCTGGCCCATGCGGTCTTCCGAGACATAGGCGATGCGCGCATCCATGGCATCGCGCGCCGATGCGAAATGCACGGGCCTGCCATCGATCAGGATTTCACCGGCATCCGGCTGATCGATGCCAAACAGCGCGCGCGCGATCTCGGTCCGCCCGCTGCCGACCAGGCCGCCAAGGCCCAGCACCTCGCCGGCGTGAAGCTTGAGGTCAATGCCGGAAAAGCCGCCGGCGCGCGAAAGCCCCCTCGCCTCCAGCACCAGCGCACCGGTGGCGTGGTGTCGTTCAGGGTAGAGGTCGGTGACTTCACGGCCGACCATCATGCTGATGGCGGCGGCGCGACCAAGCTCGGCCTTCGGCTTGACACCGATCAGGCGCCCATCACGCAGCACCGCGATACGGTCGGCGATGCGGAAGATCTCATCCATGCGGTGGCCGACGAACATCATCGCCACGCCGTGGAGCCTGAGATCCGCAACGACGGTGAACAGCCGCTCGACCTCGCGCTGCGACAAGGCTGCCGTGGGCTCGTCCATGATCAGCACGCGCGCATCCAGCGACAGCGCACGCGCGATCTCGACCAGTTGCTGTTCAGATGTGCGCAGCGTTCCCAACCGCGTTGCGGCCGGCACATCGAGGCCTACCGTCGCCAGCACCTTGCGCGCGCCGGCAAGCATGGCGGTATTGTCGATGCCGCCGAAGCGGTCGCGCGGCATGTGGCCGAGATAGATGTTCTCGGCCACCGAAAGGTCCGGAAACAGGCCGGGATGCTGGTGCATGACCGCAATGCCCGCCGCCTGCGCATCGTGCGGCGATCGGAAGACTATCGCCTTGCCGTCGACCTCGACGTGACCGCTGGTGGGAGAATGCACGCCGGCCAGAAGCTTGACGCAGGTGCTCTTGCCGGCGCCGTTTTCGCCAAGCAGCGCCAGCACCTCACCGGAGCGCAGTTCGAAGGAGGCGTCCTTGAGCGCAACGGTGCCGCCGAAAGCCTTCGTCGCCTGAACCAGGGCAACGGGAACAGCAACATCCCGCACCCTCGCCGCGTCGGCCTCGCTCTGTGTGCCCGAGTGCAGCACATCTCCTCCCTGGTCTAGTTATTTTTTCAATTTGCTATATTAAATAGAGCTGGATCGCAACTGGAAAATTGACTTACGCGGTTCCAACGCGCAGTGTTGCGTCGTGCACGGGTGCGCTCAAAGCGCCTCGATCGCAGCAGTTTCAAAGCTGTAGGCGATCAGGGTGGCTTCGCGAGAATAGATGGGGAGAGGCCGGTTTTGTCCGGAAAAGGTAGCAATTCTGTCAAGGTTCGGCACTACAATGAGCGTTTCGTGCTCGATGCCATCCGTCGCCTTAAGGAAGCCTCCAAGTCGGACTTGGCGCGCGCGGCAAACCTGACGCCGGCCGCGGTCGCCGCCATTGTTGACGGCCTGGAGTCGTCTGGATTGGTAAAGCAAGTGGGAAAAAGGTTCGGACAACGCGGATCGCCCTCCACGCTCTACAGGCTGACACCGGAGCGGATCTACAGCGTCGGCATCAAGATCGGCCGGCGTGCGCTGGAAGCCGTACTCGTCGACTTCGCCGGCGAGGTTCGGGCACGCGAGTCACACGAATACCGCTTCCCCGATCCCGATCTGGTGCTCAAGGCCGGCAACATGTCGCTGGCCAATTTCGAAAAACTGGTCGACGGGCTTGGCGATGCCAGCATCGTCGGCGTCGGTATCGCCTCACCGTATTTCCTCGGCGGCTGGAGCGAGGAACTCGGCTTTCCCGACGATCTCGGCAGCCGTTGGGAGGCCATCGACCTGACGACATGCTTTGCCACACCGCCGAAGACGCCGGTGTTCGTCGAAAACGATGCCACTTCGGCGGCGCTGGCCGAACTTGTTCAGGGCGCCGGCGCCCGGTTCCGCGACTTCATGCACATATCGATCGATACTTTCGTCGGCGGCGGGCTGGTGCAAGGCGGCAAGGTCCATACCGGGCCGCACGGCAATAGTGCCGCGCTCGGCCCATTGCCGGTTTCGCCCTCGAGTCTCGATTCGGTGGCGGCCAAGCCGGCGCGCTACCAAAGCCTGCTGCATCGCGCCTCGATCTACGTGCTGGTCAATCATTTGAAGTCACGCGGCGTGGTGATCAATCGTGTGCGGGAGCTCGATCCGCTGCCGCCGGGCGCACGCGAGCCGCTGTTCGAATGGATCGACGATTGTGCGAATGCCCTCGTCGAGGCGATCATCGCCATCACTTCGATCATCGACATCGAGGCCATCGTTCTCGACAGCATCCTGCCGCGGCCGATCCATCTCGAACTCTTGGCAAGGGTGCAGACCCAGTTCAACCGGACCAGCGCCATCGGCATCGTAGCGCCGGAGATCGTGCCAGGGCAATTCGGCCCGGAAGCCTCGTCGATCGGCGCTGCCATGCTGCCATTCTCGGCGCTGCTGGCACCCGACAGCGGCGTGCTGATGATCGGCAAGGACCGGACGAAGCTGCTTAGCGCGCTTTCGACGCTGACTGGAAACTAAGTACCAGGTGCAGACGGCACCCACAGCCAGTCCTACGCAATCATCTGCTCCGGCTGCAAGGCCGAGGCTTGCGATCACGAAGCGGTGACGGCTGTAACGCAGGCCCGGTAGGCCGCGAAGACTGGACATAGGCGCCGGGCAAAGCATTTGCGGCGTGTCCAGCGGAAGTCTGGGCGCGGTCCGCCAACACCTCAAGGAATCCACGATCATGTTGAATAGGCGTACTTTTCCACCACGCTCGTCGCCGGGGTGGCGGCGGGCATCCTGGCGGGCTCCGCCAAGGCGCAAGCCCAGACGGGCTCCAAGGTTCGCCCCGAGGTTCGCCCCGAGGTCCGCAATGTCGTCCTGGTCCATGGCGCCTATGCGGATGGCTCGTGCTGGTCGGAGGTGGTTGGCCTGCTGCAGCAGGCCGGCTTCAACGCAACCGTCGTCCAGCACCCGCTGACCACGCTGGAGGCGGGCGTCGAGGCAACACGCCGTGCGATCGCTCTCCAGGATGGACCGACGATCCTTGTCGGACACTCCTTTGCCGGCATGATCGTCAGCGAGGCGGGGGTGGATCCAAAGGTTTCCTCGCTCGTCTATGTCGCGGCGCGCGCGCCCGATGCCGGTGAAGACTATACGGCGCTCGCCAAGACGTTTGCGGCGCCGCCCGCCTCGGCAGGCCTTGTCTGGTCCGGCGGCTATGGCAAGCTCAGCGAGGAGGCTTTCCTGCGCGATTTCGCCGGCGGTATTCCTCGCGAGAAGGCGCGTATCCTCTATGCCGTCCAGGGACCGATCTCGGACAAGCTTTTCTCCGGCAAGACAACCCAGGCGGCCTGGCGCTCGAAGCCAAGCTGGTATGCCGTCTCGACCGAGGATCGCACCATCAACCCGGATCTCGAGCGCTTCATGGCCAAACGCATGAAAGCCAAGGCCATCGAGGTGAAGGCAAGCCATTTGTCGCTGATCTCTCACCCGCGCGAGATCACCCAGCTCATCTCGCAGGCCGCTCAGTTAGAGCAATTCCACGCAAAAGTGTGAAACGGTTTTCCCGCGGGAAAAGCGCATAGCGCTTTCCCTTGGGAATTTCGTCCAGACAATGAATTAGAGCAGGTCGCCGTTTCCGTGAAACGGTGAACTGCCCTAGCGAGGCTGGCCGCGTCTGGGCGGTATGGAATTCAACCGCCCGGGGCCGGCTCGTTCGAATGTCGCGACCCCAAGCCGACCGGCCGGCCGGGCACTGCGGCCGTGGTGAACAGCCCCGGCGCGGCTTGAAGGGCGCTCGCGCAGCGCCAAGGTCAACATCAATCAATCGCGTCGCCTTTTCGTGGGGAGCATGCAGTGCCAAAGCGGATTGAGCTTGCGTCATGGCAACGTCGATTGGCCTAGCCAGTGCGGGCCAGCCAGTCGCGGCGTTCGTTGCACGGACTTGCCATCAAATGGGATCGATATGCTTCCTTCGTTCGTCCTCTAATGTGCAGGCTGGCATAAAAGGAAATTGAGCATGATGAGCGGCGGGGAGTTGACCTGTAGGCTCTCAATTCTGCTATAGGGTGTAGCGCGAGTAATGCTTCGGCAAAGGTGAGATGTATGGGTGTCAACAGCCCCAAGATAAGCGGCTTCGTCATAACCTACAACAGTGGAGAAATTCTCAAGACTTGCTTGCGTTCCTTGCGATTTGTCGATGAGCTCATTATCGTCGACAAATCATCCACCGACGGTAGCGCTGCTGTTGCGGCCGGCTTTGCCGACAAAGTCATCTCCGTGCCCTGGTCGCCATTGCCCACCGAGACGCGGTTCGTCGCCTACGACGCCTGTTCACACGACTTCATACTCTATCTCGATCATGACGAATGCCTCAGCGTCGAAGCCATTCGCTGGATAAGGGAAAATGCCGGCTCCCACCCGGCTGGCGTGTTTCGCTTCCCCAAGCGCGAATACATTATGGGTCGCCACGACGATGATGCCTATTACTGGCCGTCCTACAATGTGCGCGCCTTTCGCCGCGGCGCCGCGGAATTCGTTTCGACACTGCATGAAGAGGTCGGACGAATAACGGGCGAGGTCTGCGATGTCCCGCATGATGGAGGCGTGTGCATCCACAATTTGTCGCATCGGGATGCGCATCAATGGATTGAAAAAACCAATCGTTATACGAGCGAGCGAGACAGGGTCTCGTTCTTCGACGCCAGCACCCCCCTGGAGACTTTCGGGCAGAAGCGCATAGCGTACTGGCTGGCTCAGTCCAGGTCGCGGTCGGACTATGTTGTCGCCACCGCGCTGCTGCGGGCGGTCTACGATATAGTGGACCGGGTAAAACTGTGGGAAGCACGGGATGGCCTTGATGGCGACGCGGCATTCGCCGCCGTCTGCTCGGAATTGGAGGCAACCTACGATATTGCCGAACGGGCGAAGCTCTGGGAGACCCCCGGCGGACCTGAGGAAGAGGCAATATTCGCCGCCGTCCGCAAGGAGATGGAAGCATTTCATGACCCGTTGAGGTCCGACCGCCGTCAAACGTCCGCGCAAGCCGCCGGACCGAAGGTCCGACCGAAGCCGCCATCCCGTCTCGAAAAAGACCTTGAAAAAGATCCTCTCGCGCTTGACGGGAAGACGGCGTTGACGCCGAAAAACGGCGCGCCTGGATCCGCCATCCACGCCCCGCCGCTTCGTGTTTTGACCCTGATGGCGCGTCACGGGACCGAGAAGTATCCGACCGCATGGCAGGACTTGCGCGCTATGTTCGCCGACCAGATGCCGGACGTTGCGCATCGCATGCTCGTGATCGACAATGCGCTGCCAGTCGGTCACGGCTCCGATCTCGACTGCGAGGTCGAGCTGATCGGCGCGTCGAACGACGATTGGGAGTTCTCGGCGTGGGACGGCGGTATCAATCATACCGGCGCCAAACTTCATCACTATGATCTCATCCACTTGGCCACTTCGGCTTTCGCGGCATCCGCATCCGACCATCTCAAATTGATGGATGGCGGCTTGTTGCGGTCGTTCCTTGATTTAAAAGGGGCGCTGGGCCGCATTGATTTTCACGGCGAGGCCATCTCGATTTTCGGAATCCCTTCGCAAGCTTGGCTCCGCAGCTCGTTCATCCTGATGCAGCCGCGGCAACTCAGCGGCCTGGGATCTTTGGTAAGCGTCAGCTGGAACGCGCCGATTTTCAGCGGCAACCCCCGGCAACCCTTCCGTGATGACGCTCCGATCTCAAAGGGATATCAGCAGTTTTTGCTGCGTTGGCTCACCGGCGACGGAGCCGGCAAAGGGCCAGTCTGGCATTCAAGGTTCGATCTTACGCCTGAAACGCTGCCGTTTTTCGAAAGCAAGGCCCGGGCTATTCTCAATGAGCAGATGCTCACCAACCGGTTGCTGGCCAACGGATGCGCGCCTGTCGACGTGACATGGCTGGCGCGGAAGGCCCGGGCGACGAGCACGCAATCCCAGAATGATATTCCGGATTGGCGCGTGCAGGTCAGCTCCCGAGCGCAAGCCAAACGCACTTTGACCCAAAAGCTCCGCCGCCGGTTGTCTAAACTTATGTCGTGGCAATGATGCCGACCATCGTTCGTCGCCGCCGCAGGCATAGCCAGCCCAACCGCTTGCACCTGTGGCCACCTTCCGCTATAGAGCCGCCACCCGCGTAGACACCCTTGGAGGCAACGCGGCGGAAGGCCGCCTCACCCGGCGGCTTTCGACGTTTACGGTCCAGGCGCACTGCCCACCGCGAACGCTCCAGAACAACCCGAAAGGAAATGCCATGAGCCACGACACTTACGAGCTCAAGGCCGAAGCACGCGAACAGGTCGGTAAGGGGTCCGCCCGTGCAGTTCGCCGCAACGGTAAAGTGCCTGCAGTAATCTATGGTGACAAGCAGCCTCCCCTGGCAATCGCGCTCACCTACAAGGACATCTACTACAAGATCCATGGCGGCGGGTTTCTGACCACGATCGCCACGATCGATGTCGACGGCAAGAAGATCCAGGTCCTGCCGAAGGACTTTCAGCTCGACCCGGTCAAGGATTTCCCTGTCCATGTCGACTTCCTGCGCATCGGCAAGGACACCGAAGTCAACGTCGACGTGCCTGTCCACTTCATCAATGAGGACAAGTCGCCCGGCATCAAGCGCGGCGGCGTGCTCAACATCGTGCGTCACGAAGTCGAGTTCCACTGCCCGGCCAATGCGATCCCGGAATTCATCACCGTCGATCTCACCGGCACCAACATCGGCGACTCGATCCACATCTCGGCGGTCAAGCTGCCGGCCGGCGTCAAGCCGGTCATCTCCGATCGCGACTTCACCATCGCGACCATTGCCGGCTCGTCGGCAATGAAGCCGGAGACGGAAGAGACGGCTGAAGTGGCTGCACCTGAAGCGGCCCCTGCCGCCGAAGAGAAGTAACTCTTTCCCGCCCGGAGCAGACGATGCTGCTGTTTGCAGGTCTCGGCAATCCGGGCGCGAAATACGCTGGCAACCGGCACAATGTCGGTTTCATGGCGGCGGACGCTATCGCCCGCCGCCATTCCTTTTCGCCCTGGTCGAAGAAATTCCAGGGCCTGATTTCAGAAGGCACGCTCGGTGGCGAAAAGATCGTCCTGATCAAGCCGCAGACCTTCATGAACCTGTCCGGCCAGTCGGTCGGCGAAGCGCTGCGCTTCTACAAGCTCGACCTTTCCGCGCTCACCGTCTTCTATGACGAGATCGATCTTGCCGAAGGCAAATTGCGCATCAAGACCGGCGGCGGCGCCGGCGGCCATAACGGCATCCGCTCGATCGACGGCCATGTCGGCAACGCCTATCGCCGCGTGCGCATCGGCGTCGGCCATCCCGGCGTCAAGGAAATGGTCCAGCATCACGTGCTCGGCGATTTCGCCAAGGCCGACCGCGAATGGCTCGATCCCTTGCTCGATGCGATCGCCGACAACGCCGCCATGATCGTCAAGGGCGACGAATCCGGCTTCATGAACAAGGCCGCGCTCGCCGTCCAGGGCAAGGCGGCCCCAGAGCCGGAAAAGCCGGCGCAAAAGCAGGCTCCAAAACAGCAGAGCCACATCCGCCAGGCACGCCCGCAACAGGCGCCCGCCAAGCTGCCGGAATCCGGGCCGATGGCCGCCATGCTGAAGAAACTGTTCGGAAAAGACTGAAGCGACCGGCGCCGCCTGACAATACAGGCAGCGCCGACCTTGCAAAACTACATCGCGCCGACGGCCATGCCTTTGGTCGTCTCCTCGATCGCATCCTTCACCAGCGCCATGGCCTTGACGCGATGGCCGCCCTTGTCTGGCAAGGCCGCCTGAAGCTGGTTGAGCGCCGCCTGGAGATCGGACAACGCCTTGCTCATATGCGGTTGCGCGGCATCGGCCGTGCTGGTCGAAAGAACCGTTGCACTGCCGGCAATGGCAGCTCCAGCCATGCCGAGCACGGCGATATTGCGCAGACTGTCACGACGGGAAAGCTTGAATTCGGTCATTTCAGAACTCCCTCTCTGGTGAAACTGTCGTCACGCGACGCCGCTAAATTAGCTCACGCAAGCATCACGCCGTATTGACGAACGCGTGATCGGCGGCCGGCGCGCCTTGCCGTCAGGCGATGCCCCAGGCTAGCAGTTCACCCAGCGTCGGCGGCAGACGGCATCGGAATGGCGGACACTGTTTCTGATTTAGCCGCACAAGCCAGGAAACTGGGGCTGGCCGGCGATTTCGGGACGGCTCATCAGCTGATCGACCGGGCCGCGCTTCTTGCCGGCGACGACCCCACAGGGCGTGCGACATGCGCCATCGAGCGCGGCCGGCTGTACAATTCCGCTGGACAGCGGGATCTGGCGCGGCCGCTGTTTGAAGAGGCATGGCGGTTGGCGCGAGAGGCACGGGCCCATGCCCTGGCGGCCGATGCGGCCCATATGATTGCCATCGTCGGAACGCTCGACGACGCCGTCGAATGGACCGCGATTGGCCTTGCCTATGTCGGCGAACATCCGCAGGCCGAGCGATGGTGCGGGCCGTTGCTCAACAATCTCGGCTGGTCCTATTTCGACGCCGGCCGGTTCGAGGATGCATTGCCTGTCTTCGAGCAGGCGGTGGAGGTGCGGCGGTCGAACGGCCATGCCCGGGAACTGCGCGTCGCCCGCTACGCCGTCATCAGGACGTTGCGCGCGCTCGGCCGCTTCGACGAGGCCCGGCGGCTTGCCGAAGAGACGGCCAGCGCGGCGGAAGTCGACGGCGATCAGGCGCCTTACATTCACGAGGAACTGGCCGAGTGCCATGCCGGGCTCGGCGACTTGGAACGCGCACGCTCGAGCGCGCGCCTCGCGCTAACCGTCCTCGGGAACGACCCAGCCTTTGCCGGCCAGGAACCCCGCCGCCTCGCCAGATTGCGAGACCTGGCAGGCTGAACGCCGGTCTTGGGTTCGCCTCCGCCGGGCCACCCGTCCCGCTGGGGGCTTGACGTTGATCACCCCTATCGCCCATAGCCCTCATCAAATTTCGCTTTTCCCGATAGGACTGGACACAATGGGTTTCAAATGCGGCATCGTTGGCTTGCCCAACGTCGGCAAGTCGACGCTCTTCAACGCGTTGACCAGGACGGCGGCGGCGCAGGCCGCCAACTATCCGTTCTGCACCATCGAACCGAACACCGGCGAGGTAGCGGTGCCCGATCCGCGCCTGCAGAAGATCGCCTCGATCGCCAAGTCGAAGGAGATCATCCCGACTCGCATCTCCTTCGTCGACATTGCCGGCCTGGTGCGTGGCGCCTCGAAGGGCGAAGGGCTGGGCAACCAGTTCCTCGCCAACATCCGCGAGGTCGACGCCATCGTGCACGTGCTGCGCTGCTTCGAGGATGACGACATCACCCATGTCGAGGGCCGCATCGACCCCGTCGCCGACGCCGAGACGGTCGAGACCGAGCTGATGCTCGCCGACCTCGACAGCCTCGAGCGCCGCATCGTCCAGATCCGCAAGCGCGCCTCGACCAAGGACAAGGAAGCGACCACCGTCCTGCCGATGATGGAGGCCGCGCTCGAACTGCTGCAGGCCGGCAAACCGACCCGCATCCTGCTCAAGGGCATTTCGGCCGAGGATTTGCGCATCCTGCAGGGGCTGAACCTGCTGACCTCGCACCCCGTGCTCTATGTCTGCAACGTCGCCGAGGCCGACGCCGCCACCGGCAACGAGCACACCAGGGCGGTGGACAAGATGGCCACCGCACAGGGCGCCGGCACCGTGGTGATCTCGGCCGCGATCGAGGCCGAAGTCGCCCAGCTCAGCGATGAAGAAGAGATGGAATTCCTGTCCTCGCTCGGCCTCGACGAGCCTGGCCTCAACAAGGTCATCCGCGCCGGCTACGATCTGTTGCACCTCATCACCTATTTCACCGCCGGACCGAAGGAAACGCGCGCCTGGACCATCCACAAGGGCGACAAGGCCCCGCAGGCCGCCGGCGTCATCCACACCGACTTCGAGCGCGGCTTCATCCGCGCCCAGACCATCGCCTATATCGACTACATCACGCTGGGCGGCGAAGTGGCGGCCAAGGAAGCCGGCAAGGCGCGCGACGAAGGCAAGGAATATGCCGTCCAGGACGGCGACGTCCTGCTGTTCAAGTTCAACACTTGATGTCTTGAAGCACGCGGCTCGTCGCAGCGCGCCATGTAGGCTAAGGCAGGAACCTACATGGCGCAGTGGGTACGAATTGCAGCCTCGATACTGTAAAGCGTACCGCTAGGTGATCTATATCTGGGTAGACGAAATCACTTGGCCTCAATTGTGCGATAAATACATCGCTATGACCTAGTTCCTCCTAGACACCCCACTCATTCTGCGTATCGATGTACCGGGGTGGAGGATGCGACGATGGTAACACACGTCTTCGGGGGGCCAGACACCCCCAAGAAGCTCCGTTGCTTGCAGGAATATCTTCGAGCCTTTGCTATCGCTTTGCGCGATCAGGAATTCGCTTGCATTTACATCGACGCTTTTGCCGGCTCTGGGACCCGTACAGAAGTCCGCCCCGGTCTTCCTCTCTTCGGTTCAGAAATGGCAGAACCCGAAGAGGTAACGACACAGGGGTCGGCTAGGATTGCAATCGAAGTCGACCCGCCGATGCATTCCATCGTCCTGATCGAACAGGATAGCTCCCGTTTCGCGCAACTCGAAGAGTTGATCTCTGAGTATCCCAATCGCAAGATAATTGCTCGGAACGGGGATGCTAACGCTCTTGTCCAACGCCTTTGCAAGCGCACAAATTGGCGTGGTCCAGAGACAGTCGGCCGGGGAATTCGTGGCGTTGTCTTCCTGGATCCCTATGGCATGGAGGTTTCCTGGGACACGGTAAAGGCCATCGCAGCAACAGAAGCCCTAGACTGTTGGTATTTCTTTCCGTTGTCAGGTCTCTACCGAAATGCTCCCCATGACCCAGCAAAGCTCGATCCGAGCAAGCAGGCAAGCCTGGATCGCGTTCTAGGAGCAACCGATTGGCGCGAGCATTGGTATAGTCACGAAAGTACTCGCCAAGACCTATTCGAAACGAACGGGCAAGCAGTTCGCCGAGCAGATGTGAACGCTATCGAATCCTACGTGAAGGAGCGCCTACGAACAGTGTTCAAAGGGGCTGTTTTGGACCCAGTTCGTCTTCATCACAAAGGCGGTGCACCATTGGCTTCACTCTTTTTCGCTGTGTCAAACACAAGCCCAGCCGCAGTCGCACTAGCGACAAAGATGGCCTCTCATATTCTCAAATCGGGAAGATTGTCCCAAAGCCGATCGCGATAGGTGCGACCTGTCACCTTCTTGTTCTTGCCGCCCCACTGTTTAAAGAAGAACGCTGTGTCTGCATCGGTGCATTGGTCGAAAATCTCGTCCACCCATCGAGTATCTAGGGGCCTAGCCTGCGGTCCGCTTTCGCCTCCGACGATTGCCCAGTGAATGCTCTTAAGATTGGCGCCAGCGACAGAGCCGATCAGGGGCTCGAATGAAACAAATCTCACGGCGGCAGGAACCGCCCGAAGTTCATCCAGCCTGTGCAGCACCCGACTATCTTCGACACTGGTGCCGAGCCAGACGTTCGGAAGCACATTGAACTCAGGGAGGAGAGTACTTCCGACATCCTATCGGGCCGCTTTGTCAGAATTTGATAGGTGTGGCGAGGCGTTGCGGCCATGACCTGCCATATCTCAGCGATGAAGGCTGTTGGCACCTCCGCATGAAAGAGATCAGACATTGAGTTTACGAAGACACGCTTGGGCTTCTTCCATTCTTGCGGAACGGAAAGCGACGCGTGGTCAAATTTAATCTTGCCTGTCCATTTCGCTTTGCCACCACTTTTGCGTGTCACTCCTACGTATTTGTCCACTCCCATGGCTTCCAGCCGAGCAGCCATCCTCATCGCGTAGCAATTTGTGCATCCGGCAGTAAGGATTGTGCAGCCGGCGACCGGGTTCCAAGTCGCATCTGTCCATTCGATTGATGTTTCGGCCATCACATCACCTTCCGTGTTGATGGAAGAGTGGCATAGACATTGTAAACGTCACTCTAAGACATACTCTAGGAATTTGTTCACAACGAGGCCTTTGATTGGCCCTCATCGCCCCACCACCATCCGGCCGCCCACCCAGACCGTGGCGATATTCGCCCGTGCCGCATTGAGCACGATCTTCTGGAAGACATCGTCGAGCGTGTCGTCGGCGGCGTTGATGTGGATGTTTGACGCGCTCGCCCTCGTATCGATCAGCAGCGCGTCGAACTCATGGCCGGCGCGAAAACTGCCCGTCGGCAGGTCGAGCGCTTCCGCGCCGCCGGCGGTCGCCATCCAGAACGCCTCCTGATGCGTGATCGGCTCGCCGGGCGCACCGCGCTGTTCTGGCGGCAGGCCGGCGTGGACGCCGCTCTGCAGCGTCCTCGACGCCGACAATGCGTGCCGGCAGCCGTCGAACAGCGACGGGCTGTAGCCACCGGAAATATCCGTGCCCAGCCCGACATGCATGTGCCGGTCCAATGCCGCGCGCAGCGGAAACGCGGCATTGGCGAAGTAGACATTGGAGAGCGGACAATGGGCGACGCCGGCGCCCTTCTCCTTGATCAGGTCCATATCCTGCCCGTCGATGAAATTCGAATGCGCCAGGATGGTGTGGCGCGTCAGCAGGCCGAAACCGTCCAGGCTTGCCGCGTCGGTGCGGCCGAAACGCTCTTCCACGAACTGCTTTGCCCAATCGCTCTCCGAACAATGTGTCTGGACGTGGCAGCCGAATTCGGTCGCGAGCTCACCCAGCCCTTGCAACGCCGCATCCGTGCAGCTCGGGATGAAGCGTGGCGTGATCACCGGGTGGACCAGCGGCCTCTCGCCCGGATCCAGGGACCTGACCGCCGCGATGAAACGTCTGCTGTCCGCGACAGCGCTGGCCGCATCGGCATCGCGGTAGGAGGGCGGACACTGCTCGGGATCGTCCATCACCACCTTGCCGACCAAAGCGCGCTGGCCTTTTTCAAGACATGTCTCGGCAAGCACCAGGCTCGCCTCGACATGGACGGTGGCGAAATAGAGCGCCGTGGTGGTGCCGTTGGCGAGCAGGTTGTCGACCAGATCGGCGTAGACCTCGCGCGCATAGCCGACATCGGCATAGCGGGCCTCGAGCGGAAACGTGTATTTCTGCAGCCAGACTTCGAGCGGCACATCCAGCGCCTTGCCCATCTGCGGCCATTGCGGCGCATGGATGTGCAGGTCGACTAGGCCAGGCAGCAGGAACTGACCATCGGCAAGCTGCACCAGCGTACCGGACTGGCGGGCATCGCTTTCTCGCGCCTCATAGTCCGGATGACCGGGCGCCAAAATCTCGGCGATACGCCCCTGCGCGTCGATGCTGAACAGATAACTCTCAAGCACCTCCAGCCGGCCGCGCTCCGGCGTGTGGAAGGCGGTGCCACGCAGCGTGAAGGGCTTTCTTGTCATCTGTCGCTCCGGTTGCGCTGGCGCGTGCGACCGCCCTGCGTGGCCCCATTAAAAAACAGTTGGCAAAGCTTTGCGCCGCTGTCCTTTTTGCCGCCGACTGATCACATGATCAGATGGGGATTTCCAGAGGGGACATCATGGAACGCGTTGCGCCAGAAATCACTTTGATCGCCCAGCCGGACGATCCATTGCCCCTGGGCAAGGCCGCCCTGCTCGGCCTCCAGCACGTGCTGGCGATGGACGTCTATATCGTGCCGTTCATCATCGCGTCGGTGCTCGCCTTCAGCGTCGGCGATGCCGGCGCCTTCATCCAGTCTGCCTTCGTGGCGGCAGGCATCGCGACGCTGATCCAGTCGCAATTGCTGATGCGGCTACCGGTCGTGCAAGGGCCGTCCTTCGTCCCGATCGGCGCGGTGCTGGCGATTGCCTTCGGCGCCGGCGGCGGCATTGCCGGCCTTTCAGCTGTGGTCGGCGCGCTCATTCCGGGCGCCATACTGGTCATGCTGCTGGGGTCGCCGACCAAGCTTTTCCATCGCCTCGTCAACCGCTTCGTCCCGCCCATCGTCGGCGGCGCCATCATCATCGTCGTCGGCGTCGCCCTGATGCCGGTGGCGCTCAGGGAAAGCGTGTTCGCCGTCCACGGCACCGCCACCGTCGGTGGCAACATCATCCTCGCCTTCATCGCCGCGGCGGTGCTTGTCGGCTGCATGCTGACCGGCATGGCGCTTGGCGCGAAAGGCGCCTGGCTGCGCCTGCTTTCCGTGATCATCGCGCTTGTGGCCGGCAGCGTCGCAGCCGCTTTCATGGGTCAATTGAACATGACCGGCGTTTCCGCCGCGACCTGGTTCTCCATGCCGCGCATTGCCTTCCTCAATCTCGACGTGACCTTCTCGCTGTCGGCGACGCTGACGATGCTGATCGTCTATATCGTCGTCCTGGCCGAAACCACCGGCACCTGGTTCGCGGTCGGCGCCGTCATCGACAGGCCGCTGTCGGATGAGCAGCTCGACAAGGGCGCCACCGGCGAAGGCCTCGGCTGCCTGATCAGCGCTCTGCTGTGCAGCACGCCGGTCACCGGCTACTCGTCCAACGCCGGCATCATCGCCATCACCGGCATCGCCAGCCGCGCCGCCTTTGCCGCGGCCGGTATCTTCCTGGTGCTGTTCGGGCTGATCGGCAAGCTATCGGCGGTGATCGCCTCGATCCCGGGGCCGGTCATCGGCGGTGTCTTCGGCGTGCTGTGCGTCGTCATCGCCATGAACGGTTTTCGCGTGGTGCGCGGCACGCCGCTGACCGAGCGGAACATGCTGGTCATCGGCCTGCCGATCCTGATGGCGCTGTTTGCCACGCTGGCGCCGCCAGACTTCGTCAAGACGCTGCCGGATATCGTGCAGTATATTCTGGGCTCATCCATCGCCTTCGGCGCCGTCTGGGCCATCGTGCTGCACCAGATCCTGCCGAACGCGCGATAGAGAGATCGGGAGGCCGGACACCAGAGTCCCGGCCTCCCCGATCCCCGGCCTCCCAATCCTTGTCGATGAACTTCGCCCCCGAAAATGAACTGCCGCAGGCGCTGAAGAACAGGCTCTCCGGCTACCGCTGGCACCGCCAAACCATCGGCCAATCACAGGCCGGCGTGTTCCGGCTGGTGGCCGACGGCAAGCCGGCCCTGTTCCTGAAATGCGAGCGCAACGGTCCCTTTGCCGAACTCGCCGATGAAGCCGCGCGGCTGCGCTGGCTTGCCGGACAAGGCATCGCCTGCCCTGATGTGATCGCTTGGGAAAGCCATGCCGGTCACGACTGGCTGCTGATGTCGGCGATCGCCGGCGAGGATCTGGCGTCGGCGCCGATCGATCCGGCTGATGTCATCGACATCATGGCCAGTGCGCTTCGCGAACTGCATGCGCTCGACATCCGCTCCTGTCCCTTCGACCATCGCCTCGACCGACGGATCGCGGTGGCGCGGGCCCGCATGGATGCCGGCGAAGTCGACGAAAGCGATTTCGACGACGAACGGCAGGGCTGGACCGCCACGAAGGCCTTTGCCGAGCTTGAGGCGCTGAGGCCGGCGACCGAGGATCTTGTCGTTACCCATGGCGACGCCTGCCTGCCGAATTTCATGGCCGCCGAAGGCCGTTTCAGCGGTTTCATCGATTGCGGCCGGCTGGGCGTCGCCGATCGCCATCAGGATCTGGCGCTCGCCTGCTGGAGCATCCGCTATAATCTCGGCGAGACCTGGATAGAGCCTTTTCTCGAACGTTACGGGCCACCGGAAGCAGAGCCAGCGAAGCTTTCCTGGTACCGGCTCCTCGACGAGTTTTTCTGAGCGGCCGATGCCGGCCCGGCGACATCCCGGGCTTGTCTTGATTTTGTCATGCCACAGGTCTAAGCGGCTGGCACACGGTCGCGCACGCGACGAAGAGCCGTGCAATCCGACACGACGCGCAATCCGAACCCACCTTCGCAGGGAGATCTGGCGATGATCAAGGCATTTGTCGTGGACAATGACCGCCTGCGCGTCGTCGACGACCTGCTGGCGGATGGCGACAGGGTCGTCTGGGCCGACCTGATCAGTCCGACCAAGGAGGAAGAAGCTACCATCGAAAGCTGGCTCGGCGTCGCCATCCCGACCCGCGAGGAGATGGAGGAGATCGAGATTTCCAGCCGTCTCTACATCGAGGACGGCGCCTACTTCATGACCGCCACTCTGCCCGCCCAGACCGAAGTCGATGATCCCCTGATGTCGCCGGTCACCTTCGCGCTTGCCGGAAAAAGGCTGATCACCATTCGCTATCATGAGCCGAAGGCGTTCAAGACCTTCCCGCTGCGCGCCGAAAAGGTGGCGACCGGCTGCACCAGCGGCGACACCATCCTGATCGGCCTGCTGGAGGCGATCGTCGACCGTCTCGCCGACATCCTCGAGCGCGCCGGCCGCGACATCGAGGCGATTTCGCGCGACATTTTCGAGGCACGCTCGACCAAGGTGTCGAAGCGCAACCGCGACTTCCAGGAACTGCTGAAAGCCATCGGCCGCAAGGAGGACATCGCCTCGTCCGTCCGCGACAGCCTGATCTCGCTGCAGCGCCTTGCCGGCTTCCTCGCCCATGTCGCCACCCAGACCAAGATGAGCAAGGACGTCCGCGCCCGCATCAAGACGCTGACGCGCGACGTGCTGTCGCTCGCCGACCACGCCACCTTCCTGTCGCAGAAGATCTCCTTCCTGCTCGATGCCACGCTCGGCATGATCTCGATCGAACAGAACGCCATCATCAAGATCTTCTCGGTCGCCGCCGTCATCTTCCTGCCGCCGACGCTGGTCGCTTCGATCTACGGTATGAATTTCGACATCATTCCCGAGCTGAAATGGCAGCTCGGCTATCCCTTCGCCATAGGCCTGATGATCCTGTCGGCGATCCTGCCCTTCTGGTATTTCCGCCGCCGCGGCTGGCTCTGACCGCTGCCGCCAATGCCGGCTGCCTCAGGCTGGCTCACCAGAAAGGACTTGACCAAATCGCGCGCGGCCTGCATCCGGGTTCGCCGATCCATGCGGATCGCGTTCTGCAGGGATGCCAGACCATGAGCGCAAAAACATGGGCCTATGAGGATTTCGTCGAGGGCGCCTCGTTCGACCTCGGCACCAAAGAGGTGAGCGCGGCCGAGATCGTCGCGTTCGCCAGCGAATTCGACGCCCAGCCGATGCATCTCGACGAGGAGGCCGGCAAAGCCAGCATCCTGGGCGGCCTGTCGGCTTCGGGCTGGCACACCTGCGCCATGTTCATGCGCATGCTGTGCGATGCCTTCCTGCTGGACTCCACATGCCAGGGCGCGCCCGGGGTCGATCAGGTCAAGTGGAAGAAACCGGTTCTGGCCGGCGATACGCTCAGAGGCAACCTGGTTGTCCTGGCCAAGCGCCTGTCGCGCTCGAAGCCGCAACTCGGCTTCGTCACCATGCGCAGCGAGCTGGTCAACCAACGTGGCGAAAGCGTCTTCGAGCTTGAGAATTCCGTCATGTTCCTGACGCGTGATGCGGCGGGGAATGCGGCATGACCCTCGACGAATTCTTCCGCATCGGCACCACGGTGACGCTGGGCTTGCACACATTCGAAGCCGAAGCGATCAAGGCCTTCGCCCGCAAATACGACCCGCAGATCTTCCATATCGACGAGGAGGCCGCCAGGAAGAGCGTGCTCGGCGGGCTTTGCGCTTCCGGCTGGCACACCGCGGCCACCTGGATGAAGCTCAACCTCGAAGCCCGCATGGATGCCGAGGGCGCCAACTGGAACGGCCCAGGCCCGATGCCCGAATTCGGCCCCTCGCCCGGCTTCAAGAACCTGAAATGGCTGAAGCCCGTCTATGCCGGCGAGACCGTCACCTTTACGCGGACGGCGGCTTCCCACCGCCCAATCTCATCGCGCCCCGGCTGGCGGCTGCTGGCGCTCCGCTCGGAAGCCTTCGATTCGACCGGCGACAAGGTGCTGGAGTTCGAGAGCGCCGTGCTGGTGAAGGTGGAGTAAGGTATGTCGCGCCTCCCTTCTCCCCTTGTGGGAGAAGGTGGATCGGCGCGCAGCGCCGAGACGGATGAGGGGTGTTCCAGCGGAGTGAGACGTTGGCGTTCCCTGGAACACCCCTCATCCGACCTCGCTTCGCGAGGCCACCTTCTCCCACAAGGGGAGAAGGAAGAACCGCTCCCTCAATGCCCTTCAAACCCGATCAGCGTCCGCACCGGCACACCCAGCGCCTCAAGCTTGGCGCGCCCACCCAGGTCGGGCAGATCAATGACAAAGCACGCCGCCAGAATATCGGCGCCGATCTGGCGCAGCAGCTTGACCGCCGCTTCCGCGGTGCCGCCGGTGGCGATCAGATCATCGACCAGAATCACCTTCTCGCCAGGGGCAACGCCGTCCTTGTGCATCTCCATCTCGTCCAGCCCGTATTCCAGGCTGTAGGCGACGCGCACCGTCTCATAGGGCAGCTTGCCCTTCTTGCGGATCGGCACGAAACCGGCCGAGAGCTGATGCGCGACGGCGCCGCCGAGGATGAAGCCGCGCGCTTCGATGCCGGCGATCTTGTCGATCTTCTGGCCGGCATAGGGATGCACCAGCTCGTCGATGGCGCGGCGAAAGGCGCGCGCATTGCCGAGCAACGTGGTGATGTCGCGAAACAGGATGCCGGGCTTGGGATAGTCCGGAATGGTGCGGATCGACGCCAGCAGCGCGTCTTCGAGCGAAGGTTTCATGAGGCGGCTCCGGGTGATCCAGCTGGCAAGTGCGAACGGCGCAGGGACCAAACCCGACGCGACCGACAACGGCTAGCGCGATGTGACGCCCGAGACAAGCGCATCCGGCAAGGGATTGGCCTCGTTCGCTCTGTCCCATGCCTGCGCGGCGATCTTCCACTGCCCTTCGCTCTTCACCAGCAACAGCATTTCCATGGACCGGCTGGTCTCGGCACTGTTCTCGATCATCTCCGCCGCGACCGCCGCGATCGCGATGTTGCCGAAAACGCAGATATCGGTGCCGAGCACGGTCTCCTGGAGCGATCGCAGCGACGTGCGTGACAGGCCGCGCATCCGCTCGACGAAA
The DNA here is from genome assembly GCF_056174585.1 of Mesorhizobium kamtschaticum. Lineage (NCBI taxonomy): Bacteria > Pseudomonadati > Pseudomonadota > Alphaproteobacteria > Hyphomicrobiales > Phyllobacteriaceae > Mesorhizobium > Mesorhizobium kamtschaticum. The sequence goes on along the minus strand of NZ_CM149691.1, from coordinate 2,777,097 downwards.
TCGACAACGGCGATGCGTCTTGCCGGGCGGGCTGCCGGATAGAGGCCGGCGTCATCCAGGAAATCGCCGGCAAACCCATCCCACCCAGGGGCGACACTCTCATCCCAGCTAAGGCTGGCAAACTGCCGGTCGATGACGGCCCGTATCGCGTCCTCGTCCGTACCCATTCCGTTCGCCATGATCCGCTCCTTCCGTTCGGCTGCCTGCACTGGAGATTGGCACGCGACACTTTTCCGATCGAATTGCAGCCCATAAGCTTCATAGCCCGTCCGATCTCGATCCGCATCTGTTTGAGCGCCGCGCTATGCCAAAGGACTTATTGCCGAACCCGCGCATAGGGGTAGAAAGGGGCGCCTGAAGCGCCCCTTCCGGTCGAACCATGGCCGCTACATGACCCATCTTCTGCGGAAAATACCGATCGTCCTCATGGCAACCTCGCTCCTGAGCTGGGCGCCGGCAGCCGTCTCGGCTGCCGAGCGGGCCAGTTGGACGGTCGTGCTACGCCCGACAGATTTCGTGGTCGGCGACGCGCTTGGACAATTGCATACGCATCGACAATGGATCACTGGATTCGACGAACGGTCCGGCGTGTTCGAGATCGCTCTGCGCAGAAAGGCAATCGCGATTTCGGCGCCGCGCTGTCGGATGGACTATCTGATTTTGACGATCCCCGTTTATTACCCTGAAAATCCGAAGCAGGCATCCGTCCGCGAACGTCGCGTGGTCTATGATGCTCTCGTCGCACTGCAGGCGAAAGGCAAAGGCAGCGCAACTGTTGGCGTTGAAGCGCCTGAGCCCCTCGCTCGCCTGGGAAAACGAGGTATCGAGCTTCTTGCCTGCAACCTGTACTTTGCCTTTCCAATATCGGTGCAAGTGTCGACGCAATGAGCTGTTGCCGGCTTCAGTCCCCTGGGTCCCTCTGCGCGAGAACGAAGACAAACTGACGTGGCGGCTGGCGCGCAGAGAAGCACCCAAATCGCGTCGCATGAATCCGCTTCGACGCGACGCGCTTTAGAGCAATTCCAGGAAAAGTGTGAGCGGTTTTTGGAGTGCGCCCCTCGGAGCGGACAGATTGACTAAGCAGAATTGACTTGGAAGCCGGGCTTTCGAAGGATGGAAGCCATGACTGCACATCGCGCGCACAGCATCGAGTTCAAACGTCAGGTAGTGCAAGAGTTCCTCTCCGGTGAGACGCTTCATGGTCTGGCCAGGCGGCACGAACTAGCGCGTAACCTGATCCGTATCTGGGTCCAGAAATACGAGGCCGGCGCCTTCGACGAGGATGTAGCGGCGGCCGAGACGATGCAGACCTATGAGGCTCGGATCGCCGCGCTGGAGCGGCTGGTAGGCCGGCAAGCCTTGGAAATCGAGTTTCTAAAGGGGGCTCTGAAAAGCGCACCACGTCCCAGAAGCGGGCCTACATCCGTGATCACCGGCCCCGCGGTGTCTCCATCGCTGAAGGATGCCGGCTGATGGGGATCGCGCGATCAACCTACTACGATCAGCCCGAAACCGCCGTGGATGACACAGCGCTCGTCGAGACGATGGGTGAGATCTCCGACAGCTTCGAAGCCTACGGCTATCGCCGCATGCAGGCGGCGCTGCGGCAGAGCGGCATTGTCGTGAACCACAAGAAGGTCAGACGATTGATGCGCGAGCATGATCTGCAACCCAGGATCAGGCGACGCTTCATCTCCACCACGGACAGCAATCATGAATTGCCGATCTTCCCGAACCTGGCGAAGGACGTGACACTCCATGGCCCGAACCGGCTTTGGGTAAGCGACATAACCTACGTGGCGATTGCGGCAGGCTTCGTCTACGTCGCGGTCATCTTGGATGCCTGGTCCCGCAAGGTCGTTGGTTACGCCATCGGCCGGTCGATCGACGCGCGCTTGACCGTTGCAGCATTGAAGGCGGCAATCGAACGGCGAAAGCCGCCGCCGGGCTGCGTCCATCACTCGGATCGAGGCGCGCAATATGCCGCGCTCCTCTATCGCAATCTTCTCGCCGAGCACGATCTTATTGGATCGATGGGTCGGCGCGGCAATCCCTACGATAATGCCAAAGCGGAAAGCTTCATGAAGACGATGAAGGTCGAAGCCATCTATCCGATGGCCTATGAAACCTTCACCGACGTCGCTGAGGACCTTCCCCGCTTCATTGATGAGGTTTACAACACTCGCCGATTGCACTCAGCGCTCGGCTATCTCAGCCCGCAACAGTTCGAAGACCAACACGCCCGGAAGATGGTCAAAACTGCCGCCTGATCCTGTCCGCTCCGAGGGGCGCACTCCATTTCCCGGGCAAAGCGCGTAGCGCTTTCCCTAGGAATTGCGTCAAAACAAAGAGTTAGAGCGGTTCACCGTTTCCATGAAACGGTGAACCGCTCTAGGACTTACATTCCGAGATCGGAACGAAGCTCGGCCTTGGCCACTTCATACTCGGCCTTGAAGTCGTCGCGGTTGAGCAGGACCGCGGCGATGACGCTGCCGGAAATCTTGCCCATCTCGACATCGGACGCATAGTGGATGCCGCCAACCTCACGGTTGTGGGCGTATTCGGCCGCGCGCGCCATGATCTCGGCGCGCTTCTCGGGAACCATGTCGGCGAGGATGATGCCCATCATGGTGCCGACGGTGGCGTGGCCGGACGGCCAGGAGCCGGAGCTCGACAGCTTGACCGCCGGCTTGACGAGATCGCTGAGCTGGTGCGGACGCGGACGCTTCCAGACATCCTTGGCCGGATCGACGACGGCGCCTTCGGTCTCGACCACGCGGTCGAAGAAAGCGCTGAACTTCGGCAGCTTCTCCTTGTTGAAATTCGGCCCCATCACATTGGCGAAGCGCCAGACATTCTCCTCGGCGTCGGCAACGGCGCTGGCTACCATCTCGGGCGTGCGCGTCACCTGCAGCGTCAGCACCTCGCCGAGTTCGGCCTTGGTCTGCGCCGAATCGTTGGCCGGCGGCGGCGGCAGGATCATCGTCAGGTCGATGTCTTTGTTGGTGACGAAGGGTTTTGCGTCTTCGGCCCGGGCGGCCGAGCCGATGACCAGCAGCAACAGACCTGCCGCCAGCGATGCGTATTTCTTCATGGGTGCGATCCTTCGTTGAGAATGATGCAGGATCGCCATATGCGATGACGGTCATGTGACATCACCGCCCCCCGGAAATACGAAAGGGCGCCTCGAGGCGCCCTTTCGTATTCGTATGCTGCCTTGGCGCTGCTTAATGCGCCACGCCTTCCCACACCTTGCGCTTGACGAGGTAGACCAGCGCACCGAACACCAGCAGGAAAAACAGCACGTTGATGCCGGTATGCTTGCGGGCTTCCATGTGCGGCTCTGCCGCCCACATCAGGAAGGTTGCCACGTCGCGGGAATACTGGTCGACTGTCTGCGGTGCACCGTCATCATAGGTCACCTGGCCGTCGGATAGCGGCTTGGGCATTTTCAGCGACACGCCGGACATGAAGTACGGGTTGTAGTGCGTGCCTTCCGGGATGACCATGCCGGCAGGCGGCGTCTGGTCGTAGCCGGTCAGCAGCGAGTGGATGTAGTCGGGGCCACCCGCGTCATACTGGGTGAAAATGTCGAAGACGAATTGTGGAAAGCCGCGCTCGACGCCGCGCGCCTTGGCCAGCAGCGACATGTCGGGAGGTGCCGCACCGCCATTGGCGGCCGCGGCCGCTTCCGTGTTCGGGAACGGCGCCGGGAAATAGTCCGACGGCTTGCCGGGACGGTCGAACATGTCGCCGGCATCATTGGGGCCGTCATGGATCGTGTAGGTCGCCGCCAGCGACTTGATCTGCGCATCCGAATAGCCAAGGTCCGACAGGGTGCGGAAGGCCACCAAATTCATCGAATGGCAGGCCGAGCAGACTTCCTTGTAGACCTTCAGGCCGCGCTGCAACTGGCCCTTGTCGTAGGTGCCGATCGGGCCGGTGAAGCTCCAGCTCATTTCCTTCGGCTCATTGATCGGGAAATGCGTCGGCGCCGCCGCGTTGTGCGCCTCTTCGGCCGCGAAGGCCGCAGTGCCGGCGGCCACAAGGCCGATCAGCGCCAGCGAGGTGAGAATCTTCTTCATGCCAAATCCCCTTAGATTCTCTACCGCTCAGCCCTTGGTCTCTGGCGCGGCCGTGGCGCCCGCCGGATGCCCGCTGCCACCCTTGTTCTTTTCAAGCACCGCCTCGGTTATCGAGTTCGGCACACGCCGCGGCGTCTCGATCAGGCCAAGCACCGGCAGCGCGACTAGGAAGAAGCCGAAGTAGAACAGTGTCGCCGCTTGAGCGTAGCCAACGTAGTTGCCCGTGAACTCACCTATCAGGAGGGTCAACAGACCGCCGCCTTCCGCCGGCTGCGAACCCAGCCAGCCAAGCAGGATGGCATCGGCCACGAACAGCCAGAAGAACAACTTGTACCAGGGACGGTAGACCGCCGAGCGAACCTTGGAGGTGTCGAGCCACGGCACCAGGAACAGCATGACAATGGCACCGAACATGCATAGCACGCCGCCGAGCTTGGAGTTGATCGGCCCGACATTGAAGGTGATGGCGCGCAGGATCGCGTAGAACGGCAGGAAGTACCATTCCGGCACGATGTGGGCCGGCGTCTTCAACGGATTGGCGACGATGTAATTGTCGGGATGGCCGAGATAGTTCGGCAGGAAGAAGATGAAATAGGCGAAGATGAACAGGAACACGATCATGCCGAACGCGTCCTTGATGGTCGCGTAAGGGGTGAAGGCGACGGTGTCGGTCTTCGACTTGACCTCGATGCCGGTCGGGTTCGACTGGCCAACGACATGCAGCGCCCAGACGTGCAGCACGACGACGCCGGCGATCATGAACGGCAGGAGGTAGTGGAGCGCAAAGAAGCGGTTCAGCGTCGGGTCGTCGACGGAGAAGCCGCCGAGCAGCAGCTGCTGAATCCAGTTGCCGACCAGCGGAATGGCACTGAAGAAGCCGGTGATGACGGTGGCGCCCCAGAAGCTCATCTGCCCCCATGGCAGCACGTAGCCCATGAAGCCGGTCGCCATCATCAAGAGGTAGATGATGCAGCCGAGGATCCAGAGCAACTCGCGCGGCGCCTTGTAGGAACCGTAATAGAGGCCGCGGAAGATGTGCATGTAGACGGCGATGAAGAAGAACGAGGCGCCGTTGGCATGCATGTAGCGCAACAGCCAGCCGGAATTCACGTCGCGCATGATCTTCTCGACCGAGCCGAAGGCGAGATTGGTGTCGGACGTGTAGTGCATGGCCAGCACGATGCCGGTCAGGATCTGCGCCACCAGCATGATCGACAGGATACCGCCGAAGGTCCACATGTAGTTGAGGTTGCGCGGCACCGGATAGGCGACGAAGCTGTCATAGACCAGCCTGGGCAGCGGCATGCGGGCGTCGAACCAGCGTTCGATACCGGTTTTGGGCGTGTAGGTCGAGTGTCCCTCGCTCATCGAAATGTCCCCCTGCCTCAACCGATAAGGATCTTGGTATCGGAAATGAATTTGAATACCGGCACAGCCATGTTCTCGGGCGCCGGGCCTTTGCGGATGCGGCCGGCGGTGTCGTATTGCGAACCATGGCACGGGCAGAACCAGCCGCCGAAATCGCCTTCCTGGCCGAGCGGAATGCAGCCCAGATGCGTGCAGACCTGAACCATCACCATCCAGGCTTCCTTGCCGGGCGTGGTGCGGTTGGCGTCGGTCGCCGGTGCGTCGGCCGGCAGATTGGCGTTGCGGGCGATCGGATCCTTGAGATCGGAGAGATTGACGGCCTCGCCGTCCTTCATTTCCTTCTCGGTGCGGTTGCGCACCACGACCGGCTTGCCGCGCCATTTGACGATCAGCGAACTGCCAGGCGTCAGCGAAGCGACATCGACCTCGACCGAAGCGAGTGCCAGCGTCGAGGCATCAGGGCGCATCTGGTCGATGAACGGCCAAGCGAAGGCACCGGCGCCGACAACGGCGGCCATGCCCGTGGCGACATAAAGAAAATCTCGACGATTGGGATCGTGGATGTCGGTTGCGCTCACGGGTGCCTGATCCTTTCGCCTCTTCCGCGCCGGTGGCCGAGCCTTGTTCCCCGCTCAATCACGCCAACCCGACAGCGCATGGCGAACAGGCTAGCGAATTCCTCCGGCATTTGGACTTCGGTTTATGCGTGAAGCCCGTTTTTGTCCAGACGGGTGAAGGCACAAGGGCAGATTGTCGCGGGACAAAATCCCCTATTGCCCGGCGGGACGGCGAATGGCCGCAAAGGGCGGCTAAACAACCGGGAAATATCAGCAAAATCCGAGGTTCCGGCTTGCCTCGACACGGGGCGTTGGTGTGATCTATCCTCCCAAGCATGGCACACGTCATAGACCGTGAGGAATGGGCAGTTCGCTCCGACCACTGGAAGGGCGAGTTGCAATGCGGTGCCTACGGCTCCAACTCCTGCCTGATCTTCAACTACCTGCCTGATGAAGGCGGCGGCCCGCGGCTGCACGCTCACCCCTACGCAGAGATCTTCATCATCCGCCAGGGCACCGGCCTGTTCACCGTCGGCGACCAGGAAATCGAGGCTTCCGCCGGCCAGATCGTCATCGTGCCGCCCCACACGCCGCACAAATTCACCAATCTCGGCCCGGGCCCGCTGGAAACCACTGACATTCACGAGAACGGCAAGTTCATCACCGAATGGCTCGAATGATCCTTACATTGCTCCCAGCCGGACAAGCACCGCCTTGGGTATGCCATACTCGCGGATGACGGCCTCGTGCCTGCGCAGGCCGCAAAGTTCGCGCTGGATGAAATAGGCATGCACGGCCGCGGCAGCCTCCTTGAGAAGCCGGGGGCGCAGTTCCTCGTCTGCATTCTCGCTTAGCCGAGCCAGCGCTTCCTCGACCTTTTGGCCAGCCCGGCCGAGTGCCGCCGCCTTCTCAGCCAGGATCTCATGGCCAAGCGCGTCGAAGGCGGCTTCAGCGGCCGAAGAGCCGGCAGATGGCGGACGCAAGGACATTTCAGTTCCCCTTCCCGAACACCAGGCGGTGGGTGACGAATTCTTCGCCTGCCACGCGCTGAAAGCCAAGCCTTTCATAGAAGCCGAAGGCTTGCGGCGGCGCGCGCGTGTTCAACACGCTGAAATACTGGCGGGCCCGATCTATGACGGTCTCGACCAGCATGCGGCCAAGGCCGGCACGGCGGTGAGGCGCGCTGACGAACAGGTGCCGGACCCGGCCCTGCTCCCTGCCTTCGAAATAAGGATCGATGTTCAGCCCGCAGACACCGGCGAGGTCCCGGCCATGCCATGCCCCGTAAAGCGCCTCGCCCCGCTTCAGGAACTTGTTACGGCCGCCAGAGTCATGCCCGCTTGCCCAGCCATCCGCCAGGCGCACCAGCATCCAGTAGCCTTCCAGTCGGCTCTCGTCCTTCAGCCAGTCGAAGGCCGGCGCGGTCGGCCGCAGCCGCCTGATCCCATAACCGATCTCGGAGCCGACCTGTGGACTGGTCTCTGGCGTCCCACCCATGCGCCTACTCCGCCGGCCGCGTCTCTTCGAGCACGCTTTCCTCGTGATAGAGGAAGCCGCCGGACTGTCGCTTCCACAGCCGCGCATAAAGCCCGTCGAGCGCCACCAGCTCGTCATGCGTGCCTTGCTCGACGATGCGGCCGCCGTCCAGCACCACGAGGCGGTCGAGGGCGGCAATCGTCGACAGCCGGTGAGCGATGGCGATGACCGTCTTGTCCTCCATCAGCCGCGTCAGATTCTCCTGGATCGCCGCCTCGATGTCGGAATCGAGCGCCGAGGTCGCTTCGTCGAGGATCAGGATCGGCGCGTCCTTGAGGAAGACACGCGCGATCGCCACACGCTGGCGCTGGCCGCCCGACAGTTTCACGCCGCGCTCGCCGACAAAGGCCTCGTAGCCGGCGCGGTCCCGGTTGTCGCGCAGGTCCAGGATGAAGTCATGCGCCTCGGCCTTCCTCGCCGCGGCGATCACCTCCGCATCGGTCGCGTCGGGCATGCCGAGCTTGATGTTGTCGCGCAGCGAACGGTGGAACAGGGCCGTATCCTGGCTGACGACGCCGATATTGCCGCGCAGCGAATTTTGCGTGACATCGGCGACGTCCTGTCCGTCGATCAGGATCTTGCCGCTCTCGAGATCGTAAAGGCGCAGGATCAGATTGGCGAGGGTCGTCTTGCCCGCACCCGACGGCCCGACCAGCCCGACCTTTTCGCCCGGCTTGACGACGAGGTCGATGCCGTTCAGCACGCCGAACCCCTTGCCGTAGTGGAACTCGACATTCTTCACGTCGATGCGCCCGCCGGCGACGACAAGCTCCCTGGCATCGGGCGCGTCGATCAGCCCGAGCGGCTGCGAGATCAGCGCCTTCGAGTTCTCCAGCACGCCAAGGTTCCGAAGAATGCCGTTGAGCTGCATCATCACTCGGCCAAGCAGCATGTTGAGCCGCAGCACCAGCGACAGCGTGAAGGCGACCGCGCCGACGGTGATCGAGCCCTCCACCCAGAGATAGACGGCAAAACAGCCGATCGCCGTGATCACGATGCCCGACAGCGTCGTCAGCGCCATGCGCACGCCGGTGAGCCGGCGGGTGAAGGGGCGCAGCGCGTCGAGATAGATGTCGAAGCCGTTGCGGATGTAACGGTCGTCGCCATCGGCCGAGAACAGCTTCAGCGTCTGCACGTTGGAATAGGAATCGACGATGCGGCCATTGATCATCGAGCCTGCTTCGGCCGTGGCCTCCGCATGCTTGCGGATCGCCGGCAGATAGAGTTTTGCCAACCAGCCGAAGGCCGCGATCCAGATCACCACCAGCGCCGCCAGCCGCCAGTCAAGGCTGGCGACCAACGCCAGTGTCGTCACCGTGTAGACAAGCATGAACCAGATGACTTCGATGAAGCTTTCCATCAGGTCGCCGGTGGCCTGCCCCGCCTGCCAGACTTTCGTCGCGATGCGGCCGGCGAAATCGTTCTGGAAGAAGGCGTAGGACTGGCGCGAGACGTGCCGGTGCGCCTGCCAGCGTACCAGATTGTAGAAGCCGGGCGTGATCGTCTGCTCGTCGACCAGCGCCGACAGACCGACGACGATGGTGCGGATGACCAGCACCACCGCGATCATGAAGACAAGCTCGGGGCCGGCGGCGGCCCACAGCGCGTGCCAGCTGCGCTCGCCGGGAAGCTGGTCGAGGATGTCGACCAGCCGCCCGACGAAGTAGAACAGGCCGGCCTCGACCAGCGGCGCGATGCCGCCGATGACCAGCATGGCGAAGAAGGCGAACTTCGCCTGGCCGACATAGTGCCAGAGAAACCCGCCGACGCTCGACGGTGGCCGAAGATTCGCCGGCTCCCTGAACGGATAGACCCAGTTCTCGAACCAGCGATAAACGGCTGTCATCATTCGGCAGCTTGGCCCTTTGCAACAGTGTCGTTGGCCACATCGGCCGGAATATCCTCGAGCAGGAACCCACCCGACTGGCGCTGCCAAAGCTGCGCGTAGAGCCCGCCCTTGGCGACCAGGTCCTCGTGCGAACCTTCCTCGATGACCCGACCCTGGTCCATCACCACAAGCCTGTCCATCGCCGCGATGGTAGACAGCCGGTGGGCGATGGCGATGACGGTCTTGCCTTGCATGAGCTTGTAGAGGTTCTCCTGAATGGCCGCTTCCGCCTCGGAATCCAGCGCCGACGTCGCCTCGTCAAGGATAAGTATCGGTGCGTCCTTCAACATAACGCGAGCAATGGCGATGCGTTGCCGCTGGCCGCCGGACAATTTGACGCCGCGGTCGCCGACATAGGCATCGAACCCCTTGCGGTCCTTGTGGTCGGAAAGCCCGCCGATGAAGTCCAGCGCCTCGGCGCGCCGCGCCGCCTCGACAAGCATTTCGTCACTGGCGTCCGGCCGGCCATAAAGGATGTTCTCGCGCACCGAGCGATGCAGCAGCGAGGTGTCCTGCGTGACCATGCCGATCTGGGCGCGCAGCGAATCCTGCTTTACGCCGGCGATCTCCTGGCCGTCGATGAGGATCCGGCCGCTTTCCAGATCGTAGAAGCGCAGCAGCAGGTTGACCAGCGTCGACTTGCCGGCGCCCGAGCGGCCGACAATGCCAACCTTCTCGCCCGGCCTCACCGCCAGCGACAGGTTTTCGATGACGCCTTTCTGCTTGCCATAGTGGAAGCGGATGTCCTCGAATCGGATCTCACCCCTGGCAACGCTGATCTCCTTCGCATCCGCCCTGTCCTCGACCAGGCGCGGCAGCGAGATCGAGGCAATGCCGTCCTGCACCGTGCCGATGTTCTCGAACAGGCCCGACATTTCCCACATGATCCATTGCGACATGCCCCACATTCTGAGCACCAGGCTGATAACCACGGCGACGGCGCCGATCGTCACCACCTGGCCGAGCCATAGCCAGAGCGAGAGCGCGGTCACCGAGAACAGCAGCAGCGCATTGAGGATGTAAAGCAGGCCGTAGAGCACCGTCACCAGCCGCATCGAGCGATAGACCGTGTCGAGAAACCCGGCCATCCCCTCCTTGGCGAAAGTGGCTTCGCGGCGCGCATGGGAGAACAGCTTGACCGTCTGGATGTTGGTGTAGCTGTCGACGACGCGGCCGGTCATGGTCGAGCGCGCATTGGCCTGCTCCTCGCCGACCTTGCCGAGCCGGGGAATGAAGTAACGCAGCAGCGCGATATAGCCGACCAGCCAGACCACGAGTGGTGCCGCCAGCCGCAAGTCCGCCGAGCCGACGATGACCAGCATGCCGAGGAAATAGACGATGACGTAGTTGAGAACCTCGATCAGCTTGATGACGCAGTCGCGTACGGCAAGCGCGGTCTGCATCAGCTTGGTGGCGATGCGGCCGGCGAACTCGTCCTGATAGAAGGCCATCGACTGCTTCAAAAGATAGCGATGCACCTGCCAGCGGATGCGCATGGGATAGTTGCCCATCAAGGTCTGCTGGTTGAGCAGCGAATGCAGCCATACCGTGCCCGGCAGCGCGAACAGCACGATGAAGGCCATGCCGGCGAGCTTCCAGCTCTCGGTCTGAAGAAAGGTCTCGCGGTTCTGCCCCGACAGCCAGTCGACGATGCGGCCCATGAACCCGAACATCCACACTTCGGCAATGGCGATCGACGTCATCAGGACCGCGTCCGGAATGATGTAGGGCAACGCGCCGCGCGTGTAGTGCAGGCAGAAGGCGACCAGCGTCTTGGGTGGCTCGACCGGCTCCGCTGCCGGGAACGGATCGAGCCTTTTTTCAAACCAACTGAACGACATGAGAAATGCTCACAAATCTGTTTTCCGCTTACGCGGCTTGGCGACGTCCGAAGTCCCGGGCTGTGTGGCGCCGAGGGCCGACGGTCCGGAATCATCCGAACCGTCGGCCCTGCTTCGCGCAATATAGGGGTTCGCGGGCTTTTCGCCGACAGGCTCGCTTGCCGATCCTGACGGCGCGGTGTCGACAAGCCTGATTTTCGCACCCGGCCGGACCAGCCGGATGATCCGGCGCACCAGTGAAGGCCGGCTCGGATCGGGCACCGCGCGCGAAAAATCGACATCCGGCAGCATGCCGCGATGCGGGCGGCGGCGGACTTCGGCATGGACCGCCGACGAATAGGTGTCGCCGATCAGCAGCGCCCAGGTTGGCAACCGGTGGGTATGCAGGCTCCTCGAGCCAGGTATTCTGTAGGGATCGAACATCGGTCCGTCCTCCGTATGAAAATAGAGATGAGAAGGCGAAGCAACATCGTCCGCCGGCATTCGGCCGGAGGCATGGATTGCGTCTGTCCGCAACCGACGCTCGGCATCGGTCCGGACATGATCAGGTGGGGCGTTCAGCCCTTTTGACTTTTTGAAAAACATCGCAGGATTCCTTCGAGAGCCGAAAAATCGTTTCGGCGGGAATCGGTGCGATCAAGTCTTAGAGAACTAGGAGAATTGTCGTACCGAAACCGCCGGCAGGCAGGTAAGCCCACGAGAGGGGCGCTGGATGTACATGGTCATCATGAGTTTCCCCTCCATCGGTTCGGGTTGACAATGCTGGCCGTATACCCGACTTCGAAAAAAATGGCCACCCGCAGCTCCCGCAATTTCCAAAACCACGACCCCGCTGTTGCCGATCTGCCACTTATTAGAAGGACGCGGAAATGAACTGTCGTCTCCGCATCGCGCTCTACCAGCCGGACATTGCCGGCAATACCGGGACAATCCTGCGCTTCGCCGCTTGCCTCGGCCTTGGCGTCGATATCATCGAACCGGCCGGCTTTCCGCTCTCCGACAAGGCGCTCAAGCGCGCCGGCATGGACTACCTCGAAATGGCTGCCCTGACCCGGCACATTGACTGGAACGCCTTCGAGGACTGGCGCAAGAAAGACGGGCGCCGGCTGGTGCTGCTGTCGACCAAGGCGACGACCCCCTACACCAGCTTCAGCTTCGCGGACGGCGACATCCTGCTGTTCGGCCGCGAATCCGCAGGCGTGCCGGACGCGGTCCATCAGGCGGCGGATGCGCGGCTGACCATCCCGATGCAGGGTAGCGCGCGCAGCATCAATGTCGCGCTGTCCGTCGCCATGGTGGCGGGCGAAGCCGTCCGGCAACTCGGATAGGATCCGCAGCCCGTCGATGACACCATGCTTGCCGTCGCCGACAACAGCGGTTTCTCCAGCCATTCTCACCCAGGCGCACATCGCCTTCTCCTGTCATTTGCCCACTCGACAGTTCTTCGCTACAAGCTCAACTTAACTTGAGGTCAAGCGGAAAATGGGAAATGGCTCCAGCAACGGAATTGACGGTCGGCCAGGTAGCCATGCGCAGCGGCGTTGCGGTGTCGGCGCTGCATTTCTATGAGGCGCGCGGGCTGATCCGTAGCCACCGCACGCCAGGCAACCAGCGTCGCTACGGCCGCGACGTGCTGCGGCGGGTGGCGATCATCAAGGTCGCCCAGGAGGTCGGCATCTCGCTGGCCGAGATCGGTGCCGCACTTGAATCACTGCCCGAGGGCCGCACGCCGACGCGCAACGACTGGAACCTTTTGTCGACCGCCTGGCGCGACGGGCTCGACCACAAGATCGCCCAGCTGAAGAAACTGCGCGACGGGCTGACCGACTGCATCGGCTGCGGCTGCATGTCGATCGACAAATGCCCGCTTCGGAACAAGGGCGACCGACTGGCAAGGGAAGGCACCGGCGCGAGACGGCTGGTGGCACGCTGAGCGCGTTCCCTGGCGGCAAACTCAGGAGGCGAAGCTGCGAGCCAGCGCGACCAGGGCCGCCTGATTGTGGACATCAGTCTTTTCGAATGCGCTTTTGAGATTGTGGCGCACGGTCCCGGGCCTGATCGCGAAATGGGCGGCTATGGCATTGACGCTCATGCCGCCAGCCAGCAGACAGACGATCTCGCATTCGCGCCGCGTCAGGCCGAATGTTTCGGTCAGCGCGACGTGCTCGAATCGAAGGGGGGCGCTCGGCTCCTTGATGAAGATGACGACGCGCGGCGCCCGCAATCCGGGCTCGGCGATGCCGAGCCGCCATGCCGGCATGATATCGAGCAGCAGCGGCAAGCGATGGTCGCGGCGCGGCAGATGCAGCCTTTGTCCGCGATCCGCCGGGGAGACCGCCGCGGCGGCGATAGCCTTGCGCAATTGCTCGGTGAGCGCCGGTGTCGCCGCCTGCAACTGGCCCGCGACCTGGGCCAGCCCATCGCCGCGGCTGAGAATCTGTGTGGCCCGTGCGTTGACGATGAGCGGACGGCCTGTCGCGTCGAGCACGATCGCCGCCTCGTCCAATCGTTCGATGATTGTCGTCAGCCCCGCTGCCTGCTCGTTGCTGATCCGCAGCCTTTGATACAGCAATTGGGCGCGTGTCAAATGGGGGAAAAGTTGCTCCAGAGCCCGGCTTTCCCCTTGCACGAAACCGCCCTTCTGGCGTGAGCGGCAGACCCACATGCCGAGTGGCAAGCGCGAATCGTCGTGTGATATGCCGGCTGCATAGAACGTGCCCAGCGGCCGAACGATTTCATTGTAGTAGCCGCTTCGTTCGAAGTCGGTGTCCGTGTGGACTTCGCTGCTGCTGACGACCGCCGCTCCCGGCGGCAAACTGGCGAGATGGGAGTTGAGCAGCGGCGCCAGCAGTCTGGAGGCTTCCGGCGACAGGAAACGCTCGACATCGGCGTCTTCCATACCGGTCCGCGCGATGAACGGGGCCGCCGACATCGGCTGGTTGTTCATCACCAGATATGCGTGATCGGCGCGGAGCAAACCGGTTATGCCCGCGAGGGCAGTTGCCCACGTGCTTGGATCAAGGGCCGCCTGGTAGAAGATGTCGATGAGGGCAAGGGCTTCAGTGTCCAAATCGTGCCCCTGCTGGCCACATTCCGAAAACCTGACCCCTCGCAAATAGCACGGGTACAACCGTGGCGCGTGCACAACACCGTGACCAGCAGTTGAAAGACACTGCCCATATGGGCAATGCGGTCACGTTAAATTTCGCGGATCAATGCTTGCAAGGGCGCCGGCTCTCCCAGTTCCGGCGGATTGCAGCGGGGTGGTTCGTGAAGAAGATATCAACACCGGTTCATGCGCGGGCGCACGAACTCTTGCCTGTCGGCGGCGCCACATCGGGTGGCGCGCTGCGCAGCCTTGCGCTGGCCGCAGGTGTCGTTGCGGCCGTTTCGTTCGCCGCCGGCACGGCGTCAGCCGGCGACTATGCGGCGGGCGGGGGCACCATAACCAGCGGCGGTAATGCGACAGCACTTGGCGATGGCGCCAACGCGACTGGCTCACAGGCAACCGCTGTCGGCGCCGAAAGCACCGCCACCGGTGCCTCCGCGACCGCAACGGGAACCTCCAGTCAAGCCAATGGCGCGGCGGCGACAGCCGTAGGCGATGGCGCCAACGCAGCTGGCTCGCAGGCAATCGCGGTAGGCTTCGACAGCCACGCCATCGGTGCCTCCGCGAGCGCGGTGGGAGCCTCCAGTCAAGCCAATGGCACAGAGGCAACAGCCGTAGGACAGGCTAGCGGCGCGACCGGTCTGGATGCCACGGCTGTCGGCGTAAACAGCAGCGCAGCCGGCGAGGGCGCCACGGCGATCGGCGCGATCAGCGGCGCAAACGGCAATTCCGCAACAGCGATAGGCGTACTCAGCAATGCGACCGGCACCAACGCCACAGCGACGGGCCAGGGCAGCATCGCGAATGGCAACAATGCCACCGCGACGGGGCAGTACAGCGCGGCGAATGGCGCGGCTGCGAGTGCCTTTGGCCAGGGAAGCACGGCGACGGGCGACGCTGCGAGTGCCTTCGGCCAGAACAGCCAGGCCAATGGCGCGTTGGCAACCGCGACCGGACAAGCCAGCAACGCAACCGGCAACGCCGCGACTGCAACCGGCGCCGACGCCGCAGCCATCGGCACCGCTGCCACGGCGACAGGCCAGGGCTCCACGGCGACCGGTTTCTCGGCGAGCGCGATGGGCGCCAACAGTACCGCGACCGGTTTCGCGGCGACCGCGCTGGGAACCGCCAGCACTGCCACTGGCGACGGTGCCTCCGCGACGGGCGGGTACGCCAAGGCGACCGGTGCCGCGGCGACCGCAGTGGGAGTCGACAGCATCGCCAAAGGCGACGCGGCCACGGCGGTAGGCGAACTCAGCGAGGCCAATGGCACCACCGCGAGTGCCTTCGGCCAGGTCAGCCATGCCGAAGGGGACCATACCACGGCCATCGGCGAGGCCAGCCAGGCGATCGGGGACGGCGCCACCGCGCTTGGCGCAAGCGCTGCCGCCAACTATGCCAATTCGACCGCCATCGGTGCCGGCGCAACGACCACGGCTGCCAACCAGATGTCGCTTGGCACCGCGTCGAGCACCTACCGGATGTCCGGCATCGGCTCGGCGGCGAGCCTCGCCGCGCAATCCGGCCCGACCACCTTCGTCACCACCGATTCAGCGGGAAATCTCGCCAGTTCGGCCTTCAGCCCGCAGGACATCTCCGCGCTCCAGTCCAGCGTCGGCACCTTGCAGACGCAGATGAAACAGGCCTTCGAAGGCACTGCTGTCGCCATCGCCATGGGCGCCAGCGCCCTGCCCTCGGACAAGCGATTCGCGATTTCCACCAACTGGGGCAATTTCCGTGGCCAGAACGCCATCGGCGTGGCCGCGCAAATGCGCCTGACCGACTATGCCGTGGTGAATTTCGGTCTCGGCGGCGGATTTCAACAGGGCGGTATCGGCACCCGCGCGGGCGTAACATTCGCGTGGTGAGCGCCAGGCCTTTCACGCTGCGCCTGGCGACACTGGCGTTGGTGTTGGTCATCGGCTGTTGCGGCGGGCGTGCCGAGACACAGACACCAAAGCCGGCGCAGATCGACCGCAACGGCGTGCTGATCCTGGTCCGCTCGGCGCTGCTCGCCCTCGACGAAGCCAACAAGACCGGCAACTACACGGTTCTGCGCGATCTCGGCGCCCCCGGGTTCCAGGTCAATACGGCGGCGCGGCTCGGCGATATCTTCGCCAAGGAACGCAACGAAAATCTAGACCTCTCGGGCGTCGCGGCGATCGACCCGCAGCTCTCCGTGCTGCCGCAGATCGAACCCGATGGCCTGATGAGGATGGCGGGCTTCTTTCCCTCCATACCCGCACCGGTTAATTTCGAACTCGCCTTTGCGTCGGTGAACGGGCAATGGCGGCTGTTCGGCATCTCTGTTTCGATCGGGCAGGTTGCGGCCGCCCCGCAGCCCGCTGGCCCGCAGGTCGCCGAGGCCAGGAAAACAGCGCGGGTGACGAAACGAAGACAACCTCCCCCGGCCGCGCCCAAGCAGCCGTGACGGTGCAAACTGCAGGCAGGCGGAAACCGGTTCCGGCCCGCGAAAGGGCCTGACCCATGTCGTGCGGACGGTAAGCCGCCCGCGTGCACTTCTTGGACGAGTGCTTCCCTGTTACCGCGTTTTGAACGGGATCATGATCGGGTCCGTGACAACGTCTTCCGGGTCAACGGCAATCGACTCATTGCGCACATCGGGTCTTGTCGCTTGGCGCGACTCGCCGCATGCGGTGGAGGCGCTTCCCGCCGTTGCAAGTGCCTGCTCCAGGCCAAGTTCACCCTCGACACGCGTAAGCATCACATCGGGCGTCGCCCCGAGAATGTCCCTGAAGCCTGGAAAATCCAACGGCGTCTTCCGACTCAAGGAGCTAACATTAATCTCCCACCGAAAACGGAAGCGAACGCGGTCGGAGTGAATACCGATCACACCGCTCTCCGGTGATAGTACCGATACCCTCGCTATGCACCCTGTGCTGCCGGTGAAATACCACAGCTGGCTACCTTGCGAGACAAGGGCAAGATCGAGTTGTCCATGATTGCTGGCAACGTCGACAACCGTTACCGAAGCGCCGCCGCCGTTCCAGCGACCGATGGCGATATCCGATTATAGCCGGGGTTCGGCCACGCGATGAGGACTTTCGTCGCAGCCCCGCCACCGCCTGGCCAAACTTCATCTCTGAAGCCGGAGCGACAGAGCTCGCGGTATTGCTCTGCTCCCACAGGGATGATGCAACGGACCTTCTTTGCCTCCTGATCACTCTGGCGAGCACGCTCGGAACACGCCTGTGAGGCCGCTTGCCGGTGGGAGACGACAACTTCGGCCGACTTGCAGTCCAGACTGCCGTTGATCTGCATGACGCGCCTCGACCTGTCGTCGAATATGTATTTGGCTATTTCGCCGACGGCGGCATCGGTTTCCGTCGCATCGGCGTCCACCGCACCGAGCATGCCGAGAGCGGGAATTGCGGCATCGGCGTTCGCAGCAGGTCCCTCGGCCAGGATGTTCGAGATCATCGCGGCAAGCTCGCGCGGCGTCTTTTGCCCGGGAACGTCAATACCGGCCGGGTCGATCCGGACACCATCGAACACGAACTTCAGGATATCGGGATCAAACGTTCTGTAGGAAGTCCTCATCGAATGAGACCCGCGTGTATCAGAGTCTCTCACGCCATAGGGAAGAAGCCGCGCAACGAACGATCGGCGAAGGGGCTGGCTGGTTTCCCAGTAAGCCAACAAGCTTTCTTTACCGCCACCGATTTCCGATAACTGCATCCCGCGCTGTTCCTGTCGAAGAGAGGCGGACATCAAGGGAGGAGAGCCGATCCACAGCGTCAGCCGGTTGGCAGGCGGGGTTCCAGCTTCCCGTATCGATCGGGCGCAACGGGTGAATCCGGTCGCTGCCGTGAACTGGACGTATGCAGTACGCCGCTTCATGCAGTCATCGGCGTCTTCGACGACGATACGCTGATCGAAACGATCCTTGTTGCCGCCCCAGGACGTCGTCACCTGAAACAACCCGGATTCCGCCAGCGCCAGAACCGCTTCATCACCTGAGGAGGACACCCCGATGATATGCAAATGGTAGGGCGGCTTTGACGACGGCGAAGACGTCGTGATCGAGGCGACCTGTCTCCTGTGGTAAGCCCGCAAAACGTCATCGGCTTCAGGCTTGAGGAGAATGGCGGCGGCAACAAGAACGACGACTATGCCCAATGGATAGCCCCCTGTCTTGCGATCGGTGGCCACCAGTCGAACCGCATATATGAAGAGACCCAGGAGTATGGACCAGATCAGAACGACTAAAGGGAGAACAGTGACGGCGAATATGGCCACGCCTTCCAAGCAAGCTATCCCTTTTATCCGCAGTTCCCACTGACGCTCGTGTCCACGAGAACGTGTAGCCTGCGGCGATTACAACCGGGTTAATAGCAGTTGGGAAATGCCTCTCAATCGCCGTCGATGGCGCTGGCAGATCGGGCGAGGCGCGAGCGATTGGCTAGTCAGTCCGCCACCGGCAACCGCCTGATCGTGAACTCGATCAAATCCCCCGGGCGCTCGAACCAGCTTTCGATCTCGGTCCAGTAGGCCTGCTTGGGGAAGCGCTCGAACCATTCCTTGGCCTTGAGCCGCGCGTCCGAGCGCGGCAGGACGAAGGTCTCGCGTAAAAAACCGTCGCGCGGCATGCGTGCGCGTTCGGCACGGCTTTGGTCGAGCCTTTTCTTCAGGCCATCCAGCGGCGGTCTTGCCGGCGTGCGCACGAAACAACTCCTTGCACAGCAGCGCATGACCCCGAAACCGGATTTCGGAAAGGATCATGCGCAAAACCAAAGTGACTTGACCCTGTCCCTCAAGAGATTAGGGATCGCGCCCGGAAAAGACGAGTCTTTTGTCGACTCACCGCCCCGCAACCGGAGACGGCGCTTTGGAACGACCTGAAATACCCGCTGGCCTGCCCGCCGACATCGAAGAGAAGAAGATGAAGGCACGCCTGTGGTTCGAAGCCTTGCGCGAACGCATCTGCGGCGCCTTCGAGCAGATCGAGCAGGATCTCCAGGGCCCGCTCGCCTCATGGTCACCGGGCCGGTTCGAAAAGACGCCTTGGGAGCGTGACCAGGGCAAGGGCGGCGGCGGCACAATGTCGATGATGCACGGCCGCGTCTTCGAGAAGGTCGGCGTCCACACCTCGACCGTCTATGGCGAGTTCTCGCCCGAATTCAGGAAGCAGATGCCCGGCGCCGAGGAAGATCCGCGCTTCTGGGCCTCCGGCATCTCACTGATCGCCCATCCCTGGAACCCCAACGTTCCGGCCGTGCATATGAACACGCGCATGGTGGTCACCTCCAGGCAATGGTTCGGCGGCGGCGCCGATCTGACGCCGGTGCTCGACCGCCGCCGCACCCAGGACGATCCTGACACCGTCGCCTTCCATCGCGCCATGCAATTCGCTTGCGAAAAGAACGCCGACGTCGCCGACCATCCGAAATTCAAGACCTGGTGCGACGAGTACTTCTTCTTAGCCCACCGCAACGAGCCGCGCGGCACCGGCGGCATCTTCTTCGACTGGCTGCATTCGGGCGAGGACAAAGGCGGCTGGAATGCCGATTTCAACTTCGTCCAGGATGTCGGACGCTCCTTCCTCGTCGTCTACGGCCACCTCGTGCGTGCCAACTTCAACGAGAACTGGACCGACGGCGACCGCGACGAACAGCTCATCCGCCGTGGCCGCTATGTCGAATTCAACCTGCTGCACGATCGCGGCACCATTTTCGGCCTGAAGACCGGGGGCAATGTCGCCGCGATCCTCTCCAGCCTGCCGCCGGAGGTGCGCTGGCCGTAACATCAGCCAGAGCAATTCCGTCCGGAATTGCTCCAAATCAAGGACACTGAGCAAGCGGTGCACGATGCTTTGATGCAACCAGACCGGCCCTTGCGTGTTATAGTCTTCGCCCCGCTCACGTCCGGGAATTCAATCTGGAATGGACCGTGAGCCAAAAAAGTGGCGGAGCCTCGATTGGCTCCCCGGAGGAAAAGGAGAAATCCGATGAAGGCATTCCACTGCGGGTCGCTCGTTCCCGGCTGTGACTGGCACACCCGTGCCGACGAGGAAGCCGAAGTGATGCGCCGTGCCGTCGAGCATATGCGCGAGACGCATGGCGAGACCGTTATCCGCGAGACGATGGTCGAGGCGATCCGTTCGCGCATCGAGAAGGTGCGCGACGCCGCCTAGGTTTTGCCCGGCCTTGCTTCGTGGGCGGCGGCCAGTTAACCGCGCCGACGCTCACCATTCGACGAAGCGGACAGACGGTGTTCGCCGCGCCGCCCGCGAGTAGCGTTTGACGCCATCGCGGGCGCGGCGCGAGCCACATTTTTTCAGTCAAAAATCATATTTGCCTCCGCTAAAGTAAACCCTGCGGTAACCGAACCCGTGCCAATGTCACACGGATAATCCGGCTACAGTGGGCTGCCAGAGAAGCCCGTCGCCACCAGGCACTGATCCGGAACGGTGGGGCGAGGTGTTTCGCGCATGCGCGAAAAATCCGGCAATCGATTGGGTTTCCGCACGGCGGCGCCGCTGCTGTGGGCGCTCGTCGGGGCGTCCCCGGCCATTGCGCAGGAAATGACGACATCGTTGGTCGACATCCATCAGGGTTCACCGCTCAGCGATCGCGCGAGGAGCCTGGGCAATGGTGGTTACGAACTGCAGAACGGAACCTTTGTCTCGTTCAACCAATGGTATCGCGCAAGCTGGGTCGACATGCATGTCGACCTTTTGACCCAGATCACCGAGGATACCGGCATCCTTTGGGGGTTCGGGACCGGAGAAGAGGGCGAGAAGTATCGGATCGCGCCCAGCCTCAAGCTTGGGTTCCTAACTCAGATGCATCCGAACCCCAACAGCACGCTTTCCCTGTCGTTCACCGCGACCTTCGGCGGCAAGCTCACCGAAAAGTCCTGCGAGGCCGACTATGGCGATCTGGGTAGCTACAGCGTCAATTGCCGGCTCGCGGCCAGCCAGATGGCGCCTGAGGAAACCTTGAAATATCTGGTTAATGCTAAACCGGAAAGCCAGCATCTCTGGCTGAACTACCGTGTTACTTTCTGATGGCCGCGAGGCTGCAAATGAGGAATTCATCGCCCCGAAAGCGATCGCTCATCCTGGTTCTTGTCTGACTGGAGTAGGAACATGTCGGGTACTTGCATGAAGTTCGGCCTCGCCGCCGCCCTCGTCATCCTCTCAGTGCCATTCGCCTTGGCGCAGGAGGCCCTTGACACCGATGAGATGGCCGCGCTCTGCCACGGTGGCGGATCCATATGCGTGAGCGCGACGATCCCGGCCGCGCCGGCGACGCAGACGGTAAAGAGCTGGATGAGCCCCGATGTCGGCGCCGCATGGGCCGCAGGGTACAAGGGCAAGGGCGTCACCATTACCATGGTCGACGACTTCAGCAGCACGTCGCGCTTCTCCGGCAATTTCGGCCTCGGGGTTCAAACCCAGCGGCACGGTGAATGGACCCGCGAGGAAGCCAGCATGGTTGCGCCCTTGGCGACGATCAGGTCGAAAGACTTCACCACCGGTTCATACGTCCCGCTGGCGAGCGGGCTGAACGTGCTCAATCTGAGCTACGGCATGTACGCCAAGGCCGGCTACAGCTCAAACCAGATCGGCTGGGCACCGGAGGAAGCTTCGATCATCTCCTACGCCACCAAAGGGTTGGCCGTTGTCTCCAAGGCGGCTGGCAACGACTCGGTTGCCGTGGGCGGCGTCACTGGCGGCCAGCAGGATTATCTCGACCTAGCCCTGGTCGGCAAAGCCTCGGCGATCTTCGTCGGCGCGCTGTCGACCAACGGCACGACGTCCAACAAGGCCCAGCTTGCCTGGTATTCCAACTACGCCGGCTCGAACACGGCTGTGCAGAGCCATTTCCTCGTCGTGGGTGTCACTGGCGACAAGACCGGCCTTTACGGCACCTCCTTCGCCGCGCCGATCATTTCAGGGTATGCGGCGATCATCGGCAGCAAATTCACCAGCGCGACGCCGACCCAGATCACCAACGATCTGCTCAATACGGCTCGTACGGATACCTTGGTCAACTACAACCCCTCCGTCTACGGCAAGGGCGAGGCAAGCCTTTCGCGCGCCCTGGCTCCGGTAGCAATCAGATAGGAAGATAGCGCTTCGCTCGATTCGCCGGGTCGCGCAGAGCAGCCTTCGTGCAAAGATCTATGTTTCCAGTGCCTTCGCGGCGCGGTCAAGCAGCGCGCCGCGATCGGGCGCAAACCCCGCTTCGATCCATTCCGCCTCGAGATTCTTGAGGATTTCGCCCAGTTTCGGCCCCGGCGTTGCGCCGAGCGCCGCCAGATCGGTGCCTTTCAGCGGAAACACCGGCTTTTCCCATTTGAGTGCGAAGGCCAGCAGGCGCGAAAAGCCGCCCGCTTCGAGCAGCGCGGCATTGTCTTCGACAGCGCGCACCCGCGCCGCGGCAAGCGACAGTCGCAGCCGATCGACAAACCCTTGCTTGTCGCCGCGATAGAGCCTTTTCGCCAGTTCGCCCTCGGTCGTCTTCGGCTCGACGGCGGTGGAGAGTGCCCAGTGGCGCAAGCGGTCTGATTCCGCAGTCGAAAACCTCAGCCGCTCGGCCAGCATCTTCATACGCGCGGCATCCGGCGGTACGATCGCCGCCAACCGCAGCAGCGGATCCGCCACCCAGCCCAGATCCTTCTCGGCCTTGGTCAGCCCGTGGATGGCATCGATGCCCCATTTCTCGCTTTCCGGCAGCGCGGTGGTCAAAACGCTGGCCTGCCGCATCCAGAGCAGCGCCCGCGACGGGTCGGGCGCCGACAAGAGCTTCTTCAGTTCGGACCAGACGCGCTCGGCCGAGAGTTGGGCCAAGCCCTCCTTCAGCCGGGCGCAGGCCTTCAGCCCCTCGGCGTCCGGCCGGCCATCGCCATACCAGGCGAAGAAGCGGAAGAAGCGCAGGATGCGCAGATAATCCTCGCGAATGCGCGCTTCCGCATCACCGATGAAGCGCAGTCGCCGCGCCTCGATGTCGGCGATGCCGCCGACAAGGTCGACGACAGTGCCGTCGGCCTCGGCGTAGAGCGCATTGATGGTGAAGTCGCGCCGCTCGGCGTCCAGCCTCCAGTCGCGCCCGAACGACACTTTGGCGCGGCGGCCGTCGGTCTCGACATCGGCACGCAAGGTGGTGATTTCATAGGGTTTTCCACCGGCGACCACCGTGATCGTGCCGTGCTCGATGCCGGTCGGCACCGCCTTGAAGCCCTCCGCCTCGGCGCGGCGGATGGTTTCTTGCGGCAAACAGGTGGTGGCGATGTCGATATCGGCGACCGGCTGGCCCATCAGCGTGTTGCGCACGGCGCCGCCGGCTACACGCGCCTCCTCACCGCCTTCAGCCAGGGCGGCAAGCAGGCGCTGCAAATGCTTGTCGGCGAGCCAGTCGGCCCTGCCCGCGATCGAAACACTCACGCATAGAGCCTTTCATAGAGCGTACGGATGATGCCGGCGGTGACGCCCCAGATGCGCCGGTCGCCATAGGGCATGTCGTAGAAGAACCATTCGAGATCGTTCCACATGCGGCTGTCGCGCTTGTGGTTCACCGGATCCATCAGGAAGCGCAGCGGCACTTCGAAGGCGGCATCGACCTCCTCGGCGTTCAAAGTCAGCTGGAAGCCGGGCCGCACGATGCCCAGCACCGGCGCGATCCGGTAGCCGCTGCCGGCGACGTAGTCGGGCATGCGGCCGATGATCTCGATGCGGTCCCCGCCAAGCCCGATCTCCTCGAAAGTCTCGCGCAGCGCCGCCGCCTCCGGGCTGGCGTCGGTGGAATCGATGGTACCGCCGGGAAAGGCCACCTGCCCCGAATGGTTGCGCAGCTTTTCGCCCCGTTTGGTCAGCAAAACCGTCGCCTCGCCGTCATGATCGACCACCGGGATCAGCACCGCCGCATTGCGCAACGCCTTGCTCTGGTTAAGCCGCGGATGACCCGGATTGAAGCGATGGTCGCCATAGTCGTCGCCGGCATGCGCCTGCGGCTGCGCGGCGAAGCGCGCGCGAAAATCCGCCGATGAAAACGGCGCCGGCGATACCTGATCCATCATGCGCTCAGCCGCTTCAGTTGGTCCGCCGGCATGATCGGGAACACGGCGCCCTTCGAGCGCACGGCAAACATCGTCTTGCCGCCGATTTCGATTTCTTCGCCATGCCCGACCAGTTCATACATGACAGGCCGGCCCACCAGCGCCTCCAGCCGGCCGCGCACCAGCACATAGGGTTTCAACCCGCCGGTCTCGTTCTCGTCGACGAAGCGCAGTGGCCGCTCCGGCCCCGCTTCGACCACATCGCCAACATTGGTGCGGAAGGTGATGATCTGTTCGTCGCCACTGCCCGAAACATCCACTTCGACGGCGACGAAGGGCGCGTCGGCGACGCGGATGCCGACCTTTTCCACAGGCGTCACCAGATAGGTCCTGCCGTCGGCGTCCTTGCGCAGCACGGAGGAGAAAAGCTGCACCAGCGGCATGCGGCCAATCGGCGTTCCCAGATAGAACCAGGTGCCATCGGCCTTGATCTCCATGTCAAGATCGCCGCAAAAGTCGGGATTCCAGCGTTCGACGGGTGCCGCGCCCTTGCCGGCACGCGCCGCGCGCGAGATCAGCGCCTCCAGGCCGCTCGCCTCGGTGGCGCTCGTAAGGCTTTGTTCGCGATGTTCGTCGTGTTCCGTCATCGTCACGAAATAGTCACTGTTGTTCCGCTTGTCAGCCTAAGTCTGTGATTTAAGTTCGACCATAGGCGCTACGCGAGGCCGAATCGCGGCAACCTATGATATGATGCGGGCCGGTATTTCCAACCAAAGGGATCGATGCGGCATGAGCGTGATGGTCAAGGAAAGCCCGATCAGCGATACGGACATGGTCGCCGAGGCCGAGAAGGCGCTGGCCGACATTTCCAGGATCCGCGACGGGGTCGGCCGGGTGATCTTCGGCCAGGAGAACGTCGTCGAGCGCACGCTGGTGGCGGTGCTGGCCGGCGGCCATGCGCTGCTGGTCGGCGTTCCCGGCCTCGCCAAGACCAAGCTGGTCGAAACGCTGGGCGTCGTGCTTGGCCTCGATTCGCGCCGCATCCAGTTCACGCCCGACCTGATGCCGTCCGACATCCTCGGCTCCGAGGTCATGGAGCAGGACGACACCGGCAAGCGCTCCTTCCGC
Source organism: Mesorhizobium kamtschaticum (assembly GCF_056174585.1). NCBI lineage: Bacteria > Pseudomonadati > Pseudomonadota > Alphaproteobacteria > Hyphomicrobiales > Phyllobacteriaceae > Mesorhizobium > Mesorhizobium kamtschaticum. The sequence continues at coordinate 2,751,562 of NZ_CM149691.1, read as the reverse complement.
TTCATCTCCGGGCCGATCTTCGCCCAGCTGCTGATGGCCGACGAGATCAACCGCGCCTCGCCGCGCACCCAGTCGGCGCTGCTGCAGGCGATGCAGGAATACCATGTCACCATTGCCGGCGCCCGCTATGACCTGCCGGCACCCTTCCATGTGCTGGCAACGCAGAACCCGCTGGAGCAGGAAGGCACCTATCCGCTGCCCGAAGCCCAGCTCGACCGCTTCCTGATGCAGGTCGATATCCTCTATCCCGAGATCGAGGCCGAGCGCCGCATCCTGCTGGAGACCACCGGCATCGAGGACGCCAAGGCCCAGAACGTGCTGCAGCCGGCGCGATTGAAGGAAATCCAGACGCTGATCCGCCGCATGCCGGTGCCCGAAAGCGTCGTCGAGGCGATCCTCACTTTGGTGCGCTCGGCGCGCCCGGGGCAAGGCAATGCCGAGACCGACAAGCATGTCGCCTGGGGCCCCGGCCCGCGCGCCAGCCAGGCGCTGATGCTGTGCACGAGGGCGCGGGCGCTCTACGACGGGCGGCTGGCGCCATCGGTCGACGATGTGCGTGCGCTGGCCGAGCCGGTGCTGCAGCACCGCATGGCGCTGACCTTCGCCGCCCGCGCCGAGGGCACCAGCGTGCGCGATGTGGTGGCAAAGCTCGTGAAAGGAATTTGATGGCGCGCATCGGCGAGGTCCAGGCTCCGGCAGCGACGCGCGACGCGCTCGCCCGTGGCCGGTTGCGGGCTTCGCTTGTGCCCGACCTGCTGGTCGAGGCCCGCCGCATCGTCAACACCGTGATCGCCGGCTGGCATGGCCGCCGCAAGCGCGGCATCGGTGAGAATTTCTGGCAGTTCCGGCCCTATGTCGAGGGCGATTCCTCGCGTATCGACTGGCGCCGTTCGGCCCGCGACGACCACACCTATGTGCGCGACCGCGAATGGGAAGCCGCCCATACGGTATGGCTGTGGGCCGACCCCTCGCCGTCCATGCTCTACAAATCGACCGGCGCCAGCGTCTCCAAGCAATCGCGCGCGCTGGTGCTGGCGCTGGCCATGGCCGAATTGCTGTCGCGCAGCGGCGAGCGCATCGCCTGGCCGGGCCTGACCGACCCGTTCACCGCCCGCAACGGCGCCGAACGCATCGCCGCCCAGTTGATGCATGCCGGCGACTTGCCTGCCAAGCCTGACCTCACAGACATCAGGCGCTTCTGCGACATCGTCATCGCCAGCGATTTCCTCGATCCCGTCGAAGAAACGATGGAGTGGCTCGACGTGCTCGCCCGCCACGGTGTGCGCGCCCATCTGATCGAGGTCGCCGACCCGGCCGAAGAAACCTTTCCCTATGCCGGCCGCACCGAATTCACCGATCCCGAGACCGGCGACAAGCTGACGGCCGGACGCGCCGAGATGCTCGGCGATGAGTATCGCCTGCTCTACACCGCCCGCCGCCAGGAGTTGGCCGGCTGGTGCAAGCGGCTCGGCTGGAGCTTTACCGTCAACCACACCGATCGGCTGGCGTCCGACGCGCTGGTGCGCCTGCACATGGCAATGACCGCCGACGGCGGCTATGCCGGTAGCGGTCGTGCCGGCATGACCGCCAGTGGCGATCAGCCCAGGCCGACCGCCGGTGGCGGTCGTGCCGGAAAGGCGGTCGCATGAGCTGGCTACCGCTCTCCTTTGGCGCCCCCATGGTGCTGTGGGGCCTGCTGGCGCTGCCGGTGATCTGGTGGCTGCTCAGACTGACGCCACCCAAGCCGCAGACCGAAATCTTCCCGCCGCTGAAAATCCTCGCCCGCGTGCTGAAGCGCGAGGAGACACCGCATCAAAGCCCCTGGTGGCTGACGCTGCTCAGGCTGCTGATGGCGGGGCTCATCGTCGCGGCCCTTGCCGAACCGGTGTTCAATCCGCGCGAAAAACTGCCGGCCGAGGGCGCGGCCCTTGCGCTGGTCATCGACAATGACTGGGCCAGCGCCGCCGACTGGAACAAGCGCGTCGCCACCGCCGAGCGGCTGATCAAGGATGCCGGCTCGAACGGCGTACCGGTCATCATCGCCTTCACCGCCGAAAAGGCCAATGCCGAGATCGGCCCCTTCGATGCCGCCGCCGCACTCGACCGGCTGCGCGCCGCCAAGCCGCGACCGATCCCGACCGACCGGCCCGCCGTCTATGCCCGCGTCGCCGGCGTGCTGGAGACCTTGCCCGGCGCCAGCGTCGCCGTGCTGGCCGATGGCCTCGCGGCCAAGGGTGACGAGGCCGCCTTCAACACGCTGTTGTCGAAGAATGCCGCCCGTGTCGTCTGGGCCGTTGCCGACCGGCTTTCGCTGACCGGTCTGACCGGCGCCGACAACCAGGTCGACGGTTTTGCGCTCACCGCCATCCGCGCGCCGGGCGATCCGGCGCCGGCGCAGGTCACCGCCGGCGCCTTCGACGACAAGGGCCGCCGCATCGCCGATGCGACGCTGACCTTCGCACCGGGCGAAGCCACCGCCACCGGCACGATGGCGGTGCCGTTCGAGCTGCGCAACGACTTCGCCTCGATCGCGCTCGACGGTGAGCGCCAGGCGGGTGCGGTGCGCGTGCTCGACGAAAGCTCCAAGCGCCGCCGCGTCGGCCTGTTGTCGCAGGCCGAGGCCGACCAGGCGCAGCCGCTGCTGTCGCCGCTCTACTACATCAGGCGCGCGCTGCAGCCCTTCGCCGATCTGGTCGAGCCGTCGAGCGCCGATCTTGCCGACGCCATCCCGCAGATCCTCGACCAGAAGCCGGCGATGATCATCATGGCCGACGTCGGCACCATTCCAGCGCAGGTCCGGCAAAGGCTGGTCGACTGGGTCGACAATGGCGGCACGCTGGTGCGTTTCGCCGGTTCGCGGCTGGCCGCCGCCGGCAATGATGATGATCTGCTGCCGGTCCGCCTGCGCACCGGCGAGCGTTCGCTCGGCGGCGCGCTGTCATGGACATCGCCGCAACCGGTCACCGAATTTCCCAAGGCCGGCCCGTTCGCCGATCTGGCGCCGCCGACCGAGGTAACCGTGAACAGACAGGTGCTGGCCGAGCCGACACCCGATATTGTCGAGCGCACTTGGGCCGCTCTTGCCGATGGCACGCCGCTGGTCACCGGGCTGAAGAAAGGCAAGGGCACGCTGGTGCTGTTCCACGTCACGCCCGAGGCGACCTGGTCGAACCTGCCGATCTCGGGCAGCTTCGTCGAGATGCTGCGCCGCATCGTCCAGCTGTCGCGCAACCAGGGCGCGGCGATCGCCAATGCCGAAGCCGCCGCCACATCGCTGGCGCCCTATCGCATGATCGCGGCCGACGGCTCGCTGGTGCCGCCGACGCCGGATGCGCGGCCTCTGGTGCCCGGCGCCGGCGCGCTGCCGGTGACCTTCGAGAACCCGCCCGGCCTCTACGGCTCCGAGACCGGCGTCTTCGCCCATAATTTGCTCGATGCTGCCAGCACGTTTGCGCCGCTGGCACGGCCGCAAATCGCCGGGCCGGTCACCACGATCCAATATGCCTTCGACGAATCGCGCAATTTGAAAGGCGCGCTGGTCGCGGCCGCCCTGGTGCTGATGCTGCTCGACACGCTGGCGGTGTTCTGGATGGGCGGCCTGTTTTCGCGCCGGCCGCGCCGTGCCGGCGCGGTGGCAACCACCGCGGCGGTCTTGATTGCGCTTGGCGCGCTGTTCGGCCATGCCGATTTCGCCCGCGCCGACGATGCCAAGCCAGGCGACGATGCGGCCATCGAGGCGATTTCGAAGACCCGCATCGCCTATGTGCTGACCGGCGTGCCGGGCGACGATTCGATCAGCCGCGCCGGGCTCGAAGGCCTGACCCGCTTCCTGATCGAGAAGACGGCGCTCGAACCCGGCGCGCCGGCCGGCGTCGACATTTCGAAGGACGAACTATCCTTCTATCCCTTGATCTACTGGCCGATCGATCCGGCCGCACCCATGCCCAGCCAGGCCGCGATCGCGCGCATCGACGCCTATATGCAGCAGGGCGGCACGGTGCTGTTCGACACGCGCGACCAGTTCGCCAACGGCATCGGCGCCGATTCCACCAGCCCGGCGACCGAGCGGCTGCGCGACATCCTCGGCAACCTCAACGTGCCGCCGCTGGAGCCGGTGCCGTCGGACCATGTGCTGACCAAGTCCTTCTTCATCCTGCCGGAATTTCCCGGCCGCTTCGCCGGCAGCCCGCTTTGGGTCGAGGCATCGCTCGATGCCAGCAATGCCGACAACCGTCCGGTGCGCACCGGCGACGGCGTCTCGCCGATCATGATCACCGCCAATGATTTCGCCGGCGCCTGGGCGGTCGACGAGAATGGCGACCCGCTGCTGCCGACCGTGCCGAACGACCCGATGCAGCGCATCTATGCGCTGCGCGCCGGCGTCAACATCATGATGTACATGCTGACCGGCAACTACAAATCCGACCAGGTGCATGTGCCCATACTGCTCGAACGGCTGGGGCAGTAAGATGAGGCTCCTCGTTGCTCGACTTGAGTGGATCGACCCTCCCTGCAAGAGGGAGGGTAAGACATGAACTGGTCGATCTCCTTCGAACCGCTGATCTCCTGGCCGCTGCTGGCTTTGGTGCTGGTGCCGCTGGCGCTGCTTGCGCTTGTCGGCCTGTGGTTTCGCCAGCGCGGCGGTGTGCTGCGCTTCGTCGCCCTGCTGGCGCTCGCCGCCGCTTTGTTCAACCCGGTGTTCCTCAATGAGGAGCGCGAGCCGCTGAAGAGTGTCGTCGCGCTCATCGTCGACCGCAGCCAGAGCCAGGACATTGGCGACCGCACCAGGCAGACCGATGAGGCGGTGGCCGGGCTGCAGCAGCGTCTTGGCCGCTTCAAGCAGTTCGATGTCCGCGTCGTCGAGGCCGGCAAGTCCGATGCCGCCGAGGAGCGTACCGAAACGCGGCTGTTCGGCGCGCTGGAAGGCGCCTTCCGCGACGTGCCGCCGTCGCGCATCGGCGGCGCCATCATGATCACCGATGGCGAAGTGCACGACGCGCCCCCGAGCGCGCCCGACTTCAACGCCCCGCTGCATGCTTTGATCACCGGCAATGACCACGAGAAGGACCGCCGCATCCGCTTCGAGAACGCGCCGCGTTTCGGCATCGTCGGCAAGCCGCTCGACATGACCTACCGCGTCATCTCGACCGAAAACGAGACCGGCCCGGTCGATGTGCGCGTTTCGGTCAATGGCGAGCAGGTCTCGGTCGAGCATGCAACAGTCGGCCAACCAATGCCGCTGCAGGTGACCATCCCGGGCGCCGGCCGCAACATCATCGAACTCGCCATCGACCGCGAACCGGGCGAATTGACCGACACCAACAACCGCGCCATCGCGCTGGTCGACGGCATCCGCGAGAATCTGCGTGTGCTGCTCGTATCGGGCGAACCGCATGCGGGCGAGCGCACCTGGCGCAATCTCTTGAAATCCGACGCCTCGGTCGATCTCGTCCATTTCACCATTCTGCGGCCGCCGGAAAAGCAGGACGGCACGCCGATCAACGAATTGTCGCTGATCGCCTTCCCGACCCGTGAGCTGTTCGTCGAGAAGATCAAGGATTTCGACCTCATCATCTTCGACCGCTACCAGCACCGCGACGTGCTGCCGATCCTCTATTACGACTACATCTCCGAATATGTCGAAAAGGGCGGCGCGCTGCTGATCGCCGCCGGCCCCGAATATGCCGGCGAGGCTTCGATCGCGCGCACGCCGCTGATGTCGGCCCTGCCGGCGATGCCGACCGGCGAGGTGGTCGAAAAGGCCTTCTATCCGCGGCTGACCGAACTCGGCCAGCGTCATCCGGTGACCCGCGGCCTCGATGGTTCGGCCACCGAGCCGCCGCACTGGAGCCGCTGGTTCCGCACCATCGGCGTGCAGAACCCGCAAGGCGAAGTGGTGATGAAGGGTGCCGACAACCGGCCCCTGCTGCTGCTCGACCGCAAGGGCGAAGGCCGCGTCGGCATGCTTCTGTCCGACCAGGGCTGGCTGTGGGCGCGCGGCTTCGAGGGCGGTGGCCCGCATGTCCAGCTCTACCGGCGCATCGCCCACTGGCTGATGAAGGAGCCGGAGCTTGAGGAAGAGCGGCTGACCGCCGAGGGGCGCGGCATGGTGCTGGAGATCCGCCGCCAGACCATGGCCGACGATCCCGGCCCGGCGCAGATCATCACCCCGTCCGGCAAGACCGTCACCGTCAAGCTCGACAAATCCGAACCCGGTGTCTTCCTCGGCAGCGTCCAGACCAACGAGATCGGCCTGTTCCAGGTCGCCAATGGCGATCTCACCGCGCTCGCCCATGTCGGGCCGGTCAATGCGCCGGAATTCGCCGACGTCGTCTCCACCGAAAACCGGCTGAGGGCGCCAACTGAGGCCACCGGCGGCAGCGTGCGCCGGCTGGCCTCATCCACGGCCCTCGGCAGCGACGTGACCTTGCCTTCCATCGTGCCGGTGCGCTCGGCCGGCGAGGCCTCCGGCAGCGACTGGATCGGCCTGCGCACCACCGACGACAGCGTGCTTAAGGCCGTCTCGCGCGTGCCACTGTTCGGCGGCTTCCTCGGCCTCGGCCTGCTGCTGCTGGCGATGGGTTCGATGTGGTACCGCGAGGGACGGTAACGCGACGCCGTTTTCCTTCTCCCCTTGTGGGAGAAGGTGGATCGGCGCGCAGCGGCGAGACGGTTGAGGGGTGTTCCAGCGGAGTGAGGCGTAGGCGTTCCCTGGAACACCCCTCATCCGACCTCGCTTCGCGAGGCCACCTTCTCCCACACGGGGAGAAGGGAAGAACCCTGCTCTACTCCTCCGGCTCGGTCGTGAACAGCAGCGGATAGCCCTTGGCCTTGCCGGCGTCGGTGGCCCGCGTCGCCTTCGTCTCGGCGACATCCCTCGTGAACACCGCGACCACACAGACACCGAGCCGATGCGCGGTGATCATGACGCGGTGCGCCTGGTCCTCGCTGAGCTTGAACTCGCCCTTCAGCACCGTCACCACGAATTCGCGCGGCGTGAAATCGTCATTGATGAGGATGACCTTGTAGAGCTTCGGCCGCTCGGTCTGCGGCTTGACCTTGGTACGCGGTTTTGTGGTGATTTCAGGCATCGGAACCGACAGTTTCGCGATCGGGCTTCACCGCGCATTTTGCCACGGGCGGCAGCGATCGTCCATTTTGATTGGCGTGCGGACCACCGGCGGGGGAGCCCGGTCATTCACAATCATGTGGGGAATTATCGGTCGCGGTTCAACGGCCCTGACGGCCGAAGACACGGTGATGCGCGGCGGCATCCGCCCGGCGCTCCAACCACGCCGCGATCGGCCATCCGGCAACGCAGACCAGCGTCACGGCAAGGAGCACGATCAGCAGCCACGCCTGGACAGGCGTAATGTAGTCCCAGTTGCTGGAAATTATCGGCGCGAACAGCGACGGTTCGGTGCGGCCACTGGCCGGGTCGGGCACGGGGCTGGCGGTAAGCAGAATCAGCGCCCTGGCGACACCGGTGGCCACGAGGCCGCCAATCACCATGGAACGCAAAATGGACGAAAGCCGCTTCTTCATGCGGATTGTCCTACATGGCCGGCGTTGAAAACGGGTAAATGCGATCGAGGTGGCTGGCTGTGAGCCCGCCGGTGTTCAGCCGCTCGATCGGGTGCCTGGCAGAAGGCCGCCCCAGCCAGTTGCGGCTGGAACGGCCTTGATAGAACTGACCTCGAAACCGATCAGGGCTTCTTCTTCGGAGCCGCCTTCGGAGCAGCCATCGGGGCGGTCTTCGCGGGGGCCTTCTTGACCGGGCACTTGTGCTTCTTGGTCACCTTGCAGACGGCCTTCTTGGCGACCTTCTTCGGAGCAGCCTTGGCCGGAGCGGTGGTCGTCGCGGCAGCAGCCGGAGCAGTGGTCGTGGTGGCGGCAGCAGCCGGGGCAGCGGTCGTGGTGGCGGCAGCGTTGCCGAGAACCGGCATCGAGAAGGCGAGAGCGACGGCGAGACCAAGGGCGGACAGGAGGGGCTTTTTCATGGCTTCGTTTTCCTTTTTATGCGGGTCGATTTTGAGTGTCACTGAACTGGGTCGTTCGGTGTCACTCCAAGCAGCTTCAAAGCGTTGGCGAGCATCCGGATGCCCTGCGCCTGTTTCTTGGCGGCACAGTACCGGTTGCCCTTCCTCTGAAGTGCCTTTGCCGCGGTGACCTGCGTTGCCGTGGCATGGGTTTCGAGGGCTTCATCAAATTGGTGGCTGAGATTGGCGCACCGTTCGCTCCGGGTGAGCGGCGCCTTTGCGTCCGACTGGCCGACAGCGGCAGTGACCAGGCCAAGGCCCAGCAACGCACCCAACAAACTGATCGACAAGCTTGGCATCGGTTTTTCCGTGAACCCGGAGATAGCGTCGCAGCCGATAACCTGACCGCCACGGCACCGTTATGCCGCCCTACCTTTTCAGGAGTTTTTCCCGATTGTAGAATTTTGTTTCTGGATTGTGTCTGGCCGGAGCGCCGCGAAGAGGCCATAGCTTTCCATGTGGAGAAGGCGGAATTCATTCTCCCTTGAAAAGCAAGGCACTGGCCAACATATGGCCCGAATTCTATCGTGTGGCTCACCAGCCAGAATACTGGCCGGCAATCGAGACAGGGCACCCCGTGAAATCCGACGCACACATACTGATCGTCGACGACGACAAGGGCATCCGCGACCTGCTTCAGGAATTCTTCCAGAAGCGGGGGCTGCACACTTCGGTTGCCGCCGACGGCACCGAGATGGAGGCCATCCTGCGCCGCGCGCAGGTGGATCTCATCGTGCTCGATGTGATGCTGCCCGGCAAGAGCGGGCTGGAACTGTGCCGTGACCTGCGCGCCCAGTATACGACGCCGATCATCATGCTGACCGCCGTCACCGAGACCACCGATCGCGTGGTCGGCCTGGAGATGGGCGCCGACGACTATGTGCCCAAACCCTTCGACCCGCGCGAACTGCTGGCTCGCATCCGCGCCGTATTGCGGCGCAATGGCGCCGCCGAGCCGAAGCGCGCCACCACCAAGCAGATCTACCATTTCGCCGGCTGGACGATGGACTGTTCGCGGCGCCGGCTGACGGCGCCCGACGATGTCAGGGTCGAGCTGACCATGGCCGAGTTCAACCTGCTGCAGACCTTCGTCAAGAGCGCCCAGCGCGTGCTGACCCGCGACCAGCTGATCGAACTCTCCGGCGGCGACAGCGACTATTCCTTCGACCGCAGCATCGACATCCTGGTCAGCCGGCTGCGGCGCAAGATGGAAGATGACCCCGAAAACACCGAAACTGATCCTGACGGTGCGCAGCGGCGGCTACCAGTTCCTGCCCGAGACAACCTTCGAATGAGACGTTTCCTGCCGCAGACCTTGCCTGTCTGGGTGCTGCTGATCGTCATTGCCGGCCTTTTGATCAGCCAGGTCGCGACCCTCTACATCGTGTCGCGCGACCGCGCCGCCGCCAACGATGTGGTCGATCTCTATCGTCTCAACGACCGCGCCTTCTCTTTGGTGCAGCTGATGAGCAACGCCACGCCCGAGGAGCGCAAGGCAACCGCGGCAGGCCTGTTCAACGCGACCTATGCCCTCACCGTCTCGGACACGCCCGCCGTCACCTCCTCGATCGCCGGCGACGACGAACTGGCCGAACTCGAGGACATCCTTGTCGGCCGGCTGTCGAAGTTCGGCGTCACCGACGCGCGCGTGCGGCGCGATCCGGCGACGCGCGAGGCCGACGACGCCAGCACCGTATCCGGCCCCGATATCGGCCAGGTCGAGCGCGACCTTCTGGTGCTGGCCGCCGACTTCGCCCAGAGCGACAAGCTGACGGCCTCTTTGCGCTTCGCCGACGGCCAGTGGCTGAACTTCACCGAGCCGATCACGCCGGTCGGCCCGATCCTGAGCTTCGACAGCCTGCCGCTCTATTCGCTGATCGCCGGCCTGGTGGTGATCATGTCGATCTGGTCGCTGCGCCGGTTGACCGCGCCCTACCGGATGATGGAAACCGCCGTGAACCGGATCGGCAAGGATTTGAAGAGCCCGCCGATCGCCGAGTCGGGCAGCCGCGAGGTGCAGGCTGCAGCCAGGGCAATCAACGCGATGCAGACGAGGCTACGCGAATATGTCGAGGACCGCGAACATCTGGCCGCGGCACTCGCGCATGATTTGCGCACGCCGATGACGCGCATGCGGCTGCGGCTCGAACTGTTGCGCAAATCGGCGGTTCGCGAGGCGCTGGCGCATGATCTCGCCGATGTCGAGAGCATCGCCAGTTCCGTGATCGACTTCGCCACTTTCGAGGTGAACGAGGAAAAGACCGAGCGCATCGATTTCTGGTCGTTCGTGGAATCGATCGCCGACCCTTATCCGGAGGTCTCGTTCGACAATGACGACACCCGCTCACGCGGCCTGATCTGCATCGCTCGACCGGTGGCGCTCAGGCGCTGCGTCACCAATCTGGTGCAGAACGCCGTCACCTACGGCAAGAAGGCGCATCTCAGCCTGCACCGCTCGGACGGCACCATCACGCTCACCATCCGTGACGAAGGACCGGGCATACCGCAGGCCCAGATCGACGCCGTCTTCGGCTCCTTCGTGCGCCTGGAACAGTCCCGCAACCGGCAGACCGGCGGCCTCGGCCTCGGCCTCACCATCGCCCGCAACATAGCGCGCGCCGCCGGCGGCGAGATCCGCCTGTCCAACCATCCGCAGGGCGGATTGCTGACGGAGCTACGACTGCCGCTGGCGGCGTAAGGCTACCCAGAACAACAGGCAGCTTCGGTGGCCCCTGCCTCGCCTGCTCTGACTTTAAATATTTGGGACGTGTTCCGTTTCCACCGAAAGACATCGGCGACAAACACCGCCGGTGAGGCGACCTGCCATCACGACCGAAGACGCCACCGCCGAGCGGGACGTTCAGAACAGCCGGCAGGTAATTGGCACGCCGTTGCTGAAATCACTAACGTTAGCTACAAGTACCTGATGAGGCGTTTCGCTACATAGACGTGAGCGGCATCGATGAAGCAGTTGAAGACTGCGTTATTGTTGGGTGCGGTTTTGAGCTTTTGCATGGGCGTGCCGTCTTTCCCGGCTAGTGCGGACCAGGCAACCGAGGCTCGACACGGCGTCGCTGTTGAGTTTGAAGGTATCCAATGGTCCGTCGAGCATCATGGCGCCAATGTAAGATTGCAATGCCAAACTGACGCATGCGGAGGAAAGACTGCACGGTGCCAGCTGATGATTTTCAGCAGCCACCCAGATGAATCGGCCGGCGCAGCGGAGATCCGCTTCAACAATAATGTGCTCGCAGAGACGCAAGCGAGGGGCTATGACGTCATTGTAGTTGACGAACCTGCGACCCATGACGTTGGGAACAGGATTGCCGGATTATCCTCATTGCGACTCAGCAAACAGGGCAAAAATCCAACGCGGCTATGGACCGCTCAAGTCAATGCCGCGTTCGGTATAACCGGCTTGGCATGTTGGGGGCCAGAGAGCAAATACGCTTCTGAACTTCCCAATTGGATGTCGCTGCTTCAGCACATGTCGATCCCAGGACAACGTTGAGGAACGTGATGGGCTGCTGACGAGCGGCAAAGATGTAGTCGATAGCGAAGTTCACCTTCGCAGCACCGCGCTCAGCACATCCCTGATACCGATGGCGCCGACGAAGCGCGACTGGTCGTCGAACAGCGCCACGGGGGCGGTCTGCGAGCGGTGCATGGCCAGCATCACGGTTTTCAGCGAGGTGCCCGGATTGGCCCAGAACACTTGCGCTGCTTCCTCCGGCTGGGCCTCGACATCGGCGCAGGACACCCACACCGCCGGCTTGCCGTCGCGTTCGGCCGCTGCCACCAGCCCATGCTCGTCGATCTTGAAGCGCGTCGTCTTGCGCCGGTCGAGCCACACCCAGCCATTGTCGCCGTGATCGAGGTCGCGGCTGTCGCGCATGACGTTCCAGGCGGTGAGCACCGACAGCGGGTTCACATTGGCGATGAAGTCGCGGACGTAATCGTTGGCGGGGCGCAGCACGATGTCTTCCGGCGCGCCGGTCTGGACGATACGCCCGCCTTCCATGATGGTGATGTGGCTGCCGATCTTCAGCGCCTCTTCCAGATCGTGGCTGACGAAGATGATGGTCTTCTTCAGTTCCGCCTGCAGCTGCAGCAATTCGTCCTGCAGCTTGGTGCGGATCAGCGGGTCGAGCGCCGAGAACGGCTCGTCCATCAACAGGATCGGCGCCTCGGTGGCAAAGGCCCGCGCCAGACCGACGCGCTGCTGCATGCCGCCCGACAGTTCGTGCGCATATTTCTTCGACCACTGGTCGAGATTGACCAGCTTGAGCTGCTTGTGCACGCGCTCCTTGCGCTCGGCCTCCGGTACGCCGGCGAGTTCGAGGCCGAGGCCGACATTTTCCTCGACCGTGCGCCATGGCAGCAGGCCGAATTGTTGGAACACCATCGCCACCTGCTTCTGGCGCAGCCGCCGCAAGGTGGCCTGGTCGCAGGTCACGACATCGACGATCTTGTCGCCGTCCTTGACCAGCACCTGGCCACGCGACACCACGTTGAGCCGGTTGACCGCCCTGAGCAACGTCGACTTGCCGGAGCCTGACAGGCCCATCAGCACCGAGATCTCGCCCTCGTGCACGGTGAGGCTGGCGTCGGCGCAGCCCAGCACATTGCCGGTCTTCTCGAGAATTTCGGCGCGCGTGGCGCCCTTGTCGATCATCGCCAGCGAGCCGGCCTGGTCGGCGCCGAAGACGATATCGACGTTCTTGAAATCGACGGCGACGGTCATTTCTTGCCTCCAACGCCAATGCGGGTCATTCGGTCGAGAACGATGGCGAGCACGACGATGGCGAGTCCTGCCTCAAGCCCAAGATCGATGCGGCGCGAACCAAGCGCGCGGTTGATTTCGGTGCCGAGGCCGCCGGCGCCGATCAGGGCCGCAAACACCACCATCGACAGCGACAGCATGATCGACTGCGTCAGGCCCGCCATGATGGTGGGCAGTGCGGAGGGCAGTTCCACCTTCCACAACAGCTGGCTCTTGGTGGCTCCGAACGCCTCGCCGGCCTCGATGATCGACTTAGGCACCGAAACGACACCCAGATGCGTCAGCCGGACCGCGGTCGGAATGACGAAGATGATGGTGACGATGAGGCCGGGCGCATTGCCGAGGCCGAACAGGGTCAAGACCGGGATTAGGTAGACGAAGGTCGGCAGCGTCTGCATCAGGTCGAGCACCGGCAGCATGATGCGGTAGACCTTCGGCTTGTGCGCCGCCCAGATGCCAAGCGGCACGCCGATGGCCATGGCCATGGCGGCGGCCGCGACGACCAGCACCAGCGTCTGCACGGTCTGCTTCCAGAGGTTCTGGTTGATGATGAAGATCAAGCCAAGGAAGACGCCGATGGCGAGCGGCCGCGACCGCTGCAGCAGCCAGGCGATAACAGCGATGACCAGCGCCAGCGGCACCGGCGGCACCATCAGCAGGATGTTGACCAGCCCGTCGAGCAGGAAATTGAGGCCATTGGAGAAGGCCCTGAAGATGGTGTCGAAATTGTCGGTCAGGAAGCCGAAGAACGCCTTTCCCCAGGCGCCGATCGGGATTTTGTGATCGACCATGAATTGCGAAATCGGATCCATCTCACCCCTCTTCGTCCAGGAGCCGTCCTGCTCTCGGCTCGCGCAACGTCATCTTGTCACAGGATATGAAAAAGGGCAGCCTTTTCTAAGATGGCTGCCCTTCCTGGTTCGGCTTTGCCGAATTCAGTCGGCTCAGCTTCCGAGCGCGGTCTTGATGGCCGCTGCCGCGTCGCCACCGTCAAAGGTGGTCACACCGGCGATCCAGGGGGCAACCGCGCCCGGATTTTTCTTCAGCCAGTCGGTCGCCACCGTGGTGGCATCGCCGCCCTTGAGGATCGCGTCCATCATCTGGCCTTCCATATCCAGATTGAACTTCAAATTGGCGATCAGCTTGCCGGCATTCGGGCATTCGGTGGTGTAGCCCTTGCGCACATTGGTGAACACGGTGGCGGCGCCGAAGCCGCTATCGCCCATGCCGTCGAGATAGGTGATCTTCATGGCGCCCATCACCGGATGCGGCGTCCAGCCGAGGAAGGCAATCCACTCATTGTTCTTCATCGACTGCTCGGCCTGCGTCAGCATGCCGGCCTCCGAGGATTCGACCAGCTCGAAGCCGTCGAGCTTGTCGGCGGGATTCTTGATCATGTCGAGGATGATGCGGTTGCCGTCATTGCCGGCCTCGATGCCGTAGATCTTGCCGTTGAACTTGTCCTTGAACTTGCCAAGGTCGGTCAGCGACTTGACGCCGGCATCCGCGACATAGGTCGGCACGACGATGCCGTAGCCGGCGCCGGTCAGGTTGGTGCTGATGGTCTCGACCGAGCCATCGGCGGTATAATCCTTGATGTCGTTGGTCATCGACGGCATCCAGTTGCCGAGGAAGACATCAAGATCCTTGTTCTTCAGCGACGCCATGGTCACCGGCACTGAAAGCTGGATCACCTTCGGCTCGTAGCCGAGCGCGGTGAGCAGCGCCGAGGCAACCCCTGTGGTGGCCTGGATGTCGGTCCAGCCGACATCGGAAAGACGCACGGTCTTGCAGCTTGCCGCATCTCCGGCAAAGGCGGCGCTGGTGGACAACAAAGCCGCCAGGCCAAGGCCGGCGGCGAAGGAATTCATACGCGACATAGTTAGTCTCCCATTGTGATTCTTTGGCGAAGCGTAGTTACGGTTTCTCTGCCCGCCTTGTTTCGTCAGCCAAACACCATTCTGGTGTGGATTCAAGCGCTAAGGCAATCACGATCAACGGCGCGGACTGGCCAATCAGCGACACGGTTGACGCTTTTGTCGTGCAAGGCTGCTTTTTCAGGGGAATGCGGCGGCGGCCCCTCCCAGTGCCGAGGCAAGTCGGCTTAAAAGAGCGGCATGGCCAAGCTCTATTTCCACTACGCGACGATGAATGCCGGCAAGACGACGATGCTCTTGCAGGCGTCGTACAATTATCGCGAACGCGGCATGACGACGATGCTGTTCGTCGCCGGCCATTACCGCAAGGGCGACAGCGGCCTGATCTCCTCGCGCATCGGGCTGGAGACCGAGGCCGAGATGTTCCGCGACGGCGACGATTTGTTCGCCCGCGTCGCCGAACATCACGACCATACGACGGTGCATTGCGTCTTCGTCGACGAGGCGCAGTTCCTTGAGGAGGAGCAGGTCTGGCAATTGGCCCGCATCGCCGACCGGCTGAACATCCCGGTGATGTGCTACGGCCTGCGCACCGATTTCCAGGGCAAGCTGTTTTCCGGCTCGCGCGCGCTGCTGGCGATCGCCGACGATCTGCGCGAGGTGCGCACGATCTGCCGCTGCGGCCGCAAGGCGACGATGGTCGTGCGCCTCGGCGCCGATGGCAAGGTGGCCCGCCAGGGCGAACAGGTGGCGATCGGCAAGGACGTCTATGTCTCGCTCTGCCGCCGTCACTGGGAAGAAGAAATGGGCCGTGCCGCGCCCGACGATTTCATCGGCTTCATGAAATCCTGACTCGCGATCCGCGTCAGGCCGTCGAGACGCGCCTTAGCGGAAACCGCCAGCCCAGCCGGACACCGAGCGTCGCCACGGCGATCAGCACCATGCCGGCGGCCTGTGCCGGCCCGAGCGGATGCCCGTAGACCGCCCAGTCGATGATAATGGCAACGACCGGATAGATGAAGGTGATGATGCCGATCACCGGCGTCGTCAGGCGCGGAAAGGCCGAGTTCATCAGCACATAGGCAATGCCGGTGTGCAGCACGCCGATGCTGACCAGCCAGCCCCATGAATGCGCGGGAACAGGCTCGCCGATCCCGGCGAAAGGCGCGAGCATGACAATCCCGACGATCGTCTGGCAAAGCACGGTGACCTCCGCGCGCTGCTGGCCGAGGCCTTTGGCGAGGATCGTCGCCACCGCATAGAGCAGCGCGGCAACCAGCGTCAGCGCGATGCCCAGCGCCCATGCCGTGCTGGCCTGCGCATGCGAAACCACCAGCCCGCTGGCCAGCACGACGCCAAGGAACGCGCCGAGCATCCACAGGATCTGGTCGAGCGAGATGCGCTCCTTGAGGAAAACCACGCCGATGATCACCACAAAGAACGGCTGCACGTGATAGACGATCGTCGTCGTGGCGATGGACGTCATGGCGAAGCCGGCGAAGAAGGCCGTCCAGCTCAGCACCATGCAGGCGCCGGCGAGCGCGGCCAGCGCCAGGCGGGTCGGGGACAGGGTGCGGTCCGGCAGATAGCCTCGCAGAAAGCACCATGCGCCGAGGAACATGGCGCCGAAGACGCAGCGCCAGAACACGATCGTCACGGGATGCAGCCCCGCTTCCGTCACGAAGGCGCCAACCGTGCCGGCGATCGTCATCGCGAAGGCGAGGCTCGCGGCCGGAAAACGGGAGGTTGGCAGGTCCTTCATCGAAGGCTCCTCAAACGGAGAAGACTCATTTGGCCAGCAGGATAGCTTTCAAACAAGTGAATAGATTTGGACCTAGCTATTCGATATGCTGATAGCACCATGGCTGCTCCGCTTGACCTCAATTTGCTGAAAACCTTCGTCGCCGTCGTCGAAAGCGGCAGCCTGTCCAATGCGGCACCGCGGGTCGGCCGCAGCCAGTCGGCGGTCAGCATGCAGATGCAGAGGCTGGAAGAGATGGTCGGCAACCAGCTTCTGGTGCGAGGACCGAGAACCGTTACCCCCAACGCGATCGGCGAGGACTTTCTCATCTATGCGCGCCGGCTGCTGAAGCTGTCGGACGAGGCCTGGGCGAGCGTCACCCGGCCGAAGGAGACGGGCAGCGTGCGCCTTGGCGTACCGGACGACTATGCGGCCTTCCTGCTGCCGCCGGTCCTGTCACGCTTTGCCGAGGACCATCCGCTGGTGACGGTCGAACTGATCTGCGAACAGTCGACCGCGCTGGTGAAAACCCTGGCGGAAGGGCGACTCGATCTGGCGATCATCACCCGTTTGCCGGAACAGGCGCTCGAGGTGATCCGGCTCGAACGCTTCGTCTGGGTCGCCTCGCCAAACCATGTCGCGTGGCAGGCCGATCCCTTGCCCGTCGCGCTGTTCGAGCCCGGCTGCGCCGCCAGGATGAATGTCCTGCAGGCGCTTGGCGAAGCCGACCGATCCTACCGCTGCACCTATTCCAGCGCCTCCCTGCTTGGCCTCATCGCGGTCGTGCAGGCTGGGCTTGCGGTCGCGGGTCTAGCTCAGCGCAGCGTGCCGCCATCACTGCGCATCATCGGCTCCAATGAAGGGCTTCCGGTACTGCCGGATCTCGAAATCGGCATCCTGCGCAACCCGGCGTCAACGACGCCGGCGGTCGATCGGCTGCATGATTTCCTGCGCCGCGACCTCGCGCAGCAGGCCTGAGATTCCATCGTCCGGTCGCAGGAAATTGGGCTGAACTCCGCCCTTGCCAATCCGCCACGATGCAGCGTTTGTTAAGGGCTCGGTCCTATAAGGCCGTCAGCCAGAGCTCTCCGGGGTCAGCCATGCTTCGAGCCGTTTCCTCAGCCGCCCTTCTTCTGCTTGCCACCTCCGTTGCCGCTCATGCCGGCGGCGACCCCGTGCAGGGCAAGCACGTCTTCAACCGCTGCATCGCCTGCCATGAAGCAGCCAGCGACCGCGACAAGGTCGGCCCGCATCTGCTGGGTGTCGTCGGCCGCACCGCGGGTACAGCCGAGAGCTTCCTTGGCCATTATTCGGAGGCAATGAAGGGTGCGGGCGCTGGCGGTCTTGTCTGGGACGAGGCAAATCTTGCTGAATATCTCAGGGCTCCCAAGCTCAAGGTTCCCGGCAACAAAATGGCTTTTGGCGGCCTGACCAATGATGACGACATCGCCAATGTCATCGCTTATCTGAAGGCTGATCCGAAGCCCTGAACGCGCGCTGTGCGCCGCATGACGGCGCTGGCTTTGCCTGCAACCGGTTCAATTCCCTGCCGAATTCAGCATATCCGCGTTGGCGAGGGTCGACTGCTTTGCCGGCATGAAAGTTCAATGGCAGTTGAACTAAGCCTGACCGGCCGGCTAATCACGCCATGACCCCACCTTCATTGTCTTTCAAGGCCTTGGCGGATTCTTTTGTTTTCACACCGCCTCAATCTTCACGTCTTTCAATCCCCGGATGCCCCACATATATTCGCCGCTGTTCGCAACCAGCGATCGGAAGCCGAAGCGGGAGGCCCCTATGGCGACATTGCAGAATTTCGATGCCGAAATTGCCAAGACCAAGCAGGTCGTCCAGGACATGCGCACCAAGATCGAGCAGTCCGGCACCGTGCTTGATACGCTCGCCACCGCGGACAAGAAGATCGGCGACGCCAATTTCGACATCGAGAACGCCCGCATCGAGGATGTGCTGAAGCAGCAGAAGGTGATGGAAGGCAACATCGCCGACCTGATCATCGGCCTGGAAGACGCCACCAATGTCTTCGGCGCCGAGTTCGAGAGCATGAAGAACTATTCCGGCTGGGAAAATTTCGTCGGCATCTTTTCGTCGCAGCGCAAGCAGCGCATGCGCACCGACCGCGTCCGCAACATGTCGCTGGCCGGCAATCTGCAGGAACTGCTGGCCAAATCCGACACCATCGTCGGCATCCTGAAGGCGCAGAAAGAGGTTCTCGACCAACGCTACAAGACCTCCGAGGCCAGCCTGTCGCAGGTCATCGAGCGCCGCAAGACCACCATGTCCAACCTCGAAGCCGTGCAGAAGCGCATCGAGGAACTCAATCCGATGCTGCTCGACATCGAGAACAAGATCGCCGCCTCGACGAACCAGAAGGACCGCACACAGCTCGAAGGCGAACGCTCTGTGCTCGCCACCGAATACAACGAAAAGCAGGCCAAGGAGCAGGAGCTGCTGGCCGAAAGCCAGACGCTGGAGCGCTACACCTCGATGTTCCAGACCTTCGTCGATTCGCTCAACAACCAGATCGCCGCGCAGTCGACGCTGATCAACAAGCTGACCATCGATACCGAGCAGCGCATCGTGCTCTACAAGGCCCTGGAAGATTCGCTGAAGACCGCCGCCCAGCAGGACGTCGCTCACAAGATCAACACGCTGGGCAGCCAGGTCGACAACACCGCCGAGGAAACCATGGCCGGCATTGGCGCCGCCTCGCAAAAGCACATTGGCGACCTGCTCGAGATGCATGAGAAGAACATGGTCGCCAGCGCCGATATCCAGCGCCGCAAGAAGCTCGCCGACGATGCCTTCGCCCGCCGCTTCGACGAAGTGCTGAAGAAGCACAATTCGGCCAACTACGTGCAGTCATAATTGCCGCGCGCACCGGTGCGACAATCCCAGGGCTGACAGCATGACCCCCGAAAACGACGCGGCGGCGCGGTATTTCTCGGCAATCACGGCGGCGCTCAGCGGCCTTGAAGTGTTCATGCGCGACGACCGCTCGCCGCTCTACCGGCATGGCATCGTCGCCAAGATCGTTGCCGAATACATCGCCCGGCTCGACAAGTCCTTCTCCTGCTGGCGCAACCGGCTGGGCTTCATGGACACGTTCCGCATTTCGCGCGCCGAAAGCGGTTTTCCTGTCTTCCAGAACCTGCTCGAGCTGGAGAACGACCGCCGCCAGGCTGACAGCCGGCTCGCCAACATCCCGCTGGCCGGCGAGCTGCGCGAGGAGATGGCCGACTTCATCCTGCGCCACAAGGAATTCCCCGAGGCGCTGCAGAAATCGATGGCCGAGCGGCTCTATCTCGAGGACGTCAAGAGCGAGCAGACTTTCGGGCCGTTCACGTTGGCGCAGACGGCCAAGGTCTCGGTCAACCCGAAGACGGCGCGGCCCTACTACCTCGTCCACTGGGCGACCTTCGACGGCAGCGCCAACCTGCCTTTGGTCTACATGGTGACGGTGGAGGATTCCTCGGAAAGCATGATCCGCCAGCTCGTCGACAGCAACGGCAAGCTCAACGACAAGGTCGACATCCCGCTGCCGGTCGACGGCCTGCTCAATCCCGAGCTTGCCCACCGTTTTGACGATTTCACCGAGAAGAACTCGGCCTACACGCTGTCGCCGGCGACCATTGCGGTGAACCTCGACAAGGATTTCGAGCCGCTGCACCCCAAGCAGTTGCGCCGCGTCGTGCTCGGCCCTTTCTATTCGGCCGGCATTACCGACAACAATTCGACGGTGACGGAAGTGCTGGCCAAGGTGCGCAAGCCCGAAAACGCCTGGCTGCTGACCTGGACCATCCAGGAGGTCTATTCCAAGGGCGAGAAGCCCGGCCGCAAGGGGCTGTTTTCCAGCGAAAAGACGACGCAGGAATTCTTCATCAACACCGATGATCTGGAAGCCGCGCGGCAGGGCGTGTCGAGCTACGAGAACCACGCGCTGATCCCGCACGAGGCCTACCAGGCGCTCTACGCCGCCGGCGAAGCCCAGAAGATTTTTGGCGGCTACAAGGTTCATATCCTGTCCAACGGACAGGTCATCTCAGACGTCTGACCGTCACACCACGGAGCATCCTTCATGGACACCGGCCTGACCACCATCCCGGAAGCGGCGATCGAGAAGCACCGCGCCATGGCGCAGAGTTTTATCACCCGCATCGTCGTGCTGGAGGACCCATCGCGCGAATCCGGCACGGCCTTGGCCGGCACCAACCGCCGTTTTGTCTCTACGGTCTCGGTCGGCTCGGTGCGCCGCACCCGCGAGGTCGAGTTGACGAAGACCGTCGGCGCCGTCCATCCCGACGACCAGTTGCTCACCATCCCCCAGCACACGCTTCTGTTTCGCGCCCGGCGCGGCACGGCGATTGCGCTCGCCGTATCGGATGTCTTCGCCGAAGGCTCCGATCTCGAAAGCCTGCAGGCGAAAAACACCCGCGCGCCGCTCGAGGGCGACGAGGCTTCCGTCTTCAAGAAACTCCTGTCGGCCTCGGCCTACATCTCGGCTTTCAGCCTCGCTTCCTACCTGTTCCAGCTGATCGACAGCGATGGCGAGGCGCCCAACGACACGCCAGAGCCGGACTTTCTCTTCGACACGCCGCAGGATGCGGTGAAGTCGATCCTCGCCGGCCTCGACAAGGCGATAGCGGGCTCGAAGGACGATGCCGACCTGATGACCAGGGCGCGCGCCTTTGCCCGCGTCGCCATAGACGGGCTGCTGGCCAGAAAAGGCCGCTTCGATGGCATCGGCCCGTTCGAGAATGCCCATATCCGTATCGACGCCGACGACTTCACCCTCGATGGCTTCGACGTGGCGCCGGGCAAGCGCTCCAAGCCGCTGGTGATGACCTTCAAGAAGCCGGAAGAGGTCGTCGGCAACCACATCGCCAAATACCAGTCGGTCAAGCTCGCCAGGATGCTGATGGCCTATGATTTCGAGCGCGAGCTGAACCCCTTCGTCGAACTCGGCGGCTTCCTGTTCACCTTCATCGGCGACGGCGCGCCCGGCACCGGCAAGACGACTTTGATCCAGATGATCGCCGGCCTCGTCAACGGCTATTGCCAGGTCGCCGGCTATCCCTTCGCCTATGAGAATTTCGGCGTCGACCAGATCTCGTCCTATCAGGGCAAGTCGGGCCAGAACTGCCGCCAGTTCATCAACAATGTGCTCAATCCCCGCGTCATCGGCTTCGGCACCATCGACGACATCGACCAGGTGGCCGCCAGACGGTCCGACGACCGCGCCTCGGCCGGCCAGCAGGAAATCACTGGCGTCCTGATGGATGCCTTCGCCGGTGCTTCAACCGTCGTGCGCGGCAACTGCTCGTTCGGCATGTTCTCCAACTATCCCGAAAATGTCGACGACGCGCTGCGCCAGCGCGCCGGCGCCCGCTGGCTGGTCGACGGCCCGCAGACCCGCGACGACTACATCGACATCTTCGTGCTGCTCGCCGGCAAAAACCACGAGATCCCTCTGGGCAAGCACGAGCTCTACGCCGCGCAGGAGATCCAGCGCGCCGTGACCGAGGCCTATGAAGAGCATGAGAAGCCAAGGGAAGACGGGCTGATGAAGGTCTACGAGCGCTACATGAAGGAGAACGGCGCGCCCAAGACCATGGCCGATATCGGCACCTATCTGCACCTGATCAAGGACGCCGAGCCGCGCTTCACCGGCCGCGCCATCAAGAACGTTACCGACGCCATCAAGATGCGCGCCATGGACATCGAACTGCCCGACGACTGGTTCGAAAAGCCGGAAGCCTTCATGCACAAGGGCTATGACGAGAAGAAAGCCATGATCGAGGAACTGCGCGGCCCGTTCTCGATGGACATGGTCATGCAGGAGATCAACCGCTACGCCGACAGCGAGTTCCGCTATTCCGACAAGTCCGACGATGCCGCGGTCGAGAAGCTCCTGCGCGATGCGCGTCTGCGGGAGAGGGCCGCGCGCGAGATGGAGGAGATGAAGAAGAAGGGCAATTGGAATGCGTAGACCTTCGTCGACGGCGGAAGACGCGCCGCACGCAGCCAAGAAACCCGACCTTCTGCGCGACAACGAACTCATCTATGGCCGGCTGCTGACCGTCGACGAGCCTCATCTGATCGATCGCTACAACAAGGCGCTGGCCGCGTTCGGCAAGAAGCCCACCAAGCTCACCAGCTTCCAGATCGACCGCACCGGTTTCTCGCCCGAAGTGGCCGAGGAATGCGGCGACTACGATTATCTCGACCCCGACGAGGTCAATCGCCGCTTCATCATCCTGACGCCGTCGCAGATCGACCTGCCGGTGGTGCACACCGCCTTCTCCAACACCTCGCTGCTGATGTTCGAGTTCATGTCCAAGAACCAGCGCGCCATCGACGCGCTGACCATCAAGGACGTCATCTACGGCGAGATCGAGGACTCCGTTCCCAAGGTCAACGACATCGAGGACCTGCTGTCGATCAACCAGGTCGAGTTCAAGGTGCTGTCGGCGGAGGATGTGCTGGGCAAGGCCGCCGAACTCGGCAAGCTTGTCGACCGGCTGAAGCAGGAGCCCGACGCCTGGCGCGACAATGCCATGCTGACCCGCATGGTGGAGTTGGCGAAGGTCTGCGGCGATATCCGCGAGAACGCGCTGGTGCCCGACCAGGTGATATTCCGCCACAACGCTTACTGGACCAGCCATTTTGGCGGGCTCTACGTGTTCGTCGATCCCGACATGACGACGGTGATCAGCGATCCGGCTGCCCCTGGCTTCCGCCGCTCGCGGCCATGGCAGGTGAGCTATCTCTCGATCAACGACGCCGACAAGGTGTTCAAATTCCTGGCCAGCACCGGCCGCATCGAATTGCCGCGCGCCTCCTGGGTCGAAGCCTCGGGCTATCTCGAACACCGGGCCGAGATGGTGGTGCGCGCGCTGATCCGCGACGCCGAGCCGGACCGCAATTTGACCGATGTCGACAAGGTCTGGCTGCAGACATGGATCCAGAGCCATGCCGACCTGATCACCAAGGACGGCAATTTCCCCTTCCTCAACGCCGCCAAGCGCGAGATCGCCCAGCTTGGCCACCTCAAGATCGACGATGTCTTCCCGCAGCAGCGCTTCCTGGTGATCCGCGCCAAGCCGGACCATCCCGACGCCTGGCTGACCAATCGGCTGATCTCGGATTTCGTGCCGTCGGACTTCGTCTCGCGCTACATCTTCAATAAGGACGGCTTCTACAAGGATTATGACGGCTTCAGCGACGCCTGGCGATCGCATGTTGTGGACGTTCTGAAAAC
This sequence comes from Mesorhizobium kamtschaticum, assembly GCF_056174585.1. Lineage (NCBI taxonomy): Bacteria > Pseudomonadati > Pseudomonadota > Alphaproteobacteria > Hyphomicrobiales > Phyllobacteriaceae > Mesorhizobium > Mesorhizobium kamtschaticum. The sequence goes on along the minus strand of NZ_CM149691.1, from coordinate 2,727,843 downwards.
CACATATTTGAAGGACAAGGTGGCGTTTCGCACACGCCTCTACGGCCTGACTGACTAGAACGAAATGAACTGTCATTTCGTTCTAACTTATTGTTTGGCGCATGATTTTATCCAAAAAGTCTGCAACTTTTTGGCATCATGCTTTGAGGGGATGACACAGCCATGCTCGATCCGATCGTGAACTTCTTCACCCGGATTTTCCAATGGATCGGCCGCGGCATCGGCCTTTTGATCGGTGTCATCCTGTGGCCCTTCCTGTGGGCGGGCAGCTGGTACAAGCAGCGCGGCTGGATCCTGAAGGCCGTGGTCGGCCTGGCCGTGCTGGTCCTGATCGGCCTCTATGCCAACTTCTTCTATGCCACGCAGTGGTGGAACAAGTTCAACCCGAACTACCCTGACACCTACACGTTCGAGAAACGCAATGTCTCCGCCGGCGAACAGGTGGCCGCCGGTGCCGGTACCGATACCGCCAAGACCTGCGGCAACTCCGGCATCGCCCAGGTGGCGGCCGACCTGACCGATTTCAACGTCAACCAGAATGCCTGGATCTCCTCGATGATCCTCTACAAGCTCGGCCTATTCGGCATCGACTGGGACGACACGCCGTGGATGGACAACAAGGCCTCGTTCCAGCGTGGCATCAACCAGGCGGTAAGGCGCACGGCGACCGAGCTGGCCGACAATCTCGGCCGCGTGCGCACGACCTCGCAGATCGATGCCGACCTGCAGGATGCGCGCGGCAATCTGCAGTTCGACGAATACACTTGGTATTTCGGCGTCAGCCCGTTCGGCCCGAAGACGCCGACGCCGAGCTATTATCGCGACGCGGTGCGCAAGCTGCGCTCGTTCAACGCACGGCTGGCCACCTGCCAGGCTACTTTCGATGCCCGCGCCGACAATCTGAAGCAGTACATCGACCGCATCGCATCGGACATCGGCTCGACCTCGGCCATCCTCAAGGAGCGCGCCGAGAACCACAACAATGGCTGGTTCGACACCCGCGCCGACGACCGCTACTGGTTCGCCTATGGCCAGCTCTATGCCTATTACGGCCTGATGAAAGGCGCCCAGGCCGATTTCGAGGACGTCATCAAGGAAAAGCACCTGCAGAGCCTGTGGGACACGATGGACGCGCAATTCGTCTCGGCGCTGCGCATCCAGCCCTTCATCATCGCCAATGGCCGCGAGGATGGCTGGCTCTTGCCGACGCACCTGACAACGATGGGCTTCTACATCCTGCGCGTGCGCTCCAATATGGTCGAAATCAGCAACGTGCTGACGCAGTAACCCTTTAGGCTTCGGCCCAGGCGATGGCGGATTTGCGTCGTCGCCTCTGTCGCATTCGGTGCATTGTGCGGCTGTTTTGAGACGGCGGAAGCGCCCTTGCTCTGGCTTCTATACGGCGCGGCAAGCGGAGCCAGAAAGAACCGAGGACAGGTCGGCCGGCCGCGGAAGAATTTTCTCTATAGGAAACATAGTTGCATGGAAGTTGACGCCACGGCAGCGACAGGGTTAGAACATGCCCGCGCGCCCGGTTCCAGCCTGCTTGCGATAGAAACCAACCCCGTCCCCTCCACCGTACAATCCAGAGGAAAGCCGTCATGGCCGAAGTGAAGTCCGACATCGAGATCGCGCGCGGCGCCAAGAAAAAGCAGATCCAGGAGATCGGCCAGAAGATCGGCATCCCGACCGAACATCTGCTGCCCTATGGCCACGACAAGGCCAAAATCTCCGCCGAATTCATCAAATCGGTGAAGGGCAACAAGGACGGCAAGCTGATCCTGGTCACCGCCATCAACCCGACCCCGGCCGGCGAAGGCAAGACCACCACCACCGTCGGCCTCGGTGACGGTCTGAACCGCATCGGCAAGAAGGCGATCGTCTGCATCCGCGAGGCTTCGCTCGGCCCGAATTTCGGCGTCAAGGGCGGTGCCGCCGGCGGCGGCTATGCGCAGGTCGTGCCGATGGAGGACATGAACCTCCATTTCACCGGCGACTTCCACGCCATCACCACCGCGCACAATCTGCTTTCGGCATTGATCGACAACCACATCTACTGGGGCAATGAGCTCGGCATCGACACCCGCCGCGTGATGTGGCGCCGCGTCATGGACATGAACGACCGGGCGCTGCGCGAAATCATCTGCTCGCTCGGCGGCGTCGCCAATGGTTTTCCGCGCGAAGGCGGCTTCGACATCACCGTCGCCTCGGAAGTCATGGCGATCCTGTGCCTGTCGAACGATCTGAAGGATCTGGAAAAGCGCCTCGGCGACATCATCGTCGCCTACCGCCGCGACAAGTCGCCGGTCTACGCCCGCGACCTCAAGGCCGACGGCGCCATGGCCGTGCTTTTGAAGGACGCCATGCAGCCCAACCTCGTGCAGACGCTGGAGAACAACCCGGCCTTCGTGCATGGCGGTCCGTTCGCCAACATCGCGCACGGCTGCAACTCGGTCGTCGCCACCACGACGGCGCTGAAGCTAGCCGACTATGTCGTCACCGAAGCCGGCTTTGGCGCTGATCTCGGCGCCGAAAAATTCTTCGACATCAAGTGCCGCAAGGCGGGCCTCAAGCCGGCGGCAGCCGTCATCGTCGCCACCGTGCGCGCCATGAAGATGAATGGCGGCGTCAAGAAGGAAGACCTCGGCAAGGAAAACGTCGAGGCCGTCAAGAAAGGCTGCGCCAACCTCGGCCGCCACATCGAAAACATCCGCCAGTTCGGCGTTCCGGCGGTGGTTGCCATCAACCACTTCTATTCCGACACCGACGCCGAAATCCAGGCGATGAAGGACTACGTCGCCTCGATGGGCGAAGAGGCGATCCTGTGCAAGCATTGGGCCAAGGGCTCTGCCGGCATCGAGGAACTCGCCAACAAGGTGGTGGCGCTGGCCGAATCCGGCGCGTCGCAGTTCGCCCCGCTTTATCCCGATGCGATGCCGCTGTTCGAGAAGATCAACACCATCGTCCAGCGCATCTATCGCGGCTCGGAAGCGATCGCCGACAAGTCGGTGCGTGACCAGCTCAAGGCCTGGGAAGACGCCGGCTACGGCAATCTGCCGGTCTGTATGGCCAAGACCCAGTATTCCTTCTCGACCGACCCGAACCTGCGCGGCGCGCCGACCGGCCACACCGTGCCGGTGCGCGAGGTCAGGCTTTCGGCGGGTGCCGGCTTCGTCGTCATCATCTGCGGCGAGGTCATGACCATGCCCGGCCTGCCCAAGGCACCGTCCTCGGAGAAGATCTTCCTCAACGAGGCCGGCCAGATCGAAGGCCTGTTCTAAGATCCTTCAGTTCCCAAAAAGCGAAGGGCGCCGCAGCGATGCGGCGCCCTTTTTGTTCGCGGATCGTCCTACGCCGCGCTGCGCGCCAGCGCCCGCTGATTGGAGGCGTAGATCGTGTCGCGCTCCGGCAAGGCGCCAGTCTTCAGGCACTCGGCCCATTCGGCGGTCTTGAGCACCGCGGCGAAGCGCGACTGCAGGATGATCGTGACCACGCGGTGGATCTCCTCAGCCGAGGCATAGCCGGCGCTGTTGGCGTAAGGCACCGAGCCGGTCGCATCCGACAGGAACTCGACAGCAAAGCCCGCATGCACGGCATGGATGATGGTCGACAGGTCGCAATTATGCGTCATGTAGCCGACGACCGTCAGCGTATCGATGGCATTGGCGCGCAGCCATGCCTCGAGGTCGGTGCCGGTAAAGGCGGAAGGCAGCATCTTCTCGACATAATGGTCGCGGCCACGCCTGGCGATCTCCGGATGCAGTTCGCCGCCGTGACTGCCCTTGGCGAAGATCGGCGACGTCTCGGGCGCCATCTGCTTGATAACAACCACCTTGATGCCGGCGGCCGCCGCGGCATCCATGGCGCGTGCCACATTGACGACGCTGTCGCGGAACGGCGGATGCTGGATGGCCAGGTTGCCGCCATCATAATCGTTCTGGACATCGACGACGATCAGCGCGCGACGCGGCGTGGTGTTGGCTGGGGCAGACATGGTGTTTTCCTTTCCGGCTTGAATGCGATGGGCGAAAACTAGGCTGGTCGGCGATCGACCAAAAGTGGCCCGATTGACATCATTCGAAAGAATTGGGACAATCCGATTTTCCCTTGCTGGAAGCAGCCCATGACCGCCCCGATCATCGCCGTCCTCGCCTTCGACGGCATCAGCCCGTTCCATCTCTCCGTGCCTTGCCTGGTGTTCGGTGAGGACAGGACATCCCTTGGCCTGCCGCGCTTCGAGTTCCGCATCTGCGCGGTCAAGGCCGGCCCGATCCACACCGAGGCCGGACTGACCATTGCCGCGCCGCACGGATTGGAAGGCCTCGATGGCGCAGACATGGTCATCATCCCCAGCTGGCATCATCTCGGCCAACAGCCGTCGCCGCTGCTGGTGGCGGCGTTGTGCCAGGCACACCAGCGCGGCGCCTTGATCGTCGGCCTGTGCCTTGGCACCTTTGCCATTGCCGCGGCCGGCCTGCTTTCCGGGCGCACTGCCGCGACGCACTGGGCCTATTCCGAGCGGCTGCAGAAACTTCATCCCGACATCAAGGTCGACCCCACCGTGCTTTATGTCGACAATGGCGATGTCGTGACCTCGGCCGGTGTCGCCGCCGGCCTCGATTGCTGCCTCCACATCGTGCGCGCCCGCTATGGCGCGGAAGCAGCACTGCGGCTTGCCCGCCAGATTGTGCTGTCCCCGCATCGGCAGGGCGGGCAAGCACAGTTCATCGAGCATCCGGTGGCAAGAAGCGCCAACGCCGACCGTTTCACCCAGGCCCTCGACGCCGTGCGCGCGACACTCGGCGAGACGCACAGCCTGGACAGCGTCGCCGAGGCCGCCGGCCTGACAAGGCGTACCTTCACCCGCCGTTTCCAGAAATCGATCGGCACCAGTTTTGGCGACTGGCTGACAAGCCAGCGCATCGAACTGGCGCAACGCCTGCTGGAAGCAACGGAGAAATCCATGGACATTGTGGCCTTCGAAGCCGGCTTCGGCAGCGCCACCTCGCTGCGCCAGCATTTCGCCGCGAGGCTGCGGACATCGCCGGTGCAATACCGACGGGAATTCTCCAGGCGGATAGATCGGGACGAACGGATGGCGCACACCTGATCGCTTACGAGAAGCACTCAGCGCTTAACTGGTCTCGCCGGATTGCCAACCACAGTCGTGTTCGCAGCCACGTCGCGCGTCACCACCGCGCCGGCGCCGACGATGGCGCCCTCGCCGATGCTGACGCCGCCAAGGATGATAGCGCTGCCGCCGATCCAGGCATGGGCGCCGATCTCGACCGGCCTGGCGATCTCCAGTCCCGCTTGCCGGCCGGCAGCCTCCTTGTGGTGCTCGGCGCAGTAGATCTGCACATTGGGGCCGAGCAGCGTTCCCTTGCCGATGCGGACGCTTGCCGTGTCGAGAATGGTGCAGCCGGCATTGAGGAAAACATTGTCGCCTAGAACGATGTTGAACCCATAGGCGCAGTGGAACGGCACCTCGACGCGGGCGCCCTCGCCGACGCCGCCGAGCAATGCCTTCAGGCCTGGCCCGAGATTGCCGCGCTGCCGCGGCGGCAGGCAATTGTGCTCGAACACCGCGTCGCGCGCCGTGACACGCAAGGCCTCCAACTCGTCATCTAGGCAAGTGTACCATTCGCCGGCCGCCATCTTCGCGCGCTCGCTTCCAGCCATGGCGGGTCTCCAATTGACGTCATTGCAAAGCATAGTTGCGGCCAGCAGAAAAGCGCCAATCCAAGTACTGGTCAAATATCGGACCTATGGTAGCCTGCCGCCTCAAGGCCGTCCTGGCCGGGTGATCGAGGGGGATCAACATGCTCTATCTTCTTGCACTTCTGATCGGCGTCATCGCCGGTCTGCGCGCCATGACGGCGCCGGCCGCGGTCGCCTGGGGGGCCTATCTCGGCTGGCTGCCGGTTGCCGGCACCTGGGCAAGCTTCATGAGCCATTGGGCCGCTGTCGGCATCTTCACCATCCTCGCCATCGTAGAGCTCGTCACTGACCAGTTGCCGTCGACGCCAAGCCGTAAAGTGCCGCAGCAATTCGGTGCCCGCATCCTGCTTGGCGCCTTCAGTGGCGCAGTGATCGGTGCGACAGGTGGTTCCACCATAGGCGGCCTGATCGCCGGCGCCATCGGCGCGGTCATTGGCACGCTGGGCGGTGCCGAAGCGCGCGGCCGGCTGGCCACCGCCTTCGGCAAGGACCCGCCCGCCGCCTTCATCGAGGACGCGGTGGCGATCATCGGCGGCCTGCTGATCGTGGCGGCGGTGGCATGACGGCAAAAACCTACGACGCCATCATCATCGGCGCCGGACAGGCCGGTTCTCCCTTGGCCGGCCGGCTGACTTCAGCCGGCATGAGCGTGGCGCTGATCGAGCGCAAGTTGGTCGGCGGCACCTGCGTCAACACCGGCTGCATGCCGACCAAGACCATGGTGGCCAGCGCCTATGCCGCGCATCTGGCGCGGCGCGCGGCCGATTATGGCGTGACGCTCTCCGGCCGGTCGGCGTCGATTACAGCAGGATCAAGGCGCGCAAGGACAAGGTCACAAACGACTCCCGCACCAATCTGGAGACATGGATCGCCGGCATGAAAGGCTGCACGCTCTACCGCGGCCATGCACGCTTCGAATCCGCCAACACCGTGCGTGTCGGCGATGACCTTCTGACCGCCGAAAAGATCTTCCTCAACACCGGCGGCCGCGCCTCGGTGCCGGACCTGCCCGGCATCAACGACATCGACTATCTGACCAATTCCTCGATGATGGATCTCGACGTCCTGCCGCGCCATTTGATTGTCGTCGGCGGCAGCTACATCTCGCTCGAATTCGCGCAGATGTTCCGCCGCTTCGGCTCCGATGTCACCGTCATCGAGAAGAGCCCGCGCCTGACCGGCCGCGAGGACGAGGAGGTCTCCTCCGCCATCCTGTCTATCCTCGAAAACGAAGGCATTGCGGTCCATGTCGGCGCCGACGACATCGGCTTCGCCAAACAAGGTAACGACATCGCCGTGACCTTCTCCGCCGGCAAGCCGCCCGCGGTTGGCTCGCACGCGCTGCTGGCGCTGGGACGCACTCCCAACACCGACGATCTCGGCCTCGACAGAGCCGGCGTCGCGGTCGACAAGCGGGGCTTCGTCATCGTCGACGACCAGTTGCAAACCAGCGTGCCCGGCATCTGGGCGATGGGCGACTGCAACGGCAAGGGTGCCTTCACCCACACCTCCTACAACGACTACGAGATCGTCGCCGCCAACCTGCTCGACAATGATCCGCGCAAGGTGAGCGACCGCATCGAGGCCTATGCGCTCTACATCGACCCGCCGCTCGGCCGCTGCGGCATGACCGAGGCGGCGGTGAAGAAATCCGGACGCCGCGGGCTGGTCGGTCAGCGGCCGATGACGCGCGTCGGCCGCGCCGTCGAAAAGGGCGAAACGCAAGGCTTCATGAAGATCCTCGTGGACGCCGATACCAGGGAAATCCTCGGCTGTTCGGTGCTCGGCCCGGGCGGCGACGAGGCGGTGCATTGCGTGCTCGATTTGATGTACGCCAAGGCGCCGGTCGACATGCTGGCGCGCGCCGTGCACATCCATCCAACCGTCTCGGAGCTGCTGCCCACCATCGCCCAGGAGTTGAAGCCGCTGGCCTGATATCTACTCGACAGCTTCCGGTCCGGCCAGCTTCGCCTCCAGCCGGCTCAGCAGAAGCACGGCTCCCTTCAGTTCATCGGCGCCAACGTCGCTAAGCAGATCGGCGCGCAGCACCGCCAGCAGGCGCTCGATCTCGATCACCCGCACTCGCCCGGCATCGGTCAACGACAGGATCTTGGCGCGCCGGTCGATGGCGTCCTCGGTGCGCGTCACCAGCCCCTCTTCGACCAGCAGGTCTACGATACGCACCAGCGACGGCCCTTCGAAACCGAGATGGTCGGCAAGCACGCCCTGGCGCAGATTGTCGCCGAGCCTCGACAGCATCACCAGCGGCATGGCGGTGGCATGCGACAGGCCGCAATCGTCGAGCGCCTTGTCAGCCGCGCGCCGCCACAGCCTCGCGACCGATATCATGAGTGGGCCAAATCTGGCGCGATCCGGGTCTTGCTTGGTCATGACGAAAATGATAACATGCTATCTATTAGGATGCGATACGATTCTTCTGCTTGGGCGATTTCCGCGCCGCCGGAAGCCAGACGAACCAGACCTTGACAGATCGCCAGCGCGACTTGAAGCCCGCGCGACCACGAGGCATCGCATTCCGAAATGCGCGAGGAACACGATGTCAGAACAAGATGATACCGACATCTCCGGCGGCGCCTGGCTGCTCGTCCTTTTCGGCCTGGTGCTGATGATCATCGGTCTGCCGCTGCTCTATGGCGGCGTCCAGTTCATCGGCCTCGGCGGCTCCTGGTATTACGCGCTGGCCGGCGCCGGCATCATCGTCTCCGGCTTTCTATACGCCTTGAGCCGGCGCGCCGGCTTCTGGCTCTGCATTCTCATCTTCCTCGCCACGGTTGCGTGGGCGCTGTGGGAAGCCGGGCTGGATTTCTGGCCGCTGGTGCTGCGGCTGGTCGCGCCGTCCGTGCTGGCCGTCATCGCCCTTCTGTTCGCGCCACTGTTTCCGTCATCCGGGGGCGGCAAGCGTGGCCCGTTCGCCCTTGCCGGCATTCTGGTGCTCGGGCTGATCGCCACCGCAGCCTATGCCTTCCAGCCGCATGGCATGATCCGCGACACGGTGGCCACCGCTGAGACGCCGGCGCCGGCCGCCGCGACACGCCGATCCCTCGATCGCGGCGACGACATCATCGCCTATGCCTCGCCGAAGGCACCGTGATCCGCAAAACCCTCATGCGGATAGTCTGAAAACGGGGCGCCTTAGCGCCCCGTTTCGATCTGCTCCACGCTTTCTGCATTGCTGCATTGCAGCAATAGACATTGCGCCCGGTATGGATCCTCGCGCAGTCTCGAAATTGAACCGATTCAGTCTGGACGCCCCATGCCTTTGCCGATCCTTGCGCTTGCCATTGCGTCCTTCTGCATCGGCACCACCGAATTCGTCATCATGGGCCTGCTGCCGGAGGTCGCCGCCGACCTTGGCGTGTCGATCCCTTCGGCAGGCCTGCTGGTCACCGGCTATGCGCTGGGCGTTGTCTTCGGCGCTCCGATCGTCGCCATGGCCACCGCGCATTTGCCGCGCAAGCCTGTGCTGGTCGGGCTGACTGCCTCGTTCGTCGTCGGCAATCTGTTCTGCGCCATCGCGCCTGACTATTGGACGCTGATGGCCGCGCGCGTCTTCACCGCTTTTGGCCACGGCGCTTTCTTCGGCATCGGCTCGGTCGTTGCCGCCAGCCTGGTGCCGCGCAACAAGCGTGCCAGTGCCATGGCCTTGATGTTCGCCGGACTGACGCTGTCCAACATTCTGGGCGTTCCCGCCGGCACGGCTCTTGGCGAAGCTTTAGGCTGGCGCTCCACATTCATCGCCGTCGTCGGCATCGGTCTGATCTCGGTCGCGGCCATCGCCTGGCTGGTGCCGTCCGATGTCGCCGAACCAAGCGGCGGCGGCCTGCGCGGCGAGTTGCGGGTGCTGGGCAAATTGCAGGTCTGGCTGGCGATGCTGATCGCCGCCCTTGCCTCGGCCAGCCTGTTTGCCGTCTTCACCTACATAAAACCCTACCTCACCGACGTGTCCGGCCTGTCGACCTCCGCGGTTACCTGGGTGCTGCTGCTGTTCGGCGCCGGCATGACCATCGGCAACATCATCGGCGGCCGGCTGGCAGACTGGAAGCTGATGCCGACCGTCATCGGCACGCTGCTGTTGATGGCGGTGCTGTTCGTTGGCTTCATGCAGTTCGGCGCCATTGCCAGTGTCGCCATCGGCATCGTCTTCCTGTGGGGCCTGCTCATCTTCGTCGTCGTGCCGCCGCTGCAGATCCGCGTCGTCGAGGCGGCGTCCGAAGGACCGAACCTTGCCGCCACGCTCAACCAGGGCGCCTTCAATGTCGGTAATGCCAGCGGCGCCTGGATCGGCGGCGTGGCGCTGTCCGCCGGCGTTTCCTACGCCCACCTGCCATTGGTCGGCGCGGTGCTCGCTTTGCTGGCGGTCACCGTCGCGGTACTCTCGCAAGCGCTGGACCGGCGGGCACCTGTCCCGCTTCAGGCTGCCGCGGAGTAGCTGCCTGTCGCCCAAAAGCATGCCCACGGGCTTGACCCGAGGGTGCGCAGCGGTTTTGGGACAACGACATGCAGCAAGGCAAAAGACCACCCTTGCGCCCATAGCGTGGGCGGGCTGGACCAATCGACATCGGTACTCTCAAATGGGCATGTCTTCTCGCTCTAATGGAGGAAGTCATGCAGAAATCGATCGAACGCATCGCCGGTGACAGCGAAGGCGTTTCCTACGAATTCCCGGTGTTCCGCTTCGCAGGTAGCGACAAGGCGGCACCCTCGGCCTATCTGCAGGCGGCCCTCCATGCCGGCGAACTGCCGGGCGTCGTCGCCATCGACGCTTTGATGCCGATGCTGAACAAGGCCGCAGCCGAGGGCCGCATCAAGGGCAACATCACCATCGTGCCCTGGGCCAACCCGATCGGCCGCGCGCAATATCATTTCGGCGAGCATCAGGGCCGCTTTCACCTGGGCACCCGCACCAATTTCAACCGCGCCTTTCCGCTGCTTGCCGCGCCCGACGCCAAGCTCTTGCCCGACACCAGCTTTGGCGGCGCCGACCAGCGCCTGAAGTCACGCCTGGTGCAGCTGTCGCTCGGCCACGACATTGTGCTCGACCTGCATTGCGACGACGAAGGCCTTGCCTATCTCTACGTCCACACCAGCCTGTGGCCGGCCATGGCCGATTGCGCCGCCGCCATGGGCATCGATGCGGTGGTGCTGTGGAGCGAAGACAGCGACGGCACTTTCGAGGGCGCCTCGATCATGCCCTATCAGAACGTTCCCGCCGATGTGGCGAAGTTCGACCGCCGTGTCGCCACCACGGTCGAATATCGTGGCATCCTCGATGTCGATGGCGCGCTGGCTGGCGCTGATGCCGAAGGTCTCTACCGCCTGCTGGTGGCCCGTGGCGTGGTCACCGACAGCGCCCTGCCTGCGCCGGGTCCGTTCAAGGGTGTCGTCGCTCCCTTGGAAAACATCGACATGATGCCCGCCCCCCGGGCCGGCGCTGTGCTCTACGACGTGAAGCCCGGCGACCGCGTCGCCAGGGGCGACCGTCTCGCCACCATCGTCCACGCACCGGGCGAGACCGGCGGCCGCGCGGAAGTGTTCGCGCCGCAGGACGGCATCATCCTGACCCGCCGCTCGCGCCGCATCATCCGCGCCGGCGAGGACCTGCTGAAACTGGTCGGCGACAGGAAGAGCGCCGACGCCAGATCAGGGACGCTCGAGGACTGAGGAAGCTTGCCTGGTAGTTTGCCGAAGCGTCCCATAGCTTCGTCATTCTAGGGCGGAGCAAGGAGCGAAGCGACGCGGCGCAGACCCTAGAATCCATGCCGTTACATCTGTGCACCACAACGGTGCAGAATTCTGCGCCGTTGCACTCCACCTCCAAGGTCGCGGCATGGATCCCAGGGTCTCCGCGACGGAGCTTCGCTCCTGCTTCGCCCAGGGATGACGAAGTGGGGGGTCTCGCCTTATCCCCTACTGGCTGCCCCGTGCAGCACCACTATCCGGAGATCGCCAGCCGCGCCTTGGCCTCAAGCCATTCCGCCATCTGCCGGTACGGCACAGGGCCGTGGCTGATGCGGGCGACGCCGAGTTCGGCCAACCGCTGGCGCGGCGGCACATGCGCCAGCGCTATGATGTTGACCGGCAGGTTCGTCGACTTGCAGAGCGTCTCGATCAGGCCCTCGTCACCAAGACCCGGCGCAAAGAAGCCGCTCGCTCCGGCCTTTTCATATGCCTGCGCCCGCTCGATGGCCTGATCGAGCAGTTCGTCGTCATGCGCGTCCGGCTTCGCCTTGAGGAAGATGTCGGTGCGTGCGTTTAGGAATGCCGGAATGCCGGAAGCCTTCACGGCAGCGGCGGCGGCTTCGATGCGCGTTACCTGGACGTCGATGTCGTGCAGGCCGCTGCCGCCGACAATCTGATCTTCGAAATTGAAACCGATGGCGCCGGCGCGCAACGCCAACGTCACCGTGCGAGCAACGAATTCCGGATCGACCCCGTAGCCGCCTTCGAGGTCCATGGTCACCGGCAGGTCGACCGCTGCCACGATGCGCTTGATGTTGTCGAGCGCCAACTCCAGCGGGATTTTCTCGCCATCGGGATAGCCAAAGGCGGCCGCGACCGGCCAGCTTCCGGTGGCGATCGCCTTGGCGCCCGCCTTCTCGACGATCTTCGCCGAGCCCGGATCCCAGGCATTGTAGAGAACGATCGGGTTGCCCTTGACGTGAAGGGAATGGAACGTCCGCGCGCGCTCGGCCTGTTCGGTCATTGGTGTTTCCCGTTCTCTCGATGTTGGATGTATAGTCTAGGCAACGCCGCAGGCTCTGGCGATGTGCCATGAGCCTGGGAAGCGGCGGCCACCGAACAGGCTTTCAAATCAGTTGCGCATCCGGTTTTTCGCCGCTATGGATTTCGCCATGAACATGCGTTCGACCAAGACCATTTGGTGGTGGGCCTGCTGACAGCGGCCTGTTCGAACGCGCGTGCGTGAAAGAGAGGGTGGCCGCAACGGAAAGTCCGGGCGGCCATTTGTTTTTTGCGAAGCCAGTCCCGGGTCCGTTGCCCCAACAAGCTGATGGAGACGGCAATGACGATGAAGGTTCTGGAAAACGGCGCTGAAAGCTTCGTGACCGCAGGTGGCATCACCATCACCCGCGAGCGCCACGACCGGCCCTATGCAGGCGCGATCGACGCTTACGTCGATGGCTTGAATTCGCGCCGTGGCGCGGTGTTTTCTTCGAACTACGAATATCCCGGCCGCTACACGCGCTGGGACACCGCCATCATCGATCCGCCGCTGGTGATCTCGGCGCGTGGCCGTGCCATGCGCATCGAGGCACTGAACGGCCGTGGCGAGGCGCTGTTGCCGGTCATCGGCAAGACGCTGGGTGGTCTTGCCGACATCACCATCGCCGAGACGACGAAAAAACTGATCCGCCTCGACGTCGCCAAGCCCGGCAGGGTCTTCACCGAGGAGGAACGCAGCCGCGTGCCTTCGGTGTTTACCGTGCTGCGCGCCATCACGGCCCTGTTCAAAACCGCTGAAGACGCCAATCTCGGCCTCTACGGCGCCTTCGGCTACGACCTCGCCTTCCAGTTCGACCCGGTCGACTACAAGCTCGAGCGCAAGCCGAGCCAGCGTGACCTCGTCCTGTTCCTGCCCGACGAAATCCTCGTCGTCGACCATTATTCGGCCAAGGCCTGGACCGACCGCTACGACTATTCAGGCGAGGGTTTTTCGACCGAAGGCCTGTCGCGTGACGAAATCGCCGAGCCGTTCAAGACCGCCGACCGCATCCCGCCGCGCGGCGACCATGAGCCCGGCGAATACGCCAATCTGGTGCGCAAGGCGATGGATTCATTCAAGCGCGGCGACCTGTTTGAGGTCGTGCCCGGCCAGATGTTCTACGAGCGCTGCGAGACGCAGCCGTCCGAGATTTCGCGCAAGCTGAAGTCGATCAACCCGTCGCCCTATTCCTTCTTCATCAATCTGGGCGAAGGCGAATATCTGATCGGTGCCTCGCCGGAAATGTTCGTGCGCGTCAACGGCCGCCGGGTCGAGACCTGCCCGATCTCGGGCACCATCAAGCGCGGTGACGACGCCATTTCCGACAGCGAGCAGATCCTGAAGCTGCTCAACTCCAAGAAGGACGAGTCCGAGCTGACGATGTGCTCGGACGTCGACCGCAACGACAAGTCCAGGGTTTGCGAACCGGGGTCGGTGCGCGTCATTGGTCGCCGCCAGATCGAGATGTATTCGCGCCTGATCCACACTGTGGACCACATCGAAGGCCGGCTGCGCGAAGGCATGGATGCCTTCGATGCCTTCCTGTCGCATGCCTGGGCGGTCACCGTCACCGGCGCGCCGAAACTGTGGGCCATGCGTTTCATCGAGCAAAACGAGAAGAGCCCGCGCGCCTGGTATGGCGGGGCGATCGGCATGGTCAATTTCAACGGCGACATGAACACCGGCCTGACGCTGCGCACCATCCGCATCAAGGACGGCATCGCCGAGGTGCGCGCCGGCGCCACATTGCTCTTCGACAGCATCCCCGAGGAAGAAGAAGCCGAAACCGAATTGAAGGCATCCGCCATGCTCTCCGCCATTCGCGACGCTAAATTGGGCAATGCCGCCAGCACCGAGCGCACCACCGCGCGCGTCGGCGATGGCGTCAACATCCTGCTCGTCGATCACGAGGACTCCTTCGTCCACACGCTGGCCAACTATTTCCGCCAGACCGGCGCCAATGTCTCGACCGTGCGCACGCCAGTGCCTGAGGAAGTCTTCGACCGGCTGAAGCCGGACCTGGTTGTGCTGTCGCCAGGACCGGGCACGCCGAAGGATTTCGACTGTGCCGCCACCATCAAGAAGGCGCGCGCCCGCGACCTGCCGATCTTCGGCGTCTGCCTTGGCCTGCAGGCGCTGGCCGAGGCCTATGGCGGGGAGTTGCGCCAGCTGCATATTCCCATGCATGGCAAGCCCTCGCGCATCCGTGTCTCGAAGCCGGGCATCATCTTCTCCGGCCTGCCCAAGGAAGTCACCGTCGGCCGCTACCACTCGATCTTTGCCGATCCGGTGCGGCTGCCCGATGATTTCATCGTCACGGCGGAGACCGAGGACGGCGTCATCATGGCCTTCGAGCACCGCAAAGAGCCGATCGCCGCGGTGCAGTTCCACCCGGAATCGATTATGACGCTCGGCCACAATGCCGGCATGCGCATCATCGAGAACATCGTCGCCCACTTGCCGCGCAAGGCCAAGGAAAAGGCAGCCTGACCTCGATGGCCGAAGCCGAGAACACGATGGCGATCGCGGCCAAGGCGGCCGCGAAGCGCAAGGTTGCCAACCTTGCCTTCTGGTCGATCGTGATCGCCTTTGTCGTGCTCGCACTGAAGGCCGCCGCCTGGTACATCACCGGCTCGGTAGCGCTCTATTCCGATGCGTTGGAATCGATCGTCAACGTCATTGCCTCGGGCGCCGCCTTCTGGGCCATCCAGGTCAGCTACAAGCCGGCCGACCAGGATCACCCCTTCGGCCACCACAAGGCCGAGTATTTTTCGGCGGTGCTCGAAGGCGTGCTGATCGTGCTCGCCGCACTGTTGATCCTCAACGAGGTCTGGCGCTCCTGGCAGGCGCCGGCGCCGCTGGAAAAGCCCTGGAACGGCCTTGCCGTCAACGGTATTGCCACGGTCATCAATGCCTTCTGGGCCTGGACGTTGATCCGCGCCGGACGGGCCGAGAAATCGCCAGCACTGGTCGCCGACGGCAATCACATCATGACCGATGTGGTGACCTCGATCGGCGTCTTCGGCGGCCTGGTCGGGGCGATCCTGACCGGCTGGCAGATCCTCGATCCGGCGCTCGCTGTCCTCGTCGCACTCAACATCCTGTGGCAGGGCTGGCATGTCATCGGCTCGTCGATGAACGGCCTGATGGACCGCGCCGTCGACACCGCCGAGCACATGCGCATCCGCGACATCATCTCGGCCAACTGCAAGGGCGCGCTGGAGGTGCATGACCTGAAAACCCGCATCGCCGGCCGCGCTACCTTCATCGAGTTCCATCTGGTCGTCGACGCCGACATGTCGGTCGGCGCCAGCCACGTCATCTGCGATCGCATCGAGGACGCGCTGAGAGCCGAAATCCCCTCGGTGCGCGTCACCATCCACGTCGAGCCGGATGATGAGGCCAAGCTGCCGAAAGGCACGACGGCCGTGCCGTTCGCCTGAGGCGATTTTCGTCACGACTTTAGAAAAATAGCCGAAGCGTCTCGACTTCGTCATCCACGGGCGGAGCAGGAGCGAAGCTCCGTCGCGGAGACCCGAGGATCCATGCCGCGACCTCGGACGAAGCATACAGCGGAACAGAATTTCTGCACCCCAGCAGCGCTCGGATGTCACGGCATGGATCCTATGGTCTGCGCCGCGTCGCTTCGCTCCTTGCTCCGCCATAGGATGACGAAGCTGGTGCTCAAGGTGCGCAGGCTGATTGCGGCATTGGCTCCAGCCGATAGACCTTGTCGTCCGATCTCGTCTTGCCGTCGGCGGCCTTCGAGCAGAGATCGACGATCGCCAGGCTGCTGTTGGGATTGGCCAGCATCATCATGCCGTTGGCGCCGCGCTTGAGGAAGATTTCCTTCTGCGCGATGTCGCAGGAGAAATCGCTCATCTTCGAGCTCGCGGCACAGCGCCACTGGTCCGCCTCGCCCTGGCAGGAATAGGTCTGCGTGACCTTGCCCGACTTCAGCCGCGTCGTGACCGAGACGGCAATGTCGGCGCCGTCTGGCCAGTTGGCAACGTCACCCCCCGAAGCATAGGAGGCGAGTTCCACAGGCCCGCGAAAAACCCGGATCGACTGCGTCAGCTGGTCGGGGTGCGAGGCCAGGTGCGAGGCGTCATAGTCACGGCCATAGCAGAAGGCCTGGTCGGGCTTCAACCGCTCGCGCAAGGGCGCCCCAAGTGCCGGATCGATCGGATCGATGCGCGCGAACTCCGCCTTGCAGGTCGCGACCGGCATCGGGTCGAGCCGGAAATTGTCGTCCTCCGAGCCGAGCGCCTGCCTGTCGTATTCCGCCTTGCCGAGTTGCTCCTCCGAGTCCGGATCGAGGTAGATATCGGGCGACAGGTCGGACAGCAGCACCCGGCCCTTGTCGTCGACCTTCAGCGACGCCAGCGTGCGGTCGCAATCCATGCCGCAGCGGATCGGCCCTGATGTGCCGTCCTCGGATTCGTGATTGCACCAGCCGCTGGCCCATTGCGGCGCCTTGGCGCCGCGCACGGTGGTGGTGACAAAGCCATTGTAGGAGGTGTCGGAATTGGCGGTCGGTTCCTCGTTCGGCCGGCTGACCGGGTCATGGCCGTAGTAGAAGAAGATCCGCGCCACCTTCTGCTTCGGATGCGCCTTGAGATGGGCCGCGTCATAGACCCGGCCGAACAGGCGTCCGCGCCGTTCGGGCTGAGTTCTTTAAGTTTAAGCGTGTCGTCAGCGCCCGCCCTGCCTGACAGCAGACCGAGCAGCACAACGCCAAATCCGGCACCGGCAATTGTCTTCCATTCCCCTGCCCTGAACGTCATGTGACCTCTCCTCGCATCGACAGGACGTAACGTCAATTTATGCTAGTATTGCGGCCGGAGCCACGCAAGTTGCGGTGAATCCAAGGAGGATGCCATGCGCCGGCGCGACATGTTCCGCGCGGTTCTTGCCGGAACCGGAACGTTTCTTGGCCTGCGGGCCGTGCAGGCGGCGGCCACGGAAACCGCACGGCTGAAGGTCGCCTATCACCTCAGCGATGTCGACAAGGTCAATTTCGTGCTCGGCAACATCAAGAACCACTATGAGGGCACCGGCGGCAATGTCGATATCGTGCTGGTCGTGCATGGCCCGGCCCTGGCCGCCTTCAAGTCGAAAGGCATATCGGCCGCGGTCTCCGGCCGCTTCGCCGGCCTGGTGCAGCAGGGGCTCGAGCCGCAGGCCTGCGCCAACACCATGCAAGGCATGGACATTTCGCTCGCCGACCTGCTCGAAGGTTTCCATGCCGCCGACAAGGGCGGCGTCGTCAAGCTCGCCGAACTGCAAAGCCAGGGCTATGCCTATCTCCGGCCATAGTGCACAGTCTTGACTCCGGGGCCGGGAACGGCTGGTCTCGTTGAACCTCCGGAGGACCAGCAGTGCCCGCCACGACCGCGCTTACCATTCCCGATCTCGCCGGCAAGGCGGTGCTGGTCACCGGTGCCTCGACCGGCATCGGTGCGGCGCTCGCGCTGGCTTACGCCGCGCAGAAATCCAAGGTAGCGCTGCACTACAATTCGAGCCGCGACGCCGCCGAGAAGCTCGGCAAGACCATTGCCGACGGTGGCGGCGAGGTCTTCCTTGTTCAAGGCGATTTCTCCATCCCCGCCGATGTCGAGCGCGTCGTCGAGGACAGCGCGCAGCATTTCGGCCGCCTCGACGGACTGGTCAACAATGCCGGCGGCATGCTTGGCCGCGTGCCCTACGCCGAACAGACCGAGGCGCATTACGATGCGGTGATGGACCTCAACGCCCGTTCCGTGCTGACGGCGTCACGCAAGGCGATTCCGTGGCTGAAGAAGCAGGGCGGCTTCATCGTCAACACCTCGTCGATCGCCGCGCGCAATGGTGCCGGCGGCGGCGCCGGCCTCTACGGTTCGGCCAAGGCCTTCGTCTCCAACGTGACGCGCGGCATGGCCAAGGAACTGATCGGCTTCGGCATCCGCGTCAACGCGGTGGCGCCAGGCACAATTCTCACACCGTTTCACCAGCGCTATTCGACCGACGAGCAGATGAAGGGCATGGTCGCCACCATTCCGCAGGGGCGCGCCGGAACGGCTGAAGACTGCGTCGGCGCCTACCTGTTCCTCTCGTCCGATCTGTTGAGCGGCTACATCACCGGCCAGGTGATCGAGGTGAATGGCGGCCAGTTGATGCCGTGACCGGGCAATTGCATACTGGTGACCCACATACTCTTGTCGAAGATTTTTGAAGGGAGACGAAGGGAATGTACGGACTGATCGGCAAGATGCGGGCGGCGCGCGGCCAGCGCGACGCGATCATGGATGTCCTGCGCGCCAGCACCGGCGCCCTGCCGGGTTGCTTGAGCTATATCATTGCCCGCGACCCCGCGGATGCCGATGCGATCTGGGTCACCGAAGTGTGGACGGACGCCGAAAGCCACAAGGCCTCGCTGCAGCTTCCGGAAGTGCAGGCGGCTATCGCCAAGGCACGCCCCTTCATCGCCGGCTTCGAGTTCCAGGTGGAGACCCACCCTGTCGGCGGCTTCGGGTTGGCTGACGGCAAGACGGGCTGAGGCTCGCGTCCAGCTTTTTCAGCACGGCGGGGTTCGCATCGCCGTGCTTCGCGTCTAAGACCGAAGAATGGATTCCTCGGCCGAACAGCCACCTCCTGACCAACCCGCCGCCGAGCGCATGGCGCGGATAGGCAGGCCCTGGCAATGGCTGATCCTGCTCACCATCTCCGCCCTGTTTGCCGGCGCGCTCGAACTCGCTGCCTTGCCGGCGGCGCTCTTGATCGGGCCGATGCTGGCGGCCATCGTTGCCGGCACCAATGGCGCCACGGTTCGCGTGCCGCGCCTGTTGTTCGGCTCCGCCCAGGCCATTGTCGGTTGCCTCGTCGCCGCGTCGATTTCGGCCGACATCTTTCCCGTCTTCTACCAGGAGTGGCCGCTGTTCCTTGGCGTGGTGATCGCCACCGTCGCGGCCTCCAGCCTGCTTGGCTGGCTGATCAGCCGCTGGCGCATCCTGCCCGGCACCACCGCCGTCTGGGGCTCCTCGCCGGGTGCGGCCACCGCCATGGTGCTGATGGCCGGTGCATTCGGTGCCGACCAGCGGCTCGTCGCCTTCATGCAGTATCTGCGCGTCATCTTCGTCTCGATGACGGCAGCGATCGTCGCCAAGATGTGGGTCGACACGTCGGGGATCGAGATCCCGCCGATCATCTGGTTTCCGCCGATCGATCTGCAAGCCTTTGCCGCCACCATCGGCATCGCGCTGGTCGGCGGGATGGCGGGAAAGCTGTGCCGGCTGCCCTCGCCCTTTTTTCTCGGCACCTTCATCTTCGGCGCCGTCATCCATCTCGGCCTTGGTGTCGAGATGCAGTTGCCGCCATGGCTGCTGGCGGTCAGCTACGCCATGGTCGGCTGGTCGATCGGGCTGAACTTCACCAGGCCGATCTTGCGCCATGCGACGCGTGCACTGCCGCAGATCATCGCCTCGATCGTGGCGCTGATCGCCTTTTGCGGCGGGCTCGCCTTCCTGATCAGCCATCTCCTCGGCGTCGATCCGCTGACCGCCTATCTGGCGACCAGCCCCGGCGGCATGGACAGCGTCGCCATCATTGCCGCCGCGGCGCAGAACGTCGACATCTCCTTCGTCATGGCGCTGCAATCGGCGCGCTTCCTGATCGTGCTGCTGGTCGGCCCGAGCGTTGCTCGGCTGGTGGCCAGAAGCATCCGGGAATAGATCGGCTTTCAGTGCCTTTGGTGGACTACTCCTCGCCACCCCCGTTTTCGCCCTGCGCGCCGCGGCGCCAATAGGCGGTGACCAGATGCCTGTCGCGTGGCAAGCCCCATTCCTTGCGCGCGATCTTGCGTATCTCGCGGAAGTCGGTGAACTCGCATCCGGCCCACACAAAGAGACCATCGGCAAGTGCGGCGTGGCTGCGCTCCCTGAGCGCTGCCGGCAGCAGGCCGGCGGCGCCGGCCTCGCGGCCATGCCGGTAGAGCCAGGTGATGTCGATATTGTCGCCTTGCGGCAGCGCGATCCGATCATCGGGACCATCGACCTCGATCAGCGCCTCGGCGCGAGTTGAGCGCGGCAGGTGCTCGAGGATCCTGCCAATGGCCGGCAGCGCGGTGTCGTCACCGACGAGAAGCAAGGTCCGCGCTTTCGGTGCATCGCCGCCACCGGGTCCGATCATGCCGATCACGTCTCCCGCCCGAGCGTTCTGCGCGAAGGCGGCGGCCGGTGTGTCCTGGCCGGGATGCAGCACGAAATCGACATCGAGCCAGCCGCCTGCCGAATCTATCGCCCGGATCGTGTAGACCCGCACGGTGAGCGCGTCCTCGCCCGCGGGCCAGACCAGCAGGCCATCAGGGCCCACCGAGGGCCAGACCGGCCTTCGGCCACGCGGCGGCAACAGCAGCCGCATGTGCAGGCCGCCATGGGTGAAGCGGTCGAGATCCGTGCCAGCGAAGCGCAGGCGCTCCATGTGCGGCGAAATCCGCATCGACGACATCACCGTGATCTCGCGGAAGAAGACCGGCGTGCCGGCATCGCTGCCGTCGCCTTGCCAGCGCAATCCACTGGCCGTGCCGAGATGCCGGGCGACATGGCCGGCAACCGTCATCTTCATGTAGGACAGGCAGGTCTCGTCGATCGCCGCGACACGGACCAGCATGGCGTCGTCCTCGATCGTGGCGCTCAACGACCCGTAATACAGGCGAAGCTCCCAACGGTCGGCAGCGCCGGTTTCGATCTCGAATTCGCCGTGCTCAGCGCGCAGACGCTCGATCGCCGACCTGATTGCCTCGTCGCTGATCCGGGTTTGCGCACTCAACTGGTCCATCGCTGAAATCCTTCGATAGCGGTCCAAACGAAGCCGCCGAAAAAATCTCGGCCTCGTCGCCATCGCCGGCATGCCACAGCGCCGCCAGGGTTTCCACAGAAACTTGACTTAAGTAATCATATTTTATCAGGACGCCGGAGAAAGCGGCCTATGCCCGCTCGGCTTTGCCGTCATCGAGGTCAAAGCGCAAACGTCCGGCTTCGATCCGCACGCGCAAGTGGCGATACGTCGCGAGATAGCGGATCCCGACGATAACAGCCGCAAAGCCGGCAATAGCGGCCACGCCAAGCGCCCAGCGTGGGCCGATGTCATCGGCCACCCAGCCGACCAGCGGCGCGCCGAGAGCGGTGCCGCCCAGCGTTGTGGCCAGAAGGATCGCCATCACCCGCCCGCGCATCGCGGGGTCGGTCGAGAGTTGCACCAGACCGATCGTCGAGGTGGTCATCGTCTGCGCCGAGACGCCGATGACAACGAGCGCGAGGCCAAACAGCCAGTAGTTTGGCATGATCGCGGCCAGGCTGAAGCCAAAGCCGAAAATCGCGGCACCCGCCAGAAGAAACGCCAGGCGGGGTTGCTCGCGCCGGGCGGCCAACAGCGCGCCGCTCACCGATCCGATCGCCATGGTAGACGTCAACAGCCCGTATTGGCCGGCTCCTGCGTGAAAGACCGACACGGACATGGTCGAAATGAAGATGGGGAAGTTGAGCCCGAACGTGCCGATCAGGAAGAGCATCAGAAGGACGGCTTTGAGGTCGGGGCGCTTCCACACATAGGCAAAGCCCTGGGCAAGGCCGCCGGAGCTCCGCTGCGCCTTGTCCTTCAGATGAAGCTCATTGAGACGCAACAGGCCGAGCGAGGCAAGGACAGCGGCAAACGACGCCGCGTTGATCAGAAAAACCCAGCCGGAGCCGACGGAAGCGATAGGGCGCCGGCGACGGCAGGCCCGATCATCCGCGCGACATTGAACGAGGTGGAATTCAGCGCCACGGCATTCGACAGGTCTGTCTCGCCGACCAGATCCGAGACGAATGTCTGGCGCGCGGGTGAATCGAACGCGGTCGTGCAGCCGAGCAGGAAGGCGAACACATAGACGTGCCACAATTGCACCAGCCCGGCGACGGTGAGCAGGCCGAGACCGAGCGCAAGCAGGCCCATGGCGCCCTGCGTGGCGAGCAGCAGCTTGCGACGGTCGAGGTGATCGGCGGCAAAGCCGGTCCATGGCAGCAGCAGGATTTGCGGCGCGAACTGCAGCGCCATCACCACGCCCATGGCGGTCGCGTTGTTGTGGGTCAGTTGGGTCAGCACCAGCCAGTCCTGCGCGGTGCGCTGCATCCATGTTCCGACATTGGACACGATCGCGCCGCCGGCCCAAATCCGGTAATTGAAATTGGCCAGCGAACGGAACGTGCCTTTAGCCGGACCGCTCATCCGTCGACCGGGGAATTGCCGCCGTTGAAGCGGCCGAACATGCGTGCCATCACCACCCCCATGAGGAGGGTGCCCAGCCCCAGCGCGAGGACGTCAGCCGTGGATCGCAGGTCGAAATCTCCGACACGGATCACCAGGAGATAACCGATCGCCAGGTTCAAAAATCCCCACAGCACATTCACGGTCGAGGAGGAATGGCCCTGGCCACGCGGCTTGGCGAAGGGACTTTGAAACGGCCGCCCCATCACGCCACTGACGAAATGCGGCACGGCATTGGTCAGCACGGCGCCACCGAAGAAATAGGACACACAGTCGATCCATTGCATTGTCAGGCACTCCTCTTCGCCAAGAGATCAAGGATGTCCCGCGTCGTGCCGCTTTCGCCCAGTTTCGGGAAAATATGCACGATGCTGTTGGCGTGGGCTTCGGGATTGCCGTCCGTCATGGCATCGACGGCCAGCGTGACATTGAACCCGAGATCGCGGGCATGGCGTGCAGTTGCCTCTACGCCCATGCTGGTGGAGACGCCGGCGACCACGACCTGGGTCACGCCCTCGCCCTTCAGCCAGGCTTCGAGATCGGTGTTGACGAAAGCGTCGACCGTGCGTTTGGTCACGATGTGGTCCGCCGACTCCTGCTGCAATTCGGGGATAAGATCAGCCCAGCCTGCGGGAAATTCCCGCATGCGAGGCGCCTGTTCCGTCCGGCCCGGGGGCGCGCCGGCAACGTTGACGAGCACGACCGGCAAGCTGCGGCCGCGGAACGCTCCGGCGAGCGCGCTCGCCCGCTGCACGACCTCGCTGACCGGATGGACAGCGGGCAAGGAGACAATGCCTTTCTGCAGGTCGATGACGATGAGTGCCGTTTTCTGGTCAAGCGTGGTGACTGCCATCCGTGTTTTCCTTCCGATGATTGGAACAGCGGCGCATTGCACGCCGGACGATTGGTCAGAAGTCGGCGAGGCGTCCGAGCAGTTCGACGGCACCTGCGAGTTGCTCCTGCTCGTCGTGGTCAAGCTTCGACTGGATGGCGCGGAACAGCCAATCCTGCCTTGCCGCCCGTCCGGTCGCGATCATGTCCCGGCAGGCCGGTGTGAGCGACAGCAGGGTCTGGCGGCCATCGGCCGGATCCGGCGCGCCTTCCACCAGACCGGCCACTTGCAGCGCCGAAAACAATGGCGCCCATCGATTGCGGACGCATATCCTGAGCGCGCGCCAGCGTCGTCACCGTCGCCGGGCCCTCTCGGTCCAGATGCAGCACCACTGACTTCTGCGACGAGGTCAGATCGCCGTCGCCTGCCTGTTCACGCAGGCGCCGGATCAGCCGGCCGGCGACAACCCGAAGCTCGGCCGCCAAAGCCATCGCACGCATGGTTTCGGGGTCGTTTTGCGGAGGCAACTGATCTTTCATGGCGGCTTTGTAGCATATATGAAGGTAAACTTCAAAG
The DNA here is from genome assembly GCF_056174585.1 of Mesorhizobium kamtschaticum. NCBI lineage: Bacteria > Pseudomonadati > Pseudomonadota > Alphaproteobacteria > Hyphomicrobiales > Phyllobacteriaceae > Mesorhizobium > Mesorhizobium kamtschaticum. Next base: position 2,703,691 of record NZ_CM149691.1, on the reverse strand, counting down.
CTTGACTTCATATATCGAGCAGAGCACAGTTCCCACGCCGACGGCTGAAGGCCGGATCCAGTGCGACGCCGACGATGACGCTATTGTCGTTGGCGACGGGCCACAACGCGTATCTTCCTGCCGATCGCGGGCGACTTGCTCTACCTGTTTGCCGCAGAGGTGATTACGCGGCTTGGCAAGGGCACCGCCGGCCAAGCGCTTCTCATGAATACAGGTGCGACGGCCCGTGGGCTACGTTGCCATTCAACAAGGCAAAAGGCATGTGACAGCGACCAACAGACCATTACGCTTGGTGGTTCACTCACTCTGGCGCATGGACTTGGTGTTCAACCGAAGCTCTACCAAGCGTATCTGGTAAATGTGATCACGGATGGCGGTTATTCGCCCGGTGATGAGGTGATTGTCAATCCAAACACCAGTATGAATGACCCCAGTTCGCGTAGCGCATCACTCAATATCTGGCTCGTACAGGCACAGCGTCAACTTTCTCTGCTGCTTGAAAAAATGGCCTGTTGTGGAAGTACCATAAAACGCGCGCAACCTCTGCATTGACCCTGTCGATCATCCGCTTGTTGATGTGGACTCTCGGGGCGAGTTGGACCAAGCTTGGCGGTCTCTTGTCCACGACGAAATGTGCTTGAGTGCATAGAGCCGGCGTTAACTGGTAGATCGTGTTGCGCGCCGCCGTCATCTGATTTGGGCTGAAGAGAGCAACGTCAACGGCAGCCTTAAGGCGTTCAGTGCTGGTGAACAGCCTCTTTGCGGCATTTCTTGAAACTATGTAGCCGCACGCGCCCAGATGTTGCCCGAGAAGCCGCCTGGCTGAGTATCCCTCCGCAACGGTAACGTGCTGTCTACCCAGCCTCACTCGATTGAAGAATGTTTCGAGTTTGATGATGTCGGCATTTGGCGGGATCCAATTGTCATCAACCAGCACCGACCCAGCGTCATGACTGAAAACTACATCGTCCTCGAACACGGCACCATATTCTTCAGGGCCGTCTGCGATTATTTTCCAACAAAGCCGATGACTTAGAAAGCAACAAACCTCAGTCGCGGTAAGCGGGGAGCTTCGAATGGGAGCCCTTCTTTCACGTCAACCCCAGCGACACGTTCAAAGGCAACCCCAACACGAGAAAATTCAGATGCGACGGCGACAAGCCGCTCAACTGACCGATCAAGGTTAATTACCAAGCATTTCATTTCCGCCACCGCTTAAAACGGCACTAGTAGCAGCGGGATTTTTAGAGTGCTAGTCAAACCCGTTACAATTTCACCCGACATCTGGGGCAGCATGACCACCTAAAGCTGGAAATTGTTGTACGAGCTTGGGCTTAGGTCTATCGCTCACCACTTGCCGGCGTCTATTTCGCGTATGACCTAAAGACTCACGGGGTCCACCAAGTTTCGATTTGCCATCGTTCCTGACCCCGCATGGGATACGTAGGAGGTTGGTTGGGAGGCGCCGGCGCCGGACGAATCGCGGCTTGGCGTAGTGGATATTTCGACCGAAGGCTCTTGGGTCGAAACGCGCTGCAAGAACCGTGGCATCCCCTACCATCGACTGTCGGGGCGCACGCCTGCGGCCGCAAAGGTCTGGGTCTGCCGCAACGTTCTCCCGCGCATCCTTGCCCGAGGCCGTCAGCTTCGGCTGAAAATCAAGCATCTGTCTCTTCACCCCACCTTCCTCCACCCTGGGCAAAGGCTGTGTGTCGCAAGGCGGTCGGGAAGGAAATCGACGAAGACGCGCACCTTCGGTGACAGATGGCGATTGGAGGGCCACAGCATCCGGAACTGGCCACGGCCGTCGACATGATCGTCCAGCACGGTGCGCAGCTTTCCGTCGCGCAGCGCCTCGCAGACCAGGAAATCGGGCATGCAGGCGATACCGAGTCCGGCAAGCGTGGCTCCCTTCAACGCCTCCATGTTGTTGCAGGTCAGCATCGAACGGATCTGCGGTTCGGCGCTTCCGGTCATGAATGGCCATTCCAGCAGCCTGCCGCTGTTCAGAAAGCGGAAGTTGATGCCGAAGTGCCTGGTGAGATCCGCCGGCTCGCCGGGAGTGCCATGGCGGTCGAGATAGGAGGGCGCCGCGCACAAAAGCATGCGAAACGGTGCAACGGGTCTCGACACCAATCGTGAATCGGGCAGCTGGCCGCTTCGAATGGCGACGTCGATGCCTTCCTCGATGACGTCGACGATGCGGTCGTTGAAATCGATGTCGAGTTCGATCTCGGGATAGCGGGCCATGAACTCCGACAGCACCGGCAAAAGCAGATGGTAGGTGACGATCGGGGTCGAGACGCGCAGCCGGCCGTGCGGCGTTTCCCGGGTCCGCGACAGCATCGCCTCGGCATCGTCGATGTCGTCGAGGATGCGTCGCACCCGCTCGTTGAACAATCTGCCCTCTTCCGTCAGGCCGATCCGCCGCGTGCTGCGCTGCAGGAGCCGCACGCCGAGCTCCTGTTCGAGCCTCGCGACACTCTTGCCAACGGCGGAAGCCGAAATGCCGAGCGCACGTCCGGCGGCAATGAAACTGCCGAGCTCGGCGGTACGGGCGAAGGCCAGGAGGCCGCTGAGACGATCCATTGCATTCTTCCATTCGAGCGTTTTAGTCCGGTATATCAGGAGATATAATACCATTTTTCCTGAAAGGACGTCGACCTATCTTGTCATTACGACCGGCGCCACGACCCACGCGGCATGCCGGCGGATGCTGCTTCAGATAGGAAAATCCATGACCTCGAAGACCACAACCGGCCCGGCCGAGAATGGTTCGTGCTCTTGTCGGTATGCCTTGCCGCAATGACCATGCCGTTGACCTTCACCGGTCCGGCCGTCGCGCTGTCCCGCATCGCGGCCGATCTCGGCGGCAGCCCGATCGCGCTCAACTGGGTGACGAACGCCTTCATGCTGACCTTCGGCGCCAGCCTGATGGCGGCTGGCGCGCTCGCCGACAACCACGGCCGCAAGCGCATCTTCCTCGCCGGGCTCTGCCTCTATGTCGCTGCGTCACTGGGCGCCATGCTGGCGCCCGACATCGTCTGGTTCGACATCTTCAGGGCCGCGCAAGGGATCGGCAGTGCCCTGGCCTTCGCCGGCGGCGCCTCGGCCCTTGCCCAGGAATTCGAAGGGCCGCTGCGGCTGCGCGCCTTCTCCTTCCTCGGCACCAGTTTCGGCATCGGCCTCGCCTTCGGTCCGATCGCCTCGGGCCTGCTCATCTCCGCATTCGGCTGGCGGTCGATCTTTGTTCTGGTGGCGGCACTGGCGATCGCCTCGGCAGTGCTGGGCCTGCGCACCATCAAGGAATCGCGCGACCCGGACGCGACCGGCCTCGACTGGGCGGGAGCCGGCACCTTCACCATCGCGCTGGCCTCGCTGACCTATGGTGTCCTGCAGGCGCCGCAGAGTGGTTGGGCCAATCCCCTCGTCATCGCCCTGCTTGCAGCGGCGGTCCTCTTCTTCACCGCGTTCGTTATCGTCGAGCGGCGTGTGCGCCGGCCGATGCTCGATCTCACGCTGTTTCGCTTTCCCCGCTTCGTCGGCGTCCAGTTCCTGGCGGCGGCGCCCGCCTATGGCTTCGTCGTCCTGCTGGTGCTGTTGCCGATCCGCTTCATCGGCATCGAAGGGATGAGCGAGATCAAGGCCGGGCAGCTGATGATCTGCCTCTCGGGGCCGTTGCTGATCCTGCCCCTGCTTGCCGGCCAGCTGGCGCGCTGGATCGCGCTGGCCACGATCTGCGGCGCGGGCCTAGTCGCCGCCGCCGCCGGCCTCGTCTGGCTGAGCCTGACGCCACCGGTCGCCATCGCGCTGGTGGCGCCGCTGGTGCTGATCGGCATCGGCATCGCCCTGCCCTGGGGATTGATGGACGGGCTCGCCGTCAGCGTCGTGCCGAGGGAACGCGCCGGCATGGCGGTCGGCATCTTCAACACCACGCGTGTCGCCTGCGAGGGCGTGGCGGTGGCGATCGTCATGGCGACCCTGTCGGGCTTCACCGCCGCGCAGCTCGCCGCCCAGGGAGCCTCTTCCAGGGATGCGGCTGCCGCGGCGCAGTTGCTGGTGACCGGCAACGTCGGTGAAACGGCGCAACATCTGCCGACGGCAAGCGCCGTAGCCCTGGTCCAGGCCTACGAGACGGCGTTCGACAGGCTGCTGATCGTGCTGGCGGCAATCACCATCGTCACCGCCCTTGTCGTCTTCCTCGGCCTGCGTCGCGGATCGGCGGCGGAACACGAGGCTGTCCCGCTGCCGGCATGCCAGGAAGGCTAATCTTAGGTGATGACAAGGCTCGCTATGCGGTCGCCGTCCAGCGTGAAGGTCATGTCACCCTCGCCGTTGAAGCCCTTGCCCTTGACCGCGATGCGGACGCGATACGTGCCGTCCGCCGGCGTAATGCTGACGATGCTGAGATGCGACTTCACGCCGATATTGTCCGACTGGTTCCAGCGCGCGATCTGCTCGCGGCCCTGGAAAGACCGGCCCCAGTCGCTCAAAACGCGTCGTCGGCAAAGGTGCCAAGGAAGGCTTCGGTATCGCCTTCATTGGTGGCCTCGACAAAGCGGCGGATGGGGTCTGGTGTCGGTATCATCTGTGCCCAAGGTTCAGGTCAGGCCGAGTCGAAAACGATGGCTTCCGAGAACCGGAGCGGAGCGTACTTAAAGTACGTGTTGGGTGGACGGCCCCCGACGGCATCGCGATGTGCCAGATTGAGGTCGTTGCAGATCTCAAACCAGGGAGACCGTCCGTGGATAAACTTATTCGCATTGGCATGGATACGTCAAAGAGCGTTTTCCAGTTGCATGGCGTGAATGAAGCTGAACAGCCGGTGTTGCGCAAGAAGCTGCGGCGCAATCAGGTGCTTGCCTTCTTTGCCGAGCTTTCGGGACTGAAAATTGGCATGGAGGCCTGTGGCGCGGCGCACTACTGGGCGCGGGAATTGCGCGCGCTGGGCCATGAAGTGGTGTTGCTGCCGCCGCAGTACGTGAAGCCCTATGTGAAGCGCTCCAAGTCGGATGCGGCGGACGCCGGGGCGATCTGTGAGGCGATGAGCCGGCCAGAGATGCGTTTTGTTCCGATCAAGAGCGCCGACCAGTTGGGATCGCAAATGCTGGCGAAACTGCGCGCGCGGTTCATCGGCCGGCGCACGCAGCTCGCCAATTCGATCCGAGGCTTTGCGGCGGAGTTCGGTCTTGTCGCGCCCAAGGGGCTTTCCCGCCTCGGCGATCTGCTGGCTGACATTCGCGCTGATGTGACGATCCCGGACACGGCCAGGGACATGTTCGAGACGCTGGCGCGCGATTATGCGCATATCAGCGCCGAGGTCGCCACGCTCGATGAGAAGCTGCTTGCGCTTCACAGACAGAGCGAAGTGAGCCAGCGGTTGGCCGCCATACCGGCGGTTGGTCCCGTCGGAGCGACGCTGCTGGCCATCAAGGTTACGGATGCGCATGGCTTCAGATCGGGACGGGACTTTGCCGCCTGGCTCGGACTGACGCCGAAGAACCATTCAACAGCAGGTAGAAACAGGCTCGGCGTAATTACCCGCGCCGGCGACGAGATGCTGCGAAGTGTGCTGGTGGCGGGCGCGACCGCTCTCATCCAGCACATGCGGCGTGGCAGCAAACGGGTCTGGCCGTGGTTACGGGCCTTGATTGCGCGCAAAGCTCCCAAGCTGGCAGCGGTGGCGCTGGCCAACAAGCTCGCTCGGATCGCCTGGAGGTTGATGGTCAGCGGCGAGCATTATCGCCCTATCAGCGCCATCTATCCGACCTCGGTGCAGCCGTAAGAGATCAGAGTTCGGCGTCGAGTTCACGTTCGACGTCGAGGCCGGAACTTGCAAGCAGAGGAGAAGATGGTGTGACCGGTCGAACCGGGACAAGCGAGGCATTCCGAGGTGCTCACCGGCAGCCAATGTCGTGTACGTGTTTGGAACTCGCTATCCGTGAAGCCCATCTTGGCCAGCGCTCACAAATCCGCGCGCAAAAGGCCGGACATATGAGCGCAAGCGATCCGATCAAACCATCCCAACCGAGCCTTGCAAGCAGGGGGCCGTCCACATATGAGCACCGGAAGCGCAGGTATCAGCCATTTGCAGGCCAGCCTCACCTGAATATCAATGCACCTTAGTCCAGTCTGTGCATTAGATCATCATCCAGCCAGCGGCCGAAGAAATAGACCAGCTGCTTGTGCCACCACGGCCAGTCATGGCTGACGTCGCCGCCCCAATAGTCGACCCAGGCGGGAATCGACTTGTCGCGCAGGATCTGTTCCAGCCGGCGCGTCTCGACCAACATGCGCTCTTCCCAGGCGCCTTGCCCGCAGCAGAAGATCAGCCTCAGCGTTTTCAGCCGGGCCAGCAGTTTCTGGTCGACGATGCCCGGCAGATAATCGAGCGGCGAGTTGTAGAAGATATCGCCGTCGAGCGCCTTGCCGAAGAAATCGCGGGCTGAATAGACGCCCGACAGCGAGATGACGCCGCAGGCGAGTTCCGGAAAGCGGAAGACGAAATTCGAGGAATGGTAGCCGCCCATCGAGCAGCCCGAGAACAGCGGCTTCAGCTTGCGCCCGCCATTGGCTGCTGAGGCGGTGGACAGGATTTCCGGCAACGCCTCCTCGCGCACATAGCGGAAATAGGCCTCATGTCTGGCAATACGCTGCGCGGCGTCGACATGTTTGTTGAAGAAGGATTCCGAATCGATGCCGTCGACCGTGAACAGCTGGATACGGCCGGTGTCGATGAATTCGGCCAGCGCGCCCACGCCGCCGGAATCCTCGAACTGGAAGAACCGCCCCTGCGAGGTCGGGAACACCACCACCGGCCGGCCGGCATGGCCGTAGCGCTTGTATTCCATGTCGCGGCCGAGCTTGTCCGAGAAATGCTTGTGATAGGAGATGTCCATGGCCTCAGGCCTTTTCCGCGTGGATATAGGCGACTGCCTCGCGCAGATCAGCCTGATCCTTCGAGCGCATCTGGTAGGCGTAATTTCCCATGGCGCGGCTGAAAACCTCTTCTATTGGCTGATGGTGGACGATCTTGTCGCGGTGCGCGGCTAGCACGTCCTCGTGGCTGTGCAAATAGTGGAGGTGCCGCTTGCGGCTGGCATAGGCGGTGAAATACTTGCCCTCATAGGGCCCGCCGGCAGCGTCCTTGACCACCATGTCGGCCCATGCCGCGTAGACATCGATGTCGAATGTGTAGTTGATGGCGTCGGTCATCCAGGCGCCGGGCGGGCGCATGTTGACCTCCAGCGCGATGATGCGGTCGTCCCTGGTCTCGAACAGTTCGATATGGAAGAAGCGCTCGCGCACGTCGAACGCTTTGAGGATCTTGCGGCCGGCCTCCTCGACAACGGGTCGGATCCGGGGAAAGCAGGTGTAGCTCATGTGGCGGTCCTTGTTGACCACGTCCATGACGCTCTGGTCGTAGCGGTGGCTGGCCGCCAGCACCACCTCGCCGTCGCGGTTGACCAGCCCGTCATAGGTCACCACCAGCCCTTCGATGAACTGCTCCATGACGAAGGTCACATCCTCGGGCTTGTCCCGGAAGAACTGGTCGAGCTCCCCTGTGTTGGAGATCTTGAAGGTGTTGGAAGCGCCGGAGCCCGAATCCGGCTTCACCACCACGGGGTAACCGACGCGGCGGATGAAGGTCATGGCGCCGGCGCGGTCGGAGCATTTGCGCTGCGCGATGGTCTCGACGCCGCTCTTGCGGAAGAAGGCGCGCATGCGGCTCTTGCGCTTCAGATTCTTCACGAAATCGAGCTTGGTGCCGTAGATGTTGAAGTCGGTGCGGATGTTGGCTTCCAGCTCCAGCCAGTGCTCGTTGAGCGATTCGAAGCGGTCGATGCGGCCCCATTTGTGGATGAAATGGCCAATCGCCCGGAACACCGCATCGTAGTCCTCCATGTCGGCGATGCGGTAATATTCCGAAAGTGCTGCCTTCAGTCTGCCGTCCAGCGCGTCATAAGGCGCGTCGCCAATGCCGAGCACGGTGGCGCCGGCCTTCTTCAGCCGGTCGCAGAAATCAGCGCCGTTGGTCGGAAAATGCGGCGAGAAGAACACGAAATTCATGGACAATCCCCTCCCGATGACAAGGCACCGCAGCCCCGTCGGCACCCAAGTCTGGCGCATTTGCGGCGCGTGGGGAAGAGCGCCTGCACCAGGGATAATGTTCAACAGATTCAGCACCCGCTTGCCTCTGCGGGGGCGCTCCTGTATGAGAACCGGCATGAACACGCGCGCCATCACCGCTTCCCGTCAGACCGGCTTTGCCGGCGAGACCGTTCGCGCGCTTGCCTCGACCCTGCTTCTTCTCGGCCTTATCGGCGATCGCCGGGTTCGCTGAAGGAGCGCCCGGCGGTCGAACCGCCGCGCAAGCGCATGCTCCTTGGCCAGTCTCAAAATTGGCAGTCACATCAAGCGAACGAAAATCTGGTAAAGGCGCCACTCGCCAGCAATCCGTCCAGGACGGATCCGAGGGCCGCCGGGAGAACAAGACGATGAACGCACGAGAACAAATCCGCCCGATGCCGCGGTAGCCGGCAACGACGCGGGATCAGCGCGGGGCATGCCCGACGCGGCCCGCAAATATCAACCCTATCCGACCGTTGGCCTGACCGACCGCACATGGCCCTCAAAGGTCATCGACAAGGCGCCGATCTGGTGTTCGGTCGACCTGCGCGACGGCAACCAGGCGCTGATCGACCCGATGGGCCATGAGCGCAAGGCGCGCATGTTCGGCTTGCTGCTCGACATGGGCTTCAAGGAAATCGAGATCGGTTTCCCCTCGGCCTCGCAGACCGATTTCGACTTTGCCCGCTGGTGCATCGAGGAAGGCAACGTGCCTGCCGACGTGTCGCTGCAGGTGCTGGTACAGTGCCGGCCTGAGCTGATCGCCCGCACCTTCGAGGCGCTGAAGGGCGCCACCAACCCGATCGTGCACTTCTACAATTCGACCAGCGAATTGCAGCGCCGCGTCGTCTTCGAAAAGGATGTCGGCGGCATCAAGCGCATCGCCACCGACGCGGCCAAGATGATCACCGACATGGCGGCCAAGGCCGGCGGCGGCTACCGTTTCGAATATTCGCCGGAAAGCTTCACCGGCACCGAGCTCGAAGTGGCGCTGGAGATCTGCAACGCCGTCACCGAGATCGTCAGGCCGACTTCAGACAACAAGCTGATCATCAACCTGCCGTCGACGGTCGAGATGTCGACGCCCAACATCTATGCCGACCGCATCGAATGGATGTGCCGCAACCTGGACAACCGTGAGAACCTGATCATCTCGCTGCATCCGCACAATGACCGCGGCACCGGCATCGCCACCACCGAGCTCGGCCTGATGGCCGGCGCCGACCGCGTCGAAGGCACGCTGTTCGGCAATGGCGAGCGCACCGGCAATGTCGACATCGTCACGCTGGCGCTCAACATGTACACGCAAGGCGTCGATCCGGGCATCGACTGCTCCGACATCAACCGGATGAAGGACGTCTACGAATATTCGAACCAGTTGAAGATCCCCGAGCGCCACCCCTATGTCGGCGAGCTCGTCTACACGGCGTTTTCCGGCTCGCACCAAGACGCCATCAACAAGGGCATGAAGGCGCTGAAAAAGGCCAACACCAGCCTGTGGGAAGTGCCCTATCTGCCGATCGACCCGGCCGATGTCGGCCGCAGCTATGAAGCGATCATCCGCATCAACTCGCAGTCGGGCAAGGGCGGCATCGCCTATGTGCTGCAGGCCGACTACGGCCTCAATCTGCCGCGCAATCTGCAGATCGAGTTCAGCCAGGCGATCCAGGCGATCACCGATGCCGAAGGCAAGGAGGTGCCGGCCAAGCGCATCCACGATAGTTTCCTCGAAACCTACATCGACCAGCCGGGCGCGCGCCTGAAATTCCTCGACCACCACACCTATCCCGACACCGTGGTCAAGGGCCGGCGCGTGGTCGAGGCGGTCATCCTCGACAACGGCAAGGAAGTGACCATTACCGGCACCGGCACCGGCCCGATCGACGGTTTCGTCGATGCGCTGTCGCGCCATGTCGGCGTCGAGATGTCGGTGCTCGATTATTCCGAGCACTCGATGCAGCGCGGCTCGAATGCCTCGGCGATTTCCTATGTCGAAATGGAATATCCCGGCGGCAAGCTGTTCGGCGCCGGCATCAACACCAACATCGTCGCCGCCTCGCTGGAAGCGGTGACGTCCGCCGCCAACCGCATTGTCGGCCGCAAGACGCGGTAGTCTCTGCCGAGTACCGGCGCGAGCAGCCTGACCGCTCTCGCGCCGTATTCCTCGAGCCCGATCAAGGTCTTGGTCGCCAAATTTGCAATGGTCCCAATGGGATGCTCCGGCGCCCATCGTCCCGCGGCCGACGTCGGCCGGGTCATTAACCACCGAAGAATTATCCCGTGTGGTACGCGATCGCATAATGCGTGTATGCTTGTATGGCGGTGCGAGCCCTATATGATCGTGCCTCAACCTGTGCCGACTTCGAGAGGATCGACACTTGCAGCATGCCACGCCTGCCGCCCCCGCAGTGCGCGAGACACTGGAGCGACTGCTCGCCAGCGAAACGTTCGGACGATCCGAACGCGCGCGCAAGCTGATCCGTTATCTTGTGGAACGTGAGCAGGCCGGCGAAGCCAACAGGCTCAAGGGCTTTTCCATCGCCATGGACGTCTTCGGCAAGGACGGCGATTTCGATCCGTCGACCGATGCCGTGGTGCGTGTGCAGGCAGGCAGGCTGCGCGAATTGCTGCAGCAGTATTTTGCCAATGAAGGCGTCGCCGAGCCCGTCCGCATCGCCATTCCACGCGGCGGCTACGTCCCGGCCTATGAGCTCAACGCGATCCGTTTGCCGGAAGCAGCCAAACCCGCCGAACAGACGGCAGCGTCAGTGGCTCCATCTGAGCACCCCGGCGCTGCCGAGGATACCCTTGCGGCCGCCGCATTGTTGGCACCGGCAGCCCCCGTACCCTCGGTGGCGCGCCATCTCAGGTTCTTCTGGATGGCGATCGCCGTCGTCATCGCCATGCTCGGTGTCCTGATCCTGCGTCAGGGCAGCGGTGCGCTGCTGGCAAGCGGTGACTTGCCCGCTGCGCTCGCGACTGCCAGCCAAACCAGCACCGTTGTACCATCGGCGATCGCTGAAGCCCTGCCGCTCGTCTACATTGACGTCAAGGCCGACGGTACCGATGCCAGCCGTGTCGCCTCATCGCTGCGTGCCGGCCTGAGCGGCTTCGATACGATCGACTTCATCGGTCGCGATACGATCAACAGGCACGACCCCGCCAACGACGCCACCAGCTTCATCTTCGACATTATGGCCGGCCCGAACGCTGGCGACATTACGATCGAACTGCAGAGCGTGGCGTCCGGACGGGTGCTCCTTTCACGCAATCTCACGCCGGCCGACAGCGCCCCCGCCATTATCGAGGATCGCGTTGCCGACATGCTGAGCTCGGCACTTCCCGCCTCGGGCACGATCTACAACTATATCGAGCAGACAGGCGCGCCAAACGGCCTAACCGAATGCCTGCTGCTCAACGACAAATATTATCTCGACCAGAATGCCAGAACCCACGAGGCCGCTTATCGCTGCCTGGAGACGTTGGCCAATGCCGGGGCAAAATCCTCGCTCGTCTATTCGGAACTTGCATCTCTGCAGGTTGAGGCGGTCTCCGATCACTATGCCTATCCGCCCAATGCGACGATCGAAAAGGCCGTCGAGTTTGCTCATCGCGGCGTTCAGATGGGGCCGACCAGCCCTTACGCGCATCGCGCCTATGGCTACGTCAGTTCGCGCCTCGGCAATACGGACGAAGCAATCCGCTGGATGCGCAAGGCCTATGAACTCAATCCCTATGATCTGGGCATGGCCGCCGCTTACGGCTATGGGCTGATCTTCGCTGGGCGCTACGCGGAGGGGACGCCAATCCTGACCCATGCGGCCGAGACGTTCAGCGGCCACTCCACATGGTGGGACTACGGCCTGTTCGTCGGTGATTTCATGCTGGGCGACATGAACAAGGCCATCGCGGCCAGCATGGCATTGAGAACCACTGCAACGAAATCGCATTATCTGGCGGCGCGTCTGATCGGCGCCAAGGCTGCCGGACAGGACCATCTGGTGACCACGCTGCTGGACGAACTGAACACCAAGTTCCCCAAATTTGCCGCCGACCCGCGCGCGACCTTCGTCGAGCGGAAATATCCGGCCGATCTGACTGAGCGGCTGGTCGGCGCCTTGCGCGCCGCCGGGCTTGGCAACGCCAGCTGAAGTTCAACAGACCGGGACCGCTTGGACCAATGGAATTGCTGGGCGTTCGCCCGCACAGAATAAAGCGCTGATTTGCCGGCTTTTGCCGAACGAGCCCGACAAATTACATGCTCGCGCTCACGAACAATCGCGAAAATTTTACTGGCTATGGCGCTGGACGAGGAGCAATCCAGCCGCATTTGGTGCCTGGTCCCGCGCTTTTCTCAGTCCCGCAACAAGCCTCCAGCTTCATGATTCCATCGCTCTATGCCGCCGAACAAGGATCTGGTTCGAAGACCATCGTCCTGCTGCATGGTTTCGGCGGTTGCCACGATGTATGGCGCGAGGTGATCGCGTCCCTGTCGCCTCCCGCGCGCACGCTAGCCTATGACCTGCCGGGACACGGGCTGTCGCTCGATTTCCCGGGTGCCGGTCCGGCCAAGGTGGCCGCCAGGGCGGTTCTCGCCGATCTGTCGGCGCGAAAACTGAAGCGCGTTCATCTTGTCGGCCATTCAATGGGCGGCGCCGTGGCGATGTTGATGGCGTTGGCCGAGCCCGACAAAGTGGCCTCGCTGACGCTTCTGGCTCCAGGGGGGCTTGGCCCCGAGATCAATGGGCCGCTGCTGCGCCGCTACGCAAGCGCACGGGGTTCGTCCGAGATTCGGGACTGCCTTATCGCCATGTCCAGCCCTCACAGCCAGCCCCCGGAACGCATCGTCGATGTACTTTGTGAGATGCGTGGGCGGCCCGGCCAGGTGCAAAAACTCGCTGAAATCGCGGCCGCCATGACCGCTGATGATCGGCAAGGCGTTATCCCGCGTGACCGTCTCGACGGGCTTAACATGCCTGTCATGGTGGTGTGGGGCGCCGACGATGTGGTGCTGCCCTCCGCCCAGGCGGATGACCTGCCGGCGCATTTTCATGTGCATCATGTGCTGGAGGCCGGCCACATGCTTGCCGAGGAAGCGCCCGATCTCGTTGCCGACATCGTTCGCCGCAACATGAACCGCCGTGCCAGGCCGCATCGCCCGAATTTGGCGGCGACTGGCTAACTTTCGCCTGTCCCGGACACATCGATCTCGCCAGTGCATTTTGCCGGCGGCTGTGTTAACCCCGTGTTAACCAAACCCGCGAGGCAGACGCCGATGAAGGACGCAGGCGAAAAGATCGATCCGTCAAGAAAACTGTCCGATGCCATCCGCGATGTGAAGAACGCCTTCGCCGATCGCGACGACGTCGTCGTCGACATGCGCGAGGCGCATCGCATGCGCCTCGATCTGCTGGCCGCCGAACTCGCGCCCGTCTTTGCCGACGTTCCCGCCGACATCGACAATTTCGACTTCGTCGTTTCCTCGGGGTTGCAGCCGCGCCTGTGGATCGATGCCGTCAGCCATGTCGCGATGGGGCGCGACCGCCGCACCTACCGCTTCCTCAAGGACACCCGCATCGGCCGCGTGGTGCTTGCCGAATCGACCGAGATGAAGCCGGTTGCCGATTCCGTGACGCGCTATGTCGCCGAGCGCGTCGTCGAGCGCCAGAGGATGATGGAAGGTGGGGTCGAGGCCGCCGGCATGAAGCGCGCCGAGGTAGCTGAAGCCGAGCCGCCGCTGCGCTCGCCGCAACGCAGCAAGGGCTGGTCGGCCTTTCTGTCAGGCCTTGGCCTGGTCGCCGCCGGCGCGCTGGTCGGCCTGGCGGTGTCGGTCGCCCTGTTCTGGGACCGCATCGTGGCGATGGGGCTCAGCCTGCGGCCATAGCGGCAGCAGCCGCCACGCCAATCTCCAGCGTCTGCAGATCGGCAGGCGGCATCGCCGGCCCGGTCAGGCCGCGCCGCGTCAGGCGGATGCGCCAATTGCCCTTTTCGCCATCGATATCGAACAGATTGTACTGCGCCGCCGGATGCTTGCCACCGGGCGCCTGGCCGGCGGCGGCGACGCCGACCGCCGGAATCCGGACCGTCCGGGTACCGATGAAGAACAGCGACGGCAGATGCGAATGGCCGTGCAGGACAAGCTCGGCGCCATGGCGGCGGATGATCTTGTGGAAGCGTGAGATCCCGAACAGCCGCTTGTGCTGCGAGACCGCGCCGCGCACCGGCGGATGATGGATCATGATCGCGCGAAACAGGCCTTGCCCGCCGGTGTCGCGAAGGATCTTGCCGAGCCGCTCCGCCTGCCCTTCCATGAAGAACCCATTGGCCATGAAAGGTGCCGTGGCGCGCGCCGTCGAAACGCCGATCAGCGCGACATTGCCGCGCACGCGCAGATAGGGAAATGCGTTGCGGTCGACCGGCGTGTTGACGCCGTCGCCGCTCATCCAGGCGGCCCATGACCGGCAGACCTTATCGAAGGCGCCTGGCACATAGGCATCGTGATTGCCCGGAACCACCGAAACATCGTGCGGCGATCCCAGCGTCTCCAGCCAGTGTTTGGCCATCTCGATCTCGCCGTCGAGCGCCAGATTGACCAGATCGCCGGTGACGGCAAGGTGATCGGGGTTTTGCGCCTTGATGTCGCCGGTGATGGCGTCGATGACGGCATCATGCATGTGGCGGCGGCGGTTGCGCTGCCAGTTGACATAGCCGAGCACGCGCTTGGAGGCGAGATCGCGATAGGATACATCGGGGAGCGGCCCCAGATGGACATCGGAAATATGCGCGAGCCTGAACATGTTTCTTTCATAGGCGACGCGCACGCGGCTTTCCACCCACGGTTTCGCTGGCGATGACGAACGATCCTGAAACCGCTTTCCGCCAGACGGGCTGGCCGGGGCTACGGGCCAGGCTGTTCCATCTCTATTTCGTGCTGCGGCGGCCAATGACGCTCGGCGTGCGCGGCCTCGTCCATGACACCGCGACCAATTCCGTCTTCCTCATCCGTCACACCTATGTGCCTGGCTGGCAGCTTCCCGGCGGTGGCGTCGAGGTCGGCGAGACGCTGGCCGAAGCGCTGGCACGGGAACTCGCCGAAGAGGGCAACATAGCGCTGGCAGCACGGCCGGTGCTGAAGTCGATGCATTTCAACCGCCGCTCCAGCCGCCGCGACCATGTCGGCTTCTATCTCATCGAGCAGTTCAGCCAGACGGCGCCGAAGCAACCGGACCACGAGATCGCCGAGGCCGGCTTCTTTCCGCTCGACCGTCTGCCCAAGGATACGACACCGGCGACGCGGCGGCGCATCGCAGAGATTTTTCAGGATGAACCCGCGTCGCCCTATTGGTAGGTTTGCCTTAGCTGTTTAAAAAGTTCTGAGCTGTATTGATCAAGAAAATACACGGGGGCGCGGTTCCATGGATATCGAACAAGTAAATTCAGTGAGCGTCTGGCCCTATGTCGGCTTTTACAGTCTGATGATGGTGGGTTTGACCGCCGTGTTTGTCGGCATAGCAATGATGTTTCCGTCACTACCGGACAGCTTCGGCCATGCAAGCGGCTTCGCCATTACGTTCGGGTCGACCTCTTTCGCCTCCTACAAATTCATCAAGAGGAACCTTCGGCTTTTCAATCGAGACGAATATTGGAAGATAACGCTTTTCTCGTCTCTGGCCTCGTGCCTGCTGTCACTGGTGTTCGTAGGCCTTGCTGTCGCGGGCGGAGCCATGCCGGGAAGCGATACCATGCCTGCTCTCGTCTGGGTTTTCGTCCTGCTGTTTGCCGGGCTTGTGGTTTTCGCTATCAACGCCTGGGGCTATTCCAGCCGTATGGGCAAGAGTTTCCTGAAAGCGGAGCTTGCCAGACAGGCGCGCGCCTCAACACCGAGACCTTCCGGTAAGTCTCGGCGATTTCAAACCGCGAACCGCCCCCGATCATGCGGCGCGTCATAGTCGAGTTCCGGTCCGACCGGCACGATCCGTGTCGGATTGATCGTCTCATGGCTGGCGTAATAGTGCGCCTTGATGTGGTGCAGGTTCACGGTCGCGGCGACACCAGGCACCTGGTAGAGGTCGCGCAGATAGTTCGACAGGTTCGGATAGTCGGCGATGCGGCGCAGATTGCATTTGAAATGGCCGACATAGACCGGATCGAAGCGCACCAGCGTGGTGAACAGCCGCCAGTCGGCCTCGGTGATGCGGTCGCCGACGAGATAGCGCTGTTTTGACAGCCGCTCCTCCAGCGTATCCAGCGCCGCGAACAATTCGCCGAACGCCTCTTCATAGGCGCGCTGCGTGGTGGCAAAGCCGGCGCGGTAGACGCCGTTGTTGACCGCGGGATAGACCAGCGCGTTAACGCGGTCGATCTCGCGCCGCAGGTCCTGCGGATAGAAGTCGAGGCTCGCATCGCCCCATGCGTCGAACGCCGAATTCAGCATCCGGATGATCTCGGAAGACTCGTTGGAGACGATCGTCTGCTCCTTCTTGTCCCACAGCACCGGCACCGTCACCCGGCCGGAATAGGCGGGATCGGCCTTGGCATAGATCTGGTGCAGGAAATCGAGGCCGTAAAGCGTGTCGCCGGTGGCGCCATCCTCGGCCAGGAATGTCCAGCCATTGGCGCCCATGAAATGATGCACGACCGAGACGGAAATGATGCCTTCGAGCTTCTTCAGCGCGCGAAAAATCAGCGTCCGGTGCGCCCACGGGCAAGCGAGCGAGACATAAAGGTGATAGCGCCCGGGTTCCGCCTTGAAGCCGCGTGTCCGGCCTTCGGCCGGCGCCCCGTCAACGGTAATCCAGTCGCGCCATTGCGACTGCGTCCGCACGAACCTGCCGCCATTGTCCGCCGTATCGTACCAGCGATCCTGCCACCTGCCTTCGACCAGCAATCCCATGCAACTCTCCTTGCGTCCTTTCGTGCAATGTAGGCGCAAGGCTGCCCTGTCGAAGACGTCAGGCGCTGAACAGACCGTCACTTGACGGAGACGGCGGACATATCAGGCCGATTGCAGCGGCAGAAAATTGATGCTAGCGGACACTCCGCATGTTCGACTTTGCTTTGATCCGGTTTGACCGACGACGAAAGGGCGCCCGCGCTTGATGAAGCGCTGACTGGCGAATGCTGCCGTTTGCAGCAAACCTTTCCTCCTTACCGGAACGCAAAGACCATGAGCCTTGCCGACGTGAAATACCTGCCGGAAACCCCGGCGCACGACATCCAGATCGAAGCCATCAACGACGAAGCCTTCGGGCCCGGCCGTTTCGTGCTGGCCGCCTACAAGATCCGCGAAGCCGGCGGTCACGAGCGCGCGCTGTCCTTTGTCGCGGTCGACGGCGACCTCGTCGTCGCCTCGGTGCGCATGACCCGCATTGCCGCCGGCGCCGGGCGCGCGCTGATGCTCGGGCCGCTTGCGGTGCGGCCGGCCTTCAAGAATCTCGGCATCGGCCGCCGGCTGGTGGCGATCGCACTCGAGGCCGCCGTCAAGACCGGCGCGCCCGCCGTCATACTGGTCGGCGACGAGCCCTATTACGGGCCGCTCGGCTTCAAGCGCATCCCGCGCGGCCAGATCTCGATGCCGCGCCCCGTCGACCTCGACCGCCTTTTGTCGCACGAGATCACACCGGGCGCGGTCGCCAGGCTCACTGGCGAGGTCGGTCATGCCAGCCAGGCCAGGGTCGCAGAACACGTCTAGAGCCTGTTCCATCCCGACTGAATCGGGATGGGGCTCTATCTCTTTGTTTGAGCATGACCTTTTCCGAAAACCGGCATCCACTTTTCGGGATCATGCTCAAGGCAATGGCTTGACCTTGGCCGTCGATCCGGGCCTGATCCGGTCCTGTTCCCATAGCAAAGGATGACGCCATGAATCCGAACGGCCAGATCGCGATCGTGACCGGCGGCGGCTCCGGTCTTGGCGAGGCGACGGCGCGCGCGCTTGCCGCCAAGGGTGCCCGCGTCGCCATATTCGATGTCGGCATCGACCGCGCCGCCAAGGTCGCGGCCGACATCGGCGGCATTGCCGTGCAATGCGACGTCAGCAGCGCCGACAGTGGTGCCGCAGCCGTCGCCGAGACGGCGAGCAAGCTGGGCGAACCGCGCATCCTGGTCAATTGCGCCGGCATCGCCATTGGCGTGAAGACGATCGGCAAGGACGGGCCTCATCCGCTCGACCAGTACCGCAAGGTGATCGAGGTCAACCTGATCGGCACCTTCAACATGATCCGCCTCGTCGCCGACCGCGCGGCGAAGCTCGAGCCGCTGCAGGGCGGCGAGCGCGGCGTCATCGTCAACACCGCTTCGGTCGCCGCCTATGACGGCCAGATCGGCCAGGCCGCCTATTCCGCCTCCAAGGGCGGTGTCGTCGGCATGACACTGCCGGTGGCGCGCGACCTTGCCCGTTCCGGCATCCGCGTCTGCACCATCGCACCCGGTATCTTCAAGACACCGATGATGGCCGGCATGCCGCAGGACGTGCAGGATTCGCTGGGCGCCGCCGTGCCCTTCCCGTCGCGCCTCGGCGAGCCATCCGAATATGCCGCGCTTGCCCTGCACATCATCGAAAACCAGATGCTGAACGGCGAGACCATCCGCCTTGACGGCGCCATCCGCATGGCGCCGAAGTAATCAACTTAGCAGGGCAAGACCCTTGGACGATCGAAAGAAAGACGTGATCCGCGAGACCGACGCCGAGGCGATCCGGTTGGCGAAGACACTTCTGCGCAGCGCCCGTTTCGGCGCCCTTGCGGTGCTGGAGCCGCAGACCGGATCGCCGCTGGCAAGCCGGGTCGGTGTCGCCACAGACATCGACGGCGCACCACTGATCCTGGTTTCGATGCTGTCGGCGCACACGCCTGCCATGCTTGCCGATCCACGCTGTTCCCTGCTGCTCGGTGAGCCCGGCAAGGGCGACCCGCTGGCGCATCCGCGCCTGACGCTGATCTGCCAGGCATCGCGGCTCGAGCGTGGCTCGGACGCGCATGCGCGCGCCGAGCGCCGCTATCTCAACCGCAATCCCAAGGCGAGCCTCTATGCCGGGCTCGGCGACTTCTCGATCTTTCGCCTCGAGCCGCAGCGCGCCAGCCTCAATGGCGGCTTCGGCAAGGCCTATCTGCTCGATCGCTCCGATCTTGTCACAGTCGGCTCCATCGTCGAAGAGCTTGCGGCGAGCGAACAATCCGCCGTCGATCACATGAACGCGGACCATCTCGATGCGATCGCCGTTTATGCGCATCACTATGCTGGGGCATCTGGCGACGGCTGGAGCATCGCCGGTTTGGACGCCGATGGCATGGATCTGGTGTCGGGAGACAATGTTTGCCGGGTATTCTTCCCACAACCTCTGGTATCAGCGCGGGACTTACGACCCGTTCTGGTCGAAATGGCCAGGAGCGGCAGGGCTGCCGGGCAGGAAAACAACCAAACTTAATTGCATTTGATCAAAAGCAACACTTGAGATTTGAAAGAAATGTTCTACCTTTCGGAAATGGCGCTGACTCGTCAGGGGCCGTTCGCAAGTGATTTTTTGGATTCAGGCCCCATTGCCCCCATGGTGCCTCGATGATCAAACAGCATGGGGCATTCATGGTCTCGACAAAGCTAGCCGCCAACGCCGAATCGGCCGCCGAATTTTTGATGCTGATGGGCAACGAAAAACGGCTGTTGATCATGAGCTATCTGATCGACGGTGAAATGTCGGTCGGCGCCATCGCCGAAAAGGTGATGCTCAGCCAATCCGCCCTCTCGCAGCATCTGGCCAAGTTGCGGGCGCTCGACCTCGTGGAAACCCGCCGCGACCGTCAGATGATCTACTACTCCTGCAAATCAGATGCGGTGCGCGAGCTGCTTGTCGTGCTGGATGGTATTTTCGGCACCGGCAAGGAAGACCTGTCCCAGATGGCGCAGAGATTGCGCCGCGCCGGGACTTGACCGGACGCTCCTGCGGCCGTTTACCTCGCTGACGATTTCCGGAGCGTGGCTTGTGTGTCTTTCTCGACGCACGAACCGCGCTCTCGATTTTTGAGCGGAGGACATGGACCCAATTCGCATCGACGACCCGCGGGATCCACGCGTCGCCGCCTATCTCGACATCCGCGAACGTGATCTCGCCGGCCGGCAAGGCCGTTTCGTCGCCGAAGGCAAGGTGGTGCTCGACCTGCTTCTGACGTCCGGACGCTTCGGTGCTGAATCAGTGCTGGTGCTGGAAAACCGGCTCAGCGGTCTGAACGACATCCTGCACAAGGCGCCGGTGGACCTACCGGTCTACGTCGTCACCACAACGGTGATGGACGCGATCGCCGGCTTCCACATGCATCGCGGCATCCTGGCCATCGGCCGCAAGGAGACGCCGCTAGCGGCCGGACCATTGCTGGATGCCTTGCCCGCCCAAGCCTTGGTGGTGGTGCTCGTCGGCATCGCCAACCACGACAATATGGGCTCGATCTTTCGCAATGCCGCCGCCTTCGGCGCCGGTGCCGTGCTGATGGACGCCACGTGCTGCGATCCGCTGTACCGCAAGGCGATCCGCGTTTCGGTCGGCGCGGCGCTGAAAGTACCCTTCGCCTCCTTCACCGACACTTCCGGCTTTACGGCGATGCTCGCCGAACGGGGGTTGAACAATTCGCCCTGTCGCCGCGCGGACGAACCGATATTCGCGATGCAAAGCCGGCCGGGCGCCTGGCGCTCTATCTCGGCACCGAGGGTGAAGGCCTGCCCGAAAGCCTGCTGGCGCGCCTGCAAACCGTGCGTATCACCATGTCGCAAGGCTTCGACAGCCTGAACGTCGCCGCAGCGTCAGCTATCGCGCTGCACCATTTTTCGCACCGCTAAATGGCTGCGTCACAGCTTCAGTTCGCGGCCTTCTGCAGAGCCCGCACACGGTCGGCGAGGCTGCGGTCGCCGCCGTCGGATCGGCTGTCAGCCGGCGCCGCCAGCGCCTTGGCGATCGGTGAATCAGGTCCCTCGAGCTTGGCCGTCAGGTGGACGACTTCAGCCGCCAGCTCATTCATCTGCTCGCGCAGCGCGGCACTGCCATTGGCCGAACCCGACGATGCCATGGCGCCGAGATCGGCCTTCAGCCGCTTGTTCTCGCGCGCCAGCGCCGTCAGCCTCGCCTCCAGCCGCTCGCGATCGCTGTCGAGCTTGGCGATCGCCTGATCCAGATCATCGCGCCTCGCGGCCTCGTCATGTCTGCCCGCTTCATCCGGCTTGCCGACCAGCCGCAAGGCCGGCCCGCCGTCCTCGGCCTTCGCCTTTTCGCGCAGCCGCGCCAGCTCCTTTTCGCGGCGGTCAAGCTTGTCCTCGCGATCAGCGAGCGTTGCCAGGAGCCGTTCGACCTTCTTGTCGAGTTCGGCCGCCCTTTTCTTCTCCGCCTTCAGGGCATCGCGCGCGGCCTTGCTTTCGGCCGCGATCTCCTGCTGGCGCCGATCCGCTTCCTTGCGCTGGCCACGCAGCAGCGAGATGTCGCTGGCAAGCTTCTGCAATTCGGATTCGCGCGCCACGAGCTCGATCTGCCGGCTGGAGGAGGAAAAACTGGCATCGTCGTACATGTGCTCCAGCTTTTCGAGCTCGAGCGCCCGTTTCTCCAGCTTGCGCTCGGTTTCCTTGAGCCGCTCCGAAAGCTGATGCAGTTCCTCTTCGCGCTGCCGCAGCGCCTCGCTCTTGGCGCCGAGTTCAGCGAGCGCGTGGTTCTTGTCCGTGCGCTCGACCGCCAGCCCCTTCAGCGCCTCGCGGCCGCGATTGATCTCGACGAGTTGTTCGGCCGCTTTCTCGCGCAACGCCTTGACGTTCATTTCGAGGCGGCGCGTCGCCATGGCGTACTCGGCCCGGATGCGGTCCTTGTCGGCCAGGATCTCGGACTGCGTCAGCGGAATAGAGGCCTCGATGCGCCTGCGGGTCAGCGCGACGGCACGACGCCAGACGGCCGGAGCCACCATCAGCGCCAGAAAGCCGGCGCACAGAAAGCCGAGGGCAAAGAACAGGACCGACTGAACCAAAGGACAACCCGCTATCGGCGGCAACCACTTGGATTGAACCGCATCATACTGGCATGGCGGAAATCCGGCGCTGCGGCAAGAGCTTGCCGCGGCGCATTGGGGGTCACAGGCCTACAAATCCCATCGAAAAGCCAGCATTGCGGTCATGACGGGTGGGACTTTAGAACGGATTCCACGTCGCCCGCTCGGTCAGCTTCAAATAGCCGAGATTGACGCCGAGCCGGGCGCCGACACCGGTGCGGATCGGCACCAGAAGCACATTGTTGTTCTTCAACACATTGAAGCCGACGCCCGCCACCACATAGGCCGACCCGGCCACGCCGCCATAGCGGTTATAGAGATTGCTGACATCGTCGAGATTGTAGACCAGCATCATCACCCGGGACCCTTCGCCGCCGAAATCCCAGCCCAGCGACGGGCCTTGCCAGAACACTTTGTGGTCGCCGGCGTTCTTGGTGTAGAGCGTGCCCTCGCCATAGGTCAGGCCGCCGATGAGCGCGCCCGACCCCTCCTCACCAAGCAGATAGCCATTGGGCAAGCCGTAGGAGGCGAAGATCTTCTCGACGACGGTGGCGAGCCCACCCGATGTCGCGCCGAAGAACTTGTGACCGGAATCGATAATCTCCTGAGCGGTGTATTCCTGGGCCCTCAGGGCTGAGGTCGAGAAGACGAGAACGCCCATGAGCGTGATCGCCATTGAGAGGACACGGAGGAAACTCCGGTCGTAGAATCGGGAAAACATGCTTCCAATCTCCGTCATGGAGCACTTTCGCCGACGCCTCGCATCCGGTCCGGCTCTTTAGGCGGCCGTTAAGGATGACTGTTAGGGGCAAACTATGCCGTAATCCTTTTTCAACCATTAACTCCCACAGGAAGATGGCGGTTCGAAGGCTGGCTTTTGGGGTCGCGCGGGGCCGGCAGGCTACGCGAACACGCCATTTGCCGTGACGACAATTTTGGGTTTGTTGCTGTACGTACGAGTGCTGTGTATTCAGAAAGCCTCGGGTTGGAGCGTGATTCGTGTTGGGCAGGCGCGACGATCAATCGCTCGGCCACGAATTGTGGAATTTTGCAGGGATTTTCACCGATGGCCGATCTGTTCACCCTCTCCGCGCCTGACCTGGCGGCGCTTCTGTGCAGCCGCGTCTGCCACGACATCATCTCGCCGGTCGGCGCGATCAACAACGGGCTTGAACTGCTTGACGAGGGCGGCGCCGACGAAGACGCCATGCGGCTTATCCGCCAGAGCGCCAAGAACGCCTCGGCCAGGCTGCAGTTCGCCCGCATCGCCTTCGGCGCGGCAGGCTCCGCCGGCATGCTGATCGACACCGGCGACGCCGAAGCGGTGGCAATCGCCTTCCTCAAGAATGAAAAGCCGGAACTGACCTGGAATGGGCCCCGCGCGCTGCTGCCCAAGAACAAGGTCAAGCTGCTGCTCAACCTGATCCTGGTCGCCAATGCCGCCATTCCGCGCGGCGGCAAGCTGGTCGTCACCCTCGAGAATCTCGAAACCGAGCCGCGCATTTCGCTTTCGGCAAGCGGCCCGATGCTGCGCGTGCCGCCGAAATTCCTCGAACTGCATTCCGGCCACAAGCCGGAAGAGCCGATCGATGCGCATTCGGTGCAGCCCTACTACACGCTGCTTCTGGCCCGCGAGGCCGGCATGACGATATCGATCCACGCGACGGCGGAAGAAATCGTGCTTTCGGCAGCCTGAGCATCCGGCCGACCTGCAAGGCAAATGAAGTATTTCAACTGCCTAATATTGCCGTAACGGCTCGATCGTAAGCGTTGAGCTTTTCCCGATCGGCCGCATCGAAGCATCTGCAAAGAAAAGTCCTCCAGACGGTATCTTTGCAAAAATTTTACCTAAAGGCTTTTCGGGTTCTTTACCAGATCGGTCTAGGGTGGTCACC
This sequence comes from Mesorhizobium kamtschaticum, assembly GCF_056174585.1. Lineage (NCBI taxonomy): Bacteria > Pseudomonadati > Pseudomonadota > Alphaproteobacteria > Hyphomicrobiales > Phyllobacteriaceae > Mesorhizobium > Mesorhizobium kamtschaticum. Next base: position 2,679,654 of record NZ_CM149691.1, on the reverse strand, counting down.
AGATGCCCGCACGACCGGATCGCCCCAGGGCAAAGAGGACCCGGAATGAAACGCTGCATGTTCGTCGACGACTCAAGCGTCATCAGGAAGGTTGCAAAACGCATCCTGGGCGGTTCCGACATGGTGGTCATCGAAGCAGCCAGCGGGCTTGATGCACTGGAGATGTGCGCCGCCGACATGCCCGACATCATCGTCGTCGACGGCGCCCTGCCGGACGTGCAGGCGGTTGACCTCATCCGCCGCGTGCGCGCCATGGAAAGCCCGATCAAACCGCAGATCCTGATCTCGCTGGTCGAGCTCGATATCGCCTCGATCATGCGGGCCAAGCGCGCCGGCGCCCAGGGCTATCTCTTGAAGCCCTTCAACCGCCCACAGCTGCTCGAGCGCTTTCGCACCCTGAAAATCGCCGCCTGAAGCAATTCCAGGAAAAGTGTCAAACGGTTTTCCCGGGAAAAGCGCGTAGCGCTTTCCCTTGGGAATTGCGTCAAAACAAAGAGTTAGAGCAGTTCGCCGTTTCTGTGAAACGGTGAAATGCTCTAAGGCCTGCGGCAACGCGCCCTTAATTATGAACCGTAACGCAAAAAACCCGGCCGAGGCCGGGTTTTTTGTCGAAGATGGCAATAATTCAGTCGGCGCTGGCGCTTAGGCGCTGACGCGAATGTCTTCGGGTTCGCGCAGCACGTAGCCCCGGCCCCAGACCGTCTCGATGTAATTCTGACCACCGGACGCGGCGTCGAGCTTCTTGCGCAGCTTGCAGATGAAGACGTCGATGATCTTCAGTTCCGGCTCGTCCATGCCGCCATAAAGGTGGTTGAGGAACATTTCCTTGGTGAGCGTGGTGCCCTTGCGCAGCGAGAGCAGCTCCAGCATCTGGTATTCCTTGCCGGTGAGATGCACGCGCTGGCCGCCGACTTCAACGGTCTTGGCGTCGAGGTTGACCACCAGGTCACCGGTGGTGATGACCGACTGGGCGTGGCCCTTGGAGCGCCGCACGATGGCATGGATGCGCGCCACCAGCTCGTCCTTGTGGAACGGCTTGGTCATGTAGTCATCAGCGCCGAAGCCGAGGCCGCGTACCTTGTCCTCGATGCCGGCCATGCCGGAGAGGATGAGGATGGGCGTCTTTACCTTGGAGAGGCGAAGCGTTCTCAAGACCTCGTAGCCGGACATGTCGGGCAGGTTGAGATCGAGAAGTATGATGTCGTAGTCGTAGAGTTTGCCCAGATCGACACCCTCTTCGCCGAGGTCCGTCGTATAGACATTGAAACTTTCCGATTTCAGCATCAGTTCGATGCTTTGTGCGGTTGCACTGTCATCTTCTATCAGCAGAACACGCATTTAATTCCCCTTTTCTGCTGCCGGACCATCTTAAGACCCGTCCGGATCCGGAGCAGTGGTTGCCTTGTGCAGAGGCTGCCATTGAATGGTTAACAAAACCTAATTTCCCGTCCACGACGGTACCAGATTTTTTAACCCCTTTCTACACCCTCTTGAATCTAATAACGAATCACAGACCCAAATTCCTAATGCAACACATTAATAACCTGGACTAAGCGACTCCAGGGACTCATCGATGCGCTTCCGAATCGGCGACCGGAATTTTTACCCGGCCTTAAGTCCTGACCCGTATGATTAACAATGCCCGTAAACGAATGGTTACCGCCGGCAAAAAACTTTAGGGTTTTGTTTCCCATAGTTCGGGGAAAGCCGGTGGACACGGGCAACGCCTGGGCCTTTCCAGGTGGTTTGGACGATATGTGCGGGTGTGCGTTTCCGGGAGTACCGAATCATGAAGTCACGTGAAAACCTCGTTCGGCTGAAACAGTTTCAGGTGAATGAGAAGCGGCGGCAGCTGCTGCAGCTCGACATGATGATCGCCGAGTTCGAACGCATGGCCGTCGAACTGGAGCTTCAGATCACCGCCGAGGAAAAGAAAGCCGGCATCACCGACATCAATCATTTTGCCTATCCGACCTTCGCCAAGGCGGCACGCTTGCGCCGCGACAACCTCAGAAACTCACAAGGCGACCTCGCCCAACAGCGAAGCGCTGCCGAATCATTACTCGGCGAAGCTGAAGCGGAGCTTTCGAAGGCTGAAATGCTGGAGTCGCGCGACACCAAGATTCGCGAGGCCGAAACCGGCGGCCGCAGCGCCATGATCGGCTGAACCTGCCGATATCCAAATCGTCAGCGTCCGCGAGCGCGCACCTCGTCGGGCGATAGCTTCGCACCGCACCCGCCGCGGAGATCACCGATCTAAGCGGCCCAATCGCCCTCATTTGCCGCAATCGCCCTGGCACGGGCATCTTTGATGTCAGGCGCGTGCTGCTCCGCCCATGCCCTGATCTGGGTGAGCAGTGCCGCCAGATTCTGGCCGAGCTCGGTCAATTCATATTCGACGCGCGGCGGAATGACCGGGAAGATCTCACGCCGCACCAGGCCGTCGCGCTCCAGCACACGCAATGTCTGCGTCAGCATCTTGGGCGTGATGCCTTCGAGCTTGCGGGCAAGCTCGCCATTGCGCAGCCGGCCTTTGCGCAGCGCGCAGACCACCAGGTAGACCCATTTGCTGGCCAGCATCTCCAGCACGGTGTGCGACGCACATGTCCGCCGGAAGGCGTCATAACCAAAAGGGGATTCGAAGTCACTATCCATGAGGTACCTATATATCAAGGAGGTACATACTGGACAAGAGAATGTTACTATCCAAATGATAGCGGCACCAACCAAGCAGGAGACATCCCATGCGTGCCGTTATCCAGAATTCCGTCGGCGGACCCGACGTCCTCGTTATTGCCAATCAGGCTGACCCCAAGGCAAAGCCCGGCGAAGTGCTGGTTCGCGTCAAGGCAGCAGGCATCAATCCGGTCGATGGCGCCGTCCGCGCCGGCTATTTTCCACTGCTTGGCGAGCCGCCCTTCGTCCTCGGCTGGGATATATCGGGGACCGTCGAGGCGCTGGGCGCCGGCGTCACCGGCCTCAAGGTCGGCGATGAGGTGTTCGGCATGCCGCGCTTCCCCGAACAGGCAGCGGCCTACGCCGAACTGGCCGCAGTGCCGGCCGGCGAGATCGCGCTGAAGCCGAAGGCGGCGGACCACGTCCAGGCAGGCGCATTGCCGCTGGCCGGCCTGACAGCCTGGCAGGGCCTTGTCCGCCATGGCGCATTGAAATCGGGCCAGCGCGTGCTGGTGCATGCGGCGGCCGGCGGCGTCGGCCATCTGGCGGTGCAGATCGCCAAGGCGCGCGGCGCCTATGTCATCGCCACCGCCAGCCCCAACAAGCTCGATTTCGTCCGCGAGCTCGGCGCCGACGAGGTCATCGACTACACCAAGGGTGATTTTACCAGCCAGGTCAGCGAGATTGATCTGGTGCTGGAGCCGATGGGTGGGGAGCATGCCGAACGCTCGCTGACGGTCATCAGGAATGGCGGCGTGCTGGTGTCCTTGCTGAACCTGAACGACACCACCAGGGCGCTGGCCAGCGCGCGCGGCATCCGGGTCGAGCGCATGTCCGTCGTGCCTGACCGCGAAGGCCTTTTGGAACTTGGCCGGCTGATCGACGCGAACAAGCTCACCGTCCATGTGGCGAAGAGCTTCCCGCTCGAAGAGGCCGGTGCCGCCCACGCCTTTCTCGCCACCAGGCCGATCGGCAAGGTGGCGCTGACGGTCTGACGCCAAGAGACGGCTTCGAAAAAACAAAGGGCGCGGAGTGCCGCGCCCTTTGATGTGCTCAGCCCGACCCTAATGTCGGTATTGCTGGATGCGCGTGGTGCGCAGCCCGGCAAGGCCATATTCGTCGATCGACGCCTGCCAGGACAGGAATTCCTCGGTGGTCAACTTGTAGCGTTGGCATGCCTCTTCGAGGCTCAAAAGCCCGCCGCGCACCGCCGCGACGACTTCCGCCTTGCGCCGGATAACCCAGCGACGCGTGTTCGTCGGCGGCAGATCGGCAATCGTAAGAGGGCTGCCGTCAGGCCCAATAACATACTTGACTCTAGGTCTAACCAGATCGGTCATCGTACTCTCTACAAAAAACTCAAAGACCCAATCCCCGCCACGTTACCGCCACAGCTTTAAAAATTGCCTAAGCAGACCCTAATGACTAGGTAAGGATCGTGAACGCCGCGTTAGGGTTTTCGCAGGCATTTGAAATATCCGGCTGGAAGCCTTGGTTTGGCTGGGAAAAATCCCGCTGATCGCGGATCGTCCGCAATCCGTGAATTGCCCTGCAAGCTGGCGTCGCCGGAAAGCTTGACCTATATTCTCGACATTGGCATTCAGATGCCGCGCAGAATGAAAGCATCATGAACAGTCTCGATCTTCCCGGACGTCCCGAAAACACCCGCATTGTCGTCGCCATGTCGGGCGGCGTGGATTCGTCCGTGGTCGCCGGCCTGTTGAAGCGCGAGGGCTATGATGTCGTCGGCGTCACCTTGCAGCTTTACGATCACGGCGCGGCGACGCACCGGGCCGGCTCATGCTGCGCCGGACAGGACATCGACGATGCCCGCCGCGTTTCCGAGACGCTCGGCATCCCGCATTACGTGCTCGACTACGAAGAGCGCTTCCGCAAGGCGGTCATCGACCCCTTCGCCGAGAGCTATGTCGCCGGCGAAACGCCGATCCCTTGCGTCTCCTGCAACCAGACGGTCAAGTTCGCCGATCTCCTGGCGACCGCCAAGGAGCTCGGCGCCGATGCGCTCGCCACCGGCCACTATATCCGCTCCGGCGCCAACGGCGCCCACCGCACGCTCTACCGGCCGGTCGATGCCGACCGCGACCAGAGCTATTTCCTGTTCGCCACCACGCAGGCGCAGGTCGACTATCTGCGCTTTCCCTTGGGCGGCCTGTCGAAGCCGCAGGTTCGCGCCATTGCCGAGGAGATGGGGCTGACTGTGGCCGCCAAGCAGGACAGCCAGGACATCTGCTTTGTGCCGCAGGGCAAATATTCCGACATCATCGCCAAGCTGAAGCCGACCGCCGCCAATCCGGGCGACATCGTCCACATCGACGGCCGCGTGCTCGGCCGCCATGAGGGCATATTGCGCTACACGATCGGCCAGCGCCGCGGCATCGGCATTGCGTCGGGCGAACCGCTCTATGTCGTCCATCTCGACGCCGAGCGGGCCCGCGTCGTGGTTGGCCCGCGCGAGGCGCTGGAGACGCACAAGATTTTTCTGCGCAACATGAACTGGCTGGGTGACGGTGCCCTGGCTGATGTTCCGGCCCGCGGCCTCGAACTGTTCGCCAAGGTGCGCTCGACCCGGCCGCCGCGTCCGGCAGTGCTGCGCCACATCGCAGGTGTGACGTCGGTCGAATTGGCCGACGGCGAGTCCGGCATCGCCCCCGGACAAGCCTGCGTGCTCTATTCCGACGACGGCAACGAGGCCCGCATCTTCGGCGGCGGCTTCATCGAGCGTTCCGAGCGCGGCGCCGAGGCCGAGGCCATGCTGACGAAGCTTGCGGCAAGGCCGGCACAGGTTCCGGCCGAATAGGCGCTAGCCTCTCAGAGACCGTTTCGAAATTCGCTCTGGCGAGTCATATGGTGGTGGTTTTCGAGAACCGGAGCGCAGCGGACATTTGGGTCCGTGAGCACCGGAAGCGCAGAAAACGCCGCCAGATGGCCGCCGGAGTAGAGTTTCCAAACGGTCTCTAAGACTTGGTGTGGGTGACCGTGCCCGCCGTCAGGATGCGCAGCACCCTGATCGCTTCCTCGCCGCTGGTGCGCGGTTCGGCGCGCGTCTCGATGCACTGGATGAAATGCTCCAGCTCGCGCGTCAGCGGCATGCCCTGGGCGACCGCGACATAAGACGGCTCATTGGTGGTGAACGCCCATTGGCCGCTGTCCTGCCAGACCGCGTGGCGGTAGACGGCAAGCTTGCGCTCCCATGGCTCGACATCGTCGAACACCGCCATCGCCTTTGTGCCGACCACGGTCAGCCGCCGTTCGCGATAGGGGTTGAGCCTCGAGGTGAAAAGATGGCTGCGCAGGCCGTTGGGAAAACGCATGTGCAGATGCGCGAAATCACTGAGGTTGTCGAGGAGTGCCGCACCCTCGCCGCGCACCTCGATCGGCTCGGTGCCGGTGATCGCCAAGATCATCGACAGATCGTGCGGCGCCAGATCCCACAACGCATCGTTCTCGGTGTGGAATTTGCCAAGGCCGAGCCGGTGCGAATGGATGTAGCGGACTTCGCCGAGTTCGCCCTTGTCGATCAGCCCCTTCAGCGTCTCGAAGGCGGGATGGAAACGCAGGACATGGCCAACCATGAAGACGCGGCCATTGTCCTTGGCCGCCTGCACCGCGCGCTCGGCATCCGGCACGGTCAGCGCAATCGGCTTTTCCACCAGCACGTCCTTGCCGTTTTCAGCGGCGCGTACGGCAAGGTCGGCATGGAACTGCGGCGGCAAGGCCATGACGATGGCGTCGATATCGTCACACACGAACAGCTGGTCGGGCTCGATCGCCAGGCAATCCTGTTCGCTGGCAAAGCCTTCGGCACGGGCCCGGTTAGCGTCGGAAACCGCGTGCAGCGCGCCGAGCGCCTTGAGGGTGCGGATGTGGTTGCTGCCCCAGTATCCGCAACCGAGGACTGCAATGCGCGGCTTCATCTGTTTCAAACTCTAAAAACTCGTGGCCGAGACATAGCGACGTGCCCCTTCGAACTCAACCCCGGCGGTTGCAACCAAATGTCCACGCGGCAAAGCTTTTTCGGCAAAGAGAATATGCGGCGATATGGAATGCTTCGAAGCTTGACAGGCTCGCCCTCCCAACCTTATATCCGCGCGACCTTGGCGAACGCCTCGAAATGCCTTTCGATTTAAGGCGGATTTCGGGCCTTTCGCCGCCCTGGCGGGGTAGCTCAGTTGGTTAGAGCACGGGAATCATAATCCTGGGGTCGGGGGTTCAAGTCCCTCTCCCGCTACCACTACCTGGTCGAACCGCGATACCAGCTTCAAGCGCGCCGCGTTGGGCTTTGGATGGGGCAGCAGCCAAAAGCGCAATTCACGAGAAGCAAGCAAGCCCTCAGACCATTCTCCATGGCCTCGGTATTCTTTCGACGCACCCAATCGAGCCACAGCCCGTCCATCGTCGCAGTAATGCTGTCTACGAGGAATGGGATTGATTCACGGCCCTTCGTTCTCTCATCCGCTATCTGGCACAGGATCTCCGAAAGTTCATTTCGGAAATGCTCGTAGAGCGAGATCTCGGTTCTCATAATATCGTCGGATGCCAAGGCGGCAGACCAGAGGTCGATCCGGACCCGCAAGAAGTCCCTTTCGAGGAAATCGGGGGTCAAGAACGTTCCCAGAAAAATCTTGAGCTGCTCACTTGGCGATTTGGAACCCTTGGCGCGTTGGTCGCTGACGGCAGCTACCAAGAGCTTTGACGTATACCGATAGGTCTCAACGAGGACCTCGTTCATGTCTTTGAAATTATAGGTTATGTGACCCAAGGATATATTGGGATGCTCGGCAATTTTTCGAGCCGTCAACTTGGCGTAGCCGACCTCCTTGATGCACTTGAATGCCGCCTCGATGATCTCGGCTCTCCGCTCCTCGGAGGTCAGATAGGTTCGTGGGGATTTCCGCATTGCCGCCATCTGATCCCTGCTTTCAGCGTCCATCGACAGAACCGGCTTTCGGTTCCAAATGCAAATAATGGCGAGGCTCGCCATGCCTGACGGTCTCTTGACAATGGATATAGTACGTTCGTACAACATTGGTACATACGTACTAATAATTTGGAAACCCGATGACCTCCGCCGTTTCAGATGGGATCGTAAAGGGCCGCGTCGAGCCTGGCTTCGAACCTGTTGCGGACGAATTCAAGAGGAATTTCACCGAGCGAGGCGAAGTCGGCGCCGCCTTCGCAGCCGTACATTCGGGCCGAACCGTTGTCGACATTTGGGGCGGCAATGCAGCCCCTGGCCGACAATGGCAGCAGGACACCCTCCAAGTCGTCTTTTCCGGCACCAAGGGCCTGTTGGCGGGGTGCATGTTGATCCTGATCGAGCGCGGTCTAGTGGATCTTGATGCGCCGGTCACAAAATACTGGCCTCAATTTGCACAGGGCGGGAAAGAACGCATTCTCGTTCGCCATATCGTTTCCCATCGTAGTGGGGTCCCCGGTGTCGCAACTCCGTTGTCGGTAGCTGACGTGCCGGACTACGAGAAAATAGAAGGCCTGCTTGCAACGCAGCCTATTGCAAACGACCCCGATGCCTTCGCTTGCTACAACGGACTGACAATTGGCTGGCTGTGCGGGGCCATTATCCGTCGAGTTGACGGCCGGCCACTCGGACAGTTTTTTGCCGACGAGATCGCTCGGCCATTGAATCTCGACGCATGGATTGGTCTGCCACGCGATCTCGAACCGCGTGTGGGCGAGATCGAAGTTGAGGACGCAATAGGCTGGGTCGACGCAGATCCGGAAAATCCAATCAACCGATCGATCTGGAGAAATCCGCCGCTACTCACCGCCCATACCAATGCATGGAACACGAGGGCATTTCACGCCGGTCAGATTGGTGGGGCCGGCTGTATCGCGGCGGCTCGTTCCATGGCTCGCTACTACGGCTGTCTCAGCCAGGGCGGCGTGATCGATGGCGTGCGTATTCTTAAGTCTGAGACATTGGATCAAGGTTTGATCGAGCGTTCGCGCTTCACAGATCCCTATTTTTCCGAGCCGATGGCCTTTGCCACGGTCTTTGCGCTTCAGACACAAAAGATGCGTTTTGGGCCGGCTCCCGATGCCTTCGGGCATTCCGGCGCTGGCGGCTCCATTCATGCGGCCTGGCCTTCACGAAAGACAGGGTTCTCTTACACGATGAACCAGATGAGGAGCGATCCAGACGATCGCCGCTCGCGCTTCGTGCTGGAGAAGCTCTTCCAGGCAGTGAATCCGCAATAGGCAATGTTGGATACGCAAAAAAGGGGAGAAAAAAATGCCGGACGAATTCGAAGCTATGGCAAGGGCCGTGGTCCGGGGCAGGCTGAGCCGGAGGGAGTTTCTTGGACGGGCTGCAACATTGGGGATCAGCGCCGCATTGGCGCAAAACCTGCTCGTTGGCGCGGTCCAAGCTGCAACTCCGGCGAAGGGAGGCACGTTGAAGGCGGGCATGGTCGGCGGCGAATCGACGGACAGCCTCGACCCCGCGACTTGGGCGAGCCAGGTGCCTCTGACATTCGGACGGGCTTGGGGTGAGGCTCTGGTCGACGTCAGCCCGGACGGTTCGATCGCAATGAAACTCGCGGATCAAGTGAGCTCGTCGAAAGATGCCAGGACCTGGACGTTTAGAATAAGAAAAGACGTATCCTTTCACGATGGAAGGAAGCTAACGCCCGCTGACGTCGTAGCGACGATCGAGCGACATTCCGACGCAAAATCGAAGTCGGGCGCCCTTGGTTTGATGCGCGGGATCGAGACGATCAAAGCTGATGGCGACAGCGTTGTCATAGGTTTGAAAGATGGCGACGCTGATCTGCCCTACATCCTGGCGGACTATCATCTGGCGATCCAACCAAATGGCGGCAAGGACAATCCAGCGGCAGGAATAGGAACCGGGCCGTACAAGATTTCGACCAACCAGCCGGGTGTGCGGCATGCTGCAGAGAAGTTTTCTGGATACTGGAACGACGATGTAGGCCATGCCGGCTCGGTCGAGATCATTGTGATCAATGACACAACGGCTCGCACCGCCGCGCTTCAGGGTGGCCAGGTCAACATAATCAATCGTGTCGAGCCGAAGATCGTTGAGCTGGTCAAGCGGGTACCCGGCGTCACGATCCGTACCGTTGCAGGAAGGGGACATTACCTGTTCGTCGCGCACTGCGACACGGCGCCCTTTGACAACAATGACCTCAGGCTGGCGCTTAAATACGCGGTTGACCGTGATGAAATGGTCAAGAAAATTCTGAACGGCTACGGCAGTGTCGGGAATGACAGCCCGATAAACGCAACCTACCCGCTCTACACGCCCGCCGAGCAAAGGTCATTTGACCCGGACAAAGCCGCCTTCCATTACAAGAAATCCGGACACAGCGGCTCGATCCTTCTGCGAACCTCCGAGGTCGCGTTTCCCGGCGCGGTCGATGCGGCGCAGCTTTATCAGCAGAGTGCTTCCAGGGCGGGCATCAAGCTGGATATCAAGCGCGAACCTGGAGACGGCTACTGGTCGGAGGTGTGGAACAAACAGCCATTTTGCGCTTCTTATTGGGGTGGGCGACCAACGCAGGATCTCATGTACACAACGGGATATTATTCCAAGGCCGATTGGAACGAAACCCGATTCTTTCGCGACGATTTTGACAAGATGCTCAATCAGGCCCGCTCGGAACTGGACACTGAAAAGCGTAAGAAACTATACGCTGACATGGGATCCATCGTCAGGAACGATGGCGGGGCCGTCATCCCCATGTTCAACGATTACATCGACGCAACGGGTCCGAATGTAGAGGGCTGGGTCGACGATCCAAATTACGAAATGTCCGGCGGCTCAGCCTTGATACGCTGTTGGATGAAGTCCTAGTCGAGCGACGTGCCGTCGATCTCTAACGCGGCGATTGAACTATGCCGTCATCTGCTTGAGCGCCTTGAGCAGGCGCAGATGCGTGTGGGAATGGTGGTGTCGGACATGCACGGCCGAATAGATCGGATGTGAGATCTTCGGCGCATCGGCAACCAGCTGCGCAACCCCCTCCTGCCGCAATTTCGTCGCCACCGTTTCGGTGACGAAGGCAGTGCCGCCCCGGCTTCGCAGGAGGTAGGCGACGGCGCCGCCATTTCCGGTCGACACCGGTACGTTTTCCAGCTCCGGCAGCATCTGCCTGTGGGCGCGATTGAAGAAGGCGGAATAGTTGGCGCGGATATAGTCCGCCGGCGTGACCGCGTCGAACGCGACACCGCGCGTCGACACCATGACGAAATTCTCTTCGGCGATCTGCTCGTAATGCATGTCGGGAAGATGTTGCGGCGAGTAGAGCACCGCCAGATCGAGGCTGCCGGTCGTCAGATCCAGGATCATCTGGTTGGAATAGTCGATCTCGACGTAGATCGCCAGTTTGGGCAGCGTCGTCCGCACCCATTCGAGCCACCCCTCCAGCACGCGCTCGTAGAGCTCGAACTGGATGCCGATGCGGATGAGTTGGTCGAACTTGCCGACCGACTGGATCTCGCGGCGGGCATCGAGCCATCTGAGCTTGACGGCGCGCGCATGGTCCTCGAAGCGGATGCCGGCGACGGTCGGCTCGGTGCCGCTCTTGCCGCGGATGAACAGCTGCTTGTCGAGCAGCGTTTCCAGCGAACGGATGCGGCTCGAAACGGTCGACTGGGTGATGCCCAGCCGCTCCGCCGTACGGTTGAAGTTGCGGGTCTCGATCAGGTCCAGGAACGTGTCGAGCAGTTCGATCTGCATCTCGGCCACCCAGCGCAAACGCTTCGCAATGGCTACCGCTTTTTGGCCAGGCCCGACAATGGCTAATCGGAATCTTCGATTAACACCACATGCCGGGTTGCGTTGCCGGATATCGCCTTCAGGCGCAGATTTGCAGCACCTTTCAAACATCCGCCACGGCAGGTCATCCATCCATGTTCATCGTCGACACCGACGTCCACAATTACTGGTCCAGCGCCGAGGTCCTGCTTCCCTATCTCGAACCCTATTGGCGCGACTTCCTGGTTCGCGGCGAAAAGCCGGGTCCGGCGGGAAGCTTTCCGCACGGCCACCGCCCATGGCTGCATCCTGAGGGATTCTCGCGGCACGACATCAAGCCGCGGACCGAGGAGGACAATTATCTGATCATGAAGGAGAAACACCTCGATCTCTATGACATCGACGTGGCAATCCTCACCGCCGACGAGCCGCTGGAAGCCTCGACGCTGGCCAACTACCACTACGCCAACGCGCTGGTGAAAGCCTACAACGACTACATGATCGACTGGTGGCTGCCGAAGGACCGGCGCTTCAAGGGATCGATCATCATTTCGCCGACCGACCCGCACGGCGCCGCTGCCGAGATCCGCCGTCTCGGCGCCCACAAGGACATCGTTCAGGTGCTGGCCAGCCACGGCTCGCAACGCCCTTACGGCGATCCGTTCTATCATCCAATCTTCGAGGCCTGCACCGAAGTCGGATTGCCCTTCGCCATCCATTTCGGCGGCCAGGGCGGCGTCAATCACAATGCCATCGCCAGCGGCCCGACGACCTATTACTGGGAAACGCATGCGCTGCTCAGCCAGCCGGCTATGACCCATGTCGTGAGCATGATCTCCAACGGCGTGTTCGAGAAATATCCCGACCTCTATTTCGTCGTCATCGAATGCGGCGTGTCCTGGGTGCCATCGCTGATGTGGCGGCTCGATGCCAACTTCAAGGCGCTGCGCAAGGAGACGCCGTGGTTGAAAATGCTGCCGTCGGAATATTGCCGCCGCAACATCCGCTTCAGCACCCAGCCGCTCGAACAGCCGCAAAACGTCCGCCATCTCTGGGAAACGCTGGAGCACATGGATGGCCAGAACACGCTGCTTTTCGCCTCCGACTATCCGCACTGGGACTTCGACGCGCCGACCAACATCCACATCCCGCCGGCCTGGCGCGACAAGGTGATGGGGCTGAATGCGCTCGAGGTCTACAAGCGCATCGAGGCACCCGCCGCCAGCGCGAGGGTCGCGTGATGGCGGCCACGGCAGCAGCCGCACCAGTCCGGGGCCGCACCTTTGCCTGCAAGGTTGACGAGGTCGCGATCGGGCAACCCAGGATCGTCGCCTTCGGCCGCGTGAGCATCGGCATATTCCAGCTCGACGACGGCTATGCCGCCTTGCTCAACATTTGCCCGCACCGCGCAGGCCGGCTTTGCGAAGGGCCGGTATGCGGAACCACCAGGCCGACCGACCGGGCGGAATTCGTCTATGAGCGCTCAGGCGAGATCGTTCGCTGTGCCTGGCATGGTTGGGAATTCGAGATCAGGTCGGGAAAATGCCTCGTCGATGACAGGCTCAAGGCGCGGACATTTCCGGTCGAGGTCGTCGGCGAAGACCTCTATCTCGAACTGGGCCGGTAGGCGGCGAACGGAAGGTGACGACAGTGGAAACCGTGAAATTCACGCAGATGAAGGATGGCGACCGCGAGGATTATGCTTTCCTGACCGACCATGAGATCGAATACGCCGCCGGCACGGCCGACCGGCTGCTGGCGGCCATGGTCGAACTCGACAAATCCCTGTCCGGCTACAAAGTCACGCGGCTTGGCCATTCGCTGCAGGCCGCGACGCGGGCCTGGAATGCCGGCGCCGACATCGACTGGGTGGTGTCGGCGCTGCTGCACGACATCGGCGATATCTACGCGCCTTACAACCACGATGAATACGCCGCCGCCATCATCCGGCCGTTCGTGCGCGAGCAATGTGCCTGGGTGGTCGAGAAGCACGGTGATTTCCAGCTGCTCTATTACGGCGAGCATGTCGGCGCAAATCCGCACAAACGCGAGGCCTTCCGGGACAGCGCCTATTTCGACGATTGCGCCGAATTCTGCGAGAAATGGGACCAGTCCAGCTTCGATCCCGATTATCCGACCAGGCCGCTGGAATTCTTCGCGCCGCTGGTGAAAGAGGTGTTCGCTCGCAAGAGCTATGGTTCCGCAGTCATCAGGACCGGTGTGCGTGTTCCTATGTCGGACGAGAGTGTCGCGTTGGCGCGATCGGCAATGTAGGACACATTGGCGGTTGTCTTGCCCGGCACCGAAGTCCAACCGATGCAGCTATTCCGTTGGGCTCAAATCGCTCCGCCATAGCGGCGAAGCCGAAAGGCGCGCTAGGCGGCGGTGATCGGGACGCCGGCGGGCCAGTTCCGCCGCTGATCGCTTTGGTCGGCCATGTCTTTGCTGCGTGCGACGAAGCGGCGCCAGCCGCCGAATGAGGAGATGTCGAGGGCACCGTCCAAGCCAGCGGTTTCGACCAGAAAACCCTTGGCCGGGGCGCCGTCGTCGAGTTCGATCGTGCCGATGCCGAGCGGTGCCGGAATACCGTCGACGAAACGGCCGAAGGCCTCCGGCTCGAGCCGCCAGATCTCGACGTCGATCCGCGTGCCGCCGTCGGCAACCCTGATCAAGCCGGGCTTGGGCACAGACTGGCCGGCCAGCGCATAGAGCCTGTAGGAGGCGGCCGTCCTGGTCGCGCGCAGGAACTGTGCACCGAGCTGGCTGAGCTGGCCGTTGAGCGGCATGCCAGACAGATGCGCGCCGACCACCACCAGGTCGATCAAACCATCGCAGGGCGCGGCGGTCGCCGGCTGCAGGCTGGGCTGCGGCCAGCCGGTTGCACCGAGGACAAGGCCGCTCGCCGCGTGGATATCGCGAGCAAGAGCAGCGGTCAGCCAATCCCTGCCCGCCATGGCCAGCAACGTCACGCTCATCGGCAGCCCGTCGTCGCGCTTGCCGGTCGGCACGGCGATGCCGCACATGTCGAGCAGATTGACGAAATTGGTGTAGGTGCCGAGCCGGCTGTTGGTGGTGATTGGATCGGCGAGCACGGCGTCGAGCGCATAATGCGTCGGCGCGGTCGGCACGCAGAACAGGTCGACCGAAGCGATGACCGGCGCGAGCTTCGCCTTATAGGCCTGCAGCGCATAGAGGCCCTTGAAAGCGTCGGCCGCCGACAGGCCGCGAGCGCCACCGATGATCTTTCGCGTTACCGGATGCATCGCCGCTTCGTTGGCGTCCATGAAGTCGCGGATCGCGGCGTAACGTTCGGCCACCCAGGCGCCTTCGTAGAGAAGATTGGCGGTGGCGTAGAAATCGCCGAACCGGATTTCCACCAGCCGGCAGCCGAGCTTTTCCAGAAGGCCAAGAGCCGCCTCGAAGCCGGCCTGCATCGAGGCATCGCCGAAGAATTGCAGGTCCGCCTTTGCCGGCACGCCGACGCTCAGCACCGGCGGCCGCGCGGCAAGCGCCGGCACCTTCACGGTTCGCGAATAAGCATCAGCGGCATCCTTGGCGGCCGCGAAAGCGAACACCGCATAGGCGTCGTCGACGGTGAGCGCGAACACCGAGATGCAGTCGAGCGTGCGACAGGCCGGCACCACGCCGACGGCCGACAGCGCGCCGACCGTCGGCTTCAGCCCGACGATGTTGTTGAGGCCGGCGGGGATGCGGCCGGACCCGGCCGTATCGGTGCCAAGCGCGAAGGAGACGATGCCACGCGCCGTCGCCACCGCAGACCCAGACGAGGAGCCGCCCGGCACCAGGCTGGCATCGATGGCGTTCCTCGGGATCGGATAGGGCGTGCGCACGCCGACCAGTCCGGTCGCGAACTGATCGAGATTGGTCTTGCCGACCACCAGCGCACCGGCGGCCTTCAGCCTCGCGACCACGGTGGCGTCCTTGTCAGGCGTATAGGCATATTCGGCGCAGGCGGCGGTGGTCGGCATGCCGGCAACGTCGATGTTGTCCTTGACCGCGAACGGCACGCCCCACAGCGGCTTACCCACCGGATCGAACGGTCCGAGCTCTTGCGCCTGCGCCAGCATGTCCGCCTTGGCGGCGAGATGAATGAAGATGCCGGGATCGTCGGCCGCCGCGATGCGCTCATGCACGGCATCGATCATGTCGGCGACGGCGACACCGCCGGCATAGGCCGTGTGCAGACTGCCGATGTCGAAGCGGATTTCGCTCATGTGGCCTCTCCCAGAATGATCACCGGCAGGTCCCACTGGATCAGCACGACGCAGCCGTCCTTCGTCCACACCGAATGCTCGGTGCCGACCGGATTCAGGATGACGCTGCCGGAGGGATAATCGCCATTCTCGTCGCTCTGCGTGCCCTCAAGCACGACGATGGTTTCCAGCCCGACATGGCGATGGCGCGGCACGCCGGCGCCGGGCCGGTAGTCGAGGATGGCGACCGACGGTTCGACCGGTCCGCCCTTGAGCAGCCAGTGCACCGTGATGCCGTCGCGAAAAGGCTCGAATGCCAGCTCGCGCCAGCCGCCATCGATGAGGCCGGCAAAACTCAGATTAGCCATTGGCAAGTCCCTGCAGAACCTGGTCGGTCGTTGCCGTCCAACCGACGATGGCGCCTTGCGCCCGGATCATGGCGATGGCGGCCGCCTTGAACTCGGGAAAATAGCTTTCCGTCGCGTCTTCGGCGAGCAGGCATTCGTAGCCACGATCATTGGCCTCGCGCATCGTCGTCTGCACGCAGACTTCGGTGGTGACGCCGGCGAAAACCAGTTGCTGCGCGCCGAGCCGCTTCAGCTCGTCACCGAAGCTGGTCGCATAGAAGGCGCCCTTGCCGGGCTTCTCGATGACGATTTCGCCCGGCAGCGGCTTGAGTTCGTCGAGGATCGCCGTACCCGGCTCGCCGACGATCAGCACCCGACCCATCGGCCCGACATCGCCGATGCGGATCGATGGATTGCCGCGATTGCGCTTGGCCGGCGGCAGGTCGGAGAGGTCGGCGCGGTGGCACTCCATGGTGTGGATCACCGGCAGGCCGGCGGCGCGGAACCCCTCGATCAGCTTCTTCACCGTCGGCACGATGGCCGTGACACGACTGACATCGTTGCCCAGGCTGGCGCCGAAGCCGCCCAGTTCGGCGAAGTCGCGCTGCATGTCGATGACGACCAGCGCCATCGTGTCGGGCTTGAACGCAAACGCGAACGGCTGCGCATCGATTTCGGCCATCAGTGATGTCCTGCCATATGCTCGCCGATGGTCTGCACGCTCGCCCCGGCGATCGGCGTTTCATAGACCAGCGCGCCGTCCGACATGACGAAGATGCGGTCCGACAGTTCCAAGAGCTCGTCGAGATCCTCTGACATTAGCAGCACGGCGGCACCGGCATTGCGCGCCTTCATGATGCGGGCGCGGATTTCGGCCACCGCCGAGAAATCGAGGCCGAAGCAGGGGTTGGAGACGATCAGCAGATCGACCTCGCCGGTCAGCTCGCGCGCCAGCACCGCGCGCTGCACATTGCCGCCCGACAGCGAGGCGATGGGCGAGGACAGCGAGGCGGTCTTGACCTTGAACTGGTCGACCAGCCTGGCGCTGAAGGCACGGATGGCACTGGTGCTGATCCAGCTCACCGGTCTGCCGTTGCCGTCCATGTCGAAGGTGCGAAAGAGATGTTCTCGGCCACCGTCATTTTCGGCGCGCAGGCATTCTTCAGCGGCTCTTCGGGAATGAGCCGCACATTGAGCGCGCGCGCCTCGGCCCGCGTCGCCGCGTAGGCGGAACCGCGAACCAGCACCTCGCCGCCGTCGCGCGGACGCTGGCCGGCCAGAACTTCGAGGAATTCCTTCTGGCCGTTGCCGGAAATGCCGGCAATGCCGACGATCTCGCCCGAACGCACGCCGAGATCCTCGATGCGGATCGATTTCAGCCCGGTCCTGTCCGGCGCCTTCAGCGATTTGACCTTGAGCACGATCTCGGCGTCGGGTTTCGGCGCCGCACGGCTGTCGAGCGCGGCGATCGGCTGGTCGCCGATCATCATCGCCGCCATCGCCTTGTGGTCGAGATCGGCGACGCGGCCGGTTCCCGTCAGCTTGCCCTTGCGCAGCACGCTGACATCATCGGCGAAGGCGGTGACCTCATGGAATTTATGCGAGATCATCAGCACGGTCAGGTCGCCCGCCTTGGTCATGTCGCGCACCAGGCCCAGCACCTCCTGCGCCTCGCCAGGCGTCAGCACCGAGGTCGGCTCGTCCAGCACCAGGAAGGAGCGGCCGAGATAGAGCTGCTTGATGATTTCGAGCTTCTGCTTCTCGCCGGCCGCGAGTTCCGCCACCTTGACGTCGAGCGGCAGCTTGAACGGCATGCGTTCCATGAACACGGCGAGATCGCCACGCTCCTTGCGCCAGTCGATGATGCCGGGAACCTTTTCGCGCGAGATGACGAGGTTCTCAGCCCCCGTCAGCGACGGCACGAGGGTAAAGTGCTGGTAGACCATGCCGAGCCCGAGCGCCGAGGCGTCGCGCGGACTGGCGATCGCCACCTCGCGGCCATCGACCAGGATGTCGCCGGAGGTCGGGTGGTAAAAACCCATCATGCATTTGACCAGCGTCGACTTGCCGGCGCCGTTCTCGCCGAGCAGTGCGTGGAAGGAGCCCGCCGGCACTTTCACCGACACGGCGTCCAGCGCCGTGAAGCCGCCGAAACGCATGGTCATGCCGATGGTTTCGACGCCAACCGCTTTTTTGTCGATCATCGTGGCCTCCTCACGGCAGCTGCGCGACAAGCGCCTTCGAATTCGACACCGTGCCGAAGACGCCGCCCTGCATCTTGATCATCTTGATCGCCGCCAGATGGTTGCCGTAATCGGTCGCCCCGCAGCAATCTTCCAGCATCATGCATTCATAGCCGCGGTCATTGGCCTCGCGCATGGTGGTGTGCACGCAGACATCCGTGGTGATGCCCGTCAGCACGATATTCTGGATGCCGCGCTGGCTGAGGATCAGCTCCAGATCGGTGGCGCAGAACGAGCCCTTGCCCGGCTTGTCGATGATCGGCTCGCCCTCGATCGGGTAGAGGTCGGGGATGATGTCCCAGCCCGGCTCGCCACGCACAAGGATGCGCCCGCACGGACCGGGGTCACCAATGCCGGCATTGATGCGGCGCGAACGCCAGCGCTTGTTGGCCGGCAGGTCGGCGAGATCGGGCCGATGTCCCTCGCGTGTGTGGATGATGGTGTAGCCCTTGGCCCGCATCGCCGACAGCACCGCCTTGATCGGTTCGATCGGCGCCCGCACCAGCGACAGATCGTAGCCCATATGGTCGACATAGCCGCCCGGCCCGCAGAAATCGGTCTGCATATCGATGATGATCAGCGCCGTGTTGTCAGGCCGCAGATCACCATTATAGGGCCACGGATAGGGCTCGGCGTCGATCGTGTGCTGGGTGATTTCGGCTCTGGCGTTCATAGGCAAAACTCCAGTCATTTGGTGCCAGTCATTTGGTGATCGACAATTCGCCCGGCGCGCCCGCAAGCGAGCGTGTCGGCGACGAGGTGGCGATCATGATGATGAGGGTGAGGATGTAGGGAGCGGCGTAGAACAGATAGTAGCCTTGCGTGACGCCGACCGATTGCAGCGCCGGCCCGAGCGCCCCTGCCCCGCCGAACAGAAGGGCAGCGGCAAAGCAGCCGAGTGGGTTCCAGCGCGCGAAGATGACCAGCGCCACCGCCATCAGGCCCTGGCCCGACGAGATGCGTTCGGTCCAGCTGCCGGGATAGTAGAGCGACAGATAGGCGCCACCGATGCCGGCCAGCGCGCCGCCGACACCGGTGGCGAGCAGCCGCACCGTATCGGGGTTGAGGCCCATGGCGCGCGCGGCATCCGAACTGTCGCCGACGACGCGCACGATCAGCCCGGCGCGCGTGTTGCGGAAGGCCCACCACAGGATGACCGACAGCACGGCGCCGATCAGGAACAGCACATTGACGTCGAGCGCCGCCTGCACCTGCGGAATGTCGGACCAGCCGCCGAACGGGATGGCCGGCAGATTGGGCGCCTTCGGCTTGATGAACGGCTTGCCGAAGAAGAAGGCGAGGCCCGAGCCGAACAGCATCAGCGCGATGCCGATGGCGATGTCGTTCACCTTGGGGAATTTGCAGATCCAGCCGTGGAACAGGCCGAAGCACAAGCCGGCGAAGGCCGCGGCGAGCAGGCCGAGCCAGGGCGAGTTGGTCATCACCGCCACCGCATAGGCGGTCATGGCGCCGAACACGAGCGTACCCTCGAGCCCCAGATTGATGCGGCCGGACCGCTCGGTGATCGCCTCGCCCAGCGAGACGAAGATGAACGGCGTCGACACACGGATGGCGCCGCCCAGAATGGCCAGCGGCACGCCCCAGAGGCCGATCTCTGTCGCATCCATCAGGCAGTCCCCCGCACAAGATCGGGTCGCTTCCAAAGATCGGGATTGAAGGCCTTGAAGCGGCCGTAAAAGGTTTCGCTGAACAGGATGACAATGAAGATCATGCCTTGTAGCACCAGCACGGTGGCGTCGGGCAGGTCCATGCGGCGCTGGATCAGCCCGCCGGAGGCGTCGATGCCGCCGAGCAGTATGGCGACCGGGATGATGGCCAGCGGGTTGTGGCGGGCCAGGAAGGCGACGAGGATGCCGGTATAGCCGTAGCCGGCGGCGAGCGAGGCATTGGCGCTGCCTTGCACGGCGGCGACCTCGAGCATGCCGGCAAGCCCGGCAAAGCCGCCGGCCAGCGCGGTGAAGCCGACGATGAGTGGCCCGACAGCCAGCCCCTGCACCTGCGCGGCCCGCACATTGCCGCCGGCGATGCGCGCGGCGAAACCCCAGCGGGTCTTTTCGATGAGCACCCAGGAGAGGATGCAGGCAACGACGCCGACCATCAGCCCCCAATGCACGTCCATGCCCGGAATGTTGCCGATGCGGTAGATCTCCGCCAGCGGCTGCGTCGACGGCTTGTTGAGCGAAGCCGGGTCGCGCAGCGGCCCTTCCACCAGCTGGTTCATCAGCGCGATGGCGATGTAGGCCATCAGCAGGCTGGAGATGGTTTCGTTGACGGCCCGGTAGTGGCGCAGCGCGCCGACGGCACCGATCCAGATGCCGCCGGCGGCCATGCCCGCCACGCCCATGGCAAGAATGACGATTGGGGAAGGCGCGCCGCTGAGCGCCACGCCGGTGGCCGCGGCGGCGACACCGCCGAGCACGATGGCGCCCTCGCCGCCGATGACGACGAGGCCGAGCCGCGCCGGCAGCGCCACGCAGAGTGCCGCCAGAAGCAGCGGTGCGGCCCGTGACAGCGAGTTCTGGATGGAGAACCAGGAGCCGAAGCCACCCCGCCACATCGTCTCGTAGAGCAGGATCGGCGACTTGCCGACAAGCGCAATGAACAGGCTGAACAGCGCCATGCCGACGACCAGCGCCACGAGCGGAATGACGAAAGCCTCCGCCCGCCGCGCGATCCATTCCAGCGCCGCCGGATAGAACCTGGCGCCGAATAGTGCCGGCACACCGGCTCCTGTCACCGTATCCGTCATCGCCCCGCCCCCCTCAGATCACGCGGTCGAGCCGACGACGCCCTCGACCAGATAGTCCATGCTTTCGAGTTCGATGGCGGTTTCGACGAAGGCCTGGCCGGCGGTGGCGACGACAGCGCCCTTGTTGCTCTTCAGCGGACCCTTGATGACGGCGAAGCCGCCCTTCATCATTTCGGCCAAAGTGGCGTCGAACTGCTTGCGCGCCGGTTCGCCGACGGCGGGACCGAGCGGGCTCATCTTGACGAAACCGTCGGCCAGGCCGCCGCGGGTGAAATTGGGCAGCGGCGTGCCGGCGACGAGATCGTCGACGAACATCTTGTAGACCTTGGCCCAGTTCCATTCGGCGCCGGTCAGGTATTTTTCCGGCGCCAGCGGGCTCTGGTTGGCATGGTAGCCGCAGACGAAGGCGCCGCGCCCGGCCGCCGTCTCGACCACCACTTTCGGGCTGTCGACATGGCAAGTGATGACATCGGCGCCCTGGTCGACCAGCGCATTGGTGGCTTCCGCTTCCTTGACCGCCAGCGACCACTCGCCGGTGAAGATGACCTGGCAAGTGATGGTCGGATCGACCGAGCGCGCGCCGAGCAGGAAGGAATTGATGTTGAGCAGCACCTGCGGGATTGGCTTGGCGGCGACGAAGCCGAGCTTCTTGGTCTTCGAGGTGTGGCCGGCGACGACGCCATTGAGATACTGGCCCATGCCGATATAGCCGAAATAGGAGCCGGCATTCATCGGATGCTTGGCCTTGTCCACATGCCGCCGCAATGGCGGAACTGCACGTCGGGGAATTTCGCGCAAATGGCCAGCATGTGGGGATCGAAATAGCCGAACGAGGTCGGGAAGATCAGCGAGGCGCCGTCGAGGTTGATCATCGATTCCATCGTCTTCTGGACATCGACCGTCTCCGGCACGTTCTCCTCCTCGACGACGGTGATGCCCTCGATGCCCTTCAGCGTCGCCGCCCCTTCGGCATGCGCCTGGTTGTAGCCATAGTCGTCCTTCGGCCCGACATAGATGAAGCCGACGGTGACAGCGGCGGCAAATGCCCTGCTGACGGGAAAGGCCGCGGAGGCAAGCCCGAGTGCCGCTCCGGCGGCGGAGGTCTTGAGCAGCTGGCGGCGACTAAGCATGAATCGGTCGGTCATCTCTTATGCTCCCCTATAGGACCCTTTCCGGGTCGGTTAACGCCTTCTCAAGAAAGTGCATGCAATCGCTGTGCCAGTTCAAAAACTTAAATTTATATAACAAAATCAGCAAACAATGTCTTTTGCATTGCACAATCAAAAGGCAATTGCATACACTTTTTGCCTTCAAGATAGCCAATTTGACAAGCCGATTAAAACATAGGCATAGAGGGTGTGGCCTGAGTCGGATCGCTCCGTTCGGCCGCTGATTTCAGGGACTCGGGAACACCGAAGCACGGGAGGGGAAGTCGTTTTGTCGGCAAAGCGCGGGTTGATCCGGTCGGGCACGACCGTCGACCAGATGGTGCGGGCGATCGGCGACCGCATCGTCACCGGCGTGCTGCGTCCGGGCGAAAAACTCGATGAGGTCTCGCTTGCCGCCCGCTTCGAGGTGTCACGCACGCCGGTGCGCGAGGCGCTCGGCCAGCTCAGCGCCATGGGCCTCGTCGAAAGGCGGCCCAACAGGGGCGCCATCGTCGCCGTCGTCACCCAGGAACATCTCACCTCGATGTTCGAAAGCATGGCCGAGCTCGAAGGCATATGCGCGCGCTTCTGCGCCGAGCGCATGACCGGCAGCGAGCGCCGCGCGCTCGAGACCGAGCATCAGGCCTCGGCGCGGCTGGTGCGGCTGGGTGCCGAGGAAGACTATGAATATTTCAACACCGAGTTCCACAGCAGGCTCTATCGCGGCGCCCACAGCACGCACATCCAGGAGCTGACCGCGACGACGCGCAGTCGCCTCGCCCCCTTCCGCCGCGCCCAGTTCAGGCTGGCTGGTCGGCTGGCCAAATCCTGGCAGGAGCATGACGCCATTGTTACGGCGATCCTGCGCGGCGATGCCGCTGCCGCAGGCAAGGCGGCCAAGGATCACGTGTCAATCGTCAGCGAAGCCAGCACGGCGTTTATCGTTGGCGACCAATCGAGGGCCGAGCCACAACACCCATGAGGACCTCCGGCTCGCCTTCAGGGCCGGAGCCCCGTGCGATGCGGGAAAAATAGCCATAGCGGCAGGAGACGCGATTACTCGCCCAATATGACCCCGGATGCCACGATTTGTGCCGTGCGCTGGGTCAATTTCTCGCGTTTCACAAGCGTGGGTTTGACGTAGGTCTTCTTCATCATCATCACGATCCGCTGGCGGTGGCACCGGGACTAAACGACCTCGGCACGCCAACGTTCCACGAGACCCGGCGGCGGCTGGCATCGAAGGCAGCCGCCCTTCTCGTCACCGTGCGCTCAGCGCGACCATGCGGTCGAGCGCCGCGGTCAGGCCGTGCAACGACACCGGGAATGTCAGTGGCGTCTCGGCGTCTGTCGTGACATTGAGCTTCAGCACCTCGCCTCCCCTCAGCTTTCCAAGTGTCGGCCGATCGATGGCAAAGACCGCGATGCAACCCGTTGGCAGGCAGGTTCTGAAACGCTGCGGGGACAAGGGCGGCTGATCGTCGATCTGAAGCGCCACGCCGGAATCGAGCAAGATGCCGAAGGGCAGAAGCAAGGTAGCCATCGTCGACCCGTCCGCGCGTCTCTGTATCTCCACGGCGAGGAGCCTTTGGCCGTTCTTCTGGACCTGGTCCTGCGAAAGCGAGCAGACCCTCGCATTCTCCTGGACAGAGCAAGCCACGCTCCAGTCCTGATAGACTTCGCGCAGTGATGACGGCCCGTCTGGAACAGCTGCCACCTGTTGCTGTGCCGATGCGGGCGACATCAATGAAAATGCAATCGCTCCGCAGGCGCAGGCGGCCTTGAGGCCACGTTTCATGTGCAGACCCACTCGCGGACCTTGCATTTGCTACCCGACGCCTGGCAGGCCTGCAAAGCGAGGTCTTCGGCCTCCCGGCGGGTCTCGGCCGAGTTCACGCCCCAGGGCGTGAAACGGTTCTCGACCTTGTCGGCCAGGGCGAGCGCACCGCAGTGCTTGTAGGGAAAGCCGGTCTCGTCGTCATCATTCCAATGGCGATGGTTGCGGAAGACGGCGACGACGTTGCAAGCCTTTCCGCCCGCGTTCTCGCAATATTTCTGCGCGATGTCCTTGGCCTCCTGCCGCTTGTCGGCGCCCCAGAAGAAGCCGTATTTGCTATCGGCCTGCGAATAGGCGATGGCCGCCCAGATGCCTTTTTCCTCCTGCTGCGGCTCCGGCGGCGCCACCAGGTCGGCCGAGACGACTTGTCCGCTCCACAACAAGGTCAAGCCCAAAACTGCCAATGCCTGCAATTTCATGGTCGGCACCCCTTTCCTTGATCCCGTTCGCTCGCCTACTTCGCCGCCGAAGCGACGGAGATCACCACGCAGCTTTTGCCCGTCGGCAGGAGAAGGGCTTCACCGGCATTGCCGCCGAGCTCGTACACCTCGACCTGGCCAAGATGGTCGGTGATCTTGCTGCCCTGCGGAAGGATGGACGGGATGTCGGCGCACGGGCTGGCGAATGGCGCCACCCGCACCATCGCCCCCTCGCACCCCGAAGCGGTCGGCGATGCGAAAACGACGCCGGCGGCAGGCCCGCTATAGTGTTCCGTCGCATAGTCCATGCCGACAAAAGCCTGGACGGCATGCTTGTCGGCGGCCTGGTCGTTCCACAGTGATTTGACGCTGTATTTCGTGCCGGTCGTCAAAATCTGTCCGAGCACCGGATAGACGGTCGAACAGGCTTGCACACCGGCTTGCTTGACATGCTCGAGGAAAGGCGTGTCGGGAAGCGCCGGGTTGGCTGCCTCGGGCTGCGCGGCCGTCGCGCTGCCGACCAGGTTGGCGATCGCGGCGTAGTTGCCGGCGGCGAAGCCGAGGCCCGCCACGACAAGCCCCAACAGCGAGAATCCGACGACACGTGGCCAGCGCCGCCGCGTCGGTTCGACGAGCCTTTGTCGATCCGCCTCGACGGTCGGGCTGCTGCGTTTTGCGGATATGAACTGGTCCTGCTGGCTCATTGTGCTGCCCCGGTTATTTGACTGGCGAAAGGGCCGCCGTCAGCCCCTTGAGTGTTGCTGCGGTCACGGTGATCGTCTTGCCGTCGACGGTCGGGTAGGAGATCGCCGGCGTCGCGTTCTTCGAGATCTGTTGGCGCATGACAGGCCCGACCGGCAACATGCCGACACAGACCATTTCGTTGCAGCCGTTCAGGTGAACGTCGATCGCCTGGCCCAGCCCGTCGAACTTCAGCGACACCAGCCCGTCGCTCCTGGCGTTGGGCGCGGTGCGCAGGATCATGTACGGCTTGCCGTCCTGCGTGGCGGCAAGCGACCAGCTGAAGGCCATCTTGCCCGACGCGTCCTCGATCACCTGCGAGACATTGCAGACCTTCTTGCGGGCCTTGAGGTTCTCGTCGCAGATCAGAGTCCAATTCTCGAACGGACGGATGGTGCGCTGATAGGTTCCCAGTTTCACATCGGGCGGCAGCACCACATCCGACGGCTTGATCCTGTACGGTGCGGAAACCTGTCCTGCGGCCGGCGCGAGGCCGCCGCAGAGCGCCAGGCAAGTCAGTGCGGCAAGTCCTTTCATTCCTGCCTCAGTTCAAGGTGAAGCTGAGGCCGGCGCCGACGCCGACATTTCCGCCCGCGGCCGTGCCCGACACATTGCCGCGGATGCGGCCGTCCTCGCTGGTGTAGCCCGCACCGAAGGCGAAGGCGCTCGCGTCCCGCCAGAAGCCGCCGCCCGCCGCGACGCTCAGCTTTCCGGGCCGGTCATCGTAGCGCAGCGAGGCCGCGGCGAGCCCGATTGCCGCCGCCTGCCTGGCTTCGTCGCGGATTCCGCCGATGTCCGTATTGAGCTGGCTGAGCTTCTGGTCGGTGTAGTCGTTGGCCTGTTGCAAGGTCGTGGCCGCCACCTTGTCGGTATAGGTGTTGGACGTGTTGATGCTCGTGGCCAGCCCCTGGTTCAGCTGGTTGACGTTGACCGCATCGGTCCCGGCAACGCCGGGACCGACATTGGAGATGACAACCGGCGCGTTGACGTCGCCGCCCTGCAGCGTGATGGTGTTCGTCTTGTTGCCGCCCTGAGTGTCATAGGTCACCGCATTCTGGGTGAGTGATCCGAGGCCCGATTTCAAATCCTCGACCGACGTGTTGGTGGCGTAGAGCTGCGAGCCGTTTATCGCATCGGTGCTGTTGGCGTTGATCTGCCCGGCGGCGACATTGGTGATCGTCCGCTCGGCGCCGGCAGCACCGACGCTGACGGTTCCGACCGGAGTGGTCCCGGCAAAGGTGTAGGTCTTGCCGTTGATGACGGTGCTGGACGTGCCGACCGCGGTCTGCGTCACCGAGCCCGAACCCAACGCCACATCATTGGCATTATTGGCCTTGGCGCCCTGGCCGAGCGCCACCGCGCCTTGGCCCGTGGCCGTCGAGCCATTGCCGGCGGCGAGGCTGTTGGTGCCGCTGGCCACGCTCGCCGGTCCGATCGCGACGCTGTCGGTGCCGCTGGCGGTGGAGTCGGCCAGCGTCGAATTGGCGTGGAAATACTTGATGCCGCCGCCATTGGTGATGTTGGTGAGCGCATTGTCGACCGCGGTGAAGCCGTCAGAGACGGTCGTATAATTGTTGCCCTGGATGGTGTAGGTCGGTCCGGTGATCGAGCCGTCGGGATTGACCGTGGTGCCGCCGCCGAACAGGTTGGCGACGTTCTGCGATACGCCCTTAAGCTGGGAGACATTGACGGCATCGGTATCGGCCGAGCCCGCCGCGACATTGGTGAGCTTGCGTTCGGCCCCAGCTGAGCCGATCGACACCTCGCCGACCGAGGTCTGCGGGGCGGTGAGGGCAAAGGCCGTGTAGCCGGTCTGGGCGCCGACCGTGGTGACGGACTGCGCGCCCAGCGCGACGCTGTTGATGAAAGTGCTTTGAGCGCCGGCGCCGAGCGCCACCGACTGGATGCCGGACGCCAGCGAATTGGTGCCGAGCGCCAGGCCGTCGGCCAGCATGACGTGGGCGTTCTGGCCGATGGCCGTGCCGCCGGGTGCGGTCTGGTCGACGATGGCGCCATTGCCGATGCCGACGCCATTGTCGCCGTTGACGACCGTCGTCGGGCCGACCGCGACCGATTCCGCCCCGACCGCGAGCGAGTCGCCGGCCGTAGAATTGGCATGGAAATACTTGGTCGACGTCGACGAGACCGAGGCGATGGCGCCGGCGAGCTGGCGCACCGTCACCGCATCCTGATCCTGCGTGCCGTCGGCGACATTGGTGATCTGCCGGTAGGACGTGTCCGTGCCGACCGAAACGGCGCCGAGCAGCGTCTTGTCGGTCGTGTTGTACTGGATGAAGTTGGACGGACCGGCGGCGATCTGGCCGGTGGCCGGCGCCAAGGCGCGATCGGAAACCGAGTCGGAACCAAGGGCGACGCTGCCATCGATGCTGGCCTGGCTGTCGCGGCCGAGCGCCAGACCGCTGACGCCGGTCGCGGTCGCCTGGTAGCCGACGGCGGTGGAGCCGATCCCTTGCGCGAAGGAATCAGTTTGCGCCAACCCGGTCTCGTTGGTGCGGGCGTAGCGGATGCCCACGCCATTGGCGTCGGTATAGGCGGTCGAGGTAGCGCCGGCGATGTTGCTGATCGTGTTGCCAAGATTGGTGACGTCACCGCCGATGGTGGTGATCGAGTTGCCGAGATTGGTGATGTCGGCAGTGTTGGCGGCGATGTCAGTCGTGTTCTGCGTCACCTGCTGGTTGGTGGCGAAGAGCTGCGAGCCGTTGACCGCGTCGGTCGAGCCGCCGTTCAACTGTCCTGCCGCGACATTCTGGATCTGGCGCTCGGCTCCAGCCGAGCCGACCGAGAAGGCGCCGGCCGGCGTGGTGCCGGCGAAGGTGTAGTTCACGCCGCCGATCGTCGCGCCGCCAACCGCGGTGGTTGTGCCCGACGTAGAATTCAGGCCGATCGCCACGTCACCGGCATTGTTGGCCACGGCATTCGGTCCGACCGCGACGGAATTCGTTCCAAGGGCCTGAGAATCCGGCAAGGTCGAGTTGGCGTGGAAATACTTGATGCCGCCGCCGCCGTTGATGTTTGTGATCGTGTTGCCGAGATTGGTGATGTCGACGGTGTTAGCGGCGATATCGGTGGTGTTCTGCGTCACCTGCTGGTTGGTGGCGAACAACTGCGAGCCGTTGACCGCGTCGGTCGAGCTTCCACTCAACTGTCCGGCCGCGACATTCTGAATCTGGCGTTCGGCTCCCACCGAACCGACAGAGAACGCTCCGGCAGGCGTGGTGCCGGCGAAGGTGTAGTTCACGCCGCCGATCGTCGTGCCGCCCACCGCCGTCGTGGTGCCGGATGCGGAATTCAGGCCGATCGCCACGTCACCGGCATTGTTGGCCACGGCGTTGGGTCCGACCGCGACGGAATTCGTTCCAAGGGCCTGCGAATCCGGCAAGGTCGAGTTGGCGTGGAAATACTTGATGCCGCCGCCGCCGTTGATGTTGGTCAGCGTCGTGCCGATGGCGTTGACCGCCTGGTTGGTGGCAAAGAGCTGCGAGCCGTTGACCGCGTCGGTCGACGTCAAGCTGATCCGCCCCGCCGCCAGATTGGTGAGCGTGCGTTCCGCACCGGGCGCGCCGATGCTGACCGTCGAGGTCGGATTGGTGCCCTGGAAAGCATAGGTCGTGCCGTTGATCACCGCATTGGGCGTGCCGACCGCTGCGACCGTCACCGAACCAGAGCCCAGCGCCACGTCGCCGGAGCTTGCCGCCGCCGTCGCGCCATTGCCGAGCGCGACATTGCCGGCGAGACCCGAAGCACCCGCCGTCGAGCCGTTGCCCAGCGCCACGGAGCCCTGTCCGATCGCCTTGTTGTTGTTGCCGATGGCAACGGCACCGTTGGCCTGGTTGGCGGCGGTGGCGGTTGCCGTGCCGTCGCTGTTGGCGATGTTGTTGGCGCCGCCGGTGAACGCACCCGTGCCGCTGGCATAGCTCGGATCGCCGATGGAGACAGCGCCGTTGCCGTAGGCGGTGTTGCCGGAGCCGATGGAGACGGCCTTGCCACCGGTCGCCACCGCATTCGTGCCCATCGCGACCGCCTCGGCCGAGTCTGCCTTGGCATTGGTGCCCACGGCGATGGCATCCACTGCGCTCGCGATGGCCTGATAGCCCATCGCGCTCGCCCTGAGCTGGCTGGCATTGGATGACCAGCCCGCGGCGAACGAATAGTTGGCGCTAGCCGTGGAGCTGACACCGACAGCGGTGGCGTTTCCTCCCGAAGCGACGGCGAACGTGCCCAGCGCGCTTGAGCCCGCCCCGGTGGCACTGGCGTTGACGCCGAGCGCGACTGAATTGACGCCACTTGAGACCGTGCCGGCGCCCAGCGCCATCGCGCCGCCCGTGCCGGAAGCCGCCGCATTCCAGCCGAGAGCCACCGAGTATTGTCCCGACGCTTTGGCGATGTAGCCGACCGCCGTCGCTTCGAGGTTTGAGGCCGCCGCTCCATTTCCGACCGCCGTGGACTGGTTGCCCGACGCGTTGGCTGATGTACCGAAGGCGCTGGCGCCGGTTCCCGTCGCGGAAGCGGTCGTCCCAACGCTGGTGGACCAAGCCCCCGTGGCGGTCGCCGCATTGCCAATCGCGACCGCTTCGAACGTAAAGCCGGCGGGCGCGGGTCCGCTCGCATTGGCATTGTTGCCGATGGCGATCGGAGAGCCGCCGGTGCCGGTCGCGACTGCCTGGGCGCCGGTTCCGATGCCAACTTGCGAACCAGCGCCGCCGGTGGTCGCCCCGCCAAGCGTAACAGTGGCCGCGCCCGCGACGGAGGTCGCGGCCACAACAATGGCGAACGCGGCCGCCGGCCTCAGAACTGCGCTGACAGATGCCCCAACGCCGAGCATGCCAAGCCCATGCCCCCTGCGGCGCATGCCGAGCACGCGATGGGCCATGCGCAGAACCGCCATCAGGCGGCGGCGAGCCGAGCGGGAGCCATGATCGGCGCCAGCAATCCAGTGTCTGGCGAAATGCACTGTCCGACGCTGAACAAACGGGCCGCTCGAAATGCGATTGTCGGTCATGGTTCCCTCTCCGCTGGCCGGCATGGAATCGTCTGACAATTCCAATCCCCAGCAGGAAGACATGATTCCTGCTTGCAGTATTTCACGAAATTGCTGTGTCGTGAGAAAAAACCGGAGCAACAAGACGGAGGTTAACGGCTCGTTACCTTAGCCCTGGCTTTAGAACCAAGTAATAAGATAATGCAGCAAGCGTCGTCTCATCTAATCTTCGAGTTAAACTTGCCCACCCGCGCCTGCAATGGCGTCACCTGCCGGTATTTCTTCATGACGGTGGTAAAATGGCTCTGGCTTGAAAACCCGGCCAGATTGGCGATATCGGCGATCGCCATGCGGCTGTCGGCAAGCAGCCTTTCGGCGAAGTCCAGCCGCAGATCGAGGACGTACTGATGCGGCGGCATCCCGAACGTCCTGGAGAAGGCCCGCATGAAGTGATAGGGTGAAAGCCCGCAAACCGCAGCCATCTCGGCAAGCGCCAGCTTGCGCGTAAAGTTCTCATAGAGGAATTCCTGCACACGGCGGGCGCTGCGGGCCGAAAGCCCGCCTTTTACGTTCAGCGCCGGTTGTCGCATCGCCGCTTCGGCCTTTGAAGCAAAGCTATTGACTGCCGCGCACTGCATGTCCGTGGACGATCCCCGCTTCCAAATGCTGAAGCACCAAAGCGCACCTGATGATGACTCGCGCCAAGGATGGGCACAGTCACGACCCGCGTATTTTGGAAAATACCGGAACCTTTGTAGGAAATTCCGGTCTTTTGAAATCTGGTCGACGAGTGTGGCCACGTTGCCATATCAGCGCTTTCAGGTCTTGACTGGAGCATAGCCGGTCGGCGTCCTTCCTCTGTACTTCTTCATGGTGGCGGCCAGATGACTCTGATCCGAAAACCCGGCGAGGTAGGCGACTTCGGCAATTGCGAGCTCGCCGTCGACGAGCAGCCTTTCCGCCAAGTCCAGGCGCAGATTGATCAGGTAGCGATGCGGCGGCATCCCGAACGTCCTGGCGAACCTTGCGATGAAATGGTTGGGTGAAACCCCCGCGACGGAAGCGAGTTCAGCGACCATGACTTTTCGCACAAAGTTCTCGTCGAGATATTCGCGCACGCGCCGAGCGCCAACGGCGGAGAGCCCGCCTTTGGGCGTCAAGGCCTGCTTGCTGCGGCCCGTGTAGGTGCGCAGCAGATGCACGCCGAACACCGTCAGCAGCGAGTCCAGATAAAGTTCGTTCGGAGGCAGCGTCCCTGTCAGCTCGGCAGTGATCATCCGGGCTATATCGAGAGCCCTCAGATCAACCGTGCCGAACGCAGGCGGTTCGAGCTCTGTATCGGTGACATCGAACTCGTGAGCAGCCAGTTCCGACAGCGCTTCTGGCGATATGGAAATGACGGCGTTTTCCCTGGTTTGCGACCAGGCAAGCGTGCTGTCGACGCCCGCGGGATTGATGACCAGGCATCCGACCGGAGCATCATATTCGGTGATCCTGTCACTGCCGAGCGAGGCTCTGAATTTGCGTCCCGGCCTCAGCACAATTCCCGTGGAATGCTCCCTGGCCAGGAATGTCTGCGACCCAGGACCGCGGACGGAATGGATGACGCTGCCGCGCGCCGTAGCGCGTCTGGGGCCGGCACTTTCCGGAATGATGTCCAGGACATATCGGGCTGTCCGATCGACGCCCCGGGAAACGCCGCTTTCCCGAGCCTCGTCCGCATTTTTCATTCGCCTTGCCTCAGCCGCCGCCTGAAATCCCCCTAGCCCCTCGTTGCCCAAAACCACAGTAACGCACAAGCCGCTGATAGGAAAGAACATCCGTACTCACACAAAAACTTGTGTTCGGACAAAAAGAAAAAATATCGCCAACGAAGCAAGGCGGTGAGCATACTTTTTTGCCCGGATGGTGAGCGCGTTTGGCTCGTCGGATTCGGTATGAACCGGCCACGCATTTTCGCGCTATTTATCGAGTGCTGATACTGCGGCACTGTCCGGCGTCGGCATATCTATGGCCTGGTTTCTGCGTTTGAAATTCGCCGCAGCACGGAATCGGCGGGGTCGCGGCAGGCTTTTACAAATCGCCGCGACGTTTTTCGTACAGATCCCAGGTGAGTTCCACAAAAGCCAAGAGAACATCGTCCTGGTTCCAGCCGGCAGCGACCGCAGCCTGGACGATTTCACGGACGAAAGGCCGCAACTGGCCCTGGCATTGAGCCGATATGTCGCCGCCCTCCATCGGAGGCCCCCCGAAGTTGAACGTCATCATTTGGCGCCTCCCGTCGCCTGCGATCAAAGTGTTACATCGCTAATTTCATTCCTCCTGATATACAATATATGTGGCACCAAAGTACAGGAAGCCCGGGGATCAAAGCAGCAAAGAACGATGCCGGACCACGCCGGCTCTATGCTTTCCCTCGGGTCATGTTGGCTTTCCCAGGCGGGATTCCAGGGAAATTACATCGGCTCAATCCTGCTGGAACAGACACCTTCAGCCGAAGCGCTGACCCGACCGCGACCGCCTTCCGCCGAAGGCGCGTCCGCATTGCCTTCTGCGACCGCTCGCTGGATAGTCCCGGCAATGTTCGAGACTGTTGCGACTCACTGGACCCAAATCCTGGCGATCATCTCGGTGGTGATGGCGACCGTCGGCATCGCCCACGCCGTCATGACCAAGGAGGATGTGCGGGCCGCCACCGGCTGGGTCGGCGTGATGGTGCTGTCACCGATCCTTGGCGTGCTGATCTATGCCGTGGCCGGCATCAACCGCATCCGCCGCGCCACGATCACCGCGCAGCGCCCGCTTGCCGGCGATGCGATGTCCGCCAAGCATGAACGCGACATCACCGCCGAGGAAGCCCTGATCGTCGAGCGCTACGGTCAGCGCTTCACCGGCCTGCGGACGTTGGGCGACAGGGTGGCGCGGCGCGCGCTCAACCCGGGCAATACCATCGACGTGCTGGAGACCGGCGACGAGGCCTATGCCGCCATGTGCGCGGCGATCGACGGGGCCGAACGCAGTGTCCTGCTCGAAACCTATATTTTCGACAATGATGCCGTCGGCCTGCTTTTCGTCGAATCGCTGGCCGGCGCTGTCGGGCGCGGAGTCACCGTTCGGGTCTTGATCGACGCCGTCGGCGCCCGTTACTCCGTCCCCAGCATCCTCGGCCATCTGCGCCGCGCCAACATCCCAGCCGATGTCTTCAACGGCAACATCGTCATGGGCTTGCGCCTGCCCTACGCCAACCTGAGAACCCACCGGAAAATCCTGGTGGTCGACGGCACCGTCGCCTTTACCGGCGGCATGAACATCCGCAAGGGTTTTTCCGCCGAGTTTGCAGGCTCCAACAGTGCCAGGGACACGCATTTCAAGGTCACCGGACCTGTCGTCGCCGACCTGTTCTCGGTCGCTGCCGAAGACTGGCGTTTCTCCACCAACGAAGCGCTGAAGGGCGATGCCTGGCGAATTGCCCCGCTGTCGCCGGCAGCCGGCCAGCCGATGCTGGTACGGGCGGTCGCATCCGGGCCGGATGCCAGCAATGAGACCAACCACAAACTGCTGATCGGCGCCTTCTCGATCGCGCGCAAGTCGATCCGCCTGATGTCGCCCTATTTCCTGCCGGACCGGGAACTGATCAGCGCCTTGATCACCGCCGCCCGGCGCGGCGTCGAGATCGATGTCGTGGTGCCCGCGGTCAACAATCTCTTCCTCGTCGACCGCGCCATGACCGCGCAATTCGACCAGATCCTCAAGAACTATTGCCGCATATGGCGAACGGAGGGGCCATTCGACCATTCCAAGCTGCTTTCGATCGACGGCGTGTGGGCCTATGTCGGCTCGTCCAACCTCGACGCCCGATCGCTGCGGTTGAATTTCGAGATCGATCTGGAGGTCCTCGACGCAGGCTTTGCTCGTGAGATCGAAGCCCGGATTGGATCAGCAATCGAAACGGCTATCCCTGTCACGCTGGACGCCTTGCGGGCCCGGCCGTTCATCATCCGGCTGTTCGACCGTATCCTGTGGCTGGGATCGCCCTATCTCTAGATGGGTTCTCACCCTATCTCTAGAACAGGCGCCATCTTTAACAAAACGACGTGTTTGACGGATAGTTTGATGTCAACCATGGAACATAAGCGCAAAGACTCTATTTGAGGTGCATGGTGAGACCAGCAGGCATGGCAGGCACACGGTGCGGATGAACGAACGCAGCCTCCCCGCAACCATGCTTTTGTCCATTCGCGACAGGCGGATGCAGAAGGCAAACGCCGCTGCACACAAGGCGACCGCTACCACCGGAACGCTGGTCGCTTCCTACAACGTCCACAAATGCATCGGCGTCGACCGCAAGTTCGATCCCGAGCGGACCAGCCGCGTCATCCGTGAAATCGATCCGGACGTCATCGCCCTGCAAGAAGCGGACAACCGCTTCGGCGACCGTGACGGACTTCTCGACTTGCCCCGCCTCGAGCGGGAAACCGGCCTGGTGCCAGTGCCGATTTCCGCCACCGGCAAGGGCCATGGCTGGCACGGCAATGTCCTCCTGTTCAAGAAGGGCGTCGTCCGCGACGTGCATCAGATCAGGCTTCCCGGCCTGGAACCCCGCGGCGCGGTGGTGGCGGAGATCGACCTCGACGGAAACCGGACCTTGCGCGTCATCGCCGCTCATCTCGGTCTGCTGCGCCATTCGCGCTCGCAACAGGCCCGCGTCGTGCTGGACATCATGAGCAGCGCCGACGAGAAGCCGACGCTCCTGCTTGGCGACCTCAACGAATGGCGGCTCGGCAACCGCTCGGCGCTCAATACGCTGCATGCGACGTTTGGGCCGCAGCCGCCAGCAGTCCCCACCTTCCCCTCAAACCTGCCGCTCCTGGCGCTCGACAGGATCATGACCAACCGACACGGCATGATCACAGCGGTGGAAGCGCATGATACGCCGCTTTCGCGCGTTGCCTCCGACCATCTGCCGCTGACGGCCTTCGTTCGCTTGTAGCGCCGTCGCCCCGGCCGCTGATGGCCGGATCAAACACGACGGCCGTGAAAAGCTTACCAAAGCGTATTGGAACGCTAAGCCATTCCGCGAGTTGATGTAACTTAAGGAGGACGAAAACATGAAGAAGTTATTCTTGGCTTCCATGGTGGCATTGGCCGCCACAGCCGCAGTCATTGCGCCCACACAAGCCGCAAGCGTGATCATCCAATCCGACGACAACAACCAGTATTCACCGGACGACCAATCCGACAATGGCCAGATCGTCGTTCGCCGCCATCACCGGCATAATTACGACAACCAGTATGGCGACGACCAGAACGTGCAATACGACGACAACAACAATGGCGAGTATCGACGTCACCACCGGCACCATAACTGCCACATCGAGATCATCAAGCACTGGCGCCACCATCACAAGGTGATCGAGCAGGTCCGCGTCTGCGGCTGAACCCGCATCCTGTCTTTGCAGCAAGACGACATGATCCGCTTCCGACAGGAAGCGATTCATGGCGCCAAGCGATGATGCGGCACAGCCACGCCCTTTAAACGGACGTGGCCATGCCGCATTGCACAATTTCTCCGCCTTGCCCACAATGCCGGCATGGTCCGATCCTCCCTAGCCGTCCTGGTGATCGACGAAAATCGCATCCGCGCCTCGATCATCGAGGCCGGCCTGCGTGAGGCCGGCCATCAGCGGGTCACGGTCATCCATGACGTGACCGGCATTGCCCGGCGGATCGCCGAGATCGAACCCGACGTTATCGTCATCGATCTCGAAAATCCCAACCGCGATATGCTCGAAAACATGTTCCAGCTGTCGCGCGCCGTAAAGCGCCCGATCGCCATGTTCGTCGACCGCTCCGACCAGGCCTCGATCGAGGCGGCGGTCGATGCCGGCGTCTCGGCCTATGTCGTCGACGGGCTCAGGCAAGAGCGCGTCAAGCCGATCCTCGACATGGCGGTGAGCCGCTTCAATGCCTTCTCGCGCATGGCGCGCGAGTTGGAAGAGGCGCGCAGCGAGCTCGAGAGCCGCAAGGTCATCGATCGCGCCAAGGGCATTCTTATGAAGTCGCGCGGCCTCTCCGAAGAGGCCGCCTACGCGCTGCTGCGCAAGACGGCGATGAACCAGAACCGCAAGATCAGCGACATCGCCCAGAGCCTGGTGACCGCCGCCGGGCTGCTCGGACCAGCGGAGGACGAATGAGCATGGGCGCCGAGCACCAGATCACTGCCGGCTTCATGCCGCTTTTCGACAGCGCCGTGCTGGTCGCCGCAAGCGAGTTGGGCTTTGCCGCACGCGAAGGCATTGACCTGACGCTGCACCGCGAGACGTCGTGGGCCAACATCCGCGACCGCATCGCCATTGGCCACTTCGATCTCGCGCATATGCTGGGACCCATGCCGCTCGCCTGCAATCTCGGGCTGACGCCGCTCGCTTCCGAAACCATCGTGCCGTTCTCGCTTGGGCTTGGCGGCAATTGCGTCACCATCTCCAACGCCGTCTGGGCCGGGATAGTGGCGCATGGCGCTGAAGCCGATCTCGATCCGGCGCGCGCCGGGGTGGCACTTGGCGCATTCATCCGTGAGCGGGTGCAAGCTGGCCGCGAGCCGCTGCGCTTTGCCGTCGTGCATCCGCATTCCGGCACAATTACGAACTGCGCTACTGGCTCGCCGCCTGCGGTATCGATCCCGACCGCGAAATCGAGATCGTCATCGTGCCACCGCCCTTCATGGCCGACGCGCTGGCCACCGGGCGCATCGACGGCTACTGCGTCGGCGAGCCCTGGAACAGCGCTGCGGTCGCCGCCGGCACCGGCCATATCGTCACCGTCAAGGCGCTGTTGTGGAAGAACAGCCCCGAGAAGGTGATCGGCGTACGCAAGGCCTGGGCGGACGAGAATCCCGAGGCTCTGGCGGCACTGCTGCGCGCGCTGCATCATTCGGCCCGCTGGTGCCAGGATCCTGCCAACCGCGCCGAATTGGCCGCGGTGATGGCGCAGCCCGGCTTCCTCGGTCTGCCGCCCGCGGTGCAGATGCCGATCCTGACCGGCCATCTAGGGCTGGGCGGAGGAGCAGAACGGACCATCGACGATTTCTTCCTGCCCTTCGACAAGGCGGCGAACTTTCCGTGGAAGAGCCATGCGCTGTGGTTCTACACGCAGATGGTGCGCTGGGGGCATGTCGCGCACACGCCTGAAAACCTCGCCATTGCACGCGAATGCTATCGGCCCGACCTCTACCGCTCGGCGCTGAAGCCACTCGGCGTGGCGCTACCCGGCGCCAATTCGAAGGTCGAGGGCGCGCTCAAGGTCGCCACCGCGGTCGGCGCGACCGGGGCCGGCCTGGTGCTTGGTCCGGACGGTTTCTTCGACGGTCAGATCTTCGATCCCGACGAGATCGACGCCTACATCGCGCGCCAGAAATCGGCCCACGCGGAAGCCTGATCATTTCAGCGCCATTCTTGTGCATTGCACAAAAATTGTGCGTACGGCGACTCTAATGAACAATCTTTGGCCCGTTCACCATAGTGCCCGGCACGCCGTCGACGGGCACGCGTCGCTGATTTCATTTATGTTTTTCCTTTCTCCGCAAACTGGCACGGTTCCTGCTTTGAAATAATCAGGCCCTTCGTGGGTCACAGGCGTCCAATGACGGGCGCCACAGGCAAAGCTGCCGCTCAGGTCAAAACGCGCTCCCGGTCTCTCGGGCGCGAAGACCTGGCCGGCGGCTTTTTTGTTTTGGAATCGCGTTCAACCGGAGACGACGATGAAGAAGACGATGAAGAATTGGATCGGGACGGGAACATCCCTCAAGGATGTGACGCGTCGCGATTTTCTGGTCAGCAGCGCCATGACGGCAGGCCTGTTCGTGGCGGCCCGCAAGCTTTTCCCCTCCGGCGCCTATGCCGCCACCGCCGCGCCGGAAGTCACCGGCGCCAAGCTCGGCTTCATCGCGCTCACCGATGCCGCGCCCCTGATGATCGCCAAGGAGAAAGGCCTGTTCGCCAAATTCGGCATGCCCGATGTCGAGGTGCTGAAGCAGGCCTCCTGGGGCGCGACGCGCGACAATCTGATGCTCGGCGGTGCGGCCAACGGCATCGATGGCGCCCACATACTGACGCCGCTGCCTTACCTGATGCACACCGGCAAGGTGACGCAGAACAACCAGCCGATGCCGATGGCGATCGTGGCGCGGCTCAACTACGACTGCCAGGGCATTTCAGTCGCGCAGGAATATGCCGGCACTGGTGTCGGCCTCGACGCCTCCAAGCTGAAGGATGCCTTCGCCGCCAAGAAGGCGGCCGGCAAGGACCTCAAGGCCGCCATGACCTTCCCGGGCGGCACGCACGACCTCTGGCTGCGCTACTGGCTGGCCGCCGGCGGCATCGATCCCGACAAGGACGTCTCGACCATCGTCGTGCCGCCGCCGCAGATGGTGGCCAATATGAAGGTCGGCAACATGGACGTGTTCTGCGTCGGCGAGCCGTGGAACGAGCAGCTCGTCCACCAGGGCGTCGGCTTCACCGCCGCCACGACAGGCGAATTGTGGAAGGGCCATCCGGAAAAGGCGCTCGGCCTGCGTGCCGAGTTCATCGAAAAATACCCGAACGCCACCAAGGCGATCCTGATGGCCGTCATGGAAGCCCAGCAATGGTGCGAGGCCAAGGAGAACAAGGACGAGATGGCCGCCATCATCGGCAAGCGGCAATGGATGAATGTGCCGGTCGCCGACATCATCGGCCGCCTCAAAGGCGACATCAACTACGGCAATGGCCGCGTCGCCAACGGCACCGACCTCTACATGAAGTTCTGGAAGGGCGGCGTCTCCTACCCCTTCAAGAGCCACGACAGTTGGTTCCTCGCCGAAAACATCCGTTGGGGTAAGTTCGCGCCGACCACCGACATCAAGACCCTGGTCGACCAGGTCAACCGCGAGGATCTGTGGCGCGAAGCCGCCAAGGACCTCGGCGTGGCTGCCGCCGACATCCCGGCTTCTTCCTCGCGCGGTGTCGAGACCTTCTTCGACGGCAAGATCTTCGATCCGGCCAACCCGTCCGCCTATCTCGACAGCCTGAAGATCAAGGCATCGGCGTAGTCGGCGCAAACGGCGCAATGCGCCGTTTGTCCCCCCAAGCGCATGCGGCGTCACCGCCGCTTGTCGCCAGTGCCCCCACGGAGTTTTTCCCAGACATGTCGATCCAGACTATCGAGGATACCAAGGTGAAGGCATTCCCCGCCAAGCCGGCCGAAATCATCGCGTTCACCGCCAGGGCGCGGCGCCGTTTCGATCCGCTCGCGATCGCCGGCAAGCTGGCGAGCACGCTGGTGCCGCCCATCATCGTCATCGCCCTGATGCTCGTCGTCTGGCAGGTCGCCTGCTCGTCGCCCACATCGAGCCTGCCGCCACCAAGCCAGGTGTGGAACGAGGCCTACGACCTGATCGCGCATCCGTTCTTCAACAATGGCCCGCAGGATATCGGCCTGGCCTGGCGGGTGCTGATCTCGCTGCAGCGCGTCGCCATCGGCTTTGGCCTGGCGGCGATCGTCGGCGTCGCGCTCGGCGCGCTGGTCGGCCAGTCGATCTGGGCGATGCGCGGCCTCGATCCGGTATTCCAGATCCTGCGCACGGTGCCGCCGCTGGCCTGGCTGCCGTTATCGCTGGCGGCATTCCGCGATTCCAGCCCGTCGGCGCTGTTCGTCATCTTCATCACCTCGATCTGGCCGATCATCATCAACACCGCCGTCGGCGTGCGCAACATTCCGCAGGACTATCGCAACGTCGCCCGCATCCTGCGGCTCAACCAGCTCGAGTTCTTCGTCAAGATCATGGTGCCGGCCGCAGCGCCCTACATCTTCACCGGTCTGCGCATCGGCATCGGCCTGTCCTGGCTCGCCATCGTTGCCGCCGAAATGCTGACCGGCGGCGTCGGCATCGGCTTTTTCATCTGGGACGCGTGGAACTCGTCGCGGCTGCCCGACATCATCGTCGCGCTCGCCTATATCGGCGTCACCGGCTTCTGCCTCGACCGCATGGTCGCGGCGGTCGGCGCCTTCGTCACCCGCGGCACAACGGCAAAGTGAGGAAAGCGCCATGACGGCCTATCTGAAACTCGACCATATCGACAAATCCTTCGCTCGGGGCGGCCAGGTCAGCGAGGTGCTGAGGGATATCAGGCTGACCATCGACAAGGGCGAATTCGTCTCCATCATCGGCCATTCCGGTTGCGGCAAGTCGACCTTGCTCAATCTGATCGCCGGGCTGACCAAAGTGTCCGCCGGTGCCGTGCTGCTCGAGGACAAGGAAGTCGACAGCCCCGGCCCGGAACGCGCCGTGGTGTTCCAGAACCACTCGCTGCTGCCATGGTTGACCGTCTATGAAAACATCAACCTTGCGGTGTCGAAAGTCTTCGGCCGCTCTAAGACCAAGGCCGAGCGGCATGACTGGATCATGCGCAATCTCGACCTCGTGCAGATGGCGCACGCCAGGGACAAGCGGCCGGCCGAGATTTCGGGCGGCATGAAGCAGCGCGTCGGCATCGCTCGGGCGCTCGCCATGGAACCGAAGATCCTGCTGCTCGACGAGCCGTTCGGCGCGCTCGACGCGCTGACGCGCGCCCATCTGCAGGACGCGGTGATGGACATCCATTCCAGGCTCGGCTCGACGACGATCATGATCACGCACGATGTCGACGAGGCGGTGCTGCTCTCTGACCGCATCGTCATGATGACCAACGGCCCGGCGGCGACCATCGGCGAAGTGCTTCCCGTGCCGCTGGCGCGGCCGCGTCGGCGCGTCGAACTCTCTTCCGACCGCACCTTCCTGCGCTGCCGCGAGGCGGTGCTGAAGTTCCTCTACGAACGCCACCGCTTCGTCGAAGCCGCGGAGTAACGCCATGACCGAAAAACTCGTCATCATCGGCAACGGCATGGCGCCCGGTCGGATGCTGGAGCACCTCCTGGAGCAGGCGCCGGGCCGCTACGCCGTCACCATCTTCAACGCCGAGCCGCGCGTCAATTACGACCGCATCATGCTGTCGCCGGTGCTGTCCGGCGAAAAGGCCTATGAGGAAATCATCATCCACGGCGACGGCTGGTACATCGCCAACAACATCACCCTCTACAAGGGCCACAAGATCGTTGCCATCGACCGGGCGGCGAAGACCGTCACCTCCGATCACGGCGTCACCGAGCCCTACGACAAGCTCGTCATCGCCACCGGCTCGGTGCCGTTCATCATTCCGGTGCCGGGCCACAATCTGCCGGGCGTGCTGACCTATCGCGACCTCGACGATGTCCAGGCGATGATGCTGGCTGCCCAGTCGCGCGCCAAGGCCGTGGTCATCGGCGGCGGCCTGCTGGGACTGGAGGCGGCTGCAGGCCTCAACGCGCAAGGCATGGACGTCACCGTGCTGCATGTCATGCCTACGCTGATGGAGCGCCAGCTCGATCCTGCCGCCGGCTATCTCTTGCAGCGCGCGGTCGAACAACGCGGCATCAAGGTCATCACCAAGGCCAACACGCAAGCGATCACAGGCAACGGCAAGGTCGAGCAGGTGGAACTCGCCGACGGCACCATCATCCCGGCGACGCTGGTGGTCATGGCCGTCGGCATAAGGCCGAATTCGGCGCTGGCTAAGGAAGCGGGCATCGCTGTTAACAGAGGCATCGTCGTCGACGCAGGCATGCGCAGCAATGATCCCGACATCTACGCGCTCGGCGAATGCGCCGAGGTCAACGGCATGGTCTACGGGCTGGTCGCGCCGCTCTACGAGATGGCGCGCGTCGCCGCCCACCAGCTTGCCGGCAACGAGGCGGCCGCCTTCGTCCATATGGACACGCCGACCAAGCTCAAGGTCACCGGCATCGACCTGTTCTCGCTCGGCGACTTCGCCGAGGGCGAGGACCGCCAGGAGATCGTGCTGCGCGATGCGGCGGCCGGCGTCTACAAGCGCCTGGTGCTGAAGGACGATCGCATCATCGGCACCGTGCTCTATGGCGAGACAGCGGACGGCGCCTGGTTCAACGACCTGAAGAAGAAGCAGACCGATATTTCGCAAATGCGCGACACGTTGATCTTCGGCCAGTCCTACCAGGGGGGTGCCCCGCTGGACCCTATGGCGGCCGTTGCAGCCTTGCCGGATGATGCGGAAATCTGCGGCTGCAACGGCGTCTGCAAGGGCAAGATCACCGGCGCGATCACGGCCAAGGGCCTGACCTCGCTCGACGATGTGCGCGCCCACACCAAGGCGTCAGCCTCCTGCGGTTCCTGCACCGGGCTGGTCGAAAAACTGATGGTGCTGACCATCGGCGACAAATACAATCCTGCCGCCGTCCAGCCCATGTGCGGCTGCACGACGCTCGGGCATGACGAGGTGCGCCGGCTGATCATCGCCAAGCGCCTGAAGACCATTCCCGCCGTCATGCAGGAGCTGGAATGGACGACCTCCTGCGGCTGCGCCAAATGTCGGCCGGCGCTCAACTATTATCTCGTCTGCGACTGGCCGGACGACTACGCCGACGACTACCAGTCGCGCTTCATCAACGAGCGGGTGCATGCCAACATCCAGAAGGACGGCACCTATTCGGTGGTGCCGCGCATGTGGGGCGGCGTGACCAACGCCGCCGAACTGCGCGCCATCGCCGATGTCGTCGACAAGTTCGATATCCCGATGGTCAAGGTCACCGGCGGCCAGCGCATCGACATGCTGGGCATCCGCAAGGAGGATCTGCCGGCGGTGTGGGCCGATCTCGGCCAGGCCGGCTTCGTCTCCGGCCATGCCTACGCCAAGGGCCTGCGCACGGTGAAGACCTGCGTCGGTTCGGACTGGTGCCGCTTCGGCACGCAGGATTCGACGGGGCTGGGCATCCGCATCGAGAAATTCATGTGGGGTTCCTGGACCCGGCCAAGGTCAAGATGGCGGTGTCCGGCTGTCCGCGCAACTGCGCCGAGGCGACCTGCAAGGATGTCGGCGTCATCTGCGTCGACAGTGGCTACGAGATCCACTTTGCCGGGGCAGCGGGCCTCGACATCAAGGGCACCGAAGTGCTCGGCATGGTCAGGACCGAGGACGAGGCGCTGGAGCACATCGTGGCGCTGACGCAGATGTACCGCGAGCAGGGCCGCTATCTCGAACGCATCTACAAATGGGCCAAGCGCATCGGCATCCCCGAGATCAAGCGCCAGATCATGGACGATACGAGCAAGCGCAAGGCCTACTACGAGCGCTTCGTCTTCAGCCAGAAATTCGCCCAGGTCGACCCATGGTCGGAACGCGTGTCCGGCAAGGACAAGCACGAATTCCGGCCAATGGCTTCGGTCGGGTTTGCCGAGGCGGCGGAGTGATGGAGACGTTTGCGCGAGGCACCCCCCTCTGGCCTGCCGGCCATCTCCCCCTCAAGGGGGGAGATCAGCCGTCATCAAAGGTTTCGCCAATCTCCA
Source organism: Mesorhizobium kamtschaticum (assembly GCF_056174585.1). Classification (NCBI taxonomy): domain Bacteria; kingdom Pseudomonadati; phylum Pseudomonadota; class Alphaproteobacteria; order Hyphomicrobiales; family Phyllobacteriaceae; genus Mesorhizobium; species Mesorhizobium kamtschaticum. The sequence goes on along the minus strand of NZ_CM149691.1, from coordinate 2,636,073 downwards.
ACGTTGCAAGATGGGCAGCAAAATCAAAGCTGCCAATCTCCCCCCTTGAGGGGGAGATGTCCGGCAGGACAGAGGGGGGTGCCTTGGCGCATTCCTATCAAGCAAAGGCAGCTCAATGAACTGGATCGCCATCGGCACCCTCTCCGACATCCCTCGCCGTGGCGCGCGCTGCGTCGCCACGCCGCAAGGCAAGGTCGCTGTCTTCCGCACCCAGGACGATCAGGTCTATGCCATCGACGACCACTGCCCGCACAAGGGCGGGCCGCTCAGCCAGGGCATCGTCCACGGCACGGCGGTGACCTGTCCCCTGCACAATTGGGTGATCTCGCTGGAGACAGGCAAGGCGCTCGGCGCCGACGAGGGCGTGGTGCGCACCATCCCGGTCAAGATCGAGGGCGAGCGCCTGTTCCTGGCGCTGGAAGCGCTGGCCAGCCGCGCCGCCTGACCATGGAGATTGACGCAGCACGCGAGGTGAGGACCACCTGCCCCTATTGTGGGGTGGGCTGCGGCGTGCTGGCGAAGGTCGCCGCGGACGGGCAAGTGTCCGTCCGCGGCGACCCCGATCATCCCGCCAATTTCGGCCGGCTCTGCTCCAAGGGCTCGGCACTGGCCGAGACCATCGATCTCGACGGCAGGCTGCTCTATCCCGATATCCACGGCCGCCGCGCCGGCTGGGACGAAGCGCTCGATCTCGTCGCATCGACCTTCTCGCAAACCATCGCCGAGCATGGGCCGGATGCCGTCGCTTTCTATGTCTCGGGCCAGTTGCTGACCGAGGATTATTACCTCGCCAACAAGCTGATGAAAGGCTTCATCGGCTCGGCCAACATCGACACCAATTCGCGCCTCTGCATGGCCTCGTCCGTCGCCGGCCACCGCCGCGCTTTCGGCTCCGACACGGTGCCGGGAACCTACGAGGATATGGAACTCGCCGATCTTATCGTGCTGGTCGGCTCCAACCTCGCCTGGTGCCATCCCGTGCTCTACCAGCGCATCGCCGCCGCCCGGGAAAAGCGGCCGGAGATGAAGATCGTGCTCATCGACCCGCGCCGCACCATGACATCGGACGTCGCCGACATGCATCTGGCGATCGCGCCGGATGGCGACGTCGCTTTGTTCACCGGCCTGCTCGCCTGGCTCGGCCAGCACAACGCGCTCGACCGCTCCTACATCACCGCGCACACGACCGGCTTCGGCCAAGCCCTTTTCGCCGCCTCGGCGCTCGACCTTGCCGGCGTCGCCGCGGCCACTGGGCTGAGCGAAGACGAGCTTGGCCGCTTCTACAGCCTGTTTGCCGCCACCGCGAAGACGGTGACCGTCTACAGCCAGGGCGTGAACCAGTCGTCATCCGGCACCGACAAGGTCAATGCCATCATCAACTGCCATCTCGCCACCGGCCGCATCGGCAAACCGGGAGCCGGCCCGTTCTCGGTGACCGGCCAGCCCAACGCCATGGGCGGCCGCGAGGTTGGCGGCATGGCCAACATGCTGGCCGCCCATATGGAGATCGAAAACCCCGAACATCGCGACCGCGTGCGGCGCTTCTGGAACGTGCCGGCCGTTGCCGAAAAGCCTGGCCTGAAAGCGGTCGAGATGTTTCAAGGCGTCGCCGACGGGCGCATCAAGGCGCTGTGGATCATGGCCACCAACCCGGTCGATTCGATGCCGGACGCCGACGCCGTCGAAGCGGCGATCAAGGCCTGTCCGTTCGTCGTGGTCTCGGACGTGCTGGCCAGCACCGACACGATCCGCCATGCCCATGTCCGGCTGCCCGCCGCCGCCTGGGGCGAGAAGGACGGCACCGTCACCAATTCGGAGCGCCGCGTCTCGCGCCAGCGGTCGTTTTTGGCGGCACCCGGCGAGGCGAGGCCGGACTGGTGGATCATCGCGGAGGTGGCGCGGCGGATGGGGTTCGGCGAGGCGTTTGCGCATGAGACGCCGGCGGCGATTTTTGGCGAGCATGCTGCGCTGTCGGGGTTCGAGAATGATGGCGCGCGTGATTTCGATATTGGTGCGTATGCCAGTGTCGATGATGAGACCTACGCAGGCCTTGAGTCTTTCCAATGGCCAGCGCCGAACCCAGCCACCCCCCTCTGGCCTGCCGGCCATCTCCCCCGCAAGGAGGGAGATCGGCTGTTGTCTCGGCCTTCGCCAACCCCCAACGTTGAAAGTGGGGAGCCGGCGTCGAAGCTGCTGATCTCCCCCCTTGCGGGGGAGATGTCCGGCAGGACAGAGGGGGGTGTTCAAGCTCGCCCCCCCACCACCCGCTTCTTCGCCAACGGCAATTTCTACACCCCCGACCGCAAGGCCCGCTTCATCGCCATCCGCGCCACCACGGAAAGCCGCACCACCCCCGATTTCCCGCTCATCCTCAACACCGGCCGGATCCGCGACCACTGGCACACCATGACGCGGACCGGCAAAAGCCCGCGTCTGTCCCAGCACATCGCCGAGCCCTTTGTCGAAATCCATCCCGTGGACGCGCAGCATCACGGCATCGGTGACGCCGACATCGTGCGTATCTCCAGCCCGCGCGGTGACGTGCTGGTCCGTGCCCTGATCACGCCCCGCCAGCGCCGGGGCAGCGTCTTCGCGCCGATGCATTGGACCGATCAGTTCGCGGCAAAAGGCCGGCTCGACGCACTGACCGCACCGCTCATCGATCCAGTCTCAGGCCAGCCGGCGCTGAAGCATGTCGCGGCCCGCATCGAGAAATTTGCCGCCAAGGTCTTTGGTTTTGCCGTGACGCGGCAACGTCCCGAAGCGATCACCGCCGATTATTGGGCATCAGCCCGCTGCAAGGGCGGCTGGCGGGTCGAGCTTGCCTTTGCCGACGACGCTGCCGACTGGACAGCCTTCGCCGGTTCGCTCTTCGATGCCTCCTCGGCCGAAATGCTCGCCTATCATGACCGCGATGCCGGCCAGCATCGCATTGCCGCCTTCGACGGCGAGCGCCTTGTCGGCGCCTTGTTCGTTGCGCCCGGCCCGGTCGCGGTGTCGCGTGGCTGGGCGGCTGGACAACTCGAAGAGGTCCACGCCAGCCAGCGCGAACGCTTCCGGATCGTCGCCGGCCGCGCCGGTGCCGAACGGCCCGATGCCGGCGCGACCGTCTGTTCCTGTTTCAGCATCGGGGCCAACCAGATCATCGCGGCCGTGACAGCCGGCTGCACCACCGTCGAAGCCATCGGCGGCGCGCTGAAGGCCGGCACCAATTGCGGCTCCTGCCGATCCGAGATCCGCGCCATCATCCAGGCCAGCCGCGTTCAGGCGGCCGAGTGAACAGCGCCCTTCCTTAGCTGACGAAATAGCGCTGCCATTCGAAGTCGGTGATGTGCGACGCCTGCCAGGCATCGAACGCTGCCTGCTCGGCCCGACGGCTTTCGGCGTAATTGTCGCGGAAGGCTTCACCAAACGCCTCGGCGCAGAAATCGGATGCCGCGAACGCCACAGGCTGACATGCTGATGTGCGCCGCAGGCGCTTTCCTTGCCCGGCGGCTGGAAGCGCGTCATGATTGTCCCGACATCGCGCATTGGTGGCAGCACATGAGGGGTTGAGATGATCGTTTATGATTTCACCGGCAGGCACGCGGTCGTGGCCGGCGCGGGCGGCGGCATGGGCGAGGCGATCACGCTGGCACTGCTCGATGCCGGCGCTTCCGTCACCGCCATCGACGTCAAGACCCGCCCGGCATCGCTGGCCGCTTATGACGACAGGCTCACCTTCGCCCAGGGCGATTTGACCGACGCCGCCTTCGTCGAACAGGTGATCGGCACGGCCGGTCGCGAACGCGGCGGCATCGACTATCTCGCCAATGTCGCCGGCGTGCTGTGGTTCGGCCGTGACAAGTCGGCGCTCGAAATGGACCTCGACGTCTGGGACCAGGTCTTCAACATCAATCTGAAATCCTTCGTCCACACCGCACGCTCCGTCGTTCCGCACATGCGCTCGGGCGGACGCGGCGGTGCCATGGTGCATTTCTCGACCATCCAGTGGTATCGCGGCGACGCCAACCCGCAGGACGCCTACCAGGCCTCGAAGGCCGGTGTGTGCGCGCTGTCCAAATCGCTGGCCATGCAGCTTGCTGGCGAGCGCATCCGCTCCAACGCCATCTGTCCCGGCATGGCGCTAACCCCGCTGCAGGCGCGCTGGGACACCGAGGAAAAGCGTTCGGCCGTGGCCAGCTACGCGCCGCTCGGCCGCATCGGCACGCCGCAGGACATGGCCAATGCGGCGCTCTTCCTGCTCTCCGACGCCGCGAGCTACATCACCGGCATCGAGCTTGCCGTCGATGGCGGCCTGTTGATGCGCATGTAGCTAGAGCAATTCCAGGAAAAGTGTGAGACGGTTTTCCGTCCGGAATTGCGTCAAAACAAGGATATAGAGCGGCTCGGCGTTTCTGTGAAACGATGAGCCGCTCTAGGTCGCGGCTGGCCAGCAAAGCAGCAATCCGGGGCGATTGAGCGGCCAGCAGGGCTGCGCCAAACCTGTCCAACTGTTAATTCGACTTGGGGTCGTTTCGGTCATATTGGTCGATGGGGGTGAGAGATGCCGCCATGGATCAGCAATTGGAAATGCCCCTGCAGACGACCGTCGCGCCACGCCGTTCGCGTGGCTGGATCCCGTGGCTGATCTTCATTGCCATTGTCGCCGCCACCGGCGCCTATCTCTATCAACGCCCGCATGTCGAGGCCAGGCAACCCGGCGGCAGACGCGGCGCGCCGACGACGATCGGCGCCGCCACCGTCGAAAAGGGCACCATAGACGTCACGCTCAACGCACTCGGCACGGTGACGTCGCTCTCCACCGTCACCGTCAAGTCGCAGGTCACCGGCCCGCTCATCCAGGTCAATTTCAAGGAAGGCCAGGACGTCAAGAAGGGCGACCTGCTGGCTGAGATCGACCCCCGCCCCTTCCAGGCGGCACTCGCCCAGGCCCAGGGCCAGCTGGTGCGCGACCAGGCCATGCTGAAGGATGCTGGGCTCGACCTCGTCCGCGACCAGAAGCTGGTGGCCCAGGGGACGGCGACACCGCAGACCCTCGACGCGCAGGTCGCCCTTGTCGCGCAGGACCAGGGCTCCGTCCAGGTCGACCAGGCGATGATACAGACCGCCACCCTCAATCTCGACTATTGCCGCATCCTCTCTCCCGTCGATGGACGGGCCGGCCTGCGCCAGGTCGATGAGGGCAACTATGTCACCCCAGGCGATGCCAACGGCATCGTCATCATCACTCAAGTCCAGCCGATCAGTGTGCTGTTCACCGTGCCCGAGGATGAACTGCCCGCGATCGCGCAACGCATGCAGCAGGACGCCACGCTGCCCACCACTGCCTTCGACCGCGCCGGAGCCAAGAAGCTCGCCGACGGCCAGCTCGAGACCTTCGACAGCCAGATCGATCCGAGCACAGGCACCATCAAGCTGCGGGCGGGCTTCGCCAATGAAGCGCGCGTCCTCTATCCGAACCAGTTCGTCAACGTCGGGCTTCTCGTCGACGAGCACAAGGACGTGGCGATCGCCCCGATCGCGGCGATCCAGCGCGGCCTGCCCGGCACCTTCGTCTATCTGGTCAATCCCGACAGCACCGTCGCCGTGCGCAAGGTCACGCTCGGCGTCACCAATGGCGAACGCGTCGAGATCCTCGCCGGCCTGAATCCCGGCGACCGCGTCGTCGTCGACGGCGCCGACAAGCTCCGCGACGGCGCCCATATCAACCTTCAGCAGGACGGCCAGGCGCCGGCCCCGGCTCCGGCACAACCACCCTCGCAGGCATCAACGCCCGCGCCGGCAGGGACAGCGCCGCCAACTCAAACGCAGGCACCCGACCAGCCGGTGACGGATGCGCCGAATCCGGACAACGCAGGCAAGCACAAGGGCCACAAGCATCGACATTCGGACTCGGGGCAGGCGGACTCGGGGCAGTCGGAGTCCGGGCAGCAGCAATGAGCCCGTCGCGCGCCTTCATCCTGCGGCCGGTGGCGACATCGCTGTTCATGGTCGCCATCATGCTGTCCGGCCTGCTGGCCTATCGCTATTTGCCGGTCTCGGCCCTGCCCGAGGTCGACTATCCCACCATCCAGGTGCAGACCTTCTATCCCGGCGCCAGCCCTGACGTGATGACGTCCTCGGTCACGGCACCGCTGGAGGTCCAGCTCGGCCAGATCGCCAACCTCAACCAGATGAACTCGGTGAGTTCGGCCGGTTCCTCGGTCATCACGCTGCAGTTCAGCCTGGCGATCTCGCTCGACGTCGCCGAGCAGGAGGTGCAGGCCGCCATCAACGCCGCCGGCAATCTGCTGCCAGCCGACCTGCCGGCACCGCCGATCTACGCCAAGGTCAACCCGGCCGACGCGCCTGTGCTGACGCTTGGCCTGACCTCGGCGACGATGCCGCTGCGCGACGTGCAGCAGCTTGCCGACACCAGGCTGGCGCAGAAGATATCGCAGCTGCCGGGCGTCGGCCTGGTCCGCCTCAGCGGCGGCCAGCGCCCCGCCGTGCGCGTCCAGGCCGATCCGCGCAAGCTCGCCGCCTACGGCCTCAATCTCGACGATCTGCGCACCACTTTGGGCAGCGCCAACGTCAACACGCCGAAGGGCAATTTCGACGGACCGTCGCGCGCCTACACCATCAATGCCAACGACCAGCTGAAGAGCGCCGACGAATACCGCTCGCTGATCGTCGCCTACAAGGACGGCGCGCCGGTGCGGCTGAGCGATGTGGCCGATGTGGTCGACGCCACCGAGAACAACCGGCTGGCCGCCTGGATGAACAGCACGCCGGCGATCATCCTCAACATCCAGCGCCAGCCCGGCGCCAACGTCATCGACGTGGTCGACCGCATCAAGGCGCTGCTGCCGCAGCTCCAGGCCTCGCTGCCCAACGCCGTCGACGTCAAGGTGCTGACCGACCGTACCACGACCATCCGCGCCTCGGTGCGTGACGTCGAATACGAGCTGACGCTGTCGATCATCCTCGTCGTGCTGGTCATTTTCGTCTTCCTGCGCAGCGCGCGTGCGACGCTCATTCCGAGCCTGTCGGTTCCCCTGTCGCTGGTCGGCACGCTTGGTGTCATGTACCTGTTCGGCTTCAGCCTCGACAATCTGTCGCTGATGGCCCTGACCATCGCCACCGGCTTCGTCGTCGATGACGCCATCGTCGTCATCGAGAACGTCGCCCGCTATGTCGAGGAGGGCTCGACACCGCTAGAAGCGGCGCTGAAAGGCTCGCAGCAGATCGGCTTCACCATCATCTCGCTGACCGTTTCGCTGATCGCGGTGCTGATCCCGCTTCTGTTCATGGGCGATGTCGTCGGCCGGCTGTTCCGCGAATTCTCCATCACGCTGGCCACCACCATCCTGATCTCGGCCGTGGTGTCGCTGACGCTGGTGCCCATGGCCTGCGCCAAGCTGCTCAAACCGGTGGCGGCGGTGCGCGAGAACGCCCTGCAGCGGGCCAGCCGCGACTTCTTCGACTGGGTGATCCGCGGCTACGGTCGGGCGCTGACCTGGGTGCTCGACCGGCAGACGCTGATGCTCGTGGTGGCGGCGGCGACCCTGGTGCTGACGGCGGCCCTCTACGTGGTCATCCCCAAGGGGTTTTTCCCCGTGCAGGACACCGGCGTCATCCAGGCCATCACCGAAGCGCCGCAGTCGATCTCCTATGCCGCGATGGCCGATCGCCAGCAGCAGCTGGCCGCCATCATCCTCAAAGACCCCGATGTCGACAGCCTGTCGTCCTTCATCGGCGTCGACGGCACCAACACGACGATGAATGTCGGCCGCATCCTGATCAACCTCAAGCCGCATGAAGAGCGCAGCGCTGATATCACCGCGGTCATCGCGCGCCTGAAGCAGGAAGCCGCGTCGGTGGCGGGCGTAACGCTCTACATGCAGCCGGTTCAGGACTTGACCATCGACGGCCAGGTCAGCCGCACCCAGTATCAATTCGTGCTCCAGGACGCCAATGCCGACGAACTGGGAGAATGGACGCCGAAGCTTCTTGCCAGGCTGAACACACTGCCGCAGCTCGCCGATGTGGCCAGCGACCTGTCGAACAGCGGCCTTGCCGTCTTTGTCGACATCGACCGCGACCAGGCCGCGCGCTTTGGCATCACGCCGGCGACGGTAGACAACGCGCTCTACGATGCTTTCGGCCAGCGCATGGTCTCGACCATCTACACCACGTCAAGCCAGTCCCGCGTCATTCTCGAGGCAGCCCCGTCCGAACAGGATTCGCTCAAGGCCCTCTCTTCCGTCTACCTGCCCTCGTCGACAGGCGGCGCGCCGGTGCCGCTGTCTGTGGTGGCAACCACTCATGTCGCCACCACGCCGCTGCAGATCACCCATATGGGGCAATTCCCCGCCACCACCGTCTCATTCAACCTGGCGCCCGGCGCGTCGCTCGGCGAGGCGGTTACGGCGATCCAGCAGGCCCAAACCGACATCGGCATGCCGCTCAGCATCCTCACCAGTTTCCAGGGCGCGGCGCGCGCCTTCCAGGCGTCGCTCGACAACACGCTGTTCCTGATCCTGGCGGCGGTGGTGACCGTCTACATCGTGCTCGGCGTGCTCTATGAGAGCTTCATCCACCCAATCACCATCCTGTCGACGCTGCCTTCGGCCGGCATCGGCGCGCTGCTGGCGCTGATGATCGCCGGCCAGGACCTGACCATCATCTCGATCATCGGCATCATCCTGTTGATCGGCGTGGTCAAGAAGAACGCCATCATGATGATCGACTTCGCGCTCGACGCGCAGCGCAATGAAGGCAAAGCGCCGCGCGAGGCGATCTACCAGGCCTGCCTGCTGCGCTTCCGACCGATCCTTATGACGACACTGGCAGCGATGCTGGGTGCCTTGCCGCTGATGCTCGGCACCGGCGTCGGCTCGGAACTGCGCCATCCCTTGGGCGTCTCCATCGTTGGCGGCCTGTTGCTTAGCCAGTTGCTGACGCTGTTCACCACGCCGGTGATCTATCTCTGGTTCGACCGCCTCGCCGCCCGCTTCCGAGGCATCGAACCCAATCCTCCCCGCGGACATGGCGCGGACGCCAGGCCATGAACCTGTCGGTTCCTTTCATCCGGCGGCCGGTGGCGACGACGCTGCTGACTTTCGGCCTGCTGGCGGCCGGGCTGGTGGCGTTTCCGCAATTGCCGGTGGCGCCGCTGCCGGCGGTCGACTACCCTGTCATCTCGGTATCGGCCTCGCTTCCTGGTGCCAGCCCCCAAGTGGTTGCAAACACCGTCGCCAGCCCGCTCGAGCGACATCTCGGCGAGATCGCCGACGTCAACGAAATGACCTCGTCGAGCAGTGTCGGCAGCGCGCGCATCACCTTGCAGTTCGGGCTGGACCGCGACATTGACGGCGCCGCGCGTGACGTCCAGGCGGCGATCAACGCCGCCCGCGCCGACCTGCCGTCGAGCCTGCGCTCCAATCCCACCTATCGCAAGGTCAATCCCGCCGACGCCCCGATCCTCATCCTGTCGATGACATCGGACACGCTGTCCAAGGGCCAGCTCTTCGACGCCGCCAGCACCGTGCTGGCGCAGAAACTCTCGCAGGTCGACGGCATCGGCGAGGTGTCGGTCGGCGGTAGCTCGCTGCCAGCGGTGCGCGTCGAGCTCAACCCGCAGGTGCTCTATGATTACGGCATCGGGCTGGAGGATGTGCGCGCAGCCCTTGCCTCGGCCAATGCCCACAGCCCCAAGGGCGCCATCGACGTCGGCGACCAGCGCTACCAGATCTACGCCAACGACCAGGCCAACCAGGCAGATGCCTATCGCTCGCTGATCGTCGCCTACCGCGACGGCGCGCCGGTCAGGCTTTCCGATGTCGGCCAGGTCAATGATTCCGTCGAGAACATCCGCAATGCCGGTCTCGCCAATGGCAAGCCGGGCGTGCTGATCATCCTCAACCGCTCGCCCAACGCCAACATCATCGCGACGGTCGACCGGGTGAAGGCGCTGCTGCCGACGCTGCGCGCCTCGATCTCGCCGGCCATCGATCTGTCGCTGGCGGTCGACCGTTCGACCACCATCCGCGCCTCGCTGAGCGAAGTCGCGCAAACGCTGATGATCGCTATCGGCCTAGTGATCCTCGTCGTCTTCGCCTTCCTGCGCGACGTGCGCTCGGCGCTGGTGCCGATCGTGGCCGTGCCCGTATCCCTGGTCGGCACGCTGGGCGCCATGTACCTGATGGGCTTCAGCATCGACAATCTGTCGCTGATGGCGATGACGGTAGCCACCGGCTTCGTCGTCGACGACGCCATCGTCGTGCTCGAAAACATCGCCCGCCACACCGCTTCCGGCATGGGCCGCATGGAGGCGGCGATCAAGGGCTCCCAGGAGGTCGGCTTCACCGTGCTGTCGATGAGCCTGTCGCTGATCGCCGTTTTCATCCCGATCCTGCTGATGGGCGGCATCGTCGGACGGCTGTTCCGCGAATTCGCCATCACGCTGTCGGCGGCGATCCTGGTCTCGCTCGTCATCTCGCTGACCACCACGCCGATGATGTGCTCGATCCTGCTTCGCCCCGAGGGACAGCGTGACCATGGCCGGCTCTACCGCTTCAGCGAGCGTATCTTCGAGAGCATGCTGAGTGGCTACCGCCGATCGCTATCCTGGGCGCTCGACAATCCGCTGCTGATCATGGCGGTGCTGGCGGCAACGCTCTGCCTCAATGGCTACCTCTATGTCACCATCCCAAAAGGCTTCTTCCCGCAGCAGGACACGGGACGGCTGACGGGCTCGATCCAGGCCGACCAGGCAACCTCCTTCCAGTCGATGTCGCAGAAGCTCACCCAGTTCGCCGGCATCGTCAGCAAGGATCCAGCCGTCGATGCCGCTGTCGCCTTCACCGGCGGCGGCCAGACCAATTCCGGTTCCATGTTCGTGTCGCTGAAGCCGCTGGCCGAGCGCAAGATCTCCGCCGACCAGGTCATCGCCAGGCTGCGGCCCAAACTGGCTGTGGTGCCGGGCGCCACGCTCTTCCTGCAGTCGGTGCAGGACATCCGCGTCGGCGGGCGGCAGTCGAACGCGCAGTACCAGTACACTTTGCAAGGTGACAGTTTCGACGAACTGGCGGAGTGGGCGCCGAAGCTCGCGGCCGCGCTGCAAACGGAACCCAAGCTCACCGACGTCAACTCTGATCAGCAGAACAAGGGCCTGGAAGCCGACGTCACCATCGATCGCGACACCGCAACGCGTCTCGGCATATCAGCCAGCGAGATCGACAACACGCTTGACGACGCCTTCGGCCAGCGCCAGGTGTCCACCATCTATGTCCAACGCAACCAGTACCACGTCATCATGGAGGTGGCGCCGCAATACTGGCAAAACCCCGATGCGTTGAAAAAAGTCTATGTCAGCACATCGGGCGGATCGGTGGGTGGATCGCAGTCGAGCAATGCGGTGGCCGGCACGTTTGCTGTATCAGGCAAGTCCACCAGCGCCCAATCGGTCGCCGCCGACGCAGCACGCAATCAGGCCAACAATTCCATCACCAGCACCGGCAGGACGGCGGCCTCGACCGGTTCGGCGGTCAGCACCGGAGCCGAGACCATGGTGCCGCTGTCGGCTGTTGCGCACTATGGCCTCGGCAGCACGCCGCTGTCGGTCAACCACCAGGGTCTGTTCGTCGCCACCACGCTGTCGTTCAATCTGGCGCCGGGCGTCGCGCTCAGCGAAGGCGTCGCGGCCATCAACGCGGCCGCCGACCGCATCGGCATGCCGGCCACCATCCATGGCAGTTTCCAGGGCACGGCGCGCGTCTTCCAGGACTCGCTGTCCGACCAACCGCTGCTGATCCTTGCCGCGCTGATCGCCGTCTATGTCGTGCTCGGCATTCTCTACGAAAGCTACGCGCACCCGCTAACCATTCTGTCGACCTTGCCATCGGCCGGCGTCGGCGCCTTGCTGGCGCTGACCCTGTTCAACATCGAGTTCTCGATCATGGCACTGATCGGCATCATCCTGTTGATCGGCATCGTCAAGAAGAACGCCATCATGATGATCGACTTCGCGCTGGCCGCGGAGCGCAACGAAGGCAAGCCGGCGCATGACGCCATCTACCAGGCATGCCTGCTGCGCTTCCGCCCGATCATGATGACGACCATGGCGGCCCTGTTCGGCGCCGTGCCGTTGGCGATCGGCCTTGGCGAAGGCGCGGAACTGCGCCAGCCGCTCGGCATCGCCATCGTCGGCGGCCTGATCCTGAGCCAGATCCTGACCCTCTACACCACGCCGGTCATCTACATCTATGTCGACCGCTTCGGTCGTTGGTGCCGGCAATTGCGCTCGCGGGCACGGTACCACTGGCAGCCAGGTCTTCAACCCGGAGAGTGAGGCGGGAATGGGATGGCGGCTCTCTCCGCCGATCACAAACTGTCGACTTTGCGTTCCTTGCCGTCTAACGGACTGGAACGCTCCTATATGGATTGTGCGGGCCACGAACCGCCGGCGATGAGAGGATCATCGCGACGCGACGGGAGCAGATTGGCCCGCGATCGGAAAGCGTTACCCATACCGCTTTTCCCGTTGAAGGGAGGCGCAACCATGCGCAGTTTTACACCGAAGATCATAGCAATCGCATCGCTTCTGGCGGCGGTGCCCTTATCGAGCGCTTACGCGGTGCATCGCCACAGGGTCGAGCCCGGCGGCATGTCCGTCGAGGCACGAGCGGTCCTGGACCAGTTGCAGGGCGTGAAGCAGGGGATTGTCGAGGCAATGGATGCAAAGGCGATCACCCCTGAGCAGGAGCACACTCTGATGATGCAGGCCGACAACATCCATCGCTCGGCCACGGGTGGCGGCGCATACCAAAGCTTGCTCGGCCAGATCGAGAACCTGGATCAGCAACTGCAAAACGATTCGGGCGGTGGCTTCTACATCGGCGACGGCTCCGATGGCGGCTACTACCCGAACGGCTGACGCAGGCCGACAATGACCGCACGGCGCCCCAGACAGATTTCAGGGGCGCCGGTTTTTCTATCCGACCCTCGCGCACACAGGCGGGAGCAAGGCTAAGCCTACTGGACAGAGGCGATGGCGCAGATGGAAGCGGTGTCGCCAAGATCCTGGCAGATGGCGGGGCCACCGAAGCGAGGATCCTCGACCAGCGCTTGTGTTTCGTCGGCGGCTGGCTGTCCGGTGAAGAAAACCGGGACAGGCTGCCCGCCACCATGGCTGGCCGCACTGTAGGCGACGACGCTGGCGGTGTCGGCCGATGGCGCGACACTGCTTGGCTGCACCACCAGATCGGCGCCGACATAGGTCAGGTCGTAATTGGCCGAGGCGGCAAGACTGCCCCTGTTCGATGGCGTAGCTGCCCGGCGCACTTGCCGTGGTCGCATCGGTCGAGAGCGAGCCGGCGAGCGTGTCGCCGCCAACCAGCCCGAGCCCGCCGATCGTGTAGGTGAGCGGCGGATTGGTTGAGCCCTGCGGCCGGCTTTGCGCGTCGGCGACGACGGTAATGGCCCGCTTGCCAATTGTGAAATCGGCGCCGGCATAGGTGATGTCGTAGTTCGCGTTGGCGGCATTGGTGATCGTGCCCTGACCGATCGCATAGGCGCCGACATTCTCACCCGAAGCACGATCAAGCGCGCCGACAAGGGCGGTACCAGTGCCAAGCGCCGATGTCGTGTAGCCAAGCGTCGGATCGGTATTGCCGTAGATCTTGCCCTGACCGACATTGGCGGTCACCGTGACCGCCCGCTTGCCGATGGCGAAATTGGCGCCGACATAGGTGATGTCGTAGTTCGCGTTGGCGGCATTGGTGATCGTGCCTTGCCCGATCGTATAGGTGCCGACGTTCTCGCCTGCGCCACGGTCGAGCGCGCCGACAAGAGCCGTGCCGCTGCCAAGGTCGGAGAAGGTGTAGCCGAGTGATGGATCGGCATCGCCATAGGTCTTGCCCTGGCCGGCATTGGCCGTGACGGTGATCGCCCGTTTGCCGATCGCGAAACCCGCGCTGGCAAAGGTGATGTCATAGTTCGCGTTGTTGGCGTTGGTCAGCGAGCCCAGGCCGATGGCGTAAGTCCCGACATTCTCGCCGGCGGCGCGGTCGAGGCTTCCGACCAACGCCGCGCCCGTGCCGAGATCCGAGTAGGTGTAGCTATAGGATGACGGATCGCCATTGCCGTAGGTCTTGCCTTGGCCGGAATTGGCCGTGACCGTGACCGCCCGCCTGGCAATGGTGAAATCGTTGCTGACGAAGCTGATGTCGTAGTTCGCATTGTTGGCATCGCTCAGCGTGCCCTGACCGATCGCATAGGCGCCGGCATTCTCGCCACCGGCGCGATCCAATGCACCGACAAGAGCGGCGCCCGTGCCAAGACCCGAATAGCTATAGCCATAAGACGACGGATCGGCATTGCCATAGGTCTTGCCTTGCCCGGAGGTCGCGGTGACGGTGACCGCGCGCTTGCCGATGCTGAAGCTCGAGCCGGCGAAACTGATGTCGTAATTCGCATTGTCGGCATTGGTCAGCGAACCCTGGCCAAGGGCATAGCTGCCGACATCTTCGCCCGCAGCGCGGTCGAGCGCGCCGACAAGGGCCGCACCACTGCCGAGGTCGGAGTAGCTATAGACATAGGATGACGGGTCGGCGTTGCCGTAGGTCTTGCCTTGTCCGGAGGTCGCTGTGACGATGACCGCGCGCTTGCCGATGTTGAAGGTCGAGCCGGCAAAGGTGATGTCGTAGTTCGAATTATCGGCATTCGTCAGCGAACCCTGGCCAATGGCGTAGGTGCCGACATCCTCGCCCGAAGCGCGATCGAGTGCGCCGACCAGCGCCGCGCCACTGCCGAGGTCGGTATAGCTGTAGCCAAGGGTCGGATCGGCGTTGCCATAGGTCTTGCCCTGGCCGGAATTGGCCGTGACGGTGACCGCCCGTTTGCCGATCGCGAAATCCGCGCTGGCGAAGGTGATGTCGTAGTTCGCGTTGTCGGCATTGGTCAGCGAACCCTGTCCGATCGCGTAGGTGCCGACATTCTCCCCTGAAGCGCGGTCGAGCGCACCGACAAGAGCAACACCCGCGCCGAGGTCTGAATAGCTGTAGCCATAGGACGATGGATCGGCATCGCCGTAGGTCTTGCCCAGGCCGGAATTGGCCGTGACGGTGACGGCGCGCTTGCCGATGCTGAAATCCTTGCTGACGAAGCTGATGTCGTAGTTCGCATTGTCGGCATTCGTCAGCGTGCCCTGGCCGATGGCGTAGCTGCCGACAGTCTCACCAGAATCGCGGTCGAGCGCCCCGACGAGAGCGACACCCGTGCCGAGATCCGAGTAGGTGTAGCCATAGGACGACGGATCGGCATCGCCGTAAATCTTGCCTAGGCCCGAATTGGCCGTGACGGTGACCGCCCGCTTGCCGATGCTGAAATCGGCGCCGACGAACGTTATGTCGTAATTGGAGTTCGCGACGTCGAGCGTGCCCTGGCCGATGGCATAGGTGTCGGCATTCTCGCCCGCCACGCGGTCGAGATTGCCCGTCAGCGACAAGCCGCCGAGATTGGAAACCGAGTAGGTATAGGCAGCCGGATCGCTGTCGCCATAGACCTTGCCTTGCCCCTGATCGACGGTGACGGTGATGGCCCGTTTGTCGATGGTGAAATTGGCGCCGACATAGGTGATGTCGTAGTTGGTGTTGTTGGCATTGGTCAGTGAGCCCTGGCCGATCGCATAGGCGCCGGTATTCTCGCCAGCGTCGCGGTCGAGCGAGCCCGCCAGGGCGACGCCATTGCCGAGATCCGAAACCGTGTAGGTGTAGGAGGCGGGATCGTCATCGCCATAGGTTTTGTGCTGGCCGGGATCGGCTGTAACCGTGATGGCCCGCTTGGCGACGCTGAGCAGTCCCGTGCTGCTGAAGGCGAAGCCGTAGCCGTTGCGCGTGGTGAGAGTGCCGGCGCCGATGGTGATCGCATAAGGCCCGCCACCGACCTGCTCGTCGGCGGGCAGCGTGGCGGACGACAGCGACGGCGCGCCGGTGAATGTGTTGGCGGCATTGTCGCCGAGATAGACATTGGCGACGCCCGCCTGATAACCGGACACAGAGTAGGCCAGCGCCGGCACCGTGGTGTCGCCATAGGTCTTACTGGTGTTGGTCGAGGTAAAGGTCAGCGTCGGCTGGTAGGCGAAGACATAGCGGTTGCCGCTCGCGCTCACCGTCGCGCCGGCAGCAGTATTCCACACCGCCGTGTTGCCGCTGTTGAGATTGCCGAAAATGTTGCCGGTCGGGTTTGCCGCATAGACCAGCCAGCGCCCGCTGGTCGCGGTGACGGCGTCGCTGCCACGGCTGTTGACGAAGCTGCCCATTGCCGACAGCACCGGATCGGTGCCGCTGACCTTGGCGCCGGCCGCGATCGTCAGGTTGCCTGTTGTTTGAAGCTTGACCTGGCCCGTCGTGGCGGCACCAGTTGTGGTCACGCCGCGCGCGCTGGCGACGGTGCCAACGGCAAGGCCGCCTTGGTCGTACAGGCTGACCGACCCTGCATTGGCCGCGATCGTGCCTATCTGATTGCCGCCATTGTCCAGGGCGAAGTCGCCAGTACCGCCGAGAACAAGTGATGCCGCGACCAGCCCGTGCGTCTGCGTGACCGTGCCGTTCGACGACAGCGCCAGCGTGCCGGCGCCGATCGACACCGCCTGATCGATGGCGAAGGTCGTCGCCGCCGTCTCGATCTGCCAGTTGGCGAAGGACAGGCTGCCGACATAGGTCGAGCCGACCGTCGCAGAAGCCGCGTCTTGCAACGCCGAAAGGGACGTGATCGAGCTGTCCGCTTCGTCGAGGCGCCAGTTGCCGTAGACGTTGAGGTTGGAGACATTGCCGCCCGACAGGCCCGTCCGGAACGTCACGCCGTTTTGCGCGCCCGAGCTGTTGTCCGGATCCGCATCGCGGACGGTGTAGGCCAGCACGCTGTCGTTGATCCGGCCAGTCGGCACGGCGATGTAGTAGTAGCCGTTGACGCCGGTGGTGACCGTGCCGATGTCGACACCGTTCGAGACGCCGGTGACGAAGCCGGGATTCTTCACATAGTAGGGCTGCTTCGTGCCGGAAGAGAGCGGGGTGACACCGCTGTCCTTGTAGGCAATGCCGGAGATGGCCTGGACGCCGTTTGGATAAAAGCTCTTCAGATAAGGATAAAGGCCTCCGGTGCCGCCACCGAAGGCCGCGCTCAGGCTGGTGGCGGTGCCGCTCTGCAACTGCGCCGTGGTGAGGCCGGTGCTGGTGACGCCGGCGGTGCCGTTACCGGATACGCCTGTGGTCGTTCCGGACGTCGTGGTGTCGAAATAGACGTTCGTGACCGTCCCGTACGAGAAGCCGACGCTGCCCCCGATGGAGGTAGAGCCGGTCGTCCCGTTGACTGCCCCGGTGGAATAGCCGTCGCTGACGGCGCCGCTGTTGAATCCGACCAGGCCGCCTACATAAAGACCGCCGAGCACGCTTCCCGAGGCATAGACCTGGCTGACAATGCCGCCGGGGCCATTGTAGCCGACGATACCGCCGACATTGTTTGCGTTGTTGCTGTCGACGGCCACGGTGGAGAATGATCGCGTGACAGTACCGTCGTTCCGGCCGACCAGACCGCCCGAACTGCTGACGCCTTGCAGATAGCCGCTGGCCCAGACGCCGGAGATCGTGCCGTTGTTCCAGCCGGCAATGGCGCCGGTTTCGTAGGAACCGCTGGTATAGCTGTCCACCAGCCCGACATTGCGCACCACGCCGGCCGCGCCGACATAGCCGAACAGACCGACATAATTCGCCGGAATCTGTCTGACCCAGATCTGGTTGATGATATGGCCGAGACCGTCGAAGGTGCCGTTGAAGCCGTTGCCGCCATTCTGGATGTTGGTGTTGCCATCCGTGCCGAGCGCCGTGAAGCCGAGAAGGTTGTTCCAGGAGTAGGTGGAGCTGGCCTCGATGTCGTTGGCGAGTGCGTAGCGGCCGTTCAGGCCGGCGTTGATCTGTTGTAGCTGGTTGACGTCGTAGATCAGCGTATAGCTCTGCCCGTTGATCGACAGCGCCTGCGCCCCTTGCGTGCCCGTGAAAGTGATCTCCGCGCCGAGCGCATAAGAGATCGCGCCGCCGCTGCCGCCATTGTTGGTGACCAATGAAATGCCGCCGACACCGCCGATGGTGGCACCCGCGTTGAAGACGATCGAATGATAGGCGCTGAGCGTCAGCGTGTTGGCGCTCCAGCTGATCGGCGCGGCGATGGTGATGTCGCCGGCCTGCGCGCCGCCGCTGCCGGTGGAGATGGCGACGTTGGCCAGCGCCAGCTGGTTCTGCAGCGTCGTGACATTGATGACGCTGTCATTGGAGCTGGCGGTGAAACCGCCGGTATCGGCACCATTCGAGATGGTGACGTTGTAGGGGTCAAGCAGAAGATCGCCGGTATCGCCAAAGCGGGCGCGCAGGTCGACCGAACCGGTGAAGTCGAGACGCTGCTTGCCGGAGACTTCGGTGAAGCCACCATTACCGCCGTCCTCGCCACCGCGAGCCGATATTTTGCCGGCGAAACTCGTCACTTCGTCCGACCAGACGATTACCGTGCCACCGTCGCCGATACCAGTGGCGTCGGCTTTGATTGTCGTGGCTGCATCGATCTCAGTCGTGGCGGCGGTTTGCAGCGTGCCTTTGCCGTGCTTGTCGCCACCGATCTTGACGATGCCGCCGCCATCCTTGCCCGAGGCGTCGACGACGGCATGTCTGAGCTTCAGCTTCCTGCCGGTCACTGTGACCTTGCCGCCCTTGCCGCCAGCCTTGGCCGAAGCGTCGAGCTTGCCGGAGATCTCGACCGAGCCGTCGCCACCACCCAGCACAATGGCGCCGGACTTGCCGGAGACGCTGCGCGCCTCGACAACGCCCGACATGTTGACCGCCTGGCGTGCTGCATCGCGCACAGCCGCCGCCTTGAGCTCGACTGTCCCGCCATCCGCGCTGATCAGGCCGGAATTGCTGACCAGCGCGTTGCTGCCATCTGCCTTGGTCGGCACGGAAACCTGGAGAAAACCGTCGCCGGAAAGATCGAGCGTCGCCTTTTCGCCCGAACCCAGCCCGACCTTGCCGAGTGGCACGCTGATCGAGCCGGCATTGTCGACGCTGCCGCCGATCAGCGCGGCATATCCGCCACGGCCGATGCTGATCGAGCCTTGATTGGAGACCGCTGACGAAGCACCCTTGCCCTCGAACTCCAGCTTACCAGCCTTGAAGTCTTCGTCGCTGATATCGAGCGAGGAGGCGACGAAGCTCGCGGCACTGACCTTGCCGGTCTTGGAGATGGCGATGCCATTGGGGTTGACGAGAAACACCTGGCCATTGGCGTTGAGCTGGCCTGATATGGTCGATTTGGTGCCGCCGGTGACGCGGTTGAGCATAGTGGCCGACGATGACGGCTGGTCGATGTTGACGGTCGCACCCGCGCCGATCGAAAAGCTCTGCCAGTTGACGATGGCCGAATTGGTCGACTGTTTGATGCTGAGCTGCGAGGACGACGGGTTCGAGATGGTGACGCCGCCGGAGGCAACACTGCCGCCGGTCGGCAGTTCCTGTGCTCGCGCCGAGGTGAAGCCGACAAGCGCGGTCGAGGCCAGCAGCAGCGCCATCAGCGGCGCGCTGGTGCGGTTGAAGCGGTGTGGAGAGAGGGTCTGACGCGGCATGGCTGCGCTCCGTGCCACTACTGGACCGACGCGACAGTACAGACGGAAGCGGTCTGCGCCATGCCCTGGCAGAACGCGAAGCCATCAAGCCGCGGATCCTCGACCAGCGTTTGCGTATCGCCGTCCACCGGCTGGCCGGTGAAGAAAACCGGAGCCGGGGCGCCGGCACCATACGCATAGCTATTGTAGGCGACCGTGCTGGCCGCGTCCGGTGCCGGGACCGTGTTGGGCGGCGAGACAACCAGATCGGCGCCGACATAGGTCAGCTCGTAATTGACGGAGGCGCCGAGGCTTCCCTGTTCGATCGCGTAGCCGCCCGGTGCGCTGGCCGGCGTCGCCGCGGTCGAGAGTGCGCCGGTGAGCGTGTCGCTGCCGACCAATCCCAGCCCACCGATCGTGTAGGTGAGCGGCGGGTTGGGCATGCCTTGCGGCCGGCTTTGCGCGTCGGCCACGACCGTAATGGCGCGTTTGCCGATGGTGAAATCCGAGCTGACATAGGTGATGTCGTAGTTCGAATTTGCCGCGTTGGTCAGCGTGCCCTGGCCGAGCGCGTAAGCGCTGGCATTCTCGCCTGCGGCCCTGTCCAGCGCGCCGACCAGGGCGATGCCATTGCCAAGATAGGAATAGCTGTAGCCATAGGACGACGGATCGGCGTCGGCGTAGGTCTTGCCCTGGCCGGCATTCGCCGTGACCGTCACCGATCGCTTGGCGATGCTGAAGTCGGCTCCGGCATAGCTGATGTCGTAGTTTGAATTGGCCTCGTTGGTGATACCGCCCTGGCCGATCGCATAGTTGCCGACCGTCTCTCCGGCAGCGCGGTCGAGAGCGCCAACCAGCGCCACGCCGGTGCCGAGGCTGGTGAACGTATAGCTGTACGAGGACGGATCGATATCGCCATAGGTCTTGCCCTGGCCGGCATCGGCCGTGACCGTCACCGACCGCTTGCCGATGCTGAAGCCGGCATCGACATAGGTGATGTCATAGTTCGAATTGGCGGCATCGGTGAGCGTGCCGCGTCCGATCGCATAATTGCCGACATTCTCGCCGGAGGCGCGGTCGAGCGCACCGACCAAAGCCGTACCATTGCCGAGATCGGAATAGCTGTAGCCATAGGACGACGGATCGGCATCGCCATAAATCTTGCCCTGCCCGGCATTGGCCGTGACCGTCACCGCCCGCTTGGCGATGCTGAAATCGGTCCCGACATAGGTGATGTCGTAATTCGAATTGTCGGCGTTGGTCAGCGTGCCCCGCCCGATCGCATAACCGCCGACATTCTCGCCCGAAGTGCGATCGAGAGAGCCAACCAGTGCGACACCCGTGCCAAGGTCCGAATAGCTATAGAGGTAGGATGACGGATCGGCATTGCCGTAGGTCTTCCCTTGGCCAGCGGTCGCAGTGACCGTGATGGCCCGCTTGCCGATGCTGAAATCGTTGCCGACGAAGCTGATGTCGTAGTTCGAGTTGGCACCGTTGGTGAGCGTGCCCTGCCCGATGGCATAGCTGCCGACATCCTCGCCCGAAGCGCGGTCGAGCGCGCCGATCAGCGCCACACCAGTGCCAAGGTCCGAATAGGTATAATCGTACGATGACGGATCGGCATTGCCGTAGGTCTTGCCCTGGCCGGCTGTCGCTGTGACCGTGACCGCCCGCTTGCCGATGCTGAAGCTGCCGCCGACATAAGTGATGTCATAGTTCGAATTGGCGGCGTCGGTCAGTGTGCCCTGGCCGATCGCATAGGTGTCGACATCCTCGCCAACGTCGCGGTCGAGCGCGCCAACCAGCGCCGCGCCGCTGCCGAGATCGGAGTGGGCGTAGCCATACGACGACGGATCGGCATTGCCGTAGGTCTTGCCCTGGCCAGTATCGGCCGTGATGGTGATTGCCCGTTTGCCGATGCTGAAATTCGAACCGACATAGGTGATGTCGTAATTCGCATTGTTGGCGTTGCTCAGCGAGCCCTGGCCGATCGTGTAGGTGCCAACATCCTCGCCCGCATCGCGGTCGAGCGCGCCGACCAGATGCGCTCCACTGCCAAGGTCGGAGACCGTATAGCCGTAGGACGACGGATCGGCATTGCCGTAGGTCTTGCCCTGGCCAGTATCGGCCGTGACGGTGATTGCCCGTTTGCCGATGCTGAAATTCGAACCGACATAGGTGATGTCGTAATTCGCATTGTTGGCGTTGCTCAGCGAGCCTTGGCCGATCGCATAGGTGCCAACATCCTCGCCCGCGTCGCGGTCGAGCGCGCCAACCAGCGCCGCGCCGCTGCCGAGATCCGAGTAGGTGTAGCCGTAGGATGATGGATCGGCATTGCCGTAGGTCTTCCCTTGGCCAGCGGTGGCAGTGACCGTGACAGCCCGCTTGCCAATGCTGAAATCGTTGCTGACGAAGCTGATATCGTAGTTCGAATTGCTTGCGTTGGTGAGCGAACCCTGGCCGATGGCGTAGCTGCCGACATCCTCGCCCGAAGCGCGGTCGAGGGAGCCAACCAGGGCCGCGCCCGTGCCGAGATCCGAATAGGTATAGCCGTAGGATGACGGATCGGCATCGCCGTACGTCTTACCCTGGCCGGCGGTCGCCGTGACCGTGATAGCCCGCTTGCCGATGGTGAAATCGTTGCTGACGAAATTGATGTCGTAATTCGCATTGGCGGCGTTGGTCAGCGTGCCCTGGCCGATCGTATAGGTGCCGGCGTCCTCGCCGGCGTCGCGGTCGAGCGCGCCGACAAGTGCCGCGCCGTTGCCGAGATCGGAGTAGGTGTAGCCATAGGACGACGGATCGGCATTGCCGTAGGTCTTGCCCTGCCCGGAATTCGCGGTGACGGTGACCATCCGCTTGGCAACGGAAAGCAGGCCACTGCTGCCGAAGGCAACGGCGTAGCCGTTCAGCCCAGCGACGTTGGCGGCATCGATAGTGATCGTATAGGTCCCGGCTCCGAGCTGCTGGGTGGCAAGCGTAGCGGGGGTATAGAGCGTCGGCGCGCCGGTGAAGGCGGTGGTGGCGCTGTCGCCGAGATAGGCGTTGGCCACCCCTGCCTGATAGCCCGAGACCGAATAGGTCAGCGTCGGCATCGCGTCGCCGTAAACCTTCGACGCATTGTCGGAGGTGAAGGTCAGCGTCGGCTGGTAGGCGAAGACATAGCGATTGCCCGTCGCACTTACGGCGCCGCCGGCAGCCGTACTCCAGATCGCCGTGTTACCGCTGTCGAGGTTGCCGAATGTGTTGCCGGTCGGACCTGCGGCATAGACAAGCCAGCGGCCTGTTCCGGAGACCGAAACCGCGTCGCTGCCACGGTTGTTGACGAAGGCGCCACCAGCCGAGAGCACGACATTGGCGTTGCTGCCGGCGGTGACTTTAGCCGTGGATGCGACCGTCAGCTTGCCTGGGGTCTTGACCGTGACCGCGCCGCTCGCGGTCACGCCGTTGACGCCTGCGACGGTTCCAACCGTCAGGTCGCCGTTGTCGGTCACGCTGACTGTTCCGGTCGAGGCCGCCAGAGTGCCGATCGCATTGCCGGCATTGTTGAGCGCATAATTGCCGCCGCTGCCCAGCAGGAGAAGGCTGCCCGCGCTTATTGAGGCCGTCTGGGTCACCGTTCCCGTCGAGGAGAACACGAGCGTGCCCGGCACATAGGCGGCCTGGTCGATGGCGAAAGTCGCTCCCGACGGGTCGATCTCCATATTGGCAAGCCCGCCGATCAGGCTGGAAGCTGTGGCGTTGCTGCCGACCGCTGTGGCGCGCGCGCCGTTGAGCGCCGACAGCGTCGCCGCGGAACCTTGCTGCTTGAGATAGGCACCGTAGATCGACAGGCCGCTTATGTTTCCGGTGGCGTTCTGCTGGAAGGTGGCGCCGGCCGAGGGTCCACTCGACGTCACCAGCACCTGGCTCCCGCCCGCGGCGATGGTGCCGTTGGGCAGCAGGAAATAATAATAGCCATTGGCGCCGGTCGAGCCGACCGCCGAGGCCGGCGTCATCGTGCCGTTGACCAGGATGTTGGTGGCGACGCCGGCAAGCGGTGTCGTGCCACGATCGCTGTAGGCCGTCCCGGTCACCACCTGCGGTGTCGTCGGATAAAGCCATTTGAAGTAAGGCAGGCTGGTGTTGGCGACGAGACCCCAGGTCGACGACGAGAAGCCGGTCTGCAGCGCCGCCATCAGCTGTGCCGTCGTCTTGCCGGTGGCGCTGGCGCTTGCACCTATGGTGATGCCGGCACCGATGCCCGAGAGGCCGGCGCCGGCCGTATCGGTGTCCCAGTAAGACGTCTTGACGGTCGCCGGCTTGTTGTTGCCCGACGTGTCGGCCATGTTGTTGCCGACCAGTCCGCCGACATTGGTCGTGCCGCTGACGAAGCCGATCGAATAGGAGCTCTGTATGCGGCCAAAAAGGGAAACACCGCCGGAATAGACCGAGCCGTTGAGCCCGACAAGGCCGCCGACATTGCTGGTGCCGTAGACGGCGCCGGTCGCGTAGGTGCCGGTCGTGCCGGCGATCGCACCGACGATGCTGAGATTGCGCCCCACCAGGCCACCGACCTGGTCAACGCCGCGCACCACACCGGTGGCGAAGGAGGTATCGATGTAGCTGCCGGAATCATTGTTGCCGACCAGCCCACCGACCGCGGTGACGCCGGTCACCGCCCCGGTTGCATAGGCTTGCGTGGCGCTGAAGGTGGAGAGGCCGATCAGGCCGCCGACATTGTTGCGTCCGGTGACGGCACCGGTTGCATAGACCGTGTCGCTCGGACCGCTGCCAACTTGACCCGAGGCCTGCCCGAACAGGCCGCCGACATTGTCGCCAGTCGCCGTAACAGTCCCGGTCGCAAAGGAGGTGTTGTAGAAGCCGGCCAGGACATAGCCGAACAGGCCGCCGACATTGTTGCGGCCGCTGACCGCCCCTGTCGCCGAAGCGGCAACATTGGTGCTGACGGCTTCCACCCAGCCGCTGCTGGAATTGTTATAGCCGGCGAGACCGCCGACATAGTCACGGCCACTGACCGCGCCGCTTGCCGAGACATCGTTGATGTAGCCGGCTTCGATCGAGCCGGCGAGCCCGCCGACATAGTCGCGCCCGCTCACTGCCGCCGAAGCGGACACGTTCATGAGATAGAACGGATAGTAGGTGCTGCCATCGCTCGCATAGCCGTGATTGCCGCCGAGAAGCGCGCCGACATGGTCGCGCCCGGTAATCGAGCCGCCGGCCACTTTGACGTTCTGGATGGTTGCGGCGTTGGCATAGCCGAACAGGCCGACATAGTCGGTCGTCGGCCGGTTGATGAACAGGTTGGAGACGGTGAGGCCCTTGCCGTCGAACGTGCCGGTGAAAGCATGTTCGTTGGTCGTGCCGAACGGCAGATTGGAATTGGCCGGGAAACCAGTGCCGGCATCGAGCGCGCTGCCGATCGGCACGAAGCCGGCGGCACCCCATACGCCCTGACCGCCTGCCGTCGTGCTAGCATCGATATCGTTGCCGAGGGTGTATTTGCCGTTGAGATTGAGCGCCATCAATTGCAGCTGGTGTGCATTGGTGATGGTGGTCGAATATTCCGACAAAAGCATCGGCCGCGTGCCGCCGGCAGCACCTCCGGCATTGTTCAGCGTCGAGTCGGCGTCGACGATCACCCAGCCGGCGCCACCACCCGTGGTGCCGAAGGTCCAGCCGGTGAAGCTCGACGCTGTCAGGAAGTCGCTGGTGTGCAGCCCCGTTCCGCCGGTGGCGGTGTTGGGCCCCCAGCCGGCGGCGGCAGTGGCACCCGTGGTGTCGAGGTCGAAATAGGACGAGGCAATGCTGCCGCTGTTGTAGCCGACGATCCCGCCAGGCGTCGCGCCAATCAGCGCACCGGTGGCGTAGGAGTTTGTGACCGTGGTCGTCGCGTCCAGGGAAGCACCGACGAGCCCGCCGACATAGCCCTGGCTGGCGTTGACCGCGCCCGTCGCATAGGACGTGCCGATGCTGGCCGTGCCTCTCGTGGAGCCGACGAGGCCGCCAGCCTGGGTGGAGCCGTCACCGTACACGGTACTCGAGGAATAGGATGTCGCGATCGAGGCGCTGTCGAGATTACCGACCAGGCCTCCTGCCTTTGACGCATTCCCGGACGTTACGGTTCCCGTGGCGAAGGACCCGGTGATCGAGGCGCCAAAGCTGGCGTCGCCGACAAGGCCGCCACCGCTGCTCTGCCCGCCTACGGTTACCGCGCCGCTGGCCGAAGAACCGGTGATGCTGCCGGCGAAAAGAGCGCCGACAATACCGCCGGCATTGTCGGTATACCCGGCTTGCACGGTGGCGGTGGAGATCGCACCACTGATCGTGCCGCTGCTGAAGCCAATGAGGCCACCGACGGAGCGATAATAGTCCGCGGTCGTCCTCACGCTGCCCGAGACGGTAACGGCACTGACCGTTCCCTCATTCGTGCCGGCGAGGCCGCCGATGGTAGCGCTGTTGGCTGAGCCGCTCGTTCCCAAGATCACGACATTCGCCAATTTGAGATTACGCACAATGGCGCTGCCGGCGATGTCGCCGAACAGGCCGACGCTGCTGTCGGGCGACGTTATGGTCAGGTTGGAGATAGTGTTGCCGAGACCGTCGAAAGTCCCATTCAGCGTGTCGACGACAGCCGAGGTGAAGAGCGTCCCGGTCGCATCGATGCCGCGTCCGAGCGCGAAATTGGCGCCGCTGTTGTTCTTGATGTTGCGCAGGTCGTTGAGCGTGTTGACCAGCATCGCCGCGTTGAGCGTGCCGCCACCCGCGATGTTGCCGGAATAATTCTCGGTTGGATTGGCGTAGCTTGTCGTGTTGACGCCGCTTCCCGCCGGATTAACCGTGGGGTTGTGATAGATCGAGACGACGCCCGAGGTGCTCGCCTTGATCGCGCTGCTGGCGAAGCTCACCGTGCCAGTCCCGGTGCCCGAGCTGTCGGCGCGCAGGTTGATGGCCCCGCCGCCGCTGCTCGTCAGGCTCGCATTGACGACGATGTTGCGATTGGCGCTGAGCGTCAGCGAATTTCCGCTCGCCCAGGTCACGGCATTGGCCACGGTGATGTCGCCGGTCTGGCTGCCGGCGGTGCCGGTCGTGACCGTGACATTGGCATTGGCGAGCGCGCTCTGCAGCGTCGAAACGCGCAGGATCGAGTTGTTGCCGCTGGCGGTGTAGATCCCCCCGATCCGGAAGCGGCAGGCGAGCCCGCAGTGGTCTGGATCGTCAGATTGTAGGGATCGAGCAGCAGGTACCCCGTATCGCCGAATCGTGCGCTGAGGTCGACATTACCGTCGAAATCGAGGACGCCATGGCTAGACACCTCGGTAGACCCGCCATTGCCGCCCTGCTCGCCGCCGCGCGCCGAGATCATGCCCTCGAAACCCGTTACCGCATCGGACCAGACAATGACGGTGCCGCCATTGCCGTTACCGGTGGCATCGGCCTTGATGGTCGTCGCCGCGTCAATCTCGGTGGTGTCGGCGTGCTGGAGCGTACCGGAGCCCTGATAGTCGCCGCCGATCTTGACCGTACCGCCGCCGTCCTTACCCGAGGCATCGACCTTGGCTGCCTTGAGCTTCAGCTTGCGGCCGGTGACCGTGACCTTGCCGCCCTTACCGCCGGCCTTGGCCGAGGCATCGAGCGTGCCGGTGATTTCGACGGAACCCTCATCCCCACCGAGCACGATGGCGCCAGACTGGCCCGAGACCGTGCGGGCCTCGATGACACCGGACATGTTGACCGCCTGGCGCGCCGCATCGCGCACTGCAGCCGCCTTGAGCTCGACCGTCCCACCATCGGCGCTGATCAGACCGGAATTGCTGACCAGCGCGGTGCTGCCGTCGGCCTTGGTCGGCACGGAAACCTGCAAGAAGCCGTCGCCGGAAAGATCGAGCGTTGCCTTCTCGCCGGAACCCAGCCCGACCTTGCCGAGTGGCACGCTGATCGAGCCGGCATTGTCGACGCCGCCGCCGATCAGCGCGGCATAACCGCCACGGCCGATGCTGATCGAGCCCTGGTTGGAGACGGCGCTTGAGGCTCCGTTGCCCTCGAATTTGAGATTCCCTGCCTTGAAGTCCTCGTCGCTGATGCCGAGCGATGAGGCGACGAAGCCGCCGGCGGCACTCACCTTGCCGGTCTTGGAGATGGCGATGCCGTTGGGGTTGACGAGGAAGACCTGGCCGTTGGCGTTGAGTTGGCCTGCTATCGTCGATTTGGTGCCGCCGGTGACGCGGTTGAGCATCGTCGAGGTCGACGTTGGCTGGTCGATGTTGACGGTCGCACCCGCGCCGATCGAAAAACTCTGCCAGTTGACGATGGCCGAGCTGGTCGACTGCTTGATGCTCAGTTGCGAGGATGACGGGTTCGAAATGGTGACGCCGCCGGAGGCGACGCTGCCGCCGGTCGGCAGTTGCTGCGCCCGCGCCGAGGTGAAACCGACAAGCGCGGTCGAGGTCAGCAAAAGCGCCATCAGCGGCGCGCTGGTGCGGTTGCGGCGGTGTGGGGGGTGGCTTCGCATGCTCACACCTCAGAACTGGATCGCGCCGGCGAGCGAAAAGCGATCGCTGGTCGGCAGATGGTCGTCGCGATGCTGGCGGCCCCATTCCAGCGTCAGGCTGGCGTTGGTCGCGTCGCCCGCGAGCGCCGTGCCGACCTTCAGCCCAAGCCCGTATGACGCGCCGACGATATCGGCCGTCTCGAGCACGGTCGGCATTTCGAGATGGACCTGCCCGACAGCGCCGAAGACATAGGGCGATAGCGAAACGATGCCGCCGGTGAATGGCACGTACCAGGGCGAGGACAGCTCGCCGCGCACCACATAGCCGGAATCGCCCTGCAGCGCGCCGGCGTCGAAGCTCGACAGGCCATTGGGGCCGACCAGCCCGATCTGCTCCGACTGCAGCAGCGGCTTGCCGAACGAGGTCTGCGCGCGGGCATAGAGATCGAGGCCGAGATGCGTGGCCAGCGGCTGGCTGTAGCTGGCCTGGACCTCGAGCTTCTGGAAGGCGGCATCGGCCCCCTGGCGTGACAGCGGCAGCAGCGGTGTGGCATCGGCGGCCGAGCGCGCGCCGAGCCCGTCAATGCCGAACGAGGCCACGACATTGCCGGTGAAGACGCCGCCGAGCGGCGTGAACCAGGTGGCGTCCGTGCCGAACCTGACGATGCGCAGCCGATCCTCGGCGATCGGCAGCGAGATCGGCGTCACCGCATTGAGAAAATCGTTCTGCGCGTCGAAGGAGAGTTCGCTGCTGACGGTCAGTTCACGGCTGCGGATCCAGGGATAGCGAAGCCTGGCCGAATAACGCTCGAACTCGCTGCCAAAGCCGAGCGTGCCGGGCTCGGCGGTCGGATTGGCGCGTGTGCGGGTGGCTTCCAGGTTGAGCGTCAGCCCGTCATAGCCGATCGGCACAACGATGCCGGCGGCATAGTTGCGGTTGCGCGGAGCATCGGTGAACAGGCCGCTCTCACCGCCATCGGGATAGCCGCCGATGCGCACATAGACGAGTTCGCCGAGGCCAAGCAGCGAGTTGAAATCGACACCGACGCCCGTCGACCAGCGCTGCAGCGATGGCGATAGCGAGTTGTCCACGGTGACCTGGCCGCCAAGCGGATGGTACTTGCCGTCGATGACCAGCACGCTGGCGCCCTTGGCGGTGCCAGCCTGCAAGGTCGAGCGCAGCCTGGCGCCCGGCGTGTCGCCGGCCAGAAGCAGCTTGCGCTCGATCGCCGACAGCTTGATGCTTTTTTGCCCGACCAACGGCGCCAGCGTTGCCTCGACCCGTCCGCGTATGCGCTCGGGCAGGTTGCTGGTGTCGATCCGTTCGAGATAGCCGTCGATGACGACGAGCCTGAGCCTTGCGCCGTCATTGAGCTTCTGCGCCGGCAGCACGACCCGGACCAGGGCATAGCCGGCGCGGCCATATTCGGTCTCCAGCGCGCGCGCCGCGGCAAAGATTTCCGCCGCCGTCACCGTGCGATGGGCGAGGCCCGCAACGATCTTGCGCGTCGCCTCGGCCATGTCTGGCAGGCCGCCCTCGACGCTGACGTCCCTCAGTTTGACTTTCAGCTTCTCGGCGCCCGCCGGCGCCTCGAGACCCGATCCTTCCGGGATCGTAACGCCCGCCATGTTGGTCTGCGGCGGCGGCCGGAAAGTTGGTGGTGTGATCTGGCTGGCGGTCTCAGCGAACGCACCGGCGGGGAGCCCTAGACATATCGAAGCGGCGAGCATGGCGGACCACCCACCCCCCCCGGGCCTGCGGGAAACAGGCAGGCCATCGGCTTGTTTGCCAATCGCGATCTTGCTTCTATACTTCACCAGCCACTCGTAATTCGAGGTACATGCGGGCAAGGCTTCGCCGCCGGGCGATCTCTGATCGCTCGTCTTTGCCGCCGTTTCTCGAATTCATGTCCGAAAGGCATGCCCCGCCCCTCGGATGACGCGGAAACTATGCCTGGCCCTGATGAAGGTCAATTCAACCTGCGGCCGTTCGGCTGACTATTATTGGGAGGGGTTTTTCAAGCTATAGCAATTAGTTAGCAAGTTGCGCCGCCAACCTGTCGCACTTTGACCGGTCCAGTTCTCGGCATTTGGTACCTCTGGACACAAGTGTTGAAGGCTGGAAAATGGGCAACGAAACCACGCTGTTGGAGTTGACTCGAAAGAGCTGGAGGATGGTGCTGAATTTGGAAGATATTGCCGGCCATCCGGCGTTGCATCGCTTCGTTCAGGAGCAGTCGCTGGCGTTGATCCAGATCTATGAAGAGAGCCCCAGGCTGGCTTCCATCTTTGCCACGCAGCAGCGCTGGCTGATGGGCCATGTCGGCCTTGCCATGCATTTCAGGCGCGACCCGAACGACCGCCGCAAGGAGCTGACCGTATCGCGTTTCATCGAGGTCGTGCACAAGAACGCCGTGGCCAGCCGCAACACGGCGGACGCTTTCATCAAGGAGATGCTGCATTACAACATCGCCGAGTATGTGGCGGGCGGCGACGGCCGCACGCATCCCCTGCAACCGACGGCGGCCACCATCGAGAGATTCACCGGCTGGGTAATCGCCCATCTGCGCACGCTCGACCATATCGATGGCGGCGACCGGCTGGCCAGATACCTGGACCGGCCCGACATGCTTGCGACGCTGCAGCCGCTGGTGGCTGACGGCCTGCTTGCCTCAAAGCCGGTGCGCGAACCCAACCAGACCTTTTCCCTGTTCATCTGGCTCAACAATGGCGGCATCGTCATGGACTGGCTGATGTCTGGCATCGATCCCGACCATGCCGGCCTGGAGCGGATACCGACCAGCGTGGTTTCGATCGGCGACTTCGCCAAATGGCTCAAACTGTCGCGGACCCATCTCGGCCGCAAACTGCGCACCGCGGAGGAGCTCGGCAGCATCGGCTGGCTTGGCCAGCGTGGCCATTCAGTGATGTGGGTGTCACACGGGTTCTATGAGGAATACATGACCGTCCAGGCCGCCAAGCTGGCCGTCGTCGACAGCGCCTTCGAAGCCTGTTTTCCACGATCGCAAAGCGCTGGCTGAGCAGCGCCGCGCACGAGAGCAATTCCAGGAAAAGCGTGAAACGGTTTTCCCGGGAAATGCGCATAGCGCTTCCCCTTGGGAATTGCGTCGGAACAAAGTCGATAGGTTCTACATTTCCTCGAGGTAGTGAATCGCTGCCACGATTTACGCCCACTGTACACATTCACTCACTATTGACGGCCGGCGTCTGGACACGGGCCGCGAAGGCTGAAAATGTGTCTTTGCGTCTTCGCGGCAAGGGGGCTTATCGCAGCGGGGGAGAATGGCGCTCACATTGGAAGAAATTGCCGCTCATCCGGCATTGCATCGCTGTGTTCGCGTCCAGGCGCAGGCGATGAACCAGACCTATGAGACGAACCCGCGGCTTTCCTCGGTGTTCGCCACGCAGCAACGCTGGCTGATGGCCCATATCGGCCTTGCCCTGTATTTCAGGCGCGAGCCTGACGACTATCGCAAGGAACTGACAGCGGCGCGTTTCATCGACGTGATCCGGCAGCATGCCGTGGCCAGCCGCAACACCGCCGACGCCTTCATCAAGGAAATGCTGCACTACGGTTTCATCGAGTATGCGCCCGCGACACAGGACGGCCGCATCCGCCCCCTGCAGCCATCGGTGACCTCGTTGGAGCCGGTTACCCTCTGGCAGATGGCGCATCTGCACACGCTGGACAGTCTCGACGGTGCGAACCGCCTGGCCCTGTTCCTGGCCCGGCCGGACGCACTCGCCATGGTGCAGCCACGGATCGCCGATGGCCTGCTCTCGTCCAATCTGGTGCGCGAGCCCAAGCAGACCTTTTCCCTGTTCACCTGGCTCAACAATGGCGGCGTCGTCATGGACTGGCTGATAGCGGGCGTCGATCCGGATCATGCCGGCCTCGATCGAATCCCGACGGGTATCGTGTCGATCGGTGATTTCGCCAAGTGGCTGAAACTGTCTCGAACCCATCTGGCGCGCAAGCTGCGCGATGCCGAAGACCTCGGCAGCATCGGTTGGCTCGGCCAACGCGGCAATTCGGTGATGTGGATGTCGCCCGATTTCTACCAGGAATACATGGCCGCCCAGGCGGTGAAGCTGGCCATTATGGATGCCGCCTTCACCGAAGCCTTTGCTTCGACGACAGACCACTGACCGTTGCGGCATCCCCCATGCGGGGGATGCACGAACCCGCGATGGCCGCTAGCACTTCAGTTGTCGCCATGCGCGGCATTACGATTGGAGAGGGACCTGCATGAAAAAGCGTTACGAAAAACCGACGCTGGACAAGCGTCAGAAGCTGTCCAGCGTCACGGCGGCATGTACGCCCTCAACCTGTGTCGATTGACGCTCGCGGGCTTCACCGACACTGACCTCAGGCAAACCTCGGCGCTCTCACTCGATGTCGAATGAGACGCCCTGGGCAAGCGGCAGCGCCTTGGAATAGTTCACCGTGTTGGTGGCGCGCCGCATATAGGCCTTCCATGCGTCGGAGCCGCTCTCGCGGCCGCCGCCGGTTTCCTTTTCGCCGCCGAAAGCACCGCCGATCTCGGCTCCCGACGTGCCGATGTTGACATTGGCGATGCCGCAGTCCGAACCATCGACACCGAGGAAGCGCTCGGATTCCTGCAGGTCCCGGGTGAAGATCGACGACGACAAGCCGGCGCCGACCGCATTGTGCTCGTCGAGCACGGCGTCGAAATCCGAATATTTCATCACATAAAGGATCGGCGCGAAGGTCTCTTCGGTCACCGGCGAGACTTGGCTTTGCATCTCGACCAGCGCCGGATGCACATAATAGGCATCGGGATGGCCGTTCTCGACCCGCGTGCCGCCGGTCACCTTGCCGCCATGGGCGGTGGCCTCCTTCAGTGCCTTCTGCATGGCGTCGAAGGCGGCCTTGTCGATCAGCGGCCCGACCAGCGAAGAAGTCTCCAGCGGATTGCCGACGGAAACGCTCTGATAGGCTTTCTTCAGCCGCGGCACCAAGGCATCGTAGACGCTGTCATGCACGAACAGGCGCCGCAACGTCGTGCAGCGCTGGCCGGCCGTGCCCATGGCGCCGAAGGCGATGGCGCGCAGCGCCATGTCGAGATCGGCGGTCGGGCAGACGATGCCGGCATTGTTGCCGCCGAGCTCCAGCACGGCGCGTGCAAAACGCTTGGCCAGGCGTGGGCCGACATCCCGGCCCATGCGCGTCGAGCCGGTGGCCGAAACCAGCGGCACCTTGGGATGGTCGACCAGGATTTCGCCGACGGCGCGGTCGCCGATCAGCACCGGCGCCAGGCCCTGCGGCGCGTCGGCACCGAAACGCTTCACAGCGCGCTTGAAGATCGCCTCGCAGGCAAGTGCGGTCAGCGGCGTCTTCTCCGACGGCTTCCACACCACCGCGTCACCGCAGACCAGCGCCAGTGCCGCATTCCACGACCACACCGCGACCGGGAAGTTGAAGGCCGAAATGACGCCGACGACGCCGAGCGGATGCCAGGTTTCCATCATGCGATGGCCCGGACGTTCGGTGGCGATGGTCAGGCCGTACAATTGCCGGGACAGACCGACAGCGAAATCGCAGATGTCGATCATCTCCTGCACTTCGCCGAGGCCCTCGGACGGGATCTTGCCGACCTCGATCGACACCAGCCGGCCAAGCTCGGTCTTGTGCGCACGCAATTCCTCGCCAAGCAGCCGCACCAGTTCGCCGCGCCGGGGACCCGGCACCATCCGCCAGGACTGGAACGCCTTGTGCGCGGCATCGATGGTCTTGCTCGCATCGGCGGGCGAAATCGTCTTCAGCGCGGCAATCTCTTCGCCAGTTACCGGGCTGCGCACGATGAGGTCGCCACCGACAAGCGCGTCCTTGGCCACACCCAGTTTCGCCAGAAGCTCAGCCGTTTCCTTCGCTATGGTCATTTTTGTCCCTTTCAGATCCCATCATATGGCGTCGGGTCAAAGCCTCGCGCCATGTCGCCCGCGTGCCGGAAGGCACTTCAGGCGCAGTCATGGCGTGGCATTACTCGTTTCAGGGGAAAATCGCCACCCCGGCATGGTCCAAGCCCAAATTACACGATTGAGCCAGAGACGATCGAGCAAGACGGGTGGACGCGGCTCAGTTGGCCTTCTTCGCCGGAGCGCGCACGGCACCGTCTTTCATCAAGCGGTCGATATGCATGCGGATATGGGCCGCTTCCGCCGCCGTGTTGGCAAGCGCGATGGCGCGATCGAAAGCGACACGCGCTTCCTCGCCCCGGTCGAGCTGCATCAGCAGCCCGCCCTTGAGGCCGAAGAAGTGGAAATAGCCGGAAAGCCTCGGCTCCAGCGGTTCGATCATGGCAAGGGCGGCTTCCGGGCCGCGTACCTTGGAGACCGCCACCGCGCGGTTGAGCGTGATGACCGGCGACGGCTGCATCTGTTCGAGCAAGCCGTAGAGCAGGTCGATCTCCACCCAGTCGGTATCCTCGGCCTTCTCTGCCCGCGCATGCAGGGCGGCGACCGCCGCCTGCACCTGGTAGGGGCCGGGCTTGCGATGGCGCAATGCCTTGTCGACAAGGGCCAGTCCCTCGTCGATCGTCTTGCGGCTCCACAGGCCGCGATCCTGGTCCTCGAGCAGCACGATCTCGCCATCTTCGCCGAAGCGGGCCGGCGCGCGCGCATGCTGCAGCAAAAGCAGCGCCGTCAGCCCCATGATTTCGGGCTCGGTCTGGAACAGCCTAAGCAGCAGCCGGGCGAGCCGGATCGCCTCCTCGCAGAGCGGCGCACGCGCCGGCGCCTCGCCGCTGTTGGTCGAATAGCCCTCGTTGAAGATCAGGTAGACCATCGCCGCGACGGCCGCGAGCCGCTCGGAGCGCTCGACCGCGCCAGGCGTCTCGAACGGCACGCCGGCGTCGGCAATGCGCGCCTTGGCGCGGGTGATGCGCTGCTCCATGGCGCTCTCGCCGACCAGGAAGGCGCGCGCGATCTGCTTGACGGTGAGACCGGAGACGATGCGCAGCGCGACCGCGATCTGCTGCGTTGCCGGCAGATCGGGATGGCAGCAGATGAACAGCAACCGCAATATGTCGTCGCGGTAATGCGCCCCGTCCAGCCGCTCGGCGATGTCGCTCTCGGCATCTTCGAGATCGGAGATCTGGTCCTCTCCCGGCATCGGCGCCTGCTTGGCGCGCTTGCGCACAGCGTCGATGCCGCTGTTGCGGCCGACAAAGATCAGCCAGGCCGCCGGGTCACGCGGCGGCCCGTTCTGTGGCCAGTTCTTCAGTGCCCTGAGGCACGCATCCTGGAAAGCCTCCTCCGCCGTATCGAGATCGCGGAAATAGCGCAGCAGCGCGCCCATCGCCTGCGGGCGGGCGGAGCTGATCGCGGAGCTGATCCAGGCCAGTTCGGTCATACGGCCACCTTGGTGGGATTGAACACCGACACCGGCCGGATCTCATAGGATCCGCCGCTCGGGTTGACCTCGGAGAGCTCACGGGCGAATTCGACGGCCTGATCAAGATCGGCGCATTCCAGCGTGTAGAAACCGAGGAACTGCTCCTTGGTCTCGGCGAACGGCCCATCGATGACGACCGATTCGCCCTTGACTTTCCGCAGCGTCGTCGCCGCCGTCGTCGGCAAAAGCCGCGCTACCGGGCCGAGCCGGCCGGCCTTGGCGTACTTGTCCTGAACGTCGAGGAGGTTGGCCATGACTTCATCGTCCTGCGCCTTGCTCCAGGAGCTGACGACGTCTTCGGAGGCATAGCATAGGATGGCGTAGAGCATGGTTGGTCCTTTTCTGTATCAAAGGACGAAACAGTAGGACCGATCCCGACACGGCGTCGATAAAAAAATCCGGATGGAGCGACCGCCAATTGCTGCGCGTCACCGTTCGTGCGTCTTCAACCATCTCAGCACAAGCGCTTCCTCGTCATCGAGACCGTCTATGGACCACTTGCGCTTGTTGGCTTGCGTCATTTCATCAAGCAATCGCCCCTGCGACCAGGCCTCGAAAACCTGCGGGTGGATATAGCATTTGCGGCAGACGGCGCGCGTATTGCCCAGCCGCTCGGCCACTCTGTCGATGACACTGTTCATCACCCGCTTTTGCTGGGCCTGGCTTTCGGGCAGTTCCGTCTGCGCAAACAGCGACGCGGCATGGATGGTGCCACCCCAAGTGCGGAAATGCTTGGAGCTGAACGCATCGCCGGCAGCGTCCCGGATGTAGCGGTTGACGTCGTCGGAGCGGACCGGGCGCCTGTTGCCGTCCTCGTCGAGATACTGGAACAGCTTCTGGCCCGGCAGGTCCTGCGCGCCCCGCACGATCCCGGCGATGCGGCGATCGACCAGCTTCAGTTTCCATTCCTTGCCGGATTTGCCCTTGAAGGCGAAGCGCAGGCTCGATCCCTTGATGTCGACATGGCGGTCGCGCAACGTCGTCAGGCCGAAGCTCTTGTTGTCGCGTGCATAGGCGGCATTGCCGACGCGGATCATCGTGTTGTCGAGCAGCCAGACGACCGCGGCGACGACGCGCTCGAACGGCAAGCCATGACGGCGCAAATCGCTGTCTATCGTGCGCCGCAACTTGGCCAGGCTTTCGGCGAAATCGACGAGGCTCGAATATTTGGCGTCGTCGCGTTCTTGCGCCCATTGCGGATGATAGCGATACTGTTTGCGTCCCCGCTGATCCCTGCCGGTCGCCTGGATGTGGCCATCCGCGTCGGGCGAAATCCAGACATCCGTCCAGGCCGGCGGAATGACGATCGCCTCGATACGCGCCCTGGCGGCATCCGAGACTGGCTTCCCATTCGGTCCCTTGTAGGAAAATCCCTTGCCTGTCTTCAGCCGCCGGATGCCGGGCTCGGCATCGCTGACATAGGTCAGAGCGGCGTCCCTGGCCGAGATCTGCGCCCCATTCTTCGGCGCAGCATCCCCGTCGGTTGACCGGCCGTGCGGCAATCCGGGTGTCTGCAGCATATAAGCTCCACGCAAATATGCGTAGATAAGCTGTTGGCCGGCTGCTGGTTCCACGCCCGCGCGAAAGTCGGCTGTGCCGCATCGGCGGATGACGGAGCTTGACGACTACAAGGCGTCCTGCAGTTCTATCCCCGGAGCCGATAGCCGGCGTCGCACCGCGAGCTTGAGCTTGTAGCGCAGGCAGCGCCAGGCCTCCGACCGTCGTTTCGGCGCAGCCGCGGCCACCGCCAGGAAGCGCGCCGCGGTGTCCAGGTCGCCACGCGCATAGTGAACGCGAGCAATCTTGAGGGCGACAAGCCCCTCCCTGGTCTTCAGCGCCGAGACCGGGATGCTGCAATCGGTGAGCGTGCGCAGCTCGCGGCGCCAATCAAGAAAGCGCTTCACCGGCTTGATGGCAAAACGATCGTCGGAGCGCATCGGCGAGACCTCATAGACCATCACAGGCTGCTGAATCATGGCCAGCGACGCCGTACTCATCAGCCGCGCCCAAAACAATGTGTCCTCATCATAGGCCAGCCCGACAGGAAACCGCGTTTCGCCGACCAGGTGTCGGGATGCCAGCACGCTGCCCACCGCGACCGACCTGATATCGCCTTTCACATAGGCCGCGGCGTTTGCCAGACAGCCAGCCTGATATCCATTCGGCACCTTGATCTGCCGGTCCTGCCCGTTCACCCGACGCCGGTAAGCGCCAACGATCATGTCGGCTTTTGCCTGGCGTTCGGCCTGCTGGAGTAATGCACGCAAACCGTCCTCAAGATGCAGGTCGTCAGCATCGATCAGATACACCCAGGGGCAGAGCACCTGCGCCAGTGCAATGTTGCGCGCGCCACCGGCATCGCGGCAATTGGCCCGCAGCACGCGCAGCGGCAGAGACAATTTCGCGGCGGCCTGCAGTGCCACGGCAGCCGTACCGTCTGACGATGCGTCATCGACGAGCAGTATCTCACCGATAATCCCGGCCTCGCTGGTGAGAGACGCCAGCGTTGCGGTGATGGTTTTCGCCGCATTGTGGGCAGGAATGACGACGCTGACCGCTTTCAATGCCAAACCCCGCGCCCGCGCGCATCAATGCTGCAACGATTGGTCCCCTCGAAACCGACCTGAGGGTAACTGCCACTTCATCATTTGAGAAGTCATCTTTATTGGTACCAAATTGTACCCGAGGTCCACTTGGTGCGGACCCGTCCGCTTTCACGCCTTTTCGAGCGCGACCGGAATGACGTCGACAGCCTGCTCGCCAACCTGTCCGCCGGTGGTTTTCAGCACGCCGACAATCGGTGCGACATCGGAATAGTCGCGGCCATAGCCAACGGTGATGTGGTCATTGCTGGCCCGCATGCCATTGGTCGGATCGAACTCCTGCCAGCCGGCGTCGCGT
Source organism: Mesorhizobium kamtschaticum (assembly GCF_056174585.1). Taxonomy (NCBI): domain Bacteria; kingdom Pseudomonadati; phylum Pseudomonadota; class Alphaproteobacteria; order Hyphomicrobiales; family Phyllobacteriaceae; genus Mesorhizobium; species Mesorhizobium kamtschaticum. Next base: position 2,597,613 of record NZ_CM149691.1, on the reverse strand, counting down.
CCGCACCAGACCTTGACCCAGGCATGCATGGCATCGGCGCCTTCCAGCCGGGGCTTGCCCTTGGGCGGGATGGTGCGCAGGAAGCCGCTGACATAGCCGGCCGGAATGCCCAGCCCCCGCAGCCCGGCGATCATAATGTGCGAAAAGTCCTGGCAGACACCGCGCTTCAGCTTGAAGGCATCGCTGGCCCGGGTCCGCACCGTGGTTGCGTCACCATCATAGGTGAAATCGCGGTGAATACGGTTGCACAGGTTCATTGCCGTACCGGCGGCCGAACCGGCAATGCTGTCTCGTGCGTAGGCGGTGATCGCCGCATCGATGCCGGAGTGAGCGCTTCCCGCCAGAAAATGATGCGGTGACGCTGACGCCAACGACCGCACCGAGCCCAGCTCCTGCCTGAGCCGGCCGATATCGGGCGACACGTCGAGACCAGGCTCGGGCCGCGACACGGATACGCGTGCGCTCATGCGGATGTCGAGCGCGTCATGCGCATCGCGAAAGGCGATCGAGGTGACGTTGTTGCCGAAGAAGTCCGAAAAATCCGACCGTTCATTGGGTGCCGGCGTAAACGACAGGGATGCCGCGATGACGCGCTGCACGCCTGATATCGTCGATGGCAGCACGCGGATCTGGTGGCGGCCGCCGCCGGCCGCCGCTGCATAATCGTAATGGAGATGAAGCCTGATGTCGTAAAGCATATGCTAGCCGAAATAGGCCTTGGCGAGGCTGTTGTAGAGACCGCCGATTTCATAGGCGAGTTCGTCCAGCGCCTTTGCCGTCATGTCCGAAGGCTCCTTGATGGCGATGGCCGTGTTGAGCTGCAGGATCTCCTTCGCCGCCGGCGACATATGCCCCTCGCCGCCGACCGATGGCAACAGGCCGATCTCGGCCTTCAGCCTTTCCAACTGGAACAGGATGGAGCGCGGATTGAGCGGATCGAGTGCGAGAAGATCGATCACCGTGCGCCGGCCGGCCTGCACCGGATACTGCCGGCGATGGGTCATGACGCTGTCGCCGATCTCCAGCATCATGTCGAGCGCGCCGTCCGGCGCCTTGGCACGGGTCAGCCGGGACAGCGTACGGGCGATCTGGATGCCGCGTTCGAGCCGCCGGCCGATCTCGAGGAAACGCCAGCCCGCGAAGCGGTACATGTTCTCGTGCAATAGGCCGGAAAAGCCGGCGAGCTTGCGCAGGATCACCGTCATCGCCCGTGTCGCGTCGTCGCCCGGCGCCACCGTCGTCGCGAACTGATGGATGGTCTTCGACAGGTCCTTCAGCGCCAGCCAGCCATCGGGCGAGAAGCGGTCGCGGATCTGGCCGGCGCTATAGACGGCGCTGTCGAGCGTGCCGATCAGTCCTGACGGGATCGCCGTCTCGACGTCGATGCCGAAAGGCTCAAGATAATCCCTGATGTCGGCCAGCAGCGGCATGTCCGGGTCGGACGTCTCGGCCAGCCGCACATGATAGGCGCGCAGGATGCGCACCGTGTCTTCCGAGCGCTCGATATAGCGGCCGAGCCAGGTCAGGTTCTCAGCCGCGCGGCTGGGCAGGCTGCCCGGCCTCGTGCGGGTAAAGCTGTCACCCTCCTGCGGCAGCAGCGTTTCGCGCTCGACAGGCCTGTCGCTGACCACCCAGACGTCCGCCGCCTGGCCGCCGCGCTGCATCGCAATCGCCGTCGGGTCGAGCGACATCCCGACGCGGGCAAACCCGCCGGGCATGACCGTCCAGCCGTCGGGCGTGCGCGCCAGATAGACGCGCAGGCTCGCCGGCCGCGGCTCCAGCCAGCCGCCGACAAAGACCGGCGTCGTCGACAGCGTCACCGCTTCCTGGCCAACGAAGGCGCCGCCATCGCGTTCGATGCGCGCCACCAGCTCGGCCCGCTCCCCGGCCGACAGTGCCGAGCCGAGCGTGGTCTGGCCATCATCCTCGAAGGCAAGCCTTGTCGACAGCGCCGGGCCGACCACCATGCGGTCGATATTGGCCAGCACATGGGCGCGTTCGGTTGCTTGCCCGCACCACCACGTCGCGACGCTCGGCAGCAACAACTCCTCGCCCCGCAAGGCGCGTGAAATCTTGGGCAGGAAAGCGAGCAGCGCCCGCGTCTCCATCAGGCCGGAGCCCAACGCATTGACGGTGGACACCGCCCCTTGCCGGATCGCCTCGACCAGCCCCGGCGTGCCGATCTGCGAATCCGATCGCAGTTCGAGCGGATCGGCGAAGGCGGCATCGAGGCGGCGCCAAAGCACGCTGATCGGCATCAGGCCCGAAACGGTGCGCACCATCAGCCTGCCGCCGGAAACGGTCAAATCCTCGCCCTCAAGCAGCATGATGCCGAGATAGCGGGCGATATAGGCGTGTTCGTAGTAGGTTTCGTTGAGCGGCCCCGGCGTCAATATGGCGACGCGGCCATCGCTTTCCCTGGCCATGCCGATCAGTGCGTCGCGAAAACGGCGGAAGAAGCCGGCAAGCCGGTGCACATACATCTCGCCGTAGATATCGGACAGCGCGCGCGTGGTGGCGACGCGGTTTTCAAGCGCAAAGCCGGCGCCAGACGGCGCCTGCGTACGGTCGCCCAACACCCACCACTGGCCGTCTGGCCCGCGGCCAAGCTCGAAGGCACAAAAATGCAGGTAATGGCCGCCGGCCGGCGTGGTGCCCACGACAGGGCGCAAATATTCGGGGCTGGCGGCGATCAATCCAGCCGGCAGGATGCCTTTTTCGACGAGCCGGTTCGGCCCATAGATATCGGCGATGGTTTCCTCGAACAGCTCGGCGCGCTGGACGAGCCCGGCGCTGATCGCGGCCCATTCGGCGTCTTCGATGAGCAGGGGCACATGCGCCAGCGGCCATTCGCGCTCATTGGCGCCGGCCTTGTCGTAGACGCGGTAGTAGACGCCGGCATCGCGCAGATACTGGTCGGCGCGGGCAAAACGCTGGCCGAGCTTCTCGGCGCCGAGATCGTCGAGCGCCTCGATGAAATGCTTCCACACCGGACGAGGATTGCCTGCGGCGTCGACCATCTCGTCGACGACGCCGTCGATCGGCTGGTAGTGCTCCAGCAGGCTATGGACCTGCGGCTTGCCGCGTATCCTTTTGTGATTCCCCTTTGCCATCGCTGATCAGAGTCTTGCCGGCCGCCTGAGGTCAAGGGTCATCGGGAAATCTTCCGCTGGTTGTTCTTCGCGCAGCACATAGCCTGATGGCGTGTGGCCGCGTGGTTCGAAGCGGGCGAGCCGCCGTGCCTCCGCCTCGTTGCCATTGACCGGGAAGGTGTCGTAGTTGCGGCCACCGGGATGCGCGACATGGTAGACGCAGCCGCCGACCGCTCGCCCCGACCAGCGGTCATAGATGTCGAACACCAGCGGCGTGTTGACCGGCAGCGCCGGATGCAGGCCCGAAGCCGGCTGCCAGGCCTTGAAGCGCACGCCCGCCACCGCCACCTCGCGGTTGTCGGTCACCTTCATCGGCACGATGCGGCCGTTGCAGACGATGGCGTGGCGCTCCGGGTTCAGGCCTTCGGTCTTGACCTGCAGCCGTTCGACCGAGGAATCGACGAAGCGCACCGTGCCGCCGATCGCACCTTGCTCGCCCATGACATGCCATGGCTCCAGCGCCTGCCGGAGTTCCAGCTTGATGCCCGCATGCTGGACCTCGCCGCAGAAGGGAAAGCGGAATTCGAGCTGGGCGTCGAACCATTCGGGGCGGAACTCGAAGCCGTTGAGCTTGAGGTCGTCGAGCACATCAAGGAAGTCAGCCCAGACATGATGCGGCAGCATGAAGCGGTCGTGCAGCGATGTGCCCCAACGCACGAAACGGCCATTGAGCGGGTTCTTCCACGCGCGGGCAATGATCGCCCTGACGAGCAATTGCTGCGCCAGCGACATGCGCGCATTGGGCGGCATCTCGAAACCACGGAACTCGACCAGCCCGAGCCGCCCGGTCGGACCATCCGGCGAGAACAGCTTGTCGATGCAGATTTCCGAGCGGTGCGTATTGCCGGTGACATCGGTCAGAAGGTTGCGGAACAGCCGGTCGACCAGCCACGGCAGCGGCGCATTGCCTTGATCGGGATGCGGCACCTGCGCCATGGCGATTTCGAGTTCGTAGAGCGAATCGTGACGCGCCTCGTCGAAGCGCGGCGCCTGGCTGGTCGGGCCGATGAACAGGCCGGAGAACATGTAGGACAGCGAGGGATGCCGCTGCCATTGCAGCACCAGGCTCTTCAACAGATCGGGCCGGCGCAGGAACGGGCTGTCATTGGGCGTCGCGCCACCGACCACGACATGATTGCCGCCGCCGGTGCCGGTGTGGCGGCCGTCGATCATGAACTTGTCGGCGCCAAGCCGCGTCAGCCGGGCCTCCTCGTAGATCGCCGTCGTCGTCGCCACGCAATCCTGCCAGTTGGCAGCTGGATGGATGTTGACCTCGATGACGCCGGGATCGGGCGCCACACGGATGACCTTGAGGCGCGGATCGTGCGGCGGGCCATAGCCCTCGATATGCACGGGCAAGCCGATGGCACGCGCCGCGTTCTCGGCGGCGGCGACCAGTTCGAGATAGTCTTCCAGCGCCTCGACCGGCGGCATGAACACGCAGAGCCGGCCGTCGCGCGGCTCGACCGAAAGTGCCGTACGCACCGCGCCGCCGATCTCGGTGATTTCTTGCTCCACCCGGTCTTGCTGACCGCTGGCCGCCGTGAAGGAGACCGCCTGCTGGCGGCGCGCCATCTCGTCGGCGCCTTCCAGTTCGGCTGGGGCCGCCGTGGGCAAGATCGCCTCACGCGCGGGCAGCGCCCCACGCGGCAGCGACGGATCGACCGGCACGATGTAGGGGAATTGCGCCGGCGGCACATAGGGCAGCGTGCCCAGCGGCAGGCGGTAGCCGACCGGTGAATCGCCCGGCACCAGGAACAGCCGGCCGCGCCGCGTCTTCCATTTTTCCGAGCGCCAGCGTGGGCCCGACGCCTGGCTGTTCCAGCGCTGCACCGGCAGCACATAGCCGGACGGTTTGGTCAGCCCGCGCTCGAACACTTTCGCCATGCGGCTGCGTTCTTCCGGGTCCTCCAGCTTGGAATTCGACGGATCGACATTTTCGGGCAGCTTGCCTTCTTTGAGCAGCCATTCGGCCGGATCCTCATAGGCTTCGCTGACCATGGTCTTGTCGATGCCAAGCTCGCCGGCGATCGCTGTCAGCAGGCTTTCGGCCTGCTGTGGGCCGATATTGGCCGAGCTTTTCTCCCGCGCGATCAGCGACGGGTCGCTCCACACCGGCTGGCCGTCGGCGCGCCAATAGAGCGAGAAGGTCCAGCGCGGCAGGCTTTCGCCGGGATACCATTTGCCCTGGCCATAGTGGAGGAAACCGCCCGGCGCGAAACGCTCGCGCAGTTTGCGGATCAGCGCGTCGGCCTTTTCGCGTTTGGTCGGGCCGACGGCGGCGGTGTTCCATTCAGCGGACTCGAAATCGTCGATCGACACGAAGGTCGGCTCGCCGCCCATCGTCAGCCGCACGTCCCCGGCCGCAAGTGCTGCATCGACCTTGTTGCCGAGCGCATCCAGCGCCTGCCAGCTTTCATCCGAAAATGGCTTGGTGATGCGCGGATGCTCGGCGATGCGGTCGACCCGCATCTCGAAGCCGAATTCAACATTGGCAAAGCTCGCCATGCCGGAAATCGGCGCCGCATTGCGGAAATGCGGCGTGGCGGCGAGCGGCACATGGCTCTCGCCGGTGAGCAGGCCCGAGGTCGGGTCAAAGCCGATCCAGCCGGCACCGGGAAGATAGACCTCGCACCAGGCGTGCAGATCGGTGAAATCGACCGCGGTGCCGGCCGGGCCATCGAGTGCGATGAGGTCAGGCTTCAGCTGGATCAGATAGCCGGAGACGAAGCGGGCGGCGATGCCGAGATTGCGCAGGATCTGCACCAGCAGCCAGCTCGAATCCCGGCACGAGCCCTTGCCTGCGGCCAGCGTTTCCTCCGGCGAGAACACGCCGGTCTCCATGCGCACGATATAGGCGATCTCCCGCTGCAGCCGCGCATTGAGATCAACGAGGAAATTGACGGTGTTGGGAGCGCTGCGCTCGACAGTCCTGAGGAAGGCCGAGAGCAGCGGACCCGCCGGCTCAGGTGTGCGGTAGATGGCGAGATCGTCGCGGATTTCTTCCGGGTATTCGAACGGAAACGTCTCGGCCGACGGCTCGACGAAGAAATCGAACGGATTGTAGACCGTCATGTCGGCGACGAGGTCGACCTCGATCTTCAGCTCGCTTACCGGCTCCGGAAAGACGAAGCGGGCGAGGAAGTTGCCGTAAGGATCCTGCTGCAAATTGACGAAGTGGTTCGCCGGCTCGACCTTCAAAGAGTGGCTGAGCACCTTGGTACGGGAATGCGGTGCCGGCTGCAGCCTGATGATCTGGGGCCCGAGCACCACCGGCCGGTCGTATTTGTAGTGGGTCAGATGGTAGACGGCTGCCAGAATTGCCATGGGGCCCCGGAGATCGGCGTTTCAAACGAATTCGCCGAACCCTGACACATCTGCCGGCCATTCTCCAAGCACAGATGTTGCGGTGCACCTAATTTAAGCAGCTAGTGAACGCGCAACGGCGCTGGGTGACCGATCATCGACACCTGCCTGTCTCCGGCGTTGGCGATTGGCGAAAGCCTTCGTATCTTCGTCATCCTGGGGCGGAGCAAGGAGCGAAGCGACGCGGCGCAGACCCCGGGATCCATGCCGGGACTTCGGACAAAGGATGCAGCGGATCAGAAGAACCCTTGCGACCTGCCCTGGAATATCCTGCACCGCAGCGGCGCCTTGACGTCACGGCATGGATCCTCGGGTCAAGCCCGAGGATGACGAACCGTAGGGCTCAAAAGAATGCCTGAATGCCCGTCTGCGCCCGTCCCAGGATCAGCGCGTGCACGTCATGCGTGCCTTCATAGGTGTTGACGGTCTCCAGATTCTGCGCATGGCGCATGACGTGGTAGCCGATCTGGATGCCGTTGCCGCCATGCATGTCACGCGCCTGGCGGGCGATGTCGAGCGCCTTGCCGCAATTGTTGCGCTTGACGATCGAGATCATCTCCGGCGCCATCTTGCCTTCGTCGAGCAGCCGCCCGACGCGCAACGAAGCCTGCAATCCGAGCGCGATCTCGGTCTGCATGTCGGCGAGCTTCTTCTGGTAAAGCTGCGTGCCGGCCAGCGGCTTGCCGAACTGCTTGCGGTCGAGGCCATATTGGCGGGCGCGATGCCAGCAATCTTCCGCGGCGCCCATCGAACCCCAGGAGATGCCGTAGCGAGCCCGGTTGAGGCAGCCGAACGGGCCGCCAAGCCCCTTGGCGTTTGGCAGCAGCGCGTCTTCGCCGACCTCGACGCCTTCCATCACCACTTCGCCGGTAATCGACGCCCGCAGCGACAGCTTGCCGCCGATCTTCGGCGCCGACAGCCCCTTCATGCCCTTTTCCAGCACAAAACCGCGGATCTCGTCCTTGCCGTTCTCGCCCTTCAACTTCGCCCAGACGACGAAGACGTCGGCGACCGGCGCATTGGAAATCCACATCTTCGAGCCGGAGAGCTTGTAGCCGTTGGCGGTCTTTTCGGCGCGTGTCTTCATGCCGCCCGGGTCGGAGCCGGCATCCGGCTCGGTCAGGCCGAAACAGCCGATCCACTCGCCGCTGGCGAGCTTGGGCAGGTATTTCTTGCGCTGCTCGTCCGAGCCATAGGCATAGATCGGATACATCACCAGCGACGACTGCACCGACATCATCGAGCGATAGCCGGAATCGACACGTTCCACTTCGCGCGCGACCAGCCCGTAGGTCACATAGCTGGCGCCGAGCCCGCCGAATTCTTCCGGAATGTTGATGCCGAGCAGGCCGGCATCGCCCATCTCGCGAAAGATCGCGGTGTCGAAGGTCTCGTTGAGATAGGCGTCCTCGATGCGTGGCGCCAGCTTGTCGCCGGCAAAGGCCGCCGCACCGTCGCGCACCATGCGCTCATCTTCCGAAAGCTGGTCCTCGATCAGGAACGGGTCTTCCCAGACGAATGCATTCTTGTCGGCGGCCATGGCTCTCTCCCGGACTTGGTGCATGCCGGCGAAGGTGCTCAATGGCTTTGGCAACAACCGCATGCGTGAAGCAAAATCTTGGCCCGGCTTATCGGCCCGCAGCTCGAAAAAATCAAACGAAATTGCTTCACTGATCAATGAGCGTTAGGAATGGATCATGAGTGTCCAACGTCGCCTCTTGCCGAACATCAGCGCCCTCGCCGCCTTCGAGGCCGTGGCCAGGCTTGGCAGTTTCACCGCCGCCGCCCAAGAGCTGGATCTGACCCAAGGCGCGGTCAGCCGCCAGATCAGACTGCTGGAGGACCAGTTCGGCCGCCGATTGTTCGAGCGCGACAGCCGCAATGTCCGGCTGTCGACAGCGGGCGAAATCTACGCCGAGGCGGTGCGGTCAGCGCTTGGCCAGTTGCGCGATGCGGCCCTTGGATTGATGAGCAATCGGCATAGTGGCATCCTGAACCTCGCCATTTTGCCGACCTTCGGCACGCGCTGGCTGATGCCGATGATCCCTGATTTCGTCGAGAACAATCCCGACATCACGATCAACTTCGTCACCCGCGTCGGCCGCTTCGACTTCGCCAGGGAGAGGCTGGATGCCGCCATCCATTACGGCCTGCCGGACTGGCCGGAAGCAGACTCGACGCTTCTGGTGCGCGAAACGGTGGCGCCGGTGGTGTCACCCGCTTTCCTCGCCGGCCGCGCCATCGCCACACCGGCCGATATCGGCCGCCTGCCGCTGCTGCACATGGCAACGCGCCCCGGCGCTTGGACCGAATGGTTCGAGCACCAAGGCCTGAGCGCGCCGACCGGACCGGGCATGCAGTTCGAACAGTTCGGCACCGCCGCCCAGGCCTGCATGGCTGGCCTTGGCGTGGCGCTGTTGCCGCTCATCCTCATTGCAGGCGAATTGCAGCGTGGCCAGCTTGTACCCGCGCCCGGCCAGCCGATGCAAAGCCGCAGCGCCTATTATCTCGTCGTCCCGCACGACAAGCGCGGCCATCCGCCGGTCGCCAGTTTTCGCGACTGGCTGCTGGGCCAGCTTGAGAAGGAGCCGGCTGTTCTGGCCTGGTAGCTACTTCCGCTTCAGCGCATCCGCCAATGCCGCGCCGAACGCGCCTTGCTGGGCTGGCCGTTCCGGCTGGCGCTGCGGTGCCGGCGAGCGCGGCGCCGGCCTGCCGCCGCCATTGTCGCGCGGCCCGCCTTTCGATGCGCCGCCCTCGCCGACGTCCTTGCGCATGGAAAGCGCGATGCGCTTGCGCTTGATGTCGACATCGACCACGCGCACCTTCACCACATCGCCGGCCTTCACCACCTCATGCGCGTCCTTGATGAAACGGTCGGCGAGTTGCGAGACATGCACCAGCCCATCCTGGTGGACACCGATATCGACGAACGCGCCGAAGGCGGCGACATTGGTGACCGTGCCTTCCAAGAGCATGCCGGGCTTCAGATCCTTGATGTCATCGACGCCGTCGGCAAAGGTCGCCGTCTTGAAGCCGGGGCGCGGATCGCGGCCGGGCTTTTCCAGTTCGGCAAGAATGTCGCGCACCGTCGGCAGGCCGAAACGCTCGTCGACGAAGACGCGCGGATCGAGCGCCTTGAGCGCGGCACTGTCGCCCATCAGCGAGCGCACATCACGGCCGCAGGCGGCGACGATCTTCTTGGCCACACCATAGGCCTCGGGATGCACCGACGAGGCGTCAAGCGGCTCGCTGCCATTGGCAATGCGCAGGAAGCCGGCGGATTGTTCGAACGCGCGCGGCCCGAGCCGCGGCACCTTGAGCAGGTCCTTGCGGCTGGCGAACGGCCCGGTCGCATCGCGATGCGCAACGATGGCGTCGGCAAGCGACGCGCCAAGGCCGGAAACACGCGCCAGCAGCGGCGCCGAGGCGGTGTTGAGGTCGACGCCGACCGCGTTGACCGCGTCCTCGACCACCGCTTCCAGCGAGCGGCCAAGCCGATACTGGTCGACATCGTGCTGGTACTGGCCGACACCGATCGATTTCGGTTCGATCTTGACCAGTTCGGCGAGCGGATCCTGCAGCCGCCGCGCGATCGACACCGCGCCGCGCAACGACACGTCGAGCCCGGGAAATTCCGCCGCTGCCGTCGCCGAGGCCGAATAGACCGAGGCGCCAGCCTCGCTGACGATAACCTTCAGCGGCTTCGGCCCGCCATCGGAAGGCATGTCGGACAGCATGTCGGCGACCAGCTTTTCCGTCTCGCGGCTGCCGGTGCCGTTGCCGATCGAGATCAGCTCGACCTTGTGCAGGCGGATGAGCTTGGCGAGTTCGGCCTGCGTGCCGCGCACATCGTTCTTCGGCGGGAACGGATAGACCGTCGTCGTTGTCAGCACCTTGCCGGTGCCGTCGACCACCGCAACCTTGACGCCGGTGCGGATGCCGGGGTCGAGGCCCATCGTGGCACGTGAGCCGGCGGGCGCGGCGAGCAGAAGATCCTTCAAGTTGCGGGCAAAGACATGGATCGCCTCTTCCTCGGCCCGCTCGCGCAGGTCGCGCATCAAATCGAGTGTCAGGTGCAGCGAAAGCTTGATGCGCCAGGTCCAGCCGGCAACGTCCATCAGCCAGCGGTCGCCGGGCAGGCTGGCGCCGATGGCATAGGCGTTGGCGATCATCCGTTCGACCGGTTTCACCGGCGAGGCATCATCCGCATCGACCTCGATGTCGAGCGACAGCACCTCTTCGTTGCGGCCGCGCAGCATGGCGAGCGCACGATGGCTCGGCACATTTGCCCAGCGCTCGACATGGTCGAAATAGTCGGAGAATTTTGCGCCGGCCTCCTGCTTGCCGTCGACCACCCGGGCCCGCATGAAGGCGCGTTCCTTCATGTAGGCGCGCAGCTTGCCGACCAGGTCGGCATTCTCGGCGAACCGCTCCGACAGGATGTCGCGCGCGCCTTCCAGTGCGGCCTTGGTGTCGGCCACCTCCTCGGTGACATAGGCGAGCGCCAGCTCGGCGGGCACCAGCGAACGGTTGGCAAGGATCGCCTCCGCCAGCGGCCCCAGCCCGCGCTCCCTGGCGATCTCGGCCTTGGTGCGGCGCTTGGGCTTGTAGGGCAGATAGATGTCTTCAAGTTCCGCCTTGGTGGCGGCGGCGGCGATCTTGGTCTCAAGCTCCTCGGTCAGTTTGCCCTGTTCGCGGATCGAGCCGAGGATGGTGTCACGACGGGCATCGAGTTCGCGCAGATAGGCGAGCCGCTCGGCAAGGTCGCGCAGCTGCGTGTCGTCCAGCCCGCCGGTCACCTCCTTGCGGTAACGCGCCACGAACGGGACCGTCGCGCCCTCGTCCAGCAGTTCGATCGCCGCGGCCGCCTGTTCGGGCCGTGCCTTGATCTCGGCCGCGATGATGGCTGCGATGCGCTTGATGTCGGATGCCATGTCATTCCCACTCTTCTCGAAAAGAGCGGCGACCATAGGCGCAGACACTCAGTCCGCCAACCGCCGCGCTTCCATCAACCCGGCAGGTCCACAGGAAAGCGCGCGCTAATGTGGCGTTCAGGCCATTCGGCTCAGCGCCTCGAAAAACGCGACCAGCTCGAGATCCAACGGATCGTCGACCGGCTCCGGCTGCGACGACATCTTGGATATGACGACTTCGGTCGTGGGGTCGACATAGAGCCATTGGCCGTGGATGCCGATACCGCAATAGGCGCCGTTCTCGTGTCCGGTCTGGTACCATTTGTTGCGATAACGGCCTTTTGGGAACAGCGGCAGCATCGCGCCACGCTGCCAGGCGTCCGCACTGCCGCCGGTGCTGGTCGTGTCGCGCACCCAGGTCTCCGGCACGATGCGGCGGCCATTGACCGTGCCGCCTTGCCGCATCATCTCGCCGACACGCGCCAGGTCGCGCGGCGTCACCGAAATGCCGCCGGCGGTGCGTGCCGTGCCTTCCATGTCGACGCCGATCGAGGCTTCGCTGACGGCACCAAGCGGCCGCCACAATTTCTCGCGCATCAGATCGGTGAAGCGCTGGCCCGATGCCCGCTCCAGCAGCAGGCCGAGCAGGTCGGAATTGGGCGAGCGGTAGCGGAAGGTCTGGCCATGCGGCTCCGCAAGCCGCTGCAGGCTCAGGATGAATTCGCGCAGGCTTTCCGTGCCGCCGCCCGGGTTCCACAGCGTGGCGCGGCGATAGCGGGCAAACGCGCTTTCCGGATCGAGATAGGCCTCCTCGAAATCGAGGCTGACGCTCATGTCGAGCACATGCCGGCAACTGGCATCGCCATAGGCCGAGCCGGCGGCTTCGGGAATATACTGCGTCACCGGCGCTTCCGGATCGAACACCCCCTCGCCTTCCAATATGCCGGCGATGATGGCGGTGACCGACTTGCTGACCGAGAAGATGATGTGGCGGGCGCCGAAATCCATATGCGGTGCGAACCAGTCGCCAATGATCTTGCCACCCTTCATCACCGTCAGCGCGTCGGTGCTGGAGCGCGTGAGGAAGTCGGCCACCGTCTCCGGCACGCTGGCCACCGAAACCTTTTCGCCGAGCAGGCCGTCCATATCCCGCACAGGTGCTTCGACACCACCTGCTACCGCCGTCACGCGTGCCGTCGGCACCAATTCGCCTAGGTTCTGGAACGACCATCGGTTGAACGGGTTTTCCCGCCAGTTGGAAAGCAGCACCTCGTTGCGGCGGAAGCCGTGGCGGGTCTCGAACGCGGTCTTGCCGGTCATGGCGTTTCCTTCCAGGTCGATTCTTGTGGGGTCTCAGCTCAGCGCTGCGGCAATGGCGTGCACGGCCTTCAGCGTCGCCGTGGAGTAGGCGAGATTGCTGAAATCCGGCCAGGTCGAAAGCTTCACCACGACCATTCCTGTGTTCCAGTCGATATGGATCATCTGTCCGAACACGCCCCGGCACATCAGCGCGCGCGAGCTGGGATTCTCGATCCAGAACTGGTTGCGGTAGCTGCCTTCGGGCAGGCTGGGGCCGAAGTCCGCCCCATGCTTGCCGTTGCGCGTCGCCTCGATCCAGTCGGCCGGCACGATGCCGCCGCCATTGTCGAGGATCACCTGGCCGAAGCGGCCATAGTCGCGCAGCGTGGCGTTGAAGCCGCCATCGGCCACGGCATAGCCGGCGCTGTCGACGGTGAAGCAGGCGCTTTCGTCGGCGCCGAGTTTTTGCCAGAGCTCTTCGGAAACCAGCTGCGGCAGACGCTTGCCCGTCACCCGTTCCATGATGAAGGCGAGCACGTCGGTCTCGATCGAACGGTACTCGAACTGGGCGCCATGCGGACGGGTGGTGTCCTTCAAGCCCAGGATCAGCTCGAACATATGCGAGGGCCAGCGAAAGTCCGGATCGCTGCCCGGCGGCACCGGCTTCCAGCCGGTGGCGACATCGACCTGGCCGATATCGGAATAGCGGTCGGTATACTCTTCGGAAAAACGCACGCCCGTCGTCATGTCGAGCACGTGCTGGACGCTGGCGCCGGCCCAGCCGGTGGCGCCAAGCTCCGGCAGATAGTCGGTGACCGGCCTGGCCGGATCAATCAGGCCGCGTCCGGCCAGTATGCCGAACACCGCGCCGGTGACGGATTTCGCCATCGACTGCGACAGATGCAGCGTGCGCTCGTCCATGCCGTTGAAATAGCGCTCATAGGCAATCTTGCCGTTCTTGAGCACCAGAAACCCATCCGTATAGGTCTCATCGAGCAGCTCGGCGAGCGTTGTCGGCTTGCCCTCGCTGTCCTCGACCGCCAGCTCGTCAAGATCGACCTCGGCGCGTTCAAGACGGTGGCGATGGCCATTGCCGCGCCAGACTTCGGCGGTCGGCAGAATTTCCCTGATGTGCTGGAACGCCCAGCGGTTCCATGGCGGCCGGTCCCAGTCGAGCCTTGGCGGCACCAAGGCGGGCGGCGACCCCTGCATGATCGGCGGCCGCGGGTCGCTGTTGCGATAGGAGTCCATGAAGCCATTCCCGGAAAAGAAAAGACCCGGCGGCGTGTGCCGCCGGGTCTTTCATGCAGCGATTACTTCTGCAGTTCGGTCCAGATCTTGGTGTAGATGTCCTGGATTTCCGGCGCGCACATCTTCTGGAATTCGCCTTTCGGCTTGGCGTCCGCCGGAATGACGACTTCCGGCGCATCCTTCATGTCGGCCGGCATGTACTTGTCCGAGCCGGTGATGGCGTTGGCATAGCGGTGGAAGGCCGAGAGGCCGGCCGCGTTTTCCGGATCCATGATGAAGTTCTGGAAGAGCTTGGCGTTGTCGACGTTCTTGGCTTCCTTCAGAACGACGACGTTATCGCTCCACAGGCCGTAGCCTTCCTTCGGATAGTTGTAGTGGATGGCCGGATTGGCCAGTCGCTGGCGCAGCGCCGAACCGTTCCAGTCGCTGGTGGCCTTGAAGTCGCCGGCGCCCATCTTCTCGATGGTGTTGTATTCCATGGCGATCCAGTTCGGCTTGGCGGCGACGAGCGTGTCACGCACCTTCTTCAGCACCGCCTTGTCATCGGTGCACTGCTGGCCACCGACATATTTGATCGCCGCGAAGATGACGTCATTCATCTCGGGAACGACGTTGACCTTGCCCTTCAGCTCGTCCGGCGTGTTGAAGATGATGCCCCAGCTGTCAGCCGGCCCCTTGTAGGTGTCGGTGTTGACGACGACACCAACCGTGCCCAGTGCCCACGGCACCGAATATTTGCGGCCGGGGTCGAAGTCGGGATTTGCCCATTCCGGCGCCACGTTCTTGAAGTTCTCCATCTTGCCGGGATCGGTTTCGAGCACGAGACCTTCCTTGATCCAGATCGGCACGTAGGTCTGCGAGGGCACCGCGATGTCGAAACCGGTGCCGCCCTGGCGGACCTTGGCGAGCGCCGTGTCGTTGGAATCGTAATCGGTGATGGTCACCTTGATGTTGTATTTGTCCTCGAACTTTTTGATCACGTCGGGGCTGGTGTAGTTGCCCCAATTGTAGATGTTGAGCACGCCGTCGGCGCGGGCCAGGCCCGTCGAAGCGAGCAGCGCCAACCCCATGGCGCTCGCTGTTGTCTTCCAGTTCATCGTTCTAACTCCCATTTCAGGTTCAGTCTCGTTTCCTGCTGACGAAGAAAAACAACGTGACGATCGCGACCGAAAGCAGCAGGAAAGCGGTCGATATCGCGTTGATCTCGGGTGTGATGCCGCGGCGGATCTGGCCGAGCATGTAGGTGGGCAGCGTGTCCTGGCCGCCCGATTTGACGAACTCGGTGATGACGACATCATCGAGCGAGATGACGAAGGCCAGCATCAGGCCAGCGAGGATACCGGGCCACAGAAGCGGCAGCGTGATGCGGCGGAAGGTCTTCCACGGCGTCGCGTAGAGATCGGCCGCGGCGCGCTCCAGCGTCAGGTCCATATTCTCCAGTCGCGCCCGGATCGGCAGATAGGCGAACGGAATGCAGAACGCCGTATGCGCGGCGACCAGGTAGCCGATGCCGGAATAGCCGGTGAAGATCTTGATGCGCGAGAAGAAGATCAGCAGCGCCACGCCGGTGACGATCTCGGGCACCATCAAGGGCTGGTTGATCGCCGCATATTTGAAGGTAAGGCCGGGATAGGACGCGGTGCGCGTGGTGGCGAGCGCGGCCATGGTGGCAAAGATGGTCGACAGCACCGCCGCGATGGAGCCGATCTGGAACGAACGCAGTGTCGCGTCGATAACCTGCGTGTTCTGGTATGCCGACTGGAACCATCGCAGCGAAAGGCCACCCCATTCGGACGTCGAGTTCGCCGCGTTGAAGGCGTAGATGACCAGCACGATGATGGGCAGATAGAGCACGACGAAACAGGTCGCCGCGATCGTCGTGAAGCCCGGCTGGTGCTTGATGGAGAAGTTGCTAGCCATGACGCACCCCCGACTTGCCGGCATTGCGCACATAGGCAAGCAGCGCCATCATCACGATGATCATCACCGTGATCGACAGCGCCGAGCCAAGCGGCCAGTTGCGGCCCTGCCCGAACTGCAATTCGATCAGGTTGGACAGCATCATGTTCTTGCCGCCGCCAAGCACGCTCGGCGTCACATAGGCGCCGAGGGCTGGAATGAAGACCAGGATCGAGCCGGCGATGACGCCGGGTTTGACCAGCGGGAAAATGATCTTCCGCAGCACCTTGAAGCGTGTCGCATAGAGATCATAGCCCGCCTCGACGAGGCGGAAATCGAGCTTCTCCATGCTGGCGTAGATCGGCAGCACCATCAGCGGCAGGTAGACATAGGCCATGCCGATCAGGATCGCCGTGTCGGTGTAGAGGATCTGGATCGGCGCCGAGATGATGCCGAGCTTGAGCAGGATGGTGTTGATGATGCCTTCGTTGCGGATGATCTGCAGCACGGCGAAGGTGCGGATCAGGAGGTTGGTCCAGAACGGGATGGTGATCAGGAACAGCCACAGATCCCTGGTCTTTTCGCTGCGCGTCGCCATGAAATAGGCGGTCGGGAAACCGAGCGCCAAGGTCGCCAGCGTCGTCACCACCGCAAGCTTGATCGAGCGCCAGAAGATGGTGACATGCGCCGCCGCGAGCGAAAGCGTGTCGTCGAAAATGTCGCGTTCCAGGAACACCGATGTCCAGGCGTCGGGCGAGAACTGCCATTTCACATCGCCATAGGCGCCGGGCGTCAGGAACGAATAGACGAGCACGATCAGCAATGGGCCGGTCGCGGCGAGCAGGATGACCAGCAGCGCTGGCGCTGACAAAAGCCAGCGGTCACGGACATCACGCCGCTCCGCCGCCTTGGCGACTTCTTCCGCGGTGGCCATCAGTCCCTCAGCACTTGCGCGGCGTCGTTGCCGATCAGGATGCCGACCTTGTCGCCACGCTCGAAACCGCAGCCTGCGCTGCGCGTGTTCTGCTGGCGCACGGTGAAGGCCTCGCCGCTGTCGAGCTCGACATGGATGTGCGTGTCGGTGCCGAAATAGACGATGTTCTCGACGGTCCCCGACAGATCGCCCTTGTCCTTCGTCAGCTTGGCATGCTCTGGCCGCACCACCACGGTGGCGTTGTCCTTCGGCTGGAAGCCTTCGGCAACGGTCGCCTCGATGGTCGTGCCGGATTTGAGCGTTGCGCGCGCCTTGCCGTTGCCGACGCCCGATATGGCGGCGGTGAGAAAATTGGTTTCGCCGATGAAGTCGGCGACGAAGCGTTCCGCCGGCTTGTCGTAGATGTCCCAGGGCGAGCCGACCTGCAGGATCTTGCCCGACGACATCACAGCGATGCGGTCCGACATGGTCAGCGCTTCTTCCTGATCGTGGGTGACGAAGATGAAGGTGATGCCGGTCTCATGCTGCAGCCGCTTCAACTCGATCTGCATCTCCTTGCGCAGCTTGTAGTCGAGTGCAGAGAGCGGTTCGTCGAGCAACAGCACTTTCGGCTGCGGCGCCAATGCCCGGGCCAGCGCCACGCGCTGCTGCTGGCCACCGGAAATCTGGGCCGTGCGCCGGCCCGCCAGCGCTTCCATCTTGACCAGCTTGAGCATCTCGGCGACGCGCGCCTTGATCTCCGCCTTGGGCTTGCCGAGCATCTCCAGGCCAAAGCCGATATTGTCGGCCACGGTCATATGCGGGAACAGCGCGTAGGACTGGAAGACGGTGTTGACCGGCCGTTTGAAGGGCGGCAGCGGCGCGATGTCCTGGCCGTAGAGCAGGATTTCACCGGCGGTTGGAAAGTCGAAGCCGGCAATCAGCCGCAAAAGAGTGGTCTTGCCGCAGCCGGACGGTCCCAGCAGGGTGAAGAACTCGTTTTCGCGGATCGATACCGAGACCGTGTCGAGGGCCGCGACTTGCCCCTCACCCGATCCGAAAATTTTGCTGACGTTTACTACTTCAATCGCATTCCGATCCGGTTTGTCCGGCACGATTACGCCTCACTGTTGACCCCGCTCTTGCTGGCGGAGCTGTTCCCCTGTTCGATGTGACCACACGCCCGGTATGTTGGCAAGCCCGGCATTGAATCACAGTTCAGTCAGTCATTTGGCTGGCAAGTCTCGTGCCATTGTCAGGCCTGATAGGTGACTTTGCCGCCGCAGATCGTCGTCACCGGCCGCAGCTTGTGCAGATCGGCCGGCGCCGTTTTCTCGATATCGGCCGACAGGACAACAAGGTCTGCCATATAGCCTGATTTCAACATGCCTTTGCGTTGCTCGGCGAATTCGGCATAGGCGCCCTCGACCGTGCAGGCGGCGAGCGATTCATGCAGCGAGAAACTCTGGTCGGGTCGCTTTCTGCCCACGGTTTGCGCATCACTGCCGCCTGGATGCTCAGGATCGGGTCGATGGGCGCCACCGGCCAGTCCGAGGCAAACACGACATGAGCGCCGGCGTCTTTCAATGTTCGCCAGGCATAGCTAAGCGGCCAGCGGGCCGGCCCGATACGCGATACGGTCGGCTCAAGCGGGAAATCCATGGCGCCGGGCGGATGCGACGGCTGCATCGACGCGATGACGCCGAGTTCGGCGAAACGCGGCACGTCTGACGTGGTGGTGACTTCGATATGCTCGACCCGGTGCCGGCTGTCGCGCTCGCCGTTCGCTTTCCGCGCAGCCTCGTAACCATCAAGCACGGCTCGCACGGCGCCATCCCCGATCGAGTGCACCGCGATCTGCAGCCCACGCCTGTCGATGGCGACCGCCAGATCGATGAACTGCTGTGGTGTGAACAGCGGCTCGCCGACCCAGTCCGGACGGTCGGCATAGGGCTCGACCATGACCGCCGTCCAGGAATCGAGCACGCCGTCGTAAAACACCTTGACCATGCCCGACGACAGCCACTCGCTGTTGTAGCGCTCGGCCATGACGGACGCCTTGTCGAGTATGTCGAGCGTCATGAAATTCTTGTAGTGGAAGGGGATCTGCACGCGGCAGGGCAAGCCTTCCTCGGCCTCGATCTCGGCCAGCAGCTCGAGCTGGTAGAGATTGCCGTCCATGTTCTGGATCGAGGTGATGCCGTGGCGCGCGCACCAGGCAAGCCCGCGCCGCATGATGTCGCGGTCGGCGGCCCGCTCAGCAGCAGACGGCATCGGGTCCGGCTCGCCGCCGGTCGCCAGCCCCAGCCGCACCCGGCCCTCGCCGGCAAGATCGAGCACCGGGCCGAAGGCTTCGCCCTCGCGCAGTTCGCCCGCCGCCAGGCCGTTGTCGCCCATAACGATCTCGTTGCCCGGGCCAAGCGCACGGCCATGCAGGATGCCGGCCATCTCCAGCGCCTTGGTGTTGGCCCACATCGTGTGGTGATCGGGCGCCGCCATGCAGAAGGGGCGATCCGGCAGGATGGCGTCAAGGTGATGCCGCGTCACCCGCTCGTTGCCGAGCACGGTATAGTCGACGCCTTGCCCGACCAGCATTTTTGCGTCGGGCTTTGTCGATGCATAGTCGCGGATCGCCTTTTGCAGCGCCTCGAAACCATGGACACCGCCAAGCTGAAGATGCGCGAGCTCTGCCCCGCCCGAGAACAGATGCATATGAGCTTCGATGAAACCGGGCAGGACCGAACCGCCCTTGGCGTCGATCACCTGTGTCGCCGTTCCCTTGAGCTCTTCGATTGCAGCGCGGCTGCCGATGGCGACGATGGCGCCGTCCTTGACGGCAACGGCCTCGGCGGCGGGATTGTCATCGTCCATGGTCAGCACACGACCATTGATGACGATCAGATCCGCACTACGACCCGCACCCGTGACAGACATCGCGACTCCGCGCTTTTTGATGACCGACTGAGACCGACAATCCTCTTGTCCGACAAGCTGCCACGTCACCGCGGCGGCGCTATCGGACGAAAAGTGATGCCAGTGCGCTGTTTTGAAATTCCCCTTGTGATCTCTGAAAACAGCGTGGATAAAAGAATGCGACTAATTATTCGCGTTTGTCAACGTGCCGAATTTCGAATGTATTGTGGACAACACCCTGCTCCTGTGTCCGGACCCAGCGGGGAACGAGGGCGTCAATCCGTGAAGCGCAGTCTCAGCCGCGAAACCAGGATGGCGCTCGAGCCACGCAAGCAGCCGCGGCAACAACGGTCGAGCAAGGTGGTCGACCGGATTCTCGACGCGGCGCTGATCCTGACGCGGGAGCAAGGAACCAGGACGCCGACGACGCTCGCCATTGCGCAGCGCGCGGGCCTGTCGGTCGGGTCGATCTATCAGTACTTCCCCAACAAGGAAGCCATTCTTCTCGACCTTGCCCGGCGCTGGCTGTCCTCCTTTCCCGAGGTGATCGCCAAGCGCATCAAGGTCCCCCCGCCCACCAACCGGGAAGAGTTCCGGCGCGAAGTGCGCAAGCTCTTCATCGATACCTCCAGGATATATCTCGAAAACGCCACGCTGATGCCTGTGATCGAGGCCATATCTGGCAATGCCGACCTCAGGCCTATCCAGGACGAATATGACGAGCAGATCATCGCGCTCTACGCCGCATGGCTGCAGCATGTGAACCCGGCGCTAGAAGACAAGATCGCCAAACGGCTCGGCCTGGTAATGATGGAGGTCGGGCACGCCTGCCGGCTTGTCGGCATGAAAAGAGATCGCAAGACATTCGACCTCATCGAGGACGATGTCGAATCCATGTGGCTTGCTCTGGTGAGCCCCTATCTCAACCTTGACTGACTTCGCACTTCGAGAGGGACTTTATGAAGACTGTCTATTCGCCGCTTCATGCTGGCCATGCCGGCCAGATGGAATTGGTCACTTCAGCCATCGTGCCGGGTTTTGAAAAGCCTTCGCGCGCCGAATTCATCAAGGCGCGGGTCGAAAGCGAGAAGCTCGGCCCGATCGTCCTGCCGCTCGAGCACGACCTTGCCGCCGCCAAGCGCATCCACAAATCGGACTATATCGACTTCCTGCCGACGGTCTGGCCGCAATGGGTAGCCTCCGGTCACGAGGGCACGGCCATGCCCTTCACCTGGCCGACGCGCGGCCTGCGCGGCGACGTGCCGCCAAAGCGTGTCGATGCGCTGCTCGGCTACTATTCCTTCGATGCCGGCGCCACCTTCGTCGAAGGCACCTGGGCCGCCATCAAATCGTCCTACGACGTGGCGCTGACCGCGGCCGGCCTGGTCAAGGGTGGCGAGAGGTCGGCCTTCGCGCTCTGCCGCCCGCCTGGCCACCATGCCGGCGCCGGATTCATGGGCGGCTATTGCTACATCAACAACGCCGCCGTCGCCGCGCAGTGGTTCCTTGACCAGGGCGCCAAACGGGTCTCGATCCTCGATGTCGACTACCACCATGGCAACGGCACGCAGGAGATCTTCTACGACCGCGCCGACGTGCAGGTCCTCAACCTGCATGGCGATCCCCTGGTCGAGTATCCGTTCTTCCTTGGCCATGCCGATGAACGTGGCGCCGGCGCCGGCGAAGGCTTCAACATCAACTATCCCATGCCGTTCGGCACCGGCTGGGACGCCTGGAATGCGTCGCTGGAGGATGCCTGCGCCAGGCTCGCCGCTTACGCACCCGACATCGTCATCGTCTCGCTCGGCGTCGACACCTTCGAGAAGGACCCGATCAGCCAGTTCAAGCTGAAAAGCCCGGACTACCCCAAGATCGGCCGCCGCATCGCCAAGCTCGGCCTGCCGACGCTGTTCGTCATGGAAGGCGGCTATGCCGTCGAGGAGATCGGCGTCAACGCCGTCGGCGTGCTGACCGGTTTCGAGGACCGGTAAGGCTGCTGCCGGCACGCGGCTGACAACGACGGAGAAGAGAAAAAAAGGGCGGCTTGGCCGCCCTTTTTTGCGAGCTACGCTGCGGCGCCAGCGCTTGGCGTCGCCACTAGTGCGACAGGCTTGCGCGACCGCCCGAGATAATAGACCGCAGCCGCCGCGATGACGCCGGCGGCCAGTATGCCGGCCGCCAGGACCGGCCGATACCAGAACCAGGCGATCGCGATCGTCGTCGTGCCGACCAGGATCGCCAGGAAGAAGGCAATGATGCCCGTCCCCATCCGCGCCATGCTGCCGAGGAACGGAATGACGTCGAGGATCACGCCGATCGGGCTGAGGAACAGGGCAAAGCCGATCGTCAGCAGCAAAAGGCCGCCGGCGCGCAGCAGCCAGGTGATCAGTGTGTTGGCGCTGACCGCGTCGGCGAACATCTTGTCGGCCGGCACCTGGCCGGTATCGACCATCAGCAGCGCATCGCCGGCTTGCGTCTGGTACGGCTCGAAGCGGCTGCCGGCCTGGCGCGCGACGATGCTGACTACACCGAGCGGCGCCAGTTCGTAGCCGATACGATAATCGCCCAATGCAGGTGTCGTGTTGTCGCTGCCGAGATAGATCCTGCCATCGACGATGCTGAGCGGCTTCGTCCCGGTATAGGCGGCCTTGATCGCAGCCGACTGATTGGCCGACAGCGAGTAGTCCTTGTCGCCCTCGATGCGATCGAGCACTGGTGTATCCAGATCGAAGGCGACGAGCTTGCCCTGCGGGATCTGGAAGGCGCGGCTGTGGATCGCCATTGGCGGATTTTGATGGCCGTCCGGCTTCTTGAAATCGGATGAATCGATCTGGCTGTCGTCCCACACCTTCGAATAGCTGTAGGTGGTCTCCGTCTCCTCGCCGCCGCCAAGCTTCTTGGTGGTCTCGGATTTGGACTCTTCCTTCCACTGGTACATCTCGACGCTGCGCGACAGCCGCAGCCCTTGCGCCGCGATGCCGAAATCCGGATCGGACAGCCCGCTGTCGGCCGTCACCGGCCCGCTGACATGCACCAGTCTGCCGTCATTGCCGGCATCGACGCTGTCGGCGTTGATCGAGACAACAGCGCCCGACCCTTCGGCCAGCGAGCGCGCCGTCTGCACCGCGCGACCCTCGTTCCAGAACAGCCCGATCACCATCAGCACGATCAGCAGCAGGCCGAAAATGACCCCACCGACCGCGCGCTTGATCCGCCCGAACCACGAGACTGACGTAACTTCCCGAAATGAATCGCTCATCGTTTCCCCCGAAACCAAAGATACCAAGATTTAAGCGCGGCCGGCGGCCGCACATCGAGCCGATCAATCGGCGTGGATTTGCGCGCCGCAGTCCTTGGCGCCGGCGCAAGAGTGCACCGCTCGCGTCGTGCCGCCATCGCCGACCCGCCACGGTGAAGCGGACAGCGGCGTCTGGCTGTTGGCGCCGAGAAGGTCGAGCGCCCGCATCGCCGTCTGTTCGCCAGCCTCGTCACGCTTGACGATCTCGACATCCTTGAGGCCGATCGCGACAAGCTGCCGCATCACCACGTCGGGATCACCGGCAACGACGATCAGCGACGGCTCCAGCGACGACAATGCCAGCGCTTGTTTCTGCACCGCATCGAGCGTCAGTTGGGTGCGCGCCGCCATCCGGCTTTGCTGATCCTCGAGCGTCGAACCGCTGCCGACCGCGCCAATCAGCGAGCCGAACAGACCAGCCGAGGTCTCCGCCGATCCGGCCAGCGCGCGGCGATAGACCGTCACCGTGCGGTCGACCTCGTCCTGCGCCACCGGCAAGGTGGTCAGGCCGGCAAACCCCTTCAGGATTTCGGTGATCGCCGGACCGGTATTGGCCCGCTCGACGGTGGTTGCCACCACCAGCCCCGAGCCGGCCTTCATCGGGCTCATCAGATAGCTCGACACGCCATAGGAATAGCCCTTCTCCTCGCGGATCACCGAATTCAACCGGCTGGAGAAATCATCGCCAAGCAGATTGGCGACCGCGGTCGATTCGGCGCGCTCGCCTTCGTCGGTGCCGGGCGCCGGCCGCGCCACGAACAGCGCCGACTGGCTGGCGCCGGGTTCGGGCACCAGCAGCACCTTCTGGCCAGCGTTGAAATGCGCTGCCGGCGACGGTTCGACGGCGTGGCCTGTGGCGTCGCCTGTCCATGTGCCGAATGCCTTTTCAAGGCCGGCCGCGACTGTCGCGACCGGCATCGGGCCGACACTGTAGAAGGTCACCGCCTTCGGCGTGAACTCCGCCTTGAACGCTGCACTCGCCTCGTCGAGCGAGATCGAGGCCAGCGCCTTTGCCGACCAGTCGGCCGCGGCCTTGCCTGGCACCTGCGGAATAAGCGCCGCCTTCGCCACGCGGCCGGCAACGCCCGGCAGATCCGCCTCGCGGCCGTTCAGCCAGTCGACCGTCTGTGCCATCAGCACGGTCCATTCGGTCTTGTCGAAACGCGGTTTCAGCACCGCGTCGGCAAGCAGGCCAAGACCTTGATCCAGTTTTTCCGGCGGCACGCCAAGCGTCATCGAAGTCGTCAGCGTGCCGGCCTGATAGCCGATGCCGGCGCCGATGTCGCTGGTCGCCTTGGCGAAGTCGGCCGAACCGCGATCGGCCGAACCCCGCGTCGCCATGCTGGCGGCAAGCTCCAGCAGCCCCTCCTTGCCTTCCGGCACACTGTTCCAGCCGCCTTGCGCACTCGCCGCGACATAGACCATCGGCGCTTCCGGCATAGTGTAGTGGACGAGCTTGATGCCGTTGGAGAGCGTCGCCGTTTCCATGGCGGGCAGTGTCGCCGTCGGCGCTTGCCCGGCCGGATGCTTCGGAATGTCGATCGCCACCCGCTCCGGTGCCGTAAAGGGCTGCGGCGTGCCGGACGAACCTATCAGCGCGTCGGGATAGCCGCCGCGCGGGCCCGGCTTCAGCACCAGCACGCTGGCGTCTTCCGGTTTCAAGTGCCGCTTGATCGTCGCTTCGACATCAGCGGCGCTGGCGGTCTTGACGCGCGGATCGTCGACCAGCGCGCTCTGCGCATCGCCGAGAATGTCGGCATTGTAGGAGACAGTGCCGGCGCGATCCTTCAGCGCCTCGTTGCCGAGCCGTGCGGCCTGCAATATGCCGTTGCGCGCGCGTTCGACATCAGCCGGATCGAGCGGCGTCTTCTGGAAATCGGCGAAGGCGGCTTTCATCGCGCTTTCGAGCGCTTCCGGCGTCACGCCCGCCGCCGCACCCGCCTCGAAAGTGAAGCGCCCGCCGAGCAGGCCGCCCGTCCAGCTCGCGCTGGCATAGGTGGCGATGCCTTGCTCCGAGACCAGCCGGTTGCGCAGAAACCCATAGTCGCCATTGCCGAGCAGTTCGGCGGCAATGCTGAGCGCGCCATTGTCAGGCGACTGCGCCGCCGGGCCGCTGAAGCCGACCACGACGACGGGGCTCGGCACGCGATCCTCGAGCACCAGCTTGAGCCGCGCCTGCGTCGGTTCCGGCACGGCGGGCCGCGCCACATCGGCGCCGCGCGGTACCCGGCCGAACGTGTCTGCAATCAGCGCCTTGGTGTCATCGACCTTGAGGTCGCCGACCAGCACCAGCACCGCATTGTTGGGCA
Organism: Mesorhizobium kamtschaticum; assembly: GCF_056174585.1. Lineage (NCBI taxonomy): Bacteria > Pseudomonadati > Pseudomonadota > Alphaproteobacteria > Hyphomicrobiales > Phyllobacteriaceae > Mesorhizobium > Mesorhizobium kamtschaticum. Next base: position 2,572,300 of record NZ_CM149691.1, on the reverse strand, counting down.
GATAGTAGGTGTTGAAGAAGCCTCTGACATCGTCGAGCGTTGCCGCATCGAGGTCGGCGACCGAACCGATGACCATGCGGCTATAGGGATGCGGCTTCGGAAACAACCCGGACCAGAAGGCTTCCCAGCCCGATGCGCCGGCCTTGTCGAGCACGTTCTGGCGCATCTCGTTCTTGACCACCGAACGCTGCAGGTCGAGCTTGGCCTGCGTCACCGAGCGGCCGAGATTGGCCATGCGGTCGGCTTCCAGCGACAGGATCATCGGCAGTGACGACGACAGGCCGTCGACATAGAACACGGTGCCGTCCTCGGTGGTCCAGGCATTGATCTCGTTGCCCAGGGCGGCATGCGCACCGAACACGTTCGGCCAGGCTGGCGTGCCGGAGAACATCAGGTGCTCGAACAGATGCGCGAAGCCCGAGCGGCCCGCCGGCTCATTCATCGACCCGACGCGGTAGCGCAGGTTCATCACCACTTTCGGCGCACGATGGTCGGGCACCAGCACCACCTGCAGCCCGTTGTCGAGCGCATAGGTGACGATTGGCTCGGCCTTGGCGGGCGCTGCCGCACCGGCAAAAACCGCGAGCACCACCGTGAACGCCAGGAAAACCTGCTTCATGATTACCCCCCCCAATGCCGATGGCTGCGAAACAAGCGCCACCAATCTAGCCCAGTCCGATCGAAGGGAAGCCCACCTCCCTGCCGATCGCCGAGAACCTATCGGAATCGATCGGTCCTCGATACGGCAGCTTCGCAACAACCTCTGGCTTTTTCGTGTCAGTGTTTTCAGGCAGCCCCGATGCAGCGAAAGTGTGTTGGGCGTTACTCTGAGTCGCACGCGAGTCCACCGGATTCGATTTTGTCAAATCGCGTTTGATGTCGGATTCATCTGCGGGTAGATTAGACCCGAATCAGCCGGTCCATGGGGGGCGCGGCGACCACCCAAAGTCTCACGTTCCGGAGTTTTCCGGCGCCAGACGCGGATGTCTTCGCGTTCCCTGAATGGATTCCGTCTGGTTGGGCGCGGCCCCGCGCCTCGTGTGCGTCTCGTGAAAGTAACGCGTTTTAGGGTTCGGCGGCTGGCCTCCAGCATCCGGGCAGCAGAAACGATTCCGGCCAAAAGCAACAAGAATGAGCAGTCCCGCCGCGCTTCTTCAATCCGATACATTGGGCTCGCGCCTGACGTCGCGCGGTGATTTGACCAGCTTCTTCATGGAGCTGACCGCCGAGATCGGCGCCGACAGCTACATGCTGGTTGCCATCGTCCACGACCAGGACCGCAACGACGCGCGCATCGTCTCCTCGAACTGGATCTTCGACGCCATCGAACTGATCGGCAAGCGGCTGATCGCCAGCCTTGCCCAGGGGACCCTCACCGTCGCGCCCGGCATCCGTCCAAGGCCGCTGGTGGCCGCGGAGGCGCCCGATGCCGACGGGCTGGTCTCCGGCGAAGAGGCCCGCCTTCTCGACGTGCTCGGCCATGCCGAAATCTATTCGCTCAGGCTGAATGTCGGCCGCCAGCGCCTGTTCGCCCTGTTCTCGGCGGCGGCGGCCGGCCAGATCGACCAGCCGGCGCTGATGAAGGCACAGCTGAAATGCTGCTACGCGCTTTCGCATATTCCGCAACTGATCGCTGCCGCGGCCATGCAGGATCCGCTGTCCGATCGCGAGCGTGAATGCCTGTTCTGGGTCTCGGAAGGCAAGACCACCGATGAGGTGGCGGTCATCCTTGGCGTGTCCTCCAACACCGTCAACAGCTACATCACCCACGCCATACAGAAATTTGCGGCCTCGAACCGCGCGATGGCCATCGCCACGGCGATCAGGAGTGGCATCATTTGAAACAGGCCGACATCAAAGACGCAGCGGAGGCCCTTTTCAACGAGCAGCGCAGCCCGTTCGGCGCCTTCTCGCTCAGTTCCGAAACCCATCACGCCGTCACCGTCCCGGATGCCGTGCGCCGCTGCCGCTGGATATCGGTCGACATCAACGCCTCAGCCTTCGGCCTGTACTTCGTCAGCCCGTCGCCGGAGCGGGCGCGGCTGGTCCCGTGTTTCGATTCCGACTATCCCGGCATTGCCGTGGCGACGAAGTTCATCTCGGGCGCCAATGGCGAAGAGATCGTGCGCCACACCCACAATTCGACGGAGCCACGCTGGTGGACGGATGACGGCGTCGCCGCGATGGCCGAGACGTTCGGCAACCTCGCCTGGACCGCACAGATGGCGCCGCTGGCGCCCGGCACCAGCGGCATCGCCTTTCCCGTCCACGCCGATCGCGGCCAATGCGGCCTCGTCGTCTTCCTGGGATCGGAGATCGCGCTGCCGCAGGATGCGCTCTACGAAATCCACGCCCGCTGCTTCTCGCTGTTTGCCGCCGTCGCGCGTATGCGTCCGGGTGACAGCGGCAGGATGCGCGCCATCTCCAAACGTGAACTCGAATGTCTGAAGCTGACCGCCAACGGCAACACCAGTGAGGAAATCGCGCGGCTCCTGAAGCTGTCGGTCCACACCGCCAACCAGTATCTGACCCAGTCGACGCAAAAGCTCAACGCCGTCAACCGCAACCAGGCGGTCGCCAAGGCGCTGCGGTTAGGTCTGATCGAGTAATAGCGTCGTCTGGCGAGGTGCTTCAGAAAGCCAGCGGCTCGACCTTGCGAATCCGCGCCTGTTCGATCACCGCTTCGAGCAGCGCCGTATTGTGCTCGGGGTCCTCGCCGGGCTTTTCGAACGACACGTAATTGACCGCGACCGAGTTGCCGGCATCGCTCAGCGTCAGCTGGAAATAGACGGTCACGCCCGGCGGCCGCAACTCCAGATCGAGCACGATGCGCGGGCTGCCGCTCCAGTCGACATGCGCCTCGCCGCCATGGCCGAGCCTGAGCGTACCCGGCATGAAGAACAGCTCCACCGCTGAATCGACCAAATCCGACAGGCAGGCGAAATGCTCCAGCCGGATGAAGGCGATGTAGTCGGCGACATCGATCAGCCTCAGTTCGCCGACCACTTGCTCGATGGCGCTGGCGACGATGATCTCGCGGGATTTTGCGTGCGGTTGGCGGTTCATGAAATCTGTCTGCGCTCAGCCTTTTTCGAGTAGACGATCCGCACCAGTTCGGCGACGGCCTGGTAGAATTGCGACGGGATCACATTATCGACCGAAACTTGCTTGTACATGGAGCGGGCGAGCGCCACGTCCTCGAAGATCGGGATGTTGTGCTCCTTGGCGATCTCGCGGATTTTCAGCGCCACCAGATCCTGACCCTTGGCCACCACCAGCGGCGCCGAATCCTCGTCACGCACATATTTCAGCGCGATCGAGAAGTGCGTCGGGTTGGCGATGATCAGCGTCGCGCGCGGCACCGCAGTCATCATCCGCTTGCGCGCGCGGTCGCGCGCCAGCGAGCGCAGCCGCGACTTGACGATCGGGTCGCCCTCCGACTGCTTGAACTCGTCCTTGACCTCCTGCTTGCTCATGCGCAGGTCCTGCTTCCAGTGGAAGCGCGACCAGACGATGTCGATCGCCGCGATCAGTCCCATGACGAAGACGATCGCCACCAGTATGTCGACCGCGATGCCGCGGATGACGAGGCCGAAAGCGACCGGATTGGTGATCATTCCGGCGAGCAGCTTGCGGTGATCCTCCGACAGCGTGAAGGTGAGCACAGTGATGGCGAAGCCGACCTTGGCCAGGGATTTCAGGAACTCGACCCAACCCTGGGCGCCGAACATCCGGCTCCAGCCCTTGGTGATCGAAATGCGCGAAAGCTGCGGCCTGATCCGCTCGCCGACGAATTGCGGCATGTTCTGGAGCACCGAGGCGCCGATGCCGGCAACGGTTAAAAGCACCAGCAGGCTGATGAGGGCGCGGCCCAGTTCCAGCATGACGAGCTTGTAGAGCGCGATGACATCGGTCTCGGTGTCCATCGGCCAGGCCTCGGGCTTCTCGAGGAACATCGACAGGAACATGCCGAGGTCGATGACCGCGTCCTTGGCATAGAAGACGGTGAAAACCAGTATGGCGACGAAGGAGGCGAGGATTGCGGTTTCCTTCGAATGGGGCAGCTTGCCCTGTTCGATGGTGTCGCGGACTTTCTTTTCCGTCGCCTCTTCGGTTTTGGAGTCCTTGTCGGTGGTGTCGGACATGCCTTAGGCGGCGTTCTGTGTCGCGGGAAGTTCGAATGCGCCTTCACGCGACAGCCGGATCGTCGTCGTCACGATCGTCTTGCGCGCCGTCATGATGTCGGCGAGAGGAATCCCTTCCGACCCCTGTCCGAGTTCGGCTTCGATCATGCGCCGCGACCGCGCGCCGATCGCCGACAGCACCGCTTCGGCGAGCGCCGCCGACGTGCCGCGCAGCGCCAGCGTGACGAGCTCGGTCGACAGCCCGTCGAACAAAAGCACGCGCGCCTTCTGGGTGAGCAGCGGCAGGTCGTCGAAAGCGAAAAGCCGTGCCCGCACACCGTCGAGGTCGGGCGTGCCGGCGGCTTCCAGGTCCTGCATGACCTCTTCGAGCAGCGGCTTGTCCAGCTCGTTGAGCACGCTGGCGACGCGCGCCTGCCCGGCCGAAGTGTCCTTGGTCGAGGTTTCCGCCAGCACGCTGGCGCGCAGCCTGTTCTCGACGATCCTGGTGGCGGCGTCGGGAACATTGGCCATCGTCACCATGCGCTTGATGATTTCGCCGCGCATCGGCTTGATCAGCGTCAAAAGCACGCTCGCCGCCGCCTGCGGCGCCAGCTTCGACAGCACCATGGCCGCCGTCTGCGGATGTTCGCCGGCCAGGAAAGCGCCCAGCCGCGTGGGTTCGAGCTTTTCGAGATCGGGCCAGATCGGCGGCGGCCCTTCAGGTGCGGCCTCCGGCTTCTTGTTGCCCATGATGGCGCTCATCTCTTCGGGCGACAGCGATTCGTTGAGGATGGTGTCCATCCTGTCGGCGGAATCGAGCAGGCCCGCGCCCTCGGTGAATTCGGCCTCGAATTCGGCGACGATGCGCTCGAGATCGCTCTGCGGAATGGTCCTGAGCAGCCGGGCGCCCTCGATCAGCGCCTTCAGCTCTTCCTGCTTGAAGAATTTCAAGAGGCGGCTTGCGGACGGCTTGCCCATCGCCACCAATATGGCGGCCGCCTTCTGCGCGCGCGTCAGGGTCGTCAGCGGCGTCATGCTGCCTCTCGCCTCCGCTGCAACCGGCAAGCCCCACCAGCCATGTTTAGGCGCCCTTCGTGCCGGCGATGATTTCGGTCAGCCTGATGCCGAAGCGCGAGGGGTCGCTCTCAAGCACCGTGATCTCGCCGCGGGCGATCTTGCGGCCGTTGACCACGACGTCGACCGGTTCGCCGATGCGGCGGTTGAGCGCGACCGTCGAGCCCTTCTGCAGCGCCATCAGATCGGCAACCGCCATCTCGGTGCTGCCGAGGATGATCTGGACATCGACGGGAATGTTCATGATGACGTTCGAATTGGCGCCCGCGGCCGCCCTGAACGCCGCGTCCGGGCGCTGCTCCTCCTCATGCAGGACCCCGCGCAATTCCTCGATGGCGCGGTCGAGCTGCTCGTCCGGCTGGTCGAGTTCTGCTTCCACTTTGGTCTTGGCCATGCGTCTTCTCCAAAAGCTCAGGCGCGCCCGGCACCGGCCGGCATGAGCCCATCGATGAAATCCTGCCCGGCATCGAAAGGATGCCTGATTCGGACGGTGTAATTCTGCCCCAGTTTGCCGAACTCGCATACGAACAGCGTCTGGCCGCGCGCACTGAGCCGAGCCCTTGATTGCGCCGTTTCCTCGAAGTCGATGACCTGGCCCACTTCGAGACTGGCGAGGTCGCCAAGCGTCAGCCGCGCCAGCGGCATGGTGGCTTCGAGCGCCACCGTCGAGCGCATCACCTCTTCCGAAAAGCGCTCCCGCCAGCTCGGGCCGTGGTCATCCCCACCCGCGTTCGCAGCGCCGTCGCGGCTGGCCAGCACGATACGCTGCGGCATCGTCACAGTCACTGTGCCGCTGTCGGCTGGCGTCGAGATGCCAAGAACGATGCGCAGTGCCGCGCCATCACGCAAAACGTGCCGTTTGGCTTCGGCGCCCGACATCGCGCGCGGTACGGGCAGACGCAGGTCGAGCGAGCGCCGCCCCGATCCGTTCAGTGCCTGCGCGACCTGCTGAAACAGCATGGTCGAGACATCGACCTCGATCTGCGACAGATCACGCTCGATCGGCGATGCCGGCGTCTCCGGGTCGCCGCCGAACAGCGTGCAGACCATGATCGCTATCGCCGGCGCATCGATCACCAAGGTCATGGCATCGGAAGACGTGGATGATGCCACGATGGTCATGGCAAACGTATCGCCGGCACGCGAGCGCGCCTCCGAGACGCGGCTGACCTCGACGGCCCTGAGATCGACGGTGACCGGAACGCCAAGCTCACTGGTCAGGCTCTTTTGCAACAGCGGCGCGGCGCGCTCGGCCATGGCCCGGCCGGTACCGATGACCTGGGCGGCCTCGCCGCTGTCGCCGACCAGACGCTCGATGATCAGCGAGCGCGCTTGCGCGGGGCTGCCTGGACTGGTCATGACAGTTTTGCCGCCGTTCTGTCGAACATCGCTCAGGCGGCCTTCTTTTCAGCGGCGGTGGTGTTCATGGTGCTTTGCTCGACAGCGTCGATGGTCGGCCGCTCATAGGACGAGATGGTCTTGCGGCCGAATTCGATCGCCACCTGCGGCAGCGCACCGTTCATGTAGGCGAGCAGCGTCTGCTTGACGATGATGTAGAGGCGGTTCTTCTTCTCGCGCACTGTCTTGATCTTGGTGGCGACGGGCCCGACCACGGCATAGGACAGGAAAATGCCGAGAAAGGTGCCGACCAGGGCGGCGCCGATCAGGCCGCCGAGGATTTCCGGCGACTGGTCGAGTGCGCCCATCGCCTTGACCACGCCAAGCACGGCGGCGACGATGCCCAGCGCCGGCAGGCCGTCGCCGACCGCGACCAGCGCATGATAGGCCTTCATCTTGTCGCTCTTGATGGTCTGGATTTCCTCGTCCATCAGCGCCTCGATCTCGTGCGAGCGGGCATTGCCGATGATGATGATGCGGCAGTAGTCGCAGATGAAATTCATCAGGTCGTGATTCTTGAGAACCGTCGGAAAGGCCTGGAAGATGGCTGATTCTTCGGGATTGTCGATATGCGCCTCGACCTCGCTGCGCGATTTCGAGCGCAATTCGCGCATCAGGCTGTGCAGCACGCCGAGCGTTTCCAGGTAATCCTGTTCCTTCGGCACCGCCTGCTTGAAGGCTTCAAGAATGCCCCTGCCGGTATCCTTGACTGTCTTCATCGGGTTGGCGACGAGGAAGGTGCCCAGCGCAGCGCCGCAGATGACCACGGCTTCCCAGGGCTGGACCAGCACGTGCAGATGCCCGCCCATGGCCATGAAGCCGCCAAGGACGCAGCCGAGCGTCACCACAAGTCCAATCAGAATGCCCACGGCAGGTCCTTCCGCATTTCACGTCAGGTGCAAGGGATAGTCCCCGTGCCTTGTGTGAGGCTTGAATCCGAGCCGCCATGGAAGCGAATGTTGGCGATTCAGTTTCGCGCAAGGAAGTGAGGTTATTGTCGCGATATTAAGCTTCGGCCGGAGGCATGACGTTGCTCAGTACCTTTACCAGCTACCAGTTGATCACCAAGGACATCACCAAGTCTATCGACCGCATCGAGCAGCAGCCGACGGTCGATCGCGATACGCAATATTATCTCGCCAACATCACCAAGGTGAAATCGATCGACGATTTCGTCAACAATGACCGGCTGTTCAAATATGCCATGAAGGCCTACGGGCTGGAGGACATGGACTATGCCAAGGCCTTCATGGTCAAGGCCCTCAAGGAAGGCGTTACCGACCCCAACAGCTTTGCCAACAAGCTGACCGACAAGCGCTATGCCGCGTTCGTCAGTGCCTTCAATTTCGCCGCCAACGGTGCCGATGCGACCATCTACAACAAGGCACAGCAGCTGGTTACGAAGAACTATGCCACCCAGGCGCAGATCGCCGGCCTCGACCCGAACTCCGACTATGTGAAAGGCGAGACGACCTACTATCTCGCCAACATCACCAAGGTGAAGTCTGTCGACGACCTGATGTCGAACAGCCGGCTCTACACCTATGCCCTGGCCGCATACGGTCTCGACTCGGCGACCGAGGACAAGGACCTGATCAAGCAGGTCCTGCAAAGTAAGGTGAGCGACCCTGCCAGCGTCGCCAACAAGCAGACGAACCCAGCTTACGCGGGACTGGCATTGGCCTTCAATTTCGAAGCCAATGGCGATAACGCTACCACCATCAACGCGGCGCAGCAGCCGACCGTCGACAAATACCTGCGCCAGACCCTTGAGGAGAATGCAGGTCAGACCAATGAGGGTGTCCGGCTGGCGCTCTATTTCCAGCGCAAGGCGCCAGACATCACCAGCTGGTACGACGTGCTGGCCGATACGGCCCTTGCCACCGTCGTGCGCACCGCGCTGGGGCTGCCCGATTCCTTCGCCACGGCCGACATCGACAAGCAGGCGCAATTGTTCGAGCAGAAGCTCGACCTCACGGATTTCACCGATCCCGCGAAGCTCACCAAGTTCCTGACCCGCTTCACCAGCATGTACGAGATCAACAACCCGACCTCGACGGCCGTGACGTCAGTCAGCGTGCTCTTCGCTCAGCCGGTCACGTCGGGCATCTCCACCGACCTGATGATGGCCATGCAGAAACTGAAGTTCTGATCATGCAGGATAGTCTCTACGTCGCCCTTTCCGCGCAGATGGCGCTTGAGCGCCGGCTCGACACCATCGCCGACAATGTCGCCAACGCCAACACCGTTGGCTTTCGCGCCACCGGCGTGAAATTCGAGGACGTGGTGTCGGGCACCGGGCAGAAATCGGTGTCCTTCGCCTCGTCCGGCAAGACCTATCTTTCGGGCGCCCATGGTTCGCTGAGCGAGACCGGCAACCCCTTCGATTTCGCCATCCAGGGCGACGCCTGGTTCGCCATCGACACGCCGGCCGGCACCGTCATGACCCGCGACGGCCGCTTCTCGATGAACGAGAATGGCGAGCTGATGTCGCTCGAAGGCCATCCGGTGCTCGACGCCGGCGGCGCGCCGATCCAACTCGACCCCCGCAACGGCCCGCCCAAGGCCGGCGCCGACGGCTCGCTGCGCCAGAACGACCAGCTTGTCGGCTCGATCGGCCTCTACAATTTCGATCCCGGCCAGAATTTCGTGCGTTACGGCAATTCCGGCATCGTGCCTTCGCGCACCCCCGAGCCGGTCACCGATCGCTCCGATGTCGGCATCGCCCAGGGTTTCGTCGAGGAATCCAACGTCAATCCGGTGATGGAGATGACGCGGCTGATCATGGTCCAGCGCGCCTTCGAGAACACCGCGGCGCTTATGCGGCAAACGGATTCCTCCACCGACGAGGCGATCAAGACGCTCGGCTCGAAGTCGTAGCATGTCGCTTGACCGGTCCTCCATCCGCGCACCCGAAATCCAGCTCCAGCCGGCGCCGGAGGATCGGTTGGCCGCGTTGGAACGGGTTATCAGGCGCTTCAGCAACGCCGATGGGCTGGTCAAGCGTGGCGGTCTCGTCACCGAAGTGACGCCGACGCATTACAAGGTGCGCGGACTTTCCGATTTCGCCAGGCTGGGCGACATGGTCGAACAGCGCGGCCAGACCGGCTCGCGCCGCGGCGAGATCGTCAAGATCAGCCGCGACGAGGTCGTCGTCGCTCCCTTCGAGCGCAGCGCCGATGCCGGCATCGGCGACGCCGTGTTCCGCAGGGGACCGCTCGCGGTGGCGCCGCACGGCTCATGGCGCGGCCGCACGATCGACGCGCTCACCCGGGCGATCGATGGCGGCCCGCCGCTGATCAGGGGCGACGACCTGTCGGGCAGTTCCACGACACCCGGTGCCATGGCCCGGCAGCGCGTCGGCACCGCCTTCATGACCGGCGTCAGGGTCATCGACATCTTCACGCCGCTTTGCTTCGGCCAGCGCATGGGCGTCTTTGCCGGTTCGGGCGTCGGCAAGTCGACCCTGCTCGCCATGCTCGCCGGCGCCGACGCGTTCGACACCGTCGTCGTGGCGCTGATCGGCGAACGCGGCCGCGAAGTCCGCGAATTCCTCGAGGACACGATCGGCGACAGCATGGCCAAGACCGTGGCCGTCGTCGCCACCAGCGACGAAAGCGCCATGATGCGCCGGCGCGCACCCGACACCGCCATGCGCGTCGCCGAGCACTTTCGCGACCAGGGCCACCGTGTGCTCCTGGTGCTGGATTCGATCACCCGCTTCGCCCACGCCTTGCGCGAGGTGGCGACGGGAACCGGCGAGCCGCCGGTCGCCCGCGGCTATCCCGCCTCGGTTTTCACCGAACTGCCCAAGCTGCTCGAGCGCGCCGGGCCGGGGGCTGAAGGCCCCGGGATTGAAGGTAAGGGCTCGATCACCGCCATCATTTCCGTGCTGGTTGACGGCGACGACCACAACGATCCGGTTGCCGATTCCGTGCGCGGCATCCTCGACGGCCATGTCGTGCTCGACCGTGCGATCGCCGAGCAGGGCCGCTATCCGCCGGTCAATCCGCTGTCGTCCATATCGCGCCTGGCCGGCAAGGCCTGGAGCGTCGAACAGCGCGCTTTGGTGACGCGGCTGAAGTCGATGATCTCCCGCTTCGAGGACACGCGCGACATCCGCCTGCTCGGCGCCTATCAGGGCGGCGCCGACGCCGAGCTCGATATCGCCGTGCGCCAGGTGCCGCTGATCTACGAGGCGCTGACGCAATCGCCCAGGGACCGCCCGTCAGCCGATCCATTCTCCGATCTCGCCCGCCATCTCAAGGGAAAGCTGAATGCCGAATCAGGAGACTGAACGCCAATATACCGAGCGCATCCTGAACGAGATGATCGCAGAGGCGAACGCCGCCGAGGCAGCTCGGGCCGAGGAAGATAGGGCCGCCAAGGCAAAGGCTGCCAGCGCCATAGCCGCCAAGACCGCGGCTGTTCTGGCCAGGGCCGCCAAGCCGGCTCTGGCCAGAGCCAAGCCGGCTATACCCAGATCAGAGCCGGCTCTACCCAGATCCGAACCTGTTCCGGCTCAGGCTGCCGTGTCCGCCATGCATGTGATTCCCCGCGTAGAGCCCGCCGAGATGACGCAGGCAAGCCGCGAATCGCTGATCGACGGCCTGTTTCCCGTCACCGAATGGCCGCAACCACCAAAGGCGCAATTTCCAAAATTGCGCAAGAAGGCGGACCGGCGAAGCGACTTCGTCATCGCCGCGCTCGGCGTCACGCTCGGCCTGATCTGCGCCCTGTTTCCCTGGTATATCTTCTTCAACCCGGAGCAGTTCGGCGTTCAGGCGATCAAGTTTGGCGGCACCGGCACCAATTCGGGACGCGCGGGCGGTGGCGTGGTCGCCTCGCGCAGCGCGCCGCTGACGGCCAAGGACGTTCCCAACACCAGCATCGACCTGCTCGCCACCGGAACGGTTCAGGATGATGCCACCCCGGCACAGCCGCCCGGCGACCAGCCCTTCCCCGCCGATGTCGCGAAGTTCCGTATGGTCCATGTCGCCAACGGCCGCGCCATGATCGAGGACGACACCGGCCTGTGGATCGTCCAGCGCGGCTCGACGCTGCCGGACTCGAGCACGGTATCGTCGATCGAGCAGCGCAACGGCAAGTGGGTCATGCTGACCAGCACCGACCAGGTGATCCAGCTTTCCAGGTAGGCTGTCGCGGTTCTGCCAGAGCGGTATTCTCGGACAAACGGTGCCCGTTTGTCCAATAATACCGCCTCTCGCTTTTCGGCCTCATGTTCTAGCGGCCGACCGCAAGGTCCGCGCAAGACTGGCGGCCTAGTCTTTGGGCACATGCCCGGAGATTCCCATGGAGCCCGTTTCCCTTTTCGATCTCGCCGCCAAGCAAGCGCAGTGGCTTTCCGTGCGACAGTCGGCGATCGCCGGCAACATCGCCAACGCCAACACGCCGGGCTACACGGCAAATGACGTCGAGCCCTTCGAAAAGGTGCTCGACCGTACCGCGGTGTCGCTGCAGACCACCGAGGCCGGCCATCTCGGCAGCGCGGCGACCAATGCCGGCTTCACCATCAAGCCGCAGGAAGATGACGGCGTGGTCATGCCGTCCAAGAACACCGTCGTGCTTGAAGACCAGCTCCTCAAGGCCGGCGAGGTGCGCCGCTCCTTCGAGCTCAACACGGCGATCGTCAAGGCCTTCCATTCGATGATGATGATGGCGGTAAAGAGCTGACCATGGACGCGCTGACCGCAGCCCTGAAAGTCGCAGCATCCGGCCTCGGCGCCCAGTCCGAGCGTCTGCGCGTGGTTTCTGAAAATCTCGCCAATGCCCAGTCGACCGGCACCACGCCCGGCGCCAACCCCTATCGCCGCAAGACCATCAGCTTCGTCTCAGAGCTTGACCGGACCTCCGGCAGCTCGACGGTTGAAGTGAACTCGATCGACCGCGATCCGAGTGATTTTCCCGTCGAATTCCAGCCCGGCAACGAGGCCGCCGACGAGAAGGGCTACGTCAAGATGCCCAACGTCAACGTGCTGATCGAAATGGCCGACATGACCGAGGCCAACCGCTCCTACGAGGCCAACCTGCAAGTCGTGAAGCAGGCGCGCGACCTCATTTCAATGACCATCGACCTGATGAGGAACCAATGATCGTGAATGGCATCGGCGCGCTTAACCTGAAGCCCGGGCTGGGCGATATGGCGACCGACCTGCTTCAGGGCGGCGTCGCGCCGGCGACAGCCGGCAATCTCGGCACCTCCTTCGCCGAAGCGGTGAGCCAGGCGGCCTCCAAGACCGTCAACACGCTGCAGAACGCCGAGCAGGTGTCGCTGCAGGCGCTCAAGGGCGATGCCGACACCCGTCAGGTGGTCGATGCCGTGATGAGCGCCCAGCAGGCGCTTCAGACCGCCGTCGCCATCCGCGACAAGGTCGTTTCGGCCTATCTCGAAGTCAGTCGAATGGGTATTTGAGGAGTTAGGGCATGAAAGCACTTGCCATCGCCGCCACCGGCATGAATGCCCAGCAGACAAATCTGGAAGTCATCGCCAACAACATCGCCAACATCAACACCACCGGCTACAAGCGCGCGCGCGCCGAATTCTCCGACCTGCTCTACCAGGTCGACCGCACGCAAGGCGTGCCCAACCGCTCCAACGCCTCGCTGGTGCCGGAGGGCGTTTCGATCGGCCTTGGCGTCAAGACGACGGCCGTGCGCAACGTGCACACCCAGGGCGAACTGACCAGCACCGGCAACAGTTTCGACATGGCGCTGACCGGCAGGGGCTGGTTCCAGATCGAGGGCGCCGACGGCGGCACGCTCTACAGCCGCGCCGGCGCCTTCAACACCAACGCCACCGGCCAGCTGGTGACGGTGGACGGCGCCAGCGTCATTCCGGCCATCACCGTGCCGACCAATGCGGTCGAGGTGATCGTCAACAAGACCGGCCAGGTCTTCGCCCGCATCGACGGCCAGACCGCCCTCCAAAGCCTCGGCCAGCTCCAGATCGCCAACTTCGCCAACGAGGCGGGGCTCGCACCGCTCGGCGACAACCTCTTCCAGGAAACGGCGGCTTCCGGCCCGGCCAATGTCGGCGTTCCCGGCGATCCCGGCTTCGCCACCATCCAGCAAGGCTATCTCGAGGCGTCCAACGTCGACCCGGTCAAGGAAATCACCGAACTGATCTCGGCGCAGCGCGCCTATGAGATGAACTCCAAGGTGATCCAGGCCGCCGACGACATGGCCTCGGTTGTCTCCAAGAACATCAGGTAAGGGACGATGGCCATGCCGATCTCCTGCTCCGCATTCCGCCGCACCACGCTCATCCTTGCGCTGGTAGCCGGCGGCGTGCCGGCTTTTGCCCAGGAATTGACAAGCCAATCCACAACTGGCCAATCGGCAACGCAGATCGCCAGCAATCAGCCTGTCGGCGAAGTCGTGCTGATCCCCAACCGTGTCATCTATCCCGGCGAGACCATCGAGCTTGCCGCCCTGAAGCAGGTGACCCTCATCCCGGGCAAGCACAAGCCCGACGCCATGGCGACGCGCTCCGAGGAGCTTCAAGGCAAGATCGCCAAGCGCACGTTGCTGCCCGGCCGCTACATTCCGTCAGCCGCCATCCGCGAAGCCTGGCTGGTCGAACAGGGTGCTGCCGTTCAGGTCTTCTTCATCGCCGGCGGACTGACGATATCGGCGACCGCAGTGACCTTGCAGCCGGGTTCGGCCGGCGACCTCATCAAGGTTCGCAACAGCGACAGCGGCAAGATCCTCTCCGGCACCGTGATGGCCGACGGAACCATCCAGGTCAGCGCTTCATGATGCGCCCGCTTGCCCTTCTGCTCGCGGCCACGCTCGGCCTGCAGCCGGCGCTGGCCGACGGCCTGACGCCCAAGGCCAAGCGCGAACTCGCCGCCAGGAACGGCGGCGTCGACAACGATCCCGAATATGATCCGGCGACAACCACCCGCATGTTCCGCGTTTCGCCCGGGCCGAGCTCGCTGCCGCCCGGCCAGGTCGCCTCGCGCATCAAGGACATCGCCCAGCTGCAGAGTTCGCGCGACAACCAGTTGGTCGGCTACGGTCTTGTCATCGGGCTCGCCGGGTCAGGCGACAGTCTGCGCAATTCGCCGTTCACCGAACAGTCGATCCGCGCCATGCTGGAAAATCTCGGCATCGCCACCGAAGGCGGCAGCGCGCGCGCCAAGAATGTCGCCGCTGTCATCGTCACCGCCAATATGCCGCCCTATGTGCAATCGGGCGCCCGTATCGACATCGACGTCTCCTCGATGGGCGACGCCACCTCGCTTGCCGGCGGCACGCTGATCATGACGCCGCTGAAGGCGGCAGACGGCGAAATCTATGCCGTCGGCCAGGGCGCGGTCATCGTTTCCGGCTTCATCGCGCAGGGTCAAGCCCAGCAGTTGACGCAGGGTGTCCCGACCGCCGGCCGGGTGCCGAACGGCGCGATCGTCGAGCGGCAGGTGAAAGCGGAATTCGACGACCAGTCGACGCTGACGCTGCAGTTGCGCAATCCCGATTTCTCGACCGCCATCCGCATCGCCGACGCGATCAACGACTATACCAGCCAGCGCTTCGGCATGCGCGTGGCGGGCGAGCGTGATTCCCGCACCGTGCAGATCAGAAGACCGAAGGGCGTTTCGGCCGCGCGTTTCTATGCCGAGATCGAAAACCTGGTGGTCGAATCCGATACGCCGGCCCGCGTCGTCATCGACGAGCGTACCGGCACCATCGTCATCGGCAACGACGTCAAGATCTCGCGCGTCGCCATCAGCCACGGCACGCTGACGGTGCGCATCACCGAAGCGCCGCGCGTCGTTCAGCCCGAGCCTTTCTCGAAAGGCGAAACCGCCGTCGAGCCGTTCACCGCCATCGACGCCAGCCGGCCCAATGGCCGCGTCGCCGTGCTTGACGGGCCCGACCTGCAAACCCTTGTCTCCGGCCTCAACCGTCTCGGCGTCAAGCCGGACGGCATCATTGCCATCCTGCAAGGCATCAAGTCGGCCGGCGCCCTGCAAGCCGATCTGGTTCTCCAATAGGCGATGCCGATGATCCTCTCCCCCTCTTCTCATGAAAGACGTCGCTCCCGCGCAATCCTGTTAGCGGCCATGGCAATCGCGGCCGTGTCGGTTGCCAGTGGCGGCGCTCACGGTGAGGATGTCGTTCGCCAGGTTCTGCCTGGAGCGCAGCCCGCGGTGGCACCGCAGCAATTGACGCGGGAAAAGGCGCCGGACCAGAGCGAGATCGAACGCTTCTGCTCCAACATCGCCGACGCCGCCCGCGACCGCCGGTATGCCTTGCAGGCCGAGGAGCTGAAGCAACTGCAGGCCGGCATCGACGAGCGCATGAAAGCGCTGGACGCAAAGAAAGCCGAATACGAGACCTGGCTAAAGCGGCGCGAGGTCTTCCTGGCCCGGGCCGAGGATGGCGTCGTCAAGATCTATGCCGGCATGAAGCCGGATGCGGCGGCCGAGCGACTGGCAATCGTCAACGCCGACCTGGCCGCGGCCATCCTGATGAAGCTCGATTCACGCAAGGCCAGCGTCATTCTCAACGAAATGGACCAGAAGGCGGCGGCGACGCTCACCGGCATCATGGCCAGCGCAGCCCGAAGGGTAGATCCGTCATGATCCGCAAAACGCTCATCTTGTGCGCGGTCGCGATGCTGTCGGGCTGTGGCACGGACCTGCGCCAAGTCGGCAAGGAACCGGCTCTGTCGCCTGTCGGCTCCGGCGTGAGCGACGGCACCACTGGCTCGCTTTATCCGGAACCACCAACAGCACCGGTAAGGAAATTCTCGCTGTGGAACGACCGCCAGAGCCGGCTGTTCACCGACCCGCGGGCGCTGTCGCAAGGCGACATTCTCACTGTCAAGATCTCGATCAACGACAGGGCCAATTTCAAGAACCAGAATGACCGCAGCCGCTCCGCCGACCGCAAGCTCGGTTACGACATCAGCGCGCAGTGGGACAAGCTAAGCACCGCAGGCAAGGGTTCTGGCGCTCTCAACTCCACCACCGACACTACGGCCAATGGCGAGATCAAGCGATCGGAGACCCTCGAACTCAATGTCGCCGCCATCGTCACCGACGTCCTGCCCAACGGCAACCTGATGATCAGGGGCTCGCAGGAAGTGCGCGTCAACGCCGAACTGCGGGTGCTGACCATCGCCGGCATCGTCAGGCCCGCCGATATCGGCGGCGAGAACACGATCCCCTACGAGCGCATCGCCGAGGCCCGCATCTCCTACGGCGGACGCGGCCGCATCACCGAGATCCAGCAGCCCGCCTACGGCCAGCAGGTCCTCGACCAGGTTCTTCCGTTCTAGGGATTGGAGAACCAAGCACCATGGCCAATGTCGAACAGGTTCAGCCTCGCAAGGGTCCTTCCCTTGTCGTCCAGGGCGCCATGCTGCTCGTGGTGACGGCCGCCGCAATCGGCATGGGCTGGATGTCCGGCGGCTATCTCAAGGGCGTCGGCGCACCGTCATCGGTGCCGGCTGCGCCTGAAAATGAGGGCAAGGTTGCCGAGCCCGCCGCCGCGCAACAGCCAGGCACGGGGCCGACGCTCGTCGTGCTGGCGCCGATCACAACCAACATAGCCTCGCCCGCCGACACCTGGATCAGGATGGAAGTATCCGTGGTCTACGACGCGCCGCAGCCGCCGGCGATGGCCGAGGACATCCATCAGGATCTTCTGGCCTTCGTGCGCACGCTGAAGATGCATCAGGTCGAGGGCGCCAGCGGTTACCAACACCTGAAAGCCGATCTCGAGGAACGCGCCTCGATCCGCAGCCAGGGACACGCCAAACAGGTTCTCATCAGGACATTGCTGCTCGAATGAAGAAGTTCCTTCTCGCCGCGGCGCTGATCGGCGCCGCCACATCGATCGCGGCGGCTCAGCAGCTGGACCTGGGCGGCATCGGCAAGGCCGACGGCACCACCGTGGGCTACATCATCCAGATGTTCGGCCTGCTGACCGTTCTGTCGGTGGCGCCGGGGCTGCTGATCATGGTGACGAGCTTCACCCGTTTCGTCATCGCCTTCTCGATCCTGCGCGCCGGCATCGGCCTGCAGTCGACGCCGGCAAACCTCATCCTGATTTCGCTGTCGCTGTTCATGACCTTCTATGTCATGGCGCCGACCTTCGATCAGGCCTGGAACACCGGCGTCAAGCCGCTGATGGACAACCAGATCAGCCAGACCGTGGCCTTCGAGAAGATCTCGGATCCGTTCCGCACCTTCATGCTGCACAATGTGCGCGACAAGGATTTCGACCTCTTCGCCGATCTTGCCCGCGAGCGCGGCCAGGTCGTTGCCAAAGAGACGGTCGACCTGCGCATCCTGGTGCCCGCCTTCATGATCTCCGAGATCCGCCGCGGCTTCGAGATCGGCTTCCTGATCGTGCTGCCCTTCCTGGTCATCGACCTGATCGTCGCCACCATCACCATGGCGATGGGCATGATGATGCTGCCGCCCACCGTGGTGTCGCTGCCGTTCAAGATCCTGTTCTTCGTCCTGATCGACGGCTGGAATCTGCTCGTCGGCAGCCTGGTGCGATCCTTCAACTGACCTCGCCGTCTCGGCGCAAAGCGTCGACTGCCGCAAGGGCCGCGCAGTGCGCGAGGCGTCGATTTTTTCTCCAATTATTTTTGCTTAACCGTCCAGTTTAGGTCTTTGGTAGGAACTCGCCGCCATAGTCGCTCGCAGATGGCGGGTGACCCAAACGCAACGGTCATTGGCATGATGCCGCTCCGTCATACCGGACAATCCGGTATGCAAAAAACACCTGTAAAAACAAGGTACGAGTAGCCATGTCCAGTATCATGACGAACAGCGCCGCATTGACGGCCCTGCAGAGCCTTAACGCCACCCAGAACAACCTCTCCACCACCCAGGCCCGCATCTCCACGGGTTATCGCGTTTCCCAGGCTTCGGACAACGCTGCCTACTGGTCGATCGCCACCACCATGCGCTCCGACAACCAGGCCATGTCCACCGTTTCGGACTCGCTCGGCCTCGGCGCTTCGAAGGTCGACACCGCCTACACCGGCATGAACAGCGCGATCACCACCATCAACTCGATCCAGCAGAAGCTGACCGGCTCCTACGGTCAGACCGACGCCGCCAAGGAAAAGACCCAGGTCGAAATCGCCGCCCTTCAGGCACAGCTGAAGAGCTACGCCGACGGCGCCACCTTCTCCGGCACCAACATGCTGTCGGTAAACAGCGGCGCGACGGCCACCACCGCTGCGGACGTCAAGGTCGTTTCAGCCTTCAACCGCACCTCCGCCGGCGCAGTTTCGATCTCGACGATCGACGTCAACGTGGAAAGCATCAAGCTGTATGAAGCCGGCACCGCCGCGACCTCGAAGGGCATCCTGGACGCCAATCGTCTCGGCATCTCCGGCGCCGAGACTGCCACGGCTTCGACTCCGACCCTGGGTGCTGCCGCTGCGGCCACCGACACCTATTCGGTCGCCAGCCTGTCCATCTTCTCGGGCACCACTGCCGCCAGCGATAGCCAGATCTCGCAGATGATGACGGTTGTCGACGCCGCGCTCAAGGACATGACGACCGCCGCCACCAAGCTCGGCGCCGCCAAGAGCTCGATCGACCTGCAGAAGACCTTCACCTCGAGCCTGATGGACTCCATCGATCGCGGCGTTGGCCAGCTCGTCGATGCCGACATGAACAAGGAATCGACTCGCCTCCAGGCCCTGCAGGTCCAGCAGCAGCTCGGCGTCCAGGCGCTGTCGATCGCCAACGGCTCGTCGCAGTCGATCCTGTCGCTCTTCCGCGGCTGATCGCGCTCAACCGGTTACAGCTAGCAAACGGGCCGCGCCAAAAGCGCGGCCCGTTTTGCGTTTGCTCCAGCCCCACGCAACCCTCGTTTCTTAACCCTCGAAAGCGAGCCTTTAACAGGCCGTTAACCATAACAAGCTAGTCATGGTTAACCATAGCTTACAACGGATTGGCGAATCGGCCCGGTCGGGACGACGGCAATCGATGGGCGGGCCAGCGGCTCGCGAGGGCAACGCCGGTTTTTGAGAAAGACCGGCCTAGGAAAAAGGAGCGAGTTTCTTGGCGAGCATCATGACAAACGCTGCGGCGTTGACTGCACTTCAAAGCCTCAACGCCACCAACAAATCGCTCGAACAGACGCAGGCCCGGATTTCCACGGGCTACAGGGTCTCCCAGGCCTCCGATAACGCTGCCTACTGGTCGATCGCCACCACGATGCGCTCCGACAACCAGGCGCTTTCGACCGTGCAGGACGCGCTCGGCCTCGGCGCTTCGAAAGTCGACACCGCCTACACAGGCATGAACAATGTGCTGACGAGCATCGGCCAGATCAAGACCAAGCTGCTTTCCACCGTTGGCCAGACGGACGCCGCCAAGGCAAAGACGCAAACCGAAATCACGGCACTCCAGGCGCAGATGAAGTCCTTTGCCGATGCTGCCACCTTCTCGGGTTCGAATTTCCTTTCGGTGACGTCAACGCAGGTCACTGCCGCCAATGACGGCGTCCAGCCCGACGCCAAGATCGTCTCCTCCTTCAACCGCTCCTCGTCCGGCGCCATCTCGCTCGGCACGATCGACATCGATGTCGAGAGCACGAAACTGTTCGATTCCGGTCTCTCCACCGCCGTCAAGAACCAGGGCACGCTCGACCGCAAGACATCCGTATACGCGACAGCGGCGGCCCAGAACCTGTACGATACCGCCTATGCGGCCACGCTCGCCGCCAACGGCACTGACATCGCCGCCAACGCCGCTGGCCAGACGGCGGCGGGGGCGACGGTTGCCAAGATCGACAACGTTTCCGCCTTCAATCTCGACATTACGGCGGCCGGCGTGACCGACGACATCATCACCCAGATGATCGGCAAGATCGACAAGGTCATGAGCCAGCTGACCGACCAGGCCACCATCCTCGGCGCCGCCAAGAGCAGCATCGACCTGCAGAAGACCTTCACGCAGAGCCTGATGGACTCCATCGACCGCGGCGTCGGCCAGCTCGTCGATGCCGACATGAACAAGGAATCGACCCGCCTGCAGGCGCTGCAGGTGCAGCAGCAGCTCGGCATCCAGTCGCTGTCGATCGCCAACAGCTCGTCGCAGTCGATCCTGTCGCTGTTCAAGAACGGCTAATTCAGCCGTAACTGACAGATACCTACCTCCAATTCACGGGCCGCGCCGCAAGCGCGGCCCGATTTCATTTTCGCACAAGCTTCGAGGGCTAGTGTTCCGGCGGACAATCATGCTGGGAGTCGCTCTATCGTGCCGGAACAGATCCAGAGCATCATCTCTAACCTCCGCGGTTTTGGAGTGAAGCGCCTCGCCATGCTGGCGGGCATCGCCGTTCTGGTGATGGGCGTCATCGGCATCGCCTCGGTCTACCTCAACCGCCCGGCCTACGACACGCTCTATGTCGGCCTCGATCGTTCCGACGTGAACCAGATCGGCCTGGTGCTGGGCGAGGCCGGCATCGGCTTCGACGTCGGCGCCGACGGAACCTCCGTGCTGGTGCCGGCCGGCACCACGGCGCAGGCGCGCATGCTGCTTGCCGAAAAAGGTCTGCCGACCAGCGCCAATGCCGGCTACGAGCTGTTCGACAATGTCGGCGCTATGGGCCTGACCTCGTTCATGCAGCAGATCACCCGCGTGCGTGCGCTGGAAGGCGAGATCGCCCGCACCATCCAGTCGATATCGGGCATCAAGGCGGCGCGCGTTCACATCGTCATGTCCGAGCGTGCCAATTTCCGCCGCGACGAACAGCAGCCCTCGGCATCGGTCGTCATCCGCTATGCCGGCATCGACGCCGAGAAAAGTGCCCAGTCGATCCGCCATCTCGTCGCCGCCGCCGTGCCTGGCCTGTCGGCCGACAAGGTGACGGTGCTCGATTCCAACGGCAACCTCTTGGCCGCCGGCGATGATCCCTCCAACACCAGTGCGGCCCGCACGCTCGGCGTCGAGCAGACCGTGGAGGCGCAGATCGGCGACAACATCCGCCGCGCGCTGGCGCCGTATCTCGGCCCCGACAATTTCCGCGCCAGCGTCAAGGCCGAGGTCAACACCGACACCCGCCAGACGGAAGAAACCATTTTCGATCCGAATTCACGTGTCGAGCGCTCGGTGCAGTCGGTGCGCGCCAATGAAAACAGCAACCAGAAGCAGGCTTCGACCCGGCCAGCGTCGAGCAGAACCTGCCCGAGACCCAGGCGACCAGCACAGACGGTCCGCAAACCTCTTCGGCGAACGACCGCAAGGAAGAGATCACCAACTACGAGATCAACTCCAAGAAGATCGCCACTGTTTCCAACGGCTACACCGTCACCAAGATGTCGATCGCCGTCGTCGTCAACCAGGACCGGCTGAAGGCGATCCTGGGCAAGGACGCGACCCCCGAGCAGATCGCCAAGCGCGTCGCCGAGATCCAGAAGATGGTCAGTTCCGCCACCGGCTTCGATGACAAGCGCGGCGACGTCATCGACGTCTCGGCGGTCGAATTCATCGACGGGCTCGACGGCGAGGCGATCCCGCAGGCTGGAATGCTGGATTCCATCGGCCAGCACGCCGGCACGCTGATCAACGCCGGCGCTTTCATCGTCGTCGTCTTCCTGGTGGCCTTCTTCGGCCTGCGGCCGATGGCGGCGGCGCTGACGGCGAAGGCGACGCCCGCTTTGTCGGGTCCGAATTTCGATGAAGTCCAGCGTTCGCTGCCGACACCGGAGGCAGCCGCTTCCGCCGATGCGGGCGCCGCCATGAACGCCTTGCCGAGCTCACGGTCCAGTGCCAATGCGCTCGACGATCTTCGCCAGAAGATCAGGCCGGCGCCACAGGAGCGACTTGCCCGCATGGTCGACCTCAATGAGGAGCGCACCGCGCAGATCCTGCGCAAATGGGCCGCCCAGGAAGTCGCGGCATAAACCATGGCCTCCGCAGCCCTTTTCGATCTTCTCCCCGATTTCGGTACGCGCACGCCGCGCGTCAGCCAGCCTCAGGCCGCGTCCGAACAGAGACCGGAAGCATCCGCACCGAAGGCCGATATCGGCACGCTGATCGCCGAGGCGGTTGCCCAGGCGGAGGCAACGCTGGCCGAACGGCTTGTCGCTGCCCATGACGCGGCCCTGGAAGCGGAGCGCCAGGCGAATGCCGAGGAAGCGCGGATTTTTCTCGAAAGCTTCGGCGGCGATATCGGCAAGGCGGTCTCGCTGCGCATCGACGCCATGGAAACGCGCGTGACGGACCTCGTCGCCGCCACGGTCGCCCGCATTATCGGCGGCGTTGTCAGCGACGACCTGCGGAAGCGTTCGCTCGAGGCGCTTGCCGGCGCGGTTCGCGAAGCCGTCGGCGATGGCGAAGCGGTGCGCATCGCCGTGCGCGGGCCGCTGTCGCTGTTCGAAACGCTGAAGGCATCGCTTGGACCACGCATTGCAAATCTCGACTTCATCGAGGCGCCCGGCTTCGACCTGACGGTAACCATCGACGAGGCCGTGTTCGAAACACGCATCGCCGAATGGTCGGCAACCCTTTCCGAGGTCTTGTCATGAGTGTCGCCGAGGCCGATCACGGCAGGCACGAGATCATCATCGTGCGGCGGGCTCATGACGACCACGACGAAGCCCATCATGGCGGCGTCTGGAAGATCGCCTTCGCCGACTTCATGACCGCCATGATGTGCTTCTTCCTGGTGATGTGGCTGATAAACGCCGCCAACGAACAGACCAAGGCGGCCGTCGCCAGCTACTTCAACCCGGTAAAGCTGGTCGACCGCAATTCGAGCCGCAAGGGCCTGGAAGACCTTGGCGACGGGCCGAGCGCGATCGGCACGACCGCCCAAAACCCGCAAAAGGCCACAGCCAAGGCTGGTCAGGGCGGCAATGGCGAGGCGGGTTCATCCGACCGCAAGCAGGAAAAGCAGGACCCACAGCGGCCGCAACAAACCGACGATCATCTCTTCGCCGATCCTTACGCCGTGCTCTCGGAAATCGCCACCGATACCGGCGTCATGCAGAATGTCAGCCAGAAGGGCGATGGCGGCGCGCAGAGCGCCGGTCCGGCGACGGGCGCCTCGGGCGGCGCGTCCTACCGCGATCCCTTCGAGCCCGATTTCTGGTCGCAGCAGGTCGCCACGCCCGCCGCCGAGGCGAGTGCGCAGCGCCCCAAGATCGAGGGCGACCCGCTCAAATCAGGTGACAAGGCCGCGGAAACACAGGTCGCCAAGGTCAAGGCCGTGCCGCCCGCACCGCCCGTCAAGGACGCACCGCTCGAGCCCCTGGCCGGAGATGGCAAGGACGCCGCAGCAGCGATGGCCAAGATGGGCGATACGAAGGTCGGCGAAACCAAGGCCAGCGAAACCAAGGCCAGCAGCGCCAAGCCTGCCGATACCAAGGCTGGAGACAGCAAGGCCGCGGCTGCCGCCAAGGCGGATGCCGCAGCCGCCGCTCAAGAGACGACCGCACCTGAAGCCGGGCAAAAGCCGCCGACCGCCGCTGCCGTGAAGGCGGCTGCCGACGTCAAGCGGCAGCTGGCCGATGCCTTCAAGCCCGGCGACAAGCTGCACGACGGCGTCTCTGTCGAAGCCACCGACAAGGGCGTCGTCATTTCGATCACCGATCAGCTCGACTTCGGCATGTTCGAAGTCGGATCGGCGGTGCCGAGCCGCGAACTGGTGCTGGCGATGGAAAAGATCGGCCGCATCATCAACAGCCAGAAAGGCACCATCAGCATCAACGGCCACACCGATGCACGGCCCTTCCGCAGCGCCGGCTACGACAATTGGCGGCTGTCGACGGCGCGCGCGCATTCCGCCTACTACATGCTCGTGCGCGGCGGCGTCGACGAACGCCGCATCACCGAGGTCGCCGGCTTCGCCGACCGCCAGCCGAAGGATCCGGCCGATCCCCTGTCGGCGGCCAACCGCCGCATCGAGATCCTGATGGCGAACGGCGGATGAAGCGGGCGGCCGTCACCAGCCGGCTGATGGGCCTGTTGCTGCTGGCAGCCGGCTATCCGTCGGTCGGCTTTGCCCAGGATACGCTGCAGCCTTACCAGCTGGTGCGCTCGCTGCAGCTCGTCCAGGACCGCATTGCCGCCGGCGATCACGCCGCGATGCCGATGCAGGCCAAGCTGCTCGAGATGACCGATACGCGCCTGCGCGAAGCGGATGCCGAGGACTTCAAGGACCCCAAGAATTTTCACGCGCTGCTGGTCTACGGCATGAGCGGCGGCAATCCGGCTACCGTCGAGGCGGCAGTGTCTCGCGCCACGTCGATAGATGCCCAGGACCTTGTGATCGCGAAGGGCATTATAAACTATCTGGTCGGCCGGCCTGCCGGCGCTATCGAAGTCCTGAAGCCAATCGATCCTATGACGCTGCCTAGCGACCTCGGCGCCTTTCTTGCCCTGGTCAAAGGATCACTGATGGCGACGGACGACCCGGCGGCGGCGCTGACGTTGCTCGACGAGGCCAAGCTGCTCAGCCCTGGCACGCTGGTCGAGGAGTCGGCACTGCGGCGCTCGGTCGGCATTGCCGTGACGCAAGGCGATGCGGCGCGTTTCGCGCTCGCCTCCACCCAGTATGTCGAGCGCTATCTCTATTCGCCCTATGCCAGCCAGTTCGCCGATTCCTTCGTCTCCGGGGTCATCACGCTGCACATGTCGATCAGCCAAGACAAGCTGGCCGATATCACCGCGATGATGGATCCCGAGCGCGAGAAGGTGATCTATCTGCGCATCGCCCGCCGCGCCGCGATCGACGGCCTGAGCGAATTGTCGGCCTTCGCCTCGGCACGGGCAGAGCAGGGTCGCGACGGCAACACCAATCAAGGCGATCCGCGCGCGCTGCTCTATTCCAGCCTGTCGACCGTGACTTCGGACACGACCGCGGATGTACGCGCCAAGCTCGGCAAGATCGACCGCAGCAGGCTGTCGGACGGTGACCGTGCCCTGCTCGACGCCGCCCAGGCCATCGCTGGTGAAATGGTGGCGCCGCCCGCAGCCGCTGCACCGCAGCCCAAACCTGAAGTCGCCGCCGTGCAGGCCGCCGACGAGGCTGGATTGCCGCCTGTCGAGGGTGCCGTCTCCGAGCAGCCTGCCGCCCCGCCGTCCGGCGGGCCAGCGGCCGCTGCGCCGAACGCGCCGGCGCCTTCAGCCGGTTCAGCGACGGTCCTGCCGGCATCCGCGCCGGCGACCTCTGCCGGTCCCGACACGACCGATCCGACCGACGCCGCCATGATGAAAACCCGTCGACAGCTCGACCTGATCGACCAGATGCTTGGAGCCGCCCCGAAATGACCCCCAGCCTCGGACCGGCCCTGCCAGGATTTACCGCCGCGCGCACGGCGGAGCAGTCGGCCGCGCCCGGCAAGCAGGATGATGCCGGTTTCGGCAGGATGGTGCATGGCAGCGCAAGCCAGGCGGAAAAACAGCCGACGGCCGAGGCCGGGACGCGCGACCCGCGCAGGAGCAAACTTGCCGCCGACCTTGCGGCACAGACAGGCGAGGACGAACCGATGCCGTCCGGCAAGGTGAGGACCACGCCGACCGGATTGACGGCTGCGAAATCCACAAAAGACGGCAAGGCTGTCGAGGCGGACAAGGACGCCGATACCGAAACGCCGGCGACCGACGCCGCCGCGACGCCGCTCGACGACCATCTGCCTCTGCTGATGGCGTTTCATGATCTGCGCCATTTCTCGACATCGGCCAAGTCGGCCGACGCAGGCGAAGCCGGACAGGAACCGGCGCTCGGCGGGCAGCTTTTGCCGAAGGCCTATCGGGCGACATCGGGCGTCGGACATGACGACCTCGAACCGATGTCGGAGCCAGAGCGGGCATCGCTCGTCGACGGGCCGCTGACGAAGCTCGAGTCCGTCCGCGACGCCGGTGCTGGCGCGCCGCGGCGTGACAATGCAATCGCTGCCGCCCTACTGCCTGAGACCACCGCCGCCGAGGTGCCGGGCGTGGAGCCGAAGCAGGCGGCGCCGCAGCTGAAGTCCATCGCCGACGTCCAGTCCTCGTTGCGGTCGGAGCCAGGAAAACAGCTCTCGGCGCAGGCGCGCGTCGACGTGGTTTCCGAGCGCAGCTTCCCTGCCCCGCCGCAGGCGCCTATGAGTCAGGCAGCGCTCAACGTAATCAACGCCGTAGCGGCCGATGTTGGCACGAAGCAGGCATTTTCGACAGCCTCCGCCAGCACTCCGCTGGCCAGTTCTGTTGCCGTTCCGACACATGTGTTGAAGATCGAACTTCACCCGGCCGAACTGGGCATGGTCACGGCCCATCTTCGCCTCTCCGGAGAACAACTCTCGATTGAACTGAAGCCCGAAACACACGACGCCTACCGCCGGCTTTCCAGTGATAGCGAAGCAATCGTCAAGTCGCTGCGCGGGCTGGGCTTCGAGGTTGATAAGGTCACCATCATGCAACCGTCAGTGGCCGTTCCGGCTACAACCCGGGCGGATGCAACCGCCTCGCTCAGCGCCGCGCCTGGCCGCGACCAGTCTTCCTTTCAGCCCGGAAACTCCAGCAGCGGAAACAGTGGAGCCGGCGGCCAGCAACCGGGCCAGCAGTCCGCAAGGGGGAACCATGATGACGCGCAAGCACTCGGCCGCGCCGCTTCGCCATCTCGCGAGCGCACTGGCGGCGATATGTTTATCTAGCCTCGCGAACGCCGCCCTCGCGGCCACCAATCCCTGCGAGCCCGAGATCCTGCGCGCCGCCGACCGCTACGGCGTGCCCGCCGGCATCCTCTATGCCGTTGGCCTGACCGAGACCGGCAAGAAAGGCAGCCTTCAGCCTAATGCATTGAATATAGAAGGAAAAGCGGTCTTCCCGAGGAGCCGGACCGAGGCGCTTGCCACCTTCGCCAATGCGCAGCGCGAGGGCAAGACGCTGATCGATCTCGGCTGCATGCAGATCAACCACCACTATCATTCCTCGCATTTCCGCAGCGTCGAGGACATGCTCGACCCGCGCCAGAACGTCGACTACGCGGCGCGTTTCCTGGCCAGTCTCCATGCCCGCCACGAAACCTGGTCGATGGCCGTCGCCCGCTATCATGCCGGTCCCGACAACGACCCGGCGCAGAAGGTCTATGTCTGCAGGGTGATCGCCAACATGGTTGCCACCGGCTTCGGCAAGTGGACAACCAACGCCCGCACCTTCTGCAACCCGTAAGCGTATTTTCTGCTTCTAATACGCCAATCGCACTGCTTTGGGGTTGCCGTTTTGACTTGCTCAAAACTTGCCACCAAAAGCATATCTGGCTGCACGCTAATGCAACCGGTGCGATTCCAGACTCCCAAGAAACTAGTTACAAGAAATGACGGTTGTTCAGGTTTCCCGCCAGCGGTTACGCCTTTTCCCACGGGGCAGATGTGCTGATTCGGAAGGCGGGGCCGATGATCGTGATCGTTGACGAGCGAGAGCTCGTAACTGAGGGATACAATTCACTTTTTGATCGCGAGGGCGTCGCCTGTGCGGGCTTCGCGCCTGGCGAATTCGGCGAGTGGGTGAACTCGGCCGCCGACACCGATCTGCGTTCGGTGCGGGCCTTCCTGATCGGCGACTGCCGCGACGGCGCAATCTCTCCACGCCAGATCCGCGACCGCACCGGCGCTCCGGTCATTGCGCTCAGCGAGCAGCATTCGCTGGAAAACACGCTGCGGTTGTTCGAGAGCGGCGTCGACGACGTCATCCGCAAGCCCGTCCACATCAGAGAGATCCTGGCCCGCATTACCGCCATCCGCCGTCGTGCCCATGAGGATGTCGCCTACACCGAGATCGGCGCCATGCGCATCTTCATGGACGGCCGCGACCCCGAGATCGATGGCCAGCCGCTGCCCTTGCCGCGCCGCGAACGCCGCATCCTCGAATATCTGGCGAGCAACCGCGGCCGCCGCGTCACCAAGACCCAGGTCTTCAACGCCATCTACGGCATCTTCGACGAAGAGGTCGAGGAGAACGTGGTGGAAAGCCACATCAGCAAATTGCGCAAGAAACTGCGCGAGAAGCTGGGCACCGACCCGATCGATTCCAAACGCTTCCTCGGCTACCGGCTGGTGTTCTGATGCCGCGCCGCGCCAGCTTCGCGCAAGACAGGACGCGTAGCCTCAAAGCCAGTGGCATGGACATAGCGGAGACGTTTCGATGAGCCTCTACGGAATGATGCGGACCGGCGTTTCCGGCATGAACGCACAGGCCAACCGCCTGTCGACGACAGCCGACAACATCGCCAATTCCGACACCACCGGTTACAAGCGGTCTTCGGCCGAATTCTCGACG
The DNA here is from genome assembly GCF_056174585.1 of Mesorhizobium kamtschaticum. Classification (NCBI taxonomy): domain Bacteria; kingdom Pseudomonadati; phylum Pseudomonadota; class Alphaproteobacteria; order Hyphomicrobiales; family Phyllobacteriaceae; genus Mesorhizobium; species Mesorhizobium kamtschaticum. The sequence continues at coordinate 2,543,436 of NZ_CM149691.1, read as the reverse complement.
CTGGTCATGCCGTCGACGGGTGGTGCCTACAATTCCGGCGGCGTCACCACGACAATCCGGCAGGCGGTCACTGATCCGGGCGTGCTTCAATACACCACCTCGGTCTCGGATCTTGCCGTCGACGGCAATGGCTTCTTCGTCGTTCAGAATCCGAGCGGCACGCCTTTCCTGACCCGCGCCGGCGCCTTCGTTCCCGACGCACAGGGCAGGCTGGTCAACGCGGCCGGCTTCCAGCTGATGGCCTACAGCTACGCCAATGGCACGCCGGCAGCGACGGTGAACGGCTTCGAAGGTCTGGAGCCGGTCGTCATCTCTGATCAGGGATTGACCGCAACGCCGAGCACCACGGGAACCTACAGCGGAAATCTGCCGGCGGGCGCGACACCGGTCGCCGCCGGCAACCTGCCCTCCACCAACTCGGCAGGCGCGCAATACACTTCGAAGTCGTCGATGGTCGCCTATGATAACCTCGGCAACAAGAAGCTACTCGACGTCTATTTCACCAACACCGGTGCCGGCACCTGGGAAGTGGCGGTCTTCGATCAGTCCAAAGCGACGGCTGGAACCGGCTTCCCCTACGCCGCCGGCGGTGCACTCGGCTCGGCCAACCTGACCTTCGACACCACGACCGGCAAGCTGACCGGCACGCCCACAGGCATAACGTTCACCGTGCCGGGTGGCGCTGGCCTCAATCTCGACCTGTCGAAGCTGACCCAGCTCGGCACCGGCTTCACCGTTTCCGACGCCCAGGTCAACGGCAACGCGCCGAGCACCATCGACAAGATCCAGATCAGCAAGGACGGTACCATCTACGCCCAGTACAAGGACGGCACCTCCAAGCCGCTCTACAAGATTCCGCTGGCCGATGTGCAGAGCCCCGACCAGCTCAAGGCGCTGCCGGGCAATGTCTACGCGCAAGGAACTGACTCCGGCGCGGTCCGTGTCGGCTTTGCCAATGAGGGCAAGGCCGGTTCGATCATCTCCGGCGCGCTCGAGAATTCCAACGTCGATATCGCCACGGAACTCACCGACATGATCGCCGCGCAGCGCAGCTACACCGCCAACTCCAAAGTCTTTCAGACAGGTTCCGACCTGATGGACGTCCTTGTTAACCTGAAGAGATAAACCCGGGCGCCGCCCGTGAAAGACCAGCATGTCGCTTTCCTCCGCACTAAGCATCGCCCAATCGGCGCTTCTGGCCACCTCACGGCAGACAAGCGTTGTCACCCGCAACGTGGCAGACGCCAACAACCCGGACTATTCGCGCCGCATCGCGCTGGTCACCAGCACGACGCCCGGCGCGCGTTCGGTTGATATCCAGCGCGCGACCAACGACCTGCTGTTCCGTCAGAACCTCGGCGCTCTGTCCGCCTACGCCGGCCAGAGCGCGCTCTACAGCGGCATGGATCAGCTCGACGTTTCGGTGAATGGCGTCGACAATGCGTCATCGCCCTCGACCGCGATCGGCAATCTGCAGCAGGCGCTGCAGCTCTACGCCACTTCGCCGTCCAACCAGAATCTCGGCTCGAGCGTCATCGACGCGGCCAAGCAGGTCGTGCGCTCCCTGAACGATGGCTCCAAGGCCATTCAGGATTTTCGTACCCAGACCGACGGCCAGATCGATACGGCCGTCAAGGACCTCAACTCGCTGCTCAACCAGTTCCAGGATGCCAACACGGCGGTCATGTCCGGAACCCGCTCCGGCACCGACGTTTCCGATGCGCTCGACCAGCGCGACGCATTGTTGAAGAAGATCGCCAACTACATTCCGGTCTCGACCTTCACGCGTGGCGACAATGACATGGTCATCACCACGGGTGACGGAACCACATTGTTCGAGACGATCCCACGCACCGTCAGCTTCGCCCCCTCCTCGGGCTATGCCGCGGGTGCGCCCGGCAACACAGTCTATATCGACAATGTACCGGTCTCGGCTGGAACCGGCGGCAACACCACCGCCAGCGGCACGATCGCCGGCCTGCTGCAATTGCGCGACGGCGTCGCCTCGACCATGCAGGGCCAGCTCGACGAGACCGCGCGCGGCCTGATTACCGCCTTCGCCGAAACCGCACCGTCAATGCCCAACGCCGCCGGCCTGTTCACCTGGTCGGGCGCGCCGGCAGTGCCGGCCGCGGGCACGCTCGTCAACGGCCTTGCTGGAACGATCAAGATCAATGCCGCAATGGATCCCAGCGCCGGCGGCAACCCGACATTGCTGCGCGACGGTGGTGCCAACGGTGCGACCTATGTCGCCAACACCACTGGCGGGGCTTCCTATTCCAATCTTCTGGTTGCCTATGGTGACCAGCTCGACAAGCCGATGGCTTTCGATCCGGCGGCCGGAATTTCGGCAACGTCCAGCGTTGCCGACTACGCCGCCAATTCGATCGGCTGGCTGCAGGGCGTGCGTCAGCAGGCTTCGACCGCCGCCGATGCCAAGCAAGCCCTGGCGCAGCGCAGCTCTGAGGCCTTGTCCAACGCAACCGGCGTCAATGTCGACCAGGAAATGTCGCTGATGCTAGATCTCGAGCACACTTACCAGGCATCAGCCCGGATGATGAAAACCGTTGACGACATGATGACGGCGCTGTTCAGCGCGGTGGGATAAGCCATGACTTCAGTCTCTACTGCTGCTCTTACGAATGCCATGCGCTATCAGCAGATGCGCATGCAGTCCGATCTGGTCAAAGCCACGAAGGAATCCTCGACCGGCAAGGTCGCCGACGTCGGCCTGGCGCTTGGCGGGCGTACCGCACAATCCGTGACCTTCTCGCGCGACCTCGACCGGCTCAACGTCATCGTCGATTCCAACGGACTGGTCGCCGCCCGGCTCTCATCGACCCAAACCTCGCTCAGTCAGCTCTCAAGCGTGGCGCAGACCTTCCTGTCCAGCCTGACATCGGCATCATCGGGGGACTCCTCGCAGAGCCTGACCCAATCGGCCGGCAAGACCACCATCCAGCAACTCGGCTCGATCCTCAACACCAGCGTCAACGGCGAATATCTGTTTGCCGGCACCAACACCGACGTCAAGCCGATCAACGATTTCACGGCCGCCGGCTCTCCCGCCAAGGCGGCCTTCGACGCCTCCTTCGTTGCCAAATTCGGCTTCACGCCCAGTGATCCGCTCGCAGCCAACATCACCGCGGCCCAGATGGATGATTTCATCACCAACGATGTCACACCGCAGTTCATGGGCGCGGGTTGGCAGGCCAACATGTCGAATGCCACTGACCAGCAGATCGTCAGCCGCATCGCGCTCAACGAAACCACCGAGACCTCCACTGGCGCCAACAGCGACGGCATCAAGAAGCTCGCAATGGCGGCCGTCATCGTCACCAGCCTGATGTCCACCAACATCAGCCAGGCGGCCAAGGACACCATCGTCAACCGCACGCAGACAATGGTCGGCGAATCGCTGAGCGGCATCGCGCAGGTCCAGTCCCAGACCGGTATCGTGCAGAAGCGCGTCTCCGACGCCACCGACCGCATGAAGACGCAGGTCGACCTGTTCGAGCGCCACATCCTCGATCTCGAAGCCGTCGACCCGGCCGAGGCCGCCACCCGGGTCTCCAATCTGACGCAACAGATCGAGAACTCCTTCGCGTTGACGGCACGGCTGCAGCAGCTCAGCCTGTTGAATTACCTGAAGTGAAAGCACTCTGAATCGGAACGGTAGAGCCAACGATGTACCAATTCTCCTACGCCGACGTTCAGAGCACCTCCGTCTCGGACGCCAAGGACCGTGAGCGCGAGCTTCTGACCCGCTCGATCGACATGCTGTCGGCGGCAGCGTTGGCCGGCCAGGATTCGATGGCGGCGGTGGAGGCACTGAATTTCACCAACCGCGTCTGGACCATCTTCGTCGAGGATCTCGGCTCCAGCGACAATGCGCTGCCCAAGGAATTGCGCGCCAACCTGATCTCCATCGGCCTGTGGCTGCTGCGCGAGGCGGAGGACATCCGCCAGGGCCGCACCAACAATTTCGAAGGGCTGATCGAAGTGTCCCAGATCATCCGCGACGGCATTCAATGACCAACACGCTGAAGATATCGCTGAAGCCCAACGAGAAGATCTACATCAACGGCGCCGTCATCCGCGTCGACCGCAAGGTCACCGTCGAGCTGATGAACGACGTGCAGTTCCTGCTCGAAAGCCATGTGCTCCAGGCCGACCAGGCATCGACGCCGCTGAGGCAGCTCTATTTCATCGTGCAGGTCATGCTGATCAACCCGGCCGGCGCTGATGAGGCCCGCGAGATGTTCCGCCGCTCGCTGCCGCTGCTCATTGCAAGCTTCGAGGACGCTGATATCTGCAGCGCGCTGAAACAGATCGACCGCATGGTCGGCGAGGATCATATCTACGAGGCTTTGAAGGCGATCCGTTCGCTCTATCCTCTCGAACGCCGCGCGCTTGGCGGCAATGACGATGTTCCGGGCGCCGCGCGCCCGCTGGCCGTGGGAGCACGCTACTAATGACCGTGGACATGACGACGACGATACCGGTTGGCGCCAATTCGACGACCACGTCGACCTCGAAGACGGCGGTCGACTATCAGTCCTTCCTGAAGCTTCTGATCGCCGAGATGAAGAACCAGGATCCAACCAAGCCGATGGATTCGACGGCGTATGTGGCCCAACTCGCCACCTTCTCGCAGGTCGAGCAATCGGTACAGACCAACACCAAGCTCGACCAGATCATGTCATCGTCGGCGCTGTCGCAGGCCGACGCGATTATCGGCCGCAACATCACGTCGGCCGACGGCAAGACCAGCGGAACAGTGGCCTCGGTGACACTCGCCAGCAGCGGACTGATCGCAGTGCTGCAGGATGGCACCCAGGTTCCCGTCGGCGCAGGCGTGTCGATCAAGCCGGCAAGCTAGGCCAACCTCCGACATGAACGAGGCCGACGCACTCGACATCGTCCAGTACGCTGTGTGGACGGTGCTGACCGCGTCCGCTCCGGTGGTGCTGGTCGCCATGGCGGTCGGCATCGGCATCGCCCTCATCCAGGCGCTGACGCAGATCCAGGAAATCACCTTGACCTTCGTGCCGAAGATCGTCGCCATCATGTTGGTGGTGGCGCTCACCGGCCCGTTCATCGGTGGCCAGATATCGGCCTTCACCAACGTCATCTTCCAGCGCATCCAGAACGGGTTCTGAACCCTTCGAAGGAAGGTGCGTCGAGTGCACTCCGCAATTGCTTGAAAAAAGCGGTTCGCTTGCGGCCGACCCGGTTCCGGTTAGATTGCCGTGTGGCCACTCCCGGCCAGGCGATCGTTTTGTCCCAATGGCTTCTCGCAGACCCCTGAACCAACCCAGACCGGCCGGCGGACCATGTGCGGCATAGCCGGCGTCTGGCGCAAGCGGAACCCGATCGCGGGCGGCGATCTCGCCGATGTCGGCCGCATGAAGCAGGCACTGGAGCATCGCGGTCCGGACGACCATGCCACATGGAACGACAGCCGGCTGGCGCTCGGTCATCGGCGGCTCTCGATCATCGATTTGTCGACGCAAGCGCGCGAGCCGATGCTCACCGCCTGTGGCAAGGGCGTGCTGGTCTACAATGGCGAGGTTTACAATTACCGGGCACTGCGCGCGACGCTTGAGGCTGAAGGCAGGCGGTTCCGAACGGTTTCGGATGCCGAAGTGGTCCTCGAAGCCTTGCACCACTGGGGTCCGGACAAGGCCATTCCGCTGTTCGACGGCATGTTTTCCCTCGCCTATTTCGACATGCGGGCCGGTGCGCTCTGGCTTGCCCGCGATCGCCTCGGCATCAAGCCGATGTCGGTGGCCGAGACGAGTGAGAGAATCCTCTTCGCCTCCGAGGACAAGGCGATCCTTGCCTGTGACGGCGTTGCACGCGGCATCGATGCGCGCGAGATCACGTTGCGTCTTGCCTGGCAAAGTCGCGACTCCAGCTCCAGCCTGTTCGAGGGCATAGAGCGGCTGCCGCCGGCGGGTCTGTGGAAGATCACCGACGCCGGCATCGAGAAGCGCTGTTTCTGGCATGTCCTCGATGTGCTCGACGCCGCCCGCATCACCGGCGACACCGCCAGCGACGCCGAGCACATGGCGATGCTGGAGGCGTTGATCGAAGACAGCGTCGGACTGCACTGCATTACCGATACCAGGCTGGCCGCGGCTTGCAGCGGCGGCGTCGATTCCGGTCTCGTCACGACGCTGGCGAAACGGTTCCGGCCGGAGATGACAGCCTATGTCGTCGATCCGCGCATCGGCCACAGCGAGGCCGAAGACGCCGCACGCACCGCGCGCCATGCCGGCGTGCCGCTGAATAGGGTTCCCATCGACAAGGACCGGTTCCTCGAACTGTGGCCAAGAACCATCTGGCATCTGGAGAGCGATGGCTGGCATGCGAGCCATGTCTGCCTGCTGGCGCTTGCCGAGCAGTGCCGGGCCGACGGCATCAAGGTGCTGTTGACCGGTGAAGGCGCCGACGAGCTTTTTGGCGGCTACGACTGGCAGGAAGCCAGCATGCGACCGTGGCGGCCATGGTCATGGCCGCAACGCCTGTTTCGCTCCAGGGCCCGGCTTGCCCGAAGGTTCGAGCGCCTGCGTCATGCCCCCTTCCGGACATCGGTTGCGGGTGGCCATGGCTGGGACCGCAACATCGTGCTCAGGGCGCTGTCGCCGGAACTGAATTTCCTTCAGACCAAGATCTTCGACCGGCTCGAGCCGGTGGAATCACTCAGCGACCGCGCCTTCCTGGGATGCTGCCTTCACGACATGTATGCGCATCTGCAGGACCTGTTGAACAGGCATGACCGGCTCAGCATGGCGGCCTCGGTGGAGCTCAGGGTACCGTTCCTCGAAAACCGGCTGATCGACTTCGCAATCCATCTGCCGAGGCGGCACAAATATCGCCACAAGCAGGGAAAATGGCTGTTGAAGAAAGTCGCCGAAAAACACATTCCGCCTCAGAATGTGAACGCCCGCAAGAACGGCTTCCAGGTATCGAACAACTTCACCACGGGCACCGAGGGCCTGCTGCTCGGCGGCTTGCTGCGCGACGTCATGAAGTGGCCGGCGGCTTCGGTCGAAGACCTGATCGAGCTGGCAAAGCGGGACCAGCCGTCGCGGTTGCGGCTCGTCGGCATGGAGCTTTTCCTTCGCCTGCATGCCGGCGGTCAGACCACCGGAGACCTCACCGACGCGCTGCATGCGGCGGTCCGGGATGCTCGCTGAGGAGAACGAATGGCATGGCATTTCGCGATGCCGACGCAGGCGTGGCCCTCTTCTATCCCCTTGTTGGACCATGATCTTTTTCGCATGACATTCGCCCTTTGCGGCGCGATGCCATAGTTTCGGCAAACGATGCGGAGAAACCGCTGGGATCAGCACGCCGTGGCAGGAACCCATCCATGATTGACGAGAAACCGGATAGCGAAGGCGCTTCGGCGCTGGCGCCCTTCCGGCATGGCATTTTCCGCGCGGTGTGGGCCGCAAGTCTCGTTTCCAATTTCGGTGGCCTGATCCAGGGCGTCGGCGCCGCCTGGATGATGACCACGATCGCCACCTCGCCCTATCAGGTTGCCCTGGTCCAGGCCTCGACCACCTTGCCGATCATGCTGTTTGCGCTTGTCGCCGGCGCCATCGCCGACAGCTTCGACCGGCGCAAGGTGATGCTGGTCGCGCAGACCTTCATGCTGGTCGTTTCGGTGCTTCTGACGGTGTTCACCTACTACCACCTGCTCACGCCCTGGACGCTGCTTGCCTTCACCTTCCTGATCGACAGCGGCACGGCGCTCAACAGCCCGTCCTGGCAGGCGTCCGTCGGCGACATGGTTCCGCGCAACAAGGTGCCCGCGGCCGTTGCGCTGAACTCCCTGGGTTTCAACCTGACACGCAGCGTCGGTCCGGCGATCGGCGGCATCATCGTCGCGGCCGCCGGTGCCGCGGCCGCCTTCGCGGCCAACGCGGTCAGCTATATCGGCCTGATCATCGTGATGGCGCGCTGGAAGCGCGACGTGCCGGTATCGACCTTGCCGCGCGAATCGCTGGGCGCGGCCATGGGCGCCGGCCTGCGCTATGTCGCCATGTCGCCCAACATCGGCAAGGTGCTGGTCAGGGGGGCGGCCTTCGGCTTCAGCGCCGGCGCCGTCCTGGCGCTGCTGCCGCTGGTGGCGCGCGATGTCGTCAAGGGCGACGCCTTGACCTACGGCATCATGCTTGGCGCCTTCGGCATCGGCGCCGTCGGCGGCGCGCTGATCAGTGTACGGCTGCGGCAACTGCTCTCCAGCGAGACGATGGTGCGCTGTGCCTTCGCCGGCTTCGCGGTCTGCGCCTTCAATGCCGCGATCAGCCATCACGCCTGGCAGACGTCGCTCGGCCTGCTGGTCGGCGGCGCCTGCTGGGTGATCGCGCTGTCGCACTTCAACGTCACCGTACAAATGGCGACGCCGCGCTGGGTGGTCGGCCGGGTGCTGTCGGTCTATCAGACAGCCACCTTCGGCGGCATCGCACTGGGCAGCTGGATCTGGGGCGTCGTTGCCGACGCGCACGGTGCCGAGACCGCGCTGATCGCGGCCGCCATCACCATGCTGGCGGGCGGTGCCATCGGCCTTTTGCTGCCGCTGCCGCAGCAGCAGGTGCTGAACCTCGACCCGCTCAACCGCTTCAAGGAGCCGCATCTGGCGCTCGACCTGAAGCCGCGCAGCGGTCCCATCGCCATCATGATCGAATACATCATCCGCCACGAGGACGAGACGGAATTCCTCGCCACCATGGCCGAGCGTGGCCGCATCCGCCGCCGAGACGGCGCCCGCAACTGGACGCTGGCGCGCGATCTCGAAAATCCCACAATATGGATCGAGCACTACCACACGCCGACCTGGCTCGAATATGTCAGGCACAATGGCCGCATCACTCATGCCGACGCCATGGTCGGTGACCGCTTGCGGGCACTCCACAGCGGCGACGAGCCGCCGCGCGTGCGTCGCGTCATCGAGCGCCCGACCACCGCAGGCACCGCGCTGGTGATGGCCAAGGGGCCGATCGAGCACTGATGGTGCCCAGGGCTGAACTGATCCTTCGGCAAAATAGCCGGCCCGCCTATTTTGCCAGCAAGGCGAGAAAACCATCGAGGCTTTGCTTCATCAGCGCCTCGGCGTTCTCCGCACCACCCCACTGGGCAAACTGACCATCGATCCACATGCGGGCGAGACCGTAGACCAGCGCACGTGCCTGCAGGGGAACGCCTTCAATATCGGTTTTCCGCAACTGCCCGGCCGCGCGCGCGTCCTCCAGCATTCGCACCATCAGACCGCGGATTTCTTCATTGAGCCCGACAAGCGTCTCGGAGGCATCGAAATCGATCGCCCGGCGCATCGAGATGATCTCGAAATGCGTCGGGTTGTCGATGACCCAGCGCAGATAGGCGACCCCTAGCGCCCGAAAGCGCGACAGCGGGTCCAGTTGTTCTGCTTTGTCGAGTTCGACCGATATCCCGGCACGGAACCGGCGCATCGCCTCTTCGGCCACGGCGGTCATCAGCGCGGTCTTGGTCGGGAAGTGCCGGAACGGCGCTCCTGACGACACGCCGGCCCGCTTGCCGGCTTCACGCACCGTTACCTGATCGACGCCATCCTCCCTGGCAATGGCAAGGGCGGCGTCGATCAGCGCCTGCCGCAAACTGCCGTGATGATAGGTCTTGCGTTGCGTCGCCATGCCCCTGTCCCCATCACAATCCGGCGATCGGTGCAAGCACGACTTACTTCTGGATTGCAATGGCAACCAATCAATGTAAGTAGTGATTACATATTCTGCTCAGGAGGCTTCATGGACACCGTCGCACCACCCCTTGCAACCAGGGCAACGAGCCGCTGGTGGCTGTTCTGGCTTTTGGCCGCGATCATTCTTGCGCTGTCAGGGCTTGTCGCATTCCGCGGCGATTTCTCGGTCGAAGCGGTTCGCCAGGTCGTGCGGCTCACCGCACAGATGTCGCTGATCCTGTTCTGCATCGCTTTTTCGGCATCAGCGCTGGCGCGCCATCTGCCGAGCGCATTCACACTGTTCCTGCGCCATCATCGGCGCCAAGTCGGATTGGCCTTTGCTTTTTCGCATGGCGTCCATGCGGTCGCCCTGTTCGTTTTCGCGCAGACGAGTCCGGATCAATTCGATGACGCCACGGATACCGCGATGTTCGTTTTCGGCGGCCTTGCCTATCTGTTCATCATCGCCATGGCGGCGACGTCCTTCGATCGCACGGCTGCATGGATCGGACCACGCGCATGGCGCATCCTTCACACCGTCGGCAGCTACGACATATGGCTGACATTTCTGATTGCCGAGGGCAAACGCGCGGTCCACGACGTCTACTATTGGCCCTATGTGGCGGTTCTCATCGCCGTCATGGCCATTCGCTGGTGGGGCGGCAAAACGCGGTCGGCCGCCGGCTAGCCCGCTCACCAAGCTCGCCCGACAGCCTGGCGATAGCCAAGGGCCGATCGCGCTCTGACTTGAGCCCGGCGACCGTCTGTCAGCCGGTGCTCTGGATCATGTAGAGCTTGCGCGTGGTTTCCCGGATGCGCCATTCGCCCTTCCATCCCTGCGGCAGCACGAGAAGGTCGCCCGGCCCCAGCTCGCGCGTCTCGCCGTCGGCGCGGCTCACCTCCACCCGCCCCGAAATGATGTGGCATATCTCCGACGAACTTGTGCGATCGGCGGTGAAGCGGCCGGGCGTGCACTCCCAGATGCCGATGTCGACGGTCCCGTCCGGCGACTGGAAGAACGAGCGCACGGCCTCGACCTGATCCCCCTCGATGCAGGTCGGCTTGGGTGAGAACGTGCCGATATCGGCCTTGGCGAGATCGTGGAAAGTCGAAAGGTCGATCAAATTGGACTCCATGGATCAGTGGCCCGTGATGCTGTCAGCGAGCGCCGCCAGTCTCGATGTATGCGCAAGCCCAGCGGCCTCGCGCCCGTCAGCGATGCGATAGAGCTGGTACATCGAATGGACGCCGAGCCAGCGGAACGGCTCCGGCTCCCATGGCCTGACCTTGCGGTTGACCCAGGGCAGCTTCGTCAATTCCGTGTCCTGGCCAAGGATCAGGTCGGCCAGCGTGCGTCCCGAAAGATTGGAGCTCGAGACCCCAAGCCCGACATAGCCGCCGGCCCAGCCGATGCGGGTCGCGGGATCGAGGCCGACGGTCGTGCACCAGTCGCGCGGCACGCCGAGCACGCCGCACCAGGCGTGGTCGATGCGGCAGTTCGCCGTCTGCGGCAGCAGCGTCGTCAGTATCTGATGCAGCTGGTCGATCGTCGCCTGCTGCGTCTGCCCATTGACGTCGGTGCGCGAGCCATAGCGATAGGGCACACCGCGCCCACCCATGGTGATGCGCCCCTCGCGCGTGCGCTGGGCATAGCAATAAGCGTGGGCGGCGTTGCCGAGAAGCTCATGCCCTTCCCAGCCGATCTGGCGCCAAAGCTCCTCGGACAGCGGCTCGGTGACGATCTGCGCGCTGTTGAGCGCCAGCCAGGTCCGCTCCTCGCCAGGAATGCCTGCTGTAAAACCCTCCGTTGCGCGGATGATGGTTTCGGCCCGCACCGTGCCGCGGTCGGTCGCAACGCTGCCCTTGGCGATGGCCGTCACCGTCGTCTTTTCGTAGATCGGTACGCCCAGCCGCTCGACGGCGGCGGCAAGACCGCGCACCAGCTTGGCCGGCTGCACCCGCGCCTGGCCGTGAACGACGAAGCCGCCCATGACGTTGCGGATATTGATGCGCGCCCGCGTCGCCGCTTGATCCAGCATTTCGACGCGGTCCGGATCGACATCCCAGGCGCGGATCGTTTCGCACTCTTCGCGCGCGCGTTCGAGCTGCGCGGGATTGGTGGCCAGCGTCAGATTGTCGACGCGGCGGATATCGGCGTCGATGCCTTCTTCGGTCGCCACGCGGATCACCTCGTCGACGCAGCCCGCCATAGCCGCCTGCATGGCACTCACACCTTGCCGGCTCGAGGTCTTGAGATATTTTTCGCGCGACCAGGAGAAACCACCCGACAGCCAGCCGCCATTGCGGCCCGAAGCGCCAAAACCGGCAAACTCGCGCTCGATCAGCGCGATGCGCAGCGAAGGCCTGGCCTTCTTCAGATAGTAGGCGGTCCACAGGCCGGTATAACCGGCGCCGACGATCGCGACATCGGCTTCGATATCGCCGGGCAAGGGTGGCCGGAATGCTGGAACCCCTCCCAGATCCGCATACCAGAACGATATGTCGCCGTTGCGTTTGGCTTGCATGGAATGACTTTCGAATTGATTGGGATCAGGTCAGCGTCGCGTCGGCCGAGCTGTCATCGGCCAGAAGCTTGGCGTCGGCACCGTCGAAGCAAAGTTCCACCTTGTCGCCAAGGCCAAAGCTGTCGCCGGTCAGCGGCGAGCGCACGACCGCCGTGGAGCCGTCGGCGAGCCTGACTTCGTATTTCGATCCGGAACCGAGATAGATGGCTTCCGCAATCGTCCCGGGCAGCCGGTTGGTGGTGCCTGCTGCTTCCTGGCCGGGTCGGCGGATGGCGAGTTTTTCGGGGCGCAGCAGCATGACCGGACGGGCCTCGCCGGCGATCCGCCGCGGCGCCGTCACCGTCTCGCCGGCGATGCTCAGCGCCGTGCTCGCGCCGTCGCTTCTCGCCTCGCCGCGCAATACGGTGGAATCGCCGATGAAGCGGCCGACGAACAGCGTCGCCGGTTCATCATAGAGCTCGCGGCCGCTGCCGACCTGCTCGATCCGCCCGCGATTGAACACGGCGATGCGGTCCGACAGCACCAGCGCCTCCTCCTGGTCGTGCGTCACATAGACGAAGGTGGTTCCGAGCTCGCGATGGATGCGTTTGATTTCGAGCTGCAGCCATTCACGCAGCTTCTTGTCGAGCGCGCCGAGCGGCTCATCCATCAGCAACAGCGGCGGGTCGAAGACGATGGCGCGGGCCAGCGCCACGCGCTGCTGCTGGCCGCCTGACAGTTCGCTGGGATAACGATGCGCGAAGTCGCCCATCTTGACCATGTCGAGCGCCCTTGCGACGCGCGCCTTTCGCTCCGCCTGGTCGACGCCGCGCAGCGTCAGTGGATAGGCGACGTTGCGGCCGACGCTCATATGCGGGAACAGCGCGTAGTGCTGGAAGACGACGCCGATGTTGCGCTTGTGCGCCGGCACGCCGACGACGTTCTTGCCGCCGACCAGCAGCTTGCCGCTGGTCAGATCGGTGAAGCCGGCCACGACATTCAGCGTCGTGGTCTTGCCGGAGCCGCTCGGGCCGAGCAGCGTCATGAACTCGCCTGGCTCGATCCGCAACGAAACGCTGTCCAGCGCCTTGAAGCCGCCATAGGCCTTGCTGATCGATTCGAGATCGATCGCCGCGCCCTTGCTCTCCTGTGCCTGCTTCATTGGCGTCCTTTCCGCTCGCGACCAAGAAGAAGCATGCCGCCGCCGATCAGGATCGTGGTGGCGCAAAGCAGGATCGTGCCGACGGCGGCAACCGTCGGGTCGGCGTCGCGGGTGATCGAGGAGAATATCTGCACGGGCAAAGTCTTGAGATAGGGGTTGGTGATGAACAGCGACACGACGATCTCGTCGAAGGAGGTGGCGAAGGCAAAGAGCAGGCCGGACAGCATACCGGGCAGGATCAGCGGCAGCGTCACCGTGCGGAACGTTGTCAGCGCGCCCGCGCCGAGGCTCGCCGCCGCCGTCTCGAGGCGCCTGTCGAAGACTTCGAGACTGGCCGAGACCGCGATCAGCACGAAGGGAAGCGCAAGGACGGTGTGGGCAAGCACGAAGCCTAGCAGCGTTCCGACGAGATGGGTGTCGAGATAGACGGCATAGATGCCGATGGCGAGCACCACGCCTGGCACCACCATCGGCGTCAGCATCAGCATCCGCAGCAGGCTGGCCGGCCCGGCCTTCATGCGGTCAAGGCCGAAGGCGGCGAGCGTGCCGAGCACAGTCGCCAGCACCGCCACGATCGAGGCGACCTTGAGCGAATTGATGAAGCTGTTCGACCAGTCCGGATTGGTGGCAAAGTTCTGGTACCACTGCCAGGAGAAGCCCTGCGGCGGAAACGCCAGCGACTTGTTCTCGTTGAACGACATCGGCACCACGACCAGCGTCGGCGCCACCAGCCATATGGCCACCAGCAGGCAGACTAGGCCCAGAGCCAAGCGTGTGAACGGCCTCATCTCCATCAGCGCCGCTCCGCTTCACGATACCTGGAGCGCATCACCGGCGCCGCCAGCGCCAAGAGCACGAAGGTTGCGACCAGCAGCACCACGCCCATCGCGCCGCCGCGGCCCCATTGCAGCAGGCTGAGCACTTGCGTCTGCACCAGCGTCGACAGCATGGTGGAACGCGGACCGCCGAGCAAAGCGGGGGTGATGTAGAAGCCCAGCGCCAGGATGAAGACGATGATCGCGCCGGCATAGACCCCCGGCAGAGACAGCGGCAGATAGACGGTGAAGAAAGCGCGGGACGGTCGCGCGCCAAGGCTTTGCGCCGCGCGCATCAGCCTGAGGTCAATGCCTTTCATGACCGAATAGAGCGGCAGGATCATGAACGGCAAAAGCACCTGCGCCATGCCAATCACCACGCCGGTCTGGGTTCGGATCAACTTGACGCCACCAAACCCGGCCGCGCGCAGCAGTGAATTGATAACGCCCGAATCCTGCAGCAGGATCACCCAGGACAGAGTGCGAACCACCCCACTCACCCAGAATGGGATCAGCACGCAAAGCACCAGCACCAGCCGGACGCGCGGACCGACCGCGGTCATCAGATAGGCGTAGGGGTAAGCCGCGATCACGCAAACCAGCGTGACCCAGGCCGAGATGGCGAAGGTCCGCTGGAGCACGGTGAGGTTGACAGGCGCGCCAAAGAACCAGGCATAGTTCTGCACGCCCCATTCCGGCTCCGACACGCTGCGCAGCACGATGGTGAACAGCGGATAGCCGATCACCGCGACGAGTAGGATCAGCGCCGGCGCGGTGAGCGCGAACGGCCGCCATGCCCGCCCCGGCCGCACATCGGCGGTGGGTTGGGTCGGAAGCTCGGACGCGCTCACGATCTGCCTCTCGTTCGCTGGTTCAGTTGCCGGCCATCAACGCCGACCACTTCTCCTGCGCCACCGCGAAGTTCGGAACCCAGAACTTGAAGTTCTGCTTGTAGCCCTGCTTCTGGCGATCCGGAGTATTGGTCAGGAAGGCAGCCACGGAAGCGTCGACCTTGGGCTGCGCATCGCTGTTGATCGGCGTGTAGGATGTCTGCTCCGCCAGGACTTCCTGTGCGTGCTTGCCGAGATAGGCATTGAGCAGCGCGTAGGACGCGTCCGTATCCTTGACGCCGACGGGGATCGTCATCTGGTCCATCACCACCAGCCAGTCCTGCCAGGCCGGCGCGTACTTGGCGCCGTTCTTGACCGCGGTCATGGCGCGGCCTGTCCACATCATCAGCATGTCGGCCTCGCCGGATTCCGCCAGCTGCTGCGATTCAGCACCCGTCTTCCAGAAAATAGTATCGGGGCCGAGCTTGCGGACCACATCGATAGCCTTGTCGATATCGGCCACCGTCATCGCCTTCGGGTCGCCGCCGGCAACCTTGAACGCCTGTTCCAGCAAGCCGCCCGTCGGGCTGCCGGAGCCGTCGATTCCGCGCACGCCCGGGAACTTTGCCGTGTCGAAGAAGTCGGCCCAGCTCTTGGGCGGATTATCCTTGTACTTTTCCTTGTTGTACATCAGCACGACGCCGTAGTTCATCGCCGGCACCGAGCACTCGCCGACCTGGCCTTCCGGGATTTTCGAGACGTCGAGCTTCGTCAGGTCCAGCTTCTGGAACAGCTTGCCGCAATAGACGTAAGGCGGCAGGTCGTCGGTGTCGACGACGTCCCAGGCTACATTGCCGGACTCGACCTGCGCCTGCAGCTTGGCGATCTCGGTCGGTCCGTCATTGAGCAGCTTGACGCCGGACTTGTCGACGAACTCCTTCAGCGCGGCCGCCTGGCCGTCCTGGTAGATGCCGCCATAGGAGACAAACGTCAGCGTCTTGCCCTTCAGCGACCCTTCCTTGACCTCGCCTGCGACCGGCTTTTCCTGCGCGAACGCCGCGGTTGCCAGCACGCCAAGCGCCATCACGGCGCTGAGATACAAAGCTTTTGTTTTCTGCATGATTGTCATTCTCCCATTGATGCCCGCATTGGATTGGACCTACCTGGCCGCGAGCGGTTTCCAGGCCGTGTATTGATCGAGTTCGGCGCGCACCGAGGTCGGCGGCGCGATGATCCACATCACTTCGGCTCGGCCACTGCCGATGTTCTCGGAGCGATGCGGTGTCGAGGTCGTGTATTCGATGCTGTCGCCCTCCTCGAGCACGTGGCGCGCCTCGCCGAGCGAGACCTCGACGATGCCGCGCAGCACGACGAGCATCTCGTGCGCGTCGCCGTGGGTGTAGCGATCGGGCCCGGTCGAACCGCCAATGTCGAATTCCCCGACATAGACTTCCATGTCGCTCAGCGGCGGGCGCGACAACAGCATCTTGCGGCAGCCGTCGCTGGGCGGCAGGCTCGGCCGTTCGCTGCGTCTTAGAACGCCATGGTTTTGCGCTGTGCTTTCCTCGAACAGCATGGCGACGCTGACGCCAAGCGCCGAAGCCATCTGGTTGAGCGAGGCGGTGCTGGCGCCGGTCAGGCCGCGTTCAAGCTGGCTGATGAAACTGGCGCTCGTTCCGGTCGCTTCCGCAAGCTCCCGCAAGGACAGCCTGCGGGCGAGACGAAGGCTCTTGAGCCGCATGCCCAGCACCTGATGGGCATGCGTCGCGGCCGATACGTCGCCCGTCTTTACCGAAGTCTTGTCGGACCCCTTGCTCATGCGGTCTTCCACCTCACTTAACATGTTGTACAGTGGCACTGTACAATTGGCAAGCCACGCATGATGTCAGGAGCGCACCGATATTCGGGCCAGGCTTGCTCAAATCGGAAGGTGTTTTCGCGGGAGAACGTGCGTGCCGGTCGACAAGGAGATGCGCAGGGCGCCCTACCCCTCGCCCGACAGGTCCCGGCGCGCCTTTTCGAGTTCTTCGGCATAGCGCCGCATCAGATGGCCCTCGGTCAGCAGTCCGAGCACAATGTGGTCGGTGAAATCCTCGACCACCGCCAGTTCTTCGGCGCCGGCGCGCTGGAACGTCTCGGCGGCGGTCTGCACGTTCATGCTGGGCACCAGGACGGCATCCTTGTACTGGGCGAGATCGCGCACCGGCACCTCGCCGCCGGCGGGATCGCTGTGCAGTTCGGCCACGATCAGCACACCGACATACTGATCGCCCGGATCGACGGCGATGACGCGCTGGGCGGAGCCGAGCGGGATTTGCTTGCGGAAGGCGGCCAGCGTCGTCGAGGCATCGATGGTCTTGATGTCCTTGCGCATCATCGAGCCGACGGTGAGGCTGCGCATCCAGCCGACATCGTGGGCGCTGCGGATGGTTTCACCACGCAGATGGAAGCGCCATGTCGAGAACGAATAGCCGAAGGTTTCGCGCACCAGGATCGCCGCCATGATCGAGGCGGCCAGAACGACGCCGGTGAGCGTCAGGTCGCGTGTCGATTCCAGTGCCAGGAAGGTCATCGTCAGCGGGCCGCCGACGACGCCGACGGCAAGCGAGGTCATGCCGACGACGGCGGCGACCGAAGGGTCGATGCCGGTCGCCGGCGAGACCAGCGCCATCACGTCGGCGAATGCCTTGCCGAGCAGCGCACCGAGGAACAACGAAGCGAAGAACAAGCCGCCGCGAAAGCCGGAGCCGAGCGAGATGGCCGACGCCGCGAGCTTGAGCACGAAGACACTCGCGACAACAGCCAGCCCATAATTCATGGCGAATTCGCGATGCAGCGCGCCATGGCCGCTGGACAGGACCTGCGGCGTGATCAGCCCGAGCAGGCCGACGAGGACGCCGCCGATGACGGGGCGCAGCGAGGTATCGATCGACAGCCTGTTGAAACCGCGTTCGATCAGCGTCACCAACTGCATGATGGCGATCGAAGCCGCACCGCCCAGCAGCCCGAGCAGCAGGAACGGCACGTACTGGCTGGGCGTCAGCGCCGGCAGCCCTGAAAGCTCCAGCGGAAACGGCACGCCGCCGAACATCTCCGCCGTCAGCGAGGCTGAGATCGCGGCCGTCATCACCGGCGCGACATTGGCGACCGAGTAGATGCCGATGACCAGTTCGAAACCGTAGAAGGCGCCGGTCAGCGGCGCATCGAAGGCGGCGGCGATAGCGCCGGCCGCACCGCAGCCGACCAGGATGCGGACATCGTTGCGGCGCAGCCTGAAGATGCGCGCCAGCCGCGATGCCAGGCCGGATCCGACCTGCGTGTAGCCGGCTTCCAGTCCGACCGAGGCGCCGAAGCCGCTGGAGATCATCGTCTGGCCGGCGATGATGAATGTGTCGGTCAGCGACATGCGCCCGCCATAGAGCGCGTTGGCTTCGATCGGATCGACTGGGGTACGGAATTTACGCAACCGCAGCCAGATCACGCTGAGCCCGAGCAAGGCGCCACCGACCGCCGGTATCAGCGCCTGCACCGGACTGGCGAGCGAGAACATGCCGGAAAGCCGGCCGCCGGGCTGAACGCCGAACAGGAGCCCATGCAGATCCTGCACGATCTGGCTCATCGCCGTGACCAGTATACCTGCCATGACCCCGACGACGCCGGCCAGGATGACGACGGCGATGCCGCGCGCCTCGAGCAGCGGAATAGACCTCAAAAGCACCGCGCGCAGCCGGCGGGCGTAGACTTGTGGTTGGTTTTTGGAAAGCACCGGGGCGGCTCGCCGATATCGAAAGGGACGTGGAAGGCTGATACGCCTGGGGATACCGCATGGCAACCGCAATACCGGCTACCCCTGCGAGGATCGTTTTCGAACGGCTTAGAGGCTTCTTTTGATCAATCCCGGAGCCCAAAAGGCATAAGTGAGCCGGTCATCCGAAACCGGCACCGGATTTCGTAGCGATGGCCTGCTCCCGCTCGCCCGCGCAATCGACGTAGCGCCTGAAAAATGGTATTTTAGCCAGTCTCTATATTCCCTCAAGGAGGAGAACATGAGTGCGCGGGGGTTTTTTTCGTTAGCTGCTTGCACGATTTTTTTGAGCTCGTCTGCAATGAGCAGCTCGAGCATAGATATGCCAGTTAAGCAGGATATTTCATACTCGATGTCTCTTTTGCTCGGTGGCAATGCGGAACAACAGAGCCGGCCGACAGAAGGATCTCTTCAGCTTGCGCAGCAGGACGTCTGCTGTCCTGGTGGTTATCCCTGGTACCGTAATTCAACCAACATGTGTTATGGCAGCTATGAAGATTGCCACGATACGGATGGCGGAGGTTGGTCCTGCAGACAGGTCAACGCCTGCTAGGCCTCTCGGAGAGCAGCGGAATTGATCTGACGAGCGCCGCGCGAAGCCGGCGGGTCTAGACTTCGTTGTGGTTTCTGGAAGGCACCGATGCGGCTCGGCAGACCCGGAGCCGCAGCCGATCAGGTCGGCGTGGGCTCACCGGCTTCATAGAGCACAAGATTGCGCTCGCCGATGCCAAGCGCCGGCCAACTCGCGCGCCAGTCAGCAATGTGCGGCGAGCGGAAAGGCGCTTCAAGCGCCGCTTTGTCGCGCCACACCTCGGTGACCCGGATCAGCCCGGCGTCGAGCACATCGCGTGCATAGGAATATTCCAGGCAGCCATCCTCGGCGCGGCTGCCTGAAACCATGCGTTCCATCACCGGCCTTGCCTCCTCGAACCTGTCGGGCGGCAAGCGGATCGTGCCAATGATCAGGAGCATGGGTTTCCCTTCCTTCGCGACATCAAGTCCAGCCACTTTCCCACCCTCGCGCAAGCTTGGCCAGCTACCCTCGCCGGGCTGTCCTATGTGCGGCAACCTATGGTTCGAGGAAGAGAATGGCGATCAGCGAAAGCATCCAGCCCGGCGCGGTGGCCAAGAATGGCCGCGATGTCTTTTTCGCGCTCGGCATCGTCATCATCCTGGCCGTGCTGTTCCTGCCGATTCCGGCCTTCCTCATCGACATCGGTCTCGCCTTCTCGATCGCGCTGTCGGTGCTGATCCTGATGGTGGCGCTGTGGATCCAGCGGCCGCTCGATTTCTCCTCGTTCCCGACCGTGCTGCTGATCGCCACCATGCTTAGGCTATCCCTCAACATCGCCACCACGCGCATGATCCTGTCGCACGGCAATGAGGGCACGCACGCCGCCGGCTACGTCATTGCCGGCTTCTCCAAGCTGGTGATGGCCAGCGACTTCGTCATCGGCCTCATCGTCTTCATGATCCTGATCGTGGTGAACTTCATCGTCATCACCAAGGGCGCCACGCGTATCGCCGAAGTCGGCGCCCGCTTCACCCTCGATGCCATTCCCGGCAAGCAGATGTCGATCGACGCCGATCTCTCCGCCGGCATGATCGACGACAAGACCGCGCAGTTGCGCCGCCGCGAACTGGAAGAAGAGAGCTCCTTCTTCGGCTCGATGGACGGTGCCTCGAAATTCGTGCGCGGCGACGCCATCGCCGGCCTCATCATCACCGCCATCAACATCGTCGGCGGCATCGCCATCGGCTATATCAGGCACGGCATGGGCATGGGCGAGGCCGCCGACGTGTTCATCAAGCTGTCCGTCGGCGACGGCCTCGTCACCCAGATCCCGGCGCTGATCGTCTCGCTCGCCGCCGGCCTGCTGGTGTCCAAGGGCGGCACCCGCGGCTCGACCAACCAGGCCGTGTTCGGCCAGCTCGGCGCCCATCCGCGCGCGCTTTACGTGGCGGCGGCGCTGCTGGTGCTGCTCGGCCTGATGCCCGGCCTGCCGCTGTTCCCCTTCTTTGCGCTGGCCGGCGGCATGGCCGCTCTCGGCTACATCATCCCGATGCGCGCCAACCGCGTCCTCGCCGCGGCCGAAGCGTTGAAGACCCAGGAGAAGGCGACCAAGGTCGAGGAGGAAAAGAACTCGGTCAAGGCGTCGCTCGCCACCGCCGAGATCGAACTTCTGATCGGCAAGCAGCTGTCGACCCGGCTGCTGGTCTCGCATCAGGAACTGGTCTTCCGCATGGCCAAGATGCGCAAGAAATTCGCCCAGCAATACGGCTTCGTCGTGCCGGAAGTGCGTGTTGCCGACGATTTCGCCATCCCGCCGAAGAGCTATCAGATCAAGGTGCATGGCACGGTGGTCGCCGAATATTCGATGCGCGTCGGCGAGATCATGGTGCTGCTCGGCAGCCGCGACGTGCCCGAAATCCCGGGCGAGGAGATCCGCGAGCCGGCCTTCGGCATGCGCGCCTATTCCGTCATGGAAACCTTCGCCGAGGATTTGAAGCGCGAGAACTACACCTTCGCCGACAACATGTCGGTGCTGCTCACCCATCTCTCCGAGGTGATCCGCAACAACCTGCCGCAGCTTCTGTCCTACAAGGACATGAAGGCGCTGCTCGAACGCCAGGACCAGGAATACCGCAAGCTCGCCGACGAGATCTGCACCACGCACATCTCCTATCCCGGCCTGCAGGCGGTGCTGAAGCTGCTGCTCGCCGAGCGCGTCTCGATCCGCAATCTGCACCTGATCATCGAAGCCATCGCCGAGATCGCGCCGCATGTGCGCCGCACCGAGCAGATCGTCGAGCATGTCCGCATCCGCATGGCGCAGCAGATCTGCGGCGACCTCTCCGAAGGAGGCGTGCTCAAGGTGCTCCGCCTCGGCAACCGCTGGGACCTTGCCTTCCACCAGAGCCTCAAGCGCGACGCCAAGGGCGAGGTGCGCGAGTTCGACATCGATCCGCGCCAGCTCGAGGAATTCGGCCAGGACGCCACCAAGGCGATCAAGAAATTCCTCGAAGCCGGCGAGCGTTTCGTCCTCGTCACCGCGCCCGACGCCCGCCCCTATGTACGCATGATCATCGAGCGCCTGTTCACCACGCTGCCGGTGCTCTCCCATGTCGAAATCGCCAAGGGCGTCGAGATCAGGGTGCTCGGGACCATATCGTGAGCGTTCTTTCGCAGAGCGTCGTCATCGCGGCGTTCCTCGCCTTCTGCCGCATCGGCGCCTGCTTCATGCTGATGCCGGGCCTGTCCAGCGCCCGCGTGCCGGTGCAGGTCAGGCTGTTCGTGGCGGTCGCCGCCACCGGCGGCCTGCTCGCCTTCCTGTGGGACCGCATCATTCCCTTCGTCGATCCGCGCCCGCAGATCCTGGTGCCGATGATCATCTCGGAACTTCTGGTCGGCGGGCTGATCGGCGCCATGACCAGGCTTTACATGGAAGCCCTGCGCTTCATGGGCTCGGCGATTGCCATGCTGATCGGCTATGGCGGCTCGGGCGGGCCGGCGATCGAGGAGCCGGAACCGCAGGCGGCGCTCGCCGCCATCATCTCGTTCTCGGCGCTGTTGATGCTGTTCGTCTTCGATTTCGACCACGAGATCGTCCGCGCCCTGGTGGCGTCCTACACTGTCGCGCCGGTCAACATCTTCTTCAACCCGCAGGCCGCGCTCGTCGACATCACCGACACCGTGTCGGACACCTTCTTCCTGGTCATCCGCCTCGGCAGCCCGTTTGTCGCCTATGCCATTCTGGTCAATCTGACGATCGGCTTCGTCAACAAGCTGACCCCGCAGATCCCGATCTATTTCATCTCCCAGCCCTTCGTCATCGCCGGCGGCATGATCATCTTCTATTTCGCCATCGGCACCATGCTGTCGCTGTTCGTCGACGGCTTCGTCGACCTGACTTTGGCGAGGTGAAATGAGATGAGCACGCGCAAGGATCGCCTGAAGAAACTGGTCAAGGTGCAGGAACAGCTGAAGGCGCTGCACGAGACCCGCCACGCCAGCTTCCTGGCCGTGGCGAACGCCGCCGAGGCCGAGGCCAGGGAATTGATCGGCCATTTCGACCAGGACAATTCGCTGTCCGGCCTGTTCCCCGATCTCTATCACCGCCGCATCGCCCAGGCCGTGGTGCGCCAGGAGAAGAGCCTGGAAAGCGCCAAACAAGAAGTCGGTCTCATCGCCGCGGCAAGCGCACGCACCAACATGGTCGAGCGCGCCTACAAGGACATACGCAACCGCGACGAGCGCGAGAGCGCCGACCGCGAACGGCTGGATCTGATCGCGCAGAAGCGGGGGGAAGAGTAGCGGCTACAACTCTGCCTGTGTCAGATCCTGCGGAGCGCGTCAGCGGGGAGAAGGCGCGTGGCGCGCCAGGCCGGGTAGAGCGCGCCGAGGGGCCCGGCGATGAAGACGAAGATCAGCGCCTGGGCGATCGACCAGCCTGACAAATAAGGCACGATCAGACCCGCCGCGAACTTTGTCTTCGCCGCCATTTCCATTGTCAGGGCGCCGAGAATGATCCCGATGACCCCGCCGGCTGCGCTCATGATCACACCTTCGATAAGAATGAGCCGAAGAATCCGTCTCGGAGACCAGCCAAGCGCTGCGAGAACTCCAATCTCGAATGTCCGTTCGTTCACGGCCATCAGAAGTGTATTGGCAACGGCGACAGAGGCCATCGCCATGACAACCAGTGAAATTGTCCGGGCAATCGCCTGAAGCAGATCGAAGATGCGGATGCTGTTGGCAAACTGCTCGGTGTCGCCTACCGCGAACCCTGGTGCCGCCGCGATGAGCCTGGTTCGGGCAACAGCGATGTCGTTCTTCTCGAGCGGGCGCTTCAACCTCACCTCGTACAAGGTAAACACGTCTTCCCGCGACAGGAGTTGCTGTAGCCCTTCGAGCGGAACGATCGCGCTGTTCTGGTTCAGCACTGACGAGAACGACGCGATGCCGACAATCTGGTAGGGCTGGAACTGGAGTTCGACAGTATCACCGACCCGCTTGCCCAATGCGGTGGCGATCGACTCGCCAAGGATCACGGGCCACTGGTCCCCCGGTGCAGGGATTCGTCCCGACAAGAGGTGCATATCGTTCCACAGGAAACTGCCGGCGGGCCAACCGGCCATGACAATATTCGCATCGTCGTCGGCGGTGGTGATGTTCAGGAGAACGCCCGACACGGCCTCAACGTTTGGCACTGCGGTAAGCCCGGAGCCCAGGGACTTGGGCACGGTGCTGCTCACCAGATTGAACGCACCGCGCTGACTCACCACCAGGTCCGCGCCGTTCTCATCGATTCCCGATGAGAACGAGCGCTGGACGCCGGCGGTCAGGCCGGTAAGCGCCACAAACCCCGCCACCGCCAAGGCAATGCCGAGAACCGTAAGGAGCGTGCGAAGCGGACGTGCAATGAGACCGCGCAACGGAAGGGTCAGCTCTGTCATGGGGTTAGCCGATCCGCAACGCCGGCGCGGGCGTCGACATCGCCCCCATTCGGCTGTCCGAACGGATGCAGCCGTCGGAGATCTCTATACGCCGACCGCACAGTGCGGCCACGTCCTCGTCATGGGTCACGACGATCACCGCGGTTCCGAACTCGCGATGCACGTTGCCAATGATGCTCATCACGGATTGGCTCGTCTGCACGTCGAGGCTTCCAGTCGGCTCGTCCGCAACGAGAAGCTTCGGACGGTTGGCAAGCGCCCGCGCAATTGCAAGCCGCTGGCGTTCGCCGCCCGAAAGCTCAGCCGGCCGGAGCGTGGCGCGCTCGGCAAGACCGAAATGTGCCAGAAGTTCGAGCGCGCGAACGCGACGCTGCCGCGCTCCGCCGAGGTTTCCCAGCAAAGCCACTTCGATGTTCTCGCGCGCCGATAAGGACTGGAGCAGGAAGAAGTTCTGGAAAACGATGCCGATCTTGCTTGCCCGTACGGCTGCCCATGCAGCCCTTCCGTTGATGGCCCTTCCTTCGAACCGGACTTCGCCGCGCGTCGGCCGGTCAAGCCCACAGACCAGGTTCAGGATCGTAGATTTGCCGCTCCCGCTCCGGCCGACAATGGCGACGGTCTCGTCATCCTCGATCGCAAGCGACACATCGTTGACGGCGACAATGCGGCCGCCGTCAAAGTCGCGGCCGACATTGCTCAATTCGACGAGGAGGGACATGAGCACGAGCGAGGAGTCATACTCGGCCTTTCCTGAGGTCGGCGACAAGTGCTGGGATCGAGCCGCCGTTGCCGGCGAGCAGTTGGGCAACACGATCCCGCTGCTGCACGGTCACGGAGCCGCCGTCGACAAAGACATCGCCGATGCAGAGTTGTCCGCGGCAGTGGCGGACACGCCAGTCCACGGACGTTGGGCCGTGGAGCGGCCGGCGGAATTCGCTGCGCACCAGGATATCGCCGTTGGGCAGAGCCTTCGTCCCGAGCACTGTGAAAGTCTTGTCCTGCGTCCGCTCCAGCTTGTCGGCCAGCCTGTGTGCAATGGCATAAAGAAGCGCATCGACCACCGAGGCGCGGTCGTCTGCACTCGCGCGGCGCCAATACGTCCCGAGCACGGCTTGGGCGATGCCCCTGCCGTCGAACGCCGCGGAGATCGAGCGGAGCTGCCCCTCGGCGGATCCACCGTGCCCAAGCGCAATCGCCGCCTGGCGCACAGTCTCAACCAACTTGACCGCGTCGCTCTGCTCATCGGCAGATGCCGAAAGCGATGGGGCGCAGATCGCGAGCAGCGCGGAGACGAGCAACAGCCGGGCCAACGCTGCCCAGCTTGCGTGCGACCATAGGCCTGCTGTCATGATCCTATGTCATCCAATGCGTTGTTGGCTGTCAACATCGAGCCTCTCAGGCGCCTGTGCAGGCGCATGCCCAAAAGCCGCAGCCAGCGGTTCGAGGCGCGCTACGCGCGCTCTCTGCCTTTCCGTCAGGTCGGGATGGCGGTTACGCACCTGTTTGACGAACGTCGCGGCGACCTGCGGCATCCGCTCCTCGCAGCTGGGGGAAAATGGCAGGCCCAGTTCACGGTAGATCCGCTTCATCTCGCCTATCGGGTCAGCAACAAGATCCTGCAGCCGCACTTCTACGAAGTCGGCGGCCGGAATGCGAGCTCTATCCGCCAGATAGTGCATCTCTGTCGCGAGATATTCGTGAGCGATGATCTCCTCCTGCTCGTCCTCGGGCAGTGGTGGCTGCAGGGCGAATGCACGTTGCAATTCGCGCGCCAGAAGGAGGTTGGACCGGAACACCGCTTCCGGCGAACGGGAGATGTGGACAAACTTGGCGCCCGGAAACATTTCTAAGAGGTAGCGGACGCGCGCCGTATGGCTCGGCGACTTGAGCAGAAGTCGCCGCCCGCCCGCAACGAGAGCAAGCTTCTGCACGAAAGCGAACTGATGTGAGCGCCACCGGCTGAACTCGTCCGCCGAAAGCGCGTCGAGATCGTGAAATCGATTGAAGAAGGCCTGCTGGTGGGGAAGTATCGCGCGTCCCGCGAGGACGGACATCCCACCCATATTGTTCAACGCGAAGTCATCCTCCGCTGGCAAGCTGGCACCCACCGGCACCACTGCGTTGAGGCGCGTCAACGGTAGCAAGGGTACGAAAAGGTAGCGCAGGACAGCCCAGCCGAGGACGAATGTCTGGGGCGCCAGGACCTGCGGCCAGCTCGGCGATCTCAGGCTCGGATCGGCTGCCAGCAGGTTCTGCAAAAACGTCGTCCCGGATCGGAAGTAGCCGAGGACGAACACGGGGGCGTTGTCCCGCTCCATCCGGGGAGGTCGCAGCCGCAGCCATACCCCAACGATCACGCGCTCCGGCAAGGAGGCGACCGTGCTGATCACGGAAAGCAGGAGCAGGAGAACCAGGCGCGGCCAATAGGCGGGAGGGATCTGGCCTTGCGCGCGCCACAGGATCCTCAGTACGGCGTCAAGAGGTGCCACGCACATGAAGTGCGGGTACGGCAAATACGGCACCAGCCAACGGGCTGCGAAAGCTCGGATGCGGTGTCGGACATTGTTCGATGGCATCGTCAAGGAACTTATGATCCATAGGTTCAGATGTTCAAACCGGCCAGGTCGCCAGACCTCCTCAGGCAGTCCGGAACATCATCGTCTCGGTGGTCAATCCCGGCCCGAACGCCATGCCGCAGCCGAGCAAGCCTGACGGCTCCTTCAGCATTTCGGCCATCACGAACATCACGGTTGCCGATGACATGTTGCCGTATCGCCGGAGCACTTCGCGCGATACAGCGAGCGCGGTCGGCTCCAGTTTGAGTGCCCGCTCGACCGCGTCGAGCACGGAGCGGCCGCCGGGATGCACCGCCCACAAATCGATCTCCTTGGCGGGCCGGCCGCCGAGGATGGCCGGGTGCTCGTTGCGCAGCGTCTCGCGGACCGCGCCGGGAACCTGGCCGGACAGCACCATGTCAAAACCGTCGTCGCGGATGTGCCAGCTCATCAGCTCCTTGCGCTCGGCCGCGACGATGGCGTGGAAGCTTTCGAGCAGGATGCCGTGCGGTTCGGCCGTTACCAGCGCGGCCGCGCACCCGTCGCCCCACAGGCAGAACGAGATCAGCTTCTCAAGCTCGGTGGCTTCCCTGAAATGCAGCGTGCACAATTCAATATTGACGATCAGCACGCGGGCTTTCGGGTTGGAGCGCACGATATGGCGTGACAGTTTCAAAGCGTTGATGGCGGCATAGCATCCCATGAAGCCGACGATAGTGCGCTCGACCGACGTCGGCAGGCCGCATCGCTGCACCAGCTCGAGGTCGATGCCAGGCGCCGAAAAGCCGGTGCAGCTCGTCACGATCAAATGTGTGATCAGCGAGCGGTCGTCGTCGGCCAGCAGTGTGTCGACGGCCTTTTGCGCGAGCTCCGGCGCAGCAGCTTCGTACATCTCCATACGGATTGCTGTGCTGGCGAACGAGCCCCTGACCGATGTGCCGTCGCGGTCGATTGCTCCACCGCGCGGATCGTCGGCAGGCGCAAAGCAGGAATAGCGATGTTCGATGCCGGCGAGACTGACCATTCGCTCGAAGAGCGTAAGGCGCTGGGCATCGTTTTCAAGCAGCGAAGCTCCATAGCGGAGGAAGAATTGGTGCACGTCGTGTTCGGGAACTGACGTGGCAATACGGTTCAGATACGCCTGAGGGGACAAAATTGCTCCGACAATGAGCCCAATCGGGCCCATAAGAGGTCTAGGAATTGGGGAAGCGCTTCCTAAAGCAAACGTCGGCATAAGGCATTTTATTGCGCGGCGCCGATATTTCTCATTAGTAAACTCTGATACCAGCCTTCGGCATTGTACGAAAGAGACCGAGCCCACTTCATTAAGGAGGTCGATAAAAGACATGGGTTCAATTCGGCGCTCGGCTATCCCAGCCTGCCGCAGTTCGGGGATCACATATCCGGCAGACTGGCAGATCAACAGCCTGATAAATATCCACATTCACGGGCGCACTTCACCAGGGACCACAAGGCAGCAGCTCTTCGATTGCGCCATTCGGGTTTCCGAAAAATGTTGGCGAGTTTCCGAAAATGTTGGCGAATTTCCAAAAATGTTGGCAGTCGATTCATCTGCCCTTCGTCTGAAACCACGATGCCGTGCGATCGAATTGAGCACGGCGCACGTTCGCGTGAAGTGATATCAGCTCTCTTTTGGCATAGGGTGTCATTTTGGTCGTCACTAAAAGCCTATTTGCCCGACGACCGATTGAGGCCCCAAAACTCCGATCTATCGCATGACCGACATAAACATCCGACATCTGGAGCCAGAACTCCTCGACGGCCTCCCGGCCGATGATCCTCGTGCGATTGCATCCCGTCGTGATCTCGTTCGTATCAATGCATTGATGTTCCAGGCCAGGTTCATGGCATCACTCCTGCGAACGAACGTACCGGCGCCGCCGCTGCGCATCCTCGAACTGGGCGCCGGTGACGGAAAGTTCATGCTGACAGTGGCGCGGCTGATGGCGCGGCGTTGGCCCAACGTCGAGATTGTCATGGTCGACAGGATCGACCTGATCGGCAAGGATGTGTGCAATTCTTTCGCTGAATTGGGTTGGCGGGCGCAACCCGTAACCGCCGACATATTCGATTGGACAGTGGACAGGCCCTTCGATCTTGTTTGCGCCAACCTTATCCTCCATCACTTCGACGACACGCGCCTGCTGGAGCTGTTTGCCCGGATCATGACGATGGCCCCGGTGCTCGTCGCGACGGAGCCGCTCAGGGCCAAGGTGCCACTTGTCGCGACGCGGTTCCTGCGACTGATCGGCGCCTGCGCGGTGACACTGAACGACGCGGCGCAAAGTGTCCGCGCCGGCTTTCGCGGCACGGAACTTTCACAATTGTGGCAAGCGTCAGGTGGAACGCCCGTGATGGAGGCCCGCAAAGGCCTCTTCACTCAAGGGTTCGTCGGTCGCAGCATGCCCGGCACAAAATGATGCACGACGCTATCGTCATCGGTGCCGGCCCCGCCGGCAGTTCTACCGCCATTGCGCTGGCCCAGCATGGTTGGTCGGTGGCAATGGTGGAGAAGGTCGCGTTTCCGCGCCGAAAGGTCTGCGGCGAATTCATGTCAGGTACCAGCCTTGCCTTGCTCGACCAGTTGGGCGTCGGCGAGATTTGGCGCGCGGAAGCCGGCCCCGAAATACGTCGCGTCGGGTTCTTTTCGAGCGATGTCTCAGCCGAGGCGCGAATGCCGCGCGCCAAGACGGGCCTCGGCCGCGCTCTCGGCCGCGATCGTTTGGACTACGTCCTGTTGCAGGCTGCCGAACGGGCGGGGGTCGAAATCCTCCAGCCTTGCAAGGCTGTCGCTATTCGTCGGCACGATAATTTGCAGTTCGTTACTGTGGAGATGGACCAGCAACAAAAGGTTTTGAGCGCGCCTGTAATCATTGCCGCGCACGGATCCTGGGAAGCCGGGAAACTCCCAAGCCAGATTGAAAGAACGAGCCAACCTTCCGATCTTTTCGGGTTCAAAGCGCATTTTACCGGCGCAGCACTTGCGCCCGACCTGATGCCGCTGCTGGTGTTCCCGGGCGGCTATGGTGGAATGGTAACGGCGGACCATGGCAGGGTTTCAATTTCCTGCTGTATCCGCCGGGATGTTCTATCCGGGCTGCGCCAGCGTTCTGGAAATAGTGCGGCCGCCGATGCATTGTGGCGCCATGTCCTGGCCTCGTGCCGAGGCGTGGGAACCGTGCTGGCCGGTGCCGAATTGGATGGCCCATGGCTCGCCGCGGGACCGATTCATCCCGGTATTCGAGCTGGCTATGATCAGGGTATCTTCCGCGTCGGCAACATCGCAGGTGAGTCACATCCTGTAATCGCGGAAGGGATTTCGATGGCGCTGCAATCCGGCTGGCTCCTTGCGAGAGAACTGATCGCGTTGGGTAAAGGCCACGAGGGTCACGACGAGGCCGGACGTCGCTACGAAAGGCAATGGCGCCGGCAATTCTCGACCCGTTTGCGTGCCGCGGCCTTGATTGCCCGAATAGCGCTTGGGCCTGGCGGCGCGACAGCTATGCGCGCCGTGATCAAGAATTTTCCGGCGGCTTTGACACTTGGCGCTCGATTGAGTGGAAAGACCCAGCCTGTTCCGGGCTTTTGACGTCAAGTAGGGCTGCTCATTGACCAGCTGTATGCGGCGCTGCGGACGTCGAGCATATCCGCGGAACGAAGAGGAGCTGCGAGCGCTCAGTGCCCGAGCTCGCTTTCAAACGGCATCCAGCTCGGGCCTTTTCGGCAAGCTGTATTGCGGAGGACCTGCAACCTTCGGGCTCGGATGGAAGCGCGCGCCTTTTAGCCAAAGCTTCAGCGCTTCCCAGTGAATACCGGCGATGATCTTCAACGTCACAAAGGGAAACTTGACCAGGCACGCGCCAAGGTCCGGCGTCGCAAGCCGTCGTGCGGCGCCAGTAAAGGTCGCCGCCAGCAGCGGTTCGCCATTCTCGGTCTCATGGATGCGCAGCCTGACCGTCTTGCCCGGCGGCAGAATGCGAAAATAGTAATGTGCGTCCATGCCGACGAAGGGTGAGACATGGAAGAGCTTGGCTTGTGTCTGGCGCACCCCTGCTGGGCCGAGTTCGCCCGGCCGGATCGGCAACACGTAGATATGCCGGCCACCGAACGTGTTGCGCACCGCATAGATCAAGGCGATCAGCGCGCCGGCGGCGTCGTAGCAGAAATACACCGAGATCGGATTGAAGACGTAGCCGAAGATGCGGGGATAGGCGAGCAGCAGCACGCGCGCCGCCGGCTTGCCCAGGCCGGCATCGGCGAGCTGCCGGTCGACGAAGGCCCGCAGGGTTTCGCCTGGGGTGTCGACATGATCGCTTTCATGGAAAGATGCCAGGCCGTGCCGATTGACCCGCAACAGCCATGTCATGCGGCCGAGCTCGGCAAGCCTGTCTATATCGACCAACAATGAGAACACGCGATAGACAAAGCGGTGGCCGAACGGCTTCAGCCGCGCATGCATGACCTCACCCGGATACAGCACGCCCGCCGCCAGCGGCGGCGGACCATTTTGCTCCAGGGTGGTGACGCGTTGCTCCATGTCCGGGAAATGCTTTCTATTCTGCCGCCAGGAGAACTCCGGGCAAAGCGCCCTCGCCGCGCCGCCATGGCACTTTGGCGCCGAGCGCAATCGCCGCGTCGAGGCCCGAGCGCAAGCCATCCTCATGAAAGCCGTGTCCGGTCCACGCACCCGCGAAATAGGTGCCGCGCACGCCTTGGATATCATCGAGACGGGCTTGCGCGGACAGGGCACGCGCATCGTACTGCGGATGGTCGAACATCCATTCGCCGAAGACCAGTTCCGGGCGCGGCTCGACGACCGGGTTCAGCGACACGAAGAGCGGCTTTGCCGCATCGATCCCTTGCAGGCGGTTCATCCAGTAGGTGACCGATACTTCCGGTTCGTCGCGGTCGCAGGAGCAGCGCAGATAGTTCCACGCCGCCCAGGCGGCCCGTCGCTTCGGCATCAGGCGCGGGTCCCGATGCAGGACGACCCGGTTGGGGCGATACGATATGGCTGACAGGATCGCGTCCTCGACGCTCGAGGCGTCGCCGAGCATAGCCAGCGCCTGGTCGCTATGCCCAGCGATGATCACATTGTCGAAGCGCTCCGGCGCGTCATCACCGGCCCACACGGTAATGCCAAACGCATCGCGCACCATTGTCTTGACCGGTGACGACAGGCGTAGCGCCGACCCGAGCGGCGCCAGCAGCTTTTGCAGATAGTTGCGCGAACCGCCGCTTACCGTGCGCCACATTGGCCGCGTATCATTGTCGATCAGCCGATGGTTCTCGAAGAAGCTGATGAAGCTTGCAGCCGGATAGTCCAGCATTTTGGCGCGTGGCGTCGACCAGATGGCCGCCGCCATCGGAATAAGATAATTGTCGCGAAAGCCCGCGGAGAAGCCGCGGGTGCGAAGATAGTCGCCGATCGAGACGTTGCCCAGCGTGCCGCTGTCGCGCTCGGCGACGCATGCCTTGTTGAAGCGCAGGATTTCGCGCAGCATCCACAGGAAGCCGGGCGAAAAGACATTGCGCTTCTGGGCGAAGATGGTCCGCAGCGTCGAGCCGCACCATTCGAGCTTGCCGCCATCGAGCGAGAGCGAGAAGCCCATGTCGCTCTCATGCGTGGCCACACCGAGATGCGAAAACATCGCGGTGAGATCCGGGTAGGCCAGCTCGTTGTAGACGATGAAACCTGTGTCGACAGAAATTGGTGTGCCGTCATAGTCGATGTCGACCGTGGCGGTATGACCGCCCGCACGGTGCGAAGCTTCATAAAGCGTGACATCGGCACTCGGGTGCAAAGCCCATGCGGCGGCGGCGCCTGATATGCCCGAACCGATGATGGCGATTTTCTTCCGGCCGTTCGAGCCACCACGGTGTATGGGCACAATGTTCATCGAAAATCCTTGTTGGAAATCAAGCCTGTAAGGTGCGGGCGGCACCCTGGAACCTTTGTAGATACGGGAGGATCCGGCGTGAGTTTCACTGTGCGGTCGAGGTATTTTGTCGCGAGGTGAAGAGGCATCAGACCTACCCGGTCACTCGCATCGTCAGCGGGCGCGGGACCAGTTGACCGACTTGCAAACCAGGCCCGCCGACAAGGCAGCCTCGCGTGACCAGTTTCTGCCCGGCCACCTTGAGCTGGATCGCATAGGTCAGTGCCCGCTTCGCATCGAAGGCCTTGCCGGCTAGCGTGTCGGCGGACTTCGGCTGCAGCGTCATGACAAGCTTGTCGCCAACGGCTTCCCCGCCGCTGGTGTCCTTGATCCACACATTGGTGGCCCAGATATGCGTGCCGCATGGGGCGATCCGCACTTTTGCGTTTCCATCGCTACGATTCCATGTGCCGCTGGGGTCAGGTGCCGATGCCGCAAACGCCGATCCGCAGAGCGAGACAAAAAACAAAAGGCCTGCCGGCACTGCCAGTCGGTTCATCAGTCGCCCTTGTCATCCGTTTTGCGAAGCTACGGACGACATGCCGGGCGAGTTTCGGCCGGTCGAAACTATCGCGGCTGAAAACCGTTGCTGAGATCAACAGCCACTGGGATTTCGGGAGCGGACATGATCAAGACCTACGGCATCGCCTATCTGACGACGGCAGTCGTGTTCCTGTGCATCGATGCTGTCTGGCTGACGGTGATGAGCAGCCGGCTCTACAAGCCGCTGCTGGGGCCGATCCTGCTCGATGATTTCAACGTCAAGGCAGCAGCACTTTTCTACGTCATCTACATCGCCGGCGCCGTCTATTTCGCGGTGCTGCCCGCCTTTCAGAGCGGATCATGGACGACCGCGGCGGTGAACGGCGCTGTGTTCGGCTTGTGCGCCTATGCCACCTACGATCTGACCAACCAGGCGACGCTGAAGAACTGGCCCGTCGCGGTCACCATCGCGGATATCTGCTGGGGCACGGTGCTCACCGCGATCGCGGCGACGGCGGGTTTCCTCGTCTCCAGTGCCTTGTCGCGACCTGCCTAGCAGTCGTCAGCCTTGGCCGGGGGACTGATCAGGTTCATCACGAGAAGACCGATGAAGGCGGTAAGCGTGCCAGCGCTCAGGGCGTTCATCTTCAAAAAGCCCGCATATTCCTCGGCGGAGTAGTGGTGGACGGGGGCGCCGTAGCGGCCATGCAGGACCGTGAAGGCCAGCATGCCGACAACAGCTATGGCGATCGCAATAATACGTTCGCCAGGCCGGAACAGCACGAAGCCAAGCAGCACGCAGGGCAACAGAAAGATCTCCACGCCGGAGGCGACGCCGAAGACCTCGGCGCTTAGCACCGTGTTGCCGATCCCGGCGAGCGGCAGCAGCGCCCGCCCGGCGCGACCGTTGACGCGGGCGACTGCCGGAACCGCCAGGAAGAACGGCGTCGAAAGGAATGTGTAGAAGGTTGGCGCGATGTCGGGGCCCACGGACCAGTAGACATAGAGCGGATAGAACGGCTGGTTCCAAAGCACGACAAGAGCGACCAGATTGGCAGTGGCCACGAGAGGGTCGTCATGGGCGAAGTAGGCCTTCGCCGCGTTCCAGAACGTCCTCAACATTCCCGATCGAACCGGCGTTTCCAATCTCATGTAGCCGCGCGCAGGCGATAGTGGCTGACGCCCCATTCCTCGCCATTCGCATGTCCGAGCAATCCAGCGGTTGCGAGGAAAAACAGACGCCAGCGCCGGCGCCAGATCAAGGCCTCCTTGCCGTAGACCTCGGCGAGGATGCGGTCGACCTCGGGCAGGTTGGCGTCCATATTGGCGAGCCACTGGTTTGCGGTGCGCTGGTAGTTGCGGCCATTCCATCGCCATTCCTGCTCGACGTCGAACAGGGCCGGGAACTGCCGGATCAGATCGTGGCTCGGCATGATGCCGCCGGTGAAGAAATGCTGGGCAATCCAGTCGGACTTGTCGCGATGGTCGAAACGGTATGACCGGCTCTTGTGGGTGAAGACATGGATGAAAAGCCGCCCCTCCCGCGTCAGCCAGGAGTGCACGCGTTCGAGCAGCTTTTGCCAATTAGACATATGCTCGAACATCTCGACCGAGACGATGCGATCGAACATGCCGTTTGGATGAAAACTGTTCATGTCGGCCGTGATGACGCGGATGTTGGCGAAACCCCTCTCCCGAGCCTGCCCTTCGATATACGCCCTTTGAGGCGCCGAGTTGGAGACCGCGGTAATCCTGGCGGTGGGAAAACGCTCCGCCATGAACAGCGTCAGCGAACCCCAGCCGCAACCGAGTTCGAGGATGTCCTGGCCATCGGCGAGATCGGCGTGAGCAACGGTTTCCTCCAGCGCGAGCACCTCGGCCTGCGCCAGGCTCTCGTCGCCGCGCCGGTAAAGGTAGGAAGAGTATTTGCGCCGCGGCCCGAGCATCAGTCCAAAGAAAGCCGGTGGCAATTCGTAGTGCTGCTCGTTGGCTGCTTGCGTGTGCTCGGCAATCGGATGATCGGCCATGGCATGAACGAAGGCCTGCTCATGCATGGCTGGGTTTTCGAGTAGGTTTCGACGTGTGCGTCCGACCAGCAAGCCGATGCCAGTTCGGGTCACGGGATCTGGAAACGGGCTGCGTTCGACGGTGCGTATGGCGGATGCGATGAGGCTCACGATGCCGGACCCTTTGATGTCTGTGGAGGGATATTGCGGGGCGGCCCCGGCCAGAACGCATTTGCGCGCGCCTGGTAAGCACGGAATTTTTCGCCACGCGATTTCAGCATGTGCGCTTCGAGCGGCGGGATGCCGGACACATGAACCAGGAGCCAGTACATGAAGAGCGGGCCCGAGATGGCGACCCAGCCCCATGGGTAGGCGCCGGTGAGGTCCAAGGCGATCGCGACATAGGCCAGCCAGCCGAACCACTCGAAGAAATAGTTGGGATGGCGCGAAAGTCCCCACAGCCCGACGTCGCAGACTTTTCCGCTGTTGGCAGGATCTTTGCGAAACCGCGCAAGCTGGCGATCGGCCAGGCCTTCGCCAAGGATGGCAATCGCCAGAATCGCAATGCCCAGCCAGTCGCCGATTTGTAGATGCGGTACCGGATTGCGGGCCGCGGCGAAGATGGACAGCACAAGCAGCAAGGCAGCGCCGGCCTGCACCTGCAGAAACAGAAAAAGCCGGCGTGGAAAATCCTTGCCCCATTCGCTGCGCAATTGCGCGTAACGCGGATCGTCGCCACCGCGCAGGGTCCTGGCGACGATATGCAGGCCAAGCCTGATCGACCAGATCGCCGCGAGCAGGGCAACGATGACAGGCCTTGTCGTCGGTTGCTGCCAGCCGGACAATGGAACCAACGCCATAGCGATACCGGCGGCGCCCACCGCAAACGACCAGATCGCATCCACCCAGCCAGACTTGCCGCTCCGAATTGCAATCGCCCACGCGATCGCCATTACAAGCGACAGGCAAATGGCTGCACCGAAAAACAAGCTTGCAAACGTCACATCGTAGCCCTGCACGATCATCGCGATCTGTTGCGTGAGGTACGGATCGGTGTGGAGGCAAGTTTCCCGCGCCCCACTCAAATTCGAACCGGCAAGCCTGCCACAAGCTTGTTGAGGCATGGTCTGGCTAAGGAAACCCGACAAAAGGCGGACTTTCTTGGCGATTTCACCACCCAGCGACATTGTTATGGATGTCGCCCGAGCTGCCGATCCTATGGATATCGAGGCTGCCCGCGCCGCGCTGACCAAGCGCGCGGGTGGTGTCGCCGGCACGTTCTCGGTCGATACGGCGGCGTCCGTCGATGCCGGCTCGATCCTATCGCGCGCCACGGCTGACAAGGCGGCGGCGACAGCCGATCCGGCCAAGAAATTCAAGAAGTTCGAGGCGATGGTCTTGCAGACCTTCATCCAGAATATGCTGCCCAAGGATACCGAGGGCGTCTATGGCAAGGGTCTCGCCGGCGACATGTGGAAATCGCAGCTCGCCGAGCGCGTCGCCGACGTCATGGCCGAGCGCGGCGGCATCGGCATCGCCAAGTCGCTGCTCGCCGACCACTATATGGACGGCAAGCGCAAGGTGCCGATCGGCCCGGTTTCAAATGGACCGGAAAAGACCGAGATCGATCAGCAAACCCGGCTGTCCACCTCGCTCCTCCAGGAATTGCAGCGCAAGGCCGCGAGGTCGATGACCGGCGACGAGACAACCATAAAAACAGATATCAAGATCTAGGCTGGGAAACACCATGACCGACTCTTCCGAATTCACCGCCAACCTGCCGGCGCGCACCACCGCGTCGGAGGCTCCGATACCGTTCGCGCGGCCCGGGAACCTTGCCGCCATCATCGGCCGCATCGAGGAGGTTGTCGAAGAAGAGACCGCCGGTATCCGCAGCGACACCAGCTATGACCTCAAGGCGTCGAACGCTCGCAAGAGCCGCTATCTCTACGAGCTGACCCGCGCCATAAAGGGCGGCAGCGAAGCCGAGTTCCTCGAACAGCACCGCGAGGGCCTGACCCGGCTGCGCCAGAAACTGGCGAAGAACGAGGCGGCGATCCTGGCGCATCTGAGCGCGGTCAACGAGGTCGCCAGCCTGCTGCGCAGTGCCATCCAGCGTGCCGAAACCGACGGCACCTACTCCGCCGGCGAATTCGGCCGGATGAAGGGCTAGCGCGCAATGACGCTGGGCTCGGGCTCTGAATGATCAAGGTCATCGCCATCGCGGTCTGGGTCTGCGCCGCCACGCTCGGCGCGGTGTTCTATTCGTTCCAGGCCGCCGGTGAAAAAGGCGTCGGCGAAAAACCTAAGCCGATGCTGGGTGGGCTGGATTACGTCAAGACCGACGTCATTTCGGTGCCGCTGATCCGCGACTCCAAGATCGGCGGCTATTTCCTGGCCAAGCTGGTCTACACCGTCGAGCCGGAGCAGATAAAGAAACTGTCGATCCCGGCCGAAGCGCTGATCACCGACCAAGTCTACAGCTATCTCTACTCCAATCCCCAGATCGACTTCACCAAGAAGGCGACGATCGACCTCGATGCCTTCCGCGCCGCGATCCGTGACGCCATCAACACCCGCGTCGGCGCAACCCTGGTGCATGAGGTTCTGATTGATCAGGTCAACTTCCTGAGCAAGGACGAAATCCGCGACAACTGGCTGCGCCGCCGGCAGGATTCCGACACCGCGGCGTCCGATACCACCAAGCCGGTCGAAGCGGAGGCACCGCCGGCCCACTGACCACTGGTGCCCACCAGCTTGCCCGGTGCGGCGATAGGATCCAGCCTCCAGGATTCGCGTTGACGTAAACGTCAACCCGAAGCTATATGCGGCAGCGATTGTAATCGCCGAAGAGGCAGCATGGGTTTCGGTCGGACCGAAGCACCGTCGCGCGACAGATGCAACCAGACAGGAGAACAGCGTGAGCGTTCAGGAGATTGCCGAGAAGATCAAGTCGCGCGTGGCCAGCAGCGGGTTCGATCGTTCAGTGAAGTTCGACACCGGCGGCGACGGCGTCATCGTTATCGACGGCGCAACCGTCTCGACATCGGATGCCCCCACCGATTGCACCATCAAGCTCTCGCTCGACGATCTCGATTCGCTGATCGCTGGCGACTTGAACCCGACCATGGCGTTCATGACCGGCAAGATCAAAGTCGAAGGCGACATGACGGTGGCCATGGCGCTCAGCCAGCTGATCGGCTGACGGCATGGATTTCGCAAGCCATACGATGGCTTGCGTAGACATGCATCGAGACAAGGCTGAAGCGCGCCACATGATCCATCTGGACGCGCTTTGGCCCTGGTCGGGACACCGTCTTCAGGACGGCATTTTCGTTCCACAGGCTTCGGCAATCTTGGCACGAAACCTTCATGCGGCAGAGAACCGCAAGCTGCTCATACCTTTGATTGTGAAATCATCCATTTAGTCTGACCTCGGCTCCACAAGGGCGGCAAAGCAGCGAGGTCGGTAATGAATATCCATAGTGTTCGAGCAGTGGCGCGTGCGGTTCTGATCGCCGCTCTGGTTTCGGTGACAGCGGCGGCCGCCGCCGACGAGCGTGTCCTGATTTCCTACGAGGCCACACCTTCCCTGGGCTTCGACCTGCCAAAGCTGAAGACGGCCGGCTATGCTGACCGGGCTGCCTTTTCGGCGCAGGTACTTGAGAAAATCGTGCCAAAAATTGTCGCCAGCATCGGCGTCGATCCGGCGGTGCTCGAGACGGAAGTCACACCGGGTGGCTATCTTCTCAAGACCAACGCCTCGCTGCAGACCGAGGCCACGCTCGACGACGCGACCGCCGATCGTCTGGCCGCTGCTTTCGGCTACATTTTCCACCAGCACAGCGTGCTTGTCTCTCGGCTGGACGACAGCAGCGGCAGCACGGGCTTCGTCACCGTCCGCTTCCCCAAGGATACGCTCGATGCCACTGTGGCACAGCGCTTCTTCGAAAAAGCGGATGCCGTGGAAAAGGGCCTGGGCGGCGGTTACACCGCCTTTGGCGACGAGCAGATATTTCTCAATGTCGTGGACGGCAACGGCAAGCCCTATAGCGGCCTCGACAATGCAGCATTTCTGGATGGGCTGAAGCGCACCGCGACCGCGTTCGGGCCGCCGGCGCCGCAAGTATCGGACTCCGGAACGGCAGCGGCCCGCTTCATCGGCAACGACTGGGACAAGGCCCCCAAAGGCGAGGACTACTTAGCTCGCCTCGGAGGTGCCGGTTCCCCGGCCGTGACCGGCCTGGATGCCGTCGCGGCCGAGTATGCCGCGCTGATTTCAGCCAGCGCGTTGCACTTCGGCTGGAACTGACAGCTTGCGGCCGGACGCCTTCAGCGTGCCGTGCACGCCATCAAGCGCTCCGTCCACC
Source organism: Mesorhizobium kamtschaticum (assembly GCF_056174585.1). Lineage (NCBI taxonomy): Bacteria > Pseudomonadati > Pseudomonadota > Alphaproteobacteria > Hyphomicrobiales > Phyllobacteriaceae > Mesorhizobium > Mesorhizobium kamtschaticum. The sequence goes on along the minus strand of NZ_CM149691.1, from coordinate 2,503,759 downwards.
AGTTCCAGCGCCAGCAGGCGGTGCCGCTCATAGGGGCCTGGCATCGCCAGCCGGCCCGTCTTGTCGGCCGAGAAGCCGAAGCGTCCGTAGTAGGGCGCATCGCCGACCAGCAGGATGGCCGCGTGGCCGAGACGCGCGGCCTCGGCAACGGCATGGCGCATCAGCGCCGAGCCGATGCCGGCATTCTTGAGCGACGGGTCGACGGCAAGCGGGCCAAGCAGCAACGCCGCCGGACCGCCCTCACCTAGCCTGACATCCCACAGCCGCACCGTGCCGGCGACGCCGCCCGACGCATCGCGCGCGACGAAGGCCAGGCCTTCCGACGGCCGGCGGCCCCGCCGCAGCTTCTCCGACGATTTGGTCTTGCGCTTCGGCCCCATGGCACGATCGAGCAAGGCTTCGCGCGCCGCTATGTCGGCAACGGTTTCGGCGACCATCACGAAGGCCGGCGCATGAGCTACGATTTCAACTGACATTTCCATTTCCGCGATCCTTCACGAGCGGAGCTTGTTCCACAGGCGAGCCCAAGCAGGCGCCTAACGCCCACCTGGGATGATCTGATCGGCTCTTTCGAACCGTCAGATCACGTAGGATCGGAGAGGCTCGAAGCCGTTGAACGCGACCGCCGAGTAGGTGGTCGTGTAGGCGCCGGTGCCTTCGATCAGCACCTCGTCGCCGATGGTCAGCGACAGAGGCAGCGGATACGGCGTCTTCTCGTACATCACGTCGGCCGAATCGCAGGTCGGGCCGGCGAGCACGCAAGGCGCGGTCTCGGTGCCGTCATGGCGGGTGACGAGGGGATAGCGGATCGCCTCGTCCATCGTCTCGGCCAGGCCGCCGAACTTGCCGATGTCGAGGAACACCCAGCGCACATTGTCATTGTCGGCCTTCTTCGAGATCAGCACGACTTCCGACTTGATGACGCCGGCATTGCCGACCATGCCACGGCCCGGCTCGATGATGGTTTCGGGAATGGCATTGCCGAAATGCTTGCGCAGCGCCGAGAAGATCGCCTGGCCATAGGCCTGCGCCGCCGGCACATCACGCAAATAGCGCGTCGGGAAACCGCCACCCATATTGACCATCTTCAAGACGATGCCTTCGTCGGCGAGCGTGGCGAACACCTTCTTGGCATCGGCCAGCGCACGGTCCCAGGCGGTCAGGTCGGTCTGCTGCGAGCCGACATGGAACGACACGCCATAGGCATCGAGGCCGAGGTCCTTGGCATGGCGCAGCACGTCGACGGCCATCGCAGGCACGCAGCCGAACTTGCGCGACAGCGGCCATTCGGCGCCCTCGCCATCGGTCAGCACGCGGCAGAACACGCGGGCGCCGGGAGCGACGCGGGCGATCTTGTCGACCTCTTCGACGCAATCGACCGCGAACAGCCGGATGCCGAGCTGATAGGCGCGTGCGATGTCACGCTCCTTCTTGATGGTGTTGCCGAAGGAGATGCGGTCCGCGGGCGCACCCGCGTCCATCGCCATCTCGACTTCGGCAACGGAAGCGGTGTCGAAGGACGAGCCCATCGCAGCAAGGAGGCGCAGGATTTCCGGCGCCGGGTTTGCTTTCACCGCATAGTAGATCTTGGAATCGGGCAACGCCTTCTCGAAGGCGCGGAAATTGTCGCGCACGACATCGAGGTCGACGACAAGGCAGGGGCCGGACGGACGTCGGGTGGCGAGGAAGTCGAGGATGCGCTGGGTGGCCATAGGGTATCTCCAAACACGCCTTTCGGCGCGCACAAGGGTGCGGACGCGGGCTGTCGGCCTCGCGAACACGCGGTGGACAAAGGCGGGACGGAAAATCCATGGAACCAGCCGGTGGAGACCCCGGAACCATGAAACGCCGTCTCGCGGCGATGAACCTTGGCCTTGCCCGGCTTCGGTCCGCTTTGTCTGCCTTGGCTTGGATTGGGAGAACCCCGTTCCGCACTACCGGCAATGAAGGTGTGCCTCTTCAGTAACCCCGGTCTTTGGACAACCGGCAGAGAACCAGAAAGGCCCGCACCGTCGTTGCTTCAAGGTGTCCTCGGGCTGGCGGTTGGCCGCTAGACCGACTGGAGGGGTTGGCTCCAGTTACCTTACCGATTTCCCTCACCATTCGAGGATCGGCGGACACCCACAGGCACGTGCGACTTTGGGCAAGCGCGATATATGGCTGGTTGCCGTCACAATCAATAAAAATCGTATCCAAGGTTGTAAAATTTCTGGCATCGAACAATGTTGGGGCAACCGTATCCGGATATCGAACGATGCCAGGCACGCACGGCCCCTACAACGCCTTCCTCGATCTTCGCCGGATGCCGGTGGCTCACGCCGAGCTTGGCCCGCTCGCCGGCCTGCGGCTGGCGGTCAAGGACATCTACGACGTTGCCGGCTACCGCACCGGTTGCGGGAATTTGCAGAAATTCGCGGAAAGCCATGCCGCCTCGCGCACGGCGCCCGCCGTGCAGGCGATTCTCGATGCCGGCGCGCGCTTCGTCGGCAAGACACAGACCGACGAGCTCGCCTTCGCGCTGTTCGGCCAGAACGCGCATTTTCCGTTTCCGGTGAACCCGGCCGCACCGGACCGTGTCACCGGCGGCTCGTCGTCTGGTTCGGCTTCGGCCGTGGCGGGCAGGCTGGCCGACATTGCCACCGGCTCCGACACCGGTGGCTCGATCCGCGCGCCGGCGAGCTTTTGCGGGCTGATCGGGCTGCGCACCACGCATGGCCGCATTGCGCTCGATGGCACGATGAAGCTTGCGCCGAGCTTCGACACGTTCGGCTGGTTCGCCGACGACATCGAGACCTACGAGACGGTCGGCAAGCTGCTGCTTGGCCGCGACCCGCATCAGCATTCCCTGGACCGCCCGCTATCGCTCACCTGGCTTGACGAGATGGTAGCCCGCCCGGCGCTTGCCGAATATGCCGGCATGAAGGGACTGGCGAGCACGATTTTCGGAGCGCCGGCAGCGTCGACGATGCGCTTCAGCTCTACCCCCGATGAACTCTACTGGTGCTTCCGCCGGCTGCAGGCCAGGGAAGCCTGGGCATGCATGGCGACTGGATCACCAGCGGCGAGCGCGACCTTGGCCCCGGCGTCGAGGAGCGTTTCGGCTTTGGCCGTGCCGTCGATGACCGCACAGCGCAGGCCGAGAAAGTGCGCCGCCTGACCTTCCGCGGCGAACTCGGCGCCTTGCTTGGCAAGGACGGCTTCCTTGTTCTGCCGACGGTGCCGGGCCCGGCGCCCTATGTCGACTCGACGCCGGAGCAGTTCCAGGCCTATCGCGAGCGGGCACTGCATCTCCTGTGCCTGGCCGGCCTGTCGGGCTTCCCGCAAATCACCTTGCCCATCGGCTCGGTAGCCGGCGCTCCGTTCGGGCTTTCGCTGCTTGGCCCTTCCGGCAGTGACATTGCCCTGATACGGCTCGGCCGAAAACTTCTCGACGCAGCACAAAGGGCCTGAACCATGGACACACTGACCCGCATGCGCGCCTTCATCGACGTCGTCGAGGCCGAGGGCTTTTCGGCGGCGGCGCGCAAGATCGGCCGCTCCAAGGCGCTGCTGTCAAAATATGTGCGCGAGCTGGAGGACGAACTCGGCGCGTTGCTCCTCAACCGCACCACGCGCCAGTTCTCGATGACCGAGGCCGGCCACACCTATTACCGGCGCGCCTCGGAGATCGTGCGCGAGGTCGACAGCCTGGCGGACGCCGTGCGCGAATCCTCCGGCGACGTGCGCGGCAGGATCAAGCTGTCGGCGCCGCGCACCTTCGCCGACGCGCCGATCGGCCAGTCGCTGATCGACTTCGCCAAGCAGCACCCCGACATCGTGCTCGACATCCAGCTCGACGACCGCTTCGTCGACCTGGTCGAGGAAGGTTTCGATCTCGCGGTGCGCATCTCGCGCCTGGAGAATTCGTCGCTGATCGCCAGGCGGCTGGCGCCATTTTCGGTAAAACTCTGCGCCTCGCCCGAACTGATCGCCAAGCATGGCATGCCGACGCGGCCACAGGATCTCGGCCACATGCCCTGCATCGTCGACACCAATGGCCGCGGGCTGAACAACTGGGCATTCAAGGGCGACAACAATGATCAGTTGAGCGTCGCCGTGTCGGGGCCGATCGAAGTCAACAGCCCGATGGCGGCGCGAGCCGCCGCCTTATCGGGGCTCGGATTTTGCATCCTGCCGGATTTCATTGCCTCGCCCGATCTCAAGAGTGGTGCGCTTGTGACGGCGCTCGACGACCGCATCCTGTCCGGCGGCGGCATCTTCGCCGTCTACCCGCATCGTCGCTATCTGCCGGCAAAGGTCCGCGTTTTCGTCGACTTCCTTGTGCAGTGGTTCAGGACGCGCGAGGTCGCTTGACCTACTTCAACCATCTCGCGGTCCCAATTTCGCCCCCTTTCTGGTAACTCTCGACACTCTCTCCGAGGCCGATGGAATCGCGACCGAGAATGCACCTCAAACGGCACGCAATCATGCTGGCTTCGGCCTTGGCGGCGACCTTTGCCGCGACGGGGCCGGCTTACGTGCATCCGCACGTCTTCGCCGAGGCCCGCCTCGACGTGATCCTGTCCCCGGATCACCAAAGTGTGAAAGCGCTGCGTCATCTCTGGCGCTTCGACGACCTGTTTTCGAGTACGGTGATGATGGAGTTCGACAAGAACTCCGACCTGAAGCTTGACGACAAGGAGCTGAAGGATGTCGCCGACACCGTTCATGCCTCGCTGGCCGAATTCAACTATTTCCAGCTCGTCACGCAGAACGGCAAGGACGTGACGATGACGCCTCCACCGCATCTGATGGCCAATTTCGACAACGACCAGTTGATCATCCTGTTCGAGTCCGAACCCAAGGCACCGATCAAGCTGACCGGCACGATCGACATCGGCGTCTACGACCCGACCTTCTACACGGCGATCGACTTCACCGAGGATTCCAACATCACGGTTACAGGCCTACCGTCGAATTGCACCAGCAAGGTGGTCCGGCCGGATCCGGATGAAGCCATCAAGGAAAACCAGAAGACATTGACGGATGCCTTCTTCAACGACCCGACGGGCACCGACATGAGCAAGATCTTTGCCACCAAGCTCGAACTGACCTGTCAGCCAGAAGGATGAAGCCGGTGACGAAACCGTCCCTGCGTTTGGCACTCGGCCTGTTGGCCCTCGCCTTTGCCGCGATGCACTTTGCCAATGCCGCGCACGCCCAGTCCTCGCTCGGCATCGGCGTCAATGACGGCATGGCGCCGACCACCGGTCCGTTCGCCCACATCCTGATGTGGATCAATCTCAGACAGCAGGAATTCTATCGCGCGCTGGCGACAGCCATGAAGGCGATGCGCCAGGACAACAGCAAGATCTGGATCCTCATCGGCCTGTCCTTCGCCTATGGCATTTTCCATGCCGCCGGCCCCGGCCACGGCAAGGCGGTGATCTCGTCCTACATGGTCGCCAATGAAGTGGCGCTGCGGCGCGGCATCCTGTTGTCCTTCGTCTCCGCCCTGCTGCAGGGCCTGACGGCGATCGCGGTCATGCTGCTCGCCTATTTCGTCCTGCGCGGCACCACCATTTCGATGACCGACGCGGCCTGGTTCATGGAGATCATGAGCTTTGCCCTCGTCACCCTGTTCGGCGCCTGGCTGCTGTGGCGCAAGCTCGGCCCGTCCATCCTGCGCCTGTTTGGCAGGGCTCCGGCCTACAGCCTGTCGGCCGCTCACGCCGGCCATTCGCATGCCGGCCATTCTCACGCGGGTCATTCCCACGCCGGCCATTCACATGCCGCGCACAGCCATTCGGCGCATGCCCATTCGCATGCGCTCCAGGTCCATGACGATCATGACCATGTCCATGACCTTTCGCACGACCATCATGATCACGCCGCTCATGACCACCATCACGACCATGGCGCACACGATCATGCAGATGGCGAGGTCTGCGAAACCTGCGGTCACTCGCATGCGCCCGATCCGGCGCTGCTGTCGGGCGATCGCTTCGACTGGCGCACCGCCTGGTCGGCGGTGGCCGCCGTCGGTATCCGCCCCTGCTCCGGCGCGCTCATCGTGCTGAGCTTCGCGCTGCTCAACGGGCTCTGGCTCGGCGGCCTGCTGTCGGTGCTGGCAATGTCGCTGGGAACCGCCATCACCGTCTCGGCGCTGGCAACGCTCGCCGTGACCGCCAAGAACTGGGCGGTGTATTTCGCCGGCGACGGACGCATGGGCAACCACATCCATTCGATCGTCGAGATCGGCGGCGCCGCCTTCGTCTTCCTGTTCGGACTGCTGCTGCTGTCGGCAAGCCTGACAGGCAGCGTTTGACCGAAGGTGTGTTGAGATTCAGGTCAGGCCGTGCCGAGAACGGTTGATACCGAGAACCGGAGCGGAGCGTACTTTTCGTACGTGAGCACCGGAAGCGCAGGTATCAGCCGTTCGCAGGCCGGCATCACCTGAATATCAATACACCTTGCCGTCCAGCTCATCCTCGATATGAGCGCGGATGATCTCGTCAAAGCTCTTCTCGGCGCTGAAGCCGAGTTCCCTTGAGCGCCGGGCTTCGAAGCGGGTCGGCCAGCCCTTGACGATCGCCCAGATCGTCTCGTCCGGCTCCTCGCGGATCAGCTTTACCACTTTCGGCCCGGCGATGCGCTCCAGCGCCTCGATCTGCTCGCCGACGGTGACGGCGACGCCGGGCATCGTCAGATTGCGGCGCGGCCCGACGGCGGCGCCGTCGATCCCCGCCGCATGGATCAGGAAATTCACCGCCGAGCGCGGGCTGGCATGGGTGTGCACGACCGAGCGCGGCACCGGCAGGATCGCCTCGTGGCCGCTCAGCGGTTCGCGGATGATGCCGGAGAAGAAGCCGGAGGCCGCCTTGTTCGGCTTGCCGGGCCGCACGCAGATCGTCGGCAGGCGGATACCGATGCCGTCGAAGACGCCGCGCCTGGAATAGTCAGCGAGCAGCGCTTCGCTCATCTGCTTCTGCGTGCCGTAGGAGGTCAGCGGCGTTGGGTGGAATTCATCAGGGATGACATCCGGGAACGGTGCGCCGAACACGGCGATCGACGAGGTGAAGACGACACGCGGCGCAAAGCCCGCCAGGCGGATGGCATCGAACAGGGCGCGCGTGCCGTCGAGATTGACGCGGTAGCCGAGATCGAAATTGGCCTCCGCCTCGCCCGACACGATGCCGGCGAGATGGAAGACGACGTCGGGGCGCGATGCGACCAGGCTTTCAGCGGCACCTGCTTCGGCGAGGTCGCCGGTATGGGTGTTGATGCTGACGCCATCCATGGCCGGGGCCTGCGGCGGCACGATGTCGTGCAAATCGAGCGCGGTGATCTTCTCCCCACGCAGCGTGCCGTCCTTGGCCAGCCTGGTGATGAGCTTGCGGCCGACCATGCCTGCGGCGCCGGTGATCAGAATGCGCATGCCAAAATTCCCTTACTTGCCCTGATTTTTTCGCTGGGTGCGCGCGCGCAGCCAAAACACGAGGAAAAACGCCAGCACGAAGACAGTGCCGAAGATACCGGCGAGCACGGTCGAAAAACTGCCGAGTGCCAGCATCACCGTCGGCAGATAGAAGGCGGCAATGCCGAACAGCAGCATGATCCAGACCGCCGCGATGGCCGCATTGCGCGTGTCACGGTCCATCATGCCGCACCGGAGCGGCGGTCATTCGTCGGGCTGGGTTTCAAAGCTGGAAAACTCCTGAGGCAGGTCCGATCAATGGTCATCAATCGGGCCTAGTGATGGTGGCCGTGATGCGCAGCCGCTTCGTGCTCATGCTCGTGATCGTGGTCGTCACCCTCATCAGCGCACTGGCCGAATTCCGGTTCCACCGTGGCATGGCTGATGCCGTGCTCGCTGGCAAGCCGCTTCTTGATGGCGCTGACCGCCTGATACGCATCGACGCCCTCATCGAGGCAGGCATGCAGCGTCGCCATGTTGCTTGAGCCATCGAGCGACCAGACATGCATGTGGTGCACTTCGCGCACGCCCGGGATCGTCGTTTCCAGATCCTTGGCAACCAGATCCCGGTCGAGGCTTGGCGGCACACCTTCGAGCAGCACATGGGCGGCGGCGCGCATCAGCGACCAGGCCGTCGACAGGATCAGCAGCGAGACCAGCACCGACAGGATCGGGTCGATCGGCGTCCAGCCAGTCGCCAGGATGACCAGTGCCGCCACGATCGCCGCCGCCGAGCCGAGCAGATCGCCCAGCACATGCAGAATGGCGCCGCGCATGTTGAGGCTTTCGCGGTCGCCGCCATGCAGCACGAAGAAGGAGCCGAGATTGACCAGCAGGCCGAGGATCGCCACCACCAGCATCGGTCCACCCAGCACCGGCGCCGGTGCGAGCAGGCGGTCCCAGGCCTCGTAGACGATCCACAGCGCGATGACGAAGATGGCGATGCCGTTTGTGTAGGCGACCAGTGTCTTGACCCGGCCGAAACCATAGGTGAGCTGGCCGGTCGCCGGCCGCCCCGTAAGATGGAAGGCATACCAGGCAAGGCCGAGCGCGATGGCGTCGGCCAGCATGTGGCCGGCGTCCGCCAGCAGCGCCAGCGACCCGGTGAAGAGACCGCCAAGCGCTTCAGCCACCATGAAGCCCGCCGTCAGACAGGCCGCGATCAGCACGCGTTTCTTGTCGGTCGAGCCATGCACATGGCCGGCGCCATGGTCGTGTCCAGCGTGATCGTGTCCGCCGTGATCGTGGCTATGCGCCAATGGCAAACTCCCGTTGCGCGCCGAAGCTCATGCGCCGAACTCCGCGCGACAATCCTCGAGCCGTCGCTTCTGCTGGCCGTCGCCATCGAAATTGGCCGGATCGAGCCACGCCTCATAGGCCTTGCGCAGGGCCGGCCATTCCTTGTCGATGATCGAATACCATGCAGTGTCGCGGTTTTCACCCTTGACGATGAGGTGCTGGCGGAAAATACCCTCGAACTTGAAGCTGAACCGTTCCGCGGCCCGCTTCGACGGCTCGTTGCGGTTGTTGCATTTCCATTCGTAGCGGCGGTAGCCGAGCTCGTCGAAAATGTATTTCATGAACAGGAACTGCGCTTCCGTCGCCGCAGGTTTGCGCGAGATCAGCGGCCCCCAATAGATGTTGCCGATCTCGATGACGCCATAGGCTGGATCGATACGCATCAGCGTCTGGCGCCCGGCGACCTTGCCGCTGGTCTTGTCGATGATGGCAAAGAACAGCGGATCCTCGCTGGCTTCGACCTTGTCCAGCCAGGGCTGGAAGGCGGCGCGGGTTTCCGGCGGATAGTCGGGCAGCCAGGCGAAGCGGCCGTCGACATCGGACACCGAAGACGCTTCATAGAGACCGTCACCGTGCTTTGCGGCGCTCAGCGGTTCAAGCCTGATATATCGACCGTCGATCGCCTTACGCTCCGGCCGCGGACGCGGTTGCCAATCTTTGAGATTTTCCGACACCCAAAACTCCAATCCGTTTGACTTTTGCCTGGTGAAGCTCACAAAAACGCAACCCAACAGTAAGAACCACACGGACGGGAAAAATGCTCCACACGATTTCGGCCTTCGACCGTCTCGGCGAGGAAAATGCCTTCGCGGTGCTCGCGCGGGCGACCGCACTTGCGAGCCAGGGCCGCGACATCGTCAATCTCGGCATCGGCCAGCCCGACTTCAAGACGCCGCAGCACATCGTCGAGGCGGCGATCAAGGCGCTGCGTGACGGCCACCACGGCTACACGCCGGCCAATGGCCTGTTGGCGACGCGCGAGGCGGTGGTGCGCCGCACGCTGACCACCACCGGCGTCGAGGTCTCGCCCGAGACGGTGATGATCCTGCCCGGCGGCAAGCCGACCATGTTCGCGGCGATCCTGATGTTCGGTGAGCCGGGCGCCGAGATTCTCTATCCCGATCCCGGTTTTCCCATCTACCGCTCGATGATCGAGTTCACCGGTGCAGCACCCATCCCCGTGCCGATGCGCGAGGAGAATGGCTTTGCCTTCTCAGCCGAAGAGACGCTGGCGCTGATCACCTCCAAGACCAGGCTGCTGATCCTCAACTCGCCGGCCAACCCGACCGGCGGTGTGACGCCGCGCGCAGAGATCGAGAAGCTGGTCAAGGGGCTGGAGAAGCACCCTGATGTCGCGATCCTCTCCGACGAAATCTACGATGTGATGACCTATGACGGCGAGACGCATTGCTCGCTGCTCGCCTATCCCGAAATCCGCGACCGGCTGATCGTGCTCAATGGCTGGTCGAAGACCTGGGCGATGACCGGCTGGCGCATGGGCTGGTCGATCTGGCCGAATGGCGATAAGGGCGCGCATCTCTATGACAAGGTGCGCAAGCTGGCGGTCAATTGCTGGTCCTGCGTCAACGCGCCGAGCCAGTTCGCCGGCATCGCGGCCATCGATGGCCCGCAGGACGACGTCGACACCATGATGCGCGCCTTCGACAACCGCCGGAAGATCGTCGTCGAAGGCCTGAACGCCTTGCCCAACATTTCCTGCATCACGCCCAAAGGCGCGTTCTACGCCTTCCCCAATGTTTCGAAGACCGGCTGGAAGGCCAAGAAGCTTGCCTCAGCCTTGCTCGACGAGGCCGGCGTGGCGCTGATCGGCGGCCCCGATTTCGGCATTCTCGGCGAAGGCTATATCAGGCTTTCCTACGCCAACTCCGAGGAGAACATTTTGCGCGCGCTGGAACGGATCGGGGCGTTCCTGGCGAAGTAGACTTCAAAGCAGGCCAGTGCCCTCTTCCAGATGGCTTGCGGCCGGCCGCCATGTCGATGTCATGATCCGTCCGGAGCCCAAGGGCCAAGACTGGGCGTACATGTCGGGAACGGTTACGGTCCTGAGATCAGGATCGAACCGGGGTGCCCTAGATGTTCTATGCAATCCTTGCCTATCATGTGGAAGACGCGATCAAGGCGCTGACGCCGCAGGAAGATGCGGCACTGATGGCCGATCTGCTCGGGATCACCACCCAGCTTCGTGAGGAAGGCACGCTTGGACCGTCCGCGCGTCTGGGAGCGACGCAGAATGCCTTCACCTTGCGCGGCCCGGGCGACGGCGTGATCATCGACGGTCCTTTCGCCGAGACCAAGGAACAGCTGCTCGGCCTCTATGTCGTCGACTGCGCCACGCGAGACGCGGCCATCGCGATCGCCCGCGACCTTCGCCGCGTCAATCCGACCGCGGTCTACGAGATCAGGCCCATTCTGTTGTTCAAGCCCGGCGTGCCACTGGCGGGCAAATGAGCTGGCAACGCCAGAACCCGCCGCTCACCCACGTCCCACGAACGGCATCTTGGTCGCCATCACGGTCATGAACAGCACATTGGCGTCGAGCGGCAGGCTGGCCATGTGGACGACGGCGTCGGCAACGCGCTGGACGTCCATCACCGCTTCGGCGGCGATCGAGCCGTTGGCCTGCGGCACGCCGACGGTCATCGGCTGCGCCATGTCGGTCAGCGCGTTGCCGATGTCGATCTGGCCACAGGCGATGTCATAGGGGCGGCCGTCCAGCGCCAGCGTCTTGGTCAGGCCGGTAATGGCATGCTTGGTTGCGGTATAGGGCACCGAGCCCGGGCGCGGCGCATAGGCCGACACCGAGCCATTGTTGATAATGCGGCCACCCATCGGCCGCTGCTTGCGCATGGCGCCGAAGGCGGCGCGCGCGCACAGGAACGAACCGGTGAGATTGACGCCGACAATATCGTTCCACACCTCGACCGGGATCTCGTCGATCGGCGTCGACTTATAGCCCATGCCGGCATTGTTGAAGAGCAGGTCGACGCGGCCGAAGGCTTCCGCCACCGTCTCGAACAGATCCTCGACCTCACCGGCCTTGCTGATGTCGCAGGCGACCGCCAATGCCTTGGCATCCGTCTTCCCGGCGTCGGCGATCGCTGCATCCAGCACCGCCTTGCGGCGGCCGCAGAACACCGTGTTCCAGCCGTTCTTGAGCAGCGCTGTGGCAACGCTCTTGCCGATACCCGTGCCGGCGCCGGTGACAATGGCGGTTTTTTGCTCGGTCATATCTATCCTCCGGCAGCGCCGCGCGTGCCCGACTGATTTTCAAGATTTGGCTCGGCAGAAGGCATCGCAAATGACGGCAGCGATGGCAAGCACAGCCGGGAGGGCATGCCCTCGAAAAGTGGAATCCGGTTTTTGGAGAGAGCCCTGACAAGGGCCGACAAAAAGGGCGGTCATTGGCGACCGCCCTGATCTGAATCGGGCTTGGGAGGAGGAAAAGCCGATCCGACTGTTTAGAATCATGCGCTTCCTGAGTTAACCAAAGGTTAACGCCGAAAAGGCGGCCTGTCCCGATCTGAACCTACCAGCGCGGATTGGGCGAGGTACCTGCCTTGGCTGGCACCTTGGCCGCCGAAACCGTCGCCTCGACATGGTCGACGAGCGCGTCCGGCAGGCCGAGCCGGCCGGCGAGCAGGTCGAGATAGCCGCGCTCGGCGCGCGTGTCGGGATCGATGGTGAGGCGCGAGGCCGTATAGAGTTCGAGCTTCTGCGCGTCGGTGTGAGCACCCGCCACCAGCGTGTCGAGGTCGAGCGGGCTCTCCAGCTCCGCCATCAGGAATTTCTCGGCATCGGAGCCGATGCCCGAAAGGCTGAGCTTGCCGGCGATCTTCTTGCGCTCCTCGTCGTCGACATGGCCGTCGGCCTTGGCCGCGGAGATCATCGCCCGCACCAGGGTCAGCGTGAACTCGTCCTCGCCCTGCGGCGCCTGCGACGGGTGGAAGGCGGTGTCCTTGGGCGGCGGCAGCAATTCCGGTTCGCCGGCAGCGGGCGCCTGTTCAGGCGCATTGCCGGCCTTGTAGTTCTGATAGGCCTTGTAGGCGAGGCCACCGATCGCAGCCAGGCCACCGAGCTTCACCGCGGCACCGGTCACTTCGCGGCCGGCACCTGTTCCAAGCAGCACTGCCGCGAGCGCGCCGGCGGCCAGCGGATTGTCCTTGGCCATCTGCACCGCTTGTCCAGCCTTGTCGCGGACGGTGCCGCTGGTGCCGGGAATTTGCGAGCCGAGCAGATCGTCGAGAAGCTTCTTGGGATCGAACATTCAGTGCCTCCAGCATATGCCCGGCCGAACGGGCAGGTTTCGAACGCCGAAGACGTAGGTCCCGAAGCTTGACATTGCAATGACAGGCCGCCGCTTTGCCGCGGCTCCGACGCCTGATCAGGACCCGATATGCGGCCCCTTGCCCCGCGCCTCAGCAAGCTCGACCTGCCGCTGGCGCTCGGCGTAGCGCTGACGGTCCTCGTCGGTACGGGCATCGAAACAATGCGGGCAAGAGACGCCGGCGGCATATTTCGGCGACGCCAGCTCGCTTGCCGTCAGCGGATGGCGGCAGGCGCGGCACAGTTCCGCATCGCCCTCGGCGAGGCCGTGCGACACCGAAACCCGCTCGTCGAAGACGAAGCACTCGCCTTGCCACAGGCTCTGTTCGGCCGGAACTTCCTCCAGGTATTTGAGGATGCCGCCCTTGAGATGGAACACGTCCTCGAAGCCGAGCGACTTGACGTAAGCCGTCGCCTTTTCGCAGCGAATGCCGCCGGTGCAGAACATCGCCACCTTGCGGCCTTCGAGTTCCGACCGGTGCGCTTCCACCCAGGCCGGGAATTCGCGAAAGCTCGCGGTGGCCGGATCGACCGCGCCCTTGAAGGTGCCGATCGACACCTCGTAGGCGTTGCGCGTGTCGATGACGATCGTGTCTGGCTCGGAAATCAGCGCGTTCCATTCGGCGGGCACGACATAGGTGCCGGCGCTAGTGGCCGGGTCGATGTCCTCGACGCCCATGGTGACGATCTCGCGTTTCAGCCGCACCTTCATGCGATGGAACGGCATGTCCGCGGCTGCGCTGTACTTGATCTCGAGGCCCGCCAGGCCGTCGACGGCTTCGATATAACAGATGAGCTCGGCGATCGCGGCCTCGCTGCCGGCGACGGTGCCGTTGATGCCTTCACGCGCCAGAAGCAGCGTGCCCTTGATGCCGCGTCCGCAGCAGAAGGCCGCGAGCGGCGCGCGCAGCGTCTCGAAGGCGTCGAGCCGGGCAAACCGGTAGAGCGCGGCAACGCGGACGGGCTGGGATGGAGCGGACAGTGTCATTGCCAGAGCAACTAGACGCTCGTAAAAGCCGATTCAAGGCGAAACCGGCTTCGGTGACTGTCATGGCCCTGTCGGGGAAGAGCCGGTAAGCTGTCGCACGGCGCGTGACATCGCGACACGCCTGGTTTCGTGGACAGGCAAACACCCGTCTGCTAATCGGTTGAAATGACGCCTGCTATAGCTTGATACGGAGAGACAGATGCCCAGCAAGACCGAAAAACTCCTGTCGCTCCTCAACGGCCAGCCGGTCATCCCGGTGTTGAAGATCACTGATGTCGCCAATGCCGTGCCGTTGGCCCGTGCCTTGGCACGCGGCGGCCTGCCGGCAATCGAGATCACGCTGCGGACTGCCGATGCGCTCGAAGCGATCCGGCGGGTGGCGGCCGAGGTCGACGAAGCCATTGTCGGCGCCGGCACCATTCTCGACGCCAAGCAGTTCGACGAAGCAGCCAGCGCCGGCTCGCGCTTCATCGTCAGCCCCGGCATCACCCGCGAGCTTCTGGCGGCCGCCGCCGACAGCGAGGTTCCACTGCTGCCCGGTGCCATCACCCCGGGCGAGATCATGGCCGCGCGCGAGGCCGGCCTGCGCTTCCTTAAATTCTTTCCGGCCGAGCAGTCCGGCGGCATTGCCTCGCTGAAGGCCTTTGCCTCGCCGCTCGCTGATGTCCAATTCTGCCCGACCGGCGGCATCACCGGCAAGAACGCCGCCGACTATCTCAGCCTGCCCAACGTCATCTGCGTCGGCGGATCCTGGGTCGCGCCCGACGACATGGTCAAGGCCGGCAAGTGGGACGAAATCGAAGCCCTCGCCCGCGCTGCCAGCCAGCTCGGGAAATAGCCTTCGCTCACCAGGGCAAAGGACCGTTCTCATCGAAATATCCGCCGGTGGGTCCGCCGGCCTTCAGCGTCGCCAGTTGCACGATGATCCCTGCAGCCTGCTCCACCGTACGGCCGCCTCTATGCGCATTGAGATCCGTCGCGGTGTAGCCGGGAGCGGCGGCGTTGACCATGATGCCGCGCGGCGAAAGCTCCCGGGCGAAGGCCACGGTGATGGCATTGAGCGCTGTCTTCGAGCTGCCATAGCCCATGACATTGGGCGACTGGCTGTTGCCTGCGGCGCGCGCGATCGAACCGAGATTGCTGCTGACCATGACGATGCGGGCGGCGGGCGATGCCAGGAGCAGCGGCAGGAACGCCTGGGTGACGCGGACCGGGCCGAAGACGTTGACGTCGTAGGTGGCCTTCATATCGGCGACATCCTCCCGGCTCGGCGGCCGTTCGTAACGGCCGTCCGGGCCGAGTGCGTCGACATAGCCAGGCGCGATGCCGGCATTGTTGACCAGCGCGTCGAGGCCGGGTGCCCGCGCCGTCAAGGTTCCGGCCGCGGCCGCCACGCTGTCGTCGCTACTGACGTCAAGCTCGAGCCATTCGACGTCGAGCCCTTCGTTGCGCAGCGCCTTTGCCGCGGCTTCCCCGCGCTCGGCATCGCGGGCGCCGAGCCAGACCTTGAAGCCTTTTGTCCCCAGCCGGCGAGCGGTCTCGAGGCCGATACCTTTGTTGGCGCCGGTGACCAGCGCATTCATGTTCGTCGTCATGTCCATGTCTCCTTCTTGGTGACCTGGATATGACGTGCGTCGATCCGTTTCGCGCGCCGGATACTCGCGTCCTCTTGCCTAATCCTCTCAACTGGTTGCGCGGCCTGCATGGATCGGCAATGCTGTGGACATGGAAGAAGCCCTGCAGGAATTGATCGCCATCGCCGGCCGCCATGCGCATGGGCGGCGCACCAAAACAGCCATCCCGCGTGTCACCATCGGCCGCAGCGAGGTTCCGAGCCCGCCGCTGCCCGAGCTTTGCCAGCCGACGGCGCTGTTCGTGCTGCAGGGGACAAAAACAGTGCTGATCGGCGACCGCACGCTGCGCTATGGCGCCGGCAGCTATTTCGTCTATGCGGTGGAGACGCCCGCCACCAGCCAGCTGCTCGAGGCGAGCAGCGCCTGTCCCTATGTGGCCATCGCCTTCGCCCTCGATATCGAGCTGATCGCCGCCCTGATCATCGACCACAAGCCGGCGCTCGACGGCGACAGCTTCGTGACCAACCGGGCCGATGACGAACTGCTCGATGCCTGGCGCCGCATGCTGCGGCTCCTCGACCGGCCGGCCGAGATTCCCGTGCTCGCGCCCATGCTCGAACGCGAGATCGCATTCCGCCTGTTGCAAGGTCCGCAAGGCGCGAAGCTGCGCCAGCTCGCGCGCGCTGACGGCCGCCTGTCACAGATCCGCCGCGCCACCGCCTGGATACGATCGCACTACAACGAGCCTATCGACGTGACGGATCTGGCCGCGCTCGCGCATATGAGCAACGCTTCGTTTCACCGCCACTTCAAGGCGGCGACCGCCATGAGCCCAATCCAGTATCAGAAGCAGGTCCGTCTGCTGGAGGCGCGTCACCTGCTGATCGCTGAGCCAGGCAGCGCCACGCGCGTCGCCTTTGCCGTCGGCTATGAAAGCGCATCCCAGTTCAGCCGGGAATATGCGCGCCATTTCGGACTGCCGCCGGCGCGTGACGCCGCGCGGCTTCTCGCCAGGGGCGAGGCCGCCACGCTGGAAATCGACTGATGCATGTCGCCCAGAAGTGACGATGGGCGACACATGGAAAGCCCGGCCGGCTCTCGCCGACCGGGCCAATTCTCCGGATCCTATCGGTTCCGGATCAGTGGCAGACCTTGACCTGCTCGGTCACCCTGTGATGGTGAACCCAATGCGTGACCAGCCTGGTCCTGCAGTGATGCCTGCCATTCTTGATGATCACGGTTTCGGCTTGCGATGGAGCGACCGCGGCCGAGGCTGCAACCAATGCCAGAACTGATGCCAGTAGAATCTTCTTCATGAATATCCCCAGGTTGGAACGCACCCTTACTAACCCGGAAATGGGCCGGCCGTTCCGGCTTCACGAGAAGTTCAGCCGCGCGTGAATCTTGCAGCGATCGGCGCGCCGCATGCGTCACGGCTTTGGACAGCAAAAAGCCGCGCCGGTTGCCCAACGCGGCTTCTGTCATCTCTGGCCAGGCGGTTACTTCGTCTGGAAGCGGGCGACCGACATGAACTTGACGGCATTGCCGGTGAAGCGATTGACGTCAGCCACCTCGTTGCTCGGCTGGAAGCCGGCCGTGTAGACCTCGCTCGGCGGCGTATGCACGATATTGTAGGCGTAGCCCGGGGCCGTCGTCGCGCTCGAAACGGTGGCGACGTTTTCACCGCTGGTCAGCGCCCAGCGGGCGGCCTGGGTGCTGCGGCAACCACCATGGCCCTGGGGCCGGGCTTCTGGTCGCGGGCGGTGGCCCTGGCTTCCTTGCGGGTCGTCTTCACGCCGGCGCCGATCGCGGCGGCCGGATCGGAACCGGCCGGACGAGCAGCAACAGCCTGGCGCGGCGTTGCTACATCGACATAAGACGGATCGTTGAAGGCCGAGCGCGGCTCTTCAGCCAGCGACGCAACCTGATATTCGTCGGCATTGCCGGCTTGGGCGCTGACTTGGGCGTTGGCCTCGTCGAGCACGGCCTTGACGGCGTCCGGCTTGGCCGGCTCAGGCCGCGCCGAAGGCAGAACCGAGAACGCATCGGTCACGGTGCTGCCCTGTTCGGCCGTATCAGCCAGCGCCATCAGCACATCCTTGCTGGGCGGCGGTGCGAGTTCCGCCGGCAGCGTGCGTTCGGGACGCCATGTCGGCAACGGGATGTTGTTGACGGCAACCTGCGCCGGATCGGCGACTGCAGCCGCCGATGCCGCGGCAGGGTCAGCCTTGCTGAAAGGCATGTTCGCCGGCGCCTGCGCGGTCGCCACTGCCTGTTCGGTGGTCGCCGTCGCGTCCGCCATGGCGAACGGAACATTCTCAGGCTGCGCGCCGACATCGACCTTCGGCCGCGGCGCGAAATCGGGCAGCGGAATTTCCTTGGCCGGCAGCGCGGCAATGATCGTTTCCGGCGTATCCTTTTCCGGTTCCGGAGCCTGCTCGTCGGCAATCTGCGGAATGTTGGCGCGTTGCGCATTCTCGGGCGCGACGATGGCAATGCCTGGCAGGTTGCTGCTCTTGGCGGCAGCAGTCGGCTTCAGGTTTCTCGGCTTGGGCGCGGGAGCAGCCGAAGCGGTCTCGACATCGGCGCTATCGTCGGCCTCGTCGTTGCCGCCACCGCCGAAGAAGGCAGAGAGGAACCCGCCGGATTTCTTGCTGCCGCCACCGGCGCTGGCCAGTTCGATGTTGGGTGTGCCGGAGCCCTTGCGGGACTTGTAGGAGGCGAGCGCCTGTTCATAGCCGGGCAGCGGCCGGCCGTCGCTCGGCACATGCAGCGTCTTGCCGTTGGGGAACAGGCTGACCAGTTCCTGGCGGCTGATGCCGGGCCAGTGGCGCACATTGCCGACATCCATATGGACGAACGGCGAACCGGAGGTCGGATAGTAGCCGACGCCACCGCCCTGCATCTTGAGGCCGATGTTGCGCAGCTTCTTCAGCGGCACGCCGGGAATGTAGAAATCCATCGCCTTGCCGAGCATGTGCTGGCTCTTCTCGGCAACACCCCGGCTGCGGCTGCGCAGCATCGAGTTGGTCGACGGCGAACGGTAGCCGCACACGACCTGGATATAGTCGGTGGCGCCGCTTTGGCGATATGCCTCCCAGACTAGGTCCAGCAGGCGCGGATCCATCTTGGTCGGCTCGTTGCGGCGCCAGTCGCGCAGGATGATGTTGATCTTCCGCAGGCCCTCGGGATCGTAGCGGCCATTGCGCTTGTAGACGATCTCCGCCTTCTCATGCGTGTGGAGGTGGTAGAGCTTCAGCGAACGAACTTCGGCCTGGGCGCCGGTGGCGGCCGCGGCAACCAAACCAAAAGCGACGATCACCGCTGCCAGCCATCTCGGCCAGACGCTCAAATGATGATGACGCCCGTTTGTGAGTCGTTCGATTCTGTTCAAATCAAAAGGCCTTGCAGGCTGCCGTTTGTCCCCGGATTTGCCCAAACGGATGTGTCGTTTTCACATCCGAATATCGATCCTAATGGTTAATCATCGCTTATTGAAGCCGAAATGCGGTAACACCATGGCGATATCCCGTCAAAAATTGTTCACAAGGTTTCTTGGTAAACCGCTGGTTTAGATCAGGATTCCGGCTTTGGCCGAACACGTTCTGTTACCGTTAGCCTTAATGCGTGAACAGACCTGTCCACAGGCTTGCCATATTCCAGCCGAAACCCCGATACAGGGCCAATTCTGCCATTGCAAGCTGGTCCCGGCCTTGCAGCGGGAGCGTGATCCCAATCTTCAGACAAGGTGGCGCGCAAACGAACAGACAGAATCCGGATCGGTGGATGAAACCCGCGCTACGACGCGAGCCGGTCGACGCGGCCAGTCTCCGGGTCGATGCCGTATTCCTTGAGCTTGCGGTAAAGCGTCGAACGGCCGATGCCGAGGCGGCGTGCGACTTCGCTCATCTGGCCGTTGTAGTGATCGATGGCGAGCTTGATCATCTCGAGTTCAACATCGGCCAGCGCCCGCACATTGCCGCGTTCGTCGAGCGCCCGCAGCGTACCGAATCTGGGCTGAAGCACAGCCGACCGGTCCGGCTCGGCCATCGGGGTGGAATCGCCCTCCGGGACCTCCTCGTCGCGCGATCCTGGAGGCGATGAAAAGTGCGGTGTCGCGTCGTCCGTTTCGAGATTGACGGTGCCTTCCACCTGCGCCCGAATCTGCGGGAAATCATCGACATCGAGCACATCGCCGTCACACAGCACCGAGGCGCGGAAGACGGCGTTTTCGAGCTGCCTGATGTTGCCGGGCCAGTCATAGGCCTGCAGCACGGCAAGTGCGGACGCCGAAATGCCTTGCAGGCGGTGGCGCGGGTCGGCGGGCGCCACCTTCTCCATGAAGTGCGTGACCAGATGGGGAATGTCGTCGCGGCGGTCGCGCAGCGGCGGCACGAAGATCGGATAGACGTTCAGCCGGTAGAACAGGTCCTCGCGGAATTTGCCGTCCTTGACCTGCTGCAAGAGGTTGCGGTGCGTCGCCGAAATCAGCCTGATGTCGACCCTGACGGTGGCGCGGCCACCGACCGGATCGACCTCGCCGTCCTGCACGGCGCGCAGCAGCTTGACCTGCACGTCGAGCGGCAGGTCGCCGATCTCGTCGAGGAACAGCGTGCCCGAATGCGCTTCGACGAACTTGCCGGTGTGCTTGTCGGTGGCGCCGGTGAACGAGCCCTTCTCATGGCCGAACAGGATCGATTCGACCAGATTGTCGGGAATGGCGCCGCAATTGACGGTGACGAACGGTTTCGAGCGGCGGTCGCCGGTGCCCTGGATGGCGCGCGCCACCAGTTCCTTGCCAACGCCGGATTCGCCTTCGATCAGGATCGGGATGTTGGACGCCGCAGCTTTCTGTCCGAGGCGTATCACCCTGTCCATGGCCGGACTGTGGGTGATCATGTCCCTGAAGGTCAAAAGCCCGCCGCGTTTGCGCGATGTGCGCTTGACCTCGCCCTCGACCGCCTCGACCTTGAGCGCATTGGCGATCGACGCCTGCAGCCTGTCGGGGGACGCCGGCTTGACGACGAAATCGAAGGCGCCGTGGCGCATCGCCGACACCACGGTTTCGATCCCGCCCTGGGCGGTCTGGACGATGACCGGGACGGTGATGTCGCGTTCGCGCATCGCCTTCAGCACCCCGATGCCGTCGACACCGGGCATGACCAGGTCGAGGATCACCACCGAAACGTCGCGGGCGCCAGGCCCGTCGAGCACGTCGAGGCCGGCGGCACCACCGTCGACGACGATTGCCGTGTGGCCGAAGCGTGTCACCGCCGCCTCGAGCAACCGGCGTTGCACGGGATCGTCATCGACTATGAGTATGGAACCTGTCATGACTTTCTGAGTCGCCCGCTCGAAATCCCCATGGATCATCTTGGCACAGGGTTCTAAATAAGGTTTCAAAAAACCCGGTGAACGAATTGCTTAGGATTTGACCGGCTTCTCTGTTCCCCCTTGAATTCTCTCTCCTTGATGCAAAAAAGGTATTGTCGATGCGCATGATGTTTGGTCGGCGGCTTGCGGCACCAGCGTCCGGTCAGGGCGCGGCCGAGCTTGGCGATCTGCCGGAATGGAACCTTGCCGACCTCTATGCCGGCATGGAAGCCCCGGAACTGAAGCGTGACATCGCCAGGGCCGCCGCCGACGCGATCGCCTTCGAGAGCCGCTGGAAGGGCACGCTCGCCGCCGAGGCCGGGCGCGGCAGCACCGGCAGGCTTGGCGAGGCGCTGGTCGCCTACGAGGCTCTCGAGGAACTGATCGGCCGCATCGTCTCCTATGCCGGCCTGGTCTACGCCGGCAACACCGCCGATCCGCAGCGCGCCAAGCTCTATGGCGACATCCAGGAGAAGATGACCGACGCCAGCGCGCATCTCCTGTTTTTCGCGCTCGAACTGAACCTGATCGAGGACGCCGCGATCGAAAGCGCACTGGCCAGCGACTCCGCTTTCGGCCACTACCGGCCCTGGGTGCTCGACCTCAGAATGGACAAGCCCTACCAGCTCGAGGATCGCGTCGAGCAGCTTTTCCATGAGAAGTCGATTACCGGACGCGGTGCCTGGAACCGCCTGTTCGACGAGACGATGACCGACCTCCGCTTCGACGTCGAGGGCGAGGAACTGACGCTGGAGCCGGCGCTCAATCGTCTGCAGGATGCCGACGGCGAGGTGCGGCGCCGCGCCTCCGAGGCGCTGGCCGCGACCTTCCGCAAGAATTTGCGCACCTTCACGCTGATCACCAACACGCTGGCCAAGGACAAGGAAATATCCGACCGCTGGCGTGGCTTCGAGGATATCGCCGATTCACGCCATCTCGCCAACCGTGTCGAACGCGGCGTGGTCGATGCGCTCGCCACCGCCGTGCGCGAGGCCTATCCGCGCCTGTCGCACCGCTACTACGCCATGAAGGCGCGCTGGCTCGGCATGGACGTGATGAACCACTGGGACCGCAACGCGCCGCTGCCGGAGACACCGCAGGCGGTGATCGGCTGGGACGAAGCCAGGAACACCGTGCTGTCCGCCTATCAGCGCTTCTCGCCCGAGATGGCCGAGATCGCCCGCGCCTTCTTCGACCGCAACTGGATCGACGCGCCGGTGCGCCCGGGCAAGTCGCCAGGCGCCTTTGCCCATCCGACTGTGCCCTCGGCCCACCCCTACGTGCTGCTCAACTACATGGGCAAGCCGCGCGACGTGATGACGCTCGCGCATGAACTCGGCCACGGCGTGCACCAGGTGCTGGCCGCCGGCCAGGGCGCGCTGATGGCCTCGACGCCGCTGACGCTGGCCGAGACGGCCTCCGTCTTCGGCGAGATGCTGACCTTCCGCTCGCTGCTGGAGCAGACCACCGACAGGCGTGAGCGCAAGGCCATGCTCGCCCAGAAGGTCGAGGACATGATCAACACGGTGGTCCGCCAGATCGCCTTCTACGAATTCGAGCGCAAGGTGCATGCCGAGCGCCGCAACGGCGAACTCACCTCCGACAGGCTCGGCCAGTTCTGGCTGGAAGTGCAGGCCGAAAGCCTCGGTCCCGCGATCAAACTGCGCGACGGCTATGAGGTGTTCTGGACCTACATCCCGCACTTCATCCACTCGCCCTTCTATGTCTATGCCTATGCTTTCGGCGACTGCCTCGTGAACTCGCTCTACGCCGTCTACCAGAACGCCGAGCGCGGTTTTCAGGACAAGTATTTCGAGATGCTGCGCGCCGGCGGCACCAAGCATCATTCGCAGCTTCTGGCGCCCTTCGGCCTCGACGCCACCGACCCCGCCTTCTGGCAGATCGGGCTCGGTGTCATCAGCGGCCTGATCGACGAACTGGAAACGCTCGACGGTTGAGACCTCTCCGCCTGCGAAAAACAGTTTAGCCGGAATGCATGTTTGGATCGCACTATTCCTGCGCTAAATATTTGTTCTTGAAGAACTCTCGACGGACGTTTTCCCGTAGCTTTCCGCAAGCTCTATGATAGCCTTCGCTGCAAGCTCAGCCGGAGCGCATGCGGATCGGCGAGGGAAAATCTCAGCCGGACGTGACGCTCAGGCGAACGCGACAACGGCCGTTGGCCATGGGCAAGCAAAGCCGATTGCCGACCGCTCGAACCGAGGCCGGCTGTTCTGCGAACCCGCGGAACCATCATCGAGTAGTCCATCGCCGAAGGTCATGACCCACGGCAGACGGATCTGACTGGAGAGAGACAATGGGCACTTTTTTCTACGTGGTCCTGGCGTTCCTGGTAGGCGTGTTGGTTGGCTGGTTCATCTGGGGTCGCCTGCGTGGTGAGCTCGACAGTCTGCGTGGCGACCTCGACCGCACCCGCAGCGAGCGCGACCGGCTGCGCGCCGACAGCGACCGCCTGACCGGCGAACTCAACGCATGCGGCAAGACCCGCGCCGACCTCGAGCGCCAGCTGCGCGACGCGCAGGCATCCACGGGTGCTGGTGGAGCAAAGGCTGCCAGTCAGCCGCCGGCAGCCCTGTTGTCGACGCCGCCGGCCGCGGCCAAGTCCGCTCCGGCGGCAGCCAAGCCAGCGCCTGCCAAACCAGCCGCGAAGGCCGCGCCGGCGAAGGCCACCACCGCCAAGTCGGCAGCACCGAAGCCAGCGGCCGCCAAACCCGCCGCGAGCAAACCCGCAGCTTCCACGGCTTCGGCGGCAAAGAGTTCGCCCGCGCCCAAGGCAGCCGCCGCGAAGACGGCTGCACCGGCAGCAGCCAAGCCAGCGGCGGCCAAATCAGACAATCTGCGCCGACTGATCGGCATTGGCCCGGTCAACGAGAAGCTGCTCAAGGCGCAAGGCGTTACCAGCTTCGCCCAGATCGCTGCCTGGACCGCCGCCGACATCAAGCGGATCGAGGATGTGATGAACTTCGATGGCCGCATCGCGCGCGAACGCTGGATCGAGCAGGCCAAGCTGCTCGCCGCCGGCAACGAGGCGGAGTTCGCCAAGCAGTTTCCGACAGCCGGAACCGCCAGCAACACCTGAGCGGCAGAGGCAGGACAATTTACGACCGGCGGCGCCATGGTGCCGCCGGTTTGTTTTGCCGGCAAGGTCCGCCCACAGGTCGTCACAGAGGCCGACCCAAAAGGTCGGCTTTGAGGGGCAAGGTGCCGCTCCCTCGATTGCGCGCGGGCGGCCCCCCATATAGAGCGGTCAACGGCTTCATCGATCCCGGTCCCCATGTCCCTGCCCGCCGCCATTTTCCGCAACGACGAAAGCGCGCGCCAGCTCGTTTTCGACCGGCCGGCCGACATCATCGTGGCGCATGAGGCAAAGGACTTCCCGGCGGCGTTGCAAGCAGCACAGGCCGCCCATGATGCCGGCAAATGGCTGGCCGGCTATTTCTCCTATGAGGCTGGTTACCTGCTCGAACCGAAGCTTGTTCCCTTGCTGCCGAAGGGACGTCGCGCGCCGCTGGTCTGCCTCGGTGTCTTCGACGCTCCGGCCGAAGAAGCGGTGCCGCCGCGCAATGCAGCAACCCCGAACGGCCCGATCTTCGATGCAAGGGCTGTCTGGTCGTTCGAGGATTACGGGAAACGCTTCTCGCGGCTGCACCAGCACATCAGGCAAGGCGATTGCTACCAGGGCAATCTGACCTTTCCGGTGCAGGCGCAATGGTCGGGCGACCCGCTTGCCGCCTTCGATGCGCTGACCGAACGCCAGCCGGTGAAGTATGGCGCGCTGGTGGCGCTGGGTGACCCGATCGTGCTGTCGCGCTCGCCCGAACTGTTCTTCGAGATCGATGCCGCGGGGATGATCGAGACCCATCCGATGAAAGGCACGGCACCGCGCGGCGCGACCAAAGCCGAGGACGAGCGGCAGAAGACCTTCCTGCGCAATGACGAAAAGAACCAGGCCGAGAACCGGATGATCGTCGACCTCTTGCGCAACGACATCTCGCTGATCAGCGAGGTCGGCACCTTGGAGGTGCCGGAACTGTTCCGCATCGAGAGCTACCCGACCGTCCACCAGATGGTGAGCGACGTCAGGGCGAAGCTGCTGCCGGGGCTCTCGATCCGCCAGATCTTTGCAGCACTCTTTCCCTGTGGCTCGATCACCGGCGCGCCAAAAATCCGAGCCATGGAGATCCTGCACGATCTGGAGGGCACGCCACGCGATGTCTATTGCGGCGCCATCGGCTGGATTGCACCTGGCGGCACGATGCGTTTTTCCGTGGCGATCCGCACCATCTCGCTCTTTGCCAGTGGCGAGGCCGTCTACAATGTCGGCGGCGGCATCGTCTTCGATTCGACGCCTGAGGAGGAGTATCAGGAGTGTCTGCTCAAAGCCCGCTTCGCGACGGGGACGCCGCCGATTTCGAGCTGATCGAGACCATGCGCTGGCAGCCCGAGACGGGCTTCCTGCGCTTCGATCGCCACCTTGCGCGCCTCTATGGCTCGGCGGCGGAACTCGGCTTCGCCTGCGATCCGCAAAAGATCGGCGCCGTGCTGGGCAAGGCGATCGACGGCTCCCGAACCGCCATGCGCACGCGGCTCGCTCTGGCGCGCAACGGCGAAGCCACCGCCTCGGCACAACCCTATGAACCGCTCGCTGCCGACAAGGTCTGGGTGCTGCGGCTGGCGCGGACGCGGCTCGATTCCGGCAACACGCTGCTGCGCCACAAGACCAGCCGGCGCCAGCTCTACACCCATGCCCGCTCCGAATATCTCGTCACCCAGGCCGACGAGGTGATCCTGGCCAATGAGCGCGGCGAAATCTGCGAAGGCACCATCACCAATGTCTTCGCCGATTTCGGCGACGGCGTGTTGGCAACGCCGCGGCTCGATTGTGGCTTGCTGCCTGGCGTATTGCGCGCCGAGCTTCTGGATGAAGGCCGGGCGGAGGAAGCGATCTACACCTACGATGATCTGAAGTCGGCCAAGGCACTCCTTGTCGGCAATTCGCTGCGCGGCCTGATTCCCGCAAGGCTGGTGTGACCAGGAGAATGCCATGTTCGTCGTTTCGCTGAACTACAAGGTGCCTCTGACCGAGATCGACGGCTTGCAGGCGGCGCATATCGAATGGCTGAAGGCCTGCTATGCGGAGGGTGTCTTCATTGCCTCCGGGCCGAAGAAACCGCGCACCGGCGGCATCATCATCGCGCAATGCCCGCGCGAAATCCTCGACGCCAGGCTGGCTGCCGACCCCTTCGCCAAGGCAGGCGTCGCGGACTACGATGTCACCGAATTTCTGGCCAGGATGACTGCCGCCGGTCTCGACGCTTTCAAGGAAGCATGAGCTTTGGTCGAGGCCCTGCCCACCCACACCCCCTATGATGGCTCGTCGAAGCTGTTCAACATCGGCCTGAAGCCGCTCGACCCCGCAAGCTGGATCGAGGTCGATAGCCATCTTCTGCCCTATCTCGCCGAGAAGCGCCGGCTTTATGCCGAAATGCCCGAACGGGTCTTCGTCGAGGAGGACGGGACGCAGGACGCCCAACGGGAAGTGTTCGAATTGCTCGGCGCATATTTGCCGGAGACATTTCCGCACACCCATCGCCACACCGATGCGGGCGTCGAGGTCGTGGGCGCCGCGAACCACCCGGCTTTGCCTTCGGGCCTTGCCGACGCGCCGCTGGTCGCTGCCTCGCTGCTGGTCCAGGAAGACCTGATCCTGATGCGCCGCGACGACAGCGGCTGGCGGCTCGCGGCGGGTTCGTTGTGCTTTCCCTCATCCTGGTCGCTCACCGAAAAATTCGGCAAGCCGCTGCAGCAGATCCACGAGCCCGTGCCGGGCTTCGGCCCGGGCACGCGCCCTGCCGCATTGATCAACCGCATGTTCGACGGCTTGCAGGGCCAGGCGGTCGAACGCTTCAACTGGTCGATCCAGGCCGACAATGCGCTCTACCATCCGCTGTCCAATGTCGAGCGCATCGACCGCGCCTCCAATCGGCCGACACGCTTCCCCGACGGTGACGTCAAGGCGCACGCCTTCATCCGCGTCGAGCGTCAGACGCTGCGCAAGCTGCCGTCCTCACGCGACATCCTGTTCACCATCCGCATCCATCTCGACCCGCTCGCCGTGCTGGCGCGACACCCCGACCGGGGGACACTCGCGCCGTCCTTTGCCGCTCAATTGGAAGCGCTCGATCTCGACCAGCTCGACTATAAGGGCCTGACATCAGACCGCGACCGGCTGATCGAACTTTTGAACACGATGACGCGCTGAGCCACGCTACAGGCTGCCCGCCAGGAAATCGACGAATGCCCTTGCCCTGGCGCTAGCCTTGCGTCCGGCCGGAAACAGCGCCCACAGTTCAACAGGCGGCAGCGCCCAGTCGACCAGGATCGGCCGCACAGCGCCGCTGCGCAGTTCCCGGTCGAACATCCATTCGGAGCCGACCGTGAAGCCGATGCCGGCAAGGACTGCCTCACGTACCCCTTCGGCCGACGTCACGCGCAGCCGCCCCTGACCGGCAAGCGAAACCTCTTCGGCGCCTCTTTGGAACGTCCAGCGATTGGAAACGCCTGCCTGGACGAAAAGGATCGCCTCGTGCCGCGACAGCTCATCCGGTGCCATGGGTTCGCCCGCGCGCGCGAGGTAGGAGGGTGCCACCACCACGAGACGACGACAGCTGGCGATCTTGCGCCCGATATGGGCGGCGGCGAAGCTTTCACCCAGACGCAGCATGACATCCACCCCTTCCTCGACGAGGTCGACATTCCTGTCGTCCATCGCCACCTCGACGTCGAGCTTCGGGTGAGCGTCCAGAAAGGCTTTCAGCCGCGGCACGACATGCAGGCGACCGAAGGTCACTGAAGTGCCGATGCGCAGCAGGCCGGTGAGTGCCGCCGCCGCACCCCGCGCCGCGTTCTCGGCTTCGTCGGCCTCGTCGACTGCGCGTTTGGCGCCTTCGTAGAAACCCAAACCAGCCTCGGTCGGCGACAAACCTCGAGTGGTGCGCGACAGCAAGCGCACGCCGAGCCGTTCCTCAAGCTGCGCGATCGCCTTCGAGACGGCGGGCTGCCCGACGTGCAAATGCCGTGCGGCGGCCGAGAACGAACCGGTTTCGACGACCCGTATGAAGGTGTTCATCGCTGCCAGCCGGTCCATCTATTCTCCCCAGGAATTAGTTATATGGCAATTCTCACACTACCTGAACGATTTTGGAATGACCAATTGACCGATGTCAGATTCATCCAGCCATTCGGAGAAACAAAATGGGCAAGCTCAACAACAAGGTCGCCATCGTCACCGGCGCCGCGCGAGGCATCGGTGCGGGCATCGCTAAGCGGCTGGCGGCGGAAGGCGCCGCCGTCGTCGTCAACTACGCCACCAGCCATGAGGCCGCCGAACGCACCGTGAAGGAGATCGTCGCCAGCGGCGGCAAGGCGACCGCGGTTCAGGGTGATGTGGTCGAGGCCGCCGATGTCGAAAAGATGTTCGAGGCTGCAAGGATCGCATTCGGCAAGCCAAGCATTCTGGTCAACAACGCCGCCACGGCTGTCTTCGGCGCCTTCGAGGAAGCGAGCGAGGCCGACTATCGCCGGTTGTTCGACACCAACGTGCTGGGCACCATCCTGACCGTCAAGGCGGCGATGCGACACTTTCCTGAGAGCGGCGGCAGCATCGTGAACATCGGCACGATCAGCAGTTGGAACCCGGTACCAAACACCAGCCTCTATTCCGCGAGCAAGGCGGCGATCGACACGCTGACGCTCAGCCTGTCGAGGGAACTTGGATCGCGCAATATCCGAATCAACATCGTGGCGCCCGGCTACACCCATACCGAAATGACCGAGGGCATGGTTGGCACCGATTTCGGCAACATGCTGATTGCCGGCGTCCCACTTGGTCAGCGCTTCGGCAAGCCCGAGGACATTGCGCCGAGCGTGGCCTTCCTCGCCTCGGATGAGGCGGCCTGGCTGACCGGCGAGCGCATCAGCGCATCCGGTGGCGCTCGCTGATACAACGCCGGCTTAACATTCGCCATCGGGCAGGCCGTGGCCTCCCGATGGCATCGACGAGCGCCTCCGGCAGGAGGCAGCGCAAGCGTTTTCGCTGCTTTTCCCTTTATTGTGACAATGATCTATGGTTTGTCGCGCGGCGGCTAGGCAGCCGTGGTGAAGCGTTGTCCGAAGGAGTGCTCGATAAAATGGCGAATGAAAACTGGCCCGTTTACGGTGAGATCACCGGCCCCGTGGTGATGATCGGCTTCGGCTCGATCGGACGGGGAACGCTGCCGCTCATCGAACGCCATTTCAAGTTCGACAAGTCGCGCATGACGGTCCTCGACCCACGCGATACCGACCGCAAACTGCTCGACGAGCGCGGCATCGCCTTCGTCCAGGAAGCGGTGACCGAGAAGAACTACAAGAAGCTTCTGACGCCGCTGCTGACCAATGGCGGCGGCCAGGGCTTTTGCGTCAATTTGTCGGTCGATACCGGCTCCGTGGACCTGATGCGCCTCTGCCGCAAGCTCGGCGTGCTCTACATCGACACCGTCGTCGAGCCGTGGCTCGGCTTCTATTTCGACGCCAAGGCCGACAATGCCAGCCGCACCAACTATGCGCTGCGCGAAGCGCTGATCAAGGAAAAGCACGACAGACCGGGTGGCGCCACCGCCGTCTCCACCTGCGGTGCCAACCCCGGCATGGTCTCGTGGTTCGTCAAGCAGGCGCTGGTCAACCTCGCCACCGATCTTGGCCTGGAGTTCTCGGAGCCCGCGCAGGAAGACCGCGAGGGCTGGGCCAAGCTGATGAAGAAGGCCGGCGTCAAGGGCATTCACATCGCCGAGCGCGACACCCAACGCGCCAAGAAGCCGAAACCGATGGATGTGTTCTGGAACACCTGGTCGGTCGAGGGTTTCATCTCCGAGGGCCTGCAGCCGGCCGAACTCGGCTGGGGCACGCATGAGAAGTGGATGCCGAAGAACGCCAAGAAGCACAAGCACGGCTCCAAGGCCGCGATCTATCTGGAGCAGCCCGGCGCCAACACGCGCGTGCGCTCCTGGTGCCCGACGCCGGGCCCGCAATACGGCCTGCTGGTGACGCATAACGAGGCGATCTCGATCGCCGATTTCTTCACCGTGCGCTCGAAGAAGGGCAAGGTCCAATACCGGCCGACCTGCCATTATGCCTACCATCCCTGCAACGACGCGATGCTGTCGCTGGACGAGATGTTCGGCGCCGCCGGCAAGCCTCAAGCTGTGCACCACGTGCTCGACGAGAACGAGCTGGTCGACGGTGTCGACGAGCTCGGCGTCCTGCTCTACGGCCACGACAAGAATGCCTACTGGTACGGCTCGCACCTCTCGCTCGCCGAGGCGCGCAAGCTGGCGCCCTATCAGAACGCCACCGGCATGCAGGTCACCTCCGCGGTTCTGGCCGGCATGGTCTGGGCCCTGGAAAATCCGGATGCCGGCATCGTTGAGGCCGACGAGATGGACTACAAGCGCTGCCTGGAAGTGCAGTCGCCCTATCTCGGACCGGTCGAAGGCCATTACACCGACTGGACGCCGCTCGACAGACGCCCGGGGCTGTTCCCGGAGGACCTCGACCGCAGCGATCCGTGGCAATTCCGCAACATCCTCGTCCGATAGCACCCAGCGGAACACGCCCCCTGCCTTGCAATCGCCCGGAAATCGGGCGATTGAAGGCATGCGGACTGAGGAGAGGATTTTCATATGAATATTGCGCGCAAGATTCTTTCGATGAGCGTTGCAGCAGTTGCGTTGGCGGGGCTTGCTGCCTGTACGACCAGCGGGCCCAATGAGCCGCCGATGGCAGCGGCGCCGAAAGGCGTCGAAGGCTCGTGGATCGACGGCACGGGCAAGGCGCTTTCGACATTCAACGGCGGAAAATACAAGACTGTTTCCGCCGAGACCGGAGAGCCGTTCGCCGAGGGCACTTACACCATGACCGGCGCCACATCGCTCGAGATCACCGGCACCTCGTTGATCCGCCACACGCAGATCAACACCAACTGCCTGATGGTGTCCATCAATCAGCTCAACTGCACGGACTCGGCCGGCAAGAACTTCGTGTTTACACGTCGTACTTGAACCAGCACGGACCGAGCTAAAAGGACGGCGGCCCTGTGGCCGCCGTCCTTTTTTTGCATTTGCAAATACCCCGGGTTTTTCGCCCAAAATACCCCAGGTTTTTCGCCAGAAAATACCCCGGGTTTTGCTCTTGCAAATACCCCGGTTTTGCGCTTGCAAATACCCCCGGTTTTGCGTTTGCAAACGCCCCCCCGGCATTTCCACTTGCGTCAGCCGGAACGCGATGGGAACATGGTCAAAACGCTGGCTGTTATACCCCAGTCAAGCAAAGGCGCCAAACGCCTCTGGTCAGCCTACCGGGAGACGAAGATGAAGAAGCTTGCCGCCATTGCCGCCCTGTCCGTATCGACGCTTGGCCTGTCGGCCGGCGCATCCTTTGCCGACTACACACTGAACATTTTGCATTTCAATGATTGGCACAGCCGCATCGAAGGCAACAACAAATACGAATCGACCTGTTCGGCCGACGAAGAGACCAAGGGCGAATGCATCGGCGGCGCCGGCCGGCTGATCACGGCGATCGCCAAGGAACGCAAGAAGCTCGAAGGGCAGAACGTGCTGCTGCTCAATGCCGGCGACAGCTTCCAGGGATCGCTGTTCTACACCACCTACAAGGGCACCGTGGAAGAGGAATTCCTCAATCAGATAAAGCCCGACGCGGTGACGCTCGGCAACCACGAATTCGACGACGGCGAGAGCGCGCTGGTGCCTTTCCTCGACAAGGCGAAGTTCCCGATCGTCAGTGCCAATGTCGTGCCCAACGACAAGTCCGGCGCAGCCGGCAAGATCAAGCCGTCGATCGTCGTCGAGGTCGGTGGCCAGAAGATCGGCATCGTCGGTGCCGTGACCAACGACACGCCCGAACTCGCCTCCCCCGGCCCCAACATCACCATCGCGGACGACGTCAAGTCGATCACCGCCGAGGTCGAGAAGCTGAAGGCACAAGGCGTCAACAAGATCATCGCCGTGACCCATATCGGCTACCGGCGCGAGCGCGATGTCATTGCCAAGATCCCGGGCATCGATGTCGTCGTCGGCGGCCACAGCCACTCGCTTCTGTCGAACACCGATCCGAAGGCGGAAGGGCCCTATCCGACGATGGTCGACAATCCCGACGGCTACAAGGTGCCGGTCGTGCAGGCGGCCTCCTACTCAAAATATCTCGGCGAGTTCAAGATCGTGTTCGACGACAATGGCGTCGTCAAATCGGCAAGCGGCGACCCGATCTATCTCGACAAGTCGATCACGCCCGATCCCGCCGTACTTGCCCGCATCAAGGAGCTCGGCGCGCCGATCGAGGCCCTGAAGAACAAGGAAGTGGCGGAGACCACCGACGTCATCGACGGCAGCCGCGAGAATTGCCGCGCCAAGGAATGCGCGATGGGCAACCTCGTCTCCGACGCCATCCTCGACCGCGTCAAGGGACAGGGCGTCGAGATCGTCATTTCCAATGGCGGCGGCCTGCGCGCCTCGATCGACAAGGGCACCGTCACCATGGGCGAGGTGCTGACCGTACTGCCATTCCAGAACACGCTGGCCACCTTCCAGATTTCCGGCAAGGACCTGGTGGCCGGTCTCGAAGGCGGCCTCAGCCAGATCGAGGACGGCGCCGGCCGCTTCCCGCAGGTGGCGGGCCTCAAATATTCCTTCGACAAGTCGGTCGCGCCCAATGCCGGCCGCGTCAAATCGGTGGAGGTGATGGAGAACGGCGCCTGGACGCCGATCAATCCCGACAAGGACTATCTGGTCGCCACCAACAACTATGTCCGCCAGGGCGGCGACGGCTACAAAATCTTCGCCGAAAAGGCCAAGAACGCCTATGACTACGGCCCCGGCCTCGAACAGGTGGTTGCCGACTATCTCGCCGCCCACCGGCCCTACACGCCCAAGCTCGACGGCCGCATCACCGAGATCGCCGCGACCGTCGCGGCGGCCCCCGCCGCCGAGCCGGCCAAGCCTGCCGAACCGGCAAAGCCTGCGGAGACCGCACCGGCCACGCCAGCTCCGGCCGAGGCCGCCAAGCCGGCTGAACCGGCGAAACCCGCGGATGCGGCTCCGACAATGCCCGAATTGCCCGCCAACTCAGGCGATATCGCCAACACACCACCGGCCATATCGACGGAGGCAGCGCCTCCGCCACCGGCCCCGCCGGCTCCCGCGGCTCCAGCACCTGCACCAGCCGAACCGGCAAAACCGGCCGAAGCTGCCCCTGCACCAGCGGCACCCGCGCCGGCGCCGGCGGAACCCGCGAAGCCAGCCGAAAGCAGCCATGTCATCGTCGCCGGTGACACCTATTGGGATCTGGCCAAGAAAGCCTATGGCGACGCGACAAAGTGGAAACAGATCTATGACGCCAACAAGAGCCAAAAGCCCCACCAGCTTAAGCTTGGCGCGACGCTGACCATTCCGGCCAAGTAACGCCGCTTCGGTTCTGCAATGACAAGCCCGCCTGGGAAACCGGGCGGGTTTTGCGTTTTCAAGCTAAGGTGCGGCCAGACGCGGCATTGAAAACCGGCGCGCCGTCGCTAGTTTCGCGCCGTGTCCGGAGAACCCTTATGACGCTTTCCACTCCTGTCGATTCCAAAGCCGCGAAGGCCCTCGGCCCACGGCCGGCCGGGCATCCGCCGGTCAAGACCGGCAAGGTCGGTGTCATGCTGATCAATCTGGGCACGCCTGATGGCACCGACTTCAAGCCGATGTGGCGGTATCTCCGGGAATTCCTCTCCGATCCGCGTGTCATCGAGCTCAACAGGGCGATCTGGTATCCGATCCTCTACGGCCTGGTGCTCACCACGCGGCCGAAGAAGTCGGGCGCCAACTATGCCCGGATCTGGAACCGGGAGAAGAACGAGTCGCCGCTGCGCACCTACACCCGTGCTCAGGGCGAGAAGCTGGCCGAGGCGTTGCGCGACCTGCCCGATGTCGTCGTCGATTGGGCGATGCGCTATGGCAATCCTTCGACCGCGAGTGTCGCTGAGAGGCTGGTCGCACAGGGCTGCGACCGCATTCTTTCGTTCCCTCTCTATCCCCAGTATTCGGCGACCACGACGGCAACCGCCAACGACCAGCTGTTTCGCGCCTTGATGAAGATGCGCGCTGCCCCCGCCGTCCGCAGCGTGCCGCCTTACTATGACGAACCGGTCTATATCGAGGCGCTGGCGCGTTCGATCGAACAGCATCTGACGACACTCGATTTCGAGCCGGAGGTGGTCATCACCTCCTATCACGGCATCCCGAAACCCTATTTCGAGAAGGGTGATCCCTATCATTGCCACTGCCAGAAGACGACGCGTCTCTTGCGTGACCGACTGGGTTGGGATGACAAGAAACTGATCATCACCTTCCAGTCGCGCTTCGGCGCGCAGGAATGGCTGCAGCCCTATACCGACAAGACCGTGGAGAAACTGGGCAAGGACGGCGTGAAGTCGATCGCCATCGTCAATCCCGGCTTTTCGGTCGACTGCATCGAGACGCTGGACGAGATCGGCCGCGAAGCGGCCGAGACTTTTCATCACGCCGGCGGCAAAAACTTCGCGCACATCCCTTGCCTCAACGACAGCGCCGAAGGCATGGCGGTGATCGAGGCAATGGTGCGGCGCGAACTGTCCGGCTGGGTCTAGCACCCGGAACAACGGCCACTTCGGAGCGTTGAGCAGTTCCTCCGGAGAACTCGATGCCCCGCAAACTCGACCTCAGAACCGGCCGGCCCGTCTGGTCCGCCTATCGCGCCCCTGCCGTGCCGACATCGGCGCTGACCCGCGACGTCAAGACCGACGTGCTGATCATCGGCATGGGCATCAGCGGCGCCATGATGGCCGAGGCGCTGACGGCGGACGGTCATGCCGTGATCTGCATCGACCGGCGCGGGCCGCTGAAAGGCTCGACCGCCGCGACCACGGCGCTGGTGCAATTCGAAATCGACCAGCCGCTTTCAACGCTCTCGAAGATGATCGGCAAGGCCAAGGCACAACAGGCCTGGCGACGCTCTCGGCTCGCCGTGACCAATCTTGCTGGCCGTATCGCGGAACTTGGCATCAACTGCGGCCCAAATCGCACCCAGTCACTCTATCTGGCAGGCACGGTGCTGGGTCCGTCGGAACTACGGGAGGAAGCCGACGCGCGACGGCAAGCTGGCATCCAGGCGACCTATCTCACACCGGCCCCGCTGGCCGAGCGATACGGCATCGACCGGGACGGCGCCATCCTCAGCCACGGCAACATCGCGCTCGACCCCCGCAAACTGACGGCCGGGCTATTGCTGAAGGCACTGGAGCGCAAGGCCCGCTTCCACGCACCCGTCGAAGCGACGGCGATCGAAGACAGTGCCGACGAGGTCGTTGTCGCCACAAAAGACGGTCCGACCATTGCGGCGCGACATGTCGTTTTGGCCACCGGCTACGAATTGGTCGACATCGTGCCGGCGGCCGCCCACCAGATCATCTCGACCTGGGCGATCGCGACGCGCCCCCAGCCCCAAAAACTCTGGCCGGGTGCGGCGTTCATCTGGGAGGCGTCGGATCCCTACCTCTACATGCGCGCCACGGCCGACGGCCGTGTCATTTGCGGCGGCGAGGACGAGGATTTTGTCGACGAGACGCGGCGCGACGAACTGATCGCCGACAAGAGCGCCCACATCGCCGAAAAACTCGGCCGGTTATTCCCCGATCTCGACGTCAGGCCTGAATTCGCCTGGACCGGCTCCTTCGGCACAACCACCACCGGCCTGCCCTATATCGGCGCCATCCCCAGGCATCCGCGCATCCATGCAGTCATGGGTTACGGTGGCAATGGCATCACCTTCTCGCGCATCGCTTCCGAAATCATTTCGGCGTCGATCAAAGGGATAGCCGACACGGATGCAGAGCTGTTCGCTTTCAACCGGTGAGTGCAAACCGACAAACAATCCCTCATCACCTGATTGTAACGCACCTGAAACACACTTAAGTCTTTGGTGAAGTCGGCTGCGCGGGAACGGCTCTCGCGGCCTGCTTCTGAGGGAGAGCCAAATGGATTTCAGTGGTTTCGATATTGCGATTGGTGCACTTGCCCTTCTGGTACTGGTGCTTCTCATCAAAGGCATCAGGACCATTCCGCAAGGCTACAATTATACGGTGGAGCGCTTTGGCCGTTACACCAAGACACTGAGCCCCGGCCTCAATTTCATTTTTCCGTTTATCGACCGCATCGGCGCCAAGATGAACATGATGGAACAGGTGCTCGACGTTCCGAGCCAGGAGATCATCACCCGCGACAACGCCATCGTCGGCGTCGACGGCATCGCCTTCTTCCAGATACTCAACGCGGCTCAGGCCGCCTACCAGGTTTCCGGCCTGCAGAACGCCATCCTCAACCTGACGATGACCAACATCCGTACCGTGATGGGTTCCATGGACCTCGACGAACTGTTGTCGAACCGCGACGCCATCAACGAACGCCTGCTGCGCGTCGTCGACGAGGCGGCGCATCCGTGGGGCATCAAGATCACCCGCGTCGAGATCAAGGACATCAACCCGCCGGCCAACCTCATCGAATCGATGGGCCGCCAGATGACCGCCGAGCGTAACAAGCGCGCGCAGATCCTCGCCGCCGAAGGCCTCAAGCAGTCGCAGATTCTCGAAGCCGAAGGCCGCAAGGAGGCTGCCTTCCGCGACGCCGAGGCCCGCGAGCGCTCCGCCGAGGCCGAAGCCCGCGCCACCCAGGTGGTGTCGGAAGCCATTTCCAAGGGCGACGTGCAGGCGCTGAACTACTTCGTCGCGCTGAAATACACCGAAGCGCTGGGCAGGATCGGCACCGCCACCAACAGCAAGATCGTGCTGATGCCCTTCGAGGCGTCGTCGCTGATCGGCTCGCTCGGCGGCATCGGCGAAATCGCCAAGGAAGTCTTCCGCAGCGAAGGCACGACCGGCGCGCAAAGGCAGACCGCTCGCCCGCCGGTCGTGCGTCCGACCGATAATTGAAGTCTCCAACAGAGGAGAACACCATGATCGATCGTGTCATTTCCGAACTCGGCCCGTGGAGCTGGATGGTTCTGGGCTTTGTCCTGCTGGTGATGGAAATCATCGCGCCCGGCATCTTCATGCTGTGGATTGGCATCGCCGCGCTGATCATCGGCGCGGTGTCGCTGCTGATCTGGGATGCGGCGATCTGGACCTGGCAGGTCCAGGTTCTCGCTTTCCTGGCGCTGTCGCTGGTCTCGGCCTATGTCGGCAAGAGGCTGGTCGGCGGGCGCCATGACCCGACCGACCAGCCGCTGCTCAACCGGCGCGGCGCGCAGATGGTCGGCCGCATGGCGACACTCGCCGAACCGATCGCCAACGGCCGCGGCCGCATCAAACTCGGCGACACGCTATGGCGCGTCTCCGGCCCGGACCTGCCGGCCGGCACGCAGGTGCGCGTGACAAGTGCGGCGGATACGGACCTGGAACTGACGGTGGAACGGGTCTGAATTTTAGACAATGCCAACGCGCAAGGTGTGTTGAGATTCAGGTCAGGCCGAGTCGGAGTCGAAGACGGGCGCGAAGCGACCAAAATGGCTGATACCGAGAACCGGAGCGGAGCGTACTTTTCGTACGTGAGCTCAGTTCTACTGCGACGCAGTAGAACGGGGAAGCGCAGGTATCAGCCATTTGCAGGCCGGCCTCACCTGAATATCAACACATCTTAGGCTGCGCCAATGCGCAGCAGGTCATGAAAATGCACCACGCCAAGCGGCATGTTGTTCTTGGTCACCACCAGCGCGCCGATATTGTGCTCGTTGAGCAGCGCGATTGCCGTGCCGGCAAGCGTCTGCGGGTCGACCGTCTTGGGCGTGCGGGTCATCACCTCGTCGACGATGACGTCGGCCAGGTGGCGGTGCAGGTTGCGCGCGACATCGCCGTCGGTGATGATCCCGGCCAATTCGCCATTGGTGTCGACGATCAGGACGCAGCCGACCTTCTTCTGCGACAGCGTCATCACCGCTTCCGGCATCTTGGTGCCGAGAAGCGCCAGCGGAATCTGGTCGCCGACCCGCATGATCTCGGAGACCAGCGTCAGGTTGGCGCCGAGCTGGCCGCCGGGATGGAAGGTGCGGAAATGGTCCGGCGTGAAACCGCGCGCCTCGAGCAGCGCGATCGCCAGCGCATCGCCGATGACCAGTTGCAGTAATGTCGATGTCGTCGGCGCCAGACCGTGCGGGCAGGCCTCCGGGGTGCGCGGCAAAAGCAGCACGACGTCGGCCGCACGCGCCAGCGCCGATGTCTCTCCAGCGGTTATGGCGATAAGCGGAATGGAGAAGCGCCTGGAATAGGCGATGATGCCCTTGAGCTCAAGGCTTTCGCCCGACCACGACATGGCGATGATGGCATCGTCCTTGGCGATCATGCCGAGATCGCCATGGTTGGCCTCGACGGGATGGACGAAGAAGGCTGGCGTGCCTGTGGAGGCCAGCGTCGCCGCGATCTTCGAACCGATATGGCCGCTTTTGCCGACGCCGGTGACGATCAGCCGGCCTTCGATCTTCGAGATCATGTCGACGGCCTGCGCGAAAGGCGCGGCAAGTCCATTCTCGAGCGCTTCGGCCAGGGCGGCGATCCCGGCCTGCTCGGTTGCCACCGTTCTCAGTGCCGAATCAATCGACGCTTGCCTGTCCAGGGGCTTCTTATCCAGGGATTTCGCATGCATGGGTGATGCGATTAGCGCTTTGCCGCCCGCCTGTCCAACAGAAATGGCTGTGGGGCCCGGAGGGCAGAGAGCTCGGACGCGCCGCTCGATCCCGCAAACAGCAGCACTTTAACCGGACGAACGATCGCTGCCTCAACCCTCCGTTAACCATCCCCATTTACGGTTCGGTAAGTATGGCGCGCATAGCGCCGCGCAAGCAGTGGTGGCGATGTCCGGGGCCCAGCCAGAAAAATCGAGAGGACGACAGGGCAAGGCGGTCTGCGCCCTGCTGCTGGCGACCAGCATGCTTGCCTTGCTGCGCCCGAGCGCGCTTCATGCCCAGGAAACCGAGCTGCGCGGCGAGGTTTCCGAATCGGCGATCCTGTCCGACCAGCAGCGCAAGGCAAGGCAGCTCGCCCTTGCCGCCCAGGGCCAGCAGGCGCCGGGTAATGCCGCGCAGGACGATACGCCGGCGCGCACCTATCTGCCGGCCAGCGCCGGCGCTGTCCCCGACGACACGAACACCGATGCCGCCACCGGCAGCGTTTTCGATCCGCCACAGGCGACCGACGATGCCTCCACCGACAATCCGACGCCGCCCAAGCCTCGCCGCCGCCCATCGAGCGCCGGGCAGAACGCGAAGGATCAGGACAAGGCCAAAGCGGGCACCAAGACGGCCGACAAGTCGAAAAAGAAGAAAAAAACGACGGCTGCAACCACCGACACCACCGCTTCAACGACGGCCTCCACGACGGACGCTGCCGGTACGACCGACACGGATGAGGAGACGGCCAACCGTCGTGCCCTCACCGTCGACAGCGCCGACAGGCAGAAGCTCGACCCCGGCGCCGAGCGCACTGCCGCCATCGAAGGCCAGAACAAGAAAGCCGAAGAGGATCCGTTCGCGCCCACCGGCGTCAAATGGGGCTCCTTTGTCATCCGGCCATCGATCGAACAGGGGCTGACCGCCACGACGAATGGTGATTCGAGCAGTGCCGGCACCTCGGCGCTGCTGTCGGAGACGGCGTTGCGCTTTACCGCCGTTTCGGACTGGCGTGAAAACTCCGCCACCATCGACGGCTATGGCCTGTTTCGCGAAACCGTGTCGGGCTACCCGGTTCACAATGCCCAAGGCCGCATCGAAGGCCAGCTCAATGCCGACCTCGACAACGAACTGCGCGCCATCGCCAAGCTCGGCTACGAAGCCGTGCCGGAATCCGCATCGTCGCCCGATGCCATTGCCGGCGTCAGCACCCAGCCGCTGCGCCAGACGATCGACGGCAGCCTCGGCGTCGAAAAACACATCGGCAAGATGCAGTACACGCTGACCGGCGCGGTCTCGCACGACTTCTATGGCGACGCCAAGCTTTCAGACGGCACGTCGCTGTCGCAGAAGGATCAGGACAACACGCTCTACACGGCGACCTTGCGCACCGGTTACGAAATCTCCCCGGCCCTCACCCCGTTCACCGAAATCGAGGTCGGCCGCCGGGCCTATGATCAGCGCATCGACAATGAAGGCTTCGAGCGTTCCTCGACGCGGCTCGGCGCCCGCGCCGGCTTGCAACTCGACATGGGTGAGAAGCTGTCGGGTGAATTCTCGGCCGGCTGGCTGCGGGAAGCGATCGATGACAAGAACCTGGAGGCGATTTCCGGCGCCACCGTCAACGCCGACCTCAAATGGTCGCCGGAGCGCGGCACCACGATCGGCCTGACTGGCAAGACCACCGTCGAGACCACGACCACATCAGGGGAAAGCGGCGATATCCTTTACTCCGGCCGCCTGACCGGTGAACGCCAGATCCGCGCCAATCTCACCGCAAATGCGGCGCTCGGCCTCGACTGGCGCCACTATGTCGGCATCGATGGCCATGACCGGATCTTGAGCGCCGAGACCGGGCTGACCTGGTGGCTGAACCGCTATGCCGGTCTCACCACAAGGGTGAGAACCGAGAAGCTGACCAGCAACCTGCCCGGCCGCGACTACACCGCCAACAGCATCTATCTCGGCCTGAAGGTGCAGCGCTGAGAACGTCCCAGCTTCGTCATCCTGGGGCGTAGCAAGGAGCGAAGCGACGCGGCGCAGACCCCAGGATCCATGCCGCGACTTATGAGCGCCTCTGCGGTGGTGAGCCTGGAGACATCGTTCCGGACCGCTAACACTCTGGGTCCCATGTAACGGAATGAATCCTCGGTCTCCGCGACGGAGCTTCGCTCCTGCTCCGCCCGTGGATGACGAAAGCGGGGCCTAAAACGCGGCCCCGCGGCGCTCGGACGGCTTCATCTCGTCGAGCAGCGTGCGGATGACGCCGGCCATGTTCTCGTTCATGTCGCTGCGCCACAGCGCGAAGGCGACATTGGCCTCGACAAAGCCTTCCGGCGAGCCGCAATCGAAGGTACGGCCCTGATAGTGGTAGCCGTAGAAAGCCTGCTGCTTCTCCAGCTTCAGCATCGCGTCGGTGAGCTGGATTTCGTTGCCGGCGCCCTTTTCCTGGCCTTCGAGGATCTTGAAGATCTCGGGCTGCAGGATGTAGCGGCCGTTGATGTAAAGATTGGACGGCGCGGTGCCGGTCTTCGGCTTCTCCACCATCTCGGTGATGCGGAAGCCGTGATGCGTATCCTCGCCGCGGCCGACGATGCCGTATTTGTGGGCCTCTGCCGGGTCGCATTCCTGCACGGCAATGATGTTGTTGCCGGTTTCCTCGTAGAGCTCGACCATCGACTTCATGCAGCTCTTTTCCGACTGCATGATCATGTCGGGCAACAGAAGCGCGAAAGGCTCGTCGCCGACCAGTTCACGTGCGCACCAGACGGCATGGCCGAGACCCATCGGCACCTGCTGGCGGGTGAAGCTGGTTTGCCCCGGCGCCGGCTGCAGCCGCTGCAGGCGGGCAAGCTGCTCGTCCTTGCCGCGCTGGGCCAACGTGTCATAGAGCTCGAACTGGATATCGAAATGATCTTCGATGACCGCCTTGTTGCGGCCCGTCACGAAGATGAAATGCTCGATGCCGGCCTCCCGTGCCTCATCCACCACATACTGGATGACCGGCCTGTCAACGACGGTCAGCATCTCCTTGGGAACAGCCTTTGTGGCCGGGAGGAACCGCGTGCCGAGACCGGCGACCGGGAAAACTGCCTTGCGAACTCTCTTCATGCTTTCAATTATCCGTTTGCTGCCCGGCTCCGCAATCCCTGTCTCGCGACATTTTCACGCCGGAATTGAAGATTACTGGGGCGGGTGAGGGAAACTTCCACCGGTTAAAGCATCGAGGGTGTCTTTTCGTTCCAGGCGACACCTATGGTAAACTAATTCCTAACCCGGTTCGGCGATGAATGGTCTTTCCTGAGACAGAGAAGGAGGAAAACATGTCCGTTCGCAATGCCGCAAAACGTTTCACCAGCGTCATGACGGCCGCCAGCCTCTCGCTCGCTCTGCTGATGCCTGCCGGACCAGCCTTCGCCGACGCCGGTTTCCGGCAATGGGTCGCCGGCTTCCGCGCCACCGCCGTGGCGGGTGGCGTTTCCGGCGCCGTCTACGACCAGGCTTTCAGGGATATCAAAGAGCCCGATCCGGTCGTGCTGGAAAAGGCCCGCACGCAGCCCGAATTCACCGCACCCGCCTGGGACTATTTCGACAACCGCGTCCACGACCAGTCCGTCGCCGTCGGCCAGCAGATGGCGAAGAAATGGAAGCCGTGGCTGGACAGGATCGAAGCGCGGTTCGGCGTCGACCGCTACATTCTGCTCGCCATCTGGTCGATGGAATCGAACTATGGCGAGATCCTCAAGCGTGACGACATCATGCGCAATGTCGTGCGCTCGCTGGCGACGCTGGCCTATGGCGATCCGAAACGGTCGAAATACGCCCGCACCCAGCTGGTCGCGGCCCTGAAGATCCTGCAGACGGGCGACATCGATGAAAGCCACCTGATGGGCTCCTGGGCCGGCGCCATGGGCCAGACCCAGTTCATCCCCACCAGCTACCAGCACTATGCCGTCGACATGGACGGCAACGGCAAGCGCGACATCTGGAATTCCATCCCCGATGCGCTGGCGACATCAGCCAATTTGTTGAAGAAGAATGGCTGGCAGGCCGGCAAGACCTGGGGCTACGAGGTCACGATACCGGCCGGAAAACTGCCCGCCGGATCGAAGACGCTGGCGCAATGGCAGGCGCTCGGCGTCGTCAGGGCCAATGGCAAGCCGTTCAAGAACCCTACCGACAAGGCGACACTGAAGGTGCCGGATGGCCGTGGCGGGCCGGCCTTCCTGATGATCAGGAATTTTTCCGTCATCAAAGCCTACAACAATGCCGACAAATATGCCCTCGCGGTCGGCCTTCTTGCCGACGAGATCGCCGGCTCCACTGGGCTCGTGCAGGACTGGCAGCGGCCTTTCACCAAGCTCTCCTTCGAGGAAAGGCAGGAGCTGCAGAAGCGGCTTTCGCAGCACGGGCTTTATGACGGCAAGTTCGACGGCAAGATCGGTGACGGCACCAAAACAGCCATCATGACCTATCAGGCAAAGGTCGGCTTGACCCAGGACGGTTACCCGAGCATGGAAGTGCTCAAATGGCTCAGACAAAAATAGAGCCGGCCACGGCGCCACGCGCGTTTCCAGCGCACTCGGCGGGCGCCATGGCACTTTGAACTTGCGCCCGGCCGCAAAACCGGCTCCGGTTTGCGGAACCAGGCACAAGGGGATGGAGGAGTGATTGGTTTCGGCCGCGCGTATCGCGATCCTTGTTCGTCGCACGCCGATCCTTTGTCTTGCGATCGTCCTGCTGGCGATCGGCGCCGCCGGCGCCTTCCATGCACCGGCCATGGCGCAGGAGCAGCCGCAGCAAAATCGTGGATGGTCGTTGCGCGACCTTCTGTTTCCGCGCCGCAGCGAGCGCGTCGAGCCACCGCTCGACATCCAGAAGGCAAAGCCGAAGCCACGCAAACCCCGGGTCCCACGTGCACCCGTCGAACCACAAGTACCGATAGCTGAGAAGGCGCCGGACGCTCGGACTGTCCTGGTGGTCGGAGACTTCATGGCGTCCGGCCTCGCCGAAGGCCTGGACACCGCTTTTGCCGATAATCCCGCCGTCCGGATCGTCGTTCGCTCCAATGGTTCATCCGGCTTCGTGCGTGATGATTTCTACAACTGGCCCGAACAGATCAAATCGTTGATCGAGACCGAGAA
The DNA here is from genome assembly GCF_056174585.1 of Mesorhizobium kamtschaticum. Classification (NCBI taxonomy): domain Bacteria; kingdom Pseudomonadati; phylum Pseudomonadota; class Alphaproteobacteria; order Hyphomicrobiales; family Phyllobacteriaceae; genus Mesorhizobium; species Mesorhizobium kamtschaticum. The sequence continues at coordinate 2,459,779 of NZ_CM149691.1, read as the reverse complement.
ACCGGCCGCCGTGGTCGTCATGCTGGGCTCCAACGACCGCCAGCAGATGAAGGTGGGGGACGTGCGCGAGCAGCCCCGGTCGGAGAATTGGACCAAGGAGTATGAGCGCCGCACCGACGAACTCGGCAAGGCCATCGCCGACGCCAAGGTGCCGTTCCTGTGGGTCGGCATGCCGGCCTTCCGGGTGCCGAAGATGACGTCCGACATGCTGGCCTTCAACGACATCTACCACAAGGCCGCCGAAAGCCATGGCGGCGAATTCGTCGATGTCTGGGACGGCTTCGTCGACGAGAACGGCGCTTTCATCACCACCGGCCCCGACATGAACGGCCAACCGGTGCGGCTGCGCGCCGATGACGGCATCAACGTCTCCAAGGCCGGCAAGCGCAAGCTTGCCTTCTACACCGAAAAGCCTTTGGCCAAGATCCTGGGCCTGGCCGCGCCCGGCAGCCTGGCCCCGGCGACAGCACCGGCGGGCGCGCCTGTCGAGGCACCGGCGCCGGCCGCCGCACCCATTGTCATCGACCGCACCGCACCGATGCTGCTCAGCGATCCGGCGCTCGACGGCGGCACCGAACTGCTCGGCGCCGCGCCGCCGGCAAAGGCCAATCCGGCTCTCCCTGGCGAACGACTTGTGATCGAAGGCAAGGCGCCTCAGGCTTCGCCCGGACGCGCCGACGATTTCGCCTGGCCGCCGAAGGCCGAGCCACCGGCGACGGCCGCGGCGGCCGACACGACGACGGCGATCACCCCCTGAACCACCCGAATGTTTGATGGAATGCCTTTCCTGGACTGCTCGTCAGGCAGGCAAGGTGCCGGCACCATTGCCGCGAGACAGGGTTTCGGTCAGGAAAGAGAGCAGGGGCTGCACGACGCGCGCCTCCACCGTTTCCTCCCCGATCACCACAATCTCCGTCATCGGCAGCACCGGCCACAGTTCGGACGGAGGGATGATCCGCACCCCTTCCTGGACGAAGGAGCGGCCCAGGACCGTGACGCCGAAACCTCCGGCGACGGCCGCGCGCGCACCGTTCAGGCTGTTCACCGTGCATGCCACGTCCCAGTCGCGCCTTATCGAATCGAGCGCGCGGATCGCGACGCCGCGATAGGTGCACGGCGTTGGCAGAAGCACCAGCGGCACAGGTTCGAGCGATTGTTGGTCATAGCCGGTCGAACCGATCCACACCAAGGGTTCGCGCCAGATGACGCGGCCGCGCTGGGCGCGGCCATCCTTCTTGGCGATCACCACATCGAGCCGGTCATTCTCGTAAGCGGAAAGCAGGTCGCAACTGAGGCCCGTCATCAGTTCCAGCCGCAGGGCCGGCCAGAGCGCGGCGAATTTCGCCAGCAGCGCCGGCAGATGATGCGGAACGAAGTCTTCCGAGATGCCTATGCGCAGGCGCCCGACATCAGCCGGTGCGACCAGCGTGCGCACCGCGATGTCGTTGAATTCCAGCATCCGGCGCGCCGCCGACAGCAAGCGTTCGCCTTCTCCGGTCAGAACCAGCGAGCGGCTCGTCCGGTTGAACAGGGGCCGGCCGAGCAGCTCTTCCAGCCGGATGATCTTCTGGCTGACGGCGGATTGCGACCGGCCGACCACGTCGGCTGCAGCGGTAAAGCTGCCCGTTTCCGCCACGGTTGTGAACGCGCGCAGAAGGTCGATTTCGAGGTCGGGATACCGCATCGGGGGTCCTCTGATGCCGAAGGCCGATACTTAGCCAGAAACGTTTCAGATCGATACCATTAGATTTATGCGTTTCCGTTCAACTTACCGAAACGACAGAGTCCGCTCGGGTCCATGGCGACGGGAATGTCGAATGCATGCAATGGTGCTGAAGGCTGCGGCTGAAAACATCGGCCGGAAGGATCACGAGGCGATGCTGCGGGAAATTGCCACGCTGGCCGAGGACGGCAAGGTGCGTCCATTAATTGATCCCGCCCGGTTCGGGCTGGAGCAACTTCCCGATGCCTTTCAGCACCTCGAGAGCGGACGAAGGCTCGGGCGGGTCGTCGTGGATCTGATGCGAGGCTGATGATGGTCGAGACACTGAGTGGGCTGACTGAAGCGGACATTCGCAACGCGGCGGAGGCGATCCTGCGAGCCGAGCGCGAGGGCGAGGCTATGCCGCCGCTCAGCGGCCAGCACTCCGGGCTCAGCCTTGATGACGCCTATCGTGTCCAGGATCTGCTGACACGGACGCGGCAAGCGCAAGGCATCGCTCTTGCCGGCTACAAGATCGGCCTGACATGGCGCACGACGCAGATCGCCTGCGATCTCGACGCGCCGATCCATGGACGGATCCTGCGCCATGCGGTCCACAAGAGCGGCGCGAGCCTCACGGCAAAGCGCCTGGTCAAGCCGCATGTCGAGGTCGAACTTGCCTTCATCATGGGCCGTGACATCGACCGGCCGATCGAAAATCTCGACGAACTGCTTGCCGCGACGGACTGTATCGTGCCGGCGCTGGAACTCGTCGACCACAGGATGGCGCCACCGCGTATCGTGGCGGATACGGTCGCCGACAATTCGGCCTTTGCCGGCGTCATCCTGTCCGACCAACGCTTCCGACCAGGCGACATCGACAGCCGCTGGGTCGGCGCCACTCTGTCGCGCAACGGTGTCGTTGAAGAAACCGGCTTGTCGGTCATCGGCATGGGTCATCCGGCCACGTGCGTGGCCTGGCTTGCCAACACGCTGCTGAAGCGGGGCGAGCGTCTGGCCGAGGGCGACATCGTCATGTCGGGCGCCTTTGCCAGAGCCGTGCCGGTCGCCAGCGGGGACGCCTTCACCGCCGATTTCAACCAGTACGGCACGCTCGATGTTTCGTTCACCTGAGCGACCGCCATCCCGGTCGTCACTGGTTTTCGCACGACGCAACTAGATCCGACGGCTCGGTCCGTCCTTGGAGAAAAGCAGATGAACACCCGCAATAGCTGGGAAAAGCCGGTACCACCGCCCGTCGCGCAGATGGCAAGCATGGTTCGCGAAAACCGCATGGATCGGCGCGAATTCCTCGCCATCGCCAGCATCATGGGCCTGAGCGCGGCAGGCGCCTATGGCCTCATTGGCCTGTCGGCGCCGGTACCGGCGCAAGCGGAAGAACCGAAGAAGGGCGGCGTGCTCAAGATCGCCATGCTCGTCAAGGAGCTCAAGGATCCGCGCACCTTCGACGGCGGCGAAATGGGCAATCTCGGACGCCAGTTTCTGGAACCGTTCGTCGAATACACCACCGACTACACCTTCCAGCCCAAGCTGCTCGAAGGCTGGGAGATCAACGAAGACGCCACCGAGTATGTCCTGCACCTGCGCAAGGGCGTGAAATGGAACAATGGTGACGACTTCACCGCCGAGGACGCGTTGTTCAACCTCAACCGCTGGTGCGACAAGAAAGCGCCGGGCAATTCCATGGCCGGCCGTCTGGGCGTGCTCATCGACGAAGCCACCGGCAAGGCGCGTGAGGGCGCCATTGTCCGGGTCGACGACCATACGATCAAGCTGGTGCTGTCCAAGTCGGACATCTCGCTCATTGCCAATTTCTCGGATTTCCCTGCCTTGCTGGTGCACCGCAGTTTTGAGGAAACCGGCTCCAATCTGGCGAAGCATCCAATCGGCACCGGCGCCTTCGAACTCGTGACATACGAAACATCCGTCCACGCCGTTTACAAGCGGCGCGAAAGCCCATGGTGGGGCGGCGAAGCCCTGCTCGACGGGGTCGAATTCATCGACTACGGCACCGACCCCAACGCGATAGCGAGTGCTTTCGAGGCTGGCGAAGTCCATTGCAATTTCGAAACCACGGGCAACCAGATCGATGTTCTCGACTCCATGGGCCTCCAGCGCAGCGAAGCTGAGACCGCGGCAACCGCCGTCGCCCGTTTCAACGTGGCCAGCAAGCCTTACGACGACCAACGGGTCCGCAAGGCCATGCAGCTCGCCGTCGACAATGCGGCCGTGCTGAAGCTCGGCTACAGCGACCGCGGCACCCCTGCCGAAAACCACCATGTCAGCCCGATCCAGCCCGAATATTTCCCGCTGCCGAAAGTGGGACGAGACCTCGACAAGGCGAAAGCCCTGATGCGCGAGACGGGCCAGCAGGATTTCGAGCACGACCTGATAAGCAGCGACGACGACTGGCACAGGGACACGGCCGACGCGATTGCCGGACAACTTCGGGAAGCCGGTTTCAAGGTCAAGCGCACCGTGTTGCCCGTCTCGACCTTTTGGGGGAACTGGACGAAATATCCGTTCTCGCTCACCGGCTGGACGATGCGGCCATTGGGCGTACAGGTGCTGGCGCTTGCCTACCGCAGCGGCGGAGCCTGGAACGAGACCGGTTTCTCGAACCCCGAATTCGACGCCAAGCTCAATCAGGCCCTGTCCATCGCCGATGCCGAAAAACGCCGCGTCGTCATGCAGGACATCGAGAAAATCCTCCAGGATTCAGCTGTCATCATCCAGCCGTACTGGCGCAAGATTTTCGTGCACTTCGTCGCGGCGGTGAAGAACCGCCATGCCCATCCCCTCGACCAGATCCTGCAGCTGGACAAGGTCTGGCTGGACAGCTGAAGGTCGCGCGACGGCACCGCGTTGCAGTTCCGAATGGGATCTGCCGATCGAAATGAAACACGTCGCCATCCGAGGCGACGTGTCGTCCTGTCGGACCCGATCTCAGCGTGGCAGGACGCTCGACCCCATCAGCGCCTCGTCGATCGAGCGTGCCGCCTGGCGGCCTTCGCGGATCGCCCAGACGACCAGCGACTGGCCACGGCGCACGTCGCCCGCCGCATAGAGCCGGTCGACGCTGGTGCGATAGTCGCGGTCATTGGCCTCGACATTCCTGGAGCGGCGGCTGTCGGTGGTGATTGTCATCTCACCCTCCAATTCCTTCGCCACGCCCACCGCCGCTGGCCCGGCAAAGCCGATGGCGATGAAGGCGAGATCGGCGCGGATGACGAATTCGGTGCCCGGGATCGGCTTGCGCTTGTCGTCGACCTCACAGCACTTGACGCCGGTCAGTTGGCCCTCTTCGCCGATGAATTCGAGTGTCGCCACCTGGAATTCGCGCTCGGCGCCTTCGGCCTGCGAGGACGAGGTGCGCATCTTGGTCGCCCAGTAGGGCCAGACCGAAAGCTTGTCTTCCTTTTCCGGCGGCTGCGGGCGGATGTCGAGCTGGGTGACGCGCACGGCGCCCTGACGAAAGGCAGTGCCGACGCAGTCGGACGCGGTATCGCCGCCGCCGACGACGACGACATGCTGTCCGCCGGCGATGATCGGATGCGACGGCCAAGCCACCGACTGGATCGGCTCGCCGCCGACGCGGCGGTTCTGCTGCACCAGATAGGGCATCGCATCATGCACGCCGCCGAGATCGTCGCCGGGAATGCCCGCCGCACGCGGCGTTTCCGACCCGCCGCAATAGAGCACGGCATCATGTTCGGCGAGCAGTTCGGCCACAGGCTTGTCGACGCCGACATTGACGCCGCAATGGAAGGTCACGCCCTCGCCCTGCATCTGCTCGATGCGCCGGTCGATATAGTGCTTCTCGATCTTGAAGTCGGGAATGCCGTAACGCATCAGCCCGCCCGGGCGGCTCTCGCGCTCATAGACATGGACGTCATGGCCGGCGCGACCGAGCTGCTGCGCGGCCGCCATGCCGGCGGGACCGGAGCCGATGATGGCGACCCGCTTGCCGGTCTTCTTCTCCGGCGGATAGGGCCTGATATGGCCGGTCTCATAGGCCTTGTCGGCGATCGCCTGCTCGACCGTCTTGATGGCGACCGGAATGTCCTCGAGGTTCAGCGTGCAGGCTTCCTCGCAAGGTGCGGGGCAGATGCGGCCGGTGAACTCCGGGAAATTGTTGGTCGAATGCAGGTTGCGGATCGCGTTGTCCCAGTCCCTGTTGTAGACGAGGTCGTTCCAGTCGGGGATCTGGTTGTGGATCGGGCAGCCCGTCGGCCCGTGGCAGAACGGAATGCCGCAATCCATGCAGCGCGCGGCCTGTTTCTCGACCTCCTTGTCCGACATCGGCAGCGTGAATTCGCGGAAATGCCGGATGCGGTCGGAGGCCGGCTGGTACTTGTGCACCTGCCGGTCGATTTCGAGAAAGCCTGTTACCTTGCCCATGGTCCAGTTCCTGCTGTCCAGATGGTGCGGTTTTCGCCGCACCCGTTAACCTCTTGAGGCAGCCATGGCAAGCTTGCACCCGAGGTCAAACCGTCGATGAAGGTGGGCCGGGAAACCTGGGCTCCCCGGCAATTGCGAAAATCTATTCGGCCGCGACGCCCATGCGCATGCGTTCCATCTCGATCAGCGCGCGGCGGTATTCGACCGGCATTATCTTGCGGAATTTCGGCCGGAATGTCGTCCAGTCATCGAGGATCTCGCGGCCGCGCACCGAACCCGTGAAATGAACGTGGTTCGAGATCAGCTGGTAGAGCCGCTCCTCGTCATGGCTGGTCATGTCACCGGACACGTCGACGCGACCCTTGTGGTCGAGGTCGCCGCCATGGTGCAGCAGCCTTTCCATGAGGTCGTCTTCTTCCGGCACCGGCTCCAGCTCGACCATCGCCATGTTGCAGCGCTCGGCGAAATCGCCGGCCTCGTCCAGCACATAGGCGACGCCGCCCGACATGCCGGCGGCGAAGTTGCGGCCGGTCTTGCCGATGACGACGACGATGCCGCCGGTCATGTATTCGCAGCCATGGTCACCGACGCCCTCGACGACGGCGGCCACGCCTGAATTGCGCACAGCGAAACGCTCGCCGGCGACGCCGGCGAAATAGGCCTCGCCCTCGGTCGCGCCATAGAGGACGGTGTTGCCGACGATGATCGATTCCGCCGCGACGATCTTGGCCTCTTCCGGCGGCCGGATGACGATGCGCCCGCCCGACAAGCCCTTGCCGACATAGTCGTTGGCGGCGCCGACGAGCTCGAACGAGATGCCACGCGCCAGGAAGGCGCCGAAGGACTGGCCGGCCGTGCCGGTCAGCTTCACCGAGATCGTGTCCTCGCGCAGGCCTTTGTGCTTGAAGCGCTTGGCGACTTCGCCCGACAGCATGGCGCCGGTTGAACGGTCGACATTGCGGATGTCGACCTCGATCTTGACCGGCTGCTTGCTCTCAAGCGCGGGCTTGGCAAGTTCGATCAGCTTGCGGTCGAGCACATCGTCGATCGGATGCTTCTGCCGTTCGGTCCAGTGCACCGCTTCATGCGGCGCATCGGGCTTGTAGAACATCTTCGAGAAGTCGAGCCCGCGCGCCTTCCAGTGCACGATCAGGTCGCGCTTTTCCAGAAGGTCGGTATCGCCGATGATCTGGTCGATATGGGTGAAGCCCATTTCGGCGAGCAGCGCCCTCACCTCTTCCGCCACGTAGAAGAAGAAGTTGATGACGTGCTCGGGCGTGCCCTTGAACCGCTTGCGCAGAACCGGGTCCTGCGTGGCGACGCCAACCGGACAGGTGTTGAGATGGCACTTGCGCATCATGATGCAGCCGGCCGCGATCAAAGGCGCGGTCGAGAAGCCGAACTCGTCGGCGCCGAGCAGCGCGCCGATGATGACGTCGCGCCCAGTGCGCAAGCCACCATCGACCTGCAACGCTACTCTGCTGCGCAAGCCGTTCAGCACCAGCGTCTGGTGCGTCTCGGCAAGGCCCATTTCCCATGGGCTGCCGGCATGCTTGAGCGAGGTCAGCGGCGAGGCGCCGGTGCCGCCATCATAGCCCGAAATGGTGATGTGGTCGGCGCGCGCCTTGGCGACACCCGCCGCGACCGTGCCGACACCGACCTCCGACACCAGCTTGACCGAGACGTCCGCCGCCGGATTGACGTTCTTCAGATCGTAGATCAGCTGCGCCAGATCCTCGATCGAATAGATGTCGTGATGCGGCGGCGGCGAGATCAGGCCGACGCCCGGCGTCGAGTGCCTGACCTTGGCGATGGTGGCGTCGACCTTGTGGCCAGGCAACTGGCCGCCTTCGCCAGGCTTGGCGCCCTGCGCCACCTTGATCTGCATGACATCGGAATTGACGAGGTATTCAGCCGTCACGCCGAAACGACCCGAGGCGACCTGCTTGATCGCCGAGCGTTCGGGGTTCTTGCCACCGCCAGGCAGCGGCAGGTAGCGGTCAGCCTCTTCGCCACCCTCGCCGGTGTTCGACTTGCCGCCGATGGCGTTCATGGCGCGTGCCAGCGTCGTGTGCGCCTCGCGCGAGATCGAGCCGAACGACATCGCCCCGGTCGAGAACCGCTTGACGATGTCGGCCGCCGACATGACGTCGTCGAGCGCGACCTTCTTGCGCCCGGTCTCGTCGGCCAACTTGATCTTGAACAGGCCACGAATGGCCTGGGCGCGCGCCGTTTCGCTGTCGATCTGCGCCGAATACTCCTTGAACGTCTCCCACGAGCCCTGGCGCACGGCGTGCTGCAGGGTGGCGACCGCGTCGGGCGACCACATATGCGCCTCGCCGCGCATGCGGAACAGATACTCGCCACCGACTTCGAGGCTGTTGCGCAGCACCGGGTCGTTTCCGAAGCCCTCGGTGTGACGGCTGACCGTCTCGCCGGCGACCTCATCCAGCCCGACGCCTTCGATCAGCGTCGCGGTGCCGGTGAAATATTGCTGCACGAAATCCGTCTTCAGCCCGATGGCGTCGAAGATCTGCGCGCCGCAATAGGACTGGTAGGTCGAGATGCCCATCTTGGACATCACCTTGAGGATGCCCTTGCCGATCGACTTGATGTAACGCGAGACGACTTCGTAGGCGTCGACCTCTTCCGGCAGCTCGCCGCGCTTGTGCATGTCGAGCAGCGTATCGAAGGCGAGATACGGGTTGATCGCTTCGGCGCCATAGCCGGCAAGGCAGCAGAAATGGTGCACTTCGCGCGGCTCGCCGGATTCCACGACGAGGCCGACGGAGGTGCGCAGCCCCTTGCGGATCAAATGATGATGCACCGCGGCCGTCGCCAGCAGTGCTGGAATGGCGATGCGGTCCGGGCCGAGCTGACGATCGGACAGGATGATGATGTTGTAGCCGCCGGCGACCGCCGCTTCCGCGCGTTCGCACAGGCGGTCGATGGCGCCCTGCATGCCGGCAGCGCCCTCGCTCGACCCGTAGGTGATGTCGATCGTCTTGGTGTCGAAGCGGTCCTCGGTGTGGCCGATGGAGCGGATCTTTTCGAGATCGCCATTGGTCAGGATCGGCTGGCGCACTTCGAGCCGCTTGCGGCGCGAATTACCGACCAGGTCGAAGATGTTGGGCCGCGGCCCGATGAAGGACACCAGGCTCATCACCAGCTCCTCGCGGATCGGATCGATCGGCGGGTTGGTGACCTGGGCGAAGTTCTGCTTGAAATAGGTGTAGAGCAGCTTCGACTTGTCCGACATCGCCGAGATCGGCGTGTCGGTGCCCATCGAACCCACGGCTTCCTGGCCGGTGGTCGCCATTGGCGACATCAACAGCTTGGTGTCTTCCTGGGTGTAGCCGAACGCCTGCTGGCGATCGAGCAGGCTGACATCCTTGCGCAGCGCGCGCGGCTCGACCGGCTTCAGATCTTCCAGGATGAGCTGCGTGTTGGCGAGCCAGGTCTTGTAGGGATGCTTGGTCGCGATCTCCGACTTGATTTCCTCGTCGGGAACGATGCGGCCCTTGGCAAGGTCGATCAACAGCATGCGGCCGGGCTGCAGCCGCCACTTCTTGACGATCCTCTCTTCCGGCACCGGCAGCACGCCAGCTTCCGAAGCCATGATGACGCGGTCGTCGTCGGTGACGATGTAGCGTGCCGGGCGCAGTCCGTTGCGGTCGAGCGTGGCGCCGATCTGGCGGCCGTCGGTGAAGGCGACCGCCGCCGGGCCATCCCATGGCTCCATCAGGGCTGCATGGTATTCGTAGAAAGCCTTGCGGTCGGCACCCATGAGCTTGTTGCCGGCCCAGGCTTCTGGGATCAGCATCATCATGGCGTGGCTGAGGCTGTAGCCGCCCTGGAACAGGAATTCGAGCGCATTGTCGAAGCAGGCGGTGTCGGACTGGCCGTCATAGGAGATCGGCCACAGCTTCGAGATGTTGTTGCCGAACAGTTCGGAATCGACCGAAGCCTGGCGCGCCGCCATCCAGTTGTTGTTGCCGCGCACCGTGTTGATCTCGCCATTGTGGGCGACCATGCGATAGGGGTGCGCCAGCTTCCACGACGGGAAGGTGTTGGTCGAGAAGCGCTGGTGGACGAGGATCAGCGCGGTTTCGAAACGCGGGTCCTTGAGGTCCTTGTAATAGGCGCCAACCTGGTAGGCCAGGAACATGCCCTTGTAGACGATGGTCCGCGCCGACAGCGACACGCAATAGGCGCCGATGTCCTTGTTGTCGTTCTCTGCATAGATGCGGCCGGATATGACCTTGCGCAGCAGATAGAGCCTGGCCTCGTACTCTTCGTCGTCGGTAATGTCTGGTGTGCGGCCGACGAAGATCTGGCGATGGAATGGCTCTGACGCCACGATATCAGGTGCCTTGGACAGCGACGAATTGTCGACGGGCACGTCGCGGAATCCGAGCAGCGGCAGCCCCTCGGACTGCGCCGATTCGGCGATGATGTCCTCGATATGGGCGCGCAGTGCCGCGTCCTGCGGCATGAACCAGTGTCCGACACCGTACTGGCCCGCCGGCGGCAGTTCGATGCCCTGGGCTGCCATCTCCTCACGGAAGAACTGGTCGGGAAGCTGCACCAGCACGCCGGCGCCATCGCCGACCAGCGGGTCGGCGCCGACGGCGCCGCGATGCGTCAGGTTTTCAAGCACGGCAAGGCCGTCCTTGACGATCTGATGCGACTTCACGCCCTTCATGTTGACGATGAAGCCGACGCCGCATGCATCATGCTCGTTGCGCGGATCGTAGAGGCCCCGAGGGGCAAAACCGGTTCGGCCAATGTCGGTTCGGCCAATGGCGGTTCGAGACGTATTTTTGACGGCAGCCGCTTTCGTCTGCGCGGCCTGGCCGTTCGTCGCAGAGAGCGTCATGTCCGTCATTGTCCTGTCCTCCATTCCAGCCCTTCAGGCGCTGGCCATTCTTAGGTCGCTAATTTGCCTCGGCAAGCGCTTGGCTCACCCTGATCCTTGCGGCACGTCTTGCGAAATCCTTGCCGAACCAGGCGGCTTTCCGCATGGTTCGCATCTGGTATCGTACAGGCCAGCGTCTGGCCGTCCACCTGTCGCTCGCAGCAACAGCTGGAGAGGCCAATATGTTACGCCAATCCGGCCTGTTTTGTGCGACAAAATAAGACAGCACTACTGTCCTAAATTTTTATGGCAGAATTCCCCGACGCACACAAGACCGATTCACAAAAAACTTGGGCTTTCCGCGACATAAAATTACGTGAAGTGGAGGAGAAACGTAAGCTTCGGTCGCCAACCCGTTAGCGCTGAGTTGATTGGCTTTAACGGTTTTCCGGCATCTGGCCCCTTGCGATCGGCTTGGGAAACCGGTCAACTCCGCGTCGAATTCCCCCAAAAACCCCGATTTCCTCAAGACATAGGCAGACGCATGTTCTTCGCTTCCGACAATTGGGCAGGCGCCCATCCCAACATCGTTGCCGGCCTGTCGGCCGCGGCCGGCGGCTTTGCCACCGCCTATGGCGACAGCGCACTCGACCAGGCGGTCTACACCAGGTTCAGCGAGATTTTCGAACGCGAGGTCGCGGTGTTCTTCGTGGCGACCGGCACCGCCGCCAACTCGCTGTCGTTGACCACCTTCAACAAGCCCGGCGGCATTTCCTTCGCCCATCGCGAATCGCATGTCATCGAGGACGAGTGTGGTGCGCCGGAGTATTTTTCCGGCGGCTCGCGCTTGCATGCCATCGACGGCGCGCTGGGCAAGATCGATCCGCACAATCTGGAGCGGACCATTGGCCGCTTCGCGCCCGAAATCGTCCATTGGGGACGGCCAATGGCGATTTCCATCACCCAGTCGACCGAGGTTGGCACCATCTATGGTCTGAACGAGATCGAGACGATTTCGGCCATCGCCAAAGAACATTCCGTGCCGCTGCACATGGATGGCGCCCGCTTTGCCAATGCGCTGGTCGCGCTTGACACGACGCCGGCCGAAATGACCTGGAAACGCGGTGTCGACATCCTGTCCTTCGGCGGCACCAAGAATGGCTGCTGGTGCGCCGAGGCGATCGTGCTGTTCGACCTCGACCGCACCAAGGAATTGGCCTTCCTGCGCAAGCGTGCCGCTCAGCTGTTTTCGAAGTCGCGCTTCGTCGCCGCGCAGTTCGAAGCCTATTTCAAGGACGGTCAATGGCTCGACACCGCGCGCCACGCCAACGCCATGGCCGCGCGCCTCGCCGCAGCAATCGAGGATTCGGCCCACGCCAAGCTGGCGTGGCTGCCGCAAGCCAACGAGGTGTTCGCGGTGATCAAGAAGACCGAGGCCGACAGGCTGCAGGCGGCGGGTGCTGCCTTCTACGACTGGCACAAGCCGCACGGCTTCGACGGCCATATCGGCGAGGACGAACTGCTCTATCGCTTCGTCACCAGCTTTGCCACGACGTCGGAGGATGTCGACCGCTTTGGCCAGCTGATCGCCTGAGCCCCGAGATCGCGAGCAAGCAAACGACCAAGTCGCCCCTTGGCTCGACAATGCGGCTGGTCCGTCCAGCACCAAACGTCCTCGGCTTCTACGATGGCCGCATCGACGGAACGCGTGCCTGGTCGGACGCACCGAACTGGCTCGACGACGGCGCCTATGCGCTGGGCATATGCACCTATGCGATCGTCGATGGGTCGCAGGCGCTTGTCTATGACACGCACATTTCCCTGCCCCATGCCCGTTTCATCAGGCAAACGGTTGAAGCCATGGGGGTAACCTCGATCCGGGTTGTGCTCAGCCACTGGCATGACGACCATATTGCGGGCAACCAGGTGTTCCAGGATTGCGAGATCATCGCCAACGACCTGACCGCCGCGGCCCTGGCGAGCAACCGCGCTGAAATAGAAGGTGGCAGTCCGCCGATCATGCCGCTCGTCCTGCCGAACAGGACTTATGCTAGCAGCCTCAGCCTGATGGTTGGATCGATCGCGGTCGAGCTTCACCAGGTCGAAATCCACAGCCATGACGGCAGTGTACTGCTCATGCCCGGCACCGGCCTATTGCTGGCGGGCGACACGCTGGAGGATCCAATCACCTATGTCGCCGAACCGGAGCGGCTGGTCGAACATCTGATCGATCTCGAACGCATGGCCGGCTGGAAAATAAACCGGATCCTCCCCAATCACGGCTCCCTGGAAGCAATCGAGGCGGGTGGCTATGACACGAGCTTCATTGCAGCGACGCAGGCCTATGTCGGCAAGCTGCTTGCCTGTAGGCACGAACCCGATCTGGCAAGACAGGATCTGAGAACGTTTGGCGCCGACATGTTCGCCACCGGTGCGGTGGAGTATTTCGCGCCATACGAGGCCGTTCACCGGCAAAATGTCGAAGCCGTTATCGCCACCGGCCAATAAAAAGCGGCGCCTTTCGGCGCCGCTTTCGTCTCGGGAGGAGACGCTTCTATTCCTGGGCTGCGTTACGCGGCCGTCTTGGCCTCGATCTGCTTGGCCTTGGCCGGAGCCGAGGTGATCGCGATCTTGCGCGGCTTCAACTCCTCGGGGATGTTGCGCTTGAGGTCGACGAAGAGCAGGCCGTTCTTCAGCGCGGCGCCGACGACTTCAACATGATCGGCAAGCTGGAAGCGGCGCTCGAAGGCCCTGGAGGCAATGCCGCGATAGAGCAGCTCGGAGCCTTCACCAGTGCCCTCGTCCTTGCGCTCACCCTTGACGGTCAGCACGTTGCGGTGGGCTTCGATCGAGATTTCCTCGTCCGAGAAGCCGGCAACCGCCATCGAAATCCGGTAGGAATCCTCGCCGGTGCGCTCGATGTTGTAGGGCGGATATGTCTGCGCGCCATCGGGCTGCGCAAGCGAATCCAGCATGGTGAAGAGACGGTCGAAGCCGACGGTCGAGCGATAGAGCGGGGAAAAATCAACGTGACGCATGAGGTGTTCTCCTGTTGAGCAACATGGTTTGCGTATGGCCGGTGCGAAACCCGTGAGCGGCGTTTCGGGAGGACCAGCGGCCCCGACATTGGCGACCGCAACCCACATCTGGGGAGCACCCGAATGCATTTCAAGTTTCGCCTGGCGGCAAAAACTGAAACGGCCTGCCCTTCATGAACGGCAGATGAACCGGCGCTTCGGCGCGCGTTCAGACAGCCAGCGCTAGAGTGTCCTCAAGATCAAGGACAGGCGGCACCAGAGTTACAGAGGTGCCGCGACGAGGCCGACCGGGTGTTAACGTCCCTTCCTCCCGGATCGACAGGGGCCGGAAGCACGCCTTCGAGCGGCTTCCGGCCTTCCCCGTTGCAGCCCCGGCATAGGCCGGATTTGCTTTGCTTTTGATGCATTGGCGTCTATCACCTTGGGCAGGGGCCAGCCACGACAGGCTGGCACGTGAAGACGCCGAGCACAAAGCGCCGAATGACGGACCTTTTCCACGAGACGCCGATTTTCCACGAAACCGAGGGCAATCCGCGACCGGAAAACGCCACCGGCGGCTTCTTCGTCACGCGCGATCGCAAGAAAATCCGCTATGGCCTGTTCGCGGCGGTGGCGCGTCCGATGCGCGGCACCGTTGTGCTGCTGCCCGGCCGCAACGAATGCATCGAGAAATATTTCGAAACCATCCGCGACCTTGCCGCCCGCGGCTTTGGCGTCGCCACGCTCGACTGGCGGGGCCAGGGCGATTCCGACCGGCTGATCCGCGATCGCCAGCGCGGCTATGTCCGCTCCTTTCGCGACTACACGGCCGATCTGGAGCAGTTCTTCGAGGAGATCGTGCTGCCCGATTGCCGCGGACCGTACTACATCCTTGCCCATTCCGCCGGAGCGGTGATCACGCTGCTTGCCGCGCCGTCCATGGTCAACCGCGTGCGGCGCATGGTGCTGATCGCGCCATTCCTGACCCTGCCCGACCTGCCGGTCTCGATCAGCACCGTCCGCCGCGTCTGTTCGTTTTTCTGTTTTTTGGGCCTTGGCCGACTTTATGCCGCCTGGGGGCCAAGGCCGAGACAGACGCTATCTTTCGAGGCCAACAAGGTGACGTCGGATCCGCAGCGCTACCGCCGCAACACCCGCATCTATGAAGAGTATCCGCAACTGGCGCTTGGCGGGCCGACGATCCGCTGGCTGCAGGCAGCGGCAAAGGCGTCGGAAGCCGTCAGCGACCCCGATTTCATGGCCCGGATTCAGGTGCCTCTGCTGATCATCGCCGCTGGCGCCGACCAGGTCGTCTCGACCAAGGCGGTCGAGGCCTATGCCAGAAGTCTGAGGCTCGGTTCACTGCTGATGATCGACGGCTCCAAGCACGAAATCCTGCAGGAAGTCGACCTCTACCGCGAACAATTCCTCGCCGCCTTCGACGCCTTCATTCCCGGCTCCGACGACCCGACGGCCTGACCGGTAGCGCAGGCCGGCATAGCTGACACACCGTTGTCAGGATGATCGGCCGGCAGCGGCCCATGGCACGCAAACTGCTAAAGATTCTGACAGCCCGCACCCATCCCGGAATGCTCATCTGCATGCGTCGAATTGAACGCCATGGAGATGAGATCATGACCGAGAAAACCTGCGCCGCCTGCGATTGCCAGCTCGATGCCAACCCGATTCGCGTCAAGGTCGGCGGCAAGACCGTCGAGGTCTGCTGCGAGGAATGCGCCCAGGCGCTGAACGAAGCCGGCGCCTCGGCGGCCGGCACCGGGGAGGACTGAGCCATGCGCCCCGATCATGCAGCGGCACAACGCCTGGCTGGCCAGATCCCGGCACCGCCAGAAACTCTTCGGCAATCCTTGCACGCCCGATGCACCGCGGCGGCGAGATGGCTCGGCCGCAGCTGGAGAAGCGCCGAAGTCGCCTTGCCTTGCTGGAAATGACCGATGAACAGCTCAAGGATATCGGTCTGTCACGCGGCGATGCCTATTCGGAATTCAGGCGGCGCTAAAGCAATTCCGGGAAAAGTGTGAAGCGCTTTGCCCGGGAAATGGAGTGCGCCCCTCGGAGCGGACAGATTGACTAAGCAGAATTGACTTGGAAGCCGGGCTTTCGAAGGATGGAAGCCATGACTGCACATCGCGCGCACAGCATCGAGTTCAAACGTCAGGTAGTGCAAGAGTTCCTCTCCGGTGAGACGCTTCATGGTCTGGCCAGGCGGCACGAACTAGCGCGTAACCTGATCCGTATCTGGGTCCAGAAATACGAGGCCGGCGCCTTCGACGAGGATGTAGCGGCGGCCGAGACGATGCAGACCTATGAAGCTCGGATCGCCGCGCTGGAGCGGCTGGTAGGCCGGCAAGCCTTGGAAATCGAGTTTCTAAAGGGGGCTCTGAAAAGCGCACCACGTCCCAGAAGCGGACCTACATCCGTGATCACCGGCCCCGCGGTGTCTCCATCGCTGAAGGATGCCGGCTGATGGGGATCGCGCGATCAACCTACTACGATCAGCCCGAAACCGCCGTGGATGACACAGCGCTCGTCGAGACGATGGGTGAGATCTCCGACAGCTTCGAAGCCTACGGCTATCGCCGCATGCAGGCGGCGCTGCGGCAGAGCGGCATTGTCGTGAACCACAAGAAGGTCAGACGATTGATGCGCGAGCATGATCTGCAACCCAGGATCAGGCGACGCTTCATCTCCACCACGGACAGCAATCATGAATTGCCGATCTTCCCGAACCTGGCGAAGGACGTGACACTCCATGGCCCGAACCGGCTTTGGGTAAGCGACATAACCTACGTGGCGATTGCGGCAGGCTTCGTCTACGTCGCGGTCATCTTGGATGCCTGGTCCCGCAAGGTCGTTGGTTACGCCATCGGCCGGTCGATCGACGCGCGCTTGACCGTTGCAGCATTGAAGGCGGCAATCGAACGGCGAAAGCCGCCGCCGGGCTGCGTCCATCACTCGGATCGAGGCGCGCAAGGCGGATTCAAACGGTCGTCGCAACACCGATTGTGTGTCCTCATGGCAGCAACTCGTCAAGCGCTTCTGCCGGCGTCTTCCAGTTCAAGGTCTTTCTCGGTCGAGCATTGAGGGCCGCGGCCACAGCGGCGATTTCGTCAGCGCTGTAGATGCTCAGATCAGTGCCTTTCGGGAAGTACTGACGCAGCAGCCCGTTGGTGTTCTCGTTAGTGCCACGCTGCCACGGGCTTTGCGGATCGCAGAAGTAGACCTGGACGCCGGCATCGATCTTGAGGCGATCATGCTGGGCCATTTCCGCTCCCTGATCCCAGGTCAGCGAACGGCGGAGTTCTTCGGGCAAAGTGATGATGGTGCGCGTAATTGCGTCGCGGACGGCTTCGGCTCCGTGTCCGGCAAGCGCAGGGCCATTCTTCATGCGCGGAGCTTCGCCATGCCCCGCGAGCCGGGGAAGATGAAGCAGCATCGTGAAGCGCGTCGTACGCTCTACCAGCGTGCCGATCGCCGAGCTGCCAAGACCAAGAATGAGGTCTCCCTCCCAGTGACCCGGCACCGCGCGATCGGCCGCTTCGGCGGGGCGTTGGCTGATCATGATCTCCGGCAAGACAAAGCTTTTGCCTCGCCTGCGTACGCGCGCCCTGGGGACCCGCAGCACGCGCCCCGTTCGCAAGCAGGCCGACAGTTCGCGGCGTAGCGCTCCCCGACCCTGAACAAACAGGGCTTGATAGATGGCTTCGTGGCTGATGCGCATCGTCTTGTCGTCCGGGAAGTCGATCGGCAAGCGTCGGGCAATCTGCTCCGGGCTCCAAGCTCTGGCCCATCGCCGATCCTTTCGCGGGCCATGCCGGCGGCCCTTCCACGGAACGGCGGGACCAGGAACGGCGGTGCCGCTCGGGGTCATGACGACGCCTGCCAGTCGCTGTTCTACATAAGTGCGCAAGGTTGTGTTGAGCGCAAGCTTGGTCGGTTTGGACCGACGGGCCGATCGCTCGGCGTGCCATTGGGCTGTCGATGCACGATACTCCAGGCCGCCGCTGCGTGTCGCGGCATTGCGTCGTAGCTCACGAGAGATGGTCGAGGCAGATCGGCGTCCGATCTCGCGCCTCGAAAGGCCCTGAACGCGAAGAAGTGCGATCTCCTCGCGTTCCGCAAACGAGAGATACCGCCCGGACGGCGGCTTGGCCGAAGATCTGAACATTGCTGGTGGCATGCCGCCTGCCTTTCGGAACAACCTGGTTCCCACAGGCTGCGACATACCGGCCGCCAGCGCAGCATCCTCGCTGGTCATTCCCTGCGCGATCCCCAACCAGAACTGCTGGAGTTCAGATCGCCCTGCGACTGGCGGCCGCCCCGGTGACGGCAACGGCGCCCGCCCAGACCGGTTTGATCGTCGCTTTCGAATGCCCATCGCAACCTCCTGCGTACAGGTGTTGCGACGACCGTTTGAATCCGCCCAATATGCCGCGCTCCTCTATCGCAATCTTCTCGCCGAGCACGATCTTATTGGATCGATGGGTCGGCGCGGCAATCCCTACGATAATGCCAAAGCGGAAAGCTTCATGAAGACGATGAAGGTCGAAGCCATCTATCCGATGGCCTATGAAACCTTCACCGACGTCGCTGAGGATCTTCCCCGCTTCATTGATGAGGTTTACAACACCCGCCGATTGCACTCAGCGCTCGGCTATCTCAGCCCGCAACAGTTCGAAGACCAACACGCCCGGAAGATGGTCAAAACTGCCGCCTGATCCTGTCCGCTCCGAGGGGCGCACTCCAAAAGCGCGCAGCGCTTTCCCTGGGGAATTGCGTCAAAACAAAAACAGAAGCAGTTCGCCGGTTCCATGAAACGGCGAACTGCTTCTGTGGGATCGAGCAGCGCTTGCCGAGAAGTCTCCTGACAGGACTGGGCAAGCCGATTGCGTAGAATGCCCCTCGCGCCGCCGGAACTTTCCGGCGCGGGGAAAGAGCTCAACGGCCATGTCGCAATTCACGGTTCAGCCGCTTCTCGATACCGGCATCGTCAAGGTGCGGGATGTCGTCTGCAGCGGCGAATGCCGGCACAGGAGCGATGAGGAATGCACGTCGGCCACGCATCTGGTGTTTCCCTATCGCGGCGTCTTCGTGCGCCATGTCGGCCGCAATGACGCCGTGGCGGAAGCCAATCAACTGCTGTTCTTCAATGAGGCTGAGCCTTATCAGGTCAGCCACCCGGTCGAGGGCGGCGATGCCTGCCTCGACCTGGTCATCGAGGAAGGCCAATTGCGCGAACTGACGCCGAAGGAGCAGTTGCGCGCCGGCGACCGCCTGGCGTTTCGTCGCCAGCGCCGACGTGTTGATCCCCGCGCGCAGGCACTGGTGGCACTGCTGCGCCACAGCCTGAGCCGCAATGTCGCCGAAACGCTGGAGGCCGAGACGCTTGCGCTGACGCTGGTGCGGCGCTCGCTCGGCGAGCGCACCTCGCATGTCGCGGGCGCCAGCCCCGGGCGGCAAAAACTGGTCGACCGCGCCAAGCTCGTGCTGGCGTCGGACCTGTCGCGGCGCTGGACGCTGGCCGAGATTGCCGCCGAGGTCGGCGTTTCGCCGGTCTATCTGACGCAGGTATTCCAGCAGGTCGAGGCCATGCCGCTCTATCGCTATCATCTGCGCCTGCGGCTGGCCCGTGCGCTCGACCTGCTTGGCCGCTACGACAATCTGACCACTTTGGGCATGGACCTCGGCTTCTCCAGCCACAGCCATTTCAGCTCAGCGTTCAGGCAGGTCTACGGGCGCACGCCGGCGGAGTTCCAGCGCTCGATCAAGCCGCGCTGAAGCCATTTCGCTAGGGAAGGCAGGGAGATATCAGCCGCGCAAGGCAGCCATGGCGGCCGCGTGAAGCTCCGGCGTCGCCGCCGCCAGCACATCGCCGCCCTTTTCCGCCGGCCCGCCATCGAAGGTGGTGACGACGCCGCCGGCCTTCTCGATGATCGGGATCAGCGCCACGATGTCGTAGGGCTTCAGGCCGGGGTCGGCGACGATGTCGACACTTCCCGAGGCAATCATGGCGAAGGCATAGCAATCGGCCCCGTAGCGGGCGAGCTGGACCTGTTTCTCGAACGCGTCATAGCGCGTGCGTGCCTCGCCCTTGTACAGCGCCGGCGTCGTGGTGAACAGCGTTGCCTCCGCCAGGCTGGTTGTCTTGCGGGTCGAAAGCTTGCGCGGGCCGCCCGGCCCCTCATAGTGCGAGCCAGAGGCGTTGGCGTAGAACAGTTCGCCGGTGAAGGGCTGCGCCATCATGCCGGCGACAGCATCCCCATCGACCGTCAGCCCGACCAGCGTCCCCCACACCGGCAGGCCGGAAATGAAAGCGCGCGTGCCGTCGATCGGATCGATCACCCAGACATGCCGGCTGGAGATGTTCTCGCTGCCATGCTCCTCGCCGAGAATGCCGTGGTCGGGATACTCGGCCGATATCAGCGCCCGGATGGCGCGTTCCGTCTCGCGGTCGGCTTCCGTGACCGGGTCGAAACTGCCTTTTTCCTTGTTGGCCACGGCACCTTGGGCGCGAAAGCGCGGCAAGGTCTCGGCCGCTGCCGCTTGCGCGATACGGCGCATGAAATCGATACTGATGTCCAACTGATTCTCCCGCATTGCAGAGTGCCCGACCGGGCTCTGCCGACACTTTCCCGCCAAAACAAGCCTGTTTATCGATTTATTCGCCGTGACAGCTGTTGCCAAAATGTCACGCAAGCGTCATCGAAACGCAATTTCCACATCACTCTGAATTAAAAAAGCCTGAAGGTCGCTTGACATTTGTGCACCGCACAATACCCTCGACCTCGGACAGGTTTTCCTGTCCATGCCCTCCTTGGGCGTTTCCTCCCTAGACTTCGACCGTATCGTGCAAACGATGCGGTCTTTTTTACGCCTTGCACCCCTGGCCGGCTATTTTACTCCGCGGCCAGCGGCAGGTCGATGAAGTGGTGGTCGGGCATTGCCATCAGATCCGCTGAAAATCGTGTCAGATCGTCGGCCAGCGCGTCGAAGCCGGCAGCCTTCTCGAATGTCCGCTCATTCATGTAAAGCCCGCGATTGACCTCGATCTGCAGCGCATGCAGATGGCGCGCCGGACGGCCATAATGCTCGGTGATGAAGCCGCCGGCATAGGGCTTGTTGTGGGCGACGGTATAGCCCATCGCGGTCAGCAGGCCGATCGCGGTCTCGGTCAGGGCAGCGGTGGCGGAGATACCGAAACGGTCGCCGATGATGAAGTCCGGCCGCAGGCCGCTGTCACCGACACGGATGCTTGCCGGCATCGAATGGCAATCGATCAGCACGGCAAAGCCGAAACGGGCATGGGTTCTGGTCAAAAGCCGCTTCAGCGTTTCGTGGTAGGGCTTGTAGACGGCCTCGATGCGGGCAACGGCTTCGGCCAGCGGCAAGCGGCCGGAATAGATGTCGAGCCCCTCACCCACCAGCTTGGGCACGGTGCCAAGTCCGCCCGCCACCCGCGCCGAGCGGATGTTGCAGAAGGACGGCACCGGCTCGGCGAACATGCGCGGGTCGAGTTCCCAGGGCTCGCGGTTCACGTCGAGATAGGCGCGCGGGAAATTCGCCGCCAGCATCGGCGCGCCCAACGCCACGGCGCCGCCGAACAGCTCGTCGACATAGCAATCCTCCGAGCGGCGGATGGCATTGCGGTCGAGCCTCGCCATGGCAAGGAAGCGTTCCGGATAGTAGCGGCCGCTATGCGGCGAGTTGAACAGGAAGGGCACGCGCTGCTCGGCGCCCGATCGGATTTCGAAGGGTGGAACGACCGAAAAATCCTCGGCTGCCGTCTTCAATTTGAACGAACCCGAAAACACCAGTGCATCATCGTATGAAAGTGCCACCTTGCTGGTCGCATGTCCAGCATTTCGCCGCGCACATGGCCTTGGCAAATGCGGATAATGCTTCGCCGCGTTCACTTGATGTTTACCGTCACCTCCTCATATACAGGATGGTTAACGGGCTGCCTCGGCGGCAGGCTCGGGCGGGTGATTCGGACGGGATATCATGGCACGCATTCTTCTGGCGGAAGACGACGACGATATGCGTCGGTTCCTCGTCAAGGCGTTGGAACGCGCCGGCTACCAGGTCAGCGATTTCGACAATGGCGCCAGCGCCTATGAGCGGTTGCGCGAGGAACCGTTCTCGCTGCTGTTGACCGACATCGTCATGCCGGAGATGGACGGCATCGAGCTGGCGCGGCGCGCCACCGAGATCGATCCAGACCTCAAGGTCATGTTCATCACCGGTTTCGCCGCCGTTGCGCTGAACCCGGATTCCAAGGCGCCGAAAGACGCCAAGGTGCTGTCGAAGCCCTTCCACCTGCGCGACCTCGTCAACGAGGTCGAGAAGATGCTGCAGGCGGCCTGAGCCGCCTTCCGCAAAGGCATCGCCGCTGCGGCGAGACGACGCCTTCTTTCCTTTTTCTCGCTATTGACGCGCCGAACCAAAAATGGTGTATGCGCGGCTTCGGATGGGCGTGTAGCTCAGCGGGAGAGCACTGCATTGACATTGCAGGGGTCACAGGTTCAATCCCTGTCACGCCCACCATCCTCTTAGAAAACAATGAGTTAGCCTAGGTTTTCACTGGTGAGACATCCAAGGGATGCATCACTGTGCACAATCCGACGTATCTGGAACTCTCACGGAACCGTATATTCTACTTCCGTTGGCCGTTGACCAAGCCTTGCCCCGTCACGGGCGAAAGACCGGCGAGCATGAAAATTTCGCTACGGACCCGACTTCCTAAAGAAGCATTGTACCTAGCACGTAGGCTCAGCTATGTCGGCGAAGTACTCACTGAACGATGGGCTGCGACCGACATGCGTTACGACGAGATACGGTCGGCTCTGAAGATCCACTTCCAAGCCCTGCTGGAACGGAGCAAAGCCGAGATAGCCGAGAATGGTAGGCTCTCGCCCTTAGATGTTTCTGTTTACAAAAATGGCCTTGCCTTGGCACGGGACGCGGTCGCCCTGAATGACGATCTATCCCCGGCAGAGACTGACGACGAATTACTCGCTCGCTTCGCTGGCCTTCACAAACTGCCACTGGCGCCCGGTACAGCAGCACACGCGACCTTCAAGCTAGAGATCAAAAGAGCATACGGCGACTATTGCGCGGCGGTGCTGGCTCACGATCAATCGTTCGAGAATTTCGATTTCACATCCAGCGATACACCCAAGCCCCAATCAGACGCTCTTGGTCGGAAGGCATCTACCGGCTCGCTGCACGAAGTCAGTGCGAAATTCATCAAAGAGGAAGTATGGGCAGGACGCTGGGTACAACGCTCAGAAGAGCAGAAGCGCCAGCACATCGAACTCCTGAAGGAAATTTTAGGCCCAGACCTTGCGATGCACAGCGTTACAGCCTCAGAAGCGCAACGGGTAAAGAGGTGCTTCTGAACTACCCCCGGAACCGAAACAAGACCGGAGCTACGCGCAATCTAACCATTGCCGAAATAGGCACGTTGGAGGGACACGAGAAGCTGACTGTCCGCACCGTCAACACATATCTTCAAACCTACAGTGGCCTGTTTGGCTGGGCTAAGCGGAACAAGTACGTTTCGGAGAATGTGTTCGATGGCGCCACGGTCCGGGAGAATAAGCGCCACGAAGGTGAAGCTCAGAGAGAAGCCTTCTCCGAAGGCCAGATCGCAACAATGCTGCATGAACTGCTAACAAACGAACGCGGCCTCCTGACGCGTGATTTTCAGAAGTGGGGTCCGCTGATTGGCCTGTACACTGGTGCCCGTCTCAATGAAGTCTGCCAGATACATGTCGCGGATATCAAACAGATCGAGGGTGTGTGGTGTTTTGATCTCAACGATGAGGGCGACGAGAAACGTCTAAAGAATGTAGCATCACGTCGCAAAGTCCCCGTTCACAGTCGGCTACTGGAATTAGGATTGCTCGCGTATGCGGATGCGATGCGGGTACGAGGACAGGAACGCTTCTTTCCGGAGTTTTCATACAGCCCAAAGGAAGGATACGGTCGCGCGCTCGGACGATGGTTCAACGAAAGGTTCCTCGTCAAACTCGGGATCAAGTCAAAGGACTTGGTATTCCATAGCTTCCGGCACGGGATGGTTACGGCGCTCATGCGGGCGGGCGTTGAGGAGAATCTGGTCAAAGCTATTGTTGGGCACAAAAGGCAAGGCGTGACCCAGGAACACTATTTCAAGCAGGGCTATACGATCCAACAGATGCAGCTTGCCTTGGAGAGGTTCTAGGCGTCTTCGATGCTGCGAATCAAGGCCACGATATCGAGATCAACGATCGCAGCAAGGTCGATCAGTTCAACAAGATCAACCCTTCGTTCTCCGCTCTCGATATTGGCTATGAATGGCTGACGCCTGCCGAGCGCAGACGCGACCTGAACTTGGGTCAGGCCTTTGGCCCGCCGCGCCTCTGCAAGGGCCGCAGCTATCATCATGTGACGTTGCGAATGTACGGACTTGGGCATGAACGCTTGACTGAGTGATCAAGCGCGGCCTAAGCCCAAGGCGAGAATATCCAAAAATCGGATATCTCAGCCCGCTACCGCTTACGAGGACCAACTCATGGAATTGCTGCTCGTGTTGGCGGTGCTAGTGGCCGGTACCTTTTGGTATCGTTCGTCTCGCGCTCCGTCTCCTAAGGAAGCCCGTACAGATAGCCAAGAGTGGGTCAGACCCTTCATTGTCTACTACACGGCACGGGAGATGCAGACTTCCACAGGCGGCGCTCTTCCTGACCACGTTCGGGCCTTGATTTCGGGTCGGATCGATGGGCACCAGCAGCAATCGTTGCTGGCAGCGATCGGCATGTACCAATCTTTTGTGCATAAGCGCACGCGACGTGCTGGCGACTATGAACTGGTCATAGGTGAAGCAAGAGACTTTCTGCGGGCCGAGATACAGACGCTCAGCAATCCCATCGCCACTCGAAGCTTCCTAAGTCGTACATACAAAAAAGAGACAGGACTAGAGATTGCCGAGGATGAACTTGCTCGCCAGTTCAAAGAGATAGCCGATGATGTCCGGGGCAACGACCA
The DNA here is from genome assembly GCF_056174585.1 of Mesorhizobium kamtschaticum. Taxonomy (NCBI): domain Bacteria; kingdom Pseudomonadati; phylum Pseudomonadota; class Alphaproteobacteria; order Hyphomicrobiales; family Phyllobacteriaceae; genus Mesorhizobium; species Mesorhizobium kamtschaticum. The sequence goes on along the minus strand of NZ_CM149691.1, from coordinate 2,434,731 downwards.
AGCCGGATCCAAGCTACGTAGCGTCCTACTGAAAGACAGCATGAATGAGATGTTTGTAGACCACCACGGTAAGGAGCTACTGGCATTTTCGAAGGACATGTGCGCCGATTTCGATCCCACCGTTTAAACGCCCATTCCGAGCCAGCTGAGAGGCATGACCAGGCGGACGCCCAATCGGAGCTGACACAGGCACGGCAACGCTCAGCGACCTCCCCCAACCGTCTAGCGAGAGATTGTCGCCGGAGCCGAGGTCGCTGATGCAAGCGACCCAATTTTGTGACTAGCCGGGCAATGCGTTCCGCTGAGCCGAAGTTGTTTGTCAGTATCTAATCATTGTATCTGCTAGCGCAGTTATCACGTAGGAACATATCGTACAGCCAGTATCTACAATTAGCGATCCATTGGATAGATATCGTTACCGCGGTGTATGGTATTTGTTAATCATATGCATACAACATAGTTATATAATAATTATCTATCAGTATCATCTGATGCATCATCTTTGTGATGATCGGCTGTCGACGGCCATTGATATAGATGCGTACACGTTAGCTCGGCTGTGTCTGAGCTGTATCTATTAGGTATCTATAGGTATCGGTTAAACTGATACCATTTTCGGATCGGGGATTGTGTCTCCACTTATGAGGTGGTCCAGCCTCGGCCAACGGAACCCAATCAACCCTACCGACGCACACTCTAAGCATACGGGACGACGAAACCACTAGGCCAAAGCCTTTTGCACGGTCGCTTTCGAAAACCCTACGTCCGCAGCAATCTTCCTAATGCTTACACCCTGCTCTTTCAGCTCTCTGATACGATGCTCGACATCGGCAGTGACAAGCTTGGGTCTGCCTCCCATCCTACCCTCAGCCTTGGCTTTGGCTATCCCTTCCATTTGTCGCTCTCTACGTATCTCAGTCTCAAACTCAGCGATGAGTGCCAGGATGCCCATTACCAGCTTGCCAGTACGGGTGGTGGTATCGACTGCGGCATCGTCCAAGACTTTGAACCCCACGCCCTTGTCGGCAAGCTCGGTTACGATCTTGTACAGGTCGGCTGTGGAGCGAGCTAATCGATCAAGCTTGGTGACGATCAAAGTGTCGCCCTCACGCACATAGCGCATGCACTCGGCTAGCACCGGCCTTCCACCATCAAGGCCGGAACGCTTCTCTGAGAACACCTTGCTGGCACCGGCTGCCATAAGTCGGTCCACCTGTGACTGATAGTCCTGCTGTCCAGTCGAAACGCGTGCGTATGCCACTATGCTGCCCATGTCCGTACCCTTTGTTCTAGGTTAATGTGGACACACAGATAGTGGACGCAAAAGGTACAGTCAATGCCTACGTGCCACAAAGGTATACCAACATGTACACGCCGGACAACGTATTGGGGTCCCAGCACGCAAACACACCAAGTTATCCGACAGGCCCGCCGGGGGACAATGAGGAGAATGCCGTGTGAGATACCCTTACGAAAAAATTTGCTACTCTAAAGCAGCGCAACGAATCAGGCACCGATCAAAAAAGGCTTCTCGAATTGTTTTAAATTTCTCTGCTAACGATAAATATACGGCTCGTGCTACGGCTCATGACCCAGTAACGTAGGTCTCACATGATAGTCAGCTTTCACAATCCAGATCGCTACATGGCAGATCTGCGCACAATAGTGGCGCAAGGCAGGAAGCGGATAGGTTTTCTTATGGGCGCGGGTGCCGCTTCGGGTCTCATAGTGCCCGCTACCGGCAAGCCGCTGATACCAGCTGTCGCAGGTCTAACGACCGAAGTACTTCAAGCGCTTCATGCCGACTACGGTCCTGTTATTGCTGCAATCAAGGCGATCCACACAGACGCTAATATTGAGACCGTGTTATCAAGAGCGCGAACACTCGCCAATGTATTGGGAAATAACAAAGTCGATGGCCTTGATGGCCCTGCCTATGAACGCTTCAGCAAGCGCATTTGTGACGAGATTGGTGTAAGGGTCAACGTAAGACTACCTAGTGGAAGCACCCCTTACCGCGACTTAGTCAATTGGATCGTCGGTACCGATCGGGACAATCCTATCGAGATATTTACAACTAACTATGACTTACTCCTTGAAGAGGCATTGGAGGACGCAGGCGCCCCATATTTTGATGGCTTCACAGGCGGGCGCGAACCCTTCTTCGACCCTTCTACAGTAGCTGCTAATGATCTGCCGCCTCGCTGGACAAGGCTCTGGAAGGTGCACGGATCGCTTGGTTGGAAAGCCAATTCACGCGGGGAGGTAACTCGTACAGGGGACGGGTCCGCTACTCATCTAATTTTCCCCGAGCATCTTAAGTACGATCTGACACAAAAGGCTCCGTATGCCGCTTTGTTCGATCGGCTACGAAGCTTCTTAAGTACCAAAGATACACTGCTGATTTCCATAGGTTTCTCGTTCGGGGATGCACATGTATCCGCTCGTATCGACGAAAGTCTGGCTGCCAATCCGTCGGCAAGTCTGTTCGCTTTTCAGTATCAGGAACTTGCAAAGGAACATGCCGCAGTCACGTTAGCGGAGAGGCGTCCCAATTTTAGCGTCTACGCTCGTGATAAAGCTGTGATCAATGGCGTAGCTGCGGAGTGGCGTCCTGGCGACCTTCCAACACGTGATTGGGAACCGATCCGCGCCACATACTGGGGTATAGTAGGTGCGGGCAGCCCCCGCTTCCTGTTAGGTGATTTCACTAGCTTTGCCCGCTTCTTTGTAATGTCCCGCTCCGGTCAGGCTCTAGGGCCGTCCGCAGCTTCGCCGGCAGCGGTCCCTGTTTCGAGCGGCGCTCCTGCTGCATCATCTTCTCCGTCGCCAGCACCTTCTTCAGGTGCAGCCTCATGACGCCGACAATCTTAGGGTCGGTAGGAGCTGTCACAGGTGCGACTGTTAGCGTCCGGCTCGCATCCAGTGTGTCGTCAGGTATCGCAATTATAGGCGGGCGTAGCTATCGCATCGGCAGGTTGGTAGCTTTGTCCGTATCCCACAAGGGTACCACAATCTTTACGGCATCATTGCTGAAGTTGGTGCTAGCGCCACCCCGAGCACTCTAGTCGATATCCACGACCGAGGTGAGAGGTGGATGACAGTCCAACTTGTGGGCGAGATCGTTGAGGCGTCTTTTGAACGGGGGATAAGCCAGTACCCCAACATCAACGATGATGTACACCTAGTCACAGAGGATGACTTGAATGTCATTTATGGCTTGGAGGCAGCAGGGCAGGTCGTTGTAGGTCGATTGGCTAATGCGGAGAGTGTGCCTGTTCGTATCGACCTAGACAGGTTGGTTACGCGACACAGCGCGGTACTGGGGTCTACGGGATCAGGTAAGTCCACGACGGTGGCGAGCCTCCTGAGGTCGCTGTCACTGCCCGGGGATATAGGTTTTCCGAATGCACGTATCTTGTTGCTCGATATCCATGGAGAGTACGCTCCCGCCTTGAAGGGGTTAGCAGAAGTCTTCCGTGTTTCTCCCCTAAAGGGCGAGAGCAAGCTAGTCATTCCCTACTGGGCGCTGCCGCCGTCTGAGATTTTGGACTTCCTGATGGGTAAGCTCGATGACAGGGCGTCTACAGCAGTCCTGGATAAGATATTTGCTGCGAAACAGGCTCGCGTTGCTGCGTCTCCTGTCGCTGGTATCGATCCTGTTTCAATGACGGTAGACAGCCCCCTGCCCTACAGTCTGAGGCAGCTATGGTTCGACTTGATTGACCCCGAGGTCCGCACTTGGAACGATTCAGCACGAACTGTCCCAGCTCTCTTGGCGGCCGGTAACGCAAGCTCATTGCAGCCGCCGCAATATAGTCCTGCAACAACAAACAACACCGCTCCCTATTTGAACAATGCAAACGTTTTGGGTATTCGGAGACAGCTCGACCGAATGCGATCGCGACTGTTAGATAGGAGGTTCGAGTTCCTATTAAGTCCGGGCGATTGGGCTCCTGATACCGCTGGGGTGACGGGTAAGGACCTGCCGGAGTTGCTTCAAGCGTGGCTCGGGCATGGCAAACCGATCACAGTGTTAGATCTTTCTGGCATCCCCAGCACGGTGCTAGTCCAATTGATCGGATCAATCCTAAGCATAATTTACGAAGGCCTCTTTTGGGGACGGGAGCGTCCAGAGGGCGGGCGCCAAAGACCTCAACTTGTGGTCATGGAGGAAGCTCACCGGTACTTAGGCAAAGACGCAGACAGCCCCGCTCGCAGTATGGTCCAGAGAATTGTCAAGGAAGGGAGGAAGTTCGGCATTGGAGCCATGATCGTTAGCCAACGACCATCAGAGATCGATGACACCATACTTTCCCAGTGTGGCACCTTCATTGCGATGCGTCTGAGCAACAGCTCGGATCGAACCAGAGTGCAGGCAGCGCTGCCGGACAATCTCAGCGGCATTGCCGATAGTTTACCCGTACTTCGAACAGGAGAAGCAATCATCACCGGCGAGGCAGCAAGGATGCCCGTAAGGTGCCGATATCGCTACCTCCCGCAGGTAGCAGGCCGAACAGTGAGGATCCTGGCGTGGCAGAGAGCTGGAGGAAGGCACCTACGCCGGAAGAGTACAACACCATGGTTGCAGCATGGCGAGCGCAAGACCCGTCTTGGTCTGCTGATGAGAGCAACGGGAGTGACAATGGACAGGTTGCCGGTAGCGTCCAGTAACATAGCTGAAGTCGGCTACGACGCGTCCTCTGAAACTTTAGAAGTGATGTTTCGCACAGGAATGGTGTACCAGTACTACAATTTCCCTGGCTTTATGTACGAGCGCTTCATGCAGTCGTCGTCCCTTGGAGCGTTTTTCAACGCTGAAATTAGAGGGCGATACCCCGAGACCCGTTCGTAACGGCAGAAGCTCATTTGCGGACTCCTGTTTAGGCACTAAGGTACAGGCCACGAGTTAAGACTGGCGCGTTTTTGGGGGTTCCATGAAGATCTACCAGCAGGCAGCCTTCGTTCTATTTCAGGGCACATTTGTCGCCGTTCCGTCACCGTCGTACGCAGCGGATTGCCCGAGAGGCGACACTCGACAAGAACACCATGTTGGCAACTTCAACTTCGTCACCAACTCCTGGGTCGAAGAAACCGGTAAGCTACGCCGATATGTATCATGTGTCGGAAATCTTGACCGCGATACGGACTTACTCGTCACCTGGCATGTAGCCGGTCCAAAAGACACTTATGTGCCATCAGATGAGGTACGAGTAGAACCACGGGTAAGCAACGATCTCAGCCCGAGAGCGGTCAATGGTTGCATAAAGTACGGAAATCTTGGTGACTATACGGACGCACAGTTCATGGGCTCAAAAATAGACGAACAGGAGAACGCAAAAGACAACCCATGTATCGCCTCGAACACATCGGGCGGTTCCGAACAGGCCGAAGCTGGGATACCAGAGGACGGGTACACAGATCAGGTTCGTGTATTTGTCCCGAGCGATCCCAATAAGCCTCACGATACAATGCTGGAGATTGATGGGGTAATTGGTATCGTTCCTAGGGACGGTGCGCTGGAGAGCTTTTTCACTTACAGCGCTCAACGATACAAGGGAAGACCGGATGGCAACCCTGACAATATCAGGGTGCGACCTGTATTCCTGAAGGCCCAGGATGCGTACTACAAAGCGTTCTTCGAAACGAATAAGGAAGGTACTCCGCTAGGCACTAAAGGCGATATCGTCTTTAGGATCTCCGGTGCAGAGGCCAGCGTAGTGCCAGTTACAGCCTACTATGAATTTGTTTCCTTGGACAACCGCATTGTGGGGTCCATACCTATGCCTATGTTCGGTCCAAAACAGTGAAGAAGATTTTTGACGCTGTATTCAGTGTCACGCCAAGTGTAGCACTTACGTTTGCTAACGAATGGATTGATCTTTTCAAAAATACGGCAATCCTGCGGCCAGATATGCCTCGCGCTTTGGTCAACACCTCGCTCGCCCTTTCTGTATTCCTATCGGTCGTCTTTGTTCTAATCGGTGGCTCGTGGGATCGCGCGTACAAGCTCGGAATAAGCAAGAACCTACTAGTAGTTTCAATGGTGCTAGCGATCTGGTGTTACGGCTCTCGCCTTTTCCTCAGTTGGCCCCGCACCCGCGTCGTGCAGAGCATGGTCACCTCGATGTGGGACCTCTGTGGCTGCATTTTTGTTGTGGCGGCCATCATGACCGTTTCCTTCGCCACGATGTACGCAGTATCGAAAAGTTCCGGAGCTGGAGAAGGCCGGTAAACCGAACCAAAGTCGCCGCCAGCGCGCCCAGCAGCCCCGTTGGAGAGCTTTTGGCGGCAACTCAGGATACTTCACCGTCCTTGTCCGCATGCCTCAGGCGGGCCTCCCTGGCTTTTCCACTCAATCAGCTCTTCGACATTTGCTCAAATGCCTCCCACCTAGTATGTGGTGAGGCATTGAAGGGAGGCATTGCGCCTCCCGGTCTTGCCAGAATGCCCAGCAGCATTGGGCTTCGAGACGACGGTGGGTAGCCCTGTCACGCCCACCATCCAGACATAGGCGATAGCTCTGCCGAGCTTTTTTGCCGGTCGCGTCGGCCGCTCCACGATAATGGCCGGATCGAGCCACCATTATCGGTCACCATTTCCACGCCGTCCTGAACAAGCGTGAGCGCCTGGAATCCTTGCCAGCGCAGATAGTCGTTGTTCTTGGCGGACGTCCGATCGGTCGGCCTTCATCTATTCGGCCGATGCGCTGGATCGAAGAGGGCGCCACATTGAAACCGATCCTCTCGGATCGTTGGACATCCCAAAACCTTGTCCAGAAAGCCCCGCTTGACTCCCGGTCGGCGGGGCTTTTCATGCGTTCAACTCGCTAAAACGAGTTGCCGGCGCTAACCACGCGGTCTGGCTTTCGGCCCTGGCGAGCTTTCCGCCGGGTTTGCCGCCAATTTGGCGAATCGCCGATCTCTTAGCCGCAGGAACTTCCCTTTGCCAGGAGCTCATCGCGGTCACCATCATCCGCGGCCGTTCGGCCATACGTCGCAGCAATCACATAGTCGGCTTTGTTCGTTCGATAATCTTCTTTTTGCACAGACATCGTTTCCTCCCGGTCTGCGGCCTTTCCCTCCTTTTGGCCTGACGGGAGGGATTAACTGCCGGAGTCTCGCGCGAGTCTACCAATTGGGGATTGTATTAAAATGATACACGCCAAGCCACGGCGAACCGGGGACGTGGCTCTGGGCGCCGAGATTGTAGATCTCGCAGGGCTGCCTCTCCTGCACCTCCGCAAATCCCCGAGGCAGGGGGGATACTTCCACCCAATCTCGTTCGGCTCAGACGCCTGCTACGGCACACAGGCTCTTCATCCGCGATACAGCAAGGTCGGGATCGGCCAGCAGACCTGCCTGGTCGGCAAGGCGAAAGATTTCGGCATAATGGCGGATGCCGCGCGCCGACTGCATGCCGCCGACCATCGTAAAGTGGTCCTGGTGGCCGTTCAGCCAGGCCATGAAGACGATGCCGGCCTTGTAATATTCGGTTGGCGCCTCGAAGATTTTTCGCGATAGCGGCACCGTCGGCGCCATCAGCGCGTCATAGCCGGCCTGATCGCCCGCGGCGAGCCTTGCCAGGGCGGCGTTGGCGACCGGCGCGATGGCGTCGAAAATGCCAAGCAGCGCGTGCGAATGCCTGTTGCCGTCTCCGGCGATCAGCTCGGGATAGTTGAAGTCGTCGCCGGTGAACATCACGACACCGTCCGGCAGCCGGTTGCGGAGCGCAACCTCCTTGCCGGCATCGAGCAACGATATCTTTATGCCTTCGACCTTACCTGCGTGGCGCTCGATGATGGCGACCACCGTATCGAGCGCGGTCTCGAAATCGTTGCTGCCCCAATAGCCCTTCAAGGCCGGGTCGAACATGTCACCCAGCCAGTGCAGGATGACCTTGCCGGAGGCCTGGCTTAAGATGCGGTCATAGACGGCGGCGTAGTCGTCCGGCCCCTTCGCCACTGTAGCCAGTGCGCGGCTTGCCATCATGATCGCCTTGCCGCCCTGCCCTTCGATGAAAGCGAACTGCTCCTCATAGGCAGCGATTACGTCGTCGAGCGTCCTGGCGGCGGCCGGCGCCAGGTGGTCGGTTCCGGCGCCCGAGGCTAGATCGGCGCCCGGAACCGTTCGCGCCTCGGCGATCGAACGGCGGATCAATTCCTTCGCATTGGCCCAGTCGAAGCCCATGCCGCGCTGCGACGTGTCCATCGCCTCGGCGATGCGGAAGCTGAGCCGCCACAGATGATGGCGGAACGCCATCGTCCTGTCCCAGTCGACGACGGGCCGCGACCATGGATCGGTCATTTCATGGGGATCGGCAACGACATGCGCAGCGGCATAGGCGATGCGCGAAAAGCGCGCGCCGATGTCAGGCTGCACCGGTTGTCCGACAAGCGCGTAACGGGTGTTGCGGCCACCTTCACCAGGCAAGGCAATGTCCATCGATCTCTCCCTTCACAGCGCCTATAAATGGAACGTTCCAATAAATCAAGAACCTTTAGATTGGGAGCGCATTGGCGGGCAAATGCTGCGTTGCAGCACGGAAAGCCTTATAAGCCAAGCCATTTGAGTACGCACAATCGGCTTTTCAGGCTGAGAAAAATTCTCGGTTGACTCACGATTGAACCAATGATTAGAACGTTCCAATAAATCTGATCAGGAAAACCGGGAGGAGATATCAGGATGGCCAGCCGGGCCAAGGCGACGATCTTCGACATTGCCCGCGAGGCGGGCGTGTCCAAATCGACGGTGTCGCTCGTGCTCCAGGGCAGTGGGCTGATCCGGCCTGAGACGGCGGTCAAGGTGCGCAAGGCGATCGAGGATGTCGGCTATGTCTACAACCGCGGCGCCGCCAATCTGCGCAAGGCCCATTCCAACGTCATCGGCATGGTCATCAACGATCTCACCAATCCCTTTTTCGCCGAACTGGCGGTCGGCATGGAGCGCGTCTTCCAGTCGGCCGGTATCGTGCCGTTCATCGCCAACACGGCAGAGAATCCGGTGCGCCAGGAAGAGGTGCTGAAGTCGCTGATGGAGCAAGGCGTTGCCGGCCTCATCGTGTCGCCGGCGCGCGGCACCACGCCAGGCGCCTTCCGCCGCCTGGAGATGGCGGGCCTGCCGGTGGTCTTCGCCATGCGCCGCTTGCCTGAGAGCCGCATCCCGGTGATTGCGCCCGACAATCATCGCGGCGCCTATCTCGCCACCGCTCACCTCATCGGCAAGGGACATCGCCGGCTGGTCTTCTTCGGCGGCTCGTCCGATCTGGTGGTCTATCACGAGCGCCTTGGCGGCTTTCGCGAAGCCTGCGAGACGCAAGGCATCGCCGCGGGCGACACGCTGGTCGTCGAGGGCGAGACCAGCCGCAGAGGCGGTATCGCGTGCCTGGAAACGGCTCTGGCGATGGCTGAACCGCCGACCGCTGCCCTCTGCTTCAACGATGCCGTCGCCTTCGGCGCCATGCTGGCTTTGCGCAAGCGTGGGCTTGAGCCCGGTGCGGATTTCGCCATCGTCGGTTTCGACGACGTGGCCGAGGCCGAGCATTACATGCCGGCTTTGACCAGCGTCGCTGTGGACTCGGCGGGCCTTGGCGAACGCGCCGCCCACGTCATGCTGAAAATGATCCAGTCGCGCACCACGCGGGCCGAGGATCATATCGGCGCGGTCAATCTCGTGGTCAGGGAAAGCTGCGGTCCGGATCGCCGTTCGCGAAACAGGGCTACGGGAACGGGAGGCGCCGCGTGAGTATCAGATGGGGGCTGATCGGCGCCAGCACGATCGCCAGGCAATTCATGATCAATGCCATTCGTGCGCAAGAGGGCGGCGAGATCACGGCGGTGATGAGTTCCAGTCCCGAACGCGCGAAGGCCTATGCCGGGGAAAACGACATCCCGCTTGCCGTCTCGACGCTCGGCGGCCTCCTCGGTGCGGATGTCGACGCCGTCTACATCTCGACCACCAACGAACTGCATCTCGAACAGGCGCTCGCCGCCATCAAGGCGGGAAAGCATGTCCTGTGCGAGAAGCCGCTGGCGCTGACCAGCGCCGACGCGCGCAGAATGGTCGCTGCGGCCAGGGCCGCGGGCATCGTGCTCGGCACCAACCATCATCTGCGCAATGCCGGCGCGCATCGCGCCATGCGCGACGCCATCGCCTCCGGCCGCATCGGCAAGCCGATCGCCGCACGCGTCTTCCATTCCGTCTATCTGCCCGAGACTCTGCAGGGCTGGCGCATCACCAGGCCGGAGGCCGGCGGCGGCGTCGTGCTCGACATCACCGTGCACGATGCCGACACGCTGCGCTTCGTGCTGGGCGACGATCCGGTCGAGGTCTCGGCCTTCACGCAAGTCGCCGGCATGGCCGGCAGCGGACTGGAAGACGGCGCCATGTGCATCTGGCGCTTCAAGTCCGGCCTCATCGCCCAGTCGCATGAAGGCTTCACCACCAAATTCGCCGGCACCGGCTTCGAGGTGCATGGTTCGGAAGGCTCGCTGATCGCCAGCAATGTGATGACCCAGAAGCCGGATGGCTCGGTGCTGTTGCGCACGGCCAATGGCGAAGAGGAGCTGAGCTTCGATCGCGGGGATCTCTACACAAGATCCGTGCGCCAGTTCCACGCCGCGATCCGCGGCGAGGGCCAACCTGCCGCCACCGGCGAGGACGGCATCTGGTCGCTGGCCTCAGCCGAGGCGGCGCTTCAATCGGCCAACTCCGGCAAGGCCATCAAGATCGACCCGAAACTCGGGAGCATGAATTGAGCAAGGTCGTTTCCGCAGCGCAGGCAGCCAGCCTGATCAGGGATGGCATGGTCGTTTCCGTGTCGTCGTCGAGCGGCCTCGGCTGCCCGGACGCGGTGTTGGCCGCCATCGGCGAACGCTTCGACGGGGAAGGCCACCCAAAAAATATCACCACGCTGCACCCGATCGCCGCCGGCGACATGTATGGCATCAAGGGCATCGACCATCTCGCCAAGCCCGGCCTGTTGAAGCGTACGCTGTGCGGCTCCTACCCGTCCGGCCCCTCTTCCGCCGAGCCGCCGCAGATCTGGAAGATGATCGGCGACAATTCGGTTGCCGCCTACAACGTGCCGTCGGGCATCCTATTCGACATGCACCGCGAGGCCGCCGCCAAGCGGCCGGGCGTGCTGACCAAGGTCGGTCTCGATACCTTTGCCGACCCGCGTCACCAGGGCTGCGCCATGAACGCCGCCGCCAGCGAACCGATCGTGTCTGTGCAGCAGTTCGACGGTGAGGAATGGCTCTATTTCCGCTCGATCGTGCCGCAGGTCTCGATCATCCGCGCCACCACGGCGGATGAGCGCGGCAACCTCACCTATGAGCATGAGGGCGCCTATCTCGGTGGCCTCGAACAGGCGCTCGCCGCCCGCAACAATGGCGGTGTCGTCATCGCGCAGGTCAAGCGCGTCGTCGAGAACGGCACGCTGAAGCCGCATGATGTGCGTGTGCCGGGCGTGCTGGTCGACCACATCGTCGTCGCGCCCGACCAGTTGCAGACGACGCTGACGCCTTACGACCCGGCGATTTCGGGCGAGATCTTCCGGCCATTGTCGACCTTCCGCAATGCCGAGATGAACGTGCAGAAGGTCATCGCGCGCCGCGTCGCCATGGAGCTGCGCGACGGCATGGCCGTCAACATCGGCTTCGGCATCTCGGCCAATGTGCCGCGCATCCTTCTGGAAGAAGGCCAGCACGGCAAGGTCACCTGGGTGATCGAGCAGGGCGCGGTCGGCGGCGTGCCGCTGCTCGACTTCAAGTTCGGCTGCTCGTCGAACGCCGACGCGTTCATGCCCTCGCCGCACCAGTTCATCTATTTCCAGGCCGGCGGCTTCGACGCCTCGCTGCTGTCTTTCCTGCAGATCGACCGCCACGGCTCGGTCAACGTCTCGAAACTGTCGGCACGGCCGCATGTCACCGCCGGCGCCGGCGGTTTTGTCGACATCACCGCGCGGGCAAGGAAGATCGTCTTCTCCGGCTTCTTCAATGCCGGCGCCAAGCTTTCGCTGGCCGATGGTGGCATCCGCATCGACCAGGAGGGCAAGGTCAAGAAGGTGGTCAACGAGGTCGAGCACATCTCCTTCTCCGGCAAGCGCGCGGTCGCGCAGGGCCAGGACATCACCTATGTCACCGAGCGCTGCGTGATGAAGCTGACGCCCGATGGGCTGATGGTGACGGAATTGGCGCCCGGCATCGACCTCGAGCGCGATGTGCTGGCGCAGTCCGAAACACCGCTCGGTGTCGCCAACGATCTCAAGGTGACGCCGTCAGCGCTCTATCAGGATCAACCGATCGGCCTGTCGCTCAATGGCGGCGCCTCGCTCGGAGGCGCGCATGGCTGAGCGCCTCGTCACCTTCGAGCAGGACGGCGCCATCGGCATCGTCACCTTGCGCCGGCCGGAAAAGTTCAATGCGCTGGATATTCCGATGCTGCGCGCGCTCGAAGCCGCGCTCGACGAAGCGGAGCTGGCCGAAGGTGTGCGCGTCGTGCTGGTCCGCGGCGAAGGCAAGGGCTTTTGCGCCGGCGGCGATGTCGAGGCGTGGGCGCAGATGAGCGCCGCTGATTTCCAGGTGCAATGGGTGCGCTACGGCCACCGCGTCTTCGACCGGCTGGCCAGGCTCAGGCAACCGACCATCGCCGTGCTGTCCGGCCATGCGCTGGGCGGCGGGCTGGAACTGGCGGTCGCCTGCGATTTCCGGGTCGCGGAAACACACGTCAAGCTCGGCTTCCCCGAAACCTCGATCGGCGTCGTGCCCGGCTGGTCCGGCACGCAGCGCGCCGTGCGCCGCTTCGGCGCACAGACGGTGCGGCGCATGGCGCTGGGTGGTGAAGTTTTCCTGGCGGCCCAGGCACTCGTTCTGGGCATCGTCGACAGAGTTGTCGAAACCGGCGGTGGGTTAGCCGAAGCCAAAAGTTGGGCTGAAAAGATCGCCGAGCGCGGCCCGCTGGCGACGGAAGCGGCCAAGCTGATGATCGCGGTGGCCGAAGGCGAGGAAAGTGCCGCCGCGACCGAAGCACTGGCCAGCGGCTTCATCGCGCTCACCGGCGATCTCAAGGCTGGCGTGACTGCTTTCAAGACCAAGCAGAAGCCGGCATTTTCAAGAAGCTAGAGAAAACAATCCTGATGAACGCCCCCCTCAACATCGCCATGCCCGCGGAAGCTTCGGCAGCACCAAAGGCTTACAGGCTGCTGATCGACGGCAAGCATGTCGATGCCCGCGACGGCCGCACGCTGGAACGCAAGAGCCCCGGCCACGGCTTCACCGTTTCGCATTATGCGCAGGCCGGCGAGGCCGAGGTGGAAGCCGCGGTGCAGGCCGCGCACAAAGCGTTCGAGACCGGCCCCTGGCCGCGCATGAAAGCCTCCGAACGCGCCGCGATCCTGCTCAAGGCGGCCGACCTGATCGAGGCGCGGCTGGAAGACATCGCCCGGCTCGACGCGCTGGAATCCGGCAAGCCGATCGCCCAGGCGCGCGGTGAGATCGGCGGCGCCGTCGACATCTGGCGCTATGCCGCTTCTCTCGCCCGCACGCTGCACGGCGAGAGCTACGCCAATCTCGGCGACGCCATGCTGGGCGTGGTCGTGCGTGAACCGATCGGTGTCGTGTCGATCATCACGCCATGGAATTTCCCGTTCCTCATCGTCAGCCAGAAACTGCCTTTCGCGCTCGCCGCCGGCTGCACGGCCGTGGTCAAGCCGAGCGAGATGACCTCGGCCTCGACCTTCGTGCTGGGGGACATCCTGCTCGAGGCCGGCCTGCCTGCAGGCGTCGTCAACATCCTTGCCGGCCTGGGAGCCGATGTCGGCGCGCCGATGGTCAACCATCCCCTGGTCGAGATGGTGTCGTTCACCGGCTCCACCCGCGTCGGCAAGATGACCATGGCGTCGGCCGCGCAGTCGCTGAAGAAGGTCTCGATGGAACTCGGCGGCAAGAACGGCCAGATCGTCTTCCCGGATGCCGACCTCAAGGCAGCCGCCGACGCGGCGGTGTTCGGCGGCTTCTTCAACGCCGGCGAATGCTGCAATGCCGGCAGCCGGCTGATCGTCCACGAGGCGATCGCCGACGATTTTCTTGCCGCCGTCAAGGCACTTACCGCCAGGGTGAAGGTCGGTGATCCGCTCGATGATCGAACCAAGGTCGGCGCGATGATCTCGTCCGACCATCTGACCAAAGTGACGGATTACGTGGCGGCAGCCGCAGGCGAAGGCAGCAATGTCTACAGCGGCGGCAAGCAACTGGCCTCGAATGCCGGCCAGTATCTCGACCCCACCATCTTACGCAACGTCACCGAGAGCATGGCGATTGCGCGTGAGGAAGTGTTCGGCCCGGTGCTCTCCGTGCTGACTTTTGAAACGATTGAAAAGGCGTTGCACATCGCCAACAACACGCCCTATGGTCTGTCTGCAGGCGTGTGGAGCGCCAGCATCGACACTTGCATGTCGGTGGCGCGTGGGGTGCGTTCGGGGACGGTTTGGGTGAACACATTCATGGAAGGTTATCCCGAGCTGCCTTTTGGGGGCTACAAGCAGTCCGGTCTCGGACGCGAACTCGGCAAGCGCGCCGTCGAAGATTATACCGAGGAAAAGACAATCCAGTTTCATCGCGGCCAGCGCACCGGATGGTGGGTCGGCTGAGTTTGGAAGAACCCGGTGGGCTTCCACCGGTCGTGTAATGCAACAAGGGAGGAAGTACATGTTGCGCAAACTGCTTATCGGAACGGCTCTTGCGACGAGCTTTGCGTTCTCGGCGCATGCCGCGGACGTCAAGGAAGTGCAGATGCTGCATTGGTGGACGTCGGGTGGCGAAGCGGCCGCTCTTAACGTCCTCAAGGGCGATCTGGCCAAGGAAGGCTATGCCTGGAAGGACGTGCCGGTGGCCGGCGGTGGCGGCGACGCTGCCATGACCGCGCTGAAGGCGATGGTCGCGGCCGGCAACTACCCGACCGCCTCGCAGATGCTCGGCTACACCGTGCTCGACTATGCGGCGGCCGGCGTCATGGGCGACCTGACCGAGACGGCGAAGAAGGAAGGCTGGGACAAGTCGGTTCCGGCGGCCCTGCAGAAGTTCTCGGTCTATGAAGGCAAGTGGGTCGCGGCTCCGGTCAACGTCCACTCGGTCAACTGGCTGTGGATCAACAAGGCCGTCATGGACAAGATCGGCGGCACCGAGCCGAAGACCTTCGACGACTTCGTTGCCCTGCTCGACAAGGCCAAGGCTGCAGGCGTGATCCCGCTCGCGCTCGGCGGCCAGAACTGGCAGGAAGCCACCATGTTCGATTCGGTCGTGCTGTCGACCGGCGGACCTGAGTTCTACAAGAAGGCCTTCAACGACCTCGACGATGCTTCGCTCAAGTCCGACACGATGAAGAAGTCGTTCGACAACCTCGCCAAGCTCGTCACCTATGTCGACCCGAACTTCTCGGGCCGCGACTGGAACCTTGCCACCGCCATGGTCATCAAGGGCGATGCCCTGGTGCAGGTCATGGGTGACTGGGCCAAGGGTGAGTTCCACGCCGCCAAGAAGACCCCCGGCACGGACTTCCTGTGCTATCGCTTCCCGGGCA
Source organism: Mesorhizobium kamtschaticum (assembly GCF_056174585.1). NCBI lineage: Bacteria > Pseudomonadati > Pseudomonadota > Alphaproteobacteria > Hyphomicrobiales > Phyllobacteriaceae > Mesorhizobium > Mesorhizobium kamtschaticum. The sequence continues at coordinate 2,419,153 of NZ_CM149691.1, read as the reverse complement.
CCGACGGCTCCGTGATCTACAACTCCGACATGTTCGGCATGTTCAACGTTCCGGACGACCGCAAGGCCGCCCAGGTAGCACTGGCCACCGCCACCCTGTCGAAGAGCTTCCAGTCGGCCTTCAACGTCGTCAAGGGTTCGGTTCCGGCCCGTACCGACGTTCCGGACACCGACTTCGACGCTTGCGGCAAGAAGGGCATCGCCGACCTGAAGAAGGCCAACGACGGCGGCACGCTGTTCGGCTCCTTGGCCCAGGGCTATGGCGCGCCTCCGGCTGTCGCCAATGCCTACAAGGATGTCGTCTCGAAGTTCGTCCATGGTCAGATCAAGACCTCGGACGAAGCCGTGACCGAGCTGGTCAAGGCGATCGACGACGCCAAGTAAGCGTCAAGCCTGAAAACACCTTCCCCGCTTCGGCGGGGGAGGTTTTATCTCAACGATTGGCCGGCTCAACACCATGCCGACCAAGGACCCGTATGCACGGGCCGCCTTGCCGCCTGACGGCAGAGCATGGACGACCCGAAACGGGAGGAGCTCATGAGCACGGTAGCAACAAGCCAGATCAAGCTGAAGCCGGAGCATGTCAGGCCGCGCGCCTCGGTGCGCTCGCGCCTGCAGGATGCCTTGCCGAAGATCGTGCTGGCGCCGAGCTTCGCCATCACCATCGTCTTCGTTTACGGCTTCATCCTGTGGACGATCTATCTGTCCTTCACCAATTCCAAGACCTTCCCGTCCTATGTCATCACCGGCTCGCGCGCCTATCAGCGGCTGTGGGGCTGGACTTTCGACACCGACCCGCCATCGAGCTGGTATACGTCGATCACCAATATGGGCATTTTCGGCTTTCTCTACATTGCCATCTGCCTGGCCCTCGGCCTGTTCCTGGCCATCCTGCTCGACCAGAAGATCCGCGGCGAAGGCGTGCTGCGGCCGATCTACCTCTATCCGATGGCGCTGTCCTTCATTGTCACCGGCGTCGCCTGGAAATGGTTCCTCGATCCCGGTCTCGGCCTCGAACAGACCTTGCACCAGTGGGGCTGGACGAGCTTCCACTTCGACTGGATCAAGAACAAGGATTTCGTCATCTACACGGTGGTCATCGCCGGCGTCTGGCAGGCCTCCGGCTTCATCATGGCGATGTTCCTGGCCGGCCTGCGCGGCATCGACGGCGAGATCATGAAGGCGGCGCAGATCGATGGCGCCACCACCTTCCAGCTCTATCGCCGCATCGTCATTCCTCTGCTGCGGCCAATCTTCCTGTCGGCCTTCATCGTGCTCGCGCACCTCGCCATCAAGTCTTACGATCTTGTCGTGGCGCTGACCTCAGGCGGCCCCGGTGGCTCGGCCTGGCTGCCTTCCAACTTCATGTATGAGTACACTTTCAAGCGCAACGAGATGGCCGTCGGTTCGGCCAGTGCGGTGATCATGCTGATGACCATCGTCGCCATCATCGTGCCCTACCTCTATTCGGAACTGCGGGAGAAACCGCGATGAGCGCTGTCGCCACCCCTGCCCGCCAGGCCTCTAGCGGTATAAGCACCAAGACCCTCAACCGTGTCGTCATCTACGGGCTGCTGGCGCTGTTTGCGCTGTTCTACCTGATGCCGCTCTTCGTCATGCTGGTCACCTCGTTCAAGACCATGGACGAGATCCAGAACGGCAACATGCTGGCGCTGCCCAAGGCGCCGACCTTCGACCCGTGGCTGAAAGCCTGGGGCGAGACCTGCGTCGGTCTCACCTGCGCCGGCATCAAGGGCTATTTCTGGAACTCCATCAAGATGGTGGTTCCGGCCGTGCTGATCTCGACCATGCTCGGCGCGCTCAACGGCTATGTGCTGACCAAATGGCGCTTTCGCGGCGCGACGCTGGTGTTCGGCCTGATGCTGTTCGCCTGCTTCATCCCGTTCCAGTCGGTGCTGCTGCCGATGGCGACGATCCTCGGCAGCGTCGGCCGTTTCGGCGTGACGCTGCAGAACTCGGTCGGAACAAGCTTCGGTCTCGGCAATTCGACGGTCAACCTCGTCTTCGTCCACGTCGTCTACGGCATCGGCTTCACCACGCTGTTCTTCCGCAACTACTACGAGGCCTTCCCGACCGAATTGATCAAGGCCGCCCAGGTCGACGGCGCCTCCTTCTTCCAGATCTTCCGCCGCATCATGCTGCCGAACTCGATGCCGATCTTCGTCGTCACCGTCATCTACCAGTTCACCAACATCTGGAACGACTTCCTGTTCGCCTCGGCCTATGCCGGCACCGGCGACGCCATGCCGATGACCGTGGCGCTCAACAATGTCGTCAACACCTCGACCGGCGTCGTCGAATACAACGTCAACATGGCGGCCGCGATGATCGCGGCTCTGCCCACCCTGATCGTCTATGTCGTCGCCGGCCGCTATTTCGTGCGCGGGCTGATGGCGGGCGCGGTCAAGGGCTGACCAATTCTGAAGGAACGACCATGGCTTTTCTGGAAATTGACGGGTTGAAGAAGCGCTTCGGGAATGTTGAGATCCTGAAGGGCATCGATGTCGAACTCGAAAAAGGCGGCTTCCTGGTGCTGGTCGGCCCATCCGGCTGCGGCAAGTCCACCTTGCTCAACACCATTGCCGGCCTCGAGCAGATCACCGAGGGCGAGATTCGTGTCGACGGTCGCGCCATCAACGATCTGCACCCTTCTAAGCGAGATATCGCCATGGTGTTCCAGAGCTATGCGCTCTATCCGAACATGACGGTGGCCGGAAACATCTCCTTTGGCATGGAGATGCGCGGCGTGCCGGCCGATGAGCGCCAGAAGGCGATCGACAAGGTGGCCAAGGTGCTGCAGATCGGCCACCTCCTGCAGCGCAAGCCGAGCCAACTCTCCGGCGGCCAGCGCCAACGCGTCGCCATGGGCCGGGCGCTGGTGCGCGACCCCAAACTGTTCCTGTTCGACGAGCCGTTGTCCAACCTCGACGCCAAGCTGCGCGTCGACATGCGCATCGAGATCAAGCGCCTGCATGCCACCACCGGCACCACCATCGTCTACGTCACCCACGACCAGATCGAGGCGATGACGCTGGCGACCAAGATCGCCGTGATGCGCGACGGCGAGGTGCAGCAGTTCGGCACGCCGGCCGAAATCTACAACAACCCCACCAACCTGTTCGTCGCCGACTTCATGGGCTCGCCGGCGATGAACCTGATCCCGGCGACCATCGCCACATCGGGCAATGCGCTGTCCGTCGTGCTGCAGCGCGAGGCGCGCGAGCCGATCACGCTGCCGATGGCCAATGCGCCGGCGGGTCTCTCGGCATTCCAGGGCAAGCCGATCATCTTCGGCGTGCGGCCGGAAGCGCTGACCGATCCGGAGGGCGCCGAGCGCAATGCCTCGAACATCGCCACCGCCGACCTGCACATCGAGGTCGTCGAACCGGCCGGCTCCGACACCTTCGCGGTCACCAATCTCGGCGGCAAGCCCGTTGTGGCGCGGCTGCGCGCCGACGCCAACATCCAGCCGGGCACCAGCACGCCGCTCGCCTTCAACCTGACCAAGGCGGTGTTCTTCGATCCGGCGACCGAGAACCGCATTCGCTAATGTATGTCGCCCAAAAGTGGATCCGGTTTTGGGGCAACGACATGCATCAAAACAAAAACCTAAAGCGCGTCAGGACGCGATTTAGACCATGACAAATCCGGACATCGTCATCATCGGCTCCGGCATCGGCGGCGCCACGATCGCCTCCGGTCTGGTCGGCAGCGGCGCCTCGATCCTGATGCTGGAGCGCGGCGAGCCCTTGCCGGCAACCCCGCATGCACGCGACACGCGCTCGATCTTCGTCGACGGCCACTATCGGCCAAAGGAGATGTGGCGCGAGGCCGGCGGTGCCGCCTTCAATCCCGGCAATTACTACTATGTCGGCGGCAATTCGAAATTCTATGGCGCGGTGCTGATCCGCTACCGCAAGGAAGATTTTTCCGCCATGGGCCACTTCGGCGGCGTCTCGCCAGCCTGGCCATTTTCCTATGACGAATTCGAGCCCTGGTATTCCAGGGCCGAGCAGCTGTTTCGCGTGCGCGGTACGCTGGGCGAAGATCCGACCGAACCCTTCCACTCGATCCCCTATGCCTTCAAGCCAGTGCCCGACGAAGCACCGATCGCGCGAGCCCGCGCCGAGCTCAAGGGCCTCGGCCTGCATCCGGCCTCTTTGCCCCTCGGCGTTGATATCGACACCTGGCTGAAGGAGGGAAAAACCGGCTGGGACGCGTTTCCAAACACCGGCCAGGGAAAGATGGACGCCCAGACCGCACCGCTCGCGGCGGCGCTCAAGGACAGCAACATCCGGCTCGAGACCGGCTGCTATGTCGAGTATCTCGAAGCGGCCGCCGACGGCAAAAAAATCGCCGCCATCCACTACCGGCAGAATGGCGAGTTGAAGAAAGTATCGCCGAAACTGGTCATCCTCTCCGCCGGCGCGGTCAATTCGGCCGTCATCCTGCTGCGCTCGCCCTCATCCGATGGCAAAGGCCTTGCCAATCGTTCCGACCAGGTCGGCCGCAATTTCATGAACCACAATTCCAGCGCCATGCTGGCCATCGATCCGCGCCGCAGGAACGATTCCGTCTACCAGAAGACGCTGATGCTGAACGACTATTATCTCTCCGACGGCAAGGGCGGCAAACCGCTCGGCAATGTCCAACTGCTCGGCAAGATCGACGGCAACATGCTGAGGGCCAACGTGAAATACGCGCCGAGATTCGCGCTCGATTTCATGGCCGGCCATGCCGTCGACTGGTACCTGATGTGCGAGGACCTGCCCGATCCCGAAAGCCGCATCATGGTCGACGGCAAGGACATCGTCATGCAGTGGCGGCGCTCCAACATGCAGTCGCTCGACGGGCTGACCAAGGTGATGCGCGAAAACTTCCGCGCCTGCGGTTATCCCCTCGTGCTGTCGCGCCCCTTCGACAAGCGCACGCCCTCGCACCAGTGCGGCACGGTCAAGATGGGCGACGATCCCGCGACCGCGCCGCTCGATCCGTTCTGCCGCGCCTTCGACCACCAGAACCTGTTCGTCGTCGACGGCAGTTTTTTGCCGAATTCGGCTGCGGTTAATCCAGCACTGTCGATCGCGGCTCAGGCACTGCGCGTGGCCGAGCACATCCGCAAGGTGGAGCTTGCCGCATGACCCGCCCCGCTGCCATCGTCACCGGCGGCGCGCGCGGCATTGGGCTGGCCTGTGCGGAAGCGCTGGCCGATGCTGGATTCGACCTCGTGGTCGCCGATCTGGCCCAGAAAGCCGCAGACGGACTGGCCGAGAACATCGCCGCACGCGGCGCGAAATTCGCTTACGCCCAATGCGACATCGCCAATCTCGATAGCCACGCCGCACTCGTCGATGCCGCCATGCGCGCCTTCGGCCGCATCGATTGCCTGGTCAACAATGCCGGCGTCGGCGCCATGGTGCGCGGCGATCTGCTCGAACTGAAGCCGGAAAATTTCGACCGCACGATGGGCATCAATCTGCGTGGCACGGTGTTCCTCAGCCAGGCCATAGCCAAGGCGATGCTGGCGGCACCCGGCGATCACCCAAAATCAATCATCACCGTCACCTCGGTCAGCGCCGAGATGGCCTCGCCGGAACGCTCCGACTACTGCATCTCGAAGGCCGGGCTCTCCATGTGGGTGAAGAACCTGGCGCTGCGGCTCGCGCCTGAAAACATCGGCGTCTTCGAGTTGCGGCCAGGCATCATCCGCACCGACATGACGGCAGGCGTGACCGCCAAATACGATGCCCTCATCGAGGGTGGACTGGTGCCGGCAAAACGCTGGGCGAAGCGTCAGACATCGGCGCGGTGGTGGCGACGCTCGCCGCCGGCAAGCTCGGCTTTTCGACCGGCTCGATCATCAATGTCGACGGCGCGCTCTCCGTGCCGCGGTTGTAGGTGGATACTGATATGACCGACTACATCATCGTGGGCGCCGGCCCGGCCGGCTGTGTCCTGGCCAACCGGCTGAGCGAGGACCCGACGAATTCCGTGCTGCTGCTGGAAGCCGGCGGCAAGGACTGGCACCCCTACATCCACATGCCGGCAGGCTTTGCCAAGATGACCAAGGGCATTGCCTCCTGGGGCTGGTCGACCGTGCCGCAAAAGCACATGAAAGACCGCGTCTTCTGGTACACGCAGGCCAAGGTGGTCGGCGGCGGCTCCTCCATCAACGCCCAGATCTACACGCGCGGCAATGCCCGCGACTACGATGCCTGGGAGAAGGAAGAGGGCCTCGCCGGCTGGGGCTATCGCGACGTGCTGCCCTATTTCAAACGCGCCGAGAACAACCAGCGCTACGCCAACGACTTTCATGGCGACCAAGGCCCGCTCGGCGTGTCCAACCCGATCTCGCCGCTGCCGATCTGCGAAGCCTATTTCCGCGCTGGCCAGGAGATGGGCATCCCTTTCAATCCGGACTTCAACGGCGCCACCCAGGAAGGCGTCGGCTACTACCAGTTGACCCAGAAGAACGCCCGGCGCTCCTCCGCTTCGGTCGCCTATCTCAAGCCGATCCGCGCGCGCAAGAACCTGACGGTCAGGACCGACGTGTTGGTGACCCGCATCGTCGTCGAGAAGGGCCGCGCCATCGGCGTCGAGATTGTCGACAGACCTGGCGGCGAGACAAAAATCCTGCGCGCCGATCGCGAGGTGATCGTTTCGTCCGGGGCCATCGGCTCGCCGAAGCTGCTGATGCAGTCGGGCATTGGCCCGGCCGATCATCTGAAATCGGTGGGCGTCACCCCGGTGCATGACCTGCCCGGCGTCGGTTCCAATATGCAGGACCATCTCGACTTGTTCGTCATCGCCGAATGCACCGGCGATCACACCTATGACAACTACGCCAAGCTGCACCGCACGGCCTGGGCCGGCCTGCAATATCTGCTTTTGAAGAAAGGGCCGGTCGCCTCCAGCCTGTTCGAGACCGGTGGCTTCTGGTACGCCGACCCCACAGCCGCCTCGCCCGACATCCAGTTCCATCTCGGTCTGGGCTCCGGCATCGAGGCCGGCGTCGAGAAGCTGAACAATCCCGGCGTCACCTTGAACTCGGCCTTCCTGCGGCCGCGCTCGCGCGGCACGGTGCGGCTGAAGAGCGCCGATCCGGCCGACCATCCGCTGATCGATCCCAACTACTGGTCCGATCCCTATGACCGCGCCATGTCGATCAAGGGGCTGCGGCTGGCGCGCGAGATCATGCGGCAGAAGGCGCTGCAGCCCTATGTCTTGCGCGAAGTGTTGCCTGGCCCGTCACTCGCCAGCGACGACGAGCTGTTCGACTATGCCTGCCGTACCTCCAAGACCGACCATCATCCGGTCGGAACGTGCCGCATGGGCCATGACGACATGGCGGTGGTGACACCGGATTTGCGGCTGCGCGGCATCGAAGGTCTGCGCGTCTGCGACGCCTCGGTGATACCACGTGTGCCCTCCTCCAACACCAATGCCCCGACCATCATGGTCGGCGAAAAGGGCGCCGATCTGGTGCTCGGCCGCGAGCCGCTGCCGCCGGCTGTGTTTTCCGGAAACCGGGCTGCTTAGGAGCAAAAAAGATGATCAGGCACTGTGTCTTTGTCAGGTTTCGCGGCGATGTCCCCGACGGTGAGCGCGCGGCAATCCACGCCGACCTCGAAGCGCTACGACAGGTGATTGACGGCATGGACAAAGTCCACTTCAGCGCCAATGTCAGCCCGGAGCCGTTCGCCCGCGGCTTCAGCCATGGCTTCACCATCGATTTCCGCGATGCCGCTGCGCGCGACGCCTATCTCGTGCATGAAGCGCACCAGCGCGCCGGCGCCCGGCTTGTCGCCGCGCTCGAAGGCGGCACCGACGGTTTGATGGTCTTCGACCTCGATCTTACGAAAAAGTGACCGGCGGTTCTTCGAAAGCCGGCTGATCGCTGTTCTCTTTTGCGAACCGGGCGACATATCGTTGCTCGGGGGAGCCAAAGGAGGACGCCTTGAATCTCACTGCCGAGCAGAAGAAAACCGTTCTGGCCTCATTCCTGGGCTGGACGCTCGATGCTTTTGATTTCTTCCTTCTGACATTCCTGCTCACCGATATTGCGAGTGAATTCCAGACGGATGTCCCGGCGGTCTCAAAGGCATTGTTCCTGACCTTGGCAACGCGCTTCATCGGTGCGTTCTTCTTTGGCATGCTCGCCGACAAATACGGGCGCAAGCCCATCCTCATGCTCAACATCGTCAGCTATTCGGTGATCGGTGCGCTCGCCGCCTTCTCGCCCAATCTCGGTATTTTCCTGGCGCTGCGCGCACTGTTCGGCATCGCCATGGGCGGAGAATGGGGGCTCGGCAGCTCGCTCGCCATGGAATCCGTTCCGCCCAGCGCCCGCGGCATCGTCTCTGGCATCCTGCAATGCGGCTATCCGGCCGGCTATCTGCTGGCGGCGGTGGTCTATGGCCTGCTCTACCAGCAGACGATCGGCGGCTACACGATCGGCTGGCGCGCCATGTTCCTGCTCTCCTTCGTACCGGCGCTGATCGTGCTCTTCATCCGCTCGCACGTGCCGGAGTCGCCCGCCTTCGTCGAGGCGCAGAAGGCACCCAGGCCTGGCCTGCTGGAAACGCTTCAGAAGAACTGGGGTGTCGCGCTCTATGCGGTTGTGCTGATGATGTTCTTCAACTTCTTCAGCCGTGGCACGCAGGACCTCTACCCGACCTTCCTGAAGAAGCAGCATGGCTTCGATCCACACACGGTGAGCTGGATCACTATCGTTGCCAATCTCGGCGCCATCGCGGGCGGCCTGACCTTTGGCGCGCTTTCCGAGAAGATCGGCCGCGTCAACGCGATCACGCTCGCCTGCCTGATCGCCCTGCCATCGATCCCGCTATGGGCCTACTCGGCCACGCCGTTCATGCTCGCCGTCGGCGCCTTCATCATGCAGGTCGCGGTTCAGGGCGCCTGGGGCGTCATCCCGGTGCACCTCAATGAACTGTCGCCAGGCTCCGTGCGCGCGACCTTGCCGGGCTTCATCTACCAGGCTGGCAATCTCGCTGCCTCCTATGGCGGTCCGTATCAGGCTGGGATCGCGGAAAGCGCCGGAGGCAGCTACGGCTATGCGCTGGCGCTTTTTGCCGGCGTGGTCGCTGTCTGCATCATCGTCGTCATCCGCTTCAGTCCGGAGCGGCGTGGCCAGGTGATGACGGTTCTGGAGCGCAGCTAACCCAGCCGGAGCGCGATAACTCCGGCGACGATGCTGAGCGCGGCCGCACCGCGCCAGCCCGTCATCTTCTCGCCGAGCGCGTAGACCGAGATCAGCATGGCGAACAGGATCGAGGTCTCGCGCAGCGACGCCACCGAGGCGATCGGCGCCTTGGTCATCGCCCACATCACGATCCAGTAGGCGGCACCACTGAGCACGCCGGTGAACAGCCCGGTCTTCCAGTCGCGCGCCAGAACGGGAAGCGCCTTGGGCCCGCGGAAGATGAGGCACAGCACCAGCGCGCCAAAGGCATCGCAGATGAACAGCCAGGCAGCATAGCTCTGCGCTGTTGCCGCCAGCCGCGCGCCGCTGCCGTCGGACAGTGTATAGCTGGCGATGAAGATCGAGGTGCCCAGCGCAAAGCCGACGGCGCGCAGGTTGAGCTTCTCCAGATGCGCGCCGCCGCGAAACGACATCACCAGCGTGCCCGCCGACAGCAGCAGGATGCCGACAATGGCAAGCGGCGCCGGCACTTCGGCAACGACGAACATGCCGCCGATCGCCGCCAGCAAAGGCGCCGTGCCGCGCGCCAGCGGATAGGTCTGGGCGAAGTCGCCGGCCTGGTAGGCGCCGATCAGGAAGGTCCTGTAACCCATGTGGAAAATGACGGAGGCGATGATGTAGGGCCACACCTCCGCCTTCGGAAACTCGACAAAGGGCAGCACCACGAGTGCGGCGGCGCCCATGCCGAGCGTCATCAGCGTGATCGACAGGAAGCGGTCGAGATGGACCTTGACCAGCGCGTTCCAGATCGCGTGCATGGCGGCGGCGGCAAGCACCGCGAAGAAGACGAAAAGCGTCATTTTGGGCTTACCGACCTCCCAAGCCGAGCGGCGTTTCGAGGTCGATGTCGATCCGGACCGGGAAGTGATCGGACGCCACCTCGCCCATATCGGATCCGACCGAGCGCACCCGCCCGGCGAACATGCCGCCGACGAAACAGTGGTCGAGCCGACGCTTTGCCAGTCTGCCATCGATGATCTTCTCATGGGTGTGGAAGTCATCCGCCGGTTCGATCGCCACCGCGGCGGCATCGACGAAGCCGTCGAGATAGGCCGCACCGCGATGATAGGGCGTGCTCCCGACGATGCGGCGATATTCGGCGCTGCCCGGCTCCATATTGAAATCGCCCATCCAGATCGCCGCCAGCGGGTTTTCCGGTTCGGCTTCGCCGCTGGTCCAGTTGCGCGCGGGCTCGTCGTCGATGCCGCTCCACGGCCCGCCCTCGGACGGCGCGCGGCGATGTTGGGCGAGCAGATAGTCGATCTGCTCCAGCCGCTCCTCTGCCGCGATATGCGCCAGATGCAGCGACAGTAGCCGCACCGGGCCGGCCGGCGTGCGGATCATGCATTCGAGTGCCGCGTTGCGCGTGTTGAGCGGCCGCAGCGTGCGGCGCATCGGCAGTGCATGCAGCCGCGACCAGGCGATCGGTAGCTTCGACAGCACCATGGTGCCGAACTGCCGCCGCCGGTTGACCAGGCGGCCGTCCCGCCGATCGCTGGCGTCCATGTCGAAGGCCGGCCCGTAGACCCAGTGGTAGTCGGGCAGCAGGCGCGACAGCAGCTCCGGCTGGTCGTCGAAATTGCTGCGCTGCCAGTGCCGCTCGACCTCCTGCAGCGCAATGATGTCGGCGTCGGCAACGATCCGCGCCGCGCGCGAAAGATCGTAGCGGCCGTCGCTGCCGAATCCGTACTGGATGTTGTAGCTGACCAGCTTCATTGCTTATCCGGCTCACTTTCGGTGATGGCAGTAGCGGTTCGATGGATTGGTTGCAATGTGCAGGAGAATGGCAGCGGCTTGTGCCAGAAGCGCCCCCCTGCCCCGCTGCGCGATCATGCACCGATTCCGGACCACTCCGGTATCCTCCGCGCGCCGGAAAACGACGCGAGCGTCCCGTGAAGCGATAGCGTGAAGTTGGTGCTAGTCGGTCGTCAGCGGCTGGAACCGGCCAGCCGGAGACGCCGCCAGCTCCGCCCAGTCGATCTCTTCCTCCAGCCGGTGATAGGCTTCATCGCCGATCGTACCGTTGCGGCGCAGTTCCTCCAGCGTGTCGCGCTGGCGGTTGATGGCATAGAGGCGCAGCCGGTCGTATTCGGTCGCGGCTTGAGCGTCCTCCGGGTTTTCCGCAATGACGCGCTGAGCCTCGTACTGTTCGCGCACGACAGCCGCCGCGGCCGATGTCTTGCGGCTCAACACATCGAGTGCTGCCTGCATGATGGCAACGCGCGCCTGCGCCACCTCGCGGTCTATTGTCGTATCCGGGTCGAAGTTGAGTATCCGCAGCAGAGGCTTGAGCGTCATCCCCTGCAGCACCAGCGTACCCAGAACCACAGCGAAGGCGGCAAGCACGATCGGATCGCGGCCGGGAAAATCGGCCGGCAGGGCAATGGCCACCACCAGCGTCACCAGCCCGCGCATGCCGCACCAGCCGACGAGCACGGCGCCGCCAAATGTCGGGACATCCCGCCTTCTGTCCTCGCCACCGAAGCGGGCAAACCATCGTATGATCGCCACGTAGCTCGCCACCCAGACGAGGCGTGCGACGATGACGACAACCAGCACCGTGGCGGCGAACAGAAGGGCCTGGCCTTGCCCTTCGCCCGAAAGCCGGCCGACGATCGATCGCGCCTGCAGGCCCATCAGCACGAAAGCCAGCACGTTGAGCACGAACACCGCCGTCTCCCAGACCGAATAGGTGCTGACGCGCCGCCTTGCCGACATGTGGCGCGGCGCCCGGCGCGCGAGGGTCATGGCGTAGACGACGATGGTGATGATGGCCGAAAGGCCCAACTTGTCCGCCAGGATCCAGACCCCGAACGTTCCGGCGAATTGCACCACCGTGCTGCTCGCCGCGTCCTCTATCTTTGCCAGCGTCAGCAGCGAGAAGCGGCCAAGCACATAGCCGGCGATCAGGCTGCCTATGGTCGACAACAGGATCGTCGGAATGGCGTTGCTCAGCATGATCGAGCCGAGCGCCGCCGAAACCGCCAGCCGGTAGATCAAGAGCGCGGTGGCATCGTTGAGCAGGCTCTCGCCTTGCAGGATGGCGGTGATGCGGTGCGGCACCTTGAATTGCCCGAGCACGGCGGATGCCGCCACCGCATCCGGCGGCGCGACGATGGCGCCGAGCGCGATTGCCGCCGCGATCGGCAGGCCGGCCATCTTCCAGCCGACGAAGGCAACGACGACGGTGGTGAAGACGACGGCGCCAAGCGCCAGCAGAACCAGCGACAGCCGGTAGCGCTTGAGGTCGCGCAGCGAGGTGTCATAGGCCGCATCGAGAAGCACCGGCGCGATGAACAGGGCAAGCGCCAGTTCCGGATCGATCTCGATCATTGGCGCGCCAGGCACGAAGGCAATCCCTACCCCGGCCAAAGCCAGCAGGGACGGATAGGGGATCTCCAGCTGCCGCGACAGCGCGGTCAGCGCAACAGCCGTCAAAAGCAGGACAAGGGTGAGTTCGAAAAGAGCCATGGGCTTTTATATCCGTGAGACGGGATTGCCGGCGCAAATATCCTGCAGGATGCGGTGGATTGGCCATCAAACTCAAGCCCTCTGGCCATACGCCTCAAACCGCCTCCTGTCCTACAAGAACGGCATGATCCTCATCGGCCAGATGACTCGCCCTTCGTGCGCCGCGTCGGCATCGCGCTGACCCTCTATGGCATAGCCTTCGAGCATCGTCCGTGGTCGGCTTTCGGCGATGCCGACAAGATACGGCCCTATAACCCGCTGACACGGGTGCCGACCCTGGTGCTGGACAATGGCGAGGTGCTGATCGAAAGCCATTTGATGCTCGACTATCTTGATAGTCTCGTCCCGGTCGAGAAGAGGATGTTTCCGACAGAGGAGCCGCTGCGCTATCAGGCGCTGAAAATCTCAGCCCTGGCCACCGAGCTCGGCGACAAGGCGGTCAGCCTGTTCTACGAGAAGCGGCTGCACGAGAAGATCTCCGACCTCTGGGCTGGGCGCTGCAGCAAGCAGATCGAGACCGTGCTTGCCGTGCTGGAGGCCGACCGTGCCAAACGGTCGACACCTTACTGGTTTGGCGACCGCATCGGTCATGCCGACATCGCGGTTGCCGCCGTGCTGCGCTTCATCAGCGAGGCACATCCGGGGCTCATTTCGCTGGCTGCCTTTCCGCTCTGGAAGCCCACGCCGCGCGGATGGAAGCCCTGCCGGTCTTCCAGGTGATTTCGCAGCCCTTCATCGCACCAGCTTGAAGCCGGGCCAGCATAACAATCAGCCTTGACCTTTGAAAACCAGCGGTCGTTTATTACTGATCGCCAAAGTCATGTCGCAACAATTGGTTGATCGAGGACCTCCCATGCTGAGATTGTCTGCAACGTTGTTCACATTGATACTGCTCTCGCCGGCGGCTGGCGCTTCCGCTTTATATGATGAGTTGGCGGCAGCTAAGATCAAACTACTGGGAACGACGCGACCGGACCCGGGCATGGGACTTTGGGCGCAGCAGACTAACGGGACGTTGATTTCTCTCATCGAAGGGAAGTGGATCGACCTTGGTTATTCCGACCTGACCAGCGAAGACAAGATGAAGCAATACTGCGACAAGTTTGGAGAGTCCTTCAAGAAATTGACGGACTATTCCTTCGACATTATTGGTCCGATTACCCGCTCGAAGCACGCGGTCCACAGAGAGTACATTTTCAAAACGGGGATATCCTATAACTACCGATGGAACATCGAACAGCAAATTGAGGTGCTCGGCAGTGGAAACGGCAAGGAAATTCTGAAGAACGCCAACGGGACGAGTGCCTTGCTGATGATGTCACCCAATACCCTGCTGGAGATCGATTTCAGCTTCGCACAACCTATCCTTTGGGGACGTTGCCCCACCGAATAGGCCGCAGCGGCCTGGCTCCGCCTCTAACTATCCAAAGTAATGGTGGTGCTGCTAATGCAGCACCAGCATATCGCTCGACGAGAACGATATGTCGGCCTTTTCGCCAACGGCGGGCGGCGGTGTGGCCGGGCTGTTGAACGTGTCGAGCGACACGGTGTTGCCGCCGATGCCGACACGAACCCGGATCACCGAGCCGAGGAAGTGCACTTCGGAGATTTCGCCCGACAGGCTGGAGTCACGGCCAGGCTGGAGGCCGAGCGAGATCGCTTCCGGCCGCAGCGCCAGCGACAACGTGTCGCCGGACTTCGAGCCGTTGAGCTTGCCCTTGAGCGAGACTTGCTGCGTGTTGACCTGTACCGTGCCGGCCGCGGCATCGGTGACCTTGCCTTCGAGCACATTCAGCGTGCCGACGAAATTGGCGACGAATTTGGTTGCCGGCCGGTTGTAGATCTCGAACGGCGTGGCGACCTGCTCGGCCTTGCCGCCATACATGACCGCGATGCGGTCGGAGATCGACAGCGCCTCTTCCTGGTCGTGGGTGACGAAGATGGTGGTGATGCCAAGCTTCTTCTGAATCGACCGGATTTCTTCACGCAGCGACACACGCACCTTGGCATCGAGCGCCGACAGCGGTTCGTCGAGCAGCAGCAGCTTCGGCTTCGGCGCGATCGCACGCGCCAGCGCGATACGCTGCTGCTGGCCACCGGAGAGCTGGTAGGGGTAGCGATCGGCCATCTGCGGCAGCTTGATCATGTCGAGCATCTCGGCGACGCGCTTGTCAGCGTCGGCCTTGTTCATGCCTCCGACTTTGAGGCCGAAAGCGATGTTCTGTGCCACCGTCAGGTTCGGAAACAGCGCGTAGGCCTGGAACACCATGCCGACATTGCGCTGGTTGGGCTTCAGCCGGGTGATGTCCTTGCCGGCAACGACGATCTTGCCGGCCGACGGCTCCTCGAAGCCGGCAACCATGCGCAGGACCGTGGTCTTGCCGCAACCGGATGGTCCGAGGAACGAGACGAACTCGCCCGGCTCGACGTCGAGGCTGAAGTCCTGGACCACGGTGTTGGACCCGTAGGACTTTCTCACGTGCTGGATGGACAGGAATGGCTCGGCCATGGCTTTTTCTCTCAGGTCAATTCGGGCGGTTCGACGACTTGGGCGCGAAACGGGACAGGATCTGGATGAGCGACATGCAGCCCCAGGTAATGGCGAAGGCGATGATGGCAAGGGCTGCCGGTTCATAGGCGCGGTTGGCGCCGATGTTCTGCAAATACGGGCCAAAGGCCGGGCGGTTGAGCAGGCTGGCCATGGTGAACTCGCCGATCACGATGGCAAAGGTCAGGAAGGCGCCCGACAGCACGGCGATCAGCACATTGGGCAGGATGACGCGGCCGATGATCGTCCCCCAGCCGGCGCCCAGGATCTGCGCTGCTTCCGTCAACGTCCGCACGTCGATGGTGCGCAGTCCGGTGTCGACGGCACGATACATATAGGGCAGCGCCAGCGTCGCATAACCGATGACCAGCAAGGCATTGGCGCCCATATTGCTGCCCAGGAACGGCAGCGGCGAATTCGAGCCGTACATCCTGATGTAGCCGAAGACGATGACAATGGCCGGAATGACCAGCGGCAAGAGCGTGATGAACTCGACAATCGGCCTGAGCTGCGGCAGGCGCAGCCGGATCCAGTACGCCGCCGGCACCACGATCAGCACACCCAGTATGATGGTGAAGACCGCCGCGACCACCGAATACAGGAAGGTCGACTGGAAGCGCGCGTCACCCAGCACGATCTGATAGGCGTCGAAGGAATGAACGCCGCGCCGCATGCGCAGCGAGAACTCGACCGTCGCCATCAGCGGGATGAAGAAATACGCCGCACCGACGATGAAGACGACCCAGGCCCAGAATTTTCCCGACTTCATTTGAGCCACCTTTCGGAGCGAGTCCGGAACCAGATGTAGAAGACATTGGCCAAGCCCGTGATGACGATCATGCCGAAGGCGATGGCATAGCCGAGTTGCGGGTTGTGCAGCACGTCGCCATTGATCTGCGAATAGAGCTTGATGGGAACGATGTTGAGCGCCGGGCCGGCAAACGCGTAAGCCGTGGCGATGGCGCCGAAGGAATTGGCGAACAGCAGGATCACGGTGCCGAGGAAGCTTGGCCACAGGACCGGTATGACCACCATGCGCCAATACTGCGACTGCGTGGCGCCGAGCGTAGCGGCCGCCTCGCCCCATTCCTTCTTGATGCCATCGATGGCCGGCACGATGATCACCACCATCAGCGGGATCTGGAAGAACAGATAGACCGCGATCAGGCCCGACGTGGTGAGAAAATTGAAGCCCATCGCGTAGATGTTGATGTTGAGAACATCACGCAGAAGCGTTGTGACGATGCCGACGCGGCCAAGCGTGGCCAGGAACGCGAAAGCCAGCGGCAGACCGGCGAAATTCGAGGCGACACCGGAGAAAGTGAGCGTCGCGGAGCGTGTCCAGCTGGGAAGCCCGCCGCGCACGATGGCGATGGCTATTGCCAACCCGGCAAAGGCGCCGATGATGGCCGACCAGAAACTGATCTTGATGGAAACCCAGTAGGAGCTGCTGATCGACGGATCGCTCATCAGTTGCAGGATGTTGTCCAGCGTAAAGCTGCCTTCGCTGTTCTGAAAAGCCCCAAACACGAGATAGATCGTGGGCAGGATCAGGAACATCAGGGCGAAGATGAAGAAAGGCGCCACGCCGATCCATTGCGTCGGCAGGCGGAAAGCGGTCGCCGCATTCGGCGGCGCGGGCTGGGTGGCAATCGTTCGATTTGAAAGCGAGAGATCGGTCATGCGCCGGCTACCGTCTTCGAGGGAGGGCCGGGCGGCCTCACGACCGCCCGGTGGATTTCAAGTGTTACTTGACGTTGGCGCCGACAACGGCGTCCCAGTTCTTGCTGATGGCTTCCTTGGCCTTGGCCTGCTCGTCGAGCGACGGGAACGCGGCCGCGGCATAGGATTCCGCCGGCGGCAGCTTGGCCAGCACGTCCGCCGGGATCTTGCCGTTCTTGGCGAGATCGTTGAAGCGGATCGGGTGGCAATAGCCCTTCAGCCAGCCAATCTGGCCTTCGTCGGAATAGAGGTATTCCATCCACAGCTTGGCTGCGTTCGGATGCGGCGCAAAGGCGCTGATCGCCTGAACGTAGACACCGGCGACGACGCCGGTCTTCGGCACGATGACGTCGACGGGCGGGTTGCCCTTCAGCGTATCGCGGCCAGCAAGCGCGTTGTAATCCCAGTTGATCAGGATCGGGGTCTGGCCCTGGGCGAGCGTTGCCGGCTTGCCGACGACCGGGACGAAATTGCCGGCGGCGTTGAGCTTCTTGAAGAAGTCCAGGCCAGCCTTGCCGGCGGCTTCACCGGCAGCGGCGCCCGTCGACAGGCCGGAAGCATACACAGCCTGGATGGCCTGGTTCGAAGCGCGCGGATCACCGGCGACAGCAACCGCATTGGCGAATTCCGGCTTCAGGAGATCGGCCCAGTCCTTCGGCGATTCCTTGATCAGGTCCTTGTTCACCATGAACGACAGCACGCCGTAATAGTCGCCGTACCAAGCGCCGTCGGCATCCTTGGCGCTGTCCGGGATCGAATCCCAGGTCGACACCTTGTAAGGCAGCAGCAGGCCGTCCTTCTTGGCGGTCGGGCCGAAGGACAGGCCAACGTCGATAACGTCGGGAGCCTGCGGGCCCTTATTGTCCTTGTTTGCCTTGATCGCCTCGACCTCGTCGCCGGAGCCGGCATCGGGGTTGAGTTCGTTGACGGTGATTTCCGGATACTTCGCCTTGAAGCCGGCGATGACGTCGCCGTAACCGCACCAGTCGTGCGGCAGCGCGATGGTGGTGAGCTGGCCCTCAGCCTTCGCGGCCTTGACGAGATCATCCAGCGAAGCCGCGGACGAAATCACCGACGACACCATAAGGGTCGCGGCCGAAAGGGAAAGCACCTTCCCCGTGAATTTGAACATGTGTTCTCTCCGTTGAACTGACGCCGTTGGACGCCTGCGATGCGGTATCGTTTTCATGTGACAGCCAGATGAAAGCTTTATGAAACCATTGGCCGGCAGCAGAAAAAGTTAACTCTTTTTAACGGGCTGTAGCAATTAGCCATCACTTATTTTTCCGGCTAATCACTTTCCGCCTTGCATTTCATCCTTTCCCCCCTTGGTTTGCCCTGATTTTCCAGATCAATTTTCGGCAATGACGATGCCGTCAGATCGTGCCTGCGATAGCGTTTTCCAGCAACGTCAGCGCCGCCTTCTTGGTCAGCTTCACCGGATTGCCGCCGGCGGTCGGATCGACCACCGCCATGTCGGCGATCAGCACCTTGCGCTTCTTGTCCATGTCGAGCCCCTTGATCAGGCCCGGCAGCGCGTGCGGCACCTTCAAATCCTTGCGCAGCTTGATGATCGCCTTGGCGAAGCCGTCGAAGCCGCCCTTGATGCCGCAATAGGCGGCGAGCCGGGCAATACGCTCCTCGATTGAGTCCCGGTTGAAGGCGAGCACATAGGGCATGAACACCGCGTTGGTCATGCCGTGATGGGTGTCGTAGAGCGCGCCGATCGGGTGCGACAGCGAGTGGATGGCGCCCAGTCCCTTCTGGAAGGCGGCGGCTCCCATGGCGGCGGCACTCATCATATGGGCGCGCGCGACAAGGTCCTTGCCGTTGGCATAGGCCTTCGGCAGGTTCTCGAACACCAGCCGGACGCCTTCGACGGCAATACCGTCGGCCATCGGGTGATAGCCCGGCGCGCAATAGGCTTCGAGGCAGTGGGCAAGCGCATCCATGCCGGTGCCGGCGGTGATGAAGCCTGGCATGCCGACCGACAGCTCCGGATCGGCGATCACGATCGCCGGCAAAAGCTTCGGATGGAAGATGACCTTCTTGGTGTGCGTCTCCTCATTGGTGATGACGCCGGCGCGGCCGACTTCCGAGCCGGTGCCGGCCGTGGTCGGCACGGCGATGATCGGGGCGATCGCGTCGGAATTGGCGCGCGTCCACCAGTCGCCGACATCCTCGAAATCCCACACCGGCCGCGTCTGGCCCGCCTGGAAGGCGATCAGCTTGCCGAGATCGAGCGCCGAGCCGCCACCGAAGGCGATGACGCCGTCATGCTTGCCCTTCTTGAACACGGCGATGCCGGCAGTGAGGTTGGAATCGACCGGATTCGGCTTCACCTCGGAGAACACGCCATAGGGCACCTTGGCATCGTCAAGGATCTTCAGCGTCGAAGCGACAACCGGCAGCTTGGCCAGACCCGGATCAGTGACGAACAGCGGCCGCTTGATGCCGGTGGCTGCCAACACCTCGGGCAGCTCCTTGATGCGCCCGGCGCCGAAGCGGACGGTGGTGGGATAGTTCCATTTGGAGATCAGCTTGGACATTGCTTGTCTTTCAAAAAAATCAGATGGCTTCGCGCAGGTGGAAGGATTTCGGCCGGGTCAGATTGTCGTAGCCGATGGCCGACAGTCCCGCCCCCTTGCCGGTGTCCTTGACGCCAGTCCAGACCAGCGCCGGATCGAGATAGTCGCAGCGGTTCATGAACACCGTGCCGGTCTCGATGCGGTTGCCGATCGCCACCGCGTGCTCGGTGTCGCGGGTCCAGATCGAGGCTGTCAGGCCATAGGCGCTGTCGTTCATCAGCGCGATCGCCTCTTCGTCATTGCGCACCTTCATGATGCCGACGATCGGGCCAAAACTTTCCTCGCGCATGACGCTCATCTGGTGGTCGACTTCAGTCAGCACTTCCGGTGCCAGATAGGGCGAACCGGCCTTGTCGTTAGCCACCTTCATGTTGATGTGCGCCTTGGCGCCCTTGCGCAGCGCCTCGGCTTTCTGCTCGCGGATCAGGTCGGCGAAACGCGCCTGCGCCATCGGCCCCATTGTCGTCGCCTGTTCCAGCGGATTGCCGACGACATAGTTCTTGGTCTCGGCGATGAAGCCTTCGACGAACTCGTCATAGACCTTCTCATGCACATAGACGCGCTCGATGCCGCAGCAGCACTGGCCGGAATTGTAGAAGGTGCCGTCGACCAGATTGGCGACCGCATGGTCCATCTTGGCGTCGGGCAGCACATAGGCCGGATCCTTGCCGCCAAGCTCGAGGCCGAGCGTCATGAAGGTGCCGGCCGCCGCCTTTTCGATGGCACGGCCGCCGCCGACCGAACCGGTGAAATTGACATGGTCGATCTTGCCCGAGCCGAGCAGCTTCTCGGTCTGGGCGTGATTGAGCACGACATTCTGGAACACGCCCTTGGGCAGGCCGACCTTGTCGAAGGCCTGCTGAAAACGCTCGCCGACCAGCAGCGTCTGCGCCGCGTGCTTGAGGATGACGGCGTTGCCGGCCATCAGCGCCGGCACGATGGTGTTGACAGCGGTGAGATAGGGATAGTTCCACGGCGCGATCACCATGACCACGCCGAGCGGATCCTTCTTCACATAGCGGCGGAAGCCGTCCTTCGGGTTGGAGGCGGGAACCGACCTTAGCGCCGCCTCCGCGATCTCGACCATGTAATTGGTGCGTTCCTTGACGCCACCAAACTCGCCGCCATAGCGCACCGGACGCCCCATCTGCCAGGCGATCTCCGGCACGATCTCGTCGGTCATCGCCACCAGCGCTTCGAGCATCGCCAGCATGTACTTGCCGCGCTCGACGATCGGCGTCTCGGCCCACTTCTCCTGCGCCGCCTTGGCGCGCTCGACAGCGGCATTGATCGCCTGGTCCGTAGCCACGGACCGCTCGGCATAGATCGAGCCATCGATGGGGGATATCAACTTGACCGTTTCGGTCATTCCTTCAGTCCTCGCACTTCATGAAATCTTGATTTTGACGTCGCCCGCCGTTCAGACGATGGCTAAGGGAGGGCGACGTCGACATAGTTTAGTACCGCTCGAAACCCCTGTGCAGTTCCCAATCCGTAATGCGGCGGTCGTATTCGAACTGCTCCCACTTGGCGGTGTGGACATAATGTTCGAGCACGTCCTCGCCGAGCGCCTGCTTCAGCATCTTCGACTTGGCCAGCGTCTCGGTGGCGTCGCGCAGCGTCTTCGGGATCTCCGGCAGGCGCGAGGCCTGATAGGCATCGCCGACGAACGGCTTCTGCAATTCGAGCCTCTCGTCGATGCCGGCGAGGCCGGCGGCGATCAGCGCCGCGAAGGCGAGATAGGGGTTCAGGTCGGCACCGCCGATGCGGCATTCCATGCGGATGCCCTTGGTGCCCTCGCCGCACAGGCGGAAGCCGGCGGTGCGGTTGTCCTCGCTCCACATGATCTTGGTCGGCGCGAAGGTGCCGGCCTGGAAGCGCTTGTAGGAGTTGATGTAGGCGCCAGGAACCAGGTGAACTCCTTGGCATACTTCAGCTGCCCCGCCGCCCATTGCTGGCCGAGTGTCGACAGCGTCCAGTCGGCCTTCTTGTCGAAGAACAAAGGCGTCTTGCCGTCGGCGCTCCACAGCGAATTGTGGATATGGCTGGAGTTGCCGGCGAGGCCGTAATTGTATTTCGACATGAACGAGATCGCCTTGCCCTCGGACTCGGCGATTTCCTTGGCGCCGTTCTTCAGGATGACGTGGCGGTCGGCCATGTCGAGCGCCTCTGCGTAGCGCACATTGATCTCTTCCTGGCCCGGCCCCCACTCGCCCTTGGAGTTTTCGATCGGGATGCCGGCGGCTTCCATCTCGTTGCGAAGCCGGCGCATGACGCCCTCTTCCTTGGTGGTGATGCCGATCTGGTAGTCGCCAATATAGGGCGAGGCGGTGTCGAGGCCCTGCCAATGCTTCTTGCGGGCGGAATCGTAGGTCTCGTTGAACAGATAGAATTCGAGCTCGGAAGCGAAGTAGCCGATATAGCCACGCTCCGTCAGCCGCTTGACCTGCTTCCTCAGGATGGCACGCGGCGAATGCGGCAGGTCGTCATGGGTGTGGTGGTCGAGCACGTCGCAGATCACCAGCGCGGTCTTTTCCAGCCACGGAATGCGCCGCAACGTCGCCAGATCCGGCTTCATGACGAAGTCGCCATAGCCCTTCGACCAGCTTGCCGCCTTGTAGCCTGGCACCGGCTCCATATCGATGTCCGCGGCCAGCAGATAGTTACAGCCATGCGTTTCGTCATGCGCGGAATCGACGAAATACTGCGCCAGGAAGCGCTTTCCGGCCAATCGTCCCTGCAGGTCGACGATGCAGGCCAGCACCGTGTCGATCTCACCGCTGGAGACCGCTTTCTTCAACTGATCGAACGAGAAATTTCCGGCCATTCCTTTGGCACTCCAGCGCTTGTCGTTTCGGGCTTGTCACATTGAACGAGTGCGAAGCCGTGGCGAGAGAACTCGCCACGGCTTCGGCTTGTTGCTTAGGCAGTTTCGCCGACAGCCTTTTCGGCAGCTGCGATGACTGCCTTGCGCTTGGCGATTGCCGCTTCGCCGATAGGCGGACCTTGGAAGCGGCGGTTTTCAATGGCGAACCAAAGAATTGCCAGGATGATCGCAAAGCCAACCGAATAGTACCAAAGACCCGGTACAAAATCCGAGGCAGGGACAGGCGGATTGGCCGCGGCGTCGCCCGGCGAGCTGGGAATGGACACGACGAAGGCATGACCGCCAATCGTGACCAGGACCGTGCCGATCATGACGATGACAGCGAAAACTTTCGACAGGCCGCCAAGGCGGAAACTGCCGAAGCTTGTCCAGGTTTTGCCTTCGGCAAAGAACCCGGCCACGATCGGCATGGCGTACGAAATATAGAGATACATCGCGCAGCCGGTGGAGAGTGCGGCAAAGGCGTTGAGCGGCGTCGTCACCGCGGTCAGCACGACTGCCATGATGGCCGAGAACCAGATCGCCGCCACCGGAGTGCGGTACTTCGGGCTGACCGAACTCAGCACGCCGGAGAATGGCAAACCGCCATCACGAGCAAACGCATAGATCATCCGCGACGTGGAGGTCACGGCGGCCAATGCGCAAAGGAAGTTGGAGATGATCACGCCGATCAGCATCAACTTGCCGATGAACGACGTCATGATCGCTGCGATAAAGAGATTATTGAAGGAACTCCAGCCCGATGCAGCGGCGGCATTCAAATCCGGGATTGCCATGATCATGACGAGGATCAGCACGAAACCGAACACGCCGGACCAGAAGACCGAATGCAACATGCCCTTGTGCACGGTGTCACGGGCATTGACCGTTTCTTCCGCCGTGTGCGCGGAAGCGTCAAAGCCGGTGATGGTGAACAGCGGATAGAGAAGCCCAATGATGATCGCCATCAGCGGACCCGTTTGCGGCGAAACGCCGCCTCCCGGCGCGCCCGTGTTGTTCACAAAAGCGAATGCCTTGCTGATATCGAAGCTTGGCGCCGCCATCAAAAACATGACGATAAGGATGACGGTGACTGCGAGGATCAGATAACCGGAAAAATCCGTCAGAATGGTCGTCAGCCTGATGCCGAAATGGTTCAGCAAGGCTTGCGCCGCGGTGATGACAGCGACTGAACCAATTTGCGTCCCCATCCCCCAGCCGGAAACGTCCCAGCCGAGCACCGAACCGAAGAACAAATCCCGGGTGATGAGATAGAGAAACACGTTCACAGCCGGGATGACGAACAGCAGCCCGAGCAGATTGACATAGGCCGTTGCCCAGCCCCAGAACCGGCCGCCAAGGATTGACGACCAGTGGTACAGGCTGCCTGCCGTCGGGTAGGCGGATGCAATCTGGCCGAGACTGGCGGCAACGATAAGTGCATACGCGCTGCCGATGATCCAGCCGATGGTCAATGAAAATGGGCCGCCCGTCGAAAGCGCGATCGGAAACGATCCGAATCCGCCGGACAAGATGCAGATGATGGAGAACGAGATGGCAAAGCTCTGGAACGCCCCCATGCGCCGGGATAGTTCCTGGGCGTAGCCCATGCTGTGAAGGATCTTTACGTCCTCCGACTTGTCGACGTCTATTTGACCTGGTGCTGCCATTTGAAGTCCCCTGTTTTGTTTCTCAGCTGGCCGATTGGACTGACTTTCTGACTGAATGCGATCTGGGCCGCGTGGCCTCCTCTGGTTCCAGATCCGAAAAAATACCCGTGAGCAGATCCGCCCATTTCCGCTGCCCGGTCTCGCCGGAGATTTCGTCGTTGCGGATTTCG
The DNA here is from genome assembly GCF_056174585.1 of Mesorhizobium kamtschaticum. Taxonomy (NCBI): domain Bacteria; kingdom Pseudomonadati; phylum Pseudomonadota; class Alphaproteobacteria; order Hyphomicrobiales; family Phyllobacteriaceae; genus Mesorhizobium; species Mesorhizobium kamtschaticum. Next base: position 2,394,875 of record NZ_CM149691.1, on the reverse strand, counting down.
ATCATCGCGCAGGGCAGCCCGCGCGAGCGCGCATGCCGTTCCAGCGTGAAATAGACGCGGTCGGCAGGCGAATAGGGTTCGTTGACGCCGACGGTGACGCCGGAAAGCCGCTTGAGCGCCGATATCAGCGGCGACGCCAGCCGGCGATCCTCGTCATGGATGATGCCGATGTGCCAGGGCCGGTTGCGGCCCTTGTAGACCGGCGTGAAGGAATGGACGGAAACCAGCCGGGTCTCCTGGCCGCGCGCCAGCCGCTCCTCGACGATGCGTTCGATGGCGCTGTGAAACGGCTGCCATGACATGGCGACCCGCGCCGCAAGCTGTTTTTCCGACAGGCCGGTATTGCCCGGTATGGCTGTCGTCTCGCTGACCGGCGGCACCAGGTCTGGCGCGTCGAGCGGCCGGTTGCAGTCGATGACGAGGCGCGAAATGCGGGCTTCGACCAGCGTCGCATCGAGCGCCTGCGCCACGCGCATTGCCACCGGCAGCGCACCGGGATCCCAGGCAATGTGGCGCGACAGGTCCTCGGCGGCAAGGCCGAGTGTGCCGAATTCGGCGGGAAGGAAATTGGAAGCGTGATCGCAGGTCAGCACGAAAGGGCTCGATCCGCCAGGGTTGGTTACCCCCACGGTATCAGACGATGCAAGGCTGGCGGGCCGTGCTTTCTCCATAGTCTGCGGTCCCCGGGGAGCGCTGTATCGTATGTTACGTATTTTGCCTCATTGCGTCCCTATGGATGATTTCATACAGTTTACCCGGCTTTGTCAAATGCGATCTCATGGGCAAGGCCAAGGGGTGGGGGAAAGATGATTTCCAGCATTGCCGAACTGATCGCCGACCGCATCGGCACGATGCCGGCCAGCGAACGGCGCGCGGCCCAGACGCTGATTGCCAGCTATCCGATGATCGGCCTGAAGACGGTCGCCGAATTCTCGACCGCCGCCGGCGTCTCCTCGCCGACCATCCTGCGTTTCGTGGCCCGGCTCGGCTTCCAGAACTATCCGGAATTCCAGTCGAGCCTGCAGGACGAACTGGCGGCGCAGCTGCAGTCGCCGGCGATACGGACCCTCAACCCGCCCTCGCCCGGCGGCGGCACGGTGTCGCCGATGCTGGAAGCAACGCTCGACAATATGCGCGAGACCTTCCGCCACCTCTCGGACAAGCAGCTTGCCGATATCGCGGCACGGCTTGCCGACCGGCGGGGCAAGACATTCCTCATCGGCGGCCGCTTCACCGACCCGCTGGCGCGCTACATGGCCGCCCACCTCGCCGTCATCCAGCCCGATGTCTTTCACCTTGCCGGCCAGGAGAGCATGTGGCGCGACAGGCTGATCGACATGGGCAAGCGCGACGTGCTGGTGATCTTCGACATCAGGCGCTACCAGGACAGCCTCGTGCGCTTCGCCGAGAAGGCGCATCAGCGCGGCGTCCAGATCGTGCTGTTCACCGACCAGTGGCTGTCGCCGATCGCCCGTTTTGCCCGTCATGTCATCGCCGGACGAACCGCGGTGCCGTCCGCATGGGATTCCTCGGCCGCGCTCTTCGTCGTCGCCGAAACGCTGATCGGCGCCGTCACCAGGCAACTCGAGGCCGACGGCGCGCGGCGTATTCGGGAAATGGAAGGGCTGCGTTAAGCGGCTCTGGCCAGTCGCATCCGTCCCTGATCAAGCGTGCAGACATCACGTTACCGAGATTTAATGTGCACGATTGCGTGATAATTGCCATAAACCGATGATATCGGGGGGTGGGTGGCCGGTTTTGGTCCCCAGCCCTCGTCGTCGCTGCATCCGCTTCCACTTGGAACCGGCAGAACGATTTTTGCCGCTGGAGTGCCGATGTCGGGTTGGAAACAGATTGTCCTTGCGCTTGTCGTCGTGGTCGCCGCCGCGGCCGCGTGGGCGCGCTTCTACCCCGGCGCTCCCGAAGTGCTGGCGCGCTGGGGCATCGACTGGGCCTATGGCGCGACGCCTCCAGCGAAGGACACTGCGACAGCTGGCTCCCGGCAGGCGGGGCGCAACGGCGCCCAGATTGCCACCATCGTTGCATCGCCGGCCGCCTCGGCTGTCATCAACGACCGCCTGCAGGCGATCGGCACCGGCCGCGCCAACGCCTCGGTGACCGTCAATCCCTATAGTTCCGGCCGCCTCGCCGAACTGCTGGTCGAATCCGGTACTCATGTCGACAAGGGACAGATCATCGTGACGCTTGATTCCGAAACCGAGATCATCTCCCAGGATCGGGCCAAGCTCGCTCTGCAGGATGCGCAATCCAAGCTTGACCGCGTCAAGTCGCTGCGCGCTTCCAATGCCGCGACGCCGGTCGCCGTTGCCGACGCCGAAGTGGTGCTGGCGGGCGCCAAGCTGGCGCTCCAGGATGCCGAGCTTGCGCTGCAGCGCCGCTCCATCCTGGCGCCGATCGCTGGCACTGTCGGCATCCTGCCGATCTCGGCCGGCAACTACGTCACCAACCAGTCGGCGATCGCCACGCTCGATGACCGCTCCTCGATCCTCGTCGATTTCCAGGTGCCAGAGCGTTTCGCCGCCGCAGTCAAGGTCGGTGGGCAATTGACGGCAACGCCGATCGCCAATCCGAGCAACGCCTATACCGGCACGATTTCGGCCATCGACAACCATATCGACGAAAAGAGCCGCACGCTGCTGGTCAAGGCCAAGATCGCCAATCCCGCCGACTCGCTACGCGCCGGCATGTCGTTCTCCATCATCATGAAATTCCCCGGCGAAACGTATCCCGCCGTCAGCCCGCTGGCGATCTTGTGGGGGTCGGACGGCGCCTATGTCTGGCAGATCGAGGACGGCAAGGCCAAGCGCGTGCCGGTGCGCATCATCCAGCGCAACACCGAGACCGTGCTGATCGACGCCGAGATCAACAGCGGCGACATGGTCGTCACCGAAGGCACGCAGAACGTCAGCGAGGGCGGAGAGGTCCGCATCGCCGGCCAGGAGCAGCATCCCGCCAACGCCGCCGAAGGCTCATGACCGGACCCGTCAACGCCGCCAGCGATACCGGCTTCACCGCCCTGTTCATCCGCAGGCCGGTCATGGCCTTCGTGCTCAACGTCCTCATCGCGGTTGCCGGCCTCGCCGCCTTCTACGGCGTCGAGATCCGCGAACTGCCCGACGTCGACCGTGCCGTGATCACGGTCTCGACAACCTTCGAAGGGGCCGCGGCCGAAACCATCGACCGCGAACTGACCGACACGATCGAGGGCGCCGTTGCCCGCGTCTCCGGCGTCAAGTCGATCTCGTCTTCCTCCTCCTTCGGCTCGAGCCGCGTCACCATCGAATTCAACGACGGCGTCGACCTCAATGTCGCCGCCTCCGATGTGCGCGATGCCGTCGGCCGGGTTGCCAACCAGATGCCGGACACCGCCGATCCGCCGCGCATCGTCAAGGCCGACGCCAATTCCGACGCTGTGATGCGCCTGGCAGTGACATCGGACAACATGTCGATCCAGGACATGACTGTCGTCGTCCAGGACCAGATCGAGGACGAACTGGCCGCCGTGCCCGGCGTCGCCGACGTCCAGGTCTATGGCGACCGCGACAAGATCTTCCGCATCGACGTCGACCAGAACAAGCTCGCCAGTCTCGGCTTCACGGTAGCCGACCTCAGGGCGGCCCTTGCCTCCGTTGCCTTCGATTCCCCGGCCGGTTCGATCACCACGACGAACCAGGACCTGATTGTCCGCACGACGGCCGACGTGACGACGCCCGAGGATTCGAAAACATCATCATCGGCGGCACGACGCGCATCCGCGACGTCGCCACCGTCACGCTCGGCCCCGATGTCGGCCAGACGACGCTGCGCTCCGATGGCAAGACCGGCATCGGCATCGGTATCATCCGCCAGGCGGAATCGAACACGCTCGACATCTCGACCGGCGTCCAGGCCGCCGTCGCCAAACTGCAGGAGAACCTGCCCAAGGGCATGGCGATCAAGATCACCAGCGACGACGCCGTCTTCGTCAAGGGCGCCGTGCACGAGGTCGAAATCGCGCTCGGCCTGTCGGTGACCATGGTGCTGATCGTCATCTACATCTTCCTGCTCGACTGGCGCGCCACGCTCATCCCAGGCCTGTCGATGCCGGTCGCCATGATCGGCACCATCGCCGCCATCTATCTGGCCGGCTTCTCGGTCAACATCCTGACGCTGCTCGCCATGGTGCTGGCCACGGGCCTTGTCGTCGACGACGCCATCGTCGTCCTGGAAAACATCGTGCGACGGCGCAATGAAGGCATGGGGCCGCGGGCCGCCGCCGTGCTCGGCGCGCAGGAAGTGTTCTTCGCCGTCGTCGCCACGACGCTGACGCTGGTCGCCGTCTTCGTGCCGATCTCGTTCCTGCCCGGCCAGACCGGCGGCCTGTTCCGCGAATTCGGCTTCGTGCTTGCCATGTCGGTGCTTCTGTCCTGCGTGGTGGCGCTGACACTTTGCCCGATGCTCGCCTCACGCATGCTGACCGGCGCATCGCTTCACCATGAAGGTGGCCACGGCATCGGCGCCCGGATCGGCGGCGCGTTGAATGCCGCCTACAAACGGGTCCTGCACGCATGCCTCGACGCGCCCTGGATCGTCGTTCTGGTTGCGGTGCTGTTTGCCGGCACCGCTTTCGCGCTGTTCGGCACCATCCGCCAGGAACTGACACCGACCGAGGATCGCGCGGCCGTGCTGTTGCGCATCAATGCCCCGCAAGGCGTCAGCCTCGATTACACGACGCAGCAGATGCAGAAGATCGAAAAGCTGATCCAGCCGATGCGCGATTCCGGCGAGATCCGTTCGACCTTCGAGAATGCCGGCCAGAACGGTTCCTACAATTCCGGCTTCATGGTGATGACGCTCGCCCCTTGGAACGAGCGCAGCCGCAGCCAGCAGGAAATCATGGCCGAGATCAGCCAGCTGACCAAGCAGGTGCCGAGCGTGCGCATCTTCCCGGTGCAGCCCAACAGCCTCGGCATCCGTGGCGCCGGCAACGGCCTGCAATTCGCGCTGGTCGGCAACGACCGCAAGGCGCTCGGCGACGCGGCGGTGAAGATCATCGCCGAGATGCAGAAGGACCCGCGCTTCCAGACGCCGCGCCTGTCGATCGACCCGACGCAGCCGCAGCTGGCCGTCGCCATCGACCGCGAGCGTGCCTCCGACCTCGGCATCGACATATCAGGCCTCGCCAACACCATGCAGGCCATGCTCGACGGCAACGACGTAGTCGATGTCTACATCGCCGACCGCAGCTATGGCGTGAAGCTGGTCTCGACCACCAATCCGATCAACGATCCGACCGATCTGGAAAATGTCTTCCTGAAGACAGCCGACGGCCGCTTCGTGCCGATGTCGACCATCGCCACGCTGACCGAACGCGCGGTGCCGCCATCGCTGTCGCGCGAACAGCAGCAGCCATCGGTGGCCATCACCTCCAACCTCTCCGGCAATTTCGCGCTGGGCGATGCGCTGAGCCAAGCCGAGGCGATCGCCACGCCGCTGCTGCCGCCCGGCAGCCGCATCCTGCCACTGGCCGAGGCAGCGACGCTGGGCGAGACTAACAGCGCCATGGTCACCATCTTCGGTTTCGCGCTGGTTATCATCCTGCTGGTGCTGGCCGCCCAGTTCGAAAGCTTCGTCAGCGCGGTCATCATCATGGCGACGGTGCCGCTTGGGCTGGCCTGCGCCATCTTTGCCTTGCTGCTGTCAGGCACCAGCCTCAACGCCTACAGCCAGATCGGCCTGGTTCTCCTGGTCGGCGTCATGGCCAAGAATGGCATCCTGATCGTCGAGTTCGCCAACCAGCTGCGCGACCGCGGACTGGGCGTGCGCGAGGCGATCGAGCAGGCCTCGACCATCCGCCTGCGGCCGGTGATGATGACGATGATCTGCACCATACTTGGCGGCGTGCCGCTGGTGCTGGCTGCGGGCGCGGGTGCCGAGGCACGCGTGGCGCTCGGCTGGGTGATCGTGGGCGGTCTGGGGCTGGCCACCATCTCGACACTGTTCCTGACGCCGGTCGCCTATCTCCTGCTTGGCCGCTTCGTCACCCCGAAGACGCATGAGGAAGCGCGCCTCAAGCACGAACTCGAGGAAGCCGCCTACACCAATATGGAGCCGGCGGAGTAGGTAAAACTCCGGGGCGCGGCTAGCTGCTTTCCGTCTGCAATCTCGTCGGAGATAATGCCGCTATTTCAGCAGCCGGCCTTCGATCGACCAGCGCGCGGCGAGGAAATTCAGCACCGCCGCCACGATGACACCGCCGATCTTTGCCGGCCACACCCCGGCAATGCCGGAGAACAGCGCGATCGAAAGGCTGGAAACGCCGAGCGAAATCAGCGCCCCCAGCGAGACAAAGCGCAGGAAGGCATCGCGCAGCCGGATGGCCCGATCGCGCTCGAACGACCACAAACTGTTGGCCGTGAAGAGAAGATGACGGCAATGAACCAGGAGGTGACATTGGCCGGCAGCGGCGGGACATGCAGCTTGAGCAGCACGAAGAAGCCGGCAAGGTCGATGGCCGTGTTGACCAGTCCGACAATGGCAAAGCGGACGATCTTGCTGCCGGTCGAACGCCGGGGCTGGTCCGCGCCGCTCATCCCTGGCCGTCCATGATCTCGACACCGGCGCGGGCGAGGCTCGCGCCGAACGCTTCCGAGGCCAGGAGCGCGAACTCCACCTCGCGCACGCCTTGCATCGGGTCGCGCGTCCGCAGCGTCTCGTCGACATGGCCGGGATGGCACATGAACAGCCCGCGTTCCGGCAGTGCGTCGACGGCGGCTTGCAGAACAGGCGCAAATCTCTCGGGTTGCCGCCAGTCATAGATGCCGGCGAGCGGCTCGAAAATGCTGAAGCCGGTGCGCCGCATCGACCCATTGAAACCGGCAGCCACGGCGGCGATCGCCGCGACTTTCGGTGCCACGGCGGCGTTGCCCAGCGCCGGCGCACCGCGCAGCGCCGGCATGCCGCCAGCTTCGGAAAAATGCGCCCGCAGCCATTTGCGCACGACAGGCAGGAAATGCACGTGCTGGTGGCCGTCGATGAAGTCAGGCTGGCGGCCAAGCGCCTCGACGAAGCGGCTGTACTGCGCGTCGAGCTCGGCATGGACATCCCGCTCGTCGATGCTGCCGCGCAGGATCGGCAGTGCCAGCGAACGCAGCGGCGGCAGCCGGCCTTCCGGCGCCAGGCTCGACCGGCCGGTGACGGCAGGCTGGTCGGTCAGGGTCAGGTGTAGCCCGATCGCCGCGCGCTCGCGCAGCGGCATGATACGCGCCGCTGCGTCAGGCCATTCGGGAAAGCCGGTCATGCAGCTGGTGCCGGTCAGGCGGCCGCGATCGAGCAGGTCGAGAATAGCGGCGGAAACGCCGGGCGCCAGGCCGTAGTCGTCAGCGATGAGGCGGATGCGTCGCGTCATGCGCCGGGCGCGCCTGACGGCCTGTCCGGAACCTCTCCGCGCACGACATCGCGCACGATATAGACCGGCCGATCCTTGCTCTCCGAAAGCGTGACCCAGACATATTCGCCGATCAGGCCGAGCAAGGTGAGGTTGAGGCCGCCGAGCAGGACGACGGCGACCATCAGGCTGGGATAGCCGGGGACGGCGATGCCGTAGAACATCACCTCGAAGAACACCTTGGCGCCGTAAACGAGGCCCGCCAACGCCGCCAGCATCCCGCTCAGGCTGATGATGCGCAACGGGATGACGGAAAAGGAGGTAAAACCCTCCAGCGAGAAGGCGATCAGGTTGAGCCGGCTCCATTTCGACGTGCCGCTGGCGCGGTTCTCCGGCGAATAGGGCATGGCCTTCTGGCGAAAGCCCGCCCAGGCGAATAGGCCCTTGTTGAAGCGCCGCTTGTCACGCAGGCTCGTCAGCGCGCGCACCACGGCACCGCGCATGACGCGAAAATCTCCCGCATTCTCCGGAATGTCGAAACGCTGGCTGCTGTTGATGAGGCTGTAGAAAAGCCGCGCCAGCTGGCTGCGCCGCCAGCTGGCCTCGCGGCGGTCGTTCTGCGCGTAGACGACATCGATATCGCGGTTTTCCACCAGTTCGGCGATCATCTTCAGGCTGGTGTCCATCGAATGCTGGAGGTCGGCATCCATGACCAGCGCCATGTCACCGCGCGACTGGTCGAGGCCGGCGAGCACCGCGACCTCCTTGCCGAAATTGCGGCTGAGCCGCACGATCTCCCAGGAACCCGACAGCGCCCGCGAAAACCGCTCCGCGCTATCGTCGCGGCTGCCGTCGTCGACCAGGATCTTGTGGACAGCCATGCCGAAGCGCTGCGCCACCGTGGCTTCTAGCTTGTCGAGCAATGCGGCAAACGCCGATGCCGATTGCGCCTCGTTGAAGAACGGCGCCACGATATCGAGAACAGGCCGCGACTCAGCCATTTGCCACAGGCCTTTCATTCATCACATTGTCTCGCGTCACCTTGCCTCGTGCTTTCGCCCAGAACCACCAGACCAGGGAACCGGCGATAACCGTGACCGTGATCGGCCGGAACCAGGGATACGTCAAATCCTGGATATGGCGTTCGACGCCGGTTAGCCCCGTAAGGAACAGGGTCACCGCCAGCACCGAGGCCAGGACACCACCCCGTTCCTCGCGCCACAACAAGGCGATAGCGAGACCGGCAGGCACGGCGATCATGGCATAGGTGTTGGGCTCGACGCGCGGATTGAAGACGCACATGTAGAACGTCGCCGTCAGGAAGATGGCGAGCCCGGCCGTCCCGCGTTCGAGCTTGCGGTCGAACCAGATAACCGCGGAGAGCGTGAACACGGCCATGACGATGCGCACGATCGTGGCACCGAATTCCGGGAGGGGCAGCCCCATTTTGGTGAAGGGCGCCGTGAAGTCGGTGGGAACGAAGTGGCTGGTGTTGTCGACAGCCATCGAGGTCAACATCTGGCCAAAAACACGATACTGGTCGTTGAGATAGCTGGCGGAAGCGAAAGCATAGGGCAAAGCGAGGACGAACAACACGGCCAGCACCAGCACCGGTATCAGCCGGAAACGCAGGGCTCCCACCAACAACAGCATGATGATCGCGGTCGGCTTGGCGATGATGGCAACCGAAGCCCAGAAAAAGGTTTCGGCCCGCCGACCTTCGAGCGCCGACAAAGTGAGAAGCCAGCACGCCCCGGTCAACAGGATCGTCGCCTGGCCGTTGCGGATCGCCCCCAGCGCCATCGGCAGGGCGAGAAACAGCCCGAAGGAAAGCAGCCATGGCAATTCCCCACCGCCGAGCTTGCGCACCTGCCGCATCGCCGCAAAGGTCAGCACCGCGAAGCCAATGATATGCCACACCAGGCCGCCCAGATGCGGACCGAGCTTCACCAATGGAACATATAGCGCGGCAAAGGCCGGCGCGTAGAGATACCCCATCTCGGACTGGATGTTGTAGAGCGGCCGCCCGGAGAGAAATTCCTGGCTGCCATATCTGTAGGCCGACAGCACGCTGCGCGTGTCGGGTGCCAACAGGACGAGGACAAGAACGACCAGAAACGCTCCGATCCACAGGCCAAGTCCCAAACGGTCGAAAACCGGCTTGGACATCGTCATCAAGACACCCCACAACACCCGGAACAGGCTCAGTCCAGCACTGTCCCGGCATTCGATGGCGGCGGCATATCACGGACAAAGCGGCGTGGCATAGGGGGCTGAAAGACGCGGCCATCAAGTCGACGCGCCGCCGCGGACGGTCAGGCACTGCGACGGCCTGGCTGAAGCGAGACCTCCGAAAGCCTCGTATTCGCGCTTCCACCGCCGCTTCGAATAGCGTCAAGGCCTGATGAACACCTTGCCATTGGGCTTGGCCAGTTCGGCCGGTACCCGCTCGATCGCCTCGGCGAGCGGCACGACCGCCGTTACGTCGGTCGACCAGCGCCCGTCGGAAAAACGCTTCTGCGCTTCCAGGATCGCCGGACCACGGCGCTCCTTGAATTGCCGCATCCATTCGCTCAGCCAAAAACCTTCGATGTGCTTGTGCTGGAAGATCAGCTGGCCGGGCTCACGGATGATGGTGGCATCCGTGTCGAGCCGGCCATAGATGATCCAGCGCGCCCGTTTCGGCATCGCATGGAAGATCGCCGAAGCCAGCGGCCCGGTGACCGCATCGAGGAAGATGCGCGGCTGTTCGGCCTTCATCACCTCGCGCAGCGCGGCCTCGAAATCCGGCGCCTTCTCGTTGAGCACATGGGCAGCGCCGATCTCTTTCAGAAGCGCGATCTGCTCATCGCGGCGCACGGTGACGATTGGCCGAAAGCCCTCTTCCTTGGCGAGGCCGATGATCAGCTTGCAGAGCTGGCTGGCGCCTGCGGTCATGATGAAGGCCTTTTCGCCCTCCTGTTTGACGATGTCGAACATGGCAATCGCGGTGAGCGGATTGACGATCATCGCCGCACCATCTTCGTCACGAACCGTGTCGAGAAGCGGAATGCAGGCCGCCGCCTCGGCGACGGCAAATTCGGCCCACGAGCCCCAGTTGCTGAGGCCGGTGGCGAAGGCGACGCGCTTGCCGACGAGGCTTTTGGGATAGGGTTCGTCACCCCCGGCGACGACGGTGCCGACACCCTCGAAGCCGGCCGGCCGGCCCTTGGCGCGCGGCTGGCCGTACTGGCCCTTGATGAAGGCGACATCGGACGGATTGATCGAAGCCAGGCTGACCTTGATCAGCACCTGTGTCGGTCCAGGCGCCGGCACCGCGATGCTGCCCGGCTCGAGATAGGGCTCCATCGCCTCGAGCACACTGCCGCTCGGCGTCTTGGTGTAGCCGTCGCCGACCAGGAGCAGTGCCTTCATTTCGGAGGGGATGGTCATCGGTGACACTCCTTGGTTGCGGCGGAAAGACCGTATGCGGCGGGCCGAGCTTAACGCTCAGACTTTCTCCTGCGTGTATTTCTTCAGCTCCGTCCGTGCCACCTGGCGGCGATGCACGGCGTCTGGCCCGTCAGCGAGGCGCAATGTCCTCAGATGCGTCCATGAGCGGGCCAGCGGCGTGTCCTGGCTGATGCCTTGCGCACCAAACATCTGTACGGCCTCGTCGGTGACCTTGAGCGCGACGCGCGGCGCGATGACCTTGATCTGGCTGATCCAGGGGGCCGCAGCGCGCGCATCGCCATGGTCGATCATCCACGCCGCCTTGAGGCAGAGCAGCCGGGCCATCTCGATCTCCATGCGGCATTCGGCGATGATGTCGAAATTGGCACCGAGTTTCGCCAGGGGCTTGCCGAAGGCTTCGCGGCGCACCGAACGCTGGCACAGCATCTCCAGCGCCATCTCGGCCTGGCCGATGGCGCGCATGCAGTGATGGATGCGACCGGGGCCAAGCCGCCCTTGCGCGATCTCGAACCCCCTGCCCTCGCCGAGGATCAGGTTCGAGGCCGGTACCCTGACATTGTCGAAGCGAAGGTGCATATGGCCATGCGGTGCATCATCGTCGCCATAGACCTGCATGGCGCGGACCTTGGTCACGCCTTTCGTGTCCGAAGGCACCAGGATCATCGAATGGCGGCGGTGCTGCGGCTCGCCGTCGCCGCCGGTCCGCACCATGACGATGTAGATGGCGCAGCGTGGATCGCCGGCGCCCGACGCCCACCATTTCTCGCCGTTGAGCACATAGTCGTCGCCCTGCCACTCGCAGCGCATGGCAATGTTGGTGGCATCGGATGACGCGACATCAGGCTCGGTCATCAGATAGGCCGAGCGGATTTTTCCATCCAAAAGCGGTTCAAGCCATGTTTTCTTGTGGTCGGCCGAGCCGTAGCGCTCCAGCACCTCCATATTGCCGGTGTCGGGGGCCGAACAGTTGAAGGTCTCGGCGCCGAGATGCGCCTTGCCCATCTCCTCCGCCAGATAGGCATATTCGACGGTGGACAGGCCGTAGCCGCGCTCCGAGCCGGTCAGCCAGAAATTCCACAGGCCGCGCTCTCGTGCGGTCTTCTTCAGCCCTTCGAGGATCTCGCTCTGGCGCGCGCTGTAGACCCAGCGATCGCCTGCCTTGCCCACCTCGCCCAAGAATTCCTTGTCGAGCGGCATGATCTCGTCGCGCACCATAGCCGCGACGCGCGCGTGGATCGGCTTCAGCCGCTCGGTCATGCCGAGATTCATCTCCGTCATCGGTCGCTAACCCTTCATACAGGCCGGGCATTTTACCCGTGGCAAGGATGACCGTACTTCGGATAGCCTTGTCAACGCGAACTGTTTGCCCGCATGTCGAGGCAAAGCGCGGAGGATTGGAATGGCCTATCTCGACGAGCTGTTTTCGGTGGCCGGCAAGATCGCGCTGGTGACGGGAGGGGCGACTGGCATCGGCCGCATGGCGGCAACCGCGCTGGTGAAAGCCGGCGCCAGCGTCATGATCGCTTCGCGCAAGGGCGAGGATTGCATCAAGGTCGCCGCCGAACTGAACGGGCTTGGTGCGCCTGGCCGGGCCGAAGGCTTCGCCGGCGACGTTTCCAGCGAGGCTGGCATCGCCGCACTCGTCGCCGAGGTCAAGGCGCGGACCGGCAAGCTCGATATTCTGATCAACAATGCCGGCGTTTCCTGGGGCGCACCGCTGGAGAGCTTCCCCTATTCGGCATGGGCCAAAGTGCTTGGCGTCAATGTTACGGCCGTCTTCCACCTGACGCGCGAATTGCTGCCGCTGCTCGAAGCCGCCGCCAGCGATGCCGATCCCGCCCGGGTGATCAATCTGGGTTCGGTGATGGGCACGCAGCCGCTGGCCGACGACGCCTATTCCTACACCGCCTCCAAGGCCGCGGTGCATCATCTGACGCGCACGCTCGCGCTCGAATTCGCCGCACGCCGTATCACCGTCAACGCCTTCGCTCCCGGCCCTTTCCAGAGCCGGATGACGGCCTTTGCCACCGGTACGGATGAACAGGCCAGGCATGTCGGCAGCCATGTTCCGATCGGCCGTATCGGCGCAGCGGATGACATTGCCGGCGCAACGCTCTATTTGTGCAGCCGTGCAGGCAGTTATGTCACCGGCGCCATCCTGCCGATCGACGGCGGGCAGTCGGTGCAGCATGGATTGACCTTGTTCAAGGAATGACATTTTCCGGCCGTAGAAGCCGGAGGTGAACTGGAGGACATGAGCGTGGAACCGATCAGTCTCGATGTGCTTCTGGCCAGTGTCGGCAAGGAAGTTGGCGTCTCACCGTGGCGGGTGGTGACGCAACGCATGATAGACCAGTTTGCCGACGCCACCGACGACCACCAGTTCATCCACTGCGACCCCGAGCGGGCCAAGCGCGAGACGCCGTTCGGCGGCACCATCGCGCATGGCTTCCTGTCGCTGTCGCTGCTCTCGGCAATGACCTTCGAGACCATGCCGCCGCTGGAAAACGGCAAGATGGGCGTCAACCATGGCTTCGATTCGCTGCGCTTCCTGGCGCCTGTGAAGACCGGAGCGCGCATCCGCACCCATTTCGTGCTGGCCGACGTCAAGGTCAGACCGTCGGGCTGGGTGCAGACCGCGCATGACGTGACGATCGAGATCGAGGGCTCGAAGAAACCGGCGCTGACCGCCCGCTGGCTGACGCTCACCCTGATCGAACGCCAGCCCGAGACCGCATGAGCGACGCCAACGCGCTCGACCAGGCAGCGCTTGCGCCTTACCTCGAGGCGGAAATCCCGGGCTTTTCCGGGCTCGCTGCAATCGAAAAGTTCAAATCCGGCCAGTCGAACCCGACCTATCTGCTGACGGCGGCCAGCGGCCGCTATGTGCTGCGTGCCAAGCCGCCCGGGCAATTGTTGAAATCGGCGCATCAGGTCGACCGCGAATTCCGGGTGATGAAGGCGCTTGCCGGCACCGCCGTACCGGTGCCCGAAATGCTGCATCTGTCGGCCGAAGATTCGCCGATCGGCCGCATGTTCTATGTGATGGATTTCCTCGACGGTCGCATCTTCTGGGATCCGGCGCTGCCGGAAGCGCGCGACAATGACGAGCGCGCCGCGATCTACGACGCCATGAACGGAACGCTCGCGGCCCTGCACGACGTCGATGTCGAGGCCGTGGGTCTCGGCGATTTCGGCCGACCAGGCAATTATTTCGAGCGGCAGCTGGCGCGCTGGACCAGCCAGTACCGCGCCTCGGAAACCGGCACCATTGCCGACATGGACCAGCTGATCGCCTGGCTGGAAACGCACATGCCCGTAGATGACGGCCGTGTCTCGCTGGTGCATGGCGACTACCGGCTGGACAATCTGATCTTCGCGCCGGACCAGCCAAAGGTCATCGCGGTGCTCGACTGGGAGCTGTCAACATCGGGCCACCCCTTCGCCGACATCGCCTATCAGTGCATGCAATGGCGACTGCCGCATGCCTCCGGTTTTCGCGGCCTGGGCGGCATCGACCGTGGGGCAATCGGCCTGCCCTCCGAAGAAGATTATGTCGCCGCCTATTGCCGTCGGCGCGGGATCAGCGGCATCGGTAACTGGACGTTCTTCCTGGCCTTCTCCTTCTTTCGGTTGGCGGCGATCTGCCAGGGCGTCTACAAGCGCGCGCTGGACGGCAACGCCTCCAATCCCGAAAAGGCCAGAACCTACGGCGAAGCCGTGAAACTGCTGTCGCATCTTGCCGCAAGACTGATCGATAAGGAGACGTGATGGTCCGCTTTGACGGAGCAACGGTGCTGATCACGGGTGCCGCCGGCGGGCTTGGCCGTGGTGCCGCGAAAGGCTTTGCCGCCGAGGCTGCGCGACTGGTGTTGTCGGACATCGACGAAAAGGCGCTCGCCGATCTTGCAGCTTCCTTGCCGGTCGAAACGGCTATCCTGGCCGGCAACATCGCCGACGAGAAACTGTCGGAGGATCTGGTCAGGCTGGCGGTCGAAAGATTCGGCCGGCTGGATGTCGCCATCAACAATGCCGGGATCGTCCAGAGTTTCGTGCGGCTGCCGCAAGTGCCGTCGGATGAGGCCCGCCGCGTGCTGGAGATCGACCTGCTCGGCGTCTTCTATGCCATGAAGCACCAGATCCCGCAGATGGAGCGGCAGTTCAAGGCTACGGCCAAGGGCGGCGCAATCGTCAACATCGCCTCGGTTGCCGGGCTGGTTGGCGCGCCGAAACTTTCGGTCTATGCCGCCGCCAAACATGGCGTCGTCGGGTTGACCAAATCGGCGGCGGCCGAATACGCGACCAAGGGTGTGCGCATCAACGCCATCTGCCCTGCCCACACCAGGACGGCGATGGTGGACAGCTTCGTGCGCGTATCCGGCGCGCCGGAGGCAGAGGCGTTGGCCGAACTGACACGCGGCGTGCCGATGAAACGCGTGGCGGAAGTCGATGAAATCATCACCGCCATCCTGTTCGCCGCCGACCCGGCCAATTCCTTCATGACCGGCCACGCGCTGGCCATCGACGGCGGTGTCGGCGCCATCTGACTCCAAGATCTCACTCCCATGCCGCTTGGGAACTTCCCGTGCCCTTGTCCGTTTCCGTACAGCGTATATAATTTAGCCAGGCACCAACCAAACGAAGGCACCAGATCTTGCCGCCGAGCGTCCAGAAACGCCGCGAAAAACAAAAGGCCGAGCTGCGCTCCGAACTGGTCGAAGCCGCGCACAAGCTTGTCCAGGAAGAAGGCTATGAAGGCCTCACCATCCGCAAACTGGCCAAGCGGGTCGGCTATGCGCCGATGTCCGTCTATTCCTATTTCTCCGACAAGCAGGACATCCTGTTCGCGCTCGCCGAAGACGCCTTCGAGACGCTTGCCCGCCGCATCGAGGAGCATCCGTCCGACGACCCGATCGAGGCCCTGCGGGCGGTGATGACCGAATATGCCGCCTTCGGCCTTGGCAATCCCAATGAATACCGCACCGTTTTCATGACCGAAAAGACCACGCCGCCGGAAGGCCGGAGTTTTGAAGAAATGCACGAGGCCAACCCGGCGATGAAGGCGCTGATCACCCGGGTCGAAGCCTGCGTCGTCGCCGGAAAATTGCAAGGCGATCCGCGCGCCATCGCCACCATGCTGTGGGCGGTCGGCCACGGCACGATCTCGTTGCTGATCACCTTCCCCTTCTACCCCTTCGGCGACCCATATGCTTTCGTGAAACGGATGTGCGATCTCCAACTGGCCGCACTCAGCACCCAGAACGTGCCGCCATTGACCGAGACTCCGGTCGACTGCTGAACGACATCTCCGTCGTTTCCACACGTCCTCGCCACCCTTCCCAACCAAACTGAGGGTAATTTCTTGGTTAACAAAAAATTTATCGTACGCGTACGATCTTGACTTGAACTTCGCGATCGACGGTCGTATTTGTACGTCGTGCCGTACATGTACGGAAAAAATTCAACCGTCGAAAACGGAGACTGACAATGAAAAAGACCCTCCTCACCCTCGCCGCCGTGTTGGCCCTTTCCGGTTCGGCCTTCGCCGCCGGCACCACCCAGCCGGTCAAGCACATGCCGGCCGCGACTTGCGTCGACACCAAGACCAATGTGAAGCTCGATTGCGCCTCGACCGGCTCGGTCGAGAAGAAGGGCGCCACGGAAAACACCGCTGAAGGCAAGGGCCCGCGCCTCGGCATCAGCATCAACCCGTGGATCGTGCCGAGCGCATTCTGAGCTTCGAGTGCATACCCGCCCGGGGTTTCCCCGGGCATAGGTGGGATACCTAGCCTCGGCTTTGCGCCTGATATTGAGTCGGTGCGCAGCCAACCTTGCCACTGAAGGCGGTGCTGAAGGCACTTGCCGATTGATAGCCAACATCGGCGGCGATCTGGCTAAGCGGTTTCTGACTATGCAGCAATGCATCCTTGGCCAGTGCCATGCGCCATGCCAGTAAATATTCGACCGGTGCTGCCCCGACGACATCGACGAACCGCCGCGCAAAGCGCGAGCGTGACATTCCGACACTTTTTGCGAGCTCGGCGATCGTCCACGCTCTGCCGACATCCGAATGGATGTGGCCGAGCGCCCTGGACAATTGCGGATCGGCAAGGCCGCCAAGCAGGCCCTGTGGCCGCGTCGCATGCCGCGCACCATCCCGCCGCAGCGTTTCGATCAGCATCACTTCGATCAGCCGCGCCAGCACCATGTCCCTTGCCGGTCTGGCAGCACGGTTTTCGTCGACGATGATCCGCATCAGGCTTCCAAGCCTTTCCCCGGCCTCCTCCGCCGCCCGGATATGGGTGAAGCGTGGCAACAGGCCGAACAAAAGATCGGCGTTGGCCGGATCGCAGAGGATCAGGCCGCCAAGGATGCGCGTCGTCGGGCCTTCTCCCCAGCCGACCCTGAGTTCATTGTCGACCGTGTTGCGCTCCTTGAATTCGGCGTCGGACAGCACAAGCTTCGCGCCCGGCCGGCTGACGAAGCACGGCGACGACGGCTGAGCGGCCAGCAGGTAATCGCCCACGCACAGCTGCACCGCATCGGCGTCATCGGGCTGAAACCAGCACTCGCCTTCGGTCACCAGATAGAAAGTGGGGTCGCTCTGATAGGGCGAACGGATACCCCACTCCCCGGTTGCGGCGAGATTGCCGAGGAGCAGCGTCCTTGGGCGCAACAGGGCAACAATGTCGGTCAACGGGTCCAAATGAGACGATCCGTAATCTAATTGGCACTGTTCATTATAGATCAGATCAGAACTTTTACCTAGATCAGCCGCATAACCTCAAGGAGTTATGTGAATGGCCAAGACCGTCCTCATCACCGGCTGTTCGTCAGGACTGGGCAAGAGCACTGCAAGGCACTTCGCCGCCCAAGGCTGGAACGTCATCGCGACAATGCGCAAGCCGGACCAGAGCCTCGCCGCCGACTATCCCGATCAAATGCTTGTCCTGCCCCTCGACGTCACCAATGCCGTCAGCATCGAGACCGCCATTGCCGCCGGCATTGGGCGCTTTGGCCATATCGACACCGTCGTCAACAATGCCGGCGTCAGTGTCCTCTCGATCTTGGAAGCCACCGCGAAGGAAACGATCCGCGGCATTTTCGAGACCAATGTCTTCGGCATGATGAATGTCATGCAGGCGGCGATCCCGCATCTGCGTGCCCATGGCGGCGGCACAATCATCAACATCAGTTCCGGCGTCGGCCTGGCGGCTGTACCGCTGCTAGCGCTGTACACCGCGACCAAGCATGCCGTCGAAGGCCTGTCGGAATCGCTGTCCTACGAACTTGAATCGCAGAACATCCTGGTCAAGCTGGTCGAGCCCGGCGCCATGCGCACCACCAGTTTCACCGCCAACACCATGGCGGCATCGCAGGCCGTTTCAGTACCGGCGACATACAAGCCCTACTTCGACCACATGATGCAATCGATGATGAACTACCCGCTCCCGGATGCCGATGAGCAGCAGGTCGTTGCGACGATCCACGCGGCGGCAACCGACCCATCACACCGCCTGCGCTACCTCGCCGGCCCGGATACGGAGGAGATGGCAAGACTGCGCTGGTCGACCTCGGAAGACGAATATCTGTCGACCATGAACCGGTTGATGGGGCAGACCGCGTGGCGCGACGGCAATCCTGGCTGATCGCTTTGCGCGAAGGCTGCCAATCAGCCGATCGAGACCGGCAGTCTGGCCGCTGAACTTTCAAAGGCCGCGTCGATCAGCCTCTGCATGTCGGCGGCGCGCCGGAAGGACGGGGCGCCATTCTGCCCGGCATCCAGCGCGTCGACAAAACGCTGGGCGTTGCGCTTGGCGTCCGGCAGGGCCAGCTCTCGCCAGAGCTGAACATCGACGTCCTCTCCCAGGCACGCCGACAGCCGCGCCGCCTTGCCATCGGTCTCGACCTTGAGCGCTCCCTTGGTGCCATGCAGCGCCAGCGACAGATCATTGCCATGGCCGGTTGTGTAGCGGCTCGCCATGATCGTCGCCAGCGCGCCGGATGTCAGCCTTGCCGTCATCGCCACACTGTCATTGGCGTCCAGCACATAGTCGCCGATCCGGTTGCCCTCGGCCTTCGGAAACGTCACCAGATCGGCGTGCAGGCTGACAATATCCTGGGCCGCGCCATAGGTGGCGAAGTCCAGGATGTGGATGCCGACATCGCCCAGAACCCCGGTCGAACCATGCCAGCTCGACAGGCGCCACAGCCATTTGTCCTCGACGCGCCAGTCCCCCCAGGATTTGCTGACCAGCCAGCTCTGCTTGTAGCTCGCCTCGACATGGCGCAATTCGCCGATCGCGCCCGCCAACACCAGACGCCGTGCCTCCTGGATCGCCGGTGAATTGCGGTAGGTGAGATTGACCATGTTGACGAGGCCGGCGGCCTCGGCCGCTTCGGTCATGGCAAGCGCATCGGCATGGTTCGGTGCCAGCGGCTTTTCGCAAAAGACATGTTTTCCCGCGGCAAGCAGCGCCAGCGTCGTCGCCTTGTGCACACCGTCAGGAGTCGCGTTGATGGCGGCGTCGAAATCGCCCCAGGCGATCGCCGCTTCAAGGCTCTCGAAAGAAACGCCGATCTCGTTGGCGGCGGCAAACGCCGCCGCGCGGCCAGGCAGCTGATCGACACAGGCGACAATGCTGCAGCCAGGGACCTTTGCGAACTCTTCGATATGATGTCCGGCGATCCAGCCGGTGCCGAGCAAGAGCAGGCGATGCATCAGATCAGGTCCCCCATCAACTCAACCCCTTGTCGCCATCGGCATGCAGGCGCAGGCCCTTCTGCACGATCTTCTCCTTGGCCTTGTCCGTCGGCACGTTCGGCGCATTGGTGATGCCGGACCATGCGGGCGCCGGGTTGTGCGCCCAGTGCACGGCGTTGCGCAGCACCTGCTGCACGCCCGCATTGTGATAGATCGGATAGGTCTCGTGGCCGGGTGAAAAATAGAAGATGCGGCCCGCGCCACGCTGGTAGGTCAACCCGGAGCGGAACACCTCGCCGCCCTCGTACCAGGAGACAAACACCGTCTCCAGCGGCTCCGGCACCGCGAACGGCTCGCCATACATTTCCGTCTCGCCGATCTCCAGGCATTCGCCGATGCCTTGCGCGATCGGATGGCTGCGGTTGATCGCCCAGACGCGCTCGCGTTCGCCCGCCTCGCGCCATTTCAGCGAACAGGGCGTGCCCATCAGCCGCTTGAAGATCTTCGAGTAATGGCCGGAATGCAGCACGATCAGCCCCATGCCTTCCCAGACCCGCTTCTGCACGCGCTCGACGATCTCGTCCTTGACCTCGCCATGCGCCGCATGCCCCCACCACAGCAGCACATCGGTGGCTGCAAGACGCTTCTCGCTCAGGCCGTGCTCGGGTTCCTGCAAGGTGGCGGTGGTCGCCTCGATGCCCTTGTCCTGGTTGAGCGCCGTGGCAATCGTGCCATGCATGGTCAACGGATAGAGGTCACGCACGGCGACATTGGTCTGCTCATGGACATTCTCGCCCCAGACGACAGCTTTTATCGGCATTTTTTCCTCTCCAAAGCGCTTTGAATATCTCAACTGGCAATACCTTGGGAAGATGCCTTTCAACCAAAATTGCGGAAAATCAGGGCTTGCGGGGTTTCCGCCCGGGGACGGTCTTGGCTTTGCCCGGCTTGGCGGGCGCGCCGGGGATCGCCGAACTGGTGATGGACACCGGATCGCTGGCCGGAAAGGTGTCCTCGAGGCCTTCCTCGAGTTCCTGTTCGGCGCTTGGCGCTTCGTGTTGCTCATGCTCAAGCGAGCGCACGGCGGCCGTCTTTTTCACCGGCGACTTCGGCGCGGATTTTGATGGCATCGGCATTTCTCCCTCGACCTGTTGCCGCACAACGGATGCGGGCGGCAAACGTTCCGGGTCAGCCAGCCGCGTCGCGGGCTCCCTCGGACAGGAAAGTAAAGACATAGTCCGAGAAGGAACGCCAGCATTCCACCCGGAAGGCATCGTCGGCGGTGCGCAACAGCACGATCTCGGCCTTGCCGAGAATGGTGCGCGAGGCCGCTCCCACCGGGAAGGCGTCGAGCGACAGATCCTGCGGACAGCCCGCATTGATCGCGGCTTCAGCCGCCGGACCGGTAACCGATATCGCAATGTTGCGATGCGAGATGCCGACTGACGAATGCAACGCGGCAACCGTGGCGCAATCGGCCAGCGGGTCCTTGCCGGCTTCGTCGATGACCAGCCATTCGTCAGGGCCGAGCCATAGTGCGGTGCGCCCCGTCTTCGACGCCGAAGTCTTCGGCTTCTTCGGCAAGGTCAGGCCAAGTGCCTTCGACAGGGCAGCGACCGAAGCCTCCGGCGCGCGCAACGAGATGCGCTCCGCCGGCGGCAGCACTTCAACCTTGACGCCGGTCGCCGATGTGGCGCGGCCAGCCAACGCCGGACGGCGCTCGACCGAAGGCGATGCGGCCGGAGCCGTTTTCTTTGCAGCAGCCTTAGCCATTGAGGCGCCCTCCCGTCTCGTCGAAGAACACCATGCCGGTAACCTCCACCTCGATCACCCCGTTCGGCATCGGCACATGGAGCGTATCGCCCATCCGGTCGCGGCCGCCGGCAACCAGCGCCAGCGCGATGGAGCGGCCGCAGTTCTGCGACCAATAGCTCGAGGTGACATGGCCGATCATCTTCATCGGGATCGCTTGTTTGGGATTCTCGACGATCTGTGCGCCCTCTTCCAGCACCACCTTCGGGTCCTTGGTCTTGAGACCAACCAGCTGCTTGCGGCCCTTGGCGACCAGGTCCGGCCGCGTCAGGCCGCGGATGCCGACGAAATCGGTCTTCTTCTTGCCGACCGC
Source organism: Mesorhizobium kamtschaticum (assembly GCF_056174585.1). Lineage (NCBI taxonomy): Bacteria > Pseudomonadati > Pseudomonadota > Alphaproteobacteria > Hyphomicrobiales > Phyllobacteriaceae > Mesorhizobium > Mesorhizobium kamtschaticum. Next base: position 2,373,206 of record NZ_CM149691.1, on the reverse strand, counting down.
CCAGTCGAGGCCGGCGTCGTTCGGCGTCACCGTGCCGTCCGTGTCCTGGCCGACGATGATATAGCCCTTTTCGGCGCGCAGCACGTGCATCGCCTCGGTGCCGTAGGCGGCCGCACCATGCTTCTGGCCCTCGGCCCACAGCGCTTCCCAGACGGCCTGGCCGTAGTCGGCCGGCACATTGACCTCGAAGCCGCGCTCGCCGGTGAACGACATGCGGAACAGCCTGGTCGGCACGCCGCAGATCTTGCCTTCGCGCACCGACATGTGCGGCAGCGCCTCGTCGGACATGTCGATGCCTTCGACCAGCGGCGCGATGATGTCGCGCGACTTCGGCCCTTGCACGGCAATCACCGCCCACTGCTCGGTGATCGAGGTCAGCCAGACATTGAGATGCGGGAACTCGGTCTGGAGATAGTCCTCCATGTGGTTCATGACGCGCGGCGCGCCGCCCGTCGTCGTCGTCACATGGAAACGGTCCGGCGCCAGTCGGCCGACGACGCCGTCATCATAGATGAAGCCGTCCTCACGCAGCATGATGCCATAGCGGCAGCGGCCGGGTTCCAGCTTCTCCCACGGATTGGTGTAGAGCAGTTCCATGAACTTGGCGGCGTCAGGCCCGACGACTTCGATCTTGCCGAGCGTCGAGGCGTCGAACAGGCCAGCATTGGTGCGCACCGCGACACATTCGCGGTCGACAGCCTTATGCATGTCCTCGCCGGCCTTGGGGAAATACCAGGCGCGCTTCCACTGACCGACATCCTCGAACACCGCGCCTTGCGCTTCGGCCCAGGGATGGATCGCGGTTCTGCGTGTCGGGTCGAACAGCGGCCCGCGCGCATGGCTGACGATCGCGCCGAAGGTGACCGGCGTGTAGGGCGCGCGGAAGGTGGTCAGGCCGACTTCCGGGATCGGCTTGCCCAGCGTCTCGGCGGCAATCGCCAGGCCGTGCATGTTGGAGGTCTTGCCCTGGTCGGTCGCCATGCCGTTGGTGGTGAAGCGCTTGACGTGCTCGATCGAACGCATGCCCTCATGCACCGCCTGGCGGATGTCCTTGGCGGTGACGTCGTTCTGAAAATCGACGAACGCCTTGACCGTCGTGTCCGGGCCGGCGCCTGGGGCCGCACCCAGCATGCCGCGCGACCAGCTTTCCGAAGCGTCGACCTTCGGCTTGGTGCCCTTGGCGGTCTTGGCGCCGGCATCGTTGGCGCCGGCATCCTTGGCCGCCTTGGCGCCAGCCGCATAGGCTTCGTCGACAGTCGCCGACAGCCCGTCAGTGCCGTTACAGGCGCCGACCGAGACGCAGTCCTGCGCATAGGTGCCCGGCACGAAGCGCTTGGTCTCGTCGTTGAAGGCGACCTTGCCGCGCGACTGCGAGAACAGGTGCACTGACGGCGTCCAGCCGGCCGACATCAGGATGGCGTCGACGGGAATGGTGCGTTCGCCGCCGCCATTCTTCGGCTGCACGGTCATCGAGGATACCCGGAGCTTGCCGCCGGCGCGGATGACCGCGCGGCCGAAATTGATCTCGATGCCGAGCGCCCTCGCCTCGTCGATCACCGGACCTGTCGGGTTGTCGCGCAGATCGACGATCGCCGCGACGTTGATGCCGGCTTTCTTCAGGTCGATCGCCGCCGCGTAAGCGGAATCATTGGCGGTGTAGACGCCGACATTCCTGCCGACCGCCACGCCATATTGGTTGAGGAAGGTGCGCGCCGCGCCGGCCAGCATGATGCCCGGCCTATCATTGTTGGCGAACACCATGTGGCGCTCGATGGCGCCGGAGGCCAGCACAACGCGCTTGGCACGCACCTGCCACAGCCGCTCGCGCGGCAAATCATGGCCAGGAGCCTTCAGTTGATCGCTGACGCGCTCGACCAGGCCGACGAAATTCTGCGCGTAGTAACCAAACGCCGTCGTGCGCGAGAGCACGCGGACATTGTCCATGGCGGTGAGCTTCGCTACCGCCGCAGTTGCCCAGACAAAACCGTCCTGGCTGTCGATCTTCGCCCCGGTCTCGAAACGCAGGCTGCCGCCGAACTCGGCCTGCTCGTCGGCGAGGATGACGCGCACGCCGGTCTCGGCCGCTGCCAATGCCGCCGCGATGCCGGCGGCACCGCCGCCCAGCACCAGCACGTCACAATGCGCATAGCGCGAGGAATAATGGTCGGGATCAGGCTTGTCGGGAGAAACGCCGAGGCCAGCGGCTTCGCGAATCTTGGGCTCGTACAGGCTCTTCCAGGCCGCCTTCGGCCACATGAAGGTCTTGTAGTAGAAGCCGGCCGAAAACATCGGCGATGCCAGGTCGTTGACCGCGCCGACGTCGAAGGAAAGCGACGGCCAGCGGTTCTGCGAATTGGCGGCGAGCCCATCATAGAGCTCCTGCACGGTGGCGCGCACATTCGGCGTCTTGCGCGCATCGTCACGCACGATCTGCACCAGCGCGTTCGGCTCTTCCGCGCCGGCCGACAGGAAGCCGCGCGGCCGGTGGTACTTGAACGAGCGGCCGACCAGATGCACGCCATTGGCAAGCAGTGCGGAGGCCAGCGTGTCGCCCTCGATGCCGGTATAGGACTGGCCGTCGAAGCTGAAGCGCGCGGTCTTGGCCTGGCTGAGGCGACCGGCTCTCGGGATGCGGAACGCGCCGCTCATTTGGCAACTCCCGGCAGCTTGGCGGGTTTGGGTTCGCCGGCCTTGTAGGTCATGACGAACTTGTCGGTAACGGTGTCGCGCACCGCGTTGAAGAAGCGCGCACAGCCATGCATGTGCCGCCAGCGCTCATAGATGATGCCCTTGGGATTCGAGCGGATGAAGAAGAACTTTTCGAAGTCGTCATCGCTCTCGCCCGCAATATTGGCCGAGCGCGCAATATGCGCCTCGCCGGCGTTGCGGAATTCGAGCTCCGGGCGCTCTTCCTCGCAATAGGGGCAGCGGATGAGAAGCATCGTCTTCGTTCCTACAATTCGCCGTGGCCGACGTGGGCGCCGGCCGGTTGGTCGCAAAGCCTCTGGCCCATGGCCGCGAATGGCGCGACGAGCCGAATGCGCTCCTCCACGCTTGCAGCCGGGCGAAACAGGTCGCGATACGCCATATTGCCGATGGTGAGTTGCATCGGATCGGTCGTGACGATGACGCGACGTGGCTCGAATGGTTCGTCCTCGCTGAGATCGGCAGGCCTGTTCTCCACGAACATCACCACCTTCTGGCCACCACTCCACACGCAGGCCAGGACGCCGTCGTCGACCGAAAACGGCCAATTGGCTTCGTTTCCAGCGCGGCTGATCGGCTGCGTGCGTACTTCGTACGGCGACGGCAGATGGAACATGCCCTGTTCCCCCGCCAGCACCAGCGGCATCGCGACAGCCAGCTCGGCCATCATCAGTGCGCCACCGCCGCCGCCGCCGCCTCGTCGATGAGGCGGCCGGTGCGGAAGCGTTCGATGGTGAAGGGCGCGTTGATCGGGTGCGGATCGTCCTTGGCGATGGTATGGGCAAAGACATGGCCCGAACCAGGCGTCGCCTTGAAGCCGCCCGTGCCCCAGCCGCAATTGACATAGAGGCCGGGCACCGGTGTCTTGGCCAGGATCGGCGAACGGTCCGGCGTGACGTCGACAATGCCGCCCCAGGAGCGCAGCATCTTCATGCGCGTGAAGATCGGGAACATCTCACAGATGGCGTCGAGCGTATGCTGCAAGATGTGCAGGCCGCCGGTCTGCGAATAGGAGACATACTGGTCGGTGCCGGCGCCGATCACCAGTTCGCCCTTGTCGGACTGCGAGATATAGGCGTGCACCGTGTTCGACATAACCACGCAAGGCACGATCGGCTTGATCGGCTCCGACACCAATGCCTGCAGCGGATAGCTTTCCAGCGGCATGCGCACGCCAGCCATGTTCATGATGACCGAGGAATGGCCGGCGGCGACCACGCCGACCTTCTTGGCGCCGATGAAGCCGCGCGTCGTGTCGACGCCCAAGACCGCGCCATTGGCCGCCCGCTTGACGCCGGTGACCTCGCAATTCTGGATGATGTGGACGCCGCGCGCCGAAGCGCCGCGCGCATAGCCCCAGGCCACCGCATCGTGGCGCGCCGTGCCGCCGCGACGCTGCAGGGCAGCCCCGACGACCGGATAGCGCGCATCTTTGGAGATATTCAGCGGCGGGCAGAATTCCTTCGCCTGCTCCGGCGTCAGCCATTCATTGTCGATGCCGTTCAGCCGGTTGGCATGGACATGGCGTTTCAGCACCTGGATGTCGTGCACATTGTGCGCCAGCATCATGACGCCGCGCGCCGAATACATGACGTTGTAATTGAGTTCCTGGGAGAGCCCATCCCACAGCTTCAGCGCATGGTCGTAAATCCCTGCGCTCTCGTCATAGAGATAGTTGGAGCGGATGATGGTGGTGTTGCGGCCGGTATTGCCGCCGCCGAGCCAACCCTTTTCCAGCACCGCGACATTGGTGATGCCGTGCACCGTGGCGAGATAATAGGCGGTGGCCAGGCCATGGCCGCCGGCACCGACGATGATGACGTCGTATTCCTTCTTGGGCTCAGGCGAGGACCACTGCTCCTCCCATCCCTTGTGGCCGCGCATGGCCTCGCGGGCGATGGCGAATACCGAATATTTTTTCAACGTCCTGGCCTCGCAAATGGCGGCAGGGCGTTTCACTCAGCCCCGGCGCGCGAGGTGTATCACTAGCGAAACAGCGCTTCCACCCTTGCGCTGTTTGCGACGGCGCTTGCCGTTTTGCGCCGCGACGAAAAAGGCGCACGTGGGCTGGCTCCCATACGGGCCTTCAGCCACATTGTCTGCCGCGAATCTCCGGAGGACGAATATGGGCAACGCCTGGTGGAATCTGACGTTGCGCTTCCTGCTCGAGCTTGCCGCCTTGCTCGGCCTCGGCATAGCGGGCTGGAACCTCTCCGAAGGATGGTGGCGCTGGATCCTGGCATTGGCCCTGCCCCTCATTGCGGCCGTACTGTGGGGGACTTTCGCGGTGCTCGACGACCCAAGCCGGTCGGGCCGGGCTCCCGTTCCGGTTCCGGGCACGGTACGGCTGGCGCTCGAACTCGTCATCCTGTTCGGCGGCGCGGCCGGATTCTATGCCGCAGGCTACACCACCACAGGCATCATCGTCGCCCTGCTCATCGCCATAAGCTACGCATTTTCACTCGACCGGCTCGGTTGGCTGCTGAAGCAATAGTTCGGAACGACGCGACCTGTGCAGGTATCGGGTGGCTCCGACCTGCCCCATCTGCGACCAAGCATCCCGATTGCCGGTGAGACCGGCACGAAAAACAGGGATGCAGAAAAATGTTCGCACTCGCCAACAAGATCGCCATCGTCACCGGCGCCAGTTCCGGCATCGGCCGCGCCACCGCAAAACTCTTCGCCGAGGAAGGTGCAAGGGTCGTCGTCTCCGCCCGCCGTCAGGCCGAGCTCGACACGCTGATCGCGGAGATCTCAGACGCGGAAGGCACCGCGATCGCCCTTGCCGGTGATGTCAGGGACGAAGCCTATGCGAAGGCGCTTGTCGATCTGGCTGTCGAAAATTTTGGCGGCCTCGACATCGCCTTCAACAATGCCGGCGCCGTCGGCTTGATGGCACCTTTGCCCGACATGCTGCCGGCGACATGGCACGAGACGATGGACATCAACCTGACCAGCGCCTTTCTCGGCTCAAAATACCAGATACCGGCGATGCTGGAGCGCGGCGGCGGCTCACTGATCTTCACGTCGAGCTTTGTCGGCTACACTGCCGGCATGCCGGGCATGGCCGCCTACGCCGCTGCCAAGGCCGGCCTAATCGGCCTGACACAGGTTCTGGCCGCCGAATACGGGCCAAAAGGCCTGCGCGTCAACGCATTGCTGCCGGGCGGCACGGACACGCCGGGCGCGACGACGACCACGCCCGAGGCCCGCGCATTCGTCGAAGGCATCCATGCCTTGAAGCGCATGGCACAGCCGGAGGAGATCGCCCGCTCGGCGCTTTATCTCGCCTCCGACGCCTCGAGCTTCACCACGGGAACGGCGCTGTTTGCCGACGGCGGCGTCTCGATCAACCGGACGTGAAGGTTTTTTGCGCCGAACAGGCCGGTTCGCCGCTTTGACGCAGGCAGCCGGTCTTGCTTTTTCCGCGCGATTTGGCGATTCCGTTTCTTGTCGAAACGGGTCCCGAAACCATGATGCTGATCCGAACCTATGTGGCCGCGAGCGCAATCGAGGGCGTCGGCATGTTCGCCGCCGAGCCGATCCGGAAAGGCGCCTCGATCTGGCGCCTCGACCCAGATTTCGACCGGCTGATCCCGATGGACAAATATGAGGCGGCGCCGCAGCCTCTGAAGGAATTGCTCGACCGCTATGCCTATCCGAGCCCGGATCGGCCGGGCTTCATGGTCTATGAGGTCGACAATGGACGCTTCATGAACCATTCGGCGACGCCGAACACCGACTTTTCGCAATATGGCGGCGCGACCGCGACCCGGGACATTGCCGCCGGCGAAGAGATCACCTGCGACTACGGCGAATTCTTCGAGGATTTCGAGCGGCTGCATCTGGCCACGGCGTAGCTGGCGCCCTATCTCGGGCCTACCGTGGCAATTTGGCTGTTGTCCTGCATTTCGACTGTGGACAGCGCAGCCTGATTCTGCTATCAGCCGCCACAATTCGTGGTGTCGACCGCCGCGGAGGCTAGTGGCTATGGCCGCTTGCCTGATGATATCAAACCCGAAAGACAGGATTGCCCGTGCAGGTACTCGTCCGCGACAATAACGTTGATCAGGCGCTTCGCGCGCTCAAGAAGAAGATGCAGCGCGAAGGCATTTTCCGCGAAATGAAGATGCGCGGTCACTACGAGAAGCCTTCCGAGAAGCGCGCCCGTGAAAAGGCTGAAGCCGTTCGCCGCGCCCGCAAGCTGGCCCGCAAGCGTGCTCAGCGCGAAGGCCTGCTGCCGATGACGCCGCGCCCGGTTGCTGCTGGCGCCGCCGGCGGTGCAGGTGGTGCGCCGCGGCCGCCGCGGTTCTAACGCCTATTTTTCGTCCTTTTCGAAGGATACTAGAGGTGGCGCGATGCGGAATCGCCGCCACCTTTTTGTTTTGATTGTGACCCGGCCCGGAGGGGGGATCCGGACCTGAACGACGCGGCGCAAGTGAGGACAGGGCAGACATGAACGCAACGAGCGTGGAGCGCGGGACCGCATTGCGTGGTTTCGCCCTGACAGCGGCCCTGCTTTCCGGACTGGTGCTGGCCGGCTGCCAGACATCTGGCCCGACCGGCGAGTTCAACAACATCGACAAGGCGCAAGGGTCGAGCGAGAACATCTCGTCGCTTTCGGCGGTGATCCAGCGCAATCCCCAGGATCCGGAAGGCTACAATGTGCGCGGCTCGGCCTATGGCCGCGGCGGCCAGTACCAGGCGGCGCTCAAGGACTTCAACCAGGCCATCCAGCTCAATCCGAATTTCTACCAGGCCTATTCGAACCGCGCGCTGATCCAGCGCTTCCTTGGCAATCAGACGGCCGCGCTCGACGACTACAACAAGTCGATCCAGATCAACGGCAATTATGACGCCGCCTATATCGGTCGCGGCAATCTCTACCGCAAGGCGGGCCGCACCCAGGATGCCTTCAGCGATTTCCAGAAGGCGATCCAGCTCGACACGACGGACGCCCGCGCCTACCACAATCGCGGCCTGATCTATCAGAGCCAGGGCCAGCACAAATTCGCCATCGAGGATTTCTCGACCGCCATCTCGCTGGCGCCGGATGCAGCCGAACCCTACAACGGCCGTGGCCTCTCCTATCTGGCGACCGGCGACGAGGACAATGCCTTCTCCGACTTCAACATGGCCATCAAGCTCGACGGCCAGAACGCCGAAGCCTGGGCCAACCAGGCGCTGATCTACGAGCGGCGCGGCGACAAGGCGAAGGCGGCGAAGTCCTATCGCGAAGCCGTGCGCCTCAACCCCAGCTACCAGCCGGCCAAGGACGGCCTCGCCCGCGTCAGCTGACATAACTTTGGCAGATCCGGGCTTCGGCATATCCGGCTAAGCATCATGGAGCCGTCTGCGTGTCCAAAAGGACACGCAGCGCCGAAGATCGCCGCCAATCCGGCAACCGCGCGTTAACCCCTGCAGCAAGCCGTTAACCCTTGCCTTGTTCACGCCAAGTTTTCGACGGAACGGTCTGGCCACTCTAGCCGTTATTTCCAAGCGATTTGCGAAAGGACCTCCCCATGATCAAGAAACTCGTCTGCGCCGCTGCCCTTGCAACGACCGTATTCGCTGCCGCCCCGGCCAGCGCCGGCAAGCTGCAGCTCGGCACGCTCGACTGCACCATCGATGGCGGCACCGCCTACATCGTCGCTTCCAACAAGGGCGTGTCCTGCGTCTTCCGTCCCTATCACCATGGCCCGTCGGAGATTTACACCGGCGTCATCTCCAAGATCGGTGTCGATCTCGGCCAGACGCATCAGGGCCAGCTCGTCTGGGCGGTTTTTGCCGCGACCCGCGACCGCGATGCGGGTGACCTTGCCGGCAGCTATTACGGCGTCAACGCCGAGGCGAGCGTCGTCACCGGTGGCGGCGCCAATCTGCTGGTCGGCGGCTTCGACAGCGCCTTCATGCTGGAGCCGCTCAGCGTCCAGGCGCAGACCGGCGTCAATCTCGCCGTGGCCGTGACTTCGCTTGAGCTGATCCACTCGCTGAAGTGATTGCATGGAGCCATAGGCTCCTCTCTACTCTGCGGCGCGGAACTGGATAGGATGGTTCCGCGCCGTTTTGATTTTTGAGGGGAACAGTATGCCGAAGACAGCCATCGCCGCTGCCGCGATTGCAATCGTGCTTGGCGCGCCACAGGCGAAGGCGCAGGACCGGGGCATCGAACTCGGCACGCTTGAATGCGCCATATCGGGCGGCACCGGCTTCATCTTCGGCTCGAGCAAGGATCTGAGCTGCACCTTCACGCCGACCGACAAGAGCTTCGCGCCGGAAGCCTATTTCGGTGCCGTCAACAAATATGGCCTCGACATCGGCACGACAAAGCAGGCGGTGATGCGATGGCTGGTGCTGACGCCGCTGAAGAACATCTACGCGCCTGGTGCGCTGGCCGGCGACTATATCGGCGCCAGCGCTGAAGTGACGGCGGCCGTCGGCGCCGGCGCCAATCTGCTGGTCGGCGGTTCCTCGCAGGCCTTCACACTCCAGCCGCTCAGCCTGCAGACGCAGACCGGCATCAATCTCGCGATCGGCGTCAGCCAGTTCCAGCTGCGCAGCACCGAGAACTGATCTCTTGAAAAAACCGCTTGAACTCAACCGCGGTTGAGGTCCTACAAGCCCACCCCGACCGGACCAGCACCTTGATGGCACGCTGTCCGGCGCTGTTGCTGCGCATGCTCCTGCCGGAAACCCTTGCTGGCTTCTGGTGCCATGCGCCGGCATCGAGATATGCAGGACTGGGGTGGACATGACTGAAATCAGCACAAACAGGGTCGACTGGCGCGCATTGTGGGCGAGCGGCGACCTGGCACGCTTCTGCTTCATCAGCCTCGGCATCCTGCTGCACGCCACCAACGAGACGATGGTCGCGACCGTCATGCCGGCCATGGTCGGCGAACTGGCCGGGGTGCAGCTCGTCGGCTGGTCGCTGGCGATCTACGAGCTCGGCGCCATCGTCGCCGGTGCCGCGGCCGGACGGCTGGTGAGCTATGTGGCGCTGCGCACCAATATGGTGGTCGCGGCCCTGCTCTACGCGGCAGGCGCGCTGATCTGCGCCACCTCGCCTTCCATGCAATTGTTCCTGGCCGGCCGCCTGATCGAGGGGCTGGGCGGCGGCGCGCTGGTGTCACTGGCTTTCGTCTCGGTCGAGCGGCTGTTTTCGCGCGCCATCTGGCCGCAGCTTTTCGGCATCATGTCGGCGATCTGGGGCGTCGCGGCGTTCAGTGGCCCGTTGCTGGGCGCAATCATGACGGAATTGCTGTCATGGCGTTGGGCCTTCGGCGTCTTCACTCTTGGCGGCACCGCCATGGCGCTGGCCAGCTTCCTCGTGCTCAACACGCCGGAGGCGACGCGACCGAGCGCAAGCGCGGGCAAGGTGCCGCCCTTCCCGTTCGCCGCCCTTGCCTGCCTTGCCGTCGCCGTGGTGCTGATCGCCTCGGCCGGCGTCGACATTGCCGTGCTGCGCTCGTCGCTGCTGATCGTCCTTGGCCTCGCCGGCCTGGCGCTGTTCTTCACCATCGACGCGCTGAAGCCGCGCTCGCGGCTGTTCCCGTCGCGGCTGTTCTCGTGGCGCACCCCGGTTGGCGCCGGCATGACCATGGTCGCCGCCTTTTCCGTCGCGACCTGCTCCTTCGGCGTCTACGGACCACTGCTATTGACCAGCCTGCACGACATTCCGCTGCTGACCACCGGCTACATCATCGCCGCCGAATCGATCGCCTGGTCGATCCTCTCGATCCTCGTCGCCAACGCGCCGCCGCAACGCGAGCGGCTGATCATTGTCGCCGGCGCGCTGATGATCGCGGTGGGCATTGCCGGCTTTGCCTACACGATACCGCTGGGTTCCATTCCGCTGATCCTGGTCTGCGCCCTGCTGCAGGGCGGTGGGTTCGGCATTGCCTGGCCGTTCCTGACCCGCGTCATCGTCGCCTCCGCTCCGGATGACGAACAGACCATCGCCTCGGCCGCGGTGCCGACCATGCAGCGCATCGGCTATGCCGTGGGTGCCGCCCTTGCCGGCATCGTCGCCAATGCCAGCGGCTTTTCACAAGGGCTGAATCACGACGCCGCTGCCAATGTCGCGAGCTGGCTGTTCCTCGCTTTCGTACCGCTCGGCATCCTCGGCTGCCTGGCAGCCCTACGAGCGTCAGCGCCCGTTGCTCGGCTTCGGGGAGCTATCGGCTAAAAGCAACCGCTTGGCAATCTGAGCATGTCGGCGAGTTCGAGCAGGTCCTTCGCTTTGTAGTCCCAGCCATCCTGCGCTTTCTGGTTACCTGCCTTGGAAGGGTCTCCGGCATTAGCGCGAACGATGTAGGCGGTCTTCAATCCGCAACGGCGGGCCGCTTCCAGGTCGTAGTCATGCGCCGCCACCAGCATGGCTTTCTCCGGCTGGACCTCGAGCAACTCGCAGGCACGCAGGTAGACCTGCGGCATGGGCTTGTAAGCCTGAGACATATCGGCGCCGACGACAAAATCCCACGGCAGATTGTTGAACCTCGACACGTTCACCAGAAGCCGGGCGTGTCCATCGGACAGCGGAGCGATGATGAAACGCGACTTCAGGCGAGAGAGACCCTCACCCAGATCCGGCCAAGCCTTCAGGCGGTGCCAAGACAGATTGAGGTCTTCAAGTTCCTCCGGTGGCAACGATGCGCAGGACAACCCGAATTCCTCGAGGCTGGAAACGAGATTTTCTCTGTTCACCTGATCGAGGGAAACGAATGGTCGCTTACCCGTCCGCATCGGATCGACCGAAGTGTCATAGCGTCCTACCCACGCATCGGCAAAACCAGCAGGGTCTACGTGGCCAAACTTGTGGCGTTTCAGAAACTCCCCAACCTCGGCCGTGATGCTGCCGCGCCAGTCGACCATCGTCCCCAGGACGTCAAAAAACAGAACTTCAATATTGCGCACGTTTGCTCCTTAGTCGCGATACGAGGGGTCGGTCTTATCCAACTGCCGCTTGAGGTAGTCGAAGTGCGCGAATGCCTGATCATTGTAAGGAAGCCAGCCATCGGCCGTCTTCTGGGCGAGGTCGTCGGACATGACATTGAGAGGCTGGCCAGTTGAATATGCGAGCACAAGGATCTTGGCCGCGCGCTCCACGAAATAGAGGTCTTTAAAAGCCTCGGCGACTGTCCGGCCCGTAACCGTCACGCCATGGTTGCCCATGATGATGGCGCTCTTGTTGCCAAAAGCCGTCGCCAAGCGTCGCCCTTCGGCGGCATCGTCGGCAATGCCCCCAAACCCGAGATCAATGCCGAGCTTGCCAAAGAAACGGGCCGTGTTCTGGTCGACAGGCTTCATGTCAGGATCTTTGAGGCTGGCCAGCGCTGTCACATACGGGGGATGGCAATGCAGCATAACCCTGACCTCGGGGCGCGCGCCGTGCACGGAGCCGTGGATCGTCCACGCGGAAGGATCTGGAGCGTCAGGCCGAGTCATCACCTCGCTGTCGCCCGCGTTAAGAACCAAGAGATCGCTCGCCCGAATCTCCGCAAAATGCCGCCAGCGCGGGTTCATGAGAAATGTCTTCCCATCAGCGGAAAGTGCGGCACTGAAATGATTTCCGACCGATTCATGCCAATCGAACTGGGCTGCCAGACGAAAGGCTGCGGCAAGATCGACCCGGAGCGACCGTGTTTCGTCCGCAGTCAGTTCGGAGGGACGGAGCTGGGCGTTCATAAACTCTCTCTGGTTAATCTGTGCTTATGTTGTGACCGCAAGTCGGCCGTCCATAGTTGCCACAATCGCCCCATCAGGTTAGGTTTGGAAGGCCTGAAAGGCTAATCCGACATAAGCAAGAGGTTATGATATTGCGTCGACATCTCCCTCCCCTTCGGCTTCTGTCGGCCTTCGAAACCGTGGTGCGTGCAGGCGGCGTCCAGAGCGCGGCGGCAGAGTTGAACGTCACGCAGCCCGCCGTCAGCCAGGCACTTCGGAACCTCGAGGACCACATCGGCACGAAGCTGCTCGATCGGCGGATGCGTCCTGCTGCGTTGACCGACGCGGGCCGGGTTCTGCTTCACGCGGTTTCGGACGGAATGGATCGGATCGAGAGCGCAATCGGAAAAATCAGGGCACTGGAGCGAAACGAACAAAACGTCGTTACGATCGCTTGCACTGTCTGTACTGGCACATATTGGCTAATGCCGCGTTTGGCGACGTTCTACACCCGGCATCCTGACATTGTTGTTCGGGTCGTGCCAACGTCGGGCAGCCCGCAATTTACGCCCGAAGCCGACTTGTTGATCCGCTATGGCGCGGGCGACTGGCTTGATGGGACTTGCGAACCGCTTTTCGATGAGCGCTTGATCCCAGTCTGCAGCCCTAAGGCCGCTGAGCGGCTCGGCTCTGGCAATTTCGCGCAAGCTACCCTCCTCCACGTTGAAACTGACGAGGAATTTTCGCCCGGCTGGGACGACTATTTCGACGCGACCGGCCTACCGCACGACCGGCAAGGAGATCTCTCTTTCGGCAACCACGTTCAAGCGACCCAGGCTGCGTTGGCAGGGATGGGAGTGATGCTCGGATGGATCGCGAATACCGGTGACCTCGTCCGGGAGGAGCGGTTGGTGATCTTCCGTAATCAGCCAATCATACCTGGCGGCACCTACTACTTGATGAGCCCGCTGCAGGGTTCGGGCAAGCCGGCATCCGAGTTGTTGGCGTCTCACCTGCGGACTTGCGTGGCGGCCTCATAGCTGCTGCCGCCCGGCTCTACATAAGCCAGCTCACTCGACCACACGCAGCCGGTAGCCGACACCGGTCTCGGTGGTGATGTGGTGCGGCTGGTCGGGGTCTTCTCGATCTTCTGCCTGAGCTGCCTGACATAGACCCTGAGATATTGCACGTCGGTCGTGTCACCCCAGATCTGTTTCAGGATGAAATGGTGGGTCAGCACCTTGCCGGCATGCTGCACCAGGATGCGCAATATGTCGTATTCCTTTGGCGAGAGTTTTATCTCCTTGCCCTCGACCTTGACGATGCGCTTGACCAGATCGACGCTGAGGTCGCCGCTTTGGAATACAGGCTTTTCGCCCTGTTGCTGGAACTTGTGCCGCAGCGCCACGCGGATACGCGCCACCAGTTCGTTCATGCCGAACGGCTTGGTGACATAATCGTCGGCACCGAGTTCCAGAGCCTGGACGATGCCGGCCTCGTCGGTGCGGCTGGAGAGAATGACGACGGGAATGTCGAGGCCATCGTCACGCCATTTGCGCAGCAGCTCATGGCCACTCATGCCGGGCAGGCCGAGATCGAGCAGCACCAGGTCCGGCTTTTCCTGGTCCATCAATTCGATCGCCGCCTTGGCGTTCGGCGCCTCGCTGACCGCATAGCCCTGGCTGCCGAGGCCGACGCGAAGCAGTTTGCGGATCGGCGGCTCGTCATCGACAACCAATATCCTGACATTCGCGTTCGTCATGCCAAATCATCCACATCGTTGTCGTCCGTATTGGCGGCGCTGAGATCGGGCGGGTTCGTCGGCTTCGGCATTTTGATGGTGAAAACCGCGCCCGAACGGTCGGTTCGGTTTGCCGCCGTGATCGTGCCCCCCATCGCCTCGATGAAGCCGCGGCAGATAGACAGGCCGAGCCCGGTGCCGGCGCGAACCTGGTCACGCTTGCGCACCCGGTAGAACGTGTCGAAAATCCGTTCCAGATCACCGGGGGGAATGCCCGGCCCCTCATCCATGATCTGCAGGATGACGGAGCCATTGTCGCTCCAACCCTGCACGCGGATCGTCGAGCCTGATGGCGCATACTTCGCCGCATTGTCCAGAAGATTGAACAGCGCCTGCTCGAAGAGCACGGGATCGACTTTCAACATCGGCAAATCCGAGGGGATATCCACCTCCGTCTTGTGCTCGCCGATGATTTTCCTGGCTCTCTGCAGGGCGGAGCCGACGGTGTCGCCGACATAGTGGAAAGCGAAGTTCGGCTCCATTGCGCCGGACTCGATCTTGGTCATGTCGAGCAAATTGGCGATGAAGCGGTTCAGCCGCTCGGATTCGTCGAGCACGGTCGTCAGCAATTCCGCCCGGTCCTCTTCGGGAAGTGCCGGCGCGAATTCCCGCAGTGTGCCGGCCGCGCCCATGATGGCGGCGAGTGGCGTTTTCAGATCATGCGAAATGGAGGTCAGCAGCGCCGAGCGCAACCGATCGGCCTCGGCCAGGAGCTTGGCCCGGTCGACATCGGCGACCAGCTGGATGCGTTCGATCGCCACCGCTGCCTGGTCGGCGAGCGCGTCGAGCAGGCGCTGCTGTTCCGGCGTCAGCAGCGGCCCCTGTTTGTCATTGTCGAGGCCGACGACACCGATTGCCGTACGTCCTGTCCGCAACGGAAGATAGAGGCGCTTGGCGCCTGGCAGCGTGTCGGCGCCGCGCCCCGCGGCGCGATTGTGCTCCCAGGCCCAGCGGGCGGCCGCGATGTCGGCCTCGGCCAGCGTGTCGTCGGGCGGATAGCCGGCCTTGACGGTGATGGTGCCGTCTTCGGGCAGGAGCAGCACCACGCGCAGCTTCAGCATCGAGGCGATCTGGAAGGCGGTGGCCCACAGCACGTCGTCGAGCGTGCCGGCGCCGGCGAGCTTCTTTGAAAAGAGGTAGATGTCCTCCGTGGCCCGAGCCCGCGAGCGGGCGGCGACTGCCTGGCGCTGCACGCGCACCGTCAGATTGCTGGCAATGACGGCGACAACCAGGAACACGCCGAGCGCGACAATGCTCTCCGGATCCCGGATCGTCAGCGTGTAGCGCGGTTCCAGGAAGAAATAGTTGAAGGCAAGGGCGCTGGCGAGACAGGCGTACAGAGCCGGCCACAGACCGCCGGTCACCGCCGACGCCAGCACCCCGATGAGGAAGATGATCGCGAGGTTGCGAACGTCGAGAAATTGATCGAGCAGGACGGCAAAGGCGAGCGAGCCGGCGACAAAGGCCGTGGCCTTCAGATAGGGCCAGATCTCGAACTGCCGCTGCTCATCCGCCGACTTGACGCTTCTCGACGTCGCCTCGGAACTGCGTTCGTTTCCCGAAATGACATGCACGCTGATGTCGCCGGCATTGCGGATGAGATCATAGGTGAGCGATCCCTCGATCAATTCGCGCCAGCGCGAGCGGGTTGGCCGGCCGACCACGATATGGGTGAAATTGTTCGCCGTCGCATAACGCACGATGTCTTGCGCCACGTTCTGACCCGGAATGGTCGTCACCTCGGCACCAAGTTGTTGGGCGAGGCGCAAATTGTTTGCAAGCCGGTCCTTGTCCTCCTCGGGCATGCTGGCCGAGCGGGGACTGTCGACATGCAGTGCCGTCCACGGGGCACGCAGCCGGTCGGCCAGCCGGCGCGCATAGCGGATGCGGGCCGCACCGCCCAGGCGCGCGTCGAGGCAGACGAGGACCCTTTCCCCGGCGGCCCAGGGGCCTTGGATGGCGTGGGACTGCATGTGATTGAGCAATTGTTCGTCGACGCGCTGCGCGGTGCGGCGCAGCGCCAGTTCCCTCAGCGCCGTCAGATTGCCGGGCGAAAAATAGTTTTCGATGGCGCGCTGGGCGGTGTTGGGGAAGTAGACCTTGCCTTCCTCGAGCCGCTTGATCAGGTCGTCGGGGGTGAGATCGATGATCTCGACATCGTCGGCCTGGTCGATGATGGAATCTGGAACCGTCTCGCGAACCCTGACCTTGGTGATCTGGGCGACGACATCGTTCAGGCTTTCGACATGCTGGACGTTGAGCGTCGTGTAGACATCGATGCCTTGCGTCAGGATTTCCTGGACGTCGAGATAGCGCTTGGGGTGGCGGCTGCCGGGCGCGTTGGTGTGGGCGAGTTCATCGACGAGAACCAGCGCGGGGCGCCGGGCAAGGATGGCGTCGATATCCATCTCATCGAGCATGCGCCCCTTGTAGTCGACCTTGCGGCGGGGAATGATTTCATAACCCTCGACCAGGGCCTGGGTTTCCTTGCGGCCATGCGTCTCGACGACGCCGATCACCACATCGATGCCGTCGGCCAGCCTGGCACGGCCCGACATCAGCATTTCGTAGGTCTTGCCGACACCTGGTGCCGCGCCAAGGAATATCCGCAGGCGGCCGCGTCCCTCCCGCTCGGCATGCTCGAGCAGCGCGTCAGGGGAAGGTCTGTTTTCGTTGCTTCGGTCGTCCGGCATCAGGATCGATCATGGAGAGGTCCGGGGATGCTGTCGATCCCCGGCCTTCGCCATCAACTACTTAGCGGCGTCCAGCGCCAGGTTGAGAGCCAGTACGTTGACCACCGGCTCTCCCATGAAGCCGAGTTCCCTGCTCTCGACCTGACCGTCGACAAGCGCCTTGATCTTGGCTGCGTCGATGCCCCTGGCCTTGGCCACGCGGGGGACTTGGAAATAAGCGGCCTCAGGGCTGATATGGGGATCGAGGCCGCTGCCCGATGACGTCACCATATCCATCGGCACAGGCTGGCTCGGATTCTCCGCCTTCAGCTTGTCGGCATCGCCCTTGATGCGCTCGATCAGCTTGGGATTGGTCGGGCCGAGATTGGTGCCGCCGGAGGCGGTGGCGTCGTAGCCATTGCTGCCGGCCGCCGAAATCCGGCCATGGAAATACTTGTCACTGGCAAAGCCCTGGCCGATCAGTTCGGAGCCGATGACCTTGCCGTCCTTCTCGATCAGGCTGCCATTGGCCTGGCGCGGGAACAGCGCCTGGGCAATGCCGGTCATGCCGATCGGATAGATCAGGCCGGTCAGGACCGTGAAGAAGACGATCATGATGATCGCGGGTCTTATCTGGGTGAGCATGGAGATGTTCCTCAGAGCAATTCCAGGAAAAGTGTGAAACGATTTTCCGTCCGGAATTGCGTTAAAACAAAGAGTTAAGCGAGGCCGAGGGCGGTGACGATCATGTCGATCGCCTTGATGCCGACGAAGGGGACGACGATGCCGCCAAGACCGTAGACCAGCAGGTTGCGGCTGAGCAGCGCGCCGGCGCCGATGGCACGATACTTGACGCCTTTCAGCGACAGCGGGATCAGCGCGATGATGATCAGCGCGTTGAAGATGATCGCCGAGAGGATTGCGCTCTGCGGCGTCGCCAGATGCATGATGTTGAGCGCCTGCAGCGGGCCGGTGGTCTGCCCCGGCGCGACGTAGAAGACGGCGAACATGGCCGGGATGATGGCAAAGTACTTGGCCACGTCGTTGGCAATCGAGAAGGTCGTCAGCGAACCGCGCGTCATCAGCAGAGCCTTGCCGATCTCGACGATCTCGATGAGCTTGGTCGGATCGCTGTCGAGATCGATCATGTTGCCGGCTTCGCGCGCGGCAACCGTGCCGGTGTTCATGGCAACGCCGACATCGGCCTGGGCAAGAGCCGGCGCATCATTGGTGCCGTCGCCGCACATGGCGACCAGCTTGCCCTTGGCCTGTTCGTCGCGGATCAGCTTCAGCTTGTCCTCGGGCGTCGCCTGGGCAAGGAAGTCGTCGACGCCGGCTTCCGCCGCGATCGCGGCAGCCGTCAACGGATTGTCGCCGGTGATCATCACCGTGCGGATGCCCATGCGGCGCAGTTCGGTGAAGCGTTCGCTGATGCCGCCCTTGACGATGTCCTTGAGATGGACGACGCCGAGCAGGCGCCCGTCGCGCTCGACCGCCAGCGGCGTGCCGCCGGACTTGGCAATCTCGTCGGCGACCGCCTGGAGATCCCTGACGGACTCGCTGCTTGGGCGCGTGCCGTGGGCAGCAACCGTCGACTGATTGACATGGGCAAGCACGGAATCGACCGCGCCCTTGCGCACCGACGAGCCGTCGACGTCGACGCCGCTCATGCGGGTCTGCGCGGTGAAGGGAACGAAGGTTGCGTGCAGTGTTGCCATGTCACGGGCGCGGATGCCGTATTTCTCCTTGGCCAGGACGACGATCGAGCGGCCTTCTGGCGTTTCGTCGGCGAGCGAGGCGAGCTGCGCCGCGTCGGCCAGTTCCTGTTCGGTGACGCCCTTGACCGGGCGGAATTCCGTCGCCTGGCGGTTGCCGAGCGTGATCGTGCCGGTCTTGTCGAGCAGCAGCGTGTCGACGTCGCCGGCCGCCTCGACGGCACGGCCGGACATCGCCAGCACATTGAAGCGCACCAGGCGGTCCATGCCGGCGATGCCGATCGCCGACAGCAGCGCGCCGATGGTGGTCGGGATCAGGGTGACGAACAGGGCGACGAGCACCGTCACCGAGATATAGCCGCCCGAATAGGAGGCAAAGCTCGGGATCGTCGCGGTAGCCAGCACGAAGATCAGCGTCATGCCGACCAGCAGGATGTTGAGCGCGATCTCGTTCGGCGTCTTCTGGCGTTCGGCACCTTCGACCAGTGAGATCATGCGGTCGAGGAAGGTGTGGCCGGAGGCGGCCGTGATGCGCAAGCGGATCCAGTCGGACAGCACCTGCGTGCCGCCGGTGACCGCCGAACGGTCGCCGCCGGATTCGCGGATGACGGGGGCCGATTCACCGGTGATCGCGGCTTCGTTGACCGAGGCGACGCCTTCGATCACCTCGCCGTCCGACGGGATGATGTCGCCGGCCTCGACGAGGACGATGTCACCGACCTTCAGGCTGGTGCCGGGCACCAGCTTGAACCTGGTCCTGTCCTCGCCGGCCAGAAGCTTGGCCTGGGTCTCGGTGCGCGCCTTGCGCAGCGAGTCGGCCTGCGCCTTGCCGCGCCCCTCGGCGACTGCCTCGGCGAAATTGGCGAACAGCACGGTGAACCACAGCCAGATGATGATCTGCAGCGTGAACTTGAAATCACCGCCACCGGTGATGAGATCCCTGACGAACAGAACGGTGGTCAGCGCCGAGACGACGGCGACGACGAACATTACCGGGTTCTTGATCAGGGTGCGCGGGTTCAATTTCTTGAAGGCTCCGCCGATGGCGGGCCACAAGATGCGGGCATCCATGATGCTCGCGGATTTGGACTGGCTCATTTGTTGGCTCCAGTATCGATGTTGTTGGCAGGCACCGATCGATCGGATGCCGAAGGAAGATGCGGCGGCCCATAGACCAGCAGCCAGATGAAGATCATGACTGCCGCAATGCCGAGGAATGTGGACACGGTCGGGAAAGGAGGGGGGATTTGCTCCCCCCTCCCTGTCGGTCCGACGCTCAACCTTGCGACGAATGTTTTTGAACCAGGACATGATTTTGACCCAAGACGGGGCGCTCTTAGAAGGTCTGACCATGGATCATGGCCAGGTGTTCGACGATCGGTCCGATCGCCAGCGCCGGGAAGAAGGTAAGGCCGACGACGATCAGGATGACGCCGACCAGCAGGCCGACGAACAGCGGACCGTCGGTCGGGAAGGTACCGGCGGAGGCGGGCACCGTCTTCTTCGTCGCCAGCGAGCCGGCGATGGCCAACGCCGGGATGATGACGAAGAAGCGACCCATCCACATGGTGATGCCGAGCGTGATGTTGTACCAGGGCGTGTTGCCGGAAAGGCCGCCAAAGGCCGAGCCGTTGTTCGCCGCCGCCGAAGTGTAGGCATAGAGAACTTCGGAGAAGCCGTGCGGACCGCCATTGGCCATCGAGGCCACGGCGCTTGGCAGCACGACCGCGATGGCTGTGAAGGTCAGCATCGCCAGCGGCAGGCAGAGGATGGCGAGCATCGCCATCTTGACCTCCTTGGCCTCGATCTTCTTGCCGAGATATTCGGGCGTGCGGCCGACCATCAGGCCGGCAACGAAGACGGCAACGACGATGAACATCAGGATGCCGTAGAAGCCGGCGCCGACACCGCCGACGATGACCTCGCCGAGCTGCATGTTGATCATCGGGATGAAGCCGCCGAGCGCGGTGAACGAGTCATGCATGGCGTTGACCGCGCCGCAGGAGGCGGCCGTGGTGATGACAGCAAACAGTGCCGACAGGGCGATGCCGAAGCGGGTCTCCTTGCCTTCCATGTTGCCGCCGTCGATGCCCAGCGCGTGCACCAGCGGGTTGCCGGCGGCTTCCGCCCAGTAGCAGATGGTGACGCCGGCGATGAACAGGACACCCATCGTGGCCAGGATCGCCCAGCCCTGGCGCTGGTTGCCGACCATGCGGCCGAAGACGTTGGTCAGCGAGGCGCCGAGCGCGAAGATCGTGACCATCTGGATGAAGTTCGAGATCGCGTCGGGGTTTTCGAAAGGATGCGCGGCATTGGCGTTGAAGAAGCCGCCGCCATTGGTGCCAAGCATCTTGATGGCGACCTGCGAAGCGACGGGACCAAGGGCGATGGTCTGCTTGGCACCTTCGAGCGTGGTGGCGTCGACATACGGCCGAGCGTCTGCGGCATGCCCAGCCAGACATAGACAAGGGTGAGCACGATGCAGGCCGGCAGCAGGATGTAGAGCGTGCAGCGGGTCATATCGACCCAGAAATTGCCGATCGACTTGACCGAGGCGCGGGCGAAGCCGCGGATCAGCGCGACCGCGATGGCGATGCCGACCGCCGCTGACATGAAGTTCTGCACCGTCAGGCCGGCCATCTGCACGAGGTAGGACATCGTGCTTTCGCCGCCATAGTTCTGCCAGTTGGTGTTGGTCACGAAGCTGACGGCCGTGTTGAAGGAAAGGGTCTGCTCAACGGCAGGCATCCCGGCCGGATTGTAGGGCAGGACGCCCTGCAGCCGCTGCAGGACATAAAGCACGAGGAAACTGGCCAGGCTGAAGAAAATGATGCCTGCCGCGTAAACGGTCCAGTGCTGCTCCTCGCGCTCGCTGGTTCCTGCAATGCGATAAAGGGCCCGTTCGACGGGCCCGAGGATCGGCGAGAGAAATGTGCGGTCGCCGTTGAAAACGCGGTACATGTAGCCGCCGAGCGGCTTCACCAGCAGAACGACGACCACGCAGTAGGCGAGGATCTGTATCCATCCGTTGAATGTCATGGCTGTAGCTTTCCGTGCCTTGCTGTTGCCGTCAGAAGCGTTCTGGGCGAACGAGGGCGTATGTCAGGTAGGCGAGCAGGAACAAGGTCACACCGCCGCCGAGGATATAGTCGAGAAGCATGTTGCGATCCTCCGGGTTAAAGAATGTCGCAGACTTTGATGTAGGCGACGGAAAGGGCGAAAAACAAAATCTCCAGCCCGACAACGACGATATCCATCGTGCATGTTCCTTATCTTCGTTTTATTTGCGCTTCGTACTGTACGCCTGCTATCGGCAGGCTGAAATCATATGGAAACACTCCGTCACGATAGATTATCGCGACCGAGCTGTGTGTTCCCTGGAGAATATGGACCCGAACGCCATAAAGGTTCGAGACGGCGCGGGGTGGAAAGAAATAGGAATTTTATAAAGATTTTCGGGACGCAGATCGCCGTAGCTGGACCCCTCGGCTGGCCGGTTCAGCCATCGCGGATAGGCGGGACAGGCGCGACGCGCGGCGAGCACCCAACATGTTCGTGGTGTGATCGCGCAAGCGTACCTATGCGCTCGAGAAGGAGTGCTTTTCCTTACCAATCAGTAAGTCGCCGATCTAGGCAATGCCAGCTAACCATCACAGTCGGCAGTGAACGGCACTTTGCTGCCCGGTGGGCCTCCACCCGCCGAAGCTAATGGCGGCCCGCTGCCCGCGCTGATCCGGCGGCAGCGGGCCGCCGACACGCACAAAATCCCTCGCGGGCTACCTCCTTACGAATCCGTAAGTCGCGCACCTGGCCCGGTCTCATAAGGTGTCTCGGAGCAGCGAACATCAATGCCGCCCTTTCGCTGCTCTTGGGTGCAAGCCCAACAGCCCGCTGCCCCCCAAACAAGTCCCGGCAGCGGGCTGGTCACTACTAGCCCTTCGACAGGCGAAGCTACCCGGCAGGACCATTGTCGGTGAAGGGCTGGGCACTGCGGACAATCAGGCGGCGTAGCCACCATGGCCGCGCGCGACGGCGCGCGCCACGATGACCGGCTCGATCTCGGGGCCAGAATGCCGGGGGCCTTTCGCGAATTCGACGAGCGCATGGCGCGCTTCATCCCTGGTGATGCAACCTTCCAGCGCAAGGCCACAGGCCTCGACGGCATGGCGATGGAGAGGACCATAGGGTGGAAAGAAATAGGAATTTTATAAAGATTTTCGGGATGCGTATCCGGCGGAACAAATCCCCTAATGCGAGATTGTCGACCTGAGGGCTCAACAAAGGATATGACAATGGCAAAACAGAAAATGCTCGACGACCTGTTTCACGACACGCTGAAAGACATCTATTTCGCCGAAAAGAAGATATTGGCGACGCTGCCGAAAATGGCCAAGGCCGCGCAAAGCGCCGAGCTGAAGGCGGCCTTCGAAAAGCACCGCACCGAAACCGAAGGCCATGTCGCGAGGCTGGAGAAGGTCTTCGGCGTCATCGGCAAGAAGCCGGTCGGCAAGACTTGTGCCGCCATCATGGGCATCACCGAGGAAGGTGCCGAGATCATGGAGGAGTACAAGGGATCTCCCGCGCTCGACGCCGGCCTGCTGGCCGCCGCGCAAGCGGTCGAACACTACGAGATCTCGCGCTATGGCACGCTGCGGACGTGGGCCGGTGAACTCGGCCTGAACGAAGCCGTGACGCTTCTCGAAGCGACGCTGAAGGAAGAGAAGGCTACGGACCAGGCGCTGACCACGATCGCCGAGTCCGCTGTCAACGTCGCCGCCGAAGCCGCGTAAATCTGCAAGATTAACCGGCCCAAGGTGTATTGAGATTCAGGTCAGGACGCGCCGAAAACGGTGGGTTTCGAGAACCGGAGCGGAGCGGACATGAAGTCCGTGAGCACCGGCCTACGCCGGCCGTAGCCTTAGCTGCCACGTCACTCATGGCAGCTTCGGCCGGCGAAGGCCGGAAGCGCAGTTTGCAGGCCGGCCTCAACTGAATATCAATACACCTTTAGCGCGGCTCCCGCATCATGCTCAGATAGGTCGGATCGAACTCGGCGATCTCCTGCAGCCGGTGCCAGTCTAAAATGGTCACCGTGTGGTTTGCCCAGCTGACGACGCCGACCTTGCGCAAGGCGCCGATAACCCGGTTCATGTGCACCACCGACAGGCCGAGCACGTCGGCCATCTCTGCTTGCGAGAGCGGCAGATGAAAGCTCATGCCGTTGGTGCGCTGCACCACCTGCAACCGCACGAAAAGCTCACAGACGAGATGGGCCAGATGCGAGGTCTTGGAGCGTCGCCCCATGGCGACGATCCATTCGCGGTGGATGGCGCCGTCGACCAGCGTGTCCAGCCACAACAGCCGGGTGAGATGCGGCGCCTGCTCGGTGATGGTGCGAAGCCGACCGTGATCGGCGAACATGACATGGCAAGGAGACAGAGCGACGATGCCGTGATCCATGGTCTTCAGCAGGAAGGCATGGAGATCGACGAAGTCGCCGGGCACCTGCAACGAGGTGAACTGCCGGCCGCCATTCTCCAGCACCTTGTAGCGCGCCGCCAGCCCATCGAGGATCAGCGTCGAATAGGTCGGGCGCGATCCCGACGCGACAATGTCCTGGCCGATGGCGAAATGCCGTTCGAACGTCATCGCGCCGGCCAGCAGCGCCTTCTCGGCATCGGACAGCGCGTCGTGCTGGCCGAGGTTCAGGTATAGGGATTCAAGCACCGTAACCTCCGGCGAAAGGGCTTCAGAAGCCGATCGCCAAGTGTTTCCATCGGAAGCAAGGCGGCTTCGGATGCACTAAGGCCTTTGGGCACTGATGAGCATTAACATTTGTTAGGCCCGCTTGTTCCAAATGCCACCGTTGGTGGAACAACTGCCCGGCCCGCGAATTGTCGGTTGAATATCACGCCATTTCAACAACCTGAGGTCCAGCCCATCATGCCTCGATATTATCTTGACCTGTACAATGGCGACGGCCTTACGGTCGATGATGACGGCCAGGTCTTCGAAACGCGCGAACGCCTGCGGCGCGAAGCGATCCGCATTCTGCCCGACATCGTCCGCGACGAGATGATCGAGAACGACCGCACGGCCATTACCGTCAAGGTGCGCGACGAGAGCGGACGCCATGTCTTCGAGGCATCGCTCGTCGTCTCTTCGGGGTGGTGCGACTGACGGCCCTCCCGGGCATCGATGACAAAAGTCATCCGACCATCATTTGTAATCGCCGCCCTCGCCGCAACGCTGCACCATGCGGGGCCGGAAGAGGCGGCGTTCCGAACCGCCGCCGCCTGCGGGATGGAGGTAGCAGCAGATGAACCGTGCAAAAGTCGACACCCAGCGCGACGAGCGCGCCAAACGTGAATCGCAGATCGTGATCGATGCCGAGCGGGCGGCCCGCGAGGCAAAGACCGCCAGGCTGAGAGAGCTGCGCCTTGCCGCGCAGGCAGCGCAGGAGCCTGATCCGACGAGGCGCAAGACTGCACGCCGGGGCACAGCTTCGAAAGGGTGATTGCCCAAAAGCGCTGGGCAAACATCACGCGATCTTCCCTTGGCAAAGTGAAAGCCCGGCTGTGAGGGCCAGGCCGAGCTTTCTGTGGCGGCTGATGTCGAATTGGCCACCACGACGGCGGGTGGCCGCAAAAATCAGGCGGCGTAGCCGCCATAGCCGCGCGCGACGGCGCGCGCCACGATCACCGGCTCGATCTCGGGCCAGAGAATGCCGGTGGCTTTCGCGAAGTCGACGAGCGCATGGCGCGCCTCATCCCTGGTGATGCAACCTTCCAAGGCAAGATCACACGCCTCGACGGCATGGTGATAGAGCGGACCACGGCGCGACGTCGTCCAGTTGGTCAGCAAATCGTGCATCTCGGCCAGCGAAGCGATCTCGCGCTTGAAGCCGAGGCCGACGGTCAGCGCCACCGGCGAATGAAACAGCTTGTCGTACATGAAACGGCTCCTGATTATCGCAGCGCCATGAGAAATATCCGGGCTGGTCCACGGACGGGACGCCGTGAAACGCGCGGCAGCGCGGGAGGTTCCAGATGGACGCTTTTATTCCTCCGCGCTGATAGGCCGTGGGCTACATCAGATGACCGGTCCACCAGCCATGGCTGCTGCTGACGCGGATCAGCAGCATACCTATGCCGGAGACCATCGCCCAGTAGAGCGGCGTGCCGACTTTCCAGCGATCGTCGTCGGCAGCCGCGCCCACGAGCGTCTTGCGGGCGCCGTAGAGACCGACAAGCAGCCCCAGATTGATGAGGATGTCGAGCCAGACGACACCCCGAGTGGCATATTCACCTCCAGGTATGCAGAGCCGCCAGACGAAGGGCAGGATCAGAAGGGCCGCCAGCACCCGGAACGGCGTCCATGACACGGGTTTGCTTCGGCTGATATCCGGCATGGTCTCCCCCCTCAAGGAGGAGACGGTATAGCAAGAATCCGGCGCCCTTCATTGCTTGAAAGGACACGAAGTGGTGAACGCTGACTTCGCTATTGGCCATCCCTTGCGCGATTGCGAAGCCGACATGAAAAGCGTTCGGTCGAGCCGGCCAGGTTGCAGCGGAACTATGCCGAACGCCTTTTGATAGAGCGCGAGCGCATTCGCAGGGGGCATTTTGACCTTAATCATCGGCCTTCCGACGGCACCGGGCGCTTCAAAGGCGCTGCTATGAACGCGCGGGTGGCTGCACGTCCTTTCGCTTCAGTGTGAACTTGATGCTTGCCTCTGCACCTGCTTCAGCGATGAACAGGAGTTCGCCCTTGGCGCTCAGCGTCAGGCCGACCTCTATCTCCTCAATCGACCATTCCTTCGAACGGGCAGCGATGGTCGAGCTCAATTTCATGAGCGTATCGACGGTCCTACCCCATTGCTCTTGGACCTCGGCTGCCCCCACCCTGGCGACACGTCCGAGGCCCGGCACCCAGTCGCGCATCGAATGATGCTCGACCGACGGATCGGGCGGCAGCGGCGGCGTGGTGTCTCCTTCGGGTACGAAGATTGAGATTTCATATTCATCCGGCGCGAGCTTGGTCATTACAGCGCTCCTCTAAAGGTACGGAAGGACATCGAGAGCGAAGATCGCCTGCTCGAAATTCTGGGCAAGCCCGCGGGTCCCGGTGGGGGCGCTCGGCACATTCAAGGCGCCGCGGTACAGACCGATGGCATCGCCATTGGCGCCGCGAATGAGCGCGCCGGAATCGCCGCGCGTGGCGGGCTGGTCGAGATAGAGACTGACCCCGACCTGGCGAGTGTTGAGCACCCCGCAATTGTTTTGGACTTCAACGACGGTACGCGACAGTTGCCCCGACTGACAGGCGATTGTCACCGGCATGCCCACAGCAGCAAAGCTTAATACAGGCAGCGGCGCCGGCATATGTGCCGGCGCCGGCGTTAGTACGAAGGCGGCATCAACCGGCTGGAAATAGCAACGCCCCAGACTCGCGACATTGCCCGACGCCATCGGCACGGCGCGGCCTGGCCTGTTGCTCCCGATAGCGTGTCCGGCGGTGAGCACGCCCCACAGTGAAGTGGTTTTGCACTGCGCCCAGCAAGCGCTGGTCGCGCCACTTGGGTGGGCGAGGTGCAGATCGACTTCCGATTGGCGGAACGCGAGCGCGAAACGCGCCTCATTAAGGCGCGGGAAGGTGATAGTGTCCACAATTGCAAAGGTCGGTCCGCTCCATTGCGGAACGTCAATAATGAGTCCGAGCCCCGCCTCTTCGGATTTGCGGTCGAAGAGACCGAACGAAACCTGGCCCATGTCCAGTCCCGGCCCCGCCGGGGATATCCACGGCCCATCCCGCCAGAACCGGTCGTAAAAGCGGTCGGATCGATAGCGCCCAAGACCCAGTTCCGAGAAAATCGCATAGGTCCAGCGGGTCGCCCGTGAGACCAATTCTCGATCCCCACCGATGAAGTCGCCCAACGTTCGATCTCATCGAGGACATCGCGCGGCACCTGTTCCGGAGGCGGGTCTTCCGGCGGCAGAGATTCGCGCAGATAGGCGCCCGAATATTCCATGAGATCACCCTCCCGTTCTACCACATTCATGAATCGCAAAACTTACTGCAGCCATGATATAGCATCATCCCACAAACGTTGCGCGAAATGTGCATTAGCCAGGTAGCTCTTCACAAGCAGCAGCTATTGTCACGAACAGACGCTCCTGCGGTAACTGCGGAATGACTGTAAGGGTGCGAAAGCCGCCAGAACTCGTTTCATACACACAAGTATCGGGCAATCGCGGGGAAACGGCGGTTCCCTATACCGCAGGTGTACTCGGTGATCGGCGATAATATCGGGCCATAGAGGGATTTCGGGCAACTGGCGGAGAGAGCGTCCGCCACGCTGCAGATCCAAGACGTAGCAATCTAAGGAAAATACCGTTTTTATTCAGATACATAGAATTTCTATGAGTCTCATCCCATTGCACCCGGACTCATGATGTTGCATTTTTTTAGGTGGGTCCAATGATGGGTCTTGGAGTAGGCGATGCCGGTGAAGGCGAAAGAGCTTGGAGCGTTGGACATCAAGCGACTGTCGAAACCTGGGTTGCATGCGGTAGGGGGCGTCGCGGGCCTCGCTCTACAGGTCAAGAAAACTGGCGCCAGATCGTGGTTACTCCGGATCTCCATAGCACAACGCCGACGCGAGATTGGCCTTGGTGGTTATCCGGATGTCACGCTTGCACAGGCGCGAGACAAGGCACGGGCGATGCGTGCGACGGCAGATTCTGGAGCCGATCCGGCCGAGCGGAGGCGAGCCGCGAAGATGGCATTGCGATCTTCCTTGGCAGGCGAAATCACTTTCGATGAAGCCGCACGACGGTGGCACAAATCCAAACGTCCAGAATATCGAAATGAAAAACACGCTGCCCAAGTACTGACCACGATCCTGACCTACGCCTCGCCCGTATTTGGATCTTTGCCGATTAGGTCCATCACGCTTGCCCACATCATCCAAGTCATGGAACCCATTTGGACGGAGAAAACCGAGACAGCGACGAGGCTACGTGGGCGGATCGAGAGTGTTTTATCTTGGGCCACTGTGTCGGGTTTTCGTTCTGGAGAGAACCCTGCCCGATGGAAGGGCAACCTCGATGCGATCTTGCCCAAGCCGAGAAAGCTTAGGCAGCGTGCCACCATGCAGCCCTTCCGTTCGACCTAGTTGCGGATTTCTTGGCGGCTTTGAAGCGGATCGAAGGTGTGGGAGCACTAGCGCTTGAATTTGCCATCTTGACAGCGGCCCGGTCAGGCGAGGTCCGCGAGGCAAGGTGGGATGAGTTTGATCTGCAAAATTCAGTGTGGACCGTTCCGGCTCAACGAATGAAAACGGGTAAGGAACACAGCGTCCCCTTGTCGCGGCAAGCAATGGCTGTGCTAAAGAACGTGCCGAGGTTTCTAGGCTCGGAGCTGGTCTTCACGGCGCCTCGTGGTGGTCTTTGTCTGACATGACGTTGTCGGCGGTCATGAAGCGAATGGGCGTTCCAGCAGTCCCGCACGGGTTCCGTTCATCGTTTCGAGATTGGGTTGCGGAGCGCACTGCATATCCGAGCGATGTTGCTGAGATGGCATTGGCGCATTCCATAAGGAACAAGGTCGAGGCTGCCTATAGACGGGGCGACCTCTTTGAAAAGCGCAGACAGCTTATGCAGGACTGGGCCGATTTTTGTGCCCCATAGTGCGGGCTGATACACAGTCTTGACTGAGACAACTTCGGCCGCTACCCCTCTCCATATACCCAGTTCGATTGTCGCGCCTAAAAGCTCACAAATTCGAACGATTGAACATAAACCTCAGCGCATGACGTGCGGGGCCGTGGGCAGTTGCCCATTGCTAACGCAGGGCCGTCAATGTCGCTACCTCAAGAGATCTTCTATTCCGTACACGATGTCGCGGAGCGCTATCGCATTTCCGTAAACAGCGTCTGGCGTTGGGCTTCGGTTCGCCCAGATTTCCCTAAGCCGGTCAAAATTGGCCCTGGCTGCACCCGTTGGCGGCTAACCGAACTTCAAATGTTTGAGGGAGGCTCATCAGCTTACGCGGAGTGCCGAAAACTCCCGCCGTAGACGTGGCTCGAGGCTGTTTCGGAAAGCTACAAAGCTGGGATTTCTTCCGTACCTGGAAGACGCAAACTCTATTCTCCGGAGATTTTAAGATGGGTTGGAAAGCCACAAAGTGGGCGGCGAATGTCAAAGCCGGCAACGCTGGCGCAAAACTAGTTCTTCTGGCGATGGCAAGCTTTGCAGATGACACTGGGTTCTGCTGGCCATCCGACCTCAAGTTGGAGAAGGTGACCGAGTTATCCGTACGTTCAGTACGGGATAAGAAGCGCGACTTGGAAACGCTCGGGCTGATCAAAACAGCGCTTAAGCGCGGTCGCGGTGGAAAGATTCTTCGGCAGGAAATCCAGCTCAACATGAACGCTGAGCCAGCGGCAAATGCCACCGAATTACAAGGCGAACACCACCGGCAATCTGTGCAACAGCCACCGGCAGATGGTGCATCCCATATAGATAATCGATCAAATGAATGGTCAGTAAACATAAAAGAGCGTGGGAAAGCACCAGATGGTTCAGCCTACTCCAAAGTCTCGCTCCTGAAACAAGAATTCGAGGAATGGTTCGACCTCTATCCCCACAAGGTCGCCAAAAAACTAGCTCTCGCTGCTTTCGTCTCTGCCCGCGAGAAAGCTCCAATGTCGGATTTGAAAGCGGGTTTGGAACGATATGTACGAGACAAGCCAGAGCGTTATGCGTGGTGTAACCCGGCGACTTGGCTAAATCAGGAGCGCTGGGCTGACAAGCCGCAGCACCTCACGTCGCCTATGTACAATTCTGGCAACCGCCCCGTATCAAAGGCGATGGTGTTGGCTCATCTCATGCAAAACCCTTGTCGAGACCTCGATACACATGACTACGACCGAGATCATTAGAATGACGAACTCCATCGAAGATATGAGAATGTTCGATGTCTCTCGCTTTGACTGGTGTCCGCGAAAGATTGACGAAGAAATAAGGAAATATCTGCGCGTGCTGAATGTGATTGTTATAAAAAGCATCGGTGGTCCGCAGCCACATGTGGTAAAAACTTGCAGCGATTCGCAAATCGCATACGAGTACTCGATTTATGCGAGCGAACATTCTCTAGTTGACGCGATCAGGTATGTACAAGGTTGGTTGTCGCCAGCGGATCGTAGGGCAACCGTAGGATGGCTAGCAGAGCTGTCGGTCATCGTTGCGCAACGCGCTGATGATTTGCGTACCGAAGCTCTTCGTATGGAGGCGTATATCGCAAGGCTCGCTCGATATCCCGCCGACGTTGTGAAAACGGCCTTGATAGAAACACGTTGGAAATTCTGGCCGACTTGGAAGGAGCTAGGCGACCTGTGCGACAGATTGGTTGGTCCGCGTCGCTACAAGCTCAGAGTTTTAACGGAGGGTCGGAGATGTGGAGATGTGCCGCCAGGCCCGATGGGCGCGCGGAGCCAGTGGGAACGCGACCGCGCCCTCCAGATCCTAGCCCAACATAGATTTGCGCCGAACACCGAGGATATGGCCGCCAATCCTGACATGAACGACCGTTTGACGCCGCCAGAGTTCTCCGCCGAACTCCCCGAGAAACCGGCGGGTGGTTCGAAGACAACCAAGCCATGAACAAGTTGGGAAAAGTTAGGTTATGAAAAAACTTACAGAGAAGCAGCGACTGTTTGCTCACGAATATCTCGTCGATATGAATGCCACTCAAGCCGCAGTCCGAGCAGGCTATTCAAACAAACGAGCTGACGTCGAAGGCTGTGATCTGCTCAAACACGCTGGCGTAGCCCTCCTTGATCGAGCAACTGAAATTTGATCGAGCAGAGCGGGTCCAGTTCGATTCTGACGCTCTGCTTGCTCGACTTAGGGAGCAGGCGGATGCTGATTTGGCCGACATCTTCGATTCAAATCAAGCGCTTAAGCCCATTCACGATTGGCCGCTGGTTTGGCGCGGTGGTCTCATCCGGGCTATCGACACACAAGAGGTCTTCGAGCGTGATGAAAACGGCAAGAAAATTGTGGTCGGACGCGTCGTTAAAATCAAATTCAGTGACCGACTGCGAGTACTTGAGCTCATCGGAAAGCACGTCAAAGTGAAAGCTTTTGATAGCCGTGGCGAACAAGATACGGTCGACGCCATTGACGAATTTTTGGCTGACGTAATGGGGAATTCGATACGACCCAAGGTCAACTGACTGCTTACGGGACATGTGCTTTCTTCCCACAATTTATGCTGACCGTGTAAGTCAAATGTCCGTCTTACTAGGTAACATTAAACGACCGAGGAACGAACCCGCTGCGCGGGAGGGCGCCTGCGATTGAGGTAGAGGGCACAGGCCGGGCGTCGCGCCTGCATTGAGCGTCGTCCGGCGGGGGCAGAGCATGACGGGCTTCTTCAACAAGGAGCCTGACCATGCAGCACCCCGTTCTCGATGGACCCGTCAGCCCGCTGCGCCGGCGGCTGATCGACGACATGAACATGCGGCGCTTCTCACGCGAGACGCAGCGCAACTATCTCCGCGACATCGGACGCCTGGCGACATTCCTCGGGCGCTCACCAGACACCGCTACCGCCGACGACCTGCGCCGGTTCCAGATCGAGCAGCAGGAGGACGGCGTTCCCGTGCCAACGATGAACAGCATCGTGTCGGCGCTGCGCTTCTTCTTCACCCACACGCTCGACCGCCCGGACCTGGCGCGCAGGCTTGTCCGGCTGGCGCATCCGCGCAACCTGCCCGTGGTGCTCAGCCGCGACGAGGTGGCCCGGCTGCTCAACGCCACCACGTGTCTCAAGCACCAGGCCGCATTGTCAGTCGCCTATGGCGCGGGCCTGCGGGTCGCCGAGGTGTCGATGCTGAAGGTTGCCGACGTCGACAGCGAGCGCATGCTGCTGCGCGTCGAGCGTGGCAAGGGCGGGCGCTATCGCAACGCCATGCTCTCGGAGGACCTGCTCACGCTTCTGCGGGAGTGGTGGAAGGTCGGACGTCAGCAGGGCGTGATGCACCGCGACGGCTGGCTGTTCCCCGGACAGCATGCGATGAAGCCGATCAGCACGCGGCAGCTCTATCGCATAGTCGTCGAGGCGGCCCAGGCCGCCGACATCGCCAAGCGGGTCGGGCCGCACACGCTGCGCCACAGCTTCGCCACCCACCTGCTGGAGGACGGCACCGACATCCGGATCATCCAGGTCCTGCTCGGGCATGCCAAGCTCAACAACACCGCCCTTTACGCGAAGGTGGCGACCCGGACGGTGCGTGCCGTGACGAGCCCGCTCGACAAACTGGGGCTGTTCAAGCCGGGAGAGGTCTCGCCCGACATCTGAGCCGTGCGCGCCTCGATCGAGGTCACGGACATCTTCCGTGCTGCCGGACCCGCTTACCGGGCCGCCCATGCAGGTCACCTGAGCCTCGCCCAGCTCAAGGTGATGTCGGCGATCGAGCATTGCCGCACCGCGGCGCTCGGCGGTCATGTCGAGGCCTGCGAGGACTGCGGCCAATGGCGGATCGCCTATAACAGCTGCCGCAACCGGCACTGCCCGAAGTGCCAGGGCGCGATGGCACGGACATGGTTGGCCGAGCGCGAGGCCGACCTGCTGCCGGTCGGCTACTTCCATGTCGTGTTCACGCTGCCCGCCGAGGTCGCCGACATCGCGTACCAGAACAAGGCGCTCGTCTACGACCTGCTGTTCAAGGCGGCAGCGGAGACGATGCTGACTATCGCCGCCGACCCAAGACACCTCGGCGGGCGCATCGGTATCACCGCGGTGCTCCACACCTGGGGATCGGCGATGACGCACCATCCGCACCTGCACATGATCGTGCCGGGCGGCGGCATCGCGCCGGACGGAAGCCGCTGGATATCTTCTCGGTCGGCCTTCCTGCTTCCGGTGCGCGTACTCGGCAAGCTGTTCCGACGGCTCTTCCTCACCCGGCTGGTCGCGCTACACGACGCAGGACGGCTCGCCTTCTTCGGATCGATGGCGCACCTGTCCGCGCGGCAGGCATTCGTGCGGCACCTGTCGCCGGTCCGCAAGAAGCGCTGGGTGGTGTACGCCAAGGCGCCGTTCGCCGGGCCGGAGGCGGTGCTCGCCTATCTGTCCCGCTATACCCACCGGGTTGCGATCTCGAACCGCCGCCTCATCCGGTTCGATGAGGCAGGGGTCACGTTCCGCTACAAGGACTATCGTCGTGACGGCACCGATCGGCAGCAGGTCATGACGCTCGCCACCGACGAGTTCATCCGCCGATTCCTGCTCCACATCCTGCCACGTGGCTTCCACCGCATCCGGCACTACGGCCTGCTCGCCGGCTCCGCTCGCAAGACCAGCCTCGCACGCGCCCGCGAACTGCTGAACGTCGTTGCGCCGTCGGAGGACGACAACTCGGTAGAACCGACTGATTTCCGTCCGCCATGCCGGTGCTGCGGCGGAAGCATGATCATCATCGAGACGTTCGAACGGTGGCGACAGCCGCGCGGACCGCCGGACACCACGGCGACGAACCGGGAGAACTCTCCATGACCCGGCATGGCATGCTCCAGCCTTCAGCCGCAGGCACTCAGCCTCCGGCAACGGACCCACGCGTGTCCATGGTCATTATCGACGCCGAACGGGTCGCGTCCGGCCGCGCGACGAGCCGACAATACCGCGTGACTGAAAGGCGAAACGGTCCGTCCGCATCAAACCCGCCACTTCCCAGCGGCGGTCGCGCCATCGCCGACACCAGCCGAAAATCGAAATCCCCATAACCATCGCCTGTGGCCCGCGGGTTCCTTCCTCGGGGACTTTCGTACGCCTGCCGGCGCCCGAAACTCTTCACGGAGGCTGACTGTCTGCTTGTGGGACGAAATCGCTATAAGCAGTCATCCCGCCCACTACCAGGCAGGGCCATCGCAGAGCAGTCGAACAGCGAAGCGAAATGACCGGTATCCTCATACCGCATGACATCGATTGCGGGATGTTGGACGCGCGTTCAGCTATGCACGTGTTCGCTCCAGGAACCCCAGATCTCATGCACTTGCTTGTCGCGGATGCCTTCGGAGCCATGAAGTCGATGGTGTCGTCGACAGATCTTCCGCGGTGATACGACAAGGAAATCACGACATCGAGAGGATTTCGCACGATGTCTCCATCGTGAGAGCAAGTTTGCAGGTAAGAAAGAGGTGGCCTCGCCCGCAACACGATGGTCGGTGCGTATCACCAGCTGGCAACGGAAGGCTATCTTGCAAGTCGGCAGGGCGCGCCCGGTGGTCGTCAACCTGCCCGTGAACTTCACCGATCGAGGCAACAAAACAGGCGTCATGGCAATTTGACGTCCGCTCTCCGCGCGGGGAGAGCCTGATGCAGCAACCTCTCCATCACGGATTTCGTGGGATCAGGTTTATCGCTTTCCGCCGGCCATCTTCGTGGAAGCAGGTAGTCGCCGCAGGCCAAGCATGGCCGCAGCACCGATCAACGGTCCAGGTACTAGAAGCAGGAATGCCCAACGCCAGCCGCCAAGCAAGCCCGCTACGCGCGGGATCAACCCGATGACCAGCACGGTAAGGGCAAAGCCGAGCCCGAGTTGGACGGACAGCGCCGTGCCGACAAAGCGCCTGTCGCCAAGCTCCGTCACCGCCGCCGAGAACTGCGCGGAATCCCCGATGACTGAGATGCCCCAGACCAGTGCGACCAGGACGAACAGCCAGAGCGGCCCGTCAAAGACAAAGCCGATGGCCAGCGCACAGAGGCCGGACACGATCATCATTCCTGCCGTGGTCAGGCTGCGACCGAAGCGGTCGGACAACACGCCGCCAAGCAGGCAGCCGGCGACACCCGCCGCGATGGCGCAGAACGTGAGCAGTGATGCAAAAGCCGGCGACGGTTGACCCTGCACTTCGAGCGCAGCCCGGGCATAGGTGAGCAGCCATGCCCACATCGCATAGAGTTCCCACATGTGGCCGAGATAACCGATATTGACCAGCAGCAGCGGCCTGTCGCCGAAAATTGCGCCTATCTGGCGCGGATCGAAGATCGCCTTGCCGAATGGATGCGGCCCTTCGCCAGCGAACAACCAGAATATCGTGGACCCGATGAGTGTCGCGACGCTTGCGGCAAGCACCACCGATTGCCAGTCGAGCGAACCGGTCAGAGCCCGGAACAGATGCGGCAGCGCCGAACCCAGTGTCAGCGCACCGATGACGGCGCCGAGCGCCAGTCCCCTGCCTCGTATGAACCAGGTCGAGACCAGCTTCAGCGCGGGCGGATAGACACCGGCCAACGCAACGCCGGTGAGGATGCGGGCAGCGACGATGCCGACCTGTCCGGGCTGCAGCAACAGACAGGCGTTGGCGGCGGCGGCAAGCAGTGCGGAAACGGCCATCAGCCGGTTCAACCTGACGACGTCGGGCAGGTTGACGAGGCTCGAGACCAGCGCGCCGGCAACGAAGCCGATCTGCACGCCATTGGTCAGCAATGCCTCGATCGTGCCCGAGAGAAGCCACGCCGCCTTCAGCTCGGGCGTGATCGCGGTAGCTGAAAACCAGGTGGTCAACGACAGCACCACGGCGAGGCAGAGCAAGGCAAGTACGCACCAGCGATGCGTATCCTTGACCAGGACGGCCTCGGCCGCGCTATCAGAACTCAGCTGGAGCGCCATGACTAACCACTCAGCCGCGAGCCAGCGGCACGGTGAACACAGTCGCGGTGCCGGCCAGGCAGACGTCGCCGGCCTCATTGCGCACCGAGGTCTCGATCTTGCAGATCGGCTTATCGGGGCGCACCTCCTTGATCTCGACGCGGCCGGTGATCATCTCGCCGACGCCGACCGCCTTGACGAACTTCCAGCCGACTTCGAGGAACACCGTGCCCGGACCGGGAAGGTCCTCGGCTACCAGCGCATTGAGGATGCCGGAGGTGACGCCGCCCTGGACGATGAGCTTGCCGAACACGGAGGCCTCGGCCAGCGCCCTGTCGTAGTGCAGCGGATTGCGGTCACCGGTCATCTCGGTGAAGGCTGCGATGTCTTCGGGACGCGTGCGCCGAGAGCGCTCGGCGAATGCGCCCACTTGCGGGCGTCCCTTGACGACGCCAATCCAGCCATCCTGTGTCTTTGCATTCATGGGCTCACTCCAAGTTAGGTTGCGTTATGTGGCTGAGCCAGCCACCGCTGGACCACGCTGCCAAATCGTGACGGTAAGATCAGGTCGTGCCCTTTGTCAGGAACCAGTCCCGGTAGTTCGTTACCTTAAGCAGGTGGCGTCGAACGTCTTCGATGGATGGGCCTTGGCGGACTAGCGTCCAAAGGTTCGAGGGCGGTAAGGTTTCCATTCCGAAAGAACGATGCATTTTTTAAACCTTTGTTTGAATTCAGCGGTTCGACCGCGGCTTGCTACTCACTGAGCAATGTTTCGTTGCGTAGTCGCTTCGACCCCCGGTTGGCATGAGCTACCTCTCTCCTGTTAGACGAGCCTTTACTCGCCAGGGTCAGGGCTGTGGTCGTTTGCCGCCCGCGCACCGCGGGGCTGCGGCCGGGCATATCGCACTGGGACAACTGCACAATCTCGGCTTTCATCACCGTGCTGAACTGCCGATGCCTGTCCTCTATGTCGAGCAACGTCCAGTTGAAGGATGCGATGGCGTCGGTGGCGTCGAGGATTTGCCCGCTGATCAGATCGCGCTCGCGCTGGTAGACCTCAAAGGCCTTGGCGGTGTTATCGAGGATTGCACAGGCAAGGCTTTCGCTGTCGCGCAGCGCATCGGAAATACCGTGCGACGTGATCGGGTCGCGGAAGAATCCGGCATCACCGACAAGCGCCCAGCCTGGACCATGCGCTTGGCGCAGGAAACCCGGCGCGCCACGAAAGACATGGATTCTTCCGCGAGTTGCCTTCCCGGCCTGTGCGGCTAATTCTGGAGACAGTGCGTGCAGAGTAGCCATGCGGGCGTCTTCGTGGCCACCTCGAAAGCGTTCGTCGAACTGTTTTGTCGGCACCGAGGCCACGATGCAGGCGAGGCCGTCATTGGTCGGGATGAACGAGCCGCTTATACCCTCGCGAAAATACCAATGGTAGCTGCTCTCCGGCTCGACCGGCACGTAGGCGTAGAGATGGGCGGCCGAAACTTGGCCGCGCCGCAGCGTCTGCGCTCCACAGCGCTTCGCCACCAGCGACCCAATCCCATCCGCCCCAATGACTATGTCGGCTGTGACGGTAAGATGCGTTCCGTCAGAAGTGAGTATCTGAACGCCACGCATCCTGGCATCGGCGCCGCTGACAAGATCCGCAACGACCGTGTCATGCAACACCTCGGCGCCGGCCTCGCGGGCTGCATCGACCAGCGTCCTGTCCAGCAGCGTGCGCCTGGGCGCAATCAGGCCGGGCAGCCGCGGGCTCGCGCGCAGAGGTATGGTGATTTCCTGATCGCCATAGTGGAAGGCGGTCGCGGTTATCAGGGGCGTGCCGGCGTCGAGCAGCCTCTTCAGCAGGCCCCAACGCGACAGCTGGAGAACAGCCGGGCGCATCAGCGCATGCGTCGACAACGTGTCCGATCCATAGGCCCTGCGGTCGAGCGCAAGGACTCGCAGCCCGGCTCGCGCAAGCAGCATGGCGGTCGAGGCACCGGCACAGCGAGCGCCGACGATGATGGCGTCGTAATGGGAACAGCCTGGTTTGGTGCGCATTTTGATGTCCTTACGCAGTGGGAGATTTCGGTGGCTATCGCTCGCTCGTCCGCGCCGACGCCGCCGATGAAGATGGGATGACGCCCGCGCAGCACGGAATTCAGCTAAGGAATGTTGAGGCGCGCCCTCCGTCGCCGCCCTAGATCGCCACTGAGCGGAGACGCGACTTTATTTGGCTCGTTGACCTGTCGAGGTAGTCGGCGATATGGGTGCTGAGCTCGCGCACATCGTCCTCAGCGCCGTGGATGAAGCTCGATTTCCGGCGACGCAAGTAAGGCAGCCCCAACACATACACCCCGGGAACGTCAGCAACACCGCGACTATGCTTGAGGTCGCCCTTGCGATCGAAGATCGGCAGGTCCAGCCATGAAAAATCCGGCCGAAAACCGGCAGCCCATAGCACCGTGCGAATGTCTTCCCCGAGTTTGAGTTCCAGCTGTGACGTCTCACCGACTACGGTAGGAACGAAGCATTCGGTGGGACCGATGCCGGACGGGGCATTCGCCTCTGCCCATTGGTCGATCCAAGCGAGCAGCCGGTTCATCTTCAGGTCGGCGAGCGCGCAGACGTTGCGCAGCGATCCGGAAAATTGGGCTACAGAGTCGCGAATGCCCATCAGCCGCCCGACGATTTTGACGCCCTGTCCTTGCAGGACATTGAGGTCGAGCGTCGCGCGGTCCGATGTGCCGACAAGCTGTGGCGACGGTACTCTTCGGGCGCGGTCGGGGTCGTCTACGTCATCGATGCGCTGGTCTAATACGCCCGTCGCGAGCATCCACCATTGAATGTCGCGACCTCGATAGACGCGCGGCAGCCGAACGTGTTCGCCTACCGCGAGCGTTACAGGCCGGCCGCTGAGCTGAATCTCCTGTGCCAATTGCAGGCCTGTAGCCGATGCCCCAACCACCAACACCCCGCCAGGGGCAAGTTGCCGCGGATTGCGGTAGGTGTGAGCCGATAGCTGTTCGACATTGGCTGGCATGGCCTCGGCCAATCTCGGTATGACCGGCTTGTTGAACGCACCAGTCGCGAGCACGACGGCTTGGCACAGCCAGTCCCCACGCGAGGTCCCGACCCGAAAGCCGTGTCTGCTCTGCGCGACTCTGGTGACGGCGGTGCGCGTAAGAACCGGTGCTGATGTGTATGTGGCGTAAGCGGAAATGAAATCGGCAGCCTGGCCGGCGCTCATGTAGCCGTCCGGGTCATCGCCTTGGTATGGGTAGCCGGGGAGCCGCGCCATCCAATTGGGGGTTAGCAAACGGAGTGAATCCCAGCGCTCCGTGCGCCAGGTATTCGCGACCTCGCCTCGCTCGAGAACCACATGCCTGAGCGAGCGTTGGCCTAGCAGATAACTCATGGCCAGGCCTGAGTGACCGGCACCGATGACGACGACGTCAACGGTGCCGACGATCCCGCGCGATGCGCTTTCGCTCATCAGGACTTGCTCGAAGTGACCGTGACATCGGTCGGGTTGGCGATCACGTCGAAGACGGCCGAGCGCTTTTGCGACTGCGCGACGAGAGCGGCGATGTCTTCAGCGCTGGCGTCGGCGTCGATATCGTAGTGCACCTTGATGCCGTCGAAACCATTACGCACGTCCGGATCAATGCCGAGGATACCCTGGATGTTCATGCCGGCCTCAAGCGTAGCCTTGACCGAGTGGAGCTGGATGTTGCGGTTTTGCGCGACAGCCGCGATGCCCGCGGTCAGGCAACCGGCCAGGCCGACCAGCACAAACTCCACCGGCGTCGCGCCGTTGTCTTCTGACGCGAAGACTTCCGGGTGATCGGACTCGAACTTGTAGGTCTGGCGATGCTGGTGTTCTGTTCCCAGGCCGAAAAATCCATTCACGATGGCCCGGTTGTGGGTGCCCTTTACCCATTCACTGGTTGCTCTCCACTTGAAGCGTGCGGCCTCAGGGGCATCCTTGAGCGCCTCACGGGCGCCAAGCAGGGCGGCTACATTGACGCCATTCGTGGCGGTTTCTGTGTGCTTGGTCATAGGTCGTACTCCTGTTGATAGGTGATGGGTCCGAATCTTTCAGCGGACCGATGTTTTCCCATGGGGATGCTGTACGCGGCATGGGAGTGGACGTGGAATCGCCGGACAAGACGCTACGCTGGCTTAACTCCGGCAAGGCCAAGCCAACCGATTGCAGAGGTTAAGGGCGATGGGCCTCGTTCAGAGGAACCTGCCCCAGGTGCTTGACGTGAGCCTTTTAGGACGGTGCGTAACCGGCCAGCCTATGTCCTTTTGAATTTCCATCGGTAGGCTGTGCAGAACCCGTTCGGACTTTCGTGCTTCACGGGCATTTTTGAAGGCCGCCCCATAGCGCGCGAGCGTTTCAAACATTGACATTTTCTTCTCCTGTAGAGCCTTGGGGCACCGAGGGATTATCCAACGGCCGTTCGACGACTGTTGAATGCTCCACATTTGTATCTGGAAGGTTCCACCGAAACCGCCATTCGGTAACAAAGATCGCAGACGTTGAAATTTTCCCACAACTGTCGCCGCAAGCTCGTGGATGCTGATGCGACATTTGCCTCTTTGATCGTCAGCGCGTCGTCGAGAGAATACAGAAATGTACCTGAGTGCCTGGCGACCCAGCGTTCACCGGACATGCGCGACGCGAAAAAGAAGATGAAGTGGCAAAACTTGGCCATCACATTGGCCGCGGACGCGACGAAAACCTCCGCATCGGGCAGAACGAAGGAGACAACGGCATTGGCGGGCTCGACGGATTCGATCCTGTTTGGCGTCACGACAAGGCGCACGACCTCGCCGCTTTCCGGATCGGGCGACGTGATGCGTGCCGGACGGTCGAGAATTTCGGGAATGAACAGGCTGTCCCAGGCACACCACGTCGATAGAGTGCGACCGTCCACCTCGAAGCAGTGATGCATCGGTGCCGTCGCCAGCCCGCCAAAGCCGAGCACACGCCCCCGATCGTCAGAGTAGACGAAAGGCTTGATCGAATCTCGTTGGAGAAGCTCATGGCCCGCCGCGGCAGAAATCCCGAGTGCCCGGCCCAACTGAGCGGCATCGACCGCACGACCTTTTGCAAGTTCGAGACGTGGACCAACCTTACCTGTTTCCCCCTAATCGCGGTCAGCGCCGGTCGTATCTGCCTCGGTGCTGCCTCACTCAATACATTGAGCGGTCCTTCGACGGAGGATGCCCGAATTGAACCCGGTACGTCTGGGAAAAGTAAGAATGCGATGTGAAGCCCGACGCCACCGCAACCTCGAGAACCGACATGCCGGTCTGACGCAGGAGTTCTCGCGCCCGGCGCAATCTCAAATCGACATAATAGCGGCCTGGTGAGATCTCCATGTGTCGCAGGAACAGACGCTCCGCCTGGCGAACGGAGGTCCCCGCACACTTTGCCACCGCGCTGATGGGTAGGGGGTCGGATAGATTGCTGGACATGATGTGGATGACCTTGCGCAACCGCTCCGACTTTCCCTTCAGGTTCCGCTCGGGGCCTATTCGCTGCCGTTCGGCCGGAGGGCGTATGTGCTCGTGTTGAAGCTGATTGGCCACCAGGTTCGTGAGGTTGGCGCCTGAATTCCTACGCACTATCTGCAACATGAGGTCTATGGCTGCCGTGCCGCCCGCGCAAGTGAACCGTTTTCGATCGATCTCGAAGACATTGTCGGTGCACTCTATCGAGGGGAATCGCTCCTTGAAGACGTTGCGAATTTCCCAGTGGATTGTGCATCGGTGGCCATTCAATAGCCCAGCCTCGGCGAGCAGGTAGGTGCCGGCCGAGAATGTGCCGATTGTGCGGCCATGTCTGTCAAACTCCCTCAATAAGGCGATTGCCTTGCGCTTGTCCGGGAAGTCAGCAACCTGGTCCGAGCAGATGAACAGGCAGTCTGCCGTGGCAATGTCGGTGAAGGTCTCTTCGGATTGAAAAAAAGCGCCGACGGATTCGCCATCAAGTGAGATCGTCTTCCATTCATAGAGAGGGTGGCCGGCCTGCGCGTTCGCGGCCCGCAGTGTCTCGATCGCGCATACCAATGAAAGCATTGGAAATTTAGGTGTGAGTAGGAACACAAACTTCCAAGTTACCGTGGACGGATCGCTCATCGTGCAGAGCCCGGAAACGCCAAAGATATCCCCCATTCCTGATCGCGACGGATGCAAAGCCACAAGCAAAGGCTCACTGCTTCAGCGGCACCTGTCTCATCTCAAGGTGAAGGTCCTTGCCGGTGTAGGGATGCGCCTCGCAGACCGCCTCGTTGAGCTCGACGCCAAGGCCAGGCTCCTTCGACGGGATGACGTTGCCATCCTGCCATTCGATCTTCTTCTTCAAGAGCGTGGCGTGGAAACCGTCCCACTGCTTCAGCGATTCCAGGATGAGAAAGTTGGGCAGCGTCACCGCCAGCTGGATGTTGGCCGCACCGACGATCGGCCCGCAATAGCAGTGGGGAGCGATCTGGATGTGGTAGGCCTCGGCCATGGCGGCGATCTTCTTGGTTTCGAGAATGCCACCGGAGCGGCCAAGATTCGGCTGCAGGATGGTCGCAGCGCGGTTTTCGATGACGCGGGCGAATTCGAACTTCGTCGTCAGCCGCTCGCCGGTGGCGATCGGGATCGACGTGCCGCGGGCGACCTGCGCCATCACTTCGGGCATATCGGGCGGCACCGGCTCCTCGAACCACAGCGGATCATAGGGTTCGATGGCGCGCGCCATGCGCAAGGCGCCGGAAGCGGTGAACTGGCCGTGGGTGCCGAACAGGATGTCAGCCTGGTTGCCGACGGCCTCGCGGATCGCCTTGACCATGCGGATCGACAGGTCGATGTCGGGCAAGCGCGGTTGGTGGCCGTCAAAGGCGGTGTAGGGACCGGCCGGGTCGAGCTTGACGGCGTTGAACCCCTGCTCGACGCAGTCGAGGGCTTCGGCGGCGGCCATGTCGGGATCGTTGAAGGCGTTGCGCCCCCCGCTTTCGCCAGCGTTGGTATGCACCGAGCCGGTACTTGGATAGAGATAGGTGTAGGAGCGCAACGTCTCATGCACCTGGCCGCCGAGCAATTTGTAAACGGGCTTGTTGGCTTCCTTGCCGACAATGTCCCAGCAGGCCATTTCCAGCGCCGAGAAACAGCCCATGCCGGTCACATCGGGACGCTGGGTAAACCCTGAGGAATAGGCGCGGCGGAAGAAGTTCTCGATGTCGTGCGGATCGTGGCCGACGAGATAGCGCTCGGCCATGTCCTCGACGAGCTTGGCCGTGATGTGGGCGGAGAAGGTGGCGTTGTAGGCCTCGCCATAGCCCACCACGCCGCCATCAGTGGTCAGCTTGACGAAGATGAAATATTTGCCGCCGATGCCGGGCGGCGGATTGCCGACAACCCAGGTCTTGACGTCGGTGATCTTCATACTCGTCTTCTCCAGAATTTCGCCGATGCGAAATCGCAGGGCCAATAGGCGCTCGAAGCGCAGCGTCAGCACAGCAAGCCTTGCGAAGCGTTTGCTGCCCATGCGCAATAGTAGAGCGCGCTAGCAGGAGCTCTT
The DNA here is from genome assembly GCF_056174585.1 of Mesorhizobium kamtschaticum. Taxonomy (NCBI): domain Bacteria; kingdom Pseudomonadati; phylum Pseudomonadota; class Alphaproteobacteria; order Hyphomicrobiales; family Phyllobacteriaceae; genus Mesorhizobium; species Mesorhizobium kamtschaticum. The sequence continues at coordinate 2,329,426 of NZ_CM149691.1, read as the reverse complement.
CTCGGCTTACGCCAACCTTTGTGTGAAATGCGGCGAACTCCAGCGGTCGCTAGTGATGGCTACTGCCGCGGCCGCGAGAGCGGGCTGGTATTGGGACGTGCCCATCCCAGGTGTCAGGGCAATAGGGAGTTCTCTCGGCGATAGGGGAGCGGCGACAGCCCGTATATCGCCTTGAATTCGTTGGAGAACTGCGATGTCGACATATAGCCGCACCGCAACGAGATTTCCGTCACGGCAAGCTTTGTCTCAAGCAGAAGTTTTCGGGCGCTGCGCATCCGCATGGTCACGTAATACTGCTTTGGAGTAGCCCCGAGCGACGAGACGAACTGCCGTTCAAGCTTGCGGCGTGAGATGCCGATGCGCTTGGCAATCATCTCGACAGTGATCAGGGTCTCGATATGGTCTTCCATGAGGGCGACGGCCCGCCTGACGGATTCGGTCGATATCGGATCTTCGACCTCCACACGGCGTTGAACCGCGCTTGACGGGCGCCTGCGCGAATAAATCAGAAGATCAGCGACATCGGCGGCAAAGACCGAACCATGCCTGTCGCCGATGATCTGCAGCATCATGTCCGTCGCCGCGATGCCGCCTGCGCAGGTGTAGAATCGCCCGTCCTTCACGAAGATATCCTTTGTGGCGGTCACGTCAGGAAACATCTCGGCGAACGAAGGAGCGTCGTCCCAGTGGATGGCGCAACGTTTGCCGTTCAGCAGCCCTGAGCGCGCCAGCGCCCAGACACCGGCGGACACGGCTCCGATCTCCGCGCCGCCGTGACTGATATGCTGAAGCCAGCCACGCACGGTCCTGTCCTGGTGCAGATAGCCGTCAAGGCCGCCAACGATGATGACGAAGTCGGACGTCCTGACCGAGCCGAGCGGTAAGTCGGCGTTGATGCTTATGCCGGTGGAAGACAGGACCGTGTCAGTAGTCGCGACGATCTTCCAGTTGTAAGCCTCATACTTGGCGACACGATTTGCTATCCGCAGCGTGTCGACGACACAGCCGAGTTGCAGCAGCGTAAATTTGGGTAGCAACAGAATGGACACGCTCTGTGCTGGCGTCGGCACCATTTCCGGATTGATCGGACGATTTGGATGCACGGCTTGTTCCTGAATGTTCGCGCCAGATTATTATAGGCCCGCACCGCTCCTAGTCATCTCGCTGACGCAAAGAGCCGGCGGCCCATTCTAGGCACCGCCGGCTCTGTGGTCTTTCGAAGTCCGCTCGCTCAGGCGGGACAGTTCATCGCGCGACCCGGATCTCTCATGGTGCGATGGGGGCGTATTTGCCATCATGCCATTGATTGATGTCATACTTGGCGTCCTTGATGTCGCCCTTCTGGTCAAACACAATCGGCCCGATAACCGTATCGATCGGCTTCCCGTCCTTCAGCGCTGCCGCAACCGCGACCGGATCATCGGAGGCGGCGCGCTCTATGCCTTGGGCTATCGCCTGGATGGTCGCGTAGGCAAACAGTGTGTAGCCCTCCGGTACAAAGCCACCCATCTTGATCTTCTCGACGGCTTCCTTGGCCTCCGGCTTGGCTTGAGGGTCCGACGGAAATGCGAAAAGCGTGCCTTCTCCTGCCGGCCCGGCAATCTGCCAGAACTCCGGCGATGCAATCGAATCCGGCATGATGAGCTGCAATTTATAGCCCATGTCGCCGGCTTGACGCATAATCAGGCCGCCCTCCGGGAACTGGCCGCCGAAATAAAGCACGTCGACCTTCATTTCCTTCAGCTTGGTCAGGACCGCGCTGTAGTCCTTCTCGCCTGGATTGATGCCGTCGAACAGCACTTCCTTCAGGCCCGCCTCGTTCATCTTCGAGCGGACAGCTTCGGCCACGCCTTGTCCGTAAGCTGCCTTGTCATGCAGGACCGCAACGTTCTTGCCCGCGAATTTTTTTGCCATCCATGGGCCGATGAAGGCGCCCTGCTCATCGTCACGCGTATAAAGACGCATGATCGTGCTCCAGCCCTTCTTGGCCGCCGCGTCGGTCAGTTCAGGGTTGGACGAGGAAGGGCTCATCATCAGGATGCCGCTTTCGGCATAGATAGCGGATGCGGGGATGCTGGAGCCGGAGCATGCATGGCCGGCGACGAACTTGATGCCGCCGCCCGCGATGCGGTTGGCGACCGATATCGCCTGTTTCGGATCGCAGACATCGTCCTGGATCGACAGGTTGATTTGGCGGCCATTTACGCCGCCCTTCGCGTTGATTGCCGCGGCTGCGGCCTGCGTACCCTGCTTGAACTGATCCCCGATATTCGCGATCGGCCCGGTCATGGGACCCACCACCGCGATGGTGATGTCTTCCGCGAAGGCCGAGGAAACGCTCAACATGCTCCCGATCAACGCTGCCCGTAAAATCGTGCTGATTTTCATGCCATCTCCCCAAGGTCCATGGTTATTGTCGATAGGCTGTTTTGGCCCGGCTTTGCATATCGCGCCCTGAAAAAGGGATTGCTGCCGAGTGCACAAGCCAACGAGACCGGCCGATCATGGCGGGTTTTTCATCCGTGGCTTTGCATTTTCAGCCAAGTTTTGTTGACTATTGAATCGCGATCGGTGGGTCCGGCTCTGATGAACATCAGCCGCATCGATCTGGCCGATGCGGCCAGCCCTGAACGTCTCGTCCTGGAGATCCTCAAGCACGAGCCGCAGCTGGCGATCCCGGTGCCCATCGAGGAACTGTGTCTCCGCCTCGACATTCTCGAGATCGTCCCGCTGACGACTGACGGCTATGAGGGCGGCCTTCTGACCTCGGCCGACAAGTTCAACGGCACGATTCTTTTCAACGCGGCGAGCCCAAGGGAGCGGCGGCGTTTGATCGTGTCCCAGGGAGTGGTGTAGCTGACGGCTTGGTCGCCGCGCTCTCCGGCTTGGGGCCGGGCTGATCAGCGTGCCACGGCTGGCAGGCTGATGAGCGGATCATCGCTCATTTGGCTGATGGTTTCCAGCGTCATGTATCTGGCGCGTTGCACGGCCCATTCGTCGTTCTGTTCGAGCGGCCTACGCTTTGCCGTCCGTCTCGCATCAGGCGCTAAGTTGCCCGTTCCGGCGGCCGGCTCAAGCGGCAAAATCTGACTCCGTTGTCGACCTCAGATCGGACAAGTACCAGTCGCAGGGTCTTCAGGAAGGAAGAAGCTTCGCCGCTCGCAAGGGGTGAGTTCGCGAGGCACGGTGCGCCGGGCGAAGTCAATGAGGTCGTTGGGTGTCTGGAAGACGCGAACGATACGAACCCTTTCGTCGCCGGAAACAATAGCGACCTGGGTGCCGTCGGAACTGAAATCTGCGCGTGTAAGGCCCGGTCGAACGGTCGCCTCGTCCTGGCTGGCAAGGACGGCAACCTGGCGCCCCGATTGCGTCGCCCACAGCCGGACCGTGCGATCTTCGGAGGACGCGGTCACGACATACAAACCACTGGGACTGAACTGGGCGCTGTCCACCGCGCCACTGTGGCCCCTAAGAGCGGCCCTTTCCAGTCCGCCAGCGACGCTCCAGATTCGGACGGTTCCATCGCGTGAGGCAGTCAGCAGCGACTGGCTGTCGGGGCTGAAGGCGACCACCGTCACCTCGTCGGTATGTCCCTGTAGCGTTGCGAGGTTTGCTCCGTCCATGGCCGACCAAATTCGGGCCGTGTGGTCGCGTGAGCCCGTGGCGACCAGTTGACCGTTCGGATTGAAGGCCGCTGCCGTGATGCGATCCCGATGCCCCACAAGAGCCTTAAGCTCAGCCCCATCCGCCTTCAGGAGGTGGCCCGCATTGTCTTCCCTGGCCGCGAAGATCAGACGTCCGTCAGGGCTAAGAATGGCCTGCGGCAGCTTGCTGCTTGTATTGATGACGGCTAGCTCGGTACCGGTCGCCGCGTCCCACAGTTGGGCGGTGCCGTCGATCGATGCCGAAACAAGCGATTTGCCATCGCGACCAAACTGGATCTGGATCAGTCCGCGATGTGATTGGAACCGGGCGGTCTCGAATCCGCTGGCCACCTCCCAAATTCGGACCTGGCCCTCAAGAGATGCCGTCGCGACGTGCCTTCCATCGGGACTGAACGTCGCGCGTTGAACGATCTCATGGGTATCGAGCCGGATTATCTCGCGCCCGCTCACAACATCCCACAGATGCGCCACGCTGTCGCCGCCACCGGTCAGCAGGTGGACATTGTCGGGACTGAAGACCGCGAAAGTCGGCCGATATTCATGAGAGAGCGTGCTCGTCAGTGCGCCGTCGACATCCCACAGCCGAGCGGTGCCATCGTGTGAAGCAGTGAGAAGAATGTTGTTGTCAACCGGGCTGAATTCCAGATGCTCGACCAAAGATCCATGACCGGCGATCGTCGTGACCAATGAGGCGCGTTCAACGTCCCAGATGCGGATCGGCCCATTCACCGAAGCGGTCGCCAGGAAGCGGTCGTCCGGACTGAAAGCGCCGTTCATCTCCTCATCGCGTTCATCCGCACCGATATCAGCCATCTTCAAACCCGAAACCTCCTGGCCGAGCAGGCCATACAGCGTTCCTGACGCTCCATCCCAAATCCGGGCAGCGCCGTCGAGTGATACCGTGGCGATTCGCTGACCCCCGTGACTGAAAATCACGCCGTTCAATTGCATGTCGCTCTTGTGGCCGGCCAACTTTGCGATCTCCGTTCCTTTCGACACATCGAGAAGGCTGGAAGTGCCGTCGTATGAAAACGGGCCGCACAGCAGCCGGCTTCCGTCCGGGCTGAACGCCAGGCCGTAGGGCCGGGAGTTCACCCGGATTGACCGCGTCAGTGCGCCATCTGCGATATTCCAGATCGAAACAAGGTGCTTGCGCGCCATCGCGAAGCTGCGGCCGTCCGGACTGAAGTCGGCCCGCGCATATCCCTCGCTGCTTACACTCAGGACTTTTTTTCCGGTCCGAGCGTCCCAGAGCACTGCATCGCTGTTCTCCCCCGCCGTCAGCACCTGGTTGCCATTCGGGCTGAAGATTGCCGTTGGATAATTACCTACCGGCTGCAGGATGAAGAGCTGTTCCCCCGAGATGGCGTTCCAGAGGCGTGCGTTGCCGTCCCTCGCGGCCGTCAGGATACGACTTCCGTCCGAGCTGAATTCAGCCCTCTCCACGGCCCCTTCATGACCTTTTAGAACTGCAGTTTCGGCACCGCTGGAGATGTCCCAGACGACTGCAGTTTTATCGTAGGATGCGGTGACGATGTGATCGCCGGCCGGATTGAATGCCGCATCCGCAACGCCGGCGCCATGCCGGAAGATTTTGATCTGGCGGTGCGCCAGCAGAGCCTTGTAGAGGGCTGCCTCCGCTTCAAAGAGATATGGCCGCTCGGACTGGTCTTTCGAGGACAGTGCTTCGAGCGCCAACAGGATCGCAGCCTCGGTGTTGCCTGTCGCCGTGGACTGCTCCGAAAGAAACGACAGCGAAAGAAACTGATTGCGCAGCGCCTGGTCGCGTTGCCATCTTGCTTCCTCCTGCGCCCTGAAGGCGACCAGTGCGCCTGCGCCCGCCATGAGAGCGAGCACTATCGCCACAATCGCGGCATTGCGTGTACGGAGGGCAAGCCGGATTGCCGCGGCAGCCGCGAGGCTCCGCCGCTCGGCCTCGCGCTCCACTCGCTCGCGTTTTGCCTCTTCGGCGGCCTCGATTAGCGCCAGCTCAGCCTGCCGGTCCTTCTCCTCTCTCTGCTGATGGGCACTCAAGGACGCCTCTATGTATTCAAGGACGTCATGGTCGACCTCCTCCCGTCTTGACAGCATCAGCTCTTCGCCCTCCGCGAGACGTTTGCCGGACGGAAGGAGAAGCTCTCGATTCCTGCTCTCCAGGTGCCAACGGTGGGCGTCGGCCCTGAGGCGGTCGCGCGTCTCGAGGAAATTCCGGTTTGCATTCACAATGTCACCAGCGCGCGGCCAACGGCTCAACAGTGCTTCATGTGCAACGCGAACGAAAACATGCCCTCCAGCGTCCTCATCGCTGACGAGGAGCCGTGCGTCGATCAGAGCCCTGACGAGGGCCGATCGCGCGGGAGTGCCTGCAACTTCGGCGAACAGGGCCGGACGTGCCGTGACCGTATCGTCGCCCGGACTTGCTGTTGTGAGGGCGCCCAGTACCGGAGGTAAGGCCTCCTGAATTTCGGGCGCCAGCAAGTCTACGACTTCATCGGCGCGGCGCGCGATTGCGCCTTCGAGCCCGCCGAGCGCGCGATAATGCGCAAAGGTGAGAACTCGGCGCTCGCGGCCGGCCTCGTACAACGCGTCAAGCACAAACTCGAGAAGCGGCAATGATCCGGGATCGGCAGCTGCTGCCTCCTGCAGCACATCATCGAGCTGCCCCAACTCGGCACTCTCCTCAAAGCGGAGCCCGGCAACGCCCGCCGGTTCGCGGATGATCTGCGCGATCTCTGGGCCAGTCGGCGGCAGGAGTTCATAGCTGGCGAGGCCGTCCTTGAGCGCCGAGAAACCCGCGACCTCACCGCAGCGGTGAAAAAAGTCCGAACGGATCGCCGCTATTACCCAGACCAGTCCGCTCGCGGCCAGCACCGCCATGAACCGCACAAGGGCCTCGCGCGTCTCCGGCTGCCTCTCCGTCGTGAACAGTTCCTCCAGCTGATCGATGGCGACAAGCAATCTGATCTGCGAGCGGGGCGACCCGGCGGCCTTGCCAAGTGCCTGTCGGACCATCGCCAGCGCCCGATCCGGCGCGCTCCTACAGAGCAGAGCAAACTCCGCGGCTGTTACTTCGCAGGCCAGCTCCGGCACAGCAGCTTCACTAAGGAGTGCCGCAGCCAGCACAGCGAATGTATCCGGTCCTTCGGAGAGGCGGATCAGGCAGCGGCGCCACAAGGTTATGCCCGCCACGGCTCCAGGCCGGGTCAATGACGGCAGCAGGCCAGCGCGCAGGAGGGAAGACTTGCCGCAACCGCTCATTCCGTAGATGAGCAGGAATGCCGTACCGCCGGCTGCCTGCTGCTCCAGTCTAGCAGTGCAGGCAGCAATCGCCCGCGCTCGGCCGAAGAAGAGGTCGGCATCTTCGAATTCGAAGGCATCGAGGCCGCGAAATGGCGACCTGACCGGTTCCTCCGAAGCAAGGGGGACGCGGTAGATGCGGAAAGCGCGCGCGACGTTCTTCAGCTTGTGCTCGCCGAGATCAACGAATTCCAGCGAGAGTCGGTCTTGAGCCTGGGCGTGGACCGATTCCGTGACGCAAATCCCGCCCGGTCGCGACAACGTTTGCAGATGCGCGGCGACCTCGACGGCCTCGCCCGCGAGATGGTCGCCCTCGGCGACGACATAACCCAGGTGAACGCCGATGCGGAAGCGCAGGCGCTTTGTCTCGGGAACTTCGCAGTTCCGCCTATCGACGTCATGCTGGATCTCGCTCGCACACCGCATCGCCTCGACAGGGCCGGTGAACTCGGCGACCACGCTCTCTTCGGCGCTCCAGAACACGCGACCTGCGTGTTGAACCAACAGCCGATCGATGATCTGCTTGTACGCCCGGAAAGTTGCAGCAGAGATCCGTTCATCCTTGCCTGTCAGCCGGCCCTCAGCGGCCACTTCGGCGGCCAAGATGGTGGCCATTCTCGGTCCGGCATTTGAGGGAAGGACCAGCCTGTAACCGCGCCTCGGCACTGTCTGCACGACGGCCTGCCGATCGTCGTTGAGCGCCGCACGGATCTCGTGAATGCATTGCACGAGGCTGTCATCAGTCACAGCTATCCCGTTCCAGACCGCCTTCATCAGGTCGTCCTTGGTGATGACGCGATCAGCGTTCTCCAGAAGGTGGCGAAGCACCGCGAAGGTCTGGTGGCGAAGTGCGATTGTCCTGTTGGACTTGTCGCGCAAGGTCTCGCTGCTCAGATCGGCGGTAACGCCGTTGAGTACGAACGTCGTGGGCGGCGAGCTATTCAAGCCGGTTCCCTTAAGCACGAAGCCGCAGTCCAATTCTTCGATCCTAGCACGGTTTCGCCCTGCGAAGAGCGATCACACCATACAGACCGGTGGGGAGCACAGATTTCGGCGATTGATCGGAAGCCGTTCGTGACCCGCGAGACGCCTCTGACCGACAATTGCGTTGTCAGCGAGAGGTTCGCCATGGGCTTGGTGCAGATTACTCGATGTGCGGGTACAGGACCGGTGCTACGGCTCACTGGCGTCTGCCTGCTCACTCTATTCTTCGCGGTCACGTCTCAGGCTCACTCGACCGACCGTCCAGCGGACGACCTGGCCGAAGTCGATCTGCGATTGATCCTTGCCGTGGACGTCTCGCCCTCGATGAGCAGAGTTGAGCAAAGAGTGCAACGCGACGGCTACGTCGGTGCCTTCCGCCACGCGGACATCGCGAGGGCAATCAAGTCGGGAGAGCGGGGTAGAATCGCAGTGCTCTATCTGGAGTGGGCAGGGCCAAGTCAGCAAACAGTCATTATGCCTTGGACAATTGTCGAAAGCCTCGACGACGCCCTGACTTTGGCAGACAGGCTCGCGGCGCTGCCGTTGACTGAAGGCCGCGGAACGTCGATTTCCGGCGCATTGTCGGCCGCGAATGATCTGTTCGCGAAGAGTGGCTTGCGCAGTCCGCGCAGGGTTATCGACGTATCGGGCGACGGACCCAACAATGCCGGAGCGCTCCTTGACCCCATCCGGCAGGTTCTTCTCGCGGAAGGTGTGACGATCAACGGGCTGCCTATCGCACTGCCCCGGATTGGCGGGGCCGACGGGTTTGCGATGTACGACCGTTCCTACCTGCAATCCTATTTCGAGCGCTGTGTCATTGGCGGACCAGACGCATTTGCAATCAGCGTGACCGAGGCCGCTATGTTCGCCACCGCAGTCCGTCGAAAGCTGGTGCGTGAAATCTCCATGAACATGGGTCAGGTGCTCTACGCCGCCTACACCGCGCGTTCAGACCGGACGGTCGATTGCAACGTGATCGGTCAGTTGCCGGGCCGGTAAAGATAGACGATGGGGTGACCGCGATGTGGAGGGTGGGCAGCAAGGGAATGCCTTTCGCGCACCGCTGCCTACAGTCACATTGAGTCTGCTTGCGGGACCCCAAGGCAGCCATTGCCCTCAGCAGCGGTGAACCCCGTCGAAGGTCGAGACGTTAGCGCTTGTCCCCGCGTAGGTCTGGAAATGGCGCGACCACGACCTCCATAATGATCCCCGCGATGTCTGCTTCCGGCACTAGCAAGATCTGCCGATATGACCGAGATTGGGCGCAAAGCAGTCGCTGCGAGTTGGGTCACCAGCTGGCTTCGAAATATGACGAAAACGTCGTCTCAGTGTGAAAATCGTATTTCACACTGACGAACATCATCGACACCACAAGGTTTCATGAGTGTTTCCCAAAGGCAATTGACCCAACGCGAGAGCACACTCTTCACATGGGTGGGGTCGCAGGTTCAATCCCTGCATCGCCCACCATCCAACTACCTAAAAACGTTGGATGAATTGGTCCGGACGGAAATCCCAAAAAACCGGCACTGGCGTGTAACTGGCGCGTAACCTAAAAACCTCGGCTCCAAGTGCAGAATCTTAGCCGGATGAACTCGACGCTCCCAGGTTCTCCACTGTCGCACCCACTTTGGGCGGGCGGCTGTGGGGGATGGCGTAGCCATCGGGTGCGGTTAGTATGTTCTTGGTGTTGGCGAATGCACCAATCCAGGGGGGAAGCATGGCAAATCTTGACCACTCAGCAGTTGCAGCGGCAGCAAAGGGCCGCTTTGACACGGCCTATGACCGCACAAAGAAGCTTTCCGATTTCGTGGGAATGTTGACCCGCCTATCGTTCTTGGTCCTGCTCGGCACTTTAGTTGCGAACGACATAGGCACCGGCTTCAACTTCGCAGTTGTAATTCATTGGTGCGCCCTGCTGGCCATTATCGGGATATCCATCAAGCTGTCGCTCATGGTCGCATCGGTTATCGGCACCAAGTTGACTGAGGTCATAAACTTGCAATTTGCGCGGGTTCCGGGCGGCGTGAGCCTCTTACATCCCGTGCGGATTGTCTTCGAAATATTCTGTTTGCTCGCAGTTCTCGGCCTTAGCAGTTCTCTAATTTCATACGGAGCTAAACTCGTAGACCGCATGACCGACCACACCCACGTTCAAGGTCAGTGATCTGCCGATTCGACAGCCTGCCTAGGGTGCATTTTCGCTATTTGTTGCGCGAGGTATATCTCAGGGCCTCGCTCACCCATTTCGTTGGCTTTCAGCCCAGCGGCCAAAAGCTCCATTTTAGTCAGCGGCGCAGCTTTCACCCGTTTCGGCTCAATGGCTGAGAGGAATGAAAGCTGCTCCATGGTCAGGCGGCCTCGCCAAACAGCGATAACTGCCTATCATCGGAAGGCGTCCGAAGGCCGTAAAACTCCCTCGCCTTCTTAATGGTGGCGGACCCGCGCCACATCGGTTTATCGATGCAGGCGTTCTGGATGGGCCACCCAGCCCAAATACGAAGGCCGCTAGGGTCGCATTCGTAGCTAGGGGTATCTGGGCCGCAACCGCCTCCTCCGCCTGACATCTCATATGCAAGCGCTTCGGCAACGTCGTGGTCGGTCATTGGGGATTTAGCCCGCTGCTCCCACCGTTCCAAACATCCCTCTATCCGGCTTGTGGCGCGCCGAAAGCAGTGATCGGCGTGCTCCGGCAGGAATGGTCGGGTACCGTAGTCGGACACATCTGCACCTCCCCTTAAGCCACTCGGACGGTCGGCCGGACAATCTCAATGTCGTCGTCCTGACCCTTAATCTTCAAGTCGACCGTCACCGCCTTCATGGTGAAGCGGGCAAGGCGGAACGCCTCGTGCTTGGCCTCGTCCAGCGGCATGGTCTTGCCGACGTATTCGTCTCGGCTGGCAATCTCGCCTTCGCGGTCGTCGCCGAACTGGTTGGGGTCGATATAGCCGGTCGCGGCTTTTGCAGCTTCGCGCTCTCTAACTAATTCCAGTTCCCATTCCTGTATTTGCATTCCGTATGTCATGGTCATTACTTCTATTGGTTTACCATAGACTGACATAGCCTTGGGTATCGGCAAAGTAAAATATGCATAAAAGGAATAAATTAAGCATCCGATACGGTTAACCAAGCCCCGCGCCGTTTATTGAAACACAGTCCTTAAAGGTATACGGTCGCCCCACCTTTCACAGGAGTCTTACCCTGATGGCCAAGCTGCCCTTTTTCAGCAAATCAAATCTGCCAGACCTCGGCAACCTCACATTGGAGGAGCTGACCGCGCTGCATACCCATGTCGGCAAGCATCTGGTCGACCGCAAGGAAGCGCGTATCAAGGAATTGCAGGCGGAGCTAAGGTCTCTCGGCGCCGTCGGCGGTGGTGACCCGGTCGGCATTAAGAAGGCCGCCAAAAGGCCGCGCGTGGGCAACGGTCAGACGGTCGGTGGTGAGTTGGGCAATGCAAAAGGAGCCGGAGGCGAAAGCAGCGGCGGCAAGTCCCGCGCCAAGCCGCCCGTGAAGTATAAGGACGACAAGGGCAATGCCTGGACGGGTCGCGGTGCTACCCCAAAATGGTTGGCTGCCTATGAGGCTGAGGGTCGCAGCCGGGAAGATTTCTTGATATAGACTTCGCGGGACTTGAAAGCCAAGCAGCGGGGGCCATGAATGGATCTGGATATCGCCAACGCTGCGTTTATAGCGCTTGTTCAGGCATTAAAGCGCAATCCTCGTGTTCGACTGACATTGCTGTCAGTGAGCCTCTTCGTCGTGCTCGGATTGGTGATTGGCGTCTCAGCGATCAACTTTTTCCCGATCACTTATAACGGCACTCGGGTCACGTTTCAGCAAGTCTTTGTCCCGTTCCTCGTGACCTTTTTCCCAGCGCTAAGCCTATTTGTCGCCTGCCTCCTGTCATTTCAGGAAAAGCTGCCGATAGATTTATTGGGGGACGGCACCATTAGTGCAAGCTTCCTTGGCTATCGCGTGAGCATTGGTAGCCATGCTCCAGCCAGAAGGAGGCCAAGAGCTGCGGCAGCAACGGCGGCTGAGGCGCAAGCGACCAAATCTCAGGACATCATGGACGATATAAATCTCAGCCTTGCCCAGCTGGTTGAGTATTACGTTATCAACAAGGGTCAGGCAAAAAGCAGCTTTCGTGTAAGCTTGATGGCGATCGTCGTGGGGTTTGTGACCATAATAGCTGGCGTTTGGTTGTCGTACACGGGGCGGCTTGAAAACCAGAACCCGGCCTACCTCTCGGTGCTTGCCGGTGTCATTTTCCAGTTTATCGGTGGCGCCTATTTCTATCTCTATAGCCGGAGCCTCATCCAGCTCAATTTCTTCTTTTCGCGCCTAGCCATGATGCAGGACACGATGCTCGCAGTCCGTTTATGCGAAACCCTTCCCGAAGGTCGAGAGCGCAACTCGGTGCTGGAGCGCTTGATTTTTATGATTGTATCGCGCGATCCCAAGGTCCCGCAGTATCTGGCCGAAGAGAAGGTGGCCCGCCCTAAGCCGGAACCGAAGACAAAGCCGATTCCCAAGGCAACCGACAAAAGAGCTGGGTAGCCAATAGAAATGCCCCTCCATAAGAAGGGGCAATCTGGGCGCACTCTGGTGGGACTTTTCCTGAGAGGGCAGCGACAGTCCGACATTCACCCTGCTGGCATTGGGGTCGGTCCCGAGCTGTTCCAGACAGGCTCATGAGGGTGAGGTGCATTGACACGGGTTCACGATATTCTCGCGCCCGCTCGCAGTTCCTTGGCCTAGAGGGCCTTCAGTGGTGGTATCTCGAAAAAGAACAAGGGTAGCCAGTTGGTTTCCCTGATGTAGCGGTTGATGGTGTGCCTCTGGGCCATTGTCGGCGCCTCGGCCCCACCCTCCAGCACCACCTGCTTGACGCCGTCGAGCGGTTCCGGTGGCGGGTTTATCGTAAGCCCGCGCCCGTCCCGCTTGATATAGACATCGTACAAAGGCGGGTATGCGTCACAATCGCGGTAAAACTCCAGTATCATGTGAGCCTCCGTGGTCGGGGAAGGTTTAACGCGGTCCCCGTGACGCGGCAGGTATAGGCGTCTCTCCTGCTGCCTAGATAGGCCACCCCCTTCCGATTGCCTGAAACTCGTTTGCGGCCTCCTTTGGCGGAGCCCTTTGTTCCGGCATTGCTGCCTCCTTAAACGTGTGAGGTATTTACCTTCACAGCATGAGTCGAGTTTAAGGAACGGGCAATAAAATTAACGGGGCCTAGCGAGGCTTAACAAGTATACGAGAATAATCGTTGACGATCTTTAAGCGTACCGACAGGATTCAGGTGGGGTTGTGGCTGCCAACACACCCGGCCCCGCCTAATTACCTGTGTTGGAGGCAATGAAAGTGTTGGCATGTGGAATGCAAATTTACGTGGGTGATAGTCACCCGTCCTTCAAAGAAGTCGATTGACGAAGGCAGCTCGCAAGATAGGTGGCGGACGCAAGGGGTTTTAGGGCGTGGATATGTTCCGCCCACAATCCAAAGCGGCCTTCTCTCAATGACCTTCGAAAATCGGCAACTGGCGAGAGAATTTCTGATGGACCATCGAGAGGACCTCCGCTGCTCAGGCTATTCGAAGGCAACTGTGGCAAAAGCCAAAATCACGGTCGAACTTGTCAGGATCGACGCATGAGCCGCTATTTCTCATGGCAGCACGCCATCATCAAAAGCCAGCTCGAACCGACAACCCGCCACGTCTGCCTGACCATCGGTTGCCACATGGCGGCCGACGGGTCTGGCTGTTTCCCCAGCTACCAGCATATTGCAGATGAAACCGGCTTAAGCCGTCGTTCTGTCATTGAGCATGTCGCCAAGGCGGCCGAGGCGGGTTGCCGTTGTCGGCCAAGGTCAGGGACTACTCAGCCCCCAGCATCATCGGCTTTCCATCGTCGGTCGTCGCTAAGCCTTCGCCGACCTGGTCCTCTCCATGAAGCTCCCAGACGATGCGGATTTTATGTGACCACTTCTGGTACTTGTCGCTGAAGTGATGCCCCAAATCGATAACTTGGTGGCAGATGGCCATAAACTGGCCTTGGGGTGCGATTTGAAAATCTTCGCCGCCCCGTGATGCAATTAATCCCATATTCCTCGCTTTCTCTTAGTTGATTTCCACGTCCACGACGCTCAAGCGCCATGGTGTCGGCTTCGATGTTATAGCCGCGCAGGCGCACGGCTTCGACCAGAGCAGACGGACCCCGTTCGGCGGACAATTGGTCGATAAGGCTGACCAGCTCATTTACCTGCTCATTCCAGCGCCGGTCATCCGAGCGCTTCTTCGCGGTTCGCATAATATCAGCCAGCGGCGACATCCCTTGTGTATTCACGGTCTTATTCCCTCCTTTGGTTATTGGGTATAAGAATAGTGCGCCGTCATTACTTCTATGGCAAGTAAATAGTATAACAATATTTTTGCAGACCTATTGCCAAACCTTAAAAGGTGGCTCAGCATCCTATTGCTAACCAACCAATAAGGAATAACGACATGACCTATAATCCCCTTCAACCGACTTGGGCCGACCGTATGGCGGATGGCTTCTGGACGCGCGTGAATAAGCTCATCGCGGAGAACCGGCGCCCCATTCTGGCAACGTGCGCTGGCCTGCTGCTGGCCGGGCTGGCAATTTAATCAAAGAGAAAGCGAGGAATATGAATGCAATACGAATTGATCATAAAGATATTGGCCGCAAGGTTATCAACGTCAAAGGCGAAGTCCTGACCATCGCGAGAATCCACGACGAAAGACGCTGTAGTGTTCACGAGGAGATGTTCACTTATTATCGCGACGGGACATGCCCAGGCGTGCCGAGCGAGAACATTGTTCGCTTTAAGGACGAGCCTACACTCCATCTCCAAGCAGGAAAATATTACTGGACGCGCGATGGGCGGAAGGCCTACATCACAGCAGTTATCGACAATCCGTTTGGGAAATCAGAGTGCGATGACTACCCTGCGCGCGGCTTCATCGATGCCAGCACTGTCTTTCGTGGCTGGAGGCTAGGCGGCCAGTGGATTGGTGGTGAGGAAACCCCGAATGACCTCGTCGCCGAATGGGTCGAGCCGAAGCGCATAAAGGGCTGGTTGAATGTGTACGCCGACCGTCTCTTTGAGAAGGAGGTCAATACCCGTCCCTGCGATGGCTACGCTGGTCAAGGCATTCACGCCGATCGAAGCCGAGCCGATGATGGGGCCCAAAGAGCAGCCAAGAAATTCGGCGCTAAACGCATCGCCTGCATCGAAATCGACATGCTGGAAGGCCAAGGCCTCAAAGGGGAGGCAGGCCGATGAGCTTCTGGCACCTCATCGCCCTACCCTTCACCATGTGGGGCAAGCGCCCGCTCCCGTCCACGGCGCACCAGCTTGGCATCCAAGCCCGAGCCACGGACCATCTCGTCAAGCACGGGGTGATTGACGCCCGTACCGTGATGCTGATGGGCACAACTGACGCGCGGAAGATTTTACCCGCCTACGTCGGCAAGGGTATCTCTATCGGGCCGAAAACCAGCGGGGACATTTCTCTGTGCCCAACCGCTCCGGCCAAGGCAGCTACCGCGTGCACTATTGGACCGGCAAGCGGCCGGGCGAACGCCGGGCAAATGTTCGGGGAGGTGTGAAGTGAGCAACTTAACGCCCGTTCTGGACGTGCTGACCACCCCGTTTGGCCTGTTCATCCTGATAATTGTACTGCTGATCGGTGGTCTGATCCGGTCTGCGTTGTCACCGAAAGCCTAACCGCAACGGAACCTTCATAAGGCCCGAAGGTTGGGGCTGGTGGCGGCGGACCTTTTGCTCCCCTCAGCGAATGAAAAGCCCTCCAAGCCGTTCGCCGTCACGCCCTCTTTGAGCGGCGTCGCTTGACCACGACCTCAGCGAATTTCTCCGGCCCAAAGCCCTGCGTCGTCATGCGCGGCCGGGAGTTGCGGCTGATACGGGCCATGTCGCGGATAACCTTGTGTTCGATGTGCGCGTATAGGAACTCCTCAGCGCTCTGAGCCCTTAGCTGATTCATGGCGATGGCGTGCCTCTGGGAGCCAACAATGCGCGGCCCGGTCTCGTTCCACCCGAGCAGAAGGATCTTGGTGGTTGTCAGCGGAAATGTCACCATCACCGTCTTGTTCATAAAGCCGTGGTCCCCGTAGATAGGATGTGAGGTCTTCGGGTCCACGTAGCGTGTGAGCGGATTGTCGCTAGTGATGAGGAATCCATGCGCCAGCTCCATCACGCACCAATTCATGTCGAAGAAGATAGGTGCCAACTCGTCGGCTACTTCTATCACGTCAAGCGTCCATTCCTTGGTCAACTCGATGCGATATGACGATGGGTCTACAAGGCCGTTCCGAAGCGCTTCCTTCACTTCGTCGGTGAGTTTCTTTCCGTCCTCCTTTTCAATCCGGCGGACCATCGTGGCGAATGCGCCGTCGTGAATACCGGTGGCGTAATTGTGGATCTGCATGCTGCGCCCGGCCATCTCGCCTGCATCGCGGCGCATAGCGGACGTGCGTGTGTACATCGTCGCCAGAAACTGCGCGAAATGCCCACGGTCCACATCGGTCTTTGACGGAATCTTGCCCTCCAGAAGGGCCTTGTAGACCGGCGCTGCATTACTCTCGATGCGGGACAGTGTCTCTTCAAGCTTGGTGTCGTAGGTGCCATCCTCGCGCTCGATGGAATAGAAGTGCGTCTGCACCGCTGTTTCTTCCGGAATCGCCGACCATGCCGCGCCGGTGTTCTTGTTGTACGTCCAGACCTGGCCCTTCTGCCCTGCGAAATACGCAAGGTGAAGCCGGGGAATGACGTGCTGTCCCTTGGGTACTGAGGATTTGGTCATGGTTCGCTAGCAGACTGAAAAGTCAGAGCCGGCAACTAGATAATGCTCCCGGCTCTAGCTAGTCATTTGCCCTTCTTCGCGCCTTTGCGCTGGGCGAGGTCGGAGGCCGCAACTTCCTTTTCCTTCTTTGTCGACTTCGGGTCGCGCAGGATCTTTCCCGCGTCCGAAGCTGGTTTCTTGCCGGTTGCCATTGTCGATTCTCCTTTTGTTACGACGGAGCAAGCAGATTCTCGCTCCAATGAAGAGTCAACGGGGCGGAATCACTAACCCACGAAAGATGGGCGGATGGTCTTTACTTGCCAGCTGATTCAGTACGCCGCTATAATCCAGCATCGCAAAATCTGGACGCCCTTCTGGTTTTAAGCCTGAGTTCAAAGACCAGGCTGAGGAGCTGTGCCGTATCGGCGCCATCGACCTAGACCTGGCTGAACACTTCGGCGTCCACCTCGATACCATTCACGAATGGAAGAAGGTCCACCCCGATTTTTCCGAGGCCATAAAGAGAGGCAAGGCTGTAACCGACCGTCGCGTGGCTGAAAAGCTTATCGACCGAGCCTCTGGCGCCGAGTGGATTGAGCAGAAAGAAGTCAAGCTCAAGCGCACCGAGTACGAGAACGGCAAGAAGGTGCTGGAGGAAGAGTATGTTGAGGTTGACAGGGGAACGGCGGCTTCTCGCGCCCCAAGAACGATAGCGGACGTTCAGCCCGGTGGGACCAAGGTCTGAAGTTGGCCAAAGCGGACCTTCTATCGCGGCTGGTTGCGCATACACGCGGGTGCTACGCTCCCAGCAAACCCACGTGACGTCTTTGTAGTCCAGGAGGCATCGTGGCGCGCCCGGAACGAAAGCTTGTGGCGGTTTTGGCAGCGGACGTGGCTGGCTACTCGCGTTTGATGGGGGCCGATGAGGCCGGGACTCTCTCCATCTAAAGGCACTGCGCGCCGAAGTGATCGATCCAAAGATCGCGCAATTCAGGGGTCGGCTGGTCGGCACCGCGGGCGACAGTCTGCTGATCGAGTTTCCCAGCGCCGTCGATGCGCTGCAGTTCGCAGTCGAGACGCAAGAACGCATAACGGCACGCAATACGGATCTTCCTGAAGACCGGCGCATGGCCTTCAGAATGGGTGTCAACGCCGGTGAGGTTATCCTAGATGAGACGACGATCTACGGCGACTGCGTAAACGTGGCCGCCAGGCTGGAAAAGGTCAGCGAGCCCGGAGGTGTCGTCATTGGACGCAGCGTCTACGATCAAGTGAAGGGAAAGATCCCCTATACGCTCGTCGACCTGGGCGAGCATACGATGAAGAACATTGCTGGGCCTGTGCGTGCCTACCGGGTTCAAACAGAAGAGCGGGATGATCCACCTTCAGCGTCAATTGCTTCAGCGGAGGATTTGCCGCTCCCGTTCAAGCCATCGGTGGCGGTGCTTCCTTTCACAAACATGTCGGTGGACCCCGAGCAGGATTATTTCTCGGATGGAATAGCCGAGGACCTCATCACCGAGCTCAGTCGCAGTCAGAGTCTGTTCGTGATCGCGCGCAATTCCTCGTTCGTTTTCAAGGGTCAATCCGTAAACATCACCGAGGTCGGAAGGAAGCTCGGTGTACGGTACGTCGTCGAGGGAAGCGTTCGAAAGGCTGCTGCACGCGTCAGGATCACTGCGCAGTTGATAGAAGCGGCCACTGGCAATCACGTCTGGGCCGAGCGCTACGATCGAGACCTCGATGACCTTTTCGCCGTTCAAGACGAGGTGACAGAGAGGATCGCCTGGGCACTGTTCGGCAAGGTAGGCGCTGCTGAGATCGTTCGGACCAGGCAAACGCAAACGAGCCTCAGCGCATATGACGCGTTCTTGCGCGGCATCGATGCTATGCACCGATTCACCGAGAAGGACACCGTCGCTGCTGTCGAGTTCTTAAAGCTGGCTCTTGGCTGGGAGCATGATTCGGCGCGGGCGCACGCATCGCTCGCGGACGCCTACGCGACCCTCTCCGTTTTCAGAGCTGATGGAGACATGAAGGCGTTGGCCATGCAGTCGGCCTTGCGGGCTATCGAACTCGGCGACGCCAGCGGACTGGCAGAGGCAGTCGTCGCCGCCCTGCATGGATGGAAAGGGGAGTTCGAGGCCGCCGAGACTCATTGGCAACGCGCGCTCGCGATGGGCCCCACAAACCCGAACGTACTCGTCTGGGTCGGGTACATCTGCCTTTGGAGCGGTCAACTCACGAAGGCCCGCGAGATCGGCGAGCGGCTCAGACGGCTGAGTCCGCTCGAACACCGCGATGTCCACGAGCTACTCGCATTCGCTTACTATCTGCTCGGTGAATATGAGGCTTCGCTGGATTCGTTCCGCCGTTGGGACAACGACAACTATGATCGCGGGTTCGCCAATCTGGCTGCGTGTTTGGGACAGCTCGGACGCATCGACGAGGCAATATTGGCTTGGGGCAGGTGCCTCGAGCGCAAGCCTGGTTTCACTCTAGGTGACTACAAGCGCGGCTCTCCATATCGCCGACAAGAGGACGTGGAGCACTGGCTAGATGGCCTGCGGAAAGCAGGCATTGCGGATTGACGGATGACCGATGAGCAATCAGGCGGTCCGTCGGGAGCGCAACTGCCGTCAATCACTGACCCGTGACGATTTTGGTCCAGGTGCGCGTCGCCACGCGCTGCGTCTTCGGGTCATACGGAAAGACGGTGAAAAGCTTCTTTAGCGTGGCATCGTCAGGATAGATCGACTGGTCGCCGAGAATGCTTCTTTCTACGAATTTTTGTGAGGCCTTGTTGCCATTGGCAAAGAATACATAATTTGTGTTCTTGGCGGCGACTTCAGGCTTCATGAGGTAGTTGATGAAGGCATTAGCTTCGTCCAAATGCGGTGCATCTGCGGGGATTGCTAGTTGATCGAACCACATCACAGTGCCTTCCCGAGGGATCGAGTAGGCGATTGTGACGCCGTTACCGGCTTGAGCGGCACGGTCTCGCGCCTTCAGGACGTCGCCCGACCAGCCGATCGCCAGGCAGATGTCGCCGTCCGCCAAAGCGTTGATGTACTCGGATGACTCGATTTTGCGGACGTCGGGACGGATACGCGTCAATGCCTCTTCGGCCTTGCCGAAGTCTTCCGGCGAGGTGCTCTCGGGGTTCAGCCCAAGATAATTCATCGTGATGGGCAGGATTTCGGTGGGCGAATCGACCACGTAGACTCCGCAATCGGCGAGCTTCTTCAGCTTTTCGGGATCGAAGAAGACGTCCCAACTGTCGAGTCTGTCGACACCAAGCGCGGCTTTGATCTTCGAGGTGTTGTACCCCAAACCCACCGTGCCCCACATGTAGTTCACCGAATATTGGTTGCCCGGGTCGTACTTGGCGGTGCGCTGCTCGATGACGTCCCACATGTTGGCGATGTTGGGCAACTTCGACCTGTCCAGCTTCCGGAAGACGCCGGCCTCGACCTGGCGGGCCAAGAAACTGGCGCTTGGCACGACGACGTCGTAGCCGGAGCCGCCAGTGAGCAGCTTGGTCTCGAGGATCTCGTTGGAGTCAAAGACGTCGTATACGACCTTTATACCGGTGTCCTTGGTGAAGTTGTCGATGACCGAGGGATCCACGTAGTCCGACCAGTCGTAAAGGTTGACGACCTTGTCGGCAGCGTGCGCGGACAGGGTGATGGCCCCGGCGAGCAACGATGCAGCCGACCAAAGAAGCGCCTTGCGGATCATGTGCTCACCATTGGTTGGAGTCACAAGCTGCGAACGCCGTACTTTGTACACGGCCGCGCACGGTTGCAATATTAGCACATGTTGAAAGGAGTAAGAGTTGAATGGGCAAACTCGGTCGTCGAATGCGCCACCGTGACGTGCAGTGCAATCAGATCGTCTGTGGAACAAGCGGCCTCTAAGGCCACTTGCCAAGCTGGTTGGCAATGTCGGGAACTGACCCAAACGTGCCGTCTCGGCTCTTCGCTCGGATGTCCGCATTTGGGATGCGGCTAGGGTCCGCTCAACCGACTGACATGCTGAAGGGTTTCGGGTGCCGAGAGGCGTACGAAAGCCTCTCATGCAGGAACCCGCGGGCCACAGTTGATGGCTATGGGGATTTTAGTTTGCGGCTGATGTCGGCGACGGCGTGACCGCCCCCGTTAGGCGACGCGGTGGACACGGACGGACCGCTCAGTGAAGCCTCCGCACAGCCTTGTAGCCTCTGCGCGCAGGCGGACGGGCCCCTGCGGGCCTCGCTGAGCACCATGGGCGCGTGTGGGTCCGTCGCCGCAGGTTGAGCGCCTGTGGCTGGAGGCTGAATCAGACCATGCCGGGTCATGGAGCGGTCTCCCGGATCGGTGCCGATGCGTTCGGAGGTCCGGGCGGCTGCCTCCTCCACCGTTCGAACACCTCGATGACGATCAAGCGTCCGCCACAGCAGGAGCATGGCGGCCGGAAGTCCTCTGGTTCGTCTGGTGTGTGGTCATCGGACGGGGCAGCGACGCCCAGCAGTTCGCGGGCGCGTGCGAGGCTGGCCTTGTGGGCGGAGCCGGCGAGCAGGCCATAATGTCGGATGCGATGGAAGCCGCGCGGCAGGACGTGGAGCAGGAAGCGGCGGATGAACTCATCTGTGGCGAGCGTCATGACCTGCTGCCGGTCGGTGCCGTCGCGGCGATAATCCTTGTAGCGGAAGGTGACCCAGCCTCTTCGAAGGCGATCAGGCGGCGGTTCGAGATCGCAACCCGGTGGGTATAGCACGACAGATAGGCGAGCACCGCCTCGGGACCGGCGAAGGGCGGCTTGGCGTAGACCACCCAGCGCTTCTTCTTGACGGGAGCCAGGTGGCGTAGGAAGGCCCGACGATCGGCGAGGTGCGCCGCCGATCCGAAGAAGGCGAGCCGACCGGCGTCGTGCAGCGCGACCAGCCGGGTCAGGAACAGACGGCGGAACAGCTTGCCCAGTACCCTGACTGGGAAAAGGAAGGCCGGCCGCGACGATATCCAGCGTGACGCGTCCGGCGCGATGCCGCCGCCTGGCACGATCATGTGCACGTGCGGATGGTGCGTCATCGCCGATCCCCATGTGTGAAGCACGGCCGTGATGCCGATGCGTGCGCCGAGATGCTTCGGATCGGCGGCGATCGTCAGCATCGCCTCCGATGCCGCCTTGAACAGCAGGTCATAGACCAGCGCCTTGTTGTGGAAGGCGATGTCGGCGACCTCGGCGGGCAGCGTGAACACGACGTGGAAGTAGCCGACTGGTAGCAGGTCGGCTTCGCGCTCGGCGAGCCAGGTGCGCGCGGCCGCGCCCTGGCCCCTGGGACAGTGCCGGTTGCGGCAGCTGTTATAGGCGATCCGCCATTGGCCGCAGTCCTCGCAGGCCTCGACATGACCGCCGAGCGCCGCGGTGCGGCAATGCTCGATCGCCGACATCACCTTGAGCTGGATGAGGCTCAGGCGACCTGCATGGGCGGCCCGATAGGCGGGGCCGGCAGCACGGAAGATGTCGGCGACCTCGACAGAGGTGCGCACGGCTCAGCCGGGCGGCGTCTTGCCTTCCATCAGCGCCATCAGCCGGTCGAGCGGCCCTGCGACCGCATGGATCGTCCGCGTCGAGACCTTGGTGTAAAGCGCGGTGGTATCGAGCTTGCTGTGGCCAAGCAGCACCTGGATGACGCGGATGTCGACATCCTGTTCGAGCAGATGAGTGGCGAAGCTGTGGCGCAGCGTGTGCGGGCTGACGCGCTTGCGGATGCTGGCGACTTCGGCTGCTTCCTGGACCGCGCGATGCAGTTGCCGCGACGAGATCGGCGCCGTGCAGCTGCGCCCTGGGAACAGCCAGCCATGCGGGAGCATCACCCCGCGCCGCCTGCCTTCGCGCCACCACAGCCGCAGCAGTTCCAGAAGTTGCGACGAGAGCATGGCGTTGCGGTCCCTGCGTCCCTTGCCCTTCAACGCGGATCAGCATGCGTGTGCTATTGATGTCGTCGACCTTGAGGTGCGCGACCTCGGACACGCGCAGACCAGCGCTATAGGCGACACCGAGCGCGGCCTTGTACTTGATGCCTGGCGCCGCTTCGAGCAGCCGCGCCCCGCTTCCTCCACGCTCAGCACGTCGGGCAGCTTGCGCTGATACCTCATAATCACCAGCGCGCGCCAGATCCCCGCTTCAGCGTCACGAGGAACAGGAACCGCAATGCCGAGACCGCGCCATTGATCGTCGCAGGGCCGACGCCGCTCTCATGCTGATGCAGCTGGAATCGGCGGATGTCCTCAGCCGTCGCAGTGTCGGGCGAGCGGCCAAGGAACACAGCGAAGCGCCGGACATGACGAACGTAGTCCTGCTGCGTATGTGGTCCCAGACCCCGCATCAGCATGTCTTGCTGCATGCGCTGGCGAAGCGGTGTGATCGGAGCATCGGTCGACAAGGTAGCCATGGCGAGTTCCTCTCGTTGAAGGGAACTCCATGGTCGGATCGCGGTCTCTACCTGCTCAAGGCCTATGAATACGCGTCATCTCAGAACTAGGCGACCCTCCCGCGAAGCGGGTTCGTGCACGCGGCGCAAAGTTGCCGTCCGGTCAGCGCCTTAGGAAGGTCGCCTGTGCGTTTGCAGCGGCCATCCGGCAATCTCCGGTTCTGATTAAAGCGGTTACGCCACAGGAAGGCCGCATCACCTACAAAGGATCTGATGAAATAGGCGCGCTCGGAACAAACACATCAGTCCTGCGAACACGCAGGTTATGGGCGGGAAAGTAGGCACTTTCCTATTGGTGGGTCTAAAGGGGGGTCGAGAAAAAGACCAGCTAATATCATATTGATTTAAAAAAGTAATATCGGAATTATGGCGGAGAGAGCGGGATTCGAACCCGCGTTACGGTCTCCCGTAAACACACTTTCCAGGCGTGCGCCTTCAACCACTCGGCCACCTCTCCGTCCTTGCATGTCGCGCCGGCCGGTTTCGCCGCGCGGGTTGGGGAGATGCATCTCCTTTAGGGCTGCGGCGCGGAAATTCCGAACCATGGACGCCGCCCAACCAGCGGACATCCTTCCCCGGCACCTGAGCCGTCGAAGCAACAGGCGCGGGGCTCATCTAGTCGATCCCGCGCCGAATGCCAAGCCATAACGGTGCTCTATTCGCTTTGCCGGCCACATGGTGTTTCGCGGGGCCGCCGTCGCGCCCGTTTGCGGGGTGCCCGCACCCCGAATGATGTGCACAGGCAAGGCAGCAGGACCCGCCGTGCTTGACTTCGCCGCCGGCCGGCTGTCGAGTGAAGCAGAGGCTTTGCGGGGGCATTGTCCAGACATGACATCAAGCAGCGAACAACCGGGCAGTGGAATCCCGGGGGATAGAGGGGCGCCAGCCGGCCGCCCGGGCGGCGACCTTTTTTACGTCCCGGTCGGCTGGCTCATCTTCGTCATGGCGTGGTCGGTCTATGGCCTGGCGTCGGCCTGGTGGCTGGTCGGCAATTCCGGCGTGCCCGACAAGGTCCTCTATTTCCTGCTAGGCGGGCTTGTCGCCAATGTCATCGTCATCCTGTGGGGGCTTTACCTGCTCGGCCTTGCCTTTGGCCGCTCGGGGCGCTTCCCCCGCCATTTCACCATCTGGCAGATCACCCTCATCGTCTGGGTGCTGGCAAGGCAGGCCTATGTGCTCACCGTGCCGGAATTCGTCTTCTCCGCCAGGAGCCTGGGCATCACCGCCATCGAGATCGGCGTCGGCCTGCTTTGCATCTATTTGCTGCGCGGCGGCTCCGGCGCCGAGACCGTCTACGCCAAACCAGAGACCGAGGCGCCGCCGGTCCTGGTTTCGATTGCCGCCGCCTTGCTCGGCATCGTCCTCGGCGCCGCCATCGGCGCGGTGGGCGGTTTCTTCGCCGGTTCGGTCATCGCTGATGTCGCCGAGGTAAGCTGCTTCGAAGGCGGCTGCGGCTATTTCGCCGCCTTCTTCGGCCTGGGCGGGCTGGTGGTCGGCGCCATTGTCGGTGGCATTCTTGCCGTCTGGCTCGTTCACAGGCGCAAGCGCAAGCCGGTGGCATAAAGAGAGGAAGCCCTTCAAATTCGCGTATCGCGGTTGCGGGCAAGCCATGCGCACTCTATTTCTCGCTGGTGCCGGAGATCCCGTCCAGGATCGGCCGGGGGAGAGCTTGATGTTTCGCTTCATTTTTCGTCTTGCCGCCATGGTGGCGCTGTCGGTTTCCGTCATCATGGCGGTGCTCGACACAACGCGCACGGTGGCGGCTTCGGCGCTTGTGCTGACCCCGCTCAACGCCAGCTGGCTGGCGGTCTCGCCGGACACGCGGGCGGCCTTCGAAACCTTCGTCCGCGCCAAGGCCGGTCCGCTGCTGTGGGACGGCGCCATCGCCTGGGTGCTCAACCAGCCGGGCTTTGCCGTGTTCGCGGTGCTGGCCTTCCTGCTCTACGCCATCGGCTACAGGCGCCAGCGGCGCACGGGCCAATTCGCCGCCAACTGATCGATTTTCTTGCACCCTGACGGGAAGGAAGGCCGCGCATGTTCTTTCTCAGCGACATGCTGAACAAGAAGCTCAATCTGCCAAAGCCGTCCGAGGCTTTGCCGGGCCGTGCCAAGGCGATCCCGACACCATCCAAGCACCATGTCCTGAAACGGCCGCTCAAGGGCCCCTACCCCGAGGGGCTGGAGACGGCGATGTTCGGGCTTGGCTGCTTCTGGGGCGCCGAGCGGCTGTTCTGGCAAATCGAAGGTGTCTGGGTCACGGCCGTCGGCTATGCCGGCGGCATCACGCCCAATCCGACCTATCAGGAAACCTGCACCGGACTGACCGGCCATGCCGAAGTGGTGCTGGTCGTCTTCGACCCCAAGATGATCTCCTATGCCGAACTTCTGCGGCTGTTCTGGGAAAGCCATGACCCGACGCAAGGCATGCGCCAGGGCAATGATGTCGGCACCACCTACCGCTCCGCGATCTACACGTCCGGCGATGCGCAATTCCAGGCGGCGAGCGCCTCGCGCGACGCCTATCAAGCCCAGCTGCGCGGGGCCGGCCACGGCAAGATCACCACCGAGATCGCGCCGGCGCCCGCCTTCTACTTCGCCGAGGCCGATCACCAGCAATATCTGGCGAAGAACCCTTACGGCTATTGCAACCTCAAGGGCACCGGCATCGCCTGCGCCATGCCGGCCGCCACCGCTTAACTGCTTGCGCGCAAGGATCGGACTGCCGCGCGGCCTGCGCGTGGCACGCTTTTCCAAAAGGTCAAAATTCCGCGTGAATTTTGTTTCGGGCCGTGCCAGATTGCCCAGGAGCGGGAGGGGAATGCACTCCTGGCTGACGTCGCGTGGCTGCCGGTGAACCGGGCAGCCAGGCGGTGCGTAACGGAAAAAATAACCGACAGGGTGTGGATCACATGAAACGTATCGTTCTCGGCCTCCTGGCCGCAACCGCAATGGTTCTTCCGGCTTTCGCCGCGGATGTCCAGCCGGCCATCCTTTATGATCTGGGCGGCAAGTTCGACAAATCCTTCAACGAGGCAGCCTTCCATGGCGCCGAGAAATTCAAGACCGAGACCGGCGTCGCCTATGTCGAGTTCGAGGTGTCCAACGCCTCGCAGCGCGAGCAGGCGCTGCGCCGCTTCGCCGAGGACGGCCACAACCCGATCGTCATGGCCGGCTTCGCCTGGGAGGATGCGCTGAAGAAGGTCGCGGCCGAATACCCCGATCTCAACTTCGCCATCATCGACGATGCCGTCGACCTGCCCAATGTCCGCTCGCTGGTGTTCAAGGAGAACGAAGGCTCCTACCTCGTCGGCATCATGGCGGCGATGGCATCGAAGTCGAAGAAGGTCTCCTTCATCGGCGGCATGGACATCCCGCTGATCCGCAAGTTCGAATGCGGCTATGTCGGCGGCGCCAAGTCGGCCGGCGCGACCGACGTCATCCAGAACATGACCGGCGACACGCCGGCTGCCTGGAACGATCCGGCCAAAGGCGGCGAAATCGCCAAGACGCAGATCGACCAGGGCTCCGACGTGGTCTACGCCGCGGCCGGCGGCACCGGCGTCGGCGTGCTGCAGGCGGCGGCTGATGCCGGCAAGCTCGGCATCGGCGTCGATTCCAACCAGAACGGCCTGCAGCCCGGCAAGGTTCTGACCTCGATGATGAAGCGCGTCGACGTTGCCGTCTACACCACCTTCATGGACGGCAAGAACGGCACCTTCAAGGGCGGCCTCGAAAACCTCGGCCTCAAGGAAGGCGGCGTCGACTACGCCATGGACGACAACAACAAGGCGCTGGTGACGGACGAGATGAAGGCGGCGGTCGAAAAGGCCAAGGCCGACATCATCTCCGGCAAGATCCAGGTGCATGACTATACCGCTGACAACGCCTGCCCGTATTGATCGGCAGCGCTATACAGCCATGATCTGCAACCGCCGGGCGCAAGTCCGGCGGTTTTGCGTCGGCCTACAATTTCCCGACGAGATAGCCGAGCGCGAAGACCGCGATCAGCACGATGGCGATGATGGTGCCGCGTCGGCCGCCAAGCGAATGCACGCCAACGCCGTACGGTGACCGGGACAGGCTTCGGATTACCGGGCGCTGCTTGGCATCATTGCCACCCAGGCCAACGCTGCGCATCTGCGGCAATTCGGCGATACGCTGGGTGACCAGTTCCCAATGATTGGCTGGCAGGCCACCAGGTTTTTCGGCACGGTCGAACATATGCATGCGTTCGGCAAGCTGCAGCACGGCGTCGCGGAAGGCGGGGTCGATTTCCAGATCGCGCTCGGCCCGTTCGCGCTCCGCGTCGTTCATCAGGCCAAGCACATAGTCACCGGCCCTTGCGATGCGGTCGCTCATGATTTGCGCCTTCCCCTTTTCCTCACCAGTGCGGCGGCTTGGTCACGGGCACGTCGGGTGCGGCCTGCTCCTCCAGCGCCAGGAAGCGGTTGGTCAGCGCGTCGAGCTTGCGCTGCATGCGCTCGATCGCCGTCCACTGCTCGGCAATCTGGCCCGACAGCTCCTCGATGGTGTTTTCCTGCTCGGCGGCGCGGATTTCCAGCGTCGTCAGCCGGTCGACGGGCATGATCATTCGCAATCCCTGATCTTGCACCCCAATGCCTTGCATCGTGATGCGAATTTCGATGTCGTCATATTAGCGAATATGAAGCCTGCGGACACGTTGGAAATTGACAAGCGCACCGGGATTTGCCGAGAGTGGATGCTGCTCCGCCAATTGGCACGGGCGGAGCGTCATGCTAGGCGTTTTGACCAAGCGATAAAAAAATAAGAGTGGGACTGGCTGCATGGCGCAAGCCGCAATCGAACTGATCGGCATCAACAAGAGTTTTGGCGCCGTGCGCGCCAACCGCGACATCAATCTGGAGATCGCGCGTGGCACCATCCACGGCATTGTCGGCGAAAACGGCGCCGGCAAGTCGACGCTGATGTCGATCCTCTATGGTTTCTACCAGGCCGACAGCGGCGAGATCCGCGTCGGTGGCAAACCGGCATCGATCAAGACGCCCAACGACGCGATAGCGCTCGGCATCGGCATGGTGCACCAGCATTTCATGCTGGTCGACAATTTCACGGTGCTGGAAAACATCATCCTCGGTGCCGAAACCGATGCGCTTCTGAAGAGCAGCATCGCCAAGGCGCGTTCCGAGCTGGAGCGGCTGGAGCGCGAATACGGTCTCGAGGTCGATCCCGACGCCATCATCGAGGAACTGCCGGTCGGCCTGCAGCAGCGCGTCGAAATCCTCAAGGCGCTCTATCGCGGCGCCGAGATCCTGATCCTCGACGAGCCGACCGGCGTGCTCACACCGGCCGAGGCCGACCATCTCTTCCGCATCCTCGGGCAACTGAAGCAACAGGGCAAAACGGTGGTGCTGATCACCCACAAGCTGCGCGAGATCATGGCCATCACCGACACCGTGTCGGTCATGCGCCAGGGCACGATGGTGGCGACCAGGGAAACCAAGAAAACCACGGTCGAGGAACTGGCCGAACTGATGGTCGGGCGGCGCGTGCTGCTGAGGGTCGAAAAGGGCGAAGCCGAAGCCGGCACCGTCAAGCTCGCGGTCAAGAACCTGACCGTCAGGGATTCGCGTGGCGTCACCATGGTCGACGACATCTCCTTCGATATCAGGGCCGGCGAGATCGTCGGCATCGCCGGTGTCGCTGGCAACGGCCAATCCGAACTGCTCGAGGCGATTTCCGGCATCCGGCGGGCCGTTTCAGGTTCTGTCATGCTCGACGGCAAGCCGATCGACCTGACGGGTGCCGCCGATCCCGGCGAATTGCGCGACCGCGGGCTCGCCCACGTGCCGGAGGATCGCCACCATGTCGGGCTGGTGCTGGCCTTCGAGGAGAACGAGAATTCCATCCTCGGCTATCATGACGACCCCCGCTATCTCAAAGGGCCGTTCCTCAACGTCGACGCCATCATGGCCGACGCCAAGCACAAGATCGAGAAATATGACATTCGCCCCGGCAATCCGCGGCTGAAGACCGCCAACTTCTCCGGCGGCAACCAGCAGAAGATCGTGCTGGCGCGGGAAATGGAACAAGACCCGGGTGTCTTGATCGTCGGCCAGCCGACGCGCGGCGTCGATGTCGGCGCCATCGAATTCATCCATAAGCGCCTGATTGCCATGCGCGACCAGGGCAAGGCGGTGCTGGTGGTTTCGGTCGAGCTCGACGAAATCCGCTCGCTCTCCGACCGCATCCTGGTGATGTTTGCCGGCCGCATCGTCGGCGAGCGCGGCCCGGAGGCGACCGAAGGCGAACTTGGCCTGCTGATGGCGGGCGTCGAGCGCCAGGAGGCCGCGCAATGAGCACGCCTTACGCCAAACTGCCGGCCTGGGCCGATTATGGGCTGATCCCGCTGATCAATCTGTCGGTGGCTTTCATCGTCGCCGGCTTCGTCGTGCTGCTGGTCGGCGAAAATCCGTTTCGCGCCGCCGTCATCCTGGTTGAGGGCGCCTTCGGCAAGGGAACCGGCATCGCCTTCACCCTCTTCTATGCCACCACCTTCATCTTCACCGGACTTTCGGTGGCGGTGGCGGCGCATTGCGGCCTGTTCAACATCGGTACCGAGGGGCAGGCCTACATCGCCGGCCTCGGCATCGCCATCGTCTGCCTGTCCTTCGACAGCGTGCTGCCCTGGTGGCTGACATTTCCGCTGGCCATCGTCGCTTCGACGGTGGTAGGCGCCTTGTGGGCGCTCATCCCCGCCTATCTGCAGGCCAAGCGCGGCTCGCACATCGTCATCACCACCATCATGTTCAACTTCATCGCCGCCTCGATCATGGTCTATCTGCTGGTGGGGCCCTTAAAGCCGGCAGCCTCGCAAGCGCCGCAGACGCGCAATTTCCTCGCCGGCGCGGAATTGCCGAAGCTCAACTGGATCATCGAACTGTTCGGCGCCAAGATCCGCTCGGCGCCACTCAACATCACCTTCCTGCTGGCGCTGCTCATGGCCTTCCTGGTCTGGCTGCTTATCTGGCGCACCAAGCTCGGCTATGAGATGCGCACCTATGGCCACAGCCCCAAGGCAGCGCGCTATGCCGGCATTTCAGAAACCCGCATCATCATCACCGCGATGATGATCTCGGGCGCACTGGCCGGCATGATGGCGCTCAATCCGGTGATGGGCGACCAGCACAATGTCGCGCTCGACTTCGTTTCCGGCGCCGGCTTCGTCGGCATTGCCGTGGCGCTGATGGGGCGCCTGCACCCGGTCGGCATCGTGCTGGCGGCGATCCTGTTCGGCATGCTCTATCAGGGTGGCGCCGAACTCGCCTTCGAGATGCCGGCGATCAGCCGCGACATGATCGTCATCATCCAGGGTCTGGTGATCCTGTTCGCCGGCGCGCTGGAGCATATGTTCAGGCCTTACATCCAGGCAGTGTTCGCCTCGTTCAGTCCGCGATCGGTCGGCATGGAAGCGGTCAAGGGAAAGGGCGCCTGAGATGGATGTCTTCATCGCCATCGTGCAGATACTCGACTCCACCATCCGCCTGTCGGTGCCGCTGCTGCTCGCTTGCCTCGCCGGCCTTTATTCGGAACGCGCGGGCGTCTTCGACATCGGGCTCGAGGGCAAGATGCTGGTCGGCGCCTTCGCGGGCGCGGCCGCCGCGTCGGTCTTGCATTCGGCCCTTCTCGGCCTCGGCATGGCCATCCTGGTCTCGGTCGCCTTCGCGCTGATCCACGGCTTTGCCTCGATCACCCATCGCGGCAACCAGATCGTTTCCGGCGTGGCGATCAACTTCATCGCCGCCGGCTCGACCGTCATGCTCGGCCAGGCCTGGTTCAGCCAGGGCGGACGCACGCCGGCGCTGCAGCCGGGCGAGCGGTTCGAGGCGATTGTCTGGCCCGGCGCCGATGCGATCCGGGACGTGCCGATCATCGGACCGATCTACGCGGAGCTGATCTCCGGCCACTCGATACTGGTCTACATCGCCTTCCTGATGGTGCCGTTCACCTGGTGGGTGCTGTTCCGTACCCGCTTTGGCCTGCGGCTGCGCGCCGTCGGCGAGAATCCGGCTGCCGTCGACACCGCCGGCATTTCGGTCGCCTGGCTGCGCTACCGCGCCCTGATCTGCACCGGCATCCTCACCGGCATCGCCGGTGCCTATCTGTCGATGGTGCAGAATGGTGGCTTCGTGAAGGACATGACCGCCGGCAAGGGCTATATCGCGCTGGCAGCACTGATTTTCGCCAAATGGAAGCCGGTCAACGCCATGTTCGCCTGCCTGCTGTTCGGCTTCCTCGATGCGGCGGCCATCCGCTTGCAGGGCTCGCCGCTGCCGATCATCGGCAAGGTGCCGGTGCAGTTCATGCAGGCGCTGCCCTATATCCTCACCGTCATCCTGCTCGCCGGTTTCATCGGCAAGGCAATCCCGCCGCGCGCCGGCGGCGTGCCCTACGTCAAGGAACGCTAAGGTCACGGCTCGGCGCGGCAAGCGCCGGGTTTTGGACACGATCATCGGAGAGAACAACTGAATGTCGCATGATCTGTTCGAAGCGGCCAAGACCGCCATGGCCAAGGCCTATGCGCCCTATTCGAAGTTTCCCGTGGGTGCCGCCTTGCGCACCGAGGACGGACGCGTCTTCACCGGCGCCAACATCGAGGTCGCTTCCTATCCGGAGGGCTGGTGCGCCGAAAACCACTGCGCTCGGCCATTACATCATGGGCGGCGGCGGCAAAATTGTCGAAATCGCAGTCCTTGCCGAACGCATGGCCAAATGCTCGCCTTGCGGCGGCTGCCGCCAGCGGTTGGCAGAATTCTGCCGCCCGGAGACAAAACTCTACCTCTGCGACAACACAGGCGTGGCCGAGACCGTGACCATGGGCGACATGCTGCCCTACGGCTTCCGCGGCGACATGCTCAAATGAAGTGCTGGCTCAAATGAAGAGATGGCTGCAATGACCGAAAAGGCGGTGGACCATCTGATCGAAAGGCTGGACGGCCTGGCGCCGTCGACAGCACTGGTGCTGGGGTCGGGCCTTGGCGTCCTGGTCGACCGGATCGAGCACCCGATCCGCGTCCCCTATGCCGACCTGCCGGGCTTTCCCAGGAGCGGCGTCAGCGGCCATGCCGGCGAAGTGGTGGCCGGGCTGTTTGCCGGCGTTCCGGTGCTGATGCTGTCCGGCCGCGCCCATTACTATGAGCACGGCAATGCTGCCGCGATGCGCCCGGTGCTGGAAGTGCTCGCCGGCGTCGGCATCACCAAACTGATCCTCACCAATGCCGCCGGTTCGGTCGACCCGGACATGCCGCCGGGCTCGGTGATGCTGATCACCGACCACATCAATTTCTCCGGCAGCAACCCGCTGATCGGCGAGCCGAGCGACCGCCGTTTCGTCGGCCTCACCGAAGCCTATGATGCCGGCATCCGCAAGGCGATCGAAGGCGCGGCGAAGGCGACCGGCACCGCGCTGCACAAAGGCGTCTATATGTGGTTCTCCGGCCCCTGCTTCGAAACGCCGGCCGAAATCCGCATGGCGCGCATCATGGGTGCCAACGCGGTGGGTATGTCCACCGTACCGGAAGTCATTCTCGCTCGCTTCCTTGGCCTGCGCGTCGCCGCCTGCTCGGTCATCACCAATCTGGCGGCCGGCATGACCGGAGCCGAACTTTCGCATCAGGAAACCAAGGACATGGCGCCGGTCGGCGGGTCGCGGCTGGCAACGGTCCTGCACAGAGTGTTCCGCGACGGACTGCTGGAGAGCTGATGCTTCCGCAGGAAATCATCCGCCACAAGCGAGACGGCCACAGGCTGTCTGCTGGTGAAATCGCCGCCTTCATCGACGGCGTGACATCGGGCGCCGTCAGCGATGGCCAGGTCGCGGCTTTTGCGATGGCGGTGTTCTTCAATGGCATGAACCGCGACGAGGCCGTGGCGCTAACGCTGGCCATGCGCGATTCCGGCGATGTGCTCGACTGGTCGGATCTGCCCGGCCCCGTCACCGACAAGCATTCGACCGGCGGCGTCGGCGACAATGTCTCGCTGATGCTGGCGCCGATCGTCGCTGCCTGCGGCGCCTATGTACCGATGATCTCGGGCCGTGGCCTTGGCCATACCGGCGGCACGCTGGACAAGATGGATGCGATCCCCGGCTACACCAGCCAGCCGGATATCGCACTGTTTCGTAAGGCGGTGCTGGAAACAGGCTGCGCCATCATCGGCCAGACCGCCGATCTGGCACCGGCCGACCGCCGGCTCTATGCCATCCGCGACGTCACCGGCACCGTGGAATCGGTGCCGCTGATCACCGCCTCGATCCTGTCGAAGAAGCTGGCTGCCGGTCTGGGCTCGCTGGTGCTCGACGTCAAGGTCGGCAATGGCGCCTTCATGGAGAAGTCGCGTGACGCGACCGCGCTTGCCAACAGCCTCGTCGAGGTCGCCAGCGGCGCCGGGCTGAAGGTCTCGGCGCTGATCACCGGTATGAACGAACCGCTGGCCTCGGCCGCCGGCAATGCCGTCGAGGTGCGCAATGCCGTCGACTTCCTCACCGGAAGGTTCCGCGACAAGCGGCTGGAGGACGTGACGCTGGCGCTGGCCGCCGAAATGCTGCAGTCGGCTGGGCTGGTGTCATCCAATCAGGATGGCATGCGGCGCGCCACCGAGACGCTGACCAGCGGCCGCGCCGCTGCCACCTTCGCCCGCATGGTTGCCGTGCTCGGCGGCCCCGCCGATTTCATCGAAAGGCCGGAAAAATATCTGGCCGTGGCGCCAACGGAATTCACGGTCAAGGCGACGACGAATGGCTTCGTCACCGGCATCGCCACCCGCGACATCGGCCTTGCGGTGGTCGGCCTGGGCGGCGGGCGCACCCGGCCTGATGACAAGATCGACCCCAGCGTCGGCATCACCAGGCTGCTGCCCATTGGCGCGGAAGTACATGCCGGAGATGCCCTGGCGCTGATCCACGCCCGCTCACCCTCCGATGCCGAGGCGGCCGCAGCCGCTGCAGTTTCGGCTTACGCGATCGGCGCTTCGAAACCACCAGCGGACAAAACCGTGATCCGGCGGATCCTGCCGCGCGGTTGATTATTGGACAAGCAGCAGCGTGCCGTTTTCGGCCTGGTATTTGCCGAGCCGGTTGAGGAAGCTCATGCCGATCAGATTGGTTTGCAGCGCCTTGTCGTCGAGCACGATGGCCTGCACACTGTCGATGCTGATGCTACCGATCTGCAGGCGATCGATCGTCACCACCGCCGCCTTGATCGTTCCGTTGGCAGTGCTGACCTCACGGTTGAAATCGGACGGGTTGAGCGACAGCCCGATCCGGCGCGCCGTTGACGTATTGACCGCGACCAGTGTCGCGCCGGTGTCGATCATGCCGTCGACCTGACGACCATTGAGTTTGAAGGTCGACGAGAAGTGTCCGCGCCCGTCCGCCGCGACGACGACCTTGCGACCGGTCGGCAGCGGCGCCACCGGCTTGTCGGGAACGGATGCCAGGTTGACCTCCGGTTGTGCCTCGACCTCGGGCTTGGCCGTCACCGCCGATTTCAGCAGGTTTTCGAACATCTGCGGATTCGACTGGTAGACAACCGGGATCGATGCCGATGTACCGGCAAAGATGCTGAGGATGAGAAGCTTGCGCAACATGGATCGGCCTTCGTGAAAGCCGATGCTTATGCCAGGATGGTGTTTGCCGCTTTAACGCGCGTCGAAACCATCGCTTTGCGTAAACATTTGGTAAATCGGACCAGGCAACTTTGCCTGGTACTACTTCGTCCCGTACATGCGGTCGCCGGCGTCGCCGAGACCCGGCATGATGTAGCCCTTTTCGTTGAGTTGGCGGTCGATGGACGCGGTGAACACCGGAACGTCTGGATGCGCCTTGGTGAAGCGCTCGATGCCTTCGGGCGCCGCCAGCAGGCAGAGGAAGCGGATGTTGGTGGCGCCACGCTGCTTCAGCTTGTCGATCGCCGCAATCGCCGAATTGGCGGTCGCCAGCATCGGATCGACGACGATGACCAGCCGGTCGGCGAGATCGCTCGGCGCCTTGAAGAAATACTCGACCGCTTCCAGCGTTTCGTGGTCGCGGTAGAGACCGACATGGGCGACGCGCGCCGCCGGCACCAGGTCGAGCAGGCCTTCCAGCAGACCGTTGCCGGCGCGCAGCACCGAGGCGAAGACCAGCTTCTTGCCCTCCAGCGTCGGCGCTTCCATGGTCTCCATCGGCGTTTCGATCGTCGTCGTCGTCAGTTCGAGATTGCGGGTGACCTCGTAGCCGAGCAGCAGCGATATCTCGCGCAGCAGCCGCCGGAAGCCGGCCGTCGAAGTCTCCTTCTTGCGCATGATGGTCAGCTTGTGCTGGACAAGCGGATGGTCGACGACTGTGACGCCCTTCATGGTGGTCTCCTGACGCATGCGTGTCGCTCGAAACTGCGCGCATGAATCCCCGGGGATATGTCGCGCTTCAAGCTGTCTGGACGAACCCTAGCGACAATGCAGCGGCCAAGGAACCGCTTGGCCGCCACCGACCACAGCTTTGTCGGCAGAAATCAGCGTGCCGCGCCGTTCAGCCTCGCAAGAAGTGCTGTCTTGGTCTTGCGATCGACGAAGGCGGCCTCGATAGCGGTTCTGGTGACGGCTGCCAGCGCCTTCTCATTCATCGCAAAATGCTCCGCTGCAATATCGTATTCGCGCTTCAGCGAGGTCCAGAAATAGGGCGGATCGTCGGAGTTGAGCGTCACCTTGCAGCCGGCTGCTTGCAGCGCCGGGAAGGGATGGTCGGCAAAACTGTCGAACACCTTGAGCGCGATGTTGGAACCGGGGCAGCATTCCAGCACGATGCCTTCGTCGGCGATGCGCCGCACAAGGTCAGGGTTTTCGATGGCGCGCACGCCATGGCCGATACGCGAGGGTTTGATATGATCGAGCGCCGACTGCACGGTCTCCCAACCCGTCAGTTCGCCGGCATGGATGGTGATGCCGAGCCCAGCCTCACGCGCGATCTCGAAAGCCCTGACATAGTCCTCCATTTCGCCCATGCGTTCATCGCCGGCAACGCCGAAGCCGGTAACCAGCGGATGCCCGCAGCGCGCGGCGAAGCGCGCCGCTCGTTCGATCGACTCGACGCCGACATGGCGCACGCCGGTGACGATCATGCGGCCCTCTATGCCGGTCTTGGCCTTGGCGCGGAGCATGCCTTCGCCGAGCGCGTCGGTATAGGCCTTGGGCGACAGGCCGGCCTTCGTCGCATGGTCCGGCGAGGTGAAGACCTCGGAATAGATGGCCCCGTCTCGGGCCAGGCTGGTCAGATAATGGTCGGCCAGCCGCGCATAATCCTCCTCGGTGCGGAACAGATCGGCGGAAAAGTCGTAAGCCGCGAGGAAGGACGTAAAATCGTGCCAGACAAACGAGCCGTTCTGGATATAGGGCGAGGTGTCCTTGCCGTATTTCTGCGCCTGGCGGATAACGAGTTCGGGCGCCGCTGCCCCTTCAATGTGGCAGTGCAGTTCCGCTTTCAAAGGCATTCAAACATCCCGTCGGTCAGTCCAGGTCTTGAAAACCCACCACCTGGAAGCGCGGCTGAACACCGCGCCTTAAACAATAGCGCCCACAGCATCGATCGGCTATGGTCCCGCCGGTTTTATGACGGATCAAAAAAATGTCAGTTGAGAGAACCACGGCCGCGGGCGGCATGGAAACCTCCTATGGTTTCAAGCGTGTAGGGGAAGGCGAAAAGCAGTCCCTGGTCAACGATGTTTTCCACAAGGTCGCCAATCGCTACGACCTGATGAACGATCTGATGTCGGCCGGCCTGCACCGGCTGTGGAAGGATGCCATGGTGACATGGCTCAATCCGCCGAAACGCGCGGGCTGGAAGGTCCTGGATGTGGCCGGCGGCACCGGCGACATCGCCTTCCGCATCGTCGATGCCAGCCATGGCAACGCGCATGCCACGGTGCTCGACATCAACGGCTCGATGCTCAGTGTCGGCCGCGATAGGGCGCAAAAGAAAGGCCTGTCCGGCAACACCGATTTCGTCGAGGCCAATGCCGAGGAACTGCCCTTCACTGATGCCACCTTCGACGCCTACACCATCGCTTTCGGCATCCGCAACGTGCCGCGCATCGATGTGGCGCTCAGCGAAGCGTTCCGCGTGCTGAAGCCCGGCGGCCGGTTCCTGTGCCTGGAATTTTCCGAGGTCGAGATGCCGCTGCTCGACAAGGCCTATGAAGCCTGGTCGTTCAACGCCATTCCCAGGATCGGCAAGATGGTCACCGGTGACGGCGAGCCCTATTCCTATCTGGTTGAATCGATCGCGAAATTCCCCAACCAGCAGAACTTCGCCGCGATGATTTCCCGCGCCGGCTTCGACCGCGTTTCCTTCCGCAACTATTCGGGCGGCATCGCCGCGCTGCATTCGGGCTGGAAGCTTTGAGGCGGCATCGCATTTCCCATCCTCGATATAGCTCGTGCCGGCCGCAAGGCCCGGCCTGGGTGCAGCCATGAGCAGCGTCGGTGCTGGTTTCAGGCTCGCACGGGCCGGCTGGGTGCTGGTGCGCGAGGGCGTCATCGCCGCTTTGCCGGGTGAGGAACTGTCCGGCCTGCCGAAATTCGGCTGGCGGCTGGCGCGGCTGTTTACCCGGCGGCGCGCGCTCGCCTATGAGCGCAGCGACCGGCTGGCCAAGGCGGTGGTCCGGCTCGGCCCGTCCTATGTCAAGCTCGGCCAGTTCCTGGCGACGCGGCCTGACGTCGTCGGCAACGACATGGCGCTCGATCTCGCCATGCTGCAGGACAAGATGCACACCTTCCCGAAGGCCGAGGCGGTCACGGCCATCGAAGCCTCGCTCGGGCGCAAGGTGGGCGATCTCTACGCCGAGTTCGGCGACCCGGTCGCCGCCGCTTCCATCGCCCAGGTCCATGCCGCCGAAACCATCCATGACGGCGTTGCCACCAAGGTCGCGGTGAAAGTCATCCGGCCCGGCGTGCGCCGCCGCTTCTTCCATGACCTCGAAAGCTATTTCCTTGCCGCCCGCCTGCAGGAGAAATACATCCCGTCATCCCGCCGGCTTCGGCCTGTCGAGGTGACCGAGACGCTGGCGCAGACCACCAAGATCGAGATGGACCTGCGCCTCGAGGCGGCGGCCCTGTCGGAACTCGGCGAGAACACCAGGGACGATCCAGGCTTTCGCGTGCCTTACGTCGACTGGGAACGCACCGGCCGCGACGTGCTGACCATGGAATGGGTCGACGGCGTCAAGATGAACAACATCGCAGGTCTTGAAGCCGCCGGCCATGACCTGAAGGCGATCGCCGCCAATCTCATCCAGTCGTTCCTGCGCCACACGCTGCGCGACGGCTTCTTCCATGCCGACATGCATCCTGGAAACCTGTTCGTCGAGGCCAACGGCACCATCGTTGCCGTCGATCTCGGCATTGCCGGCAGGCTCGGCAAGAAGGAGCGCCGCTTCCTCGCCGAAATCCTCTACGGTTTCATCACGCGCGACTATCTGCGCGTCGCCGAAGTGCATTTCGAGGCCGGCTACGTGCCGCGCCAGCACAATGTCGCGGCCTTCGCGCAAGCGATCCGCGCCATCGGTGAGCCGATCCATGGCCAGCCGG
The DNA here is from genome assembly GCF_056174585.1 of Mesorhizobium kamtschaticum. Taxonomy (NCBI): domain Bacteria; kingdom Pseudomonadati; phylum Pseudomonadota; class Alphaproteobacteria; order Hyphomicrobiales; family Phyllobacteriaceae; genus Mesorhizobium; species Mesorhizobium kamtschaticum. The sequence continues at coordinate 2,290,578 of NZ_CM149691.1, read as the reverse complement.
CCGAGACCATTTCCATGGCCAAGCTGCTGACGCTGCTGTTCGAAGTGACCGAGCTCTTCGACATGGCGACAAGGCCGGAATTGATCCTGCTGCAAAAGACCATGGTGGTGGTCGAGGGCGTAGCGCGCACGCTCGATCCGGCCTTCAACATGTGGAAGACGGCCGAGCCGGTGGTCGGCGGCTGGATTGCCGGCAATCTTGGCCCGCGCGGCATGATGATCGATGCGCGCGATGGCGCCAAGGCGCTTTTGACGCTGGCCCGCCAGGTGCCCGAGCTTGCCGCGCGCACCGACCGGCTGTCGCGCGAAATCGACCTGATGGCCGAGCATGGGCTGCGCTTCGACGAGACCACGGCGCGTGCCATCGGCAAGGCCGAGGCGCGCTACAGCCGCTCAGGCCGCATGGCGCTGTGGGTGATCGCGCTGACGCTGGTCTATATCGCCTGGAAGATCCTTTAGGCCCAGAAATCGAAGCTCCAGCTCGCAACTTGCGGCAAATTGATTGCATTGCTATCATTGCCATCGGACAGATGAGCAGAGCGCAATCACATGGCAAGCATCACGATCCGCAACCTCGACGATGAGGTCAAGGAGCTGCTGCGCCGATTGGCGGCGGAAAACGACCGCTCCATGGAAGAGCAGGCACGGGTGATGATCCGGGCCGCTGTCGACGGTCAGATCGGACCCGGCCGTATCGACCAGATCGAAAAAACTCTCCGCGAGCTGACCACTGCGCACGGTACAGCGACTCCGGTCGCGGCCCCCGCGGGCAAGGTCCTTCCGCGCGGCAGCCTCTCCGGCAAGCGCATCCTGCTCATCATCGGCGGCGGCATCGCCGCCTACAAGGCGCTCGACCTGATCCGCCGGCTGCGCGAGCGCGGCGCGGCGGTGCGCGTGGTGATGACGTCAGCGGCACAGGAATTCATCACCACCCTGTCTGTCGGCGCGCTCTCGGCCGATCATGTCTTCACCGAATTGTTCGACCGCAATGACGAGCATGATGTCGGCCACATCAGGCTGTCGCGCGACGCCGACCTTTTGGTGGTCGCGCCCGCCACCGCCGATCTGATGGCCAAGCTTGCCAACGGCCATGCCAACGATCTTGCCTCGACCGTGCTCATCGCCACCGACAAGCCAGTGCTGATGGCGCCGGCGATGAACCCGAGGATGTGGGCGCATCCGGCCACCCGCCGCAATCGCGCGACATTGGGCAAGGACGGCATCGCCTTCATCGGCCCGGCCAAAGGCGAGATGGCCGAAAGCAATGAGGCCGGCGAAGGCCGCATGGCCGAACCGCTGGAGATCGTCGCCGCGATCAAGGCGCTGCTCGATGCCGGCCCCAAGCCGCTCACGGGGCGCAAGATCATCGTCACCTCCGGCCCGACACACGAGCCGATCGACCCGGTGCGCTACATCGCCAACCGCTCGTCCGGCAAGCAGGGCCACGCCATCGCCGCGGCGTTGGCGAAGCTGGGTGCTGATGTGCGCCTCGTCTCGGGTCCCGTAAGCATTGCCGACCCGGCCGGTGTGAAGACCATCCATGTCGAGCGGGCGCAGGAGATGCGCGATGCGGTCGAACAGCTTCTACCCGCCGACGCCGCTGTGTTCGTCGCCGCCGTTGCCGACTGGCGAACCGAGAATTCGGCCGGTGAGAAGATCAAGAAAGTAGCGGGTGAAGGCCCGCCGGTGCTGCGCATGGTCGAGAACCCCGACATCCTTGCCTGCGTCGGCCATCACAGCCGGCGACCCGGTCTGGTCATCGGTTTCGCCGCCGAGACGCAGGATCTTTTGCGCAACGCCGAGGCCAAGCTCAGGAAGAAAGGTGCCGATTTCATCGTCGCCAACGATGTATCGCACGAGAGCGGCATCGGCCCTTCAGGCGTCATGGGCGGTGATCGCAACCGGGTGCGGATCGTGTCGAAGGTCGGCGTCGAGGAATGGCCCGAAATGACCAAGGACGAGGTGGCGGCGCGGCTCGCCGCCCTCATCGCAGAACGGTTGAAAACAACAGTCGTTTGACGCGCATTAGATAGGATACGCGGCGCCAGTTGGACGCCGCGCATCAGATTCCGGACTAAGCCGTCAGTTCGACAACAGTTCCGCCGTGCGGGCGAGCGCCCCGCCGAAACCGTTGAGCGGAATGGAAAAGCTCACTGCTTGCCCGGTATCGGCCGCGAAGGCATCGATCTTCAGCGTCGTGCCGTTCTTGAGCAGCGGCGTGACATTGGCATCGAACGCCACCGGCACCAGACAGCCGACCACCTGGCAAGTGTTGAACGCCAGGCTACCGTCGAGCTTCTGGTCGTCGATGGTCAGGGTAACGCCCTTGGCCAGCGCCAGGCCAAACGGCAAGGCAAGGGTCCCGGTCGCGTCGTCGCCGGTCTTGCTCGACAGCTCGATGGCCAGCAGCCGCTGGTTGCTTTGCTTGTTGAATTGCTGATGCGACAGGCTGCAGACCTTGTTCGTGCCCGATATCTGGCAATTGACCGTCCAGTCGCCATGGGTTTCGGACAGAGCCGATGCACCCCCGGGCAGCTGCGGCGCATCGGCGGCGGGCGCCGGCGTCGCCGCTACCTTGTCGCCCTTGGTCTGCGCGGCCATGGCTGGCAGCCCGACAATGCAGGCCACACCCAACATCGCTGCGAAATACGCGCATTTCCTCATCAAGACCTCTCCCGCCGGGCTCCGTCTCGAGCCAGCCTAGAAACTGACCTTGAAAGACGCGCTGACTGCATTCTGTTTGACCGTTTCCCCGAAAGCGCCGTTATACCTGACGGACATGCCGACGCCATTGACGCCATTCAACTCGAGGCCGGCGCCGACCCGATAGAGCGGCGAATCGATCGCTTCCGTCAAGTGCAATGCGGGGTTGCCGGGCAGATTCTCCGCCGCCGCTGGCCGGATGGCCGGCAGAGGGCGTGATTGATTTCAAGGCGGCCGATGTGCCGGCCATGGCATCGCCGGACAAACGCCCTATATACGAAGAATGAACAGGATCTTTCGCAGGAATGAGTGGATGTCTGCGCGCCGACCGTCGATGAAACTTGCATCGGCGGTGCTGGCCGCGGCGATTGTGGCAGGCTTTGCGCTGCCCGCCTCTGCGCAGGTGCTCAATCCCACCACCAACCGCAACGCGTTGATCCAGCAGAACGAGCTGCAGACCTTGCAGAACCGGGTGCAGCGGCAGCAATTTCAGCAGCAGCAACAGCAGTATCGCGCCCAGGACCGCGTGATCGTCCAGCAGCCGCCGCCGGTGGTGCCGCAGGTCAGGCCGAGCTGTCAGACGCAGATAATCGGCAACACGGCTGTGAGCACCTGTCGCTGACAGGTGGACCACTCTTTTAATTAGCCGACTTACATGATAGGGGCCTTCGAGTGCCCCCGCGGCAGTTTGGGTTTTGCAAAGGCGCCACATCACGCTATGGGGCACTTGCACCGACTGGATTTTGACGAATGGCAGCCACCAAGAAAAAGGCCGTGCGCAAGGCCAAGAGAGGCGAGCGGATCCGCCAGGTCGCGGCGATCCCCTTTCGGCGGAACGCGCATGGCGACATCGAGGTAATGCTGGTCACGTCGCGGACGACGCAGCGCTTCATCGTCCCCAAGGGATGGCCGATGAAAGGCAAGAGCGGGCGCAAGGCCGCCACCATCGAGGCGATGGAAGAAGCCGGCGTGCTCGGCAAGACATTGAAGCAACCGGCGGGCACTTATTCCTATTGGAAACGGCTGGCCAACAACTTCATTCGTGTCGACGTCATCGTCTATCTGCTTGAGGTCACCGAGGAACTGGCCAACTGGCAGGAAGCCAAGCGGCGGCAGCGGGCATGGCTGGCACCGGCCGATGCGGCGATGCTGATCGACGAGCCGGACCTTTCGACGCTGGTGGCAACCTTGACGATTCCCGGACCTGTGCCAATCGAAGCCGGCTGAGGCAGTCTCTCAGCCGCTCGTATCGCCGTCTTCGGGGAGAGGGCGTACCGGTGTGCCGGTATAGGCCCACAGCCACTCACGCGGCAGCGGCCCTTTGTTTCGTTCGCTCTGCTGCGACTGCTCCCAGGCATGCGCCAGAATGCCTACAGAACGCGACAGCACGAAGAGCCCGCGTGTCAGGGGCGGCGGGAAGCCGAGTTCGCCATAGATGACAGCCGTGGCGCCATCGATGTTGAGCGGAATCTTCTTGCCCTTGCGCCGCGCGACATCCGCCTCGATCGCTTCGGCGATATCGGCGAACCGCCCATTGACGACGCCACGCGCGGCAAATTCGCGGGTCAGGTCCAGCAGCCGTGGCGCGCGCGGATCGACCGGGTGAAAGCGGTGGCCGAGCCCCGGCACGTAACCCTTTTCCTCGGCGAAGAACCGGTCGAGCCGTGCCGAAACCGCCTCATCCAGTGCCGTTCCGCCATCGATCGCCACGGCGATATCGCCGTAGAAGGACAGCGCCTGCTCGCCGGCGCCGCCATGCACGTCGCCGAGCACATTGATGGCCGAGGCCATGGCGCTGTTGATGCCGACGCCGCAGGTTGCCGCCATGCGGGCAATGGCGATCGACGGCGCCTGCGGTCCGTGGTCGACGGCAGCGCCCAGCGCAATGCCGAGCAGTGCCGCTTGGTCCTCGCTGGGCAATTCACCCCGCAACATCAGCCAGATCATTGCCGGAAAGCTGACGCGGCCGATCAGGTCCTGGACTTCATAGCCTCGCAGCCGGATGACGCCGGGGCTCATCTCGATGATGCCGGTCTGCCACCATTCCTCACCGCGTTCACGGCCAGTTTTCTTCTGTGTATCGCTCATGCCCGGGCCTTTGCCTTGGCGCGTGGCGGCAGGTGGGCGAAGATCTCGTCAATATGCGCGCCCAGCGCCGGCGGCGGCTTCGTCGGCAAAGGCGCTTCACCATCGACCATGAAGCCGCCGCGCAGAACCGTCAGCGGCCTGTCCATCCCGGCCACATCGTCAAAATTCGCGGTCACCTGGCGTTCGAGCACTTGCGGTTCGGCCAGCACTTGCGGGATCGTCAGCACCCTGCCCGCGGGCACGCCGTCGCGATTGAAGATTTCTTCCCAGGCCGCCGCCGGGGCACTCACCAGGGCCTCCTCGATCTCGGCTTTCAGCGCCGCGCGATTGCGCTTGCGTGTCTCGCGCTCGGCAAAGCGCGGGTCCGACGCCAGTTCCGTTCGGCCGATCAGCCGGCACAGCGTCACGAACTGCTCCTGCTTGTTGGCGGCGATGTTCAGCAGGCCATCGCCGGTGCGGAAAGCGCCGGAAGGTGCCGCCGTCATGTTCTCATTGCCCATCGGCTTGGGATCGACCCCTGCCGTCAGGTAGTTGGAGACCGGCCAGCCAAGCGCGGAAAGCGTGCATTCGAGCATCGAAACGTCGAGAAAGGCGCCGGCGCCCGAGGTTTTCTGCCTGACCAGCGCCGCCGCAATACTGAAGGCACCGACCAGCCCGCCCAGCGTATCGGCAACGGGATAGCCGACACGCAACGGTGCCGTCTCCGGCGTGCCGGTGATGCTCATGATGCCCGACAGGCCCTGGATGATCTGGTCATAGGCAGGATTGTCGCGCATCGGCCCGGTCTGGCCAAAACCCGATATCGCGCAATAGACGAGACCGGGGCGGACCGCCTTCAGCGCCTCATAGCCAATACCAAGCCGATCCATCACGCCGGGTCGAAAATTCTCCACCAGCGCATCGGCACTGGCGACCAGATCGAGGAAGCGCTCGCGATCCGCTTCCTTCTTCAGGTCGAGCACTACGGATCGTTTGCCGGCGTTCTGCGCCAGGAAGGAGGCGCCCATGCCGGCTTGGTTGAGCTTTGGCGAGCCGCCGAGCTGGCGCGCCAGGTCGCCGCCTTGCGGCCCTTCGACCTTGATCACGTCGGCCCCGAGCAGTGCCAGCTGATAGGCGCAATAAGGCCCGGCCAGGACATTGGTCAGGTCGAGGACGCGGATACCGGAAAGCAGGTCTGTCATATCTCTTCTGATCGATCAGGCATCGCCCGGCACGTGCTCCGGTCCGCGCCGCCGGCGATGTTCGATGAAGGCCCAGATATGCGGCCCGGCGAGGCCGATGAAGGCGAGCGTCAGCAGCGTCAGCGACAGCTTGTGCGTATAAAACACCGACCAGTCGCCATTCGAGATGGTCATTGCCCGGCGGAACTGGGTTTCGGCGAGCGGCCCCAGGATCATGCCGATGATGACGGGCGCGGTCGGGAAGTCGAAGCGCCGCATCAGGAAGCCGGCCGCCCCCAGCAGATAGAGGATGACGAGGTCGATCGGTGACTGCGAGATGCCATAGGTGCCGACGGTAGCGAACACCAGGATGCCGGCATAGAGCTGCGGCGCCGGGATCTTCAACAGCCGCACCCACAGCCCGATCAGCGGCAGGTTGAGGATGACGAGGATGACGTTGGCGATGAACAGGCTGGCGATCAGGCCCCAGGCCAGGTCGGCCTGCGTCGTCAAAAGCAGCGGCCCCGGATTGATGCCGTAGCTCTGGAACGCCGACAGCATGATCGCCGCCGTCGCCGAGGTCGGCAGGCCAAGCGTCAGCATCGGCACCAGCACGCCGGCGGCGGACGCATTGTTGGCGGCCTCGGGACCGGCAACACCCTCGATGGCGCCGACCGTGCCGAATTCCTCCTTGTGCTTCGACAGCTTCTTCTCGATGGCGTAGGACAGGAAGGTCGGGATTTCGGCGCCGCCGGCCGGCATGGCGCCGATCGGGAAGCCGATCGCGGCCCCGCGCAGCCAGGCCTTCCATGAGCGGCCCCATTCGGCCGCGGTCATGTAGAGCGAACCTTTCAGCGGCACGATCTCGTCCTTGCCGGCATAGCGGCGCGAAGCCATGTAGAGCGTCTCGCCGACGGCGAACAGGCCAACGGCGGCGATGATGACGTCGACGCCGTCCAGCAGTTCGGTCGAGCCGAAGGTGAAGCGCGGCTGTCCGGTCTGCAGGTCGACGCCGATCATGCCGATGACGAAGCCGGCAAACAGGCTGGTGAGCCCCCGCACCGAGGACGAGCCGAGCACGGCCGAAACCGTGATGAAGGCCAGCACCATCAGCGAGAAATACTCGGCCGGGCCGAAAGCCAGGGCGAACTTGACCACCACCGGCGCCAGGAAGGCGACGCCCAGCGTGCCGATGGTACCGGCAACGAAGGAGCCAATCGCCGAGGTGGCAAGGGCGGCGCCGCCACGGCCGGAGCGCGCCATCTTGTTGCCTTCCAGCGCGGTGACGATGGTGGCGCTTTCGCCGGGCGTGTTGAGCAGGATCGACGTCGTCGAGCCGCCATACATGGCGCCGTAATAGATGCCGGCAAACAGGATGAAGGACGCTTCCGGCGCCACCTGATAGGTGATCGGCAGAAGCAGCGCGATGGTCAGCGCCGGCCCGAGACCGGGCAGCACGCCGATGGCGGTGCCGAGCGTGGTGCCGAGCAGGCACCACATCAGGTTCATCGGCGTGAAGGCGACCGAGAAGCCGTGCGCGAGATGGCCAAGCGTTTCCATGGCGTCAGCCTCCAAACGCGCCGATGATCGCATCGATCACCGTGTTCAACTGGTTCTCGATGAAACCGGCGCCGATGTTGACGCCAAGCGCCCTGGCGAAGCCGAAATAGGCGGCCAGCGCCAGGATAAGGCCGGTAAGCGCATCACGCAGCGTACGCTTGCTGCCGAAGCCATAGCAGACGAGAACGAACATGATGACCGATGCCGCGGTGAAGCCGAGCGGGCGGATAAGCAGCAGGTTGGCGACCAGGCCGATGACGACGAAACCCATCGCCTTCCAGTCGGTCGGCGTTTCCTTTTCCTCCTCCGGCTGCCAGCCGCCGCGAAACGCGGCGAGGATGAGCAGCAGGGACAGCACCACCAGGCCGACCATGGTGAGATAGGGGAAGACGGTCGGGCCAACCTTGGAATAGAGCGGCGACACCGGGATCGCCAGCGTCTGCCAGGCAACGGCGCCGGCACAGGCGAGAAGGCCGATGCCAACAAGCAATTCCGGCACGGCAAGGCGCGAGGGCGCCGCCGGCTGGTTAATGGTGCTCATGAATATCCTCCCCGATATGGTTAGCCCGCTATGGTTGGCCCCGTATGGTCAGCCAAGACAGCCGGCATGCCGCTGCCAGCTTTCACCGTACCTTCGCTCGTTGACCGGTCGCACTCCCTTGCGGTCGGCTGGAACTGAAAAATGGGGGACGGCTCGCACCGTCCCCCTAGGGAAAATCAGGCGAGACCGAGATCCTTGAGGATGGCTTCGATACGCGCCGAATCCTCGGCGACGAATTTCGCATAGTCGTCGCCGGTGAGCAGGATGGGCGTCCAGTTGCGGTTCTTGCACTCAGCGGCCCAGGCATCGCTCTTGGCCATGGTTTCGACCAGCGTGATCAGTGCCGCCTTGTCGGCGTCGGACACGCCGGGAGGCGCGAAGACCCCGCGCCAGTTGAACAGTTCGACATCAACGCCGGCTTCCTTCAGCGTCGGCGCGTCGATGCCGTCCTGGCGCTTGTCGGCCGAGATGGCGAGCAGCCTGAGCGCGCCGGCCTTGACCTGTTCGGAGAATTCGCCGAAGCCGGAGATGCCGGCCGCCACCTGGTTGCCGAGCAGCGCCGACAAGGCCTCGCCGCCGCCAGCGAACGGCACATAGGAAAGGCTGGTCGCCGGAACGCCGACGGTCTTGGCGATCAGGCCGAACAGGATGTGGTCGGAGCCACCGGCGGAACCGCCGGCCACGGGAACCTTCGTCGGATCGGCCTTGAGCGCGGCGACGAAATCGGCGGCGGTCTTGAATGGCGACTCCGCCGGCACCACCAGGGCCTCGAACTCACCGGTGAGGCGGGCGATCGGCGTGACCTGCGTCAGATTGTTGGCAGCCTTGTTGGCGATGATGGCGCCGACCATGACCATGCCGGCAACCATCAGCGAATTGCCCTTGCCGTTCCATTGGCTGATGAATTGCGGCAGCCCGACCGTGCCGCCGGCGCCGCCGACATTGGTGATCTGCGAGCCGGAGATCAGCTTCTCGCTGCGCAGCACCTGATCCATGGTGCGCCCTGTCTGGTCCCAGCCGCCGCCGGGTGCCGCCGGCACGAAAATCTGGATCTGCGGTGCGCCTTCGGCGAAAGCGGGCGTGAGATGAAGTCCTGCAAGGCCGGCAGCGCCCGCCGCCGCCGTGCTCATCAAAAATCTGCGTCTGTTCAGCATGGGATTCCTCCAGATCACGACACCTCCTCCGGTGCCTGCCAAACGCGCCTGCATTCACAGACCCGTGATCGAGTTCAAGCAGATGTTACCGAGTTCTGTCAACGGGAACGATATTCTGCTAGACAGAACGGTCCAGTGGCGCGACAGAGTGGCTCCGCTCGGGCTTCTCCGAACTGGGAATTGCGATGGACTTACCAAGCAGATCGACTGACGCAGAAAACCGGCGCGCGTCCGCTGACGGTGTTGCTGCACTTGATCGGGCGATCGCCATCCTCGATGCCTTCACCACGGCCGACCGCTCACTCAGCCTGGCCGAAATCGCGGCGCGTACCGGCCTCTACAAGAGCACGATCCTGCGGCTGGCGAATTCGCTGCTGCACGGGCAGCTGCTCGAGCGCCTGGCCGACGGACGCTACCGGGTCGGGCCAGCCGCCTTTCGGCTCGGCGCGCTCTATCAGCGTTCGGTCGTGGCGGTCGATATCCTGTTGCCGATCATGCGCGACCTTTCCGAGCACAGTTGGGAGAGTGTTGCCTTCTATGTCCGCTCGGGCGACGTCCGCACCTGCCTCTATCGTGTCGAATCCAAGCATCCGATCCGCTACACGATACGCGAGGGCGACGTATTGCCTCTGCTTGTCGGCTCCGGCGGACGCGTGCTCGCAGCGTTTTCCGGCCAGCCGGGCGAACCCTACGAGACCATCCGCAGAACCTGCAATTGCCTCGCCGTGGGTGACCGCGACCCCGACACGGCAGGCGTCTCGGCGCCGGTATTCGGGCCGGGACGCGTGCTGCTTGGCGCCTTGACGCTGGCTGGTCCGAGTTCGCGCGTCGACGCTGCCTTCCTTCAGCGCATGAAACGTCCGCTGCTCGAGGCGGCGGCTCGCGCCACGCGTGCGTTCGGCGAAGACGCCTCGTTGCTGGAGCAAGCCAGTCTTGCCGCGGAGGCTCCGCCCTAGCTCCCATGGTTGCGGCCCGGAAGGCTAGATAAATTTCAAATACAAATTGATCAAACTTGAAGCAATTGCTTGACGCAGCGTAATATTCGGCTCGCTTGTGGAAAGGATCGGTTTTGTAAAAAAGGGAATTATTTATTCGCTGTTAAGCCCGCCCGTGATAACCGGATTGTTGTCGCCATCTGAGCGACATGAGGGAAGAACAGCGTCTTAAACCGACGGGTGTAACAAGTCGGACAGACGCGCTGACAGGATCATGGCCCGTCCGTGAATTCGATGAAGCTGTCATCGAGGAACGCCAGCCCCCGTCTTCTCGGGATCGTCTGGCCGTTCATCGCCGTCGTCCTCATCCAGGCGCTGGTCGCCAGCCTCAGCCTCTACACGCTTTCGGCGGTACGCGCCTATGTCGGCGGCGAGAGCCAATGGTCCAAGGGGCAAAAGCACGCCATCTATTTCCTCAGCCTTTATGCGGACACCGGCAATGAAGAGTTCTTCAGCGAGTATCGCGAAGCGATCGCCGTTCCGCTGGCCGACCGCTCGGCCCGCCTGGCACTTGAGCAGCCCGAGCCCGACACTGAAGCGGCGCGCGCCGGCTTTCTGCAGGGCAGAAACCATCCGGACGACGTTGCCGGGATGATCTGGCTGTTCCAGAATTTCCGCAGCTTCATCTATCTCGACACAGCTATCCGCCACTGGACCGCCGCCGACACGATGATCCTCGCCATCCGGCAGCTCGGCGACGCGATGCACGCGACGTTGAGCAAGGGGCAGGCGTCACCGGCTGAGATCAACGCCTGGAAGACGGATATCCATCAGCTGGATCGTCAGATCAGCCCTCTTTCCAAGGCCTTCTCGGACAGTCTTGGCGAGGGATCGCGCTTCATCCGCGTGCTGCTCACATTTGCCAATCTCGTCACCGCCGCCTTGCTGATCCTGCTTGCCGTGTGGCGCACACGCAAGCTCCTGGCGCAGCGCCAGGCCTTCCAGCTGGCGCTCAATACCGAGCGCGAGCGCGCCCAGATCACCCTGGCTTCGATCGGCCAGGCCGTGATCAGCACCGGGGCTGACGGACGGCTGGACTATATGAACGCGGTCGCCGAGAAATTGTTGGCATGCCCGTTCAGCGGCGCCAAGGGCAAACCGATCGCTTCGCTGTTCCGGCTGGTGGACAAAGACACCAGCGTTGAAGAACCCCGACTGATTGAATGCCTGCTCGCCGGCGAACCGCGCCGTTCCAGCGCCCGTCCGCAATTGCTGCAGCGGCCGGACGGCTCTGTTGTTCCCGTCGCGCTGACCGGCGCGCCCCTGCTCGTTTCCGGTGAAGTCGTCGGCGCGGTGCTCGCCTTCCACGACATGACGCGCGAAGAGGACTATATCGAGCGGCTTTCATGGCAGGCTTCGCATGACGCGTTGACCGGGCTCGCCAACCGGCGCGATTTCGAAAGCCGGCTCGAAAAGGACGATCGTCGAATTGCAGGGCCAGCCCCGGCAGCACGCCTTGATGTATCTCGATCTCGACCAGTTCAAGCTGGTCAACGATACCTGTGGCCATGCCGCGGGCGACCAGTTGCTGCGCCAGATCTCCGCGCTGCTGACCCACGAATTGCGACCGGGAGACGTGCTGGCCAGGCTGGGCGGCGACGAATTCGGCGTGCTGCTCATTGATTGCGATGCCGGCGGCGCCGCCGACATCGCCGAACGGCTGCGCGCGGCCGTGCAAGACCTGCATTTCGCCTGGGACCACAGGCCTTTCAACACCAGCGTCAGCATCGGCATGGTGCAGATCGCCGATGCGCAAGTGACGATCGAGGAAGCGCTGCGGGCCGCCGACGTCGCTTGCTACATGGCCAAGGAAAAGGGCCGCAACCGCGTCCAGATCCACAGCGACGGTGACATGGCCTTGCGCGAGCGTTTCGGCGAGATGGCCTGGGTGCAGCGCCTGCACGCCGCCTTGGAGCAAAACCGCTTCAGGCTCCATGCCCAGGAAATCTGGCCGCTCAACGACGACGCCGCCGAGGCGGGAGCGCATATCGAAATCCTGTTGCGGCTGACCGACGAAGACGGCAGCTTCGTCACCCCACAGAGCTTCATTCCGGCGGCCGAGCGTTACGGCCTGATGCCGTCGATCGACCGCTGGGTGGTGCGCAACACCTTCTGCGTCCTGGCCGCACGGCAAGCCGATCCGCGCACGCCGCCGATCACGACATGCGCCATCAATCTTTCCGGCGCGACTTTCGGCGACGAGACCTTTCTCGGCTTCCTGCGCGAGCAGTTCCTCATCCATGGCATTTCGCCGGCCGTGATCTGCCTGGAGATCACCGAAACCAGCGCCATCGCCAATCTCACCAGCGCCATGCGCTTCATTGCCGATCTGCGCGGACTGGGCTGTCGCTTCGCGCTCGACGATTTCGGCTCCGGCATGTCATCCTTCGCCTATCTCAAGCACCTGCCGGTCGACTACCTCAAGATCGACGGCAGCTTCGTCAAGGACATGGTGGAGGATCGCATCGACCGTGCCATGGTCGAGATGATTCACCACATCGGCAAGGTCATGGGCAAGCGCACCATCGCCGAGTTCGTCGAGAACGACGGCATCATCGCCGCCCTGAAGACGATCGGCGTCGACTATGCCCAAGGCTATGGGATCGCCAGACCGAAGCCTTTCGATGCCTCGACGGTGCTGCTCGGCCCGGGCGTCAAATCGGCCGCGGCCGAAGCCGCCGATCCGTGGACCGACCTTGCGCGCAAGCTGCGCCGCAAGGCCGGCTGAAGCGCGCTCAGGGCCGCCGCTCCAGCAGGATGGTCGGGGCATCGTGATAGAGGGTCCGCGTCACCTCGCTGTAGCCGCACTTCCTGGCGACACTCTGTGAAGCCGTATTTTCCGGATCGATAATGCAGACGGTTTTGGCACGTCCGAAAGTCTCGTCGCCCCAGACATGCACGCGGCTGACGATCTCGGTGGCAAGGCCGGCACCGTGCACGGCCGGCGCCAGCGCCCATCCCGCCTCGGGAATGCCTTCGATCGACGGTTCCATGTCGCGCTTTAGGTCGTGAAAGCCGGCCTCGCCGACGAAGCGGCCTGTCGCCTTCTCCTCGATCGCCCAGAAGCCGTAGCCCAGCAGCGACCACAGGCCGGCGTGACGCAGGAAGCGCATCCAGCTTTCTTCGCGCGTGCGCGGCTTGCCGCCGATGAAGCGGGTGACGACCGGGTCGGCCCACATGGCGACATAGGCGTCGAAATCGTCCAGCCGGTGCGCCCGCAGGATGGTTCGCTGCGTCTCGATGACGGGGGCGACGGTCACTTGGCGGTTGTTCATGGGATTTGCCTCGCTGATGGTGTCCGCGCTTAGCAAATCGCCCCCGCGATGCAAGGGCCAGCAGAAGATGCGCCATCATCCAGAACCGCAATGTGCAATGTTCTGCAGTGAGAAATCCGTTCGACGATGTTATCTTTTCGGCAGGCTGATTCAGCACGTCGCGACGCGCCTTTTTCAGACGCGGCTGGTGCTCAAACCCAAGGGAGAAAACATGGACACGACCGACCTTGTGCTTGCCATTGTCCATCATCTGCTGGTGTTTTCCCTGGCAGGGATCATCGGCGCCGAATTCGTGCTGATCCGCGGCGACCTGCCCGCTGTGACGCTCAAGCGGCTCGCCGGCATCGACCGTCACTATGGCATCATCGCCGCGCTCATCATCATCGTCGGCATCGGCCGTGTCTTCTGGGGCCTCAAGGGCTGGGAGTTCTATGTCTACAACTGGGTGTTCTGGGCCAAGATGGCGGCGTTCGGCATTGTCGGCCTGCTGTCGATCATCCCGACTATCCGTTTCATTTCCTGGAACCGTCAGGCCGGCGCCAATCCCTCCTTCACTGTACCGGCGAGCGAACTGGCCTCGGTGAAGACCTATATTCGCGCCGAGGCCTTCGTCTTCCTGCTGATCCCGGTCTTCGCGGCGGCGATGGCGCGCGGTTACGGCTACTAATCGTCTGCGGCAATCACTTCGATCGGAGCAATCTCCACCAGCGGCGCCGGGACGCTGGTCGTCTTCTCCTCGGCCTTGCAGATGTCGGCGATGACGCAGGCCGGACAATCCGGCTTGCGTGCCTTGCAGACATAACGGCCATGCAGGATCAGCCAGTGATGCGCATGGCGCATATATTCGTCCGGAATGATCCTCAGCAGCCCCTGCTCGACCTGTTCGGGCGTCTTGCCAGGCGCCAGGCCGAGCCGGTTGCCGATGCGGAAGATGTGCGTGTCGACCGCCATCGTATGCTGGCCGAAGGCCATGTTGAGCACGACATTGGCGGTCTTGCGCCCGACTCCGGGCAGCTTGACCAATTCATCGCGGTCGTCGGGCACCGCGCCGCCATGGTCGCGGATCAGCGCCTCGGATAACGCGACCACATTCTTGGCCTTGTTGCGCCACAGCCCAATGGTCCGGATGTAGTCGCCGACCTTGGCCTCACCCAGCGCCAGCATCTTCTGCGGCGTGTCGGCCGCCTTGAACAGCGGCCGCGTCGCCTTGTTGACGCCGGCATCGGTCGCTTGCGCCGAAAGCACCACCGCCACCAGCAGCGTGAAGGCGTTGACATGTTCGAGCTCGCCCTTCGGCTCCGGCCGCTGCACCGAAAAGCGCCGGAAAATCTCATGCACTTCGGCCGGACTGTAGCGCGAAGTCCGCCGCACCGGCCGTGGACGCGGTTTGGCATTCGAACCATCGCGCCGGCCGGCCGGCAGCTCTTTTTCGGGCATGGAAGAATCTTTGGACTTGGGGCTCGCCATTTCCCTCCTATAATATCCTGTCATGAGCGACACAAACGCCTCGTTTCGGGCTGACGAGCCCTTCTTTCACGCATTGCTGACCCCACACCGGTCGCTGGGCAAGACGGGCTTCCTGGTCCTGATGGGCGCGCTGCTGTTCGGCTGGCTGGTGACCGGCGCGTTTTTCCTGTCGCGTGGCGCCTGGCCGGTGTTCGGCTTCTTCGGCCTCGACGTCATCGCCGTCTACATCGCCTTCCGTGCCAACTATCGCGCCGCCCGCGCCCGCGAGGAAGTGTCGGTCTCCCGCACCAGCCTCGACATCCGCAAGACAGCCCCTTCCGGGAAATCGGAAGCGCATCGCTTCAATCCGTTCTGGGCACGGTTTTCGGTCGCCCGGCACGCCGAGATCGGCATCACCAAAATGACGGTTGAAGGCCAAGGCCAGAACGTGCCGATCGGCGGCTTTCTCGACCCCGAGTCCCGCGAGAGTTTTGCGACGGCCTTTTCGCGCGCGCTGGCAAAAGCCAAGTCTTGACTTGGAGATTTAGTTATTTTTTGTTTCCATCGAAATTAAATAAGATGGGAGATTGCAATGATAGATCGTTATACGAAATCGATTCTAACGCTGATCGGGATCATGTTGTGTGTGATTTCAATTCAGCTCTCGTTCCGAGACGCAGTGGCTCAAAATAGAAATTGCGGCGGATCGGCAGAGGAGGCATGTTTCGTTACCACTCAGCCCGTCTCAAGAAATATAGGGGTTGATACAACCTGGCTGAGGGTAATCACCAGGCAATAAATGTTTGGACAAACTATCTGCTCAAAACCTGTACCGCAAAAGCCTGCCGACCTTGCGCAACGCCGGAATGTGTTTCCACAGCCGAACGAACAGTTTGGCGGACCAGCCCATGCGGGCGGCATGTTCAGGCTTGTAGGCGGAAATATCCTCGACGAAGCGCAGCTTTGGGACCGCCAGTTCCAGTTCGTGCGGATCGTCGATCGCCCAGTGAACCTCGGCGCCCGTTGCCTTGATGGTCGGATTGAGTCGAAGCAGCGTCAGCCCGAAACGGCTGTAGGCATCGAACATCAGCTCGCCGCCGGCAAGATGCGAGACAAGCCGCGAAACCAGGCGCAGCCCTTCGTCGGCGGGCAGATAGGGTGTCAGCCCCTCCGCCACCACGATGGCCGGGCGGTTGCGGGGCACTCCGGCCAGCCAGCCGGGCTCGGTCACCGACGAAGCAATGAGGTGGTAATGGTCGCGGGACGGGTAAAGCTTGCGCCTGAGGTCGATGACCTGGGGATAGTCGACATCGAACCAGTCCACGCCTGGTGGCGGATCGACACGGAAGATGCGCGTGTCGAGCCCGCAACCCAGATGCAATACGATGGCGCGGGGATTTCTGGCCAGAAAATCCTCAACACGAACGTCCAGTGTCTTGGCCCGGATCGCCAGGCCAATGCCGAGATTCTCGTCGACCTTGAGCCTCGCAAAATCATAGTCGATCTTGCGTACCGCCTCGTCGGCGAAGTGATCCCCAAGCAGCGACTGCGGCAGCCGGCTCTCCAGCGCCTTGCCGTAGAGCGTCATCAGCAAGGTTTCCTTTGCCCCGGTCAGATGCACTTTCTCGCCAGCCATGAGTGACTCCGGGGCTCGCAATCGGAGTCTATCTGGGCATGCGCGGCAAGAAGGCAAGTTTCGGGTGGCGAACGGCGCCCCAAGGGGCGATATTCCTGGTCAAGGAGACAGTTCGATGAGCACACAGACAGCAGTCCTCAAAAAGGACATCACGCCGCAAGGCAGCGACTACGAGATCGTGCGCCGCGCCATCGAGAAGATCAGCCTCGACTATCGCGATCAGCCTTCGCTGGAAGAACTGGCCGAAGAGGTCGGTGAAACCCCGACCGGCCTGCAAAAGCTCTTCACCCGCTGGGCCGGCCTGTCGCCCAAGGCCTTCCTGCAGGCGGTGACGCTCGACCACGCCCGCCGGCTGCTCGATTCCGGCATGCCCTTGCTTGAAACCTCGTTCGAACTGGGCATGTCCGGTCCCGGCCGGCTGCATGATCTGTTCGTCACCCATGAGGCGATGTCGCCGGGCGACTACAAGACGCGCGGTGCCGGGCTGACCATCCGCTACGGCTATCACCCCTCGCCGTTCGGCACCGCCCTGATCATGGCCACCGACCGTGGGCTTGCCGGCCTCGCCTTCAGCGACCCGGGCGAAGAACGTGCGTCGTTCGCCGACATGTCCAGCCGCTGGCCAAACGCCATCTATGTCGAGGATATGACTGCCACCGGGCCCTACGCCGCGCGCATCTTCGACCAGTCACTGTGGCGCCCCGACCAGCCGCTGCATGTCGTCATGATCGGCACCGACTTCCAGGTTCGCGTCTGGGAGGCGCTGCTGCAGATTCCGATGGGCAAGGCCCGCACCTATTCCTCGATCGCCGCCAGCATCGGCGCACCAAGCGCCAGCCGCGCGGTCGGTGCCGCCAATGGCGCCAACCCGCTCTCTTTCGTGGTGCCTTGCCATCGCGCCATCGGCAAGTCCGGCGACCTCACAGGCTATCACTGGGGGTTAACCCGCAAGCGCGCCATCCTGGGCTGGGAGGCGGGGCAAGTGTCGTCCTGAATATCGATTTTCCACCGAAGAAATTTACAAATCTTGATCGGAGAAAAGTATTACTTGGATTCTATCTGAAATTCAGGGCACAACCGGGGACAACCTTCGGTTCTTTATAGAATGTTATTTCGGCGCATTATTTAAGTTTACGCTAAATTAACCACGATAAAGCGATCATGACTCATATTAATTCGGGCAATCCGACTTAATAGGAGGTCTCGATGAAGCTGTTGCGCACCGCCTTCGGTGCAGCCTTGCTGGTCGCATGTCTGGACAAGCCTGCGTTGGCCACAACGCAGAATGTCATTTTCAATGGCACGATCACCCCGACCTGCACGCTTGTCATTGCCACCAATGGCACGATGACGGTCAGTCCCGACCTCCAGACCCTCAGCTCCCACAACAGCGGCGGCTCGGCCGGAACCGTCACGCTGACGACGACAGGCGGCGTATCGCTGAGCGTCGATCCTGTTACCACCACGACGGTGCCGTCGGCTGACACGACATCGACTACCTGGACACCAACCTACTCCTCCGCCGGTGCGCACTCCATCGTCGAGACCGGCTCGGCGACCGCCATCAGCACACCCGGCGCCGACCTTGTCTCGGTCCATCTCGCCGGCACCAAGGGCGGCAGCAACCGCTTCGCCAACGGAAACTATCAGGCAACGGTAACGCTTCGCTGCGAGTAGCGTTCGGGAAGGAGGCATCCTTGACACTTTTTGGAACCCTGGCGACGGCGCTGGCCGTCGGCATGATCCCTGTTGCCGCTGCGGCCCAGTCGATGTCGCCGATGCGCGGTGAGGTCAACAGTTTCACCGACGTCTTCGCGGTTCGCGTCTTCCCGGCCAATCCATACGACCAGAAGATCAAGGTCGAAATCCACGTCTACGACCAGGATTTTCAGCCGGTGGACGCCAGGATCTCTCCGAGTGTGTTCCAACTGGGGTCCCAGGCCTCCCGTCCTGTCCTTGTGGTCGTGCCCTTCGGCGGCGCTGCCGAGCGTAAAGTGCGTATCTGTACCGAAAGCATCCCCTTCCCCAATCAACAGACGCAGATAAGGGCACAGATATGCGGAAAGTTTTTTGGGCACCGCAAGTCCTGACGCTGGCACTCGCGGTTGCTGTGACAGGCACCGTTCCAACCCAGGCCCAGGACCAGATCTACAATCTCAACCAGAACGAGAACGGCTTCAATTTGCCCGGTGTCACCTTGCCCCAGGGCCAAGACGAGGTCCATGCCGCGGACGGCACCACTTGCCGTTCCGCCGTTTCTGGTTCCGGTGCCTATGTCGATCTCGGCGTTATCAGAGGCAACAACCAGACGGACAATGGCGTCGCCACCTACGGCCGGGTGGTGATCCCGATCGGGCGTACGCCGAAGCGTCTCGACTGCAGCCGGCTGTACGAACTTGAGGTCCAGCGCCTGCAGCTGGAGCTGAAACTGCTCAAAATGGGCCTCGGCGGCGACGGCCAGACGGCGAGCGTGGCCGCCGGTGCTCCCGCCACCGCGGCCGCAGCATCACCTGGATGGGCCAACGAAGGCTGGAGCATCAGGACCGGGAATAGCAATGGCAAGAAAAAGAAGAAGAAATAGCCGCGCACTGCTTGCGATGGCTGCACTTGCCGGCTTCTGCCTTCCGGCGCAAGCTGCAATCATCGGCACCTGCACCATCATGGTCGGGCCATCGGGAACGATGAAGGCAAATCCCGCCATCAATATACTTGGCTCCAAGCAGGCCGGCGGATCCAGCGCCAGCGCCACTATCGTGGCAAGCTCCTTGCTGTGCTCGATACTTAACTTGCTTGACTGCTATTCGGTTTCGGCGCCGGCGCCTGCCGCATTCTCGTCGGCGCCGAGCGGCGGCGGCACCAATGTGACCTTCGCCTCGGTCTTCCGCCTCGACGGCTCGGGGGTCGATATCAACGGCAGCGTGCCGCAAAGGGTCGTCAACGGCACCCACCCCATGCAAGTCGATCTCACCGCCACCAAGTCGAGCGGTATCTTTCCTGCCGGCACCTATCAGGGCACCGTCACCGTGCGCTGTGAATAGGCACGACGCCACAAATTGGGCTGGACCATTCGCGTGGTCTGGCAAGCCGAGGCCTTACGGGTTAGCTTCCCGCGCGATTGGAAAGCCCTGCGTTCGCCCGAACGCTCTGTGGACGTTCCAACAGTTTGAATTTGTGCCGGCAGGAGGCCTTGCTTGATTATCGTCATCGGCTCGATCAACCTCGACCTTATCGCCAAAGTCGACCGCCTGCCGACCCCCGGCGAAACGGTGAGCGGCTCCGGTTTCGCCACCGCGCCTGGCGGCAAGGGCGCCAACCAGGCGCTGGCCGCCGCACGCGCCGGTGTCCCTGTGCGCATGGTCGGCGCCGTCGGCAAGGACAGTTTCGCCGCTGAGGCGCTGGCATTGCTGCGCGAGGCCAAGGTCGATCTGTCGGGCGTCGGCGAAACCTTTGCCTCGACCGGCACGGCGCTGATCATGGTCGGCGACGACGGCGAGAACATCATCGCCGTGGTTCCCGGCGCCAATGCTTCCGTGGTGCCCGGCGACCTCTCCAAGGCCTTTCTGAAAAAGGGCGATGTCGTGCTTTTGCAGCACGAGATCCCGCTGGCGACCGTAGACGCCGCACTCGACCAGGCACGGGCGGCCGGCGCCATCACCGTGCTCAACACCGCGCCTTTCCAGGGCGATGCGGCGGCTTTCCTCAGTAAGGCCGATTATGCCGTCGCCAACGAAACCGAATTCGACCTCTATGGCGAGGCGCTGGCGTTGAAGGGCCGCGACCGGGCGGCACGCATGCGCGACTTCGCCGCGAAAACCGGCCGCACCATCGTCGTCACGCTCGGCGGCGACGGCGTGATGGCGGCGACGCCGGGCGATTTCCTGACCGTTGCGGCCATGAAGATCACGCCTGTCGACACGGTCGGCGCCGGCGACACCTTTTGCGGCTACTTCGCTGCCGGCCTGTCGTCCGGCCTTGCGCTCGACAAGGCCCTGGCGCGCGCCGGTGCGGCCGGCTCGCTTGCATGCCTGAAGCCTGGCGCTCAACCAGCGATCCCATTGGCCAGGGATGTCGATCAGGCCTTGCAGGAAGCCCGCTGAAATGATGCGCCCCCGGACGAAACATGCCGTGCCACCGGCCGGCGATATCTGCCGCCTGTCGGCTGTCGAACTGGCCGACGCGATCCGCCGCAAGACACTGTCCGTACGCGAGGTGGTGACGGCCTTCCTCGATCGCATCGAGGCGGTCAACCCGCTGGTCAACGCCATCGTCTCGTTGCGCGACCGCGGCGATATCCTGCGCGAGGCCGATGCGGCCGATATCAGGCGGCAGGCTGGTATCGAAACCGGCTCGCTCTTCGGCTTGCCGATCGCCATCAAGGACCTCGCCTCGACGACCGGCTTGAGAACCTCCTTCGGCTCGCCGATCTTCGCCGATTTCGTGCCGCAGGAAGACGATTTCTTCGTTGAGCGCATCCGCGACGCCGGCGCCATCATCATCGGCAAGACCAATGTCCCTGAATTCGGGTTGGGATCCAACACCTACAACAATGTGTTCGGGCCGACGCTGAACGCTTTCGACCCGGCGCTGACTGCCGGCGGTTCGAGCGGCGGTGCGGCGGTGGCGCTGGCGCTCGACATGGTGCCCATTGCCGACGGCAGTGACTTCGGCGGTTCGCTGCGCAACCCCGCCGCCTGGAACAATATCTACGGCTTCCGCCCGTCGCAGGGGCTTGTGCCCGGCGGGCCGGACTTCGAGGTCTTTCATGCACAGATGGGCGTCGAGGGGCCGATGGGCCGCAACGTTGCCGACATGGCGCTGCTGCTCGACGTGCAGGCGGGCTACCATCCGCAGGCACCCCTATCCTATGACAAACCAGGCTCGTTCCTCGAAGGGCTGGCAACGCCGGCAACCGGCGGCCGCATCGCCTGGCTCGGCGATCTCGGCGGCCATCTGCCGCTCGAACCGGGCATCCTCGATCTCTGCGAGGCGGCACTTGGCCGGTTCGCGGATGCATCCTTCCCAGCGGAACCCTTGCTGCCGGATTTCGATTTCGAGGCGCTGTGGCAGGCCTTCGTGACGTTGCGCCAGGCCAGCAGCGGCTGCGCGCTCAAGGTCCACCACGATGACCCTTCGAGGCGCGGCCTGCTGAAGCCGGAAGCCATCTGGGAAGTCGAGAACGCAATGCGGCTGACGGCGCCGCAGATCCGCGCGGCCTCGGTCATCCGCACCTCCTGGCATCGCACGCTGCTGTCGATCTTCGACCGCTTCGACCTCATTGCCTTGCCGACCGCGCAGGTCTTCCCCTTCGATGTCGGCACCCACTGGCCGCACGAGGTCGCCGGGCGACCGATGGACAGCTATCACCGCTGGATGCAGGTTTCAGCCTTTGCCACGCTGGGCGGCTGCCCGGCGGTCAATGTGCCGGTCGGCTTCGACGACAAGGGCCGGCCAATGGGCATGCAGCTGATCGGCCGGCCGCGCGGCGACCTTGCCGTGCTCAAGGCGGCCGCCGCCTATGAGGCGACGCTGCCCTGGCAGGCCGGCGCTTGACCCGCCTGTAGCGGCCCGGCGCTTCGCGTATGGCTTGCGCGGAGGCTGTCGCCATGCATTGATTGTCGCCTGCTGGATCGACAGCATTCCAAGGGAAAAACCATGTCGCTGGAACTCTACGCCGCTTATGTCCTCGCCTGCATCGTCATCATCCTGGTGCCCGGTCCGACGGTCACGCTGATCATCGCCAACAGCATCCGCCATGGCGCCCGCGCCGGCCTCGCCAATGTCGCCGGCACGCAGGCCGGGCTTGCCATCATGATCGCCATCGTCGGCATCGGCCTCAACACGCTGATCGCGGGCATGGGCCACTGGTTCGAATGGGTGCGGCTGATCGGCGCCGCCTATTTGATCTGGATGGGCGTCCAGATGTTCCGCTCCAAGGGCACGCTGAACGCCGACGGCACTGCGAGGAAGCCGCGCGGCGGCTTCTTCCTGCAGGGCCTGCTGGTGGCGCTGAGCAATCCCAAGACGCTGGTGTTCTTCGGCGCCTTCTTTCCGCAGTTCATCGCGCCGCAGGGCAATTACACGCTGCAGATCGTCGTCATGGGCCTGACCGCCATGATCTTCGCCGCCATGTCGGATTCGACCTATGCTCTGGCCGCCAGCCGCGCCGGGCGCCTGCTGTCGGCGAGCCGCATCAAGCTCATGTCGAGGATCAGCGGCAGCTTCCTGGTCGGCGGCGGCCTGTGGCTGGCGTTTTCAAGGTCGAAGTAAAGGCGACCGCGAGGCACGCGCCGCAAAGAGTTGCAACGCCCTGGAATGGCAACCGATTGAAAGTGTGCTCTCCCACCACCACATGAATCTGTATCGGGGGATTCATGTCTGTCTTTTGGACTTGGGATGGTTTGAAGAGGAACGCGCCTGGCGTGATCCTCTTCATCGGTGCGTTTGCGATTATGCTCACGTTGGCGGCAAACAAATGGGCCAATGACGAAAGCCCGATCCGGTCTGTCGGTGCCATCGATGCAACGATCAAAAGTGCCCAATGGAGAGACGGTAAGTACATCCTCTATGTGCTTGTTCTCAATGATGGCTCGTCTGTGCTCATCGACGACGACCGCCCGCATCTGATTGGGTCAGATGCCAGCATTGAACGCGTGACACGCGACAACGGTTTCGTCTCCTACCGGTTTCCCGAGTGAGACATGGCGACAGGATTTTCTCTCAAAAGCCGCTTGCTCCTGCTTCAGGCCGAATATCGCGAGGCGGTTATAGGCATCGCCTTCTTCTGCGCACTGCCTCTGGCGGCACTGATCCCGATTGCGATGAACCAGAACAATCCGGTCGTCGGCACGCAACGCGTTGAGGGCATCGTTGAAAACGCCACGCCTATGCCCGTAGCCCCGAAGGCCGTCTCCGGTCGCGGACTTTATTACCAATATGGCATCCGTCTTAACGACAATGCCCTGATTTTTGTCGACGGCGAGCTAGATACACCGCACGTGATCGGATCGGAAGTGACGATCGAACGGCAGCACCACAAGAACAGCGCCGACACTTTTCGACTGCTCCTCGATTGAGCAAGCGAATGCGGGCCATCCAAAGCGCGCAGCTGTGGACGGCCCGCATCGACGCAAAAACTAAAGCCGCGCCAGCCTCTCCACCAGCAGCGCGAAGAAGCCGTCATGGTCGATGTCGCGCATCACCATGGCGTTCTTTTCCCGCTTGGTCACACCCCACCAGTCGATCACGGTCATGCCCATGGTCAGTTCCGAGGCGGTTTCCACGCTGACATTGCAGTTGCGGCCCTTGAACAGCTCCGGCTTCAGCAGATAGGCGATGACGCAGGGGTCGTGCAGCGGCCCGCCATCGGTGCCGTATTTGCCCTCGTCGTAACGCTCGAAGAATTCCAGCATGTCGGCGGTCGCGATGCCGACCTTGGTGCCGAGCGCGCGGAAGGCTTGCGTGCGCTTGGTGGTGGTCAGCGCCTTGTGGGTGACGTCGAGCGGCATCATTACGATCGGAATGCCGGCCTTGAACACCAGATCGGCGGCCTGCGGATCGACATAGATGTTGAATTCGGCCGCCGGCGTGACGTTGCCGCCCTCGAAGAAGCCGCCGCCCATCAGCACGATTTCCTTGATGCGCGGCGCGATGCGCGGTTCGCGGATCAGCGCCAGCGCGATGTTGGTCAGCGGCCCGAGCGGGCAGAGCGTGATGGTGCCGCTCTCTTCCTTCATCAGCGTCTCGACGATGAAGTCGACGGCATACTGCTCCTGCAGCTTCATCGTCGGCTCGGGCAGCTGCGGCCCGTTGAGGCCGGTCTTGCCATGCACTTCCTCGGCGGTGACCAGTGTGCGTGCCAGCGGGCGGATGGCACCGGCATAGACCTTGATCTCCGGCCGGCCGGCCAGTTCGCAGATCTTGCGAGCATTCTTTTCGGTTAATTTCAGCGGCACGTTGCCGGCAACGGCGGTGATGCCGACGATCTCCAGCTCGCTGCTGCCGAGCGCCAGCAGAATGGCGACGGCGTCGTCCTGGCCGGGATCGGTGTCGATGATGATCTTGCGTGGTTGGGGCATTTCAATTCCTTGTTTGGCTGGCCGTGAGCTCACCGGGCCGATCACACGCCGCAAGGACGCCGAACCGGCTGCAAGCTGCCGAACCGCTCGACCGGGAACGGTCCCGACCCCAGCGCTTCTCCTTGCATCCGCGCGTCGTTTCAAGCGCCATGTCGATTATTCCTGTGAGTCCAAGGCCTGGTCTTTTTGGGCGGGTCTTCTGGTGGCTTGAACTTGGTCGCGGGGCGGACCATATCAAGAGCATCGGGAAAAATGCCACCTGGGTTTTTCCACTTTATGTCGCTCTTGAGAGGACAGTGTAACATGAGCCGAATGACGCCTTTCTCCAGCCCGCTTCTCCTTGGTTTCGACGCCATGGAAAAGACTCTGGAGCGCTTGGCGAAATCCGGTGATAGCTACCCTCCCTACAACATCGAACGGCTCAGCGGTGCTGACGGCAAGGCCGAAAGGCTGCGCATCACGCTCGCCGTCGCCGGTTTCGCCGAAAGCGATCTCGATGTGACAACGGAGGAGAACCAGCTGGTCGTGCGCGGCCGTCAGACCGACGATACCGAGCGCGAATTTCTTCATCGCGGCATCGCCGCGCGCCAGTTCCAGCGTTGCTTCGTTCTGGCCGACGGCATGCGGGTGATCGCAGCGGAGTTGAAAAACGGCCTTTTGTCGATCGACCTCGATCGGCCGGAGTCCGAACGGCTGGTACGGAAAATAAACATATCGGTGAAAGACTGATCTTTACCGATGGCTCTCATGCGGGATGGCCTTGAGCGGCGTCCTCGCGCCAAGGAGGCTTGAAATGACCAGAACTGAAACGATCACCATGACCAATGGCGAATTCGCCCATCTCGGCGAGGGCTCGGTCGCTTATCTGCGCAAGGTCTCGAGCGACGAATTGCTCGGCCGTTTCCCCAATCTCGGTGAAATCGCGCCCGGCATGGAGCTGTGGGCGCTGTTTGCCGCCAATGGCCAGCCGATCCTGCTTTCCGATGCGCGTGACCGCGCTCTGGCCGGCGCAATGGAAAACGACCTGACCACGGTCGCTATTCACTAAAGCAATTCCAGGAAAAGTGCTTAGCGGTTTTCCGTTCGGAATTGCGTCAAAGAAAGAGTTGGCGATCGGTTGGCTGAAACGAAAAGGGCCGCTCACGGCGGCCCTTGGCGATCTCATCCAAAATCCGGCTTCAGGCCGCGTGCGAGGCCTGGGTGTCCGACAACAGCGCGTGGATCGCCGTGGCGTCGCGCGTTCCCCTGACCTTGGCCACCGTATCGGCGTCACGCAGCACGCGCGCGATGCGCGACAGCGCCTTAAGATGATCGGCGCCTGCCCCTTCCGGCGCCAACAGCAGAAACACCAGATCGACGGGCTGGTCGTCCAGCGATTCGAAATCGACCGGCGTTTCCAGCCGGGCGAAAACACCGGCGATCCGCTTCACGCCGGCGAGCTTGCCATGCGGAATGGCGATGCCATTGCCGACGCCGGTCGAGCCCAGCCGCTCACGCTGCAGGATGGTGTCGAACACTTCCCTCTCCGGAATGCCCGAAATCGCCGCTGCCCGTTCGGACAGCAATTGCAGAAGCTGCTTCTTGGAGTTCGCCTTCAACGCCGGCAAAATCGCCGGAACGCTGATAAGATCGCTCAGATCCATGCTTGAAAATCCCTTGTTCGCCTGCCGTCACCAGTCCCCACCCCTCGTGCGGCTGGCTTTTATCCCTGTGCGACCTTGGTCGTGGACGGGTCGATCCAGCCAATGTTTCCGTCGGGCCGGCGATAGACGATATTGAGATGGTCGGTTCCGGCGTTGCGGAAAACGAACACCGGACTGTCCTTGGTATCGAGTTCGATGACCGCCGAGGCCACCGACATGGTCTTCAGCGTCATGGTCGATTCGGCGACGATGGCCGGCGCGAAATCCTCCGGGATCTCCTCGTCGTCATCGGCAAGCGGCGCCATCACCGTATAGGCGATGTCGGTCAACTCACCATTGCCATTGCCCGAATTGTGCGATTTGAGACGGCGCTTGTAGCGCCGAAGCCGGGTCTCCAGCCGATCGGCCGCGGCCTCGAAGGCGAGCGTCGGATCCTGGGCATCGCCGGTAGCCTGCAGCGAGGCGCCGGAATCCAGCCGGATCATGCAATCCGCCGAATAGCGCGAGCCCGATTTGATGACGGTGACGTGTCCCGCAAAGCCGCGATCGAAGTATTTGCCGATCGCTTCGCCGACACGATCGTTGATGCGTGTGCGGAACGCATCGCCGATATCCATGTGTTTTCCCGATATGCGCAGATTCATCTGAAAACTGACCTTCCTTGCTCAGGCTTCAAACTGGCCTGAGTTTATACTCGTGATCCGTGCGCACAAGCTTTGCGGCGTCACTCGCGCCGATTTAAATCCGAACTTTCCGGTTGATCACAAGCCGCCCTTTTGACCGTCCCGAGGCCATTGTCGTGACGGACCATCCGCTAGCGGGCATCGGGCCCGTCTCATGCGGGCGGGCTTCTAGCCACTTCCCCACGGCTTGTCAATGAAGCTCGAAAGCTGTGGAAAATCGAGAACCCTTAACGCCCTGCGCTGGCGAGCGCCCGCTTCTCGCGCCGGCGCTGCACGGAAGACGGAATATTCATGCCTTCCCGGTACTTGGCGACCGTGCGCCTTGCAATATCGACGCCGCTCTCCTTGAGCATGTCGACGATCGCGTCGTCGGACAGGACGTCGACGGGTTTCTCCTCGTCGATCAGCTGCTTGATGCGATCCCGCACCGCTTCGGAGGAATGCGCGTCGCCGCCGCCCGACGCGGCGATCGAGGCGGTGAAGAAATAGCGCAGTTCGAACACGCCGCGCGGGGTCAGCATGTATTTGTTGGCGGTGACGCGGCTGACGGTCGATTCGTGCATGCCGATGGCGTCCGCCACCGTGCGCAAATTGAGCGGCTTCAGCTGGCGCACGCCATGGACCAGGAACGCATCCTGCTGGCGCACGATCTCCGAGGCCACTTTGAGGATCGTCTTTGCCCGCTGGTCGAGGCTGCGTGTCAGCCAATTGGCGTTTTGCAGGCACTCGGCTAGGAAATCCTTTTCCGCCTGGTTCTTGGCCTGCGGCGAGACCTGGGCGAAATAGATATGATCGACCAGCACACGCGGCAGCGTTTCGGCGTTGAGTTCGACGGTCCAGCTGCCGTCATTGGCCGCACGCACCTCGACATCGGCGACGATGGCGTCGCTGGCGCCGCCCGAAAACGCCATGCCCGGGCGCGGATCGAGGGCCCGGATCTCGGCCAGCATGTCGAGCAAATCCTCCTCGTCGACGCCGCAGATCCGCTTCAGGGCCTGGAAATCGCGCCGCGCCAGGAGTTCGAGATTGGCGACCAGGGCCTTCATCGCCGGATCGAGGCGGTCTCGTACCGCAAGCTGCAGCGAAAGACATTCGGCAAGATCGCGGGCGAACAGCCCGGCCGGCTCGAAGGTCTGGCACACCGCCAGCACCTTGGCCACCGTGGCAGCATCGGTGCCAAGACGCGCGGCGACCTCGGCTAGGTCCGCGCGTAGATAACCGGTCTCGTCGAGCCCGTCGGCGAGGTCGGCCGCGATCAGCCGCGCCGCGGGATCGGCGAAGGCGAGTGCGACCTGCTCGCCGACATGGTCGCGCAAGGTGATGGCGCCCGCCGCCATGTCGCCGGCGTCAAGCCCCTCGGACGAGGAGCCACCGCCATTGCCAGAAGCCGATTTCCATTGCGCCGTCAGGTCGGGTCCGAGCCGCTCGCTGGTGCCGGGATCGTCGGGAAACAGGTTTTCCAGCGACGTATCGAGTTTTTCCGAAATCGCCTCGGCGCTCCATCCCGCCTCGTTCTCGAACCAGTCGCCGTCGGCGGCCGCTTGCGGCTCGGCCTCGGTCTTCTGCGCCTGGTCGCTCGCGGCGTCGTCCTGCGGCTCGGCGCGCTCCAGAAGCGGGTTGCGCTCGATTTCCTCGTCGATGAAGTGCTCGAGTTCGAGATGGGTGAACTGCAGCAGCCGAATCGACTGCATCAGCTGCGGCGTCATCACCAGCGACTGCGATTGTCGGAGCTGTAGTTTCGCCGCCAACGCCATGGTTCGGTTTCAAACGCCTCCTCTACGCGTCCGGACTTACCGGAAATGAATTTCGCGGCCGGTCATAGAAACTGGCCCGGCTTTTGCTTGTCAAGGCAAAGCCTAGCAAAAGCCGCTTACCGGAGCGTTATGCCGGAGCAAAATCGCGGAAAAACATCCCGTTACACGCAAAAAATCGTGTCAGGAAACAAATTTCACGCCCAAGGCAATTCCAGGACAACTGCGTTGCGGTCCGGAATTCCGCGGAAAAAGAGTCAGAGCGTAAAACCCTCGCCGAGGTAAAGCCGCCGCACATCCGGGTTCGCCACCACTTCGTCGGCGCGGCCATGAGTCAGCACCTGGCCGGCATGGATGATGTAGGCGCGGTCGATCAGCCCGAGCGTCTCGCGCACATTGTGGTCAGTGATAAGGACGCCGATGCCGCGTGCCGTCAGATGGCGCACCAGTTGCTGGATATCGGCGACGGCGATCGGATCGATGCCGGCAAAGGGCTCGTCGAGCAGCATGTAGGCCGGGCGCGTCGCCAGCGCGCGCGCAATCTCCAGGCGCCTTCGCTCGCCGCCGGAGAGCGACATGGATGGCGCCTTGCGCAGATGGCTGATGTGGAATTCCTCGAGCAGTTCGTCGAGACTGCGCTCACGCACCTTGCGGTCCTTTTCGACCACCTCGAGCACGGCGCGGATATTCTGCTCGACGTTGAGGCCGCGGAAGATCGACGCCTCCTGCGGCAGATAGCCGATGCCGAGGCGCGCACGGCGGTACATCGGCATCGAGGTGACGTCGAAGCCGTCGATCTCGATCGTGCCTTCATCCACCGGCACCAGGCCGGTGACCATGTAGAAACACGTCGTCTTGCCGGCGCCGTTGGGCCCGAGCAGCCCGACGGCCTCGCCGGCACGCACGCCGATGGTGACGCCACTGACCACCTTGCGGCCCTTGTAGCTCTTGGTCAGGCCCTTGGCGATCAAGGTTCCCTTGAACTTCGCCTTGTCGACAGTGATCGTGGCCGGAGCCGAAATCTTGCTTGCGGCTCGTCCCGGAAGACGCGCCGTCAGCGATGACAGGCTGGCCATCAGGGGTTCGTCGCTCCCGATTTCGGCGCATCCGATTTCGGCGGGGGCGTGATCGACATCTGGACACGCTGCCCAGCGCATGGATCAACCTGGGCCAGCCCGCTTTTCATCTGCACGGTAAGCTTGCAGCCGACCAGGACGTTGTCGTTTTGCGAAAGGACGACCTTTTTGCCCGAAAGCACCAGCACCTGGCTCTTCATGTCGAAGCTGCCCTGATCGCCGGTCGCGACCTGCTGATCCGACTTGATGTAGACCTTGTCGGAGATCTCAAGATGGTCGATGTTGGCCGAGCCGGTCATCGCCGCGCCCGCGGCTTCCGTGCCCTTGGCGGCGGCATTCGGATCCTTGATGTAATAGACCATCATCTTGCCGGCCTTCATCAGCGTCGGTCCCTGGACGACGGTGACATTGCCCGTGAAGATGGCGACATTTTCAGCCTGCCGGACTTCGAGCTTGTCGCTTTCGATCTGGATCGGCTTGTCGCCGGCCAGTTTGAGACCTGACACCTGACTGGCGGCGCCGGACTGTGCCAGCGACGGCGCCGTCCCCAGCAGGAGCAGCGCTGACGTTGCGGCCGCAAGCCGTGTCGAACTATTGAGCCACATTCGCTTCTTCGCCCTTTGCCTCAGCCGCCTTCACGCTGGCGGGATCGATGTTGACGCGCACCCGTTTCTCGAACACCAGGACCTTGCCATTGTCCTGGACCGACATGGAATCCGCTGTGATCTGCGACCCGCCACGGCTGACATCGACGGGATCATCCGTCTTCATAGTGCCTTTGCCCATGTCGAGGAAGACCGATTTGAACTTGGCTTGCATGCCGTCGGTCGTGGTGATCATGACGTCACTGGTCATTTTCATCGTATTGCCGTCGCGATCGTAGGTCCCGCGCGAGGCTTTGATCGCAGCGACATTATCCGGCCCGACCGGCACCTTGGCGTCTATGCCTTCGAGCTCGATGATGCCTTGCGTGTTGACATCCTGTATCGCCCGCAGGGCTGTCATCGAATAGGGCTGCTTCTGCTTGGTGAAACCGTTGAGCTTGGGATTGGCCATCACCAGCTTGCCGTTGGAAAAGGCGGCGCCTTCCGCCTGCACCGCGACGGAGACGGGTGCGGCGAGATAGGAGTAGACCGGGAAGGCGACGGCGATCAGCGCCGCAGCCAAGGGCACGGCGAATTTGAGCACGCGCACGCGGCGCGAATGACGCTGGGCGCGGTCGAACGCATCGCCCCGCGTCCAGCCATCCGCCGGGGGAGCCAACTCCATCTCGGGGCTGGTCGGTTCATTCGATCGCGCTAACATGACTGCTTTCTTCTAAACCCCTGCCCGCCAGGGAGCACCGCCTATAGGTGGGGGGCCGGTGCCCTCAAGCAAGCACAAGCCCACGAAAACCGCAAAAATGTGACAACTGACGTTGTACAAACGAAAACGAGGTCAGCACAACAGCCGGTACTTCATAGCAGAAATGGACACGCCTGCGCCGTTTTTTCATCGCCGCCGTTTCACCCCCTTAC
This sequence comes from Mesorhizobium kamtschaticum, assembly GCF_056174585.1. NCBI lineage: Bacteria > Pseudomonadati > Pseudomonadota > Alphaproteobacteria > Hyphomicrobiales > Phyllobacteriaceae > Mesorhizobium > Mesorhizobium kamtschaticum. The sequence continues at coordinate 2,259,276 of NZ_CM149691.1, read as the reverse complement.
CTTGCGTCCCTTGCGCAGGCCAGTCACAAAACTGACAGCGTTGGGATCGCCTTGGGCGGATTGCCGCGCCATATGGGAGAGGGAACTGCTTCCCGCTGAGGACATCATGGTCTAAAAGCGTCCGTTCCCGCCGACTGTGAGGCTGACCATGGCATTGAGAGCCGACGACCTGATCGACCGCCGCCGTTTGCGGCGCAAGCTGACATTCTGGCGTGTTGCGGCCATCGGCATCGTCGCCCTCGGGGTGATTGCGCTGTCGGCCTGGTTTTATCGCGACGATCTCGGCGGCTCGACTGTCGACCACATCGCCAAGGTCAGGATCGAAGGCACGATCACCGAGGACGAGGAACTCATCAAGCGGCTGGAGGACATCCGCAAATCGTCGAAGGTGAAAGGCGTGATCCTTGCGATCGATTCACCCGGCGGCACCACTGTCGGCGGTGAATCGATCTACGAGGAAGTGCGCAAGGTGGCCGCCGACAAGCCGGTCGTGGCCGAAGTCGGCACGCTCGCCGCATCGGCGGGCTATATGATCGCCAGTGCGGCCGACCACATTGTCGCCCGCAAGACCTCGATCGTCGGCTCGATCGGCGTGCTGATCCAGTATCCTGACGTCAGCGGACTGATGGACAAGCTCGGCGTCAAGCTGGAGGAGGTGAAATCCTCGCCGCTCAAGGCCTCGCCCTCTCCCTTCAAGCCGACCAATGACGACGAGCGCGCCATGGTCCGCAAGCTTATCCTCGACAGCTACGACTGGTTCGTCGGCATCGTCGCCGAACGCCGCAAGATGACCCACGAACAGGCACTGGCGCTTGCCGATGGGTCGATCTTCACCGGCCGCCAGGGTGTCGCCAACGGCCTGATCGATGCCGTCGGCGGGGAGACCGAGGCGGTCGATTGGCTCGCGACCAAGGGTGTCGATGCCAAGCTCAAGGTGGTCGAATGGAAGGACACGGACCGACGCGGCAGCTTCCTGTGGTCAAAAGCCATGGTGAAAATGGCCGGCAGCGCACTCGGCCTGCCGGACTCCAGCAGCGATGTCATCCACGAACTTGGCGCCGACCGCTTGTTTCTTGACGGCCTCGTTTCCGTCTGGCACCCTTGAGCGTCGTTTGGGACAGCTGAAAAAGCCAATAAAATCATCCTCATAATTTCGACCGCACTGCTTTCACGGGGACCCGTCTGATGATCAAGTCCGAACTTGTGCAGATTATTGCCACGCGCAATCCGCATCTTTTCCTGCGCGACGTCGAAAACATTGTCGGCGCGATCTTCGACGAGATCACCGACGCCCTTGCCGAAGGCAACCGGGTCGAGTTGCGCGGCTTCGGTGCTTTTTCGGTGAAAAACCGCCCCGCCCGCATCGGCCGCAACCCGCGCACCGGCGAATCAGTCGAGGTCGAGGAGAAATGGGTGCCGTTCTTCAAGACCGGCAAGGAACTGCGCGAAAGGCTGAACGGCGGCAAGTAGGCTTCAGCGCCAGCTTCCGACGGAAAACATAATGCTCAATCGTTTCATGCTCATCGTGGTCTTCGTGCCCCTGGCGATCATCCTGATCGCGCTTGCCGTCGCCAATCGCGAACTCGTCGCCTTCACGCTGGACCCGTTCAATCCCGGCAATCCGAAGCTGACGCTCACCTTGCCGCTGTTCATCTTCCTGTTCCTGGCGCTCGCCATCGGCATGATCGTCGGCAGCCTGGCGACCTGGGTCAAGCAGGGCCGCTACCGCAAGCTGGCGCGCCAGCGCGGCGTCGAGGCCGAAAACCTGCGCCAGGCGGTCAGCCGCGCGCCCTCGGCACCGCAGGCGCCGGTTCAGGGGTCAGCCCAAGGATCAGCATTGCCGAAGCCGACCAATTGAGCCGCCGGCCGGCGGTTTTCTTTCCACGGAGCTTTTCATGCTGACCATTTCGGCCGCCGAGGTCGATCATGCGCTGACCTTTCCTGGACTGGTCGAGACGTTGCGCACGGCATTTCGCGATGGTGCCGTACAGCCCGTCAGGCACCATCATCCGGTCGAACGGCCCGACGGCGCAGCCTCGACCCTCTTGTTGATGCCGGCTTGGACCGATTTCAACGCCGCTGGCACATCTTCCGGCGGCTATATCGGCGTCAAGATCGTCACCGTCTCGCCAGACAACAACGCCATCGGCAAGCCGGCGGTGATGGGGCTCTATCTCCTGCTCAATGGCAGCACCGGCGAACCGGAAGCCCTGATCGACGGCCAGCGGCTGACGCAGTGGCGCACCGCCTGCGCCTCGGCGCTGGCGGCTTCCTATCTGGCAAGCGAGGACGCCTCCAGGCTGCTGGTGATCGGCGCCGGCGCACTGTCGCCCTTTCTCGCCAAAGCACATTCAGCCGTGCGGCCGATCAAGACCATCCGCATCTGGAACCGGACGCTGGTCAATGCCGAGAAGGTCGCGGCCGATCTGCGCGCCGATGGTTTCGCGGCAAGTGCTGCAAGTGATCTCGATGCCGAACTTGCCGAGGCTGACATCATCTCCTCGGCAACGATCGCCACCGAGCCGCTGATCAAGGGCGCGCTGCTGAAGCCGGGAACCCATGTCGACATGGTCGGCGCTTTCACGCCGACCATGCGCGAAAGCGACGACGATGCGATCGCGCGCGCCAGCGTCTATGTCGACACCCGCGCCGGCGCCACCAAGGAGGCCGGCGACATCGTCATCCCGCTTGCGTCGGGCGTGCTGAAGCCGGAAGCCATCCTCGCCGACCTGCATGAACTGGCGCGCGGCCAGAAGAAGGGCCGCGCGAGCGCCGACGAGATCACGCTGTTCAAGTCGGTTGGCGCGGCACTTGAGGACCTTGCCGCCGGCATCGCCGTCTACAAGGCGCTCAAGTCGTAGCCTCTGCAAGCGTCTTCGCGGCACCCATCGCGTCGGCGATCAGACGAAAATCGTGATCGTTGATTTCGAAAAGACCAAAGCGAAGCTGATACCCCCAGTTCGACTTGCCGGCGGTGAAGTCCAGCCGGTCGAGCAGTGGCTTGATCGGCGTTTCCTCGGCCGTCGCCCACTCGACGTCGCGTCGGAACGGCGTGAAGCCGCCGCCCATCTCGCCCTGATAGGGCTCGCCTTCCCGCACGGTGCCAATTGCCGTGAAAGCCTGCAGGCCATCCTTTTCGCCCAAAATCGTGGTCGGCGAATAATAGACGATTCCGTCGCCAGGTTTGACGCGGCGCAGAGGAGCCGCCTTGCCGTGGTTGACCTGCATGAAGCCGGCGGCCCGACCGCGCCGGACATGCTGCGCCGACGCAACCGCGATCCAATACGCGCTCATTTCTGTTCCCCATCGGACAGCCAGTAGACGCGCAGACGATGATTGTCGGGGTCGAGCGCAACGAAGGTGCGGCCGAAATCCAAGTCGGTCGGCGTCTGCAGGATCTTCAACCCGCGCCCGGCCCAGTCGGCGTGGGTGGCATCGACCGCGTCGGGCGTCGCCAGCGCAAACACGATCTCGGCGCCGCCACCGGATGCGGCCGCCGCCGGCTCCACCGTGTGGCGCGACCAGAGGCCGAGCTTGAAGCCGTTGTCGAGCACGAACAGCACGAAGGTCGGCGCGCTTTCGACCGGCTCGCGCCCCAGCAGCGCGCTGTAGAAGGCGCCGCTCTCCAGCGGCTGGTCGACATAGAGGATGACGAAATTCGGCGTGGTCATGTGCGCTCTCCAAAGTTCAGCGTTTCGATCTACTGAACTTAGAATAGGATACTGTCAGATTCTGGCAGTAGCTGTCATCACCCACGCGGCTTGTCGAGCGTCGCCCGCCATTCCTTGAGCAGCACCTGGCGCCGACGTGGATAGCGCGCATCGGTGGCGTTGAGGGCGGATATGCGATCGGCGCGAAAATGCCGGAAATCCTGTCGCATCTCGCACCACGCCACCACCACCCTCACCTTGTCGAAGAAGCCGAGCGCGAACGGCCAGACGACACGTTGTGAAGCAGCACCCCCGGCATCGCGATAGAGAAAGCCGAGTTTTCGTTCGTTGCGGATGGCCTGTCGCACGACGCCGAGATCTATGCCTTCAATGGCCGTCATGGGAGGCCCGACCAGCAGCGTCGAGGCATCGAGATCCTCGCGCAGATCGTCCGGCAGCACGGCCGCGATCTTGGCCAGCGCGTTGGCGGCGGCGGCCGACAGGCGCTGGTCCGGCTGCTTGGCGACCCAGCGCGATCCCAGCACGATGGCCTCGATCTCCTCGTCGCTGAACATCAGCGGCGGCAGCATGAAGCCGGGCTTCAGCACATAGCCCAGACCCGCCTCGCCCTCGATCGGCGCGCCTTGCCCCTGCAGCGTGGCAATGTCGCGGTAGAGCGTGCGGATCGAAATGCCCATCTCGTCGGCCAGCGTATGCCCGCTCACCGGCCGGCGATGCCGGCGCAGGCACTGGATGAGGTCGAGCAGGCGTTCGGAGCGGGACATGATTCTCGGGACTTGGGACCAGGTCCACGATAGAACCGCATGGGCGCGGCAGGAAGCCAGGACGGTTTCCCATCCAGCGACGCCGCCGCGCGAACTCGTTCAGAGGTCAGAGCCGAAACACCTTGACCTCATTGCCGCGCTCCAACGCCTTGTTGGCGATGAAGATCTCCGCCTTCGACTGTTCAACCTCGCGATCAGCGAGAACCCGCAGCATCGCTTCCAGCCGGCGCAGCGCGATCGCCTTGTTGCGGTGCTGCGAGCGTTCGTTGCGCGCCGTCACCACAATGCCGGTCGGCAGATGGACGGCCCGCACCGCACTGTCGGTGGTGTTCTGATGCTGTCCGCCGGGACCACCGGCCCGCAGCGTCTCAAAGCGAACATCCGACACCGCGATCGAAACCCCGGCAGGCGCTGCCGCCGCCAAGTCTACCACCTGCACACCGACGAACCAGTTCTGGCGCTTGTGGCCCGCACGCACCGGACTCTTGAAGACGAACTTGACGGTGCCACAATAGTCCTGCGCCAATGCTTCGGCGTTGCGGCCCTCGAGGCTGAGCACGGCGGATTTGGCGCCATGCCGGTCCGGTCGGTGGCCAAACGCGACCTCGACCGTACAACCAAGCCGGCCGGCTTCCTTCGCGATGATCTCCACGAGCGCCATCAAGGCGATGCGGCATTCGACCGGTCCGTTGCCTGAGGTGACGAGCATGTCAATCGCGGCCATGGTTCGCCCTCCTTGCCATACGGTCGCGAGATGGCTTCTTGCGTGTCCGGTCGGGCGGGCCCTCCATCGCCTTCTTGTAGGTCACCAGCGGTTTCATCGCCGCAAGCGTCACGACCAGGCCGGCATCGGTGAGATCCTGCACCACCTGCCCGGCATCTTTGTAGGCGGAAGCCGCTTCCTCGATGACCAGATTGCGGTCGTCGCAGATCAATTGCCCGCCCCATGCATTTCTCAGCAAGGCGTCACGTTCCGACCTGTTGCGCCCGGCACGGCCGTGCATGGTGGCACGGTCGTATTTGCGGCCGGCGCCATGCGAAATGCCGCCCAGCGAGGGACCCGTCCCATCGAGCGCCCGCACGACATAGCTCAGGCTGGCGCGTGAACCAGCGATCGGTGCCAAATCTCCCGCCCGCACCGCGGCCGAGCCCTTGTGATGGACGAAACCATCGGCCCGGTCGCGGACAAGGTTGTGCGGCACATCGGCCACCAGCCGCGCTTCGCTGCGCAAGGCGCTTGCCGCACGATCGGCGATCAGCCGGCGGTTGAGCGATGCCCAGGTGACGCAAAGGTTATGCTGGCGACGCCAGTTCCTGCCCTCCACGGACTCCGGATCGAGTCCGGCCGTGACCGCCGACTGGAGGTCCAGCATCTGCCCGAAGACAAAGGCACCAAGCCCGCGCGAGCCGGAATGCACCAGGAGATAGAGCTTCTGGCGGTCGAACAGGCCTTCGCCGGCCGCATCGGCCTGGTCGACCGCCTGCAGCTCGCAGAAATGGTTGCCGCCGCCGATCGTGCCCAGCGCATCCGGATAGAGATCCGTCGGCAGGTCCGAGGCAGCGAGCGCCGCACGCGGGTCGACATCTTCCGCTTCGATCTGGCGCAGGCTCTCGACGGCCTTGTCGATCCTGAGTTTGCGCAATGGCAGATCGAGCTCGAACAGCGACATGCCGCAGCCAATGTCGTTGCCGATCAGTTGCGGGTGCAGCCGCTGCGACAGGACGGCAATGCCGGTCGGGCCGTATTTGCCGGGATGCAGGTCTGGAAAGGCCGCAACCGAGGTGACGCCGGGCAAGGCCGCGACGGTTTTCAGTTGCTGAAGTGCCGCGCCCTCGATCCATGTCCGCGGCGAAAAACAATGCTGGATGTGCGCAGCAGGCGCGACGCACGGCGAAGGGAGGCCGGGGCCTCCGATAAAATTGCCCATGATAAGAACACTTCTGGATAAAGGTCACAAACCGGACGCCGTCAGGCATCCGTTCGACCGGCGTCAGTCAGCAAAATGCTGGCTTACGCCGGAACCCTCGAGGGGTGCGCGGTGAAGATGCTCGTCATCTTTCGCTCCCATTCCAGAAACAACAATGGCGCCCTCATAAACGAAGCGCGCGAAAAAACCAAGTGCGACGCCGCAACACCATCGCACGGCTTTGAAGGCCCGGCCTTCCAATCTGTGCCAATCGAGCTGCAGGCCATCGCTTGTTGCGCCGCCGCTGTCCTCATGCCAAAAGCGGCACGCCGCTCGGAGATGCTCCTGCTTGAAGTCTTTTCGCGACAAACGCCGCGACAGCCGCCCGCCCGCGAAAGGCGGAAGCGGAGAGGCGCGTCCGCACGAGACGCGTGGCGCCGCACGACCGGACGCCAGGCCGCGTGAGCGGCCTGACACCAGAACCGACGATCGCACCGAACCTAAATCCGCACCGCGCATCCTCGCCCGCCGCGAAGGGACGCTGCCCGCTGAACAACTTCCGGTAATCCTCGAAGTAGCACCCAACGCCGATTACGCGCTGCTCGACAGCGGCGCCGGCGAAAAACTTGAACAATACGGCCCCTACCGCATCGTGCGGCCCGAGGGCCAGGCGATCTGGCAGAAGGCCTTGCCGGCGAAGGACTGGGAGCGTGCCGACGCAATCTTCACCGGTGATACCGACGAGGAAGGCATCGGCCGCTGGCGTTTTCCCAAAACACCGCTCGGCGAAACCTGGCCGATGAAGCACGACGGCATCGACTATCTCGGCCGTTTCACCTCGTTTCGCCATGTCGGGGTCTTTCCCGAACAGGCCTCGCACTGGGACCACATGGCCGGGCTGATCGCGGCGGCCAGACGGCCGGTCAAGGTGCTGAACCTGTTTGGCTATACCGGCCTTGCCTCGCTGGTGGCGGCCCGCGCGGGCGCCGAGGTCACCCATGTCGATGCCTCGAAGAAGGCGATCGGCTGGGCGCGTGAAAACCAGGAGATGGCCGGGCTCGGCAGCAAGCCGATCCGCTGGATCGTCGACGACGCGGTGAAATTCGCCGAGCGCGAAGAGCGCCGGGGCAGTCGCTACGACATCATCTTGTTCGACCCGCCGGCCTATGGCCGCGGCCCCAAGGGCGAGGTCTGGCAATTGTTCGAGGACCTGCCGGCGCTCACCGACCTTTGCCGGGCGATCCTGACGCCGAAACCGCTTGCCGTGGTGCTGACCGCCTATTCGATCCGCGCCTCCTTCTTCGCCATCCACGCTCTGATGCGCGACACCTTTGCCGGCATGGGCGGCAGGGTTGAATCGGGTGAGCTGATCATCCGCGAAAAGTCCGCCGGCAGGGCGCTTTCGACCTCACTGTTTTCGCGTTGGGTGGCCTGAATGCCCCGGAGTCTTGAATGAACGAACGGCACGTCGGCGCACCCGGCCAGGTGAAGGAAGTCACCAGCCTCGCCAATCCGCTGATCAAGGACATCAAGGCGCTTGCGCTGAAGAAATTCCGCGACCAGCAGAACGCCTTCATGGCCGAGGGGTTGAAGCTGGTCATCGATGCGCTCGATTTGGGCTGGCAGATCAGGACGCTGGTGTTCGCCAAGGCCGGGCGCGGCAATGCCGCGGTCGAAAAGGTCGCGGCGCGCACGGTCGCCGCCGGCGGCACGGTGCTCGAAGTGTCGGAAAAAGTGCTTGTCGCCATCACCCGCCGCGACAATCCGCAAATGGTGGTCGGCGTCTTCTCGCAGAGATTCCTGGCCCTGAAAGACATCCGCGCCGACAATGGCGATGTCTGGGTGGCGCTCGACCGGGTGCGCGATCCCGGCAATCTCGGCACCGTCATCCGCACCGTCGATGCCGTCGGTGCCAAGGGCGTCATCCTGGTCGGCGACACCACCGATCCTTTTTCGGTGGAGACGGTGCGCGCCACCATGGGTTCCATCTTCGCCGTGCCGGTGGCCAAGGCGACGACCGAGGCTTTCCTTGCCTGGCGCGGCGGGTTTTCGGGCCTCGTCGCCGGCACGCATCTGAAAGGCGCCGTCGACTACCGCTCGGTCGATTTTTCCCGTGGGCCGGTGTTGCTGATGATGGGCAATGAGCAGCAGGGCCTGCCCGAAAGCCTGGCGGCGAGTTGCGACAGGTTGCTCAGGATTCCGCAAGCCGGCCGCGCCGATTCGCTCAATCTCGCCGTCGCCACCGGCATCATGCTGTTCGAGATCCGGCGCGGCGCGCTGAAGCTCGAACCAATCGCCGACCAGCAATGAAGGTTGCCCGCCCGTGAGATCATGGTCCCCCTACGCGTTGCTCGTCGTCGCGGCCATTGCGCTCGATCAGTGGATAAAGCACCTGGTCGAGGCTGGCCTGCCCTTCCAGGAAAAGCTCGATCTGGTGCCGTTCCTGGCGCTGTTTCGCACCTACAACACCGGCATCGCCTTCTCGATGTTCTCCTCCTTCGGCGACACCGGCCTGGTGGTCATCGCCGTGCTGGTCGTCGCTTTCGTGCTCTACCTCGCCACCCGCACGCCATCGGCCCATGTCATCGCCCGCACCGGCTTTGCCCTGATCATCGGCGGCGCGCTGGGCAATCTGATCGACCGCGCCGTTTACGGCCACGTCATCGACTACATCCTGTTCCACACGCCGGTCTGGTCCTTTGCCGTCTTCAATCTCGCCGACGCCTTCATTTCCGTGGGCGCGGCACTGGTCGTCTTCGACGAACTCATCGGCTGGCGGCGCGAGCCCAAGCCTTCGAACGCCAAGCCTTCCAAAGATTGACCGCAGGCGGCCATTGCCGCACAGTCCACACCGAGCAAGCTCGCGGAGAAAAGATGTCCGAAACCTTCAAAGCCATCCTCGTCTCGCGCGACGCCGACAAGAAGCAATCGGTGGCTGTGACGGATCTCACCGACGCCGACCTGATGGAGGGCGACGTCACCGTCGCGGTCGAAGCGACGACGGTGAACTACAAGGATGGGCTGGCCATTACGGGCAAGGCGCCGGTGGTCCGCCGCTGGCCGCTGGTGCCGGGCATCGATTTCGCCGGCACGGTGATCTCGTCCTCCAATCCCGATTGGCGCAAGGGAGACAAGGTCATCTTGAACGGCTGGGGCGTCGGCGAGACGCATTTCGGCGCCTATGCCGGGCGCGCCCGCGTCAAGGGCGACTGGCTGGTGCCGCTGCCGGAAGGCATCAGCGCGCATGACGCGATGGCGGTCGGCACCGCGGGCTACACTGCCATGCTCTGCGTCATGGCGCTGGAGCGGCACGGCATCCTGCCCGACCGCGGTCCTGTCGTGGTGACGGGCGCCGCCGGCGGCGTCGGTTCGGTCGCGGTCTCTATCCTGTCCAGCCTCGGTTACCACGTCATTGCGTCGACCGGCCGCAACGCCGAAAGCCCCTATCTGATCAACCTCGGCGCCGCCGAGGTGATCACGCGCGACGAGCTCAACCAGCCTGCCAAGCCGCTGGCCAAGGAACGCTGGGCCGGCGGCATCGATTCGGTCGGCAGCCACACGCTGGCCAATGTGCTGTCGATGACCTCCTATGGCGGCGCGGTCGCGGCTTGCGGCCTCGCCGGCGGCATGGATCTGCCGTCGAGCGTCGCCCCCTTCATCCTGCGCGGCGTCTCGCTGCTTGGCGTCGATTCTGTGATGGCGCCGAAGGCCGTGCGCATCGAGGCCTGGCGGCGCATCGGCTCCGATCTCGACCTGCAGAAGCTCGCCAGCCTGTCGACGACCATCGGCTTCGACGGCATCATCGATGCCGCGCGCGACATCGTCGACGGCAAGATCCGCGGACGCGTCGTCGTCGATATGTAAGCCCGCCGAGCGGGTCGCGGACGGCGGACGGATTGCCAACCGAGTGGCGAATCCGCCGCTGCCGGGACAAAAACGCCCTATCCGCTAAAATTCGAACGATCCGCCGCAATTTTCCATAATCTCTGTCTGGCAAGGATTTCGCATGATCGCGGAATCCGACAGCCAGCAGGTGGACAAAGGCGACGACGTCGATGCGTTTGCCGCACCGGCGCGGCGGTTCATCGCTGCGCCGCCGCCGCTGGTGCCGGAGCAGCAATTGGCCAGGCGGGAAAGCCTGCCGCTGCTGACCTTCGTTGCCATCATCATACTGGCGGGCCTCGCGCATCTGACCGGGGCGCCGATCTTCATCAGCCTCGCATTGCTGGCAACCGGCCTCGCCGGCCTTGGAATGCACCTGCATGCCAGACGCAGCGTCCACCGCACCGTGGTGCTGCTGGACGAGACCACCGCCCGCAGCCGCGCCGAGATCGAGACGCTGGCCGACCGCATGTGGGAAATGCAGGAAAGCGAGGAGCGCTTTCGCGGCCTCATCGACGCGCTTGGCGATCTCGTCATCCATCGCGACCGCGACGGCTACATCGTCTATGCCAACAAGGTGTTCGCCGATCTGGTCGAAACCGATCAGCGCGACCTTGCCGGCAAGACCCTTGCCGAACTCGGCATCGAGGTCGGCATCGTGCCCGACGCCGCCTTTTCCGACCATGAGTGCCTGAGTTCCACCGACGTCGCCATCCGCACGCCGAGCGGCTCGCGCTGGTTCTCCTGGATCGAATTGTCGGTGCGCGACAAGGATAGCGGCGCGGTTTCGCATCGCGCCATCGCCCGCGATATCACTGCCCGCAAGCGCGCAGAATCCTCGCTGATCACCGCGCGCGAGCGGGCCGATATGCAAGCCAGGCCAAGTCGCGCTTCCTCGCCACCGTCAGCCATGAAATCCGCACGCCGATGAACGGCATCATGGGCATGGCCAGGCTTTTGGCCGACACCAGCCTGTCGCCGGAACAGCAGACCTATGTCGGCGCCGTCTCGACCTCTGCCAGCGCCTTGCTCGCCTTGATCGAGGATCTGCTCGACTATTCCAAGATCGAGGCCGGCCGCTTCGATCCGGAGCCGCAGCCGATGTCGGTGCGCGAGATCGCCGACAACATCATCGAATTGCTGGCCGCGCGCGCCTTCGCCAAGGATATTGGCCTCGGCTGCCACGTCGAACCGGATGTACCGCAATTGATCACCGCCGATCCTGGCCGGGTCAGGCAGGTGCTGCTCAACCTCATCGGCAACGCCATCAAGTTCACCGACAGCGGCGGTGTGCTGGTCAGCGTCGCGCGCGCCCGCACCGAGAGCAGCGACCGCATCTGCTTCACCATCACCGACACCGGTCCCGGCCTGCGCGACGAGGACATGGAGCGGATCTTCGAAGAGTTCGAGCAGGCCGACGGCACCTCGACGCGCGCACATGGCGGGGCGGGGCTGGGGCTTGCCATCTCCAGGCGCCTGGTGGCTGCCATGGGCGGCACGATTTCGGTCTCCAGCCGGCTTGGCCAGGGGTCGGAATTCGTCTTCGAAATCCCAGCCACGGAGGCCACGGGGGCGCCACAGGGCCGGCAGAACGTGCTTGCCGGCAGACGCGCGGTGATCCTGTCGAGGAACGCCGTCGAGGCCGACGCCATCGCCCGCACCATCCGCGCCAATGGCGGCACGGCCGGTATCGCCACCACCGTGGCGCAGGCCGCCCCCCTGGCCGAGGGCTGCGACGCGCTTCTGGTCGACGCGGCCATGGAGGAGAGTGACGGCAGGCTGCTCAAGCGGTTGCGCCAAAGCGGCTTTTCCGATTGCGAAGCCATCACGCTGATCGCGCCGACCGACCGCGGCATGCTTGGCGAATTCCGAGCCAGCGGCTACGCGACCTTCCTGGCCCGGCCGGTGCGCGGGGGAACACTTTTGCGTGTCCTTTTAACCAGCCATGCGCCGGCCCTTGCCCAGCCGCAGCCGGAAAAGCGCCGCACTCCGGCACTTCGCGCCTCAAGCGACCGCCAGCAGGGCCTGTCCGTGCTGATCGCCGAAGACAACGACATCAATGCCATGCTGGCTCGCGCCACGCTGTTGAAGGCGGGGCACCGCGTCAAGGTGGTCGGCAATGGCAAGGCCGCCGTCGAGGCCGTCACCAGCGCCGGGCACAAGCACCGCTTCGACGTGGTGCTGATGGACCTGCATATGCCGGTCATGGACGGGTTGGACGCCATTGCCGCGATCCGCCGCCATGAAGAGGAAACATCGGCGGCGCCCGTGCCGATCATGGTGCTGTCGGCCGACAGCCAGGAAAAACCCGCCATACGGTGCTCGCCCACGGCGCCAGCGGCTTCGTCACCAAGCCGCTCGACCCCGATGCGCTTGTCAGCGCCGTCGAGGGCCAGGTCGCCGCTTGAACAGGTTTTTTCCGGCGCGCGGCTAGTGCATTTCGCGCGAAAGTGACTCCGTTTTTGCGACGACGACATGCATGAAAACAAGGACCTGACGCGCGTTGCCTGGGCTCGCGCAAACGCGACGGGCTTCATGTTTCCTCACCTAACGTAGCCGGTTGACCGTTTTCGCCAGCCGACGAAGTATTGCCCGCGACGCCGTATCACGGTACTGTCACAATCCTGTTGCACCTACACCGTATCCCCGTGCCAAGAGGGATGGCTCGAAGGAGAATCACTCGTGCATACAGTTATGCCGGAATGTGACACTCGGCCAAACGCCAGCAGCGCCTTGCTTGCCGGACGTAACGTCGATTCCGTCATAAAAGGCGCAGCACTCGGCCGTATCGGCAATCTCGAAGTGCGGCTCGCCCGCAACGAGGCCGAGATCGCGGCCGCGCAGGAAGTGCGCTACCGCGTATTTTACGACGAGCTTGGCGCCAGGAAGGACCTGTTCCAGGCGCAGGACCGTCGCGACGCCGATCGGTTCGATCCGCTCTGCGACCATCTTCTGGTGCTGGATACGACGCTTTCCGGCCCCGAACATCGCCGTATCGTCGGTACCTATCGCCTGCTGCGGCAAGAAATCGCGGCCACCGCCGGCGGCTTCTATTCCGAAGGCGAGTTCGAGCTGACCAAGCTCATCGCCCGTCACCCCGGCCAGCGTTTTCTCGAACTCGGCCGCTCCTGCGTTTTGCCGCAATACCGTTCGAAGCGTACCATCGAGGCGCTGTGGCAAGGCATCTGGGCGTACATCAACCACTACGAAATCGGCGTGATGACCGGCTGCGCCTCTTTCCACGGCACCGTGCCGGCCGCTCACGCGGAGGCGCTCACCTATCTTGCCCATCACTGCCGTACCAACTCCGCCTGGGACGTGCGCGCGGTTTCCGATCGGTACTGCTCCATGGATTTGATGCCGATCGAGGCGGTCAATGCCAAGGCGGCGATCGCGGCGATGCCGCCCCTGGTCAAGGGCTATCTGAGGGTCGGCGCCCGCATCGGCGACGGCTGCGTCATCGACCGCGAATTCTCGACCGTCGACGTCTTCGTGGTGATGCCGGTCAAGGAGATCGGCGCCCGCTACGTCAACTACTATGGCGGGGAAGCGCAGCGTTTCGCGGCGTGAAGGCAGTAGGCAGTAGGCAGTAGGCAGTAGGCAGTAGGCAGTAGTGAAGACGTTGCGATTCGTGCTTTTTGCCTACTGACTAATCCCTACCCCCTAATCCCTCTCTTACGGAATATCTTCCGGCCGCCTTCCCGGCCGGCTCTTGTAGGACGGAAACGACCAGCCGAAACGCAGCGCGCCGCCGCGCACGGCGAGCGCCACGACGAAGCCGGCCAACCCCGAGACGATCTGCGGCAATCCGGCGACGTCGCCCAGTGTGAAGATCGCGGCGCCCGCCAGAGCGGCCGTCACATAGATCTCCGGTCTCAGCAGCACCGACGGCTCGCCGGCCAAGAGATCGCGCAATATGCCGCCGAAGGTTGCCGTCAGCATGCCGGTGATGATCGAAACCACCGGCGAACCGGTGATAGCCAGGCCCTTTGCCGCGCCCATCACCGAAAAGGCGGCCAGCCCGATGGCGTCGAGCCACAGCAGCAGCTTGTAGCGGGATCGACGCGGTGCGCGGTGAAGAAGACCAGAACCGCCACGACAGCGCAGATCAGCACATAGTCGCGGTTTCCCACCCAGAAGACCGGCACGTTGAGGATGAGGTCGCGAAACGTGCCGCCGCCAATGCCGGTGACGCTGGCCAGGAACAGGAAACCGATAATGTCGAGCTGTTTGCGCGAAGCAGCCAACGCCCCGGTCGCCGCAAAAACGGCGACGCCGGCATAGTCGAGAAGGGCGATGGGATGCATGGAAGGCCAAGGCAGTAAGGGAATAGGGCAGTAAGGCAGTATGTTTAACACGAAGCCGGAGGGGTTGGGACGCCCCCTATCCTCCTACCGCCCTACTGCCTAATCCCTAACTACGCATCCCTCTCCGCCTCGTCATTCACCGGCCCCGGCTCGACCGGCGCCTCGGCGGCAATTTTCGGGCCGCCCTTGGCGACGCCGACCATGGCCGGACGCAGCACCCGCTCGCCGATCGAATAGCCCGGCTGCACGACCTGGACCACCGTGTTGGCCGGGACATCGGGATTGGGCACTTCGAACATCGCCTGGTGGAAATTGGGATCGAACTTCTCGCCTTCGGGAGTAAGCTTCTTGACCCCGTGCCGTTCCAGCGCCGACAGCATGGCACGCTCGGTCAGGTCGACGCCTTCGATCAGCGCCTTGAAGCCGGCGTCGCCCGACGCCTTGGCCTCGGCGGGTATGGCGTCCAGCGCCCGGCGCAGATTGTCCGACACCGACAGCATGTCGCGAGCGAAATTCGCAACCGCATAGGTGCGGGCGTCGTGCACGTCGCGCGCGGTGCGGCGGCGCAGGTTCTCCATCTCGGCCGCGACGCGCAGCGCGCGGTCCTTCAACTCTTCATTTTCCTTCAGCAGTCGCACAAGCGCTTCATAGTCGCCGTCGATGCTGCCTTCCGTGCGCTCGGCATTGGCCTCGGCCGCCTCGGCTTCACTGGGCGCGCGTTCGTCTTTTGCCTGGTCGCTCATCGCCGTTTCCCGTCATCTCGAATGGTGTGGATTTTGTGCCCGATATCGAGGTTTGGCAGCCAAAAATCAAGGGGTAAGGCACCGGGAGGACCTTCGGGGGTCCATACGGTGATCAATGACACTCCTTCGATTTTAATTCAAATTTTACCGTATTTGCCGGCTTGGCTTGCCACAGAAGCGTGATGCGGGAACCATTCCCTTGCTGGAGGAGTTTCGGAACCGACAAAGGATTTTGAAACGATGACCCGCGACAAGGCTGAAAAGGGAGAAAAGCTCGCCACCGAAGTCAGGCGCCAGTTTGGCGCCGAGGCGATGACGCGCTTTCTGCGCACCTTGCCGGCTTTTCGTGCCGAAGCCGACATTCCCAATCGCTTCAGGGAGTTGCTTGAGCATCTCGATCGGCTGGAAAGCAGTACGGGCGGTGGCGGACAGCGATAACCGTCCACCAATTCGGCTTAAACATCCAGCGCCATGCCGGTCTCGGCGTCGAACAGGCTCACCTTGGCGATGTCAGGCTCGACAAAGAGCGTCTCGCCGGGGCGGGCGCTGATTCTGTCGCGAAACACGGCGACCGCCGGTTCACCGCCGATCGTCAGATGAACCTGGGTTTCTGACCCCATCGGTTCAACCACGCCGATCAATGCCGCAATTCCCTTGTCAGGGGCAACGACACTCAAATGCTCGGGCCGGAATCCGTACTGGACCATCTTTCCGTCCACCGCGTTGAAGCGTGAACCGGCCGGCAGCAAGGTTCCGTCTCTTGTTCGCACCACCGGCATGCCGTTGTGGTTTGCGACCACGCCGTTGATGATGTTCATCGACGGCGAACCGATAAAGGTGGCGACAAACACGTTGACCGGACGATCGTAGAGATCGAGCGGACTGCCGATCTGCTCAACCCGCCCATTGTTCAACACGACGATCTGGTCGGCCATGGTCATGGCTTCGACCTGATCGTGCGTCACATAGACGGTGGTGGTGCGCAGGCGCTGATGCAATGCCTTGATCTCGGCGCGCATTGCCACGCGCAATTTGGCGTCGAGGTTCGACAGCGGTTCATCAAACAAGAAGACCTGCGGATTGCGCACGATCGAGCGTCCCATGGCGACACGCTGCCTCTGGCCACCCGACAGCTGCCGCGGATAGCGGTCGAGCAGCAGCGTCAGGCCCAGGATTTCCGCGGCCTTTGCCACCCGCTCGGCCTTTTCCGCCTTTGGCGCTTTGGCAAGCGTCATCGAGAACGCCATGTTTTCGGCGACCGTCATGTGCGGGTAGAGCGCATAATTCTGGAACACCATGGAGATGTCGCGTTGCTTCGGCGGCAGGTCGTTGACGACCTTGTCGCCAATGCTGATCGTTCCGCCCGAAATGTCCTCCAGTCCGGCGATCATGCGCAGCAGTGTGGACTTTCCGCAGCCCGACGGACCGACCAGCACCACGAACTGACCGTCCGGAATCTTGACCGAGACGCCATGCAACACCTCATGCCCGGCGTAGGATTTGAGGACGTTGGCGATTTCGACTGAAGCCATCGGGATCTTCCTGGGATTGGTGAGGCGAGACGTTCAGGTCCCGCTCACATGTATCTTGTCGGTAGACAGGGCACCTTCCGCGATCAGCAATCCGATGCCGCCGTTGGTGAACGCCTCCGCACTGATGTCCTGCGCCTCGAGCGACACACCGCCGAAGAGCGCAGCTATGCGCGTACCCTTTACGGTCAGCGTCACCGGAATGGTCTTTTCGAAGACGAGATCGAAATCGGTCTCGGCTAGAACGAGCGTGTCCATGTCCCTTGTGCGGACGATCTGCAGCTTTCCGCTGCGGGTGGCACGCACGGCATAGTAGCGCCGCAGTCCCTGGACGCGCGCGCAGACGCCGCCATAATTGCCAAGGTGAATGACGATGTCGCTTGAGACTTTGTAATCGGTCCATTGCCGCGTGCCGTGAATAACGATGCCCTCGTCACGGCTTTGCGAAATGCGGAAACTGGGCGGATAGCGTTTGGAAAAGAAGCTGACGCCGTTGACCCAGGCCATGCGCCAGAAATCGCTGTCGCCGGCGGGGCGATGCAGCGTCAGTTCCGGTGCGCCATCCCATCTGAGATAGTCGAGCAGCACGCGGCCGTCGGCGCGCTTGCCGTCACTGGCGAGTACGACACCGATCTCGGCGATCGGCTGGCCATCCAGGTCCGGCATTCGCCATGAAAGCGTGCGGTCCTCACCGGCATTCAAGGTGATCGCATCGCCGTCAATGTCGCGCAGATGGTCATCGCCATCATAAGCGCGGATGCGCAGCCGAACCGACACCGCGCCCTTGTTGTGCCGATCGGCGACGACGCGTGCCTGGACCACTTGCCCCGGATAGACCAGCGGCGTCGCCATCAGATCGTAGGTGCGCATCGACAGCACCTCGCGCGGCGAGAATGTCGGCGTCGTGACGGCGGCAGTCAGGCCGGGTGCCAGTGCCTCGTAGTTTATGGTCAGGGCACGGGCGTTCTCGAACTCGACATTGCCGACGCGAACGCCATTGGCGGAGCCGTGCCCCTCCACCGGCCGAAAGCCTTGCTGGCTGCCAGACAGCGAGAAGTGAAACTGCGCGCCGCCCTTCGGCGCATCGAGCGGCTTTCCGCCGGCGAGCGCCATGCCGAGGTTGGCGATGTAGTAGGCCGTGCGCACCGCGTCGTTGATCGAGTTGCCACCATCGGCCGAGGAGATCAGCAGGCGGTCGGCGATTGGCCCACGCCAGTCCGGGCCGGCCTCGATCCCGTCGAGGCCGAGCATCAGGGCGATCAGGCAGCCGACATTGCCGGCATTGCAGTCGGTGTCCCAGCCGGAGGTGTTGACGATCATCTGCGCCTTCTGGAAATCGTTGGGCGCATAGAGCACGGCCATCACCATCAGCGCGTGATTCGGCACGACGTGGCAGTTGCCCGGGTATTTGTCGTAGCCGTATTTATCCTCGATCTTCTGCCGTGTGTCGTGCCAGTCGGGATATTCTTTCACCCAACCGCGGATGTCGGCGATCAGCTTTGCGATCAGGCTATCACGCGGGATGACCGACAGGCCGGTATCGATGAGGTGGTCGATGTCGTCAGACACGAAGGCTTCAGCCTCCATCGCCGCCCACAGCATCGCCGCATGGACGGATTGGCCATCGTGCGAAACCTTGCCGGCCTGCTCGGCAAGCTTTGCCGCCAGCTCCGGCTGCCCCGGCGCAACCATTGCCCAGCCATCGATGAATATCTGTGCGCCGATCTGCTCGGCGACCGTCAGACCGTTGGTGGCGATGGAACCCGAATGCGGCGCCGGGATGCCCTTCTTGAGGTTGAGCCACGCGGTATGCTCGGTCGAATTGCCGCTGCCGCCCCACCACAGGATAGAGCGTTCCTCGACGATGTAGTTGAGCCACGCCTTGCCTATGGCCTCGGCCGGCAAATCGGACGAGATGCCGTAATCCTCGAGCGCGCGGATGAAGGTAAAGGTGCCGGCGACATCGTCGTCGGTCACCACCAGTGGTTGGTTCAGGCGCTCATGTACGTAATAGTCGATCGGCCCGAGCTCCTTCATGATCTTCTGGTAGGTCCAGCCCTCGAACGGCCGGCCGAGATAGACGCCCACCAGCTTGCCAAGCACGCCGGCATAGACCCGTTCCAGATAGTCGTTTGGAATCTGCATGTTCTGCTCCAGATAGTCGAAAGATTTCAGCCCTTTACCGAGCCGCCCGCCATGCCTTCGATGAACCGTTTCTGCATGGCGACAAACAGCACCACCACCGGCACCACGATGATCAGCGCCGCCGCCATGATCTCTCCCCAGTCGGAACTGTATTGTCCGCTGAGCAGGTAGAAGCCGATCACCGCGGTGACCTTGTCCGCCTTCTGTAGGAAGGTCGCGGCGATCAGGAATTCGTTCCAGGAATTGAGCCCGATGATCAGCGCCACCGTCAGGATGCCGGGCGACACGATCGGCAGCATGACCTTGGAAAACACCTGCCAGTGGGTGGCGCCATCGATCAGCGCGGCTTCCTCGAGCTCCTTTGGCACGGCGATGAAATACGTCCTCAGCAACATCACCGCGAACGGGCTGTAGAGCGCGGTGTAGATCAGCGCGACGCCAAAGACGTTGTTGATCAGTCCGAGCTTGGCGTAGCCGAAATAGAGCGGGAAGATATAAAGCTGGATCGGCGCCGTGGTCGTCGCCAGCAGGTAGAATGTCCAGATCTTCCACGACGCGATTTTCTTGCGCGCCAGCACATAGGCCGACAGCGAGGACGTCGAGCAGACGAGAACGATCGTCGTGCCGGAAAGCAGCAATGAATTGACGAAGGTTGTCGAAAACTTGGCGTGTTTCCAGGCGTTGACGAAGTTCTCCCAGCGGATGGGGTTTGGCAGTGACAGCGGGCTTTGCACGATCTGCGCTGCCGGCTTCAAAGAATTGAGCACCAGCAAGGCGATCGGAAACAGCGCAATGAATGCACCGATGCCGAGCACGATGTAGGAGATCGTCAGAGTGGTCCGGCTTTCGACCATTCTCATTGCTCGCCCTCCTGCGTCTGCAGGCGCACGTAGAAGAACGTGCCGACGAGGCCGAACAGGCTGATGACCAGCGCCGCCGCGGCTGCCTGGCCGACATTGAGGTCGTAGAAGGCATGGCGGTAGGCCAGCGTCGACAGCACCTCACTCGAAAACGCCGGGCCACCCTGGGTCAGGATGTAAACGAAGTCGAAGGCAAGGAAGCTCCAGATCACCGTCATGATCAACATCAGCATGATGGTCGGTCGAATTGCGGGCAAAAGCACATAACGCATCATCTGCCCGTAGCTGGCGCCCTCGATGCGCGCCGCCTCGATGTGCTCCTGCGGCACCTGCCGCAGTGCCGCGAAGAAAATGACGCACAGAAATCCCCACCAGTGCCAGAGGTCGACGGTCGCGACGCCGAACAGTGCCGTCGATGGCTGCGCCAGCGGGTTGGCCACCGGCATGCCCATGCGGGCCAGCAGGCCGAACACGCCGGTGACGGGGCTGTAGATCATGCCTTGCCAGACCCGCGCCGTGATAACGGTGGCGATGACCACGGGCAGGAAGTAGACGACCTGGAAAAAATTGCTGCCTCGCCTGACGATTAAAAGCATCGAGGCCGCCAGCAGTCCCATGGCGATCGGCACGACGAGGAAGATGCCGGTCCAGATGATGTTGTTGGTCAGCGCCGACCAGAAGACGCCGTCGGCAAACAGTGCCCGGAAATTGTCCAGTCCCGAAAAAGTCGGCGTCGAAATGCCGTCCCAGTTGCAGAACGCCAGGACGACCGTCAGCAATGCCGGAACCAGCACGATGACGAAATTGATGATCAGCGTCGGGACGAGATAGAGCCGGTGCATGGACGATTGCCCTGGGGTTGGGAGGGCGCCGGTTGGGCGCCACTCCTTCAGCTGGTTCAGATGGTTCGCGGCGTTGCCGGCGTCCGGCCTAGGCCCGCTTCGGAACCGCCGGCACCTTGCCGGCCGCCTTTTCCTGCTGGAAGGTTTCGTCGAGCTTCTTGAGGTAATCTTTTGAGGTGGTCTTCTTCAGCCAGACTTCCTCCATGCCGCTGACGAGATAGGTGTCGGTGGCGGGCGGCAGGAAGGTCCAGGTCGTATAGCCGTACTGGCCGGCGCCGACAGCCGACGACAGGTTCTTCATCACCTCGGTGTAGAGCGGCAGCACCTTGTCGGAGAGCTTTACCCCCGACAGGTCTTTCAAAGGCAGGTTCCACTCGCCTTGCCACACGGAATTCATGTCACCGTAGAATTTTTCGCTGAACATATAGTCGAGCACCGCAGCCGCACCGTCGGCGTTCTCGGATTTCGCGTTGATCGAGAGCGTCGAGCCGATGCCGAGCGCATAGACCGGCGGACCGCTCGTGCTCGGAAAGCCAACGAAAGCCGCCTCGGCGTTGTTGGTCGGGAAATAGGTCGGGATGTTGGTGAAACTCCAGGTTCCGCTCGGCGCCATGCCGGCCTGGCCCGTCGCCACCTGGGCGAAAGCCTGCTCCAGCGTCAGCGAGAAGTAATTCGGGCCGAAATAGCCCTTCTGCCACCATTCATCGAGCTTATCGATGGCCGCCAGGATGGAGGCGTCCGTCCACGGAATGGCGCCGGTCAGTGCCTTGTAAACATTCTCGGGGCCAGCCACCGAATTGAGCACGATCGAGACATGATGCTCGTTGGCCGGCCGCCAGTCGGCATTGCCGGAGCCGAACGGAACCAAGCCCTTGCCCTTCATCTCGTCGGCGAGCGCCTCGAGCTCAGCGATGGTGGTGGGCGCCTTCCAGCTGTTCTTGTCGAACAGCGTCTTGTTGTAGAAAAGGCCCAGCGTCTCGTAGGTCTTGGCGAGTGCGTAGAGCTTGCCCTCATATTTGCCCAGTTCCATGAACAGCGGCAGCAGCCGGTCGTCCCAGCCGAGTTTTGCAGCATAATCGTCGAGCGGCAACAACTGCCCGGCCTGCGCCATTGACGCGACATAGCTCGGACCGGCTGTAAAGACGACGTCCGGGCCACTACCCGAGAGCATGGCTATGCGGAGCTGCTTGTCGAGGTCGGAACCGCGGAAATCGATCGAAAGATCGTCCTGCGGATGCGCCGCATTGAACGGGTCGACCAACAGGGTCTTGAGCTCGTCCTGGTTTTCGGGCGAGGCGGATTCATACCAGAAGCCGACCGGCTTCTTGTCGTCGGCAAAGGAAAGGCGTGGCAGCAGCGGCAGGGCGGCGAGGCCGAGGCCGGTCTTGAGCAGTGTACGGCGTTCCATGTTTTCTCCTCCGATATTCTCGTTTCTTGGTTTCAGGTTGAGCCGCGTTCGATCAGGCTGAAGGGCATTTCGAGCGCAGTGCCCGCGCCTGGCTTGGAGCCGCGCAGCCTTTCCATCAGGATCTGTGCCGCCTTGACCCCAATGTCGCCCTGGAATTGGGCGACAGTGGTGAGCGACGGCGTGACCAGCCGTGCCGCCGAAATATCGTCGAAGCCGGCGACGGCGATATCGCCTGGGATAGCGATGCCGCGATCGCGCAGCGCCTGCATCACACCGATGGCCATGAGATCATTGGCGGCGAAGATCGCCGTCGGGGCGTAGCTGCTGGCCAGCACCGCCTCGGCGGCCCGGGCGCCGCCGGTTTCACTGAACTCTTCGTCTATGACGACATGAGGCGTGCCACCGGCCTCGGTGAGCGCGGTGCGGTAGCCCTCGACCCGCACGCCCTGAGGCCCGCCCCGACCAGCGACCATGGCGATGCGGTGATGGCCGCGACCAATGAGAAACTGTGTTACCGCCAGGGCGGCGGCGTAACTGTCGATGAAAATATCGTCGATGGCGATGTCGCCACCGCGTTTCTTGCTCGATTCGATGCGCACCACCGGCACGCCGGCATCGATCAGCGGCTTGAAGTCGCCGGCGCGCAGGGTGAAAAACACGCCGATCACGCCGTCGACCCGCCCCTGCCTGGACCAGTCCAGGAAATGCCGCTCGCGCTCGGCGGAGCCATCGGTGCTGACCGCGATCACGTCATAGTTGAGGTCCTCGGCCACCGATTGGATGCCGCGCATCAGCGCCGGATAGAAGGGATTGGTGATGTCGGGCACGATGCAGGCGATAGTCATGGTGCGATTGGTCTTGAGCGCCTGGGCAAACCGGTTCGGCGTATAGCCGAGCTGCACCGCTGCCTTGGTGATCCGTTCCCAGGTTTCCGACGACAGCGCCGGAGACCCGCCGCCGCTCATCACCATCGAGACGCTGGCCTGCGAGACCCCGGCCAGCCGTGCGACATCCTTTTGCGTGGCTCGCTTCAAGAAATATGTCCTTATACGTATTAGTGATACGTATCAAAACGGACGTGAACCCGAAAGTCAAGTGCTCGAATCTCAGGGCGGACTGACGCATGCCCATCTGGAAATCGCCTGTCGCGCGACAATTACGCACAGTAATTTTGCGTGATGGTTGCCTTGCGGTGGCCACAAGCCCCGCCTATGCTTCCTGATGAACATGATTTCCCCCGATGCGGCCGCCAACAGCAGGCGTGCCTGGCTAAAGATTCTGGCGCGCTACAAGAAGCCGGATCGGCGACGCAGCGCCATCGAACTCGCCATCACCCTCATTCCGTTCGCCACGCTCTGGGCGCTCTCTTCGGCCGCCTATGCCTACGGCCATTGGTGGGGGCTGATCCTGATCCTGCCGGCGGCCGGGTTCCTGGTGCGGATCTTCATGATCCAGCACGATTGCGGCCATGGCTCCTTCTTCGCCAATCGTTACGCCGACGACTGGATCGGCCGTGCGCTCGGCGTCCTGACGCTGACGCCTTACGATTGCTGGCGGCGCGCCCACGCTGTGCATCATGCCAGTGCCGGCAATCTCGACGAGCGCGGCATGGGCGACATCCGGACGCTGACCGTTGCCGAATACCGGCAATTGTCCTGGCGCGGACGCCTTGCCTATCGGCTCTACCGCCATCCCCTCGTGATGTTCGGCCTGGGGCCGATCTGGCTGTTCATCTTCGAGCAAAGGCTGCCCATCGGCATGATGCGCGGCGGCCTGACACCCTGGGTGTCATCCATGACCACCAATCTCGCCATCGCGGTTGCGGCGGCCATTCTCATCTGGGCCGTCGGCCCCGGCGCCTTCCTGGTCGTCCATCTGCCGATCGTCATTCTCGCCGGTTCGGCCGGCATATGGCTGTTCTACGTGCAGCACCAGTTCGAGGAGACGGAATGGGCAAAGGATGACGACTGGGAATTCCAGCATGCCGCCCTGCATGGCTCGTCCTACTACGATCTGCCGCCGGTGCTGAATTGGTTTACCGGCAACATCGGCGTCCATCACGTCCATCACCTCTCCGCCAAGGTGCCGGGCTACCGGCTGCAGGAAGTGCTGCGGGATTATCCGGAGCTGCGTGGCATCGGTCGCGTCACGCTGCTCGACAGCCTGCGTTGCGTCAAACTGGCATTGTGGGATGAGAACCGCCGCAAGCTGGTGTCGTTCCGCGAAGCACGGACAGCGGTCTAGGCAAGTTC
The DNA here is from genome assembly GCF_056174585.1 of Mesorhizobium kamtschaticum. Lineage (NCBI taxonomy): Bacteria > Pseudomonadati > Pseudomonadota > Alphaproteobacteria > Hyphomicrobiales > Phyllobacteriaceae > Mesorhizobium > Mesorhizobium kamtschaticum. The sequence continues at coordinate 2,234,966 of NZ_CM149691.1, read as the reverse complement.
AGGAAAAGTGTGAACGACGACCGCCGCGCCATGGCGCGGCGGCGGAGCAAACGTCCCGTTCAGGCGGCCTGGCGCTCGTCGCGCATCAGGATTTCGCCATGGCGGATCTCGGTGCCCAGCACTTTCAGACATTCGCGGATGAAGTTGGACAGGCCCGGCCAGCCCTTGGCTGAAACCAGATTGCCGTCGACATGGGCGCCGGTCGGCGCGACGTCGATATAGATGCCGCCGGCCAGCGTCACTTCAGGCTCACAATAGTGCAGTGCCGCCACTTCCCTGCCCCGCACCACGCCGTCGACCGCGATCAGGATCTGCACGCCGTGGCAGATGGTGAAGATCGGCTTGCCGGTCTCGTGGAAATGCCGCACCAGCGCCTGCACCCGCTTGTCGATACGGATGTATTCGGGACCGCGCCCGCCCGCCGCGTAAACGGCGTCGTATTGGGCCGGGTCCACCTCGGAAAACGTCTTGTTGAGGATGTAGTCGTGGCCGAGCTTTTCCGTGTAGGTCTGGTGGCCTTCGAAGTCATGCAGCGAGGTCTTCAGGATATCGCCCGCCTTCTTGTCCGGACAGACGACATGCACGGTGTGGCCGACGGCATGCATGGCCTGTTCAAAGACGAAAATTTCATACTCCTCGCTGAACTCGCCAACGAGCATCAATATTTTCTTGCCAGCCATTCCCGGTTCCTCCCTTGTGGCCATTTATTTCGGGGTGCGAAATAATGGACCTATCCTAAGGGCAGGCCGGCGAAAGGGAAAGTGTAAATCGCATAATTGGTACGACCAGTTTTCTCCATTCCAGACAAAAGACGCTACAAGGCGCTTCACCTCGAACAAAAATAGCATCGCTGGTTCGACCAGAGTTGCAGTCAGGCGGCCGCCTTGATCATGTCCGCCGCCTTCTCGGCGATCATGATGGTCGGCGCATTGGTGTTGCCACCGATCAGGGTCGGCATCACCGAGGCATCGACGACCCGCAGCCCCTGCAATCCATGCACTTTGAGCTCAGAATCGACGACGGCCATGGCGTCGACGCCCATCTTGCAGGTGCCGACCGGGTGATAGATCGTGTCCGCGCGGGCGCGGATATGCGCCATCAGCTCGGCATCGCTCGATACGCCGGCGGTGTAGATTTCCTTGTCGCGATACTTCGCCAGCGCCGGCGCCTCCATTATGCCGCGCATCATCCTGACGCCCTTGAGCAGCAGGCCGGCGTCGCGTTCGTCCTCGAGAAAGCGCGGGTCGATGCGCGGCGGCGCTGTCGGGTCCGGGCTCGACAGCCCGACCTCGCCACGCGAATGCGGCCTGAGCACACAGACATGGCAGGAAAAGCCATATCCCAGATGCAGCTTACGGCCATGATCGTCGACGATGGCGATGCAGAAATGCAGCTGCAGATCGGGCCTGTCGATCGCCGGATCGGATTGAGGAAAGCGCCGCCTTCCGCATAGGGCGTGGCGATCATGCCGGTGCCGCTCTTGCGCCAGCGCAGCATATGCCGCAGCAAGCCAGGCAGACCGCGCAGGCCGATGCCCATCATGTCGGCATCCTTCGATTTCCAGCCCATGATGAAATCGAGATGATCCTGCAGGTTCTTGCCGACGCCGGGCAGTTCGTGAACGACCGGAATTCCGTGCGCTGCAAGCTCGACAGCCGGTCCGATCCCTGACAGCAACAACAGCTGCGGCGAGCCGAACGCACCGCCGCAGACGATGACCTCGCGCCTGGCTTTCGCCACGGCCTCACTGTTACCCTTGCGATAGCGCACCCCGGTGGCGCGCTTGCCGTCCAGCACAATGCCGGTGGCATGCGCACCGGTGATGACGGTGAGGTTCGGCCGGTTCATCGCCGGATGCAAATAGGCGGCCGCCGCCGAGCAGCGCTCGCCGTTCTTGGCCCCGCCCCAGAATTGCGTGACCTGGTAGAGCCCCGCCCCTTCCTGCTCCGGCCCGTTGAAATCGTCATTGCGGCGGATCTGGTTTTCGCCGCAGGCCTCGACAAAGGCTCTTGAGATCGGCCGCGGCTCCTGTTGTTCGCCGACCCGCAGCGGCCCGTCGCCGCCATGCAGTGCGTCGGCGCCGCGTTGATTGCCTTCGGCGCGCTTGAAATAGGGCAGCACCTCGTCCCATGACCAACCCTGGCAGCCGAGACCGGCCCATTTGTCGTAGTCGCCGCGATGCCCTCGCGTGTAAAGCATGGCGTTGATGGCACTGGAGCCGCCGAGCGCCTTGCCGCGCGGCTGGTAGCCCTTGCGGCCGCCCAGTCCTTGCTGCGGTACCGTCTGCAATCCCCAATTGTTGATCTTCGGCCGCCCCGGCAGCAGGGCGATGATGCCGGCCGGCGCGCGGATGAGCAGGTTCCTGCCCTCGCCGCCGGCTTCAATCAGGCAGACGGTAACGGATGGATTTTCGGACAGCCGTGCGGCAAGCGTGCACCCGGCGGAGCCACCGCCGCCGATGACATAGTCGAAGTCCATGGCCTTCCTCCCTCGCGCCGGCGGATATTTCCGTCCGGACAACCAAGAGAAGGCCCGATCACAGTCTTTGTAAAGGCGCGCGGAATTACCGCTGCGTCAGTTGCCCCGCAGTCGCCGCCAGGAGTATTTCGGTCCCTTCGGCTCCGACGCTTCGGTCGGCTGGTAGTAAAGCCCCAGCCCGCCGGTACGGCCCTCTTCCAGGCGCTTCAACAGCACCGGGTTGGAGATTTCGAACTCGTCGAAGCCCAACCGCAGCATATGCGGCAACGGGTCGACCAGCACCTGGCCGGTAGCGCGAACGGCACCTTCGAAATGATAGCGGCTGCGCAGCAGTTCAGCCTTGGAGAAGGAGCGGCCGTCGCTGAAGGCCGGGAAAACCAGCGCCACCAGCGACAGCTGGTCGAGCAGGTCTGCGATCTTCTCGAGCTGGTCGCCGGGCTGCAGCACCACGCCGAGCCGCTCTTTGGCGGACCGGCGCACCTCCGGATCAAGGTCGAGGAACGCCTGCAACGGCAGGATAAAGCGGCCATTGCCGGAAAGCGCGTCAGCACTTTCGGCATGAGCCCACTCATCCTCGCGAAAACCCTCAGGGGTCCAGAGCCGGGTCTCCGGTGTCGTCGTTTCGGTCATCAAAAATCCTAAGCCCAAATCTTGGGGTGTGTTGAGATTCAGGTCAGGCCGAGTCGAAAACGATGGGTTCCGAGAACCGGAGCGGAGCGTACTTTTGGGTACGTGAGCACCGGAAGCGCAGGAAACCACCGTTTGCAGACCGGCATCACCTGAATATCAATATACCCTATAGTGATGCGTCGGTCAGCGACACTTCCAGTCCCGACAGGTGAATGCCGCACTCGGTCTTGGCATGACCGGCCCAGCGGCCGCTACGTGCGTCCTCGCCCGGCTGCACCGGTTGCGTACACGGGAAACAGCCGATCGACAGATAGCCATAGGCGACCAGCGGGTTTTCGCGCAGCGCATGGGCGCGCATATAGTCGGCCTGGTCCGATGTCGTCCAATGCGCCAATGGATTGATGCGAATGCGCGCGCCGACCGCCTCGAATACCGGCAACGCTGCCCGCGTCGAGGCCTGGAAGCGCTTGCGCCCGGTCAACCAGGCTCGGAACGGTGCCACCCCGCGCGCCAGCGGCTCGACCTTGCGCACGCCGCAACAGGCATCGGTGTTGCTTTGGTGCAGATTGCCCGTCGGGTCGATCCGCTCGAGCGCGGCCTCGTCGGGCTTGATCACCCGAATGTTGGTCAGCCCGAAATCGGCGACGAGCGCGTCGCGATAGCCGAGCGTCTCCTCGAAATGCTTGCCGGTGTCGAGGAAGATGACCGGCAGCGTGCGGTCGATCTCGGCGATCATGTGCAGCAGCACCGCCGAATCCGCGCCGAAGGACGACACCGCGGCGATCTCGTCGTGAAACAGTTCGCGGGCCGAGCGTTCGATGATCTCGAGCGGCTTCAGGTGGCCATAGCGCGCATCAAGCCCCGCCGCTTTCGCGGCGGCGCCGTCATCGACATCGGCGATGCGGTCAAGCGGCCTTGGCTTCGCCAGCATAGAGCGCCTCCTTGAACGGCGCGGGACCGATACGGCGGTAGGCGTCGATGAATTTTTCTTGGGCATTGAGCCGAAGGCCGAGATAGGTCTCGACGATCAGCTCGATGGCATCGGTGATCTCTTCCGACGAGAAGCCGCGGCCGATGATTTCGCCGACTGACGTGTTCTCGTCGGCCGAGCCGCCCAGCGTCACCTGATAGAGCTCGGAGCCCTTCTTCTCGACGCCGAGTATGCCGATATGGCCGACATGGTGATGGCCGCAGGCATTGATGCAGCCGGATATCTTCAGCTTCAATTCGCCGATTTCGCGCTGCCGTTCCAGCGAGGCGAAGCGTTGCGAGATTTCCTGCGCGATCGGGATCGAGCGTGCGGTGGCCAGCGCGCAATAGTCGAGCCCCGGGCACGCGATGATGTCCGATATCAAATTGGAGTTGGCCGTCGCCAGCCCGATGTCGACCAGCGCGTCATAGACCGCCTTGAGGTCGCTCCGCGCCACATGCGGCAGGATCAGGTTCTGCTCATGGCTGACACGCAGCTCGTCAAAGGCGTATTTCTCGGCGATGTCGGCAACCGCTTCCATCTGGCTGTCGGAAGCATCGCCCGGCACCTCGCCGATGCCCTTGAGCGAAATCGTCACCGCCGCGTAGTCGGGATGGCGATGCGTCACCACGTTCTGGTCGAGCCACTCCGAGAAGCCCTTGGAATCGAGGCGCGCCAGCTTGACCGCCTGGTCGCCGTCCGGCCGGTCGGTCAGCGCCGGCGGCGCGAAATAGGCCTCGATGGCACGGATGTCGGCATCCGGCAGCTTCAGCTCGGCGTCCTTCAACTCCTGCCACTCGGCCTCGACCTGGCGGGTGATTTCCTCGACGCCGGTCTCGTGCACCAGGATCTTGATGCGCGCCTTGTACTTGTTGTCGCGGCGGCCATAGAGGTTGTAAACGCGCAGGATCGCCGTGCAGTAGGACAGCAGGTCGGCTTCCGGCAGGAAATCGCGGATCTTCCTCGCCACCATCGGCGTGCGGCCCTGGCCGCCGCCGATATAGACGGCGAAACCGAGCTCGCCGGCGGCGTTCTTCTTCACATGAAGGCCGATGTCATGGGTCTGGATGGCGGCACGGTCGCGCTCCGCCCCTGTCACCGCGATCTTGAATTTCCGGGGCAGGAACGAGAATTCCGGATGCACCGAAGACCATTGCCGCAGGATTTCCGCGTAGGGGCGCGGATCGGCAACCTCGTCGGCGGCCGCACCGGCAAAGTGGTCGGCGGTGACGTTGCGGATGCAATTGCCGCTGGTCTGGATGGCGTGCATCTCGACGCTGGCGAGATCGGCCAGGATCGCCGGAATGTCCGACAGCGCCGGCCAGTTGAACTGGATGTTCTGGCGCGTGGTGAAATGGCCGTAGCCCTTGTCGTATTTGCGGGCGATGTGGCCGAGCATGCGCAGCTGTTTGCCGTTCAGCGTGCCGTAGGGCACCGCGATGCGCAGCATATAGGCGTGCAGCTGCAGGTAGACGCCGTTCATCAGCCGCAGCGGCCGGAACTGGTCCTCGGTGATCTCGCCGGACAGCCGGCGCTGGACCTGGTCGCTGAACTCGGCGACGCGGGCCTGGACAAAATCGTGGTCGAACTCATCGTAACGGTACATGCTTCGTCTTTCAGGGCGCGTCCGCCCGTTTCACTCAAATCCTGGCTACGCCGCCCGCTCGGCCTGCTTGCCGAGATCGCTGCGGATGGTCGGCCCCGCAGCGCGGATCTTTTCGCGCAACCGCACCGGCTCGACAATTCCGTCGACGACGTCCGCGTCGATCAGATTGACGTCGACCACTTCATTGTCGGCATAGGCCTTGGCCCCGATCGCCTCCAGGCGGTCCTCGGCCGCCTTGTCATGGGCCAGGTCGGCGTGGTCCACCGTCTCGGCCCAGCCGCCATCGGCGTACCAGACGGCGATGCCATCGGTCAGGCGGTTGGCGGTCAGTATCTTCATGGCTGAACCTTCTCAGTGGCGGCAATGGCCGCGCCTTCATACCTGTGTGCGGCAAGCGGCTCGGACCGTTCAAAATTGGCGCCGGCAACCGCATCGCCGATGATGGTCATGACAGGCCCAGAAAGATCGCTACGCGCTTCCAGCGACGGCAGGTCGGCCAACGTGCCGTGGAAACAGCGCCGGTTGGCCAGGCTGGCATTCTCGACCACCGCGACTGCGGTATCCGGCGACAGGCCGGCTTCGATCAGCCGGCCGGCGACTTCAGCCGCGACCGATCGGCCCATATAGACGGCGACCGTGGCGCCGGAAATGGCGAGCTTGGCCCAGTCGGGCAATGAGTTGCCCTTGAGATCATGGCCGGTGGTGAACACCATCGACGACGACACGCCGCGCAGAGTGAGTGGCAGTTCGAAATCGGCGGCCGCGGCAAAGGCCGCGGTGACGCCGGGAACCACCTCATAGGCGATGCCCGCTTCGCGCAGTGCCGCCATCTCCTCGCCGGCACGGCCGAACACCAGCGGATCGCCCGACTTCAGCCGCACCACACGCTTGCCCTGTCGGCCGAGTTCGACCAGCAGCGCGTTGATCTCGGCCTGGCTCTTGGTGTGGCAGCCCTTGCGTTTGCCGACCGGAAGCCGCTCGGCATCGCGGCGACCCATGGCAACGACCGCCTCCGGCACCAGCGCGTCATGGACGATGACATCGGCTTCCATCAGCAGGCGGTGTGCACGAAGAGTCAAAAGATCCTCGGCGCCGGGACCGGCACCGACCAAGGCGATATGGCCCGCAGCCGGTGCGTTCGACAGCAGAAGATCCACAGCCGCATCATGCGCCTGCGACAACTGGCCGGCTTCGACGGCATGGGCCGGAGCACCCTGGAAAAAACTGTTCCAGAAGCGGCGGCGGGCATTGCCTTTCGGCAGCAATTTCTCGGCCGCACCACGCAGCGAAGCGGCGAGCGTTGCCAGCGATCCGAGCGACGGCGACAGCATCTGATCGATGCGGCCGCGCAACATCTGGGCAAGCACCGGGCCGGCGCCTTCGGTGCCGATGGCAATGGCGACCGGCGCGCGGTTGACCAGCGCCGGTGTGAAGAAATCGCAGAGCTCAGGCCGGTCGACGGCATTGACGGGGATGCCCAGTTTCCGCGCGTCCGCCACGACGCGGCGATCGAGCGCCTCATCGCCGCTGGCGGCAAACACCATGACCGCGCCTTCGAGCTGCGAGGCATCATAAGCTGCCGCGACATGGCTGGCGCCGGACTGGATGATGAAGGCAACCAGCTCCGGCTCGGCGTCTTCGGCAATGATGCGCAGCACCGCGCTCGACTGTCCGATCAGCCGCGCCTTGGCCAGGGCTTCCTCGCCGCCGCCGACAATGGCCACCGCTTCGCCCTCGACCCGCACGAAGACGGGAAAGGCGTTGAGCTTGGCATTGGCATGCGGCATGACAAAAGCAATCCGGGAACAGGTTCGCAGTTTTACGCCCGGGCGCGAAAAACCAGAAGCAAAGCACTCGCGCATCCTGTGATGGCAGGCAATCGCTTTTTCGCAACTGCGAAAGGCAGGAGAAAAATATTCCACATCCAGAGTATGGGCGGATTCAAGTCGCTGAAACGGGCCTTGATTTCAGGTCTTTTTAGCCGCCTGCCATTTGTTTCGCAAAACAGTTTTTTCTAATTTCTACCAATTCAGTAGATTAAAGCCGCTGATCGCCGATTTTCGACTCTCGGCCTCGGCCGGCGGGCATTCAACTGGCCTGTGCAGGTGGAACATTACCGCTCCGCAAGGCGTTCCCATCACGTCCACTACCCAAAATCGAAACCGCAGCGGAGTGCCGCTTGAGGCGTGGCCGCAGCAAGGAAAGGAACCCATCATCATGGGCACGATCAAGCTGAAGCACGGCATGTGGGTCATGGTCGCCGACGGCGAAAAAGCGCTCTTCCTCAAGAATGCCGGCGACAACAAGTTTCCCAACCTTGAGGTCGTGCAGATGATGGAGCAGGAGAATCCGCCAACCCGCGAACAAGGCACCGACAGTCCAGGCCGGCACAATGATGGCCCGTCGGTGCATCGCAGCGCCGTCGAGGACACCGACTGGCACCGGATCGGCAAGGAGCGCTTCGCCGATGACATTGCCGCCCGGCTCTACAAGCTCGCGCATGGCGGCGAGTTCGACAGCATCGTGCTTGTCGCCCCACCCGTGGTGCTTGGCGCCATGCGCAAGAAACTGCACAAGGAAGTCGAGGACAAGGTGGCCGCCGAGATTTCAAAGACTCTGACCAACCACACCATATTCGAGATCGAGGCCTTGCTGCGGGCAGCCTGACCCCAGGCCACGGATCGGCTATAGAAACGAATGCCATCAGGAGCCCAAATCTGACCGGCGGCTGCTCAGCCGCCGGTCAGGCATTTTGCCGCCGCACCGTCGATTTTCGCGCCCTGCGGGTTGCATCACCGTCACCCCTTCCACCATATTGCAAAACAGGCGGCGGCTTCGGGCGGCGCATATCCGACATCTCTGGTTTGAAAGGCGCTCCATAGACAATGCCGCATGACACGCCCCTTATCGCCACCATCGTCGCCGGTCTGGGGCTGGCTTTCGTCTTCGGCGCTCTCGCCAATCGCTTCCGCATTCCGCCGCTGGTCGGCTATCTCATGGCCGGCGTGCTGGTCGGGCCGAACACGCCCGGTTTCGTCGCCGATGCCGGCCTTGCCAACGAGCTCGCCGAAATCGGCGTCATCCTGCTGATGTTCGGCGTCGGCCTGCATTTCTCGCTGAAGGACCTGCTGTCGGTCCGCGCCATCGCCGTGCCCGGCGCCATCGTCCAGATCGGTTTTGCCACCGCACTCGGCGCCGGGCTGTCCTGGATGCTCGGCTGGTCGATGGGCGCGGGTCTGGTGTTCGGCCTGGCGCTGTCGGTCGCCTCGACCGTGGTGCTGCTGCGCGCGCTTCAGGAACGCCGGCTGATCGAGACCGAACGCGGCCGCATCGCCGTCGGCTGGCTGATCGTCGAGGACCTCGCCATGGTGTTGGCGCTGGTGCTGCTGCCGGCCCTTGCCGGCGTGCTCGGCGGTCAGGAGCAGGCGGATGTGCATTCGAGCGGCCTGCTGTCGCTGCCGGCCAGTTACGGCATCTGGGGCGTCGTCGGCATAACGCTGGCCAAGGTCGCTGCCTTCGTCGTCGTCATGCTGGTGGTCGGCCGCCGGGTCATCCCCTGGATCCTGCACTACGTCGCCCATACCGGGTCGCGCGAGCTGTTCCGGCTGGCAGTGCTGGCCATCGCGCTCGGCGTCGCTTTCGGCGCGGCAAAACTGTTTGGCGTCTCGCTGGCGCTCGGCGCCTTCTTCGCCGGCATGATCATGAGCGAGTCCGAGCTCAGCCACCGCGCGGCCGAAGAATCGCTGCCTTTGCGCGATGCCTTTTCGGTGCTGTTCTTCGTCTCCGTCGGCATGCTGTTCGACCCGTTCAGCCTGTTCAGCAATGGCCTGCCGATCCTGGCGACGCTGGCCATCATCGTCATCGGCAAGTCGCTGGCGGCCTTCGTCATCGTCATCGCCTTCGGCTATCCCCTGGCGACAGCCTTGATGATTTCAGCTAGCCTTGCCCAGATCGGCGAATTCTCCTTCATCCTGGCCGAACTCGGCGTCGGGTTGAAACTTCTGCCCGAGCAGGGCCGTGACCTGATCCTGGCCGGCGCCATCCTGTCGATCGTGCTCAACCCGCTGATGTTCCTGGTCATCGACTGGATGAAACCGTGGCTTGAAGCGCGTGCCGCCCGGACGGCACCGCCGGCGGACGCCAAGCCGGTCGGTCCGGCGACGGAACCGGGCCAGGTGGCCTCGGTCGCCGCAACCTCCAAAAAGAAGACGGTCCACCGCCGAAAACCGCACTCATCGGCCATGCCATCCTGATCGGCTACGGCCGTGTCGGCAGCCTGGTCGGCGCGGCGCTGAAAGAGGCTGCACTGCCCTTCCTCGTCATCGAGGACGCCGACAAGACGCTGGCCAGGCTGAAGACGGACGGGGTCGAGACCGTCGCCGGCAATGCGGCCAACGCCGAAGTGTTCGCCGCCGCCAATCCCGAAGGCGCAAGGCGGCTGATCCTCGCCATCCCGAACGCCTTCGAGGCCGGCCAGATCGTGCTGCGGGCACGCGCCGCCAATCCCGGTATCAACGTCGTCGCCCGAGCCCATTCCGATGCCGAAGTCGAGCATCTCAAGGGGCTCGGCGCCGACACGGTGATCATGGGCGAGCGCGAGATCGCGCGCGGCATTGTCGAAGAGGTGCTCGGTCACAAGCCGGAGGCGGCTTGAGCCGTCCGTAGCCTAGGCTGATCGTACGAACGCAGAACCGCCATTCTGTGCGATGCTGCTGAGATATTGTGCGGGAGGCTTGCCGAGCGCCTTTTTGAACATGGTGATGAAAGCTGTGACGGACTCATAGCCGAGATCGCCCGAAACCCGCTGAACGCTTGCGCCCGAAGCCAGCTCCCTGATCGCGACGATCAAGTGCAATTGCTGGCGCCAGCGGCCGAAGCTCAAGCCGGTCTCCTTCACCACGAGACGAGCGAGACTGCTCTCGCTGAGCGCGACGCGATTGGCCCACTCCGCCAGCGTGCTTCGGTCAGCGGGATCGTCCGCCAGCGCTTCGGCGATCCGCCGCAAGCGCGGCTCGGAGGAGATCGGCAGATGCAATTGCTGGACAGGCATATCAGGCAGTTCGGCAAGCAGGACGCTTCCCAGGAAAGCGCACCTCGCATCGTCCGGCGCACAGTCCGATAGCTCGATGATGAGCTCGCGCAGCAGCGGCGAGATCGAAAGCGTGCAGCACCGGTCCGGCAGGTCGGCAGCACCCGGCTCGATGTAGACGAAGAAAATCCGGGCATTGGCTGTCGCGATGTTGCTGTGCTCCATGCGGCTCGGCACCCACACGCCGCAATGCGGCGGCACCATCCACAGGCCACTGGGAACGCGGCAGGTGACACCGCCGCCGAGCGCGAAGACGAGTTGCCCCTTTCGATGCCAATGGGCTGATACCTCCGCTCTGGTTTCGGGGACGTCGACGCGCACGGCAATCGCCGGCGCTGAAAACTCATCCACATCGAAATTGAGCCAGGGATAGCGAAGGGGTTGTTTCATGGTTGACGACTTTTAGCGATCGATTGCTTTTATATCTAGATTATTCGTCGGCGCAAATCGATAGGCTCGGGTCTTTCTCGCCGCAATTGGCAAAGGTGTACCCCATGCTCGCGCTCACCGTCTCTTCCGACAACGCAGCCAGATTGAAACTCGCCGAAGTGGACGAGCCACAGCCTTGCGCGCACGAAGCGCTGGTCGCCGTCCACGCAACCTCGTTGAACCGTGGCGAACTGCGCCTGCTCACCATACGTCCGGACGGCTGGATACCTGGCCAGGACGTCGTCGGGTTCGTCGAACGGGCAGCAGCCGATGGCTCCGGGCCAGCCGTGGGCACCCGGGTCGTGGCCTTGGTCGACGAGGCCGGCTGGGCCGAACGGGTCGCCGTTCCGGCCGAACGTCTCGCCGTCCTGCCGGAGGAGGTCAATTTCGTCTCGGCGGCCACGCTTCCGGTCGCGGGCACGACGGCGCTGAGGACGTTACGTCATGGCGGTGACCTCGCCGGGCAGCAGGTGCTGATCACCGGTGCGAGCGGTGCGGTCGGCCGTTTCCAGATCCAGATCGCCCGCGAGCAAGGCGCCTCGGTAACCGCAATCGCCGCCGCCCGGCATGCCGACGATCTCCGCGGCCTTGGTGCCGAACAAGTGGTAGAGGCGATCGAATTGGCCAAGGGGCCGTTTTCGCTGATCACCGAGTCGGTCGGCGGCGAAAGCCTCGCCCACGCGATCGAACGCATCGCGCCTGGCGGGACCATCGTCATGTTCGGTTCGAGCAGCGGCGAACTCACGCCGGTTGGCTTCCGCCAGTTTGTCCCGGGCCATGAGGGCGCGAGGCTTCAGACCTTCGCCTACTACACGTCCGGCTCGGGCATTGGCGCGGATATCGCCTCGCTGCTCACTCTGGTCGCGGCCGGCCGGCTGGAAACCCGCGTCGCCTTGACCATGCCGTGGACGGATATCGCCCAGGCCCTGGACGCTCTGCGCCAGCGCAGCTTCAGCGGCAAGGCTGTTCTCACCATAGCCGGATAAGCCGGCCGTTTTGGTCGACCACGCCGCACTCCGGCACGGGCTGGAGGCGGCTGACGATTCATTTTCCGCAATCCCCAAATCAAGGCGCTCAGGCGCCAACACCAGGTCAGGAGTCTCCAATGACGGTTAGAGAAATTGTCAGAACATCGAGCGGCCAGGGGCTTCTCCTGGTCGGCATCATGCTGATCGCATCAACGCTTCGCGCGCCCATCACCGGCGTGGCGCCGATGCTCGGCATGATCCGGCAAACCAGCGGCATCAGCGCGGCCGAAGCGGGAATGCTGACCACCCTTCCCTTGCTGGCGTTCGCGGCGATCTCGCCTTTCGCGGCCGGCCTTGCGCGCCGATATGGCATCGAAAGGTCGTTATTCGCCGCGCTGCTTGTTGTTGCCACCGGTATTGTCCTGCGCTCGACCGGCCCCCTCTGGGCGCTGTTCGTCGGCACCGGCACGCTTGGGGCCGGCATTGCTGTCGCAAACGTGCTGCTGCCAAGCTTGCTGAAACGCGATTTTCCCAACCGGGTCGCCAGCCTGACCGGCTTCTATGCCATCGTGTCCGGACTTTCGCAGGCATTGGCATCGACAGCGGCGATCCCGCTCGCCCAACTGCCGGGGTCGAACTGGCATCTCTCGCTTGCCTGCACGCTGATCTTTCCCGTCGCCGCCCTGATTGCCTGGGCGCCCCAGCTTCAAATGCCCGCCGCCCAGGAGCGAGCGGCAGCCTCCACGCATGACCGCGGACACCTCTGGCGCTCGGCCCTTGCCTGGCAGGTTACGGGCTTTCTTGGCCTTACCTCGCTGGTCTTCTATGTGATCGTCGGATGGTTGCCCTCGATCCTGGCGGAGGCAGGCTATCCCGCGGCGACCGCGGGCTCGCTGCATGGGCTCTGTCAACTGGCCATCGCGATCCCCGGCCTGCTGCTCGGCACCGCCGTCAGGCGCATGAAGGACCAGCGCGTCATGGCCATCGGCATGGCCCTGATCACATGCCTCTCGCTGCTGGGCCTGTGGCAGTTTCCGGCCCTTGCAGCACTTTGGATCGCGCTGTTCGGCTTCGGCGCGGGTGCCGCCTTCATGCTGGGCCTCTCCTTCGTCAGCCTGAGGGCTTCGCACAGCCAGGAGGCGGCAGCGCTGTCGGGAATGGCGCAATGCCTGGGCTATTCGCTGGCCGCCGCAGGCCCGCCGCTGGCTGGTCTTGCCCATGACGCAACCGGGAACTGGAGCCTGGCCCTGGGCGCCTGCGCCGTCGCCACCTTGCTGATGGCGGTCCTGGGAAGCCTTGCTGGACGGGCGAGGACGATCTGAGCCAATCGCCTAGCCGCTTTAGGAGACGAGCTTATAGCTTCACAATCGTGAGCCCGGCGTCGACAAGCCGTCTCCTGATACTTTGAACGTCACCCGGCGGGACGTCCCATTGCCACGTGATCGGCGACAGTTTCCGTATGACGCCTAACGAGTTCTGTTCAATCCAGTTATCCAGTCGTTTGCCCTCGATCCGCCGATCCAGATGGCCTTTCGACAGCAGGTTGAAAGGATATAGATCGCGAAGATTCTGATCCAGTTGTCGCCGCGCACTTTCGGTGCGGAACGTCTTGCCGAACGAGAACGACTGCTCCTTCATCGCAGCCGGTGGACCGTAAAATGTCTTGTCCTCGGTTGCGAAACGGGAAGATGCTGACCCGTGCGCAAATGCCCTCGGCCCCCAGAAATACGGCATCGACAAGCCTATCCCATAGACAGGTTGCAACTCGTCGCAAACCAGTCTGACGATCTTCTGGAATGTCTCATCGGGATCCGGCGTCGCAGCTCTGTCGATATGGACTTCGAAGCATTTAAAGCTATCGAGGGAGCAGGCAATATCGATTGCGAAATCCGACAGTGAGTCGGACTTTCTCCTCCAGAGATAGCCGAGCGTTTGCCACTCCTGTTTGTGAAGCACATCACGTTTGATGAAATTCCGATAGAGATAGTCTTTGCTGCGACTGCCGCCGACGACTGTCGCAATATCCGGCTGGGAACCAACAATCTCTACGAGATTGTCGAGTATGTCCCGCGCTCGGAATATGTCGAGCTCCGCGGCCCATTCGTAGATGACGAGCGACCCAACGACGTTGGTTTCCGTGTAGCGCTCGAAATCCTCACTCAAACGTGCTGGCCGCCATTGATGTGGATTTCCGAGCCCGTCACATAGGACGCCTGCTGCGAGCACAGGAAGAAGATAATGTCGGCGACTTCCGCTGTGGTGCCGAGGCGCCGCAGCGGAATCGTCTCGACGATCTTGTCCGTGCCCGGCGACAGGATCGCGGTATCGATCTCGCCCGGCGCGATGGCGTTGACGCGGATGCCGTGCGGGCCGAAATCATGCGCCATTTCGCGCGTCAGCGAGCCGAGTGCCGCCTTCGATGTCGCATAGGCGGTGCCGGCGAAAGGATGCACGCGGGTGCCGGCGATCGAGGTGACGTTGACGATCGAGCCCTTGGCCGCGGCTAACTCTTTGAACAACCCCCGCGCGAGCATGATCGGCGCGAAGAAATTGACCTGGAACACGTCACGCCAGACATGCATCGGCGTGTCGATCGAGTCCATGCGGCTGTTGCCGTCCTTGAGTTTCGGCGAAATGCCGGCATTGTTGACCAGCGCGTGCAACTGGCCGCCATGCGCTTCCAGCCGATGACGGATTTCCGAGACGGCGATACCGACATCTTCCTGATCGGCGAGATCGACCCTGATGTGGTCTTCCGGCCCTGCCGGCCACGGGCAATCCTCGGCAAAGGCCTGGCGGGAGCAGGTGATGACGCGCCAACCCTCGCGCGAGAAGCGCTTGACCGTGGCGTGTCCGATGCCGCGGCTGGCACCGGTCAGCACGATGGTTTTTCTGGTGTCGAGTTCAGCCATGTCGCGGTCTCCGGCCGGAGGTGTAGCCGAACACCGTGGCGCTGGCGAGAGGCGGATTGACGCCGCTGCAACCCGCCGGGGCGACCGCCGTCAGCCGCCGCCCAGAATATCCAGGATCGAGGTCCGCTTCTTCTTGAGCGGACCGCCGACACTGCCTGGCGGCACAGGATGCCCGACCGAGGCGGTTGTGCCATTGTCCGCAGGCATGTCGAAGCCATCGGCATCGACGGTCTGGGCAGGCCGCGCCACGCGGGCCGGTGCTGGCGCTCTGGTCGCCGGGGCAGCTACCTGCGCTGATGGCGCCTGCTGGACAACCGACGCTGACGGAACTGGTGCCGGCTGGTTGTTGTCGACAGAGGGTATGTCGTCGGGCACGATCGTGTCGGCAGGCGTCGATTTCCAGGTTCCGGGCAGCGGCCGCACCGGCACGCCTTCATGCGCGGCGACCATGAATTCGTGCCAGGCCTGCGCCGGCAGCGCACCGCCGGTGACCTTCTTCATCGCCGTGCCGTCATCATTGCCGAACCAGACGCCGGTGGTGAGATTGGCGGTGTAGCCGACGAACCAGGCATCGCGCGAATTCTGGCTGGTGCCGGTCTTGCCGGCCGACGGCCAGGCAAAGGCCGCCTTTTTTGCCGAGCCGAACTCGACCGTGCCCATCATCATCGAGTTCATCATGCCGACGATCTCGGGTTTGACCACGCGCGGCGCGTTGCCGCCGCCGCTGTCATAGAGCACCTTGCCCTCGGCGGTGGTGATGCGGCGGATGAAATGGATATCCGGCTTGTAGCCGCCATTGGCGAACGGCACATAGGCCGAGGTCAGTTCCAGCGGCGTCACTTCCGAAGTGCCGAGCGCGATCGAGGTGTTGGCCTGCAGATCGGACTGGATGCCCATGCGGTGCGCGGCCTCGACGACGGCGTTCGGCCCGACTTCCATGGTCAATTGGGCAGCAACCGAATTCAGCGACTTGGCCAGCGCCGTCGCCAGCGTCACCTTGCCAAAATACTTGCCGCCGTAATTGTCGGGCGTCCAGTTGCCGATCCTGATCGGCGCATCGTTGCGCGTGCTGTCGGGCGTACGGCCGGCTTCGAGTGCCGCCATATAGACGAACGGCTTGAAGGCCGAGCCCGGCTGGCGGCGCGCTTCCGAGGCACGGTCGAACTGGCTGGTCGAATAGTCGTAGCCGCCGACCATGGCGCGCACCGCGCCGGAATCGTCGATCGACACCAGCGCACCCTGGGTGACGTTGAGCTTCTTGCCGCTTTCATCGATCAGCCGGCGGATCGACTGTTCGGCAAGCTTCTGCAGGTTGAGGTCGACGGTGGAGTCGATGACGATGTCGCCGCGCACGTCGCCGATCAGGTCGGGCAGTTCTTCCATGATGGTGTCGGCGACATAGTTTTCCGAGCCCGTCCAGTAGGACGGCGAACGCGTCGCCGGCGCGCTGAGCGCTGTCTTCAGTTCCTTGTCGCTGATCTTGCCCTCGTCGCGCATGGCGGCGAGCACCAGCTGCGAGCGGTCCTCGGCGGCCTTTGGATCGCGCGCCGGCGACAGCCGCGACGGCGCCTTCAACAGGCCGGCCAGCAGGGCTGCTTCCGACAAGGTGACGTCACGCGCGCTCTTGCCGAAATAACGCCGCGAAGCCGCCTCGACACCATAGGCGCCGGAGCCGAAATAGACCCTATTGAGGTACATTTCGAGGATCTGGTCCTTGGTGTGCTTGTGCTCCAGCCACAGCGCCAGCAGCACCTCCTGCACCTTGCGCTCCAGCGTGCGGTCGGGCTTCAGGAACAGATTCTTGGCCAATTGCTGCGTCAGCGTCGAGCCACCCTGCGAAAAATGCCCGCCGAGAAGGTTGGTCACCATGGCGCGCGACAGGCCGATCGGGTCGACGCCGAAATGCGAATAGAACCGGCGGTCCTCGATGGCGATGACGGCTTCCGGAATATAGGGCGACATTTCGTGCAGGCCGACGGCCTCGCCGCCGCTCATGCCCCTGTTGGCGAGCAACTGGCCATCGACCGAGACGATCTTGATGTTGGGGGCGCGGTCGGGGATCGACCAGGTCGTCGCCGCAGGCATCTTGGCGCCATAATAGACGACGACGCCCGCCACCGCGATGCCGCCCCAGATGGCGAGCACGAAGCACCAGTAGAACAGCCGGCCAAGCACGCCGAACAGGCCGCGCCGGCTTCTGCCACGCCCACCGCGCGACGATTTCGCCTTCGACGATTTGCGTTTGGCGGAGGCTTTGCGGTTGCTGGGCACGACGCGGTCCTCCTCGCTCACCGAAAGACCCGGCTGGGATCGCGCCTGTGGCGGTCCCTCGAAACTGGGCTCGATGCGGCTGTCTCTGCGGTTCGCCATGCCTGCGCTTGCTATCCCCGGTGCCTATGGCGCTCCGGTTGCAGAGTAGATGCGGCGATTTAAGGGCGGGTTAAAGCAGGGTTTATGCACCCTTTTGAAATTCCTTACGATTTTCTAAATTCTTTACCGCTGCCGCCGCCACTGTGTAATGGCCGGGCGCGTTGAGCAGAAACGGTCCCATCCTCCGATGAGCCGATCATCGATGCGAGGGAGAAAAACGCCAGCGTCTGCTCTTCGCAAGTCATCGCCACGACGCTGTTGGAACGGTCGACGTCGAGGCCCTTCGGGCCGCCTTCCTCCGGACTGGCCCTGCCGCGCAGGAAGGTTTCCTCGTCGAGCACGGCGACGGAGCGCGCGGACACGCGGTACCCGTTCCAGTCACCGTCGCCGGCATAGACATGCACCATACGGCTGCCGGCGTCGGCGACCAGTATGTGCCGATCGTCGTTGGTAAAGCGCACGCCGTGCGGATAGCCGGCATGCCGCAGGACACCTGCCGGCTCTGTGTCAGGCCCAAGCGCCGCTGACATACGGTAAAGTTTGACGTCCTGGGTGCCGTGGCTGCTGACCGCGATCCAGCAGCCATCATGGCTGAGAGCGATACCGTCCGGTATATCGAGACCACGCTCCAGCAACCGCTGGTTGCTCGTCATGCGATAGCCGAGCCACTGGTTGACCACGCGCCTTGTGACCAGATGCGTGTAGTTGTTGCAGACCAGCAGGCTGACGCGGCCCCGCGACTCGCGCCTGACGGCAATCGAACCCGGCGAATTCAGCTTGCAAGGCCGCCTGCCCTTTATCAGGCGAATGGCTGATATCTCGCGACTTTGGCCGGCCGGTTCTTCGCGGGGCAGGCTGAAGATCGCAACCAGCCCGTCTCGGTTGCCGATCGCCAGGGTGCGACCATCGATGAAATCCAGGCCATGGATTTCGCCCATATTGTCTGATTTCAGCTCCATGAAATCATGGATCGTGACATCGGGACCACCAGGTCCGGCCCCGATGTCGATGCTCAGGATCAGCAAACGCTTGCGCGCATAGCCGGCGATTACCAGCAATCGATTGTCCGGTGAAAAGCGCAAATCCTCGGTGCGTCCGATCGCCGAAAGCGCGGCCCGCACCGCCGCACTGGCCTTGAAGTTGATCGCGGAGATCATTGGCGACCCACCCAGGGGATCGAACGGAAGGGATCGAGAAGTGCCCAACTGCTCCCGGTCCCCGACTGCTCCCGGCCCATTGACGACTGTTTGCCCACTTTGATGTTGCCGACTAAGCCTGATCGCGGCTCACAGGTTCCAAGGGCTGGAGGCCTACCGCCTCGCAAAACAGCGCGCCTGACCAAGGTATTGCTCACGCCTCTTGGCATGCAGCCAGCCGGCGCCGCGCCCCAATCGACGGCAGGCTCAGTTCTGCTGGATCGAAATGCCCTTGTCGTCGATCTTGAGCTCGACGCCTTTCGGCTTGGTCTGCTCGCGGTAGACATAAATGCCGAGCGCAATGACCACGACGACGAGCGCGCCAATGAGGAGGTAGAGTGTGTTCTGCTTCATGGCGCGCTCTTTCCGATGTCAAGCCTCACGCTCGCTTCAAGACCTTGACCAGCACCAAAAGGATGATGGCGCCGATCGTGGCGTGGATGATGGAGGCGAGAATGCCGCCGCCGATGGAAAAGCCGATCCGCGGCAACAGCCAGCCAGCGATGAACGCGCCGACGATGCCGACGATGATGTTGCCGATCAGGCCGAAGCCGAAACCGGAAACGATGAGACCGGCAAGCCAGCCGGCGATGGCACCGATAATGATGAAGACGAGCAGGCTTTCGACACCCATAACGATTTCCTCCGAGCAAGAGGGCGAGCACGGAGCGGAAGGCTCCGAATCGGCCCCGATATCAACGGCTTTAGGCTATTCGAAAGCTGCCGGCCTCACCAGCTTAGCGCTCACTGATCGTCATCGTCGCCGGAAGCGGGCCGCCAGCTGGTCGGCTCGACCTTCTTTTGGGTGTTGCTGTCGGTGTAAACCCACCACCCGCCATCGCGATGTTGCGCGATCGATTCGTTGATGACGCCGTCGGCGTCCTTCCACATGACGGAGACCTTGGAGCCGTCGGTCGGTGCGGTCGATATCGGCTTTCGGTCCGCCATGTCATCCCCTCCCTCAAGCAATTCCGCAAAAACACATAGTTGAGCCGACAAAACGCTAAGGCTTGCATCTGGTTCCAAACCGGCCACCTCAGCCGGCCACCGGCCGAGCCGTCAGCTGTGAGCGAAGATATCCTCTTCGTCCCAGCCCATCAGATCGAGTTTGGCACGCGTCGGCAGGAAGCGGAAGCAGGCATCGGCCTCCTTGGTCCGCCCGTCGCGCGCCAGCCGCCCGGCCAGCACATCGCGCAGCCGGTGCAGATAGAGCACATCGGAAGCGGCATATTCGAGCTGTTCGGGCGACAGCGTCTCGGCGGCCCAGTCCGACGATTGCTGCGCCTTGGACAGGCCGACGCCGAGCAGCTCGAAGCAGATGTCCTTCAGCCCGTGCCGGTCGGTATAGGTGCGGGTCAGCCGCGAGGCGATCTTGGTGCAGAACACCGGTTCGGGCATCACCCCGAACGCGTTGTAAAGCACCGCAAGGTCAAACCGGCCGAAATGGAAGAGCTTCGTCACGTTGCGGCTCTTCAGTAGGCTGACGAGGTTCGGCGCCTTCTTCTGGCCGGGTGCGATCTGGATGACATCGGCCGTGCCGTCGCCCGGCGATATCTGCACCACGCACAGCCGGTCGCGATGCGGGTTCAGCCCCAGCGTCTCGGTGTCGATGGCCACCGCCCCGACATTGTAGTGCGAAAGGTCGGGCAGATCATGCTTGTGGAAACGGATATCGGCCATTGTCTTCTCCGGTCGCGGCTTACCCCGTCCTCGCCGCGATCCGGTGAAAAATCAACAAGAAAACTTGTTTTCGCCGCTCAGCGCGTCAGCGCGTCCAGAATTCGCGCCCAGGAGCGCTGGCCCTTGTGGAAGGATGAGAGCTCATATTTCTCGTTGGGCGAGTGGATGCGGTCGTCGTCGAGGCCGAAGCCGACCAGCAGCGATTCCATGCCGAGATAGGTCTGGAAATCGCCAACCACGGGAATGGAGCCGCCGCTGCCCGTCGTCACCGCCGGCTTTGGCCATTCGTCCGACAGCGCTATCTTGGCCTTGGCCAGGAACGGCGAGTCATAGGAAAGCTGAATCGCAGGTGATCCGCCATGCGGATGGAACTCGACCGAACAGTCGGCCGGAATGCGCTCCTCGACGAATTTCTGGAAAGCGTCGCGAATCTTGGCCGGGTCCTGCTTGTGGACGAGGCGGAAGGACACTTTTGCCGAAGCCTCCGCCGCGATCACCGTCTTGAACCCCTTGCCGGTATAGCCGCCAATGATGCCGTTGAACTCGGCTGTCGGCCGCGCCCAGGTCAATTCCAGCACCGAGCGGCCTTTTTCGCCCGATGGGATCGACAGGCCGACAGGCCCAAGGAAGGTCTCGGCCGTCTCGCCGAGCGTCTCCCACGATTTCAACACCTGCGTCGGCGTTTCCTCAACGCCGTCATAGAAGCCCGGGATGGTGATATGGCCGTCCTTGTCGTGAATGTCCGCCAAAACCTTGGCCAGGATGCGGATCGGATTGGCGGCAGCGCCGCCATAGAGACCGGAATGCAGGTCGCGATCGGCGGCCTTCACCGTGATCTCCTCGCCGACCAGCCCGCGCAGTGCCACGCAGATCGACGGCGTGTCGCGATCCCACATACCGGTATCGCAGACCAACGCGAAATCGGCCTTGAGCTCGTCGGCATTGGCCTCGAGGAACGGCTTGAGCGACGGCGAGCCGGACTCCTCCTCGCCCTCGAACAGGATGGTGATCCTGCACGGCAGATTGCCATGCACCTGCTTCCAGGCTCGGCAAGCCTCGACAAAGGTCATCAACTGGCCCTTGTCGTCGGCCGAACCGCGCCCGGTGATCACCTTGTGGTCAGGCCCGACCTCCTTGATGGCAGGCGCGAACGGATCGTTTTCCCACAATTCGATCGGGTCGACCGGCTGTACGTCATAGTGGCCATAGAACAGCACATGCGGCGCGCCAGCCGGCCCTTCATGATGTGCAACCACCATCGGGTGGCCTGGCGTGTCGCGCACGCTGGCGTCGAAGCCGATCAGCTTGAGTTCGGCCACCAGCCATTCCGCCGCCTTGCGGCAGTCGGCGGCATAGGCCGGATCGGTGGAGATCGACTTGATCCTGAGCAGGCCGAACAGCCGTTCGAGGCTCTGGTCGAGATTCTTGTCGAGGCGATCGAGGACGGGGGAAACTGCGGACATTTGCAAAGCCTTTCGATTCAGTACCGGAACCGTAGAGGCAGAGCGGCGAAACGAAAAGCCCGGGACCATTGGACCACGCGCGAGTTGGCTGCCGCAGGTCAAAAAAGACCGCCGTGGTGGAGGGGGAACCACGGCGGTCCTGTACTCGAAACGATGCGGCAGCCCGGAGAGGGGGGATAGGCTGCCGCAATTGTCCGGGATAGGCGGGGGACGGGCCTTGCTCCGGACTCGGCGAAAACTGCCGATGACCTGTATTTGGGTCTGTGAAAGTGGCGATTCAAGGGCCTCAACGTTACACTTTTGTAACGTGCCCGTGAGCGGGCCTGTATAGGCGGGAATTGTCAGGGTGTTGGCGGAACCGATACCTGGCAATGTCTTTGGCATGGACCAAGCCATCGCGCCGCGCTATCCCTGCCGGCATGAAAAAAGGCGATCATCTCTTCCTTGTCGACGGCTCCGGCTACATCTTCCGGGCCTATCACGCCCTGCCGCCGCTGACCCGCAAGTCCGACGGCCTTCCGGTCGGTGCCGTTTCCGGTTTCTGCAACATGCTGTGGAAGCTGATGCAGGATGCCCGCAACACCGATGTAGGCATTGTGCCGACGCATTTCGCGGTCATTTTCGACTATTCCTCGAAAACCTTCCGCAACGACCTCTACCCCGAATACAAGGCCAACCGTTCGGCACCGCCCGAGGATCTGATCCCGCAATTCGGCCTGATCCGACAGGCGACCAAGGCGTTCAACCTGCCTTGCATCGAGATCGAAGGTTATGAAGCCGACGACCTCATCGCCACTTATGCCAGGCTGGCCTGCGAGGCCGGCGGCGACACCACCATCATCTCCTCCGACAAGGATTTGATGCAGTTGGTCGGCGCCACGGTCGGCATGTACGACCCGATGAAGGACCGCCAGATCGGCATCCCCGAGGTGATCGAGAAATGGGGGGTGCCGCCGGAAAAGATGGTCGATCTGCAGGCACTGACCGGCGACTCGGTCGACAATGTGCCCGGCGTGCCCGGCATCGGCCCGAAGACGGCGGCGCAGTTGCTGGAGCAGTTCGGCGACCTCGACGGGCTGCTGGCCCGCGCCGGCGAGATCAAGCAGGACAAAAGGCGCGAATCGATCATCGCCAATACCGACAAGGCGCTGATCTCGCGCCAGCTGGTGACGCTGAAGAACGACGTGCCGGTGACCGACGGACTGGACGATTTCGTGCTGCATGCCCCAGACGGGCCGAAGCTGATCGGTTTCCTGAAAACCATGGAATTCACCTCGCTGACCCGCCGCGTGGCGGAAGCGACCAGCACCGAGGCCGGCGACGTCCAGGCTGTCGCCGTGACCGTCGAACGCGCCGACAACGCGCACGGCCCCGATGTCGGCGCCGGAGCGCCGGCCCGGAGCGGTGCCGAGCCTGGCCAGGCCAACGGAGCGGCAACCACTGCAGCGGACGCCGCCAAGCAAGGCGACACCCCTTCCCTGCTCTCAGCCTTGCGGCTGGAGCGTGCGGCAACCGGCAAGATCGACACGTCGGCCTATCCCTGCATTCGCGATATCGCGACGCTGAAAGCCTGGGTCGCCGAGGCGCGGGAGGCTGGTGTCACCGCCTTCGACGTCAGGGCGACGTCGGGCGATCCGATGCAGGCCGAACTTATCGGCTTGGCAATCGCCACGGCGCCCGGCCGCGCCGGCTACATTCCCTTTGCCCACAAGAGCGGCAATGGCGACCTGCTCGGCGGCGGTGCGCTCGAAAACCAGATTCCGCTTCGCGAGGCGCTGGCGGCGCTGAAACCGCTGCTCGAGGACAAATCGGTCCTCAAGATCGCGCAGAACCTGAAATACGATCTGGTCATCATGAGCCGCTATGGCGTCGATGTCGCGCCGTTCGACGACACCATGCTGATCTCCTACGTGCTCGATGCCGGCACCCCGCATGGTCACGGCATGGACGCGCTTGCCGAAAAATGGCTTGGCCATACCCCGCTCGTGCTCAAGAACGTGACCGGCTCCGGCAAGAGCGCCGTCGGTTTCGACCAGGTCGACATCGACAGAGCGACCGCTCATGCTGCGGAAGACGCCGACGTGACGCTGCGGCTCTGGCTGGTGCTGAAACCCCGGCTTGCCGCCAAGGGCCTGGTGTCGGTTTACGAGCGGCTTGAGCGGCCGCTGGTACCGGTGCTGGCGCGCATGGAGCAGCGCGGCATCTCCGTCGACCGGCAGATCCTGTCGCGGCTGTCGGGTGAACTGGCGCAAGGTGCTGCCCGGCTCGAAGAGGAAATCTACCAGCTCATCGGCGAGCGCATCAACATCGGCTCACCCAAGCAGCTCGGCGACATCTTGTTCGGCCGCATGGGCCTGCCCGGTGGTTCGAAAACCAAGACCGGGCAATGGTCGACCTCGGCGCAGTTGCTGGAAGACCTTGCCGCCGAAGGCCATGAACTGCCGCGCAAGATCGTCGACTGGCGCCAGCTGACCAAGCTGAAATCGACCTACACCGACGCGCTGCCAGGCTTCATCCACCCGGACACCAGGCGCGTCCACACCTCCTACGCGCTGGCCGCGACGACGACGGGCCGGCTGTCATCCTCCGACCCGAACCTGCAGAACATTCCGGTGCGCACCGCCGAAGGCCGCAAGATCAGGACCGCCTTCATCGCCGACAAGGGCAACCGGCTAGTCTCGGCCGACTACAGCCAGATCGAACTGCGCGTGCTCGCCCATGTCGCCGAGATCCCGCAACTACGGCAGGCTTTCGCCGACGGCGCTGACATCCACGCCATCACCGCGTCGGAAATGTTCAACGTGCCGGTGGAAGGCATGCCTTCGGAGATACGCCGCCGCGCCAAGGCGATCAATTTCGGCATCATCTACGGCATTTCGGCCTTCGGCCTCGCCAACCAGCTGTCGATCCCACGCGAGGAGGCGAGCAACTACATCAAGAAATATTTCGAGCGCTTCCCCGGCATCCGCGATTATATCGAGGAAACCAAGGCCTATGCCCGCGAGCACGGCTTCGTCGAAACGATCTTCGGCCGCCGCATCCACTATCCTGATATCAGGTCGTCCAACCCGTCGCTGCGCGCGTTCAACGAGCGCGCCTCGATCAATGCCCGCCTGCAAGGCACCGCCGCCGACATCATCCGCCGCGCCATGGTGCGCATGGAGGAAGCGCTGGACAAGGCAAAACTATCGGCCCGCATGCTCTTGCAGGTGCATGACGAACTGATCTTCGAAACAGTCGAGGCCGAAGTTGAAGCGACGATCCCGGTCGTGCGCCATGTCATGGAAAACGCGGCAATGCCGGCGGTATCGATGTCGGTGCCGCTGCATGTCGACGCGCGGGCCGCGAACAACTGGGACGAGGCGCACTGAGGCTCCGCCGCTTCGTCATCCTAGGGCGAAGCAAGGAGCGAAGCGACGCGGCGCAGACCCTAGGTGTTTAGTCCTGGCGTTTGATGGGTTGGGTCGAGTCGGAAGCGTTTGGGCTCTTTTTTCCAGATTTTGCAGATGAACTCATAAGGTGTGAGCCCTTTGAGGGTCTTGAGCCTGCGGGCGAAGTTATAGGCTGTTAGGAAGTCGGCGAGGTGCCGGCGCAGTTGATCGTGATCGTCATAGTGGAAGCGCGTGACGGTGGCCTCCTTGATGGTGCGGTTCATCCGCTCGACCTGGCCGTTTGTCCAGGGGTGATTGATCTTGGTAAGCCGGTGCTCGATGCCATGATCGGCGCAAACGTCGTCGAAGACATGCTGGGGGGCATGGCGGTCGCAACTGCGATTGGTGAACTGGATGCCGTTGTCGGTCAAAATGGTATGGATGACATAGGGCACGGCTGCGATCAGATCCCGAAGGAACTGGACCATCGTGATCTTTTCGGCGGTCGCATGCAGCTGGGCATAGGCGAACTTGGACGTCCGGTCGACGGCAACGAACAGACGCAACTTGCCCTCGGCGGTCTGCACCTCGGCGATATCGATATGGAAATAGCCGATCGGATAAGCCTCGAACTTCTTCTTGCTCGGCTTGTCGGCGCCCGTCTGCGGTAACCGCGAAATGCCATGGCGCTGAAGGCAGCGATGCAATGACGAGCGCGTCAGGTGTGGGATCGTCGGCTGAAGGGCATATAGACAATCATCGAGCGGCAGCAACGTATGTTTGCGAAAGGCGACGATGGCGGCTTCCTCTTCGAGCGACAGCACTGTCGAGCGCGGCTCTCTGGGACCGGTCGGCAGATCGGCGGTCGAGGTTCGGTGCCGCCACTTCGCGACCGTCTTCGGATCGATGCCATAGCGCTTGGCGAGCTTCTTCAGGCTCTCTTGACTATTTTGTATTGCTCGACGGGTTGCCTCTGTCGTCGTGGCCCGGCCGTGTAGAACCTGTCCCATAGTGCCTCCTTCCATTCGGAAGAAAATATCACACCATTAAAGCCAGGGATCAAACACCTAGGATCCATGCCGTGACGCCCGAACGTCACGGCTGTGGAGATTATTCTGCACCGCTGCAATCGTCGGAAATGTAACGGAATGGATCCTAGGGTCTCCGTTCCGCTTCGCGTTCACTTCGCCCTGGGATGACGAAGAGAAGACTTAGGCAGCCTCGGCTCGGCACTTCGCACACACACCGCGAAACTCGATCACCGCCTTCTTGGCGGCGAAGCCGGTGGAGCGCACCCATTCGTTCAGCCGGTGGTCGACGTCGTGATCCGACATCTCGGTCACTTGCCCGCAGGTGTCGCAGATGGCGAAGGCGGTCATCGAATGGCTATGATCGTGCGGTTCGGCGCAGGCGACGAAGGAGTTGATGCTTTCCAGCCGGTGCACGAAGCCGGATTTGACCAGCGTGTCGAGTGCTCGATAGACCTGCAATGGCGCGCGAAAACCGCGCTCGCGCAACTGGTCAAGCAAGGTGTAGGCGCTGAGCGGCCCGCTGGCGGCCTCGAGCTTCTCGAGCACGCACACCTGGTTTTTCGTCAGCACATCCCTTGCCGCCATGGTCTCGTTCCAACTTGTCCTGCGCCATCCCAGGCTGTTTGCCCGTGCAAACGGTCTGATCCCATTCAGATAGCGACGAACCGCCGTCTTTGCTACTCTTCTGTTGTTGTCCCGGGCCAATCGATCACGCGCGGGCACATTTGATGGCGAAGCGATATTCAAAATACTGACAAAATCCTCGACGAGGATAGTTTCGCTTGGGAAATTCGATCGGGCTTGGGGAAGCAATATGATCAAATTGACACGCCGGACGCTGCTTGTCGGCACGTCGGCGCTGATGGCGGCCGGTGCGGTATCGTTCCGGGCACTGGCGGCATCGCGCACCTACCATGCGCTGCTGGTCGCCTGCACTGAATATCCTGCCCTGCCGCAGAGGAACTGGCTGATCGGGCCGAAGAACGATGCCGGCCTGGTGCACGAGTATCTGCTGAAGAATGTGCCCGACCCGGTTAGGTTCGCGCCCGAAAACGTCACGCTGCTCGCCAAGGATGTGCCCGGCGCCAAAGGTTTGCCGACCCATGCGGCGATCAAGACGGCACTCGCCGACCTTGCTGCCAAGGTTCAGCGCGACGATTTCGTCTACCTGCATCTGTCCGGCCACGGCGCCCAGCAGCCGGAGAGGGTCAAGGGCGACGAGACGGACGGGCTCGACGAGATCTTCCTGCCCGTCGACATCGAAAAGTGGATCAACCGCGATGCCGGCGTGCCGAACGCGCTGGTCGACAACGAAATCGGCGACGCGCTCGACGCCATCCGCAACAAGGGCGCCTTCGTCTGGGCGGTGTTCGACTGCTGCCATTCCGGCACCGCCACCCGCGCCGTCGAAGTCGATGACGAGCTGGAGCGCAAGGTCGAGTTCGCCGACCTGGTCGGCGGCGACGAGGCGGCAAGAGCGGCGGCCATCAAGACCTATGAGGACACGGTCGCAGGCGCCTCGCGCGGCCTCGACGAGAATGGCGCGCGCAAGCCCGCCTTCAACCTGACGCCGACCGGCGGTGAGCCGATCACCAAGGGCAAGCTGGTCGCCTTCTATGCCGCCCAGACGGTGGAGACGACGCCGGAAATGCCGCTGCCCAAGGGCACGACGGATGCGCCGCGCTTCGGCCTGTTCACCTTCACCATCCTGTCGAAACTGGCGGAGAATCCAAGCGTCACCTATCGCCAGCTCGGCCAGGCCGTGCTGCAGCAATACTCGGCCGACAGCCGCACCCGGCCGACGCCGCTGTTCGAGGGCGAACTCGACGCGCGCGTCTTCGGTACCGACAAGACCGACGCCGTCATGCAATGGCCCATCGTCGTCAAGGACGGCGAGGCGACGATCGGCGCCGGCCTGCTGCATCGCCTGACGCCGGGCAGCAAGCTCGCCATCCTGCCGTCAGCGCTGTCGTCGCTGTCCGACGCGGTCGGTTATCTCGAGGTGGAGTCGGCAAAAAACCTGGAGAGCCACGTCAAACCGGTCGAGTTCGATAAGAAACCGGCACTCAAAATGGCCGACATTCCCACCAACGCCTATGCGCGGGTGGCGGAGATCGCCGTCGACTACAAGCTCACCGTCGCACGGCCGGCCGCAACGAAGGGATTGGAGAAGGAGACGGAGCTCGTCAATTCGGTCCTCGACGAACTGGCCGCGGCCAAGGAGACCGGCTTCAACATCGAGCTGGTCGACCCCGGCAAAAGCGCCGAGCTGCGCTTCGCGGTGATGCGCGAGAACGCCATTGAAGGCGCCGCCAAGGACGCGTCCGACAAGCCGGCGCTGTGGTTCCTGCCGGCATCGGGCGACGTGACCCTGAAGGACGGCGGCAAGCCACCGTTGATCATCATCCATCCGGATGATCGCCAGAAGCTGGTGGACGCCACCACCAGGAATTTGCGCACCATCTTCCGGGCCACCGGGCTGTCGCGGCTGGCGGCGGCCTCCGACTACAAGCCCGAGGATGTCGACGTCCAGTTCCAGGTCAAGCGCCGCGACAAGGATGGGCTTGAGCCGTTGCAGGCGTCGGCGGTGCCGCGCGTCTCGCCGGGCGACGAGGTGCATGTGCTGGCCAAGAACAGTTCGGACCAGCTGGTCGACATCAACGTGCTCTACGTCGGCAGCGACTATTCGATCACCCACATCGTTGCCGAGCGCCTCGCCCCACAGGCAACGCTCGAGGAAGGGCTGCTCGCCTTCACCGACACCAGCTTCGGCATGGAGCGGATGATCGCGGTGCTGACCGAGGCGCCGCCCGAGAGCGAGAAGGAAGATTTGAGCTTCCTGGCGCAGGACGGTGTCGCCTCGATGACGCGTGGCCTCGGCCCCTCCAGCTTCTCCGACATGCTCGCCGATATCGGCGCGGCGCCGCCGACCCGCTCGGTGATGCGGCTTGCCGACAAGAGCGGCCCGAAGGGCGCGGTGATGATCTTCCCGATGGAGACGGTGCCACGCGCCTGAGTTCCGGCGCCAGGGCTGCGCGGCGCTGTTGCGCCGGCTCTTGCACGATTGGCGTGATATGAGAACATTCCGGCCGCAGCCATGGTGCATGATGGCCGGACAAAAGCAGATAGGATCGATTGTGAAGAACTCTGTGTTTTCCTGGCGTGGAGCGATGGCCGGTTTGGCCGGCAGCCTGATGCTGATCGCCAACGCTTCGGCAGAGGACGCTTGCGGCCTGTGCGTCAAGCAGATCGTCACCAACTCGGAATTGGCGACGTGTTTTCTCGACCAGTACGACCAGATCGCCAAAAGCAACGGCAACGCTGTCGTGGTCGACCTCTCAAGCTGTGCCTCGCGCGGCATCGTCGAGGCATTGCCGTCACCGACAAAGGCGCCTGCGGAACCGGACGTGCAGTTTATGGTTTCGCGCCCGCAACTGCAGTGCCTGAAGAAGCAGCTGGAGGCACCGGGCGTCGTGCTTGATCCCTCCGCCACCATCGAACTGGACAACTGCAAATGAAGAAGCCGGGGGCACGACAAAGCAGACACCGGTGGACGCGCCCGCCAAGGCGCCGGCGGCAAAGCAGACGCTGCCGGAAACCACCGAAGGTTTCCCCTGGCCGAGCAGCCATGAGATCAAGAAGGAGAGCAATCCCTTCACCGACCGCGACTGGCGCATGCTCATCTATGCCTGGTCGGGCATGCTGGTGCGTTTCGCCATCATCTTCACCCTGGCATTCTCCGTCTACCAGTTCCTGGCCAACCAGGAGCAGAAGCGCGTCGAGCAGACCATGTCACTGGTCGAGCTTTGGGAAACCAAGGACTACCAGCAGGCGCAGCGGGCGCTGAAAGATCGGCTCGCGGCCCTCAATGCCAAATACGACAATCTGCTCAGCGCCAATCCTTCGCCGACCGAGGAACAGGTTTTTCGGCAACGCATCGGCATCGAAGCGATGACCGCCTCCGGTGGCGACATGCCGCTCGCCGATTTCAGCGAGAATTTCGACCGCATCGTCTATTTCCTCAACCGCCTGTCCTTCTGCGTCGACGGTAACCTGTGTTCGCGCAAGGTGACCGATGCCTATTTCCGCGACTACGCCGTCTCGTTCTGGAGTTATTTTGCCGGCTATGTCGACAAGCAGCGCAAGGCCGGTTCACCCACCTTCGCCACGGCGATCGAAGCCTATGTGCGCAACGGGCCACCGGCGGCCGAAGCCAAATAGCGATGGGAAAAGCCCGGGTCAGCGTCCGCCTGATGCGTGCCTGCAGGTGGCTGGCCATGGCTGGAGCTTTGGTCACGGCCTCGTTCGCCCGCGCCGAGGACGCCCCGGATTTCCATCTCGACCTCGACACCGGAGGCCATACCGCCCGGATTGCCGACCTCGCCTTCACACCGGATGGCGAGGATATCGTCTCGGCATCCGACGACAAGACCATCCGCATCTGGGACTGGCAGAGCGGCGTGACGCTGCGCACCATACGCGGCTATCTCGGCAATGGCAGCGACGGCAAGATCTTCGCGATTGCGGTTTCTCCGGATGGCAAGACGATCGCCGCCGGCGGCTATTTCGGCGCCAGCCTCGGCGACAAGCCGCCCTATGGCGACATCAGGCTGTTCGATTTCGCCAGCGGCAAGATCAAGGCCGTGCTCAAGGCCGCCGACTACGCGACCTATGACCTCGCCTTTTCTCCCGATGGCAAGACGCTTGCCGCCGGCGGTGCCGACGGCGTCGTCTATCTGTGGAAACAGGACGACAAGGCCACGTCAGGCTGGACGCTGGACAAGAAGCTCGACGCCGATTCCTGGCACATCGACAAGCTGGCCTTCGCCGCGGCGGGAACCCGGCTGGCGGCGACCACGACCGACAACGGCATCCGGCTCTGGGATGTCGCCAAGGGCGAGGAGATCGCCTTGCCGGCCGACGCCGAGCCATTGCGGGACATCAGCGTCATGGCGCTGGCCGCCTCGCAGGATGGCAGCCTGTTTGCCACCGGCAGCAAGGACGGCCAGGTCCAGCTCTGGCGCGCGGCCGACGGCACGCTGGTGCGCGCCATGCCGAGGCAGGATTTCCTCATCGGCTCGCTGACCTTCGCCAAGGGATCGCGGCTGATCGCTTCCTGCGGCTATCGCTGCGCCGACAAGCATCGCTCCATCGTCTGGAACACCGACAGCGGTGAGAAACTGCTCGACTATGCCGGCCATGACGGCACGGTCTATGCCAGCGCCGCCAATGCCGACGGCTCGCTGGTGGCGACCGCCGGCGGCACGCGCAACGCCATCCAGGTCTGGGACCCGGCGACAGGGGAACGCAAGACCTTGCTGCAGGGGGTGGGGGAGCCGGTGACTGCCATCGGCATCGACACGGCGAACGGCATCATCGCCTGGAGCAATGCCAACCCCTGTCCCGAGCGTGTGGCTTGCCCGGAACAGATGGGTGCGCTGGACAAGGGGCTGGAGCTGCCCACCACCGAGCGATTCTTCGAGGATCCGCAGCCGTTGACGGAGCCGGGCTCGTTTGCCCGCGCCGCGCTAAGCGACGGTGAGTGGTCGCTGCACGCCACTCAAGGCGGCAAGGACGCACTGGAAAACGCGGTGCTGGAGATCGCCAATGGCGGCAAAATGGTGCGCTCGATCGAGAACGATGCCACCAACGGCTTTGTCCATTCCGCTTTCACGCTGATCGATAACGGGCTCGGCCTGATCACCGGCGGCAATGACGGCACGCTGCTGGAATACAAGGCCGCGACCGCCCGGGTTTCCGGCGAATTCACCGGCCATACCGGCGAGATCAACGCCATGGTCGCCTCGGAGAAAGCCGGTCTTCTGGTCACCGGCAGCGCCGACCAGACGGTGAGGCTGTGGAACCTGAAGACGCACGAGCTGATCGTGTCGATGTTCTTTGCCGGCTCGCAATGGATCGCTTGGATGCCGCAGGGCTACTACTATTCCTCCGATGAGGGCGACAAGCTGATCGGTTGGCAGGTCAACCAGGGCCGCGACCATGAAGGCCGCTTCATCCGCGCCGGCCAGTTGAAGAAATATCTCTGGAGCCCGGAAATGGTGCGCCGCGCCATCATCCTGCGCAGCGCCAAACAAGCGGTGAGGGAGATGCGGCCGGGCGTCGATAATGAGCTGCAGAAGCTTTTGCAGCGCAAGCCGCCGGAATTCGGCATCCGCCTCGCCGATGACCAGAGCAAGGTCCGCGACGGTTATGTCGCCGTCGAGATCACAGGCGCCAAGGAAGCCGGCACCGATGTCGCCGGCTTCTCGATCCTGTCGAACAGCCGCAATGTCGGCGACATTGCCACGCGTTCGGCCGACGGCAACAAGACCATCGTCGAGATCCCGGTCGAGAATGGCCAAAACACCATCCGCATCACCGGCACCAACGAGTATGGCTATCTGACCGAGCGCAGCGTGACGGCGCTGGCGAGGAAGGTCGAGAAGGCCGAGGCCAAGGGCAAACTCTATGTCGCTGTCATCGGCGTCGACAAATATCCGTTCCTGACCGACGCCTGCTCCGGCCACGCCTGCGATTTGCGCTACCCTGTCGACGACGCCACCGAATTCCTCAAAGTGATCGCGCAGAAATCGGCGCCACTGTTCTCATCGATGGAGACGCTGGTTCTGGTCAACCGCGAGGCGCTCGACGAAAGCCCTGACAAGGCGCAGCAGACCTACACGGTCGCCAGCGCCGACAACATCATGGAACCGGACTCGCACACGATCGACGACCAGCTCGCCGATTTCCTCGACAAACCCGGCGAGCACGACACCACCATCATCTTCGTTGCCGGCCATGGCATCAACATCGACGAAGACTACTATTTCATCCCGACCGATGGCCGCAAACAGGATGCCGACCGCTGGAAGCGTTCCTCGCTTGTCGACTGGGGTGATATCCAGAAGTCGGTCGAACGGGCCAAGGGCATGCGCTTCATGCTGCTCGACACCTGCCATGCCGCCAACGCCTTCAATCCGCGCCTGGAGAAGGACGCGCAGGACGCACGCATCGTCGTGTTCTCGGCGACCGCCGCCAACAACACCGCTGCCGAACTGCCCGAACTCGGCCACGGCGTCTTCACCTATTCGATCCTCGAAGGCCTGCGCGGCAAGGCAAGAACCTCGGATGGCGGCGTCACGCTGTTCGGGCTCGCCGATTTCATTTCGCGTGAAGTGGTGCGGCTGACATCGTCGAAGCAGAAACCGTTCTACTATGTCGGCGGGGTGGAGAACATTGTGTTGGCCGAGCCGTGAGGGGGCCAAGTCTGCGCCAAGGCACCCCCCTCTGTCCTGCCGGACATCTCCCCCTCAAGGGGGGAGATTGGCTGTTACTTTCGACTTCGCCAATCGTCGACGATTCGAATGATGAGCCGGCGACGAAGAGAGCAATCTCCCCCCTTGAGGGGGAGATGTCCGGCAGGACAGAGGGGGGCCGTCTCGCGCGATCGTGGCCCATTATCGCAGCAGCATTTTTCCTCCTCCTCTTGCCCCTCCCCACCTTCGCCGCCCCGATCGTCTGCCCGCCCGGCACCGAAAACTTCCCGCCTTTCTACGACGACGCCACGCTGTTCAAGAATGCCATCGCCAGCGTCGCCAATGTCCAACCATCAAACCAGCGGTTGACCGGTATCACCGTACCGCACCATCTGCTGGCCGCTGACCTGGTGGCGCTCGGTTTCCGGGCAGCGTCCGGCTTCCGCTACAAGCGCATCGTCATCCTGTCGCCAGACCATTTCCACAAGACGCACAAGCTCTACGCCACCACGCTGCGCGGCTTCGACACGGTGCTTGGCCCGGTTGCCGCCGACACCGATGCCGTTCGCCTTTTGGAGAAGAATGGCGACATGGTCGAAGAATCCTGCCTGTTCGACAAGGAACATGGCGTGCGCGCCATGCTGCCTTTCCTCCACCACTATTTTCCCGAGGCGAAAATCGTGCCGGTGGCGATGTCGGTCAAGGCGAAGCGCGGCGACTGGGACAGGCTGGCGGAGGCACTCAAACCGATCGTCGACCAGGACACGCTGATCGTCGAATCCACCGACTTTTCGCACTACCTGCCGCAACATGATTCCAGGCGTTTCGACCAGCAGACGCTGAACCTGCTGGCCGCCGGATCGCTCGACGGCATCGCGGGGTTGCGCCAGCCCGATCACGCCGATTCCGTCGGCGCGCTCTACATCCAGACCAGGCTGCAGCGCGAACTGTTTGGCGCCCAGCCGCTGGTCGTCGCCAATGAGAACTCGCAGGAACACACGTCCGACTATGTCGAGCGGACCACCAGCTATGTCGTGGCGCTGTTCGGCGCCTTCGGCCCCGGCTTCAACAACCCGGCACGGCCGAAGGACAGGATCTACTATCTCGCCGGCGACGTGAATTTCGGCCGCGCCATGAAGAAGATCCTGGTCCGCGACGGCGTCGCCGACCGCATCGTCGACAGCATTCTTTCGCTGACCGGATCGCGGCCGCTGATCGTCAATCTTGAAGGCGTCATCCTGCCCAACGTGCCGGAAGCGATCGACGATATGACGCTGGCCATGCCGGAAGACCTTACTGCCAGCATGCTGAAGCGGCTGCACGTCGCCGGCGTCGGCCTCGCCAACAATCACGCCTATGACCTCGGCCCGTCTGGCTATGCCGAGACGCTGCGCGCTCTGGTCGAGGCAGGCATCCCGCATTTCGGCCAGGGCGAGACGCTGGCGCTTGCCGATCTCGATCTCGTCGGCCTGACCGACATCGACACCAACGGTTCGAAGAACACCGACCTGCTGACCCCTGCTCTGCTGGACCGGCTGCTGCATGAAAATGCGCAGCGGCCGGTGGTCGCCTTCGTTCATTGGGGCCGCGAGTACAAGACCGAACCGTCGCCGCGTGAAAACAGGCTTGCCGATGAGATGCGGTTGCGTGGTGTCTCGGCCATTGTCGGCGGCCACCCGCATGTGTCGAGCGAGGCGATCGTCCCGCTTGCCGGCGGCGATGTGGCGGAAGTCTATTCGCTCGGCAATTTCCTGTTCGACCAGAGCGCGCAACGCTCATCCGGATCGATGCTGGAACTGCGCGTCTTCGCCCAGGGCACGATCTTCACCAGGCTCATCCCGCTGCCCAATTATTTCGAGATGGGCCGGAAATAACTACCCACAGCCGGCCATGCTGCGCGGCAGATAGCAGGCCGCTGGCTCCGTCTTGGTCTCGAACAGCGACTGCTTCGGCCGGAAATAGAAGAAGGTCACCGGCTTGCTCTCGCGCACGCTGCCGTCGGCGAAATGGGCGGCGATGCTGAAACTGTGGATCGATGACATCGCCGACCACATCTTCAGCCGTGCCGTATAGGCGCTGACGTTCTTGTTGCCGCGCACCGGCATGGGAATAGTGTAGTCATGCTTGCCGATCGGGAACTCGATGTTCTGGTAGCGCATCGCTTCCGGGCTGCCGCCACCGCCATCACCGCATTCGGCCATCGATTCGGGAACCTCGAAGACCGCCATGGTCATCTGGGTGCGGAAGGGCTCGCTCTGCTGGTAGACATTGCCCTGATCGTCCGCCCAGGAATAATCGAACTTGCCGATCGCGTTCAGCGTCATCGCCTGGTTGAAATTGCCGAGATAGTCGCCGACCTCGCCGAACCTGATCTTGTTGGTGAGCTGGCTGCGGCAGACATTGAGACTGTCGACCGAGGGACAAGGGAAGCGTCCCGTTTCCAGGCTCGCCGTATCGACGCCGGCCTCGTCGAGCACGCTCTTGATCGACACGTCGACGCCCTCGCCGAAACCGCCTATGTCCTTGGTGAACATGCGGCTTGGCTGGCCGGTCGGGTTGCCCTCCTCGTCCACCGTGGTGAACTGGATCGACATCTTCATATCCTTGGCGTCGCCCCAGCCATTGTTGATGATCGTGAAATCCGGCCGAAAGCCGATGCAGCCGAAATGCTCGGAGATCGACAGCATCGGCTTGCGGTAGGCGTCGCTGGCAGCAACCTTCATTTCCAGACTGTCGAGCTTGACCCTGGACTCGTCTGTCGTCTTCAGATCGACCTCGGCAAAAGCCGGCGTGTCCTCCCAGTTTGGGCCGTCATAGACATTGCTGGTGTTGACCGTTCCGGTGCCGTTCCAGGCGTCGTTGTAGAGGTTGTCTTCCGGATAGATCGCAACGTCCTCGTCGCGCACCAGATGCTGGTATTTCATGTCGGCCTGCTGGGTCATGCGCTGGTCGACGATGACGCCGATCTCGACCTTGTCGGCATCGCCGCCGCCGGCCTGCGCCTTGAGCAGGCCGCCGACCCTGGCATCGGCCAGCACGTCCGGGCGCGAGCCGCCGACCTCCTTGCCCATCACCCATTGCGATTCATAGACCGTGCCGCCGGCGAGCCGGGTCTGGCCCTTGCCGTTCTTCAGCCCATCGACAAAAGAGCCGGCAAAGATTTCGCCTGTTTTCGACAGCAGCCGGCCCTCGCCATTAGGGACGCCATCGACGAATTGCCCCTCATAGCGGTTGCCGTCGGCATCGACATGGATGCCTTTCCCGTTGAGTGCTCCGCCAAGCCAATGCCCATTAAAGAATTCGCCCGAGCGCAGGTCGAGCCGGCCTTGCCCATCGGGCCGGCCGTTCCTGACATCACCGAAATAGCTGGAGTAGACGGTCTTCGGATCATAACTCGCCGAGCCGCGCACCCGCCACACCAGCCTGCCCTTGCCGTTGATCGTGCCATCCTGGGCAATCGTCTTATCGGGCGACTGGCCTGCCGCCGGCTCCCAGACGAAGTCGAGGTTCTTTTCCGGATGGAAGTCCCAGACACGCACGGTCCGGCGCAGCACCGAACGTGTGTCGGCCTGATAGAGGATCTGCACGCGCTCCGCCCAGGCGCCGCCGACAGGGGCCGGATCGGCGAAAGCCGCCGAAAGCATCAGCGTGGCCAGCATCGATGCGGCCGCGACCCCGAACACTGCCCTTGTCCGCGCCATCCCTTGAGCCCCTTCGGATGCCAACCCCTTGGCAAGCCAAGCGTAGTCGCGGTGCCTGCCTCGTGCAAGCAGAAGGATCGGCACGAAAAAGGCGGCGGGATTGACCCGCCGCCTTTGCGTTCTCTGCGAACCCAGCCCGGATTATTTGTACAGGCTGTTGATCCACTGGATGTTGGCGGCGTTCAGACGCACGGCGGTGTTCGCTTCGGGGCTTTCCGCCACGTTCACGCCGGTGATGATGCGCTGCTTGGAGTTGTTGTCGTAGGCATAGACCGAGCTGCCGCTCGACCCCGGGAACGTATCGCAGTCATACTGGAAATATTCCGGAGCGATGTTCTCGGCTTTCACTTCGCAGCTCGCTTTCCACATCGTGCCCATCGGCTTGTCGCCGGGATAGCCGACGAGGTTGGCGGTGAAGTCGCCGAGATCGTCATAGTTGGCGTAGCCCAGCCAGCCGAGGTTGGTGCCGACATCCTGCTTCAGCGTGATGATGCCGAGATCCCACGGGATGACCGAACCATAATAGCCCTGGTAGTTGTCGATGAAGCCCTGCAGCACATAAGCGCTTTCATAGGTGAAAGCGCCGAACGGTGCGTCATCGGCAGTGCTGCCATTGAGGCCCGGCACGAACAGATAGTCGGACAACCAGTCCTTGTCCTCATGACTGTAGAGGCAGTGCGCCGCGGTGAGCACGGTGCGCGGGCCGATCAGGGTTGCCGAGCAGCTGCCGTAGCCGGTCTTCGACTTGGCTTCGAGATAGCCGATTGCAGAGAACGGATAGGTCTTGGTGTTCTTGACCTGCTCGCGATCGTCGGTGCCGAAAACCTGGCGGCCGGCCTCGCCTTCACCGAGCCCTGGATCCTCGGTCTTGCGCGGGCCACCTTCTGTTCCATTGGCCGGCGCATTCAGTTCCTTGATGATGAGCTCGCGCAGCGCTTCGCTCGGCTCGATCTTGATCACCTTGCCATCGGCGGAACGTCCGACGATGCCATAGGATTTCACAGCCGTTTTCTCGTCGGTGAGCGGCGCGGCGCGGCTGTCTTCGTCAGTAAGCTTCGGTGTCGTGATCGGCTTTGCTCGACCAGCCTTGAAGTCGCCTGAAGATACGTCCCGCATGCTTTCGCCATTACCGGCACTGGCGGAACCAGGGTCGGCGGCGAAAACCGGGACCGTCCACATTGCGGTGGAAAGCAATGCGGACGCAATCATAACGTTTGTCAGTTTTGTCATGGTGAGACTCTCCCAAAAGTCAGCAAGGACTGGATCAAAATACAGAAATATTGTCGAGATCGTGGTGGTAGCGAAAAAATGGTTAAGGCAATCGGCGCACGCACCGGCTCGT
Source organism: Mesorhizobium kamtschaticum (assembly GCF_056174585.1). NCBI lineage: Bacteria > Pseudomonadati > Pseudomonadota > Alphaproteobacteria > Hyphomicrobiales > Phyllobacteriaceae > Mesorhizobium > Mesorhizobium kamtschaticum. Next base: position 2,196,474 of record NZ_CM149691.1, on the reverse strand, counting down.
TGTTTGCCACGGTCAATCTAAGCCCCCGCCAAAAGACCCGATCGCGACATACTGCCTAAAATAATCCTAGATTGGCAATGACAAATCGCTTCCACGTAGCCCGTGGGGGGCTATAGGATTTTGTGCGGGTTCTACTCGCGGGCACGGTTAGCAAAAGTGGGCTTCGGTTTTGTGACCGATCGCGCGCCGTTTCGATACGGCACGCGTGCGGATCGCTGAACCGGCAGCACCTCCTTGCACAATGCCCGGCGTCGATCTGCGCGGGAGAATTGTCTCAGGAGGGTTCAGGTGCACATCACAAATCGGTTCGGACCAATCGCTGCCGCATCGCTGCTTGGCATTGCCGCTGCCTTTGTATCAATCAACACGGGCCGGGCGGATGAAAGCACCGCAAGGCCCGAAGCGGCGGTCTCGCCGATGCAGCGGGTGACCGACGCCAGGGCCAAGGCAGCGGCGGAGAACCCCGACGGCGCCGACCGGGTCTATGGCGGCAACCAGGCCGAAAAGGGCGCCTATCCTTTCCAGGTCGCACTGCTCACCTCCGCCAGGCTGGACGAGAATCCCGCCTCGCAGGCCAATGCACAATTCTGCGGCGGCAGCCTCATTGCCCCGCAATGGGTGCTGACGGCGGCGCACTGCCTTAACGACAAGGGCAAGCCAATCTCGCCGGACTCGGTCACCGTGCTGACCGGCGCCACCGACCTCAGCGAAGGCAAGCGCCACAAAGTGGTGCAGGTCATCGTCAACGAGGGTTATAGCGAGCAGACACTCGACAACGACCTCGGCCTGCTCCGGCTTGCCGATACGGCCGATGCGCCGACCATCAAACTTACCCATGAGGCGACCCCCGACACCGGCAAGACCACCGTAACCGGCTGGGGCAAGATGCAGGACGGGACGTTCCCGACCACGCTGATGGTCGCCGACCTCGATCTGCAGCCGAACACTGCCTGCAACAGCGGCATCAAGGCCATCTATGCCCATGATTTGAAGGCGGCGCTTGGCGATCTGTCCCACCGCATGCGCTATTCGGAAAAAGGCATCGATGCCGCCGCTAACGCGATCGCCGCCGACATGACCGACCCGCTAACCAGCAACATGATCTGCGCCGGCACCACCAGCGGCGTGCGCGATGCCTGCAACGGCGACAGCGGCGGCCCGCTGTTCATCACCGGCGCCGACGGCCCGGTCCAGGTCGGCGTCGTCAGCTGGGGCGAAGGCCCGGCCGACGGCAGTGCGGCCTGCGGCCACAAGGACGCCTATGGCATCTACACGCGGCTGGCCAACTATGGCGGCTGGATCGAGGCGAAGATGAAGACCCCTGCTCCGGCGCCGGAAAAGCCGAAGGCAGGGCTGGGCACCGCCCAGAAGCCGAAGACGCCCTGAAACGCGGCATTTGCTTTCATATGAAAACGGCGGGAGATGTCCCGCCGTTTCTGTTTGCCGGCTTGTCAAATGGAGCTATTCCCTTGGCAACCCTATTTCCTCGGCGGACCTTTGCGCTCGGCGGAGGCCGCCCACAGATTGATGTCGGATTCGCGCGCGTAGCTATCAATCTCCGCCAATTCGGCATCGCTGAAGTCGAGCACCTTCAGCGCGCCGACGCAGTCCTCGACCTGCTCCGGCCGGCTGGCGCCGATCAGCGCCGAGGTGACCTTGCCCTTGCGCAGCACCCAGGCCAGCGCCATCTGCGCCAGCGTCTGGCCACGCTTGCCGGCGATGGCGTTGAGCGCCTTGATGTTGGCGATGGTGCGGTCGTTGATGAAGGCCGACTTCAGCGACTTGCCCTGCGAGGCGCGGCTGCCTTCCGGGATGCCGCCGAGATACTTGTCGGTCAACATGCCCTGGGCTAGCGGCGAGAACACGATCGAGCCGACGCCGAGCCCTTCCAGCGTATCGAGCAGGCCGTCTTCCTCGACCCAGCGGTTCAGCATCGAATAGCTCGGCTGGTGGATGACGCAGGGCGTGCCGAGCTGCTTCAGTATATCGGCGGCCTCACGGGTGCGCTGCGAATTGTAGGACGAGATGCCGGCATAGAGCGCCTTGCCCGAGCGCACCGCATGGTCGAGCGCCCCCATGGTTTCTTCCAGCGGCGTGTCGGGATCGAAGCGGTGCGAATAGAAGATGTCGACATAGTCGAGCCCCATCCGCTTCAGGCTCTGGTCAAGGCTTGCCAGCATGTATTTGCGCCCGCCCCATTCGCCATAGGGGCCAGCCCACATTTCATAACCGGCCTTGGTCGAGATGATCAGCTCGTCGCGATATCCGGCAAGGTCGGTGCGCAGGATTTCGCCGAAAGCGGTCTCGGCCGAGCCGGGCGGCGGCCCGTAATTGTTGGCGAGGTCGAAATGGGTGATACCGAGATCGAAGGCCTTGCGGGCAATCGCCTGCTTGGTCTTGTGCGGCGTGTCATTGCCGAAATTGTGCCACAGGCCAAGCGAGATCGCCGGCAGCTTGAGGCCGGACCGTCCGCAACGGTTGTAGATCATTTTTTCGTAGCGGTTTTCTGCGGCGATGTAGGGCATGGGAAATCCTCAGGATCAGGCGGCGCGGGGATCGCCGGAAGGAACAATTGAATCGATGCTCGCCCTCTCCTTACCCCCTCCCCGGCGAAACGGGGAGAGGGAGATTTGAAAAATTATCGATAATCCCTGTAGCCTATTTTTTCTTGGCCAGCAGTTCCTTGGCTGCCTTGACGCCAAGGGCGGCCGGCCGCTCGCATGTGGTCTGCATGGCGACGAATTTGCCCGTCTCGCCGGAGCGCAGGATGCCGGTCATGACATCGACGGCATGCAGCGCCAGTTCCATCGAACACCGGTGCGGACGCCCCTCGACGATCGCCAGCGCCATGTCGGCGAGACCTGATGTGCGGTAATTGGCCATCATGCCCTGGCCATGCATCTCATTGGGAACGCCAAGCGGGTGCTTCCATTTCGGCAGCTTCTTGACCGGCTTGCCTTCTTCGGTGAAGCGCACGTCGCCGCCGAAGAAGTTCGGATCCGGCACGAACACCGTGCCCGCCTCGCCGTAGAGTTCCATCGGCGCATGGCCGTGAGCCCAGACATCCCAGCTGGTGTTCAGCGTCACCACGGCGCCATTCTCGAACTCCAGCAGACCATGGATGGTCGTCGGCGTGTTGACCGGAATTTTTTCGCCCGAGCGCGGTTTCGATGAAATCGTCCGTTCCTTTGCCGGTGTCGTCGCGAAGGCCGCCACCTGCTTCACCGGCCCGATCAGCTGGATCAGATTGGTGATGTAGTAAGGCCCGATATCGAGCACCGGCCCGGCGCCGGGCTGGAAGAAGAAATCCGGATTGGGGTGCCAATGCTCCATGCCGTGGCCCATGACATGGCAGGTACCGCTGGTGATCTTGCCGAGCTTGCCCTCGTCGATCAGCTCACGCACCAGCTGGTGCGCACCGCCGAGGAAAGTGTCTGGCGCCGAGCCGATGCGCAGCCCTTTCTTCTCGGCCCGCGCCTTGAGGTCCTGGCCCTCCTTGAGCGAGAGCACGAACGGCTTTTCCGAATAGACGTGCTTGCCGGCGTCGAGCACCTGCTTCGACACCTCGTAATGCACCGCCGGTATCGTCAGATTGACGATGATGTCGATGTCATCGGCCTTGAGCAGGTCCTCGACGGTCTCGGCGCGCAGCTTGAATTCCTTCGCCCGCGCCCTGGCCGCATCCATGTTGATGTCGGCGCAGGCACGCATCTCGATGCCGCGAAACAGCGGCGCCAGCGAGAAATACGCCTTCGAGATGTTGCCGCAGCCGATGACGCCAATACCCAGTTTCCCAGTACCCAGCTTCTTTGCCATGATGATTGTTCCTAGTAAGCCTTGACGGATGCGATCGAGCGGCGGGCGAAGCGCTCGATGTCGTTGGGGTTGTCCTGTTCCATGACAAAGTATTTTGCCGCGCTCTTGGCCCGCAACAGTTTGATCAGGCCGGCCCAGTCGATCGTGCCGTGGCCGACATCCGACCAGCCATCCTCGTCCAGTCCTTCGCCCGGCTTTGCAATGTCCTTGACATGTACGGCGACGATGCGCTTGCCGTGCTTTTCGATCCAGGGCAGCGGATCGGCGCCGCCGCGCACCACCCAGGCGAGGTCCATCTCCCAGCCGATGCCGGGGGCGGAAGACAGGATGTGATCCTGCGGCACCGAGCCGTCGGCGAGTGCCTTGAACTCGAAATCATGGTTGTGCCAGGCAAAGCCATAGCCGGCCTTCGAGGCCACCTCGCCGACCTTGGCCAGACGCTCGCCGAAGCCACGCCAGCCAGCCGCGTCGGACGGCCTTTGCTCTGCCAGGAGATAAGGGCAAATCAAGAGCTTGATGTCGAGCGCCTCGGCGATCCTGCGCACGCCGTCGAAATCCTTCTCCAGCGCGTCGATGGAGAAGTGTCCGGTCGGCATGGAAAGGCCGTTCTTGTCGAGTTCGGCGCGGAAGGCCTTGGGATTTTCATAGACGCCGCCGAAGCCTTCGACTTGCGTGTAGCCAAGCTTGCCGAGTGTTTCCAGCACGCCTGTCCAGGGCAGGAAATTGCGGGCGCTGTAAAGTTGGAATGACCAGTTCATCGTCTTTGTCCGTTTCTGCTTGGGGATGGTCTTGGGCGGATGGTTCTTGGGGAGAGATTTAGAGGCGGTTGCCGGTTTGGGCATCGAAGAGCGAGGCCCGCATCGGATCGAAGCCGATACTCACCGCATCGGCATTTTTCGGCGTGCGCTCCGATGTCACCCGGACGGTGAAATTCTGCTTGCCGAGCTTCAGCCAGACCAGCGTATCGGAGCCCATCGGTTCGACGACTTCGACATTTGCGTCAGCCGTAAACGGCCAGCCGGCGCCGCTGTTGAAGGCGACATGCTCGGGGCGCATACCGAACACGGCCGGCCCCGGCACCGGCTCCTTCTCGAAGGCGTAGGTCGCCAGCGGAATGCGCACATCCTCAACGGCGAAGTGCCAGTCGCCCTTGTCCTTCTCCAGCCTGCCGTCGATGAAATTCATCGCCGGCGAGCCAAGGAAGCCGGCGACGAAACGGTTGACCGGGCGGTTGTAGATGGTCTGCGGCGCGTCGAGCTGCTGGATGACACCGCCCTTCATCACCGCGATGCGGTCGGCAAGCGTCATCGCCTCGATCTGGTCGTGGGTGACGTAGATCATGGTGTTCTGCAATTTGCGGTGCAAAAGCTTGATCTCGACACGCAGTTCCGAGCGCAATTTGGCGTCGAGGTTGGACAGCGGCTCGTCGAACAGGAAGACGTCGACATCGCGCACCAGTGCGCGCCCGATCGCCACGCGCTGGCGCTGGCCGCCGGACAGTGCCGAAGGCTTGCGCTGCAGCAGCGGCTCGATCTGCAGAATCTCCGCGGCGCGCGCGATGCGTTTGGCGATTTCGTCCTTGGGCAGGCCTGCGACGCGCAGGCCGAAGGACAGGTTCTTCTCCACCGTCATCTGCGGATAGAGCGCGTAGGACTGGAACACCATGCCGATGCCACGGTCCTTCGGCTCTTCCCAGGTGACGTTCTTGCCCTTGATGAAGATGCGGCCTTCGGAAACGTCGAGCAGGCCGGCAATGCAGTTGAGCAAGGTCGACTTGCCGCAGCCGGAGGGACCCAAAAGCACGATGAACTCGCCTTCGGCGACATCGAGATTGAGCGTCTTCAGCACCGTCACCGCGCCGAAATTCAGCGACAGATCCTGGATCGATACGCTGGTGCCGTTTTGCGCCATGTCCATCAGCCTTTCACCGCGCCGGCGGCGATGCCGCGCACGAACCATCTTCCCGAGATGAAGTAGATGATCAGAGGTACCGCCGCCGTCAGAATGGTGGCTGCCATGTTGACATTGTACTCCCGCACGCCGGTCGTGGTGTTGACGATGTTGTTGAGCTGCACCGTCATCGGCCAGTTGGACCGCCCGGCAAACACGATGCCGAACAGGAAATCGTTCCAGATGCCGGTGACTTGCAGGATGACGGCGACGACGGTGATCGGCACCGACATCGGCAGCATGATGGAGAAGAAGATGCGCCAGAAACCCGCCCCGTCGACCCGCGCTGCCTTGAACAGCTCGACCGGCAGCGCCGCATAGAAATTGCGAAACAGCAGCGTCAGGATGGGCATCCCGAAGATCGTGTGAATGATGATGATGCCGGGAAGGGTCGCGAACAGCCCGACCGAGCTCAGGCCGATGATCAGCGGATAGATCACGACCTGATAGGGCACGAAGGCACCGAAGACGAGCAAGCCGAAGAGCAGATTGGCGCCCTTGTACGGCCAGAAGGTCAGCGCATAACCGTTGATCGAGGCGCAGATGATCGAGATGATCACGCTCGGCACGGTGATCTTCACCGAATTGTAGAAGCCAGGGCTGAGGCCGTTGCAGTCGCGGCCGGTGCAGGCATGCAGCCAGGCGTCGGCCCAGGGTTGAAAGGTCGGCTCGAGCGGCAAGCTGAAAAGATGTCCGAGCCTGATCTCCGGCATCCCCTTCAGTGAGGTAACGATCATGATGTAGACCGGGATGAGGAAGAACAGCGCCGCAACGACCAGGAAGGCATAAAGGCCGATGCGACCGGCCGATGTCCGCCGTGGTTTTCGGCCCGAAGGGCGCGACGCCAGCCTGATTCGGCTGTTCTTGAGTGGTGATCACGCCGGCGGTCATACGGCTGCTTCCCGCTGGCGATTTCGCCGCCACAGAACAAGTCCGCCGAAAGCCAGCACGACCAGCACCGGCAGCAGCATCATCGTTGCCGCGGCCATGCCCTGGCCGACGTTCTGGCGCACTGTGATCAGCTGGATGACGTAGACCGCCGGCATCGAGGTGGCGATGCCGGGACCGCCGCCGGTCATGGCGATGACCAGATCATAGACCCGCACCACGCCGACACATTGGAGAACGAAGGCGGTGGCGAAGGCGCCCTTCATCATCGGCGCCACGATGGAGACATGCGTGCGCCATGTCGGGATACCGTCGACCTTCGCCGCTTTCCAGATCTCCTCGTCAACGCCGCGCAGGCCAGCAAGCAGGATCGCCATCGTCACGCCCGATCCCTGCCAGATGCCCGCCACGACCAGCGCGTAGATCGCGGTATTGGCGTCAACCAGAGGGGCGAAGCTGAAGCTCGACCAGCCCAGATTGCGCATTGCCTCCTGCAGGCCGAGATTGGGATCAAGCACCCACTGCCAGACGAGGCCGGTGACGATCAGCGACATGGCGAAAGGATAAAGGAAGATCGAGCGGAACAGGTCCTCCTGGCGGATGCGCTGGTCCATGAAAACGGCGAGCAGATAGCCGAACACCATGTTGCAGGTGATGGACATCAGGCCGAAGAACCAGATGTTGTTGACCGAGACGAGCCAGCGGCTATCGGCCCAAAGCCGTCTGTACTGCGCCAGGCCGACGAAATCGTAATTGGGAAAAAGCTTGGAACTGGTGAACGACCAGAGCACCGAGAAGCCGATGCCGATCACGAAGACGCCGACGGCAACGAGAATCATCGGTATCGTCCCGATGACGGCAGGCAGGTGAAATCTGCGCCTCCATCTCCTCTGCATCGTTCGTCTTTCTCCGCTTCTACCGACGCGCTGGACCATCTGCCGACGCGAAAGTCAGCCTCCGCCAGGTTCGCAACCGCCGCGGCTTCCGATCCTGCGATGCCAGCCCGCCGACAAAGGCTTTCTGCTTGGCGAGCCGAGGTGGGACCGAGGCGCCACTGCATTAGCGGCGCCTCGGGTGCTGATCGGCTTCTAGTCGGAATTTCCGATGATGGTGGCGAACTTCGCGGTGGCGTCGTCGGCCGTCATGGAGTCGTCGGCGAAGAATTGCGCGACGAGCTCATTGAGCTGCTGGTTGGTGTTCTCGGTGATGAACCGGTTCGTCGCGGTGACGATGTTGGCCGGATCTTCCACCGCCTTCAGCGACTTCTGCATGCATGGGTCGGCCGTCGACATGTCGACATCGCCACGCACGGGCATCGACCCCTTGGCGTTGTTGAAGGCGACCTGAACCTCAGGGCTGATGAGCAGTGCGGCAAGACGCTTCTGCGCTGCCTCGACATCCGGATTGTTCTGCTTGAAAAAGACGATGATGTCGCCGTCGGTGCTGACCACCGGCTTGGCCTCGTTCAGGCCGATCATGCAGCCGAAATCCTTGACGCCGGTCATGCCGGCGGCCGCGAATTCGCCGCGCGCCCAGTCGCCCATCACCTGAAGTCCGGCCTTGCCGGTGATCACCAGATTGGTGGTGTCGTTCCAGTTGCGGTTGGCGTAGCCATTGTCGGTGAACTGTTTCAGCGTCCTCAACTGGGTGAAGACGCCTTTCATCTCGGGGCCGCCGGCAATTTCGGCGCTCTTCTTCGTATACATCTCGTCACGCTTGGCGACGCCGAGAGCCTCGGTGACCATGTCCTGGAAGAGCAACTGGATCTGCCAGCCGTTTCCGTCGCCGCCGATGGCGAAGGGAATGAGGCCTGCCTCCTTGATCTTCGGCGCGGCCGCGATGAATTCGGCCAGGTTCTTCGGCTCCGGCACGCCGGCTTTCTCGAACACCGGCTTGGAGTACCAGGCCCAGTAGTTCGAATGGATGTTGACCGGAACGCACCACCAGTGGCCGTCGACGAGGCAGGCGCTGCCGATCGCCTTCGGGCGAATGACCTGATCCCACTTGCCGGCGGTCGCGACGTCGGTGAGGTCGAGCAGCTTGCCGCCCGAGATCAGTTCCTCGTACTGGCGACCGGGATTGAACTGAGCCGCACCGGGCGGATCGCCACCGAGCACGCGCTGCATGACGGTCGAGCGGGCGGTTTCGCCCAGGGCAATCGCGCTGTCCACCCACTTGTCGCCGTGGCCGTCATTGTCGAAGGCCTTTGCGAACTGCGAGACCGCCGCCGACTCGCCCTTCGACGTCCACCAGTGGATGACTTCCAGGTCCGCGGCCTTGGCCAGGCCGGCAAACTGCAGCGCGGCCGATGCTGCCAGCGCAGCGGTCAAAATCCTGTATCGCATTTCGGTTCCTCCCAGAATCTGAAACGTTACAGATTTTGGATAAGGCAATTGCGGGGATGACGCAACCCTGGGCGGGCGCGTCGTCCGATATTTTTTCGAGACGCGAACAAAATACACCAACGGCGTCCTCGTTGTGCGCCGCAATATGAGCGATCGCAGCGCAAAACAAACAGTTCGGCTACGGAAGCCGGCAAAACGCGCGCTGGAAGCGCGCTTCGCCTTGTATTCCCAAGAGAAATCACGACCACGTGTTCGCCTGCGTATTCGCCAACCGGCAATCGAGATTGGCAATCTGTAACGTTTCAGTATATTGCCGCCTTCGCCGGGCTTGAAATTGTGCGATGCCGCAAATCGCGGCGATTGCCGACCCGCCCTGCGACTGCTATGCGCCTGACGGGCGGGACGAATGGACAGACGGCGTACGGAAAAGAACGAAGAGAATTCGGCCAGGGAGCGGCCAACGCTGAAGACGCTTGCCTTCATGACCGGGCTCGGCGTCACCACCGTATCGCGCGCCCTGAAGGACGCGCCTGAGATCGGCGCCGAGACCAGGCGCCGCGTCCAGCTGGTCGCCAAGCAGATCGGCTACCGGCCCAACCGCGCCGGGGTGCGCCTGCGCACCGGCAGGACCAATGTCATCAGTCTTGTGCTCAACACCGAACGCGAGATCATGAGCTTTGTCTCGGACATCATCTACGGCGTTTCGGAAGTGCTCGCCGACACGCCCTATCATCTGATCGTCACGCCCTATTCGCGCTCACAGGATCCACTCGATCCCATACGCTATCTGGTCGAGACCGGCTCCGCCGATGGCGTCATCATTTCACGCACGCAGCCGAATGATGCCAGGGCCCGCTATATGCTGGAGCACGGCATTCCTTTTGCAACGCATGGCCGCACCGATATGGGGCTGGTTCACCCCTATCATGATTTCGACAATCACGCTTTCGCGGTCGAAGCCGTACGGCGCCTTGCGAGCATGGGACGCCGCAAGCTCGCTCTGCTGGCACCCCCCATTGGACTGAGCTACCACAGCCATACGGTCAACGGCTTTGCCGATGCGCTGAGCGAGGTCGGCGCCAGCGAGATCCCGTTCAGCACCGTGTCGATCGACCATTCGATCGAGCAGATCAGAACGAGGACCGCGCAGCTGATGCGCCGCTCCATCAGGCCGGACGGCTTCGTCAGCAGCGGCGCGGCGGCCACGCTAGCGCTGGTCGCCGGCATTGAGGATGCCGGCCTCAAGCTTGGCCGCGACGTCGACATCGTCTCCAAGCAATCATCGGACCTTTTGCATCTGTTTCGGCCCGAATTGCTGATCGTCAACGAGAACTTCCGGTTGGCGGGCTCTGAACTCGCCCGCTCGGTGCTCGGCTGGATCGGCGGCGCAGCACCTGGCTCGCTGCAAAGTCTCAGCGTGCCAGGCGAGGTCCTGGCCTACCAGCGGTCCATGGCCTAGCCGGCAGCGCCACTGCCCCACGGCCCGTGGAAGGCACCCTGCTCGCCGATGCGTTCGAAGCCATGCGCGCCGAAGAAGTCGCGCTGCGCCTGGATCAGGTTCGACGTGCCGCGGCCCTGGCGATAGCTGTCGAAATAGGCAAGAGCGGAAGCCAGCGCCGGCGCCGGCGAGCCGGCCTCCGATGCCTTGGCAACAACGCGCCGGAGCGACGGATGCGCCTCCTGCATCATGGTGATGAAGGCCGGCGCCATCAAAAGGTTGGTCGCGGCGCCGCCCGAGCCGAAGGCGTCCGCCATCGTGTCCAGCATCTGCGAGCGGATGATGCAGCCGGCGCGCCAGATCTTGGCGATGGTCGGCATCGGCAGGTTCCAGTTGAACTCCTTCGAGGCGCCGCTCATCACGGCAAAACCTTGCGCATAGGCGGCGATCTTGCCGGCGAGAAGCGCCAACTCGAGGTCTTTCAGAAATGCCGCCTTGTCGCCCGCAATCTTGGTCACGCCGATATTGCCATAGGCTTTTTCGGCCGCCTGACGCTCGTCCTTGATCGAGGACAGCACGCGTGCCGCCACCGCCGCCTCGATCGCGGTCGCCGGAATGCCGAGCTGCTGCGCCTCGATGACAGACCATTTGCCGGTTCCCTTCTGGCCGGCGCGGTCGAGGATGATATCGACCACCGGCTTTCCGGTCTTCGGATCGTCGGCGGCCAGAACCTTGGCGGTGATCTCGATCAGATACGAATCGAGCCGGCCCTTGTTCCAGTTTTCAAAGACGGTGCCGATCTCCTTCGGCCCCATGCCGAGGCCATCGCGCAGGATGCCGTAGATTTCGGCGATCATCTGCATGTCGGCATATTCGATGCCGTTGTGGATGGTCTTGACGAAATGGCCGGCGCCGTCGGTGCCGAGCCATGCCGCACAGGGCTCATCCTTGAATTTGGCGGAGATGGCGGTCAGCACTTTTTCGACGCGCTTCCAGCTATCTTCCGTACCGCCGACCATGATCGACGGTCCGTGACGCGCGCCCTCCTCGCCGCCGGACACGCCCATGCCGATGAAGGTGAGGTTCGAATCGGACAGCTCGGAGAAGCGCCGCATCGTGTCGCGGAAATTGGCGTTGCCGGCATCGATGACGATGTCATTGGCCGACATCACGCCACGCAAGGCCTCGATCTGTTCGTCCACCGGCTTGCCGGCCAGCACCATGATGATGACCGGACGCGGCGGTTTGATCGCGGCGGCGAGTTCTTCCAAGCTATAGCAGGGAACAACCATGTCCCTCAGCGCGCCGGCATTCTCGACAAAAGCGTCGGTGCGTGCCCGGGTGCGGTTGAAGACGGCGATGCGGTGCCCGTGCTCGGCGATATTGAGCGCCAGGTTGGAGCCCATCGTGCCAAGGCCGATCAGGCCGATTTCGGCTTTTTCCATCGTTTCTTCCCTGCTTTCGGATCTTGTTGGTTGGAGCCCGAGATTTGGTGGGATGCCCACTCTTCCCAAGATGATTGACGGGCCTTTCGGGTTGCGTCAACCGCCTCGCCGAATTGTGTTGCGTCCACGATGTGCGAGATTCACGTCAGGCCGAGTCGACAAGGTTGCGTTGGCCCACTGGCGACGGGGGCCAAGTGACGTTCTGTCATTGGGTGCTATCCTCTACCAAGGGCGACGAACGCAGTGGTTCGGGCGGTACGCGGTCGGGACGGCGTCCATGGCTTTAGTGTATTCGAAAAAGCTCGGAATAAGCCCCAACTTGATAGCCTGGGCGACGCATCTGTCACCGGCGTTCGAAGTGCTTGCCTGAGAAAGGCAAATTTCCAACTTTGTCATTGAAACTGGCGGGGGAGCCTTGATTGAGCTATAACTGATCCGGCCGGAGCGAATGGATACTACCGTTACATCGCCCTTCCTCCATCCAGCGGGGTCGAAGATATAGTGAAGCATGCGCTTGTCAGGATATTTTGACGCTGTCGCAGCGTAGATCGTCATGACAAGCACGTTGGCAAATGACCTAACGCCCATATCAACTTTCATATCCGAATCCGAGGCAGTGAGCTCGAGCCTTTCCCCAAGCTCGAAGGCAAGCTCTGAAAGCGCTTCGCCATCACCTTCTTGCGCCATTGGCCAAAGCAGCCCCCACTGCTTTTCACATTGGTCATTGGAGTAGGCCTCTGCGGCAAGCTTCAGACGCTCCTCACGACTCAAAGTCGAGGCCGCGTTTGCGTTACCTGTGAGATCGCATCCGCAGAAAAGAAAAAAGACCAGAAGACCGCAACATACTTTCGCTATAGGTCGGGCTGACACGGCCGCTGACTCAATTGTTTTCTGCCAAGAAAAGTGCTCCGTCAGCAGCATCGCCCCGATCTCGAACATTTCAATACATCAATAAAACCAATGAACCGCACAAGGTGAATCGCAGCTTATGCGGAAAACGAAAACATAGCCATCTGGCATATTCGCGCTAGGACTCATTCTTTGCCAAGGAGCCAACCTAGCGAAAACCTTAGTCGCCGCGAATGTCGACAGGCGACTCGATCTTCACCATCTGGAAATCCGAGACCAGGATGTCGATGCGCACCGTCCAGCGACCAGGCAGCGGAATGACGAGGTTGTCGACACGCCAGCTGCCATCGCCGGGTTTGGTTGCCGCGCGCTTCAGCGGCTCGATGCCGGAATCCGGCTTCGACAGCACCAACGTCACTTCCTTGGCGTCGAGCGGCCCGAAATCGCCGGTCATGATGATCATCGAGGCTGCGACCGGGCCGGCATGGCCGGGCGTGATGCTGAGGTCGGCCATCGCCTGCAAAGCGTGGATATGGACCGAGACCGGTTGCGCCGCTGCGATCGCCAGTGCCCGTGGCGGCGGCGTGAAGCGCCAGCCAGCGGCAATGCCGAAGATCGCCAGCACGATCAGCATTTCGACGCCGATCGACCGGGTGAGCCTGTGTTGCACCTCCGTAGCGCCCGCCTCGGCCGAGGCGGTGAGTTTCCAGCGATTGACCGCAGCCAGCGTGAACAGGAAGACGAGCAGCGTGAGCTTGACCAGCAGCAGCCGACCATAGGCGGTGCCGACCAGCGCCGAGGGCGTCTGCACCTGGATGACGGCCAGCACGATGCCGGCCGCGGCAAGCACGGCCACGACAGGCAGGATCGCCGCGGAGAAGCGGCGCAGGAAAGCAACGGCGTCGGCCGTCTGGCGCTTCAGCGCGAGACCAAGCGGCACCAATGCGCCGGCCCAGAAGGCGATGCCGACGCCATGCACGAACACCATCGGCCGCGTCAGCCATTGCGGTTCGGCCGCACTGGCGTGGCCGCTGGCGGCAAGCGCAACGCCGACGCCGGCCAGCCCGGCAAACGCAAATGGCTTGGCGAGTACACGCGGTCCGGCCAGCGACAAGAGGCCGAGCCCCAGCGCAATGAGAGCGACCAGCACCGTCCAGCCGAAGCTGGTGCCGAGCCCGGTCCGCCAGATCACTGCTTGCGCGAGATGGGAGAGCGGCGCCCCGAGCGCATCAAGCCCCTGAAAGCCGAGCGACAAGGGTGCCGCCAGCAGCCCACACGGCATCACTGCCGTGACAAAGCGTTGACCGGCTTGTCCCTCACCGCCGAGCCAGGCAAGGGCAAAGGCGCCGCCGACGCCGAGGAAAAGCCCGATGTAGAGAAAGACCTTGCCGATCCAGATCGCCGACCGCAGCGGCCAGTCGACGGCCTCGGACACGGCGGGCGGTTCGCTTGGCGCGCCGATGGAAAACAGCAGCGAACCGCCGACCGGATGGCCGTCGGCGGAAATGACACGCCAGCTCAGCACATGCGTACCGGATTTGAGCACTTGTGGATTGTCGATTTCGACGGTCTGGTCGGTGAGGCGGAAGGATGTCAGCGCGACAGGCGTGCCATCTGGCTTCACCAGCGTCAGCACCAGCGGCGAAACCGGCTCGCTGAAGGTGAGCGAGAACCGTGCCGGAGCCTGCGCCAGAACCGCACCGTCAGCCGGGTCGATCTTGATCAGTGCGGCATGGGCAAAGGCCTGATCTGTCGAGGCCATGACGATGAACAGCATGATCAGGGCCAGCACTCCGCCGGCAATGCGGCCGAGGGGCTTGCCGGTCGGACCGACCATACACAGGGAAGATATTGCGCTCATGGCATGCCTTGGGATGCGGCGCGCCCTTACGAGCAGAGCGCGCCGCGAGAAGATTACTTCTTCGGCAAGAGCTTGATGCCGGGCGCGGGGTTCTCCAACGCGTCTTCATCTTGCCCCGCCGCCGGAATCTCGATCCAGCGGTCGGTGGCGCCATCGCATTCCTGCACCACCGGGAAGTACAGCTTCTGGCCGACGGGCAGATCTGCCGTCAACGTCGCGCGGAAGACGAACTCGTCGTAGAATTCATCCGGCAAATTGCCGCCGCTCCAGTCGACTTCCTTGACACCGTCGGTCACCGCCTGACCGTAGAGCTGGTAGGATTTTTCATATTTGCCCTTCTTGGTCTGCAGCGTCCAGCCCGGCTTCGGCATCGGCTTCACCGCGATCACCCCTTCCGGAATCTGCACGCGCACGGCGGTCGTCGCCTTGCCGTCGCAACCATGCGGCACGCGCAGCACTGCCTTGTCGGTCGAGCCGACCGCCGCTTCCTGGGTTTCGAGCGTGATGTGCGCGAAGGCGGCATTCGTCCCCAGCGCCAGCATCGCGCCGGCTGCCAAAAGATACTTGTTCATGATGGTCCCTCTAGAATCTTGATCGGTACGATGGCCGGTTCAGTCGTTGTCTTCTTGAGGCGCCGCGCTGCCCATGGCTTGCACGGCGAATTTGATCGTCACCGTCCCGGCCTTTTCGAAGGTCAGCGTGGCGGCGAACATCTCGCCTTGCTTGGGTGGCTGCTTCAAATCCATGAACATCACATGATAGCTGCCGGGACCCAAAACGACCTTGCCGCCGGCTGGAATCTCCAGGCCGCCGATAACCGGCCGCATGGTCATGACGCCGTCCTTGACACCCATCTCATGCAACTCGGCCTTTTCAGAAATGTCGGAGGAAATCGACACGAGCCGGTCCGGCGTGCTGCCATTGTTGGTGATGGCGAAATAGCCGCCGGCCACCTTGGCGCCGGCCGGCGTGGCACGCGACCAGGGATGCCCGATCTCAAGATCGCCGACCTTGAATTCATGCGCCAGGACGGACTGGGCGCCGACGAACATGATCGCAAAAGCCAGCGCGACAGCGCCGAGACGCTGCTGGACGTGGGACAGAATGCGGCTGAACTGAGTGCCCGCTGCTATCGGGGAAAAATGGGACATGGTTGCTCCATGAAGTGATGATCGCGCCGTTACCGGCCGCGAGCTATTTCGGTCTTTGGATGGATGCGCCCGCGAAAGGTTCCGCCAGGCAAGCAAGCTCAGACCGCCAGCGGCGGCGCGCGCGGGTTCGACGGCGAGCGTTCGCGCGCGAAGTCGAGATGAATGCTCGCCGGAAAGACGAAGGCGACCGCTTCGAAGGAAAGGCTGCCCAGGGCCAGCCCGGTATCGGGCGGCGGTGCAAAGGCAGATGAGAACATGCTGCAGCCAAGCATGCAACAGGCCGGCAGATGCGACGGGTGCTGGTCACCGTCAGGACGCTGGGTGGCGCCATCACGGGTACAGATGATGTTGCCGAAAGCGTCGAGCTGCGCGGCATTCGGGCCGGTGCCGAAGGCGAACGCGCCGAGCGTCGACTGGAGCAGCAGCAGGTAGGCCGCGACAAGCGCGACCGGCATGCTCCAGCGTGTCCCCTTCTTGCTCAAATGACTTGCCTGTTCAAACCATCTGCCTCTTCAGGCTTGGAAGGATACCTATCATGGCAGCGGCAGGTCGAAAATCGGCAATTCGATGCTGCGGCAACGCGGCGCGATTAGGATTTCTGTAGTGGCCGGCTTTCAGGGATCGAGGTCAAAAGCGTGTTACGCGCCGACTTCAGGTGCTTGCGACACGCGGCATCGACCTTGCCGAGGTCGCGCGATTTGAGCGCCTCGATATAGGCAAGATGCTCGCCGACCGCGACTTCGTTGCGCTCGCGCTCCTGCGCCTTGTTCCACTGGTAGTGGTAATGGAAGATCATGGCGATGACGTCGTAGAAATCGACGATGAAACGGTTGCGCGACGCACGGTGGATAAGCCGGTGGAAACGCTCGTCCAGCTCCGAAAACTCGTTGAAGCGCGTGGCGATCTCGCGTGCCAGCTGGCGATGTTCGTCCTCCAGACGGTCGAGATCGGTCCAGACCGGGCTGTCCAGCGGCAAAGCGACGAAGGCAGCCGCCGAGCGCATTTCGAACATCTCGCGGATTTCGGTCAGCTCCAGCGCGAAGGCCCGCGTAAACCCCTTGAGCACCCAATGGCTGTTGCGGCGCTTCTCGATCAGGCCGAAGCGCGAGAAGCGGATCAGGAACTCGCGCACGCTGGTGGTGCCGACGCCGATCTCGCGCGCCAGTTCGAGCTCGTTGATCTGCATGCCGGCCTCGGCGCCGCCGGCGAGCAGCCTGCGCATGAACGACCGCTCGATGATCTCGGCCAGCGTGTCGGTCTCTTCCTCAGGGAAGAAGTCGTCGGGACGCGGGTCGCGCAGCACCGTCTTGGCGCGCTTGTTCCAGGCGATCAGGCCGGTTTCCTCCATGCGCGTCAGGATGCTGCGCACGGTGGTGCGGCTGACGCCGAGCAGCGCGCCCAGCTCCGGTTCCGACGGCAGGCTGCGCGTTTCGTCGAGCAGCCTGAGGCACCTGTTGTAGGCGTCCTTGTAGACGTTGTTGCTCTTCGACATCCCCTGCCCCATTCACGCCAGCGCTTGCGGCGGCCGGCTTGAAGCGCAATATGACGTTCCCATGACCCTGAAAAGCGGGAATCGCTTTCGCTGGGGTCCGGTCCGTTGTTTGCAGCGCCACCACCAGCCAGAGGCACGCGGAACGCCTGCGAAAAAACAATTGACGCAAAACTGTTTTTTCACGATAAAAGACATTAACTCTTAACAGGCGCGTGTCAATCCGCGCATCCCAGGATCACCCAGGAACCCGCCCGTGAACGTCTCCAATACCATTCTTCTGTCCCCGCCGACAATGTCGCCGTTGCCAATGGCCGCATCGAGATCGGCACCGCTCTGCCAGGCGGCGCGCTTGCCACCGCGGTCATCGAACCCGGCCACAAGGTGGCGATCAAGCCGATTGCCGCCGGTGAAGCCGTGGTCAAATACGCCCAGGCGATTGGCCGCGCCACGCAGGACATTGCGGCGGGCGAGCATGTCCATTCGCACAATCTGGTGTTCGAGGCCGGCCGCCTGCCGGTGGTGCCGCCGAGCGAAGCCGAACATGCGACGGAGGCCGACCGCGCCCGCACCTTCATGGGCTATCGCCGCGCCGACGGCCGCGCCGGCACGCGCAACTTCATCGGCATTGTCGCCAGCGTCAATTGCTCGGCCACCGTCTGCCATTCCATCGCCGACACCGCCAACCGGACCTTGCTGCCCAAATATCCCGGCATCGACGGCTTCGTGCCGATCGTCCACGGCCAGGGCTGCGGCATGAGCGGCACCGGCGACGGCATGATGGTGCTGCACCGCACGCTGGCCGGCTATGCCCGCCACCCGAATTTCGGCGGCGTGCTGATGGTCGGCCTCGGCTGCGAGGTCAACCAGCTCACCCTCTACGGCCAGAAGGGCGTTTCCGCCGGCAAACGCCATTTCAACATCCAGGACGCCGGCGGGTCGCGCAAATCGGTGGAAAAGGCGATGGACGTGCTGGCCGAGATCGCCGAGGAAGTCGGCCAGTTGAAGCGCGAGCCGATCCCGGTCAGCGAGATCGTCGTCGGCCTGCAATGCGGCGGCTCCGACGGCATGTCGGGCATAACAGCCAATCCGGCACTGGGCGCGGCTGTCGACATCCTGGCCGGCGTCGGCGGCATCGGTATCCTGTCCGAGACGACGGAAATCTACGGCGCCGAGCATCTGCTCGCCTATCGCGCGGCGACGCCCGAAATCGCCAAGAAGCTCGATGGCTATGTGAAGTGGTGGGAAGACCACGTCGCCAAGCATGGCGCTTCGATCGACAACAACCCCTCGCCCGGCAACAAGCGCGGCGGCCTCACCACCATCCTGGAAAAGTCGCTGGGCGCGGTCGCCAAGGGCGGCCAGACGCCGCTTAACGGCGTCTTCGGCTATGCCGAGAAGGTCACTGGCAACGGACTGGTGTTCATGGACACGCCCGGCTACGACCCGGTCTCGGCCACCGGCCAGGTCGCGGGCGGCGCCAATGTCATCGTCTTCACCACCGGCCGCGGTTCCTGCTTCGGCTGCCGGCCGACGCCGTCGATCAAGGTCGCCACCAACTCGACCATGTATCATCAGATGGAAGAGGACATGGACGTCAATTGCGGCGTCATCGCCTCGGGCGAAAAGACCATCGCCGGCATGGGCCGCGAAATCTTCGAACTGATTGTCGAGACGGCTTCGGGCCGCAAGACCAAGAGCGAGGATTTCGGCTACGGCGACAACGAGTTTGTGCCCTGGCATCTCGGCGCGACGCTCTAGATTTGGCTGATATGTGGTAGAATGGCCGGGCCGGACAACGGCCGGCAACTGGGAGGCTTTGCATGGAAAAACGCCACATCGGCCGGACGGCGCTCGAGGTCACCGAGGTCAGCTTCGGTGGTGCCGCGATCGGCGGCCTCTATCGCGCCTGTTCGCGCGAGGCGGCGATGGAGACGCTGCAAGGCGCCTGGGAGGCAGGCTTGCGCTATTTCGACACCGCGCCCTTCTATGGTTTCGGCCTGTCGGAGCGGCGCTTCGGCGATTTCCTGCGCTACAAGCCGCGCGATTCCTATGTGCTGTCCACCAAGGTCGGCCGTCTATTTCACCCCGTGCCTGAAGACCAGGTTCCCGACCACTCCTATGTCGACCCGCTGCCCTTCGCGCTCGACTACGACTATTCCTATGACGGCATCATGCGGTCGGTCGACTTCAGCTATGCGCGGCTTGGCCTCAACAAGATCGACATCCTCTATGTCCACGACATCGGCGCCTACACGCATGGCGTCGAGAAGACCAAGCAGCACTTTCGCCAGTTGATGGACGGCGGGCTCAAGGCGCTCGAGGAGTTGAAGCGCTCCGGTACGATTTCCGCCTATGGGCTCGGCGTCAACGAAGTCCAGATCTGCCTCGACGTGATGCGCCGGGCGCCGCTCGACTGTATCCTGCTCGCCAGCCGCTATTCCTTGCTCGACCGTAGCGCGGAGGCGGAACTGCTGCCGCTGTGCCGGGCGCAGCAGACATCCCTTGTCATCGGTGGCGTCTTCAACTCCGGCATATTGGCGACAGGCCCGGTGACAGGCGCGCATTTCGACTATGCGCCGGCCACCGCGGATATCCTTCACCGTGTCGATGTGATGGAGAAGATCGCCGGCGAAGGCGGCTATCCCTTGGCTGCCGCGGCGTTCCAGTTCCCCCTGCAAGATCCAGTGGTTGCCACCGTGCTGACCGGTACCGCCAAACTGGCGAACCTGACACGCAACCTCGAACTGCTCGACGTCGACGTGCCGGAGACGGAATACCAGAAATACCGTCCCTACACGGTGGTGCAGGAGCTGGGATGAAGGCGGCATCTTGCCGACATGCCCTCGATGGCGGGCTCTAACTTCACAAATCCGCGACATCTCTGAGAGAATGAACATTCCACATTGACTAAATCATGGAATTAATATTCCATGATTCTACGGAGCGAAACGGGAGCTTCTGGCTGCATCTTGGGAGGAGCAGCGAGCGAATGTGTCTCTGCCTGCCATGGGAAGTCAGGCGCGAAACACCGCTTGCATCGTCCAGGTCGATGCACTATCAAAACAGCGTAAATGTTTTTTATTGATAAAGTTCTGTTTGGGCCGCGCCTATCCGGACGGAGCTTTCCGTAACGTTCACCGGGCGACTTAGGGAGGAATCCTAATGAAATTCGTGACCAGCATTCTCAACCGCCGCGCCGTCATGGCACTGGCAGCAGCTTCGATGCTCGCCGGCGTCATGCATTCGGCGCCGGTTTCGGCGGCGGACGTGACCATTCCGATCATCGTCAAGGACACCACGTCCTTCTACTGGCAGATCGTTCTGGCCGGCGCCCGCAAGGCCGGCAAGGATCTCGGCGTCAATGTGCCGGAACTCGGCGCCCAGGCTGAAACCGACGTCAACGGACAGGTCTCGATCCTCGAAAACGCCGTCGCCAGCAACCCGGCCGCAATCGTGATTGCGCCCACCGAGTTCAAGGCGCTTGGCAAGCCGATCGACGAAGCCGCCGCCAAGGTCAAGGTTATCGGCATCGACTCCGGCGCCGACTCCAAGGCCTTCACTTCGTTCCTGACCACCGACAACGTCCAGGGCGGCCGTGTTGCCGCCGACGGCCTCGCAGCCGCCATCGGCGCCGCCAATGGCGGCAAGATCGAGGGCGACGTCGCCCTGATCACCAACGCTCCCGGCGCCGGCTCGCTCGAACAGCGCAAGCAGGGCTTCACTGAACAGCTCAAGGCAAAGTATCCGGGCCTGAAGCTGGTCGCCGACAAATATGCCGACGGCCAGGCCACCACCGGCCTCAACATCGCCACCGACCTGATCACCGCCAACCCGAACCTCAAGGGCATCTTCGCTTCCAACCTGATCATGGCGCAGGGCGTCGGTCAGGCTGTCGCCGAGAACAACCTTGGCGGCAAGCTGGCGCTGGTCGGCTTCGACAGCGACGAGAAGCTGATCAAGTTCCTCAACGACGGCGTCATTTCCGCCCTCGTCGTCCAGGATCCGTACCGGATGGGCTATGACGGCATCAAGACCGCGCTCGCCGCATCCAAGGGCGAGAAGGTCGAAGCCAATGTCGACACCGGCGCCAATCTGGTGACCAAGGCCAACATGAAAGACCCCAAGATCGACGCGCTGCTCAACCCGAAGCTCTGAGCCGTCGCATCCACAATCGTTTCCGGGGCCTCGCGCCCCGGAAACATCCACTGCCGGCACAAACGGCTTGGCAACACGCAAGCTTAGGCTAGGCTGTTTTTCGGGGCGCATGTCCTTGCCTCCCCGCGTGCCAATCTGGGGGCCAATCTGGGAGGATTGTCATGATTTCGACGGCGCAGGACCTGCATCCCGCCCCCGCGCTGGAACCAGGGCGGACGATCCTCGAACTGCGCGGGCTGGAGAAGCGCTATCCCGGCACGCACGCGCTGAAGCCGGTCAATCTCGCTTTCAAATCCGGCGAGATCCACGCCATCGTCGGCGAGAACGGCGCCGGCAAATCAACCCTCATCAAGCTCCTGACCGGGGTCATGCCACGCACCTCAGGCGATGTCTTCTGGGAAGGCAAACCGGCAGCGCTCGCCACCCCGCATGAGGCGATGGCGCTAGGCATCAACGCCGTGCATCAGGAGGTCGTGCTCTGCCGTCATTTGACGGTCGCCGCCAACATGTTCCTCGGCGAGGAGAATTCGCGCTTCGGCATCCTGCAGCAGCGCGCCATGGTCAGGGAAGCGCAGAAGATCATCGACGATCTCGGCTTCGACCTGCCGGCACATGTCGTGCTCGGCGACCTCACCATCGGCCAGCAGCAGCTGATCGCCGCCGCCCGCGCCACCGTGCGCGGCACCAAATTCCTGATCTTCGACGAACCGACCGCCTACCTGACCCGCAAGGAGGCCGACCAGCTCTTCACGCTGATCCGCCGGCTGAAGGGCGAAGGCGTGACGATCATCTACATCAGCCATCGCATGGAGGAAGTGTTCGAGCTCGCCGATCGCGTCTCCGTGCTGCGCGACGGCACGCTGGTCGGCACCAGGAACATAGCCGAGACCAACGACGCGGAACTGGTCAAGATGATGATCAACCGCTCGATCGAGCAGGTCTATCACAAGGAGCATTTTACCCCCGGCGCCGCAATCGTCGAGGCCAGGAACCTGTCGGGCAAAGGCTTCGAAAATGTCTCGATGACCGTCCGCGCGGGCGAGATCATCGGGCTCTATGGCCTGATCGGCGCCGGGCGCAGTGAATTCGTCACCACGCTTTACGGTCGCCACCGCAAGTGGGCAGGCGAGATCCTGTGGGAAGGCAAGCCGGTTCAGGTCAACTCCGAGCATGACGCGATCAAGCTCGGCATGGCGCTGGCGCCGGAAAGCCGCCGTGACCAGGGTCTTTGCCTCAATTTGCCGGTCGGCCTCAACCTCAACCTGCCGATCTACAAGCGCATCTCCAGCAATTTTTTGATCTCCAACACAAAGGAGAAGGCCGAGGCCGATCGCCAGATCGCCGGCTTGAGGATCAAGACGCCGACGCGCGGCGCGCTGGCGTCGAGCCTTTCCGGCGGCAACCAGCAGAAGATCGTCATCGGCAAATGGCTGGCGCATGGCGCCAAGCTGTTCATCTTCGACGAACCGACGGTCGGCGTCGATGTCGGCACCAAGGCCGAAATCTACCGTCTGTTCGGCGAGCTGCTGTCGAAGGGCGCCGGCATCATCCTGATCTCGTCCTATTTGCCGGAGGTCTACGAACTGGCCGACACACTGCATGTGTTCCGGCGCGGCAAGCTGGTGGCCACGCATGGGTTCCACACCGCCAGTCACGAGGACATTCTCACGCAGGCGCTCGCCGAGAAACAAGAAAAACTGGGAGGACAGACATGAGCATCGAGGCGATCCCCGCCGAAAAACCGAAGCGCAACTACAACGTCCTGTTCGGATTGACGCTGCTGGCGCTGCTGGTGCTGCTCTGGATCGTCCTTTCGCTGGCGACGCCAAGCTTCGCCTCGGGCAACAACATCGCCAATCTTCTGCGCCAGGGGTCGATGATCGCCATCATGGCGGTCGGCCAGACCTTCGTCATCATCACCGGCGGCATCGATCTGTCGGTCGGCGCGGTGGTCGGCTTCGCCACCGTCGTCGTCGCGATGATGATCAATGCCGGCTTCCCGATCTGGCTCGCCATTCTGGTGACACTGCTGGTCGGTGTCGCCATCGGCATGTTTCACGGCTTCGGTATCGTCAAGATGGGCCTGCCACCCTTCATCATCACGCTGGCGACGCTGACCTCGCTGCGCGGCATCGGCTTGCTGATGACCAACGGCAATTCGATCAACATCAACAGCGACACATTCACCGCCTTCTCGCGCAATTCCTTCATCGGCATCCCCAATCTGTTCTGGATGGTGATCTTGGTCGGCATTCCGGCCTATATCTTCCTGCATCACAGCCGCTGGGGCCGGTATCTGTTCTCGGTCGGCTCCAACGCCGAGGCCTCGCGCCTGTCCGGCGTCAACGTCCAGCGCACCATCTACATGGCCTACACGCTGTCAGGTCTGTGCGCGGCCTTCGTCGGCGTGCTGCTTGCCGCCCGCATCGGCATCGGCAACCCGACCCAGGCAGAGGGCTGGGAGCTGCAGGCGATCGCCTCGTCGGTCATCGGCGGCACCTCGCTGTTCGGCGCGGTCGGTTCGGTACACGGCCCGCTGCTCGGCGCCTTCATCCTGGCCACCATCAACAACGGCGCCAACCTGCTCAACGTCAACTCGTTCTGGCAGCGCATCATCACCGGCGCGCTGATCATCATCATCGTCTACTTCGACGGGCTGCGGCGCCGCGGCAAGTAGACCGACTCGCAATCGATCGCCGGCCCGACTTGACTGCCGGGCCGGCGATTTCATTAGAGACTGGATTGAAACATGAAAGCCGTCGTCTGCCGCTCGCCCGGAGACCTTGTCCTGGAAGATCGCCCGGCACCTGGCGCCCCGCCCGCCGGCTGGGCTCTGGTCGCGGTCAGCCATGTCGGCATCTGCGGCACCGACTACCACATCTTCGAGGGCAAGCACCCGTTCCTCGCCTATCCCCGCATCATGGGCCACGAAGTGTCAGGGACGATCGTCGAAACCGGCGAAGGCGTCGACCTTGCCGTTGGCGAACCGGTCGTCATCAACCCCTATCTCTCCTGCGGCAAGTGCATCGCCTGCCGGCACGGCAAGCCCAATTGCTGCGTCAGGATCGAGGTGCTCGGCGTCCATCGCGACGGCGCCATGTGCGAACATGTTCTTGTCCCGGCGCAGAATCTTTATCCGGCAAACGGCCTGTCGTTGGCCGATGCCGCCGCCGTCGAATTCCTCGCCATCGGCGCGCATGCCGTGCGGCGCGCGGGCGCCGAACCCGGCGCCCGCACGCTGGTCATCGGCGCCGGCCCGATCGGCCTCGGCACCGCCATCTTCGCCCGCATTGCCGGCCTAGACGTGACGCTGCTCGACATGAGCAGTGAAAGGCTCGCCTTCGCCGACAACGAACTTGGCTTCCGGACCCTCGACGGGTCACGTGGCCCAGTCCTGGATCTGGTCAGGGAGGCGACATCAGGCGAAGGCTTCGATGTGGTCTTCGACGCCACCGGCAACACCCAATCGGTGCAGTCGGCCTTCGCCCATGTCGCCCATGGCGGCACACTGGTGCTGGTCAGCGTCGTCAAGGACGACATCGTCTTTTCCGACCCCGAATTCCACAAACGCGAAATGACGCTGATCGGCAGCCGCAATGCGCTGCGTGCCGACTTCGACCACGTCGCCGCCTCGATCCGCAACGGTGCGGTGCCCCTGGCCAAGCTCGTCACCCACCGCACATCACTTGCCGATACGCCGCGCGATCTCGCCCGCTGGGCGCATGAGAAATCCGGCCTGATCAAGGCTGTGATCGAGGTGGGGTCATAAACATGGCAAGCGGTGAATTGGTTTGAATTGAAGACGTCCCGCGCAGGTCTACCCCCACTCCGTCTCGGCTTCGCCGAGCCACCTTGTATCTACACGAGAGAGATTTCGTGTAGATACAAGGTGGCGCTGCGCAGCAGCGACGGAGTGGGGAAGGCGATCCTCAAACGCCAAGCCGCTGACAAGTGAGCCCGACCGACCTGGTCTGATATCAGCGTGAGTCAGATAATCACGGTCTCGTATAAGGCCGGCACTCCCTACAGCGCCGACAGCCTCAACTCCACCCGCTCAGCCGAGAAACGCGTCTCCGAAAACTGGATCGGCTGGCCGTCCGGCGTCACGTTGACAGCCACCGTGACCAGCACGATAGCGCCCGGCTGCAGATCAAGGGCGGCGAGATCGGCCGCATCGGCGTGGCGCGCCGACAGCACGGTCGATTGCCGGAGATAGTCGTCTATGCCGAAGCGGGCCAGCGACGCGGTGATCGAGCCGGTCTCAGCCATCGCCTTGTCGATGCCGGCAAAGCGCCTGGCCTCGAACCAGCCGGCAGCGCGCGACACCGGCCGGCCATCGGCCTCGCCACGTGTCTCCAGCCTGATCACCTCGGCTCCCCTGGCCAGGCCAAGTCCCTCGGCGACACGCTGGCTGGCCGGCTCTACCGATGAGGAGAGCAGCACGATATGGCGTTCCGATGTCTGCCCCTGCAGACCGGTCGAAAACCGCGTGCGCGCACCGATCGGATAGGACAGCCGCTTGCGTGACAGCACGAAGGTGCCGCGCCCCTGTTCGGCACGCAGCACGCCTTCCTGCACAAGCGCCGATATGGCGCTGCGCACCGTGTGGCGGTTGACGCCATAGCGCTCGGCAAGCGCCACCTCCGGCGGCAGCGCGGCATTCTCGGCGAAATCGCCGGTGGCGATCGCCTGCAGAATCCTGTCGGCGATCTGCCGCCACAACGAAACGCCGCTGCGCCGCTCGATACTGTCAGCCGCCAACTGCCCAATCATAACTTCCCCCAGCCTTATTTCGCTTGTCATCCACTCGTCATGGACTCGCGTTAGGTAATATGTATAATTTGTATAGTTGTCTATATCAATAGACAAATCTAGCAAAGAGGAATGCTGCCGATGCGAGGACAGGAAGCCCGCGACCAGGCCGAACGCAAGGCCGCCATGGCGACGCTGGCGCAATCGAGCGGCGACGACATCGTTCGGCTCTGGAACGAGGCTGGCCTGCCTTCACAAGCCGAACTGCTGCGCGGTCCCGAGACAGGGCTGGTGACGCTGCGCGGCCGTATCGGCGGTGGCGGCGCACCCTTCAATGTCGGCGAAGCGACCGTCACCCGCGCCACTGTCCGGCTGCCATCTGGACAGGTCGGCCATTGCTACGCGCTCGGCCGCGACAAGCAAAAGGCGAAGCTGGCGGCAATAGCCGACGCGCTGTGGCAGGACCCTGCCCGCCGCGCCGAGGTCGAGACCAGGCTGATCGCGCCTCTGAGATCGGCGCTAACGGCTGCGCAGGAAAACGCCGCGCCGAGACGGCGGCAACGAAGGTGGATTTCTTCACCATGGTTCGCGGAGAAGACTGATGGATATCGCAGCGCAATCGATCGAGGGCGGCTTCGCCGATCCGGTGTTCAACGCCCAGACCGTTTTCCGCGCCGTCATGGACGCGATGGCGCGGCCGGGCAGCGTGCAGCCTTTGCCGGCCTTGGCCCGCCCGCCGGCGCCGCTCTCGGCAACCGCTGGCGCCGTAGCCTTGGCGCTGTGCGACAACGACACGCCGCTCTGGCTTGACCCGGCCCTGCACACCTCCGCCGCGATCGGCTCCTGGCTTGGTTTCCACACTGGCGCACCGCTCGCCAACACGCCGGCCGACGCGGATTTCGCCTTTGTCGCCACACCCGCCGAGATGATGGCGCTCGATGGCTTTTCACAGGGAACGCAGGATTATCCCGACCGCTCGACCACGCTGATCCTGCAGGTCAGCGACCTGACCTCAGGCGTTCCACTGCTGCTCGAAGGCCCCGGCATCGAAACCAGCGCCATGATCGCCCCGGCGCAGATGCCGCGTCATTTCGTCGAGCAGTGGAAGCAGAACACCAAGCGCTTCCCGCGCGGCGTCGACATCATCCTCGCCACCGCTGAAGGCGTAGCCTGCCTGCCGCGCACGACGCGCATCAAGACCATGGAGGCTTGAAGATGTATGTCGCGGTAAAAGGCGGCGAAGCCGCAATCGCCAACGCCCACAGCCTGCTCGCCGACCGTCGGCGCGGCGACCGTTCGGTGTCGGCACTGCGCCTCGACCAGATCGTCGAGCAGCTGGCGCTCGGCGTCGACCGGGTGATGAGCGAAGGCTCGCTCTACGACCGGGAACTCGCCGCATTGGCAATCGTCCAGGCCCGCGGCGACATGATCGAGGCGATCTTCCTGGTGCGCGCCTACCGCACCACGCTGCCACGCTTCGGCTACAGCAAGGCCATCGATACCAGCGCGATGCGGGTCGAACGGCGCGTCTCGGCAACCTACAAGGACCTGCCCGGTGGTCAGCTTCTCGGGCCGACCTTCGACTACACGCACCGGCTGCTCGACCCCGAGCTTGCCGCCGGCGCCGATGTCGCCGAACCCTTGCAGCGTGAGACGGAGGCGCAGGCCATGCCGCGCGTCTCGGCGATCCTCGCCCGCGAAGGCCTGATCGAACCGGATGGCGAGATGCCGCAGGACCATGTCCCCGGTGACATCACCCGCGAGCCGCTGGAATTCCCGATGGCGCGCGACATCCGCCTGCAGGCGTTGTCGCGTGGCGACGAGGGTTTCCTGCTGGCGCTCGGCTATTCCACCCAGCGCGGCTATGCCCGCAACCATCCCTTTGTCGGCGAAATCCGCATCGGCGAGGTCGAGCTGGAACTCGACGTTCCCGAACTGCCCTTCGCGGCATCCCTCGGCGCGGTGCGGGTCACCGAATGCCAGATGGTCAACCAGTTCAAGGGATCGGCCAAGGCGCCGCCACAATTCACCCGCGGCTACGGCCTGGTCTTCGGCCAGAGCGAGCGCAAGGCGATGGCCATGGCGCTGTGCGACCGGGCGCTGCGCGCCTCTGAACTCGGCGAGGACATTGTCGCCGCCGCCCAGGACGAGGAGTTTGTCATCTCGCATTCCGACAACGTCCAGGCGACCGGCTTCGTCGAGCATCTGAAGCTGCCGCACTATGTCGATTTCCAGGCTGAACTCGACCTCGTACGCCGCATGCGCGCCGAATATGAGGCTCGCGAAAACCCCGCGAAGGTCGAAGAGAAGCGGGAGGCCGCGGAATGATCGAAGGCCTGTCCCACATGACCTTCATCATCCGCGATCTCGAGCGGATGACTGCTATCCTTGAAGGCGTATTCGAAGCGCGCGAGGTCTATGCCAGCGACGCCGAACAGTTCTCGCTGTCGCGCGAAAAATTCTTCCTGATCGGCGATATCTGGATCGCCATCATGGAAGGCGAGGCGCTGCCGGAGCGCAGCTACAACCACATCGCCTTCAAGATCGATGACGCCGATTTCGACCGTTACGCCGAGCGTGTCGCCAAGTTAGGCCTCGACATGCGCCCGCCGCGTCCGCGCGTCGAGGGCGAAGGCCGCTCGATCTATTTCTACGACGACGACAACCACATGTTCGAACTGCACACCGGCACGCTCAATGAGCGGCTGGCGCGCTATGCCAGGGGATTGGAGACGGTGCAATGAACTTAGTGCCCGACGCCCCCATGGCCGCCACCATCGTGGGAATGACCGCCATAGCCATCATACCCGGAGTAGCCACCACCTCCGCCGCCCATGGACTCACCTTGAGAGCCCTCCTTTGGGGCCGGAAGAACCATGCGCCGAAGGAAAAAGAGAACGACTCCGGCGAACACCACCAACAGAATTCCGAGATGCATCCATCCGGTCGAGTTCATCTGAATTCGCCCCTGTTTCCGCGTCCTGGACGTCAATTCGATAGCACAAAGCGGATGTGATCGCCATGACCGACATCGCCACCTACAACTTCGCCTATCTCGACGAGCAGACCAAAAGGATGATCCGCAGGGCGATCCTCAAGGGCATCGCCATCCCCGGCTATCAGGTGCCGTTCGCCTCGCGCGAAATGCCGATGCCCTATGGCTGGGGCACCGGCGGCGTCCAGGTCACCGCCTCGATCATCGGCCCCGACGACGTGCTGAAGGTGATCGACCAGGGCGCCGACGACACCACCAACGCGGTCTCGATCCGTGCCTTCTTCAAGAAGGTCACCAATGTCGCCGTCACCACCGACACCGCCAGCGCCACCATCATCCAGACCCGCCACCGCATCCCGGAACATCCGCTGACCGCAGGCCAGGTACTGGTCTACCAGGTGCCGATCCCGGAGCCACTGCGCTTCCTCGAACCACGCGAGACGGAAACGCGCAAGATGCATGCGCTGGAAGAATACGGCCTCATGCATGTGAAGCTCTATGAGGACATCGCCAAGCACGGCCGCATCGCCACCACCTACGCCTATCCGGTGAAGGTCGAGGGCCGCTATGTGATGGACCCCTCGCCAACGCCGAAATTCGACAATCCCAAGATGCACCGCTCGCCGGCCTTGCAGCTGTTCGGCGCCGGCCGTGAAAAGCGCATCTACGCGGTGCCGCCCTTTACCGAAGTCGTCAGCCTCGACTTCGAGGATCATCCATTCGAGGTGCAGACCTTCGACCAGCCTTGCGCACTGTGCGCGGCGGAAAATGTCTATCTGGACGAGGTCATCCTCGACGACCATGGCGGCCACATGTTCGTCTGCTCCGACACCGACCACTGCGAGAAGCGGCGCGCGGACGGCCATCGCGGCCATCTTGCCCCCAATCCTGCCCCAGAAACCCATTTTGCCTCAGAAACAGGGGAGCCGGCACAATGACCGACGAACCGCTGCTGCGCGTCTCGGCGCTGTCCAAATTCTACGGCTCGCGCGTCGGCTGCGACAACGTCTCCTTCGACCTGTGGCCGGGCGAGGTCCTGGCTGTCGTCGGCGAATCCGGTTCCGGCAAGACGACGCTGCTTAACTGCCTGTCGACGCGGCTGCTGCCATCCTCCGGCACCGCCAGCTACCGTATGCGCGACGGCCAATTCCGCGAGCTCTACCGCATGAGCGAGGCCGAACGCCGCTTCCTGATGCGCACCGACTGGGGTTTTGTCCATCAGAACCCGGCCGACGGCCTGCGCATGACGGTGTCGGCCGGCGCCAATGTCGGCGAACGGCTGATGGCGGTGGGCGACCGCCACTATGGCAAGATCCGCGCCACGGCGGTCGACTGGCTGTCGCGCGTCGAGATCGAAGAAGATCGCATCGACGACGAGCCGCGCGCCTTTTCAGGCGGCATGCGCCAGCGCCTGCAGATCGCCCGCAATCTCGTCACCGGCCCACGGCTGGTGTTCATGGATGAGCCGACGGGCGGCCTCGACGTCTCGGTACAGGCGCGCCTGCTCGATCTCCTGCGCGGGCTGGTCACCGATCTCGGCCTTGCCGCCATCGTCGTCACCCACGACCTCGCGGTGGCGCGGCTTCTGTCGCAGCGCATGATGGTGATGAAGGACGGCCGCGTTGTCGAAAGCGGCCTCACCGACCGCGTGCTCGACGATCCGCGCGCGCCCTATACGCAGCTCCTCGTTTCTTCCATCCTGCAGGTGTAACCATGCCGACGCCCCTCGTTGTCTCCGACGTCGCCAAGAGCTTCACCATGCATCTGCGCGATGGCATCAAACTGCCTGTCGTTTCCGGTGTCTCGTTCTCGATCAAGGCCGGCGAATGCACCGTGCTCGGCGGCCCGTCCGGTGCCGGCAAGAGCTCGATCCTGAAGATGCTCTACGGCAACTATGCCGTCGACGAGGGCCAGATCATCGTCAAGCATGAGGACGGATTGATCGATCTCGCCCATGCCAGCCCGCGCACCGTGCTTGCCGTACGCCGGCAAACGATCGGCTATGTCAGCCAGTTCCTGCGCACCGTACCGCGCGTCTCGGCGCTCGATGTCGTCGCCGAGCCGCTGGTCGAGCGCGGCGAAGAGCGCGAAATTGCCCGCGGCAAGGCACGCGCCTTGCTGGCGCAGCTCAATTTGCCGGAAAAACTCTGGGCCCTGCCGCCGGCGACCTTCTCCGGCGGCGAGCAGCAGCGCGTCAACATCGCGCGTGGCTTCATCACCGAGCATCCGATCCTCCTGCTCGACGAACCGACCGCCTCGCTCGACGCCAAAAATCGTGACGTGGTGATCGAACTCATCGCCGCCAAGAAAGCGGCCGGCGTCGCTTTGCTCGGCATCTTCCACGACCATGATGTGCGCGAGGCGGTGGCCGACCGCATCATCGACGTCACCGCTTTCGCTCCAGGAAAAATCGCGGCATGACCAGGAAATTGTCGGAAACGCCGTTGGTTCACCCGACGGCGGAGGTACACAATTCTACGCTTGGCCGCTGGACCGAAATCGCCGACCGCAGCCGGGTTTCGGAAAGCGAACTCGGCGACTATTCCTACATGATGCAAGACTGCGCCGTCTGGTGCGCGACGATCGGCAAGTTTGCCAACATCGCGGCAAGCGTGCGCCTCAACGCCACCAACCACCCGACATGGCGGCCGACGCTGCACCACTTCACCTACCGCGCCTCGGACTATTGGGACGACGCCGAGCACGAGAGCGAATTCTTCGCTCAGCGCCGCGCCAAACGCGTCACCATCGGCCACGACACCTGGCTCGGCCACGGCTCGACCGTCCTGCCCGGCGTCACCGTCGGCGATGGCGCCGCGGTCGGCGCCGGCGCCGTCGTGTCGAAGGATGTCGCCCCCTATACCATCGTCGCCGGCGTGCCGGCCAAGCCGATCCGCGAGCGCTTCGACCGCCGCACCGCCGAGCGCTTCCAGGCACTCGCTTGGTGGGATTGGGACCACGCCAGGCTGCGCGCGGCGCTGGACGATTTTCGCGCGCTTGAGGCAGAGGCTTTCCTCGAGAAGCATGGCGACTGACAATTTGCGTTCGCCCGCGGCGGCGAATAGCGATCGGCCTTGAGGCCGTATTTAGCCCATTATTGGGTGTACTTTTACCACACTTGAGAGTCGTGGAGGTCGGTATGCTCAAACGGTGGATTGGGCCTTGCCTATTTGGGCTAGCGGCGCTCCTGCCTCAGCATGCCATCACGGCCGAACTGCCAAAGACCGATCCTCGCGGCGCTGTCTTGTGCGCTTGGATGATTTATACCGAAATTGAAGCGGTCGGCGAGGCCTGCTCTCCGCAACAGGATCGCGACTTTCTCGTCTTCCTTCAATCTCAGATCGATCGCATTAAAGCGTTTATCGTGCGGGATTCAGATACCACGCAGGCGACGCTCGAGGAGCAGCAACGCCAAGTCCGGGCGAGCGAGGCGCATCGCAGCAGTGTCTCGTGCCAGCCGGACAGCGAGAGTATGCAAATGTACAATGCAATCAAGTCGGTCGACCGTCGGCAAATTATTGCCGATATGGATAAGCTCCTTGAAGTTGATCGTGAGCCTGTAGCAAATCCTTGCCTTTGAAGGTCCTTCGCGTCCGGTCCTGTTTCATATCCGTGACACATGACTCGGACAGGACCCCATCTCCCCCAAGGAGATCGCCATGCTCGACATCGTCAGACCCTCGCTCGCCGGATTCTTCGCCGGCTCCAATCCAACACCACCAGCGCATCTCGGCACACGCTACGACACGTCAGGCAATTTCCTGACCGAGCCCGGCAACACCGTCGTCAGCCATCTCACCAGCGGTTCGCCGTCCGAGGCCGTGGTGCTTGCGGTGCGCGACAAGATGCTGGCGATGCCCGACGCCGACCGGCTGGCCTTCACGCCCGTCTCCAGCCTGCATATGACGCTGTTTCAGGGCATCATCGAATATCGCCGCCGCTTGCCCTACTGGCCGCAGGACGTGCCGCTCGACACCAGCATCGATGCCATGACCCGCCTCTATCTGGAGCGCTTGAAAGGGTTCGAGGGTTTCGGACCCTTCAAAATCAAAGTGGTCGAAATCGTGCCGACCGGCCTTACTGTTGCCGGTGCGACCGACGAGGACGTGCGCATCATGCGTCAATGGCGCGATGCGTTGGCGGTGCCGTTCGGCTACCGGCACCCCGATCACGACGCTTATGTCTTCCACATCACCTTCGCCTACCAGATCCAGCGTCTGGCAGATGACAGAGCCGCCGCGTGGCAGGCGCTGTTCGATGAGGGCCTGGCACTTTTCGCACGGCAGGCACCGGTGATCGAGATCAAGGCCCCCGCCTTCTGCGCCTTCCGCGACATGAAGCATTTCGAGGAATTGCTGGTGCTTGGCTGATTGCCGGCTGGGCGTCAGCCGTCGCGCCTGTGGAGCGTAACAAAACTGACATGCTGGCGACACGGCAGGTTCATGTGGCTGGGTTAGGCGAGAGCCTGACGATCAATAAGGCCCGGACTGGAGCCCAGCCCCATGTCAGCAAGCTCTGCCACACTCGAAATCCGCGGCGTCAGCCGACGATTTGGCAAGAACACCGCTGTCAGCAACGTCAACATCTCGATCCCGCAGGGTCAGATGGTCGGCGTCATTGGCCGTTCGGGTGCCGGCAAATCGACCCTTCTTCGCATGATCAACCGTCTTGTCGACCCCAGCCAGGGGTCGATTTTTTTTGACGGCGCCGAGGTCTCCCAGCTGCGCGGCTCGCCGCTGCGGCGTTGGCAGCGCGACTGCGCCATGATTTTCCAGCAGTTCAACCTGGTGCCGCGTCTCGACGTGCTGACCAACGTGCTGCTTGGCAAGTTGAACCACCGTTCGACCCTGTCCAATCTTCTCGGCATGTTCTCGCGCGCCGAGTGCGCCGAGGCGGTCGCCGCGCTCGAGCGGCTCGACATCGCCCGCACCGCGCTTCAGCCAGCCGGCACCTTGTCTGGTGGACAACAGCAGCGCGTCGCCATCGCCCGCGCCCTGATGCAGCAGCCCAAGGTGATCCTCGCCGACGAGCCGATCGCCTCACTCGACCCGCTCAATGCCAAGGTGGTGATGGATTCGCTGCAGGACATCAATCTGCGTGAAGGCATCACCGTCGTCACCAATCTGCACACGCTCGATACCGCGCGCACCTATTGCAACCGCATCATCGGCATGGCCGCCGGCAAGGTCGTCTTCGATGGCCCGCCCGAAGAGCTCAACCGCGAGGCCGTGCGTCTCGTTTATGGCGCCGACAGCAATGGCGGCGAAATCGCCGAGGCCATCACCTCGACCAGCGTTGCCTTCAGGCAAAAGATTGCAGCATCCGCCGGACCGCTCGAGCCTGCATTCCCAGGTTACTGAGTTCAAGAAAGAGCGGCTCGGATCGTCCGCCCACGTCAAGGGCACCTGTCCAAATCGATAACGCTGCCGGCGCGGGGCCGGAACCTACAGGAGAGATAACAGATGTTCAGGAAGATGGTTCTCAGTGCCGTTTCGGTGCTCGCCATGGCCACCAGCATGGCCCACGCCGCCGATCTGAAGGAATTCCGCGTCGGCATTCTGGGCGGTGAAAACGAAACCGACCGGCTGCGCAACTACCAGTGCCTGGCCGACCATCTGAAGACCGAATTCGGCTTCGAGAAGGTCTCGCTGTTCCCCGCCGCCGACTATGACGGCGTCATCCAGGGCCTGCTCGGCGGCACGCTCGACTTCGCCGAACTCGGCGCCTCCGGCTACGCCAGCGTTGTCTTGAAGGACCCGAAAGCCGTCACCCCGATCCTCACCACCCAGCAGACCGATGGCGCAACCGGCTATTATTCGATCGGCCTGGCGCTCAAGTCCTCCGGCATCACCGACATCAAGTCGGCCAAGGGCAAGAAACTTGGCTATGCCGATCCGGATTCGACCTCCGGCTATCTGATCCCGCTGACCCAGATTCCGAAGACCACCGGCGCTTCGAACGAGACCTTCTTCGCTTCGACCCAGTTCAACGGCGGCCACGAGAACAACGTTCTGGCCGTGCGCGACGGCAAGGTCGACGTCGCGGTGGACGATTCCTCCGGCATCGGCGACTTCAAGAACGGCTACACCTCCGGCACCTTCCACAAGGAAGTCGCCAAGGGCGCCGTCGACCCCAACGACTTCGTCGAAGTCTGGCGCTCGGGCCTGATCCCGAACGGCCCGCTGGTCGTGCGCACCGCGCTCGGCGACGAGATGACCGCCAAGCTCGCCGCTTTCTTCACCGAGCTCCCGAAGAAGGACAAGGCCTGCTTCGAAGGCGTCGAAGGTGGCGATTTTACCGGCTACGTCCCGGTGAAGCCGGACTTCTACAGCGTCATCGTCGAAGCCCGTAAGGCAGCCATCGGCGGCTAACGGCGAAATCGAAAAGGGCGGTGTAAAAAAACACCGCCCTTCTTGCATCTCCGATCATGACCCTTTCCGTGACAGCCCCCTCTTTGACAGCCTCTTCTGGCGCCACCCACCAGATGGCCGATGCCTGGCGGCGCCAGACGTCGCTGCGCCGGTTCTATACGGTGCTCGGCGTCGGCCTGCTGCTCGTCGCAATGTTCGCCAGCATGTGGTTCGCCGACGAGGCCAATGCCGGGCACTTCTTCGACCGGCTGCCGCATATCCTGGATTTCCTGAGCTGGCTCATCCCCAAGGACTGGAACGACGTCTGGCGAGCCTTGCTCGACATTGCCTCGCCGCATGACACCGGCACGCAGGAATTCAACTTCCCGCTCGGCCGCGTCTATGTCTGGGGCGGGTTCTACATCCCCGAATATTTCGAGCTGATGCTGACCACGGTGAACATGGCCCTGGTTTCGACCTTCATCGGCTTCATCTTCGCGGTGCCCTTTTCCTTCATCGCCGCGCGCAATCTGACGCCCCATCCGGTGCTCCGGCTGGTCGTCAAGCGTTTCATGGAGCTGTTGCGCGCCTTTCCGGAAATCGTCATCGCCGGCCTGTTCGCGGCCATCGTTTCGGCCGGTCCGATCGCCGCCATCATCGCCATCGGCCTGCATTCGATCGGCGCACTCGGCAAGCTGTTCTACGAGGTCAACGAGAACATCGACATGCGTGCCGAGGAAGGTCTGCGCGCGGTCGGCGCCAACTGGTTCGAGCGGGTGCGCTTTGCCGGCCTGCCGCAGGTGCTGCCCAATTTCATGTCCTACACACTGCTGCGCGTCGAGATCAATGTCCGCGTCTCGACCATCATCGGCGCCGTCGGCGGCGGCGGCATCGGCGAGGAATTGAAGCTGTCCATCTCGCGTGGCTTCGGCGCCAAGACGCTGGCGCTGGTGCTGCTGTTGTTCACCACCATCTTCATCATCGACCAGTTTTCCGCCTGGCTGCGCCGCAAGCTGGTCGGCGAACAAGCCTTTATGATGGGAGCATGAACCATGGCGACCATGACCGCCGAGGAGATGCTGTCGATCGAGGAGCGCTATCCCCAGGTGTTCCGGCGGCCGCTCTACAAGCGCTTCGCCCCGCTCTTCCTGTTTATCGGCATCCTGACTTACCTCATCTACGTCCTGTGGTTCTTCAGCCTGCCGCAGGTGCTGCGGGAATCGCACTGGGAGCGTCTGCCGCTCTTCCTCACACAATGGGTCAGCTACGATTTACAGCCCGAATTCCGGCTCGACCAGCCGGAGATCACGCCCAAATACCCGCGCTTTTCCGCTCTTGGCGAGAACCCGAACCCCGACTGGGTGATCAAGAACCCGGACGGCACCTTCACAGTGCTGATCGACGGTCCGGCAAAATCCGTCACCTTCGACAAGGCGCAGGCGACGATCGTCGCCAACGGCCAGACCGTGCCGGTTTCGCTGACCAGCGGCAAGCCGGTGATCACGGGCCCGGTGCCGGACTGGATCACCGCGCATGACGACGAAGTGGTCGCCAAGATGGGCTTCGTCGGCGAGGTGCGCGTCACCGTCGACCGCGTCAAGGTGCGCAAGCGCTTCCTCGGCTGGGCGAATTTCGTCTTCGACACGCGCTCGCCCTTCTTCGGCAAATCAGCGGGAGAAGTGGTTTCCCTGATCATATCCGGGCCCGAGCTGAAACCGGGCACCTCGAATCTGGCGCTGGCCGGCGACAACATCTGGAACAACGCCCAATGGCAGCACGGCGACGTCTGGACGAAGCTGCTGCAGACCATCGTCATGGCGTTCCTTGGCACGCTGCTCGGCGGTATCGTCGCCTTCCCGCTGGCCTTCTTCGCCGCCCGCAACATCACGCCGAGCGGCGCGCTCAGCCAGGTGCTCAAACGCTTCTTCGACTTCATGCGCTCGGTCGATATGCTGATCTGGGCGCTGTTCTTCACCCGCGCCTTCGGCCCCGGCCCGCTGGCCGGCAGTGCTGCGATCTTCTTCACCGAGATCGGCACGCTCGGCAAAACCTATTCCGAGGCGCTGGAAAACATCGACGACAAGCCTCGTGAAGGGGTGCTGTCGACCGGCGCCAACGGTCTCCTGGTGCAGCGCTACGGCGTCATGCCGGAAGTGATACCCGTCTTCATCAGCCAGACGCTCTACCAGTGGGAATCCAACACCCGCGGCGCCACCATCATCGGCGCCGTCGGCGCCGGCGGCATCGGCCTGAAATTGTGGGAAGCGATGCGCACCAACTCCAACTGGGCCAACGTCTTCTACATGGTGCTGCTGATCCTGCTCGTCGTCTTCATCTTCGACAACATCTCAAACTTCCTGCGCCGCAGGCTGAGCCGCACCATCCACGACTACAACAGGATCCAGGCCGAGCAGGGGTGATCGGCCTGACGCCAGCGGCCACACCTCGCGCCTTCGTCATCCACGGGCGGAGCAAGGAGCGAAGCGACGCGGCGCAGACCCGAGGATCCATGCCGTGACGTCTGCGCTAGAGCGGTTCACGGCTTGATGGAATCGAAGGGGATTCCCGATTTGTCGGTTTTGTGATTCAAGATGCTGGCTGGAGTGGAGGCCAGCATCTGATGACCCGACCTCTTTCCAATGACCTTCGCGAGCGGGTTGTGGCGGCAGTTTTGAGTGGTGAAAGCCGCCGGTCTGCCGCCAAACGGTTCGGCATTTCGATTTCGGCCGCGGTGAAGCTGTTGCAGCGCCATGGGACGACCGGCTCGGTGGCGCCGGGCAAGATGGGTGGGCATCGCAAGAGGCTACTGGAGCCGCACCGTGCCTTCATCGAGGCGCGTATACGTGAGATGCCGCATCTGACGCTGCACGGTCTGAAGGATGAGTTGGCTGGTCGCGGGGTCAAGGTCTCGCACAACGCGGTGTGGTTGTTCCTGCGCCGCGAGGGCCTAAGCTTCAAAAAAAACGCTGTTCGCCCTTGAGCAGGCGCGCGCCGATATTGCCCGCAGGCGTCAGCGATGGCGATCCTGGCAGACCGGTCTCGATCCGCAGTGCCTGGTCTTCATCGATGAGACTTGGATCAAGACCAACATGGCTCCGCTGCGAGGTTGGGGGCCGAAGGGCAAGCGGCTGCGCGGCCTGGCTCCGCAAGGGCACTGGCGCACGCTGACCTTCCTTGGCGCGCTGCGCTGGGATCGGCTCGCAGCACCTTGCGTCTTCGACGGACCGATCAACGGCCAATGCTTCCGCGCGTATGTCGAGCAGCAGCTCATCACCGTTCTGAAGCCCGGCGACATCGTCGTCATGGATAATCTGGGAAGTCATAAGTCGGCGGCCATCAGGCAGATGATCAAGGCTGCCGGTGCCAGGCTCTGGTACCTGCCGCCCTACTCTCCGGACCTCAATCCGATCGAGCAGGCCTTCGCCAAAACCAAACACTGGATGCGTCAGGCTCAGAAACGCACCGTCGAGGAAACTTGGCGCCACATCGGCCACCTCGTCGAAACCATCGATGCAGCCGAATGCAGGAACTACTTCGAAAACGCAGGCTACGCTTCCGTCAAAACGTGAAAGGCTCTAGAATGCAGCGGTGCAAAAAAGAGGTATCGATTCGCTTTCCTGTCGGCACCGCCGCGGCGCTCGACAGTCGCGGCATGGATCCTCGGGTCTCCGCGTCCGCTGCGCTCCCGCTCCGCCCGTGGATGACGAAGGGAGGAGCTAAGCCGCCTTCTTCCATCCATTCCTGATATGCTTATACCCGTCCCGATAAACCGCTTCCGGCGTCTCCGCGAAATCGCGCCAAACCTTTGTCGCCGCGGCCAGATCCTTCAGCGAACGGCCAAACGCTTCGATGGTCAGCCAGTCATCATAGCCGCTCTTGCGGATCGCCGCGAACGTCTCTGCCCACGGGATGTTGCCACGCCCAGGCACGCCGCGATCGTTTTCCGAAATGTGGATGTGCACGACATTCCGGCGGTGCTTTGTGTAGGCGCCGATCGGGTCGGCCTCCTCGATATTGGCATGAAAAGTGTCGTACATCGCCTTGATGTGCGGCCGGCCGATGGCATCGACGTGCTCCGACAGGTCCGCCATCGTGTTGAGAAGATAACATTCGAAGCGGTTCAGCGCCTCCAGCCCGATGGTGACGTTGCGCTTGCCGGCATGGTCGCCGATGGTGCGCTGGGAGGCGACGGAACGGTTCTTCTCGGCGGGTGTCGGCCCGCTGCCGGAGAAGGCGCCGAGCGTCGAATGCAGAGGTCCGCTGAGCGTCCTGGCGCCAAGCGCATCGGCGCAATCGACAGCCCATTTCATGTACTCGACACCGACCTTGCGGGTCGCGGCATCCGGCGAGATCAGGTTCATTGAGGGATCGCCCATCGCCGAGACTGCGGTCCGCTCCAGCCCGATGCGGTCGAGCAGGTCGCCGAGCTTTTTGTAGTCGTCCGGCACACCGGCAAAGACCGGTATCTCGACGCCATCGAAGCCTGTCGCCTTGATGTCGCGAAGCAGCGGCTCGTGCTTCTTCGACACCGCTGTCGTCCACAAGAACATGCACATGCCGATTTTCATCGACGCCCCTCCCCCTTGGATCCCCCCGGATCGTCTTTATTCTAAAGCTTCGTCCACGCCCCATTCTTCTTCGAAGATTTCACGCAAGCCTCGATGAAGGCCATGCCTTCGACGCCA
This sequence comes from Mesorhizobium kamtschaticum, assembly GCF_056174585.1. NCBI lineage: Bacteria > Pseudomonadati > Pseudomonadota > Alphaproteobacteria > Hyphomicrobiales > Phyllobacteriaceae > Mesorhizobium > Mesorhizobium kamtschaticum. Next base: position 2,156,302 of record NZ_CM149691.1, on the reverse strand, counting down.
TCCTGGATAGTCGGGAAGACGACATCCTTTGCCGGCTTGCCACCCTTCTTGCGTGCAGCCCGGATCGCCCGCGCGGCTTCCTGATAGATGTTGGCAAAACCTTCGAGATAACCCTCGGGATGGCCCGACGGCACGCGGCTGACACGGCCTGCCACCGGCAGCGCGCCGGCGCCGTTGCGGGTGATCAATTGCTTGGGCTGACCGAACGGCGTGTACCAGAGATAGTTCGGATCGGCCTGCACCCATTCCAGCCCACCCTTCGAGCCATAGATGCGCAGCTTCAGCCCGTTCTCATGCCCGGGCGCCACCTGGCTCGCCCAGATCATGCCCTTGGCCGGATGCGTCTTGCCGGTGGGCTTGAAGCGCAGCATGACGTTGACATTGTCGTCGAGCAGCCGGCCCGGCACGAAGGCATCGAGATCAGCCGACAAGGAATCGAGCTCCAGCCCCGAGACGAAGCGGGCGAGATTGTAGGCATGCGTGCCGATGTCGCCCAACGCGCCGCCCGCACCCGCCTGTTTCGGATCGCCGCGCCACGATGCCTGCTTCTGGCCGGTGGCGGCGAGGTCTTCCGTCAGCCAGTCCTGCGGGTATTCCGACTGCACGATGCGGATGTCGCCCAGCACGCCCTTGGCCACCATTTCGCGCGCCTGCCGGATCATCGGATAGGCGGTATAGTTGTGGGTGAGCACGAACACCTTGCCGGTCTTCTCGACCACAGCGGCGAGCTTCTTCGCCTCCGCCAGCGTCGTTGCCAGCGGCTTGTCGCAGATCACGTGGATGCCGGCCTCGAGGAAGGCCTTCGCCGCCGGCACATGCACATTGTTCGGCGTGACGATGGCCACCGCCTCGATGCCGTCGGGACGCTTGGCCTCGGCCTTGGCCATCTCGGCATAGGAGGCGTAGCTGCGATCGGGATCAAGCCCGAGTTCGGCGGCCGATGCCTTGGCCCGCTCCGGATTCGCCGACAGCGCGCCGGCCACCAGCACGAAATCATTGTCCAGGCGCGCCGCGATGCGGTGCACCGCGCCGATGAAGGCGCCCTGCCCGCCACCGACCATGCCGTAGCGGATCGGGCCGCCTCCCGTTTCCGACTTCGATGCGCCGACCATGTTTTTTCTCCTGGCTGTTGCTTACCTCCCCCTTGAGGGGAGGCCGATCCGCGCAGCGGATCGGGTGGGGTCGTAGAGGCAGAGCTCGGCCTGAACCGACCCCACCCGGCCCTTCGGGCCACCCTCCCCTCGAGGGGGAGGGAAAGTAGCGCTAGATACCCATCATCGCGCGCAGCAGCTTCTTGTCCGTGGTGCCGCTGGCAAAATCGTCGAATGCCCTTTCCGTCACGCGGATGATGTGATGCTGGATGAAGGGCGCACCTTCAGCAGCACCGTCTTCGGGATGCTTCAGGCAGCACTCCCATTCCAGGACCGCCCAGGAATCGTAATTGTACTGCGTCAGCTTGGAGAAGATGCCACCGAAATCCACCTGCCCGTCGCCGAGCGAGCGGAAGCGGCCGGCGCGGTTGGTCCAGCTCTGATAGCCGGAATAGACACCTTGCCGGCCGGTCGGGTTGAACTCGGCGTCCTTGACGTGGAAGGCCTTGATACGCTCGTGATAGATGTCGATGAATTCGAGATAGTCGAGCTGCTGCAGCAGGAAGTGTGAGGGGTCGTAGTTGATGTTGCAGCGCTTGTGGCCGCCGACCGTGTCGAGGAACATCTCGAAAGTGGCGCCGTCGAACACGTCCTCAGAGGGGTGAATTTCGTAGCCGACATCGACGCCATTGTCCTCATAGACATCGAGGATCGGCTTCCAGCGTTTGCCGAGTTCGCCAAAGGCCTCCTCGATCAGTCCGGCTGGCCGCTGTGGGAAAGGATAGAGGTAAGGGAAAGCCAGCGAGCCGGTGAACGAGACCGAAGCATTCAGCCCGAGATTGCGCGATGCCTTGGCGCCGAACTTCATCTGCTCGACCGCCCATTTCTGCCGCGCCTTGGGATTGTTGTGGACCGAGGCCGGCGCGAAGCCATCCATCTGGGCGTCATAGGCCGGGTGCACCGCCACCAACTGCCCCTGCAGATGCGTCGACAATTCAGTGATTTCGACGCCGGCATCGGCACAGATGCCCTTCACCTCATCGCAATAGGTCTTGGAAGACGCCGCTTTCTTGAGGTCGAACAGGCGCGCATCCCAAGTCGGGATCTGCACGCCTTTGTAGCCGAGACCGGCGGCCCATTTGGTGATCGAGGCCAGCGAATTGAATGGCGCTGCATCACCCGCGAACTGCGCCAGAAACAGTCCAGGGCCCTTCATTGTCGTCGGCATAGGCATCCTCCCTCATTGTGTCTCGACCAAGCATAGCGCCGATTGGAAGCAGGGCCAGCCATTTTGGTCTTTTCGCACCGGGCGCTTTGCGGGCACTGCCATTCTGGTATTACCAAATAGGGGAATTTGGTCAAGCCTGACAATGCACCGGCAAAGCCCTCCTAACGCCCGAAGTATCGGCATATATCGCAATATAATCAACGGAATAATTCGCACAAAAAGTTGCGATACCGCGCTTCTTGCCGTTCCTTGGAATTTGCTGTAGACCTCGCTTCAGGCCCAATTGGTCGAACCAGTTTGCAGGAAAAGGCTGGGGATGCCTTGGGGAGGAACCCTTGCCTCGCCTTTCGGCGATGCATGTCGCAGGCAAACCATACGGACGAATTTGGGAAGGACAGACCATGCACCTTTCGACGCACAACTGGATGCGCGCGGAGCCCTTGGAGACGACGCTCAAGCGCATCAAGAAATTCGGCTATGAGTCGATCGAGATTTCCGGCGAGCCCGAACAGTACAAGACCAAGGAGACGCGGGCACTCTTGAGGGAGCATGGCATCCGCTGCTGGGGCGCGGTGACCTTGATGCTGGGCGAACGCAACCTTGCCGCAAAGGACCAGGGCCAGCGTGAACGCTCCGTGCAGTATGTCAAGGACGTGCTGACCATGGTCAGCGAGCTCGATGGCGAGATTATCACGCTCGTCCCCGCGACAGTCGGCAAGGTGGTGCCTGACGGTACCGAGGAAGAGGAATGGAAGTGGGTGGTCGACGCGACCCGCGAGTGCTTCACCCATGCCAAGAAGGTCGGCGTCAAGATCGCCGTCGAGCCGCTCAACCGCTTCGAGACCTATCTGTTCAATCGCGGCGCCCAGGCGCTGGCGCTGGCCGACGCGGTCAGCCCCGAATGCGGCGTCTGCCTCGACGCCTACCACATCCACATGGAAGAATTTAACGTCCATGACGCCATCCGGCAGGTCGGAAAGCGGCTATTCGACTTCCATGTCGCCGACAACAACCGCTTCGCCGCCGGCCTCGGCCAGATCGACTGGCCCAGGATCGTCGCCACCTTGAAGGAAGTCGGCTACGACGGCGCGCTGACCAACGAATTCGTCGCCCCGGTCGACCGCACGCCGGCAGCACCCTACCCCGAAATGGTCGAGCGTCATCCGGTCGATATCTCGCCCGAGCAGCTGAAGTTCATCCAGGATCACGGCTCCAGCGTGCTGACCGAAAAATTCTACACCGACCAGATGCGCATCACCGCCGAAACGTTGCTGCCACTGATCAAGTAGTCGACTGCTTCTGGGAAATTTGCCCTTCCGCTCTGACCGGCGGCAGGGCTGGGGAAAGACATGCGCATCAAGACCGTCCAAGCCTGGTGGGTCCGCATCCCGATCGAAGCCGCGAAGCAACATCGCAGCGACTTCGGCCAGGTGACGACCTTCGACGCCGCCATCCTGCGCATCGAAACCGATGACGGGCTGGTCGGCTGGGGCGAAGGCAAGAACGCCGCCGGCAGCGCCGGCAGCTACGGCGCGCTCGTCCACATGCTCAACCACGAGGTCGGTCCGCAGCTGATCGGCCGCGATCCGGCCGATATCGGCATCATCTGGGAGATGCTCTACAATGGCGTGCGCCACGACAGCGCCGCTCGCGCCGGCCACGCCATGCCGCAACTGGCACGGCGCGGCATGAGCATCGCCGCCATCAGCGCCGTCGACATCGCGCTCTGGGATATTTTGGGGAAATCGGTTGGCGTGCCGGTCTGGCGACTGCTCGGCGGCCGCAAGCTTGACCGCATGCAGGCCTATGCCTCGGGCGGCTGGGCGTCCGCCGATGCGATCGGCGAACAACTGAAATCCTACATCGCCCGGGGCGGCTTCAAGGCGCTGAAGATGCGGGTCGGCGCCATGGATGGCGCCGCGCACGTCTCGGCGGCCCGAGTCCGCGCCGCGCGCCAAGCGCTCGGCCCCGATGTCGAGCTGATGGTCGACGCCCACGGCACCTATACGGTGGCTGAAGCCAAGCGCTTCATCCACCTCGTCAACGACCTCGATCTCGCCTGGTTCGAGGAACCTGTGATCGCCGACGACAAGCCGGGCATGGCGGAAGTGCGCGCCTCCGGCGCCGTGCCGATCGCCACCGGCGAAAGCGAGGCGACGCGCTATGCCTTCCGCGACCTCGCGGTGCTGAAGGCCGCCGATATCTTCCAACCCGATCCCGCCTTCTGCGGCGGCATCAGCGAGGCGATGAAGATCGGCACCATCGCCAGCGCTTTCAATCTGCGCTTTGCGCCGCATCTGTGGGCGGGTGCGCCCTGCTTCTTCGCCGGGCTGCATGTCTGCGCCGCCTCGCCGTCGAGTTTCACGGTCGAATATTCGCTCGGCGCCAACCCGATGATCCACGATCTGATCGAAGAGACTGTCGAAGCAAAGGACGGTATGATAGCGATCCCGGAAAAGCCCGGATTGGGATTCACCATTTCCGAGCGATTCCTGGAGGCGCACGCGCAACGCAGTTGACGATGAAAGAAAAGAACCTCCTCGCCGAACTCGCCGCCTATCTGTTCTCCCACTCGGACAGCGAGACCGGCCGCACGCCGTCGGAACGTGAGCTGGCGGAGCATTTCGGCGTCAGCCGCGGCCAGATCCGCGAGGCGCTGGCCATCCTCGAAGCCATGCGCATCGTCGAGCGCCGGGCCAAGTCAGGCATCTATATCGACACCAAGCAGGCCAGCGTCGAAGCGCTGGCGCTGTTCGCGCGTGCCGGCCTGCCGCTTGATCCCTTGCAGATCTACGAAACGGTCGAGCTGCGCAAGATCCATGAAATCAAGGCCGCCGAGCTTGCCTGCTCGCGCGCCACCGAGGAGAATTTCGAACGGCTCCGAGAAATCCTCAAGGCCTCCGAGGAGCGCATCGCCGCCGGCGAAGGCCTCGCCAAGGAGGACCGCGAATTTCATCTCGAGATCGTGCGCGCCACCAAGAACAGCGTCTTCCACAACATCTGCAGCGTCTACTATCTGATGGGCGAACAGCGCCTGCCGATCTATTTCAACGATCCCGAGCGCAGCGTGCGTTCGCATGCCGAGCATGTGCAGATCTACGAGGCGCTGCTGCGCCGCGACGGCAATCTCGCCCAGGCGTTGATGAGCGCCCACCTTCAAGGCGCGGAAAGCTACTGGAAGGGCCTGATCGAAGGCGGCAAAGCGGTTGCGCCGCCAAGCCCCGCTCTCGAAAAGGCCTGACCGTGGCCCAGACCGTGCCGAAGATCCTGTCGACCCATCCGCTGCATCCGCGCGCTTCGACCAAGCTGGCTGGCGCTGGTCAACTCGTCATCGCATCGGCGCTCGATCCTGCCACCTTGACCAGAGAGGCCAAGGACGCCGACATCGTCATCGTGCGCGCGCCACTGCCACCGGCACTGTTCGAGGGGGCCTGGAAGCTGCGGGCAGCGATCCGCCATGGCGCCGGGCTCGACATGATTCCGATGGAAGCTGCGGCGGCGGCCGGCGTGCTGGTGGCCAACGTGCCGGCGGTCAATGCGCGCTCGGTCGCCGAACATGTCATGTTCACCGCACTTGCACTGCTGCGGCAATTCCGCAGGGTCGACCGCGACCTGCGCGCCAAAGGCTGGCTCGCCGGCCGCGAGCATGCCAATTCCAACATCGAGCTTGCCGGCAAGACCATCGGCATCGTCGGCCTCGGCGCCGTCGGCCAGGCCGTCGGCCATATCGCCGCGCACGGCTTCGACTTGAAAGTGGTGGCAACGACACGCAGCATGCAGCCGGCGCCTGAAAAAGTCGGCTTCCTGTCGATCGACGCGCTGGTCGAGCAGAGCGACATCATCGTGCTGTGCTGCCCGCTGACGCCGGAGACGCGCGGCCTGATCAGCCGCGAACGCATCGCCCGCATGAAACCCAACGCGCTGCTGATCAACGTGTCGCGCGGACCGGTCGTCGATGACGACGCGCTGATCGAGGCCTTGCGGGAGCGCCGTATTGGGGGTGCAGCGCTCGACGTGTTTTCGACGCAGCCGCTGCCGTCAAATCATCCCTATTTCGGCTTCGACAACGTCATCATCACCCCGCATATGGCTGGGATTACCGAGGAATCGATGATGCGCATGGGCGTCGGCGCGGCCGGCGAAGCCTTGCTGGTGCTGGCGGGCAAGCTGCCGGCCAATCTGCGCAATCCGGAAGTGGTCGATCACTACCGGCAGCGGTTTCCACTCGACATATAGCGGATCGCGCTTTCGCCCCAATTCTCCGCGACGGTGCGGCCATGTCCGGTCTTCGCCTCACATTTCTGGTTGCCGCAGCCTCGTCCATCTGCACCTTGCCGGCATTTGCTGCCGAGAGCAGCTATGTCTACTGCGACAACGGACTGCGCTGTTTCAAGGCGCCCTGCCCGTCGAACAGCGCGCTCGACCTTGCCACCGGCACGATCGTCAAGGGTGTGTCGATCGACACCAGCGGATTGCCGCAGGCCGACAAGGCGATAATCGATCAGTCCGACGTGCTTTACGGCGGAAAGATCGTCGTCAGGGGCTCGATCGAGCACCGCACCCAGACCATCACCGGCAAGGAGTACAGCCTGCCCTGGCTGGTCGCGACCCGCATCGTGCGCACCGCCAAGGACAGCGAGCGCAAGCACTGCTCATCGCACTGACCCGCACTTAGCGGTTCACCGCCGATCAGCCAGCAGCCTCTCCACTTCAGCGGCAATCCGCAGCAGATGCCGGTCATGGCCGTTGCGCGCCACCAGCATCAGTCCGGCCGGCAGGGCCATATCAGGCATCGGCAGCGAGATCGCGCAGAGGTCGAACTGGTTGGCGACCTGCGTGTTGCGCAGCAAAAGGCCTTCGACGTGGTCGCGCAACTCGGCATCCTCGGCCGTGGAAGCGATGGTCGGCGCCGTCACCGGCGTGGTTGGCAGAGCCAGCACATCGACCGATGTCAGCCGCTCATCCATGGCTGCTGCCAGAGCAGTGCGGCGGCGCAAGGCCCTGATATAAACCGGCGTCGGCAGCATCGCCGCCTGCGACAAGGGCCCGCTGACATGCGGGTCGACCGGCACCGATGCGCCCGTCGCCAGCCAGTCGGCATGGATCTCAGCCCCTTCCATGGCAGCGATCGAACCGCGCTTGGTGGCCGCGCGCAGCTCCGCGATCATGTCGTCGATCGCCAGATCGGCAATGCGCGCGCCGGCCTGTTCGATCTTGCGAAGGCAATGCTCGAACGCCGTCGTGACCTCGCTTTCCGTGTCCTCGAAAAGAACGCCGCGCGGAATACCGATCCGAAGCCCGGCGAGCGGAATGGCCGCCAGCTCTGTCGGCACCTCGCCGGCCATCGCCGCATCGGCAGCAGCACATTGCGCGACCGTTCGGGCCAGCGGCCCGATCGAGTCCAGCGTGCCCGACAGCGGAAAGGCGCCAGAGAGCGGTATGCGCCGGGCCGTCGGCTTGAAGCCGACGACACCATTGAGCGCCGCCGGAATGCGGATCGACCCGCCGGTGTCGGATCCGATCGAGATGTCGCTCGTCCCCTCCCCGACGGAAACGCCGGCGCCCGATGAGGAGCCGCCGGGGATACGACCGGCATCGGCGGCATTGCCTGGCGTGCCGTAATGCATGTTGTCGCCGATCGCGGTGAAGGCGAATTCGGTCATGTTGGTCTTGCCGATGATCACCGCGCCGGCCTGCCGCAGCCGGCTGACGATGGCCGCATCACGCAGCGCCGGTGCCGCGGTCTTGCGCATCAGCGAGCCGGCCGTGGTCGCCTCGCCGGCGACATCGAAGAGATCCTTGATCGAGACAATGGCGCCGTCGAGCGGTCCGAGCGTCACGCCGGCCCGGCTGCGGGCGTCACTGGCATCAGCCGCGGCCCGTGCGGCTTCGGCATAGAGCTTGGTGAAGACCTTCTCGCCGGCCGCACGATTGGCAAGACGTGACAGGATGATTTCGAGACGATCGCGGATGGATTGCATGTCGGTGTCGGACTCCGCCAAGGTAGAACGTCTTTAAAGCAATTCCAGGAAAAGTGTGTAGCGGGTTTCCGTCCGGAATTGCGAAAAAACAATGACTTAACGCAGCCGTTCGGCCTGCGGAAGGGATAGCCCGGCCAGCGTGCCTTTGCACCTGCCAGCGATAGGAAGATACTGATGCTGTACAAAGGCAGCTGTCATTGCGGCAAGATCGCCTTCGAATTCAAGGCGGAGCTGACCGGCGTCGTGCGGTGCAATTGTTCGATCTGCTCGCGCAAGGGCGCGCTCTTGTGTGCCATCCCGCATGCGAGCCTGACGGTCCTGGCATGGGGCGATGATCTGGGCACCTACACATTCGGCAATCACACGATGGCGCACCGCTTCTGCCGCAGCTGCGGCATCCACCCGTTCGCCGAGGATATCAGCGAAGGCGGTGAACGCAGCGCCTATATCAACCTCAACTGCGTCGCCGATCTCGACCCGTCCACCTTGCGGATCTTCGACTTCGACGGGCGCGCCGTCTAAAGCCAACGGTATGCCGCCGCATCGGCCGCTATTCGTTCGTCGCCGCCATAACAAACAGCGGCCCGAAAACCGTGGTGGTTCTCGGGCCGCTGGATAAGTCACAGATGGGAGACTATTCGGCCTGCTTCGGGCCGCGCAGGAACACCACGACGGCCGCCAGCAGCGTTGCAGCGCCGCAATAGGCGAAGGCGCTGGCGACGCCGGCATGGTCGACCAGCAGGCCGCCGAAGACGGCGCCCAGCGCAATCGCCACCTGGAAGGTCGCCACCATCAAGCCGCCGGCGCCTTCGGCCTGGTCGGGCGCCGCCCGCACCAGCCAGCTCTGCAGCCCAACCGGCACCGCGCCGAAGGCAAAGCCCCAGGCCGCGACGGCGGCGGCGGCAACCGTCGGCGAGGCGCCGAAGATCAGCATCGAGGCTGCCGCCAGAGCGACCAGCAGCGGCGCCAGCGCGACCGCGGCCTTGAGGTTGCGCTCGGCCAGGATGCCACCGACGATGTTGCCGAAGAAGCCCCCAATGCCATAAGCCAGCAGCACCAGCGAGATCGTCTCGATGTCGAGCACCGGCACCTTTTCAAGGAACGGGCGGACATAGGTGAAGCCGGAAAAATGCCCCGACGCAACCAGAAGCACGACCAGGAGGGCCACCCGGATCGACGGCCGCTCCAGCACCTCGAGCAAGGTGCGGAAGCTCGCGACACCCACCGGCGGTAGCTTCGGAATGCCCGCTACCTGCACCAGCAATGCCAGCGCAGCGACGACTGTTGCAATCATGAAGGCCGTGCGCCAGCCCCAGATGTCGCCGACATAGGCGCCGACAGGGGCGGCGGTGACCGTGGCAAGCGAAACCCCGGTCAGGATGATCGACATGGCGCGCGGCATCAGCCGCATCGGCACCAGCCGCAGCGCCATGGCCGCCGACATCGCCCAGAAGCCGCCGAGTGCAACCCCGAGCACGACGCGAGCCAGCAGAAGCATGGGCAGCGACGAGGCAAAGGTGGCGAGAAGGTTGGACAGGATGAGGAACGACGTCAGCATCCACATCACCAGCCTGCGGTCCATGCGCCTGGTGATGATCGCCATGGTCGGCGCGGCGATCGCGGCGACGATGGCGGTTGCCGTCACCGCTTGTCCCGCCACGCCTTCTGTGACGCCGAGATCGCGCGCCATTGGCGTCAGCAGGCTGGCGGGCAGGAATTCGGCGGTGACCAGTCCGAACACCCCAAGCGCCAGTGACACAACGGCACCCATGCCGGCTCGGTTCGTTCATCGGTGTCTGCGGGGTTCAGAAGTGCGGCGTCGATGACATCAGTCGCGGGTTCGGCCATGGTCAGTCTCCGATCTGTTTGCGGCGTCACATAGGCGATGACCGCCCGGGGCTTCCACCCGTTTCCATGCCTTGCCGTCACGGCTTGGCTATGAGGTCGGTCTTGGTTTGGTTGCGACGCAGCATTTGGCTGCACTGCAACATAGGGAGTGACGCCCTGGCGTTTCCATGCTAGAAACACCATTATGTCTAGCCATTCGTCCAAAATTCCGATCACCGGCGACCCGCTGACAGACATATTGCGCGGGCTGCGTCTCGATGGTGTCGAGTATGGCCGTTGCGAGATGAAGGAGCCTTGGGGCATCCAATTCCCGGCTCAGCCCGGGGCGCGATTTCATTTCATCGGCCGCAAGGGCTGCTGGCTGAAACAGCCGTCCGGCGAATGGGTTGAGCTCAATGCCGGCGATGCGGTGCTGCTGCCGCGCGGCGGGGCCCATGTGCTCGCCAGCGAACCCGGCGCGAAGGCCTGGCCGATCCATGGCTACGAGCTCGAAGAAGTTTGCAAGGACGTCTATTGCACGTCGAACGCGGAGATGTGCGACAAGAATTGTCAGCCGGGAACGCTGTTGTTCTGCGCCGCCATGTATTTCAATCTCGATGGCCTGCACCCCCTGCTCGGCATGATGCCGGACGTGATGCGCTCGCATGAGCTGGAAGCCTACGAGCCGGGCCTTCCGCATCTGCTGGAGGCCATGGCGCGCGAAGTGACGATGGAGCGCGTCGGCTCCGGCGGTATCCTGGCGCGGCTGGCCGACGTGCTGGCCGCCACCGTCATCCGCTCATGGGTCGAACGCGGCTGCGGCGACTCCTCCGGCTGGATCGCCGCGGTCCGGGACCGTGACATCGGCCGCGTGCTGGCCGCCATCCATCTCGAGCCGGACCATGACTGGACGGTCGAGTCGCTGGCCCGGATGATGGGCGCCTCGCGCTCGGGCTTTGCCGAGCGTTTCGCCACCATCGTCGGCGAAACGCCGGCAAGATATGTCACCCAGGTCAGGATGCATCAGGCGCGGCAATGGCTGGTCCGCGACCGGATGAAGATATCCGTCGTTGCCGCCCGCCTTGGCTATGAATCGGACGCTGCCTTCAGCCGTGCCTTCAAGCGCGTCATCGGCTCGGCGCCCAGCCACCTTCGCGCCGAGGAACAGGCCGATATCCGCCAGGCCGGTTAACGCATGTTGGCCGTGACTGACTGGTGATTCCAAGCTAGTAAACCGGCATGGATTTCAAGTCATCCGAGGGTGCCTCGCCGGCTGCGGGCGGTCCGCTGACCGACATGCTGCGCGGATTGCGGCTTGATGGCGTCGATTACGGCCGCTGCGAACTTGGCGAGCCCTGGGCCGTGATCTTTCCGGCCCACGAGGCGGCGCGGTTCCACTTCATCGGCCGGCGTGGATGCTGGCTGTTTTCGCCATCCAGGCAATGGCTGGAGCTGAAAGCCGGCGATGCGCTGCTGTTGCCGCGCGGCGCCGAGCACATCCTTGCCAGCGCGCCAGGCGTCCATGCCGTGCCGATCGAGAGCTACAGCGTCGAGCCGTTGCAGGACAACGTCTACGCCGTCTCGAACGGCGGCCATGGCGCGAAAACCCTGCTGTTTTGCGGCAGCATGCGCTTCAATCTGGGTGGATCGCATCCTGTGCTCGCCATGATGCCGGATATGATGCGCGCCCGGGAATTGATGACGGACGAGCCGGGCATTCCGCACCTTCTGGAAGCCATGGCCAGCGAAGTGACAAGCAATCGCGCCGGCTCGGGCGGCATGCTGGCGCGGCTGGCTGACGTGTTGGCTGCAAGCATCATCCGTTCATGGGTGGAGAACGGTGGCAGCGGCACCACCGGCTGGACCGCGGCGATCAGGGATCGGGACGTTGGCCGCGTGCTGGTGGCCATCCATCGTCAGCCCGACCGGAACTGGACCGTCGACGCCCTCGCCCGCGAAATGGGAGCCTCACGTTCGGCCTTCGCCGAACGGTTCACATCAATCGTCGGCGAAACACCGGCGCGATATGTCGCCCGGCTGCGCATGCACCAGGCACGCCAATGGCTGATCGAAGACCGCATGCGGGTATCCGTGGTGGCCGCGAGACTGGGCTACGAGTTCCGAAGCATCGTTCAGCCGGGCATTCAAGCGGATCGTCGGCACCGCGCCCAGCCATTTGCGCACAGTCAACTCCGAAGACCACTGAGGCCACACCGGGTAGATTGCCGGGTCTGGATGAATTGCCAAGTCTTCCGGACGCAATGTCATTGCCGGGCTGACCGCATGCCATAGCTTGCCGTTGCCAAGCAATGAGGAGCCGTCGGCAAAGTCGGCTCAAGGGAGAAGAGCCATGCCAAGTCGCCTGAATATCCTGACACTCGCCGCCATGCTGGTTGTCTCCGAACGCGCCTTCGCCTTCGAAGACAGCTATCTGCCGGCCGACAAGATCCCCTATGTCGCCGAAGTACCGGATCAGCCGCACCGCCTTGGACCGCTGTGGGGTGATAGGGCCAAGGGCCCGGCAGGAACATTGCTGAAGGTTCCCGGCAACTGGCGCGCACCTGTTCACGCGCACACCGCCGACTATCGCGCCGTGGTCATAAAGGGGTTGTGGGCACACTGGCAGATGCAAGGTGGCGAAGCGACCAAGGTCGAACTGCCTCCGGGATCCTACTGGACCCAGAAGGCCAACGAGATGCATGACGACGCCTGCCTGTCCGACACGGAGTGCGTGATCTTGCTGATCAACGACACCCCCTACGAGACCTATTTCCAGAAATAGCCAGGCGGCAATGGCGCCGCTTAAGGTTGCGAGTTGCGTGTCTCCGTCCAGTCGACCATCAACTTGCGTTCGGCAAAGAACCAGGCGCCATCCAGCTTTACGAATTGGTCGAGATAGCGGATCGAGGCCAGCATCAGGGTTCGGCTCTCACCCTTCACCGTCAGGTGATGCGCGATGCAGTAACTCTCGCCACTTGCCCAGTCACCGTCGAGGTGGACCGTGCTCTGGCCATTGAAATGCGTCGTCGCCTGGTACTGGTTCAGATCGGCGAAAACAGGCGCAAGAGCGTCGCGGCCGCGGAGGACATAGGTCGGTTCGGCGGACCTGCTGTCCATGAACACGTGAAATGCCGTGTCTTGCGTGAACAGAGCCATTTGACCCTTGGCGTCCCGTCGATCGGCGCAATGAGCATAGGCGTCGATCAGGTTGCGGATTGCGAGGCGGTCGGCCGCCTCCTGGGGCGTCACTGCACTGACCATGCGCTATCCCTCATCGGACTGGCGGACCATTGAAAGCAAACCGGAGCTTGGCGCATCGCCGACGGCTTGTCGAGCAAGGGCGGCAGCAGCATCCGCTGCATTCAACTCGCGTGCCGCAGGCTTATCCCACTGCCCTTGTCGAACAGCACCACCTTGTCCGGGTTCCAGGCGAAGCGCACCGGCTGCTCGATGGCGACATCGGTCCTGGCCGGCACCGTGGCGCGCAGTGTCGTGTCGCCGACACGCAGCGTCAGGATTTTTTCCACGCCATGGTTCTCGACATCATGGACACGCGCTTCGACGGGAGCGCCGCTTTCCAGATAGACATCCTCCGGACGGATGCCGAAGACGAGCGGGCGACCATCGGTCGCCGCACTCGCCTTGGCTCCCCCTGAAAAGGGCAGCTCGAAATTCAGCGGTGCCATCACCGCGCGGCCGTTCACCAATCTGCCGTCGATGAGGTTCATCGGCGGCGAGCCGACGAAGCTCGCCACATAGGTGTCGCGCGGATTGTTGTAGATCTCGTGCGGCGTGCCGGTCTGGACGATGCGACCATGGTTCAAGACACCGACCTTGTCGCCCATCGACATCGCCTCGATCTGGTCGTGGGTGACGAACAGGAAGGTGGCACCGAGCTGTATCTGCAGGTTCTTGAGCTCCGTCCGCAGCGCCTCGCGCAATTTGGCGTCGAGCGCCGACAGCGGCTCGTCCATCAGGAACACGCGCGGCTTGCGCACGATGGCGCGGCCGATCGAGACGCGCTGCATCTCGCCGCCCGACAGCCGGTCGGTCTTGCGGTCGAGCAGATGCTCGATCCGCAGTGTACGGGCGGCGCGGTCGACACGGTCCTTGATCTCGGCATCGGGCAGCCGGCGGATCTTCGGCTTCAGCGGGAATTCGAGATTTTCGCGCACCGTGTAGCGCGGATAGAGCGAATATTGCTGCAGCACCAGCGCCACGTCGCGCTCGGCCGCGCCCCAGTCGGCAACGTCGACGCCGTCGATCAGGACCTGGCCTTCGCTGGGTTTTTCGAGACCCGCAATCAGCCGTAGCGTCGTCGTCTTGCCGGCCCCGGTCTCGCCGAGCAGCACGAAGAACTCACCATCGGCGATGTCGAGATCGAGCCCGGTCAAGGCCGTGTGGTTGCCGAACTTCTTTGTGATGTTCTTCAGTTCGATATGGGCCATGGTCAGTTGTCTCGATTCCGTTTGAGGGCAGCCTGCCCTCCGCTATGGCTCCGGGCGTTCGACTGTTCGAAAAGCCAAATCGGCGGCTTTTTGCGGCCTTCGGCCGTCACAGTCTCACCCCCAGCGACTTGCCACTTGCCGTGTCGAAGAAGTGCGCCTGCGCTGGATCGATGTGGACATGGACCTTCTCGCCAGGGCCCGAAACATAGCCGGCCTTGGTGCGGGCGCGCAGCATCTTGGAGCCGACCTGCAGGTCGACGATGTCGAAGGAGCCGAGCGGCTCGATAATATTCGCCTCCACCGGCATGTAGCCCGGCGCGGCATCACGCTGGACGAGCACACCCTCGGGACGGATGCCGAGCGTCAGGCCGGCACTGGCGGCGTGGCCGTTGAGCTTGGACAAGAGCTCGGGTGGGAACTCGAAACCTGCCGGCGCGCCGCCGACTGTGACGGAGGTAGCACCAGCCCCTTCGGTGACGCTGGCCTCGGCGATATTCATCACCGGGCTGCCGACAAATTGGGCCACGAACAGGTTGGCCGGGTGCGAATAAACCTCATCCGGCGTACCGACCTGCTGGATGAAGCCCTCATGCATGATAACGATGCGGTCGGCCAGGCTCATGGCTTCGATCTGGTCGTGAGTGACGTAGATGGTGGTCGAACCCTGCTTGACGTGCAGGCGCTTGATCTCAGCCCGCATTTCTTCGCGTAGCTTGGCGTCCAGCGCGCCGATTGGTTCGTCCATCAGCATGGCCTTCGGGCGCCGCACCAGCGCGCGGCCGATCGCCACGCGCTGCATGTCGCCGCCGGAGAGTGCCGATGGCCTCTTGTCGAGCAGGTCGGTGACGCGCAGGATCCGGGCGATCTCACGCACCGCCTTGTCAACCTCGCCGCCGCTCATGCGCGTGGCGCGCAGCGGAAACGCGATGTTCTCGAATGCCGTCATATGCGGGTAGAGCGAGAATGACTGAAACACCATGGCGATGTCACGGTCAGCGGCCTTGAGGTGCTGGACCGCCTTGCCATCAATGAGGATATCGCCCTGGTCGATCGTCTCTAGCCCAGCGATGGCGCGTAGCGTCGTCGTCTTGCCGCAGCCCGACTGGCCGAGCAGGACGATGAACTCGTTATCGGCGACGGAGAGGTTTAGGTTATGGATGACCTGAACGGCGCCGAAGAATTTCTCGATGCCGCGAAGTTCGATCTGCGTCACTGCCCGGCTCCCCCATGCGCCGCGGCGCCAGTTTCTTCCCTGGGTTCCGGCGCGATCTTGGACGTGATGTTGAAGCCGATCAGCCCGATCAGGATGATCGTTACGCCATAGGAATGCAGGCTCATGCTCCACGGCTGGCAGAGCGCGATGATGCCCAGCACCATGGCGATCTGCGACGCCGGCAGCAGGTATCTCTCATTGACCGCGCGGAAGCTCATTTGCGGATCGCTCCGAAAGTCACGCCGCGAAGCAGGTGATTGCGCAGCAGGAAGGTGAAGATCGCGACAGGCAGCAGGAACAGGAAGGTGCCGGCGGCGATCGTGGTCCAATCCGGCAGGCCGGAGCCGATCTGCGACGGGATGAAGGGGGGCGCCGTCTGGGCGCGCCGGTTCGTCATGATCAACGCGAAGGCGTACTCATTCCAGGCAGTGATGAAGCAGAACACGGCGGTGGCGGCGATGCCGGTAGCGGCCTCGGGCAGCACGATCTTGAAGAAGGCTTGCATGCGCGTGTAGCCATCGACCAGGGCTGCTTCCTCATATTCCTTCGGGATCTCGTCCATGAAGCCCTTCATCAGCCAGACCGAGAAGGACAGGTTGAAGGCGACGTAGAGAATGATCAGGCCGATATGCGAGTCGTTGAGGCCGGCCAGCCGGTACATCAGGAACATCGGGATGGCCACGACCACCGGCGGCAACATGCGTGTCGACAGGATGAAGAACAGAAGGTCCGCCTCGCCTGCAATCTTGAAACGGGAGAAGCCGTAAGCGGTGAAAGTTCCCATGCCGACGGCCAGCACGGTGCTGACAATCGCCACAATCAGGCTGTTTTCGAATCGGTCGGGATATTGCGAAAGCTGCACGTCGTTGCCGACCTTCAGCACCCGCTCGCCACCGTCATATATGCGCTTCTCCCACCATGGCGCCGCCGCGTAGACCTGCGGATCGACCGCTTTCTGCATCTGAACGCGCTTGGTGAAGAGGCGAATGAACGGCGTGATCTCGGGTGTGAACAATACCGTCGGCGGCACCGTGATGGCGAGTTCCTTCGGCTTGAACGCGGTGGACGCGATCCAGTAGATCGGCGCGAGAAAGATCAGCGTCGCGATCAGCACCGCGACGATGGCGATACGGTTGAGCGCGACTCCGCCGGTGGTACGGACAGCGGCCATCGGCTAGCGCTCCTTCACCTTGTTGAGATATTTCACGTAGAGATTGGTGATCGCCAGCACCATGATCAGCACGATGTAGGCCAGCGCGCAGGACTTGCCGGTGTCCCACTGCTGGAAGGCCTGTTTGTAGAGCCGGATTGCAATGAGCTCGGCGGTCGGCTGGGTCGTCATCGTGTAGGCTATGTCGAAGGTCTTGAAGGCTTCCATGGTGCGGAAGATCAGCGCGATCAGCAGGATCGGCGAGACCAGCGGCAAGGTGATGCGGGTGAAGGTATACCACCAACCGGCGCGGTCGATCGCGGCGGCCTCGTAGAGATGCTGCGGCACGGCCGAAAGGCCGGCAAGCGCGAGCAGCATGACGAACGGCGACCACATCCAGATGTCAGTGATCGCGACGGCGTAGAGAGCGCTGTCGGGATCGGACAGCCAGGCGAAGTCGCCCAGGCCGAAGACGTAGTTGATAGGCCCCCAGGATGGGCTGTACAGCAACTGCCAGAACAGACCGACGACCGCCGCCGACATCATCATCGGCAAAAGCAGCAGTGTGGTGATCAAGCCCTTCATCGGAAAGCTGCGATTGAGCAGCAGGGCGAGGCCGAAGCCCACGATCATCTGGCCGGCCACGGAAACAATGACGTACTTCGCCGTGATGACAAAATTCGACCAGATGTGATCGTCGCTAAGCAGTTCGCGGTAATTCTGCAACCCAACGAACTGCCATGGATCGCTGCGGTTCGCTGCGAAGTTCGTGAAGGAATATCCCAGCGAGTAGATCAGCGGGAAGATGTTGAAGACGATCAGGAAGGCCAGCGTCGGGATGATGAATACATTGCGGATGGTCAGATCCGACCAGCCGCGCGCGGCCGCCCTGGAAGCAGGATCAAGATGGGTGAGGGCTACCGAAGCCAACGATCGTCTCCCTGAAACAGGAATGCCGGAGGGGAAACCCTCCTCCGGCATTCTGACTGTGATGCTTACTTGTAGCGATTGTACTTGGTGAACGTCGCCTTCCAGTCGGCGGCGGTCTTGTCGAGCGCTTCCTGGGCGGTGCCCTTCCCGCCGACCACGAACGGATAGATGTTCTGGTTCAGCTGATCGAGCACTTCGGCGTATTCAGGCGTCGCCCAGAAGTCCTTGACCATGAACATCGTGTCGTAGAACGCTTTGTTGTACGGCGTGGCCTTCTGAAAAGCTTCCGACTTCAGCACGGCCTGGCTGCAGGTGTAACCACCGAGGTCGGCCCATTTCTTCTGGGTGTCGTCCTTGATGAACCACTCGAGGAACTTCATCGCCTCGTCCTTGTTCTTCGAATACGAGATGACCGAAATACCCTGGCCACCTAACGCGGCAAAACGCTTTCCATCCGGGCCGGCTGGATTGGCGAAGAAGCCCGTCTCGTCGGCATGGGGGTTGGTGGCCTTGTTCACCAGCGGCGGGAAGAAGGCGAAGAAGTTCATGCTCATCGCGGCGAGCCCGCCGGTGATCGCCTGGTTGTCTTCCACGAAGAAGGTCTTCCCCCAGCCGGGAGGCGCGAACTTGTAGAGCTCCTTGTACATTTCGAGGCCGGCAGCAGCCTCTTTCGAATTGATGATGCCGTCGACCTTGTAACTTGCATAGTCGCCGAGATCGCCGCCGTAGCTGAAGATGGCGCTTTCAACGCCCATCGCCATCGCGTCATAGGAATTGTCGGTGTAGATCGCGACGCCGTATTTCTTCTGGTCCGGACGATGGAAGAACTCGGCGATGTCGCGCAGCTGCGCATAGGTTTTCGGCACGTCGAGGTCATAACCGTACTTCGCCTTGAAGGCTTCCTTCTCCTTCGGGTCCTCGAACCAGTCCTTGCGGTAGGACCAGCCGATCGCATCGCCTTCCAGCGGGATCGCCCAGTACTTGCCGGAGCCGCCGGGGTATTCGGCATAATACTTGATGGTCGCGGGCGCCATCACGTCGGTGAGCTTGTGCTGGTTGAAGAAGTCGGTCAGGTCGACATAGTGGCCCTGCGTCGAACCGGCGCCTAGCCATTGCGAGTCGCCGACCACCAGGTCATAGGCATCGCCATGGGCGTTGAACTCGGTGAAGGCCTTGGTCTGGAAATCGGGCCATGGCGTGGTCTGCACCGTGACCTTCACACCGGTCTCGGCCGTATAGTCGTTGACGAGCTCCTGCAGATAGTTCGCGGGATCCCATTCCGCCCAGAAAATGGTGAGTTCCTTGTCCTGCGCGTGGACGGACGTTCCGTAGGCAAGCGTCAGGCCGATACCAGCAAGCACGCTGGTCATTATCTTGCGCATAATGTTCCTCCCTGGTGCGCATTCTACCTTGTCATGAGAGCCGGCAGCGTAGTCGGCCCTGGTAGTTTCTCCCGTGAGGGCACTTCTCCGGTTGCGGGCCTCCTCGCCCTGCCGGAAAATGGATCGCAGCCCTCACTTTCGATCCGCATTATCGCCCCTGATCTGGTATTACCAATTCCAGATAGACGTCAAGCTCTTTCTTGAGCGATCCCGAGTGGTCCGACAAGCCACCCGGCGCAGTATCTGTCTGTTTTCTCTTGTTTTTCCTACTCCTTGATATGCAAGACCCTTGTTTCCGGCTCCGCATCGCCATTAAGATCAGCAACTGGTTCAACCATCTGGTCGAACCAGATCATGTCATCTTGCGCTTGGCGTCATCTCTCCACCGATCGCCGATTCCGCCATGGCCGCGCGCACCAGCGCACCAGCCGCCCATTGCGCAACCGACATCGTCCGGCGGCTGTCCAACCCCCAGATATCCTTGAGCACGATCAGCACCTCGACGCCGAAGATCAGCGACAGCGCCTGCGCCAGGCGCTTGAAATCGCGCGGCGGCAATCGGCCCTTGAGCGGCGCGATCGCTTGCTGCAGCAAATCGACGCGATGACCGCGCGTGAAGGCCGGCTCGCCGCCCAGCGTGCCGGCCTGGCGCCGCGCCCATTGATCGAGCGACAGCTTCAGCGCCGCCTTGAATGTTGCTTCAAAAGCCTCGATGCGCGGCATGGCCGTGTCGAACAATTCCGCGACCCGGCGTTCGGCATCGGGAGAGGTCGACTGCCAGGTCAGGATTGGCCCTAGCCCCTCGTCGACGACCGCCTGCACCAGAGCGGCCTGGCTCGGGAAATAGCGATAGGCGGTGGCGCGGGAAACTTCCGCCGCCTCCGCCACCTCGCTGACCGACGGCGTGACGCCCGCCTGCATCAGCCGCGTCGCCGTCTCCAGCATCAGCCGTTTCGTCCGCGCCCGAGGTCCGCGCTCGGCGGCCTCGCCGCTTCCCCGCTCGGTGTCGCCGCTTGCAGTGGATCGTTGACGTGAGACATCCATACCAATACGATACGCGCGTCTCAAAAATTTGCAATGACCTGGGGACCGCCCATGAAGCGCATTTACGTCGTGGGCACAGCGGACACCAAGGGCGAGGAACTCGCCTTCCTGGCCGATGCGATCGCCGCTACCGGCGCCGCCGTTTCCCGTGTCGACGTCGGCACGCGCGACGCAACCATTCCCATCGACATCACCGCGAAGGAAATTGCCGGCCATCACCCGAACGGCCACACGGCCGTGCTCGGCGGCGATGACCGTGGCGCCGCGGTTGCCGCCATGGGCGTTGCCTTCACCCGCTTCGTCCAATCACGAAACGACATCGCCGCCGTGATCGGCATTGGCGGCGGCGGTGGCACCTCGATCATCACATCGGCCATGCGCGCCCTGCCGCTCGGCCTGCCGAAGATCATGGTCTCGACGCTCGCCTCCGGCGACACCGCTCCTTATGTCGATGTCTCCGACATCATCATGATGCCGTCGGTGACCGACATGGCCGGGCTGAACTGTCTTTCGCGTGTCGTCCTGCACAATGCTGCCCAGGCGATAGCGGGCATGGCGGCCAGACCGGCGCCGCCGCCCGACGGCAAGCCGTCGATCGGCCTCACCATGTTCGGCGTCACCACGCCTTGCGTGACCGCCATCGCCGACCAGCTTCGCTCGACCTATGACTGCATGGTCTTCCATGCCACCGGCACTGGCGGCCGCAGCATGGAAAAACTGGCTGACAGCGGCCTGCTGTCCGGCGTCATCGACATCACCACGACCGAGGTCTGCGACCTCCTGTTCGGCGGCGTACTGCCGGCAACGGAGGATCGCTTCGGCGCGATCGCCCGCAGCAAACTGCCCTATGTCGGCTCGGTCGGCGCACTCGACATGGTGAATTTCTGGGCGCCATCGACCATTCCGGACCGCTATCGCGGCCGGCTGTTCTACGAGCACAATTCCAACGTCACGCTGATGCGAACGACAACACAGGAATGCCGGGCGATCGGCGAATGGATCGGCGCCAGGCTCGCCCTCTGCGAGGGGCCGGTGCATTTTCTCATTCCGGGAAAAAAGGCGTCTCCGCACTCGACATCGAGGGCGGCGCCTTCTTCGATCCGGAAGCCGACGCCGTCCTGTTCGAAGCCATCGAACGCACCATCAGGCCGAATGGCAGACGCCGCGTCACGCGCTTGCCGCTGCACATCAACGATCCCGAATTCGCCCAGGCGGCAACCGCCGCCTTCCTCGACATCGCCAGACAGTGAGACCAAGAAAATGCCCGCAATACCGCGCAAGGACATATTGAAGAAGTTCCGGGGAATGATCGATAAGGGCGTGCCGATCGTCGGCGGCGGCGCCGGCACCGGCCTGTCGGCCAAGGCCGAGGAGGCCGGCGGCATCGATCTGATCATCATCTACAATTCCGGCCGCTACCGCATGGCCGGCCGCGGCTCGGCCGCCGGCCTGCTCGCCTATGGCAATGCCAACGAGATCGTCAAGGAAATGGCCTATGAGGTGTTGCCGGTGGTCAGACACACGCCGGTGCTGGCCGGCGTCAACGGCACCGATCCCTTCGTCATCATGCCGCTGCTGCTTTCCGAACTGAAGACGATGGGCTTTTCCGGCGTGCAGAACTTTCCCACCATCGGCCTGTTCGACGGCACCATGCGGCAGAGTTTCGAGGAGACCGGCATGGGCTTCGGACTCGAAGTCGACATGATCGCCGAGGCGCACAAGCTCGATCTGCTCACCACCCCCTATGTCTTCAACCCCGACGAAGCCCGCGCCATGACCAAGGCCGGCGCCGACATCGTTGTCGCCCATATGGGCGTGACGACGGGCGGCTCCATCGGCGCCACGTCAGCCAAGTCGCTCGACGACTGCGTTGTCGAGATCGACGCCATCGCCAACGCCGCGCGATCGGTGCGCAAGGATGTCATCCTGCTCTGCCATGGCGGCCCGATCTCGATGCCGGACGACGCCCGCTACATTCTCGACCGCTGCAAAGGCCTGCATGGTTTCTATGGCGCAAGCTCGATGGAGCGGCTGCCGGCGGAAGCCGCGATTGCCAGGCAGACCGCCGATTTCAAGGCGGTGACGTTGCATGACCAGAAGAAAAAGAAGGGATGAGGAAATGACCGATAAGAGCAAGGTGTTTGTCTACCCGAAGGACGTCAGCGCCTTCGGCTTCGACTGGGGCAGACTGGCGCTGACGGTGGCGCCGGAAGTGAATGGCGCGACACGTTTTTCCGGCGGCGTTGTCGACCTGCCGTCGGGCAAGGGCCACACACGCCACAATCATCCGGGCGCGGAAGAAATCATCTTCGTCATCTCGGGCCACGGCGAACAGATGGTCGAGGACGAGAACGGCAATCCGGTGGTGGCGAAGGTCGGTCCCGGCTGCACCATCTACGTGCCGGAGAGCCGGTTTCACTCAACGCTGAATACGGGCGACGGGCCGATGCAGCTGTTTGTTGTTTACTCGCCCGCCGGACCGGAACTGGGATTGCGGGAGCTGCCGGACTTCAGGCTGATTCCTGCTGGGTATTGACTTTCCTCCCATCCCCTCAATTGCAGGGAGGCCCCTCATCCGGCCGCTTCGCGTCCACCTTCTCCCCGAGGGGAGAAGAGACTTGTGTCAACGCCGGCGCCCTCCTCTCCCCTCGGGGAGAGGTCGGATTGCCCCGAATTGCTCTTCGCAATTCGGATGGCAATCCGGGTGAGGGGGCAGCGCCCTTCGATATCAGCTAGGCAGTACCACCCCTGTTCCACCCCCTGCCCCGATCACCAAACATCACGTAGGCAGTCTCCGTCACCGCCAGCGTATCCTCCAGCTTGATGAACCCTCGCGTCGGATGGAGCATCGTCGTCTCCACCGACAGCACCATGTTCTTTTCCAGCGGTTTCGCCGCATAGGTGCCTTCATAGGTCACCGGATGGTTGGTCATCAGGAACGGCGCCTCATGCGTGATCAGCCCCATGCCGTGGGCGAAGAAATCCGTATAGGGCGCCACCTTTGATTTCTTCAGGACACCCTCAGCGTGCGAAATCATGTCGCCGCCCAGCGTGCCCGCTTTGACCTTTGAGAATGCCGCCTGCTGCACCGTTTCCACCTCGGCAAGCAAATCCTCGAGCTCGGCATCCGGTTCGCCCAGAATGCCCATCCGGCAGAGGTCGCCGATATAGCCGTGGTAATTGCCGCCGGAATCGATCGACAGCACCTCGCCCTTCTTCCACGCCTGCGGTGAAGCGGCGCGGTTGTGGCTAGAGCCCAGGGTCAGTAGGCAATATTCGAAATGCGCGCCGCGATTGGTCTCCTCGCGCCTGATCTGCTCGATCATCTCGGCCTTGGTCGTGCCTTCGTGCGCCGAGGCGATGGTCGCCAGCATGGAATCGGTGATGAGTTCGGAGGCCGTGCGCAGCTTCTCCAGCTCCGCATCGGTCTTGATGGCGCGCATGCTCTCGAGCATCGCAGTCGCATCGATCAGCTTGGCGTCCGGCAATGCCTTGCGGATCAGCACATAGGCATCCGACGGCAGAAAGCCTGGCTCAATGCCGATGCGGGCGCCAGCCTTGCCGATCTTCTGCAGATGTTCGACGGCGAGGTTGGCGGCATCCAGCGTGCCCCAGCAGGCGGCGTGCAGCGTCGGCGTCCAGAACGGATGGTTCTGATGCTCGCCGCCCTCCATGCGATTGCCGATATAGGCCGCGTGATCCGGCCCGCCTTTTTCATAGACGACGATCGGCAGGTAGCGGCTGTGGCCGATCGCATCCATGGCGGCGAAGAAGATGAATTTGTAGCCGCCCAGCAGATATTGCGTGTTGTGCTTGGAGGTCGCCAGCAGCACATCGATGCCGACCTCCTCCATCAGCCGGTCGACCCTCGCCTCGTCGAACGGAATAGTGCTGACGGCACTTTTGCCCGGCGCAATGTTCATCTCTCTCTCCCTGAATTTGCCTGGGATCACTGGCCGTTCCGCGCCCGATCCGCTAGCCGTGGATCAAATCTGCACCATTTTGCCCACTCTGGTCTAGCCAGAAATCCACGAACAGCGCGACCGGGTGGTCACCAAGCCGTTATCCGTTGCCTTCCCGTCAAATCTGGTCCTACCAGATAGGCTGAATTGTGCTCGTCCTTCCAAACTGGTCCAGCGGACGAAAATTTCAAAGCCAAGCAAGGATGCGCCAATTCCGTCTCTGGCGAAACCCTCGGCAAGGCTCATAATCACCACCGCAAGAATGCCGATGCCGGCATTCGAGGGGTGTTGTCGCGCCCGACCGGGTCGCGGAGAGGACGGAGTTCAATCATGTCAGGTTTCACGATTTCGAGACGCAAAATGCTTGCCGGCTCGGCGATGCTGCTGGCCTCCACCGCCATGCCGACACTGGGCTGGGCGCAGACGCCGAAGAAGGGCGGCCGGCTTGTGCTTGCCGCCGATTCCGAACCACGCAACCTCAACCCGGCGATCGTCGCCTCCAACGGCGTCTTCTTCATCTCCAGCAAGATCGTCGAGACGCTGGCCGAAGCCTCCTTCGACGGCAAGGACGGGCTTGCGCCTCGATTGGCTCTGAGCTGGGAAGGCGCCGCCGACGGGCTCTCCGTGACGTTCAAGCTGCGCGACGGCGTCAAATGGCATGACGGCAAGCCGTTCACCTCGGCCGACGTCGCCTTCTCCGCGCTGCAGATCTGGAAGCCGCTGCAGAATCTCGGCCGCACCGTGTTCAAGGATCTGGCCAGCGTCGACACCCCTGATGATCTCACCGCCGTGTTCAAATTCGCCAAGCCGACGCCGTTCCAGCTGATCCGCAACGCGTTGCCGGCGCTGAGCAGCGTCGTGCCGAAGCACATCTACGAGGTCGGCAAGATCGAGGACAACCCGGCCAACAACGCGCCCATCGGCACCGGGCCGTTCAAGTTCGGCGAGTACAAGGCCGGCCAATATTACCGGCTGACGAAGAACACCGACTACTGGGGCAAGGACGAGCCTTACCTCGACGAGATCATCTATCAGGTCCTGCCCGACCGCACGTCGGCCGCGAGCGCATTGGAGGCCGAGGAAATCCAGCTCGCGGCTTTTTCCGCCGTGCCGCTGGCCGATCTCGACCGCATCTCCAAGGTGCCGGGCCTTAAGGTGATCTCCAAGGGTTATGAGGGGCTGACCTATCAGCTCGTCGTCGAGATCAACCATCGCCGCAAGGAACTGGCCGATGTGAAGGTGCGGCAGGCGATCGCGCATGCCATTGACAAGGACTTCGTCGTCAAGACGGTGTTCCTCGGCTATGCCGCCACCGCCACCGGCCCAGTGCCGAAGAACGATCCGCAATTCTACACCGCCGACGTGCCGACCTATGCCTTCGACGTCGCCAAGGCCAACGCGCTGCTCGACGAGGCCGGCTACAAGAAAGGCCCGGACGGCAAGCGCTTTACGCTGAAACTGCTGCCGGCGCCCTATTTCAACGAGACCAAGCAGTTCGGCGACTATCTGCGCCAGGCGCTCGCCGCCATAGGCATCGACGCAGAGCTGGTCAACAACGACTCGGCCGCGCACATCAAGGCCGTCTACACCGACCACGCCTTCGATCTCGCCGTCGGCCCGCCGGTGTTCCGCGGCGACCCGGCGATCTCGACCACCATCCTGGTGCAGAGCGGCATTCCCGACGGCGTGCCGTTCTCCAACCAGGGCGGCTACAAGAACGATGCGCTCGACGCGCTGATCGCCAAGGCCTCGGAAACGCTCGACACATCGGCCCGCACCGACCTCTACAAGGAGTTCCAGAAGGAAGTGGCCACCGACCTGCCGCTGATCAACGTCGCCGAATGGAGCTTCATCAGCGTCGCCCGCGATACGGTGGGCAACATCGCCAACAACCCGCGCTGGGCGGTGTCGAACTGGGCGGACACCTATCTGGAATCGTGACACATTCGCGCGGATGAAAGTTCGCGACAACATCGTAGGCGTTGAGTTCTACGAGGCCCCCCTCTGTCCTACCGGACATCTCCCCCTCAAGGGGGGAGATCAGCGGCTTGTCTGTCCCGCGAATTCCTCAACGTTGGAGATTGGCGAAGCCAAAAATGACAGCCAATCTCCCCCCTTGAGGGGGAGATGTCCGGCAGGACAGAGGGGGGTGCCTCGGCGCGACATTTCTCTTAGACGGCTCAGTGCCATGCCTTCGACGCCCCCATGACCCGCGCCCTCACCCTCATCCGCCGTCGCCTCGTCGGCAGCGTCTTCATTCTGCTGATCGTCGTCATCGGCACCTTCCTGCTGCTCGAAGCCGCACCCGGTGACGCCGTCGACGCCTACATCGTCTCGACCGGCGGCGATGCCGGCATGATCGAATTGCTGCGCCATCGCTGGGGCCTCGACCAGTCGGAGCTGACGCGGCTGGCCAACTATCTCTGGGCGCTGCTGCATCTCGATCTCGGCCAGTCGGTGACCTTCTCCAGGCCGATCCGTGACGTGATCCTCGAGCGGCTGCCCAACACGCTGCTCCTGATGGTCAGCGCCACCGCGCTGTCCTTCGGGCTCGGCTCAGCACTCGGCATCTATGCCGGCGCCAAGCCCGGAAGTTTCCGCGATCGCTTCCTGTCGATCGGCTCGCTGGCGCTTTATGCCGTGCCGGGTTTCTGGCTCGGCCTGGTGCTGATCGTCGTCTTCGCCGTAGACCTGCGTTGGCTGCCGATCGGCGGTATCGAGACGCTGGCCTCGGACAAGACCGGCCTCGACCGCGCCGCCGACATCGCCATCCATTTGGTCTTGCCGGTGTCCGCCCTCGGCTTCATCTACCTCGCGCTCTATTTGCGCATGATGCGCGCCGGCATGGCTGAAGTCTGGCGCCAGGATTTTGTGCTCGCCACCCGCGCCAGGGGGCTTTCGCGCCGCCGCATCGTGCTCGCCCATGTCGCCCGCAACGCACTGCTGCCGCTGGTCACCATGCTCGGCCTGCAATCGGCGCAAATGCTTGGCGGCAGCGTCGTCATCGAGAGTGTCTTTTCCGTGCCAGGCCTTGGCCGGCTGGCGCAGGAAGCGGTGGCTTCACGCGACACGCCGCTGCTGCTGGGCATCATCCTCGTCAGCGCTGTCCTGGTCATCGTCATCAACCTGCTTGTCGACATCGCCTATGCCTTCCTCGATCCGCGTGTTGGCGCCAGCGAGGCCGGCGCATGAACCCGGTTCGCCGTTTTCTGCGCACGCCCGAGGCCGTCGCCGGCGCCATTCTTCTGGCCGCGCTGATCGCGATGGCGCTGTCAGCCTCGCTGCTGTTTCCCGGCGACCCACAAGCCATCGCCGGGCCAGCGCTGCTGCCACCGTTGCAAAACTGGTCGCTGCCGCTCGGCACCGACAGGCTCGGCCGCGACGTGCTGGCCGAACTGTTCCACGGCGCTCGTACCTCCCTGGCTGTCGGCCTAGCGGCAGCAGCGGCGGCGCTCGCCATTGGCTCGGTGGTCGGCACGCTGGCTGGCTTTGCCGGCGGCCTCGTCGACGAGGTGCTGATGCGCATCACCGATGCCTTCCAGACGGTGCCGAGCTTCCTGCTGGCGCTGGCCTTCGTCAGCGTCGTCGGCCCGTCGCTCAGCGTCGTCGTTGCGGCAATAGCGCTCGGCACCTGGACCGGGCCGGCGCGAATTGCCCGTGCAGAAGTGCTCTCCATTCGCGAACGCGACTATGTCGCCAGTGCGCGTGCCATCGGCATGCATCCGCTCGAAATCGCCTTTCGCGAGGTGCTGCCCAACGCCTTGCCGCCGGTGCTGGCAATGTCGTCGGTGATCGTCGCCGCCGCGATCCTCACCGAGGCGGCGCTGTCCTTCCTCGGCCTCGGCGACCCCAACCGGGTCACCTGGGGCGGGATGATCGCCGAAGGCCGCACTGTTTTGCGCACCGCACCCTTCCTGTCGATCGTCCCAGGCATAGCACTGGTGCTGACGGTACTGGGCGTCTATCTCGCCGGTGAAGGCATCGTCGAGACGACGGCGGTCAGGAGAGGCCTGTCGTGACCGTCCTGGCGTCGATCCGCGATCTGACGGTGACCTACCGCCGCAACGGTGGTGAGGTGGCGGCGTTGAGGAATATCGGCCTCGATATCATGGCTGGCGAGCGTCTGGCCATCATCGGCGAAAGCGGCTCCGGCAAAAGCACGCTTGCGCTAGCGATTGCCGGGTTGTTGCCGGCTTCTGCCAAGGTTGGAGGTCGCATAGATTGGTCCAGGCGAACACAACCAACCTTGGGTGTCCAGGTGCCCCCCTCTGTCCTGCCGGACATCTCCCCCACAAGGGGGGAGATCAGCAGCTCCGTCGCCGGCTCTCCCTCTGCAGCGTTGGAGATTGGCGAAAGCGGTGGCGACAGCGCAATCTCCCCCCAAGTGGGGGAGATGTCCGGCAGGACAGAGGGGGGCGCCGTAGAGCGCCAACTTCGTCATCTTCGCGGTGGAGTGCCCCTCGGCGGCCGCGACATCGGCTTCGTCTTCCAGGATCCCTCCGCCAGCCTCGATCCGGTCATGACCGTCGGCAAACAAATCGCCGAAGTCGCCCGCACCCATCTCGGCCTCACCTGGTCCCAGGCATACGCGAAGGCCAAAACCCTGCTCGAACGCGTCCGACTGCCCGATCCAGACTCGGCCCTGCGCGCCTTCCCGCATCAGCTCTCCGGCGGCCAGAAGCAGCGCGTGGCGATCGCCGCGGCAATCGCGGCAGGTCCGAAACTGCTGATCGCCGACGAGGCGACCAGCGCGCTCGACACCATCGTGCAGGCCGAGATCGTCGCCTTGATCCGACAGCTGGTGGCCGAGGACGGCATGACGCTGCTGTTCATCAGTCACGACATCGCGCTGGCAGCCGAACTTGCCGAGCGCATCGCCGTCCTCCGCCATGGTCAATTGGTCGAGCTTGGCACCACGGCGCAGATTGCCGACGCTCCAACGCAAGCCTACACCCGCACCCTGCTGGACGCCCATATCGGCCTCGACGCCGCACCCTTGCTGAACCGGGCCGGGCTGCACGCATGAGCCTGCTCGCAGTGTCCAACCTCGCCAAGCGCTACCGTCGCGGCGGTGACACCGTCATCGCCGTCGACGATGTCTCTTTCATATCGAGCCCGGCGAAACACTGGCGCTGGCCGGCCCCTCCGGCAGCGGCAAGTCGACGATCGCCCGGCTGGTGCTGCGCCTGATCGAGCCGGACGCCGGCACCATTGAATTCGAGGGCAATGATTTCCTGGCCTTGGGTGGCGCGGCCTTGCGCGCGCGTCGAGCTCGCCTTCAGATGGTATTCCAGGATCCGCTTGCCGCCTTCAACCCGCGCGCCACGGTGGCACGTGTGCTCGACGATCCCTTGCGCATCCATGGCATCGCCTCCCGCGCCGAACGCCCGCGCCGCATTGCTGCCTTGCTCGAGCGCGTCGGGCTGACGACCGATCTGGCACCCCGCACCATCCATGAAATCTCCGGCGGCCAGCGGCAGCGCGTCGCCATCGCCCGCGCCCTCGCCACGAAACCATCGCTGATCGTGCTCGACGAGGCCGTGTCGGCACTCGACGTCTCGGTGCGCGGCCAAATCCTCGACCTGTTGCTCGACCTGCAACGCCAGGAACGGATCGCCTATCTCTTCATTTCGCATGATCTCGGCGTGGTGCGTGCCGTCGCCCACCGCGTCATCCTTCTCGACGCCGGGCGGATTGCCGAGAGCGGCGATGCGCGTGCTGTCATCGACGCACCGCAATCGGCCATCGGCAAGGCGCTGGTGGCGGCGGCACCAAGGCTCAAAAGAACCACACAGGACGCCTCATGACCGACCCCGCAGCCAGAGCCGAGAAGCTGTCGCGTGAACTCGATTCCGCCTTCCGCAACCGCGCCGATCTCTACCGTCTGTTCCTCGACGAACTGACCGGGGAGCTGGGTGCTGAAAAGGCCGAGGCGATCATGATCCGCGCCATCGAGCAGCGCGGCAAGGAAGTGGCGGCAGCCGCCTTCGCCAGCTTCAGCGCCAACGATGCGCGCGCCATCGGTGAGGCCTTCCTGGCGGTCAGCCCGGACGGCGGCCTGATGTATCCGACCGACGTCGAGCGCGGCAATGACCGCATCGCCTTCAAGGTCAAGCGCTGCCCGCTGAAGGACGCCTGGGTCGAGGCCGGGCTCAGTGACGAAAAGCTCGCCACGCTCTGCCGCATCGCCGGCGCCTTCGACCGCGGCCTGTTCGAGGCGACCGGCGTGCGTTTCGACAATGTCACCTGGACCCCGGGCCACGGTTCCGGCTGCTGCCACATCGCGCTGACGAATCGTGACGCACGCTAGGCATTGACGATCTAAGGTGTGTCGAGATTCAGGTCAGGCCGAGTCGAAAACGATGGCTTCCGAGAACCGGAGCGGAGCGTACTTTTCGTACGTGTTGGGTGGACGGCCCCCGACGGCATCGCGATGTGCCAGATTGAGGTCGTTGCAGATCTCAAACCAGGGAGACCGTCCGTGGATAAACTTATTCGCATTGGCATGGATACGTCAAAGAGCGTTTTCCAGTTGCATGGCGTGAATGAAGCTGAACAGCCGGTGTTGCGCAAGAAGCTGCGGCGCAATCAGGTGCTTGCCTTCTTTGCCGAGCTTTCGGGACTGAAAATTGGCATGGAGGCCTGTGGCGCGGCGCACTACTGGGCGCGGGAATTGCGCGCGCTGGGCCATGAAGTGGTGTTGCTGCCGCCGCAGTACGTGAAGCCCTATGTGAAGCGCTCCAAGTCGGATGCGGCGGACGCCGGGGCGATCTGTGAGGCGATGAGCCGGCCAGAGATGCGTTTTGTTCCGATCAAGAGCGCCGACCAGTTGGGATCGCAAATGCTGGCGAAACTGCGCGCGCGGTTCATCGGCCGGCGCACGCAGCTCGCCAATTCGATCCGAGGCTTTGCGGCGGAGTTCGGTCTTGTCGCGCCCAAGGGGCTTTCCCGCCTCGGCGATCTGCTGGCTGACATTCGCGCTGATGTGACGATCCCGGACACGGCCAGGGACATGTTCGAGACGCTGGCGCGCGATTATGCGCATATCAGCGCCGAGGTCGCCACGCTCGATGAGAAGCTGCTTGCGCTTCACAGACAGAGCGAAGTGAGCCAGCGGTTGGCCGCCATACCGGCGGTTGGTCCCGTCGGAGCGACGCTGCTGGCCATCAAGGTTACGGATGCGCATGGCTTCAGATCGGGACGGGACTTTGCCGCCTGGCTCGGACTGACGCCGAAGAACCATTCAACAGCAGGTAGAAACAGGCTCGGCGTAATTACCCGCGCCGGCGACGAGATGCTGCGAAGTGTGCTGGTGGCGGGCGCGACCGCTCTCATCCAGCACATGCGGCGTGGCAGCAAACGGGTCTGGCCCTGGTTACGGGCCTTGATTGCGCGCAAAGCTCCCAAGCTGGCAGCGGTGGCGCTGGCCAACAAGCTCGCTCGGATCGCCTGGAGGTTGATGGTCAGCGGCGAGCATTATCGCCCTATCAGCGCCATCTATCCGACCTCGGTGCAGCCGTAAGAGATCAGAGTTCGGCGTCGAGTTCACGTTCGACGTCGAGGCCGGAACTTGCAAGCAGAGGAGAAGATGGTGTGACCGGTCGAACCGGGACAAGCGAGGCATTCCGAGGTGCTCACCGGCAGCCAATGTCGTGTACGTGTTTGGAACTCGCTATCCGTGAAGCCCATCTTGGCCAGCGCTCACAAATCCGCGCGCAAAAGGCCGGACATGAGCGCAAGCGATCCGATCAAACCATCCCAACCGAGCCTTGCAAGCAGGGGGCCGTCCACATATGAGCACCGGAAGCGCAGGAAGTCGCTGTTTGCAGGCCGGCATCACCTGAATATCGGCACAGCTTAGCCGCCGACCATCAGCTTGACGACCTCGTCATGGTTGGTCTCGGAGATCTTGCGCTCGCCGGCCTGGACGCCGCGCCGCAGCACGACGATGCGATCGGATACCGCAAAGATGTCCTGCAGATTGTGCGAGATGAAGATCACCCCGCGCCCTTGCGCCTTGAGCTGGTGGATGAGCGAAATCACCTTGCGCTGCTCCGGCACGCCCAGAGCGGCGGTCGGTTCATCCATGATCAGGATCTGCGCATCCCAGTAGACGGCGCGGCCGATGGCGACCGCCTGGCGCTGGCCGCCGGAGAAATTGCTGACCGGGGCCTCGAGCCGGCTGACATGGAAGTCCAGCCGGCCCATCGTCGCCTTGGCGGCCTCGGCCATGGCCTTGCGGTCGAGCACCGGCAGGAAGCCGAACGCCTTGCGCATCGGTTCGCGGCCAAGGAAGATGTTGGCGCCGATCGACAGATTGTCGGCGAGCGCGAGATCCTGGTAGATCGTCTCGATGCCTTTTTCGCGCGCCTCCTGTGGCGTCGCGAAAGTCACCGGCTGGCCCCGAAGCAGGATTTCGCCGCCCGTCGGCTGGAACACGCCCGATATCGCCTTGATCAGCGTCGTCTTGCCGGCGCCATTGTCGCCCGCCAGCGCCACCACTTCGCCCGGCCGCACGGCCATGGAGAAATCGTTCAGCGCACGCACGGCGCCAAAGTGCTTGGAGAGGTTGCGGACTTCCAGCAGGGGGTCGTTCTGGTTGCTGCTATTCATCCTGACGGGCTCCACTGAACCGGCGCTGCGCCTGGTCGATAAGGACGGAAATGATGATGACGACGCCGACGGCGATGAACTGCCAGAACGGCTCGACATTGACGAAGACCAGCCCGTACTGGATGACCGCGATCACCAGCGCGCCGGCGACGGTGCCGAAGATGGTACCGGAGCCACCAAACAGGCTGGCGCCGCCGATCACCACCGCCGCGACGCTGTCGAGCAGCAAGGGCTCGCCGGCTTGTGCGGCGCCCGCGGTGAAGCGCGCGGCATAGAGTGCGCCGCCAAGGCCGGCGCACATCGCCGACAGCACATAGAGCCGCAATATGTGGCCCCTGATGTCGATACCGGCGCGGCGCGCCGCCTGCACATTGGCGCCGATGGCATAATTGTGCTGGCCGAACCGGGTCTGGCTAAGCAGATAGTGCATGACGATGACGAAGACCGCGGTGATCAGCACCAGATAGGGCACGCCATAGAACTTGCCGTTACCGAGTAGCGCGAACCAGGAATTCTGCACCGGCACGGTGGTGCCGCCGGCGAGCAGGAAGGCGGCACCGCGCGCGACGCCGAACATGCCAAGCGTGCCGATGAAGGGCGGCACCTTGAGCCGCGAGATGAGCAGGCCATTGATGACGCCGGGCACGCCGGCAACGATGACCGATGCAAGGATGCCAGCCAGCATGGCCAGCGGCAGGGGAATGGCGGCACCCGCCAAATTGGTGGCATGCGCGGCGATGACGGCGGCCAGCCCCATGATGAAGCCAAGCGATAGGTCGATGCCGCCCGAGATGATGACGAAGGTCTGGCCGGTCGCCAGCAGCAGGGGTGCCACGGCGAAGATCGCGATGGACTGCAGGTTGAACGGGTTGAGCATGAAGGTGGCGCCGAAGGCGAGCCGTGACCAGACCTCGAAACAGATGATCAGGCCGGCAAGGAACAGCCAGGCGCGCCCTTCGGCGATGCGTGCGATCAGGCTTCTGGCCGGATCGCCATGATCGGCCTGAGGGGCGACATGCTTGTCGGCCGGCTGGGCAGGTGATGTCGAGGTCATGGATACTCCGCGGCGCCTTCAAACAGGCCTCGATTGGCGAGGACCCGGCAGGTTCCTCCCGGCGGGCCGGGAGGAACCGAGCTGGTCTGGACTTACTCGGAGTAGAGATACTTCGAGATGTTCGGGTCCGCGATGTTGGACTTGTTCATGATCGTGAAGCCGGTGCCGATCGTGACCGGGATCGAATGGCCGGTCAGGTGGGCATAGGCGGAGACGACGCCGTAATAGCCGATCTCGGCCGGATGCTGGGCGATCGCCACGTCGACCAGGCCGGTGTTGATGTTGTCGACGATGCTGGTAGGAGCATCGAAGGCGACAACCTTGACGGTGCCCGTCTGCCCGGCCTGCTTGACGCCGTTGGCCGCACCCAGTGCCGAGAACAGATTGGCGCCGAACACGCCGACCAGGTCGGGATTGCGGGCGAACACCGCCTGCAGCTGCGAGGCCGCCTTGTTGGCGTCGTCGTCATTGAACTGGGTTTCCAGCACGGTGATGCCCGTATGCTTGGCCATCTCCTTCTTGAAGCCCTCTTCACGCTGGTCGGTGGTCGAGATGCCGGGCTTGACGTTCGACACATAGACCTTGCCCTTATCGCCA
The DNA here is from genome assembly GCF_056174585.1 of Mesorhizobium kamtschaticum. Lineage (NCBI taxonomy): Bacteria > Pseudomonadati > Pseudomonadota > Alphaproteobacteria > Hyphomicrobiales > Phyllobacteriaceae > Mesorhizobium > Mesorhizobium kamtschaticum. Next base: position 2,121,782 of record NZ_CM149691.1, on the reverse strand, counting down.
ATGGCGGTGGCCAGGGCGCGCGCAGCGATCTCGCCGCCGAGCACATTGTCCGAGGCAATGTAGGCCAGCGGGAAATCGGCATCGCCGGCGCCGGTCTGGTAGACGCCGCTGCCGATGAAGGTGTCGACGGTGATGACCGGGATACCGGCATCATTGGCCTTGCGCAGCGGCTCGACCAATTGAACCTTGTCGGTCGGCGCGATCAGGATCGCGTCAGGCTTCTTGGCAATGACCGCATCAAGCACCGGCACCTGGGTGACCGGGTTGAAGTCCGGCGCGCCCTGGAAAACCAGGTTCACGCCAAGCGCGTCAGCCGCCGCCTGGGCGCCCTTGCGCATGGTGATGTAGAAGCCGTCGGTGGTGAGGCCCGGAATGAGCGCAATGGTGTATTTCTTGTCCTGCGCCTGTGCGGGCGCGATCAGCACCGTCGCACTGACGGCAAGCGCCGCGAGCGCGGCAACAATCTTCTTCATGACATCCTCCTCATTATTGGCAGATCTGCCGTTGCAAGTGACATTGGAATGGCCGTCATCCGTTCGGATGCCGACGGCCGGGAACGCCTGTTTGCCTTTCGCGGGCAGCTCCTCCCAAGCGCCCTCCAGTCGATATGTCAGCCGGTCAGCCGACCGGCGCACCTGGCCACAGCCCGTTCCTCAGCCTCCGCGAGGTCCGGCAAACTGTGCCCCGCGCCACGCCTTGCCGGCGGGCGTTCGAACTTGTAACACTTTGCAGAAATAAATTGCAACTCGGTTTTTCCGAGCTGATAGCACCGGGTCTTTCACACCGTACAACAACATCCGACTGCTCCGCGGAGCCCCGGTCAACTATCGCCCGGGGCCTGCGGCGGCACAACTGGTTTTCGTGGCCAGACCTTGGATCGCCCGGAGCCAGCAATCGCGGCAGCGTCCTGCCCGTTCCATCCCTAGGCGAGCGCCGCGAGGATGGCCTGTGCCGTCTTGGTATCCGTCACCAGCGTGTTGATGAGCCCGGCGCGAACGGCGGCAATGATTGCCGTCGCCTTTTCCGGCGACGCGGCAAGGCCGATAACCAGCGGTACGGCGCGCAGTTGCGCCGGCGACATGGCGATCATCCGGCTCTCGCCTTCCCAGGCGATCAGCGTGCCCTCGGCATCGAAATAATGGCGAAGCACGTCGCCGGCGGCATGAACCAGCGCCTGCTCGCTCGGCGTCGCGGCACTTGCCTCGGGGGCATTGATGGCATGCGGCAGACCGATGCCGACGATCGCGACATCGGTCCTCTCCCACAAAGCGACGGCATCGCGGATGGCCGTGTCGCGTAGGAAAACCTCGCGCAATTCAGTGGAGGGCAGATAGGGCGCATGGATGAAATGCGGCGTGCCGCCGAACTCCTCGGCGGCAAGCCGCACAAATTCGTTGACCTGAAAATGCGCCGCCTGCTGCTGCATGCCGCCGGTGGCAGCCACGGTCAGCACGCCGGGCATGCGCGGCAGGCCGGCGCGGATCACTTCGCGTACGGCGCGTCCCCAGCCGATGGCGACGACGGCGCCGGCCACCAGCTGCGCCTGCCTGAGCAGCCCGCCAAGCGGCGCTGCGAGTGCCGCCAGCGTGCCTGCCGCCGGCGTCTCCACCACCGAGGCATCCCGCAGTTTCAAGCCATCGATCAGTTGCCTGGTGATATCCTCCGGCGTCGCCAGGTCGAGAACCTCGATCCGCACGATCCCTTCCGCCCGCGCCCGCTGCAGCAGGCGCGAAATCGTCGCGGTGGAGACACCGAGCTGCCGCGCAATGTCGACCTGCGACATCTCTTCCAAATAATGCAGCTTGGCAACCGTGTGCAGCATCGTCCGCGATGCGGCCGCATCCTGGATGGGGGAAACAGACAGCTTGCAATTCCTTTCAGCAACGTGTTACACACGTATACGCCGACGGGAGTTATCGCGCAAATCCAGCCAACTCGCAACTTGCGGCCGATCCTTGGCCGCAAGGCCGGCGAGGCATTGTTCGCGAGGGCGGATGGCGCAGCACCTCGGCAAAATCTCCCTGCCTGCCGGCAAGGCGGGCAGAACCGAATATTCTTGTTTTCACGGGATCCGCGCCCTCCGTGAGAGAGCGCCAACATCGGATTGAGACCATGACGAAGATGACCACCGCGGAGTTGCGCGGCTATCAGCAGATATGCGGCAAGGACGGGGCCATGGTGGCCATCGCCTGCGACCAGCGCGGCGGCATGCGAACCTTGCTGGCGTCGGACCCGGCCGAGCAGGCCAAGATCACCAACGACATGCTCGGCGACACCAAGGCCGACATCACCCGCTACCTCGCCAGTGCGGCGTCCTGCGTGCTGCTCGACCCGCTCTGCGCGGTGCCGCGCATTGTCGACGAGGGCGTGCTGAACCGCGACACGGCGCTGCTCATCGGCCTCGACGCTTCCGGCTTCGACGTCTCGCCCGAGGGCTACCGCCTGTCACGCCTGGTTCCCGACATCGACGCGCGCCGTGTCCGCGCACTCGGTGGCACCGGCGGCAAGATCATGGTCTATCTCAGGGCCGACAAGGCGCAGGCCAACGACCACAACATCGCCATCCTGCGCCAGTGCATCGCCGATTTCGGGCAGGAGGACCTGCTGCTGGTCGTCGAGTTCCTGACCTATCAACTCGATGGCGAAAGCCCGGAGGACTATGCGGCCAAGACGCCATGGCTTGTCGAAGAAGGCACCAGGATTTCGCTGGAGTGCGGCGCCAAGGTGCTGAAGCTTCCCTACCCCGGAACGCCGCAAGCCTGCGCCAACATCACCAAAATGGCCGGCGACGTGCCGTGGGCCGTGCTGTCGGCCGGCGTCAACCACGCCACCTTCCTTGGCCAGGTCGAGATCGCCATGCAAAATGGCGCCTCGGGCGTCATCGCCGGCCGCTCGCTGTGGAAGGATTGCATCTCGCTCGACCGTGACATCCAGCGCGAAAGGCTTAAGACCATTGCGGTGCCGCGATTGCGTGAGATCCAGGCCGTGATCGGGCACTACCGGCAGAAAGCCGCTGCCTGACAATCGCGTTGGATTAGGGCTATTCCAGCAAAAGTGTGAAGCGGTTTTTGCGTCCGGAATTGCGTAAGAACAAATGCAGGACGCCATGCCTCTCAGCATAGGAATCGATATTGGCGGCACCAATCTGCGTGCCGCCCGCATCTCCGGCACCGGTGAAATCCTCAAGCGCGTTTCCGAAAAAAGCGCGCCCGACCCGGAGCTGGTGCTCGGCCGCATCGCCGACATGGTGCGCCTTCTCGACACGCCTGATGTGAAGGCCATCGGCGTCGGCGTCCCCGGCCGCGTCGATGCGCGGCGCGGTGCGGTCCTGTCGGGCGGCTATGTCAACCTCGCCTCGGTTGCGCTGGCGCAGCGCCTGGAAGACATGACAGGCAAGCCCGTCGTCATCGACAATGACTGCAACATGGCGCTGGCCGCCGAAATGGCGCTCGGCGCCGGGCGCGGCCATGGCAACATCGTCATGTTCACCATCGGCACCGGCATTGGCGGCGCGCTCGCTCAAGATCGGCGGATCACGCGCGGCTCGGCAACGGCAGGCCAGCTCGGCCACATCACCGTCGACGTCAATGGCGAGGTTTGCGCCTGCGGCCGCCGCGGTTGCGTCGAAACCACCAGTTCGGGTACGGCGCTCGGCCGTCATATGCCCGCGCCGGGCTCGGCGTCGACATTTCTGTCGATCAGCTCTTTGCCCGCGATGCGGCCGGTGACATCCACGCGCGCGGCCTACTCGACGCCTGGGCCAGACCCCTGCGTGCCGCCATCGACACGGCGGTTGCCGTGCTTGACCCCGATCTGGTGCTGCTTGGCGGCGGCCTTGGCCGGGCGGCACACACAGCCCTCGGCCGCGCGCCGGCACTGGCGCCCTGGTATCAATGTCAGGTCGAACCGGCGCAGCTCGGCGACGACGCCGGTGTGATCGGCGCTGGCCTGCAGGCGCTGGCGGTGGAGCCGCATGCCGTCCCGGTTTCGCCCTTGACGCAGCCCAGCCGTGCCAGGCGCACCGTGCTCGTCAACGGCATCCCCGCCAGCGGCAAGAGCACGGTGTCGCGCGGCATCGCCGACCGCATGGGATGGCCGCTGCTCGCGCTCGACACGATCAAGAACCCGTTCCTCGAAGTGCTCGGCGGCGGCGACCGCCTGTTCAACCGCACGCTCGGCCGCGCCAGCTACCAGGCGATCTGGTCGGTCGTCGGCGAGGCCCCCGCAGGCACCATTGTGATCGTCGATGCCTGGTTCGGCTTCCAGCCGCGCGAGGTTCTCGAAGATCATCTGCGAAAAGCCGGCGTCGAGCAGACTGTTGAAATCTGGTGCCACGCGCCCGGCGAGGTGCTTGCCGAGCGCTATGGCGCCCGGCTCGACCAGCGCCCCGCCGGCCATCCCGGTGCGGCCTATATTCCCGAACTGATCGAGCTCGCCAAGCGCGCCGAGCCGCTGCGGCGCGGGCCGCTCTTCGACGTCGACACGACCAAGCCGATCGACTTCGATGCCATCACGGCCTGGCTGCGAACGGTCATAACCAACGGTGCATAGGCGGCTTCATGCCGGCGGCCGCAGCGCCGTGCGGGCGATCTGCCAGGCGGATTCGACATGGCGCCGCGCCGCGGCCTCCGCCTCTTCCGGCTTGCGTGTGCGGATCGCATCCATGATCTCGTTCATCTCGGCGATCGCCGCTTCGCGCCGGTTGGTCGAGACAATGGTCATCGAACGAAGCTGGTTGATGCGGACATTCAGCCCGCTGACGATTTCCCAGGCGACACGCTTGTCGGCGGCCTCGAACAGCGCCTCGTAGAATTTCGTTGTCGCCCGCATCACCGCCGGCGGCGTCCCCGATGCCCATGCCTTGAACAGATCCGCCAGCGCGCGTTCGAGCGTTGCCAGCTGCTCGCCGGTGGCCGACAGGGCGCAGGCCCGGGCCGCAATGCCTTCGAGCAGCGCCCTCAACTCATAAATCTCGTCGGTGCGGCCGAGGTCGGGCCTCGCCACCGCGGGCCCATGCCCAGGGATCATCTGCACTAGCCCCTCGGCCTCCAGCTGCCGCAGAACCTCGCGCACGACGGAACGGCTGACGCCAAGCTGGTCGCAAAGCGGCCGCTCGACCAGCCGTTCGCCAGGCTGGAAGTGGAAATCCATAATCGCGTCGCGCATGCGCTCCAGCGCCAGCGTCCTCAAGGTCTTGGCGCTGCGGTCGATGCGAAGCGTGTCGTCTGGCATGTGTTGTGTTGCCTCCTGCGCCGCCACAAAACAGATTCCATGCCCGGTTGACAAGGTACTTGGCGCTCCATAGCATGGTATACCATAAGATGATACAGGGATCAGATGGTCCCGCGACGGCGCCGACCCGAGGATTTCATGCAGCCTGCCATCCGCAAGATCGTGACCTATACCGAGAACACGCTGATCGAAGGCGGCAAGGCTGCACCTCGACCGCTGCGCCTGATCGGCGTCGCCGCGGTGTTGGTGAACCCCTGGGCCGGACGCGGCTTCACCGACGACCTGTCGCCCGAAATCCGCGCCTGCGCGCCGGTGCTGGGAGAGATCCTGACCCGCGAGATCATTGCCGTCGCCGGTTCCGGCGAGGCAATCGAGGGCTATGGCAAGGCGGCCGTTTGCGGCACGTCAGGCGAGATCGAGCATGCCTCGGCGCTGATCCATACGCTGCATTTCGGCAACCATTATCGCCGCGCCGTCGGCGCCAAGACCTATCTTGCCTTCACCAATCTGCGCGGCGGGCCGAACACGCCCATCATGATCCCGCTGATGGACAAGAATGACGAGGGACGGCGCTCGCATTACCTGACCGTGCATTTCCAGATCGGCGATGCGCCGGCGCCGGACGAACTGGTGGTCGCGCTTGGCGCGTCGATCGGCGGTCGCCCGCATCACCGCATCGGCGATCGCTATCAGGACCTCAAGGAGCTTGGGGACGTGCATGGCTGACGCTTCCGCATGGGCTCGACAGGGCACCGCGCCCGACGGCACCGGCTTCATCCGCGCCGGATCGGGCACGCCGGTTCTGTTCATCCATGGCGTCGGCATGAACGCCGCGATCTGGCAGCCGCAGATCGAACGCATGGCCGACCGCTTTGACGTCATCGCCATCGACATGCTCGGCCATGGCCTTTCGCCGCTGCCGCCGCAGCACCCGGAACTAGCCAACTACGCCGACCAGGCCATTCGCCTGCTCGATCATCTCGGCCTCGACAAGGTATCCGTCGTCGGCCATTCGATGGGTGCGCTCGTTGCCCAGGAGTTGGCCCTGCGTGCGCCGGAGCGCGTCCGCCGCATCGTTTCCCTGAATGCCGTGTTCCGGCGTCCACCTGAACTGGCCAAAGCCGTTCGCCGGCGCGCAGTGGCGCTCAACGGCCGCAGCGATACGGCCGGCACGACACAGACGATTGCCCGCTGGTTCGGAGATCCGGTGCCGGCCGCGCTGGAGGCGGCGGCGCAGAAGACGGCATCCGCGCTGAGCGCGGTCGACCCGGAAGGCTATGCCCGCACCTATCGCCTGTTCGCTCGTGCCGACGGCGATCATGCCGACCGCCTGCCGACGCTGGCCGTGCCGGCCCTGTTCATGACCGGCTCCGAGGACAGGAACTCTTCGCCGGCAATGTCGGCCGCGATGGCACGCCTGGCGCCGCATGGCCGCTGCACGGTACTGCCAGGCGAGAAGCACATGATGGCGGTCGCGGCGCCCGATCTGACAACGCGCCATATCGTTGAATTCCTCGCAGAGGACGAAGTGGCCGAACAAGACGGCACTGCGAAGACGAATACCGGGTTCGACAGCGGCGAGTTCCGCCGTGCGCTTGGCTCCTTCCTCACCGGCGTCACCATCGTCACCACGATCGGACCCGAAGGCGAACCACGCGGCTTCACCGCCAACTCCTTCACCTCGGTGTCGCTTGATCCGCCTCTGGTGCTCGTCTGCATCGCCCACAAGGCGCTTGGTCATCCCGTCTTCGCGACCTCGAAGAGCTTCGCCATCAACATCCTCAACGAGGGTCAGAAGGCAGCGTCCGGCGTCTTTGCCTCGAAAGCGGCCGACAAGTTCGCCACCGTGGCCTGGCGGCCGGGACTGACCGGCAGTCCCGTGCTGGACGGCTCGGTGGCCTCCTTCGACTGCGACATGGAGCGGCTGGTCGAGGCCGGCGATCATTCGATCCTCATCGGCCGCGTCCGCGATTTCGAGCACAATTCCGCGCAGCCGCTCGGCTATTGCCGCGGCGCCTATGTCGCACCCGGCCTAAGCCAGGACGCGCTCGCCGCCACCCAGCCCGGCACCGATGTCGGCGCCATCCTCGAAAATGGCGGCCGGATCCTGTTCCTGGAAACTGCGGACGGTTTCGAACTGCCGCGCGGCCGCGGGTTGGGCTCGGCTGGCGACGGCAATAGTCTGCGAGGGCTGCTTACGAAGAAGGCCATCGAGGCTCAGCTCGGCTTCCTGTTCGCCGTCTGGGACGACGCCGGACCTGTTTCGCGCACGCATGTCTACTATCGCGGCACGTTCGACGTGCCCGCTTCCAGCGATCGCGGCATCAGGCTGATCGAGATCGACGCGATCGAGGGATTGAAGATCGCCGACCCGGCGATCCGCTCGATGCTCGCGCGCTATGTCAGGGAATGCTCGGTGGATGCATTCGGCGTCTATGTCGGCAACGATGTTGAAGGCGAGGTCCGGCCGCTCGCCAGACCCAGCGCTTCCACCGTCAATACAGGTGACCACGGATGAAATTCTCGCTCTTCGTGCACATGGAACGGTCGGACCTGGCCAAGCCGCATTCCGAGCTTGTGACCGAGCTCGAGGAGCTGGTCCTGATGGCCGAACAGGCAGGCTTCGAGACCGCCTGGATCGGCGAGCATCACGGCATGGAATTCACCATCTCGCCGAACCCTTTCATCAACATCGCCTATCTCGCGGCCAAAACCAGCCGCATCCGCCTCGGCACCGGAACCGTGATCGCGCCCTTCTGGCACCCGATCAAGCTTGCCGGCGAAGCGGCGATGGCCGACGTCATCAGCGGCGGCCGGCTCGACATCGGCATCGCGCGCGGCGCCTACAGCTATGAATATCAGCGCATCTTTCCAGGTCTTGACGCCTGGGGCGCCGGCCAGCGCATGCGCGAGATCATACCGGCGATCCGCGGCCTCTGGGACGGCGACTTCGAACTCTCCGGCGAGTTCTGGCAATTCCCTGCCACCACTTCCTCGCCCAAGCCGCTGCAGAAACCCTACCCGCCGATCTGGGTGGCGGCCCGCGATCCGAACTCGCACGATTTCGCCGTCGCCAATGGCTGCAAGGTCCAGGTGACGCCGCTGGCGTCCGGCGATGACGAGGTGACGAGCCTGATGCAGCGCTTCAACGCCGCCTGCGCCGCGCACCCGGAGATAGCCCGGCCGGAAATCATGCTTCTGATGCACACCTTCGTTGCCGAGGACGCGGCCGATGCCGATCGCCTCACCCAGGACCTGTCGATTTTCTACTGCCAGTTCGGCGCCTGGTTCCAGAACAAGAAACCGGTGCATCAAGGCATATTGGAGCCGCTGACGGCGGACGAGATCGCGGCCATGCCGCAATACGCGCCGGACAAGATCAGGCAGAATCTGGTGATCGGCGAAGCCGACGAGGTCATCGCCAGGCTGAAGGCCTATGAGGCGCTCGGCTACGACCAGTATTCGATCTGGATCGACAGCGGGCTTTCGCATGAGCGCAAGATGAAATCGCTGCAACTGTTCATCGACCGGGTGATGCCGGCCTTCCTCTGATCGCGAGCCCATGACCGACACCCTCTTCAGGAACTTCATCGACGGCCGCTTCGACGAGCCATCCGCCACGTTCGACAGTGTCGACCCGTCGACCGGCGCGGTCTGGGCGAAGATGCCGGCGGCGAGCGAAGCCGATGTCGACCGCGCCGTCGAGGCGGCCCACCGCGCACTGCGCTCAGACCCATGGCGAAGGATGACAGCGACTGCGCGTGGAAAGCTGCTGGTCAAGCTCGGCGACCTCGTCGCCGCCAATGCTGGGCGACTTGCCGAGCTCGAGACACGCGACACCGGCAAGATCATCCGCGAGACCCGCGCCCAGATCGCCTATGTCGGCGACTACTACCGCTACTATGGCGGGCTTGCCGACAAGCACGAAGGCGCGCATGTGCCTGTTGACAAGGCGGACCTCGACGTCACCATCCGCCGCGAGCCCATCGGCGTCGTTGCCGCGGTGGTGCCGTGGAACTCGCAGCTCTTCCTCTCGGCCGTCAAGCTCGGCCCGGCGCTCGCCGCCGGCTGCACCATCGTGCTCAAGGCCTCCGAGGACGGACCGGCGCCGTTGCTCGCTTTTGCCGAACTGGTTCATGAGGCTGGCTTTCCCCCGGCGTCGTCAACATCCTCACCGGCTTTGGCCAGGATTGCGGCCGGCGCCTGACCAGCCATCCGCTGGTTTCGCGCGTCGCCTTCACTGGCGGCCCATCGACGGCGCGCGCCATCGTCAGGAACACGGCGGAGAACCTTGCCTACACCACTCTGGAGCTCGGCGGCAAAAGCCCGGTCGTCGTCTTTGCCGACGCCGACCTCGACAGCGCCGCCAACGCGGTGATCGCCGGCATTTTCGCCGCGACCGGCCAGAGCTGCGTCGCCGGCTCGCGGCTGCTGGTCGAGCGTTCGGTGAAGGATGAGTTCCTCGCCCGGCTGAAGCGCAAGGCCGAAGCGATCCGCATCGGCGATCCGCAGGATCCGGCGACCGAAATGGGGCCGCTCGCCACGCTGCGCCAACGCGACTGGATCGAGAAGGTGGTCGCGGAAAGCCTCGCCGCGGGCGGCATGCTGGTCACCGGCGGAACACGGCCAGCCGGCAGCGGCTTCTATTACGCACCCACCATCATCGATGCCCGCGGCAGCGACTTGCCCTGCATGCGCGAGGAGCTGTTCGGTCCGGTGCTCAGCGTGCTTGCTTTCGACACCGAAGCGCAGGCGCTGGCGCTCGCCAACGACACGCCCTTCGGCCTGGCTTCCGGCGTGTTCACCAGCAATCTCGCTAGGGCGCACCGCATGGCGCGCGACATCCATGCCGGCGTCGTCTGGGTCAACACCTATCGCGCCGTATCGCCGCTCGTTCCCTTCGGCGGCTACGGCCTGTCGGGCCTCGGCCGCGAAGGCGGGCTCGACGCCATCAGAGATTACACGCGCTCGAAATCCGTCTGGATCAACACCTCGGACGAGCCGATCCCCGATCCCTTCGTCATGCGCTGAGAATCGCGGGACGCAGGTGCACTGAGAAAAACAAGAACAGACCAACAGAGGAGAATGACATGAAACTGATTTTGACCGGCCTGCTGGCCGGGCTGCTCGCAGCGACCGCCGCCAAGGCCGATGAAATGGCGTTCACCAGCTGGGGCGGCACCACGCAGGAGGCGCAGACCAAATCCTGGGCGGCCCCCTTCGAAGCCAGCTCCGGCATCAAAGTGCTGCAGGATGGGCCGACCGACTACGGCAAGCTCAAGGCCATGGTCGACGCCGGCAACGTCACCTGGGATGTCGTCGACGTGGAAATGGATTTCGCCATAAAGGCTGCCAAGGACGGGCTGCTGGAGCCGATCGACTATGCGGTCGTGCCCAAGGCCGATCTCGACCCGCGCTTCAGCAATGAGCATGCCGTCGGCAGCTTCTATTATTCCTTCGTGCTCGCCTGGAACAAGGGCACAGTCACGGGCGAACCGACCGGCTGGGCCGACATGTTCGACACCAAGAAGTTTCCCGGCAAGCGGACCTTCTACAAATGGTCGGCGCCGGGCGTCATCGAAATCGCGCTGCTCGCCGACGGCGTGCCGGCGGACAAGCTCTATCCGCTCGATCTCGACCGTGCCTTCAAGAAACTCGACACCATCAAGTCCGATATCGTCTGGTGGGGCGGCGGTGCCGAGTCGCAGCAGCTGATCGCCTCCGGCGAGGCCGCCTTCGGCCAGTTGTGGAACGGTCGCGTCTTCGCCCTTCAGCAGGATGGCACCGACGTCGGCGTCGCCTGGAACCAGAACCTCACCGCCGCCGACGTCCTCGTCGTGCCGAAGGGTGCCAAGAACAAGGGCAGTGCGATGAAGTTCCTCGCCGCGGCCACCAGCCCGACCGGCCAGGCGAAATTCGCCGAAGCAAGCGGTTATGCGCCCATCAACACCAAGGCCAAGGCCGAGATGCCGGCCGATGCCGTCAAGACGCTGCCGGATGCCCATGTCGAGGGCCAGATCAACCTCGACATGAACTACTGGGCCGAGCATCGCGACGAGATCGCCACGCGCTGGTATGCCTGGCAGACCAAGTAACACCGTTGCAGACCGACGGGGCGCGGCTTGCGCGCCCCGTTTCGAGACAGGACCGCTCGATGCAGGGAAGTTCTTTTAGACGCAGCTCGGTCGCCGGCCTGCCGGCCGGCAGCGGCAGCGCCTTGCCGGCCCTGCTCCTGGTTGGCCTGTTCTTCATCGTGCCGGTGGTCGCCCTGCTGCTGCGTAGCGTCACCGATCCCGAACCGGGCTTGCAGAACTATGCGACGCTGTTCGGCAGCGGCACCTATGTGCGGGTGTTCCTCAACACCTTCCTGGTCGCATCGGTCGTCACCGCCGTCACCATCCTGGTGGCTTTCCCCGTTGCCTGGATGCTGGCGATCATGCCGCCGGCCCTGGGCTCGATCGTCTTCGGCATCATCATCCTGTCGATGTGGACGAACCTTCTCACCCGCACCTATGCGTGGATGGTGCTGCTGCAGCGCACCGGCGTCATCAACCGGGCGCTGATGGGCCTGGGCATCATCCACGAGCCGCTGCCGCTCATCAACAATCTGGCCGGCGTCACCATCGGCATGGTCTACATCATGCTGCCCTTCATGATCCTGCCGCTGGTCGGCACGCTGCGCGCGATCGATCCGATGACGCTGCGCGCCGCCGCCCTTTGCGGCGCGAGCCCGTTCGAAGCCTTCCGCCGCATCCTCTTGCCGTTGTCGCTTCCAGGCATTGCCGCCGGCGGGCTGATGGTCTTCGTCATGTCGCTTGGTTACTTCGTGACGCCTGCGCTGCTCGGCGGCACATCGAACATGATGCTGGCCGAAATGATCGCCCAGACGGTGCAGTCGCTGCTCAACTGGGGGCTCGGCAGTGCGGCCGCCTTCGTCCTGCTCGTCGTCACCATGGCGCTCTACGCGATCCAGCTTCGCCTGATCAGCGCCAGACGCGCCGGCGGAGGGATCTGAGGATGCTGCTCGACTACGACCGGCTCGGATGGCTGCGCGTGGCGCTTGTCGGCTTCACGGCGGCGGTCGCGGCTTTCCTGTTGCTGCCGGTGGTCTTCATCGTGCTCCTGTCATTCGGCTCGTCGCGCTGGCTGGCCTTCCCGCCGCCCGGCTGGACGCTGAAATGGTACCAGCAATTGCTGGCCGATCCGACCTGGATCGATGCCGCACTGACCAGTGCCCGGATTGCCGCCATGGCCGCCATCCTCGCCGTCATCATCGGCCTGTTCGCCTCCTTCAGCCTGGTCAGGGGTGAGTTTCGCGGACGCCAGGTCCTGCGCGGATTGCTGTTGACGCCGATGGTACTGCCGGTCGTCGTGTTCGCCATCGCCATCTACGCCTTCTTCCTGCGCATCGGCCTCGCCGGCACCACGGTCGGCTTCGTCATCGCACACACCATCCTGGCGCTGCCTTTCGCCATCATCCCGATCACCGCCGCGCTCGAGGGCTTCGACAAATCCATCGAGGACGCGGCCATCATCTGCGGCGCCAGCCCGCTGCAGGCGCGGCTGAGGATCACCTTGCCGTCGATCAGGATCGGCATCTTCTCGGCGGCGATCTTCTCTTTCCTGGCCTCATGGGACGAGGTCGTGGTGGCGATCTTCATGGCAAGCCCAACCTTGCAGACCTTACCGGTGAAGATCTGGGGCAGCCTGCGTGCCGACCTCAGCCCGGTCGTGGCCGCCGCCTCCAGCCTGCTCGTCGGCCTGACCTTGTGCCTGATGATCGCGACCGCACTCCTTCGCAGAAAATTGTCCAGATGACCCGGTCCTTCCTGTCCATACGCGCGGTAAGAAGACGTTCGGCGCCTTCGTCGCCGTCCACGACGTCACCATCGATGTGCCCAAGGGGGAGTTCCTGACGTTTCTCGGCCCGTCGGGCTCCGGCAAGTCGACCACGCTCTACGCCATCGCCGGTTTCCAGGATCCGAGCTCGGGCGACGTGCTTCTGGAAGACAGGTCGCTGCTCTCGGTGCCGTCGCACAAGCGCAACATCGGCATGGTCTTCCAGCGCTACACGCTGTTCCCGCATCTGAGCGTCGCCGAGAATGTCGCCTTTCCGCTGCGCGTGCGTCGCCGGCCGGATGGCGAGATCAAGCGCAAGGTTGCCGACATGCTGGCGCTGGTGCGCCTCGAAAACTTCGCTGATCGTCATCCGGGCGCCCTTTCTGGCGGCCAGCAGCAGCGCGTGGCGCTTGCCCGCGCGCTCGCCTACGATCCGCCGATCCTGCTGATGGACGAGCCGCTGTCGGCGCTCGACAAGAAGCTGCGCCAGGAGATCCAGGCCGAGATCCGCCGCATCCACCGCGAAACAGGCGTCACCATCCTCTATGTCACGCACGACCAGGAGGAGGCGCTGCATCTTTCGGATCGCATCGCTCTATTCAGGGAAGGCCGCATCGAACAGATCGGCACCGGCGAGGATCTTTATCTCCGGCCGGCGAGCGAGTTCGTCGCCGGCTTCATCGGCAACTCGAATTTCCTGCCGGCTGAGCATCTGCAAACCGCGGGTGGGGCGTCAACGATCCGCCTTGCCGACGGCTCGATCGTCACCGGCGTCAAGACGACGACGTCCTTCGGTCAAGGCCAGAAGGTCCGGCTGATGGTGCGCCCCGAAGCCTTCCGCCTCACCCCCGGACCGGTGAGCGCGGCACTGGCCGTCGAGATCGTCGATACCGCCTTCTTCGGCGACCGCCGGCGCGTCGTGGCGCGCACGGCCGGCGGCGACGAAATCGATGTCAGGCCAACCTCGGATGCAGAGGAAGCGGGTAGCACCGCCACATCGGGTCAGCGCATCTTTTTCGATCCCGCTTCGGCATTCCTGTTCCCGGCCTGATGGCCACAATCTTCCGGCTGGGGTCGGATTTCGACTGATCCTCCCGCAGTGGTCGCTCAGTCGCCCTTGAAGACATGAAGTTCCGTTCCAGCCGCTTCAATGACAGCGCGCAGCGCCGGTTGCGGCTCACGATCGGTGACGATGTCGGAAAGCTCACCGAGCCCGCAGACGCGTTCGAGGCTGTTGCGCCCGAACTTGTCGTTGGTCACCACAAGCGCTGTCGACAGCGCACGCGCAATCATCGCCCGCTTGACCGCCGCCGCCCCCGAGATCATGTCGCTGGGCCCATCCGCGGACAGGCTCGAGGCGCCGATGATGGCAATGTCGGCATTGTAGCGCCTGACGAATTCCACCGTATCCTCACCCACCACGCTGGCTTCGCGGCTGTCATAGGTTCCGGGGCACAGGATAACCCGGAAGGTCGGATTGGCCCCTGTCACCGAGGCCACGCCGATAGAATTGGTGATGATGGTCAGCTCGCGCTTCAGCTGCGAGAGACTGCGCGCCACCTCGTAGGTGGTCGAGCCGCCATCGATCATCACGATCTGGCCTTTCTCGACCAGTCCGGCCGCACCACGCCCGATCCGGGCACGCTCCTCGATCATGGTCTGGCTGCGCTCGGCAATCACCGGTTCGGATGTCACCAGCGAGATCGTCGCGCCGCCATAGGTTCGGTTGAGCAGTCCCGCATCGCCAAGCTCGATCAGATCGCGGCGGATCGTTTCGCCGGCAACACCCAGGCGAAGGGCGAGCCTGGAGATACGAATCGAGGCCGAGCGGCGCACTTCCGACAGGATAAGCGCATGCCGCTCCTTCTTCGATAGCCGGCTGTGCCCCATGATCGATTCTCCGCGAAGTCGACACTATTAACCATGCCGACGCAGATGGGGAAGGAGTCTCGCGAGGCCTGGCTGACCTGCCTCGATCCGGACGGTTAAGCCGGATGCCGGCTGACAAGCGCAGGTGCTGCTGATCTGATGACGTTCTGACGAATCGGCGGAAGACGACGGAGACCGCAATGCATGTCGTGACATTGTTGAAGGCTGATATGTTCGACGTCGAGATCGACGGCAAGCCCGCCTCGATCGCGCAGGCCTTGCCTGACTGGAACCCGCATGACCGCTTCGGCCTGGTGATCGACGATGCGCTTGGCGGCATCGGCGCCACCCATCTTCTGCAGATCGCCATCACCGCCTTCTACGACGTCAAGCCGAGCCGCCGTACGGAGCTCACCGTCTATCCCGAAATCTATGCCTTCCACATCGGCAAGGGGTATGGCGCGCATGCGCCCTATGATTTCTGGCCGGCCCGGCGCGAGGTCATCACTTCGCGCGATCATCGTGAAGTGCTCGACGCCATCAATGATCGCGGCATCACAAGGCTGGCGGTTCCCGATCGCGCGCCACGCGAGGTCGTGCATCGGCCGAAGGAAGTCGATGCGGCGCTCGACCGCATCGCATCGGCCTTCGTCTACGACCCGTCGGGCCGGGTTTCGGATCCCGACCTCGTCATTTTCAGGCAACGACAGGCGGACCGAGTACAATCCCAACAGCGCCTTGCGGCCGCGCTATACCGACAGCCGGCCGGCTTCGGTTTCGACCGCGGCCAAGCCGGTCAAGGAACTCGATTCGTCCTACCAGGAGTGGCTTCGCAAGCGTGAGCACGACCTGACCAGCGAGGAACGTGCCTTCGTCGAACGTCGCCGCCAGGACCTGAGACAGGACGGCCTCGTCACCGAAACCTATCGGCGTGTCGGCGTGCGCGAAGCCCTGATGCGGCTGGCGTCGGCCGGCCTCGATCGAGACACGGCCGCCGCCGTTTGATCAATAGCCGACGGTAAAACGCTGCCTGATGTGGGCCGGCTTCTCGATCTCGTCGACCATGACGATGGCATAGTCCTCGAAGGAGATGCTGCTGCCCTTGTCCGAGGCAAGAAGCGTGTCCTTGCCGAGGCGGTATTTGCCGGTGCGCTCGCCCGGGACGAACATGGCGGAGGGCGACAGGAAGGTCCAATCGAGGTCGCCGACGGTCTTCAACGTGTCAAGGAAGTCGGCGCCCTTCTGTGCTTCGGCCTTGTAGATTGCCGGGAATTCGGGGGTATCGACCAGCCTTTTGCCGGGCGCGACTTCGAGGCTGCCGGCGCCGCCGACAATGAGATAGCGCTTGACGCCGGAATCGCGCACGGCGGCGATCAGCGTGTCGGTGTCGCTGTCCAGAAAATGCACGGCGCTGATCACCACATCATGGCCGCGGATCAGGTCGGTGAGGCCTTGCCTGTCGAAGACATCGCCCTTCCTGGCCGTCACCCCGGGCAGCACGGCAATCTTTTCCGGGCTGCGGGCGATACCGGTGACCGTATGGCCACGGTCGGAGAGTTCCTTAAGCAGGCGCGAACCGACAGCGCCTGATGCGCCGATGAGAGCGACTTTTGCCATGTCTTTTTCCAGTCCTTGTTGGAGGTCAGTTGGGAGGGATCACGCCGCCGCGATATGGGCGAGGAGATTGTCGAAGCTGCCGAACAGTGCGTTCGAACCGATCAGCTTGGGCGCATCGTTGCGGATAATTGCAAGGGAAGGCACGCCATTGGCATGCAGGCGCTGGAACAGCGCGCGACCACGGCCAACCAGCTCGCGGTGCGCCGTCAGCAAGATTTCGGTCGGCTTCTTCAGCATCGCCGCGGCATCCGCCATGCCGGCATCGGCGAGCACGCCAGCCACGCCTTCGACAGTCACGATATCGCGGCCGTCGACATAGCGCGCACGCTGGATCGCCTTAAGCGCGGTGAGCCGGCGGCTGGTGTCTTCCAGGCCGGCGGCACTGATGCCGAGGGTCGCGGCATGCGAGTCCAGCAAGGTGCCACGGATGCCAAGGACATTGCGCTGATAGGCCTGCGTGAACTTCTGTCCGGTCAGGCGCTCGATACGCTGGTCATTCGCCCAGGCATGGGCGGCAAAACCCTCATCCATCGGCCGTGCACCGGCACCGGAGAAGAGGCCGGTCGGCAGCAGCTCGAGGCGCACGCCACTGGCCGACAGCCTGTCCAGCATCGGCGCGGCGCCGTAGCACCAGCCGCAAAGCGGGTCGAAAAGATAAGTCACGTCTGAATTGCTCACGATTGCTGCCATCCTCGATGCGGGATATCGCCGACGAGCCCGCCACATGTCGTGGCCATATGTGGCAGACGCACGCCTTGCGATAAATCGCGCCTAATAATACAAACTGTCTGATCAGATCAGACAAAAGCAATCACCTTGGCCGACCTTTTGAACCTCAACCGGCTGGTCTACTTCACCACGGTGATGGAGACCGGCTCTTCACCGCTGCCGCGGATCGGCTTGGCGTCGCCAAGGCCGTGGTCAGTCATCAGATCGGCAGGCTCGAAGAGGAACTGGGCGCGACGCTGCTGCAGCGCACGACCCGGCGCGTCACACCGACGGAAGAGGGCCGGCTCTTCTATGACAGGGCAGTGGTCATCCTGCGCGAGGCGGAGTCCGCTTATGGTGAGATTTCGCACAGCGCGGTCGAGCCGAGCGGAACGCTGAGACTGACCGCGCCGCTCGACTATGGCACCAGGATGGTGGCCCCTGTCATGGCGGCGTATCTGAAGACCTATCCGCAGATGCGCGTCGAGGCGATCTTCGACGACGCGGTGAGCAGTCTGGTCGACGAGCAGATCGATCTCGGCATCCGCGTCGGCTGGCTTACCGATTCCTCCAACCAGGCGCGGCGCCTGGGCACGATTCGGCAAGTCGTCGTTGCCAGCCCGACCTTCGCGGCAAGCCTGCCCGCGGATGCGAACCCGAACCAGGCGCGATCACTGGCCTGGGTCGGCAACGTTCAGCTGCGCGGCGTTGGCCAATGGCTCTTCTCCAGGAACGGCGAGACGGTGCTGACCGAACTCAATCCCGTCGTCGTCTGCGACAAAAGCCCGGCGGCCTATGCTTGCGTGCTCGCCGGCATTGGTCTGGGCATATTTCCCGACTATGCGGTTGATGAGGATATCGCCACAGGGCGGCTTGTGCGGATATTCGCCGAGTGGATCCTGCCCACCGGGGGTATCCATGCCGTCTTTCCGCCGGCCCGCTTCCGGCCCGCCAAAGTGCGCGCCTTCGTTGAATTGCTCGCGGCTGCCGAGAGAAAGCGGGCGCGCGGCGTCACCAAAGGGTGAAGCCGATCCTTCTCAGCAAGACTCCAGCGGAATCATCTTGGCTGCAGCCGAGCCAGTTTGGCGGCAATGCCGTCCAGGATCAGCTCGAGCCCCGCTGCAAAGCTTTGATCCTGGATCGCGTTTCCGTCGAATTCACGGCTCTCCTCGAACAGCGCGGTGGTCCGGGGATAGGTCCCGGAGCCGGTGATCGAAGCAGCATAGGCAGCCTGATCCGCCCGCCACTGCTCGGCGGACAGCCCTGAAGTGCCGATAGCGATATCGTCAGCGATCTCGGACGCGACGAAGCCGCGCACGTAGGAGATCAGCGTGTCGATAAGGACAAGCCGCTCTCTCGCTGACAGATCATGCTCCTCCAGGAGGCCAAGTGTTGTCTCCAGTCGCTTCAGCCGGTTAGGACCGAGCGTTGGACGGCCAGCAAGCGCCGTCACCATCCAGCGATGGGCCAGGAAGGTTTGGCGCGTGGCCCAGCCGATCGCGCTGAACGGCGCCGTCACATCCCGCGACGGCACCACGATCGGCTACAGGCAGATGGGCAACGGTCCAGCACTGATCTTGCTGCATGGCGGTATGCAGGCGGCACAGAACTTCATGAGGCTCGCCACTGCCCTCTCAAATACCTTCACCCTCTGCATACCTGATCGCCGCGGGCGTGGACTGAGCGGGCCGTTCGGCGACGAATATGGAATGGAGAAGGAGCTTCAAGATCTTCAGGCCCTCGTGGCAGGGACCGGCGCACAAGACGTCTTCGGCCTGAGTTCCGGCGCCCTCATCGCGCTTCAGGCAACGCTCTTCCTGTCCTCCCTGCGCAAGATCGCGCTTTACGAACCGCCACTGGCGATCGCCGGCGCACCGTCGCCCATGGCCTGGGCGCCGCGCTATGAAAGGGAGCTGGCGCTTGGCGATCTGGCGGCCGCCATGGTTTCCTGCATGAAGGGCACAGGCGATGCCTCGAAGAAGATCAAGATGCCACGCTTCGTTCTGGTGCCGTTGATGCGGCTGGCGATTCGGGCCAGTGCAGGTGACAGGAGAAACGGAAACGTCCCGCTGGATGTCCTTATCCGCGCCGTTCACTGCGATGTTCGCCTGGTAGCGAAGATGGCAGGCACTATCGAGAACTTCAAAGCCACGCGCACGGAAGTCCTTCTGGTCGGAGGCGACCAGAGCGCGGCCTATCTGCCTCCGACGCTGGACGCGCTGGCGGGTGTTCTGCCCGGTGCCAAGCGTCTCGAATTGTCCGGTCTCGGCCATTTGGCGGCGGACGATGTCGGCCAGCCGGAGCGTGTCGCCGACGTCTTGCGGCCATTCTTCTCGCAGCCTTGATCCGAAGGACGGGATAGGCATATCGCGAAAGCGTCGCGAAGGCTGAGATCGTGACCTTGTCAGTCAGTGACGACTTACATTGACGGAGCGGTCGGTTCGATCTTTGCGGGGCAGCTGATGAGAGGTTCGACTTGGCGGCGCCGGCATGTAGATACAAAAACGGCCCGCTTGAAGCGGGCCGTATTTGATGTTGGTTGCGGGGACAGGATTTGAACCTGTGACCTTCAGGTTATGAGCCTGACGAGCTACCGGGCTGCTCCACCCCGCGCCACCTCTAGGCAAGCGTTTGCTTGCCGAACTGAGCAAGCGTTTGCTTGCTTAGGACGTAAGCCCAAGCCTACGAATAGGCTGGCCTACAAATAGGTAGATGGCTCACCAAATGAAAGGGCCGCTTACGCGGCCCGTGGTCCCTTGGCGGGCCTTGTTCGTAGAGAGAAGATTTCACTGACATCCGCTTGGATGTGAGTTCAACGTGCATTTAGCAGACCTGGCAGCGACCTACTCTCCCGCGTCTTGAGACGAAGTACCATCAGCGCTGGAGCGTTTCACGGCCGAGTTCGGAATGGGATCGGGTGCAGCCGCTCCGCCATAACCACCAGGTCGGCAAAACGCACGTTGTTCGAGAAGCTGGGTTAGGGGTTAGGCAGTAGGGAATAGTGAGTAGGGATAGCCGCTCGCTATTGGCTTGTGCCGTTTGCCCGTCTTTCCGTGCCAATGGCGACGTTCATTGCAAGGCGCCCCGGGCGTAAGCCCGCAAGCGCGACTGCGCGTCGCCGGTTTTCCGGCGCCCTCGCGGAGCATAGGCCCGTTAGGGCCGCTCATGCGTGAGCGCTGGTAAGACCATCGTGTTTCACGATGGGCATAAGGAATGAGAACGATCAAGCCGATCGAACTATTAGTACCGGTAAGCTTCAAGCGTTGCCGCTCTTCCACACCCGGCCTATCAACGTGGTCGTCTTCCACGGTTCTCAGGGAATACTCGTTTTAAGGTGGGTTTCCCGCTTAGATGCCTTCAGCGGTTATCCCGTCCGGATATAGCTACCCTGCTATGCGGCTGGCGCCACAACAGGTCCACCAGAGATCCGTCCATCCCGGTCCTCTCGTACTAGGGACAGATCCTTTCAATATTCCTACACCCACGGCAGATAGGGACCGAACTGTCTCACGACGTTCTGAACCCAACTCACGTACCGCTTTAAATGGCGAACAGCCATACCCTTGGGACCTGCTCCAGCCCCAGGATGCGATGAGTCGACATCGAGGTGCCAAACAACCCCGTCGATATGGACTCTTGGGGGTCATCAGCCTGTTATCCCCGGCGTACCTTTTATCCGTTGAGCGATGGCCCTTCCACGCGGGACCACCGGATCACTATGACCGACTTTCGTCTCTGCTCGACTTGTCAGTCTCGCAGTCAGGCAGGCTTATGCCATTGCACTCAGCGAACGATTTCCGACCGTTCTGAGCCCACCATCGCGCGCCTCCGTTACTCTTTAGGAGGCGACCGCCCCAGTCAAACTACCCACCATACATTGTCCCGGACCCGGATAACGGGCCGCGGTTAGACATCCATAGTAATAAGGGTGGTATTTCAAGGGTGGCTCCACCTGAGCTGGCGCCCAGGTTTCAAAGCCTACCACCTATCCTACACATGCCACTACGAATGCCAATGTAAAGCTATAGTAAAGGTGCACGGGGTCTTTCCGTCTAACCGCAGGAACCCCGCATCTTCACGGGGAATTCAATTTCACTGAGTCTATGCTGGAGACAGCGGGGAAGTCGTTACGCCATTCGTGCAGGTCGGAACTTACCCGACAAGGAATTTCGCTACCTTAGGACCGTTATAGTTACGGCCGCCGTTTACTGGGGCTTCGATTCAGAGCTTGCACCCCTCCTCTTAACCTTCCAGCACCGGGCAGGCGTCAGACCCTATACGTCGTCTTGCGACTTCGCAGAGCCCTGTGTTTTTGATAAACAGTCGCTACCCCCTGGTCTGTGCCACCCTCCTCTACTTGCGTAGAAAAGGGTCACGCTTCTTCCGAAGTTACGCGTGCAATTTGCCGAGTTCCTTCAGCATAGTTCTCTCAAGCGCCTTGGTATACTCTACCAGACCACCAGTGTCGGTTTCGGGTACGGTTTATAAGGAGGAGCTATTTCCTGGAACCACGCAGC